>CBDCWR010000006.1:1420000-2042114 GCA_965223385.1 Candidatus Multivoraceae bacterium | reverse complement strand
ACCCAGGTCTTTAGCGGACTCGAGTTGCAGCTCCCCGTGACAACGCTTGCGTTGTATCCGTTCGAAAGGAAGTAGAGGCTCATGTTCACGGCACCGAGCTTCAAACCAACCTGGCCAAACGAGTAGAAGTACTCCAGCGCTCTCTGCACATCGGCCTCGAAGATCACATAGTTCGGTGCGCCCTGTTGACCGCCTGAGAGTCGCCGCGTCATGACCTGTACGGACACGACTTGTACGTCTGCTGCTTCGATCAGCCCTCCCTCGGCAGCGGTAGATGCGACGACCGAAGCGACTGCTGTTCCGTGAGAACACCCGTTCACACACGCCTCGTCGCCTGCTGCTCCGCCGTACATCTGAGGTTGGCCGTTCGGGCAGGTCGAGACCCAGTTCCCCGCTGCCCACGAAGGAACTCCGTTGTTCGAGAAGCATGCGCCTAGGTTTTGGTTCACGCGGTTGTTGCTGAGCCCTGCGATGGTCCTATCTACGCCCGTATCGATCACGCCAACGTAGTAGTTGCCCCAGCTCGAAGGCCAGTGAGTGGGGTTGGTGTTCGGCATCACAAGCGCGATGCTCTGAGTAGTCGAAGGGAGGCCCATCCGATTGAAGTGAAAGGAGTGCAGCTCTTTGAGATTGGGAAGCTCAGAGAGTGAATCGGCTGGAACGTCGTACTGAACGGCATGCGTGTAGCGACTTCGCCAGACCTCCACCGCGCCAAGCCTCTCGAGCGCACTTCTTGCGGCATCCTTGGATCCCTCCGAGATCTCAAGGCCCTCTCTCTCAACGAATCCCATGACCCTGACGCTTCCTGGCATCAGCACTGGGTACTCCTCGATGCCAGTCTGAACCGACATCCCCGGCGCGCCTCTGAGTCTCTCCCGCTCAGCGTCGTCGCTGATCCGGACGATGACGCTGCCGTCGTTTGGGTTCCTCACCAGAACCTGCTCTTCGGCCACGTTCACAGCAGCGATTGCGGCATCCCGCGTCGTTGCACTTCTGTCGTTTGGCCAGAGGAGGACCAGCTCCTCAGCGCCGATTGCCTGTGCCGTCAACGACCCGAAGACCAGCAGCAAGACTGCAGCTAGTTCGATCTTCTTCCTTCGCATACCAACCTCCGCACTCACTCGTTTACGAAATGGTCGAAAGACCATGGCTTCTACTGACAAACGAAAGCGTTCACGTCTCGAACCAACTCGAACGGGCTTCCTAGGAAGTTCTCGTACTGACGCTCTGCACCATCTCGCCGGTCACCCACGATCAGCGTCACCTCGACGTCGGTGAGTCCCGAAACGAAGACCCAGTAGTGGTTGTTGATTGCGCACGCGTCCAGAACCTTCACCAAGATCTCGAGATTCGCGCCGTCGAAGAACGTCATTCCGCCGGAGTCCTCATTGATCAGCCTGGGCGCTCCTACTCCGAGATTGGATCCAGTGTCGAAGTACGCCTGCGCGAAGAAGCGATGACCTTCACCTAGGTTTAGCGGAGGCGGCTCCAGGACCGGCGACGGCGTAGCAGCCCTAGGGAACGGTCCGAAGAGGCTCAACAGGTCATAGAAGGAGATCTCAGCCGACGCCGCGGCAACGTCAAGAAGAGCAGCTGGCCCCGTCGCCGTGAACCTCAAGGTTGCCAGGTTGCTCACTTCGCCGCCCGCTCCTTCGATTTGCTGGATCGCAATGTCGCGGTCGGAAGGCGAGTCGACGCTCACCGTCACGACTACCGGGGCCTCGAGGCAGTCACTGGGAATGCTGTCTGCGCATCCAGCGTCTGTGACCACCGACGAAAGGTGGGCGGACAAAGCGAGAGCAGGGAGTTGGTTTTCATCAATCTTGATCAGCAGCTGCGTTGCGGAGACGTGCATCGAGTCGCCGCCCACCAGTTGTGCCAGCTGTTCAACCTGTGAGGCATCACCCTCCGGGACGAGATTGGCGATCACCCTGACTTCCGCCTGGAGCGAAGGGGCTAGCAGTAGCGTTACGAGTAGAGCCAAAGGCCTAGTCAATAGCCGATCCATACTTCTTTCCTCCTCCGGTCGTGGACCGTGGGCTACCCTCGGCGAGGCACAAGTCGAGCCAACCTCTACGGGCGCCATGAGTATGTCACGTCAGCATAGCACCGCTCAGACGAAGTTACCAGAATCTCGACTTTCCGGTCGGTCGGAATTCGCGCCTAGGTCAACAGAATCAGCATTCCTAGCTATTTCCACAGCACACAGAGAGCATGCCTTAACAGCATCAAGACCACCGTCGCCTATAACTAGTATTGCTAGTTCCAAGTAGGCGACCGATCAACCGACAGCGCAGTTCAAGAGACCAAGAAAACGCCCTGAGCACGGCGAACAAGCTCACTCGGCCAATCCAGAGCCTCGACTTGAGAGTTGTGACCCATCAGGGAGCAAGGCTTGAGACCGCCGCAGCGCTCCCACCGTCCTTCTAGGCCTGCCGGAGCCGGGCAACCTCCTTCTCGGCACGAGGCTGCCCTTCGTAGCGGTTCGCTTCCTGCTGTCTTCGCCCAGATCAGCGTAGGAACCCTAACTCAGTGGGAGTCCTTCCAGACAACGCGCCCGTCTCCTAAGGAGGCGACGTTGTCAGCTCCGACGATCGTGGAGGCGTGCTACTCGATGATGATCGTAGCGCGGTTCTCAAGGACCAACTCGAGGCGTCGCAACGTTCAAGGTTACGCACGGCGAGTCCTGGCACGGAACCACCGACTCCCCCTCTGTAGAGCACGTTGGTAGCAACACCGTCTTCGACCCATGAGGGGAGTTCGCAGGTCCCGCTCAAGGCGGCAACCGGTGGCACGAGCACTTTGCCGAGGATGTCTCGACTATGCTGCGCGGTCGGTGAGTTCGCGAACGGTCTTGAGGATGGTGCGCATTTCTGTGCGGAGTTGTCGGAGTTCTTCTTCGAGCTGTGCGCGTTGCGTGCGTTCACTCTCGAGATCGGCCGCGAGGCGCGTGCGAACGTCCCGGGTGTGAACGTCGTCTTTGGTGATGGTGTCCTTCATGCCGAGGAGTTCTGTGTAGTAGTGGATCATCTCAGTGCGTTTCCAGCCAAAGCGGTACTTGAGCGCGCTTTCACTTCGGTAGCGGGGTAGCCAGTAGCAGGCGCTGCTGTGCCTAAGGTCGTACATGCGAAGCTGGTCGCAGCGCTTTCCTGCGAGCGTGGTCTCTGTTCCAAGCGTTCTTTTGGCGAGTCGTCTGAGGTAGCGGTTTGCTGCTGGAGCGTGGAGGCTAAAGAGGTAGTCATCCGCGCTGAGCCCCTGGTCGCTGATGTGCTCTCGGAGCTCCTGCGTGCAGAGCATGAGATTGATCGTGCGCCCCTGCGTCTTGCTAGCGAAATCGGGGATGCGAAGCTTGGCGCAGTCCTCAAGCACGTCGCGAACGCGCAGGTTAGTGAGTTCTGTTGGACTCCTGACGCCGGTGTCGTAGAGGAAGATGATGAGCGTCCGATAGAAGGGCGTGGCGTGGCGCTGGAGCTTCCTCACATGTTCTTCGGTGAGGTAGACCCACGGAGGCTTCGGCTTGGACTCGTCGAGATCCGTGCAAATGTCGATGAGCACCTCTCCTCGCTTGCGCATGACCTTCATGTGCCAATGCCAGAGCGTCTTATAGGTCTTCACGTAGTCCGAGACTGACCGGTACACCCCACCACCAGGCTTCTCGATCTCCCCCGAACGCATCGCGTGAAAGAAGGCGTGAAGCTGCTCCTCCGACACCTCGAGCAAGCTCACTCCGTACCGACGCTCAAATCTGCGAGCGATCTGCACCAGTTTCGTGCGCAGCGTGTTGAGCCTAATGAAACTGCGCGGGCCCTTCTTCGAGCCACGACCAGTGTTCAACCCGCACTCCATGTCCCACAAGAACCGAAGGATCACGCGAGAGTTCTCCTCTGAAATGGAGGGGATCCCAGCATCCGCTACCCGACTCCTCCAACGCTGGTAGCACTCCTTGCTCTTGTACGGATCACGACGTTCCATGCACTAGTTGCAGACCCTCGCCTACTCATTCGTTGCGCCGATCCGACCCCGAATGAAGCGCACTCAGGCGACCACGGAAGAGCGAAGCCCCTTCCGGGAAGCCACCCCTCGCGGCTCTTTTGCCGAGCTTGTGTTTCCGGTAGCGGATCGACGTTCTCCTCCAAAGGAGGCTCGAGTACTTAAGGCTTTCGGTCATTCCGCCGACAGTTGACTCGGCAGTGCCTCGTTCACCTCCCACCCTTCCCGTTCGATCGAAGACGCCTCGGCATGCGAGCCCACAGAGGACGCCCGCTACCAAGACGGCACGTGCCTTAGACTCGCCGACACCAAAGCTCCGCCAACGAGCCTCTCTACCGCACAGACCGCGACCGGCGGGTCGCTAGGCGAGCAACGCTCGAACCTCCTCGTCAGGATGCTGCTGTACGGCTCGCACGATTGCGCCCCAACACTGGAGCTCAGCGCGATCGTACTTCCACTGACTCGGATCGGCACACGCGAGATCTCGCTCCGAGAGTGACCTCTTAAACGGAAACGCACCGTTCAGGACGAGCCTTCGAACGGGAGTTCGAGGAGAGCGTATGCCCTCCTCGCTACCGAACCGCTCAAGCAGCTCAATCGCGTTCTTCACGTCAGTCGGGCGCAAATCACTCGCCCAACGACGCTCACCATCCTTGGTATCCCAAGCGCGATGCAGCTCAATCGTGCGCATCTCGCCATAGCTCGTCTGAATCGTCTTGATTCGCGCCCTGACGTTGCCGAGTTCATGTTCTGAACCGCACCGGGAATCCCGGAGACTCCATTCCTTGGGAGAATCGGAGTCATGGGAAGACGAAGCAAGTACTCGCCAGAGGTCAAAGAGCGAGCGGTTCGACTGGTGTTCGAGCAGGAGAGACAGCACGGCTCGCAGTGGGCTGCGATGCAGTCGATCGCGCCGAAGATTGGCTGCACTGCGGAGACCCTCCGCAAGTGGGTGCGCCAGGCAGAGCGTGACGCAGGGAAGCGTGCGGGACTGACGACGAGCGAGCGCGAGGAGCTCAGGCAGCTCAAGCGGGAGAACCGCGAGCTGAAGCGAGCCAACGAGATCCTGCGTAAGGCGTCGGCGTTTTTCGCCCAGGCGGAGCTCGACCGCCGACCGAAGTGATGGTGCGCTTCATCGACGACCAACGAGACGAGTACGGGGTCGAGTCGATCTGCAGGATGCTGCCGATCGCCCCCTCGACGTACTACGAGCTGAAGGCGCAGCAGCGCGATCCAGAGCGCCGCTCGGAACGTGCGAAGCGCGACGAGCATCTTTGCGCCGAGATCGAACGAGTACATCGCGAGAACTACTCGGTGTACGGCGTGCGCAAGATCTGGCGTCAGCTACATCGCGAGGGGACTCCCGTGGCGCGCTGCACGGTGTCTCGGCTGATGCGACGCATCGGGCTGCAGGGAGCGGTCCGTGGCCGACGCTTCAAGACGACCACGCCGGATGAGTCGGCGTCGCGGCCTCTGGACCTCGTCGAGCGGGACTTTACTGCGCGCCGCCCGAACGAGCTGTGGGTGTCGGATCTGACGTACGTCGCCACGTGGCGAGGCTTTGCCTACGTGGCCTTCGTCATCGACGCGTACTCCCGTGCCGTCGTGGGATGGCGTGTCTCGTCGTCGCTGCGCACGGACCTCGCACTCGATGCTCTGGAGCAGGCTCTCCACGATCGAGGCGCGGCCTCGCCCGCGGGCCTGGTGCATCACTCGGACCGCGGGTCACAGTACCTGTCGATCCGCTACACGGAGCGTCTTGCCGAAGCTGGGCTCGTGCCCTCCGTGGGAAGCCGAGGGGACTCCTACGACAACGCTCTCGCCGAGACCGTGATCGGCCTCTACAAGACGGAGGTGATCCGTCCTCGAGGTCCGTGGCGGCATGTCGAGCCTGTCGAGTACGCGACTCTCGAATGGGTGCACTGGTACAACACGCAGCGCCTCCTCGAGCCGATCGGTCACGTGCCACCAGCTGAGCACGAGGCAAACTACTATCGACAACTCGAACCGGCTCTCGAAGGGGCCGGACTCAACTAAAAAGGTCTCCGGGAAACTCGGAGCGATTCACTACCGCATCCTTCCTCCCAGACACCGCAGCCAGAAGTCGCGTTGTGACCCGCTGGGCATCTTCGACGGTCGGCGCGTCTGTCCACACCTTGGCCAAAGTCTCCGCTGAGATCGTGCCTGCGACCTCAAGGCTCCATCCAGGGTTCCCAAAGTCGTTCAGCACAGCCTTGAGCCGCTCCTCGGCAGGATTCCAGAGAGCGTCTTCGCAAGCATTGAGCACGCACGCAGCCGTTAGGCTCACAAACGAGAAACCGTAGCGAATCAGACTGCTCGACAACTGGTTCGCCCGGCGTTCTTCGATAACGCCGGCAGCTCTAGCCCACAAAAAGACCGCCTGAGTCCAGACCCGCTCTACCGGAAGGTCCGTTCCTACCAAACTGATAAGGAGCTGGTCATCAGTCCAGAGTGGGATCGATCTGGCCCAGGCAGCGGCTGCAGCCTCCGCCGAGGACCTTGAGACGCAGTCGAGGATCTTTCGTCTCACCGGTGGAGCGACCTTCGCTAGATCGCCGCCGCCGATCACATCACAGCGCGCCCGGAGGTACTCAACCAACTCGCGAAGCTGAGCGTTGCGTTCCTCTTGCTCGAGCTGCGTGACCTCCTTCATCTGCAGGCGGCCTTCGCTCACTCCCACATACCCCGAGATGCCGCTGGGCGGTGTGGACAGGTCCAGAAGCTCTTTCAGTGCCCCTTCGGTAACCAACACGTCAAACGGAAGCGACTCCAGAATCGTCGTCTCTTCGACCCGGGCCAGGACAGCGATCGTCACTGGGTCTAGCACGATGCTTTTAGCAGCGGATAGGGATTGCTGGCCTCGCTCAAGCTCCTCGCGGCTGCCATCGCAGCATCGCACCGAAAGGTCTGGGTGCCCACAGACATAGCCGACAGTGTCTAGGACCGACGCTCCGTTGAATAGGGCCAGACTTGTGATTGGGAGCCGCCCCTCCTGATAGGACCTCGTAAGAGTTTGCCGCCCTTCGTCAAGCCGCTCCATCACCTTCACCATCTCTGCAAAGTCGTCCGGCGAAGCCGGCTCGCTCGCCCTAATGGGCACCGACTCGAAGAACTGCAAGTCTGGAAAACGCTCCTGCCAATGCTCATGAACGTCTTGAGCCCTGTAGATCCTCTTGTCTCGAATCTCCAGCACTTGGCCGAGGACCTCGCCCCGAATGCCCTCCCTCATCACGAAGTTGTCCCCTACCTTCTTCCCCAACATTGGCTTCACCGTAGTGTGATGCGGCGCGAACTCACCTCTGGTAAGACTCGGCTCGTTGCAGTCCTCGACCACGATCCAACGAACAAGCCCGCTCTCCTCTTCGGAGTAGCGAACAGCAGTACCGGGGCCAACTTCGACCGGATCTGGGACTTCCAGGGCTACCTCTGCGGGCGCAAAGACCGCCGACCATAGAGATCTCTGCGCTAGTGGACTCTCGGGGAAAGCACGGTACAGGTCATACGCATAGTCCAAGGCCTTGATCGGCTGCGGCCCCGACCGGAGCACCCGCACCACCGCAATACCGGTGGATGGATCTTCGAGCGACTCGACCGTTGGCAGGCGCGAAGTCCGTCTCTCCACGACATCCTCCCATCCGCAGTCGAGCGCCAGGAGAGAGAACTGAAGTCTCGCGAGATTGTCTTCCGGATTCTCGACAAGATACTCCGCAAAGAGATCCCGAGCAGCCTGAAACTCGCTGTACCTAGTAAGGACCTCAACCTCACGTGCAAGGCATGCCCGGGTGTAGTGACCGTTTGCGCGCAAACTGCGACAGAACTCGATTACGAAGTCGTCCTCTCCGATCTTGAGCGCACTATCCAGCAGCATGAAGGTGTCGGGCAGGAGAATGTCCGGTTGAATGATCCGCCGCCAAAGTCCGAAGGCGCTCCGGTGCCTGTTCAGCCTCTGGAAGGCCTCAGCGACTAACCGCACGTGAACCCAATCGGTGGAGTCTCCCAACAGGCGGCTTGCCTCGTCAGCTGCGTCTTGCGACTCCTGGAGTCGGTCAAGGAGCCTTAGCGCCTCCGACTCCAGCGCGAGTCCCACGACGCCGTCGAGAGCGCCGTCTGGCAGACGTGCCAGCAAGCCGATTGAGTCCTCAGCTCGATCCATGCGAGCGTAGATCTCGATCAGCCTGGCAACTAGTTCGATCCGCTTTCCGGGATCCTCTAGTTCCAGGATCCGGAGCGCAGCCGCCTCCAACAGTCCGCACGATTCTTCCAGCGCTCCAGGATCGCCTCGTCTGATCAGGAGGATGGCCCGCAGGAGAAGTGGCTCAGGATCCATTGAACCGCTTGCCTCAAGTAGCCTGATCGACTCCCCAAGCTGATCCGGCCTAGCGTGCGCTGCGAGGGCAAGAACTGCACGCAGGTCTTTCGGTTGCAGACGTAGAGCCTCTCTCAGGTCGGCCTCCGCCCGCCCGTCCTCGCCGAGCAGCCGGAGGACGGTGCCCCGATTAAGGTAGGCAGCAAAGACCATCTTCTGGTTCGTGCTCTTCCCAACCTTGTCGATGACCTCAGTGAAGAGCCGAGCCGCCTCTTGGAGGCTCTCTTCATCCTCCACCACCAACCCAACCGTCGAGGTGCGAGACGTCTCAAGCACGCGCTGAAGGAGTGTCGAGCCAAGTGCTTGCTTTAGGTCGGGCCAGTCTTTTCTGGTGTCCGCAACAGCGCGTAGGAGAGCTATTCCCTCCGACAGAGACCCTTCCGAGACTGCTCTGTCGTGCAAGGCAAGGGCCACCTCTGCGTCCCGAAGAACCGAGGCCGGAAGCGTCTCCTTCAGCTCCTCGAATCCAACATGCTCGGCCTCCGTGCGAATACGAACCATGTGTGCGCGCGCCAGATTGGGTTGCTCGTCGCATAGGGTGCGCGCCAAGCTGTTCGCCTCCGGCCCAGCGCCCAGAAGCATGTGACCCATAGCGGTGTAGGCCCTCGCCTCCGGGTCGGAAGGCTGCTGCTCGCCGGCTCGAATGAAGTCGTCGGCAGCCCGACTCTTGTCTCCGGATGAGAGCCAGGCGTTGCCACGATTGGAGAAGAGCCGAAACTTCTCGCGAGCACCAAGCCGGTCTGCATGGCGGTTCGCCAGCATCGTGAGCCTCTCAATCGCGACGCTCGCGTTGCCATCATCGATATGGCGAGTAGCAGCTTCTATCTCGCCATGAAAACCGCCAGTCTCGTGCTGAACGCCCCCGGCTGCCCCTGCGGCTGCCCTCTTCTCCGCCCTTTTCTCGGCCTCGCCCAGGAAGTACCGAACGACACTCAACACGATGGCGCCGATGCTGCCAGCGACGAGGTACGTCTGCTCGCCCGCGCTGCGCCCGTACAACGCAACCAGTCCCGCCAGCGCAACAAGCACGACTGAGGTGTGCTTACTGATTGTGTATCTCTTCACTCGCTGCCCTATCCACCTCTCGCAGCCGATCGGCGAGACTGCATTCCTGCAATCCTCAACACAACGCGAGGTGCCCCCCCTCACTCCTAGGCATACGACACCAAGAGTGCCAAGGAACCCACTTCTCCACCAGGCCGAACCTACGCGAAGTCCCTGCCGACATCGCGCCGGCCTCAAATCGCTTCACCTCGTGAGTCCCACGAGGCTACCCACTACCTTCGCGCCCTCCTCCTCGAACCGGGCAGGGGCGCTCTGGTCCGCTACCGAGACCCTTCTTGGCCGGGGCAGACCCAAGGGCGAGGCTCCAAAGCTCGACTGAACTGCAAAGGATGCGCAGAGAAAGCCATGAACCAGGGCGGCGTCAGCTTCGAGGAGGTCGGTCTTCGCCGCGTTCTCTTGCTGAGGACCGATACGGATCTCCACCCACTTCATCCGATCGCCCGCCTTACGCCCGCGGACCCAATCGCCCCGGCGCTCGAGTACTTCCACTCACTGGAGGGGGCTAACCAAGTGCCTAGAGGCCGTCGTTTGCCATTGCCGCCCTACTTAGCCCCAGGCGTCGTGATCCAGAAGAAGCCGATTGGCCCCAGGCGGGCCACTAAACTCAAGGGCGCCTCTAAGCTGTTCCCGCAGCCAGTCATAGGTGTGGATTCTGATTCGAGACCTCGACCATTCTCCTCTTCTCAGAGCGCTGGATTCGCTTGCGGACTCCCCTCTGCGGCCCACGATGACCAAACCATCTGCCTGAGGATCGATATCGACGAGCCCTAGGCCACCGGACGTGGAGCGGCGAGCTAGTGCGAGGTTCTCTTGCAGCCAATCCCGCCAGTCGTTGATTTGGCCAACTCCGATTCTCACCTTTTCTGCGAGAAGATTCTTCTTCTCCAGACGGAGTGGAGCGGTCGGCGACTCAAGCTCAACGAGAACCCATCGAACACCGATTGAGTTGACCGACGCCAACAAGAAATCGGTCTCGTGAGAAGTCCCAAGCCTCTTCCTCGGAACCACGAACCGGAACGTGCCGCTGAGTAGGCTACCGAGTATCTTGGGATGCTCCTCGAGAACCTTCTGCATTGGTTTCTCGTCTTCAGCTTGGCCGAGCGCATGGTCGAACGCAGAAACTGCCACCCCTGCTTCCAGCCATCCCGTGAAGGTCCCTACGTCCTCGCCCAGCTTCTGTAGCGCTGACACGACCCCCCAGTCCCCCTGCATCTGCGCTGCGGCGTTGTTCGCTAGCCGCCGGTACTCACTCGCGTCCTCGGACGTTTCACTGGCCTTGGCAACTAGCTGCAACTGGTCTGGCCAGGCCCATCTTCCCCGACCGCCCTTGAAATGGACGCGACCGTCGTCGCCAATGGAACTGACTTCCAAGTACTCAGGCAGGTTTGGCCGATCGCCATTCGGCTCGCTGACGATGTCCCCGTAGCCGAGTTTCAACTCGCGAAGAGCAGCAATTCGGGCTTCGACCCATGAAACCCGCTTCCAAGCACCATACTCTTCGCGAGTGACGATCTCAGGCACTGGCCACCCGCTACTGCGCATCCCGTCGACGAAATCATCGAACCACTCGCCTTCAAGGCTCGACGATCCAGGAGCAAGTCCAAGTTCCTCACCCAGTGTGAGTCGCAGAAGCGCACTCACTACGAGTCTAGGCTCGTCACCCTGCAGCTCGAGTCCAGATGCTTCCGCTAGAAGCCGTTGCTTCTTGGAAGCTGGGCCAATGAGCTGCTCAAGACTGTCGACAGCGCGTTTCCAGTTGGTGTGAGAGGTCATCGTTCTTGTTGGCTAGCGTGTCTACGACCAAGCGTGAACTTCCAGATTCGTACAAGAGAGCAACCGCAACGCCGAGATTCTACGGCTTCTAGCGCCTCGCCTTCGGAGAAGATTCGTATCGCGATACTGACCAGCACACCGCTTCTGAGTCGCTCTTCGCAATGTCTAAGCAGCCGGGAACGATGAAGAATGACGATGCTCTAGATAGTCGCAGTACGGCCTCTGAAACAAGCGCGACACGCCAACCGTAGGGTCACTGTACACATGAGCGAGACTGTATTCGCCGCATTGGTCGGTGTTGCCGTCGGCCTTCTCAGCACGTTCCTCACACAGGTGTTCCTTGAGGTTCGTTCTCGCCGCGAGATGGCAACCAAGGAGCGCGCTGAGCAACGGAGACTCGACCATGAGGAACGCGCGGCTTTCCTTGAACGACGCCTCCGTGCCTACGCCAACTTCGCATCCACCGCCAGGGAAGCGTCGATGGCCCAGGAGGAGTACAGGAGGCTTGCCCTTACGGGCCAGGAACGAAGCGAGATCCTCCGGCTAGGCGAGGCTGCCAATGCCCTGCACCGAGATGTCTTTCAAGCACACGCGACCGTGGCGCTTCTCGCTTCCGAGAAGCCCCGAGAAGCCGCCTCGAAGCTCTTGGCCGAGCTTGAGAACTACAACAGATGGAGCGTGGAACAAGAGGCGTGGACCCCTCTGTTCCTCGGCCACCTAGCGCCTGTCACTCACAAAGTCTATGAGTTTCTTGTCGCCTGCCAGGAAGAGATCAGACCCCCCAGCGGGGCCGAGAAAGTGCCGCGACCTTCTCGCCACTCTGACTAGCGCCCCGCTTTGACGGCAAACCGATCAAGCTCGGTCATCACGAACGCCGCGTGAAACACGGCTTGCCGAGAGTCCTCCCAGGAGAGCGGTTCTCCCTCCTTGGTTGCCCCGTGCTCCTGTCTCTGAAGGTGATCAACAGTGGCGGACCAGTAGCGCCATAGCGAAAGCAGGACCGCCTCCGTAGTGCGCCCCTCTCCAAGACGCTTAAGGGCATCACCCACAGCGTTCTTCGTCTCCGACTTCGCGTGTGGCGGAATCCCTAACTGCCTCCTCAAGGACTGCGAGAACTCGATACTCGCTTCCCTAAGGAGGTGGCCGATGAGCGTGTGCTGCTCAACCTCATTCGACTCCCACAGGAGTGACGCAGCCCTTTCCCACTTCTGCAGCGCGTCCGGATGCCGTTTGCGAACGGACGACATCTCAAGGTAGCGAAGAACATTCGCTTCCAGTTCATTCTCAGGCAACGATCCGCTTCCGACCTGCGATCGGTATTCCGCAAAGCCCTGGTTGGTCACATAGAACTGCAGGTCGGGATGCCGTCTCGACACGGCAATCAAACGGCGGCGCGCCAAGGTGTCCAGATCACCGACGAATACCTCTGGCAAGTCCTCCGGGAGACCCGGGTGCATAAGCGTCTTGCCGACTGAGTTGGCGAACTCTGCCGCCACGAACTCACTCCTGGTGGCTGAGGCTCGATCCGCTTCGACCAGGTCACGAAGGAGCTTCACCTGACTTTCTGAGAGTGTCCTGCTCACACCTTCTGCGTTTCTCCCAGGACGACGCTCGTTATCGTCTTGCTCCTGAGAACACGTCGCGCAAGATCTGTGGACGCTCGCGTCGCAGCGTCGGCGTAGTCGCGAATGTACTTCGGGAAGGTCTGCTCGTTGTCCCTTCGCTTCGCCTGATCGACATGGTCCCGAAAATCCCGAAGCCGCGACACCGCCGCTTTCATCTCAGCGCCTTCCGGAACCATCTCGTCTGCAAGAAGCCACGACGAAGCTAGGAACAGGGAATAGAACTCGGTCTTGCTTCGCCATCCCTTGAGATCTGCTCCAGTGAGGTTGAGCGCCAATCTCCTAGACGCCAGGAACCGGTCTCGCCAGTGCTCGCGATCGGGGAAATCGTCGTCATACTCGCTGTAGAAACTCTCCAACTGTTGTTTCTTGTCTAGGGGCCCCGACATGATGGCTACGAGTAGCTCGCTAACGAACTCGACATCAAGCATCCTGCGGATCTGAAGAGGCGTTACGACCCGGTTCGATAGCCACCAGCTGTCGTCGGCCAGATCCTCAACGAAGCCGATGAACTCGCCCTGGTACCAAGAGTGACGAAGCTCCTGTTTGTTCAGGCTGGATTGATTCGCGTTGAGGCGACGAAACATATCGCGAACCTCAGCATCGCTCGCACCGCGCAGCTCTCGCACGACAAGCTCGAACTCGAAGAACCTTGTGCGTTGCTCGGGAGTCAACCGATCCCAGCTCGCCCCCTGCCATTCGGGAGACATCTGATCGCCATCTAGCTCGAGGTCTCCGGAGTAAAAGCGGATGATGGAGTGGAGTCTTTGCTGGCCGTCCACCACCTGAAGGGTGGTCTCTCCATCGGAGGAGGTAACTGAACGCACAAAGATCTCCGGCACCGGCAACTCCGTCAGAATCGTGTCGATCAGGTACGAGGCCTGGGAATCACTCCACACCAGTTTTCGCTGAAACGCCGGCGAGAGGTCGAGAGCGTCGTCATCGTGGTACTTCTTGAACCAGGAAACCGGGTGATTGGTGGCGCGTGGGTTCATTGAGATCTCCGAAGCTGAGCGAGGCTCCAACGCAAGTACGACCGAAGGTCAGCCTTCCTCCGGTACACCCTCACTGAAACCGGATACCCACGGAACTCACGAGACCGCCGAATGGCGTTGGACAGAGACATGACCTTTCTCTTCTCAGCAGACCTCGCGGGGAACACAGAGTCCTGAAGACGTCCCCAGTACACGTTCTCCCTCGTTCGCCAGTTTGAACGTACTGCCTGCTCATCTAGTTTTCGCAGTCGGTTCCAAGTCCTTATAAACAGCCCATCATCTATGAGCGCCACATCAAGATCGGACGGGTGCGGGCCATCTTGGATCGTACGGAACGGTCGTCCTGCCTTCGCTGGACTGAGGCTGATCCCAATAGAGGCGCTTCCAACGAGATGCATGCGACTAGCTCTTGGGAATCCACAGTCGGACAGGATGCTCCCTGACCAACAACGAAAGTCGACGCTCATCTTCTCGCATATCCACGGCTGCGGGTGAAGCAGCGCATCCAGAACGTCGTTATCCGTCCCGGATAGGAGGTTTCCGAGGTCGTTCATGCGGTCTTTCGGAGGCCGCCTCGAGTGCGCCCGGGGGCTCTGCCTAGTCCGGCTGGGCGTTCGCCGTAGCGTTTCGCCGCGTTCTCGCGTGCCCCCCCTGCGTCCCCGAGTCCATTCTCGCTGCAGTCGCGGCAGGCGAAGGCTTGGTTTTGCTGGTGCCCAGAGGCGGATTTGAACCACCGACACCCTGATTTTCAGTCAGCCATCAGCGCGGTTTCCAGCGGTTTCTGATTGGGCAAGCCTGACGCAACGCATTGATTTCACTGGCGTCTGGGGTACCTTCGCGTTTCACCTAGTTGCCTATTGGTGCGGTTGTCTGCACCCAAACTGCACCCAAAACGCGAGGACAGACCATTGCCCAGGCAGCGGCTCACCGACCGGTTCGTTCGATCCCTGAAGCCACATTCCGAAACGGAGTATTGGGACACAGTCGTCGAGAAGCTGGTTCTGCGAGCCCTTCCAAGCGGTACGAGGACCTGGTTTGTTCGCTACTACGCCGGGGGCGGGACCTCTAGTCGAGGAAAGTACCGGCGCATGAAGATCGGTAGGTACCCGGACACGAGCCTGTCACAGGCGCGAGACGAGGCGCGAGCACTTATCGTGCGGGAGCGACGCGGTGAAGACCCCGGGGGCTGGAGAGAGAAAGCCGACGCCGAGTGGACCTTCGAACGCCTCTCGGGGGAATACCTCGAACGCCACGCTCGCCCGAAAAAGTCGTCTTGGAAGGAGGATCAGAGAATCCTCACCAAGGACCTGCTGCCAGCGTTCGCCGGCATGCCGGCCAACGCCGTCCTCAAGCGACACGCCATAGAACTACTCGACGGAATCGTCGATCGCGGCTCACCCGTAATGGCGAACCGGACACGAGCCCTGCTGTCCCGCATCTACACCTTCGGCCTCAGTCGAGACATCGTGCAACACAACCCTGTCTTGGGAACTGAACCGCCCGGGGAAGAGGGACGACGAGATCGTGTGCTTTCTTACTCCGAACTGCAAACGCTATGGACAGCGCTCTCGATGGAACACCCAGTTCTGGCGACTGGCGTCAAACTCCTGATCCTGACCGGCCAGAGGTCCTCGAGCGTTCGCGGCATGGAGCACGGCCAGATTGATGGCGATTGGTGGACGATTCCAACCAGGCTGTTCAAGTCCAGAAGACCGCACCGCGTTTTCCTGGCGCCGCAGGCCCGAGCTCTCCTCTCGGAGTTGCCACGGACCAGGTCGGACCTGGTACTCCCTAGCCCTCGTGGCGGCGACAAACTAGAACGCACAGCGTTCGCGCGCGTGACTCGGCGCATTGTGCGACGCCACGAGCTGGAGCCGTTCTCTCCCCACGATCTCAGGCGGACGGCTGCCAGCAAGATGGCCGAATTGGGAGTGCAGCGCTTCGTTGTCGAGCGTGTACTGGGCCACGCCGACGCAAGCGTCACGGGTCGCTACGACCTCTACGAGTACGACCGGGAGAAGAAAGAGGCGCTCCGCAGCTGGGGTAAGCGCATCCAGGGTCTCTTCTCTGGAAGCACGAGGAGTAGCTCCGCGGGGCACTCAGCGTCGTCCTCGATCCAGAACTGACCATTCTCCGCGCGCCTCGACCTTCAAGGCCCTCTCTCGGAGCGACTCAAGGGCTCCGACCGCTCTGCCAGACGCTCGGCCTTCCATGAGTCGATCTCGTCGCTGGCCCATCGTTCAACGGACGGGTACGGGCGACACGGGGCAGGAAACTCGCCAGCCTTGACCCTCCTCCAGATCGTCCAGCGAGACATCCCGGTGCTCTCACAGACATCTTTGAGGCGCAGCCACGGAGACGAGACGGCGCGTCCGGCGAGGAGGACCTCCAACTGCTCTTCGAGCTTCTGCAGTCGAGTTTCGAATTCACGCGACATCCGTTTATCTTACATCTGCCGTTCATTTCGGAGTCAACCGGCGGAGCGCGATGGCACACCAACCTCGACCAGACCGCGACCGTCCAGCACTGGGCTTTCTCGCACGCCACTTCGTGGAGGCCAGTCTTCCCCTGAGGCAACCCGAGACGCTCGCCGTTCGCCGACGCAACGGACACACCTCCTACTGGATGACGGGGCATCCAGACCTCGGCCTTCCCTACGGTCGCTATCCCCGCCTCCTCCTGGTATGGCTTACATCAGAGGCGGTTCGGACGAAGTCGCCGACTCTGCACCTTGGCGCCTCGCTCTCGCATTTCATGCGCGAGCTCGGGCTGCTCGTCACCGGCGGTCGATGGGGGACGATTCCTCGCCTGCGCGACCAAATGCGGCGCCTCTTCGGAGCAACCGCCGGCTCGACCTCAGACCAGTCGGAGCTTGGCGAGTGGACCGATCAAGGATTCCGCGTGGCCTCTCGGGCTCACCTCTGGTGGCGCCCAGCCGAACGAGCCTCGCTCGTTCGACCAGGATCCATTGTCGAGCTCAGTCCGGACTTCTTCGGCGAGGTCATCCGCAGTCCTGTTCCGATCGACCTCCGAACCCTCGGCGCGCTCCGCGCTCCGCTGGCGATTGATCTCTATGCCTGGCTCACCTACCGGATGAGCTACCTCCAGCGGCCCACCTTGGTCGCCTGGCACGACCTGGCGGAGCAGTTCGGAAGCAACTACCAGCGCCCCCGAGACCTTCGCGCCCAGGTCAGGAAGCACACGCTGCAGATCCAGGCGCACTACCCCACCGCTCGGCTCGAGCTGAACCGGGATGGACTCCTCTTGCGCCCGGGAAAAAGCCACCTCTAGAGGCACCCCTGAAATCCCTCCTCAGGGGCTGTGGAAAGCGCGACTTTTCCACGCATAAGTGGTCGCGCTTTCGAGGCAGATCTACGCATAAGTGGTCGCGCCTACTACGCATAAGTGGTCGCGCTTTCACGCATAAGTGGTCGCGCGACCTCCGCGCATCTGTCTGATTCCAAAGGACTTCGGTGGCCCCTCCTGTAGGTACCTGTAGAGAGCCTGTAGTTCTTTGCCTGTAGTCGGCACGCTCTGCCTGTGGAAAACGTCGGTGGGAGCGCTCCTCCACTCACGAGGATCTTGGTGTGACTGCAGCTCCTTCGTGCCGCCTGGCGGTTGGGGACGCAGGCTGTTCGTCGGCGATGCTCGCCCTCACTCCGCCGCAACGCCGCGCCAGCTTCGCTGTCACTGGCCTCGCGTTTTCGCTCGGGCTCGCATCTGGACTCCCAGGGTCGACACGTAGCTTCCGGTCGTTCCGATCTGCCTCTCGTTCGGGGGAAGAGGCAGACGACGAGAACGACCTGAAAAGCAGAGTCACCGATGCCTCAAGACAACTGCCACACCGGCACGAAAGGAGACCTCAGATGCTCAACAAGACCCTCCTCATCAGGAACCTCACCCACGACGCAGAGTCCAGCGACGGCGACAACTCTCGGACCGTCCTCCGACTCGCCACCCATCGCTGGTGGTACCAGGACGACGAGCGGAAGGAAGCCACGGATTTCCATCGGATCGTGCTCTTCGGGCCCGGCGCCGAACGCGCCGCGAAGCTCCGCAAAGGCCAACGTGTCTTTGTCGAGGGCCGTAACCAGACGCGTTCCTGGGAGGACGGAGACGAGACGCGGTACATCACCGAGATCGTCGCTCGACGCTTCGAGGAGCTCAGCCCTCCCAAGGAGGCCTGACACACCGGCGGAGCGTCTTCGGGCGCTCCGCCTCCTCTTGCTCCTCGACTTTCCCGCGGGAAAGTCCCAAGGCCGACTTGGTCGGGAACGAGCTCCTGGCCACAGCCGCACTGTCGCGAGCACCAAATGTGGGAAGCTGGTCGGCGATGTCCTGCTCAGATCTGCCCCTGGTCGTCTTGCTCGAGCCGTCTCGGGCCTTCGGAGGCTTCCTCGAGACGCTGGTTCGGGAAGCGGGCTTCCGCGTGCACCGACTGACGTCCATCGAAGAACTTCTCCTCTTCGCACCTCGCTCGGGCGCCGATCTCGTCGTTTCATGTGCGACGCTGCTCGACCTAAGCGACCACCCAGAGATTCAGCGACACGTGCACTTGGTGATCCGCTCGGGAGATCCCACAGTGAAAGAGACCCTCTCGGTGCCGAAGCTCTTCTCACCTCGCCAGCTCCGCGACGCGGCAATGCAGCTGGGAGTGCAAGCGACCGAGCGCTGATCGATTCGTTTTCACGGCATCCGTCGTACATTTCGGCGCATGCCCCCTGCGAGTCTCAGTGGCCAGCCCCTTCTTCGTCCGAGCCTCGACGCCTCGCGCGACCAGATCGGGACTTTCCCGCGGGAAAGTCTGCTGCCGTCTTCCCGAGCGCGTGTTCGCCCGAGGAGCTTCTCGGCACCTGCACTTGCCTCGACTCGCGGACAGATCGGGCGACATGGAACGGACGTAGCTACTTGCCCAAGGGAAAGTCCTGGCGGCCGAGGTCCACATGTCCAGGTGCCGGGCCTCCTGCCGAGTGAGGCACAAGCCGTGCCTCTTCCGCACGCCACCCTCGCCCCGGTGAGACTGCCGCGACTTCCCCGGGGGAAAGTGGAGCGCTCCCTCGGCTCGGCTCGCAAAGACGACCCCCAAAGGACCTTTCGCCCTGGGAGTGCTTCACAGGCCGTACTGCGTCCGCTCGACAGAAGAGCGAGCAATGCCTTGTCATACGCGCCTGCGGCGCGCGACAAGGCGACCCAGACTTTCCCGCGGGGAAGTCGAGGCTATTCGCACCCCTTCGGGGCGCTCAAAGCGATCGGAGCAGGCGGGTGAAGCAGACGGAGGAAAGGCACACCAAGGTCATCTCCGTTCGGGCCACGCCGGCGCAGCATGCAGTGCTCTGCACTCGGGCTCGCGAGTGCGGCCTGCCCGTGTCGACTTTTCTGCGTGAGGTCGGACTAGGCGCCATACCCCGAGCCCGCCCCCAGCGGATCGAGAAGGAGGCCGTCTACCACCTCGGCCGCATCGGCAACAACCTCAATCAACTGGCCTACGTCGCGAACGCCACGGGCCACCTCAACACCGAGCAGCACCTGCGAAAGACCACCGAGGAACTGCTCGCCGCAATCCGGAGGCTGGTGTGATCGGCAAGGCGCGGACCGGACGCAACTTCCAGGGACTCCAGAACTACCTCCTCCGCTGCGACCGGACCGACACGCAGGATCGCGTGGCCTGGGTCTCCACCCGCAACCTCCCCGACGACCCAGACCTCGCGGCACACCTCATGGAGGTCACGGCGATGCAGAGCCAGCGCGTTGAGAAGCCCGTGTACCACCTGACGGTGAGCGTGCCGCCGGAGGAAAGGCTGTCTCGGCAGGAGCTCCGAGAGGTTGCCGAGACGTTGCTTCGGGATCTCGGCCTCGAGGAGCACCAGGCCCTGCTCGTGGCCCACCGGGACACGGAGCATCAGCATGTCCACGTGATGGTCAACCGGGTCCATCCGGAGACCCATCGAGCCTGGAAGACGAGCCACGACTACGCCCGCATCGAATCCAGCCTCCGGCGCCAGGAGCTCGAGCGAGAGCTGCGCCAGGTTCCGGGTCGACATGCGCCAACACCGGGCCGCGACAGAACGAGCGAGGTCGGGCTCACGTCTGGCCAACGTCGCGAACGCGAACGAACCGGCCATCAGACCTTCGCGGATCACGTGCGGTCGGTCGCTCGGGACGACCTCCGCCAGGCCCGCTCTTGGAAAGAGCTCCACGAACGACTCTCCGAGCTGGGGCTCGCGGTGCGCAAGCGCGGGCGGGGCCTTGTCGTGACCGACGGGCAGCATCAGGTGAAAGCATCGTTCGTAGATCGCGGTTCCTCCCTGCCCAAGCTGGAGGCCCGACTGGGGCCATTCGAGCCCGCTTCGAAGGCCAAGGCACTGGACGGTCGCTGGCGCTCGATCCAGTCTCTTCGCAACGTCGCGCAGGAGCTCACCCAGCACCAACAGAGCACGCGGCGAGCGGTGACTGAGACAGTGAAAGCGGCCCGGTCGACCCTAAGACCAGCCACACAGAAGGTCCCCCTAGTTGCAGCGGCGAGGGCCGCCGTCCAGCCCACCATCGATGCAATTGCAGCGACACGCTCAACCGCGCGACTCCCGAGTCTGCTGGTCCGACGTGCCGAACAGCTCGTCGGCCGCCTCGGCTGGAAGCTCGCAGCCCGCGTGGTACCGCTCCCGCAACTGCAGCTCCTGCGCGTCACGGTTTCCCTGGCAAAACGTGGCGCAGAGGCGCTGCTCGAGACAGCCAGGAGCGTGAGTCGATGAAGAAGCCCCACTCGTTCGCTCCTCTCTGGATCGGTTTGGGGTTGGTGGCGGCGTGCAGTGCCGTCTGGCTGGCGGGCGTCCGCTGGAATCACACGGCGAGTGCACCTCTGGGCTTCTACCACCTCCTCCCGGCGAACGATCTCCGGGTAGGGGACCAGGTCGCGATCTGTCTGCCGAAGGCAGTCGGGCTCTTCGGACACGAGCGCGGCTATGTAACGCGCGGCTCATGTCCAGGTGAGGTGTCCCCCCTCCTCAAGACCATCGGCGGCGTCCAGGGGCACCACATCGAGGTCGCAACTCGCGGTGTCCTGCTCGACGGTCTTCTGCTTCAGACAGCGGCACCGACGAGAGACGGCCGCGGCCGCTCCCTCGAGCCGGTGCGACTGGACCGAGAATTGCGCCGGGGCGAGCTCTGGCTGGTGTCGAGTCACGAGAGGTCCTGGGACAGTCGCTACTACGGCGTCGCCCACCAGTCCTGGGTGCTCGGGCGCGTCGAGCCTCTCTGGACCTTCGAGTAGGCACGTGGCCATCCGCAGGGACGGGCGCGAGCTCTACCGGCTCCCTTCGTTCGGACGCATGGAGTTTCGCGCCGTCGTGCTCCGGGCGCTCGCCACCTGGACACTAGTGCTTTCCCTCTCGGCGCTCATGCTCACGCAGTACGCAGGTTGGCGGCTGGGCCACGCCGAAGAGCTGGGGGTCTGGCTCACCCTCACCAGCGAGCAGCAGCGTGCCACCCTGTGGGCGTTCCTCAGCACGCTCGTGGTCGCGGCTCTTGCTGCAGTTCTCCGCCAGACGCGACTCTGTGTCTTCCTCGCACTTGCAGCAGCCGTCCTGGGGCTTCTCGCACGAGGACCGATTCACGTTCCTGGCGCCGTGCTGCTCTGGCGGTGGCGCTATCGCGCGGATCCGATTCTCGTTGCCGTGCTCCGCCCCCCATCACAGGTTCTGATCGGCATCGCCGTGGCTACTGCGGTGGTCCTTGTCGTCTACCTGGTCACTCGATCCCGCGCTTTCAGCGAGAAGCCCGACACGCACGGGTCCGCACACTGGGCCGGTGAACACGAAGTCAACGAGGCTGGGCTGCTCGACCAGCACGAAGGACTTCTCTTAGGACTCTGGCGGGGGTCTCGACGCCTCTCCTATCTGCGCCACGACGGACCCGAGCACGTCTTCGTTTTCGCTCCGACGAGGACGGGCAAAGGTGTCGGCCTCGTCGTCCCAAACCTGCTCTCCTGGCCTCACTCCGTCCTCGTCCACGACATCAAGGGCGAGAACTGGGCTCTTTCCGCAGGCTGGCGCTCCCAGAGCCTCGACTCTCTGTGCCTTCGCTTCGATCCGACGGACACGTCGGGTGAGGCCGCGCGCTACAACCCTCTCCAGGAGATCCGTCTGGGACCTCACGAGGTGCGGGATGCCCAGAACGTCGCCGACATCCTCGTCGATCCCAATGGCGATCGCGCCCGTGACCATTGGGACCGCACCGCGCACTCCCTCCTCGTCGGAGTCCTCCTGCACGTCCTGTACGCCGAGGCCGAAAAGACCCTTCGGCGCTGCGCCTTCCTGCTCTCGAAGCCGCACCAGTCCCTCGAAGAAACGCTCGAGGAGCTCCTCGTCACCGCGCACGCGACCAACCAGAGTGAAGGTTGGACCGATCCCACCACCGGCGAGCCAACCCTGACCCACCCCGTCGTCGCGAGTACCGCGCGGGCTCTTCTCGACAAGTCTCCCAACGAGCGCAGCGGCGTCGTGTCCACCGCACTCTCCTTCCTCGAGCTGTACCGCGATCCCATCCTCGCCCGCAACACCGAGACGAGCGACTTCCGGCTCGAGGATCTCATGCAGCTCGACAGGCCCTTGAGTCTCTATCTCACGGTGCCTTCGTCCGACCTCTCCCGAACGCGCCCTCTCGTGCGCATGCTCCTCAACCAGGCCCTCCGGCGCCTCACAGAAACCCTCTCCTTCGAAGGAGGGCGCCAGGTCCGTCACTACCAGCACCCCCTTCTCCTGATGCTCGACGAGTTTCCGGCACTCGGGAGGCTGGCCTTCTTCCAGGAGAGCCTCGCCTATCTGGCGGGCTACGGGATCCGCGCCTTCCTGATCACTCAGGACCTCTCACAGCTCTATGGCGTCTACGGCAAGGAGGAGGCCATCACCGGCAACTGCCACGTGCGAATCGCCTTCGCCCCCAACAAGCCCGAGACCGCCGATCTGCTCAGCCGCATGGCGGGCGACATGACCGTACACATGGAGCAGCGCTCCTACCGAGGCGATCGCTTCGACCTCCTCCTCAACAAGCAGTACGTCGCGCAGCAACAGGTGGGGCGCCGCCTCCTCACACCCGAAGAGGCCACGCGCCTTCCCGACGACGAGGCCCTCGTCTTCGTCTCCGGGGTTCCCGTGATCCGGGCAAGGAAGATCCGTTTCTACGATGATCAGCTCCTCTCTGCTCGCTCACAGATTTCTCACCCAGTACGCTTGACAAATACACGTCATACGTAAGACATTACATCTCGTCACTTCTGGAGAACTTCCTCGTGTCCCCCCACCTTCACTCCCGCCACCAGGAATCTCTCCTCCGTGAGCTCGGTGACGTCGTCGTTCGTGCCCTCTCCGACGGCGACGTCACCGAGGTCTTTTTGAACCCGAGCGGCGAGCTCTGGATCGACTGCCACTCAAAGGGCCTGGTGCAGACGGGAGAGCGCATGGCGCCGGAGCAGGCTGAGAGCCTCCTGTCGACCGTGGCTGGGTTGCTCGATCGCACGATCGGCCCCAAGAACCCGATCCTCGAGGCCGAACTGCCCCTCGAAGGAAGCCGTATCGAGGGCCTGCTTCCTCCCGTCGCGCCTGCACCGGTCTTCGCGATCCGCAAGCGCGCCACCGCCGTCTTCTCGTTGGAGGAGCTCCAGCTTCAGGGCGTCCTCTCGGCCGATCAGGTGGAGTTCCTGCGCGCAGCCCTCCTCGATCGCCAGAACATCCTCGTCTCCGGCGGTCCCGGCTCCGGCAAGACCACGTTTGTCAACGCCCTTCTTCGCGAGATGGAGTGGCTTGCCCATCGCACTGAACGCCTTCTCCTCCTCGAGGACACCTACGAGCTCCAGTGCACGTCTTCCAACCACGTGACGCTACACACGTCGGCCGAGGTCACTCTGCGAGATCTCGTCCGCGCCTCGCTGCGCCTGCGGCCGGACCGACTGATCGTCGGCGAGGTGCGAGGCCCGGAGGCTTTGGACCTCCTCAAGGCCTGGAACACGGGATGTCCGGGAGGGTGCGCCACGGTCCACGCCAACAGTGCCGCGGACGCACTGGACCGCGTGCATCAGCTGATCCTCGAAGCGGGAGTCAGCGCACTGCCGCTGCTGGTCGCTCGGGCGATCGACCTGGTGGTGCACATGGATCGCTCCGGCAGCCATCGCAAGGTCCAGGAGATCGCTTCGATTCACGGACTCGACGATTCCGGAGACTACGACCTCCATATCGTCGGCCACATTCATCCTCGGGAGAGTGCCCCATGACCCAGTCTGCGCGTCGCCTTCTTCTCTTCGTCCTCCTTGCCCTCGCGATTCCGGCAGCGGCCTCGGCCACCGCCAGTGGCCCGCCAATGCCATGGGACACGGGCCTCACCGCCCTCATCAACAACCTCACCGGAACCGTGGCCCGCCTCCTGGTCATCGCAGCCATCGTCGTCGCTGGTTTGGCTTGGGCGTTCACGGAGCATGGCACTGGGGGCCGCAAGGTCTCCCAGATCGTCTTCGGCGGCGCCATCGCCCTGGCCGCCGTGACGTTCCTCACGGCACTCGGCTTCTCCGGAGCGGTCGTGTGACCGCGGGGGCCCTCGAGACTCCGCTCCATCCTTCGCTCGTCCGACCGATCCTCCTCGGAGGCGCCGAGCGTGATCTCGTCCTCCTGAACGCTCTGGCCGTGGCCGTCCTGATCCTCGGTGTCGGGCCGCACCCCCTCACGCTCCTCCTCGGAGGGCTCATGGCGACCTTCGGGCAAGGAGGCCTTGTGTTGGCAGCACGTCACGACGCGCAGATGTGGCGGGTCTACGCCAGGCACATTCGCTACCAAACGTACTACCCTGCACGCGCTCTCATCACTGCGCCGGTGGCTGCCGTTCACCCGTTTCACGAAGCCTCCAGGTAGCAGTGCTTCTGCGCGAGTATCGAAGATCCGCCAAAGGCCTCGCGGATCTCGTCCCCTGGGGCGTCCTCGTGGCTCCCGGCGTCGTCCTCAACAAGGACGGAAGCTTCCTCGCAGCCTGGAGCTACCGGGGCCCCGACGTCGAGTCCTCCACCCCGACCGAGCTTCGAACCCTCTCCGCCCAACTCAACCGGGCTCTGATCTCGTTCGCGAGCGACTGGATGGTGCATGTCGACGCCATCCGCGCTCGCTCGGCGTCGTACCCGCCTCCGGGTGCGTTTCCTGACCCCGTCACACGCGCCATCGACGAAGAGCGCCGTGTCCAGTACGAGGACAAGAGCCAGAACTTCGAGACTCGCTACGTCCTCACGCTCACGTACATGCCGCCGCGAGAGACCACGTCGAAGCTCCTCGGCTGGTTCGTCGAAGGCGGGGAGGCGCGCGCCCTCGACTGGAGGCAACAGGTCTCGCTCTTCGAGCGTCGCCTCGACGACTTTGAGGATCTCCTCTCGAAACGACTCTCCCTGGACCGCTTGAGCTCCGAGCGTCTCCTCGAGCACCTGCACTTCTGCCTCACCGGCATCGAGCAGCCCCTTCAACTCCCCGACACTCCCTGCTATCTAGACGCCCTGCTTGTCGATCAGGACCTGGTGGGAGGTTTCACGCCGCGGATCGGCAACCGGCACCTCGCACCGATCGGCCTCACCGGCTTTCCGCTGCACACCACACCGGCTGCTCTGTCATTCCTGGACCGCCTTCCAGCAACCTTCCGCTTCTCGTCCCGCTGGATTCCGCTCGATTCCGAGACCGCCTCTCGACACATCCGACGGTTCCGCCGCAAGTGGTGGCAGAAGCGGCGGGGCCTGACGGACTACATCAGCGACGCGCTCAGCACCGAGTCGCGTCGGAGACGCGGCTTCCCGAACCGTGACGCCGTCCAGATGGCGCGCGACGCTGATCGCGCGATCTCCGAAGCCACGTCTCAGACGGCGCGCTACGGCTACTACACCCCAGTCGTCCTCCTCGCCGATTCCGACGAGAGCGCTCTCCAGGCGAGCGTGCGTCTCGTCAAGAAGCAGCTCCGCAACAACGGTTTCGGAGCCCGACTCGAGGACGTCAACGCCCTCGAGGCCTATCTCGGCAGTTTGCCCGGCGTCGGACACGCCAACGTGCGTCGCCCCCTCCTCTCCACCCGCAACCTCGCGGACCTCCTGCCCATGACCTCGGTCTGGGCCGGAAGCCCTGTGAACCCCTCCCCTCTCCTCCCGCCAGACTCCCCCACTCTCGTCTGGGCCTCGACCTCCGGATCGACGCCCTTTCGCCTCAATCTGCACCTCTCCGACGTCGGGCACACTCTTGTCATCGGACCCACAGGTTCCGGCAAGAGCACCCTTCTCGCCCTCCTCCAGGCGCAGTGGTTCAGGTACCCGGACGCGCAGGTCTTCTGCTTCGACAAGGGGCTCTCCGCCCGCCCCCTCGTGCTACGAGCGGGCGGCGATCACTACGACATTGGGGCCGAGGAAGTCGATGCCCTGAGCTTCTGCCCGCTGGCAAGCGTCGCCGAGGCTCGCGAGCGCGTCTGGGCCGCGGAGTGGCTCGAGGTGCTCTTCGATCTCCAAGGAGTCGAGGTGCATCCCGGTCATCGCGCCGCCATTCAGCGGGCGCTGGAGCTCCTCGCGAGCATCCCGCGACCGACCCTCACGGATCTCGAGGTGCGCTTGCAGGACGCGGAGCTCCGCGAGGCGCTCCGTCCCTACACCCTCAAGGGGAATCTCGGGTCGCTTCTGGACGCGCGCGAGGACGGTCTGCGCGACGGACGCTTCCAGGTCTTCGAGATGGGTCATCTCATGGAGATGAAGGAGAAGATCGTCGTCCCTCTCCTCCTCTACCTCTTTCACCGGCTCGAGCAACGCCTCGATGGACGCCCTACCCTCCTGGTCATCGACGAAGCCTGGACCTTTCTCATGCACGGGCTCTTTGCCGAGAAGATCCAGTCCTGGCTCAAGGAGCTCCGCAAGAAGAACGCGGCGGTTGTCTTCTCCACACAGAGCCTGGCCGACATCAACCGATCCGAAAAACGGTTCGTGCTCTACGAATCCTGCCCTACCAAGATCCTGCTCCCGAACTCGGAGGCGGCGTCTGACATCGGGGCGGGCTTGTATCGAGACCTCGGGTTGAACGACTCCGAAGTCGAGGTGATTGCCTCGGCGACTGCGAAGCAGGACTACTATTACCACTCTCCAGAGGGTCGGCGGCTCGTACAGCTCGCTCTCGGAGACGAGTTCCTTGGCGCCCTAGAAAGCGTCCGCTGAGGAGTCTAGCCCTCCTCGTCAGCCTACTGATCTCTGAAAGCCCTGGTCCCGAACAGCGATTCTCCACCCCGAAGAGCGCAATGGCGCTCTCACCCCGGAGGCCGCTGAGAAGACGATGCGCCTCCTGCTGTACAGGGGCCTACACCGTGCTCTCAAACACGGCTGCGGCTCACTTGGCGACAGTCAGAAGGGCGATGACCAGTTGCTCGTCTTGAGCACCCCTAAGGAGGATGCCCTCAGCCCTTGCAGCTCCAAGACCCAGCTGGGACCAGTCAGAGTGCTCAGTGTCTGCGGTTGTGGCCCCAGAATCTAGCCCAGGCAGCTGATTGAGCGCTGACTCTGGCGGAACCGATTTGTGTGGAGGCACAAAGACATCTGCTAGCGATTCGGAACAGACGGCGTAGTCGACTCTCAGCTTCGGCAGCGGCTCCATTCCGGGGAAGAAGGGCTGCCTGAGTTCGAGAGGCTTCAATCGATGGCTAAGCACCAACATAGCTGCCGAAGTCGGTGCTGTTGACACCATGCGGTTGGCCGTCGCCTCCCAAGAAGCCTGATAAAGCTCCTTGAGCACAGTGAGGGCGCGAACCCCGAGCCCACCACATCGCTCGACGTCCTCGGCAAACCCAGGATGGGGCAACAGCATTTCGCTTGCGCCGGCATCGCAGAGTCTCTCCAAACCAACGTCCTTCTTCGAGACGCCGCCGCGAAGCTGCACGCGCTCTGCACAGTCGGGAAAGAACGTGTGTGCGATCTCGTGAGCCACGTTGAAACGCCGCCGACCGAGGGGAAGGCCGCGCGAGACCTTGATCACGAACGTTCCGGTCCTCGGATTAGGAAGCAGGAGAGCGTCCTTGATCTCCTCGGGCTCAGCAAACTCGACCCTGATGTCGAGCAGCTCCGCGAGCACCCACATGTCGTACGGAGGCCCTACCCATCCGTATGACCGAGCGACACCAACGTGCTCCTGAGCGAGGCGTCTCATGAGTCGCTCTGGGTCGGTCTCGCCTGGATGCTCTGCTAGCAGTCGCGCTACAGATGGATGTGTCTCTCCGTCTAGCTCGCTCACTCCGCCCCGCCACCCTGATCCCACATCCCGCGGATAACCGAAAGAAAGACCGCCCACTGTTGCTTCGTACGAGGCCTCATACCGCCTCGCCACTGAAGGCGGCTTAGAAGTTCAACGTCAGCTTCCGGCACTGGCTGCCCTCGCCTCTGTTCCTCTTCCAAGAACTCGAGCAAGCCCGGGTCCTTGAGTGGCGGCATCGCTGCTGTAGGTACCCGAACTCCCTCGGTGCCAACGAGCTTTCCGAGAGTGATGTCGAGGGCCTTTGCGATTCGCTGCAAGACGCCAATCGACGGGTTGTCCTGACTTCCTGCTTCGAGCTGCGAGAGATACGCCTTCGAGACCTCGGCTCGTCTCGCGAGTTCACCTTGCGAAAAGCCAATCCGAAGTCGCTCGCTGCGAAGCCGATCACCGATGGTCTGCCCCATGGGTCCAGTTTAGCGAACAGAGCAGATCCCTGTTCGATACGCTTGACGATTCGTTCATTATATTTTACGATGATATCTGTCGTTCGTTATGAATGGACAACGGATCGAACTGACGAGACGCCCGCCCTACGGCTGGCGCACAACCACACGAGGAACAAGGATGAGACGGTACAGCGGCAACATGAATGGGGAGCAGTTCCTCGGGAACATCAACACAATGGAAGTCCACGACCTCGACAAAGAAGACACGAGAGCTAGCGGCTGCCAGATCGACGAGATCATTCAAGCCGGCCACGACAGGCCATTCACGTCCCTCGCAGTCGCAAGGTCCAGGGGCTACGACAACTGCGCCAAGTGCCTTGGCGGATCCACTCGCTAGGAGATTCAGAATGAGCCGCAAGAACGTGCACGTCACCCCCCACCCGGACGGCGGCTGGCAGACGAAACGAGAAGGCGCGAGTCGCGCCGGAAGCCGCCACTCGACACAAGGTGCTGCTATCGAGAGAGCACGGGAGCAGGCGATCAGGGAACGATCAGAAGTGGTCATCCACCGGCCCGACGGGACGATTAGAGATAGCGACTCGTACGGCAGCGACCCCAACCCACCTCAGGACAAGAAACACTGAACGGCGGCGCCCCCATACATCGCGCGGCCTCTCGTGACCCACTTGAGCTGTCAGCACGAAAGACCAGGGGGTCCTCCTGAGGACGGGGCGCCAAAGGAACAAACCGAGCCCTTTGTCGCCAGACCCGCGCTGCAGACACCCACAGCCGCTGGTCTTGCTCCGCTGCCCAGTCGAAGCCCATCTCGATGACAGGCCAGATCTGAGCCTCCGGCCAGGCGCTCGGTTCGTGTAGAGCTCCAAGATCGCCAAGAGCGCACGCGCGCCCCACGTCGTCCTGAGAGACCCAGGGCGTCCAGTCACCGTGCTCGATCGCTGGTGGTTCGCCTGGAGTAACACCATGCAGCACAAAGGCGATTCCCGGCTCCGGGGCGGACCAAACCCGGCGTGGCGCGGTGATCTCCCGCCGTCGCGCTGAAACACGCGCAGGAGGCCGACCTGCCCGTCACACCGATCGCCATAGACCCGCCAGTGGAGCACTTCTGCGTCGACTCTGAGCTCCAGCAGACTCGAATAGCGAATTCCAGGTCAGCTGGGGAGAGTCACCGCAAACTCGTGCGCCTTCGAGTCCTCGGTAGCAGACGCTGGTCTACGTACGCGGCGCCTTCTTCCGGCGTCTCCCGACGGTCTCGAGGATCACCATATGGCTAGTGCGGGTGGCTCTGGCTGCCTTTGCTCTTGCTTGTTGGCGGCCTTGGGCAACAACCCCTTGAGTTCGGCAGAGTAGCGGACACGCCACCTCGCGGAAGCTGCGAGCGCAGCAACACGCTCAGGCTAGGACATAGGCCTCTCGTTTGGTGGACACACCACCATGTAGAGCCCTGGAGCCCCGACTACGAGGGCGGCGTCGAAGGGGTCGGGTGAGCCTTCTACCGTTCTCGCCCAGCTTCGCCTCCCCCGCCAGGAGACCTCTTCCGCCCCGTTTGCCGTCCTTCGGGCCGCCCAGGGCTGCGGAACTGGCCTCAACCGTCAAGAAGAGAGCCGGTGTCGCGGTAGCCCAATCTCTACGCCTGAATCCCGACATCAAGAAGGGAAGGAGCACAGTCTCCAGTCCGCTGGGGTCACAGAGGCTTCATTCTGACTCCTATTTATACTACAGTTGTCTCCTAACAAGAGGACAACCCATATGCCCAGGCCTCGCCGCATCACCGCCGTAGCACTCCTCTTCGCGCTGCCCTTCGGCCTCATCGCACCACCGTCGGAGGCACAAACGGCGGTCATCGACATCTCCAACCTCATCCAGAACATCCTCCAGACCCTGCGCCAGCTGCGCGAGATCCAGCACATGATCGAGCAGCTCCAGACCATGCGCCAGAACCTAGAGAGCTTCGACGTCCTGAGCTTCCGCGACATCCAGGGCTGGCTGCTCTACCTCAATGGGCTCGCGCGGCAAGGCCAAGCTCTCTCCTACTCGCTCCAGAACGTCTTCTCTCAGTTCCAGGAGCTCTTTCCTGGGTACGCACCCGTCACGAGCCCCACCTTCGACGTGCTCTTCCAGAACTGGACACGCCGCACTCTCGACACCCTCGCCGCGACCCTTGACTCCGCCAGTGCCCAGAGCTCGGACTACGCCACCACCCAGAGCCAGCTGGCGAGCATCCGGGGCTTCGCCACGCTCGCGGAAGGCAACCTCGAGGCCCTTCAAGCCTCGAACATGTTCCAGGCGCACATCGCCCAGGAGGTCGCCAAACTCAACCAGCTCCTGGCGGCCGACCTCAATGCCCAAAACGTGTACTTCGGCCATCGCCTCAACCTCGAAGCGAACCAGGACGCGACCCATCGCTGGGTGCTCGCCAACACTGTGCGACCGTTCCCGGCGTATGGGTCGGGACATGGCTCGAACGGCATACCCGCTCGATGGCCGTACCCCTGCCCCACCTGCTCACCACGGGTGTGGCCATGAAGCGAACAGCGGTCTTACTCCTGGTCGCCCTCATCGCGTGTCGCCCGGATGCCGAGGAGCCGGGCCCTCCGGATACGGCGCCGCCACGAGGCGGTGTCGTGGAGTTCAACGGGGCCTACTGGCACGGGCAGGCCGAAGCGGACTCCCAGATCTGGCGCCGCGCCTTTGCCCGCTGTCAGGAGCCCGACAGCCGAAATGACCCCCAGTGCGCCGTGGTGCTCTACACGGCACTGATCCGGGGCCTCGAGGAAGCAGCCCAGCGTGCCTTCCCGGAGTACCCGACAACCGCTGAACCACCTGAGGACGCCGACGCTCCCCCACCCGCCAAACCCACTGCAAACCGCGAAGGCCAACGCCAACGATGATCAATCAACTCGACCTGCTGTTTCAGGCGGCCACGACGAGTTGGCTCCAGACCCTTCTTCCCATCGCACAGCGCCTCTTCGTCTCGCTCGCCACGATCGAGCTCATCTGGTCCGGCATCTGGTGGGCGTTGGCGACGCGCGCGGAGCAGTTCGTGCTCGTCAGTCTTCTGAAGAAGGTCGTCACGCTCTTCTTCTTCTACTCCCTTCTCCTCCTGGCTCCCACGTGGATGCCGATGGTTGTGGGCAGCTTCGCGTCGGCCGGAGGAGCAGTCAGCGGCATCGCGACGCTCGATCCAGGGACGATCTTCTCGCAGGGCCTCCAGATCACCATCGTCATGATGGCGGCAACCTCGAAGTTCTTTCTGGCGGGGCTCGTTCCGCAGTTCCTGACAATCCCGCCGCTTCTGGTCTTCCTCTCGTTCGTCGTCATCACCGCGAAGATGCTGATGACGCTGATCGAGAGCTACATCGTTCTCAGTGGAGGCGTGCTCTTCCTGGGTTTTGGGGGCTCCAGGTGGACGGTCACCTTCAGCGAGGGCTACCTCCTGTATGCCGTACGCGTCGGCATCAAGCTTTTCGTCATGTACCTACTCGTGGGGCTCTTCTCGACGATCACCATCGCCTGGTACCAGGCCGTTCAGGACCAGTCTCTTCTCCTCAACCCGATTCCTCTCTTCGAGATCGTCGGCGCATCCGTGATCTTCGCCGTCCTCGTCTGGAAGATCCCGGAGCTCGCGTCCTCGATGATCTCCAGTCGCGGAGTGAGTCTCGACCGGGCCTATGGCGACCCATGAGCGACCAGGACTCCCCCTTTCTGCGTGCTCGGCTCGAGTGGAACGACCGCTTCCACGGCATGGCGCGCGACAAGCGCAACTGGCAGATCGTGGCCTCCGCCCTGCTTTTCGTGAACACACTCCTGGTGGCTGCGCTCACGTGGCTCTCGATGCAGAGCTCCGTGGTGCCCTACGTCATCGAAGTCGACGAGGTGGGCCAGGTGCAGGCGTTTGGGCCCGCGGAGCAGCTCCGACGCAGCGACGAGCGCGTCATCCGCTACCAACTCGCGATGATCCTGCGCGATCTTCGCACCGTGGTCTCGGACAGCGAGGCTCAGAAGGAGCTCCTCAACCGAGCGTACGCCTTCGCACGCGGCCCAGCCGTGTCCTTCCTCAACGAGCACTTTCAAGAGCACAACCCCTTCGCGATCGCACGCACCGAACGCATTGGCGTCGAGGTCAAGAGCCTGCTGCGTCTCTCGGAGGACACCTGGCAGCTGCAGTGGCTCGAGCGGTCCTCCGGGCTTCTCGGCCGCCAGGCCCAGACCGAGAACTGGCAGGCCGTCGTCACCGTCGAGCTCGATCCGCCGGACGACGTCCGCCGCATCCTCACAAACCCTCTGGGTCTCTACGTCTCGGAGATCAGCTGGACACCCACTCTCTAACTCCCCTTCCAAGGAGACATCCCATGCCTGCCATGCCCATCTTTCACCTTCTGACCGCCCTCACGACCACGTTCCTCCTCAACACCACGCTCACCGAAGAGAGAAAGCCGTCGACCCTAAGAAACGAAGTGGGGAGGGCGGTGCATGCGTACCGTGTGACCGGGCAGGCACCCATTCTCGAGCGAAGCGACACAACGCTGTTCCCCTTCGGCGAGAGTCAGCCTGTCATCCCCTGCAGTCCCCTCCGGGCCTGCGACATCGAGCTCCAGGCGGGCGAGATCGTGACCGGTGTGGCGCTCGGAGACACCGAGAGGTGGGTGACGAGTCCGCTCGAGAGCGGGTCCCCCGACGAGCCCACGCCGCACGTCCTTGTGAAGCCGAAGGACTACGACCTCACGACGAACCTCATCATCGGCACCGACCGTAGGACGTATCACCTGACGCTGGTGAGTCCCTCGAAGGAGGAGCTTGGAGACGGCGCGCCGTATGTACGCCGAGCGGCCTTCTACTACCCCCAGGACTTCGTGCAGCTCTGGCAGGTCGATCAGGACCGTCGGCGCCGCGCCGCGGCGAAACGCGCCTCCCTCGTCGAGGAGGAGCTTTCTGGCGCGTCCCTGACGCAGCTAGACTTCTCCTACGCTGTCGGTCGCAAGGGCGACGTCACGTGGTTTCCGGAAACGGTTTTCGACGACGGTGAGCACGTCTACATCCGACTCCCCCAGGCCGTGCGCAACGCAGACCTGCCGTCGCTCCTCGTCGAGATCGACGGAGGCGGCATGGCGCTCGCCAACTATCGCGTCAAAGACCAGTGGTTCATCGTCGACGGACTCTTCGACCGCGCGGACCTGACCGCGGGAGTCGGCAAGAAGCGCAAGGTGGTGTCGATCCACTATCGCGGTGACCGCGGAGAGCGGTGACGTGGCCGCCAAGAAGGCCTCGGACGACCTGGAGCTCTACCCGCAGCCAAAGGTCCAGCGTCTGAACCGGCTCGCCGTTCTGCTCGTCGCACTCGCCGCGCTCGTGGTTCTGTGGACGGTCTACTTCGTGCTCAGTGGTCGCGGCCCGACCGCGACGACGGACGCAGGACCTCCACCTACGGTCCTCGAGTCGGGGCAGATGGCGCTCGAACAGCTCGAGCGCCACGCTGTCGAACCGAAGCGGAGCCCTCTCGAGGCCATCTTCGGGCCTCCAGTACCCTTGCCGAAGCCCCCACCTGTCGCGCCAGCGCGACCGCCCACGACCCTTCCTGCTTCTCCGCCCCCCGCACCGTCCGAGCCTCGAGCCCTCCAACTCCAGCGTGCGTACAACGCCGAGATCCTCGTCGCCGGCTTCGACACGGGCTCCTTCAGTCGCTCTGCGTCTGCCGTGGTGCCTGATGCGCTCGACCTTCCAGCCAAGACCGAGGAGCTGGCCAAGCTGCACCAGCAGCTCGCTCATCAGGCACAGCCCGCCGCCGAGACCACGCCTCCCACCCTCGCCAGTATTGGGGCACCGGTTCGAGCTTCGTCCCCCTACGTGCTCCACGAGGGGACCTTCCTGCCCGCCATTCTCGTGACGCGCATCGTCTCCGATCTTCCCGGACCGGCACAGGCCCTCGTACGGCGCAACGTCTATGACTCGGTCACAGGGAACCACCTACTCATACCTCAGGGCGCCAAGCTCCTCGGCGCCTACAACCACCGCATCGTCTGGGGGCAACGCCGGATCCTTCTGCACTGGGATCGCATCCTCTTTCCCGACGGCCGAAGCCTCGAGCTCGAGGAGCTCCCGAGCACGGACCTCCAAGCTGCATCGGGGTTGCACGACCAGGTCAACAACCACTTCGTGCGCACCTTCGGAAACGCCCTCCTGCTCTCCGCGATCTCCGCCGGGGTCCAGCTCTCGCAGCCGCAGGAGTCCTTCGACGGCAACGCCGTCTCCGCCCGCCAGATCGCGGCCGCAGCGCTCGGCCAGGAGCTTGGGCGGCTGACCTCCGAAGTCACGCAGCGCAACGTGAATCGCCAGCCGACTCTCACCATCCGCCCAGGCTTCCTCTTTCACGTCGTCACGACCTCGGATCTCGAGCTGCCAGGCCCCTACCCCTCCCCATGAGAGTCGTCACGGTCACGAACCAGAAGGGAGGCGTCGGCAAGACCGTGCTCGCCTGCCATCTCGCCTTCGCCTCTCAGGAAGCGGGCCAGCGCACCCTTCTGATCGACCTCGACACCCAGGCAAATGCCACCGCCACGCTGACCGGCTCGCACGCTCTTCTTTCGGGTGGCGGTTCGGCGTCGCTCTTCACCGGGAACGGCGTTCGACCCGCACAGACACCCTCCGGCATCGGACTGCTCGGCGGCCATCAGGAGCTCGACGCCCTCGACGCGCAGTTCCGGCTGGAGCAGGCAGTTCCTGTGCGGGAACGCCTGCGGTCTCTTCCCTACGACCTCGTCGTCATCGATACCCCGCCGGCGATCGGCCTGCGGCACGTCGGCCCCATCCTCTGGTGTGACGTCTGCGTCACGCCCCTCGAGCCCAACAGCTACAGCGTTGCAGGTCTCGCGCACACGTTGGGCGCGCTGCGACTCGCGCGCCGCCTCAACCCTGCACTCCAGCACGTCGCCCTCATCAACCGCCACATCCGCCGCTCGAAGCAGCAGACGCGGTACATCGAAGAGCTCCGGCGCCACGTTCCCCTCAAGCAGCCCTACCTCCCGCTTCGAGTCGCCGTAGCCGACGCGCTCGATCGAGGAGTCCCCGTCTGGAGGTTCCCGCGCGCGACCCGCGACACCCGGGACCTCTGGCGCAACCTCTGCGTGGACCTAGCCGCATGACACGGAGCACGCTGGAGCAGCTCGGCGAGCTCTTGGGCGGCCGGAGCGCTCTCGAGGTGCTCGAGCTACCGCTCGCCGACATCTCTCCCGACCCGGATCAGCCACGCAAGAAGGTGGAGGCGGTCGACGAGCTTGCCGCGAGCATCCGGGCTCTCGGCCTCCAGCAGCCGCTCTGGGTCCGCAACGGCGAGCAGGCGTCGACTCCGTACGTACTCGTCGCCGGTGAGCGGAGGTATCGTGCGGCCCGTCTCGCAGAGCTCAGCTCAGTCCCCTGCCTGGTCCTTCCAGAGACAGCCGACGACCCTTCCCATCGGCTCCTCCTCCAGCTGACTGAGAACGTGCAGCGTCGTGATCTCACGATGCTCGAGGTCGCCGAGGCGATCCTGCGGCTCCTCAACGAGCTCCAGCTCGCCAAGCAGGATGTCGCGCGTCTTCTCGGCAAGTCACCCGCCTACGTCTCGAAGCACCTGGCCCTTCTGGAGGCCTCTGGTGTCGCCCAGCAGGCAATCCAGTCCGGACGCCTTCAGAGTCCGGAGACTTTCCGGCTCTTTAACAAGCTTCCCGCTTCCCATCAGCAGGCACTTCTCGAGCGGGCCCGCCGCGAGCGCCGGCCGATCCGCCGCATCGACGTGGAGGACATCCGTGCTCCCGAACCGCCACCGCGGCGCGTGAGTGACCGCCCGATCCCTCCGGCGATTTCCCTTCGACTCACCCTGGACCAGGCCGACCATCTCCTTCGAGCGCTCGGTGGAGAGGCCACCGGCGACCCGAAGACCACCAAGCAGGCTCTCCTCGGGCGCCTTGCGAGAACTTGAACTCTCCTTGTCACGAACCGGGTCGTGCGCGCATCTTCCTTGTAGGTGACCGAGGCAGTCTCCGCGCCTCTTTCCCAAAACGGTCGAGCGCAAGGCAGGGCCTTCTCCACGTCCTCGACGACAACAGGGCGCACTTGCCCTGGGTTCCTCAGCCACTCGCCGAGCGCAGCCGACACCACGATTCACGGGCCTGGCTCGGTCGCCTTTCATCTTTCTCGAGAACTGATGTCACGCTTCGGCCTTCGGCGGCATCTGTCTTTTTGGAACCCACTCTTGATCGTCGGGGATCTGTTTTTCGAGGAGGATCCCCCGGATGCCCCACACCCCCCACCCCGGCGGCGTCGCGTCGCCAGGAGCCCATGCCTGCCGTTCGACACATCGACTCGCCCTCCTTTCCGAGGAGATCGTCCGCTCATGGGATTGCCCAACGTGCCACGACAGCGAAGCGGAGCTCCAGGACTGGTTGGCCGTGCTCGGCCACACAGGTCGCCTCGCGGCGAACGAGTACGTCACGCGCCATCGACTCTTCTTTCAGCTGTTCGATCGTGCCTCGACGCACGAAGACCGCCTCGGTCTGGCCCGCAACGACGACCTCTTTCACCACTATGGGCTCTGCGGTCTGCTCCTCCAATCGGCCGATGAAGCTCAATGCGCGCCACGGCTCCGCGGCCAAATGCTCGAGCTGGCCATGATCCTGGCCCCAAGACTCCCAGACGAAAACTACTCGGACCAGGCGATTCGTCGCCTCCGGCACGGTCTGCAGCGCCGCCTCGATGGCGCGGAGAACGGCTAGGTCGCTGCGCGCCGTCCGTCGCTGCGGCATACTCCACAAATGCCACCACGCAAACGACTCAGCTCGGGCGAGCTCCAGCTCATGAGGATCATCTGGCGCCTCGGAAAAGCCAGCGGCCGAGAGATCTTCGACGCCTCCCTCGAGGAGCGCACTTTGGACTACCGCACCATGGGGACTCACCTCCGCCGTATGGCCGACAAGGGGTACCTGCGTGTGACGGCCAAAGACGGCAAGTCGAAGTACTTCGAGGCGCGGGTCCGGAAGAAGACCGTCCTACGTCAGGAGATCGACGCATTCATGGGCGAGGTGCTCGCCGACGAACCTGAGGCTGTCGAGCTCTTGCAAGAAGCACTTCGGGGCCGGTTCGGAACGAGTGCCGCGGCTTCCTTTGGACCGGATACTCAGCGCGCTATTAAATCGGGAGACCCGGGTCACTTGGCGAGCAGCTCACTCCAGGCCCTTGAGAGGGAGGGCTGGGAACTCGTGGGCGCTGTCCAAACAGGTGATGCGCTCGTAGCTATGATCAAGACTCGGACTCACGAGTGACGCCCGACATGGTAGGTCGAAGTCTCACGCCCGTAGCACGCGTTCGAATCCCGACTGGCTACCAACGCTCTTCCTTCGCACACCAACGGTTTGGGAGGAATCGATCACCCGTCGGCGAAACTCCGTTGGATAGCCCCCTCTTGCCGCTTCGTCCTCCCATCAGGATTCTGGCAGCGGACTCCAGTTTCGTCTCTCCGGTCAACCCAGGGCAGGCCACAGTCTCCGGAGAAACCGGGGCGGTTCAAATTGGGAATGAGAACCTGGTCCACGATCAGATTCCCATCTGAAGCGGCACATCGTGTTTTGGTGGCGACCTGATTCCCCCCAGTGAGTGGCCACTAGAATCAGCTCGGCGGACCTTGGATCGGGGGTGTGGTGGTGAGTGATCTGCCTTACTACGGTCGTGAGAGTTCTCGCTTTCTACTTTTTGAGAGCGAAGAGCACCCTTCTTGGAGGAGGCCGCAGTTTGGTGCCTTGTCCGCACTAGCCGCTCACTGGAGCTTGGATCCAGGAAAGCCGGCTCTCGTCTCTGTGCCTACCGGCGTCGGCAAATCTGCCATCGCACTTGCAGCTCCCTACTTGTGCCGCCCCCGTCGGGTTCTGGTCGTCGTACCGTCCAGGCAGCTTCGCGACCAAATCGCAGGTCAGTTTCGCGACCAGGCGATTCTCCGAGCCATCGGAGCGCTTAACTCGAATGAGCATCCGCAGGTGCACGAGGTCTCCGGAGCAGTCGACTGGGACGAGCTCGCTGCCTTTGACGTTGTCGTTGGACTACCGAACTCGCTCAGTCCAACGAAGTACGAAACGGAGCCACCTCGAGACTTCTTCGATCTCGTCGTTGTAGACGAGGCTCACCACACGCCAGCAGAGACCTGGCGATCGCTGCTCGAACACTTCGACGCACGTGCCCTTCTGCTCACGGCAACGCCAATACGGCGAGACAAGAAGCGTCTGCCCGGGAAGCAGGTCTACCACTACCCGCTGCGAAAGGCGCTCGATGAGGGCTTGTACCAACCCGTTGACGCGGTACTCCTCGAGGCCAATGACGCATCAGATAGGGCCGAGAACGACCGTCTCATTGGAGAGCGAGTGGTAGCAGAGCTAGCGAGGCAGGAGCATCGCAACAGCCTGGTGCTGATCAGAGCAAGTACGATCCAGCGCGCCAAAGCCCTCGCTCATCTGTACGAACAGCTCGGCGTCCCGGTGACGCTCTTGCACTCCAGACTCTCGAAGGAGAGGCAGACTGACGCCCTCACGAACCTGAGAGAACTGCAAGTTAGAGGAGTCGCCGTCGTCGGCATGTTGACAGAAGGGTTCGACCTGCCCGCGCTACGCATCGCCGCGTACCACGACAAACACAAGTCCATACCGGCAACGGCCCAGCTGATCGGCAGGCTCGCCAGAGTGCACGGTGACTACCCACAGGCATCCACAGTTGTCACCGTCAAGGACATAGACGTCTTTCCGGAACTGAAAGGAAGAGTACGCAGCCTCTACGAGGAAGACTCTGACTGGGCTCGCGTGCTTCCAAGTCTGCTCGACGACGTCGTCGAGGAAGAGTCCAAGGACAACGAGTACCTTGCCGCGTTCACGCCGGCAGCGTCCGAGATACGACTCGACGCGATCCACCCCACACACCGTATAGTCTTCTGGCAAGCGAGAGGGCCCTGGCAACCGACATACTCCACAGACGATTTCCCGAGGTCGCTCCGGAGGGGTGACCTCTTCCAAGGACAACGCATTCGCTACTCCGGACTCAGCGGGGAGGGCAATCACCTCGTAGTCGTCACTGAACAAGTCGAAAAACCAAAGTGGTTTTCGGGCAACGAGCTGGATCGGAGTAGATACCGACTCTTCGTAGCGAGCTACCAACAAAGCCCCAGCACGAAGCTCCCCGACCTACTGCTCATCAACGCCCGAAGTGACGCCGACGGCCGTCAACTCAAAGCACTTCTCGACCCAGAAGAGCGACTTGAACTCGCCGACCCGGAAGACGTCCAGCTCTTTGTCGATGGACTCACGCGCCTCTCCACATCCAACATCGGATTGCGAAGCCAGTACGGCGGCATGCGGGGCGCACTCTCCTACAAGATCCTGTCCGGGAGAGATCTCGAGCGCGGAAACGTCGCAGAATCGGACACAGCCGGCACGTCTCTAGGCCACGCGATGCTTCAGATTACCGACGGGTCGAACTCGTTTGGAGGCGGGGTATCCACAGGGAAAGCGAAATACTGGGAACTGCGCCACTCCTCCCTTCGAGGCTATGACGAGTTCGTCACCGATCTCACCAACAAGTACTGGTACCCGCCTACTACAGCTGACGGACCTCTGCTCCCACAGGTTGGTCGTGGCCGACGCTTCTCAGCCTGGCCCGAGAGCACACCGCTCCTTATCGATCTCGACGAAGGACTGCTCAGCGGCGGCTGGACTCTGCCCAACGGCTCCCCCATGCACTCCCTAGAACTTCGAGTCCGAGACGGCTGGAACCACCAACAGCCAGATCTTGAGATCGAAGCCATAGCACTGGACAAGAGCACCGTCTGGATAGGCACCCAAAGTACCAGCGGAGTCGTCCGTGCAGAGGGCAGTGAGCTCTTCCTCAGCCGCGGGTTTAGCTATTCGCGCCCCTTCTCGGATCTCCTGCTCGAACGGCCACCAACCATCTACTTCTCCGACGGAACCACGATTCGCGGCCGCGAGACCTTCGAACAACCCACGCCATCAACAACGATTCCACTCACCAGATTCGAAGACCACGACTGGGAAGGCGTCGACATCTTTGCAGAGACGCGAGCCACGGCCTTGAGAAAAGGCACCGGACGTTCCATCAACGAAGAACTGGAGCGCCTCCTTGAGCAACAGACGCCAGAGAGAACGCGCCGCTGGATTCTCGAGAACGACGGTGCCGGGGAGATCGCTGACTACATCGTCATCGACGCAAGAGCGGGCAACGTGGAGGTCCAGCTCTGGCACGCGAAGGGGGCGGGGGGCGCGCCAGCCGTTCGCGTTTCCGACATGCAGGTCGTGGTCGCCCAGGCGATCAAGAGCAGAAGATGGATCACTGACACGAGGTTCTGGAACGAACTCGGAGACCGTGTGGAGGGCACCGCGACACCTCGCGCTCGTCTGGTCAGTGGAGATCGAGACCTGCTGCTAGCGCTTTGCGGCAAGAAGCGAAGCTGGAGCAAATGGTCGTACGACGCAAGGCGGCAAAGGGCGGCTGCGGAAATCTGGATCGCACAACCCGGACTGAGCCGAAGCCAGCTCGAAGCAGCACTCTCCCAAGCCGATCCCCCCACCTCGGCGATGCAAGTGCGCGACCTGCTCGCTGTCTTCCACGACGCCTCCCAAGTCGCTCGCAGAGTTGGAATCCTCTGCAGCAGCTAGAAAGTGCGACCGCGTGTCAGTACATGTCGCACGAAACGCTCACGACAGCGGGATTCCAGCACGTACGGTGACGTGCTCCCCGTGACCCAATCCGCGTTTCTTGAGCCGCCTCGAGGTTGAGTATTTCGGGTTCGCGTGGTCCTCCAGAGACAGGGAGGACGGGATGAAGAAGAAGCGCTACACGGACGAGCAGATCGCGTACGCGCTGCGGCAGGTCGAGTCCGGGACGACGGTCACGGAGCTGTGCCGTACGATGGGGATCAGCCAGCAGTGCATAGAGGACCGGGAGTAGCTCATTTCAGAGAAGGCGAACTGACTAGTTTCCGAGAACCCAGAGCTGTTCCGGCAGCAGTTTGTAGCGGATGTCCACATCGAGGACCGCGAAGATCAGCGCTGTCCCCAGACCGGCCAACAGCGACGCAGCCAAGAGGAGCGCCGCGAGACGAAGGGCACCTCGAGTACCGAACAATCTCGAGTAGAGGACCCAGCGATATGGAGCCAAGGTTGCTGCGCAGAAATACACCACGATGCCGGCCTGACCTAGCCCCGTCTTCCAGAGATAGGTCGCGACGACCATGTTGGCGACCGGCGGCACCCCCAGCAGTCCGAGCAGAACGCCGATCACGCCACTGACGAACTGGGTCTCGATTCCGCCGTTCCCGACCTCGGCGGGAGCCCAGGCCGCTCGAGAGAGACCCCACGCTGCGATCAGGCCGCCCAGTAGGAGGCCGAGGCTCATGTAGGAAACAACCCGCAAGCCTTCAAAGAGTGCGGTGCGGGCTGCGCCCTCTTCACGAGGTGGGCCCTCGAAGCCGGCCCGTTCGAAACGGATGCCCGAGAACCGGGAGATGATTCCAGCGCAGCTGACGAACAGCACCATTCCGATCACGTGTGAAAGCAGAAAATCCTTGCCGAGCAACGGACCGAGTAGGATCCAGAACGGGGCTGTGAGCGTGTGAGCGACACACAGGTACACGATCGCGGCGCTGGACGTACCGAAAGCTCGGAGGTTGCGACCCAGCCCCGCGCCGGAGAGCGGCGCGGCAAGCCCCGAGATCAAGGCGGTCTGCCACTCCCGCTCGCCACGAGCACCTTGCCTTGCCGACGCAAGGGCAACGAGAAGCACCTGCGCCACCGGAGCAAGGACAAGAACATAGTTGTAGGCGAGCAGGTAGCGCGCGGTCGACCCCGCGTTCTGCCAGCCGTTGGCAACTAACTCGCTCACGATCAGAATGCGAATCGGAGCTCGACGAGCAGGCTCCAGTCGCTCTCGATCGACTGCGACTCGAGATCCGACCAGACCGGGAACTGCAGAGACAGGGAGAGGAGCATCTGTTCCGAGGCAATGTGCTGCACGCCGGGAGCAAGGAGCAGTTCCGTTCCACCGGTCGAGATCGGCGCACCGGCGAGCTCGTCGTCGGAACGATGGACCAGCGCACCTTCCAATAGAAGAAAGACCTCTTTCCCCGGGGTCTTGTACTCCCGGGGAAAGGCGATGTACTCGAGGTCAAAGGACAGTTTGGCGACATCCCCGAAGCGATAGCCCTCCTCGCCCGTCCCGTTCCGTCGGTACTGGAGACCCCCTCCCCAAACGAATCGTCGTTGACCCTGTTGATAGATCAACTCAGCGAAGTAGTCCGTGGATCCCGTGCCGGGGGGCAGACGATGGGCGACAGTGGCCGGTAGAGAACCGTCCTCGATGCGGCTGTCACCGGTGGACAGCTTCGCTCCGACTTCGATGGCAGCATGACGATCGAACCACGGGCCGACCTGTCGGAAAAACCGGTACTTGGTTGACAGTTCGACATCGCCGATACCGCTTCGTGACAACCTACGCCCTTCGCGTGACACGTTCCGGTCTACGTACAGCGGCGCACGGACCCCGAGGACCCAATGCGTTGCCGGCGTGTAACGGAAGTCTCCCAGCAGCGCGCAGCCGCTGATCGCGCTGCCGGCTTGCGACGATTCGTCACAGATGATTTGACTGACGAAGCCCGTGCCGATGAAGACCCCAGTGCCAGGCGTGTTCGTGCGAATCGGGCGAGCCTCGACCGCCGCTATCGGGGCCAGCGTGATCAGCAGCGCGAGGAAGAGCGATCTCACTGACTGCCCTCTTCGCGGTTCACTTCCGCCCCGACCAGTTCCAGGAACTCAACCACGTCGATGGTCTCGCTCTCGGCTCGACGCAACCAGTCCCCGCGGACTCTGAGGGCCGCATCCGGCTCTATCTCCTCGAGGCGACCTTTCAGCTCATTCGCGGACGCGGTGAGTTGAAACAACTGTCCCTCGGGGGTCTCCAGGTGTCCCTCCTCCGTCACGGTCCCCGAGACCACGACATTCGCATCTTCGATCTCGTATCCAGCGTCGGTGATGGCCTTCTCGAGCGCCTGGTAGGACATCTTCTCTCCTCGAACGGGCGAGAACACGAAGTGCCCCGAGGCGATGTCCGTCACCTCCATCTCCTTGGGCTTCGGACCGAATGGTAGACGGCTCACGGCCGCCTTCACGTTGTACACTCAAAAGCCGCAGAGATAGCCGGCGATATCGAGATCGACGCGTTCCACCTGCGCTCCTGCGCTCGTTGACAAAGCGATGGCGAGTAGGTTCGCGGCAAAGATTCTGTGAAAGGTCATGGGTACTCTCCGGGTCGTGTTTCGCGTTCCGATCACGCGCGATCCTGCGGCGTTGACGGGAGTGTAGAGTCTGAAGCCGCTTCAGGGTCAAGCCGAATCCTCGGTGCCGTCCAGTGCATCGAGAATCGTGCAGTCGCGCACGAGCCCCGACCCATCGCAGGAATAGGACGCTGCCAACAGTGCTTGGCGAAGCCGTTGCAGGTCCGCGAGCTTGTCGTCGATTTCGGCGAGTTTGACACTTGCGAGTTGCCGCACCTCAGATGTCGATGCGTTGGGGCACGCGCGGATTTCGAGGAGTCTGCGGGTCTCATCGAGAGAGAACCCAACGTTCTGGGCCCGGCGAACGAAGCGGAGCTTCCGAACGACTTCCATCGAGAATTGGCGGTAGCCCGAAGACGAGCGTTGGGCCTGAGGGATGAGGCCGATGCTCTCGTAGTAGCGGATGGTCTCGACGGTGAACCCCGTGTCGCGTGCTACCTGGCCGATCTTCAGAATGGTCATCGCTTGTCCTCACCGCATTGCTGGGTTTACGCTGCTGGCAATTGTCCGAGTGGTTCCGAAACGGGTACCCACTCAAGAACATACGTACGGACGACTCGAGTCTCCGGCTCTCAGCGGGCGACATGTTCGAACCCATGACGGGACAGCTCAGAGAGGATTCTCGAGCTCACCACGCATGGCCGGCGTCGCTGAGATGGAAGTTGTCGACATCGCTCGCCGTCTCCTCGATCTCCTGCTCGGTCAACGAGTCCATGTCGCCACGAGGGTCGACGTAAACCGCGCCGGTTTTGTCAGCGACCCTCCGCGAATCATCCCCGGACCAATCACCGTGACCTGTCGGGCGACCGCGCCGTAGCGCTCCAGGACCTCGACTGCGTCGACCTCGAGTTCGTCTGCGCCGGTCAGCTGGAAGAGATCCTTTGACCCTGCCGAGAGGAGGACGAGACCGACGGGGTTCTCCGGAAGGAGGTGTGCCGAGAGATCTGCGCTCTCGGCTCCTGGGACACTCGCGTTGCGCACCTCCACGCGCCGATCGGTCGCCAGGCTCAGCGCCACCCGTCCTACGAACGAAGTCTCCCAGGACGTGGCCCCAAGGTCTGCTCCTGCGCTATCGCCGGTGACGGACATCGACAGAACCGGTCCGCCGCTGCCGACCGCTCTGCTGCCGAGGGCAACCGGTTCGAGACTCCTCGACCGAAGAACGTTCCATCCGGTCCAAGCGGTCTGCAGGACGAGAACCACCGCCAGGAGCGTAGTCAGCACCGGCCGGCTCTCGAACAGTGACCGGATCATGGTTCGACGCGTCGCAGGCGCAACGAGTTGCCGATCACCGAGACCGAGCTCAGACTCATTGCTGCGGCGGCGATGATAGGGCTGAGCAGGAGTCCAAACACCGGATAGAGCACACCTGCAGCGATGGGTACGCCCAGCGAGTTGTAGGCGAAGGCGAAAAACAGATTCTGCTTGATGTTGCGCATGGTCGCGCGCGACAGTCGGAGCGCCCGCACGATGCCGCGCAGGTCGCCCTTGACCAGCGTCACCCCGGCGCTCTCCATGGCGACGTCGGTGCCGGTTCCCATCGCGATGCCGACATCGGCCCGAGCGAGCGCAGGAGCGTCGTTGATGCCATCGCCAGCCATGGCGACCACCCTGCCTTCGGCCTGCAGTGACTCGATCTTCGCGGCCTTCTCCGCGGGCAGCACCCCGGCGATCACCTGGTCGATATCCAGGCGTTCTGCCACCGCTCGCGCCGTGGTCTCGTTGTCGCCAGTGAGCATCACCACGGTCAAGCCCTCCTCCTTCAGCCACGTGATCGCCTCCGGGGTGCTGTCCTTGATGGGATCCGCCACCCCGACGATTCCTGCGAAGTCGCCGTCGACAGCGACCAGCATCACCGTCTGACCCTCGCCCCGCAACGTCTCGGCTCGCTCCTCGAGCAGGGTCGGATCGACAGCCACACTCTCCATCATCGCGCGATTGCCGATCGCGATGCGCTTGCCGTCGACGAGACCGCGAACCCCTTTGCCGGTGACCGACTCGAAGTCCGCGGCACCCGAGAACCGGGCATCACGTTGCTCCGCCCCCCGCACGATGGCCTCGGCCAGTGGATGCTCGCTCGCACGTTCGAGCGATGCCACGGCGCTCAGCATGTCCTGCTCGCTGATGCCACCGTGCGTCTGCACCGTCACCAGGGCAGGCCTTCCCTCGGTCAGAGTTCCAGTCTTGTCGACCACCAGCGTGTCGATGTCGCGCAGGCGTTCGATCGCTTCAGCGTTGCGGAAGAGAACACCCACCGAGGCGCCCTTGCCGGTCGCCACCATGATCGACATCGGCGTCGCCAGCCCGAGGGCGCAAGGACAGGCGATGATCAGCACCGCGATCGAGTTCACCAACGCGTAGGCGAAGCGCGCCTCGGGACCGATCAGGGACCAGGTCGCAAACGTCGCCGCTGCGACGACGATCACGGTCGGCACGAACCAAGCGGAGACACGGTCCGCGAGCTTCTGGATCGGGGCCCGGCTCCTCTGCGCTTCGGCGACCATGGTCACGATTCGCGAGAGGAGGGTGTCCGAACCGACGCGCTCTGCCTCCATCAGCAGCGATCCGGTGCCATTCACGGTCGCGCCGATGACCGCGTCAGCACTCCGCTTGTTCACCGGAATCGGCTCACCGGTCACCATCGATTCGTCCACTGAGCTCTCTCCCTCGATCACCGACCCGTCCACCGGCACCTTCTCGCCCGGACGTACGCGTAGACGGTCGCCGATCTGGACGACATCGAGCGGCACGTCCTCCTCGGTGCCGTCAGGGCGAATGAGCCGCGCGGTCTTGGCAGCCAGACCGAGGAGCGCGCGGATCGCGGCCCCTGTCCGGCTGCGCGCCCTCAGTTCGAGCAGCTGGCCGAGCAGGATCAGCGCGACGATCACCACCGCCGCTTCGAAGTAGACGCCAACCGTTCCGTGCTCGTCCCGCAACGATTCGGGGAAGAGTCCCGGCGCCACGGCGGCGACGACGCTGTAGGCGTAGGCAATCGCCACCCCGAGTCCAATCAGCGTGAACATGTTGAGGCTCCGGTTGACCAGCGACTGCCACGCCCGCTGGTAGAAGGGCCACGCCGACCACAGACACACTGGCGTCGCGAGGAGTAGCTCTACCAGGACACGCCGATGTGGCGAGAGGAATCTCGACACCAAGTCACCCGGCAGCATGTGCCCCATGGCGAGCGCGAGCACTGGGACGGCCAGCGCCGCGGCAATCCAGAAACGGCGCGTCATGTCGCGCAGCTCGGGATTCTCCTCCTTCTCGAGGGTCACGGTCCGGGGCTCCAGCGCCATGCCGCAGATCGGGCACGATCCAGGTACGTCGCGGACGATCTCCGGGTGCATCGGGCAGGTGTACTCGGTGCGCGACCCGAGGGCGGGCGTCTCCGGCTCCAAGGCCATACCGCACTTGGGGCAGTTGCCGGGCCCCTCCTGCCGAACTTCCGGGTGCATCGGGCAGAAGTAGTTCGTCGCCCCGTCGACCGGTTCGGCTGGCACTCCGTCGGACTCGAGGTAGCGCGCGGGTTCTTGCTCGAACCTCGCGAGGCAACTGTCAGAACAGAAGTAGAAGGTCCGCCCGCCGTGTTTCGACCGCCGCGCGGCACCTCGGGGATCGACCTCCATGCCGCACACGGGATCGCGTTCGAGAGCGGTCGGATGGTCGTGGTTCTCCCTGTGTCCCATCAGTGCTCCTCCTCGGTTCTGTCACCCTCCGAAAGCGCCGTTCGGGTGGCTACAGCTTCTTTCACCGCACTCGCCTCCCGCCGCTTCCAGATGGCAAAGATGGCCGGATACATCGTGAGTTGCAGAACGAAGGAACTGAGTAGGCCTCCGACCATTGGCGCCGCGATTCGTTTCATGACGTCGGCACCGGTGCCTGCCGACCACATGACGGGCACCAACCCGATCATCGTCGTCGCAACTGCCATCAGCTTGGGCCGGATGCGTTGCGCTGCACCCTCGACGATGCACTCGCGAAGATCGCCGAACGATTCCAAAAGGCTTTCGTCCCGCCACTGCCGATAGGCGAGCTTCAGGTAGAGAAGCATCACCAGGCCCGTTTCGGCGTCTAGCCCGGCCAAGGCGATCAGGCCGACCCAGACGGCGATGGACATGTTGTAGTCGAGCAACCAGAGCAGCCATACGGCGCCCACGACCGAGAACGGCACAGCCAACAGAACGATCGCCGTTTCGGTCAGCGACCGGGTATGGAAGTAAAGCAGGAAGATGACGATCAGCAGCGTCACCGGCACGACCAGCTTCAATCGCTCCTTGGCCCGCTCGAGGTACTTGAACTGCCCCGCCCACTCGATGCGTGTGCCGGGAGGCAGCTCCACCTTGGCCGCCACCGCGCGTTGGGCATCGGCGACATAGTCGGCGATCGGCCGCTCCGCGAGGTCGACGAAAACGAACCCGACAAGCTTGCCGTCCTCGCTGCGAATCATCGGCGCGCCGGTCGTGAACTCGAGGCGCGCCAACTGGCCGAGTGGGATCTGGGCACCGCTAGGGGTAGGCACCAGGACGCGCCGGAGCGCCTCCGGATTGTCGCGAAACTCGCGCGCATAGCGGATGTTGATCGGGTAGCGCTCCCGCCCTTCGACCGTCTCCGACACGTTCATGCCCCCGACTGCGGTCATGATGATCTCGTTGACATCGGCAACTGACAGGCCGTAGCGCGCCGCTTCGCGACGGTTGACCTCGAAGTCGGCAAAAAAGCCCCCGGTCGAACGCTCGGCAAAGGCACTACGGGTACCCGGAATGCCGGCAACTGCCTGCTCGATGGCGACCGCTGTGTCCTCGATCTGTTCGAGGCTGTCTCCGAACACCTTGATGCCGAGCTGGCTTCGGATCCCGGTAGAGAGCATCTCGGTTCGCGTCTGGATGGGCATCCACCACACATTCGGCATTCCGGGATACCGGAGCTCCGCATCCATTTCGGCGAGGAGGCCGTCCCAGGTGAGACCTGGACGCCACTCCTCCTTGGGCTTCAGGACCACCACGGTCTCGACCATACCGATGGGCGCAGGATCGGTGGCGGTGCGGGCGCGTCCCATCTTTCCGAAGACGCTCACGACCTCCGGAAACTGGCCTAGCTTTCGGTCCATGCTCTGGAGGATCTGCCCAGCCTCGGTGATCGACATTCCCGGAGGAGCCGTCGGCATGTAGAGAATGGCACCCTCGTTCAGCGGCGGCATGAACTCGCTGCCCAGGCTGAGGTATGCCGGCACCGTTGCCGCCATCAAGACTACCGCGGCTGCGATCGCGCTCTTGCGGAAGCGCACGACGAGTCGCACGACCGGCGCGTACGCCGCCACCAACCAGCGATTCAGCGGGTTCCGCTCCTCGCCTCGGATGCGACCGCGGATGAACAAGGCCGCGAGCGCGGGCGTCAGGGTCACCGCGAGGATCGCCGCGAAGCCCATCGAGTACGTCTTGGTGAAGGCGAGGGGCTTGAACAGGCGCCCTTCCACGGCCTGCAGGGTGAACACCGGCATGAACGAGACCGTGATGACGAGCAGCGAGAAGAAGATCGACGGGGCGACCTCCTGCATCGCCCGGATCACGACGTCGAGTCGGTGCTCGCCATCTCGCTCCTCGTCCCAAGCCTCGAGCTTCTTGTGGATGTTCTCGATGAGGATGATCGCGGCATCGACCATCGCGCCGATGGCCACTGCGATCCCGCCCAGAGACATGATGTTGATCGTCAGCCCCTGGTAGTACATCGGGATGAACGCCAGCAGCACTCCCAGAGGCAGCGTGATGATCGGCACCAGTGCGCTACGCACGTGCAGAAGAAAGACGAAGATCACCAGAGATACGACGATCATCTCCTCGGTCAGCGTCTTCTTGAGCGTGGCGATGGACGCCTCGATGAGGCCGGAGCGATCGTAGGTGACGACGAGCTCGACGCTTTCGGGAAGGCTCCTCTTGACCTCGGCTAGCCGCTCCTTGACGGCGCGGATCACGTCCAGGGCGTTCTCTCCGTAGCGCATGACGACGATCCCGCCGACGACCTCGCCGCGACCGTCGAGCTCGGCGATGCCGCGCCGGATGTCGGGGCCGAGCTTCACCTCGGCGACGTCCTTGACATAGATCGGCGTGCCCTCTTCGGTCACGCCCAGCGCGGCCAGCTCGAGGTCTTCGAGCGAGTCGACGTACCCTTTGCCGCGAATCATCTGCTCGTGGCCCGCGACCTCCAAGACGCGCCCGCCGACTTGGTGGTTGGCGTCGCGCACGGCCTGGATCACCCGTCGCACCGGGACACCGAAGGCCGAGAGCTTGTTCGGATCGAGAAGCACCTGGTACTGCTTGACGAAGCCGCCCAGCGAGGCGACCTCGGCGACGCCGGGAACGCTCTCGAGGGCGTAGCGGATGTTCCAATCCTGGAGGCTGCGCAGCTCCTGGAGATCGAGCCCTCCCGAGGCGTCGACCAGGGCGTATTCGAAGACCCAACCGACGCCGGTGGCATCGGGACCGAGGGTCGGCGTGACCCCGCGGGGAAGCTGGGCCTGCACCTCGTTCAGGTACTCGAGCACGCGCGATCGCGCCCAGTACATGTCGGTGCCGTCCTCGAAGATGGCGTAGACGAACGAGAGCCCGAAGAACGACTGTCCCCTGACGAACTTCACCCTCGGCGCGGCGAGTAGCGAAGCCTGGATGGGATAGGTGATCTGGTCCTCGACAATGTCGGGGCTCTGCCCCGGCCACTCGGTGAAGACGATGACCTGCACGTCGGAGAGATCGGGGATGGCATCGAGCGGACCGTTGGTCATCGCGTACCAGCCCCAGAGTGCGAGCCCGGCGACGAGGAGGATCGTCAGCAACGGGTTGCGGGCGGAGCAGGCGACTAGCCGGGCGATGACGCCGAGCTCCTCCGAGTTTTGCGCGTCGCTCGCCATCACCACTTCTCCGTCGCCGACTTGAGGCGGCTCTCGGCCGCCACCAGGAAGTTGCCCGACGTCACCACCACGTCTCCCGCCTCGAGGCCGGAGAGCACTTCGTAGGTGTCGCCCGACTTGACTCCGAGCTCGACCGTCCGCGGCTTCAGCCGACCCTCGCCGAGGTCGACGAAGACGAGCCTCCGTGGCCCGGCGTAGATCACAGCCTCCTCGGGCACGACCACACGATCTCCCCTGGCCGCCCGCAGGACGACGTCGGCGTACATGTCGGGCTTGAGCTCGATCCCCGGGTTCGGAAGCTCCAGCCGGACTTTGCCCGTTCGGCTTCCTCGCTCGAGGTACGGATAGACATAGGCCACCGGAGCCCGCAGCTTGCGGCCGGGCAGGTACGGGAACGTCACCTCCGCTTCCTGGCCGACTTCTACGAGCGGCAGCTCCGACTCATAGACGTCGGCATCGAGCCACAGCGTCGAGAGGTCGGCGATGCGGTAAAGCGTCTGGCCGGGCTGGACAGCGGCGCCCTCGATGACGTTCTTCTCCACGACGAAGCCGGACGCCGGCGATGGGATCGCGACATACTGGATGGGCTGGCCATTGCGAATGATCTCCCCGATCTGCTCGCTGGAGAGATCCCAGAGCGAGAGCCGGCGCCGCGCCGCGTCGACGAGGTAGTCGGCGCGGTCGGGAGCTTCGGTCTCCCGCGCCCTGCTCTGGCTCGCCAGGGCGGCCAGCAGCTCCTCCTGTGCCGAGAGCAGCTCCGGGCTGTAGAGGGTGAAGAGCGTCTGGCCTCTCCGCACCGCCTGCCCGGTCTCCTCGACGAAGAGGCGCTCGATCCACCCTCGGTTCTTGAGCGACACCTCGTGCAACCGGGTCTCGTCGTAGGTCACCGTCGCCACCGCGCGGATGGTCACGTCGACCGGGAGAGTTTCGATGACCGCGGTCCGTACGCCGATCTCCTGGCGCCGCTCGGCGCCGATGCGGATGATCCCCGTCTCGAGCTCCTCCCGCGTCACAGGAGATAGATTCATCGAACAGATGGGGCAGGTTCCCGGCGCCTCCTGCTCGACGGACGGATGCATCGAGCACGTGTAGTAGGCGATGTCGCCGCCGTGCGCGGCATCGGCGTGGGCCTCGATCTCACGCAATCCGACCGGCGCCGGCACCGTCCAGTCCGAGGCCGCGCCGCAGGTCGACATGCCAGTTCCCATGAACGGATTGTCGATCTCGCCGCCCTGCTGCATCCACTTCGGGAAGGTCTCGGTCATCGGACACTCGAAGACGCGGAGGCCCTCCGCCAGGCGCACGTCGGCGCTGGCCAGCAGGAGGAGGAAACGGCTCACTTCGCCGAACGCTCGACGGGCCGACTCCAACTCCCCGGCCTCGTGCATGGACCTGGAGGCAGCCTCCGCCTCCTCGAGACAACGAGCGAGGTCCGACTCCGCCCCTTCGGGCAGCCCCTGCCGGGCGGCGCTCAGGCTCCGCGCGAGCCGCTCCGCGCGCTCGGCCAGACCCTGGAGGGAATCTCCGGCCAAGAGAGCCCTCGCGCCCTCGTACGCGGCGAAGGCCGCCCGCAGCGGCTCGAGAGCGCTGTCCGGGAGCTCGATCGGATCGAGCCTGAGCGCGACGGTGCGCGTCGCGGCCGCCGCTTCGGCTCCCGCATCGCTGACGCCGATCTCACGGATGCCTTCGGCTCCCGTGGTGAGCGAGTACTCCGCAGCGGCGCGGCGCCCGTCGCGCTCGACCGAGAGATCCAGCGTCCAGGTGCCCTGCATCGGGAAGTCGAACGTGACGCGGAAAAGACCGCTGCGCTTCTCCGTGACGGCGCCTTGTCCGCGCATCTCCGCCATCGCGCCCATGGCGGGCATGAAATAGCCGGATCGGACGGTCGCGGCCGCCACGGCTTCGCCGCTCGACCCCCGAATCTCGAGCCACAGCGACGTGTTCTTCTGCCGTGGCGGATTCGGGACGAGCCAGACGTCCCAGGCGAGGTCGCTAGCCTTTGTGGTGAGGTTCGGGTCGCCCGACGGCGGACGGTCGTCACCGCAGGCGACCGTCAAGAGAAGGGCCGCGGCCAGCGCGAGCATCGGCCTCGGAACTGCACTGCAGCGACGAGCTCGTGGGTTCATTGAAGATCTCCTTCGGGAGCAGACAGTCCAAAGGGCATGCGGCCGAGCGCGCGGTCGAGCTCGGCACGCGACCTCGCCACGCCGGCGAGAGCTTCCTCGTGGCTCAACTCGGCCGAGAGCAGGCTGCGCTCGGCATCGATCAGCCCGAGCATCGAGCCCTCGCCGGTCTCGAAGCTCGCGCGAGCGGCGGCCACCTGATCCCTGGCCGCCGGCAGCACGCGGTTGCGGTAGAGGCGCACCACGTGCTCCGCTTCTTCGATCGCCGCCTGGGCGACCTCGACCTCGGCCGCGATCGTGTCGGTGAGCGCCACGAGCTCGCCCTCCGCCGCGGCCAGCCGGGCTTCCGCCTCAGCCACGGAGGCGCGCAGCCGCTGCCGCCACAACGGAACGCGAATCCCCACGCCGACCATCCACCGATGATCACCATCGCCCCACATCGAGTTGTACGACGCCATCGCTTCGAAGTCGGGCTTGAAGCGCAGCTTCTCCAGGCCCACCCGTGCTCGAAGAGCATCCAGGTCGTCCTGCCGTGCGGCGATCTCGGGGCGAGCAGCGTTACCGGCCTCGACACTCGGACTGCCTGCCAGATCAATGTCGAAGCTGCGCGACGCAGGCGGCAGCACGGCGTCGGCGGGTCGGTGAAGAAGAGCGTTGAACTTCGCGATGAGCTTCCGGCGCTCCGCCCGGAGAGCCACCTGCCGGTGAAGGAGATGCGCCGCTTCGACTTCCGCCTGGATCGGCGCCTGCTGTGGTGCCGTGCCAGCGGCGTACCGGCCGACCGCCACGCGTTTGAATGAGTCCAACAGGTCGATGTGCTCGTCGGTGATCGAGAGTGCCCGGCCTACGAGCCAGTAGTCGTCGTACAAGGAGGACGCCATCAGGGCGAGTTGCTGTCGTACCTCATCGACACGGTGCCGAGCCGCACCTGCGGAGGCCTCGGCCGCCTCTCGCTGCTGGCGCAGCGTGCCCGGGAACGGCAGCTTCTGCCCGAGGCGGAGCACCTGGCCGAAGGTGGCATCCGAAGATCCGATGGACAGCGGCGCCAGCGAGTAGCTCGCCATCGGGTCGTCCAGGCTCGACGCCTGTGGGATCTGCTCGAGCGCAGCGTTCCAACGATGTTGTGCGGCCGCGATCGAGGGGTTTCTCTCGAGGACCGCCTCGAGCAGTGCGGATCGTGTGAGGACGGTCGCGTCCTCGAAGAGTGAAGTAGACCCCGCTTCAGGGTCCGGGTGTTGCTGGGCTCGCGCCGGGTCGCCCGAAAGGGCGACGGCCAAGAGCGCGAGCCCCAAGTAGGCTCGCTCCATGTTCTGACTCCTTCAGATCAGTTGTGGGAATCGCCGCGCAGAACGCGCCGCGACTGGACACACCTCACCTGGGGAGCGTCAAAGCAGCAGGGCGGAGTGGAGCGTGAAGAGGCCGCCGTCCGGGGGGCGTTGCGCGCCCACGACTTCGATGGCAGGTGTGGGCCCGCTGACGGCCCTGGGCTCTACAGGAATCGCTGCAGCCGCCAGGATCGGTCGCGGCGTCTGGTGGTCTGGCGGCTTGCTGAGCGCCGCGTCTCCTCCCTCGCAGCAGGAGCGCGCCATGGCGTCGGTGATCGCGGCCTCGCAACAGTCCCCGCCGTGAGGGTCGATGAGGTCGGCACAACACCCGAGCCCCACTGGCACGGCGAGGAGGAGCAGGCCTCCAAGGACCAGCGCGGATTGAAGGGCTGCTAGAAGGCGGCGCATCGCCCTCAGTATACACCGCGGCCACCCACCTCGGATTCCTACGTGCGGGCGGGCCCGGGCCGACCCGCCAGGAAAAGGGATCGCCTCAGCCTCGCAGCAACCGCAGCCCGTTGAAGATCACGAGAAGCGAGGCCCCCATGTCTGCGGCAATCGCCATCCACAGCGTCGCGGCGCCGAGGAAGGTCAGGAACACAAAGACGGCTTTCACCCCGAGTGCGAAAGCGATGTTCTGCCGCACGATGGCGAGGGTTCTTCGAGAGTGACGGATCAGCCAAGGCAGTCGGCTCAAGTCGTCGGACATGAGTGCGACGTCCGCAGTCTCGATCGCCGCATCGGTCCCGGCAGCGCCCATCGCGACTGCGCAGGTCGAAGCAGCCAGGGCCGGAGCATCGTTGACTCCGTCTCCGATCATGGCGACCTCGCCGTACCGCTCTCGGAGCGCAACAATGGCGTCGACCTTGTCCGCGGGCAGCAGCTCGGCTCGAACGTCGTCGATGCCCAGCCTTGCTCCGACGCTCTGAGCGGTGCGTTCGTTGTCACCCGTCAACATGACCACACTCTCGATTCCCTCGACGCGCAAAGAGTCGAGAGCGTGGCGAGCGTCTGGTCGGATCTCGTCCGCGACGCTCACGAGTCCGCAGACGTGCTGATCGTTGCCGATCGCCACCAGAGAATGGCCAGCGTCCTCTAATTCCAACGCCGTTTCGTGGATGCTCTCGGTCTCGGCACCCCTTTCTTCCAACAACCGGTGGCTACCGATCCAGAAGGAACGTCCACCGATCGAGCCCTGAGCACCCTTGCCGGGTAGCACAACCAAGTCACGGGCTGGCTCGAATGAGTAGCCACGACTCTTGGCGCTCTCGAGAATCGCTCGTGCCAACGGGTGGGAGCTCTCGCTTTCGAGCGCAGCCGCCGTCGTCAGCAGCTCCTCTTCGTCGTGCCCGTCGAACGGCACCACACGTTGAACGCGCGGCTCACCGAGAGTGAGGGTTCCCGTCTTGTCCAGTGCGACTGCCCTCCAGCCAGCGGGAGACTCCAAGTAGACGCCTCCTTTGATCAAGACGCCCGCACGGGCAGCTGAAGCGAGACCCGCGACGATCGAGACCGGAGTGGAGATCACGAGCGCACAGGGACAGGCGATGACCAGCAGCACGAGTGCGTTGTAGAACCAAGGCCCCCACGACTGGCCCGCCAAGAGCGGCGGCAGGAGCGCCACGGCCACCGCGAGCGCAAGGACGCTCGGCGTGTAGTAGCGCGCGAAGCGCTCGACCCACTGCTCACTCGCGGAACGATTCGCCTGAGCGTCCTCGACCAAAGCGATGATCCGCGCCAGAGTCGTTTGCGACGCAGCGTGGGTGGTCCGCATCTCGAAGGCACCTTGGGCGTTGACCGTGCCGGCGAAGACAGGATCGCCGGGAGACTTGTCGACCGGCAACGACTCGCCGGTGATCGGTGCCTGGTCGACGCTGGTCTCACCGACGAGGATCTCGCCGTCGAGCGGAATGCGGTCGCCCGGTCGGACCAACGCGACGGCGCCAACCGGGACGTCGTCGACGGCCGCTTCGACGATCTCGCCGCTCTTCTCGTCCCGGTAGCGCGCCGTGTCCGGCGAAAGATCCATCAGGGACTCGATCGCCCGGCGGGCACGGCCGACACTCCAGCTTTCCAAGAGCAGAGCGAGCGCGAACAGAAAGCTCACCGTGGCTGCCTCGAACCATTCCCCGATCCCGATTGCACCCAGCACCGCAATCGTCATCAGGAGATTCATGTCCGGCCGAAGAGCACGCGCCGCAGCCAGCGCCTTGGGCAGGACGTACCGAACGCCCGTCAAGACTGCGAGCGCGTAGGCCCCGACCGCCGGCAGAGGGAGGCCGTGGTCGAGGTCCTCGGCGCCGGTCAGGAACGCCAAGAGCCCGTCGTCTTGCGATGCTTGCAGAGCCACCCCGAGAGCCGTCAAAGAGCCACTCGCGGCGCACAAAACCGAGCGGCCGTGCCGTTGCCAAAGTCCAGCTGGCGCCTCCCGCTCCTCACTCCAGGGCAGCGCCTCGAGCCCTGCGCTCCGAACGGCACGGAGAATCTCGTCCGATCCGGCGCTCCCCCCCAACACCGTCATCTTGCCGTTCATCAGATTGAAGCTCAGAAGCTCTTCGCTGCCCACGACGGGGCCAACCGCCTTCTTGAGCGCGGCGATCTCCTCCGCACAGTCCATGCCGCGAACTCGGAACGAAAGCTGCACAGGTTCAACGGTCACCTGACGAGCCCTCTGTTGCCCCAGATCGCTGCCCGCCTCCGTAGACCACCGGAAGCACGAACAACGTCAGCAGGGTCGCGGTCACGAGCCCCCCAATGACGACTGTCGCGAGGGGTCGTTGCACTTCCGCCCCCGAACCGGTCGCAATCGCCATCGGCAGGAAACCAATCGCATCGGTCAGCGCCGTCGTCAAGACGGGTCTCATTCGCACCAGCGCCGCCTCTTTCGCAGCATCGAGTGGCGTCGCTGCACTCTCGCTCTCGAGCTTGCGCGCGTACGACAGGAGGACGACTCCGTTCATGACAGCGATTCCAAAGAGCGCGATGAAGCCGACTCCAGCTGAAATGCTGAATGGCATACCTCGCAGCGCGAGCGAGAACACTCCGCCCGCGGCTGCAAGCGGGACGTTCAGGAAGATGAGGGCTGCAGGCCGGCTCGCGTTGAACGCCGCGTAGAGCAAGACGAAGATCAGGAGCAACGAGAGCGGTACGAGGACAAGTAGGCGGCGTGACGCCCGCTCCAAGCTCTCGAACTGCCCGCCCCACTCGATCACTGTGCCCGGGGGAATCGCGACCGAATCTGCGATCGCTGCGCGGGCATCGGCCACCACCGAAGCGACGTCTCGGCCTCGGACATTGAGCTCCACGGAGACGCGACGCTGGATCCACTCGCGACTGATCTGGGCCGCCTCTGTTTCCGTGTCGAGCACCGCGAGCTCACCCAAAGGCAACAGCCGACCGCCGTCTGCCGCCACTGGGATTCTCCGAATCGAAGCTTCGTCTGCTCGAACCTCCTCAGGGAAGCGTACCTGCAGCGCGAATCGACGCTCGCCCTCCATCACCACACCGATCTGTCGGCCTCCCAGAGCCTCGACAGCAGCGAGAACGTCATCGCCGCTGACGCCGTGGCGTGCCACGGACTCCCGATCGACTGTAGCCGTCAAGATCGGGAGGCCCGAGACCTGTTCGACCTTGACGTCCGTAGCGCCCGCAACGCTCGACACCGTGCGTGCGATCTCGTTCGCCAGGCTGTCCAAAGTCTCTAGGTCGTCGCCGAAGATCTGGATCGCGACGTCTGAGCGGACGCCTTCGAGCAATTCACTGACTCGTAGCTCGATGGGCTGCGAGAAGCCAAGCGCCACACCCGGGACCTCGCGCTCCAGCGCTTCCTCCATTTCCTCGATGAGCTCAGCCTTCGACGAGACGCGCCACTCTTTCTCGGGTCGCAGCATGACGAAGATGTCGCTCATCTCGACGCCCATCGGATCGGTCGCAATCTCCGGCCGCCCTGTCTTCGAGATCACCGTCTCGACCTCCTCAGGGAACTCGCGTAGGAGCACACGCTCCAGGTGTGATGACTGCACTGCAGCCTCCTCCACCGACACCGACGGCAGTCGCCAGACCTGAAGGGCAATCGCTCCTTCGTCGAGCTTGGGAATGAACTCCGCGCCGAGAAACGGGGCGATCACGGCGCCTGCAACGAAGACGGCGGCTGCCATCCCCATGGTGACTCGGCGGTGAGCGAACACCCAGTCGAGGGCCGGCGCGTACCGTGCGCGGAGGAACCGGACCACGAAGGTTTCTCGATGCGAGGTGTTCTTGCGCAGCCCGACTGAAGCCAGGACGGGGATGACCGTCAGAGCGAGCAGTAGCGATCCTGCCAGCGCGAAGATGACCGTCAGCGCCATGGGGCGAAACATCTTGCCCTCGATGCCGGTCAGGCTGAGGATCGGGATGTAGACGATGATGATGATGCCTACAGCGAAGGCGACGGGTCGGGCGACCTCTGTGCACGCCTTGCGCACGAGGTCGAGCGTCGAGCGTGTCCTTCCTCCCTCCTTGGCCGAGAGCCGGAAGACGTTCTCGATCATCACCACCGAGCCATCGATGATCAGGCCGAAGTCGATGGCGCCCAGACTCATCAGGTTGCCCGATACGCCGGCCCTCACCATGCCGATCATTGCGAACAGCATGGACAGAGGAATCGCGACGGCCACGATGAGACCGCCCCGCAAGCTCCCCAGCATGAGCAACAGTACGGCGACCACCAAGAGGCCGCCCTCGAGCAGGTTGGTGAACACAGTGCGGATCGTGCGCGCAACGAGGTCGCTCCGGTTGTAGAAGGTGTCGATCGTCACTCCGGGCGGCAGACTCCCGCGGACGGACTCCACCTTTTGCTGCACGCGCTGAGTGACTTCCCGAGAGTTCTCTCCCATCAGCATCATCACGACACCAACCACGGCCTCACCACGGCCATCACGAGTGACCACGCCCTGGCGGACCATGGGCGCTAGCCGCACGTCCGCCACATCGCGAACGTAGAGCGGAATCCCGTCACCGGCTGTGCGAATGACCACCGAGCCGATGTCTTCGAGACCCGAGAGCAGTCCTTCGCCGCGGATGACCACCTGCTCGCGATTGCGAACCAGATAGGCACCGCCCACGTTGCGGTTGTTTCGTTCGAGTGCTTCGAACAAGTGCGCGAGGGGAAGGTTGTGGCTGCGAAGCGCAGCAGGATCAGGGGCGACCTCGTAGGTCTTGAGCTCGCCCCCGAATGAGTTGACCTCCACAACGCCCGGGACGCTCTTCAGCTGATTGGCGACGAACCAATCGAGAATGGTGCGCAGCTCCATCGGCGTGTAGCAATCCTCTTCGTCTTCACCTTCATCACACGCCGGTTCACCCTTGACCTCGAACTGATAGATCTCGCCCAGGCCCGTGGCAATGGGCCCGATCTCGGGCATGCCGTAGCCCGGAGGAATCGCCTCTCGAGCCTCGCTCAAGCGCTCGGAGACCAGCTGCCTCGAACGGTAGACGTCGGTGCCCTCGACGAAGACGATGGTGACCGCCGAGAGGCCGAACTTGGATACGGATCGGATCTCTTCGACGTCGGGGAGCCCGGCCATGGCCGACTCGACCGGGAACGTGATCAGCCGCTCGATTTCGAGAGGTGCCAGTGCCGGCGCCTTGGTCAGCACTTGCACCTGGACGTTTGTGACGTCCGGGACAGCGTCGATCGGAAGCCGCAGTGCGCTCTCCGTGCCCGCGACACAAAGGAGAACGAGCAAGACAATCACCAGGAAGCGGTTTCGAAGAGCCCACTCGACGAGCCAGGCGGCCATCAGTGCTCTCCTCCGAGGGTCGCCCGCAGCAGCTGACCCTTGAGCAGGAAGCTGCCTTCCGCGACCACCGTCTCGCCCGCCGCAACGCCGTTGAGAATCTCAACGTCGGGGCCGGCACGCTCACCCGTGTGTATCGGGCGAACCTCAAAGACCCCATCGCCCAAGCTCACGAACACGGCTTGATGACCGTCCAGCTCCTGCACGGCAGCCCACGGAATGGCAAGGAGCTCGCGCGGCTCGTGCACGTGCGTGTCGCGAATCCTGGCCGTTGCGAACATCCCGGGCCGAAGACGATGGCCGGGGTTCGGTAGGACCACGCGAACCGAGGCTGAGCGAGTGCGCTCATCCAGCGTTGGCGCGACGCTCTCCACAGAACCCGTGAACACCTCTCCAGGGAAGGCGCGTACCTCGACATCCACATCCTGACCGCGCGCAACGCTGCGCATCTCGCGTTCATACACCGCGGCGAGGAGCCACAGACGGTCCAGATCGACGATCTCCATCACGATCTCGGAAGGCTCGATCCACTGCCCAGCGGACGCGACGCGACGGACCACCGTGCCGCGGAGCGGGCTCCGCAGGACGACCGTGCTCGGGTCATCGCCCGCCTGGTTCTCTGCGGCGCCAAACGCCTTGAGCCGAGTGCGGGCCGCCTCGACGTCCGCTTCGGCAACTTGGAGAGCCCCAAGGGCCTCTTCGACGGCGCGCTCCGATGTCACGCGGTCGGCGAAAAGTTTGCTTGCGCGCTGGTGCGCTCGCTGGGCGACATCTCTTCGGGCCACTGATGCCAGGAGGTCTGCTCGGGCCTGGCCGACCTGGGCGCTCTCTAGCACCAGTAGCGGCGCCCCCGCAGCAACGCGGTCGCCGACGTTAACAAGGACCCGAAGAACTCGCCCTGCGACCCGGGGACCGACGGAGGCGCGACGGTCGGGAACCGGCATCAGCTCCGCCGGCACCGCCAGGGATGGCGAAAGTTGGCGCTGCTCGGCTGTCGCATATTCGACCCTGAGGCTCTGCAGGGCCTCGGGCGTCAACTCCACACGATCGCTGAGGCGGAGCGCTTCGCCTCCGTGCTCCTCGTGCTCTTCCGAAACTTGCTCAGAGTCACCGATCTGGCAGCCGATGAGTGGAAGCAGAGCCAGGGCGAAGGCAGTAGCAACATCTGTTCTCATGGCTGGTCTCCGTCTTCTGCGAGATCTTCAGATCCGGTTTGTGGAAGGTGAGCTGCAGCGAGCAGGGCCGCCCGAGCCTCGGCGAGCGCCAGCTGGGCGTCGAGGTGGCGCAGCCGCGCTCCGAGAACCTCCCGCTGCACGACCAGCACCTCGGCGTAGCCCACTTCACCGGCGGCAAGCGCACGTTCGAGCAGCGTCAAGCTCTCCTGCTGCGCGGTCAGCACTCGGTCGTCGAACAGATCTAACCGCTCGCGAGCGAGCTCGTACTGCACGAAGGTGGTCCGCACCTCCGTCTCGACACGCAGTCGCGCACTGTTGGTCTCCGATCGGAGTCGCAGCTCGGCCGCGAGGGCCCGCTGCCGCTCTCCCCGATTGCGATTTGCAAAGGGCAACGGCAAAGAGATCGTCGCGAGGGCGATTTCGTCTCCCTCCTCGCGCGAGAGGGAGAGCCCGCCTGCCACTCCCGGCCAGGCATCGGCGGCGGCGAGGTCGACCGCGGCTCCTGCAGCTTCGGCGACCTGGCGAACAGCTACCAAGTCCGGGCGAGACTCGAGTGCCTTCTCTACGAGCATCTCCTCGACGAACTCGAATTGCGAAGCTGGCAGGCTGCCCCGCACCGCCAGCTTCTGACTGGACCCGAGGCCGAGAAGCTCTTTCAGCCGGAGGCCTGTTCTGCGTTCGAGGGCGCGAGCTTCGAGCAGGTCGGCGCTTGCGGCCGCACTCCGTAGGCGCGCCGTGTTGACCTCGAGGGGCGTGCCTTCACCGAGGTCGAGGCGACGCTCTGAGAGCTCGAGAAGGCTCTGCGCCAGCACATCTCCTTCCTCGAACAGCCTGACCCTCTCCTGGCTTGCGATGACCTCGAAGAAGGCGATGGCGACGCCGAGCTCGAGAACGCGGCGCGCATCCTCCGCCTCGAACTCGCTCGCCCCCAACAGCCCCTCCGCCTGCTGCAGGCGAGAGCGACGCTGGCCCCGGAGCTCGAAACGTTGGCTGAGCGCCACACTCCAGTCGGTCGTCTCGCGGCCGCTATCTGCCCTCCTTGGACCTGCCTGAAGGCTAAGCTGCGGGTTGTTGACAAGTCGGACAGCCGCAGCCACAAGATCTCCGCGACTTTCGTCCACCCGGAGGCTCGCCGCCCGAAGGAGCGCGTTCTGCTCCCGCGCAATCTCGAGAGCGTCCTCGAGGGTGATGGTCAGGGACTGGCCATGGGCTCCGGGCTCCGACACGAGGAACAAGAAAAGGCATGCCGTCCACACCATCACGCGGGTTAGATCTGCGGACCTGACCTTCCTCACAGCCTCTTGAGGAGGCCTCACGTGGAGGCCGCTGCATCGACTCGCTCTCTCGTTGCGCCTCAGCAGTGTTTTCTGGGGCTCGCCGGCGCAAAGGCCAGCGACACTCTCTTCGTTCACGGCTCGCTCCTTCCGGGTTCGTCCTAGCGCCTGGCTCCGAGCACACCTCGGAACGCAGGCAGGGCGGCACGCCCCAGCCGCGGCCGGGGTGAACCTCGGTTGGCCGCCGACGTGGCGGCCCTAGCGAGCCGGACTCAGAGCAGCAGGACGACCGAAGCGAGCTGGTCGTGCTGGCGTGGAGGCAAGTGCCTGTTCGGGAGGCTTGGCGCTTGGCGCTCGGTTGGCGGGCTCAGGGTAGGAGACCAGAAGGCGATCGGCGAGGCAGCCGACGCCTCGGGGTACTGGCCCTTTCGATCCGCCGCGGCGCTCGCGTCAGGAAGCAACGAGTCGCTGCAGGAGGGGCACTCCAAGTCCGGAGCATCATTGCGGACACGGTCCGTCACGACCAAGTCGGCGCAGCGGCCTCCGATGCCGATCTCGATGCCGACGCGACCGTCGGACTCTGTGCAGACCACAGTCTCAGCTGGCCCGATGAGGCCCGCCGTGAGAAAGAGGACGATCAAAGCTCGGCGCATCATGTCGCTCCCGAGCATACCGTTGTCGCCAACGCGACACCGTCGGGCTCGTGGTCGCGGCGGACTGCACACACTTCCCTCTCCGCGTTCACGAAGTCGCTCCGAATATCGTTCGATCGCCCAGATCGGGCTTCGGCTTGACACATATTTTGATTACTCTAAACTAATTTTATGAAATCTCAAATCCGGACCCTCGCGATGGCAGTGTGTCTCGCTCTATGGTCTCAGGGAGTGTTCGCTTCTCCGCAGTTCGCCCGACAACATCAGCTGCAATGCGGCACGTGTCACGAGCTCGTTCCCAGGCTGAACGAGACGGGTCTCGCGTTCCAGGCGGCGGGCTACGTTCTGCCACCCGAGGTTTCGTCGGCCGAGCGTTCTTCCTCGTCGACTCTTCCCCTCGCGGCGTGGCTCACGGGCCGTTTCGAAGACAAGGGCAACGGGAGCTCAGACCTCTTTCTTCCGAAGGTCGAGCTGATCAGCGGCGGCCGCCTCGGCGCCGAGTGGTCGTACTTCGTCGAATGGCGTGTGGTGAGTCTCTCGCTCAACTCCGGCGGGACACTTCGCGACCGCGGTGGCCGCTTCGAGGATCTCTTCTTCCAGTGGCAGCGGGGAAGGCACGCCGCGAGAGTCGGTCAATACCGTCTCCTGAGCCAGGTCGACGTCTCTCTTCGGCTCTCGCCCAGCGACCCGCTGCTCTTCAAGAATGGGCTGAGGACAGGCTCCGACGCGGATCCCCGCGTGAACTCCCTGTCGACCTTCTCACCCTCGAGCCGCTCCCCGAGCGTGACCTACACCTATCAGTCGCGGCAGGGGACGAGAGCGAGCGATGGGCTGTTTCACAGCGTCACCCTGCCGTTCGTGGGCGAACTGTCGATTCCTCTGAGCTCGGAGGCCAGCGACACCGCGAGCTTCGAGCTCGGCGACCCCAAGGGGGTGTTTCTCGAGACGTTCTATCGAAGCGGACACCGGACGATTGGCGCCCACGCCTTCGTTGAGGACGATGTCTGGCTCCTGACCGCGCTCGGCACCTACGAATGGAACGACCTCTTCGTCACTGCCGGTGTCGGCGTGGACGATCCTGGCACTGGAGGCAACCGCACGCGGGCGAGTCTGGAAGCGGAGTACCTCTTCGGGAGCTCGTCGAATCGCTATGGCGCCGGACTGCGCCTCGAGGAGGTCAGTGAAGACGGCAGGGGCATGACTGCGGTTCCATACTTCGTGGCAGCCCTTCCAAACCGGATGCACACGCTGCTGCTCCAGCTTCAGTACAAGGAGCAAGACGGAGCCAACAGCTTTGTCGCGGACCTCTCGCTACTCTTCTAGTGTCACACCTTCGGCGCTTCGTCACGCACGCGGAAGGAAGGCGACAGAGGACGACCGCAGCCCAGTCGCGCCGGGCACCTCCTTTTGACGCATCCCCCCAGGGGGGATACACTTCCATCAGGGAGACCCGCAATGGCACCGACGAAAGTAGATCTCTCCGCACTCCACCCGGCAGGGACCGGCTACCTCGACGAGAGCTCCAAGAAGGCGCTCACGAACCGTCTTGCTCGCCTCGAAGGGCACGTCCGGGCGGTCAGCCAGATGTTGGAGGAGGAGCGCTGCGTGGACGAGATCCTCCTCCAGGTCTCGGCCATCAAGGCGGCGCTGAACCGCTTCTCCACCGTTCTCCTCGAGCACGAGCTCCAGCGGTGCGTCGAAACCTGCATGGAAGGCGACGAGGACGAGCGGCTCGCGCGGGTCACAAAGGCCCTCGCCTCCCTCCTGAAGCAGGGCTAGGGATGGTAGCGAGCGAGCCAGGCGTTGCTGCCGTAGCCCCCGCACGAAGCGGCGGCCGTGCCGCAGGAGGGGCGTTGCTCGCCGCCCTTGGGGCGGCGGGAAGCTGGCTCTGCTGTCTACCGATCGCCCTCGGCACGTTCGGCGCCAGCGGCGCCGCTCTGGCCAACTTCCTCGGCCCACTGCGGCCCTACATCACGGTTCTCAGCGTTGCACTCATGGCCGCTGCCCTGTTCGAGGCGTATCGGCCCCGGAAGGCCACCTGTGATGACGGCTCGTGCGATCTCGACCGGAACGTGAGGAGGAAGAGAGGCTTCCTCTGGCTGGCTCTTGGAGCGGTCGTCCTCCTACTCACCCTTCCACGATGGGCGAGCTGGGTCATCTACTGGTCTCTGTGAAGACAGGAGTCCTCATGACCAAGACAAAGATACTCTGCGCGGCTCTGCTGGGGCTGGCACTAGCCACCGCGGCTCCAGCCGCGGCCGAACAGCAGCTCCGGAACGTCGAGTCGCTTGGGCAGTTCGCGGCTGCCTTCAACGCTGACGAAGGCGAAACGCGACTCGTTTTGCTCCTTTCCCCTACGTGACCGGTCTGCGTCGCTGCCGCCAGGTGGGCGGACAAGAACCTCCTGCGAGAGATGAAGGGTGAGGCGTTCAAGGTCTACGTGGTCTGGTTCAGCATGTTCCCCGGGGATTCGAGGGGCAGGTGGCCCGAGAGCCTGATGGCCGACCCTCGGGTGCTCCACTTCTGGGACGAGGACAAGCACGTCGGCCGCTTCTACGGGGAGAACGTGACCGCCAAGGAACAGGGCCACGTGGAGTGGGACGCCTACTTTCTCTATCGCCCTGACTCGTCGTGGGGCGCGAGCGGGCCCGACGAGATGGTGAGCTGGGGAAGGACAGTCGTCGACACGAGGAAGCGGCTCGAGAGCGATCTGAAACAACTACTCGCGAGGCCCAACAAGTGAGCACAAGCATCGGAGCTTGCGACCGCCAGGGCGGGTCCGAGGACAAACGAGCCAAGTGCCCACGATGCGCCGGGCACGGGCAGAAGGTGGCTTGGCAGACCGTGAGGTCGCTGGCGAAGGCGGAGCTACCAGCTGAGCCGACCGAAGCTTGGCTGTGCAGGACCAACGACTGCGAAGTCACGTACTACGCCGACGACCTGACGCTCGAGACGGCTGATGTGGCCGTCGTGCCTGGCTTCAAGACATCCTGCGGTGGCCTTCTCTGCTACTGCTTCGGCCATTCCGTCGAAGACGTTGAGGAAGAGCTTGCTCGAACGGGCTCGACAACCGTCGTCGAGCGCATCCGCAGCGAGATCAAGGCGGGGAACTGCGCCTGCGAATCCAGAAATCCAAGCGGCCGGTGCTGCTTGGGCGAAGTGCAGAAGATGGTCCAACTCCTCAGGAGGACAGCGTGAAGAAGCTCTGCCTAGTGACCTGCCGCCTCTGTTGCCTCGTGGCCTGCCCGATTGTCGTTCTTTACGTCCTCCTGTAGGCCACGGGTTTGCTGCGGGAGGTAGTGCCCCTCCTTCGGGTCAACGACCTGGAGGAGACCCTCGGCTTTGACCAAAACCCGTTTTGGTGTGCCGTGAGTTTCGCGGAGTCGGAATACTGGAGTCCCGCCGTTCACGATGCTTTCTCTTCATATGCTCATAAGCGATCGGGTAAGCATGCCAAGTGACGAGCGCCTGCGCTTCCGGTTGTGGAAGACCTTGAGGTACTCGAACATCGCGCTGGCGAGCTCGACGCGCGTCTTCCAGCGTTGGCGATCCAGAAGCTCCACCTGGAGGCGGCTCCAGAACGACTCGATCAGCGCGTTGTCGTAGCAATCGCCAACGGCTCCTATCGAAGGGGGGAGGCCGGAGTCGATGGCTCTTTGGGTGAAGGCCCAGGAGGTGAACTGCGTGCCTTGGTCGCTGTGGATCACGGTCTCGCCACCAGCTCACTTCCCACTGTCGATGGCCATGCCGAGAGCGCTTGTCACCAGCGAGGCTGTTGCGTGACCATCGATTGACCAGCCGACGACACGTCGGCTGAAGGCATCGCGGACAACCGCGCAGTACAGCTTCGCCGCACGCGTCGGATGCTCGGCGATATCGGTCACTCACAGCTGGTTGGGACCGTCCCGCTCAAAGCTCCTGCGCACCAGATCAGCGGAGGTCGGAGTGTTCCGCACCCGACGGAACTTAGGCCGGCCTGAGATCCCTTTGAGGCCGGCGCGGCGCATCAGCAGCTCCACAGTTTGACGACCGACGTCGATTCCCTGACCGAGCGTCAGCCCCGCGTGGACCCTTCGTGCACCGTAGGTGCCTCGGGAGGCTGCATACGCGCGCTGAACCAGCTGGCCTAGGCAAGCATGCCGCAGCGCTCGCGCCGAAGGAGGCCGTCCTCGCCACTGGTAGTAGCCCGATGGCGAGACGCCGAGGACCCGGCAGGCCAGGTCGACGGGGAGTCCCTCTGCGGCGATCACTCGGATCGCCGCGTAGGCCCTTTTGGGTCCAGAGAGTATCCCTTGAGGAGATCGGTGGCGCGTCGATGGATGGCGAGCTCGGTCTCCTCAGATCCGCTTTTTCGCCGCGGTCAGCTCGGCCTTCTCGGCCAACGTCATACCGGCCTCGAGGCCGGCACCGATACGGGCCTGGCGGCGCCAGGAATAGATCGTCTGCTCGCTGATGCCGACGTCTCTGGAGACCTCGGCCACCCTCTTCCCGCCCTCGACCAGGTCGATCACCCGTCGACGGAACTCTGCCGGGTAGCCCCTTCGTGCCATGTCGTCCTCCAATCAGGATCATGGCGGCGGACTCCAGTTTCTTCTGTCCGGAGAACCCAGGGCAGCCCACGGCCTCCGGAAAACCCGGGGCGATTCACTCGCCCGCTCCGTGCTACTCGACCAGATCCGGGTCAAGAAGGGCGAACGTCGTGGTTGTGAGCCCGACAGCGAGCCCTCCGTCGGATCCGCTCACACAACGTTGCGCCAGCCCGCGCAGACGCGGGCTGTCACATGCCGCCGTGGGCGCTCCACCTCGTCCGAGTTCACCGTCGGCCGTCTCCTCGGCCGGTTGGGTGACCGGCTTCCTGTGCCTTGTGAAGGAAGCACGGATCACCCAACACAGCTCGAAGAGACACACCATGAACACGACGCAAACCGCCAAGAACCTCATCCAAGAGTCGCTCGCAGAGCTCGAGCGCGCGATCGCCCAAGGCCAAAGCGAAGCCCTCAAGACCTACTTGGCCTTCTCCGCCCGATTTCACCGGTACAGCCTGAGCAACGTCCTGCTCATCCGGAGCCAGTGTCCAGAGGCGAGCCACGTCGCGGGATTCCGCGCCTGGAAGAAGATGGGAAGGCACGTCCTCAAGGGCCAGAAGGGACTCAAGATCGTCGTACCGATTCCGGTCCGAGCCAAGCAGCCCAACGAGGAAGACGCGGTGAGGTTCAAGATCGGCCACGTCTTCGACATCTCGCAGACCGACGGCGATCCTCTTCCTGAGCCGGAGCGCTATTCAGGAATACCCGGGCCGTGGCTCGAGCGGCTGCACGAGTTCGCACGGACTTCCGAACTCCGAGTCACCAAGGTGGCCTCCTTGGGCGGTGCCGACGGAACCTCCGCCGGAGGAGCCATCCAGATCCTGGACTTGCTCCCGCCCGCACAGGAGTTCCAGGTGCTCACACACGAGATCGCTCACGAACTCCTCCACCAAGTGCCTGGAGAAGAGCGGCCCAGTCACGCAGTGCGAGAGACCGAAGCCGAAGCGGTGGCCTATGCGGTCAGTCGCGCAGTCGGCCTCGAGGGCCAGCTAGCCGCCTCCGACTATATCCAGCACCACGACGGTGATGTCGAAACACTCCGAACGTCCCTGAACCGCATTCTTCGAGCCACGAATCAGATACTCGAAGGCCTAGAGGGTACGACTAGTGCTCCGCGGGACACTCTGCTCCGCCGCTCTCAAGCGGCGCAGTGCTGACGCTGCGGCCAGTCGAATCGGGCACCGCCGCCGAGAGGCCTCGCGATTCTGCGGTCCTGCGCCGCCAGTTTCGCTGCACCCATGCTGCACCCAAACTCGCTTCATGGAGTGCCTGCCAACCGAAGAGCAAGTCGCTCTAAGTCGTTGACTTCGCGTGACTTATGAGTGGTGCCCAGAGGCGGATTTGAACCACCGACACCCTGATTTTCAGTCAGGTGCTCTACCAACTGAGCTATCTGGGCAACCGACCGCCAGTTTTAGCAGCGGTGCCGTCACGGCGTCAAGGCGACGGGTCGCGTCCGCCGATTCGGAAAATCGGCCCACCGTGTCCGTCCATAGAAGAGGCGAGCCGTCGGGGCGGGCCGTCGTTCGTGCAGCGCCCCCTGGCCGCTACGGATCGGATCACCAAACGACGAGGTGGCATCCATGAGCGAGATCAAAAGGGACATCGAAGAAATTGGGCTCTACCCACTCCGGCCGGAGCTGGAGGAGGCGGTCAAGGGAGCCGTCGCGGAGGCGGTTGGAACGGAGTCTGTCGGCGGTGGAGACGAGTACTCGGCCATGCTCGAGACCATCTGTGGTCTCACGGACGACTCGCAGCCGGTCGAGCAGTACGACGGCCTCCTCGGCGTGTCGACTGGCTTCGTGAGCGGCAACCAGAGTCCGGTCTGCCAGGTGCAGTGGAAGTCGAACCTGGCCACGCTCTATGCCAACCCCGGCGACGTGAGCGGCGTGCGTTGGGGAACGGGCACCATGATCTCCGACGACATCATGATCACGTGCGGCCATCTCTTCGACCAGAACCCGAATGGCTGGACCGTGCCGCGGATCGACGGCACCAACACCCCGATCCCCAACGAAGAGATCGCGCAGAACATGCAGGTCAACTTCAACTTCCAGGTCGACCCGAGCGGCAACCTGCGCACGGAGACCAGCTTCGACATTCAGGAGCTCGTCGAGTATCGGCTCGGCGGAGTCGACATGGCCATCTGCCGCATCGCGGGCAACCCCGGGGCCACGTTCGGTACCGCAACCGTCTCCACCACCGACGCCACGGTCGGAGACATGATCTGCATCATCGGCCATCCCGCGGGGCGGCCCAAGCGCATCGAGGCGGGGCCAACAACCGCCATCACCGGCAACCTGATCCGCTACAACGACATCGACACGCTGGGCGGCAACTCGGGCTCCGGCATCTTGCGGGCGAGCGACTCTGCGCTCGTCGGCGTGCACACGAACGGTGGCTGCTCGGCGACGAGCCCCGCCCCGGGCGGCGGCAGCAACTTCGGCCTGCGCATCGAGAGGTTCATCGAAGCCTCCCCCACTCTCCAGAACCTGACCCAGCCCACGATCGGGCCGCCGGTCGACATCGGCAAGCTCAAGTTCTTCGACGACGGTGGCTTCAAGTGGCTCATCGACATCCTCAAGCCGAAGTTCCAGGACGACAAGTTCAAGAACTTCGACGACGTGAAGCGCCCCGGCCTCGACAAGCCACCCGGACTCGACGCGATCGACCCGCGGTTCGGAGGCAACCCGGCCAACCCGCCGCAGGGCGCGCAGCCTTTCATCCTCGCCACGCCTCACCACTCGAACGCGTGGCAGACGGGTGGGGGCGGCGATCCGGAGCTTGCACAGCTCGCGGCCAGCATCCAACAGGTGGCGAGCCAGATGCAGCAGCTGGATGCGCACTACAAGGCGCTCGTGGAGGAGTACCAGAAGCGCAGCCGTCAGTCGTGACGCAGTGATTCTGGTCGTCTCCCACACCAACGACTCGCACGCCGTTCAGGTCCTCGAGGGCCTGAACGCGCGCGGGCAGCGCGCACTCCTGCTCGACACGGCGCGCTTCCCACGGGAGGTGCAGCTCGACGTGGGCCACGACACGGGCGGCGCCTCCGTCGCCCGTGTCCACCTGGATGGCCGCACCGTGGATCTCACCGAGACGAGGGTCGTCTGGTGGCGGCGCCCCAACCCCTTCGTGCTGCACGACGAGCTCGCCCAGGGTGAGGCGCAGGAGTTCGCCTGGGCCGAGTGCCATGCGGCACTGATGGGCCTGTGGCCCTGTCTCGACGCACACTGGGTCAACGATCCGCAGAACGACGAGAAGGCGAGCCGCAAGGCGTGGCAGCTCAAGGTGGCCGCCGAGCTCGGGCTTCGCATTCCGAAGACCCTCGTCACCAGCTGCCCCGAGCAGGCGCGGGCGTTCGTGGAAGAGCAGGGGTGCCGAGGCACCATCTACAAGGCCTTCCAGGCCACCGAGACCGCTTGGCGCGAGACGCGCCTGCTGCGGCCCGGCGAGCACGAACTGCTCTCCGCCGTGCGCTACGCGCCGGTGATCTTCCAGGAGTACGTGGCGGCGCGCTCGGACCTCCGCGTCACGGTCGTCGGTGATCGCATCTTCGCCGTCGAAGTGCGGTCGAGCTCCGCCGACTACGAATTCGACTACCGCATGAACCTCGCGCGGGCGGAGGTGTCGGCCCATCAGCTTCCCGTGGCTCTCGAAGACAAGGTGCGCGAGCTGATGGCCCGCTTCGGGCTCGTCTACGGCGCTCTCGACTTTCGCCTCACCGACTCGGGGGAGTACGTCTTCCTGGAGATCAATCCGGCCGGGCAGTGGCAGTTCCTGTCCGACCGGGTCGGTGCGCCGGTGACCGCCGCGATGGTCGACTACCTCTCCGCGCAGAACCGCGCCTAGCGGCCGCGGAGGCCTTCGCTGAGGGCCTGACGCAGGAAGTCGTCCATCTCCCGCGGGCTCAGCTGGAGCCCGGAGTTGAGCCACCAGGTGAGCAGGGCGATGAAGCCCGCCGTGGCGAAGTGGGCGGCTGCATCAGGGTCGAGGTCGCGCACGAGGCCGCCCGCCTGCAGCCGCACGATGCGCTCGTGCCAGCGCGACACCAGCCCGGCACGAATGCGCTCGAACATCATCGGCTGCGCGCCGCCCGCGATGAGCTTGCGCAGTGTCGGGTAGAACGCCTGCACGTGCTCGAAGAGCGGGAGGAACGGCGGGACCACCTCGGGGCCGTCGTCGTCGAAGAGCGGCAGGATGAACTGAAGATCGCCGACGAGGAGGTCGTCCTTGTCGCGGAAGTGCGCGTAGAACGTCGATCTCCCGACGTCGGCGCGATCGAGGATGTCCTGCACCGTGATGCGCGCGTACTCCTTCTCCTGCACGAGCTCCATCAGCGCGCTGCGCAGCAGCCGGCGCGAGCGAGCGACCCGGCGGTCGACGGCCGGAGCGTCCCCTTCGTGTCGGGTCACGGTGTCCTTTCCGCACAGTTGCGCGCATTCGTTCGATTGTGGACACGGCCACGCCATTGATCGGGAACGGCGGGCCGGACTCTGCGTAGTCTCATCGAAACGCACACTATCCGATTCCGCACACTGTTCGGCAACAGGCTCGTCACCCGGCCCGCCACGTTCTCGCGGAGGTTCGACCGCACATGAAACAGCCTTCTCCCGCGGGCGCGGCCTCGCAGCCCGCCTCCTCGCCCCTCTTCGAGCTCCGCGCGATCAGCCGGCACTACCCCACGCCGGAGGGCCTGTTCGCGGCCGTGGACGAGGTGACGGCCACGATTCGCCGCGGCGAGACCATTGCCCTCATGGGCCGTTCCGGGAGCGGCAAGACGACGCTGCTCAACCTGCTCGCGGGGCTCGACCACCCCACCGGCGGCGAGCTCACGTTCGAGGGCAAGCCCCTGCACGCGCTCGACGAAGACGCGCGCGCCGCCTGGCGCGCCGGGTCCGTGGGCGTGGTCTTCCAGTTCTTCCAGCTCCTCCCCACCCTCACGGCCTGCGAGAACGTCATGCTGCCCATGGACTTCATCGACGGTCCTCGGGCTGCAGCGGCGGACCGCCGCGCCAAGGCTCTCGAGCTGCTCGAGCGGACGGGCGTGGCCGACCAGGCCGACAAGTTCCCCGGTGCACTGTCGGGTGGCCAGCAACAGCGGGTCGCCATTGCGCGGGCCCTCGCGAACGACCCGGCCGTGCTGGTCGCCGACGAGCCCACGGGCAACCTCGACTCGCACACCGCGGCCCAGATCCTCGACCTGTTCGCTCGCCTCGGCCAGAGCGGCACGACCCTGATCGTGGCGACGCACGAGCCGGAGCTCGCGCAGGACGCAGACCGTACGTGGAGCATCGAGGACGGTCGCCTCCACGAGGGTGCACCTTGATCGCCTATCGCAAGGCCTGGCGCGACGTGCGTCACAACCCGGGTCGCGCCCTGCTCATCAGCACCGCTCTGGGTGTCGGCGTCCTGGCGCTCACGGCCCTCGGCTCGGGCACCACCGTGCTCCAGCGCGAGATGGACCGCAGCTTCACCGGAACGGTTCCGGCTTCGGCCACGCTCCAGCTCGACACCGAGCCCCGAGACGTCCCCGCGCTGCTGCGCGACGTGCAGACACTGCCCGAGACGCGGGCCGATCTCCGGCGCGTCACCCGCGCCTGGGCCCAACGACCGCCTTCGCGCACAGGGCCTGCGGGCGCACGCGTTCCGCTGCAGCTGTTCGTCGTCCGCGACTTCGCCGACCTCCGTGTCGCCACGTTCAGCTTCGAGGAGGGCCGGCCACCGATGCTGGGGGAGATCGCCCTCGAGCAGAGTGCGCTCTCGTTCCTCCGTGCCGGGCTCGGCTCTGACCTTCCGGTGGCCTACGGCCACGGCGACTCCGCGACGCTGCCGGTGGTCGGCGTCGTGCACGACCCCGGACAGGCGCCCGCCTGGATGGAGGGAACGGGCTACGGCTACGTCACCGCGCCGACGCTCGAGCTCCTCGGCGGTCCGGGGTCGCTCGACGAGCTGATCGTACGGTTCGAGGAGGACGGCCTACTGCTGCTCGATCGGGAGGAGATCTCGCGGCGCGCCGAAGCTCTCGAGCCGCTGGCACGCCGGCACGGCGCCGAGGTTGCCGGTGTGTCCATCCCTCCCCCGGGCGAGCACCCTCACCAAGGGCAGATGGAGGCCCTCCTCCTGACCCTGCTCGTGTTCGCCGGCTTCGCTCTTCTGCTCGCCGGCATTCTGGCCAGCAGCTCGCTGGGCGCCTTCCTGCACACGCAACGGGCACAGATCGCGACCCTCAAAACGCTTGGCGCGCAGCGGGGCCGCGTGCTCCGCATCTACACCGCCGTCGTTGCACTCCTGTGTGCCGCCGGCGCGGCGCTGGGCCTGCCCTCGGGTCTGCTGCTCGGGCGCCTCTACACGCAGATTGCGAGCGGCATTCTCAATCTCCGCGTCGCCTCCTTCTGGCCGAGCGGCGGAGCGCTGGCGCTCCTGGTGGCAACCGCACTCGGCCTGCCCCTCCTGCTGGCCCTCCCGGCCGTGCTGCGGACGACGCGGGCGTCGGTGCAGGAGGGCCTGCACGACCTGCGCGGGGCCCGCGACGAGAAGAGCTTCGCGGCCTCGATGTGGGGCCGCCTTCGCCCGCTCGAGACGCGCCCGTTCGCAGCGTTTGCCGTGCGCAACGCGTTTCGACGGCCGCAGCGCATGGCGCTGAGCCTCCTCACCATCGCGGCGGCCAACGCCCTTTTCCTGGCTTCGGCGAACGTCGGCTCCGCGTGGCTCGAGCTGCTCGACCGGGCGGCGGCTGCCCAGCCGCACGACGCGCAGGTCGCCTTTGGCCCCGCCACCGGCGGCCGCGCTGCCGCTCAGGAAGCGCTCGCACCAGTGCGCGGAGGCGCTCAAGTGGCGACCGAGGTCTGGTCGCGCACCTTCGCGAGCTCCCCGGAGAGGCCAGGCGAGAGGTTCCCGGTGATCGCGCTCCCCGCCACCAGCCCGATGCTCAGCCTCGAGCTCGAAAGCGGCCGCTGGCTGAGCATCTCGAGCCCCGGCCAGATCGTGCTCAACCACGGCATGGCACACAAGCTCGGCGCCGCGCCGGGAGACCACGTCGAGCTCGTCGCAGGTGAGCACCCGGTGAGCTGGGAGGTGATCGGAGTCGCCACCGAGATCGGCTCCCTGGGGGTCGGCTACGTCACCGAACTGCCGGGCGCGTGGGAGACCGACACCCACATCGCAGTGTTGGCCAGCGCCAGAACAGGCCCCGATGCAAGAGGCCAGAGCACCCTTGCGGCTCAGGCACAGGAGGCCCTCCGCGACGCCGGCCTCTCCCCCGGCCGCGCGCGCCTGTCGGCAACCCGCAACAAGGGCCTGCTCGACCACGTCGTGATCTTCCAGCGCACGCTCACGCTCATGGCGCTCCTCCTGGGCGCGGTGGGTGCGCTCGGGCTCGCCTCGGCTCTCGGGCTCAGCGTGCTCGAGCGTACCCGTGAGATCGGCGTGCTGCGCACCCTCGGCGCCAATCGCCGCGCGGTCGGGCGCATCGTGCTGCTCGAGGCGCTGGCCTTGGCCTGCGTCGCCTGGGCGCTCGCTGCAGCCCTCTCGATCGTGCTCTCCGCGTGGGTCGGGCGCGCGACGGGGCTCGCCTTCGTCCTCGCACCGCTCCCGCTCTCCCTCGCGGCCTGGGCCTACGCCGCATCACTCGGGCTGACCCTGGCGCTCGCCGCACTCGCGAGCCTCGGGCCTGCGAGGGCAGTGCAGCGCCTACCAGTCACCCGTGCGCTGGCCTCGACCTAGGGGCCCACAGACGCGCTACACGGAGTGGGCAAACGCCACGACGGAGCGCAGCGTCTCTTCGAACGCCTGCGGCAGGACCTCGGGAAACATGAGGTCGCCGGCGTGCGGCGTGCCGTTGACCGTCCGCGCGCTGACCGGAACACCCGCGGCCGCGAGCTTGCGGTAGAAGGCGAGGCCTTCGTCGCGCAGCGGGTCGAGCTCGTTCACCGAGATCACATGGGGCGGCAGCCCCTCCAGGTCTTCCGGCGTCGCGTGCAGCGGCCACGCGAGCGGGTTGGTCGCGTTCTCGCCGGCCGGGTCGTACACCTTCACGAGGGCATCCATGGTCTGGCACTCGAGCATGTAACCCTCGTTCTCGTGGAGGGAGGCCAGTTCGGCGGGCGGCTCCCCGTACGTGCCGGAGATGTAGGGGCAACACGCATACACCCCCTGGATCTGATCCCCCCAACCGTCCTGCTTCGCCTTGAGCGTGGTTGCGATCGAGAGGTTGCCGCCGCCGGATTCGCCCGAGATGACGATGCTGGAGATCCCGAGCTCCTCGCGCCGCTCAGTGACCCAGCGGGCGGCCGCAGCGCAGTCGGAGAGACCGGCCGGGAAGGGGTGGTTGCCGAGCTTGCCGCCACCGTTGCGGAACTCGACGCCCACCACCACGAGGCCCGCTGCCGCCAGGCTGTCGCGCCACAGAATGAAGCCGGGATCCTGCGCGGTCATGAGCACCATGCCGCCGCCGTGGGTGTGCACGATGCACGGCACCGGGCCCGAAGTCTCCTTCGGTCGGTGAATGTAGAGCGGGACCTTGTTGCCGTCGGGGCCCTCGATCTCCTGCGTGGAGCTCTCGACACCTTCGAAGGTCGGCAGGGCCGCGCGCAGGGGCTCGTTGATCTCGGCGTTGATCGCCTCGAACGCCGCGCAGTACTCGAGCGCCTCTTCGTAGCTGGCGCCGCGCTCGGGTGGGTCGACTCCTGGAGCGAGCTCCGCGAGCTCGAGGGCCGGCAGCAGACGCGGGTCTGTCCTCGGGTCGGTGGCCAGCGTGGATTCGGGGTTGCCGAGGCGGCCAGGCAGTTGGGCGTCGCTCATGTCGAATCTCCGGTTCGGCGTCAGGGTTCAAAAGGATCGAGCCCTCGACACCCGGGGCCGCAAGGGAGCCTCCAGGCGAAGGCGCTCGGACGACGGGTAGTGTTCCACGAACGGCGGGCGGCAGTCCGCCGATTCGCCGCCTCGCCTGCGCGCGCGGGGCGACCGCACCGCCACCGCTGCTACGATCGCCGTGGCGAGCGCGCGACCTTCTCCGGCTCAAGTCGCGCGGGCTCAGCCACTTCCGGTTCCCTTCCACCTCGCGCTGACGAAACCTCGTGACCCCGCGACGCTCCACGTCCCCTGGCCGTCCGATCGCTGCGCTGACGGCAACCGCCGCCGCGCTCGCGCTGGGAGCCGCCATCTTCGCTCCGACCCCCGCAGCGGCCTGGACACCGGAGAGCCAGCTTTTCCTCGCCCGCAACGCGATCAAGGTGGCCCCGATCGATCTGCGACGGCAGCTGCTCAAGTACCAGGACCAGTTCGAAGAGGGTGTCCTGGCGCCGTTCAAGGACACGAGCGCCGCGTACCACCAGCGCACCGAAGAGAACGGTCAGCTCCACCTCGTGCTGCAACGTGAGATCGAGCGTACCGTCGCCTACATTCGCGAGCACCGATCCTTCTCCGAGATCGCCTACCAGGCAGGCGTCGTCGCGCACTACATCGCCGACGCGCACAACCCCCTCAACACCTCGGATCGGGACGCCAGCGAGAAGCACTACTACGCCGACTTCCTCGACTACCTCGAGAGCACCGAGCCACGGCTCGAGGTGGTCTTCTACGGGCTCGACCGCGAGCTCGAGTCGACGCGGCGGCTCGGAGGCGAAGAGGGCTTCGTGGCACGCACCCTCACACGAACCCGCAGTCTCTACGACACGGTCGGCAGCGAGTACCGCCGCATCGGCAAGCTGCCCGGCCGGGCCTACTTCGACGACCGCTCCTCCGCCTTCGGAACGTCGGCCCTCATCCACTCGCGCGCCGTCACCGCCACCGCGCAGATCTTCCGCTACATCTGGCTCCAGGCCGGCGGTGGCGACTGGCGCCCGACGCCGCACGAGGGCGAGGGCCGTATCTTCGTGCTTCCGAAGGCCGATCCGGAGAGCGGGAACTAGCCCACGGCGCTCACGCGAGGCTTCCGCCCGACAGGTCCGTTCCACGGCCGCCGGACCGGAACTGCCGCCGGTCGTCGAGCGCCTCGAAGGCCACCGGGCTCGCGAGGAAGGCGCCCTCGATTCCAGCCGAGAGGAGGAGCGGCGTGAGGTGGCCGCGAACGCCATCGACCGCGAGGCGGCGGTTCGGCTCGACGCGCGCGACGAGCCGAATGCGCAGGCTGCGGCAGACGGTGGCGAGCGCATCGATCAGAGCCCCGGTCGAAGGGTCGGCTCCGAGCCCCTGCACGAGGGAGTCGTCGAGGCACACGGTGTGGAGGGGCATCTTGTGCAGGCGCTTGAGCGACAGGTCTCCGAGGCCCACACTGCCCAACATCACCGCGACACCGCCGTCGAACAGCACGTCGAGCGCTGCGAGAAGGCTCATCATGCCGCGCTCGGGAAGCGTCTCCGCCAGCTCCACGCCGACCCGCTCCGCACTCAGCCCGACGACAGCCAGCTCCTCGAGGAGTCGTTCGGCGGCGCCGGGGCCTGCCAGCTCGGCGCCCGAGAGGCGCAGCCAGTAGCGGGTGACCGCATCCTGCGCGCGCGGCTCGATCTCGACGAGGCCCTGGAGGCTGAGCTGGCGGACCACCGACCCCTGGCCCAGCCACTCGACGACCTCGCGGAAGGTCTCGGGATCGAGGTCGTCGCCCCCGGGCCCGGCACAGGTGGGCAGGACCCGCACCTCGTGCAGGTTCTCGCGCTCGGGGCCGATGAGCGGCTCGAAGAGAAGAGGCACCTCCCCTCCGCGCAGCGCCGCCTCCACCGCCGCGACCGTGCGCCGCTGGAACTGGCCCGCGATCACGAGCTGACCGGTCTCGCGGGCCTTCGCCTCGAACAGTGCGAGATCCGCCTCGCGCAGCAGGTCCTCCAGAACGGCGGCGCCGTCCGACACGGCGGCGCCCAGACTCGTGCGCACGAAGATCTCGCGATCACCACAGACCGCCGGCGCCTCGAGCTGGCGTTGAATGCGTAACGCCACCTCCTGGGCGCGTAGCGCCGGGTTGTCGAGCCCGTGCAGCACCACGACGAACTCGTCGCCGCCGATCCGGGCGACGCTGTCCTCCGGGTCGCTCACGGCACGACGCAGGCGATCGGCGAACACCCGCAGCACGTCGTCGCCGACGTCGTGCCCATAGGTGTCGTTGACGGCCTTGAAGCCGTCGAGATCTGCGCGAATGAGCGCAACACCCTCGGAGACAGCCAGGCGCGCGGGCTCCCGGCGCTCGAGGGCGAAGCGGTTCGACAGCTGGGTCAGCGCGTCGATCTCCGCGGCCTCACGCAGCTCGTTCGCCTCGACCTGCCCACGCCGTGCCAGCGAGAAGAGGGCGACGCAGCCGAAGAAGAAGATGAGGAGACCAACCAAGAGAGCGAGCTGTTCGACGCGCGTCGCAGCTCGCATGCGCGCGCTGCTCTCACGATCCGCGACCGCGGCCGCCTCACCTCCGAGCTGCGACAGGGAGCGGTGGAGCGCGAGGGCCGCCTCGTAACGCTCCAGCACGTCGTCGTTCTCGAGGAGCAGGGTCCCTTCGTTCCACGCCGCGAGCTCACGCTCCAAGCGCTTCGACTCGTCGTGATCGACCGCCAGTTGGGCGAGCATCAGGAGCTCCCCCGAGAGCCCGTCCTCCGCATCGAAGGAGTGGAGCGGCTCGAAGTACGAGTCGCGGAAGATGACGTTGCTCGTCTGCTCGGCCAGGCCGGCCGTGATGCTGCGGAAGGTGCGCCCGAGCGGATCGTGCGCCTCCGCCGCCGCCTCGGCCCCCGGAGAAAGTGCCACCAGGGTCTCGAAGTGGTACCAGGGGTGCAGAGCCGCCCACTGCATCTCGAGGGACGCGTCGACCAGCGCGTCTTGCCGCACCCAGTTCGCCACGTCCACCTCCTCGAGCGACACGATGAGCGAGCCGGAGCTCACGAAGTCGGTGAGCGGCTCGCCCCAGGGGAGCTCTCGCGCGCGGCGCACCACACCGCGCAGCGTTTCGACCTGCTCTGCGAGATCCTCGTCGTCGATGTGACGCAGGAGCCGGTCCATTCCCTTGTCTTCTCGCTCGACGGCAGCCTCCAGCTCTCTTCGCGCCGCCGCGAGGCGGTCGGCCCCGGTCTCCGTGACGAGCACGAGCATCGCCGCGGACCGCAGTCCGTACACGGCCGCGTTGAGTCGACGCTCGACGTCCTCGACCACGCCGCCCGAGACGGCGGCGCGGAGCTTCTGCTCCTCACCGCGCGCGGAGGCGAGCGTGTCGCTCACGCGGAGGAGGGTGAACGCCAGCACGCACACGATGAGCCCGGCGAGCAGGCCACGCACTCTCCGGCGCGCGGCGGCCAGACGGAGCATGGGAGGAAGTCGGTTCGGGGTCTGCATTGCGGTTCACTCGGCCTCCGGACCACCCGAGATGGTTCCTGGTCGTCATAGAGGCCGCAAGGGTGAGCCAGGAGCAAGATGCAGTCCAACCCGGCCCTGCGGCGAGGACCGCGATTCTGTGGCTACGGAGCGCGACATTCCTCCGTTCTCGTCGCTCCGTGAGGCGAGCCCGGACGAAAACGGACCTTTCGACTGACACTTGCTGTCAGTCGCGCTCCGCCTCGAGAGGCCGGCGCTACGAAGCGGAGGCGGCGAGCTTGTCTTCGAGCAGCGCGATCGTGTTCGCCAGACCGTAGATCTTGGCGAAGCTGCCCATGCGCGGACCCTGGGACTGACCGAGCAGGCACTCGTACACACACTGGAACCACGCACGCAGCGGCTCGAAGCCATGCTCCTTGCCCACCGCGTAGAACTCGGCCTGGATGTCCTCCGCTTCGGTGTCCTTCGGCAGCGCACGCAGGCGACTCGCGAGATCTTCCAGTGCACGGCGCTCGACGTCTGTCGGCGCACGGAAGCTCTGGTGGGGCTGGATGAAGTCGCGGTAGTAGCTGAGCGCGTAGTCGAGCAGTCGATCCAGCTCCGGCGTGGCCTCGGGCGAGGTCTCCGGGGCATACGCCGAGACGAACTGCCACAGTGCCTCTTTGCTCTCCACGTGCGCCGCGCTCACGAGGTTGAGCAGCAGCGAGAACTCGATCGGCATGGAGGCCTCGGGCACCTCACCGCCGTGGACGTGGTGCGCCGGGTTCTTGATCTGGTCCGCCGCCTCCTGGGTGTCGTACTTGCGCATCCACGTGTAGTACTCGTCGACCGTCTTGGGGATCACGCCCCAGTACAGGCGCTTCGCCTTGCGCGGGCTCTGGAACATGTAGAGGCCGAGACTCTCCGGCGTGGCGTAGGTGAGCCACTCCTCGATCGTGAGACCGTTCCCCTTCGTCTTGGAGATCTTCTCGCCCTTCTCGTCGAGAAACAGCTCGTACGTGAAGCCTTCCGGAGGCGGCGTGCCGAGGATGCGGCAGATGATCCCCGACAGGCGCACCGACTCCATGAGGTCCTTGCCGGACATCTCGTAGTCGACCTGCAGCGCGTGCCAGCGCATGGCCCAGTCGGCCTTCCATTGGCACTTCACCGCGCCTCCCGTCACCCGCACCGTGTGGCGCTCGCCGTCTTCGTCGTCGAAGGTCACGGTGCCTGACGCCGGATCGGTCTCCAGCATCGGCACCTGCAGAACGGCGCCGGTCTTCGGCGAGATCGGCAGAAACGGCGAGTAGGTCTGGCGCCGCTCCTCGCCGAGAGTGGGCAGGATCACGTCGCGGATCTTGTCGAAGCGCTCCAGGATCTCGAGGAGCGCCTGGTCGAAGCGCCCCGACTCGTAACACTCGGTCGACGAAACGAACTCGTAGTCGAAGCCGAACTGATCGAGGAAATCACGCAGGCGCGCGTTGTTGTGGTGAGCGAAGCTCTCGTGCGTGCCGAACGGGTCCGGAACTCGGGAGAGCGGCTTGCCGAGGTGCCCTTCGAGCATCTCGGGGTTCGGCACGTTGCCCGGCACCTTGCGCATGCCATCCATGTCGTCGGAGAAGCAGATGAGCCGCGAAGGGATGTCGCTGATCTCCGAGAACGCGTGACGCACCATCGTCGTGCGCGCGACCTCTCCGAAGGTGCCGATGTGCGGTAGCCCGGACGGCCCGTACCCCGTCTGGAAGAGCACGTAGCCCTTCTCCGGCGGAGCGCTCTCGTAGCGCTTCAGGAGCTTCTTCGCCTCCGCGTGGGGCCACGCCTTCGAGTCGAGGGCGAGCGCGCGGAGCTCGTCTGGAGTCACGGATGTCATCTCGGATCGTGGCCGGAACGGCGATCGGGAACGGAAGCGGGATTGTAGCGCCCAATCCGCGACACGTCTCGACCCGACCGGCCTCTGCGGGACCGGTCTGTCCAGCGCGAATCCGGACCAGCTACAGAGGCGTGACGCGGTAGCGCACGTTCGCCCAGCGCCAGTTGCGGTTCGACGCCTCGGGAGCATGCGCGGGGAAGCCGAGCAGAATGCGCGCCTGACTCCCTGCGCTCGACGGGAAGTCGAGAACGTTGCGGCCGGTGACCACCGTTCCGAGGTGGTTGAAGGTGCGGCCACGATCGTCGGTCCATTCGAAGGTGAGCGACTTGCCGTCGCCGTCGGCGTTCGTCGCGTCGTACACCACCTTCACGTGGTACCAACGGCCGGTCTGGATGAAGTCGCCCGGATTGACGTCGCGCGACGTGAACGATCCGTCGATGGACGTACTCGTGCGCAGCTGCGAGTTCTTGAAGCGCAGGTACGTCATGAGATTTCCCCGCCAGCGGCCACGGTCGATCTGGATGACACCGTGCACGTCCTCACCCGGTCGGAAGTTCCACTGCGCGATGAACACGTCGAGCTCGAGCTCGAAGCGGGCGTAGCGTCCGGTGAGGCCGGTGATGCGCAGGTCGCGCGTCCAGTTGCCCGGGCCGGAGACGTGCTCGGCCCCCTCGAGAAACGTGCCACACACACCACCCGGCGGGCACTCGTCGTCGCCGATCGGCGGCCGGAGCGACGAGCTGCCGTCGACGGAGATCGGGAGCGCCGTTGCTGCTCCATCCGTTTCGACGCGCTGTGAAATGGCGTAGGCGGTCCCCGTGCACCGAACCTCGATCCAGTCGTCGGTGCGGCCCGAGGCGCCAACCGCCGCGAGCGCGTCGTGCCAGTGGTGCACCGACAGCGGCACGAGCACGAGCTCGGTCGCCGGTAGAGCCACCCCCGTCGGGCCCTGGATGTTCACCGTGCAGCGGTTCGTGGCCTGGGAGAGGTTGAACAGCGCCAGCGAGGTCCTGGTGTTTGCGGTCTTGCCCCAACCCTGGATCACGAAGCGACGCCCCGCGGCGATGGCATTCTGCGAGCCGACCACCGCGACGCGCGAGCGGCGCAGCGCACCGTTCCCCCGGCGGCGCGTCATCTCGGCGCTGAACGCGAGATCGTCGCCCGCGGTGATCTCGAGCGTGCCGCGACTGCCGGCCGGCACGAGCCCGTTGAAGACGCGCGTCGACTGCGCCGGCACCGTCATGGCGGGGAGCGGTTGCTCCTCGCGGACCGTACCGTCGGCGAAGTTGGAGATGAAGAGCACCGTGAACGACTGGCTCGCTGCGGTCGGGTTCGTCACGGTGAGCACGGTGTCGTGCGCCAGCCCGTCGTGGTTGCCCACGAAGACCGGACCGACGTAGACCGTGCCGCCGAGCAGGGGGAGCGGCGCGAGACCACAGAGGAGAACGAAGAGGAGGGCGGAGATGCGACGTTTCATTGGAGACCTCGGACTTGGGCGACGCGGGAACGCCCCGCATGGGGGACGAAGCGCTTGGGCCGCGCGACACATGACGGAGCCACCTCGGCGTGCCAGACTGCCGGCCCAACCTCTGCGGAGACTTCGTGCATGGCGACTCTCGACTTCTACTACGACTGTTCCAGCCCCTGGACCTACCTGGCGTTCCACCGCATCGAGGACGTGGCGCAGGACGCCGAGCTGGTCTGGAAGCCGATCCTGGTGGGGGGCGTGTTCAACTCCATCAACCCCAGTGTCTACGAGAGCCGGGCCAATCCCGTCCCAGCCAAGGCCGCATATTCGGCCAAGGACCTGCAGAACTGGGCCAGCTACTACGGCATCACCATCGGCATGCCTCCGGTCTTTCCGGTGAACAGCGTGAAAGCGATGCGGGGTGCTCTCGTCGCCCTCGAACAAGGTGTCGTCTCCGAATATTCGCGTCGCGTGTTCGAAACCTACTGGGGCGACCTCCGCGACATCTCGCAGGACGACGTGCTCCTCGAGATCGTGCGCGACGTGGGGCTCGATGCGGACACCTTCCTGAGCGACATCGCCCGCCCGGAGACGAAGGCCAAGCTGCGCGAGAACACCGACGAGCTGATCGCCCGCGGCGGCTTCGGGTCCCCCACCATGTTCGTCGGCGAGGAGATGTTCTTCGGCAACGACCGCCTCGAGCTCGTGGAGCACGCTCTCCGCCAGGCCAACTAGCTGAGCTACACTGCGCGCCTTCCGACCTCGGACCGCACCCACGTCTGGCCGTCCCCCCGGCCGCGAGGACCTCCCATGTTGCAAGCGCAGCGCGCCCTCCTCTCCGTCAGTGACAAGACCGGCCTGGCCGACTTCGCCAAGGGTCTGAGCGAGCTCGGCATCGAGCTCATCTCGACCGGCGGCACGATGAAGCACATCGAAGACGCCGGCATCCCCGTCGCCAAGGTGGCCAGCGTCACCGGCTCGCCTGAGATCCTCGACGGGCGTGTGAAGACCCTTCACCCGGCCATTCACGGCGGGATCCTGGCCGACCGGGGACGGGCCTCCCATCTGTCGGAGTTGGGCGAGCACGGCATCCGCCCGATCGACATCGTCGTGGTCAACCTGTACCCCTTCGAAGAGACCATTGCAAACCCGGACGCAACGGCGGCCGACTGCGTCGAGATGATCGACATCGGTGGGCCTTGCATGCTGCGCGCCGCCGCGAAGAACTTCGGCGGCGTGGTGGTGGTCGTCGATCCGGAGGACTATCCGCAGATCCTGGCCGCGCTCCAGGAGAACGAAGGTGTCGTGCCGGAGGAGATCCGTCGGCGCCTTGCGCTCAAGGCGTTCCAGCACACCCAGGCGTACGACAGTGCCATTGCGCAGTGGTTCGCGGAAGGCGGCGAGACCGATGGTTTCCCCGACGTGGTCCACCTCCAGCTGCAGCGGGAGCTCACGCCGCGCTACGGCGAGAACCCGCACCAGGCCTCCGCGATCTACAGCACTCGCGGCGAGGGAGGTGTGCTCGGAGGAATGCAGCAGATCCAGGGCAAAGAGCTCTCCTGGAACAACATGCTCGACGCCGATGCCACCCGCAAGCTGGCCAGCCTGTTCGCCGACCCGACGGTGGTCATCACGAAGCACAACAACCCGTGCGGGGTCGGTACCGGTGCGACGCTCACCGAGGCCTACGAGCGGGCTCTCGCCTGCGATCCGGTGTCGGCGTTCGGCTCGATCATCGCGGTCAACCGCCCCATCACGGTCGACCTGGCGGCCGCCATGGCCGACCTCTTCGTGGAGGTCGTCGTGGCACCGAGCTACGAGCAGGCAGCGCTCGAGCGTTACGGCAAGAAGAAGAACCTGCGGGTTCTCGAGTGCCCGCTGTACCGGGCCCACCCCTCGGACATGGAGCTGCGGGCGATCGACGGCGGCTTCCTGGCCCAGACGCCGGACGGGCTCGCAGAAGACACCTCCTCGTGGACCTGCCCGACCGAGTCGCAGCCCTCCGACGAGGAGCGCAAGGCGCTCGAGTTCCAGTGGCTCGTGTGTCGGTTCGTGAAGTCGAACGCCATCGTCGTCGGCAACAGCGTCCAGACGGTCGGCATCGGAGCGGGCCAGATGAACCGCCTCGACTCGTGCCGCCTCGCGCTCGAGAAGGCGGTCCTGCCGAAAGACGGCATCGTCGCTGCGAGCGACGCGTTCTTCCCGTTCCGCGACGGCCTCGACGCGCTGGCCGCAGGCGGGGTCCGTGCGGTCGTGCAACCGGGCGGCAGCGTCCGCGACGACGAGGTGATCGCCGCCGCCAACGAGCACGGCATGGCGATGCTCTTCACCGGCCAGCGTCACTTCCGGCACTAGGCTCCGCGGGCACGGGCCCGGTGCGGCGACCGGGCCCTCGTGCCCTCGAGCGCGCTGATAGTCTCATTCGCATGAACAAGATCTTCGGCCGGGCCGGTGCGGGGCTCAGCCTCTGCGCGGTGCTCGCGCTCTCGCCGCTCTCCGCCTCCGACGCAAACCCCTGGACGGCGCTGGAGTCGCTGCGTGGCAGCCTGCGCGCACAGAGCCCACTCCAAGCCGACTTCACGCAGACCTACACCCCTGCGGGCTTCACCGAGGGTGAGACCGAGCAGGGCCGGGTCGCCCTGTCGCTCCCCCACTGCCTGCGCTGGGACTACGCCGAGCCGTTCGCGAAGAGCTTCCTGCTCTGCGGCGACACGGCGTGGTTCTGGAACCCCGGAGAGCCGAAGGGGCACCGCTACCCGGTACGCAACGAGGAGGCCCCGGGCTTCGACTTCTTCCTGATGGAGACGGACGAGCTGCAGCTGCGCTACAACGCCACGTCGCGGCAGACCGCGCGCGGTCTCGAGATCGAGCTCCTCCCGATCGAGCCGACCGACGAGGTGGTGAAGGCCCACGTCGTCATCGACCCCAAGAGCTACACCGTGAAGAGCCTCGGCTACGAAGACGCCGAAGGCAGCACCACCCTGTTTGCACTGGGCGACTACAGCCAGGGTGCCGAGGTCGGTCGGTTCACGGCCCCCGCGGACATCGAGTGGGAGGACCCCTGAGGTGGCCCGCACGGCGACACTCTGCGCGCGCATCGCGGGAGCCGCACTCGTCCTCACCCTCCTCGCACCGGCGGCGCAGGGGCAGCTGTTCGGCAAGAAGCGCGCCTACGCCCAGGGCGAGATCGTCGAGGTCACCGGCCAGGTGACCGACGAGGCCGGCCAGCCGGTCGCCGGAGTGGAGGTGCGTCTCGAAGGTGTCCGCCGCGGAATGAACTACAAGCGCCTGCGCCGGCAGAACTACAACCCCGCCGTCCTCCAGATGCTGACCGACGACAACGGCGAGTACCGCTTCGAGTGGCAGTGGCACGACTACTACAACCGCTTCGAGCTCAGCGCGGTCGTCGGCGTGAAGCTCGGCAGCGAGACGCACCTCGAGGTGCTGGGGGCCGCCGACATCTCGGCGCGCATGAAGCAGGGCTCCCCTGTGGTGGCCCCCCTTGTGCTCGACAACGCCGACTTCCTCTACAACCTGCGCGAGTTCGAGAGCTCGATTACGAGCGACGACCAGCGCCGGGTGTACGCCGAGCGCGGGCGGCCCGACAAGGTGGAGATCACCGAGTACCCCAACGCCCGGGAAGTGGGCTGGTGGTACTTCAGCCTCGGCTCGACGTACCTCTTCCGCGACGGTCGACTTCACGAGGTGGTCAACTTCGAGCCGGTGCTGTCGGCCGAAGAGCGCCGCGCCGCGACGACGAACGAGTAGGAGACGCCGCCGAGCTAGGGCCCGCGCCCGTTCCGCCGCCGGGAGAGGTCGGGCGAGCCGGCGTGGTCCCGCTCTCCGGCTCGGGTGGGTCCGGAGGCTCGAGCCCCCACACGCCTTCGCTGTCGGGATGCGGGTGCACCGCCGACGCTCCGGTCCGCATCCGCAGGCGCGCTCCTCGCACGTCGGACGGGCCGGCGATCCAGAGACGCGAGAGCTCGTGGGCGTGGCTGCTGCGCCAGCGCGACGTGCCCGGAACGAGCAGGGCCACCTCGTCCGGGGGACGGGTCGGCATCTCCTGCCCGACCTCACCCACCCAGACGCGGTACGGCACCTGTGCCCGCCCCTCCACCTCCAGCTCGAGGAAGCCACAAGAGGAAACGGCGAAGTCGATCTGCCACAGGGGCTCACAGCGCCTCTTGCCGGGCTGCAGGTCGTCTGGGACACCTCCGGTCTCGAGCAGCTCGCTGCGCGACTGGCACAAGAGGCGGTCCGACTTGGCAAGCGCCCACACCACCGCGTCGCGGGGCGCAAGCGGGTCGGTCGGACGGTCGGGGGCCTCCTGGACCTCGGAAGCGAGCCGCACCCGCCCCCAGCGCCCGGTGGGCGGCGCGCCCCAACTGACCGCCGGCCGGGACGGCTCGAGCGGCGACACTCCGGTCAGCAGACCGGGACGCGCGTGGCGGACGATGCGCCAGCGGGAGTCGGTTCCGAGCCGGAAGGGCACGGCGTCGCTGTAGAGCGAGGCGAGTAGACCTCCAGCGCCCCGGAACCCGTGCAGCTCCACGACGATCCGGTTGCCTCCCGGCTGGAGCACGCCCGCGACGTCGTATACGTCGAGGGGGCTTCCGGGCATCCACGAGCCGCCACCCAGGAATCGGCCGTTCACGAACAGCTGATACTCGTCGGCGGCCGTGATCGCGACGCGCGCTCCCGGCGCGATCTGGTCCGGCCCGAGGGTGAAGTCGCGCACCGCGTAGAAGGCGACCGGCACGCTGGTCTCGGCCGCGCCTTCGGCCCAGATCCACTCGGCCCCCACCACCTCCGGAACGCTGCCGCGTTGCCAGAGAGAAAGACCACGCTCCAGCACGAAGAGGGCAACCAGGCCGAGCGCGGCGAGCATCAGAGCCCTGCGGCCGGCCACGGCCCGGCGATCGGGGCCTGCGGCAGGCGTCTGAGACGTCACATCGGCAACCTAGCACAGCCTCCGAGGGCAGCCGGAAGGTGATCCCAGCGGCCGCTGGAGATTCGGTTTGACTCCCTTCGACACAGCGCTGTAGGGTTAATCGTGCCCCCTGGGAAAAACCAGCAGAACGGCCCCGACGCAGGCGGGTGCAGAGTCTCCGCACGGGCTCCCCACCCCTCCTCGAGGCCCCCACGAGGCACCTCCAGCACGCTTCGTCCACACCGCGGGAAGGTGGTCGTGCGATGAGCGACACCGCGGTGGTGTGCGCGATCCCGGCCCGCTACGCGTCCAGCCGCCTGCCCGGCAAGCCGCTCTTGGAGCTGGCGGGCAAGCCGATGATCCAGCATGTCTTCGAACGTGCGAGTGCAGCCGAGGGGATCACACGTGTCGTCGTGCTCACCGACGACTCCCGCATCTTCGACGCGGTCGAGAGCTTCGGCGGGGCCGCCCTGATGACTCCGGAAGAGTGCAACAACGGCACGGAGAGAATCGCCTGGGCCGCGCGCAGCTGGACGGAAGACGCGATCGTCAACGTCCAGGGCGACGAGCCGCTGCTCGACTCCGCCCTCGTCTCGCGGCTGGCCCAGCACCTCCAGGGGAGCGGCGAAGACATGGTCACCGCGGCCACGCGCGCCAGTGAAGACGACCTCCGCGATCCGGACAAGGTGAAGACCGTGCTCGACGCGGGCGGCCACGCGCTCTACTTCAGCCGCGCACCGATCCCGTACCCCCGGTCCCCCGGACATGCGCCCGTGTGGCGCCACTTGGGCATCTACGGGTATCGGCGCACGACCCTGCTCGAGCTCGCCCGACTTCCCCGGAGCCCGCTGGAGCGCACGGAGTCGCTCGAGCAGCTGCGCGCCCTCGAGAACGGCATTCGCATCCGCGTCCTCGAAGCCGAAGCCGCGCCGATCGGCGTCGACACCGAAGAAGATCTTCTGCGCGTCCAAGCGCTCCTCGCTTCCCCCCAACCCCCCGCTGGCACCGCCCGGTAGCTTTCCCCCAGGAGTCCCCATGGCCACCAAGTACATCTTCATCACCGGCGGGGTCGTCTCGTCGCTCGGCAAAGGGGTCGCGGCCGCCTCGGTCGGCGCGATCCTCGAGTCGCGCGGCTTCAAGGTTGCGCTCATGAAGCTCGACCCGTACGTCAACGTCGACCCCGGCACGATGTCGCCCTACCAGCATGGCGAGGTCTTCGTGACGGAAGACGGAGCCGAGACGGACCTCGACCTCGGCCACTACGAGCGCTTCACCAACTGCGTCACGAGCAAGCGCCACAACTACACGACCGGCAAGATCTACGAGCGCGTCATCAACAAGGAGAGGCGCGGCGACTATCTCGGCAACACCGTCCAGGTGATTCCGCACGTCACCGACGAGATCAAGGCCGCCATCACCAGCGCCGCAGAAGGTGTCGACGTGGTGATCGTGGAGATCGGCGGAACCGCCGGCGACATCGAGTCGCTGCCGTTCCTCGAGGCCATCCGCCAGTTCCGCCAGGAGGCCGGTCGCGGCAACGCGATCAACATCCACCTGACGCTGGTGCCGTTCATCGCCGCTGCGGACGAGCTCAAGACCAAACCCACGCAGCACTCCGTGCGCGAGCTGCGCGCGATCGGCATCCAGGCCGACGTGCTCCTCTGCCGCGTCGACCGGGCGCTCCCCGACGAGATGAAGCGCAAGATCGCGCTCTTCTGCAACGTCGATCCCGCGAACGTCATCGCGGCACGCGACGTGCCGACCATCTACGAGGTGCCGCTCCGGTTCGCGGCCGAGGGTCTCGACGAAGTGCTCCTCGATCTCCTCAACCTGCCGCACTACAAGCGCGACCTCTCGGCCTGGCAGGATCTCGTGGCGCGGATCAAGAACCCGAGCGACACGGTCCGCATCGGCATCGTCGGCAAGTACGTCGAGCTGCCCGACGCCTACAAGAGCCTCAACGAGGCGCTGCTGCACGGCGGCATTGCCAACGGCGTCGAGGTGGAGCTGGTCTACATCAACGCCGAAGAGATCGAAGCCGGCGGCTTCCCGAAGGACATGCTCCAGGTGCACGGCATCCTCGTGCCGATCGGCTTCGGCACGCGCGGCGCCGAAGGCAAGATCGCGGCGATCCGCTACGCCCGCGAGAACGAAGTGCCGATGTTTGGCATCTGCCTCGGCATGCAGAGCACGGTGATCGAGTTCGCGCGCCACGAGTGTGGGCTCGAAGAGGCGACCTCCACCGAGTTCGACGAGGACACTCCCGTGCCCATCATCTACAAGCTGCGCGATCTCCTCGGGGTCGACGACATGGGCGGCACGATGCGCCTCGGCGCCTATCCCTGCAAGATCAAGGAGGGCACGCTCGCTCACGAAGTGTTCGGCACGACCGAGATCAGCGAGCGGCACCGGCACCGCTACGAGGTGAACCAGAAGTACCTCCAGCAGCTCAAGGACGGCGGCCTGGTCGTCTCGGGCCTCTCTCCCGACGAGAAGTTCGTGGAGATCGTCGAGCTCCCGGACCACCCCTGGTTCCTCGGCTGCCAGTTCCATCCCGAGTACCAGTCGAAGCCGACGGCGCCGCACCCACTCTTCGTGAGCTACATCGCGGCGGCCCTGGAAGAGAAGAAGCGTCGGCAGGCGGCCGCCGGAGACGAGCGGAACCTCGAAGACGAAGCCCTCGGCGGCGAGACGAACTGACCCGGCCTCCAATTCGCCCGGCACGAGGCCTCGCTCGGGAGGTCCGTCGCGGGCAACGAGCGAGTCTGAAATGAGCGTTCAACCCATCGAGCTCACCCCGGGTATCGTCCTGGGGGCTCCGGGGGCTCTGCCCCTGATCGCCGGTCCTTGTGTCATCGAGGGCACCGATTGGCTGGTTGCGCGCGGCCGTGCGATGAAAGAGATGGCAGACCGGCTGGACGCCCAGATCGTCTTCAAGTCGTCGTACGACAAGGCGAACCGCAGCTCGCTCGCGAGCTTCCGCGGCCCGGGGCTCGAAAAGGGCCTGGAAGCACTCGCGGCCGTGAAGGCGGAGACCACCCTCCCGGTGCTCACCGACGTCCACGCACCCGACCACTGTGAGCGCGTCGCCGCCGTGTGTGACGTGCTCCAGGTTCCGGCGTTCCTCTGTCGCCAGACCGACCTCGTCACCGAAGCCGCACGCCAGGGAAAGCCCGTGCTCATCAAGAAGGGGCAGTTCATGGCCCCCGACGAGATGCGACGGGTCGTCGACAAGGCGCGCCAGCAGGGGAACGAGCGCATCGGCGTGACCGAGCGGGGCACGACGTTCGGCTACCACAACCTCGTGGTCGACATGCGCTCCTACGAGATGATGAAGGCGGACGGCATCCCGGTGCTGCACGACGTCACCCACTCGCTGCAGCTGCCTGGGGCGCGTCAGGACGACACCGGGGGGCTGCGGCAATACGCCGAGCCGCTCACGCGTGCCGCCGTCGCAGCAGGGGCACAGGGCCTCTACATGGAAGTGCACCCCGAGCCCGACTCGGCGCTCTGTGACAGCGCCACGCAGCTGCCGCCCGACCGCGCGGAGGCGCTCGTGCGCGACGCCTTGGCCATTCGCAAGATCGTCGCCCCGCGCTAGCGCAAGGCGCCCCGCGATGACCGCACCGCGCGCGCTTCTCGTCGCTCTCGCTCTCCTTTGCGGATGTGCGGCCCCCAGCGAACCTCCCGGCGAGCCATCGCCGCGCCACAACCTGATCCTGATCTCGCTGGACGCGCTGCGGCAGGACCGGCTCGGCAGCTACGGTTACCACCGGCCGACCTCGCCGTTCCTCGACGAGCTCGCCGCCCGGGGCATCCTCTGGGAGAACGCCACCGTCAACACCCACGGCACGGCTCCCTCGCACGCCACGATGCTCTCGGGGCTCTACCAGGAGACACATCGGGTCGGCTTCGAGCTCACGGAGGACCGGCTTTCGTTCCCCGTCCCGGAGGGCGTGCGGCTCCTCCAGGAGCACCTCCGGGAGGCCGGGTATCTCACGCTCGGGGTCACCGACGGCGGCAACGCCTCCGGGCGCTTCGGCTTCGGACGCGGCTTCGAACGCTTCAACGACCGCGGCGGCGGCATCCGCCGCCAGCGCCAACGACTGGGCCGCATGCTCGACGAAGCCGACACCAGCTCGCAGCCGTTTTTCCTCTTCTTCCACACCTACGAGGTCCACTCCCCCTACGCGCCACCGGACCACGTGGCGCAGCAGTTTGTCGACCCCGAGTCGCCGTCGCGCTTCGACCCCACGTCGGAGAACCTGCTCGAGCTCCAGTCGAGAGCTGACGTGCTCGCGCCGGAGGACCTCCAGCGCATCTCGGATCTCTACGACGCCGGCATCCGCCACACCGACGATCAGCTGCGCCTGCTCTGGGGCGAGCTCGACGCGCGCGACATGCTGGACGACACCTTCGTGATCGTCACGTCCGACCACGGGGAGGAGCTCGGCGACCACGGTGGCCTGCTCCATCGCGGCTTGCTCTACGACGAGCTCCTCCGCGTGCCGCTGTGGATCCTGGGCCCCGGCCTCGATCCGGGCCGACGTCGGGGACTTGCCAGCACGGTCGACGTGGTGCCGACCGCGCTTGGCCTCCTCGGGCTGTCCTCGTGGGAGGGAGTCGAGGGAGTCGACCTGCTCGCCCGACCCGACGACGAGCCGGCTCACGTCGTGAGCCAGTACGCCCGCCAGTTCTACGCGGTCCGCACCCGAGAGTGGAAGCTGATCGAGGCGCCGGGCGGGCGCACCCAGCTTTTCGATCTCGTGTCCGACCCCGCGGAGACGAGAGACGTCGCAGAGGAGCACCCGGACGTCGTGAGCACGCTTCGCGCCCAGCTGCGCGCCTGGCTCGCCCTCCCCCGTCCCACCTTCGAGACGCCCGAGGTCGAGAGTCTGTCGCCAGAGGAGAGGCGGCGCCTCGAGAGCCTCGGCTACTTGTAGCCCGGCGATCTCGCGCTCAACCGGGTGGCAGCCTCTGGTCGAAGCGGTGAGGCGTGACGACAGGCCCCTCCGGGAGCCTGGGATCAGCTAGGGCGTCCCACAGGTCGCGAACGCGTCGGTGTCCTGCACCGACTCGAAGCGGTTGCCCAACGGGTTGATGTAGTTGCGGACAGCACCCGTCTCGGTGTCGGTGACGGTCATCGCCACGCCGACGTCGGTCAATCCCGCAACGAACACCCAGTACCGGTCGAAGGGTGAGCCGCAGGCATCGATCACCTTCACGAAGAGCTCAGGGTTGTCGCGGTCGAAAAACCAGAAGTAGCCCGCACCGTCCGACAGCTCCACGTGCTCCGCAAACCCGTCGTTGCCGCCCTTGTCCTGCCACGCGACGTTCACCTCGAAGCGCCCATCGACGAGGCACAGGACCGTCTCGGACGCCACACACGGCTCCGCTTCGACGTCGACCGTGTACTGCACCCTCTCGAGCGCTCGCTCGGCGTTCACGTCACGACCTTCCTCGGCGAGGAGGCTCGTCGGCACGAGCAGAAGAATGCAGAAGGGGAGAAGTCTCGGGTGGATCATGGGAACCTCTTTCGGAGCGGCTCTAGGGAGCTGCCTCAGTCGTCGTCGCTGTCCGACGGATCGAACACGGAGCTGTCCGACCGCGACCTGACGTCGAGGAGCGCGTAGGTGATGTTGTTGGTCTCGTCGGCCTCGTCGACGCTCTTCAGCGCGTCGGCCTGGACCAGAACGAAGTACTTCCCGGGGGGCAGCGATCCGGGCACGGCAAACGGGGTCGCTGCCGGGTGGAGACCACTCGCCCCCGGCAGGTCGGCCGTGTGGTAGTGACTGATCCCGACGAGCTCGTCGCCGCTGTCGAGAACGTTGTCCGACGAGAGGAAGAGTCGATCGACGTAGCTCTGCGCGACGATCTCGTTGCCGACGTTGGCCACGGTGTACTCCGCCGTCACGACGTCTCCCACCCTGACGTTCTTCTTGGTGAGCTGCAGATCGACCACCACGAGATCGGCACGTTCGGTGGCGGGGGTGCCGCCCGCGCCGGGAGGCTCGACCGTCACCTTGACCCACTCGGCGTTGTTGGTCTCGTCGGTCTCCTCCACGCGGCCTTCCGCGTCGGCCACCACGATGAGGTAGTACTGGCCGGCCGTCGTCGCCGTGGGAATCGTGACCTGGGAGGAGCTCGCGTGGGTCGGTGCCAGAGGATGCAGGTCTTTGGTGTGCGAGTGACTCCCCGCGAGCAGCAACGCGCCCGCATGACTCGATGAGGTCGACAGATAGATGAGCTCTCGGTACGACGTCGTCACCGTGTCCTGGCCACGGTTCTCGACGTCGTACGTCAGGGTCACCTGTGCCCCGGCTTCGACCTTGCGCTGGGACGCCTTGAGCAGCCGGATGGCGAGATCCTTGTCGTCGACCCCGGGATCTCCCGTGCCGGCTCGCACCTTGATCGGCTTGCTGTAGACATTGTTCTGCTCGCGCGTCTCCGCCACGGCATCCAGGGCATCGGTCACCACCAGGAGGTAGTAGTTGCCCGGAACCGTGGAGGCGGGAATCCGGAGGATCATGCTGCTCGCATGCCGATCGTGCGCCTCGAGGTCGGCGGTGTGATTGTGACTCCAACCGAGCTCGACATCCGTGGCGTCGACATCGCGGTCCGTCGACAGCAGGATGCGCTCCTTGTAGGTCTCCATGACCACGTCCTTGCCGCGATTGACGATCTCGTAGCTCAGGGTCGCGCGCGCACCGCTGTCGATGGTGTTCGAGCCGGAAAGCTTCAGATGCTCCGCCTCCAGATCTTTGTCGCCCGCGTGCACCTGCAGCGACGTCCACGCGACATTGTTGCCTTCGTTGTCCTCGGGAACGGCCTGTTCCGAATCAGCCTGCACGAGCACGTAGTAGCTGCCTGGACTGACGTCCGGAGGCACACTCACGGCGACGTTCGTGGCATGAGCTCCGCTCGGACCCGCAAGATCGGCGGTGTGCCCGTGGCTCCTGCCAACGGCGATGTCGGAGCTGTCGAGCACCGTATCCGTCGAGAGGAAAAGCCGCTCTCGGTAGGTCGTCTCGACGGTCGCCACGCCGTAGTTGCGCACGTCGTAGGTGGCGTTCAACTTGTTTCCTGAAGCGACGGAGGTGCTGGTGAGGACGAGCTTCTCGATCGCCAGGTCCGACTCTCCCGGAGGCGTGACCGTCACGGCGAAGGCGACCAGGTTGTTCGACACGTCTTCGGCGACGTTCTGATCGGAGTTCGCCAGGATCAGGAGGTAGCTCGAGCCCACGGAGGCCGAGCTCGGTAGCAGCACGACGACCTCTGCGCCGTGACGGCCGCCCGGCGGGAGATTGTAGGTGTGACCGTGGCTACGACCGACCTCGACGTCTCCGACATCGAGGAGAGGATCTGCGGAGAGGTAGATCGCCTCCCGGTAGGTCTTGCTGACGACGTGGTCGCCGAGGTTGGTCACGTCGTAGGTCAGCACGGCGCTGCCGCCCGCCGGAATCGTGCCCGCCGACAGCGACGGGCCAACCACCGCCAGATCGCGCACGTTCCCCGCCAGCAAAGCGGAGCTGCACAGCACGAGAACGGCAAGGCAGGCCGTCGTGAGCACCGTGCGGACGCGCCGGGGTGCGCTGAACACGCGAAGGGATCGGGAGGGCATGGAGGGCACCTGCGTTTGAGGAAGAAGCGGGAAAAAACGGACCACTCGCGCGCAGTACCGTTCCGTGACACGACGAGAGACAGCAAGCGATGTGCCAGACACTCAAACAGCGGTCAGGCAGCGACCTAGACCATGTCCGAAAGGGCCGACACGGGAGTTGGCCCGCGGAGTCTCGAAAATCGGCCACCGCGATCGGCACTTTCCGTCAAGCGAGGAGACGAGACGCGCCACGTCAGGGGGTGCCAGTTCTTTGCGGCTGGCGTCAACGACGCGACTCCGCGGAGCGCGAGGGTGTACTGTTCTCGAATGAGCGACATGGTTGGCCACCGCGTGACACCTTCGAACCTCGCGGCCCCGGGTCGCGTACGAGCCGACCCTCCGCTCCGGCAACAGCAGAGCGCCCCTTTCGTCCAGACGGTCTGCGTCACGCTCGCAGCGCTCCTGTGCTGCGCTTCGGCGCGGGGCGAAGGCCCGACTTCAGACTGGAAGCTCCTGCTCGAGGAGCGCTACCTCGCTCCCTTCGAGGTGCCGGCCGAAGGTCTCGTGCTCGAGGTGGACGCGGCGCGCATCACGCTGCGCTCGGGAACGGTGGCGCTCCAGACGCCGGTGGCGAGCGGCACCGTCGTTGGCCTCGCGTTCGAAGGCGACGGCACACTCGCGCTCGACATCCCCGACGAGATCGAGCTGGTGCAGCTGCGCCGGTTCATGCAGAACGAGGAGATCGAGACCGTCGATGCCGCGTTCGATCGCCTGGTGCTGCAGACCTCGATGCGGGAGATCACGCAGCTCCTCGGCGAGCTCCGCGACGCGCACGACGCCGGAACGGCCGCGCGGGTCAGCTGGGTTTCGGAGCGGCAGGAGCGCTGGCGCGAGACCTATCGGCGCGATCCAGCAGCGCGCACCCTCGCCGCACTGCGCAACTTCGGCGGGCACTACTTCCACGCCGACCTGCGCTCGGAGGAGCACGGCTGGCTGGTGGTCGAGTACGACGACCACCGCGCCGAAGAGCTGACGCTGCAGTCGTTCGAGACCCGGGGCTCGTTTCTCACGCTCTTCACCAAGGTCCCCCATCCGACGCTCGAGACGTGGCTGAGCCTCGACCGCGCCGAAGACCGCCAGGCCGACGGCGCCTCCGCGCGACGACCCAATCACGCCGCCAAGCTGGTACATCTCGACGCCCAGATCGACCTGACCCGCCCCGGCCGGTATCCGCGCCAGGGCCTCGGCAACGCACACCCCATGAACGCCGAGATGACACTCGAGGTGCGCCTGCAGGCGCTGCGCGACGGCGTCGGAGCGGTGCGCCTCCACCTCGATCCTCTCAGCCAGATCTCGGAGATCCGCGTTGCCGGGGAGAAGGCGCCATTTGTCCGCTACGACACCGGCCAGCACGACCTCTCGACCGACGACCGGCTCGCGAACCCCGAGCTCGTGGTCTTCCTCGAGCAGCCACTCTTCGCCGGCGACGAGGTGGTGCTCGAGGCGGACACCGAGCTCGAGCTGCTCGACCACGCAGGGGGCCTCCACTGGTATCCCGTGCCGGTGGCCATGAACTTCGAGACCCACACTGCGCTCCTCGACTTCCGGCACCGGGCCGGCACGGGCGTGGTCACCCTCGGCGAGGAGCTCGAGAGCCGGGTGGAGGCTGACGGCAAACGGCGGACGCGCTACAGCATCGACGCCGCCAGCGCGATGATCGGCTTCTCGTTTGCCGAGATGGCGAGGACGGTCGAAGCCCGGACGGCCTCGGGCAAGCCCGTCAAGGTGTTCGGAACCACTCGTGCCACGATGACCAAGAAGCGGATCCGGACGCTCAGCGAAGACACGGTGCGCGTCCTCGACTACTTCGAGAACCTGTTCGACGCGCCCATCGCTACCGAAGAGCTCGTCGTGAGCCTCGTCGAGAGCGGCGCGCAGGCGTTCCCCGGCTACATCCAGCTCTGGAACCGGGTCACCATCGACGGCGGCGCGATCGGGTCGAACGACCACGGGTTCGCGGAGCACCTCGTCGCGCACGAGCTGGCACACCTGTGGTGGGGCCACCAGGTCGGCTGGGCCAGCGAGCGCGACTACTGGCTCGTGGAGGCGCTCGCCGAGTACACGGCGCTCCTTTATGTCGAGGCGGAGATCGAGCGCGGGCACAAGGTCCGCGACCGACTCCTGCGCGCCTACACGAACTCGGTCACCGGATCGCTGAAGTCACGGTTCGACACCTTCGCGAGCTGGGGCCTGGCCCTCGGCAGCATGACCGGTCGCGACCGCGCAGCGCCGCTCGCGCACGGTGCCCGGGCTCGCATTTCCGAGATGCCGGGCGGCGCCTACTCCACGGTGTATCGCAAGGGCCTCCTCGTCCTGCACATGATTCGCATGAGCGCCAAGGCACAGACCGGCAGCGACGAGGCGTTCCACGAGATCCTGCGGAGCTACCTCGAGCGCTACCGGGGCAAGAAGCCCACGACGGACGACTTCCGGGCGGTGGTGGCCGAGCACCTCGCCGGCGACTGGAAGGGCTTCTTTGCCCAGTGGATCGATGGCGCAGAGATCCCGCAGCTGCGCTGGCGCCTCGGCCAGGCGTCGCAGACCGCGTCCGGCGTGCGCCTCCCCGTGCACGTCGAGGTCACCGACGCCGCCCCCGACTTCACCGTCCAGGTGCCCATGCTTCTCGAGTACGAAGATGGTGCCGAGGAGTGGCGCGTCGTGACCGCAAAAGGCGATCAAACGCAGACCCTGGAGCTCGACCGACAGCCGCGACGCGTGACGTTCAACGACACGTACGGCGTGCTCGCGCGCATGCGCGACCGCGACCGCTCGGCACGAGCCCCTCGGCCGAGCCCGAGTCCGTCCGCCGAAACTCGAGACTGAGATCGTCGTGACGCTGCCGAGCCTCGACTCCGTCGTCCAGGACCTCCGCGCGGCACGTCGGTCGCTCGCGCGGCGGCCGTTCGAGACCGCCGTCTCCCTGCTTCTCTTCGCCGGGGGCATCGGCCTCAACATCGCACTGCTGACCGTGGTCCAGGCGACGCTTCTGCAGGAGCTTCCCGTCGAGAACCCGCAACGAACCGTCGTGGTGACGGGCACCTTCGACGGGCATCCTGCTCCGTTCTCCCTCCCCGAGGCCAAGGCTCACGCCGAGCGCAACGAGCTGATCGAAGCCATCGGCGTGTTCACGAGGGGCGAGTCGATCGGCTGGAGTCACGACGGCCGCGCCGAAGGCGTGCGCCTCGGCTTCGCGGACTCGACGCTCTTCGCGGTGCTCGGGGTGCCCATGAAGCTCGGCCGCGCCTTCGAAGCGAGCGAGGACCAGCCCCTGGGAGTACATCCGGTCGCCGTGGTCTCTTCCGGCTTCTGGGCGCGTGCCTTCGGGCAGACTTCGACGCTGGGCAACGAAACCCTGGGGCTCGCCGGGAAGCGCTACCGGGTGGTGGGGGTCACGCCTCCGGACTTTCCGCTCGACGGCGTCGACGTCTGGCTGCCGTTCTCCATGAGCGATCGCTACTTCGGCCCCGAGGTGCTCGACAGCTTCTGGAGCTGGCAGGCCTTCGGCGTCGGCCGACTCACACCGGACGCGACGCTCGAGGCCGCTGCCGATCGGGCCCGAGGAGTGTTCGACGAGATCGAGAGCCTCCACCCGTGGGCGATGATGGACCGCGGTGTCCGTCTCGTGTCCCTGCGGCAGCACCTGTTCGGACGCCTGGACGAGCCGCTCCGCGTGCTGGTCTTCGGTGCCCTGTTCGTGTTGATGATCTGCGCGGTGAACGTCGGCGCACTGCACCTCGTGCGCTCGGTGGGCCGAACCTCGGAGGTGCGCCTCCGACTCGCGCTGGGGGCGTCTCCTGCCCAGATCGCCAGACAGCTCGTCGTCGAGAGCACGGTCCTCGGGCTCCTCGGCGGATGCCTCGGAATCCTCGTCGCCGCGTCGAGTGTCGGGGCGCTGGTTCGAATGGCAGACCTGGGGACACCGAGCTGGTCCGTGACGGAGCTGCGGCCGGAGATCGCAGCAGTCGGCGTCGTTCTGAGCCTGCTGACCGGCGCGGCCGTCGGGGCTCTTCCGGCTCTCCGCCTCGGGCGAACCGATAGCGGCGCGCTCGTGCGCGGCACGAAGCGCCAGGCAGGAGGTCGCCGGGTCGCGCACCAGCAGCGCGCCATCATCGTCCTCGAGACGTCGGTGGCGGTTGCACTCCTCGTTCTCGCGGGTGTCGGAGCACGAAGCCTCTACCTGCTGACGACCGCCAGCGTCGGGTTCCGCACCGAGCACCTCACGACGATGAGACTCAACATCAAGCTCCCTGGCTACAACACCATCCTCGAAGACGGAGGCGGATGGATGGAGGACGCCGACTACGAAGCTGCGCTCGTGCGCAGGGCTCGTCTGCTGGAGCAGATCGTGCAGGAGGTCGAGTCGCTTCCCGGCGCGGGGACAGCGACGTTCTGGGGCCCCGACATGCTCGGCTCGAGCAGCTCTCAGATCAGCATGGTGGCCGACACGCGCGACCCTCAGGACCCTTCCGAGTCCGCCATGGGCCAGTACCTGACGGTTGGCCCCGGAGGGCTCACCACCCTGGGGCTGCCGCTGCTCCAGGGACGCGAGTTCACGGCAGAGGACCGCCTCGGATCCCTTCCCGTGGTCGTGCTCAGTCGGCGCGTCGCGGAAACCTACTGGCCGGACGGCGAAGCACTGGGGCGTCATCTCCTGACGTGGTCGCACTTCGACGAAGAGACCAACCAACAGGTCTACGACCACTGGCGCATCGTCGGGATCGTCGCCGACGCAGCCCATCGAGGCCGCACGTACCGGCAGGGTCTCGGCGGCGACTACTTCGCAGGCGACGTCTACTTTCCGATCCTGCAGCAGGCGCCGAGCCAGCCCACGTTGCTCGTCCGAGGGCAAAGCTCGGTCGAGCTCGCCCCGGCGATCGAGCGCGCAGTGCAGCGACTGAACCCGGACATCGCCGTGTACGACGTGCGCACCTTCGAGCAGCGCCTCCGAGAGGAGGAGCACGTGCCGCGCTTCGCGGTCGCACTCATGGGCTTCTACGCGTCGGTCGCCGGGGCGCTCGCCTTCATCGGCATCTACGGCGTCCTGGCATTTGCCGTGCGTCTGCGGCGGCGCGAAATGGCGATTCGGCGCGCACTCGGCGCCAGTGCCTCCACCATCCGACGCCTGGTCCTCCTGGAGAGCCTGAGCCCGATCAGCGTCGGCATCTTCCTCGGGCTCTGTGCGGCCGGTGTTGTCGTCCGCCTCTTCGCCTCGCAGGTGCTGAACGTCGAGCAGGGTGTCCTGGGCGTCGTCGGCCTGGTCACGCTTCTCGCGTTGGCAGCCGGCGCGCTGGCGACCCTGCCGGCGGCGGTGCGCTCGGCGCGCACCCCTCCGGCGGTCGCTCTGCGCGGCGAGTGACGTACCCGGGACCTCGGCGCTCTCCGGCTCAGCCCCCGCCGCGGAGACTCTGCTCCCAGACGTCGAGAATCTCGCGACCTCGAGGCGGCACCTCGATCGTGAGGGTCATCTCCTCTTCAGAGCCCATGCGGAGCGCGTACTGCGCAAACGGGCAGCACTCCGCCTCGAGAGCCATGAAGCGCGCCACCGTCGCCGCGGCCTCCTCGCCTCGCGGGAGTCGCACGTCGAGGCGCTGCGGCGCGCGCTCGACTCCGCGCACGAGCGGCACGAGCTCCCGCTCGATCTCCTGCTTTCGCGCCCGCAGCTCCGGATCCGTCAGGTTGCAGGCAATCGCGACCTCGTCGTTCTGCTGTGCGGCGACCGGGGCCACCGCCACCATCGTTGCGCTGCTGAGCAGCGACGAGGCGAGAGCACATCCGCACCAGCTCAGACGATTCCTTCGAGTTTCTTTCGACATGTCGACCTCCAAAACAGGGGTGAGCTCCTCCGCTAGGCTCACCGTAGGACTTCGAGTGCACTCGAGGTCAAGGACCCTGCACAATCCCCTGCGCGACGACCGGGAGAGAACGACATGACGGAACCGCTTCTCGCCATCGGCGAGCTCGCCTCGCGGGCTCACACGACCGTTTCTGCGATCCGCTACTACGAGAGCGTGGGACTCCTGCAGCCGCCCCACCGCGTCGGCGGCAAGCGCCGCTACGAGCCCGCCGTCCTGGCACAGCTCGCGCTGATCCAAACCGCCAAGGCCGCGGGCTTCAAGATCGCGGAGATCCGGCAGCTCATCGAAAGCGCCGGCGATCGGTCGCCCGGCCCCGCGTGGCGCCGGCTCGTGCTGCGCAAGCGGGAGGAGATCGAACGAACGCGGTGGCAGCTCGACGCGATGACGCAGGTGCTGGACCGCGTCGAAGGGTGCGGCTGCAGCAGCCTCGAGCGCTGCGGAGAGGCGGCCCTCGAGGGGCGCAGTAGCGCTACACTTCCCACGTGACGACGTCGGCCCCCACCGAGCGCAGCGCCTCCGCGGAGCGTTTCCTCGCCATCGCGGAAGAAGTCCTCGCCACCGAGGCGGCCGCGATCCGTGGCGTGATCGATCAGCTCGACGACTCGTTCGTGCAGGCCGTCGAGACCATGCGCGACTGCAGCGGTCGCATCGTCTGCACCGGCATGGGCAAGTCCGGCCACGTGATGAAGAAGATCGCGGCCACCCTCTCCTCCACCGGAACTCCCTCGTTCTTCCTCCACCCTGCCGAGGCGATCCACGGCGACCTGGGCATGATCGTCTCGGGCGACGTCGTGCTGGCGGCGTCGTTCTCCGGCGGCACGGAGGAGCTCCTCCAGATGCTCGACAACCTGCGCTCGAAGCAGGTGCCACTCATCGCAGTCACGGGTCGCAACGGCAGCCCGCTCGCAAAGGAGGCGACGCTCCACCTGAGCGCTGCGATCGACCGCGAAGCGTGCCCCCACGACCTGGCACCCACAGCGTCCACGACGGCCACGCTGGCGCTGTGCGACGCCCTCGCCATGGCGCTGCTGGAAGCCCGCGGCTTCACGGCCGAGCAGTTCGCACACCTGCACCCGGGTGGCTCGCTGGGGCGACAGCTGCGACGCGTCGAGCAGCTCATGCACACGGGAGACGACATGCCGCACGTCTCGCAGGACGCCCCCCTGCGCGAGGCGATCGTCGAAATGTCGAAGAAGAGTCTCGGGATCGCCGCCGTGGTCGACACCAACGGCAAGCCCGTCGGCGCGCTCTCCGACGGCGACCTGCGCCGCCTGCTCGAGGGCGCCGGCAGCGAAGGGCTCCTCGAGCGGAGCGTCCGCGGCTGCATGACCCCGAATCCACGGTGCGTGGAAGGCTCGGAGCTCGCGCGCGCCGCGCTGCGGAAGATGGAAGAGCACCGCATCACGTCGCTTTTCGTGTGCGACCCGAGCGGCGTTCTCGTGGGCGTCGTTCACATCCACGATCTCTGGGGCCAGAGGCGCAGAGGTTGACCGACGCGAACGACCTGGAGCTCCGCGCGCACGACATCGACTGGCTGGTGTGTGATGTCGACGGAGTGCTCACCACCGGGCACCTGCTCTACTGGGACCCGCGGCACGAGACCGAGCGGCAGGAGGTGGCACCAGGGATCCTCGAAGCGAAGTCGTTCCACGTGCGCGACGGCCTGGGCCTGCGCCTGGCCAAGAAGGCCGGTCTGCGCGTGGCGCTGCTGAGCGGGCGCGCGTCGAGCGCCGTTAGCTACCGGGCTCGCGAGCTCGACCTCGATGACGTCATCCTGGGTAGCGGCGACAAGAAAGCCGCGCTGCAGGACTTTCTCGCGCGCCACCAGACCTCGGCGGGCCGCACGGCGGCGATCGGTGACGACCTGCCCGACCTCCCGCTCCTCGATGCCGCGCGACTCTCGTTCGCACCGGCCAATGCGGCACGGGAGGTGCGCGAAGCGGCGGACGTCGTGCTCGAGACCAATGGCGGTCACGGCTGCGTGCGCGAGATGGTGGAGTGGCTCCTGCGCGCGCGCGGCGAGTGGGAGGCTCTGGTCGCGGACCTGCGTTGACGCGGTAGGCCTAGCCTTCGAGCTTCTTGCGCTTGCCGCGCTGCACGAGCCAGGCGGCGCCGACGCCGAGGAGGTAGAGCGCGATCGTCGGCAGCGCCACCACACAGAGGTTGAAGGGGTCGGGGGTCGGCGTGATGATGGCGGCCACGATGAAGATGATGAGCACGGCCCACCGGAAGTGACGCATGAGGAACGCCGGTGTCACGAAGCCGATCTGCGCAAGCATGAAGATGACCATCGGCAGCTGGAACATGAGTCCGAGCCCGAGCAGGATCATGACCAGGAACGAGAAGTACGTGTCGACCGTGATGACCGCCTCGAACTGCGAGCCGATACCCAGCAGGAACTCGACCGCATAGGGGAAGGCGATGAAGTAGCCGAAGAGCCCGCCGCCGATGAAAAACGCCGAGCCGAAGAAGACGAACGGAACCGCCATCCGCTTCTCTTTCCTGTAGAGCCCCGGCGAGACGAAGCCCCACATCTGCCACATGAGGAACGGCGACGTGAGGAAGATCGACGCGAGGAACGCCACCTTCACGTAGATCATGAACGGGTCGGTCACCCGCAGGAAGGAGAGCTTCTCCACGTACGGCTTGATCGGCAGTTCCAGAATGCCGTAGATCTGCTGCGCGAACGCGAAGCAGACGAAGAAGCCCAGCACGAGGGCGACGACCGAGCGGAGAATGCGGCTCCGCAGCTCTTCGAGGTGCTCGAAGAGCGACATGCGCTCGAGATCTTCCTCCTCTGCGACCGCTGGAGGCAGCGCTTCCGGCTGGCTCACGTCAGTCCGCCGTCGCGGGGTCGGCCTCGGACGCGGACGACTCGGTCGCGTCGGCGGCCGGCGAAGCTGCCGCCTCGGACGGCCCGCTGCGGTGATCCGAGCGACTCGCGGTGCGCTCGCTCGCCGTCTCCACCGGGCGCGGGCCCTCCAGCGACGGCTTCTGCTCTTCGACCGCCATCTCGTGCTCGATCGTGCGCTTGAGGTCGGACGTGGCCCGCCGGAACTCGGACATGCCGCGGCCCACGGTGCGACCGACCTCGGGCAGCTTCTTGGGCCCGAAGATCAGGAGCGCGAGAACGACGATGAAGGTGACTTCCCAGAAGCCGAGGGGACCGAACATGACCCGCCAAGTGTACCCAACTCTCGGTGCGTTGCGGGTCTGAGGGCGCCGTGCAACAGACACGCCGCAACGGCGTACAACTGCGTGTGACTCTGCCCCTCTCTTCCCGGCGACCGACAGGCCATCGCGAGCCTCGTGCCACGCAGCCCAACAGGTGGCTCGAAGCCGCGCAAAACCTGATACCGTCGGCCGTTATGAGGCAATCCTGGCGTGTATTGGCTGTCGTCCTGTTCTTTGGTGCCGTCTTCGTGGGAGGTCTGCTCGGAGATCGCCTCCTCGCTCTGACCGATCAGACGAAGGCGTACCAGAAGCTCGTCATCGAGCTGGTCGAGGCCGCGCACGACAAGTACGGCACCGAGGTCCGCTACCGCGACATCGTCTACGGGTCGATTCACGGCATGCTGCGCACGCTCGACCCGCACACCAGCTTCCTCAGCAAAGAGGCCTACGCCTCCATGCGCGAGAAGCAGCAGGCGAGCTTCTACGGCCTCGGCATCTATGTCGGCCTCCGCAACGGACGCCTCACGGTAATCACGCCCATCCCCGGCACCCCGGCCTTCCGCCTGGGCATGCGCGCCGGCGACGTCATCGCCGAGATCGAAGGCGAGCCCACCGACGAGATGACCGTCGACGAGGCGATCGGCCAGCTCAAGGGCCCGAAGGACACGACGGTCAACATCAGCATCGAGCGCGCCGGCCTCGACGAGCCGCTGCAGATGGAGGTCACACGCGCCGAGATCCCGCAGACCACCGTGCAGTACTCGTACATGCTCACGCCGGAGGTCGGCTACCTCAACATCCGCGACTTCGCGCGCTCCACCGGCAGCGAAGTGGCGCGGGCGCTGGCCGAGCTCAAGGAGCAGGGCATGACCCAGCTCCTTCTCGACATCCGCAACAACGGCGGCGGTCTCCTCGACCAGGCCATCGAGGTGGCCGATCAGTTCGTGCCCGCCGGCACCAAGATCGTCGAGACCAAGGGGCGCATCCCGAGCTCCTTCAGCAGCTACAGCGCCACCGGCAACTACGAAGAGCTCGACATGCCGCTCGTCGTGCTGGTCAACGGCGGCTCCGCATCCGCCTCCGAGATCCTCTCCGGCGCCATCCAGGACCACGACGTCGGGCTCGTCGTCGGACAGCCGACATGGGGCAAGGGCCTCGTACAGACCGTGTACACGCTTCCCCACGGCTCCGGTCTCGCGCTCACCACTGCGCGCTACTACAGCCCGTCGGGCCGGCTGATCCAGCGCGACTACAGCTCCTACTGGGACTACTACACCGACTACGACGCCGAAGGCGGCGACGATGCGGGGGCAGGCGGCGAGCAGGAGGTGTTCACCACCGACCTCGGTCGCAAGGTGTACGGCGGCGGCGGCGTCACGCCGGACCACGTGGTCGAGCCGAAGTCGCTGCCCACGGTCATTCAGAAGATCTTCAGCCGCAGCGGCTTCTTCACCTTCGGTGTCGACTACAACCGTCGCAACCCGGTCACCAGCCAGAGCTGGGAGCCGCCGCAGGCGATGATGGACGAGTTCAAGGCGTACATCGTCGAGAAGGAGATGGTCACGCAGGAAGAGGCGGACGAAGGCTTCGCCGACCCCGAGGTGACCGACTACATCCGCCACCGCTTCCAGTTCGAGATCTTCAATTCGGCCTTCGGGCTCGACGAAGGCCACCGCGCCTTCCTGCAGATCGACAACCAGGTGCAGGCGGCCCTCGACCACCTCGCGGAGGCCCAGGGCCTTCTCGAGCGGCGTCGGGCTCTGCGGCCGGGATCGGCCACAGATCGCCCGATCGCGCCCTGAAAAGCCCAAGCTAGCCGGCCGGCGCCCCCGCTGCACGCGCCGGGACGTGGAGGCCTCGCTGCCGCAGCCTCTGACGCAGGCGACAGACGACTGCGTCCACGCTGGGCTGTTTGAGACCCACCCACTTCGCGATCTCGCGGCTCGACCAGCCGTCGAGCACCGCACGCTCGAAGATCCAGAGGTCGCGGGGGCGCGAGGCGCTCGACGCGACGGCACGGCACTCCTCGAGGAGCCGCGCACGGAGCTCCTGCACGAGCAGGTGCTCGACAGCGTGGCGCTCGTCGCTCTCCATGTCCTCGTGCAGCTCGGCGCGCAGGCCGCGCCGCTTCTGTGCGTGCAGCGCACGGTCGGAGTCCTGCACGACGCTCACACAGATGCGCTTCAGGTACGCCAGGAGCTCGCCGTCGGTCCGCGCGCGACAACGTCGAAGTGCCCGGGCATCGTGATCGAGAAGCCTGCAGAAGACCTCCTGGAGTGCCTCGTCGACGTGCTCTCGGCCCAGGAGACCATGGCCTTCCAACCGGTGCCGCAGAACCGTCCGAAGGTACGGCTCGATCCTCGGCAGGAGGAGGGACCAGCCCCCTTCGTCGTCCAGGGCCGCCGCCGCCGCGCGGCGGCAGCGCCGCCAGAGCTCCAAGGTCCGGGTCTGTCGTGCCTCACGCGTCGCCTGTGCCGTTGCTGCTTCGTGCATCTTCCATTCCTCGCATTTGCGGGAATGGAGGGCTGCCGGAGCCGCGGGCTCGCGGGGCGTCAGACCAAAGGGTGGAAGCGGTGCCGGTCAACCGGCGTGAGAACCGCGCCCGGAGACGCAGGATCTCGAGGGCCATCGCGGCGCCGGCTTCCGCGGCGCCTGGCCCGAAGAAGAGCTAGCGCATCTTCTCTTCGACGAACTCCACGTGCTTGCGGACCTTCGGGTCGTACTTCTTCAAACGCAGCTTCTCGGTGCTGAGACGCTTGTTCTTCGTGGTGGTGTAGAAGTAGCCGGTGCCAGCGCTCGAAACCAGCTTGATCTTGTCGCGCATCGTCGTTGTTCCTTCTGCCGCGAGAACCGGGGAGTGCCAGATCCGTGGACCGGCGCCTCGAGAGCGATCAGGGGGCAAGTGGCGGGGCCGACGGGACTCGAACCCGCGACCTCCGGCGTGACAGGCCGGCATTCTAACCAGCTGAACTACGACCCCGTACCTTGACTCTTGATCTCTCTCCGAGATGTTCGCAGACGACCCGGTGGTGCTGCTTTGGTGGGAGGTGAGGGATTTGAACCCGCGACCCCCTGTGTGTAAGACAGGTGCTCTACCCCTGAGCTAACCTCCCAGCGGGCGCCGAGCAGATCTCCGCGAACCTCGACCAATGCTCAGCCCGCGGCAGGCCCGGCAATATACGCAAGACCCTCCGAGGAGTCAACGACGAACTGTGACGCACAGGGCTGGCTGCGGGCACTCCGCGGCTACGAGTTCGCAGGCGTTCGTGGCACAATCCCGCTCAGTTTCCACGCGCCCAGCGGCCCTCGTCGCGATGTTTCGCACAGAGTCTCGCTGGGACCAGACTTGCCGCTTCGGCTGGCGCCCCGCTGCTCCGTATCCGGGGCCTGGTCGCGGGCCTGTATCTCACGGAAGGAACGTTGCCACCATGCACGAAGTCCCCGCCCTCACCTACGCATTCGACGCCCTCGAGCCACACATCGACGCCCGCACCATGGAGATTCACCATGACAAGCACCACGCGGCGTACGTCACGAACCTCAACAAGGCCCTGGAGGGCCACGACGACCTGGCGGCACTCTCCGTCGAGGATCTCCTCACGAAGATCGACGAGGTGCCCGACAGCATCCGCGGAGCCGTACGCAACCACGGAGGTGGACACGCCAACCACAGCCTCTTCTGGGATGTCATCGGGCCAAACGGAGGCGGGAGCCCCGGCGGTGACCTCGCGGCGGCCATCGATGCGGCGTTCGGCAGCTTCGACGACTTCAAGGCGCAGTTCGGCGCGGCCTCGGCCGGCCAGTTCGGCAGTGGCTGGGGCTGGCTCGTGAAAGGCGACGGCGGTCTCGAAGTGATGGCGAGCCCGAACCAGGACAGCCCCCTGATGAGCGGTAAGACCCCGATCCTCGGGCTCGACGTCTGGGAGCACGCCTACTACCTCAACTATCAGAACCGTCGCCCCGACTACATCGCGGCCTTCTGGAACGTCGTCAACTGGGACGCCGTCGCCGCGCGCTTCGCGGGCTGATCCGGCTCGCAGGACCGGATGACGGGGCCTCCCTGGGATCAGGGAGGCCCTTTTGCGTTCGGGGCCCTGCTTCGGCTCGAGGGGTTCTCGACGCCATCCTCTATCTACGGCTCTGCATAGGTTCCCGATTTTTTGGCGACTCGAGAGAGTGCCCGTTTCTCGGGGCCTCCCCCGCGCGCGTCAGAATTGGCCGAGCCCCAGCGTCGCGTGCACGTCCTCGGCGGCAGCGCGGTGCCGGAAAGCCCTGCAAAAGCAAGCAATCGCTGGAGGCCGCTCCGCGCAAAGTAAAGCAAAGGCGGGACTTCGCGGCTCCCGATCCGGAAAGAACCGACGGTCACCGCAGCAATTGCACCTCCTCCTAAAGTACAGATATACGGAACTTTGCACGAATATGCCCTCGAAGTGGGCAATTCGCTGCAAACTCGAGTTGTTTTTTCAAGCTTTCTTCAACATAGTCAACGTATACTTCAAACCGAATACGTCGATGGGCGTCTCCAGCGCATTCGGCGAGCGAGCACGATCTGAACTCGAGAGGTGAGCACATGAAGATGCAGTCGGCGACCCCCGAAACCAACACCCGTCAAGTGACCAAGGTCTTCAAGGCCCTGTCCGATACCACCCGCCAGCAGATCCTCCATCTGTTGGAGGACCGTCAGCGCAGCGTGGGCGAGATCGTCGGCAACTTCGAGCTCTCACAACCCACCATCTCCCGGCATCTGTCGGTGCTCAAGGAAGCCGACCTGGTCGTCGACCAGCGTCGCGGCCAGAACGTCTTCTACAGCCTGAACGACGAAGCTCTGTCGGACTCGATGCAGAACTTCTTCGGTCGGTTCTCCAGCTGCCAGTCGTCGCTGCGCTAGTCGCTCCGCACGGAGCATCGGCTCCTTCGAGAGGCCCGGCCGCGCGCCGGGCCTTTTGCGTTGGGGATCGCGGCAGCGAGCTCGGGCCCGGCAAGCACGCGCATCGCGCCTTCCGGAGCGCTGGAGCTAGCGCTATACTCGCTGGCCTTCGGGCGGTGTAGCTCAGATGGTTAGAGCAAGCGGCTCATATCCGCTGTGTCAGGGGTTCAAGTCCCTTCACCGCCACCATCTCCCCGTTTCCGGCGGCGACGTGCCTGCTCCGAGCGAAGGCTCCCACGGAGCCCCCGCCCCGCTTGACCGGGAGACCTCCGGCCCGACGCCTCGGGCCAGCGCGGGAGCGCGCCTCTCCCGCGCGAGATTGGTGCGCCACGTCGGCGCGTCGTTCGGTCCTGCGCGTCGTGTCGGCATCGCCTTCTCCGGCGGTACGGATTCGACGGCGCTCCTCTGGGCCGCAACGCAGGTTCGAGGGCTGCACGCCGTGGCGCTGCACGTCGACCACTCGCTCGACTCCGAATCTGCGGCTCGTGCCGTGCGCGCGGAGGCCCTGGCCCGTGAGCTCGGCGCGCCGTTTCACCTGCGTCGAATCCACGTCCACCCGGCCCGTCGCCGGGGCGAGAGCCTCGAGGAGGCGGCACGTCGCCTGCGCTACGAGGCGCTCTGGCGTCTCCGCGCAGAGCTGGGTCTCGAGCTGTTGGCCACGGCGCACCATGCCGACGATCAGGCGGAGACCGTGATCCTGCGGCTCCTCGGCGGCAGCCGTCTCCGCGGGCTCGCTGGCATCGTCGCCCAGCGGGGCGCGCTCCGCCGCCCCCTCCTGCCCTTCGACCGCGCCACCCTGGAGGCCCTCGTGGCGCGCCAGGGGCTGGAGCCGATCGCCGACCCCACCAACCACGACCTGCGGCCGGCACGCAACTTCGTCCGCCACGCCCTGCTGCCCCACCTGGAGAAGCACGTCGGTCTCTCGCGCGCCGGGCTGCTCCGACTCACAGATGCGAGCCGGGGCGCGCTCGACCGTCTCGACGCGCGCCTCGCCACGCACCTCGACTTCGCCCGCGCCGGAGTGCTCGGCGACCGGTGGTCGCTCCGACTCGACCGCTTCGCGGCACTACCCGAGCCGCTCCAGCGCAGCGCCCTCGACGCGCTGCATCGAGCCGCGGGCATCGCCTATCCAGGGACCGCGGGGGCCCTGCGCGAGCTCTTCCGGCAGCTCGACCGCGGGGCGGTGTGCTGCGATTGCGGCGGCGGCTTCCGGTGGCGCTCCTCGGGGCGCTCCCTGGTGCTCGAGCCTGCACCTCGCCTCGGGGCACGAGCGCCCGATTTCACGTATACTCTCGAGATTCCGGGCACGATCTCCGTGCCCGAGATCGCGGCACAAATTCGCGTCGAGCCCGTCTCTGCGACGGACCTCCCGAGGTCGCTCTCGTCCGCGGTGTTCACCCTCCCCGGAACGGAGCCCCGACTGGAGGTTCGCAGTAGCGAGCCCACGGATCGGCTGCTCCTCCCCCCTCCCTCCGAGCCTCGCAGAACCCGACGACTTTTCCAGCAGCGACGCATCTCAGCTCACGAACGCCGACAACTCCCCGTGATCTGTTTCAGAGACTCCATCGTATGGACCCCAGGCCTGCCTGTCGGCTTCGGCTTTCGCCCCGAGGACCTGGGCACGCGGGCACCGACGTGGCACATCCAGGTCACGCCGCGCAGCACGGCTCCGGCGCAGGAATCTCTCTTCGCGGCCAGCGGTTGCACTCTCTAGGCCGTTTCTCCGCAGCACCTAGGACACACCTTTGAACTCGACTCTCAAGACCCTCCTCCTCTGGGCGATCATCTTCGTGATGGTCATCCTGCTGATCAACATCTTTCAGCAGGGTCGCTCCGGGCCCACCGAGCTCTCGCTCTCCGAGTTCTACGCCCAGGTGGATGCGGATCAGGTCCGGGCCGTCACCTTCCACGGCAACGACAAGCTCATCGGCGAATACCGCTCGAGCGTCGAGGGGCAGCCGGGCAACGAGTTCACGGTGCAGCTCCCGGCCGTCGGCATGGACGACCTGCCGAAGCAGCTGCAGGATGCCGGAATCGAGGTGAGTGCCAAGCCCAAGAAGGAGAACCCACTCGTTGCGATCCTCTTCACCTGGGGTCCGATCCTCCTCATCGTGGGCCTCTGGATCTTCTTCATGCGCCAGATGCAGACGGGTGGCAACCGCGCTCTCAGCTTCGGCAAGAGCAAGGCGAAGCTCCTCTCGGCAACGGGGAAGAAGGTCACGTTCAAGGACGTCGCCGGTGTCGAAGAGGCGAAGGAAGAGCTTCGCGAGATCGTCGAGTACCTGAAGGATCCCCAGAAGTTCCAGAAGCTCGGCGGCAAGATCCCCAAGGGCGTGCTGCTCATGGGCCCGCCCGGCACCGGCAAGACGCTCCTCGCGCGTGCCATCGCCGGTGAGGCGAACGTTCCCTTCTTCTCGATCTCCGGCTCCGACTTCGTCGAGATGTTCGTGGGCGTCGGCGCCAGCCGCGTGCGCGACCTCTTCGAGCAGGGCAAGAAGAACGCCCCGTGCATCATCTTCATCGACGAGATCGACGCGGTCGGCCGTCACCGTGGCGCGGGCCTCGGCGGCGGACACGACGAGCGCGAGCAGACGCTCAACCAGCTCCTCGTCGAGATGGACGGCTTCGAGACCAACGAGGGCGTCATCCTCATCGCCGCCACCAACCGCCCGGACGTCCTCGACCCGGCGCTGCTCCGGCCCGGACGCTTCGACCGCCGCGTGGTGGTCGACCGACCGGACATCGGCGGCCGCCTCGGCATTCTCCAGGTGCACAGCCGCAACGTGCCGCTCGACGAGGACGTCGACCTCGAGGTGATCGCGCGCGGCACGCCGGGCTTCGCAGGTGCCGACCTCGCCAACCTCGTCAACGAGGCGGCCCTCATCGCGGCACGCCGCGATCTCAAAGCGGTCGACATGGCCTCCTTCGAGTTCGCCAAGGACAAGGTCCTCATGGGCGCCGAGCGCAAGACCATGATGCTCAGCGAGGAGGAGAAGGAGGTCACGGCCTACCACGAAGCGGGCCATGCCGTCGTCGCCGCCTTCATCGACGAGGCGGACCCGCTGCACAAGATCACGATCATTCCGCGCGGCCGGGCCCTCGGCCTGACGATGCAGCTGCCGACGGAAGACAAGCACACCTACCGGAAGAACTACGTGCACGCGCAGATCGCCATCCTCATGGGCGGGCGCGTCGCCGAAGAGCTCACGCAGGACGACATCACGACCGGTGCCGGCAACGACATCGAGCGCGCGACCGACATGGCGCGCCAGATGGTGTGCGAGTGGGGCATGTCCGAGCTCGGACCGCTGTCGTACGGCGAGAAGAGCAGCGAACCGGTCTTCCTGGGCCGTGACTTCCAGCAGGCGAGCAACTACTCGGGCGAAACGGCCGTCCTCATCGACAAGCAGATCGAGAAGATCGTGAACGACGGCTACTCGCAGGCCACCCAGATCCTCACCGACTACCGCGAGATCCTCGAGCAGATCGCGCAGGATCTGCTCGAGCGCGAGTCGATCGACGGCCAGCGCGTCTACGACGTGATCCTGGAGAAGACCGGCCAGGATCGCACTCCCAAGGCCCGGCCGATCGAGATTCCGCCGCCCTCCGACCTCACGCCGGGAACCGTGCCGGCCGAGGACGAGGTGCCCGTGGAGGCGCCCGCCGCCGCGCAGGCGGCTGAGGAGGCCGAGCAGGACCTGGTCACGGCCCCGGCAGACCGCCGTCCACGGCAGACCGCGGAGGACCCGGACGTGCCCGACGAAGAGGCCTCGCCGGCCGGTGCGGCTGCCCAGCGCAGCGGCAGCGATCCGGCACACGACGCCACGAGCAGCAACCGTCTTTCGGGCTCCCGAGAAACCGCCGAAGAGTCGTGACGCACATCGGGCCGAGGCGTTGACATGAACTTGGCGGAGCTCGCCGAAGCGCTGACGTGGCGCGACGCGCTCGACACCCTGCTCGTTGCGATCATCGTCTACCAGCTGCTCCTGCTGATCCGCGGGACCCGCGCGGCCCAGGTCCTCCTGGGCATCGTCGTACTGCTCGGCTTCGGCCTGCTTGCGCGCGCCCTCGAGCTGCGCAGCCTGCAGCAGATCCTCGAGCAGGCGGTCCTCCTCATTCCGTTTGCGGTGGTGGTGCTGTTTCAGAACCAGATCCGCAAGGCGCTCGTCAATTTCGGGCGCAACCCGCTGTACGGGTTCTCGGCGCGTGAGCAGGTGGAGTCTGGCTTCCAGGAGCTCGTGCTTGCTTCCACCACCATGGCCAAACGCCGCGTGGGGGCGCTCATCGTGTTCGAGCGCCATCACGGACTGCGCGACTTCATCGAGAACGGCATCCAGCTCGACTCCGTGATCTCGCTCGATCTGCTGCTGACCATCTTCAACCCCGGCACGCCGCTGCACGACGGCGCCGTCATCGTGCAGCGCGACCGCATCGCAGCCGCCGCGTGCTTCCTGCCGCTCAGCTCCAACAACGAGCTCTCCATGCAGCTCGGCACCCGACACCGGGCCGCCCTCGGAATCAGCGAGGAGGCCGACGCTGTCGCCCTGGTCGTCTCGGAGGAGACCGGCCGCATCTCCCTGGCCGTCAACGGCACGCTCGACGAAGGCCTCGACGCCGATGAGCTGCGCAGCGCTCTCTACCGTCACCTCGTCACCGAGACCGAAGAGCCGTCGGCAGCAGCCGCAACCGAGGCTGTCGCGAAGGGAGCGGCATGAGCGACCAGCAGAGCCTCTGGCCTCTGCGGCTCCTGGCCGTGGTGATCGCCGTGGCTCTGTGGCTCACGATCTCCTTCCTGCCGCGCCTGCAGGAGCTGCAGGTGGAAACGGTGCAGCGTGAGATCGAGGCCACGGTGAGCTACCGCACTCCGGACGGCTTCGTCATCCTCAACCCGGAGCAGACCGTGACGGTCAACGTGCGCGGCCGAGAAGCGGACGTGCTCGCAATGACCAGCGACAGCGTCGGCGTTGCCATCCCCTTCCCGGAGAACGTGGAGCCTGGTCGTATCGAGGCGCCGATCGTGGCAGAGAACGTCACCCTCCCACAAGGTGTCAACGTGGTGGACATCGTCCCGAGTACGCTGGCCCTGCTCATCGACTACCGCTCCCGGAAGATGGTGCCTGTCCAGCCCCGGTGGAGCGGCGAGCCCCTCGTCGGTTTCCGCGTCGACCGTGACAGCTCGTACGTGGTGCCGGCCGAGGTCGAGATCTCGGGGCCGAAGACGGAGGTGGACAGCGTCTTCCAGGTGATCGCCGAGGTCAACGTGGACGGCCGCGGTCTGCCGGAGCTCAGCGTCCAGGTGGCTCCCGTCACGAACAACGAGTTCGTGCGCGTCGTGCAGCCGCGGCTGGTGACCGTCGAAGTGCGGATGTCGACGGTCGGCAACCCCACGGGGGCTCTCGGCCTGGGGCTCGGACTCCTGCCATGACCGGCCCGCCACGACTCTTCGGTACCGACGGAATCCGCGGTGCCTTTGGCACCCCTCCGCTCGACGAACCGTCGGTGCGGCGCGTGGGCCATGCCATCGCGGCCGTCCTGAAAGACGAGCACGACGCACCCGAGGTGCTCCTCGGCGGCGACACGCGCGAGAGCACACCAGAGCTCACGCGGTGGCTTGGGGAGAGCCTGCGCGGCGCTCACTGCACGGCGCACGACCTCGGGACCATCCCGACCCCGGGGGTGGCCTTTCTCACGCGCACGCGCGGCGCCGCGGCGGGTGTCGTGATCTCGGCCAGTCACAATCCGTTCCCCGACAACGGCATCAAGATCATCGGAAGCGACGGCTTCAAGGTCTCGGATGCCATCGAGCAGCGCATCGAGCAGCTCTGCGCGGAGGCCTCCGACCCGGCTCCTGCCGGCGCCCCCGCCAACCCGGCGCCGGAGCTCCGCGGTCGCTACGTGGAGCATCTGCAGGCGACGTCGCCGTGCGCCCTCGATGGCATGCACGTCGTTCTCGACACGGGCCATGGCGCCGCGTCACCCATTGCAGGGGAGGTCTTCCGCGGGCTCGGCGCCGAGGTCACCGTGCTGCACGACGCACCCGACGGCCGCAACGTCAACGACAGTTGCGGATCGACGGCACCGGAGAAGGCGGCCGACGCCGTCCGTGACGCCGGCGCCGATCTCGGCTTCGCCTTCGACGGCGACGCCGACCGCGTCATCCTGATCGACGAGGCGGGCACGGTGCGTGACGGCGACGAGATCCTCTACCTCTGGGCGCGCGAGCTGGCCGCACGAGGAGCCCTCGGTCCTCCGGAGATCGTTGCAACGAGCATGAGCAACCTCGGTCTCGAACGTGCGCTGGCGAGCCACGACATCGGCGTGGTGCGCTGCGACGTCGGGGATCGCGAGGTCGTGCGCACGCTCCGGGAGCGTCGGCTCAAGCTGGGCGGCGAGCAGTCCGGACACATCATCCAGCTCGATCTTGGGACCACGGGTGACGGCCTCCTGACGGCGGTTCAGCTCGCGGGAATGGTGAAGAGCCGCAGCGCGGCCGCGAGCGAGCTCCTGCGGGGGTTCAGCCGCTTTCCGCAGCTGCTGCGCAACGTACCGGTGGGCCACAAGCCGCCTCTGCTGGAGATCGACGCCATCCGCACCGAGGCCGAGCGGATCGAAAAGGAGCTCGGTGCAGACGGCCGCCTCGTCCTACGCTACAGTGGCACCGAGGCCCTCGCGCGCATCATGCTCGAGGGTCCGGAACAGGGCCAGATCGAGGACATGGCATCCCGCCTGGCCGAGGTGATCGGCGCTGCACTCGCCGAGTAGCTCCTGCGAGCCCGCTCGACACGAGACGTGCCCGCTCCCCCCACGAACCGCCAACGCCCGAGACCGACTCACCGATGAAGAGCGTCCGCCTGTCCGTCAACGTCGACCACGTCGCCACCCTCCGGGAGGCGCGCAAGGCGCCCTATCCCGACCCCGTCGATGCCGCGAAGATCGCCGAGGCGGCGGGTGCCCACGGCATCACCGTTCACCTGCGCGAGGACCGCCGACACATCCAGGACACCGACCTCGAGCGTCTTCGCCCCCTCGTGCAGGGCAAGCTCAACCTCGAGATCGCGGCCACCGAGTCGATGCTGCGCATCGCAGAGGCCGTCAAGCCGCACCAGGTGACACTGGTTCCCGAGCGCCCCGACGAGATCACCACCGAAGGCGGGCTCGACCTCGTCTCCCATCACCGCAGGATCCAGCGCGCCACGAACAGCCTGCACCAGGACGGCATCGAGGTGAGCGTCTTCGTCGACGCGGAGCCAGCCCAGCTCGAGGTGCTGCTCGGCCTCGAGAACGTCCGCGGGTTCGAGATCAACACCGACCGCTACACGAGAGCCGAGGGCCCGGAGCGGGAGAGGGAGCTCGAGGACATCCGGACCTTTGCAGCCGGCGGCGCGGCCGGTGGACTGCTCGCCTACGCCGGACACGGGCTGACGTCGTCCAACGTCGGCCCCGTCGCCGCGATCCCCGAGATCGAGGAGCTCAACATCGGCCACTGGATCGTCTCGCGCGGAGTCCTGGTCGGCCTCGACGCGTCCATCCGCGAGATGCTGGACGCGATCTCTACAGCGACGGGCTGACGACCGTCAGCTGCAGTCTTGCCTCCGGCAGACATCGAAGGGGAGAGCCGTTCCGGCAAGACTGCCAACGGGCTCGCCCTAGAGCTCGCTTCTGTGAGTCCAAGACCCAGAGCCCGCGAGATGTTGGATGCGATCTCCACGGCGACCGGCTGAGTACCGCCAGCTGCAGTCTTGCCTCCGACGAGGTCGAAGCAGAGGGCTGTCCCGCAAGACTGCCAACGGGCTCGCCCTAGAGCTCGCTTCTGTGAGTCCAGGGCAGGAGCCCGCAAGCTAGCGCTCGATCTCGAAGTCGGGTGTCCCCGTGTCCTCCGGCTCGAGCTGGATGACCACCGTCTCCGCGATCGGCAGGAGCACCCGGTGGACCTTCTCGCCGAACGGCACGTTCATCTCGTAGTAGCCCTCGTCGCTGATGCGCACGAGGCCGGCCTTCGTCCCTTTGAGGTTGAGTGTCGGGTTGTGCACCAGCACGTCGGTCGGGACTTCCATGTTCCTGCTCCTTCATCGGCTCCGCGCGCGGCGGGAGGCCGTCTGCATCAGTCTTCGAAGTATCCGTCGCGACGGTAGTCCTTGAGCTTGCGCTGGAGGGTCCGCAGACCGATCTCCAGCAGCTTCGCCGCCTCGGACCGCTTGCCGCCCGTGCGCTCGAGGGTCTCCAGAATGGCCTGCCGCTCGATCTCCGCCATCGTCTTCGGCGCACCAATCGTGGCCTGGATGCGCCCGCTGGCCGGAGCGGCGGCCTCGCGCGCCGAGCGGAACTCGGCCGGGAGGTCGGAGATCTCGATCACCCCACCCTGGTGGAAGATCGCCACCGATTCGAGCACGTTGCGCAGCTCGCGCACGTTGCCGGGCCAGTCGTGCTGCGCAAGCGCCTCGAGCGCCTCGGTCGAGAGGGTGAGCTCCGGCTTGTCCTCCAGCTCACCGAACATCGTCAAGAAGTGGTCGCACAGCAGAGGCAGATCCTCCAGCCGGTCCCGCAGCGGCGGAATGTGCAGGGTCACGACCTTGAGTCGGTACAGGAGATCCTGGCGAAAGCGGCCCGCCTCCACCTCGGCCTCGAGGTCGCGGTTGGTGGCCGCAAGCAGTCGGAAGTCGAGGTCGATGACCTCTCCGCCGCCGACCCGCATCATCTGCCGCTCCTCGAGCACCCGCAGCAGTTTCACCTGCAGCTCGGGATAGAGCTCACTGATCTCGTCCAGGAAGAGCGTGCCGCCGTTCGCCATCTCGAACTTGCCGATCTTGCGACCGGTCGCACCGGTGAACGAGCCCTTCTCGTGACCAAACAGCTCGCTCTCGAGGATGTCGCTCGGAATGGCGCCGCAGTTGATCGCGAGGAAGGTGCCGTCGTTGCGTTGGCTCGATTGGTGAATCGCCTTGGCGACGAGCTCCTTGCCGGTGCCGCTCTCTCCCGTGATCAGAACGCTGGCGCGGGTCGGCGCAACTTGCCGCATCTGCTCGAAGAGGCGCTCCATGGGCTCGGAGCTCCCGATGATCGAGTCGAAGCCGTAGCGCTTGTCGAGCATCTGGCGGAGGTTGGTCACCTCCACCTTGAGCTGGCGATTCTCGAGCACGTTCATGACACGGCGGCGCAGCTCGTACAGGTCGACCGGCTTCGTGAGGTAGTCGTCGGCGCCCACCTGCATCGCCTCGACCGCGCTCTCGATCGAACCGAAGCCGGTGACCAGGATCACGGCGAGGTCGAGCTCCTTTTCGCGCACCTCGGCCAGGAAGCCCAGACCGTCGATGTCCGGCATTCGAAGGTCGCAGATCGCAACCTGAACCGAAGGGGCATCCTCCAGGTACTCGAGCGCCGTCCTCGCGCTGTCGAAGGTCTTGACGGGAAGGCCCGCTTTTTCGACGGCAAGCGCCATCGACTCGCGCGAGCCGGTTTCGTCGTCGACCACCACGACGAGGGGGGAAGAAGCCATGGCCGGCCATTTTGGCACAGCTCTGGGCTGCTGTCTGGGACGGATTTGGCCCCGGAAATCCTGAGATCTGCGCCTCGGATCAGCCGTCGAGCAGGGCGTCGAGGCCCGCTTCGTCCAGGATCTCGATTCCCAGCTCCTCGGCCTTCTTGAGCTTGCTTCCGGCGGCCTCGCCCGCAATCAGGAGATCGGTCTTCTTGGACACCGATCCGGACACGCGGGCGCCCAGCGCCTCGAGTGCAGCCTTGGCCTCGCGCCGCGGACGTTCGAGCGTTCCCGTGAGGACGACCGTCTTCCCGGCGAGAGGCTGCTCGGTGGTCTCGCCGTCCGTCGCCTCGTCTTCGAGCCGCACGCCGGCTTCGCGCAGCGCTTCCAGACGCACCTGGTTTGCGGGGTGCTCGAAGAAGGCGCGGACCGACTCGGCCACCTTGGGGCCGATCTCATGCACCTGCACGAGCTGCTCCTCCGTTGCACCCTGCAGCGCGTCGAGGCTCTTGAAGTGACGCGCGAGAAGGCTCGCGACCCGCTCGCCCACGAAGCGGATCCCCACCGCGTGGAGCAGCGGTCCGAGACCCCGCTCTTTGCTCTTCTCGAGCTCGGCGAGCACGTTGGTCGCGCTTTTGGCGCCCCAGCCTTCGAGGCCCATCAGGTCTTCGGCACGGAGCCGGTAGAGCGAGGCGTAGTCCTCGATGAGATCTTCCTGCAACAGCTGGTCGATGAGCTTGTCGCCGAGCCCTTCGATGTTCATCGCGTTGCGACCGACGAAGTGACGCACCGACTCGCGCACCACGGCAGGGCATCCCGGGTTGACGCAGCGCACCGCCACCTCGCTGCCGAGCTTCTGCACCTCCTCCGAGCACACCGGGCAGTGCGTCGGCGGGACGAACTCCTCGGAGTCGGCGGGCCGCTGATCGAGCACCACCTCGACCACCTTCGGGATGATGTCGCCCCCCTTCTCGATGACCACGGTGTCCCCCACACGCACGTCCTTGCGCGCCAGGTCCTCATAGTTGTGCAGCGTTGCCCTCTGCACCGTGGTTCCCGCCACGAACACGGGCTCGAGCAGAGCGACGGGGGTGAGAGCCCCCGTTCGCCCGACCTGGGCGCTGATCTCCAGCACGGTCGTGAGCGCCTGCTCCGCCTCGAACTTGTGCGCCACGGCCCAGCGCGGAGCCTTCGACGTGAACCCCACCTCCTCGCGCAGCTGGAGCTCGTCCACCTTCACGACGACACCGTCCGTGTCGAAATCGAGGCCTGCCCGCTTCTCCTGCCACTCGGCCACGTAGGCCTCCACCTCCGCGAGGCTCGCACACCGCCGCCACGTGTCGTGAACCGGCAGCCCGTAGCTCGCGAGGCGCTCCAGGCTCTCGGCGTGAGTTCCTTCCACGACGGGCTCCGCGACGTCGTACACGATGCAGTCCAGTCGACGGGATGCAACCTCCCGGCTGTCGAGCAGGCGCACCGTGCCGGCCGTCGTGTTGCGGGGGTTCACGTACAGCGGCAGCCCCTCCGCCTCCCGCTCCGCGTTCAGCTCGGCGAAGACCGAGCGCGGCATGAACACCTCCCCGCGCACGAGCAGGCGTGCCGGCGCGCCCGCGAGCCGCAACGGGACGTTGCGGACGGTGCGGATGTTCTCGGTGACGACGTCGCCGACCCGGCCATTGCCCCTTGTCGCTGCCTGGGTCAGGAGGCCGTCCTCGTACAAGAGAGAAATGGAGACTCCGTCCACCTTGAGCTCGGCGACGAAGTGGCACGGGTCCCCTTCGAGCAGCCTCTCGAGACGTGACCCCCACTCCGCGAGCTCCTCCTCGCCGTAGGCGTTGTCCAGAGACAACATCGGTGGATCGTGCTCCACCTGCTCGAAGCCCTCGAGAGGTGCTCCGCCGACGCGTTGGGTCGGCGAGTCCGGTGTCTGCAGATCGGGGTGCGCCTCCTCGAGGCGCACCAGGGTGCGCATGAGCTCGTCGAAGTCGCGGTCACTGATCTCGGGCTTCCCGTCCCGGTAGTAGAGAGTCTCGTGCCTCTCGAGCTCCGCCCGCAGCTCGCGCGCTCGGGCCTCCGCCTCTGCGGCCGGGACGTCGGCCCACTCGTTCGAATCGGGATCCATGACCAATGCTGCGTCTCCTCCGGCCGCCACGAACGTCCGAGGCAGACCGCCGGCAGCTTAGCGCGACGCCGCCGGTGCGAGACGCACGATCCGCAGGATCACGGCGCCGTCCACCGACCACTCCCGCTCCGCCGGCAGGGTGCGCGTGAGCTCGGTGAGCGCATTGCTCCAGTCGTCACGCACGACGTACATCACGTACACGGGTCGCTCCGCCACCAGCCCCTGCAACATGTCGATGGCACCCTGGGGAATCTGGGGCGTCTGCGGGATCGAGATGTGGGCCAGGCCGATGTCCGGCCGCAGGCGAACCGGCGCCTGCAACGCCACCGCGTGCTCGATGAGTGGCACCGCGAGGACGGAGCCCTCGGGAGCGTTCTCGTTGATCCAGGCGAGCCCTTGACGGTAGCTCATTCCCCAGTAGTCACCCGCCTGTGGCAGGCCTCTCTCGAAGGCTCCCGCGGTGCCACCGACGAGCACGTTCCAATAGGCGATCTGGTGCGGGTGTGTTCTCACGGTGGCGCCCAGAGACGGCACCACGACACCGACCAGCACGAGGGCCGCAGCCAGCGTGGCGCGCCGGCCCTCGACCCCGAGCAGGGTGGGCGAAGGCGCCTGCGCCTCAGCCCCGAAGGCGCGTTCCAGGAGCCACAGCCCGCCCCACGCCGCCACGATCGCCACCGCCGGCATCAGCTCGAGGAAGTGACGCACGCCGTCGAAGTTCACGGCCCCTGGCAGGTACATCCGACCGAGCGTGACGGCGATCCACGCAGCCAGGAGAGCCGCGAGGCGGTCCCGCGCCCGCAGCGCGCCGACGAGTGGCACACACCCCACGAGGACGGCCAGGAGGGTCAACGGCGGTGTCGTGAAGAGGAGCGCCTGCAGAGGCGAGAGCAGACTCTCCTCCCGCACCTGGAACACCTGTCCCGAGACGTAGCTCAGATGCTGGGAGACACGACCGATGGGGTCGGGCCAGAGCCAGGGCCAGAGCAGGAGCGGTAGCCCGAGCCCGAGAGCCGCACAGCCTCCGCCCGTGAGGAGCAGCAGGCGCGGGGTCCAGCCCGTGGGAATGCCCCCCAGCACGACGACGAGGAGGAAAATCGGCGCCAGGAAGAGCGCGTTGGCCTTGGTCGCGAGCGCCAGACCACACAGCACACCAGCGCCCAGCATCCAGGGCACGTGGACGCGCTCCCAGGCATGAAGGAAAGCCAGGAGCGTCAGGCTGAACAGGACCATCTCCGGAAAGTCCTTCACGTTGGCCATGGCGTGGCAGACGATCCTCGGCATGGTGAACAGGCTTCCCACCGCCAGCAGCGCCGCCGTGCGCCCGAGGCGCCCTTCCACGAACAGGAAGAGCGCCGCCACGAGCGCTCCTCCGAAGAGCAGGTTCACCGCGTGGAAGCCGTCCAGCGGATCGGTCAGGCCGAGCCGCGTCGTCACCTTCGAGGTTGCGGCAGCACTCAGGTTGGCGAACGGGTAGTACTCCCAGGGCCTCACACGGAACGGCGACGCCCGCAGATCCGGAACGTGCCCCTCGGGGTACGGGTCCGCTTCGAAATCGAGGTACCTGCCGTCAAGAGACGTGAAGTAGGAGAGGTAGCGCTGCCCGAAGAAGAAGTCGCCGAGCGCCTCGTCCCAGGTGACGGCGTACTGATCGAGGAGCGGTGCGGCGACGAGAACGAACAGGAGCGCGAGTCCGCCGGCGAAGGCCATGGAGCCGCGGCGGCCTTCCCCGCTGCCCGATTCCGACGTCATGAGCCCTGTGCGCTGCCCTGCACGAGGCCGTCGAGGATCTCTTCGAGCTGCTCGCGCAGGAGATCGAAGTGCCTGCCCGTGCCCGGACCGGAGAAGCCCGAGTAGATCCGGACCACGCGATGGTCGCGGTCGAGGAACACGAGCGTCGGAAACGCCAGGATCTCCGTGAGGTCCGGAAGCGTCTCGGACGCCTTCGCCTTGTCGCTCGTCCCCGCGAGGAGATGGAGGTAGGAGAGGTCGTGCCTCTCCATGTACCGGCGCACCATCTCGGCGTCGCGCGCTGCATCGCCGGTGTACTCGTAGGCTAGCCCCACCACGGCCAGGCCCCGCGGTCCGTAGGTCTCGGCCCACTCCCTTATCAGCGGAGCGGCGTCGTTGCAGTTGGGGCACCAAGATCCGAAGATGTCGATCAGCACCGGGCGGTCGACGAGCTCGGGATCCTGGAGGCTGACCGGGCGTCCCTCGAGATCGGGGAAAGAGAACGTGAACCTGCCGTCCTCGTTCGTCAGCCCGACCTGGCCGAACGGATCTGGGAGCGCATCGTCCGGAGACGCGCGCACGGCCACCCAAGTCGCACGATAGGTGTCGCGCGACCAGAAGTCACCCCGCAGGGAGCCGTCCTCCTGCAGGTGTGCATCGAAGAGGAAGGCGTGCGCACCGTCGAACGTCGAGAGCCGGAGGCGCTCGCCGTCGACCTCCCCCTCCAGAAAACGGTAGTCGCCGGTGGGCGTGAGGAAGGTGCCTTCCACGCGGGCCTCTTCCTGATGGAGCTCGGCGCGCGCCGGAAAGGTGCCGTGCTCGTCGGTGAACTCCGCGGTCCATGCGCCGGAGACGTCGACGAGGGGCGCCGGCTCGGGCGAGAACCGGTGCCTCGGGCCGCGCTCCGCAACGAAGGGCAGCGTCGAGTCTTTCCCCTCGGCGGCCGTCTTTCGCCAGCGGCCCTCGAGCACGCCGTCGCCGGTGAGCCGGGCCTCGATCTCGGCGTCGTACCAGGAGAGCTCGAAGCGGACGCGGCCGTCTCCCAGAGGGACGACACCCGAGAACGGCTCCTCCTCCGCGCCACTGATCGCAACCGCGCTCCAGCCTTCGCCGCCAGACCGCACGTCGAGCGCAAACGGCAGCTCGCCGCCGGGTGACGCCAGCACCGCGCGCCAGCGGCCGCCGAGGTCGAGCGCGCTGCTCGAATCCCCCTCGCCCGGGGGCGCGGCGCAGGCACCGACGAGGCCATTGACCAGGGCGATGAGAAGGAGACGCTTCATGCGATCAGCACCGCCCCTCGGGCATGGAGGGGCTCGGCCGCATGCTATCGTGGCACATCGAAAGCGGAGCTCTAAACTCCTCAAAATCAACTATTTAGAGGAATCGGCGCCACCTGTACCCGCTCCGCTCGATCGGGCCGCTGCGCTCCCAAGGACCCCGGAGGGCTCATGCCCCAATTTCAGAGGCTCACCATCGTCGTCCCGGCTCTGAACGAGGAGGAGGCGATCGCGTCGACGCTGGAGCGCTGCCTCGAGGCGCGGGAGCACATCCGACAGCGCACCGGGCTCGAGACCGAGGTGGTGGCCGTCAGCGACGGCTCGACCGACCGAACGGAGGCCCTCGCGCGCGACTTCGATGCCGTGCACGTGCTCGCCTTCGAGGAGAACCGCGGCTACGGCGCAGCGATCAAGTGCGGCTTCGACTACGGCTCGGGTGACATCGTCGGCTTCCTGGACGCGGACGGCACCTGCGATCCGCGCATCTTCGCCGACCTCTGCGAGCGGATCACGAACGGCGAGGCCGACGTCGTGCTGGGGTCTAGGCTCGGCCCGGACAGCGAGATGCCGCTCATCCGCACGCTGGGCAACACGCTGTTCGCCATGATGCTGGGCGTGCTCAGCAAGCAGCGCGTCGGCGACACTGCCAGCGGCATGCGTGCGATCCGGCGCGACGCACTGCCTCACCTCTACCCGCTGCCCGACGGCCTCCACTTCACGCCGGCGATGAGCGCGCGCATCCTGCTCGAAGATCGTCTGAAGCTCCAGGAGGTCCCCATGCCCTACGCGGAGCGCATCGGCCAATCGAAGCTTTCGGTCGTGCGCGACGGCGTCCGCTTCCTCCGAGTGATCTCGCTGGCCGCGCTCTGCTACCGCCCTGCACGCCCCGTGCTGATGGCCGCGGCCCTGATCGGTGCCGCGGCGCTGGCGCTCGGCGCCCAGCCGTCGAGCTACTGGATCGAGAACCGCGTGCTCGAGGAGGGCATGATCTACCGCATCCTGATGTCCTCGCTCCTGGCGACACTCAGCGCGCTCCTCGTGTGCGGTGCGGTCATCGCCGACCGCGCGGCGGCCACCATCCACCGTCGCCGCCGCTTCTCCAGCGGAGTGAGCGGCACCTTCGGGCGACTCCTCTCGCTCCCCCTCTCGGGCCTGCTGGTGGCCATCCTGGTCGGCGTCGCCTTCGTCATCGTCTGGCCAGGGCTGGAGCAGTACGCCAGCACCCGGACGGTCGACATGCACTGGTCACGCGCCGTGCTCGCGTCTCTCCTCATCGTCCTGGGCGGCGTCGTCGGGGTCACGACCTTCCTGCTCGGCATGCTCGAGCTCATCCGCGCACAGCAGGCCAAGCCCGCGTCCACCCCGCCCGCCGACCGCGAGCGCGCCGCGGCCTAGGAGATCGGCCGCCGTGACGCCTCTCTCCGGCAGCTGCCTCTGCGGCGCGGTTCGCTTCCAGGTGGAAGATCGCTTCGCGTGGGGTCACCTGTGCCACTGCACCCAGTGCCAGAAGGCGACCGGGACAGCCCACGCCACGAATCTCTTCACCGACCCGGACAACGTCACGTGGCTTCAGGGCGAAGAGCTCGTGCGCCGCTACGACGTGGAGGGGCGCACCATTTCGAGCGCCTTCTGTTTGCGCTGCGGATCCAATCTGCCGTACCGATCAAAAAGCGGCCAGACCCTCGTGGTACCGGCCGGGAGCCTCGACGACACCCCAAGCACCGGGCCGGAGCGACACATCTTCTTTGCGGAGCGCATGCCCTGGTGGGAGAGCGCACACGGTCTTCCCCGCTCCAACGGTTTCCCGCCGGACGAGCCGGAAGAGCCGGACGAGCCGGACGAGGGGTAGGGAAAGAGGGAGCGCTCGCGTCCGCCGTCGCGGGCTCCAGGCTCAACGCTCCTGACCGGGGTGGTACTTCCGCACGGTGTGCTTCTCCACGTCGTCCCAGTAGAGCCAAGCGGGCTTGAACTTGCGCTCGGAGAGGAGCTTCGCCTGGTCGAAGAAGTGGGGCGAGCTCTGGCGATGGCTCTGGCCGTAGTGGAGATAGCTGGCACCGCGCGTGCGCCCGCCGTCCTCGTCGTCGCCGAACTCGTACACCGCCATGTACGACGCCCCGGTCGCGGCGTACTGCAGCCTGCGCATCGTGCCGTCGGGCAGCTCGCCCGGCGGCGAGTGGTAGAGCGTGAACGCGACCCCGAGCGGGCCCCGCACGCCGGCGAGCGGCAGGCTCGGCTCGGCGTCGCTGAACGGCACGTCGCCCCGGTCGGCGACGTTCTCGTGCCTCTGGATCCGGTGCACGTCGCCGTACGGCACCTTCCACGACCCGTAGAGCTCCTCGAGCCTCTGCGCGGCCCGCTCGAGGGCCCGGAAGCGCGCGGGCATGTCCGTCGTGTACTCCGGTTTGAGCGTCTCGACCGGGTAGCCGCGACCGTAGAGCTGCTCGTACCACTCCACCGCCAACGTCGCCTGCGTGGACTCGAGCGAGCTCCTGAAGTCCCAGTCCTGTAAGTGATCGAGAAACGGGGCGACCCGGGCCGCGAGCTCCGGATGGGTCGCGTGCAGGGCGCGGAGGTGCCGCGCGTACACGGGAACCTCGGTCATGGGCCAGTAGAGCGTCGTGTCGTAGGCGAGGGCCTGGAAGTCCTCGAAGGTGATGTCGCGCGCCTGGCGCAGGAGGTAGCGCGCCACCTTCGCGCGCCGCTTGTCGTCGTCCTTGTCTTCCACCATGTAGGGCGGGAAGTCACCCTTGGAGGGGTTGCCGTCGTCGGTGGTCGTGAACGGAGTCGAGTTGCAGTTCTGCACGAACCCCGACGGCGGGTTGAAGACCTGGGGCAGCTCCTCCACCGGATGAAACGCACCCCATTCGTTCGCCGGGTCGCTCCCGTCCACCGGGCGCGCCCAGTCTTTGGAGGGGTCGCGGCGCGCGACCGTGCCGTTGTACAGGTAGAAGATGTTGCCGTCGGCGTCGGCGTACGTGGTGTTGAACGTCTGCAGCTGCTGCATGGAAACGGCGGCGTACCACTCGTCGAACGTCTGCGCCTTGGCCTGTGCCAGCGCCTGCACCATGCGGCTCCCCTCGTACAGCTTGGGGACGCGCACCGCGAGGTAGTGCACGTCGCTCTCCTTCACCATCACGGGCCCGTAGTGCGTCTTGCGCAGTGTCACGGGGCGCGCCTCCATGCCACTCTCGGTCTTCACCCGGATCTCGGTGCTCCACTCTTCCGCACGGCGGTACCCGCTGCCGTAGCGGTACAGCAGGCGGTCGGTCGGGTGGTCGAAGGTGACGCGGTAGACGTCCGAGATGTCGGCTTCGTTCACCGTGTACGCCCAGCCGAGCCGCTCGTTGAAGCCCGCCGTCGGGAACGGCGCACCGGGGTACATGGCGCCGGAGAAGTTCCAGCCGGGGTCGCCGCCCGCGGGCTCCCGCACGATGTGCATCTCGGTGAACATGCCCGAGCCGTACCAGGGCTGGTGCGGGTTGATGAAGAGCATCGCGTGACCGCTCTTCGTCCGGCTGGGCGCGACGGCCCACTGGTTCGACCCCAGCGACGCCTGCAGCTCTTCGGCCAGGGGCCCGAGCTTGCCGCGCGGCACGTGCGACGCGCCGAGCAGACGGCCGAGGATCATGTAACGCTCGAAGGCGAGCACGTGAAACGGCTCCATGCGCTCGAGCAGGCGTGGGCGCTCCTGCGGGTTCTTCTCGAGGTAGTGGTTGTAGCCCGCGGCAAAGGCGGTCGCGATGTCCTGGATCGCCTGCGGCAGCTTCGGCAGGTCGCGCTTCGACGTGGAGACGATCTCGAAGAGCGCCACCTCGAGGTCGCTGCGCACCCCGCGCTCGCCCACGACCTCGGCGTAGCGCCCGATCGATTTGATGTAGGTGTCTTCGAGCTGGAAGAAGTGGTCCTCGCACTGCGCGTAGGCCGAGGCGAACGCGATCGCGGCGTCCGAGGGACCTTTGATGTGTGGCACGCCCCAGGCGTCACGATGGATGACTGCCTGCTCGGCCCACGGCGGCGCGCTCGTCGCCGCGGGGGCCGGGGCCGCAGCTGCGAGCCAGAGCACCAGCGGCAAGGCGGAGAGGCGAAGGGCGGAGCGTCGCGAAGCCCGGAGCGTGTTCATGAGGGCATCTTAGTGGCCGTGGCTTCGAGCTCCGCGAGAAAAATGATCGACGCACGCAGAGCTTGACCCGAGCCCCCCTGCCGCCCAACGATCAGCCATGGCTCTCTACGACACGATCGGCATCGGGTACGCCGGGAAGCGCCGCTCCGATCCCCGGATCGCCGCCCAGATCGATGCGGCGCTCAAGGACGCGCACAGCGTGCTCAACGTCGGCGCCGGGGCCGGCTCCTACGAGCCTCGGGACCGACGCGTCACGGCCGCCGAGATCGCCCTCACGATGATCCGCCAGCGGCCCGCCGGGACGGCGCCAGTGGTCCAGGCGAGCGCGCTCGCCCTGCCCTTCCGTGACAACGCCTTCGACGCCGCCCTGGCGAGTCTCACCGTGCATCACTGGGGGAACGCCCCGGCCGGCCTGCGCGAGGTGCGGCGCGTGGCGCACGGGCCCGTCGTGCTCTTCACCTGGGATCCCCACTGGGAACGGAGCTCACCCGACGGGGAGCAGGGATTCTGGCTCAGCGACTACATCGGCGAGGTGCTCGACCGTGACCGCGGAGCGTTCCCCCTGCGCCACGTCATGGAAGAGGCGCTCGGGCCACTCGACATCCGGCCCGTCCCCATTCCGCAGGACTGCCTGGACGGCTTCATGTGCTCCTACTGGAAGCGCCCGGCGGCCTACCTCGACCCGAACGTGAGACGCTCGATCTCCACGTTCTCCAAGCTCGGCGACGTGTCGGACGCGCTGCGGCGCCTGGAGCGCGACCTCGAGAGCGGTGCCTGGGAGGCGCGCTACGCACACCTGCTGGAGCGCGAAGCACTCGACCTCGGCTACCGCCTGGTGGTCGCGACCGGAGGAGCGACATGAGCGTCGAGCTCCACTACAACGGCCGCATCTTCCGCGGACTCACCAACAGCGACACGGGGCAGGTCTCCGGGGAGACCGTCTTCTACTACCTTCAGGAGGGCGACCTCGTCTCCGCACGCTACGTCGGCGGACCCATCACCTCCGGCCAGCTCCTCGGCACCGTGAGCCCCGACGGCAGCCTCGACTTCCTCTACCACCACGTGGACCAGGACGGTCAACTGCACGCCGGTCGCTGTCACTCGACCCCGACGTGGAACGAGGATGGAGTGCTCGTGCTCGAGGAGGAGTGGCAGTGGCTCACCGGCGACCAGAGCCGCGGCCACTCGCGCGTGATCGAAGTGGAGCGCTGACGAGCGTACTGGCGCACCGTGAGGCACCGTACCGCGGTGGTCAGCGAGCTGTCCCGTCCCGCGCCTCGACCATCTCCATCAGAATCGCCTCGGTCTGCTCCGCAATGTGGTCCCAACCGTACGACCGACCGCGCTGCTCTGCGCTCGCCCGGCAGCTCTGCCACAGCGGTTCGTCGTCGAGCATCCGCTGCAGCGCACCCGCCAGCCCCTCGGGTGTCGCAGACGCACACAGGCCGTCCTGCCCGTCGCGCACCGTCTCCGCCACGGCGCTCTCCGGCGACTCGGCAAACACCACGGGAACGCCGGCTGCCATCGCCTCCAGGGTGAACATGCCAAAACCCTCCCGCGACGAGGGCTGCACCGCGACCCTCGCGCGGCCAAGGGCCCGCCACACGTCCACGTTGGTCTCCACCTGCCCTCGAAACTCCACCCACTCGCCCAGGCCAAGCTCGGAGCAGAGGGCATGGAGGCGCGCCTCCTCGGGCCCCGATCCGATCACGGTGAGCAGGGGTCCGTCACCCTGCCACTCGACCTGCGCGATCGCTCGGAGCAGCAGGTCGACCCGCTTCCCTTTCATCAGCCGCCCGGCGTACAGCAGCGGAGCGGAGTGCGCTTCGCCGTCGGCTGCCCCGGCCTCGGCGGCCTGGCGCACGCGCACGGCATCCACACCACAGGGCAGCAGCTCGATCGTCTCTCCGGCGCGCTGCCGCGCGGCGAGGCGCGTACGCGTGAGGTCGGAGCAGGCCACCCTGCGCGCGCCCAGCCTCGCCGTCGAGCGCTCGATGGCGGCATACAGCGGCCACTTCCAGCCGAGGTAGTCGCGCCAGTAGGCGCCCCAGTACTCGTACCAGCTCACGAGCAGAGGCTGGCGACGCCAGCGCGTGCGCAACGCCAACGGCCAGAGGTGCAGGTACGGGATGTTGGCCGTCTCGACCACGTCGTAGCCATCGAGATCGAGGCGCAGCGCCGTCCACGCCAGCCGGATCGCGTTGGATGTCTTGCGCTTGCCCCGTGCGTTGTAGAACGCGTCGGGGCGGCCGAGGCTGATCACGCGCACTCCAGGGTGCGGCTCCGAGCTCTCCGAGGCCCACCCTGCGAGGGTCACGTCGTGCCCACGATCGGCGAGGGCAAACGCCACCTCGCGATTGCGGTGCTCCACGCCGCCCAGGTCTTCGGGGTAGATCCGGTCGTAGAGGAAGAGCAGGCGCAGCGGTCGCATTCCTAGGGGCCTGAGGACAAAGTCTCGCGGGCCTGGTTGTGGTCGCCGCGGGCGTAGCTGCAAGGCCTTTTCTCGAACTCGATGCGGTGCCATCGTGGAGAGAAAAGAACGTAGCAGATGCGCCCGCGCCGGCCACAACCCCTTGGGGCGCAAGGATTTTCGGCCCGTGGACTGCGTTGTTTCTCCTCAACGATGGGCAACGGCATCGCCAACGAGCTCGAAGAGCTCGCACGCCTCTGCCACGAACCGAAACTCCTTGCGCCAGGCCTGCGGGACTTTGTCATCAGGCCCCTAGTCCCGCGGCACGGTCCCTTCAGGAACCGCGGTCTCCGGCGTGATTGTGCGGGCGTCACCCTGTCCCGCGGGCGGCACGCGCCAGACCGTCTCCTCGCCGTACGTCGACTCGACGACCGCCGTCGGGAAGACGAGCCCCATGAAACGACGGTCGCTCTCGAGATCCTGACTCACGAAGTAGATGGTCGCATCGCGCAGGAAGGGATCGTTGCGGATCAGGTCGGCGCGGAAGTAGCCGCGATGCGGGTGGACAAACGCGATCGCTCGCTCTCCGGGTCGCAACGCAGGCAGCGGGGGGAGCTGTGACGTTTGACGTGCGATGAACTGCTCGATCTGGACGGCCCGCAGAGCGCCCCCGGCGAACAGGCTGAGCAGGGCAAGCCACGCCACGAAGGCCCGATCCCGCTGCCCACGAAGGGTCCAGACGACGGCGGCGGCGGCCAGGAGGGGGAGGCTCGCCCAGGCCGAGAAGAAGTAGCGGAAGCCCCACCCGTGCCCCTGGCTGAACGACACGAACACGTAGAACGCGAGGGTCGTCGCGGCCGACCCGGCAAGGAGGAGGAGCCACAGCGGCGGAGGCATCGGCTCGAAGCGAGCCGTGCCGCCCCCTGGATCGCCGCGGCCGTCCGAGGGAGCCTCGGTCCGTCGTCGTCGCCAGGCCGCGGCCAGGCCGATCAGCGCCAGCACGGGGAGGCCCGGGACCGTCCAGAGCGCCAGCTTCGCGTACCCCAGGGCACGGGTCCAGAGGCTGAAGCGCGTCGGCATCTCCACGGCTCCGGCCACCAGACGGCCCAGCGCAGCCAGAGGTCCTACGTCCTCGCCGTTGCCGCGTACCTCGTCGAGTCGTTCCGGTTGCGGCGCAGCCGCGCTCTGTGCCCCGAACACCGGCGCTTCGAGCTGGGGCGGCAGCGGCTCACGCTGCAGCTCCGTGCGATAGGCGAACCAGCCAAGTCCGAGGAGCAGACAAAACGGCACGTAGCCGAGGGCCAGCAGGCCCAGCCGACGCCACCGGAACGGCGTCGTGAGAATCCACAGAGCCCAGGGGAGGGCAAACAGCGCGTGCGGCACCGGCTGGTGCAGCGTGAGCGCAAAACCCCCGACCAGGCCGGCAGCCCACACGCGAAAGTCGGTGGGGCGCCGCAGCAGCAGAGCAAACGAGAGATTGAAGACCAGGTGGGCCGTCATCGAGTAGAACGACATGCCGTTGGCCAGCACCTCCGGTGACGCCAGCACGAAGAGCATCGCCCATCCGGCAGCTTCCGGTGCATCCACGAACTGCTTCCGCGCGGCGACAGCCACCAGCAGGAGGGCCATGGCCGTCAGCACGGGGTTGAGCAGCCACGGCGCACCGAAGAAGGCAAAAGGCGCCATCAGCAGCGCGTGGCCCGGCCAGTAGTTGGAGGCGAAATCGCCCGACGCAGACGGCGTGAAGAAGTAGCCGAGGAAAAACTCCGGCACGAGGCGCTCGAAGAGGTTCGGCGGGTAGTTGCCGGCGAGCCGCAGCGACGCGAAGATCTCGGCCTGCTGAAACGCCGCGAACTCGTCCATGGAGATCGGATACGAGCGGTACACGGCGACGCTGGCCGCCGCCAGGATCACCGCCACGAGCAGGGCGCAGAGCGCGGCGCGGCGCCCCACGGCGTCCACCACGGCGAGTGACCAGCGTGCTGGGGTCACCCAGGCGAGCACCACGGCGGCGAGGGCCACACCGAAGTACACGGCGACGGCACGCGGCTCCTGGGTCCAGATCAGGTGAAAGAAGATGTCGAGCCGCAGAGGGTTCTCGGACAGGCCCTGAACCTGACGCACGCCGATCCAGCAGAGCCCCCCTACCCCGAGGGTCGCGGCGAGAACCCCGGGCCATGCCGGTCTCGGCTCAGTCACCGGGGCGCCCATCTCGCGCTGCGTCGCCGCGCCCGGCGAAGGGGTCGAGGAGGTTCCTGCGCATCGCCGTCGACGCGATGGCCAGCGGCCGACCTTCGAGGCGCGCCGGACGGGCCAGAAGAGTCTCGACCGTCTCACAACGCAGGAGCTGCGGCTGCATCACCGACGGGTCGACGCGGAAATACCAGCAGGCACGATCCCGGTAGTGAGCCCGGAGCGACGCCGCCATGACGCCGTCACCGCGGGGGTAGGTGACGACCGGCGCGTCCGGATGTCGCCATCGCTTCGGGAAGCCCGAGTTGATCCACCCCAGCCGCACGTTCTCCTGCGGGGCGGTCTCGTACAGCACCAGGGCCGGCGCATCGACGGTGGCCAGGAGGCTCTCCGCAGGGCCGTGAACGAGCTCGATCTCGCGCTCGAGACGCTGGACGTTCTCCGCCAGGAACCATGCGGTCCCGAGGAGCAGATGGGCCACCACCGCCGCCCGCGTGGCGTCGGGCCAGCGCTCGAGCGCCGTCACGAGCACCGCTGCAGCCACGAAGCTGAGCGGCACGATCAGCTCGAACAGGTACACCGGTCCGGTCTCCGAGACCCCGGTCGAGTAGTACGGCACGTGGAACGCGATCAGCGCCGCGCCGGCCCACTGCCACATGCGCACGAGAGGCTCCCGACCCCAGGGTCTGCCCTGCCGGATCCAGAGCACGAGCAGCGCGAGGCCCAGCGGCAGGCCCAGCCACCAGGCGTTGAACCGCACGGCGTAGATCGCGAGGTTCTCGGCAGCGGTCCTCACGCCGTGCACGAAATCGTCGCCCTCGAGGACCTGCCCGAAGCCGTAGCGCTCGACGGGCCGGTAGAGCGACCACGGAAGGGACAGCACCGACCCGGTGGTGGCGCGGTTGTACGCGCCCACGAGAACGGCCCACGGGGCACCCGCTCCCAGCACCCCGAGGAGCAGCCTCCAGCGCCTTCTCCGGGCGAGAAACGCCGCCACCATCAGGAAGATCACCCCGCCGACCGGAACCGCCGTCTGCATGCGCACCGTCACGCCGAGACCCAGAGCGCTGCCCAGGAGCACGGGCCATCGCCAGTCCTCTGAATCCCGTAGCAGCTCGTGGGCCGCAAAACCCGCAACCACCATGCAGGCCAGCGACGTGACGTGGCTGAGACCGGTCGCCGAGGTGAGCACCACCATGGGCGAGAGCGCGAGGGCCGCCGCGACCCACGCCCCCGCAGACGCACCCAGCGCGCGGCGCGCCTGCATGTGCAGCACCGCGACCGCGAGCCCGAGCAGGAGGAGGTGCGAGAGCGCCGGAACCCCGAGCGCCACACCCGGAACCTGCACGAGGGGCTCACCAAACATGTACTTTCCGGTGGCCCCCACGCCCGTCCGGATGGTGAACGCCTCCGGAGCCCATGGCGGCACTTCGGTCTCTCCCAAGCGCCCCCGTGAGAGCAGCTCGGCCTGCTGCGCGTACACCAGCTCGTCGTCGAGCAGCGCCCGGCCCTGGAGCACACCCAGGCACGCCCAGCAGCTCGCCAGGATGCCGACCACAGCGAGGGCCTTGGGCACGCGATGGCGCCAAGCCTCGACGCCGAGCGCGCCGCCGGCCAGCCAAGTCAGGGCCGCGGTCAGGAGAACGCCGGCCGGCGTCAGCAGGAGAAGCCGCGCGGCATGGCGCGCGAGCTGCTCGTAGGAGAAGCCCCGCAGCGGCGCGAACGGCAAGGGCTCGAGTGGCGGCCAGGCCACGAACTCGGCGGGTCCGCGCGGCAGGCTCAGCTCGTAGCGTGCGTACAGCAGCACCAACGAGGCCGAAGCGACCCCGGCGACGGCGCCCCAGACCCGTCGGTTCGACGAGAGAGTCATGCGAGCGCTGGAGGCGTGCACGAGGAGCTACTTCTCCTCGTGGTACTCCTCCTCGGTGTTCACGTCCCAGAGGTTCGACTTGTCGGTGACGCCGTCGCGGATGTTCTCGACCGCGATCATCGCCGACAACATCGAGTGGTCCTGGTTGTTGTACTTGTGCATGCCGTTGCGGCCCACCAGGAACAGGTTCTCGAAGCTGTCCACGTACTCGCGCAGCACGGGGAAACGGTCGTAGCTGCCGAAGTAGGCCGGGTACGTCTTCGGCACCCGGATGACGACGGAGTCGAGCGCGTTCTCGGCCTGCAGGATGTCGACCTTCGCCAGCTCTTCCACCGCGAGCGCTTTGAGGTCGTCGTCGCTCTTGCTCCAGAGCTCGTCTCCCTCGTTGCAGAAGTACTCGAGCCCCACCCAAGTGGTGTCCGGAGAGGCCACCATGTACGGGCTCCAGTTGTTGAAGATCTGGAGACGCCCCACCTGCACGTCGGGCTCCTGCATGTAGATCCAGTTGTCTTTGGGCCGACCCACGGTGCGGTCGCCGATCTCGAGCCGCTTGGCCAGCACGCCGACGGTGATGAAGTCGCGGTACACGAGGCCTTCGCTCACCTCGCGCACGTCCGCCGGCACGTCGGCGTCCATCGCGCGCACGAGGTCTTTCATGGGCATCGTCGAGAAGAAGTAGTCGCCTTCGAGGTCGTACACTCCGCCGCCGTCGCCCGTCTCGGTGACCTGCAGGCTCCGGACCTGCCGGCCCTCGGTGTGGATTCCCGTGCACATGCAGTTCATGCGCACCTCGCCGCCGTTCTCCACCACCTGGCGTGCGACCTCTTCCCACAGCTGCCCGGGGCCGTGCTTGGGGTAGAGGAAACGCTCGATCAGAGACGTCTCCACCTCTTTCTGCCCGACGCCTTTGTCCTTGCGCTTGAACAGGCTGCCCACGAAGTGCGTGATCGCCTTCGTCACGGAGAGGCCTTTGATGCGCTGCGCACCCCACTCCGCGCTGATGTCGCGACAGTCGGTGCCCCACACCTTCTCGGTGTAGTCCTTGAAGAAGGTCCCGTAGAGCTCCCGCCCGAAGCGGTTGATGAAAAACTCCTCGAGGTTCTTCTCGTTGCGGATCGGGAAAACGATCGCGCGCATGTAGCTGAAGCCGATGCGAATCGTGCGGAAGAGCCCCAAGCCGGCGAGCGTCGCAGGACTCAGGCTGATCGGATACGAGAAGAACTTGCGGAGAAAGTAGATCCGCGAGAGGCGCTCGCGCACGAGCATCACCAGGTCGGTCGACTCCGGATCCGGCGCCTCGTCCTGCGCCTCCACCGTGGTCGTGCGCTGGTGGTAGGTGATCTCGGCCTGGCCGTCGGCGATCGCCTGGACCGGCATGATGTCCATCCACCAGTCCATGACGCGGTCCGACTTCGAGAAGAAGCGATGGCCACCGATGTCGATGCGGTTGCCCTTGTACTTGACGGTGCGCGAGATCCCTCCGATCTCGTCGCTCATCTCGAGCACGATCGGGCGAACGTCGGTGTGACGCTGCAGCTCGAGCGCAGCGGTCAGCCCGGCTGGTCCCGCGCCGATGATGATGGCAGTCTTCTGATCCATGGCGGCCCCCCCGCGAAGCGCCAAAGTCTACCGTGCCTCGGGCCCTGCGACTAGCGGCTAAGTCTTTGGTTCCTTGATACCTTAGGTGCAAAGAGGTCTGCGAACCCGCGATGAATCTGACCACCTTCCTGTGGGGCTATCTCCGCCGCTACCTGGGATGGGCGACCGTGTCCGTGGTCGCCGTCGTCCTCTTCGGCATTTCGTCGGCCGCGTTTCTGGCGATGGTCGAGCCCATCTTCGACGAGGTGCTCCTCGCCGGCGGCGAGCGCCCAGGGCTCCTGAGTGCCGCCACGACACCCGCCGCCGAAGCGGAGCCGCCCACCGGCTCCTGGGTGTCGCGCCAGATGCAACGGGTCGAGGGGCTGTCGGTCGCGGCAAAGGTTCAGGTGCACGAGAGCTGGACCGGGATCAAAGAAGGCTTCGGCATCGTCGAGGGAGGCGGCATCCGCTCTCCGCTCGTCTTCGTGCCGTTCGTCTTCACGCTGATGTTCCTGATTCGCAGCGTGGCCGCCTTCGTGAGCGGTTTCTCCTTCCAGCGCATCGGCCTGGGCATCACGACCGACATGCGCAACGACCTCTATGACCGCATCCTGGAGCAGTCGACCCGGTTTCACAGCGAGCACACGAGCGGCGAGCTCATGAGCCGGGTGATCAACGACGTCACGAAGCTGCAGAACGCGGTGTCGAGTCGCCTTCTCGACATGTTCCAGCAGTCGGTCGCGCTCGTGGGCTACACGCTGGTGCTGCTCACGATCCATCTCAAGCTGGCGGTCATCTGCCTCGTCGCCGCTCCAGCACTGATCTACCCGATCGTCCGCTTCGGCAAAGGGATGCGCAAGACATCGCACAAGTCCCAGGAGCGCATGGCAGACCTCTCCCAGCTGCTGAACGAGGGCATTCGCGGCAACCGGGTGGTCAAGTCGTTCGGCATGGAGGCGTTCGAGAGCGATCGTTTCCAGGAGGCGACCGGACGCCACCTGCGGGTCAACCTGCGCCAGCAGACGCTGGCGACCCTGTCCTCACCCGTCGTCGAATCGCTGGCCGCGATCGGCGGCGCAGTGCTGCTCGGCTACGCGGGCAAGCTGATCCGGGAAGGTCTCCAGGCCGGCCCCGGAGACCCCAACGCACTGACGACGGCCACGTTCTTCACGTTCATCACCTGTCTGATGATGATGTACGACCCCATCCGCAAGCTGAACAAGGTGAACCTCGTGCTGCAGGACTCGCTCGCTGCAGCACAGCGGGTGCGGGACCTCCTCGAGATCCCCGTCGAGATCTCGGATCGCAACGACGCGCGGGACATCGACGAGTTCCGGCACGAGATCGCGTTCGAAGGCGTCTCGTTCAGCTACGGCAACAAGGTCGTGCTCGAGAACTTCGACTTCGAGCTACGCGCCGGGGAGGCCGTGGCTCTGGTCGGTCCGTCCGGCTCGGGCAAGTCGACCATCGCCAACCTTCTGCCACGCTTCTTCGACCCGGACGGGGGGGTGGTCCGCCTCGATGGCACCGACGTCCGTGACATCCGGCTCTCCAGCCTGCGCGCCAAGATCGGCGTCGTCACGCAGGAGACGATGCTCTTCAACGACACGGTGCGCAACAACATCGCCTACGGCCGCACCGAGCTTCCCCTCGAGCGCGTGCGCGAGGCCGCGGCAGCCGCCTACGCCGACGAGTTCATCATGGATCTCGAGCAGGGCTACGACACCGTGATCGGGGAAGCCGGTCAGTCTCTCTCCGGAGGGCAGCGGCAGCGCCTCGCGATCGCCCGTGCGCTCCTCAAGAACGCACCGATCCTGGTGCTCGACGAGGCGACGTCGAACCTCGACACCGAGTCCGAGATTCTCGTGCAGCGCGCCATCTACAACCTCATGGAGGGTCGCACGGCCCTCGTCATCGCGCATCGGCTGTCCACGGTGCGGCGCGCCGACCGCATCCTCGTGCTCGATCAGGGCCAGGTGATCGAACAGGGCGCTCACGACCAGCTGCTGGAGCTCGGCGGCGCCTACAAACGCCTCTACGACCTGCAGTTCAAGGACTGAGACGGCTGCAATCGGGGGGCGCTTCCGGCTCGAAGAATTGCTATGATCGCATGAACTGGCCGGCCGGGCGCCCGCGCTCCGGACCTCGCCACGAGATCCGGCGCTCCGCGCCCTCTGCGCGGAGACGCTCCATCCCATGCTTCGATTCCCTTCGACTCTCACGCCCCGGGCCGTGGCTGCCATCGTCTGCGCGCTCCTCCTGGGAGCCGGCGCAGCCAGCGCGTCGTCGTTCGTCATGACCACCGACGACGAGCTTCTCGGCCGCTCTGCGGTCGTCGTCCTGGCACGTGTCACCGCCTCCGAGGCGGCGCCCATCGCGGGCAAGCCGCATACCGACACCACCATCGAGATCGAGCGGCTCATCAAGGGGTTCGTGCCGGCGGGCACCCTCACCGTCCGCACCCTCGGAGGCGTGCGCGCCGACGGCGTGGCCTTGCGCGTTTCTGGTGCCCCGGTTTTTGTCCCCGGCGAGCGCGTGCTCCTCTTCCTGAACGGCCATGAAGACTCCACCTATCGGGTCTCCGAGATGGCTCTGGGTGCGTTTCACGAGCTGACCACGCCCGGACGGTCGTTCGCGGTGCGGAGCCTGATCGGGTCGCACACGGTGCAACTTCCCAACGACCCGAGGGGGGCCGAGCGGCGGCGCAGCCACGAGCCGAGGGACCTCAACCGCTTCGCCGACTGGCTCGCCGAGCGCGCCGCGGGCTCGCAGAAGGCCCCCGACTACTTCACCGAGCTTCCGCAGAGCAGCCTCTTCAGCGCCACGTCACCCTTCGCGCTCACCATGAGCAATCCGTGCGGCGCCGGCGGCGTCATTCCCCTGCGCTGGCCGGAGTTCGACCGCGGCGACCGGATCCGGCATCTGGCCAACTCGGGAGGCCAGCCCGGAGTTCCGGGCGGCGGCTTCGCCGAGATCCAGGCGGCGCTCAACGTCTGGGAGCGCGACTCGGGGAGCAACGTCGACCTGACGTACGGCGGCACGACGTCCGGCAACTCCATCGGCACGGTCGACGGGCGCAACATCTACACTTTCGAAGACCCGGACGGCGACATCGACGGTAGCTACACCGGGGGCGGCGGCACGCTCGCAGTCAACTTCGTCTTCTTCAGCTGTTTCGACCAGCACCGGTGGTCGAACGGGCGGGCCGAGAACATCCAGGAGGCCGGAACCACGACCCAAGACGGCACCGGCGCCAACTTCTTCGGCAGCTCGGCCACACCGTCGCTCGTCTTCGCGGAGGTGATGGCGCACGAGACCGGCCACTCCCTCGGATTGGCCCACTCTGCTCTGGCCAGCGCGCTGATGAACGCCACGGTGCACGACGACGGCCGCGGCGCGAGCCTCACGTCCGACGACCGCGCCGGCATCCGCTTCCTGTACCCCAGAGCCTCAGCCTCGCCACCGACGGCCCCCTCCGGGCTCACCGCGCTGGCCGTGTCCACGTCCACGATCACCGTCTCCTGGACCGACAACTCCAGCGACGAAGACTCCTTCGAGCTGCAGGAGGCCGATCTCGTGAGCGACTTCGCCACGATCCAGGTGCTCCCTGCCGGCACGACGACGGTCGACATCACGGGCCTCGCGCCGTCCACGTACCGGCGCTACAGGGTGCGTGCCGTGAACGGCGACGGCGAATCGGAGTTCTCCAGCGAGGCCGAGGCGACGACCAGCACCAGCCCGAGCACCTGCAGCGTCGACGCGAACACCCTCTGCCTCAACGGCGGCCGCTTTGCCGTCACGACCTCGTGGCAGACGACCCAAGGCTCGTCGGGCATGGGCACGGCCGTCGGACTCACCGGCGACACCGGCTACTTCACCTTCTTCTCCGCCAGCAACGTGGAGGCGGTGGTGAAGGTGCTCGACGCCTGCTCTTTCGCCAACCGCTTCTGGGTCTTCGCTGGCGGCTTGACCGACGTGCTCGTCGCCCTTCAGGTGACCGACACCGCCTCGGGCCGGGTGAACACGTACCTGAACCCGCAAGGAACGCCGTTCCAGCCGATCCAGGACGTGCAGGCCTTCGACACCTGTCCCTGACAGGCGACGGCCTCGGTCCTCTCCCGGGGTGAACCGCGCGCATGGGGGCGCCCGTAGCTCGGAGTGACCCCCGAGAGCGCCCCTTCCGGGCTACTCGGACCCGAGCGATCCCCTTGCCCGTGCCGTCACACCCCGAGCCCAAGACCGAGGTCGGACTGCGCGCCGCTCTCCTGCGTCGGCGTCTGCTCGTGGTCGCGGCCTCCGCAGCCGTCGTGCTCGGCTTCTTTCTCCAGATCCTGGACGGCAAGTGCCCCGTTCCCTGACCGCGGGACGCCCGGTCGCACCCCAACGAGCGAGGTAGCCGCGGAATGCGCCCGATTCTCTTCCCATCCTCCGCCAGGCTCCGCCTCGCTGCCGTCGTCCTGGCGCTCCTCTCCGTCGGCGCCACCTCGGCGTCGGACCGCAACGCCAACGGGCCGGTTGTCCTCGAGCTCTTCACGTCTCAGGGCTGCTCCAGCTGCCCGCCTGCCGACGCACTGCTGCGGGAGCTCGGTGCGCGGGAGGACGTCGTCGCTCTTTCGTTTCACGTCGACTACTGGAACCGACTCGGCTGGCGCGATCCCTACTCCCACCCCTCCTGGTCGATGCGGCAGGAGGAGTACGTGCGGGCGCTCGGCGGCGACACCCTGTACACGCCGCAGCTGGTGATCAACGGCAGCCACGACGTGGTCGGATCGGACCGCCATGAGATCTCCGAGAGCCTGCGCGATGCAGTCGAGCCACCAACGCGCATCGAAATGCAGGTCGAGGCGACACCCGGAGGGGTGCGCGTGACCGTTGCCGCGCAGCAGCTTCCCGGTCGGACCGAGCTCACCCTGTTCGTGGCGGAGAACGGCATCGAGACCGAGGTCTCCCGAGGTGAGAACGCCCGGCGAACCCTTCGGCACGACCATGTGGTGCGCCACGCCGCGCGCCACCCTCGGTGGAGCGGCGACCAGGTCTCGTTCGACGTCGAGCCGGAGGACGACTGGAGCCGGGGTGCGCTGGAGCTCGTCGCGCTCGCGCAGAACGCCTCCAGCCGTCGGGTGCTCGCGGTGGGCCGGCTCGACTGGCCGTAGCGGCCTAGTCTGTGGCGAGCAGCCCCTTCTCCACGGCCTCGTCCACGAAGCTCCGCACATACGCCCAGAGGTCGGTCGCGCCTTCATCCATGATGTGGTTGCGCGCGATCACCTGCCCCTTGGTGATTCCGTGCTCCTGCCAGGTGTGGCAGTCGGTGAGCGCGTTGTGGAGCATGGGCTGGAGCCGGTCGAGAGCGTTGGCGAACTTCGCCTCCGCCGTCTCCCGCTCCTCGAACTCGCGCCACAGCGTCCACATGGCCTCGTGCTGATCGTCGGGAAGGAGGCCGAAGATCCTTCGCGCCGCGACCTTCTCCCGCTCCTCCTTGTCCTCGTAGCCCGCCGTGTCGTAGGCGAAGGTGTCGCCCGCGTCGATCTCGACGATGTCGTGGATGAGGATCATGTGCACGACGCGGCCGACGTCGATCGGCTCGTTCGAGTACTCCTGCAGCACGACCGCCAGCAGCGCGAGGTGCCACGAGTGCTCGCCCGAGTTCTCCCGCCGGCTCCGATCGACCAGCAGCGTCTGTCGGAGGACCGTCTTGAGGCGGTCGATCTCGACCACGAACCGCAGCTGTTGCGCCAGGCGCTCGGTCAGGTGCTCGCGCGCCGGCAGATCCATGCGCGCATCCTAGCCCCGACGCTGCCTCGGATCGAGCTTCGGGACGGTCGACGCCTCAGGCTTCCTGCGGGCGGCGGCGCCACCCGAGGACCCGAGCCGGCAGCATCACGATGCTCGAGACCAGGGCGAGAACCCCGTCCACCGCAATTCCCACGATGCGAAACGGGAGGCAGATCAGCCAGACGAAGGGATATAGGACGAGGGCGAGGAGTGCCGCGGGCCAGCAGACCACGAACAGCAGGACCCAGAGTAGAAAGCTCCACATGCTCCTGCCTACGCAGGCTGAGGACGGAAAGTTCCGCCAGAGGAGGATTTTCTCTAAGCTCTCATCTGTTGTTTCTCTGAACGATCCATTCCATCGAACGGCCACCCTGGCGGAGCGTCCTGGCCCCGCCCAACGCCATCGAGGTGAGTTGACCATGTTTCGCGACCCGCACCTGCTCGCCCGCGCTCGCTTCGCCGCTCTCGGTACCGTGGTGAGTCTGCTCGCCTCGCTCGTGCCCCCCGCGCCCTCGACGGCCCAGCTTCCGGACGTCTTCAGCGAGACGATCGACGTGCGGGTGGTGAACATCGAGGTCGTCGTCACCGACAAGAAGGGCAATCGCATCACGGGCCTCGGGCTCGACGACTTCGAGCTCCTGGTCGACGGTGACGAGGTCCCGATCAGCTACTTCACCGAGATCCGCGACGGCAAGGCGGCCGAGGTCGGGGGCGGTGGCATTGGCGGCGCTCCCGGCCTCGACCAGGGCGAGGCGCTGCGCACGAACTACCTCGTCTTCATCGACGACTACTTCACCGTGACCCGGGACCGCAACCGGGTCCTGGACCGGATCGCCGACGACCTGGGGCAGCTCGGCGATGGCGACCGGGTCGCCATGGTCAGCTTCGACGGCAAGCGTCTCGACATGATGACCAACTGGACGAACGACCCCGCGCAGCTTCAGGAGGCCTTCCGCAAGGCGCGCGCCCGCAAGGCGTTTGGGCTCCAGCAGATCACCGCTCTGCGAACCGTCGACGAAGACCGCCGCGACCGGCGTCGACTCACGCTGAACTCGGCGGGGTCGATCGATCTCGACCCGAACCTGCTGCCCAACCAGACCTTTCCCGACCGCGACTTCGCGCAGCGCCTCGAAAGCCAGGTCGACCGCTCGATCCTCGCTGCCGTGTCGGCGCTCCGCAGCTTCGGCACGCCCTCCGGCCGCAAGGTGATGCTGGTGCTGTCTGGCGGCTGGCCCATGAACGCGGTGCAGTACACGCTCAACGACGACATCGACGACGTGATCCGCTTCACCGACCGCCAGTTCAGCACCAACGGCGAGAACTTCGTGCCGCTGGTCGACACCGCAAATCTCCTCGGCTACACCCTGTACCCCGTCGACGTCCCGGGCTTCGATCGTACGAGCAACACCGCCGCGGACGTCATCGTGGCCCGCGCCGACGACCCGACGACCGGCACCGTGGGGCCACAGTTCTCCAACCCGCGGGAGGCCTTCGGCTCGCCGCGCGAGCTCCAGGTGCACGACGGGCTCGTCAAGCTGGCGCAGGAGACCGGCGGCACGGCGATCCTCAACGCCCGCCGCGATCGGTCGCTGACCGAGGCCGTCGCCGACACCCGCACCTTCTACTGGCTCGGGTTCACGCCGCAGCGCATGGACGACGACGAGCGCCACGACATCGAAGTTCGGATCCGCGGCCGCAAGGACCTGCTGGTGCGCGCCCGCGACGGCTACGTCGACCTGTCCCGGAGCACCGAGGTGACGATGATCGTCGAAGGCTCCCTGCTTTTCGGAGATCCACCGAGCAACATCCCGCTCGACCTGCGCTTCGGGCGCCCCAAGCGCGGCGGCCGCGGCAAGATGCGCATCCCCATCGAGGTCGGGATGCCGATGGAGCAGATCACCCTGCTGCCGACGAACGGCCGCTACGTGAACGAGCTCGAGATCCGCATCACGGTGATGGACGAGAAGGGCAACCGGTCCGAGACGGCACTCGACAAGATCGAGATCAACGGGGGCTCGCCACCGCAGCCCGGCCAGAAGTTCTGGTACGAGACCGAGATCCTCATGCGCAAGCGGCAGCACCGCATCGTCGTCGCGGTGTACGACCCTCTCTCCCAGGTCATCCTCTCTTCGAGCGGCGACGTCGGTCCGAACTAGCTCCGCTCCCTTTCCCGCGCACACGAAAAAGGCGCGCCTGCAAAGGCGCGCCTTCTTGGTCTCGACACGAGGGTCGAGCGCTGAGCCAGGATCAGGCGGCCTTCGCCGACTTCACCTTGACCGTCGTCTCGCCGTCGGCGGTGGTCGCCGTGCCGGTGATCGTGACGTTCTTTCCGCCCAGCTTCTTCATGGTCTCGAGCGCGCCGGCATCGCTGCCATCGGCGTCGATCTTGACGACGTCGTCGCCGACGAGCAGGCCCATCGGGGCGCCGCCGCCGAGGCACTTCGCGGCGCAGCCCGCGTGGGCCTCACCCTTCTGGCCGTTGGCGTAGCACTTGAGGTCGAGAACCTCACCCGTCCACTCGTTGTCGCCGAGGGCCAAACCGGCGGTCGCCAGCAGAGCCGCGCAAAGCAGAATCAGAGCCTTTTTCATGACGTCTCCTTGTGAGTCGAGCGCGAGAGGCGCGCCCCCTCAGTCTCCTTCGGGTTCAGACGGACTCCTTCGGAATCGAGAAAAGCCTAGCAGACCGCCCGACTTGGCCTCGAAACCGGCGTTCCGAGAGGCCTCGAGGCGCATCGCGGTCCCGAAGGTCGGGTCTGCGATAATCCGCACTCTTCCCCCAGTCCTCCAGAGGACTTCAAAGCAGGATACGGCCCCGCCGAGGATTCAGATGATCAAGCTCAATCGCTATTCCGCGCGCATCACCCAGGAACGCTCCCAGGGCGCGTCGCAGGCGATGCTCTACGGCACCGGCATGACCGCCGAGGACATGGACAAGCCGCAGGTGGGCATCTCCAGCGTCTGGTACGAGGGCAACACCTGCAACATGCACCTCCTCGACCTCGCCGCGGAGGTCAAACGGGGGGTTCAGGAGGCCGGCGCAGTGGGTCTCCGATTCAACACGGTCGGCGTGAGTGACGGCATCTCGATGGGTACGGACGGCATGAGCTACTCGCTGCAGTCGAGGGACCTCATCGCCGACTCCATCGAAACGGTCATGGGTGGCCAGTGGTACGACGCCAACGTCTCGATTCCCGGCTGCGACAAGAACATGCCGGGCTGCATGATCGCAATCGGGCGTCTCGACCGTCCGGCACTCATGGTGTACGGCGGCACGATCCGGCCCGGCAAGTGGAAAGGCACCAACGTCGACGTGATCTCCGCCTTCCAGAGCTACGGCGAGGCGCTGAGTGGCGCGATCACCGAGGAGGATCGGCTGGAGATCGTGCGCAACGCATGCCCCGGCGCCGGAGCGTGTGGCGGCATGTACACAGCCAACACGATGGCCTGCGCGATCGAGGCGATGGGAATGTCGCTCCCCGGGAGCTCGTCGATCCCCGCGACGGCGCCCGAGAAGATCGAAGAGTGCCGCGCGGCCGGGCGCGCCGTGATGGCGCTGCTCGAGAGCGACCTGCGCCCGCGCCAGATCATGACGCGCGAGGCCTTCGAGAACGCGATGGTGCTCATCTCGATTCTCGGTGGCTCGACGAACGCGGTGCTCCACCTCATCGCCATCGCGCGCGCCGTGGGCGTCGACCTGACCATCGACGACTTCCAGGCCGTCTCCGACCGCCTGCCGCTCCTCGCCGACATGAAGCCGTCGGGGCAGTACGTGATGGAGGACATCCACGACATCGGCGGCACTCCGGCGGTCCTCAAGATGCTGCTCGAGCGGGGGCACCTGCACGGCGACTGCATGACGGTCACCGGGAAGACGCTCGCCGAGAACCTCGCCGAAGCACCGGACCTGGCGGCCGGACAGAAGGTGATCGTCCCCTGGGACGAGCCGATCAAGGAGAGTGGCCACATCCGCATCCTGAGAGGCAACCTCGCCCCGGACGGCGCGGTGGCCAAGATCACGGGCAAGGAGGGGCTCTGCTTCACCGGGCCTGCCCTCGTCTTCGACTCCGAGGAGGACATGCTGAAGGCCCTCGAGGCGGGGAAGATCCAGGGAGGCGAAGTGATCGTCATTCGCTACGAGGGCCCCAAAGGCGGCCCGGGCATGCCCGAGATGCTGACCCCCACCTCGGCGCTCATGGGCGCCGGCCTCGGCGACCGCGTGGCGCTGCTCACCGACGGCCGCTTCTCCGGCGGCTCGCACGGCTTCATCATCGGGCACATCACGCCCGAGGCGCAGGACGGTGGGCCCATCGCGCTCGTCGAAGACGGCGACGAGGTGACGGTGGACGCCGAAGCCAACCGCATCGACATGGCGGTCGAGGGCAGCGAGCTGAGCGCGCGGCGCGCACGTTGGGAGGCACCACCCCTCAAGGCCAGCCGCGGCACCCTCTACAAGTACATCAAGACCGTGAAGTCGGCCTCCGAGGGCTGCGTCACCGACGAGTAGAGCGCGGCTCTGCGCGCACCCGCTACCGAGGGCGATCCGAGCGAGTACGATTCCGCGCATGACACGAAGGCCTTCCGGTAGCTGGCGCTCCTCCCTCGGAGCGGACGCGGTTGCAGCACAGGGCACGCGGCTCGGAGAGGTGCGCTGCGCGGCCGACAGCACGTTCTGGATCGAGCGACGCCCCACCGAAGGCGGCCGATCGGTGATCGTCGAGCGCCTCGCCTCCGGGGAGCGGCGCGACCGCAACCCGACGGACACGAACGCCCGCACGCGCGCCCACGAGTACGGCGGCGGAGCCTACGTGGTCGACGGCGACGCGGTCGTCTTCTCGAACTTCGCGGACGGCGCCGTCCTCCGCACGACCGCCGGCGGCGGTGCCTCTGTCCTGGCCCAGCGCTCCGGCACCTCCTTTGCCGACTTCGAGCTAGACGGCGGCCGCGGCCGCATTTTCTGTGTCGCCGAGAGCGAGCGCGCTGACGCCGAGCCCGAAGCCACGCTCGTCGCACTGGAGCCTGGCGGCGAGATTCGAACCTTGGCCCGTGGGCACGACTTCTTCTCGACCCCAAGGCTCAGCCCCGACGGCGCACAGCTCGCCTTTCTCACCTGGGAGCACCCGCGCATGCCCTGGGACGGGACCCAGCTCTGGCTGGCCGACGTGACGCCGGACGGCACCCTCGGAGAACCGCGCTGCGTCGCCGGGGGCCCGCGCGAGTCGATCTTCCAGCCGAGCTGGTCACCGGACGGCCAGCTTCACTGGGTCTCCGATCGCAGCGGCTGGTGGAATCTCGAGGCACTCACCCCCGCAGGGCCCACGCCTCTGTGCCCGCGGCAGGCGGAGTTCGGACTTCCGCAGTGGGTGTTCGGCATGACCACCTACGGCATCCCCCGTCCCGGCCTCGTGGCCTCGGCCTTCCAGGAGAACGGGGTCTGGTCGCTCGGTACCCTCTGGGAGGGGGAGCTCACCGAGATCGCGACCGGCATGACCTACCTCGACAGCGTCAGCACCCACGCCGGCCCCGGCGACGCGCGTGCAGCCATGGTGGCCGCGTCACCGACGGTGCCGCCTCACGTGATCGAGGTCGATCTCGTCACCGGGGCCGTCACGGCGCTCACGGAGGCGGAGCCTGGCTTGGACCCAGACCACGTCTCCACCGGAGTCCCCTTCTCCTTCGACACCACGAACGACGCGATCGCCCACGCCTTCTTCTACCCTCCCGCGGGGGCCGCGGAGCTCCCCGAAGGCGAGCGGCCGGTCGCGCTGGTGAAGAGCCACGGTGGCCCGACCGCCGCCACGCACAACGCCTTCGATCCGGCCATCCAGTACTGGACCACACGCGGCATCGCCGTCCTCGACGTCAACTACCGCGGCAGCACGGGCTTCGGCCGCGCCTACCGCGAGGAGCTGCTCGGCAACTGGGGCGTCTACGACGTCGACGACTGCGTTGCCGCGGCTCTCCACCTGGCGAACGAAGGCGCCGTCGATGATGAAAGGCTCGCCATCCGCGGCGGCAGCGCCGGGGGTTACACCACGCTGTGCGCGCTCGCCTTTCGCGACACGTTCCGCGCGGGCGCCTCGCACTACGGCGTTGGTGACCTCGAGACCCTGGCGCGCGACACGCACAAGTTCGAGTCGCGCTACCTCGACGGTCTGATCGGACCCTACCCGGAGCGTAGAGACCTGTACCTGGAGCGCTCGCCGATTCACGCCACGGACCAGCTGAGCTGCCCGGCGATCTTCCTCCAGGGCCTCGACGACAAGATCGTGCCGCCGAACCAGGCCAACGACATGGTCGCCGCGCTCGACCGCAAGGGCCTCCCCGTGGCACACCTCGAGTTCGAAGGAGAAGGGCACGGGTTCCGGCGCGCCGAGAACATCATTCGCGCCCTCGAGGCGGAGCTCTACTTCTATTCGAGGGTGTTCGGGTTCGCCCCCCACGGAAGGCTGCCGGAGATCCCGATCCGCAACCTCGAGGGCTGAGTTGCCGACCGTTGCCTCCCGTCGAGAGCCCTCCCGGCGCGGCTATACTCACGGCGCTTCCACAGACCGGTCCGACACGCGGCGACGCTACGTGCTGTTTCCTCCGCACGCGACCGATTCCCCACTCCGAGCCTTCGAGGAACCCCCATGAGCGACACCGCTGCAGAAGTCCAGACGATCTTCACCGAAATGCCCAGCCGCCTGAACGCTTCGGCAGCCGCCGGCCTCGACGCCGTCATCCAGTACGACCTCACCGGCGACGCCGGCTGCTCCTACCATTGCGCCATCAAAGACGGCGCCGCCGTCGTCACCGAGGGCAACCACGACGCCCCCACGATGACGGTCACGATGGACGCGGCCGACTTCGTCGATCTGATCGGCGGCAAGCTCGATGGCATGTCTGCCTTCATGGGCGGGAAGCTCAAGATCGGCGGCGACATGGGCCTCGCCATGAAGATGCAGAACCTCTTCACGGGCTGAGCCCGAGCGGGCCGCTGCAACCGCAGCGCGGGACGGCGGTCGAAACAAGCAGAGCGAGGGTGGCGTAGAGCAGTTAGGAACCGGGAGATCCTCGTCGAGGACTGCACCGGGGGATCCCTGCCACCGGCGACCCGCCGGGCGGGGCGAGACATGGCAGCCTCAAAGAAATCGCAGGGCCACCTCATGGGGGTGGACTCGTTCGTCCGGACCTACACGGACGGCCTCCGCCGTCGCGACCTCAAGCGCCTCTTCGACCGGGAGGCGTTCGAGGCCTACGACATCCTCGTTCGCGACCAGAACATCGAGGAGCCCGAGAAGGGCGGGCTGCGCCTCTTCCTGCACCGCGCACGAGTCCTCTTCCTGGGGCTCTCCTACAAGCTGAGCCCGGAGCGGCGACTGCTCTTCGCCTTCGCCATGGTGACCGCTTTCCTCGGCGTGGTCGACTTTGGTGCGGTCTTCAACTTCCGCAACCGAATCATCTTCGACACGTCGCCCGTCTGGTTCGTCTTCAGCATCCTCGCCCTCGGCTTCCTCCTCGCCCTGTCGCTGGTCGATCAGATCCGCTTCCGCGACGAGCTCGAGATCGCCCGCCAGCTGCAGCGTGATCTGCTCCCGGCGTCGGACCCCGAGCTCGAGGGCTACTCGATCTCACACGTCTACCGCACTGCGGACGAGGTGGGCGGGGACTACTACGACTTCCACCCGCTCGGCGACGGAAAGCTCGCGATCATGGTGGGTGACGCCAGCGGGCACGGCATGGCGGCCGGCCTCCTCATGGCCATCGCCAACGCCACACTCAAGCTCGCGATGGATCTCGATCCACGCCCCGTGCCGGTGCTCGAGCTGCTCAACCGCGCGCTCGTGCGTACCGGCGACCGACGCGCCTTCATGACCCTGTTCTACGGCGTTCTCGACCAGCGCACAGGCCAGCTCGACTACGCGATCGCAGCACACCCCTTCCCACTCCTGCGCCGTTCCAACGGCGATCTCGAGGAGCTCGGCCAGGGGGGGTTGCCCCTCGGCCTGCGCCCCGAGCTCGAGCTCCGCGAGGAGTCGGTGAAGCTCGACGTCGAGGACCTCCTCGTCATCTACAGCGACGGGCTACCCGAGGCCGTCGCCCCCGACGGACGCAGCTTCAGCTACGAGAAGCTCAAGCGTATTCTGCGCATCGGCGGCCAGTCGTTTCCCGTGCGGGAGCGCATCCTCTTCGCCCTCGAGCAGCACATGCAGGGCACGGAGCTCCAGGACGACTTCTCCCTCGTGGTCCTCCGCCGCCAGCCCGAGCTGCCGCCGCTCCCGCCGCCTTCTGAGTCTGCGCCAACCTAGCTGTGGTTACTCGAGACGCTCAGAGAGGTTCGGGGGCAGTCCGACCGCGTCGAGGAAGAGGCGCCGCGCTCGAAGTCCGGGGCTCTACACTTCGAGCCCGACCTCCCGCATCAGCTCGATCGCGTTGCTGCGTGTGACCACGCCTTCGTGCAGCACGTAGTCGAAGCAGACCTTGCCGTCCTCGAGGTGGTCCACGAAGTGCACGTTTGCGAGCCTCGGATCGGAGTCGCCAATCTCGGCCAGGGCGAGATCGTGCGTTGTCACGAGGCCGAGCGCTCCCGCGCCCACGAGGCTCTGCACCAATGCCTCCGCCCCGATCTTCCGGTCGTGGGAGTTGGTGCCATGCAGAATCTCATCCAGCAGGAAGAGCGCCGGCGCACGCTCCCGCGCACACTCCAGCACGTCTCGCAGTCGCACGATCTCCGCGTAGAAGCGTGACGCCCCGTCCTGCAGCGAGTCGTGCGTGGTGATCGAGGCGCCCAGGTCGAGCGGCGTGAGGCGAAGCTCGGCCGCGCGCACCGGACCGCCCGCGAGAGCAAGCACGAGGTTGACGCCGCAGGAGCGCAGGAACGTGCTCTTACCCGACATGTTCGAGCCCGACACGATCAGGGCCTGTGGTGCGGCGTCCGAGCCTGCGAGGTGCAGGTCGTTGCCGATCGCCTGGTCGCGCGGGATCAGAGGATGGGCGATGTCGCGCCCATCGAAGATGGGCAGGTCGGAGCGCAGAATCTCGGGGAAAGGGTCCGTGGGGTTCTCGAATGCATGGGACGCGAGGCTCGCGAGCGCCTCGACCTCCCCCACCGCCACGAACCAACGCTCCAGCTGCTCTCCGTGGCGCGTCCGCCAGCGCTCGAGGGCGAGCGTGATCTGGGTGCTCGCGAAGAGCAGGGCGCTGAAGGGCGCAAAGAAGGCATTGCGCCGCGACTCGGCCCAGTCCACCAGCTTCCGCAGCGTCTGCGTCGCCTGAGCCGCCGAGGCCCCCCCCTCGACGAGACTCCCCTGAAGGCCCTGGAGGCGCGAGCTCTCGAACGACGCGTCCTCCAGCAGCCCCACGAGCCCCGCCAGAACGTCGATGTCCCGCCCGCGGCGGTCGAGGCCGACCAGAGCCTGCTCGAGCCGAGGCCGGAGAGGGATCCAGAGCGCCGCCTGCACCACCAGAGCGAACAGCAGGGGGCGCGGCGTGATGGCACCGCCGAGCCAGGCGGCCACGGCGGCAGCATTCGCCACCCCGAGCACGGGCAGGACGAAGCGCAGCCACTGGAAGCTCTCCAGCCGTCGCGGCCGCGCCAGCCAAGCGGACAGCTGGTCGGGGTCGAGTTCCGACCGCAGCACGGCCCCGCGGGACGCCAGCCGCTCCCGCAGATCGAGCTCGCCCCGCAGCTCGGCCACGGCCTCCTGGCGCGCCTCGATCTCTGCGGGGTCGAGGCACGGTCTCTGGAGCCAGGAGGCCAGGGTCCGCTCACCCCACAGAGTGCGTGCGCGCGACACGAGCTGGAAGATGGAGCCTTCGCCGAAGAGATCGATGTCGTGCGCAAACAGGTGCCCCTCTTCCACGAGCTCGACCCCGAGGGTGCCACCGGACGTGTCCCCCTCCAGACGGCGGAGACCGCCTTCGTAGAAGGACATGGAGCGCTCGAACCGCTCCCGGCGACGCACCACCCGCTCGTGCACGATCATGAGACTCACGAACAGAACCACCGGCACCAGCACCCAGCCGAGCGCCAGCGAGCCCTGCTGCACCGACACCCAGGCGAGGGCCAGGCCCGCCACCACCGTGGCCAGCCGCGCGAAGCCCAGGGCCCGGTCTCTGCCGTGCCAGGTCTGCACCGCCTGTCGGAGCGCTCCGAGGCGCTCCTCGTAGATCCGCCTCGGCCCGTCGGAGCTGGCTCCAGGACCGGTGGCAGGTGGAGTGCTTCCGGTCGAGCCGGGGGCAGCTGGGGCGGGCATTCGCGGATGCTAGCAGCGGGAAAAGGAGTGGTATAAATCGGTTCTTCGCCCCTCTCGCAAGGCAACCGAGGTCCGAATCCCTCTTGTCCGACTCTCCACTGAGTGCAGCCAGTGCGCCTGCGGCCGCGCGCGCAGAACAACTCCTCCACATCGAGGGGCTGTCGCTTTCGTTCGGCGGCGTCAAGGCGCTTCGCGACGTCGGGCTGACCGTGCACGAGGGCGAGATCTTCGCCATCATCGGCCCCAACGGCGCCGGCAAGACGAGCCTCCTCAACAGCGTGAGTGGTCTGTACAAGCCGCAGGAAGGCCGCATCGACTTCCGCGAGAAGGACGGCACCGTCACCGACCTGCGCAAGCGCCGGCCACATCAGATCGCGCGGCTCGGGGTGGCACGCTCGTTCCAGAACATCGAGCTCTTCCAGCACATGACCGTGCTTGAGAACCTCATGCTCGGCCGCCACGTGCACATGAAGGGCAACGTGCTCAGCTGCGCCCTCTTCTGGGGGCCGCAGAAGCGTGAGGAGATCCACCACCGTGAGGCGGTGGAGCAGGTCATCGACTTCCTGGAGATCGAGAACCTCCGGCACCAACACGTCGGCACGCTCGCCTACGGGCTGCAGAAGCGCGTGGAGCTCGGACGCGCGCTGTGCCTCGACCCCCGACTCCTTCTGCTCGACGAGCCCATGGCCGGAATGAACGTCGAAGAGAAGGAGGACATGGCGCGCTTCATCCTCGACATCAACGAGGAGTGGGGCACGACCGTCGTCCTCATCGAGCACGACATGGGCGTGGTCATGGACATCTCCGACTCCATCTGTGTTCTCGACTTCGGCCAGGTCATCGGCCACGGCACACCGGAAGAAGTGGCCCAGAACCCGGACGTCATCCAGGCCTACCTCGGAGACGCCCAGTGAGGACATGGCCGTGAGGACGTGCTCATGACGGAGCCGCAGACCCTGCCGCAGCTGCTGCGCGACCAGGCGCAGAGGCACGGTGACCGGCCGGCAATGCGCGAGAAGGAGTTCGGCATCTGGCAGTCGTTCACCTGGAGTGAGGTGTACGAGCGGGTGCGCTGCTTCGCGCAGGGCATGATCGAGCTCGGGCTCGAGCCCGGCGACCGCGTCGCGATCATCGGCGACAACCGCCCCGAGTGGATGATCGCGGAGCTCGCCGCGCAGGCCGCCGGCGCCGTGTCCATGGGCGTGTACCAGGACTCCGTCGCGGAAGAGCTCCAGTTCCTGGTCGAGTTCTCGGGCGCGAAGATCGTCGTGGCCGAAGATCAGGAGCAGGTCGACAAGGTGCTCGAGGTGCAGGGCAAGCTGCCGAGCCTGGAGCGCGTCGTCTTCTACGACCCCCGCGGCCTCGGCAGCTACCCGAAGGACATCCTCATCGGCTTTCCGGAGGTGGAGGAGCTCGGTCAGGCGAAAGACCCTGCCCCGTTCGAGGAGCAGGTCACCCGGGGTCAGGGCTCCGATCTGGCGATCCTGTCCACGACCTCGGGCACCACGGGCACGCCGAAGCTCGCCATGCTCACGCACGACAACATGATCTCCATGGCGCGCACCCTCCAGGCAACCGACCCGATGGAGGTCACCGACGACTTCGTCTCGTACCTGCCGCTCGCGTGGATCGGCGAGCAGATGACCGCCGTCTCGGCAGGGCTCCTCGTGGGCTTCTCGATCAACTTCCCCGAAGAGCCCGAGACCGTGCAGCTCGACATCACCGAGATCGGGCCCACCACGATGTTCGCGCCACCGCGCATCTGGGAGAACATGGTCTCCGAGATCCAGGTCAAGATCGAAGACACGTCCTGGCTCAAGCGCAAGGTCTTCGACTGGGCCATGGAGACCGGCTACGCGTACGCCGACGCGCGCCTCTCGGGGGACGACATCTCGGGCAGCCTGAAGCTGAAGCGGTTCCTGGCCGACTGGCTGTGCTTCCAGTGGATCAAGGACAAGAACGGCCTGCGCAAGATCCGCCGCGCATACACCGGCGGCGCGGCGCTCGGCCCCGACATCTTCCGCTTCTTCCATGCGCTGGGCGTCAACCTGAAGCAGATCTACGGCCAGACCGAGGTGGCCGGCATCTCGGTGGCGCACCGCGATCACTCCATCAAGTTCGAGACGGTCGGTCAGCCGCTGCCCGGCACCGATATCGAGATCGACGACGAAGGCGAGATCCTGGCGAAAGGCCCGTCGGTGTTCATCGGCTACTACGAAAACCCCGAGGCGACTGCCGAGACGCTGCAGGACGGCTGGCTGCACTCCGGTGACGCCGGCTACTTCGACGACGACGGCCACCTCGTGGTGATCGACCGCAAGAAGGACGTCATGACCCTCGGCGACGGCACGCGCTTCTCGCCGCAGTTCATCGAGAACAAGCTCAAGTTCAGCCCCTACGTGCGCGAAGCGGTGGTCTTCGGGGGCGGTGAGTTCGAGTTCATCACCGCCCTGGTGACCATCGACTACTCCAACGCCGGCAAGTGGGCCGAGAAGCGCCAGCTGCCGTACACCACGTTCACCGATCTGTCGCAGAAGGCCGAGGTGTACGAGCTCGTGCGCGATCACATCGACGAGACGAACGAGGTGCTGCCCAAGTCGGCGCGCATCGCGCGCTTCCTCCTGCTGCACAAGGAGCTCGACGCCGACGACGCCGAGCTCACCCGCACGCGCAAGGTGCGGCGCGGCTTCGTGGCGGAGCGCTACGAGGACCTCGTGAGCGCCCTGTACGGCACCGGGGACGAGGTGGCGGTGCAGTCGGAGATCAACTACCAGGACGGCAGCACGGCGATGGTCGAGACCAAGCTGCGCATCACCACCTTGCCTCACCACAACGCCGCGGGAGCGCCCTGATGGACGTTTTTCTCCAGCTCACCCTCTCGGGCCTCGCCAACGGCATGGTCTACGCACTGGTGGCCGTGGGCTTCGTCGTCATCTACAAGTCGAGCGACGTCATCAACTTCGCGCAGGGCGAGTTCCTGCTGTTCGGCGCGTATCTCGCATACACGATGATCGTCGACCTGGGCATGCACTGGTCGATCGGCGTGGTGCTCACGCTGGTGCTCGGTGCCGGCCTCGGCCTCCTCGTGGAGCGGTTGATCCTGCGGCCGCTGATCGGCGAGCCCATCATCTCGATGATCATGGTGACGATCGGGCTCTCGAGTCTGCTGAAGGCGGTGGTCAACGGCATCTGGGGCGTGACGCCACGCGCCTTCCCGAGCTTCATGCCGGAGGGCACGGTCTCCATCGGAGGCGCCATCCTGCGCACCGATCGGCTGCTGATCATCGGGGTCGCGGTGTCGCTGCTGCTCCTGCTTTCGCTCTTCTTCCGCTACACACGCGACGGCATCGCCATGCGCGCCATTGCCGACGACCAGCAGGCGGCACTCTCCATGGGCATCAGCATCAAGCGCGTGCTCGCCGTCGCCTGGGCGATCGCCGCCATCACCGCCGGCGTCGCTGGCGTGATGCTCGCCAACATCGTCGGTGTCGGGCAGGAGATCAGCTTCGTCGGTCTACGGGTCTTCCCGGTTGTCATCCTCGGCGGCCTCGATTCGATTCCCGGCGCCATCATCGGCGGCGCGGCGATCGGTCTGCTCGAGGCCTACACCGCGGGCTACATCGGTCACGGCCTCAACCTCGTCGTGCCGTTCGTGGTGCTCATCCTCGTGCTGATCGTCCGCCCGTACGGACTGTTCGGCAAGCAGATCATCGAGCGGGTCTGAGGCCGGAAGGAAAGAGACGTGCGCTCCGGAGTCTTCTTCAGCACCTACTCGGCCGACCTCGGGCTGCGCAAGCTGCCGCTCGAGAAGCTGCGCATGGCGCTTTTCCTCGCGTTCCTGGTGATCTTCCCGTTCGCGGCGACACCCTACTGGCTCAACCTCGCGAACCAGATCGCGATCGCCACCATCGGCGCGTTGGGCCTCAACATCCTGGTGGGCTACACCGGGCAGATCTCGCTGGGCCAAGGCGCCTTCATGGCGATCGGCGCCTACTCGAGCGGCATCTTCACCGCGCAGATGGGCGTGCCCTTCTGGCTCAGCATCCCGGCCGGCGCCCTGGTCACCGCAGCGATCGGCATGTTCTTCGGCTTGCCTTCGTTGCGGCTCAAAGGCCTCTACCTCGCCATTGCGACGCTCGCGGCGCAGCAGATCGTGGAATGGGTGATCACCCACTGGACCGGGCTCACGGGCGGTACCGAGGCGCTCACCGTGCCCTCCCCCACCGCGTTTGGTGTTCGCCTCAACCGCGATTTCAACTTCTACTGGATCTCGGTGGCCGTGGCCCTGCTCGTTGCGCTGCTCGTCGCGAACCTGTTCCGCAGCCGCGTGGGCCGCGCCTTCGTGGCCATTCGCGATCAGGACATCGCCGCGTCGGCGATCGGGGTGAACGTGTTCGGCTACAAGCTGCTCGCCTTCGCGACGTCGTCGTTCGTGGTCGGCCTGGCCGGCGCGATGCTCGCCCACTACCGCTCCATCGTCACCTGGGAGCGCTTCACCATCGAGACGAGCATCCTCTACCTCGCGATGATCATCATCGGCGGGCTCGGCAGCATCTCCGGCTCGTTCTTCGGCGCCACGCTCATCGTGCTGTTGCCCGCGCTCATCAGCACCCTGGGGCGCGCCTTCCAGGACACGGCGCCCGCCGTCGCGAAGGTGCTCCCCGCCATCCAGCAGGGCACCTTCGGCCTGGTGATCATCCTCTTCCTGGTGCTCGAGCCCGAGGGCCTGGCGAGGCTCTGGCGGAACATCAAAGACTACTTCCGCGTCTGGCCCTTCTCGTATTGAGCGAGCCCGTGGTGGCTACCACGGGCTCGCTCAATGTGTCGATGCTCCTGCCGCTTGCGCGGCATCCGCGCTCCAAGCCGCCTCCGGGCGTGCCCTCCGGGCACGTTGCAGTTTGGCGGACCAAACGTGCTCTGCGTCGCTTGGCTATTGCTCGATCCGCTCCGCCCAGTTCGTGGTGGGTACCACGGGCTCGCTCAATGTGTCGATGCTCCAGCGGCTTGCGCCGCTTCCGCGCTCCAAGCCGCCTTCGGGCGTGCCCTGTGGGCACGCGTGCCCTGCGGGCACGTTGCAGTTTGGCGGACCAAACGTGCTCTGCGTCGCTTGGCGGGAGGAGTGCTGATGCGATTCCGAGACCGCGTCGGCGTGCCCTTCCATCGGTGTTCTCGGGCCAAGTGCGCCCGGCAGGGCGCTGCGCGGATGCGGCGTGAGCCGCAGGAGCTTCGACATGGGAGGAGCCCAGGCTGGTAGGCACCAGCGAGCACCTCCGGGCCCGGTCGCCTGGAATCCGTACACTTCGTCGAGGAACGAGGTGGAGGAACGCGTGACGGAGCGACGATGGATCGGAGTCGACGATGTGGCGCGCGTCGGCGACCGGATCCACGTGATCGGCAACAGCTGCTCGGGCAAAAGCACGCTGGCCGCGCAGCTGGCAGAGCTCCTCGACCTACCCCTCGTCGAGCTCGACGCCCTCAACTGGCTTCCGGGCTGGGTCGGGCTCAACCGGCACGACCCTGACGAGCTCGACCGTCGAATCCGGGACGCCACCGGCGGCGACCGTTGGATCGTGGCGGGCTCCTACACGGATCACAGTCAGCGCTGCTTCTGGGGTCGGCTCGAGACCTTGATCTGGCTCGACCTCCCGCTTCGGATCCTGGTGCCACGCGTCCTCGCGAGGTCGTGGCGCAGATCGCGCGCACCCGAGCCGACGTGGGGCGGCAACCGCGAGCACTTCTGGGGCCACCTCGCCGTCTGGCGGGGCGAAGACTCGCTGCTGTGGTGGATCGTCACGCAGCATGGACGCAAGAGGCGACAGATGCTCGAGCTACCGGGAGTGTCACGGTGGGGGCACGTGACGCTGTTGCGCGTGCGGTCGGTGGCCGAGGCCGACGCACTGCGGCGGAAACTCGGGGCGAGGGTCGCCTAGCGCCAGAACGGGATCTTGTGGATCAGCGCGCTCGGAGCGCCTCCTTGCGGCTCCTGGCCCTCCACCTCGGGGACTCCGCGACGCACCTCGAGCTCGTGAAGCCCCGGAGCGAGCTGGCTCATGGGGATGCGCGCGACCACACCCTCCGTCTTGCGCTCGGGGTGGCGGGAGAACAGGAAGTCGACGTTGCGCCGCTGGCCGTCGATCGCGACCGTCCACACGCGCTCGAGGCACGTCAGGGTGCTCTCGAAGTCCTGCTCGCGGGACCGATCCGCGGCGCGCGGCGTGAAGTAGAAGCCGCTCGCGTGCACCTCCGGGATGTCCGGGCAGGCGTAGGCCAGGAGCTCACCGTCGTTCGTCGGCCGGTAGGGAATGTAGAGGCGCAGGTACGGCCCATCCACGACCTCGCTGTCGAGCGTGGGAACGCGCGCCCGCGACTCGGGGTCGCGACGGTCTTCGTAGTGATCGGAGCTGACCACCTTCTCGTGCTGGCCCACCGGCAGGTAGACGTACGAGTCCCAACCCACGAGCCCGCTGCGGAGGAGAAAGCCGCCGATGAAAATGACCGCGAGGAGCAGCGTGGCCGTCCCGAACGCGAGACTCGCGGCGCGGCTCGAAAAGCGCGTCGCGAAGGTCATCGGAATCGCCCCGTAGAAGCGCTGCCCGACGATCACGTTGGTGTAGGCCACGACCCATCGGCAGATGCTGGCGAGCCTGGGATGGCTTTCGATGCGCGACGGATCCTTCTTGAACCAGTTGTCGACGAACAGCACGAAAAACAGCGGCAGCATGGCTACGACCAGGCAGATGTAGAACACCGCCAACGGATGCAGGTCGGGGAAGGCCCACCGCACGAGGGAGCCCAGCACGAGCCCCGCGATGAGGACCAGCACCGTCACGCCGACCATGGCGCAGATCACGTAGAAGAGAACCGAAAAGACGGTGCTCGCGAACCGATCGACACTCTTCTCGAGCGCCTTCGGCCCGAGCATCTTGGTCTCGGCGTACTCGCGAGAGAGCGGGCCCATCTCGACCTCGTCCCAGTCGACCCCCTCGGGGAACACCTCGTTCAGGCCACACAGAGCCACCCAGAAGCCGCGCGCGAGGAAGTGGAGCGAGAACCCGAGGATGAGAGCGATCACGATCAGCATGGCGCCGTAGTAGCTGAAGAACGGCAGGAAAAACTCGTCGCGCGCCAGGTGCAGGTCGACGGCCAGATACCAGTTGGTGAGCAGCGAAGGCAGCTGGAACAGCGAGAAGACGACCGCACCGCTGATGAGCAGCTCGAGCTCCCAGGTGGCGCGGTGAATCGTCAGCACGCGCTTCACCGGGTCGGCGGCATCGGTCTCGGCGTTCGGGGCCGGGCGACGGCCCGCGGACTCTCCGTCCGCAGCGGGTCGACGAGGGGCTGCTGCGAGGGGCAGCGTGTCGCCCGGTGGATCCGCCTCCACGTCGGCGGCGCCGGGCCCTTCTTCCGGTTCCTCCGTCATGACAGCGACGGAGCATAACGCAGCAGTCGGGCAGCTCGCGTTGGTGCCGCGAAACGCGAGGCCGCACTCCCACGCAGGCCGTCAGGCGGGATAAGCTTTGCCGACCCTGCCCAGGAGCACCGCCTTACGCGCACCCCTTCCCGACCCCTCCGGGAAGGCGTTTCGCAGCTGCACCGTGGCGGTCTCTGCCGAACGGAGATCTTCAGATGACGACGACACGCGCTGCCGCTCCCCGAATCTTCCTCGTTCTCTCTGCACTCGCGAGCCTGGTCGTCGCGTGTGGTGGCGGGGCCGCCCCCGACGACGGCACCGGCCCCATCAAGGTGGGCGCCATCTTCGACTACACCGGGCCCACGTCCGACGTCGGCACGCTGTACGCCGAAGGCCTCCGCGACTACGTGGACTGGGTCAACGCAAGCGGTGGCATCGAAGGGCGCGAGATCGACCTCCTCTACCAGGACTACGGCTACAAGGTCGACCAGGCGGAGCAGCTCTACTCCCAGTTCGTGCAGGAGGGCGCCGTGGCCTTCATGGGCTGGGGCACGGGAGACACCGAAGCGCTCAAGGGGCGCATCGCCGAGGACCGGATCCCGTTCATGTCCGCCTCGTACTCCCACGTCCTCGGTGACCCGGCCGAGGCGCCGTTCAACTTCCTCTCCGGCGCCACCTACACCGATCAGTTCACCGTGCTCCTCGACTGGATCCTGGAGCGCGAGGGGGGTGAGGCGCCTTCGGTGGCGCTCATGCACAATCCGACTCCTTTTGGCCTGTCGCCCTACGAGCAGGGCGGGAAAGACTACGCGGCGTCGAAGGGCATCACCCTGACGGCGCACGAGATGCCGCGCGGCAGCACCGACTACACCGCGGAGCTCACGCGCATCGCGGAGCAGGGGAACACCTACGTCGTGTTCCAGAACACCTCGTCTCCCGTGGCGGTCGCGGTGCGCAACGCACGTGACCTCGGGCTCGACATCACGTTCGCGTGCCTGAACTGGTGCACCAACACCGTGCTGACCGAGCTGGCCGGGGATGCGGCCAACGGCGTCATCGGCGCCGTCAGCTTCTCGCCGCCCGGCGACGGGGTCGAAGGCCTCGCCGACGCCGACGCGTTCCTCCAGTCGAAGGGCTCGTCGATCGCCGAGAAGGGCCTGCTCTACGGGCAGGGCTGGTGGACGATGGGAATCATGACGGAAGGGATCCGCCGCGCCGCCGCCGGGGGCGAGGTCAACGGCGACACCGTCAAGGCGGCGCTCGAGACCCTGAGCGGCTTCGACACCGGTGGGGTCACTTCTCCGGTCACCTACACCGCCACCGACCATCGCGGCATCAAGGGTCTGCGCCTCTTCGAGGTCCAGGACGGAGCCTGGACACCCATCACCGAGATCCGGCAGGCCGGCTCCTGAGCCCGCGCCGCGCGGGGGGTGTCGCGAGAGCGCACGAGCGATGCTGAGTCTCAACAACATCGAGGTCATCTACAACGACGTCATCCTCGTCCTGAAGGGGCTGTCCCTGCAGGTCGAAGACGGTCAGATCGCCGCGCTCCTGGGCACCAACGGCGCCGGAAAGTCGACGACGCTCAAGGCGATCTCCGGCCTGCTCAAGCCGGAAGACGGTGAGGTGACCGACGGCAGCATCGACTTCGAAGGCGAGCGCATCGACACCCTCCCGGCGGAGGACGTCGTGCGGCGCGGGATCTTCCAGGTCATGGAGGGGCGGCGCGTCTTCGAGCACCTCAACGTCGAAGAGAACCTCCATGCGGGCGCGTACACGAGCTCGCGACGCAGCGAGCTGCGCTCCGACATCGAGCGCGTGTACGAGTACTTCCCGCGCCTCAAGGAGCGCCGCGGTCAGCAGGCGGGTTTTCTCTCGGGCGGCGAGCAGCAGATGCTCGCGATCGGCCGCGCGATGATGGCCCGTCCGAAGCTGATGCTCCTCGACGAGCCTTCGCTCGGCCTGGCTCCTCTCCTCGTGCAGGAGATCTTCGAGATCGTGCAGAGGATCAACCAGACCGAAGGCACCTCCATCCTGCTCGTGGAGCAGAACGCCACGCTCGCGCTCAAGATCGCCGACTACGGCTACATCATGGAGAACGGCCGTGTCGTTCTGGAGGGCGAGCCGGCGACGCTCGCCGAGAACGCCGACGTCAAAGAGTTCTACCTCGGCCTCACGCAGGTCGGGGAGAAGAAGAGCTACCGCGACGTGAAGCACTACAAACGGCGTAAGCGCTGGCTCTGAGGCGCGCGCAGAGCGACACCCGGTCGGCGGAGAGCGCGTGACGGCTGCACCGATCGCCCTGCGCCCGGTCGTCGCGTGGCTCGGGCGAAACCCCACTCTGGGGTGGGCTCTCCTGGTGCCGCTTGCGCTTCTCCTCGGCGTGGTGAACCGGTTCGTGCAGGACGACGCGTTCATCTCGTATCGCTATGCCGAGCATCTCGTGGGCGGCCACGGCCTCGTGTGGAACGTCGGCGAAGCGCCGGTCGAGGGTTATACGAACTTCCTGTGGGTCCTCCTGATCGCGGCCGGCATGCGGCTCGGCGTCGACCCAGTGGCGGCGAGCACCCTCCTGGGGCTGCTGTGCGGCGTCGGCACGGTGGTCTTCACCCATCTCCTCGCCCTCCGGGTTCTCGGCTCGACGTCCGCCGCGCTCCTGGCGGGTCTCCTCCTCGCGACGAACTACACGTTCAGCGCGTACATGACCGGAGGCCTCGAGACGCAGCTCCACACCTTCCTCCTCACGGCCGCAGTCTGGCTCACCCTGCGTGGCGCCGCGCCCGGGGGGCCTACCTCCCGCGGCGCTCTCGTCACCCTCTCGCTGGTTGGCGCAGCCGCCGTATTGACGCGCCTCGATGCCGTGCTGCCGATGCTGGCCCTGTACCTCTTCCTCTTCGCGTCCTGGTGGCAGAGGGGAGCCCGCAGAGGCTTTGGAGGCGCCGCCTTGGCCGCCACTGCACCGGGCGCTCTGATCGGGCTCGTGTGGCTCGCATGGAAGCTGAGCTTCTACGGCAACGTGCTGCCCAACACCTTCTACGTGAAGGCCGCAAGCGGCGATTCGATCGTCCGAGGCCTGCTCTACGTGGGCCTCTTTCTCGGGCTGTACGGCCTGCTTCCGGTGGGGCTGCTCGCGCTTCTGCCGAAGGTCCGAGCGCGCCTGGTGGGGCGCGAGCTCGGACTCCTCGGCGCTTTGTGTCTGCTCTGGTGCGCCTACGTCGTGCGGGTGGGAGGGGACTTCATGGAGTTCCGGTTCGTCGTGGCCATCCTGCCCCTCGTCTTCATTCTCGTCACGGCGGTTCTGCGCGCGCTCGACCAGCCCCGCGCCACTGCGCTGCTGGTTGCGCTCCTCTTGGCGGCCAACCTCCACCACGCCACGTCGTCCCGCTACATCGTGGGGGTCGAGTCCATCGACATGTTGGCCGGACACGTGCCGGGCTGGGAGCTCAGCGGGCAGCAACTGGCCGAGCTCTTCCCCGGGGGCGCCGACGCGGGGGTTCGGATCGCCGTGACGGCGGCGGGGGCAGTTCCCTACCATTCGAAGCTCTCGACGCTCGACATGCACGGGCTCAACGACGCCTGGGTGGCGCGCAACGGCCTTCAGGAGGGTGCGCGGACCGGGCACAGCACCCACGCACCGCTGGGCTACATCGTCGATCAGCAGGTGCATCTGCTGATTGGCCACCCCCGCCTGGTGGCCATCGCCGACGAACGGCCGGCCGAGACGCGCGACTTCGTCCGGGGCGGAATCCAGGCCCTTCCGGACAGCGCGTCGGCGGTCGAGCTGCCACTCGGCAACGGCGAGAAGCTGCGCATGATCTACCTCACCCCCCATCCTGCAATCGATGAGGCGCTGAACCGCGGTGCGCTTCAGCGCGCGCGCCTTCTCCGCAGCAACGAAGACGCAGCGCCCTGAGCGCAAACCTCGCGGCTCGGGTTCACGTAACACCCTGCAAATCGATCCACAGAGTGCGCAGCACCCAGAGATCCGCGCCGCTTCGCGAAGGAGCCTACCCATGCCGAAGAAGCTCTTCATCTGTCTCTCGCTGATCCTGCTCTGCGCTCTCCCCGCGGCCGCCAGCGACCGCGTTCCGCAGGAGACCTGGCAGCGCTACGCCGACGTTGGGGAAGCCGGCTTCGATGCGGCCGCGCTGGAAGAAGCTCGCCTGGCCTGGGACGCCATGCCGTCATCTGCGTTCCTGGTGGTGTCGGGCGGCGCAGTCGTCGCCTCGTGGGGCGACGTGGAACGTCGCTTCATGTGCCACTCGGTCCGCAAGAGCTTCCTCACGGCGCTTTACGGCATCTACTGGGACCGCGGAGAGGTCGATCTGAACAAGACGCTGGCCGACCTCGGCATCGACGATCATCCCGAGCCGCTGCTCGAGACGGAGCGCAACGCTCGCATTCTCGACCTGCTGAAGGCGCGCTCGGGCGTCTTCCACCCGGCCGCCTACGCCGGCCGCACCGACTCCCGCCCTCGGGGAAGTGAGGGGCCAGGCCGCTTCTTCGCCTACAACAACTGGGACTTCAACACCGCGGCCGCCATCCTCATGCAGGAGGCCGAGATCGACATCTTCGAGGCCTTCGACGAGCACTTCGGCCAGCCACTCGAGATGGAGGACTGGCGGGTCTCCGACGGCTACTACCACTACGAGCGCGACAAGTCGCGCTATCCGGCGTACCCCTTTCGCATGTCCGCCCGCGACGCCGCACGCTTCGGACTTCTCTACGCGCGCGAGGGGGCCTGGGGCGACGAGCGCATCCTGTCGCGGCACTGGGTACGGCGCAGCGCGGCGCTCTACTCGATCGACAACGACCGCATGGGCTACGGCTTCATGTGGTGGGTCCTGCGAGAGCCCCGGTTCGAGCGCTACGGCATGTATGCGGCCCTCGGCGTCGGCAACCAGATGATCGCCGTGCTGCCCGACATCGATCTGGTGATCGTGAACCGAGCGAACACCTACGCCGGCGAGCGGACCCCCATGGGCCCGCTTCTTGCGGTCATCGAGAAGGTCCTCGACGCCCGCAAGGGGGCGCCGCGCCCGGACGCTCGGCTGGTGTCCCTGGAGTCGAAGCAGGTCGATGCGCGCAAGACGGAGCGGGCACCCGAGGACCTCCTGCAGCTCACCGGGAGCTTCACCTATCCGCCGCCCTCCCTCGGGCTCCCCGCCCGCACGTCGGTGCGACTGGAAGCAGAGAGCGGGCACCTCCGCAGCCACTCCCCCGTGTCGGGGACCTTCGACCTCTACCTCCAGGAAGACGGCCGCCTCTTCGAGGAGGACAGCTGGGAGGAGTATCTCGTCGTGCGCGACGCGGAAGGGGCCGTGGACGGAATCGCCGACGCGGCGACCGTCGCCGCGGGAGCGCTCGTCGCCGCGGCATCAAACGACGCGCCACGGGCACGAGACCTCCTGGGTGCGTTGCCGCGACAGGAGGCGTTCCACATCCCGAGCGCTGTCACGACAGAGCTCGTCCATGTGCTCGTCGGGCAGCAGGAGGCCGCGGAGGCACGCCTCGCCGACCTGGCCAAGCGCGGCTCGGACGGGCAGGTCGAGCGCGTCGTCAATGCGAGCGGCTATCGACTCCTCGGCGCCGCGAAGCCGCTCGCCGCGCAGGCAGTCTTCGAGACCAACACGCGGCTCTTTCCCGCATCGGCGAACGTCTGGGACAGCCTGGCCGAAGCCCACATGACTCTCGGCAACACGGAGGAGGCGATCCGCATCTACGAGAAGACGCTCCAGATGGACGCGGACAACCCCGGCGCCCGGGCCGCTCTCGAGGCCCTCCGAGGAGGCAGCAACTAGGCCAACGTCGGGCCGGGCTCACGGGGGCGTCGGCTCGCCTTCGCCGTCCTCGAGCCAGCGCTCGATCTCCTGCAGACGCTCCAAGAGCTCTCGCCGGGCCTCCCGGGCATAGGGGTTGTCTCCGGCGATCGTCCGAAACAGATCGTCGGAGTCTTCGCGCAGCATCTCCTCGATCTTCATCATGTGGCGGTAGGCCACCGTGCTGAGCTCGAGGTCCGGAAGCTGGATCTCCCGGAGGGCCTTGGCCATCCAGTGGGTGAGGCCCTGAATGTAGGCCATGTCGCGGTCGTGCACCTCGGGAGCCCGCGGAATGACCTGGAGATCGAGCCCCTCCTCCAGGTACGTTCGAACGCACCCTTCGCGCCCGCCGCGACCTTCGCACAGGACCACCTTGAGGCCGGAGATTCCCGTCGCGCCGCTCTGCGGGCCAAACATGGGATGCGTGCCGACCACGTCGATCTCGGCCGGCAGCAGCTCCAGCATCGAAGCGAGCGGACCGGCCTTCACGGAGCAGGTGTCGATGACCAGGCTTCCCGGCGCCAGGAGGCTCGCCAGCTTGCCGACCACGCTCTCGAACTGCTGCACGGGCACCGCGATGACCACGGTCGTCTGACCTGCGAGCTCCTCCAGAGAGTGCGCGAAGACCACCCCGGGCGGCGGCTCGGTGGACGCATGGCGGGGGTCGAAGACCAGCAGGTCGAAGTCGCGCCGCAGGTGGGAGCACATGAAGCGCCCGAACACGCCGTAGCCAACGACGCCGAGGGGAGCGCGCCCACGAACCTGGGCGCCGCGGTTCTCTCCGTTCATGGTGTGACCTCACTCACGCGACCCTGGGTCGCGGGGCGAGACTGTAGCAGGACTCGTCCACTGGGGCGGCGGCTCGCTCGTCGTTACAATGACGCGCCTATGTCGCTTCAAGCTTCGTCTTTCGCGCGCTGTCTCCGTTTCGGGCTCGGTCTCGCGGCCGCAACACTGCTCTCGTCCGGCTGCCTGGCACAGACCGATGCCACACGACAGGAGGCGCTGGAGGTGCTCTCACGGACGCCGATCGTCGACGGTCACAACGACGTCCCCTGGCAGTACCGAACTCGGGTCCAGAACCGCCTCGACCTGATCGACTTCCGCGACACCTCGGGTCTCCTGCCCAAGATGCACACAGATCTCGAGCGACTGTCGTCGAGCGGGCTCGGCGGCATCTTCTGGAGCGTCTACATCCCCACCGACTGGGCCGGTCCAGGAGCCACCCGCGCCACGCTCGAGCAGATCGACCTGCTGCAGCGTCTGGTGGCAAAACACTCGGACCGCCTGGTACTGGCGCACACGGCCGCCGACATCGAGGCGGCCTTCCGTACGGGCAAGGTGGCCTCGCTCATGGGCATGGAGGGAGGTCACTCCCTCGAGAACTCGCTCGCCGCCCTACGCCAGCTGTACGCCGCCGGCGCGCGGTACCTGACCCTGACACACTCGAGCAACACCGACTGGGCCGACTCGTCCACCGACACCCCACGCCACGACGGCCTCACGGCGTTCGGCAAGGAGGTGGTCCGCGAGATGAATCGGCTCGGCATGCTGGTCGATCTCTCGCACGTCTCGCCCGAGACGATGCACGACGCACTCGACGTCAGCACCGCGCCGGTGATCTTCTCCCACTCCTCTGCCTACGAGGTCACGCGCCACCCGCGCAACGTGCCGGACGACGTCCTGCGGCGGGTCCGCGAGAACGAAGGCCTCGTCATGGTCACCTTCGTCCCCACCTTCATCAACGAGTCCGTTCGAGTGCGCGGCGAGCGCAGGGAGATCGAGCTCCGTCGGGTCCACAACGCGGGTGGTGACGTCTCCCAGGACATGGCTGCGTGGGACGCGCGCAACCCCGCGACGAAGGCCACACTCTCCGATGTCGCCGATCACATCGACCACGTGCGGGACGTCGCGGGCATCGAGACGGTGGGCATCGGCTCCGACTACGACGGCATCTCCTCGGTTCCCGAGGGCCTGGAAGACGTCAGCAAGCTGCCGGACCTTTTCGTCGAGCTGATGCGTCGCGGCTACACAAAGAAGGAGCTCGGCATGATCGCCTCCGGCAACCTCCTCCGCGTCCTGAAAGGCGCCGAGAAGGTCGCGCGCGAGTGGAAAGGGGCGCCCTCCGACGCATCGATCGAAGAGCTCGACACTCCATGAGGCGAAAGGAAGCCCGATGACCGACAAAACCGCCATCCGCCTCGCCGCCACGGTCCTTCTGGTTCGTGACAGCGACGACGGCATCGAAGTGTTCATGGAGAAGCGCCACATCAAGTCCGACTTCGTCGGCGGCGCCTACGTCTTCCCCGGCGGCAAGGTCGACCCGGCCGACGGCGTCGCAGAGAGCCACTGCCGCGGCCGGAGCGATCACGACGCGTCGGAGCTCCTCGGCATGGAGAGCGGCGGGCTGGCGTTCTGGATCGCCGCCGTTCGGGAGTGCTTCGAGGAGGCAGGGGTCCTGCTCGCCTACGACCAGGACGGCGAGATCCTCGACTTCGGCGACCAGGAGCGAGAGGACATGTTCAAGGGCCTCCGGGACCAGCTGAACGCCGGGGACACGTCCATTCTGGAGATCGCCGAGCAGCAGGGCCTGACCCTCGCGACCGATCGGATGGAGATCTGGTCGCACTGGCTCACGCCGCTGGGCCAGCCGCGCCGCTACGACACCTGGTTCTTCATCGTGGAAGCACCCGCACGCCAGACGGCCGCCCACGACGACTGGGAGCTCACGAGCTCCGCCTGGGTCACGCCGCGGGAGGCCATCGAGCGAGCCATGAAGCGGGAGTGGATGATCATCTTTCCCACGCTCAAGAACCTCGCGCAGCTCGGCAAGTTCGACACCACCGCCGAGGCGCTCGCGTGGGCCGCGGCGCAGGGCACTCCGCCCACCATGCTGCCCAAGGTCATCCTCGGCGACGAGCCGCGGGTCGTCCTGCCGGGCGACGAAGGCTACGAGACCGCCGAAGTCGACGTGACCAAAGCCGATCCGAGGGTCTTTGCGCGAGCGTTCGACCCGAAGACCGCCTGAGGGAGGCCTCCATGCCGCGCCCCACGCCCGAACAGTTTCGTCAGCTGTACCCGACGCTGGAGTACGAGACTCCCGTCGAGGTCGCCCCGGGGGTGCGTCGCGTGACGCAGGACAACCCGGGCCCGTTCACGGGCCCCGGAACCAACACACATCTCGTGGGTCACGACGCCGTTCTCATTCTGGACCCCGGAGTGGACGATGAACGCCACTTCGAGGCGGTCGTACGAGCCGTCGGCGAGGCCCGGGTCGAGGGCGTCTTCGTGAGCCACGCGCACCCCGACCACTGGCCGTTGGCGCCGCGGCTCGCGCAGCACTTCGGCGCGCCCTCCGTCGGCTTCGAGGCGCGATCGGGCTTCGTGCCGGACCGCACGATCGGAGACGGAGACGTCCTCTCGGCAGGCGGCGCCGACCTCCTCGCCCTCCATACTCCCGGCCACGCGAGCGACCACCTCTGCCTGGTCGACAGGGAGCGCCGTGCCCTTTTCAGCGGTGACCACGTCATGGGTTGGTCGACCACCATCATCTCGCCGCCCGACGGCAACCTGAACGCCTACATGGCCTCCCTCGAGCGCCTCTTCGACCTCGACTTCGACGTGGCCTATTCCGCCCACGGCGAGGCGATCCCCAAAGGACGAGCGCGTGTCAGGGAGCTCCACACACATCGCGAAGAGCGCACCCAACAGGCGCTCGCCGCGATGAGGGACGGCCTGCAGCTCGTGCCGGAAATGGTCGCCCGGATCTACGCCGACACGCCGCAGCACCTGCACGGTGCAGCGGCGCAGTCTCTCTGGGCGCACCTCGACGCGCTGGTCGAGTCGGGCGAGGTCACCCGCACCGACGGGCCTGCGCTCGAGGCGAGCTACGCGCTCGCGCGCGAGCGGCGCTAGGGTTTCGGCAGCGGCGGCAACGAGGGTGGCGGCGTGCGCGCCGATCCCATCCGGCCGAGCACCACCCCTCCGAGCCCGACCGTCCACGCGGCGAACTTCACGACGAAGCCGACCAGGGCGATCATGCCGGTGATGAGAAACGGGAGCCCGGTCGCGGCCAGCACGTCGGCGAAGATGCCGACCATCTGAATCGCACACACGCCGACGACGATGGCGAAGAGCCCGCCGCGAAGCCGGAGCCCGATGCGGGATGCGAGCCACTGCCCCACTCCCTGGGCCACGCCTGCATACCCCAGCAGTGCCGCAGCCACGAAGGCCAGGAACATGAACGGCACCAGCACGAGGAACGGAATGCCGATGATCGAGATGAGCAGGAGGATCGTGACGGCCAGCAGGAGCGGCAACGCGAGCAGCTGGATCAGCAGGCCGACGAAAGCTGCCATCCAGAACTCGTGGCGCGCGGCAAACTGGATCCGATCGAGCTGGCGTGGTGCCGCGATCCTGGCGAGCAGAGCAAGAAAGAGGACGAGGGTCGACCCGAAGAACGCCCAGGCGACCTCGCGCACCATGGAGCCGATGCGCGGCACACCCACCGGGCGGCTCCACCAGGACCAGTCGCCGAAGTTGCTCGGCAGCTGGCCGATGAAATCGACCTCACGCACCTCGCCCAGAACCTTGGCACCCTCCTGACGCTCGACCTCTCCGCCGACGCTCACGACGTCGCCCAACACCTCCGAGGCGGCGCCGAGCTCGACGTTCTCTCCGACCGCGATCACGTCGCCGTTGATCTTGCCCTCGATCTTGACGGTTCCTCCCAGGGCGACCGCGTTGCCGAACACCTCTCCGTCGACCTTGATCCCACCGCCGAGCGCGAGGACGTCTCGGGAAACCTCGTCCTGGCGCACCTTGAGCGTGCTGCCCAGCGAGAACCGCTGTTCGGCCCTGTCCCGCTCGACCGAGCTCTCCGACGTCTCGCGCTGCGATTCCAGCTCGAGCCGTCGCTCTTCGATGGCCCGTTGGCGGGAGCTCAGCTCGCGCTGCTCCGCCTCCAGCTGTTCGAGCTCGTCGTCGACCTCCTGGGCTGCCAGGCCCGGAACCAGGAGCGCGAGGCCGATCAGACCCAGGAGCCAGCCCCTACGCATGACCACCCCCCGGGTGGGTCAGGCGGTAGACACGTCGCACGCGCAGGAGAGCCACCAGGCCCATGGCCGAGCAGAAGAGGCAAGCAGCCATCGTGGCGATGAGGGCCGGATGACTCGCGAAGCTCGCCAGGGTCTGGCCGACGGCGCCGCCCACCGTGAGTGCGTCCGCGGCCCAGCCGAGCCCTGCCAGAGCGGTGCTGACGGCAGTCGAAACGGCGCCGGGCACTCCGAGCGAATGCGTCGCGGCCGCCAGGACCGCAGGCAGCAGCCCGAGCACCATCGCACCCTGGATGACACAGAGAGCAACCGCGGCGCGCACCGCGGGGTGCCCGAACCACCGCGAAGGGGCCTGGGACCACCACGTCGCGCGCAGAACGCGCCGGGTCAGCGCAGGGCCGGGGTCGAACACAGGCAGCTGCTGAAAGACCGCGGCGAGCGCATCTTCGACCTGCTCCTCCGGACCGTCTGCGGCCTCGAGTGCGAGCCAACGCTGGATGATGTTGGTGTCGGTCATGGCGAAAAACCCTGGCTCTTCGAGGGGCTGAGGATAGCGCGGGGGGAATCTACGTCACGGTGTGGGAACCAGGTCTCGGGCCGTTCTCGGCCTTCTGCCCAGCCCCTACGCCGCCTCGTTCGGTCTGGTTTCAGCGTTGTCTTCATGGGCTCCATCCCTCGTCGATGAGCATTCGGGCCAACTCCTTGCGGGCTCGATGGATATTGGTCTTCACGGTGCCTAGCGCCACGTCCATGACATCCGCGATCTCCTGGTAGGCCAGCCCTTCGATGAAGCGCAGGACCATCACCTCGCGGTACTCGGGGCGCAGCTCGGCGAGGCAGCGCTCGAGCGCGTCGCCGAGCTCGCTGCCCACCACGCCCAGGTCCGGAGACAGGGTCACCTCGTCGGCCAGGGTCTCACTGAGCGAGCGGGAGTCGTCGTCCTGGGTCTCGAGAGGCTGGGTGGGGGGCTTGAAGCGCCGCAGGTGGTCGATCGTCGTGTTGTGGCCGATCTTGAACAGCCAACTGGAGAACTTCCGTCTCTGGTCGTAGGTTCCCAGAGCACGGTGGGCTTTGACGAAGGTCTCCTGGCAGAGATCCTCCGCAATCGTCCCCTCCCGGACCATGCGGACGATCAGGCTGAAGAGCGGCCTCCGGTAGCGATCGACCAGCTCTCCGAACGCCTCCTCGGAGCCTTCGAGCGTCGCCTGCGCGAGCTCGGCATCGGTACGAGAACTCATGACACAGGGGGAGGAGACGCTGCTGGCACCTGGCCTGGTAAACCTCTAAGATCGCCGACCAGGAGACTACTGCATGCTGCATGAACATCTGGACGCGGCCATCGAGGCCGTTGCCTTGGCCTCCAAGCTCTGCGCGAGCGTCCAGGAGACCCTCGTCGACGAGGAGACCGCGGTCAAGAAGGACCGGTCCCCCGTGACGATCGCCGACTACGGGGCGCAGGCCATCACCAGCCACGTCCTGAAGACCCGCTTCCCGGACATCCCCCTCGTGGGCGAAGAGGACGCGGACGAGCTGCGCCAGGACGAGTCGAGGGCGCAGCGGGAGGCCGTGGTGCAGCAGGTGCGGCGCTACGTCGACCTCGACGAAGCGCAGGTGCTGGACGCCATCGACGCCTGCTCCGACGCGGGGGGTGCCACGGGCATGCGGTGGGTCCTCGACCCGATCGACGGAACCAAGGGTTTCCTGCGCAAGCAGCAGTACGCCGTGGCCCTCGGACTCCTGGTGGACGGTACTCCCCAGCTGGGTGTCCTCGGTTGCCCCAACCTACCCGTCGCGCCCGGGTCGTCCAGCATCGGCTCCCTCTTTGCGGCGGTGCGCGGCGGCGGCGCCACCCAGCGGGACATGGACGGCGGCGCTCCCCGGTCCGTCCGCGTGAGCGACATCACGGACGTGCGGCAGGCGGCCTGCTGCGAGTCGGTCGAGGCCGCCCATTCGGCGCACGGCCCCCAGGCCGAAGTGACGGCCGCACTCGGAATCGTGGCGGATCCCGTGCGGATCGACTCGCAGTGCAAATACGGCGCCGTGGCACGGGGCGAGGCGAGCATCTACCTTCGCCTGCCGACCTCGGAGAGCTACCGCGAGAAGATCTGGGACCACGCCGCCGGCTGGGCGGTGGTGACCGAGGCCGGAGGCCGGGTCACCGATGTGCGCGGCCAGGATCTCGACTTCTCTCTGGGGCGCACGCTGGAGAACAACCGCGGCATCATCGCGACCAACGGAGCACTGCACGACGAAGTGGTCGCAGCGGTGCGCTCCGTCCTCGAGTCCTGACCGCACGGGGCCGCGTGGGAGCTGGCTGACTTGGACCAACTGCTCGTCACTGGAGGTGCCGGCTTCATCGGCAGCAACTTCGCTCGCCTCGCACTCGGCGAAGGAGCTCGCGTCGTCGTGCTCGACAAGCTCACCTATGCGGGCCACCTGGAGAGCCTCGAAGACCTCGAGGGACACCCAGGGTTCGTCTTCGTTCGCGGCGACATCGCCGACGCGGAAGACGTCGAGCGGGTCTTCCGCCAACACGGTCCATTCTCGGTGGTGAACTTCGCTGCCGAGAGCCACGTCGATCGTTCGATCGACAACCCCTCGGCCTTCATCGAAACGAACGTACACGGCACGTTTCTCCTGCTCGAGGCCTTCAAGCGCCATGGCGGGGGGCGTTTTCTCCACGTCTCCACCGACGAGGTCTTCGGCAGTCTCGGGCCGGAGGGAGCCTTCACCGAGACCACACCCTACGATCCGAGCTCACCGTACTCCGCCTCGAAGGCAGCAGCAGACCACCTGGCCCGGGCCTACTTCCACACGTACGGGCTCGACATCGTGGTGACCAACTGCTCGAACAACTACGGCCCCTTCCAGCTGCCCGAGAAGCTGATCCCGCTGATGATCCTCAACGCCGTCGAGGGCCGTGACCTGCCGATCTACGGCGACGGCACGAACGTCCGGGACTGGCTGCACGTGGAGGATCACTGTCGAGGAATCCTGGCGGCCCTGCACCGGGGGGTCCCGGGCGAAAGCTACAACCTCGGAGGCGAGAACGAGCGCAACAACCTCGAGGTCGTCGAGGCCATCTGCAACGCCGTCGAAACGCTGCACCCTGCTGCGTCCAACACGGCTCTCGAGCGCCGGGGCATGACGTCGTACGTGGAGCTGCGTCAGTTCGTGAAAGACCGGCCCGGCCACGACCAGCGCTATGCCATCGATCCGAGCAAGGCGAAGCGCGAGCTCGACTGGTCGCCGCAGATCGGCTTCGAGGCGGGGCTCGAGCAGACGGTGCGCTGGTACCTGGACAACGCCAGCTGGTGCGAGAGCGTGCAGACGGACAAGACCCGCTCGCGCATCGGACAGATCTGAGGCACCCGATGCGTGGAATCCTCCTTGCCGGCGGCGCCGGAACACGACTGCACCCGGTGACCCTCGCGGTCAGCAAGCAGCTTCTGCCGGTGTACGACAAGCCGCTCATCTACCACCCGCTCTCGACCCTGATGCGTGCCGGCATCCGCGAGATTCTCGTCATCACCACCCCGGAGCACGCGAACGCCTTCCGGCGCCTCCTCGGCGACGGAGCGCCACTGGGGCTCGATCTGCAGTACGCGACGCAGGAGAAGCCCGAAGGCATCGCACAGGCCTTCCTGATCGGCGCCGAGTTCCTGGGCGGCGAGAGCGCCGCGCTGGCTCTCGGCGACAACATCTTCTACGGTCACGGCCTCAAGGACGTGCTCCAGCGCTCGGCCCAGCGACGCACGGGCGGCACCATCTTCGGCTACCGCGTCAAAGACCCGGAGCGCTACGGCGTGGTCGAGTACGACCGCGAGGGCAAGGTGATCGATCTCCACGAGAAGCCGGCCGAGCCGCCGTCGTCGTACGCCGTGCCGGGGCTCTACTTCTACGACGAACGGGTGACGGAGCTGGCCGGCCGGCTCGTGCCGTCGGCGCGCGGCGAGCTCGAGATCACCGATCTCAACCGGCTGTACCTGGAGCAGGGAGACCTGCGGGTCGAGCTGCTCGGTCGAGGCATCGCATGGCTCGACACGGGGACCCACGAGTCGCTGCTCCAGGCAGCCAACTTCATCCAGGCCATCGAAGAGCGACAGGGTCTCAAGGTCGCCTGCATCGAGGAGATCGCCTTCGACATGGGCTTCATCGATCTCGAGCAGGCGTACCGCCTGGCCGCGGAAGCGCCCAATGCCGACTACGGCTCCTACATTCGCAGCCGCGTCCGGGAGCTCGACCAAGGAGAGGCCTGAGGGCCACGCCGTTGCCATGAAGTTCACCCCCACCGATCTGCCCGGCGTCGTGAAGATCGAGCCCCAGGTCCACCCCGACCCTCGCGGCTTCTTCTACGAGGTCCATCACGAGCAGAAGTTCCGCGACCACGGCATCGACGCCAAGCTCGTCCAGACCAATCACTCCAAGTCCAAGCGCGGCGTGCTCCGAGGTCTGCACGCACAGATCATCCAGCCTCAGGGCAAGCTGATCCGGGCCCTCGTCGGCAGCGTCTACGACGTTGCCGTCGACATCCGTCCGAGCTCTCCACACTTCGGCAAGTGGGTCGGCGTCGAGCTCTCGGCGGACAACCACCACCAGCTCTACATTCCCGAGGGCTTCGCCCACGGCTTTGTCGTGACGTCCGAGCAGGCCGAGGTCGAGTACATGTGCACCGACCTGTACTGCCCCGAGGGAGAGATTGTCCTCCTTTGGAACGATCCCGCCATCGGCATCGACTGGCCCATCGACGAGCCCGTCTTGGCGGACCGGGACCGCGACGCCCCCACCCTGGCCGAGCTGCGGCCGAGGCTCGAGGGATGAGCGACCGGCTCCAGACCAAAGACCTCGACATGCTCCGAACACGGGGCATCGACGCCGACGAGGCACAGCGGCAGTTCGCGCTGCTCGATGCGCCGCCACCCCCCGCCGACCTCGATCGCCCTGCAACTCTGGGCGACGGCATCGTCGAGCTCTCCGGCCAGGATCTGACGTCGTGGATGGAGGCCGGGGCGCGCGCCGTGCAGGCCGGGCGCCTCCTCCGCTTCGTCCCGGCCTCCGGTGCCGCGACCCGGATGTTCAAGGAGCTGTTGCAGGCCCTGCCACCCGACCCGGTTGCCGACGCCCACGGAGACGAGACACCCGCGCTCCACGAGTATCGCCAGCGCCATACCGACTTCGCCTTCTGGGCGCAACTGCAGGAGCAGCTGCACGCCGCACGCTTCGACCCTGAAGCCGTCGGCTCCGTCGAGGGGGCCCGCGCCAGCCTGCGCTGGCTGCTCCAGACCGACCCGGACGGTCACGGCCTCGGTCTGGCCGCAAGGCCCAAAGGGCTCATCCCCTTCCACGGGCGCGCCGACAGCGCCCGCACCCCGGTGGAAGAGCATCTCTACGAAGCCGCCGCGCTCTACGATGTGGCCGGCGGCGAGGAGCGTGACGTGCGGGCCCACTTCACCGTGGGCTCGACACACGCGCCACCGTTCGAAGCCCTCGTCGAGGAGGTGACACCCCGCCTGGAGACCGAAACGGGCGCCTCCTTCGACGTGAGCTTCTCCACCCAGGCGCCCTCCACGGACACCCTTGCGCTCACTCCGGACGGCCAGCTCGTCCGCGACGAGGCCGGTCAGCCGCTGCTTCGCCCTGGTGGTCACGGCGCTCTGATCTACAACCTGGAGCAGGTCGGAGGCGACCTCGTCACGATCAAGAACATCGACAACGTTCTGCCGCGCGGCCGTCAGCAACAGGTGGTCGAGACGAAGCTCGCTCTGGTCGGGATCGTGGCCCTGACCCAGGCTCGACTCCACCGCCATCTGCAGGCGTTGCACGAGGCGCCCAGCGCGGAGACCGCAGGCTCCGCCGAGGAGTTCGCCGCCGAGACACTGTCGATCCCGCCGCTTCCCGACGACCTCACCCTCGAGGAGCGCTGCCGCCAGTTGAAGCATCGACTCGACCGCCCTCTGCGGGCTTGCGGCGTCGTCCTCAACGCGGGCGAGCCGGGGGGCGGCCCCTTCTGGGTGCGCGGACGCGAAGGCTACCCGCGCCTTCAGATCGTGGAGACCTCCCAGATCGACACCACCGACGCGGCGCAGGCCCGGATCCTCGCGGCGGCCACCCACTTCAACCCCGTCGACCTGGTCTGCGCCATGCGCGACTGGCGCGGCGAACCGTACCCCCTCGAACGATTCGTCGAAGAGCGTGCCTCGTTCGTGACCGCAAAGTCGGTCGGCGGCACCGATCTGCGCGCTCTCGAGCGACCCGGCCTGTGGAACGGCGCCATGGACGGCTGGCACACCCTCTTCATCGAAGTGCCCAGCGAGACCTTCGCCCCGGTGAAGACCGTCTTCGACCTCCTCCGTCCCGAGCACCAGGCCGACTGATACCGGCGCGGGCGAGAGCGTCTGCAATCCGAAGCCCTGCGTTTCGCGTAGACACAGCGAAACCGAGCGACGGAGCCCTTTCTTCGCCGCCCTCGCGGGCTCCGCCTCATCGCCGGTGGCCCACCCTAGAATGGAGGTCCCCGTGACTCTCAGCTCACCGCTCGAGCCTTCAACCCCGATGAATGACACCATCTCGCCACCGGAACGGGGCGCTCCCTGGGCCCGCATCGTGCTGGGCCTCGCTCTCGCCGCGGTCTTCTTCTTCGTCGCCAGAAGCGCCGGAGATCGGCTCCCGCAGTTCGCCGAGTGGGTCGACAGTCTCGGCTTCTGGGGCCCGATGGTCTATGTCTTCGGCTATGCACTCCTGACCGTCTCGTTTGTTCCCGGGTCGCTGCTGACCCTCGCGGCGGGCGCGGTCTTTGGCCTGGGCAAAGGCACCGTGCTCGCTTGGACCGGCGCCACGATCGGGGCCACCGCGGCATTCATCATCGCGCGCTATCTGGCGCGGCGCGCCATCGAGGCCAAGGTGGCCCAGAATCCGAAGTTTGCTGCCATCGACAATGCGGTCGAGAACGAAGGGCGCAAGATCGTCTTCCTGCTGCGGCTCTCGCCGCTATTCCCGTTCTCCCTGCTCAACTATGGCCTCGGCCTCACGAAAGTGAAGCTCCTCGACTTCGTGGTCGCGTCACTGGGCATGATCCCTGGAACGCTGCTCTACGTGTACTCCGGGAAGATCGCCGGCGACGTCGTCACCCTCGCCTCCGACAGTGGCCCCGAGCGCGGCCCCGGCTACTACACCGTGCTCGTACTCGGCCTGGTCGCAACCCTCGTCGTGACCACCCTCGTGACGCGGATGGCGCGGCGGGCACTGGCGAGCGTCGAAGACCCGAACCCCGCCTCCTGAGGAGCGAGCCATGACCGAACCCGTGACGCAGCCGGAGCACGACACACTCCCCGAGCCGCACATGCTCCCCTGGGACGAGCACAACCAGACGCTCGTCGGCAACGTCCATCCGCACGACTGGGAGAACCCCACCCCTCAGGACCGCTATCACCTGGTGATCGTCGGCGCCGGCACGGCGGGCCTCGTGACGGCCATCGTCTCCGCAGGGCTGGGGGCGAAGGTGGCGCTCATCGAGCGTCACTTCATGGGCGGCGATTGCCTGAACGTGGGCTGTGTACCCTCCAAAGGGATCATCTCCGCGGCACGCGCCTGGGATCCACGCCACCGCAGCCAGTTTGGTGCACCGGGGCCCGGCGACGAGGGCAACTTCGGCCTGGCCATGGAGCGGATGCGCAAGCTCCGCGCTGAGATCAGCCACATCGACGGAGCACAGCGTTTCACGGACGCCGGCGTCGACGTGTTCCTCGGCGACGGCAGGTTCAAGAAGAACGGCGTCATCGAGGTGGCCGGCACCGAGCTGCACTACCGCAGGGCCGTCATCGCAACTGGGGCACGCGCCGCGGCACCCCCGATCCCCGGCCTCGACGAGGTCGACTACCGCACCAACGAGACCATCTTCTCGCTCACCGAGAAGCCCGCGCGCCTGACGATCATCGGCGCCGGCCCGATCGGCTGCGAAATGGCGCAGTCTTTCGCGCGCTTCGGGACGGAGGTGACGCTGCTGGACATGGCCGAGCACGTCCTCTCGCGGGAGGACGCCGAGGCGGCCGCGGTCGTCGAGGAGTCCATGGCACACGACGGAGTGCGTCTGGAGATGAGCTCCAAGATCCAGCGCGTCTCGGAACGGCCCGGGCCGGACGGACCCGTGCGTGTCGTGCACTTCGAGCGGAACGGCGCAGAGCACGAGGTCGAGGCCGAAGAGCTGCTCGTGGCGGTCGGTCGTGCACCAAATATCGAGAGCCTCAACCTCGAGGCTGTCGGGGTCGAGTTCGACCGGAGGCGGGGTGAAGGTCGACGACAAGATGCGCACGACGAACAAGCACATCTACGCAGCCGGCGACGTGACGCATCACCTCAAGTTCACGCACCTCGCCGATGCCCACGCGGCTCTGGTCATCCAGAACGCGCTGTTCCTCCCGAGCGCCAAGGCGTCGAACCTGGTCGTGCCCTGGTGCACCTACACCACGCCCGAGATCGCCCACGTCGGGCTCTACGAGCATCAGGCGAAAGAGCAGGGGGTCGCCGTGGACACCATCAAGGTCGGTCTCGACGACGTCGATCGAGCGGTGCTCGACGGCGAGGACGAGGGTTTCCTCAAGCTGGTGCTGCGCAAGGGCTCCGACGAGATCGTCGGCGCGACCCTCGTGGCCCACCACGCCGGCGACATGATCGGTGCCTTGAGCCTCGCCATCACCCACAAGATCGGACTCGGCAAGTTCGCGCGCACGATCTTCCCGTACCCCACCCAGGGGGAAGTGCTCAAGAAGGCCGCCAACGCCTGGAACAAGCAGAGGTTGAGCCCCCTCGCCCAGAAGGTCCTCGCCATCTGGTTCCGCATCTTCAAGTAGTCGCGGTCGGTCCCGCGGCCCGGATCGGGGTCAGGCCCCCTCCGGGGGACGCCTCGGGATTCCTGGACTCGCAGGCCTCGGAGAGTGACCCGGGTCACAGGGTCCGCTAGTGACGGCGACGACGTCGGGAGCGCCGCCGGCGCCGCGGCCTCGGGGGCCGGCTCAGGCTCCGGAGCTTCGCGGTGGAGCGCCGGAGCTCCTGCCAGGCGTCGAGCACGTCCTGCCCCTCGCCCGTGGCCTGAACGACGAGGTCGAAGAGATCGCAGGCGTCGCCGAAGCCGTGGCGGGAGGCCAGGCGCTGCGCCGCGCGCTGTCCCGGCACCTCTTCACACAGACGCTGGAAGATCGTCAGGATCTCGAAGAGGCGATGCTTGCGCACGTTGCTGAGCGCAAACCGCGCCAGAAGATCGGCGATCGCTCGCTCGACCAGGAGATCGAGCCGTGCGCGCTTGAGTTGGACCCCCTTCTCCGCCTCCAGCTCGGCGCGTCGGTGAATCAACCGCGGCACGAGGAGCGCCGCCAGGAGCACGTCGTGCGACACCGACTCGGTGTCGGCGGCGTCGATCGCCTCCAGAAGACCCCCGAAGCCTTCGCCAGGGCCCGTGCCCTCGATCACCTCACACAGCTCGGGCAGGAACTCGTCGAGCAGCTCCAGCTCGAACATCCAGTCGAGTGCCTCGGCCGCGCTGCCGCTGATCAGCAGCTGGACCAGCTCCTCGATCATCCGCGCCGGCGAGGCCTTGCGGATCTCCTCCACGTTGTTCTGGATCGCGTCGGCCGTCTTCTCCTCGATGCCGAAGCCGAGCCGACCCGCGAACTCGCAGGCGCGGAACATCCGCACCGGGTCTTCCCGGAACCGCAGCTGCGGCTCGCCGATCACGCGGATGATTCTCTTGTCGAGGTCGTCGGTGCCCCCGACGTAGTCGACGACTGCCTGGTCGGCGATGCGATAGAACAGGCCGTTGACGGTGAAGTCACGGCGAAACGCGTCCTGGCGGGGGGTGCCGTAGGTGTTGTCGCTCGTGACCAGGTCGTCGTCGCGACGTTGGGCGTCCGGATCCGGGGCGCCCCGGAACGTGGACACCTCGACGAGCTCATCGTGGAAGATCACGTGCACGAGCTTGAAGCGACGGCCGATGATGCGGCTGTTGCGGAAGAGCCGGCGTACCTGGTCGGGGCGCGCGTCGGTGCCGACGTCGAAGTCTTTCGGCTCCCGCCCGAGGAGGAGGTCGCGGACGCTGCCGCCTACGAGGTAGGCCTCGTAGCCTTCCCGGTGGAGGCGGTGGAGCACCTTGAGGGCGGCGCTGGAGATCCCGCGACGTGAGATCGGATGTTCGTCACGCGCCAGGATACGCGGAGATTTGCCGGGCCTCGAGCTCACTGCCGCCAGAGACTACCAGCGATCGCCGGCCGCCGGCACCGTCGCTTCGCGGCTCCCGAAGGGGACCTCGACGCCCGAGGAGCGGTTGATAGCATCCCGCCACTTCAGATCACGGACACTCAGGAAGGCAGTCGATCATGACGGATGCACCCAGCAGTGCTGGCCGCGTGTACGAAGACTTCGAGGTGGGTCAGGTCCTCAAGCACCCCCTCGGTCGCACGGTCACCACCACCGACAACACATGGTTCACGCTGCTCACGAACAACCCGAACCCGATCCACTTCGATCACGCCTTCGCCGCGAAGACCGAGTGGAAGCAGCCCCTGGTCAACTCGGCGCTCACCATTGCGCTCGTGACGGGTCTGACCGTGTCCGACCTCAGCCAGAACGCGGTCAACCTCGGCTGGGACAAGGTCCGCCTCCCGAAGCCGCTGTTCGAAGGCGAGACGGTCTACGCCCAGAGCGAGATCCTGAGCAAACGCGAGTCGGAATCGCGACCGCACCAGGGCATCGTGAACTTCAAGACCACCGGCTTCACCGAGTCGGGCAAGGTCGTCATCACGTTCGAGCGCACGATGCTCGTGTACAAGCGGGGGCACATCCCACCGAAACCTGAGCTGCCGACCGTCGAAGCCTGAGCGCCTCCAGACGCCGCTCAGCCGGCGTCAGAGACCGAGGTCAGGGACCCACGTCCACGGCTGCCGGCTCGACATGCTCGTCGCGGAACTGCGTGACGCGGCGCGCCATCCAACGGTTCGCCAGCAGGAGAACGGCGAGCGCGGCGCCCCACATCGCGAACATCGTGCCGAGCCCCTCGCGGCTCCACAGCGGCGTCGCGCGACCGTTCCAGATCATCCACAGCACGAGCGCGATGGCCTCCAGCACGACGAGCCGGATCGCCCACTCCCACCACACGCCCACGTGCATGTCCTGATCGGGAGTGTTGAGGAACTCCGCCCGGAAGCGGCTCACGCCGAACTTGAGGACCGCAAGCGCGAAGAACAGGCCGGAGAGCATGAGACCGACGCTCCAGATGTAGTCCTGGCTGCGGAAGACCGGCTCGTAGAGCGCCGAGGGAAAGCCAGCGACGTAGACCAGCACGCCCAGCACCAGGATCGCCTTGCGGCGCTCCAGACCGAGCTCCACGAGGATCCTGGACGTCAGCTCGAACATGGACACGAGGCTCGTCCAGGCGGCGAAGACCAGAGCCAGGAAGAAGAGCACCATGAACACCGAGCCACCCGGCATGGTGTTGAACAGCTGCGGGATCCAGATGAAGGTGATGCCCTCGTTCCCCGCACCCACGATCTCGGCGGCAGCGTTGGGCATTTGCGAGAACACGGTGCACAGCACGAGGATGCCGGCGATCAGCGAGATCGAGTTGTTGCCGAACGCGAGCAGGAACGCGTTGACGCTCGTGTCCTCGCGGGGTCGCATGTAGATGGCGAAGGCGAGGACGAGACCCCAGCCGGCGCCGGTGTCCCAGGCGTTCTGCGTGAGCGCCTCGAGCCAGATGCGGTGGCTGGTCAGGTCGGACCAGTTGGGCTCGAAGAGGAAGTTGAGGCCCAGCTCGGCTCCAGGGAGCGTCACCGCGCGCACCACCAGCACGAGGAGCAGCACGAGGAGCGCGGGCATGAGGACCCGAGCCACGCGCTCGATGCCGCGTACGCCGAAGGCGACCACGATGACCGCCATGGCGACGGCCATGAAGTGGAACGGCAGGACCGCCGGAGTGAAAGAGAAGCTCTCCCAGAGCGCTGCACTGTCGCCGTCTCCGAGCTGACCCGAGATCGCAGCCAGCAGGTAGCGCAGGGTCCACCCCATCACGACGGCGTAGTAGAAGCCGATGGCCGCCGCGATCCACGCGGCCCACCCACCCATCCACGCGTAACGCTCGCCCATGAAGGCGGTGAACGTACCGACCGCCCCCTGGCGCATCCTCTTGCCGAGCGCGAACTCGACGAGAATGAGTGGCACCGACCACAAGAAGAGAAAGGTGACCCACGCGACCAGGAAGGAGCCGCCGCCGTTGCTCGCGGCGATGCGGGGGAAGCGCCAGATGTTGCCGGTGCCCACGGCCATCCCCAGCATGGCGAGCATCAGCCCCCAACGGCTCGAAAAGTGCACCGCTCGACTCGACATTCGGCTCTCCTTCAGGTCGCGCAGATGGTACCAGCCGCGGCAGAGCAGCTCTGAGATAGGGTTGCGCTTCTTCTCTCGCCCGGATCGCCTCCGCGGAACCCCCTCGCTCACCTCAGCCTGTGCGCCGACTCACCGTCGGCCGACCTCTCCCGGGGAATCCATGCACTCCGACCAGATCACGATCGAATACGGGCCCGAGCCGGAACCGGGGGCCGCGGAGCGCGAGCTCGCCCAGAGCCTCGCGGAGAGCCCTCCGAGGCTACCCACGCGCTACTTCTACGACGACCACGGCTCACGCCTCTTCGAGGAGATCACGACCCTCGACGAGTACTACCAGACGCGCACCGAGCGGGCGATCCTCGAACAGTGGGCTCCCGAGGTCGTGCGCGAAGCCGGCGCGGAGGAGCTCGTGGAGCTGGGCTCCGGCGCCGCCACCAAGACCCGCGTCATCCTCAGCGCCATGCAGGAGGCGGGGCTGCTGCGACTCTACGTGCCGTTCGACGTGAGCGAAGGCATCCTTCGCCGGGCTGCCAGGGAGCTCGTCACCGAATATCCCGGCCTACGGATCCACGGCGTGGTGGGCAACTTCCTCGAGCACCTGGGGGCCCTGCCCGACGGGCATCGGCGGCTCGTCGCCTTCCTGGGCGGCACCATCGGCAATCTGCGGCCCGACACCCAGGCCGTGGAGTTCATGCGCGCGCTCGCCGCCGTCATGGCACCGGGCGATCTGCTCCTCATCGGCACGGACACCATCAAAGACCCCGCCATCATCGAGGCGGCCTACAACGATGCCCGCGGTGTCACCGCCGAGTTCAACCTCAACGCCCTCGAGGTGGTGAACCGCCTGTTCGACGGCAACTTCGACCCGGCATCCTTCGAGCACCGGGCGGTCTACTGCACCCGGAACCACTGGATCGAGATGCGGCTCGTGGGGCAGCGCGACATGGGCGTCACGCTGCGCAAGCTCGATCTCCGTCTCACGCTCGCAGCCGGCGATGAGATCCTCACGGAGATCAGCGCCAAATACGACGAGGAGCGCCTGACGACGCTCCTCTCGAAGAGTGGCTTCCGACTCGTACAGTGGCACCCCGACGAGGATGGACTCTTCGCCCTTTCCCTCGCCGAGCGAACCTGAGCCGGCGCCGGACCGGGTCAGCCGGCGGCGATGAGGTCGGTGCGCGAGAAGAAGAACGCCGTCTCCAGCGCCGCGTTCTCCTGCGAGTCACTGCCGTGGATCGCGTTGTTCTGGATGTCGGTGCCGTAGAGGTTGCGCACGGTGCCCTCGGCCGCCTTCGTGGAGTCGGTCTCGCCCATGGTGGCACGCAGGTGGGCCACGGCGTTCTCCCGGCGCAGAGCCATCGGAATGCAGGGTCCGCTGGTCATGAACTCGACGAGCTCGCCGAAGAAGGGGCGCTCGCTGTGCACGGCGTAGAACCCCTCGGCCTGCGCCTGGGTGAGGCGCAGCTTGCGCATGGCGACAACCTCGAAGCCTTCCGCCTCGAGGTGCGCGATGATCTTTCCGGCGTTGCCGGCTTTGACGGAGTCGGGCTTGATGATGGTGAGCGTGTTTTCCATGGCTGGAGACCTTCCTTGCGCGTCCGGCCCTGCCGGCGCGGAGAGTGGTGGAGAACGAGCGCTGCGGACGTCTGCAGCGCGCGAAATCGGTGGAATTCTAGTGCAGGCTGCGCCACCTGGCAGCCCCCCAAAGGCAACCGGCTCAGGAGACCCCTCGATGCCGTGGCGAAGACGGCGCGCGGCGTGGCGCGTGTCTCAGGCGAGCGCCTGAGCGACCGCCTTGCCCATGTCTGCCGGCGAGTCGACGACCTGCACTCCGGCTTCCGTGAGCGCCTTCTTCTTGTCGGCCGCAGTGCCTTTGCCCCCTGCGACGATGGCGCCGGCGTGACCCATGCGGCGACCCGGAGGCGCCGTTGCGCCGGCGATGAAGCCGACGACCGGACACGACATGTGCTCCTGCACCCACGCGGCGGCCTCCTCCTCGGCCGAGCCGCCGATCTCGCCGATCAGGACGACGGCCTCGGTTGCTCCATCACCCTCGAAGAGCTCGAGCGCGTCGATGAAGTTCGTGCCGTTGATCGGGTCGCCGCCGATGCCGATGCAGGTCGACTGGCCCAGGCCTTCGTTCGAAAGCTGCCAAACCGCCTCGTAGGTGAGCGTGCCACTGCGGCTCACGACGCCGACAGGACCTGGCGTGTGGATATGCCCCGGCATGATGCCGACCTTGGCCTGGCCGGGGGTGATGACGCCCGGACAGTTGGGTCCGACGAGGCGCGCCGGGTGGTCCTTGAGGAAGGTCTTCACCTTCATCATGTCGTTCACCGGGATTCCCTCGGTGATGCAGATGATGAGCTCGATGCCGGCCGCGGCCGCCTCCATGATGGCGTCCGCCGCGAAGGGGGGCGGCACGAAGATCATCGAGGTGTTGCAGTCGGTCTGCCGCTTCGCCGATTCGGCGGAGCCAAAAACCGGGAAGCCGTCGACCGTCTCCCCTCGCCTTGCCGGGCGTGACGCCTCCGACCACGTTGGTGCCGTAGTCGCGGCAACCCTGCGCGTGGAAGAGGCCTTCCTTCCCGGTGATGCCCTGAACAATGAGCCTGGTGTTCTCGCCGACGAGGACCGACATCTCAAGCACCTCCGGCGGCCGCGACCGCCTTTTCCGCCGCGGCCGTCATGTGCTCGGCGACGATGAAGTCGAAATCGGCCTCGTGCAGCACGCGGCGCCCCTCTTCGACGTTCGTTCCTTCGAGCCGGACCACGACCGGCACCTGAACCGTGTCTCCCAACTCCTCGAGTGCGGCGACCACGCCCCTTGCGATGCGGTCGGTGCGCGCGATACCCCCGAAGATGTTGATGAGAACCGCCTTCACGTTGGGATCGGAGACGATGATGCGGAACGCGTTCTGGACGGCCTCCTGGCTCGCGGAGCCGCCCACGTCCAGGAAGTTCGCCGGCGAGCTGCCGTAGAGCTCGATGATGTCCATCGTCGCCATGGCGAGCCCCGCGCCGTTCACCATGCAGCCGATGCTGCCGTCGAGCTTGATGTAGCTCAGACCAAACTCCGAGGCCTCCACCTCCAGCGGGTTCTCCTCCGCCAGGTCTCGCAGCTCGACGAGGTCGGGATGGCGGAAGAGCGCGTTGGAGTCGAAGTCCATCTTCGCGTCGAGCGCATAGACGTCACCCTGCGCCGTCACCATCATCGGGTTGATCTCGGCGAGCGACGCGTCGGTGTCGAGAAAGGCCTTCACGAGAGACGTGATCAGCGTCGCGCCCTGCCGGGCGGTCTTGCCCTCCAGACCGAGGCCGGAGGCGAGGTTGCGCGCCTCGAACGGAAGCAGGCCGAGGTGCGGGTTCACGCTCTGACGGAGGATGGCCTCGGGGTTCTCGGCAGCCACCTCTTCGATGTCCATCCCGCCCGCGCGGGAGGCCATCACCATCGGCCAGCCGGTCTGGCGATCGAGGGTCACGGCGAGGTACAGCTCGGTCTCGATGTCGAGAGCCTCTTCCACGAGGACCTTCTTCACCTCTTGACCTTCGGGGCCGGTCTGCGGAGTGACCAGGCTCATGCCGAGGATCTCGTTCGCGAGGCGCTCGGCTTCGTCCGGGGACGATGCGACCTTGACGCCGCCGCCCTTGCCACGACCGCCCGCATGGATCTGGGCCTTGACGACGCAGCGCCCGCCCATCTCTTCGCAGATCTCCCGCGCTCTCTCGGGGCTATCGGTCACCCGGCCCTGGGGCGTCGGTGCGCCGAAACGGCGAAGGATCTCCTTCGCCTGAAACTCATGAATCTTCAACCTGATGCCTCCGTCTGGGCGGCAATCGAGCGTCCGGCTCCAGCCCGTTCCGGCCGGTCTAGGTCTGCTCGCGCCCCCCCAAATGCGGTTGTCGAGGGCCGGGAGTGTATCAGGGTTTCGAGCGCCGAACGCGGCGCCTCAGGGCACCCGCGCCACCAGCAACGTGAGGTCGTCGTCGCGCTTCAGATCGTCCGAATCGAGGCTCAGACCGGTGTCCATGAAGTCCTCGAGATCGTCCACGATGCCACGCATGAAGGCACCCGCCCCGAGGTTGGCGTAGCGGCTGAGACTGTCCTCCAGACGGTCGAAGCCGAACATCTCCTCGGTGCCGGCGCGCCGCGCCTCGACCAGGCCGTCGCTCGAGAAGAAGAGCGTGTCGCCGGAGTCGAGCCTCACCTGCCTCCTCTCGATCTCGAGCCGCCGTCGCACACCCAGCGGGTAGGCGGTCGACTGCAGCGCCTCGACGCGCCCGTCGGCACCGATGCGATACGGGTAGAGGTGACCCGCGCTGGCATAGGAGAGCTCTCCCGTTCTCGGGTCGAGAAGGCCGTAACAGAGCGTGGTGAGCAACCTGCGCCGTGCACTCCGGTAGACCACCAGGTTCAGCGTCTCGAAGACAGCGTCCACCTCCGGGTCGTACTCCGCCTGGACCGTGAGCGCCGAGCGCACCATCGACATGACGAGTCCGCTGGACACGCCATGTCCCGCGACGTCGCCGATGGCGAGGCTGAGACGGCCGTCTTCGAGCTCGATCGCATCGTAGAAGTCGCCGCCGACCTCGGAAGCCGGCAGGTAGGCGTGCGCGAGCTCCACGCCTGCGGCCCGCTCGGGGAGCTCGGGCAGGATCGAGCTCTGAATGCGGCGCGCCGTCTCGAGCTCCACCTTCTGCCGCTCCCTCTCGGCGATGCGCCGCACGTGGGGCGGCACGTCGTCGAACTGGTAGCGGAACTCCTCGCGTCTGCCGACGAACCTCAGGCTGACGAACAGCGGCAGGACGGCGAGGGAGAGCGCCAGCAGGCCCTGGACCTGCAGCGACGTGTTCGGCGCATGAAGCAGCGGCAACGCTCCGAGGGCGACGCTCTGGACCAGGCTCGCGAGGAAAGCGACGGTGAGATCGAACCAGAGGTACAACACGACCATCACGGTCGCCGCACCGATGCCGAGCAGGAGAGACGCTCCGAGGGGCACCACGTTGATCGGCGGAAACAGGACGAGCCCGGTGCCGAGGGCCACGAGCCCGCCACCGAGCCATGGCCCCAGCCGATCGACCGCGGTGGGCAGGAGAAAGAGGCCTCCGAAGCACGAGTAGGCGATGCCGAACCCGAGATTCACCAGGAAGAGAGTGAGGCCGGGAAGGGAGGAGTTCTCCCACCACGGGCCCCAGAACAGCGACCAGAGCGGCCACACCCCCGACGGTCGCAGCAGCGCGAGAATCAGCAGGACGACCCCGCCGAGTGCCAGGCCGCTGGCCACCCCGCGCAGCGACGACGTGGCCACGGTCGAGTTGGCCCAGCGCCCGCGCAGGAGGGCGTCCGCGGACGCGAGCTTGCGACGCCACGCGCCGTGGCACAACGATTCGCCCACCGAGAAGCTGGCGAAAGCCATGAACGCCACGGCCGGCACGTAGATCGCGAGCAGCATGCTGGTCCACATCCACGTCACCTGAGGACGCGTCAGGTTGGCCATGCTGAACTGGTCGGAGGTGGGGCGCGCGGTCAGGATGAGCACGGTCGCCAGCGATGCCAGGACCAGCAGAAACAGCTGCGTCGCACGCCCGACGCCCACCAGGCCCTCGTGGTATCTGCGGACGAAGATGAGGGCGATGAACGGGACGGCCAGAAACGTGAAGAAGATGCGGCCGGTCTGGCTCAGGAGCGCCGTGCGAAGGATCCCGTCGAACTCGAGACTGCTGTCGTCGTCCCACCACGAGAAGAAGCCGTGCAGCTCGTCGCCGACGAATCGCACCTCGACGCCGTGCCCCAGCCCCGGCGGCGCACCGAGCTGCGGATAGCGCACGAAGAGGCTCGTGAAGCGCGTGCCTTGAGAGCGCCTTTCGGTGGGCTCACCCAGCGCGGCGAGATCGAACCCCTGCTCGGCGAGAAACGTCTCGGCGCGCTGGCGCGCCTCGTCGAAGCCGAGCTCGGTGGAGCTCTCGTAGTCGGGGGCGACACCTTTGATCAGCGCCAACAGCTTGCCGTTGAGCGCCACCTGGCCGATGTAGCTCCACTGGGTCGCAGGAACGCCGCGGTCGAACACTCGGACCGACCAGATGCTGAGGCGCTCGCGCAGGCTCTCCTGCGCCGTGCCGCCGATCGAGCGCAGGCGCATCTCGAGTGCCGCAGGGCTCTGGAGCGAGACGGTGACGTACGGATCTTCGACGGGACGCCCCAGGTCACGTAGACGCTCCAGCGTGATCGCAACGGCGTCGTCACGCGTGACGCTCCACTCCGCCGGCTCGACCGGAAAGACCCGTGGGTACGTCAGCACCATCGCCAAGGCACCCAGCACTCCGAGCAGGGCCCAGAGCCCCGCCTCGGGGAGAGAGGCCACGAGGCGCGTGCGCCGAACGACCGCCGCGGTCTCCGCAGAGCTCCTGGGGTCTCGGGGTGTCATCTCGGCTGGGGGCGGGCTCCGCGTTCACGACGAACGACGCACCCGGACCTCGACGCCAAGAGGCGCAGAGGAATGGAGCGCGTCGATCCGCTGCACCTGAGTACGCACCGAGGCCCGCTCGGTTGCGCCGGGCACCGCCGAGAGGCGCCCTCTGCGGATCGGCGGTCGCACCCGCGGCTCACCGTGACATGAGCTCGCGGGTACGCGCACGAACAGGGTCAATCGAGGTTGCTGACGAGGGACTCGCCGAACTCGGACGTCTTGAGGAGGGTTGCCCCCTCCATCTGGCGCTCGAGGTCGTAGGTCACCTGACCCTGCGAGATCGACCGGCTGATTGCGTTCTCGATGGAGGTGCCCGCCTCGGTCCAGCCGAGCCAGTTGAGCATCATCACGCCGGAGAGGATCACCGAGCTCGGGTTCACCTTGTCCTGCCCCGCGTACTTCGGTGCCGTGCCGTGCGTCGCCTCGAAGAGAGCGACCCCGTCGCCCTCGTTGGAGCCCGGTGCGAGGCCCAGGCCACCAACCTGCGCCGCAAGAGCGTCCGAGAGGTAGTCGCCGTTGAGGTTCGTGGTTGCGATGACCGAGTACTCGTCGGCCCGCAGCAGCACCTGCTGGAACATCGCGTCGGAGATGCGGTCTTTGACGAGGATGCGCCCCTCGGGGAGCTTGCCGTCGTGCTTGTCCCAGAGGTCGTCCTCGGAGATGGTCACGTCGCCGAACTCCTCCGCGGCGAGCTCGTAGCCCCACTCCTTGAAGGACCCTTCGGTGAACTTCATGATGTTGCCCTTGTGCACCAGAGTGACGCTGTCGCGCCCCTGGGCCTGGGCGTACTCGATCGCCTTGCGCACGAGCCGCTTGCTGCCGGTGATCGACACGGGCTTGATGCCGAGCCCGGAGTCTTTGCGGATCTCCGCACCAAACTCCTTGCTCAGGAACTCGAGGAGCTTGGCCGCCTCAGGCGAGCCCTGCTCCCACTCGTGGCCGGCGTAGACGTCCTCGGTGTTCTCGCGGAAGAGCACCATGTTGACCTTCTCGGGCTCCTTCATCGGCGAAGGCACACCGTCGAAGTAGCGCACCGGGCGGACGCAGGCGTAGAGGTCGAGGATCTGGCGCAGCGCCACGTTGAGGCTGCGGATACCGCCGCCGACGGGCGTGGTCAGCGGGCCCTTGATGGCGCAGCGGTAGTGCTGAATGGCCTCGGGGGTCTGCTTGGGCAGCCACTCCCCGGTCTGCTCATAGGCCTTCTCGCCGGCGAGGATCTCGAGCCAGGCGATCTTGCGGGAGCCGCCGTAGGACTTCTCGACGGCCGCATCGAGAACGCGCTGCGAGGCCCTCCAGATGTCGGGACCGATCCCGTCGCCCTCGATGAAAGGGATGATCGGATGGTCGGGAACCTGAACATTCGTGCCGTCCCAACCGATCTCCTGACCATCAGCAGGGGGAGTGAGATCGTACGTACCTGTACTCAAAGGGGAGCCTCCTCTCGAGCCACGCCCGAATCGTCTATCGCGGGTCTTTTGTGGGGGTGAAATCGAACCGTAGAGCGTGTCATGGTATCACGGCGACTGGGCACTCCTGAGGGTGCGCCAGGCCCCGAATGAGCAGCTTCGAGGCAGCAAACGCAGTGGATTTCGGATCGACCCAAGGCGAGGAGACGGCATGACAAAAGAGGCCCCGGACAGCGCCTGGGACGCACTCCTTCAGCTCGCGCAGAACACCCGACGCCGCGCCCACGCCCCGTACAGCGGCTTCGCCGTCGGTGCGGCTCTCGAGACCGACACGGGCGCCCTGTTCGGGGGCTGCAACGTGGAGAACCGCAGCTTCGGGCTGACGATCTGCGCCGAGCGCGTCGCCCTGGTCCAGGCCGTGAGCCAGGGAGCCGGAAAGGTCGTGCGTGTGCTCGTCCTGGCCGATGCGGACCAGCCGCCCCGGCCGTGCGGGATGTGTCTCGACTCGCTGACCGAGTTTGCCGCCGAGGGCGCCCTGGTCCGCCTGGTCAACCTCGCCGGGGAGACAGAAGACTTCGCGCTCCGCGAGCTGCTCCCGCACCCGTTCGCCCACGACGGTCTCATCCGCCGCGACCCGGGGTCCCGGGACGACTAGCCTTCGGAGGCGACGGCGGTCTCGGCGTCGTCGTAGATCGGGAAGAGCTCGGCGACGTTGGCCACCTCCAGCAGGCGGAGGATGCGCTCGTTCGGCCGAATGAGGATCAGCTTGCGCTTCTGGTCCTGAAAGCGGACCAGGTAGCCGACCAGCTCCCCGATCCCGGTGGAGTCGATGTAGTTGATCTTCTCGAGGTCGACGAGAACGTGCCCCACGTCCTCGCTCAACGCCCTCTTGAACGCCTCCGCGAGGAACTGCGCGCTCTGACCGAGCTTGATCACGCCTTCCACCGCGAGGAGGGTGCACCCACCGACGCGCCGCTTTTCCACGATCATGGTGGCCCGACACTAACAGCTCGGAGCCAGCCGCTTCGCCGCCGAAGCCCGGGCCCCGCAGCCGTGACAGGATGACCGAGCGATGTGCGGACGCTACACCCTCACGCGCCCAGGCGACGCCCTGGCCGACCTCGCAAGCGAGACCGGTGTGCCCCCCGAGAGCCTCGCACCCGAAACGGCGAAAGACGGCGACGACCCCCTCGACCGGCCGCGGTACAACGTGGCACCAACCCACGAGGTTCCTGTCGCGAAGCGCAGCGACGAGGGTGCTCTGGCGGTGGAGCCCATGCAGTGGGGATTTTCGGGGCACCGGGAGCGTCTGCTCATCAACGCGCGCTGCGAGACCGTCACGGAGAAGCCGAGCTTCGCCGAGGCGTTCGAGGAGCGCCGCTGTCTGATTCCCGCAGACGGCTTCTTCGAGTGGCGCCGCAACGGCAAAGACCGCCTCGCCTACCACTTCCACCTGGCGAGCCGAGAGCCGTTCTTCTTCGCCGGGCTATGGCAGCCGCCACCCGGCCCGCGCGGCCCCCTCCGCTGCGTCATTCTCACGACCCGCGCGAACGACGTCGTGGCGCCGGTGCACGACCGCATGCCGGTCATCCTGCCGCGGGGCGACCGTCTGCGCTGGCTGGAGGACGCAGCGCCCGACGAGCTTGGCACTCTCCTCGTTCCCCTGGCCGGCTCTATGCTCGACAAGACGCCGGTCGGTCCGCGTGTGAACAAGGTGTCGAACGACGATCCGGAGCTCATCGAGCCCGCCCGTCACGTCGAGAATCTGACGCTGTTCTGAGCAGGCGCCGCTACGTCGTGTCGGGCTCCGGCAGGCCACCGCGCCGGGCCTCGTGGCAGCCACGCTGTGCGGTGCAGTCTTCGTGCGCCGCGACCTCGCCGTCGGGCCCGAGGCAGTTCATGGTGTGCACGCACCACACGAAGCCGTCGACCATGCTGGGCACCAGCGGATCGGGCTGCGCGTCGAGGCACATGGTCTTCCAGCGCAGCCAGCGACACGTGCCGACCGTCTGCGCCGGAACGACGGGGAGGCTCCGAGTGACGTCTCTCATCGTGCTGCCCTTTCGAACGCTGCGCGCAGGCTCCTCTGCACCGCGACGCGCGCCAGCTGCACCTTGTAGCGGTTGCCCGCGAGCGGTTTCGCGTCGGCCACCGCAGCCTCCCCGGTGGCTCGTGCCGACTCTTCGCCGGGCTCCTTGCCCACCACGAGGGTCTGGCGCTCCGCGAGGAGCCGCGGGACCGCCGCGACATGACCCATCGCGACGCGCGCCGACTCCACCCGGCCCTGCCGCACCACGACCGCCGACGCTGCGGCCGCGAGGGGCCAGTCGAGGGATCGACGCGGCTGCACCTCGTATCCCGCCGACACCCTTCCCGCCTCGACCGGGATGCGGACGGAGGTGATCACCTCTCCAGCGGCGAGTGTGATCTCGCGCTCGTCGGCGCGCTCGGGGGAGCGGAAGAGCTCGGCCACCGCGATCGACCGCCTTCCCCCGGGCCCAGCGACGTCGACGCGGGCATCGAGGACGATCAGCGCCGGAGCCAGGCGCGAGGCGCTCGCGAAGCGGGCTGGACCGTCGCCGAAGATCGCGTGGTAGCGGCCATCTCCGGCCTCCGGCATGGAGGTGTAGTCGCGCTCTGCGAGGAGACCGAAGCCCGATCGGTAGTACCAACAGCGGGGCCGTTGACACAGGTCGCCGGCCACCGTGCCCATGTTGCGGATCTGCGGAGCCGTGATCTCGGAGACCGCGTCGACGACGGCCTGCGCAACGCGGGCCACGTCGGGGCTCTGGCGCAGCGCCTCGAGCGACGTCGTCGCGCCGACCACGAGCTGTTCGCCCTCGATCCGGATTCCCCGCAGCTCTTCGACCCTCTTGAGATCGACGAGGAGGTCGTGACCCTCGATCTCGTCCTTGAGGAGGCTCAGCAGATCGGTGCCGCCGGCCAGCGGAGTCGCGCCGGGACGCTGCAGCAGTTCCAGGGCCTCGTCGAGCGACGTCGGGCGAGCGTAGGCGAAAGACCTCATCCCTGCCTCCCCTCTCGGCCCGCGGCTTCGAGCGTGTCGATCACCCGCTGAGGCGTGATCGGCAGGTAGGGAACGCGGTGGCCAATGGCGTTCGCGACGGCGTTGCTGATCGCCGCACCCGGGGAGATGACCGGCGGCTCGCCGAGACCGATGACGCCGCGCTCGTCGTGGCCCGGCCCGGTCATGAGGTGCACGTCGAGCTCGCCGACGTCCATGAGCGAGGCGAGGCGGTAGAACTCCATGTCGGCGTTGAGAATCTGCCCGCTGAGCGGATCGGCGAGCAGCTCCTCGTAGAGGGCATAGCCGATGCCCATGATGAGGCCGCCGTGGACCTGGGACTCCGCGAGCTTGGTGTTCACGACGAGGCCGCAGTCCTGCACGGCGACCATCCGGTTCATCGTGACGACGCCGGTCTCGATGTCGACGCTGACGTCGGCCATCTGGACCCCGGCAACGCCGCTGTCGTTGAGCTTGCCCGGCCCGGGGTTCCTGCCACTCGCGGAGATGCCCGCCGGGCCCGCGAGCGCAGCCGCGTCCGCCAGCGAAAGCAGCGGCGTCCCGTCCGCCGACACCAGTTGGCCACCTCGAAGGCGCAGCTGATCGGACGCAACGCCGACCTCGGGAGCCACCTTCTCGAACAGCTCCTGCACGACGGCCTGGGCCGCGCGCCGCGACGACCCGGAGACACCGCCGACCGTGGAGCTGCCTCCCGACGGCCCGGACTGGGGAAAGCGGCTGTCGCCGATGGAGATGTCGACCTGGTCCAGCTCGAGCCCGAAGGTCTCGGCGACGACGGCTGCCACGACAGAGCGCGTTCCGGTGCCGAGGTCCTGCGTACCGATGCGCGCCTCCACCGAACCGTCCGGATGGAGCACCACGTCGCAGGTCGAACGGTGTCCGCGCCCGCCCCACGTGTGCAACGACACTCCGAGGCCGCGCCGCACCTCCTTCGACTCCTCCGGCGAAGACCCCGACTCAGAGCGCGGCCGCCAACGTCTTGCCCAGCCCATCCTCTCGCTCGCGATGTCGAGCTGCTGCGCGTACACGTCGGCGAACCGGGCCACCGACGGCAGGTTCTTCTTGAAGAACGTCACGGGGTCCATCTCGAGGGCCGCAGCCATGTCCTCCATGCAGGCCATGGTCACGAAACAGGCTTGCGGATGGTTGGGAGCCCGCCAGGCCTTCGACCCCATCTTGTTCGTGGGCACCGAGACGTGCCGACGACGACGGTTCGGCACGTTGAAGACATATGGGAGCGGCGTCGCGGTCGTGCCGGGCAGACCGCCGGAGCCCCAGGACTCGCTCTCCCACGCCGTCACCTGCCCGTCGCGGGTGGCGCCGATGCGCACCTTCGAGAACGCCGACGGCCGGCTTCCGGACACGGCGACCTCCTGGTCGCGTTCGAGGAAGAGCTTCACCGGCGCCTGGCCTTCCCGCGCCAGCAGCGCACACACGATGCCCCACCGGTCCGGGCCGAACTTCGCGCCGAAGCCGCCGCCCATGAAGTCGGTGAGAACGCGGATCTTCGGCGCCTTGATGTCGACACCTTGGAGCTTCAGTCCGTCGGACATCTGCGACGGCATGGTCGATACGGCCTGTGTCGACGCGTGCACCGTGCAGGAGGAGAGGTCCGGCGCCCACTCCACCGTCTGGCCGTGCGGTTCGAGGCAGAGGTGGGCGATCTGCGGCATGCCGAGCTCACGCTGGAGCACGACGTCGGCCTCGGCGAAAGCCTGCTCCAGCGAGCCCTCTTCGTCCGTCTCTCCTGGACGCGTCCGCGGGGCGCCTTCGAGGTTCTCCTCGTCCACGTAGTGCGCGAGCACCTCGTACTCGACCTCGATGGCGCGCATGGCATCGCGCGCGATGTCCTCCGAGGTCGCCGCCACCGCGACGATCTCGTCGTGCGCCCACTGGATGCGTGAGCCTTCGGGCTGGATGATGTGGACGGTGCGCACTCCCGGAAGGGCCGCCGCCGCGGTGACATCCAGCTTGGTGATCACGGCGTGCGCATGCGGGCAGGTGAGGAGCCTCCCGTGCAGCAGGCCCGGCAGCTCCTTGTCCGACGCGTACTCGGCGCGGCCCGTCGACTTGATCGGGCCATCCAGGCGCGCCGACGGTTTGCCCAGATGTTTCGTGTCGTCGAGGGAGGGCCAGAAGTAGTCGACCATCAGGCGCTCCCTCCACCGCCCGACACGAGGCCGGAGGCGAGGACCTTGCGCATGCCCCCGTAGGTGCCGCAGCGGCACAGGTTGCCGCCGAGCGCCGCTTCGATCTCGGCTTCCGTCGGGTTGGGGCTCACCTCGAGCAGCACGGACGTCGCCATGACGAAGCCCGGCGTGCAGAAGCCACACTGTTGCGCGTCGTGCTCCACGAACGCCGCCTGCACGGGGTGCATCGCATCTGGATCGCCGAGGCCTTCGACCGTCACGATGTCGGCACCTTCACACTCGACCGCGAGACGGGTGCAGGCGTAGATGAGCTCGCCGTCCTGGAGGACCGTACAGGCGCCACACGTCGCACGATCACACACGCGCTTCGGTCCGGTCACCCGCAGCCGGTCCCGGAGAGCGTCGAGCAGCGTCACGCGTGGCTCCACCACAAGCTCTCGGGCCTGGCCGTTCACCTGCAGCTCGACCGTGACCGCGCCAGGGCCGAGCGGCTCGGCGGAGGCAGAGGTGTCGTTGCTGGAAGCGCCCGCGGCCTCGCCCGACAGGAGGCCGGCCGACAGTGCACCGGCAGTGCCGCCGCGCAGGAACGAGCGGCGCGACAGAGCGAGGTCGGTGCGGGCCTCCTTCGACTCCGTCTCCTTCTTCTTCGACATACCGGATCCCCTGTGCTCGTCTCACGCAGAGGCAGGCGATCCGTGTCGTCTCGGCTCTCTCAGATCGCCGTGCGCGTGGGTCCTGTGGTCCGAGGTGCTGGTGGAGATGTTATCAACCCTCCCGAGGTACGCTCCGGGGCTTCACTCCACACGGGTGCCCGGCAGATGGCGCAGCATCTCGGTCAGCTGCCCCAGCTTCTCGAGAGTCACCAGACCCACGAAGCCGTCGTCGCCCTGCACCACCACGGGCATGCCGGGGTTCGTCTGCAGCAGGCGCACGACCTCGGCGAGCGGCGCGTCGGGCTCGACCGAAGCGAACTCGCGTCGCATCGCCTCCAGGACCGCCCCGTCGGGCCCGTGCTCCGACATGCCGCGCAGCAGCGCCTCGCGGTCGAGCATCCCCGACACGCGGCCCCACGCGTCGACCACTGGGAAGTCCCGCTGATGGGTGGCGAGGAAGAGCCGGCCCGCCCACTCCAGTGAGTCCTGCGGCGCGAGGCGCTCGAGCCGTGTCATGGCCGCCTCGCCGGCTCGCCGGCCACGGATCATCGCTGCGGCGCGGATCACCGCCGCCTCCTGCCCTGCGCCGAAGAAGACGAGGAGCGCAAAAAGCAGCAGGATCACGTTCATCGACGCCAGGGCCTCGCTGGGAGCCAGCAGCGCGACGAAGCCCACGAAGACTGCGAGGCTCTGGCCGATGAACGCTGCCATGCGAGTGGCCGACTCCTCCGAGATGAAGAGCGTGAGCAGCCCGCGGAGGATGCGGCCTCCGTCCATGGGGAACGCCGGCAGGAGGTTGAGCGCAAACAGAGCGACGTTGGACCAGAAGAGACTGGCCAGCGCGTACGCCACGGTCGGCTCCGGAGCGGTGAGCGAGATCGACGTGCCGGAGAGGGTGCTGGCGATGAGCACCAGGATCGCAGCGACGAGGTTGAACAGAGGGCCCGCCGCGGCGATGCACAGCTCGAGCCCTCCAGTCGGCGTTCCTGCGAGCTTGGCGCGTCCGCCGATCGGATAGAGCACGATCTCCCGCGTCTGCACTCCCAGGAATCGAGCCGCCACCGCGTGACCGAGCTCGTGCAGCACGAGCGAGGCGAAGAGCAGGAGCAGCATCAGGAGCGCCAGGGCCACCGACTCACCCAGCGCTGCGGCGTACAACGCCACGGCCGCGATCACGAGCACGAACGTGAAGTGAACGCGGATCGGAATGCCGAAGACGGTGAGGATCTGCAGCGACCTCGAATCGCTCTGACTCACGCGAAAGCCGCCTCGAGCCGCTGCAGCCCCTCGCGCAGTGTCTCTTCGTCGCAGGCGTACGAGAGCCGCAGGCTCGAAGCGTCGCCGAAAGCCTCTCCAGGCACCGTGACGACGCCGACCTCTTCGAGGAGGTGGTCGGCCACCTCCGAGGCGGTCGCAAACCGGCCCTGAGCCAGCGCGGGGGACAGGTCGGCAAACACGTAGAAGGCCCCCGCCGGTGTCAGGCAGCGGAGCGCGGGGTTCGCCTCGAGGCCGCGCACCATCTGGTCGCGCCTGCGCTCGTACTCGGCCACGCGCGCCGCGAGCTCTTCGTGCGGCTCACGCAATGCCTCGAGCGCGGCGTGCATGGCGAAGGTGGGGGCGTTCGAAGTGGCGTGGCTCTGCACGGCGGCGACGGCCCCCATGATGTCGCGGGGACCCACGGCCCAGCCGACCCGCCACCCCGTCATGGCCCACGTCTTGGAGAACGAGCCGACCACGACCACCGTCTCGGGGTGTTGGCGCGCGACGGCCGCCGCGCTCGCGTGTGCGCGACCGTCGTAGACGAAGTGCTCGTACGTCTCGTCGGAGATCAGCAGCACGCCGCGCGCGGCGCAGGCGCCCGCGAGCTCCGCCATCCCCTCGGCACTCAGACACGCACCCGTGGGGTTACAGGGGGAGTTGATCAGCATGGCGCGGGTCCGCGGCGTCATGGCCGCGATCAGGGGCCCAGCCTCCAGGGGGTAGCCGCGGTCGCGAGGCGAGGGAACGAGCACCGGATCGGCTCCGGCGAGACGCACCTGCTCGGGAAGGCTGACCCAGCAGGGCGCTGGCAGGACAACCTCGTCTCCCTCGTCGAAGAGGGCCAGCGCGAGCTCGAGCAGAGCCGCCTTCGCTCCGACGCTGACGACCACGTCCTGCGCGGTCCAGGGCGCGCCCCGGGCAGCGTACTTCTCGGCGAGCTCCTGCCGCAGATCCGTGATGCCGGCCACCGCCGTATACCTCGTCAAACCGGCTCGAAGTGCGTCTTCGGCCGCCCGTATCACGCGCTCCGGCGTCCGGAAGTGGGGCTCTCCCGCTCCCAGGCCGACGAGCTGCCGACCCGCCTCGCGAAGCTCCTGCTCCCGACGGGTCATCCGCCCGGTCGCAGACTCCCCCACGCGCAACATCCGTCGCGCCAACTTCCGGATCTCAACCTCGGACATGGCCCTAGTATCATCGCAGATCATGCTGCCCCGAAGACCGGCGTTTCGCCGTTTGCTCCTGGCCCTCGTGCTCGTTCTCGTCGCGACCTCATCGTGGGGTCAGCGCGGCCGTGCACCCAAGGCGTCCTTCGATGCGGTCGCCGAGCGCAGCGCCTATGCCGCGGGTGAGGTGGCGCGCATCGCGGCCCGCGTGAGCGTGGACGAAGGTTGGCACCTCCAGAGCACGAAGCCGGCGCTCGAGTACCTCATTCCGACGGAGCTCGAGATCCGGCCCGCCGAAGACACCGACGCGCCGTGGCCCGAGGCGCGCCTCACCTTTCCGCCCGACAAGGTCTGGCAGGCGAGCTTCGAGGCCGAGCCTCTGCTGGTGTACGAGGGCGAGTTCGCCATCCTTGCCGATCAGCCGCTGCCGGCGGGTCTGCCGCTGGGTGAGCTCGATCTGGTCGTCGAGCTGAGCTTCCAGGCGTGTGACGACCGCGTGTGCGTGGCGCCGACCAGCGTGGAGCAGCCCCTCACCCTGACCCTGGCGGAACAGTCCGGCCCGGTCGACCCCGCGGTGGCCGCGGTCTTCCAGACGCCTGCGGCAGGCAACACCACCGCGCCGACGCAGCAGGTGTCGCTGGGCCTGATCCTCCTGTTTGGCGTGATCGGTGGCCTCATCCTCAACGCGATGCCCTGCGTGCTGCCGATCCTCTCGCTCAAGCTCGTCGGCATGGTGAAGGCCGCGACCGGCGGGCGCCAGGAGATCACCCGCGCCGCCCTGGCGACGACGGCCGGCATCTTCGTCTCGTTCCTCGCGCTCGCGGGAGCCGCCATTGCCGCCAAGTCGGCAGGCCAGATCGTGGGCTGGGGCATCCAGTTCCAGAACCCGGGGTTCGTCACCTTCCTCCTGATCGTGCTGATCCTGTTCTGCCTGAACCTCTGGGGGCTGTTCGAGATCCCGCTGCCGCGCTTCGCCGCCGGTCTGGGCAGCCGTGGCGCGTCCGGTGGGCTCGGCGGGCACTTCAGCTCGGGGCTCTTCGCGACGCTCATGGCAACCCCCTGCTCCGCACCGTTCCTGGGCAGCGCCATCGGGTTTGCGCTCTCCCAGTCGGCCGGCACGATCCTCCTGGTGTTCCTCGCGATTGCGCTCGGCATGTCGTTGCCGTATCTGCTCCTCGCGGCGACACCCTCCGCTGTCGGTTGGCTGCCGAAGCCTGGCGTGTGGATGGAGCACATGAAAGGTCTCCTCGGCTTCCTCCTCGCCGGTACCGCGATCTGGCTGTTCTACGTGCTCGCCGCCCAGGTCAGCCCCGAGCGCCTCGCCGGCATCCAGGGTGGCCTCCTCGTGCTCTCCCTGTTCGCCTGGATGAAGTGGAGGATGCCCAGCGCATCGACCTTCGCCAGCTTCGGTCTTCTGCTGGCCACCACCCTGACCCTCGTCTGGGCCGTCCGGAGCGGGGACGCACCCGCCGCGCGGGGCGAGGTGGTGAGCAAGATCGCCTGGACCACCTTCGACCTCGCCGAGGCGGAGCAGCTCACCGGCGACGGCAAGATGGTGTTCGTCGACGTCACGGCGGATTGGTGCGCCACCTGCAAGGTGAACGAGCGTCTGGTCCTCGAGACCGACGACATCGCGGGCCTCTTCGAGGCAAACGAGGTCGTCGCCATGAAAGCCGATTGGACGAACCGCGACGACACGATCGCCCAGTACCTGGCCGACTTCGGGCGCTATGCGATCCCGTTCTACGTGCTGTACCGACCCGGACAGGAGCCCCACGTGTTCGGGGAGATCCTCACGAAGGGTGGTCTCAGGAACGCGGTGGAGTCTTCGCAGAGACCGATCGCGACTGCCGCGAAGCGGTAGTCGCGTCCTCGCGGGCCGCCGCCCGCCTCTCCTCCAGCTCGTCCAGGCGCCGCTTCAGCTCGGCCTCGAAACCCTCGCCCGAGGGCTCGTAGAACCGCGTCCCCTGAAGGCTGTCCGGCAGACACTCCAGGCCGCCGACGCCGCCCTCGACGTCCGGCGCGTAGCGGTAGCCGCTGCCGTAGTCGAGCTCCTTCATCAGGTCGGTGGGAGCGTTGCGGATGGCGAGCGGCACCGGCTCGGCCGGGCGCTCGCGGATCGCGGCGCGGGCGGCCTTCTCTGCGCGATAGGCGGCAATGCTCTTGGGTGCGAGGCTGAGGTACACGGCCACCTGCACGAGCGCGAGGTCACCCTCAGGAGAACCGAGGCGCGTGTACGCGTCCCAGCCGGCCAGAGCCTGCGGCAGTGCCGCAGGATCGGCGAGCCCGATGTCTTCGCTCGCGAACCGCACCATGCGCCGGGCCACGTACCGCGGGTCTTCACCCGCCTCGAGCATGCGCAGCAGCCAATACGCGGCGGCATCGGCGTCCGACTCGCGCATGGACTTGTGCAGTGCGGAGATGAGGTTGAAATGCTCCTCCCCGCTCTTGTCGTACACGAGCACCTTGCGCTGTGCGCTCTTCTGCACGTCGGCGGCGACGACCTCGGGGCCCGGGACGTCCGCCGCGACCATCTCCAGCAGGTTGAGCGCGCGGCGCGCGTCTCCGGACGCGAGTTGGGCGATCGCGGCGATTGCCTCCTCCTCCACCTGGAGATCGAGCTCGCCGAGCCCGCGCTCGCCGTCGGCAACGGCGCGGCGCAGAAGGTCGCCGAGGCTGTCCTCACGCAGCGGCTCGAGCACCACGACCCGGCAGCGCGAGAGGAGCGCCGAGTTGAGCTCGAACGACGGGTTCTCCGTGGTCGCTCCGACGAGCACCACGGTGCCCGCTTCCACGTAGGGCAGGAAGGCGTCCTGCTGCGCCTTGTTGAAGCGGTGGATCTCGTCGACGAAGAGGAGCACGCGACGCCCGCCGTGCCCGAGCTTCTCGGCCTGCGCCATCACGTCTTTGATCTCGCGGATTCCGGACACCACGGCCGAGAAGGGCAGGAAGTGTGCCCGTGTCTCCCGCGCGATGATGCGGGCGAGTGTGGTCTTGCCGGTTCCCGGCGGGCCCCAGAAGATCAGCGACGGCACGCGGTCCTCGCGGACCGCACGCGACAGGAACCCCTCCGGGCCAACCACCTCTTCCTGGCCCACCATCTCGTCGAGGGATGCGGGCCGCATGCGCTCCGCGAGAGGCGCGCCGGCGCTCGGTGAGGGCACCACGTCGCCGCTCTGCTGCGGACCGTCGGAGCGGTCCGGGCCGCCGAGGAGGCTCTGCTGCCGTGCGTCGCTCAAAGGCGCGCCCACTCGACGTCGCCCGCCTCACCCTCGGCCACGAACACCTCGCCCAGCGGGCGCACCACCGCTCCCGCGTCGAAGTCCATGCACAGGTCCTGTGCGTCCAGCACTCCGACGGTGCCCGCGTCCTCGAGCAGGAAGACCCATCGCGATCCGACGCGCAGCAGGTCGCCCGGCGTGAAGTCGTCGAACGAAAGCCTCGCGCTGAGCTCGACCAGCGACCACTCGAGCTCTTCGTACTCGAGGCCCCGGGCTGCCAGCGCGTCGCGCAACAGGCCCAACCGCGTGAACGCGAGCCGGTTGCGCGAGAGCTCCGCGATGCGCTCGCGCACGTCGTCCGCCGTGGTCTCGGCTGGCTCGATCTGGGTGAGCCCGAAGGCGCTCGACGGGATCGCGGCCGGGCCTTCGAGCTGGGCGATGACGCTCGGGAAGGACTCGCCGCGCGGAACGACCTCCTCGGGACCCCAGGACTTGATGCGCCGATCCGGAACGATCGCGCGCTCGTCCTCCGCGAGCTCGAGCCAGACCTGATAGCGCTGCGTGCCGAAGGTCCGCTCTGCGGCGAAGCCTTCGATCTGGCCCGCTCCCTGCGACGTCAGCGATCCGGCGACCGTCCACCCCCGCCCCCACTCGGGGCGCGAGAACTCCTGGAGGCCGAACTTCTCGAGGCGGTTGTCTGCCGACAGGGGGAGAAACGGCACGTTGCCCTCCACGCTGAACCACACGATCTGTGCGCGCGTGGGTTGGTCCCAGGGGCGCACGCTGGCTTCGGCGACCGAGGTGCCATCGGCGAACTCGACGCCCGCAGCTTCGGTGTACCAGACGCTCTCTCCCGGTCCTTCCTCACCACCAACCCGGGCCTCGACCACCGCGTGGAGCCGGAACGGGACTCCGGCGGCGAGCGTGTGCTGGCCGACACGGGCGATGCCGGAGTCGTCGACCTCGATGCCGACCCAGACGGCTACGGGGACCGGTCGCGCCTGCTCCGCGCGGCGAGGAATCCACCAAAGCACGACGCCGGCGACCGCCGCGATCGCGAGGACGAAGAGGCTGATCAGGGTCCTGCTCTGCACGACGTCATCCTACCCAAGCACTGCCCGGCACTCCGAGGCCGGAGCGCAGGTCGAGAGCCGGAGGGGGCGCCTACGCTTCGAGCGCGGTGATGCGCGCCGCGACGTCGCGGTACGCGCCGTCGTGCTCCGAAAGCGACTGGAAGGTCTGCAGCGCCGACTGCGGCTCCCCCATGTCCTCGTACGCGGTGCCGAGGTCATACAACATGCCGAGGCGCTGTTCGTCGGTCAGGCCCTCGTGCGCGAGTGCCTTCTCGTACCACTTGACCGCCAGATCGGGGAGCCCCTTGTCGCGGAAACAGAGACCCAGCATGGCGCAGGAGTCGGCGAGGTAGCGATCGTCGCGCGCGGAGATCTGGAACTCGCCGATCGCCTCGTCGAGCAGCATCATCTCGCGGTACGCGATGCCGAGGTTGTAGTGCGTGTCGGAGTCCTCTTCGGAGATGTTCTCGGAGACCCCCCGCTTGAAACCCTCGACGATCTCGTCGAGCGACTGCTCTTCTCCGCCGAGCTCGCCACCCGAGGTCGTCTCCTCGACCGCCTCCTCCTCGATCTCGCCTTCGAGCGCGGCCGCGAGGTCGAAGAACTCCGCCTCGTCCTCGAAGAGCTTGTCCGAGGCCTCCGGGGCGTTGTCGAGCCACTCGGTACTCGTCTCGAGCTCCGCGAGGGCCGGCGCCGGATCCACGGCGTCTGCTGCCGGAACGTCCAGTGCCGCCGACTCCTTCACGTCCTGCGGCGTGGAGCCCGTCGTCGCCTCCGCAAACTCCTCGAGGCGCTGCTCGCGCGCGTCGTCGAGAGTGAGCTCTTCCTCTTTCGCGGCCTCCGCTGCAGCCACCTCTGGCTCGGGCTCCGGCACGGCCGGCTCTGGCTCTGGCTCTGGTGAGACTTCGGCTGCCGGCTCGAGGTCCGGCGGCAGGTCGAGCTCGGCTTCGAGAGGCCTCGAGTCGTCCAGGTCGGGCGCCGCGCTCGCGTCCGGGCCGAGCTCGGCCTCTGCGTCCGGGAGCAGCGGCTCCGCCTCCGCGAGCGTCTCGGATGCGGCGGCCGGGGCCTCCTCCTCGCCATCCTCGAGCTCGGCGAGGAGCTCGCCGGCATCGACTTCGGCGTCCAGATCGAGCTCGATCGCGCCCTCGTCGTCTGCAGCCAGCAGGTCGGCCGGCGGTTCCACGGGCGGCTCCGGAGCCGGAATGTCGGCGTCCGTTGCGAGCTCGAACGCGTCGTCTTCGACGTCTTCGGCCTCGCCCGTCGGCGCGGCGGCCTCGGGCGGCAGCACCCGGTCGTTCTCGAAACGGTACCCCGCGCCGGCGAGGGCCGTCTGCACCGCATTCCAGGGATCCGGCTCGTCGAGAGAGGCCGACCGGCGCTGAAGGCTCTCGGAGAGAGCGACCACGCGGTCCACCTCCTCGCGCTCGATCAGGATCGGGATGAGGCGCTGCAACGCCAAGGGGTGGTCGGCTGAGATCTCGAGCACCTCGTCGAGCCGCTCGAGGCCCTTGTCGACCAAGCCGTACTTGAGGAAGACGTCGGCTTCGGACAGAAGCTCGGCCTCACGACTCGGCTTCTCCTCCGGCGGGTCCGCAGCCTCGGGCATGGGCGCGGGCTCGCTGATCTCCGGCGCTTCGTCCGCAGGCTCTTCGAGAGTGAGCTCTTCGTTGTCGAAGTCGAGGTCGAGCTCCAGCTCGAACTCCGGCTCCTCGAGCTCCGGCTCCGGCGTGAACCTCCACTCGCCCGACACCGGGTCGCGGACGGCGCGGCTGCCCTCGAGCTCGGGGGCCTCTTCGCTCTCCAGGGCCGGCGCAGGCTCGCTCTGCAGGCTCTCGACCTCTTCGGTCGAGCCCTCGTCGTCGAGCTCGGGTGCCTCGTCGAGGGGCGGCTCCCACGAAGAAGACTCCTCGTCAGGCTCGGACGCGACTGCGGCGTCGGACAGCAGGGAGCGCAAGCCGGCGCCTTCGGGATTCTGCGACTCGATCAGATCGATCAGACTCGACGCTCGGTCTTCGGCGTCGGCCTTCTTGAGCGACGCCACGGCCTCCGCTCCAAATGCCAGATCCGCGGGGTCGACCCCGATCGCACGCTCGTACACCTGGTACGCATGATCGACCTGCCCGTGCGAGAGCATGAGCGACGCGATCGCACCATAGGAGCGCAGGGCGTCGCTGAGGTTGCCCGCCTCGCGATGCAGGTCGGCGAGCTTCAGGTGATGGGACGGGTTGTCCGGCTCGAGCTCCACCATCTTGCGGCACACGTCGATCGCCGCCGACGTGTTCTCGTTGCGCAGGTAGTGCTCCGCGAGCTGGCCGTAGTGGTTGCGCGCGTCGTTCTTGAGACCCTGCCGCTGGTAGAGCTCCGCGAGGCGGCGATGCACCTCGATCTGCGTCGGCTCGATGCGCTGGATCTTCTTGTAGACCGCAATGGCCTTCACGTAGAAGCCGTCGTTCGCGTACTTCTGCGCCGTCTGCGTGTAGAACGAGATCGCCTCTTCGTTCTTGCGCAGGCGCACGTAGAGATCACCGACCCGGTTGAGGGTGGTCGGGTCGTCGCCGGTGCGCCCCAGGAGCTTGCGGTACTCCTTGATCGCGGCTTCGATCTTGCCTTTGGCGACGAGCTTCTCAGCCGTCTGCTGACTGTCACGACGGAACAGAGACACTAGGCGACTCCTCGGTCGGCGAGGCGCGGCACGACGGACTTGAACGTGAGGCGATGTACGGGAGACGGACCGATCTCCTCGAGTGCCTCGCGATGGGCTGCCGCCCCATACCCCTTGTTCCCGGAGAGTCCGTAGCCGGGGTAGCGGGCGTCGAGCTCGTCCATGATGCGGTCGCGCTCCGTCTTCGCGATGATCGACGCAGCGGCCACCGCAAAGGAGAACGAGTCGCCCCGGACGACGGGTAGCGACGGACAGGGTAGGCCCGCGACTGCGACGGCATCGAGCAGCGCCACGTCCGGCTCGACCCCCAGCCCCTCGATCGCACGGCGCATCGAGAGGCGGGTGGCCTCGAGGATGTTGACCCGATCGATGACGTCCGCGTCCACGGCGACCCAGTGCGTCGCCACCGCGGCGTTTCGGATCTCGAGCGCGAGACGCTCACGCTGCGCTCGTTTGAGCTTCTTCGAATCGTCGACGCCGGGAATCCAGACTCCGGGCTCGAACGCGACGGCTGCGGAGACGACCGGGCCGGCCAGGCAGCCCCGACCCGCTTCGTCGACACCGGCGACGACCCGGACACCCTCGGCGGCGAGAAGGTCTTCGAGACCACGGAGGAGGCGAAGGCGATACGCCTCTGCCATCAAGTAGACGAAGGCCTCACCCTTTCCCGCCATCCGCCTTCCTCGCGTCAGCTCTGCGCGGGGCGGTCTTCGCGGCGCTCTTCGATGCGGGCAGCCTTGCCGCGCAGGTTGCGGAGGTAGTAGAGCTTGGCGCGACGCACCTTGCCCCGGCGGACGACCTCGATCTTGTCGACGACCGGCGCGTGCAGCGGAAAGATGCGCTCGACGCCGACAGCGCCGGACATCTTGCGCACGGTGAAGGTCTCGCGGGAGCCGCTTCCCTTGCGTGCGATGCACACGCCCTGGAAGATCTGGATGCGCTCCTTGTTGCCCTCGATGACGCGCACGTGCACCTTCACGGTGTCTCCTGCACGGAATTCGGGGCGATCGTCCCGCAGCCACCCAGCCTCCTGCTGAGCAACGACGTCGAGTTGCTGATTGGTGGTCATGTTCTTCTTTCCCAAGAGTTCACGAGCTCGTGGTCCCTTCGCTCGTGCTGAAACGGTGTGTGGCCAGGTCCGGCCGGAAGACGGTCTGCCCGGAGACAGTGTGGTGGGATCGAGCGTCCGGCTCTCCGTGCGGTCCAACCGCTCGCAGTTGCCCAATGAGCCGAAGCGACAGAGTTTGCCTCCAAGGCGCCGCGAGCCCTGCGCGGGCTCGGGCTGAATTCCCAATTATTTTCTTTCTCGGGTCTGGAAGCAACCCTCGAGCGAGGTGGGGTCAGTCGTCGTCGGGGCGCTCCTCGAGCAGGTCGGGGCGCTTGCGCCGGGTCGCCTCGAGTGCCCTCTCCCGACGCCACGCCTCGATGGCCCGGTGATTCCCCGAGAGGAGCACCTCCGGCACCTCGAGGCCCTCGACGATCGGGGGTCTCGTGTAGTGCGGGAAGTCGAGCAGACCCTCGCGAAAGCTATCGTTCTCGACGGAGTCGCGAAGCCCGACCACGCCCTCGATCTGGCGCGACACGGCCTCGACCAGGACCATGGCGGGAACCTCCCCGCCAGAGACCACGTAGTCGCCGATCGAGATCTCCTCGTCGACCACCAGCTCCAGGACCCGTTCGTCGATGCCCTCGTAGCGACCGCACAGGAGGATCAGATGCTCCATCTCCGCCAGCTCGCGCACGCGCAGGTCGCGCAGCGGGCGCCCCTGGGGCGACAGGAGAATGCGGTGCGGCCGGGAGCTTTCACTCAGGGCCCGCACCCCGTCGAGCCAGGGTTGTGCGGTCATCACCATGCCGCCTCCGCCGCCATACGGCTCGTCGTCGACCGACCGGTGCCGGTCGGTCGTGTACTCGCGGAGGTCGTGGGCTTCGACCTCGAGCAGCCCCTTCTTCCGTGCCTTGCCGACGAGGCTCGCCTCGAGGTAGCCCGAGAACATGTCGGGAAAGATGGTCAGGATGTCGATGCGCATGCTTCGATCAACCCTTCCGGGAGCCGGGTCTCGACCAGCCCAGCCTCCGTGTCCACACGGAGGACATAGGCGTGCACGTAGGGGATGAGAAGGCGGGGCTCGCCTTCGGCTTCGTGACCGCGCTCCACCTCGAGGAGGAGCCCCCCGCCGTCCTCGAGCACGTCGACGATGATCCCGAGCGCACCGAGCTGCTCGTCGCGACACGCGCACCCGACGAGCTCGAAGAAGTAGTGCTCGCCCTCGGGCGCAGGAGGCACCTGCTCCCGCTCGATCTCGAGCTGCGCCCCGCGCAGGGTCTCGGCCGCGTCGCGGTCGGCCACTCCATCGAGCTGTAGCAGGAGCCGCCCCCTGTGTCGACGCGAAGCCGCGACCGTGACCGCGCGCACAGCCTCGCCCTGTTTCAGCAGCAGCTCGGCGCCTCGTGCGAAACGCTGCGGATGATCGCTGTGGGGCTCTGCGACGAGCTCACCGCGCACTCCGTGCGGGCGGACGATGTCGGCCACCAGAATCGTGTCTGGAAGCTCTCTCGCCACGTGTGTGCCGTTCGGGACGGGTCCCGGTGCCGCGAGGGCAGCCTAGGGATCGACGACCTCGAGGTCGTAGTAGACGCCACTCTCGGTGCCCCGTACCTCGAGAAGCGTGCGCAGCGCGCGCACCGTGCGCCCCTGGCGCCCGATGACGCGACCGAGCTCGTCCTCGGCGACCGTGACGTTGAGCAGGACGGTGCCGCCGAGATCTTCGGTGGCGAGACTGACCGAATCCGGATCGTCGACGAGGGACTTGACGACGTCTTTGAGCTGCTCGGGGACCTGTTCTTTCGCGTCGCTCACGCTTCGGCGCCCTCGGCCGGAGCCTCTTCAGCGGGCGCCTCTTCCGCAGGAGCTTCCTCTGCGGTTGCTTCCTCTGCAGGAGCCTCTTCGGCAGCGGCCTCTTCTGCGGCAGGAGCCTCGGCTTCGGCAGCGGGAGCCTCTGCGACGGCGACGCCCACATCGACGTTGTTCTTGCCGAGCAGGCGCTTCACCGTGGGCGAAAGCTGTGCGCCCTGGCTCACCCAGTGCTCCACGCGGTCCTCCTGAATGAGGATGCGAGGCGGCTTGACGCGGGGGTCGTAGTAGCCGAGCTCCTCGATGGCGCTCGACGAGGGGAACCTCCGCGAGTCGGAGACGACGACGCGGTAAAACGGCGCGTTGCGGGCGCCCATCCGGCGGAGTCTGACCTTGACCATGCTGCTTTTCCTTCTGAGTCTCGAATCTGGGATCTTGTGCGCGGCCGGAGCCGCGGCTCGTGTGTCACGGTCCGTCTTCGCGTGATGGTCGGCCGTGAGCGATCGGCGTGCGGAGACCCTCGTCTCGGCGGGGAATGCGCGAGCCCGAGGCTCGGCTTCCGAAGGTCTCTTGGCGACGCCAGCGACCGATGGTAACACGCAGTTCCGGTTTAGGGCACCTCGAATCGGCGGGTGCGAAGGGGCTCCCGCTACATGCCTGGGAGCTGCCCCGGCGGGCCATTCCCGAGGACGTCTTTCATCCAGTTACCCTTCATGCGCTTCATCATCTTGCGCATCTGTTTGTACTGGCGCAGGAGCTGATTCAGCTCCTGCGGGGTCCGCCCGGAGCCACGCAGAATCCGCTTCTTGCGGCTGGCTGTGAGCAGACCGGGCTTCGCGCGCTCGCGGGGGGTCATGGAGTTGATCAGCGCCTCCACCGCCACGAGGCGGCTTTCGTCGATGCCGCCCGACGTGTCCAGCCCCTTGAACGGGCCCACCTTGGGGAGCAGGTCGACGAGCTGGGACAAGGGCCCCATCTTGCGGAGCTGCACGAGCTGGTCGCGGAGGTCTTCCAGCGTGAACTCGCGGCGGACGATGCGCTCGGCGAGCCGCTCGGCGTCCTCCTGATCGATCGCCTGCTCGGCCTTCTCGATGAGCGAAAGGACGTCGCCCATGCCGATGATGCGCGACGCCGTCCGCTCGGGCTGGAAGAGCTCGAGGTCCTCCGACTTCTCGCCGACGCCGACGAAGCGGATCGGGACGTTGGCGACCGTGCGGATCGACAGCGCGGCACCACCGCGCGAGTCACCGTCGAGCTTCGTGAGCACGGCGCCGGTGAGAGGCAGCGACTCGCCGAAGTGAGCCGCACTCTTCACGGCGTCCTGACCGGTCATCGAGTCGCAGACGAAAAGCAGCTCCTGCGGCTGCGCGAGGTCCACGAGCGACTTCAGCTCGCCCATCAGGGACTCGTCGACGTGCAGGCGGCCGGCCGTGTCGAAGACGAGCACGTCGTGGCCACCCGAGCGCGCCTCCTCGCGCGCCCTGCGGCCGAGGGCGAGGACGTCTTCGCCCTCCCGGGAGCGAATCACCGGCACGTCGACCGACTGCCCCACCTGGGCCAGCTGCTCGGAGGCGGCCGCACGCTGGAGGTCGCCCGCCACGAGGACGGGGTTTCGCCCGGCCTTGCGGAGGCGCAGGGCCAGCTTGCCGGCCGTGGTGGTCTTGCCCGAGCCCTGCAGGCCGCAGAGCATGAGCACGGCCGGGCTGCCCTTGAGCTCGAGCTCCTTCCCGGGCTCGCCGAGGAGCTCGATGAGCTCGTCGCGGACGATCTTGAGAACCTGCTGATCGGGCGTCAGGCTGCCGAGGACATCCTCGCCCAGCGCCTTCTCCTCGACGCGCCTGACGAACTGGCGCACCACCTTGAAGTGGACGTCGGCCTCCAGCAGCGCGAGGCGGATCTCGCGCATTGCGCGCTGCACGTCTTCGGCAGAGACGCGCCCACCGGAGCGCAACCGGTCGAACGCTCCCTGGAGCTTCTGCTGCAGTCCTTGAAACACGTGTCGTCCTCTTGGGGGAGTTGGGGCGTTCCCGAATCAGCCTTCGGCGGGCTCCGAGAGCACGCGGCGGCCGAACTTCGCGAAGTACTCGATGCCGGAGTAGATGGTCAGGATGAGCGCGATCCAGAGAGCGATCGGTGCGAGCTGACGCAGGGAGCCCAGCTGGTCCGAGATGATCAGAAGGGAGATCGCCACGATCTGGCTGACCGTCTTGAGCTTGCCCGAGTTCCCGGCCGCGAGCACCATGTTCTGCGTGGCGGCGAGGCTGCGGAGCGCGGACACCGCAAACTCCCGCGCGACGACCACGACGACCATCCACGCCGGCGCGAGCCCGAGCCCCACCAGCGAGATGAATGCGGCCGATGTGAGGATCTTGTCGGCCGCAGGGTCGAGCAGCTTGCCGAGGTTCGTCACCTGCGACCGACGCCGTGCGATGAAGCCGTCGAGGAAGTCGGTCAGCGACGCCAGCAGGAAGAGCCCGAGGCCGATGAACTCCCGCCCCTCGATCTCCGTGAGGAGCACCACCACCAGCAGGGGGACCAGCAGGATGCGGAAGATCGAGAGCAGGTTCGGCAGGTTGAGAACCGGCCGGCCGGCCGCGGTGTCGGCCGACGGTGTCACGGCGTGACCAGCACGAGCTGATTCGAGGCGTCCCGGCGCACGAGGATCGTGTTGGAGCGCGGGCGACGCGGACGGTTGCCGTTCCGCAAGCGCCCGGGGGTTCCCGACCAGCCTCTGCCGTCGACGATGCGGAGCACCTTGTCGACGTAGTTCAGGGTCTCGCGGTAGGGCGGGACCCCACCGTAGCGCTCGACGGCGGAGGGCCCGGCGTTGTAGCCCGCGAGCGCGAGGTCGGTGCGTTCGTCGAAGCGGTCGAGCATCATGCGCAGGTAGCGGGTGCCTCCGCGCACGTTCTCCTCGGGGTTCCAGGGGTTCCCCACGCCGAGCTCCCGTGCCGTCTCCGGCATGAGCTGCATCAGCCCCATGGCTCCCTTCACGGAGCGGGCGCGCGGATCGAAGGCCGACTCGACCTGCATGACGGCGCGCACGAGGTCGGCGTCGAGACGGTTGTGGGCCGCGTACTGCTGGATGAGCCCCTCGAGGGCCGCGCTCGGCATCATGCGGCGCACGGCACGCGAGCTCGTGCGACGCGCGCTCGTCCGGCGCGGCGGATCGTTGCTCAGCACGAGCTCACCCTTCGCGTTGCGCGCGATCTTCACCTCGGCCATCACACTCGGCACGGCGACGACCAGGCTCAGCAGCGCAGCCGCAAGGACCCTCATGCACCCACCTGCTCGCCGACGGCGCCACGCGCTGCATCGAACGCCGCACCCAGCTTGGCCGGATCTTTGCCGCCGGCCTGTGCGAAGTCGGGTCGTCCGCCGCCGCTGCCACCCACGGCGTCGCCCATGGCGCGAGCGAGGGTGCCCGCATGGACCTTGTCGGTGAGGTCTTCGGTCACCGCCGCAATCAGCGTGACGCGATCGTCACCCTTTGCGCCGAGCACGACCACTCCGGTGCCGAGGCGGTTGCGCAGCACGTCGGCCAGGTTGCGGAGCTCGTTCGGCGGACCCGGCGGCACCTCCTGCACGAGCACCTTCACGCCACCAATCGACTCCTCGTCGCCGCCACCGCTCGAGCTGTCTCCGGAGAGCATCTGCATGCGCACCTTCTGCAGTTCCTTCTCCGCCTCCTTCGCGCGCTCGCGCAGCTGCGCGATCTCCCCCTGCAGCCGCTCGGCCGGCACTCCAGCCTCGCGCTCGGCTGCGCGCAGGTGGTCCTCGCGCTGGCGCAGCCACTGGTCACTCAACTCTCCGCAGAGGGCCTCGATGCGACGAACGCCCGAGGCGACACCGCGCTCGGAGGTGATCACGAAAGATCCGATCTCGCCGGTGTTGCCGACGTGGCAGCCGCCACACAGCTCCAGGCTGAAGCCGGGCACCTCGACCGTCCGCACCTCGTCGCCGTACTTCTCGCCGAAGAGAGCCATGGCACCGCGCTCGACTGCGTCGTCGTAGCTTTCGGTGCGAATGCCCACGGGCACGGCACCTCGCACCCAGTGGTTCACGTCGCGCGTGATCAATGCCAGCTGCTCGTCGGTCACCGGCTCGGAGTGCGTGAAGTCGAAGCGCAGCCGCTCCGGGTGCACCAGCGAGCCGGCCTGCCGCACGCCTTCGCCCAGCTCACCGCGCAGGGCAGCGTGCAGGAGGTGCGTCGCCGTGTGGTGGCGCTCGGTGTGCTTGCGCCGCGTTGCGTCGACCTGCTGCTCGACTGCGGTGCCCGCGCGGAGCTCACCCTCGAGAACCTCGACGCGGTGACGCAGGAGCGGCCCCTGCCGCTGCACGTCGAGTACGACGCCCCGGCCCGACGGCCAGTGGAGCGACCCCGTGTCGGCGACCTGTCCGCCGGACTCGGCGTAGAAGCTCGAGCGGTCGAAGATCACCGTGCCGGTCTGCCCGGCCGCGAGCGCCTCCGCTTCGACCTCGACGTCCCCCTCGTCGCCGCTCTCGATGCGCGACAGTGCGAGCACGTGACTCTCGCCCGCCAGCTGGTCGTAGCCGACGAACTCGCTCTGGGATGAGCCCGACGCTTCGCTCGCCGCCTGGGCCGCGGCGCTGAGATCGAGGACGCGGACCTCCTTGCGGTCGACACGGGAGCGGTTGCGCTGCTCCTCGAGTGCGGTCTCGAACCCCGCATGGTCCACCTGCATCTGCTCTTCTTCCGCGATCTCCACCACGGTCTCGAGCGGCAGGCCGTAGGTGTCGTACAGGCGGAACACCGCAGCGCCGGGAAGCGTACTCTCCCCGCGGCCTTTGGCGTCTTCGATCGCCTCCTGCACTCTCTGCGAGCCGACGGCGAGCGTCTCGAGGAACTTGGTCTCTTCGGTGGTCAGCACCGACTCGAGTGAGCTGCGACCCTCGCCGAGCTGCGGATAGGCCTGCCCCATGACTCCCTCGAGCGTGGGCACGAGCTGAGCCAGGAACGGCTCTTCGAGGCCGAGGCGCATCCCGTGGCGGACGGCGCGGCGCAGAATGCGACGCAGCACGTAGCCGCGCCCCTCGTTCGAGGGGATGACGCCGTCGGTGATCAGGAAGCTCGTGGCCCGCAGGTGGTCGGCGATGACGCGCAGCGACGTGTCGGCGTCGTCGGCGTCGCCGTAGGCGCGACCCGCGATCTGCGCGGCGTGCCGGAGGATCGGCTGGAAGAGATCGGTGTCGTAGTTCGACGGCACGCCCTGCAGCGCCGCAGCGACACGCTCGAGGCCCGAGCCAGTGTCGATCGACGGTTTGGGGAGCGGCTCCATGGTGCCGCTCTCATCGCGATCGAACTGCATGAACACGAGGTTCCAGATCTCGAGGTAACGACCCGCCTCTTCGCCCTCGACGAAGGGGACCTTCGGCAGCTCGGGGCTGCGGTCGATGAAGATCTCGCTGCAGGGCCCGCAGGGACCGGTGTCTCCCATGGCCCAGAAGTTGTCCTCGGCGCCGCACCGCACCACCCGGTCTTTGGGCAGGCTCGAGAGCTCGAGCCACAGCGCCTCGGCCTCGTCGTCGTCTTCGAAGACGGTGGCGTACAGGTTCTCCGGGTCGAGGCCCCAACCGTCGGTGACGAGCTCCCAGGCGTAGCGGATCGCGTCGTCCTTGAAGTAGTCGCCGAACGAGAAGTTCCCCAGCATCTCGAAGAACGTGTGATGGCGCGGGGAGGGGCCGACGTTCTCCAGGTCGTTGTGCTTGCCCGAGACGCGCATGCACTTCTGCGACGTCACGGCGCGAGGCTGCGGCGGCTTCTCGACCCCCAGGAAGTAGTTCTTGAACTGCACCATCCCGGCGTTCGTGAACAGCAGCGTCGCATCGCCGTGTGGCACGAGCGGCGCGCTCGGCTCGTGGCGATGATCACGCTCCACGAAGTAGTCGATGAAGCTCTGTCGAATCTCGCTGCTGAGCATGAGGGGACGGTCTTGAGAGTGGATCGAAAAGGGGCGGCGGCAGCGATCCGGGGCGAGGGCCGGCAGGCCTCAGGGCACGCTCCCTCAGGCCTCGGAGTCGTCGCCGCCCGGGCGCCGTTCGAGAACGGTCAGGATAACACGCGGACGGAAGCCTTTGCGGGCCAGGTGACGCCCGATCGCGTCCCGATCGTCGCGCCGCCGCGCGTACTTTTCCGCGGCGCGGAGTGCCTGCTCCACCTCGTCCTCGTGGGACACGTCCTCGAGGGCCGAGTGCAGGGCTTCGCCGCCGACGCCCCGGCGTCGCAGCTCCGCCTCGAGCTTCTGCAGGCCCCAGCCGTTCCGCGCCCGTTTCGTGGCGACGAACTCGGCCGCCGCGCGGGTCTCGTCGAGGTAGCGCAGCTCCTGCAGACGCTCGACGGTCTCGTCGACCTCCTGGCCGGGGTATCCGCGGCTGCGCAGCTTCGCGCGCAGCTCCGCTTCGAAGTGGGTGCGCAACGCCAGCAGCTTGACGGCGCGATCGAAGCAGGTGACCTCGTTCAAGGGAGGCGCTTGCGGCGGCTGAGCGCCTAGCGCTCCACCTCCACGAGGGAGTTGTCGTCCACCAGGAGATCGTCCTCGCCCGGCACGCCGAGCGCGGAGTCCATCTCTTCGCGGGCGACGTCGGCCGTGGACTGCACGCCCTCGAGCTTGAGCTTGAACTCGTCGGGGTTGGTGGCCCGCCGCAGCGCGTCCTCGAGGGTGATCAGACCACCCTGATACAGAACGTAGAGCGACTGGTCGAACGTCTGCATGCGGTACTGACTGGAGCCGAGCGCGATCTGGTCGCGAATGAACTTGGTCTTGTCCTTGTTCTCGATGCAGTCACGGATGTAGGGCGTCACGCGCATGACCTCGGCTGCAGGAACGCGACCCATGCCGTCGGCACGCGGCAGGAGGCGGAGCGAGATGACGGCCTTGAGGACCTGCCCGAGCTGGATGCGGATCTGCTTCTGGTGGTGCGGCGGGAACACGGAGATGATCCGGTTGATCGTTTCGGTCGCGTCGAGCGTGTGCAGGGTCGAGAACACCAGGTGGCCCGTCTCGGCCGCGAGGAGCGCCGTCTCGATGGTCTCGAAATCGCGCATCTCACCGACGAGGATGACGTCGGGGTCCTGGCGCATGGCCGCGCGGAGCGCCATCGCGTAGCTGCGGGTGTCGACGTCGAGCTCGCGCTGGTTGACGATCGACTTCTTGTCGCGGTGCAGATACTCGATCGGATCCTCGACGGTCACGATGTGCTCGGGCCGGCCGGCGTTCACGTGGTCGATCATCGCTGCGAGCGACGTCGACTTACCGGAACCGGTGGTTCCCGTACACAGCACCAGGCCGCGTCGCTCTTCGCAGATCTCCTCGAGGACGGGCGGCAGCATCAGCTCACGGATGCTCAGGATGCGCGCGGGAATGACACGCATGACCAGACCCACCGTGCCGCGCTGCTGGAACACGTTGCAGCGAAAGCGCCCGAGGCCAGGCACCGAGTAGGCGACATCGAGGTCGAGATCCTCCTTGAAGCGCTGCTTCTGGCGGCCGTTCATCATGGAGAACGCCATCTGCACGGTGTCCTCCTGCATCAGCCGCTTGAGCTCGTTGAGGGGCCGCAGCTCGCCGTCGATGCGCAGGACCGGTGAGCTGCCCACCTTCAGGTGGACGTCCGACGCCTTGTTCTCGACTGCGATCTTGAGGATGTCGTTGATGTTCATGAGAGCGCCTCCTCGAGGAGCGTGGGACCGCCGCGCGCGCCAGCACCGCGGCTCAAACTACAGAATCTAGACTGTTTCCCGACTTCTCGCCAATGCAGGGAGCGGGAGCGGCACGGACTGACAGACCGAGCCGCAAAAAAGTGTCAGTCGGAGGCCGTGGCCAGGAGCAGCGCCGCACCGGCGATCGCCGCGGTCTCGGCGCGGAGAGTGCGAGGACCCAGCGAGACGGGGTGTGCGCCCGCCTCCCGGAGCCGCTCCCGCTCGTGCGCAGAGAAGCCTCCTTCCGGTCCCAGAAGCAAACGCGGTGCCGGCCGGACGTCGCCGCCGAGGAGCTGCAGCACCTGATGCACCGGCGGCGTCCCAAGCGCCGTCGCGGGATCGAGCAGGACGGTGACCTGCGCCGGAGTCTGCCGGACCAGGTCGTCGAAGGTGACCTCACCCTCCTGGGCTGGAACCCGACTTCGCCCGCACTGCTCCACGGCCGCGCGACTGATGCGACGGAGGCGCTCGAGCGTGCGCTCGCTCAAGCGGTGCTGCGAGCGCTCCGCGCGGAACCAGAGAATCTCGGCGACCCCGATCTCGGTCAGCTTCTCCACCAGAGTGGCGGCACGCTCCGGCCGAATCACGGCGGCGGCCACCGAAAGTCGCAGCGACGGCTCCCCGCTGGGCGCCGGCTCCTCCAGCCGCAGCGTCGCGTCGCTGCGCGTGACCTCCTCGATCGCGGCGTAGGCGGCGGCGCCGTCACCGTCGGCCACGCGCACGCGCTCTCCGCGCGCCAGGCGGCGCGCACGGAAGTAGTGGCGGTACGTGTCTCCCTCGACGCGCACCGTGCCACCAGCGGTCAGCTCCGCCCCTTCGAGCAGGAGGGTGGGCCTCACGTCGGCCCTCCCGGGCCGCAGTCCGTCGGCCCCTCAGGGCCGCAATCCGTCGGCCCTCCAGGGCCGCAATCCGTCGGCCCCTCAGGGCCGCGACGCAGCTCGACCAGCAGCCATTCGCCTTGCCGCAGCTCGGAGGCCGGCTCGAGTCCGTGCGACGTCCAGCGCGGCAGGACGGCCTCGCGCTGCGTCTCGAGCAACCCCGCCAGGAGCAGGCGGCCGCCCGGGGCCACGGTGCGCGCAATCTTCGCCTCCGATCCGCGCAGGTGCTCCGGGAGGACGTTCACGAGGACCAGGTCGAACTCCGCCGCTTCGCGGACGCTGTCGATCGAGCCCGCGAACATCGACGGCGGACGCTCCGTCACCTGACGGTTGAGCTCGAAGTTCTCGCACGCGACGAACGCCGAGGGCAGATCCAGATCGAAGCCGATCGCGCGGCCGGCTCCCAGGCAGAGGGCGGCGAAGGAGAGAACGCCGGTGCCGGCGCCGACGTCGAGAACGCGCGCGGCGTGCAGGTCGCCGAGCGCTTCGAGCCCTCGCACCATGAGCTGCGTCGTCTCGTGGGTTCCCGTTCCGAAGGCCCGGCGCGCCGGAAGGCGGAGGGAGATCCGACCGTCAGCCGCCGCCGGCGCGGCGTCGCCGTCCGGCTCCCGGGGATCGAGCAGGAAACCCTCCCCGACCTCGATCGGCTCGGCGCGAGCGCGGGCACCAGCCATCCAGTCGCTCTCCTCCACTTCCGACGTCTCGCGCGGCGCGAAGCCGCTCGCGCGCAGCCGTTCCTCGAGCGCCGCGACGGGCCCCGTGGCCCACAGCTCCAGCAGCACCCGGCCGGCGCCGCGCGTGATCTCTCGCACGCCCAGGGAGTCGGCGGCGACGTCCGCCACGAAACGGTCCTCGTCCGCTTCGCTCAGCTCGAACAGCGCACGGGCGTAGACGGTGGGCACGGGTCCCTCGGTTCGGAGCGGAGCGCTCAGCCGAAGAGGTCCTTGACCTTGCCGAGCACGCCCTTCTCCTTCGACACCTCGTGACCGCCTCGACGCGCCATCTCCTCGAGGAGCTCGATGTCCTCCGAGCTGAGCTTCTTGGCGTGCGGTACCTCGAGGCCAATCTCGACCACGTGATCGCCGAAGCCACGGCCGTCGAGGCGCGCGATGCCCTTGTTCTTGAGACGGAAGAGAGCGCCGACCTGCGTCCCAGCCGGAATGTCGAGCCGGTCTTCGCCGTGAATCGTCTCCACCGGCAGCGTCGCCCCGAGCACGGCCTGGGGATAGCTGACCTCCACGCGGGAGAGCACGTCGGAGCCTTGACGCTCGAAGTGGTCGTGCGGCTCCACGTGGAGCACGATGAACAGGTCGCCCGGCGGGCCGCCCTGGAGACCGTGCTCGCCTTCGCCGGTCATCCGCAGGCGCGCTCCGGAGTCGACGCCGGGCGGAATCTTCACCTGCACCGTGCGCTCGCGCTCGACGCGCCGCTCGCCGCGGCACTCGCGGCACGGGTCTTCGATCACGGCTCCGGCACCGCCACACTGCGGGCACGTCCGCGCCACGGTGAAGAAGCCCTGCTGAAAGCGCACCTGACCCGCGCCGCGGCACGCCTGGCAGGTGCTCGGGACACTACCGCCCTCGCTCCCGCTGCCGTCGCACGAGCCGCAGGTCTCGAGCCGCGGGATCTTGAGCGTCGGCTCCGTGCCGAACGCGGCCTCCTCGAACGAGAGGCTCAGGTCGTAGCGCAGGTCGGCCCCGGCGCGCGCGCCGCCACGGCCGCGGCGGCGGCCGTAGGCGTCGCCGAAGCCGAAGAGGTCGCCGAGGATGTCGGAGAAGTCCGAGAACGTCGACGGATCGAAGCCCGCCGGGCCGCTGTTGGCCTGGTGCCCGAACTGGTCGTAGCGCTGGCGCTTCTCGGGGTCCGAGAGCACGGCGTACGCCTCGGCCGCCTCCTTGAAGAGCTCTTCGGCGTGGGCGTCGTCGGGGTTCTTGTCGGGGTGGTACTTGAGGGCGAGCTTGCGGTACGCCTTCTTGATCTCGTTGAGATCTGCGCTCCGCTCGACCCCGAGCACTTCGTAGTAGTCGCGTTTGCTCACAGGCTGTGCCCCGGGGGAAGGACGGCTATTCGGTCGTCTGATCCAGCATCAGGTCGGACAACATCTGCGAGACGGAGTTGAGGTCGAACATGGCTGCCTCCATGTCGACGCGGTCCTCGTTGGTCAAGGCACCGCGGGCCTGGGACATGACGTCCTTGACCCGACTCCGGTTCTTCTCACCCAGCGCCTCGCCAAACTGCTCGAGGACGCGTTCGTTGGTGTAGATCATGCCCTCGAGGCGGTTCTTCAGACGACGGATCTCGCGGCGCTCCTTGTCGGCGCTGGCGTGATCGTCGGCCTCCTTGACCAGACGCTCGACCTCTTCCTGCGTGAGCCCGCTGGCCGGGTTGATCTGGATGGTCTGCTGCTGGTTGGTCGTCATGTCGCGCGCAGACACGGTGTGGATCGAGTTCGAGTCGATCGCGAAGGTGACTTCGATCTGCGGCACGCCCTTTGGTGCGGGCGGGATGCCGACGAGCTCGATCTTGCCCAGCGACCGGTTGTCCGAGGCCAGATCGCGCTCACCCTGGAGCACGTGAATCTCGACCGTGTCCTGATTGTCGACGACCGTCGTGAAGATCTGCGACATCTTCGTGGGAATCGTCGAGTTGCGCTCGATCAACTTGGTGTACAGACCACCCTGCGTCTCGATGCCGAGGGACAGGGGCGTGACGTCGAGGAGCACGACGTCCTTGATGCTCCCCTGCAGGATGCCACCCTGGATCGCAGCACCCATGGCCACGACCTCGTCCGGGTTGATCTCGCGGTTGGGCGGACGACCGAAGAGGTCCTCCACCGCCGCCATCACGAGCGGCATGCGGGTCTGGCCGCCGACCAGCAGCACCTCGTCGATCTCGGAGGCCCCGAGTCCGGCCTGCTCGAGCGCGTCGAGGCACGGGCCTTTGGTGCGGTCGACCAGGTCGCGCACGAGGTCTTCGAAGTGGTCCCGGGTGAGCGTGCGCGCGAGGTGACGCGGGCCACTCTCGTCGGCGGAGATGAACGGCAGGTTGACCGGGGCCTCTTCGTTGGCCGAAAGCTCGCACTTGGCTCTCTCGGCGGCCTCTTTGAGCCGCTGCAGGGCCATGCGGTCACCGCGCAGGTCGATCCCCGTCTCGGTCTCGAACTCGGCGACGAGCCAGTCCATGATGCGGCGGTCGAAGTCTTCGCCGCCGAGGTCCGGGTCGCCGTTGGTCGCCTTCACCTCGAAGATGCCCTGCGACAGCTCCATCACGGAGATGTCGAACGTGCCCCCGCCGAGGTCGTAGACGGCGATGTTCTCGGAGCCGTCACGTCGATCGAGACCGTAGGCGAGCGCTGCCGCCGTGGGCTCGTTGATGATGCGCAGCACCTCGAGGCCCGCGATCTTGCCGGCGTCCTTCGTGGCTTGGCGCTGGGAGTCGTCGAAGTAGGCCGGAACCGTGATGATCGCCTCGCTGACCGACTCGTCCAGGACCTCCTCCGCGAAGCTGCGCAGCTCCTGGAGGATGATGGCGGAGATCTCCTCCGGGCTGTAGGAGCGGTCGCGGATCTGGATCTTCACGTCCCCGTTGGGCGACGCCACGAGGGGGTACGGCAGGTGCACGTCGAGCGCGCGCTGCACGTGGGGATCCTTGAACTTGCGGCCGATCAGGCGCTTCACCGCAAAGACGGTGTTCTGAGGGTTGGTGATCGCCTGGCGCTTGGCGATCTGGCCGACGAGTCGATCGCCGTCTTCGGCGAAGGCGACGATCGAAGCCGTGGTGCGGCTCCCCTCGCGATTCGCGAGAACGCGCGGAGTCGACAGCCCTTCCACGACCGCGACACAGCTGTTGGTCGTCCCCAAGTCGATGCCGAGAATCTTGCCCACGTCGCGCTCCTGACCTCGCCCCTCAGGCGGACGGAGGTTCCTCCGAGTCCGCATCCTCGAGCGGCATCGCCACCTTCACCATGGCCGGCCGCAGCAGGCGCTCGTGAAGGACGTAGCCCGTCTGAAACTCCTCGATGACCGTGGCGACGGAGGCGTCGGCATCGTCTTCACGTGCCACGGCCTCGTGAATCGCCGGATCGAACTCCTCCCCGAGCGCAGCGACGCGCTGCACGCCGAAGCGCGAGAGCAGCTCCTGCATCTGACGAAGGATCATCTCGACGCCGACCTTCAGGTCGGACTCGTCGGCGGTCGCGGCGAGCGCACGCTCGAGGTTGTCGATCACTTCGAGGAACTCGCGCATCGGCTCGAACAGGGCGTAGCGCCCGATCTCCGAGCGCTCCTTCTCCGTGCGGCGCCGGTAGTTCTCGTAGTCGGCCAGCGCCCGCAGGGCCCGCTCCTGGAGCTCCTGGTTCTCGGTGCGCAGCGCTTCGACCTCGTCCGAGCCCGCAGGGGCTCGCGCAGGCGGGTCTTCCGCGGCCGGTGCACCCGGATCGTCTTCCGGCGACGTCTTGCGGGCGTCGACCGACTCCATGGCCTCACGCATGACGTCTTCGGCCGAGGCCTCTTCTTCGGCGTCGAGATCCAGGTCGTAGGCGTCGGCGTCGGACCCAGATTCAGGTTCGATCAATTCGTCAGTCATCGCAGAGAAGCATGCACAAGGGATGGGAAGAGAGGGAGAACGAGGAGAACGAACGGTCGCGAGCGCAAGTCCTTGAGGACTCTGGAGATCTTCGACCCAGACGGCGACGGCGACGCCGCGATCAGCCCCTGAGAGTATCACCAACTGGGGCGTGGCTCCTATCGCATCGTGGTCGACAGGGCGGCGGACAACCGCTCACCGAGGTGATCGACGAGCGGAATCAGGCGCCCGTACATCATGCGCGACGGACCGAAGACCCCGATGGTGCCGGCGATCTCACCCTCCGCCCCGTAGCTGCGGGCGATCAGGCTGAAGTCGAGCGGTGAGGTGAGGTCGCTCTCCTGCCCGATGAACACGCGGACGCCGTCGCCCTCGAGACAGTGACTCAGAATCTCGACGACCCTGGCCTTGTCGGCGAAGGTGTCGAAGAGTGTCCGGATGCGCTCGAGGTCGGCGAGCTCGGGCTGACCGAGCAGCGACTCGGCGCCGTCGAAGACGAGCTGCGATCCCCCGAAGGCCGCCAGGCCCTTCTGCGCCAGCTCGCTGGCCCGCGCCAGGAGGTGGTCGAGCTGGGTGCGCGTGTCGTGCATCATGGCGACGAGGCGGTCGCGCATCTCGCGGAGCGAAAGCCCGCGGAAGTTCTCGGTGAGGTAGTTGGACACCTGCACCAGCTCCTCGCGGGTCAGCTCCTTTTCGGTCTCGATCACCTTGTGATCGGCGAAGCCGTCCGCCGCCATCGCCACACAGAGGATCTTGTTGTCGGAGAGTGGCACGAACTCGACCGACTGCAGCGTCACCTGCGCGATGTCGGCCGTGACCACAATGCCCATCTGCTGCGAAAGCTCCGAGAGCAGGCCCGACGTCACTTCCGCGAGCGCGTTGCGGTCGTCGGACGCGGTGAGGCGGTCTTCGATGTGCTGGATCTCGTCTTTCCCGAGCTGCTCGGACGTCATCAGCGAGTCGATGAAAAGGTGGTAGCCGCGCGCCGTCGGAATACGGCCTGCGGAGGAGTGCGGCTGCGACAGGTAGCCCATTTCCTCGAGATCGGCCATCACGTTGCGCACGCTCGCAGCAGAGAGACCAAGCTGCTCCGTCTTGGCCACGCGCCGCGAGCTCACGGGCTCGCCGCTGAGCAGATACACCCCGATCACGCCGCGCAGGATCTCGCGGTCGCGGGGGCTGAGGTTGTCGGGAACCGTGCTCATGGTGGACCGTCCAGCGCCCCTAGTTTAGCGGACCGTCACGGCGAGACCGGCGTGCCGGACGCCCCCCTTCACGGCCTTGGCGATCGTCACTGCACGGTCGGCAGGGCGCCCCCTTCTGGGGGCTCCACGTCCCTGCGTTTCAGCAACTTACGCTCACATCCCCAATCTTGCTCATGCGCAAGCGAGAATGTTATGCTGCTGTTCTTCGGTGCTCCTCGAGCGCCGTTCCCTTCCAATCCTTCCTCCCGCCCCCGCTTCGCACGCCCATGGTCTTCTTCAACTACAGCACCATGCAGATGGCGGCCAAGATCGTCTACTACGGTCCTGGCCTGTGCGGGAAGACCACGAACCTGCAGCACATCTACGGCCATACGAGCCAGGACTCGCGCGGCGAGATGGTCTCGCTCGAGACCGAGACCGATCGAACGCTCTTCTTCGACCTCCTGCCCATCGACGTGGGCAGCATCCAGGGCTTCAACACCCGAATCCAGCTCTACACGGTTCCGGGCCAGGTCTTCTACAACACCACGCGGAAGCTGGTGCTCAAGGGCGTCGACGGCGTCGTGTTCGTGGCCGACTCACAGCGCGCCATGCTGCAGGCGAACATCGAGTCGTTCAGCAATCTCGAGGAGAACCTCCAGGAGATCGGGCTGTCCACCTCCCAGCTGCCGCTGGTGCTGCAGTACAACAAACGCGATCTCGCGGACATCTGCACCGTGGACGAGCTCGATCGGGCGATCAACACGGGTGACTGGCCTTCGTACGAAGCCGCAGCGATCAGCGGCAAAGGCGTGTTCGAGACCCTGAAGGGCATCTCGAAGCTGACCCTGCTCTCGCTCAAGAAGCGCATCGCGGAGAGCCAGCGAGGCGACACCGACTCCGCGCCGGTCGCCGAGCCCGCACCGCCACCACCCGCTGAGCCCGCACCCGCTCCACCTCCCGAGCCCGCGCCCGCACCCGCGCCTGCTGCGGCTCCAGCCCCGGAGGCGGCAGACGAAGCGCCCGCCGCCGCCGCAGCCACCGTCGCCGAGCCCGCCCCGGTGCCCGAGCCGAGCGCACCGAGCCCCGAGCCAGCCGAGCCCGAGGCCGCAGCCGCGTCCGAGACGCCGAGCGGCGCGCGCAAGCAGGTCGACATCCTGGCCGAGCTCGAGAAGATCCGCCGTCAAGCGATGGGCCTCAAACCCGCCTCGGAGCCGAAGTCACACGAGGGTGCGGCCACCAACGGCAAGCGTCACCTCACGCAAGACCTCCAGCTCCTGCTCTCGAAAGACTCTCTCGATCGGGCCAAGCGATTCCGCATCAAGCTCGAGCTCGAAGACGAGAACGGCGAGGTCGTCGGCACGCTCGCGGAGAACGGCGACATGCAGGACGCCGCGTCCCTCGACCAGCTCCGACTCAACATCGCTCTCGATGCCGAGGGCTCCGAGGACCACGCGTAGAGGCCTGACTTGTCGGAGGGCCTCCGCACTCCTCCCGCACGACGATGAAGTGCCCGTACTGCTCGGAGAGCAAAGACCGGGTGGTCGACTCGCGCGAGAGCCGGGACGGGGCCACCATCCGGCGACGCCGCGAGTGCCTCGGCTGCGGTCGACGCTTCACCTCGTACGAGCAGATCGAGGAGATCGCGTACCGGGTCATCAAGTCGGACGGGAGCCGCGAGGAGTTCAGCCGGAGCAAACTGCTCGCTGGCCTGCTCAAGGCCTGCGAGAAACGACCCGTTCCGCTGCGCGCGCTCGACGACATCGTCGACGAGGCGGAGTCGCTGCTGCAGGAGCGCGAGGAGCGTGAGATCACCACGAACGACCTCGGCGAGTTCGTGATGGAGCGGCTGCGCAGCCTCGATCAGGTGGCCTACGTTCGCTTCGCCTCGGTGTACCGCGAATTCGAGGACATCGACGCGTTCATGTCCGAGCTCCGCAAGCTGCTCGGCCAGCGCTCCTGAAGGTCGCAACGGCGCCGGCGAAGGGCTGTCGGAGTGGGATCGACGGGCGACGAAGTCGAGAAGACAACCCCCGAGAAACGTGTATTCTCGGGGCGCCCCGAGGGGCCCGAGCACGATGAGCACCACGACCACAGCACCCGCCCTCGAGCAGGAGGAAGTCGAGCTTCCCGACGTCCTTCCGGTTCTGCCGCTCAAGGACATGGTGATCTTTCCGTACATCATCGTGCCGCTGTCGATCAGCCGGGAAAAGAGCGTGCTCGCGGTGGACCAGGCACTGGCCGAGAACCGCGTCATCCTGCTCGCTCCGCAGAACGACCCCAGCGAGGAAGACCCGGGCGAGGCCGACCTCCACCCCATCGGCACGGCCGCGATCATCATGCGCATGCTCAAGCTGCCCGACGGCAGGATCCGCATCCTCGTGCAGGGTGTCGCGCGCGCCCGCGTGCAGCACGTGAGCCGGGACGAGCCGTTCCTCCAGGCCCGCATCGAAAAGATCGAAGAGCCCGACGGCGAGAGCTCACTCGAGGGCGAAGCCCTGATCCGCAGCGTCAAGGAGAACCTCGAGCGCGCGGTGAACCTCGGCAAGGCGATCTCCTCGGAGGTCATGGTCATTGCGGCCAACCTCGAGGACCCGGGGCGTCTGGCCGATCTCGCGGCGTCGAACCTCGAGCTCAAGATGGAGGAGGCGCAGGAGATCCTCGAGAGCGTCGACCCGCTGGCGCGGCTTGCGGCGGTGAACGAGCTGCTCCAGCGCGAGGTGCAGCTGCTGCAGATGCAGCACCAGATCAGCACCGAAGCGCGCGGCGAGATGGACCGCAGCCAGCGCGAGTACTTCCTGCGCCAGCAGCTCAAGGCCATCCGCAACGAGCTCGGCGAGGGTGACGAGCTCGCCGAGGAGATCGAGGCCTACCGCACCAAGGCGACCGAGCGCGGTCTTCCGGAAGAGGCGCTCGAGGAGATGGACCGGCAGGTCCGCCGGCTCGAGCGCAGCCACCCCGACAGCGCCGAGAACGCCGTCATCCGCACGTACCTCGACTGGCTCACGGGCCTCCCCTGGCAGACGTTCAGTGAAGACCGCCTCGATCTGGACTACGCCAAGGAGGTGCTCGACCGCGACCACTACAACCTCGAGAAGGTGAAGGAGCGCATCCTCGAGTACCTGGCGGTGCGCCAGCTCAAGGGGGATGCGCGCGGCCCGATCCTCTGCTTCGTCGGGCCACCCGGGGTCGGCAAGACCTCACTCGGGCGGTCGATCGCCCGCGCCCTCGACCGCGAGTTCGTGCGGCTCTCGCTGGGCGGCGTCCGCGACGAGGCCGAGATCCGCGGGCATCGCCGCACCTACGTCGGCGCCCTTCCCGGGCGCATCATCCAGGGCCTGCAGCAGGCCGGCACCAGCAACCCGGTGTTCATGCTCGACGAGATCGACAAGGTTGGCGCCGACTACCGCGGTGATCCGTCGTCGGCACTGCTCGAGGTGCTCGACCCCGAGCAGAACAACTCGTTCCGTGACCACTACCTGGGCGTTGCCTACGACCTCTCGAAGGTCATGTTCATCACCACGGCGAACCTCCTCGACCCGATCCAGCCCGCCTTCCTCGACCGCATGGAGGTGCTCCGCCTCTCGGGCTACACCGAGCAGGAGAAGCTGCAGATCGCGCGAAAGCACCTCGTGCCGAAGCAGCTCGAGGAGAACGGCATTCCCGAGGGAAAGCTCACCTTCACCAACGCCGGGCTCACCCGCGTGATCCGCGACTACACGAAAGAGGCCGGCCTCCGGAACCTCGAGCGCGAGATCGGCTCGCTGTGCCGAAAGGTCGCCGTGCGCTTCGCCCGCGGCCGCGACGTCGCCGTCAAGGTGGACGCCGGCCGGGTCGAGCGCATGCTGGGCCCCGCGCGACACTTCAGCGACGAGCTCCTCGACCGCGACCGCGTCGGCGTGTCGACCGGCCTGGCGTGGACCGCCGCGGGTGGCGACATTCTGCTCATCGAAGCCGTCGCGCTCCCCGGGGAAGGAAAGCTCCAGCTCACCGGCCAGCTCGGTGAGGTCATGCGCGAGTCGGCGCAGGCGGCGCTCAGCAACGCGCGCAGCTACGCGGTCGCCCACTGCGGCAACGACAAGTTCTTCAACCAGCACGACATCCACATCCACGTGCCGGCGGGCTCGATCCCCAAGGACGGCCCTTCGGCGGGCATCACGATCGCGACGTCGCTCATCTCGCTGCTCTTGGATCAGCCGATCAACTGCAAGGTGGCGATGACCGGTGAGATCACGCTCCGCGGCGAGGTGCTCGCGATCGGCGGCCTCAAGGAGAAGCTGCTCGCCGCGCTGGGCACGGGCGTCAAGAAGGTGATCATCCCGAAGGCGAATCAGCGCGACCTGCCCGAAGTTCCGAAGGCGGTGCGCAACAAGGTCGAGGTGCACCTGGCCTCCGACCTTTCGGACGTGCTCGAGCTGGCCCTCGCGTCCGATCCCGACGAAGCGACGTGACCTCCAGCGAAGATGCGCTGATCCGGTGGCTCGCGGCCCGCGGCACCGTCACCGCGCGCATCGGCAACGACGCGGCCGTCTTCGACGGCGGCCCCGGGCAGGTGGCGACCATGGACACCCAGATCGGTGGCGTCCACGTGCCGCACGACATCGACGAGCGGGTCCTCGGCCGGCGCACCGTGGCCGTGAACACATCCGACCTCGCGGCGATGGGGGCGGTGCCGCTCCGCGCCTTCCTCGCGCTCACGGCGCCGCCGAGCTTCCGCCACCGGCGCTTCTTCGAGGGTGTGCTCCAGGCACTCGAGGAGCTGGGCGCCGAGCTCGCCGGTGGCGATCTGAGCTCTGCCAAGCACAGCGCCGCCGTGATGCTCCTGCTGGGCGAGCTGCCCGAAGGCGGGCGCGCGCTCGAGCGCCGGGGCGCACGGGTCGGAGACACCCTCTGGGCCGGCGGCACGCTGGGCGAGTCGGCTCTCGGGCAGCGCCTCGTCGCGCGTGGTGCGCGCCTCGACGGCAGGGGCGTGAAGCTCCCAGCCGAGCTGGAGGACCTGCCACCTGCGCTCCGGCGCGCCGCGAAGGCGGCCGTCAGGCGCCACCTCCTCCCGGCGGCACAGCTCGAGCTCGGCGGCTGGCTCGGCCGGCAGCTCCGTTGCGCCGCCCTCGACGTCTCCGACGGCCTGGCCCTCGACGGCCATCGTCTCCTCGAGAGCGACGGTCTCGGAGCCCGCATCGAAGAGGAGCGTCTACCCCTCGCCGCGTCGTTCCGCGAGCTGTGTGCCCGGCTCCGCCTCGACCCGCTCGAGCTCACGACGACGGGCGGCGAAGACTACGTCCTGCTCTTCACCCTCCCGCCGGAGACGACACCACCCGCCCGGTTCGGAGCCCAAGCGATCGGTGAGATCACCGCGGAACCGGGCCTCCGCATGGTGGCCCCCTCCGGCCGCACAAAAGCCCTCGGCCGCTCAGGCTGGGACCACCTCGCAAACGGAGACCGCAACCCAACCGGCTGACCGACTCCGCTCTCTTCACACTCAGGCCAAGCGACGCGCAGCACGTTTGGTCCGCCAAACTGCAACGTGCCCTGTGGGCACGCCCGAAGGCCGCTTGGAGCGCGGAGCTCTTGGGCAACCTGGCGAAGCCTGGGTGCCCAAGTGAGCGCCGGGAGCTCCGAGCGGAGCGACGAGCGCATCAAGAAGCCGCGCAAGCGGCTGGAGCATCGAATGAACTAGCGAAGCCCGTGGTACCAACCACGGGCTCTGGCCAAGCGCGCCCGAAGGGCGCTGCGCGGAAGCCGCGTCGAGCGGCTGGAGCATCGAATGAACTAGCGAAGCCCGCGGCACCACCACGGGCTCTGGCCAAGCGCGCCCGAAGGGCGCTGCGCGGAAGCCGCGTCAAGCGGCTGGAGCATCGAATGAACTAGCGAAGCCCGCGGCACCACCACGGGCTCTGGCCAAGCGCGCCCGAAGGGCGCTGCGCGGAAGCCGCGCAAGCGGCTGGAGCATCGAATGAACTAGCGAAGCCCGTGGTACCACCACGGGTTCGCTAGTTCCCCTCGGGCCACTTCACGAAGTAGCCACCGACCCAGACGATGTCCTGGCTGTAGTCGGTCGCCAGGAACGGCCCGACGTTGTACGTCGTTCCTTCGAACATTCCGTCGGCCCCTCGCGCGCGCAGTGCGATGGGGTCGGGCGCCTCGAGGTCCGAGTTGATGCCGAACTCGATGTCCCGCCCCCAGCCGTCCTGGTGGGGAATGGACGCTGCGTACCTCGGCGTCAGATCGTTCACCAGAGAGGCATGGGACTTGGCGTTGAGGTTGGACCAGTCGAACGTGCCGGCGGATCCAGCGGCCGCAGCACCCGCCTGGTCCGTCAGCCAGGAGAACCAGGAGGTGCCGATCAGCTTCATGTCCGCGACGGTCCGCTTCTGCTTCGCTTTCTGCAGAGCGTCGAGGAGGTTCGGAATCAGGATGGCGGCAATGATGCCGATGATGGCCACGACGATCAGCAGCTCGATCAGCGTGAAGCCAGAGTTGCGGTCTCTCAGTCGAAGGGGCGAAATCATTGGAACACCTCGTCAGGCCGAGGGCGGCCTCGGCTGGGTTGGAGCCAACCACAGGCTGCAAAGGCGGTACCAGCGCAGGAAAGCGCGGCCCCCACGGCGTCCGGGGCCTTCTGGGAGAAGGGTTTGACAATTCCCGGCAGATCCCGCCCCGGTGCAGTGTCGCCCGATGGCGCCGCCTGCCTCGACGAAAGCCGAAAGTTCGGCGGACCGGAGCTCAGGGGCGTGCCGATCTTTCCCCGACGAGGTCGAGCTCGCGCACCAGGTACGACAGGGCCTGCCGCGTGAGGCCCAGCTTCCGCGCGGCGGCAGACTGGTTGCCACCGGCCGCGCGCAGGCTGTCGCGCACCTTGGCGCGACGCGCCTGGAGCAGCCAGTCGTGGTAACCCACCTCGACCGCGCGAGGAGCCCCCTCGAGGTCCACGTCGTCGGCGAAGATCGTCGTCCGGCCCACCGCACGGGCCAGCGCCGCCGCGGTCCGCACCGCAAGCTGGAGCTCCCGCACGTTGCCGGGCCAGGTGTGCGCCCCGAGCCGCGCGAGCGCGGCGCGGTCGATGGTCATTCCCTCGCCCTGGGAGAACGCGGTCGCCAGCAGCGAGACGTCGTCGCCCCGTTCCCGGAGGGGTGGCAACCGCACCGAGGCGCCGCGCAGCCGATAGAGGAGGTCCTGGCGAAAGCTGCCCTCCTCCACCATCCCCTCGAGGTCGCGGTGGGTCGCGGCCACGATCCGCACGTCGACCGGCCGCGTCCGGTTCTCTCCCAGCCTGCGGATCTCCCCCTCCTGCAGCACCCGAAGCAGCATGCCCTGTGCCCGCGCCTGCAGGTCCCCGATCTCGTCGAGGAAGAGGGTGCCCGGGCTCGCCTCCTCGAACGCTCCGCGACGATCAGCCTGGGCACCCGTGAAGGCGCCTTTCACGTGGCCGAAGAGCTCCGAGAGGACGAGGCTCTCCGACAGCGCCGCACAGTTCACCGCCACGAAAGGCGCTCCGCTGCGCGGGCTCGATCGATGGGCCAGTCGCGCGATCAGCTCCTTGCCCGTCCCGCTCTCGCCGAGCACGAGCAGTGGGATGTCGGAGCCTGCGAGCCGTGCTGCACGCTCCACCGCCGCGACGAGCTCGTCGCTTTCACCCACGATTCCATGAGTTGGCCCCGCGGAGCGCGCGGGGCATTCGGGCGGAGGGAGCGCCGTCAGACCGTGCACGAGGAGCTGGAAGAGGCTCCGCACCTGGACGGTGTCCTGCGCGACGCGCAGCGTCCAGGTCCCGGCAGCGACCTGGGCCTGCACCTCACGCCCCCGGGACGGGCCCGGGAGGACCACCTCCGCATCGACAGCCCGCGCGCGTCGAAAGGAGAGCTCAGCGCCTGGCTCGCCCGCGAGCGCCAGCAGGTGCCGCACGGTCACGACGTCGGTCGCGGCCCCCTGCCCCGCGCGGGCGAGCTCCTCGAGGAGCGGCGACGTCTGCGCCCGCAACAGGTCCGCCAGACCAGCCGCCTCACAGGCGGACAGAAGCCGGCAGGCTCGCCAGACCCGCGGCGGAGACACCTCGACTGTGAGCGTCGCGAGATCGAGCACGAGCCGAGCGAAGCGGTACGGTTCGAGCGCCTCCACCTCGCGCCAATGGGCGGCTGAGGGCTCCTCTCCGAGAGCCACACGGCGCCAGAGGCCCGCCGCACGCCCACGGCAGGCGTCGACCGCGGCCGTGCGGAGGCCCGCCTGAAGCAGGAGGGCCGGCACCTCCTCCGGCTCGAGCACACCGTCGAGGCGCTCCCTGTCGAGGAGAGCGGCTGCGGCTGCGGGGCGACCGCGCCATGCCGTCGCTCGCGCCAGGAGCACCCGGAGTGCAGAGCCGTCCTCCTCCGGCGCGCACCCATCGAGGGAGTCCCGGAGATGCTCTTCCGCGGCGACCAGCTCACCCCGCGCGAGAAGCCAGCGGCCTCGCAGCTCGCGATCGTGCAGCGCCGCACGGGTGTTGCCCGCCAGCTCGTTGGCCGCTTCGGCCCGGGCCAGGATCTCGCCTGTGCCCCGGAGTCGACCACGACGAATGCGGACCTCCGCGAGGTTGTGCAGCGCGAGGGTCTCGGCAAGCGGGCCTTCGCACCCCGAAAGCAGGCGGAAGGCATGCCGCGCCGCTCTCTCCGCACCGCGCAGATCGTCAGACAGAGCACGCGCTGAGACGAGGTCGGTCCACAGGCGCCCGGCACGGGTTGCCGTGGCGTGGCGTCGTTCGGCGACGATCGCATCGCTCAGGCGTGCCGCGGCAAGCTCTCCTTCCCCTCGGGCGAGATGCACCAGAGACCACGACTGGGCCACCTCCGCGACGACCGAGCCGCGAGGAGCACCGCGCTCGGCGCAACCGAGATGCGCCGTGGCGCGACCGAGATCCCCGAGGTCCCAATAGCCCTGCGCCGCGATCGCGTGTGCCTGCGGCGGCGAGGAGCGTCGCTGCGACAGGGCACGGGCCATCCACGCACGCACCTGGCTCCGCTGCCCGAGATTGGCGTACACACGCACGGCGGCGCGAGCCGCTGCCCATAGCGCACGCCCCTCCAGCGGCAACCCTTCGAGCGCAGTGAGGTGCCTTCGGCACGCGCCCAGGCGCCCCAGCTCCAGGTCACAGAGCAGGCGGAGCACGAGGGCGTCCGCCGAAACACCCTCCACCGCCCCTGCCGCCGCGGAGAACTGACCGGCACGGTAGAGCCCCCAGGCCCGGCCTTCGCCACCCTCGGTCGACGTGCAGGTCCACGTGTTGCGCTCCAGCCACGCCTGATGCGCCGCCGGCCCCTGCAGGAGCTCCGCCACCGTCCGCGGATCTCGACCGCCAGCGAGAACCGCACGTCGAAAGGACCCGGGACCTGCCACCCACGTCGCGGCACACCCCGCATCCGAGCGCACGACCATCAGACCCGCGCGGGCCCGGGCGAAGCGCGGCCGCCAGAGGAACGGAGCGCCGTCGAGCAGCTCCGCGACGAGGCGGTCAGGAGGCCGATCCACGAGCGACTGACCCCAGTTCCGCTGCAGGCGGCGCACCGCCACCCGCGCCACACCGCGGCCAGGCACCACGAGCGACGTGTTGCCGAAGAGCACCCGCAGGAGCTCGCCCAGCAGGAGACGGGCGCGGCGCGCGGGAGATGAGATCTCGCGTGTCACCCAGCGTTCCGGATCCGACAGGAAAAGCACGCCGTCCGGATCGACACGAAGCCCGGTCGCGCGCACCGCCGCGACCAGGTCGATCTCTGGAAGCAGCGAGGCCACCGCCGCCGCCTGGAGCAGAACCGCGACCCGTTCCTGGTCCGTGAGCCGCGCGTCGTCCAGGCCGCGGCTGCGTCCCCCCGCAGGCTCCAGCACGGTGTGCCGGACGTCTGCGAGGGAGCTCGGGGTCATGGCGGGAAGATCTGTTCCAGGTGCTGCCAGAACGTGGGGTACGACTTCGCGACGACTCCAGGGTCCTGCACCAGCACACCCGGCCTGCGCAGCCCGACGAGGGCCATCGCCATCGCAATGCGATGGTCGCCGTGGCTGCGCACCTCCACGGTCCCGGTGGTGGGCACGTCGGCGCCCGCCCCTCGAAGAGTCAGACCGTCGGCCTGCTCCTCCACCTCGAAGCCGCAGCGCTGTAGGCCTTCGGCCATCGCCGCCAGTCGATCACTTTCTTTGACTCTCAGATGCGGCACGTTGCGGATTCGTGACACTCCGTCACAGAAGACGGCGACGGCGGCCAGGGTCGGCACCTGATCGGGAATCTGGGAAAGGTCGAGGTCGAACGCGGGAAGTGGCCCTCCCGCATGCCGCACGTGGAGCGCGTCGCCGGACCACGAGAGCTCCGCCCCCAACGCCTGCAGATGCTCGAGCAGGACCCGATCCCCCTGCAGCGAGTCGCGTCGCAGCCCCCGAAGCAGCACGTCGCCTCCAGTCAGGACCGCCGCGGCAGCGGGATAAGCCACACCGGAGTCGTCGGCCTCCACCCAGTACGGCTCCTGGGCAAAGCGGAACGACGCCGGAGCCGGCTCCACGCGGAACCCCCTCGTCGTCCGCTGCACCGGCGGTGCGCCCACCCGCTCGATGGCCTCGCGCGTGAGGTCGACGTAGGGCTCCGAGGTCAGGGCCTCCACTCCGATCTCCACGGGCCCGTCGGCGCGGAGCGCCGCCATGAGGAGCGCCGACAGGTACTGACTCGAGAGGCCGGCGTCGAGCGTACATGTGCCCCCGCGCAGAACGACTCCTTCGATGCGGAGCGGGCAGTAGCCGTCCTCACCCAGGTAGCTGATGCGCGCGCCCAGTTGACGCAGCGCATCGACCAGGGGCGCAATCGGGCGCTCGCGCAGGCGTTGGATGCCGTCGACCACGAACGTCCCCTCGCGACCGGCCAGCGCCGCCACCACGAACCGGTACATCGTGCCGCCCGCACCACAGTCGACGTGGACCTCGCTGAGCGGCCGCGTGCCGGGCCGGACGTGGAGCGCAGCACCCTGAACGCGCACCTGCAGCCCGCACGCCTCGAGCCCGCCGACGAAGCTCTGGATGTCCTCCGCGGGCATGACGTTGTCGAGGCGGATCTCTGCGTCCAGAACGAGTGCCAACGCGAGCAGACGCTGCGCGACACTCTTGGACGACGGCGGCACGAGCTCGCCGCGCGCGGTGCGACCGCTCGGAACGGGATACGGGTCGGGGAGGTTCATCGCGTCTCGAGGCTCATCCGATCTGGAACGAGAGGCCATCGTAGCCAAGTGCCACCGAGCGCGGCAGATCGATCTCGAGTCGGGCCGCGTCGACATCGTGTGCCAGATGCGTCAGGTACGCCTGCCCCGGAGCCAGGGTCTCCAGCAGCCCGAGCGCCTCCTCGATCGACTGGTGCGTGGGGTGTGGGCGATAGCGCAGGGCCCCCAGAATCAGCACCTCCAGGCCGCCCAGGAGGTCGAGCGAAGCCGGCGGGATCCGGCTCACGTCCGTGACGTAGGCGAACCCGCCGAGCCGGAAGCCGAGCACCTCCCGCGACCCGTGAAGCACGGGGACGGGCACGACGCGCCGATCGAACAGGTCGAAGGCTCCGTCGATCTCGCGCAACGCGATCTGGGGTACGCCACCTCCCTCCCCGGGTCCGTCGAAGGCGTAGGCAAACGTGCTCCGCACCTGGGCGAGCGTGGCGTCCGAGCCGAAACAGTCGAGCGCCTTCTTCTGGCGGAAGTTGTAGGGCCGGACGTCGTCGAGCCCGAGGATGTGATCGGCGTGCGCGTGGGTGAAGAGAACCGCGTCCAACCGCTCGATCCCCTCGCGTAGCGCCTGCTGCCGGAAATCGGGCCCGGTGTCGAGAACCACGGATCGCTCCACGCCGTCGTCCGAAACCCAGCGGAGCCACGCGCTGGCGCGCGTGCGCTCATTGCCCGGATGTCCGGAGCGGCACACGGGGCAGGTGCAGCCGACCACGGGCACTCCGGTCGACGTGCCGGACCCGAGCAGGACCACCCGCATCACGGCAGCGGGGATCCCGGCCCGACCGAGTCTTCGATGCCCCGCTCGCCGACCACCTCGATCACGCCGCGGTTGTACCAGGCGTCGACGACGTGCACTGCGCCACCCGCGACGTCGTACGTCTTCGGCTCGTGGAAGTGCCCGAGCAGGAGGACATCGTAACCCTCTGCCAGACGCTCCTCACCGTAGCGACGTATCACCTCGTCGGGCAAGACGGTCTTGTGCTTGAAGTTCGTCTTGGCGAGCCGCTGCTCGGTCCCATGCACGAGATTGCGGGCCAGAGGTCCGGGCACGCGCCGCACCAGCAGACGGCTCAGCGCGCTCTTCGACAGCGAGCGCCAGAACCGATAACGCCAGTCGCGGTCGTTGAGACCGTCACCGTGGACCGCCAGGTAGCGCGTGCCACCCACCTCGAACGCGATCTCGAGCGCAATCTCGTCGAACGCGTCCTCGTACGGCCCGCCCTGCAGGAAAAAGTCGCGGTTGCCTTCGACGTACTCGAGCCGGATGCCGCGCGCTCGGAAGCCGCGCAACGCATCGACCATGGAGGCGATCTCGGGCGTTTCGTAGCGCCTGTCGCCCACCCACACGTGGAACAGGTCACCCATCAGCACCATGTGGGAGCAGCCGGATTCGGCGAGCTGCTCCATGTGCTGCACGAGAGGCTCGCTCGCTCCTCCGGGCCCGCCGAGGTGCGCGTCGGCGATCAGCGCGACCGTCATCGCCCCAAACTCAGACGCACGGGAGGTCCACCACGGGCTGCTAGCTGATCGTGAACGACGGGCTCCGGCCCGGCTGCTGCGTGACCTGCGCCATCACCTCGCGAGCCACCTCGTGGAACGAGTCGCGCAGCGGCCCCTCCTCGGTCACCACGGGCGCGCCACCGTCGCCGCCGAGCACGATGGCCGGGTCGAGGGGAATCCGCCCGAGGAACGGACAGCCGAGAACGTCCGCCGTGCGCCGCGCACCGTCGGCCTTGAAGACCGCGGTCTCCTCGCCGCAGTGGGGGCACTGGAAACCGGACATGTTCTCGATCATGCCGAGCACGGGAACATTGACCTTCCGGAACATGGCGAGGCCCTTTCGGGCGTCGATCAGCGCAACGTCCTGCGGGGTCGAGACGATCACTGCGCCGCTCAGCGGCACCTTCTGTGTCAGCGTCAGCTGGGCATCGCCCGTGCCCGGCGGCAGGTCGATGATCATGGCGTCGAGCTCGCCCCACTCCACGTCACCGAGCAGTTGCTCGATCGCCTTCATCACCATCGGTCCACGCCAGATGACGGGGGTGTCGATGTCGAGCACGAAGCCGAGCGACATCAGACGCACACCGTACTTCTCGAACGGGATGAGGCCCGTGTCCGTGACCCGCGGCTTGTCGCTGATTCCGAACATGAGCGGCATGGAGGGCCCGTAGATGTCGGCGTCCATCAGACCGACCTTGTAACCGAGCTGAGCCAGGGCGATCGCGAGATTCGACGAGACCGTCGACTTGCCGACGCCCCCCTTGCCGCTGGCGACGGCAATCACGTGGTCGACACCCGCGAGGAGCTCCGGGTCCTGGGCGATCGCCTGCTGCTGCGCCTCTTCGGGGCGCTTCTGCAGAGCGACGTCGAGCACCACCCGCACCTCGCCGACGCCGGCTTCCTGCAGGCTCTTCTCCACCTCTTCGCGGATCTGCTCGGCGGCCCCCGGGTTCTGCGTTGGAACGCGCAGGGAGACGGCAACTCCGCCATCTTCGAGGTTCACCTCCTTGACGAACCCGAACGACACGACGTCGCGGCTCATGCCGGGGAACTTGACGCTCTTGAGCGCCTGCCAGACGGTCTCTTCGCGGGGGTCGGACATGGCCGCGGATTATGGCTCAGGCCCGTGCCGATTGCACTGCGGCCTTCGGCTCGCCGGCCCCTTCGATCTCCTCGCCGCTCAGCGTCGCGATCTCCTGCCGGAGCTGCGCCACCAGGCGGGCGCGCGGCGTCGATTGGATCTCGTCGACCGAGTGCAGTTCCCCGTAGCGGATCTCGACGGTTCCGGGACGCACGATCAGGCTGCGCTTGCCGCGCACGGCGCGGGTCTTGGAGATCCCCGCCACCACGAGCGGCACCTCGGTCGCTTTGGCGATGCGAACACCACCCGCCTTGAACTGCTGAATGCGCCCATCGGGAGACCGCGAGCCCTCCGGAAAGATGATCAGGGAGCGGCCCCGGTTGAGCGCCTTGAAGGCCCCCGAGTAGGCGTCGCGTGCCTTGCTGCGGTCGCCACGGTCGACCGGCACGAAGCCCAGCATCCACAGGGCCCAACCGAAGATGGGAATCCAGAACAGGCTGCGCTTGGCCAGGAAGACGGCGGGAGACGGCAGCGTGGCGAAGAGCACGGGGATGTCGTAGATGCTCTGGTGATTGACGAGCACCACGATCCGACCGTCGCGGAGGAAGTCCTGCTCGGCACCGTGGGCTTCCACCTTCACCCCGCCGAAGAGCAGCATGCCGCGGCTCCACCACCGGGCACAGAGCAACGGCGCATCCGACCACGGCATCACGAGCGCCCCGAGCATGGCCAGGGAGCCGAAAACGAACGAGCCGAGCACCAGAAAGGTGTAGAAACCCAGCGTGGCAGCGAAGATTCTCATTGCGGGGACGCGACCGAGCCTTCGACGTGCTCGGGCTAGAATCGGCTCAGATTCGAGGCCGCTTCTGCGGCCTTCAAGGTAGCACGGCCATGCTCCAAGAGATCCTCCGCTACTTCCGAGCTCTGGGCGAGGTCGGCATCCTCACGTCGCGCGCGTTCGTGGCGATGTTCTCGCGCCCCATGGAGCTCGGCGCGTGGCTACGGCAGATGGAGCAGCTCGGCGTCAAGTCACTGGGCGTCGCCGGTGTCACCACCCTGTTCACGGGCATGGTGCTCGCTCTGCAGACGGCCTACAGCCTCTCCGAGCTGGGCGTGAAGTACTACGTCGGAACCGCGGTCTCGAAGGCCCTCACCCGCGAGCTCGGTCCCGTCCTCACCGCGCTCATCGTCGGCGGCCGCATCGGCTCGGGCATGACCGCCGAGATCGGCACGATGAAGGTCACCGAGCAGATCGACGCCCTCCGGTCGATGGCCGCCGATCCGGTCAAGAAGCTCGTCGCACCGAAGCTTGCCGCCTGTCTGGTCATGCTGCCGGCGCTCACCATGATCGGCAACGGCCTCGGCATCTTCGGCGGTATGCTGATCGCCGTTTACCAGCTCAACGTGCCCCTGGGTCTCTACGTGAACGACGTGCGGGGGGCGTTGACGCTGGGCGATGTCCTGTCCGGAATCGGCAAAAGCTACTTCTTCGCGTACTTCATCGCCATCATCGGCTGCTACAACGGACTGAACGCCCAGGGCGGCGCGGACGGGGTCGGACGCGCCACCACGAACACGGTCGTCTGGGCGTCCATCGTGATCCTCGTGTCCGACTTCTTTCTCACCAAGCTGTTCTATATCCTTGGCGCGTGATGAAGCCGCTCTACGAGGTGCGCGGGCTCGTCAAGTCGTACGGAAACCGCAGGATCCTCGACGGCCTGGACTTCGACATCCATCGAGGCGAGTGCCTCGTGATCCTCGGTCGCTCCGGCACCGGCAAGAGCGTGACGCTGCGGCAGTTGAACGGTCTCGAGCACCCCGACGAGGGCAGCATCGTCTTCGACGGCACCGAGATCGCCGACCTGCGGGAGCGCGACCTCTATCCGCTGCGGGCGCGCGTGGCGATGCTCTTCCAGTCGGGGGCGCTGTTCGACTCGATGACGGTTCTCGAGAACGTCGGCTTCCCCCTCGAAGAGCACACCAATCTGAGCGAGGACGAGATCCGGGGGGTGGTCGCCGAGAAGCTGCGTCGCGTGGGGCTCGTCGGCATCGAAGATCGCATGCCGAGCGCGCTCAGCGGCGGCATGCGCAAGCGTGTCGCACTGGCCCGCAGCCTGGTGCGAGACCCCGAGGTCGTGCTCTTCGACGAGCCCACCACGGGCCTCGACCCGATGACGTCGGCCACGATCGCCAAGCTGATCGACACCACGCAGAACGACCTGGGCGTGACCTGCGTGGTCGTCACCCACGACATGCCGCTCGCCCGGTTCGTCGGCGACCGGATCGCGTTCATCGACGAAGGGAAGTTCCGCTTCCTCGGCACGTGGGAAGAGGCCGACGCGTCGACCGACACCCTCATCCAGGACTTCCTCGCCGGCCGGGAGGGCGAAGATGCCGCGTGACCGCCGCGCGGCCCGCGTCGGCCTGACGCTCGCCGTGGCCATCGCCCTGCTGGCAGCCGCCGTACTCATGGTCGGGGAGCAGAACTTCCTGTTCACATCGACCAACGACTACTTCGTGGAGTTTCGCAACGTCGGCGGCCTGGCCGAAGGCAACCCGGTGCAGCTCAACGGCGTCACCGTGGGCAAGGTGAGCCAGATCGTGCTGCCGGAGCAGACCGACGCCGAGTTCCTGCGGGTGTTCATCAGCATCGAGCGGCGCTACGCACAGCGTCTGCGCGGCGACTCGGTCGCGCGCATCAAGAGCCTCGGGCTCCTCGGGGACAAGTTCGTGGAGGTGACCGCCGGCTCGCCCACCTTCGAGCAGATTCCGGCAGGCGACGAGATCCCGGCCGACCAGCCCACCGACGTCGACTCCCTCATCGCGAGTGGCGAAGACGTCGTGGAGAACATCGTCCGCACCGCAGGGTCGCTGTCGAACATTCTCGAGCGGATGGACCGTGGCGAGGGGCTCCTGGGCGAGCTGGTCGCCGAGCGTGAAGGACGGCAGGTGACCGACACTCTCGTGAGCACCCTCGAGAGCATCGACCGGGTGGCCACGCGCATCGATTCGGGCGAGGGCATCGTGGGGCGGCTCCTCCGCGACGGCGACCTCGCAGACCGCGTCGAGGGCAGCGTGACGCGCATCGAGACGCTCCTCGGACAGGTCGAGTCGGGAGAAGGTCTTCTCGGCGCGCTCGTCTCCGACACCGAGACCAAGGCCCAGTTCGACCGGGCCCTGGGCGATCTCGAGCTGACCCTCACCGAGGTGCGCGGAACCGTCGAAGACGTCCGCACGGGCGACGGCCTCCTGCCGCGAATGCTCCACGACGACGCCTTCGCAGAGGAGCTGACCCGGGAGCTGAGCGAGCTCATCCGCAAGCTGAACCAGGCCGCGACCGACGTGACCGAAGGCGACGGAACCGTGGCACAGCTCCTCCAGGACGACTCCGTGTACGAGGCGCTCAACGACGTCATCGTCGGCATCAACGAGTCGAAGTTCCTGCGATGGCTCATCCGTAACCGCCAGAAGGCGGGCATCAAGAAGCGCTACAACGACGCGCAGGAGACCGCCGAGAGCGCGGAAACCGAGAGCCCTCAGTAGGTTCCGAGTCCTTTCTCCAAACCGGAAATCGCGCTATCTTTGGGGGCCGGACGGCTCTGCCCCTTCAGCGGAGCTTCGCCCAGCCCCGCCCAGAAGTCTGTTTTGCGCCACCTCGGCGTTTTTCAAAGTCCCAAGGATGAGATGTGATGAAGATCTGTGTTGTCGGTAGTGGGTACGTCGGCTTGGTGACAGGCGCATGCCTGGCGGACTTCGGCATGCAAGTCACCAACGTCGACAAGGACGGAAGCAAGATCGCCCAGCTCAACGCAGGCGAGATTCCGATCTACGAGCCGGGCCTCAAGTCCCTCGTGGCGAAAAACCGCGAGGAGGGCCGCCTGAGCTTCACCACCGAGCTCGGACCGTCCATCGAGGAGGCGCAGGCCATCTTCATCGCGGTGGGCACGCCGCCCCGCGACGACGGCTCGTCCGACCTCCGCTTCGTCCGCCAGGTGGCCACGTCGATCGCCGAGCATCTGAACGGCTTCAAGGTCGTGGTCACGAAGAGCACGGTGCCGATCGGCACGGGGCGCATGATCGAGGAGATCCTGGGCGGCGCGGGCGGCAGCGCCGAGTTTGCGGTGGTCTCGAATCCCGAGTTCCTGCGGGAAGGCTCGGCCATCGACGACTTCCTGCATCCGGACCGTCTCGTGATCGGCTCGCGCGACCCGCGCGCTACCGAGATCATGCTCGACATCTACTCACCGCTGCGCGTGGCCGACGTGCCGTTCGTGCTCACGGACGTCGAGACCGCCGAGATGATCAAGTACGCGTCCAACAGCTTCCTCGCCACCAAGATCTCGTTCATCAACGAGGCGGCCGAGCTGTGCGAGCGCCTCGGCGCCGACGTCGAGACCGTGGCCTACGGCATGGGCCTCGACCAGCGCATCGGCGGTCGCTTCCTCCACCCCGGCCCCGGCTACGGTGGCTCGTGTTTCCCGAAGGACACGCGCGCGCTCGCACACATCGCACGCGAGCAGGACATGGAGTTCACCATCGTCGAGTCGGTCCTCGAGGTGAACAACCGCGTCAAGCGCCGCATGGCCGACAAGATCCAGCGTGCCATGGGCTCGGTCGACGGCAAGACCATCGCGATCCTCGGACTTTCGTTCAAGCCGGACACTGACGACATCCGGGAATCGCCGGCACTTCCCGTCATTCGCGCGCTGCAGGAGCGGGGTGCCGCGGTCCGCGCCTACGACCCCGCTGCGATGGACGCCTGTCGCGAAGAGCTCCCCGGCGTCGAGTTCACGTCGGATCCCTACGACTGCGCGCAGGGTGCAGACTCGCTCGTGATCATGACCGAGTGGAATCAGTTCCGCGGCCTGGACCTCGGACGCATCCGCAGCGCGCTGCGCCAGCCGCTGGTGGTCGACCTCCGCAACATCTACGAGCCCGAGAAGATGGCCGCCGCCGGCTTCCACTACGTCTCGATCGGTCGCCGCGAGGGTGTTCCCGCCGAGGTGGGCGCCACGGCATGACCCGCGCACTCGTCACAGGCGGCGCAGGCTTCCTCGGCTCCCACCTCTGCGAGCGTTTCCTGGCCGAGGGGTACGAGGTCGTCTGCCTCGACAACTTCCTCACCGGCTCGCGAGCCAACATCGAGCACCTGCAGAGCGAGGAGCGTTTCAGCCTCGTCGAGCACGACATCAGCCTGCCGTTCCTCTTCGAGCCCAAGATCGACGTCGTCATGCACTTCGCCTCCCCGGCGAGCCCCATCGACTACTTGGAGCTGCCGATCCAGACGCTCAAGGTCGGCTCGCTCGGCACGCACAACAGCCTCGGGCTCGCGAAGGCGCACGAGGCGAAGTTTTTCCTCGCCTCCACCTCCGAGGTGTACGGCGATCCGCTCGTCCACCCGCAGCCAGAGACCTACTGGGGCAACGTGAATCCGGTCGGGCCTCGCGGCGTGTACGACGAAGCGAAGCGGTTCGCCGAGGCGATGGTCATGGCGTACCACCGCTACCACGGCCTCGATACGCGGATCGTGCGCATCTTCAACACGTTTGGCCCTCGCATGCGCCCCCACGACGGGCGGGTGGTTCCCACCTTCATCCGCCAAGCGCTGCGCGGCGAAGCGCTGACGGTGTACGGCGACGGCTCCCAGACGCGCTCGTTCTGCTACGTCGACGACCTCATCGAGGGCATCTGGCGCCTCCTCCAGAGCGGCGTCAACGACCCGATGAACATCGGCAACCCGGGCGAGATGACCATTCTGCAGTTCGCCGAGAAGATCATCGAGTTCACGGGCGCTGGCAGCGAGATCGTGCACCACGATCTGCCGGTCGACGATCCCAAGACCCGGCAGCCCGACATCAGCTTCGCACGCAGCGAGCTGAGCTGGGAGCCGCAGATCTCTCTCGACGAGGGCCTCCGGCGGACCGTCGAGTACTTCCGTCAGCTCGAGGAGTCCTGAGTGGACACTGAGGGCACGGAGGTCGTCTGCGCCCGCTGCGGTGAGACCAAGCCCCGGCTGGAGCAGCAGCCCATTCCGGGCAAGCTGGGCGCAGTGATCCACGCCAAGACCTGCGCGGAGTGCTGGGAAGAGTGGCGTCTGATGGAGGTGCGCGTGATCAACGAGCTGCGCCTCAACTTCATGGACCCAGAGTCCGAGACGAAGCTGCACGCGCACCTGCGCGAGTTCCTCAAACTCGACTGAGGGGCGCCATGTCCGAGCAACCGCAGAAGCGCGGCACCGGGGCCTGGGTCAAGTTCGCCGCGCTCGTCGCCTTCGGCGCGATCGCCTTCGCGCTCGTGCGCTGGGGCCCGCTCGCCGACGTCTTCGACTTCGACTATCTGCTGGCCAAGATCGACGAGCTGCGGCAGCACCCTCTCGCTCCGGCCATCTTCCTCGCCATCTTCACCGTCGGCTGCGTGCTCGGCGCGCCGAGCACGCTCTTCCTCGTGGTCGGCGGCATCGTCTTCGGCGCCTGGGTCGGCGCCGGCCTCAACTTCCTCGGCCTGCTGCTCGCGGCGACCGCCAGCTACTGGGTGGCCCGAGGTCTGGGCTACGAGCTGATCTCGAGCCTCTTCGGCGACCGCCACGAGAAGCTGGCGCGGCTTCTGGGGCGTAAGGGCTTCTGGACGCTGGTGCGCTTTCGCTACCTGCCGATTCCCTACCCGGTCGCCAACAGCGTTCTGGCACTGGCCGGCGTCAAGTACCCGCTCTTTCTGGCCGCCACGGCCACCGCCTTCGCCCCCGCCGCCCCGATCTGGAGCTACTTCGCCGCCTCGCTGGTGGGCAACGGCTCTGGCGCCATCGACCCGGCGTCCCGTGTCCGCGACTTCTTTCTGGCCGGCTTCGGGCTCTTCTGCCTGTCGTTCATCCCGCCGCGCGTGATCGCCTTTCAGCGTGGGCGGCGATACCGGCGCCTCGTCGAGGAACGGCGCCAGCGGGCACTGCAGCGCGCCTGACGTCAGGAGCGCGGGCCGGGCGCACCCTCGCTCGCTCCGAGCGCCTGCTCGACGTCGTCGCCGTCCAGCAGCACCGCCCCGCCCTCGGCGGCGGGGCCGAGGGGGTCGAACTCCACCTCGGCGACCACCCGGGACACGATGTCGTTGAGCGCGCGCGCGCCGAGCCGCGGGCGACGGGCCGCCTCCTCCGCGATGCGCTGGACAGCCGCCGGAGAGAGGACGAGCTCGCGATCGAACGCGGCGAGGTACTCCTGCGCGCGCCGGAGCCTGGAGTCGCGCCCCTCCAGCAGGATGCGGATGAGCTCTTCGGTTCCCAGAGCCTCGAGCAGCACCACACTCTCGAAGCGCGCGAGGAACTGGGGCGACATGCCGTAGTCGAAGAGGTCTTCGGTGCGAAGCCAGTCGCGCAGGTGAAACGGGAACTCCTCGCGCACCTCGCCGTCCTCGACCACCGTCACCGGCTGTAGCGCGCCCCGGTCTTCGCCCACAGTCACCCGGTCGTACACGGTATCGTAGAGGCCCTCGAACGCGCCACCGGCGACGAAGAGGAGATCCCTGGTGTCGATGTGCACCTCACCCGAGCCCAGCCAGGCGGGCACCTCGCAGGCCACCGACTCGCTCTCCATGAGGAGGAGCAGCGACTCCTGAGCGCGGATTCCCGAGACGTTCGGTTGATCACCGACCCGGGCGCGGATCTTGTCGACCTCGTCGATGAACACGACGCCGTGACGCGCCGCCTCGATCGTCTCGTCGAGGTCGAGCGACTCGCCGTGCCGCGACCTCGCGGCTTGCAGGAGCGCCCGCAGCAGCGTCTCGCCGGGTCGTCCGAGCTCCGCGTCGCGCCCGAGCACGTTCGCATGCAGGCGCACCGAGACGGGTGCCTGGCCGACACCCTCGAGAAACGCCTCCACGGCCTGCATGAGGGTCGTCTTCCCCGATCCGGACGCACCAATCAGGAGGCAGTTCCCGGCGGAGGTTCCCGCGAGCTTCTTCGCGATGGCAACGGCCAGCCCGCGCACGGCGGCCTCCTGGCCGAACACCGAGCGGCGCAGCTCGGAGGCGATGTCTTGGGGAGATCGCAGGCTCGTCAACGTCATGTCCTCCGGCCGCACGGATCGCGCGCGGGGTGGCGCCAATTGTACCGTCTGGGGCACGTTCGAGAGCCCCCAAGTCCAGCAGAATGAGACGTTTCCGGCAGGCGCGCGGAGCGATAGACTGCACCCGAGATGCTGCAACGAGACGGTCGACACGCGGGGCGGGTCGCGGCCTGGGCCGCTTGGATCCTCGGCGCGAGCCTCCTGCTCACGGCCTCGGTCGCGGCCCAGAGCTCGGATCTGCGCAGCGCGCAGCGACTGCTCGACCAGAATCAGCCCGAGAGAGCGCTGGGCCTACTCGAACGGCACCTCGCAAAGAACAAGAAGGATGCCTCCGCGTGGCTGCTGCAGAGCAACGCCCAGTTCATGTTGGGCGACCGGGCGGGTGGCCAGAGCGCCCTCGATCGCGCGCTGCAGCTCGACCCCACGCTACGGCAGGGTTGGCTCAATCTGGGTGCCCTCCTGCTGTCGGACGGCGACCACTCCGGCGCCATCGACGCCTTCCAGCGCGCCGCGGACCTCGACCCGACCTCAGCCGAGAACGATCTCAACCTGGGCACGGCCCACCTGCTGGCCGGGCAAGCCGAGACCGCCCACGGCTACTTCGCCCGTTACCTGCACAGCACGCCCACCGCCGACGCCAACTATCTCGTCGCCACGAACTTCGCGCTGGCCGACATGGACGACTTCGCGCTCGAGCATCTGGAGCGCGCGATCGCTCTCGATCAGACGACGCGCATGCGCATCCGCTCCGACCCCACGTTCAGGGTTCTCGCCCAGGATCCCCGCCTCGCAAAGGCGCTCAATACCGACACCTATGTCATCCCGGCAGGCGCCGCCTACGTGAAACAGGCCTTCTCGGTCCCCTACGAGACCTCGGACGGCCGTGTGCTCCGTGCGGTCGTCGATGCACTGACCGGTCTATCGATCCCGTTCAGCCCGCGCATCGAGGTGAACGAGACCTGGACGGTCCTGTGGATCGAGCGCGAGCCGCAGATGAGGGTCAAGATCTCGGCCCGCGACGCGAGGTCGTCGGTGCTCGAGGTGGTCGGCCCGGGTCGCGACAAGACCGCCTTTCGGGCCCAGATCGAGCCGCTGCTCCAACGCGTCGGCCGTCTCCTGCTGCCCTGACCGACGGGCGACACGAGCGCGCTCCGGCCGCCGGCGCTAGAACGGCAACGTCCGGTCGCGCTCCCCGCGCAGCCGACGCTCGAGCGAGCGCTTGCGCTGGTCGACGCCCTGGCTCACGAAGAACTCGGTCACCTCACCCTCCTTGGCGAAGCGGTAGCTGCGGCGCGGCTTCTGGCCGTCCAGCCCCTTCTCGGCCTTCTTGGGGTAGGTCCAGCGCTCGATGTCGGGGTCGTCGAGGTTCCGGTGCTGCTCGTACTCGGAGTGCTCGGGCTCGCCGTGCAGGACGTAGATCGTGCCGCGGTCCGTGCGCGAGCCCACGTAGGTCCCTTCGGTGTAGCGCTTGTCGGCCTCCTCGGCCCGCTGATCGAAGACGCGGCGCACTGCCGCCCGCTCCGGCTTGGCCCAGAACGACTCGATGAACGCTTCCGCTGCGTCGTCACTCGCGAGCGAAAGGTACGAGCGCCGTTCGTCCTCTGTTGCCATGCGCGCTATGGGCCCCACCAGCCACTGCTGGTAGTCGGGGCCCAGAAGCAGATTCGTGAGATCCAACCGGTCGAACTTCGCGCTCTTCTGCGCCGCGGCGGCACTCGCGACGAGCGCGACGGCGACGAGGGTGACGCGCAACGTGCGGGCCGCGCGGGGGAACGGGGCTTGCGCTCTCATGATGTCTCCGGGTCAGGTCTTGCGGAGGAGGTCGAGGAACTCCTCTCGAATGGGACGTTCGTGAAAGATGCCGCGGATGGCGGACGTGACCGTCACCGCGCCCGGCTTCTTGACGCCGCGCATCTCCACGCACAGGTGGCGCGCCTGGATCACAACCATGGCACCGGCCGGCTCCAGCTCGTTCTCGAAGAACTGGACAACCTGCTCGGTGAGGCGCTCCTGTAGTTGGGGTCGCTTCGCGTAGAAGTCGAGAATGCGTGCGAACTTCGAAAGGCCCACGATGCGGTCCTTCGGGACGTAGGCGATGTGCGCGTGACCGTAGAAGGGTACGAGGTGGTGCGAGCACATGGAGTAGAACGGGATGTCGCGCTCCATGACCATGGCCTGATACCCCTCGTCGTTGGGGAACGTGGTGACCTTGGGCTGTGAGCCAGCCTGGAGCCCTTCGAACATCTCGAGGTACATCTTCGCGACGCGGCGATCCGTCTCCATGAGGTTGGGATCCGTCCGATCGAGGCCCAGCTCGTCGAGGAGTCCGCGCACGTGAACGGCGAGCCGCTCGACGCGCCCTGCTTCCTGATCTTCTTCTGTCATCTGTCTCTCCAACGAGCTCCAGCTGGAGCGGATTCCGAATCCTACGCCGACCCCGGCGGCGAAGCGCCGGACGCGCTAGGATCTACGGCGAGGAGGCCGTATCCGATGGCACGTGTGAGCATCCAGTACTGCGGTTCTTGAAACTACGAGCCACGCGCTGCCGGTCTGGCAGCAGAAATCAAGGGTCAGCTCGGTTTGGACGTCGAGATCGTGCGCTCCTCCGGCGGCGTCTTCGAGGTTTCGCTCGACGAGGAGCTCGTCTTCTCGAAGAAGCAGCTCGGCCGCTTCCCCGAAGAGGGTGAAGTGACCCAGGCTCTCGGCGAGCGCGTCTAGCTCTGCCCGCCTCCTGGCTCCACGAGATCGGCCTCGTAGCGGGAGCTTTGCCCCGCTGTCTCCCCCACGCGTACTCCGAGCCGGGTGACGCGGCTGCCCTCGAGGACGGGAGCGATCTCGCTCCAGAGGTGTCGCGCGAGCGCCTCGACCGTGATGTTGCGCACCGGCAGGAGCCGGCACTCGGACTGCGGCAAGCGGTAGCTGCGGTCCCCGAAGCGCACCTCGACCTCCGCTGCCACCTGCTCGAGCACCACGAGCTCGCTGTGCGCCGGCAGGAGCACCGCCTCGTCGAGGCCGTCACAGAGCTCGCGGATCTTCCCCTTCACCGCGCCGAACTCCACGAGGAACTCGAGGCCGTCGACCGACGGTCCCGCGAGGAGCACGGCGACCCGGTAGTTGTGGCCGTGCAGAGGCTCGGCCTCGTCGCTTCCGAAGACCGTGAAGTGCGCGCAGGAGAACTTGAAGTCCTCCTTGGCGAGCTCCGTCACGTACGTCGCGTTCATGTCACTCTCCACTCGGTTCGACGTCATCCTGCCTTCGCGTGTCCTTCGAGAGCACCAGCTGCACCACGGTCTCGAGGTGGCCCGTCTGCGGAAAGAGATCGAAGATGTCGACCTTCTCGACCTCGTAGGCCGTGGTCAGCTGCCGCAGGTCCCGCGCGAGAGTGGCCGGCTGACAGGAGACGTACGTGAGCCTCTCGGGGGCCGCCTCGAGGAGAGCTTCGCAGACGCGCCGCGGCAGACCCCGCCGCGGTGGGTCCACGAGGACGCGGTCGATCTTGCCCTGCAGGACCTCGATCGCGCTCTCCACTCGGAGTCCGACGTACTCCACGCCGCGCGCGCGATTCACACGGACGTTCCGTCGTCCGAACCGCACCGCCACCCCGTCGGACTCGACGGCCGTGACCCGGTCGTAGTTCTTCGACAGTGGCAGGCTGAAAACCCCCACTCCGGCGAACAGGTCCACGGCCTTCTGGCCGCACCAGGAGCCGACGGCAACCTCGACGAGCTGCGGCAGCAGCTCGAGGTTCACCTGGAAGAAGCAGCGCGCATCGTAGAAGAACGTCGAGCCGAGGATCTGCACCTCGAGGTCGCCGCTGCCGAGACCCGGCGTCGGTGGCGCCGCCACCACGGTGCCGTCCGCCGTGGCCAGATCGAGGCGCGCCGGGACGGACGCAATCTCGCCGAGCACCTCGGGGAGCTTGGGCAGGAGCCGCTCCAGCGGCTCGGCCAGCACGGGGCAGCGATCGACCGCGACGAGGTCGTGGCTCCCGGCACCGTGAAAGCCCACCCGCGGACGATCGCCGTCGCTGCGCACCTGAAGCTGCGCGCGCGAGCGGTAGCCCCAGGAAGATGCCGCATGGACTGCCGGGTTCTCGACGCGCACACCGCCGAGGCGCTCGAGTGTCTCCAGCGCGGCGCTCACCTTCAGTCGCAGCTGAGCCTCGTCCGTGATGTGCTGGAGATCGCAGCCGCCGCACCTCGTGTAGTGCGGGCACGGTGCCTCCCGCCGATCCGGCCCCCCTTCGAGCAGCTCCACGAGCTCCGCACGCGCATAGTCCGGCTTGCGCTCCGTGATGCGCACGCGCGCGCGATCTCCGGGTGCGACCCGTGCCACGAAGACGGGCAGCCCGTCGCACCGGGCGAAGCCGTCGCCACCCTGCACCAGCTTCTCGACCTCGATCTCCACCTCGTCGAGAGCGGCGAGGCGGGACGAGTTGGGACGGTAGGCGCACATGGAGCGAGAGCGCCCTTGCGGTGCGCCCAACGAGAGGGTCAGATCTCCTGGTACATCAGGTGCCGGACCGGCTCGAGGTACTGCTGCACGCGATCCCAGTCCGGGTCCATCTGCCACAGGGTGGCCGCAATCGACGACAGGAGCGAGTTGCCGTCCTGGGGCGTGAAGCAGAAGCCGTAGATGTCGCGGCCACGACGCACGTGCAGCGTGGGCAGCACGACGACGGTCTGCGACATGATGCGGCCGTAGTAGCCGTGGTCGCGACCGAAGCTGAAGATGAGGTTGGCGTGCTTCTTCTCGGTCACCGCCACCCGCGGGTTGGCAAAAAGCCGCTCCTTCACCTCGTCGAGCGTCACCTCCGACTTGCGGCGGATGTGGAACCAGATCGAATGCATGTACTGGGTGTTCACCTTGACGGCGCTCGAGTGCATGTCGAGCTCGAGGCCCTGGGTCTTGAAGAGATGGTAGGCATCCCGCGCGTGGTGTGTGCCGAAGTCGGGGTCGTCGTGGCCGCCCACCTGCGGTGACGGGATGAACTTGTCGGCCTGCGTGATGTCGTTGGCGCGACGGATGCACACGAACTGCGCCGAGTCGAGGTCGTAGTTGCCATTGGTCTCGCAGAGGGTCTTCACGAGTGTGGTGATGTTGTGCGTGTTGCAGGAGACGATCTGGATGAACTGGTCGACGCTGTGGTCGAGGACGTCGTCGTTGACACCACGCGCGTAGGGCTTGCCGAAGCCGAACTCACTCCCCTGGGCGAGGAAGCGGACGTTCTCCAGGCCGTCGTAGTGGCTCTCCTTGTTGGCGTTACCCGCAGGAGTGCAGTCGATCACCACCGAGGCGCGTGCGAGCGCCTCTTCGGCTTCGTACGTCACCTCGTGGCCGAGGTCCTGGAAGTCCGTGACGCAGTCCTTGTTGACGGCGAGCTTGGCTCCGCGGGACATCGAGTGGTGCAGCTTCGCGCGATCTCCCACCAGCGGCGTCCGCTTGTGGAACGTCACCTCGTCGATCCCCATCTCCTCGCGGAAGTCCGAGAAAAGGCCGATCAGAGGCTCGCCGATCGTTCCGGTTCCAACCACGTGCACAATTCTGCTCATCGTAAATCACCTCAAGCGATCGAAAACACTCGAATAGGGGGACGCTGTGGAAGCTGCGACGGGGGTGTCGCGAAGGGGCTCTCCGCATCGGTCTCGGAGGCCATGAGGGACGGGCGGAACGCCCTCCCGGAGGCCCGCAGAGTACCACACCTTGCCTCCCGGATCTGCGCCCGGAAGGCAGCGATCAGTCGCCCGAATCCGCCGCTCCGGCGTGACGCTTTCCGCCGCGCCACGTGGGATCGCGCTGCGCGAACTCGTCGAGCTCGGCCGGCACCTCGACGAGCGTCCGCGTGACCTCCGGGTCGCAGACGTCGTTCTCACATTCGTAGGTGTACACGTTCCACTCGTCGCGCGGAGCGTAGGCGCACAGCGTCTGGTAGGTCCCGCAGTGACCACACTTGATCGACAGGTTCCGGATGTGGATCGAGTTCACTCGGCCGGTTCCGCCCCGAGCACGGAGTCGAGCACGGAGCGGAGCTTGGGCGCCCCCGTGATCCCCTCGCGCAGGAAGGCGACGTTGCGGTCCTGGTCGAGCACCATCACGGTGGGCAGCATGTGCACGTTGCCGCGCTCCATCATCAAACCCTCGGGGTCGAGGACTACCGGGTAGGAGTAGGGCTTGTCCTCGACGAAGCTGCGGACCGTCTCTTCGTCTTCGCCGACGCTCACCGCCAGGAAGGCGACGCCGCGCTCCTTGTACTCGTCGTAGAGCGGCTCGAGCAGGCGCGCCTGCACATCGCAGGGCCTACACCAGGTCGCCCAGAAGTCGACGAGCACGACCGACTCCGACATCGTCTGCGGCGCGTACGACTCCCCGTCCAGACCGACGAAGTCGAACGAGCTCAGGATCTGCGGGTACGCCGCGATGTCAGCGGCGCCTGCGTCGGCTCGACTGGCGCTGCCCAGGCGCCAACCCAACAGCGCCGCTCCGCCCGCGAGGACGAGAACGAGAGCCAGGAAGGTGACGGCGCGAAGGCGAGTGCTCATGACACAAGCCTATACGGTCGCCGCACCCGACTCAGTTTCGTTCACAGACTGCCGGGGCGCGAAGCGGCGACGATCAAAACGCGAAAGCGCGGTGTCGAAGACACCGCGCTTCAACCCAGGGAGGCGAGGGTGAGCTCCTCCCCGGAATCTCGAGTCCGGTCGAAGACTACCTCTTCCTGCGGGTCGTCTTCCTCTTGGCGGCCTTCTTCTTCGTGGCCTTCTTCTTGGTCGCCTTCTTCTTCGTGGCCTTCTTCTTGGCGGCCTTCTTCTTCGTGGCCTTCTTCTTGGTTGCCTTCTTCTTGGCCGCCTTCTTCTTCGTGGCCTTCTTCTTGGCGGCCTTCTTCTTCGTGGCCTTCTTCTTCGTCGCCTTCTTCTTCGTGGCCTTCTTCTTGGTGGCCTTCTTCTTGGTGGCCTTCTTCTTGGTCGCCTTCTTCTTGGCGGCCTTCTTCTTCGTGGCCTTCTTCTTCGTCGCCTTTTTCTTGGTCGCCTTCTTCTTCGTCACCTTCCGTTTGGTGACCTTCTTCTTCGCGGCCTTCTTCTTGGTCGCTTTCTTCTTTGCAGCCATGTGTCTTCTCTCCCGCCCCCTGGGGGGCCCACCGAGCTTCAGCCCGGCAACGAGCAAGAGTGCATCATTGCGCGCTTGCTGGAATGGGGGCGCGAGCCCGCCACACAAGTAGGAGCCGATTGGCCCCTCACCCTCACGATCCGATCGGTTTCATCAGCTCTCACGAACACAATCCGGGTGCGACTCAGTGACTACTGCTTCGCGTTGGGGGACTGGAAGATCATGGAGTTGCCCGTGCCAATTTCTCTATGTCGGGGAAACCGGAAAAAAAATACCGGCAACACTTGGTCAAAGTCAAGCATTGAACCCCAACATGTTGTGGTACTTGCACGGCGCAACGCAAGACTCGGCACAGGTCTGAGGGCCTCATGCTTCTCTCTATAATCGCCCCACCATGAGCAAGCCAGACTCGAACGCACCTCCGGCGCCCCACTTTCACGGCCCCAAGGAGCACCCGACGGTGCCCGCCCCCGGCACCTACCCGTTCACACGCGGCCTGTACGAGCAGATGTACAGCAAGCGTCTGTGGACCATGCGCCAGTACGCCGGGTACGCGTCGGCTGACGAATCGAACGCACGCTACCGCTACCTCCTCGAGCAGGGCACGACGGGGCTTTCGGTCGCCTTCGACCTGCCGACCCAGATCGGCTACGACTCGGACGCCCCCGAGGCCACGGGCGAGGTCGGGCGCGTCGGAGTCGCCATCGACACGATCCACGACATGCGTCGTCTCTTCGATCAGATCCCGCTCGACCAGGTGACGACGTCGATGACGATCAACTCCACCGCGACCATTCTGCTGTCGCTCTACCTCGCCGTCGCGGAAGAACAGGGCGTCAGCTGGGACAAGGTCGGAGGCACGGTCCAGAACGACATCCTCAAGGAGTACGCCGCGCGCGGCACGTACATCTACCCCCCCAAGCCGTCGCTGAAGCTGGTCACCGACCTCATCGCCTTCTGCGCGGAGAACGTCCCCCGCTGGAACCCCATCTCGATCTCCGGCTACCACATGCGCGAAGCGGGCTGCACCGCGGTGCAGGAGGTGGCCTTCACGCTCGCGAACGCCATCGCCTACGTCGAAGGCACCCTCGCTCGCGGGCTCGAGGTCGACGCGTTCGCGTCGCGGCTCTCCTTCTTCTTCAACGCCCACAACGACTTCCTCGAGGAGGTCGCCAAGTTCCGCGCCGCACGGAGACTGTGGGCGGAGATCATGCGTGAGCGCTTCGACGCGAAGTCGGAGCGCTCCTGCTGGCTGCGCTTCCACACCCAGACCGGCGGCTCCACGCTCACGGCTCAGCAGCCCGAGAACAACGTGATCCGCGTCGCCATCCAGGCGCTCGCCGCCGTCTGCGGGGGCACGCAGTCCTTGCACACGAACGGACAGGACGAAGCGCTGGGCCTCCCCACGGAAGACTCGGCACGCGTCGCGCTGCGCACCCAGCAGGTGATCGCCCACGAATCGGGCATCACCCAGTTCTCTGATCCGCTCGGAGGCTCCTGGGCCCTCGAGGAGATGACCGACAAGATCGTGCAGGAGGCGCGGGCGTACATCGCGCGCATCGACGAAATGGGTGGTGCGGCGGCCGCCATCGAGCGCGGCTACCAGCAGCAGGAGATCGCCGACGCGGCCTACGACCACCAGCGGGACGTCGAGACGAACGCGCTCACGATCGTCGGCGTCAACTCGTACGAGACCGAAGAGGGCGCGCCCCCCGAGGTGCTGCAGATCGATCCGAACGCCGAGCGCATTCAGGTGGAGCGGCTGCAGGAGGTGCGTCACAACCGGGACGGAGCCAAGGTCGACGCCACGCTGGCCCAGCTCACCTCCGACGCGGGCGAAGAGCGAAACCTCATGCCGGCCATCCTCGACTGCGTCAAGGCCGAGGTCACGCTCGGCGAGATCTCGAACGCGCTGCGCGACGTCTACGGGCTGCACCAGGACACCGCCTGAGTCGCGGCACGCTTCGCGCCGCCAGACGGTGCGCCACGGCGCGCGTGCTCAATCGAGCACGCGCAGCATGCCGTCGTACACGTCGAGCAGCGAAGTGGCCCCACGAAAGGCGGGCGCTCCGGGGCCGACGACCACGAGGGGCACCGCGTTCATCGTGTGACGTTTCGTCCCGAGGTCCTCGAAGTTGCCGTGATCGCTGGTGAGGACGAGCGTCACCTCGGGAGCCTTCGCCTCGAGCACCCCTTCGAGCAGACCGTCGACCCTGCGCGCCACGTCCGCCGGGTCGAGCGCAAATCGACCGTGGCCCGCCAGGTCGGTCAGGAACGTCTCGAAGACGACGAGATCGAAGTCGCGCGCGAGGGCAGCCAGGTGTCGTCCCGCTTCCGACGGGCGCACGACGCCGATCGGAGGCTCGAGCTCGATGCGGTCGCGGCAGATGTCCCAGGTCACCGCGCGCCCGGCGCGCAGGTCGTTCTCGTCCTGGTACGCACCTCCGGCCGCCTCCACCGCCCAGGCCGTCACGCCGCGCCGCAGCTTCCGCTGGCGCAGCAGCTCGAAGTAGCGCTTGGTGCGCGCGTTCGCGAACACCCAGGATCGGTCGAGCTCTCGGGCCCGCTTGAACAGGCTGCCCTCGGCGATCAGCGCCTGTAGGGTCTTGCCCGGAAACGCCGTGACGTGGCGGCCCAGCTCGGCGGCTCCGTTCTTCCCTGCGAACAGAGCGGTCTGGCCGGTCGCACTCTGCGGCAGACCGGGAACTCCCAGCGTGGCATCCAGCGGTCGGAAGACGAGGCGGCCGCGATCGATCCGCGGCGTGCTGGCGACCAGCGGGCCGCCGAGCAATGAGCGCACGGCGGGCATCGGCACCGCCCACAGCGGGTTGTGCTCGGCTTCGTCGCCCAGGCCGATCCCGTCCACGAACACGAAGAGGACGCGGCCCCGGCGGCCGGTGGTATTGTCCGACGTCATGTCCGAGGATGAAACTGGCGAAGTGAAGTCCGCCTACGAGCTCGCGCTGGAGCGCATGGAGTCCCAGGGTATCGAACGCCCCCGCGAGGACGCTCTCACCGACGCTCAGCGGCAGGAGGTCCAGGACATCCGCAGCAAGGCGGACGCCAAGATCGCCGAGCTCGAGATCCTGCACCGCAAGGCGACCGAGAGCCCCGACACGCCACCCGAGCAGCGAGCGCAGGCGGAGGCCGAGCTCAAGGCCGAGGTCCAGCGTGTCGAGGAGCGGCGCGACGCCCAGATCCGCAAGCTCCGCCAGAAGAGCTGACCGAGGCCCCGCCGTGGCCAGCCCGGGTGCGTCTCACCCCCAGATCCAGCCGGCGAGCAAGGTCCGCCTCGACAAGTGGCTCCAGGTCGCACGTGCGTTCAAGACGCGCAGCCAGGCCACCAAGGCCTGCACCAACGGCAGGGTCCGTGTGAACGACAACCTGGCCAAACCCCATCGCCTCCTGGCCGAGGGTGACCGCATCGAGATCGACTTCAAGGACTGGACGCGCATCCTCGTGGTCCGGATCCTGCGCGACAAGACCCTGCCCAAGGCGCTCGTGCCCGAGATCTACGAAGACCTGTCGCCGCCGCGCCCGAAGCTCGACGCCATCGATCGCGCACTCCTGCGCGGACCGGAGCGCCGCGAGCGTGGCCTCGGACGCCCCACGAAGCGCGACCGACGGCGTCAGGAGCGCTTCAAGCGCGACGCCCCCGGTCGCTAGGCAGCCCAAAGGCCGCCCCAAAGGGCCGTCAACGGGCGTTTCTTGCGGCAGAGGTTTCGAAATCCAGGCGTTTGCGAAAAAAGTGGCGGGAAAGAAAACGAAATCGTGCTCGTTTGCGTATAGGTAGATGAGGCCGCACAAAACGGCCTCTCCCGCCGGGAAATCGGGAGGCTGCACTCGTAGACTCACCGATCAGCCCATTGGCGAGCAATTCGCCACACGCCAAGACAACACACCACTTCCACGACCCCAGGCCTCGCGTCGCAGGTCGTGCGATCTCCAAGGGAGCCCTCCGGGGCTCCCTTTCTTGGTTCTCGGATCTTGGTTCTCGTGATCCTGCGTCGGGCCTACTGCCCCTCGCGCCGCAGTGCGTCCACCGGCGCGAGCCGGCGGAGGCCCCTTGTGCCCGCCCACGACGTCAGCCAGGTCACCGCGAGAGTGAACGCCACCACGGCCAGCACGTCGCGCGGCTCGACCCTGAACGGCACGTGACTGATGAAGTAGACCTCGGCCACCTCGGGGTCGAACCGGATCAGCTCGAACTCGGTGAGCACCCAGGAGACGAGGCTTCCGAGAAGGACGCCGAGTACGGTCCCGGCGAGGCCGAGCCCCATGCCCGTCAGCAGGAAGACCCGGCGCAGCCGCGCCACGGTCATGCCGATCGACGAGAGCACGCCGATCTCGGGCAGCTTCTCCCGCACGAGGACCACGAGCGTCGCCGAGACGTTGAAGGTGGACACCACCACGATGAGGCCGAGGAGCAGGAAGAGCATGAGCTTCTGCAGGCCGAGAGCGTTGAAGATGGCGGGGTTGCTCAGACGCCAGTCCCGCACCAGGAAGTCGGGCCCCAGGAGGAGCTCGAGGCGCTGTTGCACGGGCGTGATCTGGTCCAGCTCGGACACCGCGATCTCGTACCAGCCCGGCGACTCCGAAACCTCGGCCACGAGCTCACGATGCACGATCACATAGCTCCGATCGAACTCCGCGAAGCCGCTGCGAAACTCGCCCCGCACCTCGAGACGGCGGTAGCGGGGCCGGAAGCCACGCTGCCCCTGACCCCACACCATGAGTCGGAGCGGATCGCCCACCTCCACTCCCATGCGCGCGCGCAGGTCGCCGCCCAGCACGACGCCCCAGACACCCTCACGCGGCTCGAGATCGGCCGCACTGCCACCGAACAAGCCGCGGTCGGGCTCGACCCCGCGCACCACGACGTCCGCCGAAGAAGGCGCTGCAGGCTGGCTCAGCGAGCCCTGGGTGAACACCGCATAGCTGGCGGCGTCGACGGCATCGACCGCTGCCATGAGATCGAGGATCTCGTGGTCGGGCTCCTGACCCGAACCGCTGGGCGGATAGACCATCAGCGCGCCACTTCCGAGGAGCTTCTGCTCGAGCTCCTGCGTGTAGCCGCTCATCAGCGCCATCGCGATGACCATCGCCATGACACCCAGCGCCGTCGAGCCGAGCGCTGCGGTTCCCGGCAGCCCGAGCCCCCGTGTGCGCTTGCCGCGGAGAAAGCGCCGCGCCAGATCGAGCGAGAGGTTAGCCACGGTGCTGCAAGGCTCGGTGGACTCGGTTCATATTCACGGTGAGCTATACTCTAGCGGCAGTCGCTGGCTGCACCCACTCCCGGGGATCCAAAGGCGCTCCGCCTCGCGCAGCGCCGCTCTCGCATCTTCTTCCACTCTCATCCTCTTGCCCAGGGGAGTCCCATGCGCCTCATCCATCGCCTGACCCTCGCCGCCGTTCTCGTTCTCCTCACGAGCTCCGCGAGCTTCGGCTACACGCTCTTCCTCAAGGACGGCTCGCAGGTTCTCTGCCAGAAGCCCTACGAGGTCCGCGAAGACCGCGCCATTGTCGTCCTCGAGTCCGGCCAGACGACGACCTACCGGCTCCGCGACATCGACATCGAGCGAACGCAGCGCTTCAACGAGACCTCGAGCGGTTCGGCGGTGGTCATCGACGGGGGCGAGGTGCGCGCCGTGCCGCGGGTCAGCAAGACCGCGGCCGACCGCGACCTCCAGGACCTGATCCGTGAGCGCCGCTCCACGGGAACCCGGACGGCCCGTCCTCCCGCGCGGCGCCAGAACCAGCAGGTGCGCCGCACGCGCGCCGGCTACCTCGATCTCTCCTCCGTCCAGCGGCGCCCGCTCGACGACCGCGAGACGTCGGACGCCATCGATCTCTGGCTCCGAAAGACCGGCGTCGGCAGCTTCAAGATCTTCGAGGGGACCTCCGAAGGCTCCGTGTTCCTCGAGATCACGGCCAGCAGCCGGGACACCGTGTACGAGGTGCTGACGAGCGTCGCCTCGACCCTCCAGGCGGTGGCTCCTGCCCACGGCGTGGCGCAGATCGAGCTGCTCATGCAGACGAGCTCCCGCGGACGCGCCGGTCAGTTCGTGATCACGCCGGCCGACGCCGCCGCGCTCGCGAGCGGCAGCCTCCTGCCGGCCGAGTACTACGTCGAGAGCGTCCAGTTCTGACCACCCACGGCCGGACGCACTAGCTGCCCGCGCCGAGGAACGCCTCGACCGAAAGCCCGACCCGGCGCTCGAAGCGCTGCGCGTAGCTCTCCACCGGCCCGACCTGCTCGTCGGCGAAGATGCGCTCGACGCGCGCCATCGGCACGAACATGGAGACGAGCCCCAGCATCTGTGGGCCGTCCTTCGCTGCCTGTGCCACCCAGTCGTCGAAAGACTCGACGTTCAAGCCCCGGAGCACGACACCCACGGCGTCCAGGCGCTCCAGCACGCCCCAGAACTTCTCGGTGGGCTGGGTCAGATGAACCAGGATCAGGTCTCCCGGGTCCACCTCAGTCCTCCGCGGGCTGTGACAGCTCGTAGAGAACTCCCCCACCGCTCTTCGGGTGGATGAACTGCACCGTTGCACCCTCGGCGCCGAGACTGGGCTGTTCGCGCAGGAGGCGGAAGCCGCGGTCGCGGAGCGTCTGATCGTCTCCGTGCACGTCGTCGGTACCCAGGCAGACGTGATGTAGGCCCGGTCCGCGGGTCTCGAGGAACTTGGCGATCGGCGAGTCGGCGGCGGTGGGCTCGAGGAGCTCGATGCGCACGTCGCCGCACGGAATCATGGCCACCCGGACCTTCTCCTGGGGCACATCTTCGATCTCTGTGATCGCGAGCCCCATGCCCTCGTACAGAGCCTTCGCCTCGTCGATGGAACGGACCGCGACACCGATGTGGTCGACCTTCTGAATCACAGCTTCTCCTTCAATGGCCCTGCGAGGAGCAGCCCCGAGGGCCTCAGTCACTTTCGGAACGGATCCCCTCGAAGAGACGATTTGCGACGCTGTACGGATCTTCTCCGTTCTCGAAGGCGCGCTCCAGCTGGGTCTCCAGCCCGAGGGCCTCGTCGGCCGCCTCGAGCACCCGGGCCTTGAGAATCGTCTCGACGCGCAGGCGGAGCTGATGAAAGCGGCGGCGATCGAGCTCTCCACTCTCCACGAGGTGCGCGCGATGCTCCTCCACCTTGTCGAGCAGGTCTTCGAGGCCCTCTCCCTGACTGGCGATCGTCTCCACGATCGGCGGCATCCAGGGGCGCTCGCCACCCATGGCGAGCATCGACTCGAGGTCGCGCCGCGTGCGGTCGACCCCCGGCCGGTCGGCCTTGTTGATGACGAAGATGTCGGCGATCTCCATGATGCCGGCCTTGATCGCCTGAATCTCGTCACCGAGGCCCGGAAGGGTGACTACAGCGACGGTGTCGACCGTGCGCACGACATCGACCTCGTCCTGACCCACGCCGACCGTCTCCACCAGCACCCAGTCGAAACCGGCGGCGTCGAGCAGGTCGACGGCATCCCGGGTGGCCCGCGCGAGGCCGCCCATCGCACCGCGAGTGGCCATGGAGCGGATGTACACCCCCGGGTCGGTGTACAGCTCCTGCATGCGGATACGGTCCCCGAGCAGCGCGCCGCCCGTGAACGGGCTCGTCGGGTCGACCGCGAGGATCCCCACTGTCTGCTCCCGAGCACGACACAGACGGGCAAAACGGTCGACCAGCGTGCTCTTACCCGCGCCTGGAGGGCCCGTCAGCCCCACGACACGTGCTCCTCCGCGGCGCGCGTGCACCTCGCGGATCAGGGCGTCCCGTCGCGCACCACCCTTCTCGATCGCGGTGATCGCGCGCGCCAAGGCGCGGGGGCGGCGCTCCTCGAGCCCGGGAAACTGCTCGACGATGGAGGTTGGGGCGCTGGACATGACGTATTGGACGGCACAACGGGGCCGCGAAGCTCGTCATGCTACCCGCGGCCGGAAGACGCGTCCAACCCGGCCTTTCGGACGCCTACCGCAACTCGTCGAGCCGTCGCAGGTCGACGCCCGAGTAGTAGTGCTGGAGGATCTGTCGGTGGTCGGAGCCGTCGCGAGCCATCCCTACGGCCCCAATCTGGCACATGCCGACCCCGTGGCCCCAACCGCGCCCCTTGAAGAGCCACCCGGCGCTTCGACCGGGCGGACGCACGCGCTGCACGGTGAACAGGGTATCCGGCACGTCGACGAGCCACCGCACGGCCAGCCCGCGCACGACCACGCGCTCGCGGATCCCGTCGCGCACCCCGGTCACCGCAAGCTCCCGGACCCGTCCCGACACTCCGCGCGACAGGACCTCCAGCTGCTCCGGCACGAGGCCGGGGTGCTTCTCCCCCACGAGGGACGCCAGCTGACCGTCACTGCGAAAGCGGGTCCACGGTGAGCGCCCCTGGCGCCGACCGGTGGTCGGCAGGCCGGCGCCCGCCTGCACGACGCAGACGATCCGATCCCCCTCCCGGACGACCTCGAGAGGGTCGCCGTCACGCAGCTCCGCGGTCGCGCGGAGGACGTCGTCACCGCGCCGACGGAAGAAGGGAGTCCCCTGGGGCAGCTCGTAGCTGGCCTCCACGGGATCACCCACGGCCGACGTCGGGTCGCCGTCGCGCATCATGACGAGGCTCGTCCCCGATCGACGACGGAAGTGGCCTGTCTCCACCTCCAGGAGGCGCACGAACTGTGCAAGCTGGAAGAGGAGCTCCTCCTGCTCGACGGCGGGGAGCGCACCCGACTCGCGCACGTCGACCCAGCCGGAGCCGGCAAAGTAGCTCGCCAATCCGAGATCGTCATTGCTCCAGCCGGCGGGTGGCTCTTCGAGCAGGGCGCTCAGGTCGACCGCATCCGCAAACACCCGGGCGTCGACCACGAGATCGAACAGCGACGCGACGAAGCGACGCACCTCCGGGGCTCGTAGCGAGCCAAGGCGGTCCTCCGGCACCGGCAGGCCCGCCCTCTGCGCCAGCTGTCGCAGACGCTGCTCGAGCCTCGCGGTCGGGTCCGACGCATCGCCGGCAAGTACGCGAGGCATCAGCGTCGCAGCGAGCTCGCGGTCTCCGGGGGATGCGCTCCGGGTGCCTCCTTCGACGCACGGCTTGCCGCGCAGGTACGGATAGTCCTTCTCCGGGAACACCACCGCAACGTTCTCCGTGTGGCCTCCACAGGTCGCCGAGTACAGGCTGTCGACGAGCTCGCCGCGGTGCACGAGCACCTGCGAAGCGGTCTCCTGGATGGCCCGGTTGCTCAGCGGATGCTCGTTCAGGATGCCTCCGTACACCTGGCAGCGCGGCGTGCCGCAGATGTCGTAGCCCTCTTCCGAGAACTCGCCCAGGTTGCGGAGGGTGTAGGTGCGGGCCGCGATCGCCTGCGCCTTGAGCGCCTCGAGACGCGGATACTGCGACGGCCCGAGCTCTTTCGGAACGACACCCTGGAGGTACTCCTCGAGGTCGAGGCGGTTGATGACGTTCAGCAGGCCGCGATCGTTGAGGTAGACCTCGAGGTCACCCCGGAAGCGTCTCCCCTCCCAGGTGACGAAGCCCGCGTCGCCGCGGATCTCGAGGCGGCGACCATCCAACCTGTACGTGCGAGGGCCGACGTCGACGAGGAACGCGGCGCCGGCGGCGCCCGTGAACTCGCGCACGGTCCAGGTGGACTCGAAGCCGAGGCCCGCCAGCGTGGCAACGATGTGATCCGCATCACGCTCCTCGGCAAAGCGGCCGACCCGTACCTTGTACAGATCGGTGCCGGCGTCGAAGACGGCGTCGGCGACGACCTTGAGGCGCGCGGCGAGATCGGCGGCGATCCCCTGCGCCTGCAGCTCGTCCTTGACGGCCGCCACCTGCACGCGGAAGGCAGAGGCCTTCGGCTCGCTGGCGGAGCGGATGCGGAGCGCCCCTTGTGCGTCGAGCACGTGGCGCTGCGTTTCGAGCCGCGCCTGGCCCTGGGAGCCGTCGAGCTGCACGACGTCGCGGTCGGTGGAGAGACCCACGCGCACGAGGACGGGCAAGGTGGGGAGCGGCCGGGGAACGGGCACAGGCTCGTCGACCGGGTCCAAGGCCTCGCGCACCTCCGGGAGACCGGATGACGGTTCCCGCGCGATCTCGGCTGCAGCCTCCTCGGGCGCCGGCAGCGGGGCCTCGACGGCGCGTGTCTCGACGACCACCGGCGCAACCGTCGGCTCCGTGGGAGAGCGCACCGCCGAGCAGGCGCCGCCAATGAGGAGGGCGCAGAGAGTCGCGGAAAGTGCAACGACGGGAACGCGTCGCGGGGTCCGGGGGCGGGGGATGACGCGGTCCAGCGGCTCGATCATGGCAGGGGCCTAGGATCGGTGCTGATGCATCCGAATATCGCGCCGATAGTCTCCGGCGCGATCGAGATGAACGGGGGCAGCCATCTCGTAGAGGCGACTGATCAACATGGGCGGAACCCGGTGCTCCAGGAGACCGGCGGACGGTGCGTCGGCCCCGCGATCGAGAGAGCGCTCGCCCTCCTGCGACAGGCGGTAGTTCGTGGTGAACAGCGTCGGCCGCCGGCTCGAGTAACGCGAGTTCATGATGAGGTACAGGATGTCCTGCACCCACGCCGACGGCTTCTGCGCCCCGAGCTCGTCCAGCACCAGGAGCTCGGCGTTCTGGATGGGCCCGAGAATCGCGTCCTTGGAGACTCCCGAGTCGGCGCCGAAGGTCGACTGGATCTCGTGGATCAGCGACGTGAAGTCGACGAAGCGGCCGCGCACGTTGTACTGCTCGATCAGCTCGGAGAGCACGGCGACCGCCAGATGCGTCTTTCCCGTTCCCGGAGGCCCGATCAGCAGGAGTCCCGACTCACGGAAGCTCCCGTCGGACTGGAGGAAGGTCTCCACGTAGCGCTGGCAGCGAGTGCGCGCCTGCAGCAGCTGCTCCCGTGCCGACTCGGTGTCGGCCGACACCTGAAACCCCTCGATCGTGCAGTGCCGATAGCGCCGCGGAATGCCCGCGCGCTCGAGCAGGTCGCGGCTCATGCGCTCGGCGGAGCAGTCGCAGCGCTGGGCCACTCCGGCGCCGCCGTCAGCAGCCACGATCCAGCCGCGTCCGCGGCAGCGCGGACAGCTCTCGGAGGCGTCGGACATTCGCGGACTCTAGCAGCCCTGACGCCACCGGAGGGGCCTGACCCTAGTCGTCGAGCTTCATGAGCGGGCCCCGATCGACCTTCACGAGCGCGTGTCGGCGGCGGATTCCGGCGCGGCGGTCGCGGTCCCGTTTCTCGAGGATCTGGAGCAGCTGGGACTTCTCGGTCTCCAGCACGTTCAGCTGATCCTGGAGGTTCAGGATCACTTCGACCCCGGCCAGGTTGACCCCCATGTCGCGGGTGAGCGTGAGGATCGTCTCGAGCCGGCGCAGCGTCGCCTCGTCGTACAGCCGGGTGTTGCCTTCGCTCCGGATCGGCGTGAGGAGGCCCTCGCGCTCGTACGTGCGCAGCGTCTGAGGGTGAATGTCGTAGCGCTCGGCGACGTAGCTGATCATCACCGTGTCGCGTTTGCGTCGTCGCGGCATGACGTCTCCAGCGATCGGGCCGCAGGACCCCCTGGCAGGGGCCCTGCAGCTTCACCGTAGCAGGTCGGGCCCGGAGGCCCGACCCGGTGTGGTCTCGGACTCAGGACTCTTCGACGTCGACGTACTCGGCGTCGATCACGCCATCGTCCTCAGCCTTCGTCTCCGCCTCCGGGGCGTCGGCGCCCGGCGCGGCGCCGGCACCCGCCGCCGCGGCCTGCTGGTACATCACCTCGGCCATCTTGTGGGAGGCCTGGGTGAGCTTGTCCGCTGCGGCCTTCATGGCCTCCGTGTCCTGACCCTCGAGGGCCTTCTTCGCCTCCTCGAGCGCCTCTTCCAGCGCCTTGCGATCGTCGTCGCCCAGCTTGTCGCCGTTCTCCTCGAGGCTCTTCTCGGTGGAGTAGACGAGCGTGTCGAGGGAGTTGCGCACCTCGATCTGCTCGCGGCGCTCCTTGTCCTCGGCGCTGTTGGCCTCGGCGTCTTTCACCATGCGCTCGATCTCGTCGTCCGAAAGGCCGCTCGAGCCGCTGATGGTGATCTTCTGCTCCTTGCCGGTGCCCAGGTCCTTCGCCGACACGTTCGTGATGCCGTTTGCGTCGATGTCGAAGGTGACCTCGATCTGCGGCACACCGCGCGGCGCAGCGGGAATCCCAACCAGGTTGAACTTGCCGAGGGTCCGGTTGTCGCCGGCCATCTCACGCTCACCCTGGAGCACGTGCACCTCGACGGAGCTCTGGTTGTCGGAGGCCGTCGAGAAGGTCTCGCTCTTCTTCGCCGGAATGGTCGTGTTGCGATCGATCAGCTTGGTGAACACCCCACCGAGCGTCTCGATGCCCAACGACAGCGGCGTGACGTCGAGCAGGAGGACGTCGGTGACGTCCCCGGCGAGGACACCACCCTGGATGGCCGCGCCGATGGCGACGACCTCGTCCGGGTTGACACCCTTGTGCGGCTCGCGGCCGAAGAAGGACTCGACCTCGGCACGAATCGCCGGCATGCGCGTCTGCCCACCGACCAGCACGACCTCGTCGATGTCGCTGGCCGCGATCCCTGCGTCCTTGATCGCCTGCTTGCAGGGCGCCATGGACCGCTGGATGAGGTCGCCGACGAGCTGCTCGAGCTTCGAGCGGCTCAGGCTGAGGTTGAGGTGCTTTGGCCCGGAGGCGTCCGCCGTGACGAAGGGCAGGTTGATCTCCGACTCCTGGGCCGAGGAGAGCTCGATCTTGGCCTTCTCCGCAGCCTCCTTGAGGCGCTGCATCGCCATCGGATCCTGGCCGAGGTCGATGCCCTGCTCCTTCTTGAACTCGTCGAGCAGCCACTCGATGATGCGCTGATCGATGTTGTCGCCACCGAGCTGCGTGTCGCCGTTGGTCGACTTCACCTCGACGACGCCCTCGGAGATCTCGAGGATCGAGATGTCGAAGGTACCGCCACCGAAGTCGTACACGGCGATGGTGCGGTCACCCTCCTTGTCGAGACCGTACGCAAGGGCGGCCGCGGTCGGCTCGTTGACGAGCCGCTCCACCTCGAGCCCTGCGATCTTGCCGGCGTCTTTCGTGGCCTGGCGCTGCGCGTCGTTGAAGTAGGCCGGCACCGTGATGACCGCCTTGTCGACGGTGGTGCCCAGATGATCTTCCGCCGCCTGCTTGAGCTTCTGGAGGATCATCGCGGAGATCTCCTGCGGCGTGAAGTCCTTGCCTTCGGCCTGGATCACGACGTCGTCGCCCGAGGCGCTGACCTTGTACGGAACCATCTTCAGCTCGTCTGCGACCTCACCGAAGCGACGGCCCATGAACCGCTTGATGGAAAAGACGGTGTTCTCGGGGTTCGTGACCGCTTGGCGCTTCGCCACCTGACCGACGAGCCGCTCGCCGTTCTTGGCGAACGCGACGATCGAAGGTGTCGTCCGATTCCCCTCTGCATTGGGCACGACGGTCGCGTCGCTGCCTTCCATGACGGCGACGACCGAGTTCGTGGTCCCGAGATCGATCCCGATGATCTTGCTCATGTGATGTTCTCCTTACATCCGGCGGCGCATCCAGGCAGGGCGGAGTGCCTGGATGCCCGATGTCGGTGGACGGGACCGTGGCCCCGGAATGATCGGGTCGAGTTTACTGATCTAAGCCGCTCTTAGTCAAGTCACTCGATACACAGTATATGACAATCAAGCACTAAGATATATTCCCGCGGGCACGTCTGCGGGGGAACTTCGGCGCGCAGCCCCGCAGTCAGCGCGCCCGTGCGCACCTCCGCTCCGTCGCCGCCCGCCCGACTCAGTCGATCAGGAACAGGGGCCGGCGCGACGACCCCGCCCGGCCTTCGGTCATGCGCGGGTTCAGGAAAAAGTCGTGGCGCACTCCGTCGACCGCACCCTGGGCCTGGGCCTCGGCGCGCGCCGACTCGGGCCGCACCTCGTAGTCGGTGCCCTCGGAGACGAAGGAGAGGTACTGCCCACCCGGGCCGAAGCGGTCGCGCGACTGCATGAGCTCGAGGTCGACGAGCAGCCGCAGCTCCTCGGGGTACATCCCGTACAACAGGTGGTACGTGCGGACCCCATCGTCGATGCGGTTGTACACCGAGACGAGCTGAGACGCTTCGAGGACCTGTCGGTCGTCCGCCTCCCAAGAATAGGGAAACAGCAGACGGCTCCGCCCGGCCCCCGTGAGCATGAGCGACAGGACGAGCGCGACGAACGCCACCCCGAGCACGCGGCCGAACCAGAGCGCGACGGTGTCGACCACCTCGGCCTGGGATACCCGCGGCGCGTCCGGCAGCGACGCCGTCACGGACGGCGCAAACGCTTCGTCGGAGTCTGCCGCCGGCGCGGGCTCGTCGAGGGGAGGGAGCGTCAGGTCGGCGAACGCGGACGACGGAGCCGGCTCGGCGCTCTCCGGGTCCTCGAGGATCGACTCGTCGAATCGGATCGGCTCTTCGGCCTCTTCACCATAGGAGATGGCCTCCCCGCCGTCGAGCTCTCGGATCTGCGCCACGAGCTTGCTGTCGATGTCCGACTGCAAGAGCGGCGTGCTGGGGGTCATGCCGGAGTGCAGGGGGCTCGAGACCGAGAGGTTCGACTCCCGCAGGAGGCCCGCCTGCATGAGATGGTGCAGGCCATAGCGGATGCGATGCTGGTCGAGGTCGAGCTCCATCAGCAGCAGCGACGCGGCCTTGGGCTCGGAGAGTGCGTCCAGCAGGCGCGATTCGTCGTCGGTGAGCCAGACCACGTCGTCGCCGGGCACGATCTGGCGCCCGTCCCGACCGAGCACCTTGGCCTCCAGGTGCGTAGCCCCGGTCGGCTCGATGACGCTGTCGATCTCGGGTGGCTGACCGACCATCGGCCCCTCGAAGCCGAGATCGTCGGCCGAGCGCACCAGAATCTCCGCGACGCTCAGCGGCTCGACCCCCGTCTCCGAGGGCGACTCCACGTCCTGCGCGAAGGAGTACTGCCCTTCCCGCATGCGCAGCACATCCAGCAGCTGCCGGTAGGTCTGTGCCCGCAGTGCCTTGAGCAGCGGTGCCCGCTCCACGAGCCCCCGCGCCAGGATCTCCGAGCTCACGAGCGAGCCCGACTCGCGCGAAGCGTCGAGTGCCGGGCGGAACTCCGCCGGGGCCAGGAGCCCCTCCTGCGCAAGCACCTCACCCAGCGCCTCGTCCATGGGGTTGTTCATTGCGTCGGCGGCGGTCGCCGCACCACCTTCGAAGGTCACGGTGATGAGGTCGTGCACTCCGTGCGCAGTGAGCAGGCCGGAATACCCGAACGCCGAGATCGCGCGCAGCGCATCGACCACTCCGGCGTTCTCCAGCGATCCTTCCAAGCTCACGACAAAACCCTCAGCGTGTGACGAACCGCGCGACGTAGAAAAGACCCAGGCCGAGAAGGGCGAAGGTCCAGGCCAGCTGCTGGCCAGGGTCGTAGGTCCACGGGACGCGGTAGCCCAGGAGCCCCGCAAAAGGCAGGAAAAGCGCCGACACGGGAATCAGCAGCGCCACGAACGAGCGACCACCGTCGCCAGCCTCCGCAGAGATGTAGCCCGGAACGAGCCACCGGAGCGAGCGCGCGACCCAGCTGCCGGATTCCCCCTGCAGCCCCATCCAGGTCCCGGAGCGGGAGCGGAAGAACTGCAGCAGGACACCGATCAACATGGCGGCAATGGCGAGCAACAGCGATCGGCCCCAGCTCTGCCAGCGGCGCAGCAGGTCGGAGCTGCGCGGCGCAACCAGACGACGCAGCTCCGACTGGATCTCGCTCAGGCGTGCGAAGCCACCGTCGAGCGACACGAACTGCTGCTGCTCTGCGATCCAGGTGCTGACGCGCTCCGCATCCACGCCGCGCGCCTGCGCCAGAAAACGCTCGCTGTTGGAGATCTCGAGCATTTCCGAGTAGATCTGCGAGAGGTTGTACGAGGCGGCGAGCTGAGACGACGGCAGCTCTGCGGCCTGCTCGAAGAACGGGATCGCCCGGGCGTACTCGTCGCGCAGCATGTGGAAGATGCCCAGGTTGTTCAGCGCGTCGCCGTTGTCGGGCTCGGCGTCGGTCACCTCCGAGTAACGCGGGCGGGCCAGGTCCCGCTGGCCGAGCATCACGTGCACGTCGCCCAGCAGGTGGGCGGCGGGCACGTTGCCCGGAAGACGATCTCGGAGTCGCCCCAGATCCTCGAAGATCGTGCCGTAGAGGCGCCCCGCCGAGAGCCCGTCGATCGCCTTCTGCTCCGGCGCCAACGCCATCTGCAAGCTCGGCTGCTGCACGCGGATCAGAATGGGAGCGCAGCCGAGAACCAGCAGCGCAAAGGCCATCGCCCACCGCTCGCTCGACGAGCCGTAGCCCCACAAGAGGGCCGCCCAGAAGAGCGCCACCCAGATCCAGCCGCGCGGCACGAGAAACGGCCACAGCAGGAACGCCCCGGCGATGACGAGCGCCAGGGCCCGGGGCATGAGCCGCCCCAGCCAGTTCACCACCTCGCGATACAGATGTGGCCCCTTGCTCGCCATCTGCAGCGCCACGAAGCCTGCTGCCGTGAGCATGAGGCTCACGAGCACCCAGATCTGCGTGTTGAACACCAGGACACGGCGCAACCTCGGGTCGGCGAACGTCTTCCAGAAACCGCTGAGGTGCGCCGCGACGGCGCCTCCGCGGTTGCCGTCGAGCCAGGCGACGCGCGCCCGGGCGAAGGCAGTCTCGGGGCGATCGGCGTCGAGGCGCTCGGCCATCTGCAAGGCCCACTCCGCCTTCTCGAAGCTCCCCTCCCGCGCCGCCTCCACGGCGCTCAGCACCATGCCGTGCTGCAGATCGGCGATGCGGGAGAAACCCAGCTGACCCGCCGTCGCGAGCATGTTGTCCACGGCTCCCGAGGCCGTGTCGCGGTCACCCTGTAGGAACGCCGAGTTCCAGACGAGCCACTCGTCCTGGAGCTGCGAGAGGAGCCGCAGCACCGGGTCCGAGAGCTGGAGAGTGGGCTCCTCCGGCTCTTCCGCACCGCTCTGCGCCACGAGCGGCGCACCCACCAGCAAGGCACACAGCCACGCCGCGAGCGAGACCGTCGTTCGTCTGCGCAAGGGACTCCGCGCGCTCCGCGTGAAGCGCCGGCCGCTACCCCTTCTTCTCGACATAGCGAAGACGCAAGCGGTACACCAGATCATCGAGAATCGCGTGCTCTTCGGCGCTGAGGTTTCCGTCGGTCCTCTCCTGCAGGACGCCCAGAAGGTCGATGTACATCCGCGCGCGGTCCAGGTCTTCGGCGCTCTGCCCGTCGGGGAGAGCTGCGTCTCCGAGGAAAAGCGCGATGGGCTCGGCGAGGACCGCGACCAGATCGAGGAACTGGGCCTGCGGCAGGGCCGAAGGACCCATGTCGACCTCGGGTGCCCTGGGTGGCGGCGTTTCGGAGGCTGGCTCCGGTGCGGCCGCCGCGGGCTCCGGGGCCGCGGGCGGAGGTTCGGGCTCCGGGCTCGACGGCGCCTCCGGGGCTGCCGACGACGGTTCGGAGTCTCCCAGATCCACACCCTCGCGCAGCTCACCGGTCTCGGTGAACATCCGGCGATCTGTTACCTTGATTTCAGGATCTTCCATCGTCTTCTACTTCCCCGGAGAGGGCGCATCAGGCCGCCCGACAGGCCCCGGATCCTAGCAAACCTGCCGCACTCGAAACGCCCGACGCACGGAACTCTCACATGCCCGCCCGTCCTGCCGACATCGAGACGCTCCGCACCCTGATTCGGACGCTTCGTGGACCCGACGGCTGCCCCTGGGACCGCGAGCAGACGCTCGACAGCGTGCGGGCCTACCTGCTCGAGGAGGCGCACGAGACTGCGGCCGCGCTCGACACGCCCGATCGCAGCGACCTGAGCAACGAGCTCGGCGATCTCCTCTTCCAGGTCGTCTTCGTGGCCCAGCTCGCCGAGGAGGAGGGCCTCTTCGACCTCGGCCAGGTGATCGACGAGAACCACCACAAGATGGTCGAGCGCCACCCTCACGTGTTCGGCGAAGAGCAGCACGAAACAGCCGAAGACGTGGCGCGCGCATGGGAGCGCCGCAAGGAGACGCAGCGCACCACCCCGGGGGCGGCGCTCGCCGGGGTTCCCACCTCGCTCCCCGCCCTACTCGGCGCGTACCGGCTCGGCCAGAAGGCGGCAGCGCTCGGCTTCGACTGGGCCGATCTGGACGGCGTCTGGGCCAAGGTCGAGGAGGAGCTCCGCGAGCTCCGACAGGCGCAGGCCGACGCCGCCGAGAGAGGCGCGGAGGGCACACCGGACCCAGCCGTCGAAGAGGAGCTCGGCGACCTGCTGTTCGTGCTGACCAGCCTCGCGCGCCACCAGGGGGTGGACCCGGAGCGCGCCCTCGCGCAGGCCAACGCCAAGTTCCGCACCCGGTTCGCACACGTCGAAGCCGGGGTCGCCGGGCGCTGGCAGGAGACCTCGGCGGAACGGCTCGACGAGCTGTGGAACGCCGCGAAGGCTCAGGGCGCCGTGCGCTCGAGCAGGTAGCTCACCGGCACGAAGCGAAAGCCGAGCTCGAGAGCCTGCGGAACGCGGCGCTCGAGCACGGCCAGCGTCTCGTCGTAGGGGTGCCCGATCGCAATCGCCGACCCCTGGGCTTCGGCGCGGCGGAGCAGCTCGTCGAACTGCCGGTCGATCGCCTCCTCGGTGCGGTTGCTGTCGAGGAAGACGTCGCGGGCCGCCGTCGCGATCTCGAGCTCCCGCGCGACCTGAAAGCCCACGGAGCCTGCCGAAGTTCTCGAATCGACGAAGAAGAGGTCTCGCTCACCCACCACTTCGAGCACCGCTCGCATGAGCGGCTCGCGCGACGAGAAGACCGACCCCATGTGGTTGTTCACACCGCTGGCTTCCGGCACGGCATCGAGCGCGCGCGCCGTGCGGGCGCGGATCTCGTCGAGCGTCATCGAGGCCATGAGTGCCCCCGGGCCGGGGTTCGCCTGCGCGCCCCCCTCCATCGGCAGATGCACCAGCAGCTCGGCGCCCTCCTGACGGATGCGTTGAACGACCTCGCTCGTTCGCACCTCGAAGGGCAGCGCGGCATAGGTGACGTCCACGCCCAGGGCCTCGAACCGGTCGATCGTCGAGACGCGCCGACCCACGTCGTCCACGATCAGGCCGATCAGACCGCCGCGTCCCTCCAGCCGGAGCGGGTCGGACGGCGCCGGCGTGGCATCGGCCGCGGCTGCAGCGCCCGCCGGCTCGGCCGCGTCCGGACCTCCGTACGGCGTCGGCGAAGACTCCGGCGGCTCCGAAGCCTCGCTCCCGCCGTCGGACGTCGACCCGGAGGGCACGGGAGGCTCGCGATCGCGCAGCGTGAGCGCCAGAACGAAGATCACTGCGCCGACGCACAGACCCACACCCCACGCAGCCGGGGACACACGAGGGGGCTGTCCGGCCACGTCGGGATCTCAAACGGTCGTGGGAGAGGCTGCCGGTGCAGCCGGGCACTCAGGCCGCCTTGCGGTCCTCGGTGTCGCTCTCGCCCTGGAGGAAAAGCTCGACCGCACGCTCGAGGTACGCATCACCCTCTTCGTCGTCGCCTCCGCGCCGCGGCCGGTCGACGCGGATGTCCGGAACGAGACTCTCGTTGAGGATCTCACCGTCGGGTCCGGCGTAGAACGACGACGTCAGCTCGAGCACTCCGTCCGAGAGACGGACCCGCTCACTCTGCCCGGCGTGCCCGAAAGACCGGTCGCCGACCAGGGATGCGTCGGCCCGCTGCTTCAGCACGGCGGCGAGCACCTCACTCGCACCCTGCGTGCCGTGATCCATGATCACGCCGAGAGAGCCGGACCACAGCGGTGCCTGTTTGCTGGCGTACGTCTCGAGCGTCTTGGACCGCGCCTTGAGTGAGCCGAGCTCCCCCTGGGTGAACAGCTCGGCCACGTCGAACGCGGCCTCTCCGTTCTCCCCCGCGACGCCGCGCAGGTCGAGCAGGAGCGCGCCCGTCCTGGGCAGGAGCTCCTTCACAGCGGCGGTGGTACCGGAGTCGATGGCGGAGAGCCGCAGCACCGACACACCCTGGACCTCGGTCAGCGAAGGCTTCGGCGGCTCGAAGTCGGCCAACGTCAGGGTGAGCTCTTCGGCGTCGCCGCCCCGGACCAGCTCGAGGAGCACCTCCGTGCCGGCCTCACCCGCGAGCGTCTGGCGGATCTGCCACAGGGGCATCGAGCGGCTCGACACGCCGTCGAGCTCCGACACGATGTCGCCGGGGCGAACACCTGCCGTCTCGGCCGGGCTGCCGTCGTCGACCGTCACCACGTAGGCGACGCCACGGTCCTTGAGCAGCATGAGACCGCTGCGGCTCCTTCCCACGCGGCGCGCCACGTCGTACTCGGCCACCTGCCCGGCAGGCACGTACACCGACAGCGGATCGAGCGCGTCGGAGGCGCCGTCGAGAGCACCCGACCAGAGGGTGCGGATGTCCGGCTGCTCGACGTAGGCCTCACGCACGAGCTTGAGCACCTCGCGGAAGATCGAGAGGTACTTGTAGATCGAGTCGCCCTCGGCGTCGTCTGCGGCGGCTCCGAAGACCAGGCCGGAGCCCAACAGCGGGACCACGATGCAGATGGAGACGATGAAGAAGACGAGACGGCTCTTGTTCACGATCGGGCTCTCGGTCTGGGGAGGCACCTGAGCCAGCGTTCCCGGGGCGCACCGTCACCGCCGTCGGCGAGTGCGCTCAGCGAAGCCATTCTCGAGGGTCTTCCGCCTTGGTGGGAGCGCGGAATTCCAAGTACAACCTGGCCTCGCACGTTCCCAGAAGTGCGCCCAAAGATAGCACATCACCGGGCTCGACCCGGACGCTCCCGAGCCCTGCGTAGAGGCTGAAAACACGCTCTTCGTGCTGCACGATGACCGTGCTCCCGAGCCCCTTGAAGTCGTCGGCATAGCGGACCCGCCCGGGGTACACCACGCCGACGCGCGCGCCGCTCTCGCAAGCGATCGCCACCCCGTCGTGCGGCACCTCCGTGCCGTAGCGTGGATCCCTGCGAGGTCCGAAGGGAATGGCGACACGACCCTCCAGCGGCCAGTCGAGGGCGCCGCGGAACGACTGGATCGGCTCACCACCGAGGTCGGGGGACCGCTCGGACGCGAGCAGCGCGACCAGCCCCTCGAGGCGCTCGCGTCGTAGCTCCAGGCGCTGGCTCCGGTCGGCGATGCGGTCGGCCTCGCGCCGCGCGCGCGCAAGCAGCTGCGCCTGCCGGTCGCGCAGGGCATCCAGGGATGCCTCACGCTCGCTCTGTGTCGCGAACCAAGCGGCGGCGGCGCTGCGCCGCTCGACCAAAAGGCTCCTCTCGGCCGCAAGTGCCGCCAGAGCCTGTCGCAGGCGCTCCAGCGTGACGCCGTCGCGGCGCACCAGGTACCGGAGGGTCCTCGCTGCCGGGCGCGGGTCGCCTCCCGGATCGGACTCGATCGACATGAGGAGCCGCAGGTAGCCACCGCGACCATAGCGGGCGAGGGTGGCGATGCGGTCTCCCGCCTGCTCGCGCAGCGCGGCGGCCTCGTTCTCGAGCCGGGAGGTGCGCTCTTCCGACGCAGTGAGCGAGATCTGCGCCCCCTGCAGCTCGAGATCGGCCTCGGCCACGAGAGCGCGCTGCAGCTCCATCTCCAGGCGCGTCTGGCGGAGGCGCTCGGTCAGGGTCGAGACCGCGGCGCGCGCGCGCTCCAGGCGCTGCTCCGCCTCGCGAATCTCCCCCCGGAGCTGCTCGAGGCGCGCCGCGCGTTCGGCACTTTGCGGGTCTTCGCCCCGCTGCCCCGCCGCGAAGGCGGTCGTGAGGGCAACCAGGAGGAGCCCATGCAGGGTCCGGCGCAGGCGTCGCCGGAGCCCGACACGGCCCCGTGGGTGTACGTGGCCCCCGCGCCGGGACGTCTCCTGCGCGTGGGCCACTTCACTGCCTCCGGCTCAGAAGGAGGCGACGGCCTCGTCTTCGGTGTCCATGATGTCGAGCACGGTCACCAGCTGCGTGATCTGAAGGATGTCACCGACCTTGGGCGGAATGCCGTAGAGCTTGAGCGCACCGCCGGCCTTGGTGACCGTGGTGAACGCCGCCACGAGCTCGCCGATACCCGACGAATCGATCGTCTTCACGCCGGCCGCGTTGAGGAGAATCTGCTTCGCCCCGCCGTCGACGGCCGCGTGAATGGCGTCGCGCAGCGCAATGTCGCCGACACCAATCGTGATCTTGCCCTTGAGGTCGAGGATGGTGACCCCATCTCTCTCGCGTGTCGAAATCTTCATCCTTCTTCTCCTATTCGCCCGCCTGTTCGGGAGGCGGCGAATCGAAGCGCTTGCGCAACGTCACCAACGTCCCACCTTCGGGGCCAAATTCATAGTTGATCTCATCCATGAACCGATTCATGTAGAAGATGCCGCGGCCATCGGGCTTGAGCAGGTTGTCGGGCTCCAGAGGGTCGTCGACGCCGCCCGGGTCGAACCCCTCGCCCTGGTCCTGGATCAGGATGATGATCTGCTCGGCGTCCAGACGCATCTCCACCTCGACCTGCTTGTCGGCGTCCTCTTGGTTGCCATGTTTGATGGCATTCGCGAGGGCCTCCCGCAGGGCGATTCCGACCCAGTATCTGCTGTCGTCGTCCATGGGCGTCTTCGACAGGGTGTCGTCGAGAACGACTTGGACGAGCTCGATGTTCTCGAACTTGCTGCCGATCGACAGCAAGACCAAGTTCTCCTCATGGCTCATGACAATGCCGCGCAGTCTAGCAGGGGACTTCCCGCGTGTGAGAAAACGGAAACTGCGGAAAACAGAGCCCCCGTGACGCCACTTTCGGCCGCTGCGGCAGCGACGGGAATGAGCACGAGCAGCTGGACCGCGTCGAAGACGAAGTGTGCGCCGACGGCGGCCCAGATCGAGCGTCGCCACCGCGCCAGGAGCGCATAGGCGAGGGACAGGAGCGTCACGCCGAACAACATGAAGGGCTCTCCGTAGCCGATGTGAGCGAAAGCAAAAAGAGCGGTCGAGAGCGGGATCCCGATCCGGGGCTGAAGGAACCCGCGGAAGAAGATCTCCTCCACTACGCCCGCGGAAGCGCTCACGAGCAGCCGGATGCCGATCGGCTGGGCAACGATCCACACGACCATGGGCGAGATGCCCGACGGCAGGGCCGATTCCATCTGCAGACCCGAGAGCACGAGCGCAAAGACCATCACGAGACCGAGCACCACGGCCCAGATGCCGACGCCGACGCCCATGCCGAGCACGAGCTCCCGCCCCACGTGCGCCTCCGCGAGCCGCAGATGGCGCAGCAGCAGCGTCGAGCGACCACGTGAGGGGGTGTCTTCCACGGCGGCGCCGGCCGCGATGTGCGGGGGCCGACGCAGGGTGAGGTAGCCGGCGAGGGCGAAGCCCGAAAGTGCGGCGACGAACACGGCGTGCAGAAGGAACAGGGTGGCGGCACTCGAAGGCTCCTGCCACTCGAGCTCGAGGCCGAGGGTGGCCAGGCTGCCGAACACGCCCACGTAGAGGCCCACCGCGACGAGACTCCACCCCAGGCCGCGCCGAAGGCCGGCCCCAAACTGCCCCGGGCCGCGCCTGATCGGGTCTCCGAAGCCTGGTGGGTCGAGGCCTCGGCGCGTGCTCTGACGGGCCACCCAGAGGGTCGTGGCCATGGCCAGCACGAGCGGCACGGCGGCGCGCAGCATCTGCGAGAGGGAGGCGGCGTCGGCCGCAGCGGAGCCCGGATTCATCGGCGGCAGATCATAGCGGTTGGGCGCGGATTCGACGCCTCGAGCTCCCCCGAAAAACCAGGGCCCCGTGGTATCTTCACGGGCTGTTGGGCGGCCCCTTTCGCCGCTCGGAAGGAGACTTCGTGGACCGTTTCCCAGGCGTGGATTTCATGGATATCGAGAGCCTTCTCACCGGCGAGGAGAGGCTCATCCGAGACACCGTTCGGCGGTTCGTCGACGAGAAGGTGAAGCCGATCATCGAGGAGTGCCACCGCGAAGGCCGGGCGCCCATGGAGCTCGCCCCCGAGATCGGCGATCTCAACCTCTTCGGAGCGACCATCGACGAGTACGACCTGCCCGGGGTCGGCCCGGTCAGCTACGGCCTCATCATGCAGGAGCTCGAGCGCGGCGACTCCGGTCTGCGCAGCATGGTCTCCGTGCAGAGCTCGCTGGTGATGTATCCGATCTACACCTACGGGTCGCAGGAACAGAAAGACAAGTGGATCCCGGCCCTCGGCTCCGGCCGCACCATCGGCTGCTTCGGGCTGACCGAGTCCGACTTCGGCTCGAACCCAGGCGCCATGCGCACCACCGCCAAGCGGGACGGCGATCACTGGGTGCTCAACGGCGGCAAGATGTGGATCACCAACGGCAACATCGCCGACGTCGCGGTGGTCTGGGCCCGCACCGACGAGGGCATCCGCGGCTTCCTCGTGGAGCGCGGCACTCCGGGCTTCACGTCCGCCGAGATCCAGGGCAAGTTCTCGCTGCGCACCTCGTTCACCGGCGAGCTCATGTTCAACGACTGCCGCATTCCGGCCGAGAACATGCTGCCGGGCACCAACGGTCTCAAGTGCGCGCTCGACACGCTCACGCAGGCCCGCTTCGGCATCTGCTGGGGTGGCATCGGCTCCGCGATGGAGAGCTACCACACGGCGCTCGAGTACGCGAAGCAGCGCATCCAGTTCGCCGGCGCGCCCATCGCTTCGCATCAGCTGGTGCAGGAGAAGCTGGTGTGGATGATCACCGAGATCACCAAGGGGCAGTTCCTCAACTACCAGATGGCGAAGCTCAAGGAGGCCGGCAAGATGCAGGGCCACCACGTCTCCATGTGCAAGCGCAACAACATCTGGGTGGCGCGGGAGTGCGCGAAGCTCGCGCGCGAGATCCTCGGCGCCGCGGGCATCGTCGACGACTACCCGATCATGCGCCACATGATGAACATCGAATCGGTGTACACCTACGAGGGTACGCACGACATCCACGCCCTGGTCATCGGCGCCGAGATCACCGGGATTCCGGCCTTCAACCCGTCGATGCCCAAGGAGGCTGCGCGCAGAGCAGCCGTCGAGGCGGCCAGCTAGATGTCCCTCGATCTGGCCCTCGAGCAGGACTTCGTCCGGGTCACCGAGTACGCCGCCATCGAGGCGGCGAAGACCATGGGTCTGGGTGACCGCCATCGCTCCGACCAGGTGGCGACCGAGTCGATGCGCGAGGAGCTCGGCAAGCTCGACATGTGCGGGCGCATCGTCATCGGCGAAGGAGAGCGCGACGACGCGCCGATGCTCTACATCGGAGAGCAGCTCGGCGCATGCATTGGCAACCCCGAGGCGCACCAGGTCGACATCGCCGTCGACCCGCTCGAGGGCACCAACCTCTGCGCCACGGGCGCACCCGACGCCACCGCGGTGCTGGCGGCGGCCGAGCGCGGCGGCCTCCTGCACGCCCCGGACGTGTACATGGAGAAGATCGTGGTCGGGCCGACTGCCGCCGAGCACGTACACATCGACGCCCCGGTCTCCGAGAACCTGCGCAACATCGCGACGGCCTTCGGCCGCGAAGTGGGCGAGCTCACGGTTGTCGTCCTCGACCGTGAGCGCCACGCCCAGCTGGTCGACGACATCCGCACGGCCGGAGCCCGGATCCGCCTCATTGGCGACGGCGACCTGTCGGCCGGCATCGCCGCAGCGGTCCGCGGCACCGGCGTGCACGCGGTGATGGGCACAGGCGGCGCGCCGGAGGGTGTCCTCGCAGCGGCCGCCATGCGCTGTCTCGGCGGGCGCATCCAGGGCCGCCTCGTCGCCATCGGCGACGACCAGGTGGAGCGCCTGGCCAAGCTCGGCTACGACAACACCGACAAGGTGTACGAGACCGAAGACCTCGCCCCGGGCGAGCAGATCCTCTTCAGCTGCTCGGGCGTCACCGACGGCGAGCTCCTCCAGGGGGTGCGCTTCTTCGGCGGCGGCACGCGCACACACACCCTGTTCATGTCGCTTTCGCGCGGCATGATCCGTTTCGTGGACACGATCCGGCGCGGCGACAACAGCTCGGCCGTCCTGCTCTGATGATCAAGCCCGACCACTGGATCCGCGCCTGGGGTGAGAACGGCGGCGCCGAGCCGTTCGATCCTGCGCAGGTGAACTCCGCCAGCTACGACGTGCGCGTGAGCGACGAGTGGATCTGCCCCACCCGCGACCCGGAGAGCTTCAAGTCGCCCGTGGTGAAGCTGTTTCCGGGTGAGGTCGTGCTCGCCTGCACGCTCGAGTACGTCAAGATCCCGCGCGCGGTCGCGTGCGACCTCAAGCTCAAGTCGACCCTCGGGCGGCTGTGGATCAACCACTCCCTCGCCGGCTGGTGCGACCCGGGCTTCTGTGGCCAGATCACGCTCGAGCTGCAGAACCTGGGCCCGATTCCCTTCGAGCTCGAAGCCGGGCGTCGCATCGCGCAGCTGATCTTCATCGCCATGGAGTCGGAGCCCGAAACGGCGTACGGCGAGCCCGGCTCCTCGAGCCACTACCAGGGCCAGACCGGCGTCACGCGTGCTCGGCGTGCTGAATAGCACGCCGGGCGTGCTCGGTGTGAGGGATCTCACACCTGCGCCCGCCTCTGCAATCGCCGAGCGCTCCAAGCGGCCTTCGGCCGCGTCGCTGCGCTTTCTCGCTCCGCTCGTCAGCGGTCGGGCGGCGCGCTGATGTCGATTCTCCAGCCGCTGACGCCTGGCATCTGAGCGGGTGAGACCGGTAGCGGAGGACACGAAGGCGCCCGACCGGCGACGACCGCAGGGAGGAGCCGAAGCGACGCGCCCGAAGGGCGCTTGGAGCGATCCGCGAAGAGACCGAGCCGAGCGCAGGCTGGTACGCACCAGCCGAGCACCGGCGCGACGCGCCCGAAGGGCGCTTGGAGCGCGCAGGTCGCCTCCGGCGACCGAAGAGTCGAGGCGATGGGCGCGTGCTACCCAGCACGCAAGGCCCGGCAAGCGACGCGCCCGAAGGGCGCTTGGAGCGCGCAGGTCGCCTCCGGCGACCGAAGAGTCGAGGCGATGCGGGCGCGTGCTACCCAGCACGCAAGGCCCGGCAAGCGACGCGCCCGAAGGGCGCTTGGAGCGCGCAGGTCGCCTCCGGCGACCGAAGAGTCGAGGCGCATACGGGCGCGTGCTACCCGGCACGCAAGGCCCGTATACTCCACGTGCGATGAGTATCTCCGGCAACCTGAAGACCATGGAGCTCGCCGAGCTCCTGCAATGGGTCGCTCAGGGGCAGAAGACCGGAACGCTCATCATCGACAGTGGCACGGTCAACAAGAAGGTCTTCTTCGAAGAGGGCTCGATCGTCGCCTCCGGGTCGACGGACCCCTCCGAGCAGCTCGGCCACTTCCTCGTGAGCCACGGCTACATCACGGAGCTCGAGCTCACGAAGGCGATCGAGATGCAGGAAGAGACGGGCATGCTGCTCGGCAAGATCCTGGTCACGATCGGCGGCATCTCGGAGGAGGAGCTGCGCAACCTCCTCATGCTGAAGACCGAGGAGAGCATCTACGAGATGTTCTCGTGGGGTGAGGCCGAGTTCCGCTTCGTCGATGGCGACCGCCTGAGTCGCGGCATGATTCCGATGGCCCTCGACGTGACGGGGATCACGCTCCAGGGCATGAACCGGGTCGACGAGTGGAACCGCATCCGCAAGGTCATTCCAACGAGCCAGGCCGTGCCGGTGATCTTCGGAAAGATCGACGCCAGCGCGCTGAGCCCCGGCGACCAGCGCATCATGGAACTGATCAACGACGATCGCACGATCCAGGAGATCTGCCTCCAGACGCACTCGAGTGAGTTCCACGTCTCCCGCGTGCTCCACCGTCAGTACGAGAGCGGCAACGTGAAGATCGTCGTACCCCGCACCAACCACTCCACGGTGACGGCTCCGGCCAGCCTCGGGATGTCGAGCGGCTCCATGCCGGTCGTCAACGCGAATGCCCTGCTCCAGACCGGCGAGGCCCACATCGCCGACGGCTCCTACAACCAGGGGCTCCGCCACGTGCGCGCCGCACGGAGCCTCGAGCCCGACAACCGGACCGTCCTCAAACGGATCAAGGAGCTGGAGACCCAGATCGAGGCCGAGCTGCAGAACAACGGACTCGACATCGGCTCGGTGCCCACGCTCGAGAGGAACGTGGAGGAGCTGACCTCACTCAACCTCTCCCCCGAGGAGGGATTCCTGCTGACCCGCATCGACGGCAGCAACTCGATCCAGCAGCTGCTCAAGATCTCACCGCTCGATCCGCTCGACGCGCAGCTGGTCTTCTACAAGCTCCTCAAAGAAGGCCACATCCGGCTGCAGGCTCCCGTGTGATGTGCTCGGCGTGCTGCTAGCACGCCTGCGCGCATCCTGTTCGACTCTCCAGCCGCTTTCGCGGCTTCTGGCGACCGGGTCGCTTCGCTCCCCGCTCCCGACGGTCACTCACGCATCCAGCTCCGCTGTCTGCACGAGAGTTGCGCGCAGCACGCCTCCGGCGTGCGCATGCCAGGGTGCTCGGCGTGCTGGCTAGCACGCCCCAACCGTCTTGCTTGATGCTCCAGCCGCTGACGCGGCTTCCGCGGCAGCTCGCTGCGCTCGCGCCTTGGCCGTGCTCGCCAACGAGATCGGCATTCGAGAGGCGCCCAGGCGCCCGACCGGCAACGACTGAAGCGAGGAGCCGAAGCCGCGCGGCGATTGCCAAGCACGGCCGGAGGCCGTTGCGCGGAAGCCGCGCCAGCGGCTGGAGCATCGACACGCTCACGCGCAGACGTGGTAACACCACGTCGAGCATGAGCTGCGCTTGGAGCGGTCCGCGATTGCAGAGGCGAGCGCAAGCGTGCTACTCAGCACGCTGAGCACGCCGGGAAATCACCGCGACGGTGCGGTCGTCGGTGGGGGGTGTGCCTTCGGCGAAGGCTTCGGCCGCTTCGAAGATCGCATGGCCGATTTCGTGCGCGGCGCGGTGGCGGTTCTCGACGATCACGCGCTCCATGCGCTCGTTGCCGAACTCCTCGCGGTCGTCCCCCGTGCCTCTGGCCCACTCGAGCAGACCGTCGGTGAAAGCCACGACGATGTCTCCGGGCTCCATGGTCAGGTAGCCGCGGTTGTACTGTGCATCGGGGATCGGCCCGAGGATGGAGCCACCCTCCGTGAGGTAGCGCACCTCGCCGCTCCTCTTCACGAACAGCGGCGGGTGGTGCCCGGCATTCACGTAGATCAGCGTGCCGTCCGTCTCGAGCTCGCCGTAGAACATGGAGACGAAGCGGCTCGTGAGCCGGCTCTGGTGGATGATCTGGTTGAGGCGCTCGACGGTCCGCACGATCTTGAAATCGGCCGCGGTGCCCATGCGCAGCCCCATGTGGATGTCGCGTACCTGGAGCGCCGCAGGGAGACCGTGCCCGGCGACGTCCGCGATCGCCACGCCGAGGATCTTCTTCGTGAGCGGAATGCAGTCGTAGAAGTCGCCGCCCACCGACTCCAGCATCTCGTTGCGCCCATAGATGTCGAACGGCGGGAAGTCGGGCGCCTGCAGCGGCAGGATCGAGGCCTGGATCTGGCGCGCCTGGTGCAGCACACCTTCCATCCGCTCGATGCGAATCCGGTCGTTGATGCCGTTGCGGAGCAGACCGAGCGTGAAGAGGATGTCGTCGCGCCGGTGGTCCTGCGGAAGGTCGACCGCGATGATGAAGTCTCCGTTGCCGACCTCGGCCGCGGCGAAGTACTCGGCCCCGATCGAGTCCTCGAAGCTCCGGTCGAGCTCCGGGTTGTCGCTCCGGCTGTAGAGCACCCCCTGCTCGAGGCACGACACGATGGGCGGGTACGTGGCGGGTACGGAGTGGCCACGCTCGACGGGCTGCGCGCGGCCGAAGCTGCTCCAGATGATGTAGCCGGTGCCGTCGTCCGTGCGCGCGTACAGGCGGCCCCCGAGAATGCCGAGCTCGTCGCCGAGGGAGACGGTCAAACCCTCGACCAGCTTCTGCACGATCGGCACCTCGGGGTCCGCCGACTCGACCTTCTCGAGCACCTGCTCGACCTTCCGGAACAGGGCGTCGTAGTCGAGCACCGCGACGCTTCCGGTCGGCATGCGGGAGCGTCCCTTGGCGCTGTCGGGCACGACGGTCTCGTCAGACATGGCTCACCTGATGGCTGGCGTTCTCGGCGTGCCAAGTGGCACACCTGCTCACCTCACGATCCTACTGCGGGGCGCGACACGTCCGGCGCGTGCGCCGCGCGGAAGAACGTGCTCAGCCCTCTCGGGCGGAGTGCAGTAGCCGCCCCGCTTCTTCGAGAAGGAACCGGCGGCTACGGGCTCGAGCTGCGGGGCTCCGCCCCTCGAGCGCCTCGAGCAGGAGGAATCCGTTCAGCAGGGCGAAAAGCACGCGCGCCAGCTCGGCCGGCTGGGCCTGGGCGGAGCACTCTCCGGACCTGGGAAGCTCCCGGAGCCACCTGCTGAGTCGCTCGACCCACAGGGTAGGAATCCCTCGTCGCAGAGGCTCGAGTTCCGGCTCGGTGAGCGCCTTGGCCCAGAGCTGCAGCTCGAAGCGCAGGCTCTCCTCACCCTCGGGGGTCGACACGGCGTCGAACGAGAGCTCGAACAGCCGCTGGAAGCGCGCCGTCGGAGCCTCGGCGGACGCCTCGATCTCCTCGAAGAGCTCCCGTGTGCGCTCTTCGTTGGTCCGCGCCAACGCCTCGAGAGCCGCGCTCTTGTCGCGAAAGTAGAGATAAAAGGTGCCGACCGCGACACCAGCCTCGCGCGCGATGTCCTGAAGCGTGGTGGCGTCGAAACCCCGGCGCGCGAAACAGCGGAGAGTGGCACGCAGGATCTCGAGGCGACGGACCTCGATCTGCTCTGGGGACAGCTTCGGCATTAAAATGAATGATCGTTCATTATAATGAGTAGACGTTCACTCTGTACCACGCGAGGAGCACATCATGTCGCAGACGACGAGCAACTCAGAGCCGAGCCGTTCCATCCGACGCCAGGGAAGGTCTCCCGCGGCGGCCGTGCGCAGGTGGCATCTCGCGGCGCTCCTCTTCTCGGCTCTCGGCGCGCTCGTCACGGCGCCTTCAGGGGCACAGGACACCCACGCCACGATCGAAGAGCGCGTCGCCGCCTTCTTCGAGGCGTACAACCGGTTCGACGGCAGCCACATCGCCTACTACCACCAGGAGATGGTGCTCGAAGACGTCACCGTCAATACGTCCATCCGGTCGCGCGCGGCGCTCGAAGAGCTCTACCAGCAGTCGCTCGCGAGCTACCAGGCCGTGCACTTCCAGATCGAGGAGCAGCTCATGGGAGCGGGCCCGCATCACGACCGCATCGCGGTGCGCGGTCGCCTCCGAGGGGAGGCTCTCGGCCGAGAGTTCGACGTTCCCTTCGCCACCTGGCTCCGGTTTCAGGACGGCCTCATCACCCGTCAGGTGGACTTCGTCGACTACGCCGCTCTGCGGCAGCAGGTGCAGCCCGAAGAAGGCCCCGCGGAGGACCACCCTTGAGCAGCCTCGCCGCACCGCTCGCGGCCGCCGTGCTCCTGGCGGGAGTCCAGGTGGGTCTTGCCAGCGTCGTGACCTTGCGGCAAGCCGGGCCGAAGTGGGTGCTGGGGCCACGCGACCAGACCTTCGAGGTGGAGGGCGTCTCCGGGCGTCTGGTCCGCGCCCACCGCAACCTGCTGGAGATCCTGCCCCAGTTCGTGGCCGCCGTCCTCTGCGTCGTCGTCGCCGACTCCTCGTCGAGCCTCGCGCTCGTCGGCGCCTGGACCTTCGTCGCGGCGCGAGTCCTGTACGTCCCCGCCTACGCGAGCGCCGTGCCCTGGCTCCGGCCACTGTGCTGGCAGGTGGCCTTCGGTGGGATCCTCGCGATCCTCGCCGACGCTTTCGTGTGACGTGAGCGTGTGCGATGGCTATCGCACAGCTCACGTCCGATGTCGATGCTCCGGCCGCTCACGCGGCCTGCGCGCAGCACGCCTCCGGCGTGCGCTTGCCGGACCAGGTGCGATGGCTGTCGCACCCAGGCACGTCCGATGTCGATGCTCCGGCCGCTCGCGCGGCCTGCGCGCAGCACGCCTCCGGCGTGCGCCGCCGTGCTCGGAGTGGTGATACCACTCCTCCGCTCGGCCTGCACTCGCAGACCGCTCCAAGCGCCCTGCGGGCGCGTCGCTACGCCTCCTCGCTCCGCACGTCGGCGGGTCGGGCGGCAGAGCCGCCCTCTGGTCAAGCGCGAGCGAAGCGAGCTGCGCCGTCGTGCTCGGTGCGATGCCTATCGCACCTGCGCGCGACCTGAAATCGGGGAACGCTCCAAGCGCCCTGCGGGCGCCTCGCTTCGCCTCCTCGCTCCGCTCGTCGGCGGTCGGGCGGCAGAGCCGCCCTCTGGTCAAGCGCGAGCGAAGCGAGCTGCGCCGTCGTGCTCGGTGCGATGCATATCGCACCTGCGCGCGACCTGAAATCGGGGAACGCTCCAAGCGCCCTGCGGGCGCGTCGCTACGCCTCCTCGCTCCGCTCGTCGGCGGTCGGGCGGCAGAGCCGCCCTCCGGTCAAGCGCGAGCGAAGCGAGCTGCGCGAAAGCCGCGCAAGCGGCTGGAGCATCGAACAGGGCGCGCGCAGGCGTGGTAGCTACCACGCCGAGCACGTCGGTCAGAGCAGCAAACCGGCGATCGTCGCGGTCTGGAAGCAGGCGAGCGATCCGCCGAGTACGGCCCGCAGGCCGAGCTTGGCCAGATCGGCCTTGCGCTCGGGCGCGATCCCGCCGATGCCACCGATCTGAATGGCGATGCTCGAGAAGTTCGAGAAGCCGCACAGCGCGTAGGTGGCGATCACTTCGGTCTTCGCCGACAGCTCGCCCGTTCCCATGAGCTTCTGCAGCTCGATGTAGCTCAGGAACTCGTTCGCCGCGGTCTTGACGCCCAGCAGACCACCCACCGTGACCGCTTCGCTCCAGGGCACACCCATCACGAAGGCGAGCGGCGCGAAAACCCAGCCGAGGATGATCTGCAGGCTCAGCTCCAGCCCAAACAGCGACCCGAAGGGGCCCAGGATCGCGCCGTCGATCAGCGCGATGAGCGCGAGAAAAGCCAGGAGCATGGCGCCGACGTTGAGCGCGAGCTTGAGGCCGTCGCCCGCACCCTGCGCCGCCGCGTCGATGGCGTTCACGTAGGGCAGGTCGACCTCGAGGGTGACCTTGCCCGCGGTGGAGCTCTCTTCGGTCTCGGGAATGAGGATCTTGGCCATCACCAGCGCCGCGGGCGCCGACATGACGCTCGCCGCGATGAGATGCCCAGCCGAGATCCCCATGCCCACGTAGGCCGCCAGCACGCCACCCGCCACCGTCGCCATGCCGCCGGTCATCACCGCCATGAGCTCGGAGCGCGTCATCGATCCGACGTAGGGCTTGATCAGGAGCGGCGCTTCGGTCTGGCCGACGAAGATGTTGCCCGAGGCCGAGAGCGACTCCGCGCCCGACGTGCCGAGCAGCTTCATCATGAGTACGGCGAAGAACTTCACCACCCGCTGCACGATGCCGAAGTGATACAGCACCGTGATGAAGCTGGAGAAGAAGATGATCGTCGTGAGCACCTTGAAGGCGAAGAAGTGCTCCTCGAAAACGTCGCCGAAGATGAACCGCGACCCCGCGTCGTTGTAGTCGAGGAACTTGTTCGCGTACTCGCTCGACGCGACGAAGAAGGCGTTACCCCACGGCGTCTTCAGAATGAGCAGCGCAAAGAGCAGCTGCAGGCCGATCCCCGTGAACACCGTGCGCCACGGCACCATCCGCCGGTGGCTCGAAAAACACCAGGCGATCGCCGGCATCACCAGCAAGCCCAACAGTCCGATCATCGACGGCGTCCTCGCTGTGGCAGGCCGGGCACAGTCCTCACTGCACCCGGCACCCTAGCGGCTGCCCTGAAGATAGCGATAGAAGTCGCCGTCGGTGGAGAGCATCAACCACGTGTCCGTGTCGATGGTGGTCTCGAACGTCTCCATCGTCTTCAGGAACTCGTAGAACTGCCGCGAATCGGCCGACTGGTTGTAGGCCCGCGCGTAGATCTCCGTCGCCTCGGCGTCGGCCCGGCCGCGGATCGTCTCCGCTTCGCGGTAGGCCTCCGACTCGATGCGCTTGAGCTCACGATCCATCTCGCCGAGGATCCGCTGCGCCTGGCCCTGCCCTTCCGATCGATAGCGATCGGCGATGCGCTGCCGCTCCGAGATCATGCGCTTGTACACGGCCTCCTTGGTCTGCGCGTCGCCGTAGTTGATGCGCCGGAACTGCACGTCGAGGATCTCAATGCCGAGGTCGGCCGTTCTGGGCTGCGCCGCCGCCAGGATCTCTTTGCGGATCGCCTCGCGCCCGTTCTCGATCTGCTCGAACGCCTCTTCAGGCGTTGCCTCGTCCTGCTCGGGATCGCGGTTTGTCGTGCGGATCACCTCCACCAGGTCGTGGCGCGCGATCGCGTTGCGGGTCTCACCGTCCAGCACGTCGTCGAGACGCGACTGCGCGCCGCGCTCGTCCTTGAGGCGCTGGTAGAACAGCAGCGCGTCCGAGATGCGCCAGCGGGCATAAACGTCGACGAAAATGAGCACCTTGTCGCGCGTGGGCAGCTCGTCGGCGTCACCCTGCCACTCGAGGAAGCGCTTGTCGAAGGTCTGCGCCCTCTGAATGAACGGCAGCTTGAACTTGAGGCCCGGCTCGGTGATCGGCTGCCCCACCGGACGGCCAAACTGCGTGATGAGCACCTGCTGGTCCTCGCGGACGATGAAAAACGCCTGCGCGAGTGCGATGGCGAGCACGAAGATCAGGGGAATGGCGAGAGCTCCGAGGGCCTTCATTGTCCCCCTCCTTCCTGGTTGGCACGGGCGCGCGCGGCGGCTGGTGCAACCTGCTGTACTTCGAGGAGCGGCACGAGACCTTCGATGCCCTCGTCGACCACCAGCTTGCGGCCCACGTTGGGCAGCACGGTGTTCATCGTCTCGAGGTAGATGCGCTTGCGCGTGACCTCCGGCGCCTTGCGGTACTCGGAGTACAGCGAGCTGAAGCGCGCCGCGTCACCCTGGGAGCGATTGACGCGGTTGAGTGCGTAGCCTTCGGCCTGCTCGATCGTCTGACTCGCCTGACCCTGGGCACGAGGGATGACCCGGTTGTACTGGGCCTGCGCCTCGTTGATCAGCGTGTCGCGATCCTGCTCGGCCTGGTTGACCTCGTTGAATGCCGGCTTCACCGGGTCCGGCGGCGCCGAGTTCTGCAGCACCACCTGGTCGACGCGGATGCCGGTCTCGTACTGGTCGCACAGAGCCTGCAGCTCCTCTTCGACCTGGTTCTCGATCTCGACGCGTCCGACCGTCACGACCTCGTTCACCGTGCGATCCCCCACCACGCGACGCATGACCGCCTCGCTCATGTCGCGGAACGTGGTGTCGACGTTGCGTACGCGGAAAATGTACTTGTACGCGTCGATGATCCTGTACTGCACGACCCACTCGACCACCGCAGCGTTCTTGTCGCCCGTGAGCATGTTCGATTCGTCGCCCACGTCGGCGAAGCGGCTGCGCACGGCAGCCTCCTCCGTGCGGAAGCCGAACTCCTCCTTGAGCTGGCGTTCCACGGGCACCTTCTCGACGTAGTCGATGAGCGGAATCTTGAAGTGGAGTCCGGGGCCCGCATCGGTCTCGGGGCCGCGGTACTTGCCGAGGCGCAGGATGATCCCGACCTCTTCGGTATTGACGGTATAGAAGCTCGACAGCAACAGGATGAGAGCGATCAGGCCGATCAAAACGAAGCGGATGCCGCCGGCACCACGCTGGATGATCTTGCCGAAGTCGGGCATCTCGACGTTGCCGCCCTGGGGAAACTTGACTTCGTTCATTGCGATCGAGTGTACCGCGGTCCGACCCCTCACGGGCTCGGGGGGCGCCTATGCAAGAGCCCGCATATTCGGCGCCCGGGCACCCGATGCGTCCATATACTGCTGCGGTGCCCGCTCGCTTCGACGACTCCGCCAAGACCCTCGAGCTCTCCGTCGCCGACCTCCTCGAGCGCGACCTGGGCAAGAGCATCGGCTTCGCGCAGCGCGGCGGCTTCGAGCGCCTCTGGGTCGGCCAGGCGATCCACAGCCGCTACCAGGCGCTGGCGATGGAGCGCGACGGCACCTACCAGAGCGAGGTGACCGTCCGCCACGAGCTGGTCCACAAGGGGTGGCTCGTGAAGATGCACGGCCGCATCGACGGTCTGCGCCGGAGCGAGGACAGCGTGCACGTGCTCGAGGAGATCAAGTCGGTGCGGCCCAACCAGCAGCTCGCGCCGGCCGTGTCCGACATGTACCACCGCCAGGCGGCGCTCTACGCCTGGATGCTGAGCCAGTCGCTGGCGCGGCAGCAGAGCCTCGAGGATGCAGGCGGCGAGCCTGCGGAGGCCGGGAGGGAGCAGCGGCAGGGCCGGCCCTCCGCCGTGTCCCACGACCCGCACCTCCACGAAGGTGCGCAGACCGCCGGCGACCTGCCCATTCCGGTCCGCGCCGAGCTGATCCTGATCGAGATCGGCGGGCTCGACGAGGACGCGATCGAGCGCCTCCCCGTGGAGGTGCACTCGCGCGTGATCGAGGCCGCGGTCAGGCAGCGGGCCGGCGCGCTCATTCGCGATCGCGAGGCCCGCTCCGCGGAGCGCGAGCGCCGGCGCCAGGGCGCCGCGACGCTCCGCTTCCCGTACCACGAGACCCGCCCGGGTCAGCAGCGGATCATCGACGCGGTGACGCAGGCGCTCGAGCAGAAGGAGCACCTCCTCGTGGAGGCACCAACCGGCATCGGCAAGACGGTGTCCACGCTCTTCCCCGTGCTGCGCTACGCGCTGCAGCACGACAAGCGGGTCTTCGTGCTCACCGCCAAGACCCTCCAGCAGCGCATGGCGACCCAGGTGTTGTCCCTGCTCAACTCGGAGAGCCTCTTCCACTCCCTGCAGCTGCGCGCCAAGGGGAAGATGTGCGCCAACGGCGAGGTGCTCTGCCACGAGGAGTACTGCAGCTACGCCAAGGAGTACTTCCTGAAGCTGCAGAAGAGCCGGCTGGTCGACGACCTTCTGGACCGCTACCCGGACCTCGACCCGGACGCCATCTACGACGCGGCGAAGCAGCAGACCGTCTGCCCGTTCGAGGTGAGTCTGGAGCTCGGACGCCGCGCCCAGGCCACCGTGTGCGACTACAACTACGCCTTCGCCCCGTATGTGGCTCTCACCGACTTTCGCGACCCGGACGTCGATCTACGCGACGTGATCCTGGTCATCGACGAGATCCACAATCTCGTCGATCGGGGTCGCGGCTACTACTCCCCCGAGATCACGAGCACGCAGCTCGAGACCGCCCGCGCGCAGATCGTGGACATTCAAGGCGCCGCCAACATGCGTCTGCTGTGGCAGCTCGAGGCACAGATCGCGGCCCTGCAGTCCCTGGTGGAGCGCACCGTGGAGGATCACATCCCGGAAGGCACGAATGCCGCCGTGGAGGCGTCGTTTCCCGAAGACGAGCTCTGGGCGCTGCGCGGCAGCTTCGACCGTTCTTTCATCGCCTATCTCGAGCACAACCGCGAGACGAAGTCGTTCCGGGCCGAAGACCCCTACGTCTCGCTGTACTTCGACTTCCTGCGGTTCATCAACACGCTCCAGCTGGCGAGCCGCACGAGCGGCACGTTCAGCACGCTGGCGGTCGCGGAGGGTAAGGCCAGGTCGCTGCGGGTCTTGTGCAAGGACGCGAGCGAATACCTCGGCAACGTGATCCAGCGGACCCACGCCACCATCGGCCTCTCCGCCACCCTCTCCCCCACCGCCTTCTACCGCGATCTCCTGGGGTTCGATCCTCAGCGCACGAGCGCCGTCTCCGTGGGCAACCCTTTCCCCGAGCAGAACCGCGCGATCGTCATCGACGCGAGCGTCGGCACCACCTACAAGGAGCGGGAGAAGAACTACCAGCCGCTCGCCGACCGCATTGCCGAGTTCGCAGAGGCGGTTCCGGGCAACTGCCTGGTGCTGTTCCCGAGCTACCGCTTTTTGTCCGAGGTGGCCGACCGCCTGCCGAAGCTCGAGAGCCGGCGCGTCATGGTGCAGAGCCGCGCCGACGGCGACAACGAGCGCGACCGCATCCTCGACGTGCTGCAGTCGGCCCTGTTCGGTGACGTTCTGCTCCTCGCGGTGGCCGGCGGCGTGTTCGCCGAAGGGGTCGACTACCCGGGCGACATGCTGCGCGCCGTCGCCGTCGTCGGGCCGTGCCTCCCGGCCGTCACCCTCGAGCAGAAGCTCCTCGAGGCCTACTTCGACGAGCGCTACGAGCGCGGCTTCGAGTACGCCTTCGTCGTGCCGGGCATGACGCGCGTGGTGCAGGCTGCCGGGCGCCTGATCCGCTCGCCGAACGATCGCGGCGTCATCGCCCTCTTCGACAAGCGGTTCCTGGGTGGGCTCTACAAGAAGCACCTGCCGGAAGACTGGGGCGACGACAAAGGCACCTACCCCGCCGGCCATCCCGCGAGCGTCGCGCGGGCGTTTTTTCACGACGAGGAGAGCGGCGGCGAGGAAGCCCCTCCGGAGCCAGCGCCGGACGAGCTCGAGGTCGTGCCGCTCGACGAGATGGAGGCGCCGGACACCGAAGCCTACGAGGCGTAGCGCGACACGCACCGCGAGCACAGGCTCTGGCTCTCGACGATCCACCGACCGCTTGGTCGAACTTTGCCTCAGAGGCAAACGGATTCTGCGCCGGGTCCGTAGGTATGAGCAGAACGACGGCCACGGCCCAGTGCCGCGAGAGAACCTCGAGGGCCAGGACCTTTGAAGGTCAGTGAGTCAGCGCCGGAGTTCGGAGCCTTCCGAGGCTCACCCTCACCCGCGTCGCTCCCTCGAAAGGGCGCCCCGGGGAGAGGACCCCAACCAAGAGAACATTCTCCCTCCTCCAAAGGGCTCCGCACCGCGGAGCCCTCTTTTTATGGGGATAACACTCGGGAGCCCGCACTCCTGAGCGGGCTACGGTGAGCCTTGAGTTTGGAGGAGCCTTGGCTCCCCCCGAAGGTCAACACTCGGGAGACCGCACTCCGGTGCGGGCTCCGGTGAGCCTTGATCGACGGGGAGCCCCGGCTCCCCGTCGATCAAAACCAGCCTTTGCGCACGAAGTAGAGGTACAGCCCGAGGGCCAGAACCCCCATGACTCCGAGAGCCACCGGGTAGGCATACGGCAGGCTGAGCTCGGGCATGTTCCCGGGCAGATCGGGGTCGAAGTTCATGCCGTAGAGCCCCGCCAGGAACGACAGCGGCATGAAGATCGTTGCGATCACCGTCAGGATGCGGGTGGTCTGATTGACCTCGTTGCTCACGGTCGAGAGGTGAGCGTCCATGAGCCCCGAGGCGATCTCGCGGCAGCTGTCGAGTTGATCCACGGCCTCCTGCGCGTGATCGTGGCAGTCGCGCAGAAACGTCTGCGTGTCGGCCGTGATCTGACTCCACTCGCCATGGGCGAGCGAGCGTGTCACCTCGCGCAGCGGCAGCACGGCTCGCCGCAGCTCCCGCAGTTCGGCGCGACGCCGCTGGATCCGCTCGACCGGCGCTTCGGTCCGGCTCCGCAACTCCTCCTCGAGCAGCTCGAGGCCCTCTTCGAAGCCGTCGAGACACGGCATGTAGGCGTCGATGGCGGCGTCGATCAGCACGTAGGCCAGGTAGTCCGCACCGCGATTTCGGATGCGTCCTCGCGCGTTGCGCAACCGCTGTCTGACCGGCTCGAACGGATCCCCTTCACGCTCCTGAAAGGTCACCACGAAGTTCTCGCCCACGAAGAGGCTGAGCTGCTCGCGCTGGCCCCCCTCCGACAGGAGCTGAATCACGACGAAGAGGTTCCGGTCGAAGTCTTCCACCTTGGGCCGCTGCGGCACGTGCACCACGTCTTCGAGAGCGAGCGCGTGGAGGTCGAAGGCCGCCCCGACCGCGCGCAGCAGGTCGATGTCTCCGAGCCCCCACACGTTGACCCAGGTGACGGCGCTCGGATCGGCTCCCACCGAGCTGGGATCGAGCTCGGTCTCGTCGAGCCGATCCGGAGTGTACACCGTCACGGTGCCTCGAGACCTGCGCGCGTGCTCGGGCGCTTCGAGCGTCCCGGGGCGGGCACCAGGTGTCGAGCGATTCCGAGTGCGCTTGAAGTCCATCGCCTACACGACCTCCGGTGCGGGGCGCCGCACCGCCGCCGTGAAGTCCTCGTCAAAGTGCACGTCCATCTGGGGAAATGCGATCGTGATCCCAGATTCCTTGAAGGTCCACCAGATCGCCTCGCGCAGGTTGGACGCAGAACGCCGAGCCTGCCACGGGTCGTCGATCCACACCGAGACCTCGAAGTCGACGGAAGACGCGCCAAAGTCGTGCAGAAGCACGATGGGTGCCTTCGTCTTGGAGGTCCAAGGCAGCGCCAGCACCGTAGCCTCCAGCCGCTCGCGCACGAGTTTCAGGTCGGACCCGTACTCCACGCCCACCAGCACACGAACGCGATAGATGCTGTCGCGCAGAGTGAAGTTCTTCACGGTGTTGCCGGCCACCAGGGAGTTGGGAATGACGAGATCTTCGTCGTCGAGCGTGCGCGCGAGCATGACCCGGATCCCCATGTCGATGACCCGCACGAACTGCCCCTCCACCTCGATCACATCGCCCGGCTTGATGCTGCGCTCCATGAGCAGGATGATCCCGGAGACGAAGTTCTGCGTGATGTTCTGCATGGCGAAGCCGATCGCCACCGCAAAGACGGCTCCTGCCGCAAAAAAGGCGCTCAGATTGACGCCGCTGGTGTGGATCACGGTGGCGAGCCCGAGGACCAGCACGAGGTAGTGCACCAGCCGACCCGAGAGGGAGACGGCTCCCTCGTCCTGCATCCGCCGACGCAGCACTCGCTCCGCCCCCCGGCGCAGCAGCGCAGCGAGAGCGAACGTCGCCACGGTCATCACGAGGAGCACGCAGAGCGTGCCGAGCGTGATGGGCGTGCCGGACAGCACGACCAATTCCGTCGCGAGGACCTCTCGAAGCCGTTCGAGCACTTCGTTCCAGCTCATCTGCGTTCAGCCTCGGGGGTTCCGACTAGGTGTCGCCCTTCCACACCTCGATGCGCATGACCAGAAGGAGCACGTCGTCCTGAGAGCGGCTGCCACACGCTACCGCCGCCGTGGACTTCCTTTCACGGAAGAGCTGGCCGGAAGTTATCAAGACCGCCGGGAGGCCACCTACTTCGGCGGGCGCAGCGCGCGCACCGGCGGGGCCGGCTCGTCGAGCAGCGTGACCGGGTTCTCCTCCAGCAGGCGCAGCGCTTCCGCCACGGCGGCCTCGAGCTGCGGATCACCACCCGCGATGACGTCCTTCGGAATCTGCTCCACCTCGATGTCGGGGGCGACACCCTCGTTCTCGACGGCCCACCGGCCCTCGTTGTCGATGAAGCCGCCGCGCGGTGCCGTGACGAAGCCGCCGTCGATCAGCGGGGGCGTACCCCAGATGCCGACGAGGCCACCCCAGGTGCGGGTGCCCACCAGTGGGCCCACGCCCTTGTTGCGGAACATCCACGGCATGAGGTCGCCGCCGGAACCGGCCGTCTCGTTGATGATCATCACCTTCGGGCCCCAGAGGCCGGCCTGCGGGTTGGTCCACAGCTTGCGCTCGCCGACCGGGCTGTTGAAGTAGCCCTGCAGCGTGCGCGCCATGATGTCGACGATGTAGTCGGCCGCCGAGCCGCCACCGTTGAAGCGCTCGTCGATCACGGCACCCTTCTTGTCCTGCTGCGCGAAGTAGTAGCGGTTGAACGCGTCGTAGCCGCCGCGCGCCGTGTTCGGCAGCCACACGTAGGCCAGCTTGCCGTCCGACAGCTCGCTCACCTTCCTGCGGTTGCCCTCCACCCAGTCGAAGCGGCGCAGCTGCACTTCGTTGCCGACCGGACGCACCACGAGGGTGCGCGGGTCGCTGCCGTCCGCGCTCGCAGAGAGCTGCAGCGTCACCTGGCGGTTGGCCGTGCCCTCGAAGTAGCTGTAGAGATTGCGCTCGCGCGTCACGTCCTCGCCGTCGACCCTGATCAGGTAGTCGCCGACCGCGGCGTCGATGCCCGGGCCGGACAGCGGGGCGCGTAGCTGCGGGTTCCAGCTCTCGCCGGTGAAGATCTTGGCGATCCTGTAGCGACCGTCCTTCACCTCCCAATCGGCGCCGAGCAGGCCCACGGAGACACGCTCCACGTCCGGAGTGTCGCCGCCCGCGACGTAGGAGTGCCCCAGAGCGAGCTCGCCCGTGACGATGTCGATGAGGTGGTTGAGGTCGGCGCGGTGCGCGACGTGCTCCACCCAGGGCGAGTACTTGTCGTACACCTCGTCCCAGTCGGCGCCGTGGAGGTTCTCGACGTAGAGGAAGTCGCGCTGGAAGCGCCACGCCTCGTCGAACATCTGGCGCCACTCCTGGCGCGGATCCACCTTCACGCGGACATCGGTGTCGAGCTTGCCGTCGCCCACCTTCGGTGAGCCGGACGTGTCGACGATGCCCCAGGTGCCGCCGGGAGCGCCGTAGAGCAGCTTCTGGGCGTCCGAGGAGACGCTGGCCGCCGTGAGGCCCGCAAGGAACGGCTTCGCCTCCCGATCGGACATGGAGTAGCGCTTCAGTGCAAACGCGAAGCCCTGGCTGGGAGCCGGCCGCTCCGCCACGAAGACCACACCCTCGGGGCCGGCCACGAGGCCAATGTAGACGCCGGGCGCAAGACCCTCGAGCGCGACGATGCGCTGAGCGAGGCCGTCGAAGTCGATGCGCACGCCCTCCTCGTCGTCGCTCTCCTCGGACGGGCCCTCTCCCTCGGAGTCTTCCTCGGAGTCGTCGTCGGACTCCTCTTCTTCGCCGTCACTCTCGTCCTCTTCGTCCTTCGCCTCCTCGTCGTCACTCTGCGGCGGGAAAGGGTGCTCCGCGTCGGCGGACAGCACGGCCGCGTACACCGACTGCGTCGGCCGACTCTCGTACGAGCTCATGTCGAGCCAGCCGGTGCCGAGTGCGAAGTTGGTGCTGGCCATGAAGTAGAGGTAGTCGCCGCTCTTGTCCCACTGGGGGCTCGTCGCGTCGGCCAGGCCGTCGGTGATCTGGTGTGTGGTGCCCCGTTCGAGGCTGTAGACCATGATCACGTGGTACTGCGAGTCGAGCCGCTTGCTGTAGGCAACCCACTTCGAGTCGGGCGACCACACCGGGTCGATCGTGCGCTGCGGATGCGCATACTCGTCGGTGTCGACCTTCGTCACCGCACCATTCTCGACGTTCATCACGAGCACGTTCTGCGCCTCGTCGGTGAACAGGAGGTGCTCGCCGTCGGGCGACCAGGAGAGGTCGTAGTAGAAGCTCGAGTTGTCGAGCTCGATGCGACGCACCTCTTCGAGCCCCGTCGGCTCCCCGATCACCAGCGAGTAGCCGCCACCCTCGTCGGAGAACCAGGCGATCTGCTGCCCGTCCGGCGACCAGGCGGGAGTACGGTCGGCGACGCTCGAAGAGCGCGTGAGGTTGCGGGCGTCGCCCTTCTTCGCCGGCACGGTGAGGATCTCGCCGCGCGCCTCGAACAGCGCACGCTTGCCGGTGGGTGACAGCGACCCGGAGCGCAGCGACGTGTCGACCTTCTCCCAGTGCGGGCGCCGCCACGGCAGGTCACCCTGCACGTTGATCTCCACCTGACGCGCCTTCCCCACCGCCGGGTCGTACAGATGGATGTAGCCACCCATCTCGTACACGAGCGCGCCGCCGCCGGAGCTCAGGTTCTTGATGTCGAACTCCCGCTCCTTGGTGATCTGCTCGAGCTTGCCGTCGCGGTAGCGGTAGATGTTCACGGCGTAGTCGCGGTCGCTCAGGAAGTAGAGGTCCTCGCCGATGTACGCCGGATCGGTGTCCATGCTGCCGTTCCACGGCGTCTTCACGAGGTCGAAGCTCTCGGTGTCGACCACCCAGATCGGCGTCGTCTGGCCGCCACGGTAGTTGCGCCACTCGATGTCGTTCGGGCGAATCGGCTGGTAGGCGAAGTCGCGCCCGCTCTCCGAGAACGACCCCTTGTAGACGCGCGGATAGGGGTGCGCCTCCGGCATACCGCCGGTGAGCGGCACGCTCCACAGGCGACCGTACGGAACCGGTGCCGTGTCGCGCCCGCTCACGAACAACACCTGGGTGCCGCCGTTCGTGAAGCCGAGCACCGCGTCGGCTCCGGGATGCCACGTCAGCCGGGTCGGCTCACCGCCGGTCGCAGGCACGCTGTACACGTCGACGTTGCCGTCGTACTCGCCGCTGAACGCCACCGTCCTGCCGTCGGGAGAAAACGCGGGCTGCATCTCGCGGCCCGGAAAGGAGGTCAGCCGGCGCGCATCGCCGCCCTCGCGACCCACGATCCAGAGATCCTGCCCGTAGGAGAAGACGATGTGGTCCGCACTCACGGCGGGGTGCCGCAACAGGCGCGTGCCGTCTGCGAGCGCCGGGGCCGCAACGAGCGCCGTGGTCAGCGCGAGCGCCACTACGGCAAGTCCACGCCGGGCGACGCGCCAGAGAGCAAAAGAGGACGGCAGACCCGTCCGCAGAGAGGAGGTGAGTTCGATGGCCACAGTGGGAGTCCTTTTTGGCCGCCTCCACACCGCACCCAGCGCCGGAGCGAGCCTGGCTCGCCGATCTCGAAACAGGCCGACAGCCGGCCAGACGACGTCTGGCGACCGCCCCACCTGATGCGCGCTGGGGTGTGGGAGCAGCGGAGTGTTGAAGAGCGCCCGTCGGCGCGGCTCGAGGGCTCGGGCCGCGCGACCTCACGGGAGCGTGCGTCGGTTTCCGCAATGATACGGCCTGACGCCGCGCAAGGTTCCCGCTTTCGACGACGGACGGGCGTCTAGGGTGGCGGCTCCTCGGCCTGCTGCTCCCGCAACCGCCGTTCGCGCATCTGCTGGCGCCGCATCTGTTGCCTCCGCGCCGCTGGGCCACCCGGCCCCACGCTCGGGCCACCTCTTCGCATGAACTCCTGAATGCGCTGCATCCGGCTCTGCACGAAGCGCATGTACATGCGCTGCTGCGGCGGCGTCAGGTGTCGACGCGTCGCGAGCACGAGCTCGGCCAGCGAGCGCTCGAGCATGACGTTCGCGGCACCAAGCTGCTGCGTCACCCGCTTCACGGCCTCCTCGTCCACCTCTTCGGCCGAGAGCTGCCGGAAGAACTCCTGGCGCAGTCGGCGGGTGCGCGGCGCGATCCGACGGACCTTGGCCGTGAAGTCGTAGTGATCCGCGAGGAACTGGTCGCGCTGCGCACCCTCGAGCCCGAGACGGTCGGCCATGCGCAGGAACTCGGTGTCGTTCGCGTTCGGCCGGCCCATTGCCGGCGCCGGCCGATCGGGAGGTAGCGTGTCGACCTCCTGCGCGGGCTTCGCCACGTCCTGGACGTCCCGCACCGGCTCCTGGGACGACACAGACGTCGCAGCGCCGAAGCACAGGCCTCCCCCGAGGAGCAGGGCCACAGTCAGAGTCCGGCGTTTCATGGTTTCGCGAGGTAGAGGTGTCTCAGGGAGGTACCCGTGATGTGCTCGGCGGCGGTGACGTGTCTCTCAGCAGAGTCTACGGGGATCGGCAGGATGCCGTTTTCCGCCTCAGTCGCCGAATCCGCTCCCCAGGTCGCCGGCGCCCTCGTCCCCGACCTCGAGGTACGCCTCCGCCAGGCTCGGCGGGCCAGCCCAGCCCCAGCCCGCGGGCTCCCAGGCGTCTCCGCGTCGGCGGCCGTCGTCGGCCACGCGGAGAGGCTCGGCCTCGACCTCGTCGAACCAGGCCTCGTCGTCGACCCAACCGCTCTCTGCGATCTCACGGGCGAACGCCTCGAGCTCCGCATCGAAGCCCTCGGCGGCAGCCATCTGCACCGCGGGCGGCGGGCTTTGCGGTGGAGCTGGCTCCGGACTTTCCGGACTCACCGAAACCGCGCCGCTGGCGGCGCCGGGCTCTTCCGACCGGCCCGCAGGGTTCTCTCCGGAGCCACCCTCCGCAGGCGGGAGGGTGGCGAGCGTGCCAGCCTCGTCGGTCAGCGGCCCCGCGCTCCACTCGAGCTGCGCCCACCAACTGAGGCCGACGACCAAAAGGAGCGCTACGGCGAGCAGCGCCGGACCCCACGGTGCGGCGAAGGCCCGGTTGGGCCGTCGAGTGTCGAGGCGGTGGCGCACGCCCGACGCGATGTCGGGCTGGCGATCCGGAACACTCGCCGCAGCTCCCAGATCGCGCCAACGCACCTCCATCTGCTCGAACCGAGCCGCGAGGTCCGGCTCGACCTCGAGGCGGGCCCGCAGCTTTCGGGCCTCGGGCCCGCGCAGATCTCCGCTGAGGAGCCGCAGCAGAAGTCGCTCGTCGCGCTCGGAGACCACGGAGGGCAGGCGGTCAGGCACGACGGGCCTCCTTCTCCAGGCGCCGCATGGCACGGAAGAGACGGCTCTCGACCGCGCCGACGCTCACGCCGAGCACCTCTGCCGTCTCCTTGTACGACAGCCCTTCGAAGCGCACGAGCACCACCACTGCGAGCTGATTCCCCGGGAGGCTGCGCAGCGAGCTGCGCGTGGCCTGCCACCGCTCGCGGGCACGAGCCCGCTCATGGGGCGACGGCGCCTCGTCGACCGGGTCGAGATCGACCGCCTCCCCCTCGTCGCCGGAGCGCGCGACCAGCGGCAGGAACTGTGCGATCTTGCGGCGGCGGAGCTTGTTCAGACAGAGGTTCGTGGCCATGCGATACAGGAGCGTGAAGAGCTGGCCGCGCGGCTCGAAGGTGGCCGCCTTGCCATACAGACGCAGGAAGACGTCCTGCGCCGCGTCCTCCGCCTCGCCCGGGTCCTGGAGCATGCGCAGACAGAGCGCGTACAGGCGCGACTGGTGACGGGCCATGATGCGACCGAACGCAGCCTCGTCTCCCTCGGCTGTTCGTGCCAAGTCGGTCCAGTCTTCGTGCGAAGGCTGGGCGGAGGGCGCATCCGCGTTGCCGGGCAAACTCGGTACCGTCTTCACATCCGAAACAAGAGAAACAACCACGAGCGCCCCTGAGCTCTGGAGGCCGTTGCCGATCCGCGATCCCCCAAAGCCATCCTGGAGCGCGGCGAAACGAACCATCCGTTGAACGATCCGAGGGGCACCAGCGACGCGCGTGCCAGCACCCCTCACCTCCAGAAACACCCCACGTCGGCACTTTCTTGCGCTGCGGGACACGGAAACTGCGAATCTCCCTCGCAGAACCCGCAAAAGCGGCGAAATATGTGTCCTACAGCATGCGGGGCGCATCGATTCTATGCCATAAAAGCAAACTCACTCGATCTGGAGCGCTTCTTCGGTCTCCGCTAGGGCCACCAAGAGGTCGTCGGCCGTCTGGTAGCGGTCTCCCGCCCGGCGCGCGAGGCAGCGCAGCACCACCCGTTCCAGGCCCTCCGACATCGCCGTGCAGTAGAGCTTGGGGGAGCTCGCCGCGGCCTCCTTCTGGGCGGGCAGCAGCGCCTCGAGATCGGCTCCCTCGAACGCCGTGCGCCCCGTGAGCATCTCGTACGTCAGCAGGCCCACGGAGAAGACGTCGGACCGCAGGTCGGAGCCGAGACCCTCGAGCTGCTCGGGCGCCGCATACGAGACCTCACTCGCATGGGACGCACCGCGGTGCTCCAGCCAGAAGCCGGTCCCGAGACCACCGTCGGTGAGGCTCAGCGAGCCGGCGTGGTCGAGGATGACGTTCTCCGGCTTGAGACTCCCGTGCCCCATGTGTCGCCGGTGGAACCTCGCGAGCTCCTCGGCGACCTCCACGGTCACCTGCGCCGCCTCGATGGGGCTCAGCCGACGCTCCTGCATCACCGCGCGGAGCGATGCGCCGCTGCGCCATGCACGTTGGAGGATCGCTGGGCGGCCATCGAAGGCGTGAACGGACGGAGGGCGCAGGCCCGCGGGCAGCAGCGCCTTCATGCGCTCCGCCTCCTGGGCCCAGGCCTGGGAGTGCGCGGCCGTGTCTTCGGGGGCCAGCTTGAGGAGCCAGTTGCCGTCACTCGTGGCGGCGCGGAACGGCTGCGCGAGCAGGGCCGATGCGGACGAAGAGCCCATGCCCCCCCGCGCTGCGGCGTTCTCGCGGGAGGCACCGACGCGCGCCAGCGAGTGCACCCCGAGGGTCCCGGCCAGCTCCACGAGATGGCGAATCGAGATCTCGCGACCCAGCCAGCGCGGCTCGCCGCCGAGATCGAGGTCGTGGGTGTCTGCCCACGCACCCAGGGCGCGCTCGGTCTCGGCATCGAGCTCGCGAAGCTGCGCCCTCGTGAGGAGCGCGCGGCGCGCCGGGGCCGATTCGACCGCCGGGACCTCCTCGATCAGCCGGCGCGCGAAGGCCTCCGTCATGAGGATCTCTCCGGGCACTGCCTCGAGCAGGAGCGGCTGTAGCTGCTGCACGGCCGGGCCGAGGGCCAGCTTCGACCCGGCAGCGCTCCACGGACCTCGCACCAGGGTGTCCTCGACCAGCACGCACAGCGGCGGCATCGCGTCGCGATAGGGGTCGTCCGGCACCGCAAAGAGCTTGCGCATGCGGCAAGCTGCGAGCGCCGCCCGCGCCACCCCCGAAGGCCCACGAAACGACACGACGGCCCGAAGGCCCGCCGCGAAGAGGAGCTCGCCGCCGAGACCCGCCGAGATCTCGGCCAGCGCGTCGAACTGCGCCGACGCCCGCGCGGCGTCCTCCTGGGCGCGGTCGCGGATCTTGGGGTTGGCGAAGCGGCGCAGCTCCACCCCGAGCATGGGGCTCGCCTCGCTCAGTACCCCGGTCCGGCGCGCCATATCCTGCTGCTCCTCGCTCGCGAGCGACGACGGCCGCATCGCCCGGAGCGAGTCGGCCGAGCTTCCGAGCGCCGCCAGCGACTGCATGCGCAGGCGGCGCGCCTGCGCCGCGCCGAGCCGGTTGAACGCCGCACCGGCGTCGCCCAGCAGCTCGAGCTCCACCCCTTCGATCCGCGCCGACTGCCCACGACTGAGCCGCAGTAGCGAGTCCGTCAGCCGCCCCACGGCAGCCTGGCCCGGCCGCAGCCGCAACAGCACGAGCGACGCTCCCATACACAGCACGCCGAGCGCCAACGCTCCCCACTTGAGCCAGAGGAACGGCGCGCGGGCCGCACTCGAGTGCAGCAGGTGCGCGAGAACGAGGTCGTCGAGGGCACCTTCCGGCCGAACCCCGGCCGTGGGCGCGAGGTCGAGCGCCGCCATCCAGGCACCGCCACCGTCCTGCAGCGCCGTGGCCGCGGCGACGCCACCCACCAGAGCCCCCGCGCGCTCCGGCAACGGCGCCGAGACGCTCGTGCCGCCGAGGCGCTGACCGCTCCGCTGCAGAATGGAGGCCTCACCGGCGACGAGGGCGTCGAACGTCTCGGCCGGAATGGGCGGGTGGGCGAGAAACAGCGTTCCCAGCAGGTCGAAGTCCTGATCGAGCGGCGTCACGCCGAGCGGCACCGCCGCACCACCGAGCGCCACGAGGCCGGCCAGCGGTCGCTCCGCCTGGAGACCCAGAGCCCGCTGCACGACCGTCTCCTGATCGGCGGTTCGCTCCGGCCCCAAGCGGCCCCACGAGAAGATCTCCTGCCCCGCCGCGTCGAGGAGGAGGAGGCCGTCGTAGCCCAGCTCGCGGGCGCCCTGCCGCGCGAGATCGTCCGACCGGCGCGGTGCGTCGGCTCCCCCGCGCACCAGCGCGCTCACCCACTGGCGCTCTCCGAGAACGGCTCCCGATGCCAGCGTCCCCTCCACGGCGCGTGCCACGGCGGTCCGGAGCGCGGCCGCCGACCGCCCGGTCTCGGCGTCGAGCGCCGCGGCAGCGGTGCGCCGCTCCACCAGATGAACGCCCAGCCAACCGAGCACCAGCACGGCACCGACCATCAGCAGCGACAGGAGCGCCGCAATGCTGCGCCACCCGAGGGCACGCTCGAGCCGCGTGCGGGGCACTAGGGGTGTGCCTCCCGGGGGTCCGCGGCCGCATCGAGCCGCTCTCCTGGGCGCGGCAGAGCCTCCCTCCTCATCACGAGGCGAGACTACTGCAGATCGATGGACCTTCCGGGTGGCCGGCTACTTGGTCGCCGTGGCGATCTTGGCGAGCGCCTGCTCCGGCGTCTTCCACTGATCGCTGCGGATCCGGCCCGCCTCGCGACCGCCGATGAACACCACCCCGGTCGGCACGCCGGTCAGCTTCATCGCGTCGACGACCTCTTTGTCGTCGTCGAAGTTCTTGGGCAGACCGTAGTAGTCGATCTTGACGTTGGTGCCCTTGAGCTCGCGGTCGACCTTGATGATGCGCGGCACGTACCTGCCGCAGAACGGGCACCAGGAGCCGAAGTACACGCGCACGCGCATCTCGCGCGTCTCGGCCTTGAGCGTCTCGATCGCGTCCTTCGACGGCTGGTAGGCGTCGGCGAGCTCGCTGTAGCTCGACGCGAAGTTCTCGAGGCCCGAGGCCCGCATGAGGCCCAGAAGGGGCGGGCGCTCTTTCACCACGAAGTTGTGATCGTCAGCGGCGAAGGCGATCTCGGCGCCGTTCAGCTCGAAGGTGCCTTTGGTGGCGAACACGGCGTCGGCGCTGAGGTCGACGATCTCGGCGCCGCGCTTCTTGATCTTGAGCAACGACACCGACTGCACCTGCTTGGTGCGCGGCATCAGCATGGCCGGTGACGTCAGCTTGTCCGTGATGACCAGGTACGCCGGGATGCGCTGCTGGAAGTAGATCTCGGCGGTCTCGTCCTGGGCGCCGTCCACCTCGAGGATGTACTCGGAGATCTTCTGGAAGCCGGAGAACACGGAGTCGCTCTGCGCTGCGGCGGGGGCCCCGGCGACGAGGGAGAGCGCAAACGCGACGGCGAAGGCGGTGCGCAGGGAGGTCATGTGCTGCGAGTGGTTCATCGTGGGGCTCCGAAGCTCGAGTGGTCGGATGAAGAGTGTGTCGTTTGTTGGCTGACCGTGGCACTGCGCGCACGGTCCGGGCGTCTCAGGGAGCGGCCTCGGCCTCTGGCGCCTGAGCGGCGGCATCCACCCCTTCCGGCAGCCCGTTGCGGGTGGCCGTGACCCGCCCGTCCTCCACCACGAAGGTGCGCGGCAGCGTGCGATAGAGCGCGCCGAGCAGCCCCGGGGGGCCCTCCCGGATCTCGAACGCGGGGCCCCACTCCCAGAAGAAGGCGCGCACGCGCTCGGGATCGGCGGCCGTGAGCACGAAGAGAGGATTACCTTCGAGCGTCCAGTCCGAAAGTGCGGCGGTGCTCTCGCCGAAGGCGGGGTTGTCGAGGTCGGCGAGCACGATCGTGTGGCGGCCCTCTTCGAGCTCCGGGATGACGGTCCCGAGGCAGATGCGCTCGTCATCGCGACCGGAGCAGATCTCGGACGTGAGCTTGCCGGGAGCAAGCCGCGTGGCGAGGTTGTCGAGCGGCAGGTCCGGGGCCTTGTAGGCGAGGCCAGCGGTGAAGGCGATGAGCACGAACGCCGCCGCGGCGCGCAGCTTGGGCCACGCGGCCGCCGACTGCCAGAGAAACGCCAGCACGAGCGGCGGCACCAGCATCCAGAGGTCCTGCCAGAAGGCCTCGGCCGGCGTTCGCTCCACCAGCTTGCCGAAGCAGCCGCAGCTCGACTCCTCCTCGAGAAGCCCGTTGGCGTCTTTCCAGTAGGTGCGCCCAGTCAGGAACATGAAGAAGGCGACCAGGCCCGCGGTTGGCACCAGGTTCCAGAGGCGACGCACGCCCAGCAGGAGCAGCAGGCCGAGGCCGGCTTCGAGCGCCAGCGCAATCACCGCCACGGCAACCGCGGGCAGCAGGAAGTCGAGCTTCTCCGTCTTGATCTGCTCCACGAAGGCCGACGGATCGATCGCCTTGGCCCAGGTGCTGAACAGGAGCACCACGCCGAGGAACGCACCACCGAGCATGGACAACCCTCGGCGCACACGCCAGCTCGAGCCGGTGGCCTCCGAGGGCGCAGCCGCAGCGGCGAGATCGCCAGGCGTGGTGGAGTCTTGGACGGTCATCGTTCGTTCGCAAACGCGGGAGCAGGCCGGAAAATTCTACCGCGGCAGGCTCTCACGGTGCACCCCGCCGACGCGATACATACCTCTAGCCATCCTCTAGCCATCAAGACCTCCCGGCCGAGCCGTGGTTACCCGGCCCGAGGCTCTCCTTTCGTAGAATCGGGCCATGACGGGGAACGACGCCATCGCCATCATCCTCTTCGTGCTCGTGTACCGGCTCTTCGCGAGCCCGAACTTCCGCGACGACCCGGACGAGCTCGTCCTGACCTCGCCGACGCAGGTCGTGGAGGTGGAGAAGGCTGCACCGATGCACATGCCCATCCAGATCCCGCGGAGCGACGCCTATCCCGAGGACGCTGCTGCGCAGGCGCCGTTCGACTCGGGCGACTACGAGCCCGAGAAGCTCATCGTCGAGGGCCCAATCCCGGGCATGGACGAGGGCGGCGAGCCCGAGCTCTGAGCCGCGTCAGCTGTCGCGGTTGCGCCCGAAGAGCCGACGCCAGAAGCCGCGCCGGCGCTCCGGGTCGCGCCACCGGCGGCCGTTGCCGTGCAGCGCGCACATGTACTCCGGCGTGAAGTCGGGGAGGAAGACCTCGGTCACCACTTCGGGGCATCGGCCGGTCGCGCGGCCGCCGTCGAGCGGATCGATGGCCACGCTGACGATGCCGGGAGGCGGCTCGAAGACGCCCCAACCCTCGCGCGGCCGCGTGCCGTTCGCGAACTCGGCCCAGATGGGGAGTGCGGCACGAGACCCGGAGAGCCGCGTCTCCGCCGCGTCGTCGTAGCCCACCCACACGAGCGTGGCGGCCGTCTTCGAGTAGCCCACGAACCAGCTGTCCTTGCGCCCGTTGGTCGTTCCGGTCTTGCCGGCCACCCCCGTGCCCACGCCGAGCGTCTGCAGGCGACGCCCGGTGCCGCGCGTGGCGGCGCCTTCGAGCACGCTCGTCACCATGTGGGCGACCGCGGGCTCGAGCACTGGCTCCGGCGGCCGGATCCGCGCACCTTCGACCGGCTCTCCGCTCCGGTCGAGCACACCCGACACCAGGTGCAGGGCCGGGCGCCTGCCGCCGGCTGCGAAGGTCGAGTACACCGTGAGGAGCTCCCGCGGGCTGAGCTCCACCGCGCCTAACGCCACTGATGGCAGGTTCGGCAGGCGCTTCTCCACTCCCAGCTTCGTCGCCCAGTCGGCCAGCGTCTCGAGCCCCACGTCGAGCGCGAGGCGGATGGTCGGTACGTTGAGGCTGTCCTCGACCGCCCTGCGCACCGTCACGCGACCCTGGAAGGTGCGGTCGTTGTTTTTGGGCTCCCACACGTTCCCCGCCTGGATCACCTCGATGGGCTCGTCCACGTAGGTCGTGGCAGGCGTGGCGACGCGCTCCGAGAACGCCGCGGCCAGAACCACCGACTTGAACGCGCTGCCCACCTGACGCCGCGCGAGGCGCACGCGGTCGTACTGGCTTTCGCCGTAGTCGCGTCCACCCACGTAGGCGCGGATCCCGCCGGTGTGCGGATCAGCGGACACGAGAGCACCCTGGAGCGTGCGGCCGCCGGTGTTCTTGGCCTCACCTTCGAGCGCCGCCACGCCGTCGCGCACGGCGGCCTCGGCCACGAGCTGTTCGGCGAGATCGAGCGTGGTGAGCACCGTGTAGCCGGTGTCGGCGAGCTCGCCCACGCTGAAGCGTTGCAGCACTTCGTGGCTCGCGGCGTCTTTCGCGTAGCGCGCGCGCTTGCGGTCGACGACCCCGGTGCGCACCTCGATCGGCGCTCCGAGCAGGCTCTGCGCACGCTCCACCTCGAGCCATCCCAGGTCGGCCATGCGACGCAGCACCACGTCGCGTCGCGTGGCGGCGGCCTCGGGCGCCTGCGTGGGCGCGAGGTTGCCGGGCGACTTGATCATGCCGGCCAGTGTTGCCGCCTCGAGCAGCGACAGCTCCGTGGCCGGCACGCCGAAGTAGGCGCGCGCCGCGGCACCAACCCCCTTGAGCTCGACGCCGCCACTGCGCCCGAAGTAGGCCTCGTTGAGATACGCCTCGAGGATCTCCCGCTTGGTGTAGCGCAGCTCGAGGAGAATGGAGAGCACGGCCTCGCGGGCCTTGCGCACCCACGTGCGGTCGTGTGTGAGGTAGATGTTCTTGACCAGCTGCTGGGTGAGCGTGCTGCCCCCCTGGTCCACGCGGCCGAGGCGCGCGTTCGCCACGACGGCGCGGAAGATGCCCGACAGCGAAAGACCCGGATGTTCGAAGAAACCGGTGTCTTCCGCCGCGAGCAGCGCTTCGATCAGGTGCTGGGGTAGCTCCTCGATGCTCTCGGGCCAGCGCTCGACGAGCCCCGGGCCGAGGTAGCTCGACACGAGGAGCGGGTCGAGAGGAGCGGAGCGTACGGGCGTTCCGTCGAGCTCGAGCTCCCGGAGGTACGGACCACGAAAGCGCGCCTCGAGCACCGCCGGCTCCGTGATGCCGGTCTCGGTCGGAAAGCGGCGCAGCCACGCCTGCACCCGCGGACCGCCGTCGCCGTTCGAAACGGCGTACCGACCCGGCTGCAGGCTGGCGCCCGCCTCCCTGTAGCCGCGTGCGCGGAGCAGCTCCACGAGCTCCCCGCTCCGGAGCACGTCGCCCACCCACACCCGCGGACCGGCGGCGTAGAGCCGCGACGGCTGCTGCCGCGGCGTCGGCGAGAACTGGCCGGAGAGCTGCCAGAACGGCAGGAAGAACCACACCCCGAGGGCAAGAAGAACGAAGCCCGCCGTGCCGAAGACCTTCCAGTGGCGGCCGGCGAAGCCCAGGCCGCGACGGGCCAGCGACGGCCTCCTGCGGCTCCGCGAGCTGGCGGTCTTCCGCTTGGCCTTGCCGGGCGCCTTCTTCTTCGCGGCTTTCCGGGGCGTCATCTTGGGCGGCGACGCGCCCGGTCTGCGCCAGGTGCCACCGCTCTTCGAGCGGCGGGAGGAGGATCCTGGAGTGGAGCTTCGCTTCTTGGGGGCCACGTTGTTGTTACGAAACCTCGGGCCGAATTGATTCGATTCCCGTCACAGCCCGGGTAAGGCTGAGCGGGCAAGTCATGCGATCCCAAGAGGTTACACCCGATCCCCCGAGCCTGGCGCAAAACGGCTGGCCGCGGAGGAGCACGCCGGCTCCCCCGCGGCCCGGCCCCTATGGGCAGCTGCGCAGCGCGTCCGTGTCCTGGATCGGCTGAAAAGGCTGACCCAGACGGTTGCGGTACGAGGCCATCCGACCCTTCTCACGGTCGGTGACCGTCAGGTCCACCCGCACGTCGGTGAGACCCGCGGCGAAGACCCAGTAGCGGTTGTTGAGCGCACAGCCGTCGAGCACCTTCACCACCACCTCGACGTTGGCCTGGTCGAAGAACCAGAAGTAGCCGGTGTCGCGGGTGAGTGCGATCGGTACGCCGTTGCCCTGCGCGCCTTGGGCCGTGCGGTACGTGGACCGCACCTCGAACCGGCCACCACCCAGGCAGAGCGCCTGCGCCGGGTTGCAGTTGGCGCCCGCAGCGCTCGGCACCTCAGCACTCCATGAGGCCTCGTCGGGCTCCCCGGCTACGCCGCGGTCAGCGACCACCGCCGTGCTCCCCAGCGCCGCCACCTGGCCGCCGAGGCGCGGCAGCTCGTCGGGCCAGGCGCTCTGCGGCAGCACCACGCGTCGGTCCTCGACCCCGCTCGCCGAAGCCGCAACAGGCGCACCTTTGGCGAGCGAGCACGTCGAGAAGCCGCGGGTGGTCTGGATCGGCAGGAAGGGCGTCCGCTTCGGGTTCTTGAACTCCCGCACCGAGCCCGACAGCGTGTCGGAGATCCGGATCGTGGCGCGCACGTCGGTCAGGCCGCCGGCGAAGATCCAGAACCGGCCGTTCACCGGGCACGCGTTGAGTGCCTTGATGACGATCTCGACGTTGTTCACGTCGAAGAACCAGAAGTAGCCGGTGTCCGCCGTGAGCTTGAGCGCGCGACCGGGGCCGAGGTTACCCTGCGGGGTCTCCCAGAAGACCTCCACGGCGAAGCGGTTGTCGCTGATGCACAGCACGGTGTCGGAGGCCACGCAGCCCTGCGTGGGCGCCGTGAAGTTGCCGCGCCGGTACACCGCCGGCAGCGCACCGTCGGAGAGCCAGAGCTGCGGGTTGCCCGTCGGGTTGAGGTGATCCGGCGCCAGGTTCTGCCGCCCGAGCACGAAGCCGCTCGGGGCGTTCTGATCGGGCGCGGTGAACATCACCGCGCGGTCGTTGCCGTTGAACACCGGTCCGGCGAAGCCGCCACTCACCAGCACCGCGCCGAAGAGGTCGCCCGTGAGCAGGTTGCCCGTGACGACCACGGTCTCGTTGTCAGCCGGAAAGAAGGCGTCGAAGGTGATGTAGAGGTCGCTCGTGTTGCTCAGCGACGGCCGCGAGATCTGGAAGTCGGGGCTCGGCGCCACCAGCGAGAACGGCGCCCCCGTGGCGAGGTCGAGACCAAACAGGCTCCACACGCCGACCGTCTCGTTGCCCACCTTGAACGGCGTCACCGCGTCGTAGAAGAGGAAACGTCCGTCGCCCGTGAACACCATCTGCGACGCAAACAGCGGCTCGAGGCCAGCGCCCGGTGCGTCCGGAGCGGGGATGCGCAGCGGGAAGATCTCGGTCTGCTCGGTTCCCAGGTCGATGAAGCCGATGTCCTGCGTGGGGTTGCCTTCAGCGTCCTGGAAGACGAAGGCGTACTGCAGCCCGGTCGGCGACATCGCCACCGAGTAGATCTGGCCCGGGAAACCGAGGCACGACGGCTCCGCGGTGCGCGTGTCCACGAAGCAGGCGTCGGCGTCGGCGCCCACCACGAAGGCGAGGCTGCCGTCACCCGTGACCTGCGCCGGCACCGGCGTGATCGGCCCGACCAGCAGCACACCCTGGTTCGGATCGCCGAGCGACGGCTCGCGACGCCCCAGGAACCAGCCGCCCTGCTGCTGCGAGAACACCGAGAAGAGCACCGAGTCCTGGCCGGAGACCGCGGGCACCTCGGGCGCCGGCGGCTCGTTCGTGGCCTGGCCGAGGCCCACGGCCGAGAACGCGGAGGCCGTGGCGTTGGCCTCCGTCGAGCCGGCGCCGAAGAGATCGCGAGCCGCGGCCACACAGGCGTCGCGCGCGTCCGCCATGCCGGAGCGCTTCTGCAGATAGGTGGTGAGGGCGCGGTAGAAGATGCTCTCCGCCTTGTTCAGCCCGATGCTGTTTCCCTGACCCTCCGCCAGCAGGTAGAAGGCCTTGTTCGTGATGCCGCTGTTGATGTGCACGCCGCCGTTGTCGAGGTCGGAGATCACGAAGTCGTTCATGTGCTCCGGCTGGCCGTGGGCCGGCGGGTTGCGGAACGAGCGCCCCGGGCCGGCGATCAGGTCGCCTCCAGAGAGCCAGTCGGTGCCGCCCTCGAAGAACGCCTCGGCCGACTCGCCGAGGACATCGGCCCACGACTCGTTGAGAGCACCCGACTCGCCCTGATACACGAGGTCGGCCGTGTAGCCGATCACGCCGTGGGTCATCTCGTGCGCCACGATGTCGAGCGCCTCCGGCCAGCGGTCGCCGTTGCCGAAGATCATGGTGGTGCCCAGGTTGAAGGCGTTGTTGAGCCCACCCGGACCGTCCCAGCCGATGCGCACGAAGTTGAAGAGGCTGATGCCCTGGTCGTCGATCGAGTTGCGGCCGAAGCGCTGCCGGTAGTACTCGTACACCCGCGCCATGTTGCGGCCGGCGCTCACCGCGTCGGGTGGCCCCCAGTTGTTGGTGGAGCCTCGCACCACCAGGCTGGAGGTCTGCGTGATGAGCTCGATGTTGGGCACACCCTCGGCGTTGGCGCCGGAGCGGTTCTCCATGTCGAGCGTGTAGATCGCACCCCGCCCCAGCACGTCGCTGAGCGGGTCGCCGCCGGCGAACATCTGGCGGCTCGTGTCGATCTGAATGAACTGACCGCCGCGCTGGAACACCTGCACGTCCTGCATCTGGCCCTTCATGTCGCGCCCGCGCGCGGTGGCGCGCGACGCACTGGCGTGGCGGTGCAGGTCGGCGTTCTGGCGCACACGATTGAAGTGGGTGAGCACGCGACCGCTCAACGCGTCCACGGCCACGAACCAGCTCTGGAGGAGGCCGTCGTTCACCTCCACCTTCCAGGCGAGCGCCGGCGGCACGCCCTTCTCGGCGTACACCATGAGCTCGGGCTCGCTGGCCCGCGCGCTCGCGCTGGCACTCACCTGCTCGAGGGCAACCCGCACGGCACTTGCGCTCGCAAACACCGGGGTGGCCGGCACCCGCCGCGGGCTCGGCACCTGGGTGCCCATGAAACGCTCCACGTCGCCGTCGGCGTCGAGGTACACGGACACCTCGGCGCCGAACACCTCGAGGCCGTGGTGCTGCTGCTGGAAGCGCAGCCGCTGGCGACCGTCGCCGATGTCCTGCTGCTGGCGGAGCGCCAGCTCACGCTCGGGGCGCGTCAGGCCCACGAGGCCACGGTTGGCGCGCAGGAAGCTGTGGGCCGTGGCCTGCGCAATCGACACACCTTTGGGCGCAGCGGTCACGCCGCGATGGAGCTTGCTGCCGGAGAGGGTGCGCAGCGCACCCGACCCGGAGTCGAAGCGCGCCTCGACGTCCTGGCCGATCCGGCGCTGCAGCGCGCTCGCCGCCTGCGCCTCGGAGCGCTGGCTCTGCAGGCCCTGGCTGTTGGCGGTCTCCTGCACGAGGCCGCGCGCCAACAGCTCGCTGCGCAGCTTCGATGCGGTTTCTGCGGCGCTCATGGCGGGGACCACCGTGCGCTGCGAGGCGCTCGCGCGGGCGGCCGCGGGCGGTGGCGTCATGCGCAGGCGCGCGGAGGCCTGCCGCGCATGTGACGGCGTGGCAGCCTGCCCCCACGCACCAGCGGCGGAGGCGACTCCCAGTGCCAGCACGACAGCGGCGACCCGCCCTCGCGGCCTTCTGCGGTCGCCGTCGCCTGTCCAACTGGTGATCCACCGTGTCCTGCTTCGTCGCATGGGCTCGCCCCTCAGATCGTCGTGGCGCGCGCCTCTGTCCTCGCAGCAGCACGCAGCCGAGTGATTCCTGTCTCGATCTGAGAGGCGCAGAGGCAGCACGACAAGTGCCACGCGCGGCGGAATTCGTGCACCCGCAGCAAAAGGCCCCGCGTCGGCGATGCCGCGCGGGGCCTGGAGGAGCGGAGTGAGACGCGCCTACCGCGACTGCTCCACCAGCGACGTCGGATGGAATGCGTCGTAGCCGTCCATGCCGCCGAAGAAGAGCCGCCCGTCCTGCGCCTTGAGCGCCGCACCGAAGTTGTACTCACGCTGCAGACCGAGGCTCTCGTCGAACACCTCGAAGGTCTCCGACACGGGGTCGAACCGCGACAGGCCACTGTTCGTGCTGAGCCACAGATAACCCTCGTCGTCGGGCACCACCGAGTAAACGGCTGCGTTCGAGAGGCCGTCGGCCTCGGTGTAGGTCCGCGCCCACGACTCGAGGTGCGCTCCCTTGTGGCGCTCGAGGCGCGTCAGGCCGGCGGGCGAGCCCACCCAGATCACCCCGTCTTCGCTCTCGTACACGCTGAAGATCGTGTCGCTGGGCAGCAGCTTCTCGCCTTCGCCCGCACTCGAGAAAAGCGCGATCACACGTTGGCGCGCGTCGAGGAGGTGGAGCCCACCTCCGAGGGTTCCCACCCAGAGACCTCCGCGCGCCTGTGCGATGGTGGTTACGCGCTCGTTCTGCAGGCCGTGCTCGGCCGTCACGTGACGGAAGGTCTGTGAGGCGTGGTCGAACTTCGAGAGGCCGCCGCCGAAGGTGCCGACCCACACTGCGCCGTCAGCATCCTCGAAGAGCGACATCACACCTTCGGCGCGCAGGCCAAACGCCTCGTCGTCGCTCATGCCAAACGCCACCGCTTCTCCAGTGCGCGCGTCGATGCGGCTGAGGCCACCCTGCTTGGTGCCCACCCAGAGATGGTCCTGACGGTCGTAGAGCAGCGTCATCACCGTGGCACCTTCGAGGCTCTCCACGGAGTCGGAGCGGATGAAGCGCGGCTCGGTGGCCCCCTGCTCCTGCACCATGAGACCGCTCTCCATGGTGCCCACGAAGACGCGGCCCGACGGAGTCTGTGCAAAGGAGGTCACGACGATGGGGTTGCGCTCCGCGGCTTCGGGCTTGCGCTCGAGCACCGAGGTGGCACGCATCTGCTCGAACGGCCGCAGGCCGCCGGTCATCGTTCCGATCCAGAGCTCGCCGTCGCGGTCCTCGTGCACCGCCATCACACCGCCGCCGCGGCGTGCGAGGCCAACCTCGGTCACCTGCACGGAGTGTGTGTCGACGCGCAGGAGGCCCTTTGAGGTGCCCACCCAGACGTTGCCCTGGGAATCTGCGGTGACCAGGTTGACGCGGCTCGTCGACCCGGGCACGAGCGATGCGGAGAGCCCGCGGTCACCTGCCCGTACGAGGTACGTGCCGCGCGTGGTGCCCGCCCAGAGGCCCTGCTCCGTGACCTGGAGCGAGCGCACCGGCGGGGTGCTGCACGAAGCGCAGCTCTGCGAGCGTCGCGTCGCGGGGTCGTAGAGCTCGATACCGCTGGGGGTACCCACCCAGATGCGACCGTCGGCCGCGCGCGCGAGCGCCGTGACGCGATGGTCCTGCAGCCGTGCGCGCTCGGAGCGCCGCCGCAGCGCAGAGCTGTCGACACCCTCGGGCTGCATCAGCTCGAGGCCACCGCGACTGAAGCCGGCCCACACCGAGCCGTCGGGGTTTGCGAGCAGCGCACGCGCGTCGTTGCCGAGTGCGGTCCCTTCGAGCGCCACGCGGTGGTCGACCACCCAGCCGGCGGGGTCCCAGAGCACGACGCCCCGGTTGGCGACCGCGATCCAGAGCGCACCGCTCGGACCCGGCGCGATGGCGCGGATCTTGTTTCCGGGGAGTGACGCCGCGTCGAAGGCGTCGTGACGATACTGCGTGACGCTGCCTTCGCGGAGGTGGTTGAGGCCGTCTTCGGTGCCGATCCAGAGATCGTCACCATCGGCGTGAAGCGTGATCACGGTCTGCTGCGAGAGCTCGAAGGCGCGCTCCTGGGCAAGGGCCGGCAGTGCGACCAGCGCGAGAGCCATGGCAACGCCAACGAGCGGCGAGAGGAAGGCGGTCCGAACGGGAGAGGGGCAAGCAAAGTCTGAGTGCATCTTCTGGGGTCCTGGAGAAGAAGGAGTGCTTGGAGTCGACAGTTGTGATGGGGCGTGTGAAGTTGGGTGGCGTCGATCAGGGATCGTCGTTGAACGAGCTGTTGGGCTCGAGCCCCTCTTTGTCTTCGAAGGTGTCGCTCCACAGGAAGCCGTCGGCCCAGAGGAAGCCATCCGCCCAGAGAAAGCCGTCGCTCCAAAGGAAGCCGTCGCTCCACAGGAAGCCGTCGGCCCACAGGAAACCGTCGGCCCAGAGGAAGCCGTTCGACCACAGCTCCTTGGCGGCCCATTCATTGCTGCCCCAGAGCTGCGCCGTGTCTTCCACGAGCATGCCTTGGCCGTCGTCGGAGACGAAGATCCGAGGAGACGGCGCGTCGTTCACGTGGCCCGTCTCATTCAGCGCGGCGTCGATGTCGACCACGCCCGCACCCACCTGCACCAGATCACCCGGGATCTTGCGCGCCGAGCGCATGAGCCGGGCCTTGACGGTGGCCGGGTTGAGCGAGGGCTCCTTCTCCAGCATCAGAGCGGCGGCACCGGCGACCAGGGGGGCCGCCATGCTCGTTCCGGAGAGCTCGAAGTACTCGTAGTCGCGGTCGGGCCGTTTCGGGTCCATGCCGCGCGCGCTGGAGCGGACGCGCTCCGGGAGATACCCCTGGAGGAGCGAGTCGGCTGCGTGCGCCGAGATGACCCGGTTGCCGGGGGCGAGCAGGTCGGGCTTGACGAAGTGGTCGATGGCCGTCGGGCCTTTCGACGAGAAGCTCGACACGTAGTCGTCGGCGAAGTCGGTGTAGGTACCGAGGTCGGTGATCGAGCCGACCGTGATGATCTTGCGCGAGATGCCGGGGCTCGTGACCGTGAAGTTGCCGTGCCAGCCGTAGTTGCCCGCGGAGGCCACGACCACGACGCCGGAGTCCCAGAGGCCCTCGGCCGCGATCACGAGCGGGTCGGTGTCGGCCGACTGATCCACACCCTTGCCGAGCGACATGTTGACCACGCGGATGTTGAAGTACGAGTGGTAGTGGGCGATCCAGTTGAGCCCCGAGAGAAGCGACGACACGGTGCCGCGGCCGTTGTGGTCGAGGACCTTCACGTCGACGAGACCGGCGTGGGGCGCGACGCCGGCACGTGCCCCGTAGGCGCTGTAGCCGGTGCCGGCGGCAATGCCGGCCACGTGCGTGCCGTGCCCGTACGAGTCGGGCTTGTTCGAGTTGGAGCCGGAGAGGTCGACCCGGTACTGGACGCGCGGCAGATCGTTGTGGTCGGCGATGCCGGAGTCGACCACCGCGATCGTGACCCCGGCGCCCGTGTAGGCCGAGTTGTACGAGCCGGACTGCGGGTAGTTCGCGACCTGTCGCGTCGGTCCGGTGAAGCCGGTGATCTCCGCGTCGTGCGACACGAACTTCACCGCGTCCTCGTTCTCGAGAGCCGCGAGGTCTTTCGCCTTCATCCGCACGACCTGCAGGCCCCAGCGGTCGAACTGGTTCTTCACCGTGCCCTTGTGCTTCTGCGCGGCGCGGTCGTGCGCGCGGGCCACCTTCGGGTCGACTTGCACGATCACGTCGACCGTGGCGTTGCCGCCGCGATCCTTCGCGAGCTGTTTCAGGGCCTGGCTGATCTTCTTGTCGTTCTGCTGGCTCTTGTCCTTCTCGGGCGCTGCCATCAGCGGGCCTCCGAAGGTGAGCGCAACGGCAAGGAGAAGCGCGCCGGCGCGCAGCAGCGAGCGCGAAGCGGCGCGGGTCGACAGCTGCTGGAGTGGATGGGGCATGGGGTTCATGGCAGGTCCTCAGGGGAATGGCGACGATGAGAAAACAAGGAATGTCAATGGACGTCGGTTCGGCGCTCGCGGCGCGTGCCTCCCCTTACATCACGATCGATGCCAGGCTCTAGACACCCAAAAGCCACACCCCACGGCGCCTTGACACGAGATATCCAAGACTTGCGGCGGCTCACCGAGAGAATCTGGCGATCCGTCCCTCCCGCCGACACGCCAATTTTTCGGCGACATGACCAGTTCTTTCTCCTGGAAGGAGCCCGTCGCGCTGAGTCCAATGCCGCACCTCCTGAACCGACGACGAGCTCTGCCGCGAAGATAGGCTCCGGTGTCATGAACCCGGCTGCGCTCTCACCCTGGTGCCGGCAGCAGGCCGTGCGATGGCTCGGAGCGCTGGTCCTGCTGGCTCTACCCTCGGCGGCACAGACCCGGGTGGAGTTCCACCTCCTTCCCGCCACGACGACCGGCCCGATGGACCCGGCGTGGAGCCCCGACGGTGCGTGGATCGCCTTCTCGATGCGCGGCGACATCTGGAAGGTGCCCGCCGCCGGCGGGACGGCCGTTCAGCTGACGTCGGGGCCGGCGGTGCACTACGAGCCGGCCTGGAGCCCCGACGGCCACCATCTGGCGGTTGTCGTGGAAGAAGACGGCATCTTCGACCTGGCCTGGATCCCGGCCGACGGACTCGCCGCGGGCGAACAGGCCCCGCGCCTCACCGACGATCCCCACCTCGACCTTCAGCCCGCGTGGTCGGCGGGCGGCGATGCCATCTACTTCACGCGCAGGTTGGAGCCCGGCCCCCCGAGCGCGGCCGGCGAGGCCCGCTCAGGAGACCCTCGAGCGAAGCAGCGAGCCCGCCCGACCCGAGCGCGTGGCGATCTCGACCTCTACGTTCTACCGGTGGAGCGCCGGGACGCGAGTGCCGACACCCCGAACGCAGAAGGCGACGAGCCTCGTGCAACCTCGCTCGCGAGACCAACCCTGGCGGGCGCCTCCGCCCCCCGCGTGGTGATGGCCGGCGAAGGCCACCAGTTTTTCCCCGCCCCGTCCGCTGGCGGCACGCTGGCCTGGGTGGGCCGCCTCGCGGGCCGCCTGGGCTCGGGTGTCGTCTGGACGAAGCGCCAGGGTGGCCCGTCGGGCGACCCAGCCATGGAGCCGCGCGTGGTGATCGACGAGGAGACCAGCTACCGCACCGCGCCGCAGTGGTCGCCCGACGGTGCCCACCTTCTCTACTCCACCGACGAGGCCGGCTCGAGCGACATCGCGCTCACACCAGCGACCGGCGGCCAGCGTGTGCGCCTCACCGAAGATCCCTTCGACGAGTTTGCCCCCGCCTTCTCACCCGACGGCCGGGAGATCGTGTTCGTGTCGAACCGCCACGGCGCGAGTGAGCTCTACCGGCTGAGCGCTGGGGGCGGCGCCACGTCGGCCTGGAGGAAGGTCGAGATCACGGGTCGGAAGCACCTGGTGCCCACGGGCAGGGTCCGCGGCCGCATCGTGGGGCCAGGCGGTGATCCCACCCCGGCGCGCCTGCTCGCCACCGGGTCCGACGGCCGCGGCTATGCCGAAGACGGCGGCTTCCTGCGCCGCTTCTGGAACAACGACACCCACTACTCCCATGTCGGCAGCACCTTCGAGCTGGAGCTTCCGGCCGGGCCGGCGGAGCTCGTCGCGATGCGCGGCTTCGAGTACCTGCCCGCCGAAGCCACGGTGGATGTCCCCGCGGGCGGAACCACTGAGGTGGAGCTGCGGCTCGAGCGTCTGGTCGACCTCCCGGCCCGTGGCTGGTTCTCGGGCGACACCCACACCCACGACCTGCACGAGGGCCGCTACGGCCTCACGCAGCAGGAGTTCTTCGCGTGGAGCCGCGCCGACGACCTGCACGTCACGAACGCGCTGATCCACATGGACGGCACGAAGCTCATGGGCCGCTGGAGCGACCTCACCGGCGAGCCGTACCTGGCCAAGAGCGCATTCGGCAGCAGCGAGGCCAAAGGAGCCCGAGCGAGGCAAGTGGCCGACGCCGGTGTGGCAAGAACCGCCGCCGCGACCGGCAATGACCAGGGCAGTGCAGAAGCCACGGGAAGCGGCAAGCACGACAACTACATCCTCCAGTACAGCCAGGAGTTCCGCGGCTCGTTTGGCCACGTCGCCCTCCTCGGCCTACGGAGCTTCGTGATGCCGCTCATCGGCGGCACACCCGGCTCGCCGTTCTCCGAAGACGTGCTCAAGGTGAAGTGGCTCGAGGCGGTGCGCGAGCAGGGTGGCATCGGCGGCTACGTGCACCCCTACAACGGCCCAGCCGGCACGCCGCAGGAGGTGGGCTCCATGGACATCCCCCTCCACGTCGCGCTGGGGCTCGGCTCGTTCTACGACGTCATCTCCATCGCCTCGAAAGAGTGGCCGAGCCTCTCCGTCTACTACCGCTTCCTCAACACCGGCTTCCGGCTCGCCGCGACCGGCGGCACCGACAACTTCAGCGACGCCTTCCGCGACCCGTCGCCCGGCACCGCGCGCACCTACGCCCACGTGCCCGGCGAGCTCACGTTTGGCAAGTGGCTCGACGCAGTGAAGTCAGCTCGTACTTTCGCCAGCAGCGGCCCGCTCCTCGACTTCCGCGTGAACGGCGAGCATCCGGGAAGCACGATCGAGCTGCTCCCCACCGAGGCACTCCAGCGCATCGGGCCGGAGCGCGAGCGCCAGCCACCCCGCGAGCCGCGACCGGTGGAGTTCGAGCTCGAGCTCACGAGCATCGTCCCGATCGAGGCGGTGGAGTTCATCGTGAACGGCGAAGTTGCGCTCCGCATGGACGCAGGCGGCGATGGGCCGACGTGGACGTACCAGGGAGTGCTCGAGGTGCCTGAGGGAGGCTGGGTCGCCGCCCGGGCGTTCGGCCCACCCCACCCCCTCATCGGCGACGAGTTCCCGTTTGCCCACACGAGCCCGATCTGGGTGACGCGCGAGGGGAAGAGCTGGCGCTCGGCCAACGACGCCCGTTTCCTCTTCCGCGCGATCGAGAGCCTCTGGCAGCGCGTGCAGCGCAGAGACCGCTTCCAGACCGAGGCGAGCCGGGCCCGCTACGAGGAAGCCGTCGAGCAGGCGCTCGCCACGCTCCGCGCGATCGAGGAGAGCGCCGAGTAGCCCCGAGGCCTACACGCCGTCTTCGCGATCGGCTTTCAGAAGCACGCGCTCGATCCCGCCGGCAAGCAGCCGGTCGGTGAACCGCGCCACCGCTTCCGGCGACTCCGCGAAGCCGCGCTGCACCCACACCGACAGCACGCCGTAGGTCACGCTCGCAACCGCCGCCGTCAGGTAGTCGCGATCCGCGCCGTCGAGCTCGGGCAGGTCGTTCAGCTCCACGATCCGGTCGAGGATGGTGGCCGCCACCTCGCTCACCGGCTCGAGAAAGAGGCCCGCCGGGCAGCACCGAACGAGGGGCGCCAGCACCGCCTGGTGCTCTTCGTAGGCGCGGAAGATCAGCCTCGACAGGGGCGGGCCCGGCAGCGGCAGGCGCAGGAGGTCGTCGCCGATGCGCGTGGCGGTGTCCATGAACACCTTCGTCGCCAGGCTGCGCACAACCTGCTCCAGTGAACCGAACCGCGTATAGAAGGTCTTCCGCGTGACCCCCGCGGCCTCCGCCACCTCCGACACCGTGACCGACGCAAGGCCCCGATCCGCCGCAAGCTCGGCGAGGAGCGCCTGCTCGATGGCGTTCTCGGAGCGCACGACGCGCGGATCTGCGGTGCGACGGGTCTCGACTTGAACTGTCGGCATGACGAGAGCCTACTGCCGCACCGGAAAGAAAGTAAACACTTGACTACTTTCTCGCCCGAGAGAAGAATTCGAGCGGTAGAGAACGTCGCCTCCCAGGAGATCCCATGAGCCAGCTCGCCCTCGAACAGACCGCCGCAGAAACCACGCCGCTCGACGAGGTGGATGTCAGCCGCCCGCGGCTCTTCCAGGACGACGTGTGGGCCCCCTGGTTCGCGCGCCTGCGCGCCGACGCTCCGGTGCACTACCTCAAAGACAGCGTGAACGGCGCCTTCTGGTCGGTCACGAGCCACGCGCTCATCAAAGAGGTGGACATGAACCACCGGGTCTACTCGTCGGAGGCCGGTGGCATCTCCATCATCGACCCGGTGCCGATAGAGGGCCAGCTGCAGGGCGAGAGCTTCATCCAGCTCGACGAGCCGAAGCACGCGCCGCAGCGCAAGGCCGTGAGCCCGGCGGTGGCACCCAAGAACCTGGCCGAGCTGGAGCCGCTCATCCGCGAGCGCGTGATCGACATCCTCGACAACCTGCCCGTGGGCGAGACATTCAACTGGGTGGACAAGGTGTCGATCGAGCTCACCGCGCGCATGCTCGCCACCCTGCTCGGCTTTCCCTATGAAGACCGGCGCAAGCTGATCCACTGGTCGGACATCACCACCGACGTGCCAGCCGTCACCGGAAAGGCCGACACCGACATGGACGCGCGCTACGGCGAGCTCATGCTCTGCGCCAAGGCCTTCGCCGACCTCTGGCACGAGCGCGCTGCTCAGCCCCCGCGGTTCGACCTGATCTCCATGCTGGTGCACGGGGAAGACACGAAAGACATGATCTCGAACCCGAGCCTCTTCCTCGGCACGCTCCTGCTCCTGATCGTGGGCGGCAACGACACCACCCGCAACAGCATCAGCGGCGGCGTGATCGCGCTGAACGAGTACCCCAGCGAGTACGAGAAGCTCCGGCAGGACCCGGGCCTCATCCCCAACATGGTCTCCGAGATGGTGCGCTGGCAGACGCCGGTGATCCACATGCGCCGCACCGCGCTCGAAGACACCGAGCTCGGCGGCAAGCTCATCCAAGAAGGCGACAAGGTCGTCATGTGGTACCTCTCGGGAAACCGCGACGAGTCGGTCTTCCCGAACGCCGAGCGCCTCATCATCGACCGCCCCAACGCGCGCGCCCACGTGGCATTCGGCTTCGGCGTGCACCGCTGTCTCGGCAACCGCCTCGCCGAGATGCAACTGCGCGTGCTCTGGGAGGAGATCCAGAAGCGGTTCCACAAAGTGGAGGTGGTCGGCGACGTCGTGCGGCTGCCGAACAACTTCATCCGCGGGATCGCGGATGTGCCGGTGCGGTTGCACCCGCTCTAGGCGAACACTCGCCTCCGCCCGCTAGCGGCGCCCCGCAATCTGCTGCCCTACACGAGCAGGACTGCGGAGGCCCCAAACGGGCCAACCGCGAAACGAGGCCAGGCCGCGTCAGTCGTTCTTCAGCAGCGGCGTGATGTTGTTCTCCGGCGAGATGTTCCCGAGCCATTTGAACGTGCCGTGCTCCGCCATCTCGCGCGCACCCTCCACGAGCACCCCGTACGCCGCGAGCGCCATCGCGCCGCCAATGCTGATCCTCCGCGCCCCGGCGTCGGCCAGGTCGGCGACGGTCGCGCCCGGCAACATCGAGGCGATCACGCTGAGCGGCCGGTTCGTCTCCTCCACCACCCGGCGCACGTCGTCGAGCGTGCGTAGGCCGGGCGCAAAAAGCACGTCGGCCCCGGCCTTCTCATAGGCCTGCAGCCGGCGGATGGTGTCGTCGAGATCCTGCACCCCTCGAATCAGGTTCTCGCAACGACCGATCACGGCAAACGGAATGTCGAGCGCCCCGGCCGCCTCCGAGGCCGCCGCCATCCGCTCCACGGCGTGGTCGAAGCCGTAGATCTCCGACCCGCTCCAATCTTCGATCGAGCCGCCCGCAACGCCGGACGCAGCGATCTGCCGGATGGTCTCGGCCACACCCTCAGGATCGTCCGCGAACCCCTTCTCGAGATCGGCCGTGATGGGAATGCTGGTCGCCCCGGAGAGCGCACGACAGTGCTCCACCTTCTCCTCGAGAGTGACCTGCCCATCCACCTTCCCGAGCGTGAACGCAAAGCCACCACTCGTAGTGGCCAGCGCCTTGAAGCCCATCGCTTCGAAAGCACGCGCCGAGCCAACGTCCCAGGGGCCGGGCATGACAAAGGTCTCGGAGCCCTCGTGCAGGGCTTTCATTCTCCGGGCTTTCTCGAGCTGGGTCGCCATGGCGTCTCCTCGCCTCGTGAGGCTCATCAATCGCCGGCTTCGATGCCGGCGACCAGGTCTCTCCACCCATTGCGAAGACGCCGGCGACAATAGCCGACGAGCCTTCGGGCAGCGCCACCAGCGTCACCGAGACGAAGGAAGCTCGACCTCGCGGGTGAGGTCACCGACGATGCCACAAGTGGCTCGCTTCTTGGCCCTTGCCTGGACGGCATCACTCCGAGACGCTCAACGCCCTCTACCGGAACACTACGGGAGCACGGTCGACTTGGGGTCGAATCTCGAGACCCACGCCCGTCACGCAGAGATCGAGCACACCCGAAGCTGCCATCAGTCACGGCGTCGGAAGAAAATCCGGCGCGTCTTCTCCCGGCCGCCGAACCGTACAGTGCGGGCGATTACGATGCTCGCACCGTCATCGAGCGGACGCCATGCCTCTTCACAGACCATCTCACCTTCGTCACCGAGCGATATCGAATACGCGAGCTGCAGCGCGCCGTCATTCCAGCGCGCGCTCATCGAGCGGACGAACTTCCCGGTCGTCACCTCGTGGAGGCTGCCGTCGGTGGGAAGGGTCCACATCGCCGTCGTTTCGCCGCTACCAGGGAGCGGGAGTCCATCGCGAACGCCACCGAGCGACTGCTCGACCTCGATCCCGCCCTCGACCAGCTCGACCTTCATCCAACGTCCGGGGTACTCGGGCCCCATGTAGTGCTGTTCGCTGCGCCCCTGGTCGTGGATCCAGTACCCGGCGAGGTCGGCGACTGCGGTGTCGCTGCTGCCAGCTGAGGCGGCAGGCAGGCCGAGGGCGAGGAGAAGTGTGAGGGCGTACGAGCCTTGACGTCGTTTCTGCACGGTCGTCTCCGTCGGTTGAGATTCGGTTCGATTCAAATTATGATCACTGTGATTATACTCAGCATGATCAGAGAGGTTTCATGATGTCCGCCACGAGACTGCGCGAGCTCCCAGCCCTGCGTCCCGTCGAGCTGCTGGTTCTGGCCGAGCTGGCGCGCCAGGAGCAGCACGGCTACGGCATCGTGCAGGCGATCGAGCAGCAGACTGAGGGTGCGGTCGCACTGGTGCCCGGCAACCTGTACCGGGTGTTACACCGGCTGATCGATCGTGGCCTGATCGAGGAAGCGGATGCCGCCTCCGAGTCGGAGGATCAGCGCCGTCGCTACTACCGGATCACCGATCTCGGCCGGGAAGAGGCCATGCAGGAGCTGGAGCGGGTGCAGGCACTGGCGGGTCTGGCCCGTGCTCAGCTCCGCTCGATGCGCTGACGGCGCCGAGGGGAGATCGACGATGTCGACCAACACGACGGGCGGCGAGAAGGGTTCACGCACGAGCGCGCTCTATCGGCTCGCCCTCGGGCTGTACCCCCGGCGCATTCGCGGCGAGCGCGACCAGCTCGCGCAGCTCTTCGACGATCTGCTCGCCGCTGCGCGAGGGCGAGGTGGCCTGCCAACGCTGGTTTTCGTCGCGCGGAGCTTTGCGGATGTGCTCCTCTTCGGTGCGCCGCTCCGAGTCCTCGAGATCTTCGGACCAAACCGGGCAAGGCCAAATCCGTCCCCGAGCCCTCCGGCACCGCAGCGCCAGAGTGGCCTGCGCGAGGTTTTGCTCGGCGCTTTTGCTCAGGACCTCCAGTACGCTCGTCGGCACTTCGTCCGGCGCAGGGGAGTGACACTGGCGTCGATCACCTCGCTCGCCCTCGGCATTGCAGCCGTGACGGCGATCTTCAGCCTCTTCGACGCACTCGTCCTGCGGCCGGTAGCGATCGCCCACCCGGACCGGCTGGTCGCCATGGTCAGCCTGCGAGAGCACGGCACCAACTCGACCTTTCCCTATCCCGACTTCCGGGTCGTGCGCGCCGCGGTGGCCGATCGAGTCGCAATGGTGGCCCACTCGACTCGCCCGACATCGCTCACGATCGGCAACGGAGAGGCGGCTGCGACCGAGCGGATCTTCGTCTCGTTGGTGAGTCACGACTACTTCGAAGCTCTCGGAGTACACCCCCACCTGGGGCGCGCTTTCGCGAAGCTGGCCGAAGGCCGCGGGCCTGCGGTCGCGGTGGCCAGTCATGGCTTCTGGACGGGCCGTCTGGCGAGCGATCCGGAGGTCGTCGGCCGCACGGTGCACCTGAACGACAGGCCCGTGACCCTGATTGGGGTGGCGCCGCCGGCCTTCCGCGGCCTCGACGGCAACGTCGAGCCGGCGCTCTACCTGCCGCTCGAGCGTCAACCGGTGCTCGCCGGCGAAGACTACCTGCAGGGCGACGGGGCAAGCTGGCTCTACTGGGCGGGGGTGCTGCGGCCGGGAGTCGGCCTGGAGCAAGCCCGCGAATATCTCGAGGCCGTGACCATGGCGCATTGGGCCGAGATCGGGCGCGACTGGGAGCTCGGGGTCGAGCTGCGGAACACACCCACCGGCTTCCCACAGCCACTGCGTGACTACCGACCCTTCGTTCAGCTCAGCATGGCGGTGGTCGGCCTGGTTCTCCTGATCGCCTGCGCGAACGTCGCCGGCCTGTTACTCGCTGCGGGCGCCGGACGGGTTCGCGAAATCGCCGCCCGCCGGTGCCTGGGCGCGGGGCGCGCTCGCCTGGCGCGCCAACTGATGACCGAGAGCCTGCTGCTCGGGGCCGCGTCGGGAGTGACGGGTGTCGGTCTCGCGGCTCTGCTGGTGCGAGCACTCGTTCGCATGGAGCCATTGGCGACGCAGCTCTCCGGCCTCGAGGTGCGGATCGACCTGCGGGTCCTCGCCTTCGCTCTCCTCGCGACCTTCGTCGTGTCCACCCTCTTCGGTCTCGCTCCGGTGCTTCAACTGGTGCGTCGTGACGCCGTGGCCGCGCTCCGTGGCAGCGGCGGCACCGGCGAGCACGGTCGCCTTCTCGGCCAGCGCACCCTGGTTGTGGCGCAGATCGCAATGTCGTTCGCCACCCTCGTGCTGGCGACGCTCTTCGCCTTCAGCCTCTTGGGACTGCAGGGGATCGACCCCGGGATCGAGCGTGCTCCCGTACTGCTCGGCTCGGTGGATCTGCGGGCCGCGGGCTATACGCCAGAGCGCGTCGTGGGCTTCTGGGACGAGCTCCTACGACGCGTCGACGGGCTGCCCGGCGTGGGGTCGGTGGCTCTCGCCCGCACCCGCCCGGTGAGTCCCGCCGGCTCGCGCATGGGCTACCAGGTGCCAGGCTACATGCCGACTCCGAGTGACGACATGGAGCTCGATACGAACGTCGTCTCCCTCGGCTACTTCGAGACGCTCGGCATCGAGATCGAGTCGGGCCGAGCATTCGAGCGCCGCGACGCGGCTCCCGAGGCGCAGCCGGTGGTGATGGTCAACCGGATGTTCGCCGAGCGCTTCTTTGCCGGGCTCGATCCGGTGGGGCGGGTGATCGAGGCCCCCTTCTTCGGAGGCCAGGCCTTACCCTCAGAACCCGGCGACGAGCTGCCCGAGCTGCGCATCATCGGCATCGTGGCCGATGGCAAGTACCGGTCGCTGCGCGAAGACCCGAGACCGATGGTCTATCGGCTGCTCGAGCGGGAAGGTGCCCGCTTGGCGACCCGCTCGACCTTGTTGGTGGCAACGCGGGGTGAGCCGCTCGCTCTCTACGAGATGGTCCGCGCGACGCTGCACGCTCTCGACCCCCGGGTGCCCCTCTACAACGTGATCACGCTCGAAGAGCAGCTCGCCCGCGCGGTCGCCAACGAGCGGTTGACCACCTTGCTGCTGGGTGGTCTCGCCACGTTCGCCGTCGTGCTCGCCGGAATCGGCCTGTTCGCGCTCCTCAGCTACTGGGTTCGGCTCCGCCGGCCCGAGATCGGGATCCGCATGGCGCTAGGAGCTCGACCGCGAGACGTGGTCCGCGCGGTGGTCGGATTTGCTCTCGTCTTGGTCGCGATCGGCTGCCTGGTCGGAACGGCCCTCGCACTGCCGCTCGGGCAACTGCTGGAAGCGCAGCTCTACGGAATTCGTCCGAGCCATCCGGGTGTCTACCTCGCCGGCGTCGTGCTGCTCGTACTGATCGCGACGCTGGCCGGGTTCCTGCCCACGCGACGCGCTGCCCGCGTCGACCCGATGCAGACACTACGCCACGAGTAGCGAGCAGAGCGGCGCCCTCGGGCCTGAGACCGAGACGTCGTACTCCACGGATTCGAACAACGGCCCGGGCAAGGCGAAAGCCCGCTTCGGGCGAAATGACAGCACGCGCGCAGGCGTGGTCCCACCACGTCGAGCACGTCGACCGCCCTCCCGAGATGCGCTCGTCAGTCCGCGCGGGCCCAGACCGGACAGAGGACAAAGTAGGGAGCTCCCAAGGCGGGCTCCTTCGGCCACCGCATGTCCCCGCCCCGCCAGAACCTCCCATAGACTGCCCCTTCACGCACACGACCACAAGCGCCTCGACTACCCACCCGCCTCGACCCCATGATCACCCTCTCCAACCTCGGCAAGTTCTTCGGCGAACAGACCCTCTTCGAGGGCGTCTCCCTCCAATTCAACCCCGGCGAGCGCTACGGCATCGTCGGTGCGAACGGGTCCGGGAAGTCGACGCTCCTGAGAATCATCGCCGGCGAGGAGATCCCGAGCGACGGCACCGTGTCCATCCCGAAGACGGCCCGCCTCGGGGTACTGAAGCAGGACCACTTCGCCTACGAAGACGAAGACATCATCGACGTGGTGATGATGGGCCACGGTGAGCTGTGGAAGGCGATGGCGGAGAAAGAGGTGCTGCTGGAGAACTCCGACAAGGAGTTCGACGGCGACCGCTACGCCGAGCTCGAAGACATCATCATGGCGGGCGACGGCTATTCGCTGGAGGCGCGTGCCGGCGAGATCCTCGAGGGGCTCGGCATCGAGACCGAGGTGCACCGCAACAAGCTGAGCACGCTCTCGGGCGGCTTTAAGCTGCGCGTGCTGCTGGCGCAGGTGCTGGCGGCCGACCCCGACGTGCTCATCCTCGACGAGCCCACGAACCACCTCGACATCTTGAGCATCCGCTGGCTCGAGAAGTTCCTCGAGGGCTACCGCGGCTGCTCGCTCGTCGTCAGCCACGACCACCGCTTCCTCGACAACGTGAGCACCAGCATCGCCGACGTCGACTACGAGACCATCCTGCTCTACAAGGGCAACTACACGGCGTTCGAGCGCCAGAAGCAGGAGGAGCGCGACCGCCGCGAGCACGAGATCAACAAGCAGGAGAAGAAGAAGGCCGAGCAGCAGGCGTTCATCGACCGCTTCAAGGCGAAGGCCTCGAAGGCGCGCCAGGCGCAGAGCAAGGTGAAGCTCATTGAGCGGATGGAGATCATCGAGCTGCCGAAGACGTCGCGCCGCTGGCCGCGCTTCAACCTCACGCAGGTGCGCCCCACCGGCAAGGTGGTGGTGGAGGCCGAGGGCATCTCGAAGGCCTACGGCGACAACCAGGTGCTCAAAGACGTGTCGCTCGAGCTGCGGCGCGGCGACCGCATGGCGATCATCGGCCCGAACGGCATCGGCAAGTCGACTCTCCTCAAGATCCTCGTGGGCGCGAAAGACATCCCCTGGGGCATCGAGGCCGACGAGGGCGAGATCGAGTGGGGCCACGAGACGTACCCCGGCTACTTCGCCCAGGACCACAAGGAGCAGCTGGGCACCGACGGCCCGGGCGGCAAGCGCACCATCGAGCAGTGGCTGTGGGACTTCTGCCCCGGCGAGCCGGTGGGCTTCGTGCGCGGCCAGCTCGGTGCGGTGCTCTTCACCAAAGAAGAGAGCCAGAAGAAGCTCACCAGCCTCTCGGGCGGCGAGGCCAGCCGCCTCATCCTCGCGCGCCAGGTGGTCGAGAAGCCCAACGTGCTCATTCTCGACGAGCCCACGAACCACCTCGACCTCGAAGCCATCGACAGCCTGGTGCAAGGTCTCGAGAAGTACGAAGGCACACTCATCTTCGTGAGCCACGACCGCTGGTTCGTGAACCGCCTCGCCACCCGCATCCTCGAGATCAGCGAGAACGGCATCAACGACTTCCAGGGCACCTACGAGGAGTACCTCGAAAAGCTAGGCGACGACCACCTGGATTCGGATGTCGTCCTCCGCAAGGCCCGCGCCGACAAGAAGAAGGCCAAAGAAGCGAAGGCAGCCGCCGCCAACGGCCAGGGCCCCGGCAGCAAGGCCAGCAAGAACGAGATCAAGAAGCTCGAGCGCCAGCGCGACCAGCTCACCGCCAAGATCGAGAAGGCCGAAACCCGCGTCGGCGAGATCAACGACACCTTCTGCGACCCCAGCTACTTCGACAAGACGCCCCAGAAAGAGGTGCGCAAGCTCGAGAACGAGCAGAAGAAGCTAAAGGGCGAGATTGAAGCCTGGATGGCCGAGTGGGAGGGCGTAGAGGAGCGGATTGGAGAGCTGGGGTAGGCCTACTCCATGACGTAGTCCGCATGAGCCTTGAGCTCAGGCCGGACGCCATGGCCCATGGTCTTCAAATAGACCCGCAGCCCTCTCGACGCGCATACGTCGTCGCCGGGACGAAGTCGGAGTCTCCTGTCGCCAGTACGAGAGTGTCGACAGTCCGGCGCCAACCAGAAGGTCGTTCCCATCTGAGCCGTTTTTCGGCCCGGCTCGAAGATCGAGAAGGCTGTCGGCACTTGAGCCGAGTACACCAGCAATGGCACGTCACCGGCTCAGCTAGCCGTACTACTCCGCTTCCGTCGCTTCAACCACACCCTCCTCTACGAGGTGCGAGAAGATCTTGCGCGCCTCGGCAGCCGGGGCGCCGGAAAGCCGGACGCCGACCTCGATGTTTCCGTGAAGCCCATGAAACGTGAAGTTCGCAGAGGTTACGAGAAGGTCCTCACCGTCCACGAGAAGACACTTCGCGTGCATGGAGGCGTAGGGCGCTCCACCAGGGCGCTCCCTGTCGTGGAAGACACGCGCAGGTCGGCAGCGAGCGGGCCAGGCAGCACGGACCCGCGCCGCCGCGCCGCGCCCTCGGTCGCAGATAATGACCACGTCGGCACCACGCGCCGCAGCATCAGCTAGGAGCCCTACGGTGCTTGAGTCAGTGAACTCGTAGCCGAGCACAATGACCTCGCCAGTTGCCCGTCCAACCATCTCCCGTACGACGGGCTCCGTTGGCCGAGCAACTCCCGGTGTCCCCGGGGGTAGCGTGGCGACCAGCTCGGCATCCAAGAGACGCGGTCGCAAGAGGTCATGCTGAATGCGGAGAACCTGGAGGCAGAGACGCATTACAGCAGCTGGCTCCCACGGTGCTGCCGGGGTCAGGCGTTCAGCCATCTCGGCGCACTCTGGAGAGGTGAGCACGCCGCTCTGGTCGTTGGGAAGGAAGGGGTCGATCTCATTGCGCTCGCGCAGCAGGATCTCGAGCTCGACTAGAGCTCGGGCGAGGCCCACTGCCTCAGCTCCGGCACTCGTTGAGATAGTCGGTAAAGTAGCCGAGCCCCGGCTGAGCGGGGGTGCCGACCAGGAATGCTCGATCGAGGAAACCGTTGAACTCCTCACACGACGTCTCCGAGGCAAGGAGACAGGCGTGGCACGCGGAACCGTTCGCGGGGTCGGTCGCCGAGTGCACGCCCTCGATACACAGTGGATCGGACGAGCACCAAGTCATGGCGGTGAGCGCGTCTTCGAAGACGCGAACGATGTTGTCGCTCTCGCCCTGTCGTGCGAGTCCGCCAAGCGTCCCGTCCGCGTCTGGTGAGGATGTGAATACCAACAAGCCGCCCATCTCCCATTCTGCCGCGCTCTCAACGTAGAGCCGCTCGCGGAGAGACGCGCTTCCGTACCCGCAGCTCAAGGAAAGCTGGCGGATGAGAGCGTGCGCAAGGCTGTGGACGAGGAGTAGCCTTGGGGTGATCGTCTTTGCCGGGGCGCCAGGGCGACCGCGATGTTGCCAGGCCTGCTCGTAGGCTTGTCTGATCTCGTCAGCCCGCTCACGGACGGCGTTGTCCTGCTCCCACTGCACTAGACGATCGGGCTTGAGCTGGATGAAGATGCCCTCTCCACGGTTCTCTACGGCGGGAAGCCAGCTCTGGCGGTTAAGCCAGATCCTGGCCACGCGCTCATCATCGCCGGGTGTAGGAGGGAAAACGCGTGTGAAGCCACGCAAAGCGCGCACCTCTCGAAGTCGGGTTGCTCGAGTAACCGACTCGACCCAACCTCTGAGCTCCGGTGGGGGGGATGCTGGTCGGATCTCGAACTCCGTGTTCTCTCCGAACGGCTGCGTGTGCTGGACGAACTGCTGATACTCCTCCCACCGTAGGCTCCGATCCGGTGCCTGCAGCCGAGCAACGCGGTCCTCTATCACGGCGACGAGATCGGCTTCGTCGCGGCCAGTTACCTCGGCAAGTCGAAGGGCCTGGATGAGCAACTCGCGAGCAGCCGCATTAGGCGCTTTCTCCAACATCGCCCACCGCATCCCGATCTTCTTTTGAAGCTCATCAGACCATGGCGGTATGTCCAGCGCCGAGTCGACGGCCGAGAAGTAGATGTTGGAGGCGCCGCGTTGGACGACTCGCGGCTGCACATCGCAGGGCTCGTCAGCATCAATGCCCAGCCACGGCCTCCGGCCCTGGCACTGGCTCGGAAGAGCATCCGGGTTGAAGCAACCCTCCATGGACCGGGAAGCGCCGCAACCGAGACAACTCAGGATCAGCCCCGCGAGACCGGCGGTCGCGCTGCCCTCGAGCTTCAGCTCTCGCCGAGGGCGCTCCGGCGGCTGGGGACACCTCTCCTCGTGCTTCACCCACCAGTCCCAAGGAAACTCATCGAGATGGCCACGCTCGCAGATCACGATGAACCTAACCGGCACGACGTGGAGACGGTTTCGACCACCCGCCTTCTGCGAGCATTCTCCACAGTAGAGGGCCGGGTCTCCAGGATCCTCAGCCCAGAAGCGAGACTGTCGAATGAGATGGCAGCGTGGGCACTGGAGCCAGCGAGGAAAGCGAACGCCCACGAGCTTGCCCGCCTTCTTGGAGTACACACCGGGTGCTACCTGTGGCGCGACGGGCGGAAGGCGAAAGCCCTCAACACCAAGCTGCTTCTGAAGGCGCGGCTCGTAGACGGACTGGGGGTGCCCAAGGCCGGCAGGTGGTGCCCACCTGTCCCACTCGTCGATGCCGGCGGCGACGACCGAGACGCCTGCACCCCCGAAACCACCCGCACGAAAGTCGACGATTGAGCCAGGGCCATGCGTGATGATGACCTGGCTCCTCCTGACATCACCAAGCTCGTTCCGCATCAGCTGGCTCCCGTCTTCAGTACGTTTCGAAGCACGTATGGCGCTCCTGGCTCCACCTCGCGCATCGAGTTCGGAGTGGGCCAGAGTGCGCGCCGTGCGCCTCCAGAGTCGAGATCTGGGTCGGCGCTGGCACTCGCAGCGAACTGCTCAGCCGACATGAGCAAGCTGATGCGTCGGTTGTAGTCGTCCCAGTACGTCTGCAGATCCGTTCGACTCGACCACTCGTCGATGAGCCGCTTGAGCTTCTGGGCGACGATTGCGCGCTCGGGGGAGTCAACACGTGCAACACGACTTTCAATGAGCCCTGCAATCTTCTCCGCGGCTGGCCGCCGGATATCGTCGAGGACGGGCCGTTGCTCCATTCCCGGGACCGTATGGCGTACGAGCGCTACCAGAACCGCGTGTAGGGCCTTGTCCTGTGCTCTCGATGCAAACGGAGTCACGCTGGTCGCCTCGACATCTCGGTACAAGCAGCGGTGCCACGTCTCGAAGGTCTCGTAATGCGAACGATCGCGTGCCCTCATGCTGTTGTACATCGTTACGACGAGCCCAGGCACCTGTCCTCGTCCTACACGGCTAGTGGCCTGAATGTACTCGGACAGCGTTTTGGGTTGTGCGTTCACAACCATCAGGCCCAGGCGCGGGATGTCCATCCCGACCGAAATCATGTTCGACGCGACGAGCAAGTCTACTGTCTCGGGATCTCCGACGGGCCGATTGAGGCGCTCGAGCATGTCGCGAATCTCATACGAGCGAACACGGCTCGTGAGTTCGGCGGGTGCTTCGATCCGACGAGGCGGCTCACCGCGCCGATTGGCGAACTGAGCGATCGAAACAGGGACGTCGTCCTGCATCAACACCAGAGCACGCCCGAGTTCCCGAAGCGAGTTGAAATAGGCGACCAGTGTCCAGTAGTAGTTCCGCTCATCTTCCGATGCCCCGGGCTCGGTCGCGGCCTGGAGCAGCGAGGCGACCAAGGCCTGGAGCATGTAGGTCGCGGATCGGCCAGCTGTTGTGAGCCCCACATAGAGCCTGCCGGGGCGTTCCTCATCTGTGATCGCGAACCCTGAATTGCCAGCATCCAGCCCAGGTGATGGGAACTGGTAGGTGTCCCTGTCGAACAGCGAGCGAATCTGGTCCTCGGCCCGGCGAATCGTCGCGGTGGAGCCGATGATCTTTGGCCGGAACTCATCGATCCGACACAGCTCATCGATGGCGACCTCGTAGAGGCCCGCAATGGATCCCAAGGGGCCCGATATCAAGTGTAGCTCGTCTTGGATGATCAGATCTGGGGGCGACTGCGTTGTGCCGCGGGCGAAAAGCGCACGTGTCTCGAGCTTCCGTACGATTTGGGCAAACTTGTCGACGGTCCCGATCAGCAGAGACGGTGTGTTCCGGTAGATCTCTTCGTCGATTGTCCAGACAGGCAACGCGGAGCCCGATGCGGCAAGGGCGCATTCGGAGGCTTCAGTGCGGCACTCCACAAGTGACTCCGTCGGGCGGAGGCTCCAGCGAAGCTTCATCCCACAGCAAGGGCACGTTGTGAGCTGCTCCGGCGTGCCGGGATCATCGGGAGGACGGTTCAAAGCATCTCGGAGCGTGAGCGGCGTTGCGGCGGCTCCTACCCAAAGCCCGATTCCGATAGGGACCTTCCCGAGCATCGGGATCTGCGAGGCAGCCGTCTGGCCGTTGCGCCGCAGGAGCTCGCAGGCCAAGATCATCGCGGCTGCTCGCTGGAACTGCTGAATCGTCAAGAGGCGCAATGTGTACCTCATCAAGACAGCGACGCCTGCGCCGTCGTCCCCAGTGTCTCCACGGAGCCGTCTGAGCAGGATGATGAAGGCCGCTAGTGCAAGGTACGCTTCGGTCTTCCCGCCGCCGGTAGGGAACCACAGCAGGTCCATTGTCTCGCGATGGGCGTGAGACCTCTTGGCCAGGGATGCGATGACCAATAGCTGGAAAGCCAACTGGAACGGGCGCCAAACCAACTGGGCGCCCCCGCGGAGCCAACCGAACTGAAGGTGCATAGCACGCTGCGAAAGCTGGAAAGCCGACCGGACATCGTCGTTGCTCCGGATGGCAGCGACGCCTTCCTGCATCCGGCTCGCGCCGTCTCGGCATCGGCCGATGTGAACGCGGGCCTGGGCTTGTAGATCAGCAGGCAGCTGTCCGATGCGCTTCTCCTCGCAGTCGATCCACGCGTTGTACGCCGCGACTACGTTCTCCAGTCCCCGGTCGAGATCCTCGGCGTTGGCCACCGCAAGCCACTTCGCGTCGAGCGGCTGTTCCTCGCCTGGCGCCCGGATCCTGTCGAAGATCGCGTCACCTTGGTCGCTGACGCTCGGCACGCGGACCATTGGTATCCAGTCGGTGGCCAAGCGAGCGACTTCGCCTTCGTCCTCGATAGCGCGCGCCGAGCACGTGTGGCCAACGACGAACTCCTTCACATCTCGGTAGATGAGTGCCGCCGTGCGACTATCGTCATCGGTCTCCGCACGACGGGAGGGTCTCGGGGCAAAGGTCCCTTGCGACACGTCTGTAATCTGCAGCTTGACCTGGAAGAGGTGCTGCTCCTCATCGAAAGCGGATGAGTCCCCGCGAGTCCGCTGGTTTGACAACGCGGCGGTGACGGTCATGACACCTCCGTGCGGAGTGACGAGAACGTAGAGCTGGACGCCGCTCATCCCATGCGGCCCCAGGTCGGTGCGGGACTCGCCAGGCACCAGCTTCAGAGCCAAGGTAGCTTCCATCGGAGATCGGCGCCAACGCTCGAGCCCTCGGTCACGGGGATCACCCTCAACCTCGATGCCTTCGTCGTTCACCGCAAAACGCTTGTAGGAAGCACAGGAAATCCCGGCGACGACAGAGGGCGGCTTGCCTTGCGAAGCCGCCTTGACCGCGAAGGAAAGCCCCGCCACGGAGGGCTTCAACGCTGCGTGTAAAGAAACGCCCCCCTCGTCTGGGGCGGATGCCGAGTCGTCGCTCTCGTTGACGGCGAGGCCGCCGTCCTCGTTCTCTTCCGGCTGGATGCGTGAGCCGCGCGGGTACAGGATGCCGGTGCTGTAGCGTTGGGACGGTCGGTCGGTGAGAATCTCGTCCGGCTGCAGCGGCCCAGCGAGGTCCTGGATCATGCGTTTGACGACGCCGTCTCGGAAGGTGCTCATGCTCATTAATACCCCCTGCGCTGTCTCGCATTGCGGTAGAAGAAGTGAATCAGAGGGAAGCCCTTGACGACGGGTGCGAGCGCCAGGCCGCTACGGTTGAAGGGAGGCTTTACCGACCCGAACTCTTCCTCCGTGAGGCCGACTGTCGTCACCGCAGCCAAGTGCAGGTGATGAATATCGGAGGCTGGCTTCAGCTTCCTATCGGGGTCTACTATGTTCCATAGCTGCCCCATGTCACTGCGAAAGGACCCGCTCATCTGTCCAACCTCTGAGAAACGCGTCACACCATCGCTCCCCTTCTGCTGCAGGATGATCCGCGTGGCGTAGTCATTCTCGGGCGAAGTTCTAGCCTGCACTGGTATCCCTCGACCAACGCTCGAAGCCAGCCCACGTTGCACTTCGACAGACGTCGACCATGCAAGGTGCGCGACTCGGTCAACGTCACCTTCGCGGCCCACCTCCAGCTGCGCGCGCCGCTCCTTGAGCTTGCGAAAAATGCGCCCGGAGTTGAGGTAGCCAACGCGAGCTGCTTTGTTGCCAGCCGCGATCAGCATCTTCCGGGCGCGGGTCGCGCCAACGTAGTACACCCGCCCCTCCTCGAACACCATAGCTTCGTCACTACTGGTGTGTGTATCGTCATCTCCCGGCCCAGACGACGGCGGCATAACAAGGACGACGGTGTCCTCCTCCCGCCCCTTGGAAGCATGAATTGTTCCGAGGATCGGCCCCGTGGTTCCAACGTCCGGATCGCAGATCTCGACCGGAGGCCGCGCCCGAGAGACGAGACGCCGAAGCTGAGTGAGATCGATGGTGCCGGGTCTTCGTCCTGCGGCGAGCCTGTGGAGCAGGCCCCAGCAATCGTCTCGGTTCTCCCCCGCCAGTGGCTCGGGCGCCACAGAAGCGCGTAGCGACCAAAGGTCGGCGAAGCTGTCCTCGGCAATGAACGATTCCGAGTACTGACCGAGTAGCCAGCCGATCCAGGGTCGTACGACACGCGGGAGGTTCGACATTCTAAGGCGGTGCTGGACACCGGCTTGCGAGCAGTACGAGGATGCGAACAGGACATCGGCGCGCCTGCGAAACAGGACGAGCATGGAGGTTTCGCCGACTTCTGCGAGATAGTCCGGGATGCTTGAGTAGCTCGCGACGCCGAAGTCTCTCCCACAGGTTTCCCGGATCGCTTCTTGAACGCGCCCTACGTGCCCCTTGGGCGTGCCTGCGAGCTCGATCTCCTTGCGGGTCCGTACGAAGAGGTCGATGAGGCTGCCGTTCTTGACTCGGTGGATCTCCTTGAGCTCTCGTCGGACCAGCTCTCGCGGGCACTCGGCTTCTAGGCGAGAGAGCAGGGACGCGTCACCAGGAACCTGGTCTTCGGCGTCCGTGGTAAACCCATAGATTGCCTGAGCAGGGTCGGCGAGAATCGTCACGCCGCAAGTCTCGGAGAGGCTCTTCAAGAGTTCGAGGATCAGATCAGCGCGGACGCCCATCACGTCCTGCGCCTCGTCGATGATGAGGTGCTCAAGGCGACTCATGAAGTCGCAAAGTTCAGGCTGCTGCTCTCGGAAGAGCTCCACTGCCCGGGCAATGCTCAAGTCATAGGAGCCTTCGCCTAGCGTCTTCGAGATCGGCTCGTCGCCGAAGCCGGCCCGAAGGCTCCATGCGTGTGAGTCGATCGTGGAGATGCGCACACTTCGAGCGCGGTCGCCGGCGACTGCGTAGAAAACAATGCGATCTCGCAGCTCGGCGACCGCTGTTCGTGTGAAGCTGACCAACAACATTCGGTCCGGTGAGATGCCCTCGTCCACCAGGTAGGCGATGCGCTGACATGCCACCGCCGACTTGCCGGCACCCGGGCCTGCTACCACGAGCTGCCAACTCGCCGGCTCCTCGAGAATGACTTCCAGTTGCTCTAGGTCCCAGTCCGGGGCTTGCTTCCTACCCGTACTCAAGGGCTCGCCTCAGCTCTTTGAAGTGCCCCCGGGCCTCGTCTCATGGTGATAGCTGACTCAAGGCTGCATGGCGTGAATGCAACAACGCGCTCGCCGTTCGTCGCAACTCTATGGCTTCGCCCAGCGCGTGTGGCGGCCTTGATGTCGTCGAGATGGAGAGGGGCAAAGTACCGGGTCTTTCGGCCCACGCGTCTCGACGCATCCCACCCGGCCAATAGGGTCTCACCCTCATGATCAACGAGGCGCAGAAGGGTCGCGACCCTACCCGGGTCACTTCTGCCAGTTTCTCGGGTGGCGGGCCACCGAATCATGCGCTCCTGCACTCGATCAGCACGGCGCCCGGCACCTACCCTTCCAAGGTATTGCGCCGCTGGAACAGGGCCAGAGCCCACTCCTAGCTCCGCCAACAGCGGCCAGCCCCTTGAGGCTTCCTCGACTCTGAGCCTAGATCCCAGATAGTCCTGCAACTCCTCGACGAGCTTAGCCCTCGTCATTCCACTCCCTCCGCCGGTGGGTCCGAGCAGCATGTATACCAAGGCCTCCCCACGGCAACAAAAGGCGCCGAGCACGGCTGACCCAAGCTCACAAGTACCAACTGGCCACGGGAGAAGCGGAGCACGGCGAGTTACCCGGCGAGCTGTCGGAACACAATAGGATGTGGATCATGACGAAGTTCTCACGAGCGCGAGCACTCCGCGGCCACCCGGCGGAAGGCATCTCGTGACCACTCGCGTCCCTCGCTACAACAACTTCTCGCCATCCAGTAAGACCGCATCCCGCACGAAGAGCCAAAACCGTGCGGCGGGCTCAAGAGCCGAGCAAGCACTGAGGCGCTCTGTGTGGGCCCTTGGCCTTCGCTATCGCCTTCACCGGCGGGACCTGCCGGGGAAACCGGACCTAGTCTTTGTTCGCGAGAAGGTTGCTGTGTTCGCGGACGGAGACTTCTGGCACGGGAGAGACTGGACCAGCCGCAAGGACCGGCTCGCCCGCGGCAGCAACGCGAAGTACTGGATTCCCAAGATCGAGCGTAATCGGGAACGCGATGGCGAGCAGACGAGGGCCCTTCAGCAAGCTGGTTGGACCGTGATACGTCTATGGGAGACAGACATCCTCAAGGATCCCGGTCGTGCTGCGGCACGCGTCCAGGCACAGGTGCTTGCCCGGAAGAGGGCATCTAGGAGAACAACACCGCGAGGTTCGGTACGCGTTGAACCTGATTAGTCTCTTCACTGGCTGCGGCGGGCTCGATCTCGGCCTTGAAGCCGCCGGCTTCAGACCAACAGTCTGTGTGGAACGGGACCAAGACGCTGTCCGGACACTAAGGTCAGCACCCCGACCCTGGTGGGTTATCGATCGGGACGTTCACGACGTCGCGAGCGCTGAGATTCTGCGAGGAGCGACCCTTCAGGAAGGCGAAGCGGACCTGCTTTGCGGGGGGCCACCCTGCCAGCCTTTCAGCAAGTCGGGGTATTGGGCCGGAGGGGACGCGAAGCGACTCGAAGACCCTCGAGCAACCACTCTCGAGGCATACCTACGTGTTCTTCGCGACGTGAAGCCCAGAGCGTTTGTCTTGGAGAACGTTGCCGGGCTCGCCTACAAGAACAAGGACGAAGGTCTCCGTCTTCTCGAAGAGACGATCGAATCGATCAACCGAGAGTACGGCACGTGCTACACATTTCAGATAGCCCTACTCAACGCAGCAGACTACGGAGTTCCACAGGAGCGAGAGAGGGTCTTCATCGTCGGTCATCGCGATGGCATCGATTTCGTCTTCCCAACACCTACGCACACACCCAGATCGGCTGAGAGCCAGTCGCCATCAGAGGAAGAGAACTTGGCGGACTATCACACCGCATGGGACGCGATCGGCGACCTCGAGGATGACGACAACCCCGATCTGGCACTTCGGGGAAGGTGGGCCGCACTCCTCCCTTCAATCCCCGAGGGCGAGAACTACCTGCACCACACCGAGAAGGGAGCCGGGCTGTCGCTTTTTGGGTGGCGCCGCCGCTACTGGAGCTTCCTCTTGAAGCTGGCTAAGAGCAGGACCGCATGGACCATTACCGCGCAGCCAGGGCCCGCCACAGGCCCGTTTCACTGGAAGAACAGAAGGCTCTCAAACCGAGAGCTATGCAGGCTCCAAACGCTCCCAGACACGCTGGACGTCCGGGGGTCACTCAGCGCCGTGCAGAAGCAGATCGGCAACGCGGTGCCGGGTGCCCTCGCAGAGCTTCTCGGGCTTGAGATTCGACGGCAGCTTCTGGGCGACCCGTCAGCCGACACCGCCGAGCGGACGCTCCTTCCGGAGTATCGGCGTCCCATCCCTGACCCAAGTCCGGCTCACCCAGTTCCGGAGCAGTACCTGCACCTCGTTGGCTCACACGAGGCTCATCCCGGAACTGGGAAGGGCTATGCCGCGAGTGCCTTGGCGCATCCTGATCCGGGCACGCTGGAGCCCTAATCCCACCGCCCACGAGGTTGCTCGACGGATGAAGATCGGCGAGGTCCTACGCTATCCGCAGCGAAAGCTGGTGAAGAGTGCCCTAGACAGAACCGGCTGTGTGCCCGCCGAGATCGACGGACTGCGGAACTTCTTCGCGCTGACGCTCGCTCCGGACAAACCGCTGTGCGGTTTGGAGCGAGGAATCAACCCGATCGGCACGGTCAAGGGGCCGGATGGTCAACGGACGCCCGCAGTGCTCATCAGCAGCAGCCCCCACAAGGCGGGGACAGAGATCACACCTTGGCAGGATCACTTTCGCCCCGACGTGGGCCTGGCCCGTTACTTTGGGGACTCCAAGCCAGAAAGCTCACAGCCTCCGGAGAAGGTCGCAGGCAACAAAGCACTTCTCCACCAGTTTCAGCTCCACAGCTCCCCCGACCCCAGTGAGAGAGCCCTCGCCGCTCCTTTGGTGCTCTTTCTCGCCGTTCCGCACCAGGGCCGAACGAAAGGGCAGAGGCGCTTTCAGGGCATTGCAGTTCTTCGAGCTGCCGAGAGGGTCGTGCAACGGCAGGCGCGGCAACAAGCATTCACCAACTATCGCTACGACCTCCTGATCCTCGACCTGTCCGCGGAGAACGAGTACTTCTCCTGGGATTGGATCAACGCGAGGCGGAATCCTTCTCTCTCGGCGGCGGAGTCCTTGCAAATGGCTCCGAGGGCATGGAGAACTTGGGCAAAGAAGGGAGAGGCGGCATTGCCGTCGCTTCGTCGCCGAGTCGCGAAGCTCAAAACGGTTGGGCGAGCGGAACAACTCCCGACCGCGGGCTCGAAGGACGAGGAGACTCTCCAGTACATCTACGAGTACTTTCTGACCAGAAAGCACTCGTTCGAAGCACTCGCTGAGCGCGTGGTGGAGCACACAATCCGACAATCGGGTACCAGGTATGTCCGCGGGTGGATCACTTCCGCCTCGGGAGACGGGGGCGCCGACTTTGTCGGTCGCGTCGATCTCGGAGAGGAGGGGCCACTGGCTCAGGCAAGACTGGTTCTTCTTGGCCAGGCCAAATGCGTCGCACCGTCCTCGTCAACCAGCGCAGAACTGCTGGCGAGGGTCGTTGCCAGGCTTCGGCGAGGGTGGATCGGTGCTTTTGTCACCACTGGCCACTTTTCCTTGGCCGCTCAGCGAGAGGTCATCGAGGATCGATACCCTCTCATCCTCATCAACGGCAGGGAGGTGGCTCGCGCGGTACGTCGAATCATGTACCTGGAGGGCACTCACGACCTCGCGCGCTTCTTGGAGCGGGTGGAGTCGAGCTACAAGGAGCGAATCCGCACACGCCTCGCTGAGGAGATACTGGAGGACTAAGCTCGCTCCGCAAGCCGTCCACTCAAGCCCGGGCACGTCCACCTCTCGAGTGTTCTAGGTGGTTTGGCCGATCGCCGCGCGCGGATCTCCACTCCTACAGATACATGAAAATTCGGAATGACACTCCGAATTTTCATGGTACTCTCACGACGTGATCGAGCGACGCCACCACCTCGAGAGAGTCGAGACTCTGCTACGCCAGTTCCCGGTCGTGGCCATCGTGGGGCCCCGGCAGACGGGCAAGACTACGCTTGCCCGCCAGGTCCTGGGACGGGCGAAGAAGGGCACTGTTTTCGACCTCGAAGACCCACGGGATCTGGCGCAGCTCGACGAGCCCAGTCTGGCACTGGAGCCGCTTCGAGGGTTGGTGGTGATCGACGAAGTGCAGAGGCGTCCGGATCTCTTTCCGCTCCTTCGAGTGCTTGCAGACCGCAGGCCGCGCCCCGCCCGCTTTCTCCTCCTCGGCAGCGCTTCGCCTGATCTGACGACACACTCGTCGGAGTCGCTCGCCGGCCGCATCGCCTACCACACCCTGCCGGGGCTCAGCCTCGAAGAGGTCGGAGCGAAGAACCTCGAGAAGCTCTGGCTCCGAGGCGGATTCCCCGACTCGTTCAGAGCCCGTAGCCACACAGGTAGCTTCACCTGGCGGCGAAACTTCGTGCGCACCTTCGTGGAGCGTGACATCCCGCAGCTCTCGCTGGAGATCCCTGCGGCCATCGCGCCTCGCTTCTGGAGCATGCTCGCGCACTACCACGCGCAGACCTGGAACAGCTCCGAGCTCGGGCGCGCCCTGGGAGTGACCGACAAGACGGCGCGCCGCTATCTCGACGCGCTCACCCATGCACAGGTGGTCACTCAGCTGCGCCCCTGGTTCGCGAATACGGCCAAGCGGCAAGTGAAAGCGCCCAAGATCTACGTCACCGACTCGGGCCTCACGCACAGCCTGCTCGACATCCGGGACCGTCGCGATCTCATGGGGCATCCCAAGGTCGGCGCCAGCTGGGAGGGCTTCCTCCTCGGCCAGACGCTGCAGCTCCTACGCGCCGAGCCGGACGAAAGTCACTTCTGGGCCACGCACACCGGTGCCGAGCTCGACCTGCTGTTTCGGCGCGCGCGGCGGCGCTGGGGCTTCGAGTTCAAGCGCACTGCGGCGCCGCGGTTCACGAAGTCGATGGCATCGGCCTTCGAGACCCTGGGGCTGCAGAAGCTCCACGTCGTGCACGCGGGCGACAGGAGCTTTCCCCTGCGCAAGAACGTGATGGCGGTCGCGGCTTCAGACCTGGTCGAGCTGCTGCTCTGAGTCTGTGCGATCTATTGTGCGACACTTCGCACATGGCGACGAGCCTCGCGATCGATCAGAACCTGCTCAAGAAGGCACTCGAAGTGAGCGGCGAGAAGACCAAGGCGGCTGCCCTGAACCGAGCGCTGGAAGAGTTCATCGCGCGGCGTGAGCAGGCGAAGCTGCTCGAGCTGTTCGGGGCGCTCGAGTGGGATTCCGACATCGACTACAAGCCGGAGCGCTCTCGATGAGCACGCCTCGCTCGGCAGCGGGTTGAACTACCTCGTCGACACTAGCGTTTGGTCGCCCGCCGTGCGACGTGACGTGCCCGGCAAGGCTCAACCCGCCGAGGTCTTCCAGGGGATTCGACTGGCCGCCGGCTAGTCCAGACAACGGGCGCACCACACAACCGCGCATTCTGTGTGGTAGCGTTACCACACAAGAGTCTCTATCTGTGTGGTAACATTCTGGTCCATGCGCACAACCCTTCAGAGCCAAGCGACCTACTCGGAACTCCTGGAATCGCTCCGTGTGGCAGAGCTCGAATCGCTCTCCGTGCTCGAAGGCTCGCTCACGCGCCGGAAGATTCGCGGGAGAGCCTACTGGTACGTCCGCCGGCGCGTCGGCGACCGCATCGCAGAGCACTACATGGGCCCAGAGACCGACGAGCTGCTTCAGCGGCTCGACCAGGTGCGCGCAGATGTTGCCGATGCGAAACAAGCAGCACAGAACCGGCGTGCGCTGATTCGGATGCTCCGGGCCGACGGCTACCTCACGACCGACCGCCGGAACGGGAAGATCCTCGAGGAGCTCGCGGCGGCGGGCGTCTTTCGCCTCGAAGGCTGCCTCGTGGGCACGCATGCCTTCCGGTGCTACGGGGCCGTGCTGGGTGTGCGCTTTGGCAAGCAGCTGGCCATCACCAACGACGTTGACCTGGCGCATGCCGCCTCGCTGGTCCTCGGGGTCACGGGCACCGCCGAGCCCGCCCTCGGCGAGGCGCTGGCCCGTGCCGAGAGATTCGTTCGCGTTCCCGAGCTCGACCCGCGCCACCCATCCACCAGCTGGCGCACGACAGTGGAGATCCGGGTCGACGTGCTCACGCCACAGGTCGGCCATGGCAAGGAGGGGCCGATCGAGCTCAAGGCACTCGGAAGCCACGCCACCGCCCTGCGCTTTCTCGACTTTCTCGTGCACGAGACGATTCCGGCCGTGGTGTTGACGGGCAGCGGCGTGCTGGTGCGCGTTCCCACACCGGAGCGCTTCGCCCTGCACAAGCTCATCGTCTCGCAGCGACGAGACCGAAGCGAGCGGCTCAAGGCGACCAAAGACATCGGCCAGGCGCGCGTGCTGCTCGAGGTGCTCCTCGAAGACGAGCCCGGCGATGTCGCCGACGCTTGGGCAGACCTGGCCTCGCGCGGAAAGCGGTGGGTGCAGGCTGCGCGCGCGGGCGCCGAGCAGCTGCCGGGCGAGCTCGTTGAGCGGCTTTCGTCCGTCATCGCATAGAGCGCGACAAAGCGCCGCTACAGTGACCCCAGACCCGAAGTAACCGAGGAGGGAACCGGCCATGACTAATGACACCTCTCTCGAAGCCCGCATCACGCGCCTCGAGGACATCGAAGCCATCAAGCAGCTGAAGGCGCTCTACTGCGAAATCTGCGACGACGGCCACGATCCCGATCGCATCGTCACGATCTTCACCGAAGACGGCATCTGGGAAGGTGGACGTATCGGTCGCGCCGAAGGGCACGCCGAGCTGCGGGCGCTGTTCGAGAGCTTCGCAGAGCGCATCAGCTTCTCGCAGCACATGGTGATGAACCCTCGCATCGAGGTGGGCGGCGAGACGGCGAAGGCTACCTGGTACTTCTTCGGGCCTTTCACGTTCCGGGAGGGGAACCAGGCCAAGTGGCAGTCGACGCGCTACCACGAGGACTACGTGAAGGTGAACGGCGAGTGGAAGATCCGCCACCTTCGCATCCGGCCGCCCGGAATGAGCGCCGACTACGAGACCGGCTGGGCGCGGAGGTAGCGAGCTCGCTCACGCGAGAAGGGTCAGCCGCGCACGGCGACTGACCCTTGCATCGCATTTCGGGACTCTCGGCCCGCAGAGAAGACCTCTACGGAAAGTTCGGGTTGCTGTTGTTGGACGTCACGTCCACACCGCTCACTGGCACCACGCACTCGAAAGAGATCGGAATCGTCTGGCTCCAGTTCGCCGCCGACCCGGACACCTGGTAGTGCAGGTGCGGGCCGGAGGAGCGGCCGGTGTTGCCCGCAGCGGCGATCGGCTGGCCGCGCTGAACGCGGTCTCCGACGTTCACCCAGGCACCGTTCACGTCGAGGTGGAAGTACCAGGAGAACGAGCCGCTCTCGTGCCGGATACGCACGTAGTTACCGAAGTTGGCCGCCGAGCCAGGGACCAGGAGGTCGAGCGAGTTGAGGTTGAGCACCATGTTCTCGACCACCGCGTCGACAATGCCGCCGCGTGCCGCGCGAATCTCGTCGCCGATCCCGAAGCCGATGTCGAACGCAAACTGCTGCCCGCTCCCGTTGTGCGATCCGGTGCTCGGCGGTGCGTTGCCCTGACCGACGTTGCGCTCCACGCCGTCTGCCCAAGGGTAGTGGTAGAAGCTGTCCGCCATGCCCGTGCACTCCTCCACCCGGTCGCGCACGACGAGAGGCGGGTCGGCGGCGTACCAGAACGGGTAGCCGTTGCGAAAGCCCGTCACGCGAGGCCAGCGCAGGCCTGAGGCTTTCGTCGTGCCCTGCAGCCCCGGCGCGCCCGGCAGCGTGGGGTCGACCAGGTCGATCCGAACCACGGTGACGAACGGGTTCGCCAGGTTCACGGGCACGATCGTGCCGTCGCCGCTCGTCGAATAGCCTTCGCCCGAGAAGTCCAGCCCAGCCACCCCGGCTTCGATCACCGGCGCGAGGTCGACGTCCTCCACGAAGGTGATGCGGTAGTCGTCGGGATCCCAGTCGTCGAGCTCGAAGACGGTGGTGTTGTAGCGCAGCGATCCCAGCTCGCCCACCGGGTGGATCGTCGCCGAATAGGTCCTCGACGACAGCGCCGTCGGCGCGCTGCACTGAAACAGCAGGTTGCACACCTGCGACCGCACCGTGAAGCGGAGCTGAGCCGTCACGGTGCTGCCGGGAATCGGCTCCAGCGCCTGGGGCAGCGGCAGCTGCGGCTCGCCGGGCTGGAGATCGCTGGCCCACACCGTCCACGGGCCATCGTTCTTGTATTCGGCGAGCAGGCTGTAGCGGAAGACCTCGGTCGGGATGTCGTCAGGGTCGCCCGGCTGCACGTCCGTTGGGCAACCGGCAGACTCGACGCCCAGGCGCGCCAGCGACTCGAGCTGGAGCGAGCCGTCCACGAGGTAGCCGCGCAGGTCGTGCAGCGTCACCGAGCTCGGCGGCGTCGACACGAAGCGCTGAAAGGGCGCGATGCGCGGCAGAAGGCACTCGATCGTGACGTTGGGAGCCACCCCGGCGGTCACGGGGCCCGTGAGCTTCTCGAAGAAGCCGGTACCGTCGTCGAACAGCACCGCAGTTCCGCGCACCGTCGAGCCGGCGTTGAGCGCCTTCTGGCCCCCGGCAACCATCACCTGGCCGCCCTCGAGAACCACGAGGCCTTCGGCGTCGAGCGTCCTCTCGACGACTGCGGACACCTCCTGGCGGCCCGCCACGGCCTCGCAGAGCCGACCCGCATCGTGCGAGGCGCTCTGCGCGGCCGCTTCGGCACGCAGGTAGCTCTGGTAGCGCAGCAGCACCTCCTGAAAGCTCACCTCCAGGAGGTCGGCATCGCCGTCGTCGGGCGAGGTCTGGCTGTCGATGTCTCCGAGCAGACCCGTCACCAGCGACTTCGCCTCGCCCTGAGACTTCGCGAGCGCCTGCTCGGCGAGCTCCACGTGGCGCGCGCCGGTGCAGACGAGGCCGCGCTCGAGCAGCTTCACACCGAGATCGAGCTGGTGCTCCGATCGGTCGAAGGCCTGGAGGACCTGTTTCGAGCTCTTGCCGAAAAGCAGCGGGTCGTCGAAGGCCGCCCGACCTCGGCCGAGCGCCGCGCGCAACGGGGCCACCAGGCGCTCGGGCCGAGCGGTAATCTCCACCGCCGCGCAGCCGCGCGCCAGCGAGGGCAGCTCGCCGAAGGTGCCGGGGCAGGCGTCGTCTGCGTTGCGGATCCCGTCGCCGTCGTCGTCGGCGTCGGGCTGCGGCGTGGCCGGGTGGCCGTCGCGCAGGCGGCCGACGATCCACGACCGCATGTCGCTGGCGGCGGCGCCTGGGAGCGCCACCGACACGACAAAGGTGTGCGGCCCGGTGGCCAGCCCTTCGTAACCCACCGGGGAGCTGCACGGCCGCGCCGGAAGGCCGTCGAGCGAGCACCAGGCGCCCACGTCACCCTCGGTAGCGAAATCGAAGAAGACCTCGGTGGCCGGGCTCGTCGAGCCCTGTGCCGGCCCGGAAGTGATGGCAACGCCGACAGAGGGCGGCCCGCCCGGCTGCGCATGCACAACCCCGGCGATCGCGGCGAGCACACAGACAGCGGCCGCCTTGGTCGCGGTCTCGAGGAATCGTCTCGAGGTTGCCTTGGTCGCGCGGTTCCGGCAGGTCGTCATGTCACTCCCCTTTCGTCGTTGCTCAGCGGAAGCCGGGTTGGCTCTACTCCGTCCAACGACGCAGAGGTGCGTGTTGCAGACAGAGGTGGGCCGCGAGCTAAGGTCTGCAACGGCCGAACCGGCTGCCTCTCGGGCCGCCCGCAAGGGCAGTTCTCCTTACTCAACGCGACAATATGGTGCTAGAGTAAGGAACCAAGGACGGCTCTCGCAAGGCGCAGCCCAATGTCCACGTCTACTCCTCCCAGTAGCGGACCCCAACTCATGCCCCGCTCCACACTCACTTCGAAAGGCCAGATCACCATTCCCATGTCCATCCGCAAGCGGCTTTCACTCGAGAAAGGCGATGTTCTGGAGTTCAGGATCACGCCTTCGGGCGACGTGAAGCTGCGGAAGGTGACCGAGCCTCGGCTGGGCGTGCTGCGCGACTTCGCGCCGAAGGCCGCGGTGACGGTGGCCGAGATGAAGGCGGCAGTTCGTCGGCGGGCCAAGTTCAAGGTGGCGCGCGATTCGAGGTAGCTCCGCTTGATCGCGTTCGACACCAACGTCGTCGTCCGCCTGCTGGTGGAGGACGATCCGAAACAGTTGGCGGCTGCGCGGCGCACGCTCGAGGCGGCGATCGAGAACGACGAGCCGGTTCTGCTGACCGAGGTCGTTCTGAGCGAGCTCGAATGGGTGCTCGAAAGCGCCTACGGTGTGCCGCGCGGCCGGATCCTGGAAGCCCTGCAGACGCTCGCGGGAGACCCTCGCTTCACGTTCCAGGACGCGGCCCTCCTCCGCGAGGCACTCAACTGCTACCAGGCCGGCAAGGGTGACTTGTCCGACTACCTCGCCGGCCTTCGCGCGGCGGCCGAGGGCGCAGCAACCACCTACACCTTCGACCAGAGCGTGGCGGGCGAAGCCGCCTTCACTCTCGTTCGCACGCGGTAGCGCGGAGCCTCGCACACGCGAGGGGCCAGCCGCGCAATGCGACTGGCCCTTTGGCTCGCCTGTCGGGCACGCGGCCCGAAGGCACGACCTCGCGGTGGGTCAGATCGCGCCGGGTGGCCTTCTCCTACGGGAAGTTCGGGTTCCAGTTGTTCGACGTCACGTCGTCGCCACCCACCGGAACCTCGCACTCGAACGAGATCGGAATCGTCTGGGACCAGTTCCCCGCAGATGCCGACACCTGGTAGTGCAGGTGTGGGCCGCCCGAGCGACCGGTGTTGCCCGACGCAGCAATCGGCTGGCCACGCTGCACCACATCACCCACGTCCACCCAGGCGCCGTTCGCCTCCAAGTGGAAGTGCCACGCGAACGTTCCGTCCTGGTGACGGATGCGCACGTAGTTGCCCCAGTTGACGGTCATGCCCGCGAAGATGTCGTCCTGCTCGTCTTCGGTGAAGCCGAGATTGTTGAGATTCGTGATGATGTTCTCGACCACGCCGTCCACCACGCCACCTCTCCCTGCGCGCACCACGTCACCCTCGGCGAAGTTGATGTCGAACGCGAACTCCTGGCCACCCGGCAGGCTGTGCGAGCCCGTACTCGGGGGAGCATTGCCCTGCCCCACCCGACGCTCCAGGCCGTTGTCCCACGGGTATTGGTAAAAGCTGTTGGCCGCATTCGAGCACTCGCTCACGCGGTCGCGGAGCACCGTGGGCACGTCTGCGGAGTACCAGAAGGGGTAGCCACCCCGCAGGCCCGTCGCGCGCGGCCAGCGTAGACCCGACGTCTTGGTGGTGCCCTGGATCAGGAAGCCGTTGATCAGGTTGGTAGCGATGAGCGGCTGGGGGTAGATCCGGAAGAACGGATTCACCGGGTCGATCTGAACCACGGCGCCCGTGTTGGCCACCGAGTAGCCCTCGCCGGAAAAGCCGCGGTTCGAGACGTTCTGTTGCAGGGCGGGAGCAAGCGTCGACGTCTGCACGAAGACCACGCGCGAATCCCACGCGTTCCAGTCGTCGAGCTCGAGCGTCGTCTCGTTGTAGATCAGCGACGCCAGAGAAGCTGTGGGATGCACCGTCACGGGGTACGTGTCCTGGTAGAGCGGCGTGGGAGCACTGCAACGGAACTGCTGGCCGCAGATCTGCGACTGCGCGGTGAAGCGCACCTCGCCCTGGCGCGGCGTACCGCTCGCGTCGGGCATGAGCACGGCAGGCAACGGTAGCTGCGCCTCGCCCACTCCGAGGTCGGTCCCCCAAGGAGTCCAAGGGCCACCTCCCACGCGCACTTCGGCCTGGAGGGTGTAGCGGTAGTACTCGGTGGGAATGTCGCCCGGGTCGCCCGGCTGCACGCTCGTGGGGCAGCCCGTGTCCTCCACGCCGAGGCGCATGCCCGCCTCGAGCTCGAGCGCACCGTTCACCCGGTAGCCGCGCAGGTCGTGCAGCACGACGGAGCTGGGTGGAGTGGAGAGAAAGCGCTGGAAGGGCGCCAAGGCGCGCGTGGAAGCAGCGGATGGTGAGATCGGGCGCAATACCCGGCACCGCGGGGCTCGTCAGCTTCTGGAAGAAGCCCGTGCTGTCGTTGAAGAACGTCGCAGTGGCCCGCACAGGTGTCCCCTCCTGCAGCGTCACCTGGGGCCCTACGGCCATGAACTGACCGCTGTCCAGTAGAGCCAGACCTTCGGAATCGAGCGTGCGCACCACATTACCCGCGATCTCCCCGCGGCCCGCCACCGAGCCGCAAAGCTGCTTGGCCCCTCGCGCCGCCGCCTTGGCTTCTCGCGCGGCATCGAGGTACCGCTCGTAGCGCAGCAGCGTCTCGTGGAAGCTCACCGAGAGGATGTCGGCATCCTCGTCTTTGGGAGACGTCTGGCGCCCGAGGCTCGCGAGCGCAGCGACGGTCAGCTTCTTGACGGCCGGGAGCGACTGGCTGACGAAGCTCGCCGCCAGGCCCGTGTGCTGGGCTCCGGTGCAGAAGAGGCCGCGCTCCGTCAGCTTCACGCCCAGGTCGAGCTGGTGCTCCGCAACGTCGAACACCTTCACAATCTTCTTCGCCGCCTTACCAAAGAGCTGCGGCTCACCGAGAGCGACACGACCACGCTGCGAACGCCTTGCGCACCGGCGCCGCCAGACGCTCCGGCCGTGCCGCGATCTCCACGGCGGCGCAGCCGTTCGCCACGGCGGCCAGCTTGGTCACGCTGCCCTCACACGCATCAGCCGCGTTGGGAACGCCGTCGCCGTCGTCGTCGGCATTGGGATCCGGCGTGGGCGGGTGGCCTTCGCGGATCGAGCCCACCGTCCACGTGCGCAGGTCGCTCGACGAGCCCACGCCGGTGAGGTCCACCGACACCGCGAAGCTGTGCGGCCCGGTGGCCAGGGCTTCGTAGCCGATGGGCGAGCTGCACGGCCTCGCCGGCGCGCCGTCGAGCGAGCACCACACCGAGGCGTCGGCGTTGGAGACGAACTCGAAGATCGCGTCGCGCGACGCCGTGGTGGAGCCCTGGGCCGGGCCCGCGGTGATGGTGACGTCGATCTCCGGCGGCGGTCCTCCGGGCTGCGCTCCGAGCGCCATGGGGGCGAAGAGCGCCACCACGGCCATGCCTCTCGCAACGGCCATGTGGCGGTGTCGAGTCTTGCTTCCAGTCGGCCCTGCGCTCGCGTCCATGTGCTCCCCCTGATCGTGTTCCTTCGTGTGTCGTTTCCTCGCCTCTACTGTGGGCAACGACGCACCGGAGCCTCGCCAGACACTTCCGCCCGGCGCAGCGAGCAGGCTTCCGCAGTGCTCCGCGGCCAAGAGGACACTCGCGCTTCCGCACCAAGCGCTCCGAGACAAGCGCGCCGCGGCAGGTGTTCTGGGCCAGGCGCCCCGGGCCGCCCGGGCACAGGTTGGCCGGCAGCGTGCCGCCGTATGACCTCCCGCTGCAAGCTAAGCGAACCAAGGTGCCTCTTCTCTGTGCGAAGAAGGCTCTCTGCGGCGCCGCGGTCTGCCCGATTTCGCGGCGCGACCAGCAACACGACGGCCGACCACCGCACGAGCCGGACAGGACAGCACCCGACGGAGCTCTCGATCTACTTATGAGATATCATCATGCACATGACTCCTACACATACCGAGCGCCTCCAGATCCTCATCTCGCCCGAGGCGCGCCGCGAATTCGAGGCGCAGGCCCGGCGCGAGGGGCTGTCGCTCAGCGCCTGGCTCCGCGCCGCCGGGGAAGAGAGGGTGCGCCAGGCGCAGGAGAAGAGCCACATCCGCACACGCGAGGAGCTCGAGCGCTTCTTCGCCGAGCGCACGGCCGAAGAAGCGGCTGCCGAGCCCGAGTGGCCGGAGCACCTCGAGGTGATGCGTGCGTCGCGGTCTCAGCCGGCTGGGAGCTCGTAGGGAAATGGCCTCTTGCCGCCTCGGCTGCGTGGCCTCCTTCTCGCCGCGCCCGGCGTCCAGCAGCTGGCGCGCATGATCTTCGTCGACAGCAACGTCTTCATGTACGCCGTGGGGGGCCCGCATCCGCTTCGCGAGCCCTCGCGCGCGTTCTTTCTCGACCAGTTCGAGAGCTCTAAGCCTCTGGTGACGTCGGCCGAAGTTCTCCAGGAGCTGCTCCATGCCTACCTCCCCGTGCGCCGCCTCGGCACGCTCGACGCGGCGCTCCAGCTGGTCGACGCCTGTGTTCCCACCGTGTGGGAGATCACCGCAGACGACGTGCTCCACGCACGCGCCCTCGAAACCGCACACCCGGCCCTGAGCGTACGCGACCTTCTCCATCTGGCGTCGTGCCAGCGCCACGGGGTCGACCGCGTGTTCACGCACGACCGCGCGCTCGCGGCCGCGTTCGGGCCTCGCTAGCAGGTAGCATGGGTGCAAAGCACCCGACACACACCGAGGAGAGCACAGCGACCGCCGTTGGGGTGAGGAGGGGCGACTTGAGCACGAGCGCCAAACCGAGCCGGGATGATCCGAAGCGATCGCGCTTCTTCGTGTGGGCTGCCGTCTACTGCGCTCTCCTCAGCCTCGTCGGATTCACGCCCAGCTACTGGCGCCCTCTGGCCACGTCCACTCCGACGGAGCTCTCTCCCGCGGTGCACGTGCACGGATTCCTCTTCACCGCGTGGGTGCTGCTGTTCCTCGTGCAGAGTCTCCTCGTGGCCCGCGGCAGCGTGGCCACACATCGAAGCCTGGGGCTCGCCGGGATCTCGATTGCGACGGCCATGGTGATCTTCGGCTTCATCGTCAGCAACCAGGCGAACGTCGAGCGCTTCGAAGCCGGCCAGGCGGCCCGGGCCTACTCTCTGGGCTTCAGCAACAGCTTCGCTCTCCTCGGCTTCGCAATTCTCTTCGGCCTCGCCATTCACCACCGGAGGCGCGCGGCAACACACAAGCGCCTGATGCTGTTTGCGACCTGCATGCTGCTCACTCCTCCAGTGAGCCGTCTCTACCGGGCCCTGCTGGCCCCTGCTCCCGCGCCTCCGTGGCTTGTCTTCGTCACCATCGACGTGCTCCTCGTGGCCTGCATCGCATACGACGTGCGCCGGCGCGGGCGAATCCACCCGGTGACGCTCGCTTGCGGACCCCTGCTGCTCGCCTTTCAGATCCTGCGCTTTCCCATTCCGCAGATGCAGTGGTGGCGCGCCACCTACGACGCGTTCCTGCACGCGGTCACCTGACCGCGCGGAGCCACCGCCGGCTCCGCTAGTCCTGCCGGAGCGCCACGATCGGGTCCGCCCGCACGGCCCGTCGCGCCGGGCCCCAGCACGCGAGCACGGCCACCGCCACGATGAGCGCCGGGGTGACGAGGAACGTGACCGGGTCGAGCGCCTCTACGCCAAACAACAGCGACTGCAGGAAGCGTGTGAGCCCGAGCGCCGCCGCGAGACCGATGGCGAGGCCTACCGCCACGAGACGCAGACCCTGGAGGAGCACCTGCTGCACGATGTCGCGGCTCGCGGCGCCCAGCGCGTGGCGGATGCCAAACTCGCGCATGCGCTGGCCCACCGAGTAGCGGATCATGCCGTACAGGCCGATGGCTGCGAGCGCGAGCGCGCCCACGCCGAGGGCGCTGAGGCCGCCGATGCCCATCATCCACGGGCCGAGCCACACCGCCACCACGTCGCGCATGGAGCGCACCGTCTCGAGCGGCTGGCTCGGATCGACCGGGCGCACGGCGGCTTCGACGCTCGGCCAGGTGGCCATGGGGTCTCCGGCCGTGCGCACCATCACGAACCGGCGCCGCGTGGAGTATTGACTCTGGGGGTAGTAGACGACCATCGGCGTCGCCTCGTCGAGGTCGTAGTAGACGGAGTTCTCCACCACGCCCACCACCTCGCGCGACACGTCCCGCACCAGGAGCCTCTGGCCGATCGGGCTCTCACCCGGCCAGATGCGCTCCGCCATCTCGCGGTTCACGAGCACGACGGGCGGCGCGTCGGGGCCGTCCCCCCGCTCGATGCCGCGGCCGCTGAGCACCGGCGTGCGCGCCACGTCCAGCCACTCCGGTGACACCCAGAAGGTGTTGGCGAACAGCTGCTCGCCGGCAACGGGCTCGCGGCCCTCCACCTCGAAGGTGGCCCCCAGGCTCTCGTGGTTGAGCGGCAGCGGGTAGATGGACGCGGCCGACGACACGCCCGGCACGGCGGCGGCCTTCTCCACCACCTGCTCGAAGTAGGCCGTCTCCTCCGGGTCGCCCGGGTACTTCGACGCGGGCAGGGTCACCTCGAAGGTGAGCAGCTGCTCCTGCTCGAAGCCGAGGTCGACCTGCTGAAGGGTCATGAAGGTCTTCACCATGAGGCCAGCACCTGTCACGAGCAGCACGGCAAGCGCCACCTGCACCACCACGAACAGGTTGCGCAGGCGCCGACGACTCACCCCGGCGCTGGAGCCCCACGAGCCTTCCTTCACTGCGGCCGAGAGGTTCACCGACGTCGACTGCAGGGCCGGAGCCAGGCCAAACACCAGCACGCTGCCCAGCGCAACGGCGAGCGCAAACCCCAGCGCACGCAGGTCGATGCCGATGCCGCCCACGCGGTACAGCTCACCTGGCATCGCCTGCTCGATGCCGCGTGTCATGGAGCCGGCGAGCACGAGGCCCAACGCTCCGCCCGCCCCTGCTAGCAGCGTGTTTTCGGTGAGCAGCTGGCGCACCAGCCGCCGCCGGTCGGCGCCGAGCGTGAGGCGGAAGGCCATCTCGTGCGCGCGCTCCTGGGCGCGCGCGAGGATGAGGCTGCCGAGGTTGGCGCACACGATGAGAATGACGAAACCCACCGCCAGCAGCAGCGCCGGGAAGACCACCACGAAGGTGTCCCACGTGAAGAGCAGCTGCGAGCGCAGGCCCTGGATGTTGGCGCCCACCTGGTCGTTGGTGGTCGGGTGCTCGCTTTCGAGCCGGGTCATCAGCGTGCTGAGCTCAGTCTGCGCACTCTCGGGCGTCTCGCCCTGCGCCATGCGGCCCACCACCAGCAGCGGTCCGTTCTGGCCGCGCTGCTCCCGATAGGGCTCGAGGTCGAGCGGCACCCACATGTCCATCCGATTGAAAGGAAAGACGAAGTCGGGGGGCATCACGCCCACCACCCGGTACGGGCGGTCGTCGAGCAGGAGCGTCTGGTCGAGCACATCGCTGCGCCCGGCCATGGCGCGCTGCCAGTAGTCGTGGCTCAGCAGCACCACCTCGCCGGCGGTTGCGTCTTCCGGCTGAAACCCCCTCCCCATCGCGGGGCGCACGCCCAGCACGTCGAGCAGGTTCGGCGTGAGCCAGCTGGCGCTCACCGTCTGGCTTTGTGTATCACCGCCCAGGACGAACGTGCCGTAGTAGTAGCCACCGAAGTCGTCGAACGCCTGGCTCTGCGCGCGCAGGTCGTCGTAGTTCGGCACCGACATGCGCGCGGTCTCGAGATCGATCTTGCCGTCGGTCTGCCACACGTGCACCAGACGGTCGGGCTCGTCGAACGGGCAGCGCCCGCAGGAAAAACGCGTTGATCAGGCTGAACACCGCCGTGATCAGCGCAATGCCGATGCCGAGTGTGAGAACACCGACGAGCGTGAAGCCGGGGCTCCGGAGGAGGACACGAAGGCCGTACTTGAGGTCCGCTAGAAGATTCACTCGACAGTCTCCCCGGTCGTTGGCGTTCGACGGCAGTCCGCGTGGGATGCACGTCAGCTACGGCACGGTGGCGCCGGTGTTTCAGCACGCGGCTCCGGTGTCGAGCGATTCGAGTCGAGCTCTGTCGCCACAGCTCCGTGCCGCAGAGCCGCGCGATCGCTCGGTCCAATGCCTCGTAGCGTTGCTCGGCGCCGGGGTGAGGCCCACTGGCCGACCAGCCCACCGCGGTGCGGGTTGGAGCAACACCCCGGCCGGCGTTCCGCGCACGGCCTCCGACCCCTGCACGGGACGTCTCCAGGTTCGATGCAACTCAGTGACGCGAATGTCGTACTATATTGATATCCGATATAACTCGAAGGGAACGCATGCCGCGACATTCACATCTGAGTTTCGGCGCCATCATGGTGCTGCACGCACTGGCTCGCGGGTGCCGCTACGGCTTCGATCTCGTGGACGAGACGGGGCTCACGAGTGGCACGATCTACCCGGCGCTCGACCGCCTCGAGACGCTCGGCTACGTGGAGTCGGAGTGGGAGGACGCCGCCCTCGCTCATGAGGAGAAACGCCCCCCGCGCCGCTACTACTCGGTGACCCCGCGGGGCGCCGAGGTGCTGGCGGAGGCCCTCGAGCGCTACAAGGCGCTGGCCCCGCTCGACCTCCGTTCCCTCCTTCAGGGCGCGTAGGTCACGATCTTGACCACCCAACGCGAGCCCCGCGACCCACTGCTGCGCGCCAGCCGCTTTCTCATCCGCGCCGCCAGCATCCTCGTGCCGGGCCACAGCCGCGAAGGCTGGCGCGACCAGTGGCACGCAGAGCTTGCACATCGCGCGCACCACGGCGGTGCAGTCGCGCTCTGGTCGACCGGCGCGGTGCGCCACGCCTGGTACCACTTCCTGCAGGAGATCCGCATGGACACGCTCATTCAAGATCTGCGCTACGCCTGGCGCTCCTTCGCCACGGGGCGCGGTCTCGTCGCGGTGGCGGTGCTCTCGATCGCCCTCGGAATTGGTGCGGTGACCGCCATCTTCACCGCCATCGACGCGTTCCTGCTGCAGCCGCTGCCGATCCCCCAGGCGGAGAGGGTGGTGCGCGTGCACCTCACCCACGCCGAGCGCGGCTGGAGCGAGGTATCGCTCTCGCACGGCGACTTCAAAGACCTCAGGGCGCGGAGCCGCACCCTGGACCTGGCCACGGCGCGCAACGTGGGTTTCAACCTGGCCTCCACCGGCGACCCCGAGCGCCTGCGCGGCGCCCTGGTCTCCGCCAACTACTTTCGAGTGTTCGGGATCGAGCCGGTGCTGGGTCGCTCCTTCGACGAGAGCGAAGAGGTCGCCGGTCGCGATGCCGTGGTGCTGATCAGCGACGGGCTGTGGCAGCGGCGCTTTGGCGCACGAAGCGATGTTCTCGGCGAGACGCTGCTACTCGACAACCGGGAGCACGAGGTGGTGGGTGTACTGCCACCTGCGCCCTGGCTGCGCTACACCCGCGGGGAGATCTGGAAGCCGTTCGCGCCCGACGCCGAAGCGAGCCGGGCCTCGCGCACGCTTGCCGCCACCGCCCGGCTGGAGCCCGGCGTGTCCATGGCTCAGGCGAACGAAGAGCTGCAGGCCCTCACGGCCCAGCTCGCCGAAGAGCACCCCATCGACAATGAGGGCATCGGCGGGCGGCTCGAGCCGCTGCGCGACACGGTGTACGACCAGAGCTTTCGCACGGCGAGCCTCGTGGCGTTTGTTGCCGTGCTGCTGGTGCTGCTGATCTCTTGCGCCAATGCCGCCAACCTCCTGCTCACGCGGGCTTCGTCTCGCGCCAGGGAGGTCGCTCTGCGCGGCGCGCTCGGAGCCGGGCGCTCGCGCATCGTGAAGCAGTTCCTGGCCGAGGCGCTCCTCATCGCCGGCCTCGGCGGAGTCTTCGGCGTGGTCATCGCCTGGGGCTGCGTGCGGGCCCTGCGCCAGCTCTTCGGCGACCTGCTACCGCAGCTGAACGCCGTGCAGGTCGATCTGCGCGCGCTGGGCTTCTGCCTTGCCCTCACGCTGCTGACGGGCCTTCTGTTCGGGCTGAGCCCCGCGCTGAGCGCCTCGAAGGCGCCGTTTTCCACCCTGCGCGCCAGCGGCAGGGGTGCGCCGCTCGGGGGCACGCGGCTGCGCCGTGGTCTGGTGGTGGCCGAGGTGGCGCTTGCGCTCACGCTGCTCGTGGTGTCGGCGCTCCTCGTGCAGGGCTACATGGCCCTCAGCAACCACGACACCGGCTTCGACCACCGCGACGTACTCACCTTCCGGCTCACGCTCCCCGAAGCGGAGTACGCCACCGAGGAGGCCGTCGAGCTCTTCTACCGTGAGCTCTTGGAGCGCACCGGCGCCCTCGCTGGTGTGGAAAAGGTGGCGGCAACCACCATCCTCCCCGGCGACGGCAGCGTCGCCACTTACTACGCCACAGAGCCGGGGCTCGACTCCAACGAGCAGCCCGTGGCGAGCTTCCGCAGCGTTCTGCCCGGCTACTTCGACGCGCTCGACATTCCGCTGCTCGAAGGCAGGTTGTTCCGCGAGGGACCCTTCGAGCCCGCAAACGCCCTGCTGGTCAACGCGTCGTTCGCGCGGAGACACTGGCCCGGAGAGTCGGCCGTGGGCAAGCAGCTCTACTTCTCGGCTGGGCCGCGCGAGATCCTCGGCGTGGTGGCCGACAGCCGCGACGAGGGCCTCAGCGACGATCCGAGCCCGATGCTCTTCTTCTCGGCGCTCCGCGGACGCGACCGCAGCCTGGCCTGGGTGGTCGAAGCCCGGCGCGACGCCGAGGTGACCGCCGAAGCACTCGCCGCCGCCGTGCACTCACTCGACCCGACCCTGCCGCTCGACCGCATGGCTCCGCTGACCTCCCTACTGCGCGACGACATCGCCAGCGACGTCATTCTCCCCCGCATCATGTCGGCACTCGCGGCGCTGGCTCTCGTGCTCGCGCTGGCGGGCGTGTTCGGAGTGATGACCTTCCTCGTGGGTCAGCGCACGCACGAGATGGGAGTGCGCCTCGCCCTCGGAGCCACCAACGACAATCTGGTGCGCCTCGTGGTGCGCCAGGGGGTGCGTCTCACGGCGGTCGGCGTAGTGTTCGGCACGATCCTCGCGCTGGCCTTCGCGCGTGCACTCGCCTCGTTCCTCTGGGAGGTGAGCCCATTCGACCCACTCACCTTCGGGCTGGCCTGCGCTGCCCTGCTGGCCGCCGGCGCCGCTGCGTCGTGGATTCCGGCACGGAAGGCCACGAGGGCCAACCCCATTGCCGCGCTGCGCTCGGGTTAGAGCGCTGCACGTCGAGCTGCTTCCAGGTCGAGTTGGGTCTGTGCCGCAACGCTCCTGGGGTCGAGCAGGGATCGGGGCGAGCGCGGTCGAACCACCGGCCGGCGTAATCGGGCCAACCCTGCATCGTTCTCTCTAGAGGACCCCTGCGCGCCCCTTCTGCGGTGCGCCGCGGCGCGGCGCACCCCCTGCAGGCCGCGCTCCGTGTCATGTGCCCGCCCGCCATCCAACTCGAGAGCCTCGCCAAGAGCTTCGTATCCAGATCGGGACCTGTGCATGCCGTGCGCGGAGTTTCCCTCACCGTGGAGCAGGGCCAGGTGTACGGCTTCCTCGGGCCCAACGGCGCCGGCAAGTCCACCACCATCCGCATGATCGTCGATCTCGTGCGGCCGACGTCCGGCACAGTGAAGATCCTCGGAGAGCCCGTGCGCCTCGGGCGAGCACAGCCGCGAGTGGGCTCCTTGGTGGAGGGAGCGCACTTCTACCCGCACCTCACCGGGCGCCAGAACCTGGAGGTGCTCGCGCGCACGTCGGGCTGCGCCTCCGCTGTTGCTTCCGGGCGCATCGACTCACTGCTCGACGAGCTCGGCATGGCGGGCCGAGCCAACCGCACCGTGGACGGCTACTCCATGGGCATGAAGCAGCGGCTCGGAGTGGCGGCTGCACTGCTCAACGACCCCGACGTCGTCCTCCTCGACGAGCCCACGAACGGCCTCGACCCGGCCGGTATCCGCGAGATGCGCACGTTCGTGCGCGAGCTCGTGCAGAACGGGCCCGGCGGACGCCAGCGCACCGTCTTCCTGTCGAGCCATCTCCTGAGCGAGGTCGAGCAGGTGTGCGACCGCGTGGCCATCCTTCACCGGGGGCGTCTCGCGCGGGAGGGCCGTGTCGGAGAGCTGGTCAGCGCCGCCGGGCGATTCAGGTTCGCTGTGACCCCCGTCGATCGCGCGGCTGCGGTCCTGACGAAGCGCTGGCGCGTCGACCGGCTGGCGCCCGATCCTGCAGGCTCTTCGTCGCAATCCCCGCGAAACGATTCTGCAGCTGCGCGCCGCGCGGCAGACGGCAGCCTCGACCTCACGCCAGAAGAAGACGCCTCCCGCAAGGTCGAGACGCTCCTCGTCTCTCTCCCCAAGCAAGCCGTCCCGACCGCCATCGAACTCCTCGCGGAACACGGTGTCCAGATCTTCGAGGTGACGCGCGAACGGCATTCGCTCGAAGACCTCTTCCTCTCGCTCACCGAAGCGAGCTCTGCGGAGGGCGACGCGTGATGTGGCAGCTCGTGCGCGCCGAGTGGACGAAACTCACGCGCCACCGCGCAGCGATGTTCGGTCTGCTCGGCATCTTCCCCACGTGCGGTCTGCTGTTCATGGTGCTCACGGCCACCGCGGTCCGCCAGCCGGCCGCGCGGCGCCTGATCGAAGACTCACTGACCCACTGGGGCGACCTGCTCACGCTCGCGTGGCTCGTGCCGAGCAACTTCTTCGGACGGCTGTTCCTCGTGGCCTTCGCCGCGTTCGTCTTCGGTGCCGAGTATCAGTGGGCCACGCTGAAGAGCCTCACCCCCCGTGCGGGCCGGAGGGCGCTCGTGCTCGCGAAGCTGGCCGTGATGACCGCGCTCGTCGTACTCACGTTCTCACTCTTCTCCCTGATCCTCGCCGCGGGTGGAGTCGGCTTGTCGAGCCTCGCCGGCTTCGACGTCGCACCCGCGTTCAGCATCGGAGAGATCGCGGCCCAGCTCCGGAGCACGGCTCTTGCGGCCACCCTCGGCTTCCTCGCGTTCCTCATCACCGGAATTGCCGCCGCCGTGGGCGCCATTCTCACGCGCTCCATTCTGGGCGGCACGCTCACGGGGATGTCGATGGTGTTCCTCGACCCGGCGCTGCTCACCGGTGCGCGCATCGCGTCCGACTTGGCGTCGCTTCCTGCTGTTCTGCACGTGGGCCGCCTCTCCCCCTTCTACAACCTGGAAAACGTGCGCTCCTGGCTGACCTTCGGGAGCCCGAGTGAGATGCTGCACGACGGCTTCACGAAGATGGGCCTCGCCGCGCCGGTCGACCCTCTGTGGGTGTCGCTCGGTGTTCTGGCACTATGGGTCGTCGGCGGAGTGGCGCTCACTTCGAGGGTGTTCGAGAGCCAGGACATCACCGGGTGAGGGGACGGCACCGCCGATCGTCGCCGCCGGGCGATCGTTCGTCCCTTCGGGACCATGACGGCCCATGATCACAGCCACGGGGCGTTAGGCTCTCTCCATGGAGCGCTCCACAGCACGGATCGCCTTCGCACAGCCGCGGAGGAAAGACACCAGCCCACCCCGCAACAGGCAGAGGACCCGACGGAGTCACGGCGCATGCGCGTTGCTACTCGCGCTCCTGACGGCCTGCGTTCTCGCCTGCGCACCCGCAGCCGACTCCGGTGCCGGCATCGATCCGGCCCAAGAGGTTCTCGACGCCACCCCGCTCTTCGAGCAGGCGCGCGCGGCCGCCACGTCGACACGCTCGGTGCACCATCGCTTCCTCTTCGGCAGCCTCGACCCCGCGAAGGCACTCGTCGAGGGCGAGACCTGGATGCTCGCGCGCACCTCGGCCGCCGACAGCCTCATCCGCGTGGAGGGCACGGAGCGCCTCTCCGGCGCCCCCCGACCGTTCGAGTACTCCACCGACGGCACCACCGTGTGGGCCATTGCGCCGGCCGCGGGCAAGGCGCAGCGCTCCGAGAACGGCCCCCACGCCCGCGGCATGGCCGCAACCGCCGTGTACGGGTATCTGCCCGAGCTCGTGGAGGCCGTGCCCTACTGGAAGGAGCTCGGGAGCGCGGTTCGTCAGCGGGTGGTTCCCGCCCGGGAGGCTACGCGCACCGAGGTGGGCGGCGTGCGCTGCCACGTGGTGGAGGTGCACTACGCCGCGCACGACGGCGTGGAGCCGCGCCACGTCTGGTACTTCGGGATCGACGACCTCCTGCCGCGGGGCCTCGAATGGTGGGACGCCACCACCGGCCCGGACGGGATGAGCCTCTGGATTCTCGATCTCGAGACCGCACCGCTCGCAGCCGCCGACTTCACCCTCGACCTCGCGCCGCGGGTGGCCGCCGGCGAGCTCACGGTGACCGATCTGCCCGTGCCCGCGACCGACATCCTCAGCTGGACCGCCACCACGAGCCAGGGAGACGGGATCGCGGCCGAGGATCTGCGCGGGCGCGTGGCCGTGCTCGACTTCTGGAACACCTGGTGCGTGATCTGCCGCGCACAGCAGCCGTCCATGAAGCGCGTGGTGGCCGACTATGCGGAGCGGCCCGTCACCTTTCTGGGTGCGAACGTCTTCGAGACGGGCGACGCGGCCGCATACTGGCAGGAGTTGGGGCACGCCTACCCGTTTCTGGTCGACGCCGACCCCCTGGCCGATCTCTACGGAGTGCCGTGGCAGCCGGCCGTGGTCGTGCTCGGACCGCAGGGTGAGACGCTGCTCAACCTGGTCGGTGGCTCCGGCGACCGCGAGGAGAAGATCCGCACCGCCATCGACGAGGGTCTGGCGCTCTTTCGCTAAGCGAACATCCTTCGGACAGCCGACGTCAGGCCGTGGCTCGACCCCCGCCGACACCGCAGGAAGCTGAGCGTCGGTTGTCACGCTTCGGCCTGGCCTCGCATCTATTGGACAGGCACCCAGATCCCACGCGCCAGCTGGCAGCGGGAGCTCTGTGCCCACCCCTCGACTCTCCAACGGGGAGCCGCGGCGACGCGGCTCCTCCTCCTTTTTCCAGGGCGAGAGCGGTCTAGCTCGCGCCCAGGTCCTTCAGCACGGTCTTCACCTGCTCGGTTCTGTCTGGGCTCGCGCCCGGCGTGGTGTCCAGAATGTGAACCGCGTCGCGGAGCGTCTGGCGCGCAGCCGCCCGGCGCCCCAGCTCTGCCTGGCACTCTCCGAGAGTGGCGAGGGTGTATGCCGTGCCGAGGTACAGATCGGGAAACTCCTGCCGGTGCAGCTCCACCGAGCGCTCGAGAAGCGGCACCGCCTCCGCGCAGCGCCCCATCGACTGATAGAGGCGCCCGACGTTGGACATGCTGATGAGGGTCTCCGGATGCTCCTCGCCCAGGGTGTCGCGCGCCACCTCGTAGGCCTCGAGGTAGAGCGGCGCCGCGTCGTCGGCGCGGCCCATCCGTCGGTAGATGATGCCCAGGTTGTTCACTGAGGTGAGCGTGTCGGGGTGCTGGTTGCCGAGCACCCTTCGCAGCGTCTCGAGGGTGGGCTCGGTGAGATCGCGCGCCTCTTCCAGCCGACCCTGCTCGAAGTAGAGCCAGCCCAGGCTCGTCTGTCGAGTCAACACGCGGGGGTCTTCCGGCCCGTAGTGCTCGCGCAAAGTGGCAGCTGCACGTCGAACAGCTCTTCGGCCTCCGGCGCCCGCCCCTGGTCGAGGAGCGCCACGGCGAGCACGTCCATCACCTCGAGGGTGCGCTCGTCGGTGGGACCGTAGTTCCGCTGGTAGATCTCGAACACCTCCCGACCGATCGCCTCCGCCTCTTCCAGACGGCCGAGCTGCACGTGCCCCTTGCCCAGGGCGACGCGGGTCCAGAGCGTGTCCGGATGCTCCGCTCCGAGCGCGCGCGTCTGCTCTTCGATGGTCGCGAGGAGCTCGGCCTCCGCCTCCTCGATCTCGCCCATCTCGTAGTGGAGATGGCCCAACCTGCTCTGGGTGCGAAGCGTGTCGGCGTTCTCACCGCCGAGCGTCTCTCGCTGCAGCTCGAGCGTGCGCTCCAGCTGCGGCTCCGCCTGCTCGAACAGGCCGAGATTCGAGTACGTCTCTCCGAGTGTGCTGCGCACGGCCGCCTGGACGAGCGGGCGATCTTCGAAGCGGGCGTCGATCTTCTCGGCCGCTGCGTCGAGCACCTCGCGCACCGTGATCTCCCGGTTGGGTGTGCGCGTGGGGTCCGCCGCCGCCAGCAGGTCTTCGTTCAGGAACTGGTTCACGGCCGAGCTGATGCGCGCCTCGCGCTCCGCGCGCGCAAACAGCAGGCTCATCCAGAAGAGCGACGCCACCACCGACAGGGCGAGCGCTGCCACCAGCGCGGAGACCGTGCGGTTGCGCTCCACCGCCTTGCGCAGCTGGTACATGGTGCTCGGCGGCCGCGCGAGGATGGGCTGGCGTGCGAGAAAACGCTCGATGTCGCCCGAAAGCGCCGCGGCGCTCTGGTAGCGCTGCTCCGGGTCCTTCTCGAGCGCCTTGGCGACGATCGTCTGCAGATCGCCGCTGAGCAGCCGCTCCCCCGCAGGGCCATCGGCGAGGCGGTCGGGGCGCTGCTCGTTGATCACACGCACGGCGCCCATGAGCGACTCACCCACGTCGTACGGGCGGCGCAACGTGAGCATCTCGTAGAGGATGATGCCGAGTGCGTACACGTCGGTGCGCACGTCGATCGCTCCTGGGTCGCCTTTCGTCTGCTCGGGCGACATGTACGGCAACGTGCCCCGCACCACCCCCACCTCGGTGATGACGGTGGCCGCCGCCATGTCGGAATCGTTGATGCGCGCGAGGCCGAAGTCGAGCACCTTCACCACCGGCAACCCGGGCTGGCTCGACTCCGCGCCGCGCTCCTCCCGGCTCACGATGAGGTTGGCGGGCTTGAGGTCGCGGTGGACCACGCCGCGTTGGTGGGCGTAGTGCACGGCGTCGCAGATCGTGCGGAACAGCGCGAGGCGCTTCTCGAGCTCGGGGCGGGAGCTGGGCGCACCAACGCGGTCGCAGTAGTCGCCGAGGGTCTCGCCGCGCACCAGCTCCATGGCGAAGAACTGCTGCCCCTCTTCGGTGACGCCAGCGTCGTGGATGGCCGCGATGTTCGGGTGCACGAGGCGCCCGAGCGTCTCGATCTCGCGCTCGAACATCTTGAAGCGCAGCTCGTCTACGAACGGCCCGCCGTGCCCGAGCTTCAGCGCGACACGGCGCTTTGGCGTGGCCTGCTCGGCCTCGTACACGACGCCCATGCCGCCTTCGCCCAGCTTGCCGACGATGCGGTAGGGCCCCACGGTCTGCTGGCTGCCCACCCGCGGCGCGGGTGCGCCCTCGAACAGCGTCTCTTCGGCGTCTGGCGCGCCAGCGAGGAGCGTCTCTTCCGCGTCGGACCCGGCTGCGGCCTCGCCGTCGCTGTCCGCAGGCGAGGCCTCTGCCAGGGTCTCGCCCACGTCGCGCGCGTCGAGCGTCTCTTCGGGGTCGCGCGAAGACGGGTCTTGGGGCGTGGAGTCGGTCACGTCGGGGGGCAGGCTGCCAGTGAATCCAGGCCGTTCACGCGTGGCGAGCCAGAGAGGAACGGCTGACTCAGTCTAGGCGAAGCCGACCGTCAGATCGCCCTACCTCGTACATCGTGTCGACCGCGGCCACCCAAGGTCTCGCTCGCCGCTCGCCGGCGATCGCCGCACGGCTCTGGCAGCTGGCGAACAAGATGAGAGACCGGGAGGAGCGCGTCGGCCCAGGACCACATGAGAGCCTAGGAGGAGCGGGCCCCTGAGCCCCACTTCACGCTCCGTTCACGCGCCCGCTGCCAGAGTTCCGGCACCAACCCCCCAGGAGGCTGCACGTGAGCCATCACCCGACCCGACACCCACACCGTCTCGCTCCACTTGTTTCGCTCCTCGTCGCCGTGGCCGCACTGCCACCCGCACTCTCCGCACAGGGCAGCGACTCCCCCCGCTTCAAGCCCGAGGAGACGGTCGAGGGCTGGTACCACCGGCACGAGCACGAGAGCTGGCTGCGCGCCGGTGCCCGCCGCGACGTGATCGACGCGGTGCTCCAGCGCGTCGAGACGGCCTCCGGCAAGAGGGCCAACCCCGAGTGGGTCGACTCCATCGAAACCTACGGGCCCGGGCACTGGGTGTACGAGTGGGTTGCAGCGGGCGACGCCGCGATGAAGGAGGCCGCGGGTGCCGGTGACGGCGCGAAGGCTGCGGCGCTGGACGCCGCGATCGTCTACTACACGGTGGCGTCGTGGCCCCACCTCGGCCTCGAGCACGACACCGCGGCGCTCGCCAAGGCGCGCACCGCCTACCTCGAGCGCGGCGCGCTGCTGCACCCGCCCGTGCGCCACGTCGACCTCGAGACGAAGAGCACGCCGAGCCGCGGCTTCCTGCATCTCCCGCCCGGCGACGCTCCGTTCCCGCTGCTGGTGTACACGAATGGCTCCGACGTCACGAAGGAGAGCAACCTCCACTTCTTCACGCGCGAGCTGCGGCATCGGGGCATCGCACTGCTCACCGTGGATCTCCCCGGCATCGGCGAAGCGCGCCACCTCTCCCTGCTGGAGGGCAGCGAGCAGATGCTCGCCGCAGCAGCAGACTGGGCTCGAGCACAGCCGTTCGTGCGCCAGGACGCCATTTTCCTCGCCGGCGCCAGCTTCGGAGGCCACGCCGCGGCGCGCGCCTTCCTGAACGTGCCGGCCACGGGCGTGGTGTCGATGTGTGGTCCGCTCCACCGGCCCTTCGTGGCGCCCCCCGCCGTGTACGACGCACTCCCCGCCCTCACGATCGACGGCGTGAAGAGCCGTCTCGGGGTTCTCGGGCAGCCGAGCACGGCGCTGGCCGAGCTCGCGCCGGGGCTCTCCCTCGAAGCCACGGGGGCGTGGAAGGTGAGGCAGAAGGTCACGACGCCGCTGCTCGTGATCACCACCAACCAGGACCCGGTGGCGCCGGTCGAGGACCTCGAGCCGCTGCTCGCGGCTGCGGAGCACGCGGAGACCCTGATCCTCGACATGGAGGGCCACTGCCCGCCGCGCTGGGTGCGCGAGCCGGTGGTCGCCCACTGGATGCAGGGCCTGATCGAATAGCCGTCAGACGGCGGGCGTCAGGTGGCCCACGAACTGCTCGGCCAGGATGCCCTGCCAGCCAGCGTGGTACGACTCCCGACGCTCGGCACCGTCCTCGAGACGCTCCCAGCCGGAGTGCTCCAGGCGCACTCGGGTCGCGCCGTCTCCTGCGGGCGCGAAGGTGACGTCCACTTCGGTCGGGTTGTCGAGGTCCCTGCCGAGGTGCCAGGTGAACCGGACGCGCCGCCCCGGCTCCCACACCAGCACCTCGCCCCACTCGCAGAGCTCGCCGTTCGCCATGGTCTCGACGAACGACCCGCCGACGCGCGGCTCGAAGGCGCACGTCGTGGCCGGCGCGCTGCACACGGCACTGGACAGCGAGTGCGACGCCAGGGGCCACCACTGCCCCACCTCCGCCGTGAAAGCCTCGAAGACCTCCTCGGGCGACCCACCCACCGTCACTTCGTGCACCACCGGGGGCAGCTGGCTCATGCCTCACGTCCTTTCTTCTTTCTGGCGTGGGAGCGCGCGCGAGACGCGCCGCCTCGCGTTTCCATGTGGTTGGCGAACGCACCCATCACGTCGCCCCACGTGCCGTCGAGATAGCGGCGCAGCGGCTCCAGACCCTCCGGCCGTGCCTCGTAGAAGCGCCGCGTACCCTCGGCGCGTTGCGTCACGAGGCCAACCTCCTTCAGGCGCTTCAGGTGCTGCGATACCGCGGGCCGGGTGACCGGCAGCTCGGCGGCGAGGTCGCCCACGGCACGCGGGCCGCCGCGAAGAGCGTCGAACACGCTTCGACGCGTCGGGTCGGCCAGCGCCACGAGCACCTCACTCGGGCTCTCTACTCTGTTAGCCACAGCTAACGGTAAGCTATTGCTTACCATCGAGTCAAGCGCGTCTGGGTGCGGGAGTGACCGAGTCGTGGTGCCACGAGCAACGACTCCCGCCGGCTGCTTCCTTCCGGGACGCGCGCCACAAGACAGCGGAGCCAGCACGACCCTGAGAGTGATCTCGAGACGACTTCGACCTCGGCGTCACGCTTCTCCGACCTGAAGCATCTACAGGTCGGATCCCAACATCACAAACTGGAATCGGCCGATTCTCCACACGGTCCGTAGCGTGACCGAGAAGGAAACCTCCACCCAATGAAGCGAACGATCACACTCGCGGTCGCGGCTGGAATCATGGCCGCATCACTCATTGCGCAACAGAAGCAGGCTCATTTCAGCAAGAGCGAGCTTCCGATGGGAACCCAGCTCACGACCTACCTCCAGATTCTGGCGGACATCCCCGAGTCCATGGACAAATCCGTACTCGCGCAGCTCGGCTTGACACCCAACTCGAGAGAAGCCGATGAGCTCCTCGAGATCGCGGAGCGTGTCACTCGATCGCATCCGATGAAGGACCTTCCCGCCGATCGGAGAGTTCAGAGGAAGATGGCTCAGGAGCGGGCCCGGGTCACCGGCGAGCTGGTTGCTGCATGGCTGCAGAGGATCGAGGCTCGGGGTGGCGACCCGTCCGCCCAGCTTCGTCGCATGCTTCAGAACGACTCCTGGGGTATGAACACCGCCCGGCAAGGCGAACCAGATCCCGACAACATCTCCCTCGCAGAGGAGATCGCGGAGCTGGAAGCGAGTTTCCTCGACGGCGTGCGAGCGGCAACCGGCGGCGTCCCCAGCTACCTCGAGAGCCGCGATCGGGAGAACTAGTCGTGACACGAGGCGCACTCCCTTCTTTCCTTGTCTGCCTGTCGCTTCTTGCAGCGGCAGCCCACGGTGACGTCAGTGTCAAGACCTGGGCGACACAGCTCTCCATTCCGCAGGTCTCGCCGACGCACGGACTCCTGAGCGCAGTCTTCGCGACGACCGCCCGCTCCGAGACGTCGAACTTCAGCCTCGTCGAAGCGCCGCAGCCGTTCATTCTGACGGGTGCCCACGAGCATCGCAGGAGGTTCATCTTCTTCAACGTCTGGCTCAACAAGGCTGAGTGCGGTCAGGTAGGCATCATTGCCACGGGCCAGATGCGGTGCGGGCTGAGCTATCGCGTTCTCTGTTCGGAGCTGGAAGGCACTTGGCGTATGAAAAACCTGACTCTCGTCGGCCAGCTCAAGCCCCGCCTCCACACGGGCTTCTCCGGGTACGCCGACTTCGCCTGCTCGTACAACCCATTCGACCCCCCTGGTCCCTGTGGACTCGTCTCCGCGGATGCCACCGCTGAGATGGACCTCATGACGGGTCGCGTTGCGGTTCGAGAGGCCCAACCGAGGCCCAAGGTCCGCTTCCCGAAGAGGGCCGACCCGATCGATGGAAAGAGCTACCTCTACGAGAAGGCGCGAATCGTCGGTTCAACCAAGCTCCGTCGCCGGGCACCCACGAGAGACAGAGGTGCGCGGTCGGTGCCGACGCCGGCCGCAGAACGTCTTCTGTTGGAGGTTCCCGCGCTCCCAGCTGGGCATGCACACGCTCCTGACGTTCGCGTCGACCCCAACAGCGTGGCAGCTGTCAGCCTGGGCCCGAAGAGGTCGCTCGTGCGAGTCGAATTCGCGCCGAGTGGCAGCCTGGAGCGTGTCAAGGCGCTTCGTGGCCCTCAGAAGGAAGGGCAACTGCTCGGTGAATCGATGGAGCTCGATCAGCAGGGGCACGGACATCGAGTCGTCGCCTATGCGCTGTTCGGGTCCGACAGCGAGGGCACCCGATTGCTAGGGTCCTTCACGCTGATTCCACGTTGCTGTTGCGGAAACGTCCTCTGCCAGTAGGCCCTCCAAGAGGAGGCTCGAAACCCGAGCCTCCTCTCTCTTCGGCAGCGTTGGGCGCGCGTTCGGCGGCAGCTGTGGCTCTCGACTCCCCAACTCGTCACAATTGGCCCGATGCTCAAGCTCGCCCTTCCCCAGCTCGCTCCCGCCTGGCTCGACCGCGACGCCGGCCTCGACAAGGTCTGCACCACGATCCGCACGGCGGCCGCCGAAGCTGCACACCTCGTCGTGTTCAGCGAGGCGTTCGTGCCCGGCTACCCGTTCTGGCTGCCGGGCACGGGCGGTGCCGACTTCGACTCCGAGGTGCAGAAGGAGATCTTCGCGCACTACTCCGACCAGGCGGTGACGCTCGAGGCGGGCCACCTCGACGTGGTGCGCGACGAGCTGCGGCGGAACGCAATGGCGGCGTACGTCGGAATCATCGAGCGGCCGCGCGACCGCTCCGGGCACTCGCTCTACTGCAGCTACGTCTACATCGGGGGTGACGGCGAGATCGGCTCCGTGCACCGCAAGCTCCAGCCCACCTACGAGGAGCGGCTCGTGTGGTCACCGGGCGACGGCCACGGGTTGCGGACACATGCGCTCAGGGGTTTCACCGTGGGCGCGCTCAACTGCTGGGAGAACTGGATGCCGCTTTCCCGCGCGGCGCTCTACGCACAGGGGGAAGACCTGCACATCGCCTGCTGGCCCGGGAGCCGGCGCAACACCGAAGACCTCACGCCGGTTCTCGCGAAGGAGGGCCGCAGCTACTGCGTCTCCGTGTCGGCGCTGATGCGGCGCAGCGACGTAGCGGGCGACATCCCGCAGGCCGACCTGATCCGCAGCACGCTGCCCGACGTAGCGGCCGACGGCGGCAGCTGTGTCGCTGCACCCGACGGCAGCTGGGTGCTGCCCCCGCAGACCGGCACGGAGGAGATCCGCTTCTGCGAGCTCGATCCGGCCTTCGTGCGCCGCGAGCGCCAGAACTTCGACCCGGCCGGCCACTACTCACGCCCCGACGTGACGCGTCTCGAAGTGAACCGCACCCGGCAGGGGATCGCCGCGTTCTCCGACGATTGACGGAGACCAGGAGCGCCGCGCTCGCTCAGCGCCGCGCGCGCCAGACCTTGGCGAGGGTGTGGAACTCACCCCGTTCGCCAAACGCGTCGACACCTTCGGGAAACGTGGCTGCAAGTGCGCGGTCGAACGACGCGCCCACCTCGATCGCGTCCTGCCATGCCGGGGCCACCGCCGTGACCTCGCAGGGCACGCCGCTCTCCTCCAGGTCGTCGAAGAGCTCCTCGTAGGCCACCTTCCACACCGGGAAGTGCATCTCGAGGCCTCTGGCCTCCGCCAGCGGGCCGAGCCGCTCCATGCGCCAGGAACGGATGTGCTCGAGGTGCAGGTCGCCAAACACCAGACGGGACGCGTTCGGCACGAGATCGAGCGCCGCCGTCATCCGCTCCTCGTAGGGATAGTCCGTGAACAACGGCACGCCGAGCAACGACACGTCCAGCGCCTCGGCCTGCCGCACGATCTGGTCGAGCGGAACCTCCTGGTGCGCCACCCGCCGCGTCATGGCGTCGAACGTGGTGAGGAGCACGACCTCGCTCCTGGCCTCGCGCCGAAGGGCCCGGAAGGTGAGGAAGCTGTCTTTGCCGCCGCTCCAGAACAGGACATCCACCGCGGCGTCCGGGTCAGGAGCTCGGTCGGTCAGCCACGCCGGCTGTTGGGTTCGCTCGGCGCGGTGCTCCGTCGCGACCGCCTCGTGGGCGTAGGGGCAGTGCCTGCATCCCGTGCCGCAGCACCGCCCGCGCCGGAGGAGCTCGAACTCCGTGAACACGAACAGCCCCGACTCCGGGTCTTCGTAGAAGCTCTCGCCCGCAGCCGAGGCGCGGTCGTGGAGCTCGCGGATGGTCGCAGCGTCGCTCACGAGAGGAATCTAGGCAAACCCGGGCCGAGAGACAAGGAAGGAGGGACTTTGTCCTCTTCGTCCGTCTAAACGGACGACCCACCCAAGAGGAGATCCCCATGCCCGACGCTGCGTTTCTCGAGACCCTCCGCAAGAGCCAGGAGCTGTGGAGCAGCTCCAAGGCCAGCTCGATCGAACAGTGGCTCGCGTTGATCGACGACGACGTCACGTGGACCTCCCTCGCCGACGGCGCGCCGGGAATGGAGTTCTCGAAGAGCGTCCGCGGCAAGGCACAGGTCGAGCAGTACTTCCAGCAGCTGGCGGAAGACTGGGAAATGCTCGACTGCAAAATGGACGACTTCATCTCCGAGGGGGACCGCGTCGTCGCGATCGGCACGCACAGCTGGAAACACCGGCGCACCGGCAAGTCGGTCACCACCCCGAAGGTCGAGATCGTACGCGTCAAAGATGGCAAGATCGTCGAGTTCTTCGAGATGTACGACACGGCCAAGGCGATCGCGGCGGCCACCGAGGACGCGTAGGAGCACACAGCCTGAGCTGAGCTGGCCGCGCCGTAGGATGGGGCATGCCTGCGGCCTCCAGCTTCTCGCTGACTCCGATCTCCGACGCCCTCGGTGCCGAGATCGAGGGAGTGGATCTCTCCGCACCGCTGTCGGCGGAGCTCGCGGCCGAGATCCGCGCCGCCCTGCTCGAGCACCTGGTGCTCCTCTTTCGCGGGCAGCAGCTCGACCCCGACCAGCTGCTGCGCTGCGCCCGCGCGTTCGGCGAGCCCACCGAGTACCCGTTCCTGCGCGGCGTCGGTGGGCACCCGGAGGTGGTCGAGGTGCTCAAACGTGCTGACGAGACGGTCAACTTCGGGGGCGTCTGGCACGCCGACACCACGTACACGGAGCGTCCGCCCATGGGCGCGCTCCTCTATGCCGTGAAGATCCCGCCCCAGGGGGGCGACACGCTTTTTGCCAACATGGTCCGCGCCTACGAGACTCTGCCCCGGGAGACGCAGCGTGAGATCGAGGGTCTGCGGGCGCTGAGCACGTCGGGGAAGGCGCAGACGGCCGCCACCCGCACCGCGCGGATCGAAGACCAGACCCAGGCGAGCAAAGAGCCTTCCGAGGCGGAAGACGAAGAGCCCCTCTCCGCGTGGCATCCGGTCGTACGCACCCACCCCGAGACGGGGCGCCGGTCGCTCTTCGTGAGCGCTGCCCACACTCTGCGGTTCGAAGGTCGCAGCGAAGAGGAGAGCGCGCCGCTCCTCGAGCAGCTCTGGGCGCACCAGACGCGCGAGGAGCTCACGTGCCGCCTGCGCTGGAGCCCGGGCGCGCTGGCTCTATGGGACAACCGCTGCACGCTGCACTACCCCGTGAACGACTACCACGGCTACGAGCGCCGCATGTACCGGGTGTCCCTCGCCGGAGATCGCCCCAGGTAGTTGTTCGGAACCGCGCTTCGCGCTTCGCGCTCAGAGGCTCGGAAGCTCGAGCTGCAGGGAGTCGAAGAGCGGCAGCAGGACGTCGCGCACGCGATGCGTGAGCTCGCCTGCCGGCGCTTCCAGGACGATCTCAAAGCGGCGCTGGCCAACCGGAGTGGACGTCACCAGGGCGCGCCGGCCTTCGGACGGCACGCCGATCACCTGCTGCCACACCCAGGGCCCGATCGTCTCGGTGCGCTCGGGCGACGTGTCTCCCAGCGCAGCGCGTCTGGTCTCCCACTGATCCTGTTGGAAGCCCGCAGCGAGCCGCGTGGCGCCGTCGGCGGACGTGGCCTCGAGGCCCTCCTCCCCAGCGGTCCACGTCCACGAAGCTGGAAGCCGGAGCGACACGCCGGCCGCCTCGGCCGCCTGGGTGCTCTGCGCCCGGCCCGGATCGAGCCGACGGTACGGGCCGCCGAAGATGCCGCCGTCGATGCCGGTCACGCTCTTGCTCGGGGTCATGAGAAAGCGCGCCTGCGTTCCGCTCGACAGGTTGCGCAGCACCACCGCCTGCTCGTTGACGAAGTCCACGGCGTAGACGTAGTCGAGATCGAGGGTTCTGACCCGAGCCACGAGCTCGTCTTCTTCCACGGCCACCCGGGCACGCAGCCCGCGCTCCGAGATGTACTCGCCGGCGTAGCGCTCGAGCAGCTCCGGTGGGAGCTCGTAGTCGTTCGCGAGCGGATCGGTCTCCTTCGGTTGCCCGAAGTCGGAGAGCGGCTCTCCGCGCGCCAGACGAAGCAGGTTGTGGGCGAGCCACACCTTGCCGTGAAAGCGATACGAATCCAGGGACGGGCCGTTGTAGAGCACACTCGAGCCCACGCCCGCCTCGCGATCGAGCATGGTCCACGAGGTCATCACGATCGCGTCGCCGCCGTGGTGGTGGATCGTCCGCCCGTCGACCTCGGCCTCGATCCAGCCCATCGCATAGCCGGCCACCTCACCCTGCACGCCCATCTCCGGCATGAACAGCTTGGTGCGGATGCCGGGCTCGAAGAGCAGATCGACGCTCTCGGGCTCGAGAAAGCGCCGGCCGTCGAGCTCGCCGCCACCAAGCAGCACGAGGAGGTAGCGGCCCATGTCGTGCGCGCTCGAGCGCATCTCGCTGCCGGCGGCCAAAGCCTCGGCCAGGAACCGCGGCTTCGCCGGGCGAGCTTCGTCGAGGCCGGTGTAGTGCCCGTACAGCACGGCCTTTTCTTCGAAGAGCCCCAGCGCCGTCGTGGTGTTGCGCATGCCCAAAGCGTCGTAGACGTGCTCCTGCATGTACTCGGAGTAGCGCTGACCTGTGACCTCCGCGATGATCTCGCCGAGGATGGTCCAGTTCTCGTTGGAGTACTCGAACGAGCTTCCCGGCGGCCGGACGAGCGCGACGCTCGACAGCTGACGCACGGTGCGCCGGGCCGCCTCCTCCGAGCGGTCGCTGCTGGTCAGCCAGCGGTCCTGGCTCGGAATACCCGACGTGTTGTGGAGCAGCATGCGCACCGTGATCTCGTCGCCGCGGCCGTCGGCCGTGCTGAACCACGGCAGGTAACGCACCACCGGCGCGTCGAGCTCGACGCGCCCCTGCTCCACGAGCTGCATGATGGCAAACGCAGTGAACGACTTCGTCTGGCTGCCAATGCCGATCGGCGACCTCGAAGTGACCTTGGGCGAACGGCCGAGGACCTCGACGCCGTAACCCTGTTCGAACACGATCTCGCCGCCCGAGACGACGACCACGGAGAAGCCGGGAACGGGGGTCTCGCTGGAGTGCACAGCCAGAAGGTCACGGATCGCCTGCAGGCGGTCGGGTGCAAGGGACCCCCACGCTGCGCCACTGGCGACGAGCGAGCCGAGGGCCACGAGCACGGCCAGGGATGTCCGGAGGCGGGTGGTGTGGAGAGTGCTCATTCGACGATCAGGCTCCGAGGATCGATGTCGAGGACCCGCGCCGAGGGCAGCCAGGCTGCGGCGACGCAGAAGACGAAGATGACGAGTACGGCAAGGGCAGTTCCCACCACGTCGGTCGCCAACGGGAAGCTGACGAGACCCAGGCTCGCAAACAGGGCGGAGAGGAAAGCCGGCGCTCCTGCAGCCCAGAGGACCAGCCCGACGGTAATGCCACTGACGGCCAGGATCGCCACGCCCGCAACGATGGACACGCGAAGCTGTCGCGGGGTCATCCCCACCGTCTTCAGAACACCGAAGGTGGCCCGCCCTTCTGCGATCTGCATGAGCGTGGCGTTGAAGATGAGAACCGCGGCGGCAAGCAGGAAGACGCCCGTGAGGAAGCCGTTCGAGAAGCGCATTCCCGTCAGCACCGTTGCCATGATCCTCCGCAGGAACAGGTCTCCTGGTTGACCATCCACCGCCTCGCCGTACTCGGCCTCGAGCGAATCGATGAACGCGTCGGAATCGACCCCCTCGCGGAGAACGACGCCGTACTGAACGGGCTCGTAGAACGGCTCCGCGCGACGGACGCCGTCGAGCAGGATGCGGAAGCCGGTGCCGCCGTTGTTGAGCGTCTGGAAGACGCCGACGATCTCGAGCTCCACCTCGAAGCCCTGAATGAAGAGGCGCATGGAGTCGCCGATCTCGAGCCCAAGATCGCGCAGGGTGTTGGCCCCCACCGAAACCTCGCTGTCGGTCTCGGGGCTGCGCCCCTCGAGGTGCCGGATGCGCAGAGCGTCCACGTCACCGGAGAGCACGGTGCCGAGCAGGTCTCGGGTGGGTCCGTCGCCCGCCAGCACCTCTGCCTCATAGAAGTCGGACGTGGCGACGTGTGCGACGTCCGGGTGATCTCGAAGCACACCCACCATGGTGTCGTGCCGCATGCCGAAGCGGCGGCCGCCGCGCACGATCCGCACGTCGGCGTCGTCGAAGCCGAGGATCGAGGGGTCGTCCTGACCGCGGCGGAACGAATGATCGAGGTTGACCGCCAGGCTCGCCGCCAGCGTGGCGAAAGCGACGCTCGCCACCAGCAGGAGCGCGCGGCGACGCTGGGTTCCGAGGCTCTTCACCGCCACCGCAAGGGGCAGGCCCAGACCCATGACCTTCTCGAGCTGCGGCCACTGCCGATCGCCACCCCCCGCAACGAGCGCTCCCACGCGGATGGCGTCTGCCGGACGGACACGCGCGGCGCGACGGGCCACGAGCCAGACGAAGGCCCACACGAGCGCCACGAACAGGAGCACGGTCACGACGGCGAGCCCCCACAGGGAAGACCCGCTCACCGCCGCACCGGTCGAGCTCATGAGCAGGTTCACACCCTGACGCACGAGTGGGAAGCCCACGGCCACGCCAATCGGCGCCGCGACGAGCACCAGGGCGAGGTACTGGAGCAGGTAGACGTCGCGGACCTGACTCGGAGTGAACCCCTGGGCCCGCAGCAGGCCAAGCACCCGGAAGTCGGCGAGCAGGGCACTCGTCAGGGTGCCGTGCGTCGCAAACAGCGAGATGAGCACCGAGAGGACTGAAAACGCCACCAGCATCGCGGCCATCGCCGAGTAGGGCGCGGTGTAGCCCAGGATCATGCCCTGATAGTCGATGTTGCCGCCGGCGAAGGCTCCGCCCATGGCCTCTTTGAACTCGATCCACAGCGGCTGGCAGAGCGCCGCGTCGGTCAGACGCACACCAAACTGCACCTCGCTCAGCTCGGCCAGGGCAAAGTGAAGCGGCAGCTCTCCCGGCGCCACCCAGAGCCGCTTGGGGTTGTTGAAGGGTGCAGAGTGCTGCGGGTCGACCACGACAGCCGTCACGTCGAACGACTGCAGGCCCTGGTAGGTCGGGATCTCGAGGGTCTCCCCCACCTCGATGCCACCTTCGTTGGCGACCGAAGTCGGGATCCAGATCTCCCCGGGGCCAGGCCCACCCTCCAACGACCCGGCGACTGCCTTGAGCAGGTCCTGCGTGGTGGGCTCGTTGGGGCGCTCCGCGACGTACAGCAGGCTGTTGAGCTGCTCCTGCTCGTGGTAGCTGCTTCCCTCCAGCTCGATTCGCGGGACGAGGGGCGACATGGACACCACCTCGGGCCGCTTCTTCCACCATCCGAGCACCTCCTCCGGCGGATGGGAGCGCGTGTCGAAGTGCAGCGTCAGGTGCGATCCGTTCTGTTCTTCGAACATGCGCTCGAAGGGCCCACGGAGCTCGGCAAAGAGCCCGAGGCCAGCGAAGAAGAGCAACGCCGAGAGCGCCAGGATGGTTCCCACGACGACGCTCTGGAGGAGCCGGCGCTGTAGGTTGCGCAGCGCCATGGTCCAGGTGGCCAGCACGGCTACCAGCCCTGCTCACTCAGCCACTGAACGAGCGCCGGCTCGCGGGACGCCGGGCTCGTGTCGGCCGCGTCGTGCCGGTACTCCGCGAGAACCTGGCCGTCCCGAAGGTAGAGGACCCGGGTCCCATAGCAGGCAGCCCGCACCTCGTGCGTCGCCATGACCACGGTGCGCCCGTCGTCGTGCACGCTCTGAAGTGCATCCAGCACGGCCAGGCTGGCGGCCGAGTTGAGAGCCCCCGTGGGCTCGTCCGCGAGGAGAACCTCCGGCTCGTTGATCAGTGCCCGCGCGATCGCGGCCCGCTGCTGCTCACCTCCCGAGGCCTGCGCCGGGAGGCGGTCGCCGAGATCGCCCACGCCGAGCCGCTCCAGGAGAGACCGGGCGCGCTCGCCCACGCGCCGCTTGTCGCGGTCGAGGAGATAGCCGGGGATGGCAACGTTCTCGAACAACGTCAGGTGAGGGATCAGGTGGATCGCCTGGAAGACGAAGCCGATGTCCGCGCGTCGCAGCACCGAAAGCTGCGTTTCGTCGAGGTCACCGGTGCTGCGCCCCTGGAAGTGGATCTCGCCGGCGCTCGCACGGGTGAGACCGCTCAACAGGTAGAGCAGCGTCGACTTCCCCGAACCGGAGCTCCCCATGAGCACCGTGAACTCCCCGGCGGGGATCTGCACATCGATGTCGACGAGAGCGTTCACCGGCGTCGATCCACCGGAGGAGAAGCTTTTGCTCAGTGCACGGGTCTCGAACAGGGGTGGGGTCATCGGAGTCCCTCTGGAAGCCGCAAGAAGTGATCCGGGAGGTGGGCGGGCGCGCGTTTGACGCTCGGGGCTAGCACGTCGTACGATGAAACATCTGATTCAGTTTCTCATAATTCGAAACATCCGTTGAGAATCAGCGGAGGAGGCGGTCACGATGGGTTCAGCTTGTGCTCTGGGGTTCAGGACTTCCACTCTTGCGCTCGTCGTGGCGCTCCTTCTGGGTATCGCGCCCCTCTCCGCCCAGACCCGCTCTTCCGTCACCGGTCGCATCGTCTCGACGGACGGAGCCCCGATTCCGGGCGCCGTGGTGACCGCCACGAGCGACTCCCTCACCCGCGAGTCCGTCACCGACCAGGACGGGCGCTACCGTTTGCCCTCCCTTCCTGCAGGCACGTATGAGATCTCGGCCTCGGCGGACGGCTTCCAGAAGCAGGTGCGCACCGACTTCGAGCTGCTGCTCAACGTCACCGTCAGCCTCGACTTCGAGCTGGGCCTCGGGTCGGTGGAAGACATCGTGACGGTGACCGCCGCGCCGCCGCTTCTCGACACGACGTCGGCCGACACCGGCAGCATCGTCACGCCCGGCCAGATCGAGACCCTCCCCGTCAACGGGCGCGACTATCTCGACCTGATGCAGCTCGTACCCGGAGTGCAGCTGAACCGCGAGAAGGACCAGGGCAGCGACGAGGCCGCCCCCGTGCTCGGCGAGCGCGCCGGCAACGCGGTGTTCCTCATCGATGGTATGCCCAACCGTGACGAGTTCGGCAGCGGTGTCGCGTCGCAGTACACGCAGGACACGATTCAGGAGTTCGAGGTGATCACCGGCGGCTTCAAGGCCGAGTTCGGCCACGGCTCCGGCGGCGTGATCAACGTCGTCACCAAAGGTGGGTCGAACGCGGTGCGCGGGCGCGTGCTCGCCTTCGTGCGCGACGACTCGCTCGACTCCTCCAACGCCCTCGACGGCTCCGACACGCCCGAGCTGTCGCGCGAGAACTTCGCCTTCACGCTGGGCGGGCCGATCGTGCGCGACAAGTTCTTCGCCTTCGGCTCCGCCGAGCTCATCGACGAGTCGCGTGAGCTCAACTTCAGCTTCCCGCCCGCCACGCCCGATGTTCTGCGCGACTTCGAGAGGGGCTTCGACTTCCCGAATGAGACCGAAGAGACGCGCCTCTTCCTGAAGCTCAGCCAGCAGGTGGGCGACAACCACAGCTTCGACCAGCAGCTCAGCTACAACGACGCGGAGATCTCCGACTTCCTGCCCCTTTCCATGGGTGGCTCTCTGCCGTCGACGCGCAACAACTTCGACCGCGAGCGCGCCATGCTCGGCCTGCGCCAGAACTCTCTGTTCGGCGCGGATCCCTGGATCTTCGAGGGGCACCTGCAGTACCGCGATCACAGCGACTTCCAGGGGCCATCGCATCCCGAGGCGGGCGTCGCCACCGCGTTCAACATCTTCAGCAGCCCGTTCACCTTCGGAGTGTTCGGCGACCTCGGCGCCGTGAGCTTCGGCAACCCCGCCACACCCGCCAACTTCGACCAGGAGTACATCGCCGCGAGCCCCAACCTGTCGAAGCTCATCGGCAACCATGAGATCAAGTTCGGGCTCGACTTCCTACGCACCGAGGTCGACGGCGAAGAGCTCAGCGTGGTCGGAAACCAGCTGTTTGCCACGGCCGACAACTTCGCCCGCTTCGGCCCGGTGTACTCGGGCCTCTTCACGCTCACCGAGATCGGCCCGCGCACTCCGGAAGGCGCACAGGTCAATCTCGAGAACGACTACTTCGGCGTCTACTTCCAGGACGACTGGCGCGTCGGCGAAAAGCTCGTGCTCAACCTCGGGGTGCGCTACGACCAGGACTCCGAGTTCGACGACACCGACAACATCGCGCCACGCCTCGGCTTCGCCTGGTCTCCTACGGCCACCACCGTCATCAGCGGCAGCGCCGGCCTCTACTACGACCGCTTCCGCCTCGGACTCGTGCGCAACGTGCCCGAGTTCGGCGGCTCGGACATGAACCTCATCCAGGACCTGTCCTACCCGCAAGGCTTCTACAACACCACCTCGATCATCCCGTTCCTGGTCGGCCTCTGCGTCAACCCGTTGGCGCCCCAGGCCGTGGCCCAGGGCACCCCGTGCCCCTTTGGTCTGCCGACGCCGCACCTCGGGTTCGACACGCTGAACAACATCGTGGCCACCGGCCGCGGCCCGATCCCTGCGGAGACGGTGATCACGATCGACAACATCCAGGACCTCAGCGGCTTGAGCCCCGACGAGTACCTCGCGCGCGTGAATGCCATGGTGCCGATCGCCGGATTTGGCCCGGCCTCCTGGTACTGGGGACCGTTTGGCGCGCTCACCCATGGGCTTCTCCCGGCGCAGCAGGTGCCAGTGACCATCGACCCCTCGTTCGAGACGCCCTACACGCGGGCGTACCACCTCGGCCTGCAACAGCAGTTCGGGCGCACCCACCTCGTGACCGTGGACGTGCACCATCGTGAGATGGAGAACATCCTGGGGATCCGCGAGACCAACCTCGAGTTCATCTCGCGTATTCCGGGCTTCGAGCGCACGTACTCCGGTGAGTTCACCGGCGTCGGCATCCGCGGCTTCGGCCCGTGGTTCGAAGGCGAGTACGACGCCGCCACGATCGGCTACACGAAGCGCATGAGCAACCGCTTCTCGGTGTCGGCGCACTACACGTACACCGACGCCGAGGACAACCTGGTGAGTGCGCAGCTCGGCAACGGCTCACTCTCCGGGGCAGGCGCGACCACGAGTGGACCCACCGACTCGTTCGTGGGCTTCGTTCCCGAGGTCACCGACCCGACGACCGGCCAGAACAACGCCAACGGCTCGTTCACGGCGGGGAACGGCAACTTCATCCCGCAGGCGGGCACCTTCTACAATGGCCCCGACCTCGACAAGGGGCCGTCGCCACTGGCGGTGGACGACCAGCTCGTGCTGTTTGGCCTCCTCGAGCTGCCCTACGGCTTCCAGCTGAGCGCCATCTTCCGCTACCAGAGCGGCTTCAAGTTCAGCGAGACGGCGCAGCAGCTTTCCGACCCGGACGGCAACCTGAGCTTCTCGTTGCGCGACATCAACATCCAGAAGAACAGCTTCGAGGCTCCGTCCTTCAAGAACCTCGACGTCCGCCTCGCGAAGTTCTTCAGCTGGGGCGGTCGCTACCGCGCCACGGTGCTCGTCGAGTTCTTCAACGTGACGAACGAGGAGAACGCGGCGGCGGTCGAAGCGGCGCGCGGTCGCCCGACCGCGTTCGGCGAGGCACTCCAGGTGCTGCCCGGCCGGGAGGGCCAGGTCGGGGTGCGCTTCGAGTTCTGAGAGGTGGTCACTCGGACCGACGACTCGCGTCGAGCGGATAGGGCGAGCCAACGGATGGCATAGATGCAGACGGACGCAGCCCTACCGAGCCCGGTCGACCTCCTGGAGGGTCTGAGCACCCGACGGCGGGGCATCATTGCTCCGGTGTTCGAGGTGCCGCGCGACTATGTACTCCTCACCGTGCGCGACCTGGCTGCGGCGCTCGGCTCCGATCCGGCGACGACGCTGCGCATCGTCCGGGCGATGGGGTTCGACGGCTATCGCGACTTCCAGCAGTACCTCCACCACCTGTCGCTGGCGCTGACCACTCCGAGCGACCGCTGGCGCGAGCTCGAAAAGGACGGCGATGCCGCCGCACAGATCGAGCACGTCCTTCGCGCCGACGCGGCCAACCTCGAGACCCTGCGCTCGCGGCTCGACGTGGAGCGGCTGCAGAAGCTGGCCGAGGACATGTGCGCGGCGCACAGGATACTGGTGTTCTCCGGCGACCTCGCCTCGACGCTCGGCACCTACCTCCACTACCACCTCGTGGTGCTGGGCCTCCCCTGCGTGAAGGCCAACCTCCCCGGAGAAGCCGAGCACCTGGCCCGCACGGCCGCACCCGGAGACCTGGTGTTCGCCATCACCTTCGGCAAGGGCCTGCGGCAGACGGTCGAGCCGTTCCGGGTTGCATCCGAGAACGGAGCACAGTGCGTCGGTCTCACCGACAATCTCGTCTCGCCGCTGGCGCGCATCTCCAACGAGATCTTCCACTCGCCGAAGTCCAGCGCCGTGATCGGCGAGTCGTATGCGGCCCCGATCGCGTTTCTCAACGCCCTCATCGCGGCCTGCGGTGCCGTGGATCCCGACCGCACCCGGGCAAGGCTCGAGCACGCGTCGCAGAGCCAGATACGCGGCCACCGATGGCACGACGGCTGAGCGCCGCCTCGCCCCACCGCCATCCAATCGCGGCGGAAGGAAGAGGCGACGCGCGCACGGCCTACTCGACCTCGACGATGTTCCCCGTCGCGAGCTCGGAGACGAAAATCCTGCCCGTCGCGGCCTCGTACGCCACGCTGGTCGGCGTGATCAGCACAGGCGCGAGCGCCTCGCCTTCGCTCTCTTCACTGGCAAAGTGCAGGAGACGCCCCGGGGCTGGCGGATCGGCGAGCATGTCCTGGCTGAACTCCAGCACCAGGTAACCCTGCTGCCCCCGGCTCCCCGGGATGGGGAGCACGTCGATGGCCGCCGTCAGACCTCCGACGGCCGTGGTCATCTCGCCCGTCTGCAGGTCGAGCTTCATCACCGAAGCACCACCCTGCGGGAACGGAAAGCCGGTGAAGATCGTCATCAGCAGCTGGTTCGGCGAGAGGTTGCGCACGCTGGTCGGCACCGCGTCGAGCACCGGTGGCCCGAAAGGCAGCGGGTTGGGCAGCGGGGCAAAGCCCAGGAGACGTCGCGTGCGCCCCGTTCCCGCGTGCACCTTCGACAGGGAGTTGAGGCCCGCATCCACAACGAAGAGCGTGTTGCCCCGGCGCGCCATGCCAAACGTGTTCGCGGCGCGCACGTTGGTGATCTCGTCGGGCACGAAGTCCCGGAAGTCCTCGACGAGCGAGATGCGGATGCTCTCGCCACCCGCGCTGCGCCGGATCGCGTGACCGTGGGCGAGCGTGAAGTGATCGGCGAGATCGAGCACAAACGTCTCGCGCGCATCGCGGGCGGGCCCGTTCCACTCCAGCTCGAGGATCGAGCTCAGGATCGGCGAAGACATACCTTCGGCGTTCGGTGCCTGAACCCCGGGCATCTCCGTGTTGCGAACGACGTCGCCCTCGCCGATCAGCAGGTACCAGCGCGTCTCGCTCATCCGTACGATCTGCGTGGGACCGGCAGGCCCACCGGCCGAGTCGATCCCCGAGGGCAGGCCGTCAATCAGAGGGAAGACCTCTCCCGTGAACGTGTCGACCCGACTGAGCCGGCCCGTGTTCGGGCCGAAGCCGGCTTCGCACACGAGCAGCGCTCCGCGACCCGCCGAGGTGATCTGCATCGGAACGCGCAGGTCGGACGCCACCACGGTCTGTGCGGTCGCGGGCACTGCAAGAAGCGCGGCCAGCGACAGGGCGCCGAGTGTTCCCAGGCACCTCCGCGCCAGAACCTTCGACCGTTCGGAAACCGTCCAGCGCCGTGCGTCGGCGCAACTTCTCTTCTCCATCGTCTCCTCCTGTCCGTGCGTCCGGGAGCCGTGAGGCCCCTGTACACGGGGTTGTTCAGGAGGACATAGCGACGCCCACCGGAAAAGTGGACACGTCAGGGCAGATGGAGCTCCAGAAAGTCGACGGTCTCGCGCAATGTCTCACCGGGAGGTAGTGGTGCGTGCCCGGCGCCCGGAAACAGCACCTGGCGCTTCTTGTCGGACGGGGTGCCCAGGAAGCGGAACATCTGACGCTGGAGCTCGGTCGGCATCGTGAAATCGTTCTCGCCTCCAAGCATGAGGGTCGGAATCTCGATGCGCCGGAGCAGGCCGATCGCGTGATCGATCCGCTCCTGGCGCTCGAGCTCCGAGAAGCCCGACGAGTAGAGAAGCAAGACCCGAATGCGTGGCAGGAAGGGCACGAGAGCCGGCGCAGAGTTCCCTCCCAGACTCTGGCCGAGGAACGCGACGCTGCCGCTCGCGATGCCAGCGCGCTGTTCGAGATAGTCCAGAGCGCGTCCGAGGTCCTGGACCCAGTGCGTGATGATCTCGAAGCGTTCCGGCCCCCCGAGACGCTGCAGCGTGCGGCCGTCGTTGCGCTGGAATGCGCCGTCCGGCACGGGCTCCACGAGGACGCGGCCGCTGCGCACGAGCGCGTCGAGCGGAGCTCCCAAGGGCTCCATCTCCGGACTACGGACCACGTTGCCTCCGCCGATGTGCAGAATGGGCTGGAGCGCCTCCGCCTCGCGCCAACCGGCGGGTAGATGCAAGCGGATCGGCAGTCGCTCACCGTAGGCGGAATCCACAGAAACCCACTGGAGGGTCGCGCCCCAGGGCAGCTCCTCTTCGAAATCGAGCGTCGCGTTGAGCGGCTGAGAGGGGTCGTACGCGTAGGCGCGCTCGTAGGTCTGGAAGACCTCGTCGGCCAGATCCACCTCGCGGAAGGTCTGGTCGGGCAGTCTCATCGGCCGCGCGAGGTGCGCCGCCGGCTCGCCTTCCGGATAGACAGCGCATCGGACTCCGTGGGTGGGCTCGCGCTGCCACGGCGGCGTGGCGTGGGGATCGTGCACGAAGTAGACCGGGTCGCTCCAGGCCCCGCCCATCGCGTAGCGACCCAGCGGGTTCTCGGTGGACACCCATTCGCGCACATTGCCGACCAGATGGCGAGCGCCGGAGACGGCAAGACCGTCTCCATCGTCGACGGCGAGGGGGCCAGCGCCACCAAACTGCGACACACGGGCCAGCTCCTGGTGAAACGGACGCCAGGAATCGGAGCTCGGCAGCGTCGCTCGGGCCCAGTGGAAGATGGTCGGCAAGGCGGCTCCCCGCCAACGGCAGTAGGCATGCGCTTCGAACCAGCTGATGCCGCGTACCGGGAGGTCGTCCTCACCAGCGGATGGAGCGCCGAGAGCCCAACTGGCGGGCCCCGGTCGTCCCGTGGTGTCGACCAGACGCGTCATGGCGTCCTCGAAACTCTCCGCCCCGTCCGGCCCTTCGACCATCTCTTCGGGCCAGAGACTCGCATCCTCGTAGCCGCCGGCCGCAACGAACTCGGCGTAGTCGCTCGCGCTCACCTCGACCTCGTCGATGAAGAAGGTTGGAATCTCGAGAGGGAACACCGGTGGGAACCCCAGAAGCGGCACGGCGCCATAGGTGCCGCCTGCGACCTCGATCATGTCGCTGCCCTCGCTGGCCGGGCGCATCGTGCGCTCGATCACGTAGCTCGGATCGGAGAGGTAGTCGTGCTCGGCGTTGCCGATCTCTCGAATCGTGTCCGAGGAAACCAACGACCGCGCCGCGTATGCGGTGTGGTAACCGTCCTTCTCGATGCGGAAGCGCAACCTCATCGACGGCAGGCGGTCGAGCTCGAGCGGCGTCGTGCCGAGCTTCTGCCACCCGTCGTCCGACTCGTCGTAGGCACGCACGTAGACGTCCGCACCCGGCGGCGTCGTCTCGACCCGGAAGGGTGACGTCATCTGCGGCCAGAGCTCCTCGAGCTCGACCGTCTCTCCGAGCACGGCCGCCGCAGCTTCCGCCAGCGCCGCCGCCTCCCCGAGGCGGTTCTCGGCCACGAGCTCCCGAATCTGGCCCAGCGACTCCCGGGCCTCGAGCACCCGCGACTTCTGCCATTGCCAGAGGGCAAGTCCACCCACGGCGACCACGAGCCCGAGGCCAATCACCGTGGCCCGGAGCCAGCTCGGGTGCAGCGGTGCCGGCGTCGCGCCCGGGAGCCCTTCTGGAGCCGCGACGGAGGACGTGGCGACGTCTCGGGCCGGAATGCCGGAGTCCAGGCCCGCGAGGGCCTCCCCGACGGCGGCGGCGTCCGGGAAGCGGTCCTCGGGGGTCTTCTCGAGGCAGCGCCCGACCAGCTCCACGAGGGCTGCGGGGAGCTCCGGCCGGAGCCCTTCGATGGCCGGAGGGTTCTCGTGCAGGATGGACGCGACCGTCTCCGCCTCCGACGGCTTCTCGAAGGGCCTGGATCCCGTGAGCATCTCGTAGAAGACGATGCCGAGCGAGAACACGTCCGACGCCGGCCCGACCGCCTCGCCCCGCGCCTGCTCGGGGCTCATGTACTGCCAGGTGCCCATGACACGCCCCGTCTGGGTGCCGAGCTCGGTAGCGAAGTCGGTCCACTCCCGCGACCGCTGCCTCTGCCGGCGCACGAGGCCGAAGTCGATCAGCGTGACGTCACCGTCGCGTGAAACGAGGACATTCGAGGGCTTGAGGTCGCGATGTACGATGCCGGCCGCGTGCGCCGCCGCCAGCGCATCCGTCAGTTGCGTCGCCAGGCTCCGGAAACGATCGAGGCTCAGCCCACCGTCACGCAGCGCGTGGGAGAGCGTCGCGTCGTCCAGCAGCTCCATCGTCAGAAACGTGATCTCGCCCTCCTGCTCCACCGAGTGGACCGTGACCACGCCGGGGTGCCGGATGGCCGCGAGAGCTTTCGCCTCGCGCGAGAAGCGCGCCACCCGCTCGGGCTCGGACGCGAGCGCAGGCGGCAGGATCTTGAGCGCGACGTCGCGCTCGAGCTGCGAGTCGTGCGCGCTGTAGACCTCACCCATGCCACCTTTTCCGAGCAGGCCGAGGATCTCGTACTTCCCGAGGCGCTCGCCCGCCGTGAGAGCCGTGGCCGGCGGCCCGTCTCCAGGGAGCCGCCCCTCGAGCGTGAGCGCCTGGTCGTCGCTGTGCGCGTCGAGCATCTCCTGCACGACCGCCTGCAGTTCGGGAGCATCGCCGAGCGCTCGCTCCATCTCCTCCGCCCACATCTCGGGCGGCGCTTCGAGACAGCGGTGAAAGGCGTCCTCGATGCGCTGCCACTGCTCCGCCGTGAGGCTCACTCCTCGTCTCCCCCGAGCGAGATCTCTCCCGGCCCTTCCGAGCCGAGCGATGTCCCCAGGGGGGTCGCGCGCAGCTCCCGCCGCAGCCAGGCGCGCGCGGCGAGCCACTTGCGCTGGACCGTCCTCTTGGAGACCCCGAGCACCTCGGCCGTCTCGTCGAGCGACAGGCCCGCGAAGAAGCGGTGCTGCACCACCTCGGCTCCTTCCGGGTTGATCTCGGCCAGCGCCGTGAGAGCGTGGTCGAGGTCGAGCAGCTGCTCGGCGTCGCTCTCGCTCAACACGATCTCGGCCTCTTCCAGCGGCAGCGGTGTCACGCCTCCACCACGCTTGTCGCGCCGCCTCCCGCGCGCGTAGTCCACGAGCACCTGACGCATGACGTTTCCCGCCACGGCCAGAAACTGCTGGCGGTCTTCGGCGCGAATGCGGCGCTGGCGCTGCAGCTTGAGGTACGCCTCGTTGACGAGCGCCGTGGTCTTGAGGGTGTGGTCGCGACGCTCGCGCAGGAGGCGCAGGTGCGCCATGCGCCGCAGCTCGTCGTAGAGCCGCGGCACGATCTCGTCCACCGCCTCCCCATCGCCGCTGCGCAGGCGCTCGAGCCACACAGTGATGCCCTCGTTCACCGCATCAAACTACCAGTTAGCGAGGGCTCAGTGCCCGTCGAAGACGACGCGTCCGGCGACGATCGTCATGCGCACGTCGCCCTCGAGCAGCTCACCCACACGTGCGCCTCCGAGCTCGAACGGGTCGATGTCGAGCACCGTGAGGTCGGCGAAAGCCCCTGGCACGAGCCTGCCCGCGTGCTCTTCGAGGAACGACGCCTGCGCGGCCCAGGTGGTGTATCCCCTCAGAGCCTCCTCCATGGACACCGCCTGCTCCCCGTACCAGCCGCCCTCCGGCTCGCCGTCGGGGCTCGTGCGCGCAACCGCGGAGTGCAGCCCGTAGAAGAGATCGTGATCGGAGCCGGCCAGGTCGGAGTTGAAGATGAGCCCCGCACCCGCCAGCCGCAGGGAGCGCCACGCGTAGGCGCCGCGCACGCGCTCGGCACCGAGGCGGTCTTCGGCCCACGCCTTGTCTTCGGCCATGTGGGGTGGCTGCATCGACGCGATGAGCCCGAGCTCCCCGAAGCGCGGCATGTCCTCCGGAGCGACCACCTGGGCGTGCTCGATCCGGTGCCGCAGGGAACGCGCTTCGGGGTGCCGCGCGAGCGCGTCCTCGAGGTAGTCGAGCGTCTCGCGGTTGCCAGCATCGCCGATCGCGTGAATCGCCACCTGGAAGCCCGCGCCGATCGAGCGCCGGACCAGCTCCTGGTCGAAACCGTATCCCTCGCCACTCACGCCGCGGTGCCCGGGCTGGTCCGAGTAGTCGGCCAGAAGCCGCGCTCCACGCGAGCCGAGCGCACCGTCCCAGTACGCCTTCACCGCACAGATCCGCAACATCGCCTCGCCACCGCATCGCGGCCCGCTCTCGATGTAGCGCTCCATCAGAGGCGCATCGCGTGCAGACAACATGCCGTACACCCGCAGGGGCAGCTCCCCGCGCTGTTCGAGGGCCTCGAACGCGGCCAGTGTCGCGGTGGGCAGCCCGGCCTCGTGAATGCCGACGTATCCGGAGCGTGCCATCTCCTCCAGGCCTACCTTCAGGTCCTGCTGGAGCTGGTCGTCCGACGGCGGCGGGACGGCCGCTACGAGCAGCGGCGTCGCCCGGTTGAGGAGAATGCCAGTGGGCTCCCCACCCGGTCCGAGGAGGATCTCACCGCCGGTAGGCACCTCGGTCGATCCGTCGATGCCGGCGGCTGCGAAGGCGGCCCGGTTTCCCCAGAGCGCAAAGCTGTGGAGCGAGTGCAGGATCACCGGGTTGTCGGGGAACGCCTCGGAGATCTCGTCCCAGGTCGGATAGTTGGCCGCCCAGGCACCGTCGTCCCAGCCCCACCCCACGATCCACTCCCCTGCCGCAGGCGCTGGGCGTGCGCTCCGCAGGCGCTCGACCACTTCTGTCACGGTCTCCACACCCACGAGGTCGACCCGCCGCAGATTGGCGCCCAAGCCCTGGATGTGCGTGTGGCTGTCGACCATGCCGGGCAGCACCGTCGCTCCCTGCAGGTCGATGACCTCCGCGGCCTCGGCCCTCCACGTCTCCGCATCCGCTGCGGCACCCACCCAACGGACCCGACCCTGCTCGAGAAAGATCGCCTCGGCGTCCGGAGTCCAGACGTCGCCTTCCACCGGAGCGTCGGCGGCCGGCGTACCGTCGCGGCCCGGCTCGCCCCAGGCGAGGGTGTAGACGCGAGCGTTCGTGAGCAAGAGCGATGGAGGGCCCTCCGGCATGGCCGCGGCTTCGCTGTGTGAAGCCGGCGGCTCACCCCCACACCCGGCGAGGGCCAGAACGGCGAGCAGGATCCCCGACCCTGCCGAGCGACGCAGTGACGGCGGTCGGCGACGCGGGGCAGCGCGAGGCGAGAGGCGGACGATGGGTTGGGTCTGCATGCCGTCACCCTAGACAGCCATTCAGCCCGGGGCAACCACGATCGGAGCTGGCGGGCGTGATCGAATGCGACAAACCAACGGAGCACCACCGCCCTCGTGGCAGAAAGACGGCGCCCCCAAGCGGGACACCCGGAGAACGGACATGAAGATCTACTCGGCCCCACGCACGCGCGCCATCCGCCCCGTCTGGCTCTGCGAAGAGCTCGAGGTTCCCTACGAGCTGGTCCCGGTGGAGTTCAAGCCCACGGTCGATCGCTTCTTCATCCAGGACACGCCCACAGGCAAGATCCCCACGCTCGAAGACGGTGACGTCGTCGTGTCCGAGTCGGGCGCCATTCTCGAGTACATCCTCGAGACCCATGCGGAGCGCAGCGCGGGCAACGCCACGAGCTTGCCTCTCGGCCCCCGGCCCGGCGCAGCCGAGCGCGCCACCTACCTCCAATGGATGCACTTCGCGGAGAGCACCGCCTGGGCACCCATCAGCGCCGTGGTGTGGCTCGGGATCTACCGCGAAGGCAAAGACGGCGAGGAGCTCCTCGCCGACGCACGCTCCCGGGCCGTGCGCACGCTGTCGCACGTCGACGAGCAGCTGGGAGACCAGGCGTACCTCCTCCGGAGCGGGTTCAGCGCAGCCGACATCATGATGGGTTTCACGCTCGCGGCAGCCCAGGGCCTCGGGCTGGTCACCGCCGACCACGGCCGGATTGCGCCCTATCTCGAGCGTCTGCTCGCACGTCCCGCTTTCACCCGGGCCGCTCAGCGGGTCGGCGGCTTCACCTCGTAGATCACCGACGTCTCGCCCTCCCAAAGGAGGTCGAGGCAGGCCTGGTCCGCCTGGCCTCCGCCGGATCGACGCAGCACCAGCACCGGCACGGGCGCTTCGCGCCGCAGCGCACCCAACTCCTCGCACCCCCCCTCCTCCAGCATTCGGCGTCGCCGCGTGCGCTCCTCGCTCTCGACCTCCCCCTGCGCCAGGATGTACGGGTCGGCCCAGAGGCTGACCGTGTCGACGAGCGCCGGGACCTCCAGCAACCGCTTCCGCCCTCCGTTCACCAACCAGACCTCACGGCCGTCCTGCCGCAGAACCTCGGCGACCTCCAGAACCTCCGGGTCGCGTGTCAGCTCCTGGGTCTGAAACAGAGGCTCCTCGGGGCGGTCCGTCCACACACTCCACGCGAAGTAGGCCAGCTGGAGCGCAACGAGCACCGCGACGAGCGCGTGCTCCCCACGCGAGAACGGAGCCCCCTGAGCACAGACGAACAGGGTGAGGGCGATGTGCGCGAAGAAGTAGAACGCCCACTGCTCGTTCGTGGCGTTCTCGAACAGCCCAAGGACACAGAAGCCGGCAATCCACATTCCGAGGAGCACGAGGTGCGTCGGCGGGGCGGAGCGCAGGTCGAGAAGCCGCCGTAGCCGAGCGAGGCCCAGCACCGTGAAGGCCCCCTGCTTCACCGCGACCACCAGAATCAAGAACAGCAGCACGGCCCAGGGACTCGAGCCGAGGATGTCGCGCAAGAGCTCGAACACCTGCGACGGCTCACGGGCAATGCTGCGGGTGGGAGAGTCGTTCAGCGGCCGCAGGGGCATGATGTTGGCCCCGAGCACTCCGCCACTGTAGAAGGCCCAGTACGAGAGCACGAAGGCAGACACCGCGAGAGGCAAGGCCGAGGCGAGGCGAGGCCACGCGGCAGGCGGCGCATCCTCCGGCACCTCCACCCGAAGGACCCGGAGCAGGAGCGGGAGTGCACCCGCGAAGAGCAGGCCACACAGCAGCAGCGGGAGGACGTTCGCTCGCGCTCCGGACACCGCGAGCAGCAGCGCGAGGAGCACGAGGTCGGAGCCCGCCCCGCGCCGCGGTACGCGGAGAGACGCGATGACGGAGAGCATGAGGCCCCCCGCCAGCAGAAGCGAGGGGAGGCGGTAGGCAATGTTCAGGTTCGCCGTCTGGAACCAGCCGTAGAGCACCTCGTCGTATCCGTACACCGCGAGGAACGTCGCCGGCGCCGCCACCCCCAGGAGGCTCGAGCCCGAAAGCCGGTGGGCCAGCGCCGCGAAGGTCTTCACGAACTGGATGAGGAGAAACAGGGGGAGTACGACGCGCAGGACATCGTAGAGCGGGCTCCCCGTCACGCCCGAGACGAAGGCTGCCAGCAGGTTCACGAAGTAGTGGTACACGAGCTTCGAGCCCGCGTAGAACGGCTCCTGTGGAGGGAACTCGGTGAGCGCGTTCGTGTAGGAGAGGAGCCAGGCGGCATGGCGCTCGTTCGCCTGGTAGTCGTGGGAGAGCAGCCCCACGCCCAGCAGGAGAGCCAGCGCGAGCGCGGCCACACCCAGGGCGGGCCGCTCCTTCGCACCGACGGGCTCGGGCGCCGGGGGTCGGCGCCACGCGAGGAGCACAGGCACGAGCCAGGGGAGGCCCGGCACGGGAACGACGAGCTGTGCGAGGAGGGCGAGGATGCATCCCGCGATCGTGAGCCAGACCAGCTCGAGGTGCTCCAGGGTCCAGGGCGCGGGCTCATGGCGCAGGGCCGGGAGCAGGAACACGCCGTAGAGCAACACCAAGGCCGCGAGCGAAAGACCACCCCGACCGCTGAAGGCCCAGCACAGCGCCGCCACGAGCAGGAGCTCCGCCACCAGCGCGATGCCACCGGGCAGTCTCGTCCTCGTGTTGGCCTGGATCACGTCCGCTCTACAGGTCGAAACGTTCGCGGCAGACGACGTCCGCGGGCTGGGACACGTAACGGCCGTCCAGCAGCAGACGGAGCTCCGGAAGGGGCTGGTGCAGTTGCACGAACTCGAACGTGGTGCCCTCGGGCGCGGCGTCGACGCTGGCGAGCCACTCGATCGTCGCGCGGAAGCGATCGAAGTGGCACCCCCGCTCCTCGCGCAGAGCACCACGGCGAAACCTCAAGGTGTGACCGAAGTACACGCGATCGGAGCGATGCCACTCGAGACGACTCCCGTCCTCTCGGAGAATCGGGAGCCGTTCGAGGCTGCCCGAAGGCGCCACCCGGGAGAGCGTGAACCAGTTCTCCGCCATCCGGAGGTCGGCGCGATTGAACACGTTGATGGGCGTCATGCCGTAGAGGTGCGCAGCTTCGACCCCACGGCGCGCTGGGGTCGGCATGGGGACACCCTCCCAGTTCAGGGACGGCGCCGGGACCGCCGCGAGGAAAAGCAGCGCAAGAAGCGAGAGGTGCGCTGCCACAGGCACGATGGCCGACCGCCGGTCGAGCCGCTCGCGCACCGTTGACGGTGACGGTGTCGCCGGACCGTTATCGACGGGGTCACACTCTCCGAACCACAGGAGGCGGCGCGACGCGACGAACCGGTACATCGCGTCTCCGAGGCCAACGCGGCGCAGCAGCAGGAGGCCGGGCCACAGGGGGGCCAGCAGGAGCAGGCTCCGGCTGAGGGTCACGTAGGCCTCGAAGCCACGGGTCTTGCTTCCGGCCCCGTCGACGAGGTGGATCGCGCCACGCGCAGCGTCCTGGTCGATGCCGTGCTCGGTCAGCCAGTCCTCGCAGCGCGATGCCGGCCGCAGCCGCAGCACACGGAGGATGTCGAGCCGCATCAGAAGCCACACCGTCCGCCGGCACAGCCGACAGCGGTCGTCGTAGGCGAGCTCCACGTCTCCGGCGCCAGGGAGCCACCTGCGCTCCCAGAAGAGACCGGCGAAGAACAGCAGCTCGAACTGCGCGAGCCAGCCCAGCTGGAGAACCACGAGGCTCATTGCAAAAAAGACGAGGCCCCAGGCGATGGCATACAGCCGGGCCAGCCCCCCGAAGAGCACACAAGGCAGGAGCAGCGTGTACCAGGGCAACATCGCCCACAGGGAGACCCGGCCCAGGAGGACCGCCCACGGCCCGAGCTCGAAGAAGGCCTCGAACTGGCCGTGGTAGCTGCTCATGAAGTTGTTGGTGAGAAGGAGCGGCCCTGCCGATCCGTCCATCCAGGCCGGCTCCGCGAGGTGGCTCAGCATCGAGTACAGGCAGACGCACCAGTAGGCGGCCAGGGTCGCGAGCTTGGCGATCTGCAGGGTGCCGACCGAAGGGAGTCCGTCGAGAGCGTAGGTCCTCTGCAGAAACCGGCCGAGCCGTCCTCCGCGGCGCATCCACCACCCGTCCACCGAAGCATGCGCACCGGCGCTCGCGAAGAAGAGAAGGAGCGCCAACATCGCCGCCACGTCGTTGCCCAGCGTCACCGTGCGCAGCACGCGCTCGCCCAGCTGCCACTGAATGAGAATCAGGTAGAGCAGCGTGAGCTGCGTGCAGGTGCCCGTGGCGACGAGCACCCCCGCGACCAAAGGCGACAACGCGGCCCACACGATGAGCGGGTCCTGCCAGTCGGCTGGCGGAAGATACACCAGCACCCACACGGCGCGCTCCACCAGGAACAGGCCGAAGAGGAAGCGCAGCAGCGCAAACTTCGGAGCCTCCGCAGTCGGAGAGGATCGGAAGGCACCGCGTCGGGCCATGGCGTCCGCGACGCGGTTGGCGAGCGACGCGGCCCGATCGCCGAATCTCGGAACGCCGCACGAAAGAGCCAGCGCGCAGAGCGTCACCCAGAAAAAGGCGTAGCGCCCGAGGAAAAACTCCGCGCGGTGCATGTACGAGATCGCCAGCCAGGCGAGCAGGCCGAAGCCGACCGCCATCGCCAGCAGCGCAGGGAGGTGGTTGCGGACAGGAAGCTCGCGGGCGCCACCTGCCTCGAGCGGCGCAGGGCTCGGGGACATCAGGAAGCAGCCTATCCGACCGGCACAAGGGCGTGCCAAAGCGCCGGACGAGATCGCGTGGCGGCTTGTTGCGAGCCTCTCCGTCTAGGGGGCAGCGGCACACATTGCAACGTCGCTTTCAGCCAAACCCTTCCTCTTGAGGAGTGCAGATATGAACGCCAAGACCTTCGCCACGATCGCCCTGATCTTCATCGCCGGCGCGGCCAGCGCCCAGCAGAGAGTCGCCTCGGAAGCCAACGCCGCCGAGTCGGTCGAGATCGCCAACCACACCGTCTTCAACACCAACGAAGTGGTCGACGGCGCCACCATCCTGGTTCGCGACTTCGTCAACAACGTCGTCCGCGCGCAGATCTCCACGCAGGCTCTCCAGGCCAACACCGCCTACTCCGTGTGGTGGGCGATCTTCAACCGTCCGCAGTTCTGTCGCGAGCCGTACGAGTGCGCGGTGGGCGATCTCGAGGTCATGGGCGGCGACCCGCGAGTGCGCGCCTCCGTGTTCTGGGCCGGCGGCTTCGTCTCCGACGACTTCGGCACCGCCAACGTCAACCTCACGCTGACGCCCGGCCGCACCACCCGCGAGCTCTTCGCGAAGAGCAAGCCTTACGGCCTGCGGAACTTCAAGAATGCAGAGATCCACGCGGTGCTCCGCACGCACGGCCCGACCGGCATCGCCGGCACGGTCGCGGAGCAGATCGGTACGGCGACGCTCGCATGCCCCGAAGGCGGCTGCCAGAACGTCTTCGCGTCGATCCACGCTCCGACGCGGGACGAGTAGAACTCTCCGACCTGGAATCCACCATGGGGCCGGTGCCGCGAGGCACCGGCCTTTTTGCGTGCGCGGAAGAAAGTTGCGACCCTTTGGCGAAGCCGCGCATCTTAGGGAACAGACGCCCAGAGAAGCAGCCCGACGAGGAACCCCTCGACCGTTCTGCGTACAGTAGCCATGACCCTCCGCCCTCCCCTTCACCCCGCTCGCGCCTCGAGGCCCGTGGATGCCCACTGACTCCGTCGTGCTCTGCTGGCCCTCCGACGAGCCGGGAGTGCTCGAGCGCGCTCGCAGCGGCGATCTCGCGGCTCTGGAAGCGCTCTTTCGCACGTTCGAGCGCCGCATCTACGGCCTCGCCCTGCGCGTCCTGCGGCGCCCGGAGGACGCAGAGGAGGTCGTCCAGGAGACCTTTCTCGAGATCGCACGCAGCCTCGACACCCTCCGCGAAGACGCCTCCCTCTGGGCCTGGATCCGTCAGATCGCGGTCAGCAAGGCACTCATGCTGATCCGTCGCAACGCCTACCGTGAGACCGACGAGCTGCCGGTCGATCTCGGGGCTCCACCCCGCCCCGACTCCGAGCGACTCGATCTCGAGTCGGCGCTCGGACGCCTCGACGCCAAAGCCCGCGCCGTCGTGTGGCTGCACGACGTCGAGGGAATGACCCACACCGAGATCGGCGAGGTCATGGGCCGTTCCCAGAGCTTCTCCAAGTCGCAACTGTCGCGGGCGCATGCGCGCCTCCGCCGACTCCTGCACCCTCCACCACAACCTCTGACCCAAGAGACAAGGTCATGAGCTCTCACGCCACCCTCGACGAGCTCCTCGATCTGCGCGACCCGCAGGGCGACGGCAGCGACCCAGACAACCCCCTCGCGATGCACGTCGCCACCTGCGAGCTCTGCAGCGCCGAGCTGGAGCGTCTGCAGCAGGTCCGGATGGACCTCCGCGCCCTCGAGAGCCCCGAGCCCGCGCGGGACCTCTGGCCCGACCTGCGCAGTGAGCTGCAGCAGCAGCGGCGCCGGCAGACCCTGTCGAGGTGGGCCCTCGCAGCCACTGCGATCCTGGCGCTCGGGCTCGGCGGGGCATGGCTCACCAGCCGTACCCCGGACGAGACGCCCGCCTCTCCGGACACGTCGATGGTCGAGGCACTGATCGACCTGCAGGAGCGCTCCCAGCATCTCGACGTCGAGATGACCACCCTCGACCTCGAGAGCCGCGCCCTGCGGGGCTGGGAAGCCGCGACGATCGTGGCGCTCGAGGATGAGCTCGCCCTCGTCGACGAAGAGCTCTCCAAGAGCGGACAGTACGGCCCCGACCACGCAATCGAGCTCTGGAGTCAGCGCCTCGAGCTGCAAGGGGCGATCGTCCGCGTCCATCTGGGCCCGCCGAGCCTGCAGAACCTCTGACCCCACTCCGAGCATCCCGTGCCGTTCGAGCAGCGGCCAGAACCACCATGCCATGCCCCGAGGAGACATGATGCGCAAACACACTCGACGCCTTCGTTCACTCCGCCTCGCCGCGAGCGCCTGTGCGCTCCTGACGGCTCTCCCACTGCAGGCCAGCGAGGCCCGTCTCGGCTCGACGGCCGCTCCCGCGGTCAACCCTCAGGAGAGCGACAAGGCGAAGGCGGCGCTCGACGCCGAGCGCGCGAAGCTCGAGGCACAGCTTGCGGCATTGTCCGAGGCGGCCAAGAGCCAGCAGCTCCTCAGCGAGAAGCTCACCTCGAGACAGAAGGCGGAGCTCAAGATGAGGCTCGCCGAGGCCGAACGAGCACTGGCCACCATGAAGTTCAAGCTCGCCGGGCGCAACTACCGCGAGCGCTACGACTCCGCCCGCGCCCTGTACGACTCGGTGCTCGTGCAGACGGACCGCCCGCGCCTCGGCGTCACCATCGATACGGAAGACGACGAAGGCGCTCGCCTGCTGAGCGTGAGGCCCGGCGGACCGGCGCACAGGGCCGGCCTGCGTCGAGGAGACCTCATCACCCACCTCGGCGGCCAGAACCTGGTCGGCGGCCAGCGCTCCCCTGGAAACCGGCTCATCGCGGAGATCCGGAGCGCCGAAGAGGGCGAAGAGCTGCAGCTGCGGTACCGCCGCAGCGGTAAGACGTACGACGCGAACGTCACTCCAGAGCGCCTGGAGCGCTACCCCGAAGAGATCTTCTCGCGGATTCCAGCCCCAGCGGTCGCTCCCGTCGCACCGCGGGCGCTGTTGGCGGAGACCCTGCCCCGATTTGGCCTCTGGGGCCGCTGGCAGGACATGGAGCTCGTGCCCATGAACGAGGGTCTCGAGAGCTACTTCGGCGTCGGCGAAGGCCTGCTCGTGATCGAGCCACCAAGCGACAACGACCTCCTGCAGCTCGAGGCAGGCGACGTCGTGCTGGCCGTCGGCGACCGGGTGCCGCGCAACGCGACGCACATGCTGCGCATCCTCCGCAGCTACGAAAGCGGCGAGACCGTTCGGCTGCAGGTGATGCGCCAGAAGCGCCGGGAGACGGTGAGCTTCGAGCTGCCCGAGCGCGTCGGTGGCTTGGAACTGTTTGGCCCCGAGGCCGTGCTGCCCCCCGAACCACTCGTCGCGCCGGCCGCGCCGGCCGCCGTGATCGCGCCCGAGCCCGCACCGGTGCCCGACGCGGACGCCGAGCCCATCCGCTGGCGCGTGCGCAGCAGAGCCCGCCCGTAGCGTCGGACCATCGCCGCCCGGACGAGCCGCCCGCGTCGCCGGGCGGCTCACGGCGTATTGTGCGTTACTCTCGCCAGGGTCGCTCGCGACCCGAAGTGACACCGCGAGCCCTCTTCCGACGATGCTGGAAGAGTGGTTCTCCGAAACGAGAAGGAAGGAACACCAACCCACTGCCGAAGTCAGGGAAGGGAGTGCAAGTCTCCCACCGCCCCGCGACTGTGAGCGTGACGAACACCGCACGCTCGATCTCGACCCCAGGGATCGGGCAGCCACTGTGTCTGATACGGACGGGCTACGGCTCGACGACGGCATGGGAAGGCGCGGCGATTCGGAAGACCGCGAGTCAGGAGACCTGAGCGGCAACACCCAAGCGGCCTTCGAGGTCGCCTTCCCGAGGGGGAAGAGGAGTGAACATGAGAATCGACCCTTCACCGAGGCTCCGTCGGAGCTTTGCCCTGGGACTCGCTGCCATCGGCGGCCTCGCCCTGCCGCTCCTTTCGCAGGCGCCACAGGAACCCGTTGGTCAGACAGCGGAAGAGGTCACCGTGACCGCCAACCGCGACGAGGTCCCGCTCTCCCAAGCGGGCAGCTCGGTCACCGTGATCACCTCCCGCGAGATCGAGCAGCGAAGACCGCTCACTGTGATCGACCTCCTCCGCACGGTGCGGGGCCTGGAGGTCACCCACGCAGGCGGTGCCGGCAAGGCAGCGAGCGTTCGCTTGCGGGGCAGCACACCGTCGCAGTCGCTCGTTCTCATCGACGGAGTGCGGGTCAACGGAACCACGGGTGGAACCGTGGACTTCGCCCACCTCACCGCCGACAACATCGAGCGCGTCGAGGTGCTGCGCGGACCCCAGGCGACGTTTGGCTCGGAAGCCGTGGCCGGAGTGATCTCCATCATCACCAAGCGCGGGCAGAGCGGCTTCGAGGGCAACCTGGCCGCTGAGGTGGGCAGCCGCGAGCACGAGCGCTTCTCGGGCTCTGCGTCCGGACAGCTCGATCTCCTCGACTACAGCCTCTCCGCCAGTGACCTGAGCACCGACACGGTGTCGCAGATCGCAGGTGGCGAAGAGCGCGACCCCTACGAGAACACCACCACCAGCGGCCGGTTCGGCCTGTCGTTCGCGGACGACGGGCGCCTCGACCTGAGCGTCCGCTCCTACGAGGGTGACGTCGCCCTGGACGGCTTCGGCACCGAAGACCTCAACGCGGGCGCAATCACGGACGGCGAGGTGTTTGCCCTGTCGTTCGAGAAGAGTCTGTTGCCCAACTGGCGCCAGACGCTGCGCGCGTCGCAGGCCACGACGGACCTCCTCGGCGAAGACCCCGACACGTTCTTCAACAACTACGACATCCAGTCAGAGACGACCCTCTTCGAGGCGCAGGCAGATCTCGTGCTGGGCCAGAAGAACGTGCTCAACGTCGGCCTTTCCCACGAAGAACGGGACGGCCTCAACGTGGGAAGCTTCGACCAGGACGCGGAGCTCGACTCGTGGTTCGTCCAGGACCAGTGGTCGCCCACCGACCGTGTGCACCTCACGGGAGCGATCCGGCAGGACGACCACTCGGTGTTCGGCGACGAGACGACCTATCGTGGCACCGCAGCCGTTGGCCTGCCGAACGACAAGACACGGATCCGCGCGAGCTTCGGCACCGCGTTTCGGGCTCCGACCTTCAACGAGCTCTTTTTCCCCTTCGCGGGGGATCCGACCCTACAACCCGAGACCAGTCAGGGCTGGGATCTCGGGATGTCTCACTCTTGGCTGTCGAATCGCCTGAGCGTCGACGTGACCTACTTCGATCTCGAGTTCGAGGATCTCATCCAGTTCGACCTGGCGACCTTCCTGTTCGGCAACGTCGCCGAAGCGACGTCAAGCGGCGTGGAGCTGACCGCGCAGTACCGACACGGGGACGTCGCGCTCACCCTGACGCACACGTACAACGACACCGAAGACGTGAGCTCCGGCCTCCCGCTCGCCCGGCGACCCGAGAACCGGACCACCTTCACGGCGCTGTTCTCCCCAGCCAAGAACCTCGACGTGGCCGCCATGCTGTTTGCGGTGAGCGACCGCATCGACTCCACGGGCCTCGAGATGGACGACTACGAGCGGGTCGACCTGACGGTGCAGTATCAGGCACTCCCCTGGCTGCGACCGTTCGTGCGTGCAGAGAACGCGCTCGACGAGGACTACGAGGAGGTGACCGGGTTCGAGACTCCAGGCGCCACGTTCGTCGTGGGTGTCTCGATCTTCCGGTAACCCGAGGTGGTCGAGGCGTCGTCGTGAGGACCGTGCGAAGCAGTCTGCGTCCAGCTGGCGCTCCGGCATCGCGCGGCGCCTCGCGCCGCCGCCTTTCCCTCGTCGTCGCTCTCACCTGGCTCCTGCCGCTCTCCGCAACCACCGTGGCGGCGAGCCCGAGCTGCGGCGACGCAGCAAGAGGCGCCGACACGGCGCGCGGCACCGTGTTCCTCGACTTGAACGGTGACGGTGCGCGCCAGAGCGCGGAGCAGGGCGTTGCCGACGTCGCCCTGAGCAACGGCTGCGATGTCGTGCGCACCGATCGAGACGGGCGCTACGAGATCCCGCTCGCAGAGCGCCAGATCCTCTTCGTCACCCAGCCTTCCGGCTACCGCGTCGCCGAGAACGAGCAACAGTTACCCCAGTTCCACTACCTGCACTACCCGAACGGGTCGGTCACCGCCGTCGCAGGTGAAGAGATCGACTGGCAGTGGCAGGTGATCGGGCCCACGGGCCCGCTGCCCGACGCGATCGACTTCCCACTGCTCCCGGATCCGGACACCGCGGAGAGGTTCCGTGCCTACGCCCTGGCAGACACCCAGGCCGGGACTCCGCTCGAGCAGGACATGCTCCGTGAGGAGCTGCTCGGGGCTCTGGTCGGCAACCCGTACGCGGCCGCGTTCTCCATCACGGTCGGCGACGTGGTGAACGACAACCTCGCGCTGTACGAGCGGCACATCGACATGATGAGCAAGGTCGGCGCCCCGTCCTGGTTCCTGCCCGGTAACCACGACATCAACTTCGCCTCGCCGGATGCCGCACACGCGAACGAGACCTTCAAGCGCCACTTTGGCCCCACCTACTACTCGTTCGAGGTCGGCCGCGTGCACTTCGTCGCGCTCAACAACGTGGAGTACGCAGGGGCGGCCGGCAACGAGAGCTTCGCGAACGGGCGCTACCGCGGCTTCATCTCGGAGGACCAGCTGTTCTGGCTGGAGCGCAACCTCAATGGCGTTCCGCGCGACCGCCTGATCGTGGTCGCGACCCACATCCCTCTGCTGACGAGCGCACCGGGGAGCGACGGGAAGCCGGGCGGCGACAACCTCAACACGGTCAACCTGTCGCAGCTCCTCGAGCTCCTCGCGCCGTTCGAGCACGTCTACGCGATCGCCGGGCACGACACGAGCAACAGCTGGAAGCAGCAGATCGACCACCGCCACGGCTGGACGGGAGAACCCTGGATCGCGCACACGCTCGCCGAGGTGCGCGGCAACGGCTGGAGCCGCGGCCCCGTCGATACGCGCGGCGTGCGCGACGCCATGATGCAGGACGGCAACCCGAACGGCTTCTACGTGCTGCGCTTCGATGGCACCGAGGCGGTGCCCGACTTCGTGCCGTTCCCGAGCGGCCCGGACGCCGGGCGCCACCTCCGCATCACGCTCGATCCGCCGCTCGCACCGCGGCAGGACGACGGTGGCGCCCTTCGCCGCGGGCGGCTGCGCCCTGGCACCAAGGTCGTGGTGAACCTGTTCGACGGCGGCGCGCGCGACCTCGTCGAGGTGTCGATCGACGGCGGACCATTCCGGCCGATGCGTCACACGCTTCGGACCGACCCGACGGTCGAGCGACTCCGGGAGCGCCTGCCAAAAGAAGACAGGTTCGGCGCCCCAGCCGTCTCCTCGCACATCTGGGAGCTGCCGCTGGCCGAGCTCGAGCCCGGCGTCCACGTCCTCGCCGTCCGCGCCCGCGACGAGTTCGGTCAGGAGCGCAGCAGCAGCGCGGCCTTCGAGATCGAATAGAGGCGCGAGCAGCTCAACGCCACTCGAGCCGGGCCTCCTAGCTCTCCGCGGGAATCTGAAGCGCCTCGTCGAGCACGAAGAGATCCGTCAACAGAGCCCGCACATGCACGCTCGCGTTGAGGTTGTCGACGAGATGCGAGGTGATGGCCTCCTGGTCGAGCGCGATGCGAAAGGCCGAGGAGCTCGCCGCCACGTCGCGGCTCAAGGCTTCGAGGAAACCGGCGTACACGTCCGCCTTGTCGCGGCTCTCGACCTCCGCCTCGAACGCACCGACGAGGCCGTCGAGCGCCGCGACGCCCGCGTCGAGGTGGCGGCGCACCTCTCCGTCTTTGCCTTGGGCGCTGCTCGCAGCGAGGCCCTGGGCGGCGTAGCCGAGAAAGTACTCGTACGCCTTCTCGAGCGCGTCGATGCGCTCTCTCAACGAATCTGCTGACATGCGGGCGAGCTCAGCCTGCTTCGGCGGGAGCCGCAGCGGGCTCGCTCTCGTCGTCTTCTTTCATCCCTTCGGGCTGCCAGCGCTCGGCGCTGTGATGCTCCATGAAGTCCGCCTTGGAGATCCAGCCGAAGATCATCGACATCGTGATCCAGCGCTTCTCGGGGAGGATCGCGAAGTAGATGTGGGTGATGGTGAGCGTCACGAGACCCACGGCCGTGATGCCGTGAATGACGTAGATCCAGCCCCAGGTGGCGTCCGAGTAGAGGTACGGGTCGCGCGCCAGGATCGGGGTGTCGATGCGGAACATCATGAGCACGCCCGTGATCATCACGCCGAGCCCGCAGATCGTGACCGCGTGGTGGAACAGCTTGTGGTCCACCGGGTACTTGCCCGGCTTCGGGGCCGGCGGCGAGCTCGTGTTGAGCGCGTGCTTCATCTCCTGGACGAACTCCTTGAAGTCCGTCGGAGTGATCCAGATGTTGCGCAGACTCTGGAAGAACGTGGCGTGCACGATGTGGAACAGGATGCACGCGATCAGCACGAGGCCCGAGATCCAGTGGATCGTGACCCACGAGAACATCACCCCGATCTGCGGCAGGAAGCCCGTGATCAGGAGCAGCAGCATGGAGATCGCCATGACGCCGTGGAAGGCACGCGCCGCAAACGAGTGGCGCTCGATCTTCTCGGGCAGTGCTGCCGCCGCATGCATGTCGAGGGTGGGGGCCTCCATCGCCGCCTGGAGCTTCTTCTGCCGCGCCCGGAACCAGAGGTGTCCGATGACGAAGATGATGCCGGCCGCGAGCGCCAGCCAGAAGAGGTCCCACGAGATGCGGACAGGAACGTCCTGGCCCCAGGGGTTGGTGGTGCGCTGAATGAAATCCAAGGTGTTCCTCCCCTAGGCGCTCGTCGGTCCGGCGGGGCTGCTGTCGGTGATGGTGCGACGCACGAGGTTGCGCATCATCGGCACCTTGAAGCCGTTGTGGCGCAGCACGCGGGCACCGCGCACAGCTGCCTCGCCTGCGGCCTGAGCATCCCCCTCCGAGATCGCCTTGTTGGTGATCGCAGACTCGGAGGCGCGCAGGCGCATCGGCGTGGGAGCAACCGACCCGGCGACCAGGCGGGCGTCGGCGACCGTGTCGCCTTCCATCTTGAACGCACCCGCGATGCTGACCAGGGCGAAGTCCCACGACTTGCGGTCGCGCGCCTTCTCGAACGACCAGCGGGCGTTTGCCCACGTGCCGGGGATGACCACCTTGACGAGCATCTCGTCGGACTCCATCTGGGTCATCCGCATGATGTCGACCGCCGGCCCGAGGAAGAAGTCTTCCGCATCCACGGTGCGCTGGCCGCCCGGGCCCTGAATGACCATCTGGGCGTCGAGTGCGACGAGTGCCGGAGCCGTGTCGGACGGGTTCACCGCCACACAGCGGCTCGCGCCGAACAGGCAGTGCTCCCGGTTCATCGAGGTGGGCGTGTCGGCATAGCAGATGTTGCCGCCCGCGCGGTAGCACGGGTAGCCGCCGCGGTAGTACCAGCAGCGCGTGTCCTGCGCCAGGTTGCCGCCGAGGGTGCCCTGGTTGCGGATCTGCGGGGTGGCGACCATGCGCGCGGCATAGGTCAACAGGCCGAACTTCGCGTTCAGGCCTTCATGCCTCTCCACGTCGGTGAGGGTGGTCATGGCGCCGATCTCGAAGCCACCGTCTTCGGTCTCGCGGATGCCACTGAGCTCCGCGATGCCACCGACGTCCACCACCACCTTCGGCCGCTTCGCGCGGTCCTTGAACCAGTCCATGCTGTCCAGGCCGCCAGCGAGCACCCAGGCGTCGTCGCCGTACTGGCGAAGCAACGCCACGGCGCCTTCGGTGTCTGCGGGCTGGAAGAGCTCGAACGCCGGAATCATGTCGTGAATGACTGCCATCGTTCTCTACCTTCTTTCGTTCGGAATCTCGCGATCTTTTCGACTGGAGTGCGTGAGCGGGCGGACTAGGTGTGCGTGCCCTGGTCGACGTACGGAACTTCCATGCCCTCGAGGGCCTGGAGAATCGTGTCCGTCATGACCGGGGTGCGCTTGAACACCTTGTCGCCCAGCGCGTCCTGGACGGCGCAGAGCAGCGCGGCGGAACCGGCCGACAGCGGCGGTTCGCCGATGCCCTTCGAGCCCACCGGGTTGTTCTCGTCCGGCAGCTCGACCGCGCCCCAGTTCATCTGACTGGGAACGTCGAGGATGCCGGGCGGACGCGCCGTGTAGAAGCGGTGCGCGAAGGGGATACCCCACTGCGAGTCGTACACCCACTTCTGGGAGCGCGCCATGCCGAAGCCCTGGACGCCGCCGCCGTGCAGCTGCGCGCCCAGCGAGCGCGGGTTCATCACGGTGCCGCAGTCGGTGACCACGTCGTACTTCACGATGTCGATCTCACCGGTGTCGGTGTCGACCTCCACCTCGCAGAACCCTGCGACGAAGGTGTAGACGCTGCCGCTGCGCGGATAGTTGTCGCGGGCCGCCCCCACGAGGCCCTGCCCGGCAACCGCCGCGACAGACCCTTTGGTCATGGGGTTGAGATCCTCGTTGGCCTCGTGCCCGTCGTACTTGCCGCCGAGCTCGATCGCCCGCTGGGCCGCCTGCGCGAAGGTCATGCTGCGGCCGCCCGGGCGGAAGACCCGGCCACCTTCGACGCGGTACTGGCTCGGCGAGCCGCCGAGATCTTTGGCCGCGATCTCCTGCAGCTTCTGCTTCGCATCCATGGCGCCGGCGTGGGCCGCACGCGACATGGAGTGGGTGGTCATGCTGCCGGCCTGGACGCAGGTCCACGGCACGTGCTCGCTGGTGTCACCCCAGAGCACGTCCACCTGGTCCCAGTCCATGCCGAGCACGTCGGCCGCGACGCGCGCCGTGTCGGAGAACGAGTGGGTGCCCAGGTTGCCGACGCCCGAGTGCACGGTCATGCGACCGTCGGGCTTGATGACCATGAGGCCGTCGAAGCCGAAGGCGCCGGCCGTGAAGCTCGCGAGGGCCGTGGCCACACCCGTGACCTTCGATCCCTTGCGCTGGCCGCTGCGCTTCTTGGCCTCTTCCCAGTCGACCATCTCGGCGATCTTGTCGAGCGCCTCCGCGTTGTAGGCGGTGGTCACGTTCTGGCTGTTCTCCGGCCCGAACTTGCCGCCTTCCTTCGGCGCATTCAGCTTGCGGATGTCGATGCGATCGATTCCGAGCTGCTTCGCCGCCTGGTCCATCATCGGCTCGATGATGGTGTTGATCTGCGCTCCACCCGGAGCCCGCTGCGGCGCGCGCGGCGGGGTGTTGGTGAGAACGGAGACCCCGCGGAACAGCATGTTCGACGGCTGGTAGGTGAGCGACGCCACCGTGCCGGCCGTGCCGAGATCACCCTGGCGGCCGTAGGGGCCGTTGTCCTGGATGATGAAGATGTCCATCGCGCTGATGGTGCCGTCCTTGCGGAAGCCCAGCTTGGTCTTCACGTGGAAGGCGGGACGGGCGCGGCCGAAGTAGTTCTCCTCGTAGCGCGAGACGCGATGCATGACCGGGCGACCGGTCTTCTTCGCCAGCATGGCCGGAATGGCCATGTTGACCGTGCCGGTGATCTTGCTGCCGAAGCCGCCGCCGCAGTACTTGCTGATGAACACCAGGTCCTGGACCTCGATGCCGAGCTGGCGCGCCGTCGCGAAGTGCGCGATGGCGATGCTCTGGCTGGACGCGTGCAGGTAGCACTTGCCGTTCTGCCAGTAGGCCATGCACGAGCGCGGCTCGAGCGGGTGGTGGGTCAGAGACTGGTTGTAGAAGCTGTCCTCGAGCACGAGCTCGGCCTCTTCCCAACCCTTGTCGATGTCACCGATGGACCACTCGTCCTGGGTCTCGCCCACCGGCACGTCGTCCGGGCCGGCCTCGTCGAAGACGCTCTGCGGCCACTCGAGCCGCTCCACGACCATCTCGTTCTGGCCTTCCTCGTTCTGACGACGCACGATCGTGTTGCCGTCGGTGCGCGCGTTCGGCCCACCCGGCCTCAGGCTCTCGAGAGGCTCGAGGGCGAACGGCAGAGGCTGCAGATCGACCTTGATCTTCTCGATGGCGTCTGCGGCCGTGGTCTCGTCGACGGCTGCGACCGCCACGATCGGCTGCCCTTCGTACAGCGGCTCCATCGTGAGCGCGGCTTCGCCGAGCGGCCCGGCGTCCGGGAGCTCGTCGGCCGTGAGCACCGCGACGACCCCTTCCATCGCCTCGGCTGCGCTCGTGTCGAGATTCCGCACCCTGCAGTGAGGCATCGGCGAGAGGAGGAGCTTGGCGAAGAGCATGCCCTCCGCGCGGAAATCCTCGGAGTACTTGGCGCGGCCCGTGACCTTGGCGTGCAGATCAGGCGGCGTGTAGTTCTTTCCGACCAGCTTTTCTCGTGCCATGGCTCAAGTCCTCTTTGCCACGTACTCGCCGGCGCGCATCGCGCTGTCGAGGATCTTGTTGTAGTCGGCGCAGCGGCAGAGGTTCCCCGAAAGGGCATGCCGCGCCTCTTCGCGCGTGTAGTCGGTGCGCTCGTCGGTGAGCGCCACCATCGCCATGATGAAGCCGGGCGCGCAGAACGCGCACTGGAAGCCGGCTTCGTCGACCACGGCCTGCTGCACCGGGTGCAGCGTGCCGTCGGCGCTCTCGAGGCCTTCGATCGTGGTGATCTTCCGGCCACGCACCTGGTGCGTGAGGATGGAGCACGCGTAGTGCGTCTGCCCGTCGATGAGGACCGTGCACGCGCCGCACTCGCCGCGGTCGCAGCCGAGCTTGGTTCCCGTGAGCCCCAGCTTGTACCGGAGCGTCATCGCCAGGGTCTCCTGCTTCAGCACGTCGACCGGCCGATCCTGACCGTTGACGCTCAGGCTGACCATCCGCTCGACGGCGCCCGTTGCCGGGGTCTGCGCTTCGAGCAGAACGTTCTGACGGAACAGGTATCCGGCGGCGGAAACGGTGGCACCGCTCGCGATGACACCTTTGATGAAGTTCCGCCGCGAGAGGCGATCTCTGGCTTGCTCCATGGTGCGTCCTCCTCCAGTCCGAGCAGAACTCGGCTGAGAACTTTGATCTGCAGGCGTGATGGGCCTGCAGCTCGGGGACCGTTCGGCGGCCGTGCCAGGAGACGATCTCGTGCGAAAAGACGGGCGGCCGCGCGCTGTCAACTCATTGGAAAGTCTTTCTAGTTGACCACAAAGGGCGCTCGCGGAGCAAACGAGCGCGGCAAAACGCGAGCCTCCGGACCCGATCTCCGGACCGGGTGGCCACTTCGTTCGCGTTCCTACGTAAGAGGGGTATCCCCACATCGCAGCAAGAATGGAGGTCGACATGCCGAGATCGCTCCGCCTCGTACCGAGCCTGCACTCCAAGCGCAGCGTCCCCGCTCCCCGAAGCCAGGTCGTCCAGCTGCTGGCCGCCGGCACCCTTACCTTCATGGTCTGTCTCGTGCCAGGTGCACCAGCGCGGGCCTGGACCGAGGAGGCGATGCGACCGATCGTGACCGGGGAGCGCATTACCTGGCCGGCGCAGCGGGAGCGAGTTCTGGTGCAGCTGACCTCCCCTTCGGGTCGCCAGATCGAAGGTGCCTTCGAGCCCGGAGAAGCACCCTCGCTTTCACTCGCGGACCTCGCAGAGGACGGCAGGCTCGCAGAGGGCGCGTACAAGTTCTCTCTCCACCTCCTCGGCGAGGAAGACCAGGAGACCGTTCGGAGGCGAATGTCCGAAGTGCGGCGCCTCGATGCCGGGTCGGACGAGGCTCGAAGCCCGAGAGAACGCGCACGGACCAGTTTCGGCGTCGTCCGACTGCCGCAGGTTCCCTCGCCATCGGGAAGCGGCGACACGAGCCGCGGAGGTGATCTCCATGTCGTGAGCGCGCCGTTCATCAACGACGTCGCAGCCACACCTTCTTTGTGGCTCGAAGACACGACGGCGGAGGGCAGCGGCACCGAGACCGACTGGATCCTCTCCGTCGATCTCACCAGCCAGGGCGACGGCGACTCCGACCTCATCTTCTATTCGTTCGACCAGTCATCCGGGTCCAACACGAACTTCCGCTACCCGTTCGTCCTCGAGAACGGCGCGCCCACGAACACTCTGTACGTCTCTGACCTCGGCAACGTTGGTCTCGGGACCAACACACCGCAAGGGCCACTGCAGATCACGCATTCGATTCCCCGGATCCGCTTCGAGGACAACGCGGGAACTCTGCAGACTTGGACCCTGTTCGGCGATTCGCAAGCATTCGAAGTTCACGACAGCTTGACCTTCACCTCCCCATTCCGGGTCCGGCCGGGCGCCCCGAGCGGGGCGTTGTTCATCGCGTCAAGCGGCAACGTCGGCCTCGGAACCAGCAGTCCTCAGGGCAACCTGCACATCCACGGCCTGGCAGGCCAGGACGTCTTCTCCGGCATCGGCCCCGACCTCCTCGTCGGGCCCGCCTTCAACTTCGGCTACTCCGGCAGCTCCTTCGGCGTCGGCTCCGGCTTCTTCAACGCCCGGCCCGCCGCCGGCGCCGTCGCACCCAACCCGGCGCTCTACTTCATGACCAACAACGTCGACCGGCTCATGATCGATCGCGACGGCGACATCGCCGTCGACATGGACAACTCGTTCGGTAACACCTTCGATCCACAGCACCCGATCCACGCGCAGCTCTCCGGTGCCCGCCTCACCGCGGCCGGCGTCTGGACCAACGCCTCGAGTCGTGCACTCAAGGAGAACGTCGAGGCCCTGTCGCTCGACGCCGCGCTGGCGGCCCTGGCCGCACTCGAGCCCGTCACCTACAACTACCGGGTCGAGCCCGGCGACCCGCAGGTGGGCTTCATCGCGGAGGATGTCCCGGAGCTCGTCGCAACGCCGGACCGCACCACGCTGGCGCACGGCGACATCGTGAGTGTTCTCACCCGCGTCGTCCAGGCGCAACAGCGCGAGCTCGAGCAGCAGCGCGAAGCGCTCCGTGCGCAGCGTCGGCTCCTCGACCGTCAGGCCGAGAGGATCGACCGCCTCACGCACGGCATGGCGGTCGTGACGCCGAAGACGGAGTCGCCGGACCTTCGTTGACCGAGAGCGTGGGCGCGGGCACTGGCCAACCCGGCCGCGGGGCGGGGAGCGAGACGCTCGCCTCGGTTGGTCAGCTAGCCGTCGCCAACGATCGACTTGTAGCCGCGCCAGGCGCCCATCGCCAGGAGCACGAAGGCGATGTGCGCCGCGATCATCGCGGGCCACCCCGTCAGAAAGATGACGTCGTTCGCGAGGCTCGGCCCCCAGGGGCCGCCGCCAAGTGCCAGCCCGCGGGTGCCGAACCAGGCGTTGGCGATGGCCGGAAGCGTGAAGCCCCACCCGAAGATCGGACAGCACCAGAAGAGGCATCGGGAGAGCCGCAGCGAAAGGCGCAGAAACGGAGCGCAGGCGGCGACGGCCATCAGGAGAAGCCCGTTGGTGATTCCCTCCATGTGGGCCATGTTCCAGGCGCGGCGGTCCCCCGGGATGTCGGCCGGAATCTCGTGGAAGAGCGGCCAGAGCTCGATCGACCCCAGGAGGTGGAAGAAGTAGAGCCACCCGCTCGCGGCGGCGGAGATCACCAGCCCCACGCCGTGCAGGACGAGGAGCGCCCGTTGACGACGATCGAGTGACGCCGGATCTTCGGTGGATGGGGTCTCGGGGCTCGTCGACATGGCGGATCTCCTGGACGCTCGCCTCAACTGGGCTTGAGCGTGTCTTTGCGGGCGCGGCTCCGCCCGCCGCTCGCGCGGCGGACGGCGTCGAAGCCGTACTTCTCACGAATGCGGTCGACCGAGGCGTTCAGCTCGCGATCGTCTTCGAAGAGGGCCATCTGATCGTCGTAGAGATCGAGGTTCGAGAGCGCGACGCCGAGGAGGCGAATGGGCGTGGCGCGGGTGCGTCCCTTCTCGAACAGCTCGCGCACGACAGGGTACACCTCGAGCTCGGAGCTCGTCGGCGCAATGGTCCGGGAGCGAGTCTTCGTGTCGAAGTCGGCATAGCGGAACTTGAGGGTCACCGTGCGCCCTTTGACCCCGCGCTTGCGCGCACGCCAGCAGACGCGCTCGGCCAGCGAACAGAGCTGGGCCTGGACCTGGCGTGCGTCGGAGACGTCCTCGCGGAAGGTGCGCTCGTTCGAGATCGATCCCACGACGTCGCCCTCCGCGTCGTGCTCGCGAAAGGCCGGACGGTCGCGGCTGAGGTCGTGTGAGCCCTGCCCGCGCGCACCTTCGATCACCGACTCGGTCCAGGCGCCGAAGACCCGCCGCAGCTTCCGGGTCGAGACCTGCGCCAGCTCACCGAGGGTCTCGATGCCGAGCCCGTGGAGCTTTCCGGCAGCAACCGGACCGATGCCCGGCAGCTTGCGCACCGGCAGCGGCGCCAGCACCTCCTGCTCGGTTCCGGCGGGCACGAGGAGCACCCCGGCCGGCTTCGCGAGGCCGCTGGCGATCTTGGCCATGCGCTTGCTGGTGCCGATTCCGGCGCTCGACGGAAGCCCGAGCTCCGACCGGATGCGGCCGGTGAGCTCCCGCACCGTACGCTCGATCGTGGTGTCGTCGCTCGCGTCGGCGGGCTGCCGGTACATCGCCTCGCAGCCGCTGTAGTCCATGTACATCTCATCGATGCTCGCGATCTGGAGCACCGGCGTGGTGTCTGCGGCCAGTGCGCGGACCTTCTGGGCATACTCCGAGTAGACGCCACCGCGTGTCGGCAGGTAGATCGCATCGGGAGCGAGCTGCTGCGCCTTGGTGAGCGAGATTCCCGAGCGGACGCCGAACTTCCGCACCTCGTAGCTGCACGCCGTGACCACGCCACGGGAGCCCGGTCGACCTCCCACGATGACCGGCTTCCCCTCGAGCGACGGATCCAGGATGCGCTCGACCGACACGAAGAACGTGTCGAGATCGAGGCAGCAGATGCGGGGGTGTGGGGCCGTCACGTCCGTCTCCGGAGGTCACAGGAGGAAGACGTCGAATTTACGCCCTTTCACCGCCTCGCCGCAACTCGGGGTTGTGGTCGCTCGACACTCCTCCCCCCTCGGTGAGGGATCAGCGGCAGCCCGAGAGCGCGTCGGTGTCCTGGATGGGCACGAACACGCGGCCGAGCGGATTGCGATAGGTGACGGTCGTCCCGCGGGCGACGTCCGTCACGCGAAGGTCCACGCGCACGTTGGTCAGCCCCCCGGCAAAGACCCAGTAGCGCCGGTTGAGCGCACAGCCGTCGAGCACCTTGACCACCAGCTCGAGGTTGGCTTCGTCGAAGAACCAGAACATGCCCGTGTCGCGGCTGTACGGCACGGGGACCCCCTGACCCGAGGCGCCCCCTGGGGCGCGCCAGGTGGCCTCGACCACGAAGCGGCCGTTCGCCAGACAGAGAGCGCCCGGCGCGCAGGCCGCCGACGCCACACGGGCCGGGAGCGCAGCCGCCTTCGCCTGGCCTTCGCCCTTCTGGCCGGAGCAACCTCGGAAAGCGTCCGTGTCCTGCAGCGCCGTGAACGGCCTGTTCGGTCGGTTCGAGTACACCTTCGAGTCGCCGGTCAGGGTGTCGTCGACGCGAAGCTTCACTTCGACGTCGGTGAGGCCTCCCGCAAACACCCAGTGCCGCCCGTTGACCCCACACCCGTCGAGGACCTTGACGACCAGCTCCACGTTCTCGGCCGCAAAGAACCAGACCACCCCCGTGTCCCCGGTCATCTCCTGCACGCGTGCCGTTCCTTCGCCGCCGACGGGCGCCTCCCACTCGGTCGTCACACGAAAACGGCCGTCCTGCAGACAGAGGGTCGTCTCGTCCTGAACGCAGGGCCCGCCGACGAGCGACGGCTGGAGCGTCCTGCGCAGGATGCCCGTCGAGCGACCCGCCGGATCGGAGAGCCGCAGCACCACCTCGGTCGTGTCGTCCTCCGCAATGCTCACGTCCGCGTCCTCGGGATCGCCGGCCGGCCCGCCAGCGGCCACCGGCACCTCGTCACCGATCTGTGCTCCATCGGGCTCGAGAAAGGCGCCGACCGTGTTCTGCCCGGCCGAGCTCGCGCGTGCCCCGAGCGCCACCTGCCACACGACGACGGTATCGCCGGCGTCGTTCATGTCGATCGCGGGCTCGAACTGGTCGCTCGCACCCAGGCGACCCACCTTCGAGGCGGCGCCGGTCGCCTTGCCGACACGGTTGAAGCGTCGGCTCCGGACGGTCCGACCTCCCTCGGGGCCCTGTTCCCACACCACCGTGAACCGGCCGTCTCCGCGCACGGCGACGTCTGGTCGCGCCGCGGTCGCCGCGCCCGACACCGTGAAGGCCGGGCCGCGAGCCTGGCCGGTCGGCCGGAAGACCCGCCCGCGAACGCCCTGCGACCCGGAACGCCACACGGCGACGAAGTCGCCCGTGGAGGCCCGATCGAGTGCGAGCTGTGAGACGCCGGCCTGCTGGTCGAGTGCAAAGACAGCGCCCGGCCGGCTGAGATCGTCCTGGTAGGTGCGCCCGCGGGCGACGCCGCCGTCCTGCCACGCGACCACGATGCCGCCGTTCTCGTCCGCGGCCACCTGAGGGCCCGTCGCCGCGTCGCCCGGCGGCGACACGACGACCGGGTCGGTTGGCCGCACGTCCACCGGATCGAGGAACGCGCCCACCGCGTTGCCGCCCTGACGGGCAGCCGACACGATGAAGCCGTCCGCGGTCGTGCTCGCCGACGTGCCTTCGTCGATCCAGACCGCCACCAGACGCTCGCCCACGAAGGTGATGGCGGGCTGGACCTGATTGCCGCGCCTGCCCCGGTGCAGCCGCGTGGTCGGGCTGAGCACCGAGCCGTCCGGAGCGAGCACCCTGGCGAACACGCCGTAGCCGTTCCCGTCGGGCTCCTGCCAGGCGAACGCAACCTTGCCACCCCGCGAATGGGCAACCACCGGGTTCTCGCCGTTCGCCGACAGCGTTTCTGCCCCGGTCACACGGAAGTCGTCGTCTGCGACCACGACCGTCGCGCGACGCGCCGTCCCGAGGGACATTCCCTGCGGGTTCTCGAGCACCACCTCGAAGGTCTCCGAGCCTTCGACGATCTGGTCGTTCATGAGCGGGATCGTGACGGTCTTGGTCGACGAGTCGTTGGCGCCCCAGAACACCGACCGCGACGGCGATCCGGCCACGTCCTGCCCCAGCTTGGCCGAGCCTTCGATGACGCGCACGGTCACCGACGCAGCCGAAGGTGACGCGACGGCACGCCTCACGGTCACGGTCACTCCGCCACCACCTTCGACGGCGCCAAACCGCACGCCCGTGAACTCGGCCGCGTTCCCCGCCGAAGACACCACCACGTTCCGCACCAGCGTGTCGCTCACGCCCGCGCCCGTGATCGTCAGCGCGACGCTGTAGACGCCCGCGTGCGTGTAGGTGTGGCGCGGGTTGCGCTCGGTCGAGCTGCCGCCGTCGCCGAAGGTCCAGCTCCAGGCACTCACCGCCCCGACGGACTGGTCGAAGAACCTCACCTGCTGGCCGCGGACAGGCGCTGCAGGATCGACGCGGAAGTCCGCCCGGAACTGGGCCGTCGACGCCACATCGACCTGCAGGGTGCCGGCCGCCGCGCCGCAGAGCGGATTGCTCGCGGTCACCGACCTGGTGCCCGCCGTGGGCCAGCTCACGACCACCTGGGAGCCGCTGGTCGAGCCGGACGCTGTGCCGCCGTCGAGGTTCCACTGCCAACCGGCCGGATCGGGCGAGCAGTTCGCCGCCGTCGCCGCGAGGGAGACCGAGGTTCCGACCTGGGTCGTCGCGGGCCCTGCGAGGGAGATCTGCGGCGGTTGCGTCGCCACGCGGAAGTGATGGTCGAGAGCCGCACCGTTCGTGTAGGTCGTCCACACCTCCCCGACCCGCGCACTCTGGATGTCGAGCGCCTGGATCGCAGCCTGGTAGTGCTCGTCCGCGAGAGACGCCGGCAGCGTGGTGCTCCAGCTCGTTCCGGGCTGCGACTGACGATCGACGTTCGCCACGAAGCCGTAGCCCAGCGGATGGCTGCTCGAGCGGTACCGCGCCACGGTGACGTCGTAGCTCGTGGTGTTGGGAACCGGATCCCACGAGAACGTCACGTTCTGGAGGTGCGTCGGGAAGTTGCCCTGCGAAGTGGTCACGGCCGAGTTGTCGGCGGGCTGCCTCAGGCGCATGGACTGGCGCACGAAGAGGCTCAGACCCAGGTCGTAGCCCGGCGTCAGATCGACGTTGCCGGAGCCGCGGAAGTTCCCTGGGAGCGACGCGGAGGGGCCATTCACGAGGAAGATCGCCTCGATCTGCAGGAAGAGCGCCGGCAGCCCGGAGAGGACGTAGTCTCCCGACGCGTTGTCGTAGCTCTCCGCGTAGCCGGTGATGACGGCCCCGTTGGCGACGTCGGTCACTACGAACTGCGGCGTCACGTTCGTCAGCGTCGTGATCGGTGATCCCGAGTGGAACACCGTGCCGGAGACGGAAAAGCCCTGCGCGAAGAGGCCCGGTGCGACGAACGAGAGACAGAGCACGAGCGCGCGACACCGCGCCGCGAGCGCAGAGCGCGCGCGGGCGCGGGTCGCATGGCGATCGGTGATGGAAGAAGAGATCGATCTGGGCATGGGCTCGTACCGCTCGTCACACTGATTAACGCAAAGGCCGCGTCGAGACGGCCACGGCCGGGCCGAGACGTGAGCCGGAACGGCCGCGCTCCGTTCTCCGACACGCGCTCGGGCGCTATTCGTCCGAAGCGAGGGTTGGTGCCGCGGGATCGCCCAGCGCCCACACACGGTTGCGCCCGGAGCCTTTCGCCTCGTAGAGCGCGGCGTCCGCAGACTCCACCAGCTGCAGCGCTTCCTGGCCTGGCTCGGGAACACAGGTGGCCACGCCGACGCTCAGAGTGACCACGCGGGGCCGATTGTCGTGATGCGGCACCGCCGCCTCCTCGACCGCCGCCCGGAGGGTCTCTGCGAGATGGCGCGCGCCGTCCCGGTCGGTGTCGCCCAGCAGCACCACGAACTCCTCACCACCGTAGCGAGCCACCAGGTCGCGAGGGCGCCGCACCGCCTGGGCGACGCGATCGGCCACCATGCGGAGCGCCTCGTCGCCGGCCAGGTGGCCATAGCGGTCGTTGAACCGCTTGAAGTGGTCGACATCGGCCATGAGGACGGAGAGCTCCGCCTTGCGGCGCGCGTGATCCCCCCATGCGAGGCGCAGCTGCTCCTCGAACCGCCGGCGGTTCGCCAACCCGGTGAGCTCGTCGTGCCCGGCGAGGCGCTCCAGCTCCTCATTCGCGCGCTCGAGAGCCGCAGTGCGCTCACCGACCCGCTGCTCGAGCTCGTCGCGGGCCTCGCCCAGCTCGCGCCCGACCTGCTCGAGCTCGAGCACGGTGTGCGACGCCCGGAGCGCAAGCACTGCCGACTGACATGCCGCAAAGAGCAGCAGCCCAAATGGCTGCAGGTAGAAGCGGCCGCCGAAGATGTCGAACGTGGGCAGATCGCGAAAGACCGAGATGAGAATGTCGTGTGTCGTCGCCAGGCCAATCGCGAGAAGACCCACGAGAAAAAACCAGCCACCCTCGCGTCCACGCCGAATCGCCAGCACGACCAGACTGGGCGCAACGACGGAGGCGAAGAGCAGCAGGAGCTGCATGGCGGGCAAGCCACGGCTGAAGATGTCCACCGGCAGGAGAGCGATCGCCACCAGGAAGGCGAGGCAGAGTGCGAAGAAGGCCCGCGTGAGCGCCGGCGGCAGCTCGCGCGGAAAGAGGGCCCCCATGAAAAGGGACACGAAACCGAGAGTCACCATCATCGACGCGTACTCGAGACGGACGACCAGGTCCCACGAGAGGCCGCCGAACAGGTCGACCAGGAACACCTCGTCCACGGTGAGACCCCGCACCGCCATCCCGAAGCAGAGCACCGCAAACAAGAGCGGCGACGGGTCGCTCCGCCGCGGCCACCACAGGATGAGGTGGTACGCCCCCAGAAGCGTGAACGCCCCGACGAGGAACATCGCGAGGCCGACCCGCCCCTCGCGCTCGCCCCTCAGCCGCTCGGGCGGGCCGAGCCACAGGGGCTCCCACAGGCCCCCTTTGGGGTAGGCGAAGTTCGAGACGTGGAACACGATCTGCACCTGACCATCGGTCTGCTCGGGAATCAAGACGATCCGCGGGCTGTACGCCGGCGCGCCGCCGCCGTCCTGACTCACCTCCCCCGCCGAGGCGAGGAGCTCGCCGTCGACCCACAGCTCGTATGCGGTGGACACGATCGACAGCCGGAGCGCAAGCTCCCGCGGAGCGGGTCGCGGCAGATCGACGAGAACCGCATACGTCGCAAAGCCGTGGCCGCGGCGCTGCCCCGCGGGTCGGGCCTCTTCACCCCAGACACCCGGAACACGGACGAATCGACCCGCCTGCCGCATCTGGGCGCCGTCGAGATGAGCCAAGGGGGCATAGGCCCACTCGCCGTCGAGACGCACGACACCGTCGCGCGCGAAGCTCCAGTCCGCGAGATCGAGACGCCCGGCACTCACCTCCGGAGCAGCGCGACGCGGCTGACAGCCCCACGACAGCGCGCTCAGCAGAAGGAGGCCGAAGGCCACGGGGCTGGAGATCCGGCGCTTCACGGGGCTCAATGTACCGTTCCATGGGCCCGCTCGCGACCTCGCAGACGTCGGGGGCGTGTTTCCCGGCAGAGATCGGCGTCGCCTTGCGTAGACTCAGACAGAAGCCAACCTCGTCGTGGCCGTGGTGCTCTGCCACCCGCTCGCCAGCCCACGCGCCTCCCAGGAGACTCCACGATGCATCGAGTCCTGATCGCCTTTCTCGTCCTCGCTCTCGCAGCGGCCTTCGCTCTCCCCGCGGTCGCAGATGACGGCCACAGCCACAGCGACGGGTCGTTCACCCACGAGATCAGTACGTCCTCGGCGGAAGCACAGAAACAGTTCGACCGAGGAATCCAGCTCTCGTGGGGCTTCAACCACCGCGAAGCGGCCCGCGCATTCGACGCGGCCGTCGCGGCAGATCCGAAGTGCGCCATGTGCTGGTGGGGCAAGGCGCTCGTGCTCGGGCCCAACATCAACGCCAAGCTCGCGGAGCCCGACTATCCCGCCATCCTCGAGGCACTGGGCAAGGCCAAGGAGCTCGCTGCGGACGCTTCGGCGCGCGAGCAGCAGTACATCCGCGCGCTCGAGCGACGCTACGGGCCCGCGTATGAAGAGAACCGTGCCTCCCTCGACAAGGCCTACGCCGACGCGATGCGCCGCGTGGCCTACTCCGACCCGCACGACCTGACCGCGGCCACGCTGTTCGCCGAGGCGCTGATGGACACCTCACCGTGGGACTACTGGCTACCCAACGGCGAGCCCAAGGCCGCGACCGAGGAGTTCATCCAGGTGCTCGAGACCGTGCTCCGCCGAGACGCGGCACACCCGGGCGCGGCGCACCTTCTCATCCACGCCGTCGAGAAGGCACGCCCGGAGCTGGGTGTTCCGGCCGCTGAGATGCTCGACCGCAGTGAGCAGGCGACCGGCCACCTCGTGCACATGGCCTCGCACATCTACATGCGGGTCGGGCGCTGGGAAGACTCGGCGCGCGTGAACCAGCGCGCCATCGACGAGGACGACGCGTACGCCGCCGAGAACGAAGTTCCGATGGACTACATCCCCTACATGCTGCACAACCACCACATGCGCTGGGCGTCACTCGGCTTCGACGGCCGTCGGGCGGACGCGCTCGCGGAGGCGGAGTACATGCGGTCCAACCTGCCGCCCGGCATGCTGGCGTCGCCCGACTTCGTGGGCCTGCAGCACTTCTGGGCGATCCCACTCTTCGATGCCGTGTGGTTCGAAGACTGGGACCGCGTCCTCGACGCCGAAGAGCCAGGCGACGAGCTCGTCTACGGCAAGGCCGCCTGGCACTGGGCACGAGGAACGGCGCTCGCGCGTGCCGGGAAGGCCGACGAGGCCGCGGAGCACCTCGAGGGCCTGAAGGCGGCCCTCCTGTCCTCCGTGCTCGACGGGCAGGAGTGGGGCGGCAACTCGCTCCGTTCCATCCTCGAGATCGGCCGAGAGAGCCTCACCGGAGAGATCGCGGCCGCACGCGGCGACCACGGCGCCGCCATCACGTCCCTGGGCGAGGCTGCCCGGCGGGAAGACGCCCTCGTCTACACGGAGCCGCCCATCTGGCTCGGGCCGTCGCGCCAGCGGCTCGCCACGATCCAGCTCGAGTCGGGCGACGCCGAGGCCGCGCAGATCACGATCGAGTCCAACCTCGACGTGTATCCCCACAACGGCCGCTCGCTCCACATCCTCGCGGAGAGCCTGAAGGCGCAGGGCAAGGAGGGCGAGGCCGCGGAGGTGAACTTCCGCCTGGCTTCGGCCTGGGAGCGCGCCGACGTCGAGCTCTACTGAGCCGACGGGTGCGGGCCTCAGTTCGGCAGGCGAAAGGCCAGCAGCTCGAACGGATGACCGCGCCCGCCGACCGCAAGCACCACGTACTGCTGGCCGCCTTGGAGGTACGTGATCGGGCTGCCGTCGCTGTGGCCCGGAAGGTCGATGCGCGCGATCTCCTCGCCGGAGGCCTTGTCGAACGCCCAGAGCGCCGGTTGCGCAAACTGCCAGTCGCCCTCGCGCAGGACGGTCGCGTCGCCCTTCGTGCGGCGCCGCGGCGGCTCTTCGCCGTCGAGGGCCGCCTGGAGATCCGTCTCCTGGCCGCGGAACGCGAGCGATCGACCGCCGCTCACGAACAGCAGCGTCTTCGTGGCGAGCACGTGGAGCCGCGCGCCGTTGCCGAGGTCGGGCAGGTCGAGGTGCCGCAGCTTGGGGTGCCACTTCGGCCCCTCCCCCACCGCCTTCATCCAGATGATGTCGCCGCGGTTCATGTCGTACGCGGTCACTCGCGAATACGGTGGCTTCACAAGCGGCAGTCCAAACGGGCCCCGGAGATCGCTGCCGACCGAGCCGACGTAGTCGAAGGACGTGCGGCTCGGGTCGGGCTTGCGTAGGGTCGACGTGACGGGCCAGGTCAGGGACGGCACGTAGAGCATGCCTGTCTCGGGGTCGAACGCGCCCCCCGGCCAGCTCGAGCCGCCCGCGTAGCCGGGCATCTGGATCGTGCCGCGCTCCGTGGGGGGCGTGAACACGGGGCCGTACTGGAACCTCCGCAGAATGCGCTCCGCTTCGGCGCGGACCTCGGGGGTGAAGTCGATGAGGTCGGCAAGGGTGATCCCCTGACGCTCGTAGGCCGGAGGTTTGGTCGGGAAAGGCTGTGTCGGTGCCGTGCGCTCTCCCGGTATCCCGGTCTGCGGCACCTCCCGCTCCTCGATGGGCCACACCGGCTCGCCCGTCGCGCGGTCGAACACGTAGAGGAAACCCTGCTTGCTGAGCTGCATCGCGGCGCGGATCTGACGGCCCTCGACCTCGATGTCCCCGAGGATCGCTGCGGTCGGCAGGTCGTAGTCCCACAGCCCGTGGTGCACGGTCTGAAAGTGCCACCTGCGCTCTCCGGTCTCGCAGTCGACCGCCACGATCGCCTCGGCGAAGAGATTGTCCCCGAGCCGGTGGCCGCCGTACCAGTCGTTGGTGGGCGTGCCGAACGGGAGGTACGCGAGGCCAAGCTCGCCGTCGGCACTCAGGCTCGTCCACACGTTCGTGTTGCCGCTCATCTCCCAGGAGCCGTTCTCCCAGGTGTCGTGGCCCACGCTGCCCGGCTGTGGCACCGATTCGAACGCCCAGAGCTGCTCGCCGGTCCGAACGTCGAAGCCACGCACGTCACCTGGAGGTGCCTTCGGACCCGAGGGACCGTCGGAGATCGACGAGCCGACGATCGCCACGTCGCGGCAGATCACGGCGGGCGAGCTCACCGAGTAGGCCCGACGCGGAATCTCGCGCCGAAGGCCCCGGGTGAGATCGACCGCACCGTTGTCGCCGAACGACCCGATCGGCTCGCCCCCGAAGGCGTCCACCGCGCGCAGAAAGGCGTCGGCACTCGCGTACAGCACGCGACCCCTGTCGCGCGGATCGTCCGGGTCGCGCCAGAAGGCTCCGCCGCGATGCGTGAAGCCGAGGTTCGTGGGCCGGTGACCCATCTTGTAGGCCTCGGGATCGTGCAGCCAGACCTGTTCGCCCGTGGACGGATCGAGCGCGGCGACGAGGCCAAAGCCCGTGGTGACGTACAGGCGGTCACCGATCTTGACGGGCCCCGCCGAGTGACCGCGCGGACGCATGCGCGCCGAGCCCCAGGGCTCGTCGCTCGCCATGAGCGCGTTGTCGGGCGAGGTCCATCGCCAGGCGAGCTCGAGCGAGGAGATGTTGGAGGCGTCGATCTGCGCCAGGGGTGCGTACCGCTGGCTCGCCTTGTTGCCGGCCGTCGCGGCCCAGTCGGTGCTGGAGGGGCCGGAATCGGCCTGCGACCAGCCCGCAGCACCACCGGCGAGCACGAGGAAGACAGACGCGTGGAGCACGCGCGAGCGAAGCCGACCCGTTCTGAGGAGCATCACGCGACTGTATCGCTTCGGACCCCGCGCCAGACGCGGCTGCGAGCGAAGCGAACAGACGGCCCGTCGTGCTCGGCGCGATGGCTATCGCGCCTCCGCTCGACCTGAAATCGCAGATCGCTCCATGCGCCCTGCGGGCGCGTCGCTGCGGCTTCGCCGCGCGAGCCCGACCGAGCTCGCAAACGCATCAACACCTCTGGCAAGCGCGGCCGAAGGCCGCTGCGCGCAAGCCGCGCGAGCGGCTGGAGCATCAACTCAGGACGAGCGCAGGCGTGGTATCACCACGCCGAGCACGTCAGTCGTTGAAGACGAAGGCTCCGTAGCCTCCCGGGTCGCGCACGATCACGTTGTCGACCACCCCGTCGTCGTTGAAGACGGTGATCTCCTCGGCGATCTCGACACCCGCGTCGCGGATCGCGGAGATGATCTCGAGGTTCTTGCCGCTGTTGAAGAAGGTGAGGCCCGGGTTGAAGAAGAGGTGCGGGCAGTTCCCCGGCCGCATCCAGGTGACCCCGAACCCGTCGGCGTTCATCGACGTGACCCACGATGCGGCGAGGTCGGCTTCGGTCTTGAAGCCCAGCGCGCCCCACACCGCAGCGGAGCGCTCGAGGTCGCCGGTCTCGAGGCTCAGCCCCGCGAAGCTGCCGAGCTTGCAGGGCGTGTCCGAGCGCTCGGGCTCACCTTCGTCACCCTCGGTGAGGTAGATCCACACGTTGCTCGGATCCACCACCACGTGCCCGTCGTCGAGGTCGTGCACCGGAGCCACGCCGTCGAGAGCTGCAATCTCGTCCGACCAGCTCGGCTGGATGAGCCGGAGGCCAGCGCGCGCCTTGCGGTCTGCGTTCACCTCCACTTCGAACTGCGAGTCACAGAACACGGAGCGGCCGGCGGACTCGCGCAACTCGAAGCCGAGGGCCTCGTAGTAGGCGGTACTCGCGGCGGGATCGGGGGTCGGGGTATGGATGATCGTACGCATGCGCCGATGCTACATTCGCCGGCGCTTCGCCTCGTGACCGCCGTTTCGGGCCAGGTCCTCACAGTCCAAGGAGCACGCCATGAGCCTCACCCTGAGCCAGATCGCCCTCCCCGCCATCACGCAGATGTTCGGCACCCTCGAGCACCAGACACTCCGCGCCGAGGCCTTTGCCCGGGACCACGAGCTCGAGGAGAGCACGTTGCTCGGGTGGCGCATGGCCGTCGACATGTTTCCGCTGACGTTCCAATACCAGATCGCCACCGAGATCCCGGCGCGCGGACTCTCGCGTCTCGCGGGGTCCGAGGTCCCTTCGTTCGAAGACACCGAGACCTCCTTCGCGGAGCTGAGGGAGCGAATCGAGCGAGCCCGCGAGATCATCGCCGCCCTGCCGCGCGACGCCATCGACGCCGATCCGCAGGCGGACATCACGGTTCCAGCCGGGCCCCAGGAGCTCACCTTCCCGCGCCAGGTCTTCCTGCAGCAGTTCGTGCTCGCGAACCTCTACTTCCACACCACGGCCGCGCACGTGATCCTGCGCAACATCGGCCTCGACCTCGGAAAGATGGACTTCCTGCAGCCGCCTCAGCCCTGACGCTCTTCGTTCTTCGCGAGGTCTAGTCGGCGCCCGACTCGCGCTCCTCCAAGCGCGCCCCGCGCAGCATGTTGCCCATGGCGTAGTTGCCCTCGTGGCAGGCGTACTCGAAGATCTTCTGCTCGGAGCGCTTCATGAGGAGCACCGCCGTAATGGGCGCCGGGAAGGTGACGTCGTCGCTCACCGTGAACTCGTAGCGCAGGGTGTCGGCATCGATCAGCGAGAACTTCTCGGTGAGCTCGAGGGTCGTTCCCGAGCCCAGCGCATTGAACGGGCTGTTGGAGAAGCTCGCCCGCTTGTCGTTGAAGTTGCGCGTGGAGACCACCAGGGTGTCCCCGTCCCATGTGGCGACCGAATCACCCATCCAGCGCGTCATGTCCGACGACTCGTGCTCGGAGTCGATGCGAATCGCGCGCACGTCGTGGTTCATCTCGTTCATCAGCATGAGGTGGTCGTCGGTGAGCACGAGCTTGATGTTCTGGTTGTAGCCCCCGGGCGTGATCGGTGGCCCCGCGTTGAAGCCGAGCAGGCATCGCTCGGCGAGGCCCCGGTTCTCGGGGTCGTCCACGCCAATGCCTCCGACGCGGAGTCGCACCGGTTCCGCGGTCGGGGTATCCCCGATCACCTGAAGCTCGATCCCGTCCCTTGGCTGCGGGAGACGCCCGTTGGGCGGGTCGACGATCAGGGAGGTCCGCAGATCGTCGCTCACCTTGGCACCGCGGTCGAACCAGAAGTTGTTGTATCCGCCGACACTCTGCCCCGCTTCCGGTGCGCTGCGCTCCACGTCACTCGGAGCGTCGGCAGCGGCCGCTCTCTCGACCGCCTTGCGCTCCATCTCCGCCGCCTCCTCCGCCGTGAGGGTGGCCTTGTCGCCGAGGTCCGAAGGCCGCTCGAGCGGGGTGAGCGTGCGGAAGTCCCACACGCCGCTGAGATCCGGGCGCGCCTCCTGCGCGCCGAGCAGACGGGCAAGAAACAGAAGAGAGACGAGTGCTACGCGCATCGCAAGACCTCCCAGGGTGGGTTCGTGAGGCGGACGGCAAGGAGCAGCCTAGCAGCCGGACGGGCCCCTCATCGGGAGCGTCAGCGTAGGCCGGCTTCGTCGAGCAGCTGCAGCAGCGCGTCGAGAGCCCTGTCGGGAGCACGATTGGCGAAACCCCAGACCCAGAGGGAACAACCGGCTCGATCGAGCACGACGATGTCCTTCGAGGTCAGGTTGTAGATCCCGAGGCGAAGCCGCCCGAGGGCCTCGAAGGGCTCCGGGGAGTCGGCATAGACGAGCCAGAGCTGGTCCCCCACCTGCGGCGACTCGAGGCAGTGGCTCGGGAGCGGCACCCGCCACGCACGGCCGAGCTCCCTGGCGTCGAAGTCGAGCTCGGCCGGAACGAGCAGCACCCTGCGGTCGATGGACAGGTCCAGCTCGAGCTCGTAGCGCTGGACGAGTCGCCCGGCAAAGCCGGGGTTGGCGTTCCACACGGAGACGCCGAAGTGCTCGAACAGCCGGAAGTCGACATCGCCTTCTCCCGGTTCGTTCACGGAGTGGCCCCGACGCTCCGCTGCGTCTCGCCACAGCTCGCGCGCGGTGACCATCATCCGCGCGAGCTTCGTGTCGACGCGAGCCTCTCCCGCCTCCGCCATCTCGCGCGACGCGAGGAGCCTGGCGTCGCACCAGGGACAGGGGTACGACGTCACCACGTCGAAGCGCAGCACCGTTGCAAAGCCGCCACACCCCGGGCAGTGGGCCGCATGACTCCATTCGAGGCCCTCGACCTCCTGGTCGGTGCGGCGGTAGGCGACGGCCTGAGCGGACGCATCACTTCTCAAGAGTGCCTCGAACGACAGCCAGATCGCTGCGCACGCGGCCAGGAAGAGCAGGAGGCGCCACATCCACGGCACCGGCACGAACCAGCAAGCGAAAACGCCGAAGATCCCTGCGACCATCACGAACGTCGCGGTCGGGTCCCACTCACCCTCGAGGTCCGGACTCTGGGCCACGACGAGCATGACCGCCAGCGCCTGCATGCGCTGGAGCGCGCGCAACATCCGATCGCGATGGCGCAGGAGTCTCTCCTGCTCGTCCGCCGCGGGAGGAGCGGATCCGCAGGACGGACACGGCGCCTGCAGATCACGGGGAGAGCCGCAGCTGCGGCAAGACAGCGTATCCGCCTCGAAGGCCAGGGAGCTCCCCGACTCGGGCCGGATTGGATCGGTCGTGCCCTTCACGTCGACCGGTACCCTACCGGTCTTGCTCTCGTGCGGTCCGAGCTTCCGCACCGGCTGCCCGCGCCAGCGCGTCCTCGAACCGGTCGCGAGGCTTCATCTCACCCTGACCGGCTCATTCTGGTCCGGCTCGGCCGCAGCGAGCTCGAGGCGCCCCCAGCAACTGCAGCGAGCCGTCGCCAACGCTCCTACTTGGACGGCTGCTGGAGCTCGAGGACGTAGCGCGCCAGGTCCTCGATGCGGTCCTGGACCTCCATCTCGCGGTTGCCGCCGAGCTCGTGCGAGAAGGTCATGCCCCAGACCGGCATGCGGCTCGTGCCATGTCCGCGGATCTTCTCGCGCCCGTCGATGACCATGATGAGCCAGGCTTCACTGACCCCCTGGGGGCGTTTCGCGAGCGCCGAGAGATCGATCGGCTTCACCGAGAGGTGCTCCGCCACGGGCCCGTCGCCGCGCCCCTCCGGGCCATGGCAGCCCGCGCAGTGGAACTGGTAGAGGAACGCACCGCGGTCTTCCGTCGGTGAAGGCACCTGCTGCGAGGCCAAGCCCGGCGGCTGAAGCCATAGAGCCCCGAGGCCCAGGCACATGAGCAGAGTCACCGGTGCGAACGTCTTCATCTCGATCTCCCTAGCGGACGAAGTGGACAGGCCACACTCCGTCCTCTCCAAACTAGCCCTCGCCCCAGGCGCCGAGAATACGCGAATCCCGAGACCTCGTTCAGTCCAGGCCCTGTCGCGGAACCACTCTGTATGCTGTGATAGCATATCCAGAATGTCGCGCGTGTTGGGGTTGCCGGGTCTGCTGCTGTGCCTCCTCCTCGTCTCGTTCGGGGCTCAAGGCCAGAACCAACCGACGCAGCGCGACGGCTGGACGCCTCGCGGGCCAACAGCGCCGGCGCGACTCACGGCACTCGCACGCTCGCCGTCCGACCTGAACCTCCTCTTCGCCCTTGCGCCGACCGACTTCGGACTGCTTCACAGGAGCGCCGACGGCGGCAGAACCTGGACCTCGGTCGACGTGTTTCGCTCGAGCGCTCTGACCGGCCTGAGAGCCTACGCAAACCACTGGACCGTCACTGGCCTGGGAGGGATCTACGGCTTCGGGCTCATCGCCTCACCGCACGACCCCGACGACCTGATCCTGTGCGCCGCCAACTTCGGGCGCTTCGGCGAGCGGCTCCCGGTGCTGCGTACCCTCGATGGTGGCCTGTCATGGGAGGAGCTGGTGATCGAACGTCCTGCTTTCGGAGCGGGCTATCGATGCGTTGAGTACGACCCTCTCGACCCAGAGGTTCTCTACACGACCCAGTTCGTGGACGATCCCAGCGGCACGTCTTTGTACGTTTCACCCGACGGCGGGAAGAGCTGGGAGCGTCGTGCCGGTTCTGGCCTCTGGCGGGTCGCTCGCTCCGATGCGGGCACCGCTCTGCTCCTACCGACGATCGACTCGCTCCTCGTCTCCACCGACTCCGGCGCAACCTACGGCGAGAGGCAGTTCCCCGAGCGCCACTGGGGCATCGAGCTTGCCAACGACGGATCGGACGTTCTCTGGGGTCACTTCGGACGCAGCCGCAGCAGCTCGAGGCTCTATCGAAGCACGGACCTCGGAGAGTCGTGGGCCTTGCTGCCCGGCTCTCTGTCGGACGTCATCACGCGTGAGTCCGCAAATCCAGGCCGGTTCGATTCTCGAGCAACAGAGGACAACATCGTCGTCGGCGGACTGGGGGAGATCTTCTTTCACGCAAACGGCTCCGAAGGCTGGACTCGCGTGGAGCTCGAGGGCCACTTCGGAAGCGCACTGCTGACGCAAGACGCGGCGCTCTTCGGCGGCAACCTCCTCACGCCCGTTCGCGTGGAGCTCGACGGTCGCCAAGCGCCAATCCCCCTGGAGATCGGCCTCAACGTCCGCCACCTCGCTCGCGCCCGCACCACCGAGGGCGAGTCTCTCCTCGCCGTTGCCGACATTCCGGCTGCGGGCGCCGTGTCGCTCTTTCGCCGCCCACCATCAGAGGCAAGGTGGCAAGACATCGGGTTCCCGAACGGGCTCTCGCCGGATCCGAGCCAGGTGCTCTTCCTGCACACCGCAGCGGACCTCTCGGCGCTCTACATGGGCGTGTCACGACCCGACGGGTCCGTCGCACTCCACACGAGTCGCGACACCGGAACGAGTTGGTCTCAACGCACGGCGCTTTCCGAGAACAGCAGCTTCGCCGTGGCCCCGCATTCCCCGACGACGCTTTATGCCACCGACGGGCGCAACGCCATCCTGCGCAGTCGCGATGACGGCGGGTCCTTCGAGGTCATGGAGGACATGGGAAGGAGAGTCCTGGCCATCGCCGCGGTACCGCTCCGCCACGAATCTCGTCTCTTCGCGCTGCTGGCGGCATCGGAGGAAGGACACCAGGCGGTCGCATGGAGTGACGACGAGGGAGCCAGCTGGGAGCGCCGGCGCGTGAGCCGAGTGCCGTCACATCTCCACGACGACTTCACACAGCTGCGCGTCAGCCCTGATCAGCAGAACCACGTCTTCGTCGGGCTCGCCAACCGGTGGGCTTGGTCTGACGACCTCGGAAAGACCTGGCGCCGTGTCACCCTGCCGGCGCCTCTCCTGGCGATCGACCGTGAGCGGCCTGCTCGGTGGTGGATGGGAGGTGGCCAAGCGCGAGGCGTCTTCTACACCGACGATTCTGGCCTGACGTCGACGCAGGCCTTCTTGACGGGACGCGCGACCGCGCTCCTCCAGGGAGAGCGCGAGCTCCTCGTGGCCTACTTTGACGGTGGTATCTGGGGCCGAGGTTCTGCGTTCGATGGCGTCTGCCAGGCGGAGGCCACCTCGGCCTGTCTGCGCGGTCGTTTCAGAGCTCGCGTCTCATGGGTTGACCCTTCCGGGAACGGAACGGGTGTGGTGCGCCCCATCACGGAGGACACCACGTCCTTCTGGTTCTTCGAGCCGGAGAACCTGGAGGTCATCGCGAAGGTCCTCGATGGCTGTCGCACGAACGGTCACTTCTGGGTCTTTGCCGCGGGCCTCACCGACGTCGCGACGGAGGTCGAGGTGGTCGATACAGCGACAGGGGCGAGGGTCGTCTACTCGTCCGATCAAGGCCAGCCGTTTCCGCCCATCCAGGACACCACCGCTTTCCCCTGCAACGACTCCAGCGGCCACTGAAGCAAGACCTGGGGGGTTGATGAAGAGTCCCGTGGACTTTGCCTCAACCCCCTAGCCCAGCGCGACCCGCGCCGGCGCGAGCGCCAGGCCAGGAACTCCGATCCGGGTGCGGAAGATGGTGCCGGCGTGATCCGACCCGGCACCGTCCGAGCCCGAGACGATGTAGAGGTCTTCGAGGCCCTCCCCGCCGAAGCAGACGCTGGTGGCCATGGGCAGCGGGATGTCGACGCGGTTGCGCTCCTGGCCACTCGGCTCGTAGCCGATCACGCAGCCACCGCCCGCGATGGCGACCCAGACCGAGCCGTCGGCCGCAACCGCCAGCCCATCGGGGCCGCCGCCGTCGATCTGTGCCAGGGGCTCCCAGTCACCCACGCTGCCGTCGGCGTGTACCGGGTAGCTGCGCACCACGCGCTCTCGCGAGTCGGAGTGGTAGAGGCGCGTGCCGTCGGGCGAAAAGCCGAGGCCGTTCGTGAGTCGCACCCCGCCCGAGAGCGTGCGCATGCTGCCGCCCGTGTCGATCACGTGCAGGGAGCCGGTCCTGCTCTCGGCGGCGGGGTCGAAGGGGCTCGCACCGAGAGAGCCCACGTAGATGCGCCCCGACGCGTCGGTGGTGAGGTCGTTGAAGCCGATGCCGCCGGCCTCCTCGCTGTCGAGAAGAACCACGGTCCCTTCGGCTGCCGGCCCCTTGTAGGCCACGTTGCGGCCGCCGACCACGAGCCCACCGTCGGCGTGCAGTGCCATGCCGCCGATGCCGCGGCGATGTTCGACGGCCGTGGAGATCGAGCCGTCAGCCGCCAGACAGAAGACGCCGCCGTCGTGCACGTCACTGAAGAGGAGCCCGCGCGCGGGGTCCCACAGAGGTCCTTCGATCAGGGTGTAGCCGCTCGCCAGCGTCTCCATGTCTCCGCTCCTCTTCGTGCCGTGTCGAGCCGACGGCTCGAACCGTCCGAAGTGTTCTCGTGGGCTTCCTACTCCTCGGGCACCGCAAACGCCACGAGCTGCGGCGGCTCGGTGCCCACCGCAACAGCCACGTACTGGCGCCCGGCCGCGCGATAGGTCATCGGCACCCCCGTGGCGTGGCCGGGCAGCTCGGTGCGCCAGAGCTCCTCGCCGGTCGCCTTGTCGAAGGCGCGGAACCCGTTGCCCCCGCCGATCGCCGAGCCGGAGCGCCCCGAGCCGTCGGTCGCGAACAGCAGGGTCTTGGTGACCAGAACCCCGGCACGCGTGGCCGTGCCGAGCGGTGGCAGGTCGAGGTGGGCAATCGCCGGGTGGTCGCGCGGGCCGTCACCGCCGTTGGTGAACTTCCACAGGATCTCGCCCCGGTTGAGGTCGTAGGCGGTGACCCGGCCGTAGGGTGGCTTGACGAGAGGCAGACCTTCGGGCCCTTCCGCCTTGCCGCCGCGGTTGACGAAGGCCATATCGGAGCGGCTCTGGTCGGGCTCCTGCAGGGTCATCACGAGCAGGCGGGTCATCGACGGCACGTAGAGCCGGCCCGTTTCCGGATCGAACGCCGCCCCCGGCCAGTTGGCACCACCGCCGTAGCTCGGGAGGAGCAGCGTAGGCTTCTCTGCCGGCGGCAGGAACATCGGGCCGTGCACGAACGTCTCGAGGATCTTCTCGGCCTCGGCCCTCAGCTCCGGCGTGAAGTCGATGAGATCCTCTTTGGTGATGCCCTGACGCTCGAACGGCGGCGGCTTGAGGGGGTACGGCTGGGTCGGCGACGCGTGCTCGCCGGGCACCGTGGACGGGGGCACCGGGCGCTCCGAGATCGGCCACACCGGCTCGCCGGTCCTGCGGTCGAAGACGAAGACGAAGCCGTGTTTGGTGACCAGCGACACGGCCGCGATGGCGCGCCCGTCGACCTCGATGTCGGTGAGGATCGGCGCGGCCGCGAGGTCGTAGTCCCAGAGGCCGTGGTGGATCACCTGGAAGTGCCACGCGCGCTCCCCCGTCTTGCAGTCGATCGCCACGATGCTCTCTGCGAACAGGTTGTCGCCGACGCGCGCACCGCCGAAGAAGTCGTTCGTGGGGGTGCTGGTCGGCACGAAGAGCATTTCCAGCTCCTGATCGACGCTGAGCATGCCCCAGGCGTTGCTCGCACCGGTGTAGGCGTTGGAACCGTCCTCCCAGGTGTCCTCGCCGAACTCCCCCTTCTCGGGCACGAGGTGGAACGTCCAGCGCTCGGCTCCGGTGCGTGCGTCGAAGGCCCGGATCCAGCCCGGCGGCGCCGTCTTCTTGGTGGCGCCGTCGGAGATGCGGCTGCCGGCGATGACGACGTCTCCGCACACGGCGGGGGCGGAGCTCAGACCAACCTGCCGCGACGACGTGATCCGCGGTAGACCGACCTTGATATCCACCTCGCCGTTGTCGCCGAACGCGTAGTCGGGCTCGCCGGTTGCCGCCACGAGGGCAAAAAGCCGTCCGTCGCGCGTGGACGAGTAGAGCCGACGGTCGGCGCCGCTGCCCCGCGTGGCCATGCCGCGGTTGACGAACGTGAGGCCGGATCCGCGCCGGCTCGTGTCGTAGCCGCCGGCGTCGTGCGACCAGAGCAACTCGCCGCTGGCGCCGTCGATCGCGTAGGCCCACGCGAGCGGCGTGGTGGCGTAGAGCGTGCCCCCCACGGCGAGTGGTGTGTTCTCGAAGTTGGTGGCGCGCATGCGCGGATTGGCCACGATCACATCGGCGTCGGGCGTCGGCGCCGCCCACGCCACCGTGAGGCGCTCGACGTTGCCTTTGTCGATGTCGGCGAGCGGCGAGTAGCGCGTGAAGCCGGCATCGCCCCCCGGGTAGAGCCAGTCGTCGCCGGCGGCTCCATGCTGGGCAACGGCCACGGTGACCTGCGCGCAGAGGACGACGGTCGCCGCCGTCAGCGCTCTTCGTCGGTGCGCCGACATTCTCACTCGGCCTCGGGCTGCCACAGCCAGCCGAGGCCCAGCAACAGCAGACCACGGACGCCGTCGAGGACCAGAACCTGAACCGAGCCTGCGATGCCGTACGCACAGGCGGCGACGAGGAGCAGCGTGAAACCCGCCACCATCCCGAGGGTCCGGCCCTGGCGCAGACCCTTGCGCGACCACCATGCCGCCAGAAAGACGAAACAGGAGAGCGACAGCAGCGCAGATCCGAGCACGGCCACGAGCAGAACACCGCCCGAGGGCAGCGCACCGTCGACCCCGAAGGAGGTCATGACCGCCGGTGGGTCGAGAAGCGTGCCTGCGCCGAGGACGCCGGTGATTCCGGCCGAGAGAAAGAGCAGGATCACGAACACGAGCTGGGTGGGTTTCATCACCCGGCAGCATACCGGACCACGCGAGGGCTTCGTATCGCGGCGGGGAGTATGCTGGGGACACACCAGACCCGAAGAGACAGGAGCGACGATGAGCGTTCGAGACCGCCGAAGCCGTGTGCGCATGGATGCAGGAGACGCACGATTCCGCCTCCGCTGGGTGCTCGCATGTGGCGCCGCACTGGGAGCCGGCCTGGCCCTGGCCGTGGCGCTGGCAGGGCCCCTCCAACTCCTGGTGGGGATGATGCTCGTCACCCCGGCGATGCTGGCACTGGCCGGGGCGGTCTTCGGCGGCGGTCAGTGGCTCACGGGACGATGGGGCGGCGCGCAGGGTGCGCTGCGCTGGGTCATCGCCACGACCCTGGGGATCAGCGCCGGCATGACAGTCGGGATCGTCGCCGTCGAGGTGCTCGGCCGAGCCGTCACCGGCGAGCAGATCCGCCTCGTGTCGATCGGTCCGCTGGGGCTGGCGCTCAGCCTCGCCCTGATCGGAGTCGCCACCGGGTCGGCGATGGGCTTGACGCAGTGGCTGGCAGCGAGAGCCGGAGACCTCCGGCGCACGTGGATCACGCGCTGCGGGCTGGGTCTGGGCCTCGGGTTGCCGCTTGCCGGACTCGTCGGCGACCTCCTTCTCGGAGGCCTGTCCACGGCACCCGGCATGGTGGGCTTCCTCGCACTCTCCGGCATCGGGCTCGGTATGGCGACGGCGAGCGCTGCCGCCCGCATGGCTGGCTCACGAGATCTCACGGGACCTTCGAGGAGCTTCCCATGACCTCATCGAAGCTCGATCTCAGCCGACGGTCTCTGCTGGCGGGCTCGGCTCTCGCCGCCCTCGCACCGGCGGGCCTCGCCCGCACCGCGGGTGCCGCCACGACCCGCGCCCTCGACGCGCCCCTCCGCGAAGCCGATCTGCCGACGCCGGCCCTCGTACTGGATCTGGACGTCTTCGAGCGCAACCTGCGGGCCATGGCCGACCACGCGAAGAAGGCCAAGATCGGGCTCCGACCGCACGCCAAGACGCACAAGTGCCCCGAGATCGCAAAGCGCCAGATGGCCCTGGGCGCGGTCGGCATCTGCTGCGCCAAGGTGAGCGAGGCCGAGGCCATGGCCGATGGCGGCCTGCCGAAAATCCTCATCACGTCACCCGTGGCCACGGCCGACAAGGTCGCACGGGTGATTGCGGTCGCGCAGCGGATCGAGGAGCTGATCATGCTCGTCGACCACCCCGACAGCGTGGGCGACTTCGACCGCGCTGCGGGCGATGCCGGGATCACGCTCGACGTCGTCATAGGCCTCGACACGGGGACCCGGCGCACCGGTATCCCGCTGGGCGAGCCGGCCCTCGATCTGGCCCGCCGGATCGAGAAGGCGATGCACCTGCGCCTCCGCGGCCTGCAGGCGTACGCCGGCCACGTCATGCACGTGACCGGTTTCGAGACGCGGGCCCAGCGCTCGCACGACACGCTCGCCCGCTGTTTCGAGACCAGGAAGCTGATCGAAGACGCAGGGACCCCGCTCGAGATCTTCACCGGCGGCGGCACCGGCACCTGGGACATCGACAGCGACGCACCCGGCATGACCGACCTGCAGGTCGGCTCCTACTGCTTCATGGACGTGCAGTACCGGGCCATCGGCGATCGCGAGGGGGAGGTGTTCGACGCCTTCGAGCCGGCCCTTTTTGTCCTCTCCACCGCCATCTCGCAGCCCGTGCCCGAGCTCATCACGATGGACGCGGGCTACAAGGCTTTTGCGAACGACCCCAAGCACAAGCCCGAGTTCGCGAGCCTCGAGGGGGCCGTGTACCACTACGGCGGCGACGAGCACGGCATCGTGCAGTTCACCGGCGGCGCGCGCCCGCTCGCGCGCGGCGACAAGGCCCGCCTCCTCGTCTCCCACTGCGACCCCACCGTGAACCTGTACGACGTCATTCACCCGGTGAGGAACGGCCAGGTCACCGAGGTGTGGCCGATCACCGCCCGCGGGCGTTCCCAGTAGCCGCGCGACCGACGCGCTCCCCAACGCCCGCTTCAACCGCAGCACTTGGTCCACGGACTCGGAGCCACCATGACCCACCACCTCACGAGGCGAGACCTCCTCTCCACCTTCGCCGCAGGCTCTCTGGCGAGCTTCGCCCGCGCAGGCCTGGCGCGCGCCCCGCAGGGCACCGCCTCCGAAGAGCGCGAGGACTGGTCCAACTGGTCGGGCGCCGTCAAGTGGCAGCCCCGAACCGTCGCGCGCCCCACGTCCACGGAGGAGGCGGCCGAGGCCGTGCGGGCCGCGCTCCGCGCCGGCGAGCACGTGCGCGTCGCGGGCACCGGGCACTCGTTCACGCCGCTGTGCGCCACCGACGGCACGACGATGCTCCTCACCAGGATGCGCGGCGTGCTGAACGTCGACGCCGAGAAGCGGGAGGCCACGGTGCTCGCGGGGACGAAGCTCTACGAGCTCGAAGAGCCGCTGCGCGAGGCCGGCTTCGCCCTGGAGACCCTGCCCGACATCGACCGCCAGTCGGTCGCAGGTGCACTCGCCACGGCGACGCACGGCACCGGGCGCGACGTGCCGAGCCTCTCCACCCTCGCGGTGGGCGCAAAGCTCGTCGACGGCGGCGGCGACGTGCGCGACGTCCGCCTCGACACCGACGAGGAGACCATGCTCGCCGTGCAGGCGTCGCTGGGCGCAACCGGTGTCCTGACCGAGGTGACGCTGCGTCTGGTCCCCGCCTTCCGGCTCCACGAGAAGACGGCCATCGTGCCGTTCGACGAGGCCATTGCCGCAACCGACCGCATGTGGAACGAGCACCGCCACTTCGAGTTCTTCTGGGTGAGCGACCGCGACGCGTGCCTGTTCAAGACCCTCGACCCGACCGACGATCCGGAAGACCGCGAGGAGTTCGCCGACGAGACGAAGCTCGTGGGCGAGCGCGTCGGCCCGAGCGGCAAGATCTTCACGAACCTCCGGAACACGCGGTTCAACGAGATCGAGTACGCCGTGCCTGCGGAGAAGGGCAAAGACTGCTGGCGCGAGATCCGCGACCTCATGAAGGGCAAGCACAAGGACATCACCTGGCCGCTCGAGTACCGCATGGTGGCGCCCGAGAAGGCGTTCCTCAGCATGGCCGAGGGCCGTCGCGTCATCACGCTGTCGCTCCACCAGGGCGCCAGGCTCGAGCACGAGCCTTTCTTCCGCGACGCGGAGGCGATCTTCCGCAACCACGGCGGGCGCCCCCACTGGGGCAAGATGCACTGGCTGGAGCGCGAGGAGCTGCAGGCGCTTTACCCCGAGTGGGATCGCTTCCAGAAGGTACGACGCAACATCGACCCGGACGGGCGATTTCTCACGCCGTACCTGAAGGGCCTGCTCGCCTGATTCCGCCAACGCCCCCGACGACCCGGCCGGCGGCTCAAGGCCCTCGCGGAACGACCTGCTCCACCAAAGCCTGGAACCGCGGCTCGCTCCGCAGCGCATCGAGCTGAGGGTCGGCCGCGATCAGGAGCCGATGGGGTGAGCGGTGCTCGAAGCTGCTTTCCATCCATCGCAGTGCCTGCTCGTGGTCTCCGAGCCCGAGGTGCACCTTGGCAATGAGCACCGGCTCCACCCAGCGCCGGTCGGCGGCCTCCTCGAGCTCGGCGAGCAAACGCGTCGCTTCGTCGCGGCGCCCCGCCACCGCGTAAGCGTGGGCCACCTCCGCTTTGCGGGAGAGGTTCTCGCGCCCGAAGAGCTCGCGCGCCAGCTCGATCTCCTCCACCGCCTCGTCGATCTGCCCCTGCATCAGGAGGGCCCAGCCGAGGTACGAGTGCACGCGTGCAAACTCGGGATCGAGGTCGATGGTGCTGCGCGCCTGCTCGAGCGCCAGCTCGGGCTCGCGATCGAGGTAGTGATGCCACGCCACGATGGCGTTCAGAATGAGCGAGTAGGGATCCAGGTCACGCGCCACGCGGGCCGCGCGCATGGCGTCGACACCACGCATCTGACTCCGCAGAGCGTGCGCGAAGAGCTGATGGACCGGCGCGTAGTTGGGGTCGAGGTCGAGTGCCCGGAGGAAGCCGGGCTCGGCCTCCTCGAAGTTGCCGTACCAGGTCCACTGGGCCCAGGTGAGCGCAGTCTGCGCCTCCACGAGCTCGGGCTCGATCGACAGGGCTCGGCGCGACGCTTCGATCGCTTCCGGTAGCGCCTCGATCGGCGCCACGGCACCGTAGTCGGAGAGCATGTTGTACGCGTCGGCGAGACCTGCCCAGGCCAGCGCATAGTCGGGGTCGAGCGTGGTTGCCTTCTCGAAGAGGTCGCGACTCCGCCGGAGTCCGGCCTCGGTGCGCTGGTTCCAGTAGAAGCGCCCTTCGAGGTACGCACTGTAGGCCTCGGCGCTGGCCGTCGGCGCGGGCGCACCCCGACCCTCGCCCGGGAGCAGCTCGAGGCGCAGGGAGTCGGCGACGCGGCCGCCGACGTCGGCCTGGAACGAGAACACGTCGAGCAACGTGCCGGGGTACTCCTGCGACCACAGGTGCGACATGGCCTCGGTCTCGATGAGCTGCACGGTGATGAGCACCTCACCCTTGAATCGCCGGACGCTGCCCTCGAGCACGAAGTCGACCCCCAGACGCTCTCGCATCTCTTCCAGGCTCCAGCCGCCCTCCTTGGCCTGGGTCGCCGTCGTGCGGGCGATGACGCCCAGACGCTCCGGCTGAACGCGGCTCAGGCGGGTCGTCAGCTCTTCGGTGAGCCCCTGCGCAAACCACCCGCTGCCGGGGTCCGATTCGTCACCGAACGCGTCGAGTGGAAGCACCAGGAGCATCCTCCGCTCCGCCTCGGACACGGCCTCGGCCGGGACCGTCTCACGGTCGGGACGCAGGGCGAGCGCCCCCACGATCACCGCGGCGAGGGTCAGCACGGCCAGCAGCGCGCCCCGAAGGCCGCCCCCTCCGCGCGGCACGGCGGCAGCTTCCGAGGCCGGGCGCGGAGATGTCCCCACACTCTCGACCGCACCGATGAAGCGGTAGCCGCGGCGCGGCAGCGTTTCGATGAACTGCGGCTCGCTCGCCGAGTCGCCGAGTGCCTCCCGCAGCTTGTTCACCGCCTTGTTGAGGCCGTGGTCGAGATCCCCGTACTCCTGATCGGCCCAGAGGCGCTGCTTGAGCTGTTCGCGCGACACCACCGCGCCGGGCCGCTCGAGGAGGGCACACAACACCTGGAACGGCAGCTCCTGGACGGCCACCGACGCGCCGTCGCGGAGCAGCTCTCCGGTCTCCGGTCGGGCCTCGAAGGTGCCGAACCGGACGGGGGTCGGGCGGGCGGGTTCCTGGCTCATGTCAGAGCGACATCTTAGCGAGATCCGACCTCCCGGGCCGCGTCCTCCGACCTCCCCTGCAGGTCCCCCGCACCTCCTGGACGCACGAAACGCCTGGGTTTTGGGGGTCTGCGGCCCGCCGAGCACAGAGGAGCACCTGGGCATGGTCCTCCAGGTGCCGCGCACCGAACTCACAGTCGACGAGAGCGGCCAGGGGGCAAAGGGCCACTCTGCAGCTCGCGTCACTCACCTGGCCTCCGGGAGCCCGACACCCGGAGGCTCGACTTCAAGGAGATGACCTTGCAGAAGATCAACGTACGCCGGAGCCTGGCAGCGCTCGCACTGGCCACGGCGGCGGGCACCACGATGGTGGCCGCATCCAACCACCGCGAGGCCCCCATCACGGCGCTCGACGAAAAGGCCGACATCACGGACGTGTACGCGTTCGTGAGCTACGACCCGGACTCTCTCGGCGACCCGCGTCGGGTCACCTTCATCCTCAACGTGGACCCGCTGCTCGAGCCAGCGAACGGTCCGACCATCTTCCCGTTCGATCCCGACATCCTCTACGAGATCAAGATCGACAACGACCACGACGCGATCCAGGACATCGCCTTCCAGTTCCGCTTCGAGACGGAGTTTCAGCTTCCCGGCGTCTACACCGCGGTCGCCGGCATCGGCGACGAAGGCGCGTTCGACCCGACCACCGGCGCACTCGTCGTGCCGCCGCAGATCCGCTCCTTCGACAACCCCGGCCTCAACCTGCGGCAGTCGTACTCGGTGCGCATGGTGCGCGGCAACGCTGTCGGGCGGACCGACCGCGGCCGCGAGCTGGAGGCGCTCGACGCCGAGACCCTGTTTGCGCTGCCGGTCAACGCCGGGCCACGCACCATGGACTACGAGGCGCTCTTCGACCAGGCCGTGTTCGACCTCGACGAGGACATTCGCGTGTTCGCCGGCACGGTGGACGACCCCTTCTGGATCGACCTCGGCGCCGCGTTCGACACCGCCAACTTCAGGACCCTCTCGAGCGGCGTGCCCGGCGTACTCACCGACGCGGAAGACGCCGCCGCCGAGAACTTCGCGAGCGACACCGTGTCCGGCTACGCCGTGAACGCCATCGCGATCGAGGTGCCGATCGAGCTGGTCACACGCACCGGCCGGATCGAGGGCGCCACCTCACCCGACGCCACGATCGGCGTCTGGGCCACCACCTCACGGCCGCGGCAGCGCGTGAACCGCAAGCGGCAGATCGTCGACAGCCAGCGCTTCTTCCGCCAGGTGCAGCGCATGGGCAATCCGCTCATCAACGAGCTCGTCATCGGTATCGGCTCCAAAGATCGCTTCAGCATGGAGCAGCCCCGGCGCGACGCCCAGTTCGCCGACTTCTTCCTGGATCCGCCGATCGTCAAGATCGTAGAGGCACTGTACGGTGGTGCGCTGGCCGTGCCGGCCGCGCCGCGCACCGACCTCCTGCCGCTCGTGACCTACGCGCCGCCAATTGCAGCGCCGGGAACGCCGGCGGGTCCGGTGGCCGACATGCTGCGTCTCAACACCGGCGTGGCCCCCACTCCGCCCGAAGAGGCGAGCCGACTCGGCCTGCTCGGAGGTGATCCGGCCGGGTTTCCGAACGGTCGCCGTCTCGCAGACGACGTGGTCGACATCGTGCTGCGGGTCGCCGTGGGCGGGGTCCTCGACCCGTCGTTCCCCGGCTTCGCACCGGGCGTGAACGACCGACTCGGAGATGGCGTGAACGTGAACGACGCTGCCTATCGGACCGAGTTCCCGTATCTCGGCTCGTCTCCCGACGGCCGTGACCGCCGACACATCGACCCGGGTGAAGAAGGCGGCGGCCCGGTCTTCTAGCCCTGCGCTGTCTGCGGGCACGTCGCACGCGGCGGCGTGCCCGCAGTCAACTCTTTCGACCAGCCAGTCCATCCGCACGCAGACCACATCCACACCCAGAACATCCGCACACGAGCTCATCAGGAGAAAACCCTCATGCTCTTTCCGTCTCTCGTTCTCACCCTCACCTCGCTCGTCGCAGCCGAGCCCGCGACGTCCACCCATGCAGCCACGCCTGCCCAGCGCGCGCAGTCGCGCGCCGCAGCAGCAGCACAGAAGAGCCCCGACAGCCCTCGACCCCTCGAGGCCCTCGCCATGGCGCACTCCAAACGCGGGCGCGAGACCGCCGAGCCCGAGCACTACGAGCGCGCGCTCGAGGTCGCCGCCAAAGGCCTCGAGATCCATCCGGACGATCTCGGCCTGCAGCGCGCCCGGGTGTGGGCGCTGCTTGGCCTCCATCGCTTCGCCGAGGCGCTGCCCCTGGCTCAGGACCTCAACCGCCGGGTGCCCGACGACCTCACCACGTATGCGCTGCTCGCCGACGCGCTCGTCGAGCTCGGTCGCTACGAAGAAGCGGAAGGGGCCGTGCAGTGGATGCTCGATCTGCGCCCGGGCAACGTCGCAGGCCTCACGCGGGGCGCCTACCTGCGGGAGATCTACGGCGACCTCGACGGAGCGCGCGACTGGATGGCGCAGGCCTTCCAGCGGCTGCCGGGGCACGAGCGCGAAGACCGCGCGTGGGTGCTCGTGCACCTGGCCGCGCTGGAGCGCCAGCTGGGCCAGCTCGACGCTGCGGAGGCCCTGCTCGACCGCGCAGACGCTCTCTTCCCCGCCTACCACTACGCTCTTCGCGAACGGGTCGAGCTGCTGCGCGCCCGGGGAGAGGTCGACCGCGCGGTCGAGGTGGCACGCACCTTCCACCGCACCTCGCCGCACCCGGAGAACCTGCTGCCGCTGGCCGACGCGCTGCATGCCCGCGGCGACCAAGATGAGGCCCAGCGTCTCTACCGCACCTTCGAGGAGGAGGCGCGCGCCGAGTCGGACGCTCCCGACAACGCAAACCTCGACCTGGTGCTCCACCTGGCCGAGCGCGCCGGATCCCCGGAAGAGGCGCTCCGCCTGGCGCGCCGCGAGGCTGCAAAGCGCCGGGACGTGCTGACACTCGAGGCTCTCGCCACCGCAGAGTGGGCCAACGGTCGCCTCGAGGAGGCCTGGGAGACGATCCAGGTGCCGCTCCGCCTGGGGTCGCGCTCGGCGTCGCTCTACGAGCGGGCACGGCGCATCGCGACCGACCTCGGAGATCCCGCGCGGCTCCACGAGCTGTCGCTGCTCGCGCCGAGCGGCCCAGTGGCGCCACCCCTCCCCGGGGTCTCTCGCTGACAGCGAGCGCACGCGCTGCCGAGCCCGGTGCGCGCCGCGAAGCTTCGCGCGCGCCGCACCGGGCCCGACGGTGTCGCGCTCTCAGAGGGCCGGGGGCCGTTGCTAGACTGACCGTTCCGCCCACTCCCGCGAATCTGCCGCCGCGCAAGGAGACTCCGATGCGAACGCAACGACTCTCGGCCGCTCTGACCGTCCTTTTCCTCCTTGGCCTGCCACTCGGAGCCTCGAGCACGGCGGACAACGCGACCGCTGTCGTCGTCGACGCCACGGCCGGCAAGATCAAAGGGGAGCTCCTCGACGAGGCGTCGGGGCTGCGGGCCTATCGCGGCATTCCCTTCGCGGCGGCCCCGGTCGGGGACCTTCGCTGGAAGGCTCCGCAGCCTGCGGCGAAGTGGGCTGGCGAGCTCGACGCGACCCGGTTCGGGAACATCTGTCCCCAGCTCCCGCTCCTCGCCATGATGACCGGAGAGCCGTTGCCCGACAGCTCCGAAGACTGCCTCTTCCTCAACGTCTGGACCAACGCCGAGCCTGGCGCCAAGCGCCCGGTCATGGTGTGGATCCACGGCGGCGGCCTCACTCTGGGCTGGAGCAATCAGGCCCAGTACGAAGGCTCCGAGATGGCGAAGCGCGGCGTTGTGCTCGTGTCGGTCAACTACCGCCTCGGACCGCTCGGCTACCTCGCCCACCCGGCCCTGACGCAGGAGAGCGGCACGTCGGGGAACTACGGCTTCCTCGATCAGCTCGCGGCCCTCGAGTGGGTGCAGGCCAACATCGAGGCTTTCGGCGGCGATCCCGGCAACGTCACCATCTTCGGTGAGTCGGCCGGCGGCACCAGCGTGCACGCACTGGTGGCCTCACCGCAGGCGGAGGGGCTCTTTCACAAGGCGATCGCCCAGAGCCCCTGGCTCACGGAGACCAACATCGCACACGCCACCAAAAGCACGGAGCTGGTGACGAGCAACGAGAGCCAGGGCGTCGCCTTCATCGCGAAGGCCGCAGGCAAGGAGGGCGCGACCCTCGACGAGATGCGTCAGATTCCGGCCAGCCAGCTGGTGCAGAGCTCTGCACAGGGCTACCAGGTGGCGATGACCACGGGCAACAGCTTCATGCCGGAGTCGAGCGAGGCACGCTTTCGCAGCGGCAGCTACAACCGGGTCCCCATGATCGTCGGCACGAACCGCAACGAGGGCACCATGTTCATGGCGAGCATGCCCCTGGGCACGCGTCAGGCGTTCGAGGGCTTGATCGCAGCCAGCTTCAAGGCGGAGGCGCCGAAGATCGCGGCCCTCTACCCCTCTTCGAGTGACGACGAGCTGAAGACCCAGGTGGATCAGTACATCACCGACGCCTGGTTCCTCCGGGGCTCGCGCAACATGCTGAACGGAGCGAGCCAGGCCGGTTCACCGGTCTACCAGTACCACTTCGTCCGCCCGAGCCCGGCCAACCCTGCGTGGGGAGCACATCACGCCGCCGAGCTGGGCTACGTCTTCAACACGCTGCCAGAGGAGGGGTACGAGAAGGTGGATGCCGGAATCGCCGACGCGATGATCCGCTACTGGGTTCAGTTCGCGACCACCGGCGATCCGAACGTCGAGGGCCTCCCCTCATGGCCCGCGTACGACGCCGGGAGCCAGCAGCATCTCGAGATCGGTGAAGAGATGGTGGTCCGGAGCAGGCTCGGCCAGGAGCGCAACGACACGCTCCAGGCGACGCTCGACGCGTTCGAGTAGAGACCATCTTCCGACTCGCCCGCGTCGGACGTGGAGCTACTCCAGATCCGGAATGGGGCCCGGCTTGGTGAGCACGAGGGCGCCTCGGCGGGTGGCGACCATCGTGTGCTCGAACTGCACGACACGGCTGCGGTCCACCGTCTCCAGCGTCCAACCGTCGGCAAGCTGGCGCGAGGCCTCCGCCGTGCGCGACAACATCGGCTCCAGTGTGAAGACCATGCCTTCGCCGATGCGCCGGGTATCGAGAGGGTCGTAGTAGCTCCGGACGTTCTTCGGCTCTTCGTGCAACGACCGGCCGACGCCGTGGCCGGTGAGATCGCGGATCACCTTGTAGCCACGCTTGTTCGCCTCGCGCTCCATCGCGCGTCCGACGCGGGAGAAGCGTTGTTTGGTCTTCACGGCGTTCACGCCGGCGCGGCAGGCCGCACGGCCCGCTTCGCACAGGGCGAGCACCTCGTCGGACGCCTTCCCCACCGGGAACGACACGCCACTGTCCGAGTAGTACCCGTCGAGCGACGCCGAGACGTCGATGTTGACCACGTCGCCATCGCGCAGCACGCGGCCGCTCGGGATGCCGTGCGCCACCTCGCAGTTGACGCTGATGCAGGTGGCACCGGGAAAGTCGTACACGGTGCGCGGTGCCGACAGCGCACCGTGCGTGCTCAGGTAGCGCTCGCCGATACGGTCGAGCTCGAGCGTACTGATTCCCGGGCGGATTTTCGCCCCCATCTCCTGGATGGTGTTCGCCACGATCACGCCGATCCGGCGCATGCGGTTGAGCTCTTGCGGGGAGTCGATGGTCATGGCGGCGAGGGGTCCGAGTCGCCGAGTGTACGGCGGGACTCGGCTCCGCCAAAGCAGTGCCCGATACCCTGGTCGAAAAACGCAAGAGCCGAACGAGGTCAGGGCTCAGCGACCTTGGCTTGGAGCCGCGCCACTTCTTGCTGCAGCGCCACGAGGGCCCGCTGCTGCTCCTGCACCACCTTCGTGAGCACGCCGACGATGTCGGTGGGCGCGAGTGCCCTGCGGTCGGGCGTGGCCACCAGGTCCGGGACGTCCTCCGCGATGAAGCCCACCTGCGGGTCGTCGGGCTCCACCTTGTAGTTGTACTCGACCGGCTCGAGGGCATGCAGGGCCGCCAGGGCCGCGTCGACCGTGAGCGGCACGATGTTCTCCTTGAGCGCCCGACTCGACGCGTTGGTCCAGACGCCGCCGCTCGTCAGGCGCGCGCCGGACTGCTGCGCATGGATCGGGTGCTGCGGGTCGAAGGTGTTGCCGAAGGTGTCGTCCATGTCGACCGCGATGTCGCCGTCCCGGTCGATCATCAAGCGATCGACGTTGCTGGTCATGAAGTACAGCGCCGGGTTGGGCGCGACGGCCCCAGCTGCGGGGCGAGCATTGAAGAAGCCCGAGCCCACGCCGAACGAGCTTCCTGAGTAGCCGAAGTTGAAGGCCGGGCCGACATGCAGATCCGGCCCGATCCCCGAGAACAGGTCGCTCGAGGCACCGCCGGAGATGTGCAGGTTGCCCTGCGGACTCGAGGTTCCGAGCCCGACGTTGCCGGTCGTGTCCACATGGAGCCGGTAGTTGCTCGCGCCGGCTTCCACAACGAACGGCGTCGACACTCCCGTGACATCGCGGAGAACAAAGGCGCTACTGCTGCCCTCCAGGTCCCACTCGTACGGGGTTGCGCCGATGTCCTCGAACCTGATGTCCGCCACGTTGGCCTCGGCCAGATGTAGTGTGGAGCTCGGCGTGTTGGTGTTGACGCCGATCTCGGCGGTGTTGGTCGCCCCTCTGCCGTCCAAGTAGAGCGCGTGCGGGTTGATGTTGCGCTCGATGGTGAACACCTCGTGGAAGGGCAGGATGGTGCCGGAGCCGTGGTCCGAGTCCCACCAGATGGTGAAGTCCTCGCCGCCGTTGACGTCCGCATAGATCCACCAGTCGTCGTCGGTTCCGGTGCCGTTGGTAGTGGTGTCGTCCAAGATCAGGCTCGGCCGGGCACCGCTCTCGGTCAAAGGCTGAGCCACGTGCTGGAGCGGCTGGTCCGCAGCCTCTCGCGAAGCGGCTCTGCCGACGGGCTCGACCCTGCCCCCTGTCAGAGTGCCTCCCGACACCTTCAGAGTGCCGCCGTAGGCGAGCGAGCGCTTGACTCCTTCCTCCGTCGGAAGCAGCCGCACGTTGTACTGGTACTGACCGTCGGGAAGCGAAGGCAGCTCACCCAGATCGAGCGTCGGAGACTGCCAGGGCTCGAAGATCTCGCGCAGTTGATCCCCGGTCGGGCTGTCGATCACGATCAGCTGGCGCGCGTCCGACGCGCGCCACGTGAGCACACTGCCGCTGACCTGCGGCTGGGCGTCCTGCATCGGAGCCCCGTCTACCTCGGCCGGCTGCGCGGCCACGAGCGAAGCAAAGGCCAGGAGGTGGATGTGTAGGAGAGTCGGAAAGTGGCGGAGTCTGGGATCGCGCATCGGGAGACGTCCTCCGTCGAGTGGCTGAGCTGATCCGACCGGGTTCCTGCCTCACTCTGCTGGCCCGCGGTCCGGGCTCACCAGCTGACGGTCGGGGTGCCTCATCTCCATCATCGGATTCCGCACCCAAAACGTCTCACGGCTTCCGCGACGACATGGCGCACGGGGAAGGTCCCCGAACACCGGCACAGCTCAGCTGCGAGCGCCAGAGGAACGGAGTGGAGCCCGTCGTCGACGCCGGCCACCTCTGGAACCGCGCAAGATGCCGCCAGCTGCCGCAACCTGTCACCTGCCCCGCCGACACGTTGGCACCGAGGCACAAGAAGCGGCACAGGTGACGTGGGTCCTCCTCTCCTGCCCGGGCCCCGCTGACGGGGCTTCAGCCCTTCACTTCAGCTCGGGGGAAAAAAGTGGACCGCCATGCGCCATGGCGCCTTTCTTGCTTTCCTACAGAACGTCGGATCGCTCCTGCACCTCGTGGATCGCGAAACCAACGCCAAAACTCCAACGCGCCGACCTGCCCCCACGCTCTCCAGAGAAGGACTCCATCGATGCTCGAAAGCAGACGCCACGTCCGTGCGGATCTCTCGCACCCCGTGTACATCACGCTCCCCACCGATCCGACCGAGCAGGAGAGCCGCATCGCCAACGTCTCCGAGTCCGGCATGTGGGTGGTCATGCTCGACCCGCCACCGGTCGGCACGATCATCAAGTTCGATCTGAAGCTCGACACCGGCCGCGTGCGGGGCTTCGGTCACGTCGTGTGGATCCGCTTCTCGTCCAAGAACGAGTCCGAGCCTTGCGGCATGGGCGTCGAGTTCCGCTCCCTCACGCAAGACGACAAGATCGTCCTGCGCCTGGCTGTGGTGGGCGCCCTCGACCGGAGCGGTCAGGGTGTGGAGGCGGCCCGCATCGAGCAGCGGATCGCCTGATCAGTCGGCGTACGCGTAGTCGAAGAAGCCGTACATCATCTCGTCGGTGGTCGGCTGCCCCCAGCGCACGGTGCGGGTTGGGTCGATGCCCGTGTAGGCCGCGCGCGCGGACGAGTTGTCGTACCACATCTGCACGCGCATCTTGCTCCCCGCGGGCAGCCGTTTCGGCTCCTTGAAGATGTAGTTCGTCTGCCAGTTGAAGTCGTACGCCGGCACGTCGAGCAGCAGCTCCTCGCGACCGTCGGGGTAGGTCACCGTGATCTTCGACGCCTTCCCGCGCAGGTGGGTGTGCGGGAAGAGAGCAAACAGGAGAATGTCGCGCTCGAGAGCCTGCTCCGCGACGACCTCGTGGCTCTCGGTGTTCGGCGGAATGGAGAAGTTCATCGTGCCGACGGCGCCCCAGTTGACCTCGTGCTCGACCGGCTCGTCGTGGAAGATGAAGGCGATCTCGGACTGGTCGTAGGTGGCCGTGCCGGGGCCCGGTTCCTTGTGGTAGTGCATGTTGAACCGGATGCTCGAGCCGGCTCGCAGCAGTCGCCCGTAACCCTCGGGAAGCACGGTGGCGTCGGTCCCCGGGCCCATACCTCCGAGCATGCCCACGGGAAACCCGATGGAGTCGCGCTGGTCGTCCGTGAAGATGACGATGTGGTGGACGACGTCGCTGCCGGGCCGGAACTCCATGGCCTTGATGTAGCGGTCCTCGGGCATCAGCTCCTTGGGGATCCGCACCGCGACGTCCTTGTACACGTCTTCGACGTCGTCGCCGATGAGGATCGGCTCCTCGAAAGGCACCACGAGATCGGGCTTGCCGATCGTCCACTCACCGCTCGTGAACTCGGGATTGGGCTGCGCAGAAGACGGGTCACCCGGGAGAGCCCCGGTCTTGGCCCAGCGGACGACCGTCTCGATCTCGGCGTCGGTCAGCGTGCGCTGGTTGAGGAACTCGCCGTCATGCGCTGAGTCGGCGTGCCACGGCGGCATCTCGCGCGCCTCCACCCTGCGCGCCATGGAGCGCGCCCAGGGGCGAGAGCCCTGATAGTCCATGAAGGCCATCGGAGCCACCATTCCCATGAGCCCGGCGCCGCCGGGCCGATGGCAGGAGACGCAGCTGCGCTGCAGGATGGGCTGCACGTCCTCGTAGAAGGTCGGCTTCTCGGGAACGTCGGCCAGCGTCGCGCTCGACGCCACGGCGGGAAGGGCACCAAGCACGAGACCAGCGAGTAGGAGCACGATGCAGGGATTCAGGAAGGGCGTCGGGCGCGCGACTCTCATGCGAGCTCTCCTCTCGGTGCCGGGCCTCGCAGGGCGAGGTCCACTCGATGTGGTTGGTTTTGCCTGGAGCATACCGAAGTGTCGAGCGCCGGGTCGCTCGACCCCGCCTCCCACGACCACCGTGGATCTTCTCCGGTCAGGGTCTTCCAGGGGCTCTCGAGGCCCGGGTCCACGGAACGGCCCTCGGACACCCATAGGCATGCCAGAATCGCGCTTTCACCCCCGCGGCCGCGCCCTGCGCCGCCATCCAGTCTCGGCCCGAGTGCACCTCGAACATCCGCTCGGGCAACCGGAGGCAACTGAACATGCCGGATTTCTCCACGAAGTCGCAGCCGCCGCTGCGCGCTCTCCTCCCCCTTTTCGTCGCGTGCGCCGTGGCCTGCGCCCCGTCAGCCGACAGCCCCGACGCTTCGCTCGCCGACTTCCTGCGCGACGCCGAGGCGCGCCTGAAGGCCGCCCACGACGAGCAGGCGATCGCCCAGTGGGAGCAGGCGACGAACATCACCCCCGAGACCACGGCAGCGGCAGCCAAGGCGAACGAGAAGCAGGTCGCCCTCGCGGTCGAGATGGCCAACGCGGCCGCCACCTACGACGCCGCCGAAGCCTCGGCCGACGAGGCACGCAAGCTGCAGATCCTGCGGGGGTCCATCACCATTCCGGCGCCGTCCGACGCCGACAAGGGGCGGGAGCTGAGCGAGATCACGGCCGGACTGGAATCGGCCTACGGGTCGGGTGAAGCCTGCGACGACGACGGCTCCTGCCGAGACCTCGAAGAGCTCGAGCAGGTCATCGAGGGAGACGGCGACGCCGCCTCGAAGCTCGACGCCTGGGACGACTGGCGCACGGTGTCGGTGGCCATGAAAGACGACTACGCGCGGATGGTCGAGCTGGCCAACGAGGGCGCGCAGGCGCTCGGCTACGACGATGTCGGCGCCATGTGGCGCTCCGGCTACGACATGGAGCCCGACGCGTTCGCCGCGGAGCTGGACCGTCTCTGGAGCCAGGTGAAGCCGCTCTACGACGCCCTGCACTGCCACGTGCGCGCCGAGCTCAACGAGCGCTACGGCGACGACGTCGTTTCACCCACCGGCACGATCCCGGCGCATCTCCTGGGCAACATGTGGGCCCAGACCTGGTCCAACGTGTACGACCTCGTGGCGCCCGAGACCTCCGACGCGGGCTACGACCTCACGGAGCGGCTCGAGGCCGCCGACTACGATGCCGAGCAGATGGTGCGCACCGGCGAGCGGTTCTTCACCTCGCTGGGATTCGACCCGCTGCCCGACACCTTCTGGGAGCGCTCGCTGATCGAGAAGCCGGAGGACCGCCAGGTGGTGTGCCACGCGAGCGCCTGGCACATCGACCTCGACCAGGACGTGCGCCTGAAGCAGTGCGTCGAGGTGGATGCCGAAGACTTCAGCACCGTGCACCACGAGCTCGGGCACAACTACTACCAGCTCGCGTACCGCAGCCAGGACATGCTGTTCCGCGACAGCGCGAACGACGGCTTCCACGAGGCGGTCGGCGACACGCTCGCGCTTTCGGTGACGCCGGCGTATCTCGTGGAGCTTGGCCTCATCGACGAGGAGCCACCACCTGCGGCCGACCTCGGCCTGCTGCTGCGGCTCGCACTGGACAAGGTGGCGTTCCTGCCGTTTGGCCTGATGGTCGACCAGTGGCGGTGGCGCGCGTTCTCCGGCGAGTACCCGGTCGAGGGTTGGAACGACGGCTGGTGGGAGCTCCGCGAGCAGTACCAGGGCGTCGGCGCCCCGAACGAGCGCCCCGCGGACGCCTTCGATCCGGGCGCCAAATACCACGTGCCGGCCAACACTCCCTACACCCGCTACTTCCTCGCCCACATCCTGCAGTTCCAGTTCCACCGCGAGCTGTGCAAGACGGCGGGTTACGAGGGCCCGCTCAACCGCTGCTCCATCTACGGGAACGAGGCCGCCGGTCAGAAGCTGCGCGACATGCTGGCCATGGGTCGCAGTCAGCCGTGGCCCGATGCTCTCGAAGCGCTGGCCGGCTCGCGGGAGATGGACGCCACGGCGATCATCGACTACTTCGCCCCTCTCAAGGAGTGGCTCGACGATCAGAACGAAGGTCGCGTCTGCGGCTGGTAGCAGCGGGGCCGCCGATCACGGCGGTGGCTCGTCACGCGGTCATCGGCGGAGCTTCCACGCCCGCAGAGTCGACCCGCCGCGCGCGAACAGGCGATCACCGCTGATCGCGGGATAGGCGCGCACGGTGCCTTCGAGGATCTGTGCCCGCGCGAGCTCGCGGTAGGCGTCGCGCGACGCCTCTGCGAGCACGAGCGCTCCACTCTCGAGAAGGAGCAGGAGCCGGTCGGCGCTCCGCAGAACCGAGCCGGCGCCGAAGCGACGCTCCGACCACAGGACCTCGCCGGTTGCATGGTCGACGGCTCGCAGATCCGGGCCCCGCTCCTGGCGACCGTGAAAGCCGTACAGCACGCCGCTGCGGTGCACGCTGGTCGCGTAGTGGTTGTTGAGGGCGTTCTCGCTCTGCCACTTCGTCTGCGGCGCGCCACCGATCACCCCCGGTAGCTCGAGAAGCACCGCACCAGCGCCGTACTCGGCCGAGAGGAAGACGGTCTGCCCGACGACCACCGGTGCGGCCGCATTCACCGAGCTGCGGATCCTCGTCTTGTGCGCGAAGCGGAGGAGCTCACCGCCGTCCGCCGGGTCGATGGCTACCAGACCCTCCCGCGTGAAGAACAGGGCCGCGGGGCGCCCGCCGAGGGTGATGCGCTGCGGCGAAGCGTAACTCTGCTCGTCGTCGGCCACCTGCCACAGTGTCTCGCCGGTGGCAGCCTCGAAGGCCACGATCCCCGCGCCGCGCCCACCGACGTTCATCAAGAGTCGGTTACCCACCACGAGCGGCCCCGTGGCCACCCCGAAGAAGCCTTTGGGCACGTCGAATTCGGAGCGGGTGTCGCGCTGCCAGAGCAGCGCACCGTCACCGAGCGCCCAGGCCGTCAGCACCCCGCTCGCCCCCACCGTGAAGACCCGTTCGCCCGCAACCACCGGGACGACGCGCGGACCGTCGTCGAAGCCGAAGTCGTCGCGGTACCGGGTGGTCGTGGAGCCACGCCACAAGGTCTCGCCGGTTGCCGCAGCAAACGCCTCGAGCACCTCCTCGCTGCCCCGCCGATGGAAGAGCAGAACCCTGCCCCGTGCGACGGCGGGGCCGGCAAACCCCGCACCCACGTCGCGGCTCCAGAGCTCGGGCGGACCGGTGTCGGGCCACGCCTCGAGCGCGGGCCCGGGAATGGTGCCGTCGCGCTCCGGGCCCAGGAGCTGCGGCCAGTCCTGCGCCGTGGCCGGAACAGCAACGCCTGCGAGCACGAGCCCCGCCAGGAGACCACACGCCACCGAGGTGGCCTCACCGCAGGATCGCGGGTTCTCTGTTCGCATCGAGAGCTCCTTCCGACCGTCGGCTTCGCGTCGGATCGTTCGTCACCGTTCCCAGAACGCTTCGCCCTCGGGGCGTCGCCGGATCTGGGGTCAGGCTACCGCGCGGCACGAGTAGGATCCCGCGCATGAGCCTCGCCCAGAACCTGCGCGACTTCGAGCTGGAGAAGCACTTCAGCCGGTGGGAGTTCGCGGCGTCGCACCACTTCACGGCCTCGGACGCCGAATCGATGGGAATCGACGAGCTGCTCGCACTCGGCACCGAAGACGATCGTGCGCGCTTCGCGAAGCTCCACCTCGGCTACGTCCCCACCTGGGGAACCGACGAGCTGCGCGAGACGATCGCGTCGACCTACGACCAGGCCCGTGCCCGAGACGTCCTGACCTTCGCGGGGGCAGGCGAGGCGCTCTTCTGGGCCATGCAGCTTTTCCTGGAGCCCGGGGCACACGCAATCGCCACGGCTCCCAACTACCAGTCGATCGAGTCGATTCCACGCGCCCTCGGGGTCGACCTCACCGGGATGCCCCTCTGGTCGAGCGAAGGTGGCGAGACCCGGTGGACGTTCGACCTGGACCTCTTCGAATCGCTCCTCCGGCCGCGCACGGCACTCGTCAGCGTCAACTTCCCCAACAACCCCACGGGCTTCGTCCCCGATCAGGAGACGTGGGCCCAGCTGGTCGAGCTTTGCGACACGCGCGGAATCCTGCTCGTGAGCGACGAGGTGCACCGCGGCATCGAGCTCGACCCGAGCCGAACCCTGCCACAGGCGGCCGATCTCTCGGAGCGAGCCCTGAGCATCGGCGTGCTGTCGAAGGCGTACGGCCTCCCCGGACTCCGAGTGGGCTGGGTGACCTGCCGCGACCCCGAGATCCTGGGAAGGCTCGAGCGGGCCAAGCACTACACGAGTATCTGTAACGCGGGGCCGAGCGAGTTTCTCGCGACGCTCGCGCTCCGCCAGCGCGCCGACATCCTCTCTCGCAACCGCGCGGTCGTTGCCGGCAACCTCCCCGCGGTGCGCGAGCTGTTCGAGCGCCACGCCGACACGTTTCGCTTCGAGCCGCCCGGCGGGGGCTGCGTCGCCTACCCGCGCTACCTCGGCGACGACGGCGTCGAGAGCTTCTGCCGGCGCGCAGTCGAGGAGCATGGGGTTCTGATGCTCCCGGCCTCGATCTACCGCTCCGATCTGCTCGAGGTGCCATCAGATCACTTCCGCATCGGCCTGGGGCGCCGCGACGTGCCGGCCTGCCTTGAACGCCTCAACGAGCACCTCGCCGCGCGGTGACATGCCCTCGGGCGCCAGCGGGAACCCCGGAAAACCGGGGCCCGGCGGCTCCTTAGGAGCTTCCGAGGGGAACTTTAGGAACCGAAGCCCGGCCGTTCGACGCACCTCCACGCCAGGAGGTCGTCATGCGGAACCCGAACACCCCATCCCCGACGCTCGTCATCGCCTTCGCGGCGCTGTGCGGCGTTCCGTCGGCGCTCGATGCACGCCCGGAGTCGGGCTCGAGCGACGTGCGCCCCGGGCTCACCCTCCAGACGGCCCTGCCCGAGAGCGCGCCCCCTGTGAGTGCCAGGAATCTCGCCCGACAGGCGGAGATCCGGGGCCTGCACGTGCGGGACCGGCAGCGACTCCGCAGCGCTCTCGAGCTTGCCGTGCGCGCCGTGCAGGAGCGGCCGGCCTGCTCCGCGTTGTTCGATCGGCTCGACGCGTCGGGGCCAGGGCTCCTCGGCGGAGCGCTCTATCAGGGTGCCTCCGGCGACGAAGAGCGCAACATCTGCGGCCGGGGCGGAGTGACGGCCTTCACTCAGATCGGCGGCACCCGCGTGGGGCTCTGCGCGGCCGCAGCACCGCGGCTCGACCGGCACACGCTGGCTGCCCTGCTCGTACATGAGGCACTGCACCTCGCCGGCCTGCCCGAAGCACCGGCGGCTCCCGATGCCATGACCTCGGCGGAGATCACCGAGCAGGTGCGCCGTCGCTGCGACCTCTGAGGCCGGCGTCGAAGGTCCGCGTCCGCGACCCACCCCTGGAGGGAGAACCCGTCTGTCGACTCACGCGTACCTAGGGAAGTGATGAGCTCCCACGACATGAGACAAGCCTGGCGCGTCGGTCCGTGGACCGTCGAGCCGGAGCTGCATCGCATCACGGGGGAGGACGGTCGAAGCAGAACCCTCGAACCGAAGCTCATTCAGATCCTCGTCTGCCTGGCGAAGGCGCGTGGACGCGTCGTGTCGAAGGAAGAGCTCCTCGCCGACGTCTGGGACGGCAATCACGTCTCCGAGTCGGCGCTCACGCGCGGCATTTCGGAGCTGCGCCGCGCTCTGGGCGACGACGCTTCGGCGCCGAAGGTGATCGAGACCATCCCGAAGCACGGCTACCGCACCGTCGCTCCGGTCGAGCGGGTTCCCGGCAACGCGGGCTCCACTCCGCGGGGCAGGTCGACGGCTCGACTCCGCGGCTGGGGCCTGGCAGCAACCTCCCTGGCGGCGGTTGCGCTGGTCTTCCTGGTGGCGGGCTGGCGACGCGACGCGCGCCTCCCGGCCGGCTTCGTCGCCGAGCCGCCACCACTCGATCGCGCGAGGCTGGCTCAGATCACCACGGCGACCGACCTCGAGGCGTTCCCCGACATCTCTCCCGACGGCACGCGCCTCGTCTACAGCCGCGAGCTCGAAGGCCGCATGCAGCTCGTCGTGCGCCAGCTCGTGCCCGGAGGCAGCGACCTCCCGCTGACTCCACCCGAAATGCAGGCGGTCCAGGGGCAGTGGTCACCCGATGGGCAGCTGATCGCCTTCCACTCGGTCGCGGAGGGTGGCATCTGGGTGGTGGCCAGCCAGGGTGGGGAGCCCCGGCGGGTCACCGACCTCGGCAGCGCTCCGAGCTGGCTTCGCGACTCCCGGCGGCTCGTGTACCAGTCGAGCGCGCTCGTGGAGATCAAGAACTACTCTCCAGCGCTCGCGCCGTCGGTGCTTCTCACGGTCGACGTCTCGGGCGGGCGGCCACGCGCTCTGACGCGGCAGGACGAGCCGCCCGGCGGCCACGGAGCCCCGCGGGTCTCCCCCGACGGCACGCGCATTCTCTTCGCCGCCAGCGACGTGGCCGGCGGCGCCCTCTACACCATGAAAGTGGACGGCTCGGACGTCCGCGCGGTGGCCGGAGCACCAATGAGCGACGCCACCTTCGCCGCGGACGGCCGCGGCATCTTCTCGGTCGGCATGTTCTCGGGGGAGCGCTGGCTGTGGCACACCCGCATCGACCCGGACAGCGGCGAAGCGCTGGCACTCCCGGAACGCGTCGCGCGCGGTCACTTCCGAGGCCTCGACGTACATCCCGACGGGCGGCAGCTGGTGTCGAGCCTCGTGCGCCAGTGGTCGAACATCTTCCGCCTCGATCTCCCCTCCTCACGGGAAGACCCGAGAGAAGGCGTCGAGTCACGCCTCACGCACGGAACGAACCTGCGCAACAGCAGCCCGACCGTCTCCCCCGACGGCACGCGCGTCGCCTACCGGCACCGACGCGTCGGGCAGCTCGACCAGGTGTGGTGGGTCGGCACGGACGGTTCAGACAACGCCCAGCTCACGCTCGACACCAACGTGTCCGCTCACTTCCCGAGCTTCAGCGAAGACGGCGAAGAGGTGCTTTTCCAGACCGTCCGCGGCAACCTGCGCGAGCTCCGGAGGATCTCGGTGAAAGATCGGCGCGCCACCACATGGCTCGAGCTCCCACGCGCCTGGCGCAGCGTGCGCCTCTCGCCCGACGAGCAGGCCCTGGTCTTCCACATGCCCGTAGCGGTGGAACGTGCCGGTCGGTCCACCCGCGCCAACAACGTCTTCCGCGCGCGCGTCGACGATCTGCGCCGCGGACAGCTCCGGCCCGAGCCACTCACGAGCCGGAGCGACTTCGCCGGCTTTGCGGTGCTGTCGCCGACCCAGCGCACGCTGGCCTACGAAGTGAACGAGGGAGACGGCTTCCAGCTCACGGCACGGACGCTCCCGCGAGGTGAGCCACGCCAGCTCACCTCCGAGGGGCAGAACTGGCCAGGCGCGTTCGTCCGCGAGAACGAGCTCGCCTTCGTTGCCCAGCGTGACGGCGTCTGGAACCAGTACCTGCTGAACCTCGAGACCGGAGAAGAGACGCGCCTCACCGACAACGCGGCCTTCTCGACGTACTACCGCAACCCCGCCGTCGCACAGGGTCACGACTTCCTCGTGTACGAGAAGGGGCGCGTCGTAGCCGACCTGTGGGCGGTCGAGCTCCCGCCGGTGACCGCCGAGGGGTACTAGGGGGCTGCTGAAAGAGTCCCGTGGGTCTCGCGCATCGAGTTTCGGTTCCTGGCAAGGCGCCTCGACGAAGGCGATGCCGGGGCCATCGTTGAGGAGAGGGAACGCAGCCCCACGGGACTTTTTCAGCAGCCCCCTAGGCTCACCGCACGGGACCGCTTCTGTAGGCTGCGTCCACGCAGACCACAGGAGACCCTCATGGCGCGCCTTCCCTATCTCGAGCTCGAAGACCTGGCCGACGAAGACCGGAAGCTCCTCGCGCGTCCGATCGCTCTCGCCAAGCTCCTGGCGCACAGCCCCGGAGGTGCGCGCGCATTCTCGAGACTCGGCGGCTACATCCGGAGCGGCTCCACGCTCGACCCCCGCCTGCGCGAGATGGCAATTCTGCAGGTCGGCTGGACCACCCGCAGCCCCTACGAGTTCAGCCACCACGTGAAGCTCGGCCTCGAGCAGTTTGGCGTGGCCCCGGACGACATTCACGCCATTGCCGCGGAGTCGCGCGGTGAGACGTCGGGTCTGCCGCCACTCGACCGCGCCGTGCTGCAGGCGGCGCGAGAGATGACGACCGACCTCGAGGTGAGCGCCGACGCCTTCGACGTGCTGAGGTCGGAGCTGAGCACGGAGCACGTACTCGATCTCCTGCTCGCGACCTCCTTTTACTGCGGGGTCGTCCGCGTGCTGGCGTCGCTCCAGATCGACGTGGAGCCGGAGTACGAGACCTATCTCGAGCAGTTTCCCTTTCCGGAGGGGCCCGCGTGACCTACCCGATGTGCAGGCACACGCTGCTCGTCATGCGCGCGCGACGCTCCGCTCCCCGCGGAGCGCAGCTTCGATCACCCACAGACGGTCCTGCCCCCACGCACTGACGTCGCCGACGCGAAACGAGGGCACACCCCAGAGGCCAAGCTCCGTCAGCTCCTGGCGGTTGGCCTCCGCCTCCTGGCGCCAGGCGTCCGACCCGAGGTGCTGCCGCGCGTCGCTCCACGAGAGGTCGGCAGCCTCCACGATCCGGCGAAGCCCGCGGTTCGTGCCGGCGTTCACGCCCTGCGACCACACGAGCTCGAAGAAAGCACGGCAGTACGCGGGGCCTCGGCCTTCCGACACGGCCCACGGCAGGAGCGAATACCCCCGCTCCACCGGCTTGCCGACGGGGTCCGAAAGGGGGCCAAACGGCACACCGAGCCGTCGCGCCTCGCGGTACGCGTCGCGGAGGATGTAGCGCCCCTTCTCCGGACCGACCGGAAGCCCACGCATCACCATGGGAAGCACGTACCGCAGCCGGAGCTCAGCTCCATACGCCTCGGCCAGGCGCTCCACACGCCCCATGGAGATCGCCGTGTACGGGCTGCGGAACGACAGGTAGAAGTGCAGCTCCCGCTCCCCGACGGGCACCTCGGGAGTCGGCTCGAACCGCAGGTCCGGCGGCGAGAAGACCATCGCCGACGGAGCGTCCGACAGCTGGGCTCCGAGGGCACGTAGCCGCTCTTCGAGCAGGTGGAGCCGATCGATGCCCCAGGTCCACTCTCCTTCGTAGAACAGTGTCGCCCCGAGGTAGTGCCCGAGCCGCGTGCGCAGGGCCGCCGCCTCGTCCATCGCAGCGGCCACCTGTGCGGAAGCCGCTCCGACCGACGGCGGAGCATCACCCTCACCGTGCCAGAGCCAGTCGCCCCAGCGCACGACCTCTGCCATGTCGGGCTGTCGTCCACGCTGCGCATCGACCGCCTCCAACGCGAGGCCGACGCGATCGGGCTCAGGCTGCGCGTCCGCGCTGAAGCGGAGCCCAGACACGGCCGCGAGTCGGCGAGAGTCGAGCCGCGAGTAGCGCCGCAGCATGTCGCGCTCCGGCGCGGCCCAGTCCTCGGGCGGCGGCACGAGGTGCAGCTCCAGCTCCACCTCGTAGCGACGCTCGAAGGCGCACAGGGCCTGCGCCAGGAGGTGCGAGTACGGGTCGTCGAGCTGGTGGAAGAACCGAATGTGGTGCGGCCGCCCGTCACGGCGGCGCGCGGCCTCCGCCCTGGAGCGGGCGCGCAGCATCCTCGTGTCGCTCAGAAGGACGCGCGTCAGATGCGGAGTGATGAAGCCGCGGATCGACATTCCGGAGCGCAGTGTAGCGGCCCGTCCTCGCCCCGCGGCTGCCGAAGAACGACGCTTTCGCCGCTGCTATATTGCTCGCCCCAACCTGGAGGAGACCGACGATGAGCTTTCGATTGTTGAACGTCGACGGGCGCGCAGCGCTGCAGCACGGCGAGTACTTCTTCGATCTGAACCATGTCTCCGGTGGCCAGCTGCCAAGCTGCCCGATGGAAGCGATCGCCCGCTTCGAAGAGCTCTCCGCGGTCGAGATCACCAACGCCACCGCTTCCGGCACCGTGGACCCTCGGCGCCTCGGCCCTCCCTCCCCTTCACCCCAGAAGGTGTTCGGCATCGGCCTGAACTACAGGCTGCACGCCGAAGAGTCGAACATGGAGATCCCGACCACTCCGGTCGTGTTCGGCAAGTTCTCGAGCTGCCTGACCGGCCCTGCAGGTGACGTCGTGATCCGCGGCGAGCGCGTCGACTACGAGGTCGAGCTGGTGGTCGTTCTGGGCAAGGAGTGCAAGGACGTCGACGAGGGCGACGCGTGGAGCATGGTCGCTGGAGTCACCTGTGGCCAGGACATCTCCGATCGGCGCGTCCAGATGGGCGCCAAGCCGCCGCAGTTCGACCTCGGAAAGTCGTTCGACACCTACGGCCCGCTCGGCCCCGCGATCGTGTCGCTCGATCAGATCGCCGATCCCGACGCCATCCCGCTCGCCTGCGACATCAACGGCGAGACCCGGCAGAGCTCGAACAGCAGCGACCTGATCTTCTCGGTGCCGTACCTCATCTCCTACCTCTCGCGGATCACGACTCTGCTGCCGGGGGACCTCATCTACACGGGAACACCCAGCGGCGTCGGCTCGGCATCGGGCCAGTACCTCAGCGAGGGAGACGTGATCACCACCCGCATCGAGGGCGTGGGCGAGATGACCAACCGCGTCGTGGCCGGCTGAGCCGCGAGCGCGAGGCGCGCCGCGATGAGCCGCAGTGGGCCAGCGGAACCGTACGATGTCGCGATCTGCGGCTTCGGCCCCGCGGGGGAGATCGCGGCCGGCCTGCTGGGCCGCGCCGGGCATCGCGTGCTCGTGGTGGAGCGCGACGGCGAGAGCGTCTACCCGCTGCCGCGCGCCGTGTCGATGGATGCAGAGGTGCTGCGCTGCCTGCAGCAGCTTGAGGTGGCGGACGCGCTCGCAGCGGGCATGCTGCAGCTCGAAGGCGCCGAGTTCGTCACCGAAGACGGCACGCACATCATGGGTGCCACCTACCCGGAGACGACGCCGCTCGGCTGGGCGCCGGCGTACCTGTACCACCAGCCTGACCTCGACACGATGCTCCGGCGCGCCGCCCGGCAGTGCCCGAGCGTCGAGGTCCGCTTCCGTACCGAGCTCACAGGGTTCGAGCAGACGGCAGACGTGGTGGAGCTGCACCTCCGGGGCGACGAGGGGGAGACCCGTGCATCCGCGCTTTATCTCCTCGGCTGCGACGGGGCGTCCAGCTTCGTTCGACGGCACGGCGGCTTCGGCACCGACAATCTCGACTTCGACCAGGACTGGCTCGTCGTCGATCTCGTCAAGACGCGCCCGTTCGACCATCCCACGATTCCGCAGCAGATCTGCGCGCCGCACCGCCGCATCACCTTCGTGCCCGGAGTGGGCGATCGTCTCCGCTGGGAGTTCCAGCTCCGGCCCGAAGAGGACCGCGCCACGATGGCCGCGCCACACCGCGTCTTCGAGCTTCTCGCACCCTGGCTCACGCCCGAGGATGCGGAGCTGGAGCGCTCGGCGGTGTACCGCTTCCACGCGACGGTGGCAGCCCGCTGGCGCCGCGAACGGGTCTTCGTGCTCGGCGACGCAGCGCACCAGATGCCGCCCTTCATGGGCCAGGGCCTCTGCTCCGGTGCGCGGGATGCCTTCAACCTCAGCTGGAAGCTGAGCACGGTTCTCGACGGGCAGGCCGGCGGCGCACTCCTCGACACCTACGAGCAGGAGCGCAAACCCCACGCGACCTGGACCGTGGATCACGCCGTCTCGCTCGGCAAGCTCATCGACGCCTTCGCCGCGGCCGCCGAGGGCGGAGAGCAGCCAGGGCCCGAGCACGCGCGGTCCGGCTACGGCGGCGGCCGGGAGTCTCCCCACCTGCGGCAGGGCCTTCTCTACGGGGAAAGCCGTCTCGTGGGACGCCCCTGCGCACAGCCGACCGTCGGCCAGGGTGGGGTCATCCGGGTGCGGCTCGACGATCTCATGGGGCCGGGGTGGGCACTCCTCGCGCGGGAGGACCCGACGCCGCTGCTGGACACCGACACCCTCGCGTTCTGGAACCAGATCGGCGGTCGCTGTCTCGGCCTTCCCGCCGAAAGCTGCAACCCCGATCCGCTCGCACGTGTCTTCGACGAGCACCTGGCGCTGATCGTTCGCCCCGACCGCATCGTCTATGCCGCGATCTCCCACGAAGACGGCGCCCCCGCACTCCGGGCCGCCGTTCGGCACATCGAGCGCACCTTCGGCGCGGAGAGACCCACGTGACCCAGCCGAGCGATCGCCGACTCAGGCGTCGCCCAGCTTGCCTTCGTGCTTCACGGCCAGCATCTTGGTGACCGCAAGGACGCAGAGCGCTCCCTCGAGGTCGGAGAAGCGGGTCTCCACGAGGTACGAGCGTTTGCGGGAGTGCGTCACCTCGCTCCGAATCCGCACCTCGGGCCCCCAGACGGGCGCCAGGTAGTCGACGTTCATGCTCGTCGTCGCGAGCCAGCCGACCTGGCTCCGGTCGGTGCCCGCGCGCACGGTGAGCAGCGAGATCAGATCGACGTACGTCGGCGTGAAGCCACCAAAGAGCTGGCCCGCGGGGATTGCGCACGTGGTCGGGGATCGTCGCCCGCACGGTCAGCGCGCCGGGCGACTCCTCCTCGAGGACCCACCCGTAGGCTTCGAGGAAGTCGCCGGCCGGATGGCCGCGGCCGATCAGGCGCCCGGGCGGGGGCGAGCGCCACGCCTTGCGCATCTCCTCGATCTCTTCCGGGCGCCGCTGCATCGCGCGCATCGTACAGCACGGGGCACGGGGTGGGTCGTCTAGACTCACGGCGTTCCGGCCCTCTCTGCGCTCCGCTCCCGCACCCGATCCCATGCCTTCCGCTCCGAACGAGATCGCCGCACCCGCACAGCCGCGCGCTGCCCACCTGATCGCCACAGGCACCGGAGCGGGCTGGCTCTGCGGGCTCTGGATCGGGGTGCTCACGCTCCGTCTGAACGACGTGTTCGCCGGAGCGGCGATCGACGCGGTGCAGCTGTGCGCCCTGTTGGGTGTGCTCTACGCCGCGGGGGGGGCGGCCTGGGGCACCGCAGTGTGGGCCGCAGCCCGTGTCGGCTCGGCGCTCCTTCCCAGGCCATGGCTGAATGCGGCCGCCGCCACGGTCGCCGGAGGCCTGCCGCTGGTCGCTGCGCTGCTGCTGCCGGACACGGGTCTCTTCCGCTCTCTTCTGACCACGGTGCTGGCCCTGCGCCCCTGGCCCAAGGTTGCCGTGGCGGCCCTCGCCGCGTGCCTGGCGCTGGCCGTGGCGGGCGCCCTTCTCCACCGCCGGCTCGCCCAGACGTCGTTCGCGGGGTGGCGGCGCGCGCTGCTCCTCGCCTCCGCCGTGCTCCTCGCGTGGGGTGCCGCGCACGCTCTCACCGCCACCGGCGCCGCCGAAATCAGCTCCCCCGAAGCCGTGACCCGCGAGGCTGACCGCCACCCTGTCGTGGTGGTGTGTATCGACGGTGCCGATCCCGACGACGTGCTGCAGCCGATGATCGCGCGCGGCGAGCTGCCGACCTTCGCGAAGCTCGCCCAGGAGGGTGTCTTCGCCCCACTCGAGACCATCGCCCCGACGCTCTCGCCCGCCGTGTGGACCACCATGGCCACCGGCCTGCCGCCGCGCGAGCACGGCATCTTCCACTTCGTCTTCTTCGACCTGCCGTTCGTCGACCGGCCCGTATCGGTCTTTCCGCTGCACACCGGCCTCAACTTCAAGATCTTCCCGTGGCTCGAGACCCTGCCGCTGCCGCTCGCACGTCAGGCGCCCTTCACCAGCGAGCTGCGCCGCGCCCCGGCGGTCTGGAACATCGTCGGCGATCACGCACCCGTGGGCATGTTCCGCTGGCGCGTCACGTGGCCCGCCGAGAACGTGAACGGCTTTGCGGTGGCGGCCGACGTCTCCCTCCTCGACCGCATGCCCGGCTTCGCGTCCGAATCTGCGGACGCTCTCGAGGAGCGCAGGTACCACCCGTCCGACGCGTTTCGCGACCTGCCGCGGCCCGAGACCGGGGAGACGACGCCCGCCGACGTCGCGCCCTATCTCGGGAAGGACGTCACCCCCGACCAGGTCGATCTCGACGATCCCGAACTGCGCCAGGTCGTGCGGAGCCTCGACCGCATCTCGACGCAGAGAATCGCGGGCCTCATCGGTAAGTACGCTCCGGTGACCACCTTGATCGGCTTTCACTCGGTGGACGGCTTCAGCCACCTCTACTGGCGGCCGCGGCGCACGGGCGGCCGCTTCGAGACCGCGATCGACGCGCGCTACCGGTTCGTCGACGAGCAGCTCGGGATCCTCGTGGACGCACTGCAGGAAAGCCTCGGGGCCTTCAACCTGCTGGTCGTGAGCGACCACGGCTTCGATTTCCGGCGCGGGCACCACACACATGCGCCCCCCGGCATCTTCCTGGGGTGGGGGCCCGCCTTCTCGTCGAGCGGCGACACCCCCCAGCTTTCGGTGACCGACCTCACGCCGATGGTCCTCGACCTCAGCGGTCTTCCCGTCGCCCGCGACATGCCGGCCGTGGGCGACGCGACCGGCGAGCCGCGCTACCGGGCGGCACTGTCCGCCGCCTACCGGGGCCGTCACCCGGTGCGCTTCACGAGCACGTACGGGCGCACCGACCCGCGCGGAGCGGCAAGCGCACCTCCCGACGAGGAGGAGACCCTCCGCAAGCTCAAGTCACTCGGCTACCTGGAGTGATGTGCTCGGCGTGGTGGTACCACGCCTGCGCGCACCAGCCGAGCGGCGATCAGCCGCCGCTTCCAGCCGTTCTCTGCACGAAGGCGACGAGGACGTCGCGCCACTGCTGCAGGAGGCCCTGGTCCACGTACATCATGTGGCCCGCCGCGAAGTCGGCCCGCTCGATGTTGTCGCGAAGATCTGGCGGTAGGTTGAGGTTGTCGAGGCTCCACACCGCCGCGAAGTACGGCGTGGCAAGGTCGTAGAGGCCGTTCACCAACAGGATCTCGAGGTTCGGGTTGCGCGTGAGCGCACGCGCCAGGTCGGGCGCCACGTTCGGCGTGTTGTCACCGAAGAAGGAGCGCGATCCGAACTGTCGCTTCCAGTTCCAGTTGCGCGCCATGCCGCTGGGGACGTACTCCCGGTCACCGTCGTAGCCAAGATCGTCGCGGAGGTAGGAGTTGAACGCCGACGTGTACGCCGAAGAGATCGCCGTGGACTGGGGATCGTGCGACGGCCGGTCGGCGAAGACATCGGTCGTCGGGCCGAGGAAGCGCGCGTCGAGACGCCCGACGACGAGCCCCCTGTCGCGCAGGATCTCCTGCTCGTACTGCGGCGCGCTCACGCGCAGGTGTGCCTTGTCGAGGTAGTCCTTGTCGAGGCCGGTGTACTGGTGCATCTGCTCCAGCACGCGCGCCCTCTGCTCCGCGCTGACCGTACTGCCGGCGAACAGCGCCGTGGCGTAGTCGGTGACCGCCCACTGCTCCACCTCGTGCATGAACTCCTCGAGGTCGGCCGGCTTCCCGCCCGGGAGGAGGTCGTGATACGCCGAAGTGATCGCATACGACGGCACGTTGGTGACATACGGCACGATCGCGCCCTCTGCGAAGCCGATCGTGTTGAAGTCGAGCACCGCCGACACCAGCACGATGCCGTTGAGATCGATGTTGGCCCGCTGCAGATGCACGGCGAGCACGGCGGAGCGCGTCGTGCCGTAGCTCTCCCCCAGCAGGTAGCGCGGTGAGTTCCAGCGGCCCGTCTGGCTCAGGAAGCGGCGGATGAACTGCGTGAGCGACGCGGCGTCCTCGTCGACGCCCCAGAAGTCTTTGCCTTCGGCCTCTCCCGCGGGGCGGCTGAAGCCGGTGCCGACCGGGTCGACCATGACGATGTCGGCCACGTCGAGCAGCGAGTACTGGTTCACCTCCAGCGGGTACGGCGGCGGCGCCTGCTGCACCGCGCCGGGAGTGACCACACGCTTCGGCCCCATGATGCCCATGTGCAGCCAGAAGCTCGCCGACCCGGGGCCGCCGTTGTAGCTGAAGATGAGCGGCCGCGGCCCGTCGCCCCCGTTCGTGCGCATGTACGCCGTGTAGAAGAGCTCCGCGGTTGGCGCCTCTTCGTCGTCGCGCAGGATGATGCTGCCCACCGTCGCGTCGTAGCCGACCTTCGTGCCGGCCAGGGTAATGGTGTGGCTCGTCGTCCAGTTCGACGGCTCGGGTGCCGGGCGTGACTTGGGGGCGGCTCCTTCCCCTTGCTCTTCGGCTGCGTGTCGCGCCGGCTGAGCCCAAACCAACCCACTGGACGCGCCGAGCACGAGAGCTAGAAGTGGCGCGCGGCGCGCCATGACGATCAGAGACCGTCCTCTACTCGTCTTCTTCATCCTTCGTCTCCTCGCCTTCAGGTTCTGTACGTCGCAGCAGTCTGCGCCACGGCGGCTGCAGAGACAACCTCCAGACAAAGAGCGTGGCTCGGAAACCGGGGCCGCCCACGCAGGCAGCAGCCGCCAGGTTCTCACGCCCCTGCCGATCAGCGGAAGACCAGCCCCACCAAGGTCTCGAGGTAGACCTCGATTTCGGCCTGCGGCGCGCCGGAGAGGACCAGCTGCACGATCATCTTGGCGCTCGCGTAGAGGTGCAGCGCAGCCGATCGAACGTCGAGATCGGCCGCCACGACGCCGTCGTCCTGTCCACGACGTAGGGTCCTCGCGAGGAGCTGCACGACCCTCTCCTGCAGCCGCTCGTGCTGGGGCCAGAGGTCGTCGCGCAGGGCAGTCGACCAGTCGAGCCAGAGCCTCGCATAGTGGGGATGGCTGTCGACGCTCGCCGCGAATCGACGCGCATGGCGGGTGACGAGGCACCGCGTCGGGGCGCGCTCGCCGTGGATCTCCTCGGCCATGTCGACGTAGAACCGCGCCACCTCACTGACCGCCGCGTCGACCAGCGCCGCACGGTTCGGAAAGTAGACGAAGACCGTCGACACTGCGACACCTTCGAGCGCCGCGACATCGGCGTGGCCGCCTCGACCCAGACCACGCTTCGCCAACACTTCGATGGCGCGATCGAGGAGGCGCTCCGTCCGCTCCCGGGGTGGCAGCCGACGACGCCGCGCTGAGGCTGGGGAGGTCGTCACCGAAAGGTCTTGCGCAGGGAGATGGGTGGCATTGGTTGACTCGCTCACGTTATTGACAATCTTATCATTAGTGAGTACGTTCGTAGCGCTTCGCGTCAGTGCGCGTCGGCGCACCCATCACTCACAACCTGTATGGGGAGCCAGTTCGTGACCAGCCATCGGAACACGAGCCCGCCTGCCGATTGGGCGAGCGACTACGACATCTTCGACCCCACGTACGTCGAGAACCCCGAGCCCATCTGGGACGATCTGCGTGAGCGCTGCCCGATCGCACACACTGAACGGTGGGGCGGCTCCTGGCTCGCGACCACGATGGAGGACGTTCGCGCCATCGCCACAGACACCGAGACGTTCTCCTCTGAAGACGCTGGCGTGGCGCCGCGTGTCGAAGACGAAGAGGAGCAACTCGAGGGGGTCCGCTTTCCGCCGATCGACTCGGACCCTCCGAACCACCTCGAGGAGCGCCGGCTCATCCTGCCGTTCTTCTCGCCCCAAGCTGTCGAGGGCTACGAACAGGTCACGCGCGAGTACTGCCGAGGCCTGGTTGCTGGCCTCAAAGGCCGCGACGGCGTCGACGCCGCCGTGGAGTATGCGCAGCAGATTCCGGCCCGCGTTATTGCACTGATGCTGGGCGTGCCTACCGACAAGACGGATCTCTTCACCCACTGGGTGCGCGAGATCCTCGAGTTCGGCGGCCAGGACCCCGAGCGGCGGCTCAAGGCGCGCGAGGAGATGGCGAAGTTCCTCCTGGAGCAGATCCAAGAACGACACAAGGAGCCGGGCGACGACATCATCTCGCACCTCGTGCAGTCGGAGCTCGAGGGCGAGCCGGTCCCTACCGTTCACATCGTCGGCACCTGCACCCTCCTCCTGATCGCCGGAGTCGACACCACTTGGAGCGGCATCGGCTCCTCGCTCTATCACTTCGCCACCCATCCAGACGACCTGCGCCGCGTCGTCGAGGAGCCTGACCTCCTGCCCACGGCAATCGAAGAGCTCCTCCGTGCCTACAGCCCCGTGACGATGGGTCGTGTCGTCACCCGGGACACGGAGGTCAAGGGCTGCCCCATGCACGAGGGCGACAAGGTGCTGCTGTCCTGGGCGGCCGCGAACCGCGACCCGGCTGAGTTCGAGGATCCGGATCGCGTCCTCATCGACCGCCAACGCAATCGCCACCTCGCGTTCGGCCTGGGCATCCACCGCTGTGCCGGCTCCAATCTTGCGCGCATGGAGCTCCGCGTCGCACTCGAAGAGTGGCTCGCGGAGTTTCCGGTGTTCGAGCTCGACACGAGCCGAGAGATGACCTGGGCTGGCGGCCAGGTACGCGGGCCGCGCACCCTGCCGGTGCGTTTTCCGACGACTTGAGCCCCACCCCGCCACAGGAGGAGCCACGCATGAAGATCTGTGTCGACCCTGACAAGTGCCAAGGGCACAACCGGTGTTTCAGCCTGGCGCCGGAGCTCTTCGAAGTGAACGAATACGGCTACGCCACCGCAGCCAACGACGGTGAAGTGCCTGCCGAGCTCGAAGAGAAGGCGCGCCTCGCCATCGACAACTGCCCTGAGTACGCCATCGAGGTGGTCGAAGAGTAGGCGCGGCAGGCGTCCATGCAGTGTGGATTCGTTCCGTCGCGGCGGAGCGCGCCCTCGACGCAGAGACGGCCCTCATCGATGCTAGAGGCGGCGCCAGGCAACCGCCGCGAGCGCAACCGCAAGGAACACAGTTCCAAGAAGGGAAAGGGACGGGACAGCAGTTCCGACGGCCCCGAGAGCGATCTCGTAGGCGCCATAGCGAGCACGAGCCGAGCTGGGACGATCGATCCCCAACAGCAGGACAGCGCGATCTTCATCCATGACGGGACGATAGGTGTACACCCTCTCGTCTCCCAGCCGATCCAGTCCGAAGACGCGAAGCAGCTTTGGGCCGCGTCGCGTCAGAAGATCGCCGTAGGTCGGTAGCGAAATGCCTGGGCCGCTGGAGATCGAAACCGTCGTCGCCCGGAACCACAGCCCCTGCGCGCCGAGGAAGGCCGAGTAGAAGCACTTCAGCTCCTGGTTCGTCTCGGGGTTGCGATCTCGGTTGCCAGCCACTTGCCGGACAGATCCCGATTCCCAGAGGAAGACCCCTCCGACACACTCTGGCATCGCGCCCGGTACGAACCGGTTCTGAACGAAGTCGACGGATCTTCCACTCACGGAGAAGAGTGAAGACGAGCCTTGGAAGAGCCGAGCCGGCTCGTACGGACGGGCCAACCCGGGCAGCATCGTGGACTGATCGACGACCACTCCCATCCCGGCCGCATCGTCCCAGCCGAGCAGCGCGCCACCCGCGTTCGTCTCGGCCGAGATCACCAGCATCTCGTCGCTCGCAGCCAGCCCGGACAGCCGCGTCACCGTATTCCCGCCCGGAGCTACGTCGCCGATGCGAACCAGCTCAGTGACAGCTCCGTCACCATCGACCAGCTGGACCGATGCGCTCGACGAGGTCGGAATGTTCAGGAGGGCCACGCGATCGCCCAGAGCAGCCATCCAGAACGACGCCACCCTTTCTCCGAGCGACTGCTCGTCGACGAGGGTTCGGAGCACGCCTCGTCGCCACGAATAGAGCGCTTGACGCCCGGTCGTGTCCCGAGCGAGGAAGGTGACGCCGTCAAGCAGGAGCTTCGCACTCTGAAAGTCGCGCAGAGGCGCGGCGCCGCCGGGCGGCGTGGTCGAAGGGCCCGCCAGGCGGGTGAACACCCCTCGCTGTTCGAGGTAGAGCTCGTACCTGGACCGGTAGAACGGGACGGTCTCTGCCCGATGAACGAAGACCACGCGCTCGTCACGCGCGTCGAAGGGACCACTGCGCTCCGGAGAACATATGTCGCCAGAGCATGCCAGATCCGGCGCCTGACCCTAGAAGTTCCTCGGAATCGACCCCAAGAGGTACTTCAGGTCGTCGTCACTCCACCGGATGCCGACCCCGAGGAAGGCCGATCCCAGGAGGTCGCTTTCGAGGATGTCGTCGTAGCCGCCGACGACGTACACGTACTCGTTGAACAACACCTTGCCGGTGAGCCGCAGGCGTGGCGCCAGGTCTTCCGCGATCTCGTCGCGCCCGAAGTCGAACGCGTCGAGCGAAAGCGCAAAGCGCTTCTCCGGCGCGATCCAATCCACGCCCGCTCCCCCCGTCGACTCGATCAGACCACCCCGGAGCGAGAACTTCCCGAAGCCCGTCTCGCCGAGGTCGAAGCCGAGCTGGGCCGACAGCAGGATCTTGTCTTCGATCTTGAGGGTCTCGATGGTCTCCGTCTCGGTCGTGCCGTCGGCGAAGGTGGTGGTGATGCGCTCGGTCTGGCTCTTGCGCCGGCCGATGGGGTCGTCGACGGCCTGGATGCGGTAGAAGCGGTTGCTCCCTGGATCGATCTCCAACGTGAACGCGGAGCGCGCGTCCTCCGGCGCCTCGAGGTAGTACGACTCGAAGCCGAGGTCGAGCTGGATCTTCTCGATGCGGCCGAGCGTGCCACGCAGCTCCTCCACACCGCCGCGCAGCGAGTCGAGGGTGGAGACCAGCCCGTCGTGCGCCTCGTCGGAGGTGAGGAGCTTGCCGATGCTCCCCTCTCCGGCGGCGAGTTGGCCGGTGATGTCGTTGAGGTTCGCCACCGAGGTCTTGAAGCTCTCGGTGAGCTCGCGCACGTTGGCGAGGCCCTCACCGAAGTCGTCGCGGTTGTCGGCGATCACCGACTCGATCTGTGCAAGTGCGGCCTCGGTCTGCCGGGCGATGATCGGCAGCTCGCGCGCGAGGGTCGCCGCGAAGCTGTCGAAGCTCGCCACCGTGCTGTCGACCTGGCCGCGGTTGCTCGCCACGAGGTCCTTCAGCTCGGCCGACATCTCGGCCAGGTTGTCGATGAGGCGACCGAGGTTGCCGCCGGCACCCGACCCGGAGACACCCTCCGTGAACTGGAGCACCGAGTCGCCGATGTTGGACAACTTCGCCATGGCTTGATCCCACGACACGGGAATCTGGCCTTCGAGGACCGCGTCCCCGGGAAGCGGCGGTGCACCAGGAGGGCCGAGCACGAGCTCGACGTACTTCTCGCCGAGCAGGCCGACGTTCGCCACCGACGCATAGCTCCCTTCGGTCAGCTCGACGGGTGTCTCGATGATCAGCTCGACGCGGGCGCGCTGGCCGTCGAGGCGGATGTCGTCGACCCGGCCGATCCGCACACCGGCCACCCGGACCGCAGCCTTGTTGTCGAGCCCGGTGACCGTGTCGAAGAGCACAGCCACCCGCTGGCGCTCGCCACCAAACAGGCGGAGGTCTTCGACACGCAGCAGCAGCAAACCGAGCAGGACCAGGGCGACCGTGGCGAACAGACCGACTTTGGCGACGTTGGACATGCTTGGTTCTCCAGCTCAGGCGGTGAGCGGACCCTCGGCGTCACCGGCGACGAACTGGCGCACGCGCGCATCGTCGATGCGCCCGTGCTCGAAGTCGTCCGGTGTCCCCGAGGCGATGACCTTGCCCTCGTGGAGCATGATCACGCGGTTGGCGATGCGAAAGGCACTGCGGAGGTCGTGGGTGACGGTGACGGTGGCCGAGTCGAGCTCGGTGCGCATACGCGTGATCAGATCGTCGATGATCGCCGACGTCACCGGGTCGAGCCCCGTGTTCGGCTCGTCGAAGAGCAGGATCTCGGGCTCGTGCGCGATGGAGCGCGCGAAGCCGACGCGTCGCCGCATCCCGCCCGAGAGCTCTCCCGGGAAGCGCTCTCCGGTGCCGGTGAGCTGCACCAGGTCCAGGCACTCCTCCACGCGCGCCCGGATGCGCTCGGCGTCGTAGCCCGGGGTACGTCGCAGCAGGAAGGCGACGTTCTCGAAGACGGTCATCGAATCGAAGAGCGCCCCCTCCTGAAACGACATGCCGAAGCGGCGCCGGAAGTCGGGGAGCTCGCGCGCGTCGACCTGCGCGAGGTCGACGCCGTCCACCTCGACGCGGCCGTCGTCCGGGGCGAGCAGGCCGATCATGTGCCGCAGCAGCACGCTCTTTCCGGTTCCGGAGCCGCCGAGCAGCACGACCGACTCGGCATTCCCCACCTCCAGGTCGATTCCACGTAGCACGTGCTTCTCCCCGAAGCTCTTGTGCACTCCGTGGAGCCGGATCTTGGGCACCGTCAAAACAGCACCTTCGTGAGGAAGAAGTCGAGAATGAGCACGGTGATCGAGGCGGTCACCACGGCCTGCGTGGTCGCGCGGCCGACGCCTTTCGCTCCACCGCGCGTGAAGTAGCCCTTCTGGCAGCCGATCAGTGCGATGACGAACCCGAACACGCCCGCCTTGAGCAGACCGCTCACGACGTCGGCCAGCTCCATGTACTGGAACGTGCGGTGCATGTAGGAGACCGGGTTGCCGCCCATCATCACCACCGAGACGAGGTAGCCGCCGCCGATCCCGACCACGTCCGCGAGCACGATGAGCAGGGGCAGCGTGAGCGCGGTCGCCCAGACGCGCGGCACCACCAGGAAGTGCACGGGGTTCGTGGCCAGCACCTCGAGCGCGTCGATCTGCTCGGTGACCCGCATCGTGCCGAGCTCGGCGCCCATGGCCGAGCCGCAGCGGCCAGCAATCATCAGACCGCCGAGCACCGGTGCGAGCTCGCGCACCATGGAGAGCGCGATGATCGATCCAGTGAAGCTCTCGGCGTTCACGCGCGCCAGAACCGTGAACGTCTGCAGCGACATCACCATGCCGGTGAAAAGGGCCGTCAACAGCACCACGGGGATCGACAGCACGCCCACGCGCACCATCTGCTGCGTCAGCTCGCGGAGGTCCCTGGGTGCGCGCGGAGTCCAGTAGAGGACATCGCGCAACATGAGGAAAAAACGCCCCACCTCCTCCAGGAACATGCGCGCATCCTACCCTCGGGCCGGGCCGCGGGGGCCCGCCGCTAGCGGCGCAGGCTCACGCGCAGCCGCTCTCCGGGTAGGAGCTCTCCGGCGCGGGTCTCCACCCGGACGAGGTAACCCCACTCCCGGATGTCCGGGCGGTACCAGAGCTCTTCAGGTAGCGCGAGCTGCTCGGCCGCCACCGACAGCACGACGCCCTCCAGCCGCCGACCGTTGGGTCGGCGGACGACGGCACTCTGGCCCGGCTCGACGGTGCCCGCGGTGCGCGCATCGGTCCAGACATGGACCTCTCTCGTGGTGCGCGGGCTGACGCGGAGCACCGCCTCACCCGCCTTCAGCCACTCACCCGCCGCTCGCCGAACTTCGGTGACCTGCCCTGCGAGCGGACTGCGCACGTCGAGACGCTCGAGGCGCTGGCTCAGCTCGTCGAGGCGACGCTCGCCCACGACCACCTGCCAGGAGTTCGGGCCGACGGCGCCGGCCGCACGCTGGCTCGCCGCCTCGGCCGCTCGGCGAACGTCGGACATGCGTGTGCGGTCCGCGGCGAGTCGGGTCTCGAGCACCGAGATCTCTCGCGCGAGGTCGTCCGCCTCACGTCTGGCGCGTAGCCCGCGATCTGCGAGGTCGCGCTCGACCGCGTACTCGGCACGCTTCGTCGCCAGGAGCGCCTCGTCCTCTGCCACGGAGGCCCGCAACCGCGACAGCTCGAGCCGCGCGTCGTCGCGCGCGCCCTGGAACTGACGCGTTCGGTTCTGCGCGCTCGCCGATTCGTCTTCGTCGAGCGCGCGGATCTCGGCAGCGAGGATCTCGCTCCGGGCGAGCAGGGGCGCCGGGTCCAAGCGCGCGAGCAGCTGGCCCGGTGCGACTTCGTCGTGCAACGACACGGTCACCGCGAGCAGGGTGCCGTCCTCCGGTGCAGACAGCACCACGGGCGATGCGTGGGCGATCCCCTGAGCATCGCCGGCAGGTCTGCTCGCGATCAGCACGGTGGCGATCACGAGCCCGGCCAGCCACACCGTCGCGCTGGCGATCTTCCTTCCCCGGACCGAACGTAGCCAGTTCACGCCTAGCCTCCCTGCACGCGGGCCGCCGGCAGTAGCGACACCGAGTGCGCTCCGAGCACCTTGAGTCGCTGCACCACCTCGGGACCGAGCGCCTCGTCCTTGAGGTCCACGTCGAACACGAACTCGTCCTCGTCGCACGACACCTCGCGAACGCCCGAGAGGCGGAAGTTGGAGCAGTGGGCTCGCAGGACCACGGTCACCCGGTCGCGCCACTCGGCGTTGTTGGGGGAGCGGAAACGCAGGAGGCCTTCCGCCTGCGTGGGGGCGCCGAACGAGGCCCACGACAGGAGAGACGCCGCTGCACCCCCACAGACTGCAGCGGCCAGCGCCAGCTCCGGCGTGCCCGAGCCGGACGCCATGCCGACCGCGACGGCGAGGAAGAGAAACGCCGTGTCGAGCGAGTCCTTGATCGGCGTCCGAAAGCGAACGATGGCGAGCGCCGCGCCGAGACCAAATGCCCGCGCGAGACTGTCGCCCACTACACACATGATGACGGCGACCACCATGCTCAGGAGCACGAGCGATTGAACGAAGTTCTGGCTGTAGTTGAGGGAGCCGTGCACGGTCTTGTACACCCACGCCACGGCCACGCCCGCGAGAAAAGCGACCAGCTCGCGCACGAGAAAGTCCTCGAGCGTGAGCGCCCCGGAGGCGGTACTGCCGGCGAGCAGCCCCTGGAGGAAGTCGCTCACCGCTCCTCCACGAGGTGGGCGAGCACGCCGGAACCGTCGAGCGAAAAGGCGCCGAGGCCGTACTTCGACACGGACACGCGGCGCAACTCCAGGCGATGCGCCAGTGTCTGCATCCAGCCCGGCGCCGAGCCCAGGAACTTCAGCTCCAGCACCGCGCGCGTGTCGAGATCGGGGTAGGTCCAGCATTCCGGCGCCGGCTGCAACGGCCGCGTCGGGTCTGCGGCCTGCGACTCCACCTCAGTGTCGAGGGTCATGCGCGAGCCTTCGCCCCACGGGCTCACGAACGCCTCGCGCCGATAGTGGATCCACACCCTGGGCTCCATGCCACGACGGTCGATGACCTCGCGAATGACGTCGAGCTCCCTGCCGCGGCCCGCGTCGTAGGCGTCCCGTGGGGCACCTCCCTCCAGCAGGCGCGCCGCGTCGTCCGGGCTCAGGGCGGCCCGGGTCTTGAGGATGGTCGTCCCGAAACGCTTCTTCAGCTCGAGGAAGTGCGGCGGGGCACCGTCCTTCGAGTAGCAGCGCAGACGCACCTTGGAGCGCAGGGCGATGCCCTCGTCCATCTCGTGGAGATCGTCGCGGGACGGGGTATCGAAGTAGAGGCTGTTCACGCCATAGCCGCCGCTCGAGCAGTGGCTGTCGAGCTGCATGAACAGGACCGCCGTCCGGCGCGCCAGCTCCTCCTGGTCCTGGGCCAACCTGTACTTGTACTCGAACCTCGGGGAGAACATCGACACCTCGCGAATCTCGGCGGGTCGTGAATCGGAGCGAAGGCGCGCCTTCACCGTTTCTTCATACATGCCGCCAACACAGATGCCGCCGTGGCCAGGATCCTTCGCCGCACCGAGAGCACGCCGCGGTCGCGCCGTCCTCGCGCAACGGAACCCCCCGCGCTCTAACGCACGGGAGAGCTGATCGACCGGAGCTGAAGCCGTCTCCGGCCGGAGGGTTCAGGGCTCGGCGGCGCTGGAGAAGAGGGTCGATGAAAAGAAGCGCTGGCAGCCGACGAGAACCCAGGCGAGGGCCCCCTTCCCAGGAGGACTCCCCCCGAGCCGTCCGCAGGACGGAGATGGCTTCAGATCCGGCCCGCCACAACGCCTCGCCGCCTTCGTTTTCATCCACTTGGGTGCCCCGAAGGGGCTAGGGCGCTTCGAAGAAGAGGTAGAGACCTTCGGCGGAGGGCAACATGCGCACCTTGCCGCGGCCCTCGAGGTCGAAGACCACCCGGGTGATCGGCGCCGGCTCCTGCTGGAACTGGCCGACGCGGACCTGCCGCACCAGCGCCACGCCCTGGAGCGGGGCCGTGGTCGTGCCGGCGCCGCGCTTGACCACACCGTCGAGGTCGATCACGAAGCGGTCCGGCTCCGGGAGGAAGAAGCTCGTGTAGTTGAACTCGCCGTTGCCGCGCAGCAGCACGGCGCTGCGACCTTCGATCTCCCGGGCTCCGACTCCGTCGAAGCTCGTGGCAACCTGTCCCTGCGGCGCCGGTCCCAGATACGGGCTCGCCGCCGAGCCGATCGTCTCGCCGATGACGAGAACTTCGGCGAAAGAGAGTCTCGAGCCATCCGGCAACGGCGACGCGGAGGGCGGAGCGACGGCCGGCGGATCGGCGGAGGGCTCGGATATCGGCGCCGGCGGATCGGCGCGCGGCACGGCCGCGGCCTCGGGCTGGGCCGCCTCGACGTCCGCGTCGGGCAGCGCGGTCTCGGCGGTGGCTTCGGGCTCGGGTGGCTCCGGCTGCAGCTCGACCCGGGGGATGGCGGCTGGCTCGGGGCCCGGCGGAGGCACGATGCGGGCGACCTCTTCGGCTCGCGTCAGCCGGAGGAGCAGCTCGCCGTTCTCGACGTCCAGAACGTGCTGCACGCTCGCCGACGGCCGCACCGCCACCATGACTGCAGGACGCCTCCCGGCGGGAGCCGCAGCCACCTCCACCTCGGCGATCAGCGGGTGCGACCCCTCGGCGCTGAGGCCCGAGCGCACGTCGGCGTCCGGAATCACGACGGCGATGATGCCATCGACGACGCGCACCCGACTCCAGACGAGGGAGCCCTCGCCGGAGATGCGCACGAGGGCTTCACCCCCGGCAGACATCAGCTGAACCCGCTCCACCTCGAACAGCGAAGGCTGAGCGAGACCGGCGGCGGGCAGGGTCAGGGCCGCGCTCCACAGCATGGCCGCGGCGAGTAAACCTCGACTTTTCAACATATTGCCTCGACAGAGACTACGGTCTCCAGCCGCCCGGATCAAATCGCCGCGGCTCCGGCCGGGCGCTCACACGCCGAAGTAGCGGGCGTCGGGGTGGTGGAAGACGAGGGCGGAGACCGTCGCCTCCGGATCCATCATGTCGCCCTCGGTCAGGGCCACGTCGATCTCCTCGGGCTGCAGGGCCGCAAAAAGCTGTCGCTGACCGGCGAGATCGGGGCACGCGGGGTAGCCGAAGCTGTAGCGCTTTCCGCGGTACTTGGCCGCAAAAAGGTCGCGCGGCGCGAGCGCCTCCTCCTCCCCGATGCCCCACTGGGAGCGCAGCTCGCGGTGCAGCCACTCGGCCGCCGCTTCCGCGGTCTCCAGAGCGAGCGCGGCAAAGCCGTGACTCTGCAGATACTCGCCTTCGTCACGCCATCGCAGCACGCGGTCCGCCACGCTGACGCCGTCGGGGCCCGTGCCCGCGGTGGTGACGAACACGCCCACGTGGTCTCCATCCAGCACGTAGTCGGTGAGGCACAAACCGTCCGCTCCCCCCTGGCGCGGCAGAGTCCACGCGGCCGCCGGGTCGCCGGTCTGTGGATCGAACAGGGTGAGCGTGTTGCCTTCGCTCTGCGCGGGGAAGAAGCGCCACACCGCGCGCACCTCGAGCCCGCCGTCGCGCGCCACGTTCTCGAGCCCGCGCACCAGCCCCTGGAGCTTCGCGAGCTTCTCGTCACCGGCCTCGGCCAGCGCTTGGACACTCCCCTTGAGACCCAGGTGCTTGCCGTAGAGCATCTGTGGGTTGAGGCACTTCCACACGGCGTCGAGGTCGAGTGACCGCACGTGCCGATTGGTGTCGGGCGGTGCGGGAACCGGAGTGTCTAGACTCACCTTCGAGGAGCGTGTCGTGCCCGCGGGCTCCTGCACGCGTGCCTTCTTGTCGGCGGCCGCCTGGTCGCCCGACACGGAGTCCGAGATCTCCGCCACGGCCACGTCCCGGCCGTCGCCCGTGAGGCGCTCGACCAGGCTCAGGCCGTGCATCGCGTCCTTCGCGTACGTGCACACGCCCCCGTACGAGGGCGCGATCCGCTTGTGCGTGAAGCGGCGCGTGAGCGCAGCGCCGCCAACCAGCAGATCGCAGTCGACCCCGGCCGACTTCATGTCTGCGGCCGTCGTCACCATCTGCTGCGCCGACTTCACGAGCAGACCCGAAAGGCCGACGATGTCCGGCTGGTGCTCGCGCACTGCCTGGATGAGCTGCTCGCTCGGTACCTTGATGCCGAGGTTGACCACCTCGTAGCCGTTGTTCGAGAGGATGATGTCGACCAGGTTCTTGCCGATGTCGTGCACGTCGCCTTTGACCGTGGCGAGCACCACCTTGGCCCGCGACATGCCCTCGGTCTTCTCCATGTGGGGCTCGAGGTAGGCGACGGCCGCCTTCATCACCTCGGCACTCTGCAGCACCTCGGCCACGATGAGCTCGTTGTCGTTGAAGAGACGGCCCACCTCGGACATTCCGGCCATGAGCGGGCCGTTGATGATGTCGAGCGGCTCGGGCCAGGTGTCGTCCGCGAGCGCCGCCGCGAGATCGTCCTCGAGGCCCTCCTTGCTGCCCTCGATGACCGAGCGCGCGAGCCGGTCCGGCAGCGGCAGGGTGGTCCGGTCGACCGCCGCCACGGCCGACTTCCGGCCCCGGAAGTGCTCCGTGAACACCGCGACGGCGCGCTCACCCCCTTCGACGTCGCCGAGCTCCAGCTCGAGGAAGGTCTCGGCCAGCGCCCGCTCCTCCTCCGGGATCTCGGCGTAGCGCGCCAGCTTCTGGGTGTTGACGATCGCGGCGTCGAGCCCGGCGCGCGTTGCGTGGTAGAGGAACACCGAGTTGAGCACCTCGCGACCCGCGTTCGGCAGACCGAAGCTCACGTTCGACACACCGAGGATCGTCTTCGTGCCCGGGAACGCGGCCTTGACCTCGCGCACGCCCTCGATCGTGGCGCGCGCGGAGCCGAGATAGTTCTCGTCTCCCGTCCCACAGGGAAAGACGAGCGGGTCCCACCAGATGTCCTCCGGCGCCACGCCGTAGTCGCGCGTGAGGATCTCGAACGACCGGTTGGCCACCTCGAGCTTGCGCCCTGTGCTCACCGCCATGCCCTGCTCGTCGATCAGGCCCACGACGAGAGCGCAGCCGAACTTGCGCGCGAGCGGCACGACCTTCTCGAAGCGCTCGAGTCCATCCTCGAGGTTGATCGAGTTCAGGATCGACTTGCCCTGGCAGTACGTGAGCGCACGGGCCATGACCTCGTCGTCGGTCGAGTCGATCATCAGCGGCACCTTCACGCGGCGGATGATCTGCTCGAGAAACTGCTCCATGTCGCCGACTTCGTCGCGATCCGGGTCCTGCAGGCAGACGTCGACCACCTGGGCTCCACCACGCACCTGGGCGCGGCCAACCTCGGCCGCGGCTTCGTAGTCGCCCTTCTGGATGAGCTTCTTGAAGGCGCGGCTGCCGAGCACGTTCGTGCGCTCGCCCACGAGCAGCGGGCGGTTGTCCTCGTCGAGCTCGCAACCCTCGAGTCCCGACACGAGGGCGCGCTGGTGGCTCGGGATCTGCCGTGGAGTCCGGCCCTTCACGAGCTCCGCCAGGGCCGCAACGTGCTCCGACGTCGTCCCGCAGCAGCCGCCGACCAGGTTGATCCAGTCCGCGTCGAGGAAGCGCGTGAAGACGCGCTCGAAGTCGGCCGCCGTCTCGGTGTAGAGGCCGTCTTCGTCAGGAAGGCCTGCGTTGGGCACGCAGCCCACACGGGTGCGGCAGATCTCGCTGAGCGTGCGGAGGTGGTCGCTCATGAGCTCCGGCCCGGTGGCGCAGTTGAGCCCGACGTAGAGCAGGTCGCGATGCAGGAGTGAGATGGCGAGCGCCTCGGCATCCTGCCCGCCGAGCATCGTGCCCATGGTCTCGATGGTCACCGACACGGCGACGGGCACCTCGAGGGAGGTCGTCTCGAAGGCCAAATCGATGCCCAGCAGAGCGGCCTTGATGTTGCGCGTGTCCTGGCAGGTCTCGACCAGGAGGTAGTCGGCGCCGCCCTCGAGGAGCCCCTGCGCCTGGATGCGGAAGTTCCAGATCAGCTCCTCGAACGTCACACCGCCGGTGACCGAGATCGCCTTCGTGGTTGGCCCCAGCGACCCGCAGACCCAGCGCATCTGACCGTCACGCTGTTCGAGCTCGTCGCAGGTCTCGCGAGCGATCTGCGCGGCCAGTCGGTTGATCTCGAGCGCCTTGCTCTCGAGGCCGTACTCGGCCAGCACGAGGGGCGTGCCACCGAAGGTGTTGGTCTCGACGATGTCGGCGCCGGCCTCGAGGTACCTGCGATGCACGAGAGCGACCACGTCGGGCCGCGTGATGCAGAGGTTCTCGTTGCAGCCTTCGAGCTCCTCGCCGCCGAAGTCGTCCGCCGTGAGGTTGGCGTCCTGCATCGCGGTACCCGTCGCTCCGTCCAGAACGAGGATCCGCTGATCGAGCGCGGCCTTCAGGGCAGCGGCGCGAGTCTGCTGGGTGTCAGGTGCAGCGACGTTCATGGGGAATCTCCTCTACGCACCTCGAGCTGGGAGCATCGAGGTCTTTCGGCGAGTGCGGCATGGAACATGGAATCGGAAACGGGTCAGCCTCGTCGAGAGACTGCCTTCAGCCGGGAGATTCGTCGCGGTGCGCCCCTCGGGAACTCGGGCGCCCCTGACCTCATCTCTCGGGCGGTCCGTGGACCTCCGTAGGAGTTGGCACCTTTCGACGTGCGAAGTTCGAAGGTTGCCCCGGCGTCAAAGGGCCTGTCCCTCAGCCGGTCTCGATGAGTCGCCGCCGCGGCGGCTTTTCGGATTGTAAACGATGACGACGGTGTCGAGAAGCGCGGCTACACTCGGGTCACCCGTGCGACACGCCTCCTGCCAGTGCGGCGCCCTCGCGATTCGATGCCTCGGAGAGCCCCTCAAGGTCTCCCTGTGCCACTGCACCCAGTGCCAGAAGCGATCCGGATCCCTCTTCGGCGTTGCCGCCTTCTTTCCCGCCGAGCGGGTGGAGCAGCTCTCGGGCGACGCGCGGACCTACAGCCGCGCTTCGGACAGCGGATTCGACGTCTCGTTCCACTTCTGCCCCGCGTGCGGCACCTCACTCTGGTGGGAGCCGGAGCGCATGCCGGGCCTCGTAGCCGTTGCGGTCGGGGCGTTCGCGGATCGCAACTTTCCGATGCCCGATCAGGCGGTGTGGTCCGAGGCGAGCCACCCCTGGCTCGAGCTCCCGGAAGAGGTCGAGAGCCACGCACGCAATCCGCTGCGATCGAAGGACCGCAGCTGACGAAGCGGCTGCAACCTCGAGGAGTCGATGGCGCTGAGCCGGAGCAGCCTTCGCCTCAGACGTCGAGCTGCTTCATCAGCTGCTTGATCGCCTTCGTGCTCTGCATCACGTAGAAGTGCACGCTCGGCACGTCGTGCTCGATGAGCTCGCGCGCCTGGCCGAGTGCCCACTCCACGCCGACGTCCATGACCAGCTTCGGATCCGCCGCCTCGACGGCCTCCGAGAGGTCGGTCGGAATGGAGATCGCGAAGTTCTTGGGAAGCGACGTGAGGTGGCGCTTCTGGGTCATGATCTTGAGACCCGGGATGATCGGCACCGTGATGCCGGCGTCGCGACAGCGCTCGACGTAGTCGAAGTACACCGCGTTGTCGAAGAACATCTGGGTGACGATGTACTCGGCGCCCGCATCCACCTTCTCCTTCGCGTACCGCACGTCGGACTCGAGGTTCGGCGCTTCGAAGTGCTTCTCCGGGTAGCCGCCGACACCGACGCAGAAGTTGGACGGGTCGGAGTTGAGAAGTGCCTCGTCGAGGAACTGGCCGCGGTTCATGCACTGGATCTGAGCCACCAGATCGCTCGCGTAGCGGTTCGCGCTACGCCCTTCCGACAGCGGCTTCTGGTAGTTCGAGTCGTCCCCGCGGATCGCCAGGACGTTGTCGATGCCGAGGTAGCGCAGCTCGATCAGGAAGTCTTCGGTCTCCTCACGACTGAAGCCCTGGCAGAGGACGTGCGGGACCGCATCGATGTTGTACTTGTTCTGAATCAGCGCACAGACGCCCAAGGTGCCTGGGCGCTTGCGCTTGACGCGTCGGATGATGCCCGAGCGCGTCTCCTCGTAGATCGCCTCCGCTGCGTGCGACGTGATGTCGATGAACGGCGGGTCCCACTGCTTGAGGACGTCGATCAGGTCGAGCAGTCGCTGCAGGGTGCCGCCACGAACTGGCGGGATGATCTCGAAACTGATGAGTGGGCGATCGGCGCGGTCGAGGTGCTCAACGACTTTCATTCGCTACCGTCCGGAAAAAGAACACAAGAGATTCCCACTCGAAAGAGCGGCGACGAAGCGAGCATCCTACCTCGTCTTTCCGAATATGTGTCTTCGGCATATGCTGAATCTGCCCCACGGAACGCCTGTCACTCGGTCGCCTCGGACACGTGCGCACATCGATCACCATCTGGCGCCTCGTGCGCGTCCTCAGCGACCTCCTCGCAGGGCTCGCCGCCATGACGGCCGCGTTCCAGATCCGTACGAGCCTGCCGCTGCCGCTCACGGTGAGCCTGCTGCCGGCAGACCGCCTCCAGTACCTGCTCCTCGCACTGACGCTGGTGGCGACGACCCAGAACCCGCTGCTCTACTTCTTCGGCTTCTACGAGCTGCCGCGACCGCGGCAACGGGTGGAGCGGCTCCGACTCCTCGTCTTCGGAACGATCTTCCAGGGTTTCGTCTTCACCAGCTTCTTCTTCCTCATGGAGCGCCGGTTCCCACGCTCCGTGCTGGTTCTGTACGTGGCGCTCAATCTGGCCCTGCTGCTCTTCCTGCGTCTCGTCGTCGACCGGTTCCTGCACCCACCGGCCCTGCGCGCCATTCTGGTCGGAGCGAACCAGACGCCACCGAGCTTGCGCGCGACATCGAGAGCTACCACTGGCACGGCGTGAAGGTCGTGGGGTACGTGACGCCACCGCACGAAGCGGGCCTTCGCGCCGCGGAGCCCGCGCTCGGCCAGTGCCTGGGCACCACCAAAGACCTGCCGCGCCTCCTCTCCGAGAACGTGGCGGACGAGATCATTCTCGCGAGCTCTTCGCGCACCTGGGAGACCGAGATGTTCGATCGGCTCGCACTCGAGAGCGTTCGCCGGCCCAGCATCCTCCTGCTGCCAACACCGTTCGAGAGCCTCGTCGGCCGCATGCGCTACCGCTCGATCCACGACGTGCCGCTCATCGAGGTCATCCGTGAGGGCGAGTGGGCCGCCAAGCGCCCACTGAAGCGCGTCTTCGACGTTCTCGTGGCCGGCGTTCTTCTCCTGCTCGCACTCCCGGTGATCGCCGTCTGCTGCCTCGCCATCCGGATCGATTCGCCCGGGCCGGTCTTCTACTCGCAGACGCGCTTGGGGCAGAACCGCGAGCCGTTCAAGATCTGGAAGCTCCGCACCATGCGTGCCGACGCCGAGGCGGCCCACGAGGAGATCATGGCCAAGCGCGACGACCCGCGCATCACGAAGGTCGGAACCTGGCTGCGCAACCTGCGGCTCGACGAGCTGCCGCAGCTGGTCAACGTGCTGGGTGGCTCGATGAGCCTCGTCGGCCCGCGACCCGAGCGCCCGGGTTTTGTCCGCAGATACATCGACGACGTTCCCGGGTACTCCGGCCGCTTTGCCATCCAACCGGGTCTGACCGGGCTCGCACAGGTGAACGGCGACTACGACTCCACCACCCAGAACAAGCTGCGCTACGACCTCGCCTACCTCTCCAACTGGTCGATCTGGCTCGACCTGACGATTCTGCTGCGCACGGTGAAGATCGTGCTCACGTCGCGCGGCACCTGAACCGCCGAGGATCAGGCCAGAACGGGGAGCGAGGAGCGCCCCGGCCCACTCTGCTCCGCCTGGCGTCGCTTCACCATCTGGGGGGTGAGCGCAAACGGCGATCCCGTGCTCGCCTCGGCGGCCCCGGGGCAGAAGCTCACGGGAGCTCCGGCTCCCATTCCCAGCAGCGTGCGCCGCACCTCGACCGTGGTCTCCCGGACCTCGGCGAGGACGGAGCTCCCTTGCCAGAGGTCGGCGATCCCCTTCTCGTGCAGGGAACCGACCGCGCGTCGCCACTGGACACACGGGTACACGTTGCCGAAGGGGTCGATCGCGATGCCGGAGGAGCCGGCTCCGCAGTGCTTGTCCGACGGCGCGGAGGCCAGGAGACGCCCCGGCGTGTCCTCCCGCGCGCTCGCACCCGACCGCTCCCGCTGAACCCGCAGGAGCCGTCGAATGCCGTCCACGGAGGCGCTGAGATCGAGCGGTGACGTGTCGCCGTCGTCGCGCGGCGTGACCTCGGGGTCGAACTGCAGGGGGAAGCCGAGCGTGTCGGCCAAGGCGTACATCTCCTCGACCTCCGCCTCGTTCCAGCGCGTCAGCGTCGAGTTGAGCTTGATCCGCAGGCCAAGCTCGCGGAGCTCGGTCAGATTCCCGATCAGCCGCTCGAAGCTGCCTTCGACCCGCGTCTGCCGGTCGTGGGTGTCCGCGCATGCGCCATGCAGACTGACCTCGACGAGGAACGGGTCGACCTGGTCTCTCACCTTGCGCGCCAGCGCGCCCCGCAGTGCGTGCCCGTTCGATTTGACGCGCACCACGAAGCCCAGTGCCCGGGCGCGCGCTCCGAGCTCGAGAAAGTGCGGGTGTGCGAGGGGCTCGCCGCCGCTGAGGATGAGATGCATGGTGCCCAGCGCCGCCAGATCGTCGAGGAGCCTCTCGTACTGTGCGAGCGAAAGCGGCCGGCCCACGAGGGAGAGGTCGTTGTAGCAGAAGCTGCAGTCGAGGTTGCAGCGATAGGTCAGCTCGAGGAGCGCCGAGAAGAGCACCTCGTCGTCCCAGGTCCGCCGCACGACGTCGTGATAGCTCACGGTGATCCGCCCTGGACGAGAACCCCACTCTCCCGCAGGGAGGCGAGGAAAGCCTCGACATCCCCGGCCGCCCGGTCCGCGGCCACGTCGAACTCGTCCGCCACGGTGGCCGCAAGCTCGTCGAGTGGCGCTCCGTCGCGCAGGAGCTCGAGGATCCGCGCGCCGACCGCGTTGACCACCAGCACCTCGGCCACCTGCTGGCGCACGATCACCGCCTCGTCGGCGACCACGCGGAAGCGGACGTCCGGAGCGAGCGTCCAGCCCTCACTCACGGCCTTGCTGCTCCGAGGGCGACGGCCGGCTCCGCCGGACGCCTCGACGGCCGCAGCAGCTCCAGAAACTCCGCGTCCATGCGGAAGGCCAGCTCGTCGGCAAGGGGTGAGAGGCGCGTCAGATTGCACCACAGCGCGTCCATCACATGGGGGTCGGCGTTGACGAACGGCGCGCTTGCGAGCAGCGCGCCGATGCCGGCTGCCTTCGTGAGCGCTCGTCGCCCGTGGGTCTCGGACTGCACGAGCCGGTGGATGGCGCGGACGGGGTACGACCGTGCACCCTTGCCGACCGCAGCCAGATCGCCTGCAAACGGGAGCGGTACCGTGGTGGCGCAAAACGGGTCGTCCGTGGGAAGGACGGCGTTGATGTCGTCGCTCAGCACCTCGTAGCCCGCGTCGAGACACAGTCGGGCGACGGTGGTCTTGCCCGCCCCGGAAGGGCCGAGAAAAAGATGAGCACCGTCTTCGAGCACCGCGGCAGAGCTGTGGAGCAGAACGCCCCCGAGCTGCAGAGCTCGGTGCGCGACGACCACTCGCAGCAGGTTCTCGAGCGCGTCGAGCCACCGCGGATCTGGGGCGCCCTGGCGCAGGCCATCTACGGGGGTCCAGAGCGTCGCGCTGCACCGCGCGGCGCCGTGCTCGATCCGCGCCAGGAGCTCGAGGCCCCGCAGATGGGTCCGAGAGCCTTCGCGGCGTCGCTCCAACGTGCTCAAGTGACCTCGCACGTCGCGCGCGACGAAGCGCCGCTCCGGAGCCCTGGCGATCTGCAGCTCGACGGGTGCGTCACCGGCGTGGGCTGCCGACGCGAGCCAGTCACCAAAGCGATGTTCGACCGCCAAAGCCTGGTCCTTCGAGAGCCCTTGCAGGGAATAGGGGCCACCCGCGAGATCGAGAGCGAGCTCCACGTCGCCAAACCCCGAGGAGTCGTCGGCAAGGGGCGGATCGGCCCAGGCGTCGTCGGTTGCGACCCACCGCCTCATCGACGCATCACCGTCCCGACAGCCCTGCGCAGTCGGCGCGCTGCGGCGAAGCCCAGCGTCCTCGCGAAGCGCGCACCCGCGCGCCGGCGATCTGCGAGCGACACCGGAAGGTCGCAGACCCCGACCAGCCGATCGGCTCCAACCGGCACGTCGACGGCCTGCGCTCCGTCTGCCGCGGTCACCGCCAGCACGCCGCGGGCCGAGGGCAGCCGACCGAGGAAGCGATGCACCCGCAGCCAGCCGTCGTCGCCGAGAACGGCGACCACGTCGCCCGTGCGTACGGGGGCTCGGGTGTCGACGGTCAGCGTCGCGCCGCTCGTGAACAGCGGCAGCATGCACGCGCCGTCCGCGCGGACACGCAGGGTGGCCGGAAGCGGCCGCGCGAGAAGGAGCTCGGCGGCCGCCTGCTGGCGCCGTCGCACTCCCAGGTCGGCGGCTCCGGAGCCAGCCGGGACGGTGGACGAGAGATCAGGAATCGAGCTGCTCCAGAAACATCACACGAGAAGAAAACAGACGACGGCCAGAGCCCCGATGACCGACCCCTCCGATTCTAGCGCTCTGGTGCCTCCCACCCGTCCGTGGAGGGGCGCGGAGCTCGTGTTCTAGCGCTCCAGCAGCTGCGGATCGGGAAGGTCTCCACGTCGCGACGGATCGAGCTTCACCGCCTTGCGGAACGCCTCTGCCGCGGCCTGGTCGTTGCCTCGCTGAAGCTCGGCGACACCGAGGTTGAAGTACGACTCCGGGCGCGGTTCCAGCTCGAGCGCCGCCTGATAGCGGCCCACGGCAGCCTCGGCGTTGCCCTGCTTCAGGTAGACCGCACCCAGCGCCAGGGGAATCCGGTGGTCCCGCGGGTCGAGCTCGGCCGCCCGACGCAGTGACTTCAGGTTCGCGGCCAGCGCCGCCGCCGTCGCCGGTGTGCGCGCCGCGCCCACGAGCTGAGAGACCTGCGCTTCGGCGCGCAGCAGGAGCCGACTTGGCCGCCAGGGAGTCGCGCCCCCTCGACACCGTCAGCACCACACACACCGCGAGGACGATCAGCGCGGCGATCGAGATCCAACGGACGCGGGCGAGCTGGGCCTCCGCGGCGGGCTCCTGCGGCGCGGGCTCGCTGCGCGCGCTGCCGATCCTCGCGACCCAGGAGAAGAAGAGGACCAGCGGGAACGCCGAGACCGCCAGCCGGAAGGGGAAATAGCCGAGGGCCAGCACGAAGGCGGCCAGGCTGCCACCGAAGGCCAGGGCGCGCTCCGCTGAGGGCTCGATCCGCCGCAGCCGGCCCGCGAGCCACCACGAGGCCAGCCCCAGTGCCACGAGGCCAGCCAGGCCCCACTCCGCCGCCACCTCGAGGAGCTCGTTGTGCGCGTTGCCGAAGGTCGAGAGGAGCCGGTGCTGCGTGGAGAACGGGGCTCCCTGCTCGAGAAGCCGGAGCTTGGTCTCGGTGAATTCGGCCACATAGGCCCCATGCCCGACGCCGGTCCACGGCGCCTCGAGGAACTCTGCGCAGGCCACGCGCCAGCCGTCGACGCGCCCGCTCAGGACGGCGTTGATGTCACCGGAGAGCAGCTGCTGGAGCTTCGCACCCACGCGGACGCGCAACGGCGCCACGGCGACGAGGGCCACGACCATCGCCACGACGGACCCTACGAGCGCACGGACCGAGGCACGTCGAGGGAGCGCCAGGAGCCAGAAGGCAAAGGTGCCCGCCAGCGCTGCGGTGAGGGCGACGAGGGTCTGGGACACGAGCAGCGCGGCCGCGCACAGCAGCAGCGCAACTCCAGCGAGAGCGCCCTCGAGGCCATTCTTCTTCGCCTTGGCATCGAACAGAGCAAACTGCGCGATCAGAACCGGCAACACGAGGAACGTGGCCAGATCGCCGACGCTTCCCACCAGCGAGGTCATCGCAAGTCGCTCCGCCCCTGCGTTCTCGATGTCGAGCGGCGAGTAGATGTTCGCCACCTGCAGCAGACCGAGGGCCGCGACCAGCGAAGCCGGCACGAGCAGCCAGCGCAGGAGGGCCCCCGTTCCGGGCAGCAGACTCCACCCCACGAGACACGTCGCGCCGACGAGCAGCGCGGGAAGCGCGTCGCTCGAGTGCGGCATGCTCCGCGTCGCGACCAGGCTCAGCACGGCAGCCGCGCAGAGAGCGGCAGCGATCTTGGCCGACGCCTGGCCCCAGTGAAGGCGCCGCTCCAGCGCGGCCGGAGAGAAAGCCCCGACCGCCGCGATCAGCAGCACGGAGAGGAGCCCGAGGGTGCTCGCGACGAGACTCTTCGGCAGCGGGAACGAATCCCGAATGCCGGGGGCGACGACCACGGCGATCCCGACGAGCAGCGATGCCACAACGAACTGGGAGGCGCGCACGCCATGCCTGTCCCAACCTCCACCAGCCGCTGGAACGCGGGGCTTCGAGCGCGCGGAGCGCTTCTTCGTCGCCCGTGCCTTTCGCCTCGCCATTGAGCCAGCCCTGCCTCGCTCTCACCGAGTTCTTCGGACGACGCGCTCCGTCAACTCGACGATCTCCTGCTCTCCCACCAGTTCCTCCATCCTACATAGAGCGCGGCACCGGCGAGGTCGGCCGCAACGTCCAGCAGCTCCGGGACACGACCGACGAGAGACTGCAGCAATTCGAGGCCAGCGCCGTACAGCGTGCACCAGAAGACGACCCACCAGACCGAGCCACGGCCCACGAGCCGCCACGACCGCCGTACCGCCCAGGCGAGGGCGGCAAAAAGCAGTGCGTGCACGAGCTTGTCGAGATGACCACTCCCCGCCTCGACACCCCACTGAGGTGCGAAGCGCTCGAGCGACAGCAGGGCCAACACTCCGCGAACCGCGGCGGCCCAGACCTGCGATGGAACGAGGAGCAGGGTCGCCACGAAGGTCGCGAGCGCCACGGTGACGGCGTGCGTCACCCCACCGCGGCGCGCCCTCGACTCAGCGGCGGCCGATGTAGCCCTCGCTTTCGAGGTGCAGAATGACCCGCTGCGCACACTCCTCGGGAGTGAGACCGGACGTGTCGATCACGAGCTCCGCGTCCTCCGGAGTCTCGTAGGGGTCGGAGATCCCGGTGAAGGAGTCGATCAGCCCGGCGCGTGCTTTGGCGTACAGCCCCTTGCGGTCCCGCTGCTCGCAGACCTCGAGGGAGGTCGCGACGTGAACCAGGATGAAGCCGCCGAGCGGCTGGATCATGTCGCGCACTTCCTGTCGCACCGAGTGGTACGGAGCGATGGGGGCGCAGATCGCAATGCCATAGTTCTTCGTGATCTCGGAGGCGACGTACCCGATGCGACGGATGTTGATGTCGCGGTGCTCCTTGGAGAACCCGAGCTCGGACGACAGGTTCGTCCGCACGACGTCACCGTCGAGCAACGTCACGGGGCGACCACCCATCTCGAGCAGCTTCACCTGCAGGACGTTGGCGATGGTCGACTTGCCCGCGCCCGAGAGGCCCGTGAAGAACACGGTGAAGCCCTGCCTTGCGCGCGCCGGATGGCTCATGCGCAGCTCCTCGGCGACCTCGGGGAAGGTGAACCACTCCGGCAGGTCCAGGCCTTCGGCGAGACGCCGACGCAGCTCCGTCCCGGAGATCGAGAGAGTGCGCGTTCCCTCCTCGACCTCGTCCACCGGCTCGTAGGAGTCGCGGCTGTCGACGTAGACCATCATCTTGAACGGGACCATCTTGATGCCCATCTCTTCCTCGTGCTTCTGGAAGAGCTCCTGGGCGTCGTACGGGCCGTAGAACGGGTTGCCGTCGGAGTCGCTGCCGGGACCGGCGTGATCGCGCCCCACGATGAAGTGGGTGCAGCCATAGTTCTTGCGGATCAGCCCATGCCAGACCGCCTCGCGCGGGCCAGCCATGCGCATCGCGAGCGGCAGAAGAGCCAGCTCTGCAGTGTTGCGCGGGTAGTGCCGCATCAACCGCCGGTAGCAGCGCACCCGAGTGTAGTGGTCGAGGTCGCCCGGCTTGGTCATGCCGACCACGGGGTGAATCAGCAGGTTGGCCTCGAGCTCGCGCGCGGCACGCAGGGTGAGCTCGTAGTGCGCGCGGTGCATCGGGTTCCGGGTCTGGAAGGCGACGGCGCTGTCCCAGCCGAGCTGCGACATCTGCCGCCGCAGCTGCGCCGGGGTCATGCGCAGGCGCGGATAGTCGTACTGCGACGGCAGGCGCATGCCTTCGAGCTTGCCGCCGAGCACCATGCTGCCGGCCTGCTGGTAGAGGTACGCGACGGCCGGGTGCTCCTGGTTGCGGGTGCCGTAGACCTTGTCGGCCTCGAGGTCTTTGTCGTACTCCCAGACGTCGGCCACGTTCAGGACGGCCAGCATGACGCCTTCGGGGTCGCGCAGGGCGACCTGACCGCCCGCCTGAGCCTGCTCCGCCGTCTCGGAGTCCACGTCGAGCACGATCGGCATCGGCCAGAGGGTGCCGTCCGGCAGGCGCATGTCGTTGCAGGTGGACTCGAACTGGGCCTTCGTCATGAAGCCGTCGAGCGGCGAAAAGCCGCCGTTCAGGAGAAGCTCGAGGTCACACAGCTGTCGGGCCGTCAGGGCCCACGAAGGCATGTCACGGGAGAGCTCGCGGAGCTCGTTCTGACGGGCCTCGTCGACGATAGGGTCGACGAGCACGCCGCCGTGCGGGCGATTCAGATGGTCATTCATGGCAAAGTCTCACGAGGGTCTGCAGGGCGCAAACTGCACCGGGCACCCGAGGTGCAGACCAGAAAGATCCGTTGATTGGAGGATCGGGTTCGAAGAGCGTCGTAGGCGCTGCGACGCGTCGCCCTCGGACGAGGAGAAGGGCTCCCTGGAGCGACATGCGTGTGGATGGGGCGGGTTGCCGGAGCTTCCCAAGCGCGCAATTTTAGGCCAACCTTGGAGATCCCGGCAAGCACGAGTTTGCCGTGTCGAGATGCCCTCGCACACCACCTGAGGAACCCATGGCTCGCACTCGCGGCCTCGTCGTCGCCGCCCTCGCCCTGGTCATCTGGAGCGTCCTCGACGCACGCACGGTTGCCGGTGCGCGACGCGATGCCCTCGACCTGACGGGCTCCCAGGGCGCCGCCGGCCCCTGGGAACAGCGCATCCGGTCCGAGCCCGACCCGGTCCAGGCCACCCTCTACGCCGGCCGAGCCCTCCTCAGCCGCGCCCTGCGTCCGCCTCTCGGCGTGCTCTCCCAGGAGGCTCAGGTCACGGAAGCCCGCGATCGGGCCGAGCTGCTCGATCGCAGCAGGCTCCTCGCCCAGCAGGTCGTCGAGGAGCGCCCATCGGCGGCGGAAGCCCACCTGCTCCTCGGCGCGTCCACCTACCTGACGCGCTCCCTCCGGCAGGATCGGACGTTGTTCACCGATGCCGAAGCCTGGGAAGCTCCGCTGATGCGTGCCGCCGACCTCGAGCCGGCAAACCCGGAGGCCGAGCGATTCCTCGCCATGGCGTACCTGGAGGTCTGGCCGATGCTCTCCGACCAGAAGCGCGCGCTGGCCCGCCAGCTCGTGGGCCGGGCGTTCGAGGAGCCCGTCACGTTCTCGCGCTTCATCGGCCCCTGGCTCCTGGTCCATCGCGATCTCGACGAGGCCTTGGAGGCGCTGCCGAGCCGACCTTTCGTCTGGCGGCGCATGCTGCAGGAGATGCACGCCCGCAAGGACTGGCCGCGCTACGTGCGCGCCCAAGGCGAGCTGGACGAGGCGCTTGCGGTCGAGTTCGAGGGCAAGATGCGCGAGTCGGCGGAGCGCGCCAGCCTGGGAGACGACGGCCGGAGCAGGACGCTGCTGATCGAAGTGCTCGGCGCGCTGCCAGTCGACGGCCGATGGGCGAGCCTGTTCGATCGCGCGATGCAGGCGCTGCCCCCGGGGCCGATCCACCGCGTCCCGGCGGAGAACGTGGCCGCCTGGCTTCAGTGGGCCCTCCAGGAGTGCACGTATCGCCCCTGCCCGCTCTCGCCGGCGTCCATCCTGCGCGCCGCCGTCGCGGCGCCCGAGCTCGACGACCCCAGTCGCGCCGCAGCTCTGATGGCCGGCGAGCAGCCCGACCGCGCCTTCCGGATTGCGGGCGCGGGAGCGCGGGGTCTGCCGTGGGACCGGTACCACCTGCTCCACGCGCAGTGGCGGGCCCGTCGCGGCGAGATGTCAGCCGCTCGTGCAGCGCTGGAGCTCGTGGAAGCGAAGGGCTCCGGCGCCGCCTGGCACGTCGCGGCAGCTCTCGCGGAGCTGCCCGCGGCCCAGGCCGACCAGCCGCTCGAGCCGTCCTGGGTCACACCGGAAGATCACACGTATGTGCAGCACCACGCCCTCGCGGCGAGGACGAGCTCGTTGAGCATTCAGCTTCGCCGAGTCCCCCCGCGGGGCTGCCCCGTCGAAGTGCTGCTCGACGGCGAGCGGATCGCGCGCACGGTGGTCCGTGGCCCCGAAGCGGTCCTCCGCCACCAGCTCGATCTCGACGCCGAGCCCGGCCATCACGAACTGCGCCTGCTTTCGCCGGCCGGCTGCTACTTCACGCCAGGCCGGGCGACCTGGAGCCCCTCGGCTACGGGCGTCGCGCTCGGGCGATAGGTCACTGCGCAGCCGCAGCCGACGAGGACAGCCAGCACGACCGTGTTGGCGGGCATCGTGAGCCCGAAGTCGACCGCCGAGTGCATCAGCGCAGCCGCACACGCTCCGAGGATGCCCAGCGCGGCGGCCCGGTCTTCGCTGCGTTGCGCACGGAGCCCCCACCGGATGCGCTCGACCCCGAGGAGGGCGAGCACGGCAAAGGCGAGAGAACCGACGAGCCCCGTCGTCGCGAGGAGCTCCAGCACGTCGCTGTGTGCGTGCCACCACTCGCCCTGCAGCCGCTCGCTCTGCACCGTCGGAAACGTCTGCCGAAACGCCCCGAGCCCCACTCCGAACAGCGGATGCTGCTGCCAGAGGTCGAGCGTCGCGCGGTAGGCCTCGAGCCTCTGGCTCCAACGCACCTCGTAGAGCGACGTCTCCGCGAGACGATCCGCGGCACGTGTCCCGCGGAGAAGCCACATCGCGGCACCCAGGCCGACCGCGGCGGAGCCCGCCGCGATGGCCAGGCCGGCGCGCCGCGAGCGCCGCATCCAGGCGATCAGCAGCAGTTGCCCGGAGGTCGTCACGAGCCCGATCAGAGCTCCAGCCCGGGATCCCGTGAGCGCCAGGGCAGTCCAGAGCGCGAGCCAGACGAGAACCGCCGGGGCAAGCGACCGCAGGAGACGGTCGGAAGCGCCACGACGCGCCTGCCGCAGACTCCACCATCCCCACGCCAGGACCAGCGGCAGGATCAGGCCGAGGAGGAACGCGAGGTGGTCGGGGTTCACGAAGGTGCCCCGCATGCGCGAAGGGTCCCCCGGCACGCTCGTGCCCCAGATCAGATCGCCCGACCCGGCCCAGCGTCGTGTGCCGTAGGCAACCTGGAAGAGGCCGGCAGCGACCAGGCCGGAGAAGAGGACACGTCGCGCCCGCCTCCGCGCTCCGATCTGCGCCGCCAGGAGCAGGGCGAGTGCGGCGGCAAACCACTGGAGAGCCACGGCGCGGGACACCTCGGGCGCGACGGAGCCGAGGGCCAGGCTCACGCCGTCAGCGGAGGCGGCATCGAGGAGACGAAGTGACTGCAGGCCGCCCAGCACGGTCACAACCAGCGCCGCGGCGGCCGGCAGCACGGCACAGCGCCACGCCGGCTCCCCGCCCTGCACCCACCACACCGCCATGCCCAACACTCCGAGCGCAGCAAAAAGAAGACGCGACTCGAGCACTCCGACGCTCCCGAAGGGCATCGGCGCAAAGAAGAGCAGAAGGCCGAGCCCGACCGACGGCCAGAGGGCAAAATCGCGTATCATCAATAGGTTAGGGCGAGTCTCATCCCTCTCGGGACCGCCGCTCTCCCCCTTCCTTCAGTCTACCCCTGCCCCAGAAATGCCGATCACGCCAACGCCTGACCGCTCGAAGAGGTCTCGCGGCCTCATTCTACGTTTTCTTGTAATTCTTCTGATTCTGTCAACGCCGTCTGCGGTGACCGCACAGTTCACGCAGTACCGGGCTCCAGGCAGCCAGTCGGAGCAGACGGTGGACACGCTGCAGACGTTGCGCGATGCCCTGGCAAACGCGCGCTGGCAGGCCGGCCCGCTACGCATCGACCCCTGGGTCGGAATTCGCGAGCTGAGCTGGGTCGACAACGTCTTCGCGCAGGACGGCAGCACCACCTCCGACTTCACCGCGACCGTCGGAGCCGGGCTCCGCCTTTTTGTTCCTCTGGGTGACTCGACGATCGTCGCCGCAAGCGCACTCCCCGAGTACACGTGGTGGGCCGACCTCCAGGATCGCCGCCGGCTCAACGGCCGCTACGCCGCCGGCGTCTTCACGGACGCCAACCGCCTGCGCTTCGAGCTCGAAGGGCGCCTCGAGGAGACGCAGAGCATCGTCACGCCGCAGATCGAGCAGCGCATCAATCAACGGCTCGAGCAGCTCCGCGCGCAGCTGGAGCTCGACGTCTACCGCTCGCTGCGCCTCTTCGTCGAGGCCTCCAACCGCAACTTCGAGAACCTGCTGGACGAGTTCCCGTCCGAGCTGGTCCCTGCGTTCACCGCCCTCGATCGCGAGGAGGACGTGGTGCGCGCCGGGGTCCGCTTCGACGTCTACGACCGTCTGCGCGTGGGCCTCGGAGCGGAAGACAGCGACGTCACCTTCGACTCCCGGCTCTTCGACGTGTCGAACTCCGGCACCGCGCCGGTGCTGGAGCTCGAGTGGGAGTCGGACCGCCTCTTCTTCGGCCTGGACCTCGCGTGGCGCGACCTGGAGCCGATCGGCACGTCCGGCTTCGTGCCGTACGACGACGTGACAGGGGACGTCACAGTGACATTCGATGTCAGTGAGACCCTCCGCTGGAGCGTCTACGGCAGGAGAAACCTGGTCTATGCCATTGGCTCGCAGTTTGCTTACTTCGAAGACGACACGCTGGGCACTTCGCTCGGCATCCGACTTCGAGACCGCATGCGACTTCGTCTCTTCGCGGAGGCTGCTGACCACGACTACGTGGTTCGCGACGAGCAGAGCGGCACGCGGCTCGACGACGTCACCCAGCTGGGTGCGTCGTTCGCGTTCGACGCCACCGACGCCATGACCTTCATCCTCCAGTCTGGTCTGACCGACGTCGACTCGTCTCTGGACGGGTTCGATCGGGAGACCAACTACATTTCGCTCTCTCTCCAGTTGAATCAGCTCGAGTGGCCCTGACGCCATTCCGTTCGATCTGGAGAGACCCCCTCTCGATCTTGCGATTCTCTCTGCCCTCCCTCCTCGCCCCCGTCGCCTTCGCCCTGCTTCTGACGTCGCCGGCCCGGGCCCAGTCGACCGACTACCTCATCGGTCCGAAGGACGTCGTGCGGGTGAAGGTCTTCGAGGCTCCGGAGTTCGACGGCGAGCTGCGCGTCTCCGACGCGGGCGAGGTGGCCCATCCGATCGCGGGCAGCGTGCGCATCGGTGGGCTGACCCTCGCCGCTGCGACCCGCGCCTTCACCGACCTTCTCGAGAGCCGGTACCTCCAGCGCGGGCGCGCCACGGTGTCACTCGAGGTGGCCGAGTTCCGCGCCCGTCCGGTGCGCGTGATCGGAGCAGTGCACAAGCCGGGTGAGCTCGAGTACAGCGGGGCCATGACCCTGATCGAGGCGCTCACTGCGGCGGGTGGGGTCAGCAGCAAACACGGCGGCATCGCCCACGTGCTGCGCCGCACCGACAACGGCCTCACGGATCAGATCGAGGTGCAGCTCGACCGGCTGCTCGTGCACGGCGACGCGGGCGTGAACCTGCCGCTGTTCCCCAACGATCTCATCAACGTGCCCGAGACGATCGAGATCACGGTCTACTGCCTGGGCGAGGTGGCGCAGCCGGGCGCGCAGGTGTTCAAGAGCAACGAGCGGCTCACCCTGCTCGCGGCCATCGCGAGTGCCGGCGGCGTCACCGACCGGGCCGCCCGCAAGATCGTGATCAAGCGGCGCACGAGCGACGGCGGCGAGCGCGAGATCGTCGTCGACTACAAACAGATCACGTCGGGGCGGCGCGACGACGTGGCGCTCGAGCGCGGCGACGTCGTGCTCGTCAAGCAGTCGTTCCTCTGAGCCCATGAAGAAGCACCACCACGACGTCCTCCAGGAGCGCGTCCTCGACGACTCCCGGGCTCCCGAGATCAGCCTCTCGGACTACGTCGAGATCCTGCGCCGCCAGTGGCGTCTGATCGTGCTGGTCGGGGTTCTCGGCATCGGGGCTGGCCTGCTGCACTATCTCAACACGCCGGACACCTTCCAGTCGTCCACCCGCATCCAGATCACGCGGCAGAGCTCGAACCCGCTCGGTTCGCAGGCCTACTGGATGGAGTCGTGGTGGAACCCCGAGTTCTACCCGACCCAGCAGGAGATCCTGAAGAGCCGTGGTCTCGCACAGCGCGTGGTCGAGCGCCTCCGCCTGTGGGAGGACGAGTCGTTCGCCGGGAGCGTGAGTGGCGACGGCCCGGCGACGGCGGCCGCCGACGAAGCGATGATCGGCCGGCTCGCCAACCGCATCCGCGGAGGCCTGGAGGTCCGGGAGGTCAAAGGGACGCAGCTGGTCGACATCGTCTACCGCGCCGGCGAGCCCGAGCTGGCGATGCGCATCGCCAACGCCTACGCCGAGGCGTTCATCGACTACGGCAAGGCCGAGCGGCGGCAGGCCGCCACGAGCGCGTCCACCTTCCTCGCCGACGAGATCGACAACCTGAAGGCCGAGCTCGACGAGAAGGAGCGGCGGCTCCAGGAGTACGGGCGGCAGAGTGACATCGTCGCGATCGACCCGCAGTCGAACGTCACGCTGCAGCGGCTGGACGCGGTCAACGCGAACCTCGTGGAGGCGCGCAAGCAACGCATCCAGGCCGAGGCCCGCTACAACGAGATCCGCAACCGGCCGCGCGAGTCGGTGGCCGACTCCCTCTCCGGCGGGCTCGTCAGCTCGCAGCGCAACCAGCTGATCGAGCTGCAGCGCGACTACACGACCAAGCTCCGCACCTACCGCCCCGACTTCCCCACGATGGTGGCGCTGAAGGCGGAGATCGACGAGGCCAAGCGCGAGCTCGACGCGCTCATCGACGAGCGTGCCGAGCAGGCGATCGCCGACGCACGGAGTGCGTTCCAGGCGGCGCGGCGCGAGGAGACCGCCCTGGGGGCCGAATACGACCAGATGAAGCAGGAGACCCTGCGCTTCCAGTCCGCCTCGGTCGAGTACAACAACCTCCAGATCGAGGTCCAGGCGGGTCGCGAGCTCCTGAACAACCTGACCCGTCGCCAGTCGGAGACCAACGTCGCGGTCTCGGGCAGCGACGAGTCGACCGTGCGGCAGATCGACGTGGCGCTCCTGCCGGGTGGCCCGGTCAGCCCCGATCTGCGGCGCGACATCACGCTCGGGCTCGCCGCCGGTCTCTTCGCCGGGATCGGCCTCGTGCTCCTGTTCGAGTTCCTCGATCGCACGGTGAAGACCCCGGAGGAGCTGGAGCGCCGGCTCGGCGTCTCCACCCTGGCCGTCATTCCGGACATCGTGCACGGCCGCAGCCGCTACGGGTACCTGTCGCGGTACGCCTACGGGTACGGTTACGGCTACGGAGAGCGCTCGAACCGCAAGCGTGCGCGCGAGTCCGTGTCGATCGACCTCGTGCCGCACCATCGACCGCGCCTCGCCGTGTCCGAGGCCTACCGGGCACTGCGCACCGCGCTCCTCCTGTCGACCGCAGACGAGCTGCAGGTGGTCGCGGTCACCTCGGCGACCGCGGGAGAAGGCAAGACGACGACCTGCAGCAACCTCGCGGTCGTGCTCGCGCAGCTCGGACGCCGCGTGCTGCTCATCGACGCCGACCTCCGCAAGCCGAGAGCCCACGAGATCTTCGAGATCTCCAACCGCGTGGGAGTCGTGAACTATCTCGTCGGGCACCAGTCGCTCGAGGAGATCGTGCACACCACCGCGGTGGAGAACCTGGTGGTCGCGCCCGCGGGTCCGAGCCCACCAAACCCTTCGGAGCTGCTCTCGTCCGAGAGCATGTCCGACCTGCTCCGCGAGGCCCGCAAGCACTTCGACTTCGTGCTCATCGACACGCCGCCCACCCTCGCGGTGACCGACTCGACCCTCCTGGGCGACAGAGCCGACGGCGTCGTGCTCTGCCTGCGCGCCGGTCGCCTCACGCGCGAAGACGCGCGCGCCTGTGTCCAGCGCCTCCGCATGGCGGGCGTCAAGGTGCTCGGCGCCGTGCTCAACTGCTATCGCCCGCTGCGCGGTCGCCTCGAGCGCGGCTACTCCTACCACTACGAGGTCTATGGCGAGCACACCGAGCGCTCTCGTCAGGACGCAGTGGCCTGACCGGGAGTGTGCCGCAGTGATCGACATCCACAGCCACGTGGTCTTCGGCGTCGATGACGGTGCGGAGAGCCTGGAGCAGGCCGTGGCGATGTGCCGCGCGGCAGCGGACGACGGCTGCAGGGCGATGGTCGCGACTCCCCACGTGCATCACCCGTTCTGGCCCGACCAGGATCTCCGCGTGGTGCGGGAACGGTTGGCTCAGCTGCGCGAGGCGCTTGGCCTCCAGATCCGCGTGCTGGGCGGAGCCGAGGTGCGGGTCGACTCGTCGTTCTTCGAGGTACTCGACCGGCTGAACGGAGTGGACGCCGACCTGCGGCTGGCCGGCTCGGCGTACGTCCTGCTCGAGCTCGATCCCCAGGGGCTCGGTCCGGACCCGCGGGCCTGCGTGCACGAGGCCCTGCTTTCCGGCTGGCGCCCGGTGATCGCACACCCGGAGGTGTACGGCTGGCTCTGTGACGACGAGCCGCTCGTGCGGTCGATGGTCGAGCGGGGCGCGGCTCTCCAGATCACGGCCGCCAGCGTCCTGGGCTGGTACGGCCGGGCTACGCGAGCCCGGGCTCGCAGGCTTCTCGACCTGGACCTCGTGCACTTCGTCGCCAGCGATTGCCACGACCTCCAGCACAGGCCACCCGGGCTCGACGCGGCACGCCTCGCGATCGCAAAGAGGTACGGGGACGCGCGCGCCCATCGCCTGTTCTCCCAGAACCCCCAGGCCATCCTGGACGATCGAAAGCTCGAGGAGGCTGCATGAGAGCCCTCGCTCGCCACCATCTCTGGGCGGTCCTTCTCCTGCTCCCCCTGCTCTCGATGCTCGCGCCCGGCCGAACGGCCGCGCAGACGTCGAGCACCCAGCTCGCCTTCTACGAGGAGCGGCTGCGCGAGGGTGAGCGGGCGCTGCAGAAGGGCGACGCCCGCGCCGCGGCGCAGAGTCTGGAGATCGCGTGCTTCGGGCTCCTCGAGCTGCCCCCGCGGCTCGCCGCCTGCCTCGGCCGCCTCGCCGTCGCCCAGCATCGGGCAGGGTCGAGGGAGGAGATGGCGAAGACGGTGGGTCGACTCGAGTCTCTGGAGACTCGCTTCGGTGCCTACGGCATCGCTCCCCTCGCCGACTCGTCCAGAGCCGAGGTCGACCAGCTCCTCGACGCCGAGCGCGAAGAGCTCGGTCTCGCGGCCGACTCGCCACTCTTCGGGGCACCGCCGAGCTCCGTCGAAGCGCTCTGCTCCAGGGGGCTGGTCCTCGCTCGGGAGGCGACCGGCTGCGGGACGGCCCTGCGTGATCTCGAGAGCTGCGGTCGCATCCGGAGCGACGTCGCACACGCGGCCGCGGCCCTGGGCTGTCGCCAGAGGTTGGGCCAGCAGGCGCTGGCCGAGAAGCTGTTCGCCTCACTCCCGGCCAACCTGCAGCAGAGCCCCGCCCTCGCGGACCTGGCGAGGAGCTTCACAAAGGACGCAGCCAACACGCACATTGCACCCGGTGGCGCGACGCGTGTCGCCTCGGATCCTGCTCCCGTGCACGCGGAGCCTTCGCCTTCGACGAGTCCGGTCAAGCAGCCTGCACCTCTCGTGCAGCAGCAGAGCAGCGAAAGCCTGCCGCACCTCGCCGCCGCCACCCTCGACCGTGCCGACGCCCTCCTCGCGGAAGCGCAGACGCTCGCGCAGATCGAGGAGAGTCTCGCCCTGGCGCGCGCCGTGGCCGACGAGCACCCCGTGTCCCAGCGAGCGCAGCGCCTGGCTGGCGAGGCCGCCTTTCGAAGCTCGCGATTCGGCACGGCACTGACGTATTTCGAGCGCGCCATGCCGCTCCCGTCGGCGCGCCCCGACCTTCGCTTCTACCGCGCGGTCTCGCTCCACGAGGTGGGTCTGGTCGACGCCGCACGCGTCGCACTCTCCGACTGTGTCGAAGAGATCGCCGTCTCCCCCTGGGTCCGCGAAGTCTCCGCGCGGATCCTCCGCGAACCGGGCTCCGGCTGAGGTCGGCGCATGCGCCTGGCCGTCGCAACTCTGTGCTCCCACGTCCGCTCCGGCGGCCGATGGTGGGCGTACGAGCCGTACGTCCGCGAGGCGAATCGGTGGGGCCACATGTTCGACGGCCTGACCCTCGTGGCACCGACCGAAGGCGACAGCGTCCCCGACTTCTACGCCCCCTACGAGCCCGACATCGACGTCGAGGTTCTCTCGTTCAAACACCTCCAGGGCCGCGGCTTCGACCAGGAGAAGACCCGCGTCGTCGAGCTGCCTCGGCTCGCACTGCGGCTCCTGCAGGCGAGCCGCCGCTGTGATGCGGTGTGCCTGCGAGCGCCGTCCAACATCGGCCTCGTCGGCCTCCTCCTCGGCCCCCTGCTCGGCCGGCGGCGCATCGCCCGCTACACCGGCCAGTGGTCCGACTACCCCGGGGAGGCCTGGAGCTACCGTCTGCAGCGCCGCCTCCTGTCGAGCCGATGGTGGGGCGCACCAACCATGGTGTACGCCGATTCCACGTCGGGTCCGGAGTGGATCCACCCCGCCTTCAACGCGGTGCTCGAGAGGGCTTCGCTTCCGGACGAGCATGAGCCACTGGCGCAGGGGTCTCCTCCGACCCTCGTCTTCGTGGGTCGCCTGTCGCGCGCGAAGAACGTCCACGTCCTGCTCCAAGCGCTCGCAACCATCGACGGTCCGTGGCGCCTCGAGATCCTGGGCGACGGCCCGCAGCGCTCGGCCCTCCAGGCGCTCTGCGCCGAGCTCGAGCTCGAAGATCGGGTGCTGTTCCGCGGTGCCACCTCGTTCGAGGAGACGCTCCGGACGTACCGCCGGGCGCAGGCCCTGGTCCTCGCCAGTGAGACCGAAGGCTGGCCCAAGGCGCTGGTGGAGGGCATGGCCTTTGGCCTCGCCTGCATCGGCTCGCGCCGCGGGCTCGTGCCGCACATCCTCCGCGAGCGCGGCTGGCTCGTGGAGCCCGGCTCGAGAGACGAGCTCGCGCGCGCGCTCCGGGAGGTCCTTGCGCCGTCGGACGACGTCCAGCGAAGGCGCGAGGCGGCGCGCCGCTGGGCGCGCCACTACACGCTCGACGACCTGGACGAACAGATCCGCAACCTGCTGAGCTCCGCCTGGGACATCGATCTGCACTCCGAGCTGGCCACCGCCGAGGCGACGGCATGAGAGGCGTGGCACAGGTCGTCGACAGCCTGGCCCTCGGCGGCACGGAGCGCGTCGCAGTGCAGGTCGCAAACGAGCTGCACGCGCGGGGAGTGGCGTCGCATCTGGTGACCACGCGTGGCCAGGGGCCGCTGACGGACGAGCTCGCGCAGGGAGTCCGCACGCTGCACCTGGCACGCCGAAGCAGGCTTGCGATTCGGCCCCTCCTGCGCCTCGCCGCCTATCTGCGCGAGAACGAAGTGGACGTGCTCCACGCACACTCGAGCTCACTCTTTGTCGCCACCGCGGCAGCGAAGTTGGTCCCTCGGGCCCGGGTCGTCTGGCACGACCACTACGGCGAGATCGACAGCGGCACCCGCCCAGACCGCCTCTACGGGGTCGCCGCCCGCTCGGCCGACGCCGTCATCTCGGTCAATCGAAAGCTCGAGCGCTGGGCCCGCCAGAGCCTCGGGGTCGCCCGCGATCGCTCCTTCCACCTGCCGAACTGGGCCCCGGCGCTGCAGCACGACGGGGGTCTCCAGGAGCCTCTGCCCGGCGCGCCCTCACAGCGTGTCGTGTGCGTCGCCAACCTGCGGCCGCAGAAGGGGCACGTCCATCTGATCCGCGCCTTCGCCGAGCTCCTGCACCGGCATCCCGCCGCGGAGCTCCTGCTCGTGGGAAGCACGGTGTCCGCACCCTGCAAGGCCGAAGTCCAGCGCGCGATCGCCGACGCCGGCGTCGAATCCCGCATCCACTTCCTCGGCCGGCGCCGCGACGTCGCGTCCATTCTCGATCAGTGTGCGGTGGGGGTGCTCGCCTCGGTCTCGGAGGGGCTCCCGCTCAGCCTCCTCGAGTACGGCAGGGCCCGGCTCCCGGTGGTGGCCACCGACGTCGGCGATTGCCGCGAAGCACTCGCCGACGGCGCAGCAGGGCTCCTGGTACCTCCGGGGCAGCCGGGTGCGCTCGCGACGGCTCTCGGGCAGGCACTCGAGGGCGGACCGGACACGCGACGCCGTGCCGACCTCTTCGCGAAGAGAATCGACACGCACTACTCGGCCGCGTCCGGAATCGAGCGCCTCTTCGCGATCTACCAGCGCACACTCGACCTCCAGGAGGCGGCATGAGCAGCTCGGCCGTGACGCTTCACGGCGCCTGGGAGAGCGCCCCGCGCCCACGGCGTCGACCCCTCCGCCTGACCTGGGGCACGTTCGCAGCGGTCCTCGCTCTGCACGCGGTGCTCGCGTTGCTGCTCCGCGCCGCGCCGATGCTCAGCGCCGTGCACGCCCTGGGCACCGTGGCGGTAGGGCTGCTGGTCGCTGTGTCTCCCCGACCGGAGAGGGTGCTGTACGTGGCGGCCTACATCGCCGGCAGCGAGGTCCTGTGGCGCATGACCCAGGCACCCATCTTCTGGGAGACCGGCAAGTACGCCGTGATCCTGATTCTCGCCGTCTTCCTGCTTCGCACCGGCCTGCGCGGACCAGCGGTCTGGCCCCTCGCCTACCTGGTGCTCCTCGTGCCGAGCTGCTTTCTCACCGTGAGCGCCCTCGGCTTCGGCGGTGCGGCCCGCGACGCCATCAGCTTCAACCTCTCGGGCCCCGTCTCCCTGGCAGTCGCCTTGATGGCGTTCGCCTCGGTCGACCTGCACGAGATCCGGCTCTCCCGCCTCATGATGGGGCTCCTCTGGCCGATCGCCGGCGTCGCCTCGATCGCCGCCTACAGCACGCTCACGGCAACGACGATCCGCTTCTCCACCGAGTCGAACTTCACCACGAGCGGCGGCTACGGGCCCAATCAGGTCTCGGCCATTCTCAGCATCGGCGCGCTTGCGTGTGTCCTCCTGGCCCTCCTCGATGCGCGCCGCCACACCGCGTTCGTGTTCTACGGTCTCGGCGCGGCACTCCTCTTTCAGGCGGTGCTCACGTTCTCTCGGGGTGGGGTCTACGCGGTGCTGCTCTGCATGGCGCTGTTGATGGTGCACTACCTGTGGCGGCCGCAGATCGGGATGCCGTATCTCGTCGCCGTGGTTCTGGTGACCCTGGTCGGTGGCACCCTGCTCCTGCCGCGCCTCAACTCGTGGACCGGCGGCACGCTCGCGGAGCGCTACGCGTCCCTGGACGCCACACACCGCACCGAGATCGCGTCCGAAGATCTCGAGCTGTTCCGCGAGCATCCGGTCGCGGGCGTGGGGGTCGGCATGGCCAAGATGCGGCGCAAGAACGCCCGCTACGCGGGGGTGGCTCCACACACCGAGTTCTCCCGCGTCATCGCCGAGCACGGCAGCCTCGGCGCCATGGCACTGCTCGTTCTTGCGGGTCTCACGGCAACGCGCTACGTGACGGCGCCGAGTCTCACCGCCAAAGGATGGGTCGCCGCGCTCACGGCGTGGTGCCTCGCCACGATGTCGGTCTCGGCCATGCGCCTCGTCGTCATCGGCATCCTGTTCGGGATCGCCTATCTCCCCTGGCAGGAGATGCGCCCGCGAGGTGATGACACGTGAGCTCCCCGTTCGTCGATGCCCCGCGCGTTCTGATGCTTGGTGCGTTCCTCTCCGGGACGTCCGCAACCCGCGCCGTCTCGGAGGACATCCGTGACCGGCTCCGCGCCCGTGGCTGGACGGTGCTGGACGCTTCGTCGCGCTCCCATCCGGTGGCGCGCCTCGCCGACAGCCTCGCGATCACGGGGCGTCAGCGCTCCGCCTACGACGTGGCGCACGTCGACGTGTTCAGCGGCCGGAGCTTTCGCATCGCGCAAGCCTGCGGCGCGCTCCTCCGCCGTCTCGACAAGCCGTACCTCGCGACCCTCCACGGCGGCGGCCTACCCGCCATGGCGAAGGCGAGCCCGGGGCCGCTGCGCCAGCTGCTGCAGGGCGCGACGCACGTGCTGAGCCCGTCGCCCTTCCTCCAGCGCGAGCTCGCCCCGCTCCGCAGCGACGTCGAGGTCGTCCCGAACCCGATCGAGCTTTCGCTGTACCCGTTCCGCGTGCGCGATCTCGCACGGAGCGAGGGTCCCGTCCGCCTGCTCTGGCTACGCGCGTTCGCTGCCATCTACCGACCGGAGGACGCTGTGCACGCCCTCGGACGTCTCCTCGAGCGAGGCGTCGATGCGCACCTCGAGCTGGTCGGGCCCGACAAGGGCGACGGCACCCTGGAGCGTGTCTCGGCAGCCGCCCGTGACTTCGGGGAGCGCATCCGGATCCTCTCCGACGGTGTCGCGAAGAGCGCCGTTCCCGAGTTACTCGATCGAAGTGACGTGCTCCTCAACACGACCTCGGTCGACAACACTCCCGTGACGCTGCTGGAGGCCATGGCCGCGGGCACCCCCATCGTCAGCACGCGTGCCGGCGGAGTCCCCGACCTCGTGCAGCACGAAAGCACCGCGCTCCTGGTGGACGTCGCGCAGCCCGCGCAGATCGCCGACGCGGTGCACAGGCTCCAGACCGAAGAAGGACTCGCGATCGCCCTGGGCCGTCAGGCATACGAAGCGGTTCAGGAGTTCGACTGGTCGCGGGTGCTGCCGCGCTGGGAGAGCCTCCTCCTGGCAAGCGCAGGCTGCAGGAGTGCCGCATGAGCCGCTTCCCCGTCGACCGCACCAAAACGCTCCTGCGCGCCGCGAGCGGGTGCCAGCGCGCCCTCGGCGAGCTGCACGAACAGGGCGAGCTCGACGACCGCGGTCTCGCGCCGGCGCTCGCGCTCTGCGCTCGAAGCCACGGGGCACCGCAGCTGCCGTCGTGGCACGCGGAGCTGCGGCGCTCGGCCGTGCACACGCTGCTGGTCGAAGAAGCGCTTCGGCAGGTCACGCGCGCACTGCGAGCGGCCGACGTCTCGTACGTGGTGATCAAAGGCGCGTCGCTTTTCACCGACTACGACGACACCGTGGCCCGGCCCTGCAAGGACCTCGACCTGCTCGTCGCGCCCGCGGACCTGACGCGGGCGCGGAAGGCTCTCGAAAGCGACGGCTGGACCAGTCTGTACCCGGGCCCGAGGGCCGAGCGCTACCTCACCGAGGAGGGGTACGCGTGGCAGGCGCAGAAGCCCGGCTCCACGCTCCTCGAGCTGCACCACGGCCTCTGGAACACCGTGTCACCGGCACTGGCCGCACGGGTGCTCGCAGCCGCCACGACGACCCCAGGAGGGGCAGAGATCCCCAGCCGCGCCGCACGCTACGTGCTTGCTGCGACCCACGCCTGGCTCGAGCCCGCGCCCCGCCGCCTCCTCGACTTCCTGGACGTCGTCATGATCGGTCGCTCCGCCGACCACGACGGCCCGACCGTGCAGGAGATTCACCACCTCGCCGCGGCGACCGACCTGCAGCTCCCCGTTGCCCTGGCCGCCCGGGTGGCCCGACGTGTCGCCGGCGGGCTCCACGACCAGGTGGAGCAGCGGCTCCGACCGGAGCTCCGCGCGCTCGAGCGGCAGGCGCTCGAGCGCGCGCACCCCGACACGACGAGCCCGCGCATTCTGACCCTCCTCCGCATGTTCTCGGGCCGCCGCACGCGCCTCGGCTCGAAGAGCCTCCTCCGCGCATTCTGGGCACACCCCGGCGTGGTGGAGCGGGCGACCCCTTCGCACCTGCCGTGGTGGCAGCGACGCGCCCGCGTGTTGCTTCGCGACACCCATTGGATCTCGAGGCCCTCATGAACACGTCTCTCCCCGGCGCTCCGCGCCCCATGAAGCAGGTGCAGATCGTGCTGGACATCGTCGTCCTGGTGATCGCCTTCGCGTGCTCCTACCTTCTGCGGTTCGACTTCGCCGTTCCACGCGACCAGATCGACCGTGCACTGGTGCAGCTGCCGGTCGTCCTCTCGGTCCAGCTCATCGCGATCTTCCTGGCCGGGGTGACGAACTTCATCTGGCGCTACGTCGGCATGACCGAGGTGAAGGCCTTCGCGCGCACGATCGCGATCGCCTCGGTGCCGCTGCTGCTTCTCCGCTTTGGCCTGACCGAGCGCTTCCAGGACTTCCGCGTTCCGCTTTCGATCATCTTCATGGACGCGATTCTCGCCTTCTGCGGCCTACTCGGGCTGCGCGTACTGCGCCGCGTCCTGTACGAAGCATCCAAAGCGCGCTCGGCCCGGAGCCCGCACAGCCCCCGCCGCGTGCTCGTCGTGGGCGCTGGCGACGTCGGCGTGATGATCGCGAAAGAGATCGGCTCCGGGCACACCGACCTCGACCTCGTCGGGATCGTCGACGACAACCCCGGCAGCCGTGGCGCCATGATCTCCGGAGCGCGCGTCCTGGGCACGACCGGTGACATCGCGGAGCTGTGCAGCGAGCAGGACATCGAAGAGGTGATCCTCGCGTTCAGCCAGGCCTCGCGCCACGAGATCCGGCGGATCGTCGAGATCTGCGACGAGGCCGAGGTCAAGATGCGCATCATTCCGAGCTACCACGAGGTGGTCGGAGGATCGGTCCGGGTCGACCGCCTCCGCGAGGTGCAGATCGAAGATCTCCTCGGCCGCGAGCCGGTCGAGGTCGACATCGAGGGGCTGCGTCGAATGCTCGCCGGCCGACGCGTCATGGTCACCGGGGCTGGTGGCTCCATCGGCTCCGAGATCGCACGACAGGTCGCCCGCTTTGCCCCGCGCCATCTCCTGCTGGTCGAGCGCAGCGAGGCAGCTCTCTTCGACATCCACCGCAAGCTCGTGGCGGACGGCACGCCGCAGGCCGAGCCGGTGCTCGCCGACGTGGGCGACGAAGCGCGCATGCGTGCCGTGTTTGCGCAGTGGCGGCCCGAGATCGTCTTTCACGCGGCCGCCCACAAGCACGTGCCCATGGTCGAGCTGAACTGCAGCGAGGCGGTGCGCAACAACACCCTGGCCACCCGAACCCTCGCACAGCTCGCGGGGGAGTACGACGTGCGCTCGTTCGTGCTCATCTCCACCGACAAGGCGATCCGGCCGACCTCCGTGATGGGCGCAACGAAGAGGCTCGCGGAGCTTGTCCTCCAGGACGTCGACGCCGCCTACGAGACGCAGTACATCGCCGTGCGGTTCGGCAACGTGATGGGCTCCGCGGGGTCGGTCATTCCGATCTTCCGCGAGCAGATCGAGAACGGCGGACCGGTCACGGTCACGCACCCCGAGATGGAGCGCTACTTCATGACCATCCCGGAGGCGTCCCGCCTCGTGCTGCAGGCCAGCGCACTGGGCCGCGGCGGCCAGGTGCTGTTCCTCGACATGGGTGAGCCGATCCGCATCGTCGACCTCGCCAAGGACATGATCACGCTCTCGGGCCTCAAGCCCGGCACCGACATTCCGATCGAGTTCGTGGGCACGCGGCCGGGCGAGAAGCTCTACGAAGAGCTCGAGCACCCCGACGAGCGCCTCGAGTCGACTTCACATCCGAAGATCCTGCTGGCCCACCCCAAGCGCCCCGATGGCGAGGCCACCCGCACTGCGCTGACCGAGCTCAACCAGCTCGCGAGCCTGGGCATGGACGCGGAGATTCGCCAGGCCCTCGCCCGGGCCGTGCCGGAGGCGCATCTCGACGCCGAGCGCCCCGCTCCGGGAGCCCCGGAGGCTCGGCTCGAGCGTCGGCCCGAAGCGCCCGCGCGGGATCGACGCGCCAGCTAGCTGTCCGTGGGCGCGAGCAGCGCGACGTCGGAGTCGACCATCTCGCGCACGAGCTGAGCGAAGCTGACCTCGGGCTCCCACCCGAGCTCGGCTCTCGCCTTCGAAGCATCCCCGAGGAGGAAGTCGACCTCGGCCGGTCGGAAGAAGCGCTCGTCGATGACGACACGGACCTCGCCGGCGGCATCGACGCCGCGCTCTGCCAGACCTTCTCCGTCCCAGCGGATCGGCATGCCGACGTGGTCGAAGGCCAGCTCGCAGAACTCGCGGACCGTGTGCGTCTCGCCGGTGGCGATGACGTAGTCCTGCGGCGTTTCGGCCTGGAGCATCATCCACATCGCGCGCACGTAGTCGGCAGCGTGTCCCCAGTCGCGGCTGGCGTCGAGGTTGCCGAGCGCCACCGTCTTCTGCGCGCCGTGGTGAATGGCCGCAACGGCGCGCGAGATCTTCCGCGTCACGAACGTCTCACCCCGACGGGGAGACTCGTGGTTGAAGAGGATTCCGTTGACCCCGAACAGGCCGTAGGCCTCTCTGTAGTTGCGGGTGATGTGGTGCGCGTAGACCTTGGCGACCGCGTAGGGGCTCCGCGGGTAAAACGGCGTCGACTCGGTCTGGGGTGTCTCGACCACCTTGCCGAACATCTCCGAAGACGACGCCTGGTAGAAGCGCGCGTCGAGCTCGAGGTCGAGCATCGCCTCGAGCAGGCGCACGGTTCCGACGCCGGTCACCTCTCCGGTGTACTCCGGAATCTGAAACGACACCTGCACGTGCGACTGCGCACCCAGGTTGTAGATCTCGTCCGGTCGCAGGCGCTTGAGGATGCGGTTGAGCGACGACGCGTCGTTCAGGTCCCCGTTGACGAGCTCGAACGGCTGCACGCCGTCGAGCAGGTGATCGATGCGGTGGGTGTTGCTCGACGACGCGCGTCGGAACATCCCCCAGACGCGGTACCCCTTGTTCAGGAGAAACTCGGCGAGGTACGACCCGTCCTGCCCCGTCACTCCAGTGATGAGGGCCTTCGGTGATTCGGTCATGACGGCTAGACCAGCTTGAGGAGGTGGCCCATCTTCTCGCGCTTGACGCGGAGGTACTCGCGGCTCGACTCGGTCGGAGGAACCTCGATGGGCACACGCTCGTCGATCTCGAGTCCGTAGCCGGAGAGCGCAACGTACTTGGCCGGATTGTTCGTCATGAGCCGCATGCGGCGCACCCCCAGGTCGCGGAGGATCTGCGCGCCGATGCCGTAGTCGCGGAGATCCGCGGCGAAGCCGAGCTTCGAGTTGGCCTCGACCGTGTCGTGCCCCTCTTCCTGCAGCTCGTAGGCCCTCAGCTTGTTGAACAGCCCGATACCGCGCCCCTCCTGCAGGAGATAGAGCAGCACGCCGCGCCCCTCGTCGGCCATCGTCTGAAGCGCCTGGTGCAGCTGAATGCCGCAGTCACAGCGAGCCGAGCCGAAGATGTCACCTGTCAGACACTGACTGTGCACCCGCACGAGCACCGGATCGTCGCTGTCGACGTCACCGAGCACCATCGCGACGTGCTCCTCGCCGGTGATCTCGGAGCGGTAGCCGTAGATGACGAAGTCACCATAGGCGGTGGGCAGCTTCGGTGCCGCCACACGCTCGACGAGCGTCTCGTGGCGCATGCGGTGCTGGATCAGATCGCGCGTGGTGATCATGAGCAGATCGTGCTTTGCGGCGTACTCGACGAGGTCAGGGACGCGGGCCATCGATCCGTCTTCGTTCATGATCTCGCAGATGACGGCGGCAGGGTACAGCCCGGCCAGGTTCGCGAGATCGACCGACGCCTCGGTCTGGCCGGCACGCTTGAGAACGCCACCGCGCTTTGCCCGCAGAGGAAACACGTGGCCCGGACGCAGGAGATCTTCAGGACGGGTGTCCGGATCGATCGCGGTGAGCACCGTAGCGGCGCGGTCCGCGGCCGAGATGCCGGTCGACACCTTGCCGCGGGCCTCGATCGACACGGTGAATGCGGTCTCGAAGGTCGAGGTGTTATCGCGCACCATGAGTGGCAGATCGAGCTCGTCGCAACGATCCTCGGTCATGGCGAGGCAGATCAGGCCTCTGCCGTGGGTCGCCATGAAGTTGATCGCGTCGGCATCGACCTTCTCGGCGGCGATGACCAGGTCGCCTTCGTTCTCCCGGTCCTCATCGTCGACGATGATGACCTGCTTTCCCTGGCGGAAGGCATCGACGGCGTCTTCGATGCTGCAGAAGGGGGACTCGGGATCGTTGGAATCGCGGTGTTCGGACATCTCGGGGGGATCCTCGACGGAGGCACTCGCCTCCAAGTGAAATCGCGCGTACGTGCCCTTCAGTATAGCCGTGCCAGCCGCCTTCCTGGGCCCGGAGAACCGCAGAGTCGAGGGTCAGAAGGCGTTCCCGAAGCTGACGAGGAAGAGGGGCGACGACTCCCCGGGCTCGCGGTCGATCTTCCAGGCGACCTCGAGTCGCAGAGGCCCGATCGGAGAGCGGTAGCGCAGGCCCAGACCGGCGCCCCAGCGTGCTTCGTCGGGGTCGACGTCTCCGGGCCTCGCCCAGACGTTGCCCCCGTCGACGAAGAGCGTGCCACCAAGCGAGCCGGCGATCGGGAACCGGTAGTCGAGGTTGAGGAGCGCGAGGGCCTCTCCCCCGACCTCGACTCCCTCGATCACGGTCGACCCCTCGACGCCGAGGCGGTCTCGCCGAAAGGCACGGTGACTGGTGCGCCCGCCGGCGAAGAAGCGCTCGCTGATCGGGATGGTCTGGCGCAGGAGCCCGGCCGATACGGAGGAGTCCGACGGCTCGACCGCGCCGAGACGGAGGCTGGCGCCCAGAGCTCCCAGCCGACCGAGCGGAACGTAGCCGGTCCACTGCCCGAAGAGCTTCAGAAACCGCTCCTCCGCATCGAGGAACCTGAACGCCGACTCGAGCTGCAACGCCGCACTCCACCCCCGCGAGGGGTCGATGGGATCGTTGCGTCGATCGTGCAGCAGAGTCGCGGTCAACGACGAGAGCTCCGTGTCGAGAAGCTCTCGGTCCAACACCTCGTCGATCACCGGCCCGGTCGCCGCGTCTTCGGCCTCCAGCTCGACGATCCGATAGTCGTAGAAGAGACTCAGGCGGGTTCTCCGGTCGAGCAGGAACGTCGACTCGATCTGCGCTCCGTAGCGCTCGGAGCGGAAGGCCGAAAAGGACTCCTCCAGGTCGTAGAGGGCATACCGGACAGGGAGGTCGAACGCGCGGGACGGACGATCGCTGAGCAACAGGCGTGCGCGACGCTCCCTCTCGCTCAGGTTGAGATCGAGGCGGAGGCTCGAGCCGCGTTGCAGCAGGTTGCTGCGCGTGACGCTCAGGAGACCGCCGAAGCCGTCCTCCGAGTCGAAGCCGAGGCCGTACCCCAGCCGCCACCGCCGACTCTCCTCCAACTGGACGAGGATGTCGCGCACCTCCACGTTCCCGCTGGGGCGATCGCCGACGCCGCGCGAGCCGGGAGCGAGTCGGACATCGGCGCGCCGGAACACGCCGAGGCGGTAGAGCGCACGCTGGGCCTCGAGCAGCTGGTCGCGCGACACCGGCGTACCGTCTTCGAAAGGCAGCGTGCGCAGCAGCAGCTGACGGTCGGTGCGCCCGGCACCTCGGAGCACGATGCGCCCGGCCACCGTCTGCGGCCCCGGCTCCACGCGCAGGCTCACGTCGACCAGACCCTCGGAGACCGGCGTCGCTTGCGCCTCGATCCGCGGGCGCCGAAACCCTCGGTCCTCGCAGATGCGCAGCAGCTCGCCCGCCAGCTCGTCTTCACGACCCTCGAAGTAGGGCCCGCCGACGATGTTGGCCACGTCGAGCAGCGGGCCATCGGCCGTTCCGCAGCCACCCTCGACCTCCAGCGACGAGATCCGTGTCCGCGCCCCCTCCGCGATCTCGAAGGTGAGATCGATCGCGCCCTCGCTCCGCTCGACGCGCGGCTCCACGGCGGCCGCTGCAAAACCCTCGCGCACCAGAAACGCTCTCAGGTTGGCCACGTCTTCGGCCAGCGTGCGACTGGTGAGCCGCCCCGTGCCCGGCGCCAGGCGTCGCCGCGGCACACTGCCGACGAGCTCCCGCAGCCGCGACGCAGGGAAAGACTCCGCTCCGACCACCGCCACGCTCTCGAGCAGGTACTCCGGCCCGGGGACGACCTCCACCCGCAGGAGGCGAGAAGCGTCTCCGCTCTTCTCCTCCACCACCTCGACCTCGACGTCGAAGAAGCCGCGTGACTGGTAGTCGTCCACGATCCTCTGACGCGACACGGCCAGCGCCGCCCGGTCGTACCTGCCGTCACCCGTGAACGGCAGCAGGCCGCGCCTTTGCAGCAGTCCGGCGTCGGCACCCGACACCTCGAGTCGCACGTGGGGCCCGAGCTCGAGCTCGTAGGCCAGCAGCAGGTCGCCGCCCTCGCGCTCGAAGCGAGCCTCGCCGAGATCCGCGGCGAGATAGCCCCGGTTCCGGAGCCAGCGCTCCGCGCGGCGGCGGCCCGAGCGCTCGTTTCCAGGTGAGTACTTCTCCCCGCGCGGAAAGTCGAAGGCACCCTCGATCTCGGCGGCCGCAAAGTCGGCGAGCTCGCCCGTGACCCGGGCTCCGGCGATGACCGACCTCGGGCCGCTGTCGACGCGAAAGACCACCCGCGCACTGCGCTCGTTCTCGTCGACATCCACGTCGACCGTCACCGAGCGCTCGAGGTAGCCGTTGCGCTCGAGGAGGTCCTGCAGGGCGAAGACGCTGCGCACGATGCGACCCTCCGAGAGAACCGCGCCAGCACTCTGCTCGATGGCCGCAAGCAGCGGCGTCCGTCGGAGTCCGAGGTGCCCGACGAGCATGACCTGACGCACCGTGATCTCGGGATCGACCGCAACGTGGACCAGCACGCCTTCGACGACGACTTCGGACCAGAGCGCCACCGACGACGTCTGGAAGACGGTCGAGAGACTGGCGACCGTGCGTCGCGCAGCCTCGGCCCGCAGGGGCGCGCCCACACGCACCTCCACGAGCTCCGACGCCTCCGCCTCCTCGATCGACGGATGCAGGTGCAGCCGCACACCCTGCACGAACGGCTCTTCGGCCGTCGCGGGTCCGAGGGCCGCGAACAGCATCCACAAGGCCAGGAGCAGGCGCCGCATCAGAACACCTGTTCCAGGCGTGCCGAGGCCGAGTACGAGCCGTCGGCGTTCTGCGTGAGAACGAGAACGACGAGGTCGCTCAGCCGCCACTCCACCTCGAGGAGGCTGTCCTCGGTCGTGGCAGGGTTCACGGAGTAGGTGACGAACACGTCGCGCGACAGCCGCTTGCCGATCGTCACGCGCGCCGAGGCGAGCGAATCACCGCTGGTGATGGGGTTGAGACGGAATCGATCGAGGCCGAAGAGGCTGGAGACGCGGTCCTGGACCAGCGACGAGGCCTGGCCGTAGAGGAGTGCCTCCGCGCCGACGCTCGACTGGTCGAGCCCGGTCGTTCCGAGCCCGGGGTCGGAGCCGCTCGCCAACCCCCCGGAGGCGAGCAGGCTCCAGACGTCGAGCTCGGGAAGCGGCGGGTCGGAGGTGAGGTGCGCCTGCAGGCGATCGCGTGTTCCCGTCAGCGAGAGGGTCACGACATAGTCGAGCCGCCGCGTCGTGGCGCTCACGTCGAGACGTGGCTCGTTCGACGTCGGCCGGTCGAAGATCAGCCGGCCGCGCTCGAGCACGTACTGGTCTCCGCCGTAGTCCAGGCGACCGCCACTGCGCAGCAGGATCTCGCCGTACACCCTCGGCGCCTGCGGCTGTCCGCGCACGCGCAGGTCGAGATCGCCCTCGAGATCGGCGATGTTGTTGCGGATGCGCAGGGCTCGCTCTCCCCGCACGTCGAGGTCGAGCCTCAGACCCGTGTCTGGCACGGCCGCGGCGGCGATCCGCTCCGGGGCAGGCTCGAACAGGGTTCTCAGCAGCTGGCCCAGACCGCGATCGAAGTCCTGCTCGTACGACACCTCGGTCAACCGCACGGCTCCCCGCACCTCGACCGGCGAGCCCGGGCGCGCGCCAACGTTCAAGTCTCCACCCCCGCGGACCGCCCAGTTGCCGTCGGTGCGCAGACGCAGGCCCTCGAGGGACGCGCGCAGGCTCGTTTCGAGCTCCGGAAGTGACACCTCGCCTTCGCCCCGCACGCGGCCCCCTGCGACCTCCGCCGTCACGCGATCGACGACCGCGCGATCGGGGTAGAGCAGAGCGACGAGATCCACGTTCTCCACCGGATAAGGCAGCTCCTCAGTCGTGACGCGACCCTCACGCAGCGCCGCCACCCCATTGAGCTCCGGGCGCTCCAACGTGCCTTCGACGGCGGCGAGGATCTCCACCCGACCCTCGAGGTCCGCGCCGAGCTCGAGGCTTTCGAGCGCCGTCGCAGGGAGTGCGGCCTGCAGCCGCACGTCGAGCACCTGTCCTGTGCCCTCCATGCCACCGACGACGAACAGGGTGGAGTCGCCACCGTCCGACTCGAAGAAGAGCGAATCCACCACGACCGCGCCCTCGCGCCACGACAGGCGTGCTGGCTCGAGGAGGCGCAGCTGCGTGTCCCCCAGCGCCAGATCGAACGAAGGGGATGTCAGGACCACGTCGGTGGCCTCGCCGACGCCAGTCACGCGTAGCTCGACCGGACCGCCGCCGCGCAGGTCCCGGAGACCAAGCGCTTCGGGCTGCAGCAGCTCGACGAGGCCTTCGACACGGACCTCGCGACACAGCGCCTGGACGTCGCGTGCTGTTGCCGACCAAGGCCCGAGCACACGGCACGCGGCGACGTCGGGCAGCGAGAGTGTGCCGTCCAGTGCCCCGCGGCGCCAAGTGAGCCCGACGCGTGCCGGCTCCTCCATGGCTGTAGATGAGGCGCGCAGCTCCAGGCGGACCTCGGGCTCCGGCCAGTTCCCGCTGGCGGAAGCGGAGCCAGAGAGGCGCAGGAGGTCGGTTCCACGCCGGTGACGACGCGTCACCTCCAGCTCCTCGACGCGCAGCGAGCCCCGGAGGGTACCCCCTTCGCGCCAGGTCAGGTTGCCCTGAACCCGGCCCGCGTCGCCGAAACGCAAGCGCTCCAGATCGAGCCCGTCTGGAGAAACGCGCCCCTGCACGTCGATGGGCCCGACCGACCACAGATCGTCGCCCCGCTGGAGGCCCGCCTCACGGATCCGGCCTTCGAACGCGGCGCCGCGGAGAGACCCCGCCAGCCGGCCCCGCAGCCCGAGGTCGGGCGCGATCTCGCCCAACGGCCAGCCCTCGACCTCGCCTTCGGTCGAGGTGAGCAGGCCGAGCAGGGAGACCTCGGTCTCCGGGTCTGGGACCCAGACGTCCCGCTGCAGTTGCGCCGAGCCCCCTCGTCGCCAGGCCCGCAGCGACAGGTCACGCCAGGTGCTGCCGTCGGAGCGCCCCGCCACCTCGACGCGGTCCGCTGCGAAGCGACCGGTGTCGACGTCACTCGCCGTCGCGCGGAGACGAATGCGGAGGGCCTCGGCGTCGCGCTCGAAGCGCCCTTCGACGGTGGACCTGCCACCCGACGGCTGAAACCCTCCCGTCGTGCCCGGACGCAGCGCTTCGATCTCGCGCGCGAATGCCGCGAGATCCGAGGCGGCCAGCTCGAACGTTCCGAGGGTACCGCCGCCGTCGAGTGCAAGCCGCAGGTCTCCGCGCAGCTCCGATCCTGGGGTCCGAAGGGCCGCGGCCTCGCTGCGCAGCACGCCTCCCTGCACGAGGAACGGCACGCGACCTCCCACGGGAACTTCGCCCTCGACGGCCTCCACGACGAGAGCCCCGCTGCCGAAACCCCGCGTCGGCTCGTCGAGTGCGCTCCCGTAGTCGAGCGTCGCGCGGACCCGCCCGCCGAGGGCACCCAGCCGGAGGCTCGTGGCCCACTCCGGCGTCTCTGGCGCCGTGCGCGCGAGCCACTCCTCCTCCAGGAGGCGGACGAGAGGCACGTCCCGCGCGGCCACCGAGACCGACAGCCGACGGGACTCCCCGAGACCAATCTCGAGCCGACCGTCAAGAGCGCCACCGTGCCAGTCGCCCCGGAACCTGGCCTGCGTGCCCGTCCGCGATCCCTGGAGCTCGCCCTCGACGCCGCGCAGCGTGGAGCCGAAGAGGGAGACGCTGCGGCTCGAAACCTGGCCCGAGTAGGTCGGCTCACCGCCCCGGGGAACCAGCAGCTCGACGTTCGCCTGCAGGCGCCCGCGGGCGTCGAGGGGCAGCCAGCCGGAGCGCTGCAGGAGCTCCGCGGCAACCCGGCCCCCACCGGTGAGCACGAAGCGCTGCTCCTCGCTCGACCAGCCGCCGGTCAGAGTCGCGTCGAGGTCGCCTCCCGGGTCCACCACCACCACCCGCTCCAGGGCGACGCGCCCTGCCGCCACCTCGATCTGCGCCGAAAGGTCCACCTGCGCTTCGCCCGAGGGCCGCTCGATCCGGGCGCCTCGAAGCACGATCTCACCTCGCGCGCCACCCTCGATTCCGGCGAGCTCGAAGCCGACCGAAGAGGCCAGGACGTCGACCGGGAGGCGTGTCTCCTGCACCACGATCTCCCCGCCGCGAACGGCGAGGGAGCCGAGCTCGACCTCGAAGCCCGATCCGCCACCGGCGCCCCGCGGCATCGGCAGGTCCAGCGCCCCGTCCTCGCGCCAACGGATCTCCACGCGCGGCTGGTCGACCTCGACCGAAGAGAGCCGGAGGGCACGTCGGCGCAGCGGTTCGAGCTCGAGCGCAAGGGCCACGCGCTCGGCCTCCAGGATCCGCACGCCGGTGGCGCCCTTCACGGCGATGTCGCGCAGCTCGAGGCCGACGGGCCAGAGCTGAACGTGCGCTTCGCCCACCGAGACCTCGGTGCGCAGAGCCGTCTCCAGTCCGTCGACCACCCCCTGACGCACGCGGTCCTCGAACCACGGGGAGCGCAGGGTGAGGACGCCGGCAAGGACCAGAGCCGAGAGCGCAGCTGTCACGAGCACCAGCGCTCGCAGCCAGCGTCGTCGCCGTCGCGGCGCGCCGCCAGAGCCACCCCCGAAGCTCTCCAGATCGGTCTTCCGATCGTCAGGGTGCTCTGACGCGCCCGTACTCACACCCTACTCTCCCCAGCGCAGCTTGCTTCGGAGCGCATCGTAGAAGGTGCGCGGCGACACCTTCACCAGGGTGGCCGGTGTGGAGGAGCGCATCACCCGGATCTCGTCCCGATAGCCGACGGTCGTACCCTCCTGGCCGTCGATCGACAGGTAGACGTCCTCGTCGGGCGTCTCGAGGCGGATGGAGAGCTCGCTCGAGTCCGGCACCACGAGGGGGCGCATCGTGAGCGTGTGCGGACAGATGGGCGTGAGCACCGCGACGGGAAGATCCGGGTGCACGATCGGGCCTGCCGCAGAGAGGTTGTAGGCCGTCGACCCGGTCGGGGTCGACACGATCAGGCCGTCGGCGCGGTACTCGGCGATGAGGCGCCGATCGACCTCCACGCGCAGTTGGATGATCCGAGCGAGCGCACTCTTGTTCACGACGACGTCGTTGAGCACCTGGTACCGCTGCACCGATCCCGTGGCGCGCCGCAGCTCGACGTCGAAGAGGCTCCGGTCGACGGTCTCGAAGACGCCGCGCAGCACCTCCACGAGCGCCGGATAGAGCTCCCCCCGGTTGATCTCGGTGAGGAAGCCGAGCGTGCCCATGTTGACGCCGAGAATCGGAATCCCGGGCTCGACCGCGCGCGCCACCGAAAGCAGCGTCCCGTCGCCACCCAGCACCACGACCAGGTCGAACGGATCTTCCGACCGAAAGACCTCCACGTCCTCCAGAGCGCGGCTGCGGATGACGGCGTCGTCCATGGCCACCGCCACGTCGCGGCGCTTGAGCCATTCCGCAACCTCGACCGCGAGCCGAATCGCCTCCGGGTTCTTGAGCTTGACGACGATGCCGACACGCTCCACGTTGCACTCCTTCTGCGTGGCGCTCACGGGGTGGCACCCTCCGCTGCCGGCGTGCCGGAGCGCACGAAGTGCGCGAGTGCCTCGACGTTGCCCCCCGCACCGGCGACCTCGCTGTCGACCAGGCCGCGGAGCTCGAAGCCGAGCGCCGCGATCTGCCGGGTGCGCTCGTCGATCACGTCGCGACGAAGCTGCTCATCGCGCACGATCCCCCCTTTGCCAACGGCCTCGCGCCCCGCTTCGAACTGCGGCTTGATCAGGGGTAGCAGCACTCCTCCCTCGGCAAGGAGCGGCACCAGAGCCGGAACGATCTTGAGCAACGAGATGAACGACACGTCCACCACGCACAGCTGGGCGCGCTCCGGCAGCGCGTCGTGGGCAAGGTGCCGGGCGTTGACCCGCTCCATCACGACGACCCGAGGATCGCTCCGGATCTTGTAGTCGAGCTGGCCGTAGCCCACATCCACGGCGTAGACGCGCTCGGCTCCGCGCTGCAGGAGACAGTCGGTGAACCCACCGGTGGAGGCGCCGATGTCGAGGCACACGAGCCCCGCGGGGTCGATGCCGAAGTGGTCGAGAGCGCCTGAGAGCTTGCCGCCGGCACGCGAGACCCAGGGCTGCGCCACACCTCGCAGCGTCACCTCCACCTCGCTGCCCACGGGCGTGCCCGGCTTGTCGACGCGTTGCCCGTCCACCAGAACGAGGCCGGCCATCACGCTCCGTTTGGCCTTCTCCCGGCTGGGGCAAAGGCCCCGCTCCACGAGCAGCTGATCGATGCGCAAGGCGAGCTCCTAGCGGTCCCGGTGCACGAGGAACTCGATCAGGCCGTCGTGCAGCTCTGGCGAGCCTGGCAGGTCGGCCGAGAGGCCGAGCGCCTCGTCGCGAGCGCGTGCCACGAGCGCCTTCGTCTCGTCGAGGCCGTAGAGGCGGGGGTATGTGAGCTTGTCTGCCTGCACATCTTTCCCCGCAGTCTTGCCTAGTGTCGCCGCGTCACCCTCGATGTCCAGAATATCATCCACCATCTGGAACATCAGGCCCACGAGATCACCCAGGCGCCCCAGCTTCTGCTCCACCTCGGCGCCCGCCTCCGCATAAAACGCCGGGATCTGCAGCGACGCCACCAGGAGTGCCCCCGTCTTGCGGCGATGAATCGCCTCCAGCTGCTCTCCGCTGACCGCGCCCAGTGGCTGCCCCTCCGCCTCGAGGTCGTCGACCTGGCCCCCGATCATGCCCCGGGAGCCGAGAGCGACCGCCAGGGCCTGCGTGGCCCGCAGGCGCGCCTGTGGCGGCGCCCAGGACGGGTAGCGGGTGAGCGCGTCGAGCCCCAGGCCGAGGAGGGCGTCCCCGACGAGCACGGCCAGGGCTTCGTCGTAGGCCACGTGCACGGTGGGGCGCCCCCGGCGCAGCGCATCGTCGTCGAGCGCGGGCAGGTCGTCGTGCACGAGGCTGAAGGTGTGGATCAGCTCCAGCGAAGCGGCGGCATCGGCGAGCTCTTCGGCCGGCGTCTCGAGCCGTTGCGCGGTTGCGAGGAAGAGTACGGGCCGGACACGCTTGCCCCCCGCGAAGACCGCGTAGCGCATCGCTTCGTGAAGGCGCGCTGGGCTGGCCTCCGCCGGCGGCAGCAGCCGTTCCAGGGCCGCGTCGACCGCGGGCTTCGCCTCCCGCAGATAGCGATCGAACACCGTGACCCGTCTTTCGGGCGGCTCAGTCGTCGCCGTCGAGGACCGTGGCAGGCAGAGCCTCTTCGATGAGCATCACCGGGATGTCGGCCACGATCGGATAGACGAGCTGCGACTCGGCGCAGTAGAGACCCTCGGCGACGTCCGGCTCTTCGCCCTGGAAGTGCTCCCGGTACTTTTCCGCCAGCCGGCCCCGCACGGCTGCGGGGAGGGCGACCACCTCGAGCTCACCGCGACTCTTGGGACACACGAGCATGTCCAGAAGCTCCGGAGTCACGGCCACTAGCGGCCACCCCGCACGCTCGCTTCGATCTCGCGCAGGCCCGACCACGTCTCCTCGCTCTCGTCGAAGTTCGGCAGGTTCGGCTCGAGGCCAAACGGTTTGCCGGTGTGCCACGACCACACCAGAGCCCACTTCACGTAGGTCCCATACGCCTGGAGCAGGCAGAAGACGAGACCGCGCATGCCGTCGAGGATGCCGAGCTGGAGGAGGTAGGTGCGCAGGAAGCGCCACAGCGAGCGCGCGAACACCTCGGCGAACCCGGAGCGTTTGCCCTCGCGGTAGGCCTGGGCCGCGCCCCACCAGCTGTACTTGAGGATGCGCCGTGAGTACACGACGAAGTCCTCGACCATGTAGTGCTCCATGGAGCTCTTGAGCAGCGGCGCGGGCGAGCGCGTCGCCATGTCGGCGTGGACGCGACGGTTCGGGTAGCGGCCGGCCCCGCGTTTCAGCAGCCGCACGACCTGGTCGCGCTGCCAGCCCGAAAAGCGAATGACCTTGCCGAGGAAGTACACGCGACGGTGGATGGTGTAGGCCTCGTGCGGCGGCTCCCCGTTCGCGAACAGCGCAACGATCTCGTCACGGAGCGCCGGAGTGACGCGCTCGTCCGCGTCCATGATGAGGATCCACTCGTGCTCCGTCTGGTCCATCGCCCAGTTCTTCTGCGACGCCGAGCCGTAGTAGGTGCGCTGGAGGAACCGGACGCGCTCGAACGACTGGGCGATCTCCGGGGTGCGGTCGGTGGAGTGGGAATCGACGACCAGCACCTCGTCGCACCAGTCGAGCGACTCGAGGCACTCGCCGATGTGGCGCTCCTCGTTGAAGGTGGTGACGAGGGCCGAGATCTTGACCCGTTTTGGCGCTTCCAATGCCATGGTTCTACCTGGGTGCGCGTGCACTGCCGCGTGCATTCCGTCTGCCCGGTGTGCGTCAGATTGTAGCGCCACAAGCCGCGGGATGGCAGGCTGCATCGGTGCGCGGCTCGCGGCTGTACACCTCGGTGTTTCGGGCCCAGTCTCGAGCTTTCACCCTGGCACCAAGACAACCGGGGCGCGCTCTGGTACGTTGCCGAGGTCGCATGAGTCGCTCCCACGCATCGATCCTGCTGACCTGCAGCTTCCTCGCCCTCACAGCTCTACCCTCCGCTGCCGCCGCGCAGCAGGGTTTTGGCCTGAGCCTCGGCCTGATCGACTTCACCCGCGACTTCGAGGCATTCGAGCTCGGTGTCGAGTACCGCTTTCCCGAGGTCCGTTGGGGACTCGTACCGAACGTCGGCCTCCACGCCACGGTGGACGAGACGGTCTACGCCTACGCAGGGCTGCGACGGCCCTTCCAGATCGGCGCCATGAATCGCAAGTCAGGGAAGACCTGGGAGCTCGTCCCGAGCCTTGCGGTGAGCCTCTACGAGGACGGCGACGGCCAGGACCTGGGGAGCGTGCTCGAGTTCCGCTCCGGCATCGATGTGATGCGTCGTTGGACGAGCGGCGCAGGCATCGGGTTGGGCTTTTATCATCTCTCCAACGCGTCCATCTCGAGCACAAATCCGGGAACCAACTCCCTACTGCTCAAGATCGAGCTTCCCGGCGGCTAGGCACCGAGGGGACACAGACTGGTCCTCGACGAGCGTGGCAAGATGCCTACCTCGCGCGCAGACGGGGTTAGCCGCCTTCTGCCGACTGCAGGGCCTCGATCGCCAGCGCGTGCCCCGTCTCGGAGTCGGCCGTCACCAGCGCGGCGGCCAACCGCACGTCGCGCTTCGCCACCTCGAAGGGGGCGTGGCGGAAGGTCTTGAACCGCCGCAGCACCTTGTCGGCGCGGAAGCCGATGATCGAGTCGTAGGGGCCGGTCATGCCGACGTCGGTCTGAAGCGCTGTGCCGCCCGTCAGAACGCGCGCATCGGCCGTGGGCACGTGGGTGTGGGTGCCGAGCACAGCCGTGACTCGACCGTCGAGGTAAAAGCCCATCGCCTGCTTCTCACTCGTCGCCTCGGCGTGGAAGTCGACGATGCAGATCTTCACGTCGGAGGGAAGCTGCGCAAGGAGCTGGTCTGCGCACTCGAAGGGTGACGGCAGCGCCTTCATGAACACCTGGCCCTCGAGGTTGACGGTCGCCACCTTCACACCACTCGCGGTCTGGCCGACGTGCACTCCGACGCCAGGAGTGCCGTCGGGGTAGTTTGCCGGGCGCAGGAGGTCGTCGCGCCGATCGAGCATCTCCACGCCGTCGCGTTTGTCCCACACGTGGTTGCCGGTCGTCATGCAGTCGATCGGCAGGTCGGCCAGCTCGTCGAGAACCGACACGTTCACGCCGAAGCCGCCGGCGGAGTTCTCGACGTTGACGATCGTGTAGTCGACCCGGTGCTCGTCGATGAGCGTCAGCAGGCGGTCCTGCAGCACGCGCCGCCCGGGCCGCCCGATCACGTCGCCGACGAACAGGATCCTCACGTCACTCATTCTGCGGTCCCTTCGGTCCTCAGCGGGCGTAGTCGACCGACCGGCTCTCGCGGATCACGGTCACCTTGATGTGCCCGGGGTAGGTGAGCTCACCTTCGATCCGCTTGGCGATGTCCTTGGACAGCCACGTCGCCTTCTCGTCACTCACGGCGTCACAGTCGACGATGACGCGGATCTCGCGCCCCGCCTGAATGGCGTAGGTCTTCTGGACCCCTTCGAACTCGTTGGCGATCTCTTCGAGCTTCTCGAGACGCCGCATGTAGGTCTCGAGGATCTCGCGCCGCGCGCCTGGGCGCGCGGCCGACAGTGCGTCCGACGCGGTGACCAGGACCGCCTCGACGGTCTCGGGGTCGTAGTCGCCGTGATGGCAGGCCATCGCGTGCACGACGTCTTCGTTCTCGCCGTACTTGCGCAGGAGCTCGATGCCGAGCTCGAGATGCGTGCCCTCCATCTCCCGGTCGACCGCCTTGCCGATGTCGTGGAAGAGGCCGGCCCGCTTGGCGACGTGCACATCGGCGTCGAGCTCCCCGGCCATGCTCGCGGCGACGTATGCGACCTCTTTCGAGTGCTGGAGGACGTTCTGGCCGTACGAGGTGCGGAAGCGCAGTCGGCCCAGGAGCTTGACCAGCTCGGGGTGCACCGCCGTGAGGCTCAGCTCCAGCAGAGCCGCCTCACCCTGCTCGAGCACCTGCGCCTCGAACTCCTCCTTGACCTTGGTCGCCACCTCTTCGATGCGGGCCGGGTGGATGCGGCCGTCCGAGATCAGGCGCTCCAGCACGACCCGCGCGATCTCGCGGCGATAGGGATCGAACCCCGAGAGGATGACCGCCTCGGGCGTGTCGTCGACGATCAGGTCCACGCCCGTGGCCATCTCGAGGGCGCGGATGTTGCGCCCTTCGCGGCCGATGATGCGCCCCTTCATCTCGTCGTTCGGCAACATGACCACGGAGACCGTCGTTTCGTTGACGTAGTCCGAGGCGGAGCGCTCGATCGCCATGCTGATGATGCGCTGCGCCTCGCGCCCCGCCTTTTCCCGCGCCTCGTCCTCGATCCGCTTGACGAGGTGGGCGGCGTCGAGCCTGGCCTCCTCCTCCAGCGAGGACATGAGCTCGTCTTTGGCCTGCTGGGCGGTGAGACCCGCGAGCGACTCGAGCTGGCGCCGCTGCTCCTCCGAGGCGATGTCCAGCTTCGCGCGCTGCTCCGCCAGCTCCGCAGCGGAGCGCTCGACCGCGGTGAGACGCTCCGCCGTACGCTCCTCGTCGCTCTCGACGGTCTGCCGACGGCGCTCCAGCTCACTCTCGAGATTCTTCAGCTCGCGCTCGCGCTGCTCGAGGGTGGCACGGCTCTGGCTGGCTTCCTTCTCGAGGGTCGTGCGCCCCTCCAGAAGAGCCTCCTTGGCTGCAACCTCCGCCTCACGGAGCTTCGACTCGCTTTCGCGCCGGGTCTCCTCGACGATGCGCTCGCGCGCCTTCTGCGCCGAGTCGAGAATGCGCCGCCCCTCCCGCCGCGCGAGGAGAATCCAGACGAGCGGGACCAGGACCGCAGCAATGACGATCGAGACCGCAATCAGCAGCTGGTTGTCCACGACCCTCCTCGTTCGAGGTGGGCGGCGATCAGGCGACGGTCGAGAAAGAAGGTCGCATCCCCCGCGTCGTCAGCGCGAGCACGTCTGTCTCTAGAACCAAACAGGCACTAGGTGGGTGCCCTCTCCACGAGCCGTTAGCGTCCCTGTACGAGCAGGGCTGGCACGGGCCACGCGGGATCTGAGCTCCCTAAGCAAAAGTGTTGGTTCTACGATACGTAAGGCTCGTCGCCGCGAACCCACAGGGGATGCAACCTTTGAAATACGGTTCAAGGACGAATTCCGATCGGGCTCAGCTCGAACCTGTTGGCCCGAGCGCTCCCTCGAGCGCATCCGCCAGCCCGCTCACTCTCTCGACCAGGTCTTTTGATTCGCCACCCGGCTCGCTCCGTTCCCGGACGAGCTCCTCAGCGATATTCAGTGCCGCCAGAATTGCAACCTTGGTGGTGTCCACGGTGGCTGACTGGGTGGCGACGTCTCTCATTCTGGAGTCGACGAGGCCGGCCAGTTGTTTCAGCTGCTCCGACTGGTGATCGCTGCGCAGGTGGTAGGTCGCACCGAAAATCTCGACTTCGACCGCACTCGTCACGACGACACTCCTCGTAAGCCTCTGAAACGACAGGACGACATCCGTCGGCCAGAGCGCAATATAGCACGCAGGCTATTGCGTTTCGGCCGTTCGCGGCCGGCCGCGGGAGGCTCGGAGGAGACTCAGTCGCCGTCCGCGAGGGCGACGAGCTTCTCGAGGCCGTCGGCAATGCCGCTCACGCGGTCGGCGAGAGCCTTGCGCTCCTCGTTCCAGCCGTCGGCCTCGTCGGCAGCTTTCTCGAGCTCTGCGATGCGCTCGGCCTGCTCGGCGTTCTCGGCGCGGAGAGCCTGCAGCGTCTCACCGGCCGCCTGCACGAGAGCTTCGAGGCGCTCCAGCGCCTCGACCTCGGGAGACGAGCTCACGCCGCCTGACCCTGGTTCTCTTTCGCGAGGGTCGCGAGCGCGCCGAAGGCGGCCTCGTCGCGCACGGCCAGGTCGGCCAGCATCTTGCGGTTGATCTCGCAGCCGGCGGCCTTGAGCCCGGCGATGAAGCGGTTGTAGCTGATGCCGTGCAGCCGTGCGCCGGCGTTGATGCGCATGATCCAGAGACTGCGCATCTCGCGCTTGCGCGCCCTGCGATCGCGGTAGGCGAACTGGAGCGATCTCTCGACCGCCAGTTTGGCGACGCGGTGCGCCTTGGACTTCGTGCCGTAGTAGCCGCGCGCCTGCTTCAGGATCTTGCGGCGTCGCTGTGCGCGCTTGGCGCCTCGTTTGACTCTCATGTCGGGAACCTCGTTTTCGGGTGTGTTCTTGGATCACGCGGTGGCGCTGGACAGGTTCGTTCCAGCTGACCGAGCCGCGCCGAGCTCGGGGCTCGGGGCGAGACGTTGGGAGGACCGGAATCAGCCGGCCGGCGAGATCATCGCGCGGATGGAGTCCGCGAACTTCCCGCCGACCAAGGTGCTCTTGCGCAGCTTGCGCTTTCGGCCCTGGGACTTCTTGGTCAGGATGTGGTTCATCATCGAGTGATTGCGACGAACCTTGCCCTTCCCGGTGAGCTTGAACCGCTTCGCGGCTCCTTTGTGGGTCTTGAGTTTTGGCATAGCTGGATCTCTTGCGGAACGCCCACCGAGCCAGTCTGGCCAAGGGTGCCGAGGCACAGGTCGGTGGGGAGACGATCAGTCGGACGGAGCCCGCGCGGGGTGCACGTCCCGCGGCTCGCGTCGCGAAAAGCGAACCGCGACAGTACCACGGATCTGCGGGTCCGGGGAGAGCCTCACGTGCAACGGCGCAACCCTTCGCGAGGCGGCTCGTATACTCAAATTAAGCATACTTCACGATGCGCAAGCACCTCAAACCACTCGAGCTCTACACGCTCCTGGCGTTGGCCCAGGGGCCGCTGCACGGCTACGGCCTCGCAACCCAGATCGAGCGCGACAGCAGCGGCGAACTGAAGCCGCTTCCGGGCAACCTCTACGTGGTGCTGCGGCGGCTCGAAGACCGAGGAATGGTGGAGCGCGAAGAGGAGAGCTCCACCACGGACCGGCGACGTACCTACGCCCTGACGCAATTGGGGCGGCGGCGCCTCACCGCGGAAGCCGAGCGGCTCGCAGAGTTCGCGCGCGCCGTCGCGACCCGCTTCGGCGAACCGGTCGATCAGGGAGAGGGATGAGCAGAGAACCGTCCTCCGAAGGGCATCCGTTCTACCGCGCCCTGCTCCTCCTCCTGCCCGCTGCACACCGCCGCGCGGCCGGGAAGGAGATGGAGCAACTGCACGCCGAGCTGGACGCTCGCGCAAGGAGGCGAGGGCGCTGGGAGCTCCTCCGCTACCGACTCCGCTCTGCCGCAGACCTCGGCCGGACCGCGCTGCACGCCTGGACCTCGGCGGACCTGCGCCGGAACGCGCGCCAACCGAAGACCCCTCGCTCGAGGAGACCCGCCATGGACACGATCCAGGACCTTCGACTCGCAGCACGCTCGCTGGGTCGCGTTCCGCTCTTCGCGGCCATCGCCGTGTCGACGCTCGCTCTCGGCATCGGCGCCAACGCAGCCATCTTCAGCGTCTCCTACGGCATCCTGCTCCGGCCGCTCGGCCTCGAGCGCGATCAGGAGGTCGTGGTGCTGCAGCTGCATCGGGAGACGCAGCGCAGCGACGTGACCGGGCTTCGACCCAACTACCTGCGTGACCTTCGACTGCAGCTGGAAGGCTCCGCCGAGATCGAGACCGTCGGGGCCTTCATGTTCGACTCGGCGACGCTCACCGAGGACGGTCGAGCCGCCGAGGTTCCGACCGCGATCACTGCAGATCTCGAGTTCTACGACCTGCTCCGGGTGAAACCTCTGCTGGGGCGCTTGCCGAACGCCGGGGACGTCGTGCCGGACCAGATCGCGCCGCTGGTCCTGATCAGCGAGGCACTCTGGCAGTCGCGATTCGGAGCGAGTCGGGAGATCGTCGGCCAGACCCTCGAGGTCGACGGCCGAAGCTCGACCGTCCTCGGCGTGCTTCCCAGCGGCGTGCCTCTGCCACAACCGGGAGTCGATCTCTGGAAGCTCCAGCACTGGGACCTGCGGGACCCCACTCTCATCGGCCGCCTCAACAGCCTCGCGAGGCTCCATCCGGGCACCCGTCTCGAGAGCGCACAGCAGCAAATGGCCCTCGTTGCGCGCGCGCTGCAGGCCGACTACGAGCGCTACTCCGACTACACCATTGCGGTCCAAGGGCTCCGGGACGCGCTGGTCGGCAGCTCGAGATCGGCCCTGCTCACGGCGGCCGCTGGCGTCGGCCTGATCCTCCTGATCGCCTGCGCCAACATGGCCAACCTCCTCCTGGCCCGGGCCTCGGGCCGCGAGCGCGAGATCGCGACACGACGCGCTCTCGGCGCCGAGACCGGACGGGTGCTGCGCCAGATCCTGGGCGAGAGCGCCCTGCTCGCGGCGGCCGGGGGTGTCCTCGGAACCGCGCTCGCCACCTCCATCCAGCAACTCCTCGTCCAGCTGGCTCCTCCGTCCCTCCCGCGGCTCGACGCCGTTCGGATCGACGGCACGGTTCTCCTGTTCCTCGCCGGCACGAGTCTCCTGGCCGGGCTCCTGTTTGGCCTCGCTCCGGCCGCACACGCATTGGGCCTGGACCCAGTGCGCGCTCTGAAGGCCGGGCACGGGGGGCCCGGCTCCATGCGTCTCCGCCACGGACTCCTGGTCGTCCAGCTTGCGGTGGCGGTGACGCTCCTCGTCTGTGCGTCTCTGATGATGCGCACTCTCCTGGAGCTCAATGCCGTCGACCCGGGCTTTCGCCTCGCCGGGGTGGGTGGAGCCCGCGTGTACCTCGACGACGACGCATACCCCGACGACGAGGCCGAGGCGGTCTACTTCGAGCAGACCCTCGAGCTCCTCGGAGCCCGGCCCGGGATCGAATCCGTGGGCGCGACGTCGGGGCTCCCGTTCGACCCCTTCACCATCGACTACGACCTGCCGTACACCCTGCCGGGTGAGACCGCGGGCGACGAGGTCACCCAGGCCTTCTTCCGGAGCGTCTCCGAGGGCTACTTCGAGACGCTCGGCATTCCGCTACTCGCAGGCCGCACCTTCGACGGCTCGGAGCGCGCGGACACGGAATCGGTGGCGGTGATCAATGCCCGCTTCGCGGAACAGGCCTGGCCGGGCAGGAGCCCCCTCGGGCAGTCGTTCCAGATCTACGGCGGCGCGCGCGAGCTCCGCGTCGTCGGCGTCGTCGACGACGTCCGCTTCGGCGGGCCGGGTCAGGGCACAAAGCCCGAGTTTTTCCTCCCCTTCCGGCAGCACACCTTCGGCGCCATGACCGTCGTGGCACGAACCTCTGCCGCCGAAGCCGCCACCGCTGCCGCTTCGGCGGTCCGAGACGTGGCGCTCGAGATCGACCCCAGGCAGCCGGTGAACAGCACCTTCGTCCTGGAAGGTCTGGCGCGAGGGGCCGTGGCAACCGAGCGTTTCCTCGCCATCCTCCTCGGCGCCTTCGCGACGATCGCACTGCTTCTCGCGGGCGCTGGAATCTACGGTGTCTTCAGCTACTGGGTGAACCGCAGCCGCTGGGAGCTCGGCGTACGGCGGGCGCTGGGCGCGAGCCGGAGAGGCATCGTTCTCCTCGTCCTGCACCGTAGCCTGCGGGTTGCAGGCGCTGGCCTCGCGGTCGGCGTGGTCGCGTCGCTTCTGACCAGCCGGCTCCTCGCCACCTATCTGTTCGGAGTGGAGCCCACGGATCTGCTCACCCTCGCGCTGGTGACCTCCGCTCTGGCCGTCACCGCGGTGGTCGCGGCGCTCCTGCCGGCACGTCGTGCCGCGCGCGTCGCGCCGATCACCTCGTTGCGCGGCGACTGACCGGAGTACGCCTGACCCCAGCCCGTCAGAGCTCGAGCGAGCGCGCCTCGAGCTTCGGCTGCAGTGTTGCGAGCCAGTCGGCCACGGTCAGGCTCCCGAGGTCCTCGCCGTCGCGCTGGCGCACGGCCACCGTGCCACCTTCCGCCTCGCGCTCGCCGACGACCAGCATGTAGGGCACCTTCTGCAGCTGGGCCTCGCGGATCTTGTAGCCGAGCTTCTCGTTGCGCTCGTCGAGCTCCACCCGGAGTCCCGCCGACTCGAGCTGGTCCCGCACACCCTGGGCGTAGTCCATGAACCGGTCGGACACGGGAAGCACCATCGGCCTGCACGGGCGCCAGCCACGCCGGCAGCGCGCCGGCGGTGTGCTCGATGAGGATGCCCATGAAGCGCTCCACCGATCCCAGCATCGCGCGGTGGATCATCACCGGGCGGTGCTCGTCGCCGTCGGCGCCGACGTACTGCAGGTCGAACCGCTCCGGCATCTGGTAGTCGAGCTGCACGGTGCCCAGCTGCCACGACCGTCCGAGAACGTCGAACACCTGGAAGTCGATTTTCGGGCCGTAGAACGCACCGTCACCCTCGTTGATGTCGTAGTCGAGGCCGGTGCGGTCGAGCGCACCCTGCAGCGCCGCCTCGGCCTTCTCCCACATCTCGTCGGTGCCGAGCGACTTCTCGGGCCGCGTCGAGATCTCGATCTGCACCCCTTGGAAGCCGAAGGTCTGGTAGATCGACTGGATCGTCGAGACGAGGGTGAGCACCTCTCTCTCGATCTGCTCCTCCGTACAGAAGACGTGGGCGTCGTCCTGACAGAACGTGCGCACGCGGGTGAGACCGGAGATCACGCCGCTCTTCTCCCAGCGGTGCAGGCGGCCGAAGTCTGCGTAGCGGATGGGCAGGTCGCGGTAGGAGCGCAAGCGCGTGGCGAAGATGTGGCAGTGGGTCGGGCAGTTCATCGGCTTCACCGCAAACTGGCGGTCGTCGAAGTCGACGAAGAACATCGCCTCCTTGTAGTTGTCCCAGTGGCCTGAGCGGTGCCAGAGCTCGACGTCGAGGATCTGGGGGGTGCGCACCTCGCCGTAGCCGCCCGCCTCGATGAGCTCGCGCACGTAGTCGACGAGCTCGTTGTAGACGACCGTCCCCTTCGGGTGGAAAAACGGGCTCCCGGGCGCGTGGGGCGAGAAGCTGAACAGATCGAGCTCCGGTCCGAGGCGGCGGTGATCGCGCGCGCGCGCCTGTTCGAGACGCTCCTCGTACTCCTTCATCTCGTCCTTCGAGGCGAAGGCCGTGCCGTAGATGCGCTGCAGGCGCTCGTTCGCCTCGTCGCCGCGGAAGTAGACGCCCGAGCTTTCGGTCAGCTTCACTGCCCCGATCTGCTTTAGGTTCTGCGCGTGGGGACCGCGGCAGAGGTCGACGAAGCCCCCGTGCTTGAACAGCGTGACCTGCTCACCCTCGGGGATGTCGCCGAGGCGATCGATCTTCAGCGTCTCCCCCATGTCGGTGAAGATCTTGTGCGCCTCCTCGCGGCTCACCTCGATCCGCTCCACCTTGTGGTTCTGCTTGATGATCTGGCGCATCTTCTTCTCGATGGCCTCCAGATCCTCGGGCGTGAACGCACGCGGAAAGCGGAAGTCGTACTGGAACTTCTCGCTGTGGTCGACACGACCGACATCGATCTCGGTCTCCGGCCACAGCTGCTTCACGGCATCGGCGAGCACGTGCTCGGCGGTGTGCCGGAGGAAGTCGCCCGACTCGCTGTCCCGGTTGGTGAACAGCCGAAAGGCCCCGCTCTGGGTGATTGGGGTCCGCAAATCGAGCGGCGCCCCGTCGAGCTCGGCCCCGATGGCCGCCTTCGCGAGCCCGGGCCCGATGGACTGCGCGATCTCGAACGCCGTCGTGCCCGGCCCGACCTCGCGGACGGATCCATCGGGCAGTGTCAGTTGCAGCTGTTCAGACATGAGAATCTCCGAGAAAGAATCGTCGGATGTATATCGCGTGCTCGCGACTCCGGCTACCTGTCACGGCTCGAGACCTCCTTCGATACACCTCGAACCTCTTGTGCGGTTTCGGTGACTGAGGCGCCTGAAGAGGTTTGGTAGCCAAAAGGCACTTTGGAGAGTGCCCTGCTTCACTCCGAGTCCAGGCCTTCCTGAGATCTCCGGGCAGAAGGCGGGTACGGAAGGGAGTTGGAAGATGTCCCGCAGGGCGCGATGCAGGATCGCTCCCTGCGCTCGACCTGAAATCGCCGTCGTGCTCGGTGTGGTGGTACCACACCTCCGCTCGACCTGAAATCGCGAAATGCTCCATGCGCCCTGCGGGCGCGTCGCTCTCGGCTGCGCCGCGCGAGCCCGTTCGGGCCCGCGATTCCTTCACGCCGAGGACTCTGGGCAAGCGTGCGCGAAGCGCACTGCGCGCAAGCCGCGGAGCGGCTGGAGCATCGACCAGGGCGAGCGCAGGCGTGGTATCACCACGCCGAGCACGCCGGACTGGTAGGCGCTAGCGGACTCGAACCGCTGACCTCTACCGTGTGAAGGTAGCGCTCTAACCAGCTGAGCTAAGCGCCTGAAGTCCCCAAGGGGTGTTCCTTTCTTGCGACGACTGCGTCTTGACGACGAGACCACGATGGTAGACCCGAGCGGACTCGAACCGCTGACCTCTACGATGTCAACGTAGCGCTCTAACCAACTGAGCTACGGGTCTGCGTCGCACCGTCGTAAGGCCGGAGAAAATAGCAGCGCCGCGACATCCCGTCAACGCACGGACATCGCGCGAAGGCCACCCGCGCAGCGTCGCGGCGGATGATCTCGAGCCTCCTCCGCGACTAGACTCGCCCGCATGGTCGACCTGAACGCCATTCGCTCTGCGCACGAGCGCATTCGCGACTGGATCTACCTCTCGCCCCTCGCGCGCTCCGAGGGCTTCAGCCAGCGGTTCGGCGCCGACGCCTTCTTCAAACTGGAGAACCTGCAGCGCACCGGCTCCTTCAAGGAGCGCGGGGCGCTGCACCGCATCCTCTGCATGACCGACGAGGAGCGGGCGCGCGGCATCATCACGGCCTCGGCCGGGAACCACGCGCAGGCCGTCGCCTACCACGCGAGCCGCCTGGGCATTCCCGCCACCATCGTGATGCCCCTGCGCACGCCACTCATCAAGGTGCAGAACACGCGCGACTTCGGTGGCAACGTGGTGCTCGAGGGCGACAACTTCGACGCCGCCTACAAGCACGCGCGCGACCTCGAGGAGGAGCGCCAGCTGACCTTCGTGCACCCTTTCGACGACGAAGCGGTCATCGCGGGCCAGGGGACTCTCGCCTTGGAGCTCCACGAGCAGCGGCCCGATCTCGAGGTGGTCGTGGTGCCGATCGGCGGCGGCGGCATCATCTCGGGCATCGCGGCGGCCTACAAGGAGCTTCAACCCTCCATCCGCATCATCGGCGTGGAGGCGAGGGCGGTTCCATCCATGACGGAGAGTGTCGCCGCGGGCGAGCGCGTCTCCGTACCTCCGGGGCACACCCTGGCCGACGGCATTGCGGTGAAGCGCCCCGGGGCGCTCACCCTCGAGCTCGTGCAGAGGTACGTGGACGACATCGTGCAGGTCGACGAGGAAGAGATCGCCAACGCCATCCTGCTGCTGATCGAGCGCGAGAAGACCGTTGCCGAAGGTGCCGGAGCGACGCCGCTGGCCGCGATGTACAACGATCACATCCCGAGCGCCCGCGGCAAGCGCACCGCGATGATGGTCTGCGGCGGCAACATCGACGTGAACCTCCTCTCCCGGATCATCGAGCGCGGCCTCACCAAAGACGGGCGACTCATGCAGATCCGAGTCACCGTGCAGGACGAGCCCGGCGCCCTCTCGAGCTTGCTGCGGCAGGTGGCCGAGCTACGCGCCAACGTGATCGAGGTGCACCACCACCGGGCGTTCTCGGACCTCGGGCTGAGCGAGGTCGACATCGAGCTCACGCTCGAGACCCGGGGCACCGAGCACGCACACGAAGTGCGGGAGGCGCTGCGCAGCAGTGGCGTCGTGCTGCGACAGAACGTGCTCCCGGACCGGACCCGCCCTTTCGGGCGCTGACGCGGCGCGAGCCCGGCGCATCTCGGCCCGCTCGACCCTCATTTGGTGGCCGATCCTGCTACACTCCCTCGCGCAGTGATGGACGACCCTCCTGAACCCAGCGGCTCGCCCGCGTTGAGCGTCTGCGAGCCCTGCCCGACCCCGGGCATCCTCCCGGCCTGCGCGCGCTGCCGCATGCTCCGCACGCACCCGGGCACCTCCGCGAAGCGCTCGACTCGGCGCACGCCCCGCCGCTGATGATCCCGTACGCCTTCGTCGCCTCGGGGCCTCCCCTTGGCTCCCTCGATCTGAACCCGGTCACCGGCCTCCTCCTGGCCGCGTTCCTGGTGTTCCTGAACGGCTTCTTCGTGGCGGCGGAGTTTGCCCTGGTCAAGGTGCGACCGACGCAGCTCGACGCGCAGACCCACACCCGCCGGGGCCGCGTCGCCGACCACATGGTCGAGCACCTCGACGCCTACCTCTCCGCGACGCAGCTCGGCATCACGCTCGCCAGCCTCGGTCTCGGCTGGGTCGGAGAGCCGGCGGTCTCGCGACTGCTCGAAGGCCCACTCGCGGCGATCGGCATCGGCAGCGAGGCGATGGTGCACACCGCAAGCATCGCCATCGGCTTCGCCATCATCAGCGTGCTGCACATCGTGCTCGGCGAGCTGGCACCCAAGTCACTGGCCATCCGCAAGCCGGAGCCCACGAGCCTGTGGGTCGCCATTCCGCTCTTCGCGTTCTACAAGGTCACGTTTCCGGCGATCTGGCTCCTCAACCAGATGGCGAACGCGATCCTGCGCCTGGTGGGGATCGCTCCGGTCACGGAGGGAGAGCTCGCTCACGACGAGGAGGAGATCCGACGTCTGCTCGCATCGCGCCAGGAGGCCGAGATCCCCGACGAGAAGCGCGAGCTGCTCGACAACATCTTCGAGCTCTCCGAGCGTACGGCGCGGCAGGTCATGGTGCCCCGCGCGGACGTGGTCTTCCTCGACGTCGAGCAGTCCATGGACGAGAACCTCCTGCTCGCGCGACGCTCCGGCCACACGCGCTTTCCGCTGTGTGAGCGCGAGCTCGACAACGTGCTCGGCCTAGTGCACATCAAAGACCTGTTCCGCGCCGACGAGATGCCCGAGTCGCTCCAGGACGTGCGTCGGGAGGCTCTGTTCGTCCCGGAGACCCAGTCGCTCGAGCAGCTGCTGCGACGCATGAAGACGTCGCACATCCACATGGCCGCCGTTCTCGACGAGTACGGCGGCGTGTCGGGAATCGTCACCCTCGAGAACGTCATCGAGGAGATCGTCGGCGAGATCCAGGACGAGTTCGACTTCGAGCGCCCGGAGCTCGTCGAGCTGGGCGAAGGCGTCTACCGCATCCTAGGCTCCATGCTCATCGCCGAGGTCGAGGAGGAGCTCGAAGTGGATCTGGGAGACGACCGCGACGAAGACACCCTCGCTGGGGTCGCGCTCTCCGAGATCGGCCGCCGCGCGAGGGTGGGAGATCAGGTCGAGTTCGGCCCGCTCCGCATGGAGGTTCTCGAGGTCGAGCAGAACCGGATCCTGTCGCTCAAGGTGACCGTGGTCACGGTCCCCGCAGGCGAAGACTGATCCGGCCAGGCAGCGACCCGCCGCGCCGCCGCGGCAGCGGCGTCAGGCCTGCTCCAGGAGCCCCGCCAGTGTGCTCTGCAGATCGGCGATCGGTACGTCCTGCCGCTCTCCGCTCCGACGGTCCGAGAGCTCGATCTGCCCCTTCTCGAGCGACTTCGCCCCCACGACCACGCGCACCGGGAAGCCGACCAGGTCGGCGTCCTTGAACTTCACTCCAGGCCGCTCGTCGCGGTCGTCGTAGAGGACGTCGAAGCCGGCCTCGCGCAGCTCACCGTAGAGCTCGTCGGCCGCCTCGCGCACCGCGCTGTCCTTGACGTTGAGCGCCACCAGAAGCACCTCGAAAGGTGCCAACGGACGCGGCCAGATGATGCCGTTGTCGTCGTGATTCTGCTCGATCGCCGCGGCGATCGTGCGGCTCACGCCAAAGCCGTAGCAGCCCATGGTCATCGGCTTCTCCTCGCCTTCGCCGTAGGAGAAGGTGCAGCCCATGGGCTCGGAGTAGACGGTTCCGAGCTTGAAGATGTGCCCTGCCTCGATGCCGCGCGACTCCTCCAGCGTGGTCTGGCAGCGCGGACACGCGTCGCCGCCGCCGACCTGCACCACGTCGACCCATTGGCTGACCTCCGCATCGCGGCCCCACGCCACGCCCTGGATGTGCGCGTCAACCTCGTTGGCGCCACACACGAAGGCCGCGAGGTCGCGCGTGCTCTCGTCGGCGAGGATCGTCACACCCTCGAGACCAACGGGCCCGGCGAAGCCCACGGGTGCTCCGGTCGCCGCCACCACCTGCTGCTCCGACGCAAGGCGCACGAACTCGGCGTCGAGCGCGTTCAGCAGCTTCACCTCGTTCACGTCGCGGTCGCCGCGGAGCACGACCGCGGCCAGGCCGTGGTCGCTCTCGTACAGCAGCGTCTTAACCGTCGTCTCGAGCGGCACGCCGAGGTGCTCGGCCACCTCGGCGCACGTCGCCATGCCAGGCGTCGGCACCTTCTCGGCAGCTGCGGCCTCCGCGGTCTCCGGCGTAGTGAGCTGGGTGGTCGCCTTCTCCACGTTGGCGGCGTAGCCGCAGCTCTCGCAGTGGACGATGGCCGACTCCCCGGTCTCGGCCAGGATCATGAACTCGTGGGAGCTCGAGCCGCCGATGGTGCCCGAGTCGGCCTCCACCACCGTGTAGTCGAGTCCGCACGCCTCGAGGATGCCGCAGTAGGCCGCATGCATCGCCTGGTAGGCCTCGTCGAGGCTGTCCTCGTCGGCGTGGAAGGAGTACGCGTCTTTCATGAGGAACTCGCGCCCTCGCATCAGGCCAAACCGGGGGCGGATCTCGTCGCGGAACTTGGTCTGGATCTGAAACAGGTTGATCGGCAGCTGCCGGTAGCTGCTCACGTCGCGCCGCACGATGTCGGTGATGACCTCTTCATGGGTCGGACCGAAGCAGAAGTCGCGCTCGTGGCGATCGCGGATGCGCAGGAGCTCCTTGCCGTACTTCTTCCAGCGGCCCGACTCCTCCCACAGCTCCGCCGGCTGCACGGCCGGCATGGCCAGCTCGGCCGAGCCCGCCTCTTCCATCTCGCGCCGGATGATGGTCATGAGCTTCTGCAGCGAGCGCTGGGCGAGCGGCTGGTACGCGTAGATGCCGGCTGCCAGCTTGCGCAGCATGCCGGCGCGGGCCATCAGCTGGTGGCTGACGACTTCGGCATCCGAGGGGACCTCGCGAGAGGTGAACAGGTAGAAGTTGCTCCAACGCATGGGGGCTTCCTCGTGCGACCAGAGGTCGAGTACGGCCCTGCTGCGCCGCGGGGCCTGGTCGGATGACAAGGCCCGCAATGGTAGCGCTCACCCGCCCATTGTGAACACCCCGAAACCGGACCCGCGCTCTCTCTACGCCCTCTACGCCGCTCGGAACACCACCTACGGCTTGGCGGCCGACCGAGAGCCAGCGAGAGCCTCGACCGCGCGCAGAACCCTCTCCATTTCGCGCGCGTGGTCTCGGCTCAACTGCTCCGTTCGGAGACGCTGCTCCTCGAGCGCGTCTCGCTGGTGCCGTAGCTCGCGCTGCTGCTCCTGCACCACCTTGGTGAGCACCCCCACGATGTCGGTGGGCGCCAGGGTCCTGCGATCGGGGGTGGCGACCAGATCGGGCACGTCTTCAGCGATGAAGCCCACCACCTCGTCTTCGGGCTCCGCCTTGTACACGTAGGTCACCGGCTCGAGTGCCTGAAGCGCCGAAAGAGCGGCGTCGAGCGCGAGCGGCGCGATGTGATCCTTGAGCACTCGGCTCGACGCGTCGCGCCAAACGCCGCTGGCGGAGAGGTAGGCGCCCGACTGCTGGGCGTGGATGGGGTGCTGCGGGTCGAAGGAGTTGCCGAACGCGCCGTCCATGTCGACCGCGATGTCGCCGTCGCGGTCGACCATCATGCGCTCGATGCTGTCCGTCATGAAGTAGAGCGCCGGGTTGGGGGCGATGGCGCCCGCGGCAGGGCGGGCGTTGAAGAAGCCCGACCCCACTCCGTAGGAACTGCCCGAGTAGCCGAAGTTGAAGGCCGGGCCGTTGATCAAATCGGGCCCGATGCCCGAAAAGACATCTTCGTCAGCCCAGCCGAAAATGTGTAGGTCGCCTTGGGGAGAACCGGTGCCAAGACCTACGTCACCGCTGGAGGCGAGGCGGAGGGTATTCGAAGGCGCACTTGGCTCGATCCACAGTGGACTGGAGCTGGACGTGAGGTCGGCTATTCGGAAAGCAGAACCACCACCGCGCACAGCCCACTCTTGATTGCTCAGATCCTCTTCGAACCAGATCGAAGGCTCTACCAAGTCTCTCAGGTGCAAGGTTGCTGAAGGAGTGTTCGTGTTGACGCCGATCTCTCCGTAGTTGGAAAAGTGAGCATCGACGTACAGTGCAAAGTCGGCGGCGCCAGGCTCGATACGAAACGGCACCGTCCATGTCGTCGAGGGCCCGTGGTCCGGATCCCAATAGATCGAGAACTCCTCGTTGCCGCTGCCATCCGCAAAGATCCACCAGTTGTCGTCGGTTCCACTGCCATTCGGGCTCGTGTCGTTCAGCCAGAGGAAGGGGGCGGAGCCGCTTTCGGTCAAGGGCTGAGCCATCGTTTGAAGCTCCGCCGGGCCTCTCACCTGCTCGCGCTTCCTGGCCTGCAGACGGCCGCCGAGTACACGCAGCGAACCGCCGAGCAGAGTCGGGCGCTCTCCCTCCTCGGCGGAAAGGAGACGGTGGCTGTACTGGTAGCTGCCGTCCGGAAGCGTCGGCAGGTCGGCGAGGTCCAGAAACGGTTGCTCCCCCACTTCGAACAGCTCGCGTAGCTGGTCGCCCGCGGGGCTCTCGATCACCACCAGCTGCCGGTGGCCAGCTGCCGGCCAGGTGACGACCGTTCCCGACAGCCATGGCTCAACTGCTCGCGTCCGGGCGGTCTGCACCGGCGACTGAGATGCGGCCCCATTGGGTGCCAGCAGTCCGAGGGTGAGAACGGCGAATGTCAGTCGTGCAGCACGCATGGGGTGGACTCCCAGTGCCGTGTGAGGTGTAACTGCCAGCGACTCCGAGCCCCGCACACCCGCGCACCTTCGAAACCCTCGAGTCGCCAGGCAGATCCGGCGCTTAGTGAACCCAACGCCGGCGGCGGCAAAACCGGACACTTCGGCGCGTCGAGTCTCGACATCTCGACACGGCGGGCCTCCCCCGAGGACCGGCGGCCCCGGTCCTGGCGAGCGGTCCCTCGCCCACCTAGCGCTCAGTCGATCTGAGAGCGCAGGTCCGCGACCTCTCGCCGTAGCGAGCGAAGCTCGTGTTGCTGCTCGCCCAAACGACGCTGCTGCTCCTGCACGACCTTGGTCAGCACCCCCACGATGTCAGTGGGTGCGAGCGTTTTGCGATCTGGCGTGGCGACCAGGTCGGGCACGTCCTCGGCGATGAAGCCCACCAGAGCGTCTTCCGGATCCGCCTTGTAGTTGAACTGCACCGGCTCGAGCGTGGTGAGAGCCGCCAGCGCGGTCTCGATGGCGAGGGGCTGGATGTTCTCCTTCAGCGCCCGGCTCGACGCATCCCGCCACACGCCGCTCGCCGAAAGGTAGGCGCCCGACTGCTGGGCGTGAATCGGATGTTGCGGATCGAAGGTGTTGCCGAACGCGCCGTCCATGTCGACAGCGATGTCCCCATCCCGATCGATCAGCATGCGCTCGATGCTGTTCGTCATGAAGTAGAGCGCCGGGTTGGGGGCGACGGCGCCCGCTGCCTGCCGGGCGTTGAAGAAGCCGGAGCCCAGTCCGTAGGAGCCGCCCGAGTAGCCGAAGTTGAAGGCGGGGCCTTGAGCTAGGTTCGGGCCGATGCCGGAGAAGACATCGGCATCTGGCTGGCCGAAGATGTGAAGGCTCCCCTGGGGTTGAGGCGTTCCAAGGCCGATGCTTCCGTTGGATCTGACGTAAAGCGCATTGTTCGGTGCGCGGGCTTCGACGAGGACGGGAACTGTGGAGTCGGTCACGTCGACGAGACGAAAGGACGAGGAAGCAGCTACCAAGTCCCACGTTCGAGTGGACAGCCCAGCGTCTTCAAAGCGCAGGGATGGTCGAAAGCTGTCGAGCAAGTGGAGCGTCCGGGCGGGGGTGTTGGTATTGACACCGATCTCCGAATAGCCCGCCTCCGCATCGACGTAGAGCGAATAGTCGTTCGCCCCGCGCTCGATGCGGAAGGGGCTCGTAAACCGCTGGCTGGGCCCATGGTCGGGAAGCCAGTTGATCGCGAACTCCTCACCGCCGAAGAAGTCCGTTCGCAGCATCCAGTCATCGTCCGTACCGTCGCTCCTCTGTGAGGTGTCGACAAACCAGAGCAACGGACTCTCGCCACGTTCAATCAACAGGGGCTGGGACACTTTGTGTGGCTGCGCGGCCTTGGCGACTCCTTCGGGCGTCGGGGGCTGCAGGAGACCGCCCCGCACGCGTAGCGAGCCACCGCTCAGTACCTGGCTCGTTTCCCCTTCCATAGGAAGAAGGCGATGGTTGTACTGGTATGTCCCGTCCGGTGACGCTGGCAGATCCGCGAGGTCCAGGACCGCTTGCTCCCCTACGTCGAACACCTCTCGCAGCTGATCTCCGGTCGGGCTCTCGAGTACCACCAGCTGGCGTTGCCCGGCCGCAGGCCAGGTGACGATCGTACCGGACAGCCGCGGCTCAGAGCCAGGCTTCGGCCACGCTCGTTCCAGCGGCTGCGACATGGCGTGACCGGGCACGAGAGTCGCAATTGCGAGGAGAACGGTAAAGGTCGCTTTGGCTACAGACATCGAGACATCTCCTTGTAGCGTGGGTAGGGCCAAGCACTCGACGAACGAGGATCGATCACCTCACAAGCAGAGTTGCGGGCTGGTGCCCGGCTCGGTGCGGGTCGTTCGTCTACGGTCGGGGCTCTTCGCCTCCGTCTTCGGAGCGAGGGTGCGCCCTCGCGTCGCCGTCTTGCGGTGTCGCGTCCTCCTGGCCTCGCAGCGGAACGCCGTCGCGATCGAGGAGCAGCGGGTTCGCGACGCAGACGATCTCGCGGGCACCGGGATCCTTGCCCTCCCCCGGTGCCCAGGGCTTCACGCTACCGTGGCGGATCCGAACGGCTCCTGACCTCATCGCCGCATGGAACCACTCGCCCTTTCCGCGCTCAGCCGTCCCCCCTCGGTCCCTCTCCGCCGTTGCCAAGAAGACCAGGGACCACGTGTAGGTGCCGTCTTCGAAATGCCCCGCGTCCGACAGCTCCTCCGGAGAAACGACGGGGCTCTCGCCGGCTTCGATGAGCTTGTGGAAGCGCATCCCCGCCGGAGAGCTCACGCGGAGGAGCACCGGTTCGTCCTGAGCCGGCCACACCAGCGCCTGCCCTCGAAGCCGCGGGGCGTTCTCGGCATCGGCAGCTCGAGCGGCCGCTACACCCGCAGGCCAAATCAAGGGAGCCACGAGAACGGCAAGGCCTAGCAGAGAACGCCTCACTCGCGAAACTCGATTCGGGTGGCGCTGGCGACGGCACTGGCAGAGAGGGCCCCGGCGGGCGCTTGAAACAGGGTGGTACTCGGGCGAGATCCCGTTCGTGCTCATCGCGTCTCCTCCTCCAGCTCTCTCGATCTCTCCATGCCTCACTGATCTACCCAACGAGCCGGGTTGCAGAACCGGACACCTCCGCGATTCCCCGCCCTTCGCGCCCCGGCCAGACCCAACGGGCTCGCCTCGGGCAGCAGCCCCGCCCTGGGTAGCAACGGATTCGTACACCCTCCTCTATTCGACGCGAGACCGTAACTCTGCGATCTCCCGGCGCATCTGCATCAGTTCGCGCCCCTGCTCTTCGAGTTCACGCTGCTGCTCGAGAACCAGCCGCTGTTGCTCCTGCGCGACACGCTGCTGCTCCTGCAAGACCTTGGTCAGCACACCCACGATGTCGGTCGGTGCGAGCGTCTTGCGGTCCGGAGTCGCCACCAGCTCGGGGACGTCCTCGGCGATGAAGCCCACCACCTCGTCTTCCGGCTCCGCCTTGTAGACATAGGTCACCGGCTCGAGCGCTGCCAACGCCAGAAGAGCGGCGTCGAGGCCAAGTGGCGCAATATGATCCTTCAGCGCCCGACTCGACGCGTCCCGCCACATCCCGCTGGCCGAAAGGTAGGCGCCGGATTGCTGGGCGTGAATTGGGTGCTGCGGGTCGAAGCTGTTGCCGAACGTGTTGTCCATGTCGACCGCGATGTCGCCGTCACGGTCGACCATCAAGCGCTCGACGTTGTTCGTCATGAAGTAGAGCGCCGGGTTGGGAGCGATGGCGCCGGCCGCCGAGCGGGCGTTGAAGAAGCCCGAGCCCAGTCCGTAGGAGCTCCCCGAGTAACCGAAGTTGAACGCCGGGCCTTGCAGCAGGTTAGGGCCGACGCCGGAGAAGACGTCCGCATCGGGCTGGCCGAAGATGTGGAGGTTGCCCTGGGGAAGACCGGTCCCGATGCCGACTCTGCCGCTCTGCTGAACGTAGAGCTGGTGGTCAGGCGTCCCGGTCTCGATCACGAACGGGACTCGGCCTGACGTCCAGTCGAACAGCAAGACGCCGATTTCTCGGGCGAACAGCTCCCACGTTTGCGACTGGAGTCCTACTTGCTCGAAGCGAATGCTCGGCAGTCCGGCGACAAGATGGAGTGGGGCCGTGGGCGTGTTGGTGTTGACTCCAATCTGTGCTGTGCTCAGTCCGACTCCTCCGTCGATGTAGAGGGCATAGTCGTTGACCCCGCGCTCGATGCGGAACGGCTCGGTGAACGTTCCCGATGAACCGTGATCGGGATCCCAGAAGATCGAGAATTCCTCGTTCCCGTTACCGTCTGCCCAAATCCACCAGTTGTCGTCGGTCCCACTGCCGTTGGGGCTCGTGTCGTTCAACCAGAGGAAGGGGGCGGAGCTGCTTTCGGTCAAAGGCTGGGACTCGCGATGAAGCCCAGAAGGGTGCTTCGCCAACTCAGGCTCCACAGCCTGCAGACGACCGCCCAACACGCGGAACGAGCCGCCGCGGAGAATCGGCCTTTCACCCTCCTCGGTCGGAAGGAGACGGTGGCTGTACTGGTAGTTGCCGTCCAGTAGCACCGGCAGCTCGGAGAGGTCCAGCAACGGTCGCTCCCATGGCTCGAACATCTCGCGCAGCTGATCCCCTCCGGGGCTCTCGACCACGACCAGTTGGGGCTGTGCAGCGGCCGGCCATATGACGACCGTTCCAGAGAGCCATGGTTCAGACGCTCGCTTCTGCTGCGCCTCATCCAGCGTCTCCGAAGTGGTCTGGCTCGGTGCGGGCAGACCGATCACGAGGACCAGCATGAGCGTTGCAATGGGGATTGGCACGTGGCGGCTCCTATTCTCGTGTGGCTGACCATCCCGCGAACCCGAGCCTCACCACTCGAGGAAGCTGGAGGGCCGTCAATTCCTGTCTGGTGAAGCCAACGACCGCGAAGGAGATACCGGACAACCGTGCGGCAGTTCAGGGACCGCGCCTTCCCGATTCGCGGCGCCATCCCACGGTCCGTCTGCCCACGGAGACAGGGCGCTCGTGGCCTATTCGATCCGCGAGAGCAGACTCTCGACTTGTTGGCGAAGCAGCTGCAACTCGCGCCGCTGTGTTGCCAGCTCGTCTTGCTGCTCTTGCACCACTTTGGTCAGCACTCCCACGATGTCAGTGGGCGCGAGCGTCCTGCGGTCGGGTGTCGCCACCAGGTCGGGGACGTCCTCGGCGATGAAGCCCACCACCTCGTCTTCCGGCTCCGCCTTGTAGACATAGGTCACCGGCTCGAGCGCTGCCAACGCCAGAAGAGCGGCGTCGAGGCCAAGTGGCGCAATATGATCCTTCAGCGCCCGACTCGACGCGTCCCGCCAAACACCGCTCGCTGAAAGGTAGGCCCCCGACTGTTGCGCGTGGATCGGATGCTGCGGGTCGAAGGAGTTGCCGAAGGAGTTGTCCATATGGACAGCGATGTCGCCGTCGCGGTCGATCATCATCCGGTCGACGTCGTTGGTCATGAAGTAGAGCGCCGGGTTGGGTGCGACGGCGCCCGCGGCCGGGCGGGCGTTGAAGAAGCCGGCCCCGTGTCCGTAGGAGGCGCCCGCGTAGCCGAAGTTGAAGGCAGGTCCGTTGACGAGATCAGGACCGATGCCCGAGAAGACGTCCTCGTCTGCCTGACCGAAGACGTGGAGGTTGCCTTGGGGTTGTCGGGTCCCCAAGCCAACTCCCGCCGGGGTCACGACAAGGCTGTCGGACGGGCTCCGCGGCAACACCGTGAAGGGTTCGTAGTTGATGGGTGTAAACGGAGGGACAATCTCGAGACTGTGGACCTTGAACCTGTGCTCGTCGGCGACGATCTCCCAACTGAACCAGGATCCGGCGTCCGCATCTTGGAACCGGATGTTGGGAGTGTCGTGACGGAGGTCGAGAGTCGCCGACGGTGAGTTGGTACCGATTCCGACCGCTGGCGACTGCGGTTGGTTCTGCACGCGGTTTCTTGCGATGTACAGCGAGTTTGTCGGCGCACCATCCTCGATGACGAAAGGGTACCTGTAGATCGGGAAGATCGCCTTCTGATCGATCGAGTAGATGCTGAAGTCCTCGTCTCCATCTCCGAAAGCCCCCCAGTCGGACCTCAGAACCCAATCGGTCTCGGTGCCAATCTGCGCTGTCGTGGTGTCCTCGAGCTGCAGGTACGGGGTATCGCCAACGTCGGCCAGCGCCGCTGAGGAGACGGTTCTCAGAGACCCGTCGGGCTCAGTGGAAGCATCGACCTCGGTCTCCCGAGCCGTGGGGACCACCGGCGCGCGGACGATGCCGGCTTCGACACGGAGCGCGCCGGACTGTCGCTCGTGCCGCACCTGGCGAGCCCTGACGTTCGGGCGCTCGACCAACGCGCCGGCAACAGAAACCTCGATTGGCGCCAGTTCTCTCATCGAACGGCCTTCGAATGCTCCTTCGTCTTCCGTGAAGTGGAGCGACCACTTGTAGGCGCCGTCTCTCAGCGCGCCGTCCTCGAACAGCTCGGAGAGCACGACGCTGGGTGCCTCGCCGGCCTCGAAGGTGGCCCATAGGCGCTCTCCGGATGGCGCGCTCACCTGGACGATCACGCGCCCTTCCTGCGGCGGCCAGGTGACGTGGTCGCCGAGCACTGTGAGCTCGGCTGGGCGTTGCGCGTCTGCTCCAGGCGCCAGAGCGAGCGCGAACCAGAAGAGGAACATCAGCGGAGCTCGCATGGCTTTCCCGCGTAGGAAACTGACCTTGAATGCAGACATCGGAAGGGCTCTCCTTTTGACGCGGGACGATCCTCGCGAACCAGAAGAGGACGCGCAGGTCGACCTCCCCACGGCTCCTTCTTCTACCCAACGAGCACGGCGGCAGAACCGGACAGGTTCGCGATTCCTCGACCTTCGAGCCTCGATCAGGCAAGAACCGGGCTGGCTGTCGGTCTCTGCAACTCCTGACGGCCCGCTAGTCGACGCGGGACCGCAACTCTGCGATCTCCCGCCGCACGAGCAGCAGCTCGCGCCCCTGGTCTTCGAGCTCGCGCTGTTGCTCGAGGACCAACCGCTGCTGGTCCTGCACGACACGCTGCTGCTCCTGCACGACCTTGGTCAGCACCCCCACGATGTCAGTGGGTGCGAGCGTCTTGCGATCTGGCGTGGCGACCAGGTCGGGCACGTCCTCGGCGATGAAGCCCACCAGAGCGTCTTCCGGATCCGCCTTGTAATTGAACTGCACCGGCTCGAGCGCGGTGAGAGCCGCCAGCGCGGTCTCGATGGCGAGGGGCTGGATGTTCTCCTTCAGCGACCGGCTCGACGCATCCCGCCACACGCCGCTCGCGGAAAGGTAGGCGCCCGACTGCTGGGCGTGGATGGGGTGCAGCGGGTCGAAGCTGTTGCCGAACGTGTTGTCCATGTCGACGGCGATGTCGCCGTCGCGGTCGATCATCATGCGCTCGATGCTGTTGGTCATGAAGTAGAGCGCCGGGTTGGGTGCGACGGCGCCTGCCGCCGAGCGGGCGTTGAAAAAGCCCGAGCCCTCGCCGTAGGAGCTCCCCGAGTAACCGAAGTTGAAGGCAGGTCCGTTGACGAGATCAGGACCGATGCCCGAGAAGACGTCCTCGTCTGCCTGACCGAAGACGTGGAGGTTGCCTTGGGGATTCGCCGTGCCGAGGCCGACGCCTCTATCGCCGATCCACAGGGAGTGCGACGGAGCGTCATCATCCACTGCCAACGGGACCCCCGTGGGGTGACCGAGGTAGAACCTCCGCCCGTTCGCTTGGAGCTGCCAGGTGCTCCCTGCGATGTCCTCGAGCTTGATGTCAGGAGCGAGCTCCACGAGGTGCAGTGTCGCGCTGGGGGTGTTCGTGTTGACGCCGATCTCCGTGATGTTGTGCCAACGGCCGCCGAACCATGTGAGAGCATCGACGTAGAGCGCGTTGTCTTTCGCATGGCGCTCGATGCGAAAAGGCTCGCTCCATGTGGTCCGCGGCCCGTGATCCGGATCCCAGAAGATCGAAAAGGCCTCGTTCCCATCGGCGTCCGCCCAGAGCCACCAGTTGTCGTCGGTCCCTGTGCCGTTTCCACTCGTGTCGTTCAGCCAAAGGAACGGAGCCGCGCCGCTTTCAACCAGAGGCTGAGACTCGTGGCGGAGCTCTGCCGGGCTCCTCGTGACCTCGTGTCTCGGGGCCTGCAGAACAGCGCCCAGGACGCGGAGCGAGCCGCTGCGCAGAACAGGAAACTCTCCCTCCTCCGCGGGAAGGAGACGATGGTTGTACTGGTACGTTCCGTCCGGTAGCACCGGCAGATCGGCGAGGTCCAGGAACGCCTGCTCTCCGACCTCGAACAGCTCGCGCAGCTGGTCGCCCGCCGGACTCTCGATCACCACCAGCTGCCGCTGGTCAGCTGCCGGCCAGGTGACCACGGTTCCCGAGACGGTCGGTTTCGAGATCGTGCTCTGAGGGCTCGCTCCCTGGGCTTGTGAGAGGGCTGGAAACGACGACAGCAAAGCAAGCGCGAGGACCGCGGCGCTTTCTCTCGGATGCAACAAGGTGGGCTCCCTTTCCTGTTTCGATGGTGACGTGAACGCGGAGTTCGAGGAAGCGCCGCGGCGCAAGCTCACAGGCGTCGCACCCGTGCCTGGAGGCGACGAGGCAGCGTTGAGCTCAGTCATTCTGCGTTCGCAGGTCGGCGACCTCCGACCGCAACGCGCGAACCTCGCGGCGATGCTCTTCGAGGTCCCGCCATCGCTCTGCGACAACCTGTCGATGCGCCAGCACGAGCTCTTCGTGCTCCCACTGGAAACGCTTCTGCTCCTGCAGCGCCTGCCGCTGCTCCAGCAAAGCGACCTGCTGCTCCTCCAGCTCGCGCTGCTGCTCCTGGACCACGAGGGTGAGCACGCCGACGATCTCGGTGGGCGCGAGAGTCTTGCGGTCGGGCGTCGCCACGAGCTCGGGGACGTCTTCCGCAATGAAACCCACCACCTCGTCCTCGGGCTCCGCTTCGTACACGTACGTCACCGGCTCGAGCGCCTGAAGCGTTGCCAGGGCAGCCTCGAGAGCAAGCGGCGCAACGTGATCCTTGAGCGCGCGGCTCGACGCATCCCGCCACACACCGCTGGCGGACAGGTACGCTCCCGACTGCTGCGCGTGGATCGGGTGCTGCGGATCGAAGCTGTTGCCGAACGTACCGTCCATGTCCACGGCCATGTCGCCGTCGCGGTCGATCATCATGCGGTCGACGTTGTCGGTCATGAAGTAGAGCGCCGGGTTCGGCGCAACGGCGCCGGCGGCAGGCCGGGCATTGAAGAAGCCCGAGCCGACCCCGTAGGAGCTCCCCGAGTAGCCGAAGTTGAACGCCGGGCCTTGCTGCAGGTCCGGACCAATGCCCGAAAAGACGTCGTGGTCGTGCTGCCCCGAAATGTGCAGGTTTCCTTTCGGAAGCGAGGTGCCGAGGCCAACGTTGCCGCTGCTGTCGACCCGGATGGACGAGTTGGGTGCGCCGGGTTGAATGCGGAGCTGCTCGTCGAAGCCCTCGGCAAGACAGAACACACCCTGGTTGTCGTTCGACAGCTCCCAGGCCTCGAAGGCGCTGTGCGGTTCGAGCTTGACGTTGGGTCGGAAGGCCAGCGCGTGAACTGTCGCGTCTGGTGTGTTCGTGTTGACACCGATCTCCGCGAAGCCGTTGGCCGACGCGTCGACATAAAGGGCGTAGTCGTCGACGTTGCGCTCGATACGAAACGTCCTGGTCAATGTCGGCAAAGGTCCTTGGTCCTCTCTCCCGTAGATAGAGAACTCCTCGGTCCCGCTACCGTCTACCCAAATGAACCAGTCGTCGTCGGTCCCGCTGCCGTTCGGGCTCGTGTCGTTCAACCAGAGGAAGGGGTCGGAGCTGCTTTCGGTCAGAGGCTGGGACTCGCGATGAAACCCGGAAGGGTGCTTCGCCAACTCGGGCTCCACGGTCTGCAGACGACCTCCCAGCACGCGAAACGAGCCGCCGCGGAGGATCGGCCTTTCGCCCTCATCGGCGGGAAGGAGACGGTGGCTGTACTGGTAGCTGCCGTCCACTAGCACCAGCAGATCGGAGAGGTCCAGGGACGGCGGCTCCCAGGGCTCGAACCACCCGCGGAGCTGATCACCGTTCGGACTCTCCACCACCACCAGCTGCCGCGCTCCATCAGCAGGCCACGTGATCACGGTTCCCGACAGCCTCGGCTCAGGAACCAGGTTCTTCAGCGTGTGCTCCGACGACTGCGACGTCACCTGGCTGGCAGCGAAAAGGCCGACGGCAAGAAAGAAGACCCACCTGATGTGACCGTTCATCGCGGACTCCTAGTTCGAAGGCGGGCGGGAGTTGGGTTCGTGTGTGAGGACTCGCCCGCCCCGAAGCCCCCCGGCAAACGCAGTTTGGTCACCTCCTGGCGAAGAGCCCGCAGCTCGCGCTGCTGCTCTTCGAGGAACTCCTGCTGCTCCGCCACCACCCGTCGCTGTGAGCGCACGACAGCTTGTTGCTCCTGTTGGACACGGTGCTGAGCCTCGAGCTCGCGCTGCTGCGTCTGGACGAGACGGCGCTGCTCCTCCAAGGAACGCCGTTGCTCTTGCACAACCTTGGTGAGCACCCCGACGATGTCGGTCGGCGCGAGGGTCTTGCGGTCGGGCGTGGCCACCAGCTCGGGGACGTCCTCGGCAATGAAGCCCACCACCTGGTCGCCGGGCTCCGCCTTGTACACGTAGGTCACCGGCTCGAGGGCGTGAAGCGCCGAAAGAGCGGCGTCGAGGCTGAGAGGTGCAATGCGATCCTTCAGCGCCCGACTCGAAGCATCTCGCCACACGCCGCTGGCGGAGAGGTAGGCCCCCGACTGTTGCGCGTGGATGGGGTGCTGCGGGTCGAAGCTGTTGCCAAAAGTGTCGTCCATGTCCACGGCCATGTCGCCGTCGCGATCGATCATCATGCGATCGACGTTGTTCGTCATGAAGTAGAGCGCCGGGTTCGGGGCGACGGCGCTGGCTGCCGGCCTGGCATTGAAAAAGCCGGAGCCCAAGCCGTACGAGGCTCCTGCGTACCCGAAGTTGAACGCCGGCCCTTGCACCAGGTTGGGGCCAATGCCGGAGAACACGTCGTGACCGGCTTGGCCCCAGATGTGCAGATTGCCCTGCGGGGTGGGTGTGCCCATGCCAACGTTGCCGCTACTGTCGACCGCCAAGGACCACTTCGGCGCGCCGGTCCGAACCACGAACGGGCGCCGGAACGTCGAGCCGTCGTTCAAGAAGAACTCCGACGAGCTCGACCCGATCTCCCAAGAGTGACCTGCTGCGTTCTCGAGCTTGAGGCTCGGCGCTGTGTCCACAAGGTGCAGGTTTGCGGACGGCACGTGGGTGTTGATGCCGATCTCTCCGGATCCGTTGAACGCTCCATCGACATACAGGGCAAAGTCGTTCACGCCTGGCTCGATACGAAACGGCTCCGTCCATGTCGTCGAGGGCCCGTGGTCCGGATCCCAATAGATCGAGAACTCCTCGTTGCCGCTGCCATCCGCAAAGATCCACCAGTTGTCGTCGGTCCCACTGCCATTCGTGCTGGTGTCGTCCAGCCAGAGGAAGGGGGCGGAGCCGCTTTCGGTCAAGGGCTGAGCCATCGTTTGAAGCTCCGCCGGGCTCTTCACCTGCTCGCGCTTCCTGGCCTGCAGACGGCCGCCGAGTACACGCAGCGAACCGCCGAGCAGAGTCGGGCGCCCCCCCTCCTCGGCGGAAAGGAGACGGTGGCTGTACTGGTAGCTGCCGTCCGGAAGCGTCGGCAGGTCGGCGAGGTCCAGCGACGGCTGCTCCCCCACTTCGAACAGCTCGCGCAGCTGGTCGCCCGCTGGACTCTCGATCACCACCAGCTGCCGCTGGCCAGCTGCCGGCCAGGTGACGACCGTTCCCGACAACCATGGCTCCGTTGCTCTCGTCTGCGCGGTCTGCACCAGCGGCTGAGACGCAGCCTCAATGGTTGCCAGCAGGCCGAGAACAGCGAACATCAGTCGTGCAGCGTGCATGAGGTGGACTCCCGGTGTCGTGTGAGTTGTACCTGCCAGCGACTTCAACGCCTGCACTTGGCTCGGCACCTTCGCAGCCTCGAGTCGCTTTGCAGATCCGGCGGCTTAGTAAGAACAACGCCGGCGGCGGCGGAACCGGACGCTTCGACGAGTCAGGGTCAGCTTCTCGACGCCTTGGACGAGCTGGGAAACGCAAGAGACGCGTCGACTACGCAAAACCTGCAGACACTGGCTCGCTAAGCTTGAGGACTACTCTCCTTTGAGGATGACTTCGCTCGGATGGAACACGGCCCGACCGACTCGACCGCAACTCTCATCCGCCGTCTCCAAGACGGTGACGTGTTGGCCCGCGAGGAGCTCATGGAACGCTGTCTGCCGCTTCTCCGCCGTTGGGCGCGAGGTCGCCTTCCGCACGGGGCTCGCGACATCGCGGATACGGACGACCTGGTGCAGCTGGCCATGATGCGAGCCCTCGCGAACATCTCGGACTTCGACAGTCGCCGGCAGGGCGCCTTCCTGGCCTACCTCCGGACCATCCTCATGAACGCGTCGCGCGACGAGATTCGCAAGTCGACGCGCCGTCCGACGGTCGAAGAGGCAGACCACCGGATCAGCGATCCGCGGCGCGGACCCCAAGAGCTGGCGCTCGACCAAGAGACACGGGATGCCTACGAGGCGGCCCTAGCCTCGCTGTCCGATGTCGAGCGGGAGTCGGTGATTCTGCGCCTGGAGTTTGGCCTTCCCTTTGCGGAGGTCGCACTCGAGACCGGCCGACCTTCCGCCGACGCCGCGCGAAAGATGGTGTCACGCGCCTTGACCAAGCTTGCGCGCAACATGGCGACCTTGGAGCCGAGTGCATGAAGACCGCCTCCTCCGTCGTGCGCCTTGATCAGCGCAGTCATCAGAGCTCGTCGCTAGAGGAGGTACCGGCGCAGGCTGAGAACACGAGGTCCACGTTCTCTTGGACGCCGAGCCAGTGACGCACAATCCCCAGGACGCACTCGACGCGCTGGAGCGTGCAGCCTTGCGTCTGGCCGAGGGGGAGGCGGTCGACTGGGCCGAGACGCTGGAGATGTCTCCGGAATCGGAACAGGTGGTGGCGAGCCTGCGCAGGCTGGAAGCGATCTTCTCGCGGTCCGATGCGTCCGCTCACGACTTGGAGTCCGTCTCCGGCGCCTCGATCACCGCTGAAGACGAAGGACATGGGGTGCAGCCCGAGGCCTCGCGACTGGAGGAGCGGGCATCGGCCGGAGTCAGGCAGAGCTTCCTTTGGGGCCACCTGCAGGTCGGCGAGATGCTCGGGCAAGGCAGCTTTGGCGAGGTCTACCGCGCGCACGACCCACTGCTGCAACGCGACGTCGCACTCAAGCTCCGACGAGGCGACGGTCGCGAGACTGAGTCGTCGCGTCGCTACATCGAAGAGGCGCGTCGCCTCGCGCGGGTGCGCCACCCGCATGTCTTGGCGGTCCACGGTGCCGACGTGCACGAAGGTCGCGTGGGGCTGTGGGCCGACTTGCTCAAAGGGGAGACCCTCGAGGAGGTGATCGGTGGCCACGCACCGTTGCTGCCTACGAAGGTGGTGACGCTCGGCCACGAGCTGGCCGAGGCACTCGCCGAGGTGCACAAGAGGGGGTTGGTGCACGGTGACGTCAAAGGCTCCAACGTCATGTTGGAGCCGGGGGTGGGTGCCGTGCTCATGGACTTCGGAGCAGCCTCGGACACCGCCTCCGACAGCGAGGTGCGCTACGGCTCACCGATGTCGATGGCTCCGGAGCTATTTGCAGGAGAGGCGGCGAGCCCTCACAGCGACCAGTATGCGTTCGGGGTGCTGCTTCACCGCCTACTGACGGGGCGGTATCCGGTGGAGGGGGAGAGCCTGGCAGAGCTGCGCGAGCGTCATGCGGAGCGGGCTCGAGAGCTCGTCTTTCCGGCGCGTGTGCCCCAGTCGCTGCGTCGCCTCACTCGTCGCCTTCTTGCCGCCGTCCCTGCGGAGCGGCCGACTGCCGAGGAAACGCTCCAGCGATTCGATCACATCCGCACCGCTCCGGCCCGCCGCCGTCGCGTCGTGGCCGTCGCGGCCGTCGTCGCGAGCCTGCTGGCGGGGACGGTCGCTGCCACGATCGGATTCGTGCGTGCGGACCGGGCTCGCGCGGAGACGGCGACAGTGAACGACTTTCTGACCGACATGCTGGGTGCGCCGCGGCCGATCGCCGATGGTCCGAACGTACGCATGATCGACGTTTTGAACGACGCCGATCAGGGGCTCGAGGAGCGCTTCGCCGGCCAGCCGCGGGTGCATAGCATGGTGCTCAGCGCCTTGTCCGACACCTTCGGCCAGCTCTCCGAGTTCGGCCGTGCCGAAGACCTGGCGCGGCGTGCTGTGGAGTTGTCGCGCACGTCCTTTGGCTCCGTGGCTCCGGAAACCATCGAAGCGGAGGTCAGGCTTGGGAGGGTCCTGACGCAACGGCACGAGCTCGATCTCGCAGGAGACTACCTCGAGCATGCGTTGCAGAACGAACAGCAGCTCCGCAACGGCTCCTTTGCGGCCCATTCGCTCCGCAGGGAGCTGGCCTACCTGAGTCGAAGAAGAGGCCACTACGAGGAAGCACTCGCATGGCTCGACGAAGCGCTCGAGGTGCTCGACGCCACGAGCGAGGGCAGCTGGCGTGAGCACGACCGCCGCTTCACGCTGATCCAAAAGGGAGCGCTACTCAAAGAGATGGGTCGGCTCGAGGAGGCCGTAGAAGTCCTTCGCGGGACGTTGTCGCAGCAGCTGCAGAGCGAAGGGGAACGGGACGGCAACACGCTTCTGGCCCAGTCGGAGCTGGGCGTAGCTCTCACACAACTTGGACGCTTTGCAGAAGCTGAAGAGGTGCTTCACCCAGCACTCGAGCTCGCAAGCGAGTGGATTGGGCCGACCTCGGCGCAAGCCATCCCACTCCTCAACGCCTTGGCTGGGGCCATCCAGCAACAGGGGCGTGCGCGTGAGGCTGCCGACCTCCTCGCCGACTCGCTCGGACGATTGCGGGCCGCCGAGGGGGGATCTCCGGAACATCTGCCTATGACGCTGACCGCCTACGCCGGGGCGCTCCTGGACGCCGGCGACTACGAAGCTGCCGAGCCGGTGCTGCGGGAGGGGATTGCGCTCGAAGCGGAGCGGTTCGGAGCCGACGACTTCAACACTCTCGTTTCTCGCTACAACCTCGCCGAGCTGCTCTATCGCGACGGCCGGTCCAGCGAAGCCAACGATCTTGCGCGCCTCGTGACCGACACGGCACGAGCTCTCGGTGCCCAACACCCGGTGGCGCTCATCTCGAGTAGCCTCGACGCCGCCGTAGCGGTTGCTGCGACTGGCGCGGCGACGGAGGACCACGTACTCCAGGCGCGTGCTGCAGTGCAGGCTCTCCGCGATGCGCTCGGCGATGCTTCTACGATCACGCTGCAGGCGACGGTCTTCCTTCACGACGTGCTTACGCGCGTCGGCGCCTGCGACGAGGCCCGCGACATCGAGACGAGCTATGGCGAGCATGCTGACGGTCTGGATGAGGGTCATTGGTTGCACGCAGCAATGCTCGAGCAAGCGGCTCGCTGCAAGGGAAGCGCTCAGGAGCTGTTGTGACCGACGGTCGTCAGGAAGAACCGGAGGCAACGAGCGCGCTGGAGCGAGCGGCACTTCGTCTGGCAGAAGGAGAGGCGGTCGACTGGGCGGAGACGCTGGAGATGTCTCCGGAGTCGGAGCAGATGGTGGCGAGCCTGCGCAAGCTGGAGGCGATCTTCTCCGGGTTTGTCGCGGCCGACGGTGATCCGAGCGAGCAGCCGGGCGAAGGCAGCGCAGCAGAGGCCGAAAGCGGAGTCGAGGAGCCGCTGCCTGCCCAGCCAGAGCCGGGCCTTCGTTGGGGCCACCTGCAAGTGGGCGAGAAGCTCGGTCAGGGCAGCTTCGGCGAGGTCTACCGCGCGCACGACCCTTTGCTACAGCGCGACGTCGCGCTCAAGCTCCGACGAGGCGACGGTCGCGAGACTGAGTCGTCGCGTCGCTACATCGAAGAGGCGCGTCGCCTCGCGCGGGTGCGCCACCCGCATGTCTTGGCTGTCCACGGTGCCGACGTGCACGAAGGTCGCGTGGGGCTGTGGGCCGACTTGCTCGAAGGGGAGACCCTCGAGGAGGTGATCGGTGGCCACGCACCGTTGCTGCCTACGAAGGTGGTGACGCTCGGCCACGAGCTGGCCGAGGCACTCGCCGAGGTGCACAAGAGGGGGTTGGTGCACGGTGACGTCAAAGGCTCCAACGTCATGCTGGAGCCGAGCGTGGGTGCCGTGCTCATGGACTTCGGAGCAGCCTCGGACGCCGCCTTCGGCAGCGAGGTGCGCTACGGCTCACCGCTGTCGATGGCTCCGGAGCTGTTTGCAGGAGAGGCGGCGAGTCCACAGAGCGACCAGTATGCGTTCGGGGTGCTGCTTCACCGCCTACTGACGGGGCGGTATCCGGTGGAGGGGGAGAGCCTGGCAGAGCTGCGCTCGCGTCACGCGGAGCGGGCTCGAGAGCTCGTCTTTCCGGCGCGTGTGCCCCAGTCGCTGCGTCGCCTCACTCGTCGCCTTCTCGCCGCCGTCCCTGCGGAGCGACCGACCGCCGAGGAAGCGCTCCAGCGCTTCGACCGCATCCGTACGGCGCCAGCCCGACGCCGTCGCGTCCTCGCGGTCGCGGCTGTGATCGCGAGCCTGGCCGCAGGGACCGTCGCAGCGACAGTGGGCTTCGTGCGCGCCGATCGAGCGCGCCAAGAAACGGCGGCGGTGAACGACTTTCTGACCGACATGCTGGGTGCACCGCGTCCGATCGCCGACGGCCCCAACGTGCGCATGATCGACGTGCTCAACGGCGCCGACCAAGGCTTGGACGAGCGCTTTGCCGACCAGCCGCGCGTGCACGGCATGGTGCTCCACTCTCTGTCAGTCACCTTCGACTCACTCTCGGAGCACAGCCGAGCCGAAGACCTGGCGCGGCGAGCCGTCGAGCTGTCGCGCACCTCGTTCGGCCCGGTGGCACCCGAGACGAGACGAGCCGAAATGAGGCTTGTCTCGGTGCTCATTCAACAGAACGAGCTCGACGAGGCCGAGGAGTACCTTGGGCGGGCACTGAGCAGCGAGCAGCAGCTCCCCCGGGGGAGCTCCGAGGCTTACAAGCTCCGCGATGCACTCTCATACGTAGCGCACAGAAGGGGTCGGCTCGAGGAGGCCCTCGAGTGGCGCGACGCAGCCATCGAGGAGATCGGCGCCTCGAGTGAAGGTAGCTGGCGTGAGCACGACGGTCGCCTTGCGCTGATCGAGAAGGGGTCGCTGCTCAATGAAGTGGGTCGGCTCGAGGAAGCGGTCGTCGTTCTTCGGGAGGTTTTGCCCCGACAGCTCGAGAGCGAGGGGGAGCGCGACAGCAACACAATCCTTGCGCGGTCGGTGCTGGGACGGACGCTCACCCAACTCGGCTACTTTGCAGAAGCCGAAGAGGTGCTCCGGCCGGCGCTCGATGCCGCAAGAGACTGGCTCGGCCCTGACTTCCCGGAAACCCTCGACGTTCTCAACACCTTGGCTGGGACGGTGCAACAGCAAGGGCGGGCGCGTGAGGCCGCCAACATGCTCGCCGAGTCGCTCGCGCAGCTGCGCGCCGACCCAGGGGAGCACGCTTACACTCTTCCGGGAACCCTCGTCAACTACTCTTCGGCACTGCTCGACGCCGGCGACTACGAGGCGGCCGAACCGGCACTGCGCGAGGCGATCGAGCTCCTCGTGGACCGGTACGGAGCAACTGACATCAACACTCTCGTCTCTCGCTACAACCTCGCCGAGCTGCTGTATCGTGACGACCGACCTGGGGAAGCGATCGACCTTCCGCAGCTCGTGGCCGACACCGCCGAAGCTCTCGGCACCACCCACCCGGTGGCTCTCGTCTCCAGCAGTCTCGACGCCGTCGCGTCGGCTGCGACCCGTGGCTCCGCGACTCCGAGTGAGGTGGCCCAGGCCCTGGCCGCCGAGGAGGGTCTGCGCACCGCCCTGGGAGGAGCGTCGCCGATCACGCTGCAGGCCACCGTCTTCTTGCACGACGTGCTGAGTCGCTCCGCCGACGGCTGCGACGAAGCGAGAAACCTCGAGGCACGCTTCGCAGAGGACGCCGCAAGCCTGAAAGACGGCCACTGGCTGCGCACGGCGATCACCGGCCAAGCGGCTCGCTGCACAGCGTCATGAGTGCGGTCGCAGATCCACCGGGCGCGGCCCCGGTTCGCCGACCCGGTGCCAGGGTGTTCGGCTTTGCCGTGTGTCCGAACCGGGCCGCACGAGCGCAACCGTATCCGCATTCAACCCCCAGCCCGAGCCTCCGGTCTCCTTCGCGTTCGGGCTGCCGGCGATCCAGACGACACAGATCAGCGTGCTCAACACAGGTGCCTTCGGCGATCCCCTGTTTCCGGACGGAACCTGCGCCGCGCGCATGAGCTTCTTCAACGCCGCCGGCCGACTCGTGAGCTCGGCGCAGACTAGGGACCAGCCGACGCGCGGTCCCTCAAGGCCACCTCGTCGGTTGCCGCTCTTGGCCACTTCTTGCCACATCTCCGGTCTCGAGTGACTCCGCCGGGAGCCCGGGGTCTGAGGGACGCGTAGTCCCCTTATCCAAGTTCTAGAAGACCTCGGCGCGGGTCGGTGTCCGAGGCCGCTCAGAGCGTCATCTCCGCGAAACCGGGAGAAACGAATGAACCAGCTGGTCATGGAGTTCGTCGGCACGTTTTTTCTCGTCTTGGCCATCGGGCTGAGCGGCAACCCTCTCGCGATTGGCCTCACCCTGGCCGCGATGATCTACGTCGGCGGGCACGTCTCCGGCGCGCACTACAACCCGGCCGTCACGCTGGCCGTTTTTCTGCGCGGCAAGGCCGAGGCGAAGGACATCGTGCCGTACTTCGCCCTGCAGATCCTCGGAGCGCTCGCGGCGGCTGCCGTCCATTTCTTCCTGAAGGGCGAGACGTTTGCACCGGCTCCAGGGGAGGGCGTGAGCTTCGTCCAGGCCCTCACGGCTGAAACGCTCTTCACCTTCGTCCTCGCCTCGGTCGTCCTCAACGTGGCGACGACCAAAGCTCTCGACGGCAACTACGTGTACGGCTTCGCGACCGGCCTGACGGTCACCGCGGCGGCCCTGTGTGCGGGTGCCATCTCCGGCGGTGCGTTCAACCCGGCAGTCGGAACTGGGCCGATTCTGTTCGACACGCTGCAAGGTGGCTCCTCCATCGCCAACCTCGCCCTGTACTGGATCGGCCCACTCCTCGGCGGTGGGCTCGCGGCCGCGCTCTTCAAGTTCCTCCAGCCCGAGGAGTAGGCAAAGCGCGGATCGCTCCTAGCGACTCCAGAGAGCCCAATCGGTGGGCCTGAGAGATCAGTAGTTGGGAGAGCGCACCCTGTCGGCGACGATGACTCCCTCGCGCACTACCCACACAACAAACGCGACCAGCGGCACCGACCAGTCGTCCGGAACGTCGAAGTCGCCGTTCCAGGAGCCTTGCTGCTCATCGAACGGGCGCGCGGCGTAGCGGCCACACGTCTCGCTTCCCGAAGTGAGCGAGAAGCACAGCCCAAAACGGTCCTGAGCAGTCAGGACGTACGCGCGCCCTTCGGCGTCAATGGCGTACTCCAAACGATGGTGGCGCACGAAAGGTCGATCCTCCTCGAAGGCGTGCATCTTGCCCTGCTTCTTCGCACTCGCCATCTCGAGCCCGCCGCGCCGCAGCCGATAGCGGAACCCGGTCCACGGCGCCGCGAGCTTGAACTGGTAGTCGGTTCCCTCCCACGTGCCGCTCAAGTGCTGCACGAAGAAGCCCGCTTTGCGAAAGGAGGCCACCGCCTTGTCCCCTATCCCGATGTGGACCTCGCGGTTTTCGACACTCAACTTGTACTGAAAGATCACAGGTCGCTGCCCTCCTCTCAGAGCTGGAGAGACTCTCGTTCGGTCCCTCCGGGGGACACGACTCTGGTTCCTTGGCCTGACGGTCCCAGGTGGGGACGTCGCTCAGTTCTTTCAACGACGTCGGTGCGCACAGCGGACGGCAACGCGACGTGGTATCCGTGTCGCGAGACCTCCTTCGCGCACGGTTCCGCTCCAACTGAGCTCCGTTTTCGCCTCCGATGTCCGCTTCTTCGACCTGTGTCGTTGGAGGGGGAAACGACCCTGCCAAGAGCCGGGCCTCGATGGCCTGACCCCGGCGCCGATCGTCCACTTCCGGACGGGTCGTCCAGGAGACGTGCGACATGCAGCCATCCTCGACCACCTTCTCGACCAGAACCCAGGACCGCACCGCGCTGGCCGAGCACCGCACGAGATCGCCGTCGCCGTGCCCCTCCTACTCCTTCGCCCTACTCCTTCTCCTGCTGGCATCGCCACTCGCGGCAGCGACCTTTACGGTGAACGACACGGGCAACGCCGGCGACCACACTCCGGGCGACGGCAGCTGCGAGATCCTGCCCGCCGGCAGCGGGCTGTGCACGCTCCGTGCGGCCATCGCGGAGGCCAACGCTTCCGCGGGCGCCGACACGATCGACTTCGCGATCCCCGCCGCCCAGTGTCCCACCAACCAGGTGTGTGACATCACCAATCCCCAGCTCCCCACCATCCAGGAGCAGCTCACGATCGACGGCTACACGCAGACCGGAGCCGCACAGAACAGCGCTCCCACCACGCGGGTGACCAACGCGCAGATCAAGATCTCCATCATCAACGGTGGCAGCGGCTGCATCGACATCGATCACCTGGCCGCGCCGGCAGACGAGACCGAAGGCACCCTGGTGCAGGGGCTCTCGATCAGCGGCTGCTCGACCGCCATCGCCATGTCGACCCCCTACAACACGATTCAGGGCAACTTCATCGGCACTGAGGTGGACGGCTCCGCTGTGGCAACCAACGACAACAGCGGCGACGGCATCTCGTGCACTTTCTCGGGAACGGACGACACCGGGGCCAACCTCATTGGCGGTTTCCTGCCGACCGAGTGGAACCTGATCTCCGGTAACGGCGGAGACGGCATCGACCTCAACTCCAGCGGCAACCTGGTTCTGGGCAACCTCATCGGCACCGATGCGCTCGGCGCAAGCGACGTCGGTAACTTCTCGAACGGCATCTCGATCGGGCGCGACGACAATCAGATCGGCATGGACGTACCGCTCACGGGAAGAGACCTGCCGGTGCCCGCGGTGATGGGCAACTTGATCAGCGGCAACCGCCTCGACGGGATCGACCTCAGCAGCACCGCCGACGACAACTGGATCGGCGGCAACGTCATCGGGGCCGACACCCTCCAACTGAACGCCCTGCCCAACGACGACCACGGTGTCCACGTCTCTGGAACCGACAACCACATCGGTACCGAGGCGGTGGGCGCCCTCAACGTCATCGCCGGCAACGGCGAGCACGGGGTGGCCATCCTGAGTACCGGCGCCACCGGCAACACCGTCTCGGGCAACTTCATCGGCATCACGTTCGACGCGACCAACCTCACGCTCTATCAGGCCCTCGGCAACGGCTGCGACGGGGTGCGCATCGGGAGCAACGACAACGTGATCGGCGGTGCGCTCCTGCCCGGGCAGGGCAACTACATCGGCGGCAACGTCGGCTGCGGCAACGCCAACGGCCCCGGCCACGGCATCGAGATCACAGCCAGCTCGTCGAACAACGAGATCCTCGGGAACTGGATCGGCCTCGACCCGAACGGCATCGCGCGACCCAACGCCGCCGACGGCATCTCCATGCTCAACAACGCGCAGAACAACCAGATCGGCGACGGTAGCCTGCTCGGCGCCAACCTCATCGGGCCGAACGGACCGCCCACCGCCAACCTCGCCATCGACCTGGACAACGACGGGCCCGATGTGAACGACCACATGGACATCGACTCCGGGAGCGGTCACCCCAACAACCGGCAGAACTTCCCGGTCATCGCGTCAGCCGTCAACGACGCAACCTCGACGACCATCAGCGGCACCCTCAACTCCAACCCAGGGGTTGCCTTCGTCATTCAGATCTTCTCGAGCGCCGCCGGCGAACTGGGGCAGGCCCGCCGCTTCGAGGGCTCCGCGACCACCGCCGCAACCAACGCAAGCGGGGACATCTCCTGGCAGGTGGTCGTCTCCTCGCCACAGGTCGCCATGGGCCGCCTGGTGACAGCAACGGCGACTCCCGTTTCGTCGAGCCCGGCACCGACATCGGAGCTGTCCGCCTCAGCCGCGGTCACACAGCCCGGCTACGGTTCGGTGCCGGCGCCTGGAGGCGCACTTGCCCTCGGGAGCGCGGCCGTCGGCAGCTCGGTCGCCGGCTCCCTAGTCATCAGCGAAACGGGGAACGCGTCTTTGACGGTGCAAAACCCGATGATCACGGGGGCAAACGCTGCAGACTTCGCCATCACCACACCCACCTTCCCCATCATCGTCGCCGATGGCGGAGCCTCGGTGACCGTGAGCGTCCAGTGCACCCCGAGCGCTGCAGGCCCACGCTCGGCGACACTGCAGCTGGCAACCAACGACCCCCTCGTGCCAAATCCGTCGTACCCCCTCTCGTGCACCGGTCTGGCGGCCGGCTACGGCTCGACACCACCACCCGGATCGGCCGTAAACGTCGGCAGCGTGGCGGTGGGCGCAAACGTGACGACGGACATCGTCGTCATGGAGACCGGCGACGCCGACCTGACGGTGCAGAGCCCGGTCTTCACCGGCGGCAACGCGGCCGACTTCGCGGTCATCTCCACCATGCCGCTGCTCATCATGGACGGCGGCGCGAACGCGATGGTCACGGTGGCCTGTACGCCCAGCGCCCCTGGCCCTCGGAGTAGCGCACTCCAGCTGACGACCAACGACCCGAGCCAGACGACGGTCTCCTACCCCGTGAGCTGTACGGGCACACAGCCGGGCTTCGGCTCGAACCCGCCACCAGGTGGCACTCTGGCGGTCGGCAGCACCTCCGTGGGCAGCTCGGTGTCCGCGAGCCTGACCCTCATGGAGACCGGGGACGCGGATCTCGACGTGGACCTCGTCTCCATCGCGGGAGCCCACGCTGGCGACTTCGCGATCACTGCACCACCGCTGCCCGTCACCGTCGCCGATGGTGGCGCTGCTGTCTCGCTCGACGTGCAGTGCACTCCCAGTGCCACGGGCGCGCGCACGGCGACGCTCACACTCCTCACCAACGACCCCACTCAGACCAACGTGAGCTACAACCTCAGCTGTACCGGCCTCGCCCCGGCCACGCCCGGCTACGGCTCCGCACCGCCGGTCGGCAGCACGATCACCATCAGCACGAGCCAGAGCGTCGTGGGAACCAGCATCGTCACCGTGTCCGAGACGGGCGACGCCGATCTGATCGTCTCGAGCTTCGCCGTGACAGGTGGCCCCGAGCTCACCGTGAGCGGTCCCGGGGCTCCGTTCACCATCGCGGACGGCGGTGCGAGCGTCCCGCTCACCGTCAACTGCAGCTCCGCCGCGACAGGCTCCTTCGGTGGCACACTGACGGTGGCGCACAACGCGGCCGGAAGCCCGGCGACCTACCCGGTCGACTGCACGGTGACGGCGCCACCGCAACCGGGCTACGGCTCGACGCCTCCCCCCGGGAGCGTGCTCAGCTTCGGCTCGGTGGCGGTCGGCGCAACGGGCACCGCGCTCCTCAGCGTCGGCGAGACCGGCAACGCGCCGCTCACGGTCTCCATGCCGACGATCACGAGTACCAACAGCGGCGACTTCGCCGTGACCGCCCCCACCTTCCCCCTCACGCTCGCCGACGGTGCACCGAGCCAGTCGGTCACGGTCACCTGCACACCGAGTGCTTCAGGCTTGCGCACGGCCACGCTTCAGATGACCACCAACGACACGACCCGACCGACCGTCACGTATCCGCTGACGTGCTCGGGAACACAGCCCGGGTTCAGCTCGAACCCGGCGCCGGGCACCACCCTCGTGGTCGGCTCCGTGACCGTGGGCTCAACCGTCTCGACGACCCTCTCGGTCGTGGAAACGGGCAACGCCACCCTGACCGTGACCGCTGCGAACGTCACGGGAATGCACGCCGCCGACTACGTGGTGACCGCACCCGGATTCCCTTTCAGCGTCGTCGACGGCGGGCCCGCGCAACCGATTACGGTGCAGTGTAGCCCCAGCCTCGCCGGGTCTCGAGTCGCCCTGCTGACGCTGGCGACGAACGACCCGACGGTCCCTGCGCCGACCTACCCGCTCGACTGCACCGGGCTGCAGCCGGGTGCGCCCGGCTACGGCTCTGCGCCGACACCTGGCGCCACGCTCGCGCTGAGCACACCGGTCAACGTCACGAGTACCCTCGACGTCACGATCTCCGAAACGGGAGGCGCCGACCTCACGGTCAGCAGTGTCTCCGTGACCGGCGGGCCGGCGATTAGCGTGAGTGGTCCAGCGACGCCCTTCAGCGTCGTCGACGGCAGCAACGCGACCGAAACCTTGACCGTGAGCTGTGGTGCCGCGGCACCGGGCAACACCTCGGGGATGCTGACGGTCCATCACAACGCCGCCGGCAGCCCGGCCAGGTACCCGGTGGACTGTTCGGTCACTCCGGCGCCCGCCGGGCCAGGGTTTGACTCGACACCCATGGCGCCAGGGCCCATCCAATTCGGCTCGACCCCCGTTGGCGGGCAGAGCATCGCGACGATCGTCGCCCTAGAGACTGGCGACACCGATCTGACGTTGAGCGCTCCAGTGCTCGGCGACTCCACCAACTTCCAGGTCGTGACGCCGTTCCCTGTGACGGTCGCCGACGGCTCGAGCGGCGTGCTGCTCGACCTCGCTTGCCGACCGACGGTTCCGGGGCAGCTCACGACGACCCTGACGTTCGCAACGGACGACCCGGCCAACCCGTCGGTCACCTTCGATCTGGAGTGCACGGCAACCGGGATCGCGACACCAGCACCCATCCCCTCGGTCTCGTCGGTCGGGCTCGCTCTCTTGACCCTTCTGCTGTCCCTGACCGCGATCTTCGTGCTCAGGCGCCAGGGCCTCTGAGTCGCGAGCGCGAGACGGCGACACTCCAAGGAGGGGTTGGGGCGACCGCCGGCCGCCCCGACAGTGCCTCAGTCGTCCTGACGCACGCCCTTGAGGATGCGAGCGGAGTCTTTCATGAACTCCACCATCGTCTCCTCGAGCTGGCCACCTCGGTTGTCGAGACGGCGCGCGTGGTCCAGAACGTCCTTGGCACGCTCCTCCTCGCCCGATGCGATCAGGGCCATCCCCAGATGGGTCATCGTGGTGGACGAGGGGCCAACCTCGTTGGCCTTGCCCAGGAAGTCGACGGCGTCGCCGTACTCCTGGCGCTTATAGTGGACCCAGCCGAGGGCAGCGAGCGAAAACTGCTTGAGCTCCTCCGGTGAGCACTCGAGAGAGCGCCGGGCAAGATCCAGCGCCTCATCGAGGTCTTCCTCCATCTCGGCGAGGTTGTACGCCATCTCGTAGTAGGCGATCGCCTTGGAGAAGTCGGACGACCCCTCCTCGAGCAGGCGCCGCCCGATCCGGTTGCCCTCGACGAACTTGCCTTCTCCGCGGAGCGCCTCGATCAGGGTGGCGTACGCGGTGGCGCGCAGCATCTCGCCCGGGTCGAGGTCGAGGATCTTCTCCGTGACATTGCGGATCTCCTGGCTGCGACCGAGGTGAAGGCACGCCAGCGAGTACGACATGAGCAGGGTCGGGCTCTCGGGCTCGAGCGAGAGGGCCTGGCGGTAGAGCGCGAGCGACTCTTTCGAGTCACCCCGCTGCGCCGCCTCGTCGGCACGCTGCGCCAGCTCGGTCACCTCCTGGCTCAGCTCGGGCATCGCGACGGCCGCGTGCCCGGAGAGGTACCGCACCAGATCCTGGTAGCGCATCTTCTTCGGGTTGAGCAGCTGGGCCTGACGGAAGGCGTCGAGCGCCTTCCGGTTCCAGCCACGGTCGAGGTAGCAGAGCCCGAGAAGGTGGTAACACTCCTCGAAGCCGGGATCGAGCTTGAGCGCTTCGTTGAGGTCCGCAATCGCCGGCTTCAGCTTGCCCATCTCGTAGTGGCAGCTGCCCAGCAGGTAGTGCGCCTGGGGCACCGAGTCGAGGAGCACGGCCTTCTCCAGGTAGACCACGGCGCGCGTCAGGTTGCCCTGCGAGGCGTGCGTTGCACCGAGGCTGAAGTGCGGCAGGAAGGCGTTGGGGTAAAGCGCCACGGCACGCCGCAGGAGCTCCTCCGCGCGCTGGTCTTCGCCGCGCTGGTGGTGGATGACGCCGCTGTAGACGAGACCTTCGTAGTGGTCGGGTTTGACCGAGAGGACGCGCGAGAAGAAGTGCAGCGCCACGTCGACCTTGCCCTCGTGGAAGTACGACTCGCCGAGGAAGTGCCCGAGCTCGTAGTTCTCGCGGTGCAGCTTGAACGCGGACGCGAGCGCGTCCATCGCCTTCTCCAGGTTGAACGCGTAGAAGCCGTACTCGGCCTCCTCGAGCAGCTTCATGAAGACGTCGCGTTTGTCCCCGCTGTAGAGCGCCGCGATGCGGTTCTTCTTCTCACTGAACCGCTCGCGTTTCTCGAGGGCGAGCAGCTGGTAGTCCATCTTGGACTCCCAGAGGTCGCTCCACTCCTCCGCATGCGCGATGCCCTTCTGCTCCAGCAGGTCGCGCACCGTGGCGAGACCGGCGTGGTTGATGAGGATGTTCTCCTCCTGCTTGTGCACCGCACCCAGGATGTTGCGGACCGTCTCGCCGGTGCGCTTGAGCACCTCTTCGAGGATGGAGATGCGCTCCAGCAGGTGCTCGTCGAAGGAGAAGTTGTCCGACGTCTCCTCGAAGGCCTCCTCGCCGTCCGCGACGGGTCCCGACAGAACGAGCAGCTTGTTCTGACAGCGACTGCAGAACTCCGCGTCGTCTCGATTTCCGAGGCCACATACCTGGCAGAACACCCCGAACCACCTTCCGCTATGACACCTGCGACCGCCGCAACCGGCCTCGATCAGGCTACGAGAAGCACCTGGGCCGGTCAAGAACACCCGCGCCCGTCGAGCGCCTGCGAACCGTCAGCCGGCCCACTGCGCCGACGGCAGCGGCTGCTGGCCGAACCGACTGATCAGCGCGGCTCCGACGCCGACCAGACTCACCATGCTCCAGGCCCCGGTGCCGACGTACGGCACGAGCTTGATCGTGCTCAGGACCATGAGGCCGACGAACGTCGCCTGAACCGGTGGCACGCCGGCGAGGCGGCGCCCGGGCAGCTGGCGCAGGATCCAGCCACCGAAGCTCGTACACACCGCGACGAGACCCCACAGCTTGAGGACGAGGGCGAGCAGGGCGAGCAGAGCGACGAGAGGCACCCCGGCCAGCGGCGCGAGCAGGCGCGTGAGCAACGCGATCACCATGACCCCTCCCAGAATTGCGGTCAGGCCCGCGAAGAAGCAGCGGAACGGCTCGTCGGTGACGGTCGTGACCGTCTCCTGGAGTGGTCTCGGGAAGAAGCGCAGAAAGACGAGGGCCGTCAGCATCCATGCGGCCACCAGCGACAGCTTGGCGGCGAGAACGACGGGCGACAGCGGCTCGAGACCGAGAGCCGGCCCCTCCATCAGCACGAGAAAGGCTGAAGGCGCCGTGGGGTATGCGAGCGTCCGCCCGCCGATGGTGGCGTTGGCCGCCGTCTCGACCACTCCCCCGACGGCACACACGTCGCCCCGCACGCGGGCGCCGGAAAGCAGGCGAACCGAGCCGCCGAGGGCGATGACGTTGCCGTGCACCTCGCCGGTGACGGAGACGCTGCCAGCGATGGCGACCGCGTTCTCGCGCGCCTCGCCGTCGACCGTGAGGTCACGCCCGACCGCAACGACCTCACGCTGGGCGAGCGTGCCCGCCTCGAGGCGGAGCGCGTTGGAGTCTGCCGCGGTGGAAGCCGTGGGGCCGGCCACTGCGAGCGCGAGCCAGCCGACAACGTGCAGCAGCAGAGGTCTCATCGCGTCGGCACCCTAGCAGAGCCCCCGCGATGGAACAGGCGACGCCGGGTCAGTCGCGCGAGCGCACGGTGGCGCGCTTTGCGCGTCGCACGGTGCGCGCGCAGAGGAAGACGAGGCCGGCAGTGACCAGGCTCGCTACGGCCCAGGTGGCCAACGAAGCGCCGAGCCAGGCGTCCATCGCGGCGCCCACTCCGGACCACGTCGCACCCAACATCCCGGCACCGGCGAGGAGCGTGGCCGACAGCGCGCTCGCGAGAGCGCCGAGGAAGCCTTCCGAGCCTCCGGAGCCGGCCATCAACAGGCCGCTGGAGACCGCTAGCAGTGCGGCGGCAGCCAGGCCCCAGGCCATCCAGGCGCGCTCGCTCGAGGCGCCTGCGGCGACACGATCCATGACCTCGTCGGCAAAACCGTCGCGCACCGGCACGCGGGCGGCAGCGAGGAGCGGCTCGATCGCCGGCTCGATCTCGAGCGCTACTGCAGCCGCAGCCGTGTCTTCCGCGAAGCCGCTCCTGACCTCGACGCGATCCTGCGCGAGCAGCGCATCGAGCGCTGCCTCTTCGGACCGCACTGCGGCGAGGACACCGGACGCGAAGCCGCTGCGCACGTCGACCAGGTGCTCGGCGAGGAGCGCCTGCAGACCCCGGAGCTCGGCGGCCTCGGCAGCGAGGCGCGGATCCGCGGCGCAGGACGCCTCGGCGCGTGCACGCTCTGCGCGCGACGCGCTCCCATCGACGAAAGCGTCGAGGTCCAGCAGCACTTGAGTCGAGTCGTTCATCGTGCGGATCTACGGCCGAGAGGGCTCTTCGGATGTGGACGATTTACGCCCGGGTTGCGCCTGCCTTGGCGCCGTTGCGGGCCAGATCTGCCCGCCTGCGCCTTATACGCAGGCCAGATCGCCAAGGTTGCTATTCGGTCAGAAAGTGCTTCAGCTTCTTCTTGAGCATCTGGCGCCCGCGAAAGAGCTTGTTCTTCACGGTCCCCAGAGGCATCTCTTTGAGCTCCGCGATCTCGTCGTAGGAGAGATCACCGAAGTGCCTCAGAACGATGAGCTCACGGTACTCCTCTTTGAGCTCCTCGATGGCCTGGCGGATCGCCACCCCGCGCTCCTGGTTGTGGAGCTCGGAGTACGGGCCCGCGTCCTCGCTGGCGAAGTCCCACTCACCGCCCTCCCGGTCGGACGAATCCGGCCGTTGCATGGAGACCAGCTTCAAGCGGCGCTTGCGAATTCGGTCGATCGCCGCGTTCTGCGCCACGCGAAAGAGCCACGTGGAGAAGCGGTACTTCGGATCGAAGCGATCGAGCGCCCGGTACACCCGCAGGAAGACCTCCTGCGAGAGGTCGTGCGCCTCCTCGTAGTCGTGGAGGATGCGGTAGAGGTAGTTGACGAGACGGCTCTGATAGCGCTGGACGAGGTCGCGGAAAACCTCCTCTTCGCCCTCGAGGATGGCGGCGACCATCTCTTCGTCGGTGATGTCCGCCATTCTCCTCGCCTCGGTCATCGTCGGCTACTACGTGGGCTCCGGGTCGACGTTTCAAGCGGGTTCCCGGCCGCCCGAAGCTCGCGCAAGTGTAGCCGAACGTGAGGTTTGCCGACGTTCGGGTCAGTCCGGGTCGCGGGCGCGGACCGCGACGATGTGGTCCCCGGTCTGGAGGCGCTCCAGCACCGCCAGGCCGTCGGCAACGCGGCCGATCGGCACCGCCGACGTGCGCTCTACGCGCTGCGCCGTCAGCTCGATGCGGAGGCGGCTCGCGCCGGTGTCGGGCCAGCGCCGCTCGAGCCAGACCGTCCCCGGCCGCGGCGGCTGGCGCTCGGCCTCGAGGTCGGCGACGTCGCGCACCCAGTACCCTGGACCGCCACGCCCCGTCCCGGTGGGGTCGCCGACGCGCACCGTTTCGCCAGCCGTGCCGGGGCCCACTCTGGAGTCGGCAAAGAAGCCCTGCTCGGCGAGCTGACGCAGGCTCCTGCAGAGCAGAACCTGGCCCTCGCAGTCGAGCTCCAGGTCGAACCGACCCTCGGAGGTGTCCCACTCGAGCACGAGCGTCCTCGACGCCACGTCGAGTGCCGCCTCGTAGTAGCCGGGGGCTCGCTGCGACGGCTCCCCTGCGCGGGCCGGGCCCGGATACCGGCCTCCCGACTGCTGTGCGAGGAGCCAGGCGGCCCGGTCACGCACCTCGCGCACCACCTCGCTGCGCGCCGCCCCTTCGAGGGTCTCGAGAACGTCGGCTCGATCCGCGGCGACGTGGCGTGCCCGAGCCACGAGTGCGTCGAGGAGGGAGAGGCGCACCACGGGGTGACGCGCGGCGCGGGGCGGAGCGCCGCCGCCCGCTGGCCCCGCCACGCTCTCGAGCAGGCGCGCGGGCGCAAGGACGGGGTGGCGCGCGAAGAGGTCGAGGGCCGCTGCACGGACCCAGGGCGAGTCGTCCTGGAGCGCGGGAGCCACCAGGCTCGCCAGCACCACGCGACGCTGCGCCAGCGCATCGAGGGTGGCGCTGCGAACCTCCGCGCGACGGTCACCGAGGAGGCGCTCCTCCAGCACCTCCGAGGGCCACCAGCGCAGGGCACGCGCAGCCACCCATCTCGAGACCACCTCCGCACGGGTCGAAAGCTCGGAGAGCACGTCCGGCGCGCGCGCGCTCCGGGCACGCGCGAGGGCGACCACGGCGGCCTCGCGCTCGGCCGCTCCGGCGGCCTCGTCCCGCGCCGCGGCAGTCAGCGCCCGCACGACCTGCGGCACGTAGGCCCAGTGGGAGCCGAGCGACGCCGCGGCGACACGCACGGCGGGGTGCGAGTGCTCCAGGAGAGCGACGACCTCCTTCGCGTCGCTACCGGCAGCCAGGGCGCCGCGGGCGAGGCACCGTTCGAGCCCCCGCAGCAGCGCGGCCCGCGCGAGAGGCGCGGCCGGCTCCGCGGCCCCGCTTCCCCCCAGCGCCGCGTCACGGAGCGTGCGACAGGTCGGCGGAGCTCCGATCTCCCCGAGCAGCATGGCGGCCGCGCCGCGCAGAGCGGGCTGGCGGAGCCACTCCAGCGCCCGCGCTTCGAGCGCATGACTCGACCGCGCCATCTCACGCGTCGCGCCGCGCGCGAGCTGAGCCGCAAACGCGGCGCGCTCCGAATCGTCCAGCTCGTCCCAGACGATCTCGACGCCGGGCCACCACTCCACAGGAGGGACGCGTCCGAGCGCCGAGGCCATGCGCCGGACCCGCTCCACAGGAGCGAGCTCGCCCACGATGTCCTCCAGGCGCTCGAGCGGCCAGCCGGCCTCGGCCAGCCCGAGCAGTGCGTCCTGCGAAGCCTGCAGGTCGGGCCCGGCGGCGGCACGGCGCAGAGCGGCGAGCCGCGCCGCCTCCTCGAGGGGGGTGGGGGCCGAGAGAGAGCGCAGTGCCTCCGTCGCCTCCCGCACGACCTCTGGATCCGGGTCGTCGACGAGCTCCTGGAGGTACCGCAGGCCTTCGGGAGCGCGAATGCGGGCCAGCGCACGCACCGCGTGCAGCCGGAGCTCCGGATCCGCGAGAGCGCGCTCCATCGCTGCGGGCTCCCAGATGCGCTCGTCTTCGAGCAGGAGGAGCAGACCGTGGAGACTTCGCGTCGCCTGCGACTCCACCGCGAGGCGGCGCGGCACCAACCGCTCGACGCCCGTGGCGCAGGCCGCAAGAGCCAGGGCGAGGGTGCCCAGGACGGCGAGCAGACGCTGTGATACACCTTTGCGATGCCACGCGGCCCCGGCACCGAGCCGGCCATCGAGGCCCGCCAGCTGGGCCGCAGATTCGGGAGACACTGGGCCTTGGCCCACGTGGATCTGGAGGTGCCGTCCAGCGAGGTTCTGCTGCTCGCCGGCGCGAACGGATCCGGCAAGACGACGCTGCTCCGTACGTTCGCCGGCCTGTTGCGGCCCACCCGCGGACAGCTGGAGATCCACGGAGCCAGTCCGTACGGGAGGCGTCGAGAGAGTCGTCACCTGGTGTCTCTGGTCTCGCATCAGAGCTACCTGTATCCGCAGCTCACGGCCAGAGAGACGGTCCGTCTGTGGGCGAGCCTGCTCGGCCGCCCGCTCTCCGTCGCAGACGCCGGGGACCTCCTCGCCGAGGTGTCGCTGGCCGAGCGTGCCCAGGACCTCGTGCTGGGCTTCTCCGCGGGCATGCGCAAACGGCTCAGCCTGCTCCGGACACGTCTCGAGCAGCCGCGCGTCGTGCTTCTCGACGAGCCGTTCGCCGCGCTCGACCCGCCAGGCCAGCAGCTGATCGAAGACTGGATCGCTTCGTTCCGGGAGCGCAACCTGACGGTCGTCATGGCGTCCCACTCGCTGGCGCGCGCAGCGCGCCTGAGCGACCGCGCGGTGGTGCTCCGACACGGCCAGGTGCACTGGATCGGGCCGGCGTGCGAAGTGCAGGAGCACTTCGCGTGAGCACGCTGCGACAGGCGTGGGAGATCCTGCGCAAGGATCTGCTCATCGAGTGGCGCGGCAAGGCGCGTCTCCTCTCGGTGCTGCTCTTCGGCGTGGTCACGCTGCTCCTCTTCTCGTTCGCCCTCGGCACCAACAGCCAGGCGCTCACCCAGGGAATTCCGGGGTTCCTGGTGCTCGCCCTGCTCCTCTCCTCGACGCTCGCCCTCAACGAGAGCTTCCGGATCGAGCACCAGGAGGCGGCCGAGGAGGGCCTGCGCCTGCTGCCGGTCGATCCGGTGGCGCTGTACCTCGGCAAGGCGGTCAGCAACGCGCTGTTCCTGATGCTGCTGGCCCCCCTCCTCCTGCCGGCGGGCCTCGTGCTCTACGGCGCGGATCCGACGCCGCGGCTCCTGCTCGGGCTGGGCCTCTTCTGGGCGCTCGCCGCCGCAGGCCTGGCAGCTCCCGGCACGCTGTTCGCGGCGATGACCTCGCGTCTCAACAGTCAAGACGTGCTGCTGCCGCTGCTGCTGTTTCCCCTCGTCGTCCCCGTGCTGCTGTCGTCGGTGAAGGCCTTCGACCTGACCCTCAACGGCGACGCCATGGACCAGATGGGTGCGTGGCGGCTGCTCCTGATCTCCTTCGATGTAGTCTATTGGAGTCTCTGCGCGATCGTCTTTCCCGCAGTGATCGAAGACTAGAGTCTCCGCTCTCGCCCTCGGCCAGCTCACGTCGCCGAGATTCCCGCGGAGCGGCCGAACCGGAGCCACCCCCATGGTCCAAGCGATTCGTCGACACGCCCTGCTCATCCTCGGTGCCTCGCTGTTCTCGGCGGGATGCGTCCTCGGGCTCACGTGGGCACCGCCTGAGCGCCACATGGGCGACGTCTCCCGGATCCTGTACGTCCACATGCCGATCGCGGTGAACACCCTGGTCGTGCTGACGCTCGCCTTCGGCGCCGCCGTCATGTCGCTGTGGACCGGCAAGCGCATCTGGGATTCGCGGTTGACCGGGGCGATCGAGGTCGGCGTGGTCTTCGCCGTCCCCATGCTCCTGAGCGGCATGATCTGGGCCCGCCCGACCTGGGGGATCTGGTGGGACTGGGACGTGCGCCTGACCACCTCGCTCGTCGCAGCCATCCTCTTCGCCGCGATCCTGATCATGCGCTCCGCCCTCGAAGACCCGCGACGACGCGCCGTGTGGAGTGCCGTCGCTTCGGTGGTGGCGTTCGTCGACGTGCCGCTCATCTACTTCTGCGTGCGTTGGTGGCGCAGCCTCCACCAGGTGCAGTCGTCGCCCGAAACGGTCGATTCGATGATGGTCTGGCCGCTGCGCATGAACCTCCTCGCCGTGCTCCTCATCGCCCTGTGGATGATCGGAATGCGCACCGCCATCGAAGAGGCTCGCGCCGAGGCCGAGGACGTGCCCGAGCCGGCGCGCATCGAGCCCAGTGTGGCCCCCGTCTGAGGCGCTCGTGTGCCGAAGCTGAGAAAAAGTCGGATCGGAGCCTCCCGTGCCTGACGGCGTTATAGTCGGAGGCTGGAATTTCGTGATCGCCGCCTACACTGTCGTAGGCGGAGTCCTCGTGGTCTACGGCGTCAACCTCTGGCGCCGCGCCCAGCGATCGAAGCGCGAATCCGAGCAGGATTCGTAGCCGAAGCCAGCAATAGCGGCTCCGAGCCGCGGGCGAGGTAGAGCCGCCACGAGGCGCGTTCGAGGTGAGTCCATGAGCAACGCAGCAGCCAACCGCAGCAGTCGCATCATCCTGGTCATCGCCCTCCTCCTCGGAGGTGGCGCGTTCGCGTTTCTCGCGTTCGGCGATCTCGGCGAGAACCTCGTCTACTACTGGAGTCCGACCGAGCTCCACGAAGCGGATGCCAAGGCCATCGGTGCCTCGGTACGCCTGGGTGGGCTGGTGGCGGACGGCACGGTCCGCCAGGAGGAGAACGGCACCCTCCTCTTCTCGGTCACCGACGGCGACCAGGTCGTCCCGGTGCGCGCCAACGCCGTGCCGCCCGCGATGTTCCGCGAGGGGATCGGCGTCGTGCTCGAGGGCACCCTCGGCAAGGACGGCGTGTTCGAGACCTCGAAGCTCATGGTCAAGCACGACAACGAGTACCAGGCCCCTGACACCGAGGACGACCGCTCCGTGGAAGAGCTCATGGAGACCATGCAGTTCGACCGCGACGAGACCTAGCTCCGGCACGGCCTGCCGGGCCCCTCTCCTCCCGCGCGCGAGCGCTCCCTGAACCCGCATGAACTCGTCTCTCGGCTACGGCTTCGTCCTCCTCGGTCTGCTCATCTGCGCCGTCGGTGCCCCCGTCGGCTTCGCGGCCGGCTACAAGCGCTCGGACAGCGGTCTCCTGCTGACCCGACGGCTGGCCCTCGCCTTCGCTGCCACCATGGTCGGGGCGAGCGCGGTGATGTGGTACGCGCTGTTCACCCACGACTTCTCCGTGTCGTACGTGGCACAGGTCGGGTCGCTGTCGACCCCGCCACACATCACGTTCTTCTCGTTCTGGTCGTCGCTCGAGGGCTCGATCCTGTTCTGGGGGCTCATCCTCGGGCTCTACGTCGCGGGAGTCGCCATCCTCCAGCGCGAGGGGCACGAGGACTACCTCGCGTACACGCTCGCCACGATGATGGCCGTGGCGCTCTACTTCTGCTTCCTGATCGCCGGGCCCGCCAATCCGTTTGGCGCCGTGCCGCCCCCGATCCCGACGGACGGCCCGGGGCCGAACCCGCTCCTGCAGAACCACCTGCTGATGGCGGTCCACCCGCCCACGCTGTACCTCGGCTACGTCGGCATGACGGTGCCGTTCGCCATGGCGGTCGCCGCACTCCTCCGGGGCCAGCTGGGGCCAACCTGGCTCCGGCCGATGCGCAACTGGCTGCTCGTTCCGACCGGGTTCCTCACCCTCGGCATCATGCTCGGTGGCTGGTGGTCGTACGAGGTGCTGGGCTGGGGCGGCTACTGGGCGTGGGACCCCGTGGAGAACGCCTCCTTCCTGCCTTGGCTCACGGCGATCGCAGCCGTGCACTCGGCGATCGTGCAGCAGCGCCGGGGCACGCTCAAGGCGTGGACCACCATCCTCATCATGGTGAGCTTCCTGCTCACCATTCTGGGCACGTTCCTGACCCGCTCGGGTGTCATCAACTCGGTGCACTCGTTCACGCAGAGCCCCATCGGCCCGTACTTCCTGAACTTCCTCGGCGCCTGCCTCATCGCGGTCGTCGTGCTACTGGCGCTGCGCATCGACACGCTCTCGGCCGAAAGCAAGAGCCAGGGGGCCGGGTCGCGCGAGGGTGCGTTCCTGTTCAACAACCTCATCCTCATCGGCATCATGTTCACCGTGCTGGTCGGAACGCTGTATCCGATCTTCGCGGAGGCGACGCGCGGCACGAAGGTGAGCGTCGGAGAGCCCTACTTCAACCGCATGGCCGTGCCGCTCTTCCTCGGCCTGATCCTGCTCATGGGCATCGGCCCGGCACTCCCCTGGGGCCGCAACGAGCCCGGCATCCTGCGCCGTGCGCTGCTGCGGCCCCTCCCCGCCGCCGTGGTCGGCGTGGTGGTCACCCTCCTCTTCGGAGGCCGCGAGCCCTACGTGCTCGCCTGCGGCGCCCTGGCGGGCTACACGCTCTGGGTGACCGCCGACCAGGGGCTCCGTCCCACCCGCGTGCGCGCAGCCAAGGGCGAGAGCCTGCCCACGGCGCTGCGCAACTCGAGCCGGCTCGCACCGCGCCACCTCGGTGGCTACATCGTCCACTTCGGTGTGCTCGTCACGTTCGTCGCGATCGCCATCTCGTCGAACTACCAGCGCGAGAACGAGACCACACTCGGCCCCGGCGAGTCGATGGAGGTGGCCGGCTACACGGTGCGCTTCGAGAACAGCCAGCTCGTGCAGGATCCGCACGTGCAGAGGCAGGTGGCCTACGTCACCGTTTTGCGCGGCGACCGCGAGGTCGCGCAGCTCGAGCCGTCGCTCAACTTCTACCCGACGAAGCGCGAGCCCATCGCCACCCCGCGCGTGCGCACCGGCGTGATGGAAGACGTCTACCTGACCCTGATGAACGTGCAGCGCACCGGCTCGGTGGGCCTGCGCGCCATCGTCACGCCGGCGGTGGTCTGGATCTGGATCGGCGTGTTCATCATGTGCCTGGGAACGGCTCTCTGCCTGCTCCCGGCGCGCGCGGCCGCCCCGGCGCCCGCACGCGATTCGTCCGCCGGGCTCGACACGGCGGCCGCCCCGAGCGAGGGCTGAGATGAAGTTGAACGCGAAGGTGCTCGCGGTCGGCGCCCTGCTGGTCGTTCCGCTCCTCCTGCTGCTGCAACGGGGCTTCGACTTCAACCCGAACATCGTCGAATCGCCGCTGGTCGGCAAGGCCGCGCCGCCGTTCCGCCTCGCCGACCTGGACGGCCGGGTCTTCGACTCGGAGCAGCTCAAAGGCCGGCCCGTGGTCATCAACTTCTGGGCGACCTACTGCGTGCCGTGCCTCTACGAGCATCCGCTCCTCATCCAGGCCGCCCAGCACTACGCCGGTCGCGTCGAGTTCCTGGGCGTGATCTACCAGGACGAGCCTCGTCTCATCCGACAGTTCGTCGAGGAGCGCGGCGCCTGGGGCCCGTCGCTGGTCGACGAAGGCGGTCGGATGGCGATCGCCTACGGAGTGTACGGACCACCGGAGACGTTCTTCATCGACAAGGACGGCACGATCGTGCACAAGGTGATCGGTCAGGTCGACGGCGAGACGCTGGTCGAGGTCGTCGAGAGAATGCTCTCTTGAAGACGTTGCGCCGGGGTGCCCTGCCCCTCCTGCTCCTGCTCCTGCTCGTCGCTGCGCCGCCCAACGCGCAGAGCCAGAACACCGATGGCGTCGTCGACATCGACATCTCGCGCCTCGGCCGGCCGCTCGGCGAGGCGCTCCAAGGGGAGGCTCTCGACCAGGCCACGCTTCGCATCGCCGACGTCATGCGCTGCCCCGTGTGTCAGGGCATGTCGATCGAGGCGTCCCCGTCCCCGATGGCCGTTGCCATGAAGGAGCAGGTCCGCGAGCTCCTCTCCATGGGCTACACCGCGGAGCAGGTCTGGGGCTACTTCGAGGGATCGTACGGCGAGTTCGTTCGACTGGAGCCCAAGAGAGAAGGGCTCAACTGGCTCGTGTGGCTGGTACCACCGGCCGGCATTCTCCTCGGTGCCCTGCTGGTCGTCGCCTTCCAGCGCTCCCAGCGGGGGGCCGAGGCCGAAGCACCCGCACAGCCGTCCGAGCCTCTCGACCGGTTCCTCGAAGAGGTCCGGCGGGAGACGAAGTCCTGATGGCGGACGGCTCGCTCCCCGTCTGGATCCTCGGTGCCGGCCTCGTGCTCGGCGTCGCCCTGGTCTGGCGCATGCTCCGGAGCGCACCGGCCACCACGAACGACGCGCTGGTTCTCTCCGACCTGAAGAAGCAGCGCGACGAGACCTACACCGCATTGCGCGATCTGGCTCCGGACGCGCCTGCGGCCGATCGAGAGGCCCTGGAACTGCGCGCTGCGCAGACTCTTCGACAGCTCGAGGAGCTCGGCGGCAAGACTGCGGTTGCGGCTCCTGCGGCAGATCCCGAGCCGGCCGCCGCGGCGCCGGCACGCGGCGGCGATCTGATCTCGCGGCATCCCCTGCTCGCCGGCACCTTTCTCGGTGGCGGTATGGTCGGCCTCGTCGCGATCCTCATCTTCTGGGCCCAGGGTGACGCCAGGCCCGACCCCAACGCTGCGGCCGCGCAGCAGGCGCCACCCGCGCGAGGCCCCATGCAGGGCGGCGGAGGTGAGATCGACCGTGGCGAGCCACCTCTGTCCCCGCAGGTTCAGGGGCTCGTGGACGACCTGCGCGCGCGCATCGACGCGAGCCCCGACGACCTCGACCTGCGCCGCTCGCTCGCGCAGATCCTGCTCGAGAACTCCCAGTTCTTCCAGGCCTTCGGAGAGGCCCAGGAGATCCTCGCGCGCGCACCCGACGACTCCGACGGCCTCTACATCTCCGGTCTGGTGCGCTACACGATGGGGCAGCCGCAGGACGCACTGGAGCTCCTGAATGCGGCGCTCACCTCGAATCCGGCCTCGGTGCAGGCGAGCCTGATCAAAGGCATGATCGAGCTCCAGGTCGGCCAGCGTGACGCTGCACTCTCCACCTGGGAGGGAGCGCAGGCAGCTTCGGGCGGCGACTACCGGCTCGAGCACCTGCTGTCGCTCACGCGAGCCGGCAAGAGCACGCAGGAGATCCTGAACACTCCCCCGCCGCCGCCGGGCAGCGCGCCCTAGGGGGCTGCTGAAAAAGTCCCCTAGAGCGGACGGGGCGACCGGCTACATGCCGTAGGCGAGCCGCTCCGCGAGCGAGGGTGGCAGGCCGGCCTTCTCGATGCGCCGCTGGGCACGGCGGATGGGGTAGCGGACACGCCGCCACGTGACCACCTGACTCTCCGAGTCGAACATCATGAACGACGCGAGCGGGTTCCGGTCGCGCGGCTGGCCGACGGAGCCCGGGTTGATCAGGTAGCGGAGCGCCGGATGAATGCGCAGCCGCCCGTGGTTGCCCCGCAGCAGCACGGCACGCACCCCGCCTCGATGGAGGATGAAGATCGACGGCAGGTGGGTGTGGCCGAAGAACGTGACATGCGCCCCGGGCTCGCACTGGAAGCCGGCAAACGCCTCCTGCTCCGCGAAGAGGTAGGTGTCCTCGTCGGCCGGGGAGCCGTGGCAGATGGCGAGCCGAGGCGGATCGCCGCCCTCGACGACGATCGGTCCGACGGGCAGATCCCGCACGACCCGCAGGTTGTGGGGCTTCATCCGCTCCGCGGTCCAGCGTGCCGCGGCCAGTGCTGCCGCATTGAAGCTCGTTCCGTCGTCGATCCCGGCCGCCACCTTGTCGTGGTTCCCGCGCACGCTGAACAGCTTGCCCGGTAGATCCGACATCTGCTCCACCACCTGATCGGGAGAGGCGCCGTAGCCGACGAGGTCTCCCAGAACGAGGGTGGCGTCGAAGTGCTTGCGGCGCACCTTGCGCAGGACCGCGGCAAACGCGTCACCGTTGCCGTGCATGTCCGAGACGATCAGGTAACGCATGGAGCGTCCTTGAGCCGAGCGACGATCTTGGCCGTGACCGTCTCCGCATTGTCGTGCTCGGTGACCGGAATGTGGAGGTCGGCGCGCTCGTACCAGCCCAAGCGCTGCTGCCAGAGCTCGCGTAGCTGGTCCTCGTTCCTGAACATGGGCCGATCACGGACCGACCGCAGGAGGCGCTGGAGCAGGACCTCGAACGCAGGGTCGAGCCACACGCTCACTCCTGACTTGGCGATCACGGCGATGTTCTCTTCCCGGGTGAACGCACCACCGCCCGTGGCGAGCACCGTGCGCACGCGGTGCCCCGTCTCGAGGAGGCACTCGTGCTCGCGCTCACGGAAACCCTGCTCTCCGTGGGCTTCGAAGATCTCCGGGATCGTCATGTTGGCGCGGCGCTGGATCTCACGATCCAGGTCCACGAAGTCCCAGTCGAGCTCTTTCGCCAGGCTCCGACCGACCGTGCTCTTTCCACAGCCCATGAATCCCACGAGATAGATCCTCACGACCGTCTGCTCCAGCGCGCTCCGCTCCCTCGGCGGAGGATCGAGCTACTCCGATGGACGGGCTCGTTCGCCGCGCAGCGCACGGATCAGGAAGCGGGTGAGGCCGCCCCACACGATGCCGCAGATGACGACCATCATGAGAATTGCAGTGGTGGACACGGGTCAGGGACCTCGAAGGGACGTTGGGCCGCCGTCTCGCGGGCTCAGGGGAAGCGCCCCGAACGGCACCCTCGAGTTTATCAGGCCTTCATCACCCGAGCAGGCGCAGGAGACGCCCCGCCGCGGCCTTCGGATCGGGCGCGCCACAGACGGCCGAGATGACCGCGACGCTGTCCGCTCCGGCCTCCAGAACCGACGTCGCACGGGCCTCGTCGATGCCTCCGATCGCCACGATCGGCTTGGTCGAGAGCGCCCGCACCTGTCGCAGGAGGTCGAGACCCACGGTGGGATCCGGGTTGTCCTTGCTCCGGGTTCCGAACACCGGGCCGACGGCAATCACATCCACGCTGTCGTCCCCGGCCGCCACCTCGAACTGGCTCACGTCGTGCGTCGAGCGACCCAGGAGCACCCCCTTCGGCAGCACGCGACGGGCCGCGGCCGGCGGCAGGTCCTCCTGCCCCAGATGGAGGCCGGGAGCCCCCAGGATCGCCGCCACGTCCGCGCGGTCGTTGATCCAGAGGAGGCTCTCCGATCCTTCGACGGCCCGCATGCAGCGCTCACAGAGGTTCCAGAGCTCGAGGTCGTGGAGCTTCTTCGCACGGATCTGCAGCCAGCGCACGCCGACGTCGGCCAGATCGGCCACGACCGCCGCGGGATCTCGTGCGCCGAGAGCATCGACGTCGGCGATGACGTAGAGCCGCGGGGTGGACACCGGCGCACTCTGACCTGGGTCAGGAGACACCGAGAAAACGCTCCATGAACCGCGTCGACAGCTGGCCCGCACGAAACTGCGGGTCGTCCAGCAGCCGTGCGTGCAGCGGAGCCGTGGTCTGGATCCCCTCGATGTGGAACTCGTCCAGCGCGCGGCGCATCCGGCGAATCGCCTCCCTGCGATCCCGACCGTATGAGACGAACTTGCCGAGGAGCGAGTCGTAGAAGGGCGGAAAGGTGTAGCCCTCGTACACGTGGGAGTCGACGCGGATCCCGGGGCCGGCCGGGAATCGCAGGCGCGTGATGTGGCCTGCACTCGGCCGGAAGGTCTCCGGATCTTCCGCATTGATCCGGCATTCGATCGCGTGCCCACGCGGTCGCGGTCCACGGTCCGCTCCGAGCAGAGCCCCTCCAGCCACCTCGATCTGCAGCTGCACCAGATCGACATCGGCCACGATCTCGGTGACGGGGTGCTCGACCTGAATGCGGGTGTTCATCTCCATGAAGTAGAACGAGCCGTCCTCGTCGAGGAGGAACTCCACCGTTCCCGCACCCAGGTAGTCGACCTCCTGGGCCAGCCGGACGGCCGCGTCCCCCATGCGGCGGCGCACCGCCGGGTCGAGCCCGGGGGCCGGCGCCTCCTCGAGCAGCTTCTGGTGACGGCGCTGGAGCGAGCACTCCCGCTCGCCGAAGTCGAGCACGGCACCGGCGCGGTCGCCGAAAACCTGGATCTCGATGTGGCGCGGCTCGACGACGTACTTCTCGAGGTAGAGGCGGCCGTCTCCGAACGCGGCCGTGGCCTCCGACGAGGCCAGCTGGAACGCCCGCTGCAGGTCCTCCTCGTCGGTGGCGATCCGCATTCCGCGGCCGCCACCTCCGGCGGCCGCCTTGAGAATGACGGGATAGGAGATCTCCGCGGCGAGCGACGCGGCCTCCTCCGCGCTCGACAGGGCCCCCTGCGAGCCCGGCAGGATCGGCACCCCGGCCCGGACCGCGGTCTCGCGCGCCTCGACCTTGTCTCCCATCTGCCGGATCGTGCTCGCAGCCGGGCCGATCCAGGTGAGGCCACGGTGCGCGAGCTCCTCGGCGAAGTCGGCGTTCTCGGCGAGAAAGCCGTAGCCCGGATGAACGGCGTCCGCCCCGGAGATCTCGGCGGCCGAGAGGATCCGGGACCCGAGCAGATAGCTCTTGGCCGCAGGTGGCGAGCCGATACAGATCGCCTGATCCGCCGCGCGCACGACGGCACTGTCACGGTCTGCCGTGCTGTAGACCGCAACCGTCTCGAGTCCGAGATCGTGGCAGGCTCGGAGCACCCGCAGCGCGATCTCGCCACGATTGGCGACCAGAACTCGTCGAATCATGCCGCGAGCGGAGGCGGATCAGCCGTCTTCGCGCACCGAAAAGAGCGGCTGGCCGAACTCGACGGGCTCCGCGTTCTCCTGGAGTACCTCCACGATCACGCCGCTGCAGTCGGCCTCGATCTCGTTCATGAGCTTCATGGCCTCGACGATGCACACCACCTGCCCCCTCTCGATCCGGTCGCCGGGCTTGACGAAGGGCGGAGCCTCCGGGCTCGGAGCCGCGTAGAAGGTGCCGACGATGGGGGATCTCAGGATGTGATGCCCTTCACCCTCGGCCTCCTCCAGCGCGCCGGACTCCTCGCGCGTCGCTTCGGAAGGAGCGGCGGGTGCCGCTTCAGGGGCCCCCGGCGTCGCGGGCGGAGACGGCGCGATCTGCACCACCGGCTGCGGGGCCGGAGCCGTCAGGGTGGCTTGCGGCGCCGGCGTGCCGACGATGCGCAGACGGAAGCCGTTCCGCTCGATCTCGAGCTCCCCGAGGCCCGTCTCCGAGACGAGACCAATGAGCTCCTTGACCTGATCGTAGTCGTACATCGATCTCCCCTCTGCGTGCCGGCGCCGAGCGCCGCATGTCCGAACCTTTGACGAGCTTCCAGCTCGCAGACGAACCCAGAGGGCTCGTCCAACGAACCCGACAGGGCTCGCACTCTGCAAACGAACCCGAAGGGTTCGTCCAACGAGCCCGAAGGGCTCGCATTCCGCAACGAACCCAGAGGGTTCGTCCAACGAGCCCGACAAGGCTCGCATTCCGCCACGAACCCAAAGGGTTCGTCCAACGAGCCCGATAGGGCTCGCATTCCGCAACGAGCCCGAAGGGCTCGCATGAACGGTACCCGCGGACGCCTGCCGAGCACAAGCCCAGGCGCAGACCGGGGCCGCGGTGCGCAGCTCAGACGAGCTCGGACTCGAGGACCAGAGGTGCCCGACGCAGCTCGAAGCGTGCCTGACCCACCGCCAGATCGCCGTCACCGACCGCCAGGAGGTAGTAGCCATCCGTCACGCGCGAGGTCACGAAGACGTGCTTCGAAGTGCGCACGAGGAGCTGCCTGGAGGGGCCGGCTCCGAGCTCGGAGTCGTTGGTTCCGATGGAACCGATCAGGGCCACCATCTCGGCCGAGAGCATTTCGAGGTCGGCCCCGTCACGGCGCGAGACCGACTCGACCGGGAGACCGTCCTTGCCGACCAGGGCAATCGACTCGAGGCCTCGCACACGCTCCAGAATGCCGTCGAGGCACTCACGAAACATCGTCGGTCTCCTCGTTGCGGACCCGGCCCAGGTAGCCGCGGAGGACCGCCAGCTTCCGTTCCGAGAGGCCCTCCTCCGCGTCGTCGTCGAGGAGGTCGCGCGCGTGCAGCGGCTCCGGTGGAGCCGTGTCGCCGAGGATCTGGCCGAGCACGCGATCGGCGTCTTCTTCGTGCCCCTGCTCGCGGTACAGCCCCGCGAGCGTCGCTGACGCCGCGACGCCGCTGGCCGTCGCGGCTCCGAGCGCCCCCACGTCGGCCTCGTGCGAGCCTTCCTGAGGTGCGGCGGGGCCCGCGGCCGAGGTTGCTGCAGCCGAGCGCGGAGCGCGCAGAGCCCGCGGCGGCACCAGGAGCAGGTTCGTGGGCGCGGGGAGGCGCGCCGGATCCAGATGGAACACCCGTCCGTTGCCCCCCTCTGCGAGGCGGACACCCGACACGGCCGCCGGCATCTCCGGCTCCGGGAGGGGTTGGGGGGGAGGCTCCGACGCGGCGACCGGGTCGGGCTCGGGTTCGGCTTCGGGTTCCAGTGGAGTTGTGGGCTCGGACTCGGCTTCGGGCTCCGGCTCGGACTGGAGCTCCAGTGAAGGCTCTGGCTCGGGGTCCGGCTCCTCTGCCGAGGCGAGCTCTTCGGCAACCAGCTCGTCCTGACCGCCAGCGACGGCGGTCACTTCGGGGACCTGCTCCGAATCCGGTGCCTCGGCTTCGACCGCGGCAACCTCGGTTTCGGAGGATGCGTCGGGCGGCTCCGCCACGTCGACCTCGTCGGACTCTGCGGAGGAGCCTTCGGGATCGTGCTCCCGAGACGTCCAGCCGAGGCCCAGGGCGCCCACGAGGCCCGCAGCGCCTGCAGCAGCACCGACGGCGGTCCCCTCGTCCGAGGCCGCTTCCGTCTCGGTCTCGGGCTCGTCCATCCCGTCCGAGGCCGCCGCCTCCACCTCCGGTTCAGCCTCCGCGTCGGGCTCGAGCTCGCCCTGCCCTCCCGAGGCGACCGCCTCGATCTCCGGCTCAGGCTCCGCGTCGGGCTGGCGCTCGTCCTCCTCTGCCAAGGCCACCGCCTCGATCTCCGGATCGGGCTCCGCGTCGGGCTGCGGTGCGGGCAGAACCTCCTCCTCGGAGGACGCGTCTTCCTGGGCCTCGAGTGCTTCGCTCTCCGGCTCCGAGGCTTCTTCCTCCCGGGCCGGCTCGTCCACATCTTCCGCACCGGCCGCAAGCGTCTCGGTGGGCTCTTCTGCGTCCTCGGATGCGACGGCTTCGGGCGCGGAAACCTCGGGCGTCGGCTCGTCGATCGCCGGCGGGGGAGGCACCTCCATGTTCGCGCTCGGCAGCTCGGGCACACCGGCCGCAACGGCATCATCGTCGTCGTCCGCGCCGCTCGTCTCGTCCTCCATCGCGGCCGCTTCGGCGGCAATGGCCTCTGGAATGGACCAGGTACCGGACGGGAGCGGCGGCGGCTCCGCGTCGTTCTCGACCGCCGCCTCTGCATCGTCTGCCGCGAGCTCGCTCGGGGGGGCGGAAGCAGGAGCCGGCGGCTCCGGGAGCGGCGGAGGCTCGGCCTCCGCAGCGCTCTCCTGCGCTTCTTCGGCCGCCGGGGGCGTCGTGTCCTCGGGTGGCTTCAGGCTCGCGATGTCGACGGCCGGGATCTGCTGGGTCGGCATCTCGGCGGAGGGGATCTCGACGGGCGCCGTTTCGAGCGTTGCACCCCCCGCTGCAGGCTCGTCTTCTGCTTCTTCCGAGGCGGGCGGGTCCGGCTCCTCTTCCAGCCGCACCACGGGAACTTGAATCGTGGCCGCGGCCGAGAGCCCGGGCTCTTCGGTGGCCTCCGAATCCTCATCGACCGGCTCGTCCGGCTCCGGCGACTCCGCGGTGGCGACGTCGATCCGAGCGATCCGCTCCGAGAGCTCGGCGATCTCCGGATCCTGAGGATTCAACTGTGCATAGAGGCCGAGACGGTCGCGCGCGTTCTCGCCGTCGCGGGAGCGGATGTACGCCTCGACGAGCGCGCGGTAGGCGACCATCTGCGTCGGATCCCGACGCACCACCTCCTCCAGGGTCTCCGTGCCGCTCTGGAGATCGCCAGCGTCCAGCTGACACCGCCCGAGCACCACCTGCGCAGCTCCCGTCGCAGGATGGATCTCGAGACCTTCCTCCAGCACCGCCAGAGCCTCGTCCGGCATCTTCTGGCGACGGTACTCCTCGGCCAGCTGGAGGAACAGCCGTGACGAGCGATCCGCGTCCCAGCGTTCCTTGAGCTGCGCCAAGCGTGCGCGTGGATTGTCGTTCGCCACCGACTCCCCTTTCTCGCCCCGGTGGGCAGAGCCCGAGACCTGAGGAGACCTCCGTTTCCGGGCTCGAAATCAAGCGCTCCTCGCCGCGGGAGCGATCTCTAAGTATAGCTCAGCTCAGGAGATACGGCGCCCGGCGGTGGCTGTCGGACACCCTCTCACGGGGCGGCTGCGCCTACTGGCCCGACACCGAGACGAACTGACTGACCGTGTCCTGACCGAGGCTGTTGCTCGCCGTCAGGGTCACCGTGTAGGTGCCGGCGTCCGAGTACTGATGGCTCGGGTTCTGGAGGACACTGGTGTTGCCGTCGCCGAAGTTCCATTGCCAGCGCGTCGGGTTGCCTTCGCTGGTGTCGGTGAACACCACCGTCAGGTTCTGCGTTCCGAAGGTGAACGAAGCGGTCGGGAGACGCTGGATCGCCACGACGTCGGTCGCCGTGACCAGACCGCCGCCGGAGCCCACTTCCGCCTCCACCTGGAACGTGTCCCCCTGGAGCACGTCCAGGTCCGATGCCTGGATGTCGAGGGTGTCGGTCACGCTGCCGTCGGCCGCGGTGAGCAGGAGCTGGCCACCCGACGCGAGAGACCCGGTCTCGGTGCGGAAGTTGACGCTTGCGTTCTCGAGAGCCTGGCCCTGGTCGTCACGCACGATGGCCAGCAGGTTCACCGTACCGCCCGTCTCCGGCACCGTCGAAGGTGTCGCCTGCACCGAGATCGTGCCCGCGGGCAGGCCCACCTGCACATCGACGGTGACGGCCTCGGAGCTGCCGGCGCTGGCGGTGACGGTGGCCATCCCGAACTCGCCGTTGCCGCTCAGGGTGCCGATGGCCTCTCCGGAGTCGTCGGTCTGAACGCTCGGGTCGATCCGGCCGATCGTGGTGCCCAGCCGAATCAGGGTGCCCGGGTTGACCGGGGTGCCATTGGGCTTGCGTGCGATCACCCGGATCTGCGAGGTCGAGTCCGAAGCGATTCGGGCCGGGTTGGCGGTGATGGTCAGGAGGGTGCCTTCGGGGGCGACCGGATCCGCCGAGTCACACGCCAGCAGTGCGGCGCAGATCAGGAAGGGAAGCAGCGGGAGGGTACGCCTCCACGGGCTCGAAGTTGCTCTCATCGTTCTTGTCTACGCAGCAGTCCGAGCATTCGTCCAAGCGCATTTTCGCGCCGGATCGGGCGGTCGCCTTGGAAGCGCGGCGTGTGCCGCAACGGCCTCTCTTCGGGTGGAGAAAGTCTACCGGCGAGGGCCGCGAAAGGCCACCACGCGGAGCTCGTCTCTCGCGGCTTCCTTCCCGAGCCGGGCAACCGATGCAGGGCCCAAAACGAAGAAGCGCGGCGACCTGCGTCGCCGCGCTCTCGAAGGGTCGTCGCCCGGCGGGCGACGGCTACGTCACGGCACCGTGACCACCTGCACCGTGCTGTCCGTACCACCCGCGTTGCTCACCGTGAGCGCTACGGAGTAGCTGCCCGCGGCCGGGAACGAGTGGATCGGGAACTGCGTGCTGTAGTCGATGCTGCCATCGTTGTCGATGTCCCAGGACCACGCAGTGGCCGCCGGGTTCGACGTGTCGTTGAACTGCACCGTGAAAGTCGCCGCGTTCGTCACCGTGAAGGTGAAGCTCGCCGTCGGCGGCGTCACCGCGCCGACGTCGTTGCGGCAGACCGTGTTGGTCGGCACGTAGACGAAGCCGTTCGGGAACGTCGCCTCACACTGGGTCGACAGGTTCTTCACGAGAACCTCGACCGGCGTGTCGATGTAGCGCTCACCCTGCGTGCCATCGGCGTTGTCGTCACAGGCCTCGATGAGCAGCTCGGCGTCCGGAATGAACGGCGACGTCACCGAGATCGACCCGCTGCCGATGCTCGAGATGTTGCCTGCACGACCACCGAAGGTGACCTCGGTGTTCGAGTAGAAGTTCTGACCGGTGATGGTGACCGGGGTGCCGCCGTTGGCCGAGCCCTGGGTCGGGTTCAGGCCGCTGATCCGCGGTCCGTCAGACGTCACCTGGTACACGTAGGTCGGACCCTGCGTGTTCTCGTTCCCCGTGTCGAGGAGCGTGACGATCACCGGACCGGAGATGTCGCCGCAGCTGTTCGTCTGCGCGCCGAGCGTGCGGACGGTGATCTGCGTCGGCGTCACCGAGACCAGCGGTTGCGGGTCGACCACGCTACCCAGGCGGACCTGGAGCGGTTCCACGAAGCCCTGTCCGAAGATGTCGACGAGCTGGTCGCCGGACGCCGGACCGGAGTTCGGCGCGATCTCGGTGACGAGCACGTTCGGACCGTACTGGAACGCGTCGGTGGCGATGGTCACGAGGCCGGTGTTGATGTTGCGGATCAGGATGTCCGCCCTCTGGTTCAGCAGCCCCTGACCGAAGTTCGTGGCCGAAGGCGAGGTGACGATGATCTGCGTCGGGGTCACCGACTGGACCGTGGCCTCCACACCGTTGAAGTTGTTCGGGTTGGTGCCCTGGCCGAAGATGACCTGCACCGGCGACTCGAAGTTCTCGCCGGTGATGACGACCGTGGTGCCGCCCTCGTTCGGGCCCGTGCCCGGGGTCACGCCAAAGGCCCTGGGCTCGTTGGAACTGCCACCCAGCGTGTAGGTGAAGGCGTTCACGAGCTGATCTGTCGCGTTCGTCGGGCCGTTGAGGTTGTTGGTCACAGCAACCGTCACCGGCTGGGTCTGACCAGGACTGAGCGTCGTCGCCGGGGTCCGCACGCGGATCCGCGTCGAGGTCACACTCTCGACGACCGCAGTGCTGCCGCCGAACGTGACACGGACCGGCTCGAGGAAGCCGCCGCCCCGAATGACCACCTGCTCGCCGCCGTTCGGGCCGCCGATGTTGGGCTGGACCGAGGTGAGGAAGAACGCCCCTCCATCCTGGATCGTGATGTTGGTCGATCCGCGGCTCTGGTCGAGCTGGGCCGTCACGCGGGCCGTGCCCGGCACGTTGCCCGGAAAGAAGTTGATGCGCGCCACGCCGTCGAAGAGGGAGAGGGTGCCTTGCGTCGCGCCGCTGCCCTGAGAGTTGAACTCACCCAGACTCGTGGTCACGACGACGGTCGTGCCGTTGGCCGGCTTGACGCCATCGGATGCGCGACGAACGGAGACCGTCACGGTGATCGCAGCGGAGTCGCCGGACGACACCGAGCGGTCGCTCGCGTTGACGCTGATGTTCCAGGCCTGGCCACTCGCGGTGGACGGACCCACAGGGTTCTGCTGGGGCTCGGTGGGGTTGTCGCTGGAGCATGCGGCAACCAGCGCCAACAGAAGCGGCGCCAGGAGGAGGAGCGAGCGGTTGAGCTGATTAGGCATGGGAGATCTCCCGAAGGACTCGAATTAGTTGCCCGTGTCAATGGCGGGACAGTTGCAGATTTCGACCGTGAAGTTGGCGGGCCCCGAGCGCACCTCGTCGCCGGAGATGGTTCGACCGAAGAACACGAGACGGAAGTTGAGGCGAATGAGAGCGTTGCCCGTCTCGGTGTCGAAGCCGCCGTTGAAGGGGTAGAGGTCGGACAGCGGCTCGGTCGAGAACTGTTCCAGGTCCATCACGGGCAGGTTGTTGAACACAGCCGTGCCATTGACCGGAACGGTGCCGAACAGACCCCGGACGAGGGGTGGAGGCAGCCGGGTGCCCGTGTCAGCGCGGGTGTACGTGACCTCGTACGAGTACAGCTCCACGTTCATGAGGTCGCTGGTCGCTGCGAAGGGATCCTTCGAGATGTTCTGCAGTGTCAGCTCGTCGACCTGGAGGAAGTCGACGGAAACGTCGTGTCGGAGAGCGAGTCCGTCGAAGTCACTCACGGAGATCTCGACGCCACCGGTCTCGGTCTTGTCCGTACGACTCTCGCAGCCGAGGGCGAGAGCGCCCACGAGAACGAGAACGAAGATGGGAAGGAGCCTCTGCTTGAGCATGGTCGTACGCCTCCGCACTTAGAGCTGAATCACCCGCGGGGTGATGAAGATGAGCAACTCTTCGTTCTGGTTGCTGCGGTTCTTGTTCTTGAAGAGATGTCCCAGGATCGGGATGTTCGCGAGGCCCGGAACGCGGTCCTCACCCTCGTTCGTGCTGACCTCGTAGATGCCGCCGATCACCGCGGTACCACCGTCGCGCACGATCACCCGCGTGCGTGCCTCGCGCGTCGCGATGGGAGCGTTCGTCGCGCCGACGACTGCGAAGGCCAGCTGCGGCTCACGCTTCTGGATATTGATCTCCATCATGATCGTGCCTTCGGCCGTGACCTGCGGCGTCACCTCGAGGCGGAGCGTCGCATTCACGAACTGCACGGTGACGGTGTTGTTGGCCACCGTCTGGATGGGAATCTGGAGACCGGTCTGGATCGTCGCCTGCTCGTTGTTGAGCGTGGCCACCTTCGGCGCCGAGATGACGTTCACCAGGCCGTCGCTTTCGGCGGCGTTGAGCGTCATGTCGAGCTCGAACGTGTTGAGGACGTTCCCCAGCCCGAGGTTGATGAACCCGTTCTGGCCACCCGTGAGCAGCTGCACACCGCCGTTTGCGGAGATGTTGTTCGGGAACTCGAGGCCAGTGGTGTTGCCGTGCACGTTGTCGGCAACTCCGTTGAAGCTCCAGTCCACACCCAGGGAGCGGCTGAAGTTCCGCGTGGTCTCGATGATCCGTGCCTCGATCATCACCTGCTTCTCAGGGATGTCCAGGTTCTCGATGACCTGGAGCACGGTGTCCAGGTAGTCCGGCAGCTCCTGAATGATCAGTGTGTTGGTGCGGTCGTCCACGTTCACCGACCCGCGCATCGAGAGGATGCCCTGATCGCCGAACGCGCCGACACCGCCGCCGAGGCCGCCGACGTTGTTGCGCACGCCCTGCGTCAGGATGCGCGCGATGTCGCTGGCCCGCGCGTAGCTGATGCGCTTCATGACCGTGGTCAGCGGCACCGACAGGCGGCGCGCCTCGCGTAGAGCCTGTTCGGCCTGCGCCTCGGCCTGGAGCTGCTGCACCGGCGCGATGCGCAGGATGTTGCCCTCGAGCTGCTGACCCAGGTTGTTCACTTTGAGGATCTGCTCGAGCGCCTGGTCCCAGGGCACGCTGTAGAGCTCGACCGTCACCGGGCCGTTGACGCCGGGCTGGATGACGATGTTGAGGTCCGCGATGCGGGCGATGGAGCGCAGGACCTCGGTGATGTCCGCGTCCTTCAGGCTCATCGTGATCGGCTCGCCGAAGTACTGCTTCTCGCTGCCGAGGGCCTGGACGCCGAAGGTGGCGCCGCCGCGGTCCTCAGACTCGCTCGCGGGCTGCTCGTTGAGACGAACCTCCTGCGCCTCGAACAGGCTCACGTCCGAGGTCTCGGGCTCCCAGGTCGGGCTCTCGAGACGGGTCGTGTCCTCGATCTCGAGCGGCCGCTCGTCGCGGGCGGGCTCGTAGGTCGGTGCGGGAGGCTCGAACGTCTGCTCGGGCTCGGCCTGTGCGACCAGGGTGGGCTCGGTGTCGAGGATCGGCGCCGCAGGAGCGGGAGCGACGGCCTCGTCTTCGAGTGCCGGCTCGAGCTCCGCCTCCGGCAGCTGGGCTTGGGCAACCTCCGTCTCGGCGGCCGGCAGAGGCTCCGGAGTGACTGGCGCCTCGGTCGCCTCGGCGACCGTCATCTCCGGCTCCGCGGTCGTCTCCTCGGTCTCGGGCGCGCCCGTGTCGGCGATCTCCACGGCCTCGGAAGCGGGCTCCGGCAGCGTGTCCTCGACCACCGGTGCGGGCTCGAGGGCGGGCTCGTCGAGCTCGGCAACCGCAACCGGGGCCTCTTCGACCTCGGGCAGCGCCGGCTCCGACTCGGTGTCGGCCACCATGGCCGCCGCCGCAGACGCACCGTCACCGAAGGTGATCAGGAGGCCGTCATCGGTCTGGGTGACCCGCGGGGTACCGAGGTCGGCGAGATCGAAGACGACCCTGGAGACCGGCTCCGGGTACGGGCGGAACTGCGCCATGCGCACCTGGCGCACGACGCCGTCGTTGAGAACGACCGTCGGCTCGGCGCTGGTGTTGACCACGCCGTCGAGGTCGACGACGAAGCGCGCGGGCTCCTCGAGCTGGAAGGAGCTGAAGGCGAAGCCACCGTCACCGCGCACGAACACGCCCGGGGCGCCGTCGACCAGTGTCGGCTCGATGCCCTCGAGACGCGTGGCCAGGACGCCGGTCGGCACGGGGCCGACAAACGGCACGTCGGGGGTACCCACCGCAACCAGGGCCTCCGCGGAGGCAGGCTGCGTCGGAGCCGGAGCCTGCGGTGCGGGCTGAGGCTCGACCTCGGCCGTCTGGGCGGGCGCCGCAGTCTGTGCGACCTGGGCCGGGGCTGCCGGGCTGGAGGTCGAAGTGGGCACGAACTCGAGGCTGAGAACCCTGTCGTCCACCAGGAGGGTGTGCTCGGCAAGCTGTGCGGTGCTGATCACGAGCCGCGTCAGTGGACGCTCGCCGTTCGCCTGAGAGAGAACGTCGACCGAGGCGATCAGGCCTCCCGGCTGCAGCGAGGCCACCGACTCGGCGACCTGCGAGTTGGGCAGCTCGACGACCAGGTTGCCGGCGTCGTCGCGGTACTGGGTCCAGACGAGCGGCCCGTCGGCGGTGAGCCGGAGCTCGCTGCCGGACGTGGTCTCGCGCACGTCGAGGCCGTCGACCGTGACCGGACCGCGAGGAGTCTGGGACCCGCGGGGCTCACTGAAGCCGGCCGACTCGGTCGGTGCGGACGCGCACCCCCACAGCGGCAGCAAGAGCACCAGCAAGGTGGCTAGACGCGGAAGTGCGCTCGAGCGCCCCCTGAAGTTCTGCATCGTCGTCCCTCGAAAAACCATCTCGCCTCCCCCGACATTCGTCGCAGCTCTGAGAGCTACTGGCTGTCGAGCCTCCGGAACACATCCTTGAACGGCTTGGGAGCCGTCGAATCATTCACAGACTGTTTGAACTGGACCTCGGCGCCTTCCTGTCGGCTGAGCCGGATCTGGATGACCTCGCCGTCGTAGAGCTGATCTCCCTCGCGCAGGAGGTAGCTCATGGGCGTGTCCGTCGACTGCACCTGGGCGACCGGACCCTCCGGGGTCACCCAGATCCCCGTCACCTGGATCTCGTCGATGAGCAGGCCGGGAATGCCGTCCGGCCGAGGCCCGCGGGGCGCGTCGCCGCGGTTGTCGCTGGTGCGGATCAGCGAGCGGAAGGGGTCGCGGCGGTCGCCGGGATCGTACGCGGTGGGCGCCTCGAGAACGTCGCTCCCCTCCTCGAGGAGACCTTCGATCAGCTCCAGGTCGCCGGTCTCGGGCTCGAGGCCACCGTCCAGGTTGACCTGCTCCCCCTCACCCTCGGCGACCGGGCTGCTGAGATCGAAGTCGAGATCCTCCGGCTCCTCCTCGGCGGCCGGCGGCAGCTGCTGCGCCGTGGTCGGCTCTCCCAGCTGTCCGTCCTCTGCCGGCATCGGCTCCTGCGCCAGCACCGGGGCGCCGAAGCAGAGCACGAGAACCAGGATCACCATCCAGCGCGCGGTCATGGGCCTGCTCCCTCTGGTACGGCCTCGTCGTCCTTGTAGACGAAGGTCTTGGCGACGAAGCTGGCGTCGATGGTGCGCGACGGCGTCGGGCGACCGGATGCGCTGATCCGCAGCCCGTCGACGTTGATGATCCGCGTGAAGCGGCTCATGCGGTCGAAGAACTTGGCGAGGTTGTGGTACGTCCCTTCGAGAGTGAGCGTGATCGGCCACTCGTTGAAGTACTCCTGCTCGATCTCTCGGCCCGGCTGCACGCGCAGGAGGTTGAAGTCTCCGCGCTCCGCCAGCGCCCGGAACTGCCGCAGCAGGACGTGGACGTTGCGGCGGTCGGGAAGGATGGTGAGCAGGCGGTCGAGCTGCTGCTCGAGGCGCGCCACCTTCTCCTGGAGCTCGGGGAGCTGCGCCTTGGCGGCTTCACCGCGCCGAATCTGGTCTTCCAGCTCCGCGATACGGCCCTGCTGGCCGCGGATCTGGTCGTTCATCTCGCGGATCTTGAGGTAGTAGCCGCCGCCCGCGACGAGCGCGGCAAGGACGACCGCCACGATGAGGAGCACCCACAGGGGCTTGTCTTCGAGTCCCGTTTCCATGGCCTAGAGCTCGTCCTCGTCCTCGGCGGACGCGTTGGGGTTGATCTTGTTGAAGAAGAGCGTGAACGTGTACACGTCACCGCCGCTCGGCTTCTGCGTGTCACGAAGCTCCGGCTCGCTGAAGGACGGCACCGCGTCGAGGTTCGCGATGAAGTTCGACACCGCCTGGGTATTGAACGCACGGCCCGAGATCGTCACGCCGGTCCCCTGCTGATCCAGCCGGTCGACCCAGAGCAGCTCGGGGAGCGCCTTGGACACCTCGTCCATGACCTCGACCGGACCGCTCTGGTTGTTCTTGAGATCGGTGATGACGTTGATCTTCTGGTTGAGCGCCGCCTCTTTGGCCTCCGCCTCGTCGACCTGGCGGATGAACTCCTCGAGCTCGCGCACGCGCTCTTCCGCGATGCGAATGCTCTCGTTGTTGGCCTGGATCCGGCTGTTGAGCTGCCACCACCAGATGCCGAAGATCAGAAGGCCGAGAACCAGACCGCCCAGCAGGAAGTACTGGGACATGTCTCCCGACGGGGCGAAGCCGCGCCTCTCGCCGCCGGCGGACTTCCGAGCGACTGCAGGCTTCTTGCCTTCCGCGACCAGATTGATCTTGATCATGCGGTCAGTCCCCCAGTCTCCGCACGGCCAGGCCGACGGACACGGCCATCATCGGGCCGATCTGCTTGAGCCACTCCGGATTGAAGTCGGTCTCTTTGAACTGCACCCGCCGGAACGGGTCCATGAGCTCGACCCCCACTCCGAAGCGCTCGCGGAGGTTGTCTGCGAGGCCCGGCGTGAGAGCGCAGCCGCCGGACAGGACCAGCTCGTCGACGGCGCCTTCGGTCGACGTGGCGCCGAAGAAGTCGAACGTCTTCTGGATCTCGCCCGCCATCTCACCCGAGACGGTCTCGAGAACAGGACGCGCATCGGCCGCGGTGTAGCGGTCGACCGACTCGCCACGCTTGAGCGCCTCGGCCTGCTCGAAGGACAGGTTGAACTCGCGCTGCAGGGCCTCGGTGAACTGGTTGCCGCCGAAGGAGATGTCTCTCCAGAAGACGGTCGTGCCGCGCGCGAGGATGTTGATGTTGGTGACGCCCGAGCCCATGTTGACGAGGGCGATCACCTTCATCGGGTCGAGGTCGTAGTTGACCTCGTAGGCGTTCTGGATAGCGAAGGCGTCGACATCGACCAGCGCAGGAACGCGGCCCGCCTGCGAGATGACGGAGACGTAGTCGTTCACCTTGTCGCGTTTGACGGCGACGAGGAGAACCTCCATCTGGTCGACCGGGTCCTCGGTGAGGAGGACGTAGTCGAGCCGCACATCATTGATGTCGAAGGGAATGTACTGCTCGGCTTCCCATTGGATCGACTCCGCCAGCTCATCGGGTGCCATGGCCGGCAGGTCGATCTTCTTGATGATGACCGAGTGCCCCGAGAGCGACGTCGCGAAGTTGGCGTTCTTGACAGACGTTTCTTCGCCGAGCTTCTGGATCGCGTCGACGACGAGCGACGAGTCCATGATCGAGCCATCGACGATCGCTTCCGGCGACAGCGGCTCGATGCCGAGGCGCTGCAGGTGGAAGTCGTCGTCCTTCTTCTGCTGGAGCTCGACCAGCTTGACGGCAAAGCTGCCCACGTCGAGGCCGACGACCCCTTTGTTGCGAGAGAACAGCGCCACCGAATCACCCCTCCCCGATCACCAAAATTTCCGAGACAACATGCCAAAAAACGGAAGAAGCTGAGCTGGAGCGCTCAGGCGTTCGGAGACCCTAACAACAGCCACACGTATATGTCAAGAGATGCATATTTTGTGACTGACTGATTGCAAAGGAGTTCCGCGCGGGAGTCTTCGACGGCGAACGAATCGAACCCGAAGGCTCCGAAAAGTTCGGCGCATTCTCGGCGACTCGAGCGCCTCGGCCAGCCAACCAGTCGAACGAGTTTTACTACTTTTCGTCAGCTGGGTGACATTCGGCGATCGACCCGCGAGATGCCGTCGAGGCCCGCGATCGAGCGCATCACCTTCTCGAGATGGCGGCGGTTGCTGACCTGCACCGCGACCTCGATGCTGGCCTTCTCGCCCGTCTCGCCCGCATCGGCGGTGATCGTGCGGATGTTCGACGCCTCTTTCGAGATGGCCTCGGTCAGTCGCGCCAACAGCCCCTGCATGTCCTCGGCGTCGATCGTGAGCGTGATGTTGTAGACGCCCTCGTCCCGCCGCGCCCACTCCACGTCGATCTGCCGCTCCTGGTTGTAGAGCAGGTTGCGGACGTTCGGGCACTCGGCGGAGTGCACGGACACGCCGCGGCCGCGGGTGATGTAGCCGACGATGTCGTCGCCGGGCAGCGGGCTGCAGCACTTGGCGAGGAACGCCAGCATGTCGTCCTGCCCTCGGACCATGATCGGGCCACGACCACCAGCAAACGGCAGCAGCTTGCTGACAGCGCGCCGGAGCCGGCCCGGGTCCTCCTGCCCCCGATCGAGCTGCTTCTCGGGCAGCAGGCGCTGCACCACGGCGCGCGGCTGCACCTTGCCGAAGCCGACTCGGCTCAGCAGCTCGTCGAAGGTCGAGATGCCGTCCTCTGACAGCAGCTGTCGCATCTCGGGCGAGTCGGCGTGTCGCTTCAGGCTCTGGCGGTAGCGACGGAACTCCCGCTCGAGCAGGCTGCGCCCGATCTCCACCGCACGCTGCTTCTGCTTCGCGTTGAGCCAGTGACGGATCTGGCTCTTGGCGCGGGGCGTCACCACGATGCTCAGCCAGTCGCGGCTCGGCTCGCGGTTCGGGTTCGTCAGGATCTCGACGATGTCGCCGTTCGACAGCTCGGTGCGCAGGGGCACCAGGCGCCCCGAGACGCGGGCACCGGAGCAGTGGTGCCCCAGATCCGTGTGCACGCGATACGCGAAGTCGAGCGGCGTGGCCCCCCGCGGAAAGGCCATGACCTCTCCTTTCGGAGTGAACACGTACACCTCGTCCGGATACAGGTCGATCTTGAGCGAGCTCAGGAAGGTCCGCGGATCGCTGACCTCCTTCTGCCAGTCGAGCAGGCGCCGGAGCCACGCGATGTTCACGTCCGACTCCTGCGGCTCGAGCTTGCCCTCCTTGTAGCGCCAGTGCGCCGCGATCCCCTCTTCGGCGATCAGGTCCATCTTGCGGGTCCGGATCTGCACCTCGAAGGGTTGTCCTCCCTCACCCACGACGCTCGTGTGGAGCGACTGGTAGAGGTTCGGCTTCGGCACGGCGATGTAGTCCTTGAAGCGGCCGGGGATCGGTCGCCAGCTCTGGTGCACCACGCCCAGAGCTGCGTACGTGTCCTTCACGTCTTCGGTGACGACACGGAAGGCGAGGTAGTCGTACAGCTCGGCGATGTCGATGCCCTGGCGCCTCAGCTTGCGGTAGATCGAGTAGTGCCGCTTGATCCGATAGCTGATCTCGCAGTCGATCTGCGCGTCTTCGAGCTCGCGGGCCAGCGCGTCGCGAATGCGCTTCGTGGCGCCGCGGCGCAGATTCACCTTCTCGTCGAGCTTCATCTTCAGCTCGGCGTACTGGTGGGGGTAGAGATGGAAGAAGGCGAGGTCCTCGAGCTCGCCCTGCACCCTCGACATGCCGAGACGGTGCGCCAGAGGCGAGTAGATCTCGAGCGTCTCCCGGGAGATGCGCCGCTTGGCCTCCGTCTTCATGTGCTCGAGGGTCTGCATGTTGTGCAGACGATCCAGGAGCTTGACGACGATCACCCGGATGTCCTTCGCGGAGGCGAGGATCAGCTTGCGGAAGGTCTCCGCCTGCGCTTCGTCCCGACGCACATAGGCATGACGGCCGATCTTGCTGACGCCGTCCACGAGCTCGGTGACCTCGGTCCCGAACTCCGAGCGCAGCGTCTCGCGCGAGGTGCCCGTGTCCTCCAGCACGTCGTGCAGCAGCCCCACGACGACGCACGTCTCGTCGAACTTCAGGTCGGCGAGGAGGTACGCCACCGCCAGCGGGTGCAGCACGTACGGCTCGCCGCTCTTGCGCTTCTGGCCCTCGTGTCGCTCCTGCGCGAAGTCCCAGGCACGCCGCAGGCGCCCCTCGTCGAAGGGGCGTCCGTGGTCTGCCAGCCTGCGGGGAAGATCGTCGAAGACGACCCCCTGGACAGCCGGGACCGGGGCCTCGGTTTGACTCGCCTCGGGTGCCATCACGCTCCCCGGGGGCTCCGGTTGCCAGCGTCCCCGGTGGGCGGATTATAGGAGAGAGGAATCCCGCTCGTGCGGAGGGGCGTCGCGGCCCGGATCGGGGTCAGGCCCCGTCCGGGGGACGCCTCGGGGTTCCGGGGCTGAGGAGGAGGCCCTCGGCTGGACGTCGTCGGCTCGCACCGTAACCGACGTCAAAGGAGGTCCAAGCGCCGCCGACGTCTGAACCCCCCGGCCGGGACCTGACCCCGCTCCGGTCGAGTCCATGTCGCAAGTTGCAACGATCGGGCGCTCGGGGAGCAGTTGTGGAGTTGTTCCAGAGACCGACCATCCAGTCCCGAGCGTAGGACGATTTCGCTCCGGTCGACCGAAACGGACTTCGCGTCGGGCTAGAGCAAGAGAGCCCCTGGATCGTCCCCGAGAGCGTTGGACCGAAACCGACGCGTTCTCTGGCCGGATGGTTCAGAGCTCGTCCGGCGCTGGAGCGTCGATGGTCGGCCCAAGGTGCCGGAAGCCGACGCGAGCCCAGGCGAGGGTCACCCCAAAAAGACGACGGACGGTTCCCGAGCCGACCCGTTCCCCTGCCCTACCCTGCTCCGGCTGCGGCCCTCTCAGGATGTGCGGAAGCGGTGCGTCAGCGACGGACGCTCCTGCCCGCTCTCGGCTTGGGGAGCGCGGGCAGTCGAGGCGCCTGGAGCGAAACAGAGCGCCGTCCGCAGTGCCTTGGGCTATCAAACTTCTTCGGACGCCTCAGCTACCCGCCTCGCTCCAACGAGCACGGGACCCGACGTACGACGCCGCGAAGGGAGTGGCTACGCCGCCGCGGCTGCAGCCCGTCGCGTCCGTGCCTCACGGCCGAAGAACTTCTCCCAGAAGAGCACGACCGGGCTCGCGACGAAGATCGACGAGTAGGTTCCGACGAGCACGCCGCAGAGCACGATGAAGGCGAAGCCGCGGATGACGTCGCCACCGAATGCGTACAGCGTGCCCACGGCGAGGAGCGTGGTGCCCGAGGTGAGGACCGTGCGGGAGAGGGTCTGGTTGAGGCTCAGGTTGAGAACGTCCTGCAGCGGCGCTCGACGGTTCTTGCGCAGGTTCTCGCGCACGCGGTCGAAGACCACCACGGAGTCGTTGACCGAGTAACCGACGACCGTCAGGAACGCCGCGATCGTGGTCAGGTCGAACTCGTAGCCCATGAGGGCGTAGAGGCCGAGGCAGATGACGACGTCGTGTGTGAGGGCGGCGAGGGCACCGAGGCCAAAGCGGAACTCGAACCGCAGCCAGATGTAGAGGAGCATGCCGATGAGCGACAGGCTGACCGCCAGGATGCCCTTCAGCCGGAGCTCGCCGCCGATCTGCGGGCCGACGACATCGTTCGCGAGCACCGCAAACCGACCAACGGCCGTGTCGGCGCGCAGCGTGTCGGTGATCGCCGACGAGACCTCGGGGAGGTCGGTGAGCTGGTCGACCGACGAGATGATGCCCTCGGCCTTGCGCACGTCCATGATCGCCTGGGCGATCTCGAGGTAGCGCGCGCGTGCTCCGGTGTCGTCGCCGGTGCCCTTGAGTGCCTCGGGGTCGCGATCGAACAGGAGCGCCGCCAGGGCGTCACTCCCCTGCTCGTTCAGGTCGAGCTTTCCGACGATCTCCGGGTTGAAGCTCGCGTTGAAAGCCTCCACGATCTGACCGCGACTGCCGACCTCGACCTGCTCGCCCCCTGCGCTCGCCTCCTCGATGCCCTCGGGCAGAGGCGTCTTGATGATCATCTCGTACTCGCCGGCTTCGCCGAAGCTCTGCACCTGGGCGCCTTCGACGCCGGCCTGCTCGAGCAGCTGGCGGATCTCGCCGACGTCACGCTCTTCCTGGAACTTCACGGTGAGCTGTGTGCCCCCGGCGAAGTCGATGCCGAGGTTCAGCTGCCGCAGACCGAAGAGAACGACCAGCGCGCCGACGAAGGCGACGAGGGACAGCGCGAGGAAGACCCCCCGCACGCCCATGAAGTCGATCTTGCTGTTTTTGAAGAACTCCATGATCTATCTCACTCAGATCTCAGATCGACAGCTTCTCGATCCGGCCCTTGCGCTGCAGGAGCAGGTCGAACAGGAAGCGGCTGTTGATGATGGCCGTGAAGACGGAGGCGAGGATGCCCACCGAGAGCGTGACGGCGAAGCCGCGGATCGGGCCCGTTCCGAACTGGAAGAGGAAGATCGCAGCGATCAGGGTCGTGATGTTCGCGTCGAGCACCGAAGAGAGCGCGTTCTGGAACCCGGAGGCCACCGCGGCCTTCACCGTCTTGCCGGCACGGAGCTCCTCGCGGATGCGCTCGAACACCAGCACGTTGGCGTCGACCGCCATGCCAATGGTGAGGATCAGACCGGCGACACCGGGCAGCGTGAGCGTGGCGCCGAAGTAGGCCAGTGCGCCGAAGACGAGGATGAAGTTGAAGAAGAGCGCGACCACCGCGTTGATGCCGCTCAGTCGGTAGACGACGAGCATGGTCAGCACCACGAGAGCCACGCCCCACATGCCAGCGCGCAGCCCCTGGTCGATCGAGTCCTGGCCGAGGGACGGCCCGACCGTGCGCTCCTCGAGGTACCTGATCTCGGCGGGCAGGGCACCGGAGCGCAGCACGAGCGAGAGGTCGTCCACCTCCTGTTGCGTGAACGCCCCCGAGATCTGGCCCTGATCGGTGATCCGACCCTGGATCGTGGGCGCCGACTGCACCTTGCCGTCGAGCACGATCGCCATCTGACGGCCGATATTGGCCGAGGTCATCTCGCCAAACTGCGAGGCCGACTCCGCCCCGAGCGTGAACGAGACGACGGGCTGGTTGAACTGGCCGAGCGACGGACGCGCGTCCTTCAGGTCGCGGCCGGTGATCATGCTGCGGCTCTGCAGGCCGTAGAAGACCTGCCCCGTGACGATGCCGGTGTCCGGATCGCGCACGTCCTGCTCGAAGATCTCCACCGACGGCGGCAGGGAGCCGCCATAGTTCGACAGAATCTCCTGGCGCGAGCCGGCCGCGCCGCCACCGCTCGGGTACTCGACCAGGCGGAACTCCAGGAACGCGGTGCTCTTGATCGTCTCTTTGACGCGCTCCGGATCGTCGACGCCCGGAAGCTGCACCACGATGCGGTTCGTGCCGAGGCCCTGACGCGCAATGACGGGCTCGGCCACGCCGAACTCGTCGATGCGGTTGCGGATGGTCTGCACCGCCTGATTGACCGCCTGCTCGCGAATCTCGGAGTCGGCGTTCTCGCGACGCGAGAAGTTGATGCCGTCGCCGGAGCGTGCGTAGGTCCACGTGGGCAGGAAGTCGTCGACGATGTCGCGCAGGGCGCCGTCGTTGGACGAGGCCAGGCCGCGGAGCGTGAAGGTGCTGTCACCCGTCGCTTCGCCGCTCGCGCCGTTGATGCCGTTGTCCTCGAGCTCGCGAATGACGACCGTGATGTCCTTGTCGGTCTCGGCTCGGAGGGCGTCTTCGGTGACGACGTCGAGCACGAGGTGGATGCCACCCCGCAGATCGAGGCCCAGGTTGATCGTGTCCTTCGGCGGGTAGGCCGCCCACCCCATGAGGGCGACGAGGCCGAGGATCAGAAGACCACGAACGAGAAGACCCTGATTCATGAGGAGCCCCCAGGGGCTCCCTGGAGCCCGGAGATCGCCGACTTCAAGACCTTCACCTTGACGCCGTCCGCGATCTTGAGAATGAGCGTGGACGACTCCACGCTGACCACCTCGCCGTAGAGCCCTCCGGTGGTGACGACGCCGTCACCCTTCTTGAGCGCGTCGATCGTCTTCTGCAGCTCCATCTGCTTCTTCCGCATCGGCTGGATGACCAAGAAGTAGAAGATGAAGAAGATGAGGATCAGCGGCACGAACTGGAGCCACGGATTCGGCTGCGCTGCCTGCGCGAGCCACGAGATGGATTCAGTCATGAGGTGGTTGCTTCGGATTCGGAATGGAGGCCGTTGCGGCGCCCGGACCGGGAGCGCCCTCGCGATGCGGCGCGCGCTCGCTCGTGGGGGATCCGGGCCGGCATTCTCTCGCCAATCGGCCTAGGAGTCTGCGGCGCCGGAACGGGCCGCGGAGCTCGACGATCTTGACTGCGATTGCAGCAGTTTCGCCGCCGTTTCCGCCAGATTTCCAGACAGGAGAGCCTTTCTGAGATCCCCCATAAAGTCAAGGAAGAACCGGAGGTTGTGCTCCGTCGCGAGCACCTTCCCGGTGATCTCTCCGCAGCGGAAGAGATGGTGCAGGAAGGCCCGGCTGACGTGCCGGCAGGCGGCGCAGTCGCAGTCCGGATCGAGGGGCTCGTCCTGCGTCTTGAAGCGCGCGTTCTTGATGCGGATCTCTCCCTGGCGGGTGAAGAGCAGTCCGTGGCGCGCGCTGCGCGTCGGGAGCACACAGTCGAACATGTCGACACCGCACGCGACCGCATGCGCGAGGTCCTCCGGCGTGCCGAGCCCCATCAGGTACCGCGGCTTGTCCTCGGGTAGCTCCGGTGTCGTTTCGCGCACCACGTCCCGACCGAGGGTCTTGGCCTCCCCCACCGACACCCCGCCCACCGCAAAGCCGTCGAAGTCGAGCTCGCGAAGATGGCGCACCGCACGCTCCCTCAGCCCCGGATAGAAGCTGCCCTGCACGATGCCGAAGAGGTGGACGCCGGGGATGCGGGTCTTGGCGTGCGCCGCGGCGGCCCGCTCCGCCCACGCCTGCGTCCGGTCGAGCGACGCGGCCGCCTCCGCCTCCGTGACGGGCCACGGCGGGCACTCATCGAGCATCATGGAGATGTCGACACCCATGCGTCGCTGCATGTCGACGACCCCCTCCGGAGTGAACCGCAGCATGCGTCCGTCGTGGTGGCTCTTGAACGTGACTCCGTCACGGTCCACCTTGCGCAGCTCCGTCAGGCTGAACACCTGGTAGCCCCCGCTGTCCGTGAGGATTGGGCCGTCCCAACCGCTCCAGCGATGGAGCCCGCCGAGGCTCTCGATGAGCTCGATGCCCGGTCGCATCGCCAGGTGGTAGAGGTTGGACAACATGACCTCCGCCCCCAGACCGCGGAGCGCCTCCGGGCCGAGCCCCTTGACGGCACCGAGAGTGCCGACGGGCATGAAACACGGAGTCTCCACCGTGCCGTGTGCGGTCTCCAGACAGCCGAGGCGCGCGGCGCCGTCCCGCGCGAGAATCTCGAACCGCATGACGCGCCACCCGAAGGGGCGTCAGTTCCCGCCGAGCGAGATCGTCTTGATCTCCACGTGCTCGGGAAGATCGAGCTCGAAGGTGCCCGGCGCAAGCTCGACGTTCGTCACGAGGTCGCTGAACTCGAGATCGGTCTCGCCGCCGCTCGGCTCGACGTAGCGCAGCCGGCTCGGCAGGAAGGTCGCGGGATCGACCCAGATCTGCATGGCCTCGAGACGCTTCTTGATGCGCGGGTACTTCGGCTGGAGCGCCAGGAGATAGGGGTCGCCCTCTGCCTCCGGGAACTCTGCGGTCACCGAGAAGTACTTCATGAGCTCCGCGAGCGACCCACTCGCCCCCATGTACTTGAAGACCTGCTCGGAGATGCGGCCGACGGAGCTGCGCTCCGCGAGGTCGGCCGTCTGGTGCCAGAGGGTCATTTCCTCCCCCTGGATCACGAGCACCATGGGCTGAGGCTCACGGTACACCCAGCGCGCCTGGTCGGGCGCCTGGTAGGAGAACGTCCCCGGCAGGGTCTCCGGCTCGAGGAGGAGCGGGCTCGACTTCTTCTGCACGAAGTCGGCCGTCATGCTCTCCACGAGGCTCTGCTCGTGCTTGACCCGCTCCACCAGCGCGTCGAGCCGCTGCTTCGGGCTGAGCCCTGCGGCAGATGGATCCGGAAGCTCTGCCGCCCCCACCGGGAGCGCGGCGAGGAGCAACACCACCCCGCACGGCACGAGTCGGAAGGGAGCACTTCTGAAGGCGTGCGTCGAGCTCAAGGGGAAGGTCTCCAGGAGGGGTTGGAGGGGGCGGGCCGCCGCGGATGCGACCTGCGAATTCTCCCCTGCCCGCGCGCGTGTGGCAACCGAACGAGGAGTCCGCGGGGTCTGTTGACACTCACGAGAACCCGGTGCTAGCTTGCCGCATTCCTGAGATCCGGGGAGCCGCGGCGAACGCTGCGCGCCGGCTCTCGCGCCCCTCACCACCTCCCGATCCGGAGACGTCGATGCCTGAACTCGGTACCAAACACGAATGTGAGGAGTGCGGCGCCAAGTTCTACGACCTCGGCAAGGCCGAAGTCCGGTGTCCGAAGTGCGAGTGGAGCCCGGACGGCAGCGCGAAGAAGGCCGACGATTCCAAGGACGACGAAGAAGAGTAGGCGCGGCGCGCCGGAGGCCCCTTGACCTCGACCCCGCCCTCCGCACTGCAGGTCCCTCTCTTTCCCCTGCCAGGGGTCGTTCACTTCCCCCGCACCGAGCTCCCGCTTCACATCTTCGAGCCGCGCTACCGTCAGATGGTGGCCGACCTCGAGAAGCTCGAAGAGAGCCAGCGCTTCGTCGGCATGGCTCTGCTCGAGAACGGACCGGGCGGTCCGCAGGTCTACCGCACCGGCACCGCCGGTCTGCTCAAGGACGTGGAGCCCCTCGACGACGGCAGGTCCAACATCGTGCTGGAAGGTCGCTTCCGGTTCCGGATCGAGCGTGAGGTGGGGGGCGCTCCGTACCAACAGGCCTCCGTGAAGCCGCTGCCCGAGCGCTCCGTCGTTCCGGGCGCGGAGCCCTGGAGCTCACTCGCGGCGGAGCTCGACGAGCTGCTGCCCGGTCTCGCACGGGAGATGGAGGGCAACTTCGCGCTCACTCCCGACGACGTGCAGGAGCTGCTCGCCGCGTCCGATCTCGAGCGCACCACGAACTCCATCGCGGCCCGCCTCGAGGTGTCCGCCGCACAGAAGATGCGTCTTCTCTCCCAGGAGCTGGACGAGCGGTGCACCTCCGTGCTGCGGGTCCTGCGAGGATATCGACGCTCCCTCGACCTCCTGCTGCCCTTCCGGCACCTGGCAAAGGCGACGCAGAACAACTGATGAAGACCATCACCGTCCGGGATCCGGTGCACGGGTTCATCCGTTCGGACCCTCTCGAGACCGCCCTCGTCGCGACGCGCCCGATGCAGCGACTGCGCTCCATCCGGCAGCTCGGGCTCACGAATCTGATCTTCCCCGGCGCGGAGCACTCCCGCTTCTCCCACGCCCTGGGAGCCATGCACCTCGCGGGGCGCCTCTACGATGCCCTCGCCTCGTCGCGCGCCGCCATCCTCCCCGACGACGACGCCAGCTGGGAGCGACGGGCGGTACGCGCCGCCGCCCTGCTGCACGACGTGGGTCACGCGCCGTTCAGCCACTCTGCGGAGGATCGTTTCGAAGGCGGGATCGATCACGAAGAGATGACGCGACGCCTTCTGTCGCTGCCCGACGTCGAGGACGCTTTCGCCCGTTTCGGCGACGGCCTCGAGCCCGCGCACGTGCGCGACCTGCTGCAGGGCCGCGCCGAAGGGCCCCACAGGCTGCTCTACCAGATCATCTCGGGGGAGCTCGACGTCGACAAGATGGACTACCTGCTGCGCGACAGCCTCTTCTGCGGCGTGGAGTACGGCAAGTTCGACCTCGAGCGGCTGCTCGACACCGTCGTGCCCATCCGCGACCCCGAGACGGACGCGTGGGGGATCGGCGTGCACGAAGGCGGGGTGCACGCCCTCGAAGCCCTCGTGCTCGCGCGGTACTACATGTTCACGCAGGTGTACTTCAACGCCACCGGCAAGGTGCTCGAGCTACATCTCGGCGAGTGGCTCGAGAGCGAAGGCATCCGCTGGAGCAGCGATCCGGAGCACTTCCTCGAGCAGGACGACACCACCATCCTGTCGCGCATGCGCGCCTCGCAGACCCCGCACGCGCGCGCCGTGCTCGCCCGCGAGCACCATGTCGTCGCCCACGAGACCAAGGAGCACCTCACGGCGGCCGAGAAGCAGGAGTTCGAGCAGCGGCTCGCCCGACTGCCACCCTCTCTCGCGGACCGGCTGCTGGTCTCCAACTCCGCCAAGGACCCACACCGGCTCCGGCGCAGTCGCCTGCTCGTGGCGAGCCGCGGCCGGACGACGCCCATGGAAGACGCCAGCCACTTCATTCGCCACCTGACCAAGATCGACCAGTACAGGGTGTACTGCCCGAGCGACCTTCGCGATCGAGTGGCAGCCCAGCTGGCGCAGGAGAGCTGAGCCCGATCACCCCGGGGGCGGAGCCGCGTCGGGGTCGTCCGAAGCCCGTGGCGGCGCCAGCGCCGAGGTGATCCCCGACAGGCCGTCCGGATGAAGGAGCGCGCTCTCGTCCGAGGCCTGGAGCCCAACCGACAGGCGCAGGATCGTGCGCCCCAGGGTCTCGTACTTGGCCTCGTAGTTCGTGCGCGCACCGTCCGGCCACGGGCCGTCGTGCACCTCTGTGACCAGGCCGGGGTGCGCCTCCAGGATCGAGCGCACCCGCGTAGCGTAGGCGACGTGGTCCGAGGCGAAGTAGAGGCGGCTCGAGGGCCCCTCGAGACTCCGCAGGAGCACGTCGATCGTCTCGGGATCGAAGAGGCGCCGCTTGTGGTGCCGGGCCTTCGGCCAGGGATCCGGAAAGTAGACGTGTGCCACGTCGACCCAGTGATGCGGCAGCAGCGCGTCCAGAAGGAAGAGCGCCTCACCGTGCACCAGCACGAGGTTCTCCAGCCCGCGACGGGCCGCGCGGTCGCGCGCCATGCGGTAGTACTGGCCTGCGATCTCGATCCCGAGAAAACACCGTTCGGGCTCCTCGGTCGCGCGGCGCAGGAGGTAGCGTCCCTTCCCGAACCCCACCTCGAGCTCCCAGGGGCGGTCTCTCAGCTCCCCCACGATGTCCATGAGCGCGGTTGCCGCGAGCTCGCGACCTCGCCACCAGACGCGCGCCCTCTGCGCCATGCCTAGAGGAGCTCCTCGCGCCCTTCGCGCTCGAGCCGCTCGACGATCTCCTTGACGCGCTGGCTCAGCTCCCGCGGCATGACGAGCACAGCGTCGCGGGTGCGGACGACAGCCAACCCTTCGACCCCGAGCAGCGCGACCGTCGCCGGCGGCGCCTGCGGGTCCTCGAAGACCAGGTTGTCGCGCGCGTCCTCGAGAAGGGCGGTGCCGCGGACACGGTTCCCCGACGCATCGGGCTCGAGCAGCTCGGCCAGCGCCTGCCAGGAGCCCACGTCGTTCCAACCGCAGTCGAGCGGCACCGTCATGAGGTCGCGCTGGTGCTCCATGAGCCCATGATCGATCGAGACACGAGGCAGCTTGGAGTAGATCTCGAGCGCTTCGCTCGACCCGCGAGGCACTTGGCGCAGAGCCTCGAGGCCCTGGGCGAGCTCCGGGAGGTCGCGGGCCACGCGCTCCAGCAGCACGTCGCCACGAAAGACGAAATTACCGGCGTTCCAGAGGTGCCGTCCGCTTTCGTAGAACTCCATGGCGGTGGCCTCGTCCGGCTTTTCCTTGAAGCGCGCCACCGCCTGCGGCTCGAGGGCGCCGGACAGCTCCTGCTCGAGCTCGAGGTAGCCGTAGCCGGTCTCGGCCCAGCGCGGCACCACTCCGAGTGTGAGGATGCGGTCTTCGCGCGCCGCCGTGTCCACCGCGACGGCGACCGCGTCGCAGAAGGCGGGCTCGTCGGGAACGTAGTGGTCCGCGGCCAGCATCACGATCGGACGCTGCCGGACCTCGGCGGGCATCTGGTCGACGGCCCACGCGATCGCCGGCGCCGTGTTGCGCGCCATGGGCTCCGCGAGGATCTGGGCGCGGGGCACGTCGGGAAGCTGCTGCTCGACCTGCGCTGCCAGCGCCTCGGTGGTGCACACCCAGATGTCCTCCGACCCGGCGAGCGGAGCCATGCGCTGGGCCGTGCGCTGGAGCAGGCTCAGGTCTTCGAACAGCCGCAGGAGCTGCTTCGGGTGTTCGCGCCTCGACAGCGGCCAGAAGCGCGTGCCGCTGCCGCCAGCGAGGATCAGGACGCTCGCCCGCGCGGCGCTCATCGCTCCGGCTCCGACGCGTCGGCCTCGCTGAAGAACACGGAGACCTCGTCCAGCGACTTGCGCTCGAGGTCCGGCACGGTCGCGTCGTCGGCCGGGTATCCTACCGGGAAGACGATGTAGGCCTTCTCCTGCTTCGGTCGCTCGAGAATCTCGGCCAGGAAGCCCATCGGACTCGGCGTGTGGGTGAGCGTCGCCAGGCCCATTTCGTGGAGGGCGGCGATGAACAGCCCGCAGGCGATGCCGACGCTCTCCTTCACGTAGTAGTTCTTGCGCTTGCTGCCGTCGGACCGCACCCCGAACAGCTCCGCGAACACCACCACGAGCCAGGGCGCGTCCTCGAGATGTGGCTTGCGCCAGTTGGTGCCGAGCGGAGCGACGGCGTCGAGCCACTCGTCCGGCATGCGGCCACCCAGGTAGTTGGTGCGCTCCTCCTCCTCGGCCGCTTCGCGGATCCGCCGCTTGACCTCGGGGTCGGAGACCGCGACGAAGGTCCACGGCTGCCGGTGCGCGCCCGAGGGCGCCGTGGACGCCGCGCGGATGGCCGTCTCGATCAGGTGCCGGGGGACGGGCGCACTCGAGTACTCCCGGACGCTCCGCCGCCGGTCGAGGTGCTCGTAGAACCGCTGCGCACGCTCCTCCGACTCGGCCAGAGCGAGCCGGGGAGCGCGATAGGGGATCTGCGGAAGCACCTGCCTCCGGTGAGGCGACGGAGGTGCGTCGTCGTCGCGCGTCAAGGTCAGCCGACGCTCTCGAGCTCTTCGTCGATCACCTTGGCCAGGTCCTCGAAGGCGACCACGCCGCGAACGGGACGGCCGTTGATGAACACCGAAGGCGTGCCGGTGACGCCAGCGGCCGAGCCGTCCATCACGTCGCGGTTCACCTGCGCGGTGTACTTGCCGGAGTCGACGCACTGGTTGAAGGTCGCGGTGTCGAGGCCGAGGCGCTCGGCCTTCTCCTTGAGCTGCGGAACGTCGAGATCCTTCTGCTCGTCGAAGAGGAGGTCGTGCATCTTCCAGAAGGCGCCCTGATCATGGGCGCAGAGCGAGGCTTCGGCCGCCTTCTGCGCCTTCGGGTGGATGCTGTTGAGCGGGAACTGGCGGAAGACGATCCGCACCTGATCCTTGTACGTCTCCTTGACCTGCTCGAGCGTCGGGTTGAAGCGCTGGCAGTAGGGGCACTCGAAGTCGGAGAACTCGACCAGCGTGATCTTCGCCTTCTCGTTGCCGACACTCGGACTGCCTTCGGTGGAGATCTCGAGACGATACGGCTCGAGCAGGATGTCGACCTCGCTCTGCTCCTTGAGAGCCGCGTACAGGTTCTCGACGCCGAGGTACTCGCGCACCTGGCCTTCCAGCTGCTCGCGCGTCCCGCGCAGGCGACCCGCGTTGTCGGCGAAGAACTTGTCGAGCTCTTCCGCGGATACGGCCGAAACGCGGCGCTCCTTCTCCTGCTCGAGCCAGTCCGCCTTGGGCATGCCGGCCTTGTCGGCGGCGATCGTCGACAGGCGCTCGCGCACCAGCGCCTCGAGGTTGCTCTGCAGCACCTGGTGGCGGTTCTCCTGCGCCTGCGACTCGCACGCGAGGCGCTGCGTCTCCACCTGCGTGAGCATGGAGTCGGAGCGGTCCAGGAGCTCGTTCATCGAGACGGCCTCGCCACCGACGGTCGCGGCGGCCTGGCCCTCGGTCTGGCTCTGGGCGCTCTGTAGATGAAAGAGGCTCGCTCCGAGCGCCGCAATGACGACGAGGAGGAAGCTGTAGCCGAGGGTGTGGATTCCTCGTCGCGGGACGGAGGGTGAGGACATGCTGAGTCTCCTGTTGAGAAGCGGAAGGGTGGGCTGCGCTCGGGCGCGGCGCGCTCGACCTCGGTCGAGGCTGTTCAGAGGCGGGCGAGGCGGCGCCAACCCTGGGTTGGCTCGGAGCGCGGTGCGAGAGAAGGCGCGCTCCTGCTCTAGTGACCGCAAATCCTAGCAAGAGTTACGCGCCGCAAGGAGGGCGAGATTGGCGGCCACGCACGGCGTGCGCGAGGGCTCAGCTCCGCGCGGCGACCGGCGCGAAGCCTCGCGCTGCTGCGGGACCGAGGTGCTTGGCGACGAGGCCCTCGAAGATGCGGAGACCCTGAATGCCGCGGAGGCGCAGAGGAACCGACAACAGGAGCTCCTCCGCCAGGCCCAACAGCGCCCGCCGCAGGCCTTCGGGGAGGTCCTGCCTCGACGACGCCCGCACGGCGAGGCGCGCCGCGCGACTGAACGCGCGTGCGTCCCGCGGGTCGTTCATCGGTGCGGTCTCCGAGAGGGCGCGCCCCAGAGCGAGCAGCAGGATGGGCGCCGGCCTGGCCGCGTAGGCGCTCAGGAGAGCGTCGACCCGTTGCTCGATCTCCTCCAGGTCGGCGTCGTCCACCTCGTCCGCGTGCCCGAGGTAGATCGCCAACGAACGGCTGCGCAGCGTCGGCAGGAGGTCCGCGGCGGACGGCGTCAGCAGCATGAAGTGACGCGGAGCGGAGAGCGCCGGCTCCTCGAGATTCTTGAGCAGCGCGTTGGCGGCCCCGCCGGTCAGGCTCTCGGCACTCCGCAGCACGAACACCTGTCCGCGCGCCTCGAAAGGAGACACCTGCGCAGTGCGCAGCATGTTCTTGACGGCGTCGACCGAGGTCGACGTGCGGAGGTCGCGATCGAGAACGACGAAATCGGGGTGGAACCGCTCCGACTCTTCCGGATCGGCGATCCGCCGGCAGTGGCGGCAGCTGCCGCAGGGACGCAGCGGCCCCTCGTGGTCGCACAGCAGCGTCCGCGCGAGGTCGAGCGCGGCTTCGAAGCGCCGCGGGGCATCCCCGCCGTGCAGGATCACTCCGGGATAGAGGCGCCCCTCCCGGGCCTGATCGAGCGCGGCCTCCAGGTTCATTCCACGCCCTCCAGGACGGCACCGAAGAGGTCGGACAGCGCGTCGCGCACCTGCAGCTCCACCTCGCGGCGCGGCCGGGCCGACTGTGCGACGCGGAACCGCTCCGGCTCCAGGCGCGCGCGCTCGAGGAACCCCTCGCGAACCCGACGGTAGAAGTCGAGCTTCTCGGCATCGATGCGATCGACCCCCCCCTCGCGGGCGTCGAGCTTCTGACGCTTCGCCGACTGCCCTCGACGCTGCGCCTCCTCGGCCGGCAGGTCCAGCAGGATCGTGCGGTCGGGCGTGCGCCGGCCGGTCGCGAGGTCGTCCATGCGATCGATGACGTCCGCGGGCACACCCCGGCCCGCCCCCTGGTAGGCGTACGTCGAGTCGGTGAAGCGATCACACAGCACGACCTTGCCTTCGGCGAGCGCGGGCTCGATCACTTCGAGCAGATGCTGACGCCGGCTCGCGAAGACGAGCATGAGCTCGACGCCGCCGTCGATGACTCCCCACTTGGGGTCCAGGAAGATGTCCCGGATGGCGGTGCCGAGGGGCGTTCCACCGGGCTCACGCGTCACGCACACGGACACTCCGGCGTCACGAAGACGCGCCGCGACCACCTCCAGGTGCGTGGACTTCCCGCTGCCGTCGAGGCCTTCGAAGGTGAGAAAGAGGGGCTCGGTCATCTTGCTGCACCCCCCGAGAACGGGGGCTGAGGAGGAGCGGCCAAGCTACCATGGGGCAGCCATGAACCTGGGTGATCCGAACGTCCACTTCTTGTTCTTCGATGGCGACTGCGGGTTGTGCCACCACTCGGTCCGCTTCGTGCTGCGGCGCGACGCGCAGCGGCGGTTCCGGTTCGCGCCACTCGAAGGCGAGACCTTCGCCCCATACCTCGAACGGCTGCAGTCCGAACAGCAGGGCGCGCCGGTCCCCGACTCGATGATCGTCGCCACGCCGGATGGCCGGCTCTTGCTGCGCAGCGACGGAGTGGTTCACATCCTGCGGCAGCTCGGCGCACCCTGGCGAGCCCTGGGCGGGCTGCTGGCCCTGGTGCCGCGGCCGGTTCGTGATCTCGGCTACCGCATCGTGGCGCGCATTCGTCACCGGCTCTTCAGTCGCCCACGCGACGTCTGCCCCATCCCCGAAGGGGCACAGCGCCAGCTCTTCGACCCGTAGCGGCGACGGCCGGTCACGGAGGCGGCCCGTCCGCTTCCGCAAGCGCCTCCTCGAAGCGATCGGGGCTGAACAGGCGCGGCAGGCGACGCTCGAGCTCGTCCGGCTCGAGCCCCAGCTTGGCCGCCCCGGCCCGCAGCGGGTCGAGGTCGACCGCGTAGTGCTGTCTCGGCTGCGCGAAGCCGGCCACGTCGTGGGTCCTGCACGCCTCCTGGAGCGCGGCCTCGGCGGAGGCGACGTCGCCGGCTCGCTCCAGAGCCTCGAGCAGGCGGCCGACCACCGGATCGTCCGCTCCGAGAAAGCCGGTCCATGCCCAGGACGGCGAGGCGGGAGCGAGCAGCCGCTGCCGCGTCTCCTGCAGAGAGGCAACCACGAAGTAGGCCCGCGCGATCACGCAGAAGGTGTCGAAGTCGGACAGGTGCCGGTAGGCCAGACGCACGAGCCGACCCACCAGGTCCGCCTCCGCTTCGAGGAGGCGCTGGTACTCCGCCCCGTCTGCTGCCGCGCTCTCCCCACAGAGCAGGAGATCCGCGAGCCGCTCGACACCCAGGAGACTCCACGCGATGCCGGTGGCGAACAGCGGATCGACGAAGGCGTAGCCGTGCGGCAGCGCGGCCCAGCCCTCGCCGAAGGCACGCGTGCTCCGGTAGGCGACGCCGCGCCGCGCGGCGATCGGCCGCACGGCCTCGGCCGCCGCGAAGCGTGCGGCAAGCTCCGGCGCAGCACGTAGAGCCGCATGGAAGCGCTCCTCGGCAGAGCCTGGCGCTGGATCGGCGGCCTCCGGCCGCTCCTGGACGACTCCCGCCGACACGAGGCCGTCCGCGAAGCGCAGCTCGTACATCCAGCCGCCGTCCAGCAGGTGGTGCACGGCAGACCAGGGTGCGTCGTAGGGGGCACCCGGACTCGTCGTCGGCTCGACGAGCCCACGGAAGTGGCCATAGTGCAGGTCGGTCGACAGCGCCCCGCTCGCCGACGCGACACCCCAGTGCGCTCGTGCGAACTGGCCACCCCCCGTGGCATCCACGACAAACCGGGCCTCCGCGGCGCGAGCACCTTCAGGCCCGCGCAGCGAGGCGCACCAGTGGTCGCCACGCCACTCGAGCACCTCGACGACGCTCCGCTCGAGCACCTGAACGCCCTCCGCCCGCGCACGCTGCACGAGCGCCTCGTCGACCGACGAGCGCAGCCACTGGCTGTCGGCCGTACGCGCATCGGGCGACGCGGCGACGTAGAGCGAGCGGCCCTCGCCGGACGGCCCCGCTTCGAAGAACGTGAACCCCCGCTTGAGCCCTCCTCGGCGCGCGAGATGCCGCGTCCAGCGCCCCCACGCCGCCTGATGGTAGAGATCCTCGAGCCCAAAACGCACCGCCAGGCGCTCGAGCGCGAGGTTGCCGAGCGGCGTCGACGACTCTCCGAGCGCAAAGCGCGGGTGCCGGCTCTTCTCCACCACGAGCACGCGCACACCTGCGGCCTGCAGGCAGCGGGCGAGGATCGTGCCGGCGAACCCCGAGCCGACGATCAGGACCGGGCGCGCGTCACTCACGAGCCACACTCGCGGCAGGAGATCGCTGGCTCCGGCCGACCGCCGAGGTTCATGCGGCTCCAGCGGGCACGCCGCGCCACGCTGCACGACGCACACTCGAGGTGGCTCTCGATGTCCCACAGGTCGAGCTGCACCGCCGCGTCCAGCCCCGCGCCGACGACGGCGTCGCAGGCCTCCTCGAGAAGCGCCGTCGACGGCGGCTCGAAGAGCCCCTCGGCCGCGAGTCTCTCGAGGCTGCCGTTCCCGCTGCGCACGGGAATGAGTGACACCACGCGCGCGCCGTGCGCCACCGCTTCCCGGGCGCTTTGCAAGACCCACTCGACCTGATCCGCGAGGGGCACGAACGGCACACCGACGAGGAGGAAGGCCCGCCACGGCAAGCCAGCCTCCGCGAGGCGCGCCGTCGCCTGCCAGGTCTCCTCCAGGGAGCACCCCTTGTTGAGCCGTGGGTGAGCTGCCGGATGTGTGGTCTCGACACCAATCGCCACCTCGAGCTCGAAAGGGGCGCGCTCAGCGAACGAGAGACAGCGCCCGCCGATCAGACGCGGATGGCACTCGACCGTGACGGCGGGAACCTCTTCCAGCAGACGCAGGATCTCCTCGTCGTCGCCCCGCGGCACGGCGCGGGCGTCGAAGAAGTTCGACGCGTTGTAGAGCTTGACGCGGTCGACCGGCTCTGGCAGCTCCGCGAGAGCTGCGCGGATCTGTGTCGGGACGGCGCCTTCGGGGGTCGGCTCCTCGGTCGTGAAGCGCCAGAGGTCACAGAAGACGCAGGCGAAAGGGCACTCGGCTCCCGCGAGAAAGACGGTCGCCACCGTCTCGACGCGCCCTCCCGGGCCGCGCTCCGACTCGACCTCCACCCCGAGCGGCCGGTCGGTGCGGATCTGGCCACGGTGCGCCCCCGCGAGGGCGGGGCTCCCCTGCCGCTGCTCCCGGACCTCCCGGTCAGCCGCCCGCCGCGACGGCATGCAGGCTCTGGAAGTACTGACGATAGGTCTCCGGATCGACCTCGAAGACGCGTCCGAAGACATCGTCGCTGGCCGCCCCTTCCTGGAAGCGCCGCTTCGGGTAGGTCGGCATGTCGACTCCCAGCACGGACTTCATGCCCGCACCGACGACCTCGCCCTTGAGCGCGTAGAGCTTCTCGTGGGAGCCGCCGGTCAGCTCCGCGAAGGGGATCGCCTCCGCGACGCGCACCACGTCGGGGCGCGTGAAGGGGCTGAAGCCGGTGAACCCGAGGCGCCTTGCCGGCGCATAGGTGCGCACGTAGCCGCGGCTCAGACCGCCGCTGTAGGTGAGCGAGTGCTTGATCGAGTGGACGCCCCAACCCTCCTGATAGAGCATCAGGTTGTTCACGACGCTGCGGATCGTGAGCTCGGAGTTCTCTTCGATCGGATAGTCCTTGAGGTTCTCGTCGCCGCCGTCGCCGTCCGCGAGGTAGCGCCAGTCCGGATACCGCTCCCGGACCTTCTCGAGCAGCGCGAGCCCGACCGTCGCGCACTCGACGTCGCGGGGCTTGTAGTCCTCGATCACGGCAATCGCAGCCCGTGGGCTCAGCGTCGCGGGGGCGACCTCGATCTCCTCGCCCAGCATCTCGAGCTGCATCGCCCGCAGGAACTCGCGCGCCTGACGCACGTCGCTACCGCCGCCCGCGTTCAGGGTGAAGGCCTTGAGGCGGGTTGGCGCCTCACCACGCTCGCGCAGCGCCCGCTCCAGCGACACCAGCACCGCGCCCGAGTCGATCCCGCCGGAGAAGCAGACGCCGATCGGCTCGCCGGCGGGAACGCGGTCGAGGTAGGCGTGCACCTCGTGGTGCAGAGCCTCGACGTAGGCCTTGCCGATCACCGCGGGATCCGGAGGCAGGACCTCCCGGGGCGGATCGAAGAAGCGCTCGTACACCGGGTTCGGATCCGGGCAGCCGATCAGCTGCAGCTGGGTCACGTAGTGCGCCGGGATCATGCGGGTGTAGCTGGGGTGGAACTGGTCCCCGTATCCCAGCTCCTCGAGGTGCGCCTTGATCTCGTCGATGCGCTCCGCAACCACGAGCATGGGACCCTGCTCCTCCTTCGCGAGGAAGTAGCGCAGCGGGCGGTCGAGGCTGCGGGCGAGCACCACCTTCGGCCCGTCGCGCACGACGAGAGCAAAGGAGCCGTGCAACGCGCGGGCCGCGTCGGCGCCGCCGTGCAGGAGCTTCTGGCAGGCCTCCTCGACCGAGACGTCGTACAGGTCCTGGGTCGCGGGATCGATGAGGTTGGTGACGGTCGCGATGTAGTTCTGGTCCACAGCCCTGTTCCTCGGCTTCATGCCGTCTTCGGGAGCGCCGGAGGGCCCGGAACGCTCGCTCGACACGGGGGTTCGGAGGGTCGAGTGTATCCTCAGCGCTCCCACGCTTCGGACGCATCGAGCCGCCCACGGCTCGCGCGGATGTGTTGCCCAGAACGAAGGAGCGCCTCTTGAGAATTCCACGACTCCAGTCCCCGTCCGCGACCCGTTCCGCCTTCACCGCTCTCGCGCTGGCCGCCCTGACTTTCGCCTGCGCCTCGGCGCCGGAGGAGCCACCACCCGAACCGAAGAAGACGATCGACCTGGTGGATGTCGGGCTGACGTTCACGGCGATCCCCAAGGGATTCAAGGTGAGCCACAAGAGCGGCTCCGAGCTCGAGCTCGAGAACGGCGACGAAGAGGCCGGCGGCAGGATGTGGATCGAGCTCGAGGACCCCAGCGACTTCGGCATCGATCTCGTGAAGATCGTGACCGAGCAGACCGACGTGTACGCCGCTCTCCCGGAGAGCGAGTACTTCGGAGGCCGAAAGATCGTGGTCGCGGCGGCTGGCGAGGCGTACTACGTGCGCGGGCGCTACAAGGAAGGTGACGCCCTGCTCGAGCACTCGAAGATCTTCCTCGTACACCCCGGCGAGAACCGGCTGGTCTCGATCCACTACCGGTACCCTGCCGGCGAAGACTCGTCCGAGCGGATCCAGGAGCTCTTCATCCTGGCCGGTGAGATCGGCGCCCTGGGTGGCGACCTCGGCGAAGAAAGTGGCGCCGCGGACGCGCCGTCCTGAGGCGCTCCGAGCCCGTCCTACAAAAAAATCGGCACAGAGTTTGCTCACATGGCCGGGGAAGGGTCCCGGGCCCCGGGATTTCTGTGCTCGTTCGCGGGCGCAGCTGGTGGCACGCTCCCTTCGAGATCGATGAATTGCGATAGACTGATGGCCTTGCTCTAGCGGCCCTCAGGAAGGAGTTGCGCGATGCCCCCGAGCCTCAACGCCCTACTCAAGAACACAGTCGAACAGGGCGGCTCCGATCTGCACATCACGACGGGCTCTGCACCCCAGGTTCGCGTCGACGGCGTCTTGCGCCCCATGAATCTGCCTCCGCTCTCGCCGACCGAGACGAAGCAGATCGCCTACTCCATCCTCACCGACAATCAGAAGCACCGGCTGGAGGAGGATCTGGAGATCGATTTCTCCTTCGGAATTCGGGGCATGGCGCGCTTTCGCGCCAACGTCTTCCACCAGCGTGGGGCGATTGCTGCCGTTTTCCGGCAGATCCCCTACAAAATTTTGTCGTTCCGCGAGCTGGGCCTGCCGCCGATCGTCGAGAAGATCTCCGAAAAGCCGCGCGGTCTGGTTCTCGTGACCGGACCGACCGGCTCCGGCAAGTCGACGACCCTCGCCGCCATGATCGACAAGATCAACCGCGAGCGGCACGAGCACATCGTCACGATCGAAGACCCGGTCGAGTACCTCCACGAGCACCGCAGCTGCATCATCAACCAGCGCGAGCTCATCGCCGACACCCACGGCTTCAAGAACGCCCTCCGCTCGGTGCTCCGCCAGGATCCCGACACGGTGCTCATCGGTGAGATGCGCGACCACGAGACCGTCGAAGCCGCGCTGCGCATCGCGGAGACGGGCCATCTCACCTTCGCCACGCTCCACACGAACTCGGCCGCACAGACGATCAACCGCATCATCGACGTCTTCCCGGCGCACCAGCAGTCCCAGATCCGCACGCAGCTGTCGTTCGTGCTCGAGGGGATCATGTGTCAGACGCTCCTGCCGCGGGCCAACGGCAAAGGCCGCGCGCTCTCCATGGAGATCCTGGTGCCCAACTCGGCCATCCGCAATCTGATCCGCGAAGACAAGATTCACCAGATCTACGGCATGATGCAGTCCGGCCAGGCGAAGCACGGCATGATGACCTTCAACCAGTCTCTTGCCACGCTCTACTTCCGCCGCATGATCACGCTGCAGACCGCCCTCGCGCGCTCCGGCATGCCGGACGAGCTGCAGGAGATCATCAATCGCGGGCCGACGGCAGTCGGCCTCGCCGCACCCAATGCCGAAGGGCGGAGGTAAGCCATGCCGAGCTTCACTTGGAAGGGAAAAGACCGGGCAGGCCAGAACCAGCAGGGCGTGCTCGTCGCAGCCAGCCGCGACGCCGCGGTGGCCGATCTTCGCAAGCAGCAGATCCAGGTCACCAACATCCGCGAGCGTGAGCGACGGATTCCGCTCCTGCCGCGCCTACCCGCAGGCAAGGTCGACTCGAAGCGGCTGGCGATCTTCACGCGCCAGTTCTCCGTCATGCTCGATGCCGGTCTGCCTCTCGTGCAGTGTCTCGAGATCCTCGGCGAGCAGGAGGAGAACCGGAACTTCCGCGAGTCGATCAACCAGGTGCGCGCAGACGTCGAGTCCGGCTCGTCTCTGGCCGACGCCATGAGCCGCCACCCGAAGGCCTTCGACAACCTCTACGTCAACATGATCGCCGCCGGTGAGGCCGGCGGTATCCTCGACGTCATCCTGCAGCGCCTCTCGACCTACATCGAGAAGGCGGTGAAGCTGAAGTCGCAGATCCGCTCGGCACTGATGTATCCGGTGTCGATCATCCTGATCGCCGCCGGCGTCGTCTTCATCATCCTGTGGAAGGTCATCCCGGTCTTCGCCCAGCTTTTTGCGGGCCTGGGCGGCGAGCTGCCCTACCTCACCCGGATGGTCGTGGGCGCGTCGAACTTCATCGGCCGCTACATCGGCCTGATCATCCCGGGTCTCATCCTGCTCGGCTACGTCCTACGGCGGTACCACCAGACCTACCGAGGACGGCGTGTGATCGACGGCGCGATGCTTCGCATCCCGATCATCGGCGGCCTCCTGCTCAAGGTGGCCGTCTCCCGCTTCTGCCGCACCCTCTCCACGCTGACGTCGTCCGGTGTGCCGATCCTCGAGGGCCTCGAGATCACGGCCAAGACGGCCGGCAACGCCATCGTCGAAGACGCCGTCATGGCGGTCCGCAAGGCGGTCGAAGAGGGCAAGACGATCAGCGAGCCGCTCGCAGAGACCAAGGTCTTCCCGCCGATGGTCTGTCAGATGATCAACGTCGGTGAACAGACCGGCGCCCTCGATCAGATGCTCTCCAAGATCGCGGACTTCTACGAAGACGAGGTCGACACCGCCGTCGACGGTCTCACGAAGCTCCTCGAGCCGATCATGATCACCATCCTCGGCGGCATCATCGGCGTCATCGTCGTCGCCATGTACCTGCCGATGTACTCCATCCTCCAGCAGATCAACTAGCCCTCGAGGCGGCGCTTCCCCGAGCGCACCGATCTCTACAACCCGGGAGCTCGTTTTGGCACCCTCTTCCCCGCGCACGGCGGGGGCCAAGACTCAGAACCAGAGACTCGCCGACCAGCTCAAATGGCTGATCGGCCTGCGTCTGGTCGTCATCACGTCGGTCCTGCTCCCGGCGTACCTGCTGCAGCTCAGCACGAGCTCGGAGACGGTCCAGTTCGACTTCCTGCTGTCGCTGGCGGGCTTTGCGTACCTCGCGAGCCTGATCTACATCGGGCTGCTGTCCCTGGCTCCGCAGCAGCTCACGCTGCAGGCGTACATCCAGTTCATCGGCGACCTCCTGCTCGTGACGGGCCTGGTGTACCAGTTTGGTGGCACCACGAGCCCGTTCTCGATGTTGTACCTGATCGTCATCAGCGTCGCCGCGGCCCTGCTCCGTCGGCGCGCCGGCGTCACGGTTGCCGAGCTCGCCTGGGTCTTCTACGCCAGCCTCATCGTCTCCCTGTACTTCGGCTGGCTCAGCAGCCCGAGTGGCGACGACCCGGTGACGATCGCGCGCCTCTCGTACTCGCTCGCGATTCATCTGTTCGGCTTCTACGCCGTTGCGCTCCTCACCTCCTACCTCGCCCGCGACGTCGCGCGCGTCGAGCAGGAGCTCGAGGAGAAGAGTGAAGACCTCGCCGACCTCGAGGTCTTCCACCGCGACGTCATCGAGTCGATGACCAGCGGTCTGGTGACCACCGACATCGACGGCAACGTCACGTCGATCAACCGCGTCGGCCGCACCATCCTCGACGTCGACTCCGAGCGGGTACTGGGCAGCCACGTGTCGAGCCTCGGCCTGTTCAGCCCGGAGAAGTGGCTGCACCTCCGCGAGGCGAGCACCGAGGGTGTCGGTCGGATCCGCGACGAGGTGGAGCTCGAGCTCAAGGGCGCGCGCGCCTGGGTCGGTTTCTCCGTGGGCGAGCTGCTCGACGTGGAAGGCCAGGCCCGCGGTTTCACCGTGATCTTCCAGGACCTCACCGAGTGGCGGAAGCTCCAGGAAGAGGTGCGCATCAAAGATCGGATGGCTGCCGTCGGGGAGCTCGCGGCAGGGCTCGCGCACGAGATCGGCAACCCGCTGGCCGCGATCTCGGGCTCGGTGCAGATGCTCTCGAGCACCGTGCCGCAGGACAGCTCCCAGCACAAGCTGCTGGAGATCACGCTGGCCGAGAGCCGGCGCCTCGACCGCATCATCAAGGACTTCCTGCAGTACGCCCGGCCGAAGGCGAAGCAGGAGCAGCGCTACAACGTGGCCAAGCTGCTCCAGCAGAACGTGCAGCTGTTGCGCAACAGCGAAGAGGTGTCCCCCGCGCACGACATCCTGGTGGAGCTCGATCCCCCTTCGATCTCGCTCATCGGTGACCCCGACCAGATGAGTCAGGTCTTCTGGAACCTCACACGCAACTCGCTGCGCGCCATGCCGGAAGGCGGTCGCATCACGGTCCAAGGTGAGCTCGACGACGACGTCTACCGCATCTCCTACACCGACACGGGACGCGGCATGTCCGAGGACGAGCGCGCCAATCTCTTTCATCCTTTCCAATCGTTCTTCGACGGCGGCACAGGCATCGGCATGGCCATCGTCTACCGCATCGTCGAAGAACATCACGGTCGTATCCGCGTCGAGAGTGAGCCTGGCGCGGGCACGACCATCGAGATCGAGCTACCTGCCGAAGGCGTGCTGGTAGAGCAGGAGCTCGTGGAGGCCCATTGACGTGAACAAACGACTTCTCATCATCGATGACGAGACGAGCCTCTTGGAGTTCCTCGAGCTGCTCTTCAAGGAGCAGGGGTACTCCGTGTCCACGGCAAACTGCGTCGAGGCGGCCCGCGAGCGACTCGCGGCGGACAGCTTCGACCTGGTGCTCTGCGACATCACCATGCCCGACGGCAGCGGCCTCGACCTGCTGCGCGAGCTGAAGCAGCAGCACGACGAGCGCACCGCGGTCATCATGATGACCGCCTACACATCGACCGAGTCCGCCATCGAGGCCATGAAGCTCGGGGCGTACGACTACGTGTCGAAGCCCTTCGACGTCGAAGAGCTGAAGCTGCTCGTGCAGAAAGCGCTCGAGAAGACCGAGCTCTTCGACGAGAACGTCTACCTGCGCCGCGAGCTGGAAGGCCGCTACACCTTCTCGAACATCATCGGCCGCAGCCACAAGATGCAGGCCGTGTTCGCGCTCATCGAGCGGGTCGCCAAGACTCCGTCGACCGTGCTCGTGCAGGGAGAGAGCGGCACCGGCAAGGAGCTCATCGCCCGGGCGATCCACTACAACAGCGGGCGCTCCGAGAAGCGCTTCATGTCGATCAACTGTGGTGCCCTGCCGGAGAACCTGCTCGAGTCGGAGCTTTTTGGTCACGAGCGGGGTGCCTTCACCGGAGCGGTGAAGGAGAAGAACGGTCTCTTCCAGGAGGCGAGCGGGGGCACCCTGTTCCTCGACGAGATCGGCGAGATGAGCCCGACCATGCAGGTCAAGCTGCTCCGGGCCCTGCAGGAGAGGGTGGTGCGCAAGGTCGGCGGCACGCGCGAGGAGAAGGTCGACGCGCGCATCATCGCGGCGACCAACCGCGATCTCGAGGAGCGCATCGCAGGCGGCAGCTTCCGCGAAGATCTCTTCTACCGCATCAACGTCATTCCGATCCACCTGCCGCCGCTGCGCAAGCGGCGCGAGGACATCCCGCTGCTGGTCGAGCACTTCGTCGAGAAGTACAGCGAGCAGATGGGGATTGCACCCAAGCCGCTCTCCGTGGAGGCGATGCGCCTGCTGGAGAACCACGACTGGCCCGGAAACGTGCGCGAGCTCGAGAACGTGGTCGAGCGCACGCTGGCGCTGTGCACCGGCGAGACGGTCACGGCCGACGATCTACCGCAGGTGCTCAACCGTCAGCCCACGAGTGGCGAGGTGGTCGCGCTCCCAGCCGAGGGCCTCGATCTCGAGGCGTACCTCGACAGCGTTCGAGCCCAGCTCATGGCCGAAGCGCTCGAGCGGACCGGCGGCGTGCAGACGCAGGCGGCGGAGCTCCTTTCGATGAGCTTCCGCTCCTTCCGCTACTACGCCAAGAAGGCAGGCCTCAAGAGCGGCAAGAAGGCCGCGGCCTCGGAGCCCGCCGAGCAGCTCGAAGACGCGGACCTCGTCACGAGCGACTAGGTCTCGAGAGGACAGCATGGGCGGGCCACCGCCTGCGCATCAGCACCAGCGCCAGGCCAACCGACGCGAGTGCACTCGAGAGGAGTCCGAGACGCAGCCCGGGAGGCAGGAACGAGAGCGTGACCTCGGTCACCCCCTCCGCCAGACCGACCCCGAGGAAAGCCGCGTTGATGCGACAGGTCGTGAGCTCCCCCTGCGCGGACGAGGCACGCCACCCCGGCGACCACAGCACCGAAGACGCCAGCAACGGCCCTTCGGTGCCGGTCAGCCGCAGCCGCACTCGGGCGGGCGCCAGAGACACGACCCTGGGGTCCGCGACATCGACGGGCTCACCCGCCACCTCGCAGCCTTCGACCAGCACGTGGCGCGGGGTGTCGAGGGCGGCGACCTCGGTGGGGGGAACTGGCCCCTCGCGGACCTCGATCCGACGGGGAACGAACCAGCGCGGCAGGGCCTCGGCATTGAACAGGACCCGGCGGTGCGAGTACGACCCGATCTCCTCCAGATCGGCCGGCACGTCCAGCTGCGCCGGCAGCACGACCGCGCGGACGCCGAGGTAGTCGAGGAGCGGGTGCGAGAGGTTGCCGAGCTCGCTGAAGTAGTTGCCGGATGCGGTCTCGGGTCGATAGCCGAACGCCTCTCCCAGAAGATCGGAGTAGGACCGGGGGGCCATCGGGTTGTGCGTGCGAGCGTCTTCGATCCCCCAGACCGAGAAGAGTGAGGGGTACACCTCGTAGGCACCACCCACGGCGCGCCAGGGCCCCGAGGCCGCCAGCTCGCTGGCGATCCGCTCCGCGGCCGGCGGCGTGGGAAAGAAGCTGCGCGCTTCGGCGCGCGGCAACATGCGCCACGCCCACGGCCACTGCGCGAGGACCAGCGCCACGACGAGAAGGACGGTGGCGCGGCGACGGGCTCCGACGAGCGCCGCGGCAACGAGGAGAGCACAAGCCACATGAGAGGCGTCGGCGGCACCCCAACGGGCACTGGCGAGCCCCGCTGCCAGCACCAGCACGCCGACGATGGCGGCGCGCCAGCTCCGACCGCGGAGGAGGCGCGTGAGGCCGGGCCCGGCGAGCGCGGCCAGAACCACGCCGGCGGGCAGCAGGGCACGGCGGTACTCCATCACGTCGACGACAGGCAGGGCGCGGAGGAACTGCACCCACGGTCCCCAGCCCGCGGCGGCGCCCCAGAACCCTGCGGCGAGCAGCAGCGCCGGCCACGCACCTCGGCGCACCGTCGCCAGCGCACGTCCAGGGAGCAGAAGGGCGAGCGCCGCTGCGAAAACGACCAGAGCACCTGGTGCTCCGGAGAGGCTCTCGGCCCAGTTGGCGCCACCCTCGTAGGTGTCGGTGAAGGGCCTGCCGTACGCGTAGGGGCTGGCGAGAGAGCGCACCACGTCCCCGCGCCCGCTCGCCGCGTGCGCCTGCAGCCACTCGCCGGCACTCGGGGTCATCTCGGCAAAGCGCTGACTGTCCGGCAGGGCGAGCAGGAACGGCAGGAGGACCGGGCCAGCGAGGGCCGCACCCAGCAGCGCCGACGCAGCCAGGCGGCCGAAAGTGGCCACGATCCGCTCCCGCCGACGCCGCAGCCCGAGGGCGAGGAGCGCAGCCACGAGACCACCTGCGAGTGCAACCTCCGGGTGACCCGAAACCAGCACGGCGGTGAACGTGAGAGCGCAAACCGCCACCTGCACGGCTCCCCCGCCTCGCGCCACCGCCACGGACGCGAGGCCCAACCAGGGAATGCAGGCGACGACCGAGGTGTGCGGAAAGAGGGCCCACGCGAGCATCGGGCCCGAGAACGCAAAAGCGAGGCCCGCGACCCCCGCGGCAACCTCGCTCGAGCCCAGCCGACGCGCCAGTGCAGCCACGCCCAGCGCCCCGACGACCATCTTGAGGGCGAGCGCGACGAGCAGATGCGCCCGTAGCGGGAACGCCCGCGCCACGAGCGAGAACGGGGAGAGAACGCCCGACTGCGGGTTCTGCCAGAGCGAAGAGCCACCCTCGAGCGAGGGAGACCAGAACGCGGGCTCGCCGGCGCTCCACTGCCTCCGGATCTCCAGCTCCCACGGAAGGAACTGGAGGAACGCGTCGTTCAGGAGCTCGTGCGGGGCGGCCACAGGATCGTCGATGCCCGGCAACATCCCGCCCAACAGGAGGTTGGTCGGCGCGAGCAGCCGCTCCCCCAGAAGCCACGGCGAGAGGAAGATCACGATGGAGGCCCAGACCCACGGGGTGACGCCGCCGAGGCGCACACCAAGCAGACGCGCCGTGTGGTGCAGGCCCAGCGCGACGACGGCGAGGACTGCCAGCAGCGGGGGGACCAGGAAGAGGTTCACCGATCAGGCCGCCCGCATCCGGGTCAGTCGCTCTGCTTCTTCTTGGAGTCCTTCGAGCTCTTGCTCGCAGAGTCGGACGAGGTCTCGCTCGAGCTTCCCGAGTCGGAGCTCGAGGATTCGCTGTTCTTGCTCTTCCCCTTTCCGCCCGACTTCTTGTCGGCGTAGTCGGTGACGTACCAGCCCGAGCCCTTGAACTGAAACGCGGGAGCGGAGACCACCTTCTGGAGACGGCCGCCGCAATCGGGGCACTTCTTCTTCGGGCGTTCTCCGGACCGCTGGAGGATCTCCATCCTCTCTCCGCAGTCCAGACACTCGTATTCGTACAGCGGCATCGTTTCCTCGCAGTCTCCGCCTCAGCTCTCCTCGTCGAGGTCGAGGCGCAGCCGAATCACACCCGAGGAGTCGTCGCTCCCGGGGCGGCGGATGAATTTTAGGACGAAGAAGCCGTAGATGAGCTGGATGGTGAGGTCGCGCGGCACGCTGGCGGCCGCGATCACCTCGCCCACCGAGCGCTCTCCGTCGATGAGCTCGAGGATCTCCTGCTCCTCGGAGGTCACACTCACTTCGATCAGCTGTTCCTGATCGAAGTTCGGGTGCAACACGGCGGTCTCCCCTCCGACGAAGGCCGCCAGCGTCTCGATCTGGGCGCAGCGACGTGCGCCTTCCTTGATCGCCAAGCGGAGCGGGATCTGAATCGACATCCCGGTCGGTTCCGCGAAGTCTCCCACCGTGAAGGTGATCTCACCTTCCGTCCAAGTGAAGAGGCTCCAGAGGATCTCGGCCATCTGCAGACGGATGGCGCGGTAGAGGTCGGCCGGGGCCACGTGCCCCTGATCCAGGAGGAGGACGCCGTAGCGCCGGTCCGAGGCTCGACGCTCCCGCATGGTGGCGCGAAACGTGTCGACATCGATCATGCCCGTGTTGAGCATGTAGCAGCCGAGCGAATCCTGGATGTCGGTCGAGGAGGTCGAGACGATGTTCCGGTCCTTCACGTAGAGACGCTTGCGCTCCCCGTGGCGGGTCGCCTCGACGACCCCGGGGACACGGTAGTAGTCGATCGTGCGCAGCACCTCGGGGAGCGTCCGCTCCGCCAGGCTGCCGCGATACTGATGTCTGCTTCCAGCGTTCATGGGCTCAACTCGACGCGACACCCTACCTGACTGTCGGACGACCATAAAGGGGGCAAGGCGAGGATCGGGCGGCTAACATGCGCAGCATGATCTCGGCGGAAGAAGCCTGGCTGCGCATCGAAGGGCAACTCGGGGAGCCCACCACGGAGACCGTCTCTCGGAGCGCGGCGGCAGGCCGCGTTCTGGCACGGGACGTCGCAGCGACGCTCGACGTCCCGGCGCAGGACGTGTCGGCCATGGACGGCTACGTCGTCGCAGACGAGCCTTCACCCGGGAGCCGATTCCCCGTCCGCGGGATCCTGGCCGCAGGCGACGCACCCGGCGCCACGCTCGAGCCGGGGACGGCCCTGCGCATCATGACGGGCGCGCCCAGCCCCCGCGGCGCCGAGCGCGTGATCCCCATCGAGTGCACCGACGGCGGCAGTGAGACCGTCGAGATCCGCGAGTGCGGAGCAACGGGGCAGCACATCCGTCGCCGCGCCGAGGTGACCGCAACCGGCGACGTCATCCTTCGCCGCGGAAGCGTGCTCCAGCCTTCGACCCTCGGCCTGCTCGCCACGCACGGCCATGCCGAGATCGACGTGTTCGCCCGGCCCTCGGTGACGTTCTTGACGGGCGGTGACGAGGTGGTGGCTCCCGAGGAGACGCCAGGCCCCGGCCAGCTCCGCGACTCCCACTCCGACTTCTTTCTCGCAGCGTGCAGCCAGCTCGGAATCGGGGCCCGCTCGCTCGGCATCGTCCCGGACCAGCGGCAAGCGCTCGAGAGCGCCGTGCGCGAAGGCATGGCTGCAGACGTCCTGCTCATGAGCGGCGGCGTTTCGATGGGCGAGTTCGATCTGGTCGAGGGAGCCCTGGGCGAGCTCGGCTGCGAGATCCTCTTCGACAAGATCGCGATCCAGCCCGGAAAGCCAATGGTCGCGGCGCGGCACGAGCGGGGCTGGATCTTCGCCCTACCAGGGAACCCCGCGTCGGCCATGGTCACGTTCTGGCTCCTGGTGCGGCCGGCACTCCGGCGCATGATGGGATTCGACGACCGCTTCTGGCACGGAGCTCTACGGGGAACCCTCGCCGGCCCACTGCCTCGCGCCAAGGGTCGGGATCTCTACCTACCCGCTCGGGTCGCGTTCGAGGGCGGAGACGCCCTGCTGCACCCACAGCCGCCGGCGGGCTCCCACGACGTCGGCGCCTACGGCCTCGGCACCGCGCTCGTCCGGATTCCGGCGCGCTCCGACCCGACGCCGGCCGGAGAGCCGTGCGACTTCCTGCCGCTCGTCGAGTGGCTCGATCGCGCGTGAGCGGATCGCGCGGTCGCAGAGCCGGTCCCGGGGCGACGGCGCAGTGAACGTCGGTTTCCTCTGCGCCGAGTATCCCAGCATCGACCCCCACCATGGAGGCATCGGCTCGGCCGTGCAGACGCTCGCGCACGCACTCTGCGACGCGGGGCACGGGGCCAAGGTCTTCAGCCTCTCGGACGACGACGGCGAGTTCGAAGACGGCCCCGTCCGCGGCGTCCGACTGCGCAGAGCGAGCGTGGCGGGCACGACCTTGCGCACCCGCCGCCGGCTCCGGGGGCTGCTCTCGGAAGGTGCGCTCGACGTGATCGAGGCACCGGAGACCGAAGCCCACCTTCTTCCGGGTGGTCCCGGCTCGGTCGTCCGCATGAACGGCAGCCACCACTTCTGGTGCGAGCACCTCGACCAGCGACGCCGCCGGAGCCGGCTCCTGCTCGAACAGTGGGGCATCCGCGGCGCGAGTGGCCTGTGCGCAGTGAGCCGCTTCGCGGCCGACGAAACGGTGCGGCTGATGCGGCTCGGGCGTCGGGAGGTCGAGATCCTGCCGAACCCGGTCGACATCGACCTCTTCTGCCCGGACCCGGAGGCGGTCGTCCCTGGCCGCGTGGTCTTCGTCGGCACGGTCACCCGCAAGAAGGGGATCGTGGAGCTGTGTCAGGCGATCGCCTCTCTCGCGCCCGAGAGCCCGCACGCGCACCTCGTCGTTCTGGGCCGCGACGACGTGCCTGAGCCCGAGGCGTCCCTTCGCGCGAGGATTCTCGAGGACGTGTTACCGGAGCTCCGGCACCGCTTCGACTTCCGCGGCGCGCAGCCGCGACAGGTTGTCGCCCAGGAGCTCCGAACCGCACAGGTCTGCGCCTTCCCGTCCTACATGGAGACCCAGGGCATCGTCGTCGCGGAGGCCCTGGCGAGTGGGCGTCCGGCCATCGCGTCCAGCCGCGGGCCGGGACCGGAGACTCTCGGCGACCCGCCTGCAGGATGGCTCGTCGACCCGCGCTCCGTCGACGAGCTCACGGGGAGCCTCCGCGCGGCTCTGAACGACGCGGGGCACTGCGACACGCTGGGTCGACGGGGGCGCATCTTCGTCGAGGAGTCCTACTCGTCTGCGCGCCTCCTCGAGAAGACCCTGGCCTTTTACCGGCGGCACAGCACGCCACGCTGACCCACCCCCGACACGCCCCCGCAGGCCTCGACGCCGCCGCACGCACGCGTCTCAGCGCACCACCGTCAGGCCGCCTTCTCCTGAACTTGCCAGGGCCCACCAGATCCAGGCCAAACCAAAACAGCCTCGAGGCAAAGCCTCGAGGCTGTTCTGAGATTATTCCCGGCGGCGACCTACTCTCCCACACGGTTGCCCATGCAGTACCATCGGCGCTGAGGAGCTTAACTGCCGTGTTCGGAATGGGAACGGGTGTGACCTCCTCGCTAGGACCACCGGAAAAACTGTCTCTTGCGCCCTCCTCCGGAGAGGAGGCACGCTCGAAATCAGTGCCGCCCTCTTCGCTGGGACCCAGGGTCCTTGGCGCGAAGAGCGCGACTCCACTGAACTGGATCCGGGAAAAACCGGACTCGTCTGTTTCAGAAACGAATGCCTGATGGTCTGAATCTCGCCTGAACCGCGACTATGAGGTCGAAGCCCAGGTTGAGAATTTGGTCAAGCCAAACGACTAATTAGTACGGGTCAGCTCAACGCTTCACAGCGCTTACACATCCCGCCTATCAACCTGGTGGTCTACCAGGAGTCTTCAGGGATACCTTATCTCGAGGTTGGCTTCCCGCTTAGATGCTTTCAGCGGTTATCCCTTCCGAACGTAGCTACCCAGCTGTGCCGCTGGCGCGACAACTGGTGCACTAGAGGTTCGTCCGTCCCGGTCCTCTCGTACTAAGGACAGATCCTCTCAAGTATCCTGCGCCCACATGAGATAGGGACCGAACTGTCTCGCGACGTTCTAAACCCAGCTCACGTACCACTTTAATCGGCGAACAGCCGAACCCTTGGGACCTGCTTCAGCCCCAGGATGTGATGAGCCGACATCGAGGTGCCAAACCGCCGCGTCGATGTGAACTCTTGGCGGCGATAAGCCTGTTATCCCCAGAGTACCTTTTATCCGTTGAGCGATGGCCCTTCCATACGGTACCACCGGATCACTAAGTCCTACTTTCGTACCTGCTCGACTTGTAGGTCTCGCAGTCAAGCTCCCTTTTGCCTTTGCGCTCTTCGGCTGGTTTCCAATCAGCCTGAGGGAACCTTCGAGCGCCTCCGTTACTTTTTGGGAGGCGACCGCCCCAGTCAAACTACCCGCCTGACAGTGTTCCCGACCCGGATCACGGGCCAGGGTTAGATCTCCAATACGCTAAGGGTGGTATTTCACCAGTGGCTCCACCGAGTCTAGCGGCCCGGTTTCAAAGCCTCCCACCTATCCTACACATACCGCATCAGAGATCAGTGCCAGGGTGCAGTAAAGGTTCATAGGGTCTTTCCGTCTTCATGCGGGTAACCGGCATCTTCACCGGTACTACAGATTCGCTGAGCTCCTTGTGGAGACAGTGCCCAGATCGTTACGCCATTCGTGCAGGTCGGAACTTACCCGACAAGGAATTTCGCTACCTTAGGACCGTTATAGTTACGGCCGCCGTTTACCGGGGCTTCGATTCCGAGCTTCGCTCCGAAGAGCTAACAAGTCCTCTTAACCTTCCGGCACCGGGCAGGCGTCAGACCCTATACGTCGTGTTCGACTTTGCAGAGTCCTGTGTTTTTAGTAAACAGTCGCCTGGGCCTTTTCACTGCGACCGCCAGGCGCTTCGGAGGCAAGCTCCTACACCCCCGACGGCACACCTTCTCCCGAAGTTACGGTGTGATTTTGCCGAGTTCCTTCACAAGGGATCACTCAAGCGCCTTGGGATTCTCTCCCCGTCTACGTGTGTCCGTTTGCGGTACGGTCACCACAATCTCTCCTTAGAGGTTTTTCTTGGCAGCATGGAATCAGCAGCTTTGTGAGCCGAAGCTCTCGAGATCACGTCTCGGCGTTGAGGAGTGACGGATTTTCCTATCTCTCCCGCCTACACGCTTCAACCTACATCCAATCGTAGGCCCACCTATCCTCCTGCGTCACCCCATCGTACAAACGAGATTGCAGTGGTACAGGAATATTCACCTGTTTCCCATCGACTACGCTTTTCAGCCTCGCCTTAGGGGCCGACTAACCCTGAGCGGATTGGCCTTCCTCAGGAAACCTTAGACTTACGGCGAGCAGGGTTCTCACCTGCTTTATCGCTACTTGTGCCGGCAGGGTCTCTTCTGAACGCTCCATCGATCCTTTCAGTTCGACTTCACTGCCCTCAGAATGCTCCTCTACCACCAACGAACTCGAAGAGTTCGCGGTCCGCAGCTTCGGTAACCAACTTGAGCCCCGTTGAATTATCGGCACAGGGCCACTTGACCAGTGAGCTGTTACGCTTTCTTTAAAGGGTGGCTGCTTCTAAGCCAACCTCCTGGCTGTCTGGGCGTCCCCACATCCTTTCCCACTTAGTTGGTATTTGGGGACCTTAGCTGGCGGTCTGGGTTGTTTCCCTCTCGACTACGGAGCTTATCCCCCGCAGTCTGACTCCCGTGGTCCACATCTGCGGCATTCGGAGTTTGGTTGGATTCAGTAAGCTTGTGGGCCCCCTAGTCCATCCAGTGCTCTACCTCCGCGATGCATCCACGAGGCTAGCCCTAAAGCTATTTCGAGGAGAACGAGCTATAACGAAGTTTGATTGGCCTTTCACCCCTACACACAGCTCATCCAAGTCGTTTTCAACCAACATTGGTTCGGGCCTCCACGGAGTGTTACCTCAGCTTCACCCTGGCCATGCGTAGATCACTTCGTTTCGCGTCTACTACCACTGACTTTGTCGCCCTATTCAGACTCGCTTTCGCTTCGGCTATGCACGACGCTTCGCCTTGCCAGTGA
>CBDCWR010000006.1:0-1417500 GCA_965223385.1 Candidatus Multivoraceae bacterium | reverse complement strand
CCTCCGTATTACCGCGGCTGCTGGCACGGAGTTAGCCGGGGCTTCCTCTGATGGTACCGTCAAGCCTGCTAGCTCTTAACCGACAGACCTTCTTCCCATCTGACAGAAGTTTACGACCCGAAGGCCTTCATCCTTCACGCGGCGTTGCTGCGTCAGGGTTTCCCCCATTGCGCAATATTCCCAACTGCTGCCTTCCGTAGAAGTCTGGACCGTGTCTCAGTTCCAGTGTGGCCGATCACCCTCTCAGGCCGGCTACCGATCGAAGCCTTGGTAGGCCATTACCCCACCAACTAGCTAATCGGGGGCGGGCTCATCCAAGAGCGACAGCGTACAAGTACGCCGCCTTTCCCCAAGGAGCCGCAGCTCCAAGGACGTATGCGGTATTAGCTCGAGTTTCCCCGAGTTGTCCCCCACTCTAGGGCAGATAACCCACCTGTTACTCACCCGTTCGCCGCTCTACTCGCGACCCGAAGGTCACTTTCGCGCTCGACTTGCATGTTTAAGGCACGCCGCCAGCGTTCATTCTGAGCCAGGATCAAACTCTCCAGTTAAATCCTGCAGCGCCCACACCTCTCCCGTGCGTGCCGAAGCACGACGCAAGAGATCCGGACGCAACGTTTTCTTGAGTACCTCGGACACCCGTACGGGTGCCTCAAGGAAAAGACGTTGACATTTCCTCTATTCAGTTTTCAAAGAACCGGACGCTGCCTTTTCGGAGCGAAGAGCCATCTTAGGCCGGCACCGGAGTGCTGTCAACCCTGGATGTCTTCCGCTCGTCCCGCTTGGGGCGCCCGCCGACCGCATGTCCCGTGGGGGTCAGACCCCGCTGGGCGGTGCTTCCGGCGAAACCGTCAGGAGCGAAGGCGGACTATAGGAGCGACCCTGGGGTCTGTCAAGCGACTTTCTGCAGAAAATCGGCGACTCGGGCCAAGCCCCGTGAAATCAGGGACTTGAGCGCAGACCTCGAGGCCGCGTCAGGCGCCGAAAACGATCCTCCTTGCGCCCCAAGGGGTTGTGGCCGGCGCGGGCGCATCTGCTACGTTCTTTTCTCTCCACGATGGCACCGCATCGAGTTCGAGAAAACGCCTTGCAGCTACCCCCGCGGCGACCACAACCAGGCCCACGAGACTTTTTCATCAGGCCCCTAGGCCGCGTCAGGCGCCGAAAACGATCCTGCGGCCGTCGACTCTCCAGCTCTCGGTGAGGAGTCTGCGCAGCGCTTCCGCGTAGGCCTGGTGCTCCTGCTCGAGAATCCGCGCGGCGAGGGTCTCGGCGGTGTCGCCGTCCACCACGGGGACCGCTCTCTGGACGACGATCGGCCCCGTGTCGGTCCCGGCGTCCACGAGGTGCACCGTACACCCGGACACCCGCACCCCATGGTCGAGGGCCTTCTGCTGCACGTCGAGCCCGGGAAAGCTCGGCAGGAGACTCGGATGGATGTTGAGGATGCGACGCTCGAATCGGGCGACGAACTCCGGTGACAGCAGACGCATGTATCCCGCGAGGCAGATCCACTCGACGTCGAGGCCCTCGAGAGCTTCGAGCACCATCGCTTCGTGCTGGTCCCGCCCTCCCGCACCACGATGGGGGACGACCCGCACCTCCAGCCCGTGCTCCTGCGCGTAGGCGACACCGCCGACGTCTGGGACGTTCGACACGACGACCGCTATGCGTGCCGGGACCTCACCGCGCTCCATCGCCTGGTGCAGGGCGACGAAGTTGCTCCCGCGGCCCGAGAGAAACACACCGACGTTCGCGTTCTGCTGCACCTGCTTCACTCCGTTCTCGGGCGCCCGACGCGCCGTTCACTCGTCGAGGTCACCACGGACCGCACTGAACATGTACGCGTCATGCATCGCCCCACCGAGGCGAAGTCGACGGCGTTGCACGCCTTCGAGCTGCGCCCCCATCCTCTCGGCGACGCGACGACTCGCCTCGTTGCCGCAGGCCATCAGGATCTCGAGCCGCTCGAGCTCCAGAACGTCGTGCCCGAAGCGCGCGACGGCCTGCGCCGCCCTCGTCGCGATGCCTTGGCGCATTTTCGATGCACGCACCCAGTAGCCGAGGTTCGCCCGGCGATTCTCCGCGTCGACCTGGTTGATTCCGCAGGTGCCGAGCACCTCTCCGCCGACCGCGCGGCGCACGACGAACTCGAAGGCGGACCCCTCCAGCCAGCACTGCCTGCGCGAGCCGGCCCACTCCTGCGCCCCCGCGAGGTCGTACTCGGGCGTGCACCAGGGCATCCACGGCGCCAGCTCGGCCCGCGTCTCTTCGACCGCTTCGAACACCTCGCGTGCGTCCTGTCTCGTGGGCAGGCGCAGCTCGAGATCGAGATAGGTCAACCGGGTGATCTCGGGCGCGGGCTGTTTCATCGGCGTGCCGGCCCGGAGCTCAGCCCTCGTAGACCACCTTCGCGGCGCCACCCTCGGAGCTCTCGACCGCGCCGAGCAACCGGCAGGACGATCCCAGCTGGGTCGCGATGCGCTCCGCCTCCGACGCCGCCACGACCGCCACCATGCCCACGCCCATGTTGAAGACGCGGAACATCTCCTCGGTGCTGACGCCGGCGATCTCCTGAATGCGGCGGAAGACGGGCGGAACCTCCCAGCGACCGCGATCGATGCGGGCCTGGCACGCATCCGGCAGCACCCGCGGCAGGTTGTCCGTGAGGCCGCCGCCGGTGATGTGCGCCAGGGCGTGGAGGGCCGGATCGCCGAGCAGCGGCGAGAGCGGCGCGAGGTAGCTGAGATGCTGCTCCAGGAGCTCGGCCTGGACCGTGCGGGACGAACCCTCTTCGAGCGGCGACTCGAGGGAGCAGCCGGCAAGCTCGAAGAAGGCGCGGCGCGCGAGGGAGTAGCCGTTCGTGTGGAGACCCGACGAAGGCAGCCCGAGGAGCACGTCGCCCGCTTCGACGCGGCTGCCGTCCAGCACCGCAGCCTTGTCGACGAGCCCCACGACGAAGCCGACGAGCTCGTAGTCGCCCGGCTGGTAGAAGCCCGGCATCTCGGCGGTCTCACCGCCGAGCAGGGCGCAGCCGTTGGCCCGGCACGCGTGGGCCACGCCCGACACGAGCTGATGCATGGGCTCCGCCTCGAGCACTCCGGCACCGACGTAGTCCATGAAGAAGAGAGGGCGCGCACCCTGCACCAGGATGTCGTTCACACAGTGGTTCACCAGGCAGCCGCCGACGGTGCTGAAGTCGCCCGCTTCGCGGGCCACGGCGAGCTTGGTCCCGACACCGTCGGCGGAAGCCACGAGAACCGGCGTCTCCATGCCTTCGACCTCTGGCTGGAAGAGGCCGCCGAAGGCGCCGAGCTCACTGAGCACACCTTCGGTGAAGGTCGATCTCACGAGAGCGCCAATGCCTGCGAGCGCTTCGTCCTGGGCGTCGATGTCGACGCCGGCGTCCTTGTAGGCGGACGTTGCAGGAGGCGTGCTCTCCGACATGCTCAGCTCTCCTCGGCTTCGAGCCGAATGGGGAACAGCTCGCGCTGCGGCTCACGGATCTCCACCGGCACCGGGTACTCCCCGGAGAAGCACGCCGTGCAGTACGAGTCGGCAGACTTCGAGCCACACGACAGAAGGCCCTCGATGCTGATGTAGGCAAGGCTGTCGGCATCGATGAAGGCCCGTGTCTCCTCCACCTCGAGGCGCGATGCGATGAGCTCCTGCCGCGTCGGCGTATCGATGCCGTAGTGGCAGGGAAACGCCGTCGGAGGCGACGTGATGCGCATGTGGACCTCTCGGGCTCCCGCTTCACGAACCATGCGGACGATCTTCTTCGAGGTGGTGCCGCGCACGATCGAGTCGTCGACCAGGACCACCCTCCTGCCTTCGAGGAGGCCACGGACCGGATTCAGCTTCACCTTGACGCCGAAGTTGCGGATGGACTGCTGCGGCTCGATGAAGGTCCGCCCGACGTAGTGGTTGCGAATCAGGCCGAACTCGAACGGCAGCCCCGACTCGCGGGCGTAGCCGAGAGCCGAAAAGAGGCCACTGTCGGGAACCGGCACCACCATGTCGGCCAGCACCGGGGCCTCGCGCGCGAGGCGGGCGCCCATCTTGAGGCGTGCTTCCGACACTGCATCGCCGAAGATCGAGCTGTCGGGGCGGGCCAGGTAGACGTGCTCGAAGATGCAGTGGGAGGGAGACGGCACCTCCGGGAGCCGGTACGACTCGATCTCGCCCCCGGCCGCGAGAACGATCTCGCCGAGGCCGAGCTCACGCGTCGGCGTGGCCTCCATGAGGTCGAAGGCACAGCTCTCCGACGCGAGCACCGTCGCGCCGTCGACCTCTCCCATGATCAGGGGCCGAAAACCGTGCGGATCGCGGGCCGCCAGCATGCCCTGCTCCGAGATCAGGATCAGGGAGTAGGCGCCCCGCACCTGCTGGAGGGCCACCATGAGCGACTCCACCACCGACTCCCGCGGGTTGCGGGCCATGAGGTGGAGGATGACCTCGGTGTCGCTGCTCGTCTGGAAGATGGAGCCTTCGGCCTCGAGCTTCTCCCGCAGCGGGAGCGCGTTCACCAGGTTGCCGTTGTGCACGAGGCCCAGAGGCCCCATCGAGGTGTTGACCACCAGAGGCTGGGCATTCGAGACGACGCTACCGCCGGACGTGGAGTAGCGCGTGTGGCCAAGGGCCCGCGACCCCGGCAGGCGCGCGAGGGTGCGGGCTTTGAAGATGTCGGCCACCTGGCCCATGCCACGCTCCACGTGGAGCTGCGATTCGTCCCAGGAGACGATTCCGGCGCTCTCCTGACCGCGGTGCTGGAGCGCGTAGAGACCCAGGTAGGTGAGATTCGCAGCCTCGGGGCTGGCTTCGACTCCGAAGATCCCACACATGGCGCGACCTCCGGGCTCAGCGAGGGATCCGCCGCTGCGGCGGAGCTCCGAGAGGGGTGACGAGGGGGGAGGTTCGAGTCATCGGGGTCCCTGGACGAGATGCACTATACGCCGACTCCTGCGGCCGGGGTAGTGGGTCGCTTCCGACCCACGACCGCAACCGACTACCCGTTCCCTTCGAGGGCCCGCGGAAGCCCGGTCCTCCAAGCGTCGCGGGCCGCGTCGACGCTCACCCGCAGGCGACCGCCGGAGAATCCGAGGTCGATCTCGGCTCCGCCGACCTCTCCCGCGTCGGCCGCGTGGACCCCGTGGGCTTCGCAGAGCAGGAGCATGTCGTCGACGTCGCGCGCAGCCACGGTCGCGACGGCGCGCGCCTGCGTCTCCGAGAACAGCGAGGGCGCGTCGACGCCCGTCTCCACCCGGAGTCCGAGGCCACCGCCGAAGGTGCACTCGGCGAGCGCCACCGCGAGCCCGCCGGTCGAGACGTCGTGACACGAGGTCAGAAGACCCCGCGCCCAGGCATCGCGCAGCGCCTCGCCCAGCGCGAGCTCACGGACGAGGTCGACCGCGGGAGGTCTGCCCTGCTCCACTCCGTACAGGAGTCGGAGATAGGCGGAGCCACCATGCTCCTTCGCATCCTCCCCCAGGAGAATCACGCGCTGGCCCGCTTCCACGAAGCTGGCACGCCGCGCCGCGCCTTCGACGCTCGCGGCGTCTTCGATGAGCCCGACCATGGCGACGGTCGGCGTCGGCAGGATGGACGTCCCTTCGGTCTCGTTGTAGAGCGAGACGTTGCCGGAGATGACGGGGGCATCGAGCGCCGCGCACGCCTCGGCCATGCCGGTGATGCACTCGCGCAACTGCCACGCGATCTCGGGGTTCTCCGGGTTGCCGAAGTTCAGGCAGTCGGTGATCGCGAGCGGCTTGGCACCCACCGTGGACAGGTTCCGCGCCGCCTCCGCGACGGCCTGGAGGCCGCCACGACGCGGGTCGAGCCCGCAGTAGACCGGGTTCACGTCCGAGGTGAGCGCAAGAGCCGACGGGGTTCCCTTGACCCGGATGACCGCAGCGTCGCCGCCCGGGCCGACGATGGTGTTGCTGCGCACCGTGGAGTCGTACTGGCCGTAGATCCACGACTTGTCCGCGAGCTCCGGCGTGCCGAGCAGCTGCAGCAGCTGGCCGCCGACGTCGTCCGCAATCGGCACTTCGGGGGCACGTTGACGGTCGCTCAGGTTGGCGGGCTCGGCGGTCGGTCGCTCGTACATGGGAGCCTCGTCCACAAGCGGCCGGACCGGCATGTCGGCCACGACCTCGCCGTCGAACATGAGCTCTGCGCGGCCGCTCTCGGTGACATGGCCGATCGGGACGACCGAAAGATCCCACTTCTGGAAGATCTTCTCGATCACCTCTTCTTTGCCCTGCTCGGCCACGAGCACCATGCGCTCCTGCGACTCGGAGAGCATGATCTCGTAGGGGGTGAGCGCGGGCTCCCGCAGCGGCACCTTGTCGAGGTCGATCCGCACGCCGGTGCCGGCGCGATCCGCCATCTCGAAGCAGGAGGACGTCATGCCGGCAGCCCCCATGTCCTGGATGGCGACCACGGCGCCACTCGCCATCGCCTCGATACACGCCTCGAGGAGGACCTTCTCGGTGAAAGGGTCGCCCACCTGCACGGTCGGGCGCTTCGCCTCACTACCCTCGTCGAACGACTCGGAGGCCATGGTGGCGCCGTGGATCCCGTCGCGGCCCGTGCGGCTGCCCACGTACAGGATCGGGTTGCCGACGCCTTCCGCGCTTGCGGTGAAGATCTCCTCTCGGCGACAGACGCCCAGGGCAAACGCGTTCACCAGGATGTTGCCGTTGTAGGCGGAGTGGAAGCCCGTCTCACCGCCGACCGTGGGGATACCCACGCAGTTGCCGTAGTCGCCGATGCCCCGGACCACCCCGTCCACGAGGTAGCGCATGCGGGGCGCGTCGATGTCGCCGAAACGCAGCGAGTCGAGGCAGGCGATCGGGCGCGCCCCCATCGTGAAGATGTCGCGCAGGATGCCGCCCACTCCGGTCGCCGCTCCCTGATACGGCTCGATGAAGCTGGGGTGGTTGTGGCTCTCCATCTTGAAGGCGGCCACCCAGCCGTGGCCGATGTCCACGATCCCGGCGTTCTCGCCCGGGCCTTGGACCACCTGTGGGCCCGACGTCGGGAAGTTCCGCAGCCAGACCTTGGACGACTTGTAGGAGCAGTGCTCCGAGAACAGCGCGGAGACGATGCCCAGCTCGGTGAAGCTCATCGGGCGCTCCATGAAGCCCCGTGCGAGCTCGTACTCCTCCGCCGTCAGCCCGTGCTCTGCGGCAATGTCGGCGGTGACCGCGGGCTCCTGGGCCATCCGCTCCTTCGAAGCCTCGAAGCTCATGAAGCGGCTCCCGCGGTGGCGCGGGCCACAGCCCCGCCGAGCGCTCCTGCGAAGAGCGCGAGGCCGTCGGTGTTCGAAAGGAGGTCCTCTGCACAGCGCTCCGGATGGGGCATCAGGGCACAGACGTTGGCTCCCTCGTTGCATATCCCCGCGATCGAGTGGATCGAACCGTTGGGGTTGGCGCTCTCCGTGAGCTCCCCGGCCTCGTTGCAGTAGCGGAACACCACCTGACCGCCGCGCTCCAGCTGCTCGATGCCGCGCTCTGTGTCGACGTAGTTCCCCTCGGCGTGCGCGATCGGCATGCGCACCACCTGGCCCACCTCGTACTGGCAGGTGAACGGTAGATCGTTGCGCTCGACGCGCAGGAAGACGTCGCGGCTCAGGAAGCGCAGATCGCGGTTGTGGCGCATCGCGCCCGGCAGGAGGCCAGCCTCGAGCAGGATCTGGAAGCCGTTGCAGATGCCCAGCACGAGCCCACCTCTGGCCGCGAAGCTCGAGATGGCCAGCATGATCGGTGAGAGCGACGCCATCGAGCCGGCGCGCAGGTAGTCGCCGTAGGAGAAGCCGCCGGGAACCACGACCAGCTCACAGTCTTCGACCGAGTCGGACTGATGCCACAGGTAGCGCACCGGCGCTCCGAGAATGTCGCCGAGCACGTGGTACACGTCGTGATCGCAGTTGCTCCCGGGAAAGACGACCACCCCGCAATTCATGAGGAGGCCTCCAGGTCGAAGGAGAAGTCTTCGACGATCGTGTTCGCGAGCAGCTTCTCGCAGATCTCACCGAGGCGCTCGCGGGCGGTCACCTCGTCAGCGGCTTCGATCTCGATGTCGAAGGTCTTGCCCGCGCGGACGCTTCGCACTTCCGCGTAGCCGACGCGACTCAGCGACTCACTGATCGCCTTGCCCTGGGGATCGAGGATCTGCGGGCGGGGAAAGACGTGCACGCGGGCACGGAAGAGAGTTGGATCAGGTGAGGACATGAGTCTCCCGGGGTGATGCGGAGAGCGAAAGCCAGGGCAGCGGCTGGTCTTGGAGCGCCAGCTCCACCCGGGCCGCGCTTCCCGCGCGAGCCAGCGCCTGCGAGAGAGCCCTCTTCGCCAACACCGGCATGTTGTTGATCTCGGACAGGTGGTAGGCGACGACCCACTGCAGCGGGTCGCACACGACGCGCTCCGTGGCCTCGGCGGCCTCCTCGTTGGACAGGTGCCCCTGACGCCCGGCGACACGCTGTTTGAGAGCCCAGGGGTAGGGGCCCGTGCGCAGCATTCCCGGATCGTGGTTCGACTCGAGAACCAAGCCGTGAAGACCTTCGAGGGCGCGCGCAGCCTGTCGGTCGAACGCCCCGGTGTCGGCGAGCACGCCGACCCGGCCACCGTCGTCGCTCTCGACCACGAAGCCGACCGGCTCCCGCGCGTCGTGCGAGACCGCAAAGGTGGTCACTTCGAAGCCGGCGATCTCCTGGGTGCGGCCCGTGCGCAGGCCTTCGAGAGGGACGCGGCGCAGCGCCCGCCCGCGCGCCGTGCCCGGCGTGGCGTAGATCGGAATGCCGTGCCGCTTCCAGATGCGAGCTGCCCCACGGCAGTGGTCGTGGTGCTCGTGGGTGAGCACGATGGCGTCCACCTTCCGCAGCTCGACACCCCGCGCGCGGCAGCGCTGCTCGAGGTCGCGGCACGAGAAGCCGCAGTCGACCATGAGACGTCGGCCGTGGGCCTCCAGGAGGACGCTGTTGCCCTTGGAGCCCGAGCCGAGCACCGACACGCGCAGGGTCGAGCCGAAGGCGCCCCGGGTCTTGGGAGCGGGCGCGGCGCTGCGGGGAGGCGCCGGGCGCTCGAACAGGCCGATCTGCTGCCCACCGAAGGCGCCGACGGCTCCTTCAGACGACCCCCGAGACGCGGCCTCGTCGCTCATCGGCGCCTATCGTACCCGCGAGGCCACCCCTCGACAATGACGAATCCGGCCCCCTCTCGCGGGAGCCGAAGACGCTCAGGAGTACGAGTAGACGCGGCCCTGCTCGAGCAGCTCGACCCGCCCGAGCTGGAGCTCCTGCAGCTCGCGCCGGATCGCCTCGATACACGCCGGCTTGAGATGGTGCACGAGCACGGGCACGTCCTGCTCGAGCTTCTCCAGCTCGGCGGCGAGCCCCTGCGGGGTCAGGTGGCCGGACGCGTCGGCGATGTCCTGGAGCGAGCTGTCGAAGCTCACGTCGACGCAGACGGCCCGCAGGTTCGGCGTGCGATTCGCCACCTCCCACAGGCGGTCCGTCGGCCCGGTGTCGCTCGACCACAGCACGGCACTCACGTCGTCCTCGACCAGGAACCCGTGGGTCGGCACGACGTGATTCACGGGAATGGGCAACATGCGGATCCCGTCCAGCTCCACCACCTGCTCGTCCTCGAACTCGGCAAACCGGATCGACGGGATCAGGTGGTTGGGCAGCCGCGAGAAATCGGGCCAGACCGCACTGTTGAACACGTGCTTGCGCACGGCGAACACCGTCGGCTCCGAGCCGTACACGTCGAGCGCTCGATCGTTGCGCCCGAAGACGTTGTCGATGAAGAACGGCAAGCTGTTCGTGTGATCGGCGTGCGAGTGCGACAGCACGATCGTCTGGATCTCCACCTGCCGCTCGATCGGCAGCGCAGAGCACAGGCAGCCGGCATCGAGGACGATCCGCCCGTTGATGAGCAGCGAGGTCAGCCGATGCTCCGGCGACTCGCCACCGAAGCAGCCGAGGACTTCAATCTCCATCGCGCCCAGAGGATAGCGCGGCGTCCGCGCGGAAGCGAAGCAACCGCGGCCTCTGGCCAGGCCACGCGAGCGCAGAGCTCGCAGGAATGCCCCGGTCGAAGCAATCGTCGGGCGCGAGGCGACAGCAACATCCTGCAAAGCCCGCGAGCGCCGTCCCGTGTCGACTGGGGGCGGGAGCGCAGCGACAGCCCCTCTGGGCAAGCGCCGGGAGCCGCAGGCTCCCTTGGCGCGCGCAAGCCGCGCAAGCGGCTGGAGCATCGACGCTCTGAATTCCGGCGTGCTATCAGCACGCCAAGGAATTCAGAACCGCTGGCCGATCCAGAAGCTGGTGCGGGTCTCGCCCGACTCCTCGAGGTCCCAACGCTTGGACACGTCCCAGTGCAGGTCGAGACCCATGAAGCGCACCGTGATCCCGAAGCCGTAGGTTGCGAGGGCGTCCTCGAGCCGGTCGTTCTCGCTGTCGTAGAAGTCGAAGTCCTGGAACTCGTCGAACCAGGCACCCGCCACGTCGAGGAAGAACCGGCCCTGGATCCCCTGGAAGCTGAGCACGGGCGTCACGAAGAAGTCGATCAGCGGGAAGCGGAGCTCGAAGTTCGAGTAGAAGCCCCGGTCGCCGACGATCTCGAAGAAGTCGAAGCCGCGCACGGTGTCGAAGCCGCCGAAGAAGGTCGGGTTGGGCGCGTCGCCGTCGCGGGCGCTCGCGAACAGCCGCCAGGCGAACGACGACCGCCGGGTCAGCGGGAAGTACTTGCGGAAGTCGACCTCGAGCACCTGCTCCAGCGTGTTGCCTTCGCCTTCGATGCTACCCGTGTTGGGCGCGTACGACGCGGTGAGGCGATACCGATGGCCACCCGCAGGCCCGGCTGGGCCGAAGATCGTGGTGTCTCCGATGAGCGCGGCAGACACGATCGGGTAGTCGTCGGCGCGCGGCTCGAGCGTCGGGATGAGCTCGCCATCGTCGCCGAAGATCGGCTGGTTGTCCTCACCCCGGGCGAACGCCTGGAGGTTGATCTCCCGATCGATGTAGCCGAGGCTGAACTCGGCCCTCCGGTAGAAGCTGAACGGGTAGATGAGCGTGCCGCGCAGGCCGGTCTGTTTGTAGGCCGTGCGGCCGCGCTCGATGCGCCCTTCGATGAAGTTCCGCGCGATGAAGAAGGTGCGGTCGTCGAACGCGTGCACCTGCCACTGCCAGCGCCGGGAGAGATCGGTGTAGAAGACGTTGAAGTTCGAGAAGCTCTCGATCGACTGGAAGATCGTCGTGAGCCGCCGGTCACCGTAGAAGTCGGTGAACTGGAGCAGCACCTGGCCGATGAGCGTCTGGTTGTCGTCGACACCGGCAAAGGTCTGCGCGTCTTCGAGGAAGAGGCGGAACTTCTTCTTGTCCTCTTTGGCCGTCTCGTCGATGGTGACCTGGATGTCGGGCTCGAAGCGCGCGAAGTTGTCGACGTTCGACGGGTCCTCGATGGTGTCCAGGCTCGTCACCTTGATCGGCTCGTCGATCTCGGTCTGGTACAGATCGAAGCGACCCTTCCAGAAGCCCGTGTACACGAGGCGGTCGGGAGAGCCCGGCTGCGACAGCATCGTGGGCATGAAGGCGCCCGTGATGGTGTTCGTGTACTGCGAGAGCTCGTTGGCCTCCAGATCGAGGCCGTAGATGTTCTCGGCTCCGGTGCGGTCGGAGGTGAAGAAGATGCGCTCGCCCTTGGGCCCGTAGATCGGGTCGGTGTTGTGGTACTCGTCGTCGGTGAGCCGGTTGCGAACCGTCGGATTCGAGAGGTCGATCTCGAACAGGTCGCCGCTCTCCTCGAGGATCGAGGTGAAGACGATCTTGCCGCCGCCGGGAGCGAAGCTGGGCGCGGCGTCGTAGATCTCGTCGTTGGTGAGGTTGCGGATGTCGAGCGTGTCCAGATCGAGCAGGAAGATGTCGAACTGGCCGTCGAGGTTGCCGTTGAACGCGATGGTCTTGCCATCGTCGCTCCAGGCGGGTGCCGTCTGCTGCTGGATGTCCATCTCGATGACGCGATCGATCCCGCCCTTGAGCACGTTCACGATCGCAAGAGCGAAACCCGCCTCCTTGCGCACGAACGCCGCGAGCTGATTGCCGTCGGGCGAGAAGGCGATGTCGCCGCCGTGGCCACGGGCCGCGGTCAGGTGTTGCCCGCGGAAGTTCCGGAAGTCGGTGTTGTAGCCCTTCGTCAGGTTGCGCAGCTGGCGCCGGTTCTCGGCGTCGAAGAGCACGATGTCGACGTCGGCATCGACCGTGCTGAACGCCGCGACGAGGTCGCCGGACGGCGAGGAGACCGGCGACGTCTCCTGACTGTTGCCGCGCGTCGTACGGAAGGGCCGACCGAAGTCGCCGGGCTCACCGGTCTGCAGCAGCTCGGGCAGGTAGCGCTGACGCAGCCAGCGGCGGAATTCCACGTCGAAGTCTTCCGGGTCGATCCGGAACGCGCGCTCGATGGCGCGTCCGACCCGCGCACCGATCGTGTTGCGGTACTCGAAGAGGAAGTCCTTGATGCCGTCTTTGCCCCAGCGCTCTTCCATGAAGTCGAAGACCGCGTGGCCGTAGCGGTAGGCGAAGAAGCCGCGGGCCTGGCCGGACGAGACCGGCGGGAGGTTGTCGTTGACGACCGCGTCGCGCAGGAACATCCGATCCGAGGTGGACTCGTCGTCCGCAAAGTAGCTCGCCATCCCCTCGGACAGCCACTGGGGCGGGTTGAGGGTCAGTGACCGGCCGAGCGCGCCCTGGAAGATCACGTGGTACTGAAAGATGTGCGTCAGCTCGTGCAGGATGAGCTCGTACAGCTCGTTGTCCGGCAGATCGATCGGCAGCACCATCCGGAAGCGGGCCGAGGTGGCGAACGCCGCCACGCCCTCCGGGATGAAGTTGACGATGATGTTGTTCTGCAGGAAGTCCGAGTGCGTCTGGTAGATGATCAGCGGCGTCGGATCCTGGATCTGGTAGTCGAACTCCAGGGAGAGCCGGTCGTAGGCCGACTCGGCGAGGGACACCACCTTCTCGAGCTGCGCCTCGCTCGCCGGGTAATAGTTCACGTCGAAGTGCGGCGAGTGGTAGACCTTCCAGTCGAACTTGCCGTAGCGGACCTTGTTCTTGCCGAAGATGGTGCGCTGGCCGGACTGGGCCGCGAGCGACGAGGCCAGGAAGACCGCAACCAGGCCCATCAGGGCCAGCCGCAGGCCGAAGACTCTGCGTCCGTTCACTCCGGGGCGCGCAACGAGGGGGCTGGAGGTCGAAGAAGGCTGCACTGGGGGCTCCTTTCAGCAGCTCCCGCAGGAGCCTCGAGAGGTTCGCTCTGCTCCCCGGGGGAGCAAGGCATGACGATGCGCGTCCGACAAACGGGGACTACTGGGTGAACAGAAGGCGGGACGCCTCGACCTCTTTCTGGACGAAGACGCCGAGCATGCGGTCTTCGAGCGCGTAGAGATTCTCGAACATGCCGCGCAGCGGGTCCGCCTTCTCGCCCTCGAAGCTCTTGAAGTCTTTGAAGTTGTCCGTGTACTCGAGCTCGCCCGTCTTGCCGTCGAAGACCATCACGACGATGTCGTATTCGAAGCCCGTCTGCTCCACGAGCACCTGACGGTAGTAGGTGCGGCCGTCGAACGGAGAAATGTACTCCTCGGTGCGGTAGCCGGAGCGGTCCTGAATGTCGAAGTCGAGCGAGCCGGCGAGGATCAGATCGGCCTGCGTGCGCTCGCCGACGACCTTCCAGAACGCCTTGTCGCGGGCGAGCATCTCGAGATCGTAGGTCGGGTAGTCGAGCGGGCCGGACTCGACGATCTTGAGGTCGGTCTCGCGGCGCAGCACCTTCTCGATGTAGCGCTCGAACTCCTTCTGCACGTCGAGATCGCTGCCTCGGACCCGGCCCTCCCCCTCCTGCGAGACGACCACGAACGGGGCCGGCAGGAGGGTCTGGCGACCCCGAAGATCGATCTTGGCCCGGACCGGGAGCTTGAGGCGCACCTCCACGGGGCCGGCGGCAGCGAGCTCTGCAGGAGCGAAGAGCGGCACGAGGGCGGCCGCACAGAGAAGACTCGTCACGAATCGGCTCATGAGGGATTCCTCAACTGGCGCGGTGCCACGGAGCCTGCTCGGGCTCGCGGCGGGTTGGTTCGAACTCCGGGAGATCATGAGAACAGTGCAACCGGGGCGCCAATTCCATGTCACGCTGACATCGCGCTCGAAACGCGAACGTGTCCTCTTGGAGAGTCACCACCGACCTCTTTTGTGTGCAGTCCGGCATCGGAGCTCAGCTGTCCGAAGGCGACGACTCGGCGGACCCCTCCGCGTCTTCTTCGGGACGCTTGAAGCCCTGGTAGAACTCCACGAAACGCGAGTAGTTGCGCTTGAGGCTCCGATTCTCCGGGTCGAGCTCGATCGCGCGCCGGTAGTAGACGAGCGCTTCCTCGAACAGGCCGAGCGCCTCATGGGCCACGGCGAGGTTGTTCACCACGGAGCTGTTCTCGGGCGCTTGGCGCTCCGCCTGTTTGAAGCGAAAGAGGGCTTCACTCCAAAGGCCTCGCTCGGCCATTTCCACCCCGAACTCGAGCTGCTCACGCAGGGTCGGGGGCTTCTTCTGGGCCCAGCCCTCGGCCGCGACGAACACGAGAAGAGAGCATGCCACGAGGCGCAGGATGGACCTCGGCCAAGGTCGGAGAGAAGTCTTTGGGGCGCGCATCTAACGACTATATACGAGCGTTTGGGGCCATCTGGTTCTCGTGACGTGAAGAAAGTCTGCGGCGGTCTGAACCGGCGCAAGGGGCGCGCACGAAACCGCGTCTTCTCGACCCGATGGTCGATTCTGGCGCCATGGAGCCCGCGGAAGGCCCCGAAAGCGGCCTGCGCCCGCGCGACGTTCTCGTGGCCCTCACGGCCGACCTCGCCCTGCCGCGAGAACGGGTGTGCACCCTCGGCGACGACCTGTCGGCCCACCCGGGCGAGGCGGTCTCGACGGCGCGGCTCCGGGAGCTCCTCTCGGCCCACTTCCGGCCTCCCCACACCGCGGTCGCTCTGGAGGTCGCGCAGGAAGCTGGCGCGCGGGCGCGGGAGGTGCAGAGCGAGGCCGCCGAGCTCGGCGCGCGGGTCGTCACCCGGGTCGATCCCGACTACCCCGCGCCGCTCCTCGAGCTCGAGCGGCCTCCGGCGGTGCTCTGGATCCGCGGCCCCCTCCGCCGGCGCCGCCGGCTCGCGATCGTCGGCCCGCGGCATGCCGACCGTTGGGCTCTCGACGCCGCCGTCGAGATCTCCGCTGCCGTGTCGCGCGAGGGATTCCCGGTGGTCTCCGGCTTCGCGGCCGGAGTCGACGTCGCGGCACACCGCGCCGCGCTCGGCGGGCCGACGATCGCCGTCCTCGGTTGCGGGTTGAAGGCCCGGTATCCCCGGGCGCACTACCGTCTGGCCGACGAGATCGTCACCGCGGGGGGTACCGTGCTCACCGAGCTTCCCGCCCACGCGGAGCCCAAGGCCCAGAACTTCCCGCCGCGCAACCGCATCATCGCGGCACTGGCCCACGCCACGCTGGTCGTACAAGCCACCTCACGCTCCGGGGCGCTGATCACGGCACGCTACGCCGCAGATCTCGGCCGCACCGTCCTCGCCGTTCCCGGTCGACCGGTCGATGCCCGGAGCCGGGGTACCAACCGGCTCCTCCGCGACGGCGCGCTCGTGGCCCTGGGCCCGGCCGACGTTCTGGCCGCGCTGGGTCTCCAGCTGGCGTCCGGCGACGACGAAGCTCCTGCGACGCCTCCGACGGCGTCTCTGCGCCGGGAGATTCTCCGTAGCATCGCCGCAGCCGACCGCTCTCTCGACGAGCTGGCACGCGAGCTGTCCGTCCCCGTCGCAGCGGTCCAGGCGCAGCTGCTGGAGCTGGAGCTCGACGGCCTCATCCGGCAGGAAGCGGGCCGGGCGCACGCGTCGCCCAGCGCCCGACGGCTCTTGCGCGAGACCGGCGCCGGCTAGGCGGTCTTGCGGGTCGTCTTCTTCTTGGCGGCCTTCTTCTTCGTGGCCTTCTTCTTGGCCGCCTTCTTCTTGGCCTTCTTCTTCGCTGCCTTCTTCTTGGGAGCGCGCGGGTCTTTGCCCTGGTCGCGCAGCTTCTCTTCGCGGGCGGCGATGAGATCCACGCCGTCCTGGAGCGTGAGCGACTTCGCGTCCCGGCCCTTCGGCACCGAGGCATTCACCACCCCGTCGGTCACGTACGGCCCGAAGCGACCGCTCTTGATCACGAGCGGGAGCTCCGTCTCGGGGTGGTTGCCGAGCTCCTTGATGGCCGCCGCCGCCCGTCCGCGCCGCTTGGGCTGGGCAAACAGGGCCACGGCCTCCGCCACGGTGATGGTGGCCATCTGGGCGTGGTTCTCGAGAGAACGGTTGTCCTTGGCCATCTTGATGTAGGGGCCGTACGGACCGTCCTGCACCGTGATCATGTCCCCCGTCTCGGGGTGCGGGCCGACCTCGCGCGGGAACGACAGCAGCATCAGCGCCTGATCGACGGTCAGCTCATCACGGGACATGTCCGGCCAGAGGCTCGCCATCTTCGGCTTGCCGTCCGGCTTCAGCTTGCCCTTGGCGTCGACCTCCGGGTCACCGAGCTGCACGTAGTCGCCGTAGCGACCAGTTTTCATGTAGATCGGCTTCTTGGTCTCGGGATCGAAGCCGATCGGCTCGTCGGCCTTGGCGCCCTTCTCGAGCATCTCGAGCGCGTGGTCGAGCGACAGCTCGTCGGGAGGAATGTCGTCGCGCACCGTGACGCGAACGTCACTGTCCCCGGCCTGCAGGTACGGGCCGTAGCGGCCGACGCGCACCACGACGGTGTCGCCGGAGCTGTCCGTTCCGAGCGGCAGACTGCAGACGGCGCGGGCGTCGATGTCCTCCCAGCCCGAGCCGATCAGCTCCTTGAGGCCGAGGTCGTCGTGCGTGTCGTCGTCTCCGTCGCCGAAGTAGAAGTCGTGGAGCCACGGCGTGGCGTCCCGCTCCCCGCGCGCGATCTCGTCGAGGTCGTCCTCCATGCGGGCGGTGAAGGAGAAGTCGACCAGCTCGGTCATGTGCTTCTCGAGCAGGCGGATGACCGCAAAGGCGGTGAACGTGGGGACCAGCGCCGTGCCCTTCTTGAACACGTAGCCCCGCGCCTGGATCGTGCGCAGGATCGAGGCGTAGGTGGACGGACGCCCGATGCCGCGCTCTTCCAGCTCTTTGACCAGGCTCGCTTCGGTGAAGCGTGCCGGTGGCTGGGTCGTGTGGCCCGCAGCCTCCATCTCCAGGGAGCGGGCCGCGTCGCCCTCACGCATGGCAGGGAGAATGCGCTCCTGATCCTCGAGCGCGGCATTCGGATCGTCGGAGCCTTCGACGTAGGCGCGCATGTACCCAGGAAACTGGATCACCGTGCCCGAGGCCGCGAAACGGGCCGTCCGACCGTCGTCGAGCTGGCCGTCGAGACGCACCCGCGTGTTGAGTCCCCGCGCGTCGGTCATCTGGCTCGCGACCGTGCGCTTCCAGATGAGCTCGTACAGGCGAAAGGCGTCCTCGTCGAGGTCGCCACGCACGGCCGCCGGCGTGCGAAAGGCGCGCCCCGCAGGGCGGATGGCCTCGTGCGCCTCCTGCGCGTTCTTCGACTTGCCCTTGTACACCCGCGGCTCCGGCGGCAGGTACTCCGGACCGTAGAGCTGCCCGATCTGCTCGCGGGCCGCGTCGACGGCCTGGGACGAGAGGGTCACCGAGTCCGTCCGCATGTAGGTGATGTAGCCGTTCTCGTAGAGGCGCTGCGCGACCTGCATGGCACGCTGTGCCGAAAAGCGGAGCTTGCGAGCCGCCTCCTGCTGCAACGTCGACGTGATGAACGGAGCATGTGGCTTGCGCGTGAACGGCTTCTCTTCGACGCTCGCCACACGCAGCGACTTGGACGCCAGGTCGCCGGCGATCTTCTCGGCCGCCTGCTGGTCCAGCAGCTGGACCGCATCCGGGGCCTTGAGTGCGCCCGTGGTCTCGTCGAAATCGCGGCCCTGGGCGACCCGCTTGCCGTCGATCTCGCGCAGGCGGCCGTCGAAGGCCTGGCCCGGTGCGCTCTCGAGCTCGAGCCGTGCCTGCACGTCCCAGTAGTCGCTCGCCACGAACCGCATGCGGTCACGCTCGCGCTCCACGACGAGGCGCGTCGCGACCGACTGCACCCGGCCTGCGGAGAGGCGCGGCTTGACCTTCTTCCAGAGCACGGGCGAGACCTCGTAGCCGTAGAGGCGGTCGAGCACCCGGCGCGCCTCCTGAGCGTCCACGAGCCGCGAATCGATGTCGCGCGTCTCCTCCACGGCGCGCGTGATCGCGGTCTTCGTGATCTCACCGAAGACCATGCGCTTGACCGGCACCTTCGGCTTGAGCACCTCCACGAGGTGCCACGCGATGGCCTCCCCTTCGCGATCTTCATCCGTCGCGAGATAGAGCAGATCCGACTCGTCGAGCAGCTGCTTGAGCTTCTTGACCTGTGCCTTCTTCTCCTTCGAGACCACGTAGAGCGGCTTGAAGTCGTCTTCGACGTTCACCCCGAGGCGCGCCCACTTCTCCTTCTTGTAGCGCGCTGGGATGTCGTCGGCGCTCTGCGGCAGGTCGCGCACGTGACCGATCGAGGACTCCACCTGGAACCCGGGACCCAGGTACTGCTCGATGGTCTTCGCTTTCGCGGGGGACTCGACGATGACGAGCGCTTTCGACATGACCCCGCACCATAAACGATCCTCTCCGAGGCTTGTCAAGGGACGTCTCGAACTCGTCCTGGTGAGCGGGAGCGGATTCGGAAGCTCTCGTATCATCGACTCCGATGAGCGTGCACGACGAGCAGGAGGCCCGGGTCACCGTGATCGGCGGGGGCCTCGCGGGCACCGAGTGCGCCTACCAGCTGGCCCGCCGCGGGGTCAACGTCGACCTCTACGAGATGCGGCCCACGCAACGCACGCCCGCGCACGAAACGGACCAGCTGTCCGAGCTCGTGTGCAGTAACTCGCTGCGCTCGGACGACCCGCTGCACGCCGCAGGGCTCCTCAAGCGCGAGATGGAGCGCTTCGGCTCGCTCGTCATCGGCTGTGCACGGGCGAGTGCGGTTCCCGCCGGGAGCGCTCTCGCCGTCGACCGCGCGCAGTTCGCCACCGGGGTGACTGCTGCGATCGAGGCCAACCCCCGCATCACGGTCCGTCGCCGCGAGGTCGTCGAGGTCCCGGGAGGCCAGGTGGTCGTCGCCACCGGGCCCCTCACCTCGCCCGCGCTTTCGGAGCATCTCCAGGGCCTGCTCGGTGCCGACTACCTCTATTTCTACGACGCCATCGCCCCCATCGTCGAGGCCGACAGTCTGGACATGTCGCGTCTGTTCACCGGCTCGCGCTACGGCAAAGGCGGCGACGACTACCTGAACTCGGCGCTCGACCGCGCCGGCTACGAGGCGTTCTACGCCGCCGTGACGGAGGCCGCGGTCGTAGAGCTGCGCGACTTCGAGCAGAAGCTGTTCTTCGAAGGCTGCCTGCCGATCGAGGAGATCGCGCGTCGCGGCCCGGACACGCTTCGCTTCGGGCCGATGAAGCCGGTCGGCCTCGAGACACCGGAAGGCGAGCGCCCTTGGGCCGTCGCGCAGCTGCGCCAGGACAACCTGGCGCGCAGCCAGTACAACCTCGTGGGCTTCCAGTCGCGCATGACCTGGGGAGACCAGAAGCGCGTCCTGCGCCTGCTTCCCGGGCTGGAGAAGGCGCAGTTCGTGCGCATGGGCCAGATCCACCGCAACACCTTCATCAACTCGCCGATCCACCTGGACCCCTTCTTCCGCCTCCGCTCGCTGCCACGTGTCCGCCTGGCGGGTCAGATCACCGGCGTCGAGGGTTATCTCGAGTCGGCCGCCACCGGCCTGATGGTCGGCGTGCTCCTGAGCCTTCAACTCCAGGGGCGGACGCCGCGGATGTTGCCCACGACGACGGCTCTGGGCTCGCTCGTGCGCCACATCAACGAGTCGGCTCCGCAGGACTTTCAGCCCGCCAACGTCAACTACGGGCTGTTCGACGAGCTGGAGGGGCGCCCGCGCAAGAAAGACAAGCGCAAGGCCCTCGCGGACCGCGCCCTGCGTGACGTCGACTCCTGGATCCGGGGGTCGCTGCCGACGCACGATCCGAGCGCCGCTGCCGCGCCGGCAGAAGCGGTCGGAGCGTGACGACGCCCCGCGAGCTGCCATGAAGCGACTCGTTCACGACTACCTGCGACACCTGGAGCTCGAGCGCGGGCTGTCGGAGCACACGATCCGCGGCTACGGCAACGACCTCGAGCGATTCGTCGCCTTCCTGGAGGAGCAGGCGCCGGAGGCCGCCGCCGATCCGCGCGCGGTCGACCCGCTGCTGGTGCGGGCATTCCTCGCACAGCGGCACCGCGAAGGCCTGGGCCGCGCGTCGCAGGCACGTCTGCTGTCGGCGGTGCGCTCCCTCTTCCGGTACGCGCTCCTCGAAGAGCGCGTCGCCGTGAACCCCGCCGACGGCATCCCGACCCCGAAGACCCGGAAGACCCTGCCGCGCCACCTGCGCCCGGGCGAGATCGAGACGCTGCTCGACGCACCAAAAGAACGCGACGATCCACTCGGCCGGCGCGATCGCCTGATTCTGGAGCTCCTCTACTCGACGGGCCTGCGCGTGGGCGAGCTCACGGCTCTCGACTGGGACGACCTCGACCAGGACGCGCGCACCCTGCGCGTCGTGGGCAAAGGCGGCAAGGAGCGCATGGTTCCGTACGGAGGCCCCGCAGCAGAGGCGTTGCGGCTCTGGGAGGTCGACTGGCCGGCCGTGCGCAGCCTCGCCGGCGACGCGTCGCCGAAAGACCGTCCCCTTCTCCTCCACCACCGCGGAGGCCGTCTCTCGAGCCGCTCGGTGCGGCGCGTCCTCGACCGCTGGGTGCAGCACACGTCCATCGCGCAGGGGATCCACCCGCACACGCTGCGCCACACCTTCGCCACCCACCTCCTCGAGGGGGGCGCCGACCTCCGCTCCATCCAGGAGCTTTTGGGCCACAGCTCGCTCTCGACGACGCAGCGCTACACCCACGTCGACATCGATCGGCTCCTGCACGTGTACCGCGAAGCACATCCGAAGGCCCGCTCGTGAGTCTGCACTTCGAATCACAGCACCCCGGGCGTGCGCTCCGCGGCGTCGTCGCCGAGTACGCCAGCTTTCGAATCGAAGGGAACGAGCCTGTCGAGCACTTCGTGCCGCCGGACGCCGCCTGCGCCCTCGTGGTGATCCGCGGCCTTGGAGCGGCACCGCGCGCCGTTCTCCTGGGTCCGCGAAGAAAGCCCTTCCGCACGACGGAGCAGCCCGGGGTGACGTACTGGAGCATCCGCCTGTGCCCCGGCATGGCCCCTGCTGCCCGGATCAGGCCGTCTGACCATGTCGACCGTCGCGACGGGCTCGAGCAGCACCAGCCGCAGCTCGCGCGCGCGGTCCTGGGCACCGCGGTCCAGTCGTCCGACCTCAGGAGCTGGGCGGTGCGACTCGACGGGGCGCTTCCGCATCTGCTCGACCGTGAGCTGGGGGACCCTCTCGCAGCCGCGGCGTACGCGCTCCTTCGAGACACGTCTGGAGCGGGTCGAGTCTCGGAGTGCTGGCAGCGGAGCTCGCTCAGCTCGCGTCAGCAGCAGCGACGCTTCAAAGCTGCCGTCGGGCTTGCGGCCAAAGAGGTGGCTCGCATCGAGCGCGTCCGCAGCGCGCTCGATCGCGCGCTCCATCACGAGGACGCAACCCTCGCCGACCTCGCCGCAGCCTCCGGCTTTGCGGATCAGCCGCACATGAACCGGGAGTACCGAAGGGTCACTGGGCTTGCGCCGAGCGGGGCCCACAAACACCTCCGCCGCATCCGGCACACCTGGTCCTGAGCGGGCATCGCACCCGTGTCGTTTTCGTTCAAGACCCACCAGCCTTCTGGCGGCGAGACTCCGCCGGAGGAGACGCGACATGAGGTACCCCACTTCCTGGATTCCGACGATCGCCTTCGCCCTGGCTGTCGGCAGCTGTGCCACCACCGGTTCCGCGCAGCCATCGACCGATGCCGGCGTGGAGCTCGCCGGCTGCCTGGAGCCACTCGCGTTTCTCGTCGGCGAATGGAGCGGCAATGGCACGTTCCTCTCGCGTGACGGCCGTGAGCGCGAAGCCAATGCGCACGAGAGCGTCTCCGCGGAGCTCCAGGGAACGGCCCTCCTCATCCGCGGCCGCGGCTGGCGCGACGTCGGAGGCGACACCCGCATCGTGCACGACGCGCTCGCGGTCATCCGCTGCGACGGCCCGACCGCCAGGCTCTTCGCGTTCAGCGCCCACGGCGGGCAGGTGGAGTCCGACATCGACCTCGAAGACGCTTCGGTCACCTGGGAGTACTCCCCTGGCGACGGCGTTCGGGTGCGCAACCGCCTGGAGATCGGCGCCCTCGATGCGTGGACCGAGGTCTCGCAGGTTTCGACCGACGGCAAGACCTGGCGGGATGTCATGCGCATGGAGCTGCGAAGGAGCCACTAGCGGCTGCCGAGAAAGTCCCCGAGGACAACAGCGGCGTCGATCGCAGCAAGTACAATCCCCGCGATGCGACTGATCGCGACAACCATCCTGTGCGTCCGGCGGGGAGGCCAGGTGTGCCTGGCGAGCGATGGCCAGATCACCAATTCGGCGTCACACACCGTGATGAAGGCCGGGGCCAACAAGGTGAAACTGGCCGCCAAGGGCAATGTGCTCTGTGGCTTCGCGGGCGGTGGAGCCGACGCCCTGGCCCTGTTCACCCGGTTCGAGGGCAAGCTCGACGAGTACCAGGGCAACTTCCAGCGCGCCGTGGTCGACCTGGCCATGGACTGGCGCACCGACCGCGCCATGCGGCAGCTCGAGGCCCAGATGGTGGTCGCCGACCGCAGCAACAGCTTCCTGATCATGGGCAACGGCGACCTGCTCGAGCCCGACGACGGCATCCTGGCGATCGGCTCGGGCGGCAACTACGCGCTCGCGGCGGCCCGCTCTCTCATGGAGCACACCAACCTCGGCGCCGAGCAGATCGTGCGCGAGGCGATGAAGGTGGCCGCCGACATCTGCGTGTACACGAACCACAATCTGTCGCTCGAGACCCTCGGAGGAGCCTCATGAGCACCGCGCTCGACGCGAGCCCGATCGAGGCGGGCCAGATCGAAGACCTCACGCCGCGTCAGATCGTCGCCGAGCTCGACAAGCACGTGGTCGGCCAGTCTCTGGCGAAGCGTGCCGTGGCGATCGCCCTGCGCAACCGCTGGCGCCGTCAGCAGCTCCCGGCAGAGACGGCCGAAGAGATCGTCCCCAAGAACATCCTCATGATCGGGCCCACGGGCGTCGGCAAGACCGAGATCGCGCGACGCCTCGCCAAGCTGGCGAAGGCACCCTTCCTCAAGGTCGAGGCGAGCAAGTTCACGGAGGTCGGCTACGTCGGCCGCGACGTCGAGTCGATGATCCGCGACCTCACCGACCTCGCCGTCATCATGGTGCGCGAGGAGCGCGCGGAGCGCGTGCGCCAGGAGGCCAGCGAGCGGGCCGAAGACCGCCTCCTCGAGCTGCTGCTGCCCAGCCCGCCACCGCAACCGATGGGGATGACCACCGAGCCCCCGCCCGCGGCCGACGACAACCTGGAGCGCACCCGCGAGAAGTTCCGGCAGAAGCTGCGCGCCGGCGAGCTCGACGAGCGCCGCGTGGAGATCACGGTCGAAGACCAGGCGGCACCGAGCTTCGAGATGTTCACGCCCCAGGGGGTCGAGGAGATCGGGGTCAACCTCAAGGACATGATGCCCGGCCTCTTCGGACGCAAGGAGAAGCAGCAGGTCTCCATCGCCGAAGCCCGCGAGATCCTGGTGCAGCAGGAAGCCGAGCGTCTGATCGACCAGCGCGTCGTCGCCCAGGAGGCGCGCGAGCGCGTCGAGCAGGGCGGCATCGTCTTCCTGGACGAGATCGACAAAGTCTGCGGCCGCGAGGGCGCCCAGGGCCCCGACGTCTCGCGCGAGGGGGTGCAGAGAGACCTGTTGCCGATCGTCGAGGGCACCACCGTGTCCACGAAGCACGGCATGGTGAAGACCGACCACATCCTCTTCATCGGCGCCGGGGCATTCCACCTCTCGAAGCCGTCCGACATGATCCCCGAGCTGCAGGGCCGCTTCCCGATCCGCGTCGAGCTCGACGCACTCACCGAGCCCGACCTGGTGCGCATCCTCACCGAGCCGCGCAGCGCTCTGACCAAGCAGTACACCGACCTGCTGCGCACCGAAGGCGTGAACCTGACCTTCTCCGACGACGCCATCGCCGAGATCGCGCGGCTCGCGGTGCACGTCAACAGTCACCAGGAGAACATCGGTGCGCGCCGCCTCGCGACGCTCATGGAGCGATTGCTCGACGAGGTCTCGTTCGAGGCCCCGGCGATGGACGGCGTCGACCTCGAGGTCGACAAAGGGTACGTGTCACGCGCCCTCGACGGCATCGTGCAGGATCAGGATCTCTCCCGCTACGTGCTCTAGGGGGCTGATGGCGACGTCCCGCTTCCTCCGCAGGGTCCTGGCGTGACAGTCTCGGGCGCATGATGCAGCCGATCGCAGCTCAGGACACGTTGCGCGACCCGCGACGTCGGCGCCATGCGGCCGCGCTCCTCCTCGCGGGAATGGCCCTCCTGCTGCTCGCGGCCTGCGGCCGCAAGGGTGATCCGCTCCCTCCGATCCGCTACATCCCCCTGCGCACGACCGACTTCGACGTGCGGCAGCAGGGATCCGAGCTCATCCTCAGTCTGACCTACCCCCAGTCGACGGCCTCGGGCCAGGTTCTGCCCGGCGTCGAGCGCGTCGAGGTGTGGCGCCTCGAGACGTCGAGCGAGATCACCGAGATCGACCCGCAGCAGTTCGGAGCCGGAGCAGAACGCTGGATCGGCATCGAAGGCGTCGAGCTGCAGGGGGCGATCGTCGGCGACCAGATCCGCACGCGACTGCCGATCTCCCAGCTCGTCTCGGAGTCCACCACCGGCGGTGCCTTCGCGATCAAGACCGTGAGCACGACCGGCGAGCCGTCCGACTTCTCGAACGTCGTGCAGCTGCCGCTCGTCACGAGCCAGGAGCCGCCCCAGGACGTCGAGGTCGCGGGCACGGCCGACGGCGTCGAGCTGAGCTGGAGCGCGGTCCCCGAAGCAGCCGGCTACAGTGTCTACCGCCGGCTGGCGTCCGAGCGAACGTACGGCGAGCCACTCGCGCGCGCCGGGAAAGACGACGTGCGCTACCTCGACGGCACCGCGCGCACGGGCCTGAGGTACATCTACGCCGTGCGGGCGATCCTCTCGGAGCGTCCCCTCGTGGAAACGGGGGCAAGTGCCGAAACGGAGATCGACTACGTCGACCGCTTCCCTCCCCGGCCGCCGCAGCGGCTCATCGGCCTGGGTGAGGATGGCCAGGTGCGTCTCGTCTGGGAGGCGAGCGAGAGTCGCGATACGAGCGCCTATCGGGTGTATCGCAGCGACCCCACAGGCTCCGACTTCCGACGCGTCATCGACCGCCACCCCGAGCTCGAGTATGTCGACGAGGGGCTGACGCCCGGCCTCTCCTACAGGTATCGCGTGACTGCACTCGATGCGGCGGGCAACGAGAGCGACGCCAGCAACGTCGTCACCGTCACGGTTCCTTGAGCGCATCCATGAGCTGGATGCCCTACGCGCGCCTGTCGGGCGGCGGCAACGACTTCCTGGCCCTCGTGAACCCGGCCAACCTGCCGACCCCCGAGCAGGTGCAGGCCTGGTGTCGACGCGGCGTCTCCCTCGGCGCCGACGGGGTGCTGGTGCTGCAGCGGGACGCGCCGGAGACCACCCGTGTGCGCCTCACCTACTTCAACGCCGACGGTGGCCGCGCCGACCTGTGCGTGAACGGCACGCGGTCGGCCGCGCAGCTCGCCTTCCAGATGGGGTGGGCCACCGAGCAGATCGTGATGATCACCGACGTGGGTCCGCTGCTGGCGAAGTCGATCTCCACGGAGGAGGTCGAGCTCGAAGCGCCCCTGCCCGAGGCGTCACCGGAGCCCCTCGACCTGGATGGCACCGCCGGCTTCCTGTGCCACGTGGGCGTGCCACACTTCGTGGTGATCCGCGACCGCCTGGAGCAGATCGACGTGGAGGCGCTCAGCCCGCAGCTGCGCGCACACCCGGCACTCGGCGCAGAAGGCGCCAACGTCGACTTCATCGCCTTCGACGAGGGAGCGCTGCTGGTGCGCACCTTCGAGCGTGGCATCGAGGGGGAGACCCTGGCCTGTGGCTCCGGCATTCTCGCGGCGGCCTGGGTCGGACTCTCGCAGGGGCACCTGAGCTTCCCCATCCCCGTCCGCACACGCGGCGGGCGACCGCTACGTGTCGTCGGCTCGATGGAGGGTGGCGAGATCGGGTCCTGGAGCCTCGCGGGCGACGCGCGCGTGGTGTCTCGAGGCGAGCTCAGCACCTCGGCTGCCGGCGCTAAAACCTCGCCGATCTGAGGCCTTCCGCGGGGCTCGGCGGCTGCTAAGCTCCCCGTCCCATGAGCTCCGCGTTTCCCCCGACCCGTGACCAGATGACGCGGCTGCGCCGCGGCGCGGTCGACCTCGTCGACGAAAAGCAGCTCACCGAAAAGCTCGAGCGCGCCGAGAAGACCGGCACGCCCTTGACCATCAAGACCGGCTTCGATCCGACGTCACCCGACCTCCATCTCGGGCACACCGTCCTGCTGCGCAAAATGCGCCATTTCCAGCAGTGTGGGCACCGCGTCATCTTCCTGATCGGCGACTTCACCGCCATGATCGGCGACCCGACCGGGAAGAAGTCGACGCGGCCGCAGCTCACGCGCGAAGAGGTGCTCGAGAACGCCAAGACCTACCAGCGGCAGGTCTTCCGGATCCTCGACGAAGAGAAGACCGTGGTGCAGTACAACAGCGAGTGGCTGACGCCTCTGGGCAGCGAAGGCATGGTCCGCCTGTCCGGCTCCTACACGCTGGCGCGCATGATGGAGCGCGACGACTTCCGCAAGCGCTTCGCGAGCCACGAGCCGATCAGCCTCCACGAGCTCCTCTACCCGCTCGTCCAGGGTTACGACTCCATCGCGCTCGAAGCCGACGCGGAGCTCGGCGGCCACGACCAGATCTTCAACCTCCTCGTCGGCCGCGACCTAATGCGCGAGCGCGGCATGGAGCCTCAGGTGGTCCTCACCGTGCCCCTCCTCGTCGGCACCGACGGCGTGGACAAGATGTCGAAGAGCCTCGGCAACGCCGTCGGGGTCGAGGACAGCGCCAAGGAGATGTTCGGGCGCACGATGTCGATCCCCGACGACCTCATGTGGGACTGGTACCTCCTGCTGACCGAGGTCGAAGAGTCGGAGATCGCCGCCCTGAAGCAGCAGGTCGAAGCCGGTGAGATCCACCCGAAGGAGGTCAAGGAGCGGCTCGCCGGCACGATCGTGCGCGAGTTCCACGGCGACGAAGCAGCCGCCGCAGCAAAGCAGGAGTTCGACACGATCTTCGCGCAGGGTGGGCGCCCGGAGGACATCGACCAGGTGGAGGCGTCGGCCGAGACCATCCTGCAGGTGCTCCTGGCCGAGAACGGCCTCGCCAAGAGCAAAGGTGAGGCCCGCCGTCTCATCCAGCAGGGCGGGGTGCGCATCGACGACGAGAAGGCGACCGATCCATTCCTCACCCTGGCCGCGCGCGACGAGGCCTACCTCCTCAAGGTGGGGAAGCGCCGGTTTCTGGAAATCGTCGTCCGTTAGCGTCGCGCCATGATGCGCCGGGTCGCAGCTCTCCTCCTCGCAGCCGTCACGAGCGCCGGCCAGGCCCAGGTACCTCCATCGACCCAGGACCTCGAGGCCCGGGCGTTCGATGCACCGGTCACCATCGAGGTCGTCGAGCTGACGACGCGCGTGGAGACGCGGGACGCTCTGACCCGGGCGCTGCGCGAGATCAAGGAGATCGAGGAGCTGACGGTGGATACCGCGCTCGTCGGCGACGCGCTCGCTGCGCGCGGTGTCCGCGCTCTCAATGGTCGACCCGGCGAGACCGTGGAGATCGATCCGCGGCTCTTCGAGCTACTCGTGCGAGCGCGCGACTACTGTGTCTGGTCGCAGCAGGGTCACGGCCCCCTGGGAGGGCACCTCTACGGCGCGTGGGGCGCGGACCCGCTCGGACCACCTCCTTCGGTGCTCATCGAGCACTCCAAGAGTGCCGACTGCTCCCGGCTCGCGCTCGATGCCGAGAACGGCAGCGCGACGGTCGTCGTCGGCTCGAAGATCGACCTGCGCGGCTTCCGCCGCGGCTATGCGATCGACCGTGCCATTCACGTGCTTCGCGAGAACGGGGCCGACAACGGCTGGGTCTCGATCGGGCGTATCCTGCGCGCCGTGGGGCCGGGTCTTCAGGGCGCCGGTTGGCCCATGGCCGTGTCTGCCACGGCGGGTGACGATCCACCGCCGGAGCGTGTCGTGCTCGACGGCCGCGCCATCGCTCTCGCTTCGGGCCTCGACGAGACGCTGCGGGTCGGCGACAAGGAGCTCCCGCCGTGGCTCAACCAGCGCAACGGCCGGCCCGTCGAGGGGGTGCTCGCCGTCATGGCTTCGAGCGCGCTCGCACTCGACGCCGAGGCGCTCGCGGTGACCCTGTTCGTGCTTCCCTCGCGCGAGGGGGAGTACCGCATCGGCCTGATCCAGCCACGCCCCGCAGCGAAGTGGTTCCTGGGCTCGGGTCAGGGCCGCCCGCTCACGACCGACACCGGCTGGGCCGGTCTGAAGAAATGGTGAGGCGCGCTCAGCGCGAGGCGTCGCAGTCGACGCACCGGCTCTCGATCTTCATCGAGTAGTCGCTCGCATCGAACCCGTGCGCCTTGCAGATCTCGGCCTGCAGCGCGGCAATCCCCACGGAGACGAACTCGACGACCCGACCACACTCGCGACACACGAGGTGATCGTGATTGAGGCCGCTGTGGATGTGCTCGTAGACGTTCTGCCGCCCTCCCATCTGGTGGCGTCGCACCAGGCCACAGTCCACCAGCAGGTCGAGATTGCGGTATACCGTGGCCCGCGAGATCTTCGATCCGCGTGCCCGCAGCCCCTCGAGGAGCTCGTTCGCGTCCAGGTGGCCATGGCGCGCGAAGACCTCGTCGAACAGCAGCAGGCGCTCCTCCGTCATGCGCAGGCCGCGCTCGCGGACGAGGTCCCGGAAGCGTTGGCGCTCCGGCTCGAACGCCGTGGAAGGCGAAGGGGTCATCTTCCGCAAAGCGTACCCGAGAGTCGTTGCTTCGACGCGTATAGCCGCCGCTCGCTTTCGGTTGTATCGTCATCCTTCGATCAAGCCGCTCGCCCCCGCGAGCGCACCCTGTTGAGGGCTGCCCACTCGCGGAGCCGAGGACGATGAGAGGCAAGAAGCTCAGGCCCACGACCGATTTCCAGATTGCGTCGGAACAGTTCGAGATGGCGTGCGAGATCATGAATCTCGACGACGAGTCGCGCGTGCTCCTCCGCACCCCTTTCCGGGAGATCCGGGTCGACGTTCCGATTCGCATGGACGACGGCTCGGCCGCCGTGTTCATCGGCTACCGCGTGCAGCACAACGGCGCGCGCGGCCCGTACAAGGGCGGGATCCGCTTCCACCCCGAGGTCGACCTCTACGAGGTGCGCGCGCTCGCGGCGCTGATGACCTGGAAGACCGCCCTGCTCGACATCCCCTTCGGCGGAGCCAAAGGCGGCGTGTCCTGTATTCCCTGGGAGATGAGTCAGGGCGAGCTCGAGCGCATGACCCGAAAGTTCATCTCGAGGATCTCGATCATCCTGGGAGCAAACCGGGACATCCCGGCGCCCGACATGTACACCAACGCCCAGACGACGGCCTGGATCATGGACGAGTACGGCCGCAAGAACGGCTACACGCCGGCCGTGGTGACCGGGAAGCCGGTCGAGCTCGGTGGATCGAAAGGGCGTGAGGCCGCAACGGGGCGCGGGACCATCGTGGTTCTCGGCAAGGTCGCCGAGAGCCTCGACATGGACGTGGCCTCCTCCACGGCCGTCATCCAGGGCTTCGGGCAGGTCGGTTCGCATGCCGCGCGCGTCTTCGAAGAGCTCGGCGGCAAGGTGGTGGGCGTCTCGGACATCGATGGCGGCCTGTACGACCCCGCCGGGCTCGACGTGCAGAGCCTGCTCACCTATCGCGATCAGAACGACGGCTCGCTCACGGGGTACCCCGAGGCCCAGACCGTGAGCAACGCGGAGCTCCTCTGCCTCGAGTGCGACTTCCTGATCCCTGCGGCCCTCGGCGGGGCCGTCCACCGCAACAACGTCGACGACATCCGCGCGAAGGTGATCGTGGAAGCCGCCAACTCGCCGACCACGCCCGCTGCCGAAGCTCGCCTCGAGGAGCGGGGGGTGGTCGTCGTTCCCGACATCCTCACCAACGCCGGAGGGGTCACCGTCTCGTACTTCGAGTGGGTGCAGAACCTCCAGCAGTTCTTCTGGGACGAAGGCCAGGTGAACGAGGAGCTCGACAAGAAGCTCTCCGACGCGTGGGAGCACGTCTCCGCGACGCAGAAGGAGCAGAACATCGATCTGCGCTCCGCGGCGTACGTGATCGCGATCGACCGCGTCGCCCGGGCCGAGCGTCTGCGCGGCTTCGAGTGAGCCAGAACGAACGGCCCGACGCGCCCGAGCCGGAGACCACTCCCCTCGAGCCACCGCTGCCCCACTGGCTGCGGGTCCTGCTTTTTGTCGTGGGCAGCGTGCTGCTGCTCATCGGCCTCGTGGGACTGGCCCTGCCGGTCATCCCCCAGACCATTCCACTGGCGGCCGGCGCTGCGCTCCTGTCGCTCGCGAGCGATGCGTTCTACCGCTTCCTGCGCACGCGCCTGCGGCGCTTCCCGTGGCTGTGGAAGCCAATTCGGGGCTTCCGGCGTCGGGCCCACCGCCTGTTCTCCGGCGAAGGGAAGGCGTCGACGCAGGACGACGCCTCACCACCCGAAGACGACGACGCGCGCTCGAGCTGAAGGCGGCCTCGCGGCCGGAGCCGCACGGGTCAGCGCTGGTCGGCCGGCACGTAGGACCGCTCGTTCGCGCCGGTGTAGATCTGGCGCGGACGGTTGATGCGGTTGTCGGGGTCGTTCACCATCTCCTTCCAGTGGGCCAGCCAACCGGGGAGCCGGCCGAGAGCGAACATCACGGTGAACATGTTCGTCGGAATGCCCATGGCGCGGTAGATGATGCCGCTGTAGAAGTCGACGTTCGGGTAGAGCTTGCGCTCGACGAAGTACTCGTCCTCGAGTGCGATCTCCTCGAGGCTCTTGGCGATGTCGAGCAGCGGATCGTCGACCCCGAGATCGGCGAGAACCTTGTCGGCCGCGCCCTTGAGAATGCGGGAGCGCGGGTCGAAGTTCTTGTAGACGCGGTGACCGAAGCCCATCAGGCGGAAGGAGTCGTCCTTGTCTTTCGCTTTGCCCACGTACTTCTTGTAGTCGCCTCCGTCGTCGCGGATCATCGTGAGCTGCTCGATGACGCTCTGGTTGGCGCCGCCGTGCAGCGGGCCGGACAACGCCGAGATGCCGGCCGAGATCGACGCGAAGAGGCTGGCCTGTGAAGAGCCGACCATACGCACCGTCGACGTGGAGCAGTTCTGCTCGTGGTCGGCGTGCAGGATGAGCAGCATGTTGAGTGCCTCCGCCAGAACCTCGGGCACTTCGTAAGGCTCGGCGGGAACGGCGAACATCATGTTGAGGAAGTTCTCGGTGTAGCTCAGATCGTTCCGGGGGTAGATGAACGGCTGGCCGATGCTCTTCTTGTAGCTGAACGCAGCGATCGTCTTGATCTTGGCGATGAGGCGGATGATGTTCGTGTCGACGTCCTCTTCGGAGTCGTAGAAGGTCGCCAGCGAAGACACCATCGAGCTGAGGATCGGCATCGGGTGCGCCGCGCTCGGGTACCCCTCGAAGAACTTCTTCATGTCCTCGTGCACCATCGTGTGGCGCGACAGGAGGCCGTCGAAGTCCTCCAGCTCGGCGGCCGTCGGGAGCTCACCGTAGATCAGGAGATACGCCACCTCGATGAACGACGCGTCCTGCGCCAGCTGCTCGATCGGGTAGCCGCGATAGCGGAGGATCCCCTTCTCTCCATCGATGAACGTGATGGCGCTGCGGCAGGAGCCCGTGTTCGCGAATCCGGGGTCCAGGGTGATGGCCCCGGTCGAGCCGCGCAGCGTGCGGATGTTGATGGCCGCTTCGTTCTCGGTCCCCACCAGGGTCGGGAGCTCGTGATCACTTCCATCGATGTTCAGCTTTGCAGTCGACATGCGGCTCCTTCCGAGCTAGTGCCAGAAGTCAGGTTCAAGGGCTGGAAAAGCAGGCCTTTTTCAAGGGTCTGAGCCGCGGCATTGTATCTCCGGGCCCCGGGGCCGGCAAGGCGTGACGACGGAAACGTAGGAGCTTTGCGAGCCCCGGGAAATCGGGACCGCTGCTGGGAATGTCACACCACCATGGGGTGTTGTTGGAGGTGACGGGAACCCGATGCGGTGAACCGATCCCGTCCGGAGATGCCCTCCCCCGCATCTCCCAATCTCCATCGGCTCACCGACCGCCCCGTGCCGCCTCCCTCACGGCACGGGGCACTTTTCCGCGTGCTCCGGCGCGATGCTTATCGCGCCTCCGCCCGCTCTTGTCGAGCTCCAGCGGCCGGAGGCCGCTTGCGCGCGGAGCGCCTGCGGCGCCCGCTTGCCGAGAACGCCCTCGTGCGGCCTGCCAAGCCCATCGTTCGCCGAAGCTGGCCCCCGTTTTTCCGAATGTCGGTCTTGCCGCAGGCTTCCAGGACGGTCAGTTGGGCATCGACCCCTGGTTCGATCAGCACCTGAGCTAGGGAGAATGTCCTCGATACAGTCCCTGAAGTACTCTGGTTCGCGACCACCCCCGCTCCTTTTGCTGTGCCAATCGCGGTAGCGAATGGACGACCTGGCTGATCAGCTCGGGTTCGTCGCGACCCACTACACTGCAATGAAGTGCGGGAACCAGAACGCGGTCTTTGGGCTCAAGGCGCCGAGAGCGAAACGGACTCAAGAACCGGGAGAAGCGAAAGCGAGATGGCCAGCAGAAAGGAACCCGCCCCGCGCCCCGATCCGAAGACGCAGATTGTCTACAGCGACGAGGACGCCCTGGAGCACCTCAAGGAGACGGTCACCACGAAAGTCTTCAACAAGGTCGCTGCTATCGCCCTCGCCATCGTCGTGGCGGGCGTCGGCTTCGCTTGGTACATGATCGGAGTTCGAGTCGGCCAGGAGTTCGAAAGTCGCGAGAACCAGGTCTCCGAACTCAGAGATCAGCTCGCACTACTGCAGGGCGAGCTGCAAGCTAGCGTCAAAAATGGCATCCGCGGCCTACGCTCCAAGCTGTACGAGGGAAGCCGCTGCCGACATGGAACAAGCGTCCGAATACACGAACGTTCGCTCCTCCTACAACTATTCTGAGGCCCTTTTGAACCTAGTCTCCGAATGCACTAGCGCCTACAGGAACCGACAACAAGGCGATCCGGCAGCAATACTCGACGAACTGGTGAACTCGGAGACGCTCGCGCCGCTCCCTCTGAACATCGCGACCGAACTCATCTCTCACTACCACCTCAGGCAGCAAGAGACCCTCAGCGAATCGCTCTCCGAGAGATACAGCACCAACGCGATGCGTCTCGCGGATCAGGTGCTGCAAGACCCGAGGTCAACCGACCAGCAGAAGGGCCTGGCCGCTGCATTTCGTCTGCTAGCACAAACGTCCGAAGACTCGACAGTAGACCTACCTTTGCTCAGTCCGGATAGTTGTCTGCAGGCGGCTGCGGTGATCGCGGTACCCCTGGAATCCGACTCCCATGTCCTTTGTAGCACTCGGCAGGCTGCGCTTCGCCGGTTAGGACCGTACTGCCGAACCCTCATCCTCGAGGGCGGTCGTGCCTTCTCCGAAGATAAGCGCCGGCCGATAGGAGGTACATGCCTCACGCCGACAGACTTCGAGAGCGTCGAGTGGCGCCACTAGAGGAGCAACGCCGCTAGACCAAGCTCCGGAGGACCATCTGCAGGATGCCGCCGTGGCGGTAGTACTCACCCTCCTGCGGCGTATCGAGGCGGAGAACCGCGTCGAACTCCGTGACGGTGCCTTCGTCGCCCGTGGCTTTGACTTTCAGCGTCGGCTGCGGCGAGAAGCCACCCTCGAACGCCGCGGCCAGGCCGTCGATCTCGAAGGTCTCGTGGCCGGTGAGGCCCAAGCTGCCTGCGCTCGCGCCGTCCGCGAACTCGAGGGGGGCGACCCCCATGCCGATGAGGTTCGACCGGTGGATGCGCTCGAAGCTCTCCGCGATCACCGCGCGGATGCCGAGCAGGCGCGAGCCTTTGGCGGCCCAGTCACGCGACGAGCCGGTGCCGTACTCCTTGCCGGCGAGCACCACCAGCGGCACCCCCGCGTTCTGATACTTCATGGAGGCGTCGTAGATCGACATCTCCTCGCCGTCCGGCAGGTAGCGCGTGAAGCCACCCTCGACGTCGACGAGCTGGTTGCGCAACCGCACGTTCGCGAACGTGCCCCGCATCATCACCTCGTGGTTGCCGCGCCGCGAGCCGTAGCTGTTGAAGTCGCGCGGCGACACGCCGTGCTCGGTGAGGTAGCGACCGGCCGGTGAGTCGGCCTTGATGGCGCCCGCGGGAGAGATGTGGTCGGTCGTCACCGAGTCGCCGAGCAGCGCGAGGACGCGCGCGCCGGAAATGTCGGTGACCGTGCCAGGCTCGGCCGGCATGTCCACGAAGAACGGAGGCAGGCGCACGTAGGTGGAGTCGTCGTTCCAGGAGAACGTCTCCCCCTCCGGAACCGGCAGCGAGCGCCACTGCTCGCTGCCCTCGAACACGTTCGAGTACTGCTCCTCGAACATCTCCGAGCGCAGCGCGGTGCGCACGGTGTCGTCGACCTCCTGGCGGCTGGGCCAGATGTCCTCGAGGTACACGGGGCCGTCTTTGCCCTCGCCGATCGGCTCGTTCAGAAGGTCGACCGTGACCGATCCGGCCAGGGCGTAGGCGACGACGAGCGGCGGCGACGCGAGGTAGTTCGCCCGCACCTCGCCGCTGATGCGGCCCTCGAAGTTGCGGTTGCCCGAAAGCACCGAGGTCGCGACCAGGTTGCCTTCGGCGATCGCCTCCGAGACGGGCCCGGGCAGCGGGCCGCTGTTGCCGATGCAGGTCGTGCAGCCGTAGCCGACCGTGTGGAAGCGCAGCTGATCGAGATACTCCGTCAGACCCGCCTGATCGAGGTACTCCGTGACCACCTTCGACCCGGGGGCGAGGCTGGTCTTGACCCACGGCTTCACGGAGAGCCCGGCCTCCACGGCCTTCTTGGCGACCAGACCGGCAGCTACCATGACCGACGGATTGGACGTGTTGGTGCAGCTCGTGATCGCGGCGATGACCACCGAGCCGTCGTCGAGCTGGAACTCCTCGCCAAAGAGCTCCTTGGAAGGCGCCTGCGCCTCCCCGCTCACGACGTTGAGACCCTTGGAGCCACCTGACTTGAGGCTGGGGAGCGCGGCACTGAAGGCCGCCTTCATGTCGCTCAGGAGGATGCGATCCTGGGGGCGCTTCGGCCCGGCGAGACTCGGCTCCACCGTGCCGAGGTCGAGCTCCAGCGTGTCGCTGTACTGGGCCTCGGGCGACTCGGCCGTGTGGAAGAGGCCCACCTCTTTCATGTAGGCCTCGACCAGAGCCACCTGGGCGTCGCTGCGCCCCGAGAACCTCAGGTAGTCGAGCGACGCGTCGTCCACGGGAAAGATGCCGCACGTGGCGCCGTACTCCGGAGCCATGTTGCTGATGGTCGCGCGGTCCGCAAGCGGCAGCTTGGCCAGGCCGGGACCGTAGAACTCGACGAACTTGCCGACCACGCCGAGCTCGCGCAGCATCTCGACCACGCGCAGGACGAGATCGGTCGCCGTGGCCGCTTCGGGGAGCTCGCCGGAGAGCCGGAAGCCGACCACCTGTGGGATGAGCATCGAGATCGGCTGGCCGAGCATCGCGGCCTCGGCCTCGATGCCACCCACGCCCCAGCCGAGGACTCCGAGGCCGTTGATCATGGTGGTGTGGGAGTCGGTGCCGACCAGGGTGTCCGGGTAGGCGAACGGAGGCCCACCGTTCGGCGAGCGCATGACCCCGCGCGCGAGGTACTCCAGGTTCACCTGGTGCACGATGCCCGTCGCGGGCGGCACGACGCGGAAGTTCTCGAAGGCGTTCTGACCCCACCGCAGGAAGTGGTAGCGCTCCTCGTTCCGCTCGAACTCACGCTCGGCGTTGAGCAGCAGAGCGGCGGCACTGCCGTACTCGTCGACCTGCACCGAGTGATCGATGACCAGCTCGACCGGCTGCAGCGGATTGATCTTCTCGGGGTCGCCACCCATGGTTTTCATGGCGTCGCGCATGGCGGCCAGGTCCACGACTGCGGGTACCCCCGTGAAGTCCTGCAGAAGCACCCGTGCCGGCATGAAGGCGATCTCCGTACTGGGCTCGGCTCTGGCCTCCCAGGCGAGAAGAGCCTCGATGTCGGCCGCAGGCACGACGTTGTCGTCTTCGCGACGCAGCAGATTCTCGAGCAGGATGCGCAGCGCGAACGGCAGCCTCGAGACGTCGTGCCCGCCCTTCTCCAAGCGGGTCATGTCGGCGATCTGGTAGCTGGCGCCGCCCACCTGAAGGGTGGACAGTGCGTCGAAACTGTTCTTCATGGGATCTCTCCAGGAGGGTGCCTGTGCGGGGTGGCAAAGATACCAAAGGATCGAGCACCGCACAGCCCACACGCGGCGCGTGTCCTGCGCTCTCGAGACCTGCCCCGAGCGCCCGCCACAGGGCCATGTGACGACGTCCGACCCGGTATCATCAGCCCATGGCGAACGCGATCAGCGATCTGACGGCCCCGAGCCTCATCGTGGCGATGCCACAGGTCCTCGATCCGTTCTTCCATCGCAGCGTGGTGCTCCTCACCGCCCACGAGGACGACGGAAGCCAGGGTTTCGTGATCAATCGGCCCACCGACCTCCAGATCGACCGGATCCTCGAGGACATGGAGATCGACTGGAACGGCGGCGCGGACGTGCCGGCCTTCATGGGCGGTCCGGTACACCCTCAGGTGGGCACCATCCTCTACCTCGACGAGGTCCCCCTCTACGAGGACGAGTCGATCGAGATCGTCCCCGGGCTCTACTGCACCCAGAGCATCGAGGTGCTGCGCGCCTTCGCCAACTCGCCCCCTCCCCAGATGCGGCTGGTGCTCGGCTACGCCGGCTGGCGACCCGGGCAGCTACTCGAAGAGGTGCAGAGGCACGACTGGATCACGGCGCCGCTCAGCTCGGACTTCGTCTTCTCGAACGATCCCGACGAGGTCTGGGAGAAGGCGGTCCACTCGGCCGGAATGGACCCTTCGGCCCTCCCCAATTGGACGGACGACGCCGGTGGAGCCAACTGAATCCGAGACGGAACGGGTCGACCGCCAGCACTCGGCTGGCGGCCTGGTCGTCGACGGAGAGCGTGTCCTCCTGATCTCCACCCAGGGAGGGCGCCGCTGGCAACTGCCGAAGGGGCATCTCGAAGACGGTGAGACGCCGCCGCAGGCCGCCGAGCGGGAGGTGTTCGAGGAGACGGGGGTGCGCGGGCGCATCCGGCACGACCTCGGGGCGGTCGAGTACTACTTCCGCAGCCGCGGCGGTCTGCGGATCCACAAGCGCGTCGACTACTTCGTGCTCGAGTTCGTCGAAGGCGACGCGGCCAACTTCGACCCGACAGAGGTCACCGAGGCGCGCTGGTTCTCGTGGGACGAAGGCATCGAGCGGTTGACCTTCGCCAACGAGCGGGAGCTCGTGGAGAAGGCGCGCGCGAAGGCGCTCCGAGACCGGTGACATGACCCGCCGCCGGCCCCTCGACGGCAGTTTCCGGATCGCCGTGAGCGTGCCCCTGCTGGCTCTGGTCGCCGCCGGCGGGAGCGGCTGCGCGTCCAAGGAGGAGCGCGGCGCGGCACTCTACGCCGAGCACTGCGCCTCGTGCCACGGAACCGACGGCCGCGGTGACCCACGTCGGTCCGCCTTGGAGCCCGGCCTCGACCTCGTTGCTTCGGAGCTCGTCTCCGCCGGTGCTCGCGCACAGGTGTACCGCGCGATCTCCGGGGGCTACGGCACGATGCCCGGGTTTGCCCACCGTATGGAGCTGGGCGAGCTCGACGACGTGACCACGCACGTCATGGCCCTTGCCCCCGACGAGCCGGCGCCCGCAGAGTAGATTCCGCCAGACCTGGCACGACAAGGAGATCCCATGGACGCCCAGAGATTCAAAGAGGCCTACGCGAAGCTGCAGGCTGCCGATGACCGCCTGACCTACCGGGTGCGCCCCCGACGGGGCCACTCCCGGATGACGCCGGAGCAGCTGGAGGACCGCACCAACGACCTCGCGGACCTCGTCCTCGAGCTGAAGGAGGTGCTCGACGAGCTCTTCCAGGCGATCGCCGGCAAACCCGCCGGAAGCTGAAGCGGCCTAGGGGGCTGCTGAAAATGTCCCGTGGGTCTCGTTGTGGCCGCCGCGGGTGCAGATGCAAGGCGTTTTGTCGAAGGCGATGCGGTGCCATCGTCGAGAGAAAACAACGTAGCAGATGCGCCCGCGCCGGCCACAACCCTTGGGGCGCAACGAGTTTCGGCCCCTGGACTGCGTTCCCTCTCCTCGACGATGACCCCAGCATCGCCTTCGTCGAGGCGCCTTGCCAGGAACCGAAACTCGATGCGCGAGACCCACGGGACTTTTTCAGCAGCCCCCTAGCGGCCGGTGGAGCCGAAACCGCCAGCACCCCGCCCCGAGCCTGCGTCGAGCCCCTCGACCTCTTCGATCTCGACCGGCTCGACACGCCCGACGACCAGCTGCGCCACGCGGTCTCCGCGTCGGATCTCGAGGGCCTCGCCGCCGAGATTGACCAGCAGCACGCCGACCTCACCCCGGTAGTCGGCGTCGATCGTTCCTGGAGAGTTGAGAACGGCGAGCCCTTCCCTCAGCGCGCGCCCGCTGCGCGGGCGCACCTGCCCCTCCCAGCCCTCCTCGATCTCGAAGACGAGCCCCGTGGGCACGAGGGCCCGCGCGCCGGGAGCCAGCACCAGGGTCTCCTCGTTGGCCGCCCGCAGGTCGAGCCCGGCACTTGCGCTCGAGCCTCGAGTCGGCAGGGGCAGGTCGAGAGCGTGCTCGAGCCGTTGAATCCGGATCTTCAAAAGGAGCCTAGTTCCGGCGGCCACCGCGGCGCTCGTTGCGGGGCCCTCGATTGCGGTTGCCGCGGTTCTGCAGGCCGTTGCCGGTCAGGTCCTGCCCGCCGGCGACGTTGTTGCCGACCCCCTGCGGCTGCAGACCTTCGGGCCACGGGCGCCCGATCCGAGAGCTGTTGACCCGAGGCACGGGGCTGTCTCCCCCGAGAAGGGCAGGGGTCGGGATGAGGTCGGTGCGGAACTCCCAGTCCTGGTAGTTCGACGAGCCATTGAAGATGATGATGCTCTCCTCGTCGACCGCGCTGTAGACACCGACGATGGGGCCTGCGGTCACGCGATCCCGGCGGCCGAAGCCCTCTTCGGTGCCCTGGCCGGGCGGCACCTTGACCACGTTCATGCGCCCCGCGTTGGGGTCGGTGAGTGCGGGATTGATGCCGACGCCGCCACTCGAGCCCTCGGGCTGCTGACCCTGCTGCTGCTGCTGTTGCTGTTGCTGCTGGCCGCCGTTCTGTCCCGCTCCAGCGTCCTGCCCGCCCGCCCCCTGGTTCTGGTTCGGGTTGCCGCGGTTGTTGCGCCCCTGGGTGTTGCCGCGGCCGCGGCCGCCGCGCGGGTTTTGTGACTGCACCAGCAGCCCCCACTTGCCGTTCTCCGACATGGGGTCCTCGAACAGCTGCCGGATGCTCCGCGGCTCCACCTCCACCAGCTCCTCGAGCGTGTTCGGGAAGCGGCCGTGACGAGCCTGGAACACGCGGACCGCTTCGGCGTACTGCAGGCCGCGGAAGATGAGCTCCTGCTCCTTCTCTCGCTTGGCGTGATGCGTCCAGCTCGGCAGAGCGAGCGCCAGCGCGACGTTCATCACGGTCACGAGGACCAGGAGGACGACGAGGTTGTACCCCTCTTCCCCGGTCTTGCGCGACAGTCGCTCCTGGGGCACCTTACCGGTCACCACTCGGAGTAGAGGGCCGACCCGTCCAGGGTCGGCAACTCGGCTCCCGACGTGACGTCGATGATGCCCGGCTCCCCCTCTTCGCCGTAGTCGGTCTCCGCCGACTCCTCGTCGAACTCCTCGAAGACAGGCACCCATGTCTCGGCGCTTTTCGTGATCGGGTCGACCGGCATCGAGCGCAGGTAGCCCGCGTCCACGAGCTCCTCGAGAGCGGTCGGGTAGGTGCCTTTGTCGGCGTAGTACTGGTCGAGAACATCGCGCAGCGTGCGGAGGTTCTGCTTGAGCACCGCCTCCTTGGCGCGGGTCGGTTTGTCGCGGAGGTTCGGCATGGCCACGATGGCGAGAATGCCGATCATCGAGACGACGATGATGAGCTCGAGCAGGGTGAAACCCTGCTGCGACAGCGATGCCTGGCGTGCGTTCGGAATCTCCACGTCACCACTCCTTGTATGCAACCCCGTTGAGGCCCACCCCGACACTCTCCGAGTACACGTCGAACAGGTTCTCACCACCCCAGCTCTCCGCGTCGGGCTCGTCCTGCGTGCTGCGCATGCCCCACTCCGATTCGCCGGTCATCGGATCGACCGGCACGCGCCTCAGGAAGCGGATCTGCTTGTCGATCTGACCCACGAGGTCGATCGGCTCCAGCAGCGCCTCGAGATCGCGCGGGTACCCGTCGGTGCCCAGGGTGAGGGGAATGAGCCCGGCATCGCTGAAGCGCTTGTACTCGTCGATGGCGTTGCGCATGGTGCGCAGGTGGGCCCTCAGCTCGGCCTCCTTGATGCGCTTCTGCGTGAACTTCGCCACAGGGAGGGCCACCGACGCGAGCGTGATCATGATGGTGCACACCATCATGAGCTCGGCGAGCGTGTAGCCGGCTTCTCCCCGCTGCGGCAGGCGCATCACTCGATCGTCCTCCTCGGCCGATTGGGTCCGAAGGGGTCACTCTTCTGGGTGACGGCCACGCGGACGGCACGACGGCCGACACTGGTCGTGCGGGGGATCAGGTCTTCCCCGATGGTCTGCACCTCGACGAGCTCGACGATGCCCTGACCTTCCCGGAGAGCGCGGAACGCGAGAACGACGACGTTGCCCTGCCCCACCTGGCCCGGCACGTCGCCGAACTGGCTGGCCCCGATGACCACCTCTTCACCCTCGATGGAGTACAGCACCTCGGCAGCGCTCGGCTCGAGCAGCGGCCCCTGGAAGACCCCGAGAAGCTCGACCACGTCGCCGTCGAAGCGCACGCGGGACGGCACGTGCGCCACCGAGCGCGTCGCGTCGACCGCCAGGGCCACCTGGAAAATCCCGCCCGGCGTCACACGCACGTTCGGCGGCTGCAGGCGCACCGTCACCGCCGACGAGCCCGGAATGGCATTCCGATCTTGCAGCGCCGACGCGAGGAGCGCAGGCGAGAGCACGGGCGGCAAACCACGAATTGGCGCCACGCCCCGCGGCAGCGCGCGCAGGGATGCGTCGCGCGGCGGCGGGCGGTTGGCGGGCACGAGCTCGACGCCGGACGCCGGGGCGTCGCCCTCGTCGTCCGTCTCTTCGGCATCCGGGTCGGCGTCGCGGAGGCCCCGCGGGAGCTGACGCAGCTGGCGACGCATCGCCTCGGAGCCACTCTCGTTGCCTTCTTCGTCGAACGGTCCGTCCACCTCCGACTCCACGCGCGGGCTGCCACCGCGGAACGTGATATTCGATTCCGTGCCGACCCAGATCGGCATGAGGTCCTCCTCGGTGATGTTCGCCTTGCGAATGATGTGCGGCGTGAGCGTGAGAACGATGTCGGTGCGCTGGCTCTGAGAGCGCTTCTTCGAGAAGAGCCGTCCGAGGAGCGGGATCTCGGCGAGGCCCGGCACACCTTCTTCACTGTTCGTCTCGTCGGTGCGGATGAGACCCGCGAGGAAGTTGGTCTCGCCATCCTTGAGACGAATCGTCGTCTCGATGTTGCGGGTGCCGATGATCGGCTGGCCGTCACGCTCGCCCGAGATGTTGCTCACCTCGACCCGGAGCTGGAGGGAGACCTCCTCGTTGTGGTGCACGCGGGGCTCGATCTCGATCTTGATGCCGACGTCCTGGTACTGGAACGAGGTCAACGGCACGATGTTGCTGCCCACGGTGTTCGCGGTGTTGAAGCTCGTCACCGGAATGGGCACCTGATCGCCGATCGTGAGCGTCGCGCGCTCGCCTTCGCTGATGCGGAGCTTCGGCTGAGCCAGGGTCTGCGCCTCGGTGTTCTGCTTGACGAAGTCGAACATGAAGCTCGGAATCGAGAGCACCCAGTTGTTCCCGTTGAGGAACTCGAGGTCGGTGAAGCGCAGCGGCACCTCTTCGCCCCCGTTGTCGAGCTCGACTCCGACCTGGTAGGAGCTCAGCGAGAGGCCGAGATCCTGCAGGAGGTTCGTGTTGAGCTGCAGCAGCTCGACATCCACGACGACCTCGGCCTTCGCTTTGTCGTTGGCCTGGATGATGCGCTCCGCCACCTTGACCTTGTCCGCGGTGTCGCGCAGCACGATGGCGTTCAGCTGCTCGTTCGAGGCGATCTTCCGGGAGTCGACCAGGCTCCGGAGCATGGTCATGACGTCCTTCACATCCGAATTGGAGAGAAAGAAGGTCTGGATGATCAGGTCTTCGTAGTTGCGGCGGTTCTGCGGCGTGTCGGCGACCACGATGATCGAGTGCTCGTCGAGCACCTTGTAGAAGTGCCCGGCGGTCCGCATCAGGATCTCGAGAGCATCCTGCGCGGTCACGTCGGTGAGCGTGATGCTGATCTCCTGATCACGCAGCTTCGGATCGAAGAGCACGTTGATGCCAAACGCCTTGCCCAGCGCCTGGTAGATCTGCATCACAGAGGTCGGCTCGGGGAAGTTGAGCCCGATCGGCTCCGGCGAGCGCGGGCTCAGCTGCGGCGGCTGCGGCATGGCCCCCCGGTTCTTCTCTTTCGCCTCTTCGAGCGTCTGGGCGTTGCGACCCGCCCGCTGCGCCTCGATCTCCTCGCGTACGCGGTCGAGCTCGGCCCGCGCATACTGGTTGGTCGGATCCAGCTCGACCGCCTTGCGCAGCTCCACCATCGCAGGGGTCAGGAGACCTGCGGCGCGGTACTCTTTCGCCCGCTCGAAGTGCTGGTGGGACGCCTGGATCTTCGACCGCAGCAGTGCCGCGCGGTAGCGCAGGTCCCCGGGGTTCTGACGCGTCAGCTCGAGGTACTCGAGCACGGCCTGATCCCAGTCGCCGGCCGATTCGGCGACCTGGGCGCGGCGCGAGCTGCTGTAGCCGCTACAGCCCGCCACGAGGAGGGCGAGGAGCGCCAGGGTCAGGCCCCTCCAACGGAGAGAGAAGGGTGCGCGCGGGCACCGGGGGGAGGAGAGGTTCATCTAACCACCTATCGCCAGCCGAGCCGGCGGTTCGTCGGGGAATCCGACGAAGCCCAGGTCGACCGATTCGAGACCGATCTCCACCACCTGGAACTTCTCGTTGATGACATCGCCGCGGCCGGCGTTGTAGATCGAATCGCCATCGAAGAAGACGGCGATCTTGCGGTCGTTCGGCCCGAAGGTTCCGAGGAAGGTCACGTCGACCGCGGGAGGGCGGGGCCCCTGGGTCGCGACCGGGGCCGGCGTCGGATCCACACGCACGGGCTCCGGGCGCGGCTTGGGCTTCGGACGCGGCGGGGGCGGTTTGGGCGCGGGCGGCTGCGGCCGCGCTCCGTAGCGCCAGAGGTCGCGACCGATCTCGAACTCGCGGGACCCCGCAGCCAGACGACTGGAGCGCAGCTCGAGAATCTCGACGTCGAGGCTGTCCTCGATGTCGAAGCGCGTCGTGCCCTGGAGCCACCACCGGTCGCCACCACCGAAGGACGGCAGAACGCGGAGCCCCACCACCGCGAGGAGGACGACCAGCAGCCCGGCGAGGAGCAGCTTCTGTCGGGATTCGCTCATGCGCTCCCCCGACGCCGCCGACGATCGGGCCGGTCCTCGCGCCGGCTGGCGCGGTCGCGCCCCGAGAACAGGGTCGACAGGTTCAGATTGACCGTGAGATTCGGGGAGGCACCGTTCACGTTGATGCGCTCGAGAACGACAAAGGTCTCCGAGAGCTCGAGCAGATTCACGAAGCGACGGAGCTGGTCGTAGCTGCCCTGCACCGTGAACACCAGCGAGCGCTTGTGGAGGCCGTAGTCTTCGATGTCTTCTGCCGGGTAGCTGATCGACTCCGCACGGCGAAGACCCGCAGTCTCGGCGAGGCCCTTCACCTCACGGATCAGTGCGGTGAGCCGCGCCGACTCGGTCGAGAAGCTGGTCTCGTACAGGGCGTCGATCCCGTCTCGTCCCGCCCGGGCCCGCGTCACGAGCGCGTCCAGGGCCTCGCGCTGCCCGACCACGCGACGCAGCTCGGTCTCTTCGGCCTGGACCTGGCTCTGCATCTGATCGACCTGGCCCGCATAGGCCACCTGGTAGTAGCCGAAGACGACGACGTTGATCACGAAGAGCGCGAGCGGCACGGCCCAGAGCCACCACCGCTTCGCCAGTGCCCCGGTGAGCAGATCTCGACGGGTCATCCGCCGCCCCTCCCGTTGAGAGAAGGAGCGGAGCTGGCGTTGCCACGACTCGGCTGAGGCCGCGGCTCCGTGCGCTGGCCGCGCGCCGGTGCCGGCGACCCGGTCGAAGGCGGCGCCGCGGATCGGTCACTGCGAGGTGCGCTGGCCGGTCGCCGCGCCGGCGCCTGAGCCCGCGGGGCAGAGGTCTCTGGAGCCCTGTCACTTCCCCGGGTGGAGGGGCCAACGGGCGCCTGGGACGAGGCAGGCGACCCGGGTGAGGGATCGGCCGCCGGAGGAGTCGAGCCGTCCGATGCGTCGGCGCCCGGAGCCCAGCGCGCGAGCGACCGTGCAGCTTCGTCGATCTCCCCCTCCTGGGGCTCGGCGACCGCCGCGCCCTCCGGCACGGCCGTCGGCGTCGCCTCGGTCACGGCCACGCCTCCGTCCTGCGGCGCCGACGCTCCGGGACCTTCGCCGTCACGCGGCTGGTAGAAGGTGCGGAGATTGAACGCGACCTCGCCCCTGCCCTGCAGCTGTCGCTCGCTCTCGAGGTTGGGGGATTCGAAGGCCGCGTGCGCAAACATCCTGTCGAGGAAGCCGAGCAGCTCCTCTCCGTTCTCGGCCTGCCCGCTGATGGTCAGGGTCACCCGGGTGTCCTCGGGCACCCGCGCACGACGGCGCCCACGCGGCGGCTCCGGAAGGGTCGGCGCGAGCGACGCGAGGCGGACACCGCGCGGCAGCACGTCGCCCAGCTGCTGGAACAGCTCGCTCCAGGGGAAGGTCCGCTCGGCGAGACGCCGGTTCAGGAAGCGGATCTCCTCGTTCTGCTCGTCGAGGTCGAAGGAGGCCAGCTCCTGCTGGCGCTCATTCACGGTGCGCACCTCGGCTTCGATCTGCGCGCGCAGCTGGTTGAGCTCGTCGCGACCTTCGACGTTGGTCGTGGCGTAGCGCCAGAACAGGAAGGCGTTCAGCGCAAGAAGCGCGAGAGCCGCCGCCCACAGGAACGTGGTGAGCCGCCGTCGCGGCCGCTCGTTCACGAAGGGCCGTGACGCGAGATTGGGCCCGCTCCTCATGCGACCTCCTGCAGGGCCGCGCCGTACAGCGCCGCCCGCTGCTGGAGGCTCAGCTCGCTCGCCTGCACGGGCCAGCTGCCCAAGGCGTTCTCGGACAACACCTGCGGCTGACAGTCGAGCGCCTCGGCCACGAGGGCGGGCCACCGACCGTCACCGAGCACGACGACCCGCTCCAGGGAGCGATCACCCAGCTGCTCGCGCAGGAACGCTGCCGTGAGCTTCATCTCACGGAGAATCAAGCGGCCACTCGCCACCTCGTCGCCGACGCCTTCGAGCTGCTTGTAGCGGTAGAGCACCGGGGAGTCGCCCATGGACGCCAGGAGGGAGTACTCCTGGTCGCCCGGGAGCACGAGCACGTCGAGGGCCTCGTCGGCCAGGGGATCGACCAGGTTGGCCATTGCCATGCTGACATTGCGCACGGCCCCCAGCTGGATGCCGGCCGCCTCGAAGGCCTCCTCGAGCCCCTCCACGAGCAGGTCGATCGCGAAGGCGATCATCACTCTCTCGGGCTCTTCCTGCTGTGCCAATGCGGTCGCAGACACGGCGTCCAGGCGCAGGTCGTCGACCCGGAACGGAACGAGACGCTTGAGCTTCCACCGCAGGGCCTCGAGCCGAGCCTCCGACGCGCTGGGAAGAGAGTCGAGCTCCGCAAACACCAGCCGGTACCAGGCGTCCGGTAGCACGAGCGACGCTTCGGTGACGGGGTTCTCGGCCCCTTCGACGAGGCTCTGCACCAGGGCGGTCATCTCGGCCGGGCTCTTGAGCGGCCCGCCGAGCTGCCCCGGATGGAAGGCGTCGGGGGGCAGCGGCGCCTCGCGCAGCCGGTCGACGCGCAGCGTGCCGTCGTCGCCCCGCACGAAACACGCATAGCGCAGCATCTCCGCATCGACGCTGAAGACGTGCGGCGGGACAGGCTGCGGCAGCGCGCCGAGGGCCCGTTCAATCCACGAAGGTGACTTTGTTGATCTCACGAAGCGTGGTGACCCCTTCGATGGCCTTCTGCAGGGCCGAAGACCGAAGGAAGGCCATCCCCTCCTGGTGTGCAGCTCTCTTGATCTCGGAGGCAGGGCGCCGGTCGAGGATCAGCTCGCGGATATTGTCTGACAGATCGAGCAGCTCCGATACCGCCAACCTGCCGCGATAGCCGGTGCCGTTGCACTCGATACATCCAACGCCCTCGTAGAAGGTGACGTCGCGGTACTCCTCGGGGTCGAGGCCGCTCTCTTCGAACAGCTCGGCGGTAGGCTCCTGCTCGCGCCGGCAGTGATCACAGATGCGGCGGACGAGCCGCTGCGCGAGCACGCAGTTGAGCGCCGACACGAAGTTGTAGAGGTCGACGTTCATGTTGAGGAAGCGCCCGAGAACGTCGATGACGTTGTTGGCGTGGACCGTCGTGAACACGAGGTGGCCGGTCAACGCCGACTGGATCGCGATCTGAGCGGTCTCCTCGTCGCGGATCTCACCGACCATGATCTTGTCCGGGTCGTGCCGCAGGATCGAGCGGAGGCCGCGCGCGAACGTCAGCCCCTTCTTCTCGTTCACGGGGATCTGCGTGATTCCCCGGAGCTGGTACTCGACCGGATCCTCGATCGTGATGATCTTGTCTTCGGAGCTCTGGATCTCGGAGAGACAGGCGTAGAGCGTGGTGGTCTTACCCGAGCCCGTGGGCCCGGTGACCAGAACCATGCCGTACGGCTCGCGGATGAACTTGCGCAGCTTGCGCAGCGTGTCGTCGTCCATGCCGAGCACGTCGAGACGGAGGTTCTTGAACTCCTCGTTCATCGACTCCTTGTCGAGGATTCGGATGACGCAGTCTTCCCCGTGCACCGACGGCATGATCGACACGCGGAAGTCGATCGTGCGGCCTGCCAGGCGCAGCTTGAAGCGGCCGTCCTGCGGAATGCGCTTCTCGGCGATGTCGAGCTCCGACATGACCTTGATGCGGGAGATGATGGTCTGGTGGTGCCGCTTGTCGATGGGCTCCATCGCCTGGTAGAGCACGCCGTCGATGCGGTACTTGATGATCACCTCGTTCTCGCGCGTCTCGATGTGGATGTCGGAGGCCCGACGCTGGATCGCGTTGAACACGGTCGAATCGACGAGCTTGATGATCGGACTCTGATCGGCGCTGATGCGGTCGATCGACAGCACCTCGTCGCCGTCGTCGTCCTCCTGCACGAGCTGAATGCGGAAGTCTTCGGTGGCTTCGTCCAGCACGCGCTGCGCCGACTCCGACTTCTGCAGGATCTCGCGAATCAGAGCGGCCTCTCCCACCTGCGGATCGACACCTCGCCCCATCTGCAGCTCGAGCTCGTCGAGGCGCACCACATCGGACGGATCCGCCATCACGACGCGCAGGCGTCCGTTCACCTCGCGATCGGGGAGGAAGAGGTAGCGCAACATCAGGTCGAACGGGATGCCGTGGAACAGGTCGTTGTCGACCCGGTAGTGGCGCAGATCGACGTACTCGAAGCCGCAGCGTGCAGCGAGCTCCTCGGCCTGGCGCTTGTCCTCGTCTGCGCCGAAGGCGATGTCGAGCTCGCCGGTCTCGGCGAGCGGCAGCGTGGTCTCGTCGGTGGTCATCGAAGTCTCCTGGAGCCTTGCGGCCCCGTGCTCTTTCGTACGGCGACGCCACTCCGGCCGTCCAGCGACCTGCGGGCCGTGCTCACTGCAGCCTCCCGAGGACCGAGAAGAGCGGCAGATACATCGCGATCAGGAGGAGCGCGACGGTGACCCCCATGAGCACCAGCATGATGGGCTCGAGCAGGGAGAGCATGCGCTGTGTCCGAGTCTCCACCTCTTCGTCGAAGAAGTCGGACACGTTCGTGAGCATCTCGTCGAGTGCGCCGGTCGCTTCGCCCACCTTCACGAGGTCGACCGCCAGCTCGTCCACGACGCCGGTCTCCTCGAGGGCGTGATGAAACGACGACCCTTCGCGCACCGCGCTCACCACGGGGCGCAGCTGCGTGCGAAGGTGGGTGTTGGCCATGGCCTCGACGGCCACGTCGAGGGACGGCACGAGCGGCATGCCGCCCCGGAGCAGGGTGCCGAGCGAGCGGCAGAACTCCGAGATGGCGAAGCGGTGCAGGATGGGCCCGGCCACCGGGATGCGCAGACGCAGGCGATCGAAAGCCCTCGACCCGAGCCGCGACGCCTGCCAGCGACGGAAGGCGAGGTAACCGACGACCGCGGCCGTGAGGATGAGCCACACGTTGTCCTGCGCGAAGTTCGAGATCCCCAGGAGCACGGCGGTGGGGCCCGGGAGCTCCACGTCCATGGCGTCGTAGAAGGTCTGGAACTCCGGGATCACGACGACGGCCATGATGAACAGCATGACCAGGGCCAGCGTGATGAGGAAGACCGGGTAGGTGAGCGACGACACCACCTTCTTGCGGGTGTCGATGACGAGCTGCAGGTAGCGCACGAAGCGGCGGATCACCTGCTCGAGGTCGCCGCTGCGCTCGCCCGCCAGGAGCGTCGGTGCGTAGAGTGGCGGAAACATGCCGGGGTACTGACGAAAGGCCGACGACAGCTCCTCGCCGCTCTTCACCCGATCGCGGATCTCCGCCAGAACCGTGCTGAACGCCGGATCGCGCTGACGCTCGAGCATCATGTCGAGCGCCTGCAGCAGGGGCAGCCCCGCCTTCAGCAGGCTCGCCAGCTCCTGGTTGAAGAGCATGAAGTCGACGTCCTTGACCTGCTTCTGGCGCGCGCCAAATCCGAAGGTCTCGCCGAGGGAGAAGCCCTTCCTGCGCACCTCGAAGACGTGCATGCCGCGGCCTTCGAGATCACCGCGCGCCGCCCGTTCGTGCGGCGCCTCCAGAATCTGCTCCATGATCCGGCCGTCGGGCGTGCCGACGCGACACACGAACTGCATGCCGCTATTCCTCGCCGCGCCGCGGGAGCGTCAGATCCGACGCCTGACGCGACGTGATCGCCACCACCCAGCCACTCTCGAGACTCGGATCGCTGGCGAGCCCGAGCACGGTCGTGCGCCCGATCTGCAGGTTGAGGTTCTTGTTGAACCCCGACGACGCCGGGCGATCGACCCGCGCGAGCTCGAGCTGGACCGGCAGCACCTGCCCTCCGAGGACAGTCCCGGCCAGGATCCCGACGCGCCGCTGCTCGCCGAGCTCCGCTTCGGCCCGCTCGCCCTCCCGGCCTTCCAGCTCGACGCGCGCCACGAGGGTGTAGAGGTTCTGGGTCAGCATGAAGCCCAGCCCCTCCACGACGGGCCCCGGGAGCGCCCGCTCGTTCTGTGTGCGCAGATCCGGAGACTGCGAGCGCGTCGCGCGCAGCAGGATCACGTCGAAGGCGAGTGCGCGCACCGGATGGTCGAAGTCCTGCAGGCTCTCGAGGATCTTCTCGACGTTCGTGCGGTGATCGCGCACCGTCACGGTTCGCAGCTGCCGATCGATCTCCACACGACCCTGGTCCGACAGGAAAGGATCGAGCACCTTCATCACGTGGCCCACGGGCTGGTGATGCAGCTGGAACTCGAGGCGCACGAGGGTCTCGACCGACGGCTGCCCCGCTCGGGATGCGACGGGCTGCTGTGCCGTCGCCGGGGAGGCGACGGGCAGCACCCAGGCGAGCCACACGAGGAGCAGCCAGGTCGAGCGCCGCGCCGGCCGGCACGACATCGTGGACGAGATCTTCATTCGCATCCGTTCCGTAAGAGCGAAGCTCGGGCGCAGGGCGTCAGAGATCGAGCCCATCCGAGACGATGACCGCGAGATCGACGGACTCGCCGGTCAGCTGGTAGCGCACGTCCCCGCCTTCGACGAGGGGCAGAGCTGCCAGGTGCTCCTGCAGCGCGGAAGGAGCCAGCGGCTCTGCAGCGACCGGAGGCGCCGCATCGGCTGCCTCGGCGAGAGGGTTCGCCGCCGCCGTCAAGGCGGCTTCTTCGGCACCCGGGCCGGACCACCACGGGGCCCAGGGTGCGATCGCCACGAAGACGAGGGCCGCGGCGGCCGCGAGCCACCACGAAGACCGGCTCGCGGCAGCGGCCGGCTCGTGGGACGCGCCTTCGCGCACGGCCTGCGCGTAGTCCTTCGAGATGGCCACACGCTCCTGCATGCGCGCCACCTCGGCCTCCTCGTCGAGCTCGATCTCGGGGAGCTCGAGGAAGATCAGGGTCGGATCGGCAGCGAGCGCGGCGGCCTGGCAGGCCTCGCAGTCCTCCCGATGCGTGAGCGCATCCAGCCAGAGGGCCTCCCCCGCGGCCCCGTCGTCCCGACTCTCGGCGAGAGCGTTCCAGTCCGGGCACACGGTGGCGGTACCAGAGATCAGGTTCACGCGCCCTCCTGCGTCGGCGCGTACTCGGGGTAGGCACGCACCAGCTCCTCGCGGAGGACCTTGCGTGCGTTGAACAGGTGGTTGCGCACGGTCGATTCCTTGCAGCCGACGACCTGGGCCACCTCGGCGGAGCTCAAGCCTTCGATCTCGCGCAGGACGAAGATCGCACGCTGCTTCTCGGTGAGCACCCGGACGAGCTCACCGAAGATGCCGTCGACCTCAGCCTCGCCGGAGCGCGCCGTGGCCGGCTCACTGCCCGCCGAGACGTGCTGGAGGTGGAGGCGAAGGGGCTCCGCGATGCGGTCCCGGCTCTTCTGGGAGCGCAGGTGATCGATGGCGAGATTGGTGACGATGCGGTAGATCCAGGTGTTCGGGCTCCACTTCGGGTCGTAGCTCGACCGCTTCTCCCAGATGCGCACGAAGGCGATCTGGACGACGTCGCGCGATTCCTCCATGTCGGAGAGGATCCGGTAGGCCACCTGGATGAGCGGCTTGGTCTTGCGACGGATCAGCTCGTCGAGAGCCTGCTCGTCGGATGCCTGCATCTGCAGCAGCAGCTGACGGTCGTCGACCACGGTCAGCTGCGACTGATGTCGTTCTCTGGAAAACGCGAGTGTGGGCGCCATTCTCTGCCTCCGAGACTTCCTACGAGCCCCGAATCCTGAGCGTCCAAATTATACTGCGCCAGATTCAGGCCAGCCCGACTCCGGAGACGTGCCACCGGCCGCCCGCCGGGCCTCCCCGGGACTTCCATCATGTGGACGTTGTACCAGATCGGCATGCTCCTGCTGGTGGCCCTCGCGGCGCCGCGCCTGCTGACGTCCAAGGGGCGGCACTACCTGCGCACGCTGCGCGGGCGGCTGGTGCGCACCGATCCGCAGCCTGCGACGCACGACGTCTGGATCCACGCCGTCTCCGTCGGCGAGGTCGGAGTGGCCCAGACGCTCCTGGGGGCGATGCCCACCGAGGTCTCGGTGCTCCTCACCACCATCACCCCCACCGGTCAGGACCTCGCCCGCAAGGGCCTCGCGAAGCGCGCGACCGTTGCCTACCTGCCGGTCGATCTCGCGCGTCCGATTCGACGCTTCCTCGCGCAGTACGATCCGCGGTCGCTGGTGCTGGTCGAAGGCGAGTACTGGCCGCTCCTCCTGTCACTGCTCCGCCGCCGGGGAACGCCCCGGATCCTGATCAACGGACGCATCAGTGACCGCTCCTTCCGTCGTCTGCGCATTTTCGCCGCTCCAGCGCGCCGGCTCCTGTTCGACCCCGTGGACCACTTCGGTATGCAGTCCCCCGAGGATGCCCGCCGCCTGCGCGACCTGGGCGTCGCCGACGAGAAGATCACCGTCACGGGGAACCTGAAGTACGAGACGCCCGAGCCGCGCCGGCTCCCGGAGCTGGAGGCGCTCGTGCTGGAGGTCGCCGCCGGGCGCCCGCTCCTGCTCGCCGGATCGACGATGCCGGGCGAGGAAGCCCTCGTCGCCAAGGCCTTCGCGCAGTGCGGTGGCGGTGAGCGTGCGCTCCTGGTGCTGGCCCCTCGACATCCGGAGCGCTTCGACGCCGTGGCCGAGGAGCTCGGGCAGACCCTCGAGACCGTGCGCAGATCTGCCCTCGAGAGCACGTCTCTCCCCACGCCACCCGACTGTCTCCTCCTCGACACGTTGGGAGAGCTGGCTTCCCTGTACCGCGTCGCGGACGGCTGTTTCATCGGCGGAACGCTGGTTCCCACGGGCGGGCACAATCCCCTCGAGGCGGCGCGCTTCGGCAAACCGGTCGTGGTCGGCCCGTCGATGGAGAACTTCCGCGAGATGGCCGAGCACTTCGACCAGGCGGAGGCCTGGGCCCGCGTCCAGGGGCCCGACGAGCTCGGAGAGACCTTCGCCGCCTGGCTGCGCGATCCGGAGAGCGCAACCGCTCTCGGCCAGCGGGCGCAGCGGTTGATCGACGGCAACCGGGGAGCGCTGGCGCGCACGCTCGAGCTGCTCCAGCCACTGTGGTCTCCTGCCGCGGGCGGGAAGACATGACACCCAGCCTCCACGCACCACCGCCCAGCCGCTCACCCTGGCAACGCCTCTACGGCGCAGTGCTCGCGCGCAGGCGGCGCACGGCAAGAGCGGCACGCCTGCCGCGGCCCACATGGAGCGTGGGCAACCTCCACTGGGGCGGCGGCGGCAAGACCCCGCTCGTGGCCGCGATCGCCCGGACACTGCTCGAGCGGGGCATCAAAGTCTGCGTTCTCTCGCGAGGCTACGGTCGGGAGGGGAGCGCCCCGCGCATCGTGAGCGAAGGCTCCGGCCCCACCTGCGACGTCCTCCACGCGGGCGACGAGCCACACCTTCTGGCCCGCACGGTGGCGGGGCTGGCGGTGGCCGTCGCTGCGGCCCGCTTCGACGCCGGGCAGCTGGCCCTGCGCTCCGGGATCGCCCCGGACCTCTTCCTCTTGGACGACGGCTTCTCCCACGTACGGCTGGCGCGAGACCTCGACGTGCTCGCCTTCCCGGCCTCGGATCCTTTTGGAGGCGGCCGTCTGCCGCCTTCGGGCCGCCTCCGCGAGCCTCTGGACGCCGCCCGGCATGCCGCCGCCGTCGTCCTGACCGGTGCCGACGAGGCCCCCGTCGGCGGCCCCGATCTCGGCGCCGCGCTCGCCAACGCGCTACGACCCTTCGGCTTCGAGGGGTCCGGTTTCGCCACCCACCTCCGCGCGGAGATCGCGGTGGCGGACGGCCAGGCCACTCCCGAGAGTGTCGTGCTCGTCTCCGGCGTGGCGCGCCCGGACGGCGTGGAAGAAACGGCGCGCCGCTGCGGCGCCCGTGTCGCCGAGCACCTGCGCTTTCCCGACCATCATCCATATCCGGAGCGCAGCCTGCGCCGCATCGACGATGCGCTGGCCCGTCATTCCGGTGCGAGGCTCTTGGCGACCAGCAAAGACTGGGGCAAACTCTGCCACCGCTTCGCAGACGGGATGGCCGAGCTGCGCATCGAAAGCGTTCTGCCGCCCGCGATGACGGAGTGGCTGGCCGCCCGCGCGCGCGAAGCGACGATGCCCCGTCAGCAACCGTGAAGAACGCTCCCCTCCGCCACCGCCTCGAGTACGCAGCATTCCTGCCGCTGCGTCTCTTTCTCGCGACGATGCCCGACGCGGTGTGTCGGCTCGTCGGTCGAGCGATCGGCCAGCTCTTCTACGTCCTGGCCGGCGGCCGCAGGAGGACGGCGCTCAGCAACCTCGAGCTCGCCTTCCCGGAGCTTCCAGAGCGGGAGCGCCGCCGGATCGCCCGGCGCAGCTTCCGTGGCTTCGGCGACGCGGTGCTGTCGACCCTGGCGTCGGCGAGGCTCTCGGCCGACCAGCTCGAGGAGCGCTGGGTCATCGACGGCTGGGAGAACTTCGAGCGCGTCGCCGAGCGCGGCAAGGGTCTCATCCTCCTGAGCGCGCACCTCGGCACCTGGGAGGTCTCGGCGTACCCCGCTCCCTTGCGCGGCTACCCCATCCACGCCATCGGCCGGCCCCCGGACAACCCCCACCTCCTCGAGGAGATGAAGGCGATCCGCTGCCGCTTCGGCAACACGATGATCACGAAGAAAGGTGCCGCACGCGTGATGTTGCGCATCCTGCGCGACGGCGGCGCCGTGGGAATCCTCATCGACCAGCGCGCCAAGCCGAACGAAGGCGAGCTTTTCCCCTTCTTCGGGCACCCGGCCAGAACGTCCACCCTGGTGGCCCGGATGTCGATGAAGACCGGGGCGGCGGTCGTTCCCATCTTCTCCTGGCGCCGGGACGACGGGCGGTGGCAGATCTGCTACCGCGAAGGCATCGAGCCCGACTCGGTCTCGGCCGACTGCCAGCAGCTGCAGTGCCAACTGCTGACGAAGCGCTACCTCGAGATCACCGAGCAGGAGATCCGGAAGCGCCCTCACCACTGGATGTGGATGCACGATCGCTGGCGGCTGAGGCCCCCAGATCCGCCCAAGGAGGACGAGTGACCCGGCGCGGGCGTCACTCGGCTTCGTCGGCGGCCTCGATCACGAAGAGGAGATCTCCCGCCTCGACGGCCTGACCTTCGTCAGCCGCGAGCTCGGCGACCACACCGCTCGTCTCGGCGGCGATCTCGTTCTCCATCTTCATGGCTTCCACGACGACCACACCGTCCCCGACCTCGACGGCGTCTCCGACGGCCTTGAGGTGCTTGACCACGCGCCCGGGCATGAGCGCCTCGACCCGCTGCGCGCCCTGACCTGCGGCACCTCCGGTGGCTTCCCGCACGAGGTACTCGAGCGGGTCGAAGACCTCGAGGGTGGTCCTGCGCGTGCGAGAGCTCACCTGCACGTGACCGCGCCCGTCGCGGCTCACCGCAACCTCGTTCTGCGCGCCCCCGAGCAGGAGACTCCAAGGCTGGGTGTTCGTCAGCGCGTCCACCTCGTAGGTGCGCCCGTCGATCGTGACGGTCACCTCGGTGTCGGAGCGACGCTCCAGTGTGACCTCGACCCTGCGGCCACCGACCTCTGCAATCAGATCCATCGTCAGGGTCCCCTCAGTCGCAGGGCCTCGCGGCGTCCGACGCTGGCCCAGTTGGAGCGAGCGCTCGCCGGTGCCGTCGCCGACGCGGCCGCAGGGCGGCGTAGCTCCGACTCACGAAGCAGCGCAGCCGCGATGATGGCCAGATCGTCGGCATCCTCGGGAGCGTCCTCGGCCGGCACCTCGGAGCCACCCAGCTCGCCACTCTCCAGCTTCCGATCGAGCATGCCGATGTCCATGTTGCCGGAGCAGAAGTCCTCGTCGTCCAGCAGGTCGAGGAACAGCGGCACGGTCGTCTTGATGCCCTCGATGCGCAGCTCCAGAAGGGCGCGTCGGAGGCGCTCGAGGGCTCGGGGCCGGTCTTCGGCCCAGACGATCAGTTTGGCGATCATCGGGTCGTAGAAGATGGTCACCTCGCCACCCTGCGCGATGCCCGCGTCGGTGCGCACGCCGGGCCCCTGCGGCAGGCGCAACAGGTGGATCTCGCCGGGTGACGGCGCGAAGCCGGCGTACGGGTCCTCCGCGTAGAGCCGCACTTCGACCGCCCAGCCGTTCGGCTCGATCCCGTGCAGGCTCTCGGGCAGGGGCTCGCCCTCCGCGACCTTGATCTGCGCGTGCACCAGGTCGACTCCCGTGACGAGCTCGGTGACGGGGTGCTCCACCTGGAGGCGGGTGTTCATTTCGAGAAAGTAGAACTCGCCATTCTTGGCGAGCAGGAACTCGACGGTGCCGGCCCCGCGATAGCCGACCGCGCGACCGGCTTCGACCGCCGCCTCACCCATGCGCCGCCGCAGCTCAGGGTCGACCGCGACACTCGGCGCCTCTTCGACCACCTTCTGGTGGCGGCGCTGCAGCGAGCACTCGCGCTCCCCGAGCGAGACGACGTTGCCGTGCGCATCACCGAGGATCTGGAACTCGACGTGGCGTGGCTCCTCGACGTAGCGCTCGACGTACACGGAGCTGTCCCCGAAGCTGGCACCCGCTTCGGAGGTCGCCGCCCGGAAGGCCGCGGCCAGATCCGCCGGGTCGCGCACCATGCGCATGCCCTTCCCGCCGCCGCCGGCGCTCGCCTTGAGCATCACCGGGAAGCCGATCCGTGCGGCCTCGGCCTCGGCCTCTTCGACCGTCGGGACGGCGTCGGTCCCACCCGGTACCACCGGCACACCGGCCTCCTGCATCAGGCGACGGCTCTCGATCTTGGAGCCCATGGAGGCGATCGCCTCGGGCGTGGGCCCGATGAAGACGACACCCCCCTCTTCGCACTGGCGCGCGAAGTCGGCGTTCTCGGACAGGAAGCCGTAGCCGGGGTGAATGCCGTCAGCACCGATCTCGCGCGCGAGCTCGACGATGGCCTCCCCTCGAAGGTAGCTCTCGCTCGAGGGGGCGCCGCCGATGCAGTACGCCTCGTCGGCGAGCTGAACCGGCAGGGAGCCGCGGTCCGGCTCCGAGTAGACGACCGCAGCGCGGATGCCGAGCTCCTGCAGCCCGCGCACCACGCGCACTGCGATCTCGCCGCGGTTCGCGACCAGCACCTTCTCGAGTTTTCGCTTCTCGACCACGGCGGCTCCTCCAGGCGGCAGACGAGACCGGTGGCAGGAGCGAACGCGCTCGAAAACCCGACGACCTCGCGACGAACTGCGCGGATTCTCCTAGAGCGCGCAGGCGTTGTAAAGGCGGCGCCTCAGGGAAGCGGCGCGGCCGCTCCGAAGCGGCGCGCCGCGACCAGGAGCCCCACCAGGCCGACCGCCGAAAGGGCGACCGAAGCCCGCGAGGGTCCGCGATCGACGTCCACGATCACGGTGTGCTCGCCCGCCGGGACGCGGACCCCCAGGCGGCTCAGGTTCGCCGCAAACGGCGTCGCCTCCTCCCCATCGACCGTCACGCGGTAGAGCGTGTGGAACGAACGCTGCACGAGGAGGACGCCGCCCCCCTCGCTCCGAGTGCGCAGCTCGAGTCGTGGGTAGTCGTCCTGGACGATCTCGACGGTGCCCGGCGGGTTCGTCTCGCGCTCCCCTTCGCCCGGAATCGCGACCGCCCGATGTGGATCGAAGGCGGCATCGAACATCGCCGCAACCGCCGCATTGAGGTGTGGCGTGGGCCACGTCTCGCCCAGCAGCGCGACGGCGGGCGCCGGGTCCACGATCTCGTAGACCCGCAGCGGTACGCCGGCGCTGTCGACCACGGCGCGCAGCCGCACGAGATCGCCGGCCGGCTCCTCGAGCACGAGCTCCCGATCGAGCAGCACCGCTCCGACCCCGAGAGCCCGCAGCACCCGCAGCCGCTGGACGTCGTCGAGTGTGACCATGCCGTCGGCCGCCATCTGCACCAGGAACGAATCGAGGCCCTCCGGCGACACGTTGAGCTCGTACCGGACCCCACGCGGAACCCCGGCCAGCGGCTGCATCTCGCTCCACAGGCCCCGGGTGATCCCGGCGACCTCCCGGCCTGCGTACTCGCGCTGCGTCGTCGACGGGCCGAAGACCCGGAACGCGCCGTGCACGACCGTCTCTCCAGCGCGAAGGTGCGGCTGAGGCGGCGGCGTGCCGGCGTACTGCGACGGTGGCTCGGTCGGCATCAGCGGACCGAGGAGGAACAGCTGCGACCCCGTGTGCAGCAGCAGGAAGAGCGTCATGCCGAGCGTCGCGCGCCGCACCCCCAGATACCTCGCCAGGAGCCCGGCACCGAGAACCACCACCAGGAAGATCGACGACGCCAGCCAGTTCTGCAGCACCCGCTGCAGACGCTCCGGATCGTCGCGCCCCATGAGGCCCGTGACGAAGCGCGCCAGCGCTCCTTCCCGGTCGAGCGCCGCACCGGCAATCGCCAGGTACACCAGCGACAGCCCGCCCGCAGCACGGAGACCGAGCCGCAGCCCGCCGTCTTCGAAGAGGCGCTGCGCCCCGCGCCCGGCAAGCAGCGCGGCAGGAACGGCGACCAGCACCAGGAACTTGATCGGGTAGCGCGCCAGCGAGAACCCCGGAAGGCCCGCCGCCAGCCGCATGAGCGGGTTGTGGTCGCCCAGTGCGACGAACAGGCCGAGCAGGCCGACCCCCCAGAGGGCCATCTGCCACCGCCGGCGTGGGAGACCCGAGCACAGCACACAGAGAAGGGCCAGCACGCCGGGGAAGAGGCTGAAGAAGAACGGGGCGCCCTCCTGGCCAAACGCACCCGTCCCCCAGAGCTCCAGGTTGGGACGGCCGAAGGCGAACGGCAGCACCCACTCGAGCATCAGGAGCGGGTTCATGCTCGCCGTCAGGGCACTCTCCGCCTCGTAGCCCTGGTAGCCGCGGTACGAAAGACCGAGGATGCGGAAGAACTCGATCCACTGCGGCGCGGCGAGCAGGGTGCCTCCGGCGAGAGCCACTCCGACGCGGCCAGCGCCCGGGGGAGAGAGCTCCTCGTCGCCGCGCCACGTGGAGCGAGCTGCCAGGAAGACGAGGAGCAGGATACCACTCTGCGCTGCCAGAATCGGATCGCCCCCGACGATGAGGACCGCCCAGAGAGCACCCGCCACGACCAGGTGCCAGCTGCGCGCACCCGCGCCGGCAGCTGCGAGCGCCGAGGCGAGGAACGCGGGCAGCGCCGCCGTGCCCCCCACGAGGTTGTAGAAGTTCATCTGGGACAGGAAGAAGCCGCTGACGCCCCAGAAGGCCCCGGCCGCAGCGGCTCCCCAGGCTTCGAGACCAACCCGACGCGCGAGCCAGAACATCGCAAGCGGCGCGACGAGCAGGTGGAGCCAGAAGTGGGCGTTGAACGCCCACAGGGTCGGCGCCGCGAGGTAGAGCAGGTTCGTGGGGTGAAACGGGACGGCGTTCGGGTTGCCAGCGAGCGGCTGCCCGCCGCCACGCGACGGGTCCAGCAACGGCATGTCGCCGGCGCGCATCGCCTCTGCCTGGACGGTCTTCACCGGCAGGTGGAACGAGAACGTGTCCCGCAGGAAGAGCGTCTGCGCGCCCAGGACGAGCGGCAGCACCGTGACGGCGAGGAGGGCGAGCGTGGGGAGGAGCAGCAGCAGGCCGCGCCGGGTCGTTTCGTTCATGGCGTCGGGCTCGGCTCGGTCGAAGGTCTGCGGAAGAGGAGGACAACGGCCAGCACGAGACCGACGACGCAAAGAGCAAAGGCCCACCGGACGCGCACGCGGGGAACCGAGATCAGGATCTCGTGCTCGCCGGCGTCGATCTCGAGTGCCAGGCGACTCATGTTGCCGGCCACGAGAGGCTGGGCCACGCCGTCGATCGTGGCGCGGTACTGGGCCAGGTGCGAGCGTTGGACCAGTACGGCGGCGGGCCCCGGTGCGCGAACCCGGAGGCGGAGCGTGTCGCCACGCTCCTCGAGCTCGAGGATCTCGCCGACCTCACCTTCCGTCACCGTCACGCTCTCGCCGGCGCCAGGGAGCACCACCGAGACGCGCGGATCGAAGTCGGGATGGGTCATCACCTGGAGGGCGGCGTTGAGGTGCGGAGCGCGGATGACGCGGCCCAGCACCTGCACATCCTCCACCCCGTCGATGCCGTACACACGGACCGGCGCGCCAAAGCTGTCGAAGCCGCCGCGGAGCGAGACGCGGGCCGCAGCTTCGGGAGAGAGATCGCGATCGAGGATGAGCGCGTCGACCCCCAGAGCCTCGAGAATGCGGACCCGGCCGACGTCGGAGCTCGCTTTGACGGCCTCGGCCGTCATCTGCGTGAGAAAGGCATCCAGACCCTCGGGCGACACGTTCAGCTCGTAGCGCCGGCCGTACTGGACTCCGGCAAATGGATAGAGCTCGTCCCAGCCGCGACGCTGGACCCAGCGCAGCGACCGCGACGGGAACGAAACGGGAGCGCTCTCGCTCGAGAAGACGTCGAAGATGCCGCCCTGAACGAGGCTCTCTCCCGGAGCGGTCAGCTGCAGCGCCTTCGGCTCGACGCGGTAGGCGCTCGCCTCGTCGTTCTCGTACAGCGGCGAAAGGAGCACCAGTTGCGTCAGCGCGTGAGCTCCCGCGAGCGCCGCCATGAGCCGCTGCTCCTTCAGGCCGCGCGCGAGCACCCAGGGCACCCACGCGAGCACCAGACCCACCAACGGCAGGCCGACCCAGCGCGGGCGAATCTCTCCGAGCCGCGCGGCGACACCCTGGTCCGCCAACCAGGCGGCAAACGCGTCGCTGAACTGCAGCGTGCCGGCCGTGACGCAGAGGAAGACGAGGGACACGAGCCCGGCCGCGCGCGCGACATCGCGCGAGGCTCCGCCCTGCAGGCGCTGGGCTCCACACCCCACGAGCAGGCTCCCGCCGAGCGCCACCCAGAGCCAGGCCTTCACCGGAAAGCGCAGCAGACCGCTCCCCGGGAGCTCCAGTGCCAAGCGGATCGCCGGGTTGGCGCTGCCGAGAGCCACGAAGACGCCGAGGCCGACGAGCGCCCACGACAACATCCGGAGACGGCCGATGGCGGAGCCGCGCTCCGGTCGCCCCGACGCCAGCAACAGCACGAGCGCCGCGGCACCCGGATAGAAGCTGAAGAAGAGCGGCAGGTCGCCGCCGTAGTAGCTCTGGCCCCAGAAGCCCAGGTTGGGAGCACCGTAGGCGAAAGGCACGATCCACTCGAGGGCACTGCGCGGGTCCCAGCTGCCGGCGAGCGCACCCTGCTCGCCGTAGCCCTGGTGGCCTCGGTAGGACAGCCCGAGGTTCTCGAGGAAGGGAATCCACTGGGGTGCCGACAGCAGTGCGCCGACCACGGCCGCCCCCGCGAAGGCGAGAGCCCAGGACCGCCAGGCGCGGGGACCTCCGTCGGAGCCGTCGAGCGCGCGCAGCGTCCCGGCGGCCACAGCGACGATGCCGGCGAGCACCAGAGTGATCGGGTCGCCTGCGAGCATGACGAGCGCGAGGAGGCCCCCGACCCACGCCACCGCGCGCCCGGGCCTTCGCACGCAGGGCGTCGCCAGGCGCACCGTGGCGGCGACGAGTGCAGGGGCCAGCGCCACGCCAGCGACCAGGTTGTAGAAGTTGAGCTGCGACAGGAAGTAGCCCGAACAGGCGAAGGCGATGCCCGCGACCCACGCCGGGCCGCGCCCCAGGCCGAGACTCCGTGCCATCCAGGCCATGGCAAACGGTGCCAGCAGGAGGTGCAGCCAGTAGTGGGCGTTGAACGCCCAGAGCGTGGGCGCGACGGCATAGAGGAGGTTGTCCGGATAGAGGGCCACGGCGTTCGGGTTGGCGAGAAGCGGCTGCCCGCCTGCACGCGCGGCATCGAGTAGCGGCAGCGCACCCGAGCGCATCGTCTCGGCCTGCGCGATCTTCATCGGTAGGTGCAGGTTGAAGACGTCGCGCAGGAACAGCGTGCGCTGCCCGGTCCACAGCGGCGCCGTGGCGACCAGCAGGACCAGCAGGGCCGGTCCGACCAGCAGGAGGCGCGACGAGAGGCGCTCCCGGCTCATGCGAAACCGCCCTCGCCCTCGCTCCGGACCGCACCTATAATCCGCGCATGGTCGGGCCTCTCCTGCGTACGATGCGCCCGAAGCAGTGGGTCAAGAACCTCTTCGTTCTCCCTCCACTGATCTTCGCCCAGTCGCTCCGAGACCCGCAGATGCTGCTGCAGGCGGGCATCGCCTTCGTCGTGTTCTGCGCACTGGCGAGCACGATCTACCTGCTCAACGACACCATGGATCGGGAGCGCGACCGCCTCCATCCGCTCAAGCGGCTGCGACCGATCGCGTCGGGCGAGCTGAAGGTCCAGACCGCCGGTGTTGCGATCGTCGTGCTCACCGTGCTCTCCCTCGCGGGCTCCTGGTACCTGGGCGGCGACTTCCTCGTGGTTGCGCTGATCTACCTGGGCATCAACTTCTTCTACTCCACCGGGCTCAAGAAGGTGGTCATCCTGGACGTGATGGTCGTGGCGCTCGGCTACGTTCTGCGGGTGCTCGCCGGGGGCATGGCGATCGACGTGGTGGTCTCGAACTGGCTGCTGCTCTCGACCATCTTCATGGCGCTCTTCCTGACCTTCTCCAAGCGGCGCCACGAGCTGGAGCTCCTCGACGAGGAGGCGGCGGCGCAGCGCGAGGTGCTGGGCCACTACAGCCCGACCTTCCTCGATCAGATGATCAACGTCGTCACGGCGTCCACGCTGATGTCGTACGCGCTGTGGTCCACGGCCCCCGAGACGAAAGAGAACTTCGGCACCGACACGCTCGTGTACACCGTGCCGTTCGTCCTCTTCGGGATCTTCCGTTATCTGTATCTGATCCATCAGGTTCACGACGAGCGCAATCCGACCGAGTCCATGCTCTCGGACGTCCCGTTCCTACTCAATCTGGCCGCTTGGGGCCTGTCGATCGTCCTCATCCTGTACCTGGTTCCCAGCTGAGCCTCCGGCGCGCCCCCACGGAGTGGCGTACACCACGAGCTCGTCGGCCGCCATGGTGATGTTGCGCTCGAGGCGGACGCTGTGCACCGGCGCGAGACCCGGCATCACCTGCTCGATGGCCCCGATGCCGCCGTACGAGCGGGGGAACATCACGAGAAAGTCGACACCGCTCCGGGTCATGAACTCCGCCCAGCCCTGGAGCAGGGTCGGATGGTCCCCCACCTTGTCGCCGCGAAGATACGGCAGGATCTCCGGATTGACGATGCCGACCATGTCCACGAGCGGCTGCGGCGCAATGTAGGCCATGGCGCCGATGTCCTGGACGCCGAGCCGGGCGTCGGGCGGCAGGTGGTCGCGCACCCACCGCGCCACGGCGACGTCGGAGTCGGTGACGTTGGCCACCGACGTCACGTAGCGCTGGAGCCCCGCCACACACCCGAGCGCCGTCGGCAGCACCACCAGAACCGCGATCCAGAGGCGCGTCCTGAGGGTCAGACCGAGCACGCCGAAGCGCTCCGGCGCGCCGCGCAGCAGCGTCTGGAGCCCGTGGCAGCCGACCAGTGCGACGAGGGGCAGCAGAGGAAAGAGGTAGCGCCCGAAGTTACCGAGGTTGGGCCGGCCCGAGCCGGCGAGCACCCCGTACGCCAGCGGCAGCGCAAGCAGCCAGAACATCGGCAGGAGGCCTCGGGCCGCCGCGCGCAGGCTCGCCACGATTCCCGCCCCCGCGAAGAGAACCATGAACGGCAGCGGCTGGAAGAAGACCCGCACCATCTCCCACAGATGCCTCGAGCTCGGCACGAACGTGCGCTCGGTGCCCGACTTCACGCTGAAGGTCGTCGGCAACGGCGATCCGCTGATCGCCATGAAGTAGGCACCAACCGGAGCCAGAACGACGAGAGCCAGCGCCAGGTGCACCGGAAGCCGGCGCAGGAAGTGGCGCCGCGGCAGGACGGCGACGTCGGCACCGTCCAGACGCACCTCGAAGGCAGCGTCGACCCACGAGAGGAGGAGCAGGAGGAGGCCCTCTGGCCGTGCCAGGCACGCGAGCGACAGCCACAGCGTCGCCCACGGGAACCGGCTCGGAGAGTCCGCATCGCTGCTGCGATCGGCGAGGTGGGCGTCCATGCCGAGCAGAGAGAGCAGAACGAACAGGGGGATCTCCATGCCGGACAGCGCCGACCACACCATCCAGTCGGTCGCGGCGACGAGGACCGCGGCCAGGCGCGTGGCCCAGGTGGAGAGCCCCATGCGGCGTGCCAGTCGAAGCAGCACGAGCAGAGACAGCACATAGGCCACCGCGCCGAGGAGCTTGCTCCAGAGAACGGCGAAGCTCGGCGCCCAGGCGGCGAGAGCCAGGAGCGCGGTCCACAGAGGCGCCGTCGAGCCGGCGACCTGACGGTCACCCTGAAAGCTCAGGCCGTTCCCAGCGGCCAGGTGGTGCGCGAACTGAAGGTGGATCCAGGAGTCGTCCAGCGGGAAGGCGAGCTCCTCCACGACGAAAAGCTCGGCTCCCAGGTAGACGGAGCAGAGCACCACTCCGAGGGCCGCCACGCACCACGCCTCGCGTCGGCGCGCGGGCTCGGGTGGTGCGCTCACTGCATGCTCCACGGCGTCGCGACCACGACGAGCTCGGAGCCGATCATGGCGACGTTGTCCTGAATCTCGAACGCGTGCACCACGCGCGCGCCGGGCATCACCTCGCCCAGGGCCTGGAGTCCGCCCCGAAAGGAGCTGGGGAAAACGACCAGGAAGTCGACCCCCTCCTGGCGGAGGAAGTCGGCCCAGCCACCGAGACCCGAGGGGTGGCTGCCCCGCAGCTCGCCGCGGAGGTACGGCAGGATCTCGGGGTTCACGATTCCGACCATGTCCACGAGTCGCTGCGGAGCGTAGTAGGCCATGGCACCGATGTCCTGCACCGCGAGCACCGCGTCGCGCGGCAGGTTCTCGGCCACCCAGCGCGCGGCGGCGACATCGGAGTCGAGCACGTTGGCGCTGTGCGTCAGATAGCGCTCGAGGCCACCCCGAGCCGAGGCCACGGTCGGGGCGAGGAGGATCACACCCAGCAGCAGCCGCAGCGACACCGCCAGGCCTCCGACGCGGGCGCGGCGGGGCAGCTGCGCGACCCCAACGTCGATGGCCAGCGCACCGACGAGAATGACGAACGGCAGCAGCGGGAAGAGGTACCGACCGTGGTTCATCCGGTGCACCTCACCACCGAGGAGCGAGAACGCACAGGGCAGCGCGACCACCCACAGGCTCGGCAGCAGGCTGCGCGCCGGGCGCGAGGCCACGTTGAGAGCGAGCCCCGCGCCCAGCAGCAGGGTGAGCCACGGCAGCTCGGGAAACACGACGAGCCCCATCTCCCAGAGGTCCCGGAGTCGCGGCAGGACCCGCGTCGCCGCTTCCGTCTTGACCCCGAGTGTCGTGGGAAAGACCGAGCCGGAGATGAGCGCGTTGTAGAGCGCCACGGGGCCGAGAATCGAAGCCGCGGCCACCCCGTGGCGGAGCAGCACGCGGCGGTCGACCGCTGACCCGCGGCGGAGCCCGAGGCGCGCCTCCTCTCCTGGGGAGCGACGCAGCTCCAGGGCACGGTCGAGCCAAGACAAGGCGAGCAGCAGCAGCCCCTCGGGTCGGGCCAGGGCGGCCAGAGCCAGCCAGATGGTTGCGGCCGGGAGCGCAGCGGGATCGGCCACCCCCGGCTCCAGATCGAGCATGTGCGCCCGTGTGCCCAGCAGACAGAGGAGCACGAAGAGCGGGATCTCCATCCCCGACAGGGCCGACCAGAGCAGCCAGGGCGACGTCGCCATGAAGACGGCGGCCAGGGTGGAGGTGAAACGCGACAACCTCCAGCACCGACACACGGCGACCAGCGCGGCGACCCCCGCGAGGTGAAAGGCGATCCCCAGCAGCTTGGCCCACAGCGGTCCGATCCCGGTCCAAGGCGCGGCCGGCGCGAGCAGGAGGGTCCACAGGGGGGCCGTCGACCCGGCGACCTGACGGCCCTCCTGGTAGCTCATGCCCTCTCCGGCGGCGAGGTTCCGTGCGAACTGGAGGTGGATCCAGGGGTCGTCGAGGGGGAACGTCGGCTCCCCGAGCACGAAGAGCTCCGCGACGAAGTACACCGCGACGGTGGCGGCGGCGAAGAGGACGGCGCGGCGCGCCACGCCTTGCGGGGCGCCTTCGGAAGACGGCTCTTTGGAGCGTTCTGGAGCCTCGGTCACACGATGTCCCCTGGCGTGGGGCGGGGGCTCGAGAACCCTTCAAGCGCCCTCCGTCGTGCCGCGAATGCTAGCAGGAGACACCATCAGAAGGAGCCCTAAACCGAGTATTATCAGCTAGATGGCCACACGCTCGCCGCTCGAGAACCAGCTGCGGACCGCCGCACGCGCCGGGCTCTACGTGAGCCTCGCACTGACGACCGGGCTCTTCCTCCTCTCGAGGCCGTGGATCGGCCGTGCCCTCGATCTGGGGCTCGACACCTCGTGGTTCGACTTCGACTTCGAGGCTGAGCGCAGCGTCCAGCATCTCCAGGCCCTGCTGCAGATCGACACCACGGAGCAGACCGGGCGTGAGATCGACGCCGCGCGTTACCTCGAGTCGGTCGTGGAGGCGGCCGGGATTCCGGCACGGGTCGAAGAGCTGGTCGAGGGGCGCGCCAACTTCTGGGCAATTCTGGAGGGTCAGAGCCCCGAAGCCCTCGTTCTCCACAGTCACATCGACACCGACCCGATCCGCAGACCGCAGGACTGGGAGAAAGATCCGTTCTCCGGCGAGATCGAGAAGCCCTGGATCTACGGACGCGGCGCGTTCGACATGAAGTCGGTGACCTCGGCACAGCTGGAGAGCTTCCTGAGGATCAAGGAGTGGATGGACCGCACCGGCTCACGCCCGGAGCGCTCGCTCATCCTCCTCGCCACGTCGTCCGAGGAGACCGGGAGCCACCTCGGAGCCCAGCACATCCTGCACCGCTATCCGGAGCTGGTCTCACGCTTCTGGGGCCTCCTGACCGAAGGCGGCGTGGTCGAGCTCATCGATCGGGAGACCATCAAGTACTGGGGCACGTCGTTCGCGCAGAAGCGGTTCGTCCAGGTGTGGGCCTGCAGCCCCAGCGAGCAGAGGCTGCGCGACTTCTACGACGACCTGGTCTGGCGCGAGCACCTGCTCACCGATCTGGCGCTCTCCGAGGAGGTGCTCACCTTCCTCGAGTCGTACGCGCCGACGCGGGAGGAGGTCTCGATCCGCCGCATCCTCTCGGATCCCGAGTCGGCCCTGTGGAACCTCGAGGACTTCGTCTTCCTCCCCGACTACATGAAGGCGCTCTATCGCAGCGAGGTGCACGCCTTTCCCATCGAAGAGGACCCCGACAGCTCCGGCTACCGCATGCAGCTGATGTTGCACCTGCGCTCGGACGCGGTGTTCGAGGAGGTGCTGCCCGAGCTCCTGCCCGAGTGGATGGTGCACGGCATCGCGCTCACCTTCGACGGGCCGTTGGGCAGCGCGGACGCCAGCCCGCTCGACCATCCGGTGTTCCAGACGGTGCAGGAGGCGCTGCAGCGCGAGCACGGCCCGGCACCGATGGGTCCCTTCTTTCTCTCCTTCTACGCGAACGACTCGCGCTTCTTCCGGACCGCCGGCGTGCCGAGCTACGGCTTTTCGCCTTTCATCGCCCTGTCGACCGACGCGGCCACGATCAACGGCCCCGACGAGCGCATCGCACTCCCAGCCTTCGTCTCCGGGGTCGAGCTGTACCAGCGTGTGGTCTTCGAGATCCTGGGCGTCGAGCCGGCGAAGTGAGCACCCGGATTCCACCTCCGATCCCCGCAGTGGCAGCAGCACCTGGCAATTCTTGTCATGCCACGTCGCGTCCCCCACTAGAAATCCAAGAAAAACGGCAGAAAATAGGCTCAGAGCCCCTGGCACGCATCCTGCTCTAAAGCTCCCCGACTTCAGCCCGACCCCCGGGCACTGATCAACCCCACAAGGAGAAGACACATGATGAATCGAATCCGGAATCGGCAGGGTGGTTTCACTCTGATCGAGCTCCTCATCGTCGTGGCCATCATCGGCATCATCGCGGCCATCCTCATTCCCAACCTCATCGACGCGCTGCAGAAGGCCAAGCAGAAGCGGACCGTGGCGGACATCCGCACGATCGGTACCGCCTGGATGTCCTGGCTCACGGACGCTGCCGGTGCTTCGGCCGCTGGCTCCAGCGCCACCTACACCTGGCTCAGCAGCTCGTACACCCATTCGAACATGGTGAGTCTCCTCCGTCCGTCGAACACGTTCTTCTACATGCAGGACATTCCGCAGCGTGACGGCTGGGGCACCGACATCCAGTTCGCGTTCATCGGCACGACCGCCAACCTGCTCTCCGGCAGCCAGGTCATGGCGATGCGCTCCCTCGGCCGCGACAAGAGCGCTTCGGGTACGACCTACACCCCGGGTGCTTTCATCGCGACCGACTACGACCAGGACATCGTCTGGGCTGACGGCTACTTCGTCCGCTACCCGAGTGGCTCCTCGGCCGCGACGGGCACTGCCAGCGGCTCGTAATCCACTCTCAGTTCCGATGCCTTGATTTGGGCGCCGTGGCTTCCACGGCGCCTTTTTCTTTTCGAGCGACGAGCGCCCGGCCCCGCTGCCGGGCGCATCTCGTTGAGCTAGAGTAACTTGCGCACTTCAGGTGCCCGCTCTTTTCCCATGAATCTCCTCTCGCGCTCCATTCGTCGGGCCACCGCGCTGGCGGCCCTCGCCGTGGTCCTGGGTGCAGGCCCCTGGAGCGACGCGGCGCAGGCGCGGAGCTCCTGGGCGGTCGAGGCCCTCCAGGAGTACGTGCGCCTCGACACCTCCAACCCGCCCGGCCGCGAGGAGATCGGGGCGCGCTACCTCGCATCGCTCTTCCACGCACGTGGCCTCAAGACACAGCTGCTCGTCGACCAGGGCGGACGGACGAGCCTCTTCGCGAAGGTCCCGGCGACGCAGCAGCCTGCCCGGACCATCGTCCTGCTGCATCACATCGACGTGGTCCCGGCCGGGGAAGGCTGGACGGTCGACCCCTTCTCGGGCGACCTCGAGGGCGGCAAGGTCTGGGGGCGGGGCGCAATCGACGCCAAGAGCCTCGGCATCGCCCACCTCGACGCGCTCTTCCACCTGATCGACGCGGGCGGTCCGCGCACCCACGACGTCGTCTTTCTCGGTGTAGCCGACGAAGAAGCTGGCGGCGAGCACGGGGCGCGCTTCGTTCTCGAGCACTACGCCGAACTTCTCGGAGACGTCGAGCTGGTTCTCAACGAGGCGGGCCTCAACAAGACGGTCAACGGTCGGATGCTGTGGTGGGGGATCGAGTTCGCGCAGAAGCGCCCGCTCTGGCTCCGCCTCACCGCGAAGGGTCGCGGCGGGCACGGCTCCGGCTTCAACCCCGGAAGCGCCACCCACACCCTGCTCCGTGGCCTCGACGCACTGCTCGAGCTCCGCGGCGACGCACTGCACGTCTCGACCGCAGCCCACCTCTACTTCCAGGCGCTCGCACCGTTGCACGGCGACGCGTTCCGCCGCCTGTTCGCGAAGGACCGGCATGCGATCCAGGAGGAGCTCGACCGGCTCCAGAGACAGAACCGTCTCTACGACGTCCTGCTTCCGGGCATGCAGACGGCCTTTCTCGACACCGTGCAGGTGACCCGCATCACGAACGGTGCGAGCTCGGTCAACGTCGTGCCGGCGGAGGCCTCGGCCCTGGTCGACATCCGTCTGCTCCCGGATGCCGACGCCGACGCCTTCCTCTCCCGCATCGAAGCCGCAGTGGGCGAGCGCGTCGAGGTGGAGGTTCTGCTGTCCTCGTCGCCCGTGCCGGAGCCCAGCCTCGACGCGCCGGGCTACCGTGCGCTCGAGGCGGCGCTGCGCTCGCTGCCGGGGCGCGGATCGCTGCCGATCGTGCCGACCCTCATTCCCGGAACGACCGACAGCCGCTACTTCCGTGCCCGCGGCATCGAGGCCTACGGCTTCTCGCCGTTCGCGATCGCCGGTCAGGACAGTCGCGGCATCCACGGGCCCGACGAGTACATCCGCGTCGACGACTTCAACGCGGGCCTCGAGGTCATGCGCCACGTCCTCCTCACCCTGGCCAGCGCGGCTCCGTCGGGGTAGGTCCATGTCCGACGCCGCCCTCCATCTCCTCGGCACCCTCTACTGCGGGTTGATCGGCCTGGTCGTGGGGAGCTATCTCAACGTCGTCGTGTACCGGCTGCCGAGGGGGCAGTCCACGGTGCGCCCGCGGTCCGCGTGTCCGGGCTGCGGCGAGCCGATTGCGGCGCGCGACAACATTCCCGTGCTCAGCTACCTCCTTCTGCGCGGCCGGTGCCGCCACTGCGAGGCCCCCATCTCACCCCGTTACCCCGCGGTGGAGCTCCTGATGGGGCTCTTGTTCGCGCTCTGCTTCCGCTGGTTCGGCCTCGACCTCGCCACCCCGATCGCCATGCTGTTCGTGTCCCTGATGGTGACGCTGGCCCTCATCGACGCGGAGCACTTCATCCTGCCCGACAAGCTCACCTATCCTGGGACGGTCGCGGGCCTGCTTCTCTCCTTCTGGTCGCCCTGGACCACGCCACTCGGCGCGCTCCTCGGTGCTGTGGCGGGCGCCGGCACCCTGCTGCTCCTGATCGGCATCTGGTACCTCGTCCGTCGCCAGATGGGTATGGGTCTGGGTGACCCCAAGATGCTGGCCACGATCGGCGCGTTCCTCGGCGTCGGGGGCGTGGCCGTCACGCTGTTCGTGTCGTCCATCCTCGGCTCTCTCGTCGGCGTCGCGCTCATGGCGCGCGGCAACGTGCATCTGCAGTCGCGACTGCCGTTCGGCGTCTTCCTCGCGGTGGCAGGTCTCGTCGCCCTCTTCGCCGGGCCGCAACTGGTCACCGCCTACCTGAGGCTGCTGTGAGCGCGCGCGAGAGCGCCGCACGGCGCCGTGACGCGGAGCTCTGACGCGTGGCCCTGCAGCTTCCACGTCTCGGCTTCCGACGCGAGGCTCAGGTGCTGCTGCCGGCAGCGCTCCTGCTGCTGATCGGCCTCTCCACGTTCACCCTCTTCTCCTACCGGTCTGCGATCCAGAGACTCTCCGAGGAGCGCCGCGAGTACGCCGCCGAGATGGCCCGCGACATCGCATCGCAGCTGGGTGCGCGCGCCCCCTCGGAAGCCGAGCTGCGGCGCAAGATGTCGGGCGCCGACGGCCTGGCGGTGATCGGCCCGTCCGGAGAGCCGCTGCTCGAGCTCGGCCTGTCCGCGTCGCCCCTGCCGTTCGACGCCTCCGCGATCGAGCGGCCGAGCGGCTTTGGGCCTAGCGAGGTCACCGGAACCGTGGTCGGCATCTCGCCCTTCGGTCCGACCGACGAGCGGCTCCTCCTGCGCGTCGACCTCCAGGCGGCCACCCTCCTCGCCCAGGCACGGTCGCTGCCGCTCCTGCTCCTGCTCGTGCTCGGGGTGAATCTCGGACTCCTCCTGCTCGTCGTGCTGTACCTGCGACATCTGCTGCGCCCGCTCGACGCGATCCTCGAGAGCGCGCGGGCCCTGCGCGGCGAAGACGCGCACGAGGCGGCCGACGACGACGTCGAGCTACTCCTGGACACCTTCGAGCGCGCCGTCGACGCGCTGCGAGAGCGCAGCTCACCGTTCGAGGACGACGTCGCCGCGCTGCAGAGGACCTTGGCCACGGGCCTCGAGAGCGGCCTTCTCGTGCTCGACTCGGAAGGCACCCTCCTCTCGATCAACCCCGCCGGAAGCGAGCTCCTGCATCTCGACGCCGAGTCGGCGGCGAGCGTCCACTACTCCGAGCTCATGGAGGAGGGCGACGAGCTGCGCGCCACGCTCGACGGGGCACTCGCGTCGGGCCAGGGCGTGCAGCGCAAGGAGTGCAGCCTCGAGCGCGGAGGGCGAACGCTCCGGCTGGGGCTGACGCTGCACCCGCTCAAGCGGGAGGATCACGCCATTCGCGGTTGGCTGGGTCTTTTTGCGGATCTGACGGAGGTGCACCGCCGCTCGGAAGAAGAGCGCCTGTCGGAGAGCCTCGAGCAGATCGGAGCCCTGACCGCGGGCCTGGCGCACGAGCTGCGCAACGGCCTCGCCTCGCTGCGCGGCTATCTCACCCTGCTCGAGCGCGGCGCCGCCGCGGACGAGCCGGGCGACCTGACGGAAGATCTCGCCGAGATGCGACACGAGGCCGACCACCTGCAGCGCGTCGTCGAGGACTTCCTGAGCTTCGCGCGCCCCGGCTCCGTGCGCATCGAGAGCATCGAGCTCGAGCGCCTGCTGCATCGGGCCGCGTCCGATCCGGCCCTGGCGCGCGCTTCGGTGGTGGTGCGTCGCGAGACCGAGTGCCCGCCGATCCAGGGAGATCCCCAGCTCCTCGAGCGGGCCATCCGCAACCTCCTCCACAATGCCGTTCGCGCCCAGGCCGAAGGACGTGCTCCGGACGGCGCCGTCCAGGTGCGCCTCTCCGCCGACACGGAAGGTGCCACCGTCCGGGTGGAGGACGAGGGCCCCGGCATCGATCCCGCCCTCGAGGGCCGCCTCTTTCATCCGTTCGCGTCGGCGAGCCCCCAGGGCGTCGGCCTGGGCCTCGCCCTTTCGCGGCGGATCGCGGAGCTGCACGGCGGAACGATCCGCCTCGAGAACCGTCCCGAGGCCGGCGCCTGCGCCGTTCTCTTCCTTCCCCGTGACCGATTTGTTACCGAAGGTAACGACACAGTGCCCCTCGCCGCGCCATGAGCGCTCTGAAGCGCTGCCGCCTCCGCCCGCGAAGCCCCGGAATTGCTGGAGCCTCGAGGCGATGCGGCACTTCGACCGCCGTGGCATCCGAATTGCTCCAGGAGTCTCCATGATGAAGGTGCCCCTGCCCCGCCCCCGCGCGCTGCGCTCCCACTCCGGCTTCACGATGATCGAGCTGCTCATCGTGATCGCCATTCTCGGAGTCCTTTCGCTCGTCGGGCTGCCCAACCTCCTGGCCCAGATCGAGCGGGCCCGGATCTCGTCCACGCTGCGGGAAGCGACCTCGCTCGTGCAGGTCGCGCGGCAGGAGGCGATCCGGCGCGGCGTCGAGGTGGTGGTTCTCGTCGACACGACGAACAACCGCCTCCAGGCGTTCGCCAATGTCGACGGCGACGCCGGGCTGCTCTATCAGCCCAGCGCAACCGCCGTCCCCCGCACCGCCGACTACGAGGTGATGACCACCGACCTGCGCCAGACCGGCAACCAGTCGACGTCGATTCACTTCTGGGGTCCGGCCGACGCGAGCCCCAACGGCACCGACATCGTCGACGGTCTGTCCACCGACGGCAACTCCGACCCCATTGCCATCTTCGACCCCGACGGCACCATCCGCGAAGAGGGTGCCTTCCGCATCGCCGACGCGCGCGGCAACTTCTTCGAGGTGCGCATCGCGCCGCGCGCGACCGCCCGCGTCGAGGTGCGCAAGTGGTACCCGAGCCCGCCGTTCGGTGGGGGAAGCGACTTCTTCCCGAAGGGCAAGGCGAGCTCCGGCGACAACCTATGGAAGTGGTACTGATGCAGCACGAATCCACGCTCTCTCCCCGCACCCCTGCTGGCGCCGAGCACGGCTTCTCGCTCGTCGAGGTGCTGATCGCAGCCGGCCTGCTGCTCATCGTGACCGTCGGTATCCTGCCCATGTTCACGACGTCCATCACGAACAACATCCAGGGCAAGCAGTCGACCGAGACGACGAACCTGGCGCGCAGTGAGCTGGAGCGCCTGATCCAGCTGCCGTTCGCGGCGCCGGAGCTCACGCTCGCGACCGGGGCCACGGAGCTTCTGCGCACCGAGAAGTGGTCGCAGACTTCGAAGCAGTGGTACGCCGTCGGCTCCTTCCCGGCCGGCGAGATCGACCAGTACGACCGCGAGGTCCGCGTGCGCCAGTTCCTGGTGACGGCCCTCGACGACGGCATTCTCGACCCTGCGACGGAGCTCCTTCCGGGTGCCGCGACCGGCGGCGCGGAGGTCAAGGAGATCCAGGTGCAGGTCTCTGCACCGGCCTCCGGGATGAGCCCCGGCAAGCAGGTCACCCTGATCGCCTACAAGACGCTCTGATGAGGCACCGCAAGCTCATGTACGACGACACGCAGCACACCACCCCAGGAGCCCCCATGCCCCCCTCCTCCACCCCGCCCCAGGCCACTGCGGGCGAGGCCGGTTTCAGCCTCGTCGAGCTCGTCGTCGCCAGCGCCGTGATGGCGGAGGTCCTCCTCATCGTGCTGCTGCTGTTCGACGTGAACGGCCGCGTCTCCCGCGTGCAGACGGAGCTCGCCGATCTGCAGCAGTCGCAGCGCGTCGCGCAGGACACGATGGTCCGCCTCACCCGCATGGCCGGGCGCGGCGGCCTCCAGCGCGCGGCGGCACTGGTCGTGACCGACAACGTCCCGAGCGGAACGACCCTCGGTGGCGAGACGGTCCCGGACGAGACCGACATCCTCACCATCCGCGGCATCTTCTCGAACCCGATCTTCCAGGTCGACCCGACCACCTTCACCTGGTCGAGCGCAACCAACTCGGGCACGATCCAGCTCCAGAGCTTCAGCCCCGACTTCATCCCCCAGAGCCTGGACGGCCTCAAGGAGATGGTCGACCGCAACATGTCGGTCCCCCTGCTGGTGACCGACGCCCAGAACTCGGCCCGCTACGCCGTCGTGGAGGTCACGGGCGGCTCCTGGTCGACGCCCGATCTCAACGGCGACGGCACCGCGGACGTCCAGGGCGTGCTCAACTTCGTGAGCAGCACGGCGGCTGGTGGTACGCACATCGGCTCCTACGCCACGCTCTCCTCCGGCGGTGCCCCCTGGTTTGGTGGCGTCACCACGCCGACCGTGGCGTTCGCCGGCGTGCTCGAGGAGTACCGCTTCTACATTCGCGACGACACCACCAACACCGGTGGCCGCTCGCGCAAGCTGTCGCGGGCCCAGTTCTTCCCGGGCACGAACACGGTCTTCCCGGTCATTCCGTCCAACCCGGCGACCCCCATCAACCCGGCCGATCTGAGCAACGCCCGGGTCGACATCGCCGACAACGTGATGGACCTCCAGGTCGCACTCGCCATCGACGTCAACGCCGACGGCGACATCGACGAGAACCCCGCGCAGCTCGACAACGACGAGTGGATGCTCAACCACGCGAGTGACGACCTGACCTGGCCGGGGTGGGCCAACGATCTGTTCCAGGCGCGCATCACCACGCTCGTGCGAACCGATCGGCCCGATCCGGGCTACATGGCGGAGGCCATCGACGACATCGAGAACCGTGACTACAGCGAGCCGGCAGCTCCCGCCAACGTCGCCGACCAGAACGACCGCGCCCATCGACGCCGCCTGATCAGCAGCCTCGTGGACCTGCGCAACATCTGAGGCACCCAGACCCATGCAGAACGCAAACCACCCCGTCACCACCCGTGCCCGCGAAGAGGGGAGCGCCTACATCATCACGTTGATGGTGATGTTCACGCTCACCGTCATCGGCCTGGGCCTCTCCCTGGTCACGCAGACGGAGATGCTCGTCGGCTCGCAGGAGCGCACGATCCAGCGCAACTTCTACGCCGCCGACTCCGGCCTCAACACGGCGCTCATGGCGATGCTCTCGGAGGGCGACTACCGCAGCAAGACCTTCCGCTTCGTCGACACGATCCAGCCCTACGGCACGAGCACCAACATGATGGACATGAACGACGTCGTGGTGACCACGCCTTTCATTCCCATCCACGACTACACCTGCAACCTGTGCCCCATCAACCAGGGCAGCGAGTTCTACAGCATCAACCACGCGGTCAGCGTGCGTGCCACGCGCACCGGCAGCGACGTTGGTGCGGGCGGCGGCGCCGCAGACGTCCCCCTGGCGCGCAAGGACCTCACGGTGATGCTCGAGATCCAGCCGCGCAAGCAGGTCACGAGCCAGGGTGACTTCACCCCGGCCCAAGCGTCCCAGATCAAGTTCTGATTCCGCCGTTCGCGAAGCTCTCTTCTTCTGCTCTGAGGTCGACATGAAGCCATCCACCCGCTCTCCTGCACGGATCGCCTTTCCCGCGACAGCGCTGCTGGTCGCCGCCCTCTTCGCCTCCCCGGCCACCGCCGACTGGCTGGTGCTCGAGGACGGCGAGCGCATCCAGACGCGGGGCCCCTGGAAGGTCCAGGGCGACCGCGTCCTGTTCAAGACGTCGTCGGGTGCGCTCACGTCGATCCGCTCGAGTGAGGTCGATCTTGCGGCCAGCCGCGAGGCTTCCGCACCTCAGGACGCCGTGGCCCCCGAGCGGAGCCGGCCCGCACCCTCTGGCGCCCTGGCCGCGCGCCGTTCCAGAGGAGCCGAGCCCGTGCTGGTTCTCGCGCAGAAAGACATCGGCAAGGCCCGCGCGCCACAGCCGGAAGCCGAAGTGTCGGAGGAAGAGGCCGAAGAAGCCGTGGAGAACGTGGGTCTCGAGATCGAGTCGTGGAACGAGATCAACGGCAACATCGACGGCCTCGCCTTCTCCGGCATCGTGCGCAACCCCACCGAGAACTTCGCCGTGCTCGTGGAAGTGCACGCCACCCTCTTCGACACCGAGGGGCGCAGGCTCGCGCGTGCCCAGGCGGCGCTCCCCGCCGCCTCGGTCGGCCCCGGTGAGACCCAGTCGTTCGCAGTTTCGTTTCCCAACCAGTTCTCGTACGGCGAGATCCTGTTCGAGTCGGACGCCAAGATGCTCTTGGCCGGCCCGCAGGAGCAAGCCGCCGAAGAGAGCTCGGATCGCCCGTCCGAAGACGACGCCGAGACCCCCTCGGCCACGTCCGATTCCTAGGCCCTTGCCCAGGAGGTTTGTCATGAGCCCGAAGTCCAGCCACTCCACCGTGTCCAAAGGTCCGCGTCAGCGCGTGCGCCTCGTGCAGGCCCTGCAGGCCGCCCCGGCCCTCCTGCTCCTGCTCGCAGTGACCGTTCTGCCCGCCGGCGCCGACGATCGCGATCTGTTCCGCGCCGCCGCCGAGAGCCCGTACGTGATGATGCTTCTCGACACGTCCGGCTCGATGAACGCGCAGCTACCGGGTACCGTCGCTCTCGGCGATCAGGCCAACCCGGGCGCCCGCTTCTACCAGGCGAAAGCCGCGGTGTACGACGTGGTCAAGAGCCTCGACCCGCGCATCCGCCTGGGCCTCGCGCACTTCCCGCAGCCGGGCTCCGAGGCCGATCGCAAGCACTACCTCTACAAGCGCGCCCCCGGCCAGCCCAACCCCAACTGGTGGCCTGCCCTCGAGTGGCCGCGCGAGACCGACCATCTGGTGTTCGGTGACTTTGTCGTCGACGGCGGCAACAGCAACTATCTCTGGTGCAACAGCGGCACGAACGTGCGTGATCGGTTGAACTCCTTCCCGAAGCTCGACGACACGGGCACCGTCACCACCACGATCTACACGAACAACGTGGGCGGCAACGGCGAGCGCCTGCGCGTGCGCTTCACGGCGCTCCCCGCCAATACGCTCGGTAGCCCGCGCTTCAACCTCACGATCAACGTCACCGCGATCAACACCGACTGCTCCGTCGCGACCGGCGGCGCGGCCCGCAACCAGACGGCCACCCTCGAGTTCGAGCCCGCGTTCAACGCCGACGTCGACGGCAAGCCGTTCGTGGACACCGCAGGCAACGAGGTCGCCTTCGACTACTTCTCGCGCTACAGCCACGCGGGCATCGGCACCATCCTCGACTGGACCCGCTTCTGGGACTGCGGCCTGCCGGTGCAGTGGGAGCCCAACGAGAACAACGCGACGGGCAACAACGGCAACATCGGTCAGTTTGCGTATCCGACCTACACCGACCCACTCGGCCGGGATCCGGCCGACGGCGCCTTCGACCGCGGCGACGTGCTGCCCTGGGACTGGGTGAATCACCCGCTGCCGACCGCCACGGCGGGCTTCGAGCACAGCACACAGAACGAGATCCTCTACCGTCTGGCCCCGAACACGCGGCCCGATCTCACCGCCACGCCGCTGCCCAACGGGCAGTACCCGCCGATCGAGGCCTACACGGTGACCGGGTCCGAGGGTTACCCCACGGCGGCCAACCTGCAGGCGGGTGACTCGGCTCCGATCCTGCGCTCGGCCTACTACTTCGAGCAGCAGCCGGTCGCCGGCCGCCTCAACCTGCGCGCGGCCTACACCAACACGCCGCCCATCTTCATCGGCATCCGCACCCCGCTCGCCGGCATGATGGACGCGACGGCAGCCTGGTACGACGAGTGGGAGCCTTTCGCCTCCGATCCGGTGAACGGCGACCCCGACTTCCAGTGCCGCGAGCGTTTCGCCATCCTTCTCACGGACGGCGCCGAGACCTGCAGCGGCAACCCCGGCAACTCGGCGACGGGTCTCTACAACCGCGGCATCCGCACCTTCGCCGTCGCCTTCAGCTCCGGCGTCACGGTCGGCTCCGTGCAGGCCATCGCAGACAACGGCGGCACCGGCCGCCTCGATCTCGACAGCGAGTCGCCCTACGACCGCGAGGTCGCTCTCGGCAAGAACCCTCCCTCCGGGCAGAACACGAACGGCCAGGACTGCAACGACTTCAACGACTTCGACCCGACGACGGGGGATGTCGTCGGATTCGACTTCTGCCTCGGCTACGACGTGTCGAACCCGCCCGCGACGATTCCCCCACCAACCGGCGGTGTCATCGTCGCGTCCGACAAGACCGAGCTCGTGGCGGCACTGACACGGCTGCTGGCCGCCCTCCAGTCGACCACGGCGAGCTTCTCGTCGGCCGCCGTGCCGGCGGCCCAGGTCGAGTCGGAGAAGTCGATCTTCCTGACCAGCTTCATTCCTCAGGACGCACGCAGCCGCTGGCCCGGGAACATGGCACACTTCATCCGCCCCCTCCCGACGACCACCAACTCACAGGGCAACCAGGTGCCCGACTTCTCGCGCACCTGCAACGCCAGCGTCACGACGAGCTGTCTCGCGTGGGAGGCCAGGTCGGCCATGCTGCCGCAGGCGCCGCCGGACGACCCCTCCACCGCCAGCTGGAACGACGTGCAGATCGACATCGACCCGACCGTCGTCACCGCAGGCGTGATGCGCATCGCGAACGGCCAGAACCGTCGCCGCATCCTGTACGCCCGGGAGCGTGGGAACAACGGCGACATGGTCGGCTACCCGCAGCGGCGCTTCCATCCGCAGCCCAACCTGAGCCGCGAGTACGACATGTGGGACGGAATGGGCATCTCCTACACCCCTGGCAATGCGGCGTCCGAGCTCGCCGCACGCAAAGAGGCGGCCAAGGTGATGCGCGACACGGTGCTCCAGAAGGTGGCCAACGACCCGAACACCGGAACCACCTTCAACTTCATCCTCGGTGACCTCTTCCATTCGGATCCGGTTCAGGTCGGGCCACCCGTCCGAGCCGAGTACCTCGCGGCGAACCTGCCGCTCGGCAGCAACCCCGACTGCACGGTGAGCACCCAGGGCTACCGCTGCTTCTTCGCCAAACACCGGTACCGCCGCCAGGTGGTCTTCGCCGGGGCCAACGACGGCATGGTGCACGCCTTCGATGCGGGCCGGTTCCAGAGCAACGTCCAGAACGGCGTGGAGACCGGCACGTACGGCACCGGCGGCGGTCGCGAGCTGTTCGCCTACATCCCGCGTGAAGAGCTGGCGCGCCTGTACGACATGAAGTTCAACACTTCGAACCGGCACGAGTTCTCCGTCGACGGCCCGGTGCGCATCGACGACGTGTTCATCGATCCTCGCCACACGGGAACGCCGACCGTTGCCGAGCGGGAGTGGCGCAGCATCCTCATCGGAGGCATGCGCGAAGGCGGCAAGACGTACTACGCCCTCGACGTCACCCAGCCCGACACGCTCACGACGAGCTCGGCCGGCGAGGACGTTCCGACCTCACCGAACTACGTGCCCAGCTGCATCACCAACTCCTACAACACGACGGCCTGCGGCCCCCGCCGCTACGGCACGACCCTGTGGGAGTTCACCGACACCCCGGTGCTCAACAACGCCGGTGTGCCCCGCGCCGGCAACTACTACGACCCGGACCTAGGCAACACCTGGTCGCAGGTGAACACCGGTCGCATCAAGGTGCTCGACAGCTCCGGCAACGACGAGATCAAGTACGTCGCGATCTTCGGCGGTGGCATCGACAAGGGAGATCCCTCGAAGGGCAACAACCTGTACATGGTCGACATCGAGACCGGCCGCTACATCTACAAGCGCCCCCTCGACTCGACGGGCGGCACGCCGAGTGAGCCCGCGGCCGTCGACACCAACGGCGACTCCGTGCTCGACACGATCTACATCGGCACCTACGCCGGCGGCATGTACAAGGTCGACATCTCGACTCCGGTCTCGGTGGGTACCGCCGCCAACGGCGACCCGCTCATTCAGGACACCGCCTGGGATCCGTTCAAGATCATCGACACCGGTGGGCGGCCGATCTTCTTCGCACCGACGGTCATCTACGTCGGCGACCGCGGCCAGTACGCACTCGCCTTCGGAACTGGCGATCGCGAAGACCTCTGGGCGCCGTCGGTCGCTTCCCAGGAAGGCCGCTTCTTCATGGTGCTCGACAACAACTTCGCCAGCGGCATGACGCCGCTGGTGGAGACGGATGTCGAGGTGATCGACAACGCCGCCCCCGCCGCGTCGACCCCGCAGGACTTCCTGATCACGCCCAACACCGGCAAGGAGTACGGCTACGTGATCACGCTCGACCCGGGTGAGAAGGTCGTCACCAAGACCTTCGCCCTGTCCGGCATCACGGCGTTCAGCTCCTTCGTGCCGAGCTCCACGGCGGGCTCCGCCGGCGTCTGCCAGCGCACGGGCTTCGGCCGCGTGTACACGCTGTTCACGACGAGCGGCGAAGGCCTCCAGCAGAACTCGGTGACCAGTGCCATCGAGCGCTTCCGCCAGACCGCAGAGCCGGTGTTCTCCAACCCCTTCACGGAGACGAGCGCAACCAACACCAGCGGCCAGTCGAGCGCCACGGACCTGACGCAGGATCTGATTCGCATCCGCGATCAGCTGCGGGCCCTGGCGCCGTCGAACTGCCGGTGGACCGACAAGACGGAGAACATCCTGGCCGTGAAAGCCGACTCCGGTGTCGAGTTCATCGCGCCCGTGCCGATCTGCGTGATCACCAACAACTGGAAGGAGGGGCCGTTCAACTAGGCGGCACGCGCCGCCCCGGCCTCGACGCATGCGCTTCGCAGGACATCGTCCGCCGTGCCCGCCCCGCGGGCACGGCCTGCGAGCGCTCACCTGCGCCCTGGTGCTCGCCGGCGCGAGCGCGCTGGCGCAGAGCGCGCCTTCGGACGGCTCCGCCGGCACGCCGCCTCCCGCGCAGGAGGTGCTGATCACGAAAGACGGCCAGGAGATCGCGCTCCGCAAGGGCTACGTGACCCGCGGCTCGCGCGTCGTCTTCACGGATGCGCAGGGGAAGCTGCAGTCGATCCGTGCGAGCGAGGTCGACTTCGAAGCCATGAAGCGGCGGAGCGCTCCGCCCGCAACGGCGGCTGAGCCCGCGCGCCGGGCGCCCGAAGAGCCGAAGGCCCCGGTGCTGGTGCTCGACTCGACCAACACCGCCCAATATGTCGGTACCCCGGCGCAGGCGCCGGCGAACGCGGCCAGCAGCGCCGACGCGAACAGCCCGGCCGCCGGCGACACACCGCCGCCCGCCGAAGGCGAGCCGGGCGCCCCAGACGCTGCCGCGGTCTCAGGCGACGCGCTGTCCGTGGTCTCGTGGCGAGACCTGGGCAACGAGATCGACGAGGAGGAGGGCGAGACCCGGTCGATCGACCTCCGCGGCACGGTCCGCAACGACGGGCAGCGGCCGGTCCGCGACGTCCAGATTCGCGTCCGGTTCCAGTTCGCGGACGGCAGCCTCATTCACGAGGAGGTCTCCGCACCGGCCGATCAGGTCCTTCGACCGGGTGCCACGTCGAACTTCCGCGTCTTCCTCGACGACTGGTTCGAGTACGTGCACGTCGAGTTCGAGATCCAGAGCGTCCCGGCACGCTGACGCGGCCGGGTGACGCCGCGGCGAAGCACCGCCCTCAGGAGCCGCGCCCGGCTCCGTAGTGGGGGTAACCCTCGAGGCCGTGCTTCTTGATCCTCCTCTGGAGCGTGCGTGCACTGACTCCGAGGATCTCGGCCGCTCGCTTGCGGCTCCCCGCGCTCGCCTCGAGGGCCGAGCGCGTCGCATCCGCCTCGGACGTCGTTTCGACCGGCGCCAGCACGGCGCGGACGTCCGCGGCACCGAGCTGTGCGGCGTCGCTCAGGATGAGCGCACGCTCGAGCACGTTCGACAGCTGACGCACGTTCCCCGGCCAGGGCTGGTCCGCCAGCAGAGCGAGCGCCTCTGCCGAAAGCTCCGGAGCCGGACGGTTCATGCGGGTCGCCAGATCGCGACTGAGGAACCGGGCGAGGGCCGGCACGTCCGAAGCGCGCTCCCGGAGAGGCGGCAGCTCGATCGGGAAGATGTCGAGACGGTAGAACAGATCCTGGCGGAAGGCCCCTTCGTCGACCATCTTCTGCAGATCGCGGTTCGTCGCTGCCACCAGACGGACGTCGGCCTTGAGGCTGCGACTGCCGCCGACGCGCTCGAAGGTGCGGTCCTCGAGCACGCGCAGCACCTTCGCCTGCACGCCGAGAGGCAGCTCACCGATCTCGTCCAGCAGCAGGGTACCGCCGCGGGCCGCCTCGAACTTGCCCTCCTGCCGTGCCGCTGCGCCGGTGAACGCGCCCTTCTCGTGCCCGAAGAGCTCGTTCTCCATGAGTGCCTCGGGAATGGCCGCGCAGTTGATCGGCACGAAAGGCGCCTGGGCTCGTGCGGAGAGAGCGTGCAGAGCACGCGCGAAGACCTCCTTCCCTGTGCCGCTCTCGCCGAGCAGGAGGACCGTGCTCTCGGTGGTTGCGACCCTCTGGAGCAGTCGCAACGCTGCGGTGAAGCGGGGGTGCTTGCCGACGAGCGTCGGCCCGCCTCCCACTTCCAGGTGCGTGGCTTCGCTCTCCTCGCCCAGGTGGGCTCGAACGACACGGAGCAGGTCGTCGATCTCGACCGGCTTCTCGAGGAAGTCGGACGCGCCGAGCTTCATCGCCTCCACCGCCGTCGCGACGTTGCCGTACGCGGTCATCACCACCACGGGCCGCTGCGCGTCACGCGATTTGGCCTCCCGGAGCACGTCGATGCCGCTTGCACCGGGGAGCCGGAGATCGGTCAGAACGAGACCGTGCTGCCGCGCGCGAAGGGCGGCGATCGCGGCCTCGGCACTGGGCGCCGACTCCACCTCGAACCCTGCGCCCTTCAATGCGCGCTCCAGCAGCCGCCGCAGCGAGTCTTTGTCCTCGACGATGAGAACGGAGGCCGTCATTTCAGCCCGACTCCAACGACGCCCGCGCCTGCCGGACCGCCTGCAGCACGTGCGTATCGTCCTTCGGATCGACGGTCCTCAGGTCGAGGAGGAGCTGCCCCCCCTGGATGTAGCCGACCACCGACGGGTCCCCGCGACGTAGGGCCTCCGCGAGTCGGGCCGAGCCCTCGAGGGCGAGCACGAGGCCCGGGATGGGTGCCTCCGGCGCAGCTCCACCGCCCACATAGCCGTCGGCCGTCACGATCTCGCCGCCGAGGTCCGCCCGCAGAGGCTCCAGCCGCCGGCGCAGCTCCTCCTCGTGGAGCCAGAGGCGATCGATGGGCAGCTCCCCGCCGGCGAGGTGGATGCGCAGCACAGCTTCGAGTGTGAAGAGCGTGGCGCGGCTCGGGCGCATGGCGCGATAGAGCGGGTGCTTCTTGAAGCGCACGATCATCTCTTCCCGGCCGACGATCAGGCCCGCCTGGGGTCCACCGACGAGCTTGTCGCCGCTGCCGCAGGCTGCGTCGACACCCGCCGCGACCAGCTCGGCCAGACTCGCGTGATCTCGCAGCTGCGGCCGGTCGCTGGAGCGCAGGAGACCGCTCCCCTCGTCCACGAGCACGGGTACCGCGTGCTTGCGACCGAGCTCGACGAGGTCCGCAGCGCTCACCTCTTCCACGAAGCCGCCGATCCGGTAGTTGCTCGGGTGCACCTTGAGGAGCGCGCCGGTGGCGGCGCCGATCGCTCCCTCGTAGTCGCTCACCCGCGTACGGTTGGTCGTGCCGACCTCACGCAGCGTCGCACCCGCCGTCTCCAGAATGTCGGGGATCCGGAACGAGCCACCGATCTCGACCAGCTCGCCCCGCGACACGACGACCTCCCGGTCGCGGGCGACGCACTGCAGCTGGAGAACGAGCGCTGCCGCATTGTTGTTCACGACCACCGCGGCCTCTGCGCCCACGAGGGCGCACAGGAGACGCTCGACCCGCGCATTGCGGTTTGCGCGCTTGCCGCTCTCGAGGTCCATCTCGAGATCACACGAGGCGTCCAGGAAGGCGGGAAGACGCGAGGCGACGTCGGTGGGCAGGGGGGCGCGTCCCAGGTTGGTGTGCAGGAAGACGCCGGTCGCATTGATCACCCGCCGCAGGTCGCCGCCGAGCCGCGACTGCAGCTCCCGCTCGATGGTGGCGGGCAGGCACTGCGCGCTCGCCTCCAGCGCTTCCACGTCCTGGGCGCGCGGCTGCTCAGGGACGCGCCGACGCAGAGCCTCCAGCTCCGACCGAACTTGGACCGTGACGGCCTCCCGTCCGTACACCTCCATGAGGCGAGACACGGAAGGCTCCTCCAGCAGCCGCCCCACCGCGGGGATGGCTCGGAAAGCCTGAGCTCGCAGGTCCTCGGACAATGGTGCATCTCCCGGACAAAAGCACGCGACCACGGCCTGGGGCACATGCCCCGGGCGATCCGTGCAGCGCGTTGATTCTAGAGCGTTTCCAGGCTCCAGGGCTGAGCTGCAGGCCCGGTGGGCACACCGGCTCTCCAGGCTTCGGCGATGGCACAGGAAACGATAGAATGACGGGTGCAGGCCGCCGGCCCCTCCCACGGCCGGTCTCGCGTGTTCTCGGCACTCCCTTTCCGAGGCTCTCCGCCTCGACTCCATCTCCTCTCTCCCTTTTCTGCCCATGCGAACCAACGCCGCCTTGGATCTGCTCGAGGTCAAGCTCAAGGAGCTGCGCATCGAGTTCGAGAAGTACTTCAACGGCGCCAACGACCTCCCACCCGGGGATCTCCAGGCCGAGGTCGAGCGCTCGATTCGACTCCTGCGCCAGAGCGTCAAGGGCTCGGTCGACAACTTCAGGCTCTCGAGCCTGGAGGCACGCTTCAATTCGTTCAACGAAATGTTCAACCGACGCGTCCGCGCCGTCGAAGAAGGGCGCACCCCGGGTCGCCGGCGCGAGCCGACGCGCCCGCGCTACGACGCCTTCGGCGGGATCACTGTCGACGACGGAATCGGAGACGGCGCCGCAGCGGCCCTCTACCAGGGTCTCTACGACAGCAGCTCCAAGGTCGACCTCGACACGTTCCAGGGCTACCTGGACCGCCAAGCCGCCGCGATCCGCAAAAAGACCGGATGTGCCCAGGTGCAGTTCCGCTTGGCGGACGAGGGAGGTCGCGTCAAACTCAAGGCCAAGGCGATTCGCTGACGAACGCCTGGCCTCCCCGCTCATCCTGAGGAGCACCCCATGAGAACGGACCGTTCTTCGAGCCACCCCTCCGCCCGCAGATCGTCCTGGACCGGCGCCGTCGTCGCGATCCTCGTTCTGGTCACCGGCGCGGGACTCGCCGCCGCCAGCCGCAACGACCAGACGCTGGCCGACGCCATCGCAGCCCAGCGCGAGCGCGCGTACGGCGACGACGCCTCGGCCGCAGTGCTGAACGACCTCGGCAACCTGCTGGTGCTCGACGAGCAGAACCAAGCGGCGATCCAGGCCTACGAGCGCGCACGGGAGATCGACCCGAGCCACCTGCCGTCCGGCTTCAACCTCGGCCTCCTGCTGCTGAGCACGGGCAAACACGACGAGGCGTTGGAGGTTCTCGAGGAGCTCCGGACGCTGCACCCGGACCACGCCCGCACCCACTACCAGGTGGGCGCTCTGCGCGAGGCCCAGGGCCAGGCCGACCTGGCCGTTGCCGCGTATGTGCGCGCCTTCGAGCTCGATCCCTTCCTGGCGCTCCCCGACGTGAACCCTCAGATCACTGACAGCAATCTCGTGACGGAGGCACTGCTGCGCGTGGAGGTACGGCCGGCCGAGGAGGACGAGGCGACCGTGCGGATCTACTCCGAGCCGTCGCGCGTGACGGCACTGTTGGTGCCCTCCGAGGAGAGCGCGGAGACCGAGCCGGAAGAAGCGTCTGCGGAGGTCGCCGAGACCGAGGCCACCGAGACGACCGTGGACACCGAAGAGGCGGCCCCCCGGGTCGTCGGCGCTGAAGATCTGCGACAGAGCCCCCCGGCCGCGCCCACCGCAGCCCCCGCGACCGTGAGCGCCACCAGCCCGGCTTCCCTCCCCGAAGCCGCCGTCGTGGAAGCCGAATTGGAGCCGGAGGAAGAGGTGACGTCGAGCCGGGTCCTGAGCCCGTCGGACCTCTCGAACGCGCGCGTGAATCAGGCCAGCCCGGCCTCGAATCGGCCGACCCGCACGACGGGGCGACCGACTACCGTCGGCGGCCGGCGCGCGCCCGCCACCACCGGTGCCCGCACCACGCCCACGACGCGCCCTCGGGCGACACCGAGCCCCTCCACGGCGCGACCTCGCTCGACCTCCCCGACCCGCTTCCGGCCGGGGCGGCGAAGCTCGGCGCAGCTGGAAAACCGCTTCGTGCGCCCCGCGGGCTCACCGCCCGCCACGGCGCCCGCAGGCCAGTAGCTCGCCGCCGTCAGACGGGGAGCACGTCGACGCGATCGAGCAGGAGGCTCGGAGCGCCGACACAGCCCCGGCGGGCACGCAGTCTCACGTCGCCGCCCATCGCGCGGATCGACTGGAAGAGCGCATCCAGGGCGAGGTGCACCTCGACGCCGGCGACCGGGGTCACCGCCCGCCCCCCGCGCACCTCGAATCCGCACACGGGCACGCGCACCCAGTGCTCACCCGGATGCAGCCGCACCGGCCCCGTGGTCTCGACGAAGTAGAGCCCTCCCTGGAGCTCGCGGAGAAGGGTGCGCACCGAGACCGGGCTCTCGGACTCGAGCATCAGGTGCGTGGGCGACGTGCGCGGCAGATCTCGGAAGCTCGGGCGGAGACGGCACCCGATGCGCTCGCCGACGCCAACCGGCTCGTCCAGGCGCGAGAGGAGCGGTTGCAGGAGGCGACCGTCGCGGACGAGATCGACGCGTCCGGTCGCGACGCCCTCGCCGTCGGCCGCGGCAGAGAGCGGTCCGCCCGGGAGCTGACCGTCGTCGACGAGGTGCAGGCCTCGCGCACCAAACCGCTCAGGGTCGCCGGCGAGGTCGCGAAGGAACTCCCACGACGGAGCCCCCACGAAGAGCGGCGCCAGAGCCTCGAGGAGGGCCGCCCCGACGTCGGCGGCCAACACCGCCGAGCAGTTCCGCGCACGTCCGGCAGTTCCCCGTTCCGCGATCACGAGCAGGTCGCCCAGCCGGCGCACCGCCGCCTGCGCTCCGATCTCGGAGGCGCAGGTTCCCAGGCCGGTCCACACGGCCTCCCGGCCTCTTGCCACCGCGTGAAGGCGCAGTGTGGCCAGGCGGTAGCGCGCCGCGGCGCGTCGGCCCGACGTCGCGGCCAGTGCCGATTCCGCCACCCCGTCCTCGAGGCGCGCGCGCAGCAGTCTCGCCCCCGGCACCTCCTCGGACAGGAGCGCCTCGATGGTGCGCAACATCGTGAGCCCCGCCCCTTCGCTGAGGAGCGGCCGGTCCGGAACGTCGAGCCCCGCCACGCTCGACGGCGCGGGCTCATCCCCCGGAAGGAAGCGGGGCGCCCCGTCCAGAAGCTCCGGAGGCCGCGCGGGAAGGGCTCCCGTGCCAACCTCGAAGCCGACGCGGCGGCCGCGCTGGGTGCGCACCGCCCAGCCGTCCTCCTCGCCGTGCACCACACCGCGGTGCCCGAGCTCGCTGACGAACGTGCGCGTGCGGCTGGTCTTGAAGAACACCTCCACCCGGTCGGTGGCGCCGGACCCGAGGTCGCCGCATGCGCGCTGCGCACGGACCAGGAGAGAGCTGTCGTCCACTACCAGCCTCCCAGACCGATGCCGTCGAGAACCAGGGCGGGGGTCGACGCCCACACTGCCAGCTTCTGATCGGACTTGGCACACCACCCCGCCCCGGCCACCTGCCGCTCGGCTCCCACGGCCGCGACGGCACCCAGCAGATCGGCGGCCGAGCCTTCTACGCGACACCGCCCGATGCGCTGCCCGAGCTCGCCGCGGCGGATGCGGACGGCGCCGGGCGCGTCGAGACGGCACGCGCCACTCTGCGGATCGAGCCGCCCTCGCACGACGAGGGGCAGGAAGATGCCGTCTTCGATGGAGCTGACGATCTCAGCGGTCGACGACGGGCCACACTCGACCTCGAGGTGGGTACACCGTGGCCCGGGGAGCGACAGCCGGTCGGCGCGGCGCCCGCCCCCGGGAATCAGACCTTCGATCCGCTCCGACCAGATCCGATCGGCGAGGAGCTGTTCGACGCGCCCCTCCCGGAGCAGGCTCCTGCGCACGACGGGGATCCCCTCGTCGTCGAAGGCCCGCCGCACCGCCGGCGGTGCGCTCGACGGATCGTCGAACACGGTGAGGCAGGCGGCAGCGAGGGAGAGCCCCAGAGCGGCCCGCGGGTCGCCCGTGCTGGCCAGGGTGTCGACCTCCAGCGTGTGGGCGACGGCCTCGTGCAGGAAGACGGCGGCGGCGTGTGGCCCCAGCACGACGGTGGTCGGCGCGACTACCTCCGGCTCCACTTCGACACAGCGCGCGGCCTCCGCCGCGAGGTCGGCGGCTCGAGAGACCGCGGACACGTCGAGGGTCTCCAGGAGAGTGCCCCACCTGCAGCCCGGGGCCCGGAAGCCGAGACTGTAGAACTCCTCCTCCTGCACCGAGGCCGCGTGAGACGACGAGGCGACCACCATGCGGCGTCGGTGGCTCCGCAGCTCCAGGTCGTACCGGAAGGCGACGCCACGCTGGCGGAGACGTTGCTCGAAGTGCTTCGGCGCATCGAGCAGAGAGCGCGGCGCACCCTGGGCGGGCGGCTCCCCCTCGCTCCACGTGATGACGTACGGCGTCTGCGGCAGGGTCCGGGCGACCTGTCGGTACGCCCCGACGAACGCCCTCTCGCTCAGTTCGTCCCGCGACGCGGCGTAGGTCGTTCCACCTGCCACCAGCCGCAGCCCGAGGCCGCTCTCGAAGCGGCTGCTCAGCGGCGCCGCCGTCCGGGGGCGATGAACGAACTCCTCGACGTGCTCGAAGTAGCCGTCGGCGAAGTCGGATCCGCTCTCCGGCAGGTACCCGAGTGCTCGCGCCACCGCGGACGGGTCGAAACCGGGGAAGGACACGGTGCAATTCTACGAGATCGCGGCGGTCAGCTCAGCGAAGTCCAGCTGCCCCGGCGACGGCCGCGGAGGCCTGTGATAGGAAACCGCTTCCGGAGACTCCCATCGACTCGAGCCGGGCCCTCCTCGGTGACCGAGATGCCGACTCAACGGAGCGTGACATGACGAAACCTGTCCAACGCCAGCAACGTCTCGACGAGCTCGAGGAGAAGCTCGCGCGAGCCCGCGAAGGAGGCGGCGAAGCGAGGCGCGAGCGCCAGCACGCGGCCGGCAAGCTCACGGTGCGCGAGCGCGTCGACATGCTGCTCGATCCGGGCTCTTTCGTGGAGATCGACGCCTTGGTGGTGCACCGATGCAGCGACTTCGGCATCGAAGACCAGAAGGTGCCGGGCGACGGCGTACTCTGCGGCTACGGCACGGTCGACGGGCGCCTCGTCTACGTGTTTGGCCAGGACTTCACCGTGCTGGGCGGCACGCTCTCCGAGACCAACGCCGCCAAGATCTGCAAGGTGATGGACCTCGCGGTCGAGAACGGCGCCCCGGTGGTTGGCCTCAACGACAGCGGCGGCGCGCGCATCCAGGAGGGGGTCGCCGCGCTCGGCGGCTACGCGGACATCTTCCTGCGCAACACGCTGTCGAGCGGCGTGGTGCCCCAGATCAGCGCCATCATGGGCCCGTGCGCGGGCGGCGCAGTCTATTCGCCGGCGATCACCGACTTCATCTTCATGGTGGAGGGCACGAGCTACATGTTCGTCACCGGGCCCGACGTGATCAAGACGGTCACGCACGAAGAGGTCACCATGGAAGACCTCGGCGGAGCGCAGACGCACGCGAGCAAGAGTGGGGTGAGCCACTTCACCACACCGAGCGACGCCGCCTGCCTGGCGGAGATTCGACGCCTCCTGTCGTTCCTGCCGTCGAACAACCTCGACGACCCGCCGCTCGGCCCGACCTCCGACCCCGAAGATCGCGAGGACGAGGAGCTCGACACTCTGGTTCCCGTCGACGCCAACAAGCCGTACGACATCAAAGACCTCCTGCGACGCATCGTCGACGACGGCGACATGATGGAGGTGCAGCCCGACTACGCGCGCAACATCGTCGTGGCGTTCGCGCGGATCGGCGGTCGCACGGTTGGCCTCGTTGCCAACCAGCCCGCGTTCCTGGCTGGTGTCCTCGACATCGACGCGTCCCTCAAGGGCGCCCGCTTCGTGCGCTTCTGCGACGCCTTCAACATCCCGCTGGTGACGTTCGAGGACGTCCCCGGCTTCCTGCCCGGCACGCAGCAGGAGTTCGGCGGCATCATCAAACACGGAGCCAAGCTCCTGTACGCGTTCGCAGAGGCGACCGTGCCCAAGATCACGGTCATCACGCGCAAGGCCTACGGCGGTGCCTACTGCGTGATGGCGAGCAAACACCTGCGCACCGACGTCAACCTCGCCTACCCCACTGCGGAGATCGCCGTCATGGGACCGGAGGGAGCCGTCAACATCCTCTATCGGCGCGACCTCGCAGCCGCCGACGATGCCGAGAAGCTCCGGGCCGAGAAGACCGACGAATACCGGCAGAAGTTCTCGAACCCCTATGTCGCAGCCGAGCGGGGTTTCGTGGACGCCGTGATCCAGCCGCGCCGCACACGGGCCGAGATCGCCCGTGCCCTGCGGCAGCTCCAGAGCAAACGGACCACCATGCCGGCCAAGAAGCACGGCAACCTCCCCCTCTGAGCCGGCGAGAGCCGCTCATCGACCTCCGGAGAACGCATCGTGAGCAATGAGAACCCCCGCGTCGGAATGATCATGGGATCGGACTCGGACTGGCCGGTCATGCAGAAAGGCACCGCGGTGCTGGATCAGTTCGGCGTGCCGTACGAAGCACGAGTCCTCTCGGCCCACCGCACGCCCCACCAGGCGATCGAATGGGCCGAGGCCGCGCAGGGCCGCGGGATGCAGGCGATCATCGCGGCCGCCGGCATGGCAGCGCATCTCCCGGGAGTCATGGCGGCAAAGACGCTCCTGCCGGTGATCGGAGTGCCCATCCAGAGCGGCGCGCTGCAGGGCGTCGACGCTCTGCTCTCGATCGTCCAGATGCCGCCGGGGATTCCCGTCGGCACGGTGGGTATCGGCCGCGCAGACAACGCCGCGCTGCTCGCCATCCACATCATGGCGAGCACCGACGACGAGCTCCGCGGCCAGCTCGAGGAGTACCGGGCGAACATGCAGGAGAAGGTGCTCGCCGCCGACCGCGGCATTCAGCCGGGCTGAGAACGAGGTCCCCAGCGATGAAGATCGTGATCGCCGCCGACCATGCGGGCTTCGAGCTGAAGAACATCGTCGTCGAGCATCTCCAGGCACATGGCCACGAGGTGGACGACCGAGGGACGCACTCACTGGAGAGCGTCGACTATCCCGACTACGCGCGGGAGGTGGGACGCGCCCTGCAGGAGGGTTCGGCCGAGCGCGGCATCCTCGTGTGCGGTACGGGGCTCGGCATGGCCATGACCGCGAACAAGCTCGAGGGAATCCGCGCGGCGAGCGTCTCCGACACGTTCTCGGCAAAGATGTGCCGCGAGCACAACGACGCCAACGTCCTCGCGTTCGGAGCGCGTGTGGTCGGCCCAGGACTCGCACTCGAGCTGGTCGACGCATTCCTCGAGACCGCGTTCGGCGCTGGGCGCCACGCTGGCCGGGTCGCCAAGATCGAGCCGACGTAGAGCGCCTGCCACCGGCGACGTGTCGACCGAGGGAGGCGCATGGCCCACGCGCAGCCCCGGCGGCTCACTCCTGCTGCAGCGACGCAAACAGAGACGTCGCGGTCGTGGCCGGCGGCTCGCCAACCGTGTCGCGCAGCTGCTCGCGCGCAGCACCAACCAGGTAGAGCGAGCCACAGACGACCACGGCGCGCTCGGTTCCCCGCTCGGCCTGGGTCGCGAGACAACGCTCGAGCGTGTCCTGGAGCGCGCGATGCGGGTCCGGGTCGACGGACACCTTGCCTCCGAGATCGCCGAGCGCGCGGGTCGCCTCGACGAGCTGGTCCGGGTCCAGGGCGCGGGGCGAATCGGGCCTCGTGGCCACGACACGCTCCGCCGTCCGCGCAAGCCGCGGCAGGACGCGGCCCACGTTCTTCTCCCGGAGAACGCCGCAGACGAGGTCGAGCTCGAGCGGCAGACCCTCGAGATGATCCGCCAGAGCTTCGGCTCCGGCTTCGTTGTGGGCGCCGTCGAGCAGCACGCAGAGGCGCCCCGTCGGGGCGTCCGCCACGACCCACTCCAGCCGACCCGGCCACCATACGGCCTCGAGCCCGCGCACGCAGGAGGCCGGCGTGAGCGCGTCGAAGGTCGAAGCGAGCTCTTCCGCGCAGCGGAGCGCGAGCGAGAGATTCTGCGCCTGATGCGCCCCGCAGTAACGGCTCCGCGCGGAGTACGTCGCGCGGCGCGTTTCGATCTCGAGATGCTGCACCTCGCCTGCAAACCCGCGCTCGTCGCGCACCACGACGCGCTCCGCCGACGCGCGCAGAACCCCGGCCGAGGCGTCGATCAGCTCGGCGCCCCGCGCCGCGGCCTGATCCGCCAGAGTACGATGGGTCTCGCTCCCCGTCTCGAACCACGCCACCACGGGACGTCCGGCGCGCATGATCCCGGCCTTTTCTCCCGCGATCGCGCTCAACGTGTGGCCGAGATGCTCCTGGTGGTCGAACGCGATCGGGGTGATCACGGAGAGGACGGGCTCACAGACGTTGGTGGCGTCGAGGCGCCCACCGAGCCCCACTTCGAGCACCGCCACGTCGACCGGGTCTTCGGCGAACGCGAGAAACGCACACGCCGTGAGCGCTTCGAAGTACGTCGGGGGCTCGCCGCTCTCCGCCTCCGCGGCGGCGACGACGCGCTCGAGGAGCTCCCCCATCCGCTCGGTGTCGAGCGTCACGCCACCGAGCCGGATGCGCTCTTCGGGGCTCTCGAGGTGCGGCGAGTTGTAGAGGCCCGTGTGGTAGCCGCTCGCCTCCAGCATGGCGGCGAGCGCGGCTGTCGTCGAGCCCTTGCCGTTCGTGCCTGCGACGAGGACGCAAGGAACCTCGAGCTGAGGGTCGCCCAGACGCGCCAGAACCGAGCGGATGCGCTCGAGGCCGAGCTTCTGCCCCCACATCTCGAGGCGGTCGAGGATCTGGTGAGCGCGGCTCCCGGGGGCAGGGGAATTCGGCACGGCGGGAGCATAGCCCACACCGGAGCCCTGCTTTAGACTTCGAGGATCGTTCGCTCCGACCCCCGTCCGGCCGGAGCACAGAAGGAGCAGCCAATGGCAGGACACAGCAAGTGGGCCAACATTCAGCACAAGAAGGCGGCCACCGACAAGAAGCGGGCCAAGGTCTTCACCCGCGTGCTCAAGGAGGTCACCGTCGCCGCGCGGATGGGCGGAGGTGACCCTGCCGGCAACCCGCGCCTGCGTCAGGCCATCCAGGAGGGCAAGTCGAACAACGTGCCCATGGACAACATCGAGCGCGCCATCAAGAAGGGTACCGGGGAGCTCGAGGGCGAGTCTTACGAGGAGATCACCTACGAAGGCTACGGCCCGGGCGGAGTCGCCGTGCTGGTGGAGGTCATGACCGACAACCGGAACCGCACGGTCGGTGAGATCCGTCACACCTTCTCGCGCCACGGCGGCAACCTCGGAGAGAACGGTTGCGTGGCGTGGATGTTCGATCGCCGCGGGCTGTTCGTGCTCGACCCGGAGGGCATGGACGAAGAACGGCTCATGGAGCTCGCACTCGAGCTCGAGCTCGAGGACTTCTCCGTGGAAGACGACAGCTTCCAGCTCTTCTCGGACGTCGATCAGTACATGGCGACGGCCGAGGCGCTCGACGAGCGCGACGACGTCAAGGTGACGCTCAAGCAGCTGGCGATGATCCCGCAGAACACCGTCGAGCTCGACGAGGAGAAGGCGGCACAGGCGCTCAAGTTCATCGACGCGATCGAAGACAACGACGACGTGCAGCACGTCTGGGCCAACTTCGACGTCAGCGACGAAGTCCTCGCCACCCTGGCGTGAGCGGCCGGCGCCGGAGCGCTCCGGCCCCATGATCCTGCTCGGCATCGACCCCGGGAGCCAGACCACCGGCTACGGTGTCCTGCGCCGCGAGGGCTCCCGCATCGAGTGCCTCGACTGCGGCCGGATCCGCCTCCCGGCGAAGACGCCCGTCTCGGTGCGCCTCGGCGCGCTCAGCCGCGAGATCGGACAGATCCTCGATCGCAACCGGCCCGAGGTCGTCGCCGTGGAGTCGGTCTTCCACGGCGTGAACACGAAATCTCTCGTCGTCCTGGCCCAGGCGCGCGGCGCGATCCTGGCCGAGCTGGGCCGCCGCGACCTCCCCTGCCACGAGTACAGTCCGGCAGAGGTCAAGCGCGCCGTGACCGGATCTGGGCGCGCGCACAAGGATCAGGTCGGCCATATGGTCAAGGTACTGTTGAACTTACGCGGAGGCGACCTGGCCAGCGACACGAGCGACGCCCTGGCCGTCGCGCTGTGCCTCGCGCACAGTCTCCGCGTGGAGCGCATTCGCAGCGCGGCAGAGCACGACAGGAGGTGATTTGAACGCGCGCAAATCGCGCTTCGAATCACGACTCCGGGCTCGGAGCGTGTGCTATCATCCCCCTCTCTGTTTTCAGGTGAAGTCTGCTCGTTTCGCGAGCTCACCAGTCCGAGCTATGTCTGAACGACCGGGTTCCGGCCACGAGCCAGATCTCGTTGTGAGGCGCTTGGAACCCCATCTGCACATCGCAGGTCTAATGACTGCTCAGTAGGAGGTCACGACGTTGAACATCGGTGGAACCTTTTGGAAGTACATGAATGAAGGCGGGCCCGTCATGTGGGTGCTGCTGGTGTTTTCGGTCCTGGCACTTGCCGTCATCTTCGAGCGCTTCATCGCCCTGCGGCGCGCTCGGATCAACGTCAACGAGTTCCTCGCGAAGGTGCGCAAGGCTCTGATCGTCAACCGGTCCATCCGCGAGGCCGTCAAGGTCTGCGAGCAGTACCGCGGTCCGGTCGCCTCCATCATGAAAGCGGGCCTCCTCAAGTACGGCCAGCCCAAAGAAGACGTCGAGAAGACGATCGAGAACGCCGCCCTCTTCGAGATGGGTCGCCTGGAGCGCTTCCTCGTCTTTCTCGCCACGGTCGCCAACGTCGCACCCCTCCTCGGGTTCTTCGGCACGGTCACCGGCATGATCAAGTCGTTCGACGCCCTGGCCGCTGCAGGTCTGTCGAACCCGGCCCTCGTCGCCATCGGCATCAAGGAGGCGCTGACGACCACCGCTGCCGGTCTCGCCGTCGCCATCCCGACGCAGCTGGCCTACAACTTCTTCATGAGCCGCATCAACAAGTTCGTCCGCGACATCGAGACGTCGGCGAACATGCTGCTCGAGACCTTCGGTGAGATGGAGCGTTCCGGCATCACCCCCGAAGGTGTCGCCGCTGCCCCCGAGGCAGCCGCCAAGAAGTCGTGAGTCTCGGGCTCGCGCCCTGACTTCACGCAAAACAGACGGGACGCACTCAGTCCTCGCCGAACCGAAGATGATTCAGTAGAAGAGACTCGGAGAAAGACACATGAAACTGGCATCGAGAGAGCTGGAATCGACCATTCCGACGGCGTCCATGGCGGACATCGCCTTTCTGCTCATCATCTTCTTCATGCTCACCATGACCTTCGAGGTCGACAAGACCAAGGTCGAGCTGCCCAAAACCCACCTTCGGTACGAGATTCCGAAGAAGGCGGCCTACGTCGCGATCGACAAGGGCGGGCAGATCAAGGTGAGCAACGGCGAGGAGCTGAGTGCATCTGTCGGTAACTCCGATGACGTGCTGTCCTTCGCGGCCGGCGTCATCGCCATCGACCCCGCCAAGGAGTTCGTCATCAAGGCCGACGGCAACGTGGACTACGCCGAAGTCGACGCCGTGATGGACGCGCTCAAGCGGGCCAAGGTCCGCCTCATCTACCTCCTGTCCGACGCAGCCCCCACCAGCTGAAGGCACCGACTGACTGACGGTCCATTCCGAACGAGAGAACGGAGACACGCACGATGAAGATCGAACGCGAACCGGTCGACGACGAAATCCCGACCTCGTCCATGGCGGACATCGCCTTTCTGCTCATCATCTACTTCATGGTGACGACCACCTTCGCGGCCACGCGCGGCCTCGACTTCGCGCTGCCCGAAGAGGACGACAACCCGCCGGTGGTCGAGAAGGAGGACTCGGTCCTCATCGAGATCCAGCCGAGCGGCGACCTCGTGGTCGACCAGAAGCCGATGCGCCTCGAGGAGATCCTCCCCTACCTCGAGCCCAAGCTGGTCAACAACCCCAAGAAGCCCGTGATCATCCGGCCTGATCCTGCGTCTCCGTACCGGCACATGGTGACCGTGCTCGACGAGCTGCGCCAGGCGACGGACAAGAGCACGCAGATCAAGGAAGAGATTCGCATCTCGGTGCCCACCCAGCGCGAGATCGAGGCCCTCTGGTTTTAGGACGACTCGGCGGAGCCGATTCGTCCTATGTGTCGGATGGCCGCCGGCTTCGCCGTCGGACATCCAGACCACTGAGCCCGATCGGCCAGCAAAGTCAGGAACCGGATTCAGCAAGCACGGGTCTCAACTCAGGTAGCATCGAAGCACTCCTTTTCAACCCAAACAGCAGGTCAAACATGAGCGACGCCAAAGACGCCAAGACAGCCGCCGCAGCAGCCGGTGGTGCCAAGAAGAGCGCGGCCGAAGAGCGCCTCCAGGACTACATGCTCGAAGAGGCGGAGGACAACAAGACTCTGCGCATCGCGGTCATCATCGCGGTCCTCTTCCATGCCGGTCTCTTGATCGTGCAGCTTCCCGAGCTGCTCGCCGACGAAGTCGAAGAGGCGGAGAAGCCGAAGGTCTACGTCGTGCAGCAGGTGCGGTTCAAGCCGCCACCGCCGAAGGAAGAGAAGGAGATTCCGAAGCCGAAGGCGAAGAAGGTTCCGATTCCGGATCCCACGCCCGACGAGCCGGAGCCCATCCGCATCGAGGAGCCGGAGGAGTTCGACATTCCAGAGGTCGACGATCTCATCATCGGCATCCCCGAGGCGCCGCCCGAGCCGGAGCCCTCCGGGCCGATCTACGTCACGGGCGACGTCCAGAAGCCCGAGAAGATCAACTCGGTGCCGCCCCAGTACACGGAGATCGCCCGCAAGGCGCGAATCCAGGGTGTCGTCATTCTGCAGTCGATCATCGACGAGCAGGGCAACGTCACCGACGTGTCGGTTCTCAAGGGTCTTCCCATGGGCCTGAGTGAGGCGGCGGTCGACGCGGTGAAGCAGTGGAAGTACAAGCCGGCAACGCTGAACGGCAAGCCGGTGGCGGTGTACTTCAACCTCACCGTGAACTTCCAGCTCCAGTAGGGGTGGCTTTTCAGGGGTCGCTCAGCGAGCTGCCTCTCCCCGACATCATTCAGTTGGTGTCGGTGTCCGGAAAGACGGGTCGGTTCTCGCTGACCTGGGAACATCGGGCCGGCCAGATCTACCTGCGGAATGGACAGATCGTCCACGCCGCAGTGATCTCCCGGCCCGTTTCCGTTTCCGACGACGAAGGCGCTTCCTCCACGGAGATCGCCGGAGAGGACGCCATCTACGAGCTCGCCACGTGGAACGACGGCGACTTCGTCTTCGTGCCCAACGAGGAGTCCGAGCTCGAAACGATCGACAAGCCCAACACCAACCTCCTCATGGAGGCCGCGCGTCGCATGGACGAGTGGCAGGTGCTGCGCAAGAAGATCGCCTCCACCGACATGGTGCCGCTGTTCAGTGACCAGCAGGCCACTGCAGCCGTGTCGCTCTCCCCGAGAGAGTGGCAGATCGTGCAGCGGATCGACGAGCGGCGGTCCATCGAGGAGCTCGCCGCGGCTCTCGGCGAAAGCTCGTTCGTGACCAGCAAAGACCTCTACGGCCTCCTCGCGTCGGGCCAGGTCGAGCTCAGCGAGCCTTTCGCGGCACCCCTGCGCGCCGCGGTCGACGGCTTGTCGAGCTCCGCCGCCGCCAGCCTCTCGGAGGCGCTCGAGCGCGCGGCCGCAGATCTGTGCACGAGTGCCGCAGCGACCCCGACGCTGCAGAGAGCTGCCAAGTTGGCACGTGCCCAGCGGGACCGCGGCCGGGTTCGAGACTCCGTCTACGACCTCGTCCACGACCACGAGCGCATCCTCGGACGCCACGCAGGCGCCGAGTCGGTCCCGGTCTACAGGGAACGACTCAACAGACTCCTCGACATCCGCTAGAATCCGTCAACCGCTTTTCAGTTCGGAATCTTCCACACCAACCCGAGGAACCATCGGCACGGCGTTTGCTTCTCTCAAAGAACCAATGCAAGAGCTCGCCTCGGTGACCCGCACGCCTCACGCGCTCCTCGGGAACTTCCGACTGGCTGCCTGAATCCAAGTCAGAAAGGGCTCGTCTTTCGTGCTTTCGCGACTGCAAAGGAGAACCTCCCCATGATTCGCAAACTGTTTCTGCTCGCGACACTCGCGTGTCTCGTCGTTCCGGCCGGCCTGCTGGCCGAAGAGAACTGGGACGCCGGCATCGCCGCCTTCAAGAAGAGAGATTGGGCCGGCGCGGCCGCAGCCTTCGCCAAGTACGTCGAGGTGGTCCCCGACGCCTACCAGGGCCATCAGATGCTCGGCGCGGCTCTGCTCTACTCGAAGCAGGCCTCCAAAGCCGTCACGCACCTGCAGAAGGCCAACGAGCTCAAGCCGAACGATCCCGGCATCCTGCTGAGCCTCGGCAACGCTCTCGTCCAGACCGGGAAGGGTCGTGAGGCCACCTCGGTGCTGTCGAAGCTCAGCGAGTCCAGCCTGAGCGACGCGCAGAAGAAGCAGCTCTACGCGCTCAAGGCCAAGGCCTCGGGTGGCGGCTCGATCAGCGACATGAAGAAGCTGGCCGAGGCGAGCCCGCAGGACGCCAAGGCCTGGTTCGCCTACGGCATGGCCGCCTACAACGACGGTCAGACCGCTCCGGCTGTCTCCGCCCTCGACAAGGCCGTGAAGCTCGCACCAAACGACGCCAAGATCCGCAAGGGCCACGTCACGGCACTCATCCGCCAGGCACGCACCAGCCAGGGCGCAGCCAAGACCTCCGCCTACAACAAGGCCGAGGCATCCGCTCAGGCGCTCGTCTCGCAGAGCGGCAGCTACGCGAACGTCCTGCGCCTCGGCGAGGTCCGTCTCGGAGCCAAGAAGTACCCGCAGGCGGCCGCCGACTTCAAGAAGGCCCAGGGGCTCAGCGGCGCCGACTGGTACGCGCCCTTCTACCTCGGCCAGGCTCTGACCTCGACCGCCGACTACTCTGGCGCCGAGGCCGCGCTCAACCAGGCCAAAGGCATGCGCGGCGCGGATCAGAACAAGATCATGAGCCAGCTCGGCTTCGTGTACGAGAAGCAGAAGAAGTACGCGGAGGCCGTCGCGGCCTACAACTCGGCCGGCAACACGGCCGCCGTCGCACGCGTTCAGGAGAACGAGAAGATCGCGCAGGAGAACGCCGACGCCGACCGCATCAACGCCGAGATTGCGGCGCTGAAGGCCGAGCAGGAGAAGCTCAAGCAGGAGATGGAGGCGCTGCCGGGTGGGAGCAACCCGCCGCGGTAAATCTCGTCCTGATCGAGCGAATGAGGCCTCCCTCGCGGGAGGCCTCTCTTCTTCTGTGCGTCCTTGTCGGCGGTGTCGCGGCCCGGATCGGGCTCAGGCCCCACCCGGGGGACGCCTCGGAGCTCCACGACATCCGAGGAGCTTTCGCCTGGGCCGTTCCCGCGGCCCGGATCGGGCTCAGGCCCCACCCGGGGGACGCCTCGGAGCTCCACGACATCCGAGGAGCTTTCGCCTGGGCCGTTCCCGCGGCCCGGATCGGGCTCAGGCCCCACCCGGGGGACGCCTCGGGGGGTTCCCTTTGTTTGAGGGGAGCCCTCGGCTGGACGCCGTCGGCTCGCACCATCTGCTTCCTTCAGAAGTCGTTCAAGCGCCGCCGACGTCTGAACCCCCCGGGCGGGGCCAGAGCCCGCTCCGGTCGGTCGCTCCCGGCCTAGGAACGCGCGGGAGCCGCCCAGCATGACGGGGCCACGTGCCGGTCTCCAGGAAAAGGCGAAACTGGATGCACGAGACCCGGGAACTGTCTCACGTGCCCGTCGAGAAGGGGGCTCAACCCACTAGGCTTCTGGAGCGCGCAGCGACTCGCGACGCAGGGAGATCACCGCACCCAGCAGGCCACTTGCGGCACCCACGGCGATGAGAAGCGCCTGGAGAGACACGGGCAGGGGCTCTGACACGACCAGGGCCAGCCAGAAGGAGTCCTCCGCACCGGCCCGCGCGCTCCAGCCGAGGAGCGACAACAGAGTGAGGGCGACGGCACCTCCGACCAGGCCCTGCAGGATGCCCTCCATGTAGAACGGGCCACGGATGAAGAACTCCGTGGCTCCGACGAGGCGCTGCACCTCGATCTCCTCGAGGTAGAGGTAGGCGGTGAGCTTGATGACGCTCGCGATGGTCAGGACAGCGGCGGCGAGGAGGCCCAGGCCCACACCCGCGCCGAGGCCGCGCGCAAAGACCAGAACGCGGCGCAGCTCCGCGAGCCAGTCGCGATCGTCGTCGACCATCTGGACGCCATCGAGCTCGCGCAGGCGCCCGATCCAGCCGTCGAGCTCGGTCGTGCTCACCTCGCCAGGGTCGATCACGACCTCGCGCGACGGCGAGAAGGAGCCTTCCTCGTGCTCGAACACTTCCGCCAATGCCGGGAACGCCTGCGCAAACCGCGCCTTGGCCTCTGTGCCACTCACCGGCCGCACCTGCGCGACCCAGGGTTGGTCCAGAGCCTCCTCGAGCGATCCCTCGACCCCGTCCGGGACCTCGTGCTCGAGGTACACGGTCACCAGCAGCTCACGACTCCACTCCTCCGCCTTCTGCGCGAGGTTGCCCGTGACCCACAGGAAGCCGCCTCCCACGAAGAGGCTGATGGAGATGGTCAGCACCGCCAAGACACTCGTCTTCCAGCTGCGCGCGAAGTTGAGGGCCGCCTCGCGCACGAAGTAGCGCAGGGCCTGCAAGAAGGTCAAGCCGGAGCCTCCTGTTGCGGAGCTCCGGGCGTGGCGACCACGGTCTGATCAAGGGCCAGACGTCCCTGGTCGAGCGTGAGCACACGCCCGCCGAGCGCCGCGATCATCGCGCGATCGTGCGTGGCGAGCAGAACCGTCGTGCCACGGCGGTTCACCTCTTGGAACAGCTCCAGGATCTCGAGCGACAGCTGCGGGTCGAGGTTCCCCGTCGGCTCGTCCGCCAGCAGGATGTCGGGCGCGTTGATGAGTGCGCGCGCCACGGCGACACGCTGCTGCTCACCCCCAGACAGCTCCCGTGGGTAGTCGCCCATGCGGTGGCCCAGGCCGACCCGGCTGAGTGCCTCGTGCACGATCTCTTTCTGGCGCTTCACGCTCTCGCCGAGGATCATCGGCAGGTAGCAGACGTTCTCGAAGACCGTCTTGCGCGGGATCAGGCGGAAGTCCTGGAAGACGACGCCGATCGAGCGCCGGAGGTACGGGATCTTGGCCGCCGGCAGCCCTCCCACGTTGCGCCCGTTGACCAGGATCTGGCCTTCGGACGGAACGTCCTCGCGGTAGATCAGACGCAGCAGCGTCGTCTTGCCCGCACCACTCGCGCCCGTGAGGAACGCGAAGTCACCTGGTGCCAGGTGGAGGGAGACGTCACGCAGCGCCACCTGACCACCGGGAAAGCGCTTGCCGACGTTGTAGAAGCGGATCACCGCAGGCGGCTAGCTGACGGCCTGTGAGGCGCGCTCGGCCAGCATCTCGCGCACACGCTGGGGCTCGGCACTCCCCTGCGACTTGCGCATCACCTGTCCGACCAGGAATCCGATGACCTTCTGCTCGCCCGCCGCAAGCTGTGCGACCGGATCCGGATTCTCCTCGATCACCTGGCCCACCCACTCCTCGAGCTGGCCCTCGTCGCGCACCTGGAGGACCCCCAGCCTCTCGGCGACCTCCTGCGCGGTCTCGGCACTGGACCAGAGCTGGGCGAAGACCCCTTTGGCCGCGCTGCTGGAGAGAGCTCCATCCTGCACCATCGACAGGAGCTGACCGAGCTTCTCGGGAGCGAGCGCGTCGGTCGTCTCCTGGCCTCGCTCCTTGAGCTCGCGCTGGACCTCTCCCTGAATCCAGTTGGCGACCGCTTTCGGATCTGCCGGATGCGCCTCGACGCACCGCTCGAAGTAGTCGGCCATCTCCCTCGTGGCGGAGAGCTGCGCTGCCGACTCCTGAGGCAGGCCGTAGCTCTCCTCGAAACGCCGGCGGCGCTGCCACGGCAGCTCGGGCAGCTCGGCACGATGACCTTCGATCCGTTCGGCCGCGAGGCGCAGGTTCGGGAGGTCCGGGTCCGGGAAGTAGCGGTAGTCGTGCGCCTCCTCTTTGCCGCGCAGGGACCGGGTCTTGCCGCTCGCCGCGTCGAAGCTCCGGGTCTCCTGCACGATCTCCTCTCCCGCATCGAGGAGGACCGACTGGCGCTCGATCTCGTATTCGATGGAGCGTGCGACATTGCGAAAGGAGTTGAGGTTCTTCACCTCCACCTTCGTCCCGAGGGTCTCGGCGCCGCGCTCGCGGATGGACACGTTCGCGTCACAGCGCAGGCTCCCCTCCTCCATGTTGCCGTCACTCGTGTCGGTGTACAGCAGCACCTGGTGGAGCGTCTGCAGGTAGTCCTGCGCCTCGGCGGCGCTGCGCAGCACGGGGCCCGTCACGATCTCGACCAGCGGCACCCCGCAGCGGTTGAAGTCGACCAGGCTCTGGCCCGGCAGAGCGCCGCCGCCCGGCGCCTCGTGCAGCAGCTTGCCGGCATCCTCCTCGAGGTGCATCCGGTCGATCTCCACCGAGCCTTCGGAGTGACTCAGCGGCAGCGTGCCGTGCTCGGCGATGGGCCGGTCGAACTGGCTGATCTGGTAGCCCTTGGGCAGGTCCGCGTAGAAGTAATTCTTCCGGGCGAACACCGAGTCGCGCCGGATCTCGCAGCCGAGCGCCAGACCGAGGCGGATCGCCTGATCGACGGTCTGACGGTTGAGCACAGGCAGCGTCCCCGGGTACCCCAGACAGACCGGGCAGACGTTGGAGTTGGGCTCACCACCGAAGTGATTCGGGCACCTGCAGAAGATCTTCGTCTCGGTCTTCAGCTGGACGTGGACCTCGAGTCCGATGACGGCTTCGTAGCTCATGATCATGCCTCGCTGCCCGCGGCGGTCCCGGGAGCGGTGCTAGTGTAGCTCAGCCTCGAGTCCCTCCTTTCGTTCGATGCGCCGTCTCATCGCCATGCGCAAGGGCCCATTTCGCGCCCTCTTCCTGGGCCGACACGTCGCCCGGGAGACGCCTCCCGAGCGTGCCCTCACGGAAGCCACGGAGCATCTTGGATGGGCAACCCCAGAGGCCGTGAGCTTCACGAAGCAGGTCCACTCCGCGCGTGTCGTGGAGGCAGCGTCGGGGCACGGGCAGGAGGCGGACGGCCTGTACACGAACGAGCCGATGCGCGCCCTGTGCGTGGTCACGGCCGACTGCGTTCCGGTTCTCGCAGCCGCGCAGGACGCCGTGGCGGCCCTGCACGCGGGATGGCGGGGGCTCGCCCAGGGCATCCTCGGCGAGGGGCTGCGCGCGCTCGAGGCGCCTTCGACCGCCTGGATCGGGCCGTGTATGGCCGGGTGCTGCTACGAGGTGGGGGGCGATGTCGCCGTGCAGGTCGCGGCCGCCTCGGGAACCTCCTGCGTGGTCGCACAGCCAGGGGAGGCGCGGCCCACCCTGGCTCTGGCGCACGCGGCGGCGGCGCAGCTCGCTCGCGCCGGGCTGGAAGACGTGCGTCACGCGTCGGTCTGTACCGGCTGTGCTCCCGACGAGTGGTGGAGCTATCGCAGGAGCGGCCCGAAGAGTGGACGCAACCTCTCGTTCATCTGGAGGCGGGCGAGCTCGGAGCGCTGAGCTCGAGGGGAGCAAAGCCGCGCGGCTCGCGATGGCTCGCGCGGAGCTGGCCACACGCGGCGCCCACGTCGTCGCCGCGCGGCCGACGCACCGAGCACGCAACCCCGCACGCACGCAGATCTCGCTCGAAGCGCTCGATCTCGTGCGCCGGCGGCGGTTCCAGGTCGCCGAGCACCGGGTCACGGTTGAGCGGAATGAGATTCACCTTCGCGCGCAGACCGCGAAGCATGCGTGCGAGGAGACGCGGGTCGTCCTTGCGATCGTTGAAGCCGCGAATCAGCGTGTACTCGAAGGTGATCGGGCGGCCTTTGGGGGTCGGATAGCTGCGCAGCGCACCGAGCAGCTGCTCCAGCGGGTACCTGCGGTTGATCGGCATCAGGCGAGACCGTCGCTGGTCGTCCACCGCGTGAAGGGAGATCGCCAGGTTCGGCCGGTGCGACCACGTCGCCATCTGTGCGATTCCCGGTACGACGCCCGCCGTGGACACGGTCATCCGCCGCCACGAGAGTTGGTGGGAGAGCGACTCGAGCGTTGCACGGACATTCACGAGATTGAGGAGCGGCTCCCCCATTCCCATGAAGACGAGGTGGAGGGAGGCGAGGTCGAGCTCCCGGTCTTCCGCAATGGCAAGAACCTGGCCCACGATCTCGGCCGGCGTCAGATCACGGCCCGCACCCCAGTAGCCCGTGACGCAGAACTTACAGGCCAGAGCGCAGCCCACCTGGCTCGAGATGCACAGGGTGCGCCGGCTCACCTCGGGAATGTCGACCGATTCGACGACGGCTCCGTCATCGAGCTTCAGGAGGTACTTGGCCGTGCCGTCCTTCGAGACCACCTTCTCGGCGATCTCCGGTCGCGCCAGCGTGGCGCGCTCCTCGAGCTGCGCCCTCAATGACCGACTGAGATCGGTGATCTCTTCGAAGCTCAGCACGTGGCGCTCGTTGAGCGCCCGGTACACCTGATCGATCCGGAAGGGGCGGTCGGCCCAGCCGTCGAGCGCTTCGCTCAGCTGGGCACGACTCATGCCCAGGAGGTTCACTCGCCTCGGTGCCGCGCCGCCTGTCGTGCCGGCTGCGAGCTTCGACATTCGCAGCCCCCAGACTCAGTCCGACGCCTCGGACTGTGACGAGCTGCGCTTCTTGCGGGCACGGCGCGTGGGGTCGATGCCGACCGACCGCAGGAAGCGCAGGTCGTCGGCGTTGATCCGGAAGGTTGCAGCCGCCGGCGGGAGCGCCTTCTGCTCCGGCACGGGGAGCTCGCCGGGAGCGGCCTCTTCGACGGGGTCCTCGGACTCGTATTCGTCGTCGACCTCGTCGGACGGCTTGCAGTCGAGCAACAGGTGGATGGTGTAGCCCTCTTCCTGGATCTGGTCGACCTTCTCGATCGCCGACGGAGATTCCGAGATCACGTCACGTAGGAGCTCGCTCAGCTCTTCCAGCAGGTGTCTCAGGCGGGGTTTCATACTTGGTTCTCCGAAGGGCGGCCGAAACGGCACCCCGTGATTATCGAACCTGTGAAAGTGCGCGTCAACGGCGCGGCGTCGTGTGCCGGATGGCGGCGGTAAGATCCTCCTCCATGACCGCCATGGCCACCCCTCGAGGCCACCTGCAGGACGTCCTGCGGACTCTCGGTCACGATGTGGTCCGACTCGAGGCCCTGCCAGGCGATGTCTCGCTGCGACGCTACGTGCGCGTACACCTTCGCGGCGGGCAGAAGGTGATGGCGGCCTTGTATCCGGACGAGCTGCGACGCGCCCAGGCGTGTTTCCTGGAGTCGACCCGGCTGCTCCTCGAGCAGGCGGTCCGCGTCCCGCGGGTCCTGGGCAACCGCTTCGACGCCGGCGTCACGGTGGTCGAAGATCTCGGGGACGACCAGCTGTTCGACCGTGAGAGCTTGTCGTTGAACGAGGCCGACCTGACCACCTGTGTGAATCTCGCGCTGCGGATCAGCAGTTGCCCGATCGACGCGGTCCGCGACCTCAACCCCCCGCTCGACGCCACGCTCTTCCAGCGCGAGCTCGACCAGACGTGGACGGTGGCACTCGAGCCCTCTGGGTTGAGCCGCACCAGCGAAGGCGGGCGCGCGCTCGACGAAGCGCTCGCGAGCCTCTGCACTCGGCTGGGCGAAGAGCCCACCCAGGCGTGCCATCGCGACCTCATGGTGCGCAACCTCCTGCGGGTGGGTGGCGAGCTCGCGGTGATCGACCACCAGGATCTTCGCCCGGGCCCCGTCGGCTACGACCTGGCGTCTCTGGCGAGCGACAGCGTGCAACTGCCTCCGGAGCGTCGCGAGGAGGTCCGGGCCGCCTCGGGGCTCGATGCGGAGCCTTGGGACCGGCTCGTCGCGCAGCGCATGTGGAAGATCGTGGGCACGTTCTTCGCCTTCGCCGAGCGCGGCTCGCCGCGACATCTCCGCCTCGTTCCGGGATCCATCGATCTCGGCGTCGAGGCGCTCCTGCGGCTGCCGGAGGGACAAGCACTCCCCAGCAGGCTCGACATCGACGCGATGCGCACGGCGATCACGGATCGGGCGCATGCCTGGCCCTCGGATGCGGAGCCTCTGGTATGATCCAGGTTGCTTCGAGAACACCGAGGAGACCCTCGCCATGCTTCCTTCGCTAGGTCCCACAGAGCTTCTGATCATCTTCGGCATCATCCTGGTGCTCTTCGGCTCGACCAAACTGCCCACCCTCGGCAAGGGCCTCGGTGAGGGCATTCGCAACTTCCGCAAGGGCCTCAAGGGCGAAGAGCAGGCCGAGCTGGAAGAGGGCAACAAGCAGTAGACGGCGCCCGGCGCCGCCTTCCCTGCGACCCCGTTTGTCGGGCGATCAGCCGCCAGCGCTCAGAGCGCTGGCAGCGACCCGCGGCACGTCCAGGCTCTCGAGCCGCCAGAGCTCCTGGCGATAGTCGATGTAGCGCCGCAGGACGCGGTTCACGTAGCCGAGCGTCTCGCGATACGGCGGCACGCCGTCATAGCGCTCCACCTTGGCCGGGCCGGCGTTGTATGCAGCGAGTGCGAGCGTCACGTCGTCGAAGCGGCGGAGCATGTGACGCAGGTAGCGCGCGCCGGCATTGAGGTTCTGGCTCGGATCGGAGGGGTCGACGAGGCCCATGTCGGCTCCGGTCTCCGGCATGACCTGCAGGAGGCCCTGCGCTCCTTTGTGGGACGTCGCGGCAGGGTCGAACGACGACTCCGCCTCCACCATCGCAGCGAGCAGGAACGGGTCGACGCCGTGGCGCTGCGCGGCGCGGCGGATCTCGGCACCGTAGGGCACACGGGCGAGAACCGTGCGCGACGAGTCAGCCGCCGGCGGACGCACGAAGAGGTCGAAGCTGGCCGACCGCGAGCGGACCGAGGCCAGCACGTTGGGATCTTCGGCGAATGGGACCGCCGGGGCCGCCAGAGACTCCACGTCCCCGGCCCACGCCGAAAGCTCCTCGAGAAGGCGCACTTCCTCGGGGTGAGGCACCTCCGAGACCTGCACGTCGAGGCTCTGGAGCTCACTGCTCATCACGAGGACGAGGAGCAGGGCCAGAGGGGCGCAGGCGATCAGCGCAATCGCTTGGATTCTGGGACTGGACATGACGAAGTTCGATATGTGCTCGTGCAGAGAACGAAATCGGCGGACACGGCATTCCAAACGAGCGGACCCCCGATCGAGTCCGCACACCGTCTCGAAGAAGAGAAAGACGAGTTTTCGAAGGAAAATCAGAAGGAACGGGAAGTGAGGAGTGGTCCCTGTTCCTTAATACGCAGTTGCGCACGAAAAGGGCCATGTGATGTTGGCCCCGAGAGAGCTGTCTCACCGCGCGGGTCGGCGGGAACTTGCGCGACCGGAGCCTGAACCGAGGGCCGAGGCCACTGTCCGCGCTGTGACTCGGAGAGCCTGCCACGCTTTCTGCGTTTGCGCTACCCCGGGCAACCTTCGGGGACGCGGGAGCAAATCGCGGTGCTAGGTCGAACGTGACCTGCGTGGGCGGCCGCCGTAGTCTCGGCCCGTGATGCCGAGAGCGCCGACCTTGTTGCGGAGCGTGTTGCGATGAACGCCGAGGCTCTTGGCGGAGCGCGTGAGGCTTCCCGAGTGGCTCCGGAGGGCCGCCACGATGAACTGTCGCTCGAACTCCTTGCGCGCCTGCTCCAGGGTCACACCGGAAGTGACCAGCTCATCCACGATCAGGGAGAGCTGCTGATGCAGGTTCGCTTTCGCCATTCGCGCCTCCAGTCCATCGGTCGAGGAGGTGCAAGATACCACGGCTCCTTCCGGGCGGAAGGGCGTCGTGCAGCCGCGTGAGAGGATGCGTCTACTTGAGCTCGAGACGGTCGCCGACGTAGATCGGGTAGCGCGACTCGATGACCTTCCCGAGGCTCGAGTACGGGTGCACCGAGAGGATCGCAACTTCGCCGAGAACGACGGGAGGGTGCCCGCTGCTGTTCTGGCGGTAGACCGTGTAGATGAGCCCCGGCTCGACACCGTCGCTCTCGCCGCGATCGACGAAGACCACGTGATCCTGGCCGAGCGAGAACAGGCCATCCTTGCCGTAGAGGATCATCGGTGCCTCGACCAGAGCCTCGCCGGAGGTCGGGTCGTTCACCGGACGCAGTGGCGTGCGGCGCTCCGTAGGAATCGGAACGGCCTCGAAAGGCTTGAGGCCGGCGCCGACGGGAATGGTCGTGCACGCCTGGGCCACCTCGGCGATCGCGGTCTCCTCCTGCACGGAGAGCACCCGGACCTGCCCGAGGTACTGATAGAAGCGGCCGACGACCTTGTCGGTCTCAGGATGCCGCACGAGGCTGCCGTGCTCGATCGCACTGAACCGATCTCCCGGGGTGAGGCCGACGTTGCGGCCGCCGTCGAGATACACGACGTCGCCCACGTCGAGACCGATCTTGATGGCGTCCACCAGCCCGAAGCGGCCGCGGACGGTGCCGCGGTCTTCGACCGCCAGCGTGGGTCCGAGCACGTCGTACTCCGACCCGGTCATGCCGAGAGTGAAGCTCTCGGAGAGCTCGCCGATGTAGCCGCTGCAGTACACGTCGTCTTCGCTCCCGAGCTGCTGGAACGAGCTGCGGCGACCGAAGAGACCCCTGTCGTCGAAGCCTTGGGTCGCGGCGCTGTCGGCGACCGACTCGCGCGGGTCACCGCTCGGCTCGTCGAGCACCTCGCTCGACTCCACCTCGTAGCCGACGACGAGGGGATCGCCGGGGTAGATCCAATGCGAGTCGAGGATGTAGCGGTTCTGCTCCCAGATCTGGGGCCAGAGGTAGGGGTTCTCGTAGAACTGTTCGGCGAGGTCCCAGAGGGTGTCTCCCTTCTGGATGGTGTACACCTGAGCGCCCTCGGCCACTTCGGCCGGCGGGTCCCAGGCGGTCCAGTGGTCCCCGACGAGCTTCAGGTCCTTGGGCGGACTCTGCGCAGGAAGAGCTGCAGCCAGCAGCACGACAGCGAGACTCGTGGCGAGAGCGACACACCTCATGACAACCTCCCTCAGCGGCCGGCATCCGGGCTTCAGCACCCACTGATAGCAGACCGTCTATGAACGGTATGCGTCCGTGCACAAGCTGTCAAGAGATAGGTCTTTGCGTGTCAACGGTTACGGCCGCAAGACCTCGTTCCCGGTCTCACCCCGAGTCGGCCAGAACGACCCGAGTTTTCGGAGTTTCAGACGGCGGAGCGTCTCAGCGCAGCGCGATGGTGCGCTCTTCGGCACGCAGGGCCGCAGGCGACGTCGGGAAGCGGCGCTGCACTTCCTCGTAGCTCCGACGGGCCCCGGCGACGTCGCCGAGCGCTTCGAGGGCAGCCCCCGCCTTGACCAGGGCGTCCGGCACCTTGTTGCCGCCCGGGAAGCGATCGACCACCTCGCGGAAGGCAGAGAGAGCTCCACGGAAGTCGTCGCGCGCGAACCGCGCCTCACCGATCCAGAACTGCGCGTTGTCGGACAGGTCCGTGCTCGGGAAGCCCTCGAGAAAGCGGAGGAAGCTCGCCTCGGCGTCGACGTACTGCCCCCGGTGGTACTGCGTGTAGCCCTGGTCGTAGATCGCCTGACCCGCCGGCGGGACCTCGACGGTGGGAGCGGCGGCCGGCTCTGCGGCCCGGACCTCGGGGGCCGGCGCGCGACGCACCGGCTTGCGCTGTGCCGTGCGGGGCTCCGGAGACGACCTCGGCACCACGACGGGCGCCGACTTCGGCGGCTCCGACGCAGCCGGCGAGCGGGTGGGCGGCGGCAGCGGATCCGGGTCTTCCAGATCGGCCGTCTCGATACGAGCCGACGTGGCCGGCCGGAACGAAGGCAGCGGCTCCTCGGACAGGCCGCGCGTCGGCGACGGCGGGCGAGGTGCCGGCCGCTGCGCGAGCTGCTCCTCGAGCCTCTCGCGGTCCACTTCGAGCTCGACTACGCGCTCCTTGAGCCGCGCCACCTCGACCTCACTGACGGTGGCCTTCTTCTGCAGGTCGACCACCATCTTCTCCAGCTCGCGCACCTGATCCCGAAGACGGTCGTTCGGCGTGAGTGCTCGCTGAACCCCCGACGAAGCACAGCCGGTCAGCAGAACGCCGATCAGAGCCACGGGCACGAGCACTCGCATCAGTCACCTTCCTTGTCTTCGCTGGAGGAATTGTCCTCGCCTTCGGGATCCTCGTCGGCCTGGGCCTTCCGTTCGGCCTCGGCCTTTGCGCGCGCCTCGGCCTGGAGCTTCGCGCGCTCGTCGACCCCCTTGGGGATCTTCTTCAGATACGCACTCTCAGGATACTCGTTGCGCAGCTTGGCACACTCCTCCGAGGCGCGTTCCCAGAGCGTGGCCTTGTCTGCGGCCAGGCAGAGGTAGAGCTGGATCTTGTCGAGCTCCTGGTAGTCCGGGTAGTTCTCGAACATGCCCTCCAAGCGCTCGAGGGCCGCTGCGAGCACCGACGATCTCTCGCGCGAGAAGCGGTAGTAGAAGCGCGCCACGACGAACTCGTGCTCCGCGAGGTTCTGGCGCACCAGCTTGAGCTCCTCACGCCCCTCGTCGACGTACGGACTCGTGGGATACAGCCGGAGGAGATCCTGGAACTCGGCCAGTGCCTTCCGCGTGGTCTCCTGGTCGCGGTTCGGCTTCTCCATGCGCTTGGCGAGCGAGGAGGCGACACGGAACTGCGCGTAGTCGGCCTTGTCGCTGGTCGGAAAACGGTTCAGGAAGTCGCGGTACCGGGTCTCCGCCTCGACATAGCTGTCGAAGCCACCGATCAGGTAGAGCGCATCCGCCGCGAGGAGCAGGCCGTCTCGGCCGGCAGGAGAGTTGGGCTCCACCTCGAACGAGTGGATGAGGTACTTGCGGGCCAGGCGGTACTTCTTCTGCTCCATCAGGTTGCGGCCCTCTTCCAGAGCTTCGAGAGCCGAGAGGCGCAGAATGGGGTCGTTGCGGCCGTCGGAGCCGCACGCGGCCACGAGCAGGGCCGCGGCGAGCACCCAGAGGGCAAGAGATGGTGAACGGGTCATGCTTGGTCTCCGCCAGCCGGCGCGGACGGACGTCGCCTGAGAGCTTTGAGCATCTCAACGGGATCGTCCGCCTTGTAGATTCCCGAGCCGACGACGGCAGTGCTACAGCCTGCCTCGGCCACCAGGTCGATGTTGTCGATGGTGATGCCCCCGTCCATCTCGATCTCGGTCCCGAGACCCCGAAGCTCGATCTCGCCCTGCAGGCGGCGGCACTTGTCGACGACGTAGGGCACGAACGGCTGCCCGGCGAACCCCGGGTTCACCGACATCAACAGCACGAAGTCGAGCTCCGGCAGGAGGTCCTGCAGCACCTCCACCGGCGTCGCCGGATTGAGCGCGATGCCCGCTCCGGCGCCGGCGTCGCGGATCTGGTGCACCAGACGGTCGCTGTGTCCGCCCGCCTCCCAGTGGAAGGAGACCCAGCGGGGCTTGCAGGCGAGGTAGTGATGCAGCAGCTCACCCGGTCGCTCCACCATGAGGTGAATGTCGAACGGGACCGACGTGTGCTCCGCGAGGGCGTCGATGACCGGGTAGCCGAACGTCAGATTGGGGACGAAGTGACCGTCCATGACGTCGAGGTGGACGAGGTCGGCCTCGCCGCGCTCGCAGACGTCGACCGCGGCGACCAGATGGGCGAGGTCGGCCGCGAGCACCGAAGGAGCGATCTTCATTCTGGAGGGGTCTCCTGCGACAGCGAGGGGTCAGGTCCGGGTGAGCTCAGCGATCGGCTCCGCGGCCGGCGACATGGGCTGCCTCGCCTCAAGTCAGGTGTCGGTTCGGGCGGCGACCACCAGCGCGATGGTGTCCCGCTTTCTGAGGGGATGTCCGGCGAGGGGATACTGACGCAGCACGATTCCTTCGTCGACCCCCTCGTACGGCTCGAACTTGACGCTTCCCATCTGGAAGCCGCGGCTCTCGAAGTAGCGGCGCACCGCCGCGCTGTCGCGGTACACCAGGTCGGGCATCACGTAGGTCTCGGCCGGGTTGTCGATCGAGACTTTGAGGTCGACGGACGTTGCCTGATCGACCATTTCTCCGGCGGCCGGGCTCTGGTGCACCACCGAGCCCGGAGGGCCGGCGCTCGAGATGACCGTGGCGCGGGCACCCAGCGACAGACCAGCCGCCGCGAGCTCCACCTGGGCAGCCTGAACGGCCTGGCCCGTCAGCTCCGGCACCTTCACGAGCTGCTGGCCGCGCGACAGGATCATGCCCACCGAGGCGCCCTGCTTCGCGGAGCTACCGGCCGGGGGATCGTGCTGCAGCACGAAGCCCGCGGGCACCTCGTCGTCGAAGCGGGCCTCTTCGGCCAGCAGCTTCGCCACCAGGCCGCGCTCGGCCAGGAGGTCCTCCGCCGCCTCCGCGGGGAGCCCGACGAGATCGGGAACCGTGATCGATCCACGGCGCACGAACGTCGAGAACGACAGGTAGGACGTGAGCACGGCCACGAGCCCCAGAAGCCCCAGATACACCAGGGCCGAGAGCAGCCGGAGAAGACGGCGACGCATTCGCCCATCCTACCAACCGATCGGCCCCGAGACACCCCGGAATTGCTGGGCAAAACCTGCCCCGGGCGATGTGGTAGAACCTCGCGTCGCGACCCGGAAACACCCGCATGAGCCCCCGAAAGCAAGCCTCTCGCACCCCCAACCTCGTCGGCGCCCACGTCTCCGTGGCGGGAGGCCTCGAGCGCGCGTTCGAGAGGGCCGAGGGCCTCGGTTGCAACGCGATCCAGATCTTCGTGAAGAACGCGAACCAGTGGCAGGCCAGGCCGCTGGACGACGCACGCGTCGATGCCTTCCGGGCAGCCCGGGAAAAGAGCCGTGTCCGTGCCGTCGTCGCTCATGCCTCCTACCTGATCAACCTCGCGTCGGTGGAGGAGCCCACCGCTTCCCGCTCGGAGGACGCGCTGGTCGACGAGCTCGACCGCTGTCACCGTCTCGGGGTCGACGGCCTCGTGCTCCACCCGGGCGCCCACCTCGGCGACGGCGTGCAGCTCGGCATCGAGCGGGCCGGGGCCATGCTCGACCGGGTCTTCGACCGTCTTCCGGTCTGCGACACCGTGCTCCTGCTGGAGAACACGGCGGGCCAGGGCACCTACCTCGGTGCCACGCTCGACGAGCTGGCTGTTCTTCGCGACCAGGCGAGCAGGCGTGACCGGATCGGGTTCTGTCTCGATACGTGCCACGCCTTCGCGGCCGGCGCCCCCCTCCACCGCGCCGCGGGTCCTCGGGCGTGGCTCGACGACGTGGAGCGGGCCCTCGGCCTCGAGCACGTCCGCTGCTTCCACTTCAACGACTCCAAGACACCGTGCGGATCGAACCGCGACCGTCACGCCAACGTCGGCGAGGGGCACATCGGCTCCCGCACCTTCGCGCAGCTCATGCGCGCGCCGCAGCTCCGGCAGATCCCGAAGATCCTCGAGACCCCGATGGGCGAGCGCGGAGACGGCCATCGGCGCGACCTCGCGCGGCTCGTGGCCCAGGCACGCCGGCGCGTGCAGACTCCGCCACTGCAGATCGCCCGTGCCAGGCCTGCGAAGGGGCGTCGGAAGCTGCCGAAAGAGACCCTCTAGGTGTGGTTTCTCGAGACGTGGTTCAGAGTTTCGGGGGTCGAGATCTTCCGACCCTGAAGTAGAACAGGCGCGGGGCTCGAAACCGAATCAGAGGGAGAGGAAGGTAGCCCAAGGCACTTCCAACCTGACCTCTTTGCATCTGCGGGCCTGGACCACGTCAGATCTCCCCGGCCGGAAGCTGGGTAGGACGAAAGGGACGACTCCGCCAGGAGTCCATGAGGAGCCCCGGCTCTCGCAGGAAGACGAGGTCTGGATCGCAGCGCCTTGGGCTACCAACCCTTCTCGACGGTGAAGGGGCCCGGACGCTGATGAACCGGAGCACCGGTTCTTCTGAACAACGTCTCGAGAAACCACACCTAGGGCCCGCCGGTGATCGCGGGGAGCGAGCGCTGCAGGTCGAAGTAGAGCGCCAGCGCCATCAGCGCCACGATCGCAACCAGGCCCACCTGGATCATGCGCTCCTTCATCTGCAGCGACAGATCCCTCCGGAGCGTCCCTTCGATCAGCAGGATGAGGATCTGCCCGCCATCCAGGACCGGCAGCGGCAGCATGTTGAAGATGAAGAGGTTCAGGCTCAGGAGGGCCATGAAGAACACGAGGTCCTTGAAGCTCCGCCGCGCCGCGGCGCCGCTGTAGGTCGCGATCTGGATCGGGCCACCGAGCGCGCTCTGCGCCGAGATCCTGCGCTCGAACAGCTTGCCCAGGAAGTCGAAGATCTGGACCGTGACGTCCCAGTTGTAGCGCGCGCTCTGCGCGAGCGCCTCGATCGGACCGAACCGCTGGAAGTGAAACTCCCGGATGGTCACGCCGACCAGACCCGTGCCGTCCTCCTGACGCTCGGGCGCCAGCTGCACCTCGAGGGGTAGCCCTTCGCGCTCGATCTGGAGCGTGATGTCCTCGCCGGCGCGCGGGCGCACCAGCTCCTGGAAGCTCTGCGGGCTCGCCACGGCTCGGTCGTCGACCGCGATGAGCGCATCACCGAACGTGAGACCCGCTCGATCTGCCGGAGAGTCTTTCACCACGCTGTACACCCGCACCGGGGCCGCCGGGTAGATGCCGGCGTCGCCGAGCTGCTCGCGCGGGATCTCGCGGGGCGTGAGGGTCATCGTCAGTCGGTCACCACCCCGCTCGACCTCGAGCGCGAGCGGACGCTCGGGCGACGTGATGATGGCCATCGACACCGCCTGCCAGTCCATGACCTCTTCGCCGTCGATCGACCGGATCAGGTCTCCCTCGCGGAGACCAGCCTCCGCACCCGCCGAGTCCTCGAGCACGGTGCCGACCTCGGTGGACACGTCGCGGGTGTTCGGAACGTCGATGCCGACCATGAAGACCGCGGCGATCAGCGCGACCGAAAGCGCGATGTTCATCGCCGGGCCCGCGAGGTAGATGGCGATGCGGTGCCAGCGCGGGTGATTGAGGAAAGCCCCCGGGTCGTCCGTCTGAATGCTCGGATCCTGACCGGCGAAGCTCACGTAGCCGCCGAGGGGAATGGCGGCCACGCGGTAGTCGGTGCCATCGCGCTCGAAACCCCAGATCTTCTTGCCGAAGCCCAGGGAGAAGGTGCGCACGCGCACGCCGAACATCCGCCCGACCACGAAGTGACCGAGCTCGTGCATGAAGATGATGACCCCGGCCGCGAAGAGGAAGGCCAGGATGTTGCTCAGGATCTGCATCGACGAGGAGACCTGTGCGGGCCGGGGACCCGCCTACGGACCGTCTAACTTAGCAGCCGCCGTAGGTATTTCGCGGTGGGCCGCGGGGTCAGGGAACGAAGCGCTCGGGCCCCAGGGCCTGCAGCCCGAGGTACAGAACGGGAGCCGCGAGAAGCAGTGCATCGATGCGGTCGAGCACACCGCCGTGTCCCGGCAGGAGGCTGCCGGAGTCCTTCACCCCGGCCGCCCGCTTGAACGCCGACTCCACGAGATCTCCGAGCTGCCCAGCCACCGCCGTTGCCGCTCCCAGCGCCAGCAGCCAGGGCTCGATCCGCCCGAGCCGGAGCCAGCTGTAGGCGGCCACGAGCGCCACCGCGGCAGCAAGGCCCCAGAGGGAGCCTTCGATCGTCTTGTTCGGGCTCACCGCCGGAGCGAGCTTGTTCTTCCCCGTGGCCCGGCCACCGTAGTACGCCGCCGTGTCGCTGATGGCGACGGTGGCCACGGCGAGGAAGAAGAGCCAGGGGTCGAGGGCGTGCAGGCTACCCATCGCGCCTGCCGCCGCGCCCAGGTACGCGGCTCCGAAGGCCAGGAGGCCAGCCGCCGCCGGCACCATGAGGGGGTCGCGCGAGGGCACGTCACCCTTGGACACAAGAAGCACGGCGAGAGCGACGAAGGCACCGAGGAGGCCCAGCACCGCGGTCTGCGCAGACGGTCCGAACGACACCCAGCCCCACTGCCAGCTCGCGAGCAGAGGCGCCAGCAGCGGCAGCAGGGCCAGCCCCGGGTTGGGGGCGAGCTGGCGCGCGATCCGCACGAGCTCGAGGCCGGCGAGGACGGCGATGCCGAGCACGACCGCCTTGAAGACATCGTTCGACGCGCGAAAGACCAGCACCACCATGAGTGATGCCAGAACGACGCCTGTGATGACCCTCTGCATCGGTTCCCCTCGGCCCCGGTCGCGGACACCGAGCGCCCTGAGGGTACCGCATGGCCCGCGCGGCTATTCGTACTCGACCTCGAGGAGGGTCAGGCCCTGTGCCGGGGCGCTTGGACCCGCCTGGGCGCGCACCGCCCCCCCGACGAGCTGCGCGACCGAGCCGCCAGAGCGTTTCCCCTGCCCGACCTCCCGGAGGGTGCCGGCCATGGCACGCACCATGCCGCGGAGGAACCCCTCGCCGCGCACCAGCAGGTCGAGCTGCGCTCCGTCCTCGACGAGATCCACCGCGAGCACGGTGCGCACGGTCCCGGTGTGAGCACCACCGCTGCGCGCGAAGGCGCCGAAGTCGTGCGTGCCCACGAGCGCGGCAGCCGCACGGCGCATGGCCGCGACGTCCATGTCGTCCGGCACGCTCGCGACGTAGCGTGCCTCCTGCGGCGTGGCGACCCTTCCACGCAGCCACCGGTAGCGGTACGTCTTGGCGACCGCCGAGAAGCGCGCGTGGAACCCCTCCGGAGCAGGCTCCGCGGCCAGGACACGGATCGCCGGCGCGAGGTGGGCGTTGGTGCCGCGCACCAGGGCGCGGCACGCTTCGGCGACGGCCTCCTCGGTGTCTGAGGTGGCGCTCGAGCGCAGCACGGTCTCCCGCGCCAGGTGCAGGTGCGCGCGCTGACCCAGGGCGTGCACGCCCGCGTCGGTGCGCCCGGCGGCAGCGACCACGACCCCGGCTCCGAACACCTGCTCCAGCGCCTCCTCCAGCTGCTGCTGGACGGTGGCGTCGGTGTTGGCCTGGCGCTGCCAGCCCGCGTAGTCGGTGCCGTCGTACGCGACCACGAGGCGGAAACAGAGCGCGTCCGGAGGCGTCGCACTCATGGCGCAGCCTCCACCGACGCATCGACCCCTTCCTCACCGGCGGGCGACGGGGTACGCCCTACCCCACGGTCGAGGGCGAGCGACGCAGCAAAAGGCAACCAGACGCCCAGATACACCCAGGGCCAGTACGAGTGACCCAGAAGCAGCGGAACGTACGCCAGCTGCACGCTGGCCGAGAGGACCACCCAGGGGCGGCGCCCCTCGAGCGCAGCCCAGGGTAGCGCCCAGGTGAGGTACCAGGGGTACAGCGTCGCCGAAAAGACCAGGACCCAACGGAAGATCCGTGACGTTGCGGCGAGCGTGTCCCCGCTGCGCAAGCTCGCGCCCACCAGCGCGAGGACACCGGCAGCGAGCAGCACCTTCGCGACCAGCTCCGGGTAGAGGAAGGCGTAGAGCCCGTCGAGCGCCTCGTACTGCCCCGTCAGCCACTCCACACCGGACCACGCAGCACGCAGGGCATCGACGAACGGCGTGACGTGCAGCAGACGGGCCAATGGCTCGAAGATCGGCCCGTTGAACTCCCAGGAGACGCCGTAGCGCACGAGCCCCGGAGGGACGCCACCTACGGTCAGCAGCACCGGCAGCGCGGCCACCACCAGCACGCCCGAGCACACCCCCGCAAACAGTGCGCTGCGCACTCGCAGCAGCCAGAGCGGCAGCACGACCACCGGAACCAGCTTCGCGAGCACACCCAGCGCAGCGGCCGTCGCGGCCAGAGCGCTCCTGGCGCCCCGGAGCGCAGCCGGGCGCGGAAACAGGAAGGCGGCAGCAACGAGGACACACGCCACGCCCGCGGCGTCGACGTGGCCCATGCCGGCACCCTCGAGCACGACGAGCGGGTTCCACGCAAAGGCGACGACACGCGAAAGGTGAATACCCAGAGAGGCCGCCAGGTGCAGGAGCGCCGCAACTCCGACGAGGTCGAGTAGACCGAGGATCAGCTTCAGAACGACCACGGGCGCGGGCGTCGCCGCCGCTATACTGAAGAGCCCCAGCGCGAACGGTGGATACACCGTTTCCACGTCACGGTGCGCTGTCTTCGCCCAGATCTCGTCCCGCAAACCCGCCAGCTCGGGCGCATCCGGCGCCAGAGCGTACGGGTTCCAACCCGCCCAAGCCGTGCGCCCATCCCATACGTATCTGTAGACGTCGTCCGACAGACTGGGGGTCATCGGAAGGACGAGAATCCGCAGCAGGGCGGCGATCCACAGCACGTCCACCGCCGTCAGACGCCTCGAGCCCAACGCCCTCATCGCCCACGCCAGCCCCCCGAACGCCACCGCCATGACGCTGAAGAACCACCCTCCCGCCTCCGCCGGATCGCCGAGTGCCAGCAGGGCCACGTGGGCGGCGATCAGCGGCGCGGCAGCACCGGCAAGCCAGGTTCTCTTTCTCATCGAAGCGCCGTGACCACGATCGTCCTCTCAGCCTACTACGTGCTCCTGAGCGTGCTCGCGCTCTACGGGCTGCACCGTCTCTACCTGCTGACCCTCCTCGGGAGGACGCAGCCGGCTGCGGCGCCACCGGCACCGGAGCAGCTGCCGCGGGTGACGGTGCAGCTCCCCATCTTCAACGAGCTCTTCGTGGCACCGCGCCTCGTCGAGGCCGCAGCCGCGCTCGACTATCCGCGGGACCTGCTGGAGATCCAGGTCCTCGACGACTCCACCGACGAGACCCGCGACGTGCTCGCGGTGCAGGTGGAGCGCCTCCGCGCCCGCGGCGTCGACATCGTCCACCTCACCCGTAGGGACCGCACCGGCTACAAGGCCGGCGCCCTGGCGGCAGGCCTCGCGTGTGCGCGCGGCGAGCTCGTTGCGGTGTTCGACGCCGACTTCGTGCCCGAGCCCGACTTTCTGATGCACACGGTGGGCGCGTTCCAGGACGAAGGGGTCGGCATGGTGCAGACGCGGTGGGGGCACATCAACCGAGCCTCCTCCGTGCTCACGCGCGCTCAGGCGGTCCTTCTCGACGGTCACTTTCTCGTCGAGCACGACGCGCGCGCCCGCTCGGGTCGCTTCTTCAACTTCAACGGCACCGCCGGCATCTGGCGGCGGAGCGCCATCGAGTCGGCCGGCGACTGGCAGCACGACACCCTCACGGAAGACCTCGACCTCTCGTACCGCGCACAGCTCGCGGGCTGGCGCTTCGTCTTCCTCCCCGACATCGTCGCTCCAGCGGAGCTGCCCCTCACCATGAGCGCATTCAAGGGGCAGCAGCAGCGCTGGACACAGGGGTCGATTCAGACGCTTCGCAAGCTCGGTCGCCGCATCCTGACGGCGCGCCTGCCCGTGCGCACGCGCCTCGAGGCCATGGTGCACCTGTCCAGCAACTTCTGCTACGTCGGTCTCGTGCTGCTGGCGACACTGCTCTTCCCCGCCATGTGGGCCCGCAGCGTCGACGGCCTCCCCTACGACCGCCTCGCGCTCGACCTGCTCCTGCTCGGGTCGTCCACCGGTGCCGTCTCCCTCTTCTACGTGGCGAGCCAGCTCCGCGCGGGCCAGCCGCTGCTGCGCTCCGTCGCCCTGCTGCCTGCAGTGCTCGCCCTCGGGACTGGCCTCGCGGTGCACAACGCGCTGGCCGTGCTACGCGGCTGGAGGACACGTGGCGGCGTGTTCGAGCGCACGCCCAAGTTCGGCGACGCGGGAGCCTCCAGCAGCACCGCCGGCCGCGCCCGCATCCGGCAGCTGCGGCGCAAGACGCGGCTCCAGGGGGCCAGCTACCGGTCCCCCATCACGCTGTCCTCGGTGCTGGAGCTCGCCCTCTGCAGCTACCTGTTGGCCTGCGTGGGCCTCGCCATCGCCGAGGGCATGTTCTGGTCGCTTCCCTTCCTCGGCCTGCTGCTCGCAGGCTTCTCTTGGGTCTCGCTGCGCGCACTCCAGGATCGCTGGGACAGCCGCCCGCGCCGCGAGCCTGGGGTGGCTCCGCGAGACACCCGCCCCGCGCGCGCTGCATGACCTGAAGAGAGCGGGCGTCCGAACGCAGCCGCGGCCGAGCCGGTAACATCGCGGCGTGACCACGACCAGCAGACCGCCGTCCGAAGCGCGGCGTCGCTTCGACGTGACGCTCCGCTCGGCCACCGTCCACGACGCGCCTCGGCTCAAGGTCTGGCGTGCCGAGCAGACGGTGCGCGAGTTCCAGCCCCTGCGCGACGTGTCGGTGGCGCAGCTCCGTGCCGACATCGGCGCGCAGCGCCCCGGCCAGATCTACCAGGGGCGCGGGGAGCGCTTCATCTGGATCGTCGAGGCCGACGAGGTGCCCTGCGGCTGGATCACGCTGGTGGTGAACAACTGGGAGCACGGGCTCTGTGAGATCGGCTACGCACTCACGACCGAGTACCAGGGGTACGGCCTGATGACCGACTCCCTCTCCATCCTGATCCCAGAGCTCTTCTTCAAGACTCCGCTCCAGCGCATCGAGGCGCGGTGCGCCGTGGGCAACCTCGGCTCCCAGCGCGTGCTCGAGAAGCTCGGCTTCGTGCAGGAGGGCCGCCTGCGCGGCTACTTCCTGCTCCACGGCGAGCGGGTCGATCACCTGCTCTACGGACTCCTGCGCGACGACTACGTCCCGGTGTAGCGCAGTGCGCGCGCACCGCCGTCGCGCGACGGTACGCGCCCCCCTTCGCTCCCCACATCACAAAGGTGGCGCTCAGTTTGGCGTGAAGATCACGCGCTAGCGGCCGCGGCGACCGGCATCGACATGCGGAGCGAGCGCGTCGTTTTCGGCCGAGCTCCGTATGCCGCCAGCCGGGAACCGAGGCTCAGGTGCAGCCGGGTAGCTCGAAGCGGTAGGCTGCGGGACCTACTCCACTCCCAGGACACGCTCTGCGATGCGTCACACGGGGGCCTGAACTGCGCTGTCCGTCTTGCCAGCACGACAACCGCCCCGAGGCCAGATTCTGCGCCCAATGCGGTGAATCTCTGCAGCGACGCTGCGTCCGCTGCTCGACGGAGCTGCGCCCCGAGGCCAGGTTCTGCGATGCCTGCGGGCAGAAGGTCGCGGCCGACGCCGAGCCGGAGGGCCCCCCACAGACGGCCGTCGAAACGGAGGTTCGGAGCGTCGCGCGCGACGCCACAGATGCCAGCCGGACGCTGGTCGTCGAGACCAAGGTCGCGCGGCGCTACCGGATCCAGCGACTCCTGGGCGAGGGGGGCTCGAAGGCGGTGTACCTCGCGATCGACACTCAGCTCGGGCGTGACGTCGCGTTGAGCCTCCTGAAGGCCGACGCCGGAGACCGGGACAGCATCACGCGGCTCCGGCGCGAAGCGGAGTCGATGGCGAAGCTCGGCGACCACCCGAACATCGTCACGATCCACGATATCGGCGAGGACCGTGGCCGCGTCTACATCGTGACGCAGTATCTCGAAGGGGGCTCGCTCGCCGATCAGCTGCGCGAGAGCCCGGGCCAGCGGCTTCCCGTCGCTCAGGCCCTGCAGATCGCGCTCGAGATCTGCCGTGCGCTCGAGCACGCCCACGCCAGCGGCGTGGTGCACCGCGACCTCAAGCCCGGAAACGTGTGGCTGACCGCCGACGGAACCGCGGTCCTCGGCGACTTTGGTCTGGCGGTGTCCGGCGAGGCGACCCGCCTGACCGAGGCGGGCAAGGTGGTCGGAACCACCCGCTATCTTCCCCCGGAGCAGGCCCTCGGCCGCCCACCGGAGCCACGTGGCGACCTCTACAGCTTCGGCGTCATGCTCTTCGAGATGGTCGCCGGCACCGTCCCCTTCGCCGGCAACGACCACGTGGCCGTCGTCTCCCAGCACCTCAACGCGAAGCCGGTGTCTCCGGCGCTTCACAACCCGGAGGTTTTTCCGCAGCTCGAGCTCCTCATCCTCGAGCTGCTGGCCAAAGACCCCCACGGTCGCCCCGACGGCGCGCGCTCGCTGCGGGAACGGCTCGAGGAGTGCCTGGAGCTGGCGGCGAGCGCGACGCCGCTCGAGTCGACGACCGAGTTCGCGCCGTTCGAGCATCTCGCCATGAGCTCGTTCGTCGGCAGGCGGACCGAGATCACCGCGCTCCGCGCGACACTCGATCGCGCGCTGGGCGGCGAGCTGCGCATCGCGATGGTCGCGGGAGAGCCGGGGATCGGCAAGACCCGGATCGCCACGGAGCTGGTCACGTACGCGCAGATGCGCGGCGCGAAGCCGCTCTGGGGCCGCTGTTTCGAAGGCGAAGGAGCGCCCGCGTACTGGCCCTGGGTGCAGATCCTCCGCACGTACGTGCAGGACGTCGACCCGAACATCCTTCGCTTCGAGATGGGCTCGGGAGCCATGGACCTCGCGAGCGTCGTCTCCGAGGTGCGCGAGCGCCTCCCGGAGATCCGCGAGACGCAGCCCCTTCCCCCCGAGGAGGCGCGCTTCCGCTTCTTCGACAGCGTCGTCCAGCTACTGCGGTCCGCCGCCGAGCGGCAGCCCCTCCTGCTGGTTCTCGACGATCTGCACCAGGCGGACGCTGCCTCTCTCCTGCTCCTCCAGTTTCTCGCCGGCGAGCTCGGGCCCAGCCGCCTGATGCTGATCGGCACCTATCGCGACGTCGGTCTGAGTCGCCAGCACCCGCTGTCCGGCACTCTCGCGGAGCTCGCCAGGGCCCAGAATCACGAACGCATCACCCTGCGCGGCCTGGAGCGCGACGATGTCTCACGGTTTCTCGAGCAGTCGACCCATCACACGCCTCCCGACGCGCTCGTGGAGGCCGTGTTCCGCGAGACCGAAGGCAACCCGTTTTTCGTGCACGAGGTGGTCCGTCTCCTCGCCAGCGACGGCCGCCTCGACGCGCCGGACGAGATCGGCAGCTGGAGCGTGGAGATCCCCCAGGGCGTCCGCGATGTGATCGGTCGCCGGCTCAACCAGGTCAGCGAGGGCTGCAACGCGGCACTCCGCTCGGCCGCGGTGCTGGGTCGCGACTTCGATCTGCAGACCCTCCGTCACGTTGCCCGCATACCCGACGCCGAGCTGATCGACGCACTCGACGAAGCCATTGCGCACAGCCTGCTCGACGAGCCCAGCAGCGGCTCCATGCGCTACCGCTTCAGTCACGCCTTGCTGCGGGAGACGCTCTACGAGGAGCTCAGCGCGCCGCGACGTGCCGTCCTCCACCAGAGCGCGGGGGAGGCGTTGCAGACCCTGTACGAAGAGCGCCCCGGGGAGCACCTGGCAGAGATCGCGCACCACTTCTTCCAGGCGTCCCACGCGGTCGGGCCGAGTCGTGCCTCGGCGGCTTCCGAGAGGGCAGGGGCGTGGGCCGCCTCGCAGCTCGCCTTCGAAGATGCGATCGTCCACTACGAGCGTGCGATCGAGGCGCTCGAGCAGGAGGAGCCACCCGAGGAAGAGCGACTGTGCGCTCTCCTGATCGAGCTGGCGCGACTGTCCATCAGCATCGGCCGACGCGGCGCGATGGAACGTGCCGGCGACCGGGCGCTCGAGCTCGCCGAGAGGCTCGCAGACGCCGAGCTGCGCGCGCGCGCCACGATCGTGCTCTACGCGGTGGGCGGACCCGCACGCCCTGGAAGCCAGCCCACGGCTCTTGCCGTCGACCGAATCGAAAAGGTCCTCGAAGGCCCGGTCGACGACGCCTCCCGTGTCCTTCTCCTCCTCGCCCTGGCTCTTCAGCTCAACTACGACACACCCCAGTCCGAGCGTCGCCGGGCGCTTCGGGAGCAGGCTCAGCAGGTCGCAGCACGACTCGACGACCCCGGGCTGCGCTTCGCATCGATCATGGGAGCGCCGGCCGAGAGCATCAACTCGAGCAGCCTGAGCACCGACGGAGAGCTCGAGGAGCTCGTGCCGCACTCGGAGCGAGCCGCGGAGGCTGCCGCAGGTCTCGGAAGGTCGGCAGAGTGCTTCGCACGCGGCGTCCTGGGCACGATGCGACTCGTCGCCGGCGACATCCGCGCCATGCGGCACGATCTCGCAGAGGTCCGTCGCATGGCACAGGAGGTGCGCGTCGCGCGCCTCCGCTACGTGCCGGGTCAGGTCGAGATCACGGAGCTCCTCCTGCACGGCGAGCTCGACGAAGCCGCGCGACGCCTCGACGAGGTCGAGCTCCCCGAGGCCGAGCGCGCCACGTTCCACTACCAGCTCGTTCGCTGGCGGCCTCCGGAATCGGTGGACCGCATGAGGGAGCGCATCGAGCGCACGAGCCGCGCCAGGTTCGCCGTTCCCGTCGGCCTCGCGATCCGCGGAGGCATCGCCCTCGACAGCCGCGATGTGGTGGCGGGCGCCTTCGAGCGCCTTTCGCGCGACGACTTCACACTCCTTCCGCACGGCATCGCGCGAAGCAACACCCTCTGCCACAGCGCCGACGCCGCCGTCTACCTCGGCCGGCTCGGCGAAGCGGCCCAGCTCTACGAGCTCATGTCGCCGTACCCGTCGTTCCACGCTGCCATCGGCACACCCATCCTCAACGCCTATCTCGGGTCGTTTGCGCACCGTCTGGGAACGCTCTCGACGCTGCTCGGGGAGTACGACCGGGCCCAGCCTCACTTCGACGAGGCCTGCACGTGGGCCGAGGAGGCAGGTGCCAGGCCGTGGGTCGCCGAGGCGCAGCTCGAGCAGGCGCGAAGCCTGCGGCTGCGGGGCGGTACAGGCGATGCCGAGCGCGCACAGGAGCTCCTCGCGTCGAGCCGGAAGATCGCCGACGAGATCGGCGCTCCGCTCCTCGCCGCGCGCGCCCAGGAAGTCTCTCTCGAGAACGGAACGTGATGCTCCCTCGGGCCGGAACCGCCGCCTCGGCCCGCAGGAGGCTCGACTGATGTCTGCGGCCTGGTCCCTTCTCGCGCTCAACGGTCCCCTCGCGGGTCGGCTGTTCGAGCTGTCCGAGAAGGTGCTCATCGGGCGCGACCCGACCTGCACCGTCTGCCTGGCCGACTCCTCGATCTCCCGGCGTCACTGCACGATCGAGCCAGCAGGAGAGGGCGGCCCGATCCTGCGCGACACGGGCAGCCGCAACGGGGTCCGGATCAACGAGCAGCCCGTGTCGGACCGCGAGCTCGAGGAAGGGGATGTCCTCCGCCTCGCGCACTTCGAGCTCCGCGTCGTGCGCCGCGAGCCGCGCGGTGCGCCGGCCGACCTGAGCCTCTCGGACATCCACACGACCACCGTCCTGGCGACCGCGCCGCTGACGCTCCAGGAGGGCGGTGGAGGCGAGGGGTTGTCGACGGCGACCTTCGAAGAGTCGGGGACCGTTCGCACCTTGCTCGAGATCTCGGAACTCGGCAGCGGAGTCGCGAGATCACGGGACGTCGCGCAAGGCGCGCTCCGCCGCGCCTCCGACCTGCTCGGGGCATCCGGCGCGGCCGTCGCTCTGCTCGAGCGCGACGCCCGAGAGGTCCGCAGCATCGTCGCGATCTCGAGCGCGAACGAACCCCTCGAGATCCCCCGCGAGCTCGTCGAGCAGGTTCAGCGCGATGCCGTCGCGGTCCACGCACGCGTGGAGGGTGTCGGTGGGCAACACCTGCTGGTCGCTCCGCTCATCGCCTGCCGAGGAGCCGTGGCGCTCGTTGCCGGCGACGACGGCGACCCCGCCGAGGCGACGAACCTCCGCCTGCTGACGCTGGTGTCTCGGGTCCTCGACGCGACCCTCGCCCAGAGTCTGCAGCGGGAGCAGCTCGAGCTCGACAGGGCCCGCCTGGAGCATGCTCTCCACGGCGACATCGTCGGCGAGTGCACCGCCATGAGAGAGCTCTTCGCCCAGATCGACCGGGCCGCGGCCACCGAGTCGACCGTGCTCCTGCTCGGCGAGAGCGGAACCGGGAAGGAGCTCGCGGCCCGCGCGCTCCACGCGGCCAGCGCCCGCTCCGACGGGCCCTTCGTCGCGATCAACTGCGCCACCCTCGGCGATCTGCTCGAGAGTGAGCTCTTCGGGCACGAGCGCGGCGCCTTCACCGGCGCGGTCGAGCGTCGCGAGGGCAAGCTCGACGCGGCGCACGGCGGCACGCTCTTTCTCGACGAAGTCGGCGAGCTTCCGACTGGCGTCCAGGCCAAGCTCCTGCGCGTGCTCGAGAACCGGACCTTCGACCGGGTAGGCGGCAGCCATACCCACGAGGTGGACGCACGGATCGTGGCGGCGACCAATCGCGATCTGGAGGCCGAGATCGAGAACGGCACGTTCCGTCGCGATCTCTTCTACCGGCTGCACGTCATCTCACTGACCCTGCCCCCACTGCGCGACCGGGGTGGCGACCTGGAGCTGGTCACACGCCACCTCTTGGGCCGCCTGAGCGAGCGCCTCGGCAAGCCGGAGCCCGGCATCACACCGGCGGCCATGGAGGCGCTGCGGGCGCACGACTGGCCGGGCAACGTCCGTGAGCTGTCCAACGCGCTCGAGCGCGCGCTGGTCCTCGGCCAGGGCACCGACATCGTGCCGGAAGACCTCCCCGCGGCCCTGCTGGAGCGGGCACCCTCCTCGGGAGACCTCGAGGGCTACCACGAGCAGCTGAACCAGACGAAGCGCGACATCCTCCTGACCGCGCTTCGCGCCGAAGACGGCAACTTTGCGCTCGCGGCGAAGCGTCTGGGGCTCCAGCGCACCTATCTGCACCGGCTGGTGACCAAGCTCGGCCTTCGCGACCTGCTCGACGCCGCCGAGTAGTCGCCGCGGGCGGCGAAAGGTATCCCTTCGGATACCGCGCCGTCGACGGCGAGATACCCGCCGCGCCCACGACCTCGCCGTGCTTCGGCGAGATCACCCGCGGAACGCCGCGAGATCACAGGGCGCATCTCAGCTTCGGTCCGTCGCGTCGCCGGGTGGCATGCGCCGTGCTCTAGAGCACCACAACGCACAAACGACCCGGCCCCTCGCGGCCGTTCAAGGAGTTGGCCATGAAGTTCCGCTCGAGTCTCACGACACTCATCGCAGCCTTCGCGATCACCTCGTCGACGCTCGCCACCACACCGCTGGCGGCGCAGGAGCTGCAGGTGTCCGCGCCCGCCAAGGCGAGAAGCCAGCAGACGGCCACCATCTGGTGGGTCATCTTCAACAACCCGGAAGCGTGCGGCGACGTCTGCAACGGGATGGACTTCCCCAACCCCGACGTCCAGGCTTCGGTGCTGAACGCGACGGGGACGATCGTGCCCGCCCACGGACGCGCGGTCTTCGTGTCGTCGCTCTACCGCAGCACCGATCTCGACACGAGCATGCTGTTCGGACCGGGGCTGCTCGACCCGATGGGCGCTGAGATCCATGCCGTGGTGCGCTGGCACGGGCCCGTCATCCCCAGCCTGGTCGACGAGCAGATCTCGACGCCCTCGGCCGGCTGCCCGGAGAACGGTCTGCCCCCGATGTGCGTCGACACGCAGTTTGCCGTGCACTTTGCCGGCGACGAGTACTCGGCGACCGAGGTGCGGTGGTGGATGAACCCCGACAACCTCGAGAGGTTCTTCGGCGGCAACCGCAACCGCGCGCAGAGGCTCGCCGGCACTTCGGTCTCCGGCTCCTGGTCGACCCTGCGCCGCTCCGACGACCACGTCACGCTGACGCTCCACACGCGGCTCAAGCCCGGGAACTGAGGTCGGCTCGTGCTTCGGCACCTTCACCGCAAAGGGTGTCTCCAACGCCCCGACGTCGAACCGGCGTCGGGGCCTCGGCGCGCGCACAGAGCCGCCAAGCGCCCTGCCAACACTCCCCTGGCAGCTCCCGACCCGCCAGCTCTACGGTCTGCGGCGGGAAGACGACGTGCCGGTTTGAGGCAACGCGTCGGCTAGGGCGGAGTCATCATCCGCGGGTTGCCTCGAGCTCTTGGACGACCACGACGGCTCGAGTACTAGGGCCAGCCAGCGATGTCCTCGAGGCAGCGAGGCGGACCTTCGAGAGAGTGCTCGGACCAGCTCCCGTCCAGTTTGACCGTCAGCACGGTGTGGCCGTCCCACGCGGTCCCGTAGACCGCCTTGTTGGTCGATCTCAGCTCAGGCTCGCTCTCGTGCCGGGGGAAAAACGGGATCTTAATCGCTGCACTACGAAGGCCGGTGACATTCGGCAAGACCTCGTCGAGAGTCTCCTTCCGAGGGTGGGCATGCTGCCAGGCCGAGTAGTCCGGCCGGGGACACGCCGGCCCCGAAGAGAAGACGGCCACCTCAGGCGTGGCCGCTTGCATCAGTGCATCGGAGTTGCCGTTGTGAGACCCATGGTGGCCAATGTGAAGGATGTCCACGTCGAGAAGCGATCCTCCCTGGTACTTCTCTACGAGACGCTCGATACCCGCCTTGCCAGGTTGGCCGTATCTCTCTTCCAAGTCGCCGGGGAAGAGAAGAGACGACTCACCAAAGTCGACCCGCACGACGACACTATGGTTGTTCTCATCCGAGTAGTCAGAAGAGGACCAACCGGAGCTATTCCGCACCTGGCCCCAAAGCACTCTGAAGTCCGGATCGCCACCGGCACAGTCCAAGGCATCGATGGTGTCATTCTGCAGACCGGTCATCGGAATCCCGTCTTCCAGTACGTACCATGCGCTGACCTCTTCGTCGTTTCGCCTGGCGTAGTCGCGCGCGTAGTTCTGGCCGTCGATTCCACTCCCGGAACTCTGACCATTGTGGACGAGATTGAGCGGCGCAAACTCATCGACCACAACGTATGTCCCTCGGGTGTGATCCTTGTGTGGATGAGTCAGGAAGAGCACATCGATCCGACGACCGAGGTCCGGCCTAGACCGAAAGAACTCGTCCAAATACTCGTAGAGAATTGCGCTGCTGTCGTAGCGGGCTGCCCGAAAGTCCTCCGCGGGCCACCGTTCTCCTCCAGTGTCGACAAGCGCGACACCACAAGAGAATTCCAGCAGCGTGGCGTCTCCCTGACCTACGTCAATGAAGTGGACCCTCATCGTGTCCGCCGGCAGCCCCTGAGCACCAGCTGCCCAAGAAAATGAGCACAGAAGAGCCAAGGCGGCGACGAAACGATTCCACTTGATGCTCTCTCTACCAACGTGATTGCGCATGCATCGTCTCCCAAAGGTCGTCTTCCGTCGCTCTAGACGGACCCAATCGAGAGACTCGCTCAGGCAGAGTCAGTTCACGGAATATCAAGTTGTGGACAAAAATCGACCTGACACAAGTGCCAGGGAACTCTCGGGAGGCTCGAGTGAATCGCTCCGAGTTTCCCGGAGACCTTTTTAGTTGAGTCCGGCCCCTTCGAGAGCCGGTTCGAGTTGTCGATAGTAGTTTGCCTCGTGCTCAGCTGGTGGCACGTGACCGATCGGCTCGAGGAGGCGCTGCGTGTTGTACCAGTGCACCCATTCGAGAGTCGCGTACTCGACAGGCTCGACATGCCGCCACGGACCTCGAGGACGGATCACCTCCGTCTTGTAGAGGCCGATCACGGTCTCGGCGAGAGCGTTGTCGTAGGAGTCCCCTCGGCTTCCCACGGAGGGCACGAGCCCAGCTTCGGCAAGACGCTCCGTGTAGCGGATCGACAGGTACTGTGACCCGCGGTCCGAGTGATGCACCAGGCCCGCGGGCGAGGCCGCGCCTCGATCGTGGAGAGCCTGCTCCAGAGCATCGAGTGCGAGGTCCGTGCGCAGCGACGACGAGACACGCCATCCCACGACGGCACGGGAGTACGCGTCGATGACGAAGGCCACGTAGGCAAAGCCTCGCCACGTGGCGACGTACGTCAGATCCGACACCCACAGCTCGTTCGGGCGGCGCGCAGTAAAGTCCCGCTCGACGAGGTCCAGAGGCCGCGACGCCGACTCATCCGGCGTGGTCGTCTTGAAGCGTCGGCCACGGACCGCTCCCTGCAGCCCGATGCGTCGCATCAGCCGAGACACCGTGCAGCGCGCCACGGGAGTCCCCTCGCGATGTAGCTGACGCCAGATCTTGCGCACGCCGTACACCGAGTAGTTCTCGCGATGTACTCGTTCGATCTCGGCGCAAAGATGCTCGTCGCGCTTCGCACGTTCCGAGCGGCGCTCTGGATCGCGCTGCTGCGCCTTCAGCTCGTAGTACGTCGAGGGGGCGATCGGCAGCATCCTGCAGATCGACTCGACCCCGTACTCGTCTCGTTGGTCGTCGATGAAGCGCACCATCACTTCGGTCGGCGGTCGAGCTCCGCCTGGGCGAAAAACGCCGACGCCTTACGCAGGATCTCGTTGGCTCGCTTCAGCTCGCGGTTCTCCCGCTTGAGCTGCCTGAGCTCCTCGCGCTCGCTCGTCGTCAGTCCCGCACGCTTCCCTGCGTCACGCTCTGCCTGGCGCACCCACTTGCGGAGGGTCTCCGCAGTGCAGCCAATCTTCGGCGCGATCGACTGCATCGCAGCCCACTGCGAGCCGTGCTGTCTCTCCTGCTCGAACACCAGTCGAACCGCTCGCTCTTTGACCTCTGGCGAGTACTTGCTTCGTCTTCCCATGACTCCGATTCTCCCAAGGAATGGAGTCTCCGGGATTCCCGGTGCGGTTCACGAGGTGCCGAGCCGGTGCTCGGGGCCCAGGGAAGGGTCAGCCCGGCTGCACGGGAGCCGGCCGCACAGGAGCCAGGGGACTGCTCTGGGGTGCAGAGGGGTGTGTCAGATTGTTGTGGCAACCTCTCCCTTGGAGAGCGAGGCGCGACGCCGTGCGAGTGCTCATCGCCGAGATCGTCTCCGTGGCTAAGCTCGCGCGCGGGGACCGTCGCGTGAAAGGCGCCGATGCTGTCTCACGGCAGAATCCTCTAGCCGTGTCCCGTGAGAATCGACCGGTGCCGCCACGCGTCCCCCCGCCACGCCGCATCTCGTCAAGCCAGAGATGAGTTCCTCGCGGAACTGCGCGGTTTTGCCAGTGTCTTTCTCAAGGCCGCGAACGCTCTGCCGAACGGACGCGAAAGTCACTTTCCAAAGGGCTCCTTCCCACCGGGGCTAGACCCTTCTCAGGACCTACACCACCGGCTCGAGGCCCGCGTACTTCGCGATCAGCTTGCGTTTGCCGGCGCGATCGAAGAAGACGGTGAGCTTGGCGAGCTCGCCTTCCCCTTCGACCTGCAGGATGACGCCTTTGCCCAGCTTGGGGTGGCGCACTCCCACGCCCTTGCGCAGTGGCAACGTCGGGTCGAACTTCGGCGCCTTGAACGGCTCCGAGCGGGTACGCTGCGGGCCCGCGCGGCGAGAGACAAGGGAGGGGCTTCTTGTCGGCGTGGAGACGTCGAGCGTGGGCTCGTCGCTCTCGAAGGGAGCCGGCTCCTCGGGGATCTGGGTCGACTTCGGAGCGTTCGGGCTGCTGCCGAAGAAGGAGAAGACCGCGCGGGAGGTGGAGTCGACCGCGCTCCACGCCGGCCGGTTCGCCTTCACGAGGTGCTCGGGGATCTCCTCGAGGAACGGCGATTCGTCCTGGTCCTGGTAGCGGCCGGCGACGCGCCGACGCAGGCAGGTGCTCAGCAGCAGGCGCTTCTCCGCGCGCGTCATCCCCACGTAGAGCAGGCGGCGCTCCTCCTCCATCTCTTCTTTCGTCTCGGAGTTGAAGTGCGGCAGGAGACCGTCCTCGAGACCGGTGACGAAAACCACCGGGAATTCCAGTCCCTTCGCGCTGTGGAGCGTCATCACCGAGACGCCGGCGTCGGTCTCGAGCGCGTCGGTGTCCGAGACGAGCGCCACGTAGTCGAGGAACGCCGTCAGCGGATCAGCCTCCAGAGCGTCACCCGCTGCCGCATCGGTCGCGCCACCCAGCTGGTCGGCAAAAAGAGAGCCTTCGGCCTCGAGCGGATCTTCCCCGGGCGCCACGGGCGAGAAGGCCGGCGTGCTGAGACGTCCGGAGTCTTCGGCGAACTCCCCCGCCGCGGACAGCAGCTCGCGCAGGTTGTCGAGACGCGCCTGCGTCTCGGGATCGTCTTTGCTGTAGAGATCGAGCAGACCGGTCTGCTCGAGCACCATCTGTGCGAGCTCCGGCAGGTTGGCCGTCTGCGCCGAGCGACGGAGGCTCTCGATCGTGTCCCGGAACTTGCGCAGCGCATTCGCGCCCCGGGCACCGACACCACCGAAGCGGTCGAACTTGAGCACCTCCCAGATGCTGTGGCCCAGATCTTCCGCCTCGCGGAAGATGGCCTGCTGGGTGGCCTTGCCGATGCCGCGCGGCGGCTGGTTGAGGATGCGGCGCAGCGACACGTTGTCGTTGGGGTTGCGCAGCACGCGGAGGTAGGCGATCACGTCTTTCACTTCGGCGCGGTCGTAGAACCGCACGCCGGCGATGAGGCAGTACGGCACCTTGCGGCGCAGGAGCTCGTCTTCGATCGCGCGCGTCTGTGCGTTCGTGCGCACCAGGATCGCCATGTCGCGGTAGGCGTACTCGCCGTGCAGCGACCGGATCCGACGGGTGACCCACTGCGCCTCTTCACCCTCGTCGCGGCACCGGTGCAGCTCGATGTGGTCGCCGTCGCCGGCGTCGGTCCACAGACGCTTGCCGCGGCGCTGCTCGTTGTTGGCGACCACCTCGCCGGACGCATCGAGGATCGTCTGCGTGGAGCGGTAGTTCCGCTCGAGCTTGCGGATCTTCGCGCCCTCGAACGTCTTTTCGAAGTCGAGGATGTTGTCGAGCTCCGCGCCGCGCCAGCGATAGATGCCCTGGTCCTCGTCGCCGACCGCCGTCAGGTTGCCACCGCTGCCGGAGAGGCTCTGCACGAGACGCAGCTGCGCGACGTTCGTGTCCTGGAACTCGTCGACGAGCAGGTAACGCAGGCGGCGGCGCATGCGATCGCCGATCTCGGAGTCACCGTCGAGCAGGCGCACCGCGTGGAAGATGAGGTCGTCGAAGTCGGCTCCTTTCGACTCTCGAAGCAGCCGCTGGTACGCGCCGTAGGCCGTGGCGACCCGGCTCTCGTAGAAGCCGTGGGCGTCTTCGGTGAACTCGCGCACCGAGATGAGACCGCTCTTCGCCGAGCTGATCCGCGAGAGGATCGCGCGCGGCTGAAAGGTGCTGTCGTCGAGCCGCTCGTCCTTGATCACCTGCTTGATCAGGCGCATCTGGTCGTCGGAGTCGAAGATGGTGAAGTCGCGCTCGAGGCCCACGACGTCGCCGTAGCGGCGCAGCAGACGCAGCGCGAACCGGTGAAAGGTGCCGACGAACACCTCGCTGCGCCCGCCGAGGAGCTTCTCGACACGCTCTCGCATCTCCGACGCGGCCTTGTTCGTGAACGTGACCGCCGCGATGCGGTACGGCTCCACGCCCCTCTCCATCGCCAGCCATGCGATGCGGTACGTGATGACCCGGGTCTTGCCCGAGCCGGCACCGGCGATCACCAGCTGCGGCCCTTCGCCGTGGGTCACGGCCTCGAGCTGTTCGGCGTTGAGGCTGGCGGCGAAGTCGATGGGCCGGCTCACGATTCCTTCTTGCCCCGACTTGCCTTGCGCTGCGCCCAGTTCTCGATGTTGCGCTGCCGCGCCCGCCCCACCGCGAGGCCGCCTTTCGGCACCTCCTGGTTCACCACCGAGCCCGCGGCCGTCGTGGCTTCGTCGCCAACCTTCACGGGGGCGACGAGCATCGTGTCGCTGCCGATGAACACGCCGCGGCCGATCTCGGTGCGGTGCTTGTTCACGCCGTCGTAGTTGCAGGTGATGGTGCCGGCGCCGATGTTCGTGTCTTCGCCGATCTCGGCGTCACCGAGGTACGCCAGGTGGCTCGCCTTGACACCCCGTGCGAGCTGCGACTTCTTCACCTCGACGAAGTTGCCGATCTTCACGTCGCCTTCGAGCTCGGCGCCTGGGCGCAGCCGCGCAAACGGACCGATGCTGCTGCCGTCTCCGACCTGGGCCCCTTCGACGATGCTGTACGGGAGAACCTGCACGCGGTCACCCAGGTCGGCGTTCTGGATCCAGGCACCCTGGTGCAGTACACAGCCCTCGCCGATGCGGACGCGCCCGAGGAGGCTCGTGTCCGGGTGGAGCACGGTGTCGGGGCCAACCTCCACGTCGGCGCCGACCTGCACACGCTGCGGATCGAGAACCGAGACTCCCGCCTCCATGAGCGCCGTCACGTTGCGCTCGTTCAACGCGCCGTGCACGGCCGCCAGATCGCCCCGCGTGTTGACGCCCCACGCCTCGCGCGGGTCGTCCAGCTGGAAGGCCTCCACCCGCCCGTGGGCACCTCCCGCGACCACGGCGTCGGTCAGGTAGATCTCGCCCTGCGCGTTGGCGGTGCCCACCTCGTGCAGGAGGTCGAAGATCGCGGGGAAGCGCACCGCGTAGTGGCCCGAGTTGACGCGACGGATCGCCAGCTGCTCGGGGCTCGCGTCGACCGCTTCGACGATGCGCTCGACGGCTCCGTCTTCCGAGACGACGACGCGACCGAGGCTCCCGGGGTCGTCCACGTGAGCACACGCGACCGCCCCCCAGCCCGCCTCGGCCACTCCGGCGAGGGCGTCGAGAGTGGGCGCGGAGAGAAGAGGCGCGTCGCCCGAGAGGATGAAGGCGACGCCGTCTTCGCCCCCGCGCAGAGCCTCTTCGGCCTGGAGCACCGCGTGGCCGGTCCCGAGCTGCTCTCGCTGGATCACGTACTCGAGGTCGCTCACGTCGCCGAGACGCTCGGCGAGCGCCTCCCGCACGAGCTCGTGCCCGTGCCCGACCACCACCACGATGCGGCCGCAGCCCGCGTCCCGCGCGGCTCGCACGACCCACTCGACCAGGGGCCGCCCGGCCGCTTCGTGCAGCACCTTGGGCCGGGCCGAGCGCATGCGCGTACCCTGCCCCGCGGCCATGATCACGGCGGCTCGGCTCATGCGACGCCCCCCGAGTCAGGTTTCACGCCGGGGAAAGGAGCGCCTACTCGGCGGCGACTTCGGTCTCGAAGAGATCCGTGAAGGCTTCCACCTCACGGAGCGCGTCGAAATCGGAGTCGTGGTAGGCGTGAATCCGGTTGGTCGGGTTCATGTCGATGGCTTTGAGGAGCAGCGTCATCGCCTCCTCGGGCTCGCCGTCGAGCGCCACCAGCGACGCGGCGAGATATGCGAACCGCTCGTCCTTGCCGCTGCGGCCACCCGCGCTGCAGATCTCGAGGGCAGCCTGGTAGTCGCCGACGTTCTTGGCCATGACGGCCTCGAGGTAGGGATCGTCGGCACCGCCGCCGTCCTTCTCGAGGTTCTCCTCGCAGGTGCGCGCGAGCTGGCGTGCCCGCGCGGAGAGCTCCATCTGCTCACAGACCTCGAGAACCGCTTCGAACTTCTTCTTCGCAGCGGCCCACTTGCCGCTGTGGAACTCCTCGAGCCCCTTCTCGAAGTCGGTGATGGAAGGGTCGACGAACGGAGCCTGGTAGCCCCTGCCGTCCTTCGTGGTGAGCTTCATGGAGACGAGATGCTGCTCCACGTCTTCCTCGTCCGTCTCGTAGCGATCTGCGAGATCTGCGAGGGTGCGGGTCGTCGCGTACCGCTTGAGGTACGTGCCCGATTCCTTGTCCCATTCCTTGGCCATACGTTGGTCTACCTATTTCCCTTGTTGAGATCTCTCAGAATCAGCTTGGCGACCGACTTGAGCGTGTCGAAGACGCCCCGTCCGTTCGTCGCCACGGCCTCGAAGGTCGGCTCGCGCTTGTAGTTGAGGGTGCGGTACATGTCCTCGACCGCAACCACGTTGGGGAGATCTCGCTTGTTGAACTGAAGCGCGTAGGGCAGCGTTCTGAGGTCGAACCCGTGCTCGCGCAGATTTTCTTCGAGATTCCGGATGGACTCGATGTTCGCATCCATTCTCTCGGCCTGGGAGTCCGCGACGAAGACCACGCCGTCGACCCCCTTGAGGATCAGCTTGCGGCTCGCATCGTAGAACACCTGACCCGGCACCGTATAGAGATGAAAGCGGGTCGTGAACCCCCGCACGGTGCCCAGGTCGAGCGGCAGGAAGTCGAAGAAGAGGGTGCGATCCGCCTCGGTGGCGAGCGAGATCATCTTGCCCTTCGACTCGGCGGCCGTCTTGTCGTAGATGTACTGCAGGTTCGTCGTCTTTCCGCCCAGTCCCGGGCCGTAGTAGACGATCTTGCAGTTGATCTCCTTGTTGGCGTAGTTGATGAAGGTCATGGGCCCATCGCGAAAGAAAGTTGAAAAGAAGAGGAGTCGGCCGAGGTGGTGCTCGCCGGGAAGCGAGCCGGATCCAGGGGGCCGGGGGAGAAACGGTGCGCCTACTCGCTGAAGAGGGCGTCGATGTCTTCGTCAGTGATCTCGGAGAACGGGCTGGTCGCAGCCTGGACCTCGACGGGCTCCGCCGTCTTGGTCGTCATCTGATCGAAGATCTGCTCCATCTCGTTCGACGCGCGCTTCACGCGCAGGCGCACGAGGCCCAACGACGACCGGTCGTCGAAGATCACCAGGAGGATGGCCCGCTTCGCGACGATCGAGATATGGATGTGGTCCTGCTTTCCTTCGTGGAAGAGCACCGAGAACTCGCGCTCGCCGATGAGCTTTGCGAGCCCGTCGGTCGCGGCGACATTGCCGGCCGTGAGGGACGCGAGGGAGGTGGTGTCGAACTGCTCGACCTCACCCGCGGCAGCAATCTGCTGGCCCGTCTTGTCGATCAGGAAGATGGCACGGGCATTGGAGTCTGTCCGAAGCCGACGCAGGACGTCTTCGAGCTTCTGGTACTCCTCCTGATAGATGACGAGATCGCTGCTCATTCCTCACCCCTCGGAACACAGAACGAGGCCTTCAGAAGGCGAAGGCTAGTCCATAAGTGTATGCTAATTCAGCGTCTTGCGCGATACGAGCCGCCCCGTGCAACCTGAGTGGCAACCACCATGCCCGAGCCCCCTCTGCGAGTTCAGAGAGTCACCAAGACCGCGGACAAGGCCCCTTCGCCGCCGAGCCGAGCCGCCTGGCCGCTGATCGCCTGCACGGGTCTCCTGCTGCTCGCCGGGCCGCTGTTCGCGACCGCGCAGGAGTCGCCCCAGACCCTCCATCCCTCGGCCTTCGTGGCATTTGGTCTGCTCGCGGCCCTGCTTGGCCTGTACCGCCCCTTCGGAGGCTCGGGGCTCGGCCTTGCCGCGCTGCTCGTTGTGCCCCTCTGCGTGCAGCACGGCAGCGTCCTCGGCGCCTGGGTCGCCACCCTCGGTGCACTTGGTGCCGAGACGCTCCGCCGCCTGCTCGAAGCGCGCGGCACCGATCCCGCCCCGGAGCGTCGGCGGCCCACGCGGGTGGTCGCGGACGCGCTCCGCGTGGGCGCCGCCGTTCTGCTGGCGGGCGTCGTGTATCACCGCACTCCGGCGGAGATCGCCGCGGACTGGGGCTGGTCTGCCGAGGTGCGCATCGCACCCCCGTTGGTGGCGTCGCTCGTCGTCTACGTCGCGGTCCTGCTCGCCCTCGACGCGGTCGAGCGCGCGCTCGGCGGTCGCCAGGGCAGGCCAGGGGTCCGCGACCTCGTGCCCGCACTCGCCGAATCTGCGGGCTGGCTCGCCAGCGGCCTGCTCGCGTCGGCGCTGGCCGCCGTCGGCTGGATTCCACTTCTGCCGCCGCTGGCGATGCTGAGCGTCCTGGCGCTGCAGCTCGCGCGCTCGAGCTACGAGCACGCCGACCTCGAGCGGAAGATCCGGACGCTGCGCTCTGTCGGTGGCGCCGGCGAGCGCGTCGCGCCGAGCACCCACGAGGGCCGCGAGCTGGCCCACCAGATTGCGGCCGAGATCCGGCAGACGCTCGATTTCTCGTGGTTTCACCTCGAGCTCCTGGAGCCCGACGGGAGTGCAACCAGCTACCGGGCGGGCGCCGACGGCGTGGTCGAGGCGGGTGCTCCGATGCCGGCCCCCTCGCCACCCGCCGTTCCGGGCATCCACCGACGCCGCCAGTGGGCCTTCATCGACCGCGAGCTGTCGCTCGAAGGCCAGACCATCGGGCGCGTGCGCCTGTGGTGCGATCCACGCCGGGTCGACAACGAAGCGCTCGAGACGCTCGAGCTCCTGCTGCCGCAGGTGGCGATGTCCGCCGACCGCGCGCGCCTCGACCGCGAGGCGCACACCGACTCGCTCACGGGCATCTCGGTGCGCCGCGTGCTGACGGACGGGCTCGACCAGGCTCTCGACCGTGCGCGCACGCAAGGCAGCGGCGTCTCGGTTCTGCTCTGCGACATCGACCACTTCAAGGCGGTGAACGACACCTGGGGCCACGGGGTCGGTGATACGGCGCTCCGCGCGGTGGCCGGCGCGCTGCGCAGCCGCCTGCGCTCCAGCGACATCTGCTGCCGCTACGGCGGCGAGGAGTTTGCGCTCCTGCTCGACGGTGCCCTCCCCGAGCAGGCGCTCGAGACCGCGGAGCGACTCCGTCGCCGGGTCGAGGCCCTGGAGCTCGAAGTCGAAGGCCGGGCCGTGCCCCTCACGATCAGTATCGGTGCCGCCTCGTTCCCTCAGGTCGTGGTCGCCGACGGGAGCGAGCTCCTCGAGGTCGCCGACGAAGCCCTGTACGCGGCCAAGGCGATGGGCCGGAACCAGGCGCTGCTCTTCGTGGGGCGCGGCCTCTACCAGAGCGTCGATGGGAGGGTCCACGGCGACCACCCCGAGCCGATCGAGGTGCCCCGTCTCTAGCAGCAGCCCGTGTTCGAGCTCTCGTGCGTCTGAGCTTGAGCGACGTGACCGCACACGCGCGGGGTCGGGCCGTTTCCGATCGTGCTCGGGCCCCCCGACAACCCTCCGCTTCGCGGCGCTCGCTCTGGCCGGCGCGTTCGCCGCCTGCACTCCCGACTCCGAAGGGACGTCCGGCCCGGAGCGCGCGAGCCGCCCTCCCAACATCGTGGTGCTGTTCACCGACGACCTCGGCTACGGCGACCTGAGCAGCTACGGCCACCCACTCATCCGCACCCCGGCGCTCGACCGCATGGCGGCGGAGGGACAGCGATGGACTAGCTTCTACGCTCCGGCGCCGGTGTGCTCGCCGAGCCGCGCGTCGCTCCTCACCGGCCGCCTCGGCGTTCGCAACGGCATGTACGGCAAGCGTCTCGGGGTGCTGTTTCCCAACGACGAGACGGGGCTCCCGGAGGCGGAGGTGACGCTCGCCGAGCTCCTCCGAGGCGTGGGCTACCGCACCGGCATGGTCGGGAAGTGGCACCTCGGCGACCAACCCGACACGTTTCCCACCCGTCACGGCTTCGAATCGTGGTTCGGCATTCCGTACTCCAACGACATGGACTGGGAGATCGGCTTCTCGTTCGACGAGACGCTCGCCGCGAGTCTGCGGGGCGACACCGATGCGCTCGTGCAGGATCGGGAGCTCAAGCGTGACGCGTACGCAGAGCCGAAGCTCGACTACTGGAACGTCCCTCTCTGGTCCTCGACGATCTCCGGAGACGGCACCCACCGCGACGAGATCGTCGAGCGGCCGACCGACCAGCGCACGGTCACGCGCCGCTACACCGAAGAGGCGCTCCGCTTCATCGACGAAGCCGCCGAGGAGCCGTTTTTCCTGTACCTCGCCTACACCATGCCGCACACACCGCTCTTCCGGAGCGCGGAGTTCGAGGGCAGGAGTCGGGCCGGCAGGTACGGCGACGTGATCGAGGAGATCGACGGGAGCGTGGGCCAGATCCTCGACCGCCTGCGCTCCCTGGGCCTCGAGGGCGACACCCTCGTGGTCTTCACATCGGACAACGGCCCCTGGCTCACCATGAACCAGAACGGCGGCACGGCCGGGCTCCTCCGCATGGGCAAAGGCAGCACCTTCGAGGGAGGCATGCGGGTGCCCGGGATCTTCTGGTGGCCCGGCACCATCGCACCCGGCGTCGTGCAGGACATCGGCATGGCCAACGACGTCTTTGCGACCGCCGCCGCGCTCGCGGGCGTCGATGCCCCCGCAGACCAACCGCTCGACTCGGTCGATCTCGGCCCCCTGCTGCGCGGCGAAAGCGACACACCTCCCCGGCGACAGGTGCCCTACTACCGGGGCGGCGAGCTGTACGCGTGGCGCAGCGGCCCCTGGAAGCTGCACCTGATCCTCGAGGGCGCGTACGGTCAGCCGCCCGAGCGCACCGTTCTCGAGACGCCCGAGCTCTACCACCTCGAGATCGACCCGAGCGAGCGCTTCGACGTCGCCGCTGAGAACCCGGAGGTCGTCCAGCGGCTCCTCGGAGAGATCGCCGCGCACCGTGCATCGTTCACCACCGCCCTTCCTCTCTTCGACCGGAGACTCGCCGCCCTCCAGTAGCCGATTCTCACTCGGCCCATGAGGGCGTGAGCCTGAGCTCGATCTCGGAACGAGGACACCCAGCCATGCCACGGGCTTGGTCCCGAGCTCCCGTGCGCTCCAGCAGTCCATCGCGCACGACCGGAGCGGGGTCACTCCCGTCGCGCCTTCGGCGCGCAGATGGCCGGGGGGTTCAGACGTCGGCTGCGCCGGAATGGCGCCGGAAGGCCTGGGCGCTCCCAGCCGACGACGTCCAGCCGAGGGCTCCATCTTGAGTCCAGGAATCCCGAGGCGTCCCCCGGACGGGGAGTGACACCGATCCGGGCCGCAAGCGCGGTCCGCGCTCGGCCGTCTTGCCCTCCAAGCGCTCATCTCGATGACATGGCGCGTCTCCCCACCTTTTGCGTATCTCTAGACAAGAGGCCTTGGACAAGGGGGCTCTTTGGAGATAACCGGCTTTCCCACGCGGTGCGAGGGCCTGCCGGATGCAGCGAACGGGGGGAACGAGCGCTGCAGCTCGAGGTGCGCGAGAGCGCGCCTCGAGTCGTCTCTGGACCCCCGATTTCGTTGACACTCTCGCGCACACGCCCATACACTCGGGCGCTGTGTGTCGATCGGGGCGTGGCGCAGTCTGGTAGCGCATCTGCTTTGGGAGCAGGGGGTCCTCAGTTCGAATCTGAGCGTCCCGATATCCCCGCTGCCTGTAGCTCAGTTGGATAGAGCGGCGGCCTTCTAAGCCGCGGGTCGGGGGTTCGAATCCCTCCAGGCAGGCCAGCTTGGACCGACATACGGTTTGACAATTCGTGTCTCGATGGTGCGCGTAGCTCAATCGGTAGAGCCCCTGATTGTGGTTCAGGTGGTTGCGGGTTCAAGTCCCGTCGCGCACCCCAGACGCCAGGATTGCAGGCACGTCGAGTGACAAAGCGCCCGTAGCTCAGCTGGATAGAGCGATAGCCTCCGGAGCTATAGGTCAGGGGTTCGAATCCCTTCGGGCGCACCACTCGGGCTCGCTCCGCCATCCGTCCGTGGCCGCAGACCGAAACCGCTGCTGATGCTGCACCACGAAGACCCTCCGCCCCGCAAGCCGCGCCGTCGCTTCGCGACCGCCTGGGGGCTGACGCTTCTGCTCGTCTTCGCCGCGGGCCTCGAGTCGAACGGGGTGCGGGCCGCAGACGACGAGGCAACGCATCCGGGCCTCGAGCTCCTGCTGCACGAGCCGCTGTCGCTCGCGGCATTCACGACCGACGAGCTCGCGCGGCTGTGGACCGTCTGGGAGGGCGACGCGAGAGCCGCGGCGGAGACCGCCTCGGTAGACGAGCGCCGCCGCATGACGTACGCGCGGTATGGCCTCATCGAGCGCGGCGCCGAGCTCTCCGACAGCCCGAGCGAGGCGCGCCTGCCTCTCGGCTACGCGGTGGACGACCGCGGCAACCTCGTCCCGAACTGCCTGAGCTGCCACGGTGGCACCGTCGCGGGCCGGGTGATCCCCGGCATCGCCAACACGCAGCAGGACCTGACCGCACTGGTCGGCGACCTGCTCGAGCTGCGCCAGCAGGGCGGCAATGCGACGAGCCCGGCGCGCAGCATCCTCTCGCTTTTCCCCCTCAACTTCACGCGCGGCTCCACGAACGCCACGATGTACAGCATCCTGCTCGGGTCGTTCCGTGACGAGAACCTCGATCTCGTCTTCCCGCCGACCGTCAGCCAGCCGTACGTGCACAACACCATCGACGCGCCGGCGTGGTGGCTCTACAAGAAGAAGTCGCGCATCTACTGGGACGGCATGGCGCCGAAGTCGACCCGGACGCTGATGCAGTTCACGATGGCGCCCGGGCTGACGGGCGAGACCATCCGCGGGTGGCAGGACGAGTTCGAAGAGATCCAGGCCTATATCGAGTCGATCGAGGCTCCGGCTTATCCCTTCGACGTGGACGAGCAGCTCGCGCGGGAGGGGCGCGCGGCGTTCCAGAGGGTCTGCAGCGAGTGTCACGGCACGTACGGCGCCCGAGAGACGTACCCCAACCGCAACGTGCCGCTCGCGCTCGTTGGCACCGATCCGGTGCGACACGGTGCGATCCGCCCCGAGTCGAAGGCCAAGTACAACAGGAGCTGGTTCGCCGACTACGGCGAGCACCCCGTGCTCGTCGACACGCCGGGCTACGTGGCGCCACCGCTCGACGGCGTCTGGGCCACCGCCCCGTACCTGCACAACGGCTCCGTGCCGACGCTGTGGCACGTGCTCAACCCGGACGAGAGACCGCCGCTCTGGCGCACGACGAGCTTCGACGGGTACGACGAGGAGCGGATGGGCCTGGTCGTGGAAGAGCTGCCCTCGGTTCCCGAAGGTCTCGACGACCGGGAGCAACGGCAGATCTACGACACGTCGAGGGCCAGCCAGAGCTCGGCCGGCCACCGCTTTCCCGAAGCTCTCACCCTGGAAGAACGCCGCGCGGTGCTCGAGTACCTCAAGACCCTGTGACGACCCAGCCCGCACACACCCGGAGCCGCACACGATGACACTCTCCCTGCTGCACGCCGGACCGCGCCCGATCGGGCCGGACCTGGAGTCCGGCCCCCTGGCGTTCGGGTGCTGGCGCTTCGTCGGCATGTCCGTGGCCGAAGGCCAGGAGCGCATCGAGGCAGCCCTCGACCTGGGAATGAACCTCGTCGACACGGCCGACGTCTACGGCCTCGACTGGGGCGGCACCGCCTTCGGACAGGCGGAGGAGATGCTCGGCAAGGTGCTCGCCACGGCGCCCCGGCTGCGGGACCGCATGGTGCTCGCGACCAAAGGTGGCATCCAGCCCGGCATCCCCTACGACTCGAGCAAGTCCTACCTGCGCGACGCGGTCGAGGCATCACTCCGCCGGCTGCAGACCGACGTGCTCGACCTCTACCAGATCCACCGACCCGACATGTTCACCCACCCCCACGATCTCGCACGGACCCTCGAGAAGCTGCGCCAGGAGGGCAAGGTCCGCGAGGTCGGCGTGTCGAACTTCACCCTGCCGCAGATCGACGCGCTCCTCGCCGCGCTGCCCTTTCCTCTCGCCACGAGCCAGCCCGAGCTGTCGGCCCTCGCCCTCGATCCCATCCGGGGAGGCGAGCTCGATCGACTGATGCAGCACGGCGTGACGCCTCTGGCCTGGAGCCCGCTCGCCGGGGGTCGGCTCGTGCCAGGCGCGGTCGACGAGTCGGTCCCGGGGCCACTCTTCGACGCCCTCGACGACCTCGCCGCGCGCGAAGGGGTCGACCGGGCAGCCGTCGCCATCGCCTTCGTCCTCAGCCACCCGGCACGCCCCGTCGCCATCGTCGGAACCCAGAGTGTCGAGCGGCTCGGGCGTCTGACCGAGGCTCTCGGGGTCTCACTCTCGCGGCGGGACGTCTACCGCGTCATCGAAGCCTCGGAGGGGCAGCCGCTCCCCTGACGCGCACGCGGGCAAGCCGCTCGCTCCCACGTGGTAGACACCAACACGATGAACGCGCCACGCCTCCCGCAACTTCTGGCCTTCGACCTCGACGGCACGCTCCTTCCCGAATCGAAGGAGCTGACGCCGTACACGCTCGACGTGCTGCGGCGCATGCGCGAGCTCGGCTGCCAGATCACCGTGTCGACAGGCAAGTTCCATCACCTCGCGGCCAGGTACGGGCGTGACCTCGACCTCGACCTCCCCCAGATCTCCCTCGACGGCGCCACGGTCGGTGGCAACGGGCACCCGCTGGTGAACCGCGGCATCGCGCACGATCTGGCGCTGCAGCTGCTCGAGGCCTATCAGCCGCGCTCGGTGCACGCCTTTGCCGACAACGGTCGCGACGTCATGCTGCTGCGCTCGCCCGCGACGGAGTTTCGCACCGCGACCCAGTTCTGGGCGGACGATGTCCGGCACGTGGACGACCTGAGCGATCACGTCGAGGACGACTCTGCGGTGGTCAGCTTCTACGGCGACGAGCAGCCGATGCGCGCCATGGTCGACGAGGTCCTCGAGCACCACCCGGAGCTGCGCATCGCCGAGTTCTTCTCGCAGTACCTGGGCATGCGCCGGATCACCTTCCAACCGGCAGGTGTCGACAAGGGGACCGGCGTGCTCCAGGTGGCAGCCGGTGCCGGCATCGCAGCCGAAGACTGCATGGTGTTCGGCGACTGGCTGAACGATCTCCCCATGTTCGGCATCGGAGCGATGGGAGTGGCGATGCAGAACGCCACACCGGAGGTGCACGAGGTCGCCGAGTGGCGCACCGAGCACTCCTGCGAGAACGATGGCGTCGCGCGCTTTCTCGAGCAGCACTTCCTCTGATCGAACGGAGTCGACCGATGGACCTGGAGCTCACCGGGAAGACGGCGCTCGTGAGCGGCAGCCACCGCGGCACCGGCCACGTGATCGCGCGCCGCTTCGCTGCCGAGGGCTGTCACGTCTACGTGCACGGCCCCGACGAAGGGGTCGCACGAGCCGCCGTGGCGGAGCTCGGAACGGGAGCGGCCGTCTGGGGCGACCTCCTCTCCGACGAGGGTGCCGCGCAGGTCGCCTCCCAGTGCGAGCCGCAAAGCGTCGACATTCTGGTCAACAACTTCGGCGCGGCGGCGCGGGGCAGCTGGGACGACCGCGGCGCGAGCGGCTGGCTCGACGCCTACCAGACGAACGTGCTCTCGGCGCAACGCCTGATCGTGGCCCTGCTGCCCGGCATGAGGGCCAGAGGCTGGGGGCGCATCGTGAACCTCGGCACGGTCGGTTCCACCAAGCCCCGCGCGCGCATGCCGCAGTACTACGCCGCAAAAGGGGCGCTCGCCACGATGACGGTGAGCCTCGCGGCCGAGGTCAAAGGGTCGGGAGTGCGGGTGAACCTGGTCTCTCCGGGTCTGATCCGCACGCCCGAGGTGGAAGAGCACTACCTGCGCGTCGGCCGCAGGAAGGGGTGGGGCGACACATGGGCCGAGATCGAGCCCCACGTCGCCGCCGACACCACGATCGGCCGCATCGCCACGCGAGAGGAGGTCGCCGACCTGGTGCTATTCCTCGCGTCGCCCCGCGCCGACGCCATCCACGGGCAGAACATCCGCATCGACGGTGGCGCCCTCTCCATCGTCTCCTGACGCTTCGGGAGACGATGGTCCCGGTCGCGCCGCGGCGCGCAGGGTCATCCAGACGGCACCACTCGCCCAGACGGCGAAAAGGAGCGGGATCCAGAGCGAGCTGCGGGAGATCTGCGCCTGCACCAACGAGAGCATGCTGCCACCCGCGACCATCCAGCCCGACGCGCGCGGCAGCTCACGCTGCTGCCAGACCACCCAGCCCAGAAGCAGCGATCCGATGACCACCGGGAGGATCCTCGCGACGACCGCCGCCATCGGCATGACCGCGACGATGTCGACCGCCTCGACGCGACCTTCGGCGATGAGATCGGCGACGCGCGGGTAGACGAACAGGGGAACCCCGGCCGTCGCCGCAGCAGCGAGATGGCCGAAGGTCAGCAAGAGGGCCGCCGTGAGCGCCGCCCTGGCCGCAGCACCCGCGCGCAGGGCCAGAAAAACGCCGAAGGCGAAAGGGATCTGCAGCCCGCGGCTCAGCACGTCGAGCAGAGTGGCCAGACGCACTGCCGGGCTGCCTGCCCAGGCTCCGAAAGCCGCCGGGTCGGACGACGGGTGGACCACGCCCAGCGGGCCGCCGCGCAGGGCGACCGACCCCAGTGCCCAGCACACCGCGGCCAAGCCGCCACAGGCCAGCAGGAGCCACTCGTGCCGATCCGCTGCTCCGGGGCCGCTCACGGCCCCACTCTATTGCGGCGATGACGCGGGGCGACTCCCGTGCGCGGGCGCATCGAGCTGCGGCTTGCCCGGAGCCGCCGCGGTTTGCCACACTCGCACGGTGAAGTCATTTGTTTTCAGTCTTTTGGCCCACGTCGTACCGCGCGCGCTGTCCCGGCCCCGCGTCCTCCTCGGCGCAGCGTCGCTGCTCCTGGTCCCCCTGACGGCGGCGCTCGCCCAGCCCGAGGGCGGGTCGGCCGGCCCACCCGTTCTCGACGGGCAGGAGACCGACGTCCTGCCGCCGGGCGAGCCGGCCGCACGCGCGAGATTCCTGGAGTCGACGATCCGCCTCCACGGGGTGGTCTGGGACGAAGAGGGCCAACCCCTGGAGGGCGCCGTCGTCGAGGTCGGCGCCGCACAGGTGCAGACCCGCTTCGACGGAACGTTCTCGTTCGAGGCGCTCCCCCGCGCCAACGTGCTTCTCCGGGTGCGACACGCGGGGCGCCGGCTCGAGCAGCGTCCGGTCCATCTCTTCCGCGGCCTCGACACGGCCGAGGTGCAGCTCGAGCCCATCCTCCTCAGCCTCTCCGACCCGCAGACGACACGCTTCGCCTTCGGCGGCGACACGGCGTTCGGACGCCGGTTCCTCGACCCGTCCGACCAGACGCCCACCGACATGCTGCCCGCCGACCCTCCGGGGGCGCTGATTCGCACGTCAGACCCGGAGCCGGGCACCCGCGACGCGCTGCGCTTCGTGAAGCCGCTCCTCGAAGAGCCCGACTACACGATCCTCAACCTCGAGTCGCCGGTCACCAACGACCCCAGCACGCCTCATCCGACGAAAGACTTTTCGTTCTTCACGCTCCCAGGCTCGCTCCCGGCGCTGCAGTGGGCCGGCGTCGACTACGTCTCCCTGGGCAACAACCACGTGTACGACTACCTCGAGGCGGGGCTCGCCGACACGCTGGACGCGCTTGCCACGGTGGGCCTGCCGTTCAGCGGCGCGGGGCTCGATCCGGAGACGGCCTTTGCGCCGTTCGAGGTCGACCTCGGCGGCCAGCCCTATTCCTTCTTGTCCATGAACTCGATCTCGGGGCGGCAGCACGAGATCACCTACGTCGCGGAGACCGTCGGCGGCGTGACCAAAGGTGGTGCCGCCGACCTGACCAACGCCGATGCGACGCGCCTGTCGATCGTGGCCGCGCGGACGCGCGGCCGGCACCCGATCGCGCAGCTGCACCAGGGCAGCGAGTATGTGCTGCAGCCGTCCGACTTCCTGCTCCGCCGCATGGACGACGTCGCCGGCGCCGGAGCAGCCATCATCATCGCGCATCACTCCCACACCGCACAGGGATTCGGCTGGCACCAGGGCATCCTGGCGGCCCACTGTCTCGGCAACTTCGCCTTCGACCAGGCGCGACTCGAGACCATGCTCGGCCTCATGGTGCGCACGGACCTCCGCGGGTCGCAGCTGCGACGCGCCCAGGCGGTGCCCGTATACCTCGAGGACTTCCGCCCGCGGCCCATCGGCGGCCGACTGGCTGACCACCTGATGCGAAGGGTGGCGTCCGTGTCCGACGACCGAGCTGCAACGGTCCTCTCGCGCAACGGCACCGGCGCGGTCCTCCTTCCGGGCCAGGAGGCTGCCACCGTCCGGCGCACCGTGCGCCGCCGCGTCCATGTCGACGAGCGTGGCTGGGGTGTACTCGATCTGCGCACCGTCCTGCGGTCGGGCGAGAGTGTCCGCTCGGTGCGCGCTGCGCCTGCCGTGACGCGCTTGCGCGCCGGCCGGGACCTGCTCCTCTTCGGCGACGTCGAAGACTACGACGTGGACGATCTCGAGCTCGAGGCGGCACGTTGGGACGTCTCCGCGGGCTCTGGTTTTGCGTGCATGGACCAGGCGCGCGGCGCCGCAGCGCTCTGTTCGACGCGCGACAGCTCCAACCGCAGTACGTCCAAGGTGGCGCTGCGCAACCGCGTCCGCGTGGAAGGCGACCCCACCGACGAGCCCATCAAAGACGTCACGCTGCTGGCGAGCATTCGTGGAGACAACGCCGGCGCGATGCAGCTCCGCACCGAGTACCGTGCGTCCGCCGGCCCCCTGGCCTTCGGCGAAGAGATCGCGCTGAGCCTTCCTGGCGGCACCTACGGCTGGGCCGCGCACGCCGCCGATCTCACGATCCCGCCGGACGACCCGGATCTGCCCGGGGAGACCGACAACGCTCGCGCGATCCGTCTGTTCATCGAGCACGACCCACCCGCTCGCGGCGGCCTCGGGCTCCTCCAGGTGGACGACGTGGCGTTCGCGTCCTGGAAGGAGCAGAACAACTCCGACCGCCTCGATCTCACGACGCCCAACACGGTGGACTTCCTGCGGGCGGAGGGCCCAACCGGCACCCACGTAGTCGACTTGGATCTCGTGCGCTCGGCCCAGAGGTTGGACTGTGTGCCCGATGTGCTGACCCTCTGCATCCGCGACCGCTACCGCGTCCAGATCGGCTTCTCCGACTTCTCCGGCACCACGGGGCGAGGGCGCGCAGTGGAGCTGAGCGACGACACCGGCGCCTTCTGGTTCTTCGACGACGCCAACCTCGAGGTGATCGTCAAGGTTCTCGACGCCACCGGCGTGAACGGGCACGATTGGGTGTTTTTCGCTTCGCTCTCGGACACCTCCTTCGAGCTCTCCGTGTCCGATCTCTGGACAGGCGACGTGCGCCGCTACGTCAACCCTCTCGGCAGCCTCGCCTCGCGCGGAGACACGACGGCCTTCGAAGGCACCGTGGTCTCCGGCCCGCTGGCCGAGCCCCGGCCCGAGTCGCACCGCCCTCGGCGCTCTGAGACCCTCCGCCTGGGCGAGGGGCGCTTCGAGCTGACCGTCCGCTGGCGCGACTTCTCTGGCGGTGCGGGGCAAGGACAGGCGCGCGCCCTCACCTCCGATACCGGCGCCTTCTGGTTCTTCGACGAGGACAACCTCGAGGTGGTGGCGAAGGTGCTTGACGGGCGGGCGATCAACGGCCACTTCTGGCTGTTCTACGGCTCGCTGTCGAACGTCGAGTTCACCCTCGAGCTCACCGATCGGGTGACGGGCCAGACACAGCAGTACTTCAACCCGCAGGGGGAGTTCGGCTCGCAGAGCGACATCCGCGCGATCCGCGCAACCGTGCCGTAGCCGAAGCACCGCAGTCCCAGGGATTCCAGGGGTTCTTGCATATAAGGCAAGACCTTGATTTTGCTATATTTACAGGAATCTCTGCGCACATTTCCGTGCCTGGGGAACCACGTCCGTGCCTCCCAATTTCCTGCCCAAATCCCGAGACGGGAGACGCACCACAACGACCGCCGCCGGAGCGCTTCTGATCGCAGCTTCGGTGTGGGTGGTTGCCCTCCTCGGGGGCTTGGCGCCCCTGATGCGCCCACTCGACGCGATGGCCACCCAAATGAGAGCAGCCCTTCTCCGCGCGCGTCCCCAGGTGCTCCTGGTCCCGGAGCTCCGAGAGGGCCATGCGACGGCCGACGAGGTGGTCGCGGCGGCGACGCACCTCCGCGATCTGGGAGCCGCTCACCTGCGCCTCTCCTCGTGGCCCGAGGCCTGGGCCTCCGAGACGGAAGCCCGCCTCCGGGAGGTGTTCCCCGATCTCGTCGTGGGGCTGCGTCCTCGGCTCGACGCCGTCCGGCCTGAGCGCCTTCTCGCCCCGGGGGCGTCCACTCGCTTTGCCAGCACCACAGCCTGGAGCGTCGGACCCGCGCTCTCCGGCGACCGCGACGGCGCCACGCAGGCGAGGTCGCTGGAGATCGACACCCGGCGGCTGCCGACCCTCGCGCGGGCGCACCTCGAGGGCGAGGCCAAAGGCGGAGACGCCCGCTACGGCATCGTCTTCCGCGGCCGCCCCGGCTCGCTGCCTCTCGTGTCGGTGGAGAGAGCGGCGCGCGGAGACCTCGTGGCCGACCTCGCGCGCGACCGTCATGTGCTGCTGGATCCGAGCACGCCCGGCCTCGGCGAGACCAACCCGGCGACCGGCCGCGGCGAGCGTATGACCCTGCTCGAGATCCAGGGCAACGCTCTCGACACGGTGCTTGCCGGCCGGCACCGCTCGAGACTCCCCCGCTGGGTCGACCTGCTGCTCCTCGCCGCGGCTGCCGTGGGGATCGGCGCGCTGGCGCTCCGCATCCACCTGCGACTCCTGGCCTGGCTGGCACTGACGGTCGCGGCCGCCGCCGTCGGCCTGCAGCTTCTCCTCCACGTCACCACCGGCTGGGTCGTTCCCGGCTCCGAGACCGCGGTGGTCGGGGCCCTCGTGGCCGCCGGCGCGGCGCGGCAACGGCTCGCGAGCACTCAGGAGTCGGCGCGCTCGCTGCTGCGCGACTCCATGGGCCGCCTCCAGGACCGCGTGTGGCCGTCGAGCTTCTACCTCAGCGACGATCCCTGGCCTCACCTGGCCGATCTCGTCGACCAGACGTTCGACCTGCGGCGGCTGATCTTCCTCGAGATCGTGCCGGGCGACCATCGGGTGCGCGAGATCCACGCCGTGGGCTGCGCCGTGAGCGACATCCACGAGCGGCGTCGCGACTACCTGCGCACGCCCTACTCCACCGCGATCCGGCGCAAGGGGCCGTACCGACTCGATCGTGCGTACCTCCGCGACCCTGCGGACGACGAGGTGCAGTACCTCGTGCCGCTCGTCTTCGGCGGTGACGTGCTCGGCTTCTGGGCGTTTGGTGCCTATCGCGAGACCACCGAGACCCAGGACTTCGACCTCCTGCTCCACAACTTCGCGGACCAGCTCGGGGAGATCCTCCACCACCGCAACCGCATGCAGCGCTCGGTCGGCTCGGTGCAGACGGGTCGCGGCAGGTCGCTCTGGGAGCGCCAGGACGAGACCTTCCGCTCGCTCCACTGGCTGTCGATCCTCCTCGAGCGTCGCCTGGCGCGCATGGAGAGCCTCCTGCAGGGCCTCGGCAGCGCGATCGTGCTGTACGACCTCTTCGGGCGGCCGATCGACATGACGGACCGCATGGCCGAGGTGCTGCGCCTGCGCGACATCGCGGCCGGCGACCTCAACTCCGCGCAGCTGATCGGCCGCCTCACCGACAAGCCCCCGGACGAGGTGCGCGCCCTCATCCGCAGGGCGCTCCTCGGCGGCGAGTCGGTCACCCATGCGGTCGAGACGGGCGACCTCCGCTTCAACATGATCCTCAGCCCCATTCGTCCGAGCAGCATCAGCCCGCTGGAGCACGAAGGCGCCGGCGGCATCATCGGACTGGCGCTCGAGCTGCAGGACACCACGGCGCAGGAGGCACTCGCGAAGGTGCAGAGCAGCCTCTCCGAGCGCCTCGGAGTGCGCATTCGCAACGACCTGTCGGCGGTCGACTTCGCGCTGCAGCTCCTCGACGACAAGGTGCTCGGCGAGACCTACACCGACGAGATGCTCGCGGTCGCTTCGCTCAAGACCCAGCAGATGCAGCGCGTGCTCCAGGAGTGCGAGGGCTATCTCGACATCGATCTGCGGACCCTCCGGGAGGCGCACTACCCGATCGACGCGTTGCCCCACCTGGAGCGCGCGGTGCTCCAGAAGAAGCCGGCGGCGGCCGAGCGCAACGTGCGCCTCGAGTTCGAAGCACCGGCGCGCAGAAGCCACGTGCTCGCCTCACCCCTCGCCTTCGAGCGCGGCATCCACACCATGCTCGACTACCTGCTCGAGGACGCGCGCGACGACACCGACGTGACGATCCGGCTCCAGGACCACGAGGCGATCACCCAGGTCTCCATGGAGACCGAGGGGTACGGCACGCCGCAGCGCACACTCGACGCGATCCTCGCCGGAGACACGACGCTCGAGCGCAGCACACACCGCGCCCTCGCGCACCTCGCAGAGATCGTCACGCCCTGGGGCGCACAGCTCTCCGGTACCAGCCAGGTCGGCGAAGGGACCGAGCTGCGCATGAGCCTCGAGCGACTCCATCACCTCTAGACCATGAACCCACGAGACCACAGCGTCCTCATCGTCGACGACGATGCCACCTGGCGTCTGCTCCTGAGCCTCTCGCTCCGCGACGCAGGCTTCGAGGTACGGACGTCGGCGACCTCGTCCGACGCGGCGAAGCTGCTCGAGCTGATCGTGCCGTCGGCCCTGCTCGTCGACATCGTGCAGCCGGACGAGGACGGGCTGGAGGTCTTGAGGTGGAACGCGAGCCAGCACGCACCGGTGCCCGCCCTCGCCCTCACGGCCAAACGCAGCCCACGGCTGGAAGAGACGCTCGATGCGCTGCACGTGGCCGACACGCTCTACAAGCCCATCCGAGCCCGCGACCTGGTCGACCGCGTCACCCGCCTCTGCGAGGCGGCGTGAGGACGCGTCATGAGCTCTTGGCTGCCTCTCGAGGTCTTTCCCGCAGGCGGACTCGGCTCGCCCGTCATCACGACCGTCTGGATCGGTGTGCTCGTGCTGGCGTTCTTCAACCTCCGCCTGGGCTGGGTCTTCATCGGGCTCGTCGTGCCTGGCTACCTCGTCCCACTACTCATCTCCAAGCCGTGGTCGGCCGTGGTCATCGTGGTCGAGGCCGTCCTGACGTACGTCATCGTGTACTCCACGTCGGAGCGCCTGCGTCTGCCCGCGGGGTGGTCTTCGCTGTTCGGTCGCGACCGCTTCTTCGCCTTCATCCTGGTCAGCGTGGCGGTACGGTTGATTCTCGACGGCTATCTGCTACCGCCGTTTGCAGTGTGGCTCCAGGAGCGGACCGGAGCCGTCTTCGACTTCCAGAGCGAGCTGCACAGCTTCGGCCTGATCATCGTCGCGCTGCTCGCCAACCAGTTCTGGAAGCCGGGCCTCGCCACCGGGCTGGCGCAGCTGGTCGTGACGACGGGTCTCACGTTCGCAATCGTCCGCTTCGGCCTCATGGAGTGGACCAACTTCGGTCTCGGCGGCCTCGAATACGCCTACGAAGACACGGCCTCGTCGATTCTCGCGAGCCCGAAGGCCTACATCGTGCTGGTGACGACGGCCTTCATCGCCTCGCGCCTCAACCTCCTGTACGGCTGGGAGTACAGCGGCATCCTGATTCCGGCCCTGCTTGCGCTGCAGTGGTACCAGCCCACCAAGCTGGTCGCGTCGGTCGTCGAGGCCTGGGTCGTGCTGGCTGCCGGTGCGCTCGTTCTGCAGACGCCGTTCTTCCAGCGCCGCACCATCGAGCGGGCCAGCAAGGTCGTGCTGTTTTTCACGCTCTCCTATCTCTACAAGTTTGGCCTGGCGTTTGCGCTCTCCGCCACCGAGGTGAAGGTCTCGGACGCGTACGGGTTCGGCTACCTGCTGCCGTCCCTTCTCGCCGTCAAGATGCACGAGAAGCGGATCGGGCTCCGAATGACGAGGTTCACGGTGCAGACCACCCTCGTCTCCGCCGCCGCCGCGCTGGTCGTCGGCTTCGCGCTCAGCCTCGTCGCGGTGCCCCTGGCGGGCACGGACGCGGAGCAGGCCGGGGCCTCCCGCGAGGTGGTGAAGCGGCAGGAGAGTCTGGCCGAGATCGTCGAGGAGCTCCGCGTCCAGAGCTACCGCGGGCGCTTCCAGGGGTCGTATCGGCGCCCCACGCCGCTCGAGCTCCGAGGGCTACGACGCGCGGGGGAGCTGCTCGACCGGTACGCCGTGTCCGGCGAGGAGGAGCTGCGCCCCGCCCTGCTGTCTCAGGCCGCCGCGCTCGATCTGCGGGTGGAAGAGATCGAGGGCAAGTTCCTGCTCCTGCGCGAAGAGGAGCCGCCGCGCGGATGGGGGTTCACCTTGCTCCGTAGGGGCTCCAGCAAAGGCATGCTGCTGCAGACGCCACGCAGCGTCGAGGAGTGGCCCGCCCTGCCGGTCGCGCTACGCCTGCTCGAGCGCCTCGAGGCACGCGGCATCTTGAGCTCCGGAGCCGCGCAGACCGCCACCTCGGACGGCGCCGCCGACGTGCTGGGGCGCAGCGGTACCCCATTCCTCGAGCTGCATCGTGTGCTCGCGCAGGGTGACGTGCTGCAGATTCGCGGGCGCGACCGCTCGCGGAGCACCGACGATGAAGCTCCGACCCGGCTCCAGGTACGCGGCCGCATGCCCGAGACTCTCGACCTGCGCTTCCTCGAGACGAGCCTGGGCGAGTACCCCGTGATCTTCGGCGACACGGCACAGCGCAACATCCCTCGAGAGAGCGCTGGGGCCGGCTTTGCCGAGCTGTTCCTCGACGACCAAGGCGCCCGTGCGCTCCTCCGCGCCCGGGAGCAGCCCGCACGCACGGCAACCGACTACGACCTCGACATCGAGGGGTACCTGCAGGGTTTTCTGCGGGGCGGTCGCGAGCGGATCGCGCCGCGCGGGAGCGACGCTTACGTGCCCCCGACTCTCGAAGAGCTCCTCTTCCTCGACGAAGAGGTGCTGACGCCGCTGCTGCGCGAAGTGCGGCCCGCGTCCCGTGCCAGGGCCCTCGGTGAGGACGCTGCCTCGGTCCTGTCGCAGGTCCGACGGTCCGCCGCACTCATCGGCTACGAGGTCATCTGGTATCGCCACCGCGCCACGGGCAACGAGTACCTCGTCCTCCAGGAGGGAGGCGAAGCGCCCAGGCACTGGGGCACCTATGTCCTCCGCCTCGGATCCAGGAGCCCCTTTCTGATCGAGGTGCCTCGGCCCCTCTTCGAGCGCAACACGTTCGAGATTGGTCTCGACCTCTTCGAGCGCACCAACGCCGAGGCCCTTTTGATCGGCGGCGCACACCCCTACGCGAACCGCGGCGGCGAGGCGGACCTCGTGCACACCCTCAATCAGCGCTCGGCCTTCAACCTGGTGCAGCAGACCCTCATGCGCGAAGCCGGCGACGCGCACCAGCTGGCCGTGGTGCTGCGCGCGTTCGCGCGCGAAGAGGCGTGGGAGATCGACGCGATGGTGGCCTTCTCCGGCGCCATCGGCTCGGCTGCGAGCCTCGGCCCGACCGCCACACGGCTCATCGACCAGCTCCGGCGCGACGGCCGCCGCGTCGCGTTTGTCGACGGTGCGCCCGCGACCGCGGGGTACGAGGTGGCGAACCTGGCACAGGCGAGGTATCTGGAGCAGACGCGCAACAAGCAGCTCGCGGCACTCTGGCTCTCGGTGGACGTGCGCGAGCAGTTCCGCCAGCCCTCCGAGACGCGGCTGCAGACGACCGCGGTCGAGGTGCTGGGCCTGGAGGCGCGCACCGCCGACCTCCAGGAGGTGTTGTCGGAAGGGCTCGGCACGGAGCTGGGAGCGCTGCCGCGTCTGCAGGAGCTGCTTCACCTCGTGCGCACCTTTCTCGCTTCGGCCGACGTCGTCGCACTGGAGCGCATCCGCTCGGAGTGGAGCTGGGCAGACATCGATCGCGTCGCAGACCTGAGCAGCGGGCAGGAGTACCTCGTTCTGTCACAAGCGGTGCCAGGCGGCGCGCAGCCCCGACTCGCGATCAACCTGCAGGCCACCGGCGGAGAGGTGCAGCCGATCGAGCAGGCGGCCGACCTCCGCGCGGCGCTCTCGACGCGTCACCCCATTCTCCTCCTGGGGGGTGCCCGTTGAGCCTCGGAGCGCTCCGCATCCGCCGGCTGAGCTGGCGAGCCGTTCTCGGCGCGGCGGCCCTCGTCGCGCTCGTCTGGGGCGCGACCGCGGCGGGAGGCTGGGATCTTCTGCGCCCCGGTCAGGACGCCCGCCTCGACGGCCGGCGCAGCCAGGCATTCGTGCTCGGCGCCGACTCCCCTCTCACGTTCGAGATTCCGCCACGTGCGGCCGAGCTGCGACTCCTGACCACCGGCTTCCTCCGCCGTGGAGGCGGCACCGACACGGCCGCGTCGTGGACGTACGCTCTGATCCTCGAGAGCGACGACGGCGCAGCGCCTCGGGAGCATCACTTCCGCTCGCGACCGACCCCCTACGTGGGCGATGACGGCACCGCGCGCTACGCGGTGACTCCGCTCGGCGGAGGCCCCCTGGCGGACCACGTGCCACTCGATGGCCGAACGGCACTACTGCCGGCGTCGGAATCGGGCCGGCCCGTGCGCCTGACGCTGCGCTCTGCCGAGATGGACGAAGACATCGAGGCGGTCGCCGTGCGGCTCTACTACCGTGAGTCGGTGCCGCCCCATCGGCGCGCAGTGATCTGGCCGCGCCTGTCGCGCGAGCAGCAGGAGCAGCGTGCCGTCGGCAACGTCTACCCTCCGGAGCTGTTGACGCGCTCCGAGCGGGAGCAGCTGATGTCGTGGCGCTGGACGCCGGTCGCCCCCATCGGGGTCGAAGGCACCGACTTCGCGCGCCTCGTTCTGGTACAGCTCGATCAGCCCGGCCGCCCCGAGCGCGCGCAGACACGAGACGCAGACAGTGCCGCGGTGCCCGAAGGTGTCGTGCTGGAACTGCAGCCATTTGGAGCCCAGCTGCGTCTGAGCCCGCTCTCGGACGAGCCACTGGCTCCGGGCGACTTCGAGCTCGTCGCCGGGCCGGCCCCCGACTGGACGGCTGTCGGCAACAACCTCGATGTCGTCCCGAGCCCCGGAACCCGCGTACGCGCGCGACGCCCCGTGCGGCTTCGCGCCACTCTGGAGGGCGCAGAGCGCCCGGAGAGGCTGCGGGTCTACTCCTGCGAACAGCCCGTGCGCTACGCGCTGGTCCACGGCGCCCTGCCGACTCCACTGCGGGTGGACGTGCGGCGAGGGGGAGCGTCCGCGGGCGACCTTGAGGCGCAGCTCCGTTGGAACGACGTCGACGGGCGCGAGCTCGCGTCGGCCGCCTGGACCGAATCGACCACTCTCTCGGACCTCGACTGGCTGCAGAGCCGGGAGACGACGCAGCGCGCCAGCGAGGCCAGCCGCCGCTTCGCGCACCCCCCACGCGCCGCGGCGTCGCTCGACGTTTCCTGTGGGCCCAACACCTTCGTCGCCGTCTACAACCGGCCCGCGACGCGGCAGGTGACGCGTGGCTCGGGGCGTGGGCCGGAGGCCAGAGACTGGTTCGTCCTGCTGCCGGCACCGGACCAGGAGCTCCAGTCGAGCCTGCTCCGGCTCCAGCGGCGCGGCCCCGCCGCAACCGCGGGCACCTCGATCGACGGACGCCGGGTCGCAGACCTGCGCCCCGCCGCAAGCACCGGCGGCCGCCAGATCCTTCTGCCTCGGAGCGGTCCTGCCACCTCTGGAGTGCGGAGCTACGTTCGGATGTCACCGAGTCAGCCCGTCCGACTCCGTCTCGCCGGTGACCCTGGCAGCCGACGCGTCGCACCACGCCTCCTCTACCGCCGCGCCGGCTCCGACCCGTTCCGCCTCGAGGTGCTCGTCGACGGCGTCCGGGTCCTCGACGAGGAGTGGGCCGGGCGTCAAGGTGAGCTGTCGCTACCGGCTCTGGCAGCGGGCTCGCACGAGATCGAGGTTCGGGGGGACGGTGCCTTCTTCCTCGGCAGCGTCGAGGCGGCAGAGGGAGGCCACGTCCGCCGACTCACCTTCCGGGCGCCGCGCCAGTTCGACGTGACCTGGGAGCACGACGGTGTATCGAGCGTCGTGAGCGCACGCATCTTCAGCCGAAGCGACCCTGCAGCCTGCCGTCTCGACGGCGTCCTCGTGGCTCCGGAGGCGCGACGCAGCCTCGCGTCCGCGCACACCTTTCCGCGTCGGACGTGGTCCCAGGCTCAGGGTTCGGCCGACACCGTCGCGGCGTTGGGCACGGACGAACTCGATCTGCAGCGGTCCGAGGCACTCGCCTTCGCCGTGGGTGACGACGTGCCGGCCGGCCCTGCGACGCTGCGCTACAGCGTCAGGTGCACCGACCCCGCGTACATGACCGTCACACACATGGTCCCCGCAGGCCCGCAACGCAGCGCGACCTTTCGTGAGCGACGAGGATGATCGCCGTGGCCCTCCCTCTCGCCCTCATGGCGCTCGCGGTGCAACCGAGCCTGGAGTCGCTCTACGCCGAGAGCCTCCAGCGTACCGCGTCCTCCGTCTCGGAGGCGCAGCGCGCTCAGTTCGGGGAGGTCTTCCGCCAGCTCCTCGACGCCGAGAGCGAACCGGGCCTCGAAGGCCTCGCGGTGGTCGCTGCCGAGGGCTACCGGGTGCTGCAGCAGGAAGCTGGCGGCGGCGGGCAGGGGTTCTACGCCCTCCGCGCCCGCGGCGCGGCACTCTTCCTTCAGGCCCCGCACGCCGCCGGAGACGACCTGCAGACGGGCGAGATCACCTTCCGCCTGGCCCGCGAGCTCGAGCCGCGAGCTCTTGCCCTCAGCACGACCTCGAGGGCTGAGATCGATCTCGCCCGCGACGGTGGCTCGCTCTTTCAAGAAGCGACGCTCGGCTTCGCGCGGCACCTGCGGGGCAAAGAGCCCACCGTTCTGCAGATTCACGGGTTTGCACAGGACAAGCGGCGGACCGAGGCCGGGCGCAACAGCGACGTCATCCTCTCGTCCGGACACGACACGCCGGGTCGGGCAGTCCAAGTGCTCGCACGCTGCCTCCGACGCGACCTCGATCTCCAAGTGGGCGTGTTCCCTGATGTCCCCGAGCTCGGCGCCCAGACCAATCTGCAGGGGCAGCAGCTTCCGCAGGGGTCTTTTGTCCACGTGGAGCTGAGCCGTGACCTGCGGCGCGATCTCGCCAGAGGAGAGGGCATCGACGCGCTGGCCGCCTGTATCCGGGAGGCGGTGCTGTGACGGTGCTCGCTCTGTTGCTGCTGCTGACCGCGTCGAACAGCGGGCCAGTTCTGCGCGCGCAGTGGAAGGTCCCTCCCCCAGGCGCACTGCAGCAGCTGCGCGGCGGCGCGCCCGCTCCAGCGACCGCGACGGAGACCGGCGAACGGCCGGTGCTGGCCCAGGGAGACGATCTGCTCATCCCGCTCGGTGGGGCAGGCGCCGTGCGCGTGGTGCCCCAGACGAGCGACTTCCTGCCGCGTCAGCTCACGGTCTTCGAGTCGCGCGACGCGCAGCTGTTCGTGGAGAGCCAGTGGACCGACGTCACGGCCGGCCCTCTCGTCTGGCGCGCGGCCCCCGGGTCTACGGCGCGGTACCTCCTCCTGCGCAACCAGCATCCAGGGCGCGACCTGCGCCTGGGCGTCTTCCTGGAGGAGCTCGCCGCGCAAGCCGAGGCGCGGCCCCAGCCCATCGATCCACCGCTCACCGAGACACTGATCCTCGGCGCACCCGGGCAGGAGCAGATACCGCTCGCGCGGCTCGCCCCCGAGCGGCCCTGGCGGCTCCGGGTCGAAGGGCCCGGGGTGCTGCGCCTCCGTGCGCGCCTCGACCTCGGCCGGCTCGCTTCGAACAGAGCCGGCACCGCCACCGTCGTCGTGCGCCGGGGAGACGCCGAGACGCTGACACATCTGACCGCGCGCCCCGACCCCGAAGCGGTGACCCGCCGGCCCGACACTCCCGCCGGTGGGCCGCTCGGACCCCTCGTCGGGACCGAGCGCCAGATCCACGTACGTCTCGCGGCGGGAGAACAGACCCTCGATCTCGAGACGACGGCGGCCGTGTGGCTGATCGCGGAGCGGATCGAGATCTCGCCGGCGGACGCGCCGCCTCTGCCGCTTGCCACCGCACCGGCTCCCCGTTCCGTCGAGGCGATCGCCGGCGCGGTGCAGGAGCTCACGTGGGGCGACCTCGACGCGGCCGCAGTGACGCTCCTGCGCAACAACGCCGTCCGGGGCGCCGGCGTCGCGGGCATCGGACTCGCGCGCTCTCTGCAGGAGCGGTCTGGGCATCCTCGCGACGTCGCGCGGCGCGGGCGTCAGATCACGTCGGGCTACACGACCTTTCGCACTCTCGTGCCGACGGAGAGACTCGAGAACATCGAGTGGGGCCGTGTCGCTGCGCGCGACACGCGACGGTCCGGCGACGTCCATCTCCGCGCCGACGCCCTCCAGGAGGGCCTGCGCCGCCTCCCCCTCATGGCGTTTCACCGGGTCGACTCTTCGACGGGGGCGCGACGCTACCTCCTCGAGCCCGGACCCGGCTCGCGGCGTCTGCGTGTCGCCGGGCGCGCCCGCGACGAGCGAGGGACAACCGTGCGTCTCATCGGCTCGGTCGGCGAAGACACGGTCACCCACCAGCTGCTGGTGTTCCCGCAACCGCTCGCAGCCCAGGCCTCCTCTCTGGCCGAGGCGGCGCTCCTGGCGAGCAGCCGACACGTCTCCCTCACCGCCGCCGCGACGACGGCGCCACCCTTCGGAGCCACGCTCGCTGCGGCGCATCTCGTGAGCGCGGGCGTCGGCGAGCTGGTGCTGCCCGCCGGGGCGACCGAGGTTGCGCTCGAAGGCCCCGAGCTCGGGATCGGCCTGGACGTGGCGCTGCAGGTGGAGACGCGACCGACCTTCCGCCTCGGCGAGGCGGAGCTTCGGACACTGATTCACCAGCTACGTCGCGGCGGAACCCTCGCCGCGCAGCTCGCCACGCTGCGAGACCCCGACACGTCGACCGCCGCCGCTTGGTGGCACCACGAGCTCGCCAACCACTACCTCCCCGTCCTGCGCACCCTCGAGCGTCGTGCCCAGGACCTGGCCACCGCCGTCGTGCGACCCCGGCCGAGCCCGTTTCCACCGGCGCCGTCTGCGCTCGAGGCACCTCCGAGCAGCTCCGCACGGCAGACGCTCCGGTGGCTCGCCGACCGGGAGCGTGAGCGCGCGCTGGGGCCTGAAGAGCTCGAAGCTCGCGTCCGCGCGCTTCTTGCGCTGGACGAGGGTTTCCTCGCCGAGCGCACGCTGTACGGGGCCCTCGCGCACGGCGGCGAGCCCGTCCGGCGCCGTGCCCAGGCGCTCCTCGCGGAGCACCATCGCGCATCGGGCGACACGCTCGGAGCTCTGCGGGTGGCGGCGTTTCGACTGCTCACACGACCCACCACCGACGCGCTCGCCGAAGCAGTGGACAGTCTGCTCGACGCGGGTCAGGACACAGCTGCCCTCGACCTGGCGCTGCTCCTCCCCCCAGCCCAACGTTCCCCTCGGCTGCTCCTCGCGGCCGCGACGGAGGGGTGGTGGCAGCTGTTCGACGAGCTCGTGCAGCCGCTGCCCGAGGCCGAGAGGGAACAGTGGCAGGCCTACGGCAGCCTGGTCGCCGGCGTCACACCGCCACCGGAGCAGCTGGCTCACACCCCGCAGCTCGAGGCGGCGCTCGAACAGGCGCAGCTCGTGCGCACCCGCCTCGACGCCTTCGAGCCGGACGCCCTGAGGGACTGGTACGGCTTCCAAGCACCCGGGCCACGCCGCTCGACCGTGCGCAACGACCTCGTGCGTGCCGCGGCGGGCTCGGTACGGCTCCTGACCCGGGCCCAGACCACCAGCGGCAGTTGGTGGCTCGCGACCCCGGAAACACCCCTTCGTCTCGACCTCGTGGGTCCGCGCACTCTCCAGCTGCAGGTGCGTCCCGTGCACGAGGCAGACGACGGCATCGTGCCTCCTGCGTCCCGGATCGACGGCTGGATCGATCTCGCGGTCGGCGACGTGAGCCGGAGCGTGCCGGTGCTCGGGAACCGCCCGAGCTCCGACTTCGACCTTCTCGGCCCCGGGGGCGAGATCCGCCAGGACGCTCGGGCAGGTCGAGTGGCCCGCATCGACGTGCAGGTCGACCTTGGGCCGCAGGAGCTCGAGATCCGCCCACGCTTCGGACCCGTCCTGGTGCGCGCGGAGGTCGACACGAGTGCAGTGAGCCCACCATCCCTCCCCGTCGCACGAGCCGCATGGCTCCTGCCACAGCCGACCTCCCCCGGCCTTTCGGAAGACGAAGACGCCGCGCTGCTCTGCGTGCACGAGGCCCGGGGCGAAGTGGCCTGCCGCGCCCGAGCCCTGGCGGCAACCGCGCTCGGCCCGGCGCTCGCACTCGAGCGCTGCGCCGGTTGCCGTGGCGAGACGGTCCTCCGGGCGGTCCTTCCGGGTCTCACCGATGCGGAGACGGAGCTCGCCCGGGAGGCGGTCGAGCTCCTGGAGCTGGGAGACACGACGGCGCCCGAGCGGGCCCGCGGCCTCGCACGGCTCTCCGCAGAGCTGCTGGTTCCAGGGGGCTCCGTCGAGCTCGATCCACTCCGCACCGAGATCGACCGCGCCACCCTCTGGAGACAGCTCACCACGGTGCAGTCGAGTGCCGGCATCGAGCAGCGTCGGATCCTGGGTGCGGAGCCGGAGAGCCCCGCCCTGCGCACGCGGCTTGCCCTGCTCGGGAGCCTTCCCACCGATCTCCACGTTGTGCAGGGAGAGCAGACCTTGGGCGTTGCCCTCTCCGGCGCGCGCCATCTCGACGTCGAGCTCTTCGCCCTGCAGGTGCCGCCGCTCCCCCCCGCACCCCTGGACCTCGTCTGGCAGGTGGACGATCTCGAGGAGCAGAGCATACGGCTGACCTCGGACGCGGCGTCCCGCGACCTGAAGATCTCCGTTCCGGTGGGCTCCCGTTCCGTGCGGTTCCGGATCGACGCGCCGCGACCGAACCAGTACGCCGGCCTGCGCGTCTCGGAGCGCCGCGGAGGCCAGGTCGTCTCCCTCGGCCCGGAGCGCCTGCGCAACTACCAGATTGCGTCGCTCGACGAGCCGCTCCGCGTGCGGGTCCGTGGGCCCGGTCAGATCCGCGTGGACGCTCTCGACCAGGGCGAGACCGTCACGCGGACGAGCGAGCTCGACCCGGGCTGGCAGACGGTCGTGCTCGCGCCGCTGCCCGGCCAACGACGCACGCTCTACCGTCTGTTCGAGCGAGTCGCGAGCCCGGAGCCCGCCAGCCCGCCGCGGGTGGCGGCCACGGGCAACGACGGTGTGTCGCGCGTCGCCACCCTCACCAGCTTCCCCAGGAGGCAGGCGCCCGCGGCGACCAGCCCTCGCATCGTGTACGACGAGCCGCGGCGCGGCACCAGCTCGTTCTTCGCCGGCGTGCGTCAGCGGCGTCTCCTCGACGAGGACGTGCAGCGCGGAACGGGCGCCGACGAGTTCTTCGAGCTCAGCTGGGCACACCGGCGCGCCAACCCGGCTGAGACGAGGTACAGGGAGGTGCGCACGCTGGCACGTGGCCGAGACGGCGACGGCACCTTCGGAGCGGGAGCCACCTGGCGCTTCGCTCCCGAACGGCGCTCCTCGGTGCTCCGACTCGAAGCTTCGGCCTACACGCAGCAGCAGGGCGGACGCATGGAGTGGTCGGCCTGGGGTCGAGCGAGCCTGGGGAGGAGCTTCCAGATGAGCCGCGGCGTACGGCACCGACCCGAGGTTTCGCTGTTCGCACGCGCCCTGTCCCGTGACACCGACGACGCACCGGTCGTCGGCGAGTCGATCGACCAGGACGTCTTCACGACGTACAAGGCCAACCATCGCGCCGGCATCGAGCTGCGGGACACGCTGACGTGGGCCGCACGGAGCAACCTGCAGCTGTTTGCGATCGGATCCGTGCGCACGAACGAGGAGCTGAGCCCGACCGAGCTCGACCGCACGGAGCTGCAGCTCGGCCTCCGACAGTATCTGCGCCCGCTGCTCCTCGACCTCCGCGTGCGCCACGCCCTCTTCTTCGAAGACGACGACCGGCTGCAGCGCTCCGAGCGGACGCGCGTCGATCTGCGCGTGGAGTGGGAGCGTTGGAACCAGCTGCTCGCGCGGTGGGCCATCCGCGGCTCGGTCAACTACGACATCGACAACGACGAGATCACCGGCGCACTACTCTTCGGCAGACACTTCTCCGCCGGTCGCGGCCTCTTCGATTTCCGGCCCCAGCCGGGAGAGTTCCGCACCCTGCGGATGCGGCGCGCTCGGGACGGATGAGCTCCGTCTCGAAGAAGCGTCGGCGCGCCGGCGGCCCGACGCGGGCGCACGACCTCGACCCGACGCTGCTTCTGCGGCACGGCCTGACGCCGCTGGCGGCGCGGAGCCTGCGGTACACCCTCGAGCGGATCGAGTCCGACGCACGGGCCTTCTTCGCCGATCAGCCCGCGGCGCTACCCGGCCCGGTGGCGCTGACGCGCTTCCTGATGCAGCGCATTCCCGAGGTCGCGCAGCAGCTGCGCGACCTCCAGCAGCGTCAGGCCGACTTCGAAGCCAAGGCTCTGCAGGCCGTCACCGACGAAGACCGCGCAGAGCTCATCCTCGACGCCTGCCGTGCGCTGGGCGCCAGCGACCGCGAGCTCGAGGAGGACGAGCGCGCTCTGGCGCGGTGGTTCGACGAGACCGCGGTCCTCGATCGTTTCGCGACGCAGAACGGCGAGCTCCTGCAGACGATCGTCGTCATGTTCCAGCGCCTCGGGGCCGTCTCCGAGGCTGTGGCCGCCGAGACCCCCTGGGCCAACGTCAGCCCCGAGGCCATCGTGCGGACCCTGATCGAGGCCCGGCTCCACGACCTCGTCAGCACCGCCGCGCTCACCGCCCTGGCTGATGCCCTCGAGTCCGACCGCGCCAGGAGCTCCGAGGCGGCCGAGCTCGACGCCGACCTCCTGCAGACCGTGATTCAGCTCGCGCAGGACGACCGGGAAGACGTGTGGGTGCAGTGCCGGGCGCTCGACGTGCTCGCGGCGGCCGAAGGACGCTCGGAGGAGGCACGCCCCGAAGTGCTCCTCGCCGTGCTCGAGCAGCGTCTCACCCGCCCGGGAGCCAACGAAGACGACTTCTTCGTGCGGCGGCACGCCGTCGAGCGCGGCGAACGACTGCTCCGCACACTGCCGCAGGCCTCCGTGCTGATCTTCTTCGGCAGCCGCGACCCCAGCCCGTCGGTGCGTCAACGTGCGGCCGAGGCCCTCGTCACCGCGCCGAAGGAGTTTGCCCTCAACCTCTGGGAGCGCCTCGCCTCCGACCAGGAGCCCGTGGTCCGCATTGCCGCGCTCTCCACCGCCTGCCTCATGGCGCAGCGCCCGGAGATGGCGAGCGGCCTCCTGGGGAGGCTCGCTGCGCGGCTGGAAGGCGAAGCTGATCCGCTCGTCGTGCGGGCCGGCATCCGGGCGCTGACCACGTCGCACGCAGCGCTGCAGGACAGCGTTCCCGAGCTCGCGCGCGAGTGGTCGCGCTGGGCGCGCGGGTTGTGCAACCGTCTCTGCAGCGCGTCGGAGCACGTCCAGGTGCGACGCGACGCCGCCGCCGCGCGCGAGCGCCTCTGGCTGCTGGGCTCCGACGAGGCGCGCGCGATCGCCGAACTGGTGCGGGAGGACCTGCCAGCGCCGGGGAGCAGCCGACGCCTGCCCACGCCACAGGTCGAGGCCTACTCGCCCGAGGTCTGGGGCCGAGCCCTGGCCGTGCTCAGCCAGGAGGACCACTGCCTCGAGCTCGAGCGCACCGCCTTCGGGTACCGGCTCCACCGCGGCTTCCGCTGGCGCTTCCGGCTGTGGCGCCTGCTCTTCGAGCTCCGTCACCCCGCTCCCGACAAGCGTCAGGCCTACCGCCACACCGTGGGGCGCGTGCACTACGGCGAGGTGCGCGCGCCGTCGCGGGTGCTTTCGGAGCTCGCCGAGACGAAGGTCCCGGGCGAGCCGCTCCACGACGCCGACGAGGGCGGCTGGCGCCCGTTCCTCCCGCTCCTCGACGACTTCATCTCGGTGCTCAATCAGCCGCTCCCGGGCCGCCCGGTGCGCCTGCACTCGAGCGAAGGGGTCACCGAGGTCGCTCCGCCGCGAGGCCTTTGGCAGCGACTCAAGGCTTATGTGGTGCTCAACTGGCGCTTCGCGGAGCTGGCCAGCCTGCGCAACTGGAGCGAGCGCAGCGGCACCGCGCCGCAGTACCTGCAAACCCTCGGCGAGCTCGGCTACTCAATCGAGATGCGCCCGCACGAGGCGGACGGCCCGCGGGACGAGACCGTGACGCGGCACTTTCCGGCCCTGGCGCTCCCGGCAGCTCCCGAGATGTTCGATCGCTTCACCCGCTACGCGCTGTCGCTGTACGAGAACTCGCTCGGCGACCTGGCGCTCTTCGTGGGTGGCATCTCCCTCTTCTTCTTCGGCCGGCACTGGTGGCAGAACCGTCGGGTGCGTCGCGACCGCGCCGCGGTGCCCCTCGCCATCGGCGGCTGGGGAACCCGCGGCAAGTCGAGCGTGGAGCGGCTCAAGGCCGCGCTCCTGAACGCACTCGGGCACGGAGTGGTGTCGAAGACGACGGGGTGCGAGGCCATGCTCCTGCTCGGGCCCCGCCACGCACCGCTGCGCGAGATCTTCCTGTACCGCCCGTACGACAAGGCCACGATCTGGGAGCAGGCGAACGTGCTGCGCTTCTCCGCGAAGGTGCGCTGCGACACGCTGCTGTGGGAGTGCATGGGGCTCACGCCGAGCTACGTGGACGTGCTGCAGCGGCAGTGGATGCGCGACGACCTCGCCACGCTCACGAACACGTACCCGGACCACGAGGACATCCAGGGGCCCGCCGGAATCGACATCCCGAAGGTGATGACGCTCTTCATTCCGGAGCGCTCCACCCTGCTGACCAGCGAGGAGCAGATGCTGCCCATCCTCCGGCACGCGGCCGAGGAGCGCGACACCGCGCTCTCCGCGGTGGACTGGCTCGACGCAGCGACGATCCCGCCCGACGTGCTGGCTCGCTTTCCATACGACGAGCACCCCTACAACGTGGCCCTGCTCCTGCGCATGGCACAGGAGCTCGGCGTACCGCGCGACTTCGCGCTCAAGGAGATGGCGGATCGCGTCGTTCCCGACCTCGGCGTGCTGAAGACGTATCCGCGCTCCGAGGTCGACGGCCGCACCCTGCGCTTCTCGAACGGCATGTCGGCCAACGAGCGCCACGGATGCCTGAGCAACTGGTCGCGCCTCGGGCTCGACACCCAGGTGAAAGAGCCGGGCGAGTGGGTCACCACCGTCGTGAACAACCGCGCCGATCGAATCCCGCGCTCGAAGGTGTTCGCGAAGATCCTGGTCGAAGACATTGCCGCCGATCTCCACGTGCTCATCGGCGGCAACCTCACAGGGCTCCAGGGCTACATCGAAGAAGCGCTCGACGAGTGGCTCGAGGGCTTCAGCCTCGAGCAGGAGGGCCGCACCCCGGAAGAGGTGATCACGGCGGCGATCGAGCGGGTCGGCGTGGCGACGTCGGCCGAGCAGGCGGTCGCCCGCGCCCTCGCGACGCTGACCGAGTCGGAGCGCAGCCAGCTCGACCTCCCGGACGCACCGGACGAGACGACCCTGGTCTCGGCCCTCGAGGGCCTGGGGCTCGACGCCGCCCGCGCGCAGAGCGTGCTCGACTTCGCCCGCTCACAGATGCAGGACGCCGACGAGGCGGGCGCGTTGATCGAGCTCGTGGTGGCCGACTCGGATCCCCCGGGTGCAAACACCCTCGACCGCTGCCGCAAGGCGCTGCGCGCCTGGTTCCTGCGCTCGGTGGTGCTCATCGAGGACTACTACGCAACCGGCGACGAGATCGTGCGGCGCATCGCCCGCCTCACCCCACCCGGCTTCGACAACCACGTCGTTGGCCTCCAGAACATCAAGGGGACCGGGCTCGACTTCGTCTACCGCTGGCAGGCCTGGGAGCAGTGCTCCCGTGACCTCGAGCTGCTGGCGTCCACCGACGACCGCCGCCGCACGGAGGGCGTGAGGCGCCTGAGCGCGTTCCAGGAGTACGGGGTGCTCAGTGAGGTCGGCGTGCGGGAAGCGGTGAGCCGCGCACGCGAGGAGAACGTCGACACGGGGGGCCTGTTCGCGCAGCTCGACGCCATCGCGCAGCGGGCCGAGCGGGCTGCCGAAGCCACCCTGTCGGCGGGGCCGAGCGACGGTGAAGCGGTGAAGCGGAGCCTCTGGGGGCGGCTGTGGGCCACCCTCGTCGACGCGGCCGAGGGAATCCTCGACGCCGGCGACGCGATCCGCAGACGCAAGACGAGCGACGCGATCTACGAAGATCTGGCCCAGCAGCGCATCAGCATCGCGCGCGCGGCGACCGAGCTCAAGGCGATCACGCAGCGGCAGAAGGGCGGCTGGCTGCGCAAGCGTCTCGACCGACTCCGCGCGCGCAGCCCACTGCGACCACTCGCCCGCGGCGCAGCCGACGCCTGAGCGATCTGGGCCCTGACAGATCGGGATCTCGTGACCTTGCGGCGGCTGGCGCGCCGGAGGCGCCCCGCGGGTCACTCGCGATAGTCTCGCCACCTTCCCGAAGACCCATGCTGGATCAGGGCCGCCACGTTCTGCGGCCCATCGCTCGGAGCTGCCGATGTACCCAGGAGTTCACGCTGCCAAGAACCCGTCCAAGCCCGCCTACATCATGGCGCGCACGGGCCAGACCATCACCTACGGCCAGCTCGACGAGAACTCGATGCGCATCGCCCAGCTGCTCCGCAGCCGGGGCCTCGAGCCGGAAGACGGCTTTGCGCTCTTCCTCGAGAACCACCCGCGCTACTTCGAGCTGACCTGGGCGGGCCAGCGCTCCGCGCTGCGGTACACGGCGATCAACTACCACCTGACCGCCGACGAGGTGGAGTACATCGTGCGCGACTGCGGCGCGAAGGCGTTTTTTGCGAGCGGCTACCGGCGCGACGTCGCAGAAGAACTGGCAGGGCGCCTCTCGGACCTGGCGCTCTTCTCGGTGGACGAGGAGATCGACGGCTACGAGAGTCTCGACGAGGCCATGGCGAAGATGCCGGCCGAGCCGCCACCCGACGAAGGTGAAGGCGTGCAGATGTTGTACTCCTCGGGCACGACGGGCCGGCCCAAAGGCGTGCGTCGCCCGATGACCCGCGAGCCCATGGGGTCGACGCCGCTCAACTTCGAGCTGTTCGTGGACCGCTACCAGATCACCGACGGCTCGATCTATCTGAGCCCGGCGCCGCTCTACCACGCGGCTCCGCTCGCCTTCAACATGGGCTTCCTGCGCTGTGGCGCCACCTGCGTGATCATGGAGCGCTTCGACGAGCTCGAGTCGCTCCAGTACATCGAGCAGTACCAGATCACCCACAGCCAGTGGGTTCCCACGATGTTCGTGCGCATGCTCAAGCTGCCGCAGGAGCAGCGCGAGCAGTTCGACCTCTCCTCGTTGCAGATCGCCGTGCACGCGGCGGCGCCGTGCCCGATCCCGGTGAAGGAGCAGATGATCGAGTGGTGGGGCCCGGTGTTGTACGAGTACTACGCCGGCACCGAAGGCAACGGCTCCACGTCGATCGACTCCCACGAGTGGCTCGAGCACAAAGGCTCGGTGGGCAAGCCGCAGGCCGTGGAGATCCACATCTGCGACGAGGAGGGCCAGGAGGTCCCTCAGGGAGAGTCGGGCCTCGTCTTCTTCGGCGGCGGTGGCGAGTTCGAGTACCACAACGACCCCGAGAAGACCGCGGGGAGCCGGCATCCCCAAGGCTGGACCACGCTCGGCGACATCGGCTACCTCGACGACGACGGCTACCTGTACCTCACCGACCGCAAGGCCTACATGATCATCCGCGGCGGCGTGAACATTTACCCGCAGGAGGCGGAGAACACACTGATCACGCACCCCAAGGTGTACGACTGCGCTGTGATCGGCGTACCGCACGAGGAGCTCGGCGAGGAGGTCAAAGGCGTCGTGCAGCCCGTCGAGGGCGTCGAGCCGGGCCCCGAGCTCGAGCGCGAGCTCCTCGACTGGTGCCTCGAGCGGCTGGCCAAGTACAAGTGCCCCGCCTCGATCGACTTCGACCAGGAGCTGCCGCGCCACCCGACGGGCAAGCTCTACAAGCGGCTGATCAAAGACCGCTACTGGGGCAAGAAGAACACCCGCATCGTGTAGGAACGACTCGGTCGGATGCGACGTCGCGAAGAGGGGTTGCACGATCGCTACTTAGTGTTACTATGTATCAGTAGATAGTGACACTAAGTAGACAAGGAGTCGCGTTCGTGGGCAAGCAGATGACCGAGATGCTGAAGGGAACGCTGGAGGGCGTCGTCCTGGCGCTGCTTTCGGTCCAGCCCGCCTACGGCTACGAGATCACCTCCAGCTTGCGGGAGATGGGCTTCTCCGACATCGCCGAGGGCACCGTGTACGCCCTGCTCATCCGCACCGAGAAACGCGGTCTGGTCGACGTCGAGAAGGTCCCCTCCGAAAAGGGGCCGCCGCGCAAGGTCTACTCGCTCAACGCGCGGGGCGCAGAGGTCCTCGAAGAGTTCTGGAACACATGGGGCTTTCTGGTCGAAAGACTGAACGAGCTCCGCAAGAGAGGAGAATGAAATGGCACTGCGCTGGCTCGAGAAGATCACCGGCTCGATCGAACAGAAGAGGCGCTACTGGCGCTACGAGAAGCGCGTCGAGCAGCTGCCGGCGAGCTATCGAACCACCGTCGAGGCCGTCAACCGCTACGTCATGTCCAGCGGCTCGATCACGGACGGCGAGTCGGTCATGACCATGCTCGAAGACCTCGCGGACTTGTTCGAGCGCAGTGCCGCCGACCAGACACCCATCCACGAGGTGGTGGGTGAAGACCCTCTGGAGTTCGTCGAGGTCTTCCTCCAGAACTACTGCGAGGGTCACTGGAACCAGAAGGAGCGTCAGCGGCTCGTCGACGCCATCCACCGCGTCGCGAAACAGCCCGGCTGACTGGCAGATCGCTACAGCATGTTCTGGCCCTATGCCACAATCCTCGGTTCACCCACTGCCTACAGCAATCCAACCCCGGAGGGCATCGTGAGCGAACCCCAGGAGCGCAGAGTCTCGGCCGACGACGTCGCCACCGTGCTCAACCCGGCGATCGGCCTGACGCTGGACGACCTCTTCGACACCGGGCGGATGGTGCTCGAGAAAGCACTCACGCGGCCGGCCGTGGCGCTCGAGCAGAACGCCCGCCTCTTCCAGGATCTCGCGCGCGTCGCGCTCGCTGGCTCGGAGCTGAAGCCGCACCCCAAGGACCGCCGTTTCAGCCAGGAGTCGTTCGAGAAGAACCGCACGTACCGGCGCGCCATCCAGAGCTGGATGGCCTGGGCACAGAACCTCGAAGAGTGGGTCGGCCGGCTCGACTTCGACGAGCGCTCGAAGAAGCGCGCCGAGTTCTTCACGAAGCTGCTCATCGACTCGTTCGCGCCGAGCAACTTCCTCGCCGGCAACCCGGCCGCGATGCGCCAAGCGCTCGACACCCGGGGGCGCAGCCTGATGCGCGGCTTCAAGAACTACCTCGACGACCTCCGCAAGAACGGCGGCTACCCCTCCCAGGTCGACAAGTCGCAGTTCGAGGTGGGCGGCAACATCGCCTGCACCGACGGGTCGGTGGTGTGGCGCAACGACATCGCCGAGCTGATTCAGTACACGCCGACGACGGAAAAGGTGTGCGAGATCCCGGTGTTCATCGTGCCGCCGCAGATCAACAAGTACTACCTGTACGACATGTCACCGCAGAAGAGCTTCATTGCGCACGCCGTCGACCAGGGGCAACAGGTGTTCGTGATCTCGTGGCGCAACCCACGCAAGGAACATCGCGACTGGGGCCTCGACGACTACTGCGAGACGGTCGAGGAGGCGATCGACGCGACGCTCGAGATCACCGGCCAGGAGGCCGTGAACGCCATCGGTGCCTGCGCCGGCGGCATCACCCTGGTGGCGGCGCTCGGCTACCTCACGGCAACCTCGAAGCACACCGTGAACTCGCTCACCCTCATGGTGAACGTGCTCGTGAACGATGCCGACGACTCCGACATCGGCCTCTTCGCCGACGAGCGCACCGTGGAGGCGGCGCGCAAGCGCTCGGCGCGCAAGGGCATCCTCGCCGGCGACGCGACGGCCCGGGTCTTCAACTGGATGCGGCCGAACGACCTCATCTGGAACTACGTGGTGAGCAACTACCTGCGGGGCGAGACGCCCCCGGCCTTCGACATCCTCTACTGGAACGCCGACACCACGAACCTGCCGGCCAAGCTGCACAGCGACTTCCTGGACTTCTTCCTCGACAACCCCTACGCCGGCGGCGGCTCGTGGCGCGTCCGCGGACAGGACGTCAGCCCGGCCGACATCACCATCGACGTGTACATCACGGGCGGCTCCACCGACCACATCACGCCCTGGCACGCCTGCTACCGCTCCACGCAGCTCTTCGGTGGCCCGGTCACGTTCGTGCTGAGCACGGCCGGCCACATCCAGAGCGTCCTCAACCCGCCCGAAGGAAGCAAGCGCAAGTACTACCTCAATGCCGACCACGGCCCCGATCACCACGCATGGCTCGAGGGCGCCGAAGAAGTCGACGGCTCCTGGTGGCCGCACTGGTACGAGTGGGTCGAGCTGCGCGGCGGCGAGTGGCGCGACGCACCCAAAGACCTCGGCAGTGAGACCCACCCCGAGCTCTGTGCCGCCCCCGGAAACTACGTGCTCGACCCGTCTTGACCCGCCACGAGATCTCCACCGTCGAGATCGGCGGTGACCGCCTGCGGGTGGCGCACACCCAACCGCCGGGGGCGGGTGAGGTGCCGCTCCTCCTGCTCAACGGCATCGGCGCGAGCATCGAGCTTCTCGAGGGCTTCGCGCACGAGCTCTCATCCCGTCGCACGATCGCCTTCGACATGCCCGGCGTCGGCGGCTCACGCCTTGCGCTCTACCCGCGTCGCCCGTGGGCTCTGGCCCGGCTCACGAAGAAGCTCCTCGACACGCTCGACGAGCCGGTCGTGGACGTTCTCGGCGTCTCCTGGGGCGGCATGCTCGCGCAGCAGTTCGCGCTGCAGTACCCCGCTCGTTGCCGGCGCCTGATCCTGGCCGCCACCAGCCCGGGCCAGCTCATGGTGCCTGCGCGCCCGAGCGTCCTGCTGCGCATGGCGACCCCGCTGCGGTACGCCAGCGCAGGCTACTTCCGGCGCATCGCGGGCAGCATCTACGGCGGCGACTTCCGCGACGATCCCGAAGTCGTGCGCAAGCACACCCGGCTCATGGCGCCACCCCACCCTGTCGCGTACCTGCAGCAGCTGTGGACGATCGGTGGCTGGACGAGCCTGCCCTGGCTCCACCGCATCCAGGCGCGAACCCTCGTCATGGCGGGAACCGACGATCCAGTCGTGCCCAAAGCCAACGCGCACATCCTGGCGCGCCTGATCCCCGACGCCGAGCTCGACCTGTACGACTGCGGACACCTCTTCCTGCTCACGCGCACCGACCAGGTGGTGGCATCGCTGGAGCGGTTTCTCGGCGCGGAGTCGGCGACAACGGCAGCCTGAGGCCAGCTTCGGCGAGATCCGGTGGACCACCGTCGCTCGGGAAAAATGGAGTACGGACGGTGTCTACAGATACGGCGACAGCAGACGCGAGGCTCCGTCGAGCAGCTTGATCGCCAGCGGCCGACCCTCCACCTCCTCCACCGTCAGGCGGTGCGCCTTGCGCATCTTCTTCTGGAAGATGCGGTCGATCGAACGGTTCACCTCGCGGTCGTGCAGCTCCACGTTGAATTCGAAGTTGAGCCGCAGGCTCCGCGGGTCCCAGTTGGCGCTGCCCACCATCGACCACTCGTCGTCCATGAGCATGAGCTTCGAGTGATCGAACGGCGGCGGCACTAGCCAGATGCGGCAGCCGCCCTCGAGCACCTGGGCCCACATGGCACGTGACGCCCACCCTACGAGCAGCAGGTTGCTGCGCTCCGGCAGGAAGATGTCCACGGTCACGCCGCGCCGCGCCGCAACCTGGAGCGCCTGCGCCAGCCCCGACACCGGGAGGAAGTAGGGGGTGGCGAAGCGGATGCGCCGCTCGGCGCAAGCGAGCGCTCCGCGCAGGGTCCAGCTGATGCGATCGAGATCGCGGTCGGGTCCGTCGCTGATGCCGCGTGCCCGCACCGGCCCGGCGATCTCCACCGGTGGGAACCAGGCGTCACCCTGGAGCATCTCGTGCGCGGTGAACTGCCAGTCCTCCGCAAACACCGACTGCAGGTGCGCCACCACCGGGCCGCGCAGCTCGAAGTGAACGTCCTGGGTCTGGCCCTCGTCCGCACGCTCGCGGTGACCTTCCTTGATGTTCATGCCGCCCGTGAAGCCGATGCGGCCGTCCACTACGAGGATCTTCCGGTGGTTGCGCAGGTTGAAGTAGGGCGCACGCCATGGCAGCACCGTGGGCAGGAAGTGCCGCGCGTTGAGGCCGCGGCGCCGCAACGTCTTCACCATGGACGGGCTCGTGTAGCGATCTCCCACGCCGTCGACGAGCACCCGCACCTCGACGCCACGTGCCTGAGCGCGGTGGAGCTCTTCGGCGAACTCGAGCCCCGTCGCGTCGTGGTCGAAGATGTAGGTCTGCACCGAGATCGAGCGCTCCGCCTCGCGGATGGCCTTCAGCATGGCGGAATACGTCGCCTCCCCCCCCGCCAGGGTGCGCACGGCGTTGCCGCCGACGAGAGGCTGGCGCGCGAGACCGTCCACGAGGCGCGTCAGGCCGGAGAGCCCGCCCGCAGACGTGCCTGGCGCCGGCGGACGCACCCGCTCGTGCAGCTCGTCGTCCTCCGGAGGCCCGAAGATGGCGAGGGCGCGCCGCTGCACCCGGTTCACGCCGAGAACGAAGTACGCCAGCGAGCCGACGATGGGCGCGATCCAGATCACCACCACCCAGCCGATGGCCGAGCGCACGTCGCGCTTGCGCAGCGCCGCGTGCGCCGAGGCGAACGTCGCGAGCACGCCGCCCAGGGCGACGACCAGGTACGGGAGGTAGGGGCGGATCTCGTCCAAAACGACAGAGGGGCTAGGCCTTCCCAGGAGCTCGCAAGAGAGGCCAGTGCGTCAGTCTACGGCCCGAGCTGCTCCAGGCACGCCCTCAGTACGGTCTCCGGCTCGAGCTGGCGCAGACACGCCAGGTCTCTCCGCGCGCAGGTCTTGCTGTGGCACGGCTGACAGTCGAGACGCGGCTCGAGCTCGACCACGCGCTGGTCGCGACCGTAGGGGCCGGAGCGCGCACCGGATGTCGCGCCGTGAATTCCCACCGTGTGCACCCCCTGAGCCACCGCAATGTGGATCGGTCCGGTGTCGTTCGCCACCACCAGGCGGGCGCGACCGAGCAGCGTGGCGAGCTCCCGGAGCGAGGTGGCGGGAGCCGTGTGGCACGCTGCGGGCGCAACGCGGCGCACCTCCTCGCACAAGGCACGCTCGGCCGCGGTCCCCCAGCTCAAGACGATCGGCAACCGCGTGCGCTCGTGCAGCTCGTGCGCCAGCTCTCCGAACGACGCGGCCGGCCAGTGTTTGGTGGGCCAGGTCGTGCCCGGGTTGAGCACGACGTAGCCGCCCTGAGGCGCCGCACCCGCCAGGAACCGCTCGAGGGCCTCGGTCGCCTCGTACTCCGGCATCACCCACTCGACATCGGGCTCCCACCCTGCCGGCTTCTTCACCACGTCGCGCAGCGCGTGCAGCAGCTCGAGATTGCGGTCGACCACGTGGACCCCGCGCGGCTCGACCCTCCGGTTCACGAAAAACCGGTTGCCCTCACGGCTCGCCGACCCGCCGAAGCCGATGCGCAGCGGAGCTCCGGACAGCCGCGCGACGAGACCACTCTTGAGCAGGCCCTGTACGTCGACGGCCACGTGGTACCGGCGCCTTCGCAAGCCGCGGACGAAGCGCCGCATCCGCAGGGGCCAACCCCATCCGCCGCGCCGAGGATACTCGTGAAACGCGTGCACTTCCGGGTGCTGCCGGAGCAGCTCGAGCCCTCCGGCCTGGATGGCCCAGTCGATCTCCGCACCGGGAATCAGGCGCCGGATCGCGGTGACCAGAGGCACCGCATGAACGCAGTCGCCGAGGGCCGAGAGGCGGACCACCAGGATGCGCGCGTCGTCTGGGAGGGGCGTCGTCATCGGGGGCACCGGGCGGGCACGCGCGCCTCTCTGGGGCGCAATCTCAGACGAGTTTCGGCCGGCGGAGACTGCCCGCTCGCCGTTCTCGGGGGTCGATGTAGGATACCCAAACTGCCTTGGATCCGACATGAGCCGCGACACCATTCTCGCCAAGATCTGCGAGCAACTCCGAGAGATTCTGCCTCCCGAGACGGCTGAGATCGGCCCCGAGACCGAGCTCCGCGCCGGGCTGGGCTTGAACTCGCTCGACGCCGTGGATCTCGTGATGGCGCTCGAAGAAGAGTTCGATATCGAGCTCCCCGACGAAGACCTTCAGGCCTTCGAAACAGTGGGTGACGTGGCCATGGCCGTCGAGCGTCAGGTTGCGAGCGCCTGAGGCCGACGGTCCTCCACGCACCTGATCTCATGACACCCCGTCGCGTCGCCGTCAGCGGTCTCGGCATCGTCTCGTGTCTCGGACACGACCTCGAGACCATCGAGACGAGCCTCCGCGAAGAACGGTCGGGGATCGGCACCGTGCCCGCGTGGCAGGAGCTCGGCCTGCGCAGCCATCTCGCGGGCGAAGTCGAGGTGGCCGGGCGCGTCGAGTCCTCCACCATCCTGCCGCGGCGCCTCGAGACCATGGGGCCGCCAGCCATGCTCGCTGTCCTCGCAGCGGAGTCGGCGATCGAGGATGCGGGGCTCGAGAAAGAAGACCTCGCGAGTGACCGCTGCGCCTGCCTGGTCGGGAGCGGCGTCGGGGCCCTCAAGACGGTCTACGAAGGCGCCGTCGAGGTCTACGCGGGGCGGCCCCGCCGCGTGCGTCCGTTTGCGATCCTGCAGGGGATGTCGAGCTCGGCGAGCGCCCACGTGACGCAGACCTTCGGCATCGGCGGGCGCAGCTACTCCCTCAGCTCGGCCTGCGCCACGTCCACCCACTCGCTGGGGCACGCCTTCGAGCTCATCCGAGCCGGCGTCATCGACCTGGCGGTCGCTGGCGGCAGCGAGACGGTCGACGCCACCACCGCCGGGGCGTTTGCAGCGCTGCGCGGCGCACTCTCGACGGGCTACAACGATCGGCCCCACGAGGCGTCCCGCCCTTTCGACCGAGATCGGGACGGCTTCGTTCTGAGCAGCGGCGGAGGGGTCCTGGTCCTCGAGGACTGGGAACGGGCCGTGGCCCGCGGGATCCGACCCGAGGCGGAGATCGTCGGCTTCGGCGCCAACAGCGACAGCCACGACATCGTGCAGACCGAGCCCGGCGGGGTGCGCGCCGCAGCGTGCATGCAGAGTGCACTCGACGACGCAGGGATCGAGCCCGCAGAGGTCGACTACGTCAACGCGCACGCCACCTCGACCCCCGTGGGAGACGTCGCCGAGATCGCTGCCTTGCGCGCGGTCTTCGGAAGCGACCTCCCCGCGATCTCGTCGACCAAGGCCCTCAACGGCCATGCCCTCGGCGCAGCGGGCGCCCACGAGCTCATTCACTGTCTCGCCATGATGCACGGCGACTTCCTCGCTGCGTGCACGAACCTCGAGACCCTGGAGGACGGTCACGAAGACGTCCCGTTCGTGCGCCAGGTCGAGGAGCGCGCGGTCGACACGATCCTCTCGAACAGCTTCGGTTTTGGCGGCACGAACGCCACCCTGGTCCTGCGTCGCGCGTCCAGCTGAGTCCGCACGTTCGCAAGCCTCTGACGCGCAGGGCTTTGCAATCGCTGCCCCAACATAGCCAAGATGCTATGATCGGTTGCTGGCGCGGGTCGTGCGCCGTCAATCCGGAGGATCGTCATGAAATCCAAGTCTCGCTCTCTCGCCTCCTTCTCCGCGGTGGCCCTCGTCCTCGCAGCGGCCCTGCTCGCCCAGCCGGCGCTCGCCGAGACCTACACGGTCACGCTGAAGAGTGGCAACGAGTTCGTCACGAAGTACGAGCCCCGTCAGGCGTGGTACTCCGACCAGAAGCTCCTGATCATGACGACCACGGGCAACATCATCGCGCTTCAGAAAGCCGACATCGACACGATCACGAGCTCGACCGAGGCCCAAGGCTTCGGCGTGGTGATCGACACGACGACCATCCTCGTGGGCATCAGCGCGAACGACGCCCCGGTCTTCGACGACGACACGCTCAACCAGGCCATCGACCGCGCCACGCAGCTGCAGTCTCTGCGGCAGGCCATGGGTGTGCGGCAGGTGCCACCCGCGTCGTCGGGGTCCGCCAACGTCCCCCTCACGGGCGAGCCGAATCGCGGCGGTGGGGTTCCGGTGGGCTTCATCAACCAGGTGACGCCGCCCATCGGCAACATCAATAACTAGCCGGCGTACTCGGCGTGGTGATACCACGCCTCCGTTCGCCCTGTTCGACGCTCCAGCCGCCCAAGGCGGCTTCCGCGCTCCAAGCTCGCTTCGCTCGCGTCGCTTGGCAGTCGGAAGCCAGGTGACCGGTTCGAACGGGCTCGTTCCCGAGCACCTCCTCGCGCTAGGCTAGCGCTGTGCGCGCCTGGATCTTCGTGTCCGCCGTCCTCGGTCTGCTGACCCTGGCGGTTCTCTCCGGCTTCCGGGGGTATCCCCTCGAGATGGGGCTGATGTCTGCCGTCGGTGTGGCGTCGCTCTCGTTTGCGACCCTGCAGACCGTGGCCAAGCTCGTGACCCAGTATCGGGAGGAGCGAGGCGAGACGCAGGAGTCGGAAGAGAGCTGAGCCGCGGCGCGCGGCGAAGGAGAGAGCCATGAGACCGGTCCGTCCCTGGCGCCGCAAGGGGCGTCGTACACACTTCGAGCACTACGTCCTCAGCCTGACGTCGCACGATCTCGAAGCCGACAACGGCGACGAGCGCGAGGCGCTGGTGATCGAGGCGCCCGACTGGGTGAACATCCTCGCCATCGACGACGACGAGAGCGTGCTCTTCGTGCGTCAGTGGCGCTTCGGTGTCGAGAAGGCCACGCTCGAGATCCCCGGCGGGATGGTCGACCCGGGAGAGACGCCGGCCGAGACGGCTCCCCGAGAGCTGTTCGAGGAGACGGGCTACCGCGCCGCGCGCTGGACGCCGCTGGGAGCGGTGGAGCCGAACCCCGCGATCTTCTCCAACCGCTGCGCGATCTTTCTGGCCGAGGACCTCGAGTTCGTCGAGGAGCCCCCCGGTGACGGCAACGAGGAGATCGAGGTGACGAAGGTAGCCCTCGCCGACGTGCCTGGCATGATCGTCCGCGAGGAGATCGCGCACGCCCTCGTGGTCTGCGCCTTTTTCCTCTACCAGAACCGCGGCGCGTGACCTCGCACGCCGCAGCCGCGAAGCCCCCGGTCGCCGGCCTCTCGTTCGACGCCACGGGTACGCTGTTCTCCTGCCCGCGGCTCGGTGACATCTACAGCGAGGTGCTCGCGCGCCACGGCGTCGAGATCGCTCCCCCCGCGGTGCTCGACGCGTTTCGGCAGGCCTGGCTCGAGTTCGACTGTCGGGAGACCCCGCAGAAGGATCGGTGGCAGCACCACTCCGGGGGCGCACGGGGGTGGTGGTCCGAAGTGATCGCCCGGGTCTGCACGCTCGCGGGTGCGGCGCAGCCGTCCAGCTTCGCGGTGGCCGAGCTCTTCCATCGCTTCACGCGCGCCGACGCCTGGGAGGTCTACCCCGACGTTCGCCCCGTTCTGGAGGAGCTGCAGAGTCGCTCCATCCCGATGGTGGTCACGAGCAACTGGGACGAGAGGCTTCCCTCCCTGTTGGAGAATCTGGGGCTCCGCGGCTTCTTCGAGCGTGTGGTGATCTCACAGGACGTCGGGGTGGCCAAACCAGCCCCCGAGATCTTCGCCGAAGCGCGCGACGCGCTCGCGGCCGTGTCCGACCCGGCCGCCCGTTTCGCCCACGTGGGCGACAGCCGCCTCGCCGACGCCGAAGGCGCCCAGGCGGCGCACTTCGTTCCCGTGCTCCTCGACCGGGCCGAAGACGGGCGAGGAGACATCACCAGTCTGTGCGAGCTGAGCGCCTTTCTGGGGCTGTGAGACGCGCCTGGGCCGCTCTTCGCCTGCAGCCGAAAGGGCCAACCACGCGGTGGTACGCTGCGCCGCATGTGTCGCCCGCCCGCTCACGCCGCGCTGCCGGTTCTGCTCTTCGCGGCCGCGGTCGCCTGCTCTCCCGCGCCTCCCGGGGAAGAGGTTCTCGAAGACGTGCAGGTGGGAGAAGGCCCCACGGAGACGCTGACCGTCGACGAAGACCAGCAGGGGCAGCTTCCGTCCTCTGGGGGTCGGGGCCTCACGGGAGTCCTGCCCACCGACTTCCCCGCCGACGTCCCGCTGCCGCTGCCGGCGGACATCACCGACCTCGGCATGGACGACACCCGGCGCTACGTCGAGGTGTCGGTGCAGCGCCCCCTCGAGGACGTGCGCGCCGATGTCAACGCGCGCCTGCGCGGATCTGGCTGGCAGCAGCAGGGGCAGAGCTACTCGAAAGGCGCGCGCACCATCGACGTCGCCGTCAGCGGCAGCCGAGGCTCCGCGCGCGTGCGCATCGACTACACGCGGGCGCTCGAGGGAGCACCCCGTCGGCAGCGGTAGCTGCCGGAAGATGTCGGCAGCGGTAGCTGCCGGAAGATGTCGGCAGCCTTAGCTGCCGGAAGATGTCGGCAGCCCTAGCTGCCGGAAGATGTCGGCAGCCCCCAGGCCGCCGGCCTAGTGGACCGGCTCGCCGCCTACGAGCAGGCGGGCTTCGGCGTCGGCCAGAGCCTCCTGCAGCTTGACGACCTCTTCGGCCGCGGTGCCGGCCTGCCCGAGCAGGGCTGCCGCCTCGTCGCGGTCCTTGCGGGCCTGCTCGAGGTCGATCTCTTCGGCCTTCTGCGCCCGATCCACCAGCACGGTGAGCACGTCACCACTCATCTCGCAGAAGCCGGACGACACCGCAAAGCGGTGCTCGCTGCCGCCGTCCTTGTAGCTCAGGAGCCCAGGGAGGATGGTCGAGATGAGCGCAGTGTGGCCGGGCAGAACGCCCATCTCGCCCTCGCCGCCGGGGAGAACGACCTCGTCGCACTCCACCTCGAGCATCTTCTGCGAATGGGTGACGAGCACCAGTGTGAGTCGTGCCATGGTCTGAGACCTCGGGTGGGAGCGAACGGGCCCTTAGGCCGCAAGCATCTTCTTGCCGTTCTCGATGGCCTCTTCGATGCCGCCGCAGAACATGAACGCCTGCTCGGGGAGCTCGTCGTGGTCGCCATTGAGGATCTGACGGAAGCCTTCGATCGTGTCCTCGATCTTGACGTACTTGCCCTTGGCGCCGGTGAACTGCTCGGCCACGAAGAACGGCTGCGACAGGAAGCGCTCGACCTTACGGGCGCGGGCCACGACCAGCTTGTCTTCCTCGGAGAGCTCGTCGACACCGAGGATCGCGATGATGTCCTGCAGGTCCTTGTAGCGCTGCAGCAGCTCCTGCACGTTTCGTGCGACCGAGTAGTGCTCGTCGCCGACGACGTCTGCCGAGAGGATGTTGGAGCTCGAGTCGAGCGGATCGATGGCCGGGTAGATGCCCTTGGCGGAGATCTCACGGCTGAGAACCGTCCGCGCATCGAGATGGGCAAACGCGGCCGCGGGCGCCGGGTCGGTGAGATCGTCGGCGGGCACGTAGATGGCCTGCACCGAAGTGATCGAGCCCTTTTTCGTGGAGGTGATGCGCTCCTGCAGCGCGCCCATCTCGGTGGCGAGGTTCGGCTGATAGCCGACGGCGCTGGGCATACGACCGAGGAGGGCGGACACCTCGGAGCCGGCCTGCGTGAAGCGGAAGATGTTGTCGATGAAGAGCAGGACGTCCTTGCCTTCTTCGTCGCGGAAGTACTCCGCGGTCGTCAAGCCGGACAGACCCACGCGCAGACGCGCACCGGGCGGCTCGGTCATCTGACCGTAGATGAGCGCAGCCTTCGAGTTGGGGAGGCAGCTCTTGTCCACCTTCGAGAGGTCGAAGACGCCGGTCTCCTCGTAGGACTCCATGAACTCCTCGCCGAAGTCGATGACCTTCGACTCCACCATCTCGCGGAGGAGGTCGTTGCCCTCGCGGGTGCGCTCGCCCACGCCGGCGAACACCGAGAAGCCGCCGCCCTGAATGGCGACGTTGTTGATCAGCTCCTGAATGAGAACCGTCTTGCCGACGCCGGCACCACCGAACAGGCCGGTCTTGCCGCCGCGGGTGTAGGGAGCGAGGAGGTCGACGACCTTGATGCCCGTCTCGAACATCTCGGTGGAGGTGGACTGCTCGTCGAACGGCGGCGCCTCACGATGGATCGGCCAGCGCTGCTCCGACACGACGGGGCCGAGCTCGTCCACCGGGTCGCCGAGGACGTTCATGACGCGGCCGAGCGTGGCCGGGCCCACGGGCACGGCGATCGGCTGGCCGGTGTCGCGCGCATCGAGGCCACGGACCACACCCTCGGTGGGGGACATGGCGACCGCACGCACCTGGCTCGAGCCGAGGTGCTGGGCCACCTCCGCGACGATGTTGATCTCCGAGGACGTCTCGGTGGCCGGAATGGTGACCTCGAGAGCGTTGAGGATCTCCGGCAGCTGACCTTCCGGGAACTCGACGTCGAGAACCGGGCCGACGACCGTGACGATCTTTCCCACGGTGGGGGTCTTCTGTGCGTCGCTCACTGGGGCGCTCCTTGAATCTCGAGCTGGCCGAGGTTGGCCAGGCTCAGAGGGAAAGGTTGAATCTCTTGAAGTCTGGGGATGCGGTGTGGGGTGAGCCGCTAGCCGTCGAGCGCATTCGCGCCGGAGACGACCTCGATGAGCTCGGTGGTGATGGCCGCCTGCCTCTGGCGGTTGTACGAGAGCGTGAGGCTCTCGATCAGCTCGCTCGCGTTCTTGGTGGCGTTGTCCATCGCTGTCATGCGCGCGCCGTGCTCGGCCGCCTGCGACTCGAGCAGCGCACGGTAGAACTGGAAGATCACGAACCGGGGCAGCAGAGCGTCGAGGATGGCCTCGGGCGACGGCTCGTACAGGTAGTCGGTGGCTTCACCCTGGCTCCTGCCCTCGTCACCCTCCTCGCCGAGGTCGGTCGACAGAGGCAGCACCTGCTCGAGCGTGAGGTTCTGCGTGAGAACCGACACGAACTGGTTGTAGAGCACGAAGACCTGGCTGTACTCGCCCGAGGTGAACGACTCGATCACGTCGTCGCCGATTCCCTGTGCGTCCTCGTAGGAGACGTTCGTGAACAGAGAGCGGAACGAGTTGCGGACCTTTGTGCGCCGGCGCGCGAAGTAGTCGGATCCGCGCCGCCCGAGGAGCAGCAGGTCGACCGTCTCCCCTTCGTGCTCGCGCAGGAAGGTCTCGGCCCGCCGGATCACGTTCGAGTTGAACGAGCCGCACAGCCCCTTGTCGCCCGTGACCACGGCCAGCAGGATCTTGCCTTCGCCCTCGTGGGCCGACATGAGCGGGTGCTCGTAGTCGCCCGTTCCGCCGCTGGAGAGGTTGCCCGTCACCTTCTGCAGCTCGAGCGCGTACGGGCGCGTCGCCATGATGGCGTCCTGCGCCCGACGCAGCTTCGCCGCGGCGACCATCTTCATCGCCTTGGTGATCTGCTGGGTGTTCTTGATCGAGCGGATGCGCCGCCGGAGATCAATGAGATTGGCCATGGATTCCCTCGAGTCCCGGAGTGACGCCTAGTCCTCGGCAACCGCCGACTCGGGGTTGTCGGCGACGTAGCGGTCGCGGACCTTCTCCATGGCGGCGATGATCTTCTCGCGCAGCTCGTCGGAGACCTTGCCGGTCTCGGTCATCTCGTCGCGCAGGCCCTTGAACTCCTCGGAGAAGGCGCTCAGAACCTCGGTCTCGAAGGCGCGCACATGGCTCGTCTCGAGCTTGTCGGTGATGCCGAGCGTTCCGACGAGAACGCTGAGCACCTGGTCCTCGATGTCCATCGGCGCGTATTGCGGCTGCTTGAGCAGTTCGACCAGACGCTCGCCGCGATCGAGCTGCGCCTTGGTGACCTTGTCGAGGTCGGACGCAAACTGCGCGAACGCCTGCAGGTTCCTGTACTGCGCGAGATCGAGACGCAGCGTTCCGGAGATCTTCCGCATGGCGTTGATCTGCGCGTTACCACCGACGCGGCTGACCGAGATGCCGACGTCGACCGCCGGGCGCACACCGGAGTTGAACAGATCGCTCGTGAGGTAGATCTGGCCGTCGGTGATCGAGATCACGTTGGTCGGGATGTAGGCGGAGACGTCGCCGGCCTGCGTCTCGATGACGGGCAGCGCGGTCAGCGACCCGCCGCCGTTGGCGTCGGAGAGCTTGGCCGCACGCTCGAGCAGGCGGGAGTGCAGGTAGAAGACGTCACCGGGGTACGCCTCACGACCGGGCGGACGGCGCAGCAGCAGGGAGACCTCGCGGTAGGCGGCCGCCTGCTTGGAGAGATCGTCGTAGATCACCAGCGCGTGTTTGCCGTTGTCCATGAAGTACTCGCCCATCGCGCAGCCGGCGTACGGGGCGATGAACTGCAGCGGCGCGGGCTCGGATGCCGAGGCCGAGACGACGATGGTGTGGCCCATGGCGCCGGCGTCTTCGAGCTTCTGCACGACCTGGGCGACCGTGGAGCGCTTCTGGCCGATCGCGACGTAGATGCAGATCACGTCGCCGCCGATCTGGTTGATGATCGTGTCGATCGCCACCGCGGTCTTGCCGGTCTGACGGTCGCCGATGATCAGCTCACGCTGCCCGCGGCCGATCGGCACCATGGAGTCGATGGCCTTGAGGCCGGTCTGCATGGGCTCGGTGACGGGCTGGCGGTCGATGACGCCGGGAGCGATGCGCTCCATCTGGTACTGCGCCGCAGCCTCGATCGGACCTTTGCCGTCGACGGGGCGGCCCAGCGAGTCGACGACGCGGCCGATCATGCCCTCACCGACGGGAACCTCCATGATGCGGCCGGTACGGCGAACCTCGTCGCCCTCCTCGACCTCACGGGACTCGCCCATGAGCACGGCACCGATCTGATCCTGCTCGAGGTTGAGAGCCAGGCCGTACACCTCGTTCGGGAAGGCGAGAAGCTCACCTGCCATGGCCTTCTCGAGGCCATACACGCGGGCAATGCCATCACCCACGCTGAGGACGGTGCCGACCTCGGCGACGTCGACGTCGGCTTTGTAGTCCGACAGCTGGCGCTCGAGGATCGCAGCGATCTCGTCCGCTCTGATGTCCATAACGGCTGACTCCAGTTGGTTGGTTCTTGACTCGAAGTGTCTGAGATTCGGGGTGCCGGCGGGCGCAGACTAGGAAGCGGCCGCTTCCTCAGCCGAGCCGGCGAGGTGGGAAGCCATGCGATCGAGCTCACCCTTGAGGCTCACGTCGTAGCGATCGCTGCCGATCTGCGCGACGAACCCCCCCAGCAGTGAAGCGTCGACGGTGACGTCGATCTCCACCTTCGCACCCAGCTTGCTCTCGAGGAGCTCCTTGAGGCGAGCCTCCTGGTCGCCCGAGAGCTGCGAGGCCGAGGTGACGGTGGCCCGCATGATGCCGAGGCTCCGATCGAGGCGATCGTCGATGGCGTCGAGCACCGCGCCCAGCTGCGGCAGCCGCTGGTTGCGCAGAAGCGTCTCGAGGAGGTTGGAGGTGATGCGGCCGAGGCCCATCTTGCCGGCGAGCTCCTGGAGCGTGGCCTCTTTGGCCTCGCGTGGGATGCCCGGGTTCGCCACCATCTGGCCCAGAGACGGAGCGTCCGCCATGGCCTGGGCGAAGCCACCGAGCTCGCGCCGGATGGCCGCGACGTCGTCGGTGGAGTCGGCCACCGAGAAGAGGGCGTCGGCATAGGGGCGTGCGAAGCGCTCGATCACGACAGTTTCTCCCGCAGCCGATCGAGGCTGCTGTCAAAGAAGCGGTCGAAGTCGGCTGGCCCGACCTCCCCTGCCACCTGCTGCGAGGCTGCGGCCGCGGCGAGCGCTGCGGTGTCACGGGCAAGGGACGCTTTGGCCTGCGAGGTGCGGGAGCGGATCTCGAAGCGCGCCTGATCGAGCAGGCGCTCTTTGTCCTGCTCGGCCTGCGCCAGGATCTCCTGACGCTCCTTCTCACCTTCGACCTTGTTGCGCTCGACCATGTCGTCGAGGTCCTGCTTGAGCTCGTCGAGCTGGCGGTCGAGCGCCGCGCTCATCTCCTCCGACTCGGCGCGCTGGTTCTTGGCCAGCGCCAGGCCCTCGGAGATCTCCTGCTTGCGGTTCGCCAGGAAGGTCTTGATCATCGGGCCCGCGGCGCGCCACAGGAAGCCCCACAGCACGATCAGGTTGATCCACGCGAACACCCAGCGGGGCAGACCGAGCCAGGTGGGCGACGTCTCCACGCTGGCGGCGAGCGCACTTCCGGCGAGGCCGAGACCCGCGAAGAGAGCCAGGGCCAGGGTCTTCAGGCGAAAGTTGCTCATGACGCCTTCCCCAGAACCCGTGCCGCCATCTGCTGCGCGAGGTCTGCGGCACGCGCCTCGAGCTTGCTGCGCTCCTCGGCCACCTTGGTGTCGAGCTCCACGCGAGCTCTCTCGAGCTCGGCATCGGCGACCGACTTGGCCTCGGCGAGCGTCTCCTGACGGAGCGTCTGCACCTCGCGACGCAGCTCGTCGCGCTGGGCACGGGCTGCGGCACGCGCCGTGGCGATCTCGGCGCGCTGCGCTTCCAGCTTCTCCTCCGTCACCGCGAGGGCCGACTGATAGGCCTCGTGCGCGGCGGCGGTCTCGGCCTCTCGATCTTCGAGAAGCGCGAGCACTGGTTTGAAGAGGAAGTTGCGAAGAATGAGGAAGGAGACCCAGAAGATCCCCATGATCACCAGGAGACTGGCGTCGAACTCCACTGTGCTTTTCTCTTAGGTGGGGTGTGCAAGGGCGGCGCGCGACGGGGTCGGTGTGGCGCGCCTCGAGGGCGACCGAAAGCTAGCACGCGCTCCTTCGGAGGGTCAAGGCGAGAAACGCCGATCTGAGCAGCTTCCATGCGGCTTTGCGGCCGCTCGACGGCTACGGATCCGGCTCGTGCCAGACGAGCGTTTCCGAGCCGCTCAGACGGTCGGCCAAGGGCCGCCCGCTGCGCGCCAGAAGGAGGGGCAGACCGGCGAGCCCAATCGTCAGAACGGAGGCCGTCCAGCGCAGGAAGGTCTGGCCGAACGACAGCTGCCGCTCGCCGTCCTGGGCCCGGAATCCGAGCACCGCCATGCCGGGCGTCTGACCCCAGAAGGCCAGCGGCAGAGCGGTGTAGAGAAAAGAGAACGAGAGCGCAAAGCCGAGGTAGCCGGGCCACTGCTCCACACGCACCGGCAGACCGAGCCGCCAGGCCGCCGCGGCGCCGACCGCCACGATCGCGAGATGCACGCTCAGGTCGCAGATGCCGGCCATCACCCACTGCTGGCCGAAGCGTGCGAGCGCGGGGTCTGCCGCAGCTGCCGGCTCCTCGACCGCCACTTCGGGCTCCGCAGCGAGCGCTGCCGCGGCCAGGGCCTCTTCGGGCTCGGCCCCGTGCTCCGGCTCGCCGTGCTCCTCCGGGTCTGCCGCCTCCAGCAGGGACGCCTGCTCTGCGGCCGGCTCCGGCTCTTCGACGTCCGGCACTCGCGCAGCCTCCGGCTCGCGCTCCTCGGGGAAGGTCTCCGACGTACGCACGAGCGGCACGGCGTCGATTCCTGCTGGCTCCGCCGCGTCCGCACCCTCAGGCTCGTCGGCCCCGAACTGCGACTCCAGGGTCACCTGCTCGGGTGGGCTGCGGCGGTCGTCCGTCACGGCCTGAACTTCAGCTCCGACACGAAAATCTGGTAGAGCAGATCGGTCCGGGAGTCGATGTACGTGTCCGCGAAGGCGACGAGACGGTCCACCTCTTCGTCGGCCGGGTCGAGCGCACGGATCTCCACGAAGTAGTCCCGGGCGCGGGTCGGCGCACCGCGCTTGAGCTCGCGAACCCCCAGGTTGAAGTGCGTGTCCACCAGGAGGCTGCGCACGTCGCGGTTCTGCGGGTCGTCTTCACGGATGCGCCACAGCGTGGGCAGCACCAGCTCCCACTCCTTCTGCCGGTACAGATCGATCTGCTGACGAATCGGCAGCAGCTGCCGCATGGAGTCGGAGTAGAGGTCGCGCAGCGGGCCGTCGAGGGTGGCGATGCGGTCGGCCATCTGGAAAGAGCGCGCCGCCGCGAGGTACTCCTTCTCTTCGTAGGCCTGACGCGCGCTTTCGATGAGCTGCGCGCGCTCGGCGCTCTCTTCCACGTCCGGGCCGGCGGCGTCCTCTTCGGCCTCCACCGCCTCGGCGGCTTCTGCACGCCACTGCTCGAGCAGCACCTGGGCACGGCCGTAGGCCGGGTGATCCTCTCCGAGTGCCTCGAGGCGTGCGATGGCACCTTCGGTGTCACCTTCGAGATGCAGGCCGTTCGCCTGGCGCACCACGTCCATCGGCGACGGGCCCGCCGGCATCGGCGCCTCTTCGGTGTTCTGGAACAGGCTGCCCCAGTTGCTGAACAGGAAGTAGCCGGCGCCGGCCAGAACGATGAGCCCCAGGACCCCCGCCATCAGGAAGGTGCGCTGGGAGCGACCGCTGCTCTTGCTGACGGCCGGAACCGTCGTCGACGGCGGCGCCGGGGCGTCCATCGGGGGCATCTCGGTGGACGCCTCGGAGAAAGCCGACGGGTCGAAGAGATCGTCGTCGAGCTCGGAGAGGTCCGCGTTGAGAGCGTCGCCGCCGTCGGCGGGTGGCGCGGGCGGTGCATCGATCTCGGGAAGCGCTTCCGGGGGCGGCGGCGGAGCGTCGCCGCGCTCGATCTGCTCCAGGTACTCGCGCGCAGCCATGTGACCCGGCTGAATGTCGAGAACCTGCTGGAAAGCCTGCTTCGCAGCCTCGAGGTCGCCAGCATCCCGCTGGAGGACACCTTCGTGGAACAGCTCGTCGAGCTGACGCTCCTGCTCGGCCTTGAGCTTGCGCGCCATCTCGATGCGCTGATTGGCCTCGGCGTGATCGACATCGATGAGGAAGACGCGCGACCACGAGTCGATCGCAATCTGATACTCGCCACGCTCGAAGGCGGTCTGCCCCTCCTCGAGAAGGGCCGCGATGCGGTCGGCTCCCTCCGCGGGAGCAGCGGGCTCCCCGCTCAGGCCGAGGTCGAGGCTCGGGGCGCTGATGGGCTCCGGCTCGATGGCAGGAATCTCGGCCGGGGGGGCGTCGTCCTTCAGCTCGAAAGTGGGCAGCTCGTCGTCGAGGGGAGGAAGGTCGAGGCTCGGCTCGCTCCCCGCGGGCGCAGCCTGGGGCTCGGCGCCGTCCATCGAAGGCAGGTCGCCCAGAGGCGGCAGGTCGTCGAGTGGGGGCAGATCGTCGAGCGGCGGCAGGTCGTCCACTGGAGCATCGGACGCTGCGTCGGGCGCGAGAATGTCCTGATCGGACAGCGCTGCGACGGGAGGTGGGCCGGCGTCTTCGAGGCTCGAGGCCTCGGGGAGGCCCTGCGCCACCGGATCGAAGGCACCCTCGGCCGCCGTGATGTGGTCGAGCAGCTGCCGCGACGGCTCGAACAGGGAGTCCATCTTCAGGACGAACTCGCAGCCGAGCTGGGCCTCCTGGAGGCGCCCTTCGCGGACCAGCTGGAGCGTCTGGCCGTAGGTGGAGAGGATTCGTTGCCGCGTCTCTGCCGCGAGAGACTCGTTGCCGGGATAGCTCATGGGAAATCAACCGCGGGAATTGAAAAAGAAAGAGAGCCAAGCATCACAGGCACCCTCGAGCGACGGGCGCTCGCAGATCTGATCTGAGCCGGCACAGCTCGGAGGAGCATGCACCTCGGGCCAGCGGCCTATGCTAACAGAGACATTTAGCGCAAAGCGCAAAGGTCCCCGCGCACGAGGCACTTACGCGCCTTCGAGAGAACGCAGCAGACGCCGGGGCATCCCGTCGAACGAGCCGGACGACATCGTCACGAGGACGTCCCCTGGCCGCACGGTGCGGAGCGCCTCGGCCTCGAGGTCGTCGTTGGACACCGTCGTCGCGGCCTTCTGCGCTCCGCGTTCGCCCAGTCGCGCCGCCAGACGGTCGAGATCGAGGAGCTCGTCCTCCGTCAGCCGCCCGGCATGGAAGACCGGCGCCAGAAGAACGACATCGGCGCGCGCGAAAGCCTCCACGTAGGCCTCCTCCAGCACGGCGCGCCCCGCGGTGAGGCTGCGCGGCTCGAACAGACAGACGATTCTTCGATCGGGGTAGCGACGTGAGACGCCGTGCAGCGACTTGCCGATCTCGGTGGGATGGTGGGCGAAGTCGTCGACCACCACGACGTCGCGGGAGCCCTGGGCCGCCTGGGGCGCGGGCGCCCGGCCAATCTCCTCCAAGCGCCGCTTGACGCCGCGGAAGCTGCTCACCGCCGCTGCGGCCTCGGCTGCGGGAATGCCGTCAGCGCGCGCCGCGGCGTACACCGCGAGCCCGTTGGCCACGTTGTGCTCGCCCCACAGCGAGAGCCGCAGCTCCACTTCGTCGCCGTTCGGGTCGCGCACGTGAAAGCGGGTGCCCTCCGCGTCGGCCACCGGCGGCGCGAGGGGCACGAGGTCGGCCTCGCCGTGGGCGGCATAGGTGATCACCTGGCAGGGCGCGTCACGCACCAGCTGCCGCACGTTCTCGGTCTCGACGCAGGCCACCAGCGTGCCCGAAGCCGGCAGCAGCGCGATCAGCTTGCGGAACGCGGCCACCACCGCGGCTTCGTCCGCGTAGAGGTCGGCATGGTCGAACTCGACGTTCGTGACGATCAGCGTCTCGGGCTGGTAGTGCAGGAACTTCGCCTCACGGTCGAAGTAGGCGGCGTTGTACTCGTCCCCTTCGATGATGAAGCGTGGCCCGGTGCCCAGCGCGAAGCTGCCGGGGAGGTCGAGCGGGACGCCGCCGATCAGGTAGCCGGGATCGCGCCCGCACTCGTGCCAGACCCAGGTCGCCCACGACGTCGTCGTGGTCTTGCCGTGCGTGCCGGACACCACGAGAGGCTTGCGTCCCGGCAGCAGGAAACGGGCGAGCGTCTGCGGCATGGAGAGCAGGTCGAGCCCCGCCTCCTCGGCCGCCACGGCCTCGGGGTTGGTGCGCGGCACGGCGTTGCCGATCACCACGAAGTCGGGGCGCGGCTCGAGGTTCTGCGGCCCGAAGCCCACCTGCGGCTCGATGCCCGCCGCCGCGAGCAGGTCGCTCATGGGCGGGTACAGCGGCCCGTCGGAGCCGCGCACCTCGTGGCCGAGGTCCTGCAGCAGGCACGCGAGCGGGGCCATCCCCGTGCCGCCGATCGCGACGAGGTGGATGAGCTGGCGCTCCGGCGCCTGCGGCCGGGAGGGGGGCTGAGCGGTCAACGGTCGACTCCTTCGAGGCGGCGATGATACTCGCCGCCGAATTCCTGTAACGAACCTCGTCCCGAGAGGTCTTGAGGCCAACCGCGCCTCGAAGCGCTGCAGCACCAGCCCTGCCGCACGAGCCCGCTCCGAGGCTGCCCCCAAAGCACAACGCATACTAGAATCGGCACCGTGCTCGCGCCGCGAAACGCGCCGCGCACCCGACTTCCCCCGGAGACCCGGATCATGATCCAAACCCTCGAAACAAAGAGCTTGCGCCGCACGCTGTGCATCGCTGTGGCGCTCCTGGCCTCGCTCACCCTGGCCGGAGCGGCCGTCGCACAGCCCAAAGCCGCCGCCGACACCCTGATTCACGACTTTGGGGTGATCCCGCGCGGCGACGTCGCCGAGCACACCTTCCTGCTGCGCAACGAAGGCGACGAAGACCTCTTGATCACCCAGGTGCGCAGCGCGTGTGCCTGTGCGGTGGTCGAGCACCCGGACGTCATCCGGCCCGGCGAGACCGGCGAGTTCAAGATCGACCTCGACACGATGCTGCTCCAGGGCCCCACCCAGAAGCTGGTGCGGGTGTACTCCAACGACCCCGAGAGCCCGCGCATCGACTTCTCGATCAACGTCGACGCGCGCCCCTACGTGGACGTGCACCCCGGCTACTTCCGCTACATCGTGGTGCAGGGCTTCACCGACGCCGCGTCCATCCAGCAGAAGGTCATGGCGAGCAGCCCGAAGGAGATGAGCGTGGTGCGCGTGGAGACGCCGTACGACTTCATCGAGACCAGCTTCCGGCCGGCCGAAGCGAGCGAGCGCGTCGCGACACACGACGGCCCGCAGTGGATCGTGGAGGCAAAGCTCGCCGCGGACGCACCGGTCGGCCCGCTGACCGGCTACATCGACATCTACACCGACCACGCCCGCCAGAAGAAGGCGTCCATTCCCCTCTCCGGCTTCGTCCGCCCCGTGTTCGCGGTCACCCCGGCCGAGGCCGACTTCGGCGAGCTCGAGCTGGAAGAGCCGCGGCTCACCGCGTTCGACGTGCGCAGCTTCGCCACCGAGGAGATCGGCATCACCTCGGTGACCACCGACGTCGAGGGCATCGAGGTCGGTCAGGAGGCGCAGCAGGCGGGCCGCCGCTACTGGCTCAAGGTCAAGATCCCGACCGACATGCCCAAAGGCCCGTTCGCCGGCACCGTGACCATGACGACCGACAGCGAGCGCGCGCCCAAGATCGAGCTGCCCATCCGCGGCGTCGTCAAGTAGTCAGCCGCCCGGCTTGCCCCAGAGATCTTTGGGGTCTTTGGGCTCGGCCTTGTGGCGGCCCCGCACCTGGAGCTCCTCGACCCCCTCGAGGATCTCGGCCACGGCCTCGCGTTGCAGGGTGGCGAGCTCCTCGCACCCCTTGTAGGCCAGATCGAGCAGGGTGTCGAGCTCTCCCCGGGAGAAGCCGCGGCGCTCCCCGGTGCCCTGCACCTCCACCAGGCGGCCCTGTCCGGTGACGATGACGTTCATGTCGACCTGCGCGGCGCTGTCTTCGATGTACTCGAGATCGAGCAGGGGCGTGTCGTCGCACAACCCCACCGAGATGGCGGAGACCGAGTCGACCACCGGCCAGCGCTTCATGTCGCCGGCGAGGTAGGTCTTGCCGAGAGCGATGACGCCGGCGATGTAGGCGGCCGTGATCGAAGCCGTGCGGGTGCCGCCGTCGGCCTGGATGACGTCACAGTCGATGGTGAGCGTGCGCTCCCCCATCGCCTCGAAATCGAGCACCGCACGCAGCGAGCGGCCGATCAGACGCTGGATCTCCGACGTGCGCCCCGACGGTTTGCCGCGGCTCACCTCGCGCTGGTTTCGGGTGTGCGTGGCGCGCGGGAGCATCGCGTACTCGGCCGTGGCCCAGCCTTCACCCGAGCCCACCTTGAACGGTGGCACGCGGTCTTCCAGGGAGGCGGCGGCGAGCACGCGGGTGTCGCCGAACGAGATCATCGCCGAGCCTTCGGCGAACTTCTGCACTCCCAGCTCGACGGAGACGGGGCGCATGGAGTCGTGGGCCCGGTCGCCCGAGCGCAGAAAGGTACCTGTCATGGCGCGAGACTACCGCGCCCGCGCGGCTCGGAGACCTCCGAAAAGGCGGCCGAGGGATCGCGGAGCACGTCCGACGCTTCCCCGAGAAGGTACTCGCCGAAGAACGCCCGCAGCAGGGTGGTCAGGATCTCGTGGCTCCGCGTCGGAGCGAGGCCACCTTCCGCAGCCGGCGTCAGATGCGGAAAGTCGGAGAACGTGCCGTGGTCGGCGCCTGCGATCTCGACCAGGTGCCATGGGCCGGACGAAGCCGCGATCAACGCGTTCTCCTCCGCTGCCACGCGGCCGAGCAGTTCCTCGACCGCGGCATCGATGCGCGCCTGCTCGTCGGGGTCGTCCGACCGGGGCAAACCGGACACCCCGCTCGCCTTGGCGAGCAGGAACGGCTTGGAGGTGCCCGTCTCCGACGCCGTGCCGAACAGCTGGCCGTCCAGGTCGACGGCTGCCTTCACGCGCTCGTCCTGCACGAGCATCTCGATCGACGTGGCGCCACCAAACGACCAGCCGTACATGCCGATGCGCTCGAGATCCAGCTTGCCTTCGAGCGTGCCGCCCGTGTCGAGCTCCTCGAGCTGGTCGAGCGCGAACTTGGCGTCGGCCACCCACTGCGGGAAGTGCACGTCGTCGAGAAAGTCCCAGGAGCGCAGCGCGTCGTTCAGCAGGTCGCCCTGCTCTTCGGGAAAAGGCGCCGCATCCGCCAGCGCGGAACTGCCGTCGGGCCGACGCACCGCCTGGTTGAAGCCGTCGTGACCGACCGACACCACCACATAGCCGTGGCTCGCGAGCTCCACGCCGAGGGCCGTGCCGATGAACCGCGGCCAGCCGCCGCCGTGGTGGTACACCAGCACCGGAAAGCGGCCGTCGGCACTCGACGCGTCGAGCACCGCGTGCGTGCGGACGTGGAGTGCCTGTTCGATGGCCCCCACTCCCTCGAACTCCTGTGCATCCGGAACGTACGAGGCACCACCCGCAGCCGCGTCGACGCCCTTGGCCGCCGGGTACCAGATGCGCGCCGGCACGCGACGGAGGTCGTCCGGATCGGAGGTGAGCGGGTCGGGCCGTGCGGAGTCGGTCCAGTGCCTCTCGGTGACCCCGACCGGATAGCGCCCGGTGGGCTCCGGGAACGGGAGCTCGGGAATGCTCGGTGCAGCCTCCGTCGGGGCTGCGGCGTCCGTCTCGCTCACGTCCGACGGCGGAGCGCAACCGAGCACCCAGATCCCCAGCGCCATCGCTGCACTGCTCCAAGTCCTTCTCGCAGGCCGTGCCTCGACGCGGCACCTGTGTGTGCTCTCCATACTCGCTCCCCGTGTCTCGTTTCGTCGCCAGCATGCTAACGGCCAGACCGCAGACGACGGCTGACACCGCCGCCTGCTCGGGAGCTCTCCTACGGCGCGTCGCTTCGGGCGTGCGGCCCGACACACTCCTCGACGAATCTCGCGATCTCGGACGAAGCCTCGTCGGCCTCCGGAGTGTCGAAGTTGTGCCACGCGTGCAGCGTGTGACGCCACAGCTGCAGGGTCACCTCCGATCCGTGGGCCCCGGCCTTGTTCGTGTAGCGCACGGCGTCGTCCAGAAAAACCTCGGCCTCGGACGCGTGAATCAGTGTGGGAGGAAGGCCGGCGAGGTCGCCGAAGAGCGGCGAGACCTCCGGGTGGCCTGGCGGAACCCGGAGCAGCAGGAAGCCGAGCCACAGGTTGAGCCAACGCGGCGCCTGGGTCATGGGTCTGAGTGAGGGCCCCTGCAGAACGTCGCGGTCGAGGTTGCTCCGGATGCTGGGCCCGCTGAAGGTGGAGTCGGTGTGCGGAGAGAGCGCAACGAGGGCATCCGGGGCGCGAAGGCCGCGGTCGCGGAGCCACTGCGCCGTGGAGAGGGCGAGGTTCGCTCCCGCCGAGTCTCCGGCCAGGACAACGGCCGCGGGCTCGGAGGCTCCGTCCGGACCGTGCGCGAGGATCCACTCGTAGGCCTTCCGGCAGTCTCGAATGCCCGCTCGACGCGAATGCTCGGGCATCAGGCGGTAGGAGGCGGCCAGGACCTGGGCGCGGCACGCGGCCGACAGCCGGCTGGTGACGAAGCGGTGGCTCCTCGGGCTACCCGCCATGTAGCCGCCACCGTGGAGATAGAGCAGCCGCCGCCCCGCTTCGGCTTCGGAGCTGACCACCCACTCCCCAGCGACGTCCGCGGCCTCGACCGGGATGATCCGTGCATCGACCTCCAACGCTTCGCCGCGCTCGTCGAGAGCTCTGCGCAGCGAGGTCAGCTGCTCCTTCCGACTCCCGGCCCGAGGCAGAAGCGCATCGGCACGGAAGGACTCCACGAGGTTCAGGTGGGCCTGGCTCGGCCTGCTGCGGCTGGCAGGGGCTCGGTAGGCCGGCTGGTCGTAGCAGGTGCAATCGGGCCCACGCAGAACGAAGCGATGGAAGAGCGCTGCGGCCACGGCGACGAGGACGGCCAGAGCGAGTGCCGCCTGAAGAAAGAGGCTCATGGCCGCTACGCCACTGGAAACTCGACGCGCGACCTGAGCTGCTCGGGCGCCACCTGCTGCGGGTCGGTGAGGTACACCTCGCGCGTCGGCCCCGTGATGTCGAGGTCGTGCTCGCTCACCCACTCGGCCAAGCGCTGATAGGCCGGCGCAACCTCCGCAAAAGGCCCCTGGTGCTCGACGCTTGCGACCGTACAGCTCTCGAGAGAGCGCCCCACGACCTCGCCCGTTGCGTCGAAAGGAGCCGCGACCGGGGCGGCAACCTCCAGATCGCCATCGCTCTCGTCGTCGATGACGTCGTGGCTGATGAGCATGGGCGGCCCGGTGGTCTCTGCCTGCCGCTCTTCGAGTGCCCGCCGCAGGGCCGAGAACGCGCGACCCACCTCCCGAGCCACGGTGTCGGCGGTGACGTGGACGCGCACTGCGGCCACCTGGAGCTGGGGCCGCTCCTCCACCCGCACCTCACCCGCGGCTGGGGCGGGCTGCCGCAGCAGGAGCGCCTCGGCCCGCTCCACCATCGCCCGATGGGTCGCGAGACGCGCTACGAGCAGTTCTTTGTGCGCTGCCAAGAGGCTGGCCGCCTCCTCCTGCGTGTCGGCGCTCAGGACCTGCTGGATGCCGTCGAGCGGCATCTCGATGGACCGGAGGAGCCGAATGCGCTCGGCGCGGGCAGCCTGCGCCAAGCTGTAGTAGCGGTAGCCGGTGACGGGGTCGGTTCGCTCGGGGCGCAGCAGGCCGATGCTGTCGTACAGCCGGAGCGCCTTCACGGACAGACGGGTCACTCTCGAGAACCGGCCGATGGGCATGAGCTTCATCATGTTCCTCCTCATCGACCATCCTCGACCCTGCCGCTGGGGGAGAGTCAAGAGGCGGTTTCGCGGCTCTCGCTAGACCTGAATGTCGACCCACTCCAAGTCTGGCGCATCCCCGAGAATCCCCTCGGCGATGCGGCGGATGCGCGGGCTCGGGTCGGTGACGAAGAGCTCGAGCTCGCCGGCACCCGGGCCGCGCCGCTTCAGCTCGAGCGCTCGCAGCGAGCTCGCCACCAGCTCGCTGACCGCGTCGGCGGAATCCACCAGCAGGGGTTGGTGCCCCAGGTCGGCCGCTACGCCGGCCAGCGTCGCCTTGAGCAGCGGGTAGTGCGTACAGCCGAGAACGAGCGCCCCCACTTCGTCGGCCGCACTGTGCCGGGCGGGCTCGCCACGATCGCCCTGCGGCACGAGCACCGGCTCGAGGTAGCGCCGCAGCACCTCGCGCGTGACGTCGTCGTCTGTCCAACCCTCCTCCACGAGGGGCACGAGAAGGGGACACGCCTGCATCACCACGTCGAGCTTTGGATCGAGCTTCGCCAGCGCGCGCTCGTAGGCGCCGGACCGCACCGTCGACTCGGTGGCCAGCACGCCGACGCGGCGCGCGCCGCTCGCCACCGCAGCCCGCGCGCCCGGCTCGATCACACCCCAAACCGGCACGGGCGCGTCCAGGTCGTCGAGCGCCATGGCCGAGGCGGAGTTGCACGCCACCACCACGGCTTTGACGCCCCGCTCGGCCAGGAACTCGACGTTGCGCTGGGTGTAGCGCGCGACCACCTCGGGCGACTTGCTGCCGTAGGGGAGGCGCGCCGTGTCGCCGAGGTAGAGCACGTGCTCCTCCGGCAGGCGCGCGCGCAGCGCGGCGACGACGGTGAGCCCACCCACGCCCGAGTCGAACACCCCGATGGGCGCGTCGGCGCTCCGCCCGCGCGCCTTCACGAGTCGCGAATCATCTGCGGGCGCGGCTTGAGCGACCGCGCCGTGTCGATGTGCCCCGCGAAGGTGTCGCGCTGGGTGCCGTTCCACAGCAGCACCACCGACTCCACGCCCGAGAGGTTGAGCGCCACGGTGTTCACCAGGCTGTACACGGCCATGATCTCGCCTCGCGTGCCGAGCTGCGGAGGCGCTCCGCCGAGGTCGACGTAGGCGACGCCGTTCTCGGATACGTCGAAGTTCTCCACCGAGACCTCCCCGGGAAGGGCTGGCAGCAGGCCCTCTCCCTCAGGCCCGGCGAGCAGGGCCTCCACGAGCGCGAGGCCGCGCACGATCTGAGCTCCTTCACTGCCTCCCTCCCCGACCTGCGCCGTCGCCTTCTGCACGAGCGACACCGCGCGCGGCTCGGCCACGAGGCGGCCCGCACCGTCGGGGAAGTAGAGCGACACGTCCCACGCAGCAGCTCCGGGAAGCACGGCCTGCTCGCTCTCGGGCGCCTCCGCGGCCGTCTCCCCTTCGCCGCCACCGCAGGCGACGAGGCCGGCGGCCGCAGCGATCAGCACGAGGAGCGCAGCCGCGACGATCCAGCGCGCGATCTTCGGATTCAAGGCGCGGCCCCGGCACTGCCACCCGAGATCGACGCGTGGTAGCGCACGATCGCGTCCACGAGGCCGTCGATCAGCTGCGCCCGGTAGTTGGCCTGGTTGAGCTTCTCCTCCTCCTCGGGGTTGGAGAGGAAGCCGAGCTCCACCAGCACGGAGGGCATGTTGGCGCCCATCAGCACGCGGAACGGCGCCTGCTTCACGCCCCGATCGCGAATGCCCAGGGTCTCGTTGAGCTCCTGTTGAATGAGGCGCGCGAGGCTCTGGCTGCTGCGCAGGTGCTGGCTCTGGGCGAGGTCCCAGAGGATGAGGCTGAGCCCGTCGTCGTCGGCACTGCCCTGCCCGGCGCGCTGGTTCTCGAACTCGGCTGCGAGCGCGGCGCTCTCGTCACTGGCGTCCAGGTCGAGGAAGTACGTCTCGGCGCCACGCGCTTTGGAGCCGGGGTACGAGTTGAGGTGCAGCGAAATGAAGAGGTCGGCCTGGTTCTCGTTCGCGAGTGACGTGCGCGTCTCGAGGGGCAGGTTCTGGTCTTCGTCGCGGGTGAGGATCACGCGCACCGGGAGGCGCGCCTCGAGCCGCCGCTGCAGCTGCCGCGCGAGAAGCAACGTGAGGTCCCGTTCCAAGGTGCCGCCCGGGCCCACCGCACCCGGATCGTCGCGGCCACCGTGCCCCGGGTCCACCACGATGCGGAACTCGGTCTTCGCGCGCCGGCGCACCAGGGTGGTGGCGGCGGGAGTCGGCGCGCGGGAGCGACGGCGCGTGACGTCCACCACGATCTGGGCGCGGCGGCCGCGCACCACGTCGTAAGGCTCGGCCGCCTCGGCGTCGCGAGCGAGGCGGATCACGAGACGGTCGCCGAGCACGTCGATGCCGTCGAGCAGCCCCCCCACCTCGGGCCGCGGCCCGGAGGGCTCGAGGCGGCCAGCGAACACGAGCTCGAGACGGTCGTCCTGCTGACGCACGCGGTAGCGGGGCATCTCGGGAAAGCGCAGCACGACGGTGGTGACCCCGGAGATCGGAACCGTGTCGATCTCGACCGGCAGCACCTGCCGGCTCTGCTGCTCCACCTGCAGGGAGCTCTGGCCCGGGTCCCAGTAGAAGGTGAAGCCGAGGATGTCGCCGTAGGTCTTGTCGAAGAAGTCGAGCGGCACCATCACGCTGCCACCCGTGTCCGATGGCGGCCGCGAGAGCGGCACGATCTCCTGCCCAATGGTGATCACCGAGCTCTCCCGTCCGAAGATGGCCTCGGAGTCGACCAGGCGCAACGTGTAGCTCTCGCCGAGCGGCCCGGCGGTCAGCTCACCGCCGAGGGCGTTCACCACCGGCTGCAGGGCGACCAGCTCCCCGAGCGGCGACCGCGCGTAGCGCAGCTGCGCACGCCGCCCGCGGAACTCGAGCGACCCCATGCCACCGGGGAAGATCTGCATCTGCGGATTGTCCTCGGGGGTGACCTGCTGCTGCGCCAAGGCAGGCGCGAGAGAAAGCGGCGACGCGAACGAAGCGACGAGCGCGAAGGCCAGAACCAGGCCGGCGAGAGAGCCGAGACCGGGGCCTTTGGGCAGGCGCCACACCACCGAGCGAGGGGAACCGAGAGCAACGAGAGGCACGCCTCAGGATACCACCGAGCCCCTTCCGTTTTCGGCACTTGGGACGCGCAGCGAGGCGGCTCGCGAAGCCGCCGGCATGGGCTCGGCGCAGCGCCGCCCGAGTCCCCGCGCGCGGCCCATCGCGGGGCCTGAATCGACCCCGACGAGCGTTGCTCCCTCCAAAACTCTCTGCTACTCTCTCCGCCCTGCTGGCCCGTTCGTCTAGGGGTCTAGGACGCCGGCCTCTCACGCCGGTAACACGGGTTCGAATCCCGTACGGGCTACCAGCTGTTCCTCGCTGCTCTCAGCGGCTTCTAAGTCCCTGAAGAACAAGCAGGTTACGGGGGTTCGAAAACCCTCTCCGTCGAAGACGAGGCCTTCGGGAAAGAGCACTCGCTGCATCTTCCTGCGCAGCTGCAGTGGAAACTCGCTCCACATGCGGCGTGCGTTGAGCACGACGTACTCGGCAAACTCGAGAACGCCCTCGACGTCCATCTCGTCGAGCTCGTTCTGGTTGCGCTCGGCGCGCGCCACGAACAACTCACTGCGCAGTCGCGCGAGCTCCGAATGGTAGGTGCCGGGGTCGAGCACGCGGTCGTAGACGTAGGCCTGCACGAGGCGGCGCTTCTGCTCCTCGAGCGCCTCGACCCGCTTCTTGATGCGCGGAGCCGCCTCCATCACTTCGCGCTGACGTTCGCGCCATACCTCGAGGACCGACTCGCGCAACGCTTCGAGGTACTCGGGCCGAGGACGGAGACGCTCCAGGAGCTGCAGGAAGGTCTCCTCCAGCGCTCCGCGGCGGATGCGGAGGGTCTTGCAACCGGCGCAGTGGTAGTACGCGTAGCGGCGCCCTGTGTGGCTTCTCGACTTGCTCCCGGTGAGCGGTGCCTGGCACTCGGCACAGCGCACGAAGCGACGCAGCGGGAAGTCCGGGTTCGTCTTGGTCTTCGGCTTGCCTGCCCGCCCCGAGGACCGCAGCGCGGCCTGGACTCGGAAGAACGTGTGCTCGTCGACGATCGGCTCGAAGTCGCCCTTCTCGTCGATGCCCCACTCGTCGTTGCGCACGCGGCCCATGTAGAGCGGGTGCTCCAGCATGCGACCAAAGCTCTGCGGCAACATGCGGTTGCCTTTGATCGTCCGCAGTCCCCGCAGCGTGACCTGCTCGAGCACCTCCGTCTTGGCATAGATGCCGGTGGCGAAGAGGTCGAACGCCTTGCGCACGAGCGGCGCGCGCTCCGGATCGTGCTCCAGCGTCTTGTGGCCTTCGCGGGTGCGCACGTTGACGTAGCCGATGGGCGCTGGGAAGGGCCAGCGCCCGCGACGCATCGCTTCCTTCATGCCGAGGCTCGTCTTCTCGGCGCGCTGGTCGTTGTCGAACTGCGCGATCGCCGCGAGCATGCCCTCCATCAACTTACCCGTGGGACTCTCGTCGATCGGTTGCGTCACCGAGCGCAGCGTCATGCCCAGGCCGGCGAGCAGGGCGCGCACCGCGTAGTGGTCGTAGTTGTTGCGCGCAAAGCGATCGAGCGAATAGACGACGAGCACGTCGACCTTGCCGCGATTGGCGCGGCAGTAGTTGATGAGCCGAGTGAGTTCCGTGCGATCGATCGTCTTCGCCGACTCGCCGCTCTCGACGAACGTCTTGACCACCTTCCAGCCCTGGCGCTTGCAGTAGTCGGCGCAAGCCTTCTGCTGCGACGGCAGACTCAGGTTCTTCGTCTGCTCCTTGGTCGAAACACGGCAGTACACGAGCGCTCGCATCAGTTGGCTCCTTCAGGCTCGTCGTTCGTCTCCGTCTGTCGGACGTCGGAAGACTCAACCCTACGCGAAGCCGCCTCCACGATCACTTCGGCCAAGAGGTGCATCTGCTGCCTCAGCTCGCGCAGCTCCTCCTCACTCAGCTCCTCCCCAGTCGGACCAAGGAGGTGGCGGAAGCGGTCGAGCGACAGCATTCCAGAATCTTGGTAGACGATCTGTGGAGGGCCAAGCGAAGGTGGTCAGGTTTTCTGGCTTCAGCGAGCGCTCCGTGCTGGCCACCGCGGAACGCCCGCGACCATCAGAGCAGTCGCCGAATCGCTGCGAGGAGCTCCTCGGTGATCACTCGAAGGTGACGTTCCTCCGATACCTGCCCCGAAGCATTCGCCACCCGGGCCAACTGGTTCAGGTTGTTGCCGATGCGGCCCAGGTGGTACACGGCTTTCTTCTCGAGACGACGAGGTCGAGCACGGGGAATGCTCCCCATAGCGACCTTGCGGACGAAGGTGGAAACCGGCAGCCCACACTCGTCCGCACGTTCGCGGATCTTCCTCCGCTGATCTGCGGTCACACGTACGTGAACCCAGTCTGTTTTGTGCGCTTTGGTGGAGCTCATCCCCTGAGGACCTCTTCTCCCATTTGAGCGCCCAAGGGGGGCGAAAATTCGGCGACTTCCCCACGGGAAAGTTTGGTCTTACCCGTGGGAAAGTCTAGCCGCCTTGTGCACAAGCCGTAGGCGCGTGACACAAGGCATTGCTCGCTCTGTCAACGAGCGGCACTCCAGCGCGCCAACCATCTCCAAATCCGTCTCGTACTGGAGGAGAGTCGGGGAGTCTCTCGGTACACCGAACCACCCCTGTGCTTCGGCGGGCGCCCCTACTTCGACTCCTTCCAATGAGTCTTGAAATCGAGCTCGCGATAGAAACCGAACGGGTCGAGCCACTTCGCGCCGAGGGCGTCACACACGTCCGGAACACGCCGATTCGCTCGCTCCTTCGATGGTTTCGAGCCCTCTGAGGTCACTACGCACCGCTCGTCTGATTCGCCGAGGGCGTAGGCCACCAAAAACGGATCCCGCCCTAGTCTCTCTACTTCATCATCAGTCAGGTCTTCCGCGTAGCCAACTTCAACGACACGTCGAACTAGTGCCACGTCAACTTCCTCGCGCAGAAGCAGAGCAGACTTCGTCTCAGCGTGCCTCGCCCACTCACCCAGCGCGTCTTTGCCGTCCTTGATCTCGTCGTGGATCTCGACCGCCAGCTTGACGCTTCCCTCTGCACCTTGATGAACGAGCCACTCCCAAAACTCAGGCACTCGCTCCAAAGGGTAGTAGTCACGGCTCGCGTCGATCAGAACGTTCGCATCGAGTAGGTAGAGCACCCCGTTCTCCCCCGCCCTATGCCCAGCCAAGAAGTTTCCCGACCTGCTTCGGCTTGACCCCTAGAACCTTGCCGGCCTCCGACGTCGAAAGCGATCCTTCGCGGCACCACCTTGCTGCGAAGTCGATCAAGGCATCACCGAGCCGATGCCGCCTGACCGTGTAGAAGTTTGGGCCGCCCGAGGAGTTACTCGCTTTCAGCCGCTGATCGGCCCGTCTTTCGAGCCAGAAGTCACGGAGTTTGCGGCTGACCTCTAGCCACTCCCGGCGACTGATCGCGTCAGCTCGGAGCAACCTGTACGCGACCATTGAGCCACTTACTTTTCGTTGCTTAGCGAGCTCACTCACGATCCCCAGCAGCTCGTCGACCGACTCGTAATCGATCTGGAGGGATCTGATTTCCTCTGAGGGCAGCAGCAGTTCGCTCGCCACGTCGTTGCAGAATCGCTCGACCTCGAGAATGGACTCCGGCCCACCACTAACGCCGGTTCTACCGAGCCAGATGTGCGCCAACTCATGCGCAAGCGTGAAAGACCAGGCGGCCTCAGCGTCTCGATCGTTGATCACGATGAAGGGGGCGATCGGATCCGCGAGAGCGAACCCGCGAAAGGTACCCAGGCTGATTGCGCTGTGGTGGCTTCCCATGTCGCCCTTCAGCAGTACGAACACACCAGCGGCTTCCGCTGCACGACGCAGGAAAGCGAACGCATCGGCAGGGCGCGGCTCCGCTCGAAAGTCAGCGAGAGAGAACGCTAGCGTGCTCACAATGGAAGCGACGCAGGCGTCGATACCGTTTCTGACCGAGGACGAGCCCACGAACGTCAGAGGGTCGGAATCCTCTTCGTCCTCAAGAATCGAGCGAACCATCGCCTGCCGGGCACTGACGTCACGAATCAGTGCGTCGAGCAGCGCGTCCTGGTCTTCGTCTCGATCCACGAGCGTTCTGAAATCTTCTCCTCGATCTCCCTTCAATGGGGGCTGCGCGAGGTAGAACGTCAGGAGAGGGCGCCGGTAGACCCTCGCCATCTCTCTCAGCGTAACTCTCGTCGGCTCGTCGCTCCCGTCCTCCAGGCGAGCAAGTCTGGCTATGGCATCGACCTCGTGTGCCGCACGCAGTCCGATCTTCTGGGCGGCGTCGGCCTCGGACAAGCCCGCCGTTTCCCGTGCCCAAACCATGATGCGTGGATTGACCTTAGGCATCGCTCTTCCTACTCGTAAGCCGCGATTGTGGCTACCGACTCCGAATCTCCGCCCAAACGGGTACGGATTCGACGCTGTGTGTCCTACCCGAGTCTTCTCGCTCCCAGCACGGCGGTTCTCCGGCACAGAAACGCACGACCGCTTGGCCAGAAGGGAGAACATCTCCCCAGACCCAATCGCTCTTGCCTTCGGGGCCGAGCGGCGGAGTTTCTCGGCTGGTCAGCTTCTTCTCTCCAAGAATCATCGGCACTCCTCGTGCACGCCGCCTGCTGGTGGTCCAGACACCTGTTCGCGCTCTACTACAGGGACGCCGACGGCTACTGATCGTCGCACCTCGCTAGCTGACGACCGGCCGTCGCCCTGCTGACTGCGAAGAGCTCCACGACGTGACAGCACTCCACGAGTCGAAGCGCGAGTCCCACCGAGGGATGCGACCGAGAGGGACTATTCAATCCTACCAACCAGCGCAACCAACTGCCTGCCCCGCCAGGCGACGGATAGATGCGATGCGCCTTGGAGCGCACCAGATCTCGGCAATGATCGGGCCCGGCCAGCCCCGCTACTCACGAGCCACAAGATTCTTGATCCAATCCAACAAGCGGAGGATCGCATCCAAGTCTTCACCTCCGAGAGGGTCGGTACTGAAATGCATGATGCTGTTTCGGACTATGCGCACGTCATCGAGATGAGCGCAAAAGACCTTACGGTCGGCCCGCCAGCCGAGACGAGCCCACGCTTCAGGCGCCTGCAACAAGCGGACGTACTCCCCGAAGGTGAGGTGTTCAGCGCCTTCAATCTCGCGAGACTCATCCGGATCAACATAGTTGACGAGGTCGTCAGCCTCGAATCGCTCATCCACGGCGGTCCGAAGACGGCGCTCAATCTCGCCGATGAGGAGGAACGGGTTGGCCAGCTGTGCGAATTGATTGCTCAGATCTGACGAGGTCACGATGCCTTGCAGTTCTCTCGCCTCATCCACGACAAACACGAAGCCAGCGGCGGCGATCGTCGCAACATGTTCGAGTAGAGAGTCGGTCGAGCGGACAACAACGGGCTCACCGTCCATTGCATCCCTCACCTTCTCGATGGAGTCCCGATACAGCTGAGCCCTAGCAATTGACTCCCAAGAAATGGCGCCCTTAAGCGACCTGCTGCCCACCGCTACGGCCAGCTGCGAATAGTCCTTGCTCTGCATGATGCTCTGTGCCGTGAGCAAGTCCATGTCAGGCGGAACCCTCTCAAGCCCCGAGCTTGCGGAGGGGAGCGTGCCAATGGTCACCGAGGGAGCCTCAGCCTCTCTCTCGGGGCCGGCAGGGCCTTCCGGCATTGCCTCCTTCGGGTCTAGCAGTTGTACTCTGATGATGTCGTCGAGAGCGACTTGGTCGAAGCGCGGCTCCGTGTGCAAGCTCTTTTCGGCGAGATCACGATGGATCCTGGCAACCACTTCGCTACCTCGTCGTTTGACCTCCCACTTGTCGAGCAGGTGTCTAACTGGCATCTCAAGCGGCCCTTCCTCACGCACCTTCTCTGCGGTGACCTCAAGGAACTTGCGCGGACGCTTTCCCACACGGAGTTCGTGTTCACGATGAAGAAGTTCTCCCTCTCCAGCCTTAAGGAGTAACTCGCCGACCGGCGTGATAGCGAGAACTCCTTGATCTTCACTTCTCACGGCACCCAGTTTTTTGAGGTATGACCTAGCCCAGGCCTGCCGATGAAGAATCTTCGATCGACCTGCAAGCGTCGAGCCTTCCGGGTAGTCGACAGCGAGCTGTTCTGGAGTGAGCTCCGCAAGCTCGATCACCTTGTCCATGATGGCCGAGAAGGTTCCGCTTCCCCCACAGGACTTCAGGGCCTGCAGAGTCGGGAACATCAGTTCGCGATAGCTTGGAAGTCGTTCATCCATAAGTACTTTGGCCCGTTCCTCTCGGTTCAGACTCTCTCGGAGACGGAGGCTAGGGATGATAGACCGACGAGACCGGTGGCAGGAGGCCCATTCAGTTCTCGCCTGGGTCGGCGTCTAGGCGAAAGATCGGCGGCTCTGGAGCAAGGCCTACGCGGTATCTGCGTCTGCGAGAGCAGCCCGGGCTTCGCTTAGCTCGCACTCTCGCGGAGACCTCGCTGCGGCTTGTCTACCGAGGTCGCCCTCAGCGCCGCATGCGCTTCGCGATCTTCTTTGTGCAGTCCTTCTTCGCGTCCGGAAAGTGCAACCCCACCGCCTTCACTCCCTCGCTCCAGAGAACACGTCCTGCATTGACCTCTACGATTCGGACGTCGAGGCGAGCGGCCGGGTCGAGCCCGATTAACCCACCGCGGTACACGGAGCCCTCCGAGAGCAGCAGCGCATGGGCTCCCTGGGCACGCGCCGCAGCCAGCAGCGACTTGAGCGGCGCGTTGGAGTGGAAGGCTCCTGTGTTCTCGAACTCGACTTGGAGGGCCAGGGGATCGAGAATCTCATATCGCGACTGCCGCTTCCTCAGCACTTCCGCCATGGCCCCTGTGAACTGCGAGTCTGCCTGACCTTCCACCGTGACTGGGACCAGAGCGAGAACTCTGACCTGGTCCAAAGTGAGTGGCTCCAGCTCCGTCAGCGAGATGTCCTCTGCTTCGGCCGACGTGCCCGGCGGACTGCTTTCGCTGTTGAGATCATTCATCGAGGAACGACAGGAGATCGCGGCGCGAAGTACGTCGGCAGGAACCGCATCCTGAAGCTCTAGAACGGTCGTTGCGTCGACATCGAAGTCCACACATTCGGTGGCGACCAAGTCCACGAGCAAAGCTTCGTCGGTACCGCTCTCTGCAAGGCGCAGCAGGTCGGTCTTCGACAGCGGCTCTGCTCCGGCTGCCACAGCCACCATCAGCCCGAGCGCTGCGAACGCCTTCTTCATCTCACTCACTTGCTTCCCCTCTTCGATCCCGGCATCGCCACGTCCTCCGAGAAACATGCGGACTACAATCGACCGATGACTCGCTCTTCTCTGGCAACGACTCCACGTTTTGTATCAGGACTGTCCTGCCTGCTTCTATTGGCCCTGATCGGCGCGCCGCCCCTTGCGGCCAAGAAGCGGCAAGTGCCAACGCTCTACTTCGGCAAGGCGTATGCCACCGCGGAGGTGCCTGGTACCTGGATAGTGGACTACTTGGCCCAGGGTGCCGGAGCGACGACCCCCAAGGTGCGAGAAGCAGCCCTGTGCGCTTCCATCACTCTAGCCAAAGAGGAAGGTTACGATCGGCTCGAGCTTCTTGACCACGGCGAGGGCAAGAGAGCTTGGGGCCCTTTCCAATTCCGTGGGACCGGAGCTCGTAGCTACTCAGTGCGAGTCAAGGGGTACTCCCCTTCGGCCCCACCGAACGGCAACGCATTCCCGCTGGAAGAGCTTCATGCGCTCTGGACATGCAAGCTCACGTCAGCTGAGAAGCGCGATGAACGGAAGGCCAAGAACGCCGAGCGAAAGGCGCAACGGAAGAAGATCAAAGAGGGCCGGAAGCGAGCGAAAGCCTCAAAGCCCGAGCGAGAGGAGGACTCGCCGCCGGCCTAGCTGCTTGTTCACGGGCGGCCAAGCTGACGCGGCATGTCGACCGACGACCCTGGCTGATGAGGTCACTCACCAGCTCACTGCTCAGCTGGTCGTCCAAGAACGCCCCTGAAAGCAAAGAGCTCCGCCTCTACTCGTGGACGTAGGCCCAGTCTTCGATTCGCTGCACGAACCCGCCGCGCGCATGCTTCGGGTAGTTCTGCAAAGGGTAGCGATGAAGTAGGTCAGCTGCTTTGGGGGCTTTCGCCTACGCGGCATCGGCGCAAGCGAGGGCAGCCCGGACTTCGTTCGGCTCGAGCTGGTAGTCCTGAGCCACTTCTTCGAGCTCTTCGCCTTCGTCGAGTCGCGCGACGAGCACCGCAACACTCACTCGCCGTCGAGGAATGAAGGGCCGGCCGGAAGAGAACAGCGGGTCGATCGCAACGACTCTTTCCCCGAGATGGCGCGGCACTGCGGGGAAGAGCCTGATGGCGATCTGGTCAGGACCGTAGGCCACGTGCTGCAAGCTCTCTTCGAGCACGTCTTCGAGCGCGATCTTAAAGCTCTTCGAGAGCTCGACCAGTTGCCCGAGATGCCGGATGAAGATTCCCTTACCATCCGTCGCGAGATCTCGCCGAACCAACAGGCGCTCTACTCCGAACTCCTCAGCTGCGGTCTGAATCGCTGCCCGCACACTGAGCATCTGCACCCCACGGACTCGCCTCAAGGAGTTGAGCACATGTGCCTCTACCAAGTTCGTGAATGAGAGCAGAATCGGCCGAGCTTGCGGCTCGGGCAGATGGATCAGAGGCGCACTGTGCGATTCGCGGCCGCCGGGCTCGTAGGTGCGGCCCGCAACCCACGTCCGGAGGGTGGCCGGTGTCATCCCGCTGCCGATGTAGCGGGCTGCTTCGGTCACGCCGTAGCGCGACACTTCATGTTGGTCGGCGCGTCTCCTTGTTTCCTCGCGAGGAGTCTATACGGCGACTGCGTTTCGATAGTCGAGCGCCGTGGTCTTTGAGACGCGGCTCAGGCTCGAAGTGAGCACTGTTCTCAGGAGACTGCGCACTAGCGCGCATGCTCTATCATCGAACAATGCAACGATCGCTCATCGCAGGCCTATTTCTTCTGCCGCTCATTGGGGTGACTAGCAGTCCCGCATCCGCGACGATCACGTTTCAGCAATTAGATCGAAACACGTTCGTTGTCAGTCACAAGGTCAAATGGGGTGGAGGAAGAGGCCAAGCCACGAGGCAGGTCTTTGAAAAGGCCGCTTCGCTTTGTGTGGCAGCGGGCTACACACACTACGAGCTCGTCGGAGAGCAGAGTTCGGGCCGTGCATTCCTCGGTAGGTCCGATGCTCCGAACTCAACCATTCGAGTCAAGCTCTTCCTCGAGGCGTCTGAGGAGCGGACGGAATGCCGTTTCGCCGCCAACGAAAGGCATGTGGCTTCGGCACGAAAGAAACTCAAGAAGAGGGGCTACGTGCCCCCAAAGTCAGGTCCAGGTAGTCCCTAGCTAGCCCCACTGCGCCATGATCTCCTCGGGCCGCCAGGTTCGCAGGCCGGAACTCGCCAGGCGGCGAGTAACCGTCGTTCAGGACGGATTCGCCCGAGAGCCACCCTCAGAGGGCATCGACGAACTCGGCTACTGTCAAACCCGCGTCGCGGATCAGGCGACGCAAGAGTCCTCTCTTGAGCTCGCGATGGTCGGGAACGGTCAGAGGCTGGCGCTGACCAGACACATCCCGAAGTCGAAGGTGGCTACCGCGCTGGCGGACGATCTCGTATCCGAAGCAAGCAAACGCAGCGGCCGCCTCCCGGCCGGACACCGTGGGTAGTCGCGGCACGCCTACGCACCCACGGCCACCTTGCCGATGAGCTCACCTGTGGGATCGGGAATCGGCTCACCGTTGGCTCGCATGTCCTGGACCGTCAGCGCGATCGCGTCTCGAGCGTTGGCGAGGGCCTCTTCGACCGTGTCACCCTGGCTGTAGCACCCCGGAAAGGCTGGCACGACGGCAACGTAACCACCGTCTGGATCCGGTTCCAGCACCACGTGATAGCTACGCATCGTCGCCTCGCTCATAGCGCCACGATATCCGGTCTCGGTGGATCAAGTCGAGGAGCGACGCCCGACCGACCGCTGCGAGACGAGCCTCAGCGACCGAGGGCGACACGCGGGACGCGGGACGCGGGACGCGGGACGCGGGACGCGGGACGAGCAAGAAGACGGAGTTGCTGCCTTGATTCGCCTTGTCACTGGATCTCCGCACGTCGCCGCAGCCGGCTACTGGTTACCTACGGGTAAGAACTACAGGGAAGGGGGTACCGTTCATGCGCGGATCCCGCTCCCAAGGGGTACCGTTCATGCGTACGCGGGGGTACCGTTCATGCGTGGAAAACTGACCGAGTTTCCACAGGCTTGCTCATCGAGTCGAACGCCTCGAGACGTGCGGTCTGGCCGGCTTCAGGAGCAGGCCGCCGCGCACCGTCTCGACTCTGATGCCCGGGTAGACGACGAGCAAACGCCGTAGAGCCTCCTTCAGCTTGCGCTTGAAGTTCTTCGTGTCGGTGTAGTCGGCGCCGAACTGCCACGCAAGAGCGACCCACGGCACCCTGGCCGGGCGCTTCAGGTAGCTGCTGCGATAGGTGAGCCAGCAGTAGAGATCGATGGCGAGCGGGCTGCGCAGAGCCTTCAGCGCGCGGAGGTCGATGGGCACCGGGCGTTCTCGGATCGTCTCGAAGAAGGCTGGGCTCAGCCGCACGGTCGACCGCCAGGCGACGCCGTCCTCGCCTTCGACCGGCTTCCACCAGAGGTGCGTCTCGTTCGCGACGCGGAAGCCCTCGTCGTGCCACTCGCCCTTCTCGCGCAGATCCCAGGTGTACTCGATCGTGGCGCCAAAGAGACGCTGCATCTGGTCACGTAGGCGACCGATGGAGCCTTCCCTGCCACCGGTGACCTGGAGGCCGAGCTGTGCCATGAAGGCGCTGAGCGATGGGCCGAGCTCGATCTCGGCTTCGCCCTTGCGGACCGCCTCCGTGGTGAGCCAGGCGAGAAGCAGACGCGGGTAGCGCCCGTACGGCAAGCCGAGCTTGTGGTGCGCGTTGATCGAGACGGAGAGAGCGCCGTTGGTGCGCACGAAGGTGCGCTCCTTCCTGGCGCTGTGCGGCAGGGTGGTTTGCACCATGAGTCGCGCCATGAAGCCCAGAGCACCCGCCTCCTGGGCGCTGACGCGCTCCATCTCGAGCGCCTCGCGGGCGAGCTTTCTCGACGCGCTTTCGCGGGACAAGGCCGGCCCCGCTGCGCTATTCGATCGCCGTCCTCAGGGCCTCGAAAGCCGTTAGTTGAGCGACGAGGAGGTTCGATCTGGCCAGCTCTTGGGCTACCAGCATCTCTCGCCGACCGAAGATCCCCGATGTTCTCCCGCGATCCCGGTGAACGGCTGCCCTGCCCGTCCACTAGGCGATGAGACAGTCTCGGTAGCCCTGCTGTCGCGCTTCAACGCGTCCGGCAGGTGGTCCGCCCGCGGACTGCGGAGCGCGCAACGACTAGTGCGACGTCGTCGTGCGGGGTGCCCCCCCTATATGCTGGTCGCGAGATGCCGACCACACGTAGAACTCTGCTCCTCATCGATGGCGTCTTGAACACGCTCTTCGGTGTGGTCCTTCTTGCCTACCCGACCGGTTTGGCGACAGCCCTCGAGCGATTCGGCCTTCTACCCCACCATCCTCGGCGCGGTGCTCCTCGGAATCGGTCTCGCCCTCTTCGTCGATGCTCGTCGGGGCACCGACGGGCTCGGAGTCCGGGGCGCGATTGCCATCAACCTGCTGGGCGGCGGTCTGTTGCTCGCGTGGCTGGTCTTGGGAAACGTCGAGATCCCTGTTCACGGCACCATCCTGCTGTAGACCGTCGCCATTCTGGTGCTGGGGCTCTTTATCGTCGAAGCGCTGCGACTGTCGCACTTGGACGACCCCGCCCCCTAGTTGTCGGAAGGCGCTCTCACCACATTGGCCGCGACTACTTGCGCGGCTCTGAATCCGCTAGCTGGACGTCGATGCCGAGATCGGAGCGCCTCGACACCTTCACTCCTTCGATCGACCGCAGGAAGTCGGTCCAGCTGCGGAAGCCGAGCGACTTCTCGGTGAACCCGGAGAACCCCGGCTTCTCGAGCAGTCGTCGCTTGAGCAGTGCGCTCTCCACGGGGCCGTCCTCGGAGCGCAGGAGAGCGACAACCGTTCGCTGCGGGCTGCGCCTGGCGGCCTTTCCTCTCGTCTGGGGCTTCTTGTCGCCCGCGAGGTCGAGGTAGTACTTGAAGCGATCGGCCAGCTCGATGACGTGGCGCGCCGTCGAGCGCTGATCCGGGCCGATGACGACCACCATCTTGCCGTGGGCTCGGAGCTTGGTGATCAGAGGCCCGATGTCCGAATCCCCGCTCACGATGGCAAAGACATCGATGTAGGGCCTCAGCAGAAGGCACTCCACCGCGTCGGCCGTGAGCAGGATGTCGGCGCCGTTCTTCTTCGACTGGCGTGTTCGCCTGCGCACATGGATCATCTCCACGCCCAGATCCTGCAGCTCCTGCTCCAGCTGGCCGAAGGACTCGTCGCTCCAGTCTGCATAGGCGCGTCGGAAGATGACGTCGCCGAAGCTGCTTTCGACGAACTCGACGATCGGGCCGATATGAACCCTGGCTGACTCCTTCTTCCGCTCGAACGGAATGACGAGGTTCTCCAGATCGATGAGGAGAGCCGCCTGGGCTTCGGAGCCTTCAGATCGAGACATCAGATACCTCGTTTGTCGCCGGAGGAGCACCCCGCGATTTCGCACCCAAATAGATCGTGGGCCAGGCGAGCCAGAGTATGGAGCTTCCTGGCCTTCGTCAAAGCCCTCTCGCCTCTCGGTCTTTCTTTGACTGGTTCCTGGTTCTTCCTTGACTCGCGCCAGACTCCAGGATACTTTGCATTCAAATCATTTGCGTACGAGAGATTTGCAGGCAAAGAATCTTGATTCAAACTATATCGACGCAAAGGGGCTCAGGGTGAGGACTTCGGATGGGAGCGGCTACGACGAGTGGATTCTCCGGGCGCTGCGGCGGATCAGCCGCGCGGTCGACATTCATAGCCGGCAGCTGGCACGCCGATTCGGCTTGACGGCACCGCAGCTCGTCTGCCTGCGGCAGCTCGCTCAGGACGATGGCATCGGCCCTGGCAAGCTGGCAACGGAGGTCTCCCTCAGTCCGGCGACCATTACCGGAATCCTCGATCGGCTGGAGAAGCAGGATCTGGTGACTCGGGAGCGCAGCACTTTCGACCGCCGCCAGGTCGTGGTTCGGATCACCGAGCGTGGCCGGGAGCTGGTCGACTCGGCACCACTCCCCCTCCACGAGCGTTTCAGCCGGCGCCTGGCGCGCCTCCCTGAGTCGCAACAGGCCGACATCGAAAAGACCCTCAGCCTGGTCGTCGAAATGATGGAGGCGGAGCATCTCGATGCGGCTCCCCTGCTCGGCAGCGGCCCGGCCACGGCTGACTCCGAAGCCCTCGAGGACTTCCTGGCCGACGGAGCTGCGGAAGCACCGTCGACCGAGGAAGAGGTCGTCGTCATCCAGCCCAAGCAGGATGACGAGGAAAGTGCTTGAGGCACTGCGATGTCGATCCTGGTCCAGAAGTACGGCGGGAGCTCTCTTGCCACGGAGTCCGACATTCAGCGAGTGGCCGAGCGGATCGTCGCTACCCGCGACGCCGAAAACGACCTCGTCGTGGTCGTTTCGGCGATGGGAGGCACCACGAGTCAGCTGCTCGACCGAGCCAACGGCATCAACGGCGATCCCTGCCATCGAGAGCTCGACATGCTCCTTTCAGCCGGCGAGCGGATCTCGAGCTCCCTGGTTGCGCTGGGAATTCGAGCGCTCGGTATCGAGGCCATCTCACTGACCGGGCCTCAGGCGGGAATTCGAACGGACGAGCACCACTTCAACGCCAACATCCTCGACGTGGATCCGAAGCGGGTTCGCGAGGAGCTTTCGCGTGGCCGCGTCGTCGTGGTCGCTGGCTATCAGGGTTTGACGGCGCGAGGCGAGGTCGCAACGCTGGGCCGTGGCGGCTCGGATACCACGGCCGTGGCTCTGGCGTCGGCGCTCGGAGCCCCGCGGTGCGAGATCTGCTCCGATGTCGAGGGCGTCTTCACGGCGGATCCGCGGACCATCCCTGAAGCGGTGCGCCTCGAAGAGGTGAGCTATGCCGAGATGCTGGAGCTCTCCCGTCACGGTGCCGCAGTGCTCAACCCGCGGGCTGTCGAGATGGCTTCGCGATCGGGCGTGGAGATCCTCGCGCGGTCGAGCTTCTCGCCAGCGGACGGAACGCTCATCAACGCGAGCGGCGCTCGAAGCTCCAGAGTCGTCGGCATCGCCTCCCAGGAACGTGTCCTCTGGATCTCGCTGAGTGGTTCGGCGAGCACGGACGGGACCGGACAGGAGCTCCTCGACCGACTCGGGAACCCTGAAGTCTCTCTCGACCACCTGGACCGGAGAGAGCGCCAGCGAGAGCTCCTGCTGCCGCTGTCGAATCTCCCCAATGGGGGCGCCCTCCCCCGAAGCGCACGCGCGACTCGTGCTGCCGACGTCGAGATGCGCACCGACCACGGAACGGTCTCGATCGTCGGCGAGGGTGTCGACAGAGCCATGAACCTGGTCGAGACCGTCCGCCAAGCCGTCCGAGAAGTCCAGGTCTCCGCGGTCTTCACGTCCGAGAGCTCACTGTCTCTGCTCGTACCTGCAACGTCCGTCGATCGGGCAGCGCAGTCGCTTCATCGGGCCCTCGTCGAGGAAGGTGCCGCGCAGCTGACCGCGGCCGAGGAGATCGCATCATGATCCCAGCCGGGGAGCCGCAGATCGATGCGACGCCGACCCTGCGCTCGCCCACGGCCGCCGACGGCGCCGCCGTCTGGCGCTTCGTCGAGTCGGGTAGCGGGCTGGAGTCGAACTCGGCCTACTGCTACATGCTGATGTTCGAGCATCACCCGGCATCGTGCGTCGTCGCCGAGGTCGACGGGGAGCTGGTCGGCTTCGTGCTGGGCTACCGACCTCCAGGCATTCCCTCGACGGTCTTCGTCTGGCAGATCGGAGTGTCACAGGCGATGCGTGGGAAGGGCCTCGGGCTGAGCCTGCTCCACGAGATCTTCGCGCGGCGGGCCAATCACGACATCTACTACCTGGAAGCCACCGTCAGTCCGGGGAACGACCCCTCGCTGCGCCTCTTTCATGCCCTGGCACGCACTCTCGAGACGGAGTGCCAGGTGTCTGAGCTGTTTCCGCAGGACATGTTTCCCGAATCCCACGAGAGCGAGAACCTCTTGCGCATCGGTCCGATCGCACATCGCTCGCTCGGCAACGACCTCAGGAGGTCTTTTTCATGAGCACATTCGAACGCTACGAGTCCGAGGTGCGCGGCTATTGCCGGAGCTTTCCGACGACCTTCGACCGGGCCGAAGGCAGCTACCTCTTCGACACGAGCGGCAAGCCCTATCTCGACTTCCTCTCAGGCGCCGGTGTGCTCAGCTATGGCCACAACAACCCGCACCTGAAGAGGCGCCTGGTCGAGTACATCGAGCGCCACGGGGTGACCCACAGCCTCGACCTCCATACCGTAGCCAAACAGGAGTTTCTCGAGCGCCTCGAGCAGCAGATCATCGAGCCGCGGGGCCTGAGCTACAAGGTCCAGTTTCCCGGCCCGACCGGTACCAATGCGGTCGAGGCCGCACTGAAACTGGCACGCAAGGTCACCGGGCGCCAGCAGGTCATGGCGTTCACCAACGGCTTTCACGGCATGACGCTCGGCGCCCTCGCGCTGACGGGAAACGAAGGCAACCGAGCCGGCGCGGGCGTGCCGCTTCAGTACGTCACCCACGTGCCGTTCGACGGCTACTTGGGACATGGCGGAGACAGCTTGGACTTCATCGACTCGATGCTCTCCGACAAGAGCAGCGGCCTCGATCACCCGGCAGCGGCGATCGTCGAAACGGTGCAGGCCGAGGGCGGAGTCAACCCCGCTCGCTTCGAGTGGCTGCGTGGGCTGGCGCGCATCCTGAGCTCACACGACGTCCTGTTGATCGTCGACGACATCCAGGTCGGCTGTGGCCGGACCGGTCCCTTCTTCAGCTTCGAGCCAGCCGAGATCGAGCCCGACATCGTCTGCCTGTCGAAGGCGCTGAGCGGCTTCGGTCTGCCCCTTTCCGTCGTCCTGATGAAGCCGGCGCTGGACGTTTGGTCGCCCGGCGAGCACAACGGCACGTTTCGTGGCCACAACCTGGCGTTCGTGACCGCGACCGCGGCCATCGATCGCTACTGGACCGACAATCGGCTCACACAGCAAGTCGCAGCCCGTACCGACCAGGCGCGCCAGTGCCTCGAAGGACTTGCCGAAGAGCACACTGCGCTGGGTGCCGAGGTTCGGGGGCGCGGCCTGATCCAAGGCCTTGCCTGCGATCCCGAGACCGCCACCGACATCTCCCGGCGCTCGTTCGAGAGCGGCCTGATCGTCGAAACGGCAGGTCCAGAAGGAGAGGTCGTCAAGCTCCTTCCGCCACTCACGATCGACGAGTCCGAACTCGACGCTGGCCTCGAGATCCTCTCGGCCAGCGTGGCCGCTGCGGCAAGTGCCAAGAGCAAACAGCGAGACGTCGCATAGGCCCCTGAACCAAAGCACTGGAGGCGCCATTCATGATTGTCAGAAAACTCGCCGACGTCGCAGGTACCGAGAACGAGATCGACACCCCCAACTGGACGAGCCGCCGTCTGCTACTGAGTCGTGACGGCATGGGATTCTCGCTGCACGACACGATGATCAAGGCGGGAACGGTCAATCCGATGTGGTATCGGTACCACGTCGAGGCCGTCTACTGCATTCAGGGTCGTGGGGAGATCGAAACGCTCGAGGACGGCAAGGTGTACCGCCTCGAGCCAGGGGTCGTCTACGCACTCGACCAGCACGATCGTCACGTCCTGCGGGCCGAGACCGACATGCGGATGGTCTGTGTGTTCAATCCCCCGGTGACCGGGCAAGAGGTCCACGACGAAGACGGCGCCTATCCACTCGTCACGGACGGTCTGGAGGCCGACGAGCGATCCGAAGGGAGCTCACGCTCATGAGCAGCGTTGCATCCACCGAGCGCATCGACCTCTACCCATCCAGAAAACGGGACGTGCCGGAGCTGATCGAGCGCAAGGATCCGGTGATCTACGGCAGTGAGGCCGACGGCCCTCTCGAGCTGATGCACCTGCGTCAGTACGCCAACCGTGGCTACCTGCACTTCGAGGGCTTCTTCGGCGAGGAAGACATCCTGCCCGTGATTGGCGAAGTCGAGCGCCTTCGCGGCTCTCGAGAGATCCTGGACCAACCCTTCACGATCACCGAGCCCGGCACCGACGACGTGCGCTCGATCTTCGAGGTGCACGAGCGTAGCGACCTGCTTCGCGCCTTTTGCCGGCACCCGAGGCTGGCAGCAATTGCCCGGCAGCTCCTGGGCGGCGACGTCTACTTTCACCAGACGCGCGTCAACTACAAGCCGGGCTTCGTCGGCAAGGAGTTCTATTGGCACTCCGACTTCGAGACGTGGCATGTCGAGGACGGGATGCCCCGGATGCGTGCCGTGAGCTGCTCGATCAGCCTGACCGCCAACGACCACTTCAACGGGCCCTTGATGTTGGTGCCAACGAGCCACAAACAGTTCGTCGCCTGTGTCGGCGCAACTCCGGAGAACCACTTCAAGCAGTCTCTGAAGAAGCAGGAGTACGGCGTCCCGGACCACGATTCACTCACACGCATGGTCCGGGAGTCGGGCATCGAAGCGGCGACCGGGCCTGCAGGCTCGGTGACCTTCTTCGAGTGCAACGTCATGCACGGCTCCAACTCGAACATCACGCCGAGACCCCGGAGCAACGTCTTCGTGGTCTTCAACAGCATCGAGAACGCCCTCCTGGAGCCCTTCGGCGACATCGCGCCGCGCCCGCAGTTCATCGCCAATCGCGACCCGGGTGGACGGATCTAACCCAAGGACGTTCAGGCCGAAGACACGGGAGTCCGAAAATGAAACAGGCGCAGCCTGGCGATGCAGTCAAGGTGGAGTGCAGTCTCGACACCGGCAGCGAAACGGGCGGCTTCCTCCGCGAGAAGTTCCAGCTACAGTTCACGATCGGCGAGAGCCGCCTCATCCCCGGTCTCGAGAAGGCGGTCATCGGCATGAGCCCCGGAGAGTCGAAGACCGAGCGCATTCCCGTCTCGGACGCTTTCGGCGAGCGGAAGTCGGAGCTGATCCTCGAGGTTCCGAGGAGCAAAGTCCTCGACGGCGTCGATCCGACAGTCGGTCAGGAGATCGAGCTCAGACTCTCCGGCGGGGAAACACGCCCAGCCACGGTCAAGGAGATCCGGGAATTCGACATGCTGGTCGACGCCAATCATCCGCTCGCCGGCCGAGACCTGGTCCTGGACATCACCTTCCTAGACTTCGACGGGTGAGCGCAGCGTCGGCGGTCGCGCCCCCGCTATGCTCCGGCCTCCTTGCGCCGCAGCTCCTGCTCGGCCACGGCAGCAAGGAGTGCGTCGAGGATCGTTCGACCGCGGCCACCCACGCGCCGAACGAAATCCTCACGAACCGGCAAGCTGGCTTCGCGGAATCTGGCACGCTCGGGCTCCGTCAGTCTCTCGACGCGGATCTCCGGCTTCTTCTCACGGATCAGCTCGAGTCGCTCGCTGTTGAACTGCGACTGGACGTCGAAGACGTGCGCCTGCAGCTCCTCGACGACCTCGAGAACGATGGTCTGGGTCTCGGCGGTCAGCGAGGCAAAGTGTGCGGCGTTGGCAGCAACCGTGGTCACGAAGGGCAGATGGTTGGCGAAGATGAGGTAGTCGGTCACCTCGTAGAAGCTCATTTCCTGAATCGCGAACACCGGATTGACCTGGCCGTCGATCATGTTCAGCTGCAGGGCACTGTAGACCTCGCCGTAGGGCAGCGGCGTCGGGTTGGCGCCGTAGGCGTCGTAGGCGGCCAAGAGCATCGGCGACGTCATCACGCGCATGCGCACGCCGGCGAAGTCCTCAGGGGAACGGACCGATTTGCGCGTCGTCCAGACCTGCCATCCTTCCTGGAACACGGAGAGCAGCCGGAAATCCTTCTCCCGGTAGAGCTCGTCGAACGATGCGCGCAGCTGTTCGTCGAGGAGGGCGTCGCGATTGACCTCCGCGTCGTCCGAGAAGACGAAGTGAAGCAGCAGAACCTGCATCTCCGGGATGAGCTTGCCGAGGTGTCCCGGCGACGCGGTCGCGAAATGGACCGTTCCCATGCGCAGCAGCTCGGTGACGTGGTCGGACGTGCCCAGTGTGCCGTAGGGATAGATCTCGACGTCGATCTCACCCTCTGTTCGTTCCTCGATCAGCTGCTCGAATCGCTCGGCGTAGGCCCACTGCACGCTGCCGACCGGCTCTTCGATCGCGAAGCGCCAGACGGTGGTCCGTGCAGCCGAGCCGGAGCAGCCGCTGGCGAGAACGAAGAGGATGAGGCAGGTCGCTGCAAGACGCATGGTGCTCAGGAGCATAACCGCGCGGTGGTCCACCACTGGCATTCGCGCACCGGGGAGACGACCAGATGAGCGGTTGGCTTCGCATGCAGGCCAAGCTCGAGGAGATCCTGCTCGCGGGAGGGATTCTCGCGATCGCCGGCTTGATGGTCGCCAACGTTCTGACCCGGTCGCTCTTCGGCTTCAGCCTGACCTTTGCCGAGGAGCTGTCTCAGTTCCTGATCGTCCTGGTGTGTTTCGTGGGGCTGAGCTATGCGGCGGCCCAACGTCGGCACATCAGGATGACGGCTTTCTCCGAGCAGCTGCCGCTCGAGCGCCGTCTCCGGCTCGGGGCCTTCGTGGCGGCATCGACGAGCATCCTCCTTCTCGTCTTCGTGCTGTTGTCCCTGCGCTACGTCTGGGTGATGGCCGATCTCGGGTCGATCTCGCCGGTGCTCGGGGTTCCGCTCTACCTCGTCTACATGGCGGCTCCTTTCGGCTTTCTGCTGTCGGCTGCGCAGTACGCGGGCCAGGCCTATCGGCTCCTCCACGGCGAGTACGCCGACCTGCTCGAGCCCGAGGCGGATGACGACGATCACGTCGTGGACGCCGAGCCATGATCGGCATGGTGATCCTCATCGCGGTCGTCCTGTTCGGCCTCCTTTTCGCCGGCTTCCCGATGAAGGTGCCCCTGGCGGTGGCGTCGCTGCTCGTCCTGCTGGTCTACTACCCCGGCGTCGACCTGGCCGTCCTCGTCCAGCAGTGGATCGGTGGCATCAAGCCAGCCGCGCTGATTGCGGTGCCGATGTTCATCCTCGCTGCCGAGATCATGACCCGTGGGCAGTCGGCGGACAGGCTGCTGCGCTTCGTCGGTTCGTGGATCGGGCACCTGCGCGGTGGGTTGCCGATCACCAGCGCCGTGAGCTGCACCCTCTTCGGTGCCATTTCCGGCTCGACCCAGGCGACGGTCGTCGCGATCGGCAGGCCGCTCCGCCCCCGTCTGATCCGTGCCGGCTATCCGGACTCCTTCGCCACCGCCCTGATCATCAATTCCAGCGACATCGCACTGTTGATCCCGCCCAGCATCGGCATGATCGTCTACGGCGTGGTCTCGGGAACCTCGATCGGCGAGCTGTTCATCGCGGGGATCGGGCCGGGGATCATGATCCTGTTGCTGTTCAGTGGGCTCTGCTATGTCAAGACGAGGCAGCTCGGCCTCGAGGGTGCGAGTGCTGCTTCGCTAGCAGAGCGTTGGCAGGCAACGCGACAGGCACTGGTGCCTCTCGGCTTTCCTGCGCTGATCATCGGCGGCATCTACGGCGGTTGGTTCAGCCCCACGGAAGCGGCTTCGATGTCTGTTCTGTATGCGGTGGTGATCGAGGTGGTGATCTATCGCGAGCTCGGATGGCGAGACATCGTCACGGCGGCCCGCGGAACGGGCGTGATCACGGCCGTCGTCTTCGTGCTGGTCGGCGCTGGTGCTGCCTTCAGCTGGGTCATCTCCTTTGCCCAGCTTCCCGCGGTCGTGCTCGGCGACTACCTCGGGCTGGATGCCGGATCAGGGTACTGGGGAATCATGATCGCCATCGCCATCGCGTACTTCGTCGGCTGCATGTTCGTCGATCCGATCGTCGTCATCCTCATCCTGACGCCGATCTTCCATCCGATCGCGACCGGAGCGGGAATCGACCCGGTTCTCGTCGGCACCGTCGTGACACTGCAGGCGGCGATTGGCTCGGCGACGCCGCCTTTCGGCTGCGACATCTTCACCGCCGTCGCCGTCTTCAGAAAGCCCTATCGCGACGTAATCGCCGGGACACCACCCTTCATCGCACTCCTGATTCTGGCGTCTCTTCTGGTCATTGCATTCCCGCAGATTGCGCTTCTTCTGAGAGATCTGGCCTTCTCGAGCTGAGGTCGACTCCTCCAAGCTGAAGTCACGAGAAGATCCCGCAAGATCCCCAACAATCTCCACTGCCTCATTCCTCGGGAAGGTCTGGGATCAAGCTCCAGCCCGGAGGTCATTGAGTGCCTCGACCTGCCGAACCCACCCCACCAGGGTGTTCGAACTCGAGCACATTAGGGCTACCAGTTGTTCCTCGCCGACGAAGATCCCGCATCTTCTCCCGCGGCAAGACGACGAGACCGCGCGACGCCAGCGCAGTCGTCGACCAGCCCGCGCCTTGCCACTCCTGGTAGCGAAGCGTCAGCTAGAGACTGAGCGTTCCGCTAGGTAGACGGCAACCTCGGCCTTGCCGACGCTACCGTCCGCGACTCCCAAGACGAGCTCGGCCAGCTCGTCCGCGTCCGTGATGACCTCGAGGTCGTTGAGCCAGAGAAACGCCAGGCACGAAGCCAGGGCCGCGCGCTTGTTGCCGTCCAGGAATGGGTGGTTCTTGCAGACGTGAAAGAGGTAGGCCGCCGCCATCTCGTGTATCGACGAATGGAGGTACTCGCCTCCAAACGACGCCTCCGGCATCGCCAGCGCAGAGGACAGGAGGCCGTGGTCTCGCACTCCGGCCTGTCCACCGTAGAGCTCAATCTGCTCGGCATGAAGTGCTAGCACCTCGTCGAGCGTCAGGAATGTGACGGGCACCTACTCGGCCAGCCTGCGAAAGGCGCCGGCATACCGACGATGGATCGCCTCCATTCCGCGTTTGAGCTTCTCGGTTCGCTCTTCCTCGCGAATCGGCGAGATGATGATCACGTCACCATCTGTCGAGATCTCGAGCGGAGTCTCGGGGCTGATCCCAGTCGCCTCGAGGATCTTCTTCTCGATCACGACCGCGTGGCTGTTGCCTGTCTTGGTGAGGTGCTTGCTCATCGTACGTACATACTACCACGTTCGTCCGTACGGATCTTGCTCACTCGATCTCGGGCATCGAAGCGCGCCGACTGACCCACTCCACCAAGGTGTTCGAACTCAAGCACATTAGGGCTACCAGCGATCTTCCTTGCAGGCCACCGGCCTGCGACGAATCGAGCACCCCAACGTGAAGCCCTTCGAGGGCTTCGCCTGTAGTCTGCTTGTGACTCCTCGGCAGAATGGAGCAGGTGCCCGCGTTCCGCTGCGGACAAGAGCGCTGCCATGACCGAGAAGGCCGGCAACCGTGCCTCCATTCGCGACCACCTCTGGTGAGATGTCGATCCTAGGCCCACGAAGTTGACTGCCCTGGTCTACCTCGCCGTCTTCCTCTCGGGAGCCGCGGCGCTCGTCTACGAGGTCATCTGGGCCCGCCAGCTGGCGACGTTTCTCGGGATCACCAGCTACGCCCAGGCTGCGGTCCTGAGCTCCTACATGCTCGGCCTCGCCCTGGGCAGCCGGGTCTTGGGCGCCTGGAGCGACGGTCGCGATAAGCCGCTTCGCCTGTTCGGTTGGCTCGAGGCCGGCATCGGCATCTACGCGGCGGCGACCCTGGTTCTCGTTCCCAGGCTGCAGGCGACGTATGCCACGTGGGCCGTCGGCTCCGATGTGGGAGCGCCTTCCGGCTACGTCCAACGCTTCGCCATCGCCCTCATCGTCCTGCTGCTCCCGACCTTTCTGATGGGCGGGACCTTGCCCGTTCTGGTGCGCGGCCTGGCACACCTGAGCTCACCGTCGGTGCTGCTCTCTCGGCTCTACGGACTCAACACCCTCGGAGCAGCCGCCGGCGCCGTGCTCGCCGGGTTCGTCCTGCTGCCGAGCCTCGGCATGCGGCTCTCCGTGCTGGCGGCGGCCTCCGCCAACCTGCTGATCGGCGCCATCTTCCTCGCGGCAGGCAGTCGGCAGACCGCAAAAACAGAGAGCCTCGACGTGCCGCCCCCGCCCCGCTTGCCCACTCTGTCGGCCGATCACCGTTCTCTCATGCTGCTCCTCTTCGCCCTCTCGGGCTGCGCGGCGCTGGCTCTCCAGGTGCTGTGGACACGCGCCCTCAGTCTGGTGCTCGGCTCCAGCGTCTACGCCTTCAGCATCGTGCTCGGCATCTACCTCGTCGGCATTGCGCTCGGCAGCCTGCTCTTCTCACGCCATCGGCCGGAGAGCGCATCTGCCCTGCTCCGGCTCGGCGCACGCCTCGAGGGCGCTCTGGCCGCGACGATCCTGCTTGGCCTCGCCGTGCTGCCGCACCTGCCTCAGCTGTTCGTCGGCGCCTACTCGGCCGGACTGGTGCAGGACTTCTTTCGCCAACAGCTGGTCGCCGCGGCGCTCAGCGCGTCGATCCTGCTTCCACCGACACTTCTGCTCGGAGCACTCTTCCCGCTTTTTGTCGCGCTGCTGCGCTCTCCCGACCAAAGCACTGGCCACAGCGTTGGAACGGCGCTCAGCGCCAACAGCGTCGGCACCTTTCTGGGGGCTCCACTGGCCGTCGCCGTACTGCTGCCCTGGCTCGGTATCGGCAACGGACTCCTACTCCTCGCGACGGTGCATCTCGGTTTGGCGATGACCCTCTCCGCGCTCGCTCACCAGGAGGGACTTCCCGAGAACAGCGGGCGCCCAGGCGGAGTGTGGCGTTGGGTCCTGGTCGCCGGGCTGCTGTGCGCCGTGGCCGTGGTCGTACGCTGGGACCGGGCGACCATGAGCTCCGGCCCCTTCATCAACGCGTTTCGTCTGGCAGATCGACCAAATGAACGGAGCTTTCGCAGCTGGCTTCAGGAGCGGAATCGCCTGCTCTACTACCAGGACGGCGCCGATGCCACCGTCGCCGTGCGCGAGGAAGGCGAAGAGCGACTGCTGGTCATCAACGGCAAAACCGACGGCAGCCGCCTCGGCGATCGTCGCACCCAGGCCGCCCTCGGCCACCTGCCGATGCTCATGCACCCAAACCCTGACCGCGCTCTGGTGATCGGCCTCGGCACCGGGATCACCGCCGCAGCTGCAGCCCTCCACGACGACCTGACATCGCTCGACATCATCGAAGTCTCGGCGGGCGTCATTGCGGCGTCGGCGTTCTTCGACGACGACAGCAGGGGCGTGCTGTTCGATCCGCGCACTCGGTTGATCCGCGCCGACGCGCGCAATCAGCTGCTGTCGGGCGACCGGCTGTACGACGTGCTGATCTCCGAACCCTCGAACCCATGGATTACCGGCGTCGCCAATCTGTTCACGCGCGAGTTCTTCGAGCTGGCGCGCAGCCGCCTCGCCAGGGGCGGGCTCATGGCGCAGTGGTTCCACGTCTACGGCATGAGCAACGACGACCTCCGCTCCGTGCTCGGTACCTTCACCGATGTCTTTCCGGAAGTCAGCGTCTGGCTGCCCCAGACCGGCGACCTGGTCCTGATCGGCGGCGAACAGGCCGGTGCTCTGGACGCGCGGCGCTATGAGCGCCTCATCCGAGCGCCCGCCGCCAGAGCCGACCTCGGCCCAGCCGAGCTGCTGAGCTTCTCCGAGTTCACCCGCATGTACCTGCTCGGAACAAAAGACGTGCGTCGCTACGCGGGCGACGCTCCGCGCAACACCGACGATCGGCCGCGGGTGGAGTTCAACGCTCCCCGGCACCTGTACGCGGAAACCACGCTCGCCAATCTCGGCGATTTCGTCGCTCATCGTCAACCGGCAAGGCAATTGGTACCGATTCGCAACCTTCTCTCACACCGACCCGAGACGGAGAGGGCCTCAGCGTTCGGCGTCGATGTGCCCGACCCCGAGAACCAGTCCGCCCGCGCCCAGTGGCACACCACCTGGACCCGACTCGAGGCCGCGGGCGCGGGCCTGCAGCCGACCTTCGCGGTCAGCCAAGAGCGCTCCGTTCTCTTCACCAGCTCGACTGGCGACGCCGTCGAGATCATGGTGTCTCCCCGGTCCGGCAACGGTGCGCCGATCGATCTGGCTCGGCACCTCGACTCTCGGTTGCCGGGAAGCGACCTCGCCGCGACCGTCCCTCTCGTCGGCGAGCTCGCCGATGGCACGCCGATCGTCTTCGCGCGCAGCCGAGATCAGGGTGGCGACCTGCTCGGCCTGGCCTGGAGCTGCTCTCCGGCAGGTCGGATCTATACCCTGCTCGTGCCTCTCAGAGGCGCCGGCGAGAACAGCAGCGCAGCGGAACGGGCCGGCCAGCTCGCCCAGCAGCTCAGCTGCTCTCGGGATCCAGCAAGACTCGCCCTGGATTGAGAGTGCCCTTCGGATCGAGCATGCGCACGAGCGTGTGCTCCGCTCGATCTGCGCACTGTTCCGACACAGAGTCAGGCTTGGCTCTTTGCATCCGGATCAGGGCAGCTCGAACGGAGCCGGCTGAAGCGCCCTGACGCAGCTGTCGTCGACCGCGGAAAAGTCGTCCCGAGTGAGGAAGTCGAGAATCACCCCGTCGACGCACACCGGGTCGCTGCCGTCGTAGGGCAGATGCCCGGCATGCGGCACCACCACGACCCGCGCGTTCTCCAGGGTCGCCGCCACCTCCTCGGCATTCGAGGGCGGCGTGATCGGGTCACGATCTCCCGTGATCAGCAGTGCCGGCACGGGGGACACGACCGGGGTGCCCCAGCTCGCCGGCAGGCTCGCTCGCGGCCAGAACGAGCAGGCGCGTCTCTGCTGCGCGACGCGATAGCTCCCCAGGTAGGTGCTTTCCGTGAAGGGAGCCACATCCGCATCGCCGATGCGGGACACGTCTTCGCTACAGGTGATGCTGAGGTAGACGCCGTCCGCGACGAACGGAGGCCCTTCAGAAGGCTGCGGCAACGCCAGCTTCAGGAAGGGGCTCCAGTCCCCCCGCGCCGCCGCGTCGATGATGCGCGGGAAAGCTCTCGCCGCGCTCGAGAAGTACATCGCCGAACGCAGCTTCTCGACCACAGCCTCGCGAGGAATGAGCAGCTCGACCGGGCTCGAGGCACCCTCAGGGGTGTACTCGCTGCGCGCCGGCGCCGCTTCGAGTCGTTCGAGAAGCTCCTGCCAACGCGCGCGAAGATCGGGATACGCCGCGCGACAGTCTTCGTCGGACGCGCACTCCTCGAGGAGCAGGTCGAAGGCCCTCTGAAAACCCTCCGCATGATGGAGCGGCACCCGACTCGAAGGCGGGAGCGCACCAATCCCCACCCACCTCCGCACGTGGTCCGGGTGACGGCGCATGTACTCGAGCGCCAGCCGGGTGCCGTAGCTCGTGGCCAGGATGTCGATCTGCTCGTGGCCGAGAGCGAGGCGTACCGCTTCCAGATCCCGCACCGCGTTGGCGGTCGTGTACTGGGTCAGGTCGACCCGCTGCTGCAACTCTTCGCTGCACGCCTCCACCTCCGACGCCGGGTACATCTCCCCGAGAACCGCCTGCGGAGCCTTGTGGTCCAACGCGAGGCAGTGCAGGGGCTCCGAGCGGCCGGCCCCCCGCAGGTCCATCATGACCACGTCACGCCCCTCGCGGTACATCGCACCATCCGTCACTGCGAACTCTCCGAAGTTGCTCGCCGCCCCTCCCGGCCCGCCCTCGAGCACGTACATCGGAGGCAACCCTCGGGAGGAGTCGATGGCCGGCGCCACCATCACGAAGAGCTCGATTTGGCGCTGCTCCGGGTGGGCGTAGTTCTCGGGAACAGCGAAGCTGCCGCACAGGAGATCCGCCTCGGGCTTGGACTCCCCACACGCCGACAAGTCGATCTGGACGGGGCGCGAACCAGGAGTGCGACAGGACGGCGCGAGAGCACAGGCGAGAAGGAAGACGACGATGAGCGGCCTTCGAGGCAGTGTTCTCATGGGGAGACTCTCGCACAGCGGGGGCCCACAGCGGGAAGGCTCGGAGAGAACCTCGTCAAACAAGGTGCCAGAGGCGGCCGGGGAAGCAGCCGCGGAGTTTGCGCGCCTTGCCTCTAGGATGAGTTTCGTGCGAACTGAAGGTGGCGAAGCTGTGTCGGAGACGCGCCGAGGAAAAGCCAAGATCTGGCGCTTCGCGCTCGGCGTCGGCGGCCCTGCTCTACTCCAGGCTCTTCTGGTGTACCTCGTCATCGTCAGGAACACAGGCAACGGCTCTTGGCTCGGCTTGGGCGCACTCCTGCTCGGACTGGTCGCCATCCCCGCGACTGCGATCGTCAACGTCGTGCTCGTTCTTGCTTGGCGGGGTGCAAGCGCGAAGCGCGTCGTTCTCGCATGCTTCGCGATCGGCATGGTCGTGCCGATCTTCGCGGCGCTTTCTCTGCTGCTCTGACGCGCGCAGCGCCTGAGACACCGGCTCGAAACGTGGAGCCAACGGCGACCAGCTACCATGCTCGCTGCAGAGGTGAGTGGCTTCCCGAAGCCGCGGGCCCCGGACAAGGGCCTCCGGGCGCGCCACCCTGGAGCCACCGGCCGGGCCGAATCGAGGAATCGGAATGAACTACGTCTTCAAGAAGATGCCAGCACCCGAGGAGCTGGACTTCGATCCGGACGCGCTCCGGGAGAAGTACCGCGAAGAGCGCGACAAACGTCTTCGGCCCGACGGGAACGAGCAGTATCAAGAGGTCACGGGCGACTTCTCGCAGTACATCGACGATCCCTACGTCGAAGACCCACTGGATCGGGAACCGCTGCGCGACGAGGTGGACGTGCTCATCATCGGCGGCGGCTTCGGCGGCCTGATCGCCGGCGCGCGCCTGCGCGAGCTGGGCATCGAGGATCTGCGCATCATCGAGAAGGGCGGCGACTTCGGCGGCACCTGGTACTGGAACCGCTATCCCGGGGCTGCCTGCGACACGGAGGGTTACATCTACCTGCCGCTGTGCGAGGAGCTCGGCTACGTGCCGAAGCAGAAGTACGCGCAGGGCCCGGAGATTCTCGCCCACAGCCACAACATCGCGCGAACGTACGACCTGTACCGCAACGCCTGTCTGCAGACGCAGGTCACCGGCATGGAGTGGCTCGAAGGCGAAGCCCGCTGGCTGATCCGGACCGACCGGAACGACGCGATGCGCGCCCGCTTCGTCGTCATGTCCAACGGGCCGCTCAACCGTCCCAAGCTGCCCGGCATCCCCGGCATCCGCGACTTCGAGGGCCACACGTTCCACACCAGCCGCTGGGACTACGACTACACCGGCGGTAGCTCCGAAGGTGGCCTCGACAAGCTCGGCGACAAGGTGGTCGCGGTGATCGGCACCGGCGCCACGGCCGTGCAGTGTGTGCCGCACCTCGGCGCCGGCGCCAAGGAGCTGTACGTGTTCCAGCGCACCCCGTCCAGCATCGACGTGCGCGACAACCGCAACACCGACCCTGAGTGGGCCGCGAGCCTGGAGCCCGGCTGGCAGCGCGAGCGCATGGAGAACTTCAACATTCTGTGCTCCGGGGGCATCGTGGACGAGGACCTGGTCCAGGACGGCTGGACCGAGATCATCCGCAACCTCATCTCCATGGCGAACTACCGCGGCAAGGACACGGACTGGTCGCTGGTGCCGCAGCTCATGGAGCTCGCGGACTTCAAGAAGATGGAGCAGATCCGGGCCCGTGTCGACGAGATCGTGGAGGATCCCGAAACGGCGGAGGCGCTCAAGCCCTACTACCGTCAGTTCTGCAAGCGACCCTGCTTCCACGACGAGTACCTGCCCACCTTCAACCGCGACAACGTGCATCTCGTGGACACCGCCGGCCAAGGCGTGGAAGCCATCACCGAGCGAGGCGTGGTCGCCAACGGGAAGGAGTACCCCGTCGACTGCGTCGTCTTCGCCACCGGTTTCGAGGTGGGCACGTCCTACACGCGCCGGGCCGGCTACGACGTGGTCGGTCGAGGGGGCCTGAAGCTGTCCGACAAGTGGGCAAACGGCTTGCGCACGCTGCACGGCCTGACCTCCCACGGCTTCCCCAATCTCTTCTTCATCAGCAGCGCGCAAGGCGCGTTCACCACCAACTTCCCGCACTACATGGACGAGGCGGCGCAGCACATCGGCTACATCCTGGGCCGCTGTTTCGACGAGAACGTCCGCACCATCGAACCGAGCCAAGAGGCCGAGGACGAGTGGGTGGAAGAGATCATTCGCCTGTCGCGCTTCAACGAGGACTTCCTCGAGGCGTGCACGCCCGGCTACTACAACAACGAAGGAAAGCCCAATCCGATCAGCCGGCAGAACGCGGCCTACGGCAAGGGCCCCATCCCGTTCTTTCGCATGATGGAGGCCTGGCGCGCGGACGGCACGATGGAAGGCCTCGAAACCGCTTGAGGAGCGGGCGGTCTCGGGTTACGTAGCGCACAACTCGATACGGATTGGGGCCGTGGTGGCCCCAATCCGCACGTAGAAGCTACAGACACTTGGTCCAGCACGCCTCGGTGTAGCTGCCGTTCGGGTCGCCCATGTTCGGTATGTAGATACAAGCCAGCTGATTCACACAGGGGGCGAGCCAAGGCCCGGTAGGACCTGGGCCGAGAAGCGGAGGCACCGACATGGGGGGTACCAAAGGCCCGTTTTCGATAATAGGACCGAATGGCACCGCGGTCGTCGAGAGGACGCAGTTAACTGGGTTCGCCTGGCACTCCTCGATCATCTCCGCAACCGTGCGATTGATCTCGTCCGCCTTCTTGCACTCATTGGGACGAATGTGCCAGAGGTTGTTAGACCACTGCAGCGGGCCACCGTACATGATGTTGTTCTTGCAGCTGTTTCCTCCCACATGCCCCAGTCCGAGTCGGTGGCCGAACTCGTGGTTCATCATGTCAATGAAGACTTCAATCTGAGCAGGGGTCGCAGTTCCGTCCGCGACAAGCTTTGTAGGACAGTCGACTCCGTTGGCGTTTCGCTCATAGAGCTTGATGACTCCCTGGAGTGTCTCAGCACAGGCGGGTAGTCCTCCAACAAGCGGGCCGTTTCCGGTGACGTATCTGATTTTGATGTTGTAGATGGACGTCCCATCGAACCCAGAGATGGGGCCGTTCGCGGCGCTTCCCATGTAGTCGAACATGGGGAAGTCGTTCCCATCTGTATTGCACCATGGGGCGTTCCAGCGTTTGTGCGCGTTCCTAACCTGGGTTGTGACGGCACTCGGGAAGCCGGGGACCATCCTGTAGTGAATCCAATCAGCGTTGGTCGGAGGCTGCGCCCCCGAAGAAGGATCTTCGGTGAATGAGGGTGGTTCGCAACCTTGGGCGAGAACCGCTTCCGGAGCCAGCAGCAAGGTACCGACAAGGACGAGCGCCGGTACTGTGTACCGCACCCTCATTGTCTGATCCGACTCGAGCTGTAGATTGCACCCTTTAGGGACTGCTTTCCACCTTCCCTGACGTGAGAATCAACCTGCAGTCGGCGCGACACTTCAAAATCTGCGCCAGCGCTGGGCATGAGGATCAATGTGTCAGCATCGTTTCCCCACAAATACTCCTCATCTGCGAACTGCTCATCAAGAAGCAGTGCCACCTCGTCGCCAATCTTCGGCACGGGCACGAAGGGACGTTCGTTGAAGCACAGTCGAATCCCCTGTAAGTCGAAGTTGGCGCTGGGGTGGTAGAAGAACCTGACCTGGGGGCCAGTGGTCCTGTTGATCTCCTCAGTCACTTGGATCTTTAGCAGTGTCCCGGGTCGACCGTGGTAGAAGCCGTGGTCGAGCGCCACAACCTCGCCGAAACCGATCCAGCTCACCTCAGCTACCCTCTCTTCGAGGCTCTTTTCAAGTGCGGATGATTGGCGTCGGGTTTCGTGACATCCGTTCTTGTCGGGAACTGCGGCTGCGAGGTTGTCCTTGAGGTCTTCGAACACCCCGTTTGGGAGGTAGTCAGAGCTGAGGACTCCGCCTCGACTTAGGGAGACTGTTCGATGCGACACCCAGGTTGGCTGTCCTTCGCCGTTGTCGCCTGCAAACAGCGGCATGTCATTCGACGCTTGTGCTCCCGCGAATCCCAAGATCGCAGTAACTAGTAGTTCGATCATCGATCGTCTCCCGGTTGTGGCACCCGGCTCTGCCGCCAGCCGCGGACCCAGAGCCAAGATTCAAAATCAGAGTATGTAGTAGGGCGATGCAAGCGTTGTGCCCAACGCGAGCAGGCTGTAGTCCCGGGGGCTCGCTCAGAGTCCTCGACTTTGCGGGACGGGATTCAGGGAATCTGTCCCCACATGAATTGTGGGACGAGCTGCAGCGAAGCGGCTGACGTATCGATAGCCGGTCGCCTCAAGTGCTTCGACGCGATGCCGAAGGCGGGAGTTCCTTAGAAGCAGCATTCGGTCGCGAATGAGGCTTTGTGAAGACGATCGCCGCAACAGTGTCCAAACCCGCTCGGCTGGCATGAACGCACTAGTCTTCCTCGACATCAAGGACGGTAGGTGTGAATCGCTGCTGTGGCTGTGGTCGTGAAAGTGACTGAAGTGCTCCCCTCAATGCGTCCGATTCCTAGGTGCGCCGCGAGCCTGCAGCCCGGGTGGCAGAAAGAGCGCATGGAGAACTTCAACACGCTGTGCTCCGGGGGCATCGTGGAGGAAGACCTGGTCCAGGCTGGACCGAGATCATCCGCAACCTCATCTCCATGGCGAACTACCGGAGCAAGGGTTTGGAAGCCATCACCGAACGTGGCGTGGTCGCCAACGGGAAGGAGTACCCGGTCGACTGCATCATCTTCGCCACCGGCTTCGAGGTGGGCACGTCCTACACGCGCCGAGCCGGCTACGACGTGGTCGGCCGAGGCGACGTGAAGCTGTCCGAGAAGTGGGCCAACGGCCTGCGCACGCTGCACGGCCTCACCTCCCACGGCTTTCCCAATCTCTTTCATCAGCAGCGCTCAAGGCGCGTTCACCACGAACTTCCCGCACTACATGGACGAGGCTGCGCAGCACATCGGCTACATCCTGGGCCGCTGTTTCGACGAGAACATCCGCACCATCGAGCCCAGCAAGAGAGCCGAGGACGAGTGGGTGGAAGAGATCATCAAACTCTCGCGCTTCAACGAGGAGTTCCTCGAGGCGTGCACGCCCGGCTACTACAACAACGAAGGCAAGCCCAATCCGATCAGCCGGCAGAACGCGGCGTACGGCAAGGGCCCCATTCCGTTCTTCCGCATGATGGAGGCCTGGCGAGAGGACGGCGCGATGGAAGGCCTGCAAATCGCCGGGGGAGCCCAAGTGACTCGGAGCACGTAGCGATCGCGCCCAATCGGCAGCTGGGGACTTCAGGGTCGGCAATGACGGCAATCGCAACAGCCTGCTGCTGGAAGACAGCGAGATTGCGAGCTCCTCGCGCTTCGGCGTCGCCAGGGAGACGGAAGCTCGATGGTCCCTCCGCCACCTGCTCGAGACCAGAGCAGTCGGTTCCGCACTAGGGTCTCAGATGCTCGACGAAGTAGCTGTTGCGGGCGTGGCGGTAGTAGAGCGCACCCGTCAGCGTCGGCTGATGGGTCTCACCGGGCATCACGAGCAGATCGAAGAGCTTGTTCGCCCGGATGAAGGCGTGAGCCATCCGCATCGTGTGATTGAAGGTGACATTGACGTCTCCCGTGCCGATCTGAATCAGCAGCTTGCCCTCCAGACGATCGGCCAGGAGCAGGTTCGAACCCTGTGCATAGCCTTCCGGGTTGTCCTGCGGTAAACCCATGTAGGGCTCGATCGGCTGCCACTCGGCGATGAAGTCGACCACCGGCGCGCCGGCGACGCCGACGTGGAAGGTCTCGGGCGCTGTCAACAGCGCCCGGATCGTGAAGTAGCCGCCCCATGAGTAGCCGGTAATGCCGACTCGCGACGTGTCCATGTACGGCCGCGTGGAGGCCAGCTGCTCGAGTACCGCAGCGTGGTCCGCCACCTCGATCTTGCCGACGTTGCCGTAGGTCTCGTCCTGGAAGGACTTGCTCCTCCCTGGCGTGCCCCGCCCGTCGACGATGAAAACGATGAAGCCGAGCTGCGTCAGCGAGTTGGCGTCGTCCCCCATGATGTTTCCAGAGAAGGTGCGGGGGGCGGACTCCACCCAGTTCCCCATGTATTGGATGTCGATGACCGGATAGCGCCGCTCCGGGTCGAAGTCGTAGGGCTTGTAGAGAACTCCATGGAGCTCGGTCCTGCCATCGGCCGCCTTGACCCGGAACTCCTCCGGGCGGCGCCAGCCCAGCGCCTCGAGGGAAGAAATGTCGGCCTCCGCCAGCACTCGCAGCTTGTCACCATCACTCGAGCGTAGCTCGACGGCGGGTGGACGATCGACGGTCGAGTGCGTGTCCAGGAAGAAGCGTTGACCGGGGGTGAAGACCACCGAGTGGACGCCCGTGGCCTCGGTCAGGCGCTTACTCCCGTTTCCGTCGAAGCCCACTCGATGAAGGTGCACGTCATAGGGCCGGGCTCGATCGTCACGCGCGAGGTAGTAGACGTAGCGTCGCTCGAGATCGACCGCGGCCACGCTGTCGACCCTCATCTCGCCCGTCGTCAACCGCCTGACCAGCTCGCCTTCCGGGCCGTAGAGGTAGAGATGACTCCAGCCGCTGCGCTCCGAGCGCCAGAGGAACCCGGAGCCGTCGGCGAGTGGAAAGAAGAGGTTCGTCGGATCGAAGGCCAGTCCTTCGATGAAGGTCGACTGCTCATCGCTCCAGAGTGCTCTCGACTTCCCCGTCTTCGGGTCCGCGGCGACGACCTCAACCCGCTTGAGCAGGCGGGTGGTTCTCAGAAACAGCACCTCGGAGCCATCGGGACGCCATCCGAGCGGGTACACGACCGGCTCCTCGAGCTCGCCGAGATCGATCTTCACGGCGGTCCTGGCGATCACGTCGAAGACGTGGAGCTCCGGCACCGGCAGCGGCTCGCCGGTCGCCGGAAAGGGAGCCCAGCTGACCTGCTCCCGGTTGGGCTCGAGCCAGTGCACGACCGGCACGTGGTGGATCCTCCGCCGATCGGTACGAAAAGCGAGCAGACGCAGACCGTCGGGCGACCACCGAGCCTCCTGTCCGCGCGACCGGCTACCGAGATGGTAGGCGAATCGATCCTCGCCAGTCGTCGTGAGAGGTGTTAGGCGGCCGTCGTTCTTCGAGCGCAGCCACAAGTCATGATCCTTCGCGACGACGTCGAAGGGCCCGTTCGGCGAAGGTCGTTCCGTCAGTTCTGGCCCCATCGGGAGTGGCGCCGTGCGCCTCGGGGGTGCCGGACCGAGCGGCAAGACGGAATAGGTCGAAAGATCGAGCTCGAAGAGTCGGCCTTCGAGCTCGAAGCGCGCCTTCGACTCATCGGCCGAGAGCTCCACTTCGGAAAAGGGAAGCCCTTCGTACGGAGGCTCGTGTCCGAGAGCCGACTCGAGAGCCGTCCGCAGACGATCGCGGTCGAGCAGGGGTCTAGCGACGTTGGCGACCGGATCGATCCGGATGATCTCGGTATCGGCAGGCGCTCCGGTCGCGTAAAAGAAGGAGGAGCCGTCGTTCATGAAACGCGCCTCGATCGTGCCGCCTGCAACATGACGACCGAAATCGAGGAGCTGAAGATGTACTGCCTGTCTTTCCTCGAACGTCGAGCTCTGAGCGCCTAGGCTCGCCGCGACGAAAGCGACCAACGCACCGAACCTGGCGGCCAGAGAGCCGAGCCCGCTCATCCCCAGACCTGCCGATAGACCCGAAGCCAGTTGCCCCCGAGGACCTTGGCACGCTCTTCCGGATTGAAGCCGCGGCGCTCGAGCCCGACCACCAGATTGGGTAGCTCGGAGATGCTCTCGAAGCCTCTGACGTAGTAGATGGGCGCCTGCTCGCTCGCCATCTCCCGGCCGAAAAGGACATTGTCCGGATCGACGCCGCCGACCGAGCCGAAGGTGAAATCGGCGCCGATACCGATGTGGTCGGCACCCACCAACCGCTTCAGATAGACATAGTGATCGAGAAGCGCATCGAGATCGGCCTGCGGCGTGACCTTGACGTCGCGGTCTCGGCGATTGCGCGCAACGAAGTCGTTGATCGCGGACACTCCGATCACGCCTCCGCTGCGGGCGATGCCCTCGAAAACGCGGTCGCTCGTGTTGCGCGGGTTGTCGCAGATGGCCGCGACGTTCGTGTGAGAGCAGATCACCGGAACACCTTCGGACATCTCGAGTGCGTCGAGGCTCGTCTGCTCTCCAGTGTGGCCTCCGACATCGAGGAGGATACCGAGCTGGTGGATCTCCTCGACCAGGCGGCGGCCGGCGTTGGTGATGCCGAGGTGAGGCTCCACGCAGCCAGCGCCGAAGGCGTTCATGGTGTTGTACGTGAGATTCACGATGCGCAGACCGAGCTGGTAGTAGGCGCGTAGCGCCGTCCGGTGCGCGGGGATGGAGTCGCCACGGTAGGTCGCCTGGCCAGACTTGTCGCCGAGTGGCGAGGCGGACTGCCAGCCGAACATGAGGCCGACCTTGCCTTCCCGCTGAGCGCGCTCGATGTCGCCGGCCCGGGTCACGAGAGCGACCTTGCTCCCATTCTCGTCGAGGTAGCCCCACGCTTCGGCGAAGGAGTGCAGCTCGCTCATCGTCTTGTGCCAGCCGGTGACACCGGCCTCCTGCAGCATGCGGACGTAGTCGTCGCTGAGCGCAGACGGACTCAGTCCGTCGATGACGACGCCTCGGGGCGCAGCTGCTTCCTGCGGCAGCGCAGAAGCCGGCCCCCCCTGGGCACCGGCGCCGAGCAGGGCCGCCGTGCCACCCACAAACTCTCGTCGGTTCATGGAGACTCCTCTCGTCACGGTCCTGCTCGCAGCCTACAGCAGAGCCGATTCCGTGGCTCCTGCGCCCTGACCGAGGCCGCCCTCGAAGAGAAGCGACGGAAGGCCTGGCCAGCCGGGAGTGGCACGGTCGGACCCGGCTGGCAGCACGAGCGCATGGAGAACTTCAACACCCTGTGCTCCGGGGGCATCGCGGAGGAAGACCTGGTCCAAGGCGGCTGGACCGAGATCATCCGCGTCCTCCATCGCCCCAGTGCTGGTAGCTTTCGGGCTCCCACGCAGCACCGACTCGGAGCACCGATGGCACGCCACATCACTCGTCGCGACTTCCTCAACGGCACCCAGGTCGCCCTCGGCGCCTCGCTGGTCGGCGCGCTGGCGTGTCGCGCAGGGGGTCGCCCCGAGGCCGCCGCTCACTTCGCTCTCGACCCGAGCTACTACCCGCCGGCAAAGACAGGGCTGCGCGGCAGCCACGACGGCTCCTGGGAAGCCATGCACGCGCTCACCGAGGGCCGCGCGTGGCCTCCGGCGGAGGCCGAACAGACGTTCGATCTGGTGGTCGTCGGAGGGGGCATCAGCGGGCTCGCGGCCGCGCACTTCTACCGTGCGCAGCGCCCGGAAGCGCGCATCCTGGTGCTCGACAACCACGACGACTTCGGCGGACACGCCAAGCGCAACGAGTTCGAGATCGGCGGCGAGACCCGCATCGGCTACGGCGGCACCGAATCGATCGACACGCCGTCCGCCTACAGCCCGGTCGCCGGCGGTCTGCTGCAGGACCTCGGCATCGAGGTCGAGCGCTTCTACAGGGCCTTCGACCAGGAGCTTTATCCCTCGCTGGGCCTCGGCAAGGGCATCCTCTTCGACAGCGACACCTTCGCGGAGCAGAAGCTCGTCCCCGGCTACAAGAAGCGCCCGTGGCAGGAGTTTGCCGACGAGACGCCGCTGAACGAGCAGGCGAAGAGAGACCTGGTTCGCATCTGGACCGAGGAGAAGGACTACCTCCCGGAGCTCAGCCGGGAGCAGAAGCTCGAGAAGCTCCGGCGCACGAGCTACGAGGCCTACCTGCGCGACATCGCCAAGGTCGACCCGCAGCTGCTCGAGATGTACCGACGCTGGGGCATGAGCTTCTGGTGCGTCGGCATCGACGAGATTCCGGCGAGCTCGGTGCAGTCCTACGACGGCGGCATGCCCGGGCTCGACCACACCCTCGAGCGCGTCGGCCACCGCGGCGACGAGCCGTACATCTTCCACTTCCCCGACGGCAACGCCTCGGTGGCGCGACTCCTCGTGCGCGCGCTGATCCCGGAGGCTGTCCCGGGCTCGACGATGGAAGACGTCGTCACTGCACGTGTCGACTACCCGAAGCTCGACCGCCCGGGCCAGCAGGTGAGGATCCGTCTCGCGAGCACGGCCGTGAACGTCGCTCAGGCCGGCGACGAGGCCGTCGACGTCACCTTCGTGCACGACGGGCACGCCCACACCGTGCGCGCTGAGCGCGCGATCCTGGCCTGCTACAACAACGCCGTCCCCTACCTCTGCCCCGAGCTCCCGGCCGCGCAGAAGGAGGCTCTCGCCTACGGCGTCAAGGCGCCGCTCACCTACACCAAGATCCTGGTTCCGAACTGGCGGCCGTTCGCCGAGCTCGGGCTCGACTTCGTGTACTACACGAAGGACTTCTACAAGCAGGTGGAGCTCGACTACCCGGTGTCGCTCGGCGACTACCGGCACTCCCGGACGCCGGACGAGCCGATGATCCTGCACATGTGCCACGTGCATCACTCGCAGGACATCCAGGGTCCGGAGCAGTGGCGCGAAGCGAGGCGACGTCTGCTCACGACACCGTTCGACGTCTTCGAGCACCACGTGCGCGATCAGCTCGATCAGGCCCTCGCCTCCGCGGGCTTCGACGCAGAGCGCGACATCCACGCGATCACCGTCAACCGGTGGCCGCACGGCTACGCCTACAACCCGGGCCTCCTCTGGGAGCCCGAGTACGCACGCGAAGAGGACAAGCCGTGGGTCCGAGGGCGTCAGCCGTTCGGCCGCATCACCATCGCCAACTCGGACGCCGGCGCCACGTCGAACACCCCGGGCGCCATCGACCAGGCCTGGCGCGCCGTGCAGGAGAGCCTCGGAGACTGAGGCCCGGCCAAGGCGAAGCGACTCGCGATCGACGGATCGTCAGACTCTCGACGAGCTCGTCCGGAGCGATCGGGGGTCCCACCTGCTAGGCCACGACCCACTCGGAGAGCGCTCGTCGCGCGGCAGAGCGCATCTCTGGGTCGTCGTACTCGACCCCATCGCACCAGTCGTAGAGGTGATTTCGGATGAGGCCGTTCTGGGCGCGCTCCAGCAATGACGGATCGGCTGGATAGGTGCCGCGATCGAGAGCTTGGCGAAGCGGCCCCAGGCCCGCCCACTCGAGGAGCCCCACGAAGTCGCTCGCAGGATCGCCGAGGTTCAAGTCTCCCCAGTCGATGATTCCGGTCACCTCCGAGGACTGCGGGTCGATCAGCACGTGCTCCATGCCGAGATCGTCGTGGACAAGTCGATGGGCCGGCGCGGGCGAGCCCCCTGTGTCGAACTGGCGAAGCGAAGACACGATCAACGGCTCGTCGGACAGTCCGAGTCGGCGAATCCGAGCCCCCAGCTCCTCTCCCACCGGCCACCCGCGCACCCCTGCTACGGCGCCCTCGAGCGGGGTCGCATGGAGGGCTTCCAGAAAACCCAGCAGAGCTTCGAGGATGCCCTCCACTCGGAGAGTGCCCGCCGGCAGCGAGTCCAGCGGCGAACCCGGGATCTTCGGATACCCCATGAAGGGATAGGGAAAGCGCGCCGACGCCTGTCCCCGAAACCGAGGTCGAGGAACCGGGAGCGGCAGCCGTGGGGCGATGAGCGGCAGCACCAGGAGCTCCGTCTCGAGATGCTCGACGACGTTCTGGCGCTTGGGGAAACGGAAGATCCAGCGCTCGTCGACCTCGAAGGCCTCGCTGTCCCAGCCGGCGTCCAGGAACCTCACCGGCAGGCCTTCGAGCTCGGGGAACTGCTCGCCCAGGATCTCGGGAACCTCGTCCAGGCCCAGCTGCCGGTCCGAGCTCCAGGGTGCCTCGGTTTTTCCCATTCGTCCTCACCCCGAGATTCCACACCGGAAGGCGAAACGCCCCTACTTGAATTCTCGGGTCTTGGTCAGCTCCCCCGCCTCGTCATAGACCCTCCAGGTCCCCTTCTTTTTGCCGTGCTCGAAACACCCCTCATCCCAGAGCTGGCCATTGGCGTGGTACCGCTTCCAGAGACCGTGCTTCTGCTCGTTGTCGTCGAAGCCACCGGAGGCCCTCGGTTCTCCGGTCTTGAAGAACCACTTCCACCGACCGCAGATCTTGTCGTCCTTGAAGCTGCCCGAAGACTGCATCTGCCCGTTGTTGAGAAAGTACTTCCACTTCCCTGACTTCTTGCCCTTGTCGAACGCGCCCTCGCAGGAGACAAGGCCGTTCTTGAAGTAGGTCTTGAACGGGCCATGCCTGGGCTTGCCGTTCTCGTCCGTTCCCGGAATGGGCTTCATGGTCCGCGTCGACTCAGAAGTCGAGCCGCTTTTCGGCGATGAAGAATTCGAACGAGCCCTCCTTGATCCCGTCGGCTTCCATGGCGGCGGCAGCCGTCGGATCGGCCAACTCCTGTTCCAGGACCTTCAGGTCGTCCACCTTGCCGGTCAGCACGACGCGGTTCGTCTCCGCGGATGCCGCGTAAGACACTGGGCTCACGATCGACTGTCTGCTGAACAGCGCGCCCCGCGTGCGAAAGCCCTTCTCCCACGCGTCGATGTCTCCGACCTCAAACGTAGCGACGAATAGCGGCATGGCACCCCTTCCCTCCTGAGCAATCGACGATTCAGTCTACGGGAGCGTCTCGCAAGGCTATCCGCTGGCAACGATCTGCTCCGCGCTCGGTTCATCGCGAAGGGTATTGCACGTTTCGTGCGCTATCTTCCTCTATGAAGTCCGATCCGGTCCCCCCGTCGGGATCATGCCAGCGGAAGGAGAGCTTCTCTCCGCCCGAGCCGGGTCAGGGAGATCATCGAACGAGGACCGATCATGCGTGCATTCATCGTCGCCCTCTCCACCGTCGCCGCCTTCCTGCTCAGCTCTCCCGCGCAGGCGGAATGCGATCCCGAGGGTGACGTCCGCTTCATCTGCGGTCTCGGTGACCCGGAGGACCTGGTCGTCGTGCCGGGCTCGCCGTGGGTCGTCGCCTCGGGCATGCTGGATGCTGGGCGCATCGATCTCGCGCACCGCGAGAACGGCTCGGTGCACCGCGTGTTTCCCGAGGGAGCAAAGTCGCGGCACGATACGGCAGCCTTCGGCTCCTGCCCGGGCGACGTGCGCGACGGCTTCCGGCCGCACGGGGTGAGCCTGCGGCCCGGCAACGACGGTCTGCACACCCTCTACGTCGTGCGCCATGGCGCGCGCGAGTCTGTGGAGGTGTTCGAGATCGACGCGTCCGCCGGCGACCCCTCGCTCACGTGGGTCGGCTGCGCGGTGGCCCCGGAAGGCGTCAGTCTCAACTCGGTGACGGCACTGCCTGGAGGCGGCTTCGCGGCCACGAACTTCAACTTCGCACAGGGCTGGGTGCTCGAGTGGTCGCCGGACGCCGGCTGGTCCGAGGTGCCCGGCAGCCGCACGCAGGGACCCAACGGCATCGTCTCCTCTCCCGACGGCCGCTGGCTCTACGTCGGCGGTTGGGCCACGAAGTCACTCATCCGGCTGTCGCGCGGCGAGGGCGACGCCGAGCCGAAGCAGGTGCCCGTGGGCTTTCATGTCGACAACGTACGGTTGGGAACCGACGGAGCGGTGTACGCCGCGGGCCACAACGCCGCGGCGGTCGCCGGAATCGTCAGCTGCCTGAACGGCTCCGGCTGCGACGGGGTCACGAACCACGTCGCGCGGGTGGACGCCGAGACCGGCGACGTCGAAGAGCTCGTGAACCGGCCCTCCAGCGAAAGCCTAGTGCTCAGCACGGTTGGCCTCCGCATCGGAGACGAGGTGTGGGTGGGCGGGATTGCTGGAACCGAGCGCATCGCGCGGTTTCCGACACCCGATCCCTAGCCGCAAGCTCTCCTCGAGCGAGCGACATCAATGAAGCGGAGCCTGAGACTCGGCGCCACACTCAGAGGGCGCTGACAGCCGTCTGCGTCCGCTCGACGCGCCTACGTACCTTCCGCGATTCCCGCCGTGCCATTGGCACCGGGAGAATTCCGCAAGCGCCACTATCGCGGAACGAACGTCCATTCGCTCAGTGCCGAACGTACACCCTCGAAATGTCAAGGAGCCAGCATGAAACCCATCGAACCGCATCGCAGCAGAAGAGCGTTCTTGAGCCGAGGAGCCGTTATGGCTGGAGCGCTGGGCATGGTGGGAACGGCAACGGGCCGTTCGACAGCTCGGGCGCAAGAGCACGTCCACTCCGATCCGAAGAACGAGGAGCTGACCAAGGCCGCCCTCGAGTGCGCGCGCATTGGCGATGACTGCATCGCGCACGCTTTCGACATGATGAAGAAGGGCGACACCTCGCTGGCGCGCTGCGCGGAGCTCAACAGCGAGACCGTCGCGGCAACCACGGCATTGGCCAAGATCTCAGCGCTCGACTCGGCTCATCTAAGAGCCTTCGCCAAAGTCGTGAGCGCCATCTGTGAAGACTGCGAGCAGGAATGCCTCGAGCACAAGCACCACATGGCGTGCATGCTTTCGGCCGAGGCCTGCAGAGCCTGCATCGAAGCCTGCGACGCGCTCGCCTAGCCCGGACGGCCTGCCCAGGCCGGAGGTCCGACGCGTTGGCCTAGAAGCGACGGCCGTCGATCAATCGTGGGATAACCGACTTGCCGGAGAGGTCGCGCACGACGGCTCCTTCTGGAAGAGCCTGTTCACCGGACCGGAAGGTCGGCATGGCGGGCGATGAACCCCAGGACCCTGCGCTTGAGAAGAGAGGGTGCGCGACACCGATCTCGCATTCGGACCGGTTCACCGCACGTAGCGCTGGGCTCGGTTGTTGTTGCGGACTTCGGCCGTGTACACCGAGCCATCGGAGCCGACCGCCACGTCGTGGCCCCAGGAGAGCTCCCCGGGCGCCTCGCCGTATCCGCTCCAGCGCGCGACCACCTGGCCGTCTTCGACAATCGTGAGCTGCGCGAAGTCGGGCGTCTCCGGGTTCATGTTGCCGCCGTCGATGACGTAGAACCGGCCCTGGAAGAACTCCAGGCCCCAGGGCCTCGAGCCCTCCCCGAAGACGTCTTCACCCCACTGCTCGACGAAGGTGCCATCGGCTTCGAACACCTGCACCCGCTGGTTCGTCCGGTCTGCGACGTAGACCCTGCCGGCGTCGTCGAGGGTGATGCCGTGCGGCAGATCGAACTGACCGGGCTCGCTCCCCTTCTCGCCCCAGTCGAAGAGGAAGGTTCCGTCGGCCGCAAACTTCGCCACCCTGCTGTTGCCATAGCCGTCGCTGACGTAGATCTCCCCGTTCGAGTTGATCGCGACGTCGGTCGGCAGGTTGAAGTGGTCGCCATCGAGTCCGGAAACCTCACGCTCCCCCAGCGTCAGAAGCAGCTCGCCGTCGCGGCTGAACTTCATCACCTGGTGCCTCAGGGTGTCGGTCACCCAGACGTTGTCGTCGCCATCGACCTCAAGTCCGTGCGCGTTCATGAACATCCCGTCGCCGAAGGAGCTCACGATCTCACCGCTGGCCGGGTCGAGACGGAGCACCGAACGATCGTCGCCACGATGGAAGACGAAGACGTGGCCCTGCGAGTCGGTCGCAACGCCGGCGACCTCGCCCACCTCGAGATCCGCTGGCAGCGCGGGCCAGGCAGGATCGACCCGGTAGTCGAAGGACTCGTCCGCCGGGGCGTCGGCGGATGTGTCTGACGCCGCCTCGGCTTCTGAACCGTAGCCGTCTCCGGCGCAGCCGGCCAGGAACATGGTCGCGAAGGACACGAGCGTGAAGGCAGATAGGAGGCGTGTCACCCCACGAAGGCTCAGGAAGGGTTGGGGAGCGTTGGCCATTGCGCACCTCCTCGGATCGATGATGTTGAGAGCTCGACACAGTCTATCGCCGAGCGTGGGAGAGCTCACCGAGAGCATCGACCGATGTCTGTATCGCCAAAAAGAGGCCCATGCCGTGGTTTTGGTCCAACGTGCGCCAGGCGGAGGGACGCCGCCACGCCTGAAGCGACTCGCCGGCGACGAGGGGCCCACGATGCTGCGGCCGAGACGTCCACGCGCCTCCAGCGGTTCAGCCGGGAGCAGTTCCACTGTGTGCTAGCTTGCGCGGAGGTGAAGCTCCGCCAACAAGCGATGATCAGTGCCTCGAGCGTCCGGCTGGCAGCCCTCCCGCTTCTGCTCCTGGGCCTCGCACTCAGCCCTCTCACAGCGGGAACAGCCGCAGCCCAGCAGGGCACCGTGGGCGGCGAGTGGCCCACCTACGGCGGTGATGTGGGCAACACCAGGTACGCGCCGCTTGACCAGATCAACCGCGACAACGTCGCGGACCTCCAGGTGGTCTGGCGATTCAAGACCGAGAACCTCGGGCCTCGCCCCGACTTCAACTTCCGCGCCACCCCCCTGATGACGGGCGGCGTGCTCTATGTGTCCGCCGGATCGCGGCGCATGGCCGCCGCCATCGACGCCAAAACGGGTGAAACGCTTTGGCTCTACCGCCCCGACGAGCCGGACCGCGCCGGCAGCTCCCGCAGTAGCTCGGGGCGCGGGGTCGCCTACTGGAGCGACGGCGATGCTGCGCGCGTCTTCCTGGTCACGCGCTCGTTTCGTCTCATCGCCCTCGACGCCAAGACCGGCCAGCCCGACCCCGAGTTTGGGGTGGACGGCATCGTCGACCTCCACCAGGGGCTGGGCCGCGAGGTGAAGTACGGCATCTCCTCCACTTCACCGCCGATCGTGGTGGGCGGAGTGGTCGTGGTCGGATCGTCCATGCCGATCAGCCTGACCACGCTCCAGACCGCCCCCGGGCACGTGCGCGGCTACGACCCGCGCACCGGCAAGATGCTCTGGATCTTCCACACCATTCCCCAGGCCGGAGAGCCCGGGGTCGAGACCTGGGAGAACGACTCCTGGGAGTGGTCGGGCAACGTCGGCGCCTGGAGCCTGCTGTCGGCGGACGAAGAGCTCGGCTACGTCTACCTTCCTCTGGAAACCGCCACCAACGACTACTACGGCGGCCACCGGCTCGGCGACAACCTCTACGCCGAAAGCCTGGTCTGCCTCGATGCCCGCACCGGCGAGCGTGTCTGGCACTTTCAGACCGTGCACCACGGCATCTTCGACTACGACCTGCCGGCGGCGCCTTTGCTCCTCGACCTGGTGGTCGACGGTCGCCCCATCAAGGCGGTGGCCCAGGTGACGAAGCAGGCCTTCACCTTCGTTTTCGACCGGGTCACCGGTGAGCCCGTCTGGCCCATCGAGGAGCGCCCGGTTCCGAAGTCCGACGTGCCCGGGGAGCGCTCCTCACCAACGCAGCCGTTCCCCACCAAGCCGCCGCCGTTCGACCTCCAGGGGATCGGCGAGGACGACCTGATCGACTTCACCCCCGAGCTGCGCGCAGAGGCGCTCGAGATCCTGAGCCAGTATCGCTACGGCCCCCTCTACACACCGCCTTCGGTGCTCGAGGAGAACGGCACGAAAGGAACCCTGCTCGTGCCGGGCACCCTGGGGGGTGCAAACTGGCCGGGCGCCAGCGCCGATCCGGAGAACGGCATCCTCTACGTCACCTCCTCGACCGACCCGCAGCTGGTGGCCCTGACGAAGCCGGATCCGGCCCGCTCCCAGTTCGACTGGGTGCGCACCGGCAGCATGCGCGTCGTCGGCCCGCGAGGGCTGCCACTCACCAAGCCGCCGTGGGGCCGCATCACCGCCATCGACCTCAATCGAGGCGAGATCCTGTGGATGGCGCCGAACGGGCCCGCGCCGGAGCACGTGCGCGACCACCCCGCCCTCGCCGGCATCGACCTGCCCTGGACGGGGCACGGCGGTCGGGGCGGCACGATGGTCACCTCCACCCTGCTGTTCGCCGGCGAGGGAAGCGGGCTCTACAACTCGTTCCCGGGCTCGGGCGGACCGATGCTCCGCGCCTTCGACAAACGGAGCGGCGAGCTCCTGGCCGAGATCGAGCTGCCGGCCAACCAGACCGGGGTGCCCATGACCTACATGGCTGGCGGCAAGCAGTACATCGCGGTGGCGGTCGGCGCACGGGACCATCCGGCGGAGCTGGTCGCCCTCGCGCTCCCATAGTCTCGGGTGATGCTCCCGTAGTCGCAATTCACCGCAAGGTAGAATGCGAGCGACTCACCCGACAACTCGAGGGAGGTTCCCATGCCATCCAGGTCGATCGCTCGCTTTGGTCTGTTGGCCGGCTTGCTCACAGGTCCTGTCGCCTTCGCCTTCGCCAGCCCGGCGGAGACCTCGAGTGATTCCGCAGCGGAGCTCACCTACGCGAAGGACATCGCTCCGATCTTCCAGCGATCGTGCGAGCGCTGCCACCGGCCAGGAACCGCGGCGCCGATGTCGCTCCTCACCTTCGAGCAGCTACGGCCCTGGGTGCGATCGATTCAGCGGCGCGTGGCCAGTCGGGAAATGCCGCCCTGGCACGTCGACCGCACGATCGGCGAGTACGACCCCGACCCCTCGCTTTCGGACGAGGAGATCGGGAAGATCGTCTCCTGGGTCGAAGGTGGCGCCAAGCGCGGCGATCCGGCGGATCTCCCGCCACCGATCGACTGGCCCGACACCGAGGCCTGGGAGTTCGGGGAGCCCGACCTGGTGGTGGAGATGGAGGAGGAGATGGTCATCCCGGCCGAAGGTCCCGACCTCTTCACCAACCACGTCGCAGACAGCGGCCTCACGGAGGATCGCTACATCCGCTGGATCGAGGTCAAGCCTTCGGTCGAGGGGCGCGAGAGCGTGCACCACGCCATGGTCTACGCCATCCAGGACGACGCCGACTACATCGGAGAGGATCGTGTCGAAGGCGACGACGATCCGAACCGCGTCGACAGTTCCGGCAACAAGATGGGCTCGATGCTGATCGAGTACGCGGTCGGCAACACCGGGGACATCTACCGCGATGGCGCCGGCAAGATCCTGATGGAAGGCGCCAAGATCCGCTTCGCCCCGCACTACCACTCGGTGGGCCGGGAGGTGCGCGACCGCACTCGCATCGGCTTCGGCTTCTACCCCAAAGGCTACGTGCCGCCCAACCGCATCATCTCGACCCGGATCTTCGCCGGCATCCCCACGGACGACGGGCGCCTGAACGAGCTCCACATTCCGCCGTACGCCTCGAACGTCCGTCACGACGGATATCGCGTGCTGCCGAAGCCGACCCGGGTGATCAGCTTCCAGGCCCACATGCACTACCGGGGCAAGGCGATGATGCTGGAGGCGATCCACCTCGACGGCCGCAGGGAGCCGCTCACCTACATCAAGGACTACGACTTCAACTGGCAGATCGCCTACCCGTACAAGAACCCGCCGGTGTTCCCGGCAGGCACGGTCCTCCACGTGACGTCGTGGCACGACAACTCGGCTGAGAACGCCGACAACCCCGATCCATCGGCCTGGGTGGGGTGGGGCAATCGCACCATCGACGACATGGCGATCGGCTGGACCAACTACGTCTATCTGACCGACGAGCAGTACCAGGAGCACCTGGCGGCCACCGCCGCGGCGCCGTCGAGCGGCGGGCGCTAGGGGGCTACCGAAAGGTCCCCAAGTCCGACAGCAAGCCGATCAGGGGGCCCTGACCGTCACGGTGACCGTCTGCTCGGTCGAGGCGTCGCCGTCGCTCGCCGTGAAGCGCAGCTCGTAGGAGCCCGGCTCGGTGACGGTGACCCTGGGCCGGCTGGATCCGGTGTCGTCGAACGAGACGTCACCCGGGCCGGAGACCTTCTGCCAGCGGAGCTCGAGCGAAGAGCCTCGCGGCAGACGGTCGTCGCTGACAAAGGCGCGGAGCGCAAACGCCTCTCCTGCGCGCGCTTCGGACGGTGGAAACAGGCGCACGGACGGCGCTGTGTTGACGCAGACGTTGCGCGGAGCGTTCGAGATGTCGATCGTTTGGGCCCGTCGATACGCGGAGCCGATGTCCTCGAGCAGGTAGAGGGGGTCCGGGCCACCACGGTCGGTGGTCGCCACCGTTTCGCCCGCCCACGAGAGTCGCCACTGCAGGTTCTTCCCCTCGAACTCGGGGCCCACCACCACGAAGCACACGTTGCGCTGCCGCCCGGGCAGAAACTCCGTTGGCTGGCCGCGGTCGTCCGGGCCTGGCTCGAAACCGTTCGCCTCACCCGGCTGGATCTCCACCGAGACGGCGTTCGGGTTGTAGTAGCCGAAGACCAGGGTGAAGGAGCCGTCCTCGTTCGGGGTGTAGCCCTCGTAGCTGGGGTAGACCGGCGCCACCGGCTGGCCGATCGCGGCGACAGCGCACAGCGCCCCAACAAAACCGAGGAAGACCTGTCTCATGTGCTCGGCCAGAGTACCCCAGGTGCCTTTCCGAGACCCTTCCGCCGCCTGGCTATCCGTCACCAGGGTCTGATGGCTCGGCTTGCCGGGCTCGTTCGAGCGCCGCAACGAGAGAGTGGGCCCCGAGCTCACGAGCGAGCTTCAGGGCCGAGGTGCCAGAAGCGTCCTCGGCGTGGGGATCGGCGCCGGCGGCAAGGAGGATCTCGACGATCTCCGTGGTTCCACGATCCGCCGCACCCACGGCAAACATGAGCGGGGTGAGACCCTCTCCGTTGCGCGCGTTCACATCTGCCCCTCGCTCGACGAGCAGCCGTGCAGCGGCAGGCAGACCACTCATTGCAGCCTCCATCAGTGCCGTCTCACCCACGCTGTCCATGCGCTCGTCGACCGGCGCACCCCGGTCGATCAAGAAGGCTGCCATCTGCTCGTCGTCCTGGGTCACCGCCGCCAGAAGCGGCGACAGCTGCTGCTCCGAGCCCGTGATCGACGCTCCATGCTCGAGGAGCAGCGCAGCCAGCTCCTCGTCGCCACGCATCACGGCACGCAACAGCGGTGTCGCCGGCACCAGGACGCCGCGCGAGGTCGAGACGTTCACCTTGGCGCCGGCTGCCAGGAGCATGCGAACGCTCTCCTGGGCGCCGTCGTAGCCGGCGGCGACCAGGAGCGGGGTGTGCCCCCACTCGCTTGCCCGGTCCGGCCTCGCGCCAGCCGCGATCAGCGCGGCAACCTTGGCGGGCTCGTGCGCCGCGCAATGGAGTGCCGTGATGCCGCTGGCGGTCGCACGATTGGGGTCGGCTCCCTCCGCCAGAGCTCGCTGTAGTGCGTCGAGAGGCTCGAAGAGGGCGGTGCGCAGAAGAGGCGGCAGATCGATGGTGACGCCGCGGACCCCGGCCGGAGGCGGCGTCAGCGAGGCGCGCCTGTCTCCGGCAATCGCTCGATGGCTGGCGTCCACTCCGCCCTCGGCGAGAAGAAGCGCCATCGTCGCCCAGGCACTTCCGGCATACGAGATGAACTGGTGCTTGCCGTGCGGGAAGCCGGATTCGAAGTACGGGAGACCGGGGACCGCACGGCGGCGCGTCGTCACCAGCCACGAGCCGTCCTCGCGCTGGGCGTCCAAGAGAAAGTCGACACCCTTCTCCAAGGCACGGGGATTTGCATCGCCGGCGAGCTGCAGCGCAACGAGCGCCTGGCCGGTCGCGTAGGCATCACTCTCGCGGTTGGGGATCTGCGCCCAACCACCGTCCGAACGCTGTTCAGAGAGGAGCGCCTGCTGCAGCGGCCGGAGTTGCCGCGATTTGGCGCCTGACCAAACCAGCCCGAGGATCTGCATGGCTCGCTCCTCACCCGAGATCGCCTCCACGTCGAGAAGCCAGCTCCGCGCGCGCTCGATCCGCTTCGAGATCTCCGCTGCACGCGAGCCATCGGAGGAGAGACTCAGGAGGCGCGCGGTGATCGCTGTCGCCGTGACCTCGCTGTCTTCGTGCGGCGGACGATGGGAGTAGGAGCTCCACTTTCCCGACACGTGCTGCTTGCCAGCGAGCACGTGGGGGACCAAAGCGGAGTCTGGTCCGCCGGACACGCCTGTCGCAGCAACTCCGAGCCATACATAGCCTTGGCCAATCGCTTCGTTCAGGGTCGCCTCGCCCTGGAGGAAACCCTCGGCAAAAGACGGAGGAATCGCGCCGAGCAGCTTCGTCGTCTGGTTCGCCAGGCGGCCTTCATCGACGTCAAAGCCCCGTTCGCGAGCCAGCGACACCGCCATCATCCCCAGGCCCTGATGGTGGCAGGAGGGACATCCTCGTCGCTCGAACCAGGTGTCCGCGCTCGTCTGCAGCAGCGGCAGCGCGCGCCGTACGGCAGCGCGAGCGCGTGCGGAGCGATCCTCTGCGGCCTGGGAAGCTGCACCGCCAGCGGTGGCTGAGCAGGCCAGGAACATCGCAAGCCCGATCGTTGTCCTAGACCCACCGAACAGGCGATTCCGAGATCGCTCGCTCATCGCAGCACACTACTAGATCTCGAACGTCTCGGCGTGTCACCGCAGTGGCCCGAGGCCAAGTACGCCGAGCTGCAGCCGAACATGGCGCGCGTGCTCGACTCACTGGATGGCAACGCTCTTTTTTGACTTGACGATCAAGATAGTTGATCATCAAGCCATGAACGACGGTCGGCCGCTCACTCCTCTTTCGTTTCAGATCCTCGTCGCCCTCGCCGACCAACCCCGCCACGGCTACGGGATCATCCAGGAGATCGAGCGCGCGGAAGGGCGGCCGCTCGCCTCCTCGAGCGGCACCGTGTACCTCGCCATTCAGCGGCTGGAAGAGGAGCGGTCGATCGAGGCGTGTGGGCAAGAGGGGCGAAGGCGCCTCTACCGCCTGACGGCTGCCGGGCGACGCGTTGCAACTCGCGAGGCGGAGCGCCTCGACGAGCTGCTCGCTGTTGCACGGGCGAAGGACCTCTTTGGCGAGGCCGGTTGAGTGCCGCAAGACGCGCAGAGGAGCCGAGCGCTGCTGGCGGGTGCCCTTCGCCTGCTTCTGCTCGCGTGGCCCTCGGCGAGCCGCGACCGCTGCGGCGCCGAGCTCGTCGAGACGATCCAGCTGCGTCTTCGTAGCGTTCGGCGCCGACGGTCTCCCGTCGTGGCCGCCTTCTGGCTCGTTCGGGAGGCTTGCGGGCTGGTCGGTAGCGGGCTCGAGGCGCGCGCAGATCGTCGGCGTCAGATGGCGCGCAGACCCCCACTGCCGGAAGGGAGCTCGAAGATGGAGACCGTGATCTACACGTTCAGGCACGCCGCGCGCGCACTCGTTCGGCAGCCAGGGCTCAGCCTGGCGGCCATTGTGACGCTGGCTCTGGGAATCGGAGCCAACGTGGCGATCTTCTCGGTGGTCCATTCGGTGCTGCTGCGCCCCCTCCCGTTTGCCGACGCCGACCGCCTCGTGCTGCTGTACGAGAAGAACCCCGAGCGCGGTTGGACGAGGGCGCAGGTGGCTGGGGCGAACTACGTGGACTGGCAACGCGAGGTCGGCTCTTTCGTGGACGTCGGTGCCTACGACGATTGGCTCGACGAGGTGGCTCTGATTCACGACGGCGAGCCGACCGCGGTCAACGCACAGCGAGTCACCGGCAACCTGTTCTCGGTGCTCGGTGCGCAGCCGATCATGGGGCGGGCATTCGAGGACGATGCGACCTGGCGGCGAGGAGACGCGGACGAGCTCGTCGTGCTCCTCAGCCACCACCTCTGGGCCGAGCGTTTCGGTAGCGATCCCGCCGTCGTCGGGAGCAAGATCGACCTCGACGGCGAGCTTCATCGTGTCGTCGGCGTGATGCCACCCGGCTTTCGCCAGCCGATCGAGGGCGTGGACCTGTGGGTGCCCGTGGCGTGGAGCCCGGTCGTGATGGAGCAGGTGTGGTTCCGGCGAGCTCACGGCCTTCGAGCGATTGCACGGTTGGCTCCCGGGGTGGACGAGGCGCGAGCTTCTGCGGAGCTGGCGACCGTTGCGGCTCGGCTCGAAGAGCGCTACCCCGAGACCAACACCGAGATGGGCGCCGGCCTCATGCCCCTCCGGGAGTACCTGCTGGGTGAGACCCGCAGGCCGCTCCTCACGCTCCTGGTCGCAGTGGCTCTCGTGCTCCTCGTTTCGACGGCGAACGTGGCAAATCTCCTCCTCGTGCGGGCTGCCTCACGCGTCGGAGACTCCGCGACGCGGCTCGCGTTGGGCGCCGGCAGGGTGCGCATGATCGTGCAGGGAATCTCGGAGAGCCTCCTTCTCGCGGTGGCTGGTGGTGCTCTTGGTGGCCTCCTCGGGCTGTGGGTCGTGCGCGTTCTGGTCGATCTGAGGCCAGACGTTCTGCCGCGGCTCGACGGCGTCGGCCTGAACGCGACGGCCTTCCTGTTTGCGCTGGCCGTCTCGCTGGTGACGGCAGTTCTCTGCGGCCTGCTGCCTGCCTGGCGAGCCAGCGCCGCGAGCTCTCACCCTGAGCTCCGCCCGCGGCGGTTTTCGATGACCCGCGCCTTGGTGGCGGCCGAGATCGGCCTCACTCTGCCGCTGGCGATGGGCGCGGCGCTGATGGGGCAGAGCCTGCTTCAGCTCTACTCCGTCGATCCAGGCTTCGAACCGGGGGAGACGTTGGTGGCGAGTCTTCGATTGCCACAGAGCCGCTACGACAGCGCGCAGAAGGTCTCGGCCTTCTATGCCCAGGTGCTGGAATCCGTGAAGTCAGCCCCCGGAGTTGAGTCGGTTGCGCTGAGCAGCCGGCTTCCGTTCGGCAACCAGCGCTGGTCGAGCGACTTCACCGCCGAGGGTTGGCCAGACCGCAGGTACGGCGTCGGCGTCCGACACGACGAGATCTCACCGGGGCTCTTCCAGCTCATGGGTGTGCCGGTTCTGGCCGGCCGTGACTTCGAGCCCAACGAAAGCCAAGCGGTCGTGATCGTGAACCAGGCGTTGGTCGACGAGTACTTTGCCGACCGAGATCCGATCGGGGTTCGCGTCACGTTCGATCGCGAGCCGAGCGCAAGCTCGTTCTGGCGCACCATCGTCGGAGTGGTCGGCAACGTTCGCCGCGAGACACTGGCGCTCGAAGAAGAACCCAGCTTCTACGCTCCGATCCTCCAGGACACGACGGGTGGTACCCACCTTCTGGTGAGAACCTCCGGAGACCCGTGGGTGGCACTCACTGGCGTCGAGGAAGCCGTGCGACGGGTCGATTCCGCCATGCCCCTTTCCGGCGTGACCACTCTCAGCGACCAGCTCGACCTGGCCAGCGCGCGCGAGCGGTTCCTGCTCGTCCTGCTGGGAGCGTTTGCTGGCATTGCGGTTGCCCTCGCGACACTCGGCACCTTCAGCGTCGTGGCATACGCCACCCTCCAGCGGCTTCGTGAGATCGGCATCCGCATTGCGCTCGGTGCCGACCGACGCAAGGTCATCGGTTCGGTTCTGCGCCTTGGTCTCTTCCCCGTCTGCTGCGGTGCGGTGGTTGGTCTCCTGGTCTCTGCGGGAACCGGTGGTCTGCTGGGAAGCCAGCTCTACGAGGTGAACCCCTTCGATCCTCTGGTCTACGTCGCGATGGCAGCCGCGGCGGTGGGCGTCGGGCTCCTGGCGTGTATGGTTCCGGCGGTGTGGGCGGCCCGGGTGGAGGCGGTGGACGTGCTGCGGCAGCAGTGAGAGCTCTGTACGGCCCAGGCAGCACACCTGCCGCAGGGCACTCGCGGTTCTCTGCGTCACGTCGAGGGTCCGCTCCCGAGGGGCAATGGGTCGAGCTGGCGGCCTCCTACGCAGCTGCCCGGTACGTCGCGATCCCCTGGATGCGGACCTTCGCCCCGTCCGCTGGATTGAGGAGCCGCACTTCGACCTCGTGCCTGCCGTCGGGCAGGTCGTACTTCCAGAAGAGATAGAAGCGACGCTTGGTGAACTGGGTGGGCCACGCCGCGCTTTCGATCAACTCTCCGTCGACCCAGAGCTCGGCTTCGAAGACGACCTCTTCCTCGCCTTCGCCGGAAAGGGCCGCTTCACCCAGGACAGCGAATCCGACGCCTTCGAAATCGAAACTGTAGGAGTCCGCGAGCTCGACCGGCTGCCCGCTCAGGTCCCGTCGCTCGCCCGGGGCATGACCCGCGAACGACTCCTCGTAGGGCACCTTCGCGGGCTCCTGCACCGCAATGGTGACGCCCTCCTCCCCCACCTCTCCGCCCCCGCGGCGAATCATCTCGAGGGCGTGCTGGTACGACAGCTCATAGGCCTCGTTGAGAGAGATGGTGGTGTAGGCGAAGTCGAGGTCTTCGATCTGAGAGAGACCTCGCTTCCACTCCTCGGGAATTGCTTCGTAGCCCTGGACCGTGGCGAGAATCCCCACCGCGGACGCCGGATTGCAGTCGGCATCGTCACCGGCACGCGTGGCGATCTCCATCGTGCGGCCGAAGTCGCCGTCTCCATAGAGCAGCCCCAGCACGACCCACGCCGCGTTGATCTTCGCGTCGATGTTGAACGGGTTGAGCAGGCCAACCGGGCCGAGGTCGGTGTGGGCCCACTCCTCATGAATGCCCTCCCAGGCGAACTTCCAGTCGTTCGGGTTCTCGGCGCGAAGCGCGAGCACGTCGGCGATGATCTGGTGAAAATCACTCTGCTCCGGGATGACGTCGATCGCCTGACGCACGATGGCCTCGAGATCGTCCTCGACGAAGGCGAGGGAGTACATGGCGGCAATGAGAACGCCGCCATACCAGCCTTCGCCGTAGTTCATGATGTGCCCGACCCGGTCGCTGATCTCGACCGCGCTGTTCACCATTCCCGGCGCCATCAGACCGGCGAAGTCGGCCTCGATCTGAAAGTCGATGTCGTCTGCGGCCGGGTTGTTCCGCCAGTGCCCGGACTCCGGTGGCGTGAGGCCGTTGAGCACGTTGTAGCGCGCCACCTGATTGGCAAACCAGAGGGGGTACTCCGCGTTGGCGAAGGCATCGGCAAACGACTGCGCCGGCGCGTCGAGGCCTTCGTCTTCGAGAACCTGCACGAAGGTCAGGTCCATGTAGATGTCGTCGTAGACACCGGGCCTCTCCGTGAAGGTCTCGTACAGGTGGCTGTCGGTCCAGGGAATGGGGTGCTCGTCGGGCACTCGGGTGCTGTTGAACCGGAACTCCACCGGGTGGCCGTAGGTGACGCCGATGGTCTGAGCGGCCCACGCTCCTCGGATCTTGTCGCGCAGCTCGGCCTCGGAAAGCAAGGTTCCCGAGCTCGTGGTGTCCGAGCTTTCGGCGCAGCCGAGCGTGCCCAGCAGGGCAGCGCCCAGTGCGAGTCCAATTCCGAGGGCTCGGGCTTCTTTCAGTCGCTGCATCACGGCCTCCGCGATTCTCGTCACAGGTCGAGTGAGATGCGGGGCAGTGTAGCGACTGCGCCCAGACCCGGCGAGCGCTCCACGCGACCCCGCAGCGACTGCGGTCGCGTCTTCCTCCGGGCACGACCTCATGGTCGAGCTCCTCCCGCGCCCCTGGGCCAAGGTCCCCCTACCTTCTGCTCGAGCTCTTCGATGGCGCCCAGCCGAGCCTGACCGGCGTCGGGGTCGCGGCGCTCGCAGCACCCAACCTACAAATCGAGATCGAGCTGACGGTCCGCCTACCTGGCTAGGCGCGCCGAGACCAGCACTCTACGTCGTACGGCTCTTGGAGCCGGCGCTTGATCGACGCCTCGGGGAGCCGGCATCCACAGCACGGCAGGCGCGCTACCGCTTCGATCACGGCACCAGGACATCGCTCTCTCGGGCGATCGCGAGGATCTTGTCGGCGTCCTCCTGCAGCAGCACCCGACGGGCGACAGACCTGACAGTGGCCGCGTGCACCGCGTCGACGAAGCCCTCGTGATTTCCGTAGCGCTCCTGGAACGGCAGGTCACGAACGCGATGAGTGTCCTCGTCATGGGTGCACCTCGTCTTCCGCGTCCGGGCGATCAGCCACTTGCCTGCCTTCCAGCCGTTCGGGCCGTCGAGGCGAAGCCGGGTGCGTCTACGGCTCCCGCACGGAATCCACGTCGCCTTCACCCGGGTCGACGATCGTGATGGCGGATCGCGGGCAGCAGACAGCGGCGAACTTCACCTTGTCGCGAAGCTCCTCGGCCGGGTTCTCACAGAGCACGACGGGTCGATCCTCGTCATCCAGCGCAAAAACCTCGGGGCACTCGTCGAGGCAGTTGGCGTTCGACTCGCACCGTTCGAGGTCGACGATCACCTTCATGGCCGCACCTTCTCCGTTCATTTCGACGATTGTGTCAGTCGACCGCGGACAACTCGCAACAGGTCCGGCATGCGGGGCGGGACGCAGCCTACGACGGCGCCAGCGTCAAAGCGTAGAGCTCGTCTCCCGCACGATCGTGCAGCGACACCGTCATCTCGCCCGTCGCCCCTTCGATCTCCACCTTGCCGTAGAACTGGAGCCCGGCCGACGGCGGTAGGTTGGCCTGGCCCGGGGGTGGCGTCTTCTGGAAGAGGACCGTGGGCCCGAAGGTGTCGTCCAGCTTCCCAGGGCCGAAGGTCCCGGCGTGCAAAGGACCGGAGACAAACTCGTGGAAGGCGTCGAAGTCGGCGAACTGAGCGTTCGATGGGTCGTATCTGTGCGCGGCCGTGTAGTGCACGTCCGCCGTGAGGAAGACGAGGTTCTTCACTCCCTCGCGCTTCGCGAACGACAGCAGCTCCGCAATCTCGAGCTCACGGCCCAGCGGCGGACCGTCTCCGTTGGCGCCGTTCTCCGCTGCGTCGCCGTCTGGCACCAGAAGGCCAATCGGCATGTCGGCGGCGATCACCTTCCACGTGGCCTGCGACGCGCGAAGCTCCTGCTTCAACCAGGCGAGCTGCTGCGCTCCGAAGAACGCCGTCTCAGCCGAGGCCACTTCCTGCCGGTTCTCCGTGTTGGGTCCTCGGAAGCTGCGCAGGTCGACCACAAAGACATCGAGGTGCTCGCCGTAACGCACGACGCGGTGGATGCGGTCGCGCTGCGTCGCATGGGGTCGGATCGGCGTGTAGTCGAAGAACGCACGGCGCGCTCTGGCAGCCAGCAGTGAGACCTGCTTCACCTCGTAGCGCGGGTCGTCGAGCACTTCACCGGGGTACCAGTTGTTGACCGTCTCGTGGTCGTCCCACTGCACGATCTGCGGCACCGCAGCGTTGAACCGGCGCACGTGCTCGTCGAGCAGGTTGTAGGCGTAGTTGCCGCGAAACTCGGCGAGCGTCTCGGCCACCTTCGACTTGGCCTCCGTCACGACGTTGCGCCACACCGTGCCGTCCGGGAGGTTCAGTTCGGATCCGATCGGCGCGTCGGCGTAGATCATGTCGCCCGAGTGGATGAAGAAGTCCGGCACTTCTTTCCGCATTGCGGCGTACGTCGCCATTCCACCCCGGCTCTCGTCGATTCCGAAACCTTGCCCCGCAGTGTCTCCCGACCAGAGGAAGGTCACGTCCCTGAGGTCGATCGGCGCCGTGACCAGACGCCCCACGGTCTTCTCGCTCTCGGCTCGGCGGTCGTCGAGGCTCGTGAACCACGCGCGGTAGAAGCACTCCGTGCCGGGGGGCAGGTGGTCCAGGATCACGCGCGCACTGAAGTCGTCCACCTCCAAGGCCTCCGGGCCGCGGATCTTCGTTGCGTTCCTGAAGTCTTCCGTCGCAGACGTCTCGACCCAGAGTCGCGAGGGCCGGTCTGCACGCGACCAGACCACCGCGCCGTCCGAACGGGGGTCACCCGACTGCACCCCGTACGGAGCCTCGGGACGGCTGCGCACGATGGCTGGCGCCCCGAACGCGGCGCCTGCGATGAGCCCCGCGCCACCGACGAGAGTGCGGCGCAGAAGCTCGCGACGCCTGAGACCGGGTGACTTCATGGGCAGCTTCCTCGGAGAGCGGTTCGGGTGGCGGCACCATCTTTCCATGCCCAGCGACGCGCCGAAGTCGGCTCCGGAGCCGCGCTCGCGCACGTTCGCCTTCGTCCGCCGCTCGGCCCAGGGTGTGTAACTTGTCATCATGAGGTGAAGCAGACGGGAGGTCGGAGGACGATGTTCGAGCACGGGATGGTGGTTGCGGCTCAGCCTGAATCGGTCGAGGCGGGGGCAGCGGTTCTGAGGGACGGCGGCAACGCGGTCGACGCTGCCATCGCAGCCGGCCTCGTGGCCGGGGTCGTCGACCCACAGATGTGCGGAATTGCGGGCTTCGGCAACCTGCAGGTCTACCTCCCGGCCGCGGGCGTTCACCGGTGCATCGACTTCCACGCGAAGTCGCCCCTTGCGACGCGCGCCAACCAGTGGGAGCACCTGATCCTCGGCGAGACCCGCGACGGTTTCGGCTTCGTTCTCGAGGGGAACGTCAACGACGTCGGCTATCAGGCGATCGCCACGCCCGGGGCGCTCAAGGCCTACTTCGAAGCCCAGACCACCTGGGGGAAGAAGGACTGGGCGGAGATCGTCGGCCACGCGGTTCGCTGGGCCGACGGGGGGTTCGTGGTGCGGCCGCACGTGGTCTCGTTCTGGATCGAAGGAGCGACGATGGGCCGCGCCGACAACGTCACGCGTCTCCAGACCTCCAAGACCGGTCGGGAGATCTACTTCCGACGAAGACGGCAGCTTCAAGCGGGTCGGCGACGTCGTGGCGAACCCCGACCTCGCCGAAACGCTACGCATCATCGCCGCGGAAGGCGCCGACACGTTCTACACCGGCCGGATCGCCGAGCGGATCGCAGAAGACATGGCGTCTCACGGCGCCCTGCTGAGCGCGGACGACCTGGCGAGCTACCGCACCACGCACAACGACCCTCTCACCGGGACCTACCGAGGGCTCGACATCACCAGCAACCACCCGCCCGGCGGCGGAGTCATGGTGCTCGAGATGCTCGGCGTTCTCGAGCACTTCGACCTCGCGGGTATGGGGCTCAACTCGGTCGACTACGTGCGCACGGTGACGGAGACGATGAAGCGGGCAACATCCGACAAAGACCAGTTTATCGGCGACCCGGCGTTCGTCGACGTTCCGACGGAGCGCCTTCTCTCCAAGGAGCACACCGCAGGGCACGCGGAGTCCATCCGCGCCGGCGAGCGCGCCTCGGTGCTCCGAATGACCTACGAGCCGAAGGACACGACGCACGTCGTGGTGGTCGATCGTGAGGGCAACGCCGCCACGATGACGCACTCGCTGGGCATGCCGTCGGGCGTGATCACCGACGGCCTCGGTTTCATGTACAACGGCTGCATGGGCGTCTTCGACCCGCGGCCGGGAAACGCGGACAGCCTGGCGCCCGGCAAGAGCCGCTTCAGCTCGTTGTGCCCGACGATGGCCTTCGACCGCGGCGAGCTCCGCATCGTCGTCGGCGCCCCGGGTGGCACCCAGATCGCCATGGGTGTTCTGCAGGCGCTGCTCAACGTGATCGACCACGGGATGACCATGCTCGAGGCCGTGACGGCACCCCGCGTCTCGAGCACGAGCGACGCGACCGACGTTTCGAACGGCGTGCCGTGGTCGGTGACCGACGCGCTGGCTCTGGAAGGGTACGAGATCATCCGCAGCCCCTACACCCAGGACTTCGCCCGCGTCCACGGCATCCGCATTCACGAGGGCCGGCTCGACGGCGGCGCCGATCCCGGCGCCGATGGCTGCGTGCAGGTCGTGTAGCCGCGCGTCCACGCGAGCTGCCGGACTCCGGACGCCCGAAACGGGATCGTTTCCACTCGTGACTGCGCCTGCCTTGCCAGCCTTTCGGCATCTCGCTCGACGGTGCCGCGACTCGAGGCTGATCAGGAGGCCCTACAGGCCTCCGCCCTCCAGAGCTGCGAGGCGAGCCGCGAGCGCAGCGAGCTCCAGTTCGAGCCGCTCCCTGAGCTCGGCGCTCTCCTCGCGCAGAGCGCGGTTCTCCTCCACCAGCGTCTTGGCAGCTGACAGCGCGATGCCTGCCACGTCTGCAGGCGCCAAGCGATCGCGGCGCTCGCCCAGTCCAAAAGCTGCCGCGAAGTCTTCGGCCGTCGGGCCAAAGTGTCGGGTTGAACTTCCCCGGTACGACCACTCGTAGAGGTCCAGCGCCGCCAGTGCCTCGAGTACTTCCGTACCCCGGCTGAGCTCGAGGTTCTCTTTGAGAGCTCGGCTCGAGCCCTGCGAGAGGCTCCCCAAGATCGTCAGGTTGCCGGCGGAGTCGAGGCTCAGCTCTTGTCCGGCACGGCTGGGATCGTCGAGCGCGATGTCTCCGCCGTCTTGCCGAAGCCACCATTCCTGGCCGCCACTGGTGTCCGTCATCTTCAGGACGGGCTCACAGTTGCACTCCAAGTCGATCATGATCTCGCGACTCTCGTCGGCACCCTGCTGATCGATGAGCAGCCGGGCATCGCCGTCCGCGTCTTCGATCTCGAGAGCTGCGGACGGGTCATTGGTGCCCAGGCCGACCCAGCCGGTGTCGTCGACCTTCAATGAATAGGCGGGGGCATCCGCCGCAATCCGAAACACGACGTTTCCGCCTTGCAAGACCTGGAAGACGTTTCCAGTAGCCCACAGCTCCCAGACTTGGGTGCTTTGAAGAACCTCTGCCTCGAATCGAATGATCGGGTAGTCATCGACGACATGAAGCGGCCGAATCGGCGTATAGGTTCCGAGCCCGATGTCTCCGTCGGGGTCGATCACCAGCGCGTGATCCTGAGCGCCGTCCCAGCTGTTGTGGATCACGAAGGGGTGCACGGACGACGGAGCGTCCGGTAGCCCGTTCCAGTCGGTCTGAATGGCGAAGTCGTTGAGGCCCGACTCCCCCGAGGAGAAGGAGAAGTCCCCCTTGCCGTTGGAGTTCAGGTCGATCATCGAGATGTCGGGGTCGTTGCTCTGCACCGTCAGGTCTCCGTTGAACGTGACGGGCGAGACCACAGAGTGCAACGCCCCACCTGACTGAACTTGACCGGCCGCTTCGACATCATCGGAAGGCTCGGCCGGCGCCACGAAGTAGCCCCCTTGGAGCAGCCAAGTACCGGTCTGGCTGCGGGAGGCTGAACGGCGAACGCGGAGCGGACCCTCGCCAACCCGTGCCCTCCTCCGGAGGAGCTTTTCGTCCGAGCCGAGCGTCTCGAGCGGAGCATCCTCCACATCGGCGCCCTGACGCAGAAGCCGCAGAGAGTAGTTGACCTCCCCCTCTCTGGCCAGCTCGCTTGCGAGGCCAAGCTCCGCGAGCTCCACGAACGGAGCTTCGCCGGCAGCAAAGACCTTACGCACCCCGAGGTCTCCCGGCCCATCGACCGTGAGGACGGACGGCACACCGACCGCCTCGGTCCAGACAACGATCGAGCTCGACACTCGGGGCTCACCGAAGGTCTCCGGCACCGGAAGATCTTGAGGTAGGGCCGGCATCGCCAGCACGAGGAAAACCAGAACCATGAGGGCCAAGCGTCGGCCACCCTGTGCGCCGGAAAGTCGAAGCTCCGACACGAGAAGACAGCCGCTCAGGAGGCCAAGTCCTCGGCCCCGACTCGAACGTTCGCGCACCATCCCTTCAGCCATCGACATACTCGCCTCCTCCTCGACCAACTCGTCGGCCGTGCGTTGGGCCAGCACCGGCGTCGGCGCTCTCCGCCGTCGCCGTGAACCGCCCCCATCTGGACTGCCTATCGCGAACGGCGCAGAAACCGTGTCACGCGGCCGCTCCTCTCCGACAGGTACACGGGGTCGGCGAGAAGACGACTGGCGCACGCCGCCGACACGGTTCTCGCTCTGGCTCCGATGGGCAGAGAGGAAGGGCAAACCGCCCGCCCTTCGCCGGCTGCCTCCGCTCAGGGTCTCGCGGCGATGATCTCGGCCTGCCGGAGCAGCGCTTGCGCCTCCTCCTCCCGCCCGTCTGCAGCCACGGTCTCGGCGAGGCTGCTCAGGCTCTTGGCAACACTCGAATGCTGCTCTCCGAGCGTTGCCCTCCGCACGGCCAGCGCTTCTCGTAGGGCGGCCTCCGACTCGTCCAGCCGGCCCAGGTAACGCAGCGCGTTGCCCAGGTTGTGGAGAGGTGACCCCAGCAACCCGTGACCGTCGCCAACGGCCTTTCGGGTGATTGCGATCGACTCGCGGTAGAGCGGCTCCGCCTCCGCGTACTCACCGGCCGAACCGAGGGTCACCGCCAGGTTGTTCAGACTGGTTCCAACCTCGGGGTGGTCGGGGCCGAAGATCCGCCGACGCACCGCCAGCGCCTGTCGATGTGCGCTCGCGGCTTCTTCGTACCGCTTCATCCGGCGCAGAACCATGCCGAGTCGATTGAACACGGTGGCCATCTCAGCCTCGTGATCCGGCCCCAAGCCCCGGTACACATCGACCGCCCGGCGGAGCAGCACTTCTGCTTCCTCCGCCTCACCTAGCGCCATCGTGGCCAGCGCCAGATGCGAGAGGCTCGAGGCAACGTCGCGATGGCTCTCACCGTAGAGGCGTTGCCGCATCGCCAGGGCTTCACGGCTGTGCTCCGCAGAATCCTCGACTCGATCGACGAGACGCAACACCTCGGCTCGAGCGGCCAGGGTGGTGGCCAGATCAGGATGGTCCGAGGGGTGCAGCTGGCGTTGAGCGACGAGAGCTTCTGACATCAGCTCGTGCGCTCGATCAAACCGCGAGAGATTGAGGGAGACCTTGCCGAGCACCCGAAGCATCTCTGCCTGAAGCTCCGGCTCGGCGCCCAGGTCGTTGCGAGCCTGATCGATGCCGGCCTCCACCAGCTCGACGGCAGTCAGTGCGTCGCCTCGGCTCCTCACCGGGTCAGCGGCTTCGAACAGCCCCACCAGAAAGTCGGCCACACCGCGCGCCTTGCGTGCCTCGATCTCCACTCGTTCCTGCCGAGCAGCGAGCTCGCGGGCCTGATAGGTCACTGTTGCAGCGTATGCGGCTGCGAGCACGACAAAGGCGACCGCCGCGCTCACGCCCACAGGATGGCGGCGCAACAGCTTGGCGCCGCGGTAGGTGAGGGTGTCCGGACGTGCCTGGATCGGGAGGCCACGCTCGTAGCGCTCGAGGTCGTCGATCAGATCGCCGGCAGAGGCATAACGCCTTTCAGGCTCCTTGCGCAGAGCCATGAGCACGATGTTGTCGAGGTCACCTCGGAGCTTACGGGCGAGGCCCGAAGCCGTGGTGCGCCGAGCCTCGCACGCCTCCGAGTTCGCCGAAGCCGCCACCGCTGCACTCGGCCGCGCGACCTCCTGCTCACACACCACCCTCTCGAGCGAGCTCGCCGAGTGGTCCTCGAAGCGCTGGGCTCGCTCTCCGGCCAGGAGCTCGTAGAGCAGCAGTCCGAGCTGGTAGATGTCGGCGGCCGTCGAGATCGGCTCGCCGCGAACCTGTTCGGGGCTGGCGTAGTCGGGTGTCATCGGCCCCGCCATGGTGTGGGTCAGACCGCCGTCCTTCAATCCGGCGCGGAGCAGCTTCGCGATGCCGAAGTCGAGCAACTTGACCGCCCCGTCAGGGGTCACCAGGATGTTGGACGGCTTGAGGTCGCGGTGCACCACGAGATGCCGATGCGCGAACTGCACCGCCTCGGCCACCTTGCTGAAGAGGTGCAGCCGAGCTTCGATCGGCAGGCTTCGGCGGTCGCAGTACTCGTCGATGCGCTCACCCTCGACGAGCTCCATCACGAAGTACTGGCGACGGTCGTCGGTCAAGCCGCCGTCGAAGAGCGTGGCGATGCTCGGATGGTTGAGCGAAGCCAGAATCTGGCGCTCGAGCTCGAAGCGGCGCGTGTCACCACCGATGCCGGCGCACACCTTGATCGCGACCTGTTGCTCGAAGTGCCCGTCATCGCGCTCAGCCAGGTACACGACACCCATGCCGCCGCGCCCGAGCTCACGCAACAGGCGATAGGGCCCGACGACGCTGCCCTGCAACTGGGTCTCCCGCTCGCCGTGCCAGCCTTCCTCCATGAGCGGACCGCAGACACCGGCCTCCTCTGCCAGAGCATCGTCGGGAGTCTCGCTCAACGCCAGAAGCTCGAGCGCCTCCTCCAGCAGCTCCGGCTCGTCGCGAAGCTCGCGCCGGATGTGGGCTCGCCGTAGCTCGCCATCGAGCTCGAGGGCCTGCGCGAACACCACATCCACACGTCGCCGCTGGGTGCTCGAGAGATCGATCTCCGTCGCGCCCCGGGTCGCCGCCGTCTGCAGCCGGCGCATCGGCGCCCCCTGTGCCCCGTCTTCCGGATGGTCTCCCACGGCAGACCCATCCTATCGAGTGCTCCAGGACCCCATCGCCGTGCCATCGATCTCCACGGAGACGCGTCCACACTCGCGCCTTCCTACGGGACGATCTCAGCTGGATCAGCGTCACTCGGTCGCGCCGACACGCGAGCGGAGCTCGCGCAGGAGCCAAGCCTTGGCTCTCGCCCAGTCGCGATTCGCCGTGCTCAGAGAAACGCCGAGGGCCTTCGCGCTCTCCGCCATACCCAGGCCAGCGAAGAACCTGCATTCCACGATCCTGGTCAATCGTTCGTCGACCTCGCTCAAAGCCTCGAGAGCACGGTTCAAGTCGATCAGCTTCTCGGACTGCGTCTCGACGACCAGGTCCCGGGAGTCGAGCGTGAGCTCCGGCTCGCACCCACCACGCTTCTTCGCCGACGCCTTTCGCGCCCGGTCGACCACGATCCAGCGCATGACCTGTGCGGCTGCGGCGAAGAAGTGCGAGCTGTCGCTGAACGACACTCGGCTCCCATCGACCAGCCTGATGTAGGCCTCGTGCACCAGGCCGGTCGTGTCCAGAGTGCCACGCACGTTCTTGCGGAGCTGCCCCTGGGCAATCTTGTAGAGGTCTCGATAGACCAGCTCCACCAACCTGTCGAACGCCTTCTGATCACCGCGACCGTGCGCCACGAGGAGATCGGTGATCTGCTCGCGGCTACTCTCCGCACTCACATTCGCTCCCCTGGGATTTCTGGGCTTCGATGGGCCGCCTCTCTTCTATCTATCGGAGTTCGGAGCCCAAACGTGTCAAGAAGACCCTCCTCGGCGCCCGCGTCGGGCTCGATCGAGGGTCAGCAAGGGCCGCTCTGGCCCCGGATGAGTCCACCCGACGTCAGGGCATGCGGTGAAGCGCAGCGATCGCGACAGCCGCGAGCAGGAGCACCGAGACCAAGGTGCCGATCGAGCCGAGCGTCGGCACGGGCGGCGCTGGCAAGACGTCGACCTGCCAGGGACCACAGGTCTCGAAGAACGTCGGCCCGAGCGCGTCGTCGATGTACAGGTCGACATGAAGCGCGTACTGCCCGGCGGCCAAGGTGCCGACCGTGAAGACGTCCTCCCAGAAGGGAAGGATGGCGGCTGGACCGCCCGGGGGGGCCAACAGATCGACGCGGATGTCGGAGCCCGACACCGCCGCGTCGAAGATGTCGAGCGCAGCGAGGAAGGGCCAGCCCCCGAAGAGGCGTACCGAGGCCTGCTGGCTCGAGAACGGTGTCTGCGGCACCAGTTCCGCGTTCATCCAGTGGCAGAACCCCCCAGGCGATTGACTCAGCAGCGGAGTCGCGCTGAAGGCAAGGGCTGCCAGCAGGACCTTTCTCGAATGACGTCTCACTCATGTCATTGTGACATAGAACACTCTCGAGGTCGCGACCGGTTAGGGAGAACCGCCCTCGATTGGGCTGGCTCGCACGGACCGATCGAGAACTCGCCGGCCTAGGCCCTCCGCTTCAGCCTTGGCTCGCACTGGCTTATTGAGTACCAGGGGGCAGCGGCTCGAGGTGAACGACGAAACCAGAGAACCTCGCAGTCAGCGCCTGCCTCGCACTGTCTCTTCCACCTCGGCCATCGATCCGCACTCGGACATTCGTCAGGGATCCTGTGTCCGGGAAGTTCAAGAAGCCATGGAGGTTCTTTCCCGAAAAGAGCTCCGTCCGAGAGCCCTGTGGTTCGTACCCTTCGACAGACGCGATCGACGCGTCGGCGCATCTTGAAGGCACGCTGAAGAGGTTGAAGCTACCGCGGGATTGAATGTAGGTGTCCCCTGGGCTGCGGTCACCGTTCCTCTCCTGCGCTCCCCATGTAAGTTGAAGGAGCAAAGACTTCCGATCCGCGGAGATCACAACACGGTACGCCACATCGACGCTCGTCCAGTCGTCGGTGTCAATTTCGTCGTCCCCGCGAACCACCGTGCCACCCTCGGTCGAGATCGACTCGTCCGGTGGCAGCTCGATCCGTTGGCAATCTCGCGGCAGCTGCCGGATGGGGGGCAGAGGATCGATAGCAGGGTCCGGCGCGCCCTCCACCACCCTCACAAACACGGCCGCAGGTCGTCCACCCGCAAGGACCTCGGTGTTGGCCTTCTCGTCGGTAACCTCGAGCTTGACGACAAAGTCGCCCGGCTTCTCGAAAGTGTGCAGAAGCTGCTCTTCGCTGCCCACGTGCTCGGAGTTGATCGACCAGTTCCAACCCGAGATCATCCCGTCCTGATCGAATGAGGCAGCGCCCGAGAACACGGAGGGCTCGCGGGTCTCGAGCTCGCGCTCTGCCCAAGTGATGTGCGCCACCGGGCGCTGGTCCTCTTCGCCAAAAACGCTCACAGCCGCCTCCTCACCGAACCTCTCAAAGAAGGCTCCGGCTCCAGCGGTGATGAGCGCGATGACGAACACAGTCAAAGGGGATGCGGAACGCCACCGGTCGTGTCGTTCGATCTCTTTCCGGACGTCCTCAAGCTCGAGTCCCATCGCGCGCTTCACTCCTGTTGTCTTCGCCGAAAACGAGCCGGGATGGTGGGCACACAGCGCTTCGAGCGACCCGGTCCACGAACACTCTCAACCGTCCAGCCTCCGCGCTTGCTTGCTTGCAAGAACGAGTGGAGGAGACGGGCTGGCGCACCCGCCCCTGCAAGACCTGACGGACTCCGATCAGGAATCGGACGGTGTGGCCTAGAGACCTCTCTGTCCGCGAGCGACCCGTGAGGCCTCGGCCGATGAGGTCCAAAGCCGGCCGGGACGGATTCTCGTCGGCACCCGGCAAGCAGGAGGTGGCTCGAGCCGACCTTTGCCAGGGTTCACGCCATCCTCTCCCTCGTGGCCCGCGCGAGGTAACAGCCCAGCTTGGCGTTGTGGAGGTGGACATCGACCACCTGCGGATTCTCGAGAACCCCAGCGAGGGCGTCCTCGAGCCCCTCCCCGGCCACGAGGTCCGCGGCGACGATCATGGCTCGAGCATCGAAGGCCCGCAGCGAGAGGAGCCTGGTGCGCAACATCGAGGGTAGCTCACCCGGCTCGAGATGGACCTGCTCCGCCCCTTCCCGGACATAGATCGCGTGAGAGGCCCGAAAGGGTGACTCACGGCGTTGATGCACGTAGTGAAGCAGCACCACCCGCTCACCCACCTCCGCGTCGGCGAGGCTCACCCGACAGGGAAAGCCGGGGCGGGCGTCGGCCACCTGAACGCGCGCACGCCGGCGGGTCAGCTCCTCCTCGGTCATGGAGAAGTAGGGCGCAAACGAGTGTGGCGGAAGTGCGTGAACGAGAAACGACATGCTCGAGCCTCCGATGGGTCAACGGCCGTTCAAGCTCCGGGGCAAGCCCAAGCCACGCCCGAAGCCTGGCCAAGGTAGCAACGGCCTCGCCCCTTTGCGCGCCGTTTTCGGACGTCACATCAGGTGAGCTGAACCGCGGGCCCCAGGCGGTCGGGGGCAACCCACCCGTGAGATCGAGCTTGGCGTATGGTCCGAGGAGCTCAAACGCCCGATCCTCCACTCGAATCTCTGCCGGCGACGATGCGCTGGCCCTCAGCTGCGCAGCAGAAGCCGTGAAGGGAGCGCACTGCCATGAACTCCTCTCGCGTCCACGACCCCAGGGACGACGCACGCATCGAAGAGGCGGACCTCGCCTGGCTGCGCCACGTGACGCCAATCACGGAGCGCTACTGCCGCGAGCTCAGCCGGCGAGACTACCGAGGCAAGCGACTGGCCTGCTGGATGCACATCACGTTCAACACCGTGCCCATGCTGGTGGCGCTGGCCGAGTGTGGTGCGGAGATCGCGCTCGGAGCCTGCAACGTCGACAGCACCGACGATGCGGTGGCCGCGCACCTGTCCGCAAGGGGCATCCGCGTCTACGGCTGGCGCGGCATGACCCGCGCCGACTACGACCAGAACATGCAGCTCGTGCGTGCCTTCGACGCCGACTACCTGTGCGACATGGGCGGCGAGCTGAGCGTCGCATACCGCGACCGACAGCCGCAGGTCCGTGGAGCGCTGGAGGCGACCACCAGTGGACTCCATCTGCTGCGGAGTCACGAAATCCCCTTTCCAGTGTTCGATTGGAACAGCATCCCTCTCAAGGACGGTCTCGAGAACCGCTTCCACGTCGGCAGCGAGGTCTGGCCGGTGTTCGGCCAGATCACCTGGATGAGCCTGTTTCGCCGATCCGTCCTGGTGGTCGGTTATGGCCCCGTGGGCAAAGGCATCGCCGAGCGGGCGCGCGACCTCGGCGCTGTCGTCTACGTGACCGACCTCGACGCGGTGCGTCAGATCACGGCGCAGCACCACGGCTGTATTCCGGTGAGCCTGGAGGAAGGGCTGGCGCGCTGCCAGATCGTGGTCACGGCAACCGGCGTCGAGGGGGTCCTGGGCGAAGATCAGCTCCGCCGGGCCAAGCCGGGCACCATCCTCCTCAACGCGGGCCACTCCAACCGTGAGATCGACATCGACTGGCTCTACCGCCAGCCGCATCGACGCATGAAAGCCCACGTGGAGCGGTTCGATCTCGACGAGACACACGTCCTCCTGCTGGCGAAGGGAAGTCTGCTCAACCTGGCGTCCGAGACCGCGGCAGGCGGCGCCGACCTCTTCGATCTCTACACCGCCGTGATGCTGCGAGGGATCAGCTGGCTGTTCGATGGCGGCGCGGAAGGTGCGCCTCCGGGCGTGCAACCGTACCCGGCGGAGCTGGAGCAGGAGATCGCCCGCCGGTCGGTGGAGCTGCAAGCGAGCGCGGGGTAGCGATCGCAGACTTCATCGCTCCGTGTGCAGAGGCAGCAAGGAGACCAACCCGCTAGGCGAAGAGGGCGTCGACGGGGCGCCCCTTGCCGTCTTCCGTGATGTAGAACGGCCGCCTCTCAATCTCGAAGGACGTGCGCGGCGAGATGCCCAGCGCGCTCAGAATCGTGGCGTGGAGATCCGTCACCGAGACCGGGTCACGGATGGTCACGCAGGGCCGCTCGTCGGCCGTCTCGCCGTAGACCCGACCGCGCCCGATGCCACCGCCGAACAGCAGCACCGAGCCGTTGAGGGTGAAGTGCCGGTGCATGCCGTACTGCTTCATCTCCTGCATGAAGTCGGCCGGAGCCCGTGACTGATCGCGCGCACTGCTCCCGGGTCTTCCCTCGGTGACCATGTCGCGGCTGAACTCGCTCGCCAGCACCACCAGGGTGCGGTCGAGCAGGCCACGCTCCTCCAGGTCGAGAACGAGGCGTGCGACCGGGCGGTCGATCTGCTGCTTCATCGCGGCCGTCGTGGTGTGGCCGTTCTCGTGGGTGTCCCACGACTCGAAGGGAACGTACTCGGTGGTCACCTCGATGAACCGAGCCCCGGCCTCGGTGAGCCGGCGCGCCAGCAGGCAGCCGAGTCCGAAGCGCCCGGTGTCGTACTCCCGGTAGACCTCTTCGGGCTCCTGCGAGAGATCGAAGGCGGCGCCTTCCGGCGAGCGGAGCAGCCGGTATGCGCTCTCGAGGGAGCGCACGATGGAGCCACTCTCCTCACTTGGCATGGTCGCCAACCTGGGCGATGCGGCCAGCATCCGGCGGTAGAAGCGGTGGCGGCTCTCGAAGCGCTGCGGCGTCATGCCTTCCGGTGGCTGCAGTGCGGAGCCCGCTCGATCGGGGTGCGGCAGGAGAAAGGGCCCGTACTCGGCACCGAGGAAGCCGGCGGTGTGAAACGCCTTCAGCTCTTCCTTCTCTCCCACCCCTTCGAGGCGCTGCCCGATGTCGACAAACGCTGGAATCGCGTCGTGTCGCGGGCCCAGCAGCTTCGCGATCCACGCGCCGAGATGCGGCGCGGCCACGGTCTGGGGCGGCACATACCCGGTGTGCCAGTGGTACTGGTGCCTCGAGTGCAGGATGTGTCCGAGATCCGGTACCACGTGCGAGCGGATCAGCGTGCCGCGATCGAGCACCTGCGCGATGTTCTCGAGGCCCGCGCTGATGCGCACGCCGTCGACCGCCGTGGGGATGGAAGGAAAGGTGCTGAGAATGCGCTCTGCCGCGAGCCCCTTCTCGAACGGAACGTAGGCCTTGGGGTCGAAGGTCTCGGTGGACGCCATGCCACCAGCCATCCAGAGCAGGATGACGGTGTCGGCGGATCCACGGGGCGCGCTCTCCGCGGCGCCAAACGCCTCGGAGCCTGGCAGGAGACCAACGGCGCCGGCTGCAGACGCCGCCTTCAGGAGATCTCTTCGGCTCAGCTCGCTCGCCGGTGGCGTTCGGGATCGGGTGTCTCTCGCCATCAACCAAGCCCCCTCAGCCGACGAGCTGGAAGTCGGGATGCATGAGCAGCACCCACAGGAGATCTTCGACCGGGGCCGGCCCCTCGGCAGATTCGAGGAGCTCGAGCGCTACCACCAGTTCCTGCGGGGTGGGGCGCCGCGACAGCAACTGCAGGAAGACCCGCTCGACCCACTGCTCGCGACCCGCGCTCTCCCTCGGCTGGGCCTCCCCCCAGAGACGCTCGGCCGCGGCCTCGAGGTGCCGGCTCACGGCCTCACCATTCGAGAGCTCGAGGGCTTGCAGAGTGACCAGCGTGCGCGGCCGGGTGCTCACCACCTGCTCGCGATTGGGCCGCCCCAGAAACCGCATCATCTGATCGGCGGGCACGAGGGCCGCGCGTACCTTCGACCCACGGCCGGACGGTTCCTCCTCCACGACCCCCTCGAAGACAGTGTCCGGCGCCTCGGGGCCGAGCCCGCTCAGGGTCCACAGAGCGTCCACGAACTGCTCCGCGCTGAGGCGCTTCGGCGCGGGGCCTCGAAACACGAAGTCCTCGGGAGCGGCGTCGGGGTCGAGCCCCACGGTGGCCCGCTGGTAGGCGCGGCTGGTGGCAATGGTCTCGAGGGTGCGCTTGAGGTCGTAGCCTTGGTCCACCAGGTCGGCCGCGAGGTGGTCGAGCAGATCGCGGCTCCAGGCCGGCTGCTCGAGATCGTCCACCGGCTCCACCAACCCTCTGCCCATCAGCCGGTGCCAGAGCCGGTTCACGATGGTGCGCGCGAGGCGGCCGTTCTCGGGCGAGGTGAGGAGCTCGGCGAACTGCTCCAGACGCAGCGCGCGCGGCGCCTCGGGATCCACGTCACCGATCTCGGGGAACAGGAAGCGGGCGCGTGCCATCTCGCCCGTCGGCTTGTCGCAGCGATGCAGCTCGAGCGGGCGGTCGGCGGTCACCGCGGCCAGCCCGTAGGTGTCGGAGAGCTTCCACCCGTTGATGAAGCTGTCATGACAGGAGGCGCATTTGACGTTCGTGCCGAGGAACACCTGCGACACCGAGCGGGCGAACTGCAGCTCGGGGATCTGGCTCGCACTCGCCTCTCCGCGCCACGCGATGCCCCGCGCGAACCCCTCGCTCTCGGGGCCCGGATCGACCAACTCGGAGACAAAACGGTCGTACGGCTTGTTGTCGCGCAGCGCAGCGTAGAGCCAGCGCGAGATCTGCTTGCGCCCGCCATCGATGTAGCCGGTCCCGGCGGTGTCGTTGCGCAGGAGGTCGTTCCAGAACGACATCCAGTGGGCGGCGTAGGCGCGCGAGTCGTCGAGGAGCGAGCGCACCAGGTCGGCCCGCTTCTCCTCGCTCGTGTCGGCCGCGAAGCGCTCGCCCTGCTCCCGGGTCGGCAGCACGCCTACGAGATCGAGGCTGGCGCGACGAAGGAACGCGCGGTCGCTCACCAGAGGCTCGAGCTCGATCCTGCGCGCATTCGCGTACGCACCCACGAATCGGTCGACCGGGTGATCGCCAGTGCCCGGCGTGGCGTTTGGTATCTCCGGTCTGCGGAGGCGGATCGAGCTCGTCTCGGCCGGCTCCCGAAAGGTGAGGTGCTTGGGCCAGACCGCACCCTCTTCCACCCACCTCTCGAGCGCCGAGACGTCGGCTGCGCTCAGGCGCGGCCCTCCGAACGGCATCGCGAGATCGGGGTCGTCCCCGCGAACGAGGGTCAAGAGCCGCGATCCCGCAGCGTCGCCGGGCACCACGGCCGCGGCGTGCGAGAGCATCGCGGCGCGGTCTTCGACCGAGAAGCCTCCCTGGGCCTGGCCATAGGCATGGCACTCCACGCACGACGCCTCGAAGATCGGCCGGATGTCGCGCTCGAAGCTCACCTCGCTGCTCGAAGGCAGCTGGAGTGCGAGACACAGGAGCAGGCTGACGGGGAACATGGCGGCCTCCGGGTGTTCGTTCAGTGCAGCCTAACCTCTTGGGAACGAAGCCGAGGGCTCGCGCATTGCCCGACGAACCGCGGGCTCTCTTCCGAAGCGCCGCGCACTGTCGGCACCGAAGAACCATGCGATGCCATTTTGGGGGCCAGGGCCGAGGGCTAACATGGCACCAAGTGATCGACGACAGCGCTCCTCGGGCTGACGCCTCGCATGCACCGGCACGTCCTGAGCCCCATCGGCCGCGGAACACGCGGGCCCTGGCCGGGAGCGCTCGTGCGTGGCGCGGAATCCCCGCCCTCCTCTTACCCTTTGGGCTCCTCCTCTCGTGCGACCGCGGCGACCCTGCGAGCCAGTCTCCCCCGGCCGAGCGGCCTCCGAACGTCATCTACATCCTCGCCGACGATCTCGGCTACGGCGATCTCGGTGCGTACAACGCCGAATCGCGCATTCCGACCCCACATCTCGACCGGCTGGCGTCCGAAGGCATGCGCTTCGTCGACGCCCACTCGCCGGCTTCCGTGTGCACGCCCACACGCTACGCGCTGCTCACGGGACGCTACAGCTGGCGCAGCCCGCTCGAGCGCAGCGTGCTCTGGAGCTACGGAGAGACCCTCATCGAGCCCGAGCGCCTCACGCTCGCACGCCTGCTCGGTGCACAGGGCTACAGCACCGCCGTCGTCGGCAAGTGGCACCTGGGGCTCGACTGGACGTTTCGGGAGCCGCTCGACGAGCTACGCGGCACCGATCGCGCTCGAGTGAACGACCGCGGCCTCCTGATGGACGTGGACGACGAGCTCGTCGACTTCGAAGGGCCGGTCGGCGGCGGGCCGATCTCTGCGGGGTTCGACGAGTCGTTCATTCTGCCGGCCTCACTCGACATCCCCCCTTACGTGTACCTCGAGAACAACCGCCTCGTTGCTCCGGTCACGGAGGAGACTGAAGGCAACGACCTCGACACCGGAGCCACCGGCGCCTTCTGGCGGCCGGGGCCCATGATGGAGGGGTTCGACTTCTACGACGTTCTGCCGCGCTTCACCCGCCGCGCGATCGCCCACATCGAGAGCAAGGGAACCGCTGAGGAGCCGTTCTTCCTCTACCTCCCACTCCCCGCTCCGCACGCCCTGGGTGCCGACGCAGGAGCACGAAGGGCGCTCCGACGCGGGTCAGTACGGTGACTTCGTGGCGATGGTGGACGCCGAGGTGGGCAAGCTGCTCGAGGCCGTCGACCGGCAGGGTCTCGCCGCGTCGACGATCGTGGTGTTCACGAGCGACAACGGCCCCTACTGGCGGCCGGAGCACGTCGAGCAGTTCGGGCACCGCGCCGCGGGCCCGCTCCGCGGCCAGAAGTCGGACGCCTGGGAGGGAGGTCACCGGGTGCCGTTCCTGGTGCGGTGGCCGGGCGTGGTGCAGCCGGGTGCCGTGTGTCCACAGGCGACCTCGCTCACCAACTGGATGGCGACCATGGCGGACGTCCTCGGCGTCGCGCTCGGCTCGGGAGATGCGGAAGACAGCCGGAGCATCCTGCCGGCGCTGCAGGGCTGCAGGGAAGCGTCGCCCGGCGGAGACGATCCCATCGTGCACCACAGCGGCGCCGGCGTCTTCGCCGTGCGACAAGGAGACTGGAAACTCGTCGAAGGCCTGGGCTCGGGCGGCTTCTCCGAGCCGCGCAGCGTCGAGCCAGAGGCGGGAGACCCGCCCGGCCAGCTTTACCACCTCGGTCGCGATCTCGGCGAGACGAAGAACCTCTATTTGGAGGAGCCCGACGTCGCGCAGTCGCTCTTGGAGCTCCTGGACGAGATCAGGGCCCCTCGACCAGCTCCCTGACTTGGCGCATCGCGGTCGTCGACGCTCAACGCTGTGGGTCGGGCGTCTCGGCTCCATGCGACCGACCGAGCAAGGCGTCTACGAGAGCGTGCACGAGGGAGACCTTCAGCAGCAGCCGTTGTCCTTCGCGGCAGGCACCTTCGACGCGCTCGCATGTGTCGGAGTGCTCACTTACATCGAGAACGCGTCGGCCACGCTTCGCGAGTTCTGCCGCCTCGTGCGCCCGGGCGGCCACATCGTCTTCACCTGCCGGGACGATCTCTATGCCGAGCGGAGGTACGGGGAACGCACGGCGGAGATCGCCGACGCCGGGCTGTGGCGCGAACTGCACCGATCGATGCCCAGCCCATACCTGCCGAAGAACGAGGACTTCGGTGACCACATCCGCGTGATCTACTGCGCGTTCGAAGTCCTCCAGGGCCCCGGAGCGCGGCGTCGTGTCAGCGCATCTTCCTGTAGACGCGAGGATCGATCGCAGCCGCGCTGAGCATTCCGCCGTACATCGCGCCGGCGATGCCGGGCGACATCACGTCCTGACCGGAGAGGAAGAGCCCGGGCACGGGTGTCCGCGGGCCAAGCGCTTCCGACATCAGCCGTCGAGGCGTGGTCTCGAGCCCGTAGAACCCACCCTTCTCGTGCGCCGTGAACCTCGCGGTGGCCAGTGGCGTCCCGAGCTCTCGGAAGACGACGAGCGGCGCCAGCGCTGGGAACTTCTTCGCGTAGTACGCCATCATGCGGGTCTCGATGCCCTTCTTGAAGGCTGCCCACTCCTCCGGACGCTCTTCGGCGCCGCCTTCGGCAAACTCCGCGACGGTGGACCAGTCGGCGAGAACCATGAACTGGCCGGTGTGTCGGTTCGACGGGCCAGGATCGTGTCTCTCGTCCTTGAGGGACGGGAACGAGGCGAACACCATGGGAATCGGTGCGTCGGTGTCGGACCAGATGCCTTCGTCGGTGTCCCAGGTCTCGTAGAACCAGTGGTTGGAGCGCGTGGCACCGTGCCGGGCAATGTCACCTTCGAAGCCGAGATAGATCTCGAAGTGGCAGATCGAGGGCTTCAACTCGGCGATCTCGGTGGCCCACTCCTGGTCGCGTACCTCCTGGGGGAGGAGCCTCTTGACGGTCTCGCCGGCCCCGACGGCCGAAACGATGACTCGCGCCCGGAGCTCTTCTCCAGAGCTGGTGCGGACACCAACGGCTCGACCATCCTCGACCAAGATCGCGTGGACGGGCGTGCCCGCACGAGCGCTTCCCCCCGCCGATTCGATCACCGGCACGAGGCCCTCCGCGATCGCCGATGCGCCGCCGACTGGATAGCCCGCCCCGTCGAGGTAGTGGCTCATGATCAGCGCATGAATGCCGAAGCTCGCTTGCTTGGGCGCACCGCCGAAGGTGCCCCACTGTGCCGACAAGACGGCGGCAAGCCTCGGATCGCTGATGCACTCTTCGATGACCTCCCCGGTCGTGCGACCGCACCATCGCTGGATCTTCTCCCGGTTCCACCATCGATGTGCAGAGCGGAACGGCTCGGGCATCGATCGCTCGCTGGTCGCTAGACCGAGAGCCGCCCTCCCGGACTGCACCGCCTCGAAGTAGGCATCCACCTCCGCGGCGTGGTCGGGAAACCGATCCTCGAGCTCCATCTTGAACGCCTCGGCGGGCCGACCCACGGGAAGCTCGAACCCGTCCGGGAAGTGGAGCGTGTCGTACACGGTGCCAACAGAGCGAAACTCGATGGCGCCATCGCTGAGCCAGTCGAGGATCTTTCCGCCGGGTTGGTCGGGGCGGAACAGCCCGCAGTAGTGGAGGCCGACGTCCCAGGTGAAACCGCCGCGCGTGAACGTGTGGGTCAGGCCGCCGATGTTCTCTGCCTGCTCGAGGAGCAGCACCTCGTGTCCCATTCGAGACAGAGCGGTCGCCGTCGTCATTCCGCCCATACCGGAACCGATGACGATGACGTCGTATTGGTCTTCCCGACTCACCGCGTGTCGTGGCATCCCGGAGGCTCCTTCCGAAGTGGAGGACCCTCCGATGATGGACCAGCAGCGCAGCTCTCAGAAGACTCGGTTTTCCACGATGCTCCGCGTGCCCGCTGCGCCGCCCTGCGCCGCGCCCGACCTAGAGCGTCGGCAGGATCAGAGCAAAGGCCACGGCGTTGATGCCGGTGACGATCACGGCGTAAGCGGTCGCGAGGACCAGCAGGCGCACCGACGTCTCGAGCCACGAGCCGCCGTACACGCGACGCAGCGCAATCACGAAGTAGATCGCGAGGCCAACCAGGAGGACCATCGAGAGTGCGAGCACGACGCCGATGGGGAGCCGCACGATCGGGAGGGCGAGCAGGCTGTAGGCGACCTGCGCGCTCGCCAGGTGCAGGCCGAACACGACATGAGCATGGAGCAGACGCTGCCAGTCGATCGCCTTGAGCGCCAGGCAGAGGCCCAGCGGTGTGATCAGGTTGAGGATCGGAAAGAGGGTGTTGAAGCGCCGATCGAAGCGGCGCTGAACTCCCGGATCGTCGAGGGAGTCGACTCCGAGCACTCTCTCGAGCTGCGCAATCTCCTCCGGAGTGGTGCTCGCGAGAACATCTTCGAGATTCATGACGCCTGCGGCACTCATCAGCGCGATGGAGACGGCACTGACGATGAGATAGAGCCGAAGCGGCGGCGTGTAGCGTTGGCGCCTCCCGGCGAGGTAATCGGTCGTCAGCTTGCCGGGGCGCAGGAGCAGGAGCCTGAGCGTCTTCAGGATCTTCGCATCGAGCTGGAACGCGTCTTCACCCAGCTCGCGAATCCAGGCGGGGAGCGTCTTGATGGCGTCGCGCGCCTCCTGCCCGCAGCTCGAGCAGAAGGCACCTTCCAGTGCAGTGCCGCAGTTCAGGCAGGCTGGCGGCTGGGGGGCGCTGCGGTCACTGGCTTCCATCGAACCTCCGGCCCGATGGTACTGGGATGCTGGAGGGCGCGCGACACGCTCGAGGCCAGCGCGGAGCCTTGCCGGCCCGCTCAACCGAACGAGAAGCGCGAGACGACTTCCGCGAGCCTCTTCAGCTGACCCCGTTCGACGCTCGACCAATCCGGCTGACGCTCCGCAGCGCCGAGCCACGACACGACGGCTGGCGGCGCGTCCGGCAGCTCGGGCGCTGCCGAAGGGTCCGAGAGATCGCCCAGCCTCTCGGGCGGCCTCTCGAGCAGCGCGGCGGTGAAATCCGGGCTCGAGTTGGCGCAAGCGAGCAGAAATGCCGCAAGCTCGGTGTCTCTCACGCCAGCCGTTCCCGTCGTGTCGGGCAGCAGCACCCGCAGGAGCTGGAACAGATTGACGAAGCGCTTGACCGCCCGGGGCGTGTCTCCCAGTAGCGGCGCCAACGACTCGACGAACTCCAGCTCGTCGGGAGTCAGGGAGAAGGCCCGGGTGGCAAGCGCGGCGGGCGACTGCCGCGGGGCAATGTGATGGTCCAGGACGGCCGACTCGCTGTTGCCGAGCCGGCGCGTCGTGACCGGATCCCCCGAGCCGCCCCCGGCCGTCCCGGGAAGACGGAGGTGATCACCCAGCAGCCCTCGCATGATGTTCCTGCGCCCGTCGTCTCCGAGTGGCCGCACGTGAAACGGCACCTGGAAGATCTTCTCCAGGTAGTCGCGTGGCTTGGCACGGTCTGATGCGCTCGAGGCCGCGAGCGTCGGGAACTGGTTCTCGAGTGCGTGCGACAGCCACTTCGAATCGACGGCGACGACCACGATGAAGAGCTCGAAAGCCAGCAGAAGATGAACGGCCTGGAGCACCTGAATCGCCTTGTCGTCGGGGCATCGATCGAGGTCGTCGATGTACAGAACGATGCGATTGAGCTGATGATCCTCGGGCGTGACGTGCGTGTCGCTTGCCGCGAGCTGCTGGTTCTGTAGCTGGATGTAGCTCGTGAGCCGCTTGAGGTCCCGGCGAATGACTGCGGGGGTGCCGAGGCGCTCGCGATACTCGCCCGATCCGATGCGCTCGTCGAGGAATCGACGGATGCGGATTCCTGCGGGCGTGGCGATCTGGCCCTCGATCTCCGTGTGCTTCTCCAGGAGCTCTGTAACCTCGTCCTCCTTCTTCGAGACCTCCCCTCGCTGCGCCTTCAATTCCTCTTCGGCCTTCTCGATCTCGTCGTCGAAGCCGGCCCGGATCTGCTCCACCTCGCCGTCCAGCTTCTTGCGCGCCTGGTCGAGCCGGTCCATGTGCCTGCGCACGAAGAGCGTGCATGCCCCGAGCACCTCGAGCACGCCACTGCACCGCCGGACAGGACGGCGAGCGAATCCGACGAAGACACCTGCTCGACGACGAACGCAACGACGGGCAGAGCCAGCAGGGCGACCAGAGCCGCGACGAGGCGACGCCTCGAGCCGGTGATCCACCGAATGAGCCCCAGGACCCGCAGGCCCTCTCGCCGTGCCTCCTCGAGCTGGCGTCGCGCATCACGCACCGTCAGGTCGTCACCGATGTCAGCCGAGGCACCTACCGCGTCGAGGGCAGCGAGCACGGTCGCACGCGACGCTTCGAGAGAGCTGGCTGCAACCCGGTCTTCGAGAGTTCGGACCGCCACATCGCGATCGGACTCCAACGCAACCACCTCCGCTCGAAGCGACGACAGTGCATCCTGCTCGCGGACCAGCTCGGCGCGTTTGGTCTCGAGCTCGTGCCGTGTCCGGTCCAGCTCCTGCAGCCAGCCCTTGTTCTCGTCGGTCGCCGGATCGCCGGGGCGGCCATAACTCTTGCGCTGGAGCTCCGTGAAGATGTGATCGATCAGGCTGGCCAGGAGGTCGCCTTCGGCGTAGTGCCAGGCATTGAACTCGATGGGGATCACGCGCTTCCAGAATGGCGTGCGACTCTGCGGCTGCCGCCCGACGCTCTCGTCGGCGAGCAGCGCGCTGATGCGCTCTCGCACCGACTCCATGAAGAAGGTCTTGCCAGAGCCCCAGGCCCCGAAGAGGCCAATTGCGAGGGGTGGGCGCGTGTCTTTGGCCGCGAGCAGATACGCGAAGGCGTCCACCTCTCGACTGATCTGCAGGAGATCTCCGCTGGCGGCGGAAGCTCCGACGGTGGTGTCCGCCTTGAAGTTCACGACGCTCGCCGGATCCCGCGGGTTGGGGAACTCCCGGCGGAGCCAGTCGGCGTACTTCTCGCTCTCCCCCGAGTCCAGCCAGCGCTCGGTCGAAGACTCGACCTCCGACAGGCTCCTGCCGCGTGTCTCGAAGGCGGTCAGGAGCCGGGTGGACAGCTCGCCCTGTGCAGCCAACAGCCCCTGCCAGAGGAACGAGAGATGGACACGCCCGTCTTTGGAGGAAGAGCGACGAGAGTCCGCCACGCTCAGCACACCCTGGGCTTCGGGAGAGATTGCCGGCATTTCCGGCGACTTGAGCTCGTCGAGCCTTCGGTTCAAGCTGTCCGCAGTCAGCCGCGGGTAGCGGTCGTCGAGCACCTGGCCCGCCACCAGGCCGAAGTGCTGGAAGCAGACCTGTGGCTCCGACGTTCCAGGGTGCGCGAGGAGCACGCCGACGAGGAGATCGTCGAGCCCGACGGGCGTGCTCGACGAAGGCGACGCGTGCCCTAGACGGACCGCAGCGGCCGCCCACGCGAAGCGCAGCGCCGTCTGCGTCGACGGCGAGTAGGCGTCAGGCCACGCGAGAGCTTCCATCTTGATCCACAACCGGTCGAAGCTGATCCCGCTAGTCGACCAGTGTCCCCTCCACGGCCCGGAGGTCCGCCGACGACTCGCGCATCTCGCGGAGCTTCGTGAGCCAGTACCAGGAGAAGAGCCACAACAGGATCCACTCCACGAAGAAGACCTTGCGCTTGGCGAGGAAGACCAGGGCCGCGCCATCCACGTCCGGCAGCCCCGAAAACTCCGCGAGGAACCACACCAGCGCCGGCAGGGCCAACATGAGACACCCCTGGAGCCGATAGCGAGCGCGGTACTTCTGGCGGGCTTCCGCAGGGAGCGCCGCCAGCGAGACGTCGGAGTCGAACCAGGCGACCGCGGCGATACACGCGAACGCCAGCGCCGCACACGCACCGTGCAACGAGGCGCCGAACGGAAGCTGCTGGGTCTGGGTGGCAGCGGCAGCGTCGGGATTTGCCATCGGGAAGAGCGCAACGCCGATCGAGAAGAGACCCGCCGCCGTCAGCTTCCTGTCCTCCCCCGAGGAGAACCCCCGATATGCGACGAGGGCAAAACCCAGCGCGAAGAGAAAGCCGACGAACAGGTCACGCATCCGTTCGGCGTCGCTCCAGTAGTAGTCGCTCATGGACGGGAGCCACTCCTCCTCCCCCAGAAGGAAGCCGAGGAGCACCAGAGCAACGGGAAAGGCGACTCCCAGACCGCAGATCACGCCGCGCAGACCAACGTACGTGCGGAACACGTGCTTCTTGATCTCCTCGCCGCTGAGCTTCTTCCTCATGCCATCTCCTCGCTTCTCGACGGCTCTTCCGGCCGCAAGCGCAGCGCTCGGCAGCCCATCCCGGAGCCAGGGTCCTGTCTTCGTAGACGGACCCAGGGGCCGGATTGACTCCGAGTGCCGGGCAGCAGGCCTCGAGGCGCGCCTACGCCGTCGCGGGCCCCGGTGGCCGGCGCCGCGGTGGCCGAGCTCGTGCCTTCGCCGGCGGCGCGAAGGCAGAGCTCACGTCAGATGTCGATCAGGTGCCGATCCGACGGCCTAGTCGCCCGAGTCGGCTCCTCCTCTCGAAGCCTCGCGCTCGGTGCGCACGAAAGGACTGACGCGCCGGCCCGCGCTCTTCTCCTCGTCACCCGTGTAGGCCCAGTAGAAGAAGCCGAGGTTCATCTCGTCGTTGGTCCGGCTGCCCCATTTCACCTCGGTCGTCGGATCCGGGTTGTTCGGATTGTCCGCGGTGTTGTCGTAGCCCATGGTCACCTCGATCTGGGTGCCCGCGGGCAGCTGCAGATGCTCCCTGAGGCGATAGCGGGTCTGCCAGTTGAAGTCGTACTGCGGCACCTCGAGGAGGTCCCGCACCGTGCCGTCCGGAAGCGTCGCGGTGTACTTCGAATAGGCACCGCGGTAGTGCATGTGCGGCAGCAGGCTCATGATCGTGATGTCGCTGGCGAGCGTCTCGGTCTGCGAGATGTAGTGATCCTTCGTGTTGGCAGGGAGGTACATCTTGCGCGGGTCGCCCACCGACGACACGTGCATCTCCTTGACCGGCTCGTCGGCAAACCGGAACGCCACCGTCGACTGATCCCAGACCTCGGTGCCCGGCCCCGGCTCCTTGTGGTAGTGCATCTGCAGCATCAGCTTCGACCCTTTGGGCAGCCGAATGCCGTACCCGGGCGGAAACTCACTGGGCTCGGCCCCGGGAGCGATGCCAGGCAGGCGCAGGTAGCCGGGCTCGCCGCCCTCCTCCTCCGGCGGGGTGAGCGCGAAGCCGATGATGTGGTGCACCGCCGTGGTGTCGGGCTTGTACTCGGCCGCCACGATGTAGCGGTCTTCGTCGAGCACGCCGGCCGGCACGTCCTGCGCCGGCAGGTTGATGTTCAGATCCAGCAGGTCGTCTTCCACATGGAACGGCTCCGCCAGGCTGACGATGAGATCGGGCTCGCCGATCGACCACTCGGTCTGGGGCCATTCGATGGCGGGCGGCGCGGCGCTGGCGTCGCCGGCCTTGGCACCGGTTGCGGCCCAACGCACGAGGGTGTCGATCTCACCCTCGTCGAGCGTGCGCTCGTTCGAGAAGACGCCGTTGAACTCGGTCGCCGCGTGCCAGGGCGGCATCTCACCCTTCTTGACCACCTGGGCGATCGACTTCGCCCACGGGCGCGTCTCGGCGTAGGTGGTGAGCGGCATGGGCGCGATCATGCCGCCCAGGTTGAGCCCTGCGGGGCGGTGGCAGGTCTGGCAGTTGCTCTGGAGCACGGGCAGCACGTCCGCGTAGAACGTCGGCGCCGCGGCCGCCTTGTCGGTGCTGGCGAGACCCGGCATGGCAGGGGCGAGCAGCACGAGGGTCAGCAGGACGAGAGAGCTCGAACGAAGGCGAAAGGACCGCATCGGAGACTCCTTTCAGGCGTGAGATGACCGCTTGGTTTGGCTCGAGTGTATCTGGAGCGCGCGCACAACGCTGGCAGCGTGCACCTCACCACCTCGGAGAGTCACCAGGGGAGCCTCTCCCCGCTCACGTGCACGAACGTGCCCGAGGTCGCCATCGAAAGCTCGTCGAGGCGTTCGATCAGGCCGGCGGCCGACTCGTCCACGTCGATGAGGCCTGCCCCACCCGTCATGTCGGTGCGCACCCAGCCGGGGTGCAGCAGCCGCACCGCAATGCCCTCCGCCGCGAGGTCGAGAGACAACGAGCGGCCGGCCATGTTGAGCGCCGCCTTCGACATGCGGTACCCGTAGCTGCCGCCCGAGTCGTTGTCGGCGATCGAGCCCATGCGGCTGGTCACGAGGCCAATTCTGCCGCCGCGGCGCACGCAGTGCCGAAGCGCTCCGACCGCCTGCAACGGGCCGAGCGCGTTGGTCTCGAACTGGCGCCGGATCGCCTCAGCATCGAGATGCTCGAGCGACACGGGCTCGAGAACACCCGCCATCACCACGAGAGTGTCCAGCGCGTCGGCACCCAGCTCCACGGCGAGGCTCTCCAGCGCCGAGGGGTCGGTCACGTCGACCCCAGGGTGGACGGTCACACCCGGGAGACCGTCCAGCTCCGGCGACGAGCGCCGGCAGGCCGCGGTGACTTCGTCTCCGCGTGCGGCCAGCTGTCGCACCAGCTCGAGTCCGATCCCGCGATTTGATCCCAGTACCAGTACGCTCGCCATGGTCCACCTCGCTTCCGGTCGTTCGGGGAGCTTCGGGCCCCCCGGCTCTCCGCAAACAAGGCTATAGGCTCTGTCGAGCCTCAGACTCTTCGGTGAGCACGAGTGACTCGGAGCGCCTTGCGCGCGGAGGAGAAAACATGCGTCGACTTCGTTGGTGTTCTCTGGTCGTTCTGCTGGTCGCTCCGCTCGGAGCGTCCGCCGCCCTTGGCCAGGCGACCGAAGTGGCCGAGCCATTCAAGGTCGGGACGTTCGACATCGAGGACACACCCCGCGTGGGGCTGGTCCTTCGCGACCGCCTGGTCGTCGACCTCGCAGAGGCCAACCGCGCGCTCGAGGCGGACCCTGCCTACCCGAAGATGCCGATGCCGGAAGACATGCTCGAGCTCATCGGACGCTACGAGTACGGCCTCAAGTACCGGCTCTACGAGATCGTGAACCACCTCGCCGCCAACGACCTCCTCGGGAGCCGGGCCCCCGCCTGGGTGCACGAGGTCGGCGACCTGCGCATCCGGCCGCCCATCATGTACCCCGGCAAGATCCTCAACGCGGCGGTCAACTTCTACAGCCACGTCAACGAGTCGGGGACCGAGGAAGAGCGGGCCGAGGCTCGGCGCCAGCGCCGCGTGAACCGAGGGGTTCCTTACCTCTTCCTGAAGCCGTCTCGGGGCGCGGTGGTCGGCCCTAGCGACGAGATCGTCATTCCGTACGGACGCAATCGCACCGATTGGGAAGTGGAGCTGGGTGCCGTGATCGGTCGCGCGGCCAGGTACGTCTCCGCAGACGATGCCGAAGCGCACGTGTTCGGCTACATGGTCTCCATCGACGTCTCCGACCGCGGCGGGCGCCCGCCCGGAGGCGCCCCCTTCCGCACCGACTGGCTGGTGGGCAAAGGGCACGACACGTTTGCGCCGCAGGGCCCCTGGATCGTGCCGCGGGAGTTCTACGGCGATCCGATGGAGAACCTGCGCCAGACCCTGAGCGTGGACGGCACGCAGCTGCAGGAGGCACGGGCCGGCGACATGATCCACTCGCTCTGGGAGCTCATCGAGTACGCGTCGTCCATCATCACGCTCTACCCGGGTGACGTCGTCAACAACGGCACGTCCGGTGGCACGGCGGCAGGAGCGGCGGCCACCCGCGGCCCGGAAGACCGCTATCTCAAGCCGGGAGAGGTCGTCGAGGCGTCGATCGACGGCATCGGCACGCTGCGGCTTCCCGTCGTGGCGGGGGAAAAGCCCCCTGGCGAGACGGGAGCACGACTCCCGCCCGTGAATCGCTGAGGCAGCCGCCCTCGCAATGCGGCGCGCTGGAGCTCGGCTAAGGTAGCGGCATGACCAACAACCCGATCCTGAAAGCCGTCCAGACCCAGTCGAAGATCGTCATTCCGATCGTGAAGGAGCTCGAAAAAGAGCTCGGCAAGGAGCGCGCCCACGAGATCGTGGGCCGGGCCATCGCCAACTCCTACGCCGACTTCAAACGGAGCCAGGGCTTCGAGGAGAACTCGCACCCGCGCGAGGACCGTGAGAGCGCCTTCCCGATCGTGCGCGAGGTGGTCGAAGACACCGATTCGAGCTTCGGCATGGACATCACGAGCTGTGAGTTCGCCGACTACTTCCGCTCGATCGGCGAGCCCGAGATCGGCGCACTCATGACCTGCGGGGTCGACTTTGCGGCCGAAGAGCTCGTGCGCCCCCAGTGGGAGTTCCAGCGCACGCAGACCCAGATGCAGGGCGCCCCGCACTGCGACTTCCGCTGGCGACTGAAGTCTTCGTGACGCGCTTTCCGGCCGGGCCCCTTCTTTCCGACCTCCCACGCGGCGGCGCTAGGGCCAACGTCCCGTTTTGCGATCTTGTCTCCAGCTCCGGTGAAGCGAGATCCCGTCCAGCTCGAGCTGACGCAGCGCTCGGCTCAGATCGGACTTGGGAAAACGGGCCTGCCGCACCTTGTGTCTCTTCAAGGAGAATGCCTGGACCCTCCACTCCTCGCTCAACCGATGGTACGGACTCCTCGGCCGGGAGCGCCGCCACGCGAAGAGTGTCGCCATTCCCGCGAGGAGCAAAGTGAGGACGAGCTCGGGCCAGAAGTCCGCACCGACGGGCCGAAAGGAGAAGACGGCGGCTGCGGTCCCGAAGAGAGCCAAGGCGGCGAGCCCGGTCGAGCGGTCGCGGCCACGTTCGTGCGCTTCGGCGAGCGTAGCGTAGCCGTGTGCGGAAGCATCGGCGCTGAGAATCAGCCTCTCGAGGTGCGCTAGCTCCCCGGAACCCTGCTCTCCGGGCATCTAGCCGGTCGCTCCCATTCCCCGCTCCCCGACTTCGAAGAGCAGAACCTCGGTGGCGACCTGGGCGCGCAGCTCCAATTCGCGCTGGCGCGACACACCGGCTCCATCACCGGTATTCAGAACCGTACGCTCAGCAAGAACTCGACCTTCGACGACGTGTAGCCACACCTTCCGGCCGTCCGCTAGAGCGTGGGAGAGTTTCTGGCCGGCGTCGAGTATGGAGGAGTACACGAGGGCGTCCTGACGCAGGCGAAGCGACCCCTCACGGCCATCGGGAGACGCCACGACACAAAGCTCGCCGCGCCGAGAGGCACCGCTGAACTGCCTCTGCTCCCGGCTCGGCTCGCGAGAGCGCTCGCCGGATCGCAACCACGCCTGAAAGTAGGTCGTCCATCGACTCGGAGACGCATTAGCTTCGGCGCGCCGGATCCCACGACCGGCGCTCGAGACCTGGAACTGGCCCGCCTGAATCAGGCCGGTTCCATGCCCCGAATCCTCGAACCTCAGCCGACCGGTCCGAACGTAGGTCAGGATCTCGGTGTCGAGATGGACCTGCCGAGGCGCAACTGCCCGCGGCGGCAACCGGTGCTGGCTCACGCTCTCCAGAACGTCAAAGCCGGTCACGGTCTTGCTCGCGCGATCGCGCGGGTAAAAAGTGAGCCAAACCTCCTGTCCATGTCGCCGCTCATAGAAGCGCTCTTCCGACCTTTGGCAGGTGATCATCGTCGGTCGTCCTCGAGGTGTTCTCGCGAGGCACTCGAAGGGCTGGCCACTCGCCCTAGAAGAGCGCCCTACGAGCTGACTGGGGGCCAGACAGACTCCAGGTTCGCCTCCCACGACCTGCATGCCGTACTGGACGTGGTGGGAAAGCGACCCTGAGCCCGGCAAGGGTCAACGGCGAGGCCGGGCCTCGTTGACGGTCAGGTTGCGACCGTCGACGGAATGACCGTTCAGCGCCGAGATCGCGTCGTCGGCCCCCGCCGTCATCTCGATGAAGCCGAAGCCCCGCGAGCGACCGGATTCCCGATCCGTCACGATGGTGGCACCCTGGACGGTGCCGTACTCGCCAAACAGCTCTCGGAGCCCCTGCTCGTTCGTGGAGAAAGGCAGGTTGCCGACATAGATTCTCTTGCTCATGGTTCTTCCTTCCCGCAGCGCGGATTGGGTCGGGTCTGCCGGCCGTATGCCGGGGCGCCCGTGAGTCACGTTCGAACGGGCGCGAAGCGGCGCTGGCCGCTCAGAAAGACACGCCTTGACACGGGCCGCTCGGGACGGAAGAACTGCTCTACGCGGACGTTGTCCGCTCTCAGAATGCCTCAAGCTACCACAGCCAAAGCCCCTCCACACTTCGAGTGACCCAGATGCCGAACATGACTCACCCCCTCAGATGCCTGGCCAGCTGGCTCTTTCTCGCCTTCTGCACTCACCCCACTTCCGCCAGCGAGGCCGACGACAGCCTACGTAGGCTCATGAGCACCTATTGGGAGGCCGAGATGGAGGCCTCCCCGCTTGCCGCCAACCTCTTCGGGTCCACCAAGAACCGCGACCGCGTCGAAGACTTCAGCGACGAAGCGTTCGAGGCGCGCAAAGCGCGGATGGAGAGCGCCCTCACCGCTCTCGAAGGCATCCCGCTCGCCGACCTCACCCGAGCGAACCAGGTCAACCGGCGCGTCTTCGAGTGGATGCTGCGCCATGAGCGCCGCACGATGGACTTCGACTGGCGCTACATCACCTTCAACACGATGGGCGGGGTGCACACCAACTTCGCGCAGGTCGTCCTCGCGCTGCCGAACGCTACGGAGCAGGACTACCGCGACCTGCTGAAGCGCCTCGCTGCGTTTGGCCCCATGATCGACCAGGTGATCGAGCTGGAGCAGCGCGGCACCGAGTCGGGCTGGGTGCAACCGTGCGAGGTGCTCGAGGGCTACGGCGACACGATCATCGGCTGGGCGGCCGACGCGCCCGAGCAGAGTGCCTTCTATGCGCACTTCGCGCGCCTGCCGGAGAGCCTCGCCCCGGTGCGCGACGAGCTCCAGGCGGCCGCGCGCAAGGTGATCTCCGAGGTGGTCCACCCCACCCTCCAGCGCTACCACGACTTCTTCCAGAGCAACTACCTGCCCTTCTGCCGCGAGCAGGTGGGCCTGTCCTCGGTGCCCCGAGGTCGCGAGCTCTACGACCACTTCGTGCGCTTCTACACCAGCCTCGACACGGACGCGGATCGCGTCCACGAGCTGGGCCTGCGCGAAGTGGAGCGGATCGAGGCAGAGATGCAGGCGATCAAAGAGGAGGTCGAGTTCGACGGCGACCTGGGCGCCTTCCGCGAGTTCCTGCGCACAGATCCGCAGTTCTACGCGGGCGACGCCGAGGAGTATCTCGAGTACGTCGCGCGCATCACCAAACAGGCCGACCTCCGCATGCCCGAGTTCTTCGCCGAGCTGCCGCGCAACCCGTACGGCATCCTGCCGGTGCCCGCACAGACCGCACCCAAGACCACCACGGCCTACTACCAGCCCGGGGCCGCCGACGGCACGCGCGCCGGCGTCTACTTCGTCAACACCTACGACCTCGCCAGTCGGCCTCTGTACGAGCTCCCGGCGCTCTCCGTGCACGAGGCCGTTCCCGGCCATCACCACCAGATCTCCCTCCAGCAGGAGATGCCCGACCTCCCCGAGTTCCGTCGCTACTACTACTTCCACGCATTCGGTGAGGGTTGGGGGCTCTACACGGAGAAGCTCGGTATCGAGATGGGGATGTACCGCACGCCGTACGAGCACTTCGGACGCCTCGTGTACGAGATGTGGCGCGCCTGCCGGCTCGTGGTGGACACCGGGATGCACGCCAAAGGCTGGACCCGGCAGCGCGCGATGGACTTCATGATGGAGCACTCCGGGCTGACGCTGCTGAACGTCACGGCGGAGGTGGATCGCTACATCACGTACCCCGGACAAGCGCTCGCCTACAAGCACGGCGAGCTCCAGATCCTCGACATCCGCAAGCGTGCGGAAGAAGCCCTGGGCGACCGCTTCTCGCTGCGCGAGTTCCACAGCGCTCTGCTCGGGAACGGATCGCTGCCGCTTTCGATCCTCGACGATCTGATGAACGAGTGGATCGAGGAGCAGCGGGCGAACTAGCGGCTGCTGAAAGGGCGGGCGCTAGGGAGACTCGAGCGGCGGGAAAGGCCCGAAGAAGCCGACGATCAGCCGGATGCGGCCGTCTTCGTCGAGCTCGCCGTAGTCCATGCCCTCCATGAGCACCTTGCCGTCGGGCGACTTCATCACCCAGGCGAAGCGGAGGCGAATGCCGTGGTGGCTGTCGACTGCGCTGGCCATGGTGAGGGTGTTCTCGCTCGGAGTTGCCTGCGAGGCCGCAATGTGAGCGTTCAGAGCCGCGCGCCCCTTCACCTCCGCCGTGGGGTCGGTGTAGATGCCGTCCTCCGCGAACATCTTCTCGATGATCTGCATCCGGCGCTTCTCGTCGGTCTCCTGCCAGGCGGCTCCCCAGAGCTCGATCGCCTCTGTGGGCGTCAGGCCCTGCCCAAAGGCTGAACCGGGTGCGCCCAGAACAGCAAGGACGAAGAGTGTGAGGGTGGCAACGGCTGCGTTCAGTTTCATGCGAGTCCCCTTTCGATCGAAGTCTGTCAGCGATGCAGCGTCCCGCGGCCCTACCTGACCCACAGGATGGCCTGGGGCCGACCGCCGGTGGCAATCACGACCTCCAGGACGATCTCCCGGCCCAGCACCGGCGTTGCTGTCGGCTCGCTCGGATGGCGCCTGACCATCTCGAGGGTCTCCTCCTCGGCCCCGCGCCGCACCCGCACCCGCGCATTGCTCTCGTTGCTGAGATCGGTGCCGTGCTCGTAGCCCGCCGACTCCAGGACCAGGGTGAGATCTAGGGGGCTGCTGAAAAAGTCCCGTGGGTCTCGTTGTGGCCGCCGCGGGTGCAGGTGCAAGGCGTTTTCTCGAAGGCGATGCGGTGCCATCGTCGAGAGAAAACAACGTAGCAGATGCGCCCGCGCCGGCCACAACCCCTTGGGGCGCAACGAGTTTCGGCCCCTGGACTGCGTTCCCTCTCCTCGACGATGACCCCAGCATCGCCTTCGTCGAGGCGCCTTGCCAGGAACCGAAACTCGATGCGCGAGACCCACGGGACTTTTTCAGCAGCCCCCTCGGACACGGACCGGCTCGTCGGGCTTCAGGACGACCCTCTCCCCATCGCCGTCGGCGGGCTGCGGATCCGAAGTGGCGCGACCGACTTCGGCCTGGCCAGCGAACGGCTCGAGGACCAGAAGCACCTCGAAGCGCCAGCCCCTCCTGCCCTCGAGAGGTGTCGCCGTGGAAGAGACCTGGAGCCTCGGACGCGCGCTGACCGTGATCTTCTCGAGAAAGGCACGAGAGCCACGCGGCGTCACCGGCACCAGCCGCTCCTCGCCGTTGCCGAGGATCGTGGTCGTGCTCAGGCGGCCCGTGTACCCGTGGTAGTAGGCGCCGTGGGCGAACGTGCTCGGTGAGTCCCATTCGGCAGACTCCGAGACAGTGATCTCCGTTGGCACCCTACGTGGCCGATCCGAGAGGTTCTCGAAGACTGGCCCCTCCTTGGGAGCGGGAGCGACGAACGTGACCTGGTAGTCACCGTACTCGCTCACCGAAGGCAGATAGATCGACATTCGATGTTGCCGGATCACCTGGTCGGGAGCGAGCAGCGGCTCGACCAGAGGCAGACTCTCCCGGCTCTTCGAAACCGCGTGGAAGAGCTTGCCATTCGCGTCGGTCGATGAGCTCGTCTCGTACGTTTCGTCGTAGAAGCGACCTGCCGCCATCGGAAAGTGAGCCAGGGCCGTTCCGTCCCGCGAGACCAACTGGAACTCCAGCTCCATGAAGCTGAGGTTCTTCTTCTGCCCCGCTGCGCTCGCGCTGGAGAACGCCGCCAGGGCCATGGCAACAAGCAGAGGCAGTCGCTTCGCAGGCCACACGATCCGTTGTGCTGCACTCATCGCTAGCATGATGCACCATGGCGCCCATCTCGGACAGGCAGGAACCGGAGCCGATCCTCATCGACGCTCCTCATGGGAGCCCGAATCGAGCACTCGGGCCGCGGCTCTCCTCAGCCGAGGACGCTGCGATCCGATGAGGCGTGCGCTCCTCAAGGCGTCAACTGCCTCGGTCTACGCTGCCCTCCTTCTGACCCTCTGCGCCTGCGGAGAGCCTTCTCCGGACGCGGAGCTCGACCTCGCGCTCGCGGAAGTTCATGCGCGGATTCCGGGCCTCATGGAGTCAGCCAACGTCCGCGGCTTCACGATCGCCGTGGCCGAGCGCGGTGACCTCGTCTGGTCGAAGGCTTACGGCACGGCCAGCGCCGAGCTCGATCGCGCTGCCACCACGACGACCGTCTTCGAAGCGGCGTCGCTCGGCAAGGTCGTGCTCGCGCTGATCGTTCTACGTCTCGCGGATCAGGGCGTCATCGACCTCGACGAACGCCTTGCGGACCATCTGTCCTACCCTCTGCTCGAGCACGACGCGCGGTACGGCAAATTGACGCCACGGCTCATCCTGCAGCACGTCTCGGGTCTACCGAACTGGGGTGGCTGGGCGCTCGACCCAGATCGGGACCCGGTGCCGTTCATCGGCGATCCCGGTCACGAGTTCGGATACTCGGGTGAGGCCTACGTGGCCCTCCAGCGCTTCGCGGAGCAGCGTGCCGGGCGAGGGCTCGAGCAGCTCTTCGTGGAGGTGGCGGCAGACGCGGGCATGACCCAGTCGAGCTTCATCAGCCACGCCGGGAGCACAGATGAGTACGCGCAGGCCTGGCGAGACGACGGCTCGGTGCGCGCGATCCTCGTCTTCGACCAGCCCATCGCCTCGTTCAGCCTGGTGTCGACCGCCGAAGACCTGGCGCGTTTTGCCGCCTACTACTTCCAGGGGGGCGGTCTGAGCGACGCTGCCCATGCCGAGTCGCTTCGCCCACACCAACCGGTGCGTGCCGATGCCTGGGGCGCCCACATCCCACAGGGTGCCGACATCGCCTGGACGCTGGCCTGGGTGGTTCAGGAGACGGCACGAGGCCGCGTGTACTTTCACGCCGGCAACAACGGCGAGTTCCGCTCTTTCATCGCCTACTCCCCAGACAACGAGGTTGCCGTCGCCGTGATGTCGAACGGAACGAAGGGGCTCAGCTTCCTGAGCGAGATTCTGGATCCGCTGGTCGGCGACATCACGCCTGCAGCGGTCTGGTGGGGCTACGAACCGCCCGGGTAGTTGGTACGGCGCTTCAGGCGGGTCGAGCTGCGGGGAAGGGAACCAGCTTCTGTGCCTCTTCGTCCCACAGCTTCAGGCGCAGGCAGCCGAGGCTCTCGCGCAACCCGAGCTTCGGAACCTGCTGCAGCTCGCTCACCTCGGCCACGCACCGCGCCAGCTCGTAGTTGGGAATGTGGCTCGCGAGGTGGTGTACGTGGTGATAGCCGATGTTGCCGGTGAACCAGTGCAGCACCTTCGGCAGGTCGTAGAAAGAGCTCCCGAACAGGCCCGCGTCGAAGAAGTCCCAGTCTTCGGGGCTCGCCCACAGCGTGTCCTCGAACTGGTGCTGCACGTAGAAGAGCCAGACGCCGGCCGTTGCTGAAAGCAGGAAGATCGGGCCGTGCACGAGGAGAAACGGCACCAGCCCGATGGTCTTCGCGAAGATCACGACGATGGCAGCCAGCGCCACGTTGTTGACCATGACGTCGCGCCATTCCCGACGCCAGGCAAGCGGCGTCCCGAGGGGCAGACGGTGCTTGATTCCGAACAGCCAGATCGGGCCCAGCCCCAGCAGCACGAGTGGATGCCGGTACAGCCGATACGCGATTCGGCGACGCCAGGGGAGCGCTTCGAACTCCTTGACCGTGAGGGTGATCACGTCACCGACTGCGCGTCGGCTCAGATCACCTGCGGAGCCGTGATGCACGGCATGGTTGCGCTTCCACCAGCGGTACGGCGTCAGGGTGAGAATTCCCAGCGTGAACCCGACGGCGTCGTTGAGTCTCCGAGAGCTGAAGAACGACCCGTGCCCGCAGTCGTGCTGAATGATGAACAGCCGGACCAGGAAACCGGCAGCAAGCGGTGCCAGGGCGAGCGACGCCCACCATCCGACCGCGAGCCCCTTCAGCATCAGCCACCAGGTGGCGAGGAAGAGGCCCCCGGTGCTGACGACCTGCCACGTTGCGCTCCTGTCGTTTGCCCGGGCATACGGCGCAAGGCGCTGCTTCCAGAAGTCGCGTTTTGCCATGGCCCCGGAGGGCGTCGGCACGACGCGTTGCTCCGGCTTCGCGGCATCAGGAATGGTAGCGGGCAGATCGGACATGACCTTCCCTACGGCGCTCGCACCGGGTTGGTTCCGAACTGCGTGACGCCGACCTCGGCTTCGCGCTCATCCTGGGCTCTGCCGAAACTCGGCCGCCTCGTCCTCCATCGTGCGGAAGACGACGCCGTCGGCCTCCCGCATGTGATCGAGCAGGCGTTCCAGCATCAGCATTCTCGCTCCCCGTCCGATGCACTGCGGATGCAGACAGAGCACGAAGACGCCGTGGCCGAGCCGCTGGTGCAGATAGTCGAATTCGGCCGCCCAGATGTCGTACACGTCGTTCGGCGGCCGTAGCCCCTCTTGGAGCGGCCGATCGGGGCTGAAGTATGGCCAGTCGTCGAGCGACCAGTCGAACGGCAGCTCCACGAGGTCGACGGGCTCACCGAACACGTGGGGGCCGTCGGTGCGCGCGAGGTCGCCCTTGCGCACCCAGGTCGGCAGCACGTCGTGCGGCGCCATCGACGAGTCGTACGAGAAGCCGTACTCGACAAGGAGGTCCACCCAGCGCGGTCCCAGGTTGCCTCCCGCGTTGCGAGTTCCCGCGGGGGGCCGCCCCTGCACTCGCTCGATACAGGCCATGCCGCGCTCCAGGATGGCGCGCTCCTCCGCCTCTTCGCGCTTGCTGGTGGGCCCCTCGTGGCAGTAGCCGTGGTAGCCGAGCTCATGCCCTTCGTCGGCAATGCGTCGGCAGAGATCGGGCCAGGTGTCGATCGTGTGCCCCGGCGTGAACCAGGTGGAGGGGAGCGTTCGCTCCTTCAGGAGATCGAGCAGTCGCTCCGCTCCCACCGCTCCGAACTCGCCCCGCGCGAGGAGGTTCGGGGAGCGGGTGTGGCGTGCACCGCCGGCCCACGAAGAGAAGCCGTCGAAGTCGAAGGTCAGGCAAACGGAGACTGTCATGCGGTCGTCGAAGGATGCCACAGGTCGACGGATCCTCTCGAGCTCGCGCCGCGCGCCTCAGCCGACCGGCTTGCGATAGCGGTGAATGAAGCGGTCGCTCTTGCGGCGCATCGACTCGTCGAAGACGCTCACAGTGCGGTCGTCGTTGCTGTTGCGCAGGAGGTCACTCGTGGCGTCGAGGACGAAGCCCGCAGCCTCCATCTGGCTCTTCACCAGCTCTTCGTCGATGCGATGGAGGCTGTTGACGCTCTCGTTCGGGTCGGCACCCGCGACAGCCGCGTGATCGATGACCGCCAGAACCCCGCCCGGCTTCAGTGCGGTGCGGAGCTTGGCCAGCAGCCCCGGCGCGTCGATCTCCTTCCATCCGCCTTCCGGCGGCGCGAAGTAGACGTCGTGGTACACGAGCGCCATCAGCACCATGTCGAACGACTCCGGCTCGAGCGCGAGATCGTTGGCCTCGGCGGTGAGCACCGAGATGTTGGGGAGCTCGCCACCGGCCATGCGCTGCTCCACGGCTTCGCCGGCGAACTCCGCGTAGGCCTCGTTCGTGTGGAGGGTGACGTGACCCGACTCACCCACGGCGCGCGCGATGATCTCGCTGTAGTAGCCGCTGCCGCCGAACAGATCGAGCGCGTGCCACCCCGGCTGAACGCCGAAGAATCCGAGCACTTCGCCCGGCTTGCGCCCCGCGTCGTCGGCACGATCTGCGTCCGGGCGACCGGGTGCGTCGACCGCGGCCTGAATCGCCGCCAGGTCGGGCGTGATGTCTGCGGCTGCCGGTGCGGGAGCCGAGCCGTCGGCAGCTTCGGGTGCAGGGGTCTCGGCGCCGTCCGGGGCGGAGCCACCGCAGGCGACGACAAGCAGGATGCAGGTCGCAGCCAGCCCGACGAGGGAGGTCTTGTTCATGAGGTTCTCGCAGGGATGGTTCATCGTGAACCCGAATGCTAGCGGGTTCGCGCCCCGGTCCTGCGCGTCTCGTCACCAGACGGTCACACTTCCTGGACTCTCCGGTCATGTGTTCTGCAGCGACCCACGCCACACTGAGCCCAGCAGGCAGAGACCCAGAGAGCCCGGACCGACCTGGGCCCGACGTCGCGCGGCGTCAGGTCGCCACGAACCGCAGATCCTTTGGAGAGAGCATGTTGCGTTCCGCTACCCGCCGCCTTTTGGCGCTCGGGCTGTTCCTGGCAACCCTGGGCTGCAGCCCACCCGAGGCCCCGCCAGCCGTCGACCTCCGCTTCGGGGACTGGTCCGGCGGGTTTGGCCAGATCGAGGGCGATCGGCCCCACTGGTCGCACATCACGGCAAACCTGGAGCGAACCAGCCGCGGGCTGAACGGCGAAGGAACCTACCTGGTGGGCCCCGACGCCGCCCAGCTCAGCGACCGGACCGTCACGATCACCGGCTCGTTCCGCGAGGGTGAGGGGCTCCATCTGACGCTCTCGTTCGGCCGTCGCAAGCTGCGGTGCGAAGCGACCTACGGGCCGGAGCACATTCAGGGCACCTGCAACGGCCAGGACCTGACGCTCCGCCTTCTCCGGTCCGAGCCGCCACAGCCCGCAGATCTTGCCGCCATCCAGGGGGTCTACCCGCTCGGCGACGATCGTCGGGCTCTGATCAGCCACCTCGGGCCCATCCCGATGCTGCTCGACCTGCCCTCCGGCAACTACCGCGCACTCTTCTTCAAAGGAGAAGGCACCTGGGTCGCCGGACCTCGCCTCCTCGTGGGCCATCCCGAGGCCTACCGTCTGACTCTGACCGGCGACAGTCTGACCGTGCTCTCCGAGGGGCGGTCGGTGCGTGGGAAACGGCGCGACCACCCTCGAGAGGAGAGCTTCTCGTTCACCAGCACACACGACGGGGTCGAGCTTCGGGGAACGCTTCTCCTACCGCCGAGCGCAGGGCCCCACCCGAGCATCGTCTGGGTTCACGGCTCCGGTCGTACACCCCGAAGCGAAGCGATGTTCTTCCCCCAGTACTTCGCCGACCTCGGGTTTGCAGTGCTCGCGTTCGACAAGCGCGGCGTGGGGGAATCCGCGGGCAGCTACGCCCTGCCGAACGGCGCGACCTTCAGCGAGCCTTTTCTCCGGCGGCGCGGCGCGGACGTGGCTTCGGCGGCGGACGCCCTGCGCGGGCACCCCCAGATCGACGCGAGCAAGGTGGGGCTCGTGGGAATCAGCCAGGCAGGCTGGGTGATGCCGGTGGCGGCCTCGGCGACCGAGTGCGCGTTCACCATCTCACTCGGCGGTGGCGCGACCCCTCTCAGCCAGGAGGATCACTTCAGTGAGCTCACGCAGGAGCTCGAGTCGGACGCCTCGCTCCTCAGCATCGAAGACGCCATCGCCAAGGTGCGCGCACGTCCGACCCGCGACCACGACTGGAGCGGCGACTTCGCGTCCCAGCGCTGCCCCGGCCTGTGGCTCTACGGACTCAACGACCGCAGCAACCCGTCGCAGCTGGCCGTGGAGCTCCTCGAGAAGGTCAAGGCGAGCACCGGCAACGACATGACCATCCTCGAGTACCCGCAGGGCAACCACCCCCTCATGCAGAGCCGAATCGGTGGCAACGCGGAGCGCCTCGTGGTCTCCCGGTTCGTGCCGGGCATGTTCACCGCCATCGAAGCGTGGCTCGAAGAGAGGCAACTCCTTCCCTGAAGACTCGCTGACTCGCGGCGAGGCCGCAGACCGAGCTCTGCTCCTAGGGGGCTGCTGAAAAAGTCCCGTGGGTCTCGCGCATCGAGTTTCGGTTCCTGGCAAGGCGCCTCGACGAAGGCGATGCTGGGGTCATCGTCGAGGAGAGGGAACGCAGTCCAGGGGCCGAAACTCGTTGCGCCCCAAGGGGTTGTGGCCGGCGCGGGCGCATCTGCTACGTTGTTTTCTCTCGACGATGGCACCGCATCGCCTTCGAGAAAAACGGGCGAACTCGCAGAGTTCGCTTGCACCTGCACCCGCGGCGGCCACAACGAGACCCACGGGACTTTTTCAGCAGCCCCCTAGAGGCCAGCGAGGTCAGCAGTCATCACTTCGTCGTCGCTGTGGTCGATCATGCTGAACAAGAGGGAGCGGCCGTCCGGGCTCAGTGACAGGTCGCGACTGAGATAGGGCATCTGTTTCGGCGGCTCGAAGACGACCTGGGGCTCGGACCGGTCGAAACGGACGTAGCGGATCGACGTGGGTCTCCTCCCCACGAAGTAGATTCCGTCCGCTGCGACCACCCAGCTGCCCCAGTCGGCCAGATCCAGGTTGCGCAGCAGCTGGCGCGACGCGCCGCCAGCCACCGGCATCGCCCAGATACCTGGCTCCTCGAGGCGCGAGTAGAAGAGTGTCGTGCCGTCGAGAGACTCCTGCGCCAGGAAGCCGCCACCCCGGGTCATCCTGCGCGCCGGCCCGCCAGCGGTGGGCATGCTCCAGATCTCCCAGCCGTCCTCTCGATCGGAGGCGAAGTAGATCGTGCTGCCATCGCGGGAGTAGCTCGCGTTCTTCTCCTCGGAAGGCTCGTGGGTGAGCCGCGTCGGTCGCCGACTCTGCCGCTTGACCACGAACAGATCGGAGTGCCCGTGGCTGGCGGCGTCGAACACCAGCGAATTGGCGTCGGGAGACCATGCCGGTGAAGCGGGCAGCGCGCCGTTCAGCGCGGTGTGCCGGATCAGCTCGCTGCCGTCGAGCCGCCCGGACCACAGCTCCTCGGAGCCGGATCGGTCGGAGATGAAGGCGATCCGATCACCGCGCGGCGACCAGGTCGGCTGACGCTCGCTTCGCGACGAGGCCAGGCGCAAGACACCCTCCTGGCTCGGCACGCCGCGCGCGTCGAGCGGGAGCTCCCAGATGTCCACCGCATCGCGGAACGTCCGGTAGATCAGACGTCCGCCGGCCCTCGAGACGCTGGGCTGTGTGACCCAGGCATCGTGAATGGGCACGCGCTCCGGTGCCCCTCCCTCGAGGTCGACGCGCCACAGTGCAAACTGGCCCACCCGGTTGGAAGAGAAGAGAACCGCGCTGCCGTCGGAGGCCCAGTCCACACCACGCACCTTTCCCCACGCATCGTTGGTGAGCACCAACGGCTCGCCGCCCTCCACGGGGACCACGGCCACGTCGTCGCGCCATAGGCCCATCTCGCGCTCGAAGGCCAGCATCTCTCCGTTCGGGGAAAAGCGCACTCCGGTGTCGCCCGGCGCGCCTTCGGGAGGTGAGGTCAGCTGGATGTGCTCTCCAGTGGCCACGTTCAGGAGAAAGAGCGCGCGGCCCCCGGAGCCGTCTGCCGAGATCCCGTCATGCGCCAGCAGACGACCGTCGGGAGACCAGGCGAGCGACCGGTGCCCGCCCGTACAGTCGGCCAACCGCTCGGGCGCTCCTCCGAGAACCGGGGCCACGAACAAGCCGCACGTCTCACGCTCCGGCCACGGGGCGAAGTAGGCCAGTCGCTGGCCGTCTGGAGACCAGGCCGGCAGGCGTTCCATCGCCTCGGAGCTGGTCACCCGCACTGGACTGTCGCCGCCGATGGTCTGCACCCAGAGGTCGAAGCTCGACGTCGACCCGGGCTCCTCCCAAGCGAAGACCACCTGGTCTCCGGACGGCGACAGACGTGGCTCGAACTGGTTGCCCACCAGGGTGAGCTCGGGCCGGATCAATGCAACCGGAGGCGGCGAAGCCGACGGAGTGTCGCGCGCGAGGGCGAGGACGACCACGGCAAGGCCCAACACACCCACGAGTGCCCACGGCAAGACACGCAGCCCCCGAGACCGGGGACGGCGAGCACCCGGCTCGAGCGGCCCGACGGGCTCCTCGGCAGCCGCTGCGAGCCGCTGCTCGATCTCGAAGCTGACGGGGGCCACGAGGCGGTACCCCGACCTGCTGATGGTCTCGATGAAGCGCGGCTCGCGACTCGAGTCGCCGAGGGCACGACGGAGCCGCGACACGGCCTGCGACAGCGTGTTCTCGCTGACGAAGGTGTCCTTCCAGACGGCGTTCAGGAGCTCGTCGCGCGTGACCACCTCACCACCCGCGCGCGCGAGCTCGATGAGCACGTCGATCAAGCGCGGGTCGAGCCTCTTCTCCCCTTCCGCGCCCACGATGCGGTGCCGACGGGGCTCTACGCGCCACTCACCGACCTCGAAGCCGGCCGAGCGCAGCTCTGCCTCGTCGACGGAGCCAAGGTGCCGACGCGCCCCGCCGGCCTGCTCGCTTCGAAAGATGTCGGTCATGCGGCGTCTCTCCCGGCGTCGCTTGCTGCGTTGGACTCGCTCTAGGTACGCATCTCCCGGGCCGCCAGTTGCACGGCGAGGCCCGCCACACACTCCCTCCGGTGCCCGACGCCAGGCAATCGCCGCGGGGCGCCAATGCCCCGGAAACACGAAGCCGGCGCGATGTCACGACGACGTCACGTGGAGGTCATCGCAGGGTCAGTCGCACCCAGCCAGGCGCGCACTAGGTTATGCACTCCGAGCAACCCGACCCGAGAAAGAGAGCGTGGGACCCATGGAAATCAGCCGCAGAGCGAACAGGTTTGCAGCAGTCGGCGCGGGCCTGGTGAGCCTGCTCGCGCTCTCGACGGCCTGCGCCGGCCAGCTCCAGATCGAAGACATGTCGGTTCAGGGCCCGCCCGCCAACTTCGACATGAGCTCACGCCTCATGACCTCCGGGAAACGCATGAAGGTGTCGGTGGAGGTCCCCGGAGTGGGGCGCGCTGCCCTGCCCCACTTCAACGGCACCTTCTTCTACCGACACGACAGGCCGGACGCGACCTCGGCCACGCTCCTGCTGCGCACCGACGGCCTCGCGGATGTCGAGGGAGCGCTGGCCCAGGAGCTGAGTGACGCGCTCGACTTCGACCAGCATCCGTTCCTGTCCTTCCAGAGCGCCTCGGCGCAGGTGACCCCGGACGGGCTGGCGCTCCACGGAACGCTCATCGCCAAGACCGAGGCGACCCAGGCAACGCTCCTCATTGCAGGGGCAGGCAAGGTTGCTCTCAACGACAAGAACGAGAGCTTCCTGGAGGCCAAGGGCACGATCCGCGTTGCAACCACCGATCTCGGCCTCGGGCATCTCGGCGAACGCCTCGACATCCACCTCGAGCTCTTCTTGTTCAACTACACCCGGGCGAGCGCCGTTGCGACCGGAATCGACCCGGCAGCGCTCGACCGTTCACCCCCGGTGCTGCCGCGAGACGCCGAGGCGCTGTCCAACGCGGGTTGGTATCTCATGCTCGAGCAGCGCTACCCAGAGGCGATCGAGGCCTTCGACCGGAGCATCGAAGCGAGCCCGCAGAACGTCAGCGCCTACTTCCGCAGGGGCGACGCCTACGTCTTCAACGGCGACTACGGCAAGGCCATGGGAACGTACACAGCGCTGCGTGCCTTCATGCCGCTGCAACCCCACATCCTCGAGCTCTCGAAGGTCCTCGACGACCAACGGCTGACTCCGGAGAGCCTGCAGGCTGCCGGAGAGAGGTGGCACGCGACGCAGCGCTAGCACGTCCGATAGCGAATCGAGACGCACCTCGGAGGTACGCTCCCCTCCATGAGCGCCTCGTCCGTGATCCTGGTCGGCTCCGCGGCCTACGTGCTGACGCTCCTGGGCGTCGGCATCTACGCGTCGCGGAACGTGAGCTCCAGCGAAGACTACGTGGTCGCCGGCAGGCGTCTGCCTCTTTCGCTCACCACGTTCACCCTGTTCGCGACGTGGTTCGGAGCCGGCACCTGCATCGGCGCAGCAGGAGCTGCCTACGCCGACGGGCTCCTCGGCGTGATCGCAGACCCCTTCGGCGCAGGGTTGTGCCTGCTGCTCGCCGGCATGTTCTACGTGCGTTTCCTGCGTCGCATGCGGCTGCTCACGATGCCCGACTTCTTCCGCCTGCGCTTCGGCCGAACGGCCGAGCTGCTCGCCGCGCTGTGCATCTTCCCGCCCTACATCGGGTGGGTGGCTTCGCAGTTCGTGGCGTTCGGCATCATCCTGCACACGCTCACCGGCATCGACGCGCTCCTCGCCACGGTCATCGGGGCCGTCGTGGTGCTCGTCTACACCACGGCCGGAGGCATGTGGGCCGTCACGGTCACCGACTGCGTCCAGGGCGTCGTGCTGATGGCGGGCCTCCTCCTCCTGGTGCCGTTCGCGCTGTCCGACGTCGGCGGCTGGGCGGGGCTCGAAGCCGGGAGCCGCGACGGCGCGCTCGACTTCTTCCCGGAAGGTGGCCTGAGGGAGTGGCTCTGGTACCTGCAGGCCTGGCTGGTCATCGGCATCGGCAGCATTCCCGGCCAGGAGCTCATGCAGCGTGCGCTTTCGGCCAAAGACGAGCGGGTCGCCCAGTGGAGCTCCTACCTCGCGGGGCTCATGTACCTCACCGTGGGTCTGCTTCCGGTGCTCCTCGGTCTGGCCGGTGCGCTGCTCATTCCCGAGCTCCAGAACCCTGAGCACATCCTGCCGGAGCTGGGCTTGAGATACCTGCACCCCGTTCTCATGGCCCTGTTCGTGGGAGCGCTGCTGTCCGCGATCATGAGCTCGGCCGACAGCGGGCTGCTCGCTCCGGCGAGCGTCTTCGGCGAGAACATCCTCCGTCGCATTCGACCCGACGCGTCTTCCGCGCAGCAGCTCGCCTCCATTCGCTGGGCCGTCATCGCTGCGGGCGCCATTGCGCTCGTGGTCGCGCTCTACTTCCAACGCGTGTACGACCTCATGGTGAACTCCTGGTCGGTGCTCATGGTCTCGCTGTTCGTTCCGCTGACGGCCGGGCTCTACTGGAAGCGCACGACGGGCCCGGCGGCCATCGCCAGCCTCGTCGTCGGCGTGGTCAGCTGGCTGCTTCTCGCCGCCGTCCAGGACACCTATCCCGCCGACCTGCTGGCCACGGCCATCGCAGCCGTGACGCTGGTGCTCGTGACGTGGGCCACCTCGGAGCGCCACCCGGCCCAGCAGCTCACCGACATCGACGGCAGGCCGATCGAGCTGCAGGACCGCCTCGGCTTGCTACGGTGAGTGCATGACGGTTCGAGGTTGCGGGCGTGAATGACGAGCGACCCGGAGGAGTCCGGGTCACACCGACGCGCGCCGAGCACGCCGAGGCGCTCGAGGAGCTGCAGCGCGTCGTCTTCCCGACCCTGGTCGACGAAGAGCGCTTCAAGCGGGAGCACTACCTGAGGCACATCGAGCTCTTCCCCGAAGGTCAGCTCGTCGCCGTGGACGAGGACGGCACCGTTGTGGGAGTGACCACCACGATCCGCCGGCCGTTCGACTTCGAGCACTCCGGCCACACCTGGGCCGAGATCCTCCAGGAGGGCTGGCTCACCTCCCACGACCCCCAGGGCGACTGGCTCTACGGCTGCGACCTGGGCACACACCCCGACCATCGGCGGCGGGGCATCGCGCGCGAGCTCTACGCGGCGCGTCAGGCTCTCGTCCGGCGGCTCGGCCTTCGTGGACAGGTCATCGTGGGTCTCCTGGCGGGCTACGGGCCCCTCGCCGGCGAGATGAGCGCCGACACCTACTACGCGTCGGTGGTCGCCGGCGAGCGCAGCGACCCGACCGTCTCGGTTCAGATGGGCCTGGGTTTCGAGCCGCGAGGCCTGGTGCGCGGCTACGTGGACGACCCGGGGTGTGGAAACTGCGGCGCTCTCCTCGTTCTGGACGCGGGGAAGGACCTGAGGAGTCGCCATGAACGGACGTGACCGCGAGCTCGGGATGGACCGGCCCATCACCCGGAGAGACTTCATGAACGGCGTGGGCCTCACCGTGGGCGCAGCCGCGCTCGGCGGACCACTGGCGGGCATGGGGCTTGCCCAACCCGCTGGACCCTACCCGCCCGCCCTGACGGGCTTGCGCGGTAGTCATGACGGCTCGTGGGAGGTCGCTCACAGCCTTCGCGACGGCGGCGACTGGAGTCAGGCTCAGGACACGGGGCAGGCCTACGACCTCGTCGTGGTGGGTGGAGGCATCAGCGGGCTCTCTGCCGCCTACTTCTATCGCGAGGCATTCGGCCGGGAGGCCCGCGTCCTGGTGCTCGACAACCACGACGACTTCGGCGGGCACGCGAAGCGCAACGAGTTCACCCACGGCAGTCGCACCTACATCAGCTACGGCGGCACCCAGTCGATCGACACGCCTTCGGGGTACAGCGCGCAGGCCGCGGGCCTGCTGCGAGCCCTGGGAATCGAGACGCAGCGCTTCTATGAAGCCTTCGACCGCAACCTGTTCGCCAAGCTCGGTCTCGGCCGTGGAGTCTTCTTCGACGAGGAGACCTTCGGCGAAGACAAGCTCGTGGTGCAGCAGGCGGAACAGTCCACCCGTGAGTTTGCAGCGGCTGCTCCGCTGGCGCCCGAGGCCAGGGAAGACCTCGTCCGGCTCGTGGAGGGTGCCGTCGACTATCTCCCGGGCGTCTCCGACACCGACAAGAAGGCGCGCCTCGCAAAAACCAGCTATCTCGCGTTCCTCGAGGACATCGCGGCCGTGCACCCGGACGTGGCCAAGTACCTCTACCAGCGCACCCACGACCTCTACGGCATGGGCATCGACGGCGTGCCGGCCCTCGACTGCTGGGCCCTCGGGTTCCCCGGTTTCGACGGACTCGCGCTCGTTCCGGGCGACGCTCCGGGCCTCAGCGCCACGGCGAAGCCCAAGGAGGAGGAGCCGTACATCTTCCACTTCCCGGACGGCAACGCGTCGATCGCCCGCCTCCTCGTGCGCAGCCTCGTCCCGGGAGCCGCTCCCGGCACGACCATGGACGACATCGTCACGGCGCGCATGGACTACTCGAAGCTCGATGCCGTGGACACGAAAGTCCGCATCCGACTCGCCAGCACCGCCGTCCGCGTGACGCAGGACGAAGCAGGTGTCGACGTGACCTACGTGCGCGACGGACGTGCAGAGCGGGTGCGCGGCGCCCACGTCGTGCTCGCATGCTGGAGCTCGGTCGTCCCTTACCTCTGCCCCGAGATTCCCCAAGCGCAGCGTGAAGCGCTCGACTACGGCCCCAAGGTTCCGCTGGTCTACACGAACGTCTTCCTGCGCAACTGGACCTCGTTTCAAAAGCTCGGCGTGAGCCGCATCTACTCCCCCGCCGGCTACAACGTCACGGTGAGCCTCGACTTCCCGGTCAGCATGGGCAGCTATCGCTTTCCCGCTTCGCCCGAGGAGCCCATGATCCTCCACGTGGTCCGCACACCCTGCCGCCCGGGGGGAAGTGCGCGTCAGCAGTACGAGGCGGGGCGCTACGAGCTCGTCCGCACCTCATTCGAGACCTTCGAGCGCAAGACCCGCGACCAGCTGTCTCGGGCTCTCGGCGGCGGCGGCTTCGACCCGGCGCGCGACATTCTGGGCATGACGGTCAACCGCTGGCCGCACGGCTACAGCTACGAGTACAACTCGCTCTGGGATCCTCCGTTCGAGCCCGGCGAGGCGCCGCACGAGATCGGCCGCAGGCCGTTGGGTCGCATCCACATCGCCAACGCCGACACCCAGGCGTACGCCTACACGAACGCGGCCATCGATCAGGCACACCGAGCCGTGCACGAGATCGTGGACGCTTGACCTCGCGCGCCCTGGAAGGCGCGCGCGCTGGGCGAAGGTAAGCTGACCGCGCACTTCGCCCCGCAGCCCCGCTCCGGAGGGGCGCAGGGGAGTGCTCCGTCGAATCACGTAGACCGGGGAGACCAACATGCAACCGACTTGCCGACGTCCAGCTCACTCACCTTCACGGCAAGACGCGCAACGTCGCCCCGGACTCTGCGCGAGGAGAGGGCGCCGCCGTCTCCGGGTTGCCGCGATGCTCCTTGTCGTGGCCTCGTGCGCTGCCGTTGCAGGTGCCCAGAGGATCGACTTCGAGACCATCCCCGGCGGTACGCCGCAGGACGGTCTACCGATCAGCACGCAGTTCCTCGCGTCCCACGGCATCGAGTTCCGGCTCGTGGGCGGAGGCTCGCCGGTTCTCGCCATGGTGGGAGCACCCACGACCGCCTTCGTTCCCAACGACACTCCCGAGGCGGACCAGGGCTCGTTCTTCCTGACCGACGACGGCAATCTGAACACCGACTCCCGCGATCTCCTCGTGCTCTATGACACCCCGACGGCGAACGCCAGCGGGATCATTCTCGACATCGACGGCTCCGAGATCTTCACGATCGAAGCGAGGGACGCAGCCGACCAGGTCGTGCAGACGGTCGTGATCGAGAACGGAGACCCGATGACGGGAGATCGGGAGTCGACGCCGTGGTCGCTCAGTCGACCGACCGCCGACATCGTGTCGATTCGCTTCTCGGGCGAGCGGCCGGGCGGCGGGCGGTTCGGACTCGGGTTCGACGACTTCTCCGCCTTTGGCGGCGGCACCGGGTCCTGCGTCCGAACGCCGGCGGTCGCCTGCCTGCTGGACAGCCGCTTCGAGGTGACCGTGACGATGTGGGACTTCAGCGGAAACGCCGCTCCAGGCATCATCCAGACCTACGGCGGCCAGTCGTCGGAGACCGATCAGTCCGCCAGCTTCTACAGCTTCACCGAAGGCAACGTCGAGCTCTTCGTCAAGATGGTCGACGGCTGCGGGCTGAACAACAGCTTCTGGCTCTTCGTGGCGGGTGCCACCGATGCCGAGGCGGAGATCCTCGTGCGGGACACCCAGACCGGCGAGGTCATCCGCGTGTACGACCCGCGCGAGCAGGTCTTCGAGACCGTCGCCGATACGAGCGCCTTCAGCACCTGCCCCTGAGGCGTCACCGCTCCGGCTCTTCCGAGAACCCCTCGGCCGCCTCCCGCCGCTCCTCTGCCCTGGCGCCGCGCAGCATCACCGGCATGCTGTAGTTGCCCTCGTGGCAGGCGTACTCGTAGATCCGATGGGGAGATCTCTTCAGGGTCTGTCGCGCGGTGAACGGCCGCTCGAAGACCTGCGGGTCGGTCACGGTGTACTCGTACGTGAGGTGCTGCGGGCCCTGACGCGTGAAGCGCTCGACGATCTTCATGTCGGGGGTGGTCCCGAGAGGGTGGGCAAACCCTCTGAAGCCGCTGGTCTCCACGACGAGGGTGTCGCCGTCCCAGCGACCGGTCGACTCGCCCAACCAGGAGCGGATCCCGGGCGGCGGTGGCTCGTCGGTGCGCATGCGCACGATCCGGGCCTCGTGGACCATCTCGTTCAGGATCACGACAAAATCCGGGGTCTGGATGATCTGGACGTTGTTGTTGAAGTCGATCGACTCGAGGGGAACGAGAGCCCCGGCGATACAACGCTCGAGCACCGTTCGGTCCTCGGGCCCCGCAGGCGCGCTGCCCATCTGAACCCAGAATTCGTCGGCGACGGCCTCCCCGTGCTCCGTGCGCGGCGGTAGCCGACCGTCGAGCGGATCGACGATCAGGGAGACGCGGCCGGGCTCCGTGTCTTCCTGTCCGCGGTCGTGCCAGGGCTCGTCGAAGACGCTGCCGCCGCCTTCCGGCTCGTCGTCTGTGGGCTCTTCGGGCGCCTGGAGCGGAGTGGCGGTCCTGTAGTCCCACACGCCACCGATGTCGGGGGTGCCCCAAGCAGTTCGCGCGCCCGGCCGTTGGGCCACGAGCGGGGGTGCAACGAGAGCAGCGCAGCCGCTCACCGCAAGAGCACGGAGAACGCCGGACAGTCGCAACCCGATCACGCAATCATCCTGCCACAGCCACGGAGCAGCGAAGCTTTGGCGGGCCGTCGAGTGAGAGCCCATACGCCGGGGAAACGTCACTCGAGTACTGGCCCCGGCATAGGCCCTGCACAACGGACCGGTTGATCTTCACGCCGAAGCGTTGGCGGCCCGGGTCGGGGCTTTGCGTTCAGCAGCACGCAGGTCCTCTGAACGACGACGGCCGCACCTCTCATCTGCCCCGGAGGGACTCCGACATGGCACCCAACACCCGCTCCTTCACCTTGGCGAGACTCACGGCTCTGACGACCCTCGGATTGGTCTGGCTTGGGCTCACCACAGCCGCGGTGGCCAAGGATGCACCCCGCACGGACACGGGACGCCCGGACTTCAGCGGCGTCTGGTACTACGGCTCCGCCACTCCGTTCGAGCGCCCGGAGGCACTCGGAAACGAGCTGCACTACTCCGACGCACAGGCGGCGGAAGTGATGGCGCAGCTCGTCGGCCAGGAGGCCCTGGAGGCGAGACCCTCCGACCCGAATCGGTCACCGCCGCCCCAAGGCGCGGCCATCCTGCAGGAGGCCGACCACAACTTCGCACCGAACCGGGTGCGGCTGACGCGCATCGCGGGCCGTTACCGCACCTCGCTCGTCGTCGACCCGCCGAACGGGCGGCTCCCGCGTAGGCCGCAGGCGAGCGACTACTTCGACGAGAAGACGCCGAACGGTGACGGTGCGTTCGACGATCCGGAGGTCCGGCCCTCCGGGGAGCGCTGTCTGAACGTGGCTGGCCCCATGGCGCCGATGCTCGGCTGGTTCTACAACGCCAACATGCGCATCGTGCAGACCGGCAACCACCTGATGCTGAGCGGCGAGATGTTGCCTCCGCGCATCATTCCCCTGAGCGAGAGCGCCCCGGTGCCGTTCCGCGCCCCGGGCTGGCAGGGGCGGTCGACCGCGAGCTGGAATGGCGACACGCTGCAGGTGAGCACCACCGGGTTCCGCCCCGAGAGCTCCTGGAAGTACTTCAGGCACTCCGCGCGCATGCAGGTCGAGGAGACCTTCGAGATGATCTCCCACGACGAGATCCTCTACCGCTACACCGTGCGTGACGATCAGATCTACAGCGCACCTTTCACGGTGGAGATGAGCATTTCGAGGCGCGCGGCGAGCGATCGGGTGTACGAGTTCGCCTGCCACGAGGGCAACTACTCGTTCGGCGGAATCCTGCGCGGCGCGCGCTTCCAGGAAAAGGAGACGGGGCAGCACTCCGGCTGACTCCCCTGCACCGGCGTCGCAGCGGGCTCGGCCCACCGGCCGTACAATGGCCCGCGTGACAGCGAATCAAGCGCCTCGCATCGAAGCCTCCGCGCGCGAGCGACGCGGCTGCGCCCGGATCGTGCTCCGTGTCGCCAAGTGGGCCGCCGTCGCCGTGGTTGCGCTCGTCCTGGTTGGAGCGCTGTTCCAGGCATGGGTGGATACGCGCTTCCGGCGCGACTTCCCGCCCCCGGGGACGATGACCGAGGTGAGCGGGGTGGCGCTGCACCTGCTCTGCAGCGGCGAAGGCTCGCCCACCGTCCTGCTCGAGGCCGGGCTCGGCGCCGTGCTCACCAACTGGCGCCTCGTCCAACCCGAGGTGGCACGGCACACGCGGGTGTGCAGCTACGACCGGGCCGGGCTCGGTTGGAGCGAGCGGGGCCCGCGGCCGCGCACCTCGGAGCAGATCACGACCGAGCTGAACGCGCTCCTCGACACCGCCGACATCGCCCGGCCGCTGGTGCTGGTGGGCCACTCGTTCGGCGGGCTCCACGTGCGGGTGTACACCTCTCGCTTCCCGGAAGAGGTCGCCGGGCTGGTGCTCGTGGACCCGTCGCACGAGCGGCAGCTCGAAGAGCTCCCGGCACCCCCGGCCGGCGCCGACTTCCTGGTGCGGCGCCTACTGCCCGTGCTCAGCCGGCTGGGCACGGCCAAGCTGCTCGCACCGGCGCTCCTCGGCGACTACGTGGAGCGGTTGGCGCCCGTGGAGCTGGCCATGGCCGGTACCAGCAAGTTCCTCCGCGGCCAGGCGAGCGAGTACGCCGCTGTCGCAGCGAGTGCGCAGGCCGCCCAGGCCATGCCGCGCTCGCTGGCCGATCGGCCGCTCGTGGTGGTGTCGGCGTCGCGGGTGGCCACCCCGCCAGGAATGACCGCTGAGGAGGTGGCTGCGGTCGAGGCGACCATCGCCAAGCTGCACACCGACCTCGCCTCCCTGTCGACCGGCGGGCGCCGCGTGGTCTCAGGGGTCGCGGGACACCTCGTGCAGCTGGACGATCCCGGGCTGGTCACCGCCTCGATTCTCGAGGTGGTCGAAGCCGTCCGCTCGGGCCCGAGCGAGCCCGGAAGGCGCTGACCGGCCGGGCGACCGGCTTCGCGCGACCCACAGCCAATTCCGGGCTCCACTTCCGGCAATTTGGGACATACTGCAGCTCGCCTCATGTACACGCTGCTCATCTTCTTCTTCACGCTCTCGATCGTCTTCTCCTTCCTCTGCTCGATGTGGGAGGCGGTCCTGCTCAGCGTGACCCCCGCCTACGCCCAGATCAGGATCCAGCGCGGGGAGGCCCTGGGCCGGCGGCTCAAGGAGTTCAAGGACAACGTCGACCGCCCGCTGGCCGCGATCCTCACGCTCAACACCATCGCGCACACCGTCGGCGCGATCGGCGTCGGGGAGCAGGCGTCCAAGATCTGGAGCGAGACGAACCCGATGATCACGAGGCTGGTTGTGCCGGCCCTGATGACCCTCGCGGTCCTGGTGCTCTCCGAGATCATCCCAAAGACCATCGGCGCCAACTTCTGGCGCGAGCTGGTCCCCTTCACGGTGACCTCCCTCACCTTCCTCATGGCCGTGCTCGCGCCCCTGGTCTGGATGAGCCAGCTCATCACCAAGACGCTCAAGCGCGACAAACGCAAGAGTGTGCTCTCGCGGTCGGATTTCCTGGCCATGGCCGAGATCGGCGCCAGAGAGGGAGTCTTCGAGCAGACCGAGTCGCACATCATCCGGAACCTGCTGCGCTTCGACACCGTGCGCGCACGCGACGTGATGACCCCGCGCACCGTCGTCAAGGCGGCCTCGGAAGACACCTCGATCGAGGAGTTTCACGCGGCCAATCCGGCCCTGCCGTTCTCGCGCATCCCGACGTATCGCGGCGACTCCAAGGACGAGATCACGGGCTTCGTCCTGAAGACGGACATCCACGCGAAGATGCTGCAGGGCGAAGGGTCGGAGAGTCTCAGCGGCATCCGCCGCGACATCATGATCACCACGGAGAGCTTCTCCGTTCCGGACCTCTTCAACCGCTTTCTCGAGGAGCGGGAGCACATCGCGCTGGTGCTCGACGACTACGGCGGCATGGCCGGGATCGTCACGATGGAGGACATCCTCGAGACCCTTCTGGGCCTCGAGATCGTCGACGAGCTCGACCACGAGGAAGACATGCAGGTGCTGGCCCGGCGCAACTGGGAGAAGCGCGCAAGAGCACTCGGCCTGATCGACGACGATTCCGACGACCCCGGCGAAGCCGAGGCCGAGCCCGCGAGCTGAGAGGCACCCTCCCCAGAGTGGCGAGCGTGGCCCTCGAGCTCAGTAGCCTTCGGCGACGCCTCCACGCCGCGGGTCGGCGCCGCCCTCGAGCACCCCGGTCTCCTTGTCCACCAGAATGGCGTGGGCGTCTCCGATCAGCGAGCGCAGCTTGACCTCGTGGCCGCGTGCCTCGAGCGCGGCGACGACATCGGCCACGAGCGCGCGCGGCTCGTGCTGAATGCGGTCGGGGAGCCACTGGTGATGAAAGCGCGGGGCGTCCACGGCCTCCTGCACCGTGAAGCCGTGGTCGATGATGTTGACGATGACCTGGAGCACGGTGTTGATGATGGTCGGGCCACCCGGCGTGCCGACCACCAACCGCACGCCACCCTCTTCATCGAGGAGCATGGACGGCGTCATGGAGCTCAGCGGTCGCTTGCCCGCAGCGATGGAGTTGGCTTCACCCTGAATCAGGCCGTAGCCGTTCGGAACCCCCGTCTTCGACGAGAAGTTGTCCATGATGTTGTTGAGCAGGAACCCCCCGCCCGTCACCGTGACCGCCGATCCATAGCTGTAGTTCAGCGTGTAGGTGTTGGACACGGCGTTGCCGTCCTTGTCGACCACCGAGAAGTGGGTCGTCTCCTCCGACTCGTCCGGCCACGGCGCCCCCGCCCCCAGCTCGAGAGCAGGCTTGGTTCGCTCCGGGTCGAAGTCTTCCCAGCGCTTCCGCGCGTAGCTCTTCGCGGTGAGTCCGGCCACCGGCACGCTCACGAAATCGGGGTCACCCATGTGCTCGGCTCTGTCGGCGAACGCACGCTTCATGGCGGCCGCCAGGGTGTGCACGTAGGCCGAAGAAGAGTGCCCGAGCGCGCTCAGATCCAGCGGCTCCAGGAAGTTGAGCATCTGCGCCAGAACCGTGCCTCCGGAGCTCGGGGGCGGCATGGAGACGAGCCTGTTCCCGCGGTACGAGCTCTCGATCGGCTTCCGGATCTTGGGCTCGTAGCGCTGCAGGTCGTCGAGGGTGATCAGGCCGCTCCCTCGCGCCATCTCGGCCACCAGCAGGTCGGCCGTTCTTCCGCGGTAGAAGCCCGGTAGGCCGTTCGCGGCGATGCGCTCGAGAGCCTCCGCAAGCTCCGGCTGCCGAAAGATCTCCCGCTCGCCGTACAGCTCTCCGTCGCGGAGGAAGATCCGACGCGTCTCCGGGTGCTTCTCCAGCCGGGGAGCCGACTGCGCGAGCGAGAGGGCCAGCGCACGGTTCACGGGAAAACCCTCGCGCGCCAGACGGATCGCCGGCTGGAGTACCGTTCGACGCTCCAGAGTGCCGTAGGTCTCGAGGGCCAGCAACAGACCCGCCACGGTTCCAGGAACCGCCACGGAAAGGTGGCCTTCGGTCGAGAGCCCCTCGACAACGGTTCCGTCGTCGTCGAGGTAGAGGTCTCGGTGCGCCGCCGCGGGCGCCTTCTCGCGATAGTCGATCGCCCAGTTCTCCCCGCGCTCGGCGAGATGCACGATCATGAAGCCGCCGCCGCCGAGGTTGCCCGCCGTGGGGTACGTGACGGCCAGCGCAAAACCCACGGCAACGGCCGCATCGACAGCGTTGCCACCGAAGCGGAGAATTTCCACGCCAACGGCCGTTGCCGGCGGACTTGCCGTGACCACCATGCCGTTCTTGGCGCGCACCGGCGGGCGTGACGCCGCTCGGAGGGCAGGCGCGACGACGAGGGTCGCTGCCAGCAGAGGCAGTACGCTCCCGACGACGCCCCGGCGGCAGCCTGCGGATCGGTAGGAGGGCCGGAGCTTCAGGAGCCACTCGATCGACCGACGGTGGGCTGCCGTTCTACTCGACATCGCGGTGCCTGAAGACGTAGGAGAGGCCGTGCTTCGAGAAGGCACGGCACGCTTTGTCCTTGAAGTCGATCGCCTCCTGCCACTCGTCGAGGTCGTAGTAGTCGCGCTCTGCGACCACGCGGATCTCGCGGACCACCTTCTCGTCGAGGCCCAGCTCCTCGCCGATCTCGCGGTCGGAGAGACCTCGACGGCGCTTGCCGGGCGGAAGGTGCTCCTGCACGTTGACCTGCACCGAGTTGCTCAGCCGCAGCACGTCGTCTTTGTGCTTCCCGTAGGTCTCAGGATCGACGAAGTAGAAACCACTCACCAGTGCACTCCTCTGCTTATTCTCTGGTTCGAGCTCATCGCTTCTGCCTGTGCTCAGCGCCGACCGGGCAAACACGCATGCACTCCCAGCACTGCGCCTGGCTCTGACCCGAATAGGTCATGGCCCACAGCGTGCGCGTGAAGTGACTGCCATAGAGGATCATCTTGCGCTCCTCTGGATCGTCCTTGGAGAGGGCGAGCTCGAGCCCCTTCTGGAAGCCCGGAATCCAGTGCGTGTACACGCGGGAGGTGCAGCGCGCGGCGTCGTACTGACGCTGCACGGCACGCCCGTCTTCGATCTCCCCTCCCAGACACCCGCCGGACCGGATCGGGCAGACGTCGAGGCATGGTGTGGTGCCGCGCTCTTCCCACATCTCCACACAGCTGGGCGCCGGGCATGCGGGGGTGTCGAGGGGTCCGTCCGCCGGCAGAGGCAGAGTGGTGATGATGGCCGAATAGAGCAACAGACCGTGCTCGGGATGCAGAACCGGCCCGGCCAGGCTGCGCGAGCCGCAACCTGCGAGCTCGGCCGCATACGCGACACTCAAGAAGGGCTGATTTCCCTTGCGGACGCCCGGCGGGACGAACAGCGCGTAGTACCCGAACTGCGCCTCGATGAGCTTGGCGATCTTGAGACCGAGCGAGTTGATGCGATCGGTCGTGCCCATCGTCTCGAGGTGCTCGTGCAACGGGCTCGCCCAGTCGCCGGCACGCGGCGCGCCGCCACCGATCACGACCACGCGTTTTGCGCCGGGGAGAAGATCCGCCGGGCGAAAGCCCTCCGGCGCGGCCTCGAAGGCCTCCGCATCGGCGACGCCGACAACCAGCGCGCCAGCTCTTGTCGCCGCCTCGACGACCGCCGCCTTCGCCTCTGCAGCGCTGATGTCGTGTCCATCCGGCGTCTGCACCGTCGGCGCGGCGTCTTCGTGGGGGTTCTCGACCATCTCCGTTTCCTCAGCGCCCAACCGGCGACGCGGTTCTACCTGAGCCTCCGGTGCCCCTGCCCGACCGGACAGACGCGCATGCACTCGAAACACTGCGCAACGCTCTCCTTGTTGTGGCAGAGAGCCGAGAGCGACTGGGTGAAGAAGTCCGAGTAGATCATCGACCGCCGGCGGTCCGGGTCACTCTCGTCGGTGATCTGCACGAGAGACTTCTGCAGGCTGCCGACTCCGAAGTTCATGGAGCGTGCCGTGCAGCGCTCGCGGTCGTAGAAGGAGTAGCTGATCCGCCCTTCGTCGTCGAGCGCACCCTCCAGGCAGCCTCCCTCGTCCTTGGGACACGACGCCAGGCAGGGCGTGGTGCCGAGCTTCCGGTACATCTGAACGCAGTGAGGCGACGGACAGACGTCTCTTTCGAGCACGTGGTCGGGCTCGAGATCGAGCGTCGTGATCAACGCGGCGTAGTACAGCAGGCCGTACTCGGGATGGAGGATGATGTTGGCCGCGAGGGAGCGGGTGCCGAGCCCCGCGAGGACCGCGGCCAGCATCATCGACATCGGCGGCTGGTGGCCGCCGGTCGGGAGCGAGCCGGCCTGGATCGCCTGGTGGCCGTGCTCCCGCTCGATGAAGTCGCACATCACGTGAATGGCCACGTTCTCGCGGAAGTCGTATCCGGTGATCTCCATCACGCGGTGGTCCGGGCTCCGCCAAGCACCTGCGGTGGGGCCCTGGTTCCCCGCCACGATCACGCTCTTCGCACCGGGGAGGAGGTCGCCGGGGTGATGCCCTTCCGGCACGAACTCGTTGAAGGCGTCTGCCGCAGCGATCCCGAGGACCAGAGCGCCGGCCTTCTGACCGATCGCCTTGATCTCGTCCGTCGCGGCGAGACGTTCTGTCGGGGTCAAGATGACCCAGCTTAGCTCCAGCGGGCCCGAGCCGTCTCCGAAGGACCTCGGTCGCCCCGCGGAAGGAGCCCCTTACAATCGCCGCGTGACCACCGACGACGCGTACCGCAGCCACTCTTTCGAGGAGCTCCTCGCACTCCCCACCGTCTATGCACGCGGTCTCTTCGACGGCCGGGTCGTTCTCATCACCGGTGCGGCGGGCTCGATCGGCACGGCGATGTCGGTGCTGTTCGCCCGACTCGGGGCCCGGGTCGTGGGCTGCGGGAGGAACGAAGAGCGGCTCGAGGCCTGGGCGGCGCAGCTCGAGCGCGCAGGTTTCTCGTGCCTGGGCGTGCCGGCGACGGTCCGGGACCCGGAGCAGATGGCGAACGTGGTCGACCGCGCCTGGGACCACTTCGGGCACCTCGACGTGGTGATCAACAACGCGGGGGGCCAGTTTGCCGCCCCGGCCGTCGACATCACGCCCAAAGGCTGGCATGCGGTGCTGGAGACGAACCTGTACGGCACCTGGTACACGATGCAGGCAGCGGCGCGGCGGTGGATCGAGGCGGAGCATCGCGGCAACGTCGTCAACATCGCCACGGTCATCGGACGCGCGGCGGTGGCGATCCCACACACCGCCGCCTCCCGCGCAGCCACCATCAACCTGAGCCGCTCGTTGAGCGTCGAATGGGCGCCACACGACATTCGCGTGAACTGCCTCGCGGTGGGCGTCGTCGCGAGCGAAGGCCTCGTGAACTACCCCCCGGAGGCGAAGCCCAGCTTCGACCACAACCCCATGCGCCGTCTTGGCGACGTGCACGACGTCGCGCAGGGTGCGGTGTACCTCGCGAGCCCCGCCGCGAGCTTCGTCACCGGCACCACGCTCGAAGTGGCGGGTGGCGGGCAAGTCTGGGGCGAGTACTGGGCGACAGGGAAGCCCGACTACTTCAAGGTGGACGAGTAGGACGACCGGAGCCGTGAGCTCGAGGTGCCGGCAGGCCGGTCGTTGCATCGCGCAGACAGGATCACCGCAGGGCGTTCTTGTAGACCACTCCCCCTTTCATGATGACGAGAATGTTGTTCTCGTAGTCCTCGAGCACCCGGACGTCTGCAAGCGGATCGCCGTCGACGAGGAGGAGGTCGGCATAGGCGCCTACCTCGACGACGCCAAGTGGCCCCTCCGTGTAGGGGTTGAGCTTGCCCGACAGTGCAAGCAGCTCGGCGGCATGCGACGTCGCCTGGAGCAGAACCTCGTAGGAGGACCACTCTTCGAGGCGGTACCCGAGCTCGTCGTTCTGTCGAGCCAGTGCGTTCGAATCGCCGATGATGTCGGACGAGAAGGCGACCTTGCGAATTCCGAACTCCTTGAGGAGGCGCATCTGGTTCCTCGCCCCTTTCTGCACGGCGAGGAACTTCTCCACGGCAAACGGCCCCAATGCAGCCCTGACGGTCCCTTCGTCCAGCCCGAGCACGGAAAAGAAGGGCACCACCCAGACGTCGGCCTCCTTGATCGCGCGGGCGGAGACTTCGGTCATGAGGGTGGCGTGGTCCAGACTCTTCACGCCTGCTTCGATCGACCTCAGGATCGCAGCGTCTTCATAGACGTGCACCAGGACGTAGGTGCCCCAGTCGCGCGCGGCCTGGACCGCGGCTTCGAGCTCCTCGGGGAGGTACTGCACCGTGTGCAGAGGATCGGTGCTCGATGAGACACCGCCACCCGCCATCAACTTGATCTGGGTCGCGCCGAGTCGCAGGGCCTCGCGAGTGGCGCGCAGCACCTCGGGCCTGCCGTCAGCCAGGAACTCCACATGACGATTGAAGAACGAAGGCTGGCTCCCCTCCATGTTCGGATGAGGCTCGGTGTAGTGGCGGTGCTCGCCGTGCCCTGAGGTCTGCGAGATCACTGGACCCGATGGGTAGACGCGTGGGCCAGGGATCTTGCCCATGTCGATCGCTCGGGCGAGACCAATGGCGGGGCCGCCGGCATCACGCACCGTCGTGAAGCCTCGGAGCAGCATCTTCTCGGCCTCTCGGCCGGCCACGGCTCCCCAGAACATCCAGTCCTGCTGATCCCGCAGCACTGCGATCGGCTCGGTGATCGCGAGGTGGACGTGCGCATCGATCAGCCCCGGCATCAGGGTCCGCCCGCCACCCTCGATGACTTGCACTCCGGACGTGGCGCGCGCCCCGGATCCCACTGCACGGACGAGGTTGCCTTCGATGAGCACGGATGTGCTGGCTGAGAGCCGGTCGTTTCTCCCGTCGAAGACACGGACGTTCTGGAAGAGAACACCCTCGAGCGCGTCATCCTGCGCGACACCCGCTCCTGATAGCAGTGCGAGGGTCGCCAGGACAAAGGAGCTTCGTTTCATCCTCACGATTGAACCACGATCGAGCGCAGCGGGCCTCGCGCTCGAGGAGGCCTTCTGCTACTCGAGTGCCTCGCGCTCGAGGAGACGTCTGCTACTCGAGCGCTTCGCGCTCGAGGAGACGTGCTCCTCGCAGGATGTTGCCCATGGCGTAGTTGCCTTCGTGGCAGGCGTACTCGTAGAGCCGATCGCTCGTCTGCGGCCAGGTGTACTCCCCGCTGAAGGGAGCTTCGAAGTCGCCCGACTCCACGGTGAACTCGTAGAGCAGGGTCTCCCGGTCGAGCCGGGTGAAGCGCTCCACCACGTGCAGGTCGCCCGGAAAAGGCGGGTTGCCCACGAGGGTCTCGCTGACCCAGTCGAGCTCCAGGAAGTTCGTGGTGTCGACGACCAGGGTGTCTCCCTCCCACCAGCCGATGGAGTCGCCTCCCATCGTGCGCACGTGCGACGGCGCGTGCTCCGCATCGAGGCGAACGACGCGAGCTTCGTGCATCCACTCGATCAGGATGACCACGTGCGTCTCGGTCTGCACGATGGTCTTCAGGTTGTTGTAGGAGCGCGGCTGCACCGGAATCGACGCCTCGGGGTGGTAAATGCACCGATCGGCGATCGCCATGGTCTCCGGATCGTCATAGGGGCCAAACTGCGCATACCGCGGGTCGTCCGACGTGAGCCACCACGCCGTGCCGGGATTCGGCTTGCGGTACGGGTGAAGCCCCTCCCGGCGCTCCCGGCCCCGGTCGGTGAGCGGAGGGAAACGCCCGTTCGGCGGGTCGACGAGCAACGAGGTCCGGTACTCGTCGCCCACGCGGACCGGGCTCGTGCCGCGATCGATGAAAAACGCGTTGTAGCCGCCGACGTTGCCGCCAACCGGAGGAGCGGCTCGGTCCGGGTCGCTGGGCTGGTACTGGGCCACCTCCCGCTCGGCAGCCCGCCCCTGGATGGCGGCCGCCTCCTCCGCCGTGAAGGCGCGCCGGTTGCCGTGCTCGGGGCGCCGCTCGAGCGGGGTGAGCGTCGAGATGTCGTAGTTGCCGGAGAGGTCTGGGCGCCCGCTCGCGGTTCGAGGAATGTCGTCTTTGGAGGCGGCGCCTCCCGCGACGGCAGCAGGGACCAGCGCCAGCGCGAGAACGGCAACTCCTCCGACCAGGCTCCGGTACGAGCGGCCCATGTGGACGGCGAGCTTCGTCTTCATCGGTTCGTTCCTCGCATCAGCTGTCGCGGCCCGGAGGCTCGACGTAGCTAGCCTCCACCCCGGTCTTCACCTCCAGGGTGGCCCCGATGTCGAGGTAGGCGTCGTTCTCCTCGGTGTGGGCGGGCCAATCGACGAGACCTTCGACGCTCGGGTCGCCCGTGCGCGCGAACTGCGCCCACATGCGCATGGTGTTCTCCGCCACCTGCTCATCGAGCTCGTCGGCACCTGGGTCTTTCGACGTGCAGCCGCCCCCGCGCGAGAGGAAGAGAATCGTGGGCGACACCAGCCCCTCGGGGATGTAGCCGAAGACGTACGGGATCTCCACACCGTGAAAGGCGACGCACGGCTCGCTTCTCCACCCGGTGGGCACGTGCGTGAAGTTGTAGACGTAGGTGCTCGGCGACCCCGTCGCGCTGTGGAGCTGGCCCAGCATCGGCACGTCGGCGCGCAGCGACCGCTCCCCCGCATTCGCTCCGACGATGAGGGGTACGCCATGCTGGCCACCCTTCACGAAGGTCTCGTTCACCGACTCAGGAAGCACCCATCCATCCACCGTGAGGTTCGCGCGAAAGCCCACCTCCTCGTCGGACGCTGCAGCCACGAGGTCTTGCCAGCTCGCGGCACGAAGTGCAGCGGCGTCCGCTCCTTCGAGGCCGAGCTTCGCTGCCACCTTCTGTCCGCGCTCTTCCGCTGCCTCGAGCAAGGTGGTGCGCTCGGGGGTGACGGAGGCCGAGCCGCTCTGCACGATCGCCTTGTGGAACAGTCCCTCCGCAAGCGGTGACGACATCACGGAGAGGGTCTTCGTTCCGCCGCCGGACTCGCCGAAAATGAGCACGTTGCCCGGGTCACCGCCAAAGGCCGCGATGTTCGCCTGCAGCCATCGGAGAGAGGCGATCAGATCGAGGGTGCCGTAGTTCCCCGAGGCGCCATGCTCCGACTCCGCGGTGAGCGCGGGGTGCGCCATGTAGCCCAGCGGCCCGAGGCGGCTGTTCACGGTGACCAGCACGACTCCCTGCTCCGGCAGCCCATGGTGGTTGTAGGTGTCCGAGTTGGCGGTGCCGATCGTCAGGCCGCCACCGTGGAAGAAGACCATCACCGGGAGGGCATCGCCGATAGTTCCAGCCGGTGTGTTGACGTTGAGGATGAGGCAGTCCTCACTCATCTCCCCGCCCCCGAGGGTGCTCGACCGCTGCGGGCAACGGCTACCGAACTGTGTGGCGTCGCGAACACCTTCCCAGGCCGCGGGAGGCTGAGGTGCCTTCCACCGGAGGTCGCCTGCGGGCGGTGCTGCGTACGGGATGCCCTTGAAGCTACGAACGACGGTGTCACCCACGGTGACGGCCGTGCCCTGGACCTGGCCCTGCTCCGTGGTGACGATCTCCGTGATCGGGGAGGCAGATGAGGTGACACCTTCGTCCGTGGCGGCACTCTCTCCGCAGGCCAGGAGCGCGGCGCTGCAGAGCGCAAACCCGACAAGAAGCAGCAGACCTGCACATCTCTTCATGATCCGGCCTCCAGAATGTCCTTGGGTGGGGATCTTCATAGGTTACCGCGACGCAGAAGGGGGTCCCGCCCTCCGTGAGCTCGCGACAACTCGAATCCTCCCATCGTGATGAGACGGCTGCTCTTCGCGGAAAACGAGCGTTCACCTTTTCAGGGCTCTGCTGCACGCGATCAACGTAAGCCCGGACGAGCCCGCAGCCGCCTCGGACTGAGCCCGCCTCCTCAGCGAATGGCGGCCTGACACTCCACTTCGAGCGCCGCGCCCATCGCGAGGCCGTCAGCGCCGAAGGCGCTCCGCGCCGGATAGGGCGGCTCGAAGAACTCGGCGTAGATCGGGTTGAAGTCGGCCCACTGCGAGATGTCGTCGAGCATCACCGTGCACTTCACGACGTCCCTCATGGAGAGGCCGTTGGCCTCGAGCGTGGACTTGATGTTCTCCATGGTCTGTCGCGCCTCCGGCACCAGTCCTCCTTCCACGAGCTGCATCGTGCCGGGCTCGATGCCGAGCTGGCCCGACAGGATCACGAGGTTGCCGACGCGGACCGCCTCGGAGAACGGCAGGTTCGGGGGAAGAGCGCCGCTGGCAGGGTAGAACTCGACGGTCAGAGGCAGTGCAGCGGCTTCCGTCGCGCCGCTGCCTTCCCCTCGGGCGTGGCAACCGAGAGCCAAAGCAAGAGCACCGCATATCCAGAGCGGAGTCGGCGACGAGCGATGAGACATCCTTTGGACCATTTTGACTTCCTCTCTTTCAACGAGCCCGCGGATCGCTCCGTGGCTTCGGAGACCACCATACCGCCCGAGACCGCGGTCTGTGCCACCGCTCCATGCTGGAGCCAAAGGGAACCCCCGGGACCCCGCGCCCCGCGATGGCTACTCCAGCTTGTCGCGGTGCTCGAAGATCCGACGTCTGCTAACACGCGAGCGCGCGGCACGACAGATTCGAGACCGGCAGCACGTCGTGCTGGGCCGGGTGAGCGCCCTCAGGTACGCGTCGCCGCGACCACCAGACGAGGATTGCGTATCGCGATCGCCGCCACGACGCAGCAACTCCAGAAGTGCAGCCGGCTTCGGCCCCAGTCGTACCTCGTGCTCGGGACCCTCGGCAGAGCGCTCGAGACGGTCGAGCGCTCGAAGACGAAGTTGCCCAGCGAAGCGTGACATCGGCGGTCTCCATACCGGCCATAGGCCGACCGGGAGCGGAGCCTCTGTCGTCTCGGCCGTGGAGAGAGCGGAGTGCCGGCACGACCCGGCGAACCTAGGCTGCGGCGGTCGCTGTGTGAACGGGAGAACCGTGAGAAAGGCTGAGATTTCGTGTGAGGGCCGCAGCGGGCGGACGCGCTCGAGGCCGCGCTCAGCGGCCGGGCGGGGCGACACGTCCGGGCACGGCGATCTGGCAGATGTCGAGCACCGGCGGCGGCCTGCGACGGAAGAACGGTGCGGAGCGGTGGCGACGCCCTTCGAGCCCCTTCTCGAACGAGGGATGCGTCGTGTCCGCCACCCGAACAGCGAGCCGCTCCGACGACGGCAGATCCGAAGCGATCCGCGCCCGGACGATTCGGGAGCGCTCCTCAGACTCCGGGATCACGCCGTCCGCCACACGCTCTCCTCGACGAACCCGCTGCACCACGTCCATTCCGAGCACGACGCGACCGAAGATGGTCATGTTGCGATCGAGGTAGCGCGGCGCCTGGCCAAGAACGATGTAGAAGTCGGTGCTCGCCGAATCGGGACCTTCGTTGCGAGTCATGGCGACCACGCCCGGGCAGTGCAGGAGCCAGGATCGCCCCGCAGCCCGGTCGCGGCCGACCGCAAACCCGCGAACGAAGCCGGTCTCGGGCGCAAAGAGGTCGTTCTGCTGCACCGGGGTCCAGGGCAGCTCGTCCAACCAGGCTCGCTCGAACTCGGCCTCGAGCTTCGGGTTGGGAAACACCCCTTTCAGGTCGCTGCCGTCACCCCCCTGCGCCACGAAGCCGTCGATCACACGGTAGAACGTCATGCCGTCGTAGAATCCGCTGCGCACGAGACGCTGGAACTGCGCCACATGACGCGGAGCGAAGGCCTGGTTCAGCTCGATCACGATGCGCCCGGTCTCTCGCGCGCCTCGGCTGCCGGCCTCGGAGCCACTCTCGACGTCGAGGTGGACGGTGAGCTCCGGGTCGAGGAGACGTGTCTCCTGAGCTGCCGTCGGCGCGCCGAGCAGCACGGAGAGGAGAGCGGAGCGCGCCGCGAGCACTGCCTTCGAAACCGGTCGCGGCCACCCTCCGGGAGCTGGATCTGAGTGCGCCGCAAAGCGCCGAACCTGCATCGCTTTGACTGTAGCACCGGCCTCAGTAAGCGCCGGATCGCACCGCCTAGCGGCCCGCGGTCGCTGGCAAGCCGTCAGTCCAGGCTTCGCCACGTCCGGGCGTCCGAGGCCGGCGACTCGAAGACGGGCGCTTGCACATAGCGTGGAGAGGAGGCGAAAGTAGAGTAGCGAAATCTGCATGGAGACCACGATGATCGAGCATACTGCCGGCCCGTTCCGCCCGACGATCCTCCGCATCTTTCACCGCCGGGCGCTTCCCGGCCTTGTCTGCCTCGCCACCCTCGTGGCATCCCCCGCTATGTCCCAGCAGTCCGAAGAGGAAGAAGCGGATGAAGACACCGCCACCTTCGCCGAGTCGGTCACCGTGACGGCGACCAAGCGTGGTGAGGTAAAGGCTCAGGAGATTCCCGTCGCGATCACCGCCTTCGACGCGGACCGACTCGATCGACTGAACGCGGTCGACTTCGACGAGATGATCGTGCAGTCGCCGGGAACCAATTTCGTGGACAACGGCGGGCCGGGTCGCGGCTTTTCACTCGCCTCGATGCGCGGGCTCTCCCCGGTGGCGGACAACACCGTCTCGGTCGTGGGGCAGTACCTTGACGGAGCCCCCCGCTACGGCAACAACTACCGGTTGTTCGACGTCGGCGAGGCCTCGGTGCTGCGCGGACCGCAGGGCACCCTGTGGGGCTCACAGGCGGTTGGTGGCCTGATCTCGTTCACGTCGAACCGACCGAGCTCCTCGCTTCTGGGCGGGCGTGTTCTGGGCGAGCTGATCTCGACCAGCGGCGCTGCCGAGGGCTTCCGGCTGACTGGCCACGTGAACGTTCCGCTCCTCACGGACCGCCTCGGCCTGCGCATCGCCGCGCAGACTCTCGACGATGCAGGCTACGTCGACAACGTCGCCACCGGAGCGGACGGCGTGAACGACGCCGAAGAGACGGCCGTCCGCGGCTCTCTGCTCTTCCAGGCGTCCGATTCCGTGGCCCTTACGTTCATCCACCATCGCTCGGATCTCGAGAGCGACTACCCGAGCACGTTCGAGCCCGCCCTGGGCGACCTCCGCATCGACCTCCCCTTCGACCGGCTCCCTGCCGATCAGGACTTCCAGCTCACCAACTTCATCCTCGACGCCAATCTCGGCCCGGTGGCCCTGAACTACACGGGGTCGCTCTACGACCTCGACCGAGTCTTCGAGGACGGCCTCGTCAACGCCTTCGGCTTCGTGCCGTTGGCGAAAGACCTGAACATCAGCGAAGAGGAGAGCTGGACGCACGAGCTGCGGCTCACATCCACGAGTGGCGGTCGCGTCTCCTGGATCGCGGGCCTCTACTGGGACGACTTCGACCAGAACAGCCTCGTCGAGACCCGCGAGATTGCCGGCCTCGGCGCTCCTGCGATCGGCGACAACGCGCTCCTGTTCGCGATCGGCGGCCCCCAGACCATCGAAGAGAAGGCGATCTTCGGCGAGGTCTCCGTGGCCCTCGGCACCAAGTGGGAGCTGCTCGTGGGTGGCCGGTACTTCGACTGGGAGGTGACGAACGACCAGGACACGGTCTTTCTCGGCACGAGCTTCGGACAGGAGACCGGGGCTGTGGGCGACGAAGATTCGTTCTACAAGGTCCTCGTCACCCGCTCGGTGGGCGACGACGACATCCTCTACGCCACGCGATCGGAGGGCTTTCGGGTCGGTGGCTTCAACCCGTTCGTCGGTCCAGCGTGGAACAGCTCGCTCGAGTTCCTGAAGTTCGACCCCGACCGCCTGATCAACTACGAGATCGGCTACAAGTCGACGTGGGCCCGAAACCGAGTCGTTCTCAACCTGGCTGCCTACACGATGGACTGGGAAGACGTGCAGACGGTCGTCTTCGACACGCTCGGGATCTTCGCGTTCACCGCGAACGCCGCCGACCTGGAGGCCGACGGCTTCGAGGTCGAGCTCTCCACGCAGGATCTGATCGCCGACGGAGTGTTCGCCGGCTTCTCTTACACCTACAGCGACAACGAGTTCACCAGGGACGCGTTCATCTTCCAGAGTGAGCGCGAGCCCCTCATCGCCAGGGGCGACAAGCTCCGGCGCACGCCGGAGAACGCATGGTCGTTCGACCTCGGTTACTCGTTCTCACTGAGCGAAAGCTGGGCGGGCTACGCGCGGGTCAACTACTGGCACAAGGACCGCACCACCACCGAAGGTTTCAACCGGGCCTTTGGCATGGTGCCGATCCCGGCGCAGGACGTGGTGAACGCGTCCGTTGGCACCTTCTACGGCCCGTTGGAGCTGCGGCTCGGCCTCGACAACGTGACCGACAAGCAGCCGCTGCTGGCTGTGACGCCGGGTGCCCTGGGCAGCGACGTACTGCGCGCGACCACGATCCGTCCCCGGGCCGTGACCTTCCAGGTCAGCTACGACTGGTAGGCCGTTGGCTGCGAAGGCAAGACACCCGCAGAAGGCACATCGTCTTCTGCGGCTCCGCGGGATCGCGACAGTTGCGCTGATCGCGCTCGCCAGCTGGCCTGCGGGTGCCGCGCAGGAATGCCGCGCTCTGGTCGGCGGTACCGTCATCACCATGACGGGCCACGAGGTCCTTGCGCCTGGCACGGTGGTGATGCGCGCTGGCGAGATCACCGCAGTCGGCGACGCGGCGACGACGGCTATCCCCGAAGGCTGCACGCGCACGGACACGACGGGACGCTGGGTCACGCCCGGACTGATCGACAGCAACGTACATCTCATCCTGATGACGGTGCCCGAGTTTTTCGTGAAGTACGAAGACCGGCTCGTGGAGATCGCTCTTCAGTCGGCACAGGTCGGCCTCAAGTATGGAATGACCACCATGGCCGATACCTGGGGTCCACTCGAGCCTCTGCTCGAGGCCCGACAGCGGCTCCGCTCCGGCGAGGTGGTCGGGGCCCGTGTCCTGATCGCCGGCAACATCGTCGGTCTGGGCGGGCCGTTCAGCAGCTACTTCATGGGCTCGTGGCCGATCGAAGGGCCGACTCTCCGCTACGGCGGTTGGGTGCACCCTGCGATTCGCGCACGCATCGATACGTTGTGGGAGTCGGGCATGGGCCCCGAGCTGCTCGCCATGACGCCCGAGGAGACCGCGAAGGCGATGGAGCGCTATGTCGCCCGCGGCGTCGACTTCGTGAAGCTTGCCGTATCTGGGCACGGCATCGGCCCGGTGGAACCGCTCATCTTCTCGCGCGAGGCGCTCCAGGCCATGGCGCAGGTGGTCGAAGATGCCGGTCTGCCGCTTCAGACGCACAGCTTCTCCGTGGACAGTCTCCGCCTTTCGATCGAGCTCGACCCGGACCTGCTTCAGCACCCGAACGTGATGAGCGTTCCCTACCAACGGGCCACCCCGAGCCAGAGAGACGCGATCACCCGGATGATCGGACAGGTGAAGTCGAAGGGGATCTACTCGGGGCTCATGGCGATCCCGTCGAAGCGGCAGCTGGAGATCACGCAGAGCTGGAGCCCCGAGAGCGAGACCGGGGCCGGCTTCTACCTCCACCGCGTGCTCACGCATCGCCAGCTCGGCCTGGCGGGCTCCACGCTGGAGCAAGCGGCGGCGGGAGTGCGGCCGTGGCTCGACGCGGGGGTGCCGTTCACCCTCGCGACCGATCAGGGTCCCGAGGCGGCGGAGCTCGGACCGGTGGTCTGGGGGCGCCTGGGCCGTGCGCACTTCGACCGGATGGAGGCCCTCCAGGACCTCGGAGTGGAGCCGGCGCGCATTCTCGAGGCGGCAACTATCAACGGGGCCCGCGCGTACCGCATGGGAGACCGGATCGGCACCCTCGAGCCCGGCAAGTCTGCCGACCTGCTCGTGCTCTCGGGCGACCCGCTCGCCGACGTCTCCAACCTGCGACAAATCCACGCGATCTATCTGCGCGGAGAGGCGATCGATCGTGGCTCACTCCCGACGATCGAGGTGCTCGACTACGACCCTGAGGCGCCCTGGCCCTACTGAGCCCCGGCAGCTCCGGCTTCAGCCTTCCGAGAGCCGCGTCCGCACGAGAGGCCGGGAGGGCGCAGCCGTCCCTCTAGCACGACTCGGCGAACGCCGCGATCTCGCGCACATACTCCGCACCGAGACCCAGGGTGTCGACGAGCTTGGAGGCTCTGGTCGCGAGGGAGGACGTAGCAGTCAGCCTTGAGGAGCTCGTGGCTCGCCAACAGCTCCACCTGCACCCTCTCGCGCCGGTACTCCCGGACGCTCGGATCGGCGTACAGCGCGTCCACCTCCTGCGGCTGGAGGCCCATCACCACGCCGAATACCCGGCGCCCCGGCGCCGGCACCAACGTCGCGCGCTCGCCGATGTGAAAGCGGTAGTTCCGCAGCTCCGCTGCCCTGCGGTCTTCCGGCTGGAGTCCCTTCGCGGTGAGCAGAGACCGATCCATGAAGAGGCCGTAGAAGAAGATCGTGCGCATTGAAGTCGGCACTGTACCTCCCGCCGGCCCGCAGGGGTCCCTGCAGCTTCAGGGGAGAGCAAACGCGACGACCGCGTCGCCGAGGGTCGTCCCTGCACGTGCGTGTCCGCCAGCGGCGATCACGACGTACTGCTTCGAGTCCGGGCGGAGGCGGTAGGTCATCGGAGTTGCTTGGCCACCGGCGGGGAGCCGTCCTTTCCAGAGCTCCTCGCCGGTGTCGATGTCGAACGCGCGCAGGTAGTTGTCGGCCGCCGCGCCGATGAACACGAGGCCGCTTCCGGTGACGACTGGGCCGCCGAGGTTGGGCACCCCGAGGTTCCAGAGCACCGGGCCCGGCACGATGTCGCGGATGGTGCCGAGCGGCACCTGCCAGCGGAGCTTGCCGGTGGTGAGATCAAGCGCCGCCAGGGTCCCCCAGGGCGGAGGGTTGCACGGCACACCGAGCGGCGAGACCAGCATCTCGCGCATGAGGAAGTAGGGGGTGCCGCGCTGCGCAGCGAACTCGGCGTCCGGGTAGGCCGCGCGCATCTCGTCGAGACGCGCCTCCTCGAAGAGCGTGACCGCCCAGGCGAGGTCGAGGGTGTTTGCAACCAGCAGGTCGCGCTGCTCGTCCACCGCAACTCCGCCCCAGTTGCTGCCCCCGGCGTTGCCGGGGTACATCAGCGTGCCTTCGAGTGACGGCGGCGTGTACATGCCGTCGAACCGGAGCTCGGCCAGCCGATCCCGGCAAGGCCCGCGGTCGAACGGCGTGAAGCCCCAGGCGTCGTCGGGCGACAGCTCGGTGGGCACGAGCCAGTCGATCTCGACGGGGAACGGCTGTGTCGGCGACGTCACCTCTCCCGGCACATCCGTCTGGGGCACCGGCCGCTCCTCCACCTCGAAGAGCGGCTCCCCGGTCCGACGGTCGAGCACGAAGAGGAAGCCCATCTTCGTCGCCTGCACCAGGGCAGGAACCCTGCGCCCGCCGCGCTCGAGCTCGAAGAGGGTCGGCTGTGCCGGCACATCGAAGTCCCAGAGATCGCCGTGGACCGTCTGGTAGGACCAGCGCAGAGCCCCCGTCGCCGCATCGAGAGCAACCACGGAGCTGCCGTGACGGTCACTGCCGTTGCGATGAGCTGCCCAGTAGTCGGGGGCCGGGTTGCCGGTGGGCACGTACACGAGACCAAGCTCTTCGTCGGCCGAGAGCGGCGCCCATGCGTTGGGTGAGCCGGGCACCATCTCCCTCGACGTCGAGCTCTGCGCCTCCTCTCCGTCGCCGTCCGGTGGCGGCCAGGCCGCGTCCCAGACCCAGCGGAGCGCCCCACTGCGCACGTCGTAGCCGCGCACGGCGCCGGTTGGTGCATCGACCCGGGCGTTGTCACCCACCGCCGAGCCCACGACCACCGTGTCGCCGACGACCACCGGTGCGGACGTCGACTGGTACTCCCCCGGCCACTGGAGCTCCCCCACGCCCGCCAGGAGATCGACGGCGCCGCCTTCGCCGAACTCGGAGCATGGAGTGCCGGTCGCCGCATCGAGCGCCCAGAGGTCGGAGTCGTTCGTGGCGGTGAGAATCCGCGTCGAGCAGAGCCCCTCTGACCGGGAGGAGTCCTGCCACCATTCGACCCCGCGGCAGATGAACTGATTGGCATACGAGACGCTGCGGTCGATCTCGGGGTCGAAGACCCAGCGTTCTTCCCCACTCTCCGCATCGAGCGCGACGACCCGGTTGTAGGGGGTGCAGAAGATGAGCGCGTCGCCCAGCACGATCGGGGTGTTCTCGAACGCCGTAGCGCCGCCCTCGCCTCGCCAAACATCCCCCGTGTTGTAGGTCCACGCGACGCGCAGATGCCGGACGTTCTCCTTGTCGATCTGAGTCAACGGCGAGGAGCGGGTCCCCCCCAGGTCTCCACCATAGTGGGGCCAGCCACCCACAGGCGTTCCCGGGTCGACCTCGAAGTGCATCGGACGGTGGTCCCAGAGCCAGCCCGCGCTCAGCGCGAACGTTGCGATCAGAGCTGCTGTCGCCAGCAGTCGAGGCAGCGGCTTCTTCGGTCGCATCTGGGGCTCCTCCCGGGCCTCGCGCCAAGGCGCGAAACCAGATCAAGGGGTCCTTCCAGGCACCTACGCCCCAGTCGGCCGCGGAGTTTCGTACGCCGTCGCCAGCCGTACTCCGTGTCTAGTCTCCGCGCAGTGCCGCCACCGGGTCGATCCGCACTGCGCGCCGAGCCGGGCCGAGCGCCGCCAGAATGCCAACGGCGAGGGCACCAAAGACCACGATTCCGTAGGTGGCCGGGTCGACGGCACGGGTCTCGAAGAGCAACCCGCTGAGAAGACGCGACGCGGCGATCGAGAGCACGACGCCGGCCGCCGCGCCCGCCGCGAGCGCAGCCACCGCCTGCCGGACGACCATGCCGACAGTGTCGAGAGAGTCTGCGCCCAGGGCCATGCGCACACCGATCTCTCCGCGCCGCAGCGACACTCCGAACGCTACGACGCCGTACACACCGACCAGGGCGAGCACCAGCGCGCAGAGCGACAGCCCGAGCAGCAGTGCCATGTTGAAGCGCGGCCTCGCGACCGACTCCCAGAGTAGGTCGGAGAGCAGGACGATCTCCCCCGGCGCGAGCTGAGGATCGACCTCGCGCAGCACCTCCCGAAGCGACGCCGAGATCGCGTCGGAGCCGAGGTCGGAGTGCACCACCAGGTGCATCTCGGTGGTGGCGATCGGATCGCCGAACGGCAGGTAGACCTCGGACTCGTACTTGGACTGGAGGCCGTTGTGCTTGACGTCGGAGACCACGCCGACGATACGCAGCTCCGGCGCACTCTCGGGCTGGATCGTGCGACCGATCGGGTCGATGTCGCCGAAGACGCGATCGACGAGCGCCTGGTTGACCACGGCAATGTTCCTGCGGCGCCCCGGCTCGAGGCGACCGAACGTGCTCCCGGCAGCGAGCTTCATGTCCATGGCCTCGAAGTAGCCCGGGACAACGAGCCTGAAGTCGGCATTCGGCGTGACCGCGGGCGGAGCCTCCAGGTCGGGCACCGCGAATTCCATCTCGAAGTCGAGCCCGACACTGGACATGGGCAGGTCGGACACGGCTCCCGCCGCGTCGACGCCCGGAATCAGCGCAGCACGCTCCACCAGACGATCGAACACCCGCGGCCACTCGGCTCTGCCGTAGCGCGTGTTGGGAAGCTTGACCGACATCGAGGAGACACCCTGTGCGCGGAATCCGGGCTGAACGTCTCCGAGACGCTGGAAGCTGCGCACCAGCAGGCCAGCCCCCACCAGCAGCACGATCGCCAGCGCCACCTCCACGACGACCATGGCCTCGCGCACTCGCCGGCCACGACCGTCGGACGAAACCGACGCCCCGGACGGCTTGAGGCCCGCGATCAGGTCGGGAGCCATGCTGCGCAGCGCCGGCAGCGAGCCAAAGAGGGCGGTCGCAGCGAGCGACAGCAGCGCGGCGAAGGCGAGCACCGGCCCTTCGACGCCGAGGCTGTCGGCGCGAGGGATGTCCTGCGGCAGAAAGGCGCGCAGGAGGGTGACGCCCACGAGCGCCACGAGCACCCCGAGCAACCAGCCCGCTCCTCCGAGAAGCCCACTCTCCGTCAGCGAGCGCAGCAGCAGCTGACGGCGCCCGGCGCCGAGCGCGGCCCGCACCGCAAACTCTCTCTCCGCTGCAGTCGAGCGCGCCAGCAGCACGTTGTTGATGTTGGCGCACGCGATGATCAGCACCAGCAGAGCGGCTCCCGAAAGCACCCACAATGTGGGGGCCAGGTCACCCAGCACTTCGGTACGAATCGGGGTTGCCCGAAGGCCCCAGCCCTCGTTGGTGCGCGGGAACTCGGCGGCGAGCCGCTTGCCCATGGAGTCGAGCTCCGCCTGCGCCGCGGCCAGGCTCCAGCCATCTGTGACGCGGGCGATGCCGTCGAACATGCGGTGGTCCCGATCGAGCAGGATCTGGTCGTTCAACCGCATGGGGAAGTACATCTCCATTTCGCTCGCTCCCGGGGGGAACTGAAACTCGGGAGCGGTGACACCCACCACCGTGTAGGGCTGGTCGTCCAGCTCGATGGTGCTGCCGACGAGGTCGGGGTCGGCGCCGAAGCGACGGGTCCAGGAGGCGTGCGTCAGAACCAGTCTGTTCGCAGCGCCAGGCTCGCCATCCGCGTCCTCGAAGAGCCGTCCGACGGCGGGCTGCGCGTCGAGTACCTGAAAGAGGCGCGCCGTGACGGCCATCGTTCCGACACGGGTCGCGGGAGCCTCCGAGGTCAGGGTCGATCCGATCGAGCGGTAGATCGCCGCGTCGCCGCCGAACGCATCCACCCCGTCCCGCAGGTCGCGGTAGTCGGCGGGCGAGAGGCGAAAGAGGTCCTCGCCGCCGTCGTGCGTCCCCCAGAGCACCACCACGCGCTCGTCGTCTCCGTAGCCGAGAGGGCGCAGGAGAACGCCCTGCACCAGGCTGAAGATCGCAGCGTTCGCTCCCAGGGCGAGAGCCAGCGTGGCGAGCACGACGAGCGTCGGGCCGGGCGTCGAGCACAGGGAACGGAAGGCGATCTTCAGAAGGTTCATGTCTGGGTCTCCTCGAGGATAGAAGGCCCGAGCCGGACGTCCGTTCCATCCCCTTGCGGCGGGGGTCCACCGACCGCATGCGGGGCTGACGGCGGGCGCGACGCTGCAACCGACGAGCGCCAGCCTGCGGCGATGTTGACGCCCCGCGCTCGGCGGCGGCCGTCAGCGCTCGTAGCGAGCGAGGTACGACGCGCTGTCGTCGAGCAGCGCTCGCTGCGCCGCGCGGGCGTCGTGCACCAGCTCGGGCTCGAGGCCGAGCACCATGACCGGGCGCACGTCGAGGTCGTACGGCGGCCACTCGGGAATGCTCGGGTTGTCGGGTCTGCCGTTGCGGGCGAAGGCGATCCAGGTGTCCGACATGACGTCTGCCACACGCTGCTGCTCCTCTCCCACGCCCGACATGCTCTCGGAGTAGGCGACGTTGTCGAAGACGAAGCCGATCTCGAGCGCATGAGGCGAGCGCCACCTGCCGCCGTCGACCGGCGTGTCCCAGTCGAACAGATAGAGGTAGGTCGGCGCACCACCCTGCTGGACCTTGCGCTCGGCCTGGATCACGTGGCCGCGCAGGTAGCGGGCATCGGTGGTCGCCTCGAGAAAGATGTCGCTGGGCTCGGCCTCCGGCTCGAGCTCGCGGTAGCCGGCCACGATCGCCTCGATGTCCTCGTCCGGGTAGGCACTCTTCAGCGCCTCGTGGAGTCCCTCCCAGGTCAGCTCGAGGGTCTCGGGGCTCCTGGAGCCGGCGAAGAGCGAGTTTTCGGTGCGGTTGGTGCCCAACATGAGGGGCACGTCACGGCCTGCGGGCGCCGCCTCCGGGTCGAAGGGGTGGTGCGTGAGCACGCGCCCGTCGAGGCTCGGGGCCGATCCGGCGCCGGTGCCGCGCGCAGCTTCCTGGATCGTCGCCACGGGCAGGGTCTTGATCTCCTGGATCGTGTCGGCGGTGAGGCCCAGCTTCTCGACCACCTGATCGGCCAGCTCCCTGGAGCGGTCGCGCCCCGGAAACCGCACGAAGGCGCCCGACTGCGCCACCGCGCGATGGAAGAGACCGCGGGCGCGCTCCGTCGCCATCAGTGTGGCCACCTTCGAGCCGCCACCCGACTCGCCGAAGATCATCACCGTTTCGGGATCGCCGCCGAAACGCTCGATATTGGCCTGCACCCACTCGAGCGCCTGCACCATGTCGAGCACGCCGGCAACCGAAGAGTCTTCGAAGCCCTCGCCGTAGTGTGCGAGGGCCAGATAGCCGAAGACGTTGAGCCGATGGTTGACGGTGACCACCACCACGTCGCCGCGGCGGGCCAACCGTACGCCGTCGTAGGCGCGTGATGCACCGTTGCCGGACGAGAAGCCGCCCCCGTGGAACCACACCATCACCGGCCGGGCACCTCCGTCACCCAGCGCGGGAGTCCACACGTTGAGGTGGAGGCAGTCTTCGTCGAGCGGCGGTGTGGGCTCGGGGCGCCAGGAGCTGAAGAGGCCGCCCGGGTTGCCGGTGGGCGTCTGCGGGCATGAGGCGCCGAAGCTCGTGGTCTCTCGGACCTCGGTCCAAGGCTCGGGATGTTGTGGCGCAGCGAAGCGAGTCGTGGCGGTATCGGCGCCGTAGGAGATGCCCTTGAACACCAAGATGCCGTCCTCCACCGCGCCGCGCACCGGCCCGAAGGAGGTCTCCGCCACCACCTCGGCAGACGAGACGGGCTCGTCGAACGACGTGGACCCCGCCTCACTCGCGCCATCGCATCCGGCGGTGAGCAGCAACACGCACAGCGCAGTCGAGGCCTCCAGCCACCGTCGATCTCGAATCGTGGACATGTGTCTCGTCTCCTGGGTCACCCTCGACTCCCGGCTCTCGCCGCCTCTCACGGGGTCGTCCCGCAGCGGGATCAGACCAATTTCACCCTAGCAAGGCGACGGTTGACGCCCGAAAACCCGGGCGGGGGGCCTGCCGCTCGTCCCTCCCTCCGTCCACGCCCGGAAACACGGCCTCCGGCCGAACGTACTCTCGTTAGCACCGTCGCGCCCACATGACCGGTTCGGAGAGGAACTCCTCATGACGAAGCTCCGCCAAGATCTCGTGGTGGCCCTCCGCAGGGCACGCAAGAGCCCCGGATTCACCGGGATCGCCATCGTCTCGTTGGCGCTGGGCATCGGCGCGAACACCGCCATTTTCAGCGTGATCAACGGACTCCTGCTGCGCGGCTCGCAGCTGCGCGCGCCCGAGGAGCTCGTGGAGGTCTACCTCTCGCTCGAGGGCTTCGAGCACGGCCCCGTCTCCTATCCCGACCTCCTCGACCTGCAGCGTGAAACGGGCGACGTCTTCGCGGGTGTCGCCGGGTCGGGCTACGGAATCCTCCAGGTCGACGGCAAAGAGGGCGTCTCCGTGATGCCCGCGGAGCTGGTGACGGGCAACTACTTCGACCTGCTCGGCGTGGAGGTGGCGCACGGCCGCCCCCTCACCGCGCGCGACGAGGAAGAGCGCAACGCGGTCGTGGTGCTCGATCACATCTACTGGGAGCGGGAGCTCGGGGGCGATCCGGGCGTCATCGGCCAGACCCTGCGCATCGGGGGCTCTCCCTACACGATCGTCGGCATCGTCAGCGAGCGCCACACCGGCAACCTCACGGGCCTGCGTCCGTCGCTGTACGCGCCCATCGTGCTGGACGGCGCACTGAACGAGTTCGGTGGCCCATCGCGGGACGGCCGTCTCGAGCAGCGTGGCTCCCACTGGATCTTCCCCAAGGCGCGGCTTGCACCTGGCCGCAGCGCCGAAGACGCGGAACGCCTCCTCGGCGCCATGTCGAGCACGCTGCTCGAGCGCGAGCCGAGCTGGCAAGGCGACATGCGCCTCTTCGCGATTCCGACGCGCGACGTGCTGATCAACCCTGCGTTCGATCGCTTCGTGGTGCCCGCCGCGGGCCTGCTGCTCGCCGTGGTCGGGCTCATCCTCCTGATCGCCTGCGCCAATCTCGCGAGCTTCCTCCTGGCCAAGGCCACCGACCGGCGCAAGGAGGTGGCCATGCGCCTGGCGCTCGGGGCTCCGCGTCGCCGCCTGATCGCGCAGCTCCTCACCGAAACGCTGCTCCTGGCCGCCGTCGGCGGCGTCTGCGGCGTGGCGTTGGCCGTGGCGCTCCTCGGTTGGCTCCTGCGCGCCGACCTGCCTCTGCCGCTCCCCCTCACGTTCGACTTTTCGCTCGATGTGCGGGTGCTGTCGTTCAGCCTGCTGGCCTCTCTCGGCGCCGGGCTCCTCTTCGGCCTGGCACCCGCCCTCCAGTCGACCCGGCCCAAGCTGGCGCCTGCACTCAAAGGCGACGACGTCGCCGCCCCCGGCAAACGCATCACGCTCCGCAAGCTCCTGGTTGCCAGCCAGGTTGCCGTATCGACCCTGCTGCTGGTGGTTGCCGGGCTCTTCGTGCGCAGCATGTGGGCTGCGCAAGGCACCGACCCCGGCTTCGGAGCACAGCCCACGGCGATCCTCAACTACGTCACGTCCTCCGCGCGCTACACACCAGACGAAGCACGACGGTTCCAGGAAGAGCTCCGAGACCGGGTTGCGGCTCTGCCCGGGGTGCAGCGCGTGGGCGCCATCGACAACATGCCGCTCAACCTCCTGAACCAGCAGGGAATCTCGGTCAACGCAGACGGCGTCCAGCCTCCTCCGGGCCGCGACTCCTGGAGCTTCGATTTCGCGCGGGCCGACCCGGGCTTCTTCCAGGTGGCCGGCATCCCGATGGTCGAGGGGCGCGAGTTCACCGACCTGGACGATGCCGCCAGCACACCCGTCGCCATCGTCAACCAGGCGCTCGTCGACGTGCTCTTCCCCGGCCGGTCTGCCATCGGCGAGCAGCTGCGGGGGACTCGGGCGAACGGCAGTGGCGCGTACGAGATCGTTGGCGTCGCCCGCACCACGAAGGTGCGCACACTGGGAGAGCCCCCACGGCCCATGGTGTACGTACCGTTTGCGCAGGACTTCTCTGGCGGCATGAATCTGCTGGCCACGACGGAAGGTTCTTCACGGGAGCTGAGCATGGCGATGCTGCGCACCGCGCGTGAGCTCGACCCCGACCTGCGCGTGTTCGAGAGCAAGACCATGGAGAGACACCTCGGCACGCTCCTTTTCCCGCGCCAGGCCTCGGCATGGTTCATGGGAGTCTTCGCGGGGCTCGCCATGCTGCTCGCCTCCATCGGCCTCTACGGCGTCGTCAGCTATTCGGTGGCACAGCGTTCTCGCGAGGTGGCGATCCGCACTTCGCTCGGCGCCGACCCGGGAGGGCTGGTGCGCCTGCTCATGCGGGGAGGCATGCGCCTCGTCGCCGTGGGAGCCGCCGTTGGCCTCGTCCTCTCGTTGGTCGCCCAGCGCGCGCTCCAGGGCCTGCTCACCGGAGTGGGCGGCTTCGACCCGCTGGCCTTCCTGCTGGTGCCCGCGGTGTTCCTGCTCGTTGCCATGACCGCGACGCTGGTTCCGGCGGTGCGCGCCTGTCGCGCCAGCCCGGTCACCGCTCTGCGGGCCGAGTAGCGCCGGCCCGGAGCGGCAGGCAGCGCGACCCCACTCCCGCAGGCGAAGCGCCACAAGCGCCGCTGCGGTAGCCTCTCCCCGAAGGAGGACGCTGTACGTGAACCCGCTCCTGGCCTTGCTGCTCTCCTGGGCGACGCTGCCCGCCCAGCCGACTCCGCCACCCGTGTTCCTCACCGAGCACGAGCAGCCCACACCCATCTCGTTCCGGCTCCCGCGACTGACACCGCTGGCTCTGGAGGCCAGGATCGACGGCATCGTGATCCTCGAGACGCACCTCACCAAGCGCGGCACGGTGGCCGGGACACGGGTCCTGAAGGGCCTCCCCCTCGGCCTGAGCTCGATGGCACGAGACGCGGTCGAGAAGTGGGTCTTCGAGCCCGTCGTGGCGGATGGAAAGGAGGTGCCCGCTCTCATTCACCTCCGGGTCCCCTTCACCGAACCCCCGCGCTTCGTCCGCAAGGGCAACCAGCCGCGGCCGACGCGGCTCGTCGTGGCGGAGTTTCCGGAGCTCGCGCGGACAGCTCGGATCCGGGGCGACGTCGTTCTGCGGGTGGTGACGGACGCCGGGGGACGGGTGATCGAGGCGGAGGTCCTCAAGGGCCTCCCTCTTGGTCTTTCCGACGCCGCCCTCCAGGCGGTCCGCGAGACCCGTTTTCAGCCGGTGCTGGACGAGCGTGCACGTCCCGTGTCGGTCGAGTTCCACCACGTCGTGACGTTCACGCCCTAGCGCCGCCTCGAGCCATGAAGGTCCTGTACATCGGCGGCACGGGCGAGATCTCCCACGCCTGTGTCGAGCGCAGCCTCGACCTCGGGCACGAGGTCACGGTGTTCAACCGCGGGCGCAGCAGCGAGGCCGTTCCCGCTGCGGTGGAGCACGTCGCGGGAGACGTGCGCGACGAGGTGGCCTACCGCCAGCTGGCGCAGCGCGGCTTCGACGCGGTGTGCCAGTTCCTGGCGTACGAAACCACCGATGTCCAGCGCGACCTCGACCTCTTCTCCGGGCACTGCGGTCAGTACGTCTTCATCTCCAGTGCGTCGGCCTACCGGAAGCCGCCGCCCGGCACTCTCGTCACCGAAGACATGCCTCTCGAGAACCCACACTGGGAGTACAGCCGACGCAAGGCCGCCTGCGAGTCGCTCCTTCGAGAGGCCGTCGAAACGAGCCAGATCGGCGCGACCATCGTGCGGCCGAGCCATACCTTCCGCACGCGCTTTCCCAGCTCGGTTCTCGACGGGGATCATCTCGCGTGGCGCATCCTTCGAGGAAAGCCGGTCCTCATGCACGACGACGGCACATCGCTGTGGACCGTCACGCACTCGGACGACTTCGCCCGCGGCTTCGTGCCCCTTCTCGGCAACGCCACGGCGCTCGGGCGCACCTTTCACATCACGAGCGACGAAGCCCAGCCGTGGAACACGATCCTCGACACGGTGGGAGACGTGCTGGGGCACGAGCCCGAGGTGTGCCACGTTCCGTCCACCACGCTGGTTCAGTACGAGCCTGCGTTGGAGGGCTCACTCCTGGGAGACAAGTCGCACCCGATGCAGTTCGACAACAGTGCGCTGCGTCGTGTCATCGGGCCCTGGGTGTGTGAGCTCTCCCTACGAGAGAGCCTCGCGCGCGCGTCCGAGATCGTCAAGGCACGTCTCCGCAACGGCTACCAGCCGGAGATGGAGCTGGACGCTGCCGTCGACGGGATCGTCGCGGAGCACGGAATGTCACGCTAGAAGCGGCCGCTCGCCTCAGGCCGGTGCCACATCTCCACCGTCCACCACGCGCGCACCGCCCGGGAGATGCGGGTCGAGGAAGTGGTTGACCCGCAGCGGAGCGTCGACGAAGCGCGCGTTGCGACGCACCCCGTGCAGGCTCTCGCTCTCGGCGAAAGCCGCGCTTGCACTCGCGTCGAAGACGAGCCGACCGTCTCCCAGCTCCCCGCTGTCCATCACCCGGAGCGTCGGGTCCGCCGCACACGCGTCGAGGTCTTCCGGAGGCAGGTCCCGCAGAAGCCTCCCGCGCCAGTGGAGGCACCGCGCCGCGTGGTACGTCAACGCCATCATCGGCCGCGGCTGATCGGACGGATTGGGAACGCCGCGGTGCCACATGCGCGGGTCGCGAAAGCAGATGCCTCCCGCAGGAATCTCCATGCGCAGGGGCGGCCCCCACTGCTCCACGAGCTCCGGATGGTCGGCAGGCCTCTCCCCTGGCTGCCACTCCGCCGCGGCCGTCTCGCGCTGACTGCCCGGGTAGATCTCGGTTGCACCGTTCTCCAGTGTGATCTCGGTGAGCGCCACCGAGCAGGAGACGGTGGTTGCCGGCGGCGGCCAGCTCTGACCGTCGGCGCGGGCCTCCTCTGCGGTCTTCCACGAGTAGGGCCGATCCGCGTGCAGCGGCTGGTGCGTGCTGCCCGGGAGGTTGACGTTGCCGCTGTAGAAGCCGAGCCACGCGCCGGGGCCGAGGATGCGCGCGACCACGCTCTCGATGAGCGGGTTCGCGACCAGGTCCGGCTGCACGTACGGGGCGTAGCGCCTCAGACCGAGCTGCAGGTGGCCTCGCCCGGTACGCTCCTCGTGCGGCGTGAGCTGCCCCCGCGCGCGGACGCGCTCGGCGTCCTCCAAGATGGAGGCCATGAGCAGCTCGCACGTCGCGGCAGGTATGAGACCCGCCACCACCGCGTAGCCGGTGGACGCGAAGTCGTTCGCGATGGCGTCGAGCTTCTTCTCGGCGAGCCTCTTGGCGGAGCGTTCTTCGACTGTGACGCGATAGGGCATCCGCGGTCGAGCCTACCGCGCACGGATCGGGCGGTCTCGAGGACGGTCGCCGCGTCCCCGAGGGCAAGCGCTTCCTCGTGATCGAGCGCGACCCGGAGCACGTTCCGAATCGCCTTCATGTCGTGCAGAACTGGTTCGAGGAGCTCGATTGCCTCCTGCCGACCCAATCGCCTCGAGCGGCGAGCGAGCACCGCTGCCTCCGCTCCACCGCGGTCTTCGCACCAAGCCGCGTTGCTACACTCCTAGACTCCCCAACCCATTCCAGGAGCCACTCGGAGACCTCGATGAACAAGGTGTACCCGCTCGGAATCCTGCTCCTCGCTTCGCTGCCGCTGACCGTTTCGGCGCCCATCCTGGCCTCGGAGTCGACCGATGACGCGTGGCAGGTGCCGCGCACCTCCTATGGCCACCCCGTCATCGAAGGCGTCTGGGCCAACAACAGCGCGACCCCGTTCGAGAGACCCAAGGCCTTCGGTGACAAAGCCGAGCTCACCGACGAAGAGGTTGCTGCCCTCAACAAGAGGGCCGCCGAGCTGCGCGACGACGAGCAAGCCGGCAACCTGCTCGGCGACTACCTGATCCAGAAGGTCCTGGCCGATCCCAACTTCCGCGGCTTCGACCAGGACACCGGCAACTACAACTCGTTCTGGCTGGTGGAGCGTACGTTCGACAAACGCACGTCTGTCGTCGTCGACCCTCCGAACGGCCGCATTCCGGATCTGACCCCCGAGGCGAAGAAGCGGATCGCCGAGAAGGCCGCCTACGACCGGGAGCACTTCGCCGACGGCCCGGAGAACCTCCCCTACGGCCTGCGGTGCATCAACTTCGGTCTGCCGAAGGTCGGGTCGGGCTACAACAGCTATCAGCAGATCTACCAGACCGAGGACACCGTGGCGATCGTCGACGAGCGCGGCCCGGCACGCATCATCCCTCTCGACGGTCGGCCACATCTCGAGGACGGCATCCGTCTCTGGAACGGCGACGCGCGCGGCCGGTGGGAAGGTGACACTCTCGTGGTCGAGACCAGGAACTTCTCGGAGAAAAGCCAGTTCCGCGGCTCGAACGAGGGCCTCCACCTGATCGAGCGCTACACGCGCACGGCGGAAGGCACGCTCACCTACGAAGTGACCGTCACCGACCCCACCACCTGGGTGCGGCCCTGGACGGCGCGCATTCCCCTCGAGAAGAGCGACGATCCCATCTTCGAGTACGCCTGCCACGAAGGGAATCACTCGATCGTGGGCACCCTGCGCGGAGCGCGGTTCGAGGAGAGCCAGGCCGCGACCAGCTCAGGTGACGACTAGGGGGCTGCTGAAAAAGCCCCCTAGGGCTGTTCCTTGGGCGCGGCGCCCTTGCGCAGGTGCCCGTACATCATCTCCTCGACGAACTCGACGCACTTGAACTCGAGCAACTGGGCGTTCTCCTCCATACGCCGGTAGAGCGGCATGCGGATCGTCCACGGACGGGTGAACACCTCCGGGTCTTCGACCACGGCCTCGTACAGAAGATGGTAGGGGCTCACCGGTGTGTAGCGCTCCGTCACCTTCAGGTTCTCGCCGTGGAAGTTGCCCGAGCTGTCGAACCAGGTGTCGGGCATGTGGCTCGTGACCTCCACCACGAGCGTATTGCCTTCCCACCGGCCGATCGAGTGCCCCATCCACATGGGCACGGGGCCTTCGAAGTCGGGGCGATTCAGATAGACGTTGCGCGACGCTCCCGTGAACTCGTAGGCCATCAGGATGTTGGTCGGCGTCTGCACGATCTGAAACGGGAACGGCATGTAGGTGGCGCGCGGGATTCCCGGCGCGTAGCACTTCACCGCCGGGTCGAGCTCGAGCCAACGAGCCTGGTTCTCCGCCTTCTTTCGTGCAGCCCAGTCCTGGTAGGGGATCTCTCCTCCAACCACCACGCCGAGACCTGCGGGGATGGCGCCAAATGCACCCATCGCGTCGATGGGGCCCTTCCGGGCCGCGTGACCTTCGAGATCCCAGTGCGCTGAGCCCACGGCCTGCCAGATGCCGTTGAGGTCGGGCTTGCCGTCTGCGGTCCGCTCCGGCTCGAAGCTCTGAGACAAAACCGGTGCGGCTCCACAGAGGATGGCGACCGCTGCCAGGGTGAAGTTGGGCGCGCGTCGAACGTGCATGGGACCTCCTGCTTCGAGGGGCGTTCGGAGTACCGATGGGCGGGGCGAACCCGGGGAAAGACGTGAACATGCTACCGACTCAGCTCGGCTCCTCCGCATGCGCTTCCGTGACCGTGTCCACGTCGTCCTTCGACGGCGGCAGCCAGGCCCGATCGGTGCGGTCGCCGAAGATCGCGTCGCTGCCGCGCAGCGCCGCTTCGTGGCTGGCGAGAAGCTCCTTCGTCTTCGCGACGTACGCCTCGTTCTCGTGGGCCGGGATGTTCGGGTCGTAGAGGTCGGCCAGCTCGCGCAGCACCTTCTTGTCGTTCTCGACGTAGCCCCGCGTCTGGCGCTCGGCGTCGTAGGGGTGCACGCCCAACACCTCGAGGGCGGACCGCGCGGCACGCACCGCGCTGTCGAAGTTCTCGCGAATGATGTCGCGGCAGCCTGCACCCCAGAGCTCGTACACGTGATGCCGGTCGATAGCACGCGCGATGATGTGCACGTGCGGGTGGTTCTCGAGGACGTGGCGCACCATCTCGTTGGCCTGCTCGCGGTCGTCGATGGCGATGATGAGCATCTTCGCCTCCTCGATCCCAGCGGCGTGGAGCAGGTCGGGGCGTGACGCATCACCGAAGAAGGCCTTGATGCCGAAGGTGCGCATGCGCTCCAGGTGCTCGGAGTGGTGGTCGAGCACCACGGTCTTGTGTCCGGCTGCGAGGAGCACGCGGTTGATGATGCCGCCGAAGCGGCCGACCCCGGCGATGATGATGGGCGCCTCGGTGTCGATCTCGTCGGGCTCTGCCGCCATCCGGTTCGCGAACCGGGGCACGACGTTCTTGTCGTACACGATGAACAGGACGGGCGTGAGCAGCATGCTGAGTGCAACCACCAGAAGCAGCTGCTCCGAGAGCGGCTCCGGAATGACGCCGTTGGCCACCGTGAACGCGAGCAGCACGAAGCCGAACTCGCCCGCCTGCGCGAGCCCGAGCGTCACCAGCCACCGGTCGGCTCCCTTCACACCAAAGGCCACGGCGAGGGCCAGCAGCACCAGCGCCTTGAGCACCATGAGGCCCAACGTGATCGTGACGATCTCGGAGAACTGCGCAAACAGCAGATCGAAGTTGATCGACGCCCCGACCGTGATGAAGAACAGACCCAGCAGCAGGCCTTTGAACGGGTCGATGTTGCTCTCGAGCTCGTGTCGGTACTCGCTGTTGGCGAGAACGACACCGGCCAGAAAGGTGCCGAGCGCCGGAGACAGGCCCACGGCGGTCATGAGCAGCGCGATGCCGATCACGATGAGGAGAGCCAGAGCGACGAAAAGCTCCCGCAGCCGCGCGATCGCGATGAAGCGAAAGATCGGCCGCGTGAGCAGGCTGCCCCCGACCACGACGACTGCGATCGCGCCGATCGTCACCAGGCCCCGCTGCCAACCGGGGAGCTGCTCCACGAAACCCGGGCCACCGCCGTGGTCGTCGGCCGCCTCTGCTCCGTGGGCCAGCGCCTCCACCAGCTCCGGCACGGCGAGCAGCGGCAACAGCGCCAGCATCGGAATGACCGCGATGTCCTGAAACAGGAGCACCGAAAAGCTCGACTGGCCGCCGTCGCTCTTCATGAGCCCCTTCTCGTTGAGGGTCTGCAGCACGATCGCCGTCGAAGACAAGGCGAGCACCATGCCCACCGCGAGGGACACCGAGAGCGGCTGCCCCATCGCGAACGCGATCGCGGTCACCAACGCGCCCGTCACCCCGACCTGCAGGCCACCGAGGCCGAGGAGCTTGTTGCGCATGGTCCACAACATGCGCGGCTCGAGCTCGAGCCCCACGAGGAAGAGCATCATCACCACGCCAAACTCGGCGAAGTGCTGAATGCTCACCACGTCGACGTGCAGCCGGTCGAGCAGCGGCTTGATGACGATGCCGGCGATCAGGTAGCCGAGCACCGACCCGAGCCCGAGGCGCGAGGCGATCGGCACGGCCACCACACCCGCCGCGAGGAAGACGAAGGCGAGGAGCAGGAAGTCACCCATGGTCCGCCTCCTCCGGGATGCCAGACTCCGTCATGATCGGAAGGTGCTTGCGGTCGACCACCTCGCCGTGCACACCCTTCCCCCAGTCGTAGCGGTCGTCGCGGATCGCCTCCAGCAGCTTGCGGTAGCCGGCGGCGTGGGCGTCGAGCCGGCCGTCGGAGACCGCGCGCAGGGCGCCGTACAGGACATACGGCGCCGCAAACTCCATGTGGCAGAGGCGCGCGGTCCGCTCGAGCGGCGTGAGGAACGTGCGGATCGGGTAGTGCTGGTAACCCTCCTCGGTGTACGCCTGGCGGTCGCCTGCCGCCGTGACGGCGAGCATCACGCACTTGCCGGCCAGCTTGTCGCCCCCGGCACCGTAGGCGAACCCGAGCTCCAGCACGAGGTCCTGCCACTCCTTGAGCAGCGACGGCGTCGAGTACCAGAACATCGGGAACTGGAAGAGGATGACGTCGTGGTCGAGCAGACGCTGCTGCTCGCGGTCGACGTCGATGTCGAAGCGCGGGTACTCGCCGTAGAGGTCGACGAAGGTGATTCCCTCGACGTCCCGCGCCTCGCGCACGAGCGCCCGGTTGGCGTGCGAATGCCGGTGGCCGGGGTGCGCGTAGTAGACGATCAGGTTCGCCATGCGATGCCTCGTGAGGTCAGCGGTGGGCGGGAACGATGATCGGTTCGCCAAGCCGTGTCAAACGGATGGCGAGAGCTTGCGCGGGTCAGTCCTTCTCGGCCAGCTCTTCCTCGAGGACCCTCGCGCCTCGCATGATGTTGCCCATGGCGTAGTTGCCCTCGTGGCACGCGTACTCGTAGATCTTGTGCGGCGTGCGCGGCCAGGGATACTCGCCGCTGTAGGGGCTGACGAACGCCGGATCGTCCACCGTGAACTTGTAGATCAGGGTGTCGGCATCGGCGACGCGAAAGCGCTCCGTGACGACCGTGTCCGTGGACGTTCCGGGCTTCGGCGTGAAGCCGGTGGTCTCGACGACCAGCGTGTCGCCCTCCCACCAGCCGATCGAGTTGCCGGTGAGGGAGGTCGGCTCACCCGCGGGACGCGTGGCCGGGCGCGCATCGCGAATCGGAATGACGCGGGTCTCGTGCATGAACTCGATGTTGATCATCAGCGCATCGTCGGTCTGCACGATCGTCTTGAGGTTGATGTACATCCCCGGCAGAACGGGCGGTTTCGAGACCGCCGTGCAGCGCTCGGCGGCTGGCCGAAGCTCCATGTCGTCGTAAGGGCCAACCTCGAGGCCCTCTTCGATCCACCACGCGGTCCCGGTGTTCGCATGAAAAAACGCTGCGCGCTGCGCCGCCTGCCTCTTGCCGAGAGGCGAGCGCTCGGGGTACCGGCCGTTGGGAGGGTCGATCAGGATCGATGTTCTGTACTTGCCATCGATCTGGAACGCCGTCTCGCCGATGTCGACGAAGAAGGCGTTGTAGCCCCCCACTCCACCGGCACCTCCGGCGAACTCGGGCGCGTAGATGCCCGTGCCTCCCTTGGGCGGCGCCTCGCGGTTGGGATCGCTCGGCTCGTTGTCGCTGCCCAGGTTCTCCGCCCAGTGCGCCTCGATCGCGGCGGCCTCCTCCTGGGTGAGCTCGAGGCGGTCGCCCAGGTGCTCCGGCCGGACGCGCGGCGTCAGGGTCTTGACGTCGTACGTGCCCGAGAGATCGGGGCGGCCGTCGTGGCGGCGCGGGATGTCCCGGTCTTCGGCAGCCGCCGACGGGAGTGTGCTGCAGATCGCCAGGGCGACGACCGCAGACCCCGTCCGGAGGATCTGCGGAGAACGCTTCACGCTTCGATCGACCATGTTCCACCTCCACTCTCGAGAGTCATCGGGGAGCCCAAATTACCACGGCGTCCCGCGCCTTTTGCCCACGCGCGCGTGGCGTAGGGGCCTCGACCCTGGCGTGCCAAGCGGACGAGCGCCGGCCGGGCGGCCGAAGAATCGGCTGCTTCTCGAGCACACGCCGCAACCCTTCGTGGGGGTGCTGCGTCATGGCGTAGTGAGATGACCGATCACCGCGAAGCGCCGTCGTGCAGCCAGGACCTGGAGCGCGGGTCGTCCGTGGACTGGGAGGAGCTCTACGACGACATCGGCGAGCGGGTGTTTCGCATGCTGCACCGCATGGTGCGCGATGCGGAGCAGGCGTCGGACCTGACGCACGACGCGTTCCTCCGGATGCACCAGGCGAGACGCCAGTTCAACCACGACGGACCACTCCACGCCTGGGCCTTCCGGATCGCGGCGAACGTGGGCCGTGACGCCCTCCGCCGGCGCCGCACGCAGCAGAAGCACGTGCAGAGCGACACCGGAGTCGAGCGGCCGGCGCCAGCGCGGCGCCGAGACGTCGAGCGCCTCAGCCTGACCCGCGCGCTGGCTCAGCTCGAGCCGAGCCACCGGACCGTGCTGTTGCTGCACGACGTCGATGGCTACACCCACCGTGAGATCGCCGAGATGCTGTCGATAGCGGAGGGCACCTCGAAGGCGAGGCTTTCGCGAGCGCGCAGCACCATGCGGTCCGTTCTCTCGGAGCTGCCGCATCTCGACACGGAACACGGGAAGACCCGAACGGCGGAGACCCCACCGCCTTGGTACGTCAGAAGGAGAAAGGCATGAGCGACGAGAACCGCACCGCCGACGGACCCGAGCTGAACGCGCAACTGCGCCGACTCGAGCCTCCCGCGGTCTTCGACGAGAGGGCGCTGCGCGAGCGCATTCGCGCGAGCGCGGCTGCGCTCGACGGCCACGCGCCCCCCGGCGAGTCGAGCTTCGCCAACCACGCACCACCCCGAGACGCAACGGGCGGTCGCGGCTCGCAGGGCCTTCGGTGGCTGCAGCGCGCGGCTGCCGCGGCCGGCTTCTTCGCTCTGGGCCTCGTGCTGGGTCGCGCGACCGACGCCGGCCCCACCCTCGACGCGCCGCGTCTCCAGCCGCGCGTCGGAGCCACGGCGCCTCACTCGTCGGCAACCCCTGCGCCGATCGCCGCGGACAGACTGGCGGTGTCGATCCAGGCCAGTGGTACCCACTACGTGTCGTCGCTGGCCCTGCTCTCGGAGATGCGCTCGCAGCTCTCTGCCGAGGAGCGGCAACAGGCGAAGGAAGTGGCGCTCGCCGTGCTCAACGGGGCCATGGCCGAGCTTCTGGCGGAAGGTGACGCAGCGGAGCGCGACGAGCTCTTCGAGGCGATCGAGGGAATCCAACTGGACACGGTCGGCGGCACCCGGGAGGAGCTGTGATGCCACGTCGAGGCCCAGCGGCGTCGTTGATTCGGTTCTGCAGTGCCGCACTCCTGCTCGCGGGCGCTCCGGCAGCGTCCCAGGAGGAGTGTCGCGGAGCGAGCTGGGTCTGGTTCGGAGCCGATGTGGTGCACTGCCCGGGCGGGCTCTGCGACTACGATCCCGCGTCCGACGACGGCGAAGCACGCTACCGGCTCTCCGCCGAGCCCTGGCTCCGCGCGATCGAGGACTCGACCGCTCCCGGGCTGGTGGAGGGTGACGTTCTGGTGGCGGTGAACGGCTACCTGATCACGACACCCAGCGGCGGCACGGAGCTGGCGACACTCGATCCCACCACCGCGGCCCGGCTGACGGTGCGTCGCGACGATCGCCTGGTGGAGGTCGACGTGCAGCCGCAGCGACGCTGCGGCGAGCCACTGATGCTCGTGGGGAACTCGCTGCTGCAACGAAGGCAGGATCGAGGCCGACCCACGAGACCCTCCGCGAGCGATACACCAGCGAGCCACGAGCCCTCCAGCCCCGAGGCCGGCGTCATCGATCTCACCCGACCGTTCAGGACCGGCAGGACCGCTCTGGACATGTCGCTCGGCATGGTCCTGCAGTGTGGAGACTGCACGCTGCGCTCCGGTGAGAAGCGCTGGGACGTCGAGGACTACCCGACCGTGTCGAAGGTGGTCTCCGGAGGGGTCGCCGACGAGGCCGGGCTCCGCGTCGGCGATCGGGTGCGCTCCATCCAGGGGCGCGACCTGCGCTCACGCCGCGGCGGTCAGCTCCTCTTCTCGCCGCCCCGTGGAGACTTCGAGCTCGGCTACGTGCGCGCGGGTCGATCCAGGACAGCGTCCATCAATCGGCACGTCGTCGATCAGCGGATCCGCCAGGTCGTCGACCGACGCGTCGTTCGCATCGAGCGCGGGGAGAACGGCTGGGATCCCGAGGTTCTCGGCGCGCTGGCTCGAGGCTGGAGCCAGCTCCGCCAGGAGGGCTCCGCCAACTTCGACCTGGACGAGGACCCCGAGGGAGACCGGCGCTGGATCGTGAGTGGGAGCCGTTGGGGACTCCCCGCCTGGGGGCTTCTCTTCGAGGCGCCGGACGGGCGCTTCTTCGTAGTGAACGGAGCGCCAGGCGACGTGCGTGCACGATTGCTCTCGAAGCCGAGAGTGGCTGAGGTGGAAGCCGGCGGGCCCGCAGACGTCGCGGGGGTGAAGGTGGGCGACGTACTCCTCGAGATCGACGGTCACCCCATTCTCGGGAGCAACGGCACGCGGCGACTCCTCCTCGGCGACCCCCGGAAGAGGGTTCATCTGCAGCTCCAGCGCGGTGGCGACACCACCGGAGTGACACTTCGACCGGAGACCCGCCGATGAAGCACGCGAAGAAGTGGCTCGCAGCGACCACCCTCTGCCTCCTGTCTGCCTCTCCGGGGGCGTTCGCCCAGGAGGGCACACAGCTCGAAGCAGGCGCCTTCGACCTGCAGCCGCGCAAGCTGAAACGCCGGGATGGCGGCACCGTCGAGGCGCAGATCGGTCGGCTCTCGGTTCCCGAGAACCGGAAGCAACCCGACAGCCGAAACATCGAGATCGGCTTCCTGCGGCTCCCGGCCCACGAGGAAGCCTCGGGGCCGCCGTTGGCCTACCTCACCGGCGGCCCAGGGCAGTCGATCGTCAGCTCCCTCGAGCGCCGCGGCGCGGTCGACCAGTGGCTGCCGTTCCTCGAGCTGGGCGACGTGATCCTGCTCGACCAGAGGGGTACCGGTGTCTCGCGCCCCAACCTCGGCTATCGGTGGGCAGGCGAGACGCCCGTGAACCTCTTTCGCAGCGAGGAGGATGCCTGGGGCTATCTCGAGGGTGTCGCCCGTGCGGCGGTGTCCCACTTTCGAAGCGAGGGCGTCGACCTCCGGGGCTACACCACCGAGCAGAGCGCAGACGACATCGACTCCCTACGGCGTGCTCTCGGCGCCGACAAGCTCAACCTGCTGGGCTTCAGCTACGGCACGCACCTCGCGCTCAGTGCCGTCCGACGCCACGGGGAGCACCTGGCGAACGTCGTGCTCCTCGGAGTCGAGGGGCCCAACCACACCTACAAGCTGCCGAGCACAGCCGACGTGCAGCTCGAGAAGCTCGCGCTCCTCGTGCAGGCCGACCCCGCCATGGCGGCCCGGATCCCAGACTTCAGCGCACTGCTGGAGCGAGTCCTCACCCGCCTCCGAGCCGAGCCGATGAAGGTCCGCGTGCGAGACCGGGCGTCCGGGGGTCACATCGAGATCCCCATCGGGGCCGAGGGTCTGCTGGCCATTCTCCGCCGTGACCTGGGTGACGCCAGCGACCTGCCGGTTTTCCCGCGCCTGCTGCACTCCATCGACCAGGGTGACCCGCGCATTCTCGAGTGGTTCGCGCGCAAGCGCTTCGGGCTCGGCGCGCACGCCATGGGGGGCGTCATGGACACGGCGTCCGGCGCCACGGCGACACGGCTCGCCCGCATTCACGCCGAAGCGGCAGACAGCCCTTTTGGCAACGTCGCCAACTTCCCGTATCCACGCATCGGCGAAGTTTGGGAGGCGCCCGACCTGGGAGACGCCTACCGCGCACCGATCACCAGCCCGGTGCGGACGCTGTTTCTCTCCGGCACGCTCGACTTCAACACGCCCCCATTCCAGGCCGAGGAGGTGCGCTGGGGGTTCCCGAACAGCTCCCACATCATCGTGAAGAACGCCGGGCACGAGCAGATCCTCCCGCACCCGGCCGTCCGCCGCGCGGTGCTGGACTTCCTGCGCGGCGAGAGCGTCGACGGCGTGACCGCCACCTATCCCGCCGCTGCGGTTCGTACCGCTCGAGGGCTACGACGCGCAGAACACCCACCCCAGCGTTCCGCGCCGCTGAGCGCCAGCTCTAGCCGCCGGTCGGCAGCCCCTCCGCCGCCCAGGCGTTCGTGCCACCGTTGAGGCTGCGCACGTTGTTGTAGCCGAGCGACTGCAGCACGAGCATGCCCTGGATCGACAGGTTCCCCGCGGTGCACACGGTCACGATCGGGTCCTCGAGATCCGGGAGCTCGCTGCGACGGTCTTTGAGCTCACCCACGGGGATGTTGAGCGTGCCCGTCACGTGCTCGTGGTCGTAGAGATCGGGTGCGCGCACGTCGATCAGGGTGGGCGGCTCGTCACCCTCGAGCTCCTGGCGGAGATCGTCGACCTCCAGCGTGTTGTTCTCGTTACGCGAGTTGTCGATGAGCGAGGTCATCATGAGCTCTTTGTCGCTCGGCTGGTTGGGGTCTCCGCCGGGGCGCGCGGCCTGCATCTCCGGGAAGTGGCGCTCGAAGCTGGAGGCGTACTTGAACGCGTTGTCGGGGAAGATCACCACGACGACGGCATCGGGGTCGTCCTCGATCACCTCGAGCGCGCCCACGAGGGCCATGGCCGAGCTCGGCCCGGCGATCAGGCTCTCCTCGCGGTTGAGACGCAGGCACATGTCGTACGCGTCCTCGTCGCTCACCTGCACCATGTGGTCGTACTCCTCCGGGAGGAAGAGCTTGGTGAGCTCGAGCTGCTTGAGCGACCGCACACCCGGAATGTCGTGCCCCTCGTCCGGGTACACGCCGATCACCTGCACGTCGGGGTTCTGGCTCTTCAGATAACGCCCGTTGCCCGTGATCGTGCCGCAGGTGCCGAGGCCGGCGACGAAGTGCGTGACCTTGCCTTCGGTCTGGCGCCAGATCTCGGGCCCCGTGGTGCGGATGTGCGCCTCGAGGTTGGCCTCGTTCTCATACTGGTTGGGCATGTAGAAGTCGGGCTGCGCACCCAGCTCCATGGCCCGCGCGATGGCCCCCTCCGGGGACCCGGGAGCGGGTCACAAATCGTCGTCCAGTTCCTCGACGTGCGAGCCGAACATCTTCAGCATCACGCGCTTCTCGGCCGGGATCTTGTTCGACAGCGGCGTGGTGAGGGTGAAGCCCTCGGCGTTCGCCATCATCGCCAGGCCCATGCCGGTGTTGCCGCTGGTCGGCTCCACGAGCTGCTGACCCTCGCTCAGGAGGCCCTTCTCCTCGGCATCGCGCAGCAGGTTGTGCGCCACCCGGTCCTTCACCGAGCCGAACGGGTTGTACCACTCGAGCTTGGCGTAGATCCTGGCCTGCATGTCCGGAACCACGCGGTTCAACCGGACCATCGGAGTGGGGTTGTCGACGCTGGAGAGCATCTCCAGCATTCCCTCGTACACGCGAGTGTCTTGATTCGCCATGGTGCCTCCTGGGGCCACGTAGCCTATCGCGACCGGCGGGCCCGGGAAGGGCTGCTCGTCCCGGATCGACCCTTGCCGGTGGAGCCGAGCTCGTTCTCCTACGTGACGCCGAACTTCTCGCGAATGGACTCGTTGTCGAGGTGCTTGGCCACGTCCATCGGGTCGCACTTGGGGTCGAAGTCGATCGGACCGATGGCACGGGCGACCTTCAGCGCTGCGCGGTTGAGCTCGAGGTTCCGCTTGCCGATGCCCATGAGCGCCCCCGCCATGGCGCAGAGGGTCGTGGTGTCCTGGCCTCGCCAGGTCGACTGGACGTGGTTGATCCACCGCAGGAAGTACTCGTTGTCGGGCGCACTCTTCTTCTTGTCCTTCGAGATCTCGTAGAGCAGTCCGTAGCCGCACCGGCGCCTGACGGGGTCTGCACTCTGCATCCACTCGTCGGCGAGCTCGCGTACGAACGGCGTCTTCGCCAGCGTGGCGTCACACGAGGAGAACACGTGCGCGAGCATGCCGCCCTGGAGCTGCTCCACCTGGCGCTCGGCCTGCTCCCGGGTGATCTGTTTCGGGTCGTCGATGAGCAGGGCGAGCACCTTGGCGTCGTACACCTTCGTCTTCCACAGCGACGCGGCGAGTTTGTGATCCCGGCCCACCTGCTTGCCCAGTTTGCGCAGTTGGGTGAGCCCGATCCCGTAGCTCTTCAGGCCGCTCGCATCGAGCTTCTTCCAGTTGGCGATGCCGCGCTCGTTCTGGTTCTCTGCAAGCAACGAAAGCACTTCGGTCCGATTCATCTGCCGTCCTCCTCGAGGGTTCCCGTCACTCGAGCATCTTCGCAATCTCGGGCCGCGCCGCTTCGAGCCGCGCGTAGTCGAGCTCGAGCCCTGCTGGCTTCAGAGCTGCACCCATGACGTCGTACATGACACGCGCCTGCTCGAAGGGGCTGGACACGAGATCGTGGGCGGTGAATCCCGAGCCGTCGCGAATCGTCTTGTCGGCTCCCCCGTCCAACAGCTTCTGGACGACCTCGCCGTGACAGAGCAGCGCCGCGACATGGAGAGCCGTCGAACCGTAGCTGTTGACCAGATCGAGCTCGGCCCCCGCCTCGATCAGCACCTTCACCGCCTCCGACTGGCCGAAGGTCGCGGCCATGATCAGCGCAGTCGAGCGGGCGATCGGGTCCCTGGCATCCAGGTCGGCTCCCACACCCGCGTGGTGCCGGATCGCCTCGAGGTCCCCCAAGCGGGCGGCGTCGTGAAGGCTCGCGACCGGCTCCTCCTGGCTCACGGTTTTCTGCGTCTCCTTCGTGATGGAGCCGCCAGCGAACGCCCACAGCGCAATCAGTGCGAGACAAACGTGGCCCAAGATCGCTCCGCTCCCTTCCGCTCTCACTCTACGCCAACGCCCGCCGGCCAAGCCCGCCGAGCATGCTCGCGGTGCGCTACGCTGCCGGGACGCCCAGACCCTCGAAGCCGCCAACGACAGGAGCCCACCTCGAATGAAGCGACAGAGCCTCTCGACGCCACTGTTCGCGACCCTCCTTCTCGCGCTCGCGCTGCCGCTCGAGGCCCAGGTGGCGACCGCCGAGCCCGAGTACACCGGGACCGACCGCATCGAGAACTGGACCGGCAAGCGGGTCCTCGTGCTCTCGCCACATCCCGACGACGACGTGCTCACCTCGGGCGGCACCCTCGCCCTGCTTGCCCGCGGCGGCAACGAGGTGCACGTCGTCGTGTACACCGACGGCAACGCCGGCTCGCGCGACCCGGACATGACGCTCGCTCGCCTCGCCGAGATCCGGCAGCAGGAAGAGCTGCGCGCCATGGCGACCCTCGGCGTTCCGAAGGAGAACGTCACCTTCCTCGGCCACGACGACGGCATGCTCGAGTATGTCGACGCCCGCTCGTTGACCCGGGAGATTGCAGGACACATCCGGCGCGTGCGCCCCGACGCCATCTTCTCGCCCGACCCGGGTGCGCCGTACGTGCAGTACCACAAGAGCGATCACCGCGCCGCTGCGGTGATCAGTGTCGACGCCATCCGCGCCGCGCGGTGGCGTCTGTACTTCCCGGAGCTGGAGGAGCAGGGCCTGAAGGCATGGAACGTGCCACTCGCGCTCTTCTACTACTCTGCGCAGCCCAACTACACCGTCGACGTCACCGCGGTCGGCCAGCTCAAGGCCAAAGCCTGTGCCGCGCACGTCAGCCAGTTCGGAGAGATGCCCCACCGCTACGACCCGAGCGGGGTCGAAGCCGCGCACGCGAAGCTCACGGAGTACTTCACGGGGCGCTTCCGCGGCGAGGACGGCCGCTTCGTCGAGCGCTTCCGCCGGTCGGAGAGCTACTGAGCCTCACCTTCCGCCAGTCTTCTCGCTCGCCCAGACCTCCTTTTTGTCGGGGGACCTGGGCTCACACCTTCACCATCGCGGAGTCGGCAGCTTCGCGGCCTCGTCGGCGTAGACGAACTTCAGACCGTCGGTAAGCAGCAGAGGCACCACGGTGAAGTGGTCTCGGCCTGTGTACACGCGGGTGGTCAGCTCGAGAGACGGATAGTCACGGAGGAGCAAACGTCTCGGCGAAGCGCATCGTTCGGCTGACGATGCGTTGCGCCGACAGGCCCTTGTTGCCAACCTCCAGATCGCCGGCGCCAATGAAAAGCCGCACGTCGAGATCGTCGTGAGACTCCGCGTACTCCTCCTCGAGCTCCAGCGTCAGAACGTTCGTGCCGCTCCCCAGAATCATGCGATCGAAGGCGTCGGGTCGCGCCATGAGGGCGTAGCCTGCGAAGTAGCCGCCCGCGGAATGGCCGAAGTACGCGTGGTCGTCCGCAAACCGGTACGTGTCGGCGAGCTGAGGCCGGAGCTGATCCACCAGGAAGGCGAGGAACTTGTCGCCCTTGAGCACCGAGCTCATCGCCTTCAGGTCGTCGCGGTCGTCGGTGGCGCTGCTGCCCGGCGGCAGAAGGTCGAAGGTGCGCCTTTGCAGCGCGGGGCGACCGCCCGAGCTCGGGTGCCCGACTCCGATCACGATGAGCTCAGGAATCCGAGAGCCCATCGCGAGGAAGTTCACCGTGCCCACCGTCAGGTCGAAGAGCATCGCACCGTCCATCGCCCAGAGAACCGGATAGCGGCGCTCCGGCGACACGTGGTACGACGCGGGAAGTGCGATGAGAACCTCGTGATCGTAGTCGTAGCCGTCCGCACGAACACTCAGGCTCGGCTCGCGGGACATCGCGTACGGAGCGACCGGATCTGAAGCGCTCTGTGCGCCAGCCGACGCCGCTGCGAACCACAGTCCGCACGCGATCAGACGCCTTCGGATGCTCCGTGCTCTCATTTCACGCTCCTGTCCAGCTCCAGAAGGTGATGCCCTCGCTGTCCTTGACCAGGACGTAGTGGCCGAACACGACGACGTGTGGCCAGGTCGCGGCGTCTGCGACGGTGTACCGGGCGACCGGCTCGAAGGCGTCCGGGCTCTTTGGAGCCACCACGAGGCCGGCGTCTTCGGTCAGCAGGAACAGGTGGTCGCTGGAGGCCACGATCGAGGCGTTGGTGGCCTCACGGCCTTCGGTCGCCCAGACGATCTCCCCGGTCTTCGTGTCGAGGCAGAAGAACTGCCCCTTGCGCGTGCTCGACAGCCCATAGAGGTGGTCCCCGTCGAGGACCGGGGAGCTCATGTACATCTTCACCTCGGGCTGATGCCAGATCTCTTCGGGCACCCAGCCTGCGGCGGTGCGCTCGACCTCGAACGCGCGCGTGCCCTGACGCACACCCGACACGATCAGTTTGCCGCCCGCGATCACCGGGGTGACGATGTTCTCGTTCCACTCGTCGGCAAAGTCCACCCGCCAGAGCAGCGTTCCCTCTTCGCTGTCGAGGCCCACGATGGAGCTGTCGGTCAGCGTGACGAGCTGCGTCGAGCGACCGATCCGCCAGACGATGGGCGAGGCGTACCCCGGGCCGTCCCCTTCGTGGCGCCAACGCTCCTTTCCGGTCTCGGTGTCGAAGGCCACGACCCACCCCTTGCGGTCGTCGCCGAGGTGCACGATCACGCTTTCGCCGAGCACCAGCGGCGACATTGCGGCACCGCAGAACAGGTTCGACGTATCGGTGCTCTTCGAGAAGTCGTGCCGCCACTGGAGCTCGCCCGTGGCCGCGTCGAAGCGCGACACGACGCCCGTCACTCCGAGGGTGTACACGCTGGAGCCGTCGACGGTTGGCGTGGAGTAGGGCCCCTTCTCCATCTCGCGTGCGTAGCGATTGATCGCAAACGGTGCGCTGTAGCTCTGCCGCCAGAGCTCCTGCCCGTTCTCGAGCGACAGCGCCGCCACGACCTCCTCGTCGCCTTCACGGGTGTGCACGTAGACGCGTGAGCCGGCCACGACGGGCGACGAGTAGCCGGAGCCGAGTGGCCGGCGCCAGACGGATCGGAGCTTCTCGGGCCACTGCGCCGGCACCTCGACCGAGGGCGAGAGGCCATCGCGATCCGGACCGCGCCACTGTGGCCACTGCGCCTCGAGCGTGGAAGGGAGCACAGCGAGAGCCATCGCGGCAAGCCCGATCAGTCGGCGGTTCATTCTCCGCTCCAGTGTTGTGTCTCAGCACCGAACGCCGCCTGGATGATAGCCGTCCCCCAGGGGCCTGATGAAAAAGTCTCGCAGGCCCCTAGGGATCTTCCACGATTGTCGGGGCCAAGGCGCTCCCGCACACTGAGGGCGCATGGAGAAGGCAACCGAAGAGGAGCAGTCCATGACGAAGATCAAAGCTGCGGATCTCATGACCCGCGACGTCTTTACCCTGAACGCCGGCGACACCGTCGAGACCGCAGCCGAGGCGATGTCGGCGCGGAAGATCAGCGCAGTGATGGTCCTCGACGGCGAAGGGCGCCCGCTGGGCATCCTGACGTCGACCGATGTCGCTCGGAGCGAAGAGCCGCAGACTCCTCTCGCACGTCTGATGACCGAAGGAGCCGTGGCCATCGACGCAGGCGAAGAGGCGCAGGAGGCGGCGCGGCTCATGACCGAGCGCCATGTGCACCACGTTCCTGTCACGGAAGAGGGGCGTCTCGTCGGCATGCTCAGCTCCTTCGACTTTCTGAAGCTGGTCACGGACGATCGGTTCACCGTCGCGCTCACCTGAATCGGGGTCGCCTCGAGGCGTTGCTACATTCGCCTCGATGAGCAAAGAAACCGGGGCGCCGAGAGCTTCGATGCGCCGCTGGGTGGCGCTGGGTGCCCTGCTCGGCCTCGCGCCGCTCCCCGCTGCCGCCAGCTCGAGCCTCGAGACGCTCGAGGCGCGACTCGCCCTCCACCTGCGCGCGGCCCGAACCGCGCGGGAGGTGCCGGCCCTCGAAGCCCATAGCGGCCTGAGCCGCATCGCGGAAGAACGCGTGCGCGAGCTCGCTGGGCGCACGGATCTGGGCTCCAGCAGTGGGGAGCTCACGGAGCTCGAGCGGCGCCTCCGGCGACGCGGATACGCGCCCCACTACTGGCGCATGGCACTCGTTGCCGGCCACCTCGAGGCCGCCACGATCGGGCGGACACGTCTCGAGCCGGATCTCCTCCGGCCCGAGCTGGAGCACGTGGCGGTGTCCTGCGCCCCTTGGACCGCCGCTCCCGCGCGCACACCTGAGGGGACGCGGGCGAAGCCCGAAGGCCAGACGCTGTGCCTGATCATGGTCGCCGAGCGCCAGGTCCGCTACCAGCTTCGAGTGGCCGAGCCCCTCCGCGATCTGGAGACCGTGCGGCAGGCCGTGCTGGCCGAGGTCAACCGCCTCCGCCGCTCCCGCGGGCTGGCTGAGCTCCAGGCCAGCACCGAGGCCAACCGGGCAGCACAGCGCCACGCGGAGGACATGCTCGAGCGACGTTTCTACAGCCACCAAAACCCCGAGGGTGAGGGCCCGCGGGAGCGCTCGGCCGCAGCGGGCTTCTCTCCGCGCGGCGTCGCGGAGAACCTCGCCAAGGTCGTGACCACGCCGGAGGACGCCGTCGCACGCTGGATGGCGTCCTCGGGCCACAGGCGCAACCTCCTCCGGCGCGGCGCCACCTCGCATGGGCTCGGTGTCGCCGTGGGAATCGACGACGGCGAAGTGGTCGCTCTGTGGTGTCAGCTCCTCGGAGGCTGAAGGCCCCACGCTCGCGTCATTCCGAGCTGTCGCGGCCGTCGCCGTCGTTCCTGGCCGGGAGCACGTCCCGCGCGTTCGTCCGCGAAAGATGCTCCGGCCCGGCCGCGGCGACGACGGCGGCGGAGAAGAGCGCCATCAGGGCCGCGAGGATGCCGTTGCCGACCACCCCCGCCTGACCCGCCACGTCGAAGAAGCCGCCGATCCAGGCGTTGCCGGCACCGTGCACCACCGCGACCATCAGCACGCTGCCGCCTGTGTTGTTGAAGACCCAGGTCAGCTGAATCGCCCACGCGATGACGAAGACCGCGTAGCCGAGGAACGAGGCCAAGAAGCCAACCTCCTGCGCCCAACCGTGCTGCGCGGTCCCCTCCACGAGGAACAGCGGGATGTGCCAGAGGCTGTGCAGGACGCCGACGATCAAGCTCGCGGCGAGAGCGCTGTGTCCTCGCTGCAGGCGCGGGAGGAGGTAGCCGCGCCAGCCGAACTCCTCGCCCAGTCCGGCGAAGACGATCAGGATGACCATCATCGGCACGATCCGGGCGAGCGGCCCCAGAGCTGCCCAGTCGACGGCCACTCCACCGACGAGGCCGGCGAGCCAGAGAACGACCGCAGCCAGGATGGCCGTGTAGGTCAGAGAGAAGACCCACCACCCGGCACCCGCGCGCCAGACGAGCCCGCGCCGCAAGAGCTCGAGCAGGCCCGCCCGGCCGCGCTCGCATGCCGCGAGCACGAAGCCGGCCGCGCTGGCGCTCAGAGCCCCGAGCTGCGAAAAGCCTGTCGGCAGGATCTCGAACGAGACCAGGAGGAGAGGTGCCGTGCCCAACAGGACGGCGAGACCAAAGAGACAGAGTGCCGGATGTCTCTCGACGAAAGTCGCCATCGTTCCTCCAGGCGCGGGTCTGCGGCCCGCATCATCTCGTTTCCGGGTCTTCGGGGCGATCCCCTCACAAGACGATGATCGAGGCCCCGAGGTTTCGAGAGACTCGGACTGCGGGATCCCGCAGTCGTTCTGAACTGGGCCTCCGGTCGCCTAGGGGGCTGCGGGCTCGCGATCATCGAAGACGACCTCGCCACGCGCCACGACCACGGCCACACGCTCGAGTGCTTCCACATCCTGCAGCGGGTCCCCCTCGACGAGCACGACGTCGGCCACCTTTCCGGCCTCGAGGGAGCCCACGAGGTGGTCGATCTCGAGGTAACGCGCCGCGCCGAGGGTCATGGAGTGCAGAACCTCCCGCGGAGAGAGGACCGTCGCGAGCTCTTGCACTTCGATCATGAACTCGGTGGGGCCAAACGGAGGGGGTGGATTGTCGGTGCCAAAGGCGACCACGACACCGTGGTCCTGGAAGTGCCGGATGTTCGCGAGCACCTGGCGGTGGAGCTCTTCGACACTCCACTCAGCGTCGCCCAGAGCCTCGAAAACCGCCTTCGACGTCCAGGCTGCTGTGGTCGTCACGTCAACATCCTCACGCAGGAGGAGATCTGTGAGGCCCATGTCCTCGGCGCTCCCTTCGTTCGGCGTGTGCACCAGCTTGTCCGCCCCCATCCCAATGGCCCGCAGAGCATCCTCCACGCGACTCACGTGGACGACCACCGGAACGCCCAGACCTTCCGCCTCGTCGGCGATCGCCTCGAAGACCGCGTCGTCGATGAACACACCCGGCACGATCTCCACGGGATCGATCACCACCTTGATGAAGTCGACCCCCTGCTCCACGACGTCCCGCACCCTGGCGCGCGCCTTCTCGGGGTCGTCGACCTCGGCTGCGACGCGCTCCCTGCAGAACGGCTCCAGGTTGCACACGGGCCCGGCCGCCGGATGGTCTTCGGGCGCCGTGAATACCGGGCCTGCGATCAACAACCGCGGGCCCCGCAGGTCGCCGCTCGCCAGGCGATCCTTGATCTCACGGATCTCGGGCAAGCCGTCGCCGGGCGACATGAGGGTGGTGAAACCGGCCGCCAGCAGGTCTTCGAGGGTCCTGGTGAGACGCGTGTCGATGAAGCTGCGCAGCTCCGCCTCGCTCTTTGCGCCCGACATCGCCAGGAGATGCCGATGGGTGTCGATCAGCCCAGGGAGTGCGGTCAGCCCGTCTCCGTCCACGAGTTGGAGCGCCGGCGGAGTCGAGTCACCCGAGCCCACCGCCTCCAGGAGGCCGTCGCGCACCACGATGGAGCCGCCGTCAATCGTCGTGCCGTCGACATTCAGAATCCTGACGTTGGAAACGACGAGGTCGGCGGGTACCTCGGTCCCGCCCGAGCACGCCAAGCTCCCCGCGAGAACCAGACCGACAGCCATCCCTCGTCGCAGCGCCCTCATCACCGACCTCCTCTCCACCGAGGCCTCCGTACGCGGAGGCAGTCCTCGGAAAGAAAACGCTTCACTTCGGATCACGAGAAAGTCCAGGCTCGCCAGACACGCACAACGGAAAGCGCGCTACGGGGGAACCGTGACCCCCTCGGACTCCAGCTTTCGCGATGCGGAGAGGATCTGCCGCAGCACCTTGTTGCCCTCATGGCACGCGTACTCGTAGATCCGGTTCCTCGTCCGCTTCATGAGCAGCACCGCGGTGAAAGGGCGGACGAAGGTGCTGGGGTCGTCGACGGTGAATCTGTATTCGAGCGTGTTGGCGTCACGCAGTCGAAGGCGCTCGACCAGACGGAGATCTCGCGCACTCCCCAGCCCAGTGAACGGATTGGGCGTGAAGCTGGCGCTCTGGGGCGAGAAGCGCGTCGTATCGATCACCAACGCGTCGCCCTCCCAACGCCCGATCGAGTCGCCCATCCAGCGAGGGATCGCGGAGCTGTGACGCTCCGCGCTCATGCGCACGACGCGCGCATCGTGGATCATCTCGGTCATCAGGACCACGTGATTTGGGGTCTGCACGATCCGGAGGTTCTGGTTGTAGAAGCCAGGAACGATGGGCGGCCCCGCGTTGAAGCCCAGAAGGCAGCGCTCCGCGAGGCCGCGCTCCTCGGGGCCGCCGGTGCCAAGGCCGCCGACGCGCAGGCGCACGGCGCCATGGCCTGGCATTTTGCCCCCGTGCGTCTGCCGCTCGGCACCCTCCACCAGGGCGGGAATCCTGCCGTCCGCCGGCTCGACGAGAAGCGAGCTGCGCCGATCCTCCGCCACCGCGCTGCCATGGTCGGACCACGGGTTGCTGGGAGCACGCTCCTTTGCTGCCGGCGGAGCGCCTGACTCTTCGGGCTCCTCAGGTCTCTCCAGCGGCACCCGCGTGCGGAAGTCCCAGGTCCCCGAGAGGTCGGGTGGCCCGCCGGGCTCAGCGCCGGTGCCCGGAGTCGGGCCGAGCAACCAGGCCCAGCACACGACGGTGCCGGCCAGCGATGTCAGGTGACGCACCTTGTGGTCCTTCGAAGTGTCGAGGCGAGGCTGCGGCCCGGTCGAAACTCCAGTAGGCCTCGGCTACTGCAGCGACTTCCCCGTCTCGTCGTAGATCACCCAGATCTTCTCGTAGCCATCGGTGTCCCAGATACCTGTCCACTCTTTCGGAATGGTCACACCCTCGCCGGCACGCACCGTCATCTTGCTGCCGTCACTCGACGTGAGCGTGACGCTCCCCTTGACGAAGAACATGAACTCGTCGACGCCGTACGGCTGCTTGATCTCGGCGCGCGTCTTGGTCGAGCTGTACATGCCACTCGCGAACTTGCCGGTACTGCTCAGCAGCGTCGTCACGTCACGGGTCTTGTGGCCGTCGCCGTGTGTCCTTTCGTTCATGTCCGCGCGCTCGAAGATCGCGCCGGCTGCATCTGCCTTGCTGATCTTCTTCGGCAGGACCGTCGTGTCTGCGTTGGTGGTCCCCGCGGCGATGGCGACTGCAACCAGCGCAAAGGCGAAACCAAGTGCAAACGCGCCAGCCAACTTCAAGGAGCTCTTCATCTTGGACGTCCTTTCGATTCGACGGCCGAATCTCATGTGAATCGGAGTTGGGTGCCTCGATCGTAGCCCACCCGACGGGGGTCTACGCGCGTGCTACGGTGCCTCGGGGAGGCTGGAATGAGACGACACGCTGCACGCGGCCCCGGAAACACGGAGAGTCTGTGGCCCCTTCCCACTCGGCTCCTGACCGTGGCGGCCCTCCTGGTGACCGGGGCCTCACTTCAAGCGCAAAGCTCCGGCTCGGCCGGCGAGTGGCGCTACTTCGGCGGCGACCACGGCTTCACGCGCTACTCCCCCGTCGCGCAGATCGACGAGAGCAACGTGAGCGAGCTCGAGATCGTGTGGCGGCGCCCGGGGCTCGATCCTGAGCTTCGGGAGGCTTTTCCGGGCCTGCGCCCCGACCGCAACCTGCGCTCCACGCCGATCATGGTGGGCGGCATGTTGTACACCACCAACAGCGTCGGCCTGCTCCGCGCCGTCGACCCGGCCACAGGGGACACGGTGTGGGCGCAGGAGCCGTTTTTCCCCACGATCGAAGAGGCGCGCGGAACGAGCCCGCGCGGCATCGATCTATGGCGTGACGAAGAGCGCGAGGTGGATCGCCTCGTCCTCGTTCGCGGGGAGTACCTCTACTCGATCGATCCGAAGACCGGCGCGCTCGACGGCGACTTCGGCGACCAGGGCCGCGTGAGCCTTCACCGGCCCGAGCCGGGGGCCGGCCAGTACGTCTGGACCGCGGGCCCGATCGTGTCGCGCGGCGTGGTGATCATCGCCGGCATGACCGGTGGCGCGGGCGACGGCGGCAACAAGCGCGAAGCCGTGCCCGAGAACGTGTACGGGTACGACGCGCGCACCGGGCGGAGGCTCTGGACGTTCAACGTAGTGCCCCGCAAGAACGAGTACGGCGCAGACTCCTGGGGTGAAGGCTCGCTCGAGTACTCCGGCGACCTCGGCTCGTGGTGCTGCGTCACCGCCGACCACGAGCTGGGGCTCGTGTACGTGCCGCTGAGCGCTCCGACGGCGGCGTACTACGGCGGCCACCGCCCGGGCCACAACCTCTTCTCCAACAGCCTGGTCGCGCTCGACGCGCGCACCGGCAAGCGCGCCTGGCACTTCCAGATGGTGCACCACGACGTGTGGGAGTACGACACGGTCGGACCGGCGACCCTCGGCACCATCACTGTGGACGGCCGCACGATCGACGCGGTCATGCAGCCCAGCAAGACCGGCTTCCTCTACGTCTTCGACCGCAAGACCGGAGAGCCGGTCTGGCCGATCGAGGAGCGGCCCGTGCCAGGGAGCGCCATCGCGAGCGAATCTCTCTCTCCCACCCAACCTTTCCCGACGCGCCCGCCCCCGTTCGACCGCCAGGGCTTCACCGAGGACGATCTCCTCGACTTCACCCCCGAGCTGCGCGCACGGGCCCTCGAGCTCGTCGAGCCCTTCGTGCTCGGGCCTCTCTTCAGCCCGCCCTCGCTCAAGAGCGATGAGCCCGGCGGCAAACAGGGCACCCTGACGAACCCGGGATGGTGGGGCAGCGGCAACTGGCACACTGGTGCGTTCGACCCGGAGACGGGTGTCTACTACGCCGTTTCGCACACCTGGCCCACCGTCTATCAGCTCACAGAGCCGACGGCCGACGACGCCACCCTCGACTACGTCGCCGACGACGGCCTCGTGCCCACGCTCGACGGCCTGCCGATCTTCAAGCCGCCCTATGGCCGCATCACGGCGCTCGACATGAACCGCGGCGAGCAGCTGTGGATGGCGGCCAACGGCGACGGCCCGCGGGACCATCCTCTGATCGCCGGTCTCGACCTGCCGCCGCTCGGTGTCGCCGGCCGTCCTGCACCGTTGGTGACCAAGACGCTGCTCTTCATCGGCGAAGGGAGCGACGCGATTCCGGGCATCCGCGGACCGGAGGGCGGCATGTCGGGTAGATCCTTCCGCGCCTACGACAAGGCGACAGGCGAAGTCGTCTGGGAGATGGAGCTCGAGGGCGGCACCACGGGTGCACCCATCACCTATCTGCACGAAGGCCGCCAGTACATCGTGGTCGCCATCGGCGACTCGAAACACCGGCCCGAGCTCGTGGCCCTCGCCCTGCCGAAGCCCTGATCGACCAACGCGTGCTCGTGCTCGTCGGCGCGAGCACGTCTACCGCGAGAGACGCTCGGTCCGCGCCATATCGGGCCCAACAGCGAGACTAGCCGCCGGAGGAGATCCGAAAAAAGGCGAGCAACGCCAACGTGCCCGCGAGCGCCATGAGCCCGAAAGGCGACAGGACTGGCACCTGGCCCGGAGCGAGTACGTTCTGAACTGTTGGCCCACACACAAAGGTCATGGCAGTCGCGGTTCCCGAGTTTAGGGTCACATCGACGTGGAGGTCGTACGCCCCTGCGTTGAGCGTTCCTACCGGAAAGGTGTCTTCCCAGAACGGGACCTGGGTCGTTGGACCGCCTACGTTGCCTTCCAGCTGCACTCGGATGTCTGATCCGGTGGTCGTGACGCCGAGAATCGCCGGTGGGCCAGGCGTCGGCCACGTACCAAAGACCCTTGCGGAAAGCATCTGGCCCGCGACGAGTGGTGCAGGCACTAGCTCGTGGTTCACATTCAGTACGCAGAAGCCAGGAGGCTGAGCGTGGCCTACGCCGGCAATGCCTGCGAAGAGGAAGAGGAGGGTTATTCCGCGCCGCACAGTCCTCATGCTAGGGGTACGCCGGAAGTCCATAGGGACAATTCGCTTCCCGAGAAAGTCGTCGCGGACGATGCGGAGCGCCGCTTTTGCGACACCGCTTCAAGCGTGGCGTGGTTGTGACGCAATCGTCTGGGATGCCGATGAATGACGCCCGATCCACACTGCAGACGGTTCGGACCATCTGACATCTCACGATCCCAGACCTCGCGTTGCGACCTGGGCCCTAGGCCAGGATGTCGTGCACGACGTTGCCGTGTACGTCGGTCAGGCGCATGTCCCTCCCGGAGTGGCGGAAGGTGAGCTTCTCGTGGTCGAAGCCCAGCATGTACAGCATGGTCGCGTGGAGGTCGTGGATCTGCAGTTTGTTCTCGATGGCGTGGTAGCCGTACTCGTCGGTGGCGCCGTAGGTCATGCCGCCTTTGACTCCCCCGCCGGCGAGCCAGATCGAATAGCCGTAGGGGTTGTGGTCGCGACCGTTTCGGCCCTGCACGAAGGGCGTTCGGCCGAACTCACCGGCCCAGACGACGAGGGTGCTGTCGAGCATGCCGCGGGCCTTGAGGTCGGTGAGCAGGCCGGCGATCGGCTGGTCGACAGCGCGCGCGTTGTTGGCGTGGTCTTCTTCCAGACTGCTGTGCTGATCCCATCGGTCGATGCCGGCGATGGAGGGACACGTCAGCTCGATGAAGCGCACCCCGCGCTCGACCATGCGCCGCGCCAGGAGGCACTGCATGCCGTAGATCCGCGTCGGCTCGTAGTCGGCGTCCAGGCCGTAGAGCCTTCGGGTCAACGCGGTCTCGCCCGAAACGTCGGTCAGTTCGGGAACCGCCGCCTGCATGCGGAACGCCAGCTCCTGGTTCGCCACCGCCGACTCGACCGCGTCCGACGGCCCCATGCGACCGATCAGGCCCTGGTCGAGACGTCGCACGAGGTCCAGCTTGCTGCTCTGCAGCTCGGGGGTTCTCTCCCGCGGCTGGACGTTGGCCAGGGGCGGATCCGAGGGCTTGAAGATCGATCCCTGGTGCGTGGCGGGAAGAAAGCCTGACGCGAAGCAGTCGAGCCCACCCGGCGGCACCAGCCCGCCGTTGAGGATGACGAAGCCCGGCAGGTTCTGGCTCTCCGAGCCGAGCCCGTAGCTGACCCAGGCGCCCATGCTCGGACGCCCGGACAACCCCAGACCCGAGTGCAGGAAGTAGTTGGCGCTGGTGTGCTCGGCGAACTCCGAGGTCATCGAGCGAATGACGCACAGGTCGTCGGCATGACGACCGACGTTCGGGAACAGCTCCGACACCGGGATGCCCGACTCGCCGTAGCGCTTGAACTCCCAGGGTGAGCCCAGAGTGTTGCCGTTCTCGTTGAACTGCGTCGCCTCCATCTTCATGCCGAAGGGCTGGCCGTCTTCCGCCTGAAGCCGCGGCTTCGGGTCGAAGGTGTCCACCTGCGAGGGGCCGCCGTCCATGTAGAGGAAGATGACGTTGCGAGCCGTCGCAGGCAGAGGCGTCTCCTGCAGGGCGACCTGCCCCCAAGCGCGCTCGCCGAAGAGCGCCGTCAACGCTACCGCCCCGAAGCCACCGGCGAACTGGCCGAGCAGCTCCCGCCGCGTCTGGATCTGGTGATGTGGGTGTGAGCAGGACATGGCTACCGTACGAAGACGAACTCCTTGCTCATGAACAGCACGTGGGCCAGGTCCGCCCACGCATCGACCTCCGGTTCCAAGGCTTCAGCCTGCTCGCGCGCTTTCTCCTGCTGCAGGAGAAAGAGGGCGGCGGATTCGACCTCGGCATCCGAGGGCTGTCGGGCGAACATGGACACGTAAAGATACCGGATGGCGTCTTCCGTGGGTTCCTCACGCGCGAGCACGCGCCACGCGCAGAGCCTCGCCTGCTGCTGCACGAAGGGATCGTTCATGAGCGCCAGCGACTGCGCGGGAACGTTCGAGATCGTGCGGCGGCCCGCCGTGCTCGCCGGGATCGGCCCGTCGAAGGCGAGCAGAAACGGATCCAGGAAGTTGCGGCGCACCTCGATGTAGACGCTGCGCCGCCCGTCGCCGTCGAGCGGGCCGCTGTCGTCGGGTCTGCCGCGGCCCGTCATGAAGTCGGTCAGGTGCACCGGCACCGGCGGACCGTAGAGCGTGCGATCGAGGCGCCCGGAGACCGTCAGCAAAGCGTCGCGAATCGCCTCGCCCTCGAGACGGCGCACGCGCTGGCTCTGGAGGAGGAGGTTTTCCGGGTCCGCCTCGCGCGCAGCCGAGCTGGGCTCGCTGGCAGCTTTCCAGGTCTCGCTGAGGACGATTCGCCGCACCAGGCGCTTGATGGACCAGCCGTCCTCGCGAAGTGAGGTGGCGAGCCAGTCCAGCAGCTCAGGATGACTCGGCTCCGACCCCAGCACTCCCAGGTTGTCCGTCGAGGCGACGATGCCGCGACCGAAGAGGTGATGCCACACACGGTTGGCCATGACCCGAGCCGGCAGGGGGTTGCTCTCCTCCAAGAGGTGGTCGGCCAGCTCGAGGCGCCCCGAAGCACTCTTCTCCCCCGGCCGCGGCGCCTGCTCCCCTCCCAGGGCCTCGAGGTTGCGGCGCGGAACGTCCGGGCCCCGGCTGCGATGGCTGCCACGGATGAAGACGTACTCGTCTTCCGGGCTGCCGTCGGTCATCGCCAGCACACGGACCGCCTCGGGAACCCCTTCGCCCAGCGTGCGCCAGGTCCAGGCGAGGTCCTCCAGCTGATCTGCCGCCTCCGGATCGGAGCTCAGCAGATCGTGCTCCAGGAGCCAGGAGCGTCCCTCGGGGGTCGCCTGGAAGTCCTCGAGCACGGCGTTCGCCAGAGCCGTCCAGCTCGCCACGCCGGCTTCCGCTGCCGCGAGCAGGGAACGCTCGACGCCGGATGCAGGCTCGGGGCCGACAGGATCGTCCGAGAACACGATCTGCTCCACCGCGAGCCAGCCGTCGCTGTCGTCCTGGAGCTCGATCCAGGCGCGGTGTCCGAGGAAGAGCTCGAGATCGCCCTCCTGGTCGCGCCAGATCCACTGCCCGTCGGTGTCGACGTCGAACGAGATGTCCTCGAAGAGGAGGTCGTTGTAGCGGTCCAGGTTGTAGCCGTCGATGATCAAGTGGATCCGGCCCTTCGTGCCCGCCAGCCGGTAGTGGATGTGCTTCTTGGTGATCGTGAACGTGGGCGACCGCATCGTGCCCTGGTGACGGTGGGAGAGCAGCCCGCTGTGCGGGGTCGCGGGCCAGACGCGCCCGCGCTGACCGTCGCCACTCCAGCCGCCTTCGTCGGTGAAGCCAAGCCCGTAGCGGGTCCAACCCTCGAAGCTCCCGTCCGCGAAGACCACGGTGTCGTCCGGCCCGGACTCGTCGCTCGGATCAGGCTCGTCGCTCGGGTCCGTCTCGTCGCTCAGCTCGGAAGCCAGCTTCGCGTCGTGCCAGCTCGCCAGCGCCTCGGCCACGCGACCGTCGTCGCCAAACCCGTCCTCGAGGGAGAGCCGGTACCAAGCGTGCAGCGGGTGGTTGGGCTCGTGCACTCCCGAACCTTCGAGCGCGCGCTCCCAGCTGGTCCCGCCGACGCGCGCGTCGAAGTCTGAGAGGGAGTTGGAGGCCTCGGGCCCCCAGGGCTCCTTGCCGGCCGCCTCACGCAGTCGTCCGCTGGCGATCACCAGAGCTTCGCCTCCCTCCTCCGGCAGCTCGAGTCGCTTCAGCACCCGCGCGGCCTCTTCGCGCACCGCCTCGATCGTCTCGGTCGCCGAGCGGATGCGGTCGCGCGGATCCAGGTGCGCGTACTGCCGGCGCGAGCTCTGCATGTAGCCGCTCAGGGCGTAGTAGTCCGCCGTCGAGATGGCGTCGAACTTGTGATCGTGGCAGCGGGCGCATGCGACGGTCAGACCGAGGAACGCCTTCGAGAACACGTCGATCTGGTTGTCGACGCGCTCTGCCTCGTCGGCGCGCACGTCGGTCGGACCGTGAGTGGCCTGGTAGAGGTGCCAGAAACCCGTCGCGATGATCGACTCGTCGAAGTGCTCCTCGGGGTGCTGGCGAGGATTCGGAAGCAGGTCTCCGGCCACGTGCTCGCGCAGGAACTGGTCATAGGGCACATCGGCGTTGAAGGCCCGGATCACGTAGTCGCGATAGCGCCACGCCTCGGGGATCGGATAGTCGAACTCGTGACCGTGGGTCTCAGCAAAGCGCACCAGATCGAGCCAGTGGCGACCCCAGCGCTCGCCGTAGTGCGGCGACGCCAGCCAACGGTCGACGAGCCGCTCCCAGGCGTCGGGCCGCCCGTCGCGAAGGAAAGCCTCCACCTCTTCGGGCGTCGGCGGTAGCCCGCGCAGGGCGAAGGACAGGCGGCGCACCAGAACCTCGCGCTCGGCGAGTGGCGCTGGCTCGAGACCAGCTTCCTCCAGCCCGTGGCGGATGAAGGCGTCGATGGCGGCGGAGTCGTGGGCAGGGTTTCCACCGGGCACCGGAGGCACCGTGAGCGGCTGCCAGGCCCAGTGCGCGGCCCGCCGTGCGGCGAGGTCGAACACCTCGGCCGGAGCACCCGCCGTGGGCTTCGGCTCGTCGGGCCAGGGAGCGCCGCGCCGGACCCACTCCTGCAGTGTCTCCAGGTCCTCGGATGCCAGCTTGCGATTCGGCGGCATCTGCAGGTCGGTATCGTCGTAGCGCACGGCTCCGACGAGCAGGCTCCCGTCGGGGTCTCCCGGCACGAGGGCAGGACCTCTCTCTCCCCCCTCGAGGATGGTCTGGATGTGATCCAGCCGGAGACCCGAGCGCTGACGCTTGGGGCCGTGGCAGACGAAGCAGTTCTGGGCCAGCAGCGGACGGACCTGCTGCTCGAACCACTCCAGATCCGCCGGGGTGGGTTGCGCAGAGGCGCCCTCGAGGAAGGGCGCCCCGACCAACAGGACTGCGATCACGGACCGGAGCAATGGGGACACTCGTCGCATGAGCCCCAACAGGCTACTCGATCTCGACGCCGCGATGCGCCTCGAGACAGCACACCTGCCAGTCGTGCTCCGCGGGCGCCTTGTTGACGTCGGTACTATGAACTGATCCGAACCCAACGACGAGGAACGAGTGCCGGAGAGGCCCTCGAGCTCGGAGACGACGATGAGCCGCTCGATCCACTTTGGTCTCTGGTACGACTTCCGCAACCCGGATCCCGACGTTTCGTTCGAGTCGCTCTACCGGGCCAATCTCGATCAGATCGCGTGGGCCGAGGGCCTTGGCTTCGATTCGGTGTGGCTCACCGAGCACCACTTCTGCGCCGACGGGTACACGCCGTCGCCTCTGGTGCTGGCCGCAGCCATCGGTGAGCGCACGCAGACGATGCGGATCGGCACGAACCTCATGCTCCTGCCTCTCGCCGATCCGGTGCGCATGGCGGAAGACGCGGCGTCGGTCGCCATTCTCACGGGCGGCCGCTTCGACCTCGGGGTGGGCCTCGGCTATCGAGAGCTCGAGTTCGAAGCCTTCGGTCGCAAGCTCACAAATCGCCCGAGCCTCATGGAAGAGGGGATCGAGATCCTGCGTCAGGCCTGGTCGGGCGAGCCGGTGGAGCACCACGGCAAGCGGTTCCAGATCGACGGCCTGCCCGTGACCCCCGTGCCGGCCCAGCCGCCGCGCCTGTTCATGGGGGGCATGGCCGAGCCGGCGATTGCTCGGGCCGCGCGCCTCGGCGACGGGTTTCTCTCGACCGGCGGCATCGGACACGACCTCTACGTGCAGGCCCTCGACGACCCGTCCAGGGGCGCCATCTGCGCCGGCCACTGGGCGATCATCGCGCCGGATCCCCAGGCCGAGGCCGAGAAGATCGGTGAGCACGTGCTGTACCAGACGAACGAGTACGTCAGCTGGGGGGCTTTTGGCCCGCCGGACGAGATTCCGCTCTTCCCGGACGCCGCGAGCGCCATCGAGAACGGTCTGTACGAGCTGTGGGACGCCGAGACTGCCGTAGCCCAGCTGACGGAGCTGCTCCTCGAGTGGCCGCAGATCATCGACATCCACTTCTGGGCCCAGTTCCCCGGCGAGCCGGTGGACAGTGGCAGCCGCAGGATCGAGTACATTGCAACGAACGTCCTGCCCAGAGTCCGAGAGAACGTCGCCGCAGCCGGCTGAGCTGCCGCGAGAGCCGTGAGGAGAACCCCATGAAGGTTGGCCTTCTGATCGTGTTTCAGAACTTCGAGGACCGCATCAGCGACACCGAAGCGTGGCAGCGCGACATCCACCTCGCAGGCCTCGCCGAGCCGCTCGGCTTCGACATCCTCTCCGGCGTGGAGCACCACTTCTTCAACTACGCCATGTGCCCCGACAACACGCAGTTCCTCTCCTACATGGCAGCCAAGACCAAGGACATCGGCCTCCTCACGGGCGCCGTCATCCTGCCCTGGCACAACCCCCTGCGGGTGGCCGAGCGCATGATCATGCTCGATCACCTCAGCCAGGGCCGCGCCATCTTCGGCATCGGTCGCGGCCTGGCGCGGCGCGAGTACGACACGTTCGGCATCGACATGAACGAGGCGCGCGACCGCTTCGACGAGGCCGCCGAGCTGATCGCGGAAGCGCTCGAGACCGGCGTCTTCGAGGGGAAAGGCGGCAAACACTACGGCAGCCACGCGCGCGCCGAGCTGCGACCGGGCCCCTACGCCAGCTTCCGCGACCGCTTCTACGCCGTGGGCATGTCGTCCGACTCGGTCCCGGTGGTGGCACGGCTCGGCGCCAAGATGATGAGCTTCGCGCAAAAGCCGTGGGCCGAGATGGGGCCACACTTCGACACGTACCGCACGCTCTTCGCGGAGCATCACTCGCGCCCGGCTCCCTCCCCCGTGTGCGTCGACTTCCTCAGCTGCGACGAGAGCGCCGACAAGGCCGAGGAAGACGCGCGGCAGTACATGGCCAACTACTACGTCACGGTCATGGAGCACTACGAGATGGCGAACGACCACTTCCGCGAGATGAAAGGCTACGGCGACTACGCCGACAACGCCGAGCTGCTGAAGGACGCCGGCATGGAGGACGCCGCCAACGGCTTCGTCGACATCAACACCTTCGGCACGCCGCAGCAGATCCTCGACAAGATGGAGCAGCGCCGCAAGGACATCGGCGACTTCGACCTCATGGTGCAGGTGAGCTACGGCGGTCTCACGGGAGAGCAGGCCGAGAAGAACATGCGGCTGTTCTCGGAGAAGGTGCTTCCGGAGCTGCAGAGCTGGGGCGCAGATGCCGTTGCCGTGTAGTCGGCGACTCACAAAGGCCCCCGCCGCCACGGCGAGCCAACCCCAGGGAGCAGCCGCGCCTCGCGTGCGAAGGCTCGCTGCGAAGGGCCGACCTGCGCCGGGGCTCGCTCGCTCCGTCCTCCAGGTCTGCGGGGCAGCGCTCATGTTGGGAACAGGCTCGGCGAGCGTCACCGCCCAGGAGCCCCAGACGGGCGAGGAATCTTCGCTGGCGCGCCGCCTCGTGACCGTCTCCCCGGACGTCGAGGTGGCGGGCGAGCAGGACATCGGCCTCATGGCGCGCATCCACTTCGCCACCCACACCCCCGACTTCGACCGTGCCCGCGCCTTCTACCGCAAGCTGGGCTACACCGAGGGCCTCAGCGGCTTCCCGCTCACCAACACGCACCAGATGGCGCGCGCACTCGGCATGTTCGACGTGTGCCAGTACGAGCTCGCGAAAGGTGAGGTGATCCGGCTGCCCGGAAGTCTCAACCAGGCGAGCATCGACCTCCTGCAATTCACGACACCGTTCAACGACGACCCGCCGTACGAGCTGCCGAACCACCTCGGCGCGGCGTACGCCGCTTTCCTCACCACCGACCTCGGCCACGACGTCGAATTCCTGAAACGTGAGGGGGTCGAGCTGCTCTCCGAGCCCTACGGCATCCCGGGAGACCGCTTCGTCTTCTTCCGCGACCCCGACGGCGTGCTCTACAAGCTCGTGGAGACCGCGCCGCCCCACGGCGACCCCGAAGTCGATATGCACCTCGTCGCGATGCCCTACGTGGGCATCAACGTGAGCGACCTGGACGTGTCGCTCGAGTTCTACCGCGCCCTCGGCTACACGCTGGTGAAGCCGCTGGCCCAGACGAGCGGGTCCCTCGAGGAGGCGCGCGCCTACGGCCTCGACCGCCCGTTCCGTTTTCGCGGGGCCGACGTCGCTCTCGGACGCGGCGACCACCACGTACTGCGGCTGATCCAGTGGCTCGACCCCTTCGACCCGGAGCCGCCCTATCCGGCCCCCATCAACCACATGGGCATCCACCGCATCGCACTGATGGTTCCCGATCTCGATCGGGCCGTCGAGATCCTGAAGTCCCGCGGCGTCGAGTTTCTCTCCGAGCTGGCGCCGTGCTGCTCGGGAACGGCGAGCGACGCGTCCGGCATCGTGCACGCACTCGACCCGGACGGTGTGTTCCTCGAGCTCGTCGGCAGAATCGAGCCGCGCCCGGTGAAACCCCAGCCCGAAGGCTGCCCGCCGCTCGAGATCAAGTACCCGCCTCGACCCTGAGCTCCCGGATCCGGGCCCAGAACGCGGCGGAACCTGCCCCTCCACTGGCCGACCGAACCGTGCGAGGCTGAGACTCGGTCACGGTCCGTGCACCCTAGCCGTCCGAGGTCGCCCCGTGGGCAGCTCTCAGCGCCTCGACCACGACGGAAGCGAGCATCGCCGCGTGCCGCCCGATCTCCGTGTCGTCCGAGTTGATCTGGAGGGCCACGGCAATCTCGTGCTCGGGGAAGTACGCGAGGCTCGAGTTGTAGCCCGGGTAGAAGCCGGTGTGCCCGTAGCTCAGACCATGCTCGGTCTCGGCGATGGAGACGCCGAGCCCGTAGCCGAGATCGGGCCGCGCCGGATCCTGCGGGAAGCCCACCTCGAGCAGCTGCGGCAGGTCGTCGCCGTCGATCGCCCGGCCCTCGTAGAGTGCGTCGGCCCAGCGCACGAGGTCCTGGGGGTTGTTGACGAGCCCGCCGCCCGTCCACTCCTGCATCGGGTTGTGAACCAACAGCCCGTCCTCGATCACTTCGAGCGGTGTGCCGAACAGCTGGGAGCTCCGGTGCGCGTAGCCCTGAGAGAGGCCCGGCAGGTCGCGACGGTCCGCGGGCAGTGTGAAGCGGAGCTCCAGCGGCTCGAGAAAGAGCTCCGTCAGGAGGTCGTAGTAGGTGCGCCCGGTCGCCTCCTCCATGGCGATGCCGGCAACGATGTAGTGGATGTCGCTGTAGTGGTAGCCCTCACCCACGGGAAACTTCGGCTCGTGGTCGAGCACCGACTCGCGCACGAGCTGGCGCGGCGGCCAGTACTGGTCCGGGTCTCCCGAAGACCGCATCTCGGCGAGCTTGGCGGCAAAGTCGTCGTCTTCGAAGTAGGGCTGGATCATGCCCGCCGTGTGGTTGAGCAGGTTGCGCAGCGTGAGATCTCCGTGGTTCGGCACGCGCGCGAACCAGTCTTCGTCGCCCAGCCAGGTGGAGACCCGCTCGTCGAGGTCGATCTGACCCGTCATCGCCAGCTGGAGTGCAACCGCCCCGACGTAGGTTTTGCCAATGCTGCCGGAGGGCATCCGCAGGTCGGGCGTCATCGGGATCCCGTCATCCGTATCCGACGCACCGGTCGCGAAGGCGAACACCTGCCCGTCCGGGAGAAGGAAGGCCGCCGTCGCACCGGGGAAGTTCTCGTCGGTCTCCTGCGCCTGTTGCCAGGCCGCGTCCAGCGCTTCCTGGAAGCGCGTCACGAGAGCTTCGGTCGCCTCTTCGGAGAGACCCCGTTCCTCGGCATCCGACCGCGGGTCAGGGCTCTCACGATCGGCCGCACAGCCCCCCGCAAACGAAAAAAGGAGAGACGCGGCAAGCGCGCCGACGAACATGGACCGCCGAGCCATCATCGTGGAGTCCTCATAGTGTGTCCTCGCGTTCCCCGGAGGCTACCGCGGTCGCCGCTGCAGGTGCCCCGACACTCACATCTCGTCCGCCAAGACACCACGAGCTGCGCTCCGCGACCCGCGGTGAACCGCCGGGAAGAACGACACCGACCCGCAGCAGCGGCAGATCAGGAGCTCCCTACGGCTCCAGCACGGTCAGCCGAAACGGACCACCCGTCTCGGCCGCGTACGCCACCGCCTCGTTCGCCCGCGACAGCTCGAAGCCAACAACTTCGAACTCGTCGAGAGAAAGCTGCCCGGCCTCGATCAGGCCGATCAGGCGCAACGGAGCGTCGCGCGGGTACATGTACTGCCCTCGCACGGTGATGTTGTTGCGCATCAGGTGGCCGTACGGCAGCGGCAGATCCACGCGGAGACCACCCATCAGAACGACCGTCCCCTCGGGCCGGACCGTCATGGCTGCCGTGCGCGCCGCGCGAGCATCCGGGAGGGGCGGGAGCAGGTCGAGCACGATGTCGACCGGGCCGCCTGCCGCCGTGCGGATCCGCTCCTGGTCCGTCGCCTCCTCACCCGTGAGTTGGACCGTCGCCACGCGCGGGCCAAATCGACGCACCAGGTCGTCGAGGATCTCCTCGTTCCGACCCGGCGCAACGACCCGGCGCGCTCCCATCGCCAGGGCCACCGCCACTCCGGCACTGCCGAAGTGACCCGTCGCCCCACTCACGACCACGGTCTCCCCCGCCTTCAGGTTCGCCGCGAGCAGCCCGCCGTAGGGAACCAGGAGCGTGTTGAGGGCGGTCCACCTCGGCGCAGCCTCTGCATCGATCGAGCCCAGCCGAACCGCGTTCTCCAGCGGTACGAGCACCTGCTCGGCAAACGGCCCGTGGCGGAAATGGGACTGCAGCCTCTGTGCGCCCTCTCCCGGTGCGATCCAACCCTGGAGCAGGATGTCTGGAGTCGTCGGGTCGTCGCGCGAGCGCACGGTCGGATCGCAGAAGACCCAGTCGCCCGCCTGGAGCCGCGTCGCATCGGGCCCTACCGAGCAGACCTGGCCCACTGCGCCACATCCGATGGCCAAGGGCAGGAGCAGGGGGTAGTCCCGCGCGCCGCTGAGCACCTCGTTGGTGTAGGCGAGAACCGGCGCCGCGACCACGTCCACCACAACCTCTCCGGCCCGCGGACCTGGGTCGGGGAGCTCCTCGATCACCAGCGGCGATCCGAGCTGTTGCAGAACGGCGGCTTTCATGACGTCGGGCTCACCCTAGCCCACCGTCCGATCCGAAGAGAGCTCAGCGCCAGTAGAGGCCGTGCTGGACTCCGCCGAGGAAGAAGATCGAGAACTTGTCCGGCCCGGGCGGGATGTCGGTCGGCCCCATGGCGACCTCACCGCCGCCCGCACGAGCCTGCTCCACCGCCGCGTCGAGGTCCGGCACGAGGAAGTACGGCCGCACGACCGGGATGTCGTGCTCGGCCAGCGATCCCCGGACCCCGAGGCGACCGCCGCCGCGCAGGGCGGCTGTCCGCGCTCCTCCCAGGCCGGGGTTGGGCTCGCTGAACGTCACTCCGTGCGTCTTCTCCAGCAGCTGGATCGTCCCTTCGACATCGGACGTCACGATCTCGAGATACTCGACGGCGAGTGACGGCGCCGCCCCGTCTTCCTGGGCCGCCAGCCCGAGGGAAGCGCTCACGGCGCACACCGACGCCAGGAGTGCCGTGGCTCCAAGAGCTCGTCTCGCGAGGCTTCTCATGACTCCTCCTTCACTTCCATGATCTGAATCAGGTTGCCGCAGGTGTCGTCGAACGTGGCCACGACGGCCGTCCCCACATCGGTGGGCAGCTGGACGAAGCGGACCCCCTTTCCTTCCAGGCGCGCGTGCTCGGCGGCCGCGTCTTCGACCGCAAACGAAGCGAGCGGGATCCCGTCTTCGAACATCGCGTCCCGGTAGGGCCCCACGGCCGGGTGTGCGGCGGGCTCCAGCAGGAGCTCGGGGCCCTCCGGGTCTCCTGGCGAGACCACGGTTGTCCAGGAGTGCTCCCCGAGAGGGATGTCGTGCTTGACCTGAAAGCCGAGTGTCTCCGTGTAGAAGCTCAGGGCCTTCCTCTGGTCGTCGACAAAGACGCCTGTGAGTTGGATCTTCATGGTTCGCTCTCCTCCTCGCTCGTTGTCGGCCAACGGGTGGTCAGGGCCTCCAGGGGCTCCCCGTCGAACCAGTGCAGTTTGAGCCTTCCCTCGCGACGGATCCGCACGAGGCCGACCTCCTCCAGCACCGCGAGGTGCTGCGAGATGGCCTGCCGCGAAGAGTCGATTCCGTGCTTCATGATCAAGCGCCCGCAGATCTCGAAAAGAGACTGACCCCCGCGCTCGACGAGCTCATCCAGGATGGCCCGCCGCGTCGGTTCGGCGATGGCGCGGTAGATGTCCATGGGACGCCAATATGCAAGCCAAGACTTGCCTGTCTCTCCGAAGGATAGGCAAGTCGCGACTTGCCTGTCAACCACGACTCTGCGAGAGCGTCTTCGATCTGGCCCCCGCCTGCCGTTCAAGGAGAACTGAGGTTGGGTGGCGGCTGCGCAGCGTCCTTGCTCCGCTGAGCCGCGACCTCGACGGTGACGCAGCAGGCGGTTCTTCACTCCGGAGCCTTCGAGGTGCTCGCGAACGGGAGGAGGCCAAGGCGGGAGGTATGCGGCCGCCACGTAGACTGGGAGCCCCAACCCGAAAAAGGAGATCCTGATGCGCTCGGTGAACTCGCTCCTGCTCGTGCTCGTCCTCCCCCTCAGCGTGTCCCTGGGCTGCCAGGCCGGCGCCGATTTCGACAGTGACGCGCCCGCGTCCGATCCCGTCGCCACGACCCAGTACGGCCCGGTACGCGGCTCCGTGGAAGACGACATCCTGGTGTTCAAGGGTGTCCGCTACGGCGCCGACACTGCGACCACCCGCTTTGCCGCCCCTGCGGCGCCGGAGCCCTGGACCGAAGTCCAGGATGCGCTCGCATACGGCAACTCGGCGCCGCAGCCTCCGCGCACCACGGGCATCAGCCTCTTCGACTCCTGGCTGCCGGATCCCGCGCCGGACACGAGCGAAGACTGCCTCTTTCTCAACGTGTGGACCCCGGCGCTCCGGGACGGCGGCAAGCGCCCGGTCATGGTGTGGTTCCACGGTGGCGGCTTCACCACCGGCTCCGGGTCGTCCAACGCGTACGACGGCGTGCGCCTGGCGCAGCGGGGTGACGTGGTCGTGGTGACGGTGAATCACCGCCTCAACGTGTTCGGCTACCTCCACCTCGACGCCTACGGCGAGCAGTTCGCTGGCTCCGCAAACGCCGGCATGCTCGACCTGGTGGCCTCCCTCGAGTGGGTGCGCGACAACATCGAAGAGTTCGGCGGTGACCCGGGCAACGTGCTCATCTTCGGCGAGTCGGGCGGCGGCTGGAAGGTGACGTCGCTCATGGCGATGGACGCGGCGAAGGGCCTCTTCCACCGCGTCGTCGCGCAGAGCGGACCCGGGCTCACGCTCGGCGCCAAGGACCAGGCCGCGGCCGCTGCGGAGGCTCTCGTCGCACAGCTCGGGCTCGACGAGTCCACCATCGACCAGATCCGGACGATGCCGGCTGCCGACATCCAAGCCGCAGCTGCGGCGGTCGTAGCTTCGGGCGGGCCGCCGGCCGGCGGTCGCCCCGTGGTGGACGGAGTGCACTTCCTGCGCGACCCGTTCACGCCGGACGCGCCGCCCCAGTCTGCCGACGTGCCGCTGCTGATCGGCAGCACGCGCTCGGAGATGTCGCTCCTTGCCGGGGCCCGTCGCCCGGAGCTCTTCGAGCTCACCTGGGAGACCCTCCCCGCCGCCCTGGAAGCCGCGATCCCGGACGTCGACGCCGCGAAGGTCGTCGCGGGCTACCGTGAGCTCCACCCGGAGATCGACGCTCCGGGCCTGTACTTCGAGGCCACCAGCGACGCCAGCGCGTTCGTGAACGGCAGTTTCGTGCTCGCCGATCGCAAGGCGGCGCAGGGTGGCGCGCCGGTCTACCAGTACTACCTCAGCTGGACCACGCCGATCGACGGTGGCAAGTGGGGCGCTCCGCACGCACTCGACATCGGCTTCGTCTTCGACAACGTCGCCAAGTCGGCGTCGATGTCGGGCACCGGCGAGGCGCAGCAGGCGCTCGCCGACCGCATGTCGGAAGCGTGGATCGCGTTCGCCCGCAGCGGCGACCCCAACCACGACGGTCTGCCGGAGTGGGCTCCCTACGATGCGGAGCGCAGAGCCACGATGGTCTTCGACGACGAGCCGGCCCTGGTGGACGATCCACGGCGCCGCGAGCTCGAGCTGCTGGGCCTCCGGTAGGTGATGGCCGACGCTGGGTCGGGCGCGCACGGGGCGCCCCGGCTCGGCGGTCTGCCCCAGGGCGCGGAGACACCGTGAGAGTCGTGATCTACGGCGCCGGTGGCGTCGGCGGAGGCATCGGTGCGCAGTTGGCCGGCACCGGCCATGACGTTGCGCTCATCGCCCGCGGTGCACACCTGGACGCGATCCGGCACCGCGGCCTCGTAGTCAAAACGCCCGAGGGTGAGTCCACCCACGAGCTCGAAGCGGTTGGCCACCCGTCGGAGCTCGCGCAGCGCGGCGACGAGGTTTTCCTCTTCACGATGAAGTCACAGGACACGGCCGCAGCACTCGACGAACTGCGCGTCGCCGCGGGTGACGACGTTCCCGTGGTGATGGCGCAGAACGGGGTGGCCAACGAGCGCGCCGCGGCCCGCCGCTTTCGCCACGTCTACGGCATGTTGATTCTGCTGCCGGCTCAGTTCCTCGACCCCGGCGTCGTCGTGCTCCACGGCTCACCTCGCCGGGGCGCGCTCCCCACAGGGCGTTTTCCGCGCGGCGCCGACGCCACCGTGCGTGAGCTCACCGCGGCCCTGGCTGCGAGCGGCTTCGACGCCGAGCCGTGTGAAGACGTGATGCCGCTCAAGTACGCCAAGCTGCTGCTCAACCTGAACAACGCCGCCGAAGCGCTCGTGGGCCTCGGCGTCGACACGAGCGAGCTGGCGCGCGATCTCCGGCGCGAGGCGCGGCTCTGCTTCGAAGCCGCGGGCATCGAAGCCTGGTCGCCCAAGGAGCTCGTCGAGGGTTATCCGTCGGGTCACCAGCTGGCTCCCGTCGACGGCGAGCAGCGCCTCGGCGGATCCTCCTGGCAGAGCCTCGCGCGCGGGGCCGGGTCGATGGAGACCGACTTCCTCAACGGGGAGATCGTGCTCCTCGGCACGCTCCACGGCGTGCCGACGCCCCTCAACCGGGCCGTGCAGCAACTAGCGTCGCGGGCGGCTCGCGAGGGCGCGCAGCCCGGATCCATGACCGTCGCCGACATCTACGAGGCGGCCGAGGAGGAGCCTCCGGCCTAAGGCTCGAAGCGCGAATCCCAGGCGCCTTCTCCGGAGGGGAAGCGCGTCACATGGACCTTGCCTTCACGAACGAAGGCCAGAAGGCGGCCATCGGAGACTAGGGGGCTATCACTCGACGAGCCCTGCGGAGAACGGAGCATTGACCCAGACACCATCCACCCGGACGACTGCAGCGTGCCTTCTGTTGGGCGCTGTGCTTGCCGCGACAGGCTGCGCGAGCGCGGACCCAGCGGCCGACAGACACTCCCCTTCGCTGAGCGACCCGCCGGCGATCGAGGTCGACGTGCTGACCTTCAACATCCGCTACGGCCTCGCAGACGACGGCCCCAACAGTTGGCCGCTCCGACGGGAGCTCGTGTTCGACACCATCCGGCGGGGCAGCTACGACATCGTGGGGCTCCAGGAGGCACTGCCGTTTCAGATCGCAGAGATCCTCGACGCCCTGCCGGAGCTCGAAGCCTACTGGCGGACCCGCGAGATCGATCCTGCGGAGAGTGAGGCCTGCGCCGTGCTCTATCGCACCGATCGCTGGCGCCTGCGCGAGGAGGCGAGCGGAACGCTCTGGCTTTCCGAGACCCCCGAGGTACCTGGCAGCAAGAGCTGGGACTCGTCGCTCCCGCGCATTGCGACCTGGGCGGCACTCGAGGAGCGTGGGACGGGGCATCTCCTGCACGTGCTCAACACGCACTTCGACCACCGCGGAGAGACGGCGCGACTCGAGAGCGCCCGCATCGTTCGCGCGCACGCGGCGCGACTCGCCGCCTCGGCGCCGATCGTGGTGATGGGCGACTTCAACGCTGGAGAAGCCAGCCCGCCGATGCGAGAGCTGCGGCGCGAGAGCGGAGGCTTCGCCCTCCGGGACAGCTTCAGAGTTCTCCACCCGAACGCGACCGGCACCGGCACCTTCAACTTCTGGCGCGGCGAGCGCGACGGAGAGAAGATCGACGGCATCCTGGTCGACCCGAGCCTCTCCGTGCTCGAAGCCGGGATCGTGCGTCACCAAGTGGAGGGAAGGTACCCCTCGGATCACTATCCCGTGCGAGCCCTGCTCTCCTTGGAAACACCGCGTCGGGTCGGGCCCTGACCCCCGGCTCCGATGGATCCCGGGGCACGCAACCACACGGGAGATCCTTCCCTCGCCTCGAGGAGAGGCGACTACTCGGCCACGACCACGCGGCCGCCACCCGCCTGCTTCGCGCGGTAGAGCGCTGCATCCGCGGCGCGGATCAGGGCCTGCGGGGTCTCGGCGGGTGGCCCCAGCGCGACCCCCAGCGAGAATCTGAGCTCGACGTCTTCGCCCTCGATCGGAGTCGTCCCCTGCACCTGCTCCAGGACACGGTTCGCGGTGAGGAGCGCGCCATCTGGTCCGCCCACGCCCCGACACAGCACTACGAACTCGTCGCCGCCGATCCGCGCCGCCAGGTCGCCGCTGCGACAGGCGCCCTTGAGCCGCGTCGCAAAGGCCCGCAGCACCTCGTCTCCTGCCTGATGGCCCCGGGTGTCGTTGATCGCCTTGAAGCCGTCGAGGTCGATGTACAGGAGTGCCAGCGGCTGCGACTCCCGAAAGGGCAGCTCCTGCTCGATCGCGGCCAGGACCTTGCGGCGATCTGCAAGACCCGTCAGGTCGTCGTGCGTGGCGCGGTGCTCGAGCTCCTGTTCGAGCCGGCGCTGACGTGAGATGTCGCGAAGCGTGCTGATCACGCCCTGGACCTCGGGCTCGTGCAGCAGATTCCGGCCCACCGCCTCCACCCAGAGCCACGAGCCGTCTTTCTTCTGCGCCCGGAACACCGAGCGATAGGTCGCCCCGGGAGTACCTCGCAGCTGGCTGCCGTGCTCCGCGGCCACCGGAAGGTCTTCGGGATGGATGAGGTCCGGGGTCCGAAGTTCCAGGAACTCCTCTTCGGTGTACCCCAGGATCGACTCCACCGAGGGGCTGACGAAGATGATGTGGCGCTCTTCGTCGTGGATCATCACGACTTCGTCGAGCAGGTAGCGCAGAGCGCTGTAGGACGGGCTCGGAGGCATCGGAGCGATGCTAGAGCCAACCCGCGGCGGAACAAAGACCGGAGATCGAGCTTGCCGTCGAGCGCTCGAGGCTCAGCTCGCCGCGAGCGCCTCGGGCGACGTTCCGCCCGGGGTGTCCCGCGCCATCCGGTGCGCCTTTCGCGCGATACCTCGGAGCATGCCGCGAAACACCGCGACCGCCCGCGCAATGGCCTCACGGACGCCACGCGGCTCGATCTCGGGAAACGGCTCGCGGGCCAGACTGCGGTCACGAACGACGGTCTCGTTGCGCAGGCTGCCGATGAGCTTGCGGCCGACGCGCGCACAAAGCGGCGTGACGAGACCAAGCCAGAGACTCGACAGCCGGGGCGTGAGAACCGGCACCGGTACAAAAACCCTCCGCAGCCCCAGCTGCCGCGCGTACTCCTTCATCGGTTCGGCGTAGGAGACGACATCGGGCGCGCCAATCTCGATCACGGTGCTCTCTGAGACCGCGACCTCGCGGGCGGCCGTCGCACTCCCGTCGCGCGCGCCGCGCACGCGAAACTCACCGGTCCGGTGGCGGAGCCTCTCCGGATCGCGGGCGAGACACCGAACTTGCGCGCCGGACTGCTCGAGACGCCGCAGGAGCCGGCCTCCGACGTAGCCCGTGGCTCCGGTCAACAGCACCAAGCGGGATGGAGTCACTGCAGTTCTTCTCCTCGAACGACCACCAGAAGGTCTTTCGCCGCCCGCCGACCGCCAGATGTGCTCCCGCGGGGGTACGGCGAGAAGAACCCACCCCCGTCGGAGAGCCCGCAGGTCAGCCCGCCGGAGGGAGCTGCCGATAGTTGCTGATGTCGTAGTAGCAGAACGTGACGTCAGCTCTTTCGCTCACCGCCTCCGCCGCGCGGCCCATCGACTTCGACGTCCAAGGACGGCCGTCCGCATCCCGGAACAGCGGGCCGTCGGGGTTCTCCTCGGCGCGGGCGCGGAGCAGCTCCAAGGAAACCTCGTCCAAGGGCAGCTCGCGCGCAGGTCCCAGCTGCACGAAGCGGAACCTGTGGTTCACGTGCGACGCCTCGACGGTACGGACCTCCTGAGGCCGACAGCCCGTGATCCTCATGAACTGGAGCGCGGGGAGCACGGCACGCCCGTCTTCGAAGGTCTCCGCCTCGGACGTGATGGCCGTCCACTGCGCGTCCGAGAGCATTCCTACGGCCGCACCGAGAGCAGCCCTTCGCCCGAGGCGGCGGAGCGCGAGAACACCATTCCCGCTAGGGCAGCTTGAAGCTGATCAGCGTGGTGCCAGCGGCAACCGTCACGTACTGCATGCCGTCTTTGCCGATGTAGGTGATCGGGTTGGAGCCGCTGATCATCTCCTCGGTCTCGTAGCTCCAAAGCTCACGACCGGTCGCCGTCTCGTAGGCACGGAAAATGCGGTCGGTGGCCCCGCCGGTGAAGAAGATGCCCGACGCGGTGGATGTCGGCCCGCCCTTGTTGGAGTACGGCGCACCAGGGTTCACTCCAGGCGGCGCTCCTTTCACGGTGCCGAACGGGATCTTCCAGGCGATCTCACCCTGGTTGACGTCGATCGCGATCAGGCTCGACCACGGCGGCTGCCAGCACGGCCAGCCGTCGATCGTCAGACGGTCGACCACGTGCCAGTACACCCGCCGCGACTCGGGTGGCCCGATGTAACCGCGGTGGTCGGGCTTGTCTTCCACGCGTGTCAGGCCGCTGATGTGGCCGGTGTCCGCGTAGTTGATGACGATGTAGCCGAGCTCCGGGTCGAACGTGCCGCCGGTGAACTCGAAGCCACCGCCGGTCGACGGGAAAACCATCGCGCCCTCCTCCGAGGGCGGCGTGTAGGGCCCGCGGTTGCGACCGCCGTCGTACTTCGCCAGCCGCTCGCGACACTTCTTCGTGTGCTCGGGCGTGACGGTCGCAATCTCGTCCATGGTGAAATCGATCCGTCCGACCGGCGGCGGCTTCACCGGGAAGGGCTGCGTGGGCGAGTAGTACTCGCCCGGCATGTCGCCCTTGGGAACGGGCCGCTCTTCGATCTCGTAGATGGGCTCGCCCGTGACCCGGTTGAACATGAAGACCACCGGGTACTTCGTCATCACGGCAACCGCGGGGACCTTTTCGCCGTCCTTCTCCACGTCGAACAGGATGGGTGGCACCGGCATGTCCAGGTCCCACAGGTCGTGGTGCACCGCCTGGAAGTGCCAGATGCGCTCGCCGGTCATCGCGTCGACCGCCACGATCGAGTCGGAGAAGAGGTTGTCTCCACGACGGTCGAAGCCGTAGAAATCGTTGTGTGCCGAACCGAGCGGCATGTAGAGGATGCCCCGCTCCTCGTCGACCGTGAAGAAGCTCCACGTGTTGGCGCCGCTCACGCGCTGCCACGAGTCACCCTCCCACGTGTCGTTCCCGAACTGCCCGGGCCGCGGCACCGTGTTGAACGTCCACACGTGCTCGCCGGTGCGCAGGTCCCAGGCCCGCGTGTCGCCGGCCGGTCCCTTCGAGCCGGTCTCGTCGGCGTTGTGCACCGGCGTGAACACCAGGTGCTTGTACACCGTGACACCCGAGCCCACCCCGTAGTGCATGTTCGGGAAGCCGTTCATCACATCGGGGGTCCTGAGGTTGACGAAGCCCTCCTCGCCGAACTTCTCGTTGGGCAGGCCGTCCTTCGCGTTGAGCGAGATCAGGTCCCCCTCCTCCGTGGCGAAGACGATCTGCGGCGGAATGTCGCCCTCCCCTTCCCACCAGGCCAGGCCACGCATGGAGCCGCCGGTCCAGTGCCTCTGGTGCTCCTCGGAGTCCCACTTTCCGGGCGCCGTGTACTCCCAGATCTCCTCCCCGGTCTCGGGCACGAGGGCGACGACACGGTAGTAGGGAAACGAGAGGTAGACGACCCCGTCGACAAAAAGCGGCGTCGACTGCGCCGGGCGCGAGGGCACGCCGCGCTTGGTCATCTTGTACTCCCACGCCGGCACCAGATCTTTCACGTTCTCCTTGTCGATCTGGGTGAGCGGCGAGTGACGCTGGTTGCCGAGATCGCGCCCCCAGGCCCGCCACTCGTCTTCGGCGAGGGCCGGCACCGCCACCAAGCTCGCCGCGAGCCCGATGCCGCCGAACGGGCGCACACTCCGACAGAGGCGAGTCGTGAGGGTCTTTCGGATCGCGGTCATTGCAGGACTCCTGTCGGCTCTGGGGGCGGCGTGCCTCGGCGCGCTACTCCGGATTCTCGGTGACGACGATGTTGGCGAGGGCGTCCATGTCGGCGGGCAGCTCCGCGTCTCCGCTCGGGGCGGAGCTCTGCGCGAGCACGTAGGCCGCGATGTCGACGTACTCCCCGAGGCTCAGCGTGCCCGCGCCAAACTGCGGCATGGTGGCGCGGGTCACAGACACCATGTCGGCGACCGCAAGCTCACCCCAGCGCACGTAGAACGTGCGGCCGATGAGCGCGGGCGCGTTGCCGTCGCCCATCAGGGTGTCGAGGTGGCACTCGCCACACTCCGCGTCGTAGACGCTCTTGCCACGCGCCGCCTGCTCCTCGGTGTAGACCCCATCCCAGATGGTGGTCTCGGAAGCCTCTTCCGCGAGTACGGCTGCGCCCGCAACTGCCAGCAGAACCATGCAGGTCACCATCGAACGACGGTGGCTCTTCAAGGAGACCTCCTTGGCCGGCGACAGCCGGCGCGACTCGCGGGTAGAAGAAGGGGACCGCAGGATCTTAGCGTCTGACCGGGTGCCCCGCTCCGCAAGGTGCCGCAGCCACGTTCGCCCCCGGGGACACTCCTCTCCTCGGCCGACCCCTGCAGGAGACAGTGCGCTCGGAGATGCCCGGAAAGACGGTCGCGCGTGCGCTGGCATCGAGCGTGCACCGAGCCACGGGCAAAGGCCGCTTCGACGGCCTGTGACCCCGCATCGAAGCACAGACCGAAGGAGCCAGCGATGTCCACGGAATCCTCCTCCCAGAGACCTTCGTCTCGTCGACCGCGCGCCACGTTGATGCTCTGTGGCACGACCCTTCTCGGGGTCCTCTTCGCAGCGGCGGCCTCAGCTCGGGTCACGCTCTTCGACCACTCCGGCTTCCGCGGCCGCAGCTCCACGATCTACGACGCCGCCTACAACCTCAAGGGCAGCCGGGTCGGCAACGACCGCGCGAGCTCCGTGATCGTGGAGCCGGGGTGCACGGCCGTGCTCTACCGCGACAGCAACTTTCGCGGCCCGGCCATCGAGGTGCGCGGCGAGGTGGAGAACCTGCGCTACACCGCTCTGGGCAACGATCGCGTCTCGTCGGTGGACGTGGTCTGCGGCCGCGGACGCCGCTCCCGCGATCAAGTGCACCGTCACGGCCCCGGCTGTGGTCACGACGGGTACGGCGACTCGGGCTACGACCGACGCTACCGCGGGGCCGGGTACGACGACCGCTACGACCAGCGGCGCGGACATGGGCGCAGTGTCGGGCTCCACAAGGACGACCACTTCTCCGGCCGCACGATCTGGGTGTCCGGATCGATCCCCCACCTCGGCCGCACACAGCTCGGCAACGACCGGCTCACGTCGGTGACGGTGCCGCGCGGCTGTCGCGTGACGCTCTACGAAGACTCCCACTTCCGCGGCCGAGCCATGACGGTCTACCAGGACATCCCCAACCTGCACCGCACCCGCGTGGGCAACGATCGGGTGTCGTCCGTCGACGTCGACTGCCGCTAGGGCACGACGGGGCGGGCGCTCCGGGCAGGCACGGGAACGCAGAAGCGCTCTGCGCGGGGCGGGAGATTTTGCGGGCAGACCCGTTCGTTTTCGCGTAGAACATGCTCATGGAGCTGCTCGGCGCCGTTTTTGTCTGCTTTTCCGTCGGACTCACCTGCCTCGGCGTCCTCGCTCACTGGGCGAAGGGCGAAGACGACCCGCTCGCCCGGCTTTTCCTGCTCTTCTTCGTTGCGCTGAGCGTCATGGTGACCGGTGCGCTGATGCGCAGCCTGCTCGAGGTGCTTCCCCAGCCGGCCTCGCCCAGGCTGCGCTTCGGGGTCGAGTACATGGAGGCGATCGTCGGCTTCTACGGAGTGCTCCTCACGCTGCCGCCGCTCGTCCATCGGCTCTTCGGCATCGAGTCGCGCAGACGGGAGCTCGCCCTGAGCGGCGTCGTGCTGGCCGCATGCGTGCAGCAGCACGTCACCGAGTATGCGCTCGGCTCGGTCTGGGACGAGCGCGGCGACGTGGTCGAGAACGTGCTCGCAGCCGCACTGCTCGCCTACGTCACCCTGATCGCCCTGACACGGGTCCGACAGCCCGGGCCCTACCGCACGCTGGCACGGCGCGGGTTGGTGCTCCTGCTGGTCGCCCTCCCCGGCGTCGCCTTCGATCTCTTCTGGGTCGACGATGGTCCGCTGCGCTTCTATCCGCTGCTCTACTGCGTGTTTGGCCTCATGGCGACATGGACCCTCGTGCAGCGCCGTGCGTCTCCCCAGACAGTGGTACCCGACGCGTGGGGCCTGAGTGCCCGCGAGACCGAGGTCGCAGAGCTCGCCATCCGCGGCCGCACCAACCGCGAGATCGCCGAGACGCTCCACATCTCGCCGAACACGGTGAAGACCCACCTCCGCTCCGTCTTCGAGAAGGGCGGCGTGCGCTCGAGGTTCGAGCTGATGTCCGCCAGCCGTCCGGCAGCGCTCGTCGACGAGATCAGCTGACCGCCGGCCAATGCAGCGGAGGCTCACCCACATGGGTGATGCCGGATGGTCGTTGAAGCGGCTCGATTTCACCCTCCCGGGCGATTGTCGACGAGGCCTTCCCTTCACAGGATCGCGGGTCCTGCAGACCGACAGAGGAGACTCTCGCATGAGACACCGCGTACGACTCGTCCTCCTGACCGCTACCCTGGTCGCCATTGCCTCCAGCGCGTCGGGGCAATCGGAGCGCTGGCCGCAGCGCGTGCTGATCACCAACGACAACGGCATCGAAGACCCCAAGATCCACGCTCTGGCCCGTGCCTTCGCCGCGGTGGCCGAAACGTGGGTGGTCGCAGCCGATCGCGATCGCAGCGGCACCACGAATCTGATCTCGGCGCTCCGCACCGGGCAGGTCCAGGTGGAGCGTCGCGAGATCGGCGAAGGCATCGAGGCCTACGCGCTGGACGGCTACCCCGCCGACTGCGTTCTCTTCGGCCTGGCCGGACCCCTCCGGGACCGCCTTCCAGATCTCGTGATCTCCGGAATCAACGGCGGCGAGAACCTGGGTGACGACTGGTTCGGCTCGGGAACGATCGGCGCGGCACGTGCGGCAGCCTACTTCGGGGTTCCTGCGATCGCGGTCTCCGGCCTCGACGACAGCGACCCGGACGCCGTAGCGACGGCGGTCGACTGGGTCGTTCGCCTCGCGCAGAGCGAAGCCGCCCGCGCACTGCGCCCGCCTCGGTACCTGACGGTGAGCCTGCCTCGCGTCCATCCGTCCAAGATCACCGGTGTGGAGATCGTCGAGCGAGCGCGTGGTCTCATGGGCGGTCGCGCCCGACTCACCGGCCGAGCCGAAGACGGCCGGCAGACCTGGACATTCGAGCTGACGTCGTCGCTGGAGAGCGCTCCGGCCGGGACCGACGTCGCAGCCGTCCTGGACCGATCGGCGATTGCGGTCGTTCCCATGCGTGCCGGCGAGTCGGACCCAGCAGGCCTGGCCCAGCTGCGCTCCGCGCCCACCGTGGTGCCCCCGTGGTCGTTCGACCCAGCCACCTCGACCGCCCCGCGGTGTCCTTCCGGCCTCGGCATCCTCTTCGACGATGCGGAAGACGCGTCGGGGCGCGAGTGGGGAGTGCTCGTGGAGGAGGTGCTCGAGGGAGGTCGCGCCGCAGAGCTCGGTCTCCGCGTCGGCGACGTCGTCACGAAGCTCAACGGCACCGCTCTCGAGGTGCCGCGCGGCGCCGCCGAAGACCCGGACGACCGCTTCCTCCGCCTGCTGCGCGGGCTGGACTGCGGCGACGAGCTGCGTCTCGAGGTGGTGCGGAAGGGTGAGACCCTAGAGGTGAGCTACCGCATCCCCGAGTCAGCCTCCGGCGACACCAACTGAGGCCTCTGTCCTGCGGCGCCTCGCGGCCAAGGGCCTCGAGCTGGTGGTTGTAGTCGGCCCAGTAGCCGAGCGTGCAGAGCTGATCGTCCCTCCGTCGCCGTCGAAGCGCGCTACAGCGAGCTCAGGAACTCGATCAGCGCGTCGTTCGTGGCCTGCGGGGCTTCCTGTTGGATCCAGTGGCCCTCGTCCGGCACGAGGATCACGCCCCGCAGATCCGGGATCAACGGCGTCATCAGGTCAGTGAGGGCCTCCTGCGTGGCGCCGCCGATCACGACGTCCTGCGAGCCAGCGATGAAAAGCGACGGCACCCGAATCGTGAAGTCCTCCCGGTCAGCCGTCAGCTCCCAGTTGCGCCCGAAGTTGCGGTAGTAGTTGACGCCTCCGCGGAAGCCCGCCTTCTCGAACTGGCCCACCACGTAGTCGAGATCCTCCTGCGTGAGCCAGTCGGGTAGACCCTGAGGCGCTCCGAGTCGCGGAATCCAGCCGCCGGCCGCGCGGAGCGGGTCGGTGACCTCGGGAGGCTCACGCGGTGATTCGGGCGAGAGATAGAGGCGACTGATCAGGCCGCGCGGGTCACTGTCGTACTCGGCCTCGGCCACTCCACCCTCTTCGTTGTGGTAGACGATGTAGTAGAAGTTGTCGCCGAACCGGGCACGCATTCCCTCGAGCGGGTTCGTCTCGCTGCGCGGGCCGTACGGCACGCTCATCATCACGAGGCTGGTGAACCGCTCCGGGTAGTAGAGCGCGCTGTACTGCGCAACGGGCGCGCCCCAATCGTGCCCGACGATGGTCGCCGTCTCCTCCCCGAGCGCGTCGAGAATGCCGACCATGTCGGCCGTGAGGTGGTTCATGTCGTAGTCGCGGGCGTCGGGCGGCGCATCCGTGCCGCCGTAGCCGCGCATGTCGGGCGCGACGACGCGATAGCCCGCCTCGGATAGGGTGGTGAGCTGGTGCCGCCACGAGTACCAGGACTCCGGCCAGCCGTGGGCCAGCAGCACGAGCGGGCCACTGTCACCCGCCTCCGCGATCCGCATGCGGATTCCGTTCGACTCGATGAAGCGCAGGCTGACGCCCTCGATGGGAGACACGGTCGCGGGATCCTGCGTTTCGGCTTCGGGCTCCGGGGCGTCTTCGGTCGGCTGGCTGCAGCCGACCACGGTCAGAAGGATCATCAAGAAGAGGAAGGCAGAGCGCATGGTCTTTCTCCGGTGAGTTCGAGCCTGACTGTAGAACAAGGCGGCCAGGCCTGCCGCCTAGGGCAGCGCGAGCAGCTCCGTCGTCCGTCGCGCGCGGGCCACGTCTCCCTGGTCCGCCCAGAAGCTGGCCGCAGCCTCGAGACACTCGTCCCGATAGAGCGTTTCCGTGGGGCTCTGCGCCAGCACCCGCACCGAGGAATCGAACTGAGCCCCCGCCTCGTCCACGCGGCCCTGTAGCGCGACGGCCCGGCCCAACCGGCATCGGGCAACGGCGGTGACCACATGCCCGGTCGGAAGACTGGCCTCGAGCACGGCGAGCGCTTCGCGCGCCATGGCTTCGGCCTCCCGGGGCCTCTGCTGGCGCAGGTGAATGGAGGCCAGCGACAGCGTGGGCAGCGCCCGCGTGGTGTGGGTCTCGCTCAGGTGACTGCGGAAGACCTCCGCGGCACGCTCGTGTACCCGACGCGCCTCGTCGAGCCGCCCCAGATCCGTCAGCACCACGCCGTGGTTCTGGAGGTAGGTCCCCAGCGACGGGTGCTCCGAGCCGGTTCGACGCTCCGAGATCTCCACGATCTCCCGCAGCGTGACCTCGGCTGCCTCTCGTCGTCCGGTCTCGCGAAGCAGCAGACCGAGGTTGTTGAGCGTCGTGAGGCGGAACAGGTGGTCCTCGCCGAGCGCCACGCCCAGCCGGTCGATCGCCAGCCGGAAGACCTCCTCCGACTCGTCGTACTGGCGGGCCGAAGACAGCGACGCCGCGAGGGTTCCCAGCGCGAGAGCTACGCCGACCCCGTCGACACCGTGCTTCCGCTCCAGCTCGAGTGCCCGCCGCGCCGTTTCGACCGACTCCTCGACCTGGCCTCCGACACGCTGGACGTCGGCGAGCGTGCGGGTCGCGTCAGCCACCGTGGCGAGAGACACCGCCCCCCGCTCGTTCAGCTCGAGCGTCAGGGCCAGCTGCGCATGAGTCGCCTCGAGATCTTCGAGCGCAAAGAGGATCCGCGCCAGGGTCGCGCGCGCCCGGGCCACCTCGTCGGGGGTCACCTCCGGGTCCTGCAGCGCCAGGTCGAGCCTGCGCTGCTGGAGCACGGCCGCTGCCGCTGCGTCGCCCGCCTCGTACTCGAGCCGTGCCAGCAGCTCGAGCGTCGAGCGCGAGGCAGGAGAATCACCTTCGTTCGATTCCTCCTGCAGAGCGAGCGCCTCTTCCGCCAGGGGGCGTCCGCGATCGAAGGCACCCAGGTGCAGGTACACCTGGGCGATGGTCTCCAGGAGAGAGGCTCTCACCACCGGTCGGTCGATCAAGTCCCCCTGCAGCCGCTCTGTGGCGAGGTCCAGCGCCTCGACCACCGTGATCTCCCGGCCCAGTACCGGGTCGACGGGCACCCGGGGATCTGCACTCCCGAAAAGGCCCGCGACGAGATCCCGGACCTCTTCGGCACGACGTGCCTCCAGCTCCGCGGCGGCCCGCTCGGCCTCGAGACGGACGGTGTAGCGCCAGATGGTCGTGAGGTAGCCACCCAGAGAGAGGAGCGCCAGCAACGCCGTGACCGATGCCAGCGGATGTCGCCGGACGAGCTTGCTGAAGCGGTATCCCAGAGTGTCCGGCCGCGCGGTGATCGGTCGCCCTTCGAGGTGGAGCTGCAGATCGTCCGCAAGAGCCGCCACGGACGGATAGCGCCGTGCAGGATCGGGCTCGAGAGCACGCCCGACGATCGTGTCGAGATCACCACGGAGGCCCCGGATCAGGGAGGCGCCCGTGGTCGAGCGCGCCGCGGCGATCTCCTCGACGCGGTTGCTGGAGCTGGCCACCTGACTCAGGCGGTGGGTCTCGAAGGAGGTCTGGGACAGGGTCACAGGGCCCTCTTCCCGCGGCGCTGCATCGACCAGCAGCTGCATGAGGAGACCGCCAAGCTGGTACACGTCGGTCGCCGTCGTCACCGGCTCACCCCGCAGCTGCTCGGGGCTCGCGAAGCGGGGCGTCAGGAGGGCGTGCCCTGTCCGCGTGTGCGCTTCGTCGTCCGCGTCGAGCAGCTTCGCGATGCCGAAGTCGAGCAGCTTGACCGAGCCTTCGCTCGTGACGAGCACGTTCGAAGGTTTCAGATCGCGATGGACGATGAGCTGTGCGTGCGCCGCGGCGAGAGCGTGGGCGACCGCGCAAACGAGCCGAATACGCTCGGCGACCCCGAGGCGGGCTTCATCGCAGTACTGCGTGATCGGCACCCCTTCCACGAGCTCCATCACGAGGTAGGGGCGGCCGTCCTCGGCAGCTCCTCCGTCGAGAAGACGTGCGATGTTCGGATGGTTGAGCCGCGCCAGGATCTGACGCTCCGTCGCAAACCGACGCAGCGCGTCGTCGGTGTCGATTCCCCGCCGCAGCAGCTTCAACGCCACGAGCTGACGGAAGCCCTCGCCCTCGCGCTCGGCGAGATAGACGGTGCCCATCCCCCCGCGACCGAGCTCACGGACGACCTCGTAGGGCCCGATGCGCCGCAGCTCGGGCAGCCTCTCGGCGAGCCCCTCGACGACCTCGCTCTGGAGCTCTGCTCCCGGCAGATCGAAGCGACTCTCGTCCGAAGCGGCATCAGCTGCCAAGAGGCGTAGAACGGCATCCAAGATCTCCGGCGCCTCGGCGCAGCGTTCCTCCACGAACTGCTGCCGCTCGTCCGCGGGGAGGTCCAAGGCCTCGTCGAAGACGGCGTCGACCTCGTGCCAGCGGCGCCAGAGAGCCTCTTCGCCCTGGGTCATGGGCCCTGCCCGGCTGCAGGCCTCGGAGGGGTGAGGGTCGCGTGGAGATAGGAGCGCGCCCTGCGCCAGCCTCGTTCGACCGTGCGCGGGGAGACCCCCAGCACCTCCGCGATCTCGGTCGCCGGCATGCCGCCGAAGAACCTGTACTCCACGATCCGAGCCAGTCGCTCGTCACGGACCTCGAGCCGCTCGAGGACCTCGTTGACCGCCAGAACCTCGTAGGCCTGCTCCTGCGAACTCACGTTCGACTCGTCCAGGGGCACGAAGACGGCATCGCCACCACGCTTGTCGGCCCTCTTGCGTCGCGCGTGGTCGATCAGGAGGTGCCGCATCACCCTCGAGATCAGCGCGAGGAGCTGGGGCCTCCCCTGCCAGCCCGGCGTGGTCCTCTCGCTCAGCGCCACATACGCCTCGTGGACCAGTGCCGTCGTGTTCAGCGTGTGCCCCGCGCGCTCGCCCCGGAGGTGGCGGCTCGCGATCGCGCGCAGGTCGTCGTACACCAGCTCGACGACGCGGTCGAACGCGCCGGAATCTCCCTGTTTCCAGGCCTCGACGAGGGCAGGAAGCTCGTTCAGATCGTCGTCCTCACGGCGCATTCGGAGGGACGGGCTCCTCGCGGTCGGTGGTGTCGGTGGGGACGGCGAGCTTAGCAGCGCAACTTTTCTGAGATCGGGTGTCGGAATCTGCACGACGGTTTGCGCTGGGGGAGACGAGGGCAGGAAAGCGCAGCGCAGCCAGCCCCGATGGACCAACCAGGAGCTCGACACATGACCACCGCCAGAACCCGCGCGCGCGCAGCGCTTGCCCTGTTCACCCTCGTCGGCTTCTCAGCCGGCGCTCACCTCGCGGCGCAGCCGCAATGTACGCCACTGCCCAAGGGCCCGACGCAGGAGACCGACGTCGACGGCGGCACCGACACGCCTGACGTCGCCGTCTTCGGTGACGGCTCCGGCATGGGAGTCTTCTCCACGTTCGACTCGGACGGCGACGACCGCGGTATCTACATGCAGCGCATCAGCGCGAGCGGCGGTCCGGTGGGAGGTGTCCTCCAGATCAACAGCTTCACGCAGGGGCGCCAGGAGTTTCCGCGCATTGCGGCCAACCCCGGGGGCCGCTTCGTCGTGGTCTGGAAGAGCGAGACGTCACCCGGAGACACCGACGGCAGCTCCGTTCGTGGGCGCGTCTTCCGCGCCGACGGTAGTCCGGTGGGCAACGACTTCCAGGTGAACGTGTCGACCTCCGGCAACCAGCGCCAGGCGGTCGTCGGCATGGCGAATGACGGCAGCTTCGTCGCCGCCTGGTACGACGACGACGGCTCGGGTCGAGGCCGCGAGATCCGGATGCGCCGCTTTGCCGCCGACGGCTCGCCTCTCTCCGGGGAGGTTCAGGTGAACACCATCCAGGACAGCGCGCAGTACGACCCGGACATCGCAGTGGCCCCCGACGGCCGCTTCGTGATCGTGTGGGGCGACGCCGAGACCGACACGGTGCGCGCGCGCCGCTACGCCGCGAACGGGCAGCCTCTCGACGCGACGGAGATCCAGGTCAACACCGTGGGCGGCGACGCGGCTCCCGAGGTCGGCATCGACGCCAGCGGCGCGTTCATGGTGACGTGGCACTCGCGGACCTCGACCGGCAACGACAACAGCTTCACGAGCGTCCAGGCCCGTGGATTCGGCTGGAACGGCATCGCCACGTCACCTCAGAAGCAGATGAACCAGCGCATCGACGACGATCAGTTCGACGCGGACGTGGTCGGTGTGGGCGGCGGAGCCTTCTTCGTCGTCTGGAAGAGCCAGTCCAGGGATCCGGTCGCCAGCCGCGACCAGCCTTCGGCCGGCCGCGGCATCACCAGCCAGGGTGAGTTCCAGGGGCCGGAGATCACGATCGAGGCCTCGACGTTTCCGCGCGTGGGCTCCAACCGTCAGGGGGACTCCATCGTGATCATGTTCAAGACGGGCGGAGTGTTCGCGGCGCGCAGCTACCAGCACCCCTGCGCCCAGGGAGGCACCAGCCCGACCGGTTGTGTCGAGGGTCCGACCACACTGTGCCTGACCCAGGACAGATTCCAGGTGACCGCCGTCTGGCAGACGAACCAGGCGGCCGGCGACGGCAGGGCGGTGGAGCTGACGTCCGACACCGGCTACTTCTGGTTCTTCGACGCGGCCAACGTGGAGGTCGTGCTGAAGGTCCTCGACGCCTGTCAGTTCGCGGGCAACTTCTGGGTGTTCGCGGGTGGCCTGACCGACGTGGAGGTGGAGCTCACGATCGTCGACACCCAGACGGGGGCGCAGAGGGTGTACGTGAACCCGCGCGGTGTGGCATTCGAGCCCGTTCAGGACACCGGCGCTTTCAGCACGTGTCCGTAGCTCGGGCGGGCGACCACTCTGCCGTTCAACCGCCGCGCAGAACGGTCGCCAGGCCGGTCCGGCTGGCCCGGAGCGCCGGCGCCAGCAGGGCCACGGAGGCGGCCAGAGCGAGCACGGACAGGGTCACCGCCAGCACCGTCGGATCGGCGATCGAGACACCGAAGAAGAGACCGCGGACCGCGCGGCTCACCGCCAGTGCGAGACCCAGGCCAAGGCCCAACCCGAGGAGGCAGAGCCAAAGACCTTCACGAAGGACGCTCCGCAACACGCGACGCGGCGTCGCTCCCAGGGCCATGCGCAAGCCGATCTCGAACGAGCGAATCGCCACGAGAAAGGAGAAGACGCCGTAGAGGCCCACCGCCGCGAGAGCGATGGCGACGCCGGAGAAGAGCGCCAGCCACTGTGCGAGAAGTCGCGTGAGACCCACAGACCCCGCCTGGGCCGCAGCCAGCGGCGCTGGATCGATGTGGATCACCCGGTCGTCCACCTCGCGCAGTCGGTCCTGGGCCGCTGGCAGCACGTCCAGCGGATCGGGCGACTGCGTACGGACCACGAGCGACAACACCCGCGGCGAAAAGTAGGCCGTCTCGTAAGCCTGCGCGTGCGGCAGATACCACTGGGGGCGCCCCTCTTCGCGGAGATCGAAGTCGCGGATGGTCGCGACGACACCTACGACCGTCAGCCACGGCAGGTCCTCCATGAACGCCTTCATCCGCTTTCCGAGGGGGTTCTCACCGGGCCAGTGCGTCTTTGCGAACGCCTCGTTGACCACCACCACGGGGAGTGAGCCGGCACGATCGTTCGAATCGAACGTGCGCCCCGCGATCCGCTCGATGCCCAAGGCCTCGAAGGCGCCCGGGGTGACCTGCTGCACGAGAGCCGAGGGCGCCTCCGCCACCGTTCGCGCCGGCTCCCCTTCGATCAGGATCGACCAGTTGTTGCCGCCCGGGCTGAACGGAAGCCGAGCCAGCGCACCGGCCGAGACCACACCCGGCAGGCTCTCGAGGGTCTGCTCGACCTGGCGGTAGTAGCCCACGATCTCTTCGGGCTCGGCGAGGATGTCGGCCGGCGGCAGCGAGGTGATTGCGAGCACCCGATCGATCTCGAAGCCTGCGTCCACCGCCAGCACGTGCTGCAGGCTGCGGACGAGCAGGCCGCAGCCCACCAACAGCACCACGGCCAGGGCCACCTGCACGACCACCAGGCCGGAGCGAACGGCCTGCGACGGGCGCCCGTGCCGGGAGAGCTGGGCCTGCGACACGTCGGGGGCTCCTCCGCCTCCCACACGGATGTTCTGGAAGGCCGGCCAAAGCCCGAACAGGAGAGTCGTGACCAGCGCAATCGCGAGGGCAAACGCCAGAACGCGCAGGTCCAAGGTGGGCGCCCCAAACCGGAGGACATCCTCCGGAAGGACCCTCGGCAGGCTCGCCTCCGCCCCTTTCGCGACGACCAGTGCGAGCGCTGCACCCGCGAGCGACAGCAGGGACGACTCGACCATGAGCTCACCGATCAGGCGACCTCGGGAAGCTCCCAGGGCACGAGCCACGCTCACCTCGCGCGCGCGTGCCGCGCCGCGTCCGAGCTGCACGTTCGCCACGTTGGCGCAGGCGAGCAGCAGGAGCAGGCCGACGGCCGCCAGAAGGAAGGCGAGAGGCAGGCGCTCTCGCTCCGTTGCGGCGGTCTGCAGTCGGCGCGCGCGCGTCTGGAGGCCACCGTCGCCGTAGAACTCCGGGTGAAGCTGCTCCGAGCGCGTCGAAAGGAGGTCGAGCGCGGCGGACGCCTCTTCGAGCGCAACTCCGTCGCGCACCCTCGCCACCACGTCGAGGTAGTGGTTGTTCCGCTCCCAGGGGTCGTTCCGGTCGAGCCGCAGCGGCATCCAGGCCTCGACCGCGAGAGTCGGGAAGCGAAAACGGGCGGGCATGACCCCGATGATCTTCGTCGGTCGCCCGTCCAGGCGGAGCGTTCGACCGATCACCTCGGGCGCGCCGCCGAGCCGCGATTGCCAGAGCGCGTAGCTGATCACCGCGACGGGGTCGGCCCCCGGCACGTCTTCTTCGGGGTCCGGATAGCGGCCCAGAAGCGGGGGCACGCCGAGCAGCTCGAGCAGGTTCCCCGTCGCCTCCACCGCCAGCAGGCGGCGGCCTTCGGCACCCTCACCGAGGGTCAGGAAGCGACTCGACCACCCTGCGACCGTGTCCAGCTCGCCGAGCGCTTCGAGATCGAAGAGCTCCGGCTCCGAGCTCCCGAACCAGTCGACGCCACCCATGTTGGTCTCGATGCTCAGCAGCCTCGACGGCTCGGCGTACGGCAGTGGCCGCAGGAGAAGAGTGTCGGCGAGCATGAAAACCGCGACATTCAAGCCGATGCCGATCGCGAGGGTGAGTACCACCACCGTGGTCGCCGCGGGCGACCGACCCAATCGGCGCAGCCCGAGCGCGACGTCGCGGCGGAGGTGATCCAGAAGCCGGGCGACCCTCCACGAGCCGAGGTGGCCCACCTCGTCGCCCACTCGATGACGAACCGACGCCGCTGACCGCACGGACTGGGCTCGCCAGCTCAACATTCCCCGCATGGCGAGGCCCAGAATCTGACGAAGGAGCCACCAACAAGCGCCCACGCGCCCCAGAGCCCAGCGTCGGCGGAGCTCCTCCTCGAGGTCACCGGCCACGAACTCGGCGCGCTCCGGCGCGACGCGCAGCTCCACCGCGGCGACCAGCCTCCGCACGAAACGTCCTGGCTCCGGTGGTCTCGAAGGATGTGGGCTCATGGGCTCTCCTCAGGGCTCCGAAGCTTCGACCGCCACACCGAAGCTCGAGCCCCTCCGCATCGCGTCGACATCCGAAAGCGTCTTGCGGAGGCTGGCCTCGCCGGCTGCGGTCAGCCGGTACTCCTTGCGCCGTCGACCGCCCCGCTCGGCTCGCGGCTCGCCGATGCGCGCCGTCAGGTAGTCCTTGGCGAGAAGGCGGTCGAGGGCTTTGTAGATCGCACCGATCGACGCCGGCGACCCCGTGCGCTCCTCGATCAGGCGCCCGACCGCCGCGCCGTATCCCTCCTCACCCAGCTGATGCAGGGCGAGCATGACAAGCAGCTCGAAGTCTCCGAGGCGGGAAGGCATGCCATTTGTACGGCAATGGCGAACATAAGTTGCGGCTCGACGTAAGTGCCACGAAAGCCCCACGAGGAGACTCGAAATGAAAGGCAACGAAGATTCGGACGCGACCATCGAACGCGTCTTCGCGCACTCGGACGCGGTCCGCTACGTCGCGATCTACCGGGAGGGCCAGCTCGCCTTCGAACAGCGTCCTGATCTGGTCGGAGCGAGCGACGCGCAGAGCGACCGGTACGAGGAGCTGCTGGTCAACCCGACCCTGCTGGAGCTGCTCACCCAGCGAGGTGAGATCGACTGCGGCGGACTCCAGTTCGTTCTCATCCGCTACGGCAGCTTCTTTCAGTTCGTGAGCCGCATTCCCGGTGGTCACGTCTCGGTCGCTCTGGAGCCCGGCGCGGAGGCGCTCGCACTCGCGCACGAGCTCCGGCAGCTCCTCACCTGAGCGCAGGCGGCATCTCGGCAATCCACTCCCGCATCAGCGCGAGGCTCTCCGCGTGCACCACGGAGCGTCCGAGCTCCGGCATCATCTCGCCGGGGTCGAGCGACTCGAGGCGGTACATCAGGATCGATCCGTCCGGGTCGCCCGGCGCGATGTCCACCAGGCGGTCGCCGGAGCCGCGCCCCGCGGCCACCGGCGACTTTTCGACGCCCCAGAGGGTCGGGTTGGCCTGCTCGTAGCGGAGGTCGAGGCCCGAAGTGCGCGCCGGCCCCTCGGGGTTGTGGCAGTGCGCACAGTTGATGTCGAGCCAAGCCCGAGCGCGGAGGTCGAGGGTGCCGGTCGCCGGGTCGTCCCAGACCGGCCACCGCGGCGCCTGCTCGGGGGCCGGGGCACCCTCGAGCAGGCCACTCTCCGACCAGTGCGCGATCTGATTCCGCGAGCCGGTCGCGTACTCGAAGTCCGTGTTGATCAGGCCCGCGCGCGGGCCGATCGGTAGCAGCTCCCGATCGCGCGTGCGGTGGCAGCCTTTGCACTGGTTCTGGTTCGGAATGCGGTAGTCGATCGCGTGTCCGGCGGGCAGCTCTCCCTGGGCCGTCGGGAGGCGCACGGTGCGCGCGCCGCCGGTCACGTCGAGCTCCGCCTCGGTCTGCTCCGCGTTCCAGATGTACGGAAGGCCCACCCAGCCGTCGTCGCCACGCAGGAGAATGCGGGTCTCGAGGAGGTCCTGCAGGCCGTCGTCCCCGGGGTAGGAGAAGGTCTTGGCGATGACCGTGCCCACGGGGAAGTCGAAGATGTCGTCTGCGCGATAGGTCGCAGGCACGCCCTCCGGCAGCCGCACGAACCGGTGCTTCGTGGCGTAGTCGGAGAAGAGCGGCGTCGAAAGTGCGTACGGGACGACACCGGCCGCCGGGCTCTGACGGCGGGGGTCGCCGTCGAAGAGCCCATAGGCCGACAACCGCTTCGGCGGGTCCTCGGCAGACCACCGCGCGCCGCCGCAGCTCAGCAGGAAGACGCTCAGGAGGAGCGCAAGGAGTCGAATCAAGGCCGTACGCCGACGCTAGAACGCCCCGCCAGCGGTTGCCGGCGTGCCGACGTCGCCCAGGCTGATCGGCTCGGGACTCTCCGGGAGCGAGCCCGCGTACTGCGACGCGTCCGTCACCACGTTGGGCGCCTGGCCAGCCATCACCGAGCCGAGGTCGACGTTGACGAAGGTCCCGGAGCCGTCGAAGTAGAAGCCGTGCTCCGGTGGCAGAGCTCCGTCCACGAGCCGCTCCGGGTTGATCACGCCGTCGTAGATGACGTCCGGGAACGGGGTCTCCACGATCTGTGAAATGGCCTCGGCGAGCGCGCCTTCCGGCTCGTTGCCGCCCCCCTCGAACGAGTTGCGAAACAGCGCAATTCCCTCCGGGTACGGATCGAACTCGGGGTCGTCGTACTCGCGCCCGGTGCTCGTGAAGCTGATCACGGCGACGTGGTAGCTCTTGTTGTCGCGGAACTCGTTGTCGAAGATCTCGGTCTGGTCGGTCGCCATGACGATCAGGCCCGACCCCGCCGGAATCTCGGAGACGATGGCGCCGGGCAGCCCGAAGTTGGGCAGGTTGTTGTCGTAGATCTTGTTGTCGAAGATGCGCGCGGAGCGCCCAGCCTTGACCGGGAGCTCGGGCAGCGAAAAGACGAGGATGCCGCCCGTGTTGCCCCAGGTCTCGTTCTCGTAGACGTCCGCGCCGGTCGAGTTCTCGATCTCGATGCCGGCGACGTTCTCCCAGGTCTTGTTGCGGCGCACGATGATGTTGTTGCTCTGCCCGACGTAGATCCCGGCGTCGGAGCAGCCGCGCACCTGCGAGTCTTCGATCAGCACGTTCGTCACCTGCACGGGGTACAGGCCATAGGCGCCGTTCTCGGTGCGCGGCTCACCTTCCCAGTTCACGAAGACACGACGGAACGTGGCGTTCGTGGTGCCCTCGACCTTGATGCCGTCGGCGCGCGTGTTGTACACCGCGAGGTCTTCGATGGTGAAGTCGTCGGCCGTCACCATGAGACCTTCGCCGCCGGTTCCGGCCGCCTGGTTGGAGAAGTCGAGGATCGTCTCCTCCATCCCCGCGCCCCGGATGGTGACGCCTTCGACGTCGAGGGAGAGCGTGGTGTCGAACTCGAATCGACCCGGCCCAAACTCCACGACGTCGCCGGGCTCGGCTTCGATGAGCGCGCGCAGAGCGTCCTTCTGTGCGTTCGGGCCCAGTTCGATGGGGCCGCCGGGCGCGGTCGAGCAGCCCACCCCGAGCGCAGCGGCGGTGAAGAGGGCCAGCAGTAGGAGGGGACGGAAGCTCCTGGGTGTCTTCGACATGGAAACGGCTCCTTGAAATCGTGCGTTTGGGGGGATTCTAGCGAGAGGAGGAGACGGGCTCCTCAGTCGTGCGGCGGGGAGCCGGTCGCTCCGACGAGGCGCCACTGCACCGCTGCGGGATCGACGTCACCAAACGCGTCGTCCTCGGGGAACAGGTACTGCAAGCTGAAGCGACGCGACGCTCCGGGAGCGATACGCACCGCCTTCGCGACGGTCTTGCCATGGATCTCGAGCTCGAGCTCCGCGAGCTCCAGAGAGGAGCCGTTGTCCACGGTTCCGGAGAAGCGACTCGGGAGCCACTTGCTCACCCGCCCCTCCACCTTCACGAGCTCGAGCTCGTCGGGTGTCAGCTCTCGCGGCCCCTGGGGAGTGCACGCCAGCAGGCAGCCGACGGCCAGCAGGAAGACGAGGGAGGACCAAACTGCCCGGGGCTGGGTCGCTCGCCTCACCGCAGCGGCTCCAGGGCGATCGAGCACGCCACCTTCCACGTGTCCCACTCGACTTCGCCGCCCGGCTCGGCGAACCACTTCATCGCGGGAAGGTCCGCCGGCTGGACGTCGGACTGCGGGAACCAGGTCTCGTACAGGTAGTCCCAGGCTTCGGCGATCTGCTGCAGCGGGCCGTCACACTCCACCTCCACGGCCTCGAACGCGTCGAGCTCGCGAATGCCGAACGCTTCGGTCTCGCTCACGCTGGGTGGAACTTCGACGCCGAGGTCGTAGCTGAGACGGTCCATGGGCGTCGTCTCGTAGTTGTCCCAGCTCATGCCGACCACCTGGGCTTTGCGGCTCGGCGTGCCGCGCTGCTCCAGCGACTCGAGCAGGCCTTCGAGCGCCGCGGCCAGGCGCGGTACCTCGAAGGCGGGCCGCACCCGCACGTACGCCAGGCGGATCGGGCCACGCCGTACCCTTCGCGCGACGACCTGTGCCGGAGCCTCCGCGCGGTGGGCCGCACGACCCTGCGGCTCCGACAGCCGACTGCGCCGATCCCAGGCGCTGGGCGCGACGCCGTAGCTGCGGCGGAAGGCGCGCGAGAACTCCTGCGACGACGCGAAGCCGGTGTCCATGGCGATCGACGTCAAACTCCGCGAAGGGGTGGCCTTCATGAGGTACGCCGCGCGCTCGAGGCGAGACCGTCGCACGAAGGATGCTGCCGTCTCCCCGGTCACCGCGCGGAAGATGCGGTGGAAGTGAAACGGCGACGAGTGCGCCACGGCCGCCAGATCGTCGAGGGAGTGCGCGTCCGCAGGATGGTCGCGCACGTGGTCCATCACGCGGTCGATTCGGCGGGTCCAGAGCTCTGACGGCATGGTTCGGGGCCCGGCGAGCCGGGCGGAGTGCGCAAGATTTGCCAAGCGACGCGGCGCCGGCAACCACTAGGTTTCGTTCGAGTCCGACTCTACGAACATCACCGAGGACCACGCCACCATGAATGTACAGCCCTACCTCATGTTCCCGGGGACCTGCCGCGAGGCCCTCGGCTTCTACGCTGACGTCTTCCGCGGCAGCACGACGCTACTGCAGACCGTCGGCGAGTCGCCCCTGCCCGCACCTCCGGAGCACGCCGACCGCGTGTTCAACGCGGTGTTCGAGGCCGACGATCTGAAGTTCCGGGCTTCCGACGGCGAGCCCGGGAACGACCCTGCGGTCGGCCAGAACTTCGCCTTGTTCGTCGGTTGCGCCGATGCAGGGGAGCAGCAGCGGGTCTTCACGGCGCTCGAAGAGGGAGGCCGCGTGTTGTTCCCGCTGAGCGAGGGATTCGGCATGGTCGAAGACCGCTTCGCGTTCCGCTGGATGATCACACTGGCCGCATCGGTGGCCCGCGACGACGCACCAGGAGCAGAAAGATGAACCACGCAGTGAAGTGGGGGCTCGGCCTCGGCGCCGCCGTGGGCCTCCAGAACTTCGTGTTCGGCGCCGCCGGTTGGCACACGAGCGCAACGGCCCCGATCGTCTACCTCGTGATCGCGATCGGTCTCAACGTCGCCGCCGTGGTCTTCTGCCTTCGGCGCACCGCGGCCGACACCGGCTGGGCCGGGCAGCTGCTGCACGGCCTCGCGCTCGGCGCCGTCGCCTCGGTCCTCGTGTTCGCGAGCTCCTGGCTCGTCTCCGCGGTCGTCTTCCCCGACTACTTCGCCGAGATGGCCGCCGGCTATCGCGAGGACCTCTCGCAGACCGACATGCCGCCGGCGGAGATCGACGAGATGGTCGCCGGCATCGCGGCGACATCGCCCGTGCGCTCCGCCTTCGAGGGAGTCGCCGGTACGCTGGGCACGAGCCTGCTGGCCGCCGCCGTCGGCGGCATCTGGCTCCGGCGAAAAGGCGCTTGAAGATCTGCGGGCTTCAGCCCGTCGCGCGCACCGGCGAGGCCATCGCGACGTCTCGGCACGCGGTCTCGAGTGCGGGAATGAAGAGGTCGGGCCGACCCACACAGGCGTAGTGGTCCGTGTCGATGCGGTGCACGCGCGCCCCTGGAATGGCCTCGGCCATCTCGAGCTGACGCGGGAGCGGCACGTGGCCGTCCTGTGTCGTGGCGACCACCGCCGTGGGCGCAGACACGTCACCCAGCCACGGGCGCGCGTCGTACCGCGCGAGTGCCGCCGCGGCATCGACCACGGCGGCGGGCCGGGTGCCTTCGATCTCGCGCGCGATGACCTCGCGCCGCGCAGGGTCGGCGATGCGCTCCAGCATCTGCTCCGCCTGGCCGCGCCAGAACGAGGCGGGCGCACTGCGCGCCGCCAGGGAGAGCACCGGCCGGAGTGCGTTCGCCGTACGGCGCTGCTCCGCGCTCGCGAAGCGCGCGGCCGTCGCGCAAAGGACGATTCCGGAGACGCGCTCCGGATGCCGCTTCCACGTGAGCTGCGCGATCGGGCCTCCCATCGAGTACCCCACCGCGATGAAGCGCTCGATCCCGAGAGCATCCGCGAGCACGGCGACATCGTCGGCACACTGCTCCAGCCGGAAGCGCCCCCAGGGTGCGAGCCCGCCGCCGTGACCTCGATGATCCGGCGCAACGACGCGGAACCCCCGCTCCAGGGAGGGCACCGACGTACCCCAGTTGAGCGCCGCCGTCGCAGCCAGGCCGTGGAGGAGCATGAGCACGGGAGCGTTCTGCGGCCCCTCTCCCTCGAGGATCCGGAGCGTGCCCCGGCGTGGAACGTCGATCTCGCGTTGTCTCATCGTTCAGGTCTTCTCCGTCGTGGCGCGAACGGATGCGCGGAACGCACCGCTCGGTCTCCTCCAGCGTACCTGCTCGCACGAGTCTCGGAGAATTGCGCCGGCTCTCAGACCGTCGCCAGCTCTTCGGCGAGCAGATCCCACACCGCGCGGATGCGACGGCTGGTCCTCAGCTCGCGGTGGGTCACGAGCCACACCGGGATGTCGATGGCCGGTAGCTCGGGCAGCACGACCTCGAGCGTGCCGCGTGCTTCCGCGATGCTGCGGGTCAGCACGCTGACCCCCAGCCCCTGCTCCACCAAGGCCAGCAGAGCCGTGCTGCTCGAGGTGTGCACCTTCACCTGCTCGCGGCGAATCGGCAGCCCGCGGGCGTGGAGTCCTTCGATCATGCGATCGGGGTGCCCGAAGCCGACGAAGTCGAGGTGCCCGAGATCGTCGACGGTCTCCGGGCGGCCCACGCGGTCCAGATAGGTCGCCGCCGCAAAGACGTGGCCCGTCGTGGTGGCGACGCGGCGCGCCACGAGGTCTGCATGCTCGGGACGTGCGTGCCGAATGGCGATGTCGGCCTCGCGCCGACCCAGATCACTCAACTGGTTCGACGCCACGATCTCGATCTCGATCGCCGGCGCCACTTCGCGCAGCCGCGCGATCATCGGTGGCAGGTGGACCGTCGCGACGAGCTCGGTGGCCGAGACCGTCACCCGACCGCGCACCTCCTGCGCCTGACCGGACGCAGCCAGCGACACCTGCGCCGCCGACGCGGCCATGGAGCGCACGTGATCCAGGAGCTCGATTCCGGCTGCCGTGAGCCGCGAGGAACGATGTCCGCGCTCGAAAAGCGTCACTCCCAGCTCCTGCTCGAGAGCGCCGACCTGCCGGCTGACGGTGGGCTGCGTCGTGCCGAGGGCGCGGGCCGCGGCGGAGAGCGAGCCTTCCTCCGCGGCGACCAGGAACGTGCGCACGCGATTCCAGTCGAACGAGATGGCGTTCCAGTTCACGAGCCCGATGTTCGATGTTCGTATGCCTGCTCTACAAATTGCGACCTTCTCTACGCGAAAGTCGTATTGCACGATACACGCTGTCCACCGCAGCCGGGAGCCCCTTCCCCGCTCACCCTCATCACCTTCCTCACGGAGCCCGCACGATGTCCGCCGATACCCTCCGCTCGCAAAACGCCCAGACGCGCTTCTGGAACCGCATCGCCCGGCGCTATGCGCGCAAGCCCGTCCCCGATCAGGGCGTGTACGAGACCAAGCTGGAGAAGACGCGACAGCTCCTGAAGCCGACCGACCGCGTGCTCGAGGTGGGCTGCGGCACCGGGACGACGGCGCTTCACCTCGCACCCCACGTCGCCTCGGTTCTCGCGACCGACATCTCGGCTGGCATGCTCGAGATCGCCCGCGGCAGAGCCGCACAGCAGGGTGTCAGCAACGCCACCTTCGAGCCCGCTGGGCTGACGGAGGTGAAGATCCCGAAGACTCCCTACGACGTGGTGCTCGCGCACAGCGTCCTGCATCTCGTGTCCGACGTGCCCGCGGCGCTCGTGCACCTCGCGCGGCTCCTGCACCCGGAAGGGCATCTCGTGCTCACGGTGCCCTGCATCGGCGACTCGGCGCCCTGGTTCCGCTGGGTCGGGCCACCGGGAGCTGCCCTCGGCATCCTGCCGCGCGTGCACGTCTTCCGCGAGCGCAACTTCCTGGAGTGGCTCGAACGAGCCGGCTTCGAGGTGGCGGAGCGCTGGCTCCCAGGCCCCCGGCGCGGCGTCTTCCTGGTCGCGGGGCGCAGACCGCCCTCTACCGGATGACCGAAGCGTCCCGGAGCTCGGCCAGCGCCGCGTCGTCGAGGTGCAGCAGATCGCGCAGCACGGCGTCGGTGTGCTGGCCCAGGTGCGGCGGCGGGCGCGGCGCGGCGAGCTCCGCCTCGGCAAACTTGAACGGACTCCCCAACAGGCGAAAGTGCTGTTCTTCGTCGTGGGTCTCCCAGATCATGTTCCGCTCTGCCGTCTCGGGAGCCTCGAGCGCTTCGTCCATGGTACGCACTGCTCCAGCCGGAAGGTGGCGCAGCCGCTCGAGCCAGTGCGCCGCCGGAGCCCCCAGGAAGATCTCCTGCAGAACGGGAAGGAGCTCTTCCCGGTTCTCCCGCCGGCTCGCGGCAGAAGCGAAGCGCGCATCCGCGAGCAGATCCGGCCGCTCCAGGACGTCCAGGCACAGACGCTCGAACAGTCGATCCCCAGCCGCCGCGAGATAGAGCGGCTCGGTCTGGGTCTCGAACAGATTGGCCGGCGTCGCGTGGATGTGTCGGTTGCCAACCCGCTGCGGCACTTCGCCGTCGGTGAAGTAGCTGAGGGCCGCATTGTTGAGCGCCGCGATGGCGGTGTCGTAGAGGCAGAGATCGACATGGTCGCCCCGACCAGTGCGCTCGCGCGCGATGATGGCCGTGGTGATGGCAGCGAGGGCCTGCACCGCCGTCAGGGTGTCGATGAGCGACAGCGGGTGACGCACGGGTGGCCCATCGGGCATTCCGGTCATCGACATCATCCCCGACTCCGCCTGCAGCACGGGGTCGAGCCCCGGCCTGTCGGCCATGCTGCCCGTGGCTCCGTACGCGCTGATCGAGACATAGATCAGCCGCGGATCGTCGCCGCGTAGGCGCTCCGCATCCAGCCCGAAGCGGCCCATGACTCCGGGTCGGAAGTTCTCGATCACCACGTCGCAGTGGTGCGCCATGTCGCGCGCGAGCTGTCGACCGCGCTCCTGTTTCAGATCGATCGCAACGCTCTTCTTGCTTCGGTTGAACGCGCAGAAGAAGGCGCTCCGCCCCGGCTCGCCCGGCGTGTCCCAGCCCCGCACCTCGTCGCCCGTGGTCGGATTCTCCACTTTGATCACCTCCGCGCCCAGATCGGCCAGATGCTGCGTGCACAGCGGCCCGGCGATGAGGCGGCTGAAGTCGAGAATGCGGATCCCGCGGAGGGGTGGCTCGGCAGTCATGGGTCGGCCTGCCGGGTGCAGGCGTCCTGGTCGAAGTGAAGGGGAGCGTCGGACTGCGTCCGGATCCTACTGTGGGCCCGGCGCGTGGCAAGCCCACCCCCAGGCAGCCTGCCGGCCTGGTCGTGCTGCGAGCACGCGCAACGCCCTCAGAACGCCTCGGTGTCTCCGTGGCTGCCGAACTCGCCGAGCGGGTTGTGGTACTCGCGGCTCTCACCGGTCTCGGTGTCGGTGACGGTCAGCGTGTACTCCACGTTCGACAGGGCGCCGTAGAACACCCAGTGGTGCCCGTTGACGCCACGCCCGTCGAGCACCTTGACCACCAGCTCGACGTTGGCGGCATCGAAGAACCAGAACGTTCCCGTGTCGTTGGTGAGCGGTCGGGCCTGACCCACACCCGTGCGCCTCCCGAACTCGCGCCACGCAACCTCCGCGCGGAAGCGGCCGTCTTCGAGGCAGAGGGCGTTCGGACCCGCGACGCAGCTCGCGCTGTCGGCCGGCGCGGAAGCCGGAGCTCCTGGCCTCCTCAGCAGATCGTTCTCGACGACGACGCCAGACGCCGAGCGGGCGGCCAGAGCGCGGTCCGGGGCCACGACGGGTCTCCCCTTCCGGCCGAAGGCCGAGGAGAGCTTGCGCCACCCACGGTGCAGGAGCTCGATGCCCGCCTCGAGCCCGACCGCGAGGAGCCCAGGCGTCCCGCGCGCGCTGCTGCCTTCGGGAACGCTGCCGTCGGGTGTGAAGGCCTGGGTGTCCCCGGCACTGGCAAATCGCCCCGACGGGTTGGCGTACACGCGCACGGCTCCGGTCATCGTATCCGTGACCTGCAGGGTGTACTGCACGTTCGAGAGCGCGCCGTAGAACACCCAGAAGTGGCCGTTCACCGCAGTTGCATCGAGCACCTTGACCACCAGCTCGACGTTGTCGGCATCGAAGAACCAGAAGCCGCCCGAGTCGTCGGTCATCGGAATCGCCCGCCCCTCGCCGCTACCTCCGTCGAAGTCGTGCCAGAGAACGTCCACCAGGAAGCGCCCCTGGTTCAGGCAGAGGCTCGTCTCGCCTGTGGCACACGGCGGCGGCCCGCCGCGCGTCTCCACCAGATCGATCGCACCTTCGATCGTCTGCCCGGCGAGCTGCTCCAGCTGAAGGCGCTCGCGCTCGGCGCGGAAGACGCGCGCGAGCTCGGGCGAGCCTTCGCTCTCGAACCGGTCGAAGATGGCGAGCATGTCGCTCACCATCGCCTGCGTGACGGTGACGGAGTCGCCCTGCCCCTGGGTCGCTGCGTCGAGTGCGGCAACCCAGGGCGCCTGCGCGTCGGCAGTCGCCTTCACGAGCGTCGCACGCGGAATGAGCGTCAGCGCGAGGTCGCGGGAGTGCGCGCGGTAGAGGTCGCGGTAGTACCGGCCCGCGCGGGTCGCGCTCATGCGCTGATCGCGAAAGGTCCGGAGCACGTCGGATGTGCCACCCGCGGTACCGGCCTGAGCGGCTCGGAATCCGGCCGTCAGGCCCTGAGAGGTCGCGGGCGCGCCTATTTCACAGGTCGTGACACCTGGAAAGCGGTTTGCGAGAAGGGCGCAGAACATGTCGTAGGCGCACTCGAAGGCCCCCGACTCCACAACAGAGGCGCCATCGAGCACGGCACAGGCGACGTTCTGTCCGAAGACGTTGACGACACACGGGTAGACGTCGATCTCGACCCGATCCGGGCGGCCGATCTCCAGACCTGGCGACGGGCGAACGAGCTGGATCGGCGGAAACGCTGCGACCTCGGCCGGCGTGAGGAGAGGCTCCGACACCGTCCGGAACACGGCTCCCGGCCCGAAGTCCACCTCCGACACGGTAAAGCCGTAGCTCACCTCGACACTGTGTCTTTGTGCGCTGGCGCGGGTCAGCCGGATGGGAAGTGTCAGTACGCCGCTCGTACTCTTGTTCCAGCTCACCGGGTCCGGCCAGAGAAACACGGCCGGCTCGCCGGGACTCGCAGGCGGGTAGGTCTCGGCAAAGAACACCTCCACCGGTCCGGGCGCGTCGTCGTCGACGATGGTGACCTGGGCCGTGCTCCCGGACGCGTCGACCGACGCCGGCCCGGCGTCGGTGATCTCCAGGAGGAAGGTCTCGTCACCCTCCTCCAGGTCGTCGTCGGTGATCTCCACCGCGCCACACCTGCGATCGAGGCCCGGCGCGAACGTGAGAACCACGTTGAGGAACGTGTAGTCGCCGTCGCTCGCGTCCGCCGTCTGGCCGTTCGTCCGCACCTGCGCAAACGCGCCCTGCGGCGCGCCGCCCGGGTAGATCACGCAGAACGTGACGCGGCGTGCGCTCTCGAGAGCCGAGTAGCTCGGATGCTCGAAGCGAACCCCCTGCGCACCGAGGACCTGTGGCACGAGAAGGGTGGCGAGCGCCAGCAGGGTGGTGCGGGCAGGTGCACGATGGAGCTGTTCTGCGATCACCCGAGGCCCTCCACGGAGTGGTTCCTGCATCGATGACGCAGCAAGGGTCGAGTTTCTCTCACCTTCTCCGAGCTGCCGTGACGATCTCCCCGTAGCGGCACCGAGACTCCTCCTCTCGCTCGTGCGTTGGATCTGCTCCGACAGCCCGCCACGCGCTTCAGCATGACCGCCGTTGCGGCACCTGGCTCACGGCCCGACCCGCTTCAAGATGACCGCCGTCCGATCGTCGTCCTGGACGCGGCCCCGGGTGAGCTCCTCCACCGCGTCGACCAGTGCCTGGCGAATGGCCTCGGCGCTGTCTTCCGCAGCGCGGCGGATCACGTCGCCGATCCCCTCCACGCCCAGCTCCTCCCCATCGGGAGAGCTGGCCTCGAAGAAACCGTCGGTCAGGGCTGCAAAGACATCGCCCGGCTCGAGATGAAGCGGCTCCGAAAGCGGAATCTCGATGCCCGGAAACAGCCCGGCCGGCGGCGCCGTGCCCTTGAACGTGTCGATCTCACCGGTGGCGGCCCGGTAGAAGAGGAGCGGCCCCTGCCCCGCGCTCACCCAGCGCAAGCGGCCACCCCACTGCAGCACCCCGACCCACACCGTGACGAAGCGGTTCTTCGGCAGGTCCGCGGCGAGTTGGTCGTTGACGTGGGCTGCGGCCTGGCTGAGGTGCGCACCCGTGCGCACGGCGCCGCGCAGCATGCCGCGCAGCTGCGCCACCGAGATCGCCGGGCCGACCCCGTGGCCCGTCGCGTCGGCGAGCACGAAGACCGCCCGCTCGCAGGGAGCCCCCTCCTCCACGAGCCGGAGCTCCTCGTCGAGGCCAAACGCATCGTAGATGTCTCCACCGGTCATGTCGGCCGGCTGGCACGACGCCGCAAACTCCCAGCCGGCCAGCTGGGGCAGGGCCTTGGGCAGCGTGCTCGTCTGGATCAGGCGCGCCACCTCGAGGTCTTCCTCGAGCTTCATCAGGTCGCGTAGCCCCTTGCGCATTCGTGTCTGCGCCTCCTGGAGCGCGTCGATCTCCGTGAAGCGCGACTCCACGTCCTCGGCCGTCTCGAAGTTGCCGGTGCTGATGCGGTCCGAGTTGCGCACCAGGGCCTCGATGGGTCGGCTGAAGCGCCGCCCGAGGAAGAGAGCGGCGAGGAAGGCCAATGCGAGCGCGATGCCGGTGACGGCGATCACGTTGCGACGGATCTCCGACCGCTCGTCGAACAGGTCCGCGTTGGGGAGCAGAACGACCACGAGCAGCGGACCGGTGGGCAGACCCACGAACCGCGCCTGACTCCACCAGACGTCGTCGCCCACCAAGAAGCTCCGGGGCCCGCCGCGCGTCTCGGCTCGGGAGGCGTAAGCCTCGGCAGCAGCCTCGAGAAGAGGAATGTCGACCTCGCGAGGGAACCGGAAAAGCCACTCCTCGTCTCGCATTCCAGGCGGAAGGACGCCGTGCGGAACCCCGAGGAGACGCCCCTCGTCGTTCATGATCACGATTCTGCCGTTCTCGCTGACCTCGATCTCGTCCGCGAGCTCCTGAAGGCGACCGAAGCGCACCGCAAACGCGACGACGGTGGTGAGCCCTCCGGCCGTCTCCCGGGCGATGGCGAAGGTCAGCCCGAGCAGCGCGGTGCCCGGAAAAGTGTACGGCGGGGTCGCGAACATCTCCTGATCTGCGCCGAGAGTCTGCAGAGCGCCCACGAACCAGGGTCGTTCCCTCGGGTCGTAGGTGGTCTCCTCCGTGAAGCGCTCCGCCTCCCCACGCGGTGACCTCCCCGGCCACTCTGTCCAGCGCGAGACCGCCCCCCACTCCTCCCGCCGCGTCTCCCTCTGCAGGAAGTGGCCCTCGCGCTCGTTGAACATCAGGTCGTTGCCGCGATCGTCGGCAACCATGATGGCGTCGATGCGCAGGTTTCGATCGAGCAGCGGAGCCACGAGGTTGCGCGCATCGTCTACGCGTGTCGGAGAGAGCAGGCCCTTCTCGGCCCAGTCCGAGGCCAGACTCAGCTGCTCGTACAGCGGCTCGATCTCGGCGAGCAGACCCTCCTCTGCCCGGTCCGCCGCCGCCTCGACGAGGTTGCTCGACACCATGCGCACCGCCCGCGCCGAGCCCGCAAAGGTCGTGGCGAAGATCGTGCCGCCGACCAGCGCCACCAGTACGGCGAACGACAGGACGAGACCGGTACGAAGGGAGATCGAGTTCATGGTGCGTGGCGCCTCCGCGGGATCAGGCCATCCGGGTCTCGCTGAGTCGGAGCGCCACGCGCTACTCGACGACGAACTTGCCCACGACGTGGTGGCCCTCGCGCGGGGCGCTCGCGTTCGCAAAAGGAGTCGGGACACTTCCGATGTGGAGGTCGTAGGTGCCGGGCCGGATCGGCACGAAGCTGATGCGGAACGTCCCCACTTCGTCACACTCGATGGCGTGAAAGGAGAGGCTCTGCATGTGGATCTCGATGTCCCCGACGCTCACGAGGCGGAGGTGGGAGCTGCGCAGGAGATCCTGCATCTCGACGCGCCACCCCGTCCGATCGTCCTCCACGTCAGTGCACCTGACGTTGAGACGGTAGTACTCGCCGGTCACCAGCTCGAACCGCAGCTTCGACACGATCGGCTTGCCCTCGGGCGAGGTCGAGATCTCGACCTGCAGATCTTCCGGCGGAAACTGCGCCAGGTTGCCGCCCACCTGCGCTGGGGCCGAAGCAGCCAGGAAGAGCGCTCCCCAGCACACAGCCTGCACGGTCGTCTTCAGCATCACGAGCTCCTCGGGCGCCTCCTGGGCGGGTCGTTCAGACGTCTCTTCTAGCACGAGCCTGCGTCGGCGCCAGGCTCCCCCTCAGTGCGGCTGGGTCGAACGCCAGGGCGGCAAACAGCAGGAGGACCCCCAGCGTGAGCCCGAGCGCCGCGTCGGCGGCCACGTGCAGCAGGGTTCCCGGCAGCGAGTCGGCGCGGCCCTCGGTGACGTGAGACGCGGCATGAACCAGGGACCCGAGAATCAGCCCCAGCGCAACCCCTCTTGCAATCGACGCACGCGTGTTCCAGACGGCATAGGCGACGAGGCCACCGGCGAGCGTGCTCAGCGCTGGGATCGGGGCCGGGTCGAGCAGCCGCTGCACGAGCCACATCCCCGTCACCGCCACGGCAATCCCGACCCATCTCCTCCAGCGTCGACTCATCCAAGACCCCTCGCGAGACGCGCTCTCAATCGTCGGACGATGGCCTCGGAGACCTCCTCGGGCTCGAGGGAGTCGACGAGAGAGTCGGTCCAGGCGCGTTGGTTCATCCAGGAAGCTCCGGGTCGTGTGCCGCGATCATGACGAGGTCCGGCCGCCGACGCAACGCACCCCTCTGGGGGAGTCTCGAGCGTCGCCAGGCCTGACATCATCCGCGCCATGGCACCTGCCGATCCGACCGCAACGCCGGCCACCGAGGCCCCGCGCTGGCTCCGACTCGAACTGCACCAGAGCTCGATCGTGCTCGAGGTCCGGTCCGGTCCTCCCGCGCTGGCCTACTGGGGCCCGTCGCTCGACGCGGACGCCGATCTCGCGACCCTCGCCGCACTCCGCGAACGCCCCGTGCCTCACGGCACGCTCGACGACGAGGAGCCCCTGAACTGGCTTTCCGAGGGCGCGCGCGGCTTCACCGGACACCCTGGCCTCGCCCTGCGACGAGGTGGCGTGGAGCTGCTCACGCAGCTCCGGGTCACGGGCATCGTCGAGGAGAAGGACCAGGTCCGTATCGAGTGCGCAGACCAGCTCGCCGGAGTCACTGCGACGATCGGGCTCACGGCACACCGGGAGAGCGGCGTCCTCACGAGCCGCTGCTCGGTGCGCAACGACGGCGAGGAGCCGCTCGGCGTCGACTGGCTTGCTGCGGCGACGCTCGGCGACCTCCCCGGAATGGACGAGGTCGCTCTGTTCGAGGGGCGCTGGTGCCATGAGATGGGCCTGACGCCGGCTCGCGTCGACACGGGCCAGGTGCGCCAGGAGAACCGCGTCGGTCGCACCTCCCACCACGCCTATCCGGCTCTTCTCTGCGGTGACGCGGGTTTCAGCCACGAGCGAGGCTCGGTCGTCGCACTACATCTCGGGTGGAGCGGCAACCACCGGCTCCTCGCGGAGCGGCTGCGCGACGGGCGCCAGCAGATTCAGATGGGGGAGCTGCTTTCGCCGGGCGAGATCGTTCTCCAACGGAGCGAGAGCTACACCACACCCCCGCTCTACGCCTGCTTCTCCGACAGCGGCACCAACGGCGTCCGCCGCGCGTTCCATCGCTTCGTGCGCGACGAGATCCTGCCGCCCCGCGCGTCGCGCGCCCGACCGATCCACTTCAACACGTGGGAGACGCTCTACTTCGATCACTCCGAGGAGCGCACGCTCGAGCTCGTGCAAGAAGCTGCGCGCATGGGGGCCGAGCGATTCGTGCTGGACGACGGCTGGTTCAGGGGGCGCACCTCGGACAGGGCCGGCCTGGGCGACTGGGAGGTCTGCGCCGCGCGCTATCCGAACGGGCTCGAGCCCGTCGCCGACGCGGTACGCGCCGCCGGCATGGAGCTCGGGCTGTGGGTCGAGCCCGAGATGGTCAACGAAGACAGCGACCTGGCGCGAGCACATCCCGAGTGGGTTCTCCGCGCGCCGGGCCGAGAACAGCCGCTCGGGCGCGGACAGTACGCGCTCGACCTGTGCCGCGCGGACGTCCACGAGCACCTCGTGCGCACGATCACGGGGCTCGTCGAGCGCTACGGCATCGGGTATCTCAAGTGGGACATGAACCGCGACCTCTGCCACGTCGTGCACGAGGGTCGACCGGCGTCTCACGCCCTGACGCGGGCCACCTACCGACTCTTCGACGCCGTGCGCGCCGCGTGCCCCGGGCTCGAGATCGAGTCGTGCTCCTCCGGTGGCGCGCGCGCCGACCTGGGCATCCTGAAACGCGCCGACCGCATCTGGGCGTCGGACAACCACGACCCGCAGGACCGCCAACGGATCCAGCAGGGGTTCAGCCTCTTCCTGCCGCCGGAGGTCGTGGGGGCCCACATCGGCAGCGAGCGCAGCGAGGTCACGGGGCGCTCGCAGTCCATGGCGTACCGGGCCGGCACCGCTCTGTTCGGACACCTCGGCATCGAGGCGGCGGCCCGCGAGCTCGGCGACGACCCGCACGGCCTCCTAGACTGGGCTCTCGCGTACACCCGCGAGCACCGGGAGTGGATGCACTCGGGCGAGACGCTGTACATGGACGCGGCGGACCCGGAGATCGTCGCTCGGCTCTGCCTGGCGACCGACCGTCACCGTGGCTTGCTCTCCGTGACCCGGCTCGCGCCGGGTCGAGCCGCCGTGCCGGCGCCGCTGCGCGTGCCCGGTCTCGCAACGGAAGCGGCCTACCGGGTCCAGCTCCTCCACCCGGAGACGCACGCCTTCATGCACCAGCGATCTGCCTTCCACCGCGGAGAGCCAATCGAGACCTCGGGGGAGCACCTCGCGCGCGTGGGCCTCCAGATGCCGGTGATGCAGCCGCAGACGCTCGCGCTGGTCGAGATCGTGTGGGTACGGCTCCCGTCGACGTGAGGCCCGGAAGCCGACTCAGAGCCGGTCCGCTTCCGCCACCGGTCGCCGTTCGTTCGGTCCCTCCCCCGATTGACGTCTTCGGGACAAGGAGGTACTCGTGATGAACAACCACACATCCAACGTCTCGCATTCGTTTCGTACCGCAGCGCGCGCTGCATTCCACGTCTCGCTGGTCTTCGGACTGGCTCTCTCGGCCCCGAATGGGCGGGCAGGTGCACAGGAAGCCCAGACGAGCCAGGCCGACGTCAACTGGTTCACGGAGTTCGGTAAGGACAACCGGGAGCTCGAACTGGGGATCATCCTGTTCACGGTCGGTGCCGTGGTCGGGAACATCGTCCAGACGAGCGGCTCGTTCCTGACCCTCGGAGGCTCCGAAGCCGACGATCCGGTCGCCTGGCAGCGGCCCCAGGGCGGCCGATCGGCGCACCCGATCACCGGGCTCCTCAACGTCCGCGCGACGACCGACGCCGCCATCTGCTCCAGCATGGACTTCACGCAGGCGCCGCTCGACGAGAGCGACCCGGCGTTTCCCGACCCCGACCCGATGTTCCTGAGCATCGACCTGCCGCTCACCGCGTCGGGTGCACACGATCTGTCCGTGGAGCTCGAGGTGACCCTCGAAGACACCAACGGCGACGGCATCGCCTACGTGAGGCCCACGAGCACGTCGATCCTGACCGCGGCCGTGTTCGACTCCCGGCTCCTCAATCTCTCCAGCGCGCTCGCGGTGGGCACGATCGAAGCCCCCGGAACCTATGTGCTGCAGAGCGTCGGCGGTGGCGGCGTCATCGGACGCGGCGGCGAACTGCACGTCACGTCGTCGGTGAACGTCTCCCCCGGGGACCGGGTCATCTACCGGCTCCGCGCGATCGTCGACGACGGCGGTCTGCCAACGCCCAGCTGCGTCATCCCGCCCATCGACACCTGCGTCAGCGGCAACCTCGGGCTCTGCATGCAGAAGGACCAATTTGCGGCCGACGTCGTCGTGCGGCCCCCCGGAGAACTGGCCTCGTACGGCGCGGGAGTCCTGGGCGGCTCCGCCGACACCGGACTGTTCTGGTTCTTCGATCCGAACAACTGGGAGGTCATGCTGAAGGTGCTCGACGGCTGCGCGATCAACGGCCACTACTGGGTGCTCCTGTCCGCGGTGACTGACGTCGCCTTCGACGTCACGATCTACGACCTCGAGACCGGAAGAACCAAGGAGATCTCGAACCGTCAGGGGCAGGCGGCCGAAGCCACGATCGACACCAGCGCGTTCCCCTGCGGAGCGGCCCGCCGCAGCGCGGCGCTCACCGACGAGGCGGCCGGCGGCGGTCGGCCTCGAGCCAGACGCGCGCTGACGCCGCCCGCTGCCGGCGTCGAGCTCGCAGCAAGACGGAGGTCGACAGGCGCCGTGAGCGAAGTTTCGGATCTCCACCCCGCGGCTTCGGGGCTGGCCTCGTCCGCGCAGGCCGCAACCGCCTGCCAGACCGACAGCCAGACCCTCTGCCTGCTGCAGGACGGGTACGAGATCGAGGTCACGTGGCGCGACTTTCAGGGCAACACCGGCTCCGGCCGCGTGGCGCCTTTGGGGTCGGCCGACTCCGGCATCTTCTACTTCTTCGACCGCAACAACTGGGAAATGCTGGTGAAGGTGCTCGACGGCTGCGGCGTCAACGGGAAGGTCTGGGTGTTCGCGGCGGCAACGACCGACGTCGAGTACACGCTGACCGTCACCAACACCGACACCGGGGAACAGAAGACCTACTTCAACCCGCTCGGCACGGCGGCTCCCGCCATCACCGACACGTCGGCTTTCGCGGCCTGCACCTGATCCGGGTCTTGGGGAGCGTGCGGCACGCTGCGATGACCAGTGATCCATGATGGGCGGCCGCGGGTGACTCCCGCGGCCGCCCCGGTCTCGGGCCCGGCAGCGCGGCGCCGGGGCTCTGATTTCACGTCGGGACCTCGCGCACTTCCTGCACTAGCATCAGCCCCCATGAATCCCGTTCAGCTCGGCGTCTTCTTCGGCCTTGCCGCCCTCGTGGCGCTGCTCACCTACCTCAAGTGCCGAGGCGCCGGCGACCGCAGCACCAACTCCAACAAGGAGTACTTCCTGGCATCCGGCGGGCTGACCTGGTTCTTCGTGGCGGGCTCGATCACGCTGACCAACCTCAGCACGGACCAGCTGGTGGGCATGAACGGCAACCAGATGCTGCTGCTCGCCTGGTGGGAGCTCGCCGCCGTCGCCGGCCTCGTCATCCTGGCCACGGTCTTCATTCCCATCTACTACCGCTACGACTGCACGACCACCACCGAGCTGCTCGAGCGCCGCTATGGCAACAAGCACATCCGCGCCACCATCGCGTTCCTCTTCCTGGCCGGCAACGTGCTGATCTACCTGCCGATCATGCTGTACACCGGCTCACTCTTCATGCAGTCGATGTTCCAGACGCAGCTACCCATCCTCGTCATCGCCATCTGCTTTGCCGTGGTCGGCGCGGCGTATGCCATCTTCGGTGGCCTGCGCGCCGTCGCCGTCTCCGACACCTACAGCGGCATCGGTCTGCTCAGCATGAGCATCCTCGTCGTGGTGCTTGCGCTCAACGCGATCGAGTGGGACTTCTCGGGCATCCCTGCCGACCGGCTCACGCTGATCGGCGACTCCGCGTCCCCCATTCCCTGGCACACGCTCCTGACGGGGATGATCTTCATCCAGATCTTCTACTGGAGCACCAACCAGACGATCACGCAGCGCGCCATGGCGGCACCGTCGGTGCGAGAGGCGCAGAAGGGTGTGTTCGCGGCGGCAGCCATCCGGCTTCTCGTCGTGCCGGCGATCATCGTGATTCCCGGCATCTGCGCGTACAAGCTCTACGGCGACATCGGCGACGCGGCCTACGGGCGGCTGGTGGGCGATCTCATGCCCGGCTGGCTCTCCGGCGCCTTCGCCGCGATGATGGCGGCCGCCGTGCTCACCAGCTTCAACAGCGTGCTCAACTCGTCCGCTGCACTCTACGTGTGTGACCTGCACGAGAAGTACGTGGACGAGAACGCCGACGTGCACCGCCTCAACACGTTGATCTCCATCACGTTCGTGCTCACCGCCATCGCCCTCGTGCCGGTGTACGACGGTGCCGACAGCATCATCAACCTGGTGCAGCAGCTGAACGGCCTGCTCAGCATGCCGATCCTCTCCGCCTTCCTGACCGGGCTGCTGTTTCGCAACGTCGACGCCCGCGCCATCATGATCAGCGTGCTGCTCGGCACCGCTCTCTACGCGTTTTTCACCTTCTCGTGGACACCGCTCCACTACATCCATCTGATGCTGATCACGCTGATCTTCTGCGTGGTGACCGGCCTCCTGCTGAACCTGGTGGTGTTCGGCAGGAAGGCGGAGCTGTCGCGCACTCTGGAGCCGAGCCCCGGCAGCTAGCTCGAGGATGAGCTAGCGGCGGTCGAGCACCTGCAGCACCTCGGTGCGCTGCTCGCGGTCCTCGGCAAAGCAGCCGCGGTGCGCAGTGGTCGTCATCTCGGCGCCGTCTTTCGCGACGCCGCGCGCCTTCATGCACAGGTGCTCGGCGTGCACCATGACGCTCGCGCCCTCGGCTTCGAGGTGCTCCATGAGTGCGTCGGCGATCTGCGAGGTCAGTCGCTCCTGCAGCTGGGGGCGCCGGGCGAAGATCTCCACGAGGCGGGCGAGTTTGGAAAGCCCGACCACGCGGCCCTCCGACGGCAGATAGGCGATGGACGCACGGCCGAAGAACGGCAGCAGGTGGTGCTCACAGAAGCTGTAGAAGGGAACGTCGCGCAGGGTCACGAGATCGCCGGACGGCTGTTCGAACGTGCGCGCCAGCACGTCGGCCGGGTCCTGCCTCAAGCCCGCGAACAGCTCGGCGTAGGCCCGCGCGACGCGGTTGGGGGTGTCGAGGACACCCTCGCGATCGGGATCGTCGCCGATTGCGCCCAGGATCTCCCGGACGGCTGCCTCGATCTTCACGCCGTCGACCCCATCGTTCTCGATCGTGGGAGTGGGCTTGTGCGGAGGATCGAACTTGAGGGCGCGGACGACGGATTCTCGGGCTTCCATGGCTTTCTCCGGTTTGCCGCGGCGACGGCGAGACAGGGCGCGCCGAGAGCCGACGCATCGAAGGACGGGGGAAGCTTCGCGAGCAACGCCCGATCGGATTCATGGCCCGTTCGAGCGCAGCAAGCCGGCACGGGCGCGCCAGCCGCTAGGATGAGCGAAGACCGTCACCCCAAGGAGACCTCGTGGCTCGACTCCGGACCGGCCTCGCGCTTGCGCTTCTCGTCCTCTCGGCCTGTGGCGGAGGCCTCGAGCGACTCCCCGCCGGCGCCACGATCCGCGATGGCACCATCCAAGCCGGCGAAGTCGAGTACCGAGCTCGCATCGCGGAGGTGACGCCCGAGGTGATGGCCGACACCTTGCCGCTGATGGGGCGAGCCTTCATCGACAGCGAGTACGAAGCCAGGGGCGAGCCGGTCGCGATCTCCAGCCACGCCTTCTGGCAGAAGCTCGGGAGCGAGCCCACGATGATCGGAAGCTCCGTCACGGACCCCGACGGCACCCTGCGCACGATCGTCGGCGTCACCCCGCAGGATTTCGGAGCCCTCGAAGAGGTCGATCTGTTCGTCCCGGCCAGGCCGTAGGCGCGAACCAGGAGTCTCCCGAACGCGCCGCTGTCGAGGCGAGCGCGGTCGGCCAGGCCCTCTCGAGCGTCAGTTCGACGGCAGCGCCGAGATGTCGCCGCGGCTCGCGAACTCGCCCGAGGGGTTCTCGTAGGTGACGGCCTCCCCCGTGGCCGTGTCGGTGACCCGAAGCGTGTAGCCGACGTTGGACAACGCACCGTAGAAGACCCAGTAGTGGCCGTTGATCGCGCGGGCATCGAGCACCTTCACCATGAGCTCGAGGTTCTCCTCGTCGAAGAACCAGAACGCGCCGGTGTCCGACGTGATCGGTGACGGCACCCCCGTGCCGCTGCCACCGTCGAAGTCGGTCCAGTCCACCTCCACCGCGAAGCGGCCGTCGAGGCAGAGCGTCACGGCATCGGTGCTGCAGCTCGACTCTCCTTGGGCGGCCGCCGAGCCGCCTGCGAAGGGCAGCCTCTCCCCCCGCAGGGGCTGCACGCGCACTTGATCGATGAGAGGCGACAGGGCAGCGCGGGTGCGACGACTGGCGCCCACCCCCGCCTCGTGTCTCGCCGCCGAGGGAAATGCCAGGGTGTCCCCGCGACTCGCGAAGCGGCCGGCCTCGTTCCGATACACCCGCGTGCTCCCGGTGATCGTGTCCGTCACGCCGAGGTCGAACTCCACGTCCGACAGGGCTCCGTAGAAGACCCAGTACGCCCCGTTCACGGGCCGGCCGTCGAGCACCTTCACCATGAGCTCCAGGTTGTCCACGTCGAAGAACCAGAAGGCGCCCGTGTCGTCGGTGAGCGGCACCGGGCGGCCGAGACCCTGCCCGCCCTCGAAGTCGGTCCACGCCACGTTCACCGCAAACCGCTCGCCGCGCAGGCACTGGGTGCTGCCGCCGGCTGCGCAACCGAGACGGTCGAGCCGCTGCGACGCCTCGTCCAGGGTGAGGCCAACCAGGCTCGGCAGGTCGAGAGCTGCCCGCTGGCGCTGGCTCTCGTCGACGAAGCTCTGGCTCGCGACCGCCTCGAAGCGGTCGAGGAGGCGTTCCACGCTCGCGATCTGCGCCGCCGTGATGGTCGTCTCCGCTTCACGGCCCTCGGCGTACGCGCGGATGTGCTCCTCCCAGTCGTCGACGACGAGCAGGCTGTCGAGCGTGAGCGAAGGGCTCCCGATCACGAGCTGGACGAGCTCGGCCGTATGCCGGTAGTAGAGATCGATCACACGGCGCCCAGCGGGTGAAGTGGCGAGGCGATCGCGCACCCGGTAGAGGGTCCGGAGCGCGTCCGCGCGCTCGAAGAACATCCCCGCCAGGGAGCGGGCAACGCTGGCGCGCGCGGCGAGGCCCAGCCACCGCTTTTCCGTGCCCTCGACGTTCGAGCCGCGAGGCGCACCGAGATCGTCCGGATCGACTCCAAGAAGCCGCGCAACCGCGTACCTCATGACGATGAAGTAGCAGTTACAGAACGTATCGCCCTCTTCGCACAGACTGCCCGACGAAGTGTAGAGGAGATCGGCGACATTGTCGGCGGGATTCAGATCCACTCCACTCGCGCCGTCGTCCGTCACCTCCCCGTGCGCTGCGTACGAGACCTCGAACGTCGGGGTGCGGACGCCACGCAGATCGACGGTCCGCATCCACGAGGCCCCCGGAGCCAGGGGAGCTCCTACGAGGCACTCCAGGGACCCCGCCGACCCGGTCTGTCTGCAGCCGCGGGGAATCGAGCTCAGCTGGCCTCCCATCGTCACCTTCACGCCGGTCGCCGTCGAAGGACCGTGGTTCGTCGCCGTGAAGGTCAGCTTCTCGCTGCCACTGACGTTGAACGTGAGAGCGAGGTCGACACCCTGGCCGTCGTCGTCCGTGATCAGGGACTGGACGCGCCGCTGCGACTGTTCTCCCGAGACACGGTCGATTCCGAGGAAGCTCAGGGCAAAGGCCTCCGTCGGCTCGACCCGTGAGTCGTCCAGCAGATTCGCCGGGCAGATCTCCACCGCCTGGCTGCCCGCTGGTATGACGAACGGTCCCTCGACGAGCTGGAAGTCTTCCCCGTGGGTCGCCGGATTCGCTGACCCGAAGACCTCCGAAAGCCCGACGATGAGATCGATGTCCCCGGCAGTTTGCCCACGGCTCACCTGGAAGCAGATCGGAGCCAGCGACTCCCGATAGCCGGCGCCGGAAGGGGACACGACGGAGCCGAGCGGCTCCGCCTGCCCCCGAACCTCGGAGGCGCTGGGCAGAGTCAGGAGAATCATCCAAAGGAGGAGGGTCAGATATCCGCCGTAGCTTCGTGTGATGCTCATGGTGTTCTCCCGGATCGACCGATGCCGCCTCGTCGTGTGACCGTTGGACGCCTTCTGCGCCGCGTCGATCTCACTCCGGTGTGAATTCCCTTTCGCCTACGATCCCCAGCAGAGCCAGAGAAAGCCGTTGTCAGAACACCACACGCGCCACGAGGCAGAGCTCGAAGAGCTCCTTCGCGAATACTCCGGGCTCCTCCGCGGGCTCGTGGAACAGAAGTGCCCGCCAGGAATCGACGCCGCCGAGGTCGAGCAGCGCGTACGGCTCAAGCTCTGGAAGGCCCTCGAGAGTGAGACCGAGGTCCGACATCCGTCGTCGTACCTGTACCGGATCGTCACGTCGGTCGTCATCGACGCGATCCGGTCGCTCCGCAGACGTCGGGAGACCAGCCTGGAGGCCGAGGAGAACGAAGAGGTGCGAGCGCTCGAGGCAGCAGATCCGAGGCCGAGCCCCGAAGATCGAACGGACGCGGTCGACACCCGCCGCGCCGTGCGCGCGGCTCTGCAGGAGCTCGCCCCCAACCGGCGACGTGCCGTGGCCCTGCACCTCGACGGATTCAGCAATGGAGAGATCGCCACCATGATGAACTGGTCGGAGCACAAGGTGAGGAACCTGGTGTGGCGTGGTGTTCAGGATCTTCGCCAACGACTCCAGGAAGCAGGCGTGGTGCCATGATGCAGAACCGCTGGCCGGGAGCGGCCGACTCGGATCTCTCGGCCGCGTGGGAGCGCCTCCGGGAGGCGAGCACACCTCCGCCGCGCGAGGGAGATTGCCCGCCGACGGAAGCCCTCGTGCGATTTGTCGAGGGCCAGGCCGGCGGCGACGCGGGGGAGCTTGCCGACCACGTGATCGAGTGCGACGCCTGTCGATTCGAGGTCGAGGCCGCCACGGCGTGGCGACGCCTGGAGCCCAATTCGGACGCGAGCCCCGTTGCACCCGCGAGGAGATGGCCGGTCGTCGCGGCCGCGGCGGCGGTTTTCGGAGCTCTGGGGCTCGGCGCCCTCGTGTGGACCGGCCTCATCGAAAGCACGCCCTCCCCTCCATCCGACGTGGTCCGAGCCCCCGCCACCGAGGCGGTGTCCCCGGCGACCAACGCCGTGCTCGAGGAGCCTCCTGCGGGGCTCGCGTGGCCAGCGCAGAGCGGCGCGGAGTCCTATCGCGTGCGGATCTACTCCCCCGGCTCCGAGCTCCTCTGGGAGAGCGAGACGGTCACAGCGCCCGAAGTCTCGATCCCCACGGGCGCTCTTCGAGCCACCGGGGCATTGGCCTGGGAGGTCGAGGTCGCCGGCCCCACGGCACGGCTGCTGCTCGGGCCGTACTGGTTCGTGATCGAAGCGCCCGAGACGTCGGGCGCCGATCCGGAGCGTTAGCCACGTGCGGCACGCTGGTCTTCCGAGGTCGGAGGCTCGACACCCGGTGGCGGCGACCGCGCTGGCTCTCGTTCTGGCCTGCGGAGCGCCCGAGGAGAGCCCTCCTGCAGTCACCCAGGAAACCACGGAGACCAGCCCTCCCACCGCGGCGTCCGACGGCGCCGTCCGGGGGGTCATCGTCCACCGCGTCCGGCCCGGCCTCCCTGGAGACGACGCCGGAGCGCAGGAGGGAGATCTCCTCGCCGCGTGGCACGCGACACCCGACGGCTCCCCGCCAAGCAGAGGAGACGTCCGCTCCGTCACGGACCTCATCTCCGTCGCGCAGGAGCTGGGACCGCGTGGAGCCGTCGATCTCGAGGTGATCCGCAGCGGCGAGAGAATCAGGCTGCGCTTCGAGCGCACCGAGCTCTGGGGGCTCAACGCCCGCCCCTGGTTGTCTCCCTCGCTCGAGACACGCGTTGCCAGCCTGGCCGCCTCGGAGAGGGACGAGCCCCGGGTGGCCGCCGAGGGTTACGCCGCGCTGGCCCGCAACGATCTCACGCGCCGCCCGCTCGCCGCGTCCTACTACCTGGAGCGTGCCGCACGGCTGCTCGAGCCTCAGAGCCGGCAGGGTGATCCGGAGGCGGCGGACGCTTGGCGCGACCTCTTCTCGGAGGCCCGCGATCTCGTGCAGAACGACCGCCCGACGCTGGCGCAGCTCTTCGACGGCGAAGGGAGTGTGCTGCTCCGCCGCGGCCAGCTGGACGAAGCCAGGGCGGCACACGAGCGTGCCGCCGAGATCCGGCTCGCGCACGGCTCCAGGCTGCACGCGGCGCGCAATCTCAATCTGCAGGGTCTCATCGAGCTACGGCGAGGCAACGTCGAAGAGGCGTTCCGGCTGCAGCAGCGCGCCGTGGCCATCTACGACGCCGAAGCGCCCGACAGTCTCACCGCGGCGCGCGCGTGGGTCGTCCTGGCCCGAATCCACGAGCGCCTGGGCAACGTCGACGCCATGGAGCCACTCCTGCTCGCGAGTCTGGAGGTGCGACGTGCACAGGGAGGCGGCCGCGACGTGGCGCATGGGCTCAACCCTCTGGGTGTCTTCAGCATTCTGCGCGGCGACCTCTCCCGCGCGCAGCAGGCATTCGCCGAAGAGCTCAGCCTGCGGCGCGAGTTCGAGCCCGGCTCGAGCGCCCACGCGAACGCACTGTCCAACCTGGCCTCGATTGCGACGATGCGCGGAGACCTCCGGCGGGCCGACGCTCTCTTCGAGGAAAGCCTCGACCTGCACGAGCAGGACTGGCAGCCGCTCGACGCCGCCGAGACGCTGACCGCCTTCGCTTCGCTGGCCTCCCGTCTCGGCGATCGAGAGGCGGCCATTCGCCGGCTGGAGCGAGCCCGGGCGATCCTCGCCGAGCGGGCTCCTGCGTCTCTTCGTCACGCGAAGATCCTGGACGGCCTCGCGCGGGAGCACCTGCGGGAAGGCTCCCCCAACAGGGCTGCGGAGTTGCTCGAGAGGTCGATCCGCATCCGCGAGACCGGCTCGCCCGAAGCCTCGACGAACGCGGTTCCGCTCCTCCTTCTGGCCCGCCTCCACCTCGACCGGGGTGACGTGGCGCAGAGTCGGAGCCACTGGGAACGCGCCTGGCACTACGTCCAGCGTGCACCCGGGTCGATCGCGGTCGGCTCTGCGGAGCTCCTGCGCGCCGAGATCGAGCGCGTCGCGGGGCGTCCGGCGCAGGCTCTCGCGCTCGCCGGGCGGGCACACACGCACTTCGAGAGCCTCGTTCCGCAGAGCTATTGGATCGTCGAGGCTGAGCACGAGATCGCGCGTGCCTTGACACACCTCGAGCGCAGAGACGAGACACTCGAGCACTATCGCCGCGCACTCGAGATCTTCGACGAGCAGGACGCGCGGCTCGGGAGCGTGCTCGATCGCGCGCGCTTCGCGGAGCGTTACGCCGATCTCTTCGAGGAGTATCTGGCTCTCCTCATGGACGACGGTCGGACCACCGAGGCCTTCGAGGCACTCGAGGTCGGCAGGAACCGCCAGCTGCGGAACCAGCTCGCCCAGCGCGACCTTCGCCGGGTCGCTCTGCCAGAGGACCTCGATCGCGAGCGGCGTCGCCTGTCGGCGCGGTATGCCCGAGCCCTCGAGGCTCTCTACACCCCGGACCAGGAGCTCGAGACGGCCGCAAGCGCTCGAGACAAGGTGGCAACGCTGCGCGAGATCGAGCGGGAGAGGGGCCTCCTCGACGCGCGCATCTCACAGCTCGGAGGCCCAGGGCCCGACCTGCCGAACGCAACGAAGATCCACTCTCTGGCGACCGATCTTCCGTCCGGAACCCTCTTCCTCAGCTTCTACGTCGGCCACCATCGCAGCTGGGTGTTCGGGCTCCAGCCAGGAGCTTCGGAGGTCCAGGGTGCCGAGCTCGAGGGAGACGAGCTGGAGCGGTCCGTCGGGGCCTTCCTGCGTCTCGTGCGCGCCCCGGGCCCCGCATCGACCCTCGAAGTTCTCCACAACATCGGAGCGAGGCTGTACCGGCAACTTCTGGGCCCACTGGACGCCCAGGTCGCACACGCCGAGCGCCTGGTGATCGTGCCTCACGGTGTGTTGTGGCAACTCCCGTTCGCCGCTCTGCGGACCCGAGGCGGCTACCTCGTGGAGCGCGTTGCACTCTCGGTCACCCCGTCCGCGACGTTCACGAGCGTCCTCCGCGATCGCAACGGAGACACCGAGGCGCGGTTCGTCGGCTTCGCCGATTCCCGCGCGCCCATCGGCAGCGCAGCGCCTTCGACCCCAACGTCGCGGCAGGGTGAAGATCGGGGCGACGCTCCACCGTGGATCGCCCGACGTGCCGACACGCTCGGCGCGCTGCCGCGGGCGCTCGCTGAAGCACGTGCGGCGCGATCTCACTACCCACGCGGAGAGGTCTTCGCGGGCCACGACGCCACCGAGACGCGCGCGCGGGAAGCGCTCCGCACGGCCTCGCGCGTCCACTTCGCCGTGCATGGGCTGCACGACCGCCGCCTTCCGCTCGACGCGGCTCTCGTGCTCAGCCCCGAGGCCAACACGCAGCCCACGGGGCAGGCGCTGGCCGAAGACGACGGGCTGCTCCAGGCCTGGGAGATCCTGGAGCTCGACCGCGTGCGCGCTCAGGTGGTGACGCTGTCGGCCTGCGAGACCGCCGCCGGCGAAGAGATCGGTCTCGAAGCGCCCCTGGGGCTGCCGCGGGCGCTCCTGGTGGCTGGAGCCGGCTCGGTCGTAGCGTCGACGTGGAGGGTGAGCGATCACTCGACCGAGCTCCTGATGAGCGAGCTCCATCGACGGCTCGCCCAGGGAGCGCCGGTGGACGAGGCGCTCCGAGCGGCGCAGCGCAGCCTCCTTCCGGGTCGCAAGAGCGCGATTGCACAGCCGGCCACGTCTTGGCGCGCACGCCTCTTCGGGAGGCGCGCCGAGCCCTCACCACGCGACTTCGGTCATCCGTACTACTGGGCCGCCTTCCGCGTCGAGGGTCTGGGGGATCCGTGAGCTCTCAGGTCCGTCGGGGCCTCGGACGCGACGCTCCAGCTACTCCTCGGTGACGAGCCAGGGCTCGAGCCCGCGCGGAGGTCCGCCACCCTCCCGCGGGAAGAGGAACTCCAGAACGAGGCCCGTCCGGTTGCGCCAGCCGGCCCAGTCGGTGCTGTCCCACACCTCTCCGCCCACCGGTTCGTAGCCGTTGTCCGCGAACAGCGCAAAAAGCTCGGCCATGGAGTCGCCCAGGTCGAGGCCTTCTCCACGGCTGCGCATCTCCCAGCGAGCCCACTCGAAATAGAAGCGCGACGGCCGCGGGCCTTCCGCATTCGCCTCGATCTGGCGCACGTGGATCGGCATCGTGGCGTCGAGCACGAAGGGGCTCTGCAGGGCCACGCGGCCGAAGAGGCGGTCGGCTCCGAGCGACAGGGCGAGCGCGGGCGGCGCCGTGTAGAGCGCCCCCACCGCGGCCCGCTGCTCCGGGTCGGCCAGCGTTCGATAGCGCGCGTCCACCGCCTCCACGACGGACGGTACGAGCAGGCCGACCCGACCGCCGCCGCGACGGCCGTAGAAACCCTCCGGAGCGTCGATCATCACCGCGATGAGCGGCGCGGTCGCCCGCCCGACGACGGCATCCAGCGTGGCGGGCCAGTCGCCGATCGGCTCGGCGTAGCGCTCGAGCGCATAGACCACCGGATAGCGGTCACCGGACGCGTCGTAGCCTGGAGGGAGCCAGACGGAGACCGGCACCGTGACCGTCGATGGACCTCCAGAGCCGCCGCGCGGTGGCGGCACCTCCACCTGCAGCTCGAACCGGTCGATTTGGCCTCTGGAGGGAGGCGTCGCGCCCTCGTCGAGCGCGCTCCCTGGCCACTCCGGCATCGAAAACCACGACATCTGCAGCGCCTCGTCCGCCCGGTGGTTGAGATCCGGCCCCTGGCCCGTCGCCTCGACCGTGCGGGGGTTGAGGGGGTCGAGGGCCGGCTCGTAGTCGGGAAAGTAGACGTAGCTGAAGCGGCCGCGGCGGTCGAGCCGTCCCTCCCACCAGAAGAGGTCCGTGCCCTCGAGGCGCTGCATCGGCTCGTCGTAGCGGAAGCCGAACATGTCGCCGGCGATGCCAACCTCCTCCGCGTCCCCCCGCCAGAGGAACAGCGCGCGGTCTCCGTCGGCGAGTGGGCCGTCCAGCCCTCGGAGCAGCGCGTCCACCGCCGCCTCGGCGCCCTCGCCCCGCTCCACGGCGGCACGGATCGCATCGAGCTCTGCGGGCAGGTCGCCGGCGCCCTGGTCGGTCGTGGCCGTCGTCCGCACGAGATCCACCCGCGCCAGCTCGGTGAGGCTCCGCACGAAGAACGCCCCGTCTCTGTAGCTCGGCGGCGTCCAGACCAGGTCGTCGAAGAGCTCGACCCGGTCGAGCTCCGACCAGCCCTGCGGGCTGGCCACGCCCAGGTGCGCCGTGCCGTCGTTCTTCGAGAGCACCAGCAGGTGACCGTCGACCGCCGTCGGGAAGCCGTCTCCCGGCGCGCGCGACCTCCAGAGCTCTTCCCCCGACCTGGTGTCGAGCGCGCTGAGAAAGCGGCTCGTGTAGCCGTAGACCCGACCGTCCCAGACGGTCGGTGGGCTGTAGCTGCGGGTCATGGTGCGGCTCTCGTGCACCACCTCGGCGCCGAGCGACTCGTCCTCCCGCACGAGGACGCGGAGGACCACCGAGCGCTCGTTGTCGTGCTTCACGAAGAGCCGGTCTCCACCGAGCGGGAGAGGAGTCTGCGACTCCGCCCCGAACTCACCCACGCCGCCATGCGCGTGGCTCCAGAGCTCGGCGCCCGTCTCCGGGTCCACTCCCACGACGCGCAGAGATCCCATCGTCACGATCTGCTGCCGCCCGGCGAGCTGGGTGACGATCGGAGACTGCGCGTAGTGGGCGTCGCGGAAGGTGCGCCAACGCACGGCTCCGGTACCCACGTCCAGCCCGACCAGCGCGCCCTCATCACCCCCCGCCTGCACGACCACGATGTCGCCCGCAACAACGGGTGACGTCGAAAAGCCGTAGATCGGTCTCCGGCTCCCGAGGTCGTCGACCAGGTGCACAGACCAGAGCCGCGCACCGCTCTCGGCGTCGAGCGCGACGAGCAGACCGAGGGTGCTCACCATGAAGACGCGACCGCCCGCGATCGTCGGGGTCGAGATGGGGCCGTCCTTCGAGCCGCCCATGCCCACCGTCATCGGCCCGAGGTCCGCGGTCCAACGGGCGACACCGGTCGCTGGATCGAACGCCAGCACGTGATCCCTCTCGCCGTCCGAAGACGCCGTCACCGCCAGGTCTCCGACCAGCGCGATCCCCGAGTAGCCGCTGCCGATGCCTCGTTGCCACCGAACGGAGAGCCGAAGGTCGCCCGCTCCCTCGGGTAGCCCACCCGTCGCCTGGCCGTTGCCCTGCGGCCCCCGGAAGCCGGGCCAGTCGCTCGTGCCCGACGCGGCACCCACCGTCAGGAGCAGGAAAAGGAGCAGCAGCAGGCAGCGCCGCCCGTAGAACGAACGAAGGGTCGTGCGGAACGGCATCAGGGTCTCCGGAGCGCTGGCAGACTGCGGCTCTCAGCCGACAGACTGCGGCTCTCAGCCGACAGACTGCGGCTTTCAGCCGACTGACTGCGGCTCTCAGCCGACTGGCACCAGCTCGGGGTCGGGGGACGGGCAGGGAGGGGGAGCATAGCCGCATCGCGTATCCTTTGGGGCCCTCCGTCAGAAACGCCTGCAAAGGAGCTCACCATGTTCCGAACGATCGCTCCCCCGATGACCGCCCTCCTCCTCGCTCTGACCTTCGCGGCCGCCGCCGTCGCGAGCGACGACATCCCGCGCACCCCGAGCGGCAAGCCCGATCTGTCCGGCACGTACGACCTCGCCACGCTCACCCCGCTCGAGCGCCCCGAGGAGTTCGGAGAGAGCCTGTATCTGACGCCGGAGCAGGCCGCCGACATCGTCGAGACCAAGCGTCAGGCGGACGCGGCCGAAGACGCACCCAGCGCTGCGGATCGCGAGCCGCCGCCGCCGGGTGGTGACGGATCTCCCGGTGCTGCGGGCAACGTCGGCGGCTACAACAACTTCTGGATCGACCGCGGCGACTCCGTCGTCATGGTGGACGGGAAGTTCCGCACCTCCATCATCACGAAGCCCACGAACGGCCGCCGCCCGCCCATGACGCCCACCGGGCTCGCCGGGCGCCGGATCGTCGCCGACCAGCTCGTCACCAACGAGGGCGAGGCCTACTGGCTGGCCTGGGACCGCCCCGGCCCGTTCGACAACCCGGAGGGCCTGCTGGCCTCGGATCGCTGTGTCGCCAGCTTCCGCTCCATGGTGCCGTCGCTCCCGTCCGTGTACAACAACCTCCAGCGCATCGTGCAGACCGACGACCACGTGATGATCCTGAGCGAGATGGTGCACGACACCCGCATCGTCCGCCTCGACTCCGAGCACGCCCCGGCCGATCAGAAGTCGTGGTTCGGCGACTCGATCGGCTGGTGGGAGGGAGACACCCTGGTGGTCGACACGACCAACTTCAAGGGCTATACCGGCTTCTCGAGCACCACCGACACCCTGCACGTGGTGGAGCGCTTCACGCGCGTCGACGAGGACACGCTGCACTACGAGTTCACCGTGACCGACCCGACCGTCTGGGAAGACTCGTGGAGCGGTGACTTCGTGTGGCCCGCCACCAAGTCGGCCGAAGAGCGCGTGTACGAGTACGCCTGCCACGAAGGCAACTACGCCATGGGCAACATGCTGCGCGGCGCCCGGTTGCTCGAGCGCGAGGCCAAACAGAAGGACTGACCGAGCGACGACCCGACGTGGCGATCAAGAAGGCGACGACCTTCTCCCTCAAGGACCAGCTCTTCAACCGGGAGCGGGTCCGGGAGCTGCGCCACTCCCTGGAGGCTGCGGCGCCAGACTTCCCTGGCCGCGCCTTCGAGCGGAAGGTGCTCCGCCGGTTTCCCGACCTGGAGCTGAAGGAGCGTATCGCCTGGATTGTCGAAGTGCTCCACGAGTGCCTTCCGGACGCGTTCCCGGAGGCCCGTCAGGCCCTCCTGCGGGCCCTGCCCGCGCCACTCGATCCCCAGAAGACGGACGACGACTTCGGCGAGTTCATCTGGGTGGTCCCCGGGGAGTACGTCGCGACGTACGGCTGCTCGAAGGAGCACCTCGAAGGCTCCCTCGATTTCCTCCGCCAGTCGACCCAGCGCTTTTCGGCCGAGAACGCGATCCGCCCGTTCCTCCGCGACTTCAGGCGTCCCACCATGGCGTTCGTGCGCCGGTGCGCCGAGGACTCGAACTACCACGTGCGCCGCCTCGCCTCCGAGGGCATCCGCCCGCTCCTCCCCTGGGCACCGCGCGTCGAGATCCCGCTCCAGGACATCGTCGCCGTGCTCGGCACGCTGCACCGCGACCCGACGCGCTACGTCACGCGCTCGGTCGCCAACAACCTCAACGACATCTCCAAGATCGACCCCGATCTCGCCATGGATACGGCGGACAAGTGGCTCGGGAGCGCGAGTGAGCCGAGCGACGAGCTGCGCTGGGTGGTCCGGCACGCGATGCGCACCCTCGTCGGAAAAGACGAGTCGCGGGCGATGGAGCTCCTCGGCTACCCCTCCGATCCGATGTTCCGCGTGTCGGGGATCGAGGCCAGCACCGACGTGGAGGTCGGGGCCGACTTCGAGTGGCGGGCGACGCTCCGATCGCAGGCCGCGCAGAACCTGAAGGTCGCTCTGCGCATTCACTTCCTGAAGGCCAACGGCAGCCACTCCACGAAGAACTTCGCCATCCACGACGGGCCACTGGCAAGGGGCGAGGAGCTCGAGATCCGCAAGCGCCAGTCCTTCGCTCCGCGCACGACGCGGCCGCTCTACCCCGGCACCCACTACGCCGAGGTGGTGGTCAACGGCAAGACGCGGGGCCGTCGCGCATTCGAGCTGAAGGCACCCTGAATCGTCGCTCGAAGCGCGACCGGCCCGCGTCGCGCGTGCCAGGGGAGCGCCGCGGGAGCGAAGTGGCGTATCCTCAGGGGAAACACCCAGCGACAATTCGAGGGAGGCAGACCATGCAGAGCTCTCGCAGTCCCGTGATTCGAACCTTCACGATCCTGATGGCCATCGTGCTGGCAGCCCCTGCCATCACGTTCGCCCAGGACGACGTCCCGCGCACCGCGTCGGGCCGCCCCGATCTTTCGGGCACGTACGACGCATCCACGCTGACCCCGCTCGTGCGCCCGCGGGAGTTCGGCGAGCGCCTGGAGCTCTCCGACGCGGAGGCCGAGGAGATCGCCCGCAAGAAGGCCGAGCTGTATGCCGCCGACCTGGCCCCCAGCGACCCCGACCGCGAGGCTCCGCCCGTGGGCGGCATCGGCGTCTTCGACCCGAGCCTCGACGGCGCCGGCGGCGGCAGCGGCGGCTACAACGGCTTCTACATGGACCCCGGTCAGAACGCCACGAAGATCGACGGCAAGTGGCGCACATCGATCCTGGTCGAGCCGGCGAGCGGCCAGATGCCCGCGCTCACCGAGCAGGCCAAGGCGATCCGCGCCGAGCGCGCCGTCTTCGCGAAGCCGAACACCGGCACAGCCTGGTGGATCGACCTCGACATCGGGCCGTACGACAACATCGAGCAGCGGCCGCACGCAGAGCGCTGCCTGCTCGGCTTCACCGGCGCGACGCCGAGCTTTCCCTCGCTCTACAACAACTTCAAGCGCGTGGTGCAGTCCGACGACCACGTCATGTTCATGCTCGAGATGAACCACGACGCACGCGTCGTGCGCATCGACTCCGAGCACCCGCCCGAGGACATCACCACCTGGCTCGGCGACTCGATCGGCTGGTGGGACGGCGACACCCTGGTCGTGAAGAGCAAGAACTTCCGGCCGGGCACGCAGGGCCGCGGCGGCACCGGCACGCTGGTCGTCACGGAGCGCTTCACCAAGCAGGCGAGCGGCGACATGATCTACCGCTTCACGGTGGAAGACCCGGCCGTCTGGACCGAGCCCTGGACCGGCGAGTACGTCTGGCGCGCGACCAGCGAGAAGGTGTACGAGTACGCCTGCCATGAGGGCAACTACGCCATGGGCGGCATCATGCGCGGGGCGCGGCTCCTCGAGAGCGAAGCGCTCGCCGAAAAGCAGACCCGCGACTGAAGCGATGCGACACCCGATCCGTCCGGCGCTCGCCGTTCTCGTGCTGAGCGCCTCTCCTGCCCTGCTCGCCCAGACCGAGGTTCCCCGGACGCCCTCCGGCAAGCCGGACCTCACGGGCACGTACGACGCCGCCACCCTCACGCCGTTCGCACGGCCGCCGCACCTGGCCGACAAGGCGTTTCTCACGCCCGAGGAAGCCCAGGCCGTGGCCGACCGCGAGCGGGAGCTGCAGATCAAGGGCGCCGAGGCGTCCGTCATCGAGGAGGCACCGCCCGAGGGCGGCGCCAAGGTGGTCGGTCTGGAAGAAACGGCCGGAGGAGGCAACGAGTTCGGCGCAGGCAACGTCGGCGCTTACAACCTCTTCTGGATGGACCGCGGCAGCGGTGTCAATGTCATCGACGGCAAGATCCCGACGTCGATCCTCCAGAACCCCGCAAACGGGCGCATGCCCTCGGTGACGCCCGAGGCTCAGGAGAGGCTTCTCGCGCAGGCGTCGGCGTTCGGGCGGGAGAACGACGGCACCGCCTGGTGGGTCGAGCTCGACGGACCGGGCCCGTACGACGGACCGGAGTCGCTGCCCCTGCGCGAGCGCTGCATTCTGGGCTTCACGGGCGTCGCACCCACGCTGCCCGCGCTCTACAACAACTTCAAGCGCATCGTGCAGACGGAGGATCGCGTGATGATCCTGCTGGAGATGGTCCACGACGCGCGCGTCGTGCGGCTCGACTCCGAGCACCCCGGGCCTGAGGTCCAGCGGTGGCTCGGAGACTCCATCGGCTGGTGGGAGGGTGACACGCTCGTGGTGGACACCACGAACTTCATGCCCCAGTGGGGCCTCCGCGGCGGCGGCAGCAGAGACAAGCACGTCGTGGAGCGCTTCACGATGCAGCCGGACGGCGATGTGCTCTACGAGTTCACGGTGGAGGACAAGAACGTCTGGACCGCACCGTGGGGTGGCCAGTACCTCTGGCGCGCGAGCAGCGACCGCGTGTACGAGTATGCGTGCCACGAAGGCAACTACGCCATGGAGAACGTGCTGAAGGGAGCACGTCTCCTCGAGAGCGAAGCCCTCGAGTAGCAGACGTCTACTCGAGAGCGAAGCTCGCGAAAGTCGCTAGGTGCCGGGCTCCGCGACCCGCAGCCAGTCGAAGGCCGCCGCGAGGTTGCGGTCGTCGACCTCTCCTTCCTTCCAGTCGACCGGACGGCCACTCACCGAGAAGACGATCCGGAGCACGTGCGGCTCGGTCTCCCAGACCTCGGCCGGCACCGCGAAGCGGAACTGGTTCCATCCGCGGCTGAGGACCCTCTGGTCGACGAGCCGCTCTCCCAGCCAGAACTCGATCTCCGCGTCCGGCGCGTTCCGATAGCGGAACGGCCGGAGGCGCGTCTCGATCTCGAGGTCGCGCGGCGCCCCGATCGGCACCCCGAGCACCGCCTCCTCGCCGACCGCCCAGCGATAGTCGAACTCCGGCTCACGCTCGGGGTAGGACCAGCCGTGGCCCTGCAGGAAGCCACCTGAGCCGTCGAAGTCGAAACGCTGCTCCCACGCGGCAAAGCGATCTTCGAAGAACGTGCCGCGGCTCTCCTTCGCGTCGGTCGCGAGAAGGTCTGCCAGATCGGGAAAGTAGAAGAGGGCAAAAGCCTCGCGATCGGTCTGCAGAACGGGGGCGTAGCCGAACATCCAGTCGCGCGCGTCGTTCGACTGCCGGAAGCCGGCCGAGAGCATCCAGCCCCGCTCCCGCTGGTCGACCGCCTCCTGCCCCAGATCGGAGCGCTCCCAGATCTTCACGAACTCGATGTCGCGCCCGCGCTGATCGAGGTAGTGCCCCAGGCACACGATGGGCCAATCGGTGGACACGAGAATTGGCTCTCCAGGGAGGACGATCTCGTCGATCACCTCCGCGATGCCCCGCCAGTCGAGCTTGTGGTGCGGCTCCGCGAGCGCCGGCCCCACATTGGGAAAAACCGCCAGACCCAGGGCGACGGCCCACGCCGCCACCTGCAGCACGCGCTCCGGTGCGCGCGAGGCCACGCGTCGAGCCACCGAAGCACCCACAGCACCGAGGGTGACGACACCCACGCTCACGAGAAGCAGGAACCCCGGCAGAGCCACCGAGGTGTAGCGCACGTGGTACCAGCGGCCAGTGAGAACGAGCGCCGCAAACGAAGCGGCGGCGGGCAGGAAGAACATCCCGGCCGCGACGATCCCGAGATGAAGGGGAGAGGGCCCCTCCGAGGGCGGCCCGCGACGCGCCACGGCGAAGAGCGCCACGAGACCCAGCACGGCGAAGGAAAAAAGGACGTAGACGCGCTCTCCGACGTGCAACGTGGGGTCGCCCGCGGTCGCCATGCTCGCCACGAATCGCTGCAGGGTGAGCACCGTGAGCGGCGCGTCGAAGTTGGGAGCCGCCACGATTCTCCTCTGGTCCTCGCGGAGCTCGAGCGTCGGCACGTTGTGTCGCGACCCCAGGACGTAGAGCACGAAGCAGAGCGCGAGCGCGAGGCCCAGAGCGGCGAGCAGGGAGAGGAGGTTGCGCCGCAGGACCTTCTGCGCCTCCGCATCCTGGCCCGTGGGCACGAAGGGCAGAGTGGTCCCCAGCACGAGCGCCGCAATGGCCGCAGCGGACGCCAGCAGGGGAAGCGCGTGCAGCCCCACATAGACGCTTACGAGGCAGAGCACCGTAGTTTCGGCGAACGCACGCCCAGAGATCGGCTCCGGGCGTACCGCGCGGGTGAGCAGCCCGAGGAGCACCACCGCAAGAGCCAGCAGCAGGTAATAGGGCCGCCCCTCGCGCGAATAGAAGACGTGCAGGGGAGCCACTGCCATGGCGAAGGCGGCGCCGATCACGACGAGTGGACGGTCCTTCGGCGTCGCGAAACGCCCCGCGACGAGTCCGAAGAAGGGCACGGTCAGCGTGCCGACGATGGCCGGCGCGACCCGCACGCCGAGGTCACCCGGGGCGATCCACTGCCCGAGCGCCTGGAAGACGTAGTAGAGAACCCCGTTCTCGCGGTAGCCCCGTGCCTCTCGGAGCCCGCCGAGAAGTCGCCATCCCTCGCTCCAATCGAGGCTCCGCTCGATGCGCAGGTGCAGGATCTCGTCCAGCCAGAGAGACGGCACCCCCAGCGCGACGAAGCGAAGATAGGCAGCCAGCCCGGTGATTCCGACCAGCGCGAAGGGGACGACCCGCCGTGACACGCGCGGATGCTAGCAGCGAGTCACGGCTGCGCTTCGCGCTTCTCCCAGCGCAGGCCCCGTGCCGTCCGCCCCGGGAAACCCGTCCAACCCTCGCCAGAGTCTGCCGCGGGGTCGAGATACGGCTCCATGTTCGCGTCGCCCTTCAGCATCTTGCCGAAGTAGGCCGTCACGAAGTGCTGCGCGATGTTGTTCATGCGCACGGTGTCCCAGATCGGGTCGGCGTAGTGGTCGAACGACGGCCGCGCGCCGTTCACTCCGGCCGACTCCGCGGGCGCGGGCATGGGCGCCGCCGCGTTGTGACTCGCACCCTCGAAGGTGAGCAGGTAGCGGTCGACCCCCACCGCGTGCTCGAAGATCTCCCGCACGCCTTCTTCGTAGCCGGAGATGCGGTCGTCGCTGCCCGCCACGAACAGGGTCGGGATGCGGATCCCCTCGAGGCCCTTTGCATCCCAGACGTCGCGCAGCATGCCCCACGGCGCGAAGGCGACCACGGCGCGGATGCGCTCGTCGAAGCGTTCGGCGTGCGCGCTCGAGCCCGCCTGGTGCATTTCCAGGAGGCCCAGAGGCGCCCCCTCCTGCACGGCTCCCTCCGTCAGCCCGCCACCCGCGGTGATCACCGCGCCGTAGCCGCCCATCGAGTAGCCGATCAGGCCGGTCCGCTGCGCGTCGAGCAGGCCCCGGAGGAAATCCCCCTCACGCCCTCGCCGCGCCAGCTCCTCCAGCACGAAGAGCTGGTCGAGGGGGCGGTTCACGAGCGTCGACGAGAAGGCCGCGGCGGTGCGGTAGGTGGAGTCGGTGTGGTCGATGCTCGCCACCACGTATCCCTTCGACGCGAGGTTCTCGCCGAGGTGGCTCATGAGGTAGCGATTGCCGGGGTAGCCGTGCGAGATGAGAACGAGCGGGTAGGGCGCTGCCGCACGATCGGGCTCCGCGTCGCGCGCAGCGCGGCCGAGCACCTCGATCTCCGTCTTGCCGTCGCGCAGGAACACCGAATACGGCGTGGGCTCGACATCGGGCGACGCGGGGTACCAAACCTCGAGCGCGAGGCGCCGGTCGTAGCGCGGCGGGTCGTCCTGGTCGGGGCGCGTTTGGACCAGGTCCACCTCGTCCGGGTTGACCACCTCGAGGGTGCGCACGCCGACGCCGTGGGGGCCGTAGGCGGCCAGCTCCGGTGCGTCCGGGCGGATGCGGTCGATGCGATTCTCCGCAGCGTGCGCCGCGGTCGTGAAGCCGGCCAACGCCAGCACGAGGAGGCTTCGCCACACGTTCGTCTTCATGGCGTGGAGTGTAGCTGCGGTGAGCGGCGCCGCCACGAAGGAGCGCAGGAAACGTCCGTGTAGGCTCGGGATCTCCACCACGAATACCCGAGGGACACGAGGCCATGCAGCAACGCCAGCTCGGCAAGCTCTTTCCGGTCAGCGCTCTGACGCTGGGCGGCGGCGGCATCGGCCAGGTCTGGGGCGAGACCAGCCGCGACGAGGCGATCGCGACCGTGCGCGCGGCCTACGACGCGGGGATCACGCTCTACGACATGGCTCCGCTCTACGGCAGAGGCGAGGCTGAGACGGTCCTCGGCCTCGCATTCGACGGGTCCTATCCCGACGACGTTCGAGTGACGACCAAGTGCATGCTCGGCACGGTTCCCCCAGAGGAGGTGCTCCCCAAGCTCGAGGCATCACTCGACGCCACCTGCGAGCGCATGCAGCGCCAGTACATCGACCTCTTCGTGCTGCACGGCTACGTGGTTCCCGACGGCTTCGAGGGTGGGCCCCGCGCCGACATCCTGCCGCGCATCGCGGTTCCGCGTGCCCTGTTCGACGGCGCGGTCGTCCCCGCCTTGGAGGACCTCCGGTCAAGCGGGCGCATCGGTGCGTGGGGCATCACGGCCGCCGGCCCCTTCGACACGAACCTCTCTGTGCTCGACGGCCCAGACCACGCTCCCGGCGCCATTCAGTGCATCACCAACGTGCTCGACTCTCCGGGCGGCATGAGCATCTGCAGCGAGACACCCCAGCCGCGCCGGCTGATCGCGCGCGCCCAGGAGAACGGCATCGGGGTCATGGGGATCCGTGCCGTTGCGGCCGGCTCGCTCACCGACGCGCTCGACCGCGACCTCGATGCGGACAGCCCGGAAGTGCTCGACTTCGAGCGGGCCGCGCAGTTTCGCGCGCTGGCCGCAGACACGGGCGAGCCTGCGGCGCGCCTCGCGCACCGCTACGCCCTCGACATGGAAGGGGTCGACACGGTGGTGCTCGGTGTGAAGAACCGCGACGAGCTCGCCGACTGTGTCGCCGCCGAGGCATCAGGGCCTCTCGACGCGGACCTGCTCGCCCGCCTGGACGCGCTGTACGGCCGATGAGCTCGAGGCGGACGCAACGGCCCGGGAGCTTCGCTCTCGTCGTTCTCCTCGCGCTGGCGGGTGCGCCGACATCTGCTGCAGACGACGAGGTCGACTACGCGCGCGACATCCGCCCGCTCTTCGCCGAGCACTGCACGCTGTGCCACGGTCCGGACGACGCCGGCAGGCAGGCCGACCTGCAGCTCGACGATCCGACGTCGCTGGCTGGCGTCGTGGAGCCCGGGTCGCCCGACGCGAGTGCCCTCTACCTCCGCGTCAGCGCAGGCAATGCCCGCCTGCGCATGCCCCCCGCCCGCCACGGCGAGGCTCTGGCTCCCGAGCAGATCGATCTCCTCAGGCGCTGGATCGAGCAGGGCGCCTCCTGGGCACCTCACTGGGCCTACGCTCCGTTCCGCGACGTCGCTCCCCCCACCCGGCCCGAGGCGCACCCGATCGATCGCTTCGTGAACGCACGGCTCGAGGAGGAGGGTCTGCGGCCGTCGCCGCCGGCCGACCGCGCCACACTGATTCGGAGGCTCAGTCTCGACCTCCTCGGCATGGTGCCGACGCCGGAAGAGACCTCCGCTTTCGAGTCCGACACGCGCGACGACGCGGTCGAACGGCTGGTCGACCGCCTTCTCGCCTCGCCACACTACGCCGAGCGCTGGGCCCGCCACTGGCTCGACCTCGCGCGCTACGCCGACTCCAACGGCTTCACGATCGATGGCCGGCGCTCGATGTGGCCCTATCGCGACTGGGTGATCCGAGCGATCGCAGACGATCAGCCGTTCGACCAGTTCACGGTGGAGCAGTTGGCGGGCGACCTGTTGCCGAGCCCGAGCAACGCCCAGCTCGTGGCCACGGGCTTTCACCGCAACACGCAGATCAACCAGGAGGGCGGCGCAAAAGACGAGGAGAACCGCATCAACGCGGTGCTCGACCGCGCGAACACGACCGGCTCGGTGTGGCTCGGCACCACCCTCGGCTGTGCGCAGTGCCACACGCACAAGTACGACCCGATCTCCCACGTCGACTACTACCGCATGGTGGCGTTCTTCGACCAGACGGCCGACGGCGGGGTGAGCACCGGCCCGTTCGTGGAGGTCACCAACGAAGAGACCGCGCCGCTGCTCGAGCGCTTCCAGACCGAACGAGCGCGGCTCGAGGAGGAGCTCGCCGCGGCGGAACAGGAGGCCGGGCAAGGCTGGATCGCCTGGCGGCCCGAGGTCGCGCTGGCGAGCGAGGGGCCCGAGCTGCGCCTGCTCGCGGATGCGTCGATCCGCAGCGTCGCGCACAACCCGCAAACGTCGGTGTACGACCTCGAAGGCCCGGCCCCACAGACCGACATCGCCGCCCTGCGCATCGAGGCGCTCCCTCATCTCGAGCTGCGCGAGCTCGGCCCCGGCCGTGCTAGGAGCGGCGGTTTTGTCGTGAGCAGCACCCGTCTCCTGGCGAGGCCTGCCGGCACCGACGAGCCGTTCGAGGAGGTCCGCCTCGCGCCCATGGGCCCCTGGGAGGTGCTCGCCCCGGGAGGGCAGCCGCATGTGACGGTGCTGCCACTGGCTGAGCCGCTCCGGGAACGGGAGCTCGACCTGCACCTCGAGATCGTGCAGGAGCACGGCACCCGTCACGTGCTCGGTCGTTTCCGAGTGAGCTTCGCGTCCGACCTCGGCACCGCGTCCTCCGGCGCTCCGACGGATCGCTGGCGCCGGGCGTGGCGCACCTTCGTCGACCACGAGGCCACGCGGCCCGACCTACCCACCTCGCTCATCCTGCAGCCGCAGATGCCACCTCGCACGACGCACCTGCTGCGCCGCGGCGACTTCCGCGACCCCGGTCAGATCGTGCAGCCGGGAGTGCCGCGCGCTCTCGACGCCGTCACGTCCGAGGCGGCGCGACCCGGAACGGAGCCCAAGACGCGCCTCGATCTGGCCCGGTGGCTGACGCACCGCGACAACGCGCTCGTGCACCGCGTCACGGTGAACCGCTGGTGGCAGCGCTTCTTCGGCCTGGGGATCGTCGAGACCGAGAACGACTTCGGCACGCGGGGCGCGCTGCCGTCGCACCCGGATCTCCTCGAGTGGCTCGCGGCGCAGCTTCCGGCACGCGGCTTCTCGATGAAGCAGATCCACCGGCTCATCGTCACGTCCGACACCTACCAGAGGTCGTCGGCGATGCGCGGCGACCTCCTGGCGCGTGACCCACGCAACCGCCTCCTCGCGCGACAGACGCGTCCGCGGCTCGACGCGGAGGCCCTGCGCGACTCGGCGCTGCGCGCGAGCGGCCTTCTCTCCGCGAAAGTTGGTGGCCCACCGGTGCAGCCGCCCCAGCCCGACGGCGTTTTTCGGTTCACGCAGACGAACAAGCGCTGGGACGCCGACGAAGGCGCCGACCGCTACCGCCGCACGCTCTACACGCGACTCTGGAGGTCGAGCCCGTACCCCTTCCTGACCACCTTCGATGCGCCCCAACCGAACGTCACGTGCACGAGGCGCGTGCCGTCCAGCACGCCTCTGCAGGCGCTGACGCTCGCCAACGATCCGATGGTGTTGGAGCTCGCCGGGGGCCTCGGGCGCCGCCTCCAGCGGCAGGACGTCTCCGACGAGAAACGGATCGACACGGCCTGGAGGCTCACTCTGGGCCGCAGCCCGAGGGCCGAGGAGATGTCGATCGCGCTCGACTACCTCGAGCGCCAGCGCGAGCAGGGTGGCGAGGAGCAGGCCTGGGCAGCCGTCGCCCGCGTGCTCTTCAACCTCGACGAGTTCTCCCACCGCAACTGACTCCCGACCGACGTTCCAGCGGAGCCCCAAGATGCAGAAGATCGCCCGTCGTGAGTTCCTGCGCCAGAGCGGTGTCGGGCTTGGCTCCATCGCGCTCTATCATCTGCTCGGGCCGGGGGCGTCGGCGCAAAGCAAAGCGCAGGCTGTGGCGGCCCGCGCCAAGAACGTCATCTTCCTGTTCATGGCCGGCGGGCCGAGTCAATTCGAGCTGTTCGAGCCCAAGGAGACGCTCCAACGCCTGAACGGCAAGACGCCGCCCAGCAGGAACACCGACGGCAAACGCTTCGCGTTCATCGACCCCGGGCGCGCGACCCTGCTCGGCACCCGGCGCGCGTTCGCACGCCACGGCGACTCCGGCGCGCCCGTCAGCGAGCTGCTGCCGCACACTGCGAAGATCGTCGACGACCTCTGCTTCGTGCGCGGCCTGTCGACGAACGAGATCAACCACGGGCCGGCCAAGCTCTTCATGAACACCGGCTTCGGCCAGTTCGGGCGACCCAGCATGGGCGCCTGGGTCACCTACGGTATCGGCAGTGAAGCGCACGACCTTCCGGGCTTCATCGTGCTGCAGTCGGGGAGCCGAGGCCCGCGCGGCGGCGCACCACTCTGGGGGAACGGCTTCCTGCCGCCGCACTACCAGGGCACGCCGTTCCGCTCCGGCCCGGAGCCCGTCCTCCATCTCAGGAGCCCCGAAGGCACCGATCCAGCTCAGCAGCAGGACTTCTTCGAGACGGTCGCCGCGCTCGACCGGCTGCAGATCGGCCAGGTCGGCGAAGAGGCGATCGAGAGCCGCATCGCCACCTATGAGATGGCGTTTCGCATGCAGACGTCCAGCCCCGAGCTCGTCGACCTTTCCGGTGAGACCGAGGAGGTGCGCCGGCTCTACGGGATCGAGGGCGACGAGCCCTCGTTCGCGCGCAACTGTCTGCTCGCGCGGCGCATGGTGGAGCGCGGTGTGCGCTTCGTGCAGCTCTACCACGCCGACTGGGACCACCACGGCGACCCCGACAACAACCTCGGCAAGCCCCTCGAGGACCGCTGTCGCGAGATCGACCAGGCGTCGGCGGCGCTCGTGATCGATCTCAAGCGGCGCGGCCTCCTCGACGACACGCTGGTCGTGTGGGGTGGCGAGTTCGGGCGCACTCCGATGGGTGAGGTCCGTCTCGAGATCGGTCGCGACCACCACATCGACGCCTTCACGCTGTGGATTGCGGGCGGCGGAACGAAGCCCGGCTTCTCCTACGGCGTGACCGACGACATCGGCTACTCGGTGGTGGACCAGGGTATGCACGTGCACGACCTCCACGCCACGATCCTCCACCTGCTGGGGATCGACCACGAGCAGCTGACCTACCGGTTCCAGGGCCGCGACTTCCGCCTCACCGACGTGCACGGCCGGGTGGTCCACGACCTGCTCGCTTGATCAGGACGAGAGAGCCTCCGACAGGCCTGAGAGTTGGCCTCTCGTAGATCCGGGAGGCGCCCAGGGTGTGGGGCGTGCAGCCCGGAAGCGCTAGCGTGCTCCGTGGTACGGCTGCCGCTCGCCGGGAGCCGGGCCTCCGGCGGCGTCCATCGACCGGACTCGACGTCGACCCAGCGCCCGAACAGCAGGTTGGAGTAGCGCCCGAGGGTCTCGCGCCCCTGCGCGGTCGACCGCAGACCGTCGAGCAGCGGCGACGGGAAGTTGGTGGTGGCGACACCCACCAGGGCGATCAACCCGTCGTAGGCCTGCTGGAAATCGTCGGCCACGAAGGACACGGTCTCGTCCTGGTAGTCGACTCCCGGCACCCCCTCGAGCACCGCCAGGCTCGCGGGAGGCACGGCGCGCCTGCACGGGAGGTGGAGGCCGGGGCCCATGCGATCTCATGGCACTGCAACCCCCAGGGCACGACCGCCGTAGGTACCCTCACAGCTCTATACATAGAGCTGCGAGGTATACGGAGGATGGCGATGGAGATCTCGAAGAACATGGTGGCGGCGTCTGCGCGTCCGCTCGTGCTGTCGATCCTCGCCCGCGGCGAGAGCTACGGCTACGAGGTACTGCAGCACGTTCGGGTGCTCTCCGGAGGCGACATCGAGTGGACCGACGGCATGCTCTACCCGGTGCTGCATCGGCTCGAGCGGGACGGCCTTCTCCACTGTGAGTGGCGGCAGGCCGACACCGGGAGGCGCCGCAAGTACTACAGCCTGACGAAGGCCGGCCACGAGGCGCTCGCGCAGGAGAAGGCGCAGTGGCTCGCCGTGCACTCGACCCTCGAGCGACTGTGGAAGCCGGCATGAGCCGCCTGGATCACGACATCCGATGGTGGCGCGAGCGCGTGGGCCGAAAGGGCGGCATCGTTCAGGAGGATCTCGACGAGCTCGAGGACCACCTGCGGATCCTCATCGACCAGAAGGTGAGCTCCGGCATGACCCCCGACGAGGCCTTCCGTACCGCCACACGGCAGCTCTCCGACCTCGAGGCGGAAGCCGAGCACTGGGTGCCTTCGCGCACCGCACCGCCGCTCGAAGAACCCTGGTCGCCCCCTGAGCGACGACTCCCCCGTGGAGGTGAGATCGTGTGGAGCATCACCCAAGACCTGAGGTTCGCTGTGCGAACGCTCGCGAAGAAGCCGGGCTACGCCGTCGTCGTTGTGGCCGTGCTCGCCCTCGGCATCGGCATCAACAGCTCGATGTTCAGCCTCATCCATTCGGTGCTGTGGCGTCCACCCAACGTCGACCGCCCGGAGGAGATCGTCGTCTTCGCTTCGGTCGACGGTAGCGGCCAGACATCGGACGGCCTGTCGTACCTCGACTTCCTCGACTACCAGGACGCCATGTCCGAGGTCGGCAGCATGGCACTCCACTTCCCCGTCTCCATGCAGGTGCACGCGAGTGCCGAGCCCGGGCCCAAAGGGCCGGGACACCGGGTGTGGGGCAACATCACGAGCGCGAACTACTTCGACATGCTCGGCGTGCAGCTGGCTCTCGGCCAGCCCTTCGATGCCGCGAAACAGGATCTGGCCACCGAGCCCGTCGTCGTGCTCGGGCACTCTCTCTGGCAGAGCCGACTCGGCGGCGACCCCGACATCGTGGGCCGCGAGGTGCAGCTGAACGGCCAGACCTTCACCGTGGTCGGAATCGCACCGCAGGGGTTCCGCGGCGCCCACGCCCTGATCCAGGCCGAGCTCTGGATTCCGCTTGCCGTGGCCGAGCTCCTCGCCCCGAGCAGTCGCGAGATGCTCGAAGACCGCAACTCGCGCAGCCTCTGGGCCATCGGCAGGCTGGGTCGCGACACCAGCATCGCGCAGGTCGAAGCGCGCCTGCGCGACACCGCCAGTCAACTGGAGCGCCAGTACCCCGAGTCCAACGAGAACATCTCGATCTCCGTCTTTCCCGAATCGCACTCGCGCATGGGAATGGGAAGCGGCCCGGTGCTCCGGCTCGCCTCGTTCGTGATGCTCGCCTCGGTTGGCCTCGTTCTGCTCATCGCCTGCGTCAACGTCGCCAACCTGGTGCTCGTGCGCGCGGCGGGGCGGCGGCGCGAGATCAGCGTCCGACTGGCCATGGGCGCCAGCCGGATGCGGGTGATCCGCCAGCTGCTGACCGAGAGCCTCGTGCTGGCCGCTCTGGGAGGCGTCGCAGGCCTCGCGATGGCCGCGACATCGATGCAGCTCCTGGGTCGCGCCTTGACGGCGGCGCCCGCAACGTCAGGTCTGCCGGTCTTCTTCGACCCGCAGCTCGACGCTTCCGTGGTGCTGTACGCGCTCGGCCTCACGGTGATGACTGCTCTCCTGTTCGGGCTCTTCCCGGCCCTTCAGGTCTCCAAGGAGGAGTGGGGCGAGACCCTGCGCTCGGAGGGTCGAGCGGTGAGCACGTCGGGCTCCAGCGGGCGGCTGCGCCGCGGTCTCGTGGCCGCACAGGTCGCCGCCTGCCTCGTGCTGCTCGTCGTGGCGGCGCTGTTCGCGCGCAGCCTCCAGAACGTGGTGCGGGCCGACGTGGGCTTCGATCCGCAGGATCGGGTGGTCGTACGGTTCGATCTCGGCTCGAGCGGGTACGACGAGGAGAGGCTGACCCAGTTCTACGACGACCTCCGCGCCGAGGTGGCCACGCTCCCCGGAGTTCGCGCGGCGACCTGGACCATGCCCCTGCCCCTCGACACGTTCGGCACCAATACCACCATCCATGTGGACGGCTACGACACCGGCGCCGAAGGCACCGACGGGCCACTGCAGGTGTTCTACAGCAACGTCGACGCGCACTACTTCGACGGCATGGGAACGCGCGTCCTCGAGGGGCGGCCGATCGACGCCAGTGACACGAAAGACGCCCTTCCGGTGGCGGTGGTCAACGAGATCATGGCCGAGCGCTTCTGGCCTCGTGGCACGGCCATCGGTCAGACGTTCCGCTTCGACTCGGCCGAAGGTACAGAAGTGCGGGTGGTCGGTGTCGCTGCAAACGGCAAGTACCGGAGCGTGAACGAGCCACCGGTACCGTTCGTGTATCTCTCCCATCCGCAGCGGCTGCGGACGCCGTTTGGCGCCACGCTGGTGGTGCACTCGTCGGAGGCCCTCGACACCCTCGCAGCCCAGGTCCGTGAGGCGAGCCGAAGGGCCGGCGAGAGTGCGCTGATGCTGGGCGTCCAGAGCCTCGAGCGGCACCTGCGCACCAGCGCATTCCTCCCGGCGACCGTCGCCGCCATTCTCGTCTCCGCCTTCGGGCTGCTCGGCCTTCTTCTCGCAACGATCGGCCTGTACGGCGTGCTCTCCTACTCGGTGAGCCAGCAGACCGGCGAGATCGGCCTCCGCATGGCGATGGGGGCGACGCAGAGCGACATCCTGCGGATGGTGCTCGGGTCCGGCATGCGCCTCGCGGCCACCGGCGTGGTCCTGGGACTCCTGCTTTCGATGGCCGCTGGGCGCCTCGTGCAGAGCCTGCTGCACGACGTGAGCGCCCTCGACCCGGCGAGCTTTGCGGTCGTGCCGGCGGCGCTCGGGCTGGTCGCCCTGGTCGCCAGCTGGCTCCCGGCGCGCCGCGCCACGCGCATCGCGCCCACGCAGGCGCTGCGCAACGAGTAGCGAAAGAGGCTGCCGACCGGGGAGACTCCGTAGCAGCCGTTCAAGAGAGGCCCCCGGGGCGGAGCGTGCGACCCTGCTCGTCGTTCGTAAGCCGAGTCGTTTCCATGAAAGGTCGCTGGGTATCCTGTGGCAAGACGGCGGGAGTGTGAGACTCGACCATCGCACCGGACGAAAGCCGACGACCTTGGCCGCTCCATCATCCACGCACTGACACGATATGGCCTATGTCACGAAGCTGAAGAGCCCTGCGGGTGAGAAGACCGGCCCCTCTTGGGACGAGGTCAGGGAGCATGTTCTCGAACTAGCTCGCATGGAGAATCCTGATCGATGCGTTTCGCTCGCCGGTAGTGAGGATGACTACTGGCTGGTGGTCTACTTCGTACCCGACCATGGATTTCACATCAGCGGGTTGGGGGTTGGAGACGTCGAACATCGCACCGTGATCGATGAGCAGCGAGGGCAGGATCTCGTCGAGGTTTGGATGGCTGGAGATCAGATCGGGTACTGGCGATCTTGCTTCGTGTCTCGTGAGACCATGCTGTTGGCAGTGAAGGAGTTTTACGACTCGGGTTGTAGAGCCGCGACCGTAGCCTGGGAGCTCGCCGAAAGCGTCATGAGCTGGGATTGAGCACGGACATTCTGCGATCTACCACTCGAGACAAATCGCGCTTCGAGGTCTCCTCCGTCCGCCCGGGTGGGAACCTGCTCTGCGAGCTGGCAGCCAGCCCGCAGAGCACCCAGCCTTCATGAAGGGCTCTTTCGACGAGTGGCGCTACCGACTCCAGGGCGGGACCGTGCCCACCGAGCGGGCATAGGCGATGAGCTGGCCCAGGTGCTCGGAGTGGTGCACGGCAAAACCGTAGAGCGCGGCGCGCAGCGTCTGCGGACCGCCGTTGGGCGCCACGGAGAGATCGAGGCTCGCCATGCCGCTGGCCACGGCGCGCGTCAGGCCAAACGACGTCTCGACCGCATCGGCCAGCGCGTCTCTGCCCTTCAGCGTCGCCCAGTCGGGCTGCTGGGGGGCCTCCTGCCCGACCAGCGCCGTCGCCGACGCCGCGGCCACGTAGTTCGTCTGCCCGATGTGCAGGAGGAGCTCCCGGATGGAGCGCACACCCTCCGCGGGGCGCCAGTCGAGCTTGTCTTCGGGGATCGCCCGTGCGAGGCCGACCACCTTCTGGGTGGTCGCTTGATCGAACGCGAGGAACTCAGCCAGGAAGCCGCTGGGCTCGGCGGGGGCCGCATCGGCGGCATCGGCGTCCTGCTGGGCACTCGCGGGCGCCCCGAGAGCTACGAGGAGCATCGCGACGGCGAGCACGGAGAGACGTCGGGCGGTATGGGTCAAGGGGAGCGTGACGGCGAGTTGCATGGAGGACCTCCGGATCGTGAGTCGTTGAACGGAACACTGAGAACTCCCCTGGCTACGAGAGTCCGCCCCCACCAGCCGCTGACTCGTCCCTGAAATCGAGATGAAATCGCCGCACCGCCGAACACGGGGCTCGCAGCGTCGTACCTGAATCAGCGGTCGCCCTTCCCGACCGCGAGGCCACGCCATGGGTGCTGTGAACGAAGCTCGAGACCACGGCCCGATCGCCCGCTTCGGGCCATTCGAGCTCGACCGCGCCACGCTCGAGCTCCGGGAGCGGGGTCGCCCCGTGCGTCTCGCGTCGCAGCCCGCCCAGCTGTTGCTCCTGCTGCTCGAGCGGGGTGATCACGTCACGTCACGCGAGCTGATCCGCAAACGGCTCTGGGGCGATCGGGTCGTGGAGGTCGATCAGGGCATCAACGCTGCCGTCCGGCAGATCCGGCGCGCCCTCGGAGAATCGGCGAGCCGACCCAGGATCATCGAGACGCTGCCCAAGAAGGGCTACCGCATCCTGACGCCGGTGACGTGGACCGCGCCGGAAGACGCTTCTCTCGAAGGGTCGAGCGACGTGAGCCCGGTCGGGCGTGCGGTCGCGCCGCTGAAGCCTCCACGGGCTCGCGCGACCCTGGGCTGGGTGGCGGCAGCGCTCCTGCTTCTCGCAACGACCGTGCTGCTGCTCGACACCCGTCAACCTCCCGGCAGCCATACCGGGATGCAAGAAGAGTCTGCCGAGACAGTGCGCCTGGCGATCCTGCCCTTCGAAGACCTCTCGCCCGAGCGCACCGCCGGAGCCTTCATCGACGGCCTCCGCGAAGACCTGATCTCCGAGCTCGCTGCCACGGTCCCGGACCATCTCACCGTGATCGCCCGGGCCTCTGCCCGCGACCGATCGCCGACGGCCGAACTCCAGGAGATCGCCGAGACGTGGCACGCGAGCCACGTCCTCCAGGGAACCGTGCGCCGGGAAGGCGATCGGGTGCGCATCGCGAGTCAGCTGGTGCGCTCGGGCGACGGAGCGCATCTCTGGGCCCGCAGGTTCGAGGTCCGCTCCGCCAGTCCGCTCGACGCCCAGCTCGCGCTCGCCGCGGACGTCGCGCGCTCGCTCGTCCCGCAGCTTGCTCCTCCGGAGCTCTCCGGCTTCCTCGATCGTCAGCTCGCGTGGGATCCGCAGGCTCGGGAGGACTACCTCATTGCGCGCTACATGCTGCATCGAGGGCAAGATCGGCCGACAGCCCTCGAGATGCTCGAGCGCGCGCTCGACCGCGACCCGACCATGGCACCTGCCTGGGTCACCCTCGCCCGCTCCCTTCCGGGCTTCCGCGATCCCGAAGCGCTGGCGCGTCGCCACGAGGCGCTCCAGCGAGCGCTCGACCTCGATCCACGCCTCGCAGAGGCGCACGAAGCGCGCGGGTCCCTTCTCCTGTACGGCGAGTGGGACGACGCGGGTGCGGAGGCCTCGTTCCGCCGCGCTATTCAGCTCGACCCCAGCCGCGCGACGTCGCATCACGCGCTCGCCATGCTCTACGCGCTGCAGCGCCGCTTCGACGAGGCCATCGAGCAGATCGAGCGTGCACGAGCGCTCGACCCCGTCTCGATGGCCCTGCACACCGACGGCAGTCAGGTCTACTTCATGGCCGAGCGTTTCGACGAGGCCGAAACCTTGTGTACGCGTTCGGCCGACCTCGGTGCTCCTGCCGCGCGAGTGGCTCAGTGTCTCTATGACGTGTACCTCGCGACGGGGAGAACCGTAGAGGCCGCCGCACAGATGAAGACCCTGCTGGAGATTCGAGGGGCACCTCGCGAAGTGCTCGAGCGCACCCCGCCGGAGCAGACCGCCGAGCAGTTTCTCGCCGGGGCACACGAGTGGATTCTGGGCTTTCTGCAGGAGAACGCCGGCTCCCCCGTGCTGATGGCCGACTCGCAGCTCGCCCTGGGCCGGCTCGACGACGCGATGCGCAACATCGAGGACGCCGCCGAGCAGCAGCTCAACGACGTCCTCGTGGTCGCGGCACATCCGCGGGCACGCCCCCTGCTGAGCCACCCGAGACTTCGCCGCGTGCTGGACCTCATCGGCTTCGCGTACCGCGCGCTTCCACCCCTGGGAGGCCCCGCACACCTGGCCGCCGAGTCTTCGCCCGGGGCGAGAGCAGCCGGCGCTTCGTCGTAGCCACCCAGCCGCACGCGGCCAGCGTCTCCGGCTGATGCCGTAGTCTCGCGCCGGGATGACGCACATCTACGTCGACGCCGACGCCTGCCCCGTCAAGGAAGAGACCTACCGCGTGGCCGCCCGCCACGGGCTGCAGGTGACCCTGGCCGCCAATTCCTGGATGCGGGTGCCCACCTCCGACCGCATTCGGCTCGAGGTGGTCGAAGGGGATCTCGACGCTGCCGACGACTGGATCGTGGAGCAGATCGGAGCGGGCGACATCGTGATCACCGCCGACATTCCCCTCGCGGCGCGCTGCATGGACCGCGGAGCTCTGGCCCTCGGAACCAACGGCCGCCCCTTCACCGAGGACAACATCGGCGACGCACTGGCAACCCGCGAGCTGCTGGCGGATCTGCGCAGCGGTGGTGAGCACGTCGGCGGGCCGAGCGCCTTCACGAAGCAGGACAGATCGCGATTCCTGCAGGCCCTCGAGGAGTGCGTGCGCAAGGCCAAGAAGATCCGTCGATCGCCCCCCGCTCGAGGGGGCGCTCGAAAGTGAGCCGCGGGGACGGCCGTCTGGCGACCGCGAGCTACTTCTCTTCGATCCGCCCGTACTCGAGCGACCGATAGGCGCGCTTGAAGAACGTCGACCGTGGGCCTCGGGGCAGATCGAGTGGGATCTTGGTCAGCGGGCCCGTCTTCTCGAAGGGGGGCGGCGGCGTGGCCTCGAAGAGGCTGGGCCAGAGCCGTACCGGGACAGCTGTAGAAGATGTGGTCGGGCGGCCCGAGCTCCTCCTCCCACTCGCGCAGCTTCTCGTTCGTCTCCTCGAGCAGGCGGCGTCGCGTTCTGCAGCCGCAGGCGCGACCCGTAGCGCGACTTGCCTTTGGTCTTCAGGTGGAGAGGCTGGGCCCGGCCTCTGCCGCGCACGACGTACTTGCGCAGGCTCTTCTGGATCAGCGGACGCGCGCCTTCGAAACGACCGAGCGACACGGCGCCGGCCTGCATGAGGATCACGCTGTGGCGCCCCGGCTCCTCCGGGAGCGAGTCGACGTAGTCGTTGACCGACGCGCAACCCTCGGGGATCGGGAAGACCAGCGGCGTGCGCACGCGCAAGCGCTCGGACTCGAAGAACCTCCTCTTGGGCTCGAGCACGAGGTCCGCGTCGGCCGCGAGGCGCTGGAGCGTCGCAGCACAGTCTTTCCAGTGGAAGGTCTCGGGCATTTCCCGATGCTAACCAGGGCACGCCCGGCAGGGGTCACCGCCGTCGCCGCGGCGTGGATAGCTCTCGTTGGTAGGGTGACCCTCGTTCACTGCAGTTCGATTTCGACCGGGAGCCGAGACGCCATGGGGCGATCACTGACCGTTGGCTGTGCCCTGCTGGTGTGGATTGCCTGTGCGCCGGCCGAGCCGCCGCCACCCGAGGAGGCGGCGCCTCCGACAGCCACGGCCCCACCGAACGTCGTCCTCTTCCTGGCCGACGACCTCGGCTACGGCGACATCGGCCCTTACGGCGCCGAGCTCATCTCGACGCCGTTCCTCGACCAGCTCGCGGCCGCGGGGGTCACCCTCACGAGCTTCTACTCGAGCGCCAACATCTGCACTCCGTCGCGCGGCGGCCTGCTCACCGGTCGCTACCCCATCCGGCTCGGCCTGAGCGAGGACGTGGCGCGCACCAGCAACGACATCGGCATCGAGGCGGACGAGATCACCCTCGCGGAGGCACTGCGTGAGCGCGGGTATGCCACGTCGATCGTCGGCAAGTGGCACCTGGGTGAGGAGCCCGAGCGCTCGCCGCTCCTGCACGGGTTCGACGAGTTCTACGGGCTCCTGCACAGCAACGACATGCTGCCCCTCGCTCTCATGCGCGGCGCGGAGGCAATCGAGGAGCCGGTCGACCAGACCACACTCACGCGCCGCTACGCGGAGGAGGCGGTCGCGTTCATCGACCGCAACGCAGGCAATCCCTTCTTCCTCTACTTCCCGCACACCTTTCCGCACGTGCCGCTCTACACCTCGCCGGAGTTCGAGGGAACGTCCGAGGCCGGACTCTACGGCGACGTGGTGGAGGAGATCGACTGGAGCGTCGGCGAGGTCATGGCAGCACTCGAGCGGAACGGGCTCACTGACAACACGCTCGTCGTGTTCACGAGCGACAACGGGCCGTGGTGGGAAGGGAGCGCCGGCATCTACCGCAACCGGAAGGGAGCTTCCTGGGAGGGCGGCCTGCGCGTGCCGATGATCGTGCGCTGGCCCGCCGGTCTCCCCGCCGGGGTGACCTCGCCCGAGCCGGCGATGAACATCGACGTCTTCCCGACGGTCCTCGGTCTGGTCGGAGCGAGCCCGCCCGAGGGCCGCGTGATCGACGGGCGCGACATCCTGCCGCTGCTGCGCGACGGTGCCCCGTCGCCCCACGAGGCGCTCTTCCTCTTCGACAAGAGCCGCATCGCCGGGGTGCGCTCCGGGCGCTGGAAGCTCGTCGTCGAGTCGCAGTATCGGAGCGCACTGCAGAGCTTCGCGCACGAGACGTCGTACAACGCGCCCGGGCTCCTGTTCGACCTCGAACAAGATCCTGGCGAGACGTACAGCTATACGAGGGAGCACCCGGAAGTGGCCGCGCGCCTGGTCGCTCTGCTGGAGGCTGCACAAGCCGAACTGGGGGCGGACGTTCCCGACAGAATGTGGTTCCGGCAATGACGGAAGAGACCCTCCGCCGCGACCTCCGCCTGCTCGATGTGGTCGCCATCGGCATCAACGGCATCATCGGCACGGGGATCTTCTTCCTTCCGGGTCAGGCCGCGGCCATGCTGGGCCCGGCCGCACTCCTGACGTTTCTCATCGCCGCGATCACCTCCATGACAATGGTGGGCTGCCTGGCGGAGGTCGGCAGCCGCTTTCGCGGCACGGGCGGGCCGGTGCTCTACACGCGGGAGGCCTTTGGTGAGCTCGCCGGATTCTGTGTCGGCTGGATGGCGGTGCTCACGCGGTTTGCGGCGTGGGGCGCGCTTGCCAACGCCTTCGTGACGTCGCTCGACGTGCTCCTGCCAGGTGCACTCGCCTACCGCACCTGGATCCTCGTGGCCCTGTTCGGGGGTCTGGCCGCGGTGAACGTGTCCGGAATCCGCTGGATGGCCGTGGCCACCAACTTCTTCACCGTGGCCAAGCTCCTGCCGATGCTCTTGTTCATCGGCGTTGGTCTGTTCTCTATCGACCCCGGCCTCTATCGGCCGTTTGCGCCCAACGGCTACGCGAGCCTCGGAGCGGGCACGCTGTTGATCTTCTTCGCGTTCTCGGGCTTCGAGCTGCTGCCCGTGCCCGCGGGTGAGATGCGCGAGCCGCGACGAGCGGTTCCCCAGGCCCTCTTCCTCGTGATGGGAACCGTCACCCTCGTCTATCTCGGGATCTGGGCGGTGTGCGCCGGAACCCTGCCGACTCTCGCTGGCTCCGAGTCTCCCGTGAGCGACGCAGCGGCACGCTTCCTCGGACCTGCCGGCACGTTCCTCGTGAGCCTCGGCATCTTGCTCTCGGTGCTCGGCGTCAACGCGGCGACGTCGCTCTCGTCGTCCAGATTCCTCTACACCCTGGGCCACGCGGGCCAGATGCCCAGGATCTTCGGCGAGGTCCATGCCCACACCCGCGCGCCCACGGCGGCGATCGTCACGACGACCGCAATCACGCTCGCCATCGCCCTGAGCGGCAGCTTCGTGGAGCTCGCGGTGCTGTCCGTGGTCGCGCGCTTCACGTCGATGATCCCGAGCTGCCTGGCAGTGCTGGTGTTCCGCCGTACCATGGCGGACCAGCCGCCCGGGTTCCGCCTCCCCGGAGGGCCCGCCATCCCGATCGTGGCCCTGGCACTCTGCGTGTGGATCCTCGCGCAGGCGGAGCCGCGCCAGCTGCTCTGGGGTGGGATCGCGCTGGTCGCCGGAGCCATCTACCACGGCCTTCATCGAGCGGCGAACGGCTCCCAGACGACATCCCCGGAAGCAGACTGACCCGGCGATGCGGGCAGCCGAGCGCCACGCCTACGACCCGAACGCGACGCCGGCTGCGCGAAAGGTGACGCGCCTCAGGGCTTCTTCTTCGGGGCCTTCTGGAGCTCCTCGGGCGGTGTGATCACGTCGCCGAGACTGTTGCTCGACCAGTCGGTGGTCTCCTCCGTGAGCGCGTAGAACACGCTGGCATTCACCATCTCGTCGTTGGCCCGCTCGCCGAAGCGCACGTCCTGCGGCGGGCTCTGGAGCTGCAGCGGATTGTCGGCGGAGTTGTCGTGGTGGGCCACCATGCGCACGCGCGTGCCCTTCGGCAGGAAGACCCGTGTCTCGTACTCGTAGACCGTCTGCCAGTACGGGTCGAACCGCGGCACGTCCAGCAGCAGCTCCTCGCGGCCGTCCGGATAGTGCGCGGTGACGCGCATGTCCTTGCCGAGGTTGTGCATGTGCGGCATGACCGCCAGCACCTCGAGATCTCCCGGCGCGACCCAGTCGACCACGGTCTCCACGGAGGGATCGCCCGCGGGCAGGAACAGCTTCGCCGGCTCGATCGCTGGACCCTCGATCTCGAGCTTCCGCTTCGGCGGCTGCTCGTGCAGGTAGAGAGCGATCCGCGGCTGGTGCGTCTTCGTCTCGTCCGTCTGGTTGAAGTAGTGGTACTGCAGGAGGAAGTCGGTCCCTGCGGCGATCCGCTGGCCGATGACCTCGCCGTAGAACAGCGGATCGGCGCCTGGAGCCCAACCGCCGACCCCATCCCCACCGGCGAAGAAGATCTCCATCATCTTGTCGGTGCCGGCGCCGCCGTCGACCGAGCCGAGAAAGCCGGGCGCGGGGTCCTCGGCTTCGAACTTGCGCGCGAGCCCGGAAGGGTCGACGAACAGGAACATGTGGTGCACCACGTTGCTCCTCTGATCCCAGTCGATTCCCGAGATCCAGAGATCGTGATCGAAGGTGTTGCGAATGACGAAGGCGCGCTGCTGATCAGCACCCGGAGGAACGTCCCAGGTGTCGTCGTGCACCAGGACGAGGTCCGGCTCCGGAAGCCCTTCGCGCGCCATGACCTCGTAGTCGGGTGGCGCCGGCAGAAGCGACGCATCACCCTCCGGCGCCCCCTTCTCCACCCACTTCACGATGCGCTGGATCTCGTCGTCCGTGAGGGAGATGTCGTTGCGGAACGCGTGATCTCCCGGGTCCGCTCCGAACGGCGGCATACCCTTCGACACGACCTCCCGCTGGATCGACTTCGCCCACGGTCGTGCCGAGGTGTAGTCGAGCAGCGACATTGGCCCGATGCCACCCGGGCGGTGGCAGGAGCCGCACTTCGCGTGAAACAGCGGCCCGATGTCAGCGCCGAAGGTCGGAGCTTCGGAGTCGGTCGCGGCCCCGAGCGGCGACGTCAGGGCGATCAGCGCAGCGGCAGCGATCTGGGAGGCGCAACGAGGTCGTTTCATCTGAATCCTCGGACTTTCTCGGTCAGCGTTCGTTCTTCCGCGCGTTCACTTCGAGCTCTCGGTTTGGTGCAGTCGAGCTTCAAGGGCTCTCTGAGACTTCGGTTCCCCGGAGAAAGAGATCGACCGTCTGGTCGAGGGACCGGCGCAGGGAGTGAGGCCGCGGATGATCCGTGGCCCAGAAGGCGCACGCCGTGACGAGCATGCCGTCCAGCTGTTGCCCCAGACGCCAGGCCGGAATGTCGCGCCGGAGCTCCCCCTTCTCCTGCGCCCGCTCGATCACCTCTGCGACGGCGCGCGCCGCACGCTCCTCCGTGGAGCGGAGCGATGCGTGGTCGATCGGGCTCCACGCGTTCTTGAGGGCAATGGCACACCAGAGCCCCTTGTCGCGCTCCAACAGTTCGCTCAACTTCTTCGCGAGCCGCTTCGCCAAGCGCTGGAATGTCGCGTGACCCGCCAGAACCTCATCGGTGCTCTGATCCCAGACCCGTTGCACCCAGGTGGCCAGCACGTCGTCCTTGGACCGGAAGTAGTTGTAGAAGGTGGCGGTGCTGATCTCGAGCCGACGTGCGATCTCCTCGACGGTCGTCGCCTCGTAGCCGGCTTCGCGGACCAGCTGGACCGTGGTTTCGACGATGTCGTTGTGCTGGCGGAGCTTCTTGCGCCAGCGGAGACCCATCTCCTGTGTTCCGTAAGGGCTCACGTCTTCTCCTCTCGATGCTCCGGAGCATACCTCAAGATCCTAAAATATTTGACACTGACCAGAATTTGGTCGAGTCGACGGCAACCGGCGCCCGTCGACAGATCTGCCGCCGCCATCGGAGGTCGGCAGCGGACGACGGCCGGCGCTGATCGCGAGGCGCCGACGCTCAGGCTAGTGCCGCGCTCCGTCCGGCACCCAGACCACGACCTGGGCAACCTCACGGCCGAGCCGTGCCTCGATCTCCCAACAGCCCGGAGTCGGGAAGACCATGTCGGTCATCACGAACGAGTACCGCTTCCGCGTGATCTCGTCCGCGCCACCCGGCACGATCGACTGGGAGTGAGGGTCGGCAATCTCCAGCACGGTCGCCACCGTGCGGCCGTCCGATTCGAGGAAGCCGAGCTGCGAAGGGCTCCTCTTCCGCTGACCGGTGACCACGAGCGGGCCCTCGTAGCTCTTGTCGAGGACCCACGCGGTGCGCACGGGAGCGCCATCACCCCAACGAAGGAGGGAGGCGCCCACGAGCCAGATCGGCTCCTGGCCCGCCATCGGCGCGACCACCTTCGGCAGGAGGTCGACCAGCGCACTGGGGTAGCACTGGGAGCTGGTGTCGGCCGCTGCGAGCGGCGCCGGAAGGAGTGCCGCGACCCCGAGGGCGAGCAGGAGCCAGACTCCACTCGCGCGGGCAGCGCGGGCACGGTGTTTGGGCAAGGGCGAGGCTTGGACGAGATCTCTCATCGTGTCTCCGCCAAAAGAAATGAAATGTGGCCGAACTCTAGCGGAGGTCGCGAACATCGAAAAAGAACGATGGGTGCACGCGCGCACGTCTCCCCCGCGGTCCCCGGAGCACCGCTGTCGCTCTAGTTGGAGCGGTGCCGCTTCAGGAAAGCCGCGATGCGCTCACGCTGCTCGGCACGGTCCGGGTCGAAGTCGAGCTGGGGCTTGCGAAACTGCAGCACCATCAGCTCGTCGGCCGTGGGGTCGCTCTTGGCGAGAGTCTCCTCCACCGTCGCGTCCATGTGGTCGTCCCAGTGCGGTCGCCGCCCGTCCACGTCGCGAAGGTCGTAGTGGTGCGAAAGCTGCCAGCTCGAGAGCGCCTGGCCGGCCCAGCGCTTCCGGTCCGGGTCGGCAGCCAGGGCAGCAATGCCTCGCCCCACCAGCCGCGGCGTCTCCGACTGCTCGAAGTGCAAGTCCTTGGCGATCGCCTCGCGCCACGTCGCTTCCGTCACGCCGAAGTGGTCGAGCACGGCCTCCGAGCGGAGGAACCCCGGCGTGACCGCCACGGCGGTGATCGGCTCCAGTTCGAGCTCCACGGACATCGCGTACGCGAGCCGGATCGTGGCCATCTTGCAGAGGTCGTAGAAGATCTGGCTGCGATACCCGGCGAACGCACCGTCGGTCACCTCGACGATGAGGCCACCGCTCTCGTCCGAGCAGCTCTCCAGCAGGAGCGGCGTTGCAAAACGGCTCGTGATGACGTGGGTGTGCACGGCGCGCTCGATCATGCGGAAACCCTGCTCGAGATCGACCTCCCAGAAGCGCTTGCCCCACTCAGTCAGCGCGTCGCCGCCCCAGATGTCGTTCACCAGAACATGCAGACGCCCGGAGTCGTCGCGCACACGCTCGACGAGCTGCTCCACCTCCGACTGGACGGTGTGGTCGACGCGCACCGCGATGCCCTCGCCGCCGTCAGCGCTGACGAGCTCCGCGGTCTCCTCGATGGTCTCCGGGCGCGCAGGATCGACTTCGCCCGCGCGGCTGCTTCTGCCGGTGCAGTAGACCTTCGCACCCGCCTCTCCGAGTGCCCGGGCGATCCCGCGCCCCGCACCGCGTGTCGCCCCAGCGACGAGGGCGACCTTCCCTTCGAGTGTCGTCATGGGTAGAGCGTACCCGCCCCGAGGAGCGTGGAACTCTCTGAGACCCCGTGGGTGCGACTACTCGGAAGTCCGCTCGAGGCGAAGCACCAGCGACGGACCGTAGCGCCAGATCAGCTGGTGTCCGTCCAGCTCACGCTCGACGGTGATGTCCAGACCCTTCGGCCGGAGCACATGCACGCCGTCTTCGAACGACGCCGCAACGCTGATCTTCCGACCGCCGGTTCCGGGCGCGCCGACATCGTTGACGCCGTTTTCGTACGTGCCGTCGCAGCGCATGTCGTGCGTGACGCCGCCCGACGTGATGACGACCCGATTGCCGCACTGCTCGATGCGCTGCACGCCACCGAGCATGGCCGTCGAGGGCTCGCCGCCCGACTCCGACTCGACCACCTTCCACATCCCGCGCATGTCGATCGCGTTTGCGGAAAGCGGCTCCGTGCACTCGGCGAGCACCGGAGGTGGCATCTGCGTCCAATACCCCTCCGGCGTATGGGCCACCGGAATCTGATCCGCCATGAGCCCTCCGCCACCGCCTCCTTTCGCGGAGCCGCTGCGCAGGGGGTTGTCGCGCATGAACTGCACGATCACGGCCGCCAACTCCTCGCCCTTCTCCTCCTGGAGGAAGTGCCCGGCGCCTTCGATGGTGGTGTGCTTCTGGCCTTTGGCACCCGGAATGCGCTCCTGAAACTGCCGATAGCCGCCGCGGGTCACGGGGTCGTTGTCGCTGAAGGCCGTGAGGAACGGCTTCTCCCACCGCTCGAACACCTCCCAAGCACGCCGGTTCGCCTCGTTGGCCGGGTCGTCGCGGAACATGGGCACCCGCTGCGGCATGATCAGTGCGCCCGCCTTGTAGCTCGGATCGGGGAACGGCGCGTCGTACGCCTCCTTGATCGACGGATCACCCACGTTGCCGGAGACTAGTGCGCCGGTGGGGATGTCGCCGCGCTCGATCATGGCCATGTTCGTCTTCTTCCAGCGCACGAAGCCGCTGTCTTCCGGTAGCGCTTCGAGCGACTCGGCCTGCCCGACGGGCAGGCCGGTGTTGCCGATGACGACGCGCGCGAACCGCTCCTCGTTCTCCGCCACGACGCGCAGCCCGATCAGCCCGCCCCAGTCCTGGCCGAAGAAGGTGGCGTTCTCGAGACCGAGGGCCCCGACGAACTTGGTCATCGCCGCCACGTGGAAGGCGTAGGTGTGCGTGTCCATCTCGGTCGGCTTGTCGGAGCGCCCGAAGCCGATGAGATCGGGAGCGATCGTGCGATAGCCGGCGTCCGTGAGCACCGGGATCATCTTGCGGTAGAGATACGACCACGTCGGCTCGCCGTGCAGCAGCAGGATGACCTCGCCGGACCGCGGGCCTGCATCGACGTAGTGGACTCGGTAGCTGTCGATCTCGACGTAGTTCGGCTGGTAGGGAAAGTCCGGCAGGTTCGCGAACCGCGCGTCCGGCGTGCGGAGAACGCCGGGACGGATCTCTTCGCCCGAAGCGGCGGCCGTGCCGGCCACCAGCAAGCAGAGGGTCGCCCCGGCAAGGGCCAACACCGCGCGCGAAAGGGACGCCTTCTTCTTCTTGCTCATGGGTCACTCCTCACTCTCGAGCCGTCGGCCCGGCCGCCCACGAGGTGGGTGTCGGGCACGCGGCAGATTCGGTCCATCCGGAGCTCTTCGGCTCCGGGGTACTTCCACAGAAGCTGGTCTCCGTCCATCCGCCGCGTCACCGCGACGAACGGCAGGCCAAACGGCCGGAACTCCAGCACCTCGTCCTTCCACTCGATCGCCGCCCAGGTGTTCATGCACCGAGGCGGCTCGACGTCGCGCGAGCCGTTACGCAGCGTGCCGTCGGTGAAGAAGTCGTGAAGGATGCCCGAGGTCGTGACCACCGTGCGGTTGCCGCACTGCTCGATGCGCTCCACGTGGTCGCGCCCGCCGGCCGTCCCGCGCCACAGCCCACGCAGGTCGACCACACCCTCGGCGAGGGGCTCGGTGCAGCCCGCGAGCACGGGCATCGGCCACCGCTCCCAACCACACGGCCCCCCTGTGACCGGGGGCGAATAGGCCTTCAGAATCTCGGCGGCGGTGCTGCCGCCGCCGTGCAGCTCCGGAAGCTCGCAGTAGTCGAGCTCGGAGCCGTCGCCGGCGTAGACCGCGGGAGCCGTCGTGTCGGCTGGGCGGGGGTAGAGGAAGAGCATTCCCCAGGCTCCACCGACGACGAGCAGAGCGCCAGAGGCTCCGAGCAGGAGCCACCGTTTCATGGGGCGGCCCCCGTTGCAGCGATACTCCGCGAGCTGTCGCGACGGCAGCGCGATGCTCGCAAGCCGCAAGGACCGCGTACATGTCCCAGAGCGCTCATCGCTTGCCGCCTCTCCTACGCCGAGCGGACGAAGTCGGACACGATCTGCGCGAACTGCTCGCCCCGCGTCTCCTGCAGGAAGTGGCCGCCACCTTCGATGGTCTGGTGTGGCTGTCCCTGCGTTCCGGGCACTCGCGCCTGAAAGACCGCGGCGCCTCCGGCGGTCACCGGGTCGTTGTCGGTGAAGGAGCACAGGAAAGGCTTCTGCCACTCGGAGAACACCTTCCACGCCGCCTTCTGCTCCTCGAGGCACGGAGCGTCCGGGAGCATCGGCACCTGGGTCGGCATGGCGCGGGGCCCCATCTTGTAGGCGGGGCTCGGGAACGGCGCATCGTAGGCCGCCACCTCCTCCGGGGAGAGCGGAGAGCCGGCACCCGCCATGGAGAAGCCCATCACCATGGCGATGGGCAGGTCTTCCGTCTCCCACGTCCACTTCTGCCAGTAGGCGAACTTCTGCTCGCGCACCTCGGGGTCGATCGACGAGATGGCGCCCATCATCTCCTCCATCGTCGGCGTGGGAGTCGAGGCACTCAGGAACTCCTTCACCGCCGCGAAGCGGTCCTCAGGAAGCTCGAGCGCCAGCGGCAGCCCGGTGTTGGCCGCCACGATGCGGTCGAAGCGGTCGGGGTTCTCCGCCGCCATGCGCAGGCCGATGAGCCCACCCCAGTCCTGCCCGACGAGCGTCATGCCGGTGAGGTCGTTCGCTTCCATCCAGCGGGTCATCCACTCCACCTGGCGGTTGTAGCTGAAGTCCTCGCGCGCTGCAGGCTTGTCGGAACGGCCGAAGCCGACCAGGTCGGGCGCGATCACGCGGAGGCCGTCCGCGACGAGGATCGGGATCATCTTCCGGTAGAGGAAGCTCCAGGTGGGCTGTCCGTGCATGCACAGAACAACTGGCCCGTCCTTGGGGCCGGCGTCGATGTGCGCGACACGCAGCGTGCCGCCGTCGCCGTCGTCGATCTCGGTGTAGTGCGGCTCGTAGGGGAAGTTCGGCAGGTTGGCAAAGCGCTCGTCGGGCGTGCGGAGTGATTCCATGGTGTTCCTTCTCGAGGGCGATCCTAGGTGGTCTTCAGGGCAGCGGGTTGTTCTTCATGAATCGAACGATGATCTCGGCGAGCTCGGGGCCGTGGGACTCCTGGATGAAGTGCCGCGCACCCTCCAGCACGACGTGCTGCTGCCCTTGCGCTCCAGGAACCTCATCCTGAAACGGCTTCTCCCAACCCGCGGTCACCGGGTCGCTGTCACCGAAGGCCGTGAGGAAGGGCTTCTCCCAGGACCGGAGAACTTCCCACGCAGCGGCGTTTGCCGGCCGCGCAGGATCGTCGGGCGTCACCGGCACCCTCTGCGGCATGACGAGCGGTCCAGCCTTGTAGGAGGGGTCCGGAAAGGGTGCGTCGTACGCCACCTCGACACTCGGGTCCCTCGTGCTGCCTGCGAGCATCCTGCCGGTGGGAATGTCACCACGCTCGATCATCTGTTGGTTGCGCGCCTTCCAGTTCATGAAAGCGTCCGTGAGCGGAACGTCCCCGGTTGGCAACCCCGTGTTGGAGATCACGACGCGGGCGAACCGCTCCGGGCTCTCGGCGACGACGCGCAGGCCGATGAGGCCACCCCAGTCCTGGCCGAAGAAGGTCACGTTCTCGAGGTCGAGCGCTTCGACGAGCGCGCTGATCGCCTTCACGTGGAACGCGTAGGTGTGTGTATCCATCGACTTCGGCTTGTCGGAGCGGCCAAAGCCGAGGAGGTCGGGTGCGATCGCGCGAAGCCCGGCCTCGGTGAGCACCGGGATCATCTTGCGGTAGAGGTACGACCACGTGGGCTCGCCGTGCAGCAAAAGCACGACCTCGCCGTCGCGCGGCCCCTCGTCGACGTAGTGGAGGCGGTAGCCGTCGACGACTTCGTACTGAGGGGCATAGTCCCATCCCGGGAGCTCGGCAAAACGCTCGTCCGGTGTGCGCAACGCATCAGGACGCACCGGCTGGGCAGCACTGTGCGTGACGACGAGGCCGGTCATCGCTAGAAACAGGGTGGCAGAGAGTAAGGAAGCGCGGCCTATCCGGATCATCTTTGGATCTCCAAGAAGTCAGGCGAACAACGGCTCGCAGCCCGTGCCGGTGAGGATCCCATCGACCGCCGCGCGATCGTCCGCGCCGAGTGACGCGTGGTGCTCGCGCAGCCACAGCAGGCACTTGCCCTGGTACGGAAACGGCTTCTGCACCCAGGGTTTGCCGTCGATCGTGGTCTCGACCTGCTCCTCCCCCTTCTGCAGCGCCGCTGCGTTGGCGAGGAGGAAGGGCGCGTAGACCCGCCCCACTTCGGTGAGCAGCGGCCGGAGTGCCTCGGAGATCTGCTCGCGCTCGAGCCAGTCGTCGCCGGAGACGTCGAGACCCGAAAGATCGTCGATCACGTCACACCAGGCGAAGACGCGTGGCGCACGTTCGAGGGTGAGCGCCATCGGCGTAGGGTCGAACTTCGCGAGCTGGCTGAGCTGGCCGTAGGCCGCAAAGTCCGCAGACCCGGGACGGCCGCCCATCAAGAAAGGCTGCCTCTCGAGGAGGCCGCGGAACGCTTCGAGGAAGCGCTCGTAGCTGGCCTCGATCACCGGGGCCGTGGTGTCGTTCGAGCCCACCACCCACAGGCGCGAGATCTGGCGCTCCTTGAACTCTTCCCCGCGCTTGCGCATCTCCTCCTCGGAGGCGGAGATGTCACGCCACCGCGGCAGGACGTCGCCCGACTTGTCGATGTCTGCCTGGTAGTACCAGCGATAGTGGAACATCGCCTTGGTCAGCCACTCGTCGGCGTAGTCCTCGAGCAGCGCGTCGATGAACGCGAGCACGGGATCCGGAGGAACGACGGCACGGCCGCCGAACGCGTCCTCGAAGCGCCGAATCAGCGGCGTCGAGTCGACCACCGCTTCCAGCTCGCCGTCGCCACCGGGGAGGTAGAAGGTGGGGATGAGCTCCACCTTGGGCGTCGGCAGACTGGCATCCGGCTTCGGGCGCCGGATCATCATCTCGTGCGGAATCCGCCGGTACCGCAGGAGCGCCAGCATCTTGCGGGTGTACGGCGAGCCCGGCGCACCGGAGAAGCGCAGAGGTGTGGGCAAAGTTGCTGCTTCGGGTCCAAGCATGGCTAGAGCGTCTGGCCCTGCACCACGGCGTAGTTGACCTGGCCCTCGAGGCCGGCCTCGCGATGGTGGTGGATCGCCTGGTACTCCTCCGACTGCGCCATTTTGGGGAGCGCCATGCGGTCGGGGTATTCGACGAGGCTGATCTGGTCCCAGTCGGCGTTGCCGATGAGACAGACCTTCGCCTCACTCGTGAACAGAACGCGCGCACCGATCGAGGCGAGGATCGGCTGGATCTTCTCGCCGTACTTGGCGTACTCCTCGCGGCCTCCGTTCGGCTTGAACTTCAGCAGGTTGACCATGACGATCGGCCCTTCTGGGAGCGCCACGAACGCCTGCATCTGCTCCGGCGTGGGCCCCATGGCGTTGATGTTCGGCACCTCGGTGGCTTGCGCGGCGCTTCCCAACACCGAGCCGGCAGCCGCTGCTGCTGCACCGGTCTTCAGGACGTCACGGCGAGAGGACTGATTCTGGTTCTGCGTCATTCTGATTCTCCTTTGAACACCGGTTGGGGACATTGATCACGACTCCGAAAGAGGGAGAGTTCGGGGCGGCAGGGGGCCTTCGAGCCGCTCGACGCTGTATGAGGGTGGTTGTCGGGTCACGTCGGCCAGTCCTCCAACGCGGCGCGCGTGAGGCGGCGCCACGCCAGGAAACCGGCCGCCAGCACGAGCAGCACCGCTGCCAACGCAGCGGTCGTCAGCCGGCCGCGATAGGCGTCGAGTGTGGCGGCGTCGAGCTGCTGCAAAGGCGAGTAGTCTGCCGGAAGCTCGATCACTCCGACGCGGCGCGCGTAGGCCTCGTAGTCTGCCCGCATCGTGGCGAAAAGCTCGGGAGCCGCCTCGGAGAGATCGGTGGTCTCGCCCGGGTCGCCGCCGAGGTCGTACAAGCGCCAAACGCCGTCGCCCGCCGGCCGCCCGACGCGCACCAGCTTGTACACCCCTTTGAAGACCCCCGCGTGGCCCGCGGTCTCGAAGCAAATGGCCTCGGTGTCGGCATGCACGAGCGCCGCCCCCGGTGACCCGAGTGCCGGCCGGAGGCTCGCGCCGATCCATGGTGGCCCGTCCTCCGGCGGGGCAGCGCCCGCGAGGTCCAGCAGGGTCGGCGCGATGTCAGCCACGAAAGTGAACGCGGCGGCTGTTGCACCATGTCCATAGGGTGAGCTCGCGACACCGGGCCCCGCGACGATGAGCGGCACCCGCATCCCACCTTCCCCGCCGTGAAACTTGTAGTACGCGAGCGGCCCCGCCGTCGCCGCGGCAAAGTCGGCGCCGATGAAGGCATAGCTGCCGGGCTCCCCGAGCGTCTCGACGTCACGCGAGTAGCCCACCGAGCGCATCCAGAGCCGGAACGGGCCACGACTCGCCGGGTCTCCAGCCTCCGGGCCGTTGTCGGAGAGCACCATGAACACCGTGTTGTCGAACGCGCCGATCTGCTCGAGGTACGCCACGAGGCGTCCGAGGTGATGGTCCATCGCCTCCAGCATGCCGGCCTGCACTTCCATGCTCTTGGCAAACAGGGCACGCTCCTCTTCGGGCACGGACTCCCAGTCGCGCTGCGCCGGTAGGGCGGCAGGCTCGGAGAAGCCCGGAAAGACTCCCGCGTTCATCGCACGCTGTGCGCGCTCGGCCCGAAGCCACTCCCAGCCGCGGTCGTACACGCCGTCGTAGCGACGCGAGAACTCGCGCGGCACCTGCAGAGGAATGTGAATCGCCTGGAAGGCGACGTAGGCGAAGAAGGGCTCCTCGGCGCCCCGATCCTCCTCGAGGAAGGAGATCATGCGATCGACGAAGAACTCCGACGAGTAGAAGTCGTCCGGGAGCTCCGTCGGTTCACCGTCGGCAAACCAGGGAACGTCGTCGTAGAGCGGCAGGTACGACTTCTTCTCGTAGTTGTCGGCGCCCGTCGCATCCAGGGCAAAGGTGCGGTCGAAGCCGCGAGCACTCGGCAGATTCTCCGGGGTGTGGCCGAGGTTCCACTTGCCGGTCATGTAGGTACGGTAGCCGGCGTCCTGCAGCAGGCTGGCGACCGTGACCACCTCCGGCCGCAGCTGCCCGCCGTACCCCGGCTCACCTCGCATATGGCGCGGCGTTGCCTCGTAGAGGCTGCCGATGCCGGCCGTGTGCGAGTCGACGCCGGTCAGCAGCATGGCCCGCGTGGGCGAGCACATCGGTGAGGTGTGGAAGTTGGTGAAGCGCACGCCTCGGGCCGCCAGGCGATCGATGGTGGGGGTGCGCACCTCACTGCCGTACGCACCGAAGTCGGTGAAGCTGGCGTCGTCGACGACCACCACGACGAGGTTGGGCCGATCCACATCCCCTTCCAGGTCGGACGCCCCGGGGCGCGCTGGCTCTTGCGCGAAGGCCGAAGCGCCCAGCACGAAGCCCAAGACCATGACCGACACGGTCTCCGGAACGCGACGCAGCGAGCGCCCGAGGCCCGAGGTGCCGAGGTACCGACCCGCGCCCCAGACCCGACCTCGCGCACAGACCGCTGTGCCGACGTTGCGGCTGTGTGCGCTGGTACTCGGTGGTGTCATCGTGCTCCCGCCTGGTCCGGCGCCGAAGGCATCGCCATCGGAAAGAGGTCTAGAACAGATCGCGCTGCTCCACGAGCTTCGTGTTGCGCGGCAGCTCGAAGAGCAGGCCGTCCTTGGTCACGACGATTCCCTCGGGCAGGCCGCGCGTGAACGCGCCGAGCATGGCCGCGTTGGGAGGTGCGGGCACGAGGTGGTAAAAGGCGAGCATGCGCACGCCGGCGTTCTCGGCGAGCTCCACGATGCTGGTGGTGGTCGCGTGGTAGTCCTGCACGTCCTTCACCACCTTCGCCATGCGCTCGTTGCCGGCGGAAGAGAGCATCCCCTCGATCTGCTGCACGACCCCGAGCGCCATCGCATCGTGCAGGAGCAGATCGGCTCCCTTGGATGCCTCCGCGAGCGACTCGGTGGCGATGGTGTCGCCGCTGACGACGACCGACCGCCCCGCGTAGTCGAAGCGGTAGCCGTAGGCCGGCTCGATGGGCGGATGCTCGACCTCGAAGGCGGTGATCTCGAGACCGTCCTTCTCGAGAATGACGCCCTCCCCGATGACCTGCTCCTTCAGCGGGCCGACCGCGGCGGGCAGCAGATCCTCACCGTGATGCGCCGTGCGGTAGGAGCGATCGAGCGCGTAGGCCTCGTTGAAGCCCCGCACGATACGCTCGACCCCGACGGGCCCGATCACCGCGAGCGGCTCCGTGCGCCCGGCGACCCACGAGGCGAGATTGACGCCGGGCAGGTCGGCGATGTGGTCGGAGTGGTAGTGCGTGATCAACACCCCGCTCAGCCGTCCCATGGGCAGGCGGGCGCGGCCGAGGTTCGCGGCCGATCCAGCGCCCACGTCCACCAGGAAGAACTGCTCTCCGGCAATCACGGCGATACACGCCTGGGCGCGATTCGGATCGTTGCCCAGCGGTGATGCCGAGCCACACACGAAGACGCGCAGGGCATCAGGCTTCAGGAGATCGGGCGCCGGGGCGCCAAACTGTGCGACGCCGGCGGCGGACAGGAACCAGGCCACTGCGCCGAGCAGGGCAACGATCGAAGCACGGGGTCTCATCGGATCTTCTCCATCGTCGGAAGGGCACGCGGACAGGCTCCCGCCCAGGGGAGGTCTGCCTCCAGCGAGGCGCAGCACTCTAATGACTGTCATCATGAATAATGATATACATTAATCCCGTCGACGCAACAACTCGACGCTTCGGCGTCGCGCATTGACGCGGCGACCTCGCGCAGCGCGGGGCGCGCTGCTTTCCGTACACCTTCGACGACTCTTCGAGCTTTCATGAAACGTACCCACATCGCGAGCTTGATCCTCGCCGCGATCTACCTCCTCTTCTTCGTCTGGTACACGCCGTGGGGTGGCCCCCTGACCGACGAGGAGATCGAGCACTACGTGAAGGCCTTCGCCTCTCAGGGCGAGGCCGACGCCGAGGTTCTCGAGAGCATCCGGCACTTTCTCGAGAACGACACCGGCGGCGACTTCGTCATGCTGAACGCGATCGAGCTGCACGAGCCCCCACTGCAGGTGGAGGGTGTCCAGCCGGGCGACACGGCGGGAGAGGTGCTCGACAAGTACATGGCGTACATGTGGCCCGCGCTCCTGCGGCGCGCCTGTCACCCGGTTCTGGCTGGCAACGCAGCAGCCAGGGCGCTGGATCAGTGGGGCCTCGAGGGCGCCAGCGTGTGGTCGCGGGGCGCCGCGATGCGCTACCGCAGCCGGCGCGACATGTTGGAGATCTCGACGGACCCGCGGTTCGACCCGAGTCACGCGTTCAAGATCGCGGCCATGAAGAAGACCGTGGCGTTCCCGCTCGATCCGTGGTTCCACCTCGGCGACCCGCGGATCCTGCTGGGGGGCACCACACTGGTCCTGGTTCTCCTGCTCCAGCTCCTGTCGCTGAGGCGTCAGGTTGCGGCAACGCGAGCCATCCGGGGCGGCCAATCTGCGGCGCCCGAGCGCTCCAGCCCCCGCGCCGCAGGAGCCGTTCGATGAGCTCCGACCGGCTTGCAGAGGCATCCCCGGCCGGCCAAGGGGAGCTCACGACGCGCACCCGCCTGCTGCGCGCCGCCGAGAAGCTGTTCGCAGAGCACGGCATCGCACAGACCTCGACCCGTGCCATCCTGCGCGCCGCCGAGCAGCGCAACGAGTCGGCGCTGCAGTACCACTTCGGCGGCCGCGACGGCCTCATCGAGGCGATGTACGTCGAGCGGGGCGCGCAGCTCGCGGAAGAGCGCGAGCTCCTGCTGTCCGAGCTCGAAGACGACGCTGACGTGCGCCGCATCTGCGAGGTGGCCTTCCTGCCGCCGGTGCTGGTCGCCCGTCGCGACCCCGGCTTCGTTCTGTTCCTCCATGTGGTCGGCCAGCTGGCGTTCGAGCCCCGCGACAGTCTCCAGCGCGGCGCCGAGCGCTACGTCGGCGACAGCATCCTGGAGATCGGGCGCCGGCTCGTTCCGCTCCTCGACCACCCGCCGAGGATCCTGCAGAGGCGCGCCGAGATCATGCACCGCATGGCGGCCGTGGCGCTCTCGCAGCGCGCCATGAGCGGAGAGAGCTTCGTGGGGCCCGAGTGCGATCTCTTCGTCGAAACTCAGCTCGATGCGATGGCCGCAGTGCTCCAGGGCCCGATCTCCGAGCAGACCAAGCGGAGCCTGCAGGCAGCGATCGAGAACGAGTCGAACACTCGCAGCGGCCGCCGCGCCAGTTCTTCGAACAACAGGTCACGAACAAAGAGGCGCGGGCCCAAGCCGCCGCGCAAGAGCTCTCGCACGAAGAAGGATCCCTCATGAAGACCTCCACGAAAGTCACTCTCGGCGCGCTCGGCGTGCTCGTCGTCGCCGGTGCCATCGCATGGACCTACCGCCTCGAGATCCTCCTGCGTGCGGTCGAGCGCGCCCGCCAGATGGACACCCTGCCCACCCAGGAGATCGAATGGCAGTCGGGCGCCGACCCGCTGGCGCGCCCGGCCGAAGAGCGGCCACCCAACATCGTGGTGATCCTTGCCGACGACCTCGGCTGGAACGACCTCACCTGGCTGGGCGGAGGGGTCGCGGGCGGCACGGTGCCCACACCGAACATCGACTCCATCGCCAAGAACGGAGTGCACTTCGCCAACGGCTACTCGGCCAACGGCACGTGTGCACCCTCGCGGGCCGCGCTGATGAGCGGCCGCTACGGCACGCGGTTCGGCTTCGAGTTCACGCCCACACCTCCAGGCTTCGCGACCATGGTTCCGCGACTCGGCAGCTCGAAGGGCCGCCTCCGCAAGTCGGTCATCAAAGACGTGGAGACCCGTCTCGAGTTCAACGAGATGGGCATGCCCGCTTCCGAGATCTCGTTGGCCGAGCTGCTCGAGCCGGCCGGCTACCACAGCGTCCACATCGGAAAGTGGCACCTCGGCGGCGGCGACATGGCGGCCCACAACCAGGGCTTCGACGAGAGCCTCCTCATGTCGAGCGGCCTCTATCTCCCGGAAGACGATCCGAACGTGGTGAACTCGAAGCAGGAGTTCGACGGCATCGACCGCTTCCTCTGGAGGGTCTTGAGCTTTGCGTCCTCGTACAACGGAGGGCCGGCGTTCCAGCCCCGGGGCTACCTCACCGACTACTACACCGACGAGGCCGTGAAGGTGATCGAGGCGAACAAAGACCGTCCGTTCTTCCTCTACCTCGCCCACTGGGCCGTGCACACCCCGCTACAGGCCCTCAAGGCCGACTACGACGCGCTCTCGCACATCGAAGAGCACCGGCTCCGCGTGTACGCCGCCATGGTGCGCTCACTCGACCGCAGCGTCGGCCGCGTGCTCGACGCCCTGCGCGCGAACGGTCTCGAGGAGAACACCCTCGTCTTCTTCACCTCCGACAACGGCGCGCCCGCCTACATCGGCCAGCCGCGCGTCAACGAGCCGTTCCGCGGCTGGAAGATCAGCTTCTTCGAAGGCGGCATCCACGTGCCGTTCCTGTTCCAGTGGCCGGCGCGCCTGGAGGGTGGCCAGATCTACGAGGCGCCGGTCCACGGCTTCGACATCTTCTCCACCGTGGCGGCGGCGGCGGGCGTCGATCTTCCGACCGACCGCACCATCGACGGCGTCGATCTCGTTCCCTACGTGACGGGCGAAGCCGAAGGCACACCGCACGACAGCCTCTTCTGGCGCTCAGGCGGCTACCAGGTGGCCCTCTCCGGCGGCTACAAGCTGCAGAAGAGCGACCCGCCCGGCAAGACCTGGCTGTTCCACCTCGCCTCGGATCCCACGGAGCAGAACAACATCGCGGACCAGGAGCCCGAGCGCGTGGCAGCTCTCGAGGCCCTCCTCGCAGCCCACAACGCCGCTCAAGTCGACCCGCTCTGGCCGTCACGGACCGCCTCACCCATCACGATCGACAAGACGCTGATCGAGGCCGAGGCGGAAGACGACGAGTTCATCTACTGGCACAACTGAGGCTCATGCCCGCGCGCCCTTCGGGCGCGTCTGCAGTTTGGCGGACCAAACTGCCTGCTGCCTGGGACCGACGCCGGGCGGGGCGCGTGGACGCCCTTCCGTCCATGCTCCAGCGGGCGCTCGCGTGGATCCGAAGGTTCCGACTGAGCGACGCAGCCCATCCAGACCCCATCGGCTCTCGGGCTCGCGACCTCCGGCCTCTGGCCTCGTCTCTGAGCTCCCGCGCAACCGAACGAGCCACACCGCTCGACCGGAGCGGGGTCAGACGTCGGCCGGGGGGTTCAGACGTCGGCGGCGCTGGAGCAATGTCCCAAGGCCCGCCACATCGGGAGCCGACGACGTCCAGCCGAGGGCCCCTTCTCTAGTCCTGAGATCCCGAGGCGTCCCCCGGACGACGTCTGATCCCGATCCGGGCCCCGTCTCCGGCTCCGGCTCCCGTTCCGTCGCGCGCGACTACCCTCCCTGCTCGCGCGCCAGCACCTGACACCGCTTCATGAGCCGTCGCATGTGATCCGGAAAGCCGTCGCGGCGATGGAGCACGCGGCGGTTGTCCCAGATGAGCACGTCGCCCACCTCCCACTCCTGGGTCCACACGTTCTCCGGCAACGCGGCGTACTGCCACAGCTCGTCGAGAAGCGCCTCGCTCTCTTCGAGCTCCATCCCCATCACGAACGCCCACTCCCGGCGCCCGAGGTAGAGGATCTCGTCGCCCGACTCCGGATGATGGAGCACCGCCGGGTGTACGGCGCCGGGGGACTGGCTCGCGTCGGCCACCTCTTCGTGGCCGTGCCGGAGCTGGCCGATGCTGTTGTGTGCTGCGTCGTGCTTGATCTCGAGACCCCGAACGCGGTCGCGCAGTTCCTCCGGGAGCGACGCGAGGGCCGACCGTTGACACGCGAACTGCGTGTTGCCGCCTTCGGCGGGGACCTCGATCGAGTGAAGCACGCTCGCCGGCGGCGGCGTCTCCTGGTAGGTCATGTCGGAGTGCCAGCGCGCTTCGGCGTTGCCCAGGCCGCCGATCGGCTTGCCGTCCTTCTTGATGTTCGAGAGAGCCAGCACGTAGATGCTGTCGAACCGCTTCTCGAGCTCCTCGTCCGGCAGAATGATCGGAATGCGCTCGAGCGGACCGAACCGGGCACTGAACTGCTCGAGCTCCGGATCGGTGAGGCTCTGGCCGCGGATCCGAAGCACACCGTGCTCGATCCAGGCCGCGTACAGCTGCTCGAAGCCGTCGTCCGTCATCGAGCGCAGGTCGACTCCGTCGATCTGGGCTCCGAGGTTGGGTGAGAGCGGTGTCACGTTCATGACTTCTCCTCGAAGACGCCGTACGGAGGCACGGCATGAGTGTGCGCAGGGATGGGCGCGCTGCTGAAGCGGGTCTCGTCAGGTCTTCGGATTCCCAGGAGCGCGCGATGGCGAAGTGATCCCTAGACATAGGGTTCCATTCCGGGCATGAGCTCGTCCATGTACTCACGCGGCACCATGACCCGCCGACCGAACATGGCGAGCGCAGGGTGCTCGGCTGCGGCGAGAACAGCTCCGGCGCCGCCGATCAGCCGAGCGAGGGCGGTCTCCCGCCAGAACCAGTCGGCCAGGTCGCGCGACGTGGCGTTCCCCGGGCGACCTCGAGCAGCCTCCATGTACCAGGTGCGCAAATCGTCACAGCCGAGGCGGACCCACTGCGTGAGGGGAGCCCCCTCGACGGAGAGATCCTCGAGTGCCCCTTCGGACAGTTGCGCGAGACGGCGTACGAAGTCCTCCGGGCTCAGGCTGCTCGCGGGCGGCGCCGCCCCGCCGCGCTCGGCCACGTAGCGTTCGTGCCACGGGGCGAGCTGGCGACGCTCTTCGAGAACGGCCTGCACGAGATCGCTGTCGTCGGACGCCTTCGGAGCGAAGGAGATCGGGCAGCTCCACGGCTCGGTCGCCGTGTCGCTCTGCGGCGCGTCGTCGGGAAAGTCCTCTAGAACGACCGGGCCGTCTTCGCGCTCGAGAAGCTCGAGCGCAGCGCGGAGGACCCGCCTCTGGAACGCAGGCTCGTGTGGCGCGCCGAAAGGTCGCCCGAGCTCGAAGGGCACCCACAAGAACCGCGGAAGCTGCATCTGCTCGGTGTTCTCGCGCACGAGGCTGATGCCGGTCGTGGCGATGCCCTCGTCTTCGAGGTAGTGACTGACCGCGCCCACGGCGCGGGTGCAGTTGGGTCACACGGGCGCCAGGCAGACGGCGTCGACGTGATCTTCCCGCAGGCGTGCGGCGAGCTCACGCACCGTCGACTCGATGGCCGTCGGCGGCCAGCCCGCCCCCATCAGGGAGTAGTGGACGTCGGCGACCGAGCCGACGACTCCTTCCGCGTAGAGCTCCTCCAGGCGGTCGAGCGGAAAGACGACGTTGACGTCTTCCCTGAAGCCCGTGCGATCGAAGTGCACCGACGAGTGCGTCATGGTGAGGTCGCGCGTCGGCGTGCCGCGCGGGATGACCCGGTAGCTCAGGTCGACCGTCTCGAATGCGGTCTCCCCCACGCGGTGAAGACCTGCCGACGTCACGAGGGCAGTTCGGCACTCCTCGAGCGGCGGGCAGCTCGCCCAGGGTCTCGTGGCGAACGGCGCGCAGGGCTTGGCCAACAGGTGCGCGGCCTCGACTTCCGGCAGAGCGGACAGGCGAACCAATAGAGCACTCCTCGCGAGAAGACTAGGGAGTCACCGGCCAAGCCGAGCCTGGCAGGTGCGGCACGAAAACTATTGTCTGTTACACTGACAAAAGATTCCGCATTTCGCAAGTCTCTGAAGCCAAACCGACGGACGGAGGTCGGATGAAACGTTGGACCCTCAGCCTCTCGACCCTCGCACTGGTCGCGCTCGTGCCATTCAGTGGCGCAGTTGGCCGCCAGCCAACACCGTCAGCGGGCCAGGAGCTGGAGGCCTCGGAAATCAACCCGAGGCTCTGGTTCCGGATGGCATCGGAGCCCGCACGGGCCGAGCTCTTCACGCACTGGGAGAGGGTCCACCCGCATCAGGTCGTCCGGGGCGCCGAGACGCCGAGAGACTACGAGCGCGGCACGACGCCAGTCGACCAAATCACCTACCCCTTCGAAGGCCAGCAGCATCCCCTTTCCGACTACCTCGAACGGGCGAACATCTCCGGCCTGATGGTCTTGCACGGCGGCAAGGTGCGTCTCGAGTTCTACGGCAAGGGCCTCGACGCCGAGAGCCGCAACCATGTGTGGTCCGCGACCAAGAGCTTCACGTCGACCCTCGCTGCAATGGCGCTTCACGAAGGCAAGATCTCCAGCCTCGACGACCTGGCCCAGACGTATGCGCCACAGTTCAAGGGCACTGCGTACGGCGAGACTTCGGTCCGCCACCTCCTGATGATGTCTTCGGGCGTCGACTTCTTCCACTTCAAGGGCAGGCCCAATCGCAACGACATGTACGACGACCTCATCCAGAAGGCCGGCGACTTCGACAAGTGGTGCGCAGCCCTCGAGCGTCGTGTACCAGGCGGGACCGACTTCAACTACCTCGCGACCGACACGCACGTTCTGTCCGCCGTGCTTCGCGGTGCCTACGGCAAGCCGTTTGTCGAGATTCTGGAAGAGAAGCTCTGGAAGCCGTTCGGATTCAGCGACGCCAAGTGGGGATTCGACTCCCACGGCCACGCCACCGGACACTTCGCTCTGTCCCTGACGTTGCAGGACTTCGCGCAGCTCGGGCAGCTCTACCTCGAGGGCCTCGAGCTCGACGGAGAAGCGACGGTTCCGGGCGAGTGGTTCGACTGGGTCGCCAACGCGCAGGCCCCGTTTCAGGAGCCGAGTCGTGACGACAAAGGGGAGCTGCGCGAGGGCTACAGCTTTCAGTTCTGGTTGCCGGAGAACTACGACCGGGAATTCATGGCTTCGGGAGCCTTCGGCCACTACCTGTGGATCGACCTCAGGCGCAAGTTCGTCGTGGCTCAGTTCTCGACGGGCGGAGAAGCAGGCCGCGCCGGTGCGAGCGCCGACGAAAGGGCGGCGGTGATGCGGGCACTCGGCACCTTCTTCACCGGCGCCGAGTGAGACGTTGCCGAGCTCGACTAATGCCGAACCTCTTAGCCCCGATCCAGAAGAATGAGCGTCGCCGAATCCGCCGTCTCGACGAGGAGCATTGAGCGCCGCGCCTGGTACGTGCTGGGCCTCCTCTTCGCGGCCTACACGCTCAGCTTTCTCGACCGCCAGATCCTCTCGATCCTCTTCGAGCCGATCAAAGGGGAGCTCGGCCTCTCCGACTCCCAGCTCGGCCTGCTCGGCGGTCTCACGTTTGCGCTGTTTTACGCCACCCTCGGCCTGCCGCTCGCGATGCTGGCCGACCGCCGGAGCCGCAAAGCCATCATCACCGGCTCCCTGGTGGTGTTCTCGGCGATGACCGCCGTGTGTGGGCTCGCGCAGAGCTTCTGGCATCTGGCCCTCGCGCGCGTCGGCGTGGGCATCGGCGAGGCCGGGGTCAACCCGTCGAGCCACTCCATCATCGCCGACGTCTTCCCACCCGAAAAGCGATCCACCGCCATGGGCGTGTTGGCGACCGGCGCCAACGTCGGCATGCTCATCGGCTTCATCGGTGGTGGTTTCCTGGCTGCCACGTACGGATGGCGGGTCGCCATCGTCGCCGCGGGCCTACCGGGGCTCGTGCTGGCGCTCGTGTTCTGGCTGACCGTCAAGGAGCCGGAGCGAGGGGCCTCCGAGGCACGCAAGGCAACGGGAGAGACACCACCCCTCAGGGAGTCGCTCGCCTACATGTGGAACAACCGCGCCATGCGCCACATGGTGATCGGATCCATGCTCAAGGGAACGGCGAGCTACGGCGTCTCGGCGTGGCTGCCTTCGCTCTTCATCCGGGCGCACGGCCTGACGACTGCGCAGGTCGGAGTCATGCTCGCTCTACTCGTCGGCGTGCTTGGAGGGATCGGGGCCTTCCTGGGCGGCCTGCTCAACGACCGCCTGTCCAAGCAGGACCCGGGTCGAGGCTTCTTCGTGATCGTCCTGATCACCGCGGGGATCTATCCGTTCGCCGCAGCCGCATACCTCAGCAACAACCTCACGCTCGCCATCGCCCTGATGGTGGTCTCCTCTTTTGGCGGCAACATGTTCCTCGCGCCGAGCCTCGCGCTCATCCAGAGCCTCGCCAAGCTGCGCATGCGCGCGGTGGCCTCGGCCGTGAAGATGCTCACGCTCAACCTCGTCGGGCTCGGGCTCGGCCCGCTGGTGACGGGCGTCATGAGCGACCTCCTGCAGCCCAGCCTGGGAGACGACTCGCTGCGCGTCGCGGTCACCATCATCGCCTCACTCGGCGTGCTGGGAGCCGTGCACTTCTACCTCTCGAGCAAGCACATGAGAGAAGGCCTCGCGCAGGCCCAGGAAGACTGACGCGTGACGCGCTCCCCAGAGGCCACCCTCGACAATGCAGCGAAGCCGCAATCGGCCGCGACCGATGGCCGCCACGAGCGACGCAAGCAGAGCCGGGCTCGGCTCGTGGACGCCCTGCTTCAGCTCGTCGAAGAGGGCCACGTGGAGCCAACGGCGGTTCAGGTCGCCGAGCTCGCCGGTCTCTCCGACCGCACCGTCTTCCGCCACTTCAAGGACATGGAGTCGCTCTACCGCGAGCTCCTCGAGCGGGTCGACGCGCGGGTCGACACGGTCGAGAGACAGCCGATCACGGACGGGCCCTGGACGGAGCAGCTCGACCAGCTCGTCGAACGACGCGCCACCGTGTACGAGGAGATCCTCCCCTTCCTCGTCTTTACCCGCACCCTGCGCCACCGCTCCGCGGCCCTGCGCACCGGGGCCGACCGCACGCGAAGCCGGATCCGAAAGCGCCTCCGCACGATCGTTCCTGCCGGCGTCGACCCGGCGACATTCGAAGCTCTCGACATGATCCTGAGCCCTCCGGCCTGGATCCACCTCCGCCGAGATCAGGGACTTTCGGTGAAGAAGGCCAAGGCAGCCCAACGAGCGGCAGTCTCTGCTCTGGCCAGAAGCTGACCGCGCTCGGAGCCACACTCCCAGCACGCGAGGATCCGGCGACTCTTCTTGGTTTGCGTCCAGCTCTTGCCGGAACTCGCACCGAGTATCCTCCGGCCATGACCCAGGATCCCGCAGACGTCGCAGCGCGCGCGGCCACCCTTCACGCGGCCAGCTTCGTCATCGACGGCCACTCCGACATCCTCATCCCGGTGACCGAGGGGAAGATGAAGCTCGACGAACGGGTCGAGCTACCGGACTCCGCCACCTGGGAGCCGCCCCAGGGCTACGACATCGGTCCCCTGGCCGACTTCGGCATGTCGGCCCACACGTCGTGGTTCGGCTGTATGGGCCAATACGACCTCCCGCGCTGGCAGGAGGGCGGCGTCACGGCGCAGCTGTGCGCCATCTACCTCGACGACGAGAAGCTCAACAACCCCTTCCATCGCGGCATGGAGATGACCTGGAACCTCCATCACGAGATCGAGCGCCTCGACGATCTGGTGCTGGCCACCACGGCACGCGACATCCGCCAGGCGAAGGGTGACGGCAAGGTGGCGATCGTCTTCTCCTTCGAAGGCTGCGAGGCCCTGGGGGCCGAGCCCCGCTTTCTCGACCTCTACTACCGGCTCGGGCTGCGCGTCGTGAGCCTCACGCACACGCGCCGCAACCTCTTTGCCGACGGCTGCTGGGCCGCCGATCAGCAGGGCGGCCTCACCGCGGCCGGCAAGGCGCTGGTCGACCGCCTCGAAGAGCTGCGCATGGTGGTCGACCTCGTTCACATCGGCGAGCGTGGCTACTGGGAGATTCTCGAGCGCGTTTCGCGGCCGGTGATCCTGTCGCATACCACCCCCACCATGTTCCCGAACAGCGACCCCAGCTCGCGGCTCGCCGGCGGAGCGCTACCCCGCACCCGACTCGAGCTGCCACGCGACCGCTCCATGCTCGAGGCCCTCGCGCGGAACGGCGGCGTGCTCGGGCTGATCCACGTGACCCACCGCAACCTGCGTGAGGTGGTCGACGACATCGAGACCGCTCTCGACGTCATGGGCGACGACCACGTCGGCCTCGGAAGCGACCACTACGGCGCCGACTTCGCCCCCGAAGGTCTCGAGCACATCGGCAAGGTCCCTGCGATCACCGAGGAGCTGCTGCGGCGCGGCCACACGGACGAGACGGTGCGCAAGTTCTTGGGCGAGAACTACCTACGCGTCTTCGAGCAGGTGTGGGGCAGTTGATCCAGTTGACGACGGAAGGACGACCTGGCAGGAGACCGAGATCATGACGACCCGAAGCTCGCGCGCGATACTGGGAGGCTTCGTACTGCTCCTCACGGCGAGCTGTGGCGGTCCTCCGCCCTTCGAAGGTCACCGCTCGATGAAACCCGAAGACGAGGAGCGCGCGGCCTCGTTCGAGTCGGCGTTCCTGATCCAGAAGGTGAAGAACCTGGCGCCGCGAGCCCACTGGATCGGTGACTCCGATCGGTTCTGGCTCCGCAACGAGGCCGAGAACGGAGTCTCGTTCGAGGTGATCGACGGACAGACTGGAGCTCGGGAGCCGGCGTTCGACCACGCGGCCCTCGCGCAAGCGCTCACTGAGGCCGGCGTCGACGGAGCCAGTGCCGAGGCGCTCCCGATCGTCGGCCTCGATCTCTCCAGCGACACGCACCTCTCCGTCGCCACCGCCACGGGCACCTTCAGCTGCACAGCGGACGGGTCGGCTTGCGAAGAGGCCGCCAGCTTGGCGCCACCCGTCACCGAGCGGCCTGCCCCCGACGGCGAGCGCGTCGCGTTCGCGCGCGACCACAACCTGTGGGTGCGCGATTCCGCGGGCCGAGAGCGCGCCCTCACGACGGACGGCGAGGAGGGGTTCGCCTACGGAGCCGCCGGCTTCGACCTCGGGCGCGTCGCGAGACGCCGCTCCGGCGGTGAGCTCGCACTCGCCAACGTGAACTGGTCGCCCGACGGGCGCTACGTCGCGGTCATGCGCACAGACCTCCGCGGGCTGGAGCACCGCTCCTACGTGAAGGAGCACCTGCCCCCAGACAAGACGTTCACGGTGGCTCACATCGAGCCTTTTGTCACCGCCATCGAGGCGCGCCAGCTCGAGCGCGAGATCTCGGTCATCGACACCCGCACCGGGCGGCAGACGCGGGCGCAGCTGGAAGCTTCTCGCCTGCAGGACTTCGCACCGCTGCACTTCGCGGCGGGGCATCTCTGGTGGTCACTCTCCGAGGAGGGCAGCGGCGAGCTGTTTCTCGTGACGGCCGATGTCCATGGCCTGACGTACGGCCTGGCGGCCATGGACCTCGGCACCGGCGCCACCCGGAGCGTGGTGAAAGAGACCGAAGAGCACTACTACGCGTTCAATGCGCGCGACTACAACCGCCCCAACTTCCACGTGACCGCTGACGGGGGCGAAGCGATCTTCTACTCGCAGCGCTCCGGCAACGGTCATCTCTATCTCTACGATGCTCACACCGGTGCGCTCCGCAACGCGATCACGGAAGGAGACTGGGTGGTCTTCGACCTGGTCCGTGTGGACGAAGCGGAAGAGCTCGTGTACTTCACAGCGGGCGGAAAGGAGGAGGGTCGCGACCCCTACTTCACCCACCTCTACCGGGTCTCTTTCGCTGGTGGCGCGCCCGAGCTGCTGACTCCCGAAGACGCGCACCACGACTTCTCCATCGGAGCTCTGCCCGTCCCCGGCCTGGGCGGCGGCGGCTCCGGCTTCTCTCCGAGCGGCGAGGTGTTCGTCGACGTCTTCTCCACGACCCTGCAGCCGCCCAAGATGGTGCTTCGCCGCGACGATGGCGAGCTGATCGCCGAGATTCTCGAGGCCGACATCTCGAGCCTCGTCGAGATGGGGTGGGCGCCTCCGGAGCGCTTCGTCGTGAAGGCGGCCGACGGCGAGACCGACCTCTGGGGTGCCCTGTTCAAGCCCACGGACTTCGACCCCGACCTCTCCTACGCGGTCGTCGACCAGACGTACCCCGGTCCTCAGATCGACTCCGGCCCGCACTCCTTTCTCGACAACTTCGCTGCCATCACCACCAACAATGCCCAAGCGACGGCGGAGGCTGGCTTCGTGGTGGTCGCCCTGGACGGTCGCGGCACCACGCGCCGCAGCCGCGACTTCCGCTACGCCTTTGCCGGCACCCAGGACATCTTCGGCGCGGCAGACCACAAGGCTGCGATCGAGAATCTGGCGCGCGACCGCCCCTATTTGGACACATCGCGGGTGGGCATCACGGGCGCTTCGTTCGGTGGGTTCGGCTCGGTTCGCGCCGCGCTCCTCTTCCCGGACTTCTTCGACGTCGTCGTCTCGCACGTCGGTCCGCACCACTACCACCACTTCGTCTCGGGAATCTCGGTCGAGCGCTTCTTCGGTGTGCCGGGGAGCGAGCGCGACCACTACGACGAGTCCGACAACCTGGCGCTGGTGGATCAGCTCCAGGCAGAGCTGATGCTCGTGTACGGCGAGATCGACGAGAACGTTCCGCTCCGCGCGGGGATGGAGATCTTCAACGCACTCGTCGAGGCCGACAAGGACTTCACGTCCTACGTGATGCCCAACGCCGACCACGGTGGCGCCTCGCGCCATCCCTACATCGTGAAGAGGCAGCGTCGGTTCTTCCGCGAGCACCTGGGCGGCGCCCTCCCGCGATGAGACGCGCTCGCAGGCAGCCCTTTCGACCGGCGTCGGCGAGAGTCTAGTGAGCCGAAGCCGACACATCGTCGTGATCGGCGGTGGCGCCGTGGGCCTCGCGAGTGCACTCGAGCTGGCTCGCGCCGGTACGTCCGTCACGCTCGTCGAGCGGAACGAGGTCGGTCGCGGCTGCTCGGAAGGCAACGCCGGGTGGGTGACACCCGCCATCGCTCTTCCCATCGCGGCTCCGGGCCTGCGCAGCCAAGGTCTCCGGTGGTTTCTGCAGCGCGACAGCCCCCTCTACGTCCGCGCAGCCTCGGTGCCTGCACTCTTGCCCTGGCTCTGGAGCTTCTGGAGTCGCTGCACGCCGGAGGCATTCGAAGCTGCGGCCGCCACCATGATGCCCTTCGCGCGCGACGCCGTCGATCGCTACGCTCGCTGGAACGAAGAGCTCGACGACGTCGAGTACGCCCAGAAGGGGCTTCTCATGGCGTTTCGCACCGAAGAAGCCTTGCAGGGAGAGCTCGAGCTGCTCGAACGCTTCAAGTACGGTCCCGCCTCCCGACTCGATCCGAGCCAGCTCGCGGAGCTCGAGCCGCAGCTCGCAGAGCGTCCGTTCTCCGGAGGACTGCACGTCGTGCCGGAGGCGCATGTCGAGCCACTGAGTGTGGCCCGTGCGCTGGCGCGGCGTTGCAGGGAGCTCGGGGCCGAGATCCTGGAGAACACAGCGGCCACCGAGCTGATCTTCGAGGAACGAACGGCCCAGAAGCGCGTCGTCGCCATCCGACTGCAGGACACCAGCTCGACGGCGTCCATCGAGTGCGATGGAGTGGTGGTTGCCACGGGGGCAGAGAGCGGCCGGTTCGCCGCGGCGTGTGGGACCAGGATCCCCCTTCAAGCAGGAAAGGGCTACAGCGTGACCCTGCAACCGCCGGATCCAGGGATCGACCATCCGCTGTACCTGGCGGAGGCGAAGATCGGCATCACGCCCTTCGCAGACTCCCTGAGGGTGGCCGGGACACTCGAGCTGTCCGGCATCAACACACGACTCGACCAGCGTCGCCTCGAGGGTGTCCTCCGATCTGCCAAGCGCGAGCTGCCCGGTCTGGCCATCGACAGCGCGCGCAGCGAATGGGTCGGGATGCGGCCCATGACCCCCGACGGGCTTCCCGTCATCGGACGGTGCCCTCGCACCGACAACGTCTGGCTCAACACCGCACATCAGATGCTCGGCATCACGCTGGCGCCCAGGAGTGGAGATCTCCTGGCGCGTCTCGTTCTCGGCGACGAGCTCGGCGAGGAGGACTCCCGGTTTGCCGGGTCGCTGTCACCGGAACGGTTCTAGGGGGCTCCCGGCGATGCAGCGATTCTGCTTCTGGCCCTGCCGCTCAGGTAGCGTGGGCGCCAGCACACCACAACGACCCGCTTCGCAGCCGCGGCGTGGGAGGAGAGAAACCATGGCGCGCACGCCGGCCTCGGCTACCACCCCTTGGGGCTTGAATGAGCCTCACGGACCTCGTGCATCGAGTCTCGGTGCCACTCTGCTTCTTCTGATCGCCAGCGGCGCGCCCGCGCTGGCTTCGAACGCGCTCGAGATCGTGGGGGACGGCCCCGGCCTGAAGCGCCTGGGAGCGCAGGTCGAGCACCTCGCCGAAGCGAGCCTCGGCACGGTCGGCGTCGCGGCGATCCACCTCGAGCGGGGCGAGGGGATCTTTCTCCACGGCGACGAGCGCTTCCCGATGGCCAGCACCTACAAGGTGCCGATCGCGGTCGAGATCCTGGCCCAGGTCGACGAAGGCAAGCGGGCGATCTCCGACCTGATCGAGCTCCTCCCCGGCGACCACTTCGTGACCCACGGCGCGTTGAGCGACTACTTCGATACCCCGGGCTCGAAGATCTCCACGCACACGGTGCTGGGCATGATGCTCCGCAACAGTGACAACCTGGCCACCGACCTCCTGTTCCGTGAGGCGGGCGGCGCGAAGCCGATCACAGCTCGCATGGAGGCCATCGGCGCCCGCGGGATTCGTGTCGACCGCACGACCCGCGCACTCATCGCCAACTGGCTCGGCCGCAGCGACGCCACCGTCGAGAGCCCGGTGCCGGCCGCAGAGTACAACCGCCTCGTTTCGCCGGAAGCGCTGGCCGCACTCACGCCGGAGCGGCAGCAGGCGCTCAACCGCGCCTTCAACTCCGACCCGCGCGACACGGCGACCCCGCGCGCGATGGCGACACTGCTGCGCAAGATCTGGCAACGGGAGATCCTGAGTGAGGAGAGCTCGGCGCTGCTCATCGACATTATGGCGCGCTGCATCACGGGCGCGAACCGGCTCAAGGGCGCTCTCCCGCCGGGCACGCCCGTCGCCCACAAGACCGGCACGATCGGCGAGACCACGAACGATGTCGGCGTGATCACGCTCCCCGACGGCGGCCACGTGATCACCGTGGTCTACATCAAGGAGTCGAAGCTGCCGTCCAACGAAGCGATGGAGCCCGTGATCGCCCACATCGCCCGCACCGTGTACGACTATTTCGTAACGGCGGGCTCTTGATCCCCCTCACTTCGTCGAGTGCTCCGATGCGAGCCCGTTGGCAGTCTTGCCGGAAAGCCGCTCTTAGAATGGACGTTGTGCTGAGCAAGACTACGGCGGGCTCTTGATCCCCCTCACTTCGTCGAGCGCTCCGATGCGAGCCCGTTGGCAGTCTTGCCGGAAAGCCGCTCTTAGAACGGACGCTATGCTGAGCAAGACTACGGCGGGCTCTTGATCCCCCTCACTTCGTCGAGCGCTCCGATGCGAGCCCGTTGGACGTCTTGCCGGAAAGCGGACCTCCGAAGGGAGCCTCCGGTGAGCAAGACTTCTTTGGTGCCGCGGGCCGGCCGGTGTGGCTCGCTCTGCCTGACGTTGGTGGGCCTGATCGCTCTATTCGCGTGCGGCAGCCCGGAATCCGCCGTCGAGCAGGCGCCTAACGCGGCCGCGCTCGAGCCGGTTGTCGCACACCCGGCGCTCGAAGGCCTGGAGGAGCAGATCGCCGGCTCGCTCGGCGACTGGAGAATGCCCGGCCTCGCGGTGGCGGTCACGGTGGGCCCCGATCTCGTCTTCGCCGAGGGCTTCGGCATCAAGGAGATCGGGCGCGAGGAGCGCATCGACGCGGAGACGCTCTTTCAGATCGGCTCCGTCAGCAAGAGCTTCGGCGCCAGCGCCATCGGCGTCCTGGTCGACGACGGCCTCGTCACCTTCGACGATTCCGTCGTGCAGCATCTACCCTGGCTCGAGCTCAAAGACCGCGAGCTCACGCAGAAGATCACGCTGCGCGACCTGCTGTGCCACCGCACCGGCATCGCCGAAGACACCTACCCCGCCCTCGGCATCCTCGATGGACGCGCGGTCGCCGAGCGCGCGCGGCATCTCGAGAACGCCGCGGAGTACGGCGCGCATCGCTACAGCAATCTGGGCTACGGGCTGCTCGGCCTGGTCGTGGAAGAGGTCACCGGTACGAGCTGGACCAGCTTCATGCAGGAGCGCGTGTTCACGCCGCTCGGCATGGCCGCGAGCGCGGCGACTCCCTACGGAGTGTGGGACGCACCCTTCGTCGCACCCGCGTTCCTCGGCTCTGCCCCCGCGGGTGTTCCTTCCATCGACGACGCCCCAGGCAAGAACGTCGCCATGCCCCACGGTGTGGATCGCAACGGAGCGCGCCGCGTCCTGCCCTGGCAGTCGTACGACAACATGCAGGCGGCGGGCAGCGTCGTCTCCAGCGTGCGCGACATGAGTCGCTGGCTGCGTCTGCACCTCGGTCTCGCCGAAGAAGCCGGGGTTCTGTCCGGCACAACCCTGCGCGCGCTGCACGAGGCACAGGTCGAAGCTCCCGCGGCTTGGACCTTCTTCGAAGCGGACGTGGACGGCACGCCGCCGTCGTACGCGATGGGATGGATGCGAGGGAGCTTCGCCGGTCACACGGTGATCTCCCACGGGGGTGGCATCTTCGGCTTCCCGGCGTACGCGGCCTTCCTTCCCGATCTCGAGGTGGGAGTGGTGGTCCTCGCCAACGGCAGCACCTGGACGCCCTACTACCCCCACCAGGAGATCACCGCCACGGTCTTCGGCCGCATGCTGGGGGTCGAAGATCGCGACTGGCACGCCGAGACGATGGAGGCCACCGCGGCGATCCAGGCCATGGTCGATCAGGCACTCGCAGGCATCGACGCGCAGCGCGACGAGAGCGCCACGCCGAGCCGACCACTCGCTGACCTCGTCGGCAGCTACTCCGCGGAACACGCCGGCTCCCTCGGCGTCTCCCTTCCCGAAGGCAGCCATCTCCGCCTGGCCTTCGAAGGCGAGGGGGCCTTCTCCGGTGAGCTCGTTCCCTGGAACGGCGACACCTTCCGCCTGTACTTCGATGGCGGCGACGGACAGGCCTACGGGAGCGCACTGGTCACGTTCCAGCCGGAGGGCGACGGCAGAGCGATGGCCCTCGACATGGGCCGTTTCGGGAAGTATCTGCGTCAGGACTAGAGCTGCGCCGGGCTCGTTCGACCGGCAGCCTCAGATCGACCGCGCGCGCCCCTCCCAGTACGGCTCGCGCACCTTGTGCCGCTGGATCTTCCCGGAGTCGAGCCGCGGCAGCTCCGCGCGGTAGTCGATGCTGCGCGGGCACTTGTAGCCGGCGAGGTGCTCGCGCGCAAAGGCGAGGAGCTCTGCGGTGAGGTCGTCCGTCGGGGAGTGCCCGTCAGCCAGCTCGACGACGGAGCGCACCTCTTCACCCCATTCATCGTTCGGAACCCCGACGGTGCACACTTCGTGCACCGCGGGGTGCCGCATGAGCACCGAGTCGACCTCCTGGGGGTAGATGTTGACCCCACCCGAGATGATGAGCTCCGCGGTGCGGCCTGTGAGGAAGAGGTAGCCGTCGTCGTCGAGGTAGCCCATGTCACCGAGCGTGAAGTGATCGCCTTCGTACACCGACGCCGTCTTCTCCTCGTCCCTGAAGTACGAGAAGCGGCCCTCGGCGGGGGCCCGCATGTAGATCAGGCCCACCTCTCCCGGACCCAGCTCGCGGCCGTCTTCGCCGACGATCTTGTTGCCTTCGGCAGGGTCGGCAAAGCCCACGGTGCCAGGCTTCTTCAGCCACTCCTCCGAGCCGACGGTGAAGCCGCCGGTGCCTTCGGTCGCAGCGTAGTACTCGGACACCACCGGGCCAAACCACTCGATGATGGCGCGCTTCACGTGGATCGGGCACGGCGCGGCACCATGGTTCAGGTTGCGCATGCTGCTCACGTCGTAGCGTGCGCGCACGTCGTCGGGCAGCTGCAGCATGCGGTGGAACATCGTGGCCACCATGTGCGAGTGCGTGACCTTTTCGCGGTCGATGAGTGCCAACGTCTCTTCGGCGTCCCACTTGTCCATCATGACCACGCGCACGCCCGAGACGAGCGCGCGGCGGACGCTCATGAGCGGCGCGGCGTGGTACGCCGGGCCCGTGAGCAGCACACAGTCTTCGCCGGGCCGGAAGTTGTTCCCCGTGCCCTCGTACTGCGGCCCGATCACCTCGCGGTCGGGGCGATACACGCCCTTGGGGTGACCGGTGGTGCCCGACGTGTAGAGCATGGGCCGACCGTAGACCGGGCCCTCGATGTCGTCCCCGGACTGCGCCGCGCAGAGCTCCCCGTAGTCGTCGAAGCCGTCCATGGCGGCACCGTCCGCCTCTCCCACGCGCAGACGCAGCTCCACCCGCGGAGCCTCCCGCACCGCCTCGGACGCAGCCACCGCAAAGCGACCGCCCGCGACGAAAGCCTTGGCCTCACAGTTGTCCACGATGTAGCCGATCTCGGCCCCGGTGAGGTGCCAGTTGATCGGCGTGAGGCGCAGCCCGGTTCGCTGGGCGGCTTCGAAGACCTCGAAGAACTCGGGCCGGTTGTGCAGGAGCAGCGCAATGGCGTCGCCGGGCTCCAGGCCGGCAGCACGGAAGACGCGGGCCAGCTGGTTCACGCGCACGTTCAGCTCGGCGCACGTGCGCGACCCGTGCTCCGACTGCAGGATCGTCCGGTCCGGCGTCTGCGCCGCGAAGTAGGACATCGCCATCCCGATCTCGACCGCAGTCGCCAGCTCCGGCGTGAGGCGTTCGGGCTTTCTCTCTGGCATGGCAGCACAGTGTCTCACGCCACCGGCACCGTGATGTCGCCCCAGCGCGCTCCACCACCTCGCGGAGGGCGCGGGCGCGGAACGTGCGTCACCAGATGGCGACGCAGGGCCCCGGGCTCCTGGGCCGAAGGGACCAGCTGCTAGCCTTGGGACCTGTAGCCAGTCTCGGCTCGTGCGCGAGAAGCTCCGACGTCGAGGATCCACGCGATCGAGCACGACGCGACCGACCCGCTGGATCTCTGGCAGCAAGGTCATTCGAGAGGGGGGAGGCCGCATTCTTCAGACGGCCACGCGTTGATGTACCGGGAAGAGAGCCGTCCTCGGATCCGCGCGCGGGTCGCGGCGTTCCTCGCCATGCTCCTGGGAGGATCCCTGGGGGTTCTGCCTTGGCTGTTGGTCTGTGCTCATCTGAACGCCTGGCTCCCAGCCCTGGCCATGCTGCTGGCGGTGGCGTTGCTCTACCAGGCTCGGATTCCGCCAGGGAGCAGGCCGCCGGAGTGGCTGAGACCCGCCGTCGCCGTTGCCGCAACCTGGTTCAACCTCACTTCGGCCTCTCTCTTCCTTCTCGGGATCTTCGGCCTCGGCATGGGCCTGCACTGGCTCGTCTCGTGGGGCCTCGGCTTCGCCTCTTTGGAGCTGCCGTTCTCGCGCCGCGCCGCAGGTCTCTGGCCTTCGGTGTTCTGCGCGCTCTGGCTTCTGCCTGCAAGCGCGGCACTTGGTGCGCGCCAGGTTCTGCAGGTCCTCTTTCCACCCGTTTCTTCTCGCAGGTTCACGTGGCGCCTTCTACGCTCCAAGGTCGAGAACGTCATGTGGGTCCTGAGCGCCGTCGGACTGATGTTCTCCATCTGGTACGTGCGCCGCTTCCAAGACGGCGACGCGAGCCTCGGAGAGGGTCTGCTGCTGACGCTCGGCTTTCTGTTCGCCAGCTTTCCGGGGCCGGAGCTGGTCCGGGAGCTCGTCGCCAAGAGCCGCGAGACCACCGCTGAGCTCGCGCCGGAAGGCGAAGGCCGGCCGCGCGCCAGCGCTCCTGCCGACGGCGAGAGTCGGACACGAGAGCTGCCACTGTTGGCGGCCGCGGAGCAGGCTCGCAAGGACGAAGAAGCCGTGAGCCGCCTGTTCGAGCGAGCGGGCTTCGAGGTGGAGGTTCCCGAGTCGACGAGCCGGCTCACCGCGAGCATCGACTTCGTCGCGCGGCGCGACACGCTGACCGTGCCGGTGGCGGTCGAGAGCACCGATCACGCAGCGTCGTTCGACGCTCCGCTCGCAGCATCATCCCTCTCGATGGCCGACAGGATCTGGGCCGCCAGTACCGAATCGACGTACAGCCAACCGCTGCTGGTGGTGGTCACCAGGGGTCAGAGACAGCCCACGCTCCAACTCGGCTCGGTGACGATGGTCGGAGTGGACGCCGCGGAGATGTATCAGGCTCTCGAGACTCGGGACGATGACCGGCAGCGCTCCGCCGAGCTCCTGCACCTCTCGGTCGCAGGCCCTGCGCCGAGCTCGGACGCCACGGCGGGCAAAGCCCCCGAGGAGGTGCCCTGACGTGCCTCTGATGGACGGACTCCTCGATGTGCTGGACCGACAGGCGAGCACCTTCGAAGGCTTGACGGCGCAGAAGCCCAAGTTCGAGCTGGCCGAGTCCCAGCTCCGCGGCCCGGTGCTCGAGACGGTCGACGCTCTCCTGCGGAAGCTCGGCTACCCCACCCTCTCGATCGACAAGAGGCCGGTGCAGAAGATGTTGCCCGCCCGCGGCAAGGTGTCTTTCCACCGGCTCGAAACGGAAGAAGGCTCCGTGGCTCTGGTCCACCCGCCAGAGGGTACGCTGACGACGGACGAAGGCTGGGAGAAGGTCCTCCTGCTGTTCCAGGCCCTGGCCGACCACGGCATCGTCAACGTCTTCGTCTTCACGCAGACCACGTCGGACTCGGACCATCCGTTCTACCGCGTCGAGCTCTGGCCGTCGCTGTCTCCCAAACCCCCGAACCTGTTCCAGCGCGCAGAGCGGTTTCCGGGCGAGCAGCTCGACCTCCTCTCGAGCCTGGACGAGGACGACGGCGCAGAACAGCTGCGTCGCTGGCTGGGGCTGCGCGAGATCCCGCCTCCCGACCCGAACACGCAGGCGAGCGACGGCTTCCACTACCCGGAGGTGCTCCGTCGGCACCTCGGCGAGGTCTTCATCTCGTTCGGTGAGCATCCCTTTCGAGAGATCTTCCGGCGAGTGGCGGGCAAGCTGCCCAACGAGGTGGTCCAGGCGCCGAGCTTTCAGGAGCGCGTCCACAAGCTGATCGACACGAGCGACCGGAACGGCACGCTCAAGCGACTCGTGTACGGAGTGCGCCTCGCTCTCCCCGACAACGTCGAGCTGCTGGACCTCGTGGCCGAGCACTTCGATCTCGAATCGACGCGCCTCCGAAAGAAGGACGTCGAGAAGATGCTCGGCGACAAGAACATCGCGTTGGCACCCGCGGTGTATCGCTCCAGGCAAGGGAGGCGCGAGCTGCAGGTGTGCCGGGTCGAGATCAAGGGCGACGCGAAAGGCACCGGCTTCCTCGTCGCACCCGACGTCGTGCTCACGAACTACCACGTCGTGGAGCCGGTCTTCGAAAAGCCAGGCCTCGCCAGCCGCCTCCGCTTTCGCTTCGACTACAAGCTCAACGAGGACGGTAGCGAGCTCCATCCGGGCGAGCTGTACGGCGCGCACGAGGACTGGGAGGTGGACTCGAGCCGCTACAACCAGGGCGAGAAGGAGGGCATCGTGGGTGTGGTCGCGGGCCCAGACGAGCTCGACCATGCGCTGGTGCGCCTCGCGAAACCCGCCGGGGCTCTGCCCGTGGGTGGCACGGTCGAGGAGCCGGACGACGCCGATCCCGGCCCAGGCCACGAGGACGCCGCCGAGCCGCGCGGCTTTGTCGACCTGCGCACCGCGGTGGAGGTCGACAAGCACGACATGCTGCAGATCCTCCAATACCCGGCCGGCCGGGATCTCCGCATGACGGTGCAGCACGATGGCGCCATCGGCTGGAACGACCCGCACGCGAAGACCCGCCTGCGGTACGCGAACGACACGCTGCCAGGATCTTCCGGCTCTCCCTGCTTCGATGCCGAGTGGCAGATCGTGGCCATGCACCACCTGGGCGACGCCACGTATGAGGGTTTCCAGGCCGGCGGGTTCCAGCAGGGGGTGCCGATCCACCGCATCGTGGAGCGCCTGCAGCGCGAAGGCAAGCTCGATCAGCTGTACTCGGACGACCAAGGCAATGTGAACGGACCGGCGCCCGGAGACGAGCCAGGCGACGGCTCTGGGGAGGGGGATCCATGAGCGACCAGGACCTACGCACCTATCTCGAGACCATTCTCGGTGCGGGCGGAGACGCCAGCGGGCTGGAGTCGGTGAGCGAAAGCGAGCGAGCGGACGAGCTGCGCGAGTCGGCGCAGGACAACGAAGAGCTCGAGAACGCGCTCTCCGGCCTGGAGCACTTCCGCAGCGGCGCCGACATGAGCGAGGACGAGCAGTTCGCCTTGGAGGCCATCATCCTGCCGCGTGAGCGGCCGGTGATCGACGTCCTCTTCGACACCTTCCACGAGCCACCTTCACCCTGGCAGCACCTCGCGCAGAACCCCTTCAAGGAGAAGATCGACCAGGCCATCCTCTCCGTGGGCCGCGTCGAGATCCCGAATCACCCCTCCAAGCCGTTTGGCGGCACGGCGTTCGTGGTCGGCGAGAACCTGCTGATGACCAATCGCCACGTGGCGGAGACCTTCGCGAGCGGGGTCGGGATCGAGAACCTGGCGTTCATTCCGGGGCGCGACCCGGGCATCGATTTCAAGCAAGAGGTCCGACCCACGACACCCGAGATCTTGAAGTTCGATTCGCTGGTGCTCGTCCACCCGTGGTGGGACTGCGCGCTCGTCCAGGTGCAAGGCCTTGCCGCCGAGCGCAAGCCCCTCGAGCTGGCCGGCAGCGAGCCGGAGCACTGGCAAGACTCGGACGTGGTGATCGTCGGGTACCCGGCAAAAGACCCCCGCAACGATCAGCAGCTGCAGGACCGCATCTTCAACAGCATCTACCAGCGCAAGCGCATGCAGCCTGGTAAGGCGCGGTCGATCGAGCCCATCAAGTCCTACGGCCACATGGTCGAGGCTCTGACGCACGACAGCTCGACCCTCGGCGGCAACTCCGGCTCACTGATCCTCGATCCGGCGACCGGCCAGGTGATCGGCCTGCACTTCGGCGGGATCTACAAGAAGGCGAACTACGCCGTGCCGGCCTGGGAGCTCGCGCGAGACGCGCGCATGGCTTCGGCCGGAGTCAAGTTCCGCAGCGCTCCGACGGTCACCGAGCCAACACCTTGGGAGGCATCCTGGACGAGCGCGGACCCCGTTGCGGTTCCCGTCGAAGGGGTGGGCAGCGCGAGCGGGGGCGCATCGCCATCCCACGGGGACGGACTCTCCGACTTCGAGTGGTTCGAGCGGAGCGTGGACGCTGCTCTCAAGTCAGCGCTCGAGCGCGACCTGGAGGGCACGCGCCAGAGGCTCGTCGCGGTGCTCGGAGAAGAAGAAGCGGAAGACCTGATCGAAGACCTCAGCCCGGACGTCACCGAGGGCATCTTCGGACCCGACGTCGACCCGAGCCTCCCAGAGATCGTCTACCTCCACGGCATCATGGGCTCCCACCTCGAGAACGCGCTCGGATTCGGCTTCAGGGTGTGGTTCCACGCGCTCGCCTTCGCGCGCGGAAACGTCGCCGAGAAGCTCACTCTCGAGGCCGACGGCTTCACGGACGCGCGACCTGGGCTCCGCCTGGGACCCGACGGTCAACTGAAGCTCAAGTACGGCAAGGCTTCGCGCAAGTGGCGCAGGCGCGGCTTCGTGGTGCACGAGCTCGCCTACGACTGGCGCAAGCCGGTCGCGGCGTCGGCCGACCAGCTGCACGCGTTCATCGAGGCGCGCGCCGCCGCTCACCCGGACAAGAAGCTGGTCCTCGTGGCCCACTCGATGGGTGGCCTCGTGTCCTCGCTGTATGCACATCGCCATCCGGAGTGGGAGAGCCGCATCGAGCGCGCGGTCTTCGTCGGCTCGCCCCTCGGGGGGTCCTACGCGCCGATCGAAGCGGTGCTCGGCGTCTACCCGTTCTTCCGAACCCTGGCCAAGCTCTCCCGCGACGACGGCATCGAGGATCTGGCGAAGCTCGCCCCGACGCTCCCCGGGCTCATGGAGATGCTGCCGAGTGCGGAGCTCTTTCCGAACGACCCGGACTATCGATCCGCCGCCACCTGGGGAGGCATCGGCCCGCTGCAGAAGTGGCTCGATCTCAGCGGCGCAACCAGCGAGGCCGTGCTGTCGTCGCCGCTGCTGGCGCGCACCTCGGGAATCGTGTCGGGTCGCTTCGGCACGGTCGTCTCGGCTCGCACAGAAAACGGTGGCCTGGTCGCCGGGTCGCGCAACGGAGCCGGCGACGGCACAGTGCCGCTGCGAGCCGCAGCGATCTCCCAGCTGAAGGAGCTCTACGAGGCCACGGGCGACAAGCGCCACGCCGACATGCTCAACGACAAGGTGGTGATCGGCGCGGCCGCCGATCTCGTGTCGACCGGTGCGACGACGGCTCTCGATCGACGCACCTTCTCGGACGCCGACTTCGACGCCACGCTCGTCGAGCTGGAATCGGTGGAGCCGTCGGACGAGGCGCTCGAGCCGCTGCGGGAGAGGCTGGAGAACGGCCAGCTGACGCAGGAGGACCTGAGCTGGATCTTCGACCCGGCGTCGGGCGATCCGCCGCAGTAGAGCAAGCCGTCGCGCGCGAGTGTTGGGCCTTCTCCCGACGTCGGAAATCTCCGCCGACGTCCGTCTAGTCCTGGGAACACACACCCAGTGGAGACACACCATGAGCTCTCGGATTCCACACAAGCGCATCTGGATCGCTCTGAGCCTCGGCCTCGTGGCAGCGCAGCTCGCCGCAGCGCCCGAGAAGGTCGTGCTCTCGCTCGCCGACGGCGGTGGGAAATACACGATCTCGGCAGACAAGGAGTACCAGATCGAGTTCCACCATCGCCTTCCGGGAGCTTCGTACACCTTCGAGGTCAACCACTCGGGCCTGCAGACGCCATTCGACGTCGGCCTGTTCGATCTGGAAGCTTCGAACCAAACGGAGCACGCAGACGACGACGACAAGAGCCAGTGCGACGATCTGATCGCATCGCTCGCCGACGCCCCGGACGAAGCCGCCTTGCGAGGCGCGCTCGCCCGCGCAAAAGCCGACAGCCCGGATCCCGCCTGCGGCACGAGGATCGGAATCTACGAGGCCGCCACGAAAGCCGTCGTTCCCGGCGCAGCCCTCGTGCTCGCCGAGGGGCAGTCCGTGCACATCACCGTCACGCGGGACGGCACGAGCAAGGAGTGGGGCTTCACCCTCACCACGGGCGAAAGTGCCTGGCTCGTGCACTACGGGTTCGCCTTTCTGCCGGACCGCAACGACGAGTTCTTCACGGAGTCGGTCCCCGGAGCCGAGGGCGAAGATCCGCAGTTTGCAATTCGCGCAACGGGGGATCGCGACGAGTCTCAGTTCGAGCCGGTGGTGGCTTTCTCCTATCGCCCCCGCAGCATGGGGCCAAGCCCCTGGTTGCCGCGCTTCAGCGCAGGCCTCGGTGCAGACATCGAGGAGCGCCTCGTGTTCGCCGGGCTCTCGTGGGTCATCGGCGACAACGTCAACCTCTTTGTGGGCGCTGCAGCGCACGAACAGACGCGCCTCGCAGGCCAGTACGAAGTGGGCCAGTTGCTCAAGGAGAACCTCACGGCAGATCAGCTCGTGGAGGAGACCTACGACCTCAATCTGATCGTCGGCGTCGGCTTCCGCTTCAACGCCAACCCCTTCAAGAAGAAGGCCGCAGCAACCCCCTCCGGCAACAGCAACCAGACGCCGTCGAACCAGCAAACCGAGAAGGACGCCGAAGGAGAAGGTGAAGGGGAGAGCGAGTCAGGTGGCGCGGAAGGCGAAGGAGAATCTTCGGGCGAAAGCGGGACGCGATCGTCGCGATGACGGACCGGCTCCACACCCCGGTCGAGGAGCCACCCTCAGAGCCGGATTTCGGCGACGACGCCCCGGCTCCCCAGGCTCCATCGCAAGGTGAGCTCGACCTCGCCCCGGATGCCTCGCGAGCCCTCGCTGGCGAGGGTGTCGACGTCGGACTCGAGGCAGTCATCGGCTCCGAGGACCGGCGACGCATCACGTCGACCACCGCCGCACCCTGGAAGCGCATCTGCTCACTCGAGATCACGGCGAGGGACGGATCGGCGTGGAGCGGTACCGGCTGGCTGGCGGGCGAGCGTCTGCTGGTGACCGCTGGGCACAACGTCTTCCTGCACGACCACGGTGGTTTCGCATCGAAGGTGGTCGTCATCGCCGGCCGGGACGGCCCGCTGCGCCCGCTGGAGTCCACAGCCACTCGCATGCTGAGCGTCGAAGGCTGGACCGAGCAGCAAGCCGCCGAGGCCGACTACGGAGCCTTGCTCTTGGCACGACCGCTGGGCGAGACCAACGGCTACTTCGGCTTCGCCAACCTCTCCGACAACACCCTCGCCAACGGTCAGCTCAACGTGGCCGGCTATCCAGACGACTTGCTTCCGCCAGGCTCCCTCTGGCACGACTCCGGCCCGCTCCACCACCCGTCGGCGGCGTTCCTCACCTACCAGATGGACACGGGCAAGAGCCAGAGCGGCTCGCCCATCTGGCGCAAGGTCGGAGCCAAGCGCCGCGTGGTCGGCATCCACACCGGGGGCAGCAGCGCCGCCAATCGGGGAGTGCGAATTCACCAAGCTGTCTTCGACCGCATTCTGGCCTGGCGGCAGCTTCAGTAGGAACCAGGAGGTCCACCGTGGCATCAGAGAACGACGCGCCAGGCTCGGAGGGAAACAGCGGACTCTCGAACCCACCGGCCGCCGGCAACCGAACGAGTGAGGGCGCCATCGGCGCGACTCTGCGGGAGTGGACCACCACGGCGATCGCCGCACTGGTGGTCGGGAGCGCACTGATCGCCCTCTGGCGACTCTACGGAAGTGGAGACGAAGGCCAGGAGGAGGCCGTCGCGCACTTTCTGTCTCTTCTCGGCGTCGTCATGGGCTACTACTTCGGACGCACGCCGGCCGAGCTGCGCGCGAACCAGGCCGAGAACAAGGCCAACGAGGAGCGCGCCGATCGCGAGAAGCACCAGACCGCCGCGAGCTTCGCCGAGGAGCGCGCACGCGTCGCCGAAGGGAAGGTCGTCGACGCGCGCGTCACCGTGGCGGCCGCCGCGGAGACCCTCGGCCGCGACGCTCAGCCCGTCACCGAGGGCGCGCCAGCGGCTGAGAGTCTTGCCGTAGCCAGTGCGCGCCAGTCGCTCCAGGATCTTCAGTCACGGCTCTAGAACGCACAGGCTGACGCTTCGCGAGGCCCTCTGCCGCTGTAGAGTGAGGGCCTCCCACACCTGCCGACACGTCGTCGGTGAAGCTCACGTCGTGGTCGCGACGGAGGGCCGCGGTCGATCGCGCAGCACCTGTCGGTCGTCTGCGGTCGCCTTCGTCCAGAGAGCCATCACCCGCGACTCATCGGAGCCTCTGGATGAAACGACAGATCGAGACACGTCGTTGCGGAGCCGAGCCACGGCTCCGACACAGAGGGGTGCCACCCTCGGCCTGGGCTCTCGTCCTCACCTCGAGCCTGGCCCTGTTGGCAGCGTATGGAGGCGAGCCGGCCGGCTCCGGCAACGGCGCAACCGTCATCGAGGACGTCGCCGCCGAGTACACCCGCCTGCTCGAAGAGACGACGGCACTCGGCCCCTACGGACAGCTCCGTCGCGGTGAGACGGTGACGACCTTTCCGGACTCCACGCCCGAGATCGCACACCAGATCGCCGCCTCGGCCCAGACTCTCCTCGACCGGCTGGGAGCCGTCGACGAAGACGAGATCTCCCACGAAGACTGGATCTCGCTCGAGCTGCTGCGGTGGAACCTCCAACTGGTCACCGACGCCGCCGACCACTACTGGGCGACGATCGAGATCTCCCCCTACGCAGTCAGCGGAGTGCTCGGGATCTACCACCAGATCTTCGCGGCAGCGCCTCTCGCGACCGACGCAGACCGCGAGAACTACCTCCACCTCATGCGCGAGTACCGCGACGCGATCGGCCAGCTCGCCGACAAGGTCGCCGGGCAGAAGGAGCGCAGCATCTACATGCCGAAGGCCCAGGTGCCCAACGTCGTGGCCATGTATGGCGCGTACAAGGGCGGCCTGGACGGCATCTTCGTGCCGCAGGGGGAGCGCCTCGGCGACGCACCGGGCGACTTCGAGGGCCAGATCCAGGAGGTGCTCGCCCAGGAGATCGCGCCGGCGTACGACCGTCTGCTCTCCCTGCTCGGTGAGGACTACGTGGCCGCGGCGCCAACCGAGGTGGGGTTGTCGATGGTTCCGGGCGGCTCCGCGCTCTACCGCCACCTCGTGCGCCAGCACTCCACCACGAACTTCACCGCGGAGGAGATCCACCAGATCGGGCTCGACGAAGTTGCACGCCTGGAGGCGGAGATGGCCGCGATCCGCGAGGAGCTCGGCTTCGAAGGCAGGTCGCCCGAAACGGCAATGAAGGACTTCCTCGACGAGATCCGCGCCGACCCGCGCTTCATCGCCAAGACCCCCGAAGAGGTCGAGGAGCGCTACATGGGCTACGTGGCGCTCATGGAGCCGCACGTCGGCGACTACTTCAGCGTCGTGCCGGAGGCTCCCTACGGTGTGCGGCGCCTCGACGAGGCCAACGAGGCGACCATGACCTTCGGCGTGTACGAGCCTCCGACCGCCTCGAAGCCGCGCGGCGAGTACCGCTACAACGGCTCCGACCTCGAGAACCGCTCGCTCTTCTCCGCGCAGGGGCTCATCTACCACGAGCTCATTCCAGGGCATCACTTCCAGCTCGCTCTCGCGTACGAGCGCGAGGACCTGCCCACCTTCCGTCGCGAGTCCACGGCCTACACCGCCTACACGGAAGGCTGGGCCGAGTACGCCGCCAACCTCGGCAAGGAGATGGGTCTGTACTCGGATCCGTACGACCTCTATGGCCGGCTCGTGATGGAGATGTTCGTCTCCTGTCGCCTCGTGGTGGACACGGGCATGAACCATCTCGGCTGGGACATCGAGCAGGCGCGCGAGTTCATGGCAGCGCGCATCGTGTACTCGGACGTCGAGATCGCCACCGAGCTGATGCGCTACTCCGCCGACATCCACGGCCAGGCGCTCGGCTATCGAATGGGCTACCTCGAGATCGCCCGCCTGCGTCGCAAGGCCGAAGAGGCCCTGGGGAACAGCTTCGACATTCGGCGGTTCCACGCGGCGGTCATCGGCAGCGGCGCCATGCCGATGGTCGTGCTCGAGAAACACATCGACTGGTGGATCGACCAGGAGAAGGCCGGTGAGGAGACCGCATCATGAAGAACGTCCACACCAAGCCACATCCGACACCCCGTCGAGGAGGCGCTCCCGAGTCTCTTCTCGTTCTCTGCATCCTCCTGCTGCTCTTTGCCTGTGCTGCGGGCGACGCGCCCGGTGAGCCGGCGGCCGCGGATCTCTCTCCCGCGTCCTGGCCGGACGGCGACTTCGACAAGTACCTGGAGCTCGTGCAGGAGCCGTTCCTCGACAACCCCGAGGCCGTCGGCTCCAAGGGTGCGGTCACCGGCACCTACTACCCGCTCGCCCAACGCTCAGGGTTCGAAGCGCTGCGCCAGGGCGGCTCCTCGGTGGACGCGGCGCTCACCACCGCGCTCACGCAGATCGCGCTCGACGCGGGAGCGGTCATCAGCTACTTCGGCATCCTCCAGATGGTGCACTACGACGCAGCGACGGGGGAGATCGTGAACCTCAACGCGGTCTGGGACACGGTGAAAGGCGAGACCGATCCCATGTCGGTGCCGGGCTCCATCTCCATGGAGACGACCGACGCGATGTACGGCTCCGGCGAGCCGAGCGGGCGCACCGTGATGGTCGGTGGCTTCATGCGCGGCGCCGAGGCGGCGCACCAGCGCTACGGGCGACTGCCCTGGAGCGAGCTGTTTGCCCCTGCGATCCACCTCGCCGAGGAGGGCTTCCCCACCACTCCGCAGATTGCCGCGTACCTCGAGCAGCGGGAAGGCGACCTGCGGCGCCTCCCGGAGTCGATCGACGTCTTTCTCGGCGAAGACGGCGAGGTCGTGCAGGAGGGGGATCTCTTCCGCCAGAGGGCTCTCGCCGCAACCCTGCGCGCCGTGGCCGAGCAGGGCGCCGACTACATGTACACCGGCGCCTGGGCCGAGAAGGCGGTTGCTGCGGTGCAGGGTGACGGCGGCCACCTGTCGCTCGAGGACCTGGCCACCTACGAGCCCCTCTGGGTCGACCCCGTGACCACCGACTACGCCGGCCACACCGTGCACGCCAACGGCTTCCCGTCCCTGGGGGGAGTCAACCTCATCGAGGCCCTCCACCTGGGGGCCGCGGCGGGAATCCCGGAGCAGGGCCACTGGTCGGAGAGCGGCGAGTCGTTGCGCGAGGCATCCGACCTCACCTTCGCCTTCATGCTCGGCTCGCTGCCGCCCGAGACGGCTGCCGCGATCTACCCCGGGGTCGACCTCTCGCCCGCGTCGCGCCTGAAGAGCGAAACGGCGCAGGCGCTGTGGGAGCGCATGGAGCAGGGTGTCAAGCTCGCGCAGTACGCGCCACCTCCCGTGCCCCAGCACTCCGACACGGTCGTCGCGGTGGACGACGCCGGCAACATGACCGCGATCACCCACTCCATCAACAGCGTCGTCTGGGGCAAGACGGCGCTGATCGTCGATGGCGTCAGCCTGGGTGACCCGCTCGTCAACCAGAAGCCGATCGTCGCGGCCACCGAGCCCGGCGAGCGCCTGCCGGACCCGATCGAGGTGGGGCTGCTGACACGAGACGGCGAGCCCGTGCTCGCCTTCGTCTCCATGGCCACCGGGCTGCACCAACAGACGTGGCAGTCGCTCACCAACGTCCTGAACTTCGGCATGACACCCAAAGAGGCGGTCGACGCGCCCGCCTTCTTCCTGCCGCGCCCCATCGGTGACTTCACGGCGGGCGAGACGCCGACCTGGGTCGTCCGCGTCATGGAGGGAGCCTTCCCGCCCGAGGTCCTCGAAGCGAGCGGGCTCCCGGTCGAGCAGCTGCCGGCCGAAGGGCGTCGCTATACCCAGGGTCTCTGGGTGGGCATCTCGCGCGATCCCGAGTCGGGAGAGCTGCGCGCGGCGTCGCATCGCTACACCAACGGCCAGGCCTTCGCGCACTGATGTCGCGCTCGAGCAGGCGATCCTCGCACAGGCCCGACGGCCTAGGGGCTCGCCGCCTGCTGGCTCTCGTCCTTCTCGCCCACCTCATCGTCGCCAGCGGCTCCGCCTGTGCTCGGGCAAAGACAGCCGAGGCACGTCTGAGCGATGCCAAGCTGTCCGAGCTCCAGGCCCACGTCGAGCGCCTCGCGGAGGAGAGCGGCGCGGTCGGCGTGCAGGTGTCCCTCGTCCTCGGCGAGGAGCGTGCAGACTTCGTCGCCGGACTCGCCAACATCGAGCTCGGAACGGAGATGACGGTCGACACCGTCGTGCAGATCGGCTCCTCGACGAAGGTCCTCAACGCGGCGCTCGTCATGACCCTGGCTCAAGAAGAGCTCGTCGACCTCGACGTGCCCATCCGCACCTATCTCTCCGACCTCGAGCTCGGCGACAAGAACGCCGAAGAGACGGTGACGCTCCGGCAGGTGCTGTCGATGACCTCGGGACTCGACAACGGGCCCTACGAGCGCCACGGCGGGGGCGAAGATGCCGTGCGCCGCTACGTGGAGTCTCTGCACGAACTGCCGCAGGCCTTCGCGCCCGGCGCCGGCTTCGGCTACTCGAACGCCGGCACCACGATCGCCGGCCACGTCGCGGAGGTGGTCACGGGCAAGAGCTGGGACCTCTTGATGCGCCAACGCATCTTCGACCCAGCCGGCATGAAGCAGGCGGTGCTTCGGGCACAGGACCTGCCGTTCTTCCGGGTGAGCGCGGGCCACACCCCGGCACTGGGAACAGCGGAGCCGCGCGTCATCCGCCCCTGGTACATCACGCAGGCCCAGAGCCCCGCCGGCTCCACTCTCGCCATGAGCGCGCGCAGTCTCGCCACGTTTGGCGCGCTTTTCCTCCGAGGCGGGCGCTCCGAAGGCGGGGACCAGGTCCTCTCCGAAGCTTCGATCCAAACGATGATGACTCCTGTCGCTGCAGTGCCGACCTCCATGGCCGAAAGCTGGTGCGTCGGATTCCTCCTCCAGGACTGGGGTGGCACGCCGGCCTATGGGCACGCCGGCGGCAACAGGAGCGGCACGTCCTGATTTTTCGTCTTCCCGGAGCAGCGCGGCGTCCTAGCCCTGACGGTCAACACGCCGGCGGCGCTCGACGCCTTCTCGACCGGGATCTTCGAGGCGTTCGGAGCCGCCGTCTTCGACGCGCTGCCGAAGGAGCTGGAGGCTCCCGATCCTTCCCTCCCGCTCGAGAACCCTGAGCGCTACACCGGCCGCTACTCGATGACCGGGATCGACTACGTCGTCGAGCAGAGCGACGAGGGGCTCGAAATGTCGATGACGACACAGGGCCAGACCTTCTCCATCCGCCTCGAGCCGCTCGGTGGCGATACCTTTCTCATGGACGGGCCGCCCGGCACGGGCGGCGACCTCGCCTTCAGCGGCGACGACGGCCAGGGCCGAGCCGCATGGCTCGTCGCGCCGGTCTTCCCTGCGGCGCGGCAGCCCGACGCATGAAGGCCCTTACTCAGCCAAGACGCAGCCTCAGGAGGTGACGCGAGATGCCAACCCAAGATGACCCGGACTTCCAGGGCGGTTCCAGGTGCGTGCGCGAGCTCGGACTCAGCTCGCTCCGCACCGCCTTTGCCGTCGTCACGGGACTCTTCTGCGCAGCGCTTCCGGCACAGGAAGAGCCCACTCCAGGCAACGAGATGGCCGTCACCTTTGGCGACACCATCCCAGAGAAGGCGCCTCCCCGCACGCGCGGCGAAGGTCCGTACGAGCGGCTGGTCATCCGCGGCGCCACACTCATCGACGGCACCGGTGCGCCGCCCATCGGTCCAGTCGACATCGTGGTGGCCGGCGACCGCATCGAAGAGGTCGTCTCCGTGGGTTACCCGGAGCTGGCCATCGATGAGCGACGGCGCCCGGCGAAGGGAGCACGTGAGATCGACGCTGAGGGCATGTACGTGATCCCTGGGCTCATCGACACTCACGTCCACATCTCCACCAGCCAGCAGGCCGCCTTCGGTGAGCCGTCACCCGCCGAGTACGTCTTCAAGCTCTGGCTGTCTCATGGTGTGACGTCCGTCCGCGACGTCGGCTCGGTGAACGGCCTCGAGTGGACCCTCGACCAGATGCGCAAGTCGGAGGCCAACGAGATCACGGCGCCGCGGATCTACCCGTACGCCATGTTTCCTATCGTGGAGTTTCTCCGCTTGAACGCAACGGAGGCCCGCGAGTGGATGCGCAAGGTGGCCGAAGGTGGGGCGATCGGCGTCAAGTTCCTCGGCGCAGCTCCCGACGTCATGGAAGCAGCGCTCGACGAAGCGAAGAGGCTCGGGCTCAAGACGACCATGCATCACGCCCAGAACAACGTCGCGCGTGTCAACGTGCTCACGTCGGCGCGCTGGGGTCTCACCAGCATGGAACACTGGTACGGCCTGCCGGAAGCACTCTTCGACGAGCGCACCGTGCAGGACTATCCCATCGGCTACAACTACTCCAACGAGCAGGACCGCTTCGGCCAGGCCGGCCGGCTGTGGCTCCAGGCGGCGGAGCCCGGCAGCGAGCACTGGAACGCCGTGCGCGACGAGCTGATTGCGCTCGACTTCACGCTCTCGCCCACGCTGACCATCTACGAGGCGTCGCGCGACCTCATGCGCGCGCGTCGCGCCGAGTGGCACGACGAGTACACGTGGCCCACCCTGTGGAGGTTCTTCCAGCCCAACCGAGCGGCGCACGGTGCCTACTGGTTCTACTGGACCACGCACGACGAGATCGCCTGGAAGAAGAACTACGCCCGCTGGATGGAGTTCCTCGACGACTACAAGAACCACGGAGGGCGCGTCACCACCGGCAGCGACTCGGGGTTCATCTACAGCACCTACGGCTTCGGCTACGTGCGCGAGCTGGAGCTGCTGCAGGAGGCCGGCTTCCACCCGCTCGAGGTGCTGCGCGCCGCCACCCTCGACGGCGCCGAGCTCCTGGACGCCACCGCCGACATCGGGACCGTGGAGCGCGGCAAGAAGGCAGACCTCGTCATCCTGCCCGAAGACCCCCTGGCCAACTGGAAGGTGCTGTATGCGACGGGAGCCATGAAGCTCGACGACGAGACAAGGGAAACGACGCGGGTCGGCAAGGTCACGTGGACCGTCAAAGACGGCGTCGTCTACGACGCGGAAGAGCTGCGCGCCGACGTGCGCAAGATGGTGGCCGACCAGAAGGAGCGCGAGAAGAAGGCGGCCAAGCGAGGGAGGTAGGGGCCGCTCGCTTGGCGGCTAGAGTTGGCGCACGCTCAGGAACCGGAGACCATCCATGTCGCTCACAGCTTCCGAAGAACCGTCCTCGAGTCCTCAAACGACCGTCGAGCGCCTGAAGACGCTGGTGGACTCCGGCCAGCTCGAAGCGGGCGACCTGCTGGTGGGCGAACCGGTGCGCGCCCGGGCCGCTGCGTGGGAGTGGGTCCCCGGCGACGGATGTGCCGCGGCCGCGCTGGTCCGCCCGCGGACCACCGAGCAGCTGTCCCGCGTTCTCGAGATCTGCCACGACGAGGGCCAGCCGGTGGTCACCCATGGCGGAGTGACGGGGCTGGTGCAGGGCTCCGTGGCAGCGGAGCACGAGATCGTCGTGTCGCTCGAGCGGATGACGGCCATCGAAGAGGTCGACGAGGTCGGGCAGACCGTCACGGCCCAGGCCGGGTGCACGCTCCAACAGGTGCAGGAGGCGGCCGATGCCGTCGGCCTCAAGTACGGCATCGACATCGGCTCCCGCGGTCAGTGCACCGTGGGCGGCAACATCGCGACGAACGCGGGCGGCAACAACGTCATCCGCTGGGGCATGACCCGGCAGCAGGTGGTCGGGCTCGAGGCGGTGCTCGCCGACGGCACGGTCATCTCGGATCTGTCGAAGATGCTCAAGAACAACGCGGGCTACGACCTCAAGCAGCTTTTCATCGGCACCGAAGGCACACTCGGCCTCGTCACCAGAGCCGTCCTCCGCCTCGTTCCGAAGCCCACGTCGGCAAACACCGGTCTACTCGCGGTCGAGAGCTTCGAAGGTCTGGGGAAGGTCCTGCGCCGCGCCCACGCCGAGCTCGGCGCCGACCTCTCGGCTTTCGAGGTGATGTGGAACAACTTCTACCGCCTCGTGACCACACCGCCCGCCGTGGCGCAGCCGCCCCTCGAGCAGAGCTTCCCCTACTACGTCCTGCTGGAAGCCCAGGGCACCGATCCGGAGCGTGACGGCGAACGTTTTCGCAGCACCGTGCTGGACCTCATGGACGAGGGCCTCGTCGCCGACTCGGTGGTGAGCATGGGTGCCAGCGACCGGCAGCGGCTCTGGGATCTGCGCGACGACGTGGAGCAGATGGGCCAGATCGCCCCCTTCTTCATCTTCGACGTCAGCCTGCCGATCTCGGCGATGGAGGCCTACGTGGCGGAGGTCAACTCCCGGCTCGAGGCCGACTGGGACGAGCCCTGCAACCTCACCTTCGGCCACCTCGGCGACGGCAACCTCCACTTTGCGATCGGCGTCGGCGACGGCAGCGACGTGGCGCACCACAAGGTGGAGCGCGCGGTGTACGAGCCGCTCGAGGCCATCGGTGGCTCCGTAGCCGCCGAGCACGGCATCGGCATCGAGAAGCAGCCGTATCTGGGCATCACGCGGAGTGACGCGCAGATCGACCTCATGCGCACGCTCAAGGCGGCGCTCGACCCGAAGAACATCCTGAACCCGGGGCGGGTGATCCCCTCCTCATGAGCCGGACGCTCCTCCCCGCCGCGGCCCTCTCTCGGCGCGAGCTCTTCGCGGGCGCGGCCGCCTGGGCCGTCGCTCCCAAACAGGTCCGACCTGATCTCATCCTGCATCGCGGCAACGTCTTCACCATCGACCCGGACGTTCCTCGTGCCGAGGCGATCGCCATCGCCGGCGACCGCGTCTTCGCCGTGGGCTCCGACGACGAGGTTCTCGGTCTGGCCACCTCGAGCACGCGCAGGATCGACCTCGGCGGCCGCACCGTCGTGCCGGGCTTCATCGACGCGCACTCCCACCCGGGGAGCTCGGGCTTTCAGCACCTCTTCAACGTCGACTGCGACCTGCGCTCGATCCCCAGCATCCAGGACGCCCTGCGAGAGGCGGCTGCCGAAAAGGCGGCAGGCGAGTGGGTCCTCGGCTTCAAGTACGACGACACCAAGACCGCCGAAGGGCGGCCTCTCACGCTGGACGACCTCGACGGCGTTTCGACCGAGCACCCCATCTACGTCGTTCACCGCGGCGGGCACACCGGCTACGTGAACCGGCGGGCACTCGAGGTGGCCGGGGTCACCCAGCAGACTCCCGATCCCGAGGGTGGGCACTACGACCGCGATGCGAGAGGCCAGCTCACCGGCAAGCTCGAGGAGACGGCGCTCCAGCCTTTTCGCGCACTCACGGAGCGGGAGACCTCACCCGAAGCCATGCGCCGGGGCGTCGAGCTGATCTCCAGGATGATGACGAAGGCCGGGGTCACCTCGGTCACCGACGCCTTCGGCTCGCCAAACTGGCTTCGCGCGTATCAGGAGGTCGCTTCGAGCGGCGCCCCCTCGCTCCGGGTCTACTGCCACATCGGCTACACCTTTCTCGACGACATGATCGAGGCCGGCATCCGCACGGGCCTGGGCGACGAGCGCGTGCGCGTCGGCGCCGTCAAGATGACCTGTGACGGGTCGATCTCGGAGCGCACCGCGCGGCTCTCGGAGCCCTACGTCGGGCGGCCGGAGGACTTCGGCATTCTCGTGATGCCCGAGGACCAGCTCTTCGACATCTCGAATCGCGCCCACCGCAACGGTTGGCAGCTCGCCATCCATGCCAACGGCGACGTCGGGATCGACATTGCGCTCCGCATCTTCGAGCGCCTCCAACGCGAGGCGCCACGAGCCGATCCGCGTTTCCGGCTCGAGCACTGCACCGTCATCAACGACGACCTCGTCCGCCGCATCGCGGCGCTCGGCGCGATCCCCAATCCCTTCTCGACGTACGTCTACTACCACGGCGAGAAGATGAAGGAGTACGGCGCGGCGCGCCTCGAGCACATGTTCGCCGTGCGCAGCTTCCTCGACGCCGGCATTCGCGTGACGCAGACGTCCGACTACCCGCCCGGGCCGTACGAGCCCATGATGGCGCTCCAGTCGCAGGTGACGCGAACCGACATGAACGGCAACACCTGGGGACCTTCGCAGAAGATCAGCGTCGAGGAGGCGCTCCGGGTCGGCACTCTCCACGGCGCCTACGCCTCCTACGAAGAAGACCTCAAGGGCTCTCTCACTCCCGGGAAGCTCGCGGACCTGGTCGTGCTGGCAGAAGACCCGACCGAGGTCGACCCCATGCGCCTGATCGACATCGAGGTCGAGCGCACCATGATCGGAGGTCGCTGGGCCTACGAAAGCTGAGGCCTAGCGCGAGAGGTCTCGCCCTTCCTGTGCGCGCGCCCCACGCAGCACGTTGAGCAGCGAGTAGTTGCCCTCGTGGCAGGCGTACTCGAACAGTTTGCCCGCCGTGACGCCGCGCGAGGCCTGGTCGGTGGTCATGGGAGCCGTGGCGGTCCAGGGTTGCTTGAAGCTCTCCGGATCCGAGACGGTGAACTCGTAGTCGAGCGTGGTCTCGTCCACGCGACGCAGACGTTCCACGATGCGCAGAGAGGGCCGCGCAGCGCGCCACGGCCAGGCCCAGTAGAGGTCGTCCTTGGGCGCGAAGTTGACGCTCTCGATGACGAGGGTGTCGCCTTCCCAGCGCCCGCGCGGCTCGCCGAGCCAGGCACCCTGGTAGCTGTCGGTGACCTCGAGCCGTGGCACGTCGCCGAGCGGAATGACGCGGGCCTCGTGGTACATCTCCTGCCAGATCATCACGTGGTCGGGCGTCTGGACGATGCGGTAGTTCATGTTGTAGGGCATGAGTGGCGCCATGGTCGCGCCGTCAGAGAGGCAACGCTCGCCTGTGTCGAGATCGACGTGCGAGTCGTACGGGCCGACACCGTAGCGTGCCCTCTCGGCGTCCGACTCCGCCTCCTTGCCCGGCGCCCATGGAATGCGGCCGTCCGCGGGATCGACGATGAGAGACGTCCGCAGCCCGGGGACCACCTTCATCCCGTAGTCGAGCCACACGTTGTTGTAGCCTCCCACACCACCCTGAGTGCGGATCTTGCCGTCTTGCGCCGCGATGCGGGCGGCGGTCTGCGTCTCGAGGCGCGCCGCCTCGGCTTCCGTGTAGTGCGCGCCTTCGACACCCTCGGGGCGCTCGAGAGGTGTCAGCGTGGCGTTGGTCCAGATGCCCTGCAGATCGGGCGCACCCCACGAGGTGCGCGGCGCGCCATCCTCCTGCGAGGGCGCGGCGGGCGCCGCCACCAAGAGGGCTGCGACACCGAGTGCGAGCCCGGGAGCGATGCAGCGGCCCCCACCGTCAGTGCAGTCCAATCGCGGAAGCTCGGACGAAGGCATGGAGCCAGTGTACCGACACTAGGCTTCGCGCTCTGGCGATGGGAAGGTGGCCTCGGGCCGGCCCAGCGCGATGACGGCGGACCTCCGACCACGCCACGTACTCCGGCAGTGCCGAATCCCCGCTGAAGACGAGGAGCCCCGCGTTCCCCTCGCCGAGGTCGCCCGCCTGATGCAGCAGGAGCGTCCCGCCGCTGTGTAGCGTCGCGCGCACGGGGTGGTCGTCGGATCCCGGGTCCGGGAGCGCCAGCTCGGCCACCAGACCAAAAGGGAGGACGTAGTTCACGCCCTCCCACGGGGCATCGAGCGTGTCGGTGGTCTCGTTCTCGTCGAGGTCGAACACGATCCGCCCCTCGAGGCGACGACCTGCGCGCGTGGTGACCGATCCCCGCAACGGTCCACCCGGAGGAAAGTCGGCGTAGCTGGGGCCACTGTGGGGTGCCGGGCCGAAGTCGATGCGGGAGAAGGAGCCCCATGCGATCAGGACGCGGCCGTACCGTAGGTCGTCCACGAAGACGCCGCGGTGGCGCGGGCCGGCCACGCGGTCTCCCGTGAGACGCACCTCGCTGCCGTCGTCGAGGGTCACGCCCAGGGTGCCACGCGAAATGCGCGTGACCGCGCGGATGCTGCCCCAGGGAATCGAGACCTCACCGTCTGTCGTCTCGCCGATGAGCGGATCGAGCACGGTGCACATCCGACGGTTCCACTGCACGAAGCCGGTGAAGTCGCCGCTGCCTGTGCGCACGGTGCCAAACAGCCGCGCCGGTGCTTCCTCGATCTGGGCGGCGGGCAGAAACTCGACGAGGCGGATCTTGCGCTCGGGCACGTCCACGACACCGCGGCTCCGGTCCCAGACACGAATGCCGTCGTTGAGGTCGTCCACCTTCATGCGGTCGAGCACCACGAACGTACCGCTCTTGAGCGTGACACCAAGCTGCGTACGGCTCAGGCGCTCGACGCGCGCCATGTCCCCGAAGCGCGACATGAACGGACGCTCGAAGTCGATCTCCACCTCGCGCACGGCCAGTCGTCGCCCGAAGACCTCGAGAGGCCTCCGCTCGATCCGCTGCTCGTCCGTCAGGTAGTTGACCCACGGGTTCTCGCTCTTGATCCCGTTGAAGAGGTCACCCCAGAACGCCTCCTCGTTGCCACCCCAGCGCAGACGCCCCTCGACCACGGAATCGTCGTTCAGCGTCACGCGGCCGTAGAGGAAGCCGCGGGTCCCTGCATCGGGGCCTTGGTCGGACCGAGGCGAAGGTGCCGCGTCGCGCACAGGCGCCGCAGTGTCGACGGGCCCCGTCTCCAGTGCCTGCTCTTGCGCAACGGGCCCGGGCTCAGAGCTCGGAGCGCCGCCAAACTCCATGACACGCAGGACCACGATGAACACGAGAGCGACGAGCGCCGCGAGAGCCACCGCGATCCATCTCAGCTTGGACATGTCGTCGACCTCGCCCTCGCTCGGCAAAGGTCCGGCTTTGCCGAGCAGAGGTCCCAGAGCGTGGAGTGGACGTCTCGCACGCGCGAGACCGTCGCATGATCGTCGCAGATCGTGGCAATCGTGAGGCGGAAGCTGGCCGTTGAGAGGGCAGTACCGTGGTTCGCTAGGGTGACGCCATGCACGTTCTCTCACGACCCTTCCGGCTGCCCGTCGTTCTCGCAACGCTGCTCTTCGCTGCCACGGCAACCCCGGGCCAGGAGCCCACGCCGCTCGACCTTGTGCTCGAAGGTGGCCGCGTGCTCGACGGCACCGGCAATCCCTGGTTCCGCGCCGACGTCGGTGTCCGCGGCGGTCGCATCGTCGCCCTGGGCGATCTCACGGGCCGGTCGAGAACGGAAACGCTCGACGTCTCCGGCAAAGTCGTGGCCCCCGGCTTCATCGACATGCACTCACACGCCGACGGGCCTCGCGGCCACGAAGACGGCCTCCGCGCGGAGCACCCCCTCCGCCGCGCCGCCCACAACCTCGTGGCCCAGGGAATCACGACCGTGGTCGTGAACCAGGACGGCCGGAGCCCCGCCTCCATCGCCGCCCAGCGGCGCCAGCTCGAAGACCAGGGCCACGGTCCAAACGCAATTCTGATGGTGGGTCACAACACCATCCGCGCGGCCGCCCTGGGCGACGACGCCCAGCGCACCGCGACGGCGGCCGAGGTGGAAGCCATGAAAGAGGCACTCGCGCGCGGCGTTCGCGAGGGGGCGTACGGTCTCTCCGCGGGCCTCGAGTACGTGCCCGGTCGTTGGAGCGACACAGCAGAGGTGAAGGCCCTCGTGGGGGTGCTCGCCGAGACCGGCGGCGTGTACATCGTGCACGAGCGGGCGTCGGGCAGCGACCCGATGTGGTTCGTGCCGAGCCGCGACCCGGCCGGGCCTCCGACCATGCTCCAGAACATCGCGGAGGTCATCGAGGTCGCGCGAGACACCGGCGTGCCCACGGTTGCCACGCACATCAAGATCCGTGGCGCCGACTACTGGGGCTCGGGAGGCGGCATCGTGCAGCGCGTCGAGCGCGCGCGCGAGCAGGGCATCGAAGTGTGGCTCGACCAGTACCCGTACGACTCGACGGGCAGCGACGGCAACACCGTCCTTCTCCCCCGTTGGGCGCTGGCACCCGAGGGCGAAGACAGCGAAGGCGAAGACGACGAGACACCTCCCGACTACGCGGCGAGGCTCGGGGCGCGCCTGGCGACGCCGGCACTGCGCGAAGCGATCGCGCGCGACGTCGCACGCGAGATCGAGCGGCGTGGCGGCGCGGAGCGCATCGTGGTGATGCAGCACCCCAACACGGATCTCGTCGGCCGCTCCCTGTTCGAGCTGGCCGGCGGGTCGGACGCTCCACCCAACCAGGAGGCCCTGTTCCAGGCCGCGGTCAATCTCCAGCTCGAGGGCGACCGCACCCGTCCCGGTGGCGCGCGGCTCCGCGGCTTCTCCCTGTCGGAGATCGACATCGAGCCCCTCGGCGCCAAGCCGTACACCATCACGGCCAGCGACGCCGGCATCGCGCTGGAGGAGGACGGTCCGGTGCACGCGCGGTTCTACGGCACCTTCCCGCGCAAGATCCGCCACTATGCGATGGACCGAGGCATCCTCAGCGTGCCCGCCGCCGTGCGCAGCTCCACGTCACTGCCCGCCCAGGTTCTGCGCCTGACCGACAGAGGTCAGGTGCGCGAGGGTTTTGTCGCCGACCTCGTCGTGCTCGATCTCGAGCAGCTGCGCGACACGGCGACGTTCTTCGAGCCACACCAGTACCCGGAGGGGGTCGATCACGTCTTCGTGGCGGGCGTGGCCGTGGTCGAGCGCGGTCAGGTGACGGAGGAGCTCCCCGGGAAGGTGCTCTCGCTGCGAGAGAGCCGCTTCGCCACGCGGTGACCAACCGCCACCTCGCCGACTAGGATGCGGCCACCGGCGCCGAGTGCGCCCGCATCATCTCGAAGGAGCGTCAGATGAAGGTCGGTCTCGCATTCGCCAGCAGCATCGGTTTCGACGGAGTGCCTGCGCTCGAGCTCTGCCGCCGGGCCGAGGCGCTCGGCTTCGACTCGGTCTGGGGAGGCGAGCACGTGGTGCTACCCGACAGCATCGAGTCGAGGTACCCGTACACCGCCGACGGCAAGATCCCCGCCGAGTCGGACACGCCCATTCCCGATCCGCTCATCTGGCTCGCCTACGTCGCCGCGGCCGCGCCGACGCTCCAGCTCGGCACGTGCATCCTGATCGTGCCGCAGCGCAATCCGCTCGTGCTGGCGAAGGAGCTGGCCACACTCGACCACCTCACGGGAGGTCGGGTCGAGCTCGGCCTCGGCGTGGGCTGGCTCAAGGAGGAGTTCGAGGCTCTGGGAGTCCCCTGGGAGCGCCGCGGCGCGCGCAACGACGAGTACATCGAAGCGATGCGCGCGCTGTGGGCCGGGCCTCATGCCGAGTTCCACGGCGAGTTCGTCGACTTCCCGAAGGTCACCTGCAGCCCGCGGCCGACCAACGGCAACATCCCGATCCTCGTGGGCGGCGATTCGGACGCCGCCGTCCGGCGAGCCGTTCGCCTCGCCGACGGCTATTTCCCCGGCGAGGGCGATTTCGACCGTCTCAGCGCGCTGCTGGCGAGAGTGCGGCAGGCGGCCGAGGACGCTGGCCGCGACCCGAAGAGCCTGGCGGTGCACACGATCTTCGGCGCCCAGATGGCCGACCCGGTCGCGGGTGTCGAGCAGATGGCAAAGCTGGGCGTCGACCGCATCATGGTGCCGGCGTTCTTCTTCGCCGGACCCGACGGACTCGACCGGCTGGCCGAGTTCGGGGAGACCGTGGTGCCGCTCGCGGGCAAGAGCTGAAGGAGGCGCCCTTCCTCCGGGGCGCGCGCCCAAGGTAGACTGTTTTGCATAGGCCCAAGGCCTTCTCCAGCCCGGCCTGTTCTTCTCTTCTTCTCCGCTCCTCGCGCCCCCTCTGGTGACCTCCTCCATCCCCCGTTCGTGCGGCTGCGTCCGCGCCATGCTGCGGCCGACGCACCTGCGGCGCGCGCTCCGCAGCCTTGCGGCCATCGGGCTCATGCTCGGAGGAATGGGCCTCACGGCTCCACCCCTTGCCGCCCAGTCGTGCACTTCGGGCAGCGTCTTCTACGTCGGGAGCAGCCCGCTGATCCTCGACTTCCCGGCGCTCACCGTCCAGGGCGGCTTCGGCCCGAGCGCGATGACCGATGCACACGACGTCGCCGTCGGACCGGACGGCCTGCTGTACGTCTCGTCGCTCGCCCAGAGTGCCGTGTATCGCTTCGATCAGTCAGGTGCAGCCCTGGGGCTCTTCATCGCGGGCGGCACCGGCGGGCTCTCCGGAGCCGACGGCTTGGCGTTCATGCCGAACGGCGACCTGCTCGTCGTCAGCAACAACACCGACCAGGTCCTGCGCTTCGACTCGACGGGGGCGTTCATCGGGGTCTTCATCGACGCCGCTCCAGGGGACCCGAACGGTGCGGGGAACCCGCGCAACGGCATCGTCTTCGGCCCCGGCGGAGACCTCTGGCTCACGTTCGCACGAGGTGGTTTCAGCATCCGGCGCTACGACGGCACCACCGGCGCCCACATCCAGACCTATCCGTTCCCGGTGCTTGGCCCGCGCGACCTGGCGTTCGACCGCGCCGGCATGCTGCAGATCGCCGCGCGCGACGGCGTCTATGCCCTCGATCCCGCCACCGGAACGGTCACGACCACCTTCGACCTCGCCGGGGGTGGCACCTCGAACCCGACGTCGGTGAACCTCGGTCCCCAGGGGCTGCTCTACGTCGTCGAGCGAGTCCCCAACGACCTGATCTCGGTCATCGACCCCGTCAGCGGGACCCGGCTGCGCACCCTGCCCACGCCGAACGCCACGGCCAAGACCATCGTGGTTCCTTGCCCGCTCAGCCTCGGGGACTACGTCTTCCTCGACAACGACGGCGACGGCGTCTTTGGTGCTGGCGACGCAGCCGCGCCCGCCGGGATCACGCTGAGCCTCCTCGACGACCTGGGGAGTCCGGTCGACGCGGATCCGGTGACCGTCGGTGTGCAGCCGGCGACGGCAACCACCAACGCCGCGGGCCAGTACCTCTTCGACTCCCTCCTCGCCGCCGACTACCAGGTGGTGGTGGACGCCTCCAACTTCCTGGGAGGAGGGCCGCTCGACGGCTACCTCTCCTCCACCGGCTCGACCTCGCCCACGGGGTTGGCAGGCGAGAACAACCTCGACCACGGCATCGACTCCGGCACGCCATCGACCACCGGCATCGCGAGCGGCCTGATCGATCTCGCCCACGACGTCGAGCCGCTCACCGAGGGGGCACCCAACCAGGGCTCCGGCTTCGCCGACGACCCCGACTCCGATCTCACCATCGACTTCGGCTTCGTGCTGCCGGCTCCCCCAGCCATGTTCGACCTGGCGCTGCGCAAGCAGCTCGCCACCGGCCAGTCGAGCACCGTGGCGGACGGCGACGACGTGCGCTTCACGGTGACGGTGTTCAACCAGGGTGGCGTCGATGCCAGCGGCATCGTACTCACCGACACGATCCCGGCAGGCTTCGTACTCTCGCCGCTCGAGCCCAACTGGGCGATGAGCGGCGCCACGACGGCGACCGTCACCCTCGGCGGAACCCTCCTCGCCGGCGGCATGACCCAGGTCGACATCCTGCTCCGGGTCACCAATGCGGCCGCGCTCGGAACGGCGCTCAACTTCGCCGAGATCTCCGCGGCCCTCGACGGCACCGGTGGAGCTGTCGCCGACATCGACTCCACGCCTGACGCGATCTCCGGAAACACGCAGGGTGAGATGGCCCCGGCTCTGGAAGACGATCAGGTCGGTGAAGACGGCACGGTGGCGGGCGAAGACGAAGACGACCACGACTTCGCGAGCGTCACCGTCGTGCCGACTGCTCCGCCCACGATCCTCTCGATCGGAAACGTCGTCTGGCTCGACGACGACAACGACGGCGTGCAGGACCCGGGCGAGGCGCCGCTCGCCGCTGTCCAGCTCCGCATCCTGGACGGTTCGGGCAACCCGCTGCCGCCCACGGTCGTCGTGGGCTCCGACACGCAGACCACCGACACGAGCGGCAACTACCTCTTCCTGGTGAACACCCCCGGCACCTATCTCGTGCAGATCCTGCCCACCAGCTTCACGTCGGGGGGTGCGCTCGACGGCCTCATCTCGAGTACCGGAGCGCTCCAGGAGAACGATCCGAACAACAACGGTGACCTCAACGACAATGGCGTCGACGGCTCGGACCCGCTCACGCAGGGAGTGTTCAGCAATCCCATCGTGCTGAGCCTCGGCATGGAGCCCGTGGGCGAGGCCGGCAACCCGGGCGCCGGCGTCGCGGACGCCGACAGCAACCTCACGGTGGACTTCGGTTTCAATTCGGGGGCAGCGCTCTACCCGGTGCCGGGGCCGAGCGGCGTGCGGGCGCTCCTGCTCGTCGGCCTCGTCGGCTGGATGGCCCTCCGACAGCTCCGCTCACTTCCCTGACCGCCCCGGCGGTCGGCTAGTGGGAGTGCCCGGCCGGGCGCGCCACGCTCCAGACGATCGGCGGCCGGTCGAGAGCCTCGGGCTCGGACTGGCCCTCGCGGACCCGGTAGAACCGCCGTAGCTCGAGCCCCTCGACCACCTGCCGGGCGTCGCCTCGGGGCCACACGATCTCCGCGCGCTCGATCCCCACCGCGTCCCCCAGTCCGATCTCGAGTCGCAGGCTGCTCGAGCCAAAGCTCGAGCCCAGGCCAACCGTGTGGAAGTAGGACGACTGGGCACCGTCGGAGCCGCGCGTCACCACCTCCACACGTGCTCCCACGGCGTCGCGATTGCTGCGGGTCCCCTGCAGCTCGAGGGACACCCACGCCGCGGCTGTGCCCGGGTTCACGAAGAGGGCGTTGTGGTACGTGTCGCCCGAGAGGGAGCCCCCGAGCACGGCGTAGACGTCCTGATCGCCGTCGTGGTCCACGTCGCCGAACGCGATGCCGTGTCCCTTCTGGACGTGCCCGAACCCGCCCGCGGTCGTCACGTCCTGGAAGCGCTGCCCGCGCTCGTTCCGGAACATCCGATTCGGCACCAGGCTCATCAGGTTCGGCTCGCCGGTGCCGAAGTACGTGTCGAAGTAGCCGTCGTTGTCGAGGTCGCCGAACCCCGCCCCCATCGCCAGCAGAAGGACATCGAGACCCGCCCGTTCGCTCGCGTCCTCGAAGGTACCGTCGCCTCGGTTCAGGAACAGGCGCGTGGTCTCCGTCGGGATCTCGTGGCCGAGGAAGTCCGCGGTTGCCACGCCGAGCGAGCTCGCGCCGAAGCCCATGAAGGTCGCCACGAGAAGGTCGAGATCGCCGTCGTGGTCGACGTCCCAGAACCAGGTCGGGAAGCTCTTGATCGGGCGCGTCACGCCGGCAGTCTCCGCGACCTCCGCAAAGCGCAAGCCCTCTTCGGTGGACACCTGGCGCCAGAGCTGGTTCGGCTGATCGAAGCGGGAGAGGAAGAGGTCGAGCAGACCGTCGCCGTCCACGTCTCCCCAGGCAGCTCCTTTGACGAGCCCGACCACGTCCAGCCCGACCTTGCTGGCCACGTTCTCGAAGGTGCCGTCGCCGAGGTTGCGGTAGAGCTCGCACGGGCTCGTGTTCAGGCGGTCGCTCTCGTTGCCGATGAAGAGATCGAGCAGACCGTCGCGGTCGAAGTCGACCCACACCGCCGTCTGGGTCGGATGGAAGCTGAGGAGCCCCGCCTCGCGGGTCCGGTCGACGAAGGTGCCGTCCCCCTGGTTCTGCAGCAGCGAGTTGGGGTGTCGTCCTACGGTTCCCATCCACGCCCCGCGCAGCACGAAAACGTCGCGATCGCCGTCGTTGTCGTAGTCGGCGTGGATCAGGTGGAGCCCACCAAACTGTCCCTCGAGGCCTGCGGCGGTGGTCGTCTCCTCGAAGCCCTTTGCGCCGCGGTTGATGAACAGCCGCAGCTGCTCCCGGAGCCCCCACGCCGACACCATGAGATCGAGCAGACCGTCGCCGTCGAAGTCCTCCATCACGACGCCGCCGGCGGTTCCGACCACGTCCACTCCGAGCATCGGTGCCTTGTCTTCGAAGCGGGCCAGCTCTCCCTCGGACTCGAAGACACTCTCCGGGATGACGAGCGCTGCCGGCACCTGATCCGGGTACTCGCCCAGGGCCATGGCCGCGAGGTTGTAGAGCCACCGGTGGCCCAGGTCTTTCTCCGTCTCGAGCAGCTGGGTCAGCTCCTTTTGTGCCGACCGCGCACCGCGCTGGGCCTGATGCCACGCCTCACGGTCGAGCGGCACGATGCACGAGCGCGGATCGTGCATCGCCAGGCAGTTCTCCTGCTCTCCGAGGCGGAGGTACGCAATGGCGAGCTGCTCGCCGATCTGACGCATCAGCGCCGGGTGCGCGTTCACGCGAGGCTCTTCGAAGAACGCACGGAGGCTCAGGAAGACCTCGATCGCCTTCTCGGTCTGGCCCGCGTGCAGCAGCTCCTTGCCCCAGGCGAACGCCAGCGAGACGCGCTGCTGAGGCTCCTGGGCAGCCTCCATCTGACGCTCGATCTTCTCGGCGAGGCGGTCGCTGTTGGTGAACGCCTCCCCGCGCTCCGCGAGGTTGGCCAGCATCTCGACGACGGTGGCCCGCGTCTCGCCCCTGGGCGCAGCAGACGGATCTGGAGCGCTCGCTTGCCCGAGGAGGGGGAGCGGCAGGAGCAGGCCGAGCACGGCGATGCCTCTGCAAGCCATCGAGGAGGTCCTTTCTGGGTTGCCCGGAGGTCGCTTCCCGCCAACTGTAGCGGCACCTGGGCTTCACGAAGGCGCGGCTCGTCCCAAAGCAGGCGACCCGCACGCCTTCGAGAACGCCCCGCTCTGCGGCCGGCAAGCGCGCTCGAGTGCAGCCGGTGCTCAGCCGTCGGCGCGCAGGGCGTCCACGGGGTCGACCCTTGCCGCCGCGCGGGCCGGCAGGAGCGTCGCCACTCCGGCGACGGCAAAAAGCAGCAGGCCAACCGCGAGCATCACGGCGGGCTCGAGCGCCCGCACGTCGTGCAGCACGCTCGAAAGCGCCTGCCCGAACGCAAGTGCCCCCGCGAGACCGAGCCCGAGGGCCACCACCACGAGGGTCAGCGACGACCGCAGGAACTGGCCGACGACTTCGGAACCGCTCGCGCCGATGGCGATCCGGATGCCGATCTCGCGGCGCCGCTCACTGACGATGTAGGCCACGACGCCGTACAGCCCCACGGCGGCCAGCACGAGTGCGAGGCCACCAAACAGGCTGAGGAGTGTCCCGATGAGGCGCTCCTGCCACAGCGACGACGCGGCGATCTGGGCCAGGGGCGCCGTACCAAACACCGGCAGGTCGGCGTCGAGCCCGCGCACGACATCGCGCACCAGGCGAGTGCTCGAGGCAGGATCCGAGATCGTGCGCACCACGATGGACATCTGCCCCCGCATGTTCTGGGCGAGAGGCAGGTAGAGCACCGGTTCCGCCTGCTGGGCGAGCGAGCCGTAGTGCACGTCACCCACGACGCCGACCACCTGCGCCGGCCGCGGTTCCTGGCCGCGACGCGGGAAGCGGATCGACCGTCCCTGCTCGGCTGCCCCGCCAAACCTCCGCCGAAACTCGTCATTCACAACGACCACGCGTTCCGAGCCCGCAACGTCGGAGGTGTCGAAGACGCGTCCTTCGAGACGGGGAATCCCCAAGGCCTCGAAGTAGCCCGGAGCGACGAAGTTGACCCGCATCGACCACCCGGAGCGCCCCTCCGGAGGGTCGACGCCTTCGATCTGGAGACCACCCAGCGACTCCGAAGAGCCCGAAAGCGGCACGGTGCCTGCGAGGGAGGCCCGGGCGACGCCCGGGAGGGCCTCGAGCTCCTCGACGAGGCGTGTATAGAAGACCTGCTTCTTCTCGTCGTCGTAGGCTTGGAGCTCCGGGTCGACGGAGGCCACCAGAACCCGCTCCTTCTCGAACCCCGGCTCCACGTTCTGCAGGCGGCGCATCGTCTCGAGGAGGAGACCAGCCGCCATGAGCAGCACGACCGAAAGGGCCAGCTGCGCCACGACGAGGCCGCTGCGCAGACCGACCCGCGCTCGCCCGGACGAGCTCCCACGGATCTGCATCGCGAGCCCGGACCGCCGCGTGGCGAGTGCCGGGACCGTCCCGAACACCAAGGCGCTCAGGCCCGCCAGCGCCAGGGCAAACAGGAGGACTCGATGGTCGATGGCGATCGCCATTCCGCTCTCTTGTGCGGCCGTCGGCATGAGGAGAAAGAGGAGGTCCTTCCCGACGAAGGCCAACAGGACGCCCGCGAGGGCGGCGATCGTCGAAAGCACGAAGCTCTCCGAGAGGAGGAGACGGAGCACCCTCGACTGCGTGGCTCCGAGCGCCCGGCGCACCGCCACCTCGCCCTGGCGGCGGCTCGCCCGCGCCAGAACCAGGTTCGCGACGTTGGCACACGCGATGAAGAGCACCAGCGACGTCACGCCGAGAAGCACGGCGCTGAGCAGACGGGCGGTGCGGCCGTCGTTGGGGCCGAAGCCGAGCCCGGGAGAGATCGCCAGCTCACGGGTCGCATGCGTCTCGGGAAACGTCTCGGCAAGGCCCGCGGAGACGGTCTGGGTGCGGGCCACGATCTCCTCGAGCGAGGCGCCCTCGGACAGGCGGCCAAAAGCCCTCATCCAGGTGGACCGACGACTCGTGAGGAGGGACGCGTTCGTGGGGACAGCGATCGGCAGCTGGGACATGGACAGCCAAAGCTCGCTGCGCTGCAGGTGAACAGCGCCGACGAAACCGGGCGGTGTGATTCCGACCACGGTGAACGGGTGTCCGTTGACGGTCAGCTGCGCGCCGACGGCGTCCCGCCCCTCCGGAAAGCGACGCCTCCAGAGTCCGTGGCTGATCACCACCGACGGCTGAGCCGCGCCGACCTCGTGATCGGCTTCACCGAGGAGCCGGCCTCGCCAAGGCTGAATGCCGAGGACATCGAAGTAGTTGGGCGACACCACGGAGCCTCGCGTCCTCTCGGTCACCGAGCCGACGCGCACACCAAGTGGAGTCGAGTCGTGCGCGGCCAGGTTGGCCTCACCGCGCAGCGCCTTCTCGAGATCGAGGTAGTCCGGGTAACCCATCGACAGCTCGAAGCTGCTCTGCGGGTTCCAGCGCGACGTGACCTGGAAGAGCTCTTCCGGCGCGGCGACTCCTTGCGGAGGGCGGAGAAGCAGCGTGTTGGCGAGGCTGAACATCACCACGTTGGCTCCGATCCCGACCGCGAGCACGAGCAGACTGGTCAGCGCGAACCCGCGGTTGCGCAGGAGCTGTCGTATGCCAAAGCGAAGATCCGAGAGAAGGCCCGTCATGCTGAGTTCTCCTGGTGGTGGATGGGGTCGGGTGCCTTCGAGCAGCCGGCGAAGATGCCACAGAGGTAGAGCTCTCAAGAGGTTCGCCACCTGTCGCGCATAGTGGAGGCGTGCGGACCGGGAGCCGCGAAGTCGACGCTGCTGCTCGAGCTCTTCCTGGAGGTCGCCGAGGACGGCATCCGCGTGGTCGGCGGGCAGCAGGAGCTCGAGGCACCGCTCGAGACCGCGGCGGAGAAGGGAGGGGCTGTGGCCGGAGCTCTCCACGCTAGGCCTCGTCCGCCCCGAGGGTGAGGCCCTGGGCCATCTGGTCGAACATCTTGCGGCTGCGGGCCAGCGCGGAGCGACCGGGGGGCGTGATGCGAAAGAGCTTCTTCGCGCGCCCGCCGCGAACCGGGGTCGGCGCAGCGATCTCGTGCACCACGAGACCCTTGCGGGAGAGTCGGTCGAGCGTTGCGTACACCGACCCGAGCCCGACGGACCTGCCCGTACGCTCTTCGATGTCCTGACGCACGGAGACGCCGTAGCCCTCACCGTCGAGGCGCAGGATGGCGAGCAGGACCAGCTGCTCGAACTCTCCGAGGAAGATGCCTTTCATATTTCTTTGACAAAGAGGAACAAACATGGAGTACGGAGTCGGTCCGCTGAGGTTGCAGTCGAGCCCGTGCTAGGTTGGACTCGAGTCCACTTGCCGAGAATCTTCCGAGGGAGGCCCCGATGAAGAGAATCCTCCAGAGCTGCGCCGTTGCCCTGCTCCTCGCCGCTCCGCCCGGCCTTGCCGCCAACGACGACGAGACCGGCGATCCGGACATCGCCAGCCTCACCTGGCTCGCCGGAACGCGGCACATCGAGCGCGAGGACGGATCGATCGCCTACGAAACATGGACCGGACCCGCGGGTGGCGTCGTCTCTGGCGCCGTGGCCGCAAACCTGGGCGGTGGCTTCATCGAGTACTTCCGCATCATGCGCAACGACGACGGCGTGTACGGACTGTTCACTGCGAACACCCGCGAAGGCCTCGACAAGTGGAAGTTCCGCCCTCTCGCCGAGCTGAAGGAGGGCCGCATCGTGTTTGCGGACGAGTCGGGGAGCTTCTCCATCGAAGCGACGCCCGATGGCGGCATCCACAACATCGCGCGCCGCAAGGTGGACGGAAAGATGGAGAAGGCCGGAGAGTGGTTCTGGAAGCCGCTCCCCTAGCCTGACGAGCCGGAAGCGAAACCGGCTTCACGGAACCAAAGCCGCGCGCGGCGCGTCGAATCCACACGAAACCTCAGGCCAACCGGAGGACGTGGGACGCATGCATCTCGTCCAGGAAATCCGCCAAGCGCTCCGCACACTGCGCGGCGCCCCGGCGATGAGCACCCTCATCGTGGTCACCCTCGCCCTGGGCATCGCGGCCAACGGCTTCTTCTTCACGAGCGTCTACACGAGCGCCTTCCGGCCGCTGCCGTTCGCAGATCCGGATCGCCTCGTGATGCTGCACCAGTCACGTCCGTCGCTCGGGGAGAGCCGCCTCGCCGTGTCCCCTCTCAATCTCCGCGACTGGACGGAGCGGTCGACCGCCTTTCTGAGTGTTGGTGCCTACGCCGACCGCAACTACGACCTCATCGAGGGGTCGGAGCCGGCCCGCGTGCTCGGGGCGGCGGTCTCCGCCGAGCTTTTTCCTCTCCTCGGGGTCGAGCCGGCCCTCGGACGCAACCTCGCGCCGGCCGAAGATCGAGTGGACGGCCCCAGGACTGCGCTGCTGAGCCACGATCTGTGGGTGGAGCGCTACGCCCGAGATCCGGCCATTCTGGGCAAGACGGTGCGCATCGGCCGGGTCCCTCACGAGGTCGTCGGAGTGATGCCCCAGGGGTTCGCCTTCCCCAACTTCGCGCGCCTGTGGACCCCGCTCCGGCTCGAGCCCGACGCGACGGATCGCGCCGACAATCACCTCCTGGTCATCGCCCGCCTCCGCGACGAGGTGACCGTGGCGCAGGCCCGCTCCTCCCTGGAGGGCATCGCCGCAGAGCTCGCGGCTCTTCATCCCGAGACCAATGCCGACTCGGGCGCGGAGACCTACGTGCTCCGGGAGGCCTGGCTACCCCTGGGGGCAACCGGTGCCATAGCCGGTGCGGCTCAGCTGGTGCTGTTCGTGGGCCTTCTGCTCGTGATCTGCGCCAACGTCACGAGCATCGTGCTCGCGCAGGCGACCGCGCGCAGGGGCGAGTGGGCGCTGCGACAAGCCCTCGGCGCCGGCCGCCGGCGCATCGTGCGGCAGGTCCTGCTCGAGTCCTGCATCCTGGCCCTCGCCGGCGGAGCCATCGGAGCGGCCGTCGCATGGCGTAGCGAGGCCATCATCAAGTCGGTCGTGCTCACGCCGATCCCGTTCTGGTTCGACCTCAGCCTCGACATCCGCGGCCTCGCCTACATCGTCGGCGTGACCCTCCTCGCGGGTGTCGCCATCGGCGTGCTACCGGCACTCCGCGCTTCGCGCCTGGGTCTGACCGGGAGCCTGTCGTCCGGCGGGGCGGGCACGTCGGCGGGCAAGCGACGGCTGGAAGGGGCTCTCGTGGTGGGAGAGTACGCCGTCGCCCTCGTCATCCTCGTGCAGGGTCTGCTGATGGTGCTGAGCTTCCAGAACCTCCGCGACACGAACCGAGGTTTCGCGGCCGACACGGTGCTCACCTTCCAGCTGCCGCTCGACGGTCCGCAGTTCGAAGACGCGACTGCCCGCGCGCAGCTGATTCAGGACGCCACACGGAGCCTCGAGGCACTGCCGTCCACGACCGGCGCCGGCACGGTGAATGTCCTCCCCTACCTCCAGGTCTTGTCCCCCGCGATCACGCCGCTGCAGGCGGTGGGCACCGAGCTGCGTGACGAGGAGGCGCCCCAGGCGGCCCACCACATGGTCGACCGGGGCTTCTTCGACGCCTTTGGCGTGCCGGTCGTCTCGGGGAGGCGCTTCACGCAGAGTGAGGTCCAGGGCGGCGCCGACATCGCCCTTCTCAGCGTGTCAGCGGCCGAGGCTCTCTGGCCGGGCCAGGACGCCGTCGGACGTACGCTGCGCGCCGGCACGGAGGGCAACTCCACCGAGCTTCGTGTGGTGGGCACCGTGGGCGACATCGAGCCCGGCCAGATGATCCCCGGGGTGGGCAGCATGCCCCGCCACAGGATCTACCTGCCTTTGGGCGGAACCTCGACTCCCTCGAATTTCAGCGGGCCGCCACGGTTCCCCACCGTGGTGGTCGCCACCTCCGCTCCCCCGGGCAGCGTCGCCGGTGACGCTCGCCGCGTGCTGCAGGAGCTCGACCCGACGCTGCCGCTGGTCGCGATGAGGCCCATGCGTGAGGTGCTCGACCACTTCTTCTTCGCACACCACTTCTGGAACCGCGTCTTCTCCGCGATCTCCGTGATGACCCTGCTCATCGCCGGAGTCGGCGTGTACGGCATCACCCGGCACGCGGCCATGAGGCGGGCCCACGAAATGGCGATCCGGCTCGCACTCGGAGCGGAGCCACGCCAGCTGGCGGGGCTGGTCATGCGACGCAGCTTCGTTCTTGCTCTCGTGGGCTGCGTACTGGGAATCCTGGCGGCCACACCGATGGCGTTTGCCATGGAGGCGATGGTGCACGAGGCAGCCGGTCTCCAGCCGCGGGTGCTGCTCACCGTGTTCGCCACCCTCGTGGGCCTGGGCCTCGTGGCCAGCCTCGCGCCCGCCTGGCGGTCCAGCGCGCCCGACCCCGCCGCGCGTCTGCGCAGCGACTAGCGCCTACGCCCCGATCTCGAAGCCCTCGAGCCACGCGCCGTGGAAGCCGGCGGGAATGCGCCGCGGCAGACGGACCGTGGCCTGCGGTGGACCAGCGACGTTTCCCGCGTCGAGCACGACCACGTCGCTCGTGTCCGTCGCGCTACGGTAGACGCACGCGAGCACCCAGCCGTCGCTCTCGTCGGCGCCCGCCGCGCGCGGCACGAAGATCGGCTCGCTGTTCTGGTCTCCTGGCGGAATCTCGTGACGCTCCACCTGGCCGCTGTGCCGGTCGAGTCGGAGGACGCCGCGCATCTCCTCGTCGGTGGGCTGCTCCACGGCGTAGACGAAGCGCGTGCTCTGGCCCGTCCGGCGCTCGTCGAAACGGGGCAGCTCGAGGAAGCGCTCCTCCACCTGGGTCTCGCGCACGCTGCCGCGGTCGAGGTCGAGCTCGTAGCGCCACAGGACGCCCAGCGGGTTGGGAGCATGGCTCCCCGACGCTTCGTCGAAGCGCAGGAACTCCGGATAGCGCACCGCTTCGAGGACCACCGTGCGTCCCTCCTCCCACGCGTTGACGACGTGCTGGATGAAGCAGGGCTCCCTCGAGCCACAGGACGTCTCCGCCGCCGCGTGGAAGGACACCGATACGACTGCCTTTGTCGCCGAGCCAGCGCAGAGGCATGGCGGCCCCGTGCTCGAGCATCGCGAAGTCGAAGCCCACCTGCAGATCGAGGAGCAGGCTGTAGTGCTCCGTGATCGCGAAGTCGTGCATCATGACCGGCCGCGGAAGATCGATCGATTGGAGGACCGTCACCTCTCCCCCAGCGCCCACGACGCCGTAGTGGAGGAAGGGCGGCTGCCAGGAGGCCTGAAAAAACACCAGCTCACCCGTCGCCGGGTCGAGCTTGGGGTGGGCGGTCATGCCACCGGGAAGGGCGTTCGCCAGATGCGCGAGCCCTCGAGTCTCCAGACGGTGCGACACGACATACGGCAGCCCACCTTCACCCAGGGCCAGGATCTCACCGCCATGGAAGACGACGTTCACGTTCGGGTTCTGGGGTGCGTCACGCCGGGCGCCCTCGCCCGTCGTGAATTGCCTCCGGGCAGGCGTCTCGACCCAGCGGTTGCGGTACCAGAGCGCACGACCTTCATCGAAGGCCACTCCGTGCAGCATCGCGGGACCACCCCACCAGTGCAGCATGCCCTCCCCTTCGAAGCGCCCCGTGAACGGGTTCGGGCCATTGCGCGCGAGGATTCCGCAGAGCTCGCGCGGGATCTCGCCCTCCACCTCGAGGTTGCGCACGACCACCTCGTCGGACACCGGCGCCAACGCCCCCTCGTTCAGGCTGGGCATCGCTTCAGCCTCGGCCGAGGCGCTCGAGAAAGGCCAAGGTGCGCGCCTTCTCCTCGGCGTCGAGCTCGCGGAGCGGCTCCAGCTCTGCGACCGTCTGCCCGACGATCTTGGCAGCGTTCTGCGCGAGCTTCGCACCCGCTTTCGTGAGCGTGGCGAGTGACCGTCGTGCGTCCCGCGCGTCGCGCTCGGTCGTCACGTAGCCGAGCTTCTCCATGGGACGAAGGGCCCGGGTGACACCCGAGGGGGTGAGCCCGACGAGCTCGGCGAGACGCACACGGGTAGCCGAGCGACCGTGCTCCTCGAGGAGCGCCCGCAGGATCGAGTATTCGCTGAGCGAAAGGCCGTGGATCAACGAGAGGCCGAGGTCGAGGCTTCGCTCGACACGCGACGCAGCAGCGAGCAGCGCGTCCACGATCTGCTGCTCGGCTTTGGTTGCACTTGCCATGCAGAAAACAGTATCAATCCGTGATCACTCACGCAATAGTCAATCTTTCTGCGATGACATCGGAGTCGCCATGAAGCTCCAGGGGTGGCCCTCCCGAGTGGGGTCGTCTGGCGCGACGACCGCCCGTCCGCTGGGTCTCCACGACCTACAATGAGCCATGACGCTCAGCAATCCCCTCTGCCGATGACGGAGACCCCCGCCCAGCACAGGACCCGCGCCGACGTGGTCGTCGTCGGCGCCGGCATCGTCGGCTGTTCGGCCGCGTGGCACCTCGCCCGGGCCGGCGCAGAGGTGATCCTGCTCGACAAGGGTGAGGTCGCCTTCGAGCAGTCGAGCCGCAACTGGGGCTGGGTCCGCCAGGTCGGGCGCGACCTGCGCGAGCTCCCCATGGCGCAGCTGTCGCGTCGCCTCTGGTCGACGCTCGAGGAGGAGACCGGTGCCTCCATCGGATGGGCGTCCGAGGGCAACCTCCACCTCGGCTACTCGCGGGAGGAGATGAAGGTCTTCGAGGAGTGGAGCCGCGCAGCCCGCAACCTCGACCTCGACACCGAGGTCGTGGGGCGCCAGGACGCGGACAACCTCTTCCCCGGCCTCGACGATGAACACGTCGGAGGAATCTTCAGTCCTCTCGACGGCGGCGCCGACCCGCATCGCGCAGCGCCGGCCATCGCCAGCGCTGCGGAGCGAGAGGGCGCGCGCATCCACACGGGCTGCGCCGTGCGCTCCTTCGAGCGCTCGGGGCGCCGCATCACGGCGCTGCAGACAGAAACCGGCCGCATCGAGACCTCCACGGTCGTCGTTGCCGCCGGCGCCTGGTCGAGTCGACTCCTCTGGCCCCTGGGAGTGCACCTCCCGCAGCGACGGATCCATGCGACGGTCTCGGCCACCGCGCCGATGCCGGTCACCACTCGGCGCATCGTCTGGGCGCGCCACCTCGCCATGCGCCCCGATCACGAAGGCAGCTTCATCCTCGCGGGAGGCGGCGGGCGCGTCCCGGCAGACCTCGAGACGTTGCGCTTCCGGGCCCTGTTCCGCGGCAGCGAGCTCGACACCAGTCGCCGCGAGGAGGTCCACCTCGGCTTCGGTCGCGAGGCTCTCCGCGACGCGGCTGCGGCGCTCCGCGGAGGGTCCAAGGCGATCTGGTCCCGCGTCCGTGCCGAGGAGCCGCCACCAGACCCCACGAGTGTGGCGCAGGCCCAGGCACGCTTCCGCAAGATCTACCGGCCAGCCCACGCCGCCACGGAGAGTCGCCGCTGGGCGGGGTACATCGACTACACGCCCGACGCCGTGCCCGTGATCGACCGCCCCGTCGAGGTCCCCGGTCTCGTGGTCGCCACCGGCTTCAGCGGTCACGGCTTCATGCTGGGCCCGGCGGGTGGCCTCCTCGCGGCCGAGCTGGCGCTCGGGAAGGAGACGTCGGTCGACCTGCACTCGCTCCGGCTCTCGCGTTTCGCGGAGGGTGCCGACGAGCGTCAGCTGCACTTCTAGCGGGCTCCGTGGCAGCTCGAGTCAGCCGTCCTTCTGGCGAACGTAGATCTCCTTGCGCGTGCGGTTGCGCTCGCCGACGCGCGTCGAGTAGCGGATCTCGAGCTCTCCGACCTTGTTGATCTGCCAGGTCTCGACGACGTCGAGGTCGAAGCCGCCGCGCGGCGTCTCGCGGGTCATCGTGTACGACACGGAGAGCTTGTTCTTCTTCCACTTCACGCGGGCCTTTCGGGGCGCCAGCATGCCGGGGATCTCGTAGGGTTTGCCGTCGGTGTAGAAGACCCAGTCGATGCTCTGCGCCTGGCCCTGCCGGAAAAAGGTGCGTTTGGCCTTGAGGTCTTCTCCGTCGAGCGCGAGCGTGTACGAGTTGTCGACCATGAGGCCTTGTTGATTCATGGGATCGCTGCGCAGCCGGTCCATCTTCCACGTGCCCTCGAACTCGGGGTTCGCGCTCCACGAGGGAGGGACAGCCAGAACGAGAGCGGCGACGGCGAGAAACGCGGTGCGAACGAGGGACTCGAGGGTCGTCGGGAGCATGTTGCCTCCAGGTTTCGCGACATGAGGGGGGAGCGGTCGGGCGCGTCGTCCGAATTGTGACGCAAAACCCAGGGCGTATCATCGCCACCGGTTTCCCCGAAGAGAACGCTGGAGGTCTCGAGACCGTTGACCACCCCGCAAGAGACAGCGACCGCGCCGCGCGCGGCGCCTCGCGAGAGTTATCCGTCGCTCTCCGTGGCGAACTACGGGCTGGTCCTGCTCTTCCTCGCCTATGTTCTCTCCTTCCTCGACCGAAACATCCTGTCGCTCCTCGTCGGTCCGATCCGCGACCACTACGGCATCTCCGACTTCGAGTACAGCCTGCTCGCGGGCGCTGCGTTTGCCATTCCCTATGCCCTCGCCGGCCTGCCCCTGGGCCTGCTCGCAGACCGCACGTCGCGCAAGGTGCTCGTGGCCGGGAGTGTCGCCTTCTGGAGCCTCGCCACCGCCGTATGTGGCATGACCACGTCGCTCGCCCAGCTCTTCGGCGCACGCATGGCGGTCGGCATCGGCGAGGCCGGGCTCGCGCCACCCGCGTACTCCCTGATCACCGACAGCTACCGCAAGCGCCACTTCGGCTACGCCATGTCGTTCTACAAGACCGGCGTCCGCGTGGGGGGCGGCCTGGCGTTCGTCGTCGGCGGCTTCCTGATCGACTTCTACATGCGCATCGGCGTGATCGAGGTTCCCGTCCTCGGCACCATCCAGCCGTGGCAGGCGACGCTGTTCACGGTCGGGCTCCCAGGGCTCCTGCTGGCAGCGCTCCTGCTCACCATGTCGGAACCTCCGCGCAAGGAGCTCGCGGTGTCCGAGAGCGGCCAGGTGACGCTTCCGGTGAGCGCTCTCGTGAAGTTCCTCTGGCGGCGGCGGCGCACCTATCTCGCGCTTTTCCTGGGCTCCGCCATGCTCGCCATGTCCGGCTACGGCTCGGGAGCCTGGTACCCGGAGCTCTTCGTGCGGAACTACGGCCTGAGCCGCTCGGCGGCCGGCTCCATCTACGGCACGATCACCATGACCTCCGGCATCCTCGGCGTCATGATGGGCCCCTGGATCGCCAACCGACTGGCGCTGCGCGGTCACACGGATGCCTTCGTCCGCGCCCTGCTCTACACCACGCTCGTGGCGATCCCCCTGGGCGTGGCGGCGCCGCTCGCAGGAACGGCCACGCTCACCTTCCTCCTCCTCTGGCCGTCGACCCTCTTCTCCGGGGCCTACCTCGGCATCATGGCGGCGTCGTTCCAGCCGATCACGCCGAACCAGATGCGCGGCCAGACCACCGCCTTCTACATTTTCATGACCAGCTTCATCGGCATGGCCTTCGGCACGAGCGCACTGGCCGCCCTGACCGACTTCCTCTTCCAGGACGACGGCAAGCTCCACTACTCCCTCGCCCTCGGCAGCGGCGTGTTCAAGCCGATCGCGGCGCTCCTCTTCTGGTACTGCCTCGTGGGCTACCGCCGCAGCATGGAGGAAGCGGGCAACTGGCAGATCGACTAGCTCCACCTACAGACCCACCCTCAATAGGCCGTGGGCCCCAGGCCACTCGAAGGCCAAGCTCAACTCGACCGGAGCGGAGTCAGGCCCCGGCCAGGGGGTTCAGACGTCGGCGGCGCCAGGACTCAGGTTCGAAGGCCGAGCAGTCTCGAGCCGACGACGTCCAGCCGAGGGCTCCCTGTTCAGTCCAGGTTTTCCGAGGCGTCCCCTGGACGGGGCCTGACTCCGCTCCGGGTCGCGACCAAGCACTGTGACCCCGCTACCACCGCAGCACGTTCTGGGCCGCCGGTCGCTCGCGGTAGCGCGCGTCCCAGGCGCGGAGGAGGGGCCGGTCGCCAAAGAGGTCCGCTTCGATGAAGCGCAGAAACTGCAGCGACGCGGCGAGCGTGCCGTCGGCCACTCCGACGCGGTCCCCGAGGAGCAACGGACGCCCGTCGCCGAGGAGGCCCTCGAGGAAGTCGAGCGGAGCCTGCAGGCTCTTCTCCATCTCCGCCGCGAGCTCAGGGTCGGCGGGATAGCCGAGTGGACTCTTGGTCGCATGTGCGTAGCGGCCCATGGGGCCCCCGATGCGCAGATCGCAGATGCGCTCGACGTCACGCGCCGTCGCCCGCTCCCGCGGCGTGCCCGCCAGGAGCCCTCCCTCGGGGTGGAGATCTTCGAGGTACTCGATGATCGCGAGCGACTCCACGATGTAGGAGCCGTCGTCCAGCTCGAGCACCGGCAGCGTGCCGAACGGGTTGCGTGCCATGTGCTCGGGCTCGCGGTGCCTGCCTTTCACCGTGTTCACCACGATCTGCTCGATGCCCATGTCGAGCCCGAGCTCCTCGCGCTCGGCGATGTAGAGCATCACCTTGGTCGGGTTGGGCGCCAGCGGCACCATGTAGAGCTTCATTCGGGGAGTCCCTTCACCATACAGGCGATCTCTTCGAGGAGAGCAAACCGCTCCGGGCCCATGGGGACACCGTCGAGGCCCAGCTTGAGCGTGCTCACGCCGGCGTCACGATACTTCTTCAGCCGTTCCGTCACCATCTCCCGCGTTCCCAGTGCCTGGAACTCGGTCACCATCGCGTCCGGCACGCGGCGCGCAGCTTCGTCGCGCTTGCCGTCGAGCCAGAGCTGCTGAATCGCTTTCGCGTCGTCCGCATAGCCCGCGCGCTGAAAGGCGGCGTTGTAGAAGTTGGTGTCGGCGGAGCCCATGCCACCCATGTTGAAGGCCACCTGCCGCTTGCGCCGCTGGATCATCTCTTCCACGTCGTCGCCGATCTCCACCCGCACCGAGACGCAGAGGTCGAGATCGTCCAGGCTGCGCCCCTCCTTCTCCGCGCCCTCACGGATGAAGTCGAGGTGCGCCTCCGGGTGGTCCGGAGAGAACGACGTTCCCAGCCAGCCGTTTGCTGCGGCTCCCGTGTAGCGCAGCGAGTTTGGCCCCAGCGTGGCGAGGTAGATCGGAACGTCGGTGGGCTCGTGCGCGATGCGGATGGCCTTGCCTTCACTGTCGGGCAGCGGCAGCTGGAACACCTTGCCCTGGTAGCTCACCTTCTCCCCCGAGAAAACCATGCGGCAGATCTCCACCGTCTCGCGCAGCCGCGTGAGCGGCAGCTTGAACGGCACGCCGTGGAGACCCTCCACCACCTGCGGCCCGCTCGCCCCGAGGCCAAGCGCGAACCGACCGCCCGTGAGGTCGTGCAGCGTGAGGGCGGTCATGGCGGCCATGGCCGGGGTGCGCGCCGTGACCTGCATGATGCCGGTGGCAAGCTGGATGCGCTCCGTCTTGTCGGCCAAGTAGGCCAGCGGGGTGACCGCGTCGCTCCACCACGCTTCCGCCGAGAACGCGCGGGCCACGCCGAGCCTCTCGGCATGCTGGACCCAAGCAGTCATCTCTTCCAGGGTGTCGGGGCGCAGTGCGCCGATCTCGATGGCTAGATCCAATGCAACACTCTCCCTCTCCTGACGGTAAGGCACTGCGGCAGCGCGCCGGAGCGCGCGACGGACTCGCAACGGTTCATGAGCTCACTCGGGCGGTTCGACCAACGACCACCGCACTCCACAGATCTCGATCTCGTCGAACTTCTTCGGGCCGGGTGCCGCCCACAGATCGACCGCGACCACGCCCGTCCGCCCGTCAGGCTCCGGCTCGACGAAGCGCATCGTCTGATGGCCGCCCAGATGGAGAACCGTGGGCTCCGCGTCGTCGATGAAAGCGCCGGCACCGAGACCGTCGCGCCACCGTCGGCAGAGCTCGGCCGGATCGTTCCCCCGCGGCGCGATCTCGACCGCTGCAAAGCCGGTGGTGACGCCGCCGTGCGGGCGCGCGTCCATGCCGTTCTGCCAGGTGTTGCCGGCCGGGAAGTACGCTCCCTTGTTCCAGGGGAAACTCCCCTGACCCGGCCAGTTCTCCTGGATCTCGGCGAGCGTGCCGAAGTCGCGGGGGTGGTACTGCACGTGCACACCGGAGACCGTGCCCGGCTCCTTGGGAAGGGGCTCGCCGACGACGTAGGGCACCGACTGGTAGTCGCCTCCGAACCCCGATCCGGGCTTGCCCGGGCACGTGATGCAGTGGCCGTTCACCATGCCGATGCCGGCCCCCTGCTCCGCCATGGCCTTCGAGGCCAAGGCCACGTCGGGCACCTGCACGATCGCCATGTAGCCACAGTCGCCGTTGCGCTCGAGAAGGCGGGTCTGCGTGGTGGAGCGCTGCCAGGCGCCGTCGGACGGGCACACCGTCTCGAGAAACGAGTCGCCGAGTCGAATGTGTGTGTTCGTGAGGTTGCCGCCGGCCGCCATGCGCGAGTCACGGAAGACGACCGGGGCGTCGAACGCCGCGCTCAGCACGCTCGACGTCCACTCCAGATCGTGGGCTAGCAGGCAGATCTGACGGAGGCGCAGTGCTGGGTTCGCAGGCATGACCTGCTCAGCCTACCGGAGGGTCAGCCGACGTAGGGGAACCGCCTCTTCGACCTCAGCAGCAGCGAGCCGCGCACCTGCCAGACGGCCTGGGCGCCTGGCTTCAGGCTCACGGGGCCCTGGTAGCGCACATCGACCCAGCCGCTTCTCCACCTGCGCCCCACGCGCTGCTTGTGACGCACCTCCTCGATCTCCAGCACCCCGCCGCGGGCGTAGTCCTTCGCAGAGCTGCACTTCGGCTCCCCCGAGCTCGGGCAGGGATACGGAGCGTCCGTGGCCAGGTTGACGCTGAAGGTGGCCAGCTTGTCGGGAGTCACGGGATGCGTGCCGCTCGCCGAGGTCTTGGCCGACACCGTGAGCAGCCGGTAGCTCTCCACGTCTCCTTTGAAGTCGTCGTGGCGGTGCTGCACGACAAAACCCTCGTCGCCTGCCCAGATCATGGGTCCGACGCTCCTGGAGTCGAGGTCGAACCTGCGCCAGTCGGTGTAGCCCGGCCCGCGGATCTCGAGATACGAGTGCTCGAAGCGAATGTCGTCGTACACCCAGCGGCTCGTGCCACCGCGGTGCATGTCCACGGACACGTCCAGCTGGTAGCTCGCCCCTGGGCGAATGTCGAAGCCGAGCGGCACCTCGACGCGCGTGCGCCAGAAGCCGGGGCGCACCTCTTCTTCGGGCTCGAGATCTTCAGCCAGACGCTGGCCGTCCACGTCGACGTGGAGCCTGAAGGCGGCAGCATCCTGGTCGTCGGCGACATGGCCAATCTCGAGAAAGCCGTACAGCACGTCGGGCTCTCCGTCTCCCGGAAAACCGAGGGGCGTGAGCACCCCGCCATCCTGAAGCGGAAGCTCGTCGAGCGGGTCGATGAAGCGGATCATCTCGACCGCACGGTTGTCGGGGTTCCCCGTCTGGTAGAGCACGGCACTCTCTCCCGTGAGGTCGACACCCGCGAAGCCGACGCCGCGCGTGTGCGGCCGCTGGTAGTCCGTCACCATCCAGGGATCGGCATTCGAGCTCTTCTCTTCGTCCGTCATCGACAACGACGTCTCGAGCATCTCGGTATAGGCCTGCGCGACCGTCTTGCGCTCGGTCACCACGTCGCGCCAGAAGTCGAGAGCAAGACGGGCGCCCACCTGCACGTCGACGTCGTCGTCCCAACCGATGACCGACGTGTTCGTGCCGGCGAGCGTCGCCATGAGAGGAGGAGCTTGATCCGACGTGGCAGACACGCCTGTCTGGCAGGCATTGAGGAAGATGACCTTGTCGTCGAGGCCGTCCTCGTAGAGGTTCGCCAGGTAGCGGTCGGTCACGTAGAGGAAGGGACCGGCCACCTGCTCGAGCCAAGGTCCCACGCTGGAGTCGTCCGGCTCCAGAGAGGGTGGCTGGCCACTCACCGTCCACCCCCATTGCATGCCTTCGCCCAGATCGGGCCTGCCGTTCTGCGTCAGGGTCTCGGGTACGGCGTTGAAGGACTTCTCGAGCCCGACGTGCCCGACATGCTTCAGTTCGAAGGGAACGCCAACCCCGATCGAGGTCACGCACCCGTCCTCGCTGCACTTCGTCTTTCCGTGCGTGCTCACGTGAATGGCGTCGTAGTCCGCCCACCCCGCGAACGACTGGAGACCGACCTCGTAGTCCACCCAACCCGGTTTCCCGGGTGCATTCACCATGTCGACCTGGAGAGTGTTCTCGAAGACATCGACTCGGCCGGTGTAGTCAGTGGGCCCGTAGCTCCCGTTCTGGTCCTTCTCGAGCTCGAAGATGTTCTCCAGCTCGGAGATCTCCTGAATTCCCTTGCTGTACGCGGCTTTGCCGTCCTGAAGCTTGCCCTCGAACCGGCCGTACTCGTCGAACTCCCAGGAGAAGGCGCCGATCAGCAGGGCTCTCTTCTCGGACTTCTCTCCCGGCGGGTTGTCGCCCGCTGGGGCCGTCGGATCGTCCTCGCCAGCTGGCTGTTGCTGGCCCGCCACTCCCGGAGGCAGAGGAGGAGGCACCGAGCGCGCAGCCGTGCCCCGGCGAAAGTAGGCCCACGTACCGCGGCCACCGCGCACCCGGAGACGAGTGGCGATCTCGTCGGTGTGAACGTCCACGACGTCTGGCTGGCCCGCGAGCCAACGATGAATGGCCTCCGGCTGCTGACCGCTCAGGAATCGCGCAACCGCCTCGCGAGCCAGGTTCTCAGAGCGCTGCGCCACCGCCTGGGAGACCTCACCCGCGGTGCACGGGTAGTCCGGACGCCCACAGGCATCGAGAACCGTGCCCTCGATCCAAGGCTGCGCCACGGCTGGGATCACCGAGCCAACGACGAGCCACGTCGCGACGCTCGCCGCAGCCCAGCGTCGCGACGGACGTACCTTTCCCCACGGCAGCCACGCAGCGAGCCGGGATGGGCCACCGAGCCTTGCAAGAATCGACCGGATCTCGGATCTCGTCATCGTCTTCGCCTTTCTTCGGGACACGGCCAGAGTCTGGCCTCCGAAACGGGAGGCCTCACCAGGTACCACGGAATCGAGGCAAAATCGCGCCGCAGCGGCCGAGCCTACTCGGTTGCCCGACCGCACACGATGCCGTGGCTCACAGCAAGCTGACCCTCGCCGTTCAGCGTGCGGAAGAGCACCTGCTTCTCCCCGGCGTCCGTCTGCTCGGCCAGGCACTCCACCGCGATCGTCGTGTTGGGTAGCACCATGCCGCGCAGCTGACCACAGAGCCGCACAATGCGCCGCGCGTCGCCTCCGAAGCACTCGTCGATCACGGCGGAGAGGGAGATCGCCTTCGTCGCACTGCCGTGCAGGATGATGTCGGGCAGACCCGCGGCTCGGGCCACGCTCGGCTCGGTGTGAATCGGGTTGTAGATCTGGGCGCACTCCGTGTACTGCTGGCAGGCGTGAAGACCAATGAAGAACTCCTTGCGCCAGAGCGGTTCGTCGGCCACGTTCGCGAAGGTCGGCTGCGGGTCTTCGTCGGCGATCGCCACGGCAGGGCCGTCCAGGGTGCCACCGCGCGTGATGCCGTTGTAGTCGAGCTCCGCAACCAGCTGGCCGTCACTCCCCGTCATCCTGTAGCGGTCGAGCGCAAAGACACCCGGCTTGATCTGCCGCTTCTGGACGATCTGCCCCTGCGTCGTGATCGCCTCGCCCGGGCGGAACGGGCGCTGCAGGCGAAGGTCGGTCGACGCGTGAACGCCAAAAGGGGCCGCCCGCAGGTTGAGCTTGCGGTCGGGCCGGAACCGGCTCGCCCACTGGAGGGAGAAGGCCACGCCGGGGTGGATGCTCACGCCTTCGGGGCTGAGGTCGTCGTAGTAGGCCGGGTTCGCGTCGCTGATGCTGGCTGCAAACGCCATGGTGAAGCGGGTGGTCAGCACCTGCGTCTTCGCCATGGAGAGAACTCCGACATCGTCGGTGCTGATGATTCCCGGGCCGGTCTCTTCGGCTGCCGTCATGCGCTCGCTCCCACTGAGATGTGTCGTGCAGTCTCTCACGCGGACCCATCCGCGGGAGTGCCCACTGCACGCCGAAACAAACGCGGCGCTCGAGCCGTACCTCGAACGAAGCACCAGCCACGTCGCAAACGAGACCGGGCTCCCTCCGAGCCCCACCGCCCATGCTTTCGCTGCACGGCCTCAACATCGCAGTTCACGTCGCCGCCGGCTCCGTCGCGCTGCTGATCGGCTTCGCGATGCTCGTTCAGCCGAAGGGGACCGCGACGCATCGCTGGTGGGGTCGTCGTTTTGGTGCCGTCACTCTCGTCGTCTGCGCCTCCGCAGCCATCGGCTCGGCGTTCTTCCGCTTCATGCCACTGTTTGCGGTGTTGAACGTGGTGGTCACGTACCAGCTCGTCAGCGGCTGGCGCGTCGCACGCACACGGGCGGCAGGACCCCGGGCGGCCGACGCACTCTGGACGTTCCTCGGCCTCGGCGCAGCGGTGGCTCTCGTTCCAGTCTTGCTGCGGAATCCCGATGACACGCCGGGGATGATCCTGTGGCCGACGCTGGGGGCGTTGGCGCTCCTCCTCGGCTACGACGCCCTGCGTTGGCTCTTCCCGAGGCGCTGGCACGCTCGCGTCTGGGTCTTCGAGCACATCTACAAGATCGTCTCGGCGCTCTTCGCCATGCTCTCGGCGATGGTGGGAAACGTCGTGCGCTTTGGCCAGCCCTGGTCGCAGATTCTGCCCACCGTCCTCGGCGCCCTGGTCATCACGTGGTTCTTCGTCGCCCAGATCCGGGGTCGCGGTCGCGTCCGAGCACCCCGACCGGAGACCTCGGCTGGCCCGCTCGAGGAGGTGCCCACGCCATGAGACGACTCGTCACGTTGAGCCTGCTGCTGCTCGTCGGAACCCTGGCCTGCCAGGCACCGGTCGCCTTCGGCAAGGGTGGCCGGCCGATCTTCCGGCAGACGGCGATCTCCGACATCGCCTGCGGGCCGAGCAGCCTCTACAACTGGCTGTCACACGGCGACGCGCGCCTGCAGGGGGTCCTGGAGGAGCTCACCGCAGAGCGCACACCCCAGCAGACGGTGCAGCACCTCATCGACACGTACGGCCGGCGCCGCTCGGCCACCAACCCGTCGGTGGCGCGCTACGGCCGGCACAACGGCGGGGTGGGCTCGGTGAACCTCATGCTCATGGCGCGCGAGCTGCTGGCCGAGCACCTCGAGGCGCCTCCCGACCTTCGCGGGGAGTACCTGCAGGGTCGGAGCGACGAGCCGCCGGAACGACATCTCGGGCGCGTGGCGAGTTGGCTCCGCTCCTCCATCGACGATGGAGTCCCCGCCATTCTCTACCTGCGTCGGTACGAGCGCACCGCCGACCGCCGGCACCCGCGGATGGTCTTCGGCCACCACGTGGTGGTGACCTCGGTGGGTGACGAGACCGTTCCGGGACCTGACGGGCAGCCCCAGATCCCCTTCACGTTCGTCGACTCCGCCTCGGGTCGCGCCGACGAGGGTTTTCTCGCCGTGGCCGCGCAGGAGTTCACCGCGCCGACCTATACGTACCACTTCGACGGCGACCGGGCGTTGACCCAGGAGGAGATCCGCAGAGGCCGCCCCCTGCTCGAAACGCGCGTGGCGTCCTACGAGCGCGGCCGCTCCAGCGCGCGCGAGATCATGCTCGCGCACTTCGCCACCTTCGCCGCGACGGGCACCAGTACGGCCTCACCACACTAGAGCGGCTCGTCTCCTTGCAGAGCCTGGAGCGCCTGCACCCCGGCCTCGACCTCGGCTGTCAACACCGCGAGCTCGCGAAGCTCACGCCGCGTGATCTCGGCATGGTCGTGCTGGGCGCGACACTCGAAGCCGATCTGCTCCGCCTTGTCGATCCACGCCGACACGGGAACGTCGAGCTGAGCCGTCAACCCTGGGATCAGACGATGCTCGAGCTTGCGAGCTCCCACGAGAAGGTCGTGGCACTCGTCCTTGCCACCCTCACCTTCCAGATCTCCGGGCTCGGGAACCAACGCCCGCGCCTCGTGCCACGTCGCCAGCCACTCGTCCTGGGTTGGTCTCGCTTCCGGCTGGCAACCTGTGCTCGAGAGCACCACGAGCACGACCGCGGCCAGCCGCAGGAGTGGTGCGCTGCGCACCAGGAGTCGCCGACGGGGGTACCGACGAAGATCACGAGTCACTTTTATCGTCTCCAGAACGAAGGATAAAGAACGACGAGCGCCGTGAACATCTCCAGGCGCCCCACCAACATGTTCCACGCGAGGAACCACTTCGAGCCGTCCGAGAAGAAGGCGAAGTTCTCGGTCGGTCCGATCCCGCCAAACCCCGGACCGATGTTCATGAGCGAGGAGATCACGGCACTGACGGCCGTCCAGACATCCACCTCGTCGATCGACGTCAGGACGATTCCGCCCAGCAGGATCATGACGACGTTCACGATGAAATAGCACAGCGCCAGGTAGATCGCGGCGTCGTCCACGCGCCTGCCGTTGACGCGCACGGAGACGATCGCCAGCGGTTGAAAGAACATCTTCTTCACCGCTCCCACCATGAACTTGCCGATCAGTACGTAGTGGATGATCTTGATCCCGCTGGTCGTCGAGCCCGCACATGCACCCACGAAGCACACGACGAGGAGGAGCATCTGGGCCACCTCGGGCCAGCCCTCGTAGTCGGCCGTCGTGAAGCCGGTGGTCGTGAGGAGAGACACGACCTGGAAGGTGCCGTAGCGCAGCGCATCGACGAGGCCGTACGTGTCGTGCAACCAGAGAGCGAGGGCCACCGAAACGCAGAATCCGGCGGTCGCCAGCACGTACCAGCGCAGTTCGGTGTTGATCCACAGAGCCCGCCAGTCACGGCGCAGTGCCACGAGGAGAAGCACGAACGAGATCCCGCCCAGGAACATGAAGGCGACCACGACCCAGTCGACGAAGGCGCTCTGGAAGTGCCCGACGCTCGCGTTGTAGGTCGAGAACCCGGAGGTGGAGACCGTTCCGAATGCGTGGCAGAGCGCATCAAAGAGCGTCAGTCCGCCGAGGACGAGGATCAGAACCTGCAGGACATTGAGAACGAGGTAGATCAGCCACAAGAAGCGGACGGCGTCCTGATTGCGCGCCGTGAAGGCCTCGCGCGTGATCAGCTGGCCGGGGCTCGACTCCGCGCGGAACACCCGAAGACCTCCGACGCCTCGCGGCAAGAAGAGGATGGCCAAAGTGAGAAACCCCATCCCGCCGAGCAGATGCGTTTCGCTACGCCAGAGGAGCAGCCCGTGCGGCAGCCTCTCGATGTCGGTGAGGATCGTCGCACCGGTCGTGGTGTAGCCGGACATCATCTCGAAGAACGCATCCGTGAACGACGAGATCGAGCCGTGAATCAGGAACGGCAGGGTGGAGAAAGCCGACACCGCAACCCAGCCGAGGACCACCACGAGCGTCGCTTCACGGATCTCAAGATCCTTGTCTCCCCGGAACCCGAGCCGGAGCGGCAGCCCCAAGGCCAGGGCCACTGCCATCGAGATCGCCAAGGGAGCGCGATCGGTCTCCCCGTACCAGAAGGAGCAGGCGAGCGGCAGTGCAAGCGAAGCGCCCGTGATCAGAAACAGGGTGCCTGCAACGAATGCGATGGGGCGGTAGTTCAACGTTGCACCGTGTCCGAGAGTTTCCCGAGGAAACGGGGCGCTGAGCCGAGCAGGGGTCTCATCCCAGAACCAACCGCTCGAGGTCGGGAAGCGCGTCGGGCCGACAGACTGCGACCACTCGATCCCCCACGCGCACCTGCGTGGAACCGCTGGCTGTCTGCCAGCGGCCGCCCTGGAACACGCAACCGATCACGGCCCGCCCCTCGAGCTCCCGCCTCTTCGGGAGCTCGGCCAAAGAGTGCCGGGTGATCGGTGCCTGCCGCCCCGCCACGAGCTCCACGACCTCAGCGTCCACACCGTGCAGTCGCGACGCCGAGAGCATCTCTCCCTTGAGGATGTACGACAGGATCGTGTCGCCGGCGATCACCTTCTTGTTCAGCACGATGTCGACCCCTATCGCCGACGCGAGGGTCAGATACTGCTCGCGCTGGACCAGCGCCACTGCGCGAGCGCTCGTGCCGTGTCGATCGCCCGTCTGGTTCCGGATCATCTGCTTGGCCAGCACACCGGTCATGATGTTGACCTCGTTGTCGCCGGTGGCGGTGATCACGGCGTCCATGCGCAACAGACCCGCTGTCCGCAGGGTGCTCACGTCGGCGCCGTCGCCAACGAGGATCTCGACTCCCTTGAGCTGTTGCGAGAGCTGCTCTGCGCGATTCTCGTCCTTCTCCACGAGCTTGAGCCGGAACGACCCTTTCAGCAGCTCGGCAACGCGTGCTCCGACTTCGCCGCCGCCGATGATCATGACCCTCTCCGCGCTCTTGGCCCCGAGGCCGGCGATGAGCATGAGACTCGGCAGGTCCTCCTCGCGCACGAGAAAGTAGGCGTAGTCGCCGCCGAGAATCCGCTCGTCTCCGCCGGGAATCAGGGTCAGGCCTTCGCGACCGATCGCGACCAGCCGAAACGGGAGGTCTTCGAGTGAGCGCGACACGTCCTTCACCTGCAGGTCGGCGAGCACGGAGTCCTGGGTGATGCGAGCGCCCACCACTTGCACCGCTCCCTCCGCGAGGTCGATGACGCTGTTGCCCCATCGCATGGTCAGCAGCTTCGCCACCTCCTGCGCTGCGAGCTCCTCGGGCTGAATGACCAGATCGATGCGGAGGTCATCTGGCGTGAGCACCGCACCGTCGGACCAGAGACCGCGAGACCGAACCCGTGCGATCTTGCGGCGGACCCCGAAGCGGTCCGCGATCATTGCAGCCAAGACGTTCACGGCGTCGTCGTCGGTGACCGCGATGAGGTAGTCCATCCCAGCTGCCGCCGCCTCGATCCAACAGGAGTTGCTCATCGCGTCGCCCTGGACGAGGCGGACGTCGAGGTTGCCGTCTGCCCTTCGGATGGCCTTCGCGCTCGACTCGATGACCGTGATCGCGTGCCCTTCGTCAGCCAGCTGCGTCGCGAGGTAGCGGCCAACTCCGCCGAGCCCCAGGATGAGAATCCGCTGGTTGCTCTTCATCGGTCCGTCTGCGTGGAAGTGAGAGGGCCGTGCGGCTTTGGCCACGGGGCCCGCGACCCTTCGAAGATACCCCCGCTCCGGGCTCCGAGTCACGCCCTCGGCGCGTTTCGCGGATCCGTCCCAAGGGCCTGCTGAAACGTCTCCTAGACCGCGAGCGACTCGATGCGGGCCTCGGTCAGTACCTTGAGACCCCTCTCGCCCTCGTCGCGCAGCAGGCAGAGTGCCTGCCAGTCCGCGCGGTCGGCGGGGTCTCCGACGACGGCCGCGGTGAACTGCTCGTCCCAGAAGATCGGTCGCCGGAAGTAGATGCTGAGGTCGAGGCTCTGCGGCACCCCGCGCTGCCACAGCTGCGCCGCGAGGTAGTGCACGCCCATGCCGCCACCGATCATCGGCGCGCGGAAGCCGGCGCGGCGTGCCGCCTCCTCCTCGTAGTGGATGCTGTTGCCTTCGGTCGAGTAGCTGCGCACGCGGTCGGGAGTGAGCTCGTGGGCCGCGAGCACCTGCGCGGCCGTTGGGTCTGGCACGACCGGCGGCGGCCGGTCGCCTGCTCCCCGCTTGCCTTTGCTCGGATCGGGCTTGAGGGACATGCGCGACGCGTCGAGAACGACGACGCCACTCTCGTCCTCGAAGGTGATCGACGTCTGCACCGTGTGACCACGCGGCACCTCGAGCACCTCTTCGATACGGCCGCGCACGGTCAGCGTCTCGCCGAGCAGAACCGGCCGGGCCTGCGCCAGCCGCTGCACCATGTTCACGTTGCCCTCGGCACTGATGCCGCTGCGAATCCCCGCCTGGATTCCGATGCCGATGAAGAACGAAGGATCTGCGGTCTCGCCGAAGGTCGCGGGGGCGACGCCCGCGGCGTCGAGCTTCTCCGCCTGGTACTCGGCGGACACGCTCAAGGGCCGGGGCGTGATCTCGAAGCCGGCCTCCGGCTCGCGCCACACGATGTGATCGCCGTCGAGAGGCCCGACGTCGCCGTGGAAGATGGGATCGGAATGTGCCACCGCGCCTCCTCCGCGCCTCAGCGCACGGCCTCCGTACTCTTGAGCCCCAGGAGCACGGCGGCAACGATCAGGCACCCGCCGGCCACCCGCTCGAGCCGTTGGCGCGCCGCGCCGCGGAGCCTCTGCGCCAGCCAGTCGGCGCCGAGGCCGTAGGCCATGAGAAACGTGCCGTCGATCAGCAGGTAGATCCCGCCGAGCACGAGGAGCTGCGGCCACAGCGCCCCGTCGTCACGGATGAACTGAGGGAAAAGCGCGGCGAAGAAGACGACGGCCTTCGGATTGGCCGCCGACGTCACGAAGCCACGCAGCCAGAGCCGCCGACGCGAGACGCTGGCCTCCTCGCCGAGCTCCGACGGGTCGGCGAAGGAGCGGCGGATCTGCTGCACGCCCAGCCACACGAGGTATGCGACGCCGGCCCACTTCACCACCACGAAGCCGAAGCGCGTCGCATGGAGCACCGCGGCCAGGCCCAGCCCGGCCGCGAGCATCTGCAGGGCGTTGGCTGTCAGATCGCCCGCAGCGGTCGCCGCAGATCGGCGGAAACCGTTCGACATGCTCACGGAGAGCATCAGCAGATGGCTCGGGCCTGGCGTGCTCATCAGAACGAGCAGGGTTGCAACAAAGAGCGCCAGATCGGGGGTCGGGGTCGTCATCGCTTCGGGTGGTCCGGGGCCGACGCCATCTTGCCAGACCCTTCGGGCTAAGCGACGAGGTCCCCTCCTGGTTTGAGGACCGCTGACCCCGCCAGGTACCCTGATCCGATGACCCTCTTCCTGCACTTGCGCTCGACCCGACCGATCTGGACCGCTCTCGTGCTCGTCGGAGTGCTGTCGTGTGGCGGCTCGCCGGGCCCTGGCGACCCCGAGGAGGGCCCCGCGTGGTTCGTCTCGGCTGACGCTCGACCGGGGGGAGACGGCAGCCAGGACCGACCTTTCGCGACCTTCGCCGAGGTGCAGACGGCCTCGGCGCCCGGCGACACGATCTACGTCGTCGCAGCCGACGCGCCGCTCGTCGGCGCGATCCGCCTGCAGGCGCGGCAGCGTCTCCTCGGATGGGGGCCCGGTGGCCCTGGCTCGGACCGCGCAAGCTTGGCGGGGCCCGAAGCTCCCGACAGCCCAGCGGTGATCGCGCTCTCCGTGGAGAACGAGGTGGGCCACCTGGACATCCGCGACCTGCACAGCCACGGCATCGTCGGAACCGACGACTTCGGGGGCGCCTGGCTCCACGACCTCGAGTTCTCGCGCGCCGTGCCACCTGCGGGCGGCGAGGAGGCGCTCCCCGACGGCTTTCGCTGGGCCATCCGGCTCGCGGCAGGCAGCGGCGACGGCCACTCCGCCCGCATCGAAGACGTCACCGTGCGGGGTGAAGACCCGCAGGGCGGCGACGTTCTCGCCGGCATCCAGATCGTGCACGAGGGAGATGCTGCCGGCACGTACACCATCACACGCGGCTCGTTCACTCACCTGGGAGGTCGAGCCGTCCACCTCCTCACCCAGGATACGAGCCGCCTGGAGGCCGAGGTGCTCGACTCGAGCGCAGACAACATCGGGCTCGGTCGCCGCAACTCCGACAGCATCCTCCCGCACCTGCGCGACAGCTCGCGACAGGACGTCACCGTGCGCGACTACCGCTACGCGAACACCCAAGGCGTCGGAAGCCCTTCGAACACCGGCCTCGAGGCGTTTCTCGAAGGTCCGCCGTTTCCCAACCTCGACGACCGGTGCGACGGCTGCCGGCTGGATCTCGTCATCGAAGGGAGCGTGTTCGACGCTCCGATCACCGACGGCATCCAGCTGATCAACTTCGGCTCGAGGTCGGGGATCCACGCCGTGATCCGCGACACGCGCGTGCTGAACGCAGCCCCGCAGCAGGTGGGCGGCGGCATCTCGCTGCTCGCGCAGAACGCCGAGAACGAGGGCAACCAGAACAGCCTCCTGGTGGAGCGCAGCGACATCGTCGGCAGCTCGCAGTTCGGGGTGGCCGTGCGCAACACCGGATCGGCGCTCGAGGTCGACCTGGGAGGCGGCAGCCTTGGGAGCTCCGGCGGCAATCGCATCCTGGACAGCGCCTCGGGGGAGATCTCCCTCGACGGCGCGACGGTGACGGCGAAGAACAACTGGTGGGGAGGCCAGGAGCCGCGCGTCGAGGTGAGCGGTGAGGGGGCCGCGACGACGGAGCCCACCCTCGCGGAGGACCCGCGCCCCGAGCCCTGAGGGAAGCCCGCTGAGGGTCCCGCGGCCAGTGGCCTCCGAGACCGCCGATACACTCCGGAGCAACCCGGGAGACTTCCATGACCCAGCATCGATCGGCCCTGTTCCTCGTCGCCACCTTCGCGGCCCTTGCCCTGCTTCCTGCAACGGCAGTGGCCCAGGATCTGCCCCGCACCGCCAGCGGCAAGCCCGACCTCAACGGTTTCTTCGACGCGGCCACGCTGACGCCGCTCGAGCGGCCGCCGCAGCTCGCCGACCGCGCGTATCTGACCCCCGAAGAGGCCAAGCAGATCGCCGAGACGGAGAAGTTCGCGCAGGACAAGGGCCTCGAGAAGTCGAGTACCGACCGCGAGCCCCCTCCGCCAGGTGGTGCCAAGGTCGTGGGTCTCGAGCACACCGCCACGGGCGGCAACGAGTTCGGCGCAGGCAACGTAGGCGCGTACAACCTCTTCTGGATCGACCGCGGCACCGACACCTTCACGGTGGACGGCAAGATCCCCACGTCGATCCTCATCGACCCACCCGACGGCCGCATGCCGGCCATGACACCCGCCGCCATGCAGGAGATGATGCGCCGCTTCGCCGCCTTCATGCGCCCGAACGACGGCACGGCCTGGTGGCTCGAGCAGGACGGCCCGGGGCCCTACGACGGCCCCGAGTCGCTCGCCATCTTCGAGCGCTGCATCGTGGGCTTCACGGGGGCCACACCGACGCTCCCCGCCCTCTACAACAACTACAAGCGCATCGTGCAGACCGAAGACACCATCATGATCCTCATCGAGATGGTGCACGACGCGCGGATCGTGCGCATGAGCTCGGAGCACCCGGGGCCCGAGGTGAAGAAGTGGCTCGGTGACTCCATCGGCTGGTGGGAGGGTGACACCCTCGTCATCGACACCACCAACTTCCTTCCGGAAGGCCAGATGCGCGGCGGCTCGGAGAAGATGCACGTCGTCGAGCGGCTGACGCTGCACCCCGACGGCAACGTGCTCTACAACTTCACGGTGGACGACCCCGCAACGTGGACCGCGCCGTACACCGGCGAGTACATCTGGCGGGCCAGCGACGAGAAGACGTACGAGTACGCGTGCCACGAGGGCAACTACGCCATGACGAACGTGCTGAAAGGCGCACGTCTACTCGAGCGCGAGGCGCGCGAGTAGCAGACGTCTACTCGAGCGCGAAGCGCGCGAGGAGCAGACGCCACGACCTTCGGGTTTCCGCAATAGCGGGGGCGCCGCCCGCGCCGCACACTCTGGACGTCGGTCCAGGAACCGACAGGCAACGTGAGCGCGTGAAAGGAGGCGCCAGTGACGGGAGCTCTGAGCCTCGGCAGGGTCGCCGGAATCGAGGTGAAGGTACACCTCACCTTCTTCCTCCTGCTCGCCTGGGTAATCACGGTCACCGGAAGGAGCTCGGGTGACCTGCGCGTCGGGCTCACGTGGGCCGCCTTCGTCGTGCTGCTCTTCGGCTGCGTCGTGCTGCACGAGCTCGGACACGCGCTCGTGGCTCGTCGCTTCGGCGTGCGCACGCGCGACATCGTGCTGCTGCCCATCGGCGGCGTGGCTCGCCTCGAGCGGATCCCGGAAGCACCCAAACAGGAGCTGCTCATCGCGGTGGCCGGGCCCCTCGTGAATCTGGCGATCGCCGCGACCCTTGCCGTCACCCTGCTGGCGAGCGGAGCTCAGGTTCTGCCCACGGAGGGCGAAACCTTGACGAGCTCCATGCCGCAGCGGCTCATGATGGTGAACATCGCACTCTTCGTCTTCAACCTGATCCCTGCGTTCCCGATGGACGGCGGCCGCGTGCTGCGTGCGCTCCTCGCCACTCGCTGGAGCTATGTGAAGGCCACCCGGGCGGCGGCGCGGATCGGCCGCGGTCTCGCCATCTGGCTGGCGGTTCTCGGCGTTCTCGCCAACCCCTTGCTGCTCCTGATCGCACTTTTCGTCTGGTTCGGCGCGGGTGCCGAGGCGGCGCTCGTGGAGATGCGCGCGTCTCTCTCGGGGAAAACCGTCGCGGAGGTGATGGAGACCGAGCTTCAGACCCTGGAGCCCACAGACACTCTGCACCACGCCGCCGAGCTCACGCTCGCGGGCGTCCAGCGTGACTTTCCCGTGTTGGACGGCCACCACCGCCCGATGGGTCTGCTCACGCAGGCTCGTCTGCTCCGCGGAATCTCGGAGGGTGGCGACGGTCGCGAAGTCGAGCGCTGGATGGAGCCCGTAGCGTTGCGCTTCGAGGCGGGCCAGCCGGCGCGCGAAGCGCTGGGCCGACTCCAGGAGCAGAAGCTCGGCACTGGAGTCGTGGTGGACGAGAACCAGAGGTTCTGCGGGCTCCTCACGCTCGAGAACCTGCAGGAGCATCTGGCCTTGGAGCGCGCCCTCCGCTCGGCGCCCGTAGCGCACCGCGAGGCGACCGCGCCACGGAGCGCCTGAGGGCAGGAACACGAGGAGCCGAGGCGAGGCCCTGGTCCGCTTCACAGCACCTTGGCGCGTGGTGCCCGTTCCTCCGCAACGCTGTCGTAGAAGCTGCGGCACTCCCTCTCGCGACCCCGCACCACGCGACGGCCGCGCAGCCGGCCACGCGTCTCGGTGACCACGGTGTACTGCGTCTCCACGCCTGCCGCATCGACGGCGTAGAGGATCACCCAGTCGTGCGTGCGCCCGAAGCGATGTGCCGTGGCGGTGTTCGAAAAGAGAGCCGTGAAGTGCCATCCGCCGTCGTCGATGTGGGCCACGGGGAGCCAACGCTTGCGCTGTGGGTTGTTGTTGCGCGGACTCACGGTCGGCAGCTCTCCGCGAGCTGCACGCTCGCGGTAGGCGCGGTCCACACGAAGCAGGGTGGCCACACTCGGCCGTCGCTTCTTCGTCGGCCTCGGCGCCTTCGGCTCTTCAGCGTGCGCGGCTTCCGGGTGCAACCTCGCCTCGAGGCAGGCGCGGATCGTCTCGAGGCGGCGCGGTCCGAGGCCCTCCAGGCGGGCCAGTCGTCCGTCGTCCACGGCGCGCCGCAGGCCATCCAGACTCGCCACGTGGAGCTCGTCGTGGATCTTCGCGGCGAGCTTCGGCCCAATCCCCGGAACGGAGCGCAGAACACTCCCGTGATCTCCCTCCCCTGAGAGTCGCTCGAGCGTGGTCCATCTCCCTGTCTCCAGCATCTCGACGATCGCGGCCGCGATCCCCTGCCCAATTGCCGGCAGGGCGACGAGCCCGCGAACCCCACCCTCCTCGACGATCCGGGCCAGAGGCCGATCGAGCCCCTCGATCACCTCGGCCGCGTGTCGGTAGGCGTCCACTCGGAAGGGGTTCGCCTCCTGCTCGGCGAGCAGCTCGGAGACGTTTCTCAATTGGCCGGCAATGGCGGCGTTGTCGAGCGGTGCCTCAGCGGCGCCCTTCCTCAAGGCAGCTTCCCGTCGAGCACCGGCAGAACCAGCGCCGATGGATGCTGGGCGTCGTGGAAGACCCGGTTGACTGCCACGCGGGCTCCGCCGTCGGCCGGGCTCAGCCCCGTGTTGGGGTTGATCTCGAAACGGGGCCAGTTGCTCGAGGTGACGTGCAGCGCGATGCGGTGCCCTCGCTCGAAGGTCATCCCGACGTGCCAGAGATCGATCTCGAGCAGCACGGGCTCGCCGGGCTTCAGAAATGCGACGTCCCGCTCCCTCCGGCCGTGGCGGTAGCGCGCGCGCAGGGCCGTGTCGAGCACGAGAGCCTCGTAGCCGTCGGGATACACGTCGACCAGCTTCACCATGAAGTCGGTGTCCGGCCCGTCGCTCGAGGCCCACAGCCGCACGGTCACCGGGCCGGCAACCTCGAGATCGCGCTCGAGGGGCTTGGTGGCAAAGCGCAGGTAGTCTTCGCGCGCCCCCACCCTGCGCTGGTCCATCGGACCCTGCGGCAACGTGAGGTTGAGCCCACCGAACGTCGGCACGGGGTCACCCGGGTCGAACCGATACTCCGTGAACGCCCCCTGCACCGGAGGCTTCGCGGCCCGCAGGCTCGAGCCGGGCTGCAGGAACAGTGTGCGCGGCACCACTCCCGGCGGCGGCCAGGTCTCCGCCCGCCGCCACTCGTTCTTGACGGACGGCGCGTCGACACGTGCCGCGGCGTGGTGGTACCACTCCACCGGCGGCTCCTCCATCACTCCGTTCGGGATGCCGCGAAGCCAGTAGTCGAACCAGCGAAGCTCCTCGTCGAGGTCGTACCAATGCCCGCCGTCCGGGTAGCGCAGGTCGCCGCGCAGACTGCCGTGGCCGTACGCACCGATCTTCACCTTCTGGTTGCCTCGGGCCCCCGGCCTCCCCCAGTTCTGCAGGTAGCGGAAGTTGTCGAGAGTGCCTTTCTGGAAGAGGTCGTACCAACCCCCGAGGAAGTAGATCGGCACCTGCACGTTGTGCCGGCGGAACACGAAGTCGGTCTCGAGCCACCTCTCGTCGAGCAGCACACGCGCCTGATGCGCCGCGATCTCCTCGCGGCTCAGCCCGCGCGCGCTGAGCCAGTTCACCGAGTCGGCCTCCTTGTACACCCCGCCGATGAACCGCGCCTCGGAGAAGAGGCTCTCTGGAGCCACCGCGACAAAAGCGGCCTCGAGGTGCGGCGGTGCGGCGCTCGCGGCGAGGCTCGCGGCGATACCGAGGGCGGAGTAACCGGAGATGCCGACCTTGCCGTTGCTCCACTCCTGCGCGGCGACCCACTCGATGGTGTCGTAGCCATCTGCGATGCCGCTCACGTGAGGCACGTAGTTGCCCTCCGACCGAAACAGGCCGCGCTGGTCCTGGGTGACGAAGGCAAACCCGCGCGAGGTGTACTCCCCGGCCGGCCCGCCTTTTCCGTAGGGCGTCCTGCGCACGACCGCCGGCCAGGGCCCTTCGCCGGCAGGCAGGTACACGTCGGTTGCGAGGCGTACGCCGTCGCGCATCGGCACCATGACGTCGCGCTGCAGCCTCTTGTCGCCGTCGCGCGCAAGGGTCGGTCCACCCAGCAGAAGGAGCGCAATCGTCCAGAGCGCGCGTCGTTTCCTCTTCACACGGAGCCTCCTTGGCCGCAGCTCGGCCGTCGTCGATCACCTCCTTTTCGAGGGTAGGAGAGATCCAGGACCGAGGGAACTCGTGGAAGATCCTGATGCGGGCCATTGGCTCTGGGCGTGACTCCGGACGCTCGAAGTCTCAGTAGGTGTACACGTTGCGGATGCGCCGGCGCACGCCCAGCACGGTCAGCTCTGAGGCGACGCTCAGCCGAGCCGGGAGGCCAATCTCCTCGACGGCCGTCGTCTCCACCTCGATCGCGAACTGGTGCAGCGTCCATGTCGACCTTCACGATTCAGGCTGCGGGAAACTCCTGATTTCGGGAGGCCTGAGCTCTGGCTAGCGTGGTTTCAGAGAACGCCAGAAGGTCGAACTCCCCGAGAAAGGTGGTCTACCCATGTCACGACTCAAGAGCCCCAGAGCCGCACTCGTCTGCTCCTCCGTCCTCCTCGCAGCTGCGTTCACGGGCTGCGCGCCTGGGGGAAACGACGCAGCGGGCGGCGTCGCGACCGAAGAGACGACGATGCGCCTACCGGTCAGCCTGAACGACATGATGGTGGCGCTCATCAACCACTCGGCCGACCCGATCTGGGTGGCCGACTGGAACGCGCCCAAGTCCGACCGCGACTGGCGCGAGCTCGAGCGCCACGCATACCAGCTGCACGTCGGTGGCTCGCTCCTGCCGATCCCGGGAACCGGTCCGGTCGACGACGAGTGGGTGGCAGAGCCAGGCTGGACGAAGTGGTCGTTCGAGCTCCGCGACTCCGGGATGGACGCGATTCGTGCGATCCAGGCGCGCGATCCTGGCGCGATCCGTCTCGCTGGAGACAGAATCGTCGAAGCCTGTGAGGGATGTCACATCGAGTTCAAGTTCCCGCTGCCCACCGGCGGCAGGTTCGGCGAGCTGCCCGTCACGTCCGCGGATGTCGACGAGGCGCACTAGCGCAGCACTCTCCCTGGTCCTGAGTCTGGTGCTCGGCTGCGGCGGCGACGCGCGGCCGGACGCACGCGAGCTCTACCTGGCGAACTGCGCTCCCTGCCACGGGGAGCGTGCCGACGGGAAAGGCCCGCGACACGAGCACCTCGACCCACCCCCTCGCGACTACACCGACCCCGAGTGGCGCGCACAGGCGACGCTCGACAGCGTGCGCTCGGCCATCCGCGGCGGAGTTCCCATGAGCTCCATGCCCGCGTGGGACATGCTGAGCGAGAAGCAGATCGAGGCACTCGCCGAGTACGTCCTCTCGGTGGCGGAGGGAGGCGTCGCCGAGGCACCCGAATAGAGAGCGGTCGGGCGCTGGCGCGACCCACGACCCACCGCGGGAAACTCACCAGCGCCGGCTGCACCGCACCGGCTCAGAAGAGGAGGTGGGCGGCTCCGGCCGCCACCGGCAGCGTGAGCAGCGTCCGCCACACGAAGATCAGCGCGAGATCCAGCAGGCGCAGCGGTAACGCCGAGCGCAGGATGAGAATGCCCACCTCTGACATGTAGATCAGCTGGTTGACGCACGCGCACGCCACCACGAAACGCGTGACCTCCGACTCCATCGTGCGGCCCAGAACGGCCGGCAGGAACTGATCGGCAAAACCCACCACCATGGCGGGCGCGGCGGCCTGCGCCTCGGGAACCCGGAACAGCTCGAGCAGTGGCGCAAAGGGCATCCCGAGCCAGCGAAAGAGTGGCGTGGTCTCGGCCAGCACGATCGCACCCGTGCCGATGACCGCCACCGCGGGGAGGAGTCCGAACCAGACGTCCACCACGAGCCGGCAGCCGCGGCGGAACGCGTCGCCGAACGAGGGGCTCTCAGCCGCTCGGGCGAGCGCCGCCTCGAGGGGCGTCGCCCCGGGGGTGTCGGCTCCGGTGGAGGTGCGCGGCGGCTCTTTCCTCGTGCGCCCGTCGATCGTGCGATCGGGCTTGCGGCTGAGCGGCGGCAGGAGTGGGCAGACGAGCGCCGACACCAGGCCACACACCACGATCGCCGCGTAGAACGGCACGAAGTGGTCGCCGAGGCCGACGAAGTCGATGATCACGTAGGCGAAAGCGATCGACACCACGGAGAAGTTCGTCGCGATGACGGCGGCCTCACGCTCGGTGTAGAAGCCCCGCTCGTACTGATCGGCGGTGATCAGAACACCCACCGAAGCGGCTCCGAGCCACGAGGCCACGGCGTCCACGGCGGAGCGTCCGGGCAGACCGAAGACCGGTCGGAACACCGCCGACGTGAAGCCGCCGACGAACTCCATCAGCCCGTAGTCGGTGAGGCACGGCAGCAGGAACGACGCGACGAAGAAGACGATGAAGATCACCGTCATGAGGTCGCCCAGGATCACCTGACCGGTCGCCTCGCCGATCAGCCACTCGGGGCCGACCTGCGCGAAGACGAGCACGGTCAACACGGCGCCGGAGACGCGCAGGGTGAGGCCCTGCCACGAGGGGCAAAGGATCTCCCTCCAGCCGGAGGGGAGGCCGGCGCCGAAGCGAGGGACCACGCGGAGCGCGAGCGAGACCACCGCCGAAAGCACGACCACGGTGACCACCGCCACGGGCAGGACGTTGCCCCAGGACGCGCGCGCCTCGTCGACCAGATGGCCGAGCACGATGCTGATGCTCCCGTTGTAGCGAACCGGCACGAGCAGGAACGCCGCTCCCAGCGTTGCGGGGACCAGAAACCGCCAGAGAGCACGGTTCCGCTCTGCGTTCGGGGTCGGAGGCACGCGGTATTCTGGGTGGCCCCCGCAAGTCGGTCAAACCAGGTCTCGCACGGCGCCTCCGCGACCGTCGCCGTGCGTCCAGGAGCACGCCATGAAACGCGACGAACACGACCCGATGGACTCGCCGCGCTACGCGGAGATCGCCACGTTCATGCGCGCGCCCCTCGCTTCGAGTGCCGAAGGGCTCGACATCGCCATGATCGGCGTGCCGTTCGACGGCGCCGTGACGAACCGGCCGGGCGCGCGGCTCGGACCGCGGGAGATCCGCAACCAGTCGAGCAACATGCGCAAGATCCATCCGGTCACGCGGCGCAACCCCTACGAAAGGGCGAAGATCGCCGACCTCGGCGACGTGCGTCTCTCCGAGGTGTACGACCTGCCTTCGGTCGTGCGCGACATCGAGGCCTTCTACCGCCAGGTGGTCGATGCGGGGGCGAAGCCACTGACCGCCGGTGGCGACCACTCGATCACCTATCCGATCCTCCGCGCCGTCGGCGCCGAGCAGCCGGTGGGTCTCATCCAGATCGACTCCCACACCGACACGTGGGACGAGTTCCTCGGCTCCCCGCTCCACCACGGCGCCCCGTTCCGCCGCGCCACCGAAGCCGGCGTGATCGACCCGAAGCGCACCGTCCAGATCGGCATCCGCGGCCCGCAAAACTTCACCGACGGGTGGGACTACTGCGAGGAGACCGGCATGACGGTGATCTTCATGCACGAGGTGGACGACCTCACCCTCCCGGGTGTGATCGAGAAGGCCCGCCAGGTGGTGGGCAGCGGCCCGACCTACGTGACGTTCGACATCGACGGCGTCGATCCCACCTACGCGCCGGGCACGGGCACCCCGGAGGCTGGGGGCTTCACCAGCCGCGAGTCGCTTGCGCTCCTGCGCGGTCTCCAAGGCCTCGACATCGTCGGCGCCGACGTGGTCGAGGTGGCGCCACCCCTCGACCCGAGCGGCGCCACGGCGCTGCTGGCCGCGACGGTGATGTACGAGCTGCTCTGCTTGATGACGTAGGTGAGCCAACGCGTTCGTGTGGCCCACGCGAACCAGAGAGGTCTGCAGTGCCCGACGCGTACGCGGCCGGGCTCGAGGAGCAGCCAGGCAGCTGAGGGTCGACCCGTCGCGTGTTCCTCACCGTTTCCTCACCCATCTCGGGTACGGTTGGTTCATCCCATCCGACTCACCTCCGCCGCCTCGTCTGCACACCGTCACGGTCGGACGTGGCGTCGGCCGTTCCGAACCAGGAGGATCCGCCATGACGCAGCGCACCCCTCTCCCCAGGTCCCTCGCCTTCCTCGCTGTCGTTCTTCTCGTCGGCACGACGCTCAGCGGCCACGGCGGCGTTCGCACCGGCAAGGCGGGCGACCGGGTGATCGAGTTCCCGGACACCGCCGAGTATCAGACCCTTGTGGTCGACCTGCACACGCACACCGTGTTCTCCGACGGTCACGTGTGGCCGAACATCCGCATGGCCGAAGCGATCATGGACGGCCTCGACGCCATCGCCGTGACCGAGCATGCCGAGTACCAGCCCCACCTGGCCGACATCCCGCACCCGGATCGCAACCGCTCCTACGAGGAGGCCGTCGCGAGCCTTCCCGAGGGCTCGGAGCTCATCGTGATCGCCGGCTCGGAGATCACGCGCGTGGGCCCCGTCGGGCACATGAACGCGGTCTTCATCGACGACGCCAACAGGCTGCTGCAGGTGGGCGATCCTCCGGAGCCGTTCGACGCGGGCGAGTACTACCGGATGGCCGGCGAGTGGCCGGCGCAGGAGGCGGTGAACGCAGCCAACGACCAAGGGGGCTTCGTCTTCTGGAACCACTCCTGGAGCATCTTCGACGACAGCAAGACCGTGATGAACGACTTTCACCGCACGAACGCTGCGAACGGCAAGCTGCACGGCATCGAGGTCGCCAACGGCCGCACGTACTCCGCGGAGTCGTTCCAGATTGCGCTCGACTTCGACCTGGCGCTGATCGGCGTCTCCGACGTGCACAACCTCATCGACTGGGACTACAAGCCCCACGAAGGTGGCCACCGCCCGGTGAACCTCGTCTTCGCGGAAGGCAAGACCTCCGCCGCCATTCGCGAGGCTCTGTTCGCGAAGCGCACGGTGGTGTGGTGGAAGAACCTCCTCCTCGGACGCGAGCGCGACCTCGCCCCGCTGCTCGATGCCTCACTGCAGGTGGACAGCGCCAGCTATCGGGGCCCTTCCAAGGTGCTCGACGTCAAGCTCGTCAACAGCTCCGACGCCACCTTCCTGCTCGAGCAGACGTCGAGCTACACGCTCGTGAGCGATCACGACGTGATCGAGGTGGCGCCCCACGCCGAGACCAACCTGCGGGTCCGCACCGGAGACCAGCTCGATGAGGTGACTCTCGAGTTCGACGTGCTCAATGCACTGACGGCTCCGGAGCAGCGCGCAGCGATGCGATTCGAGATGAGCCCGACCGTCGTGCGCTAGTCGTCGGTGGACGACGCCAAGGCACAGAACCTACGCCTCGACCGGCCTCCGGAGTCTGCGGATCTTCTTGAGAGCGGTGGCAGAACCGCTCCACCCGTCAACGCGTCGAAACTCCCCAGGAATGGCGGCCCTCCATCACGTGGCCCCCTCCGCGCCAACGACGGGGCGAAGTGTGGGGAGCGGGTCACAGCGACCAGGCCTCTAGCTCTGCTCGCGCGCTCGCCATCTCTTCGGCGAGTGCCTCGTACTGGTCCGTGGCGATGAAGTCGACTCCGGCCTCGAGCGCGGCCTGCCAGCGAGCTCGGGCAGCATCGATCGAGCCGAAGTTGTAGCCCGCGAACCAACCGCTCTCGGAAGTCTCCTCCTGCGGGTGCCCGTTGAGCGTGTAGAAGCGGAGCCAGAGCCCGCGCGAGTGCGCGGCGCGCACGAGCTCAGCGAGCCGTGTGCGCTCCGCCTCGCTCAACGCGCCCGCCTGCGGCTGCCCCTCACCCTCGACCTTACGCCAGGGGTTGTTCCACCAGCGACGGTAGTTGTCGAGGGGCTCAGGCAGACCATCGGCATCCGTCTTCGCCGCGCCAAAGAGTCGGAGCGTGTCGCCGACCCTCTTGCCGTCGTGGAAGACGCGCTGCTGCGCGTCGCTCGCGCCCGTCAGCACCAGCAGCGGACCGAGACGCAAAGGCGCCACGTCTTCGATGCTCGCCGTCCGCTCCGAGACGGTCAGGAACCGGTCGTAGCGGGCGAGGACCCGCTCGATCTCGCGCAGATGTGGCTCCGGATCGTGCTTGAGATCGAGATTGAGCACGAGCACCGGCCACTGTCCGGGATTCCCGTCGACGAGCTCCTGCTCGAGCCGCGGCACCACCTTCGAGAAGAACGACTGCTCCAGATCGGGCTCGCGCCCCGTGAAAGGCTCGCCGTGAGAGACGATCGAGCGGAAGGAGGCTCCTTCCTCCACCCAACAGAGATCCTGCTCGATCGCCAGTGGGAGGCCCGCGGACAGCGCTCGGTCCACGCGGTCGGTGAAACGACCCTGGTAGGCGTAGGCGTTGTGTGCGTCGAGCAGCGGCCGACCGGCGTGGGGGGTCGTCTTCATGGCCTGCACCAGCTCGGTCATCAGCTCGGTGTGATCGCTCTGCACGAAGTCGGCGCCTGCGGAGAGCGCCGCCAGAATGCGCGCGCGGCCGTCTCCTTCACCCAGAGTGTTCACGAACGCCAATCGCCCCTGCTGGTGGATGCGGGTGACCAGCTCGGGGGAGAAGTTCCGCCAGTCGATGTTGACGATGGGCGGATCGAGTGCGGAGGTGAGCGTCTCGAGACCGTGCGCAGACGGAATCGACGGGCGAACCGAGAGTCCTGGGGCGAGGCGAACGAGCTCTCTGACGTCGTCCCAGTCGCGAGCAAAGACGGTGGCTCCCTCCAGCATGTCGAGCTCTCGGAGGAGGGCCACTACGGCCGCAGGCTCGGCGTCCTTCAGATCGAGGTCGGGCGCGATCCGCCCCCTGATGTGCTCGAGCGTGCTGCGCAAGGTCGGAACCAGCTCGCCCGCGAAACGCGGGCCGAACCAGGAGCCCGCGTCGAGCCGCGCAACCGCTTCCGCCGTCATCTCGGAGAGCGCTCCGCTGCCATTCGTCGTGCGATCGACCGTGCTGTCGTGCATGAGCACGAGCACACCGTCTCGTGTGGTGCGCACGTCGATCTCGGCACGTGAGGCTCCGAGCGCAATCGCGGCCTCGAGGGCGGCGAGGGTGTTCTCCGGCGCGAGGTGGACGCTGCCGCGGTGTGCCACCGATTCCGGCCCCGGCCATCGGTAGAGGGCGCGACCGTCCAGGTGCACCGACAGGAGGCGATGGCGAGGCCGGTCGAACACCGCCGAGACGCGTCGCTCGGCGACCGCTCCCACCAGGAAGGCCGAGGCTGGTGTCGTCTCGAACGACGTCACCTGGATGGCCGCTTCGGCTCCGAGGCGCGTGCGCAGCTGCTCTTGTGCCGCCGTGAGCACGAGCTCCCGGAGCCCAACGTCCGAGGGGCTCTGGGCCAGAGCCGGAACGACGAGCCCGGCCCACGTGGCGACGGCGAGCAGAATCCAACGACGCATCAGCGCAGATTCTAGAGCGCGGGCTGGCATCCGCTCGGCAGACGCCTTGTCGTAGCCTTGCACCATGAAGAACTGGGACTCACCGTTCGGGCCGCGCACCACCGCCGACCAGGTGCTCGAGGGCATCGACATTTCGGGGCGCAAGATCGTCATCACCGGTGCCAACGTGGGCATCGGCTTCGAGACAGCGCGCGCCCTGGCCGCGCACGGCGCCGATGTCACGCTCGCCTGCCGCGACCAGGCCAAAGGCGACACGGCGGCGGCGAAGATCCGTGCGAAGCACTCCGAGGCGAAGGTGGAAGCGCGCGTTCTCGACCTCGCGTCGCTCGCCAGCGTGCGCGCGTTCGCCGCAGAGCTCCCCGTCGACCCCATCGACGTTCTCATTGCCAACGCCGGAGTCTTCGGCGGCGGCTACCGGGAGACGTCGGAAGGCATCGAGTGGACGGTGGGCGTGTGCCACGTAGGCCACTTCCTGCTCACGGAGCTCCTGCTCGACCGACTCGAGGCCGGAGTCGGCGGCCGTGTCGTTCTGGTGTCGTCCGAGGGCCACAAGAGCCCGCGCACCCTCGACTGGGAGAACTTCCCTCAGGCCCGGGAGGGCTTTGCGCCCATGGCGGCCTATGGGCAGGCCAAGCTCTGCAACATCCTCCACGCGAAGGAGCTGCAGCGCCGCTATGGCGAGCGCGGCATCAGCGCCTACTCCCTCCACCCGGGAACCCTCGTGCCCACCGCCATCGGCCGCCACTCTCTCGTCGCCCGTCTGCTCATCCAGGCGATCCGACCTTTCACGAAGAGCCTCGGACAGGGCGCAGCGACGAGCGTGCTCTGCGCTGTCCATCCGGCCGTGGCGGACCTCGGCGGCGAGTACTTCTCCGACTGCCGCGTCGCCCGGCCCAGCCGGGAAGCGGAGACCCAGGAGACGGCGCGGCGGTTGTGGGAGATGAGCGAAGAGTGGGTCGCGAGCTCCTCCTAGCTCTAGCGAGCTCGTCGAGGCAGCCGAATCCTGACTCAGGGGCTCAGCTGCGGGGTGAGGGCAGACAGAGCAGGAAGGCGATCAACAGACCCCAGACGAGGTTCGACGAGCTCGTCTCCCAGAAGTGCCAGAAGCGGACTTCGCCCGGCATCAACGGGTTCGAGAGCCAGTGCACGTTGTTCTGCACCAGCGCAAAAACCAGGCCGATGAGAAGCCCGCGCTGCAGCCATGAGCCACGTGCCAGAAGCATGGGGATCGCCATCACGACCCACAGCGCCCCGCGCATCGTCTCGAAGAGGTAGAGCTTGCCCGGGCTCGGCATCGAGGCTCCCTCCTCTCCGCCACCTGCTGCGGTGAGATAGAAGCCCTGCACCGCCTCGCTCTGCCACGCAACGAAGTAGCCGAAACCGAAGAAGAGCATGGGGTAGACGACAGCGGAGAGAATGGCCACGCGCGCCACGAGGGCCCTGCCTCTGCGCAGGCGCGCCTGAGCCAGCCCCGCCACGTCTTCCAGCCCGGTTGCGCCGCTTGCCGCCCCTTCTCCGGCCGATCCACCTTCGGCGCTTCGCGTCGGGGCACCAAAGGCCCATGCAACGCCCGCCGACCAGAGAACCGCCAGCGGAATCCACATCAGCGCGAGCCGGAACGCCAGCGAGCCATCGACGTTGGGCATGAAAAACCAGGCCTCGAGCTGGCTCGTGAACGTCTTGACGCCGAAGAAGACGGCGGCGATGCAGAGCCAGAGCCGCCAGCCGGTCCAGGGCGCGCTCCGAGCGAGCCAGCAGAAGAGCAGAGTGTCGATCAGCGCGATGGCGAGGCCCGCCATCAGGTTCTGGGTCGGCCGTGGGGTCGAGGGCTCGGCGCTCGGCGAGGTGGCTTCTGTCTGGGCAGAGAGCTCTGAGAGCTCGAGGTCGCTCGGAGCCAGGAGTGAGCCCGAGACGGCCATGACCACGAGATAGACGAGCGCGAGGCCGACGACGAGGCTCAGATCGCGCAACAGGGAGCGAGGCTTCATTCGAAGGTCTCCTCGAAGATGTCGAAGAGCCGATCGCAGGCGCGCTGGAGCGCGACCTGTTCGTCTTCGTCGAGCATGCCCACTTGCCGCAGAACGGACGAAGCGGCCACCTCTCCGAATCGCTCGAGCTCTCGCTGCCCTCTCGCCGTGAGGTGGAAGAGGAACGAGCGCCCGTCCGTGCGGTCGCGCGTGCGCCGGATCAGCCTCTTCTTTTCCATGCGCTGCGCCGCCTCGGTGATGGCGGCGCGGCTCACGCCCCACCGGGCCGCAATCTCACTCCCGCGCAGGGGCCGCTCCGTGAGCATGAAGAGCATGCCCGCCTGCGCCGGCGAGAGCGTGGCTGCGTCGCGTGTGGCCTTGTCCGTGGCCTGCGCGAGGTACGGCATGACGCGGAGCACCGCCGTGGCGGCTCCGACGGCGAGATCTGGCCCGTTCTCCATGACATCAAGTTAAGCTCCTTGATCATTTTTGTCAAGGAACCTAACTATCTGCGGGCGGCTACCGAAGCGGCCAGCATCACTCCAAAACCGCACAGACACATCGCGCCCGGCCCGCGGGCGGTATCGTGAGCTCACCCACCACCCACCGAGGCCGCACATGATCACGAAGCGAAGCACCACCGAGCAGATCCTCAGCCGCCTGAAGGCGAAGGTCGAGGCGCACGAGCCGATCATGATCGCCAGCGCCGGCAGCGGCCTCGTGGCCAAGCTGCTCGAGCGCGCGGGGGTCGACTGCATCAACACCTTCTCTGGCGCGCGGCTGCGGGCCAATGGCATGGGCACCATGTCGATGATGTGGCCCATTCTCGATTCGAACCGGCAGACGCTCGACTACACGCGTGAAGACATCATGCCGGCCCTCGAGGGCAGCGCGTTCGTGTGCGCCTGCCTCAACGCGAACGACCCGCTCAAAGACATGCGCATGGTGCTCGAAGAGTGTCTGGCGATGGGCGTGCACTCGGTGAGCAACATCGGCCCATCCATCAGCTACGTCGACCACGACAGCGAGATCTACCGCGTGATGACCAGCGCGGGCATCACGCTCCAGAACGAGATCGACATGCTGAAGCTCGCGCGCGACGAGATGAACATGGTCTCGATCGGGCTCGGCTTCACGCCGGAGGACTCGCTCGCCATCGTGGAGGGTGCGCGACCGCACGTCTTCTGCTTCCACGCCGGCACCACGAAGGGTGGCATCAGCGGCTACGACAAGGGCGAGACGATCGAGGAGACGGCACGGAAAACCGAAGAGGTGTACCAGGCGGTCCACGCGATCGATCCCGAGGTGATCCTGGTGGGGCACGGCGCGGCGATGGAGACGCCGACCGACGCGCAGTACATGCTCGACCACACGAGCGGGCATGGCTTCTGGACCGGCTCCTCCACGGAGCGCATCCCGATCGAGCGCGCCGTGACCGCTGCGGCAGAGGAGTTCACGGCTCTGAGGTTCGGCGACTGACATGAAGACCGTCGCCATTCTCGCCACGCTCGACACCAAAGGAGACGAGGCCGCGTTCCTTCGCGACGAGATCGCGTCGCAGGGGGGCGGCGTCCTCCTGTTCGACCTGGGCGTCGAAGGCGACGCCACCGCCGCGTGCGACGTGAGCAACGCCGACGTGGCCGCAGCCGGCGGCAGCACCCTGGCCGAGCTCCGCGAGGTGGGAACCCGCGAGAACGCCACGCCGGTGATGGCCGCCGGCGCGCGGAAGCTGCTGCTCGAGCGCCTCGAGCGCGGTGAGATTCACGCCGTGCTCGGCCTCGGCGGCACGCAGGGCACGTCACTGTGCGGCGAGATCCTGCAGGCACTGCCCTATGGCCTGCCCAAGATCATCCTGTCGACCTCGGCGTCGGGCGACACGGCTCCGTTCGTGGGCATCAAAGACATCACCATGATGTTCTCGGTGGCCGACATCCTCGGGCTCAACCCCTTCCTGCGCAAGATGCTGGCCAACGCCGCGGGCGCCGCGCTGGGGATGGCCCAGAACGAGCACAGCCACCTGCCCGGCGCGGGCAGCAAAGGCACGATCGCCATGACCAACCTCGGCGTGCTCACGAAGGGCGCGATGCACGCGATCGAGCTGTTCCACGACGCCGGCTACGAGGTGATCACGTTCCACGCGATCGGCGCCGGCGGCCTCGCGATGGAGCAGATGATGCGCGAGGGCCTCATCACGGGCGTCTTCGACTACGCCATGGGCGAGATCGCCGACTGGGTGTATGGCGGCCTGCGCGCGGCCGACGAGACGCGGCTCACCGTGGCCGGCGAGCTCGGTCTGCCGCAGGTGATCTGCCCGGGTGGCGCCGAGCACATCGGGCTGCTGCTCCATGTGCCGAACGAGCCACCCGAGGCCTACCGCAACCACCAGGCGGTGTTCCACAGCCCGGTGGTGTTCGCTCCGCGGCTGAACGCCGAGGAGATCGTGCGCGTCGCGCACGAGATCACGAAGCGGCTGCAGTCGACACGGGGCAACGCCGTCTTCCTGATTCCCAAGCGCGGTGTGAGCCGCTACTCCATCGAGGGTGGGGAGCTCGAGAATCGCGAAGAGGATGCCCTGTTCTTCGAGGCTCTCCGGACGACAATGCCGGACACGGTGCCGGTGCGCGAGCTCGACGCTGCGGCCGAAGACGATGCGTTCGTCGCGGAAGCCGTGGAGACACTCATCGGCTTGATCGAGACACCATCCGACGCTTGATCGCGAGCGAGCAACAGGGCGGCCGGCCCGCTCAGTGCGCGAGCGCTTCCGCGAGGCCCGGAATCCACTCCGCGCCCACCGGCACCTGCATCGACGTCCCGTCGGGCAGGCTCTCGAGCGGCTCGTAGCGCCCGCCGAGGCACTCGCCCAGGAAAACCTCGGTCACGGCGAAAAACGCCATGCTGTTGGCCGGCTTCGCGAAGCCGTGCCCTTCGTCGGGAAACACCACGTACGTGACCTCGGCCCCCGCGTCCTGCATGCGCTCGACCACGGTGTCCGATTGCGCCTGCGGCACCCGCGAATCGTTGGCCCCCTGCCCGATGAGCACCGGGTGCTTCGTCTGGTGGGCGAAGTTGATCGGCGACCGCGCCCGCAGCAGCGCAAGCCCCTCCTCGGTGCGCGGGTCGCCGATCACCTTGCCCATGCGGTCGGGGTCCCAGTGCGGCATGTAGATCTCGAGGTTCGACGGTCCGACGATGTCGACGCCGCAGGCGAAGACGTCCGGGGTCATGGTCATTCCGACGAGGGTCTCATAGCCGCCGTAGCTGCCGCCGAAGATCGCCACCCTGTCGGGCAGCACAATACCCTCGGCCACGGCCCACTCCACCTGGTCGACCACGTCCTGGTGCATGCGGCCTCCCCACTCGCCGCGCTGAGCGTTCATGTACGCCTTGCCGAAACCGGCCGAGCCGCGGAAGTTCACGTAGAAGAAGGCGTACCCGCGGTTGGCCAGCCAGTGCACCACCGGGCCGAAGGCGTACTGCGCCCGCTCGTCGCTCGGCCCGCCGTGCACGAACACCACAGCAGGCACGGGCTCGCTCGGACGGCCGTCGCCGTCGGGGTCGCTCCACGGCGGCAGAGCCACGTAGGAGACGAGGTCGAAGCCGTCGTCGGTGGTCACCACGAACGGATGCATGGGCGACAGGTCGAGGCCCTCGAGCTGCGGCGTCGCGGTGAAGAGGCGGGTCGCCTGCTTCTCGGGCCGCTCGTAGAGGTGAAAGACCGTCGGCTCGTGCGACGCCATGTGCTGCACCACCCAGAGGTCGTCGGCGTCGCTGCGGCTGATGACCTGCCAGTCGCCCTCGGCGAGCCCGTCGAGCACCTCGAAGTCGGCTTCGAGGCTCTCCTCGAGTGCCGTCCACCGGGTGCGGGTCCAGTTGGTCGCGTAGGCCTCGGGCACGACGGTGGTGGGGTGAAACAACACCCCACCAACGTCCACCCGCTCGTCGCTCGCAAGGGCCGTGACCTCTCCCGTGTCGAGGTCGAGCGCCACCAGCGCCGCCGTGTCGCGGCCTTCGGCGTCGTAGAGATAGAGCGTCGTGCCGTCGGCGCTCATGCGAATCGCGTTCTGGGCACTGGCTGACGAGAACGCGGGCAGATCTTCCTCCGCGACACTGTAGAGAAGAGCCCACTCTTCCCCACGCCTGGCGAGCAGCTCGAGCCCACCACCCGCCGAGAAGCGCAGGCCGAGCCGCACCCCGAGATCGTGGTCGCCCAGAAACGCGATGAACGAGCCTGCCCCTGGATCGGGGTTCGCCTGCACGAGCGTGCGCTCCCCGGTCGAAAGATCCAGACGATAGACCTCGGGATCGAGCTGGCCGAAGGTCTCCACCGCGATCAGCGCTTCGTCGGGCTTCGCGGCGCCATAGGCGACGAGACTCACGCGCTTGTCGGGGATCGGGGTCAGGTTGCGCACGTCCCCAGTCTCGACGCCGGCGATGTAGAGATCGAAGTTCTCGTCACCGCCGTCGTCTTTCGGAAAGAGGAGATGCTTCGAGTCTGCGTGCCAGCGGTACATCACCTGCCCGCTGACGTCCGTGGCGCGCACTCCCGACGTGGTGAAACGTGTCAGCGGCCGGGCTTCGCTCGGGCTGGCGGTCTCCGCAACGAAGAAGTTCGGAACGCCCTCGTGGGGCGCCACCCAGGCGAGAGCTCGGCCGTCCGGGCTCAGGAGCGGCGCCGTGTAGCTCGCTGGAGCCATGAGGAGCTCCAGAGGGAGCAGCGGATGCTCATCGGTGGCTCCGGGTACGCCGGAACAGTTGAGGAGGACAAGTGTCGTCGCTGCCGCGGATGACACCCATCGGGCTCTCCGCGGTGATCTTTCTGACGCCATCGCCATTCACCGGCCCAGCTGCTTTTCGAAGAAGTCGACGATCACCTGATGCACCTCGTCCGACTCCGGGAGCTTCGGGTTGAACGCGAACGTGGCGTGGCCGAGCCCCTCCCAGATGTGGAGATCCGCGTCGACGCCCTGCCGTACCAGCGCACGATGTGCGGCGAGCACGCCACCGAGGGCAAAGTCGCGCGTCCCACTGATGAGGAGCGTGGGGGGAAAGCGTGCCAGAAGGTCGGGGTGGTCGCCCGGCGCGAGCACGCGGTCACCCGCTTTCGCGCCGCGGAAGTAGCCGCTGGGGGTGGGTGCCTCTGTCTGCTCCACCGGTCGCGGAAAGCCGTTGATCGCCGACACGAGGAACGCGCTCTCGCTGCGGCCCATCTTGAAGACGCCGGGGGTGTCCTGGTCCGTAGTGGGGATGCCTGCACAGAAGAGCCCGATGCCGCCCGGGAGCGGCAGCTTGTTCTCGAGGAGGTAGGCCGTGACCTGTGCGGTCAACATCGCGCCGGCCGAACAACCGTAGATGCCGACATTGGCGGCGTCGTACTCCTTCAGGCTGGCCTTGTACACGGCCACCACGTCCTCCACACCCGCGGGGTGCGTGTGCTCGGGCGCCATGCGGTAGTCGGGGCTGATGACCCGAATCCGACCCATGTCCGCCACCTGCATGGCTTCGGTCTGGCTGAAGTAGCGCGCGCCGATGGTGAAGCCGCCGCCGTGGATGCTGATCAGCAGCCGGTCTCCATTCGCTGGAGCGATGCCCCTCTTGGGCATGAAGACCTCGGTGTACACCCCGGCCATGGTCTCTGTCGTGATCTCGACAGGGTGCTTCGCCACCGTGTCCTTGTAGATCTGGGTCTCGTAGTAGCCCTCGGCCACGCACCTGCGCGCGGCACGCACCGCCTCCAGGTCCTCCGCCACCTCGTCGAGCCGTGCGCAGCCCCGCGCAAAGGTGCCGAACTCGGGGCCGTAGACCTCGCGGAAGTGCTTCATGGCCTTCCGCGACTCCTCGCTCAGATACGAGGTCTCCGGCAGATCGAAGGCGGGCACGTGCACCGTTCCGTCGGCCTCGACCCGTGGCGGCTCTTGTGCCGCGAGCCCGCCCGTCGAGAGGAGCGCAAGGACACCTGCAGCCGCGAGGGCGAAGCGCCATTTCAGAGACGCTCGAGAGGCTCGGAGAAGACGCACTGAAGAGCTCCTTGCCCAGCCGGGCCGAGGCAGCCCGACTTCGGCGGTCGCACGTTGAAGGGGAGACGTTCCCGCCAGTGTGCGCCATTCGCTCCCGAGCGGTCAAACGAGTCTTCCGGGCGTAACATCGCCTTCACTCCGAACTGCGACCGCACCGAAGGACACCTCGTGCAACAGAATCCCCCGCTGGCTCTGGCCGCCGTGGCCGCTGCTATGCTGTTCACCTGTGGCTCCGATCCGACAGCCACCGAACCACGGGCCGAAGGCTCTCGCCTGACCCTCGAGCGCCTCTACTCCCAACCGAGCCTCATCGGCACGGCTCCGCGGAACCTCACCTGGTCGCCCGACGGAGAGCAGCTCGCCTTCCTCTGGAACGACGAAGGCTCAGGCTTCCGCGACGTGTGGGTGGTCGCCACTGCGACACCCGACCAGCCCGGGCGCTGGACCCGCCTCGAGCAGCCGCAGCCCGAGGCCAAGGACGACCCCTACGAGGCCGCGGTGGAGGCGGAGCGCGTGGAGCGCGACCCGGGCGTGACGGACCTTCTCTGGCACCCCGACGGCGACCGCCTCCTGTTCGGACGCCAGGGCGATCTCTGGTCGGTGCGGGAGGGAGGGGAGCCCGCTCCTTTTCTCGAGAATCAGCGAGGCGCGAGCTTCTCGCCCCAGGGCAACCTCCTGGCGTTCACGCGCCAGGGCGAGATTTGGATCGCCGACGCGGAAGGTGACGGCGCGCGCCAGGTCACCCGACTCTCCAGCGACGCCACCTCCATCACCTCCTTCCGCTGGTCGCCCGCGGGCGACCGGCTGGCCGTGGTGGTCGCCGATGCGTCCGACGTGAAAGAGCGGCTGATCCCCGACTACCTCACCGAAGAGACCCAGACGCTCGCCATCCGTCGTGCGTTCCTGGGTGAGCCGTCGACCCAGCGCCGACTCGCGGTTGTCTCGGTGCGCGGCGGCACCCCGCGCTTCCTCGACGTGGCCGACCCTGAACCCGCGATGCTCTTCGACGTGCGCTGGTCGCCCGACGGGCGCGCGCTCGCCGTGGACACGAGCGACCTCTACGCGAAAGACCGCCGCCTGTACCGGGTCGATCCCGACGGCCGGACGCCCTCGGTGCTCCTGGCGCAAGACGCCGACGACTCGAACGAGACCTTCTACTTCTGGCGCGCGGAGTGGTCGCCGGACGGGGAGCACGTGCTCTTCCTCTCCGACCGGGACACCGACTACCACGTGTGGGCGGTCCCTCGCGACGGTGGCGACGCGGTGGCATGGACGTCCGGACCCTGGGCCATCGCAGATCTCTTCCCCCGCGCCGACGGCCTCTACGTCGTCGGCAACCTCGGCAAGGCCGAGGAGCGCCATCTGTTCCGCGTCACGGAGCCCGGAGCCGCGCCGGTTCGGATCACGGACTCGGCCGGAACCCACGCTCCGGTCCTGCCGCGGAGCGGGTCCTGGTCCGCCGCGGTGCATTCGTCCGACGGCACGCCTCCGGACCTCCTCCTGGCCTCCTTGGAAGGGCCGGAACGAACCGAGAGACGCGTGACGCGCTCACCGCTCGACGAGTTCGACCGCTACACCTGGGTGCAACCTTCGTACGTCACTTTCCCGAGCCATGTCGACGGCAGCACATTGCACGGGCGTCTGACCCTGCCACCAGACTTCGATCCGGAGCGCAGCTACCCCGCCATTCTCGGATCCGTGTACACCGACAGCGTGCGCAACCAGTGGGGCGGCCGCACCGCCCATCCCACCTGGGGCCTCGACCAGTTCCTCGTGCAGGAGGGCTACGTGCTCCTCAACGTCGACATGCGGGGCAGCTGGGGACGCGGGCGCGAGCACCGCCGCGGCATTCGCCTCGACTACGGCGGCATGGACATCGAAGACCTCGAGAGCGGCGTGCGCTTCCTCGGCACGCTGGGCTACGTCGATCTCGACCGCGTCGGCATCTGGGGCTCCAGCTATGGGGGTCTCATGACGACGATGTCACTCTTCCGCAAGCCGGGCCTCTACGCAGCCGGCATCGCCGGCGCGCCGGCGACGAACGTCTGGCACGCCCTCCCTGCACAGATGACCGTGATGATGCGCCCTGAGGATCAGCCCGAGGAGTACGCCGACTCGTCGCCCTTCTTGCACGGGCACGGCCTGGAAGACCCGCTGATGATCATCCACGGCATGCGTGACCGCGTCGTCCTCTACAAAGACTCGCTCGTGCTCACCCAACGCCTGCTGCAGATGGACAAAGACGTCGAGCTCGTCACGCTGCCGAACGCCGGGCACGGGTGGGACAACGAGGGGCTGGCGCAGACGCGCTTCGCCTTCCGGCAGATGGTCGATTTCTTCGACCGTCACGTGAAAGGCGACCAGTAGACTCGTTTGGAACCAACCGAGGACCCGAACATGACGAAGCGAGCTCTTCGCGGCGCGACCTTCTGTCTCCTCACGCTGACCCTCGCGGGGGCTCTGGCAGCCAGCGAGAACGACCCTGGCTGGAGCGACCTGGTGGAGATCGACGCCCAGCTCGGCACGCTGCAGGCCTGGCCGCGGTCGGCAGGCAGCCTCGAGGAAGCCCTCGCACCCGCCGGCATCGCGGCGCGGGCAGAGCAGCTGAGCACACTCCGCGGCCGCCTCGAGGCGCTCGATCCGCAACCATGGTCCGTGGCGGGCAAGGTCGACTACCTCGTGGTCTGGGCCCAGATGAACGGGGTCGTGTTCGAGCACCGGGTCACGAAGCCGTGGCAGCGCGATCCGATCTTCTACCACTCGCTCGTGCAGAGGGTCCCGTATGCCGACGTCCCGGCTGAGGGCGAAGCTCCGGACCACTTCCTCGAGAGCCTGCGGGCCGTGCCAGCTACCGTCGCGCGGGCGAAGGAGAACCTCTCCGAGCCACTCGGCGAGCTCGCCGACCTTACGCTCTTTCACCTGGAGAACTTCGACGGCGTCGGCCAGGGCCAGCCCTACCGCGACGAGCCCCCGGGGGGAACGATCGCCTGGTACGACGACCTCTGCACGCGGGTCTCCGAGGTGATGCCCGACGCGAGCGGCGACTGCCGCGCGGCGAGGGCCGCCGTGGTGTCGTGGCGCGACTGGCTACGCGCAGAGCGCCCCTCCATGCAGGCGCAGGCCGGCATCGGCGCGGAGAACCTCGAGTGGTACGTCCGCAACGTCCGCCTGCTCCCCTTCACGGCCGCCGAGATGACCCTGATCGGCAAGCGGGAGTACCACCGCTACCACGCCGCCTACCGGATCGCCCGCAACCGCAATCGCGCGCTCCCCGAGCTCGAGCTCACGAAGAGCCGCGCGCAGCACGAGGAGCGCACGCGAGAGGCGGAGCGCCTCATTCGCGAGATGGTGCGCGCGCAGGAGCTGATGACCTTCCCCGAGAACACTCCTGCGGAGTTCGACACCGACACCTTCTGGAGCCCGCGGGCCGCAACCGACCGCCACTTCTGGGAGGAGCTCCAGTTCCGCAACACCTTCAACAACCACATCCACGCCTCGGTGCCCGGCCACCGCTTCGACGGCGTGGTCGCGCGCGGGGTCACCAACCCGATCCGCCGGCGCGCGCGCGACAGCTCACGCGCGGAGGGCTGGGCGACGTACCTCGAGGAGATGTTCGTCCTGGCCGGCCTCACGCGCGACGTGCCCCGGGCCGACGAGCTCTTCTACGTGGCGCTCATGAAGCGTGCGAGCCGCATCTACGCCGAGCTCGGCATGCACGCCGGCACCCTCTCCCTCGACGCGGCGAACGAGACGATGATCGACACGGTGCCGTACATGGAGCCCAACCTCGGCCGCTACGACCTCGAGGGCTACCTCCGCCGTCCCGGATCCGGCAGCGGCTACATCATCGGCAAGGTGCAGCTCGAGCAGCTGCTGTCGGAGCGCGCGCTCGAACAGGGCGATGCCTTCCACCTCGGCACGTTCCACGACGAGGTGCTGCGCTCCGGCTGGATTCCCTTCACGCTCATTCGGTGGGAGATGCTGGGGGCAGCAGACGAGGTCGCGCCGCTATGGAAGGCGGCAACGGGCCAGAAGCTGCGGTTGCAGTAGCGGGTGCGCCAACGCGGCTCTTGCCGTCACTCCATCCGCAGCGTCTTCGCCGGGCTGACGCGCAGCGCGCGGCGCGCGGGAATCCAGGTCGCCGCGACCGAAGCGAGACACAGAACGCCCACTGCGCCCGCAAACGCCCAGAGATCAAAGGCGCTCGTGCGGAAGAGGAGACCGCGCACGAGCCCACTCGCGAGCACGGCCAGCGCAAGGCCCACTCCACTGCCGATCAGCACGGCGCGCATTCCCGTCGCCATGGCGAGACGCAGCACCGCCCGTGGGCTGGCGCCGAGCGAGAGCCGAATGCCGATCTCGCGCGAGCGCTGCCGGACGCTGTGACTGACGATGCCGTAGAGGCCCAGCACGGCGAGGCTGATCGCCACCGCAGCAAATAGCGACAGCAAGAGAGCACTCACGCGCGCCGGGAGCGCGACCAAGCCGATGTGGCGCTCCATCGTCGTCAGCTCCCACGCCCAGAAGTCGGGGTCGAGCTGCCGACCCGCCGACGCCAGCTCCACTCCGACCACTTCGGGGTCGCGCGTCGTGCGCGCCACGATGCGCACGAAGCTCGTGTAGCGCTGCGAATACGGAAGGTACAGGTAGGGAATGGGCTCCTCGCCGAGGCTGCGGACGTTCACGTCCTCCGCCACCCCGACCACCTGAACGTCGCCGGTGTCGAGAGACATGCGCTGCGCAAGCGCGCTCTCGCCCGCGAAATAACGGTCGGCGAGCTCGCGACTGACGATCGCCACCGCGGGTGCGTCGGCGCGGTCCCCCTCATCAAACGGGCGCCCCTCCTCGATCCGGATCCCCGCCGCGCCGAAGTAACCCGCGTCGACCACGGCGAAGTCGGCCGTGTGGGCGTCGCTTCCCGGGGGTGGCTCCACGCCGGGCAGGTTGAAGCCCAGGCGACTCGAGCGGAGAAAGTCGAGCGGGAGAGGGCTCGCAAGTCCGACCTCTTCGACGCCCGGCACGGCACGGAATCGATCGAGCAGACCGTCCACGTAGCGGCGCCCCTCCACCTCGTCGAATCGCGTGGCGGGCACGAGCATCGTCATCACGGCCGCCGGCCGGCTGCCGAAGCCGGGGTCGCCCGACAGGCGCTGCTGGTAGCTGCGCAGGAAGAGGCCGGCACTCACCAGCAGGAGCAGGGAGACCGCGACCTGGCTCGAGATCAGAGCCTGACGGACCCATCCCCGGCCGCTTCCGGTCCTCTGGCCCCGCAGGGTCGTCGCGACGCTGACGCGGCTTCCCTGAAGTGCTGGGACGAGACCGAGCGCCAGGCCCGCGACGAGCGTCGCTGCGAGGGCGTAGCCGAGAACGGGGAGATCGAGGCCGAGGCCCAGCTCCGGCTGGACCGGGAGCGGCAGCTCCACCCGCTCGAGTGCGCGCAACATGACGGCTCCGATGCCGACCCCTGCGATTCCGCCGAAGGCGGCCAGCACCATGCTCTCCACAATGAGCTGACCCACCAGGCGCCCCCGACTCGCTCCCAGCGCCATGCGCAGCGAGATCTCGGGACGGCGATCGACCGCCTGCGCGAGCAGGAAGCCGGCGAGGTTCGCGCACGCCATGAGCAGGACCAGCCCCACCACGCCCAGGAGTAGGGCCGACGTCGCCCGCACCCAGGAGTCGACCCGCGGGCTGAGCAGAACGTCGGTCTTCGGCACCGTCACGAACGAGGTCTGCGGATGCCAGTGCTCGGGCGCTTGTTCTCCGATCTGGGCGGCGGCACCCTGGAGGACACCCTCCACCTGCGCGTCTCCGACCCCTTCGCGCAGCCGGGCGACCACGGCATTGCCGTGGGAGTCACGTCGATCGAGGCGGTCGTCGGCGGCCCCTTCGATCACGTCGGCCATCATCCTGGGGGCAAAGAAGTCGACGGCGACCCCACGCGCGCTGCTGCCATAACTCTCCGGGGCGACCCCGACGATCTCGAAGGGCTGCTGCGCGAGTCTCAGGGTCTTGCCGACGATCTGCGGATCACCGCCCAGAACGTCCCGCCAGAACTCGAAGCCGAGAACGACCACGGGATGTGCTCCCGGGGCCACGTCGTCACGCGCGAGCAGCGGGCGCCCGAGCTCCATCTCCACTCCCAGCAGGCGGAACAGATTGCCTGTCACCGCCTCCCCGGTCAGGGTCTCGAGAGAGCCGTTGCGGTCTGCCTGACCCACCACGAACCGAGAGGCCGCCACACCTGCAAACACCTCCTCGGTCGCCGCCGCGAGATCTTCGTAGTCGGGGTTCGAGAACCCGAAGTACGGGGCCTCCGGAGTGCGCATGTAGACGTTGACCAGCTCCTCGGGGGCGTGCACGTCGAGTGGGCGGAGCACCAGCGATTCGACGAAGCTGAAGAGGGCCACGTTCGCCCCGATGCCGAGAGCGAGCGACAAGACCGCGAGGGTGGTGAAGCCCGGCCTGTGGCGCATGCGCCGCAACGCGTAGCGCACGTGCTCGTGCGCGAGGGCGACGGGGCCGGCTCCGACCGCGGGTGCGGAGAAACGCTGGGGAGGGGGCGCCGGGCGACGGCGCTGCAGGAGCTCCGCAAGACCGCCCCACTCCTCCACCTGATCGGCGACGTAGCGCTCGACCGCCTCGGGGGAGCGCAGATCCACGTCGGTACTCGCGTCCTCCAACAGCTGGGCGAGCTCGTCCGCGACCTTGGCCTCACTCTCCCCCGGCAGATGCAGCTCGTGGAGCCGCCGCGTCACGATGTCGCGCCAGTCGGGCGCCTCGTGGTGCCGACTCAAGCCGGCTCCGGCTCGATCACGCGCTCGACGGCTCGCACGAACGTGCGCCAGTCTTCCTGCTCTTCGGCCAACGCCTGCTTCCCCAGCGCGGTGAGGCGATAGAAGCGACGACGACGCTCACCCGCCCTCTCGACCCAACGTCCGGCAATCAGGCCGGAGTCTTCGAGGCGGTAGAGAAGCGTGTAGAGCGAGGCGACCTTGAAGACGATCTCGCCGTCTGACCTCGCCTCGATGAGCTTCGCGAGCTCGTACCCGTGGCGCGGCCTCGCCTCGAGGAGGGAGAGGGCCATCAGGTCCGCCGAGGCCTTCTTCCGCTTGTTCTCCGACGTCGTTCTGCGCTTCATGGCTGTCCGCCTACATAGATCTCGTTGAGACAGCTCTTATTGAGATCTATTGTACGAACGCCGAGCCGGAGGGTTTCAGCCAGGGGTCAGCTGCAGCATCGGCCAAGCATCGCCGCATCGAATCCGGCGAAGCACCGGGGCTCTCGAAGCCGTCTAGACTGGCGCCACCGATGATCGGCAGCACCCTTTCGCACTTCGAGGTCACCGCCAAGCTCGGCGAGGGCGGCATGGGAGAGGTGTTCCGCGCCCGCGACCATCGACTGGACCGCGACGTGGCCATCAAGATCCTCCCGAGCGACGTCACGGAAGACCCGGAGAGGGCCGCGCGCTTCGAGCGCGAGGCCAAGATCCTCGCGTCCCTCAGCCATCCTCATGTCGCCTCGATCTTCGAGGTCCGCGAGGAGAACGGCGTCCACTTCCTCGCCATGGAGCTCGTCGAAGGGGAAGACCTGGCCCGACGCCTCGAGCGAGGGCCGCTGGCGACCGACGATGCCGTGTCCATCGCTCTCCAGATCGCCAACGGGCTCGAAGCCGCTCACCAGCGAGGCATCGTCCATCGCGATCTCAAGCCCGGCAACATCGCTGTGGGTGCCGGCCCGGACGAGGTCAAACTGCTCGACTTTGGCCTCGCCAAGGCCGTGGACGCCTCTTCCAGCGAGGATGCCGACCTGACGCGCTCGCCCACGTTGACGGCAAACATGACCCTTGCCGGGATCGTCCTGGGAACAGCCGCCTACATGAGCCCGGAGCAGGCACGTGGTCGAGCGGTGGATCGACGCACCGACATCTGGGCCTTCGGCTGCATCTTGTTCGAGATGTTGTCGGGGCGGCACGCGTTCGAGGGTGAGGACGTGGCGGGCATTCTGGCGCACGTGATTCAAGGCGAGCCCGACTGGAGCTCGTTGCCGCGCACGACACCACCTCGGCTGAGAGCCCTGCTCGAGCGCTGCCTGCGCAAGGACCCGCGCTACCGCCTGCGCGACATCGGTGATGCCTGGATCGAGCTCGACGAGGTGGCGAGGGGAGGTTCGGTCGACCAGGACGAGACACCTGTCACGCAGCCGCCATCCACCCTGCACAGGTGGCTCCCGTGGGGAGTGGCGGCCGCCTTGGGCATCGCTCTGCTCTCCACGCTTGGGCTCGAGCCACGCGAGCAGACCGAGCCGCGCGTGCGCCGGTTCGCGATCGACCTTCCGTGGCACGCGGTGCCCAACTGGACCGACTTCGTGGCGGTGATCTCCCCAAGCGGGGAGCACATCGCCTACAACGGCCGAATCGGCAACCGGGTGGAGGCCTACGTCCGATCGCTCGACGAGCTCGAAGCCCGCCCAGTTGCGCCCGCGCGCGAGACGACCGCGCTCGCCTTCTCACCCGACGGGTCCTGGCTGGCGGTCCTCAACGGATCGGACCTTTCGAAGGTCCCCGTCGGCGGTGGCCCGGTGACGCATCTTGCGGACCTCACCGGCCACCGTGAAATCGACCGCTACAGCGGGGCGCTCGACGCTTTCGGGCTGAGCTGGGGGCCGCGAGACGATCTTCTGATCGCGACCTCGGCTGGCGTCCTGAGCGTTCCGGCTTCGGGGGGTTCGCCGCAGCCGGTCACGCGGGCCTCCGCTCGCGAAGGACACGCCCACCCCCACCACCTTCCGGACGGTCGGCACGCCCTCGTCACGATCTATCCGCAGACAGGCTCACCCACAACCTCCGTCCTCGACCTCGACACCGGCGAGCTCAGCCCGCTTTCGTTGCGCGGAAGCCGCGCCGTCTACGCCCAGACCGGGCACCTGCTCTTCGATCAACAGGGCACCACCATGGCGGCTCGCTTCGACGCGAGCAACCTCACGCTACACGGCAGCCCGGTTTCGGTGGTGGAGAACGTCAAGTGGGGGCCCTTCATCGGAGCGGACGGCACACTGCTGTATGTCCCCGAGCGGGGGGAGGCCAGCGCAAGGATTGTGTGGACCGATCGATCTGGTCGCACGACCCCCGTGAACGACGACTGGCGGGACTATTCGCATCTCGATCTGGCGACGAGCGGCCAGAAGGCGGTGGTCAACGTCGCGTCGGACGTCTTCGCGCTGGATCTCCGTTCGGGTACCCGACAGAAGCTCGCGGCCAGCGCACTGTTTCCCATCTTCAACGCAGACGACACCATGGCAACGACCCACCGCTCCCCGGAGAGGATCTTCGTTCAGAACGCCGACGGCGGTGGCGAAGCAACGATCCTGCTCGACCCGTCGTCAGCTGAAGGAAACCGAGAAGATCAGCCTGTCGGTACGTTGGTGCCGACCTCCTGGAACGCCCGCACCGGCGAGCTCGCCTTCTTCGACGATCGCTCGGACATCTGGATTCTCGACCCGCAGGGAAAAGCCCGCCCGTTCCTCGACTCCGACGCCAACGAACGGACGGGCAGGTTCTCCCAGGACGGCCGTTGGCTCGCGTACGTCAGCAACGAGACCGGGGAATACCAGGTGTACGTGGTCGGCTACCCGGAGCCGAGCCGGAGGGTCCCGGCGTCGATCGACGGTGGTCTTTCTCCCATCTGGTCTCCCGACGGCGGCGAGCTGCTCTTTCGCAACGGCGGCAAGCTCCTCAGCGTCGAAGTGACCTACGAGCCCGAGCTGACTCTCGGAGCTCCGGTCGAGCTCTTCGAAGGGCCGTACACCGTCGACCTCATGGGACATCAGCGCTGGGATGTCGCCCCGGACGGTCGGCGCTTCTTGATGGTGGAAAGCAGCGCCGACTTTCGGATCGTGGTCGTCGAGAATGCGTTTCAGGAGCTCGAGCGGCTGGCACCGACCGGCAGGTAGGTCAAGGCTGCGGCACGCTGTTGAGCACGGCATCCCACGCGACCTCGGACGCCAGGATGCCGAGGTCGACGATGCCGAGGTCGTCGTTCTCCACGGCGTCGGTCGTCGCGGCGTAGAGCACGTCGCCGTCACGCACGCTGGCAAAAGGCTGGATCGCGCGCCCCATCGACGTGTGGACCTGCATTGCCAGCCTCTCGAGATCGGCGATCGCCAGCTTCTGGTTGGTCACCACGAGCGTGATCGTGGTGTTGTCGGTTGGCCCTTCCGGTGCGCCCGTGCCGAGGGCGGGAAGACGCCGGAGCAGGTCCGAGATTCGCCCGCAGGACTCGCCGGGCGGTTTGCCGCATCGAACGACCTGCCCGTCGCGGTCGACGATGGTGCCGAGCGCGTTGACCACCGTGAACGCGGCGACCTTCGTCGGCCCCACCTGGCGGAACGCTCCTCCCTGCCCCGACTTCGGCCAACCGTCCCACACGCCAGCGCGATGGAAGTGGGCACCTTGCATGGCCATGCGCCCGGCACCTTGCGCGCCCTGAGGGAAGCGTCCGGGCTTTGCCGCACGGAGGGCTGCCTTGCCGAGATCGGTGTCGGGGGTGATGGTGTTGTCCCGCCGGCCGCCCAGGTCGAAGATGATGCCTCCCACGACGCCCGCGATCCCCTCCCAAGCGCCGGAGTTCGAGCGCATCTCCTTGATGCCCTCTGCGACGCCCGTCGCGGCGGAGAGGCCGTACCAGGACCCTCCGGAGAACACGACCGCGTCCATCACTGCGCGGTCGTAGCCGAGGCGCAGGTACTCGGTGTTGAGCGTGCCGGGTGCGCCGCCCCGCGCGTCGACGGCCATCTTGGCCTTGTTCGGAAAGTAGAAGACCGTCGTGCCGGTTGGTCCCGCGGGATACTCCGCGATGCCGATCTCGAGCCCGGGGAAGTCGAACTCGAGAACGTCTCCCGAGGCCAGCGTGGAGATCTCCGAAGCTCCGGCCGGGCCCTGGGTGCACGCCGCGGTCCAGAGCGCCAGGGCAGCTAATGCAGCCAACGCTGCGAAGAGGGAGTTTCGTCGAAGGGGGAAAGCGACTCTCATCTCGACCTCCTGACGCCGTGGTCTCCGGGCGGCGTGTCCTGTCGGAAGGCGGAGTCAGCTTGCCACACGCCGACACGTCTTCGGCGTCGGGGCCTCGAGCGCCTTGGGCACACCGAGAGACCGGGAGACCCACCTCGCACGTGGAGGAGAGACCCCATGGAGTACGCTGCGGCCATGTTGCCAAGATCCCCCGCGCGACGCTCCGTGACATGGCTCGCGCTCCTCCACGTCGCCGTCGCCCTCGGTGCATCCGGCGCTCCTCCCAGCAGCCCCCGCCTCGCAGCGCTCGCAGAGCAGGTCGCAACGGGGTCGGCGACGGCCGACGCTCTCGAGGCCTTCTGGCGAGAGGTCGAGCGCGACGGAGCACCCCTGATCGAAGCGGTCGGCGGCCAACCGGACGAGTGGTGGGTGACGTTTCTCTGGCGCGACGCGGGAGACGCCGGGAACGTGCTCGTACTGGGCCTGGGAAAGAGCACGGTCTTCACCGACGAGGTGATGCAGCGTCTGGCGGGCACCGACGTGCTCTACCGCACCTACCGCCGGGGCAGCGGCTACCGCGGCAGCTATCAGCTGTCTCCCCGCGACCCGCTGACGCTTCCCGACCTCGACGACCCGGACTGGTGGCCGCAGCGTCTGGCCAACTTCCAGTCGGACCCACTCAACCCGCGCACCTTCGGACCGCGCAACTCGTTCTTCGAGCTGCCGGGTGCGCCGCCGCAACCCTGGATTGAGGAGCGCGAGGGAACACGACGTGGCGAGGTGGTCCACCACGAAGGCTTCGCCAGCAAGATCCTGGGCAACGAGCGGCCGATCTCGGTGTACCTCCCGCCCGGCTATGACGGTTCCAGTCGCAGGTACCCGCTCTTCCTGGTCTTCGACCGGGGCGCCTACCTCAATCAGGTGCCCACCCCGACCATCCTCGACAACCTGATCGCGGCCGGTGAGATCCCGCCGCTGGTCACCGTACTCATCGGCAACGCCCCCGGCGCGCGTCAGACCGAGCTGCCCTGCAATCCGGAGTTCGCGAAGTTCCTGGCCGAAGAGCTCTTTCCCTTCGTGCGCGACACCTACCGCGTGACCACCAACCCGCGTCAGACGGTGATCGGCGGCTCCAGCTTCGGGGGCCTGGCCTCGTCGTACTTCGCGCTTCAGCACCCCGAGCTCGTGGGCAACGTGCTCTCGCAGTCGGGGTCGTACTGGTGGTCGGAAGGTTGGGACTTCAGAAACCCCGACCCGGCCATCGAGGGCGAGTGGCTCACGCGAGAGTACGTGCGCCAGCCGAAACGCGAGGTCCGGTTCTACATGGACGTCGGAATCCACGAGGCCGGCAACCCGAGCATGGCGGTCGTCAACCGCCACTTCCGGGACGTGCTCCGGGCCAAAGGGTACGAGATCGTACGCTACGACGAGTTCAACGGCGGGCACGACTACGTCGTCTGGCGGGGCACCCTCGCGACGGGGCTCATCGCGCTGATGGGTGATGGCTAGCTCCAGCGACCCGGGGCCGGTCGACGGCCCGCGCGGCCAGGCGCTCTGGGAGCGGGCCGACGCCGTCCTTCCCGGCGGCGGCATCTACTTCTCGCGCTCCGCGCGCTTCGCGGGCGACAGCAACCTGCCCGGCTTCATCGAGCGCGCCGAAGGCTGCCGCGTGACCGACGTCGACGGCCGCACGTACCTCGACTTCAACTGCGGCAACGGCCCCAACCTCCTCGGCTACCTGCATCCCGAAGTGGAGGCCGCGGCCCGCCGGCAGGCGGATCAGGCGTCGCTCGCCTCGTTTTTCCCCCCGGCGCTCGTCGACATGAGCGAGCGGCTGTTGGAGGCGATTCCGGGCTACGACTGGGCCGTGCCGGTGAAGGCGGGCTCCGACGCCACCGCGCTGGCCGCCCGGATCCTGCGCGCGAACGGCGACCGACCGCTCCTGATGGTGTTCAAGAACGCGTACCACGGCCTTTCTCCCGAGTTCATCGCGCGGCGCGGCCAGGGCTGGGACACGTCGAACCTCGTGCGCGTCGCCTGGGACGACGCCCAAGGGGTGCTCGATGTCCTCGCGCGCGAAGGCGAGCGCCTCGCCGGCGTGCTGCTCAACCCGCTCGACCAGAACCCCGCGCAGCCCACGCGCGAGCCGAGCCCGGAGTTTCTTCGCGCCATCGAGCGCGTGCGCTCGGAGACCGGCGCACCGATTGCGCTCGACGACGTGCGCCACGGATTTCGCCTCCACCCGCGGGGCAGCCATCGCGCCGTCGGCATCGAGCCCGACCTGGTCTGCCTGGGCAAAGCCCTCGGCAACGGCCACTCCGTCGCGGCACTGCTCGGCGTGGAGGCGTTGCGGGAGGCCTGCAGCAGACTCATGCTCACGTCGACCTACATCTTCGACCCCGTCGCGTTCCGCGCCGCGATCGCCACCCTCGAAATCTACCACCGCGACGGAGTCTTCTCCTCGATGGTGGCCGCCGGCGAGCGACTCCGCGTCGGGCTCCTCTCCGCGGCCCGGGACGCCGGGACGACGGTCGAGGTGACCGGCCCAGCCACCATGCCGACCCTGCTCTTCGCCGACGACCCCGAGCACGCGAAGGCCCGCCGCTTTGCGCGGGAGGCCGCCCACCTGGGCGCGATCTTCCACCCTTCGCTCAACTGGTTCTTCTGCGGCGCGCACGACGACGCAGCCGTCGAGGAGGCGATCGAGATTTCGCAGCAGGCCTTCGCCCGTACCGCCGAGGCTTTCCCCTGACGCAGCTCGACGCCACCATCTGCGGACCGGATCCCGCGCCCGGAACCTCCACGAGAACTGCACCGACGCGCCGACGTAAGGCAGGAGGCAGCCCTAGGGGGCTGCTGAAGAAGTCCCGTGGGTCTCGTTGTGGCCGCCGCGGGTGCAGATGCAAGCGAACTCTGCGAGTTCGCCCGTTTCTCTCGGAGGCGATGCGGTGCCATCGTTGAGAGAGAGGAACGCAGCAGATGCGCCCGCGCCGGCCACAACCCCTTTGGGGCGCAACGAGTTTCGGCCCCTGGAGCTGCGTGCGCGCAAGCGCGAGGAACCCTCTCCTCGACCATGACCCCAGCATCGCCAACGAGCTCGCAGAGCTCGCGCGCCTCTGCCAGGAACCGAAACTCGATGCGCGAGACCCACGGGACTTTTCAGCAGCCCCCTAGGTGTTTTCCGAAGCGGTGCCCCTCGAGGTCCCGCGCTGCGGTAGTTTGGTGAGATCGCCCCCCGAATCGGAAGGAACCCCCATGAGACCCCTGAACTACGTCCTCTTCCTCCTGGTCTTCCTCTGGGCCTCGCCTGGAACGAGCCAGACGTCCCCCCCGCAAGAGCCCACCCAGAAGCAGGACGAGGCCTCCTCGGAGGCGACGGTCGAGGAGGAGATCACCGTGCGCGGCACGGTCATCCGGGGGCTCGGCCTCGGCGAGGGAGCAACCACCGCAAGCCGGACCGGCCTCACCCTTCTCGAGCTTCCCGCGAGCGTGGATGTCCTCGAGGCCGACATCATCGCGACGCGGGGTCACCAGACGATCGCGGCGGCCGTCGAGACGCTTCCGGGAGTGGTCTCCGGCGAGTCTCCCGCCGCACCCTCCACGTTCTCGCTGCGGGGCTTCACGCGTAGCCAGATCACATTTCTGCGCGACGGATTGTGGGTCGGCCCGACCAACATGGTCATGCGACCGCAGAACACCTTCAACCTGGAGCGCATCGAGCTGCTCCGGGGAACCGCCGCCGCGATGCACGGCCAGGGCTCGGTTGCGGGTGTGATCAACGCGGTCACCCGCCGCGCCGATCGGGGCGATCGAGCACCCCTGAACGTTGCCGCGTCGTACGGCCGCTTCGACACCGTCGAGATCGGCCTGGGCACCGGAGGCCCGATCGCTGGAACGTCCTGGTACCGCCTGGACGCGTCGCACCGACAGTCCGACGGCTTCGTCGAGCGCATGGACCCGAGCTCCACCAACCTGACCGGCTCCGTGCTCTTCGGCGCGAGCGACAGCTTCGACGTCCGCATCAGCGGGGACTTCCTCGACGATGAGCTCGCCAACTACTGGGGCACCCCGCTCGTGCCCGAGTCGTTCGCGGGCAACAACGCCGAACGAGGCGTGATCCGCACGTCGACCGGCGAGACGCTCGACAGCCGGGCGCTGCGCACCAACTACAACGTCACCGACGGGCTCGCCGAGTCGGACCAGCTCTTCCTGCGCGCTTCGGTCGACTGGCAAGGCCAGAACCTCGCGGTGCAGAGCCGTCTGTACCGGTTCGACGCCGACCGCGACTGGGCCAACGCGGAAGGCTTCATCTTCAACGCGGCGACCGCACAGATCGACCGCACCAACGGCTTCTTCTTCGTCCTGCACGACCAGGAGCAGCTGGGCAACCGCACCCAGCTGACCCACCGCGCGGACATCGGCGGCCGGGAGAACCGGCTGGTGGCCGGCGTCGACCTCTACGATCTCGACTTCGAGCGCACCCGCGGCTTCCGCTTCTCGGCCCAGCCCGGCGACTCCGTCGACTTCCTGAATCCGGTCGTCGGCACCTACGGCCCCCGCGAGCTCCGCGGCGTCAGCCCCACCGACATCGAGATGCGGGCACTTTTCGTGGAAGACGTTCTCGAGATCACGGACAGCTTCTCGCTGCACGCGAGCGTCCGTGCGGAGTGGCTCGACCTCGTGCGCGAGAACTTCGGCCGCACCGGGGCTTTCGAAGCGGGCTCGAGCTTCACCCGCGACTTCAACTACGTGAACTGGAAGGTGGGCGGCGTGTACCGCGGCTCGGACAGCTGGTCGCTGTTTGGTCAGGTGGGTAGCGCCACCGACCCAGTGAACGCGAACATCTTCCTCGTCAACGCAGGAGAGAACTTCGACCTGACCGACGCCGACCAGTGGGAGGTCGGCTTCAAAGGTCTGTGGCTCGGATCTCGGGCCGAGACGACGGTCACGCTGTACGACATCTCGCGTGACGACGTCCTCGAGCAGATCGGGCTCGACTCCGCTTCGATCGTCGGCGGCCGCGACGCCACGGGTCTGGAGCTCGCCACGAGCGTCTCCGTGAGCGACCAGGTGCGGATCGGCTTCAACGTGTCGTACACCGACGCCGAGTTCCGGCCCTCGGCCAACTTCGTGCAGAACGCCGGCAACCAGCCCCCGAACGTCCCGGACGTGGTCGCCAACCTGTTCGTGCAGATGGGCGAGATCGCCGGCCTGCCGCTCGACGCCGGCTTCGACGTACGTCACGTGGACGACCGCTTCGGCGACAACGCCAACACCGTCACGCTGGAGAGCTACACGCTGCTCGGAGCCTTCGTCGGCTACCAGTGGGGCCCGCTGCGCATCCTGGGCCGCGTGCGCAACCTCACGGACGAGGTGTACTCCCCCTGGGCGGACGTCTTCTACCTGCAGCAGACCGACCCGTCGTTCCCGTACGCGAACCAGGTTCTCCTGGGTGCACCGAGAACCTGGGAGCTGAGCTTGCGCACGCGCTTCTGAGGCGTGCAGAGGAGGTCCAGCGCCCTGGCGTGGGCGGTGCGCCTGCACCGCTGGCTCGGAATTCCGATGAGCGCGTTCTTCGCGCTCTGGTTCGCCAGTGGGGCGGTCATGCTGGTGGTACCGTTCCCCTCCCTGAGCGAGACGGATCGGCTCCGCATGCTCTCGCAGGTCCGCGCCAGCGACGCACACGTGTCTCCGAGCGAAGCGATCACGGAGGCCCGCCGCGCTCGACCGGCGGCGGAGGTGACGTCGCTCCGACTCCTCGACCCGGGAACCGGCACAGCGCAGTACGTCGTCGGTCTCACGACAGGCGCCTCGGCCGAGCTCGTGGCGGTCGACGCAATGTCGGGCCGGCGGCTGCCGCCGGTCGGCCTGCACGAAGCGGAGCGCATCGCCCGGAGTGCGGCTGAGGCCCTGGGAAAGCCACCCGCGGCTCTCGAGATGGTCGGGCCGTTCCACTACGACCAGTGGGTGGTCCACCAGCGCTTCGATCCTTTTCGGCCCTTCTATCGCGCGGAGTTTCGCGACGTCGGTGGCTTCACCCTCTACGTCTCCGCCACGACCGGAGAGGTGCGGCAGAAGACGACCGCCAGGGAGCGCTTCTGGAACTACCCCGGCGCGATCACCCACTGGATCTACCCGACCTTCATCCGACGCAGCTGGGCGCTCTGGGACCAGCTCGTGTGGTGGCTGTCGCTCGCCGGGATCCTGGTTGCGATCCTGGGCCTCTGGATTGGCCTCACCCGCATGCGCAATCGCGCAGACCTACGCGGCGCCGCACGCATCTCACCCTTCCGGGGGTGGCTGCGGTGGCACCACGTTCTGGGCCTCACGGGTGGCCTCGTGCTGCTCACCTGGATCTTCTCCGGCTGGTTGTCGATGGACCACGGGCGATTGTTCGCCACTCTCAGCCCCGGAGCGGAACGGCTCGAGCGCTACTACGGAACGTCGCTCCAGGGTGCGGCGGAAAGCCTCGGGCGGGCGAGCCTCCCCGACGTCGGCCGAGCAAGCGAGCTCGAGCTCCTTCGCTTCGACGGCCGGCCCCTGCTCCTCTCGCGCGAGCCCGGCAACCGAGCGGCCTGGGCTGTCGACGACAGGGGACGCGCGTTCTCCTACGAGCCGTCCGGGAGCAGCATTCGAGCCGCGCTGCGACGCGGATGGCGCAACCACGAAGTCTCCGATGGCCGACGCCTGGCCGACGACGATCTCTACGGCCGGCTCCTGGAGGGCCCTCTACCGCCCACCGCCGTTCGCTTCCGCGTCGCCGACCCGGCTAGAAGCTGGGTGCATGTCGACGGCGAGACGGGTCAGGTGCTCGAGGTCATGAACCGAAGCCGACGCACCTACCGCTGGCTCTACAACGGCCTGCACAGCTTCGACCTGCCCTACCTCGCCCAGCGGCCCCAGCTCCGACTGGCGGTCCTCGTGCCCCTCCTGCTCCTCGGAGCCGCGCTGAGCGTCACCAGCGTGGTCGTCGGCGTCCGGCGGCTGGTCGGCCGCAGGTGATGAGAGTGCGGCCCTCGCGCGGTGATCACCGCTGTCTGACGACTCTCCTCGGTGTCGTTGACCCAGGTGACGGCCTCGTCCGTCTTCCGGGCGCTCGCCCCCACTGACCGACGCACTCGAGCTCCAACACAGGAGGCCAAGATGGAACTGCAGTTCGACACACGGAACCACCGCAGCCAAGAGGTCCGCATCGGCCGGGACGAAGAGCAGATCGCGAGCTTCAACAAATCGGGGCTCTTCGTCCAGAACCTCGCCGGCATGTTCGACGGCGCCGAGTACGAGATGAAGCTCCCCGTGCCCTGGAACGGGTTCCGCTACCAGCTGCGCCGCGCCGGCATCGAGGTGGCGAGCGCCAAGAAGCAGCGTCGGATGCACGCCTTCGATCCGGACCGACCCAACGTTCGACATCAGGCGGTCGAGTTCGACCTCGACGTGGGCGGTCGCCCCTATCGCCTCACACAAGAAGACCAGCACGCCCTCAGCCGGCTTCTTCGCTCCGGCGACACCGAGTGTGGTCGCTACGCGCTGCGAGACTTCGACGCGCAGAAGGGGGGCCCCTGGCAGGGAGACCTCGAAGTGCCGGACGACTGGCCCGTGCCGCTCGCCGCCTTCTGCGCCTGGATCGCACGCGACGCACGCCCCAGCACTTAGGGGCAACCTCCCTCCGAGCTCGTTCGCAAACGGTGCTGTCACGGCCCGGCGCGGACGCCGCTCCATGCCGCGTCTTCGCCGTGTGTGCACCGAAGGGGATCTCGGTCCCGGTGATCTCGGGAACCTCGGCCGATCCGTGTGTCTCTCACAGAGGAGGAGGCACCCATGGACTCGACCAGAGAGCTCCCGGACGCGCCGCTGGACGCTGGCGCTGAGAGCTCCGGAAACCTAGTAAAGGTACCTATTCCGCCGCACCGGGATCGTCGTCAGCATCGTCTGATGCGGCGCCCTGCACCCATCGCGGCGATTCTTGTTCTCCTCGGAGGACTCACCGCCGGCCCCTCGGCGGGGCAGAGAGAAGAGCCTGAGGCCAACGCCCCGAGGCGGGCTCCCTCGACCGCCGTCGCGGCACTCCTGCGGGTCCTGGAGGCCTCGTCGGAGCGCAGCCTGGCAGCGCAGGTGGCGCGGACCGGAGTGGAGCAACGAGCCCTCGAGATGGTCGCGGAGAGTGCGCTCGGGCCCTCGTCCCTCGGCTGGCACGGCGAGGGGTTCGACAGCTCGTTCGGTCGCGAGCTGAACGGCATCGACTACTACACCTACGTTCAGCCCTTCCGGCTACCGGGGCGCGGCGCCCGCGCGCTCCGCAGCGAGGTCGGGCGCTGGCGCGAGGTGACGACCCGCGCCGAGCTGCTCGAGAACGTCGCAACCGGCGGCCGGCTCTGGCTTGCACTCGCAGCCGAAGCCGACGCCCTGCAGATTCTCGAATCCAGGGTCGAGCGGACGGAGCGAGCTCTCGAGATCTACCGGGTCCGGCTCGAGGTGGGAGAGGTGGCAGGCTCCGAGGTGCACCAGCTCGAGCTGCAGCGCGCGCAGGACCTCGCCATGCTCAGCGACCGTCGTCGCGCGCACGAGGGCCATCGCGCGGAGCTATCGACCCTCCTCGGGGTACCCGTCGAGCTCCCGAGCGCCGGCGATCTCGCGGCCGTCGAAGCGTGGCTCGCTCGAGGACGCTCCGCAACCGGAGCGACGACGATGAGCCCCAGCTCCCCGCACTTCGAGCGCGTCGCGCTCGAGGAGTCGGTCCAGCTCGCCCAGAGCGATCTCGCCAAACGAACCGCCTGGGGTGACCCGACTTTCGCCTTCGACTGGGAGCACGTCCCGTCTCTGGGCGGCATGCCTTCGATCGACGCGTTCGGCATCGAGCTGTCGGTGCCGCTGCCGTTCGGACGCCAGGGCAAGGCGCGTCGCGCTGCTGCCCGGTCGGCCGCCCACAACGCCCGCGCGACGGCAGCCCTCGAGCGCCGTTCGCTCAACGAGCGGGTCGCCCGCGCCCTGCAACGCGAAGAGGAGGCCAGCCAGCTCCTCGAGGAGTTTGGCGCGCTGCGGGATCGCCTGGAGTCCATCGAGACTTCGGTCTTCGAGCAGTTTCGACTCGGCGCCATCTCGTATCTCCGGTTCCTCGATGGCCTGTCGAGGGTCGACGAGCATCGCCTCCGCGAGGTCGGCGCGCGGCTCGACCTGCTCGGAGCACGACTGGAGCGTGCTGCTTTGTTCGGCGACCAGGAGATCTTCCCTCTGCCGAGAGCCGTACTCGCGACTCCCGACAGCCCCGACAGCTCGCCCAGAGAACCCGCACCCAGCGAGGGCCGATCCCCATGATCCTGCACGCCGCCCTGTTTGCTCTGCTCTCTCTGTCCACCGACGGCTCGTCGACGGTGCTCACCCTCAGCGCCGAAGAAGTGCGACGCGCGGGCATCACGTTGTCCACCGTCACGGAGCGCCCCTCCTACCGACAGGCTCGCGTGGTCGGAGAGGTCGTCCGCTCCCCGGGGGCGACACACCCCGTGCGGACGCTCGTCGAAGCCCGCGTCGAGGAGCTTGCCGTGGCGCCTGGGGATCGCGTGGTCGTCGGGCAGACGCTGATGATCCTCCATGCGCACCAGCTGCACGTGCTCCAGTCGCGCCTCCTGGCGGCCCTCCACAACCTGCGCCTTGCCGAGACGCACCTCGACGGCGGGAGGCGCCTGCTCGAGATCGAAGGCATCGCGCGCATCGAGGTCGAGCGAAGGCAGCAGCAGGTCCTGCAGGCGCGACTCGAAGTTCAGGAGGCACGGATCGAGCTCCACGAGCTGGACCTCACGGACGACGAGATCGACGCGCTCGCCGATGTCGACCCGCAGCGCGACGAGATGCATCCGCTCCTGCCGCTTCGATCCCCCGTTTCCGGCGTCGTCCTGGAGACCCCCGTGGCAGAAGCCACCTGGGTGCAGGCGTTCGAAGAGCTCCTCGTGATCGGCGACCCGGAACGCCTCGAGCTCGCCCTGCAGGTGACTCCAGACGTCGCGGCCACCGTGCAGCGAGGCGACACCATCGACTTTCGTCCGGTCGGGCAGGCTTCCGGCACCTGTACGGCACGCGTCGTCACGCGCGTTCCTCAGGTCGATCCGACGACGCGCACCATGATCCTCCGCGCGAAGATCCTCGAGCGCACCGCGCACGTTCTTCCCGGGGTGTTCGTCGAGGGTACCGTCCGCGGGTCGGGCCCCGGTGAGATGCGGCCGCTGATCGAGCAGAGCGCGGTGGTGCGCGTTGGCGGCGAGGATCACGTCTTCGTCTCCCTCGGCGAAGGCCGATACGAGCTCCGCCCCGTCCGGCTGGGCACCGGGAACGGCGCGGTCTACGAGGTCGTCGGAGGCCTCCACGAGGGAGAGCAGATCGTCACGAGCGGGGCCCTGCTGCTCAAGTCGAAGCTCGTCCGAGGGAGTGAGGGCCTCGAATGAGGCGCCTCGTCGACGCCTCACTCGAGCACCGTGCCGTGGTGCTCCTCCTCGCGGTGCTCCTGGTCGCCGGTGGCATCCAGGCGGTCCGCGAGATCGGAATCGACGCCTTCCCGGATGTCACCAACGTCCAGGTGACGGTGATCTCCCACGCACCCACGCTGTCGCCCCTGGAGGTCGAGCAGCTCGTCACCTTTCCGATCGAGCAGGCGTGCGCCGGTCTCCCGCACAGCGTCCAGGTTCGGTCGCTGTCCAAGTTCGGCCTCTCCATGGTGACCGTCGTCTTCGAAGACGGCACCGACATCTACTTCGCGCGCCAGCTCGTCATGGAGCGCATGGTGGGAGCCCGCGAGGAGCTGCCCGACGGCGCCACCTCCACCCTCGGGCCGATCTCGACCGGTCTCGGCGAGGTCTATCAATACACCCTGCAGAGCGACTCTCGCGATCTCATGGAGCTGCGCACGCTCCAGGACTGGGTCGTTCGCCCCATCCTGCGCACCACACCCGACATCGCCGGCGTCGACTCTTTCGGCGGGTTCGTCCGCCAGTTCCACGTCGTGGCCGAGCCGGCCGCGCTCCGGCGCCACGGCCTCTCGGTGGAGGAGCTCGCCGAGATCGTCGCCGCCAACAACGGGGTCGCAGGGGGCGCCTACGTGGAGCGCGGGGGCGAGCAGTTCGTCGTTCGGGGCGACGGCTGGATTCGCGAGCAGGGTGACCTCGAGAAGATCGTCGTCGCCTATCGAGATGGCGTCCCGGTCACCCTCGACCGCGTGGCCTCGGTCGAAGTGGACTCCGAGATTCGACAGGGCGCAATCACGCGCAATGGCGAAGGTGAGAGCGTCGCCGGCATCGTTCTGATGCTGCGGGGTGCGTCGGGGCGGGACGTCGTGCGCGGGATCGGCGAACGGATGGAGACCGTTCGGGCGAGCCTCCCCGACGACGTCGAGGTCGTGCCTTTCTACGACCGCACGGAGCTGGTGGACACGGCCCTCGGAACGGTTCGCACGGCCCTGCTCCAAGGGGCGGGGCTGGTGGTGCTGGTGCTCCTCTTTTTCATGGGGCGTGCGCGGACGGCCCTGCTGGTCGCGATTCAGCTTCCGCTCGCCGCCCTGGCGACGTTCTTCGCGATGCGCATCACCGGACTCGAGGCGAATCTCATGACCCTGTCCGGGCTCGCGATCGCCATCGGCATGCTCGTGGACGGTGCCATTGTCCTCGTGGAGAACGCAGCGCGCACGATGGACGAGGAAGATCACGCGCCGGGTGACCGTGTCTGGCTGGTGCGCACCGCAACCGCGGAGGTCGTTCGACCGATCGTCTTCGGAGTGGCCGTCATCCTCGTCGTCTTCCTGCCCATCGCCTCGCTTCGAGGCATGGAAGGGAAGATGTTCGCGCCGCTGGCATACACCATCACGCTCGCGCTGGCGTGTGCCCTCCTCCTGACCCTGACCGTCGTGCCCGCTCTGGCATCGCTCGTTCTGCGCCCGGGGGCGCCTTTCGGCGGGAGAATCCCCGACCCGGCAGACCTTGTCTTGCGCGCCTACCGTCCGACGCTGCGGTGGGCGCTGTCGAACCCGTGGCCGATCGTCGTCCTGGCGCTCGTGCTCGTCGCCTTCGCCGGCCTGCTCGTCCCGACCCTCGGTACCGAGTTCCTCCCCACCATGGACGAAGGGTCGATCGTGGTTCAGCCGTTCCAGCTGCCGTCGGTCTCGTTGGCCGAGAGCATCGCCACGGTCAGTCGGATCGAACAGGCGATCCGCGAGCTTCCCGAGGTGCGGCAGGTGGTCAGCCGCAACGGTCGCTCCGACATCTCGTCCGACCCGATGAGCGTCGCCGAGAGCGACATCTACGTGGAGCTGGCACCGCGCTCCGAGTGGACGACCGCAAAGACCAAGGAGGGGCTCACGGCGGCCCTGCGCGAGAAGCTCGGCAGCTTCCCCGGGGTCGAGCTCGGCTACACCCAGCCGATCCAGATGCGCGTCGACGAGCTCGTGTCGGGCGTGAAGTCGCAGATCGCGGTGAAGATCTTCGGCGAAGATCTTCCGACCCTCGCCGAGCTCGGCGACGAGGTGGCCGATGTGCTCGCTACGGTCGAAGGTGCGGTGGATCTCAAGGTGGAGGCGGTCGAGGGTCTCGGCTACCTCGACATCGACCTCGATCGGGAGCGCATGGCGCGCCTCGGAATCTCCGTACGCCAGGCCCAGGAGCTGATCGAGACTGCGATGGGGGGTCGCGTCGTGACGACAGTTCCCATGGGGGACCGTCGCATCGATGTCGTGGTCCGTCTGCCACGCCAGTACGTGGCCCAGGTGGACAACCTGCTCGCGCTGCCACTCACCACTCCGGCAGGAGAACGGGTGGAGCTTCGAGAGGTCGCCGACATCGAGCTCCGGGACGGCCCTGCGCAGATCTCGCGAGAAGACGGCAAGCGGCGCGTGGTCGTGGAGCTCAACGTCGTGGAGCGCGACATCGGCAGCTTCGTCGCCGAGGCGCAGCGGCGCATCGCGGAGGCCGTCGACCTTCCCGTAGGCTACTTCGCTCTCTGGGGTGGTCAGTTCGAGCAGCAGCAGCAGGCCATGGCCCGACTGGCCATGGTGCTTCCGCTGGCCCTGGTGCTGATCCTCGTTCTGCTCTATCTGAACTTCGGCGACCTGCGACCGGTCGTCCTGATCCTGGTCAACATCCCACTCGCCCTCGTGGGTGGCGTCATCGGCCTCAAGCTCTCGGGCCTTTACCTTTCAGTGTCGGCGTCGGTGGGCTTCATCTCGCTCTTCGGAATCGCCATCCTGAACGGGCTGGTCATGATCGAGTTCTTCCGAAGGGAAGAGATGGACGGGGTCCCCCACCGAGACGCCGTTCTGCAGGGGGCCGAGCTCCGCCTGCGCCCGGTCCTCATGACCGCAGCGACGACCGCGCTCGGCCTGCTTCCCCTCGTCTGGGCGTCGGGCGTCGGCTCGGAGGTCCAACGACCGCTCGCCGTCGTGGTCGTGTCGGGCGTGCTGACCTCGACGGCGCTCACGCTCTTCGTGCTGCCCGTGCTCTACGACCGCTTCGGCGGCCCGTTTCGCGCACACCCTGCCAACACACTCGCGCCGCCGCACGACCGGCACGGCGCAGCGGGTCGAAAGAGGCTCGCAGACCACGAGCCGCCGGCGCCCCTCCGGGAACCTCGGTCGGCCGCCGTGTCTCTCACGGAATAGGAGGTCGATCCATGATTCGAACCAGGTTCCATCGTTCCATCGTTGCCCGTCTCGTGAGCCTTCCGCTGCTCCTCGCCGCGCCGACACTCGCCGGCCCTCAGGAGCTCCGGCAAGAGGCCAAGCCCACCGAGCCGCAGGCTCACGCGGGCTGCAACCAAGGCACTTCCTGCCGCCACGGCGCCGAGGCCGATCGGAAGTCCCATCGGGGCTGCGACCACTCCGCGAACGAAAGACGAGGCCACGCCGAGGAGGCCCTGCCCCGCGGGATGCGCGACGGACACGGCATGGGCGGTGGCCGAGGCGCGATGCAATCCGCGATGAGCCTCGTGCACGAGTTCAGGGGTTCGATCGAGCGCACGGTCGTCGAGATCGACCAAGGCGTCGTCACCACGACCGTCAGCCCGGGGGACCCTGACGCTGCCAGGATGCTCGTGCAACACGTGAACAAAATGAAGCGCCTCCTCGAGAGCGGCGGCCGAGTGCGGGCATGGGACCCGCTCTTCCGCGAGATCTTCGATCGCTACGAAGAGATCGACATGCTGGTCGAGCCGATCGACGGTGGCGTTCGTGTCACAGAGACTTCGAACGACCCCGAAGTAGCCAAGCTCATCCAGGCCCATGCCCGCAAGGTGGACGAGTTCCTGGCCCGTGGTCCGGCGGCAGTTCACGAGGCCACTCCACTGCCGGAGGGTTACACGCCTTCAGACCCTGCGAGCCCGGGGGAACGCCACGCGACGTGTGGCATGCACGGCGCGCCGGACGAAGCGTCTCACTGAGGCCTCCCCCTGCCTCGGGCCCGCGTGGAAGGGCGGAAGGTGCTCCAGGTGCCCTCGGTACCGCGCGGGCCCTGGTGTCAGCGCGACCGCTTGCGCGGGCCCGAATGCTCGAGAAAGAAGCGAAAGACCTCGCCCATCACGTCGTGGTCGGAGAGGTCGTGCCCTGCGCCGCGGTACTCGACGTAGGTGAACCCCATGCCCAGCTCCTTCATCTCGCGTGCGATGCGCCGGTTCTCCGGCACCGACACCGCGGTGTCCTTCTCGCCCTGCACCATCAGAACCGGGAGGTGCTTGATGGGTCGGAGATCCCGGGTGAGGTAGTGGCTCGCCGGCGTGATCGGCGCCAGGGCGCGCCACCGGTAGGGGCTCCGGTAGGCCTGGTGCCACACGCCAGAACCTCCGAGCGAAACTCCGAGGAGGAACATGCGGTCCTTGTCGACGCGGAACTCGCGGCGCACCCGCTGGACGACGTCGTCGAGGTGCTGGTCGCTGCGCACGGTCAAGGCCTTCGGCTTGCGAGTGATCAGGGAGCTGCCGTAGTAGCCGCTCGTCGAGGGGCACACCACGAGGAAGCCGTGCTGCTCCGCGAGCGCCTGCATGCGTGGCAGATCGAGGACCTGCTGCGGGTTTCCGGCGGTTCCATGTAGCCCCATGACCATCGGCCACTCGCGACTCGAGGTGTAGGTCGAGGGCACGAAGACGAGGTAGGGAATGCCTCGGGCGTCGCCGGGCAGAAGCGAGGTGCGAGCTACGATCCGACCCGCCCTTGCCGGGTTCGTGGGGTCGGCCCCGGCCAGCGGGTCTCTCGGGCTCTCGTCGGAGCCGCCCGGTCCGGAGACCTGGGCCGCAGACAGCTGGGACCTCGAGCGCTGCTGCTCGGCACCGATGCCACCCGCCGGAAGAAGCAGAGCGAGCGCAGCGACGAGAGCCGCCATCCGGTGGCTCGAGACGCCTTTCGTCCCTCGAATCGTGTCCCCCACACTCATATCTTTCACTTTAGACCAACATGGCCGTCGAAAGTTCCCGGAGCCCTGGCTCTCGGGGACCGATCCTCCGCTGCCCGACGCGAGCCCGCTCTCCGCGCCCCAGGACCCGGGATGAACGGCCCGGGTTGTATCGTGGGCCCGTTCTCCCCACCTCTCCAGACCGCCTGCGATCCGAACCTCTCCGAGGAGACTCCGTGAAACGACTGTCTGCCCCCATCGTCGCCTCCGTGGCCCTCTGCCTCGGCTCGACCTGCCTCCTCAGGGCTCAGGAGCGCCTCTGGCCGGAGCCTGTGACCGACGCCGAGCTCGCAGAGGTGCCACACGGAGACTGGCTGTCTTTCCGCGGCCACCTCGCCAGTTGGGGCTACACCGCCCTCGACCAGATCGACCGCAGCAACGTCGATCAGCTGCAGGTGGCCTGGTCGGTGACGATGAACCGGGGGCCCAACGAGCCGTCGCCGCTGGTGCGCGACGGTGTCATGTACCTCGGCCACTCGGGCGATGTGATCCAGGCGCTCGACGCCACCTCGGGCGACCTGATCTGGGAGTACCGACGGCAGTGGCCCGAGGACATCATGGCCAAACGCTCCATGAGCAACCTCGCGGCGCCGATCAACCGCGGCATGGCGATCTACGGCGACGGCCTCTTCTTCCTGACCGGCGACACGTACCTCATCCGCCTCGACGCGCACACAGGCCTGCTCGAGTGGGAGACGCGGATCGGGCAGTACGGCCAGGTCAGCCACACCTCTCCACCGATCATCGCCAACGGCAAGATCATCAGCGGTCGCACGTGCGACACCTCGCTGCCGGGCGGCTGCTTCATCACCGCGCACGACCCCGACGACGGCAGGGAGCTCTGGCGCTTCCACGTCATCCCCCGCCCGGGAGAGCCGGGCTCGGAGACGTGGGGCGACCTCGAGTTCGAGGGGCGCATTCAGGTGGGTGCATGGTTCGTCGGCTCCTACGACCCGGAGCTCGACACGGTCTACTGGGGCACGTCGGTGCCCGCGCCGTCGGCCGAGGTGCAGCGCGGCACCGGCAAGGGCGTGATGCTGTATTCCAACAGCACCGTCGCGCTCGACCCCAACACCGGCAAGCTGCGGTGGTACTTCCAGCACCTGCCACGCGACAACTGGGACATGGACCATCCCTTCGAGCGCATGCTGGTCGACGTGGAGGTGCAACCGGACGCGGAGGCCACGTGGGTGCAGAACCCGGGCATCGAGCCCGGCGCGCGCCGCAAACTGCTCACCGGGGTTCCCGGAAAGAACGGCATGGTGTGGACCCTCGACCGCGAAACAGGCGAGTTCCTGTGGGCGCGACCGACCGTGTACCAGAACCTCATCGACTCGATCGACGCGACGACCGGAGCCGTGAAGATCAACGAGGAGGTCGTGCCGAAGGGCTTTGGCGACAAGCTGGACCTCGTGTGCCCGGCGGCGAGTGGCGGCCGGAACTGGCCCACCGGCTCGTACAGCCCGCGCACTGAGACGATGTACATCCCGCTGCAGAACCTGTGCATGTCGATGGAGCTGACGGTGGAAGACCCGGGGCCGCAGGACTTCTACGCCTTCTCGTCGTGGAGCCAGATGTCTCCCGGCAAAGACAACGTCGGCCGCCTTGAGGCGGTCTCCGCGCGCACCGGGAAGACCGCGTGGCAGCAGGAGCACGCGGCCGGCTCCATGGCCACCCTCGCGACGGGCGGCGATCTGGTCTTCATGGGCGACACGAACCGCCGCCTGCGCGCGTTCGACGCCGAGACCGGCGAGCACCTCTGGGCCGGCATCGTGAACGGGCCGGTCACGGGCTTCCCGGTGAGCTACGAAGTGAACGGCGAACAGTACATCGCGGTCGGGGTCGGAGGGGGCGACCTGCTGAGCGGCAGCTTCAACCGCTACTCCGGCAACCGGGTGCGCTCGGGCTCGAACGTGATGGTGGCGTTCAAGCTGCCGGCGCGCTGGCGCGACACCTCTGCCACCGCCAGCTCCGACGTGCCTCGCCCCGAGCTCCCCCGCGCCCCGGCGGCAAGCGCCATGGCCAGAGCCGCCGGTGATCTCCCGCTCAAGCTCCATCGCTCCGCCCCCTGCGCGTCGTTCGACGCCGCGCAGGTGGAGCGCGGCCAGCAGCGCTACGCCCAGCAGTGCACGACGTGCCACGGCGCCACCCTCCGCGGCGGCAACCACGGCACCGCGCTCATGGGCCCGGCGTTCGTCCGCCGCTGGGGGGACCGACCGGCCTCGGGGCTCGCCAAGACGATCCGCGAGACCATGCCACCGGGCGGCGAGCGGACGCTCACCGAAGACGCCACCACCGACCTCGTGGCGTTCATCCTCAGCCAGAGCGGCGACGTGAGGGGAACGGGCAATTCGCAGCCTGCACTCGATGCCGCCCGGATGTGCTTCACCGGCGCGCGGTGACTCCTGTTCCGGGCGCATCACGAAGAGGGAACCTCGAGCCTCGCAGGAGGGGGCCCAAGGACGGTCTAGACTTCGAGGACCTCCGATCGGCCCCCAAGAGCACACAGGAGACACACCATGGTCTGCACGGTCCGGAAAGCCGCCACACTCTCTCGCCGTCTTCGCAGTCGAGCGGTCGCAACGCTCTCGACCGTCATTTTTCTCGGAGCCTTGACCGTCGCACTGCCAGTCGGCGCTGCCGAGAAGCTCACGGCGGAGCAGGCCGTCGACCTCTACGGCCAGGCCTGGGCCGAGCCCGACGAAGCGAAGCGGCGCGCGCTCCTGGAGAGGGCCTGGGCCGAGAACGGTGTGTACACCGACCCCACCGCGGAGGTGAACGGGCGCGAGGCGCTGGTGAAGCACATCGGCGGCTTCATGGAGAACTCCCGCGGCGGCCGCATCGTGATCACGAGCAAGGTGGACAGCCACCACGAAACGCGCCTGCGGTTCAGCTGGGCCATGCAGTCGGCCGACGGCAAGACCGTGGCTGAAGGCATCGACTACGGCGAGCTCGATGAAGACGGGAAGCTGAAGCTGATCGTCGGCTTCTTTGGTCCATTTCAGCCGCTCGACTCCGAGTAGGCCTCGGTCAAACGCTGCCGGTGCTGTGGGGTGAGGCGCGCTCCGCGCGCCAGCGTGCACACTGCTCGAACCACTCCCGAGCGGACGGGCTGAGGAGCAGGGCGGCGATGGCACCCATCAGCAGCGTCAGGCAGGCGGCGTGGATGTTCCACGGACCGCGCACGAGGATCAGAAGCGTTCGGATCGCCAGAAAGCCGAGGAGAATCTGAGCCGCCAACCAGTAGCCCCGGCGCACGAGCCGGCGGGTGACGATCAGGAGCGGGAGCAGCACGAAGAACAACATCGGCGTTCCCAGGCTTCCCGGAATGCGCGGTCCGCGGTCGAGTCCGAACAGGTGGACCGTCTCGCCGGGGCTGCTCCCACCGTCATCCACCTGCTCCCCAGCCTGGCGCACCACATCGAGGAGCCCTTCGAGTGCCCCGAAGACCAGGAGCAGTCGATAGAAGATCAGGGCGTAGATCAGAGTGAGGGCCAGGCGCACCGCCCTCGGCGCCGGGGAGCGCGACACACTCGACACCGGCACCCTCAGAAGAAGCGCTGGCGGTGCGGGAACGCACCGTAAATGCCGCCGGCGTGCAGAAAGACGATGTCGCTCGAGCCAACGAAGCGGCCGGCGGTGATCTCCTGGAGCAGAGCGTCGAAGGTCTTGCCGGTGTAGACCGGGTCGAGCACCAGCCCCTCCGCGCGAGCGACGCGCCGGATGGTGTCGTACACGTGCGGATCGGCGCGCCCGTAGCCCGGGCCGATGTAGCCATCGAGAATCTCGGGGCGGAGCTCCGCCACGTCGAGCTCGGACGCCTGCACGACCTTCCAGCTCTCGAGCAGCTCCTCGAGCTCAACGAGGCAGACCTCTTCGGGGCGGCTCACGCTGACGCCGAGCACACGCGTTTCGAGCCCGTGCAGCAAGGCGCCCAGCATCAGCCCGCCGTAGGTTCCACCGGTCCCGACAGGACACACCACGTGGGACGGTGAGATGCCGTGGCGGGCAAAGTCGTCCTTCAGCTCACGGGCGCACTCGATGTAGCCCCAGACACCCACGGCGTCCGTGGCGCCCAGAGGGATGGCGAAGGGCCGCTTGCCTTCCCTCTCGAGCTCGGCTCCCAGGCGACCGTAGATCTCGGGCAGCTGGTCGATCTCCTCCGGGCGGATGTAGGTGACGCTTGCACCCATCAGGTCGTCGAGCAGGAGATTGCCATCGAAGGGCGGCTCCTCGGGCTTGCCCGCGAGCACGAGGTGACAGCCGAGACCCAGACGTGCCGCGACCGAGGCGGTGGCCCGGCAGTGGTTCGACTGCTTCGCGCCCGCGGTCATCAACAGGTTGGCGCCCTCCCCGAGCGCCTGGGCTACCGAGAACTCGAGCTTGCGGATCTTGTTGCCACCGGCCACCCCCTCGGTGAGATCGTCCCGCTTCACCCAGATCCGCGGGCCACCCACTTCCGCGGACACGTTCTCCAGAAGCTGTAGCGGCGTCGGAAGATGCGCGAGGGAGGTGCGGGGCGGGGAGTCAGGAGGGGCGTCAGACTTCGTCACGAAGCGTCCTCACGGGGTCGACACGGGTGGCACGGACGGCCGGGATCATCGCGGCCAGGAAAGCCACCCCCATCATCACACCCACGGCGCCACTCAGCGAGGCCACATCGAGACCGCGCACCTCGAAGAGAAACCCTTCGATCGCGCGGCCCATCGCCAGCGCGCCCGCAAGGCCGAGCACGAGACCCAGCGTGGTGAGAGTCAGCGCCGAGCGGAGAACCCCCGCGATCACCCTCGTGGCTCGGGCACCCAACGCCATGCGGATCCCGATCTCCTGCCTCTGCTGATCGACCGAGTACGACAACACTCCGTAGAGACCCATCGCCGCCAGCAACATGGCCAGAGCGGCAAACGCAGCAACCACCGTCGCTGCCTGGCTGGGAACCGAAAGCTGACGCCGCTTCGCTTCTTCCACCGTCGTCAGCTCGCCGAGGGCCAGCTCTGGGTCGATCTCGGCCACGGCAGCACGCAGCGACAAGGCGAGGTCGGACGGCGCCGCCTGCGCGCGGGCGATGACGTGCAGCCCTCGCGCAGGCACTTGGGCAAACGGGACGTACACCGTGGGGTGGTTCGCCAGGCCTCCGGCCTGGAGAAGCTCGCTCTTGATCAGACCCACCACGCGCGTCGGAGCGAGCTCACCGTCCCTGCGTAGGTAGTAGGGGGTCGAGATGGGAAAGGTCCGCCCCAGGGGGTCGTCGATGCCGAGCTCGTCCGCCAGCCGCTGGACCAGCTCCTCGTTGATCAGCGCCACCTGCGGTGCTCCGCGGACGTCCACCCACTCGAAACCTCTCCCGGAAAGGAGCTCGATCCCGAGCGTCTCGAGATACCCCGGATCGATGCGCTTGAACCGAACGCTGAGACCATCGTCGCCTTGGATGAGCGCCTGTCCTTCCGTGACGCCGCGCAGAGGCAGATCGGTGGTCGTCGCGGCGGACACGATGCCGGGGACGGCACCCACCTCGTCCACCAGGCGCTGCGCCAGCTGGGCCGCCGACTCTGGCGTCGAGTAGGTCGCGCGCGGGAGCGTCAGCGACATCGTGACGAGCTGCTCCAGCTCGAAGCCGGTGTCCTCCGCCTGGAGCTGAAGGAGGCTCTTGAGGAGAAGAAACGCTGCGCTGGCCAGGACGAGCGACCCGGCGATCTCGAGGACGACGATCGCCCCTCGCACTCCGGCACGCTCCGAGCGCGTCGCGAGTGCCGTCGAGCGCACGGAGCTCCGAGCCAAGGAGTGCAGCGCCGGCAGCAGGCTCACCAGGAGCGCACATCCCAGCACCGCCAAACAGGCAAAGACGAGGGCTCGCGCATCGATCACGAGCCCCGCCGAGGGTGGGAGCGAGTCGACCAGGAGCGGCTGTAGCAGGCGGAGCAGGCCCAGCGCCAGGCCGACGCCGGCAAGACCACCCGCCACGCACAGAACGACCCCTTCGGTGAGGAGCTGCGTCATGACCCTCCAGTTCGACGCACCCAGAGCGGAGCGCAGCATGAGCTCCTTCCGACGCGAGGCACCGCGCGCGAGGAAGAGGTTCATCACGTTGGCGCACGTCAGCAGCAGAACGAGACCCACCGATCCGAGCGCCACGAGAATGCCGGTCCGCACGGGCGTCTCCACGAGCCGCTTCTCGAACGGCTCGACGACCACCGTCCAGTTGCGACGCCAGGGCGGAGCGAGCTGAGCCACCTCTTCGTCGATGCGGGACATCTCCTCTTGAGCCGACGCCACGCTGACGCCAGGGCGGAGGCGTCCGACGATCTGCAACCACATGTAGCCGCGGGTCCGCTGCTCCGGCGTGAAGACGAGCGGCTTCCAGAAGCGCGACGGCTCTCGATCGAACGGCCCCGGAGCCAGGACTCCCACGACCTCGTGGGGGACGCCGTCGAGAGTCAGCTCCTGCCCCAGGATGCCGGCGTCGCCGCCGAACTGGCTCTGCCAGGAGGCGTGGCTCAGGATCGCCACCGGTAAGGCGCCCGCCTGGTCCTCGCCTTCGAGGAACCCACGCCCCTGCGCGGGCACCACGCCAAAGACACGAAAGAAGTCGGCAGACACCTGCTCACCACGCAACCGAACCGGCTCGCCGCGGCCGGTGAGAGACACCGTGGTGCCCCTCCGCACCGAAAGCGCCTCGAACGACGTCGCCTCCCGCTTCCAGTCTTCGAAGTCGAGGGTGGCCGAGGCGTTGATCACACCTGGGAGGGGCTCCTTCCACACGCGCACCATGCGCTCCGGTTCCGGATAGGGAAGCGAGCGCAGCAGCGCCTGATCGAAGATGCTGAACATCGCCACGTTGGCCCCGAGGCCCAGGGCGAGGACCCCGATCACCGTGACTGTGAAGACCGGCTTCCGGCGCAGGGAGCCCACGGCGTAGCGCACGTCGAGCACCAGGTGCTCGAGCCAAAGCGCGCTGCGCTGCTCGCGGTGAGCCTCCCGAATCTTCTCCACTCCACCGAACTCGAGCAGCGCCTGGCGCCGCGCGTCACGGGCCGAAAGACCACGGGCGCGCGCATCGGCTTCAGCGAGCTCGAGGTGCGCCTCCATCTCGTGCTGGAGCTCGCGCTCGAGACGCGACTTCTGGAAGAGGGCCAGGAACCTACGAACGCGACGGCGCAAGGTCACGACTTGGCCTCCAGAAAGCGAGCCACCAGCGCGGACGCTCGCTCCCACTTGGCCACTTCGACCTCGAGCTGGCGCGCTCCCTGGCGCGTCAGGGTGTAGATCTTGACCCTGCGTTTGGTCTCCGAGGCACCCCACTTCGCGCCGATCCAGCCGTTCTGCTCGAGTCGCACGAGGGCGGGGTACACCGATCCCTGGTTCAGGGTGAGGAGCCCTTCAGAGACCTGCTCGATGCGCCGGGCGATGCGGTAGCCGTGCATGGGCCCCATCGTCTCGAGAGACTTCAGGACGAGGAGGTCGAGCGTTCCGTAGGGCACTTCGGCCCGGTTCGCCTGGTTCATTCCACCACTTTAGAGACTACATGTAGCCTGTCAACAGATATGACACGAACCGCGACGCACCACTCTTCTCCTCCAGCCGAGAGCGGCTCGCAGCACGCTCTGGACCGCTCACTGCATCCGGGAAAACACCCCACAAAGCTGCCGTACACTGCGGAGACCCGATCGACCACACCTCGGAGACTCCGCATGAAGATCGCGTTCCTCGTCTACCCCGGATTCACCGCCCTCGACATCGTCGGGCCGTTCGACGTGCTGAGCCGACTGCCGGGTGCCGAGGCCTGCTTCGTGGGCAAAGCGGCGGGGCCTGTTCCCAACGACAACGACGTGCTCTCGATCACGGCGCGCAAGACCCTCGCCGAGATGCCCGATCCGGACATCTTCGTGCTCCCCGGGGGCCTCGAGGGGACGACCCGTGCGGCGCAGGACGAGGTGATCCTCGACTGGGTGCGCGGAGCCCACGAGAGCAGCACCTGGACCACGTCGGTGTGCACCGGCTCGCTGATTCTGGGCGCCGCCGGCATCCTGCGTGGCCTCGAGGCCACCACCCACTGGGGCGCCAAAGACACGCTCGAGCAGATGGGAGCCACGTACCAGGCAGAGCGCTGGGTACGGCAGGGCAAGATCGTCACCGCCGCGGGGGTCTCGGCGGGCATCGACATGGCCCTCTTCCTCGCGGGCCAGATCGTGGGCGACGAAGGCGCCGAGGCCCTGCAGCTTGCGATCGAGTACGACCCCGCACCACCCTACAGCGCGGGGTCGGCGAAAGACGCGACGCCCGAACGCATGGCGGCCGTGCAGGCCGCGTTCGAAGCGTAGCCCGCCCGGATCAGCTCGTCTCGATCGCCTCCTGGCACTGCATACAGAGCGGCGCCTCGGGGAGCGCCTCGAGGCGCTCCCGCTCGATGGGCTTCTTGCAGCGGTTGCAGAGCCCGTAGCGCCCGGCGTCCAGAGCCCGGAGTGCCGCATCGATCTGTTGCAGGCGCACCGACAGCTGCGCGCGATTCATCTGGGACATCGCCTGCACCTGGATGGCGTCCATGCGCGTGAGACGCCCGATGCTGGAGCCACTCACCTCGACACCCTGGACCCCCTCCGCCGACTGCGTCATCACGGCTCGCGCCGTCTGCCTGGCGGCCTCGAGCCGCTCGCGTGCCGTTGCCAGCTCCTCTTCCGTGAAGGTCATGGCTGCCACACCGGCTGTTTCTGCATGACGCGGGCGAAACGCTCGCCGTCCAGGAAACGCGCCAACCAGGTGCTGAGGCGCTCGAGGCCCAGCGACGCAAAGAAGTCGCGGTCGTGGTGTGCAAACTGACGCACGAACGGGAAGGTGCCCACGTCCGCGAGGGTCGGGCGTTCACCGAGCAGGCTTCCGCTGCAGGCCAGCCTGGAGTCGTAGCTCTGCAGGAGCTGAACACCCTCGTCGCGACACCGCTCTTCTTCCTCGGCAGGGCCGCGGTGGCCGTACTTGTAGTCGTCGAGCCGCGGCTTGAGCTCGCGCTCGACGGTGTCCAAGAAGACCAGCGCCTCCGCCTCCTGTGCGAGCCAGTCTTCGGGGTCGCCGTGGCGCAGAGCCCAGCGCATCACGTCGAGGCTCTCGTCGATCACGTCACCCTCTCGCAGTACCAGGACGGGGACCGTGCCCTTCGGTGACGCCTCGAGCATGGCCAGCGGCTTGTCGCGCAGCAGAACCTCGCGCTCTTCGACCTCGACTCCTGCTGCGTCGATCGCCATGCGCGCCCGGATGGCGTACGGGCAGCGCCGGAACGTGTAGAGGATCGGCAGAGTGCGCAGCGCGTCGGACATGACGACGAGCCTAGCGTGGGGGAGCGGCTCGCGGTCACCCCCCTCCAGCGGCAACTCAGCCAGGAGGAGCAGGTGCAGATGGGCTGGCTGAACGAAGACGGGTCCCCGTCCGAGCTCGCGAAGCAGGGCTTCAAGACGCCCGCGCAGGGTTGTGCAACCACACTCTGGGCGGCCACGTCACCCCAGCTCGAAGGCAAGCCGGGCGTCTACTGCGAAGACTGCAACATCGCGTCGCCCACGGATCCCGAGAGCCCGATAGACTCGGACGAGCATTCCGAAACAGAGGAGAACCCCAGATGAAGATGCGCACTCTGTCCGCGCCGGTCGCTGGTCTCGCCTGCCTCGTGCTCCTTGCGAGCACCACTTTCGCCGCCGAGAAGGGCGAGATCCCGCGCCTGCCGAGCGGCAAGCCCGACTTCAGCGGCTTCTACAACGCCGCCACGCTCACGCCGCTCGAGCGGCCGCCACAATTCGCCGACAAGCCCTATCTGACGCCGGAGGAGGCGGCGGCCATCGCCGACCAGGAGCGTGAGATCCAGGAGGGCGCCCTCGAGAAGTCGGACGCCGACCGCGAAGCGCCGCCCGAAGGTGGCGCCAAGGTCGTGGGCCTCGAGCACACCGCCACGGGCGGCAACGAGTTCGGCGCCGGCAACGTCGGCGGCTACAACCTGTTCTGGATCGACCGCGGCACCGACGCATACACGGTCGAGGGCAAGATTCCGACCTCCATCATCCTCGACCCGCCCAACGGGCGCATGCCACCGATGACGGCCGAGGCGCAGAAGAACATGGCCGCGCTGCTCAAGTACTTCATGCGTGGCAACGACGGCTCTGCGTGGTGGGTGAACGAGCCGGGCCCAGGCCCCTACGACGACCCCGAGTCGCTGCCCATCTCGGAGCGCTGCCTGCTCGGTTTCACGGGCGTCGCACCGACCCTTCCGAGCCTGTACAACAACTACAAGCGCATCGTGCAGAGCGACACACACGTGATGATCCTGCTCGAGATGGTCCACGACGCCCGCATCGTGCGCATGAGCTCCGAGCACCCGAGCGAGGAAGACCGCCGCTGGCTCGGCGACTCCATCGGCTGGTGGGAAGACGACACGCTGGTGGTCGACACGCGGAACTTCGCCGGCAACGTCGGCTTCCGGGGTGGTGGGCCCAACACGCACGTGCAGGAGCGTTTCACCATGCAGCCCGACGGCAACGTGGTCTACCGCTTCGCGGTGAAAGACGACACCATCTGGCAGGCGCCCTGGAGCGGCGAGTACCTCTGGAGCAAGAGCGACGGCAAGGTGTACGAGTACGCCTGCCACGAAGGCAACTACTCGATGGGCGGCACGCTCCGCGGCGCCCGTCTGCTCGAGTCGGAGGCGACGGCCAGCTCCGGCGGCGAGTAGCACCAACCCTGGCGGGTGCCGTTGCCCGTCGGCGCGGGCCTGCCAGCACCCTCGGCCGTAGCGACCGCGGCCGGCCATCCCGCAATCCACGACTCGATCGGCCATCCACCCGGCCGTTTTCAGCGTAGCCTCGTCCAGCAGTCGCTCTGGGGAGACTCCCGCGCTCCCTGGGAAACAACTCCGAGGCTTGCCATGATCGTTCGCGTTTCGGCCATTCTCCAGCTGTCCCTCTTGTTGGGGCTCACCCTCCTGATCGCGGCCTGCGCGCCGAGCGAATCGCCCGCTCCGGAGCCCGCTGTCGACGTAGACGCCACGGCGCAGGAGTCTCCGCTCACCGCGATGGCCGTCCTCGGCGCGCGAGAAGGCAGCGCGGTCTCCGGCACGGTGCGCTTCGAGCAGGCAGGCGGCGAGACCGTCATCGTCGCCGACATCACCGGCCTCGAGCCGGGGAAGAACGGCTTTCACATCCACGAGACGGGCGACTGCAGCGCGCCCGACTTCACGAGTGCGGGCGGGCACTTCAACCCGCTCTCCGCCGACCATGGCGCGCCCGGAAGCGGGCACATCGGTGACCTCGGCAACCTCGAGACGGACGCCGACGGCCACGCCCAATTGCGGTGGTCCCTCGCGGGCGACCATCTGGGCGAAGGTGAGACCTCCATCGTCGGCCGCGCAGTCGTCGTGCACGAAGGAGAGGACGACCTCACCTCGCAGCCGAGCGGCGACGCCGGACCGAGGCTGGCCTGCGGGGTGATCGAGCTCGACTGACGTCTCGTGTCGCCTCCGGCAAGGTCAGCCTCGACTGAGGTTGCTTGCTTCGTTGTCTCGCCTAGCCGTGGCCCACGAGATCGCTGAGGCGCTGCGCCGTCTCCAGATCACCCTGAGTACGGGCGAACGCGGATGCAGCGCGCAGGCACTCTTCTCGATACTCCGGCGTTCCGACGTCCGCCGTCAGGACGTCGGTCGCGCGAGCATAGTGATCCTCGGCAGCGGCGAGATCTCCCTGAGCGTCGAGAGCACGGGCCAGCCGGCACTCGGCGACGGCCGTGGTCCAGTGTCCTGTCGGGAGGGCGGTGCGCAGGAGATCGACAGCCTCCCGCGCGGCCGGCTCGGCACGGGCCGGCCGCCCTGCATCGAGATGGATCCCCGAGAGGGAGAGTAGCGGCAACGCGCGCTGGTGATTGCCAGGCGGCAGGGAGGCCCTGAAGATGGCGGAGGCGCGCTCGTAGACGGGAACGGCGTCGTCAGGGCGCTCGCTCCACACGAGCGCCGTGGCGTAGTTCTGGAGGAAACGGCCCACCTCGATGTGCTCCGGCCCGCGCACGCGGCTGCCGATCTCGATCAGCTCGACCAGGGCCTTCGAAGCGAGGTCCTGCCGGCCGTCGTTCATCCACAACAGCGTCAGGTTGTTGAGGGTGGACATGTAGCGCTCGTGCTCGCGGCCCAGGGTCTGCTCGAGCTGTTCGAGCGCCTGCACGAACAGCGGCTCCGCCTCGGCTGGCCGGCGCTGCGCCGACAACGCAGTCGCGAGCTGGGCCCGCGCCACGGCCGACCAGGATGACGAGGGGCCGAACCGCTCCTCCGCAAGGGCCAGAGCACGACGCGCCGTCGTCTCGGACTCACCCTTCTTCTGCAGGTACATCTGCGCCTCGGACAGCATGAAGAGACCTTCCACGAGGACGTGGTCCAGCCCCTCGGTGTCGGCCAGCGCAACCGCCTCCTGGAGCCGCGCCTCGGCCTCTTCGTACTCCGGCACTCGCAGCAGGTGACGGCCAAGCTGCGCTCCGGCGTCTGCGACCTCTGCCGCAGCCACGGGCGTCGAGCCGAGCGCCAGGTCGAGTCGCTCACGGTGAAGCCGACCTGCTGCGTCGTAGTCTCCAAGGGAGTCATGGACCCGCGCGAGTAGACCGACACGGCTGCGAACCTCGCGTGTGTCAGACGCACGCAGGCTGCGCTCGAGCTCGAGGGCCTCGGCGACCAACGGCAACGCGCGTGCGGGCTCGCCGAGGTTCTGGTACACGCCACCGATCGCAGCGAGCAGCGACGCACGCACGCCGGGCTGGCCTTCGAGCGAGTCAGCCAACCGTGCGGCACCCAGGTCGAGAGCCTCGATGACGGTGATGTCGCGGCCGCCGCTCGTGGGAGCCGCAGCAAACGGATCGGCCCGTGCGAACAGCTCCACCATGAAGTCCTGTGCGGCCACGGCACGCGCCGCCTGCACGCGCGCCGCGTTGCGCTCGGCCTCGAGCTGCCGGGAGTGACGCAGGATCGTTCCCACGTAGACGGCCGCGAAGACGAGCACGGCCGCGGCCGCCGGCAGCAGCCAGGGCTTGCGCTGCGCGAGCTTGCGCGTGCGGTAGAACAGGGTGTCGGGCCGCGCGGAGATCGGCCGCCCCGCGAGATAGCTGCGCAGGTCGTCACCCAACTGATCCACGCTGGTGTAGCGCCGCTCCGGCTCGGCACTGAGTGTCTTGGCCAGCAGCGTGTCCAGATCACCTCGCAGAGTGCGCTCCAGCTTGGCGACCGTCGTGCCACGGGCCTGCGCGATGTCTGACGCGCCCTTGTCCGCTGCCAGGGCTCGGCTCGCAGGGCGCGCGTCGAGCTCCGCAGGCTGAGCCATCATGAGGTCCTTCGATCGCGAACTCCGGCGAAAGGGCTTGCTCCCGGCAGACAGCTGGTACAGGAGGACCCCGAGCTGGTACACGTCGGTGGCGGTCGAGACCGGCTCGCCACGTAGCTGCTCCGGGCTCGCGTGATCCGGCGTCATGAGCTGGGCGCCCGTACGCGTGCGCTCACCCTCGGCGTCGGGCTCGAGCAGCTTGGCGATGCCGAAGTCGAGGAGCTTCACGTGGCCGCCGTCCGACACCAGGATGTTCGACGGCTTGAGATCGCGGTGCACGATGAGCTTGGCGTGCGCGGCGCTGACCGCGTCCACCACGTCGAGAACGAGGCGCAGTCTCTCGCGCACCGTGAGGCGCTTGCGGTCGCAGTACGCCGTGATGGGCTCCCCCTCGGCGAGCTCCATCGCCAGGAACGGCTGCCCGTCGGCCGTAGCCCCACCGTCGTAGAGGGCGGCGATGTGGGGGTGATGGAGAGACGCCAGGATCCGCCGCTCGCCCACGAATCGGCGCAGCACGTCGTCGGTGTCCGTGCCACGCCGCAGGACCTTGATCGCCAACTGGCGCTTGAAGCCGTCGCCTTCGTGCTCCGCCAGGTACACGATGCCCATGCCCCCCCGCCCGAGCTCGCGCACCACCTTGTACACTGCCGATCTCGGTCGGGGCCTGGGCCCGGCTCGCCAACTCCTCGAGAAAGTCCCGCGACGCGAGCGCGCCACCTTCGAAGAGCGGCACCGAAGTCTCCGAGGCGCCGAGGAGGTACTCGACACTCTCCCGCAGTCCGGTGTCGTCGCCGGCCTGGCGGCGAACGAAAGACAGGCGCTCTTCCGCCGGCAGCTCGAGCGCAGTCGCGAACAGCTCGTCCACCTCGGGCCAGCGCTTCCACAGCGCGCTCGGCGTCCCGGTCACGACGTCTCCCCGGGAGGCGGCGCGTCAAACAGCGCCAACAGGTAGGCGCGTGCGCGCATCCATTCACGCTCCACGGTGCGGGTGGAAACACCCAGGGCCTCGCCGATCTCACCGTGCTGCATGCCGCCGAAGAAGCGGCACTCCACGATGCGGGCCATGCGCTCGTCGTGCTGTTCCAGCTTGCGCAGCGCCTCGTCAAGAGACAACAGCTCCACCACGCGAGAGGCGGCACCTTCCCTGCTCTCCTCGAGCGGGACGTGCACTTCGTTGCCGCCGCGGCGCTGGGCCTTCTTGCGGCGGGCGTGGTCGATGAGGAGATGGCGCATCACCTTGGAGACCAGAGCGAAAAACTGCGGCCTTCCCCGCCACGAAGGTCCCGTTCTCTTCGACAGCTCCATGTAGGCCTCGTTCACGAGCGCCGTGGTCGACAGCGTGTGGTCTGCACGCTCACCGGCCAGATGGCGGTGCGCGATGACGCGCAGATCGTCGTAGATCAGCTCGACGACGCGGTCGAAGGCGACCTCGTCGCCGTCGGTCCAGCGCTCGACGAGCGCTGCCAGCTCGTCTCCCTCCCCCATTCCGTCAGGTTACCGGAACCCGCACTGCGGCCGAGACGACGAGGCGTCGGGCCCACGCCACCATCAAACCGGTTCCGAAGAAAAACGAAGACGCGTGGCGGGTCTCTCCGAGAACTGCGCTTGGCCTGGTGGAGATCGTTCTAGGAGGCCCAAATGCACACCACACCACAATCCACGACCCACACCCCCCGAGCCCGGCAAGAGCCCCACCCGCGGCCATCGCTGGCGCTCCTCGGACTTGCCCTCGCCCTGCTGACCGCAGCTGCGCAGGCGCAGCACGACTGCACTCCGTACGCGCCTTCGACGGCAGGCGACGTCATCGACGCGACCTGGGCACAGGCATTCGAGCGGGACACCTACACCTTCACCGTGCCCGACGATCCGGGCGGCGGCTACGTCGTCGCGTTCGCCGAGACCACAGCGCCTTCCGAGCCCCACATGCGCATCATTCCGCCGTCTGGGCTCGGGGTGGTCACACAGACCGCACCCACCGATCCGACCAGTCTCAGCCCACAGCTGCTCGAGGTGGCGTTCGAGGTGGCCGCGGGCACCACCTTCACCGTAGAGCTCTTCGAGGACGCCGTCTCTTCTCCGAGCGCGTTCCCGGTGCCCTACCGCTGGGGCTGGACCTTCGTCAGTCGGGTCGACTGCTACGAAGCCAACGACGGCATCCCGAACCAGTGGCCTGCGCCCACCGTGGGCTCGAAGACCGTGCCCTTCGACCAGGAGCTCGAGGCCTTCAGCCTGGCGGGTCACCTGGACTTCACCATCGGGGGCGAGCACACGTACGACTGGTACGACTTCACACTCGACGCCCCCGCCGACATCTGGCTCGGTACGACCGCCGTGCCCACGAACCAGGTCCTACGCGTTCGGCTCTTCGGCGCCAACGGCCTCGCCATCGCAGATTCGGTTCCGGAGGTCGGTCAGCCGACCCTCCTCGGCCCGGTGTCGCTCGGCCCCGGCACCTACTACTTCCACGTTCTTCCGGAGGTGCGGGGCGGGCGCGAGGCGGTGCTGAGTGAAGGCGAGTCCCTACCCGATCACTTCGACACTCCGTACCGGTTCATCGTCAGCACCCGTGCGCTGTGCATTCCCTCGGCGACACGGGCGTGCCTGCAGGACGGCCGCTTCTCTGTCGACATCGACTGGCAGGACTTCACCGGCGGCGCCGGGCCGGGCCGCGTGGTTCCGGGAGGTACCGACGACTCGGCGCTGTTCTCGTTCTTCGACCCCGACAACTGGGAGATGCTGGTGAAGGTGCTCGACGGCTGCGCGGTGAACGGCTCGTTCTGGGTGTTCGCCGCCGCGACGACCGACGTCGCCTACACGCTCACCGTGACCGACACGGCCACCGGGTCGGTGCGCCAGTACACGAACGCCCTCGGCAACGCGGCGGATGCCACTACGGACACGACGGCCTTCGCCTGCGGCGGCTCGCCCCTGCGCACCGGTGGTCCCCAGCGACTGACCGGTCGCGGCCGCAACGCTACGGTCGACGCGTTCGCGCAGGCTTCGCCTCGCTTCCGTTCCACAGCTTCGCGGTCCGAGCAAGGCAAGGCCTGCTCCGACAACACGACCCTGTGCTTCGACCAGGAGCGCTTCGCAGTGGAGGTCGAGTGGCGCGACTTCGCCGGCAACCGCGGGAGCGGGCGGGTGGCGCCGCTCAAGTCGGAGGATTCCGGCATCTTCTGGTTCTTCGACGCCGACAACTGGGAGATGCTCGTGAAGGTGCTCGACGGCTGCGCGGTGAACGACCGCTTCTGGGTGTTCTCGGCTGCCACCACCGACGTCGAGTACACCCTGCGGGTCACGGATCAGCAGACGGGTGCCATGAGCACCTACTTCAATCCGCGCGGTGTCGCCGCGCCTGCCATCACCGACACGCAGGCGTTCGCCACCTGCCCCTGAGCCACTCAGGGACGGACGGCCTCCTCTCCCAGCGCCGCCGATCTCCTCCCGGAGGTCGGCGGCGCTTCTCCTCTTCGTGAGGCCACGGCGCCCGGACGGTTAGGATCGGCGCATGTTCGGCTCGGAGCTCCTTGCGGCCCTCCTGCTCACCACCGCCCTCCAGGCGCCGCAGGAAGATCCCACCCCGCCGCAGGTACCGCGCCCATCGTCGGCACCCTCCTGAAGCGGCTGACCCGGCGAGGGTGCGCCGCTCCGGGGGAGCGGACTCGAAACGAAATGGACTGCGTCGGTGCGGTGGGTCGACCTCGACGTCGACCGCGCACGCTGGCGCTCCACGCTCACCTACCGGGTGCACCCACGATTCCAAGCGGGAATCGAGTTCAACCCCGAGGTGGACGAGGTGAATCCGATCCTGAGCCTCTTCCTGCTCACGGAGACCATCCGCAGACCCGCCGTCTTCTTGGGCACGAGCTCAGACCGCATCGGCTCGCCAGAGGGCACGCAGTCGTACTACGCCACGGTGTCGAAGCGCTTCGGTACGTCGCGGTTCTCGGCCTACGCGAGCCTCAACTACTCCGAGTGGGACGACGGCTTCAACGTGCCGTTCGGAGTGGAGGTCTGGTTCGGCGACCGGCTCTCGGCGCGGCCGATGTACGACGGCGATCGCTCCCACCTGATGCTCAACTACTCACGCGACGTGTGGAGCGTCAGCCTGCTCGCCGTGGATCTGGAGTACCCTGGTATCTCGTTTGCCGTGGGATTCTGAGAACGAGACAACCGTGAAGAAGACCATGACCGCGGGCTGGCTCGCAGCACTCATCGCGCTGCTCGTCGGCGCGCCGGCCGCGTCGCAGGACACGGCCGACCATCCCGAGGAGGCGGTGTGCACGGTCTGCGCCGGCCGGTCGACCCACGGCGACGAGCCCGAGCCCGAGCCGGTCCGGGGCGCCAGCACATACGAAGGCCGGCACTACTACTTCTGCTCCGAGGACTGCAAAGACGAGTTCGACGCGAGCCCCGCGTGGTGGGTGCCGATGGAGCTCCCCCATCCGGTTCCGCCGCTCCAGGTGCGGGCCATCGACGGTACGGTCGTGCCGCTCGAGGTGGGCGGCGGCGAGCTCACCCTGCTCGACTTCTGGGCGACCTGGTGCCAGCCCTGCAAGAAGACGATGAGGGAGCTGCAGGCGCGCTTCGAAGCCAATCCGGAGGACCTGCGGATCATCGGCGTCTCCATCGACGAAGGCTCGAGTGCGCTGCGCAAGGTGCGCCGCTTCGTGAGGGCGCAAGGCGCCAGCTACCCCATCGTCCTCGACGATCAGGAGAGCCCGGCGTGGACGGCCCTTCAGGTGCGCGCGGTGCCGACCATGATGCTGGTCGACCGCGAGGGGCGCGTGGTGTGGCGCTACACCGGGCCCGACGGAGATGCGAGGCTCGACAAATTCCTCGAGGAGCACCGCAAGCAGCGATCGTCGAGCCCCTGACCCTCGGAACGAAGCCGTCGTCCCCGCCAGCCGAAGTCGCTGCGAGAACCTGTAGCCGCCCATGTCCGACAAGCCCAAAGGAGCGCAGGACGGAGCCCGAGCCGCGGGCCGCCAGCTCGACCTCGTCACGGGAGGCGCTCTCGAAGGCCGCCTCTTCCGAGAGGTTCGAGACCAGCTCGAGCGGAGTGCAGGGGCAGACCTGGAGGGACAGACCGTCGGCCCCTACCTGGTGCACGAGAAGCTCGGTCAGGGTGGCATGGGCGTCGTCCATCGAGCCACCGATGGTCGCCTGGACCGGATCGTGGCGCTCAAGTTCCTGTCGTCTGTTCTGACCGACGATCCGCTCGCGAAACGGCGTCTGCTGAGAGAGGCGCGGATCGCCGCGGCGATCGACCACGCCAACGTCTGCACCATCTTCGACATCGGCGAGACGGAAGACGCGACGCTCTACCTCGCCATGGCCTACTACGAAGGAGCCACTCTCCGCGAGATGCTGGGGAAGGAGCCCCTGGGCTTCGAGCGAGCGACGAAGATCGCACGCAGCGTTGCCGCAGGCCTGGCAGCGGGCCACGACCTGGGAATCGTGCATCGCGACATCAAGCCGAGCAACGTCCTGGTCACGAGATCCGGTGACGTCAAGATCCTCGACTTCGGAATCGCCACGTCGGACACGGAGGAGACGCTCACCGAGGCCGGCGGAGTTCTCGGCACACCGGGCTACATGGCTCCGGAGCAGGTTCGAGGGCAGCCCGCCGACGCGCGAGCAGACGTCTGGGCTCTGGGAGTCCTCCTCTACGAGATGTTGTGCGGTGTGCCGCCCTTCAGGCGCGACTCACCGAGTGCAACGCTCTACGCCATCGTCAACGAGCCCGCCGCACCCCTCCGGGAGCGAGGCGTCGAGGCACCTGAGCGCGTGATCGACCTCATCGAGACCTGCCTGGCGAAAGACCCCGGAGACCGGCCGGCGTCCACCAGCGAGGTCTTCGCTGCACTCGAGCCGGGCGAGGGGAGCCTGCGCTCGACTCACCGACCGGAGAGCCCTACGCTGACCGTGCCCGACACCCTCGACGCCGCAAAGTCGGTGCCATCGTTGGCGGTTCTGCCCTTCACGGACATGAGCGCCGACAAGGATCAGGGGTACTTCTGCGAAGGGATTGCCGAGGAGATCCTCACCACGCTCGGCCGCCTTCCGGGGCTCGAGGTGGCGGCTCGAATCGCGTCCTTCCAGTTCCGCGACGGAACCTCTGATCCGGCGCTGATCGGGCGCAAGCTCGGCGTCGAGCACATCCTTCAGGGAAGCGTTCGCAAGCAGGGCGACCAGCTTCGGATCACCGTACACCTCGTGAGCGCTGGCGACGGTCATCAGCTCTGGTCGCACAGGTACGACCGCAAGTTCGTCGACGTGTTCGCGGTGCAGGAGGACATCGCGACACAGACGGTGAACGAGCTCGGCGCGTTCTTTCCCGAGGGCGCCGGGCGAAGGCTACAGGCCGAAGCTCCTCGCAACATCTGGGCGTACGAGCCCTACCTGCGGGCCCGCTACAAGGCATGGGAGGGTGACCGTGCCTCCGTGGAGCGTGCCTGCACGGACTTTCGCGCGGCCATCGAGCGTGATGCATCGTTCGGGCGGGCGTATGCAGGCCTGGCGGACTGCCACGCCTGGCTCTACTACTGGTACGGAGGCTCTCCCGCCGATCTCGAAGCAGCGCTCCAGCACAGCCGGCAGGCGATCGAGCTCTCTCCCGACCTCGCGGAAGCGCACACCGGACGTGGCAACGCGCTGGGCCTCATCGGCAAGGAGAGCGAAGCTGAAGCGGCCTTCGAGAGTGCACTCCGGATCGACCCGAAGCTGTTCGAGGCCTACTGGTTCTACGGTCGATTCTGCTGGTCCCAAGGTCGACTCGACCGAGCCGTGGAGCTGTTCGGCGAGGCAGCAAGAGTCCGGCCCGAGGACTTCCAGGCCCTGATCCTCGCCGGTACAGCTCTGCAAGAGCTCGGGCGACACGACGAAGCGCAACGGAGTCGAACCGAGGGGCTCGCTCGCGCCCGACACCAGCTCGACCTCCAGCCGAAGAACGTCCGGGCGCTGGCGCTCGGTGGCGGGGTCCTCGTCGAGACCGGCAACCCTCGCGAGGGGTTTGCCTGGATCGAGCGCTCACTCCTCCTCAGCGGCGAAGAGCCGTGGGTGCTCTACAACGCCGCGTGCAGCCATGCGCGGGCCGGCAACCTCGAGCAGTCTCTGGAACTGCTGGAACGGGCCGTCGACGGCGGCATCTGGCACCGCCAATGGCTCGAGAACGACCCGGACATGGAAGCTCTGCGCTCCCGGCCGGAGTTCGTCGCGCTCCTCGACCGCTTGAAGTGAAGGGGCCGGATCGCCTCAGACGAGCACGAGCACGATCGCCAGCACGACGTGCACGACCAGGCTGGGAAGCAGGCTCTCACTGGCCGTGCGCATCCAACCGAGCGCGGCTCCCAAGCCCAGCCCGGACACGAGCGCACTCGGCAACAGTGCTTCGAGTGGCACGGTGCCAAACCAGCCGGGGACCACCCAGTCCGGAAACCACAACGCCAGAGCCAGGGTCGCCAAGCCGTAGGGCACCGCCGTCAAGGCCATGGGCATCCGTCTCCACTCGGGGTGTCCGGCGGCCAGCATCTCGAACCGGGAGTGCGCCCAGCCACGGAAGAGACACTCGGCGGAGATCGCGAGGAGAAGCACGACACCAATCCGCAGCGGAAGCTGCTCCGACGTGCTCGGAGCCCAGGCACCGTAGGGCGCGAAGAGAACGGCGAATGGCAGGGCCCAGGCCCACGACCATCCTGCGGGAAGGAACTGGCGCACGCCCCGAAGCAGCGCGAGGCCGATCAGCAGGAGGGTGACCGCGCCGAGCAGAGGACCGCTCGCGGGTGCGATGAACGTGGCGGCGGCCTGGCCGACACCAATCGCCGCGAGCACGGCGGCGGCCTGCAGGGCGACGGTCTCGGCGAGGGGCCTGCCGAGGCTTGCCGGCCGAGGGTCGCTGCACGCCTCGCGGCAGGCGGTGAGGATGTCGTCGACGGTGAGGCCGGTCTTCACGCCGCGCGGCGAGCCGCCGATGTCCGACGAGCCTCCCCACCGATGGGGCGAGCGCGAGTTGCCAGCCGCCGGGTCCAGGTGGTTGAGCCGCGCGTAGATGTCTTCGAGCGAGTTGCGTGAGAAGGGGCTGGTCTGACGCAGCGTGTAGATGCCCGGCGCCTTCTCGAGCAGGATGATGCCGAGACGTTCGCCGTACACCTCGCGCAGCTGCTCCTCCACCGCGTAGATCTCGGCCTCCGAGCGGCATGCGATGGCGAGCCGCTCTCCGACCTCGGCGCGGGCCACCTCTTCGATCTCGGACTGACCGAGGAAGTCGGAGGCCCGGAACATGAGTCGGTCGATGAAGCCGAGGCGATCGCGCACGTACTCGATCCAGTTCGCGTCGAACCACTCGCCCCGCTCCTTGAGCTGCACCTCGAACTCGCGGATCTGCTCCATGTCCTTCATGGCGTCGGCCTCGGCGTCCGGCGGCAGACCCGCAAGGGAGCGGTGCTCGAGACCATGAACGTCGATCGCACCCTCGAGCCGGACGAGTGGAATCACCCGCCGCAGAACGTGGGGCGCGCCGTCGCGCAGGCGTCGGTGGTTCAGCAGCACCCAGAGGGCGAGCACGGTGTCGAGATCGGGCTCGTTCGCGTGAATCGTCCAGTCACGCGTCTGGAAGTCGAAGCCCTTCACCACGAGCACGAGGGCCTGCTCGCACGCCGAGAGCGTGAACGGGCGCACGCAGCTTTCGTGGTGGTCGAGATTGAGGATGCCCGCCTCGACGTCGACCATCGGCGGCCCCTGGGCCGCGCCGTCGAGGTAGATCGAGCCTTCCGGAGCACTCCGCAGATTTGCGGCGCTCACGGTGCCTCCGCGCTCCACCGAGACGCGCAGCGTCGGCGCCTCGACGCACGCGAGCAGACCATCCTCCTCCCGCACGCGGTAGCGGCGCGGAATCTCCACCGCCTCCGCGACGAGGCGCGGATAGTGGACCGTCTCGAGTTGGGGATCGCCCGGCGTCGTCACCGCGAGAGCCTCTCGTTTGTGAGCGGAGATCGAAGGGGATCGAAAGGAGCCTCTCATCCTACCTTGGAGCATGCGAGGTGGTCCCTGGCACGCGCCGGCATGCGCTCTGCGGGCCACACCAGGTCTCTTATGATCTGCACCATGCCGGAGGCGACCACAGACGATCGAGTTGGGCTCGGCATCTTGCCGCTGCGGGACCTGTCTCCGGGCCGTTCGTTCCGGCACCTCGCGGCGGGTTTCACCGAGGACCTGCAGACCGAGCTGCTCCGGTTTCCGACCCTCGACGTCTATCCGGCAGGCAGTCTCGCCGAGAACCGACCCGACGCGGACGACGTGCCCCTGGACGTCGGTCGCGCGCGCACGCTCGGCGTCTCTCATGTCCTTCGCGGCTCCGTGAGAACCGACGACACCACCCTCCGGGTGAACCTCCAGCTCGTGGAGCTGGGGCGCGGGCGCCTCAGCTGGGCGGAGACGTTCGATGCGCCTCTGGCCGACCTCTTCCTGGTGCAGGACGAGATCGTGAGCCGGGTGGCTGGCGCCCTGTCGCTCCACCTGGACGACCGTCGGCTCGCCCGAGCGCGGCGCACCCCGATCGGTGGCCTCAGCACCTACGAGTGCTGGCTCAGTGGTCTCGAGTGTCTGCAGCGCGGAACGCTCGAGTCCGACGCCGAGGCGCGTAGCTACTTCCAGAGAGCGATCGATCTCGATCCGCTTTACGCCCGGGCGTGGGCCGGCCTCTCCCTCTCCTACTTCAACGACTGGAGCTGCCAGGTGTGGCACCTCTTCGAGGAGAACGAGAACGAGGCTTTTTGCAATGCACAGCGTGCCGCGGAGATCGACGATTCGGACGCGGTGGTGCACCTGGTGCTGGGCAGGATCCAGGTCTTCCGGCGGGAGTACGAGGTGGGGCGTCGCAGCCTGGAGCGGGCGCTCGCTCTGCACCCCAACCACCCGGAGATCCTCGGTCACATGGGCATCCTCTGGTGCAACCTGGGAGAGCCTGAGAAGGCCGTCGACGCCGCGCGGCGGGCCCAGTGCCTCAACCCGCATCCACCACCCTGGTACTTCCTCGGCGAGGGAATGGGCCTGTACCTGCTCTCGCGCTTCGAGGATGCGCTCGCCGTCGCGGAGCGCGCGGAGACGGTGTTCGTGGACGCACCCGCGCTCCGAGCTGCCGCCGCTGCCATGCTGGGCGACCCGGATCGCGCTGCGCACGAGCTGCAACGGTTCGAGCAGGACTTCCAGCTGAAGATCGCCTACGGGCGCGACCCGAAGCCCGGGGAGATCGTGCACTGGCTCGACCACGTGAATCCCTTCATGCGTCCCGAAGACCGAGCGCTGTTCATCGAGGGGCTCGAGCGGGCAGGCCTCGACACGGAGCGTGCCGATGGCCCGGGCGGCGCGGCGAAGCCCAGCCCGACGGCACCGCGACTGCCGATGGGTGGCAACCTGTTCCGCAAGGAAGGCGAGACCTGGAACGTGGCGTTCGACGGTGAGGGTGCACAGCTCGGAGAGCTCAAGGGGTTCCACGATCTCGCCATGCTGCTCTCCCGCCCTGACCACGAGATCCACTGTCTCGAGCTGCGGGGGCTCCTCGAGCTGTCGGGAACGCAGGATCCGGGAGACCTCCCCCACGACGTGGCGGCCGCCGACCATGTCCTCGACGACCGGGCCCGCAGCGAGATCAGGAGCCGCATCCGCGAGCTCGAGCGCGCCGTCGAGGACGCCGACGCGCAGCAGGATCTCGGGCGCGCAGAGCGTGCGCGTGACGAGCTGGAGGCCCTGCAGGCGGAGCTGTCCAAGGCGCTCGGTGTCGGCGGCAGCCCGCGCCGCCTGGGAGACCCGGCGGAGAAGGCCAGAACGGCCGTGACCTGGCGCATCCGCAGCGCCATCAAGAAGGTGGCGGTCGCTCATCCGCGCCTCGGCGCCCACCTGCAACGCGCCGTCAAGACCGGGACCTTCTGCAGCTACTCGCCCGAAGTCCCCACCGAGTGGCTCGTGGACTGAGATCCCCGCCCCGCCTCACATCGTGAGGCTCCTCCTCACGCCTCCTGGGGTGAACCCACGATCGCTTCGAGCGATCTTCCCAGGAGACGATGATGAAAAGAGCACACTACCTGCACGCGTTGGCAGTTTTTGCCGCGCTTGCGGCCCCGGTCGCGGCCCGCGACGGAGGTCACGACCACCAGGGCCAACGTTCTCATCCGGTCACGACCGAGTCCGCTGAAGCGCAGCGGCTGTTCGACCGCGGACTCGGCCTCGCGTGGGGCTTCAACCATCTCGAAGCGGCGCGGGCGTTCCGTGCCGCCACGGCGGAAGACCCCGAGTGCGCCATGTGCTGGTGGGGGGTGGCGCTGGTCCTCGGTCCGAACATCAACGCCCCGCTGGACCCCCGGTACTTCCCCGAGATCCGGCAGGCCCTCGACCGAGCCGAGGCGCTCGCGCCGCGTGCCACACGCGCCGAGCGCGACTACATCCACGCGTTGGCTCAGCGCTACGGGGCCGAGCCGGCCGAAGATCGGGGCGAGCTCGACCGCGCCTACGCCAAGGCGATGCGCCGGGTTGCCATGGCGCACCCGGACGACCTCGACGCCGCGACCCTGTTCGCCGAGGCCGTGATGGACACGATGCCGTGGGACTACTGGACCGGCGACCGGCAGCCGAAGCCCGCCACGGTCGAGTTCCTCGACGTCCTGGAGTCGGTTCTCCAGCGAGAGCCTTCGCACGCCGGCGCCAACCACCTCCTCATCCATGCCGTCGAAAAGACGCGGCCCGATCTCGGGGTGCCCGCGGCGGAGCGCCTGGAGCGCGCCCCGCAGGCCACCGGACACCTGATCCACATGGCGTCTCACATCTACATCCGCGTCGGCCGCTACGACGACGCCGCACGGGTGAACGAGATGGCCATCGAAGACGACGACGCCTACGCGGCGAAGCACGATGTGCCGCTGGAGTATGTGCCCTACATGCTCCACAACCACCACATGCGCTGGGCAGCCCTGACGCTGGCAGGCCGTGAGAGCGAGTCGCTGGAGGAGGCCGAGTACCTCGCCGCCCACGCCGACCCTGAGGCCATGGAGCACCCGGTCTTCGGACCTTTCGTGCAGCATCTCCTGGCCACCCCGCTCTTCGACCACGTCCGCTACGGGCGGTGGGAGCAGATCCTCGACATGCCGGCGCCCGCCGAGCACCTGGTGTATCCGCGCGCGCTGCGTCACTTCGGACGCGGAATTGCGCTGCTGCGCACACGGCAGACCGACGCCGCGCAGGCGGAGCTCGTCGAGCTCCAGAGGCTGGCGGCCACCCCGGTCCTGCAAGGCGCTGCGGTGAACTTCAACCCCGTTGCGACCCTTCTCGAGATCGCCGCGCAGACGCTCACCGGGGAGCTGGCTGCCGCCAGGGGCGACTGGGACGCCGCTGCAGCAGCGCTGCAGGCCGCGGTCGCACGTGAAGACGCGCTGGTCTACGACGAGCCGCCTCCCTGGCTGCCTCCGGCCCGCCAGTGGCTCGGGGACGTGCTGCACCGGGGCGGACGACACGTCGAAGCGCGCCAGGTGTACGAGCAGGATCTCGAAATCTATCCCCGCAACGAGAGGTCGTTGCGCAGCCTCGCCACGATCGATGCCGCGGCCGGTGTCGCAACGGCCACCGACAGCGACCCGAGAGGAGAATGACCATGTCCTACGAAACCACGCCCAGTCCCCGCTTCCGGGCCGCCCTGCCGCAGCTGGAGGGAGGCATCTTCCTGACCGACGCCGGTCTCGAGACCGACCTCATCTTCAACCGCGGCATTCCCATCCGCGAGTTCGCCGCACACACGCTCTTCGACGAGCCGGGGGGAGCTCAGGCACTTGCCGACTACTTTCGCGGCTTTCTCGATCTCGCGCGCGAGTGCGACACCGGGTTCATCCTCGACAGCCAGACTTGGAAAGCTCACCCGCACTGGGCGGCTGATCTCGGAGCCAGCCTGGAGGAGCTTCGCCGAGCCAACGAGACGAGCCTCCGGTTCATCTCCGGTCTGCGCGACGAGCTCCATCACGCCAGGCCCATCGTCCTGAACGCCGTCGTCGGGCCACGCGGCGACGCCTACACGTCCACGGGCGAGATGAGCCCAGACGCAGCCGAGGACTATCACTCCACCCAGCTCGGGTGGCTGGCGCAGACCGAGGCCGACATGGTCACCGCACTCACCTTCACCAGTGCACAGGAGGCCATCGGCTTCGTACGCGCTGCCCACCTGGTCGGGCTTCCTGCCGTCGTCTCCTTCACGGTGGAGACGGACGGGCGCCTGCCGACGGGGCAGCCCCTGGGGGAGGCGGTCGAAGTGGTCGACGACGCCACGGCGGGGCTCGCGCAGTACTTCATGGTGAACTGTGCACATCCGGACCACTTCGCGAGCACACTCGAAGGCCCCTGGACGCGGCGCATCCGCGGCATCCGCTGCAACGCGTCGCGGCGCTCGCACGCGGAGCTCGACGAGGCGGAGACGCTGGACCCCGGCGATCCAGAGGAGCTCGGTGCTCTGCACCGTGCCCTCGTGGCCCGCCTGCCGCGGCTGAACGTGTTCGGCGGGTGCTGCGGCTCGGACCTCCGCCACGTGGCCCAGATCGCGCGCACGGTGCTGTCCGGGGCCACCCGGAACCGGTCACCTGCCGCGGTCGGGTGATCGGGCACCGCAGGGCGGGCTCGCGCGACCCGGGGTGCCTCACCCCGGGTCGCGAAGTGCCCCAGAAAGAGACTGCGACCAATTCTTGACTCTGTCCATAGTTTGCGAGAGACTGAGGCTATGGATCAGGACCACGCAGGGCTGCTCCGCGAGCACGGCCTTCAGGTCACGGCGCAGCGCCTCGCGGTGCTTGCCGCTGTCGCCGAAACGCCGCACGGAACAGCCGACGATGTGGCGCAGACGGTGCGCGCGAAGATCGGCACGATCTCGCGGCAGGCCGTGTACGGTGCCCTCGGCATCCTGGCCGACCGCGGTCTCGTCCGACGCATCCAACCGGCTGGCTCGCCCGCGCGCTTCGAAAGCCGCGTCGGAGACAACCACCACCACGTGATCTGTCGCAGCTGCGGGACCGTCGCCGACGTCGACTGTGCGGTCGGCGAGGCGCCGTGCCTCGACGCCGTCGACGACGCCGGCTTCGAGATCGACGAGGCGGAGGTCATCTACTGGGGCCGCTGCCCCACGTGTCGTACGGCCGGCCTCAGCTCCACCTGAGATCCGCGCGCCGTCCGGCACCACCTTTGCTCGCCACTCTCTTCTTTCCTCCACTTCCCGCTCGCCCAGCTCCACCCGTTGCTCGATCCGTTCTGCCGCCGGTTTCTGCGGCCGTCCGAGATTCGGGCTGAACCCCTCACTCGACGAAGATCAGGAGATCTCGATGGCAGTTGACGACAGCAAGATCAGCAAGTGTCCGGTCATGGGCCATGCCCACCGCCCGTCCGGCTCCACCGCCAACCAGCACTGGTGGCCGAACCAGCTCAATCTGAAGGTCCTGCACCAGAACCCGCCCGAGTGCGACCCGATGGGCAACGACTTCGACTACGCGGCCGAGTTCGAGACCCTCGACCTCGAGGCCGTCAAGAAGGACATCGAAGAGGTTCTCACCACCTCGCAGGACTGGTGGCCCGCCGACTACGGCCACTACGGCCCGCTCATGATCCGCATGGCCTGGCACTCTGCCGGCACCTACCGCATCGGCGACGGCCGTGGCGGCGCTGGTGCCGGCACGCTGCGGTTTGCGCCGCTCAACAGCTGGCCCGACAACGCCAACCTCGACAAGGCCCGCCGCCTGCTCTGGCCCGTGAAGAAGAAGTACGGCCGCAAGCTCTCGTGGGCCGATCTCATGATCCTCACAGGCAACGTCGCCCTCGAGTCGATGGGCTTCGAGACCTTCGGCTTCGCCGGCGGCCGCGAGGACGTGTGGGAGCCCGAGGAGGACATCTACTGGGGCCCCGAAGACACCTGGCTGGGCGACGAGCGCTACAGCGGTGACCGTGACCTGCAGAACCCGCTCGGCGCGGTGCAGATGGGGCTCATCTACGTGAACCCCGAGGGCCCCAACGGTGAGCCCAGCGCTCTCGCGGCAGCCAAGGACATTCGCGAGACGTTCGCCCGGATGGCGATGAACGACGAAGAGACCGTGGCTCTCATCGCGGGAGGCCACAGCTTCGGCAAGACCCACGGCGCCGCGAGTGACGCAGAGTTCGTGGGTCCCGAGCCGGAAGGTGCCTCGATCGAAGAGCAGGGTCTGGGCTGGAAGAACAGCTACGGCACCGGCAAAGGCTCCGACACCATCACGAGTGGTCTCGAAGGGGCCTGGACACCCACGCCGGTGACCTGGGACAACAGCTTCTTCGACACCCTCTTCGGCTACGACTGGGACCTCACGAAGAGCCCCGCCGGCGCGTGGCAGTGGGTCCCCACCGATCCTGCCGCGGGTGACACCGTCCCTGACGCGCACGATCCGTCCAAGAAGCACGCACCCATCATGCTGACCACCGACCTCGCGCTGCGGATGGACCCCATTTACGAGCCGATCTCGCGCCGCTTCCACGAGGACCCGGACGCGTTCGCCGATGCGTTCGCCCGCGCCTGGTTCAAGCTGACGCATCGCGACATGGGTCCGCTCTCCCGCTACCTGGGCTCGGAGGTCCCGTCCGAGGAGCTCATCTGGCAGGACCCCGTGCCGGCACCTTCGGGTGACCTCATCGAGGAGTCCGACGCGGCCGCTCTCAAGGAGAAGATCCTGGGCTCCGGCCTGTCGATCTCGCAGCTGGTCCGCACGGCGTGGGCCTCGGCGGCCACGTTCCGCGGCACCGACAAGCGCGGCGGCGCCAACGGTGCCCGCATCCGCCTCGAGCCGCAGAAGAGCTGGGCGGTCAACGACCCGGCCGACCTCGGCGCGGTTCTCGAGGCCCTCGAGGGTGTGCAGAGCGAGTTCAACGCGGCCGGTGGCAGGCAGGTCTCGCTCGCCGACGTCATCGTGCTCGGCGGCTGCGCCGCAGTCGAGGCAGCGGCGAAGAACGCCGGTCACACGGTGGAGGTGCCGTTCAACCCGGGCCGCACCGACGCCACGCAGGAGCAGACCGACGCCAGTTCGTTTGCGGTGCTCGAGCCGGTCGCCGACGGGTTCCGCAACTACCTGGCCGACGGGCTGGCCCGGTCCGGCGAGGAGCATCTGGTCGACCGCGCCCAGATGCTCGGCCTCACGGCGCCCGAGATGACCGTCCTCGTGGGCGGCCTGCGCGTGCTCGGCGGCAACGCCGGCCACTCGCCGCACGGCGTCTTCACCGACCGCACCGAGTCGCTCACGCAGGACTTCTTCGTGAACCTGCTCGACCCCGGCACTTCGTGGTCGGAGTCGTCCACGGAGGGCGTCTTCGAGGGCCGCAACGGCAGCGGCGAGGTGAAGTGGACCGGCACCCGCGCCGATCTGGTCTTCGGCTCCAACTCGCAGCTGCGAGCTCTTGCCGAGACCTACGCCTGCGACGACGCGGCCGAGCAGTTCGTCTCCGACTTCGTCGCCGCCTGGGCAAAGGTGATGGACAACGACCGTTTCGACCTCGCCTGAGCGAGAGCGAATACAAGACGGGCCTCGGCCCGAACCAGGGCGGCCGGCCGTTGTGCCCGCCGCCCTTTTTCTTGCGCGACCCGGTCGACGCCTGCGGTACGGTGGCAGAAAACACCTGCGAAAGGCCCACGAACGCGGCGACGAGCTCGGGGAACGACATGATGCGCGCCTTGGACACATCCCATCGGCACGCTGGGAGCCAAATGGCTCTCGCCGTCGCCGCCTGTCTGTGGACCGCCAGTGCAGCAGGCCAGCTGCCTGAGGTGCAGGAGGCCATCGCCATCGAAGGCGCAACCCTGCTGCCCATGACGTCGGAGGCCGAGCCACGACTCGAGAATCACACGCTCGTGGTGCAGGGCGGCAGGATCTCGGCGCTCTGCCCGAGTACCCCGGGCTGCACGCCTCCCGGCGCCCTGCACGTCGACGGACACGGGAAGTTCGTGCTGCCCGCTCTCGCCGACATGCACAACCACTTCGGCGGCTTTCCGTGGGACGGGACCGACGCCAGCCGCATCCGCATGCGCAATCAGAACCTGCGCCAGTACGTCATGTTCGGGGTGGCCACGGTGCGCGATCCCTCGGGCGGACCCGAGACCCTCGCCATGCGCGACGCGATCGACCGTGGCGAGCTTTTTGGTCCGCGCGTCTTCGCCTCGTCGCGCGTGATGGACGGCAATCCGCCTCTCTTCCCTGGCTTGCCGACCTTCTCCGAGGCAGCCGCGGCCGTCCGGTACGTCGAGCATACGGCGGAGGCGGGCTACGACTTCCTCAAGGTCTACTCGACCCTGAGCCCGGAGGTGTTCGACGCCGTCATGGACGCTGCAGCACACAAAGGACTCACCGTGGCCGCGCACGTGCCGATGCAGGTGCCGCTCGACCACGCACTCCGGCGCGGGCTCCGCTCGATCGAGCATCTGACCGGCTACGACGTCGCGTGTGCGGCCTCCGAGACGCAGTTGAAGCCGATCGCTCAGGACATCTACCAGGGCTGGGCCTGGTGCTCGCCGGAGAAGGTCCAGGCGCTGGCCGAGCTCACTGCGCGCTTCGACGTGTGGAACGTACCCACCCTCACCCTCTGGGACAGCACGGTGCCCGAGTACGAGCGCCCCTCGCGAGCGACGCAGGAGATCGCTCGTTGGGAGCACCCGACGACGCCCGCGGGCGTCGACTGGCTCTACCAGCTGTACGGGCCGCGCGAGCGAGCGGGCATCACGGGCACACGCTCGACGCGACTGGCGCTCGTGAAAGCGCTGCACGATGCGGGCGCGCCGCTTCTGATCGGCACGGACATCTCCGCACCCGGCCTCACCGTGCACCGTGAGATGGCGGCGTTCGTCGAAGCTGGGTTGTCCACCTGGGACACGCTCGTCGCCGCGACGGCCGAAGCGGCCCGCTACCTCGACCGTGAGGGCGAGCTCGGCGTGCTGGCCGAAGGAGCCCGTGGCGACGTCCTCCTGCTGGCCGCCGATCCGCTCGAGCACATCGAGCACACCCGACGCATCATCGGCCTCGCCCACCAGGGTCGCTGGTGGAGCGTAGACGCGATCGCACGCGAGCTGGAGACTCTTCAACGCGAGTACGCCGAAGACGCGAAGCGGCTCGAAGCGCTCGGAGCCCCCTCGCAGCGCTGATCCTCTCAGCCTGACGTTCAGGCGAGCTCCGCCACGGCCGTTTCGCTCAAGGCGCGGTGAGCCTCGCGAAACCGATCGGGGGTCACCGTGATGAGGGTGTGCGTCAGCATGAGACACCTCCGAGCGAGCTGCCGCCCGGCGGAGAGCCAGGTGCGGCGGCCTACTCGATCTTGTCCGGCCAGGCGTACCAGCGCTCCGGCGTGAGCGTGAGGAAACGTTGGTGCTCGTGCCCTCCGGCCGCCACCACCTTCTCGGCTGCCTCGCGGCCGCGATAGTGGGTGTGCAGCCGAAGTCGCCACTCCGGCGTCGCGGTGTCTCCGAGCACCGCAGGTCCTTCGGCCGTGACGTGCTGCACGCTCTCCCCGCGGCGGTCGATACACAGAGCTGCCCGTCCGCGCTGCTCGACATGCCGCATCTTGGCCGAGGTCTTGCCGCCGATGATCTCGAACGAGGTCCCGTTCCAGAGGTACCAGACAGGCACCGCGTGGGCGCGGCCCTTCGCATCGACGGTCGCGAGCACCGCCGTGTGGGGCTCCTGCAGAAACGCGTCTCTCTCTTCCACGTTCATTCGCATCCTCCTTGGGAGACATCATCGTAGGCGATCCGCAGATCGGGGATCTTCTTGCTCGCGGGCCGCACCGCGCTCGGGAGCGCGGAATGACCTCGACCCAGCGTCCAAGTGGGCCTCTGCCGTGGAAGAATGGAGGGCCGATCCAACAAGAGCGATTCGAGAAGGAGCCTGGAATGACGGAGAACAAGGCTGCCCAGCCGGATGTAGACGTTGTCGTGGTCGGAGCCGGGATGGCCGGGCTCTACATGCTCCACCGCCTCCGCGGCATGGGCCTTTCTGCGGTGGCCCTGGAGACGGGTGACGACGTGGGCGGCACCTGGTACTGGAACCGCTACCCCGGGGCGCGCTGCGACATCCAGAGCCTCGACTACCAGTACTCGTTCGACCCGGAGCTCGAGGAAGAGTGGGAGTGGAGCGAGAAGTACGCCACGCAGCCCGAGATCCTCCGCTACCTGCAGCACGTAGCACGCAAGCACGACCTGCGGCGTGACATCCGCTTCGGCACGCGCGTCGTGGGCGCCACCTGGAACGACGACGGCAGCGTCTGGAACATCGAGACCGAGGCGGTGGACGGCGGCAGCGCCGACAACGTCTCGTGTCGCTACTACGTCATGGCCACCGGCTGCCTCTCCATGCCGAAAGGCCCGGAGATCGAAGGCGCCGAGCGCTTTCAGGGCGATGTGTACTTCACGAGCCGCTGGCCACACGAAGGTGTCGATTTCACCGGCAAGCGCGTCGCCGTGATCGGAACCGGATCGTCGGCCATCCAGTCGATTCCGCTCATCGCCGAGCAGGCAGAGAGCCTGGTGGTCTTCCAGCGCACCCCGAACTTCTCGATGCCCGCAGGCAACGGTCCCATATCCGAGGAGAAGCGCGCCACCATCGACGCCGATCGCGCCGCCTACCACGAGGAGAAGCGCTGGTCGCAGGCTGGTGTCCCGGTCACGCCTCCGGAAGAGGGAGCACTCCAGCTCTCCGAGGAGGAGCGTCAGCGGCGCTGCGAGATCGCCTGGAACCGCGGCGAGCTGCTCGCCCCCGGTGAGGCGTTCAACGACCTGCTCACGAATGCCGAGGCCAACGAGGTCTTCGCAGAGTTCATCCGCTGCAAGATCCGCGACGTCGTCGACGACCCCGAGACGGCCGAGCTCCTCTGCCCGAAGGACTACCCCTTCCAGACGAAGCGTCCGTGCCTCGACAGCGGCTATTACGAGACCTTCAACAAGGAGCACGTCCGGCTCGTCGACCTGCACCGCCAGCCGATCTCGACCATCACCGAGACGGGAATCGACTTCGGCGACGAGAGCATCGAGATCGACGCGCTCGTCTACGCCACCGGCTTCGACGCAATGACCGGCGCGCTGGTCGCGGTCGACATCCAGGGAGTGAACGGCGTCACGCTCAAGGAGCGCTGGGCGGCCGGGCCGCAGACCTACCTCGGCCTGACCTCGGTCGGCTTCCCGAATCTGTTCATGATCACCGGCCCGGGGAGCCCCTCCGTGCTCTCCAACATGGTCGTCTCCATCGAGCAGCATGTCGACTGGATCGCCGACTGCCTCGGCGATCTGCGCGACCAGGGTTTCCACCGCATCGAGCCCACGGAGCTCGCCGAGGAGTACTGGGGGATCCATGTCAACGACGGCGCCAACATCACGCTCTTCCCGAAGGCGGCGTCCTGGTACATGGGCGCCAACGTGCCAGGCAAACCCCGGGTCTTCCTGCCGTACATCAGCGGGGTGGGCGTCTACCGTGAAGCCTGCAACCGGGTGCGCGCCGAGGGTTATCTCGGCTTCCGGCTGTCCGGCGAAGGCAAGGAGCAGTGCAACGACGGTGTGGTCAACCGTCTCCAGCCCGACGTGGCCATGCTGCTCGAGATCATGGCCGAGGCCGGCGCGCCGCCTCTGGAGTCGCTGTCGCCCGACGAGGCGCGTGAGGCCATGGCGGCTCTGGCGGAGATGAACCCGCCAGGCCCCGAGGTCGGTGAGTGCACCGACGGAGCCCTTCCGGGGCCGGCCGGCGACCTCGACTACCGCCTCTACCGACCCGCGTCGGAGGGCCCCCATCCCGTGGTCGTTTACTTCCACGGCGGCGGCTGGGTGCTCGGCGCCCACGATTCGGACGACTCGTTCTGCCGCGATCTCTGCGTGCGCTCCGACCAGCTCGTCGTTTCCGTGAACTACCGCCATGCACCCGAGGACCGCTTCCCCGCCGCGCCCGAAGACGCGCTCGCCGCGGTGCGCTGGATCGGCGAGAACGCGGCGTCGCTCGGCGGCGACCCCGACCAGATCGTCCTGGCGGGCTGGAGTGCCGGCGGCAACCTCGCGGCGGTCACCTGTCAGCGCATCCGCGACGAAGGAGGGCCCGCGATCGCCGGCCAGCTCCTCGTGACGCCGGTGGTCGACTGCGACATGACGCGCTCCTCCTACGAAGAGAACGCGGAGGGCTACGTGCTCACGGCCGGCCTCATGAACTGGTTCTGGGACTACTACGCGGACCAGGGCGACCGCAGCGATCCGAAGGCTTCGCCGCTGCGCGCGAGCTCGCTCGAAGGCCTGCCTCCCGCGGCCATCTTCACCTGTGAGTTCGATCCCCTGCGGGACGAAGGAGCTGCCTACGCGGAGGCGCTCGCGGCCGCAGGCGTCGAGGCGCAGCACGTGCCATGCCGTGGACAGATCCACACGTCGCTCACCGCCGTCGGAGCCATCCTGTCGGGCGAGCCGATTCGCGAGCAGATGGCGGACGCACTGCGCGGCTTCGCCAAGACGCCTGCGATGGCGTAGCCCCGGGCTGTCCCGAACCTCGCGCGAGCCCGGCTTCGCGCGCTCCGCAGGTGGGTTCGCGCCTGCACTCAGCTGAAGGAGACTCGACATGAGATCTTGCGCGCGTGTGCTTCTAGCGGTGACGGTCCTCGTGGGCTGCGCCCAGGCCCCCGACTCCGCGTCGGAGGCGGACACCACGGTCGAGGCCCCGGCGCGTCCTCGGGCTCCACAGTGGACGTTCGACGAGGGTATGGTCTTCCCCGCCGATCGTTCTCTGTTGCGCCCGGAGGACGGCGTGCTGCTCGCCGACGGCCGACTGCTCGTCGCGGACCAGAACCACGGGCTCCGCCTCGTGGCCGACGACGGCTCCCATCGCCCGTTCGGGCAGTTCGAGGCGGCCGGCTACGAGCACAGCCCACCAGAGATCGTCGGCGGACCGAACGGAGTCACTCTCGAGCCCGACGGGCGACACGTCCTCGTGGCCGACGTCTACCGGGGCGGCCTCTACAGGGTCGACACGGAGTCGGAGCAGACCGAGCGCATCTACCAGCACCCCTATGGCATCAACATGGCGCGCGCCGACAGCCGCGGTGGCATCTGGTTCTCCCAATCGACCGAAAACCGGCCCGAGAACGGCGAGGTGGAGCTGTTCGAGTCGGTCGGAGTGCCCAACCCCGATGGCGCGCTGTTCTACCTCCCGCCAGCGGAGGGGGGTTCGGAACGTGCGCCCAGGCGTCTCGCCGACGGCATCCTCTTCGCCAACGGCCTCGCGCTCGACGAGGCCGGACGGGTGCTCTATCTGAGCGCCACCATGGGAAGCCAGGTTCTGCGCTTCGATCTCGACGTCGAGGCGGGCGAGGCGACGAACCAGGGCGTCGCGGCGGACGTCGGTCATCCCGACAACCTCGAGCTCGACCGCCACGGTCGGCTGTGGATCGCCTCGGCACTGCGCAGCGAGATCGTGGTGTTCGATCCGGTCACCGGCGAGCAGACGTCGGTTCTCCGGGTCCAGACGCCGGAGAGCGTGGCGCAGATCGAGTTGATCGACGCGCGGCTGGAGGAGGGTGTGACGTGGGTCGACCTGATCGGTCCGGCCCTCTTCGCACCAGCCCCTGGCCTGATCACGGGGATGATCCTCGATGCCCGCGGCGAGCAGGCGGCCTACGCCACCGGCCTGGGAGACGGCATCCTTCGCTTGAACGGCTAGCGTCGCAGCACGGCACAACCCAGGAGGCGCACACATGTCCGCAACCCACGACCACGACGTCCTCGTTCTCGGCGGGGGGTTCGCCGGCGCGACGGCGGCTCGCGATCTCCAGCTGCGGGGCTTCGACACCCTCCTCCTCGAGGCCCGCGACCGCCTCGGCGGCCGCACGTGGACCGACGAGCGGCACGGCTGGAAGGTGGAGCTGGGCGGCACGTGGGTGCACTGGAACCAGCCCTTCGTGTGGGCAGAGATCCAGCGCTACGGCCTCGAGGTCACGGAGACCGTCGGGAGCACTGCAGAGCGCATCGTGCTCGACGTCGACGGAACGCCGCGGGAGCTGACGGAAGGTGAGATTGGCGAGTTCCTCTCGGGCTTCGAGAGCTTCTTCGCCGACGCGGAAGCCGTGTGGGAGCGACCGTTCGACGCGCACCATCGATGGCTCGAGCTCGCCGAGCGCGACAGCATCTCCGTGCAGGACCGCATCGACACACTCGACCTGACGCCGCTCCAGCGGGCCGCAGCGGGTGCCTATCTGGAGACGCTCACCATGACGTCGCTGGACCAGGCGTCCTACGTGGAGACGATGCGCGTCTGGGCGCTGGCGGGAAACACGTTCTCCCTGTTCAGCGACGTGCTGGCCCGCTACAAGCTCGAGGCTGGCACGCGGGCACTCATCGAGTCGATCGCGCGCGACGGCGGATACCCCATCGAGCTCGAGGCGCAGGTTGCGCGCATCCGGCATTCGGAAAGCGGAGTGGAGGTGGAGACCACCGACGGCACCGTGCGCTCGGCCGCCGCGGCCGTAGTCGCCCTGCCGATGAACGTGCTTCACGCGCTCGACGTCACACCGGCACTCGATGCGCTGAAGGTGCAGGCGTCAAAAGAACGCCACGCCGGCCAAGGCGTCAAGCTCTTCCTCGAAGTGGAGGGAGATCCCGGCAACTTCATGACCCTCGCCCGGGGCGACCACAACCCACTCGGCGCGTGCTTCACGTTTCAGCAGGGGGAGGAGCGTTCCCTCCTCGTGGCATTCGGCATCCAGACGGAGGCGCTGGAGCGGCTCGAGCTCGCCGACTGGCAGGCCGCGCTCGACGCGCTCGTTCCGGGTGTCCGCGTTCTGCGCGTCTTCGGCCACGAGTGGAGCGCCGACTCGCTCGCGCAGGGAACGTGGTGCACCTACAGGCGCGGCAAGGTCACGGAGTACGACGGTCTGGGCGCGGCCGAAGGCCGGCTCTTCTTTGCCGGTGGAGATCTCTGCCAGGGCTGGCGCGGGTTCATCGACGGCGCCATCGGTGGCGGGATCGCGGCGGCAAGGGAGGTTGCCGCCGCCCTGGATCCCTGACCCGGGGCGGCACCCTTCAGTCGCGGCCCTCGGCGCTCGACGGTCTCCTCGAGACTGACGACGTGGCACCGGCACCCCCCTGGGGCGGCGGCGAAGCCGTCGTCGCCTCGCTCAGCATGCTGGGCCGCTCCCAGGCGACCTTGCCGTGATGTACGACCGTTCGGATGTGAGGCGCGCGCCAGGACGTCTCCAACGGCGACGCATCGAGAACGAGAACGCTGCCCGGGTCACCTGGGGCGAGACCCCAGCTCTCGCCCAACAGGTCTCCGGCGTGGGTCGTTGCCGTCTGGAGCACCTGGAGCGGCGAAAGGCCCGCCTTCTCGTAGAGCTCCAGCTCCCGGTAGACCGAAGCTCCGTGCACCGTGAACCAGTTCCCAGCGTCGGTGCCAGCGACGATCTTCACGCCGGCCTCGGCCAGAAGCCGCAGGGTGTCGAGACGATGGCTCTGCGCCTCGGCCAGCCCGTTCATCATGCCCTGCCACCTGTCGGCCGACGTGTCGAAGCTCCGGTAGGCGTCGAGAATTCGATCTCCGGCAGCGCGCTCGAGCAGGGGCGAGTCCAGGCGCGCCTTTTCCGTGACCAGGACCGTGTCACCTACAGCGAGGGTCGGAATGACCACGGTGCCCTGACGCGCCAGCAGCTTCTCGATCCCTTCCGGCGCCGGCAGTCCAGGCAGGTGCGTGACGGCGGTGGCGCCGTCTTCTGCCGCGTGCTGCACGTCCATCCAGCTGCGAATGTGCACGACGCTCGGCACGCCGTGCTCGCGCGCGGCAGCGATGGCCGCCCGGAACGTCTCGCGGTCGAGCGTCGGCCGCGCTGGCTTGGTCGCTCCCGGAGACGGGTGCGCGTACACCAGCTTGATCACGTCGGGCTTCTTCGCGGCCAGCTCGGCGATCTGCGTGCGCGCCTGCGCGGGGGTGTCGATCACGCGGGTCGGCGTGGGGTACTCGGTGCAGTGCCCGTCCGTCGCCGTCAGGCACGGCCCCGCAGCAAAGATGTCGGCCCCCGAAGCCTGCCCCTCCTGGCGCTGCTGTCGGCGCTGGCCGAAGACGAGATCCTCCGAATGAAACAGGTCGAGGAAACCCACGACGCCCACGCCGAGCATGCGCTCCGCGGCTTTCGGCGTGCCCACCATCTCCATGGCTCCGGGCGCCTGACTCACGGCCGTGTGAACGTGCATGTCGCGGAGGCCGGGCACGATCCAGCCGCCGCTCGCATCGACCACGACTCCATCGAAGTTCGCCGGTCGCTCGGCGAGATGCGCTTCGATCACGCCACCACGGATGAGCAGGTGTGCCTCCGATACCGCCCCCGACCGTGGATCGACGAGACGACCGTTCTCCAGCAGAGCGTCCTGCGCGTCGAGCGTTCCACTCGACACGAGCGCAAGGGTCCAAAGCAGCCAACGACGCATGAGCTCCCCCTCTCCGAGGCCCAGCGGGGCCTCTCTTTACGTGGTCCGACTCCTCAGACCCGCCGCGGGAGACTGTGGTTCCCAGTGCGCTAGTGCTGATGGCCTCCCGGCCCGTGCACGTGGCCGTGCTGCACTTCTTCTGCGGTCGCCTCGCGCACCTCCACCACCTGCACCTGGAAGTGCAGGGTCTCCCCCGCCATGGGGTGGTTACCATCGATGGTGACCATTTCACCCACCACCGCGGTCACCGTGATGAGCTGCGATCCCTCGGGGGTCTGGGCCTGGAACTGCATCCCGGGCTCGAGCGTCTCGATCTGAAAGGCACTGCGAGGCACCTTCTGGACCAGCGCGTCGCTGCGGGGACCGTAGGCCTGGTCGGGAGGGATCACCACCTCGAACGAGTCACCTGCGGTCTTCCCCGTGAGCTCCTTCTCGAGGCCGGGGACGATGTTCCCGTGTCCGTGCAGATACATCAGCGGCCCTTTGTCCGAGGCATCGACCTGCTCGCCGCCGCCGTTCGTGAGGACGTAGTGCATGCTGACGACGCAGTTGTCGGCGATCTTCATCGGCTCTCGCTTTCTCGCCGACGATGCCGACGTGTCGTGGTGCCTTGCGGGCGCGCAGCGGAGGCCTTCTGCCGCCGCGCGTGCTGCGCAGCCTATCCCGGCGGAGCACCCGGCCCCGTTCCTCCCGGTGCCGGAAGACCGTGGACGTGTTCACGCGCCCACCACGACCCGGCTCCGGCCTCGGACGCCGCCACCGCACCCCTCGCCTCAGCGGCACTTCTTGCGTCGTTTCGTCCCTGTGCAATCGCGATTCGCCCCTAGATCACGCAAAACGACGCAACAATTCATCGAAATCTCTTGTGGAAGCCGTCTGTATTGACAGTTCGTCAAGTTCACCCGCCGCTTCCTGGCAACTTCCTCGTAGTGCTCCCATCGACCGCCTCCTCGAGCGGCGCCCTTGGAAACTCTCCGCAAGGAGACAATGGAAGGAGCGGAAATGAGCACGAAATCGACCGTGTGCATCGTGTCGTTGGTGATGTTCGTGGTGGGAGGAGCCCTAGTCACGACTCCGGCGGAGGCCGGTCCTCCGGCGCCGGTCGCCGGGGCATACATCGCAGACCTCGATCTCGGAGGGCTCGGCGCCCCGCGGATCGAGCAGCTCTACGTGATTCTGGGCGCCCACGGCTCGGTGTTGTTCACGTCGGAGCACGAGGCCGACAAGGAGTCGGCGGGCATCGGATCCTGGAAGCGCCTCACCCGAGGCAGGATCGGGCTGGGTGCCGCGAGCTTCCGGTACGGACCTGACGCCGAAACGAGCATCTGCGGGACCGTCGGCGTGGAGTCCCCGCCCGGCAACTGTGTGCTCAAGGTCGGCGGGACGATCCGGCGGGTCGGCCACGGGGCCTGGGCCGGCGAGCTCTTCCTGACCGTGGAGACGCTGGACGGCACGACGACCTTCGCCTTTCCCGGCGATCCTCCGCTGCCCATCTCGATGCGGCGGCTCGCGCTCGAAGACTTCCCCGGCGCACAGCCCTGAGATCGTGACCTGAGGCGAGGCCTCCGGGCCTCGCCTCGTCTGCAGCTCCGCGTTTGGCAGCTACGGTAGCCTGACCCCATGTCCTGGGAGGGGTTTCGCTACGGCTTCGCGGTGTTTCTCGCGCTGAGCCTGCCGCCCGCTCTCCTCTACTGGTTCGTCGTGCACCCGTTTGCCGCCTTCTGGCGGCGGGTTGGACTCCGCAGAACCCGGGTCACGCTCCTCGTGCTGGCGCTCGGCATGGCCGCAGCGCTTTTCCCCGCACGGAGGCTCCTCCTCGGCGCCGACTACGGCGCGCGCCGCGAGCTCGTGCTCGCCGGGGCCGCACTCTGGGTTCTCGGCGTGGCCGTACAAGCCCGCCTCTCGAAGCAGCTGACGCGCAAGATCCTGACGGGGGTTCCGGAAGTCGATCCGGACGATCCCGGAGTGCTTCTTGTCGACGGCTTCTATGCGTGGACACGCAATCCACGCTACCTCGTGGTGTGGACCATCACGCTCGGCTACGCCCTGATGCTCAACTACCAGGGCCTGTGGATCATGACCGCGCTGTCGGTTCCCGTGCTGATCGCAGTGGTCCTGCTCGAGGAGAAGGAGCTCCGGGAGCGTTTCGGGGAACCCTACGTGGAGTACTGCCGCAAGGTCCCGCGCTTCATACCCGCCCGGCCGCGCAGCCAGTGAGCTCAACGGACCGCTGACTGCTCCCGCGCCTCGAAAAGGCCAGGCACGACTCGACCGGACGGGGCTCCGCAACGCCGACGGCCGTGGACGAGGCCGCTACGGCTGCCCCACCCGCCCGTAGCTGGCCGGCGCGCCCGCCTCGGGCGTGCTCCACTCGATGAAGTCACGGATGTGCTGGTTCGACGTGGCGAGGTCCTCGGCGCGCAGGTACATCATGTGCCCGCTCAGGTAGCCCTCGAAGCGCATGCGCTCGCGCAGCTTGCCGCTGCGGTCGAGGTTCCACAGCACGTACTTCGCCGTGAAGTAGTCGGTCGCTCCGTCGTAGTAGCCCGACTGCACCATCACCTTGAGAAACGGGTTCTGCGCCATGGCCTGGCGGAGATCCTCACCGACGTTGGCGTTGCGCTCACCCCAGGGGTGTACCGGACCAAACAGGTAGTACTGCAGGTCGGTCTCGAAGCCGAGCTCGTCGCGCAGGTAGTGATTGATCGCCGGTGCAAACGCGTGGTTCCACGAGGTCAGCTCGGCGGGATAGTCGTAGCGGTCGCCGGCATCTTTCGCGTCGATGCCGAGGTAGCGCGAGTCGAGGCGGCCAATCGTGTAGCCCTCGTCCCGCAGGAGCTCCTTCCAGAACGCCGAGTTCGGAATGGCGAGGTTGTGCTGCAGCACGAACTCCTTCGACAAGCCCGAGTACCGGGCCACCGATTCTGCGATCTGCTCCCGCTCGCCCTCGTCGGCGAAGCCTCCCTTCGAGAGCACGGGCAGGTACTCGTCGATGGTGAAACGCTCCACGTCGGGCAGCACCTCGAGGAGGTCGTGCCCCTGCAGCTCGGGCTCGAGCTGCCCGTGGTAGTGCGCTGCAGCCGTGTAGTACGGCAGCTTGAGCACGTCGGAGCGCGGGGCAGGACCTTCGGCGTCCAGACCCAGCCCGGTCGGCGACACCAGGATCACGCCGTTGAGGTACATCCAGTGCCGATCCTGCAGCGCGGCGGCCAGGCCGGAGACGCGGTTCGTTCCGTAGCTCTCGCCGATCAGGTACTTCGGCGACCGCCAGCGCTTCACGCGGGACACGAAGACGTCGAGCCACGCGGCCAGATAGCGCACGTCGGCATTCGTGCCGAAAAAGTCCTTGCGGTCGGCCTTGGGGTCGAGGATGCGAGAAAAGCCGGTGTTGACCGGGTTCACGTACACGATGTCGGCCACGTCGAGGATGGAGTGTGGGTTGTCCTTCACGCCGTACGGCTGCACCGGGTAGCCCTCGTCGTCCACTTCCAGCAGCTTGGGGCTCGTGTAGCCCAGGTGCATCCAAAGGGACCCGGAGCCGGGGCCGCCATTGAATGAGATGAAGAACGGCCGACTTGCTGCGTCGTCGACGTCGGTGCGCTCGTAGTAGGTGTAGTGCAGCGCCGCCACGGCCTTGTCGTCGTCACCGTACACGGGCTGGGTGCCGACCGTGACGCGGTACGGCACGCGCTCGCCGCGAATCGTGACCTCGGCCTCCTTCGTGTGCTTCATGTCGGCTGGCAGCCGCCGCTCAGGGAGCGGGCCCGCCGAAGTGGCCTTCGCTTCGGCGCCCGCCGAGTCGCCCTCCTGCTGGCCCATCGAACTGCCGCAAAGCAGGAACAGCAGCGCGCACACCACCCCGAGTCGCAGTTTCAGGGATCTCATTCGTCTTCTCCTCTCGCGCGCCAGGCGGCGCCGGTCACAGGCGCGCCAGGCTCCGTTCTGCGTGGAGCGGAGCTGCGCGCGAAGTCCTTCGAACGTTGAGACGAGGCTACCGCGCCCGCTGTTTCGAGAGCCTGGGCCTCGGATCAGGGGCCGTCGAACGAGTCGAGGCGCCGAAAGAGCAGGTTGCGGACGCGGCCTCCGCTGAGCCGAAACGCGGCGACCTCCCCCTTAGCATCTCTCTCGAAGGCGACACTGCCGAAGAACCACTCCGAGCCCTGGAACCCGTCCTCCTCGAGCGGCACGAGGTCGATCGACCCGTTGCGCACGTGATGGGCCACCAGCACCGAGTCTTTCGCTTCGATGCGATACAGCGTCTCGACTTCCGGGCTGAAGTACCACCCCTCGTAGACGCCCAGGTCGACCCCGGCGAGAGGCTCGAACCGAAGGCCCTCCAGCTGCTGGCCCGGCACGCGGACCCGCAGACCCATGGCGCGGCCCTCGTCTGCCAGGTCGAACCGGACGCGACCACTCAGCTCCGGCAGCAGGAACTCCCGTTCGCCGACAGCGCGCAGCTGCAGCTCGCCCGTGCCGGGGACGGTCGTGAACAGCGCACCCTCTCGAACCGTCACCTCGAGCACGAGGCCGAGCTCGGCGAGTCGGTAGGTGCCGGCGAGCTTCTCCAGCACCTCGGGGCTGAGCTCGATCTCCTCGGTCGGGCCCTCGCTTGCGGCCGCCTCGTCCGGGAGCGCCGCCATTTCGTCGCCGAGGAGAATCTCGGCCACCTCGGACGCGCGCCGCGACGGATCGACCGCCGGACTGTTGGCGAGCACGACGACTCCCAGATCGTGGTCGGGAAAGATGAGCAGGATCGACCGGAACCCTGCGTCGGCGCCGCCGTGCGAGAGGGTGCGCACACCGCGCAGCTCACCGTGGACCAGACCCAGGGCGTAGTCGATCTCGGAGCCGTCGTTGAGGCGCCCCTTCTGAAGGAGTGTCCGCGTCGCGGGCTCGCCCTCCGTGGAAGCGAGGTGCAGAATCCAGCGCCCGAGATCTTCGGCCGTGGTGAAGAGAGACGTGGCCCCGGCGTTGGCGTACGACAGCACCGTCTTCTGCCAGCCGCCATCCGCTGCGCGGTCGTACGAGTAGGCCCGACCGGGCACGAGGTGGCGGTGGTCGTCGTGGAAGTGGGTCCTCGCCATGCGCAGCGGCTTGAAGATCAGGTCGGCACAGAGCTGCTGGGAAACTCTTGCCGCTCGCCCGGCTCGCCGCCTCCGCGAGCAGCGTGAAGCCCATGTTGCTGTACATGTACTCGGCACCCGGCTCGAAGTTGAGCTCGCGCTGACGCGTCGCCAGCTGGAGGATGTGCTGGGTCGTGATCACGTCGTCGAGACGCGTGCCCTGGATCGCCAACAGCTCCCATTGGTCACGAATGCCGCTCGTGTGGTGGCCGAGATGACGCAGCGTCAGCTCGGAGCCGAAGTCGGGGAGCTCGGGGATGTGCTGGCGCACGTCGTCATCGAGCGACAGCTCCCCTGCCTGATCGAGGAGCACCACCGCGTAGTCGGTGAACTGCTTCGAGACCGACGCCACGTGGAACGGCGTCTGCGGCGTGACGGGAGTACCGCTCTCGAGGTCCGCCAGGCCGTAGCCGCGCAGGTACGCGATGGCGCCATCTTTCACGACCGCCAGCGACGCGCCAGGGGTGTCGAAGCCGTCGAACTCCGCGAATGCCGCGTCGATGGCCGCGCGCGTCTCGGCGGTCAAGCCTCCAGGCCGCTCCGCTGCCGTGCTCGTGGAGCTCGGCTCCTGCGCAGCTGCATGGCTGCCCGCAGCGAGGCAGAACGCAGCGACGCACGCCGTCAAACCTGTCGTGGATGGAGGTCGGCGCATGGTTGGGTCTCCCAGAAGCAAAGCGGCCAGCTACCGCAACGGCGGCAGCTGGCCTCTCGATTGAACCGCATGAAACAGGCTCTCACACAAGGTGTGGGAGCCTGGAAGTGGCTACTTCGCGACCTTGAAGTCCAGGTACGCCATGTGGTTGTCCCAGGCGATCCCCAGCCGGCCGCCGTCCGCCGAAACACCCTCGAACCAGTACACGAGGTTGTCGACCGAGCCTTCGGTCTTCTGCAGATCCATCGCGGCGCGCGCCACGTCCATGTCCTGCTTGTAGCCGTAGCCGCCCCAGGCCTTGCCGTCGGCGATGCCCTTCTGGAAGTCCTCGCGCGAGGCCACGGCGGCGAGGTGCGGCTGCTTGGAGATGATGGCCGTCCAGGAGCCTTCCTTGATGTCGATGAGGAAGCTGTACTCGCCCGCGGGCACCTTCTTGCCTCCGATCTCGAGGTCCGCGTCGGTCTTGATCCGCGTGCTGACGTCGGCACCCGCGCGCCACACCGGGGCGCCCGCGAGGACCTTCTGGCCGTAGGAGTCGCCGGAGCCGAAGATGCCCTGGCGGTTGCGCAGGATCGGCGAGCTGTAGTCGACCGTGATCCACGCGTCACCGATCTGGGTGGCCGCGGAGCTGCGCGGGCTGGCGGGGTTGGGCTGCTGCGCAAAGGCGACCGTCGCGGCAAGAAGAACGAGGAGGACGCCGAAGGCGAGAGCTCTGTGAGATTTCGTCATGTTGATCTCCAGGTCCACGAGACACGGCGCGCGCATCTCGCGGGGCGGACGCAGCCTGCGGAGGCCTTGACCGCCTTGATTGTTCTGATCCCGAGCCTCCGCCCGGGTCGATCCATCGTGTCGGAACAGACAGCCTAGCAGTCGTCCATGCCCCTCGGGGCACCCAGGTGAATGAAAACGAAGGCGGCGAAGCGTTGTGGCGGGCCGGATCTGAAGCCGTCTCCGTCCTGCGGACGGCTCGGGAGGAGTCCTCCTGGGAAGGGGGCCCTCGCCTGGGTTCTCGTCGGCTGCCACCACTCCTTTTCGTCGACCCTCTTCTCCAGCGCCGCCGAGCCCTGAACCCTCCGGCCGGAGACGGCTTCAGCTCCGGTCGATCAGCTCTCCGAGCGCCGCCTGCCCAGGGTCTCGGGGAGACCCTTCGGGGGAGCCGCTCCTATCGAATGCACAGGATCTCTAGGAATACGACACGGTTCAGCGCCATTTTCAAAGCAGCCCGTGGTGGGAGCGTCAGTCGTCGAGCGACGCGAAGATGGCACCGATCCAGACATTGATCGGCATGAAGCCCGTGTACTTCGTGTACTCCTCCGGAAAACCCGCCGCCTGGATCTCCTCCAGTGACGAGCCTTTGTCCTTCTGCCTCTTCACGATGTCGATCGTGGCCGCGATGCGGTCGTGGTAGGCCTGCAACTCCGCTTTGGTCGCGAGAGGGCCGTGCCCCGGGATGACCTTCGTCTCGTCGTCGATCATGGCGAGGGCCGCCGCGATGTTGTCCCGCAGCCCCAGCGCCGAGCCGCCGACGTCGCGGTCGATGTACGGATACCCGTTCAGGTTCACGTACTGGTCCCCCGTGTGGATCACGTTCGAGCCGCGGAAGTAGATGACCGCGTCGCCGTCGGTGTGCGACGGATTCCCGAGGTACGCCACCTCGATCTCCTCGCCGTTCCAGTGCACGGTGATGCCCTCCTGGAAGGTGACGACCGGGATGGCCTCCTTGGGATGCGGGTCGGCCCGGAAGTTGGCGCCCGCCTCGCGGCCCTCGAGCAGGCGCATCCGCACGCTGTGGTGCGCGAGGATGTACGACTCGAGCCCGAACGCGGCGTTCCCGCCCGCATGGTCGAAGTGGTAGTGGCTGTTGACGATGAAATCGATCTTCCCAGCCTGGATCCCGGCCACGGCTTCTTTGATGCCTTCGGTCATCGGCAGGAGCTGGTCGTCGACCATCAGAATGCCGTCTTCGCCCGCCGAGACAGCCAGGTTGCCGCCCAACGCCGGCTCCGGCTCGAGCCACCACAAGGTGTCGCTGAGCTGGTGCACCTTCTGCTTCACCGAGGAGTAGTCGCGCTCGGGGAGCTGTGCCGAAACGGCGGCGCTCGAGCCGAGCGACACGAGAGCGCAGACGGCGAGCACGAATCGGGCGGGACGCATCATCGTCGAATCTCCTTGTGAGGGGTGGGAACCATCTGATCACGTCGTCTGGGCCCGAAGGCAGCCACCTGCCTTCGCGGACTGGCCCGTGCGCCACGTTCTCGGCGCCACCGTGGCCCTTGCAGCAAGAGCCACGATGAAGGCGTCAGAGGCCGGGCGGGACCCTCCCAGAGGACTCTCCGTCGGGAAAGGCGTCGATGTCGCTCACGCTCGCGAACTCGCCCGAGGGGTTCGCGTACCTCCGAACGGCTCCGGTCTGGAGGTCCGTCACCTCGAGCTCGAACTCCACGTTGCTGAGCGAGCCGAAGAAGAGCCAATACGAACCGTTCACGGCCCGCCCGTCGATCATCTTCACGAAGAGCTCCGGATTGGAAGGCGCGAAGAACCAGAACGCCTGCGTGTCGCCGCGGAGCTCCAGCTCTCGACCTACACCCTCCTGCGAGGCGAAGTCCCTCCAGCGGACTTCCGCAGCGAAGCGATCGAAGAAGCAGAGGCGCGTCGTCGAAGGAGCACACTCGGTCACGGCGCCGCGCGGGGCCCCAGGGCTCGAGCCGCGGCTCTGCGGGGGCCGACGACGAGGCTCTCGGTGCAGCACGTCAGACTGCACCGGGTCGAGCTGGGGCAGGCCTACCGTGTCACCGCGGCTCGCGAGAAGGCCCGCAGGATTGCGGTACACCCTGGAAAGGCCCGTCTGCGTGTCGACCACGGACAGATCGAACGAGACGTCGGACAACGACGCGTAGAACACCCAGTGGTTTCCGGAGAGTGAGCGCGCGTCGATGACCTTGACCACGACGTCGATCTGGCCCGGATCGAAGAAGCTGAAGGAGGCCCAGGCAGCCTCCTCCTGCTGGACCAGGGCTCTTCCGCTGCCACCGGTGAAGTCGTGCCAGAGAACCTCGATGCGGAAGCGCGCGTCGGTTCCGGTGCACGCCGTGTCCGCGTCCGAGCTGCACGCAGGGGCGAGCGGGCGCAGGAAGCCGCGATTCAACCACTCACGGTAGATCGCAGGCACGCTGGCCAGGTTGATCCCGCCACCTCTGAGATGCCGCGCAGATGGCACGAGGAAGCCCGTCTGGCCACCCTCTGCCCGAGGATGCATCAGCCGACTCGGACCGAGCGGCTGGCCCCAGGCATCGAAGGAGCGGACGAAGACTCCCGGGTCGCTGCCGTCGAAGTAGTCCTCGAGAGGCTCCAACGCTGGATCGGGGCACGTGACGAAGATCGAATCACGGCACGTTCCGGTCCAGGAGGCGACGAAGCCACCGTCGGCCAGCGCCACGCCGTCCAGTGTGAGCAGAGCGCGTTCGAAGGGTGCGACCGACTCCGAGGTCTGAAGCAAGGGGAAAGGCTCGGTGCGAGGTGAGTGGTCGGAGTTGAAGACCTGACCCCTCGGCCACAGTGCAGACGTTTCCCACAGAACCACGTAGCCGCCACCTTTCAGGCCAATCAGCCCATGGGGCGCCTCGCGGAGGTCCTGCTCGCTCTCGATCCCCAGAGTCCGCTCGCCGGACGTCGGCCGGGCCTCATCTCCAGAGAGGTCGAACGTCGCACGGCGGACATCTCCGAGGGAGCTTTCCCCTCCCGTCCAGTCGAGCCATGCGAGCACCGCCTCGTCACGATCCGAGAGGAGGGCGTGGATGTCGTTCACACCCCGCTCGACGTCGTCGACCGGAGGCTGGTCCACGCGGAACGCCGAGGCGATCGGCCGCGCTACCCAGTCGAAGCGGCGCGCAAACAGCGACGTCCTCTGCCAGCGCTGGCTGACCGGCGGAGCCGCTTCGAACGCCACCAGGACCTGATTCTGGTTCACAGCCAAGGCCGGCACGTACCGGTGGGCCTCCGACACACCACTCACTTGGATCACCTCGGAGATCGGCGCGAGACTGCCGTCGAAGAGCTGAAGGAAGATCGCCTGGAGGCCGTCCGCGCGCGTCCCCTGCCAGGCCATGGCGACCCGCTCGCCGTCGGTCGCGAGGGTCGCAACGCGAACGAGCACGGGTGGCGAAGGCCCCGCATCGACGACGCCCAGCGCCGTGCGCCTGACGAGCGACGTCCAAGAGCCTGTGGTCTCCCTGGCTCCGGCCTGAAACTGGACGATCGCACCGTCGTCCAGCGCGACCGCCTGAGTCTGCGACGGCAGCACTGGGCCTTTCGGCAGCTCACCGATCGGCAGGACGGCCCGGGCAGGCGCAACCTCCTCGGGGGCTCGCGGCGGAGGGGTCTCGCCGGCCAGATCGGCTCCGGCCATCCAGGCGAGGCCAAGCGCCAGGTGAGCGCCGAAGAGTGCACCGCCCTTGCCTGTGGAGGACGTCATCTCTCGAATCCTACGGCACCGCGCCTGGACGCCGACTCTTCCGAGCACAGACGCGACGATCTCGCCCTCTCGAGCCGGGAGACGGCATTCAGCCAAGCGCAGTCACCGGCCGGGCTGAGGTCTCCCGCGGGGCGTGCGGGTCCTCGTGCTAGCTTCCTCGGGAACGACTGGGGAGACGTCCATGGCCGGACCGATCGTGGAGATTCGCGACTACACCATCGAGGCGGAGCACTTCGCGGCCTACAAAGACTGGGCGAACCGCCTTGCCGCTCCCTGGCTCAAGGCCAACCTCGACGTGATCGACTTCTGGATGGACGACGGCATCCCGGCCGAGGTTCTCGGCACCGCCCCCGAGGTGTCGCCCAACGGCCAGCCCAACGTCTGCTGGATCATCCGTTGGCCGGACAAGGCAGCGCGCGACGCGGGCATGGCGGGCCTCGGCACCAACGAGGAGTGGACCAAGATCTGGTCGCAGCACCCCTGCCCCGACGCCTACCTGCACATGAACGCGCGCTTCATGCGGGCCGCGAGCTGACGCCACCGCGACCTTCCTTTCGTGCGGCCCGCCGGACGAAAGGAGCGATCCAGCGCCGCACGCCGTGACCCTCGCCGACTCCCTCACGCTCAACGCGCTCGCCGTCGATCCGTACGGCGCGCTCGCACCGCTGCGCGCACAAGGGGGGGCCCACTGGGCGCCACACCTCGACATGTGGGTCGTCGTGCGCCACGCCGACGTGGTGTCGGTGCTCCGGCAGCCCGAGCTCTTCAGCAACGACTCCGAGCACTCGCTCATCCAGCGCACGTTCGGCCGTCAGATGCTGTCGGTGGAGGGTGAGGAGCACCGCGTGGCCAAGCAGGCCTGTCTCGCTCCATTCCAGGGCCCGGCCGTGCGCGACGTGTGGACACCGCGCGTGGAGGCTCTCTGCCAGGAGCTGCTCGACGAGCTCTCCGGGGGTAATCCACCAAACGACCTCATGCGCTACGCAGCCGGCGTCGCCCTCCGCTCCATGGGCATGGTGATCGGTCTCGAGACGCGGGACCTCGGCCAGATCCACTCCTGGTACGCCGACTTCGCGCAGGCTCTGGCCAACTTCGAAGGCGACGCTTCGGTGGCGTCTGCCGGGGTCGAGGCGGCCGAGAAGATGCGGAGCCACCTCGACGGTCGTCTCCGGGCCGCAGAGGCCGGGGAGGTGCCCGAGTTCACGCTCGTCTCGCACCTGGCGCAGGGGGAGGCCCTCGATCGGACAGGCATGCTCGCCAACCTGCTCATCGTGCTGTTCGGCGGCATCGAGACCACCGAATCGATGATCGGCAATGCGCTCTGGTGCGCGTTCACCCAGGGCCATGCGGGCACCCAGGCGCCCACGGACGATGCCGCCCTCGACGAACTGATCGAGGAGTCGCTGCGCTTCGAGCCGGCCGTCCAGACGCTGACGCGCCACGCGACCCAGGACACCGAGCTCCTCGGCCAGGCGATCCGGAAAGGCGACACCGTGCAGTGCATGGTGAGCAGCGCGAACCGCGACCCCGCGCTCTTCTCCGACCCCGACCGCTTCGAGCCGGGTCGCGCGAACTCCCGCAAGCACCTGTCGTTCGGGCTCGGCAGCCACTTCTGCCTGGGAGCCCCGCTCGCACGACTCGAGACGCGGTGTGCTCTGCAGGCTCTCTTCGCCCGCTTCCCTGGAGTCGACCTCCAGGGCGAGCGCTACCCGCCGTACGGACACGAGTTCCGCAAGCCGCCGCGACTGGAGGTCGACCTCGGGCTCGCCGGACGCTCCTGAGAGAGCGTCCCAACCGGCGCGAGCCGCCGGCTGAGCTTCAGCTGAAGCGCCAGGATCCGACGGAAAGACCCCGACGCCGCCGACGTACTCTGGCGCGGAAACGTCCAGATCTGACCGAACCACGGGAGCCCCGCATGCGCTGCCAACGTGCCCGAAGCGTCACCTTCTCACTGCTGCTCACAGCTGGCCTCCTCGCGTTCGCCTGCACGTCAGCCGATACCGAGCCCGACAACGCGGCATCGGAGGAGCTTGCCGCGCTGTTCGAGGAGGTGTGGGCGGAGACGGTCTCCGACAGCCCGTTCCTGCGCATGCGCGAAGGGCTGCCCGTCGAGACGCTGAACGACCCCAGCTTCGAGGCGTACCAGGAGGACCTCGTGCGCGCGCGCGGCTGGCTCGAGCGACTCCAGAGCCTCGACCTCGAGGCACTCGACCACTCGGAGTGGGTGCACGCCAAAGCGCTCGAGTGGGATCTCGAGACGACGATCGAAGGGGAACGCTGGTTCTGGCACGACAGCGTCATGACCCCCTACATGAGCCCGCTCTCGATGCTCGCCCAGCTCTACCAGAGTCGGCCGGTCACCACCCCGGAACAGCGCACCGAGTACCTGGACCTGCTCCGACAGCTGCCCGACTGGATCCGCAAGTACGAGGGCCACATCCGCGGCCAGGCGGAGCGTGGCGTCTACGTGTGGCGCGAGAACCTCGAGCCGAGCATCGCGGTTCTCGAGGCGAACGTCGCGGGCGACGGCTTCGGGCCGTTTGGTGTCGCCGAGGAGCGCCTGGAGAACGCCGAGGGTGAGACGGACGAATTCGTCCGCGAGGTGCTCGGGGTGGTCAGCGACGAGATCGATCCGGCCTTCCGGGCCCTCATCGAGTTTCTCCAGGGGAACTACGCCGGGCAGACCTTCCCCGCCGTCGGCGCAGCCGAGCTCCCGGACGGCGACGAGTACTACAGGTACGCGGTGCGGCGCTCCACCACGATGGACGTGACGCCGCAGGAGGTGCACGAGCGCGGTCTCGCCCTAGTCGAGGAGATGGAGGCCGACATGCGGGCACTCCGCGACCAGATCGGCTTCGAGGGAACGCGGGAGGAGTTTCACGCGCAGATCAAGTCGAACCCCGACTACTACCCCGAGAGCCCGGACGAGGTCGCCGAGCGTCTCATGGACGCGGCGGAGGCCATGGAGGAGGTGGTGGGCGAGTTCTTCATGAGCCGGCCCGTCGCGGGCTACGGAGTGCGCCGCCTGGAGCCCGAGCTCGAAGGCACGCTCACCTACGGCATCTACCGGCCGCCCACCGGGGCCAAGCCCGAAGGCCACTACATGTACAACGGCTCGAAGCTCGACGAGCGCAATTGGCTCAACCTCCGCGCGGTGTCACTCCACGAGCTCATCCCCGGACACCACTTCCACATCGCCCGCCAGGGCGAGAACCAGGACCTCCCCGACTACCGGCGCAACCAGTGGCACACGGCGTACACCGAGGGCTGGGGGTCGTACAGCAGCTGGCTCGGACGCGAGGCCGGCGTCTACGACGGCGACCCGCTGAGCGAGTACGGCATGTACATCCTGGAGATCTTCCTGGCCACGCGCCTCGTCGTGGACACCGGGATGAGCGCCCTCGGGTGGAGCCTGGAACAGGGCCGCGAGTTCATGCGCGAGCACACGCTCGAGTCCGAGACCCAGATCGGAACCGAGTCGGTGCGCTACTCCGCCGACATGCCCGCCCAGGCGCTGGCGTACCAGATGGGCAAGCTCGAGCTCCTGCGCCTGCGTCGGCACGCCGAGGCCGAGCTCGGCGACGCTTTCGACCTGCGGGCGTTTCACGAGGCCCTGCTGGAGCACGGCTCACTCCCGATGGCCGTGCTGGGCGAGCACATCAACTGGTGGATCGCGCAGCAGAAGGGCGGCGGCTGAAGTAGAGCCGGATTACTCTCGATGGCCCGCGGCTGACGGAAAGTCCCCAAGGGCCTGATTCAGGGATCGATCGCTCGGTTGGCGCCCGCCGGCGCGGGTGGCCACGCCCCGACGTCCGGCAGCGGCCGTCGCTCCAGGAACTCGCCCGGAAGCTCGCCCGTGAGCCGACCGTCCTGGATCACCGGCACGCCTCCCACGAGAAGGTGAGCCACACCCTCCGCGAAGTGGTGCGGATCGGTATAGGTGGCGCGGTCGGTGACCGTCTCGGGGTCGAGAACCACGAGGTCGGCCGTCATGCCGGGGGCAACCAGCCCGCGCTCCCCGTGGCCGACCCAGAGTGCCGGCATCCGCGTCATCTTGTGCACCGCCTCCTCCAGGGTGAGCACGCTGCGCTCGCGCACGTAGCGCGCAAGCACGCGGGGAAACGAACCGTAGCTGCGCGGATGGGGATGCCCCACGCCCGGCTGCACGAGATCTCCGTCGGTCTCGACCATGGCGGCCGGGTGACGGAGGATGCGCTCGATGTCGCCCTCGTCCATGCCGTGGAAGATGCCGATGAAGCCGCCCTGAAGCTGCAGCTCGATGAGCGCCTCCACCGCCTCCTCCACTGTGGTGTCGCGGCCCCGCTCCTCCAGGAGGTCGGCCAGGGTCCGGCCCTGCAGCTCCGGATGCGCGTCGAGCGTGCGGAACTGGATGCTGGCCGGGCCTTCACCGGTCTGCTGAGGGAAGCGCTCGCGCATCTCGCGCACGAGGCGGGCCCGCTGCGCCGGGTCGGCGACACGACGCGCAAACGCCTCCGCGCCACCAGCGAGCGCCCAGCTCGGGAACATGAGGTCGGAGTAGGTGCTGTAGGCGGCATAGGGGTAGACGTCGTGGGCCACGCGCAGACCGCTCGCCCGCGCCTCGTCGATGCGCCGCAGCGTTTGCGCGGAGCCGCCGAACTGGGCCGCGCCGGTCACCTTGTGGTGGTTGATCTGGACCGGCATTCCCGTGCGGCGCGCCACCTCGAGGGTCTCGTCCACGGCCGCAAGAACGCCCGGACCTTCGTCGCGCATGTGGGTCACGTACAAGCCGCCGTGGCGAGCCGCCACCGCAGCGAGAGCGACGATCTCTTCGGTGTCGGCGTACACGGCCGGCACGTACTCGAGACCCGTCGAGAGCCCGAGGGCGCCGTCGCGCATGGCCTCCTCCACCAGCAACTCCATCTCGGCGAGCTCGGCGGCGGTGGGCGCACGGTCCTCCAGACCCAGCACGCGCTTGCGGATCCAGGTGTGGCCCGCGAAGAGACCCACGTTCGGCGCCATGCGCACCCGCTCGCGGTAGGCGGCCATGGGGTACGCCTGGTCCTGCGAGTGGAGCGGCGCCAGGATGGTCGTGATGCCCTGCCGCAGGAAGTTCTCGGCGACCGGATGCTCTTCGAGGCCCACGAGGTGGGCATGGTTGTCCCAGAAGCCGGGCGCGACCACCAGGCCATCGACGTTCAGCACCCGTCCTGCCGTGGGCGCGTCGATGTGCTCGCCCACCGCGACGATCACACCGTCGGCGACCGCGACGTCGGCGCGAAACGCCGCCGCGCCGCTGCCATCAACCACCGTGCCGCCGCGAAGAACCACGTCGACCCGCGCCGTCTCCGCCGCGCGAGACGACGTCGTGGTCGCGGAGTCGAGCTCCTCGGCAGGCCGCCCTCCCGGGGCATTGGTGCCTGGCGGCTCACACCCGGCCAGCAGCACCGCACAGATCACCACGACCCGCCCCGGCGCAGAGGGCAGGGCCCACGTCACGGCCGGGCCCTCGCCGCCCCGCCCCCGAGCCGCAGCGCCGTCCAATGACGCACCGGGTGCGGCGAACAGAGCGTGCCGGAAAGCTCGAAACACGGGACCTAGGTACCTGATGAAAACGTCTCGCAGGCCTAGAGCCGCGGCGGCTCGAACTCGTCCAGGTAGTGGTCGAGCGCCTCCCCCGTGCCACAGACGTAGAGCGCGTCCTGCTCACCCAGCTCGAGCTCGGGATCGAGACTCATCACCAGATCACCGTCGCGCTCGACTCCAACCACCGAGCATCCGGTGCGCTCACGAATCCCTGCGGCGTGCAGGTTGCGACCGGCGAGCGGTCCAGCGCTGACCTTCAGCAGCTTGATCCGCGACTGCAGCGAGACCGTCTCGCCGAGCACTTGGCGGATCAGGATCTGACCGGCCACCTGACTCACCGAAACCGCAAAATCCGCGCCCGCGTCCTGAGCACGGGCCACGTTGTCGAGCAGCTCGACGCTGCAGATGATCGGGACATCGGGAGAGTGGTCGCGGACCACGGTGGTGGCGAACAGCATTTCACTGTCGGTGTCGAGCGCCAAGATCACGGCGCGCGCGCCCGCGACCGAAGCGCGTTCGAGCACCGCGCGATCCAAGATGTCGCCGACGACGTCGACGCCCTCCCCCTCGTGTGCGGCAACCACACACATCGCCTCCTTCGCGTCCCCGAGGATCTCGATCAGCTTCTCGGCCACGTCACCGGATCCGACGACGACCAACTCGCCTCGATCGGAGATTGGGCGCGCCATCTGACCCAGCTCCGCGATGCTCTCGGGAGTGCCCGCAGCGATCAGGAGCGTTCCCTCGCCGACCCTCTCATCCGCCGCCGGAGGGAGCTCGAGCCGGTCGCCCTGCCACTGTCCGACGATGTGTGCGCCGGTCTTCTGGCGAATGGCCGCCTCCGCCAGGGTCTTCTGCGCAAGGGGGCTCCCGCTCCCCACGCGCAGCTCGGCAATCTCGACATGCGGGTCGAGGAGTGCGTCGATCCCGAACACGCGAGGCCCGATCTGGTGGCTCGCGCGGCCTGCCAGCACGGCCGCGAGCACGTGGCTCGGCGTGAACGCTGCACTCGCCCCGGCCAGCAGCATGGGAGCTCGGCGCGCCGGGTTCTCGATCAGGGCCACCAGGGGTCCGGAGAAGCCCTGATCACGCAGGCCGATCGCGAGCATCGCGTCCCGGTCGTCGGCACCGTTGGCAACCACCCCCCGGGCCTTGGCCAGCGTTGCGAAGTCGATGTCTCCCTCTGCAAGCGACATGTGCACGACACTGTGGCCATGCTGCGCACACCGTTTGGCGATCGCTTCGTCCTCTTCGATGAGAAGAGTGTCGATCTCGCGGTGCTCGAGCTCCTCCAGCAGGAAGTCGACCTCGGGCCCGTAGCCGTAGATCACGATGCCGTCGTCGATTCTGGGAACGGTCGTCAGGACCTGCTCCCCTCGACTCTCCTCGATGAGGGCTTCTTCGAACTTGTCGAACTGCAGCACGCCGCGCGTCCCATCCTTGCCGCGGGCTGCTTTTCCTTCGAGCATGACCGCGCATCCCTTGAGAGCCATGGGCGTGAAGAGATTGAGCACGAACGCGGTGAAGATCAGCACCGAGAAGATGCCTTGATCGATCGCGCCCTGGGCCAGCGCGAGCGAGGCGAGGATGAAGGCCATCTCGGCGCGCCCGCACATGCCGACACCCACGGTGATCGCCTCCTTGGCGGGCATGCCGATCCGGAGCGCCATGCCGCCGGCGCTCGCGATCTGACCCACCACGACTCCGGTGGTGAGGAGGACGAGAAGCCAGATCTCTCTACCCGAGATGTCGAACGTGATCGAAAAGCCCAGCGAGATGAAGAAGATCGGGCCCAGGAACGAGTAGGCGATCCCGTAGGCGCGGTCATGCACGATGCGAACCAGGTTCGGGTGCGCCACCTTCTCCTCGAAGAACAGGCCGGCGAGGTAGGCACCCAGGATCATGTGCAGACCGATGGCCTCTGCGAGCAGTCCCGCGGCGAAGGCGGTCAGGAGGACGAAGGTGAAGCCTTTCCCTCCCTGGGAACGGAAGGGCAGGGTCAACCTCGGGTAGACGAACCTCCACAGGAGAAACGCGCCGCCAAAGAACAGCGCCAGCTTGCCGAGACTCACGGCGATGCTCATGGGCTCGAACGAGCCGCCCGAGAGCACGCCGATCACGAGCCCGAACACCACCAGGGTGATGAGGTCGTCGATGACGCAGCTGGCCACGATCACCCGTGCCATGCGGGTGTTCGCCAGGCCCAGATCTTTGAGGCTCTTGAGCGTGATGACCACTGCGGTCGCCGTCATCGTCAGGCCGACGAAGACGGCGCCCACCGGGTCCAGACCAAAGGCCGTCGCCAGACCAAAACTCACGGAGAACGGCACGATCGCACCCACGATCGCCACACCGAGCGAGCGCTTGAGCGCGTCGAAGAACTCCGAGGGCTGCGTTTCGACACCCGAGTGGAACATCAGGAAGAAGATGCCGATCTCGGCGAGGAGCGTGATCGCCTCGTTCGGGTGGATCAGGCCCAGGACCGCGGGCCCCACGACAAGACCGACGATCAGCTCTCCCATGATCGTCGGGAGGCCGAGCGGGCGCAGCGTCACTGCGACCAGCCAAATGCCGGCCAGCAGGATCAGAAGGTCGAGACCGATCTCGTGCATGTCAAACGCCTCTGTTTCTGCACGCTATCGGTTCGGTACGTCGGCCTGCATCATTGCTCTGGCTCTTCTCGCACCCGCAACCCTGTCAGTCCGCCTCCGGGCCCGAGCTGGGCGGCAACCCGGAAACGCCGCGCCCCGTAGTGGGCGAAGTACTGCAGCGCAACGTCGTCTCCCAGCGGCTCGCGCGCCAGGAGGTCCATTCGATCGGGCGCGCCGAGCCCCTGGAGCACAGCGCTCACGGCACGGGCGATGCGAGGGAAGATCGTCTGGCGCACGAACTCGAAATCGCCGAGCTCGAGCTCGCCGCGCGCCGCCTTGGCGAGCATCGAGGAGACGTAGCGCGCCTGCTCGGGAGACGGGTCGGAGATCGGGGTCGTCGGCGGCGGCGACGCGACGATCCGGGGATCCACCAGGGCCGCCAGCTCGTCGGCGAGGGCCGACGTCGCGAGAGAGCGGGCATTCGCGAGAACGATCACCGACAGATCGCTCCCCGCGGAGCCGGGGTAGGTGCTGTACTGGGTCGTGAAACCCTGCCACGCGCCCCCATGGTGTCGCCGCTCCCGTCCGCCCACCTCGTCGAGGAACCAGCCGAAGCCGTACGGATGCGTGTTGCCGCTCGGAAGAACCATCGGACTCTGCATGAGATCCCAGCTCTCCGGGCGGAGGACGCTGCGCTCCCGCACGATGCGGTCCCAAGCGAGCATGTCCTCGAGCGTCACCAGCATCGAGCCGTCGGCGGTGCGGTTGAGCTCCGGCGAAACCCAGCTCGCGTGCTCCCAGCCGCGTGCGGTCGGCACGTAGCCGCGGGCACGGTGGCGGATGACGGCCGGCTCGTCGTTCACGCGGATGTTCTCCATGACGGCCGGGTCGAAGATGCGCTCGCGCAGAAACTCCCAGTACGGTTGACCAGTCACCCGATGGATGAGCACGCCGAGCATGACGTACCCGGTGTTCGAGTAGTTCCAGCGCACGCCGGCCGGGAGCTCGAGCTCGAGCTCCCCCGCCATCGCGACCAGGCGCTCTTCGGAGTAGCTCGAGCGGTAGTCGAAGCCGTCGCCGGTATAGTCGGGAATGCCGGAGGCGTGGGTCAGCAGGTGACGCACCGTGATGTCCTGCCACTTCGCAGGCGCGTCGTCGAGGTAGGTGCGCACGGACGCGTCGAGATCGATTTGCCCGTCTTCGACGAGCGCCATGATCCCGGCCGCGGTGAACATCTTGCCCACCGAGCCGCTCTGGAAGGCCGTCCCCACGCGGACCGGCTCCTCGTTCTCGAGATTGGCCACGCCGTACCCCCGGGCAAGCAGGACCTCTCCGCCCCGCACCACCGCCACCGCCACGCCGGGAATCTGGGAGCTCCGGATGCGGGCGCGCACGTGGCGATCGAGGCGCGTCGCCAGCGCGTGGGAGTTGCTCTCGAGCCACCACGGCGCCTGCATGGGCCGCGGCGTCGGCCACACCTCGTCGAGGGTGCCGGCGTCGTAGAGCACGCCGTTCTTCATGACCATGCGCACCGACTGCGTATTGCGGATGTCGTCGAGCGGGTTGCGGTCGAGCACGACCAGGTCGGCGAGCTTGCCCGGCTCCACGCTGCCCAGGTCCTGTGCGAAGCCCAGGGTCTCCGCGCCGAAGATGGTGGCTGCACGCAGAACGTCGTAGGGGTGCATGCCTCCTGAGGCGAGCAGCTCCATCTCCCAATGGGCGGAGAGCCCCTGCACCTCCCCGTGGCCGCCGAGAGCGACCCGCCCGCCAGCCTCGAGGATGGCGGCCGCTCCGGCTGCAGCGTCACGGTCGTTGTAGGCCTCTGGTGGGAACCAGAGCACCCGGTTGGAGCTCGCGGCGTAGAGGGCGCCCTCGGGGTACCAGCGAGCAACCTGGGGGTTCTCGTGCGGCCGCTTCTCCGCGAGGAGGCGGTACACGGGCAGGGCGCCGCCGAAGGAGACCACCAGCGTCGGCGCGTAGGTGATACCCGAGCGCGCGACGATCTGCACCACGTCGTCGTGGATCGGCGCCACCGGAAACGCATGCTCGTTGCCGCTGAAGCCGTCGATGGCGTGGGTCAGATTGCCTTTCGTGTCGGCGCCACCCTCCGTGGTGACCATCATCCCGAGCTCGCGCGCGGCCTTCACCACCCACTGACGCTCCTGACGGTTTCCCGCGAGGTACGACTTGAGTAGATGCGTCCCGAGCTCCTCGGGGTAGCGCTGCATGGCGGAACGGACGGCCTCGAAGCCCTGCCAGGGTGGCGCGAGATAGTGGCCGGCCCAGCCTCCGAGCTCGAGCCCTGGGCCCGTGGAGAAGACACGCGGGCCGGTGAGCCCCTCGGAGTCGATCATGTCGGCCAGCGTGAAGATGTCAGCGGGCGCCTGGGGGTTGCGCAGCGTGGTCACCCCGAAAGCGAGGTTGGCAAACGCCCAGCTCGCCTCGGGCTCCGGCCTCTCGTCCGACGGGAAGAAGTGCGCGTGCACATCGACGAAGCCCGGCACGATCACTTTGCCCCGCAAATCGACGACGTGGGCGCCTTCAGGGGTCGCCTCCTCGTCGCGCGCTCTCACCTGCACGATGCGGTTGCCTCGCACGACGACGTCCGCGTCGGCGACCACCTCACGCGCCGAGGGCGAGGCCATGGTGAGGACGGTGGCGCCGCGGAGGACCACCGTGCCCTCCGGCGTCGCACGGGGCAGCGCGAGCGCGAGCTCGACCCTCGCGTCAGCCACCGCACCACCCCGGAGGTGACGGCCCTGGACGAAGCGCGGGCCCTCGGGCCCCCAGGCGAAGCCGGTGACGTCGCGTGTGGCCAGCGTCACGAAGTCGCCAGGCTCCGCGGTCGTGCCACCCTGAGGAAGCGCGACGCGACCCAGCCGACCGCGTCGCGCGAGCACGAGCGCCTCTCCGCGCCGGACGTCGGCGACGACCTCGCCACCGGCCCATGCCCTCGGCAGCTCGAGGACTGGCTGCACCACACCGCTCTCGAGCTCCAACGCGAGGAGCGCCTGCGCAGAGCTCAGGTAGAGCTCGGAGCCCGCTTCGCCGCGCGCGAAATGCGGATTCCGCGCTCCGGGAGGCAGCGCCGCGAGCGCGCGGGCCACACCCCCAGCCGCTGGAACCTCGACCAGCGCCGCGTCACCGAGGAGCCGGCCTGGTGGGCCGGGGCCCAGCGAGCGGGCGCTCTCCCGCGGCGCGGTGATCGCCACGACCGTCTCTCCGCCCGGCGCGACCACGGGATCGACCCACAGCGCAGATCGACCCGTGAGGCGTGTCGGAGGCGCGCTGCCGTCGGCCGGAGCTCTCCACAGGTGCCCACCCTCCGGCCCCCACGTCACGAAGACGATCCAGGAGCCGTCGGGCGACCAGGACGGCATCGCCTCTCGGGGGCTCGTGCTCGAGGTGAGGCGCCGCGGTTGCGCTCCGTCCACCCCGGCCACGTAGATCCGCCCCGCGGCCACAAACGCCAGGCGACCGTCGGGCGCAACCGCCAGGTGCCGCACCCGGCGCGGCTCGACCGGCCCCTGCGGCACCCTTCGCTGGAAGTCGAGCCGGGGAGTGACCTCCAGGGCGACCCGCGCCGCGAAGGGCACGGTCTCCGCACCGGAGTCTCGCCGGAGGCCGAGACGGCGGATCTTTCCACCGTAGGCTGCGAAGACAGTCGACGCGTCGGGAGTGAGCGCGAAGTTGGGCAGCACGTCCCGTGTCGCGCGGCCTTCGAGCTGATGACGCTGAATGGGATAAGCCAGCCAACGTTCTTCGCCGGTATCGAGATCCCGCGTGCGCAGCCCCGTCCTGCCGTTCGACATGGCCGCGTAGACGAGGGTCTTCCCGTCGCGCGAAAGGCCGGGCTTCATGGGCATGTCCCCAGCCACGGCAACCGGCTCCGAAACGCCGCGCGCAAAGTCGAACCGTAGGATCCGGCTCTTCGCCCCATCGCGGCTTCCGTAGGGGCGCGGCGTGACGGAGGTGTAGAGGAGCGCGCGACCGTCCGGCGTGGGGACCGGGCCGTAGGCTCCCGGCGCAGGCGACGACATCAGCGGGGCCGCCCGCCCGTTCTCGTTCGCGACCACGCGCTCGCCGTCTCCCGTTGTCGCGTCGTACCGCCAGATCTCGGCGGCACGCGGCCCGTCGGCGATCACGGTGGCGAAGATCGCCTCGCCGTCGTGCGACCATGCAGGCGAGATCACCAGGGCCCGCGGCAGCTCGGTGACCTGGCGCGGCATGCTGCCATCGGCGGCGGCGATCCACACGTTGTCGGAGCCCGAAGCGTCGCTCACGTACGCGAGCTGGCGTCCGTCCGGCGAGAAGCGTGGCTGCGACTGGAATGCGCTCCCGGTGAGCAGAGGCTCGGCCGCACCACCTTCGATGGGCAGACTGTAGATGTCGCCCAGCAGCTCGAACACGAGCCGGCCGCCCGCCGGGGAGGTGTCCAGAGAGACCCAGGTCCCCTCCTGGGTGGTGAACTCGATCGTCTCCGCAGCCGCCGACGAGGGCGACCCGGAGACGAAGCTTAGGCACACGGCGAGCGTGAGCGTCGAACGGAACATGTTGGAGGTCCTCGGAGAGAGTCGGAGAAGCAAGACTAGCCGTTGAGGATCCCAGCCGCCCCCGGCAAGCTCGCCGACCGTCACGAGTCGAGGGGCCGCCTCGATCCGGTGCGTCGGGCCTCGTCCCGTTCGGCTGCGAGTGCACTCCTCTGCACCTTGAACATCTCACTGCGCTCGAGCGACTCCACGACCTCGAAGGACCGAGGCACCTTGTAGCGCGCCAGACGGGCACGACAGTGCTGCTCCAGATCGTCACTCGACGGCGGCGCGGAGGCATCGCGCGGCACCACGAGGGCGTGCACGCGCTGGCCCCACTCCTCGTCCGCGAGGCCGACCACGGCGACGTCGGCAACCTGGGCGTGCTCGCTGAGCGCCGCCTCCACCTCCGCCGGCACCACGTTGGCGCCCCCCGAGATGATGAGGTCCGTGCGGCGGTCCGCGGAGAAGAGATAGCCGTCTTCGTCGAGCGATCCGAGGTCGCCGACCGAGACGAAGCCGTCAGGCGTCACCTTGGCGCGCTCGTCCCCGAGATACTCGAAGAGCGGCGCCGTGGTGCCCTTGACGCGCATGTAGATCTCGCCCACCTCGCCGGGGTCACAAGGCTCGCCGTTCTCGCGCAGCACGCGCAACTCCGTGGTCTCCGTGGGGCGACCCACCGTTCCCGGTCGCTCGAGCCATTCGTCGCCGCGAACGATGACGGATCCCACCAGCTCGCTGGACGCGAAGATCTCCCAGAGCCGCTGGGCGCCTACCAGATCGATGAAGCGACGCTTCAGCCACGGTGGGCAGGGAGCCGTGCCGTGCAGGATGATGCGGAAGCACGACCAGTCGACCTCTTCGATGCCCTCCGTCTCGAGCAGCCGCTTCATCATGGTCGGAGCGAAGGTGATGTACTCCGGCCGATGCCGCGCGATCGAGGAGATCACCTGCGGGCAGCGGAACTTCTCGTGCAGGACCACCCGCATGCCATCCAAGAGGCACGCGTGGGTCACGACTAGAGGGTTGCCGTGGTACAGCGGCCCGAAGACGATGCTGCTCCGGGCGGGCTCCACCCGGAACATCGTCCAGTTCGACGCCATCGCCTGGCCAGGAACGAGCGCTCCGGGAAACGGCATGACCACCGCCTTCGAGGCACCGGTGGAGCCGCCGCTCGGAATGGCGATCGTCCGCTCGGGCACGACGTCCGGAAGTGATTCGGTGGGCTCAGCGTCCAGCCCTTCGGTGGGCACGGCCACGACGCCCCCCTCGAAGGGCTCTTTGCTGTCGGTGATCACCAACCGTGTCGCCCCGACAGCGAGGAGGCGGTTGCGCTCCCACGCGGGAACGTCCCACCGCAGGGTGAGCACCCCGGCGCCGATCTTCCAGATCGCGTGCACGGCCACGACGTGCTCGGGCGAGTTGCGCAAGGCAACCGCAACCCACTCGCCCGCCGCCGCTCCCGCGCGCAGGAGGCGGTGGGCGAGCTGGGTCGACCGACGGTCGAGCTCGGCCCAGCTGACGCGGACCTCGTGACTCCCCGCCACGTCCGCGAGTGGAACGAAGACCAGGGCCGTTTCGCCCCTGCGCTCCGAGGCCAGCTGGGTGATGCGCCGCCCGAGCGACACCACCTGCGGCTCGCCCTGGCTCACGCCGCGCCTCCCCGCGTCCGAAGGCCGCGCCGCACCGTGGAGCTCATCCCTCTCACTCGCTCCGGACGACGACGCCGCCCCTCATGACAAAGGTGACGTTCTCGATGTTGCGCATGCTGTCGATCGGGCTCTCGGGGCTCGCGACCAGGTCGGCCTTCTTGCCGACGCTCAGAGAGCCGATCTCGTCTTCCAAACCCAGCAGCTCCGCCGAGTTCAGGGTGCCGGCGCGCAGCACGGCCCAGTTGTCCTGCACCCGTTGCGCGAGCGCCGTGAACTCGCGGATCGACTCCTCGAGCGGGAAGATCGGATCCGAGCCGACGAGCATCTTCACCCCCGCGTTGCGTGCCCGCTGGATGGACCGGCTGTGCTGCTCCGCGACCAGCTCGGCCTTCTCCAGGTTGTTGGCGGAGATGCCGCCCGTCGCCCCGCGCTCGAGGATCCAGTCGAGCACGTACAGCGTGGGCACGTAGAAGGTGCCCCTCTCCGCCATCAGCTGCGCGGTCTCCTCCGACATCATGGTGGCGTGCTCGATGGAGTCGAAGCCGGCCTCCACCGCGGCACGGATGCCGGCGTCGCCGTGGGCGTGCGCCGTGATCTTCTTGCCGTGGCGGTGCGTCTCGTCGGCAAAAGCCTCGAACTCCTCCGCAGTGTATGCGGCCACCTCGGGGTCGTCGTGCTGCGACATCACGCCGCCGCTCGCCATGACCTTGATCCAGTCGGCACCGTACTTGATCTCGCGGCGCACGGCGCGGCGCACCTCGTCCACGCCGTCGGCGATCACCGGTCCGAGTACCGGGTGGGGCAGGTCCGGCGCGTAGCTGTTGAAGTCGCCATGGCCACCGAGGGGCGAGATGGCATGTGGGGCCACCAGCATGCGTGGCCCCTGGACCCAGCCGCGCTCGATGGCGTCGCGCAGCTCGATCCCGGCGAAGTGGTAGTCCATGTCGCCCGGCACGCGGATCGTCGTGAAGCCACTGCGGAGGAGTGTCTGCGCGTTCCGAAGGCCCATCAGCGCGTTGTAGGCACTCGACTGGGTCGGCGCCGACTGGTCCACGGTCTTGCCCAGAACGTCGATGAACAGGTGGGCGTGCATGTCCATGAGCCCGGGCATGCACACCGCGTCCGACAGGTCGATCCGCTGCGCACCAGGAGGAACGTCCACCGACGACCCCATGGCGGCGATCACCTCACCCTCGACCAGCACCTGGTGATCGCGGAGCACCTGCGCCGCCTCCACGTCGAGAAGCTGCCCACAGTCGATCACGGTGGCCTTGTCGTTCGCGGACGCGGGGGCGGCCAGCCCGAGCCCCGACGCGGCGAGAACGAGTGACAGGAAGGCGCCCCTGGCTGGCGTCCCGGATCGCGGACTCTCTCGCTTCATGTCGTCTCCTCTCGAAGTCGTCGGTGCCACCAGCCTACCCATTGCTGCGGGGCGCATGGGGCCCGGACGCCAGCATGAACCGGAGGATCTCCTCCGCAACAGACAGTCTGAGCCTCTGACCGCCAGCCGCCCGGTACGTGAGCTCGCCAATGAGCGTGCGGTAGAAGATCTCGGCGCGGAGTCTGGCCACCCCTCGCTCGATACCCAGCTCCTGGAGCAGCCGCGTGACATAGCGGAGCCGCCGCCCGTCGACGCGCTTCACCGCGGCGGCAGCGAGCTGGCTCGACCGCGCCCAGGCACGGAGGGCCCCTTCGAGCTCGTCATACGCCGTCGGCCGCAGTGTGATCTCGACGAGTCGCCGGAGTCGCGCGTCGGGGCCGGCGTCTTCACGCTCGACGACGTCGATGATGCGGGACGTGCCTTCCAGCTCCCACATGTCGAGGATCGCCTCCTGAAGCTCGTCGCGGCCGGAAAAGTGCCAGTAGAAGCTGCCTTTCGTCACGCCGAGCTCCTTCGCGAGAGGCTCGACGGCCACGGCCTCGATCCCCGCCCTGCGGAGGGCGTCGATGCCAGCCTCCACCCAGTCGCGCCTCGCGAGCCGCCCGCTCCTACGTGCTGCCATCGGAGCACCATACCGTACCGTATGGAACGTGCTACCATACGGCACCGTATGTTCAAGGAGGACACATGAGCGAGATCACTCTTTCGACTCTCCTCGCAGCCCCGTGGGCGGCTCTCGGACTCGCCCACTCGTTCCTGGGAGAGCGCTACGTCCTGAAGCCCCTGTTCGCGCACGAAGGATGGAGTCTCCGTAGCATGTCCCGGCCCGCAGCCGTGTCGCTCCTGCGCTTCGCCTGGCACGCCACGACCATCGCCTGGCTGGGGCTCGCAGTCGCCGCATGGGGCGGACCTCTGCCCGCGGCCCTCGTGGGAGTCGCGCTCGCCAGCGGTCTGCTCGGCCTCGTCGCTCTCCGGTGGCATCTCGCATGGCCGATCTTCCTGCTGGGAGCCGGCCTGACCGCGTGGGCCGAGAACTGGCTCGCGCCGCTGCTCCCGGCCTTCGTCGGCAGCATCATCCTGTTGGCGGTGGCCCTCTCGGCGCTTCACGTGTTCTGGGCCTTCGGTGGAAGCCGCGGGCTTTCGACAGCACTCCCGACGCTGAGCTCTGGAGAGCCGTTGTTTCGCCCCGGGCGCTGGACCACACTCGCAGTGGCAGCACTCCTCGCTCTGTTCGGGGTGCTGCTCTACGGGGCCACGTTCGAGGACGCCGGTCTGGCCCGATGGGGGCTCGCCGCGGGGGCCGTCGTGCTCCTTGTCCGGGCAGTGGGTGATGGTCGCTACGTCGGCTTCACGAAGACGCTGCGCACGACCCACTTCGGCCGCCTGGACGATCGCCTCTACACGCCGCTCGTCGTCTTCCTGTTCTTCGGTGCCCTCGGAGCCATCGCCAGCTGACCCAGAGACCGGGGGAGGCGACGCAAGGGTCTTTCGTGGTGAGCTACGCTCACCCACCAGGATCTTTGGTCATGCCCCACGAGAACCCTCCCAGCTCCGGCCCGTCCGGGGCTCACCGTCTCCGGAGTGCATCGCTCCTGGCGGTGTGCGCCGTCACCCTGTGCGCAACGCTGCCCAGCGCGGCCCAACAGCCTCCGGCCCTGGAGGCAGCGGGAACCCTGGCACCCGAGGCGAAGGCGCCGCCCGAGCCCGCGAGCACAGAGCCCGACGCGGGCGAAGTGGAGCGACTGGAAGCTGCGATCCTGGACGAGCCCGAGTCTCTGGATCTCCGCGCAGACCTCCTGCGCGCGACCTATCTCCTGGGGCACCTCGGAGGCCACGAGAAAGAGCAGCGCCAAGCCATCTTCACGCGCGGGACGGAGCTCGCCACCCAGGCGATGCGCCTCCTCCACGAACGTGAGTCACTCGAGTGGAAGCAGCGTGAGGAGATCGTCGGCGAGGCGCGGCAGCACGAGCGCGGCGGTGAGCTGCACTACTGGGCTGCCATGGTCTGGGGTGCCTGGGGCGACGAGGCCGGGGTCTTCCCGGCGCTGCGCGAGGGCGTCGCAGACCGTCTCCGCATCCACGGGCACGTTGCCCTCGAGGTGGCACCCGACGTGGACTTTGCCGGGCCCTACCGCTTCCTCGGGCGCATGCACGCCGTGGCACCGAAGGTGCCGATGTTCACTGGCTGGGTCGACCGCGGCACGGGCGTCGAGCTCCTCCAGGAGGCACACGGCCGTGCACCCGAGCACCCGCACAATCAACTCTTCCTGGCCGAGTCGTGGCTCGATCAGGTGCCGGCGAAGCGGGGAGAGGCCCTCGCGATGCTGGAGTCTCTGGTGGCGTTCGAGCCCAGACCAGGGCACGAGACCCACGACCTCAAAGCCCTCGAGGAGATCCGTCTATCGGCCTCAGCCCACCTCGAGACGCAGGCCGAGGCGGGCGCCGAGCTGTCGCGCAAGGAGAAGAAGAGGCGCAAGAAGAAGCGGAAGAACCGCAGCTCCGGGCCCTGACCCTCAGCTTGCCGCGGCACTCTCCCGCGCAACGACGAGCGCGGCGACCGACCGATCGATGTCGTCTGCTGTCGTCGCCCAGGAGCAGACGCTGAGGCGGATGGCCGGGCGCTCCTGCCACACCGTCGCGCCGCACCACAGCTCCCCCGACCGCTGCACCACCTCGACCGTTTCCGAGGTCAGCGCATCGTCGCTGCAACGGACCAGCACCTGGTTGAACACCACGTCGTTGAGCACGGAGAAGCCCTCCTCCTCGAGGCGTTCCGCGAACCTGCGCGCGTGTGCGCAGAGGCCGTCGACCAGCTGCGCCACACCCTCCCGGCCGAGCGAGCGCAGCACCGCCCAGAGCTCGACGCTGCGCGCCCGCTTCGACATGGACGGCGTGTAGTTCATCGGGTCGCGCTCCTCGCTCCACTGGAAGTAGGAGGCCGTGGCCCGAAACGCACCAACCAGTGCTTCGCGGTCGCGGCACAACACGATGCCGCAGTCGTACGGCACGTTGAGCGTCTTGTGTGCGTCGACCGCCCACGAGTCGGCGGTCTCCACCCCGGCGTACAGGTCCCGCAGGTTCGGGGAGGCTCCGGCCCAGAGGCCAAACGCACCGTCCACGTGCACCCAGCCACCCGCCGCGCGCACGCGCTCGGTCACCTGTCCCACGGGGTCGAAGGCGCCCGTGTTGACATTGCCCGCCTGCAGTGCGACCAGTGCGGGCGCGTCGAGCTCGGGAAATGCGTCGGCGCGCAGCCGCCCCTGTGCGTCGACAGGGACCACCTCCGTGTGTGCATTGCCCATGCCGAGCAGTGACAGCGTCTTGTGGACTGCCGCGTGCGCGCCTGCCCCCACGATCACCCGCAGTGGCGGTGCGCCGTAGAGGCCCTTCTCCACCACGTCCCAGCCCTGCAGACGCAGCAGATGGTTGCGACCCGCAGCCAGACCGGAGAAGTTTGCGAGGGTCGTGCCGGTGACGAAGCCGGCCGCACTTCCGTCCGGTAGGCCGAGGAGCTCGGCGAGCCACCCTTCACAAACCTCCTCGAGCTTCGCTGCGATCGGCGACATGACGTAGTGCGCGGTGTTCTGGTCCCACGCGTCGGCGAGCCAGCGCGCCGCCATGCCGACAGGGAGCGCGCCCCCGTTCACGAAGCCGAAGTACCGGCCGCCGGTGTGCGCCACGGTCGCGGGGCTGCCGACCGCGTGCAGGAGCTCGAGGGTGTCGCGCGGTGCAGAAGGGCTCGAAGGTAGCGGCTCCTCCAGCTGGCCGAGAGCGGCGAGGTCCTCGTCCGACGGGAAGACGCGGCGGTCACCGACGGTCTCCACGTACTCCCGCGCCATCTCCTGAGCCCGCTCGAGCAGGTCGTGGTGGGCGGCCTTCAAGCGCTTCCCTCCTCGCGATGCGCCTCTGCGAGCTCCGCCATCGACGTGAACTGGAAGTCGACCCGCGGCAGCTCCCCCGGATCGCGGGTGGCGCCGTACCCCTCTTTGCCGGAGCGCCGGTAGATGTGACAGCTGGCGAGATCGATCCGGTTCGCCGGAGCGTGGTCGTGAAACATGCTCTCCGCCGTGTGGAGGACCTCTGGCCGCGAGATTCCCAGGCCCTGCAGGCGCTCGAGCATGTAGTCGAAGTTGCGGGCGTCCGGTTTGTAGGAGCCGATGTCCTCGGCCGTGTAGATGCCGTCGAAGACCACCTCGAGCCGCGCGTTGCTGCGCGCGAAGCTCTCGTTGTCGACGTTGCTCAGGATGAACAGACGGTAGTGCTCCTCGAGGTACGCCAGTGCCTCGACCGAGTCGGGAAACGCCGGCCAGTCGCCCACCGACTCGCCATAGGCCACGCACTCGTCCCACGAAGCCGGCACACCCCACTCTTCCGCGAGGCGGCGATACACCACCGCCAGAAGCTCGCGGTATCGCTTGCCCGGCGTGACGGCCTGCTGCGCCGACTCGTGGCGACCGTGCGCCTCGAGGATCTCGTCGCGCGAGAGCTCCCGATCGAGACGGTCGGTGAGCGGCCGAAGCGCCGTGGAGATGCCGCTCTCCCAGTCGATGAGGGTGCCGTAGCAGTCGAAGGTGAGGGCGCGGAAGTCACGAAGCTGCATTGCGGAGTCCTCCTGGGCACGCAGGGGCGGGGCACCCTGCGCAGCGCATTGGAGGATAGCTCGGCACCAGCACTTCTCCAGGGGGTTGCTGCCTACGGGCGCCTCGCAGGAGGACGCCCGGAGCGCTACGGCTTGTAGAAGCCGATCAGGCGCCCGGCAATCAGGACACTCAGCCACAGCACGAGCGACGCGCCGCCGATCACACGCGCGAAAGGCGGGATCGGCTGCCCAGGCTCCGTCTCCTCGACCCGGCGCGCCACCGTGAGGTAGAAGACTCCGACGTTCGCCCCGGCCAGCACGAGAAAGACGCACTTCGCCCAGAACGCCGGGTTGTTGAGGTACATCCCCGGAATGCCGGTGAAAAAGAGGGCGCCGGTGGCGAAACTGAGGGCGAAGCCCCCGATGCCCCAGGGCACCAGGCGATGCACCGTGCGCGGAGCGATCTCCTGGCCAAACCCGAGCAGGCGGAGGTCGAACAGCACGACGGTTCCGAAGAGCAGCACGAGACCCGAGAAGTGCAGGCACTCGGCAGCGGGCCATGCCCAGGGAGACCAGTTCATGAAGTGGGACACGGGCGTCGACTCCAGCCAGACGCGCAGGCCGTCGAGGGGCGGTTCTCTCACGTGGCTCTCCGTCCTCAGTGATCGACCAGGAGACGCGAATAGGTGTAGGCCAGGAACCGACCGGCGAAGAGCGCGGCGAACCACAACACCAGAGAAGTCGCGGCCAGGCGACGCAGGCCGACGCTCGGGGCCGGGTCGACGTCGTCCGCACCCAGCGCAGGGAGCTGCCCGCGGATTTGGAGCAGTGCCCACACTGCCACGCCCACGAAGACGAGCTTCGCGTAGAACAGCGGGTTCGTGAGGGCTTTTGTCGGGTAGGCGACCACGAGGCCCAGGCCCGTCACGGTGTTGAGCGCGAGCCCCAGCGCCATCATCGGGTAGAGCTGCCGCAGAGAGGCGAGCCGCAGCTGCGGCACCACGCCGAACAGCCGCAGGGAGAGCGCCACGCTCGGGCCCACCAGAAGCGCGAGCCCGACGGTGTGCAGAGCAAGGACGCCCGGGAAGGCGAACACCGAGAGCGATTCACGGAGCCATCGGCTGAGCGCGCTGCCTTCGATCGCGGCGAAGAGGGGATCGAGCACGTCGCCAGTGTACCGACGCCTCCCGGCGCTCGAGGCGAAGCGACGGATAGAGTGTTTCCATGAACACCCCACACAATGCGATCCTCCTTCTGCTCGGACTCTCCTGCATGGCGGCCGCCCCGCTCGCTGCCGCGGAGCTCAGCTACACCGATGCCCAGGCCTCGGCGGGGAAACAGGCCTACGAAGCGAAGTGCGCCTCGTGCCATGGTCGCAGTCTCCAGGGGAGTCATCTCGCGCCCGCTCTGGTCGGCAGCCGCTTCGATGTCGCCTATCGCGGCAAGAGCGCCGACCTGCTCGCGTTCCATGTGGGGCGCATGCCACCCGCCGGAACCAACGATCCGGAGACCGGCGCGCAGATCACATTGAGCGAGGCTGAAGCGACCGGAGTCGTCGCCTACCTCCTGCAGGCGAACGGCATCGAGGCCGGAGATGCGGCGCTGCCGTCCGGCCAGGAGGCGCTGGCCACCTTCGACGTTCCCACCAAGCCGGGAGCTGCGGCCGAGCCGGACGCGCCCGTCGAGCCGTCACGGCGCCAGGCGGTGCGCCTCGCGAACCTCAGCCCGGTCACGGCGGCCATGCTCGAGAACCCGCCTCCGGGGGAGTGGCTCCGCTGGGGGCGCACCAACGACGGGCTCAACTTCTCGCCCCTCGAGAACATCTCCAAAGACAACGTCGCCGACCTCAAGGTGGCGTGGCGTGCCCGCCTGCGCGAAGGCATGAGCATGTCGATGCCGCTCGTGCACGACGGCATCATGTTCGTGCACTCGTTCCCCGACACCGTGCTCGCCCTCGACGCCACCAACGGCGAGGTTCTCTGGCGGTACCAGCACGCGTCGAAGAGCGGGTCGAGCCAGAAGATGGGGCTCGGTCTCCACGGCCACAAGGTGCTCGTGCCCACCTCGGACCTCAAGGTCCTCGCGCTCGACGCGCGCAAAGGCACACTTCTCTGGGAGCACCAGATCACCCCCGAAGTGAAGGCCCAGGGCGCCTTTGGCCCCATCGGGGGCCACCAGCTGCGTAGTGCTCCTCTCGTCGCGGGCGACGTGGTCATTCAGGGCGTCACCGCCAGCTTCGCCTCGCGCGGCGGCTTCATCGTCGGCCTGAACGTCGAAACAGGCGACGAGATCTGGCGCTTCAACACGATCGCGCGCCCCGGCGAGCCCGGTGGCAACACCTGGAACGACGTGCCCCTCGACAAGCGCAGCGGCGGCTCCGTCTGGCACCAGGGCTCGTACGACCCCGAGCTCAACCTCGTCTACTACGGGGTTGCGCCCACCTACGACACCGGCCCCCTGCTGAAGCCGCTCGGCAAGGAGGGTGTCACCAACGACGCGCTGTACACGAACTGCACGATCGCACTGAACCCGGAGACCGGCGAGCTCGTCTGGTACTACCAGCACATGCAGAACGACCAGTGGGATCTCGACTGGGTGTTCGAGCGCCAGATCGCCACCGTGCCGTTCCGCGGCGAGCAGCGCAAGGTGGTCATGAACGTGGGCAAGATGGCCATCCTCGAGGCCGTCGACGCCGCAACCGGCGAGTACCTCTTCTCGGTGGACCCCGGCACGCAGAACGTCATCACGTCGATCGACAAGGAGACCGGCTACAAGACGTTCGACCCGGAGAAGATGCCCGACCCGAGCAAGGAAGCGGTGATCTGCCCGAGCGCCGCCGGGGGCCGTAGCTGGCCACTCACCACCTTCAGCCCGGTGACGAACTACAACTACATCCCGATCACCGAGTGGTGCATGCTCTTCTCCAAAGAGGGGTCGCAGCTCCTCACGTCCGGCGTCGGCATCGGGCGCGCCGATCATCGCGACGGTGAAGACGGCAAGATCGGTCGCCTGCAGGCGATCGATGTCGCCTACCAGGAGCCGGCCTGGAAGTACGAGCAGGCCGCACCCTTCTCGACGGGGCTCCTTGCCACGCAGAGTGGGCTGCTGTTCACCGGCGACATGGAGCCTTCCATCAAGGCGTTCGACGCAAAGACCGGCAAGGTGCTTTGGAGCGCCGCGCTCGATGACAACCCGAGCTCGAGCATCATCACCTACACGGTGGGAGACCAGCAGTATGTCGCCCTGCTCGTCGGCATCTTCAACCTGCACGTGGCCGCACTCGAAGGATTCGTGGGAGGCTCCGACCAGCTGCTCGACACGAGCTCCGGCGGCAAAGGAGGCGGCGGCGCCGCCATCTGGGTGTTCTCGCTCTAGACCGCAGCGGGAGCGCTCAATCCGCTCCTCACTCGCCCCGTACTCGACCACGCCTTCAGCGAGTAGGGTCGGCGCATGGAGAAGATCCCCACGGCGATCGTTCGCAGCATCGCGCCGGAGCCCCTCTCGGAGCGTGCCGTCGCCCGGGAGTTCAGGAGCCGACTCGAGCACGGCCTCGCTCTTCACTGCGCCGGAGAGGCGCGCTTTGACCCGCTCCGGCTCCTGCGCCTCGGGCACACCCCCAAGGCGAAGCTCGAGCTCTTCGACACCACGTTCTACCTGACGCGCCCACGCCAGAATCCGGATCTCCGCTACTTCGTGGCCTACGTGGTGCAAGGGAAGACTGCGCACGCGCGCATCTTCTACAAGGACGTGTCGCTGATCTGGCGCGTGGCGTCCCACCTGGTGCTCACCGAGTCCGAGCTGTGGATCGGCAAGGGAGACGTGACGCCTGCAAACGGTGCCGGCGACGCGATCGAGAGCCTCGAGTCGACCACGGACCTGCCCCTCGAGATGCAGGGAGCGCTCGAGAGCCTCAACCAGCGCAAGCAGGTGAGGCTCGACCTGCACGCTCTACGCCTGGTGCTGCGGCGCGCACCTCCCGACCGGATCGCCGCGTACGAAGACTTCACGAAGCCCCGGCGCCGGGCGATGTCCAACCCGGCCAACCTCGTACACCGTGGACGGCGGATCGCGCGCTTCGTGCGCCGCGGCGTGCCCGAGTCCCTGCGGTTTGCTCCGGGCTTCGAGCCGGCCCCTGACGGCGAGCTCCTGGAGGTCACTGCCGGAAGGAGCAGCCTCTACGGCGGCAGGCTACGACGGGCCCGCTTCCTTTCGCGCAACCGCAAGATCCAGTACCTCGCGTTTGTCGCCCCCCGTCACACCTGGCTGATCCCTCCGCAGGCGCTCACGGTCGAGCTTTCGAGCTACGGCGTCCGGACAGTCGACGTCGCGGCCGACGAAGACGCCTTCGTGCCAGGGTACGAGTACCACTTCTGGGACGAAGACGCCGACCCGCCCGGCTGGTACTCACAGATACCAGAGGGGTTTGCAGGCCCGCTCCACCCGGCCGACGACACCCGCGCCGACGCTTCGGCCTGGCTCGACCGTCTGCCGATGCTCGGGGACGTGCGGCGCGTGGTGATGAAGGCCCCCGTCGACGCCCCTTGACCAGGAACGGAGCCTAGGGCGCTCGGCGGCCCGGGCCATACAGCACCTGGCCGGCCCGCGCACCCGTGTGGGTGCCGTCGGGCTCGATCGTCACCTCGCCGTTGACGAGCACCCACTCGATGCCCTTCGGGAAGGCGGTCGGATCTTCGTAGGTGGCCACGTCGTCCAGGTTCTCGAAGTCGAAGACCACGACGTCGGCCCACATCCCCTCGCGGATCACGCCACGGTCCTGCAGGCGCATCCGGCTCGCGGGCCAGGAGGTCATCTTGCGGATCGCCTCTTCGAGCGACAGGGTGCCGAGCTCGCGCACGTAGCGGGCGAGCACCCGCGGGAAGGTGCCGTACGAACGGGGGTGCGGGAGCCCGAGACCGTCCTGCCGGCCCGGATTCATCGCCGCACCGGCGTCGCTTCCGATACTCACCCAGGGGCGCGCCATCGCCGCCGCGACGTCGGCGTCATCCATCATGTGGAAGATGCCCATCACACGCCCTTCTCCCTCGAGAACCAGGTCCCAGGCCGCGTCGCGCGGATCTTTGCCGAGCTGCTCTGCGATCTCCTGCACGCTCTTGCCCTCGAGGTGTGCGTTGGCCTCGCTGCGCGCGTTGACGAGCACGATGTTCTCCCAGCCGCCGGAGGCCTCCACGATGTTCCACCAGCCCGGGGAGCCCGTCTCGACCTCGCGCTTCAGCTGCAGCCGCGTCGCGGGGTCGCGGAGCCGACCCGCAAGGGCCTCGGCGCCGCCGTCGTGGGCCCACGACGGAATGGTGGCCTCCAGGCCGGTGCCCCCTGCCGTGTACGGGTACTGGTCGGCCGCCACGTCGACGCCTCGAGCGCGTGCCGCCTCGACCACTTCGATGGCCTCGTGGATGAGGGTGCCCCACCCCGGAGAGTAGGCCGCCTTCAGGTGGAAGATCTCCACCGGGAGCCCGCCGCGCTCGCCGATCTCAATGGCCTCTTCGACAGCTCCGACCAGCCCCTTGCCTTCGTCGCGGATGTGGCTCGCGTAGATGCCGCCGTATTCGCCCGCCACGCGGGCCATCTCGACGAGCTCGTCGGTGGTGGCGTAGCTGCTCGGAGGGTAGATCAGGGCGGTGGTCATGCCGAGCGCCCCGGCCTCCATGGCCGCTGCCATGTGGGTCTTCATCTCCTCGAGCTCCGCCGGCGTCGGCTCACGGTCGTCGAAGCCGAGCACCGCGACGCGGGCCTGGGTCTCGGAGTAGTAGGAACCGAAGTTGATGCTGATGCCCTGGCGCTCGAGGCGCGCGAAGTAGGCCGGAATCTCCTCGGACGGGTGTGCGCGCTTGTCCAGATCGCGCGAGAGGGACGGTGTCCCTCCTTCGCCGCCGATGGCAGTGGTGACGCCCATGCGCAGCTTGTTCTCGGCGAGGCCGTTCAGCATGAGTACGCTGCCCGACTGATCCATCATGTCGATCCAGCCCGGAGAGACGTAGAAACCCGCGGCGTCGATCTCGCGCTTCCCTCGCCCGTCCACCCGGCCGATGCGCACGAAGCGCCCGTCGCGAATGGCAACATCGGCGGCGATCCAGGGGTTGCCGGCGCCGTCGAGAACGCGACCGCCGCGGATCACGAGGTCGTAGGCGGGCTCCTGCGCCAGCATCGTCGAGCTCGCCAGAGCGAGTCCGAGCGCAAGGAGCAGGAGGCCCTTCGAAAGGCAACGTGGTGTCACTGCTGTCTCCTCCTCGGCCGCTTGCGCTCCACGTCCTCGGGCTTCATCCAGCGCACGCCCGAGCTGTGCCCTGGGCTCTTTTCGCCTCGATTGAAGCCGCGCGCGGCATGCGGATAGTCGCCCCCTACGACACCTCCCTCACACGGCCCTGCGGGAGGGATCACCCACTCACAGCCTTCGGTGCTTTCGGGCCCCTGCGTCCAGCACCTCACGAGCTGCTGCAGATCGGCGTCGAGCGTTCCCGGCGCGTGGGGCGGCATGTGCTCGTTCGGATCCCAGAAGTCTCCCGTGAACTCCTCGAGCGTCTCCATCCCGGCGCGATGACAGCTGAGGCAGCCGTTGCCTTCGATGTGAATCGTCCGCATGTCCCAGTCGGGCGCCCCGACGACGAAGTACGGCGGGTTGGCACCCGGAATCACGGGAAGCACCGGCTGGCGCGGGTCCTCGGGCCAGCGAGCGCTCTTGATCCACGGGTTGTGGATGAACGGATCTGCCTGGTGACAGCGTACGCACTGAATGCCGGCGGGTCCCGGGACCATGTACGCATCGTCGAACGCAGGGTCGTCCGGACCGGGCAGCTTGCCCACGAGGCGGTTCGTCTCGTCGACGGAGGTCCAGGGGCTGTTGTCCCCCGACTCGAAGAAGCAGGTGGCTCCGGTGTCGGAGTTGTAGCCGATCATCTGCACCGAGTCGCCGACCTCGAAATCGAAGACATCGCCGCGGCCGTCGTGGCGGCAGAAGCTCACCCAGACGACCTCGGGCCGCGGCGTGCCGTCGGCATCCTGGCCCGGGTAGCGCTGGAGGCTCGAGCCGGGCATGCAGTCGCCCATCTGCAGGCTCGCCTCGTCACACCCGTGCAGGCCGGGGTTGTCGAACACCTCCTCGCCGCGCACCTTCACGCGAATGCGGGCACCCCCGGAGCAGTCGACCGTGGGAGCCACGCCCAGGTGCGGCTCACACATCTTCGCGTACGCGCGAGCGCTCTTCGGCATCTTCGTGCCGTCGCCATGGGGTGAGCAGGACTCCGCCGCAGCCGACGCCCCGCGCCCCGGCGCGAGGGCCGTGACCGCCAAGACAATGGCGATCCAGCTGACTCTCCGACGCGTGGGGGAGGTTTCCATGCGCCCATCATACGGACCACCTTTGAAACATCCGAGCTCACGCGACGTTTCTCTCCTAGATGACTTAGGAGAAGCATGACCGATCAAGCAGAGCTCCTCCCCGGAACGCTCGACCTCCTCATTCTCAAGGCCGTTTCTCTCGGCGCCACGCACGGGTACGGCGTCCTGCTGCGCATCCAGCAGGTCTCGCAAGGCGCGCTCGAAGTGCAGCAGGGGGCGCTCTACCCGGCCCTCTACCGCCTCGAGCACGGCGGACTGATCCAGAGCAAATGGGGAACGTCGCAGAACAACCGCCGCGCGAAGTTCTACACGCTCACTGCAGCGGGCCAGCGCCAGCTGGGCGTCGAAGAGGCCGGATGGAAACGCCTGGTCGAGGCGATGGAGACGGTCCTCGCCGCCACGCCGCAGCAGGTGCTCGGATGAGCTCACCACCGGAGCCACGAGGCATTCCTGGCCTCATGGCTCGCGCACGCTCGCTGTGGCAGGGAACGCGCGAGCGGGACCGCGTGGAGGCCGAGATGGCCGAGGAGTTCGAGCACCACATCGAGATGCACGCCGAGCACCTGGAGCAACAGGGGGTGCCCCCGGAAGAGGCGCGGCGGCAGGCGCGACTCGACTTCGGCTTCGTCGAGTCGACGAAGGCCGAGGCGCGGGCGTCCCGCGGGCTCGAAGGCATCGACGAGATGCGCTTCTCCTGGCTCGACCTCAAGACCGGAGTGCGCATGCTCGGCAAGTCGCCGGGGCTCACCCTGGTCGCGGTGTTTGCGCTGGCCATCGGCATCCCGGTGGGCCTTGCACCGTCTCACCTCGCCCAGGTCGTGCGCGCACCGCTACCCGAAGACCCGGAGAACCGCGTGCGCTCACTGCGCTACTGGAACCAGCGCAGCACACTGCTCGAGGAGCCGACAGGGTGGGAGCTCGACCGTTGGAGCGCCCAGCTGACCTCCTTCGAGACGCTCGGGGCGGCGCGGATGGCGCTCTACAACGTGGGCTTCTCGTCGACCGGGGGGACAAGCACGGACGGGGCGGCGCGCTGGGAGTCGTTCTCGGGCGCCGAGATCACCGCTTCGGCATTCGACCTCCTGGGCACGAGGCCTCTCCTGGGTCGCACGTTCGACCCGACAGACCATGTGCTCGGCTCTCCTCACGTCGTGCTCGTGGGACACGATCTCTGGCAGTCACATCTCGGCAGCGACGCCGACGTCGTGGACCGCACCCTCTGGGTGGGTGGCGTGCCGCACACCGTCATCGGCGTGCTGCCGAGGGGCTTCGCCTTTCCCATGCGCCAACGGCTCTGGCTGCCGATGCGCGACCAGCCCGCCGCCCGGCCCGGGACCGGCCGCGAGCTCCATCTCTTCGGACGGCTCGCTCCCGGAGCCACGGACGCCACGGCCCAGGCCGAGCTGGACGCCATCTCGCAGCAGCTGCAGGCCGAGTATCCCGAGACCCACACCGACCTGGTCGCGGAGGTCGTGCCGTTTCCGATGGGTTTTCTCAACCTCAGCCGCAGCGGTCTGCAGTCGGAGCCCGGCTTCTACGCCTTCCAGGTGCTCGGACTGATTCTCCTCGTGGTGGCCTGCACCAACGTCGCCATGCTGATCTTCGCGCGGGCGGCGACCCGTACCCGGGAGCTTGCGGTGCGTAGCGCCCTCGGCGCAAGTCGCGCGCGGGTGATCACCCAGATGTTCGCCGAATCGGCCGTGCTCACGGCCTTTGCAGCCGGCCTCGGACTCGTTCTTGCCGAGTGGAGTCTGGGGCGGATCTTCGCCTTCGCCGTGCAGTCGGGAGCCACGCTCCCCTACTGGCTCGACCTCGGAGTGACAACCCGAGTCGTGCTCTGGACCCTCGCGCTGGGTGGCCTCAGCGCCATGATCGCGGGGGTGGCGCCCGCATGGAGCATCACGCAGGCGCCTCTCGTGGGCCATCTCGGCTCCGCGGGAAGCGGCGGGCATGCGGCCCGTTTCGGGCGTCTTTCCGGTGCCCTGATCGCCGCAGACGTCGCCATTGCGGTGGTCGTCGTCGTGGTGGCGGCAGGCATGAGCCATCGGCTCGTCGAGGCATGGGGCGCCAGCGACGCGGTTCCTCTCCCCGCCCACGAGCTGCTGTCGGCCGAGATCCGCATTCCGCCTCCGGCGTCGGCCGACGCAAAAGGTGTCGACGCAGCCTCGGCGCGCATGCATCGACGCCTTCTCGAGCGTCTCGCCGAAGAACCGGGCGTCCGGGCCGCCACGGCAGCTTCTGCGCTGCCACGCATGGATCACCCTGTGCGCCGCGTCGAGGTGGAGGGGCTCGAGCTCGACCCACCCGGAGACGCCCGTGACGAGATGGGCGACGACGAGCTCCGCGCCTGGCATCGGGTGCGCACCTCCCGCGTCGACCTCGGCTACTTCGACGCTCTCGAGCAGAACGTCCTCTCGGGTCGCAGCTTCGGCAGCGCAGATCTCGAGAAATCGGCCACGTCGGTGCTCGTGGACACGCTCTTCGTGGAGCACGTCCTCGCGGGCCGGGGCGCGGTGGGCCACCGCATCCGGTTCGTGCCGAGGCGCTGGAGCTCGCTGGACGAGCCGACGCCCTGGTACGAGATCGTGGGTGTCGTGCCGGCGCTGGGCCTCAACGTCGTCCGCCCGGACGGCGACCCAGGCGTGTACCTCCCCGCCGCACCGGGAACGCTGCAGCCGTTTCGCGTGGCGGTTCACACGTTCGGCGACCCTGCTGGCTTCGCTCCCCGCCTGCGGGAGCTCCTCCAGGAGGTTGAGCCCAGGGCTCTGCTGCTCGACCCCAAACCGCTGCACCGCACGGTGCCCCGCGACTGGTACTTCCTGGCCGCGGTTGCAGGAGGCCTCTTTCTGCTCGTCGGAATTCTCGTCGCGCTGGCAGCGTCGGCCGTCTTCGCGATGATCACGTTCACCGTGGCGCAACGCACGCGGGAGATCGGTGTGCGCGGAGCGCTCGGAGCGCCCCGGGCGGCGATCATCTTCCTCGTGCTCCGGCGCACGACGTGGCAGCTCCTCGCCGGCACCGCCGTCGGCCTGCCCCTCGCCTTCGGCGCCGTACGCCAGGGATTCGGGCTGTCGGGCTGGGGCCTCGCGGGCCTCGTCAGCACGGGGCTCGTCGTGATCGCCCTCGTCGCCGCGCTCGCCTGCACCCTGCCCACTCTTCGGGCGCTCCAAATCGAACCGACCTCAGCCCTGCGCGAGGACTGAGGCCGGAAAGAGAGAAGGTGGGCGAGGGTGGCGGACTAGCGCTCGGCCTCGCTCTCGGCCGCCTCGGCGGCCTTCGCTTCCTTCTGCTTCTTGCGGAACTCCTGGATCTGCTCGAGCTGCTGCTTCATGCGATCCGGGACGATGAAGGTCGGCATGTCGGTCTGCGCGGCCTTGTCCGTGAAGCTGTAGTGGATGAAGCCCACCATCATCTCGTCGGTGGTCTTCTCGCCGAAACGAATCGTGGCCGTGGGGTCGGGATTCGCCGGGTTGTCGGCCGAGTTGTCGAAACGCGCGTCCACCTTGATCGTGGTTCCAGCCGGCAGCACCTTCGGCTCGCGCGGGGTGTAGGTGAGCTGCCAGTTGAAGTCGTACTTCGGCACGTCCAGAAGAACCTCGGTCTCGCCGTTCGGGTACTCCGCGGTGAACTTCATCGACTTGCCGCGCAGATGCATGTGCGGCGTGTAGTCGAAGAGGATCGCCTCGTGCTCCGTGGTGAACGACGACGACGATGCGTAGTTCGCCTCACCCGGCGGGATGTTGAGCGCCGGGTCGACCAGCCAGAGCGTGGTCACCTCGTTCTCCGGCTCCTCGTCATAGAAGTAGAGGCCAATCTTCGTCTGATCGGGCCCGCCGGTGCCGGGCCCCGGGGTCTTGTGGTAGTGCATCTGGAAGAACATGGTGCTGTTGGCCGGCATCAGCATGCCGTGCTCGGGTGCAAACTGGAGCGGCGCCACACCAGGGCCCCAGCCACCGACGAACACGCGGTCGAGAGCACCCGCAGTGCTCTGGAGGGTCTCGAGGGTCGCATCGGGCGGCGCGAGATACGTGAGCTGGTGGTGCACCACCTCGATGAAGCCGGGGTGCACCTCGATGGCGCGGATCCAGCGATCCTCGTCGAGCGGGTTCTCCACCTGAAGCCACTTGTAGTGGTCTTCGACCTCGTCCGGAACGATGTACTCCGGCGCGGTGAAGATCGCATCGGGCTCACCCAGCTTCCACTCGGAGCTGTAGGTCGGCGGCGCCGGCGCCTTGGCGAGGTCACCCGCCGGAGCCCCGGCGTCCACCCACCGCTGGATCGTCGCGATCTCGTCCTCGGTGAGGGTCGGATCTTCGACGAACTCCCCGTGCTGCGGGTCGGCGAACCAGGGGGGCATGGTGCGGTCGGCCGTCACCTTGCGGATCGACTTGGCCCACGGACGCGCCTCTTTGTACGTGAGCAGCGACATCGGCGCCGTCTGCCCCGGCCGGTGGCAGCTCGAGCAGTTCTTGAACAGGATCGGAGCGACGTGCTCGGACCATGTGGCGGTGCCGGCATCTTTTGTCGTGTTCGACGCAGACAGCAGCGGCGACGCCAGCAGAAGAACGGCGAGCGCAAGCAGGATGGAGTGACGTTTCATGGCGATCTCCTGAAGGTCGAGGTCGTGGAGCAACGAAGCAGCGCCTCGCGGAAGAGGACCTATCCTACCGCGCGAGCCGCCGGAGCCGCGAGCACGCGCCCCACTGCGATCATCGATCCCCGACACTCCCCGCATCCCGCTCGAGCACGCGCGCTCCCCGCATGATGCCTCCGAAGGAGTAGTTCCCCTCGTGACAGGCGTACTCGAACACTCTGGCCGAGGTCCGCGGCCAGAGCGTCTCGCCCGAGTAAGGCGCGGAATAGCTCGGGTCGCGAATCGTGAACTGGTAGAGCAGAGACCCATCCTCGTTCGGAGTCCAACGCTCCGTCGCACGAAGATCCGTGTGCACCGCGCGAGGATCGCCGGGTACGTCGCGGAAGTTGGCCGTCTCGACGACGAGGGTGTCCCCTTCCCAACGCCCCACTGAGTCTCCCATCCAACGTCCGAGGTCGGGTGACTCGAGCTCGCCGCCGATGCGAATGATGCGCGCGTCGTGGATCTGCTCGGCCAGGATCATGACGTGCGTCTCGGTCTGCACGACGCGCTTCAGATTGTTGTAGAGACCCGAGGTGATCGGAGGTCCGGAGCGCGCCCGGCTCAGCAGACAGCGCTCCTGCAGGGGACGCAGCTCCATGTCGTCGTAGGGACCAACCTCCATGTCGAGCCACCACGCGGTGCCGCTGTTCTCGCGCCGAAAGGCGGCAAACCGATCGGCACGGCGCTGACCTTCTGCGGAGAGCGCCGGCCGTCGACCGTTGGGTGGGTCGATGAGGATCGACGTGCGCCACTCGCCGTTGATCTTGAAGTTGCCTTCTCCGCGATCGATCCAGAAGGTGTTGTAGCCGCCCACGTTGCCAGCCGCTCCAGCGGAGCCGTCGCCACCCTCGGGAGGAGCCTCTCGATCGGCCGCGCTCGGCGTGGCGCGGAGCCGAAGACGTGCGGCCTCCTGGCTTCGGATCGCCTCGGCCTCCTCGTCTGTCAGCGCGCGCCTCGTGCCGAAGCGCTCCGGACGCTCGAAGGGCGTCAGCGTGGCGACATCGTACGTCCCGGAGAGGTCGGGGCGGCCGTCCGGCGTCCTCTGGAACGCCTGCGCCGAGCTTTGCGAGGCCACCACGAACTGTGCGGCGGCGATGAGGCCTGCGAGAACCAGGTAGCGCGTCATCCGAGCCTCCCTTCCGTGTCGCGATCTCGGCCTTCAGACAACGTGAACGGCTCCGAGTCGAGAGGGCGCGAGCACGTTGTCCGTTGATCCGGGCGCCGGCACTGTCGTCTCCGTTGGCACCGAGACTGCCACATCAGGCGTCGAGCCGTTCGAGAACACGGTACCGCAGCGTGGTGACCATCCCATGCGCAGCGCCTCGCAAGAGATGCACCTCGTTGGGCCTTCTCCCCGTTTCTCGAGTCGTCGACACTCGATCTCCGGCGGCATGCCTCTTGCGAATCGTCGTCGCAACCCAGGAGGCCCACCATGAAGAGACGAATCTCCCTCTGCATTCTGACGGTCGCGGCACTCACCAGCTCGGGCTGCTTCACCACCTACCTCTTCCAGAAGTCCAGACGCACGACCACGAGCTACGACATTCAGGAGCTCACACGCGCCACGCAAGTGGGCGACCGGGCACTCCTGGAGCTCCAACTGTTCCATCAGGGACAGCTGAAGCGAGGAATCGTCGATCTGCCTCTCCATCCAGGCTCGGAGTCCGCCGAGTTGTTGGAGGGGAGAGCTGCCTCGCAGGCCCTCAGCAGGCGCGACCGCTCGAAGTGGTCGAAGCTGCCGCGCAAGGAGATCGTGATCGTCCGCCGCATTGCAATGTCAGAAGCTCAAGCTGTCCGGATGTTCCAGGAGGATGCTGGCCTACCCGACCGTGTCATTCACGACGTGCACATCCGGAGCCCCGGAGGCAACGGCCGAGGTCGCCACGTGTTCCTGCTCGATCTCTGGGAGGGGCGCCCTGGCCTTCGGCTCGACCAGGTGACGCATCGCTGCCGACGCCGAGGAGACCCGTCCGGAACCCTGCCGGCCTCCGTTCCTACGGCCGTGGTGATCGCGCATTCCGCGCTACCCGGAAGACTGCGGTTCCACGAACGGCTGCGGGTCGAGAAAGCGCTCGAGCACGTTTGCCGTAGTGCGGGCGATGTTGTTGTCGCCGCCGTTCTCCCCGAGGCTGCCACACCATGCGATGGAGCCGGTGGAGAACACGGCGCCGCCGTTCGGGCACTCGAAGAAGACGAGATCGGCGCGCACCTTCGGGTCCTGGAACCAGGGGATCGTCGAAAGGAGCTCCTCTTTCGTGCGCAGCATCTCCTGGGTGTGCCCCTCGGAGCTCGCCAGCACGAGGGCGTGGGGCGGAGAGCCGAGCCGGGCGTCGAAGCGGTCGATCTCCTCTCCAGCTGCGCCGCCGCCAATGGAGCCGAAGTTGCCGAGGATCTCGTCCCCGACACCGCGGAAGACGAACGCGGCGCGCGGGTCGTCGGCACCCGGCGCGCGCCGGTAGTGGCTCGAGCGGTCGAAGCCCTGCGCCGCGAAGCCCACCCCTACGAGCAGGTTGGGCGCCCGGCCGATGCGGCGCCAGAGGCCGCCGTACTCGCCCGTGAAGGCGTGGTAGTACTCGCCGGGCTCGGCGATCCAGGCGCGGGTGCCGTCTTCCGCGCGGCGCACCTCGATCGCGCCGGGGTGATCGTCGCTGAAGGCGATGCGCCAGTAGAAGCCGTTGCCGCCCATGTACATGAGGCGCCCGCCGGCGGACGTATAGCCCTCGATCGCGTCGAGCATCTCGGTGGAGTAGTACTCGGGGTGCGTCCCGGTGATCACGCAGGTGTAGGGCTCGAGAAGCCCGGCACCGTCGCGATGCAGGTCCTCGTCGGTGATCACGTCGTAGCTCTGCCCGATCTGGTGGAGCCAAGCCACGAGGTTCGTGTCGGCCGGGAACTGCCAGGCGCGGTTGCCGCCCGACTTCAGGTTCTGAATCGGCCGGAGCCGGCTCGAGAAGTGCACACCGCTGTAGTCGGAGTGTCGGTCGTAGAGCGAGCCACCGAGCTCGGGATGCTCCAGCAGGTACTCGTCGTTGGCACCGTTCGGACCTCCGTCGCCGAAGATCGGATTCGGGACCAGGCGCAGGCGGTAGTTTGCGTACGCGAGGTAGGACGCGGTGGGCACGAGGAACGCGAGCCCGGAGCTCGCCTGTCCCGCCTTCGGTCGGACGAAGAAGGTGATCCGGTCCTCGCTCGCGCCGTGGCTCAGCCTGGCCGCGTAGATGCCACTCGGCAGGTCGTCCGGGACGGTCAGAGAGAAGGTCTCCTCCCAACCGGCGTCGTAGAGATCGTCGTCGTGAAAGTGAATCGCGCCGTACTGCGAGGGATCCTGTGTCCAGGCATGTACGGAGCCGTCCCAGGTGCGACCGGTCACGGCTCGGGTCGGCAGCTGCCGAAGCGTGCCATGGAGGCCGTGAGGCCCGATGTCGACGATGCGGTGCGTCGGGATCTCCTGGCCGAAGTCCCACGCGGCCAGGAGCTCGCCCTCGAGAGAGCGCACGCGGGGCGCCTCGATCTTGCCGTTGAAGTGATCCTGCGCCTCGGCCAGGCCCTCTGGACCCAGCCTCTTGGCTCGGGCCGCGAGGAGGAGCGGACCCGTGGAAGGCAGAAGGACACCCGAGGCCCCACCGATCTCCGTTGCCCAGCGCACCCCTTCCGGCCCCGCCGCCATGTCGTTGCCCGGGCTCACCGACCTGCGCCGGACCTCCAACCGGACCCCGCCGGCAGGATCGAAGGTGACATCCACATGTGCCCAGCGCCGCGCCTCGAGCACGACACCGCTGTCGAGCAACGTGTCGTCGACGCGCACTTCGAGCGTTCCCTCGGGGCCGAGCGCAAGGACCACACCCCGCCTCTCGTCCGGATGCCAGACGCTCAGAATGGTCTGGCGAGTGCGTCCCGGCGCGGTCGGACAGACCCACGCATCGATTCGCAGCCCGCTGGGCGAGCCCCAGGCAGAGACGTCGGGCACCACGCCGAAGGAGCCACAGTGCGTGGTCTGCGGACGCCCCGCGAACGTCGTCTGCAGGGCTCCAGCAACCACTTCTTCGACGATCCCGAGCCCCTCCTCGCGATCGTCGCCGCAGACGACCCGGACGAGGTCCACACTGACCTCACCCGGCGTGTCGCAGCTCACCATGAACCGCACGGTCTCACCCGGCTGCGCGCTCAGGGGGTCGCAGTAGCCGGTCAGCGTCTTCTTCGTCATGGGCCGACCCTACCGCCGCGGCAGACTCGGGTGCGAGGAGGGGCGACGCAGGCGCGGAGCTCCGAGGCTCTCTCCGCGTCCGAGCGCCGCAAGCTCTTGGTCGAGCTGCCGCGCAAGCGACGCCTCGCGCCCGGCCAGAGCACGGAGCCTCTCCGCCGCACGGCGGCTTTCGTCGTGCCGGCCCGCCGCGGCGTAGGCGAGACTCAGGAGCGCAACGACCTCGGGGTCGCGACGGTTCCTCCGGACGAGCTCCTGCGCGAGCTCCACAGCCTCCTCGCCGAGTGCCTCTCCTGCTGCCGCACCTGCCAGCAGCATCGCCAGGTTGAACCTTGCAGCGCTGTCGTCCGGGCGCAGGTCGACCACACCCCGAAAGGTCTCGCGCGCGGCCTCGAGATCGCCGAGCGTCACGTCGAGCCAGGCGAGCGCGCGGAGGTTGTCGGCGTCACGCACCGCGAGGCGCGCGAGCTTGCGCCGCGCCAGGCGAGCCGCGGCCGGATCCCCCGCCGCCTCCCGCACCGCGGCCAGGTCTTCCAGCAGACGAAAGCGCGTGGGATCGAGTCCGAGGGAGAGCTCGAAGTGCTGCGCCGCCGCGACCGGGCGGCTCCGCTGCGCTTCGACCTTGCCCAGGAGCTCGTGTGCAGCCGCACGGGGCGTTTCACCGAGGGAGCTTTCGGCCCGCCGCGCAGCCTCGTCCAAACGGCCGAGCGCGAGCAGCGCGCGGGTCGCCCCCCGCGTCGCGTCGGCGGAGTGACCCTGGCGACGGGCCTCTTCGAACTGGGCGAGTGCACCCTCGGGTGCGCCGGAGTCCAGGAGAAGGTGTCCCAGATCGACACGCGCCTCGCTCTGCGGGTCGAGGCGCAGCGCCTCCTCGAACATCACCCTCGCCGCGGCGGCGTCTCCCAGCGCGAGGAGGCGCCGCCCGACCTCGAGCAGGGCACTTCCGCTCGCGGCCCGCGCCCACATCTGCCGGACTGCGCCGCTGGTGCGGCGCAGGCCCGAGCCGTAGGACCGAGCTCGCCAGGCAGCCTCTCGCGCCTCGTCGGCTTCTCCCCTGAGGCGGTGGGCCTGCGCCAGGAGGCGGTGTACGTCGGCGTTCTGGGAACCGGAGGCGGCCAGAGGCTTCATTCGGTCGAGGACAGCTGCAGCATCTCCGCGCGACATCGCAAGCCGCGCCTGGGCGAGCTGCACGTACTCGTACACCTGCGGGTCGGTCGCGTCGGCCAGGGGAGTCCGGTTCAGGAGACCCTCCGCGCGAGCGACCCGGCCCTCTCGAACTGCGCGGTCGAGGAGCTCCAGAGCCACCGCCTCGGCCTCGGGATCGAGAGCGTGGGCTCTCTCGAGCAGCTGGAGCGACCGGTCCGGGTCCGGGCTCGCACGCGCCGCAAGCTCGGGCCACCGGGCGTCGTCGGGGGCAAGCTGCATCGCCCGCGTGTACGCCGCCACGGCCTCCGCTTCGAGCCCGTGGACGTGCAGCACCATGCCCAGCTCCCCCCACGCCCGGGGGTCCGCGGGCGACTCGGAAACCACCTCTCGGGCCACCTCGAGGCGCGCCTCGAATGCCCCGCGACCCGCAACGGTCTCGCCGGCGCCCATCGGCGACGAAGCCACGACCAGACCGCAGAGCACCGCGGAGACTCCCGGAACGAAGTGCCAGTTCACGGTGTCCGCCCTGTGGCTCGGACCAGGACGACGTGGCGACCGTGCGCCGGGACCCCAAACGACTCCTCGCCGCCGCGGGGCCAGTTCACCCGGACCTCGGCCGGCGCGGCACCCGGCTCGAGGCCGAAGTGCACCGCCGCCTCGGCACTCGAGAGGTACCCCCGCGCGTGGTGGACCGACCGGACCTGCCACGTGTCGCCCACCCGCAGCAGAACCTCCGCTCCCACGGCATCGCGGCCACCGTCCAGAGCGCGCACGGTGAGCCACCCTCCCCGAGTCGGCGTTTGATTGTCGAAGACGCGGGCCCGACCGTTGGCGTTCGCGACCACGAGATCGAGATCGCCGTCGCGGTCGAGGTCGGCGGCCACGAGCCCGCGACCAACCCCCCGGTCTGAACAGAACTCGGGCGAGCTCGCCGCACCGCAGGCCTCGGTGAACACTCCTCGACCGTCGTTGCGCGCCAGGAGGTTCGGCTCGCCGTACGTCTCTGTGAACCCCGCCTCGGGGTCGGCCGCGCGCGGCGGCCGCCGGACACGCCCGTTCGCCACGGCCACATCCAGATCGCCATCGAGGTCCGCGTCGAAGAGCTCCGCTCCGAAGCCGGTGAGCGGAACACTGACCACCCCGAGCCCCGACCTCGCCGTCGCGTCGACCATCAGCCCCTGCCCCTGGTCCAGGTAGAGGGTGTTCGACTCGCGATCGACGTGCGTCAGAAAGAGGTCCTGGAGAGAGTCACCGTCGACGTCTCCGAGCGCGACGCCCATTCCGGCCTCTGCTTCACCGAACAGATTTGTCGCGACGCCACGTTCGATTGCGGTCTCGTCGAAGCGCAAGAGGCCCCGGTTCACCCAGAGGTGATTCGGAGCTCCGTCGTTGGCCACGAGGACTTCGGCGAGGGAGTCGCCGGTGAGGTCGGTGCACACGACGCCGAGCCCGGGCGCCCGCAGCTGCCCGATTCCGCTCTCTTCGCTCACGTCCTCGAAGCGGCCGTCACCGAGGTTCCGCAGCAGGCGATCCGCGACCGGCTGAAACACGTTCGGCGGGCAGTAGTCGGGGACACCCGCCGCCGTCGTGCACCGCCCGTACGAGCTCGGATCGACGTAGCTGGCCACGAAGAGATCGAGCCTCGCGTCGCCATCGACGTCGCAGAAGGCCGCCGACGTGGACCACGTCGCTCCTTCGATCCCCGCGACGTCGGTGATGTCGACGAAGTGGCCCCGGTCGTTTCTGAACAGCTGGTCTCGCCCGACGTGGGTCAGGTAGACGTCCAGGTCGCCATCGCCGTCGATGTCGCCGAGAGCAACGCCCATTCCCTGCCCTCGAGAGGCGAGCCCGGCGTTGGCAGTCTCGTCCCGGAAGGTCCCACCTTTCGTCCGCACGAAGAGGCGCGCGCCGATCGGCGGGCCGCCTGCAAAAAGCAGATCCAAGCGCCCATCGCCGTTGGCGTCGAAGACCGCCAGGCCCGATCCCATGATCTCCGGCAACCGGCGTCCGACCGACGGAGGGAGGGAGTGCACGAAGTCGACCCCCAACGCCTCGGTCACGTCGACGAAGCGAAACCCGCTCTCCGAGCCTGCGGCGGGACCGGCGGCGCCGAGCAGGAGCAGCAGAACTGCGGCGCGGCGCGAGCACCGGCCGACGAACGAGAACGCGGCGGAGCGACGGCCGTGAAGACTCACAGCTGCCGTCCGCCGCCTCGAAGCGCTAGTTCTGGCCGCGGGCGCGCTTGTGCCAGCTGGGCATCCAGTTGGCGTCGTCGCCACCCTGCTCCTCGAGCTTCCGCGCCGCCTTGAGCACGAGCGGCATCGAGTAGTTGCCTTCGTGACACGCGTACTCGAAGACGTCGTCGTCGGTGCGGCGGAACTGCTGCCGCGCCGTGAACGGCCGATCGTAGGTGTTCGGATCTTCGATCGTGTACTCGTACTGGAGCGTGTCCTCGTCGAGGCGAGTGAAGCGCTCCGTGAAGACCACGGTGTCGCCGTCGGTGCCGTGCGGCGACGCGAAGGGCTTGAAGTTGGTCGTGGTCACGACGAACGTGTCGCCCTCCCACTCGCCCTTCGAAAAGCCCTTGAAGAACTGCGACCCGGCCGGAACGCTGCCGCTGCCGTCCGTGGGAATGACGCGGTGGTCGTTCACCATCTCGACGTGAATCGCGACGAGGCTCTCCGACTGCACGATCTGCATGATGTTGTTGTAGGCGCCGGAGCGCATCGGATTGTTGTTGAAGCCGATGATGCAGCGGTCGGTCAGGCTGCGCATCTCGGGGCCGTCCGGCGACATGCCCTGCATGTCGACGTACGGCTTGTTGCGCTCGCGCGCCTCCGGCTTCATCGGGGGCATACGACCGTTCGGCGGGTCCACGATGAGTGACGTGCGCATGCTGCCGTCGAGGCGCGTGGCCAGCTCGAGAAAGCCCGAGTTGTAGCCGACATCCACGTCGGCCTGGCCCTCGAGCCCTTCGCGCACCTCACCCTCGGTCTCCGCGGCCTTGGCGCGGCCTTCGAGGATCGCCTCCTGGAACGCAATCGCCTCCTCCTGGGTGAGGAACTCCTTGTCCTTCCAACGCTCGGGGCGGTTGAGCGGCGTCGCGTTCTTGAAGTCCCACGTGCCTTCGAGGCTCGGTTTTCCCCAGGGCTTGCGCGGCGGCTCGGCGCCGGAGACGGAGCTACTCGCAAGTGCGAGCAGCGCAATGAGAATCACGAGTGTCGACCTCTTCTTCGCCATGGTCAACTCCTTGTTCGTCTGCCTTCATCAGGTGTTTCTTCGATCGTGCACTGTTCCGCGCCAAGTGCCGCGAGCGAACGCGAGCTTGGTCGCGGTACTCTCGGTCAGACAGCGAAGCTGACTGCCCGAGTGAGCGCCGAGACCTGTGAGCGCGAGCGAACAGGCCTCAAGAGTCCCGGAGGGACGGAGCATCGACACTCTGATGAGGTCGGTGATTCCGACTGCCAACGCTCCGTGCCAAGTGCCGCGAGCGAACGCGAGCTTGGCGCGCGGAGTCCCGGAGGGACGGAGCATCGACACTCTGATGAGGTCGGTGATAACCATCACCGTCCTCATCAGAAGAGGTTTTTGAGGATGGGTTGGTTTCTGTCGGCGCCCTTGCGGAGATGCCCGTACATCGCATCTTCCGCGAACGGCACGCACTTGTACTCGAGCAGCCGCGGCTCCTCGTCCATCATCCGGTAGAGCGGCAGCTGGATGGTCCACGGCCGGGTGAAGACCTGCGGGTCCTCGATCGTCGCCTCGTACTGGATGTGGTTCGGGCCCATCGGCGTGTAGCGCTCCGTGACCTTCAGCTGATCGCTGTGCCACGTGCCCGTCGCATCGAACCAGGTGTCGGCCATCTGGTCGGTGATCTCCACCACCAGCGTCTCGCCGTCCCACTTGCCGAGGGAGTAGCCCATCCAGGACGGAAGGTCGGCCATGGTCCCCGGGCGATCGAGATGGATGATGCGACTGTTGCCGCCCCACTCGTAGGCCATGAAGATCTTCTTGTCCGACTGCACGATCGAGAAGGGCAGCGGCATGTAGGTCTGCCGCGGAAAACCCGGAATGAAGCACTTCACCGCCGGGTCCCAGAGGTTCCACTCCGCGCGATACTCCTCGCGCTTCTTGGCCGCCTCCTCGGTGTACGGGATCGTGCCGCCGACCACGTAGCTCCGCCCCGCCGGGATCCCACCCAGGGCCCCGAGCACGATGGTGGCCGGCCCTTTGGTCGCGTGGCCTCCTTCGAGGTTCCAGTGGGCGTTCCCGACCGCCTGCCACAGGCCGTTGAAGTCCGGTAGCGTGGCGTCTTCCACCACCGCAGCGGCGGCAGGCTCCGCTGACTCCGCCGCCAGGGAGGGAGCCGCGGCGAGCAGGAGCGCACACGCCCCGAACAGCGCAATGAAGTGAAGGCGACTCATGATCTAGCGCCCCTCGGGCAGCTTCTTGTCGCCGCCGCCTTCGGTGGGATCGGCGCCGTCACGCGGCGCACCCGTGCCCGACGATCCCATGAAGAGCTTCTGACCGTCCGCGAAGGTGATGTCGCGCCCTGAGCCTCTGCACTTCGGCTCGCAGTCCGGGTCTTTGCTCTGGTAGCCGCGAACCACCACCTCGAAGCCCGGCTGGAGGATCGTGCGGGTGATGCCGCGGCGCAGCAGCGAGTTCGGTGTTCCGCCCTCCATCATCCAGGCCACGACAGTCCCGTCTTCCTGGGGAACGTCGATGTGGATCCAGCAGTGGGGGTTGACCCATTCCACCTTGACCACGGTGCCCTTCACCGTGAACGGCTTGTTGGCGTCGAACTCCGAGGAGAAGGCGTGGTGGGCGTGGAGCGCCAGCGACACGCCGAGGACCAACGCCAGGCCTGCTGTGACCTGCACGGCTCGTCGTGCATTGCGACTCATGGCAAAAGCCTCCATCTGTCCTTTTGTTGTGCCCACCAACATATCGCAATCACGATCGGCCGCCCGGCCTGCGGCCCTGCACAAACGACAGCAGCCCCTCCTGCTGGAGGGGCCGCGAGCTGGGCCGAGCTGTTTCCGCGCCGAGTCGAGGCGGGGTCCGACGACGCCGTCGGAGGAGGCGAGGCGAGCCTTACCAGCGCACCTCGAACTCCAGGGTGTCTGCCATCTCGAGGCCGTAGCGCAGGGTCGAGAACGTATTCGAGGTCGTCTCCCGTGCCTCGTGCTCGTCGAAGTCCTCCTCGGCCACGATGCCGTCGATGATGTTGCCGTCGGCATCGAGCCAGTGCACGGAAAGGTCGGCCTCGTAGTCGTGATCGTCAGCGTTGGTGTATTCGATCTCCACGCGCACGTCGGTGTTGTTTCCGGACGACCTGCCGGGCCGGAAGATCCGCGACTTCAGGCCAGCCCGCATCTCGCGCACCCGGATGCGATGCACGGTGACCGGGCCAAACTCCTCTTCGATCTCGTGCCATTCGTTCAGCTCGAAGCGGACGGTGTCGCGGACCTCGTCCGCCTGGATGGGGCTCGCAGCGCAGGCGGCGAGGGCGATCGAGAGAGAAACGAGGATGAGGTGGGATCGGAGCATGACGTCTTCCTTTTCTGGTTCGTTGCGTTGGGTGACGATCCGGAGCCGAATCGTCGTGCTGTATGGGGTAGACGAGAACTCCGGAGCAAACCGAACGAACAGCTTCATAGAATCTGGCCCCAGCACCGGAACCGACGCAGGGGGAAACGCACCCGATGGACGACGCCAAGGCGAGGAGCCTGATCCGTCAGGCCCGAGACGGGAGTCTCGACGCCCTCGGCACGCTCCTCGACGACTTCGGACCCCGGCTGAACGCCTTCGTCCGATTCAAGGTCGGACGGGGGATGGGCGGGCGGATCGAGGTCGACGACGTGGTCCAGGAGACCTTCATCAAGGCGATGGACCGCATCGAAGACTTCGAAGGCTCGGGGAAGACCACCATGATGGGATGGCTCGCACAGATCGCGAGTCACGAGGCCGTGGATCAGGCCCGCTACCACCGTCGCGGCAAGCGCGACGCGCAGCGCGCCGTACCCCTCGAAGACGAGCACCACGAGATTCGCGACCACATCCGGAGTCAGACGTCGCTGATCTACGTCCAGCAGAGGACCCAGCAGCTCGAGGAGGCGCTCGCGCAGCTGAAGCCGGAACATCGCGACGTGCTGCTGATGCGCAAGGTCGAAGAGCTCACCTTTGCCGAGATCGCGGAGCGAACCTCGAAGAGCCCGGACGCCGCCCGCATGCTGGTGGGGCGCGCCATGGCCGCACTCACGAAGGTGCTCGCAGATCAGGATCTCCTCGGGAGCTCGGCTTGACCGACGTGGAGGCGCTCTTCGAGCGCTACGTCGAAGACCACCTCACGCACGGGCTGCCACCGGACCCTGCAGACTACTGCCGCGCCCATCCCCACCTGCTGGAGCCCCTCCGTCTCCTGGTGCGCCGCTACCACGAGCTCGACTCGTCGTTCGGGGTGGCCACCAAGGACATGACGGGGAGGAGCGTCGGGCGCTTCCGCCTGCTGCAGTGCATCGGCCGCGGCGCCAGGAGCGAGGTGTACGCGAGCCTCGATTCGGAGACCGGCGGCCGGGTCGCCGCAAAGGTGCTCCCCCGCTACCTGACCGACGACCCAAAACGCCTCGCCGAGTGGCGTCACGAGGCCGAGGTGATCGCGAGGGTCGACTGCCCCGATCTCGTTCCCCTGCTCGGCTTCCATCAGGCCGAGGGTCTGGCGCTCTGTGCCATGGAGCTGTGTAGCGCTCCCGGAGCCGGTGCGAGCGCCACTCTCGACGACGCCCTCGCCCGCGGCGACCTCGCAGGGTCTGTGGTGTCCACCGTGGGCTCCATCGGGCGCGCACTCCTCGCGCTGCACGGGGCGGGCGTCGTGCACGGCGACCTCAAACCCGCGAGCGTGCTGCTCACCCGAGAGGGTCCGAAGCTGGTGCCGATGGGCTGCCGGGCCGTGGAGCACCTCGCCGGACCTCCGGGAGCGGATCTCGTACAGACGCTGGGCTTCGGCATGGAACGGACGTCTCTCCTCGCTCCGGAGCTGCGCGGAGGAACCGCGCCACCGAAGACGCCGGGCGAAGACGCCTACGCGCTGACCCAGATCGCACTGCAGCTGCTGGCGACCGCGCCGGACAGCAGGCCTCTGCTGCAACTTCGAGCAGGTCTCGAGGGCCGCGACCGGTTGCCGGTCGAAGACGTGGTCGAGCTCACACGCTCGCCCTGAGCTCGAAGGTCGTGGCGGCTTCCGCCGACTCCACTTCTTTTCCTTCCGGCCCGTAGAGCACCCAGGCCGACCAGGCCACGGCGACCAGCCAGACGGTCCAACCGACGGTCTCTCGAATTCTCATCACTTCGCTCCCTTCGGTGGCGCGGCGCATTCCGCGGCCACGTGGGGAAGACGTCTTCCGGGGCGCCGACCGAACGCCGAGAGCTAGCGGAGCTCCTGCACGACCCACTCGGCCCGGTCGTTCCGGACCAGGCGCACGCGGTCGAACGGAGTCTCCTCGATGCGCCCACCACCGAGCTCGATGCGGCGCACGCCGGAGCACTCCGCGAAGGCGTCCCCTCCAGCGAAGGAGATGGCACATACGCCGACGTCGACGCTGCCGGACCGGACCCGGCCCAGACGCAGGCGGCCCATCTCCAAGCTCTGGTCGAGCCGCCGGATCGCCCTCGTGTCGAGCTCTTCCCACGCGGTGCGCCATGCGCGCAGCGCCGTCTGCACCTCGAGCTCCCGAGAGTCGGTCAGACCGTCCAGGAGACGCACGATGCGGTCCAGCTCCTCGGACCCGGGCTCGAAGAGTCGCTCCGCGTCCTGTCGCAGCCGCTGCAGCGTGCTCTCGATGTCGCGGATCCGCTGCAGCGGGTCGTTCTCCACCCAGTTGGCGGTGAACAGGTCGTTCAGGGCCAGCTCTACGAAGTCGAGCATCTGCGACGACTTCGACATCGCGGTCTCGGCCTGCCTCTCGCCTTCCTCCGCGCGCTCCCGCTGCTCTTCGACGCGGAGGACCTCGCGGGCGACGCGCTGGTTCTGCTGTGCCATGACCATCGCAAAGAGAAGCACGACGAGCCACGCTGCGGCGACGGTTGCGCTGAGGAGCCTGTTGCGCCGAACGAACTTGGCGAAGCGGTACGACGGGCTCGGCGGCGAGGCGCTCACGGGCTCGTCGTTGAGATAGCGGAGGATGTCGGTCGCAAACTCCGAGGGCGAGCCATAGCGCCGCGTGCGGTCCTTCTCCAGCGCCTTCATGACGATCCAGTCGAGGTCGCCGCGGAGCTCCTTGTGCAGCCGCCGCGGACCGGAGCCGCGAAGCAGCGCGAGCTCGTCCCGATCCTGGAGCGAGGTCAGCCGCGTGCTGGGCCGCTGCGGCTCCTCGTCCACGATCCTCTGGCGAAACGCCTCGAATCCACCCTCGCGCGGCTCGAAGGGAAGCGCGCCGACGAGCAGCTCGTACAGCAGGACCCCCAGCGCGTAGACATCGGTCCGGGTGTCCACCCCGACGCCTCCCGACTCGGCCTGCTCGGGGCTCATGTAGGCGGGTGTGCCGAGGACCGCACCAAACTGCGTGGCGTGGGTCCGCTCGGTGAGCGGCAGCGCCAAGGCCTTGGCGACCCCAAAATCGATGACCTTCGGAACCGGTCTGCTCTCGGCCACGGTCACGAGCACGTTCTGCGGCTTCAGGTCTCGGTGCAGCACAGCCTTGTGGTGCGCGTGCTGGACGGCTTCGCACACCATGCAGAACAACTCCAGCCTCTCGCGCGCGGGGAGCTTGCGACGATCACAGAACTCGGTGATCGGCTCGCCGTTCACGAACTCCATGGCAAAAAACGGCCGGCCGTCCTCGAGGAGCCCGGCGTCGAAGACCTTGGCGATACAGGGATGCTCCATCAGAGCCAGGGCCTGGCGCTCCACGTCGAAGCGTGCCACTGCGTCCTGGTTCATTCCGCTGCCGCGAATGAGCTTCAGCGCCACGGTGCGGCGGAGGGGCTCGGTCTGCTCGGCCAGGTAGACCTCCCCCATCCCGCCCGAGCCGATCGGCTGAAGGATCTTGTAGCGGCCTTCGTAGGAGACCTCCTCCTCGTCACCCGTCTCTGCGGGCTGATCGGAGGCCGGCAGCCTCCGAGTGGTCACCATGGTGCCGGCCGAATAGGAGAACTTCACGGCGTCGTCATCGGCTCCCGCGGACATTCGGACGGTCTTCTCGTCGGGGTCGTAGGTGCTCATGTCGTCATTCCGGGCCGGGGAACATGGGAGTCGGGTGGAGAACGGACCTCGGGTTGCGCGCGGTCGCGCCGTCGCGGAGCTCGAAGTGCAGGTGGGGGCCGGTGGAGTTGCCCGTGTTGCCCGAGAGGGCGATGACCTGCCCCTGGGTCACCCAGTCGCCCACACTCACCCTCAGGGAACGGTTGTGGGCATAGAGGGTCGTGGTGTCGCGATCGTGCTGCAAGATCACGGTTCGGCCGTAGCCGCGCAGACGATTGTCGGCGTAGATCACCCGGCCCGGGGCCGAGGCGAGCACCACTTCACCCTGCTCCACCCCGATGTCGATTCCCTTGTGGAAGTTCCGCCGCCGTCGCCCGTACTCCGACGAGACCGTTCCCATCTCCAGGGGCCAGACCCAGTCTCCGTCGTAGGACGGCACGTCGAACTCCGGATCGGGGCCCACGACCACTCCGCGGCCCCCGCCTCGCCCCTCTCCGCGGAGGAACGCGAGAAGGGGAACCTCGTTATGGGCCCCGTGGGTCCAGGTCTTCCACTTCTGCGTGGCCATTCGACCGGCGCATTTCATCGCGAGCCAGGGCCCCTTCTTCTGGCCTTTGACGCAGCGCACCTCGCCCCCCGGGTCGCCCGAGGCCGCGTTCGCCGCCGCGCGTCGCTCGCACGCGTCCTTCTCCGCCGACTTGGCCTTGATCTTCCGGGTGAGCTCGCTGCGGGCGCGCCTCTTCTGGCCCCCGACGCGCCATCGACCGCCGCCTTCCTTGCGCTGCCGGCGAAGCCTCGCGATCTCCGCGTCGAGCGCTCCGCAGTCCACCGCATCGGCGGCTGCGCCGACGTGAAGGTCGCCAGCGCCGACCGTGGCCTCCACGTCGTCCTCCGTGGACTCTGAGACCGGCTCGGCACGCGCAGGCTCAGAAACGGGCTCGGACTGATCCGCGCTCTCGTCGGGGCTCGGATCGGAGACCTCACTCCGGTCGCCCTCTGAAGCGATCTCGGATTCCGTCGGTTCGTCCCGCGGCTGGGAGGGCACAGACCCGATCCACCAGCCCGTCAACGCCATGACCAGAAGGCCACCGGCGACGAGCACGCCGAACACACCCGTTTGGCTCGCCTTCCCTCTCATCGTCGGGCCCCCCCTTGGGCCGAGTCGTCTCCTGTCGAGAGGTAGACGTCATGCTACCGCTGCACCGAACGTCGCGCGCTAGCGCACGAGGAAAACTGCAACCACCTCCGACGTCTCGGTGGAGAAGAACCCCTGATAGCGCAGCCGGAGGAGGTGCTCCCCCCGCATTGTCGGCGTCCAGGCGTAGTCGTAGGTCTCACCGGTGTGGGTCTCGAAGTGCGCCGGCGTCTCGCGGCGCAGACCCGAGGGCAGGTCGGCGCCATCTTTGGCGAGGGCCGTCCAGCTCTCGGGTCGGCCGTCGCGCTCGAGGACACCTTCGATCTCCGCACCACTCGTGATGTGGAGGAGACGGAGGCGGACCGTGACCCCTGCCTCGAACTCCTCCACGAGGCCCTCGGACCGTCCATTGATCGAGATCGGGTAGCTCCCCTCCGGCTGACCCGTGATCAGGAGGGTTCGATCCGTGCGCGGATCGAAGCGCTCGCCCGGCTCGAGAACCAGGAGCGGCCCCGTCATGCCCTGCAGGAGCTGCTCGGTCTCGTCCATGTGCGTGTGGTACATGAAACTGCCCGCGCGCGGCGGGCGCATTCGCACGCGGAAGCGGTCTCCTGGCGCAAGCAGAGGCGCCACCCGCGACCGGGTGCGACTCCACCCCGCCACGCCGTCGTACACGCTGTCGAGCTCCATGCCATGCCAGTGGATCGTGGTGGGCTCGGAGAGCCGGTTGACCACCTCGATCTCGGTGGTCTCGTCGCGCGTGAGAACGAGCGGTGGGCCTGGAATACCCATCTGGGTGGGCTCCGGCTCCCCCTCGCGGGCCACACCAAACCCGCGGCGCACCGTGTCGTCGGGGCCAGGCTCCTCCAACGCGACGAACTGCACCTTCTGCGCCGGTTCCTCGGACGAGACCTCCTCCTGTCGCTCTTCGACGGTCACGCCGACGACGAGCCCGGCCATCGCCCTGAGCGCGTGCACCTCGGCGTCGTGGTGCTCGTGCTGCCGCTCCTCGGCCGACCGCTCCACCGTGGGCACGACGTGATCCGTGAAGTGGCAGTGCACGATCCAGTTGCCTTGCCGGGTCGGCACCCACTCCATCCGGAACGTGCTCCCCGGCTGCATGTGCTCGGTGACGATCAGCGGCGTCTCGTCCTCCGGAAAGACCGTCTCGGTGTTCCAGCGACCCCGGCTGAGAAGACGGTAGTGAAAGCCGTGCAGGTGCATCGGGTGGGACTCGAAGCTGGCGTTGACCCAGCGCCAGCGGACGGCCTCTCCGACCCGGTAATGGAGCCGCTCGGTGTCGGGCCACGACCGGCCGTTGATCGCACGGCGGAAGTAGTCGCCGCCCGGAACGTCGCTGGCTTCGTCGACGAGCTGGTCGATCATCGTGATCACGAAGATCCGCTCCTCGGGGTCTGGAGTGGTGCCCGGCGGATCGACGACGATCGCGCCGCCGAGCGCCGCATCGACCCCGGTCCACGATTCGATCGGCCGATCGGACGGAGTCGCCCAGTAGAAGAAGGTGCCCGCGGTGTCGGCAACGTATCGCAGCTCACCCACCTCCCCGCGCGCTACCTCGAGTGGCGGCGCATCAGCCTTCCCCGCCTCGAGGCCGTACACGCGCAGCGTGTCCTCCGCCACCGAGGAGATGCCCTCGTAGAGGAGGGACGTACCCGGGAGGCCGATCGACAGCGTCTTCGGAAGGTCGTTGCGCACGCGCACGCGCACCTCCGTGCCCTGCGGAACACGCAGCATCGGGCCAGGAATCCTGGGCGCCTCGCCCTCTTCTGCGAACGCGAGCACTTCGATCACCTCGGGCTCCGCGACGCCCTCCCCCAGGTTGCTCACCTCCCCCTCCCACCGCACCAACGAAGCGACGAGGTCGAGCTCGAGCACTCCCCCTCGCAGTTGGCCCGCGGAGCTGCGGTTGTCGTTCGGCACGACGGTGGCCAGCCCAGAGCCTGGTTCCGACGCGCGCGGAGCGCAGGACGCGAGCGCCGCGGCGAGGCAGATGATCGAGAGGAGGTTCCGGTTCGAGTGCACGGCAAGGCCTTTCGTCCGAGGAGCGTTCGCAAGGGGTCCTTCGAGGTTCACGACGCGGGAGGCTGATCTCAGCCAATCTCGTGCAGTGTAAAAGGCGCCACCGCCAGCGCACGGACTAGGATGCGCGCAACCCGAACCAGGAGATCACCATGACCGATTGGATCACCGCAGGAAACACGGCCGTCGTCACCGGCGGGGCCAGCGGCATCGGCCTCGCAGCGGCCAAGGCGTACAGAGATGGCGGAATGAACGTCCTCGTCGCGGATCGCGACGAGAGCGCTCTCGACGCGGCACGCCGTGAGCTGCTTGCGACCGAAGGCGACGCGCAGGTGCTCACGCAGACCTGCGACGTGTCCGACGAGGCCAGCGTCCAGGCGCTCGCCGATCGGGCGTTCGACGAGCTCGGCGCCGTGCACTGCCTCATGAACAACGCCGGGGCCGGCTTCCGGGTGGGCAAGTCGTGGGAGAACCTCGACGAATGTCGCCAGACGCTCGAGACGAACCTCTGGGGCATCGTGCAGGGTTGCCACGCGTTCGTGCCCCGCATGCTCGAGCAGGGAGTGCCGGGCGCCGTGATCAACACCGGCTCGAAGCAGGGCATCACCAAGCCACCCGGGAGTGGAACGCCGACGACCTCATCCAGAACCGTCCGGCCCTCAGCCGCTGGCACCCCGACTGGAAGGACGCCTACGAGGAGTTCATCGAAAGCTAGACCCGCGCGACGACCAGGGTGACGTCGTCGTGCGGCAGGCCGCCGGACGAGGAGCAGAAGCTCTCCACAGCGATGCGGAGATGCTCCAGGAGAGCTTCCGCGCTGTCTGCCGGGCCCGTCGCGATCGCCTCTTCGAAGCGCTCGAACCCGAACAGCTCGCCCTTCTCGTCGCGACACTCCACCGCCCCGTCGCTGAGCAGAACGACGAGATCTCCCTTGGCGAGGGGCTTCGAGATCTCGGCGTAGCCCGACTTCGCTCCGAGCCCGCAGCCCAGGGGCGGCCCCTCCGACATGACCCATTCCACCGAGCCGTCCACCGACTTCACGAAAGGCGGGATACACCCGGCATTTGCGGTCCGCAGCATCGGGTGGACGGTGTTCACACCGACGATCTCCACGCAGCACAGCGCACAGTTCTGGCGGCGCGGCTTCGTGTAGGGCGTGAGCGCCTGATCGAGGAGGGCCAGGCGCTCGGCAGCACCGATCGGCCGCGCGAACGACGCATCGAAGCGGGAGAGGGCCGTAGCCATGAGCAAGGCGGCGGATACGCCTTTGCCCGAGACGTCGCCAACCGCAAGGACGTACTTGTTGAGCAGCACCTTGGCGTTGTTCGACTCGTGGTACGCGTAGAAGTCGCCGCCGATCTCCGAAGCAGGCTTGCAGTAGCAGAGGAGGTCGAGTGCCTCCCACTCCGGCTCGGCGGCCGGGAGTAGGCCCTGCTGAATGTCACGCGCCAGCTCCAGATCGGCGTGGATGCGTGCGTCCGCCTCCCGGTGTCTCGCTTGCGTCTCCTCGAGAGCGGCCGAAAGACGATCCCGATCGGCTTCCACCTGCCCGAGCTCGCTCCGGGCGGCTGCCAGCTCGCCGAGGGCGGTCGCAAGCTTCTCCTCGAGGGTGCGGTCTTCGGATGCCATCACGTTCAGGTCCGCCCCCGCCCGAAGAAGCTCGGGCTGGCGCGAACGATCGATCTCCGTCGGAAAGATGTCCTTGGATACGCAGAGGCCCACAGCGGGTTTCCCGTCTCGCGGACACGACCCGTGACCCTCACCGGGCCGGAGCACTCGCGGAGCTCGGCCGGAGCGGGATGCGGCCTGCGTCTCGGGCTCAGACGCGTTCCCCCACCACGGCCTCGGCCTCCATCTCCACGAGGAACTCGTCCCCGATGAGGCCCGCCTGCACGAGAGTGTTGGCGGGCAAAATGCCCCCGAAACGTTGCCCGTGGGCGCGGGCGATCGGCTCCCACTGGTCGAGGTTCTGCACGTACACCCGCGTCCGCACGACGTCCTCGAGCCGCCCGCCGAGTGACCGCAGGGCACCTTCGATCTTGTCGAGCACGAAGTGCGCCTGCGCCGCAGGATCGGTGCCGCCGATGAGGCGGTCGCCGTGGCTCGCCGTGGTTCCCGACACGCGGATCTGGTCACCCTGACGCACCGCGCGGCTGTAGCCCGCCAGCGTCTCCCAGGGCACACCGCTCAACACCAGGCTGCGCCGCGAGCGCTCCACGGGCACGTAAGGCACGGGAATCTCGTCCACGTGATGGCTCAGGTCGCCGGAGGCGGTGAGAAACGGCGGCCGACGATACTCGTCGCCCGAGTCTCCGGGAATGGGCTCGAGCGCCTCACCGGCCGCGGCAAGATCGGCATGGGCCTGGTCGTCGAGCACCACCTGGTGCAGAGACCGCGTCTCGGCGATGTGCTCGCTCTGCCCGAGGCGGGCTCCGACGATCACCGCGCCCACCGCGGGCTGGTCGAGAACCCACCGGGTCGCCACCTGCGCCATGCTCACCCCGAGTCGCTCCGCCGTGGCGTGTATCACGCGCAGGAGCTCCTGGTAGGCGCCCCAACCGCCCGCCGCGTCGACGAAGCGGCTGTACTTCATCTGCGACCAGGTCTCGTGGGCCTCGGGAGCCCGAACGTCTGCGCCCACGAAGCGCTCCGTGAGCAGGCCCCCCGCGAGGGTGCCGTAGGCCAACAGCTTCACTCCGTACTCCTCGCAGACCTCGCGCATGGGCCCGAGGGGCCTGCGGTCCAGCAGCGAGAAGCACACCTGGTTCGACACCACCGGCAACCCGCTCGCGCACACCACCCGCAGATGGGCGGCGTCGAAGTTGGTGACACCAAGATGACCGATGAGGCCCTCTTGGCGGAGCTCGTCGAGGTAGACGAGGCCATCGAGGTAGCTGGGATCGTCGTAGCTCCACGCGTGAAACTGCAGCAGGTCGAGCCGCTCCGTTCGCAGGCGGCGAAGAGCTCGCTCGACGGCGTCGCGCACGTCGTTGCGGGTCACTGCGCCGGCGGGTGGCACCCACTTGGTGAACGCCTGGATCGGCACGCCGCCGGCCGGGTCGTACGCACCGACGATCTCCTCGGCCGAACCGTAGTGATCCGCCATGTCGAACGACGTCAGGCCAGCGTCCACGTACGGACGCATGGCGGCCGCAGCAGCCGTGGGGTCGAGGGTCTCACCACTGCGCTCCATGTCGGCGATCTGCCAGAGGCCGGTGACCACGCGGGAGATCTCGAGCCCCGGAGCCAGCTCCGTTCGTTCCATCACAGTGTCCTCTTCGGGGTCTTCAGTTCTCGGGGAGCTTGGCGAACACCGCGTCGACGTCGACGCCGCGCTTGCGCAGCTGCGAGACCTCGCGCCAGAACAGCAGGCTGGCACCACCCATCACGAGCACCCAGACCGTGGTCGACCGCAGGTACCAGGGAACGCCGGGGGTGGTGAGGTCTTTCCAGGTGTGGATTGCGAGGAAGAGAGTGAGCATCACGGCGCCGGCGCTCGCAAGAGTCACCTGCAGCGGCCTCGACCGGAAGACGGTGATGCGGGCGGCCAGCTCCGGGTTCCGGCCCGGCAGCGCCAGCACCGACAGACACATCAGGAGGAAGTTCACGAGCATCGCGGTGACCAGAATGTCCACGCCGAGGAAGAAGTCGCCGGCGAGGTGGCTCCCCAGAATGCCGATCGACGCCATGCAGGCGCTCGAGACGATGGCCACCCAGGGTGTGTTCCAGCGCGGATGAACCCGTGCGACGCCGCCAGGAAACACTCCGTCTTCCGCCCACGCGAACATCAGGCGCGACACGCTCAGGATCATGGCGGGGAGGTCGTTGATGAGCGCCAGCGCTGCACCCGCGACGATGGCCACTGTCCAGCCATTCGGGAGGAGGTAGCCGAGCAGCCCCGGCGCCGTCACGTCGCGCACGGCGGCCTCTGCCGCGATGAAGTGCCACGGCACCGCCCCGTACACGGCGGAGACGAACACCAGGTAGAAGCCACCGACGGTGAGCACGGCGACGGCGATGGCGAGCGGCAGCTGCCGGGGGTCGCGTGCCTCGCCGCCGGCCTGCGCAATGGAGTCGAAGCCGATGAAGCTCGAGAAGAGCACCGCGGCCGCTGCCAGGAAGGCACCGGGCACCAGGGGTGCGTCCGGGACGGGTGGCAGCTCGCGCCCTTCCTTCTCGAGCAGCGCCGCTGCGAAGTCGGCATGGTCGAACGAGAAGCCCGCCACGATGACGATGCTCCCCAGCGCGAACATCACGAACATCATCGGCAGGAGAGTGCGGGTGTAGAGGCGCAGCCCGCGCACGTTCACGAGCGTGAACGTCCACAGGAACAAGAGCGACAGCGCCACGCGCACGGGGCCCTGCTCGAGGGTGGTCGCGACACCGTCCCAACCGAGCGGCACGGCAACGTCGCGCAGGAAGGGCACCGTCACGTACGACACGACGCCGATCGCGATACACAACCCCAGCCAGTGGGAAAAGCTCGCCACGAAGCCGAGGTACGGGCTGAGCGAGCGGCTCGCACACACGTAGGAGCCCCCCGCGCGGGGCATGGCCGACGACAGCATGGCGTACGAGAAGGCGGCGAGCACCGCCGGCACGGCGCCGAGCAGATAGGCCGGAAACACCCACGGGCCGATGTCGGGCACGTTGCGCTGGAGCGCAAACGGCACGATGTTGATGCCTGCGCCCATCATGGCGCAGATGCCGGTTGCGGCGAGGCCCACGAGTCCGAGCTGACGCGTGAGCCCAGACGACTTGCCGTCGGTTCGAGGTTCGTTCAAGGAGGCGGAGGTCCGAAAGGTCGAAGGCGGCGATCCGCTCGATCGAGCGAACCGGGAACGGCGCTACTTCTGTAGCTCCTGGAAGAGCCACGGGCAGTCGATCACGGGCGGCGCCTGCACGCCACGCGCGGCGACGTCGATGCGCCGCTCCCGCGCCTTCGCCAGCTGCTCGGCATTGAGGCCCAGAGGGTCGTGACCCCACAGGCTCGGGCCGTCGTGCATCTCGACCGGCTCCCACGATGCGGGATCGATCACTCGGCCACCCCAGCCGTTCTCCACGAAGAAGCCGGACGGCGAGTGCGCGTAGAACGAGGTCATGAAGTCGTTCGTGTGGCGGCCGAGGGAGAGCGCGATGCGCTCCTCGTCAGCGAGCGCGAGGTCATACCCCTGGCCGACGTCGTCGAGCGACTGGAACTCCACCATGAAGTGATGGAAGCCGGAGTGCCCCGTTCCCACCATGGCAAAGCTGTGGTGTCGCCCGTTGACGTGCATGAAGTGGAGAGGAATCGGCATGTTGCCGAAGTCGCTCACGCCAAAGCCGAGCAGATCGCGGTAGAACGCGAGCTGTTTCGGCACGTCGGTGACGTGCAGGACCGCGTGCCCCATGCCGAGCGCGCCCGTCTTGAAGCCCGAGTGCGACCTCCCCGGAACAAAAGGGTCGGTGGCACGCATCGGGCTCGCGACGAGCTCGAGGCGGTTGCCGTCGGGGTCGTGACACACGAGCAGCCGCTCCACGAAGCGTCGGTCGGCCAGCTCCTGGCTCCCCCACTCCACCGCGTGGCCCGCTGCATCCAGGGCGGCGGCAAGACCCTCGAGATCGGACACGTCGTCGACCTCCCAGCCCATGAAGGCGAGGGTCTCGCCCGGCTCGTCGGAGACCACGAGGCGCTGCTTGTGGTCGTCCATGCGAAGCGAGAGGTTCTTCCCTCCGCGGTCCACCTGCTGCATGCCCAACAGCTGGCACGCGAAGTCGCTCCAATCGTCCAGCTTGTCCGAGCGCACTCCGAGATAGCTCAGGGCCGAGATCGCCATCTTGTTCTCCGTGGTTGCGGCGGTCCGCCTACGATACTCGCTTGGTACGCGACCTCAGACGGCCGCACACACGCAGCGGCGCCCAGGCCCATGGCAGGAATGGGTCAGCCCTGGAGCCTGAGGGTGCGCAGATTCGGATCCGCTTCGATCTCCTCGTCGGTGAACGGCAGGCGGATCCACTCGCTCTTCGAGTAGATCTCGGTCTGATCCTTGTAGTGCGGCGACTCCGGCTCCGGCGACTGCGAATACGTGAGGATCGCCCGCGGGTCGAGGTTGCCGTCCTCGTCCCAGCTGATCACCTGAACGAAGCTGTTGCCGTGCACGATGGGGTTGTAGCCCCGCTCCGGGTCGAGCCGGCTGACGATCATGCTGAACATGCCAGCCCAACCTTCGCCTCCCGGAATGGGAATACGCTCGCCCAGTCGCTCCGCGTACTGCACGTCGCCGAGCGGCGCATCGAGCGCGATGTCTGCTTCGGCGAGAACGTCGGTGGCCTCTTCGAGCGCCGCCACGAGCTCCCGGCGGACGCGCGCGTCCTTCGAGTTGATGCCCCGCGGCGTGTGGACCGGGTCGCTCGCATCGAACGGCACGGCGTAGAGGCCTTCGATCCTGCGGGCGCGATCCCACAGCTCGCGCCAGAGGTGCCCGCCGCGCGACTCCGGAGTCATGGTGCGGTCCCACGCGGCGAGGGCGTCACAGGCCGGCTGGATCTTCGGCGGGCCGCACACCGCGAGAACGTCGTCGAGGAGCAGCTCGGCACCGTAGTTCCGGTGACTGAAGAGCATGTGCTGCACGTCGTCCGGCGTGATCTTCTCCCCGCTGTCGATCATCTCCTTCATGAACACCAGGCCCGCCCGCGTGCGCAGCGACCGCGCCGTGCGCTCCGGGCCGATGATCGGCGAGTAGCCCTCGAGCGGAGCGCTCGGATTCGACAGCCAGTAGCTGTCGTTCGAGTTGGTGACGTAGTCGTCGCGCACCATGCGGGGCATCTCGTCCGGCGGCAGAGCGCCCGGCACCCGCGAGCGGCCTGTGTTCTTCCACTCGCAGTCGCTCGTCGAGCCGTCGAGGGTCACGATGCGACCGGGCACCCCGTCCACCTCGATGCGGCAGCGCTCGAGCAGCTCGGCGTCGACGTTCGGCGTGCCGCTGATGTCGGCGTAGAAGGCGTTCCCGCTCCGGTCCGCGGCGATCGTGTTGACCCAGAAGACGCCCTGGCGGCTGATCGCCTCCTCGATGTCCTCCACCGACGTCGCCCGGTTGAGCGCAGCGTAGGTGTCGGACGAGTAGTAGTTGTCGACCACGGCGTCGCGCAGCGTGTAGGCGTGCTCGCTGGTCCATGGCAGCTGCTCGTTCTCGAACACCGGACCGAAGTGGCTGAAGTACACCGTGTGCGTCTGCATTTCGGCGCCGCCGGCGTCTCCCTGCACCTCCACGGAGACCTCGCGCGGCTCGAGGCTGCGTGCCTCGCCGTCGTAGACGTAGCGGGTCGGGTCGTCCGGATCGAGCTCGAGCCGGTACACGGTGGAGCGCAGCGCGGTGGAGACGGTGTGGGTCCACGCGATGTCGCGGTTGAAGCCGATGCTCACGCGGCTCGTGTTGAGCAGGCTGGTGCCCATGACGTCGACCTCACCCGGAATCGTGGTGTGGATGAGATGGAAGCGCGACGAGCCGTGCCACGGGTAGTGCGGGTTGCCGAGCAAAATGCCACGCCCCGAGGCGCTCAGGCCTCGTCCGACCGCAACCGCGTTGCTGCCGATACCTTCCGGCAGGTCCCACGCGGTGTCGGAGACGCGCGTCTCCTCCTGTGCGGCCGAGGCGTTGGCGATCTCCTTCTGGAAGCGCCCGAGCCCGTAGCGGATGCCCACGCCGATGGCGAGGCGGGAGACGTCGTCCGAGGTGATCTCCTCCACCCAGGCCGCCCCGGCGCAGCTCGCTGGCAGCTCCGCCCGATGGTCGGCCAGGTACCGGTTGTAGCCGGCCACGTAGCCGTCCGCGAACTCCTGCGCGCGCTCGGTCTGGGCCGCGGCATAGTCGGCGAGCTTCTGGGTGGTGAGCACGGCCCTGTGAAACACGTCACTCTCGAGATTGCCGTCGCCAGGGCCGAAGTGCCTGGAGAGCTCGCCGTTCACCATGGCGACGTCTTTGGCGATCACGCACACGGCATCGGTGGCCGTCGCATAGGCGAAGCCGTAGCCCAGGCTGCCCCAGTCTTCGGCCTGCACGTGCGGAATGCCGTAGCTGGTCCAACGAATCGTGGTGTCGAAGCGGCTCGAGCCGGCATCTGCACACGCGACGCTCCAGACGGCCGCGGAGGCGGCAAGCCAGCCCCAGATCGGATGACGTTTCATCTTCGTTCTCCTCTTTGGACGATCCACCGAGTGTACGCCCTCGGCCCGATGCCGGCATGACAGGATCGCGCCATGAACGAGAACGAAGAGACGCCGCAGGACGACCCGACCCCCGAATCCGAGGCTCCGAGCGAGCCTACGAAAAGCGCGGCACCCCCCGATCGCCTCTCGATCGACCCCTCGAGCAAGTACTTCGACGGCGACCTGCTGCAGCGGGGCATCGGCATCAAGTACAAGGGCGTCGAGCGCAACAACGTCGTCGAGTACAGCATCTCCGAAGGCTGGATCCGCGTGCAGGCGGGCAAGTCGGTCGACCGCAAGGGGCGCCCCATGACGCTCAAGATGAACGGCCCGGTCGAGGTGTGGTTCAAGGACACGGAAGCCGAGGCCTCCGACCCGAGCGAAGGCTCCGAATGAGAAGAGTCGTGCAAATGGGCCCAAAAAGCGCGAAAGGAAAGACGATGCAGCAAGGCCAAGCAACGCGAACGAAGACCGTTTCCTGGTCCGGAGCTCTGACAGCGCTCGCCCTCGCGTGTCTCGTGCTGGCCCTCGCGTGCACTCCCGCCGAAGACGCTGGGGAGGACACGACGGACGCTTCGCCGGAAGCCCTCCTCGAGCAGGCCCGCTCGGTCCACGCCACAGCTCTCGTGCTCGACGCCCACGCCGACGCCGAGATTCCGGGCCAGGAGTCGCGCTACGTCGGTGCTGACGGCCGCTCCGAGGTGGCACCGGACAAGATGCAGGCGGGCGGCATGGACGCCGTGGTGCTCGCCGTCGCCGTGGGCCCTGGCCCTCGCGACGCGAATGGCTTCGCCGAAGCGCGCGCCACCGCCAACGCCGAGCTCGCGGCGATCCACCAGATCGCGTCCGACCCGGCCAACGACGCGGTGGTCGCCCGCACGGCCGACGAGCTCGAGGCGGCGCACGCCGACGGCAAGACGGCCTTCCTCGTGGGCTTTCAGAACGCGCGGATTCTCGGCACCGATCCGGCGGGGCTCGACCAGTTCTACGAGCAGGGGGCGCGCGTCTTCGCCATGACGCACATGGGGCACAACGACTTCGCCGACTCCTCGCGGCCGGTCTTCATCGGCGAGACGGGAGAGTACGAGGTCGAGGAGGAGCACGGCGGACTGTCCGACCTCGGCCGCGCCTTCGTGGAGCGCGTGAACGCGCTCGGCGGCGTGGTGGACGTGTCCCAGCTCTCGAAGAACGCCACGCTCCAGGCGATCGAGCTGTCGGCCACTCCCGTGATCGCGAGCCACTCCAACGTGAAGGCGCTCACCAACGTCCGCCGCAACCTCACCGACGAAGAGATCGACGCCATCGGCGCCGCCGGTGGCGTCGTGCACGTGGCCGCGTTCATCGGCTACCTCTTCGACTCGAACAGCGAAGAGCTCGACACCAGAATCCGCGAGGCGCGAGCGGTGGCCGGCATCCCGCTCGACTACGACTACCCCTTCGAGCTCTACTGGGAGATCGACGATCCCGAGGTCCAGTCGACCTACATCAACTCGGTGCGCGACATCCTCGGCCCCGGCAGTGTCAAAGACCTCGTGAACCACCTCGACTACGTGGTGGGTCGCATCGGCGTCGACCATGTCGGCATCGGCAACGACTTCAACCACGGCGGCGGCCTGGGCGATTTCGTGGACGCGAGCCAAGCGCTCAACGTCACCGCCGAGCTCCTCGCGCGCGGCTACAGCGAAGAGGACATCCAGAAGATCTGGAGCGGCAACTTCCTGCGCGTGCTGCGCGCGGCCGAGGCCGGGAAGGAGGATTAGGACGCTAGCGCCAGCAGCTTAGACCGGGAGGCTCGCGAAAGAGGAGAGTCGTCGTAGTCCTGGCCGCATACATGGCGATGAGAATCAGAGTCTCACTGTGAACAAGAGGGTGGCCTGTTACTCCAGTTGCCTCCTGCCACCGGCTCATCGGCGCTCTGCTGCAAATCGACGGCGACAGACAGCGTCTCGACTATTCGCGATGACGGAGTGACAATCGCCAGATCCTGCTGGCCTATCTGACCGGTCATAAGTCCAATGATTTGGTTACTCTCGTTCAATACGGGGCCGCCACTGTATCCGCGACGCGAGGCAGAATCGACGTAGAAGAGCCGCTCATCGACCACCCGCAATCTCCGATCCCCCACATTGAAGCTCTGCCCGGGGATTGTGCCTATTCGCGACACGTGCGCGGCGCGGAGAAACGGAATAGGACGCGGGGTCTGAGAAACCGGCGGGTACCCGGCATAGAAAACCCGGCTGGCTGCGTCGAGCCCTTCCTGCCGAAAGAAGCTCTCTTCGGCTCCGCCGTCACAAAGCTCTTCGGTCTCGCAGTTCCGATAGACCTTATAGGCTCCTCCCTTGAGCATGCTCACCCTAATCACGGACACGTCGACCGGCAGCTCGGTACTTGCCTCGAATGGCATGGGGTGATGAACGAAGTACGGTTGCGGGAGTATGACGAACACTGAGCTGTAGTCATCTGCTCTTCTCCTGCTCTCGCCGTAGATCACACCCCTGTGCCTACCTTCAACGACGTGGCGCGCAGTCGCAACGAAGTACCAGCTTTCCGTCGGCGCAACTTTCTGAGCCACGTAGAAGCCAGATCCGATCTGCGACCGCCGTATCTCGCCTCCATCGCACGACAGTTGCCAAAGCCGCAGGACCGCCCTCGAAATCTGATCCTGGACAGGGGGTATCTCTTGCGCCGAAGCTTGGTGAGAAGGTGCACCCGCAAGGGCCACTAGCACGAGAGCGCGGAGGGCCCACTCAACTGAGGCAACGCAACGCCTCGACGGTACCAACACGAGACCCGCGCTACCCACGGTCACAGAACTCAACCAGCCACTCCTTCCCCGCCGTGCCTTCTCGGACCGAACGAGGAGCCACGCTTGAACGCCCGTCCCCTCATTGAGGCGAGAGAAGTCGCCCAAACGAGGGGACTGGGTGCGGGTTGGGTACCTTCGGCATCGCTGTTTCCCTGCCATCAGGAGCGCATACAGGCGTTCCCTCGGTGACCGCACAGCAAAGCAACTGCTCCGCAGCGTCGAGCGCCAAGCCGCCTTTCATCCATCCGAACCACTTCCACGAAGACTGCGGAGAGTCGAACCTCATTCGATTAGGGCCCGCTTGATCGAGCGTCGATAGGCACGCAAAGAGCCGACCATTGAGGTACCGGTTCTCGATAGTTTCGATGCAGTCGACCCTATGCCGCTAGCGAGAGCAAAGCTAGACACACGGTGGCGCGAGAGCAGCTCTCATGCTGATACTGGAGAGCGCTCGCGAGAGAGCTGCCCGGTGTTCGACCTACGCCTCCCGAGGGCCCCGGAGATCCGCCTTCCGTAGCGGCAGCTCCCGCACGCGGACGCCCGTCGCCGCGAACACGGCGTTTGCGACCGCCGGTGCCAGAGGCGGCGTGCCGACCTCACCGGCACCTCCCCAGCCTTCGCCGCTCGGCAGGAGCAGCGTCTCGATGGCCGGCGCGTCCGCCATGCGCACCATCGGGTAGTCCGGGAAGTTGCGCTGCTTGACGCGCCCGTTCTCGAGCTCGATCTCGCCGTAGAGGGCAGCGGTCAGCCCGAAGATGATGCCGCTCTCGAGCTGCGCCGACAGCGCGTCCGGATGTACCACCTGGCCGGTGTCGGCGGCACACACCACCCGGTGCACCTTCACGGCGCCCTCGTCGTCGACCGAGACCTCGGCGACCTCGGCCACGATCGAGCCGAAGCTCTCCTGCAGCGCGATGCCGCGGCCGTGGCGCTCCGGGAGCTCACTGCCCCACCCCGCCTTCTCGGCCGCCGCCTCGAGCACCTTCAGGTGCCGTGGCTTGCCGGCCAGCAAAGAGCGCCGGTACTCGAGCGGGTCTTTGCCCGCAGCGTGCGCCACCTCGTCGACGAACGACTCGCTGAAGAAGCCGTGCTGCGAGTGCGCGACGCTGCGCCACGCGCCGAACGGCACGGGCGTCTCGTCCTCGACGAAGCGGATCTGCTGGTGCGGCACGGCGTACGGAATGTGGGCTGCCTCCGAAGGCTCGTTCTTGCCGACGTAGTCGTTCGTCCAGGCGACCAGCTCGCCGGAGCCGTCGAGCGCGGCCTTGAACGTGGACGTGAGCGCCGGGCGGTAGCCGTCGTGCCGCATGTCGTCCTCGCGCGACCAGATCATCTTGACCGGGCCATCCACCTGGGCGGCGATCTGCACCCCTTGGCGAACGTAGTCGCCGAGAGCCGGCCCGCGCCGGCCGAAGCCACCTCCGAGCATCGACGGATGCACGGTCACCTTCTCGAGATCGATGCCGGCTGCGTCGGCCGCCTCGGCTCTGGCTCCGAGGAGATCCTGTACGCCGGACCAGACCTCACACGTGCCGTCTTCCTTCATCCAGGCCGTGCAGTTCATCGGCTCCATGGTGGCGTGGGCGAGGTAAGGCACGCGATAGGTCGCCTCCACCGCCTGGCCTGCACCGAGGGCCTCTGCGCCGTCACCCTCCTCCACGTCGATCTCGTGCGGGCCTTCGGCCAGTGCACGGTTCTGGTACTCCCAGATCTCCGCCGTGTTGGTGCTGGCGTGCGCGCCGTCGTCGTATTCGATCTCGAGCTGCCGCAGTGCCTTCTTGGCGCGCCAGTAGGTGTCGGCCACCACGGCGAGGCCACCGTCGATCTCCACCACGTCGCTGACACCGGGGCTCTCGAGCGCCTTCGCCGGATCCCAGGTGACGATGCTGCCGCCGAAGACCGGTGTGTGGGCCACGGCCGCGAAGCGCAGGCCCGGCGGCTGGGCGTCGATGCCGTACTCCGCACTGCCGTCGGTCTTGGGCGGAATGTCGATGCGAGGCAGCGACGTCCCCATGAGGGTGTACTGATCCGGCGTCTTGAGGGACGGCTTCTTCGGCAGCCGACGCTTGGCCGCTGCGGCCGCGAGATCGCCGTAGGCCACCTTTTCGCCACTCGCCTCGTGCACCACGTACGACGACGCAGTCTTGCACTCCCGCGCCGGCACACCGAGGCGCTCGGCGCCGGCCGCCAGCAGCATCTCGCGCGCCGCGGCACCGGCGCGCCGCATGCCGAAGTGCCCCGTCATGCGCACGCTCATGCTGCCGCCGGTGATCTGGAGGTTCATCTTCTGCGCTGTCGTGAGCAGCGCGAAGTCGACGATGTCGAGCACCTGGCCGGGCATGTTGCGGTCGCCCACCAGGAAGCCATGCGCGAGCGCCGAGTTGGCGAACACGCGGTCCGGCGGCGCCTGCTCCACGTGCACCATGCGCCAGTCGGCGTCCATTTCGTCGGCCAGCATCATCGGCAGCGAGGTCAGCACGCCCTGCCCCATCTCGACGTGCGGAACGAGCACGGTCACGTCGCCCGTCTCGCTGAGGCGGATCCAGGTATGCAGGAAGTGCTCGCCGTCAGTGCCGGCGACCTTCGTCGCCGCCTTCCGCTGGTCACCGTTGAGCGCCAGCGCGCCGACCATCAAGCCGCCGCCGACCGCGGTGCCGGCGACGAGGAAGTGTCGTCTCGTGAGTCCCATGATCACGCCTCCTCAGTGGCCGCAGCGTCGCCCAAAGACGCCGCCGCGGTGTGGATGGCCTGGCGGATGCGGCCGTAGGTGCCACACCGGCAGATGTTGGTGATCGCCTGGTCGATGTCGTCGTCGGAGGGTGTCGGGTTCTCGTCGAGCAGCGCCTTGGCCGCCATGATCATCCCCGACTGGCAGTAGCCGCACTGGGGAACCTGGTGCTGGACCCACGCCACCTGCAGCGGGTGGGAACGGTCCGGAGAGAGGCCTTCGATCGTGGTGATCTCCTTGCCGGCGGCGGCCTCCACCTTGAGGCGGCAGGACCGGCGCGGCACGCCGCCGATGTGCACCGTGCAGGCGCCACACGCGGAGACACCACATCCGAACTTCGTTCCGACGAGCCCGAGCTCGTCGCGCAGGACCCAGAGGAGCGGCGTGTCGCCGTCGACCTCCACGTCGAGGATCTTTCCGTTGACCTGCAGTTGAATCACCTTGGCCTCCTTTTCGTCTCTCGAGCTCTGACTCGTTCTCTCGTTGGATCCGCGGTCCTCGCGCCTCAGCGCACAGCCAGACCACGCACGAACATCCCCACGAGGTCGGCGAGGTCCTTCGCAAAACCACCCCGACCCGCCGGCAGCTGCTTCAGGCCGGAAACGGACGCGTGCAGCAGCGCCGCGCCTCGGCTGGGAGAGGCGATCTCGATCTCCCCGCGCTTCGCCGCCTGCCGGAGCACCCCACTCACGGTGCGCAGAAACCTCTCCTTCGAATCGGCGAAGACGTCACCGCAGAGACGTCCGCCGGCCTCGTAGAGCTCTTCGCTGTGCGGCAGCCCACCGTACTCCCGCACGAACTCTCCGACGTAGGCATCGAACACCGCGACGAGGGTCGCCTCGACGCCGCGCTCCTCCACCTTTGCCGCTTCGGCCTGCGTGCGAGAGAGCAGTGACTCGTGGAGATCGACGAGCACTGCACGAAAGAGCTCTTCCTTGCCTGCGTAGTAACGGTAGAGGCCGGCGCGCGACAGCTCCGCCCCACGCGCGACATCCATCATCGAGGCGCGCTGGAACCCGTAGCTGAGGAAAACGCGCCGCGCGACCCGCAGGATCTCTTCGGCACGCGGGGCGCTCACGGTGGCTTCACGGGCTTTCGACATTCGAGACAGTGTAGACACAACGACGTGATCTGTCTACCGCGTAGCTCCGCGTGCCAACCGGGCAGCGTCGTTCCGAGAGCGCCGCGACCAGGCGCCTCGGATCGCCGCCGCACAGGGCGAGGCGCCGCCTACACCTGGTCCTTGGCCAGCGGCGCCGAGTGCACGGCCACCACCCGCGACCACCGGGCCGCACGGCGCTCGAGCCGCGACCCTGTGTCTTCGCCGTCGAAGTCGGTCGGCGAGACCAGGGCCTCTTCCAACGACACGTCCTCGAGGCAGCGGACGTTGACCACCGCGTAGGTCACCCCATCGATGAGACTCGTCACTGCAGGAACGACGCCGCAGGTCGCACACACGAGGAAGTCGGCTGTCTCAGTGCCGAAGCGGTACGGCTGCATGCGGTCCGCGTCTGCAACCCAGATCTCGACCTCGCCCTCGGGGTTCGACGTCCAGACGCCGCCGTGCTTCTGACAGAAGGTGCAGCCGCACGCGCGCGCCACCACCTCCTCGCCATCCGGCCAGTCGATCTCGTAGCGGACGTTGCGACAGTGGCACGCCCCGCGCAGAGGCCGCTACCCGCCCGTGCGCTCCACCGGTCGGCTCACTCGCCGCCGCTGGCCTCGCCGCCTTTGGCCTCGCTCTCGAGTAGACGTGCACCCCGCATCGTTCCGCCCATGGAGTAGTTGCCTTCGTGGCAGGCGTACTCGTACACCTTGTTCGGGCTGTTGCGCCAGATGAACTCGCCGCCCCAGGGCTCCGTCCACGTCGTCTCGTCGTCCACGGTGAACTCGTAGAGCAGGTCGCCGTTGCCCATGGGCGTGAAGCGCTCGGTCACGTGTCGATTCTCGGAGCCGCCGAAGAAGCCGGCCGAGTCGGGGGCGAAGTTGGTGGTGTCGACCACGAGTGTGTCGCCCTCCCACCAGCCGATCGAGTCACCGAGCCACTTGCGCACCTCGGGACCGGGGTGCTCCGAGTTCATGCGCACGACGCGGGCGTCGTGGATCATCTCGATCAGGATCATGACGTGGTCGTCACCCTGCACGATCTTCTTGTAGTTGTTGTAGAGGCTCGGGAACGTCGGGGCAGCCCCCGTGAAGCCGAGGATGCAGCGCTCGCTCATCGGCAGCGATTCGGGGCCGTCGTACGGCCCCGGGCCGTCGAGGTCGACCCACCAGGCGGTGCCATCGTTCGGGCGGAACATCTTGAACCGCTCCGCCATCGCGGCCTGGGCCGCCGGGGTCATCTGCGGGAACCGACCGTTCTTCGGATTCGTGATGATCGACGTGCGGAACTGACCGTCCACGGTGAGGGCGTCGGCGCCGCGATCGATCCAGAAGGCGTTGTAGCCGCCCACGTTGCCGGCGCCGAGAGCCTCGCGCTCCTCGGAGCCCACGGGCGCAGCGCCGCCGACCGGGGGCGCCTCGCGATTCGGGCTGCTCTCCGCGTTGGCGACCTTCATGAGGTCCTTTTCGGCCTGCACGAGCTTCTCGGCCTCCTCCGGAGTGAGCAGCAGGTTCTCACCGAACTCCGCGGGGCGCTGGAGCGGCGTCAGAGTGGAGACGTCGTACGCACCAGAGAGGTCCGGTTTGCCGTCCGGCATGCGCGGAATGTCCTGCGCGAGTGCGGCTCCCCCGAGCAGTGCGGTGACGAGGCAGAGGGCAGACAGAGCGGCGAAGCGGTTTCTGGCCATGGCGGTCTCCTTGTGCTGGTCTCGACTGCGAGTCTATCGACGCGCAGGCGGACTACTTCAGCTTCGAGTAGTCGGTGGCGCTGAGCATGAAGACCTCGGGCTTCACGGGCACCTTGTACTTCGCGTACAGCGCCTTCCACGCCGGGTCGTTGATGAACTTCTGCCACACCTCGGTGCGATGCGCGCGGTTCTCGTAGGCGAGCATCCACACGAGCGTGTCGGGGTTGTCGAGGCTCTGCCACACCGCCACGATCTCTGCACCATGCTTCTCGAAGATCGCAACCTCTTCTTCACGGAAGCGCTGGTGAAGCATGTCGATGTCGCCGACGAAGTCTTTGGTGCCGATCTTGTCGTGGTCGACGGTGTACATGCGGATCTCGAAGCAGCGCGAATCGTCGGCCACGTTGTTCTGGAGCTCGGCACCAAGCTCGGCCTTCGGCCCACACGGCGCGGGCGGCTGACGCTGGCCCTGGGCAGCCACGCTCGTGAGGAGGACACAGGCGGTGAGAAGCAGGATCTTCTTCATGACGATTGCCTTTCTGCAGGCGCCGAAGCGCTGCGCGGCGCGCACGGCGCGCGTTCGAATCTGGACGGGGTTCGGGACGCACATTGTGGCAGACCCGCTGGCTGATGGGCTGCCTGATGGTGGCCGGACACGGCAACGTGCTCGCGTCGATTCTCGGGGCCGCCACGAGCTAGCGCGACGCGGGCCCCTCGTCGCCCGGCGGCGGCCAGTGAATCTTCCCGTCCCTGAGCTCGACCTCGCGGGGCACCAGGTAGGGAGCACGGTCGAAGCCGTCCCCCTCGCCGACCACGCGCGGGTCGCCCGTGCGCCGCAGCACGTCGAACAGCTGGGCCTCGAGGGCTGCACGCAGCTCGGCGTGCTCCGCGCTGGCGGCCAGGTTCGTGACCTGATCCGGGTCGGCAGCGAGGTCGTAGAGCTCCTCGGCGGGGCGCTTGCCCCAGGCCCACTGCACGAACGCGTCGTACTCCGGATCGTCCTGGATCTCAGCGAACCACCCCTTCGTGGGGCCACCGTCGAAGTCGCCGTGCGTCGCCAGGCCCTCGGTGAGCGGCGGCGTCATCATGGGCCAGCGCTCGGGCTCGAAGTTGCGGACGTAGAGGTGGCCCCGCGCGCGAATCGCACGCGACGGATACGGCAGGAACCCCTCACGCGCCTGCGGCACGTGCCGCTCGCGGCCCGTGATCACGTAGTCGATCTCCCGCTCCACGACGCCGGCGGCCTCCGCGCTGCGAAGCTCCGCGAGCCAGGACCTTCCGTCCATCTGAGGGTGGGGCGGGAGCCCGGCCGCCTCCAGGAAGGTGGGCGCGAGGTCCACGAGCGACATCACGTTGTCGATGCGGCGCCCCGGGCTCTCGATGCCGGCCGGCCAGTGGATCGCAAGCGGCACCTGGGTACCGAAGTCGAACAGGTTGGTCTTGCCGCGCGGGAAGCCCGGCGCGCCGTGATCGCCGGAGACCACGAGAATCGTGTTCTCGAGCAGACCCTGGGCCTCGAGCTCGTTCACGATGACTCCGAGCGCCGCGTCGAACGCCATGCACTCCCCGAGGTAGTCGGCCATGTCCTGCCGTACGACGTCCACGTCGGGCACGAACGACGGCATCTTGCCCTCGAGATCGGCGGGGTCGAGGCCCCAGAGGCTCTGTGCCGAGCCTTGGGTCCAGGCGCGGTGCGGGTTGGTGGGGCTGAAGGTCCAGGCGAACGGCTGCCCTTCTGCCCGATCGTCGAGGAACGCCCGCAGGTTGCCGCGCACCTCGTCGAGGAGCTCGCCCCGCAGCCGCTGGCGCTCTCCCTCCGTCTCCCCCTCCGAGAGCGTCTGCGAGAAGCGGTTGAACCTGCGCCCGGCGGAGTTGTACTGGCGCGCCTCGCCGCCGTAGAGGTGCGACGCCACGTGGGTCTTGTAGGTGATGCCCGCGTGATAGCCGGCCTCCTCCAGGAGCTGGTGGTAGCTGACGAGCTCGAGCACAGGGTCGGGCTCGCCCCCCACCTCCCAGGGGCTGTGCAGCTGGCTGCCGCTGCCGTTGCGGTAGAAGTGGCGTCCGGTGAGCACGGCGGTCCGCGACGGCGTACAGGAGGGTGCGCTCACGTGCGCGTCCCAGAACAGCACTCCATCGTTCGCGAGCCTGTCGAAGACGGGCGTCTCGAGGACGTCGTTCAGGGTGGGCCTCCCCGGCTCACGGTAGGCCGAGGCGTAGCGGCCCCAGTCGTCGGCGAAGGCGAAGACGATGTTCGGGCGACCGTCGGCCGGCGCTGGAGGTGAGGTTTCGCTTGCGCAGCCTCCGGCGAGGAGCGCCGCAGCAAGGAGCCAGTTCCAGGTCGTTCGCATGGTGGTCTCCGCGAAGGCCTTCACCCGAGAAGAGCGGGCAGCGCCTACTGCCCGCCGGCCACGAGGGCGCTACTCGAGGCGACGCGCTGCATGCCGCGCGCCCAGGGAAGCACGCGCTCGCCGAGCTCGCGGGCGAACTCCTCCGACTGCTCCAGCAGCGGCGCGTGCGCCGACCGCTCGAACCAGACGAGCTCCACCGCGGGCGCCTCGAGAGTCTCCGCGTAGCGCTCGACGAGGGGGCTCGGCGTCACCCAGTCGTGCCGACCCTGGAAGAAGAACATCGGCACCTCGAAGGAGCGCCCCATCCGCTTCACGTTCATCACCGCGAGCTCACCGCGCAGGGCGCGCATGGAGCGAAGCGTGCCCCAGAAGCCGCCGAGGAGCTCGCGCGTGCTGTAGCCCGGCGCGACGAGGTGACGCTCCCAGGCCAGGCGCACGGCGGCCCAGCCGCTCGGCGCGTCGTAGAGCCGGCCGCCGAGGCGCCCGACCTCCGACCCCAGGACGGTCTGCGCCGCCACGGGTCGGTCGTCGTAGGGTGGCGGCCCGAGGCGGCGGAGGCGCTCGAGCAGGCGCCAGTCGCCCACGGCCTCGCCGCGCTCCGTGACGTAGTCGTACTGCAGCTCGGTGGTCTCGAGCATGTCCACCACCTGGCCCACCCCGACGTAGGCCGAGTAGAGCTCCGGCGCACGCTGGAGGAGCTGCACGCCGATGTACGTGCCCCACGACCAGCCCATCAGGACGAGGCGGTCCTGGCCAAAGCGCTCGAGCAGGAGACGGGTCAGCTGCTCGGCATCGTCCACCAGCTGGCCGGAGCTCGCCGGCACACCCAGTCGCCACGAGTGCGCGTAGGTCTTGCCGGCCCCACGCTGATCCCAGTGGACCACGGTGAACTGCTCTTCCCAGGCATCCTGGAACAGGTACGACTGTGGCAGCACCGGGTCGCCCGGGCCACCGTGCAGCACGAGCAGGAGCGGGTTGCTCCGCGACGTGCCCCGAATCTGGATCCACTGCTCCGCGTCCCCGAGGAGCAGGCGCTCGGAAACGTCGATCGAATCCGGACCTGCGAGCGTGCGCGCCGCCTGCACCTTCTCGGCCGCGCGCTCCCGCACCTCGAGAAGCACGAAAAACCCGCCGATGAGCAGGACACACCACGGCAGCACCACGAAGCGGTACGTGAAGCGCAGGGCACGCTGCAGCCGTCTCCGCCGCACCATGCGGCGTCGCATGAGATCGGAGCTGGGTCTGCGAACGCGGGGCACCCCTGCGATTGTATCGCCGCGCGAGGCCGTCTCCGGGTCACTCAGCCGTCGGCGAGCGTCTCCTCGGGCGGCCTACGCTCCAGACCGCCGAATGCGAGGAGCAGCACAGCCACGATCCCGATGCCGAGGGCGTACGGCTCGAACGGAATCTCCACGAGGTCGTTGGCGCTGTTGGCCATGCGGTGCAGCAGGATCGCGAGCAGCACACTCCCCGCCGTGCGCACGAAAAGCGCGGTGAACAGCACCGAAAGCGCGACCGCACCCAGGAGGAAGATGGGGAGGCTCAACCGCGTCTGCGGCGTGCCGCCGATGAAGAAGGCCGGCAGGTGCCACACGGCCCAGATCACGCCGAGGATCAGCCCCGCTGCGCGCGGCGACCAGCGCTCCAGCATGCGTGGCAGCACGAAGCCGCGCCACCCCAGCTCCTCCCCGATGGGCCCCGGTTCCAGCAGGAACATGACCGTCAGCGCGGAGAAGACGGCGCTCCACCCGGCGAACGCGGGTGCCGATCCGCGCCCGAGCGCTGCGCCCACACCGCCGGAGGCGAAGGCGATCAGAACCATGCCGACCGGCACCGCGAGGAACCACCAGGGGCTCGCGCGGCGCGGATCGAGCCGTCGCAGGAGGCGCCCGAGGCCCTCCCGCCCCTCGAACACCGCCGTGAGCACGAGCGACAGCAGGCTCGGTGCGTACACCGCGGCCACGAACAGCGGATGAGCGGCGTGCATCTCCCCGAAGATCGCCTCGATCCGGTCGGGGAACGCCACCAGCAGGGCCGCAATGCCCCACGTCCACGCGAACACCGCACAGAGGTAGATCGTGAGCTGACGTCCGCGGTCGCTGTGGGTCATGGCCTCCTCCGGGAGCGTCAGGGTTCGAGATGCACGACGAGGCCGACGTCGGCCGGGAGCTCGCCGCGACACACGTCGGGGTAGATCTCTTCGAGCTGCTCCAGGCTACCGAGCTGGCGCAGGCTCATCCACTCACGGCACCGCACTGCGGTCTCGCGGATGAACGTCGACGTCTTCTCGGCGAACGCTGCGGGCCCCCACTCCTTGATGCGCTTCTCGATCTGCGACGGCGCGAAGAAGAAGCTGCTGCGCTCCGCCTGGATCCCGGGTGCCGGCGCGGCGTCTTCCCAGTGGGTCATGCCGACGTTGACACACCGCAGCATGTCGTCGCCCAGGTGGGTGTGCAGCTTCGCCATGAGCGCACCGTTGCCCGCCATGTCGACGATGGCCGTCGGCTGGGTGGCATCGAGCTGGAGCACGTCCGGGTAGGCGATCGCATGCTCGTAGACTCCCATGCGACGCACGAGGTCGACGTTGCGCGGCGAGGTCAGCCCCACCACGGGCGGCGCGTCGTCGTCTGCCGTCAGTGCGTACGCCAGCCCCACGCTCGTCTTGCTCGACGCGCTCACCAGCACGATCTGCTTCGCGCCGAACCAGCCTTCGTCCTTCAAGTGGTCCCAGAGGAAGAACGACGTCATGAACAGCGGGGTGAGCAGCATGCGCTCGTCGTCGAACGCTCGATCGTAGCTCGGCTCCGCGAGCACGCGCTGGTAGTTGTTGTAGCCGGCGGGGAGCTGGCTCCTGTGCGCGGACGCGTCCACGAACCTGCCGGCGCTCACCTGCTTCGGCTCGAGCACGAGGTGCGTCGCGGGTGGGAAGTAGCCGTAGAGGCGATCGCCGACGGGCACATCGGCGCACTCGGAGGCGACGATGTCGGCAAAACCCCACACCGGCAGGACGCCCCAGCCCTCGGTCGCATCGTCGTCGCCGGCCACCGGCGGGAAAAACCGCCAGTAGCCGATCTGGTCGCCGGCCGCGCCGTAGGTGATGTTGTTGGCGGTGAACGCGAACCGCTCCACGCGGGCCAGAACCTGACCCCCTGTGAGGGTGGGTTCCGGAGCCTCGACCAGGCGAGACGTGGGGAGCTCGGCGCGAAGGACTTGGAGCTGCTTCATGGAGGGTTCCTCGAGATCGAGACGATGAGAGCCGTAGCGTGGCAGGCGGCCGGACTGTGTTCGTCGAAGCACCGACCCTACTCCCACGACGCCCATCCTCGAACCAAATCCCTGGTAGGTTTTCGACCGCCACACGCAGGAGCTTCTCGAGCAGGATGACCGATCTGCAGTTCTACGAGCCCGAGGCGACCGACGACCCGCTTCGCTACCGGTTCCAGGTGACACCTCCGGCGACCGTCGGGCCACCAGACCGGAAGTTCCTCATGGGCGGGGTTGCGCTCGGAGCCGCCGTCAGTGCACTCGAGCGCGCGACCGGCCGCTCTCTGCTCTGGGCGACAGCGCAGTACCTCTCGTTCGCGACGACCGACGACGTGCTCGATCTCGAGCTCGACCTGCCGGCGCAGGGGCGCAACGTCACCCAGGGAGGCGTCGTGTGCCGCAAGGAGGGCCAGCCGATCGTGCGTGTTCTGGCGGCGCTCGGCGCCCGCCCCGATCAGCCTCCGCAACAGTACGCGCACATGCCCGAGGTGCCCCCTCCCACGGAGTGCGAGCTGATCCCGCATCCTTTCGCCGACCAGCAGGATCTGAGCGCGCAGATCGAGAAGCGCCGGGCCCTGGCGGACGAGGCCGGCGGCTCCGGCGCGATCTGGTTTCTCATGACCCAGGACCTGCCGCCGAGCGCGGCCCTCACCGCAATCGTCGCCGACCACCTGGCCGGAGCCCTGCGCCGGACAGCCGGAGCCGCGAGCCTCGACAACACCATCCGCCTGCACGCTGTTCATGAGACCTCGGCGTACCTCTGCGTGTCGGCGGCCTCCGGGATCGCATCGGGGGTCTTTCACGGGCATCAGCTCATCTACGCCGACGACGGTACCCTGCTCGCTACGGCCAGCCAGAGTGGTGTCGCACCCAAGGCGGAGGGCGAGTGGGCGCAGTCGCACGTCAAGTCGAGGGTCGACAGATGAGCTCCTTCACAGCTCCCGACGGAACGCCGCTCTGCGGTGCCTACGGCGCGCCCTATGATCCGCGACCGGCGATCGAGCGCGCGGGGGAGGTTCCGGACGAAGAGAGCGCGTGGATGGAGCTCTGGGATGAGCTTCACCACCAGGGTGACTTGGGTTTGGCGTCCTACGCAGCTCTGCCGCTCCTCGTGGACCGGTTCCGCGAACGGCCTCGAACGACGGACGTGTATGCGATCGCGTTGTGCATCGAGGTCGAGCGACACCGCGCGGGGAACCCGGCGCTCGCCGACTGGTTGGCGGACGCCTACCAAGCAGCCCTTCGCGAGCTACGAGGGATGGCGCTCGAGGAACTCGACGCGGATGCTGAAACCTCGCTCTACGCCCTGGCCCTCATTGCCGCCGCGAGCGGACACATCGAGGTCGCAGCGCTGATCCCCGACCTGCACGAAGAGCCGGACTGGCTCGCCGAGCATCTCGAGGCGTGGCGCGCCCAGCATCCGCGCGTGAGCTCGGGCTGACGCCGGCCTAGCCCTGCGCTTCGACCCGCTCGAGAAAGCGGAGCACGGCCTCGTTCCACTGCTCGGCCGCCTCCACGTTCACCGAGTGCCCGCCGTCGAGGTGGGCGATCTCGAGGTCAGGGTAGAGCTGCGCGAGGTTCTCGACGTCGGGCTGAAACGACGTCTCGTAGCGACCGTTGGTCACCAGCAGCGGCATCTTCAGCGCGCCCAGATTGGCCACGCAGTTGAGATCGCCGGAGAGCAGCCCCCCGCGCACCACGGCGTCCCGCTGCACCCTGTCGGCACTCTCGACCATGGCCGCCTTCACGTGCTCGGGGAAACGTCGCGCGTGGATCGGGTGGATGGGCAGTTGGCGCACGTCGAACCTCTCGGTCTCGGCCGCAGCCGGTGCGCGCCGCGGGGGCTGCAGAGGCTCTTTGCCGAGAGCCGAGCGGGAGTTGGTGACGACCACCGCGGACACGGCATCCGGGCAGGCCAGCGCATAGCGGAGCGCGAGACCGGCGCCGTAGGACTGCCCGACGACGGCCCAGGCCGAGACTCCGAGCCTCTCCCGCAGTGCTTCGAACTGCGCGACGTAGGCGTCCAACGAGAACTGCTCTTCGCCCGGGAGTGGCGACGCACCGTGGCCCCAGAGCTCCGCCATCACCAGGTGACGCCGCGCCGCCAGTGCCTCGCGGTTGAGCACCCACTGCGCGTTGCACGAAAGGAACCCGTGCACCAGAAGGAGCGCGGGGCGACGGGGGTCGCCGTCCGTTTCGTAGGCCAGCTGCATCGGCACGGTCAGGAGAATACGGGACGGGGCCGAAGCACTCGCGCTCGACCACGGACAGGCGGTCGCCAACGATGGACTGACCTGCCACACCGGACGAGTCTCGGAGGCCGATCGTAGACAATGGTGACGTGAGGTCCGTCGCCGCAGCGTTCTCCTGGGAGATCGCCCGCCGCCACCGCTGGGGATTCGCCGCGATCGCCACCTACTTCGCCGTCCTCTGCGTCGTCCGGCTGTCGGTTCTCCGCGACGGCCGCTTCGCCATCGGCGAAGGCTCCACCTGGGCGCTTGCCGTCGTCGTGCCGCTGGCCTCGAGCTTCATGTACCTGCTCGCGGTCTTCAGCCACGGGCTCGGCGGCGACGTCGCAGCGCGGCGCTCGATGTACCCGGCGCGCATGTTCACGCTGCCCGTGGCCAGCCGCACCCTCGTCGGGTGGCCGATGTTCCTGGGGTGCGTGGCGATGCTCGCGCTCTGGGCCGGCACGCGCGGCCTGGCCCTCTGGCCCGAGGGGGCCCACGTGCCCGTGGTCTGGCCGGGGGCTTTTGCCGTCATCGCGCTGGCATGGACCCAGGCTCTGATGTGGACGCCGTTCGCGGCACGCGGCCTGCGCCCGTTTCTCGCCGTGGCCTGGCTCGGCGCCATCGGCTTCTCCATCCTCCTGCTCCTCGAGTTCCGCGTGCCGGAGCGAACGGTGGTGCTCGTGCTCCTGCCCCAGCTGCCTCTGGCCTACTGGATCGCACACCACGCGGTGCAGCGCGCCCGCGCGGGCGAGAGAGGCGTTGCAGGCCTTCCGTTCACGGTGCGGGGCAGGGCAGGACGCACGCCCGGGCGCGACTTCCGCTCGGCGACGCGCGCGCAGACCTGGCTCGAGTGGCAGACCCACGGCACCCTCCTGCCCACGCTGGTTGCAGCCACGCTCCCTTTCGAGGCCCTGCTCCTTTTCGTGTTCCGCGGCGCGGACCGACTCGTGCTGGCAACAGTGGTCGCGATGCTCGTCACCCCCCCGATCCTCGCGACCTTCGTCGCACCGATGGTCGGCGCCCGGGGGCGCGGCGAGACGGCACGCAGCCGGGGTCTCTTCCACGCGACGAGGCCTCTGCAGCCGTCGCGTCTCCTCGGCGCCAAGCTCGCGGCCGCCGGCAGGAGCGCCGCGCTCACGTGGGGTGTGGTGGTTCTGGTGACGACGCTCGGGCTCGCTCTCACGGGCACCCTCCAGGTGCCGTTGGAGCTGGCCCGCAACGCGAAGGAGATGTTCGGGGCGCCGCGCGCCACAGCAATCGCGGGGCTCGCAGCCGTCGTCCTGGTCACCTGGACCTGGTCGCGCCTCGTCGGCGGACTGGCCATCAGTCTCCGGCGCAACGTCTGGCTCTCGCGCGCCGGCGTCTTCGTTCCGCTCGTGCTGCTCAGCGTCGCCTTTCCGGTCGTCGTCTGGCTGCTCCGCTCTCCGAGCGTGCTCGCCCGGCTCTGGCCCGCCGTTCCCGCCCTGCTGGCCGCGGCAGCCACCCTCAAGGTGGTCGCGAGTGCGCTCGTGCTGGCTCGGCTCGCGACCCACGGGCTCCTGCGGAGCCGCGCCCTCCTCCTCGTGTCGGGCCTCTGGAGTGGAGCCGTGTTCGCGACCTTCGCCCTGCTCGCGTGGATCTTCCCGGAGGTCCTGGTTGGCCGCTACCTGCTCCTGCTCCTGGCCATCCTGCTCGTTCCGCTGACGCGGGGTCTGGCGGCCCTCGTGGCGTTTCAGGAGGGCCGCTCCACATGACGCACGAGAAGACCGCCCGCCGCAAGGAGCACGGAGCCCTCGCCCTGGCGGTGGCGCTCCTCCTGGCGCCGTTGGTGGTGGCTGCGGTCCAGGCCGCGAGCTACCGCGCCCACAACGCAAACTCCGGCACGCTGATCTCGAGCGGCGAGGCCCGCGAGTTCCTCCTGCACGTGCCGCCGCAGCACGATGCGGAACACCCGGTGCCTCTGGTGCTGAGCCTCCACGGGGGCGCCGGGTGGCCCGCTCTGCAGCGCGACCACTCCGGATGGAACGACCTCGCCGACGAGCACGGCTTCCTGGTGGCCTACCCCGAGGGCACGCTGCACGAGCTCCCCATCCGCGGTTGGCGGGTGCTCGAGGACGGCCACGGGCTCCAGCGCGACGTGCAGTTCATCTCCGACTTGATCGACCATCTGGTCAGAACGTGGAACGTCGACCCCGACCGCGTCTACGTGAACGGCCTCTCCAACGGCGGCGCAATGAGCTTCGTGCTGTCGTGCGCGCTGGCGCCGCGGCTGGCCGGCGTGGGCATCGTCGGCGCCGCCTACGTCCTGCCCTTCGAATGGTGCGCTCGGCACGACACGGCAACGCCCATTCCCGTGGTCGCGTTCCACGGCACGGACGACTCCTTGGCGCCCTACGAAGGCGGCACCTCGTGGGCGGTGCCCCATCGCATGCCTTCGATCCCCAGCTGGATGCAGAGGTGGGCCGAGCGCCACACCTGCGAGGGAAAGCCCCGTGTCACCCGGATCGCAGAAGACGTCGTCCGCACCTCCTGGGGCGACTGCGCCCGCGGTGCCACGGTGTCGCTGCATGCGGTGGAAGGCGGAGGCCACACATGGCCCGGAGGCCCGGACATCCCTGTCTGGTTCCTGGGTCGCACCACCCACAGCGTGAGCGCGACCGAGATCATGTGGGAGCTCTTCGAGAGCTCGGCCCGCTGAGCGCGCGGCACGACACGGAGAATCTTCGGCCTGGCCGACTTCTGGTCTCGTTTTCGTGGTCTCTGTGGAGGGTGCCATGGGGAACGAATCGGACCACCGTCGGAACGACCCGCGCTCGCACGCGAAGCGCAGGGCGTGTGGATTCGGGGGCCGCGCGCTGGTGCTGTACTTCTGCTGCGCGCCGCTGGCCCTGGACCCGGTCTGGGCGGACCGGTGCCGCGAGAACGCCGACCCGCACTGGCGGGCCGAAAGGGGGAGAGCGCTCGACGCCGAGGACGCGCAGTACTTCGACGGCACGCTGAGCCGGTTTCCCGGCGCGGTCATGTCCTCGCTCAGCACGCGGGTGGAGATCATGGCACCGCGCAACCAGTCCGCCGCCGTGGGCAAGGTTCGCGAGATGCTCCAGCGCGCCGACACGCACCTCGCTGCCATCGAGGCGACCACCTCCGTGCCTGGCAGTCTCACGGTGAGCCTCCTCGACTACCCCGCTCCGATCTCGCGCCCCGCCACCACCGAGAACCCCACGCCAAGCCGTGTCTACGGCTGGCAGTGGTGCGAGCCAGGCACCCGCAAGTGCCAGCTGACGGCCTTCCGCGATGCGTGGGCGGGGCCCGAGACCGACTTCCTCCATGTTCTGGCCCACGAGTTTTTCCACGTGGCTCAGAAGCTGGTCACACCCGACGTCTCCGACTGCCGCGCCGCCTGGTGGGTCGAAGGCACGGCCGACTGGTTCGCGAACCGCGTCGTGCACGGGTCCACCTGGTCGGAGAGTTACCTGCGCGACTTCGATCGGATGTCGAATCACGTCTCTCTCCTGGAGATGACCTACGAGTCGCTGGCCTTCTTCTTCTGGGCCGGCGAGGTGTACGGCGAGACATTCCCGATGAGCCTGGGCCACTTTGGCGACGCGGGGCTCAACGACGAGCGCCGGGTCGGGCAGTCGCTGCCGCCGGCCGACTGGCAGAAGTTTCTCCAGGCGTATCTGAACGGTGAGCTCCGCTATCCCGATGGGCGCCCAGCCATTCCCGACCCGAGCCTCGGGCCGTACCTCCCCCAGCCCTGGCAGCTGCGCGCCCCGCCTCTCACCTTCGCGCGCGGCCAGCTCGAACTGTCGGGCGGCACCTGGGAGATCCCGGTGAGCGGCACGGCGCGCTACGTCGGCCTACGCGACGAGGGCTCCACGTCGTGGGACATTCAGGCCACACGGCCTCCCGGGCGGTTCACGAGGGAGGTCCCGTGCACAGGCGCTCACACGGCGGTCGTCGCAGCCGTCAGCGTCGACGGCGAACCGCTGCGGGTGACTCTCGGCGCCGAGGAGATCGTGCCGTGCCGGTGCACCCAACCGGTTCCCCGAGACCACTGCATGATCGGAACGTGGCGGGCCACGTCGACCGACGCGCCCACCCGTTACAACCAGGGCCAGGCCGTGGCCGGCGGGCCTTCGAGATGGGTTGGCCAGAGAATGGGAGACAACGAGATCACGCTGCGGGCCAACGGCACCTTCGAGCAGGTCTTTCGCGGCGGCACGCGCTCCGACTTCGAGCATCGGACACCCCCCGGAGCGCGAATGGACCAGCGCGTCACGCTGGAGAACAGCGCGCAAGGCCGCTGGTCGTCCCCGAGCGACGGTCACATCGAGATGTGCCGGGACCACTTCGAGGGCGAAATGACGAACCGGCTGTCGATTGGGCCGGCCGCCGCCAGCCGCACGATGCCCATTCCGCACGACCCGGTCGCCGAGAAGCTCGGCTTCGACCTCGTCTACGTGTGCGAGGGAGACCAGGCCGACATCTCGCTCGTCCTGGACGGCCAGCCGTTCGTCTCGTGGACGGCACAGCGCGTGCGACCAGCTGCCTCTCCGCCGTCGCGCGGACCGACGCCGCCCTAGCAGGGTCTAGCCGAAGACGTACGGCTCGAGCGTCTCCTGCGCGCGGACGCGCACCTCGTGCCACGCGCGGCCGCCGTAGTACGCCAGACTCCCGGGCTCCGCCTTGCCTTCACCGTTGTAGTACGAGAAGCAGTTCCGCAGGGGCGCGGTCACCTCGTCGGCCTGCCGGCAGTGTTTGGCGTACTCCTCCTCCGGCGCCTTCTCGATGTCGACCACCGATGCGCCGCGATCGCGCATGGTCTCCAGCATCCACAGGATGTAGTCGGAGTGCTGGTCGAGGGCATCGGTGAAGTTGAAGCTGCCCCCGCCACCCTGCGGCCCGGACACGATGAACAGGTTCGGGAACCCGTGGCTGTGGATGCCGAGGAACGTGCGGGTGCCCTCCTCACCCCACTTCTCGCTCAGCGACCGGCCGCCGCGGCCGACGACCATGTTGAACGTGGACGTGGCCATCCAGCGGAAGCCGGTGGCGTAGATCAGCACGTCCAGCGGGTACTCCCTGCCGTCGTGCACGACACCGCGCTCGTTGATGAGCTCGACTCCGCGCGGGGCCGTGTCGACGAGGTGCACGTGCGGCAGGTTGAAGGTGGGGAGGTACTCGTCGTGGAAGGTCGGCCGCTTGCACCCGTAGGGGTAGTACGGCTTGAGCGCCTGAGCCGTGGCTTCGTCCTCGACCACGTTGTCCACGCGCTCGCGCAGCTGCTCCATGATCCGGAAGTTGGTCTGCAGCTGTTTCTGCACGAGCTCCTCCGGAGAAAGCTGCCGCGCATGCTGCTTGCGCTCCTTGAAGTCGGCGACCTTGCCGGACAGGTAGTCCTCGTTCGCCTCCAGTGCGGTGCGACCGGAGGAGATCTTCGAGAACCTCGCGCGGCGCGCCCGGGCCCACCCCGGCTCCTGCGCCCAGGTGTCGATCTGCTCCTGCGTCGTCGCCTTCTGGTCGCGCACGTCGATCGACGAGGGGGTGCGCTGGAAGACGTAGAGCTCCCCCACGACCTTGGCGATCTCCGGAATCACCTGCACGGCGGTGGCGCCCGTGCCGAGAATGCCCACCCGCTTGCCCTCGAGCGGGATGTCGTAGTTCCAGCGCGACGTGTGGAACGAGTCGCCCTGGAAGGTCTCCATGCCTTCGATGCGCGCGAGCTTGGGGCTGGTCAGGATGCCGTTCGCGAGAATCACGAACCGCGCACGCATCGCGTCGCCGCGGTCGGTGAGAACCGTCCAACGCTGCTCCTCTTCGCTCCACTCGGTCTTCTCCACCGTGGTGTGGAAGAGGCAGTGGTCGTAGAAGCCGAACCTGGTCGCCATGCGCTGGCAGTACTCGAGAATCTCGAAGCCCGAGGCGAACTTCATGGTGGGGATGTACTCCATCTCCTCGAGGAGCGGGAGGTAGCTGTACGCCTCCACGTCGCAGGCGATGCCGGGGTAGCGGTTCCAGTACCAGGTGCCGCCCACGTCGCCACCCTTCTCGCAGAAGCGCACGTCGCGAAAGCCGGCCCGCTTCAGCTTGTGCCACAGCATCAGACCGCCGAAGCCGGCACCCACCACCACGATCTCGCACTCATCCGTGAGCGCCTCGCGCTCGATTGGAGGCTCCGAGTAGACGTCGTCGAGGTAGCGGCTGAACTCGCCGTCCATGTCCATGTAGTCGGCCGCGTCTCTCCGCGCCTCCTTGAACTCGAGATACTTCGCCTGCTCCTCCGCGCCCCACACCGCGCCGGCGCGCTGCTCGGGGAGCGTCTTCAGCGCACGGTCTTCGATCTCGGAGTAACCCTTGCCCGCGATCTTGTCGCTGGCCTTCCCGGCGCGGGTGTCGAAGAGCTTGAGGCCCGTCTCGGGGCAGATGCGGATGGCTTCGGGCATGGCGGCGTTCCTGTGGTGTGTGGGCGCCAAAGCCTACCGCCTCCGCAAAGGAGGCTCGAATCTCGAAGAACCGGGCCCCCGGGATGCGCATCCGGCGCTCGGGATCAGTCGAACGCCGAGGTGTCACCCACGCTCGCGAACGTTCCCTGCTCGTTGCGGTAGGTCTTCACCGCTCCGGTCACGGTGTCGGTGATCGTGAGGTCGTACTCCACGTCCGAGAGTGACCCGTAGAACACCCAGTAGCTGCCGTTGATGGCGGTGGCGTCCAGCACCTTGACCACGAGCTCCACGTTGTCCGGATGGAAGAACCAGAAGGACCCCGTGTCTCCGGTCAGCGGTGCCGCGTTGCCGTCGCCGCTCGTTCCCTGGCTCGTGCGCCAGGAGACGCGAACCTCGAATCGCCCTTCGTTCAGGCAGTGAGTGCGCGCATCCTGCGCGCAGCTTCGTGGCTCTCGGATCCGCGAAACGAAGCCGGAGCCAGGCGAGGCGTCGAGCCGCACCACCCCTGCGTGACCGTTCGCGCCCAGGGCCGTGACGTCGCCGAAGGAGCCGAAGTTCCCTCGCGGGTTCAGGTACCGCTTGGCGCGGCCGGTCGCCGAGTCGGTGACGGTGATGGTGTAGAAGACATCCGACAGCGCGCCCGAGAAGACCCAGAAGTTGCCGTTGATCGGCGTGCCGTCGAGCACCTTGAGAACGATCTCGACATTGTCCGGGTCGAAGAACCACGCGTAGGCCGTGTCGTCCGTGAGCTCTTGGGCCTGCCCGACCCCGGTCTGGCCCTGGAAGTCCATCCAGGTCATCTCGACACGGAAGCGGTTCCCGTTGAGGCAGCTCACTGTGGCCCCGGGTCTGCACGGAGGACCCGTGGTCGAGAGCCGGTAGAGCTCCGCGCCGCGGAGCCCGTCGTCGGCGACGAAGAAGAGGCGGTCCGCCGCCGCCGCGAGCTGCTGCGGGTGCGAGGACTCCCGACCTGGATGGAGATCCGCCACCAAGCGGGTGCCGGGCACCGTGCCGTCGGAGACCCACAGCTCCCGTCCGAGATCCGGAGCATCTGCCGTCAGGTAAACGCGGCCGCCGGCGCTCGCCATTTCGATCGAGCCAGGGAGGAGATCTTCCACGCGGGCGCCAAGGTCGGTCCCTGGGCTCGTCCCGTCACTCACGAGCAACCGGAGCAGGTCCCGATTCTCCGCCGAGGGAGACAAGAAGAAGACACGAGATCCCACCACTTGCGGAATCGTCGGGAAGTCGGTGCCCTGCCCGAGGGGAGTGCTGTTCGATCCATCGGTCGCGAAGAGATTCTGCCCACCGCCTCCGAGACCCAGGTACAGGACACGGTTGCCATAAGGCACGAGGATCTCCTCGCTCCAGAGGGAGGGGACGTTCAAGCGACGTGCGCTCGTGCTTCCGACGTCGACCTTGCCCAGCTCGAACTCGAAGCCATCGATGAAGTAGACCGCGCCGTCGTCGGCCACGACCAACTGTCCGGCCTGCGACGGCAGCCGGGCGCGCAGCTCGCTGGCTCCGGTCCGATCGACGCGGAACAGGTCGCTACCCGGGTCACCGAAGACGCGGACGTAGATGTGGGTCTCAGTCGTCGCGGCGACCCCCACGAACTCTCCCGGCTGCGAGAACACGGCCCGGGTCCCCGCTGCCGTACCGTCGGTCAGATAGACCGTGTCGCCCCGTCCGACGACCGCGTCACTACCGAGTCTCGTATACCCACCCGACGTTCCGCTCGATGACTGGAGGTTGGCGAGGAGCTCCGCATCGCCCTGGTCGTCGACCGACCACAGCGCACCCTCACCCGTCGAAGTCCGACACTCGATCAGAGCCCGTCCGTCCAGGACGTCGTTCAACCGAATCTGCTCGAATGCACAGGGACTCGCGCCCTCCGCGAACAACTGACGAGCTCCCGACGCATCCGCGATCCAGAGGCTCCAAGTTCCTTGGAGAAAGTAGGCGACCTCACCGTCGGTCCGGAGGTCCTCCAACCGACTGTCGTCTCCTGAAGGTGGCGACTCGACCACCCTGCGCACGGTAGAGGGATCTCCGTCCGTCGCCCAGACCGCGCTGGCGTCGCCGAATCTCCCCGCGGCGAACACGGCGCCGCTCGGCAGCGCCGCTGCGTACGGCGCCAGCGCCGCGTTGGTGTTGTCCACGCGGAAGAGGTCGTCTCCCGCGATCCTGCGGGTGCCGGCAACGGTGCCGTCCGACTCGAAGAGTCTCGACGCCGACACGAAGATCGCCCTTCCATGAGCCAGCGAGAGGCCATCCGCCGACGGTGCCAACGAGGCCGTGCCACCCGGGCTGCCGTCGGTCCAGACGAGACTCCCGGAAGCCGAAGACAGGAACACCCCGCCGCGGAACGCGTCGAACCGGGCCGGCACGGTCACGCGCTCCACGTCGCCCAACAGGGTCTGGCCGAGCTGCCCGAGACTCGCGCGCCACAAGCTCCACCCGGAGGCGGAGCCTGGCGCAGCGAAGATCACCTCGTTCCCCAGGAGGTGCGCCGCCGCAAGAGCGGTCCCCTGTGGAAGCGTGGTCAGCTGCTCGACGGAGCGACCGTCCGAGAAGTAGAGCTGCTGCGTGGACCCAGCCCCGGCCGACAGCACCACGCCAGCGTCGCTGCCTGCGAGAAGCTGCGCGGCGCCGAAGCCGCCGCCAGAGAGTCGCGCGATCCGCCGGCTCTCGTTCGCAACCGCGTCGGCGACCCAGAGCTCTGAGCCGCTGTTGGTGCCGGTGACGTAGAACAGCCGGGCCCCGGAGACACGAAAACTCCGGATAGGGTCGTTCGTCGAGGCCAGGACGTTACCTCCCAGACCGGCGGTGACGGCAATCTCCCCTCCCGACGTGGTCACGAAAGCCAGCGGTCCGGCGGCGTAGATCTCGCTCACGAAAGAGGACAGTCCCAGGGACAGGAACGAGGCGTCCCCCGGACCACCGCGCGTCGCCAGGACGCCCACACCGCCGCCGACGCCCCTCCGGGCGATGACGAGGGTGATTCCGTTGTCGAGGGTCGCGGAGCCGTTGCGCGGCAGGGCCCCCGCGACCGCAACCGACGGCGGAGCCACCTGCCAGGTGCCAGCCACCGTGCCATCCGTTCGCCAGAGTCCTTGATCTCCCAGGAGGAGAACGCTGTCGCCCGCCCGAGCGACCACCTCACCGCTCGCCGGGAGCTGGACCGTCCCACCGGCCGTTCCGTCGCTCGAGTAGAGCACCCGGGCAGCCTGCTCGACGACAAACAGCGCGCGATCGCCCACGGCCTCGAAGCTGTGGATGAAGGCGCTCGACCGGGACGTGCCAGGAGAGAGGTCGGCCACCAGTTCGGGCAACTGCGGGTAGGTCGGCGCGACCGTGGCGAGTGCGAGCGCCAGGGCCGCAAGTGCGTTCCGCTTCATGTCCCTCTCGTCCTCCCGCAGAAGAACCTATCTCAGGCCTGCACGAGGCACTGCTGGTCGAGCGCAAGGTCGGGCAGGAGGCCGCGTAGCATGGCGCGATGCCGCACCGACACCAGCGCTCCGAGTCCGGAATCGGCACTCTCGGCGAGCACCACCTTCACGCAGCCCTCAAGGAGCACCTGCAGCAGCCTGGAGACCTCGTCGAGCAGGAGGTCGAAGGCTTCGTGGTGGACCTGGTGCGCGGCGCGCAGCTGATCGAGATCCAGACGCGTGGCTTCACCAAAATGGCGAAGAAGCTCGACCGGCTCCTCGATCGGCATCCGGTCCGCCTCGTGCATCCGATCGCGGCCGAGCTCTGGATCGTCAAGCTCGACGACGACGGGGCGCAGACCTCCCGCCGCAAGTCGCCGCGCCGCGGACAGCTGGTCGACGTGTGTGCGGAGCTGGTCTCGTTCCCCACCCTGCTGAGCCACCCGAACTTCACGCTCGAGGTGGTCCTCGTGCAGGAAGAGGAGGTGCGACGCCCGAACCCGAAGGCCTGGCGCAGGAGAGGCTGGTCGACGGTGGAGCGGCGGCTCCTCGATGTGGTGGGCAGCCACACGTTCGAGAGCACGGCGCACCTCGGTTCGCTCCTTCCTTCCGACCTGCCCGACCCGTGGGGCACGGCCGAGCTCGCCAAGGCACTCGGCCGGTCTCGGCGCCTCGCGCAGCAGGTGGCCTATTGCCTCCGCGAGGCAGGGATCGCGAGCCCTCTCCGCCGAACACGCCGCGGGCACCTCTACACCTCCGCACCATCGGGTCCCGAATCGTGCGCCGAAGCGTGAGGCTTCGACAGCTCCCGCACGTCGATCTTCTGGCGCCCACAGAGCGGAAGCTCGCCGCATGAGCATCGAACGGTTCCGCTGGATCTGGGCGACCCGACAGTTCCTGCACCAGCTGATCCTCATCTATCCGGTGTATGCCGTGATGATGGAGGACGCAGGGATCTCCCCTCTCGAGCTGTCGCTCCTCTTCATGGCGTGGGGCAGCACGGGCCTGCTCCTGGAGGTACCCTCCGGCACGCTCGCGGATCGGGTGTCGCGCAAGAGCATCCTGGTCGCAGCCGGCATCATCAAGGCGGCGGCTTTTCCTCTGTGGCTCGCGTTTCCCTCCTTTGCGGGGTTTCTCGCCGGGTTTCTTGTCTGGGGTGTCGCGGGCACGTTCTCGTCCGGCACGCGCGAGGCGTTCGTGCACGACACACTCGCCGAGCAGGAGGCCGAAGCGCAGTTCGAGCGCGTGTACGGGCTGGGGCGCGGCGCGGAGTTCGCCGGCGGCGGTCTCGCCATGGCGCTCGGAGGCGCCATGGCGCAGACGGGGTACGAGACGCCTCTCTTGTGGAGCAGCGCGACGCCCCTCCTCGGGGCCGTGCTGCTCGCCATCACCTGCCACGAGCCGACGCGCTCCGGGATCGAGCCCGACGACGAGGCCCCGGACCTGGGCTACTGGGCCACGATGCGCGCCGGCTGGCGCGAGGCCACGCGGACGCGCGCGATCACGACCCTGGTCGTCCTGTTTGCGACCCTCGTCGTGGTTCCGGGAGTGATCGACGAGTACATCGGGCCGCTCAACCGCGAACGGGGTCTTTCGCTGCTCTGGCTCGGAGTCGTCGCCGCCGCGACCGCCGCCGCAGCGGCGCTCGGCTCCGCGACAGCCCACCACCTCCCGACTTCGGAGGCCGCCACGGCGCTCCGGCTTCCCCTCGGCGTCTTTGCACTGTCGTCGGCTGCCCTCCTCGGGGCGCTCGCCGGCCCCCCGTGGCTCCTCGCTCTCGGCCTCGTCGCGTTCTTCGGCGGCTGCGGCGCGTTCGAGGTGCTGCTGCAGGGCCAGCTCCAGCGCACGATCCGAGGGCCAGCGCGAGCGACCGTCACGTCTCTCGTGAGCATGGCGCTCGAAACCTCCGGCATCGCGCTGTACCTCGTCATCGGTCTGCTGGCCGCGGCCGGCACGTGGGCGAGCGCCACAGCCTGGGTGGCGGGCACCAGCGCCGCGTGTGGTCTCCTCCTCCTGGCTCTGCAGGGTGCCTCCACGTCTCACGCTCCCGCCGGTTAGTCTCGAAGGCATGGCCATCCAACACTCGGATCACGGGGACGCGCTCGACGGCGAGGAGCGCGCACCCTTCGAAGAGGTCGCCCGTCGGGTCGCGCCGGGGGGAACCCTCGAGCGCGTGGCTCCCCTCCACGGCGGCGTGTCGGCGAGCATCCACGAGATCGTGGTGCAGACGGGAGGCGACCTTCGTCACCTCGTCGTGCGCCGCCACGGCGACGCCGACTGGATGGAGCACCACGACAACGTCACGGAGACCGAGTTCCTGCTGCTGCGCGCACTTCACACTGCCGGCATTCCCGTTCCCGAGCCGCTGCTGCTCGATGCCTCCGGCGACGTCCTTCCCTCGCCCTACTTCGTGATGACGAAGGTGCCCGGAACCACGGACGTGGCAGACGCCGACGTGCCCGCCGCCATGCTCCAGATGGCCGACACGCTGGCCAGGATCCACCACATCGACGCCGCGGCACACGATCTCCCCCTGCTGCCGGAGCGCGAGGACGCCCGAGAGGGCGCGCTCGAGTACCTGCCGCCCGGGGAGCTCGGAGAGGAGCTGGAGAAGGCCCTCCGACAGGGTGCATGGCCCGCCACGAACCCGGCGTCGGTCCTGCACGGCGACTACTGGCCCGGCAACGTGCTGTGGCAGGGCGACACCATCGCAGCGGTCATCGACTGGGAAGACGCCGCGCTCGGCGAGCCGCTCTCCGACTTCGCCGCCAGCCGCTGCGAGCTCCAGTGCATGTACGGCGAGGACGCGATGCGCGCGTTCAGTGCACGTTACGAGGAGCGCGCGTCTCTCGATCTCGGCAACCTGCCGCTCTGGGAGGTCTACGTGTCGGCTTCGGCACTCGCCACCATGGAGCACTGGGGGCTGCCGCCCGAGGTCGAGGCGAAACGGCGGCAGGAGACCCGGGCTTTCCTCGAGCGCGCGGCGCGGCTGGTGGTCGAGTGAGCCGCCTCCGTGCCGCCTGTCGCCTTCTGCAGCACGAGTCCGTAGAACCCACCAAGAGCACCTGACCGACACCGCTCACCCACCGGGAGCTTCCATGCACCTCGACACGCCAAAGCCTGCGACCCTCGCCGCCCTGCTCGCCCTCCTCCTCGCCCCCGCCGCGGCCTACTCCCAGGGAGACGTGATCGAGTTCGCGGACGTTGGCTTCGAGATTGGTGCCCTGCAGGCGCCTTCCGACGGTGTCAACTACCAGCCGGTTCTCATGGCGTTGCCCCCAACGGAGGGATTTGCCGCCAACGTCAACGTGCAGGCACAGGTGTACCCCGGCTCCCTCGCCGAGTACGCGGAGCTGTCGCGAGGCCAGTTCGAATCGATGGGGTGGAAGGTACTGCACGAGAACCTCACCAAAACCTCCGTCACCTGGGAGTTCACCGGCGATCCCCAGGGTCGAGCGCTGCACTTCTATGCGAAGGCGGTCGGCGGCGACGGCAAGGTGTTCCTCGCCACGGCCACCGCAACTCCCGGTCAGTGGAAGAGGTACGCGAGCGCTCTCAAGCGCAGCGTGGACCGCCTCGCACTCACCTCCCCCTGAGCTCGAGCGCGGTCGTATCATTCGCGGATGACCGACCTCATCCTCTACGAGCACCCCCTCTCTCCGTACGCACAGAAGGTCAAGATCGCTCTCGCCGAGAAGGGCGTCGCGTTCGAGACCCGCCTCCCCACGGGTATCGGCAGCGGCTCGGTTCCAGACCCCGACTTCACGTCCGGCAACCCGCGCCTCGAGGTGCCGCTGCTTCTCGCGACGCAAGAGCCCGGCGCCGAGCCGCTGCGGATCTTCGACTCGACGGTGATGCTCGAGTACATCGAAGATCGCTATCCCGAGCCTGCTCTGCTGCCTCCCGATCCGGGCGCACGGGCACGGACCCGCATGCTCGAAGACGTGATGGACACGCACTACGAAGCGATCAACTGGGGTCTGGCCGAGATCCGCTACTTCGGCCGCGCCAAGGGAGAACAGGCCGAGGCCATCGAAGCGCGCGCCACATCCCAGCTCGGCGCGCTCCACGCCTGGCTCGAGGACGAGCTCGGTACCGCCTCGTGGTTCGGCGGGGAGACCTTCGGCTGGGGTGATCTCGCAGTCGTTCCGTTCGTGAACGGGGCCAGCGGCTTCGGTCTGGGCCCCGAGCCCCAGAGCCGGCTCGGCGCGTGGCAGGCGAGGGCCAACGCCCGCCCGAGCGTCACCTGGGCCACGGAGGCAGCAGCAGCGGCCGCGTCGGGAATGGAAGGCGTCGCCGAGCTGGTCGAGACGGGAGCGTTCAAGCGGCAGTACCGGGACCACCGCCTCGAGTGGATGATCCGCAGCGGCGGCTTCGACGTCGTCGCCCGTGGTCTCGAGCGCGGCAACATCCGGTTCACCGAACGCTGGGGATGAGCCACTTCCCGGAGCGGGCCGAGGTGGTCGTCATCGGCGGCGGCATCGTCGGCTGCAGCGTCGCGTACCACCTCGCGCGCCGCGGCGTCGGCCCCGTGGTGCTCCTCGAGCGCAAAGACCTCACATCGGGGACCACCTGGCACGCAGCCGGCCTGGTCGGGCAGCTGCGCGCCACCCGGAACCTCACCCACCTCGCGCAGCGATCGGCCGAGCTGTACGCCACCCTCGAGGAGGAGACCGGTCAGGCCACCGGCTTCGTGGTGAACGGCTCGATCTCGGTGGCCACGAACGCCGACCGCATGACCGAGCTGCGGCGCGGCGCCTCCATGGCCCGCGCGTTCGGAATCGAGGTCGAGGAGATGAGCGCCGCACAGGTTGCGGAACGGTGGCCGCTCGCACAGACCGACGACCTCGTCGGCGGCGTCCACCTCCCGGGCGACGGTCAGACGAACCCTGTCGACACGACGATGGCATTGGCCAAAGGCGCCCGCAGCCTGGGCGCCCAGATCTTCGAGGAGACCACGGTCACCGGCATCGAGCGGAGCGGGCGCCGCGTCGCCGCCGTGCAGACGGAGGCCGGCCGCATCGAGTGCAGGACGGTCGTCAACTGCGCGGGCATGTGGGCGCGCCAGGTGGGTGCGATGTGCGGAGTGTCCATTCCGCTGCACGCGGCCGAGCACTTCTACCTCGTCACGGAGCCCGTCCTCGAGCCGGGCCTGCGGCTCCCCACGTTGCGCGACCCCGACTCGTGCATGTACGCACGTCCGGAGACCGGCGGCAAGCTGCTCGTGGGCTTCTTCGAGCCGGTCGCCAAACCCTGGGGCATGGACGGCATTCCGGAGGACTTCCGCTTCGGCCAGCTGCGCGAGGACTGGCAGCACCTCGCCCCCCAGATCGACGCCATGACGGCGCGCTTCCCCGTGCTCGAAGACACCGGCATCGAGCTGCTCTTCAACGGTCCGGAGAGCTTCACACCCGACGACCGCTACTTCCTGGGTGAGGCGCCCGAGGTCGACGGCTTCTACGTTGCCGCGGGCTTCAACTCCATCGGCATCCAGTCGGCGGGTGGCGCGGGCTGGGCCCTCGCCGAGTGGATCGCGGAGGGTGGGCCGCCCATGGACCTCTGGGACGTGGACGTGGCCCGCGTCCAGCCTTTCATGACCTCGCCGCGCTATCTCTACGACCGCACGGTCGAAGGGCTTGGCCTGCTCTACGCCATGCACTGGCCCCACCGCCAGATGGAGACCGCGCGCGGGGCCCGCCGCTCGCCCTTCTACACCGAGCAGAAGGAGCGCGGCGCCTGGTTCGGCGAAACGGCGGGGTGGGAGCGCCCGTTCTTCTTCGGCGAGCGCGGATCCACGCCCGACGCCCGTTACTCGTGGGGTCGCCCGAGCTGGTGGAGCGCCACGGAGAGCGAGCACCTCGCGACGCGGAGCGACGTGGGGCTGTTCGATCAGACGGCCTTCTCCAAGATCCTCGTGCAGGGGCGGGGTGCGGCCGCGTTCCTCAGCTACATCTGCGCCAACGACGTCGCGCGGGACCCGGGACGCGTGACGTACACGCAGTGGCTCAACGCCCGCGGCGGCATCGAAGCCGACCTCACCGTCACGCGGCTCACGGAGACCAAGTTCCTGGTGGTGGGCTACGGCACCGCTCAACGCAAGGACCTCGCCTGGCTCGAGCGCCAGCTCAAAGGCGACGGCTCCGTCGCGCTCACCGACATCACCTCTTCCATGGGTGTCCTGGGCGTCATGGGCCCGCGCTCCCGCGACCTGTTGAGCCAGGTGTCGAGCGCCGACTTCTCGAACGACGCATTCCCCTTCGCGACCTCACAGGAGATCGACCTCGGATATGCGCGGATCCGCGCCTCGCGCATCACGTACATGGGCGAGCTCGGCTGGGAGCTGTACGCCCCGAGCGACCAGGCGCTTCACGTGTACGAGACGATCGTGGCCGCAGGCGAAGACCACGGGCTGCGCCACGCCGGACTGCTGGCCATGGGCTCGCTCCGCATGGAGAAGGGCTATCGCGAGTGGGGGCACGACGTCACACCCGACGACACGCCCCTCGAGGCGGGCCTCGGATTTGCCGTCTGCTGGGACAAGCCGGGCGGCTTCCTCGGGCGCGACCGTCTGCTCGAGCAGAAGGAGAAAGGACTCGCGCGCCGTCTCGTGCACTTCGCTCTCGATGATCCCGAGCCGCTGCTGCTCCACGACGAGCCGATCTGGCGCGACGGCGAGCTCGTCGGCCGCATCACGTCGGGAGCCTACGGACACTCTCTCGGCAAGTCGCTGGGCATGGGCATGGTCGAAGGCCCCGGCCTCCTCGCCAAGGAGCTGCGTGCGTCCAGCTTCGAGATCGAGATTGCGGGCGAGCGTTTCAAAGCCCGGCCGTCGGTGCGCCCCTTCTTCGACCCCAAGGGCTTGCGCCTCGGGCGCTGACCGGCGCGCAGCGCGGGAGTTGAGTCCGTGTGCCACCTCGGCACAAGATGTGCCTCGCCGCTCCACCCGCAGCGAGTCGACACTGGGCTCGAACCTCAGGAGACCTGACGTGACACACAAAGCGCACTCCACCCCCCGCCTGCTCCTCCTCTCCCTGCTGCTCCTCCCGTTCGTCGCCTGCGGAGGTGAAGAGGCCGCAAAGTCCGAGCCGGTCGCAGAGGAGCCCGAGGCGGCCGACGTCGCAGAGGCCGAAGACGCGGGCCCGAGCTTCGGCGTCGGCACGGCCACCTTCGTCTCCGAGGGCGTCACATACAACCTCGGCGTCACCAGGTGCAGCGGACCCGACGCCAAAGGCAACTTCGAGATCCTGGCCTACGAGACCGAAGGCGACGACCCCGAGCGCCGGCCGAGCCTCTCGATCAGGAGCCACCCCGATCCTTCGACCACCCACATCGTCTTCAACACCTCCGAGAGCATGGTGGAGTCGGAGTACATCGAGCTGCCGTTCGACGGCGCGTCGCTCCACTACGAGGGGCAGCTCATGGGGGCCCGGTGGACCGACGGCGAGGGCCTCGCGCCCCATGTGACGCTGCACCTCGAGTGCAACGGCGGAGCGGCGCAGTAGCGCCGCTCCCGAAGACAGCTCAGCCGAGACTCAAGACGACGATGCGGCCGGCCAGCGTGGCCAGCACGCTGCCTGCTGCGTAGGCAGCGGCGTACGAAGCCGCAGGCTCGTTGCTGTCCGTCGCGTTGCGGATGGCGACGAGCGCCGCAGACGACGTCATTCCGCCGCCAACCGCGCCCCACGCCTCTGCAGCGTGCAGGCGCAGCACGCGCCGGGCCACCACCAGGGTGAGCGCAGCAGGCAGGAGCGCCACGAGGAGGCCGGCACCGACGGTCTCCCAGAAGATCGGTCCGGCGGAGCTCCACGAGCCGCCTCCCGCCGCGAGACCCGTCTCCGCCACGAAGAGGAGAATGCCGAGATCGCGCACGAGATAACGCGCGGCACGGGGAACGTGAGCGCTCAACCGACCCACGCGCCGGAAGCGACCGAGGAGGACCCCCACCACGAGCAATCCGACGGCGCTGCCCAGCTCCAGCGTCACGCCGCCCAGCGAAAGCCGGAGCTCTCCGAGCAGCAGCCCCAGCAGAATGCCGCCGGCGTACACGGAGATGTCGGTCTCGGAGCTCGAGCGCTCGAAGCGACCGAGTTTGCGCGCGAGCTTGCGCACGTCGGTGCGCGCCCCGCTCACCAGGACCACGTCGTCGCGCTGCAGAACGAGATCCGGCTTCGGCTCGAGGACGATGTCCCGCCGATGAACCTCCGTGATGACACAGGCGAACTCCTGCACGAGCGAGAGCTCGCGAAGGGACTTGCCGATCACCGCTGCGGAGTCGACGTGCACGGCGCGCGGCGAGGGCACGCGGTAGCGGAGCTCGTGGTCGTAGACCTCCGGCCCCACCAGAACGCTGAACTTCGTGAGGTTCTCGAGCCGACCGCGCACCATGAGGTGGTCTTCCATCTCGAGGGTCAGCTCTCGCGTGGGCACTGCGAAGGAGCTGCCGCGATGGACGCGCGTGACCACACATCCGGTGCGATTGCGCAGGTCGAGGTCGGCCAGCGAGCAGCCGACGAGCTCCGGGTTCCGCACCTCGAAGACACGCCGTAGCTCGGGCCCCTTGGGCTCGTTGTCGTCGCGCTCCGGCTCCTCGTCGCGTGTTCCTTCGGCCAGATCCTCGTGGGTGAGCCGCGGCAGGACCTGGATCATCAGCACGGTGCCGAGCAGACCGAGCGGATACACCAGAGCAAACGTCACGGCGAGGAGGGTCGGGTCGCTGCATACCTCGCGGGCTGCGGCAAACGTGGGCGCGCTCGTCAGAGCTCCCGCGAGAACTCCGGCCGCGGCCGAGCTGCCGAGGTCGAGCCACCAGGCGAGAAGGCAGGTCAGCCCGAGGGCGAGCGTCACCGTGAGGGCACCCACCAGCAGGAAGCGACCGGTCTGCACACCACCCGCGAACAGGCCCGGACCCGCCTCGAAGCCCACCGAATAGATGAACAGCGCAAAACCGAAGGCACCGAGCGAGAGGGAGGGCGACGCCGTGCCGTAGAGCTGCTCCACGGTCACCCCGGCGAAGCCGAGGGCCAAGGCGACGCCAAGGGTGCCCGGCGCCGGCCCGAACGAGACGCCTGCCAGCCGGATCCGACCCAGCATGAAGCCCAGTGCCACCACCAGCATCAGGCTGGCGAGAGGCACCCGGTTGAGCAGCTCGACGAAGTCCATCTCCGCGCCGAACGCCGGCCCTAGATGAAGACGGTCTCGGTGAAGTGCCCGTGGAACTGGTGCGGGAGGTGGTGCTTCAGCTTGAGGTTGCAGCACTGATCCCGCACGTTGTCGGCGCGATAGATCTGCAGCTCGCTCCTGTGCGCGTAGGCGTCGTAGACCACCTCGAGCAGGTAGCCGTCGTCTTCGGCCCGGGCACCCTTCGCCGGCGCAAACAGCGGCTCCGAGCCGTAGTACCCCGGGGGCAGCGTGACGAGCGTGGAGTCGCCGTCGTACGTGACCTTCTGAAAGCCGTTGAAGAAGCTGTCGGCGCCGTTGTCCACGGAGCACGCCGTGTAGCACGCCTCGTGCTTCCGCCCGGAGACCGCCGGGTTGAAGGTGGGGAACTCGGAGATGGTGTCGCACATCCGCTCGACCTGCACCGAGCCGTCGTCGAGGTCCAGGCGGTAGCGGTTGTAGATGCCACCCGAGAACTTGCTCTGCGGGTTGAAGACGTCCTTCAGTGACTCGTTGGCGTCGAAGTCGCCGGCGTACATGCCGTCGACCACCACCTCGCGGCCGTCCTCGTAGGCGTTGCCGAAGTGGATGATGGCGCCGGGCGCGCACTCGAAGCTCTGCACCGCCTCGAGCGTGTCGAGGTCGACGACGTAGATGCGCATGCCACGGCTCTCGTCGAAGCGCACGACGTCCGAGATGGAGTGTCGACCCAGCAGGAAGCCGAGCATGCCGCCGAACACGATCGAGTTGATGAAAAAGACGCCGTAGCGCTCGGTGATCGCGAAGTCGTGGCAGAAGGGAAAGACGTCGAGCGGCAGGTTGTTCTGCCGTGCCATCTGGCCGTCGGGCGTGATGCGGTAGATCGACAGACACGGCTTCGGCCCCGTGAGCCCGAACCCGGAGATGCCGGCGCCGAAGTTGATGCAGTCGCCGGTCTGAGGGTGCACTTTGCCGTGCGCGCTGAACACCTGCATCCGGCTCATCGCGCCGTGGTAGTCGAACTCGCCGATCGTCTCGAGGGTCGACGGCTCGAGCTCCCACGGCTTACCGCCCTCGTTCAGCGCGAGCAGGTGGCCGCCGTGGTAGAGCGTGTTCGTGTTGGCCGGGTTCGCCGGCTGCTGGAGGAAGTTCTTGCGCAGGCCACCCGGGATCTGTGTGCCGAAGCCGCGGTAGAGGATCTTCTGCTCCTCCGTCTCGCGCACGTACTTCGGCGTGCGCACGTACGCGTTCTTGAAGTGCGCGCGCCCGCCTTTGAACGTGAAGCGCGAGAGCATCCCGTCGCCGTCGAACCAGTGACCGTACGCCTGGCCACCGATCTTCTGACGCCCCGGTCCGTTGCGGAAGAACGTGCCCTCCAGGTCGCCGGGGAGGACTCCCTCGACCTCGTCGATCCAGTAGTCGAATTCTTCGTCGAGATTGGCGAGCCCGCCATGACAGGTGGGTGCTGCGGTGTCCGTCGTGGGGGATTCGGCGGTCGTCATGCCTGGCTCCTCGAAGAGAGTGATGCGCCTGATGGTACGTGAAGGCGGGTCAGGTCGAGCCCTGTCGCCACCGCGCCCAGGCGCCGCTCAGCCAGCGCAGGGTCACTCCGGCGAAGACTGCCATCGTCGCGGCGATCGTGTTGAAGGCGATGTCGACCGGATCGAAGACCCGCCATGGCAGAGGCCACTGGATCAGCTCGTCGAGCACGCCGACACCTACCGTCATCGCCCAGGCCCGAAGGCTGGGCCACCGCACCTCGACGCGCCTTGCGCGCTCGAGCATCGCCTCGTGCACGAGCGCACCGAGGAGCGCAAACTCGATGACGTGGGAGCGCTCGGCCGCGCTCGCCATCCGCACCAGGGCGAAGTAGGCGCCCGTCGCGGCCGAAAGCCCCACGAGGACCCGCGTCCACGACGGCCAGCGCACGAAGCCCTGTGACAGGAGCGTCGCCATCACGAGCAGCATGCCAACCCCGAAGGCGGCGTTCACCCGCCCTTGGTCCTCGAACCAGCTCGACAGCACGCGGGCAAACAGCAGCGTCGCCACGAGCGTGGCGAGCACACAGCCGGCGGCCGCCCAGAGGAGTCTTTCTCGCGGCGTGGCCGCCATCACGGGGCTCCCAGGACCACGCTCCGCCACCTCTCAACAGAGCCCGGAAACGACGAGACCGCTCCCACCCGCAGGGCAGGAGCGGTCCGCAGCGCTGATCGGATCCGGATCAGTCGTCCGTCTTGGGCGGGTTGTCGTACTCCGACTCCAGGAGACGGGCGCCACGCAGGACGTTGCCCATCGCGTAGTTGCCTTCGTGGCAGGCGTACTCGTAGACCTTGCTGTCTTTTGCGGTCCACTCGTACTCGCCGGCCCAGGGAGCCGTCCACCCTTCCGGGTCGTCCACGCGAAAGTGGTATTTGAGGTTGCCTTCGGGGGTGCGCGTGAAGCGCTCCTCGACCGTCATCTGGGTGCCGCCACCCACGATGCCGGTCTCCTCGCGGAAGTTCTTCGTGGTCACGACAAGCGTGTCGCCGTCCCAGTGGCCGATGGAGTCGCCGAGCCACTCATCGGGAACGTTCTCGTCGTGCTTGTCAGTGATCTTCACCGAGCGAGCGTCATGGACCATCTCGGCCATGATCATCACGTAGTCGTCGGCCTGCACGATGCGCAGGTAGTTGTTGTAGAGGCTCGGGAGCATCGGCGGGCCGCCGCTGAAGCCGAGGAGGCAGCGCTCCGCCAGTGCGAGGGTCTCGGGGCCGTCGAACGGGCCCGGGCCCTCCTTGTCGAGCCAGGAGGCTGTGCCGTCGTTGTCGTACGCGAACGACGCGAAGTTGGTCATCATCTTCTTCATGCCCTTCGGCGTCATCTGGGGCCGGCGGCCGTTCTTGGGCTCGTAGATGATGGACGTGCGGAACTTGCCGTCGACCGTGACGGCCTTGGAGCCCGGGTCGATCCAGAAGGCGTTGTAGCCGCCCACGCCGCCGCCGCCGAAGCGGTTGTCGCCGTTGCCGCCCTTCTGGGGCGCCGTGCGCTCGCCACTCGGCGCCGACTTGCTCCCTTCGATGCTCTCCCAGAGAGCCGCGGCGTCGTCTTCCATCTTCTTCGCCTCTTCCTCGGACAGGTAGAGGTTGTCGCCGTACTGCGTGGGACGATCGACCGGGGTCACCGTGCCGGCGTCGTACACACCGGTGAGGTCCGGCTTGCCGTTCGGCATGCGCTTGATGGCGCCGTCTTCGGCGAGCGCCGGCAGACAGACGAGGGTGAGGAGGGCGGCGAGAAGCGTGATCTTGCGGGTCATGACAGGCCTCGAGGGATGGTGGGTCGTCGGGGAGGTCCGGACCCTGGATCTTAGCAGGCACGTTCTCCCGCGAAGGTCCCGATCGTCGCCCGAAACGCGTCAGCTCGTGGTGCGCGAAGACCAGCAGGCTACGGCGTCATCGAACTGGGTCGCACCGTACTGGGTGAACGGTCCCACGGAGAAGGCGCCGCCGTCGGGGTTTGCCATAGGTACAAGTCGCGATGGCGTAGATCCCAGGCACAGCTCGAAAATGGGGGTTTGGTGCGCCTGTATGCGACCGCCTCGTTCTCATGTGATCTCGGAGGAGATGGAAATGTCGAAACGTCAGTTGAAAGATGCCGCGGAGCTCGCGCCGCCCGTCGAAACGCCACCCGCGACACAACCGGTGCTCGCCCAGCCCGAGAACGCGTTGACCGACGACGAGAAGCTCGTCGGCAAGTCGCTCAAGAAGAACGTCCAGCTGACGAGCGACGAGCTGCAGGAGCTGAATACCCGCAAGGGGCTCCTCGAACTGCTCAGCTCCAAGAAGGTCAACGCCCGCAAAGCGCTCGTGAAACTGCGCTACGAGCAGGAGCTGGAGAGGCTGCAGATCGAGCTGGTGAAGCTGCAGCGCACCGTCCAACTCACCGGCCGAAGAATCGCCGTCATCTTCGAAGGGCGCGACGCCGCCGGCAAGGGCGGATCGATCCGCCGGTTCGTCGAGCATCTCAACCCGCGCTCCGCACGGATCGTCGCCCTGCCCAAGCCCACTGAAGTGCAGAAGGGCCAGTGGTACTTCCAGCGCTACGTGGAGAAGCTCCCCGACCCTGGCGAGATCGTGTTCTTCGATCGCAGCTGGTACAACCGCGCGGTCGTCGAGCCGGTCATGGGGTTCTGCACCGAAGCCCAACATCGCACCTTCATGCGCCAGGTCCCGGAATTCGAGCACATGCTCTACGAGGACAACGTCGAGCTGGTGAAGTTCTGGTTTTCGATCTCCAAGGACATCCAGGAGGCCCGTTTCGAGTCGCGGCGCAGTGACCCGCTCAAGCAGTGGAAGATCTCGCCGGTCGACGAGGAGGCCCAGGAGAACTGGGACATCTACACCCGGTACAAGGAGGAGATGTTCAGCAAGACCCACACCTCCTACAGCCCCTGGATCATCGTCAGGGCGAACGACAAGAAGAAGGCGCGCCTCGAGAGCATGCGCTACCTCCTGTCGTCGCTCCCTTACGACGGCAAAGACGAGCCTGTGACATCGCTCGCGCCCGACCCGGAGGTCGTGCTGCGCTACCACCGCTCGTCCGCCAGCCTCGACTGAGCCGCGCGGCCACGCTGGCTCGGGCGGGGAGTGTCTGGCCTCAGGGAGTCCCTGGACTCGACTGTCGGTCCGCGCGCGCCCTCGTCGTTGCCGAGAGAAAGGGGGGCGAAGACTCCCTCCTCGGCAACGCACAAGGGAGATCCCAGATGTTCGCAGGATTTCAGTCTCGTCCTCTTCCACTTCTCGCCGTCATGGTGCTCTTCGCAGGCCTCGTTCCGGCGCTCGGCGATGATCGCGGCGATTCATCTGGCCATGTCGAGGGTCGTTTCGCAATCGACGGGTGCGAGTTCGAGCCCACCCACGTCTACGCCTTGTCAACCGATTCTCTTGGTGATGAGGCGACCCTGCTGATCTTCACCGATCGGCCGCTGGACCTGGGGCTCGCCTATGCCTTTGACGCCATGCAGTCGGCTGCAGAGGAGCTCACCCTCGGCGAGGACCGGGCCAAGAAGGGGCTCACTCTCACCATCGTGAATCGAATCGGCAACCATCACTTCTGGTGCGAAGACTCGGCCACCGGGTCTACTGCGCAGGTGAGCGGCAGCGAAGGCGCAGCGGAGCTCGAGCTCTCCGAGCTCGATGCGGAGCGTGTGTCCGGCACCTGGCGCTTTGACGGGTCGCCCGCAGCACACAGCGGTAGGTCGTGGAGTCTCCAGTTCGCAGTCGACATTGCCGACCCGGCGGCAGCCGCAAAGCCACTGCCTTCCGGCGGAGGCAAGGCCGGCAAGGCATACCTGCGCTACACGAAGGACCTGAAGAAGGGCGACGTCCCCGCCCTGCGCGCGTTCATCAACAATCCCTGGTACCTGACCGAAGACGCCACCGAGCAGGAGATTGCCGACGACCTGGAGCTGATGCGGTCACAGTCACTGTCCGACTTGAAGATTCGAGGCGGCTTGGCCGACGACACAGCCGCCATCGTCGAGATCGAAGGCGTGAAGGACGGCAGCACGACCCGGCGCCAGGTCCTACTGAAGCTACATGACGGTCGCTGGACGTACGGCGGGGCCCGACCCAGCAAGTAGTACCCATCGCCCGACGGCACTCTGGTGCCTACTCTTCGTATCCCACGAAGGTGACGACCTCCTCCACCGGCCGGCGCTTCGACACGACGGCGTTCGCGGGGAAGGTGTCGTCGGGGTAACCCATCGCGACGCAGATCTGGATGACCTGATCGTCGGGGATCTTGGCGTGCTCGCGTACCACGGGCGACTGCATGATGCCCTGGCTGTTGATGACGCAGCCGAGCCCCCGCGACCACGCCGCGTTGACCAGTGCGTTGGTGACCGCGCCGGCGTCGAACGGGGCGATGTCGCCTCCCTCGAGATCCTTGTCGTAGGTCACCACGACGGAGACGGGTGCGTCGAACTGGCGAAACCCGCGCAGCACCCAGTCCTGGCGTTTCTCCTTGTCGTGGCGCTCGATGCCCATCGCCTGGAAGAGCTGCACGGCGATCTCGATCTGCCGCTCACGGTGTTTGCCTTCGTACGGACCGTGCTTGCGGAACTCGCGCGAGTCGGGCACACCCGCCAGATTGCGCTCCGTGTTGCCCCGACGGATCTTGTCGAGCGCCTCGCCCGTGACCACGAAGAAGTGCCACGGCTGCGTGTTCATCGACGACGGCGCGCGCGTCGCCAGGCGCAGGATGTCGCGCACGACTTCTTTGGGAACGGGCTTCTTCAGGAAGCCGCGGGTGCTGCGGCGGCCGAGAACGACCTCGTCGTAGCTCATGGGCTGATCGGACATCTGCGCGCTCCTTCTTCTGACCGGCTGGAGTGGCCGAGACGACTCGGAGCGACAGACTACCCCTACTTCGGCTTCATCTCGCCGAGGGCGTACTCGCCGCGCCGCACCCACTCCTGGTTCTGGTACTCGTAGCCGCCGTAACCCATCCAGGGCTTGAAGCCGATCAGCGCCAGCAGGTCATCCGACAGCGTCTCGAGCACCTCGGGGCGGGTCCCGAGGAGAAAGTTCTCCTGCTGGCGGAACTGAGGCGCGCAGAAGTTCGTCGTGAGTCCGATCCGCGTGGTGTCGCCGGAGTTTTCGCCGGTGGAGTGCCAGGTGCGGCCTTCGAAGATGGCGACCGTCCCAGCGGGCGCCGTACCTTTCACCCAGCCCGCGCCTTCGTCGAGGGAGTGATCGGGCTCCCGGCCGCTCAGGTGACTCCCCGGAACGAAGACGGTGGCGCCGTTGGTCTCGGTGAAGTCGTCGAGCATCCACATCGCGTTGCACACACAGGCGGGCGAGATGTTGCGGAGCTCCTCTTCGTGCACGTGGTGGCCGCGGTTTCCACCGCGGGTGATCGACCCAGGCTTCACGAGGGTGCGTTTGGCGGCGTTGGTGGGTGGCGGCATCCAGAATTGATCGGTGTGAAACGCGAGCTTCTGCTGCGGTCGCGCGAAGTGCGCGTTGTACGACGACAGCAGGTAGGTGTCGCCGAGCACGTGGCCGACGATCTCGCGCAGTCCCGGATGCGTGAGCACGTCGCGGAATACCTGCCCCTTGTTGAACAGGAACTTCACCAGCTGCTTGTTGTCGGCCAGTTTGTACTCGTGTCCCATCTGCGCCTCGGCCTCGAGCTGCTCGATCGCCCGGCTGCGCAGTGCTTCGACCTCGGACGCCGACAGGGCGTCGGCGAGCAGGCAGTACCCGTGCACGTCCATGTCGGCCTTCGCGCGGGCGAGGTCGAGGGTCGGCTGCGGTAGCTCGGAGGCCTCGAGGCCGCGGTGCGCTCCGTCCTTCGCCGTCGTGGTCATCTGCGGTCTCCTCGGATGTGGCGGTGGACCCATCCTGTCAGGGTCTCTCGCGAGCGGCGCCGTCGGTAGGGCAAATCTCGCCCTGAGCCCCGCACCCACCGCCCGCGGTCGATGCAGAATCGGGCGTGACCTCTTCACCGGCCCCGTTTCGCAACCTCGACGGCGGCGTCTTCCTCGCCACGGATGCGGTGCGCATTCTGGGCATGGAGCTCACCGCCACGATGGCCGTGCTGCAGGTCGGAGGTGGAGATCTCCTGGTCTGGTCTCCGGTCGGCGCCACCGAAGAGCGGCTCGCCGCGGTCCGTGAGCTGGGCGCCGTGGAGCATCTCTACGCTCCGAACCTCTTCCATCACCTCCACCTGCTCGCCTGGAAGGAGCACTTCCCGGGCGCCGCGGTGCACGCCCCCGCCGCGCTGACGGCAAAGCGGCCCGACGTGACGATCGACCGCGCGCAAGGCGATCCCTTGCCGAGTGAGCTGGAGGGCTCCCTGATCGAGGTTCCGATCGAAGGCTTCCGGCTCGAGGAGAGCGCGCTGCTGCACCGTCCGTCGAAGACCCTCCTCGTGGCTGATCTCGTGCACCACGTGGGGCGCCCGCCCGGCCTCTGGACCCAGTCCTACACCCGACTCATGGGCTTCTACGACCGGATCGCCATGAGCCGCATGATCCGGTGGACCAGCTTCCCCGATCGACGCGCGGCGCGGCAGAGCCTCGACGCCGTGCTCGCGCTCCCGTTCGACCGCATCGTCGTCGGACACGGCGAGCCGATCACCACCGACGCGAAGGGAGCGCTCGCCCGGGCGTATCGCTGGCTGCCGTCCACGGGCTGACGAGTCGTCGTCGGTCACCCCCTGCTCCCAGGCGAGGCTCCGGCGCTCACGTCACGGCGGCCGTCGGCAGCACCCCGGTGGTACCGTCGAGCCAGGAGGCTGAGATGCGGTCGAGGACAGGTCTGGCAGCGTGGCTCCTCGCCGCCGCGCTGGCCCCCGCGCTGTGGGCACAAGGCGAGATCGTGATCGTCGGCGGCGAAGGCCGCCACTGCGGCGAAGACCCCGGCTGCATGAACCGGATTCACCCGGAGATCCCGATGGCCGCGCGCGCCGAGCCGGGCCAGCGGATCCTTTTTCGGGCGCGCAACGCTGCCGACTTCTCACTCGACCCGGACGACACCTTCGAAGACCCCCGCCGCGGCGACCCGCGCTTCGGAACGGTGCACCCCCTGGCCGGCCCCGTGCACATCGAAGGCGCGCAGCCCGGCGACGTGCTCGCCGTCACGATTCTCGACATCACGCCCGGGCGCTGGGGGTACACGTCGATCACCCCGAGCGGCTTCCTGGCCGACCACATCACGGAGCGGATGCGGGTCGAGTGGAGCCTCGACCGGCAGCGCGGAGCGGTGAGCCCGCAGATCCCGGGGGTGCGCATCCCCAACGGCAGCTTCCCGGGAATCGTCACTGTACTCCCGGGGCGCGCGCAGCTCGAAGACATGCTGGAGCGCGAGCGGGTCCTACGCGAGATCGGCGGGGCCGTGCAGCCGCCCCATCCACTCCACGCATCCCCGGCGAGCGTGTGCGGCCCAGAAGGAAGTCATCGCGACGAGTGTCTGCGCACCATCCCGCCACGCGAGCACGGCGGCAACATGGACATCCGCCATCTCGGCGTGGGCGTCACGATCTACCTGCCCTGCTACGTCGAAGGTTGCGGTCTCGCGGTCGGTGATCCGCACTTCGCGCAGGGCGACGGCGAAGTGTCTGGAACGGCGATCGAGATGGACGGCGAGTTCCTCGTGACGACCCGGCTCATCCAGGATGGGCCCGAGCTCACCCGCGGCCCGCACTACGAAGGCTCTTCGCGACTCCTCGACATCCCGTCGCGTCGCTTCTACGCGACCACCGGCTTCCCGATCAAGGAGCCGGGGCACGTGCCGTCGGACCTGCGCTATCTCGAGTCGGAGACCGTTGCGGGCCTCCGCAACCTGTCGAAAGACCTCTCGCTCGCCGGCCGCAACGCACTGCTCCAGATGATCGGGTACATGACGTCCACCTACGGCCTGACGCCTCAGCAGGCGTACATCGTGGCCAGCGTGGCCGTCGACCTGCGCATCGGCCAGGTCGTCGACGCGCCGAACGTCGGCGTGACGGCGATCCTGCCCCTCGACATCTTCGAAGACTGACCTAGGCGCTCAAGTCGAATGCCACTCCGGTGAGCTCTTCGCTCAGCTCCCAGAGCCGACGGGCATCCTCCGGCTTGCGCGCTTCCTTCACCATGTCCACCACCACCGGGTAGCCGCGCATCTGCCCCATGCCGTGTGGCCCGTAGTAGGCCGCGGGCAGGCTCTCGGGATCGGTTGCAGCGCGCAGCGTCGGCAGCGCGCCCTGCGGCGGCCTCATCCCGAAGAAGGGGTTGAGGAAGCTCGCCATCCCGGAGGTGCGCTGCAGGTCGGTCTGCGTCCAGCCCGGGTGCGCAGCGGTGACGAGCACGCTCGAGCCCGCTTCGTCGAGCCGCCGTTGGAGCTCGAGCGCAAAGAGCTGATTGGCCAACTTGCTCTGGCCGTACGCAGGCCAGGGCTTGTAGCCGCGCGACTCGAAGTGGAGGTCGTCGAAGTCCATCTTGCCCATGCTGGCGGCGGTGCTGGACACCACCACCACGCGCGCACCATCGGTCTTCTGGAGGAGCGGCAGGAGCCGACCGGTGAGCGCGAAGTGCCCCAGGTGGTTCACGCCAAACTGAAGCTCGAAGCCCTGAGCCGTCTTGCTGGCAGGCGGCACCATCACACCAGCGTTCAGAATGAGGTGGTCGAGGCGATCGTGGGCCTCGGAATAGGACTCTGCAAACGACGCCACGGACTCGAGATCCGAGAGGTCGAGTGTTTGCACCTCCACGTCGCCGGGCGGCGACTCGGATCGGATCTTCTCCGCTGCAGCGCTCGCCTTCTCTTCGCTGCGGCAGGCCATCACGACCCGACCTCCTTTGAGCGCCAACATCCGCGCCGTCTCGAAACCGATGCCCGTGTTGCTGCCCGTGACGATCGAGAGTTTCCCGGACTGATCGGGAATGTCGTCGAACTTCCAGTGCGCCATCGTGAAGAGCTCCTTGAGAAGATTCTCGGGTAGGTCAAAGCATAATCCATATTCGCTTTTCTGACAGGCAGGCGCCGCTTCGCGCGAACGTCTTCGGGGGCTCGTTGCAGACACCGGTTATCCTCGGACGGTGAAGCCAAGCCGACGACGCCGCGCACGCACCGGAGCAGCCCTGCTGCTGCTGGTGCTCCTCGCTGGCGCCGCGCACCTCGCGGCGCAGTGGCGAGGGTGGCGTGCACCGGTTCGCTACCCCAAAGAAGGGCAGAGCTACGGCGAGGGGTTCGTGTTCGCTCGAGGCCAGTACGACGAGATCCGCTACGAGTGGCTCGGGCAGGGTTGGTACACCGACTACCCCGACTCCGACTACAACTTCATGACGCGGTTCGACCAGCTGACGTCGGCCAAGATCCAACGCACGCGCTCCGGTGAGCCGGAGCACATCGTGCTGCGGCTCGAGGACCCGCGGCTCTTCGAGTTCCCGTTCCTGTTCATGTCAGACGTGGGCACGATCGGCATGCAGCCCGAGGCGATCGAGAACCTCCGGCGCTACCTGCTCGCCGGCGGCTTCCTCTGGGTGGACGACTTCTGGGGTCATGAGGCCTGGTACCACTGGGAGCGTCAGATCGGCAGAGTGCTGCCGCCGAGCGACTACCCCATCGTCGACATCCCCGTCTCCCACCCGATCTTCAAGGCTCTGTACGTGATGCACGAGATGCCGCAGATTCCGTCGATCCAGTTCTGGAACATGAGCGGCGGTGCCGGCACGTCCGAGCGTGACAGCGAGACGGCCCAACCCAACTTCCGTGGCATCTTCGACGAGAAGGGCCGGCTGATGGTGGCGATGACGCACAACACCGACATCGCGGACGGCTGGGAGCGCGAGGGCGAGTCGCGGGAGTTCTTCGAGAAGTTCTCGTTGACCAAGGCCTATCCGTTCGGGGTGAACCTCATGGTCTACTCCATGACCCACTAGTTGTGGTTTCCCGAGACGTTGCTCCGAGAGGTTCGGGTCGAGATCTTCCGACCCCGTAGAGGAAGAGGCGCCGGGCTCCGCATCGGAAGGAGAGAAAGGTAGCCCACCGACGCGAGCTTCGGGGAGCGACGGCCCCTTGACTGAAGTAACCTATAGGTGTCATTATGCGAACTCAATTGATCTTTGCGACACCCACAAATCTCCTCGAGGATCTCGACATGCACCCGGACGACTGGACCCAGCCCCTTCGCAACAAAGGTCTCGAGCGCATCCTCCTGCTGGCAGGGCTCTCTCTTCTGATCGTCGGAACCGCAATTCGACTCGCGTACGGCCCCGCCGAATGGCCCTCGTTTCTCTGGGGAATCGGCGTCGGGATGGCGGCTGTGAGCCTCGTCAAGATTCCTCTGCTGGCGCTGCAGCAGCGCCTGCGACCCACCCTGAGAAGGACCGACCCGCGCGACGACGAGCGCAAGCGTCTGAACGTGCTCCGGGCGTGGAGCTACACGGGCGGCGGCCTGGTGGCCACGCTGGTGATCCTCCTGATGGCATTCGAGGCGCTGCCGGAGGGTGTGGCCATTGCGGCCGTTGGCCTCCTTACGCTGGCGACGGTCATCTACGGTGTCAGTCTGCTCGTGCTCGAGCAACTCGACGCCCGGGGCATCGAGTGACCGACGAAGACCGGAGGCTGCGCAACACCCTGCGCGTGCACCGGGCGCGCATCGGCATCACGCAGGCTGAGCTCGCCGAGCGCGTCGGTGTGAGTCGCAAGACCGTCAACACGATCGAGACCGGCCGCTTCATGCCGAGCACCTGGCTCGCGCTCAAGCTCGGCCAGGTTCTCGGCGCGCGTGTGGAGGAGCTCTTCCAGCTCGACGAGCAGCCGCAGGAAGCCGTCGACCCAGCAGCCCTTCCCTGGTACCTGCAGAGCCCGACCTAGTCACCGCGTCGGCACCGTTTCTCGTCGTGCGGCTGATCCGTACGGTCAGACGTCGCGCAGCTCCAGATCGTCCTTCTCGACCTCCGGCTTGAACACGTTGATCGGAATGCGCAGGTACTGACGACCGCCCTCCGCGGCTTCCGGCAGGTTTCCTGCGTCGATGTTCACCTGCACGCTCTGGAGCAACAGCTGGGGTGCCTCGAGAGTGGCGTCGCGCGTGGTGCGCATCTGCACGTACTCCTCGCGGGTGGTGTCTTCGCGGATCTGGATGTTCTCGGCCTTCTGCTCTGCCACGGTCGTCTCCCAGCGCACCTCGCGGCCACCGGGCTGGTAGTCGTGCCCCACGAAGATGCGCGTGTCGTCCGGGAGCGCGTAGACCTTCTGGATCGAGTCGTACATGTCCTCGGCACTGCCTCCGGGGAAGTCGCAGCGCCCGGTACCGCTGTCGGGCATGAAAAGCGCGTCGCCCGTGAACAGCGCGTCGCCGATGAGATAACTGACGCAGGCGGGCGTATGGCCCGGCGTCTTCACCACCTCGATCTCGAGCGACCCTGCCCTCACGGTCTCGCCTTCGCGGACCAGCTCGTCGAACTGGCGTCCGTCGGTCGGGAAGTCGTCCGGGAGACCAAAAACCTCCTTGAAGAGGGCCTGCACCTCGCGAATGTCCTCTCCGATGGCCGTACGGGCCTCCGGCAGCGCGTCCTTCAGCAGCTGCGACCCCGAAAGGTGATCGGCGTGGGCGTGCGTCTCCAGGACGTAGTGCACGCTGAGCTCCTTCTCCTCCACGAGAGCCAGCACTCGCTGCACCGACTCGTCCCAGATCTTCGACGCCTTGGGCTCGTAGTCGAGCACGGGGTCGATGATCACGGCGTCGCGCGTGTCCGGGTCCCACACGACGTACGTGAGGGTGGACGTTCGGTCGTCGTACAGGGCTTCGATCTGCATGGTGGACTCCTCTGTTTGCCTCTCACTCTCTGAGAGACACCGCCAGCTCCGGAGGTTCCCGTGCCCCTACGTGCGCGCTTCGACGGCCGGCGGAGCCTTCCGCAACACCTCGCGCAGGTCGTCCGGAAGCCCCTCGTGGAAGAGGTCGCTGCAGGCCTGCTTGCCCAGATCGAGCTGGTGGAACACCGCGTTGCACCGAGCGCAGAGATCCGGGTCGCTCACCTCGAAGTCGACGCCCCGATCGAGCGCGTCCAGCTTCGCCTGCAGGAGGTCGAAGCAGACCTGCGGCGGCTGCCCGGCAGCCGGCGAAGGTCGATCTGGGAAGCGCTCTCCCAACTCCTTCCGGAGCCGGAGCCGCGCCCGGTGCACCCGCGTCTTGACCGTCGCGGGCTTGATGTCGAGAATGCGCGCCACCTCGGCGACGGGCAGCTCTACGATGTCCTTGAGAACCAGCGCGATGCGGAAGTCGAAGGGCAGGGCGGAGATCCCGTGCTCCACCGCCTCCCGCAGCTCACGTCGCACCTGGTCGTCGAACGCGTCAGAGCCAGGCGACAGGTCCGGGACATGCCCCGCGTTGCCTGGAAGGAGCTCCTCGAACGACTCCATGTGATCGGGCTCCCCGGCGCGTTTGCGGTGGCGACGCTGGCAGACGCGTGCGGCGATCGTGTACAACCACGTCTTCACCTTGGCTCGCCCGTCGAAACCCTCCCAGTTCTGCCAGACGAGCAGGAAGACGTCCTGCACCAGATCGCGGGCCTCGTCGTCCGAGCCGCAGAACCGTCGCCCGAGCGCGAACAACATCCCGCCGTACTGCTCCACGAGCCGGGGAACGGCCACCTCAGCGGGGTCGCCCGCGAGCGGCTCGGGGAGGGCGCACATGGCACTTCGCAGTATAGCCACGCGCGGCGGGCCACCTCGCACCCGTTCGGGGGAACCTCGCCTTCTTTCCGTGTCTCTCAGAGTGCAGAGGGCAGAAGACACCGCCCTCTCGACAGGAAAGGAGAACGTCTTGAGATCGCGAGGAAAGATCATCGACCTCACCCCCCGGGAGCTTCGGGAGCTGCTCCACCAGGGGAAGGTGCGGCTACTCGACGTCCGCGAGCCGGCGGAGCATCACTCCGAGCACATCGAAGGCTCCGAGCTGACTCCGCTCTCCGGCTTCGATCCCACGTGTGCCACAGGCCGCGACGGCGGCATGCCGGTTCTCTACTGCCGGTCCGGAGCCCGCTCCAGCAAGGCTGCCCGACGCGTTCTCGAAGCGAGCCCGGGACACGACGTCCACCACCTCCGCGGAGGCATCGAGGCCTGGAAGACCTCTGGCGGTCGCGTCGCGGCCCGGAGCGGCGGCCCCATCAGCCTCGAGCGGCAGGTGCGCATCGCAGCCGGCCTGCTCGTGGCCGTCGGCACCCTGCTCGGCGCGTTTGTCCACCCCGCCCTCCTGGTGGTCCCAGCCTTCGTGGGTGCCGGCCTGGCTCTTGCCGGCATCACCGACACCTGCGGCATGGCCATGGTGCTCGCCCGCCTTCCCTACAACCAACGCGTGGCGGCGCGAGAAGCATGACGTGGCTCGGTGCAGTGGTGATCGGCCTGAGCCTCGGCCTGCTCGGCTCGGGCGGCTCCATCCTCACCGTGCCGGTCCTCGTCTACTTCGCCGGCATTCCGGAGAAGGTCGCGATCGCCGAGTCTCTGGTGATCGTCGGGCTGATCGCTGCCGGAGCCGCAGTACCGCGTGCCTTTCGCCGTGAGGTGAAGTGGCGCAGCGTGATGCTGTTCGGGCTGCCGGGAATGCTCGGGTCGTATCTGGGTGCCTGGGTGGCTCAGTTCGTGAGCGCCGCGGCCCAGCTGAGTCTGTTCGGACTCGTGATGCTGCTGGCCGCCGGCTTCATGTTCCGGCCTCCACGCCTCGACGCGGAGCGGCCGGAGCGACGCGGCTCGCACGTCGCCCTGGACGGGCTCGTGGTCGGAGCGTTGACCGGCCTGGTCGGCGTGGGCGGCGGCTTCCTGATCGTGCCGGCCCTGGTCCTTCTCGGTGGCCTGCCCATGGTGCCGGCCATCGCCACGAGCCTGGTCGTGATCGCACTCAAGTCGTTTGCGGGCTTCCTGAAGTACCGCGACGTCCTCGGTGAGCTGGGGTTCCAGCTGGACTGGGGAGTCATCACCCTGGTCGCGTCCCTCGGGATTGCCGGCAGCTTCGCCGGCGCGGCTCTCGCGGACCGGCTCCCGCGCCGAGCGCTCGAGAAGACCTTCGCCGCCTTCCTGATCGTCATGGCGGCTGTCGTCCTGGTGCAGTACGCACCGACGGCCTTCTGAGAGCTGTAGAGTGCCCTGACCCCGGAGGACCTGCGATGACGCCGACTCCCCCTGCAGCGCACTCTTCTCGCCGCGGCCTGGTCGCCGGCCTCGCACTGCTGCTCACCACCCTCGGCTGCTGGGCCGCAGGCGATCTCCAGCCGGCCGACACGGTGTTCCGCGGTGCTCGGATCTACACGGTCGACGTCGAGCAGCCCTGGGCCGAAGCGATGGCCATCCACGAAGGCCGCGTCGTGGCGATCGGATCTGCGGCCGACGTCGAAGCGGCGATCGGCCCCGACACCGAGATCATCGACCTCGGTGGACGTTTCGTGATGCCGGGGCTACACGATGCGCACCTGCACACGCAGATGGTGGCCGAGTTCGAAGCCAACTTGAGCGTCGACCCCGACCAGGCCTGGGACGACATCGCGAAGACCATCCGCGAGCACGCGGCCAGCCATCCGGACGAAGAGTGGATTCTCGGCGGCAACCTGCCATGGCTCGACGAGCTCATCGGTGAGGGGCCGGTACGCGCGCACCGCGAGGTGCTCGACGAGCTCGCCCCCGACCACGCCATCTCGCTCTGGGACGTCGGCGGCCACGCCATGCTCGCCAACTCTCGAGCCCTCGAGCTCGCCGGCATCACTCCCTCCACGCCCGACCCACCGGGCGGCACCATCGAGCGCGACGCCGAAGGCCGCGCCACCGGTGTCCTGCGCGAGCTCGCCACCAACCTCATTCTGGAGAACGCCGACTCGCTCAGCGTCGACGACTACGCCGCGGGAATCCGCGCGGCGTTCGACCAGCTCCTCGCGCTCGGCATCACCTCCGTGCACGAGACCTGGTGCTACCCCGACACGCTCAGGGCGCTGGCCCAGCTTTCGCGAACAGGCGATCTTCCGCTGCGCGTGACCGCCGCCATCGCGCACCCGGTGGAGTTCACCACCGCACTTGCGAAGCGGGCCGCGGAAGAGGCGCTCGAGCAGCGGGCGTCCTTCGAAGGAGCGCGTCTCAAGGTGCCCTACGTGAAGTTCGTCCTGGACGGCTCGGCGGGTGGCCAGACGCTGGTGCTCACGGAGCCCTACGTCGGCACGGACTTCCGCGGTGAGATGCGCAACGCCGAAGAGATCGTGCGCGCGGAGGTGAAACGGCTGCACGGCATGGGCGTGGGGAGCGTGCTGCACGGGGTCGGCGACGGCGCCATCCGCGTGGCACTCGACGCCGTGGAAAGCGCGATTGCGGAGCACGGCGACAACGGCACGCGGCACATCCTCGCGCACACCGTGTTCGTGAACCCGGCGGACCTCGACCGGTTCGCCGACCTCGGCGTGATCGCCGAGTTCTCGCCCTACTTCTGGGCGCCCAGCGAGGGGCAGGAGATGCTGCGCGGAGAGCTCGGCGAAGAGCGCCTCGGCTGGGGTTTTCCCATGCGCGCGCTGCTCGATCGGGGCACCCACGTGGCCGCCGGCTCCGACTGGCCCGTGGTCTACGACCCCAATCCGTTCCCCGCCATCGAAGCCATGGTCACGCGCCAGCTCCCCGGAGGCTCCGACGCGGCGTTTGGTGCCGAGCACGCCATCACCCTCGACGAGGCGCTCCGTGCCTTCACGTTGGGCGGTGCCTACTCGATGCACCAGGAGAACGATCTCGGGTCGCTGGCACCCGGCAAACTCGCCGACTTCGTCGTACTCGACCGCAACCTGTTCGAAGTGCCCGTCACGCAAATCCACCAGACCCGGGTCGAGCTCACCGTCGTCGAAGGTGAGATCGTCTACCGAGGGCCAGAGGGAAAGCTCGAATGACCAACTTCTACGACGCGTCCCCCGCAGAGCAGGCCGAGCGATTGACGCGCCTCGCGCGCGCTGCGCTTCAGGAGTGGGAGCTCGGAGGCGAAGCTCGGGTCGACCTCGTCAAGCACCGCGAGAACGCCGTGTTTCGGGTGCGCGCAGGCGACGAGAGCTACGCCCTCCGGGTGCACCGTGCCGGCTACCACTCGGATGCGCACCTCGAGTCGGAGCTGCAGTGGATCGCAGCCATCAGCAGCGACGAGCTCCGCACGCCACAGGTCGTCCTCACGAAGGCAGGCGCCAGCTTCGCGCACGTCTCGGCCCCCGAGGTTCCGGAGACACGCCAGGTCGATCTCCTGGAGTGGTTCGAGGGAGAGCCTGTCGGAACGGTGGAAGGTGGCGTCGAATCCGTCGAAGACACCTTCTTCCAGGTGGGTCAGCTCATGGCCACCGCCCACAACCACAGCGCGGCGTGGCAACGACCACCGGGGTTCGTGCGACACGCCTGGGACGAAGACGGCATCTTCGGCGACGACCCGGTCTGGGGTCGGTTCTTCGACCTCGAGGCCCTGACCGACGAGCAGCGAGACCGCCTGCGCGAGGTGACCGCCCGCGCGCGCCAAGACCTCGCCGCGTTGGGAAAAGGTGGCGACCGCTACGGCCTGATTCACGCCGACTTCCTGCCCGAGAACCTCCTGCGGGGGGACGACGGCAGCATCTGCCTCATCGATTTCGACGACGCCGGCTTCGGCTGGCACCTCTTCGACGTGGCGACGACCCTGTTCTTCCAGCTCGGAGAGCCGACCTTCGAAGCGTCGATGCAGAGCCTGGTCGCAGGCTACCGGACGCGGCGCGATCTGCCGGACGAGCTCCTCGAGAGCCTCCCCCTCTTCTTTCTGCTGCGTGGCTTGACCTACCTCGGGTGGGCGCACACGCGGCGCGAGACCGAGACAGCGCGCGAGCTCACCCCGATGGTGGTGGCGGCGGTCGACGAGATGGCGCGCGAGTACCTCGCCTAGGTACCGGCTCACCACGACCTCGGAGAGGTGTACGCAGCGTCCCTGCCTTCCCAACGCCCCTTCGCCGTGCGTCGCCGTGTCCACTCGGGGGCGTACATCAGGCCGTCGAGCAGGCGCCGTACGCCTCTGACTCGGGTCGCACCGAAGCCGGTGCTCCGGGCTCAGTTCGAGCTACGATCCTCCAACCACATCTCAAGGGAGCCTCGACATGAAGCCTGTCTGTCTCGTGCTCGGAGCCGGTGCCGGCATCGGTGGAAACGTCGGCAAGCGCTTTGCCAAAGGCGGCTACCACGCCGTGTTGTGCCGTCGTTCGAACGAAGAGGGGCTGCAGCAGCTCGTCTCCAGCATCGAGGACGACGGCGGGGAGGCCACGGGCTTCCTCCTGAACGCGATCAAACCGGGCGCCATCGAAGAGCGGATCGAGCAGGTCGAAGAGGAGATCGGCCCGATCGAGGTGGCCGTGTTCAACCTCGGCGCCCAGATCGGCGACCGCTCCCTCGCGGACACGAGCTACAAGGCGTTCGAGATGGGCTGGCAGCTCGCCACGTTGGGCCTCTTCCGGCTGGCCTCGGCGCTCTGCCCGCGCATGGAGGAGCGCGGCAAAGGAACGATCCTCGTCACGTCCGCCACCGCAGCGGTCCGGGGCAACTCCGGGCAGCATTCGCACGCCGCGGCGATGGGCGGGCGCCGCATGCTCTGCCAGACACTGAACGCCGAGTTCTCGAAGAAGGGCGTCCACGTGGTCCACGTGCTCATCGACGGCGCCGTGGACGCCCCCGACACGCTCGGCAAGATGCTCGGCGCCGAGCGCTACCAGGAGCTGCGCGAGACGCGCGGCATGGAGCACGACGGGCTCATCCTGCCGCAGGAGGTCGCCGAGACGTACTTCCACCTCGCGCACCAGCACCGCTCTGCGTGGACCCACGAGGCCGACATCCGCGCGTTCTCCGACACGCCCTGGTGGAACCACGCGTAGCGTCGCACCGCTGCATGAATGCCGTGCCGCGGCCTCCGGGCCCGGGCGGCACGAGGATCTCGCCTACACCAGCTCCTCGTCCTCGCACACCTGGCGCATGATGCGCGCCCGACCGGTGGGGTCCACGCCGAGCGTCCGTCGGCGGACGAGCTCGGTGCTGTACACGAAGCCGTGCAGATCCGGGTGCCAGGCCACGGCCTCCTGCTGTTCCAAGACCTCCAGGGCGACCCGTGCGATGTCGTGTCCGGGAACGAGCGGGGCGTCCTGCGGCGTGACCGCCGCGAGATCCAGGGCCAGCTCGAAGGCTCCGCGGTAGTTGAGGAGAAGTACGCGTCGGCCGTCGGCAGAGATGTCCATGGCCGTGACGGCGCCATCTGGAAACGGCCCGGCACCCAATGCGGTGAGGTCGATCGACCCGACCTTCTCGGCGGTCAGCACGCGGCCGCGGTGGCTCTCCAGAGCCTCGCGCGCAAGACGAAAGAAAGGCACCGGGTCGACACGGCGGCTCCGGAACGACCACTTGCGGGCGGCCACGAAGACGTCGCCGCCCGGGTGCACGGCAAGCGCCTCCGCGTCGTGGGGCCCATCGGGGTACGCGAAGCGCACCCGGTCGAGCGGCGTCACCTCCCCACCAAACTCCTCCCGCTCTTCGACCAGGACGATCTCAACGGAGGAGCGCCTTTCCGCGTTGTCACCGATGTCGGCCACGAACAGGCAGGTGCGCGCGCCACACGGCCCGAGGGAGAGATCCTCCACGTCGTCTCCCACGAAGCCGCGAATGGCAACCACCTCGTGGGCCTCGCCTGCGAGGCTCGTCACGTAGAGACGCGAATCGTCGCCGTCACTGATGTGGTAGAGGCGGCCCGGATAGGCGGACGACGCTTCGATGCCGCTGGCCTCGTCGAGGAGGTCGCCGTCGAGGCTGCCGAGCTCTCCGGCCGGCTCCCAGCGTGGGCACAGGTCCTCCCCGACCACGGCCACCGTCGGCTGCGCCACCGTCTGAGGCGGCGGGGTGTCGACAGGCTCCGAGGCGCAGCCGCCAAAAGCCATGGCCGCGAGGAGAAGTACGCCCCTTTTTCATCGCGGCCAACCTAACAGGGGCGGCCCGGCTCTCGCCGCGGGCGGTCCGACCCGTCGAGGGGAGGCCAACCGCTCCTCAGAGCGGCCAGATCACGGGGAGCAGGAAGACCACGAGCGCCATGAGGATCAGGGTCAGCGGCAGCCCCACCTTCGCGTAGTCGGTGAAGCGGTAACCGCCGAAGCCCATCACGAGGAGGTTGACCGCGTGCCCGACCGGGCTCATGAAGGCGCAGGAGGACCCAATGGCCAGAACCATCAAGAGCGCCTGGGGGGAGAGTCCCTCGCTCTCGGCGAACCTCAACGCGATCGGCGCCATCACCACCGCTACGGCAGCGGTCGGCATGACCTGTGCGGCGACGGCCGTCAACAGGAAGAGCCCGGCGATCAGGGGCCGCTCGCCGAGCACGGCCAGCGAGCCCAGAACCTTCTCGGCCAGCAGCTCCGCAGCGCCCGTCTCCTGCATCGCGAGCCCGAGGCTCAGCATGCCTGCGATCAGCACTACGGCCTTGAGCTCGATCGAGCGGTAGGCCTCTTCGATGGAGAGGCAGCGCGTGAGCACCATGAGCAGAGCACCGGCGGGCGCTGCGAGAGAGATCGGAGCCAGACCGAGCACCACCGAGAGCAGCACACCGCCCATGATGAGCGCGCTGACCGGCGCCTTCTCCTGCCGTGGAGGCGCCTGCGCCTGGGCGCTCAACACGTAGAACTCGGGGTCTCGCGACAGCTCGGCCAGGCGCCGCCGATCGCCGTACACGAGAAAGGCGTCTCCGAGGCGGAGCTCCATCTGCGCCAGGCCCGACCGATGGATGGAGCCGTCGCGCCAGATCGCCACGATGGACACGCCGTAGCGCTCGCGGAACTCGAGCTCCGCGATTCTCTGGCCCGCCAGGCTCGTGCGCGGCGAAAGTGCAACCTCGACCAGGCCGACCAGCTCGGACTCGAGCTCCACGAACCCCGGTGGCGGCCGATCGCTCACCTCGAGGTGTCGCAGAGCTTCGACCAGCGCGAGGTCGGTGCGCCGCCCCCGCAGCAGGAGAGTGTCGCCCTCAGCGAGGGCCTCGGAGCCTTCCGGTAGAGCGAGGGCCGAGTCGTCGCGAAGAATGGCCAGCACGGTGAAGTCGAAGGCGGTCGCGAGACTCGTGTCACTCAGCTCGAGGCCCGCGAGCCGCGACTCCGCCGGAACCTGAACGCTCATCACGCTGCCAGGCGATTCCGGACCCAGGTCCAGCTCCGGCAGGTCGAAGTCGGCTCCGGAGATGCGCTCCAGGGTCTTCGCGACGGGCTCGATCACCAGGTGTCGCCACGCGCGCAGCGTCTCGAAGCGATCGAGGGGCCCTTCGGTGAGCAGCTCGTCCTGCGCTCGCAGAACGAAGTCGGGGCCCGGAGCGAGGTGGAGCTGGCCCGCGCGCTTGACGGCAACCACGTTGAGCCCGAGCGTGTGACCCAACCGGCTCTGCGCCAGCGACCGCCCCGCGAGATGGGAGTCTTCGGGCACTGTCAGCGCGCCGAGCACCTTGTCCAGCTGGTACACCTCCTCGAGGTCGTTGCCTGCGGCCTGAGCTCGTGGATCACGCTCCGGCAGCAGGTGCCTTCCCACCAGCGACATGTAGACGACCCCCACAGCCAGGGCCGCCAGCCCCAGAGGGGTGAAGTCGAACATGCCGAACGACTCGTAGCCCGCGTCGCGCAGTGCGCTCGCGATCAGGATGTTGGGCGCGGTACCGATGAGGGTGGTCATGCCTCCCAGGAGAGAGCCGAAGGCGAGCGGCATGAGCAGCTTCGAAGGCGGGACGGCAATGCGACGTGCGATCTCGAGAACTGCCGGCAGCATCAACGCGGTCACACCGATGTCGTTCATGAAGCCCGAGAGCAGCCCCACCGTGATCATGAGAAGGGGCACCAGGCGCGTGGGGCTCCTGCCAGCGACGTGCAGGACCTGCCGGCCGATCCGGTGCGCGACGCCGGTGCGCATCAGGCCGCCGCTCAGAATCAAGACCGAGGCGATCGTGATGACCGCCTCGTTGCTGAAGCCGGCGATCGCCTGCTCGGGCTCCAGGATCCCGGAGACCCCCAAGGCCAGCAGAACCAGCAGAGCCACGAGATCGACGCGGAGAGCCTCGGTCACGAACAGGAGCACCGCCGCGCTGAGGATGCCCAGAACGATGAGGATCGACGGAGTCATCTGCGATCACTTAGCCCGGCGGGTACTCGCCGAGCGCCACCTGGCCGACGTACTCCCGCGCCTCGGTGGGCGAGAACGGCTGCATGAACGGCCCGGCTCGCACGTCGCGGTAGAGACGGGAGAGCTCGTTGCCCGTCATGAACGCGCCGCCGCCCACGACGTCCATCGCGCGCGACACGATGCGCAGCGCTCCCTGGTTCACCACCCACTTCGCACACTGATAGTCGCGCATGCAGGCGTGGGCCTGCTCCAGATCGGGAGTTTCGCCACCGTGCGCCTCCAGAACGGCGTCGAGCCGCCGTGCCACGTCGCCGAGAAGAGCACGGGCCGCAGCCAGCTCGATGTCGATCTCGCCCATGAGGTGCTGCACGCCCGACGACCTCGACGCGGGGCCGCCGTACTTCGGCCGCTCCTGCGTCCTGGCCGAGGCCACCGCCAGCTCGCGCGCCCGCTCCGCGATGCCGAGGAACACTCCCACGAGCGTCAGGTTGCCGAGCGTCCGCCCCATCAGGAGGCCGGGGTTCCATCCACCCCAGGCACCCGCCACCTGAATGGCGCCCGCCGGCACCTCGCAGTGGCGGAACACGATCGACTGGCTCCCCGAGCCGCGCATGCCGAGCGCATTCCAGTCGTCCTGCGGCTCGAGACCCGGGGTGCCCGCCGGCACGAAGGCGAAGCCCATGCGGTCTTCTCCCTCCCCGGGCACCTTCACGTTGAGCGCAAACAGGTCAGCCACGGGCGACATGGTGACGAAGATCTTGCGGCCGTTCAGCACGTAGCCGTCTGATGTGGGCGTGGCCGTCGTCTGCGGGCGCAGGAAGTCGGTTCCGGGCTCGGTTGCGGTGGCGCAGATGACGAGCTTGCCCGCCACCACGGCGCGCAGCATGCCTTCGAACTGCGCCACCCCCGCGTCGTTGCCCTGCGCCTTCGCCCCGCGATAACCCCGCGCCAGGTTGCGGCAGATTCCGAGGTGCATGTTGAGGGCGATCGCGGTCGACGCGTCGCCCCGTCCGAGACGCTCCATCGCGACCGCCCAGTCGTGCACGGAGTCGAGTCCCAGGCCGCCGAGCTCTGCCGGCACGAAGGCCGCCATCACGCCGGACGCCTTCAGATCGTCGACGTTCTCCGCCGGGAAGGTCGCGTCGAGATCGTGCCGCGCAGCCCGCTCCCGAAACGCGTCGACGTGCCCCTCCGCCACCGCCACGAGCTCGCACCCCGCCTCGGTCCGGGGCTGCAGAGCCCAGTCGTTTCCCTTGGCCACGAGGCCATCATACGGACCATTGCGAAGGACTGCGCCCCGTCAGCCCGAGTGAGCCAAGCGACGCGAGCGCTAGCGAGCTTGGAGCGCGGATGCCGCGAAAGCGGCAGGAGAGTCGAACAGGACGAGCGCAGGCGTGGTAGTGACCACGCCGAGCACGTCAGGGACGCGAAGCACGTTTGGTCCGCCAAACTGCAACGTGCCCGCAGGGCACGCGCGCAGGGCTGATAGCGATCAGCCCGAGCACCGCAAGCGACGCGGCCGAAGGCCGCTTGGAGCGCGCAACTCTCGGCCAGTCAGCGTGAGCTGGCTGACCGAGTGAGCGCCGAGGTCTGTGAGCAAAGCGAACTGACCCTCAAGAGTCGCCGTCAGGCGACGGAGCAATCGACTCTGGACCTGTGGGAGCTGATAGCCGTCAGTCCGAGCACCGCAAGCGACGCGGCCGAAGGCCGCTTGGAGCGCGCAGTCGCCGTCAGGCGACGGAGCATCGACGCAGGACGAGCGCAGGGCTGATAGCGATCAGCCCGAGCACGTCTCGAAGGCGGCGGTGTCCTGGATGGGAGCGAAGGGCGTGCCCAACGGGTTCATGTAGATCTTCACCGCACCACTTTCGGTGTCGGTCACCGTCAGCGTCGTCTCGACGTTGGTGAGTCCGGCGGCGAACACCCAGTAGCTCCCGGAGAAGTCGCACGCGTCGAGCACCTTGATCCCCACCTCGACGTTGTCGGAGCTGAAGAACCAGAAGTACCCCGTGTCGCTCGTGAGCGGAACGGCCATGCCGACCCCGGTACCACTCGAGAAGTCGCGCCAGTCGGCCTTCACCTGGAAGCGCCCGTTGTTGAGGCACAGCGTCTGCCCGTCGGCCGTGCAGTTCGCAGCGCTCGCCGTGGCGGCCTGTGTGCGCGCGAGCACGTCGCCCTGGAACTGGGCCCACTCGAGCTGGGCTCGTGCCCGCGCGATCTCGGGAGCGACGTCGGCGACCTTGGGCGCAGCGGCGGCGTTGCAGGTGGAGAACGCCGCGGTGTCCTGGATCGGCTGAAACGGCGTGCTGAGAGGGTTCGTGTAGGTCTTCACCTCGCCCGAGACCGTGTCGGTCACCTCCAGGTTCACGGCGACCGACGTGAGGCCACCCGCAAAAGTCCAGAAGCTGTCGGCGAATGTGCAGGCGTCGAGCACCTTGAGCAGGATCTCGACGTTGTCGGAGTCGAAGAACCAGAAGTAGCCCGTGTCGTTGGTGAGCTTCACCACGTTCGCGGTGCCGGTCCCACCCTGGAAGTCGCGCCATGTCGCGCGCACACGAAACCGGTCGTTGTTGAGGCAGAGCGTCTGCTGGTCGGCGACGCACGGTCCGGCGCCGCCCCCTCCGCCTCCACCACCCCCGCCGGAGCTGCCCACGCGCACGCCCGTCACGCCACGCGCCCCCTCGTTGACATCGTCCTCGGTGAACACCGTGGTCACGCTGCCGTCGTCGTCGAGCAGTGTCGCCGGCTGGCCGGGGGAGCGCTGGCCGCTCGTGCTGAGAGTCATGTCGGAGCCCATCGGCTGGCTGCAGCCCTCGAGCTGCTTGCCCTGGATCTGCGGACCACTGCCACCCTCGGACTGCCAAGCCACGTAACAGTCGCCCTGGTCGTTGCTGCTGACCGTGGCGCCCTTCTTGAGATCGTCTCCGGCGTCACTGATGGGCACGGTGCCCGACTTGTCCGATCCCTGCGGGTCGAACAGACGCCCCACGATGTTGGACGAGCGCTTGGAGCTCTTGGTGCTGCCGCCCACCGACTGCTGCTGCTGGTAGACCACCAGCGTGTCGCCGGAGGCGGTGTGCGTCGCCTGCGGTTGCGATGCCGTCGTTCCCGCCTGGCTCACCATCTTGAGCCCGCTGCCGCTGCCGGATGGCTGCACGTCGGCCAGAGCGACCCCCATGTCCCCCGTGTCGGTCTCCTGTTCGAACGCCACCGCGACGTCGCCCTGGTCCGACACCGACACGCTCGGCGACCCGGCGTTGTTGGTGCCGGAGACCTCTGTCTCGCTCGTCATGTTCTGACCGCTGGTGTCGAGGAAGGCGCCGACCACGTCCGAGTCGGCGTTGGCGCTCCCCTTGAGCGACTGGCCCCCGTCGTCCGTCGTCCGCTGCCACGCCACGTACGCCTCGCCGTTGGGCTTGAGACCCACCGACGGGCGCGAGTGCTCGGCGCTCGACTGGCTGATCTGCCGCTCCGGACCGCGCGGCGAACCGCTGGGGTCGAAGAGCCGGCCGACGATGGCGGACTCTCCGTTGCTCTGGGAACGCCACACCGCGACGAACCCGCCTTGGGAGTCGACGGCCACCGCCGGCTGGCTCTGTGTGCCGGCGTTCGTGGAGTTGAGCTGGAGCGCCTCCCCATCGGGCTGCCCCGACGCGTCGTATCGCTGCGCGAACACCCCGCGCTTGTCGCCGTCGGGTGCGCTCCACACGGCCACCTTCCGGCCGCCGGAGGAGCGGCCGAGGCGCGGCTGATCGCCCGTGCTCGCCACCGTGGCCTGGCCGTCGCTCCGCAGGTCCTTCGATTCGATCTGCACGCGCACGGTCGACTGCGCGCCCAAACCCGCGCCCGCGGTGCTCGTGAACGCCAGGTCGAACGAAACGCTGCCCATGCCGAGCAGCGGGATCGGCACATCGAAGGTCTTCACGCCACCTTCGCCCGGAAGCCAGCTCACGGGAAAGGAGATCGGCGGCAGGCCGCTCGGGAGATTGCCGACGGCCTCGACGACCGCCGCAGCCGGGCCGGCCGTTCCACCGATACGCTCCACCCGCACGCGGCGCATGGCACCCTCGACCGCCCGCAGAACAGGCTGCGTGAACCCGAGCGTCCCCGTCGAGCTGGCGCTCGCCGTGGCGGCCTGCGAGACCAGGCTCGCATCGCTGGTCACCGTGCCGGGGTTGGCCTCGTGCGGGCTCGTGAACGCGCGCACCACGAAAGCGCTCGAGCCGGAGGGAACCCCGTCCACCCGCGCCCGGTTGCTGGCCTTGCCATCGACGGTTGCGACCGTCTGAAACGGCCCGCTGGCGCTGTCCGCGCGTTGAATGAGGTAGCCGCCGTCGTTGGACGAGTACTCGATGGGCGACCAGGTGACCAGGAACGCCGTCTCGCTGATGGCCTTCGCCGTGGCATCGAGTGGCGCACGGGTCTGGGTGGACGCAAAGTCCCCCTCGACGAGGCCATCGAAGAACGCCTCCACGCTGGCGGCTGCCTGCAGGCCATTCCAGCGCAGGTCGCCGTCGAGCAGAGGCAGATTCACGAGCCCCGAAGGGACAAAGCCGGTGAGCTGGTTGGAGTCGAGGAAGAGCGACTCGAGGTTTTGCAGCTGACCGAGCGTGTTGGGAATCGACCCCGAGAACTGGTTGAAGCCGAGGTCGAGCACCTGCAGCCCGGTGAGGCCGGCGAGCGCGGAGGGAACGGGGCCGGTGAACTGATTGTCGTAGAGGTCGAGGATCAGCAGGTTCGTCAGCTGAGTCAGCGTGCCGGGCAGGTCGCCGCCGAGGAAGTTCTCCGCCACCACGAGCACCTGCAGGTTGGAGAGGCCGCCCAGACTCGACGGCAGCCCGCCGGTCAGGAAGTTGAAGTCGAGGTAGAGCTCCTCGAGGCTGGCGAGCTGACCCAGCTCCGGCGGGATCTGACCGACGAAGTTGTTGTCGAAGAGGTCGAGCAGCTCCAGGTCCTGGAGTTGGCTGAGCTCCGGAGGAATCGTCCCTTCGAGGTAGTTCCCGTCGAGGGCCAGCTCGACGAGGCCGGAGAGATCGCCGATCTCCGGGGGGAGCGCTCCGAAGAGCTCGAACTCCGAGAGGATCAGCGCCTCCACGAACGAGTCGGTCGGATCGCAGAAGACGCCGGCCCAGGTGCACTCCGTCCCGGCCGGTCCGAGCCATCCCGTGGGCTGCCCCGGATCCTCCGCGTTGAACCAGTTGTCGCCGTCGGTGGCGTTGTAGAGCGCAACCAGCGCCTGCCGCTCCACGCTCGGCACCTGCGCGATCGAAGCTCCAGCCCCGAAGACGAGACCAACACCGAGTGCAGCCACCGCTAGCCCACGTGCGCGGCGGAAATCAGGGAAAAGCGCCCGCGTTGAGCGACCGTCGGTCGAGTGCATCTACCGCCTCCTTTTGCCCGTCTGATGAAGCGTCGGGCCCTCGGCCCCTTCATTCCTCGGGGCTCGCGGCCATGCTAGCCGCCCTCGGGCCGGCTCGGTGCAGGAACACACGAGATTTCGCCTGCATACGGAAGCACGGAGCGTGCCAGTCGCCGGCCTTCGGGCTCGCCCACCCGCTACAATGCCGACTTTCCCAGCATCAGTTCACGGTCGGCATGCCCGCGCGTCCGAAGCGGCGCGCACACGCACGCAAGGAGGGGTCGTCATGACTCGGCGCAACGCGCGTCCCTCGTTCTCTTCGCCTTGGGCCATCCCGGGTGGCGTCCGCGCACTCCTTGCGGGCGCGGCGATCGTTCTGGGAGCGGGTGTCCTGAGCTGGGCCGTCGCCGGCTGCACCACGACCGGCGTCACCGGCGGTGGAGGCACGGCCGAGATTCTCCTCCGCGCGGTGAAGAACGAGGCCGAAGGCAAGATCGAGATCTTCCGCGACGGCACGCGGGAGCCCATCCTCACGCAGAACGCCCAGCCGGATCACCGGCCCTTCCTGCACCCGATCGTGGCACCCGACGGCAACGGCGTCGTCACGCAGTACAGCCCGGGCCACCACCCGCACCAGACGGGGCTGTACTGGGGCTTCACGCGCGTCAACGGCACGGGTGCCGACGAAGAGACGATGCGGACGTGGTTCTACCGTCGCGACAAGCCGCCCGAGATCCAGCAGCAGATCGGCCGCGACTTCTTCCACAACCCTGGCGGCGACTTCTGGCGCCTCCAGTCGGCGACCGTGCTGGCCGCCGAGGGTGAAGAGGTGAAATGGCGGACCGTCTACGACATGTTGGACGAGGCCGGCGACACCATCATGGTGGAGACCCAGACGTGGACCATGCGCCAGGACTCGAAGGGTGCCGGACGCTACGTGCTCGACCTCGAGTGGAACGGCGAAGCGGCCACCGACGTCACGATCAACGAGATGGAGTACGGCGGCATGTTCGTCCGCATGCCGTGGCACCAGGACATCGCGGGTGAGGCCGTCAACGCGGCGCGGCAGAAGAACGCCGAGGCCGAAGGTCAGCGCGCGATGTGGGTCGACGTGGGCATGGAGATCGAAGGCCGCGACGACTGGGCCCACTTCGCCATCTTCGACCACCCGCGCAACACCGGGTTCCCGCAGACGTGGCGCGTCGACTTTCAGCTCGGCGTCGGGCCGGCCCGCTCGCGCATGGGCGACTGGCACATCTCTCAGGGCACAAGCGAGATCATCCGCCACCGCATCATCGTGTACACGGGCGAGCTCAACGATCTCGAGCTCACCGAAGAGTGGCAGGACTACTCCGGCACGTACTACACGGCGGCTCTCTGGCAGCTGGCGCAGGACGAGGCGCTCGAGGAGAAGTTCCTGGACGCGGAGGAGGCGGTGGCGGCCATGACCACCCTCCCGGGCTACGAGGCGAGCGCCTGGGCGTCGGAGCCGATGATCACGCAGCCCATGGCCTTCGCCTGGGATGACCGCGGACGCATGTGGATCGCCGAGAACCGTGACTACGAGACGCGCGGCAGCGGCTTCTCCAGCTCGGGCGACAGCAAGGTCCTCATCCTCGAAGACACCAACCGCGACGGTCAGGCCGACAAGAAGACGATCTTCGCGGAGGGCATCCCGTTTCCGTCGGCCCTGGCAGTCGGCTTCGACGGGGTCTTCCTGGGCGCGCCGCCACACCTGCTGTTCCTGCCGGACAAGGACGGCGACGACCAAGCCGAGATGGACGAACTCGAGATCCTCCTCACCGGTTGGGGGATCCGCGACCGCCACGAGACGATCAACAGCTTCCACTGGGGGCCCGACGGCTGGCTCTACGGGCTCGAGGGCTTCGCCACGCCGAGCGTGATCCGCGAGCCCGACGCAAGCACCAAGCTCTACGGGCACAACGACGAGTTTCCGGCCGACCTGCTCGAGGCCGACGGCACCCACATCAACGGCGGTGTGTGGCGCTACCACCCGACGAAGCGTCGCTTCGAGGTGGTCGGGCACGGCTTCAGCAACCCCTGGGGTATCGACTACGACGCGAAGGGGCAGCTCTTCATCAGCGCGTGCGTCATCCCGCACCTCTTCCACGTCGTGCCGGGCGGCATCTTCCATCGCCAGGGAGGCCAGCACTTCAACCCGTTTGTTTACGGCGACATCCGCACCATCGTCGACCACCGCCACCGCTCGGCCCACGGTGGCGCGCGCGTGTACCTCTCGGACGCGTTTCCCGAAGAGCAGCACGGTCGGCTGTTCATGGCCAACATCCACGAGCACGCCGTGCTCACCGACGACCTCGTGCCCCGCGGCTCGGGGTTCACGGCAAAACACGGCGACGAGTTCATGAAGGCGAACAACGCGCAGTGGATCGGCTTCAGCATGGAGATCGGCCCCGCCGGCAACGTGTACGTGCTCGACTGGCACGACGCCGACATCTGCGGCAACTCCGTCCACCACAAGGAGACGGGCCGGATCTATCGCATCGCGCCACAGCAGTCGCTCGCCGAAGACTGGGAGGGCCGCTACGGCGACCTGAAGACCTTTCCGAGCGCCGACCTGGTGCAGCTCCAGCTGAGCAAGAGCGCGTGGCACGCGAGGCGTGCGCGGGTCATCCTCCAGGGCCGTGCCGCAAAAGGCGAGCTGGAGCCCGAAGCGCACGAGCGGCTGCGCGAGATCTTCGCCGAGAACCCCAACGGCGATCTGCGCCTGCGCGCGATGTGGGCGCTCCACATCACGGGCGGCTTCGAGACGGCGGATCTCATGGCGTCGCTCGACGACTCCGACGAGCACGTCCGTGCCTGGGCGATCCAGCTGCTCAACGAAGACCGGGACGCCTCGCCCGAGGCGCTGGCCAAGTTCGCCGACATGGCACGCACCGACAGCTCCGCGGTGGTCCGCCTCTACCTGGCTTCCGCTCTGCAGCGCCTCCGCCACGACAACCGCTGGGCGATTGCCGAGGGGTTGATGAGCCACGGCGAAGACGCCGGCGATCACAACATCCCGAAGATGATCTGGTTCGGCATCGAGCCGCTCGTGCCGGAGAGTCCTGCGCGTGCGCTCGAGCTCGGAGCGCAGAGCGCCATCCCGATGCTGCGCCAGCACGTTGCTCGGCGCCTGGTCGACGCCGACGAGATCGACCGGCTGATCACGGCGGTGGGAGAGCGGTCCGACGCCCAGGTCGACCTACTCGAGGGTATGCGTGCCGCGCTCGACGGCCGCTTCGACATGGCCGAGCCCGCCGGGTGGGAGGAAGTCAACGCCAGGCTCGCGCGCAACCGCAAGACGGCCGACATTGCGCTCGACATCTCGCAGCAGTTCGGCAGCATCGAGGCGTCGATGGAGTTCATGGCCACGCTCCAAGACAAGGGCGCACCTCGGGTGGCCCGCCACAGGGCGCTGCGCGGGCTCGCGCGACAGCAGCTGCCCGAGCTCGTGGAGCTGATCCCTGGGCTCATGGACGAAGACGACATGCGCATCGAGGCGATCCGGGCAATGGCCGCGTTCGACAGCCGCGAGCTCGCCGGCGCACTCTCCCAGCGGTACGAGAGCTTCGATGCCGAGGCGAAGCTCGCCGCCGTGCAGACCATGTCGTCGCGGTCGAGCTACGGCGCACAGCTCACGCGCGCCATTGCCGACGGCGAGATTCCGCGCCGCGACATCCCCGCGTACGTGGCGCGCCAGCTCCACCGGGTGGTCGGCAGCGGCTTCCTCGAGACCTGGGGCTCGATCACGCGCCTCGACAGCGAGAAGTCGGCTGCGATCGCGAGGTTCTCTGCGCACCTCACGACGGAGCGGCTCGCCACGGCGGACGTCGCTGCCGGGCGAAAGATGTTCTCCGAGGTGTGTGGCGTGTGCCATCAGCTCTACAGCGAGGGTGGGCTCATCGGCCCCGAGCTGACGGGAGCCAACCGCACCGATCTCAACTACCTGCTCACCAACATGATCGACCCGAGCGGCGACATCCAGGACGACTACCAGACCGTCATGGTGACCACCCGCGACGGCCGCACGTACTCCGGCACGGTCGCGGGAGAGAACGAGCGCACGTTGACGCTGCGCGTGGTGGGCGAAGACGCGGTGGCGATCAGCAAAGCCGACATCGAGTCGCGCGACATCTTCCCGCTCTCGATGATGCCCGAAGGCCTGCTCGACGAGCTCTCCGACCAGGAGGTCACGAACCTCGTCAGCTACCTGATGACCGCCGAAGGTACCAGCGCCGCCGCTGAGAGCCCCTAGGGCCGCAAAACCAATCGCAACGCAGAGGAACGCACATGACGAACGTCGCCATGATCGGGCTCGGCTTCGGCGCCGAGTTCATTCCCATCTACCAGAGTTACCCCGGCGCCAACGTCCACGCGATCTGCCGTCGCGACGCGGACGCGCTGAACGAGTGTGGCGATCAGTTCGGCATCGAGAAGCGGTACACCAGGTACGAAGACGTGCTCGCCGACCCGGACGTCGACTACGTTCACATCAACAGCCCGATCCCGGACCACGCCTGGATGTCGCTTCAAGCGCTCGACGCGGGCAAGCACGTCATGTGCACGGTGCCCATGGCAACGACCATCGAAGACTGCGAGAAGATCGTCGCCAAGGTCCGAGGGACCGGTCTCAAGTACATGATGGCCGAGACCGTGGTCTACAGCCGCGAGTTCCTGTTCATCAAGGAGCTCTACGACAAAGGTGAGCTCGGCAAGCTGCAGCACGTGGCCGCCTCGCACCCGCAGGACATGGACGGCTGGCCATCCTACTGGGAGGAGATGATCCCCATGCACTACGCCACGCACGTGGTGAGCCCGTGCCTGGGGCTCACGGACGGCTTGGCCGAGTACGTCAGCTGCTTCGGCTCCGGCACCGTGCGCGACGACATCGCGCAGAAGTCGGGCAACCGCTTCGCCGTGGAGACGTGCCACATCAAGCTCAAAGACAGCGACGTCTCAGCCCACATCTGGCGGTTCCTGTACGACGTGGCGCGGCAGTACCGCGAGAGCTTCGACGTGTACGGAACGAAGAAGAGCTTCGAGTGGACTCTCATCGAAGGTGAGCCCCACGTGATCCACACGGCCAAGAAGCCGGAGCACGAGATCCCCGAGAAGGTCGAGGTGCCCGACTATGCGCACCTGCTGCCCGAGGAGATCCGCAAGTTCACGTTGCCGCAGGAGATCCACGACGCGGAGCACCTGTCGTTCATTCAGGGCGGCGGGCACGGCGGCTCGCACCCGCACCTCGTGCACGAGTTCCTCCGTGCGCTAGCAGAAGACCGCGACCCGTGGCCGAACGCCACAACCAGCGCCAACTGGACGTGCGTGGGCATCTGCGCGCACGAGTCGGCCGAGAAGGGCGGCGAGATCGTGCGCCTGCCGGACTTCACGCTCGGCTGAGGCTCGGCGACACCTCCCCGCCGTCGCTCCTCGCGAGGCCGGCGCCAGCACCTCCTTCAACCGTCCCCGACGTCTCCGAACAACGACCGACACGAGGCCCCCATGAATCGAACCAAAGTCCTCATCGCCAGCTTTCTGACCATCCTGGTGGCCGGCCTCGGCACGGCCGTGCGTGGCGGTCTCCTCCTCGAATGGGGCAAGGCGTTCGGCTTCACGCAGACCGAGCTCGGTCAGATCACGGGCGGTGGCTTCGTGGGCTTCGGCATCGTCATCCTCATCGCATCCCTCTTCCTCGACCGGTTCGGCTACAAGCCGTTCCTGATTCTCGCCGGCATCCTGCACGTGCTCTCGGTCGTCATCACGGCGGCTGCGACGGTGGTGTACGGCAATCAGGTCGGCGCCGACCCCGAGGGCGCGCGCGCGGCGGCCTACTTCTGCCTCTTCTGGGGCATCTTCATCTTCGCCATCGCCAACGGCATCTGCGAAGCGGTGGTCAACCCGCTCATCGCGACGCTCTACCCGAAAGAGAAGACGCACTACCTCAACATCCTGCACGCGGGCTGGCCGGGCGGGCTCATCGTCGGGTCGCTGCTCGGCATCGTGATGATCGGCAACGTGCGGTGGGAGATCGTCCTTGCGCTCTATCTGATCCCGACGATCGCCTACATCGTCATGTTGCTCCCGGAGCACCTGCCGGAGTCGGAGGCCGCCGCGGCCGGAGTGTCTTTCGGCGAGATGCTCAAGGAGTTCGCGGCACCGATGCTCCTTTTCCTCCTGCTGCTGCACGCCTGCATCGGCTACGTGGAGCTGGGCACCGACAGCTGGATCGTGAACATCATGGACACGGTGCTCGGGGGCAAGGGTCTGTTCATCCTGCTCTACACCTCCATCCTCATGTTCGTGCTGCGCTTCTTCGCCGGGCCGATCGTGCACCGCATCAACCCGCTGGGCCTGCTGTTCAGCACCGCCGTTCTGGCCGTCATCGGGCTCTACGCCCTGGGCACGTTCACGACGGCAGTGACCATCATGGTTGCCGCCACGATCTACGGCATGGGCAAGAGCTTCTTCTGGCCGACGATGCTGGCCGTGGTCTCCGAGCGGTTCCCGCGCGGCGGTGCACTCACGATCGGCGCGGTCGGCGGTGTGGGCATGCTCTCCGCCGGCCTGCTCGGCGGCCCGGGGCTCGGTTACATGCAGGACCGCTACGCCAGCGAGAACCTGCGCGCGCAGTCGGCCGCCGTGTACGAGGAGTACAAGGCCGAAGGTACGAACAGCTTCCTCTTCTTCCCCGAGGTGCAGGGTCTCGACGGCTCGAAGATGGGGCCCGTGCTCGAGAAGGCCAGAGACGCCACTCAGGCCCTGACCGCCGACGAGCAGGCGGTGCGCGACGCGTCGTTCTTCGGTGGTCAGATGGCGCTCAAGCGGACGGCCATGGTGCCCGCCTTCATGGCCGCGGGCTTCCTCCTGCTGCTGCTCTACTTCCGCAGCCAGGGCGGCTACGAGCCCCTCGAGATCTCGGGTGAGGCCGAGCCAGAGGCCGACGCCGCCTAGCCGTTCGGGGGCGGGAGCCGCGGGTCGGCTCGCCCTAGCGAGGTCGCCATTCGCCCCAAAACCATCAACCTCGGACGAATACCTTCGTTGACATAGTATTCGTCTGAGAAAGAGGTGAATGCCATGGCGAAGAAAGACCCGCGACTCACGGCCTCGTCCTTCCAGGTGCTGCTGGCCCTGGCCGACCACCCCAAGCACGGATGGGCGATCCTGAAAGACATCGAAGGCTCGAGCGGCACCGCGATGAGCGCCGGCACGCTCTACGGCCTGCTCAAGCGTCTCCTGGAGCAGGAGCTCGTGAGCGAAGCCGACGAGCGGCCGCCCGAGCGCTGGGACGACGAGCGGCGACGCTACTACCAGCTCACGCCGGCAGGGCGTGAGGCGGCCCGCCGCGAGGTGGCGCGGCTCGAACAGACGCTGGCCACGGCCCGTCATCGCGGCCTCTCGGAGGCGACGTGATGCGCCGCTCCCTGCGCCTCCTGACCTGGCTCTACCCGAGCCGCTTCCGCGACCAGTTCGGCGAAGAGATGCTGCACACCCTCGAGCAGGATCTCGCGTCGCGCTCGTCGGTGCTCGAGCGGGGCGCCTTCTGGCTTCGATCCTTCGGCGGCAGCCTCACCGCCGCAGCGCGCGAGCACGTGGTGGACGTGGTCCGCGATCTCGTGCTGGTGCTCCGCGCCGCGCGCAAGCGTCCGATGTTCTTCGCGATCGCCATCCTGTCGATGGGGCTCGGAATCGGAGCTGTCGCCACGCTGCTGGCCACGATCCACAGCGTCTTCCTCACGCCGTTGCCCGGCATCACGGAGCCCGAGCGGCTCGTGAACGTGAAGCCGTACTCCAGTCATCAGGAGAGCTGGGTCTCCGCGTCGTATCCCGACTACCTCGACATGGTCGCAGGCGCCACGGCAACCGACGCGCTCACCGGGTTCATCGGCATCACGCTGGTCACGAAGACGAGCCCCGAGGCCGAGCCCGAGATGCAGCTGGGTCAGGTGACCACCTCGAACTTCTTGGAGACCGTGGGAGCCCCCGTCTTTCGCGGGCGCTACTTCACCGCCGAAGAGGAGACGAGCCTCACGCAGAAGGCCTTCGTGAGCCACCACTTCTGGGAGCAGCGGCTCGGCGCGCCCGACGCGCTCGGGAGCCTGTGGGTGAACGGTGTGGCGTACGAGATCGTCGGAGTGGGTGCGCCCGGCTTCCGCGGCCTCTTCAAGGGCTTTCCGTCCGACATCTACCTGCCGCTTGGTGCGCGCGAGGCGCTCGGCCTCCCCGCACTCTCGAATCGCGAGGCGCGCTGGCTCGAGCTGGTCGGCCGACTCGCCGAGGGCGGGTCGCTGGAGGCGGCCGCCGCCGACTACACCCGTCTCGGTGAGATCACGGCCGCCGAGCACGCTCCGAACCGAGACCTCAGCGTGCACGTCGAAGCGACGACCGGCCTCGACGCCGACTACCGCAAGGGCCTCGCCGTCTTCCTCTCGGCCCTGCTCGGCGTCGGCCTCTTCGTGCTGGCAGTCGCCGTGCTCAACGTCGCCGGCATGATGGCCGCCCGGGCCACCGACCTACGCCGCAATTTCGCGATCCGCCTCGCCCTCGGCGCGCCACGTCACCGCATCGCACGCCTCGTGCTGGCCGAGACGTGGATCCTCGGTCTGCTCGCCGCGGCGGTGGGCCTGGTGCTCGCGCAGCTCGGCACGCGCCAGGTGAGCTCGCTCTTCTCCACGGTCGACCCACGCATCCACATGCCTGTGGAGGTGCGGCCTTCGCTCCTCCTGGCGCTGGTCGCGCTCGTGCTCCTCGTGGCGTTCGCGGCGGCTTCCTTCTCGGGCCTCACCCGCATCGGCCGGTCGGAGGCTCTCGGCACCCGCGGCACGGGTGACGTGCGTCAGCGGTGGCGCAAGGCGCTCGTGGTCGGCCAGGTCGTGCTCTCGTTCGTGGTGTTGGCTGCGGCGGTGCTCCTCTCCAGCGTGCTCCGCCAGACGGCCGCCATTCCACTCGGCTTCGACCCAGACCCGGTGGCGGCCAGCACGGTCAACGCGCGCCTCGTACCCATGCGCGATGCAGCCCTCTTCCAGAACCTCGTGCTCGAGGCCGAGCAGATCGCCGGTGTCGAGCGCGCGGCGTTGACCAACCGTGTCCCCCTGAGCCTCGGCGCACGCTTTTTCCCCAACCGCGCCACGGTCAACGTGCCGGGCCACCAGCCGCCGGAAGACGCCGACGGGTTCGCGGTAGAAAGCTCGGTCGTGAGCGCAGGCTACTTCGAGACGATGTCGATCCCGCTCACGGAAGGTCGCGCGTTCGACAGCCGGGAGATGAACGGCCAGCTCGCCGCAGTCGTGAACGAGGCGTTTGCACGCCGGTTCTTCAGCGGCGAGTCGGCGCTCGGGCGCACGATCGACGTGGGGGGCCAGGAAATGCAGATCGTCGGTGTTGCAGCCGACACCAAGGCGCGCACCCTCGACGAAGACGAGACCGCACTCGTGTACCTGTCGTTCGAGCAGCAGCGTCCACCGCAGGCGGTTCTCCTGGCGAAGGCGACCGGCGACCCGGCGCTCATCCCCGGCGATCTCCGGGCGGTGCAGCGCTCCGTCGCGCCGGACATCCCCGTGCAGGAGCTGGACACTCTCGGCACTCGCATCGCATCCGCGGTGCTCCCGCAACGGGTGGGAGCTGCAGCGGCCGGCGCACTTGGCCTCCTGGGCCTGCTCCTCAGCGCCACGGGCCTCTACGGCGTCCTCGCCCAGTACGTCAGCTCGCGGACCGCCGAGCTTGGTCTCCGTAGCAGCCTCGGAGCACGACCCGGAGACATCGTGCGGCTGGTGCTCGGGCAGGGGACCCGGCTCGCCCTGCTCGGCGTGGCGATCGGCCTGCCGCTCGCGGGCGCGGTCGCGGTACTCATGCGCAGCTTCCTCTATGGAGTGAGCCCCGCACGCCCCACGGTGTACGTGGCGGCGGCCATGGCCATGCTCGCAGCAAGCGCGGTGGCCAGCCTGGCGCCGGCGCGCAAAGCCCTGCGGGTGAGCCCGATGGAGGCACTCGACCGCTAGTTCCCCGGTCGGAGATCGGGACACTACGTCGCAGGGCGCTCGAGATCCTCTTTCAACGACCGCGAGGCCAGGAAAAACAGCGCCGCGGCGCCGAGGTTGAAGGCCACGGAGCCGATGATGAGTGCCACGCGCAGCGAGTCTTCTCCGAGTGTCGGCTCGAACCAGTCGCTGGCCGCGCCAATCAGCAGCGGGCCGAAGCCCAGGCCGATGAAGTTGAGCATGAAGAACAGAACGGCCGAGCTCAGGGCGCGCATTCGCAGCGACACGATCTCGTGGCTGATCGCCACCGACGGCGCGAGGTAGAAGGTGAGCAGCGCCGAAGGTACGGCGTAGAGCGCCAGAGCCATCGTGCCGCTCCCCACGAGGAAGACCGCGGTGGTGGCGGGGATCATGATCAGACCGGCGATCGCCGGCGCCCACAGGTACCAGCGCACGTCCCGCGAACGGAGGCGGTCGCAGAGCCAGCCGCCGAGAAAGGTGCCCACCGCACCCGGGATGGCCAGCAGGCCCATCCAGGTGCCCACCTCTCCGGTGCCCATCCCGAAGCTGCGGATCACGTACGGCGACACCCACGAGTCGATGCCGTAGCCCGCGAGGCACTGCACGCCCCCAGCGATGGAAAGGTAGCGAAAGGAGCGCCGCGACCAGAGGAAACGCACCGTCTCGCCCAGGCTCGGTGCGTCCGCGACTTCGCGCACGCCGTCCACCTGGCCGCGGGCAGGCTCACGTACCGTAAGCAGAACGAGCAACGCCAGGAGCAGGCCGGGCACACCCACCACGAAGAACGCCATGCGCCAGCCGAAGAACTCGTTGATCCAGCCGCCGGCCAGATAGCCGAGGAGAATGCCGAGGTTGATGCCAATCGAGTAGATCGCGAGCGCCGTCGCCCGCGAGCGCTGCGGAAAGATGTCGGAGATCATCGAGTGGGCCGGGGGGCTGCCGCCCGCTTCACCCACCGCCACGCCGATCCGCGCAGCGAGCAGCTGCGCGTAGTTCTGCGCGAGACCGGAGATGGCGGTCATCAAGCTCCACAGCGCCACGGCCGCCGAGATGATGAGCCGGCGGCTGCCTTTGTCGGCGAAGCGCGCGATGGGCAGGCCAAGCGTCACGTAGAACATCGCGAACGCAAAGCCCGTCATGAGCCCGAGCTGCGTGTCCGACAGGGAGAACTCGGCGCGAATGGGCTCCTGCAGGATGATCAGGATGTAGCGATCGAGGAAGTTGAACGCGTACGCGAGCACCAGGATGCCGAGGACATAGCCTCGATAGCCGGGCTGGTCGTAGCGCTGGCTCAATCTCCGATCCTCTCGCTGGGCGGGTTCGCCGGTCGACCCTACTGCACACTGAAAACGGCGGCCCCACGTGGAGAGGGCTGTGAGCGGCGACCCGCAAGGGGTCCGACGAGCTACGGAGGGAACTGCTGCGACCTCAGAGAGATCCCTCTTCCTCGACAGCGAGCGCGATCCGAAGTGCTTGGTCGACGGCAGCCAATCGGTTCTTTCCGAGCGAGCCGACGAAGTCGGTGAGCAGACTCTTGGGCAAACTCACCAGCGCATCACAGTGCACGGACGAATCGTGCTTCAGGCCTTCGGCTGGCCCCACCTCCACCTGCGTCGAGAGGCCATCGCGCCGGCTGTAGACCGGCGCACAGATCGCAGTCGAGAACCGTGAGTCGAGGACCGGCTGACGGCTCACGACCACGAATACGCGGCTGGTCCGAGGATCTCCCTTCCCCGGCTTCTTCACTCGGTAGAGCTCTCCGCGCTTCACGGAAGCGCCTGATAGCCGAGGACGTCGCTCGTCTCCCGGTTGAGCTCGTCGGCCGCCTCGTCGAGCAGCGCGAGATCGCGCGCATCGCGCTCCTCACGACGACGACGCAGCACGTACTCCCGGACCGCCTGCTCGATGAGGCTCGATCGGCTCGAGCCGTCAAGAGCGAGGCGATCGAGCTCCTCGAGGAGATCCTCGTCGAGGGTGATCGACGTCTTCTGCTTCATACCGAGAATCATACTATTCTGTCTCCTACTCCTCCTTCGCCTGCAGGAGAGCAGACGCCAAAGGAGCCCGGTGCCTTGCCACTCGATTCCCTCGGCCAGGGCCTCGTCTCGGCACCACCTCAGGATCACCGACACCTGGCCAGGGCGGCTCGGCACGAGCGGCTCGGCTGCGTCGTTCCCGGCTGCGGGCTACTTCGTCGCGTCGATCCGGGCGAGATCTCCGCCCCAGCCCAGCAGGTTGCGGTCGGCGGTGGCCAGAGTCGGTCCTCGCAGTGCGGTGGCCACGATCATCCGGTCGGCCGGGTCGCCGCCCAGGTCGCTCAGTTGCGCCGCACGGATGCCCGCCTCGCCGTCCAGCCGCACTTCTCGCAGGCCTCGATCGAGAACCTCCCGGCGCCAGCCCTCCACACTCTGGCCGAGCTTCAGCCGACCCTTCGCGACGAGCATGGCCACCTCCCAGAAGGAGATGGCGGAGACGAGCAGCTCGCCTTCCGCGAAGGCAGCGTCGATCACGCGCCGCGAGCGTTTCCCGAGGTGGTTGCTGCCCGCGTCGAGCCAGACGAGAACGTGGGTGTCGAGGAGGATCAGCCTTCTGCCTCCCAGCGCTCGCCGGTCGGAGCCACGAGATCGTCGGCCATCTCGACCTGACCACGATGCAGGCCCCAGAGCGAAGTGACGCGCTCGATGTAGGGCACCAGGCGACTGACGGGCTTGCCGTTCTTCGTGATCACGAGCGGCTCCCCCGACTCGGCCACCTCGTCCATGAGCCGCAAGCACTTCGCCTTGAATTTGGAGGCTTGGATCGTCTTCATCTTCCGATTCTAGACCATGGTCATGACCATAGTCATTCCAGTCTCTTCCGCCCCTCCACTTCATGAGTTCGGCCACCCACGTCTTCGTCGTCTCCCATCCCAGAAGACGACGATCGGGCGGAGGCACTTGCGATCCCGAGATCTCGAAGCCTCCCGAAAACTGGCCACGGAGGAGTGCACAAACCGACCCAGTTGGCGCCGGCCCTGGCAGCCAAAGCAGGGCTGCCGAGCGCGCAGGTAAGGTGTGCCCCATGCAAGAGACCTTCGGGTGCGACTATCTCGTCGTGGGCTCGGGTGCGATGGGGCTCGCGTTCGCCGACGAGCTCCACACGCAGCGGCCCGCGGCGCGCATCGCGATCGTCGACCGCCGCGCCAAGCCCGGCGGGCACTGGAACGACGCCTACCGCTACGTCACCCTGCACCAGCCCGCGGCGTTCTACGGCGTCAACTCGAGGAGCCTCGGCCCGGGCGGCACCGCCCTCGCCTCGGGCAGCGAGATTCTCGCCTACTACGAAAAGGTGCAGGCGAAGCTCGAGGCTTCGGGCAAGGTGCGGTTCTATCCGCAGTGCAGCTATCTCGGAAGCGGCGAATTCGAATCGCTGTTGTCTCCCGGCAAGACCTATCGGGCCGAGGTGGCACGCAGCATCGTCGATTCCACCTACATGAACGTCGAGGTGCCCTCGACGACCCCTCCCAGGTACGAGGTCGCCCCCGAAGCCCGATTGATCCCGCCCAACGGCCTCCCCCAGCTGCAGGAGGCGCCGCCTCAGTTCGTGGTGATCGGCGCCGGCAAGACCGGCATGGACGCGCTCCTCTTCCTGCTGTGGCAGGGTGTCGACCCGGAGCGCATCACGTGGATCGTGAGCCACGACGCGTGGCTCCTCGACCGCGCCACGCTGTTCCCGGGCCGCACGGTGGGCTGGTTCGTCGCACAGCTGGAGCTCATCGCGAGCTCGAGCTCGGTGGAAGAGGTCTTTCTCGCCACCGAGAAGGCACAGAGCTTCATGCGCGTGAACGAGAGCGTGTGGCCGGAGAGGTTCCGCTGCGCCACGGTCAATCGCGAAGAGCTCGCCGAGCTACGTCGCGTGAAGAACGTCGTGCGCGAGGGACGCGTGTCGAAGGTGGGGCCCGGGCGCATCGAGCTCGACGGCGGCACGCTCGAGACGAACGAAAGCGCCGTCTATGTCGACTGTACGGCCTGCGGCCTCCAGCCGCGCGAGCGCGTTCCGGTGTGGGGCAAAGGCAAGATCACGCTGCAGTCGATCTTCATGTGCCAGCAGGTCTTCAGCGCGTCGGCCATCGGCTACATGGAGTCCCGCTTCGGCGACACCAACACGAAGAACGCGCTCGCCAGCCCCATTCCCCACCCCGAGGTTCCTGCCGATTACCTCACGGCCATGGCGGCGAGTCACCAGAACTTCGAGCTCTGGGCCAAAGACCTCGCCGGATGGATGCGCAAGAGCCGCCTCGCGCTACCGCACCACGAGTCGTTCCTGAAGCTGCTCTTCCACACGATCAAGGCGCGACGCGTCGGCGCGGAGGCTCTGGCCGCGATCGAGCGCATCCTGCCTGAGGCGCAGCCGTCCATTTCGGCATGACCATCCACCTTCGCGAGGACGACCCACGATGACCGACCAAATCCGCGTCTTCCGCGCTCGCAAGGTGATCACCATGAACCCCTCGTGGCCCGAAGGCACGGCGGTAGCCGTGCGCGGCAACCACATCCTCGAGGTGGGCACCCTCGAGACGCTCGAGCCCTGGCTCAGCCGGCATTCCCACACGGTGGACGACACGTTCGGCGATCACGTCCTGCTGCCCGGATTCATCGACCCGCACCTGCATCCGTCCATGGCGGCCGTGCTGCTGCCGATGCACTTCATCACGGCGATGGAGTGGGACCTGCCGTGGGACTCGGTGCAGCCGGTCACCACCCACGACGGTTTCCTCGAGCGGGTGAAGATCCTCAGCGACCAGCTCGAAGACCCGGCCGAGCCACTCTTCACCTGGGGCTACCACCCGCTGTGGCACGGCGAGGTGCGCCGGCCGCAGCTCGACCAGGTTGCACCCGACCGGCCCGTCGTGGTGTGGCACCGTTCGTTTCACGAGGTCATCCTCAACAGTGCCGCGCTGCGCTGGCTCGAGATCGACGAGGAGTCCATCCGCGGCAAGATCCAGATCGACCTCGATGGCGGACACTTTTTCGAGAACGGCCTCTTCGTCGCCATCTCCCGCCTCAATCCGCACATCCTGTCGCCCGAGCGCTACCGCCACGGCCTGGAGCGACTCAAGCAGGTCGCACACCACGGTGGGCACACGACACTCGGCGACCTCGCCGTGGGTCTGTTCGACCCCGAGCTCGAGTGGCAGGGCAGCCTCGACGTTCTCGAGCAGGACGACACGCCGTTCCGCGTGCTCATGGTGCGCACCGCCGCGAGCGCCTTCAACGAGACCCGCGACTGGGAGAAGACGGTGGAGCTCGTGCAGTCTCTCCCTTCGAAGAACCTGCACCGGCTGCAGTTCTCCGACCACGTGAAGATGTTCTCCGACGGCGCGTTCTTCTCGCTGCTGGCGCAGCTGCAGGAGCCCGGCTACCTGGACGGCCACCTCGGCGAGTGGCTCACCCCGCCCGAGAGCTTCGAGAGGGTCGCACGCCTGTACTGGAACGCGGGCCTCAAGATCCACGTGCACTGCACCGGCGACCTCGGCCTGGAGCTTGCCCTCGACACCCTCGAGAAGCTGCAGTGGGAGCGTCCACGCTTCCGCCACGGGTACACCATCGAGCACTTCGGCTTCGCCACCCCGGAGCAGGTGGACCGCATCGCGGAGCTGGGTGCCGCCGTCTCCGCCAACGTCTACTACCTGCACGAGCTCAGCCACATCTACGCGCAGGGCGGCGTGGGAACCGAGCGCGCCCATCAGATGGCGCGCCTCGGCAGCTGCGTGCGCCGCGGCATCCGCACCGCCGTGCACTCCGACTTCACCATGGCGCCGGCGAGCCCGCTCAACAGCGCGTGGGTGGCCGCGACCCGGCGCAACTGCGAGGGTGACGTGGTGGGCCCCCACGAGCGGCTCAGCGTCGAGGAGGCGCTCCGCGCGATCACGCTCGACGCCGCCTACATGCTTGGCCTCGACCACGAGGTGGGGAGCCTGCGCGCCGGCAAGAAGGCCGACTTCACGGTGCTCGACGAAGACCCCTTCGAGGTGGGCGCCGACGGACTCCGTGACCTGCAGGTGAAGGCGACGGTCTTCGAAGGTGAGGTCTTCGAGGTGGGTCGCTGACGCCGGGAACCGCCTCTCGAAGCATCCACGAACACACGACGAACCGACCACCTGGAGCGATGAGCGAGAACCCCACTGGGGGCCGGCAACGCGACAGCCCCTCGGCACCCGAGCGCACGACGAGAGGCGATCGGCCGGCGCTACCCCTGCTCGTGCTCGGCGGCTACCTCGGGGCCGGCAAGACCACTCTCATCAACGAGCTCCTCCGGGCCCAAGGCCCAGCAACCGTCGCCGGGCCTCAGGGGGAACGATCGGACGCAGGCCTCCGCATCGGCGTGCTCGTGAACGACTTCGGCGCGCTCAACATCGACGCTGAGCTGATCGCTGCCCAGGCCGGCGAGACGGTCGCGCTCACCAACGGCTGCGCCTGCTGCTCCATCCAGGACGATCTCGGCGAAGCGTTCGAACGGCTTTGTGGGATCGCGGACGAGCTCGACCTGGTGCTGGTGGAGGCCAGCGGCGTCGCCCATCCAGACAAGATCGCGACTTTCGGCCACACGTGGCCTGGGCTCCGACCCGGACCGACCGTGGTGGTCGCGGACGCCACGCGGCTCCCGACCCTGTGGCGCGACAAGTTCGTCGGGCAGCTCGTGAAGCGCCAGATTCGGGTCGCCGACCACGTCGTTCTCACGCGCGCCGACCTTGCCGCGGACGAGACGTGGAGTCGCGCCCGCTCCCTGGCGCGCGCGGAGAAGAGCGACGGCACCAAGCTGCTTCGATCGCCCCCTCCAGAGAGGGGTTCCAGAGGCGTTCTGCATTCCCTGGCACGAGGGGCGGCGCACCTCGGAGCCCTGGAGGAGGTCGCTGCACGAGAGGCACAGGAGGCGGATCCGACTCGGCCGACGGGCACCGCGTCGAAGCGCGAGGGCGAACCCACCCACGCATCCGGCTTCGTCAGCGAGATCTTTCGCTGGGACGAGCCGCTTCCGCTCGGACGTTTCGAGGCCACCCTGCGCCAGGTCGCACGGAAGGTCGAGCGGCTCAAGGGATTCGTACAGACACCGCGCGGCCCCTACGTGGTGCAGGCGACGCCCCACAGCGTCAGCCTGGAGCCAGTCCTGCACGGGCGCCACCCTGCCCTTCGAGGGCGCGAGAGACGTACAACGAAACTCGTCCTCATCGCGCCGGCCTCGACCGTCGACCTCCAGGTGCTGGTGAGGGAGCTCGAACGGGCTGCGCGGTCACTTGGCTAGCGCGCGAAGGCCTGATCCCGATCCGGGCCGCGACAAATCCCCGTGCAGTAGTCTGAAGAATCCCAACACGGTTCAAACACACCACGCACCCAAAGAGAGGCCCCCATGCATCCACTCCGCGCCCCTTCGACCGCCACCCTGCTCGTGCTGGCAGGACTTGCCCTCGTCATCTCGCCCGCAGCCGGCCAGCAGGCCGCCGCCAACGACGACGCCTGGACCGTCGCCGAGCGCGCCGTCCCGGCGCCAGCCGCCGCGAGCGACGCGGTGCGCGAGGCGATCGCCGGGTCGCCCGTGCCGAACCCGGACCAGCGCAGGATGATGTCCAACATGTCGGACGACCAGTGGCGCGCCATGCAGGCGGCCGGGGCCCCGAACCTCGACGAGCTCGGCAAGCAGGCCCGCGTGAAGATCGAGAAGAAGGAGATTGCGGGAGTCACCGTGTACTCCGTCACTCCGGACGAGATCGCCCCCAAGCACGAAGACCACCTCTTTTTCCACGTCCACGGCGGCGGCTACGTGCTCGGCGGGGGGGACTCTGCCGTCACCGAAGCGGTCCAGTTCGCGAGCCTGATGGGTGTCCCCGCTCTGTCGGTCGACTACCGCATGCCCCCCGACCATCCTTTCCCCGCCGCGGTCGACGACGCCGTCGCCGTGTTCCAGAGCGTCACGAAGGACCGCTCCGCCAAGGAGCTGTTCATCGGCGGCACGTCGGCAGGGGGCGGGCTCTCCCTTGCGACGGTGCTCAAGCTGAAAGAGCTCGGCCACGATCTTCCCGGCGCCATCTGGGTCGGAACACCCTGGGCCGATCTCACGAAGACCAGCGACTCCCTGTACACGAACGAAGGCATCGACCGGGTGCTGGTCACCTACGACGGCATGATCGGGGCGATGGCGAAGCTCTACGCCGGCGGCAAGGACCTCAAGCACCCACTCATCTCGCCGCTCTACGGCGACTTCTCCGGCTTCCCGCCCACACAGCTCGTGACCGGAACCCGCGACATGTTCCTCAGCGACACCGCGCGCACGCATCGCAAGCTCCGCGCAGCGGGCGTCGAAGCCGATCTCAACGTGTACGAGGCCCTCTCCCACGCCGAGTACCTCATGGTGCAGGGCTCCGCCGAGTCCAAGGCCGTGGCCGAAGATCTCAGCGCGTTCCTCGTGGAGCACCTGCCTTAGAGATCGCGATGAGCCTGGTCGCGGTGATGAGCATCGTCTTCGGCCTGGTGGTCGTTCTGACCCGCGGGTCGATGCTGTTCGTGCCGGCGACGACTCTCCGCTGGACCAACTGGGCGCTCGCCGACGAGCGGCGGCGCCAGCGGTGCGGAGCGGCGCTGATGGCGATGGGGGCCCTGATGATCTGGGCGGGCTGGCGCCAGACGTCGCTGCTCGCCACCGTCCTCCTCGTGTTCGGCATCGGCGTCGTGCTCTTCGCAGCCGTGGGACTCCTGCTCTTTCCCGGAGGGTTCCGGAGCCTGTCGGCGACCCTGGAGCCCGACGATCCGATCGGCACGCTGATGGGATGGCGGATCATGGGCCTCGGCGGGCTGGTGATCGGTGGGCTGTTCGTCTACTTCGGAGCGTTGAGCCTCGTCGGCTAGCTGTGACTGCTCACAAGGTTGTTCAGAAATAGGAGTGGCCCATCCGAGCTACTTCCGCCAAGCTTTGGTTAGCAAGACAAAGCGCAGGAAGGAGTAGAAGGATGGACCTCCACAAGAATGCCCGAAGCTGTCCGAGGAGTCGAGCGGTGCTCGTCGAGCGGGTGTTGGCAGGGCAGAGCCCGAAGGATGTCGCTGAGGCCCTGGGGCTCAGCGAGCGCACGGTCTACAAGTGGCTCAGTCGGTATCGGGAGGAAGGACCGGAGGGCTTGCAGGATCGACCCTCCGCTCCGCTGCGAAGGCCCCGGAGGCTGGGTCAAGAGATGCAAGACGTCTTGCGCTCCTTGCGCGAGCAGCGTTTGAGCCAGAGCGAGATCTCGTGGAAGACAGGTGTCCCTCGCTCCACCGTCTCTCGATGGCTGCGAAAGTGGGGACTCGGACGGTTGCCGCAGCTGGCTCCTCCCGAGCCGATTCGGCGCTACGAGAAAGAGCGGGCGGGTGAGCTCCTGCACCTCGACATCAAGAAGCTCGGGCGGATCCGAGGTGTGGGCCATCGGATCACGGGCAAGCGTCAGCATCGCAATCGAGGGATCGGCTGGGACTTTGTGCACGTCGCGATCGATGACGCTTCGCGGGTGGCCTATGTGGAGATCCTCGAAGACGAAAAGGCGATCACCGCGAAGGGCTTCCTCGAGCGCGCGTACAAGTGGTTTGCGGCTCGAGGCATCACCATCGAGCGTGTCCTCACGGACAACGGCTCGTGCTACGTGAGTGGTGACTTTGCAGAGTGCTGCAAGACCCTCGGCGTCAAGCACTCTCGCACGCGTCCCTATCGACCTCGGACCAACGGTAAAGCGGAGCGCTTCATCCAGACGCTGCTGCGCGAATGGGCCTACGCCTTCACCTTCACCTCGTCGCAGGGTCGAGCCGACCTACTCGGTCCCTTTCTGCACTTCTACAATCACCACCGAGCGCACTCAGCACTGAACGCGAAGCCGCCGTACTCGAGGCTGGAACTGAACAACGCTGTGGGAATCGACAGCTAGCCGCATGAAGACGCACAGGCGCCCGCGGCCAACCCGGGCGGGACGGTCTCAGACCTGGCAGGTCGGGCACCAGTAGATTCGGCGGCTGCCGACCTCGCCTCGCTCGACCCGCGTGCCACACTCGCGACAGGCACGACGCGCGCGGGCAAACACGTAGTGCCGCATCTGGGCACGTGGCTGCCCTCGCGCCCTGAGCTCGCGCGCGAGCCCCGCGGCCACGGTGATGCCGCCGGTGCGGTACGACCGCCTGGACAAGCTGAGCACGCGGCGCGCGAGTCGGTGGCGTTCCGCGCGGCCGAGATCCTGAGGCCTTCGCCAAGGATCGAGCCGCGCCGCGAAGAGGATCTCGCTGCGAAGGTAGTTGCCGAGCCCTGCGACGAAGCCCTGGTCGAGCAGGAGCGCCGCCAGCTGCCGCCCCCGAAACGTCCTGGATCGGAGGCGCTCGTCGATCTCGCGCCAGCCAAGGTCCGGCCACAGTACGTCCGGGCCGAGCTTCTGCAGAAACGGGTGGAGGGCGAGCTCATCGGGGCCGAGCACGTCGACGTCGGAGGCGCTGTACAGCAGGGCGTCGCGGTGCCGTGTGTGCAGCCCGACCCGCAGGTTGCGGTTGGTGTCGGGCAGCGTTCCTGGCTTCTGCACGTACCAGCGGCCGTAGAGCTGATTGTGGCTGTAGAGGGTGAGACCACCGCTCAGACGCGTGAGCATGGCCTTCCCATGAGTGTCGACTGCGGTCACGTGCTCGCCGCGCAGCAGCTCCTCGAAGTGTGCGAGTCGATCGAAGCCAAAGAACACGCGCACGAGCTCGTGGCCGACGACCGCGTCTGCAATGCGGTCGGCGGCCCTGCGGATCTCGGGGCCCTCAGGCACGGCAGATCACTCCGGTCCGGCAATGAGATGCACGGCGTCTCACGGCTCGATCTTCGCCCGAAAGGGCGATGCAGATCTCCAAGACGATCGACCCATCGCAGCGTCGACTCCGTGCAGCACGCGGCCCGAAAGTTACGATGGGTCGCGAGCCAGGTCCCGAGTGCCAGGCTGTAGAGAGCGGATGAGCGAGCCCGAAGACCACCAGCCGACACCACGCCGCGCCGGGCGCCGCGTCCTGGTTGCCGTGGCCGCGCTCGTGCTTCTCGTGCTTGGTGTCGTCAACGTCTGGCTCAACGCCTTCGCCGAAGAAGCGCTCCGGCGCCCCAACCTGCAACTCGAGTGGTCGAGCGCGTGGATGCTCTTCCCGGGCCGGGTCCACGTACGGAACCTGCATCTCGCCAACGAGTCGCGGCTCAACCACTGGCTGCTCGAGGTCGACCGCGCGAACGTCCGCGTCGACCTCCTCGGTCTTCGCTCGCGCACCTTCACCGTGCGCCGGGCGCGCGCGGGCGGCGCGAGCTTTCACCTCCGTCGGCGCTACCCTCTCGGGACCCATCTCGAAGAGGTGCGTGCGCACGTTCCGCCCATCGACGACTATCCTCTCGACCACCGCGGCCCTCCGCGCACCAGGCGCAGGAAGGCGCCCTGGAAGATCCAGCTCGAGAACGTCGACTTCAGGAGCGTCCGCGAGGTCTGGATCGACCAGATCCGGCTCCGGCCCGAGGATGGCACCGACGCAGAGCACTTCGGCCGGGTGTCCGGCACCGCCCGGTTCCAGGCGCGCGGAGACATGACCCTCGAAGGTGTGCAGCTCGATCTCGCCGGGCTCCAGGCCACCTTCGCCGGTGAGACCGTGGCCCGGGACACGAGCGTGCGTGCCGACGTCGACCTCGCGCCCACGCCGATGCGATCGCTGAGAACCCGTGCCGCACTCGCCGGGCTCGAGAGCTCCCTGGAGGTCGCCGGCGAGGTTCCCACGCTCGATTTCCTCCACCCCCTCATCAGTCGCCGGCAGCTCGACATCCGGGGCGGCGGCACGATCGAAGCCTCGATTCACCTGGACGGACCAGAGATCCTGGAGCCTTCGCATCTCACGGTGCAGACCGAGTCACTCGAGCTGGCCGCGGCTGGGATCCGCGGCGTTGGCGACGGCCTGCTCGAGGCGCGGGTGGCAACCGCCGATGCACCGGAAGGAGGCAGGACCCTCGATCTGCGCCTGGACCTCTCGGGCCTGGATCTCGAGAGCACCACCACCGAGGCACTCGGCGGCTCCGCCGCGCAGGTGGCGCTGGTCGTCTCCGGCCGCAACCCGAGCCTCGGCCGCCCCTTGGAAGACCTCACGCTGCACCTGGAGCTCCCCCGTTTCGAGATTGCCGATCTGCAGAGCTTTCAGAGCCTGCTCCCGCCCGCCCTCCGGCTCGAGCTCCTCGGTGGATCGGCGACCCTCACGACGCAGCTCGACGCCCGAGGTGATGCGGAGCGTGCTCGGGTCGAGCTACAGGGGGACGACCTCCGCGTCCGCTTTCGCGGCATTCCCATCGAAGGCGCCTGGTCTCTGACCGGGGCGAGCAGCGGCCAGCTGGAGAGTCGCCGGCTCGACGTCGAAGATCTCGAATTCTCGTTTGCCGGCTTCATGCGGCCGCAGGGCGCACGCGACGCGGCGACGCCCCTCGCCCTCGATCTGGCTCTCGACCGCGTCCAGCTACTCCTCCCGGCCCCTGGCAGCGACCGGAAAGCTCCGCAGCTCGCTGCACAGACACTCGAGCTCCAGGGCAAGCTGAATCGAATCGGCTGGTGGAGCACTACTGAGGAAGGCCTCATGTCCCAGTTGCTTCGAGGGGAAGCCCGCCTGACGGGCCGGCTCGGCATCGCGCCCGCGGGTGCAGGAGCACGACTGCGGGAGCCCGTCGAGGTCTCCCTCGAGGTTCCGGAGATCACGCTGCCGGACCTCACCCGGTTCCAGTACCTCGTGCCCGCAGGCGCTCAAATCGATCTCGAGTCGGGCAACGCCACGGCAACGGCCACGCTCCGCGTTCGCAACGGGCGCGAGAGCTCCTCGTTCCGGGTGGATGCGGAGCATCTCGAAGCCTTGGTCCGCGGCACCCGCATCGTCGGCAGCATGCGTCTCGAAGGCAAGACCTCGGGGACGTTCGGTGACCAGCGGATCACCGCCCAGGACATCGAGCTGGAGATCGATGCACGCACCCGGCCGGAGGACGCAACCGGTGCCGAGAAGCCGGTGCGCGCGACGCTCGCACTGGACGACGCCGTGCTCGAGCTGCACCCGGGCGCAGAGCGGCGCCTGAGCCTGGCCGAACAGACCCTCGAGCTGCGCGGTGACATCGAGGATCTCGGTTGGTGGTCCACTCCGATTCCAGGAGCGGAGTGGCTGCGCATCGACGGCAGAGCGGTTCTGGACGCGCGACTGCGGCTCGAAGACAGCCCCTCGGGGCGCGCGCGGGTGGCCGCGCCATCCGACGTCAGACTCAGCCTGCCGGATCTCGATCTGGGGCTGGGCCAATGGACCAGCAGCACGTCGGGTCAGCTTCGAGCCGGGCTACGGGAGGGTGACACGCCGAGCTACCTCGAGCTGGATCTCGGGGACACGACCCTGCGCCGCGAAGGTCATCCGACGTTCGACCTGCCCAACCTCCGCGTGGTCGCCGAGGGCCCCAGCCTCCGGCAGGGCCTCGACCTGGAGGGGGTCCGCGCCGCCGTCGAGATCGACCCGACCAAAGACCTCGACCTGCGCGACCTCAACGAGTACCTCCCCGGGGACGCGTTCCGCTTCGGGAGCGGTCAGGGTGAGCTCTCCGGATCGCTGCAGCTACGGCGTGGCACGGCGGAGGCGACGCTGCGCCTGGAGAGCCAGCGGGCCACGGCGAACCTGAAGGAAGAGGCCTTCGTCTCGGACCTCACGATGCACCTCGACCTCGAATCGAGCGACCCCGGCTCGCGCCGGTTCGACATCCGGGAAGGGCAGCTCCGCCTCGACGACGTGCTGTTCGTGGGCGTCGAGGACCACGCGGGTGACTGGTGGCTCGAAGCCGACATCCAGCGCGGCTGGGTGGACATGAAAAAGCCCTTCACGGTGGAGGCTGACGTCGAGCTCCTCCTGCGCGACACCGCGCCGATCGTGCGCATGTTCGCCGCCTCGAGGCGCGTCGTGCGCTGGCTGTCGCGCATTCTCACCATCCGGGACATCGACGGCACCGGCCACCTCGTGCTCGACGAAGACGGGCTGCGCATCGAGAATCTCCTCATCGAAGGCAAAGGCCTCAAGGTCGAAGGCACGCTCGATCTCCATCACCCCGGACGCGCCCTGCTGCTGATCGAGCTCCATCACCTCCGTGCGGGCTTCGAGAAGACGGGCGAAGAGCACGAGGTGAAGATCGTGCGGCCGCGGCGCTGGTTCGAGGAGCGCATGGCGGAGTGGTCCGACACGCCATAGCCGCTGACAGAATGCGGCGATGCTGCGGGTGCGCCATCAGAAGGTCGTTCCCTTCCCGTACGACGTGGTGCTGTCGCAGTACTACGACTACGAGCACATCGAGCACGTCCACCCCGAGACGCTCGGCGAGTACGTGCTCGTCTCGGCGGACGCTGGCAAGGCGGTGTACGAGCAGATCTGGCCCGAAAGGCGCGGCCGCAGAAGGCGCAGCGTGGTGGAACAGACCTTCGAGCCACCGAACCTCGTTCGCTTCTCGTTCGTGGACGGTCGCTACAAGGGAGTGCGCGTCGAGACCCGGCTCGAGCACCACGCGGAAGGCACGCTGGTCGACGAGACGTACGGCATTCCGAACCTGCCCGACTGGGGCTGGCTGAGGAGGCTCGCCAAACCCAGCGTCGTGCGCCAGGTGGAGCGCGTGTGGCAGGAGGACATCGACGTGGAGGTGTGCCATGGCGGCTGGCCCGGTCTTCCGGAGCCGCTGGCCGACCACGAACCCACGCGCGGCGTTGCGCAAATGCCAGCCCCGCGCGATTGGACCGTCGCCTGCACGCTCGAAGAGCTGCGAGACGGCCACGCCGTGCGCGCCACGCTGCACGGGTTCGACGTCGCACTGTTTCGCCGAGGCGACGAGATCTTCGCCCTCGAGAACCGTTGCCCGCACACGGGCGGCCCGCTCGCCCTCGGCGCAACGGACGACACCTCGGTGATCTGCCCATGGCACGGCGCGCGCTTCGAGCTCGCCTCCGGGGCGTGCCTCTCCGGACCGTCGCCCCGGGGCCTGGCTCGATTCGCGACCGAGGTGCGGGGCAACGAGGTGCTGCTGCGCAGGCGTCCGCCCGGCTAGGGGGCTGCTGCCGCTTCCGCCGTGGCCGCCTTCATGGCATCAGCCGCAATCTCGTACGAGCGCACGCGCGCCGCGTGGTCGTAGATCTGGGAGCTGACGATGATCTCGTCGGCACTCGTCTTCTGGATGAAGTCGCGGAGGCCGTCGCGCACCGTCTCGAGCGCTCCGACCGCCGAGCACGACGCGAAGCTGCTGACGATGCTCCGGTCGACGTCGGAGAGCGTCTCGTCGAAGTTCTTCACCGGCGGTGGCAACTTTCCCGGCCTGCCCTTGCGCATGCGCAGGATCGCCTGAATCCCGGAGGTGCGCAGGTACGTCGCCTCTTCGTCGGTGTCGGCGGCGCAGACGTTGAAGCCGAGCATCACGTAGGGGCGATCCAGCTGCTCGGACGGCTCGAAACGCTCGCGGTAGATCTCGAGTGCCTGCATCATGGCGGCCGGGGCGAAGTGCGAAGCGAACCCGTAGGGCAGGCCGTAGGCGGCCGCCACCTGTGCGCCATAGAGACTCGACCCCAGGATCCAGATCGGCACCTTCTGGCCTGCACCGGGCACCGCGACCACCGCCTGGTTCGGCTGTGGCGCACGGAAGTAGTGCAACAGCTCCTGCACGTCGCGCGGAAAGTCGTCGACGTCTCCTTGTCGTGTGCGTCGTAGCGCCATCGAGGTCATCTGGTCGGTCCCGGGCGCGCGCCCGAGCCCCAGGTCGATGCGGCCGGGGAACAGCGCCTCGAGCGTTCCGAACTGCTCGGCGATCACGAGCGGGGCGTGGTTCGGGAGCATCACGCCACCCGCACCGACGCGAATGGTGGAGGTGCCGGCGGCTACGTGCCCGATCACCACGGAGGTGGCAGCACTGGCGATACCGGGCATGTTGTGGTGCTCGGCGAGCCAGTAGCGGGTGTAGCCCAGGCGCTCGGCGTGCTGCGCCAGGTCGCGCGAGTTGCGCAGCGCGTCGGCCACGGCGTGCCCTTCGGTGATGGGCGAGAGGTCGAGAACGGAGATGGCGGTCATGTCGAGGTCTCCAGGCGCGCGCAACGAGCTGGCGCGTAGCCGCTGCGGCACTCAGACTATGGCCAACCCCACGCTGCTCCAAGCGCGGGTGAGACGGTCAACGCCTAGGGCTCTGCCTCTCTCTCCAACAGCCTGGCGCCGCGCAGGATGTTGCCCATGGCGTAGTTCCCTTCGTGGCAGGCGTACTCGTACAGCTTGCTGTCGGTCTTCGGCCATGTGAGCTCGCCTCGGTAGGGCGTCTGGTAGTCACTCGACGTCACTTCGAACTCGTACAGCAGGTCGCCGTTTCCGGCGTGGCTGAAGCGCTCCACCACCACCTGATCGGCGGTCGCCGACACGTTGCCGCCCACGGAGAAGGTGTGCCAGTTCTCTTCGAGGAAGTTCGTGGTCTCGACCACCAGCACGTCTCCTTCCCACCAGCCGATCGAGTCTCCGGCGCGCTCGCGGACGGCGTCCGGAGCATGCGTACCCCCGATGTGCACCACGCGCGCTTCGTGCATCCACTCGCTCAGAATCATCACCGTGTCTTCGGTCTGCACGATCGTCTTGAGGTTGTTGTAGATGCGGGGGCGCGCCGGGATGGTCGCCTCGTAGTGGAAGATGCAGCGGTCGCCGATCGACATCGTCTCCGGGCCGTCGTAGGGCCCCACCTCTTCACCGAGCCACCACGCCTCACCGCTGTTCTTGCCCCAGAAATCGTAGCGGCCCTCGCGGCGCACCTCGCCTCGTGGGGTCAGCGGCGGCAGACGGCCGTTCTCGGGAAAGGTGATGAGCGACGTACGGTACTCCCCCTTGACGAGCATCGGGCCGGAGCCCAGATCGAGGAAAAACGCGTTGTAGCCGCCAACGTTGCCGCCGACCGGCGGGGCCGTGCGGTCGGGGTCGCTCGCCTGGTTCGAGCGCTCGAGCCCGGCGGCGGTCTGCTCCGTGATCTCGGCTGCCTCCTCGGCTGTGAACGCCCGGCGGTCGCCGTATCTCGAATCGCGCTCCCAGGGCGTGCGCGTGGAGATGTCGTAGTTGCCGGACAGATCCGGGCGCCCGCTGGGAGTGCGGGGGATCTCGGATGCAGAGCCGGCACCGGCGAAGGTCATGAGCAACCCCGCACACAAGACGGCACACCACCGGTGCGGAGAGTCCACGCCGGTTCTCGAACCTGCCGGCGCGGAACGGGCGGTCGAGAGCCCGGATGTGAGGAGCGCTTCCATGTTGCCTCCCTTCGGCCAACGGATGCACGGGATCCAACAAGGATCGCAGCTCGAGCCCCGCCCTGTCCAACCACCACCGCGCGGCCGCGACGGCGCCGAGTGGCACAATCCGGCAACCGCCGTCTCGATCTCATGCCACGCGCCAAGCGCAGGAGACCACGCCATGGCCTACTCCGAGCTCCTCTACGAGACCCACGACCACGTCGGCGCCATCACGCTGAACCGACCCGAGGCCCACAACGCGCTGACGCACACCACCTACGCCGAGCTCGAGGACGCCGTGCGCACCACCGCGGCGCGCTGCCTCGTGATCACCGGCGCCGATCCGTCGTTCTGTGCCGGCGACGACGTCAAGCAGGTCATGGTGAAAGCCAGCGAGAGCGTGGTCGAGCGCCTCGAGCGCACCCCGCGTCTCACGCCCGCTGCCGACGCGCTGCTCCACACGGACGTTCCCATCGTCGGTGCGATCAACGGCGCCGCCGTGGGCTGGGGTATGGAGCTGGCGCTCATGTGCGACATCCGCGTCGCCTCCGAGAAGGCGAAGTTCGGCGAGCTTTTCGTGAAGCGCGGCCTGTGCTGCGACGTGCCGGGGCTCGGCCGCCTGGCGGGGGCGGTGGGGCGCGAGGCCGCGAGCGAGCTGCTGTTCACCGGTCGGATCGTTCCGGCCGCGGAGGCAAAGGAGCTCGGGCTCGTGTCGCGCGTCGTCACCCATGACGAGCTGCTGGGGGCGGCGATGGAGCTCGCCCAGGCCATCGCCAGCAACCCGCCGCTCGCGGTCCAACGGCTCAAGAAGGGTCTGCGCGAAGCGCTCGACCCCGACTGGCAGGAGCTCGGCCGCTGGGTCAGCTCGAGCCTGGGTGAGCTCTTCCAGACGGAAGACCACAGGGAAGGCGTCGCCGCCTTCCTGGAGAAGCGAGAGCCGAGCTACGTCGGCCGGTAGCCAAGGCTGCCCGGCCGGCGCAATCAGGCTCTACTGGTAGAACTCCGGCGACTTCACGAGCGTGGCCGCGAGGTTCGCGTCGTGCTCGATCCAGAGCGTGGCGCCCGACTCTTCGAGGAACGCCTCCACCGCGGTCATCGACTCGAGCGTCTGCTCCGCGTCCACGTTGAACGTGGGCGGCCGACGCAGCTCGCGGTTCGCAGGGAAGTGGTAGAGATCACCTGAGAGGAGCAGCGGGCCCGTCTCCGCGAGGTCGAGGAAGAGCACCTGATGGCCCGGCGTGTGGCCCGGGGCCGACTTGATCACCACGCGCCCGTCGCCGAAGACGTCGTGATCGCCGTCGATGATCGTCTTCTCGCTGTCGCGGATCCCCTCGTAGAGCGCGGGCTCGAACACCGGCACCTCCATCTCCTCGGCGAACGCCGCCTCGTACTCGGCCTTCTGCAGGATCTGATGGGAGCCCGCAAACTCGTTCAGCTGCCCACAGTGGTCGAAGTGCAAGTGCGACACGGCGACGTAGTCGATGTCGTCTTTCGTGAGCTCGAGGTCGGCGAGCTGCTCCTCCACCGTGCGCTCGAGCGTGAGGTTGCCACCCGGCATCGCGTACTCCCCCGTCTTCACGGTGGCCGGCAGGCCGAGATCCCAGAGCATCTTTCCGTCGGGATGGTCGATGAGGTAGCAGGGTACGAACATCTCCTGCGTCCCCGCCTCCTCCAGCGTGAGGTTGAACATGGAGACGTCTTCCACGGTGAGCTCCCCGCAGTTCATGACGTAGAGCTTGAGGGGCTGTGTCGCCTCTGAAGCCACCTCGACCTCGTCGGCGGCCGGCTCGCTCGGGGCACAGCCCCAGGCGACAGCCAGGATGCAAGCGGTGACGATGGCAGCCTGATGAGTCCCTGCTTTCATTTCCTCCACCTTTCTCGCTCTTCTGTGGTTTGGCGAACAACTGCGCCGGCGCTGCTCCCCTCCGTTGCACCGGGGGAACGGTGACGATCCTGAGACCTTCCAGATCTTGGCTTCGAAGCTCCTACGATAGCCCCCGGGTGACTCAACCGCCCATCCTGACCGACCGGCGCGGACTCAAGCGTCAACCGGGGGGTTCAGACGTCGGCGGCGCTAGCGTCACCTTTGAAGGCCGTGGCAGGCCCGAGCCGACGGCGTCCAGCCGAGGGCCACTTCTGCAGCCCTGGAACCCCGAGGCGTCCCCCGGATGACGCTCGAGTCCGATCCGGGCCGCAGTCACATGCCATTCTGGGAGCAGTTTTCCGGCTATCCCTGATCCCGCAGCATGCGCCGCAGGATCTTGCCGGACGCCGACTTCGGAATCTCGTCGACGAACTCGACCAGGCGAAGCTGTTTGTAGGTCGCGACGTTCTCGGCGACGAAGCTCTGGATGTCCGATTCGCTGACGTCGGCCCCCGGCTTGAGCGAGATGAAGCCTTTCGGCAGCTCGCCCGCCTCGTCGTCGGGGATGCCGATGACCGCCGCGTCGGCCACCGCGGGGTGCGTGACCAGCAGCGCCTCGAGCTCCGCGGGTGGCACCTGGAAACCCTTGTACTTGATGAGCTCCTTCAGGCGATCGACGATCGTGTAGTGGCCGTCGGAGTCGATGTGCCCGATGTCCCCGGTGTGCAGCCAGCCGTCGTCGTCGATGGTCTCCTTGGTGGCCTGCTCGTTGTTGAGGTAGCCGGGCATCACCTGCGGGCCGCGCACCCAGATCTCGCCGTCCTGATCGAGGCCCAGGTCTTCACCGGTGTCGGGGTCGACGATGCGGCACTCGGTGGAAGGCACGAGCAGGCCGATCGTTCCCGGCTTGTACTGGCCGTCGGGCGTCGAGTGGCTGACAGGCGACAGCTCGGTCATGCCGTAACCCTGGACCACCTCACACCCGAGCCGCGCACCGGCCTCGGCCGCCAGCTCGGCACCTAGAGGCGCGGCACCCGAGAAGAGCGACTTGAGCGACGACATGTCGTACTGGTCGACCGCGGGGTGCTTGGCGAGAGCGAGCACGACCGGCGGCACCACGAAGCCGCGCTTGATCTTGTGCTCCTGGCAGAGGCTCAGATACTGCTCGAGGTCGAAGCGCGGCATGGTGACCACCTTGCCGCCCTGACACAGCGCACCGTTCATGAGCACCTGCATGCCGTAGATGTGGAAGAACGGCAGGAACGAGAGGACCGTCTCGGCCTCGTCGATCTTCATGATCGCTTCGCACTGCACCAGGTTGGCCACGAGGTTGCGGTGCGTCAGCATCACGCCCTTCGAGAGGCCGGTGGTGCCGGAGGAGTACGGCAGCGCCACGATGTCGTTCGGCTCCACGGGCTCCTGCTGCGGCAGCGGCGCTCCCAGGAGGCTCGAGAACGCGCTGAGGTCGCTCGGATCCAGGGTGAAGATCTCCTCCACGCCGGTGCCTTCGGCGGCCTCCTTGGCGACGTCGGCGAAGAGGCCCACCGTGACGAGCAGCTTCGCGCCGGAGTCGTTGAGCTGGTGCTTGACCTCACCGGCCGTGTACGTCGGATTGACCGTGGTGACGACGCCGCCCGCATACGCCACACCGTGGAACGCCACCGCGTACTCGGGCACGTTCGGGGCCATGATCGCGAGCACGTCGCCTTTCCCGAACCCGCGCGCCTTCAGGCCACCCGCCAGCGACTTCACGGCGCCGGCGAACTCGCCGTACGTGAGCGTGCGACCGCTCGGGCCATCGATGAGGGCGGGCTCGCCTGCGAGCCTCTCGGCGTGGCGGAGCACGAAGTTGGTCAGCGCAACTTCGGGGATCTCGACATCAGGGAAAGGGCTCTTGTGGATCATGGACGTCTCCAACTGGAATCGGTGGGGGCGCCGCGCAGGCGCTCGTCAACACGACGGCGCTCGGACTCTCCTTCTGGCGGCCGGATTCGAGTGCCTAGTCTAAGCACGAATCCGCCGCGCGCCACGCCTTTGCAGCCCGATGGGCGCGGCGTAGTCTTGGGGCGATGGACCCGCGCCAGCCTCCCCCCGCTCCCCTGGGCGACCGCGTGCGTGTCGTGTCGCCGGCCGTCGCCGCAGCCCTCGCCGCGCTCGGGCGCCGGGCGATCTTCCGCAAGAAGAGACCCAGCTGGGGCGTACGCCTCGAGGCGACGGTGGCCGCCACCCGCGGATCGTGGTCGTCGATGACCGACATTGGCGCCGTTAGATGGCGCAACGTCGGCAACGCGATGAGCCCGCTGCGCACCGACGGGCTCGAGCCGAAGTTCGTGGACTCGAGCAACGCGCTGGGCGACAGCGTGCGGGGCGCCTGGCTGGAGCCACCCGACGCCGAAGATCGCGTACTGCTCTACCTGCACGGGGGCGGCTACATCTTCGGCTCGCTGCGCACCCACGGCAATCTCATCGGCGCCCTCGCGCGGGCCACACGCGCCCGCACGTTTGGCCTCACGTACCGGCTCGCTCCCGAGCACCCCTTCCCGGCCGCCGTCGACGACGCCCTGGCGGCGGTTGCGTGGCTGGTGGAGCAGGGCACGCCCGCCGACCGCATCGTTCTCGCCGGTGACTCCGCGGGCGGCAACCTGGTGCTCAACACGCTGCTGGCACTACGCGACCGCGGCCTGACCATGCCTTCGGCCGCAGTGCCGATCTCACCGTGGGTCGATCTCAGCGGCTCGGGCGACAGCTTCGAGACGAACGGCGACGTCGACTTCGTCGGCGCCGAGCACTGCGCTCTGGCAGCCAGCCTCTTCGTGGGCGAGCGCGACGCCCGGTCACCCGAGATCTCGCCGCTCTACGCGGAGCTGGGCGGGCTCCCGCCGCTCCTCATTCACGCGGGCGCAGCCGAGACGCTGCGCGACCAGATCGTCGCGTTCTCCGGCCGCTGCCAGGAGGCCGGGGTCGCCGCCGAACTGAAGGTCTACGAGGACATGGTGCACGTGTGGCATCTCCTCCGCGGCATCACGCCGAAGGCCCAGGAGGCAATCGACGAGATCGGCGGCTGGGTGCGCCAACGCGTCCCCTGAGCGCCCGGAGTTGCCGACGAGCCTCACAACGGCACGGGCTCCGAGCGGTCTTTACCGACGGAGCAGGATCCGGTCGGAGCCTGGGAATCACTCGCTCCCACGTCCGCCCCGACGCTCCCCCCATGCGTTCCAGTAGGTGACCTCCTGCGCGCCCTGCCGGTCGGCACGGCGCAGCACCGCGCCTTTCATGTAGCCCACCGGCAGCAGCACGGTCTGCGTGACGTCCGTCGGAATGCCGAGCGCTGCGGCGGCCGCCTCCTCGTGCAGGAGATGAAGCGTCGTCCACGTCGAGCCGATGCCCCGTGCCCGCAGCGCGACCATGAGCGACCACGCCGCCGGCAGAACCGATCCGTAGAAGGCCACCTGCCGGGCCACACTCTCCGGCTCCGGCCGCCCCACGATGCACACCACGACGAGCGCCGGGAACTCGTGCATGCGGTCGGCGAGCGCCTGCTGGGAGGGTTTGATCTGCGGCACCTCGGCGCCCTCTGCCTCGAGGCGCGCGCGGTAGCCCGCGAGAGCCTGCCGATAGAGTCGCGCCAGAGCCTCCTTCTTCTCTGCGTCGGTGACCACCACGAAGCGCCAGCCCTGCTGCTGCGCGCCCGTGGGCGCCTGCACGGCGACGTCGATGCACTCTTCCAGCACCTCCGGCTCGATGGGCCGCTCGAAGTCGAGCCGCTTGCGCACGGAGCGTGTCGTGCTGAGCGCCTCGTCGACCGACGCGAGGTGGAGGTCTTCCGGATCGGACGCAGACATCGCCGCAGCTTACTGGCCTGACAGGCAACCGATGCCGACCTTCGCAAACCGAGAGTGCGAGCGACGCTTGCCGGGCCGGCAACGGCCTCTGGAGCCACGGGCTGGCGCTGCGACAGAATCGAGAGCGCCACTGGGAGAACGAGGAATGGCCAAGTCACGCACGAAAGAACCGGTCCCCATCAAACACCCGCCCCAGGGCGAGCTCGCCGACCACTGGAACCGCGTGGTCGGGCTGGGCCTCGAGCTCCCCACCGTGGAGGTGAGCCGTTCCTACGGCACCCCAGCTCTGAAGGCCAAGGGCAAACTCGTGGCCCGCCTGCGCTCCGAGGCAGAAGGCGGGCTCGCGCTGCGCTGCGACTTCGAAGACCGCGACGTCCTGCTGCAGGCGGACAGCGACGCTTTCTACCTGACCGACCACTACGAGGACTACCCGTGGATCCTCGTGAACCTCGGCCGGGTGAAGTGGGACCTCATGCCCGACCTGCTCGAGCAGGCGTGGCGCCTGGTGGCGCCGAAACGTGTCGTCGCCGCGCTCGACGAGGAGCGCGGCGCCTGACCCGACGAGCCCGGCCGCATCACCGCCGCCGCCAAAACCGACAACGGACGGAGCGTCCCAGGCGACGAGCTCACGCCCCGGTATTGATCATCCAGTGGATGCCGAACCGGTCGGTGCAACTGCCGAAGTAGTCGCCCCAGAACTGCTCCTCGAGGGGCATGGTCACCTCGCCTCCCTCAGCGAGCCGAGCGAAGCAGCGATCGGCCTCCTCGCGGCTCTCGGGCGCGAACGAGATCTGCACGTTGTTGCCCGCGGCCACCGGCGGCGCCTGGCTGGGCACGTCGCTGCCCATCAGAACGCTGGTTCCGAGCGGCAGCGAAACGTGCATGACCTTGTCCTTGTCGGCCTCTTCGACAGGCATTCCCTCGGGGCCGTCGGCAAACGTCATCAGAGCTTCGAACTCTCCGCCGAAGACCGAGCGGTAGAAGTCGAAGGCCTCCCGGCAATTCCCGGCGAAGTTCAGGTAGGGATTCAGGCTCATGGCGTATCTCTCCTTTCTGCAAGGCGAGAAGATCTCGCGTGGGGGCCGAAGGCCATGATGGTCGGAACCTCGAATCGTAGCGCGGGCAGGGGGCGTGCCGCGCGGGGCCTGGCTGCTTCTACAGTGGCCAGGAACCGTGTCGTGTTCCAGAGATCCTGTGCGTTCGCCAGGGACGGTCGCCCCGAAGGGTCTTCCCGTGACCCCGGGCAGCCGCCGCTCGGAGCGCGCGTCGACCGGAGCTGAAGCCGTTTCCGGCCGGAGGGTTCAGGGCTCGGCGGCGCTGGAAAGAGGACCGACGGCCAAGTGCAGTGGCAGCCGACGAGTCCCAGGCGAGGGCCCCCAAAGGGCTTGGACGACGACTCTAGGAGACCAGGCGCTCGCGGAAGAACGCCAGGATCTCCTCCACGGCGTCGTGCGTCGGCTCCCCCTCCTCGTCGACCAGGTGGATGGTCACGACGCTGTGAGGGTCGATCGGCGCTCCGGTCGCTCCGGCTTCATCCGGCAGCTCGCGCCCCTTGAACCGATCTCCCAGCGCGTCGCGGTACGCCTGGAAGCGCTCGGCGCGACACAGCTTGTCGCCCTGAAATCGATAGCCGAGCACCACGAGGTCTTCGCGCTCGAGCCGCTCCTTCACCTGCGCGAGCTCGTCGGGAGCGATGTGCAGGCCGCCCTTGCGCAGCAGCGGCAGCGACGGCTGCGAGAGCACCGGCGCCAAAACGGCGGGCTCGAGCATCATGGAGAGCGCGAAGTTGCCCGTGAAGCACATGCCGAGCGCTCCCACCCCCTCGCCCCCACACTCCGGGTGGACCGCCGCGGCGAGCTGACGCAGCCAGTCGGTGATGGGGCTCGAGCGGTTCGCCGAGAAGGCGCGGAACTCGGCGGAGATGCACGCCCGCGCGAGGGAGCCCATCATGTAGCCGTTCGACATGGGGCGACCCGGCTCCCCGAACATCTGCGGCAGGAACACCGTGAACCCGGCATCGCGGACTCGCCTTGCGAAGCGCGCCACGAAGTAGGTGATGCCCGGCATCTCGGTGAGCAGGATCACGCCCGGGCCCTCGCCCGCGGTGAACACCACCCTGGTCTTGCCGGAGAAGGTGAAGTCGCGCGTCTCGAAGTCGTCGAGGGAGTCGGCGCGCGCGAGGTCTTCGGCGGAAAGCTGGCGGCTCGAAGCAGGGTTCGCCATCGCAGGCTCCTCCGGAAGCGATGAGTCTTCGTGCGCGGCTGGGCGGGAACGGGTGCGCGCCATCGTAGCGTGCCGCAACCCCTGAGGCCGTACAGGCCCGTTCGAGAGGCACCGCGTCATGGGGACTCCTCGGAACCACCCGGCCCCTACTCCGGTCTACGATGAGCGGCCATGCATTCCTTCCTCACGGAGCTCCGCGCGGCGTTGCGCCGTCTACGCCACGAGAAGGCCGTCGCAGCGGTCGCCGCGGTCTCGCTCGCGCTCGCCATCGCGGCCAACGCGAACGTCTTCGGTGGCATGCGCGGCCTGCTGCTGAGTGCACTCCCCTACGAGGCTCCCGATCGGCTGCTCTACGTGTGGCAGGGTGAGCCCGACCCGGGCGTGCCGACGTGGATCACTCCGGCCAACTTCCTCGACCTACGCAGGCAAAGGCCCGAGCTCGAAGACGTCGCGGCGATCTCCTGGGAGGACATGACGCTGGGCGACGCGGGCTCTGCCGGCACCCAGACGCTGCGCGTACAGCGGATCACCGCGAACACCCTCGCGCTCCTCGGGGAGACCGCAGTTTGGGGGCGGTCTTTCCTGGCAGAGGACGAGCGCACCGGCGCACCCGACGTCGCTTTGGTGAGCCAGCGTTTCTGGCAGGGCCAGCTCGGGCGGCGCACTCCGGGGCCCGGCGAGCGGCCGGAGCTGGTGCTCCAGGGGAAGTCGCATCGGGTCGTCGGGATCCTCGCGGAGGACTTCGAGCTGCTCGACGCACAGATCGACGTCTGGGTGCCCCTGCGTCTCGACCCAGCCAGCGCCCCGAGGCAAAGCGGCGGCGTGTTTGCGATCGCACGCTTGCAACCGTCCGCCAGCCTGGAGAGCGCGCGCCAGGCGCTGCGCACCTTTGCGGCCGGAGTCGAGCGGAACCATCCAGACACCGCGCGCGACCTCCAGCTGCACGCGATCCCGCTCAAGGACCGGTTCGTGGACGGACGCGTCCGCAACCTCGTCACGTTCGCGCTCGCGGCGACGGTGCTCCTGCTGCTGATCGTGACCGCCAACCTCACCAACCTCTTCTACGCACGCGCCGAGCGACTCCGGGGAGAGGTTGGTCTGCGCCTCGCGCTCGGCGCAGGGCGGCGAGATCTCGTCCGCCTGCTGCTCCTCGAGTCCCAGCTGCTGGCCGGTCTGGGAAGCCTCGGAGGCCTCGCACTTGCCGGTGTCGCCCACCGAGTCATCGCAGCGTCGCCCATGTGGGCTCAGGTTCCTCAGGCGATCCGACCGCGCTTCGACTGGAGCGTCGTCGCCACCTCTCTCGTTCTGAGCCTCCTCGTGGGCACGCTCGTCGGCCTGTTGCCGGCCCTGCGCGCCACCCGGTCGAAGCCGGCCTCGAGCGCGCCTGCCGGGCACGGCAGGCAGGGCGTCCTGAGCAAAGGCCTCGTCACGGCACAGCTCGCAGCCGGGCTGGCACTCGTGGCCGGCACTGGAATCCTCGTGGAGAGCTTCGCGCGCATGGAGGCACAGGGTGGCGGCTACGACAGCAGCGACGTTCTCGTGACCCGCGTCGCGCTCCCCGAGAGTGTTCCTCGCGACGGGATCGGACGCGCGTTCGAGCTCCTCCTGCAGGACCTGCGATCGACGTCGGCGATCGAGGAGGCGAGCGTGATGCTCGAGCCCCCGCGGAGCCCAGGGAACCGGTACGCCCGCGTGCGCCTTCCCGGCCGCGACGAAACACGGCCGGCCCCGCAGACGATCCTGCAGATCGCCGACGAGCGTTACCTGGAGCTGCTCCGGATTCCGCTGCTGGCCGGTCGCGGCCTCGACGCTCCCGATGTTCTCGACGACGTTGCCGGCGTGGAGCGGGACGTCTGGGTGAACGACGCGTTTCGACGCCGCTTCTTCCCCGACGCACCGAGCGCTCTCGGCGAGCGCTTCCAGCTCGACGACACACCGGTGCGTGTCGCGGGCATCCTCGGCGACACCCAGCAGGAGATGACGCTCGACGCCCAAGCCCCGCCGATGGTCGTCTCGCACTTCCGGGGAGTCACTCCACGCTCGATGCTCCTCGCCGTTCGGAGCCGCGCCGCACGTCCGGACGTCGCACAGCTCGTCGAGCAGGCGCTGGCGACGCACGTTCCCTCGGCGCCGCGCGCGGAGATCCGCTCTCTCGACGAGCTGGTCTCCAGCTTCTACGTCGGCTTCCGGCTCTACGCCACGTTCATGGGCTTCTTCGGGCTGGTCGCGCTCGCCATCGCAGGGCTCGGCATCTACGGCGTGACGGCCTACTCCGTCGCGCGCCGCACCGCCGAGATGGCGCTGCGCAGGGCGCTCGGTGCGACGAGCCGACACATCGTGTGGCGGGTGCTGCGTGAGGGAGCGACCCTGGCGCTCCTCGGAGCCGCGCTCGGGCTCCCGTGCGTGTGGCTGGTTCAGCAGGCGCTCGCCGGAATTCTCAGCGGTACCTCGCCGGCCTCGGGCCCGGCGGCTGCCGTCGCGAGCGCGACGCTGATGGTGGTCGCCCTGATGGGCTGTCTCCTTCCGACACTGGCGGCACTCCGCGCACAGCCGGCGCAACTACTGCGCGAGCAGTAGGCGATCGACCGGCCCGCTGGAGATCAGGACCGCGCGGCCAGAAACGTCTCCAGCACGGCGGTGACGGCGCTCGCGAACGCGAGCGGCTGGTCGAGCATGAGGTGGTGGTGAGCCTCCGGGACCTCGACGATCGGCACTTCGCCGCGCGTGAGCTCGCGCATGAGCTCGCGCGAGCCCCTGGGGAAGACGCCGCTCCGGTCGCCGTGCACGATCGCGCGCGGCAGGGTCAGCTTCGCGAAGCGCGGGGGCTGCTCGATCCACCACTCCATGGGATGGCCATCGGTCACCCTCACCTCGGGGTCGAACTTCCAGCAAAAGCCCTCGTCGGTCTCCCGGATCGAGTGCCGCGCCACGTACTCGAGGAGGAACGGCTCGGCGCAGGGCTGGGGGGGAGCCAGGACGTAGCGCTCGAGCAGCGTCTCCACGTCGGGCCAGAGCTTGTGGGGCCGTGCCTTTGGAGGCCGCGGCGACCGGCCCCCCATGTAGCGCTGCGCCACTTCGGGACGCATCATCATCATGTCGCACAGGACGTGGCCGGCGAATGCGTCCGGCTCTGCCTCGATGGCGCTCATCGCACTGTGCCCGCCCTGGCTGTGCGAAACGACGAACGCCGGCTCGGCGCGCCCGAGAAAGCCTGCGTCCTCCGCCACGGCGAGGAGCTCCCGCCCACGGACGCCGGCATCGAAGTCGGGGTGCATCGGTGAGTCCCCCATGCCGCTGATGTCGTACGCCACGAGATCGAAGTCGCGCACGAGGAACGGGAACAGGAACGACAGGCACCGAGCATGCGCCATGTACCCGTGCACCAGCACCACACCCGGCTTCGGGCGGTCTCCCGAAACGGCGCGGTACGTTCGAAGGAACGTGCCCTCGAAGGCCACGTCACGCCGCTTCACCGCGAGAGCCTCCACGCGTGGCCACCACGTCGGCGGCGCAGCCTCGAAGTGTGCGATGTCGGTCGGGTCTGCGGGCTCTCTGGGCGTCGCCATGGGCGCCACACTCTACGTCATGTCGGGGCCTCGACCGGGCGCGCCCGCGTCGCTGGGTAGACTTGTCGCAAACACCCCTCCAGGAGGTCCCTCATGCAGAAGACCTGCCTCGCACTCGCCACGTCTCTGGCTCTGCTGCCTACCACCGTGTCCGCGCGCGAGATCTCGCGCACGCCGAGCGGCAAACCCGATCTCAGCGGCTTCTACTACTCGGCCACCATCACACCGATGGAGCGGCCCCGCGAGCTGGGCGACCAGCTCTGGATGACGCCGGAAGACGCCGAGAAGATGATGGCCGAGGCGCGCAAGTTCAGCGAAGACGCCTCGCTGCCGACCGACCCGGACCGCGCAGCACCGGAAGCCGGAGGCGCCGCGCCCGTAGGCTTCGACGACGCGCAGCGGGAGACGCTCGGCGCCGGCAACGTCGGCGGCTACAACTGGTTCTGGGTGGACCGCGGCACCGACACCTTCATGGTGGACGGCAAGTTCCGTACGTCGATCATCGTCGACCCGAAGAACGGCCGCTACCCGCCGATGACCGAAGCCGCCATCGAGCGCCTGGCGGAGCGACGCAAGCGCTTCCGCCCGAACGACGGCACGGCCTGGTGGCTCGACGTCGACCACCCCGGCCCCTACGACGGGCCGGAATCGCTCGGAATCGCCGAGCGCTGCATCATCGGCTTCACGGGCGCCGCACCGATGCTTCCGGGCCTCTACAACAACTACAAACGCATCGTGCAGAGCGAAGACACGGTGATGTTCCTGACCGAGATGGTGCACGACGCGCGGGTCGTGCGCATCGGCGGCAAGCACCCCGAGAGGGTCGTGCCGTCGTGGTTCGGTGACTCCATCGGCTGGTGGGAGGGCGACACCCTCGTGGTCGATACCGTCGGCTTTCACCCGCTGTCGCGCCAGCGCGGGAGCACCGAGGACATGCACCTCGTCGAGCGCTTCACGCTCCAGAACGACGGCAGCTTGCTGTACAACTTCACGGTGGACGACGACAACGTGTGGACCGAACCGTGGACCGGCGAGTACGTCTGGTCGACCTCGGACAACAAGGTGTACGAGTACGCCTGCCACGAGGGCAACTACTCGATGCCGGGCATTCTGAAAGGCGCAAGGCTGCTCGAGGACGAGCAGCGCGGCAGCCGCTGATTCGGCACATCGAGCCACTGTTCTGCGGGCGCCCTCCGAGGGCGCCCGTCTTCGTTCGGCCGCTCGCGTTGGGGCGGGAAACGAAACTCCGGAGGCCGCGAAGCGTAAAGCCGAGCATCTGCCAACACAGCGAGGTGCGGCCATGGGCTCGGTGCTCGAGGATCTGAAAGTCAGTCTGCGCGGTCTGCGCAAGACGAAGGGAACGACGTTGATCGTGCTGCTCACGATCGCGATCGGCATCGGCGCCACCACGGCCATCTTCAGCGTGGTCAACAGCGTCATTCTCGAGCCTCTGCGCTATCCGCAGCCGGGCGAGCTCGTCTCCGTCTCCACCCAGTTCCCGACCATGGGCTTCGACCGGTTCTGGATGTCGCCGCCGGAGTACTTCGAGCTCGACGAGTGGAACACGTCGTTCAGCGGCGTCGCAGGGTACCGGGAAGGTGAGGTCTCTCTCGTGGGCACCGACGAGCCCATGCGCGCACGTGCCGTCTACGCCACCCCGTCCCTGTTCCAGGTGCTCGGCGTCGGCCCACAGCTCGGTCGGGCGTACACCGCCGAGGCGGGTCTCCCGGGAGCAGACCCGGTCGCCGTTCTGAGCGACGCGCTCTGGCGACGCACGTTCGGAGGGCGCGACGACGTGCTCGGCGACTCCATCGAGATCGATGGCACGCCGACCACGATCATCGGGGTGATGCCCCCAGACTTCGACATCGACGAGAACCGCGCCGAGATCTGGATTCCGCTGACCCTCGATCCGTCGAATCGCAGCAACCGAGGCAACCACTTCATGGATGTGGTGGCGCGACTCGAGGGTGACGTGACCTTCGACCAGGCGCGGGCCGAGATGGAGTCGCTGGTGACCAACTGGGAAGAGCGCACCGGGGCGGGCCACAACCCCAGCCCAGACGGCCATCCCATGCGCATCGACCCGCTCAAAGAGGAGGTCGTGGGTGACACCAAGCCCGCACTGATCGCGCTCCTCGCCTCCGTCGGATTTGTGCTCCTCATCGCCAGCGTCAACGTCGCCAACCTCCTGCTGGCGCGCTCCGAGGCGCGACAGAAGGAAATGGCCGTCCGCGCAGCACTCGGCGCCGCACGGGGCCGCCTGGTGCGGCAACTGCTCACCGAGAGCGTCCTGCTCGCACTCGTGGGCGGAGCGCTCGGCGTGCTCCTGGCCGACTGGGGCCTCAAGCTCCTGCTGAGCGCCTTTCCCGACAGCCTCCCCCGCAGCGGCGAGATCGGGCTCGATCTGCGGGTGCTGGCGGTCACCACCGTGGTCGCCGCGGCCACGGGCATCCTCTTCGGGATGGCCCCGGCCCTGCGCATCCGGGGAGGTCGCTTCGGGCATCTCCTCAAAGAAGGCGCGCAGCGCGCGTCCGCCTCGCTGTCGAGCCTCAAGGTCCGCAGGTTCCTCGTGGTCGCGGAGGTTGCGCTCGCCGTGGGCCTCGTCGTGGGCGCAGGGCTCATGCTCCGCAGCCTCTCTGGCCTGCTCACCATGGATCCCGGCTTCGACAGCGAGCGCCTGACCACCTTCGAGCTTTTCCTGCCCTCCACGAGCTACGCGCAGGCCACCGACCAGTCCGCCTTCCTCGCGCGGCTCTTCGAGAAGCTCGAGGAGCAGCCGACCATCAGCGCCACGGCGGCCGCGAGCGGTCTGCCGCCGAGCCGCCGGGTGAACGCCAACGACATGGAGTTCGAGGGTGTCGAGCGCACGGAGGACGGGCCCGCGCACAACATCGACTACTGGCAGTTCGCCTCGACCGACTACCTCGACGTCATGTCGATCCGCGTCCTCCAGGGGCGCGGCTTCGAGGCGACGGACGACGGCCAGGCGACCCCGGTGGCCCTCATCAACCAGCGCACCGCCGAGGTCTTCTACCCCGACCAGGATCCGGTCGGGCGCCGCCTGCGCCCGGGCTTCGGCGATCTCCCGTGGTTCGAGATCGTGGGCATCGTCGAGGACGTCAAGCAGCAGGGGCTCGACGCCGAAGTGGGCACCGAGGTGTACTGGCACGCTCCGCAGACCGCCGCAGCACTTGGTCAGATGCCGCGCACGATGCACGTCCTCGTGTCGTCGTCCCAGCCGCTCGCCACCGTGGCCGACACGCTGCGCCAGGTGACCTGGGGCCTCGACCCGAAGCTGCCGGTGTCGTCGGTGCAGCCCATGGACGACGTGGTGCGCGGAACCCTGGCGCGGCAGCGACTGCTGACGGTGCTGCTCCTGCTTTTTGCGGGGATTGCGCTCTTTCTCGCGGCGATCGGCGTGTACGGCGTGATGGCCTACTCGGTGCAGCTGCGGCAGAAGGAGCTTGGCCTGCGCATGGCGCTCGGAGCGGCACCGCGGTCCATCCTGCAGATGGTCTTCGCGCAAGGCGCGCTGCTCGCCGCGGTGGGCCTGGCGCTCGGCCTGGTGGGCTCACTGGCCTTCTCGCGGCTTCTGCGGTCGCTCCTCTACGGCGTGTCCACCACCGACCCGTGGTCGTACGCGCTCGTGGTGGTCGTGCTCGCTGCGGTCGCCACCCTGGCCACGACCATTCCTGCGTGGCGGGCAACCCGGATCGCTCCGCAGGTCGCCCTGCACCAGGACTGACGCGGCGCCCCCGAGACAGCCCTGCGCCACGAAGCCGGCCGCCTGCTCTCGCGCCCGGCTGGACGGCCTCGGTGTGACAACCTGCCCCGGCCGGACTCGAGCCCCGTGGCTCTCGTGACCGGCCCCAAGGGCCTCGGGGACCATGCCGAAATCACGCACCTTCTGGATCGTCGCGATCCTGCCGCTCACGACGATCGTCTCGCATGCGTTCGGTCGATCGACCTATCCGCTCTTGCTGCCTGTCATCCGCGACGACATCCTGGGCTCGAACACCGAGGCGGGCCTCGGCGGTACCGTCGTCTTCCTCGCCTACCTGACCGGCGTGGTGACGGTCACGTGGGTGTCGGTCCGGGTGGAGCCTCTGCGAATTCTCCAAGCCGGGGTCGGGCTCTCGGTCCTCGGTCTCGTCCTCCTCTCGTGGGCGCAGAGCCTCCCGATGCTGCTCGCAGGACTCGCCATTGCCAGCGGCTCCGGCGCCGGCATCTGGATCACGGCGCCGGTGATCATCACGTCGGGTGTACCACCGGAGCGCCGCGGTCTCGTGATCGGACTCCTGTCGGCGTCGATCGGGCTCGCGTCGGCCGTCGTCGCAGGCGGAACCCGTCTCGCGTGGGACTTCACCGGGAACGCGAACCTGTGGCGGCCCGTGTTTGCGGTGGAGGCTGCCTTCGCGTTCGCCGTCTTCCTCGCACTGCTCCTGCTCGTGCGGCCGGAGGGCAGCTCCGCGCCCGACGGCGCCACCAAGTCCTCTCCTCGAATGGAGTCGCTGCGGCGCATTCCCACATGGCTGCGGCTGACCGCGGCCTACGTCTGCTTCGGCGTCGTCGCGTCGGGCTTCCAGTCGTTCCTGGCGGCTGCCCTGGAGGAGGATGCGGGCCTCGCACGGGAGACCGTCGCTCTCGTCTTCATGGGGTCGGGCCTCGCCTCCGTGGTTGGTGCACCTTTTGCCGGCTGGCTCTCCGACCGGCTCGGGCGCCCGGCGGCCATGGGGTTCGTGATGGCCGCGATGGGGGTCGGCTCGCTCTGCGTCGCCACGCTCGGCGGTCCGGTCCTCATTGTGGTGATCGTTCTCTTCGGCGGGTTGTGGGCCAGCTACCCGACCCTCACCGCAACGTACGTGCGCGACCACCTCGACCAGCGCGCCTTCAGCGCGGCTTTTGGTGTGATGACCATCGCGTACGGCATCGTCGCCGTCATTCCACCGCTGGCTGTCGGGCTCGTCGCGGACCGCTTCGGTACGTTCAGTGGCGTCTACATGACCCTGGCCGTCACAGCGACCCTCGGCGCCGTTCTCGTCTCGGGCCTCGACGGGTCCCGGCAAGAGAGTTAGGCCGCCTTCGTGGCGACAAGGCTCCTCAGCGGAGTGCCTTCTCCGCCCAGGCTCTGGCCTCCTCCCGCAGGCGCTGCGCGTCTTCCTCGAGGAGGAACCCTGCGTCCACCGCACGGCCGACGGCCGGATCGTGCAGCTTCAGGTAGGCGCCCGCGCTCGGATAACGCTTCTTCAGCTGTTCCGCGCTGAAGTCACGCGAGTGACCGTAGAGGAAAGCGAACCGGTTGCCGCCCTCGACGGCGGTCCCGATGCCCGTATGCACCGCCGTGGGCGCCTCCATCTCGGGGAGCCGGATCCCCGCCTTCGCGTTGCCGTCGGCGTCGCGCTCCACTTCGACGCGCCCGCCGCTCGACGAAGCCGCAATGCGGGGCAGCTTGGGCGGCGCTATGCCGTCCTTCAGCCACACGTGCAGGTGCCGGAGCGCTGCGTCGTACACCGGGCGGTAGGAGAGCCAGTTCGGCTGATCCAGCCCCGGCGCCGCCTGACCGCGCACCGCACTCACGTGCGCCGTGCCGGCGACCTCCCAGAGACGGAAGCGGTCGCCGTCGGGCTGGCGGGCCGGGTGGTAGGCCTGCACCTCGGTCTCGCTGTTCACCACGAACACGGGCACGTCGAGGTCGGCGCGGATGACCGTGGGCGTGCGTGCGCCCCGTCGCCGCGGGTCGGTGCGCGGCTGCTTGTCCCGTGCGAACGGCACCGGGTTCGCGAAGTCGATGTACGGGAGGTAGGCGTCGAACACCTTCGTGTGCGCATGCACGCCGTTGATGTAGGTGCGAAGGCGTGACGCCGACTGCGACGCGCCGGAGGCGATGAGCCGCTTCACCGGCAGACCGCCCATCACATCAGGGGTACCCGTGCGGTCGGGAGCCACGGTGCGCGCGGCCTGCGTGAAGATGTCGTAGGAGTAGGCGTCGCCGGGGTGCTGGAGCTCACCGTAGCGTTCCGGATCCCACTGCTCGAGGCCCGCTGCCGACGGCCCGGGAAAGCCGTGGACGCCGATCTTCTGCGCCGACACGCCGACCCAGGCGTAGCCACGGATCAGCTCCCCCTCGTCGACCGCTCCGAGCTCATATCCGGCGGTGACGTTCTGCCAGTGCACCATGACCGTGCCGTTGAAGCTCGCCGCGTCCTTGGGGCGCACGATCAGGAGCCGTATCTTGAACGGCTGGCTGTCCGAGGCGTCACGCTCGGTCGACCACGCTCCGTCGGCGCTGTGCTCGCCTCCATCCTTCAGCCGATAGGCGTGCGCCGTGCCTTCGAGAAAGTACTCCTCGGCCACGTATCCGTACGGCTCCAGGTCGAAGGGCGGCGCGTTGAACGGCTGGCCCTGGGTGCCTCCTTCGATGGGTCCGGTGAGCTGGGCACAGAGCGCCGCAGCGAAAAGCCAGCTCGAGACTCCGAGCGCGAGCACCCTCGCGCCTCGCCGCCAGGTTCCGGTCGTCTGCTGCGTCATCTCCGCACCTCCTTCATCGTCGAGTCTTCTGGAGCTCCGTCCAAACGGGCTCCTCCCGGTCAGCGATCGTCACGAGCTGCTCCGGCGCCGTTCCCAGAACGTCGATTCTGCGCTGTCGCCGCTTGCACTCGAAGGCCTCGCGAAATGTCTGCGCCACCACCTGCCACAGATCGCCGATCTCCCAGAGCTCCCGCGCCGCACTCTCGAGGCGGGACGAGCCCAGGATCTCCGACGCCTGACGGAGGAAGCGGGAGTACATGAAACGGAAGATCCCTCCACCCGTGCCACCTGTGGCGTCGATCATGACGAAGTTCTGGATGCACGTCGCCCCGAGCTCCGCTTCCGAGAGCTTCTTCGGCCACGCCTTCACCTGCTGCGCCGCCTTGCGGATGCCCGGCACGCCGAGGTTGCGAATGGGCACCTCGAGCATGGCGGTGCTGGCCTGCCGGATCGCCGCACGCAGCTCCGTCTTGCGGGGTGGGCGCGCCTTCGTGAAGTCGAACGAATACCACATGTTGTGCGGTGGAAACGGCTTGAACTTCGAGCCGCGGGCCGCCGCGAGCTCGTCCGCTCCGACCTCGTGGAGCCCCGGATCGCGATCGGCCACGAGCACCGCCTGCGCCTCCTCGTCGGCGCCCGCGGCCACGATGACGTGCCCGCCGAAGTGGTAGTCGTCGGGGAAGTCGAAGTACGGCAGGAGCCCCATGTCCACATTCATCATCACGGGCCGCCCCTCACGGAGCAGGTCGAAGAGCGCCGTCTCGGCCTTCCGCCGGCTCGAGGTGACGAAGCGCTCCACGCGCACTCCGGTGCGCTCGCCGATGTCGATCTCGAACCCGGGCGTACCCGGCCGATGCACGTTGCCGCGCCCTGCGAACATCGGCGGCGCCCCCTTCTGGTGCCAGTACAGGAAGCCGACCCCGGCGCCGAGGCCCAGCAGCATGTCCTCGCTGATCTCGATGCCGGCGTGACGGTACACGTGGCGCAGCGAGCCGGACACGCAGTGATCCGTCTCCAGTGAGACGAAGCCCGGCAGCGGCGCGAGCTCAGCCACCGAAGGCGTCACTCACCTTGTTCCAGACCGTGTACACGGCGAAGCTGATGTAGAGCACCGAGGCACACACCATGAAGAAGATGTTCACCGGCCCCGGGCGGGCCGACTTCGGCAGGTACTTCAGGTTCATGTAGAGCAGCATCGGCACGTACACGGCCATGGCAAAGCCACCGATGAGCGCGCTGATGAACAGGAAGTCGAGGCCGGAGGCGCCGAACCTGCCGAAGTACCACACGCTGAAGGTGCCGACGATCATGGTGCCGATCACCAGGATCAGGTACCACTGATCGATGCTGAATCGGCGCCCGAATTTGAAGTTGGTGTGAATGAGGTCCGAGAAGATGCGACTGCCACCGTCCACCGCACCGAGCTGCGTGCTGAAGAGTGCGGCCATGCCGACGATCAGGAAGAGGTAGCGCCCCCGCGCTCCCATGCTCTGCTCGAGGATCGACGCGAGGTCCCACACCAGGCTGCCCTGGCTCGGAATGATGCCGTTCGGGTAGAGAACCGCCAACGCTCCGAAGATGAACAGGAACAGCGTGAAGCTGCCGAGGATCCAGAACGAGAAGATCTGATCGATGTGGACGTAGCGCATCCAGCTCTTGAAACGCTTCTGGTTCTCCTCGGTGTCGGGGTACACGTAGCCTGTCTCGAGCTCCTTCGATTCGGTCTTGTGAATCGCGCTGGCCAGGCTCGGCATGCGCGCACCCATCCCGATCTTCTTCTCGCGCAGGTAGTAGGCGTAGTAGAGGTTGCCGAGCCCACCCAGGCCACAGAAGACGATGGCGCCGAAGAAACGGCTGAACGTGAGCTGGTCGCGCACCCTGCCGTCGTCGGCATAGATGTCCACGGGGAAATCGGGGAACTGACCCACGCTCAGGAGGCCACCCCACATCTGGCCGAAGATCTCGGGAGTGCCGATCTCCACCACCACCCAGATGAGACCGAGAACGATGATGGCGATCATGAGCATGATGCACCGCTCGACCGCCACGTAGATGATCTTCGGGCCAAACAGCAGCGCGCCGACCACGCCAAACACCAAGGCCGTCCACACCCACTCGGGGCTCGTGTTCTCCACACCAAAGAGGAGGTTGCGCAGCGCCACCCCCGTCTCCCGTGCCCAACCCGGCAGGAACTTGCCCACGACCACGAGCGCCACCCACATGTACACGATGAGCGAGACCACGCGCACCATGCCGGTGAAGGGGCTCTCGCCGGTGACGATCGCCCAGCGGCCAACCTCGATGTTGATCCAGAGCTGCAGGAAGATGCCGATCGCCGCGGCCCAGATGAGGCTGGGGCCGACCACCGACGTGATCCAGGGCCACATCACCATCTCGCCCGAGCCGATGCCAATCCCTGCCATCACGATCCCCGGGCCGAGCAGCTTCCAGACCGAGCTCTTCCGCTCGGGCAGGTCGGCTTCTTTGAGGTCGGGAACCGGAACCGGCATAGGCACCTCCGCGACCACCGCAGGTCGCCGGGCCGGTCGTGGGACCGGATGGCGGTTCACCGCAGCGAGGCGATTCGTTCTGTTGGGATCGAAGACTCCTGAGGGTATCCCAAGCCAGCGTCCGCTCCGGCCTCCCGAACGAAGCGCGCCATGGCCGCGTGTCTAGAATCGCTCGACGCGTCCCAGCGAGCGCACTCCACATCAGACCTTCGATCGACCGCCTGCATGCGGAAGCCGGAGTCGGCAGTGCCTCCGAAGATCGCCGCGCAACTCGAGGAGGGCAATATGGCAGAAGACGAACCCACGGGCCGCGTCGCCGGCAAGGTCGCGATCATCACCGGCGCTGCGTCCGGGCTCGGCAAAGCCGACGCCCAGCGTCTCGCGGAAGAGGGAGCGCGACTCGTGCTGACCGACATCGACGTGGACGGGGGCAGCCACGTGGCCGCCGCCTGCGACGCGCTCTTCATCGAGCAGGACGTGGGCGACGAGCACTCCTGGGAGAAGGTCGTCGCCGCGGCGCTCGACACCTACGGCCGCCTCGACGTGCTCGTGAACAATGCCGGGATCGCACCCATTGCCGACATCGAGACCACGACCACCGAGGTCTGGAACAAGACCCTGCGCGTGCACCTCGACGGCACCTTCTTCGGCTGCCGAGCGGCGCTGCCCGCCATGGTGGCAAGCGGCGGCGGGTCGCTGATCAACATGTCGTCGGTGGCGGCGCTGGTGGGCATTCCGCCGTACCTGGCCTACTCGGCTGCCAAGGGGGGCATCCGGTCGATGACGAAATCGATCGCCATGTACTGCCGCGAGAAGAAGAACGGAGTGCGGTGCAATTCCGTTCACCCCGGCAGCATCGACACGCCCATGGTCGAGACGGCGCTTCGCGAGATCGTCGGCCTGGAGCTCTCCGAGCAGGAGGACCGCGCCGCCACCCGCGCTGCGCTCGGCATCGGTGAGCCGCTCGACATCGCCAACCTCGTGCTGTTTCTGGCCTCGGACGAGTCGAAGCACGTCAATGGCGCCGAGCTCGTGGTCGACGGGGCCTCCACCCTCGGCAACGGATAGGAGCCGAAGATGGCCGTCACCGGGCTCGTCCACGTCAATGTGAACTGCAGCGACTTCGATCGATCGCTCGCCTTCTACGAGCGTCTCGGCTTCCGCAAGGTGGTGGACGTGCCAGCGACCAACACGGCCGAGGTCGCCGCTGCGGTCGGTATGCCGCCGTACCGGGTCAAGGGTGCGCTGCTCCTCCTGCAGGGAAGCACCGGAACGTTCATGCTCGACCTCCTCGAGTGGCAGAGCCCCAGCGACGACGCTCCGCCGTACCCCCACCTCTACCACCTCGGCATCGCTCGCATCGCCCTCGCGTCCGACGATCTCGAGGGCGACATGCAGCGCCTCCGCGAGGCCGACGTGGAGTTCCTCTCCGAGCCGGCGACCGTGCGCATCGAGGGCCAGCCCGACACGCGGTTCGTCTGTTTCGAGGACCCCGACGGCACGATCCTCGAGCTCGTCGAGATGCACTGACAGCGGCTGGAGCCAGCGCATCGCTATCATCCGAGCCGGACCTTGGGGTCCGTCTTTGATCCTCGAAGGAGGTGTCTGTGATGGTCTCGATTCGGCCCTGCGCAGCGTGGGCTTGCACTCTTCTCGTCGCTCTCGCGGCACCGGTCTGGCCCCAGACGGAGCGAAAGACGGGACAGTCGGTAGACGGCGACGTGCTCATCGACCACGACTACGCGTTCCGCATTCGCAAGGCAGGCGAAGAGTGGACCCTGCTGGGAGAGGAGGAGAGCTCGCGGGTGGTCCCCGAGTCGATTGCGGGCATGCGCCGGACCGACGGCGGCGTCTGGGGCGCCCTGATCGCCGAGAGAGGGCTCGACCTCACGCCGAGCGAGTACGCGGATCTCATCCTCGGAGACGTGGTCCTCGAGGACATGCAGATTCTCGAGCGCGAACAGCTGATCGTGCTCGGCAACAGGGCCGAGCGTGTCTTCTTCGAAGGACGCATCGAGTCGACGAAGGCGCGCTACGTCAGCACGTTCCTGATGCGCAAGGGATTCGCCTACCAGGTGATCTCGTGGACGATGAACGACCAGACCACCAAGGCCCAGCTCCTGACCCTGCACCAGGCCATCTCCTTTCTCCCGGACGCTCCACGGGAGCGGGCGGAGAGCGCCGAGCGCCTCACACTGAACGCGGACGGCATCGGCTGGATCGTGCGGAACGGCGTCTTCCGCAGCGCCGTGTACGGCTTCCAGGTGGAGCCACCCGCGGGTTGGCGGGTCGTCGTGGGCGACGAGCTCGCGCAGATGAACCCCGACGCCACAGTGGGGCTGACGAACCGGGCGGGGAAGGCGCACGCCGTGATCATTCCGGAGGTCATGCGCGACGTCGACCAGGACGCGACCGTCGCACGACTCCTGGAGACCGTGAGCGAAGAGATGACGGGCGGACCTGCCCGAGAGATCGAGCTCCAGGTCGGCGGCGAGGCTCGCACGCTGGCGCTCCACCAGACGGACGAGCCGTTCGAGGCGGAGTTCATCCATGGAGCCTGGTTCCACGGCGACATCCTGACGCAGGTCCTCGCCTGGTACCCGCTGTCAGCGCGCGATGACGCCCGCGTGGAGGTTGCGGCTGCGCTACTCGGTCTGAGCCGGCTCACCGACGATCAGCTGGCCGAGGTCCACCGCGAGCTGGAGGTGCAGCAGGCGGTCCAGAGCCGCATCACAGCCATCGAATCGCTTCGCGCGGGCCACTATCGAAACTACGCCCAAGGGATCGAGTGGCAGCTTCCGAGGGAAGGCTACTGGAGCGTCGAGATCGGCGGTGCCGTGCGTCAGAAGATGGGGCCCGACTGGCTGGTTGCGTTCGACGAGCCGTCGACCGGCCTGAGCGGCGCCATGCGGGTCGAGGTCATGGAGGACACCACGCCCGAGCAGTACCACCAGATCTCGGTCGACCTCCTCGCCTCTGCGCTGGGAGTCGAGCAAGGCCACCTCCCAGAGCCGATCGCCTTCGCGTCCGGCTTCGGCGAAGGCTGGGTCACCCATCTCCCCGCCTGGCTGGACGATCCGGCCGGCTCCACCGCGAGCGTCGCCACGTGGCTGCGCGGCACGACCGGAATCGAGGTGCAGTTCTACGGCTCCGAGCCCAACCTCCGCGCCGCCACCCCCGTGATGACCGCCGCCGCCCAGGGTCTGCGACCGCTGCCCGACCACGTGCAGTCACTTCGCTTCGACGGATCTGTCGCCGAGAGCCATCTCTTCGGCTTCTCCATCGACGCACCCAAAGGCTTCGGAGAGCCGCGTGTGATGACACCAAAGCAGATCGAAGGGCTGGGTCTGCTGCTCGCATCCGAAGGAAAGCGGGGCTACCTCGGGGCGATCGCGGTGAGCCTGGGAGGCGACTGGGTGACCCAGAACGACTTCTTCGACCTCGTCTGGCCCATCGCCGAGGCCTACGCGCCGGACGTCCAGGACCCGAAGCAGAACTGTCACACGAGCCAGCTCGGAGGCCGCGCCGCGCGCGCGTGCACCTATCCCACGGCCGAGGGTCAGTTTGGCCTCTTCCTGGCCACGCGCGGGCGTACCGGCTACGCGCTCTTCGTGCAGGCTCGAAGCGCGGAGGGGCTCCAGCGAGTGCGCGAGGGCTTCGAGCTCCTCGACTAGTGCGCCGCGCGGCACGTGTCCCACCCGCCGAGGCGCCGAAGCCGAGAAACCGAACGAGAATTCAGACAGAATAGGGAGCCGAATCGAGCTCTCACCCAGACGACCCGCCATCGAAACGAACGAGAGACCCTGACCATGCGCAAGAACCACCCGCTGCAGAGCGCCACGACCGCTCTCCTCTTGACCGCACTTCTCGCCGCGCCCACGTTCGGAGCCGCCGGCGACACCCCGACCTTCAACCGCGACGTGGCTCCGATCTTCTTCGAGAGCTGCGTGCAGTGTCACCGCGTGGGTGAGGTCGCCCCCTTCTCGCTCATGAGCTACCGCGAGGCCCGTCCGTGGGCACGCTCGATCGCGCGGGCCGTACAGAACCGCGACATGCCCCCGTTCAGCGGCGACAGCGAGAAGCACGTGTGGACCAACGACATTTCGCTCACCGACGCCGAGATCGAGACGGTCGTGAGCTGGGCTCGCGCCGGAGCGCCCGAAGGCGACGCCGCCGATCTCCCGGAGGCACCGACGTTCTCGAAGGGCTGGCAGCTGGGTGAGCCCGACTACGTCATCACCCTCGACAGCGTCGAGGTTGCGGCGGACGGCGAAGACACCTTCCCCAAGCAGATCGTCGAGGTCGATCTCGGCGGCGACCGCTGGGTGCGGGCCATCGAGTTCCTTCCGGAGGACTCCCGCGTCACCCATCACTTCCTGACCACCTTCACCGCAAAGACCGAAGGAGGCGAGAGCATCAACAACGGCCTGCTCGGCATCTGGACCGCCGGCATGCCGCCCTACGAGTTCCCTGAAGGAATGGGCCGGCGGCTCGGCTCCAAGCTCAAGCTCGTCGTCGATCAGCACTACCACCCCATCGGAGAAGCGACGAGCGACGCGTCTCGCATCGGCCTCTACTACGGTAAAGGTGAGATCCAGAAGGAGGTCTCCACGATCCCGGTCACGAACACCGGCCTGCGCATTCCGCCCGGCGCGGCGCACCACGCCGAGAACGCGCACTACCTGTTCGACCGCGACATGCAGATCCTCGCGCTCAGCCCGCACATGCACGTGCGCGGCAAGGCGATGAGCTACGAGCTGACGTACCCCGACGGCACGAAGGAGATGCTCCTCGACGTGCCGAAGTACGACTACAACTGGCAGTGGCTCTACTACCCGCAGGAGCCGATCGAGGTGCCAGCCGGTTCCCTCCTCAACGTCACCGCGGTTTGGGACAACTCGGCCGACAACCCGGCGAACCCCGACCCGACGAAAGAGATCATCTACCGCGGCGACACCTTCAACGAGATGTTCAACGGCTTCATCGAGGTGATCGCCAAAGACGGGGTCTCGTCGGCGCGGCCGGATCAGGAGTCGCAGATCCTCGACCTCCTGGCGCTCCATCCGCCGGGAGACTCCTACTACGCCGGCGGTTTCCTGAAGATGGGCTTTCACGTGCCCAAGGAAGGCGAAGGCTGGCTCTACATGGGCGGCATCTTCTCGATCTCGCTCGACGACTTCGAGTGGGACGGCGACAACCTGCGCATCCACACGCAGTTCTCCACGCCCGAGGCGAGCGCCACCACGACCATCATCGAGGGCGCGCTCGACGGGGAGGGCGTCTTCAAGGGCAAGCTGACCATCGGCGCCGACACCGAGAAGCCGACCCAGCTGCCCCTCGTGGCCAAGCCGGTCGGCGGCGACGCCTCGGCGTCGGCCGGTCAGTAGACGGCTCGCTCCCATGGGGCAGCTCATCGAGGGCCGCTGGAGCGACGAAGACGTCGTCCTCGGCAGAGACGGTGCGTTCGTGCGTGCGGAGAGCCCGTGGCGGCGCTGGGTGCATGCGAGCTCTGATGCGGAGTTCCCCGCGGCACGCGGGCGGTACCACCTGTACGTCAACCTCGGCTGCCCCTGGGCGTACCGCACGGTCCTCTACCGCAGCCTGAAGGGTCTCGAAGGCACGATCTCCATGTCGTGCACACGGCCGGGGATGGGCCCGCAGGGCTGGACGTTCGAGGGCTCCACGGGGCCTCGCCTCGCGGGCGACGAGGAGCTCGTGCACCTCCACGAGGTCTACGCGCGCGCCGACCCGAGCTTCACCGGGCGCATCACGGTGCCGGTGCTCTGGGACAAGGAGACCCGGACGATCGTGAACAACGAGTCGTCGGAGATCATCCGCATGCTGAACTCGGAGTTCGACGCCTGGGGAGACGACTCCGTCGACTACTACCCGGAGGATCTGCGGCAGGACATCGACCGGTGGAACGAGCGCACCTACGCCAGGATCAACAACGGCGTGTACAGGTGTGGCTTCGCCCGGAGCCAGGCGGCGTACGAGGAGGCCTACGACCTTCTCTTCGAGGCGCTCGACGAGGTGGAGGCGCATCTGGAGAGCAGCCCCTTCCTCGTGGGCCACCACGTCACCGAGGCCGACTGGCGCCTGTTCTCCACGCTTCTCCGATTCGACGCGGCCTACTACGGGTTGTTCCGCTGCAATCGTCAGCGCCTCGTCGACTTCCCGAACCTGTGGGGGTACGCACGCGACCTGTACCAGACCCCAGGAGTCGCCGAGACCGTCGACTTCGACGCGATCAAAGGCATCTACTGGTCGCGCTCCGGGATCCTCCCGAAGGGTCCGGCGATGGACTGGGACGCGCTTTCAGATCGGGGCTGACGGTCGAGCTGAGCGGCTCAGCGGCCGCTGCTCGTCGCGGCCCCTTTCGTTCCAGACGCGCGACGCTCCTGCTCCTCCTTCTCGAGCAGGCGCGCTCCGCGGAGAATGCCGCCCATCGAGTAGTTCCCCTCGTGGCAGGCGTACTCGTAGAGGCGCCCCTTCTCGGGCCACGGGAGCTCCCCCGTGTAGGGAGCGGTGTACTCCGGGTCGTGGACGGTGAAGTTGTAGAGCAGGGTCTCGGCGTCGAGGCGCGAGAACCGCTCGACCACGCGGAAGCCCTCGGGGCGAATGAAGACGTCGCCGCGCTTGGAGATGAAGTTCCGGGTGTCGACGACCAGCGTGTCGCCTTCCCAGTGCCCGACACTGTGCCCGACCCACCTCGGCGGCAGCGACGGGTCGTGCTCGCGGTCGAGGTGGATGACGCGGACGTCGTGCATCCATTCGATGTTGATGAGGATGGCGTCGTCGCCGTGCACGATGCGCTTCAGGTTGTTGTACAGCGACGGCCTCGCCGGCACGCCGGCTCCGAGGGAGATCAGGCAGCGCTCGCCGAGAGCGATCGATTCGGGGTCATCGTAGGGGCCCTGCGGTTGGTCGAGCCACCACGCAGTGCCCGTGTTCTCGAAGCTGTAGGGACGCGCTGCGGCGCGTCGCGCGCGCCCCGCCTCGGTGAGCTCCGGCAGGCGGCCGTTCGGGGGATCGATGAGGATCGACGTGCGGTACTTGCCGTCGATCATGAAGGCCTCGTCCCCAGGATCGAGCCAGAAGGCGTTGTAGCCGCCCGTCCCACCGGCCGCTCCGGTGAGCCGCGGGTCGTAGATGGCCGTGCCCCCCACTTCCGGCGCCACTCGGTCGGGGTCGCTGGGTGCGTTGTCCCTCGCGTAGTACTCCGCCTTCTCTCGCTCGATGGCCGCGGCCTCCTCCCGCGTCATGAGCTCCCGATCGCCCAGAGAGGGATCGCGCTGGAAGGGCGTCAAGCTGGCGATGTCGTAGCTTCCCGAGAGATCGGGCTTGCCATCGGCACGGCGGGGAATGTCGTCCGTCTGCGCCCCGGCGGGAGCGACGGCGAACGCGAGGACGAGCACGAGGCTCTGAATGAGACGCATGGCAACCTCCTGACGAGCCGTTGGAATGGTCGTGCGATCGCCGAGCGGGCTCGGCGAATCACTTTGTGGACCCATGTATAGTATGTCGTCAAATCGCCGAAGGAGGAGTCATGCGCCGTCTCACCGCATCTGCCTCGTTGCTCGTCGCCCTGGTCTTCGCTTCGCTCGCCGTCCTGTCGGGGCCCACCGGGGCCGCCACGAAAGACGCGCCCGAGGCGCCCACCTTCCACCGCGACGTGCTCCCCATCCTCCAGGCGAGCTGCCAGGGCTGTCACCGCGAGGGGGGCGCCAACCTCGGCGGAATGGTCGCGCCGATGGCACTTCTCGACTACGACGATGCGCGGCCGTGGGCCAAGTCGATCGCGCGCCAGGTGAAGGCACGCACCATGCCCCCCTGGCACGCCTCCGATGCCCAGGACGGCATCTTCCACAACCAACGCAGTCTCAGCGAGGCCGAGGTCGAGACGATCGTGCGCTGGGCCGAGCGCGGAGCGCCGGCGGGTGACGTGGCCGACGCCCCTGCCGCCAAGGAGTGGCCCCAGACGGTCGACGGCTGGATCACCGGCACGCCGGATCTCGAGATCAGCATCGGCGAGCCTTTCTTCGTGGAGGACGACGTCGAAGATCTCTACGTCTACTTCACGACCGAGATCACCGAAGAGATGTTGCCCGAGCCGCGCTGGGTGAAGTCGATCGAGTTCCAGCCCGGCAGCTCCATCGTGCACCACATCGTCGCGCCGCCGCTGGGTGGCCTCGGGCCAGGGTTGCAGCCCTACGTCTACCCGGAGAACTTCGGCACCCTGCTCATGCCGGGTGACACCGTGCGCTGGTCGATGCACTACCACAAGGAGCCCGGCCCGGGCACCGGCGTGTGGGACGAGTCTCGCGCCAACATCCAGTTCTACCCGGAGGGAGTGGTTCCGGAGCACGCCGTGTCGTGGCAGTCGGCGATTCGCGCCGACTTCGTTCTCCCGGCCGGCGAGGCGCACGTGGAGTACAAGAAGCGGGTGCCGTTCGAGCGCGAGGCGCTGCTGCTCGCGCTCAACCCGCACATGCACCTGCGCGGCAAGGCAGCCCGCTACGAGGCCTTCTACCCGGACGGCAGCTCCGAGGTCCTCCTCGACGTGCCGCAGTACGACTTCAACTGGCAGACCACCTACGAGTACCCCCACGGGCAGCCCAAGGTGCTGCCGGCGGGCACCGAGATCGAGTTCACCGCGGCCTGGGACAACTCGGCCGACAACCCGCACAACCCCGACCCGACGCGCGACGTGAAGTGGGGCGAGCCGACCACCGACGAGATGATGGTCGGCTGGATCATCGTCTCGGACGCGGAGCCCGGGGTGGAGATGTCGGGGGGTGGGCTGACGAGCCGCGCACGCGCGCGCGACTGAGCCCTGGCTCCGACAGCGTGAGCGAGGAGTTGGGCGTCCCCGGCTGGCACGTCGAGATCGTCGAGCGATCGGCTGGTGTCTATCGCCTGACGGCGACCGACGCTCGAGGCCGCCGCTTCGAGCATTCGGGGACCGATCCTCAGGCTCTGCTCGAGCGCTGCCGAAGAGCCATCGAGGAGCTCCATCGAGAGTCTCGTGCAGAGAGCTGAGCCCGCTTTCACAGCCGCCGCCGAGGGCTGGCTCGGCGGACGTCCGAAGTTCTCGCGGGCCGAGGACGGAGAACGGAATAGAGCGACGAACAGCCGCGTTCCCGATGCCACACAATCGAATGAGGTGAAGATGCATCACGTCCGACCGTCGTCCTCGATTGGCGACCGACTCGTCCGGCTGACTCTGATTCTGATCGCGGTCTGGGGCACCGCCATCCTGCCCTCTCCTGCCACCGCCTCCGAGGCGCGCGACTGGCCGCAGGTCGGAGGCGTCGACCGCAACTTCGTCGTGCCCTCGCCGGCCCTCGCGACCACCTGGCCGGAGGGTGGCCCGCCCGTCAACTGGCGGCAGCAGCTCGGCTTCGGCTACTCCGGCATCGCCGTCGTCGGCGACCGGCTCTTCACCGCCTATCGGACCTCCGACGCTTCGGACGGCGAGGAGGTTCTCGTGGCGCTCTCGCGAGACACTGGAGAGACGATCTGGGAGCGCCGTACGCCCGCGCCCTTCGCCGAGTACCACAAGCTCGAGCACGGCGTCGGCCCCCATGTGACACCCACCGTGGTGGACGGTCGCGTCTTCTTCGCGGGCATCTACGGTGATCTGGTGGCCGTCGACGCAGAGAGTGGGGAGCTCCTGTGGAAGAAGGAGCTCATCCGGGAGCTCGGCGGCACCGAAGACTCGCGCGGCTACACGTGTAGCCCTCTCGCGCACGAGGGTCGCCTCATCGTCACGGTCGGCGGCGACGGCCAGGGGGTGATGGCACTCGACCAGCGCACGGGAGACGTCGTCTGGAAGAACGGCGACCTGCGACGCGGCCACTCGTCGCCGGATCTCATCGAGGTGGGCGGCCAGAAGCAGCTTCTCCTCTTCAATCGCGAGGAGCTGCTCGGCCTCCATCCGGAGACCGGGGAGCGGCTGTGGAGCCACGACCATCCGGTCAGCTTCGGGCTGAGCATCAGCGTCCCGACCTGGTACCCCGAAGACGAGCTCCTGTTCATGTCGACGGCGTACAACGGGGGTAGCCGGGTTCTCCGCCTCGTACGCAAAGGTGACACCACCGAGGTCGAGGAGGCCTGGGCCCACAAACAGATGCGCATCCACATCGGGAACGCCATCCGGGTCGGCGACGTGGTGTGGGGTGCCAACGGCGACTTCGGCGCCGTGCCGTTCACGGGTGTCCACATCGAGACCGGCGACATCGTCCACCGCACCCGCGACATCGCGCGCGCCTTCCAGGTGCTCGCCGACGGCAAGCTGATCGCGTTGGACGAGGACGGTCAGCTCACGCTGGCCACGCCCAAACCCGACGACCTCGAGATCCACGCACAGGCCCAGATCTTTCAGACCCGCAGCTGGACGCCGCCGACGCTCGTCGGGCGCACCCTGTTCGCGAGAGACCAGGCCGAGATCGTGTCGCTCGAGCTGCCGTAGCCGCGTCTTCGTCAGGACCAGCCGGTGCTCCGTGAGCCAATCGGCGAGCGGATGTCGTCTGGGGTCGTAGCGAGCCACTCGGGCTCGCTACGATCTCGTGCCTTCGTGCGCCCAGGGAGGATCCCTCATGCCGGACGACACCCTCTCCATGCCCGCTCCCCATGCGATTCCGACCCTCTCGCTAGCTGAGGCTGTCAATCGTTGGCAGCCCGTTCCACCCTCGGCGGCGCTTGTCCTCGCTCTCCTCGCGGCGGCGCTCGCCACCCCGGGCCGCGGGCAAACCACCGTGGCGCACTGGCGCTTCGAGGAGGGCTCGAGCGGTCAGGTGGCGACGGGGGCCGGGACCATCCGCGACGACGCGGGCAGCCACCACGGCACGCCCACGGGCGATCCGGTCTATCGCGACTCCTCGGCTCCAGGCAGCACGCTCGGGCTCGAGCTCGACTCCGGCGACAGCGTCCGCATTCCGGACGATCCTGCCTTCCGGCTACAGAGCCTGACCGTCGAAGCCTGCGTCCGCATCGACTCCTTCCCCTCGGGATCGGGGCTCCGGCAGATCTTCTTCCGCGGCGACACCACCGGGGGCCGAGACCCGTTCTACCTCGCCCTCTTCGCAGGAGCCAACCTCGCCTTCCAGATCTCGGACGGAACGAACGACGCCGACCCGGATCACCGCGATTTCCTGCTCGGCGCGATCGCCCCCGAGCACCTGGGCCAGCTGATCCACGTTGCCGGCACCCTCGACGACGCGACCGGCTCGTTCGCCGTGCACGTCAACGGTGTCACCACGAGCCGCCTCACCAACGCGCGCCCCGGCGAGCACGCCAGCTACTCGAACGGCGGCATCGCGATCGGTGCACTCTGGGATGGAACCTCGAACGCGCAGTTCTTCGACGGCCTGATCGACGAAGTGCGCGTCACCGCGGCAGCCCTCTCGCCCAGCGAGTTCATCGACTGCGGTTCCAATCGCCCACTACCCGTCCCCACGCCGGCGCCGGAGACCCAGGTGACCGCAGGCGGCGAGATGCCGGTGGTGGCGCACGCGCCCGACGGCCGGAGCGTGGTGCTGTGGCAGACCGACACGGGGAGCCCGCAGATCCTCGGCCGCTTCTTCGGACCCACCGGAGCACCCCAGGGTCCGACGTTCGGCGTATCGTCGGGCGCCGGGGCGCACACCCTGCCCAGCGCGGCGTTCGATGCTCTTGGCAACCTCACCGTCGTGTGGAACCGCACGTCCGGCAAAGCCCTCCGCCCGCTCTCGGGCGAGCTGCATCTCGTGAACGTCACGGAGAGTGCCGTCGTCGGCCGCTTCTTCGACCCGTCCGGAGCCCCCACCACCGGCGAAGTCGAGATCCAGACCGGCTCCGGCGGCGCGGCACAGAACCCGCAGGTGGACGTGGACGACTCGGGCGACGCGATCGTCGTGTGGGACGACGGCGACCGTGTGCGCGGTCGGCGCGTGGACCGGCGCGGCAGGCCGGCACCAGAGACGCTCACGCTCTCGGAGGCCGCCGGCGCTACCCCCGTCACGGCGAGCTCCTCCGGCGGGAGCTTCGCCGTGGCGTATCGGGCCGACTCGGGGGCACTCGTCGGGCGCGTGTTCGACCCCCGAGGTGCACCCACGACGGAAGAGATCCATTGGAGCGAATCAGACCAGATCGACAACCCCGCGATCGCCATGGACGACGAGGGTCGCTTCGTGGCCGTCTGGGACGAGCCGGGCCCGGGCGGGCGTGACGTGCGCGGCCGACGCTTCACGCCCGCAGGGGTCCCCGAGGGGCCTCCGTTCGACCTCTCGGAAGGCAGCGGCCCCGATCAGAGCGACCCCGACGCTGCGATGACGTCGGTCGGCGACTTCGCCGTCACCTGGGTCGCCGACGCCCTCGCGGGGCGCGCGGCGGCGACTGGCAACCTGGTGGGTCGGCTCTTCTCTCCGTCGGGCCAACCCGCGACCGGAGAGGTCGAGATCGCGACCACGACGTCGGGCGAGGAGCCGACAGAGCCCTCGGTGAGCGTCGACGACTCCGACGACGTGCTCGTGGCCTACACGCGTCGCGGCTCGAACGGCCGCAACCGCGGCATCTTCCGCACCGGCTTCGACGGCGAGAGCGGCATCCGCGTCTGCACTCCGGAAGCCGACACGCTCTGCATTCAAGGGGGCCGGTTCCGGGTGACCGTCTCGTGGGAGGACAAGGCCGGGGCCCAGGGTGACGGGCAGGCGACCTCGCTCACCGCCGACACCGGCTACTTCTGGTTCTTCGACCACAGCAACGTCGAGATCGTCGTCAAGATCCTCGACGGCTGCACCTTGAACGACCGCTTTTGGGTGTTTGCCGGTGGCCTGACCGACGTCGAAGCCAAGATCCGTGTGGAAGACACCGCAACAGGACAGGTGCGGACCTACTTCAACGCGCAGGATCAGAAGTTCGCACCCATTCAGGACACCTCGGCCTTCGCCACGTGTACCTCGAGTCGAGGTGCAGGAAACCCGCTCTCCCACGAAGCGCTGACGGAGCGGGCCAACCACGAGATGACCGGCATCGAGTGGCAACTCCGTCGGCACTCCGTTCCCGCAGCGGGCTCGAGCGCGGCGTGCTCCTCGGACGACGCGCTCTGTCTCGGCGGCGACCGCTTCGAGGTGCGGGTGACGTGGGCCACGAGCACGAGCTCTGGCGTGGGCCGCCCCCAGACCCTGACGAGCGACACCGGCTACTTCTGGTTCTTCGACCGCGCGAACGTCGAGATGGTGCTCAAGATCCTGGACGGCTGCGGCCTCAACGGGCACTTCTGGGTCTTCGCAGGTGGTCTCACCGACCAGGCCGTCCGGATCGAGGTGCTCGACACCGCGACCGGAACGGTCGTCGAGTACTCCAACGGCCTCGGCGTGCCCTTCCAGCCGATCCAGGACACCGCCGCGTTGGCCGTCTGCCCCTAGGGCCGCTCAGGTCACCCACTCGGGGGGCAGCAGATCGCGGTTCCACGCGTGCGCTGGCTCAGGGGCCCGTTCAACGGTGGCCGAGGTCGAACACCGTGCCGTGCGGCACCGCGCGACCGGTCACTCCGTGAGGCCATTGCGCCCGGTCGAAGGAGAGGCCGGGTCGATCGGCGTCGGCATCGCGAAACGCGTCGTCCAGCCGGAGCTGCCCGGTGTCGCGGTCGAAGCGGAGCATCCACAAGCGAGCCTCCGCAAAAGGTTCGTTCACCACGACGATCTTCTCGCCATCGGATGCGAGCCAGTGGGGCCGCTGACGCTCGTCGAAAGAGAGCGACGAGACATGGCGCGGCCGCAGCGGGTTGCGCACGTCGAGCGCCACCACCTCGCGCGTTCCTGCATTCGACTGGATCCAGTAGCTCCCGAGAACCACCGGGCCTGCGCACCGTCCGCGACCCTGCGCGTACACCACGCGCACGGACGGGTCCCCGCTCCCGAGGCCGAGGACCATGAGCAGATGACAGCTCACGGTGCTCACCAGGACCGTCTTCCCGTCGGCGAGGAGCCGCGGCTCGTTCGGTCCCCAGGCCTCGGGCAGACGCAGGGTCTTGACGAGAGACAGGTCGGACAGTCTCCAGACCTGGATCTGGTTGCCGAGGCCTTCGCCCACCACCGAGGCGCTCGCAGCACCCCACTCCGGAATGGCCATGACCTGCAGACCGACGACGATCCGATCCAGCGCGGGCACCACCGCCAGGCTGTAGGGACGGAGCGTCTCGGAGTCGGCATCCGGGCTCGCGGCCGACGCCCACCGCTCCACCCTCCCGTCGGAAGAGATCCTCGCCAGCCCACCGGGCTTCTCGTTGCGGGGGCCGCTCCCCTGCAGCGCCGCCACGACACTGCCGTTCGGGGCGCGCTCGAAGCTGTGAGGATGGCTCAGCTCCCCCACTGCACCGATCCGCGCGCGGACCTTGGGGCGCAGCGGATCGCCGAGGTCGAAGATCAGAGTGCGGTTGCCGGCGAAGCCGTTGGCGAAGAGCGTGCGCGACGGGTGCAGCCGATGTTCGGTGTGGTGCGGCCAGAGGCCTCTCTCGCCGACGGGCAGCGTCGCAACCACCTCCCCGTACCGCCCGCCTCTGGGCTCGAGGTCGATGACCGCCAGGAAGTCACTCTCCTTCCGGTCGAGGTCGCCGACCCAGGAGAAGAGGTAGCGCGGCGCCGGAGGTTCCGGCTGAGCGGCACTCGGGGCGCTGCCGAAGAGGACGGCGATCGCGACGGCCGCGAAAGCGGTTGCCGGGCAGCGTCCCGTCACGCCGCCCTCAGTCCGCCGCAGGCGCCACCAGCATGAACCCCATCATCATCTCGTCGCTCGACCACCGGCCAAAACGCACGTGCTGGGCTGGGTCGAAGCCGCGCCGTGCACCGTACTCCTCCGAGTTGTCGTACCAGGCGGTGAACTCGACCTTCGTGCCCGCGGGCAGTCTCTTCAGCTCGTCGTAGTAGTAAGCGGTCTGCCAGGCGAAGTCGTACGTCGGAACTTCGAGAAGCACCTCGCGGCTCCCGTCGGGGTAGAACGCCTCGAACCTGGCCGCCTTGCCGCGCAGGTGCATGTGCGGCGTGAGCGCGATGACGTCGACGTCCTCTTCCATCACCTTCGCCGCGGGCCCGAGGGTGTAGGTCTCCGTGCGGGGCGGCAGGTCGATGTCGAAGCGCGCGATGTTCACCACGTCGACGATGCGCTCGGGCTCCTTCTTCGCGAAGTAGAAGCCGACCTGAGACGTGCTGTCGACCACTCCCGTGCCCGGACCGGCCTCCTTCGTGTAGTGGATGTCGAAGGTGATGCGCGACCCCTTCGGGATCTTCACCGCGTAGCCCTCCGGGTACCAGTTCGCGCCGGCTCCGGATGCCGCACCACCCAGGTAGCTCCCCGAGTTCTCCGGAGCGATCGTGTCCGACTCGTGCCGGGTGGGCTTCGGCGGAAGCTCGCCGTTCTCGTCGGGCGGCAGCAGGTTGGCGTTGAAGTGGTGGATGATCGGCGTGCCCGGCTTGCACTGGAAGCCGCGAATGTAGACGTCGTCGGGCAACATCTCCTCGGTGAGGTCGACGGCGAAGGCGGTGTACACGTCGGAGACGTCATCGCCCACCTCGTGGGCGACTGGGATCGTGAGCACGAGGTCGGGCTCACCGTGCACCCAGCCGTCGGTGCTGGGGAAGGTCTTCGGTGCCGGAGCAGCCGCGGCGTCTCCCGCGGGCGCTCCCGCCTGCACCCAGCGCTCGATCAGGTCGATCTCCACCTGCGAAAGAGAGCGCTCATTGGCGAACACGCCGTGAAAGCGCGGATCCGCGTGCCACGGCGGCATCTCCCGTGCCCGGACCTGTCGCGCGATGGAGCGGGCCCAGGGGCGCGCCTCGTCATACGTCGTCAGCGCCATGGGCGCCACCATGCCGCCGAAGTTGCTGCCGGCGGCTCGATGGCAGTCCTGGCACTTGGCCTGGAAGATCGGCAGGACGTCGGCATGGAACGTCGGTGCGTCGGCCGCGCTCCTCGCTCCGGCTGCTGAAAGCGCCCCGAGCAGCAGGATCCCGAGCGATGCGACTCCCGCGGCGACGATCAGGTGGCGTGTCATGGGCGGCTCCCAGGTCGTGGTCCTGCAGCGGAGTGACCACCACGTGATCCCTCGCGGCAAAGGCCATGTTAGCCCCTCGCATCGCGGACACGGCCCGGGCCCACTCAGGTACGGTCGCCACCGTGGCGGCCCTGGTCACGCGAGCTCAACCCTCGCGGTTGGCGGCGTAGAGCTCTTCGCGCGTTCCCGAGCGCAGAATCCGGCTCGGCAGCTCGCGGCCGAGGAACTCCTGCATCCGTGCGGAGACCCGCCGAACTCCCCCGACGGAGACACCAGACTCCACGCCGGTCTCGTCGCACAGGTTGACGAAGTCTTCGGTCGAGATGTTGCCCGTGGCACCGCGCATCACGGGGCAACCGCCCAGGCCGCCGAGCGACGTGTCGAACGTGGTCACACCCAGCTCCATGGCGGCGAGGGCGTTGGCGATGCCGAGGCCCCGCGTGTCGTGCAGGTGCATGCGTAGCGGCATGTCGGGCAGGCGCGCCTGCACCAGGCGCACGATCCGCCGCACCAGAAGGGGATCTCCGAGCCCGGCGGAGTCGGCGAGACCGATCTCCTCCGCGCCGGCTTCGGCGAAGCGCTGCACGAGCTCCAGGAGACGCGCGTCGGGGAGCTGCCCTTCGAACGGGCAGCCGAAGGTCACCGCCATCGTCACGGCCAGCGGCACCTGCCCCCCCACCGTGTCGGCGATCTGCTCGAGGTTGGAGATCGAGTCGTCGACCGACATGCCGACGTTGCGCTGGTTGTAGGTCTCGGAGCAGCAGATCACGACGTGGATCCCGTCCACGCCCTCGCCGAGAGCCCGCTCGGCACCCCGCAGGTTCGGGACGAGGGCCGAGTAGCTCACACCCTCCTTGCGCGTCACTTCGCGCATCACGTCCGCCGCGTCGCGCATCTGGGGAATCACCTTCGGGTGCACGAACGACACCGCCTCGATGTGGCGGAGACCCGCGTCGGCGAGTCCTTCGATCGCTGCGACCTTGAGCTCGGTGGGGATGAAGGTGTCCTCCATCTGGAAGCCGTCGCGCGGCCCCACTTCCACCACGCGGACCTCCTGCGGCAGATCGTTCATGTCAGATGACCTCGTCGCCGGACAGCCTCTTCATCTCGGCCTCGTCGAGGCCGAGGAGACCGCCGTAGATCTCTTCGTTGTGGGCACCCAGAGCCGGGCCAGGCCAGTCAGTCCTGCCCGGTGTACCCGTGAGCCGCGGCACCAGCGCCGGAATCTGCAGCGGCTCGCCCTGAAAGTCGACCTCCTCGAAGAGGCCGCGCGCCTGATACTGCGGATCGCCCATCATCTCGCGCACGCTGTAGATCGGGCCCGACGGAACCTCTGCCTCGCGCAGCGCATCGAGCACTTCGTCGAGCGTCAACGACGAGCACCAGGCATCGAGCGCGGCGTCGATCTCGGCCTCGTGCTTCACGCGGTTCTCGTTGCCCTGGTACTTCGCGTCCTCCGCCATCTCCGGCCGCCCCGCGGCAAGCATGAGCCGCCTGTAGATGGACTCGCCGTTGCCGCCGATGATGACGTAGCGACCGTCTTTGCACTCGTAGGTGTTGGTGGGCACGATGCCGGTGATGGTGGAGCCCGACGGCTCGCGCACGACGCCCGCTCCGGAGTACTCCGGCACCACGGCCTCCATCATGTTGTACACCGCCTCGAAGATCCCCACGTCCACCGTCTGCCCGCCCGCGCGGCGGCGGTCCCGGTCGATCACCGAAAGGAGCACGCCGAAGGCGGCGTGCATGCCGCTCAGCGTGTCGCCGAGGCTCAGGTTCGGGCGCACGGGGCGGCCGCCGGGGAAGCCGTTGACGTAGCGCAGGCCGCCAAAACCCTCACACACCGACGCGTAGCCGGGCTGGGCCGCGTACGGTCCGGTCTGGCCGTAGCCCGAGATCCGGACCACGATCAGGTCGGGGTGCTCCTCCTGGAGGACCGCCGGGTCGAGGCCCCACTTCTCGAGCGTGCCGGGCCGGAAGTTCTCGATGAGCACGTCGGCTTCGCCGATCAGCCGACGGGCGAGTGCACGCCCCTCCTCCTTGCGCAGGTTGAGCGTGACGCTCTTCTTGTTGCGGGCGAGCGACGGCCACCAGTACGACTCTCCGTTCCGCGTCTCCCGCCACGTGCGGATCGGGTCCCCGGTCCGCGGCTCGATCTTGATCACTTCGGCGCCGTAGTAGCCGAGGAGGGTGCCGCAAAAGGGGCCCGCGAGCAGTTGGCCCATTTCGACGACACGCAGGCCGTCGAGCGGACGAGGGTCAGAGTTGGCCATGAACGTCTCCAGGTCGGGTCGCGACCAACGACGTGCGTCGTTGACGGGTGAAGCCCCATCGTCACTCCGTTGCCGAGCGAACTCAAGTCGCCGGGCCGGGTCTCGAGGGAACGAAGGCCTGTCAACGGCATCGCGGCCTTGGGTCGTCGACGCCTCCTGCCGTAGATTCAGGGACCCACCCACTTGATGGTTCCTTCAGGCTCGCCCGACGCGCCCCGAGACGGCGCGCGCTCCAGGGTGGCCACGACGGGAGGCGACATGTCCCTGCAGCTGACTCGAGAACAGGAGCTCTTCCGCGACATCGTCGCCGGGGTGCTCCGCGAAGTCTCGACACCCGAGGCGGTGCGCGCCCTGATGGACGACGAGCGTGGCTACGACGAGGGCGTCTGGTCGCGGCTCGCCACCGAGGCCGAGCTCCTCGGCGCACACGTCCCCGAAGAGTACGGCGGCTCTGGCCTCGGCCCCGTCGAGCTCGGCATCGTCGCCGAGGAGATGGGGCGTACGCTCTACTGCGGGCCGTTCTTCTCCTCGTGCGTCATGGCGGCGACCGCTCTTCTCGAAGTGGCGAGCGACACCGCAAAGGCCGATCTTCTGCCAGGGGTCGCCGACGGCTCCGCGCTCACCACCCTCGTGCTCGACAGCCTCGACGCACCCGAGCAGGTTGGCCACGCACTCCGAGTCGAGCAGGGCTCCCTCCACGGAGCCGCACCCCTCGTGCTGGACGCCCACATCGCCGAGAGGCTCCTCGTGATCGCGCAGGACGGCACGGAGCTCGGTCTCTTTCTCGTCTCGGCGGAGGCCGCAGGCGTGGAGGTGACCCCAGAGACCGTCATGGACCCGACCCGGAGGCTGTCGCACGTCACCTTCGACGCGGCGCCGGCCGACCCTCTGGGCCCCGTGACCCCCGACGCACTCCAGCGGATCTGGGACCACATGTGCACGGCGCTCGCGCACGAGATGATCGGCGGCGCCCAGCACATGCTCGACTCCACGGTCGAGTACACGAAGGTGCGCGTCCAGTTCGGGCGACCCATCGGCTCTTTCCAGGCGCTCAAGCACCGCTGCGCGGACCTCCTCATGGAAGTGCAGCTCGCCACCGCAGTCACGCACCACGCCGCACGCTGCCTCGCGTCCGGCGAGGGGGAGCCCTTTGCTTCGAGCATGGCCAAAGCCATGGCGGCCGACGCCTACGTGAGCGCCGTGAAGGCCGGCGTGCAGCTGCGCGGCGGCATCGGCTTCACGTGGGAGGACGACACGCACCTGTGGTTCAAGCGCGCGAAGAGCTCCGAGGTCTTCCTGGGGACGCCCCACCTGCACCGCGAGCGCATGATCCAGCAGCTGGAGGCCGCCTCATGACCCCCGAGCAGATTCGCGAAGAGGTCGGCGCGTGGATCGACGAGAACTGGGATCCGCAGCGCTCGCTCCAGGAGTGGCGCGAGATCCTGGTCGACAGCGGCTGGGCGGCTCCCCACTGGCCCAAGGAGTACTTCGGCCGCGACTTCACGCTCGAGCAGGCGGACGTGGTCACGCAGACCTTCCTCGAGAGGGGCGCGGTTCCCGCGGCGATGATCGGGCCGCGGCGGCTCGCGTCCGAGACGATCCTCTCGTGCGGCAACGACGATCAGAAGCAGCGCTACCTGCGACCGATCCTCACCGGCGAGCACTCGTGGTGCCAGCTCTTCAGCGAGCCCGGCAGCGGGTCCGACCTCGCCGGCGCCAGCACCCGCGCCGAGCGCAAGGGTGACGTGTGGATCATCAACGGCCAGAAGGTCTGGAACACGAGCGCGCACCACGCCGACTTCGGCATTCTGCTGGCGCGCTCCGACTGGGACCTGCCCAAGCACCAGGGGCTGAGCTACTTCCTGCTCGACATGCGCCAGCCGGGAGTGGAAGTGAGGCCGCTCAAGCAGATGAACGGACACCAGTCGTTCAACGAGGTCTTCATGACGAACGCCGAGATCCCGGCCCGCGATCTCGTGGGCGTTGAAGGTGAAGGCTGGGCGGTTGCCGCCTCGACTCTCTCGTTCGAGCGGCGCGGGTTTGGTCGGCGGTTCACCGGTGCCGGGCTCCAGGGGCCCAAACAGGGGCCGATCTACGAGGAGTACGCTGCCGAGGTCGCGTTGGCCAACGAGCCCTATACCTGGTACCCGCAGCGCGAGGGGCGCGTCGACCTCGCGTTCCCGCGCGCACAGGAGACGGGCGCCATCCGGGATCCAGCCGTGCGCCAGGAGCTGGCCAAGCTGATCGGGCTCTCGACCGGCGCCCGGCTCGCGTCGATGGCTGCCGAGGCGAAGAGGAAGGCGGGAACCACGCAGATCATCCCCGAAGGCTCCATCGCCAAGCTGGCCGCGAGCGTGATCGCACGCCAGGCGTCCCACGTGCACACGATGATCGGCGGCAGCGACGCGATGCGAAGCGGCCCGGGCTCGGCACACGGAGGCGTCATCGCCGAGGTGCTGGTCTCGGTTCCAGCGATCTCGATCGCCGGCGGCACCGACGAGATCCAGCGCAACATCATCTCCGAGAGGGTCCTTGGCATGCCCAAGGGATTCCGCGCCGACCAGGGGCCGTTTCGCGACATCAAGCGCAACGCCTGAAGAAGGCGGCACCGACGCGGCGGAGGTGGTGCGCTCCGCTCGGGGCGCTTCTTGGCGCCTCGCTGCTCGCGTGCGCGGGCCCCCCGCCGACGCGCGAAGATGTCGTTGTCTACGACCCGGCAGAAGATCCGCTCCTCGACCCGCCGGCACTGTTCGAGCCGTACCCACGCACGGAGCCGCAGCGTGCCGTGCCGGACCCGACGATCGTGAGGCACGACTTCAGCCAGCCGGCCACCCTCAATCCGCTCTTCCCCTCCGGTGCCGGTTCGGCGTGGGACCTCTTCGTACTGCTCTTCGAGTGGCCTGTACTGCGAACGCTCGAGACCGGCTACGACTGGAACTCCGACGTGGTGCTGGGCCACGAGCTCTCCCCCGACCTGCGGTCCGTCACCCTGGAGCTCAACCCGGCCGCGCGCTGGCACGACGGCGAGCCCTGGACGGCACACGACCTCGCGTTCACGGTGGAGGTGTTGAAGGACGAGCGCGTGCCGATCGCCTACTGGGGGACATCGCGCGACCTGATCGAGCGCGTCGAAGCCCTCAGCGAGCACCGCGCTCGCGTCACCTACAGCGGCGTGCTCGCCCCCGGCCTGCGGCTCGAGGCGCTCGCCTTCCCCGTGGTGCCGAAGCACATCCTCGGAGATCCGGAGCAGCGGGCGGCCGATCCGACGCTCCGCTCGTCGGCCTACTACAACCGCTATGGCCGGGAGGCGCTGATCGGCAGCGGTCCCTACCGCTTCGTCGAGTGGCTTCCCAACGACCGAGTGGTCGTCGAACGGTGGGAAGACCACTTCCTCTTCGACACGGCACCCCCGGCCGCCAAGCGGGTCCTGGTGAAGTTCCAGAGCGACCGCAATCTCGCGCTCCTCCAGTTCCTGAGCGGCGAGTTCGACCACGTGTACGTCGACGCCAACATCTTCGCGAACCAGACCGACAACGCCCAGTTCGAGGCCCGGGGCGTGAAGGCCCGCCACCCGGCGGCTCTCGTCCTCAACGTGCTCTGGAACCTCGACGGCAGCAACCCCTTCTTCGTCGACCGACGCGTGCGCCGGGCGCTCGCGCATGCCTACGACGTCGAGACCGTCCGCCGCCGCGTCGGCCACGATCTGTACGAGCGCTCCTACGGCTACATGGTCGAGGGTCGCTTCGACTACGAGCCGTCGCTCCGCGAGTCGCCGATCGAGTACGACCTCGAGCGCGCCGCACAGCTCCTCGACGAGGCGGGGTGGCTCGCCGACGAGGACAGCGGCTGGCGGCACAAAAAAATCGACGGCGAGCGCGTGCGTTTCAGCTTCGAGCTCGCCTACAACCCCGGAATGACCTATGCCCCGGTGGCGCTCGACATCCTCCGAAAGGACTTCCGTCGCATCGGTGTGGAGGTCGTCACGCGCCCGTACGAGAACGCGACGCTCTCGCAGAAGCGGCTGAGCCACGACTTCCAGGCAGTGCTGGCACTCGGCGGCACGTCGAACGATCCGCAAGCGCTCGTGGTCCAGCTCGGATCCGACGCGTACGAGGGCGGCCGCAACAACGGCGGCTACTCCAACCCCAGGGTGGACGAGCTCTTCACGCTGGCCGCGGTGGAGCAGGACGCGGCAACACGCGCCGCGCTCTTTCGCGAGCTGCACCGCATCGTGTACGAGGACCAGCCGAGCCTCTTCCTCTTCCACATCACCTTCCTGTGGGTGCTCAGCAACGACCTCCGCGGCGTGGAGCTCGGCCCCATGGGTACGGTCATGCTGTGGCCATCACCTCAAGAGGGGCGGCCGAGCCGCCGCGGCGCCGGATGGTGGCGGGAGCAATCTCCATGAACCTGCCTCGAGGGCCAGGGCGTCTCTTCTCTGCACTCTGCCTCTGTACCGTGCTCGTCACCACGCCGTCCCCGGGCCAGGAGACGCGCACCCCCTCCTCGAGCCGAAGCCTCGAGAGCCAACGCCCGGAGGGCGGGATCACCCTCACGGTCACGGCACAGCCGGAGTCGTTCCTTCGCGGCGACCCCTTCCAGACCCTCGTCGTCCTCGAGAACCACGACCGGGAGCCGACGATCCTCGAGGTGGACGCGTCGCTTTCGGGAGCTCTGTTCGTCGACGGCACGGACGGCGTCGCTCCGGAGGGTGAGGGCCCTTCCGAGCAGACGTCCGACTTGACGTGGCCGCGCCTGCGACTGGATCCGGGGCAGACCGGAGAGCTCCGCTTTCGCGCTGTCTCCCGCCTCGACGTGTCCGACGAGCCGCTGACGCTCGACGTGGGAGTGCTCGACTTCGGGACCGGCGAGCCCCAAAGGGTCGTCCTGAGCCTCGAGCCCGTCTGGCCGGAGGGTCATGGGCGCACGACCTGGGCCCGGTTCCTCAGCGGCTTCGGGATCTCCCTGGGTATCGGCATGCTCACCGCCCTCGGCTGGGGTGCCCTGGGCTGGCGGCGGGCCGGCGGGGGTGCGCGGGGCGGATGTCTGGTTCTGGGCCTGCTGGCCGCGGGCTTCATGGTCGGGCTCTTCCTCGTCATGTCCGTCGCGGAGGACGTGCACAGGCAGACCGGGATGCGCGAATCCACGTGCACCGTGACAGAGCTCATGCTCGTGAGCGCGCCGAGCACGGAGATCGGCTCGTCGACCTCCAGCCGGCGGGAGTCGGAGCCACGCTTCGGCGTGATGTCGGCCGTTCTACTCGAGACGCAGCAAGGGGTCGTCCCCGCCGTCAGCGGCGACGGCGATACCGGCAGCTACGAGTACGGAGTCCGCGCGTGGGCTCTCGACCAGGTGGCCCCGTTCGATCGTGGCGGCACCTACCCGTGCTGGTACGACGAGGACGACCCCACCTCGGTTCTGCTCGACCGCAGTCTCCGGCCTTGGCGCTACGTCATGGTCCTCGCCGTTCTGGGGCTGGCGCTGCTGCCGCTCGCACTCCTGCCGAGGCTGAGGGCGCGCGCGGGCCGCAACGCCACGCCGCCCTCGCCGCCCTCTGACTCCGCCTCGGGAGCCACCCCTCCGAGCCCGGAGCCGCAGCCAGCCGGCTCCGGGAAGCCCGAGCCGCAGGCCATCGGCTCCGGCCAGGACCGTTTCGCCATCACACATCCACTCGTCCGGTCCGCCGCTGAGCGCGCACTTCGAGAGCGCGGGCAGAGCGAGGGAATCCTGGCGCGACAGGGGCAACACCTGTACTTCGACGTCAGCAGAATCCCGCACGAAGGCGAGCGCGAAAGGGCTCGAGAGCTTCTCGGCCGGCTGCTCTCGGACCAGGCCGACATGGAAGATCCGGGGGATCTACTCGAGGTGACCCGTCTGATCCAGCGCTGGATGTGACGCTCAGTCCGAATTGGCGCGGAGCAGCAGCAGCGTCGGCGAAACCCCGTCGCTCGTCCAGATTCTGCGCCAGGTCGCGGTCCGTTGCTCGAACTCCGCCCACACCTCACCGTCGGGCCCCAGGTCCTGCGTCCGAGAGCCCGGAGAACGCTCACCCTCCGGCGCGGGGAGGTAACGATGACAGTCGTCCACGACCAGGACGCCGCCTTGTCTCAGCTTCGCAATCGCAGCCAAGGCGCAGGCATCGCGCGCGAGGCCATCGACCAGGATCACGTCGAGCGAGTCGTCCTCTAGCCCATCGATGACTCCCACGTAGTCGTGCACGCGCTCTTTGTCCTGCTCCGACGCCACCTCACGGAGCTCCAGCTCCACGTTCGAGTGTCGATCCCGTTCCAGCCACGACGACACGGAGAGGTGCCAACCCGGATCGCTCTCGACGCTCGTCAGCCGGCGAATCCTCTGCGCCAGCCACAACGTGCTCCTGCCACTCCCCCACTCGAAGCCGACGTCCGTCGGTCGAAGCAGGCGATCGAGGAGCTGAACACTCTCTGCTGTGAGCCAGGGGTCACCCGGATGTCGCCGTTGGTGCACCAGGTGGCGGAGCCGATCGACGACGTAACGGGGCGTCCAGTGTCGTCGGGGCCTCATGAGGAGCCGACAACTACTCCGCGTCGCTGCGCGCCTGCGCCATGACCCGCGCTATGACCTGGTTCACGTCGTACTTGTCGTCACCGTCGTAGCGGGGTACCTGCTCCGCGTACTCGGTCTCGGCCTCGTCCCACCGTTGGCGCCAGATGTCGACGACGTGCGCGTGCGTGAGGATGAAGAAGCGGTCCTCCTTCAGGCCCTTCACCACCTGCTGTGCCGCCTCGTCGGCGGGCATGCCGTAGTTCTCCATTGCGGCACCCTGACCCGGGTCGACGGTCCCAGAGCCTCCGAGATCGTCGGGGCGCCGCTCCGCTGAGCGCCAGAGACTCGACGTCACCATTCCAGGGCACAACACGCTCACGCCGACGCGATCGGGGAGCTCACGACGCAGCACGTCGGACAGCCCCAGCACCGCGTGCTTCGACGCGGTGTAGATGCCGGCGCCGGTGTGCGGAACCCCCATGCTGTGCTCGGAGCCGGTGTTGACGATCCGGCACGGCTTGCCCGACTCGATGAAGCGCGGAGCGAACACGCGCACGCCGTGAAGCATCGCCTCCACGTTGACGCTGAGGACCCACCGCACGTCTTCGGCGGAAAACTCGAAGAGCTTGCCGCGATCCGGAATGACGCCGGCGTTGTTGAACAGGAGCTCGACGCTGCCGAAGGCCTCCCAGGCGGCGTCGGCCGTGCGCACCACGTCGGTCTCCTGTGTGACGTCGGCTCGAATCGCCAGAGACCGCACACCCAGCGCTTCGACCTCGGCCGCCACGGCCTGAGCCGCACCCTCTTCGATGTCGGCCACGGCGACGTGGACCCCCTCTTTGGCGAGGGCGAGCGCGATGGCGCGGCCGATCCCGTTGCCGCCACCCGTGATGACGGCCGAACAACCCTGGATTTCCATTGCGATCCTCCTTGCGTTCCTGCGCTCGCCCGATCGGGCTCATCCCTTCGTGGGGAGACGGTACACCGCCGCTTCGCGTCCGTTGCGCACGACCAGGCGATCGCCCGAGAGGGCGAAGGTGTTCCACGTCTGCCCTTCGATCGCCTCGAAGCGCGCCAGCACGTTGTCGCGCCGCTCCGGTGTGGCCTCCACGAGCACCACCTCACCCTCCTCCGTGAGGATCACGAGCACGTCGCCTGCGAGCAGCATCTGGCCGTGGCCGTAGCGGCCACGCTTCCAGACGCGCTCCCCCGTCTCGACGTCGATGCACTCGAGGATGCCTTCGGAGAGCCCGTACACGTGGCCTTCGTGCAGGAGCGGAGTGGTGAACTTCGTGCGCATGACACGCGACGACTCCCACACCGTCTCCACGCCGAACGAACCGTCCTCGCGATCGAGGTTGAGCTTCTTGAGGGTTGCGCCGTGTCCGTATCCCTTCGACGCGAAGATGCGATCGCCGTCGACCGCCCAAACCTGCGACACGCTCGAGTCGCCGCTGGTCTTGCCGGGCCAGTCGAAGCCCCAGAGCTCGCGCCCGGTCTCGAGGTCGTACCCGTTGATGGCGCCGTCGTTGACCATGAGGATCTGTTCGACCCCGCCCACCCGCACATACTGCGGCGACGCCATGTTGAAGAGACGAGACCCGGCAGTCCAAACGGGCTCCCCGGTCTTCTTGTCGTAGGCGCCCAGCGACGCCACCTGCCCCTGTGGATCGCCGCCGAGCGGCACGATCACCCAGTCACGAACGATCAGTGGCGAGCCGGCCCGGCCGTAGCTGAGCAGCGCGCGCTCGCGCTCGCGGGTGAGACCCTGATCGGCGCTGAGATCGCGCGTCCACACGGGCTCACCCGTGGCTCCGTCGAGGGCCAGGGGCTTGCCGTTGACCGAGATCGCGTACACCACGCCTTCATCGATGGTGGGTGTCGAGCGCGGCCCGGCTCCAGCGACGACGCTTTCGAAGGGGCTCCCCTCCTCGACGGTGTACGACCACATCAGCTGACCCGTGTCCACGTCGTACAGAGTGACCAGCTCGGTGGCGTCACGCTGCTCGAGCGTGGCCGCGAAGCCGTTCACCACGGCAAAGCCGCTCCAGCCCTTTCCGATGGGCTGTCGCCAGAGGAGCTCGGGCGGGCTCGTCTCGTGATCGGTGTCGAGCGTCACGCCAACGACCTTGTTGTCGCGGTTCGTTCCGAGAAAGCCGCGGAAATCCGTCGGCGCGACCGGCGTCAGGTCGACCGCACGGGCCTCTCCCGCGGGAGGGGAGAAGGCGTCCCAGTTCGTCTCCCCCCACCGCGGCTCGAACCGTAGGTTGGCGAGGTTGCCCTGTACACCGTCGACTCGAAAGAAGGCGAGGAAGACACCAATCGCGGCCGCCAGTGCGAGGAACGCCCCACCCCGCACCCGCCCGGAGAACGGACTGCAGAAGAAGAACCACACGAGCGACACGACGATGGCGATGTTGACCAGACCAAAACGGATCGTGTTGCTGATGCCGGGATCGCCGCCCACCTCGTAGAAGGAGAGTGCGATGGCCGCGACGAGCGTGAAGCCCAGGTAGCGTACGAGCCACTTCGGAAAGGTGCGTTCGGCGGTTTCCGTCAAGATCCGTCTCCTGTCTGGTGCACTCAATTCCGAACTACTATTCGGAATCTATTCTCGGGACCGATGGGGGTCAAGAAAAGTGAAGGAGCGTGCCTCGCACGTCGACGCCCGCCTGCTCACGCCGGAGTTCTGGACGCTGGCGGGGTGCGCCAGTCTGTTCTACCTCGGCATGGGTGCGGCGAACGCGCTCCTGCCCAAGTTCGTCGTGGACGAGCTCGCGGGCACGGAGGCGACGGCAGGATTCGTGATGGGCTCCATGGCCATCTCCGCACTCGCGACGCGAATGTGGTTCGGGAGGGTCGCCGACCGCCACGGGGCGCGGAGGATCCTGGTCATGGGCGCACTCCTCGGCGCTCTTTCGATGTTGGCGTTGGCGGTCGTGGATTCGGTGAGTGGCGCCGTGCTCACCCGACTGCTCGCCGGGGCGGGGGGCGCTGCCTTCATCACCGGCTCGACCATGCTCTCCATCGAGCTCGCGCCTCCGGATCGGCGAAGCCAGGCGGCGAGCTTCATTCTCATCTCGTTCCACGTCGGGATGGGAATCGGGCCGGCCGCTGCGGAGGCTCTCCTGCGGAGATCGTCGTACACCGTCGTCTGGACGATCGTCGCGGCAGTGGTCGCCGGCAGCGCTCTCGTGGCGATGCGGCTGACCCACCGGCCCGGGCACGACGCGACCGAAGGCTCTCCCTGGATCCACAGGAGCGCCCTCGGCCCCGGGGCGATCACCCTGTTTGGAGTGTTCGCCTTCAACGGCTTCCTGATGTTCGTGCCGCTGTACGCCCGTGAGGTCGGCATGGCCGACGCTGGCCTCGCCTTTGCGATCTCCTCCGTCACGATCGTCGTCGTGCGGCTGCTGTTTGGCCGCGTGCCGGACATCGTCGGTCCGATTCCGGCAGGAACGTTTGCGCTCACCTTCACGGTGTTCTCGGCCGCTGTCGTCGCGATGTGGGCGACGCCGGCGGGCGTGCTCCTGGGCGCAGCGCTCCTCGCGACGGGCCTCGCGCTGCAGTCGCCCAGCTTCATCGCTCTGGCCGTCGACGGCGTGAGTGCGCGAGAGCGGGGCTCCGCCATGGCGACCTTCACCGCCTTCTACGACATCGCCAATGCGCTCATCGGGCCCACGATGGGGCTGCTCGTGAGCCGCTACGGGTACCGCGAAGCGTTCCTCGCCGCTGGATTCATGTCGCTGCTCGGACTCGCACTGCTGCACCTGGTGGTTGCGCCGCGTCGGCGGCCTCGGCTGACGGACACCTGAGGCCGAGCTTCCCTGGCTTCCCTGGCGGTCAGTCCCTCGAGCTCAGCTCGTCGAGCAGCTCCATGCGCTCCTTGTGCAGATCGGTCCCAGCCTTCGGCTCGGCACCACGCTCCATGTAGGCCCGGCCCTTCGCGTACGGGGCCCACTCCGGAAGCCACGAGACCGAGGCCATCTTCTCCGCCCAGGTCTTCATCTGCCAACCGAAGACGCGATCGGAGAAGGCGTCGATCGCGGCTCGACGCACGTCGTCGTCCGTGGCGACGGGGTACGCGTCGAAGAAACGGTCTTCGACCCCCCTTCTGCAGCTTGGCCACCTCGCCCATGCCGTTCTGCACGTACAGGAAGTCGCCCACTCACCGAGCCTCGCGAAATCCCGAATCTGGTTTTCGCTAAACGACGTACCGGGTGCGGGCGCCGGACTCAGTCGGCGCTTTCGATCCGCAGGTACGCCCGCGCCGACCGCATCGCCTCGCGAATGAACGCGCCCTCGCTCTTTGCCGACATCAGGGTCGGCACGACGACGTCGTTGCGGGTCTTGAGCATGGCTCCGAACTGATCCAGAACGAACGAGAACGCCACCTTCGGGCGGGGGTGACCAATCTCGGACCGGCGCGCGAGAAGCAGCTCGAGCAGCCCCTGGTGCAGCTCCTCGAACAGCTCGGTCATGTGCGCACGCAGGGCCGGGTCGTTGCGGGTGGCCTCCATCCCTGCCTGCTTGAAGCCTGGTCGATTGCGCGCGAAGCCGAGGCTGAACTCGAGGTAGCTCTGCAGGATGTCCTCGACGCTCGCGCCTTCCCAGCGTTGCGGGTCGGTCGCCTCTTTGCTGTTCGCATGGAGCTCGCGGGTCATGCGATCGAAGAGCGCGTACACGAGCGCCTTCTTGTCGCGGAAGTGGTGGTACACCGCACCCACCGAGAAGCCCGCTCGCGCTGCCACGTCCGACACCGACGTTGCATCGGCTCCCTGCTCGGAGAAGAGCAGCTCCGCGGCGTCGAGGAGCGCGTCCTGGGTCTTCTGACTCCGACTCTGCTTCCCGGGGCGAACCCAGTGCATGTCGGAGATCCAGCGGTTCTGGGCCACGGGGGACTCCTGATGAGAGAGGCGACTCCGGAAGCCGCCAAAGTGCCCGAAGACTACCTTGCGCTCCGGCCGGACCCCAAGGTCGCGAGCCATGGGAGCCAGCGAAGCGAGTCTCCGCACAGGCCTTGCGCTCGAGGACATCGAGATCGCGACCCCGCACCAATTGCATGCAAGGATCGCGACTCCAAACCGTCCACTTCACCTCCCGAGGAGCTCATCGAATGACCGAGACGAACCGCCAGTGGGTGCTGGCCTCCCGCCCCGACGCCGAGATCGAAGCCGATACGTTCACGATGCAGGAGGTCGACGTTCCGGAGCCCGGCGACGGCGAGTTTCTCGTGCGCAATCTGGTTCTGAGCTTCGACCCCACCCAGCGCGCGTGGCTGAACGATGCGCCGGGCTACGTGCCGCCCGTGCAGATCGGTGAAGTCATGCGCGCCGGCTCCGTCGGCCAGGTCGTCCGGTCGAACCACGACGGCTTCGCGGAGGGGGATCTGGTGCAGGGCTCTTTCGGCTGGCAGGACTACGCGGTCACGGACGGGCAGGGCTTCATTCCGGCCACCAAGCTGCCGCCGGGCGTCACACCCACGAACGCGCTGAGCATCTTCGGCATCACGGGCCTCACGGCCTACTTCGGAATGCTGGACGTCGGGCAGCCCAAAGAGGGCGAGACCGTGGTGGTGTCCGGCGCAGCTGGCGCAACGGGCTCGGTGGCCGGCCAGATCGCCAAGATCCAGGGCTGCAAGGTGATCGGCATCGCAGGTGGCGAGGCGAAGTGCAGCTGGCTCACGGAGCAGGCGCACTACGATGCGGCCATCGACTACAAGGCGGACGACCTCGGAGCGAAGCTCAACGAGCTCTGCCCGAACGGTGTCGACGTCTACTTCGACAACGTCGGCGGCGAGACGCTCGACACCCTGCTCACGCATCTCGCGATCGGCGCGCGCATTCCGCTGTGCGGTGCCATCTCGACCGGCTACGGAACGAGTCGCCCCACCGGGCCCAGCAACTACCTGTCGCTCATCATCTCGCGCGCGCGGATGGAGGGTTTCCTCATCCTCGACTACGCGGACCGCTTCCCCGAGGCCGTCATGCAGCTCGCGCAGTGGGTCGGCGCAGGGAAGATCGTCTTCCAGGAAGACGTCCAGGAGGGCTTGGAGAACGCCCCCGAGACGCTGAACCGCCTCTTCCGCGGCCAGAACGTCGGCAAGCAGCTGCTGAAGATCGCCGATCCGAGCTAGGCGCTCTCCGGCTTCCCGGGCTCCGCAACGGGGCGACGCCGACCCGTGTCGCCGCGTTTCTGTTTCGGGGCACCCGCGCCGTGCGACGTTCTGCAGGAGGGCCTTGACGCGTGGGCTCTAATAAGTAACCATTCAGTTACTTATTATGGACTCGATGGACGCCACGTTTCACGCGCTCGCCTCCAAGGAGCGCCGCCGCATGCTCGACGTCATCCGTGACGAACCGGGCATCGCGGTCGGTGCGGTGAGCGCGCGATTCGAGATGTCGCGCATCGGTGTGATCAAGCACCTGCGCGTGCTCGAGGACGCCGGTCTCTTGACGTCGCGGAAGGAGGGGCGCACGCGGCACCTCTACTTCAACGTGGTGCCCATCCAGCAGATCTACGAGCGCTGGACCTCGGACTACTCGGGGCTCTGGGCCGCGCGCCTGACCAACCTCAAGGCGCGCGTCGAGGCCAAAGCCAACGCTCAGGAGGAGAATGTATGAACGCCAAAGCCGAAGCCGCCAAGGCCCCCGCTGGCGAAGTCGCCCGCGAGGTCTTCCGGGTGACCATCCGCGGCTCCATCGACGACGTCTGGCAGGAGCTGGTGCGTACGAAGGGCCTGCAGAAGGCCATGTTCAACTCGCGCCTGCACACCGACGGCGTCGCGCCCGGAGGCCAGCTCCGCATGCGTACCCCCAGCGGCAAGCACACCTCCGTCATCGGGCAGTACATCGAGGTGCAGGAGCCGGTGCGTCTGTCGCACACCTTCCGCTTCACGAACTACGACGACCCGGAGTGCGACGTCATCTACGACCTGAAGGAGGTCGAGGGAGGCGTCGAGCTCACGCTCACGGTCGACCGCATGCCCGTAGGCACTCGAACCGCCAAGCAGATGTCGCAGGGCGGCACGTTCATCGTGAACAACGTCAAGGCGATCGTGGAGACCGGCAAGCCGACGTTCGGTGCGCGCTGCCTCTTCGTGCTGTTTGCGCTCATGGCGCCCTTCAGCCCGAAGAGCACCCGGTCCGAGAACTTCCCCATCTGACCCTGACCTGGAGACTCACCACATGCGCAGCGCCCTCGCCGTTCTCACCGGCTTCGCCACCTGGACCGTCCTCTTCCTCGCCACCAACCAGATCACCTCGCGGGTCTTCAGCGATCGCTTCGACGAGAACCTCGTCACCACGGACCCGATGGTGCTCGCGCTCACGCTCGCACTGACCGTCGTCTTCTCCGTGCTCGCCGGCTGGGTCGCCGGGAAGGTCGCGGCCGCGAGCCCGGTGAAGCACGGCGTCGCCCTGGGCATCGTGCAGACGGTCATCGGCATCGCCGTGCAGGCGGGCTTCTGGGGTGTCCTCCCCCACTGGTACAACGTGCTGTTCGTGCTGCTGCTCTTCCCGGCGACGGTCTTCGGCGCGCGGCTGCTGCGGAGCTCGCAACCCTAGCTCAGAACACCTCCACGGCAACCTCGAGTCCGAGGCTCGCCCACCCTCGATCGAGGGTGACGAGGGTCGCTCGTAGTCCTTCGGCCAGGGCGACGTACGCCGCGTCGTAGGCGGTCACTCGCGCGCGCAGCTCCCAGACGCGCGGCAGAAGAGGCTCGTGAGAGTGTCGCCGGATCGGCACGGCTTCGAGATCGCGAAACGCCTCCGTTGCTCGCGACCGGCTGAGTCGCTCCTGCCGCTCCAGGCGACGAAGGACCTGCACGACCTCGAGGTCGAAGATCTCGGGAACGTGAAGAGAGTCGCCCGATCGGAACAGCCGATCGGCCACAGTCCGCCCCTTTGCGCTTCGGACCAGGATCTCCAGCACAGCGGAGGCGTCGCAGACGATCATCTGGACTCGCGCTCGTCTCGGACCATCTGCGTCAAATCGACATCGAGCTCCACTCTGGATCTCGATGCCAGGCGCCCCAAAAACTCCTCCTTCGAGGGCCGGGCGCCAATCTCGCGAAGCTCCCCGAGGAGAAAGTCGGACAGCGACATGCCTGCTTGGGCCGCGCGTGCCTTCAGGCGCCGATGGAGCTCTTCCGGAACATGTCGGATCTGGATCATCTTGCTCATGTCCTCCACATTGTTGCATGTTCTCCACATGCACCTTTCGCATCTGTCTGCGTCCTGAAGGGTCGGACACGATCTCCAGAGCGCGGATCCAACCCGAGGAGACGCAGCCTCGCTCACCCACCTTGCTCCCGCCTCCGGGCCATCGTGGAGACGCAGACACTTCGGACCGCACTGCTGCTGTAGGGTGGACCTTTCCGACACCACTCGTACGCTCACCGGCTGCGCGCATGCTGCGAGCCACTGGGGCCTCAACTCCCATCAAGATCCCGAAGGGACCACCGATGAAGAATCTCGCGATCTCGATCGTCTCCGCAGCGCTCCTCCTCGGAGCGGCATCGATCCCCTCGCCCGCCTCCGCCATCGACCGCCTCCAGCTCGACACCTACCTCGACATGGAGCGCGTCTCCGACCCGCAGCTGTCGCCGGACGGCTCGCGCGTCGTGTACACGCGTCGCATGGTGAACAAGGTCGAAGACAAGTGGGACGCGCAGGTCTGGATCATGAATGCTGACGGCACCCGCAACCGCTACCTGCTCGACGGCTCGTCGCCACGCTGGTCGCCCGACGGCACACGTCTGGCCTACGTCTCCTCTGGTGAGCCCCAGGGCAGCCAGATCTTCGTGCGCTGGATGGACGCCGAAGGCGGCACCACGCAGATCACCCGCGTCGAGAAGGGGCCCACGCAGATCGAGTGGTCGCCCGACGGCGAGCGCCTCGCGTTCGTGGCGCTGGTGCCGCAGAAGACGAACTGGAAGATCGAGATGCCCAAGGCCCCGGAAGGGGCGAAGTGGACGGAGACTCCGCGCATCGTCGAGAGCATGACCTACCGGCGCGACCGCCAGGGTTTCGTGGAGGAGGGCTACCGCCACGTCTTCGCGGTGCCCGCCGGCGGCGGTACGCCACGCCAGCTCACCGAAGGCGACTACCACCACGGCCAGGGCGGCATCTCGTGGACCCCCGACAGCTCCGAGATCCTCTTTTCGGCCGTGCGTGACGACGACTGGGAGTACTCCTGGCGTGAGAGCGACGTCTACGCGGTCAACGTGACTTCGGGCGACGTGCGCCAGCTCACCACGCGCAAGGGCCCCGACTCCTCGCCGGTCGTCTCGCCCGACGGCAAGTGGGTCGCCTACACCGGCTACGACTACACGCGCGACACCTACATCGACAGCAAGCTGCACGTCATGGGGCTCGACGGCGAAGGGTCCCGCATCGTCACCGCCTCCCTCGACCGGTCCCCGAGTGGTCTGCGCTGGGCGCCGGACAGCTCGGGCATCTACTTCAACGTCTCCGACAGCGGCACCCGCAACCTCTACTTCGCCCCGCTCCAGGGTGACCTCCGCCAGGTGACCGACGGCACACATCTCGTGAGCGTCTCGTCGCTCACGGCCGACCGCGCGGTCGGCACGAGGACCAGCTTCCACGAACCCGGCGACGTCGTCTCGATCGACCTCGGCTCGGGTGAGCTGACGCAGCTCACGGCGGTCAACGACGACGTGCTCGAGGGCATCGAGCTCGGCGACGTCGAGGAGATCTGGTACGACTCCGTGGGCGACTACCGCATCCAGGGCTGGGTGGTGAAGCCGCCCGGGTTCGACCCACAGAAGAAGTACCCGCTCATGCTGGCGATCCACGGCGGGCCACACGGCATGTACGGCGTGGGCTTCAACTTCGGCTGGCAGGAGCACGCGGCACAGGACTTTGTTGTGCTCTACACCAACCCGCGCGGATCGTCCGGCTACGGCAGCGCTTTCGGCAACGCGATCAAGTGGGCCTACCCGAGCCAGGACTACGACGACCTCATGGCCGGCGTCGACACCGTGATCGACCGGGGCTACGTCGACACCGACCGCATGTTCGTGTACGGCTGCAGCGGCGGCGGCGTGCTCACCGCCTGGGTCGTCGGGCACACCGACCGCTTCGCCGCGGCGTCGTCGAACTGCCCGGTCACGAACTGGCTGTCGTTCGTGGGCACGACGGATGGCCCGAACCACTGGTACCGCAACTTCGAGAAGCACTTCTGGGAGGATCCCAGCGAGCATCTGCGTCGCTCTCCGATCATGTACGTCGGCAACGTGACGACCCCCACCATGCTGATGACGGGCGTGCACGACCTGCGCACGCCGATGTCCCAGACCGAGGAGTACTACCAGGCGCTCAAGATGCGCCGCGTGCCGACCGCCATGGTGCGCTTCAACGAGGAGTACCACGGCACGAGCTCGAAGCCGTCGAACTTCCTGCGCACGCAGCTGTATCTGCGCTACTGGTTCGAGAAGCACGGCCCTGCCGACGAGGTCGAGGACGGCGAAGGCGCGGAGGAGCAGACGACCGACCGGAGGTAGCGCGCGCCGATCGAACAGGCCCCTCGCAATGGGCGGAAGGAACGGTCTTCTGCGCCCCGCTGCGCGAGGGGTCGCGACGCGGGGCTCAGGTGGGCTTGCGGGCGTAGATCTGCTTCACCACGTCGAGAAAGACGTGGTTCACGCGCTCGAGCTCGAAGCCGGCCGCCTTCACGTTCTCGACCGTCTTGCGGTTCATGTCGGGGCCGAGGCGCTTCGAGACCTGCGTCATGAGATCCATCATGAAGCGGAAGGGGACGTAGCGGCTGCCCGTGTGCTCGAACATACGGAGTGTGCCGCCCGGCTTGAGCACGCGCCGCAGCTGCTCGAGCCCCTGCACCGGCTTCGGCACCGAGCAGAAGGTGCACGACGTGAACACCTGGTCGAAGGTCTCGTCATCGAACGGCATGTCGTGCACGTCCATCACGTGCGTCTCGATCGTGCCCGAGTAGGCGGCGATCCGGTCCTTCGCACCCTCGAGCATCTTCGGGCTGATGTCGATTGCGGTGACGGTCCGGTTCTCGGGAAAAAACGGGATGTCGAGCCCTGTTCCGAGCGCCAGGAACAGAACCTTGCCTTCTCCCATCTCGGAGAAGAGCTCGCGCTTGAACGGCTCCCAGCGTTTCTCCGGGCCGTAGGCGGCCATGAAGTCGAAGTTGGCGGCCGCCTTGTCCCACTTGCTCTGGGTCAGCGTGTCCAATGCGCCGTCCTCCCGCGGATGACCGCATTCGCCAGGTAGAGCACCACGATGGTGGCGAGTCCGCTGATCGCACCCACCACCACTGCGTGGCTGAGCGGGAGCGGTTCCATGGCGACCCTCATCGAAACGACCATGCCGGCGACCATGCCCGAGGTCATCACCGGCACCATGACCTCCATGCCGCCGAACAGAGCGGCGAGAAGGAACGCGCACGGCGTGGCGACGACCATGCCGAGGAACATCCCGAGCAGCATGGCCACGAACATGTTCCAGGAGCTGCCGAACACGAGCCCGCAGACGCCGCCCGCGACGGCTCCGGCGATGGCATTGGAGAGGAGGTCGCCCAGAACGAAGTAGGGCCGGGTCTCGACGAGGAGTGGCATGGGATCTCAGCCTACCGGACCCGAGGCCAGATCCCGCAGCGGATCGACGACTATGCTGTTGTGGCATAGTCGTCTTCCGTCGGACCGTGCTCGCGAGTCCCTCGATGTCGAGCGCGAGCGCATGCGAGGACCCGGCAGCAGCTCGCCGACCCGGCGGGCCCGCGTCAAGACCCGTTCCGGGGCGGCCGGAACGACGATTCTCCAGGAAGTGTGAGGTGAGCGAGAGATGAAACTCCACGAAAGACCCCATCGCAAGACCCAGGTGACCGCCGCCCTTCTGGCGTGCCTGGCGCTCCCGGCAGCCGTCGCGTTCGCGCAAGACTCCCCGCCCCAGGTGACGCCGACGAACGCCACGTGGGAGAGCCCTGTCGCGGCGGAGCTCGAGCTTCGTGTCTCCGGGCCCGGTGGCCTCTTCTGGAGCCGGGTGTTCGCGCCCGCTGAGATCGTCGAAGTGGCGACCCAAGACCTTGTCACAGCACTCAGCGAGAGCTCGGAGCGCTCGGCGCCCGACAGCCTGCGACCGCGAGCCGACTCCGCCACGGGCAGGCTCGGGAGCGCTCCGCACGAGCCTCGGACGCTTCAGGACGGCATGTACAACTGGGAGCTGCGCGAACGCTCGGATCGAGGAGGTTCCGGCATCTGGAGGGGTCGACTCCAGATGGAGGATGGTCGCTTCCTCACCGACCCGGCCGACGCACCGCTCCACCGCGCGGCCTCGGCCGACCACGTGATCGCCGACGACCTGATCGCCGACCGCGCGTGCTTCGGGCCGAACTGCGTCGACGGCGAGCTCTTCGGCAGCGAACAGCTCAAGCTCTCCGCCCCGCAGCCCGGTCTTCTCTTCGACAGCACGGGGTTCGACTGGCGGATCGATACCGAAAAAACGCCGGGCCAGTTCAGCCTCAGCCGGCTCTCTTCGACAGGCTCCCCCTTCGATCGACTCTCCATCGACACCGGCCCGGGATTCAATTCCAGTCTGTTTCTCGGCGCCAACGGAGCGGGACTCAACACGTCGGCTCCGGCTGGCACGCTCCATGTTCTCGACCCTCTTGGCTCCCCCGCGTCGCTCATCCTCGAAGCCAGCTTCGGACCTCGATGGGAGATGCTCACCACCGCAGTCGACGGCGGCCTGTGGATCCGACGCGCAGTCACCGAGCCGATCAACATCATGCTCAGCGGAAACACCGACACCAGGATCGTCCTGGGCCAGGGCTCGCGAGGTCTCTTCGAGTTCGACAATTCGAGCGAAGTTCTCCTGCGCAGCGGCTTCCCGGCGACGCGCCTGCGCGTCTCCGGAGCGTCGAGCTCCGACACGTACGCCTCTTTCGGCTTTGTCGACCACACGCTCAATGTCGGGAGCGCCGGCGCGACCTTCGGACGCGGCTCGGGTTTTCTCAACATCCGGCCCGACGCAGCCGCCGTCGCACCCAACCCCTCGATCCGCTTCATGATCGCCAACCAGCCGGCGATGATCCTCGACAACGAGGGCTACCTCGGACTGTCTTCTACCCGCAACTTCGATCCAGCCAACCCCATCGAGCTCGAGTCCGGAGCCCATGTCACTGTGGGCGGCGTCTGGACCAACGCCAGCTCGCGCGCGCTCAAGACCGACATCGAACCGTTGCCCACGGCGACGGCGGTCGCCACGCTCGAGGCACTCGAGCCGGTGCGCTTCCGCTACGAAGCAGAGCCCGACGAGACGTACCTCGGCTTCATCGCCGAAGACGTTCCCGAAGCCGTCGCGCACTCAGACCGCAAGTCGCTGTCCCCCATGGACCTCGTGGCGGTTCTGACCGAGGTCGTGCAGCAACAGACGAAGGCCCTGAAGCGCCAGGAGCAGCGCCTCGACGATCAGGCGCGTGAGCTTGTGAGGATCAGGCACCAGCTCGCCGATCTGGTGCGTCAGCGTCATGAGGCTCTCGGGTCTGCCCAAAACGAGCTTCCGGCCAACAAGAGTGAGGTGAGCGAGCGATGAAACTCCATGAACGATCCCCGCGCAGGATGCAACGTACGCTTGCCGCTCTGGTGTGGTCGGCGTGCTCGGCAGCCGTCCTGTTCTCCCAGGAACACGCGCCCTTCGTGACAGAGACGAACGCCACGTGGGAGAGCCACGCACCGGAGCAGCTCGAACTGCGCCTCTCCGGGCCCGGAGCGCTCTTCTGGAGCCGGGTCTTTGCGCCGGGCGAGATCGTCGAAGTGGCGACCGATGATCTCGTCGCGGCACTCGGGGACGACTCCGATCACTCGGCTTCCAACGACATGCGACCGCGACCCGACTCCGCTACGAGCAGGCTCGAGAGCGCTCCGCACGAATCTCGGAGGCTTCAGGACGGTATGTACAACTGGGAGCTGCGCGAACGCTCGGATCGACGAGACTCCGGCGTCTGGAGGGGGCGACTCGAGGTGAAGGGTGGCCGCTTCCTCGCCGGCCGAGACGAAACACCGCTTCGCCGTGCGGCCTCGGCGGACCAGGTGATCGCCGACGACCTCATCGCCGATCGTGCCTGCTTCGGGCCGAACTGCGTCGACGGCGAGCTCTTCGGCAGCGAACAGCTCAAGCTCTCCGCGGCGCAGCCCGGCCTGCTGTTCGACAGCTCGGGGACCGACTGGCGCATCGATACGGAGCGAAACCCTGGTGAATTCAATCTCAGCCAGGTGTTCTCGGGCGGCTCCTTCTCCGATCGCCTCTCGATCGACGCATTCGGGTCCGGTCTGTTCCTCACACCCAGGGGGGTGGGCATCGACACGTCAGCCCCCGCCGCGACACTTCACGTGCTCGACGGCACAGGGACGGCGTCCATGGTGCTGGAAGGCCTCAGCCGCTGGGAAATCGTCTCGACCGGAGTGACCGGCTCCCTCTGGATCCGCGAGTCCGTGAACCACCCGATCGTCCTGGACATCATGTCTGGCACCAACGCATGGATCTACCTTGAGGCCGGCTCCAACGCCAACTTCCATCTCACCGACACGAACGAGGTGATTCTCAACAGCGGGATGGGAAGCACACAGTTGAGCATTAGCGGCACGCAGGACTCGGACACCTACGCCGCCTTCGGGGCGATCGGCCGCAGCTTCAACGTCGGCTACTCGGGCTCCTCCTTCGGGCGCGGATCCGGCTTTCTCAATATTCGGCCCAACCCATCGGCCGTCGCCCCCAACCCTTCGATCCGCTTCATGATCGCCAACCAGCCGGCGATGATCCTCGACAACGAGGGCTACCTAGGGCTCTCCGGGGCCCGCGACTTCAATCCGGAGCACCCGATCGAGCTCGAATCGGGCGCCCACGTCACGGTGGGTGGCGTGTGGACCAACGCCAGCTCACGCACGCTCAAGACGGACATCGAGCCACTCCCGACCTCCGTCGCCATGGCTACGCTCGAGGCGCTCCAGCCAGTGCGCTTTCGCTACACAGCTGAGCCCGACGAGACGTACCTCGGCTTCATCGCCGAAGACGCTCCCCAGGCCGTCGCGCACGGCGATCGGAAGGCGCTCTCGCCGATGGATCTCGTCGCCGTCCTGACCGAGGTCGTGCAGCTGCAGGCGACGAGGCTGGAGCGCCTGGAGGAGCGCATCGACGCGCAGGAACGCGAGCTCGCGCGCCAACGGGTGTCCCACGAACTGTCCCCCGTCTCCGAAAACACGGAAGGAAGGAGAAGAGAATGTCCCGACTCATGTTGACGCTGACCGCTTGGACCCTCGTCGGATTCTGGAGTACCGCGTCGTTCGGCACAGAGCGGGCTCTCGACGTCAGCCGCTCCGCGGCCACGTGGAACCACACGACTCCGGCGGGCGGCGCCGAGCTCCGCGTCGCGGGACCCGGCGGGATCTCCTGGCGCGCGGTCTTCGAAGCCGGCGAGCACCCTGTACTCCACCTCGTCGACCTTCACGAGGCCCTGCTCGCGATGCCGACACCGGACGATGCCGAGGCAACCACGACGCCTCAGCTCAGCGACGGCAGCTACAACTGGGAGCTGCGTCCGCTGGCCGGCGGAGACGTCTTGGCCGGGAAGCTCCGCATTCGAGACGGCGCCTTCGCCCCATCACCCCCGCTGAAGGTCGTCGCCTCAGCGGATCAGGTCTTTGCGGACGACCTCATCGCCGAGCGCGCCTGCTTCGGGCCTGACTGCGCCGACGGAGAGGTGTTCGGGGCCGAACAGCTCAAGGTCGCGAGCGGCATCCCGCGCATGCTGTTCGACGCCGACACGGCCACCGACTGGATCATCGACACGAACCGGACCCCGGACCGCTTCGTTCTCGGGACTCCCGCCACGACCTCCTCGAACGTCCGCCCTCGCTTTTCGGTTGATGCCGGACTCGGCTCGAGCCTTCATCTCACCCCCAACGGCGTGGGCGTGAACACCTCGACACCCGAGGGGACCCTCCACGTGTTCGGCGGCCCGAGCGATCCTGCCAGACTCGTTCTGGAGACGTTCCTCGGCCCCCGGTGGGAGTTCATCGGGTCCGCTGCGATTGGCCGTCTCTGGCTCCGCGAACGTGCGGGCTCCCAGCACGTTCTGAGCTTCTCATCCGGAACCAACGCGCGCATGCGCTTCGACTCGGGATCCGACGCAGCCTTCCTCCTGCAAAACAGTGAGGAGGTCTTCCTCTCGAGCGGCAAGGCCAACACCCGTCTCACAGTGGCGGGAGGAGCAGACACCTACGCAGCCTTCGGAACCGGCACAGGGGGCTTCAACGTCGGGTCTTCACGCGCGTCGTTTGGCGACGGTTCCGGCTTTCTCAACATCCGGCCCAACCCCTCGGCCGTCGCTCCCAATCCCTCGATCCGCTTCATGGTCGGAAACCAACCGGCGATGATCCTCGACAACGAGGGTTACCTCGGGATCTCGGGCGCGGCCAGTTTCAACCCGGGGCACCCCATCGAGCTCGAATCGGGCGCCCACGTCACGGCGGGCGGCGTCTGGACCAACGCGAGCTCGCGCACGCTCAAGACCGGCATCGAGCCGCTGCCCACCTCGACCGCCATCGCAACGCTCGAAGCACTCGAGCCTGTGCGCTTCCGCTACGAGGCGGAGCCCGACGAGACGTACCTCGGCTTCATCGCCGAAGATGTTCCCGACGCGGTCGCGCATGGCGACCGCAGGTCTCTCTCGCCCATGGACGTCGTGGCGGTGCTCACCGAGGTGGTGAAGCTGCAGGAGCGGCGGCTCGATCTCCAGGCCGAAGAGCTGGCCTGGCTCCGGCTCGAAGTGGCACGACTCTCCCGCGAGAGCGACGCGCCGTAGATCGCGGAGAAGGAATGGGTACACTCCCTCGGCCATGACCGCCGAGGTGCATCAGGTCCGGACGCCGCTATCCAACAGCTACGTCGTGGAAGACGACGGTCGGCTGTTCGTAGTGGACGTCGCCGCGCGCTGCCACGGCTACGTGCTGGGCTTCCTCGAGGACCAGCTCGAGCGCCCCGCGGAGGACGTGGAGCTGGTCGTCTGCACTCACGACGACATGGACCACATCGGTGGCATTCGCCACCTCGCGCTCGCCTGCAGGGCCGAGTTCGCACTGCCTTGGGCCTCGCGCTCGAGACTCCGCAAGACCCTCAACGACCCAGGCGGCTGGCTCGTGCGCATGGGCACCTCGGCCGTGGAAGCCACCCGGCCGCGGGCGTGGAAGATGTACGCGAGCCCGGATCGACGCCAGAGGCTCGAGCGAAGGCCCCGCAAGCGGGTTCGCCTTCCGCAACGCGACGTCGCACGTTTGCGCCCGTCCCAGCGGCTCAATGACGGGGATGTGCTCCCCGGATTTCCCGACTGGCAGGTCATCCACACGCCGGGCCACACCTGGGACAGCTGCTGCTTCTTTCACGCGCCATCGGGGAGCTTGATCTCGGGAGACACGCTCCTCGGCAGCGCACAGAAGGACACCCTCGTGCGTCCCGCGATCTTCTCGAACCCCGATCAGTTCAAGCGTTCCCTCCGGCGCCTCGACGAGCTCGACATCCAGAGCGTCCACCCCGGGCACGGCAGCGTGTTCCGGGGAGGTGACCTCATCTCCCAACTTCGGAGCTGAAGTCGCGACGTCTCTCGATCGCCAGGGATCCCGGCGGGCGAGCTAGATGGTGAGCCAGATCCCGAACAGCCAGAAGGACGGCAGGGAGAGGTCGCGCTCCGGCCCCAGGTCGAGCGCGAGCTCCCCCACTTCATCCGATCTGCGCGGCCACCGGAGCTTCACGAACTCGTCGCTGATCAGATAGGCGATCGCCCAGGTGCGGAAGTAGCGCTCGGCGGCTCCACGCCGCATGTCCGTCCAAACCTGGAGGCGAAAGCTGCTCGAAGAGGCATCGTCGAGCGAGAGAAGGAACACGAGATCCCGGGAGCGCTCCAGCCGATCGAGGTTCGAGTCCTCGAACGCGGGTAGGAGGCGCCGCACGACGAGCACGGGGTCGTCGTTCCCACTCACGACCTGCGACGCCAGCGGGTGGACCTCCGCGACTCGACCGCCGAGTGCAGCTTGCATGAAGGACAACTCCGTCTCGCTCGGAGCCAGGATCACGCGACAGGGTCCCGCAAAGCTCACGTGGTCCTCGACGGCGACCTCCCGACCGTCGAAACCAGCACGATCGCGAGACTCGATCACGCCCAGCGACGGCCCAGCCGGCTCGAACGTCGAAAGCTGCTTCTGCATCCAGTCGGCCGTCAGCCCGTGCGGAGTTTCGTAGAATTAAGAGAGTCCGACTCTCGAATGTCGATCCCCCGACCCCGACGGGCTCCACGAACCGCGACCCTCCAAAGAGCACCGCGACGGGACCTCGAGCCCAGAGCTCACTCAAGAGCTGGAGCCGATCGTTCGACTTCCCGTCGTAGCCCGTCGTGTCGCCACCCGACTCCGGCCCGATCAGCCATTCAAGCGATTCGAGAAAAAGCGAGCCGGGAGTCATGAGCTCCTCGATCCGCAAGACGAGCGCACTCTCGACGGCTGGCGGCAAGAGACCGACGAGATCTCGGTTGCCCATTCCATCAAGGCCACACCCATCGGACTCCTCCAATGCTGCGAGAGATCCGGCGGCGAAGGCCACGATCGCCACCACTGCCAGCCGTACAGCCAGCCTGCAAGTCGGTCCTGCGGGTCGTGCCTCCATGCTCACTGAGGACAACCGCTGACCGGCTCGCAGATAATCCGAGCTCAAGGAGAAGCATCGATTCGTTGGACGGAGGCTTCATTGACTCTTGGCCTGAAGGGCGTGCGAAGCTGCACGCCCCTCAGGTCAAGCGACGCGCAGCACGTTTGGTCCGCCAAACTGCAACGTGCCCGGAGGGCACGCGTGCTCGCAGGGCACGCCCGGAGGCCGCTTGGAGCGCGAAAGCCGCCCCAGGCGGCTGGAGAATTGGCGGTTGAAATGGGTGTGCGAACCCGCACACCTATTTCAACCCGAAGACTTCGGCCCACTCGTCGATGGCGTCCTCGTGGCCCGGCACGAGCTGGATCGCAATCTGGGTGTACCCCGCCTCCTCGAGGCGGGCGACGCGATTCCGGATGTCGTCACGCTCTCCCACCCACGCGAAGTCGCGCAGCAGCTCGGCACTGAGGACGTGCTCCTCCTCCAAACGCGGCGCGATGAGGTGCTGGGTGTGATTGTGGAGGTACCGTTCGCCGGGCGGATAGTCGGCATAAACCTCGGCGTACTTGAGCGCCGCCTCGGCCAGAGCGGGTGGCAGCTGGCCGAGGGTCGCCTCCAGCGACCCTTCACCTCCCCCACCTTCGGCCGCTGCGGCCTGGTCTTCCACCATGCCGTGGATCGCTGCGGCCGGCAGCGTGCCTCCCTGCGCCTTGGCTCGGGGAGAGTCGGCCGGCTCGCCGTCCTCGAGCACACACCCCAGCACGAACTCCACGGCGCGGAGCCTCTCCGGCGGATGGCCGGTCGCCTCCCAGATGGTCTTCATCTGCTCGACCTGTCCGCAAGCGTTGTCGATCGTGCCGCCGAAGGCACACCACTCCGCGCCGAAGTCGGCGCAGAGCTGCCTCGACTTGGGGCCAAAAGCGGAGATCGCGAGATCGATCGGGTGCTCGATGTCGATCATGCCGAGGTGCGGGTTGAGGAAGCGTACGCGCCGGTCCTGCCCTTCGATCGTCCAATCGACCGTCTTTCCCTCCAGCATGCCGACCAGGGTCTCGATGTAGGCACGGAACTCGGCGAGCTTGATGGCCTTGAGCCCCATCGTCCGACGCCCGGTGTAGCCGGTGCCGAGACCAGCCTTGATGCGCCCCGGGGCGAGCTTGTTGAGCGACGCAAACGCATTGGCGGCGACCGGGGCGATGCGGTTCGACGGGATCAGAACGCCCGTTGCGAGGTTGATGGTCTCCGTCTTCTCGGCGGCGAGCGCCATGGAGACGAAGACGTCGGTGTACAGCAGCTGGGAGTCGTAGAACCAGGCGTCCTTGAAGCCGAGCTCTTCTGCGCGCTTCACCGTGCGCCAAGAATCGGTCGATGACGCGAGAGCAATTCCGAAGTCCATCCGAGCCTCCTCTAGGGTGAGGAGGACATGAGATCACGGTGGCCGGATCGGCAGGACGCGAGCGCTACGTGTCGGCCAGCTGCAGCCGGAAGCTCGCCATCTCCTCCGCGTTGCGCACGAGCAGGCGGTCGCGCACGAGCACCGGGTGGTTCCAGGTCTTGCCTTCGATGCCGGAGACCTTCGCGATCTCGCGATGCTCGTCCGGGGTCGCCGACACGAGCACGAGGTCGCCCTGCTCCGAGAGCACCAGCATGACGTCCTGGTCGGGGAGCAGCACGAGCTGACCGTGGCCGTAGCGGCCACCCTTCCACTTGCGCTGCCCGTCTTCGAGATCGATGCAGGCCATGATGCTGCCGTCGAAACCGTAGGCGTGCCCTTCGTGCACGACGAAGTCGCTGAAGTAGGGCTTCAGTCGATTGGTCATCCACCGCTCTTCGAAGGACCAGGAGTCGCCGCTGCGATCGATGGCGAGCCGTCTCATGCCGGCGCCGCCGCTGACCTCCACCGTGGTGACGAGCACGTCGCCGTTGGGTGTGATCGCCGGCTGCACGATGGGCTCACCGCCCCACTCGTGCTGCCACAGAACCCGGCCGTCGGCGGGCAGAACACCCTGCGCACCGTGGCTACTGAGCAGAACCACCTGCGGCTGGTCGGCCAGGGTCAGGAGGTGGGGCGAGCTGTACCCCGACCCCTTCTCTCCCTTCCACGCGAGAGCACCCGTGGAGCTGTCGTAGGCAGCCAACTGGCCCGCTGCCGCCACCAGCACATGACCTTCGACGACCAGCGGAGAGCTCGAGAAGCCCCACCCGGGAATGACCGCGCCGGTGTCCGCAACCACGTCACGGGACCACACCACGGCACCGTCGCGGGCGTCCAGAGCGTTCAAGATGCCGGTCGCTCCGAGCGCGTACACCCGGCCGTCCATCAGCGTCGGCGTGGCCCGAGGGCCTGCACCAGCGTTCGATTCCCAGAAGCGCACCGGATCCTCGTGCATCCAGACGGGCTCACCCGTGGCGAGGTCGTAGCAGGCAACCACTTCGTTCTCGCCGCGTTGCTCCTGGGTGTAGAAGTAGCCGCCACCCACCGCAAAAGACGACCAGCCGGGGCCGACGGCGCGCCGCCACTCCTCCTGCGGCGGCGAAGCGTCCCAATCGGTGGCGATCCGAAGGCCAGGCACGTGGCCGTCGCGCATGGGCCCCCGGAAGCCCGGCCACTCTGCTTCACCCACCACGGTCGCCGTGCGTGAGGCACGGCCGGAGCTCTGTGCCAGGAGCTGCTCTTCTGGCGTCTGCGCCCACCGCCACGCGAAGTCGGAGTCGAAGCCGCCCGTCACGCCGTAGGTGCGCACCAGCGCCCATCCGAAGCAGGCGACGAAGATGGCTGCAGCCATGGACAGCCACTGCGCTCCACGCGACCAGCGCTGCGAGAGGGCGGCCCAGGCGACGAAGGCAAGGCACACCCCGGGGATGGCGTAGATGAAGTAGACGAACCCCTGGCCTGCCGTGGCCATCGACTCGTGCAGCGCCGGCACGGCGGCGGCGAGCCCGGCCACCATGAGCGCAGCCCCGCCGAGGCGCTGCGACCAGGGAGCACGGCTGAGCAGGAGCCACCACAACACCAGGACGGGCCCGGCGATGGCCGCCGTCATGACGCCCGCCATCCCCACCGTGTCGCCCGGAACGACCGCCGGCAGAACGAAGCGGGCGAACCACTGTACTCCGACGATGAGAAAGCCGGGCCACAGGCGCAGGCTGGTCCTAGAAGAAGTCGTCGATTCGTCTTGCATCACTCTCTCCCTTGTCGACCGTCCTTCGACCACTACGCAGCCCAGGGCGAATCGGTGACACCCGCACGCCGCCTCTCACGATCGAGCGCGCACGAAGGGAGCGCCCCTGACGGACACTCACACAGAGATACGTTCCAAACGCCCCGAGGTGAGCGCAAACCGTGGCCGTGACGATTTGCGAATCGCCGAGGGTGCGCCGCGCTAGGGTGGGGCCGCGATCTCGGCAGGCGGCAGTCCACAGCGTAGAGAGGCTGCCTGACCCGGTCCGACCGCGCAAGGAGGTGGCAGTGCACGACTCGAGTCCGAACCAAGCCGACGCAGGCGCGCAGCCAGCACTGCGTTTCGCGAAGTTCTACCTCCTCGCTCTCGGCATCGTCTCGGTCGTCGTCGCGGTTCGACAGTCTGTCGGCGCCGCGGAGCTCCTTCCGGCACTCTGGAGCTTCCTCGAAGAGCGCGGCATGTACGCCAATTCGGTCAGCATCGCGCTGTTCTCGTTTCAGGACTGGCGCGCACTCCTGATCTTCGTCTTCGCGAGCGCTCCGACCACCGCGGCTCTCGCAATGTGCTGGCTCTGGGCCGGCAGCGGCGGCGTGCGCTCCCTGCTTCGGCGCCTCCTGCCCTGGCGCGACGTGCCGGCGCAGCAGGGTCTCCGGGTGTACCTGGTGCTCGCTGCAATCTACGGCGCGGGCTGCCTCGGATACCTGGGCTGGACCGCCGCCAACGCACCGCCGGGCACCATCCAGCAGGCGGTGCTGCCCAGCCTCGGCGGCTCCTGGCTCACCGCCGTCGCCTGGCTGGTGGTCGGCCCCTTCCTCGACGAAGGTGGGCTCTGGGAGGAGCTCGGCTGGCACGGCCTCGCGTTCCCCCTGTTGCTGCGCTGGACAAAATCGCCCCTCGGCGCGTCGGTGCTGCTCGGAGTGCTCTGGTGGCTGTGGCACTTCCCGCGCGAGCTGATCACGCTCTCCACCGGCCCGGATCTGGGCCAGTGGGCGCAGGGGCAGGCCATCTTCGTGCTGCTCTGCGTCGCGCTGTCGATCGTGATGGCCCCGGCCTGGTTCCGCACGGGGGGCAGCGCGCTGCCCGCTCTGCTGATTCACGGCTTCACGAACGTGTGGAGCAAGGCCCTGTCCGGCCCCCTGTGGCAGGGCCTCGGCGTGGACGTGCGCACCTGGGTGGTGGTGGCCGCGGCGATCGTGGTGATGGTCGTTACCCGCGGCCGGCTGGGCGCGCCCGCAAGCAGCCCTGAGCTGGACGCCATGACCGCCGTCCCCTGAGGCCCGCGCGGCGCCTCGGTGTGCCCACGACTCGGGCTCGTGACACGCGCGCAACCGCGATCCCGAGCAGCACACCGCGAGACGCCTCTGCGCGAGGAGCGCTGGAGGTCAGCCGGCGCCCGAGATCTCAGCCGGCTCCAGGCAGATCCCGGAAGGGCTTCTCGCGATCGACGCGCACGTCGCCCGGGAGCCCGAGCACGCGCTCCGCGATGACGTTGCGCAGCACCTCGTCCGTACCGCCGGCGATGCGGTTCCCCGGCGACTCCCACAACCCCTTGCGGAAGTGGTCGCCCAGGGCGCCGAGCTCGGACAGCGGGCACTCCAGTAGATCGAGGCCGGCGCTCGAGATGTCCTGTCGCTTGGCCGACGAGACGATCTTCGAGATCGACGCCTCGGGGCCAGGCTGCTGGCCCTGGGCGAGGCGGGTGATGGTGCGACGTCGCACCAGCTCGATCCCTCGCGTCTGGACGTACCAGTCGGCCAGCTGCTCCCGCACGCTCGCGTCGTCGATGGCCGGGCCTCGCGCTGTCTCGGTCTCGCGCGCGAGGGCCATGAGCTGCGGAAACGAAGGGGTCACCTCGCTGAAGCCAGAGCCGAGCCTCTCGTTCATGAGTGTGGTCAGGGCCACCTGCCACCCTTCGCCCACCTCGCCGATGCGCTGCGTGTCGGGGATGCGCACGTTCGTGAGGAACACCTCGTTGAAGTGGCTCTCCCCGGAGATCTGACGAATCCCGCGGACGTCGATGCCCTCTGACTCCATGTCGACGAAGAAGTACGTGAGCCCTTTGTGCTTCGGCACGTCGAAGTCGCTGCGGGTCACCAGGATCGCCCACTTCGCCCACTGCGCGTACGTGGTCCACACCTTCTGACCGTTGACGATCCAGTCGTCGCCGTCGCGCTCGGCCCGCGTGCGGATGCCCGCGAGGTCGGACCCTGCCACCGGCTCCGAAAAGAGCTGGCACCAGAAATCTCCGGCCGAGAGAATGGGTGGCAGCAGACGCTCCTGCACCTCCTTCGAGCAGAACGCCATGATCGTCGGAGCGGCAAACGCCCAGCCCACGTTGAGGTAGCTGCCCCGCGGAACGAGGTAGCGCGACTCCTCCATCTCGTACACCACCGTGTGCAGGCGCGTGAGACCACGGCCGCCACACTCCTCCGGCCAGTGGATCCCGGACCAGCCCGCAGCCGCCTTCACCTCGTTCCAGCGGCGGAACAGGTCCATCTCCTCCGGAGAGTCGAGGTTGCCCTGCCGGCTGGCGTCGGCCACTTCGAAGGCGGGCGCGTTCTCGGCGAGCCAGGCACGCGCCTCTTCGCGAAACGCGGCCATCTCGGGGGTGTCGGTGAAGTCCATCGCGCGATGGTACCGCGGCACCTCGGAGCTCCCGAAAGGCGCACCGCCCCCGACGCCGCCCGCTCTAGTTCTCCAGCGGCTTCATGGTGATGTCCATGCCGCCGGCGACGTCTTCGAAGGTGACGATGGCGCGGGCGCGCTCGTCGCCGCGCTGGGCCTGGCAGGTGATCTCGAGCCCCGGGCGTGACGCGATCGGTTGATCGTCCGGGCAGGCCACCTCGACCTCGCCGTAGTTGTTCCTCCAGAGCTCGAGCTCGATGGAGCGCGCCAGCTGGTCCGCCGTGAAGCCGAGAGGGGCCTCCGGCTCGGACTGGATCGTGTAGCCCATCAGGTGCGGCTCACCTCCACACATCAGGTAGCGAACCTCGACGCGACCCGGAGTGCGCTCGAGACGCACATTCGCGCGGGCCGTGATCCGACCGTTCTCCTCGGAGACCCCGAGGTCGATCGGACTCGCCTGGGCAACCCCGCCGAGGATCTCGCGCCGCAGGGCCAGCTCCTCGAGCGGACGGATCTTCGGAGCCTGGAGCTCGAAGTCGGGCGACATCGGGGCCAGCATGTCGCCGAACCGCCGCTCGGAGAATGCCTGGAGGAAACCCTGCGCGCGCTCGCGAACGAACGCCGGCGGGGGCAGCTCCTGCGGGAGCGGCGGCGGGAACTCGAAGCCGTCGAGCTGCCAGCCGGCCTCACCCTTCGCCAGGAGGAGAGACACGCGCCGCGGGAGCGCTCTGGACGACTGCAGGTGGAGGATCAGGCGGCCTTTCGCGCCGCCATCCGAGAGCGACGCTCCGACCCTTCGAACGACCGTCACCTTCCCGAGCGTGTCCGCGCGGCAGTGGAGTGCCGCGGCGAAGTTGTCCCGCGGCACCTGCGCACGAAGCAGCTCGGAGGCCCACCGGTCGTAGAAGGCACCGACGTCGCGCTCCTCGAGCGCCTTCAGAAAGGGCGCCCGCAGGGTCTCGACGGCCTCCACCGCCGAGGGGTCTTCGAGCGTGCCCCAGATCGTTCCTTCAGCATCCGTCTGCTCGACATGGGCAACGAGGGGCCTACCCTGCTCGGTCTGCACACGGCACGGCGTGATCGAGCCCTTCTGCAGCGGAATCTGCTCCGGGCACTCGATGGAGGTGGGCAGGAGCTCGGCGGTCTCGACCACCAGCTTGCGCGTGAGCTCTTCGAACGCGTCGACGCGAAGGTACGAGACCTCCTGACCGCGCAGCGGTACGGAGGGAGCCAGGATCAAGAGGACGACGGCGGCGGAGACGAGGGGGAGCCAGGGGGATTTCGATTTCATACTTCCTCTACGCAGCGGGGGCGAGCGGGCGGCCATGAGTGATGGGCTGGTCCAAGGCGTCGGACCCGAGGTCAGGGGAGACAAACGTCGAAGGCCGCCGTGTCCTGGATCGGCTGAAACGGCGTCCCCAACTCGTTCTGGTAGCGGTTCACGGCGCCGGTTCGCGTGTCGGTGACCACGACGTCGACCCCGACGTCGGTGAGGCCACCCGCAAAGACCCAGTGGCTTCCCGCGAACGCGCAAGCGTCGAGCACCTTGAGCACCACCTCCACGTTCGCTGCGTCGAAGAACCAGACGTAGACCGTGTCCGCGGTGAGCGGAACGACGCGCCCCGTTCCCGCGTCGCCCTGCGGTGTCCTGTACGACACCTCCACGCGAAAGCGCCCGCCGCCGAGACAGGCGATCGTCTCGCTGGCCGTACATGTGCGGTCCAGAACACCGGTTGTTGCGTCGACGGCGTCGCTCGGAGCCGACAGGCCAAGGCCGTTGCGGCTGCGGATGCGAAAGCGGTACGAGGTCGCGGCCTGAAGGCCCGCGACCGTCGTCTCCGTCGCGTCGACCGCCGCCGTGGCGACCTCCGTCCAGGGGCCACCGCCGCCCGTCTGCTCCACCACGAACCCCAGCTCGTTCGAGCTCTCGTCGCCCCACGCCAGCGTCACCTGGAATGTGTCCGTCGAAAGCACCCGGAGAGAAGTCGGCACGGCCGGAGGCCCGAGCGGATCCACATCGCTCGGGCCGGCCAGCAGCCAGGCGGCTACGCGGCGCGCGAAGTCGAGCTGGAACGTGGGCACGTGGTCTTCTCCCTGGATCTCCCAGAGCTCCCCCTCCCCGCCGGGCGGGCAGTCCTCGAGAAAGGCGAACGTGCGGGTGTCCTTGCCGCCGACCATCGTCGAGAGGTCGAGCCGGTCGCCGCGCTCCGCCGCGCCCGTGCATCCGTGGAGGAGCATCCGGATCTTCACGCTGTCGAAGGCTCCCGGATAGGGCACACCGAGGAGGTCGCCTCCGTCGAAGAGGACGACTGCGTCAAGATCGCCGTGCACCTGCAGCGAGCGCACCGGGTGTGTCGCGCGGCAGTCCTGCGGGCGGAGGAACATCGCGCCAGCCAGGCCGGCGATCGCGCGCACCCAGTCTCCGTGCTCGCACGCCATCCGGTTGGCCATGTAGCCGCCGTTGGAATGTCCGAAGATCACGGCATGGGAGAGATTCCACGACCTCCCGATCTCGTCGTAGATGGATTTCAGATACTCCGCATCGCCCGGGCGCTGATCCCAGAAATCACAGCAGGCGTCGGTCGCGTCCCAGTACGTATTGCCGTCCGGGTTGGTCGTTCCCGTCGGCACGATGAGGAGAAAGCCGAGCTCGTCCACGAAGCGCTGGAACCCCAGATATCCCTCCGCCTCGTCGCCGTTCGAACCGTAGCCGTGCAGGTTGAAGAGGAGCGGCCACGCTCTGCTCGGGGTGTAGTCCTCCGGGATGAAGAGCAGCAGGTTGCCGCGCCCGAGGTCGATGAGCTGCGTCTCGAACCCCGCAGACGGAGCCGCACCGGCCAGTGCGCACAGCGCGAGCACCACGAGCGCGCGGTGGCAAAGGGCGAGCAGGGCAGGCACCGCGACGGGCTTCGAAGAGGCCTCCGCGGAGAGCAGAACCGACATCGTCGAAGTGTACCGACGACCTCGCGCGCCTGGGCGAAACTGCGGCGCGCCGGCGCTCGTAGTACGACACCACGACCATCAATCCGCGAAGGACCCCATGCGCGCACGACCCAGAGCCTGGTACTCGAACGACTGGATCCTGGAATGGGACGACGGCTCGTCGTTGCTGCTCGACTGCAGCAACTGGCGCGAGACCGCAGAGTTCGAGCTGGCGGGCGAGGTGCTGCGCCTGGGCAAAGACGCGCTCCTCGGCAAGCAGTACCTCCTGCACGTCGATGACGAGCTGATCGCACATGCCGACAAACCGAGCCGCCTCTTCAACCGATTCGAGTTCGAGCACGCAGGCTCCACCTACACGCTGAGGAAGGCCTCAACCTGGCTGCGCCGGTTCGAGCTGTTCCGGACCGGGCCCGCACACGAAGAGAAGGTCGGCGAGATCCGCCCCGAGTCGATGTGGCTCCGCCACAGCCGGATCGTCCTCCCGGCCGAGCTCCCGCGTGCCGTCCAGGTGTTCGTGTTCTGGCTCGCAGCCGTGGTCTGGCAGCGCGAGAACAACTCGGCGGCCGCGGCCGCCGGCAGCTGACGTCCAGACCACGCTGCTGTCACCCTGCCGGGCCTCCTTGCGCCTGTCTTCATGAGCGTCCAAGCGACGCCATGGAGCGCCACATTCGAAACCCAGAGAGAGATCTGATGGAGGCCCGGCCCGGTCCGTTCGCGGGCGAGTGGACCCTCGTGTGGGCCGACGGCTCGACCCTTCGGATTGACTGTTCGCTCCTGAGCCGGACGGCCAAGATGAAGGTCGAGGGCGAGACGCTCGAGATGTCGCCGGCCGACGGCCTCGGAGAGCTCGTGCTGCGAGCCGGGAAGGAAATCCTCGCGCGTGCGGAGAGAACCAGCATCTGGTGGCGCAGCTACGAGCTCGAGACAGCCGGAGAGCGATACTCCATGGAGCCCATGTTGCGCGGCGGCTACCAGCTCCGGAAGATCACCGAAGCCGGAAGGACCGACCCGCTCGGCGAGGTCCGACGGGAGCACTGGTCCTCCGATCGACAGGCCGACCTGCCACGCTGCCTACCCCGCGCGGTGCAGGCGTTTGCCTTCTGGATCGCAGCCGTCGTCGAAGACGAAGACTGACGGATGCCTCAGTAGCGCCAGCTCGTGGTGTCGGCGCCCGGCGGCGCGGTCTGTTCGATGCGCTCGAGAATGCGCGGGACGTACATCGTGTTGTAGCGCAGCCGCGAGATGTGGTTCGGGTTCTCCTGGTCGCCGTTCCAGCAGTGCTCCGCACGGTCGCCGTAGTCGACCACCCCTCCGTAGTACGGGTTGGTCGTGCTCTCCAGGAACTCCTCGGTGAGGTACACGGCATTGTTGAGGTAGTAGTTGTCCATGTCGCCGCAGTAGATGTGGAGCTTGCCCTCGAGCTTCGGCCCGAGGGTTGCCCAGTCACGCTGCAGGATGTAGCTGAGGTCGTAGTTCTCGCGCCAGTAGGCGGCGACCTCCTTGTCGATGACCCCGGTCTCGCGGTCCCAGATGGGCTTGGGGTAGCCGTCGTCACCCTGCGGCGAGTAGGTCGCCTGCCAGATGTCGAGCTGATCGCCAGAGCGACCGCGGGAGCCTTTGGCCAGCTCCATCATGGCGAGGTCGCGGATCGATGCGTCGACGTGTCCGAGCCAGTCGCGGTGCGCCGGGCGCTCCACCTGCCGCAGGCGACTCGGATAGAAGTACGCGTTCTCGTCGTCGTAGAGGTTGATCGTCATGTACGCGCGAAAGTCGATCGGATCCGGGCAGGCGATGAACGCGCCGTTGATGTCGTCCGGGTAGAACACCTGGGCTGCCATCGCCTCCCATCCGCCGGTGGAGCCGCCGTAGGTGAACCGCGCCCAGCCCTCTCCGATGCCCCGGAACTGCTCCTCGATCGCCGGGATCAGCTCGTGCATGATGGCGTCGCCCCACGGCCCTTGGCTCGCGGAGTTCACGGCATAAGAATCGTCGTAGTACGGCGTGGGGTGCTGGATCTCGACGATCAGCATGCGCGGGAAGTCCGGGCCCGTCCACTGCTGGTAGAAGCTCCAAGCCTCCTCCTGCTGGATGCGGTTGTAGCCGGTGACATCGAACCGCGCACTGTAGTCGGGCTCGAGATCCGGGTCTGGCGGGGTCGTGCGAATGCCGCCGAAGTCGGACGGGAAGTGCCCGTGGAAGATCGCGAGCGGGAAACGGGCCTCGGGGTGCTTCTCCCACTCGTGCGGCAGCAGCACGTGCGCTCCGAGGTGCATGGGTCGCCCCCAGAACTCGGTGAGCAGATCGCTCTGGATGCGGATGTGCCGCACCAGCTCCGTGTCCTCGGGCGGCTCGATCGGCGGAATCACCTGGTCGAGCTCGATCGCGTAGGAGCCACCCGCCGAAACGGTGAGAGTCTGTGGCGCCGAGTGGAGGTTGCCGGGCGCGCGGTTCCACTGCTGCCCTTCTCCCCGATCCATCGGCAGCTTGACCGTGTGCCCGGTGCTCAGGTCGAACGTCTCGTAGAGATGCAGAACGGCCTGCACGGTGTACTCGCCCTCGGGCAGCTCGTCGAGCCGCGCGGGGTAGCCGTGCACCGAGGCGTCGAACGTGACCTGCGTGCCCGGGTCGTGGCCTTCGAGGTCGACGCCGAAGAGGGCCGCCGAGTCGAGCCCGAAGCCGGTCTGGAAGCGGGGCTCGCGCTCGCCGTCGTTTGCGAGGATGAGCAGCAGGCGGCCATCGACGGTCTCCTGATCGATCAGGTCCCCGCCGATCGAGACGGAAAAGGTCGGGCCGCGTTCATGACTCGCGCAGCCCGAGAGAGAGAGGGCAAGAACGAGCGTTGCGACGGTCAAGTGGGGTCTGTGCACTGTGAGGTCCTCCTGAGAAGCATCCTGCCTTCGCAGGACCGGAGAGACAAGCTGCTCCCACCGGGAGCCGAGGCCTTCCGGGAACCGCGGCGCGCGAACGAGGTCTAGAGTGGCGAGGGGCTCACGGCACGAGCGCTCCGCCCTCGACTCCGGGGGGCCTAGACTCAGGGGGAACAGATGCTTCACGACCTACGCTTTGCGCTGCGGGCCCTCCGCAAGACGCCCGGCTTCACGCTCGCGGCCAGCGCCATCCTCGCCCTGGGGATCGGCGCGAGCACGGCCCTCTTCAGCTTCCTCTCCGGCATCCTGCTTGCCCCGCTCCCCTGGCCGGACGCCGACGAGCTGGTCGTACTGTCCAAGGGCAACCCTGCGCTGAGCTTCGAGGGCATGTCCTTGGCGAGTGCAGAGCTCGAGCAGCTGGCACGCGCCTCCGACCAGATCGAAGCCGTCTCGGGCTACGGCTGGAAGAGCGTCGACCTCATGACCGACGAAGGCGCCCGGCCGCTCACCGGCTTCGAGATGCGCCCTGGGCTGCTCGAGATCCTCGGCCGCCAGCCGCCCGTGGGCCGCAGCTTCCTCCCCGAAGACTTCGAGCCGGGCAGCCCGGAGATTGCACTGCTCTCGCACGACCTCTGGCAGAGCGACTTCGGAGGCGACCCGGAGGTGGTCGGTCGCACCCTCCGCCTGGCCGGTGGCGAGGTCGAGATCGCCGGCGTACTTCCCGCGGGCCCGGTCATGCCCATCTTCGAGGCGGACGTCTTCCTGCCGGCAAGGTGGAGCGAGAACGACCGCACGAACCGCAGCGCCGGCACCTACGCCATGGGGATCGGCCGCCTCGTGCCGGGCGCAGACCTGGAGCTGGCGCACCGGGATCTGGCCCAGGCGCTGGCGGCTCTCGAGGCCGAGCAGCCGTCCGGCATGGACGGCTGGGTGCCGGAGATCACCCTCCTCTCCGAGCGCATCGTGGGCGACACGCGCCAGGCGCTGCACGTGCTGTTCGGCGCCGTTCTCGTCGTGCTCCTCATGGCCTGCGTGAACGTCGCCGGCCTGCTCCTGGTGCGGGGGAGCGGGCGCCTGGGAGAGCTCACGATCCGGCGGGCCCTCGGCGCAACCCGCGGGCTCGTGTTCCGCCAGCTCGTGGTCGAGAACCTCCTTCTCGCCCTCCTGGGCTGTGGCGGCGGCCTCGTGCTGGCCACGGGCCTCCGTCGAGTCCTGCTCGTGCTGGCTCCGGAGTCGCTCCCACGCCTCGCCGAAGTGACCTTCGACGGGCGGGTGGCGCTTTTTGCCGTAGTCGCCACCCTCGCCAGCGCCTTGGCCTTTGGAGTTCTCCCGGCGTTGACGTCGGTGCGCACGGCGCGCTTCAGTCGCAGCGGCACCGGCGCAGCGCTCGCTACGGACACGCGCCTGCGCGAGGCGCTGACCGTCGCGCAGATGGCGCTGGCCATGATGCTCCTCGTGTGTGCCGGCCTGCTCACGAAGAACCTCGTCACGCTCCTCAGCACCGATCCCGGCATCGACACCGCCGGAGCGCTCCGAGCCATCGTCCGCGTCCCGACCACGGCCTACCCCGAAGGAACCGACCAGTCCCAGCTGCTGACGGAGCTCACCGAGCACGTGAAGGCGGCGCCGGGGATCACGTCGGCCGCGGCGACGTCGTGGATCCCGCTGAGCGGCGCCTGGGCAAAGACAGGCCTGACCATCGACGGCTTCGACGGCCCGGCCGACGACCCCGACCTGTTCGCGTTCGCGTGGCGCGTGACGCCCGAGATCTTCGAAGCTCTAGGAGTTCCTCTCCTTCAGGGGCGCGGCCTCACCAGTGCGGCGGGTGATCGTGCCGCCCCGGTCGCCGTGATCACCCGCAAGATGGCGGAGCGCTTCTGGCCCGGGCAGGACCCACTCGGCGGGCGGTTCCGCATTACGAGCAACGACGACACGCCCTGGACGCGCGTGGTCGGCGTGGCGGCGGATCTCAAGACGACACAGCTCACCGACGGCCCGTCGATCGGCTACTGGACGCTCTTTTCCCCCGACGATCAGCCGCTCGTCGCGTTCGAGCTGATCGCTCGTGGGAGCGGCGATGTCGACGACCTGGCCGGCACCCTGAGCACCGCCATCCGCGAGTTCGACCCCAGGCTCTCGCTGGGCTCCGTCGACGGCCTCGACGGCCTGATCCAGCGCCACGTCGAACGGCCGCGCTTCCACCTCGCCGTGGTCGGCACCCTGGGGCTCATCGCGCTGATCCTGGCCTTCTTCGGCGTTTACGCCGTGGTGTCCTATGCCACGGCGCACCGGTCCCGCGAAGTTGCAGTGCGGGTCGCTCTCGGCGCCCGGCCGCTCGAGGTAGTTGCCCTCCTGGGCAGGCGCGGCACCGCGGTCCTGGTTCTGGGGACGGTCGTCGGCGCCGCGCTCGCAGCCTCCGTCGCGCGCACCCTCGACTCGCTGCTCGTCGGTGTGCAGTCGCTCGACGCCGCCACCTTCGGGCTGGTCGGCGCCGCACTCATCGGCGCCGGTCTGATCGCCGTTCTGATTCCGGCCCGCCGCGCGAGCACCAGGGAGCCCGCGTCGGCGCTGCGGTCGGCCGAGTGATCTACCGGCCCGGCCACTCCACCTCGCGCTTCTCCGAGAACGCCTTCGCGCCCTCTTTGCGGTCGGCGGAGTTCATGACCCGGGTCTGCACCTCTTCGGTGATGGCGTTCACCTGCTGGTAGTCGAGCGCAAAGGTGCGCACCATCGACTCCTTCATCCCCTGCACGGCCATCGGGCTCAGGCTGGCGAGGCGCTGCGCGGCCTTTTCGGCCTCGGCCATGAGCTGATCTGCAGCGACGACCTTGTTCACCATGCCCACCTGGTAGGCGCGCTCGGCGCTGACGCGCTCGGCTTGGAGCAGGAGCTCCGAGGCGATCGCCCACGGCACCTGCTTGGGGAACCACCCGGCCGGGATGGTGGCGATGCCCCACTGCGGCTCGGGGAGCCAGAAGCTCACGTCTTCGGTGGCGATCAGGATGTCGGCGTCGAGCGCGATCCACATGCCGTACCCCACCACGTGGCTGTGCAGCGCAGCGACGATCGGTTTGTACAGCCCCTGTGTCCGCGTGATGTCGGGATAGTCGCCGGGGTAGACGTAGTGGTCGGGGGCGCCTCCGGACAGATCCGCTCCCGCGCTGAAGCATCGGCCCTCGCCGGAGAGAATGGCGACGCGGAGCTCCGGGTCGTCGCGAAAGTCGGCCCACGCCGCCGCGAGCTCGTCGTGGAGCTGCTGGTTCATGGCGTTCAGCTTCTCGGGCCGGTTGAGCCGGACGCGGGCGATAGTGCCGTCTTTCGTGTAGTCGATCGTTTCGAAGCTCATCGAGATCTCCTCGAGCGGTTTGGCCTTCGGGGGGAGTCGACACATTAGCCGACCGGCGCGCCGCGCCGTCTACTCGGGGCAGGTGTCGAAGGCGCGAACATCCTGAATGGGCTCGAACGGACCGCCCGCCGGGCTCCAGTACGTGGCGCTCGCGCCCGTCCTGGAGTCTTCCACCCGCAGCAGCACGGCGACGTCGGTCAACCCTGCTGCGAACGCCCATTGGTGACCATTCACTGCGCACCCGTCCAGCACCTTGAACACGACCTCGAGGTTGTCGGGCTCGAAGAACCAGCTGGTCGCGGTGTCCTCCGTCAGCGAGCTGCTGACGGCGTCCTGCGTCGCGTCCTCCGCGCGGAAGCTCACCCGCCCGCGGAACCTCTCGCCCAGACACAGTTCACCGGAGACGGCACCACACGCGCCTTCGGAGACCAGAGCCGAGACCTCCGCTGCAACCAGATCGAGCTCCGAGGGAGCTCCGCCCTCTCGCACGAACGCCAACAGCAGACGGTCGGAGTCGAGGAGCGCGCCGGCGGCGCGTCCCGACGCAGCACTCTGGACGAGCAGCAGCCGGCTCGTGGCCGGATGGCCCTCTGAGGTGAAGAACTGACCGGTGACCTCTCCTGATGCGGCGTCCGTCAGCAGAACCGCGAAGTCGCCGCCCGGGCTCGAGGCGATCTCCGGCCGCAGGAAAGGGCCGTCCCCTTCGCGCGCGAGTCGCACGTTTCGCAGGAGCGTCAGGTCGTCCGAGTAGACCTCCAGGTGAGGCATGCCGGTCGCGGAATCGAGCGACGCCACGAGGAGGTGGTCCGCCGTCGCTGCCACCGCAACGTCCACCGAGCCGCTGAGGAGGCGCGTCGCGCGCCGGGCTCGGACTCCGGCCTGCACGTCGAAGGCGTCGAGGGTGATCTCGGTGACGAGCTGCGGCAGCGATCCGGAATCGAGGTCCGTCAGGGCGCACAGTCGATCGCCGAAGAGGCTCACGCTGCACTGCACCGCCGTCGTGAGCCCGTCTCCGAGCAGCTGCGGTGGCTCGAGCGCCCGACCCTCCCTCGAGAAGCGGCGCGTGAAGGCGGCGCCTTCCAGCCACGCAAAGTGCACCTCGCCGGCACCGTCGATCGCGACGCTGACGTCGGAGATCGCCGGCCGGGGCCCCTCGGAGACGCGAAAGTTGGGGCCCAGCAGTTCACCCTGCGCGGAGAGGAGACGCGCGTGCAGGGCGTCGCGGCCGCCCTCGCTCTCGATCCAGGCCACTGCGTAGAAGCCCACTCCGGCGGCGACGGGCGATCGCCCTGACGCACCCTCCTGCACCCGTACGGTGGAGCTCTGCCCGGAGCGCAGGTCGACCCGGTGCGCGACGATTCCGCCCTCGTCGGTGAAGACGCGAAGGGCGGACTGCCGGAGTGCCGCCACCGCGACGCCGCCGATCCCAGCGGGGCCGAGGATCTCCTCCGAGATCTGCTGGAGGTCGCCATCGAGAATGCGCACCGTGAGTACGCTCTGCGCACCGAGGGGGGCGCCCTCGACACCCGTGATCTCGAAGCGGATCGTCTCGGCCCCTTCCATGAGGGTGTCGTCGAGCACGTCCAGGGTGACGGTGCGGATCCCGCTCTCGGACGGCTGCCACACGACCGTCTGCTCAGCGAAGGAGTAGTCGAGGTCCGCTTCGGCCGTTCCGCCCGCGACGCGCACCGTGGCTTGCACGGGCTGCGACTGCGTCTGCGTCAGCTCGAGCTCCAGTTCCACACTGTGGCTCTGCTCGTCCACGTCGAGAGTGCCTCGAGTGAACTGCACCGCGTCCACCCGCGGCTCGTCGAGGATCGTCACCTCGAGCTCGTCTGCCGCCGGGTCGAGCACGCTGCCCGCCGACACGCTCGCGAGCTGGAGCTGGAAGGTCTCCTCACCTTCCGGCACCCCATCCGCCGTGATGACGACCGTGCCTCCTCGCAGACCACCCTCGCCCGCAGCCCACTGCAGGGTGGTGCCCGCAAAGTCGTAGTCTTCGCCTGCCGTCGCCGAGCCATCGATCGCCTGCACGACGACGCTCGCCGCAGCCGACGTGTCGCCGCTGCGCACCACCCCGAAATCGACAGACCCTGTGCTTTCCACGACATCGAGGCCCGTCTGTTCGAAGGCCAGGCTCGAGGGCCCGTTGGCGTCGCGGAGGGTCACCGTGAGCTGTGCAGTTCCAAGCGCCACGCAGTTCCCGGTGGGTGAGCTCAGAGCGAGGATCGCGGTCTCGGGAACCTCGAAGGTGTTGTCGTGCACCACCGCCATCTGCACGACCTTCGTGCCGCCCTCGCCATCCGCCCACTGGACGAGGCTGTTGGAGAGCGTGAAGTCGTCGTTGACACTCGCCGAGCCTCCGACCACGTCCAGCGTGACGCTGGCAGGGCCGTCCGCGGGCCCCGTGCGGGTGATCCGTAGAGTACGGACCGAGCCTTCGACCGCGGTCGTCGCCGTCGTCGAGAAAGAGATCTCGCGCGGAACCTGGTCGTCGTCGAGGATGCGGACCAGGGCAACCTCCGGAAACGACGTCACCTGACCGTCAAAGCCGGACGCGACCCGATTCTGAAATCCGGACACGGCCGTCGACTCGATCAGGAATCTCTCGTAGGGCCCGTCCGGCCCGCCTTCGAGCTCGCAATCGTCCGTCGCCTGAACCACCAGGGTTTTCGGCGCCGCATCACCGTCGAGCCAAGTCAGCTGTCCGCTCGCCGACGGGTAGTCGACACCCTCGGTCGCAGGCTGCTCGAACTCCGACGTCGGCAGGAACGGCGGAGTGTACGCGCGGTGTGCGATTGTGATCGGGCCGTTGGGAGGCCCGATCCGCTCGAGGGTCAGAGTGACCGCGCCCTGGTCTTCCGGCAGATCGGCCGCCGGTGCCTGGAAGCGCACGATCGAGTCGTCGTTCAGGATGTGGACCGTCGCCTTGGCCAGCACGGTCGCTGGAGAACCGGAGGTCCGGATCTCCACCGCGAACGTCTCGTCCGGCTCGAACATGCCATCCTGGCTGACCGGTACCGCGACAACCCGCGACGTGGTGTCGCCGTCGGCCCAGGTCAGCGTTTCGACGACGGGGTCGTAGTCTGGCTGCGCTTCCGTGGAGTCCGAACCCGCCGTCACACTGCGTGTCCTCGCGACGACGCTCAGGGTGCCGACACCTCCATCCGTACGCACAACGGTCAGGTCCACGTTCTGTCGTGGGCTCCCGCCCTTGCTGAATGGAGTCACGGTCCCCTCGACCACCGAGATCGTGCTCACCGCGAAGTCCACCTGCGCCCGGACCGTGCCGGACCCGATCAGGAACGGCAGGGCGAGAAAGAAGATCAGACGGAGTGCGCGCGTCTGCAGCGCCGGATATGTCACGGCAACATTCTACGGTCACGACCGGATCCGCGTGCTCGTCTCGACATCTCGGCCCTCGCTGGACGTGCCGGTGGACTGAATCCACCGCCGGCCGAGCGACGGGCCGTGGAAGGAGCGTCTCCGCCTCTTACCGGCCGGCGACATGTTCAAGGCTGTCGCCAGCGACCCTCCTGCCATACGCCTCGAGGCGGGACTGCTGCTCCTGAACCAGTGCCTGGAGCTCTTCGAGCAGTTCCTGCTGGTTCTGCACCAGGGGCTGCAGCTCCTCGAGGACACGCTGCTGGTCCTGCACGACCCGCGTCAGCACGCCGACGATGTCGGTGGGCGCCAACGTCGTGCGATCGGGGGTCGCCACGAGATCGGGCACGTCTTCCGCGATGAACCCGACCTGCGAGTCCGTCGGCTCCACGCGGTAGTGGAACTTCACCGGCTCGAGCGCACCCAGGGCCGCACTCGCCTCGGCGAGGGTCAGAGGCTCGATCCCGGCCTTGAGCGCACGGCTCGAGGCGTTGGTCCACACGCCCGCCGCGGTCAGACGGGCGCCCGACTGCTCCGCGTGGATCGGGTGCTGTGGGTCGAAGCCGTCGAGCGGTGTGGTATCGAGATCGACGCCGATCTGGCCGACGTTGTCGACGACCATCCGCTCGATGTTGTTCGTCATGAAGTAGAGCGCCGGGTTGGGCGCCACCGTGCCAGCGGCAGGGCGCGCGTTGAAAAAGCCCGAGCCGAGGCCAAACGAGCTCCCCGCGTAGCCGAAGTTGAACGCCGGGCCGGCGAGGAGATCGGGGCCCATGCCGGAGAAGACGTCTCCACCGGAAGATCCGGAGATATGGAGCTGACCCTGTGGATTCGAAGTGCCGATGCCGACGTTGCCCGACGAGTCGAGGACGAGCTGGTTCGATGCGACCCCTGGCTCAATGACGAACCGAGTGCTGGGTGCCAAGGCGTCGCGCACACTGAACTGGACGCTGTCGCCGCGAACCTCCCACGTCCCGGGCTGCGTTGCGTCGTCCAGGTAGATCCGCGGGATCGCATCTCGCATGTGCAGAGTCACCGCCGGGGTCGAAGTGTTGATCCCGACATCGGTGCGGCCGTTGACACCGTTGGACTCGAGGAAGAGCGCATAGTTGTTGATCTCGTCCTCGATCACGAGTGGATACGTGAAGGCAGTGAAGTTGTACCTCTGCCAGGAGATTCCGAAGTCCTGGTCGCTGACGCTGTCGGACGTCATGAACCACTCGTCTTCGTTGGTCCCAGTGTCATTCAGTTGGAACGCTGGCGCATCGCCGGAGTCGGTGACCACCTCGGACGCCACGCGAAAGAGCTTCGGATCCGCCTGCGCGGGCGCTTCACCCAGCGCCGAGGGCGGTGCGGGCTCGGGAGCCCGCCGCTCCTGCAGTCGAACTGCACCCGATTGAGCTTCGATCTGACCGGTCGAAGCGGGCGGGAGGAGATGGGCAAGCTCCGCTTCACTTTCGGTGGTAAGCCCCAACACCCGGAGCTCGAAGCGGTAGACCCCATCCTCGAGGGTCTTTGGCGACCCGAGCTCGAGAAGGTCGAAGGCCAGTGCCTCCCCGGGCGCAAAGAGGCGGCTGGCATGTAGCCCCCCCGGGCCGGACACGTCGAGGCTGACCGGCCGCTCCTGGGGTGGCCAGTCGAGGTGCGTTCCGGCAACGCGGACCTGTAGCTGCGGCAGCCTCTCCGCTTGTGGATAGGCGGCCAACGAGGTCCAAACGAGCAGGCTGGCCAACTGCAGAGTGGGTACGACTCTCTTGGGGGCTCGGCTCATGGTCTACCTTCCTTTGAGCTATTGGAATTGGAGTATCCCCATCGTACGCCGAAGGCAGTGCGGCGCTCCGAGAGAAGCCCAGGACTCCGAGCACTTGCCTCCACCCCAAGTCCGTAGCGCCGAGCGAGGGACGATTCCAGCTGCGCGCGCACCGAAAACGACTCCAGCAGCGCGGTATGATCGGCAACCCCGAAACCACACTGCCAGGCCCGCGGCAGCAGCCGTCGGTGCCACCGCTCCCCGAGATACGAAAGAAGGTCGGCCCATGAGCGCAGCTACTCCCGAGCACTTCGACGTCCTCATCATTGGCGCCGGCATCTCCGGCCTCGGCGCCGGCGTGCACCTGCAGCGCGAGTGCCCCGACAAGACGTACGCGATCCTCGAGGGGCGCGATTCGATCGGCGGCACCTGGGACCTCTTCAAGTACCCCGGCATCCGTTCCGACAGCGACCTGTACACCTTCGGCTACGACTTCAAGCCGTGGTTCGGCCAGCCCATCGCGACCGCCGAGGAGATCATGCGCTACCTCCACGAGGTGGTGGAAGAGAACGATCTGGAGCGTCACATCCACTTCAACCACTGGGTCGATACCGCCGCCTGGTCGAGCGAAGACGCGCGCTGGACGGTCGAGACCACGGTGGACGGTGCGCCGAAGCACTACAGCGGCAACTTCCTCTTCATGTGCCAGGGCTACTACAACTACGAGGCGGGCTATCAGCCCGACTTTCCCGGGCAGGGCGACTTCAAGGGCACGCTCATTCACCCGCAGAAGTGGCCCGAAGACCTCGACTACAGCGGCAAGAAGATGGTGGTCATCGGCTCCGGCGCCACCGCCGCGACTATCGTTCCTGCGGTTGCGGAGGACGTGGAGCACGTCATCCAGCTGCAGCGCTCGCCCTCGTACTACCTGCCGATGGACAACTCGGAGGAGGACGAGACCATCCAGGATCTGCGCGCACTCGAGGTTCCGGAGGAGTGGATCCACGGCGTGAAGAAGCGCAAGGCGCTGGCGTTCGGCGAGGAGTTCACGGAGCGCGCGTTCTCCGAGCCGGAGGCCGTGGTGGACGAGCTGCTCGAGATGGCCGCCGAAGACCTCGGCGAAGACTTCGACTACGACAAGCACCTCCGCCCGAGCTACGGGCCCTGGAAGGAGCGCCTCTGCCTCCTGCCCGACGGCGACATGTTCAAGGCCATCGCGAGTGGCAAGGCGTCGATGGTCACCGACCACATCGAGAGGTTCACGGAGAACGGGATCGAGCTGACGTCGGGCGAGCACCTCGACGCCGACATCATCGTGGCGGCCACTGGCATCGAGCTGTGTGGCCTGGGCAACATCTCGTTTGCCGTCGATGGCGAGCACATCTCCGTGCCCGACACCTGGACCTACAAGGGCATGATGATCTCCGACATGCCCAACCTGGCGTGGAGCTTCGGCTACATCCGTTCGTCGTGGACGCTGCGCTCCGACATGATCGCGCGCTTCGTGTGCCGCCTGCTGAAGCACATGGACGACACCGGCGTGCGGCAGGTCACCCCGCGCCTGCGTCCCGAAGACGAGGGCATGACGGGCACCGGCTTCATCGACCCCGAGGACTTTGCGCCCGGCTACATGCGTCGCGGCACCCACCGCCTGCCGAAGCAGGGCAAGCAGGGCCCCTGGACCAACATCCAGGACTACTACCAGGAGAAGGACTCGCTGGTGGACACGCCACTGGACGACGGCGCGCTCGTCTTCGAGAACCCTGTCGTCGAGAAGGCCGCACCCGGCAAGACCAGCGCCGCCTGACCGAGGCGCCCTCCCTCACCGACCGTCCGAGGAGGCACGAGATGAGAGAAGTCGCCCTGATCGTCGGCGGCGGGCCCGGGATCAGTGCATCCTGCGCCCGCCTGTTCTCACGCGAGGGCATGCAAGTGGCTGTGGCCGCGCGCAACCCGGACAAGTCGGTGCTGCAGAAGCTCGCAGCCGACCACAACGTGCGGAGCCTCGCGTGCGACGCGGCCGATCCGGCGAGCGTGGAAGCGCTCTTCGCCACCGTCACCGAGGAGCTCGGCGCGCCCAAGCTCGTGGTGCACAACATCGACGGCCGCTCTCCTGAGATCTTCCGCAAGAGCATCACCGAGGCCGACCCAAAGATAGCGCTCAGCGTCCTCCACAACTCGGCCTTCAGCGCCTTCCTCGTGGGCCAACAGGCGGCACGCTCGATGCTGGCGCAGGAGCCCGACGAGAACGGCCTGCGCGGCACGATCCTCTTCACCAACGCGAGCGCCGCCTTCAAGGGCTACCCGAACAGCGGCGCGTTCGCGATCTCGTCGCACGGCAAGTCGGGTCTCGCCCAGAGCATGGCGCGCGAGCTCATGCCCCAGGGGGTCCACGTCGCCCACGTCCCGATCGACGCAGCCATCGGCTGGACGCAGGAGGACGGCACGCGCAGCCACCGGCTTGCGGGCGAAACGAAAGACGACAACATGGCCGATCCCGACCGGATCGCCGACGTCTACCTGCAGCTGCATCGGCAGCACCGGTCGACCTGGGCGTTCGAAGTGATCCTCCGGCCCTGGGTCGAGAACTGGTAGCGGTCGCCAGCTAGCTCGAGCGCCGACCGTAGAACAGACCGGGAAGCCAGGTCGGACGTGACGCCGCGCGCTCCGGCTCCGCTTCGGAGCGGCTCTCTGCAGACGGCTCCGGCTCCCCTTTTGCCTCCTGATCCGCCGCCGCGTCTTCACTCGAAGGGTGCCGGTGCACGTTGTCGGGCAGAGCCTCGGACGTCGCCTCCACGCCTGGCGCGATGTCGCGGCGGGCCTGCAGGAGACGAGCCGACCGCAGAAGCAGCTCTTCTCCCAGGTTCTCGAACGACACACAGGCCGGGGTACCCGGGGCGTACTCGAAGATGGTCTGTCCCATCGAAGGAGATTCGGCCACCTTCGTCGCCACCCGCACCTCCACCGCAAACACCTTGTCGCCGAACTCTTCGCGCACGCGCTTCACGTTGTTGCGCGTGACGTTGGTGCGGTAGTCGACCGACGTGAGCACGATGCCGAGACAGGGAAGGCGCTGGCCGTACCGCAGCCCGAGCCGACTCACACCCTGCAGGAAGTTGCGCAGACCCTCGATGGCGAGGAAGTGCGGGGTACTCGGCACCAGAAAGGCGTCGGACGCGACCAGTGCCGACATCGGCAACATGGTGAGCCCCGGGGGGCAGTCGAACACCACGAAGTCGTAGAGCTCGCGCGCTGGCTCCATTCTCTCGCGAAGGCGGACGACCGGCCGCCGCAGCGTAGAGAGCTCGCGGTCGGCATAGGCGAGGTCCGCCGAGCTCGTGAGGAGGTACAGCCCGTCGCGCTCGGTCGGCCGCGCCAGGGTCTCGACCTCACCTTCGCCGAGCAGGAGATCCGCGGCCGACGGCCCGAGCTGCTCTCGGGGTACACCGAGCGACAGCGACGCGGACGCCTGGGGGTCGACATCGACGAGGAGCGTCCGGCGGCCATGCGCCGCCAGTGCCGCGGCGAGATTGACGGCGGTCGTCGTCTTCCCGACACCGCCCTTCTTGCTGACAACGGCAAAGAACATGAGGAGAACCTCCAAACAGGCCCCGCGCGAGCGCGGAGTGGGCAACAACCAACCGTCGTAGGGCCGATGAATCGACCCTTCGCAATAGGCAAGTGTAGCAATCCGCGCGCGCCACGCTGTCGGGCACCGGTCGACGTGTCCTGTCGGACGACGCCCCATCGTGGCGTCGCGCAGCGCACCAGCGCATGAAGACACCGCGCGGGCGGCGCGAAGATCCGATCGAGCCGTGGGGGCTAGCGGCCCTTGAACTCTGGGGAGCGCTTCTCCATGAAGGCGCGGATCGCCTCTTTCGCGTCGTCGGTCTGGAAGCTCATCACCATGTGCTCGGCCTCGAGCGCCAGCGACTCGCGCAGCCCCTGCAGGGCGCCACGGTTCAGGTTGCGCTTCATGCGGCTGAGCGCCACGGTGGGGCCGTGCGCGAGGCGGCGCGCGTACTCGAACGACTTCTCGCGGAACTCCTCCGGCTCGAACACGGCATTCACCAGGCCGAGGCGCTCGCACTCCTCCGCCGGAAGACGCTCCGGCAGGAACATGATCTCTTTCGCCTTGGCCTGACCCACCAGACGGTTCAGAAACCAGCTCGACCCGTAGTCGCCGGACAGACCGATGTTGGCGAACGCCGTGAGGAGGAACGCCGTGCGCGACGCCACACGCATGTCGCACGCCAGCGCGATGCTCATGCCGGCGCCAGCGGCGGGGCCCGGCAAGGCGGCAACGGTCGGCTTCGCGAGCTCGTACAGCCGCAACGTCAGCGCCTCCTGCTTGCGGATGAGCTCCGAGACGCGCTCGTCGATCGTTTTCGGAGGGGGAGCGTCTTCCTCTCCGTGATGTCGGGCACCCATGCCGCTCACGTCACCGCCCGAGCAGAAGGCCTCCCCCGCGCCCGTCAGCATGACGCAGCCCACGTCGCGACGCTCCTCCAGCACGAGGAGGATCTCGCGCAGGGCGGGCGTCAGGTGGTCGCTCAGCGAGTTGCGCTTGTGCGGCCGGTTGAGGGTCACGGTCGCGACGCGGTCTTCGATCTCACAGAGAAGCTCTTCGGTTCCGGTCTCGATCTGCATCGCCTGTCCCTCCGAGGCGCCTCCGGAGAGCGGAGCCGCGCTCGCATGTCCTGAGTGTGTCGGTCGGTCGCGAAGGCGCGACCCCGGAGGCCGGATGCTACCGGGGCGCCGGAGTCTCCCCGTGCAGAGTACCGCCGTGTCGGTGCAGCTGGCAGAATGCCAACTCCCCCGCATGAGCCCGCGCGTGCCGACCGCCACGAGCGTCGCCTGCAAGCGAGCACGGCCGCCCAAGAGGAGCGTCCCCATGATGAAGCACCGATCGCGCACCCTCGTCGTCGCACTCGCCGTCGGCGTCGCTCTGACGAGCTGCGCGCCCTCCGGCGAGTCGGACGGCACCGCTGCAACAGCTGACACGGGCGACGAGCGCACGTGTCGCAACGCCATTGCGACCCGTCAGGCGCTCTTCGGCGACCTTCACGTGCACACGAGCTTCTCGTTCGACGCCGCGGCCAACAGCACGGGTGCGACGCCCGAAGACGCGTACCGCTTCGCGAAGGGCGAGCCCATCCCCTTCTTCCCCATCGGCGACGACGGCCAGCCGACCGGGACGATCCAGATCGACCGCCCGCTCGACTTCGTGGCGGTCACGGACCACGGCGAGTTCCTCGGCGAGCGGAGGCTCTGCCGCGAGCCCGACTCCCCGCGCTACGACTCTGCGTTCTGCACCGCGACCCGGGTCAGCGAGCGCCAGGGCATGACCATGCTGTCGGCCACCATCACAACCGAGCAGCCGCAGCGCGTCGCCGACGTGTGCGGGGAAGACGGTGCCCTCTGCCGCGAGTTCGCCGCGAGCCCCTGGCAGGAGATCGTGCGCGCCGCCGAGGCGGCGAACGACACGAGCGACGACTGCAGCTTCACGAGCTTCGTCGGCTACGAGTACACCGGCACCCCGGGGGTCTCCAACTACCACCGCAACGTCATCTTCCGCGACGAGAACGTCCCGGCACTGCCCGTCTCGTACGTCGAGGCACCCATCGACAGCAAGCTCTGGGAGCAGCTCGATCTGGCCTGCACCGAAGACGGTGGCTGCGACTACCTGACCATCCCGCACAACTCCAACCTGGCGAACGGGCGCATGGCACCCTACCGCGGCATCGATCCGACGCCGGAGAACCGGCGTGCCTACGCCGAGAAGCGCATGGACCGCGAGCCGATCATGGAGATCTTCCAGCACAAGGGCGGCTCGGAGTGCATCAACGGGCTGTCGAGCGTGTTCGGAGAGCCCGACGAGCTGTGCGACATCGAAGCGGTGCGCGTGATCGGGCGCGAGGAGACGTACGCCGTGGTCGCGCAGCAGGACGGAACGCAGCAGATCCTCGGCCAGGAGACGTCGGTGACCGGCGAGTGCGCCGACGGTGAGGTCGGCGAGCGCGGCATGGTGGGCGCCGGCTGCGTGCACCGCTCCGACTACCTGCGCTCCGGGCTCGTGCAGGGCCTCGAGGAGGAGATCGAGATCGGCGCCAACCCGGTCAAGCTCGGCGTGATCGCATCGACCGACACGCACACCGCCACGCCGGGCGCCGTGGCGGAGAACGACTGGCAGGGCGCCGTGTCGGTGGAGTCGACGCCGCAGGAGAGGCTGCAACCGGGCCTGCTCACGAGCGGCATCGACGGCAACCCCGGTGGCCTGGCCGGCGTGTGGGCCGACCAGAACACGCGCAACTCCATCTGGGGCGCCATGAAGCGGCGCGAGGTGTTCGGCACTTCCGGCCCGCGCATCCAGCCGCGCTTCTTCGCCGGCTGGGGCTACGCGGACGACCTCTGCGAGCAGGCGGACATGATCGAGCAGGCGTACGCCGGTGGCGTGCCGATGGGGGGAGACCTCAGCGCTCCGACCGATCAGACCGACGGCCCAGCCTTCGTCGCGTTCGCCACCCGCGACCCAGCCGACGGCGCGGAGCAGCTGCAGCAGCTCCAGCTGATCAAAGGCTGGGTCGACCAAGGCGGTCAGGGGCACACGAAGGTCACCACCGTCGCGGGCTCGGCGGACAACGGTGCCACGGTCGACCCGGTGACGGGCGAGCGCTCCGGGCCTGGCCACGACTCGCTGTGTGCGGTGGTGCGCGATCCCGACTTCGACCCGGCGCAGCACGCGTACTACTACCTCCGGGTGGTCGAGAACCCGAGCGTGCGCTGGAGCGTCTACGACTGCCAGCGCATCCCGGAGGGCGAGCGCCCGCCGGTGTGCACCGACGGCTCGTACCCGAGCGTGATCCACGAGATGGCGTGGACGTCGCCGATCTGGGTGAAGCCGGAGAGCTGATCCATCTGGGTTGGCCCGACCAGTCTTCCCAGCGGTCGCTTCGCCAGCATCGGCGACATCAACGCCTTCTATGCGACGACGATCGAGCGAGGGCGAGCCTTCGACGCGGCCGAGGGCTCGCCCAGGGGTCGGGCCGGTCGGGCTCCGGCCTCGGTGCCGTGCGACCGGTTCGCGATCGCCCCGAGAGCTACTCGCTCACGCGCCGGGCACGCAGGCGCTCGAGCGCGACGGGAATGTCGAACGGCGGCAACGCCTGGAAGCCGTCTCCCGCCACGGGTGAAGGGCAGCCGAAGACCGGGAAGGGCGCCGGGAGGTCGCAGGGCAGCGCATAGACGTTGACCTTTCCTCGAAGCGAGTTGCGCCCCTGCGCCTCGAGCTCGAGCTCGACCCGCTGCCAGGACTGCACCTCGCCGCTCATGGCGTCTCCCTGCAGAAAGAGACCCACGGCCAGGATGCGTCCCCCACCCAGCGGACGCCACACTCCGACCATCGTGCTGTCGACGGCCATGAACGGCAGTCCGCCGAAGTCGCCGCCGTCGACGATACGGAACGTGCGGTCGCTGTGGAACTGCGCCAGGCCGGGCAGATTGGTCCCGGGTGGGAGGCCAAACGGCGCGGCGTCGAGCGCCAGGTACCAGGTGCCCGGCACCCGGTGCGCCGCCGCGTCCGATCGCTGAAGCTGCGCCTGCACCGCTGCCCCGCCGGAAAGCGCCAGTGCCAGTGTGAGAAGGATGCTGGTTCGCAAGAGAGTCGTCATGGTTGCCTCCTGGGCTGTTGGGTCGGCGACGGGTGGTGTCCCGACGCTCGAGCTCAAGTTAGGAGGCAGGAGCCGGCGCCGTCCTCACGGCGACCTGGGAGAAACCTGGCAGGCGCTGCCAGGCTCCAGGAACGGTGCTGGGCCGGCAGCTCCCGCGGGCAGACGTACGCGACGCCTACGAGGGGAGACCCAGACGCTCCTCCAGCGCGAGGAACCGGGGATGTCGGCGCAGCTCGTTCCACGAGGGACTGAGCCGCAGCATCTCCACCTGCAGGAAGTTCTCGTCGGCCACCGCACGCTCCAGCCAGCCCAGTGCTTCATCGTGATGCCCGGCGTGCGTCAGCAACCGGGCGATCTGCTGGGGCTGCACGTGACGTTCCCGCCCCCTCTCGACCAGGAGTGCTGCGCCTCGAGCCATGGCGCCGCGAGCTTCGGCCATCTCCACCCGGGCGGCTGTCGGCCGGAGCACGGCTTGGAGGTCGGGATCGCCGGCGCAGGCGTCGCACTCCGCCTCCAGCGCTTGCTCCGTCTCCTGAAGCCAGTGGAGGTCGGCTCGCACCACGAGACCGGGTGGATGCCGAGGCTCGATTTCGAGCAGCAAGGCGAGCACCGTTCGGGCGAGCTCGTACTCCGCCCGCGTGCCGTGCCACATGGCTCGAATGAGGAGCACAGCCGGGTTGAGAGGATCCAGGCGGTACGCCTCGTCCAACTGGCCTACGATCTCGGGCCGTCGCAGCGCCGCCAGCAGCAGCGCGTAGCGGCTGCGCGCGTCGGCGGAGCTCGGATTCAGCGAGATCGCTTCGAGGAGCTCCGCCTCCGCGGTCTTCCAGTCACGCCTCACGTGGAGGTGGTGCGCTCCCAGCACGACGTGGGCTTCGCAGTCGCTGGCATCCAACTCCACCGCGCGACGCGCCGCAGCCAGGGTCTTGTCGGCCACTTCGGACGCCGGCAGTGGTCCCCAGTAGGCGAGGGCACCCCACGTGTCTCCGAGGCCGGCGTGAGCCGACGCGAAGTCGGGGTCGATCCGGACAGCCTCGCGAAAGTACTCCAGCGCCTTCTCGAGGTGCTCCGGCGCGAACTTCCAGTAGTGGAAACGACCCCTGAGGTACGCCACCATGGCGCGAGGGTCGACGGTCCTCGCGGTCGCCGGCGCATCCTCGGTCGTGGTCACTCCCAGTCGCTCGGAGATCTCGCGCAGGATCTCGGCGGCAATCCGGCTCTGGAGGCCGAGCACGTCCTCGAGATCCCCTTCGTAGCTCTCGGACCAGAGCTGCAGGTCGCGCTCCGCGTCCACGAGCTGCACCGTGACACGCACCTGCTCGCCCGCGAGGAGGGCCGACCCTTCGACCACCAGGTCCACTCCCAGCTGCGCCGCGATCTCCCGCATGGGCTGGTGACTCCCGCGCAGGGCCATCACCGACTGGCGAGAGATGACACCAACTCCCCGGGCACGACCGAGTGCCGCAATCAGCGCCTCCGTCATGCCGTCCGCGAAGTAGTCGTCGTGCCCGCCCGTCGCCTCCACACTGCGAAGAGGAAGGACTGCGATCGAATGTCGCTGCATCGAGCTCGTTCCCACGAACCTGTAGCCCCGCTTGGCGATGGTCTCCACGAAGCGGGGCCGCTTCGGTTGGTCGTCGAGCGCCTTGCGCAGAGATGACACCGCACTCAGCAGTGCATGGTCGCCCACGAACTGCTCGGGCCATACCGCGCCGATGATGCGATCGGCCGCGAGAACCTCACCCGGGTTGCGGGCGAAGTAGACGAGAAGGTCCATCACCCGTGGCGTGAGCCGACGCTCCTCGCCACCGCGGGAGAGGGTGTTGGCCTCGGGCCGCACCGTCCACTCACCGAGCTGGAACTCGCGCGCCATGTCCTCGGCTCCTAGGAGACCCCCACGACACCGCGCGCGGCGAGGTCTTCGATCTGCGTCGGTTCGTAGCCGAGCTCTGCGAGAACCTCGGCCGTGTGCTCGCCCAGGTCGGGCGCACCGTAGCGCAGCTCGGCCGGCGTGCCTTCGAAGCGACCCGGGGTGCGCGCCTGGCGGAGCGGCCCGGCGAGCGGATGCTCCGTCTCCACGATCGTCTCGCTCGCCTCCACCTGCGGGTGCTTCACCATCTCGTGCCGCTTGAGCACGGGCGCACACGGCACCCCGGCCTCTTCGAGGATGGCGAGCCACTCGGCCGCCGTCTTGGTCAACAGCGCCGACTGCGTGAGCTCGAGCCGCTCGTTCGCATTGCGGTCGCGCCCGGCGGGCGTCTGGAAACGCTCGTCCTCCAGCCACTCCGGATGGCCTACCGCGCGACAGAGCCCCTGCCACTGCGCGTCGCTCATCACCGAGATGCTGATGTAGCCGCTTTTCGTCTCGTAGATGAGGTCGATGAACGTGGCCGCCCGCTCGACGCTCACCTCCTTGCCCACGAACGTCTGCCCGCCCATGTCCGACGACCACATGAACGCAATGACGGAGTCGAGCATGGAAAGCCGCAGGTGCTGGCCCTCCCCGGAACGCTCCCGGGCGAACAGCGCCGCCGCAATGGTCTGCGCGGCGGTCGTTCCGGTGAGCTTGTCGGGGAGGATGGTGCGAATGAGGCGCGGCCGGAGCTCGTCGCCGCCGCCCTGCACGGAGGTGAGGCCCGAGAGTGCCTGGATGATCGGGTCGTAGACGGGCTTGTGCGCGTACGGTCCGTTCTCGCCCCAGCCGCTCATGGAGACGTAGATCAGACGCGGGTTCACCGCGCGGCAGTCGTCCCAGTCGAGGCCGAGGCGCGCCATCACCCCGGGCCGGAAGTTCTGCACGAAGACGTCCGCGGTCTCCACGAGCTCGAGCAGCAGAGCGCGGCCCTCGTCGGTCTTCGCGTCGACCGTGATCGACCGCTTGTTGCGATTGTTGTTGAGGAACGCCGCCGAGAACTGCCGCTGGCCGTACCCTGCGCGACGCACGTGGTCGGCGCGGGCCGGGGCCTCCACCTTGATCACGTCGGCCCCTTGATCGCCCAGGATCATGGTGCCGTACGGCCCCGCGATCATGGTCGTGAAATCGATGACCCGTACGCCGTCGAGTGGTCCTGGCATCGGAGCTCCTCAGATCGCGAGGTCGTTGAGCGTGTAGTCGCGGAGGACCCGCTGGCGGGTCTCGTCGTTGTAGGAGAAGTCCGCTTCCAGACCGGCAAACGGCTTGTACTCGAAGCGCCGTTCGTCGGGGTACTTCTGCTGCCGTGCGTCGATGGCCACCGCCACGACGGCCGAGCGGTCGAAGATGCGCTTCGCGTCGTAGGTCAGCGACTCCGACTGGATGCCCAGCGCCCCCTTCTGCCCCTCCACCGAGGAGCGTCGATGGAAGCCGAAGGTGAGGGAGATGCGCAGATGTGGCGAGCTGTTGGCGAACGACCCGTGCAGGGTCTGTCGGTTGACGATGGTCACGTCGCCCCCCTGGCAGGTGAGCGGCATCGCTCCCGGCAGCTGCTCGCTGCCACCGTTCTCCTCCACGAGCGCCTTGATGTCGATCTTGCCGAGCTTGTGTGTTCCCGGAACCACCCACAAGCAGTTGCCCGGAGTCGACTCGTAGAGCTGCACCTGGAAGTTGAAGCCGTGGATACCCTCGTCCCAGTCGGGCGAGTCCCAGTGGGTGACGCCATCCTGGTGCCACGACACGGAGCTGCCGAGCCCGGGCTGCTTGACGAAGATCGCGTCGTTGTACGGCACGAAGTCTTCGCCGTTGATCGCCTCGGCCACCGCGAGAAGGCCCGGATGGCCATAGACGCGGAGCCCTGCGGGCATCGCCTGGCACATGCTGCTCATGATGAACACCACGTGCTCCGGCGCGTCCTGCTCGGGCTCAGGCTGATTCATCTGCGTCGGGTGACGACCACCCAGCAGCTCCGTGCCACCCCACGGATCGGCGAGCGGTTTGGTGAAGAGGTACGGGCGCCGCGCGTAGTCGAGGCCGAGCGCAGGCCGTCCCTGGGCATCGACCTCCGAGTCGGGGCCCGTCGGAGCGCGGTCGAGCATCTCCTGCGCGTCGGCGCGCAGCTCCTCGAGCTCGGCCGCACCGACGACGCCTTCGAACACGTAGAAGCCGTGCTTCCAGTACGCCTCGAGAATGTGCGGCGCGAGCTTGCCGTCCGCGGTGAGCTCGAGCGGGCCGCGGTTGCCGATCTCTCGCGCCAGCTGGAGGCCCGCGTCGCTATAGGCCTGCATGCTGGCCTCATGCTGCTCGCGCGTGAGGGGCGGCGAGTGGTGCGCTTCGGACGTCATCGGCAGCCTCCAGGCGCCCGCGGGGCGCGGCGTGGGACGGAAGGAACCCCCAGTCTACCGAGGCCGCGAGGTCAGGCGCGCTCCCAGAACGGGCGGAGCACCCACTCCGCTCGACGTGCCTTTCGCACAGGGGCCTGCACCGAGCCTCTCTGCGCGGAGAGCTCGCGGAAGACCTCCGGATCGAAGGCCTTGTACTCGAACTTCTCGCCCGTCCCCGTTCCGACGAAGCGAACCCGGCGCAGATCAGGGCTGAAGCGGATCGCAGTGATCTCCTCGCTGATGCCGGGGATGTTGGTGCCCTTGAGCGGGGGGACGCCGGGATGCCCGTGGAAACGATCTTCTCCGAGCACCCACCAAGGGTCGAAGTGCCAGAGGGACGCCACACCCTCGGCGGCACTCCGGTCGGCGCCCTGCAAGCCGCTCCACGTGCCTTCGATCTGTTTCGCCCGCAGCTGCGACACCTTGCGCCGGAGCTCCTCCGGCACGATCAGCGCGATCTTCCCGCTGTCGGGTGTCACCACCATGATGCGGCGCACCACGCCTTCGTCGTCGAAGAACGGAAACAGGCTGCCGCGGTGAATTCGCCCCTCGTGCAGATCGAGGGTCGTCCTGTGCAGTGCCTTCTGCGAAATACCCCACACGGCGAGGCTCCTACGATCCGGAGGCGACCTCGGGCACGTTCCTGCGACCCGGGCCCTCGAAGCTCGCGGCGGCCATACCCATCATTCCGCCCATCGAGCTGACCATGTCGGTCGGCACGACCATCAGTGCCCCGCGCTCCTTGATCGACTCGTACGTCATGTTCATCGCGCGGATCTGCAGCGCCGTCGGATCGTCCTGATAGACCTCGGACGCGCGATGCATCTCCTCCGCCACCTGGAACTCGGTCTCCGCCAGGATGAGGCGCGCCTCGCGCTCCCGATCGGCCTGCGCCTTGCGACTCATGGCGTCTTCGAGGCCACCGGGGATCTTGACGTCGCGGATCTCCACCGACTGCACCGTGACGCCCCAGTCGGTGGTCTTCGCGTCGATGATCTCCTGGAGCTGGCGATCGATCTCCTCCCGGTCCGAGATCATGCGCGTCAGCTCGGTCTGGCCGATCACGTCTCGCAACGTGGTCTGCGCCGCCCAGCTCACCGTGGACACGTAGTCCTGCACTTCGGTGATGGAGCGCTTGGCGTCGGTGACCACCCAGAAGAGCACGGCGTCCACGTTCACCGGCACCGTGTCCTTGGTGAGCGTCTTCTCTGCCGAGAACGGCGTCGAACGGACGCGCATGTCGACCAGAGACGCCACGCGGTCGATCCCCGGGAAGACCCACGAGATGCCGGGCTCGAGGATGCGGTTGAACCGGCCGAGCCGCAGCAGCACACCCCGGTCCCACTCGCGCATCAGGCGCGGCGAAAGCGACAGGTACAACCCTCCGAGCAGGAGGGTCATCGCGAGCGCCAGGCTCATCGGGTTGAAGAGGCCACCCGTGAGAAAGAAGACCGCGGTCGCAACGACGACCGTGGCAATCGCAATGTAGAGCGTGATGACGTTGAAGCTACCTCTCATCGGGTTTCTCCTTCCAAAGACTCGTGATCAGCTCGGAGAGCTCGCGACGCGTGAAGCCCGCGTCGCTGCACTGCTGCACGAGCTCCCGTGCCCGGCGCTCGATGCGCTGGAAATCCCTCTGGTCGAGAGTCTTCTGGTGGGGTTTCTCCACGAACGTGCCGACGCCGCGCTCGAGCCGCAACAGGCCCTCCTGCTGCAGATCGCGGTACACGCGCGCGACGGTGTTCGCGTTGATTCCGAGATGCACCGCGAGGCTGCGCACCGTGGGCATCGAGTCCCCCGGCTTGAGCTCGCCCCTGTGGACGAGGAGCCGGATCTGCTCCGTGAGCTGGACATAGACCGGCGCCGAGGTGGTCCGGTTGATGCTGAGCGGAATCTGCATTGAAACAATGTACTAGACAACCATTGTACTAGTCTACTAGTTAAATGTTTCACATTGGTCGCTCGAAAGGAGCAGGCGGCCCGAAACGAACGCCGCCCCGCGCCCGTAGGGACCTTCGTTCCATGACACACCTCCCTGCCACACCCGGCGCCCCATCACCCCTTCTGCTCCTCCGCCCCGGGGCTCTGCGCATCGGGGCGGTGCTCGCCCTGCTCCTCGCGGGGTTTCGGTTCCTCGTGCCGTGGCTCGCACCCGGGTTCGAGGGCTTCGGAGTGGCCATTCTCGGCTCGCTTGCCTGTTGCGTCGCCCTGGCAGCCTGGTGGCTGCTCGCGCGCCAGGGCAGTTGGCCGCGCCGTGGGCGAGGCCTCGTGATCGGAGCCGGAGCCCTTGCCTTGACGTGGCTGCTCAACCATCCGTCGATGGGCCTGATGTGGTTCCTGTTCTACGGGCTCCCGCTCACGGCGCTGGTGGGGTTCGCATGGACCGCACTCCGGGTGAGGCTGCCGCACGGCGCGGTGGCCCTCGCGGCGGGAGCGACCCTCGCGCTGGCGTGCCTCCCCTGGACGCTGCTCCGCCTCGAAGGCCTCCAGGGCGACCACTCGTTCGTCTTCGACTGGCGGTGGCGCACGAGCTCGGACGAGCGGCTGCTGCAGGACACTCCCATGCCGGCCGAGGCGCCCCAGCCGGCGAGCGACGCGGCCGCCTGGCCCGGCTTCCGCGGGCCAGAGCGCAACGGCGTCGTGCGCGGTGCGCTGATCCGCACCCAATGGGGCCAGAGCCCACCCCGCCTCCTTTGGCGTCACCCGATCGGAGCCGGCTGGTCGTCGCTCGCGATCTCGGGCAACTGCGTGTACACGCTGGAGCAGCGGGAGGAGCTGGAGATCACGAGTTGTCGCAGCCTCGCAACCGGGGAGCTGGTCTGGCAGCACGAAGAGGAGGAGCGCTTCTTCGAAGCGATGGGTGGTCCAGGGCCACGCGCCACGCCTGCCGTCGATCGAGGGGTCCTCTACAGCGTCGGCGCGACCGGGCTCGTGCACGCGCTGGACGCAGCTACGGGCACCACCCTTTGGCGTCGAGACCTGAAGAGAGACGCCGACATGGGAGTCCCCGTGTGGGGCTTCGCCGGCTCACCCTGGGTCGCCGAGGGCAAGGTGTTCGTCGCGGCGTCGGGTCGCCTCGTCGCCTACGACCGAGAGTCTGGCGACGTCGCCTGGCGCGGTGAAGACGGCGGGGCCAGCTACAGCTCTCCCACCTACGCGGTGCTGGCCGGGACGCCGCAGATCGTCCAGCTGGACCACCGGGGGGCACTTGGCGTCGATCCCGTCACCGGCCGAACGCTGTGGCGGCACGAGTGGTCGGGGTCGAGCCTCGTTCAGCCCGCGGTGCTCGGCACGCATGCACTCCTCGTGAGCGCCGGCGAAGGCAAAGGCGTCCGACGCCTGCACGTCGAGCGGCGCGGCGACACGTGGTCCAGCACCGAGGTCTGGACCTCCTCCAGGTTGAAACCGAACTTCAACGACTTCGTGGTGCACCGCGGACATGCCTACGGCTTCGACGGGAGCATCCTGGCCTGCGTCGATCTCGAGACCGGAGAGAGGCGCTGGAAGGGCGGCCGCTTCGGCCACGGCCAGCTCCTCCTCTTCGAGGACCAGGAGCTGCTCCTCGTGGTGTCGGAGCGCGGCGAGCTCGCGCTGGTCGCCGCAGAGCCCGAGGCGTTCCGTGAGCTCGGGCGGATCCAGGCACTCTCCGGCAAGACCTGGAACCACCCCGCTCTCGCCGGCACGACCCTCGTGGTGCGCAACGGCCGCGAGATCGCGGCCTACGACATCGGACTCGACTGAAGTGGTCCCTCGGGCGTTCGAACCTTCGAGCGGTGCTACCGTCGAGGGGCAAGGAGGCCTCTCCATGAACCGTTCGACCACCCGTTTCCCGCGCGCCCTGCTCGCGCTGTGGCTCTCCGCGCTCCTCGTCGGCTCTGCGAGCCTCGCGCAGGAGCCCTACAAGGTGCCGTCACCCGAGCTGGCCCAGATCGTCGACGCGCCAAATCTGCCCATCACGCAGCTCAGCCCCGACCAGAAGCAGCTGCTCCTGGTGACGATCCCCGCGCTACCTTCGATCGCCGAGCTCGCCGAGCCCGAGCTGAGGCTCGCCGGCAGTCGGATCCGGCCCAGGATTTTCGGCCCTAGCCGCAGCCGACCCGCGTCCGGGCTCGCGGTGGTCGACATCGCCAGCGGCCGCTCCCGCGATGTGACGGGCCTGCCCCGGGACGCTCGTCTGTACTCACCGAGCTGGTCGCCGGACGGCAAGTCGCTTTCCGTCGCAGTGCTCGAAGGCGATGCTCTGCGCCCCTGGGTGGTGGATCTCGAGAGCGCCACGGCACGAAGGCTCGCCGAGGTGCGGCTCAACCTGACGGCCGGCACCTCTCCCCGTTGGCTGCCCGACTCGAGCGGTCTTCTCGTCACCCTCGTGCCGCGAGGCGCCGGCGCTGCGCCGGAGCGGAGCCAGGTGCCGATCGGCCCGATCATTCAGGAGAGTCTCGGCGACGCGGCCCCGGCGCGGACCTATCAGGACCTGCTGGAAGACGCCCACGACGAAGCGCTCTACGAGCACTACTTCACGTCGCAGATCGCCACGGTCGACCTCGCAGGAAAGGTCACGCCACTGGGCGACCCACAGCTCGTGGCGTACGTCGACGCTTCGCCCGACGGCAGGTACGTCCTCGTCGAGAGCCACCACCGCCCCTTCTCCTATCGCGTCCCGCGCTTCCGCTTTCCGTTGCGCAGCGAGGTGTGGACCCGCGACGGTACCCTCGTTGCGACGGTGGCCGACGTCCCCCTCCAGGAGGGTGTTCCCATGGCCTTCGGCAGCGTCGCGACCGGCCCGCGTCAGATCCAGTGGCGCCCCGACCAGAGTGCGGCACTCACGTGGGTCGAAGCGCTCGACGGCGGCGACGCCGGCAAGGAGGCACCGGAGCGAGACCGCGTCGTCACGTTGGCGGCTCCTTTCGACGGCGAGCCGACGGAGCTCTTCCGCAGCAAGCTCCGATACGCCGGCACCCTGTGGGGCGAAGACGGCATCGCACTCCTGCAGGAGCAGTGGTGGAAGACACGTCAGACGCGCACGTGGCGTCTGTTCACGGATCCGCAGAGCCCGGGCGAGCCGCGGCTCGTGTTCGATCGCTCCACGGAAGACCGCTACGGCGACCCCGGTCGGCCCTTGATGGTCTCGAACGAGGCCGGCCGCCGGGTGCTGCAGCAGGGAGTGCGTCCGGGCACCGTTCTGTTGAGCGGTAGCGGCGCCTCCCCGGAAGGCGACCGCCCATTCCTCGACGAGCTCGACCTCGAGACACTCGAGACCACGCGCCTTTTCCGGTCCCGCGACCCCTACTTCGAGCGCCCCGCCAACGTCGTGGCCACCGGGTCGGGAACGCAGCTGGTGTTCAGCAAGGAGTCGCCCACCGATCCGCCGAACTACTTCATCGCGGACATGCGGGACGGCAAGCTCGAAGGGGAGCGGCAGGTCACACGCTTCGCCGACCCGACTCCCGCCGTGCGCGGCTACAGCAAGGAGATCATCCGCTACGACCGTGCCGACGGCGTCGAGCTGACCGGCACCCTCTACCTGCCACCAGGGTACGACCCCGCGCAGGGTCCGCTGCCGATGTTGATGTGGGCCTACCCTCGCGAGTTCAAGAGCGCGTCGGCCGCGAGCCAGGTGCGCGGCTCGAAGTTCCGCTTCGATCGCGTGAACTACTGGTCGACGCTGGTGTGGCTGACCCGCGGCTACGCGGTGCTCGACAACCCGGCCATGCCGATCGTGGGCGAAGGCGACGCGGAGCCCAACGACACGTACGTCGAGCAGCTCGTGGCGAGCGCAAAGGCCGCCGTGGACGAGGTGGTGCGTCGCGGCGTCACCGCGCCCGGCCGCATCGCCATCGGTGGCCACTCCTACGGCGCCTTCATGACCGCCAACCTGCTGTCGCACTCCGACCTCTTCGCCGCGGGAATCGCGCGGAGCGGTGCGTACAACCGCACTCTGACGCCCTTCGGCTTTCAGGCCGAAGAGCGCTCCTACTGGGAGGCCCCGGAGATCTACTTTGCGATGTCTCCCTTCATGCACGCGCAGAAGGTGAACGAGCCGATCCTCCTGATCCACGGCGCGGTCGACAACAACTCCGGCACGTTCCCCATCCAGAGCGAGCGCTACTACGCAGCGCTCAAGGGCCACGGAGCCACGGCGCGCCTCGTGATGTTGCCGCTGGAGAGCCACGGCTACCGCGCGCGCGAGTCGCTGCTGCACATGTTGTGGGAACAGGAGCAGTGGCTGGAGCAGTACGTGCGGCCGAAGGGCGGAGGCGCCGAGGCGAGCTCCGGCGACCGCTAGTTGCTCGGCGGTCCGCTCGGCCCCCTTGTCCGCTCGGCATCGCGTCGGGCGGACACGCTCCGATGCGCTCTCGTGCCCACCAACGCCGCGCTCGAGGCCCTGAGACGCGCCCCTGCTAGGCTCGCCGGATCCCATCACTTCTGCGGAGACCAAGATGCGCAGACTCCACATCCTCTGGGCAACTCCCGTCCTTCTCGCCTTCGGCCTGGCTGCCTCTGCCGCCGCACAGGCTCCGGAGAAGGTGAAGGGAGCACACGAGACCCTTCCCGAGGGCGCACGCACCGACGACCTCGGCATCACGGTCCCGATCCCTGTCGACCACCCAGGGCGCAGGTATCCGGCGAGCCAGGAGTTCCCTACGGGGCCCGACATCGGCGAGCGCCTACCGGAGTTCTCGCTGCCGAACCAGAACGGCGAGATGGTCGACTACCACGCCGACCGCGGCAACTCGAAGTCGATCGTCGTGTTCTACCGCTCGGCGGTGTGGTGACCGTACTGCCGCACGCAGCTGGTCGAGCTGCAAGAAAACCTGGATCTCTTCGAAACCGAGAACATCAAGGTGTACGGCGTCAGCTATGACGCGCAGAAGCACCTGAAGCAGTTCGCAGACGGGCACGGCGTCACGTACGACCTGCTCTCCGACGTCGACTCCGCCGTCATCAAGTCGTTCGGAATCTTGAACACCACCATCGAGCCCGACAATCCCGTCCTCAACCGCGCGACCGAGCGCGGCTTCTACGGCGTCCCGTTCCCGGGCGTGTACGTCACCGACGAGAACGGAGTCGTCACCGAGAAGTTCTTCCACCGCCACTACGCAACCCGCACCTCCGCCGGCACCATCCGCAACTCCGCGATCGGCCGCATTCTGAGCAGCCACGAGGTGCCGACGGCGCAGCTCGGCGACGACCACGTGAAGGTGTCCGCCTTCCTGGCCGACGAGTCGCTCAAGTTCGAGTACGAGAGCACCGTGTACGTGCGCTTCGAGGTGGCCGAGGGCTTCCACATCTATGGCGAGCCGCTCCCCGAGGGTTTCATCGCCTCCACGGCGCACATCCCGCCCACCAAGGGCGTACGGATCGGCGAGCCGGTCTATCCGGAGACGAAGCCGCACGAGTTCCCCAAGCTGGGCGTCACGCTGAGCGTGTACGAGGGCACCACCGACGTCGCGATTCCCGTGCTGCTCAACTCGGAGATTCTGAACTGGCCGATCCAGGAGAAGCCCACGGAGATCGAGCTGCCGATCGAGGTGGTCTTCCAGGCGTGCAGCGAGACCGTCTGCTACGTGCCGAAGCGCAAGACGGTGCAGCTCAGCGTCCCGATCGACCCGCTGGTCATGCCGGGTCGTTAGCCCTCCACGACAACGAAGCCCAGCGCACGGCCTCAGGGACGGGTCGGAGCCGAGCTTCCCGGCCTCGGACGCCGGGCCCCAGAACGCAAAAGGGCGCCTCCGAAGAGGCGCCCTCGTCACGGTCTTGGACCGTCCCGCTTCTTAGAAGAGGGACGCCTCGACGGCGATGACGGTGTTGAGCATGCCGCTCTGGCAGGTGGCATCGTCCATCTTGATGCCGCCACCGGCAACCGCCTCGAGGTCGGCGTCGGAGAGCTCACCGTCGGCCTGGGCCGCGGGAAGCACGATGTTGATCGTGTCGGCGGAGTCCTCGACCACCTTCAGCGTCACGCCCTCGGGCACGTTCAGCTGGAACTGGGCCTCGATGACCTTCTTCGGGTCGTTCACGATCGCCGCACGGTAGTCGGCGTTCTCGGTCGAAAACTTGGCCAGCAGGTCACGCATCTCGCCACGGGTGATGTTCATGTCTTGTCTCCTGAATTCTTCGGTTTGAGTTTGAGTTGAGTCTCGATACAGCGCCCCTGCCCGGGGCCGGGGCAGGCACCGCGGAACGCCCGCGGTGCCTGAAGGTGGGCTCGATCAGAAGAGCGAAGCCTCGACCGCGATGACCGTGTTGAGCATGCCGCTCGAGCAGGTCGCGTCGTCCATCTTCACGCCGCCACCGGCAACCGCCTCGAGGTCGGCGTCGGAGAGCTCGCCGTCAGCCTGGGCCGCGGGAAGGACGATGTGCACCACCTCAGCGGTGTCCTCGAGCACGTTGATGGCGGTGCCTTCGGGCACGCTCAGCTGGAACTGGGCCTCGACGACCGACTTCGCGTTGTTGAGAAGAGCCGTGCGGTAGTCCGCGTTCTCGGCCGAAAACTTCGCCAGCAGGTCCTGCATTTCGCCTCGTGACATCTCCATGGTGTGTTCCCTTCTTGGTCTATTTCGATCTGTTGGATCAGTGTGTTTGGTTTTGGTTCGTGCGCTGTGTCGCACACGCAGAACCCCTATTACACGGTGCGTGCCAACTTCAGCCGAAACGCGCATGGCCCCGTTTTCCGGGGGTTTGCGCCTCTACCCCTGAAGAGCGCTGCCGCCGGAAGTGGAGCCACGGCTCCATCGATGGAGCTGCGCCCCCAGGCGCCGGGAACTGGCGCCGAGATCGGGCGCTAGATCTTCGTGAAGTCGCCGTGGCGCCCGGCGCCGTCGCGAAAGCGGCCCGCGCCCGCCGTTCCTTCCAGACGGACCGCGTCGAGGCCGTTGGCCCACTCGACCTTCATTCCGTCGCCTTGGCGTGCTCGGTATCGACAGCGTTGCGGGCTTCCGGGCGGTTGTGGACGATGGTCCAGACATCGCCATTTCTCGATCTCGACGGACATGGCACAGCTCCTGTCTCTCCACGCATCGATCGGAGGCTTCCTGCCGGGGGAAGCGCACCTCGCCGGACCCTAGCGCAGGCGTCGATCGGCTCACGGTCGCGCGCAGCGGCCCGACACGACGCCCGGGACGTCGATGCTCCGCGGCCGAGATAGTCTGACGGCTCCCACGTCAGCGAGGGTCCCATCGATGTCCCGCTTCCCTCTCCTCTCCTTCACCTTGGCAGTGGTGCTCGCCCTGAGCGCGCATGAGGTCACCGCAGTGCAAGAGACTCCCCTCCCCCAGATCGTGAAGCACGACGGCGGCTTCGAGATGCAGGTCGACGGCAGGCCCTTCCTGATGCTCGGAGGCCAGGTGCACAACTCGAGCGGTAGCGAGCCGGTGCTCAGCACGGCCTGGGAGCAGCTGCAGCAGCTCCACGGCAACACGCTCGAGGTGCCGGTGTACTGGAGCGAGCTCGAGCCCGAGGAGGGTACCTTCGACTTCACGCAGGTGCGCCGCATCCTCCAAGGGGCTCGCGCCCACGATCTACGCGTCGTTCTGCTCTGGTTCGCCACGTGGAAGAACGGCACCATGGACTACACACCTTCGTGGCTCAAGGCCGATCCGGAGCGCTTCCCGCGAATGCTCGACGAGGCCGGCAAACCGGTCCGCGTGCTCTCGCCGCACTCCAGGGCAAACCTGGACGCGGACCGCAAGGCCTTCGAAGCGCTCATGACCTTCCTGCGCGACGAGGACCCGCAGCACACCGCGGTGATGATGCAGATCCAGAACGAGCCGGGGTCGCTCTTCGTCGCGCGCGACCACTCCGCTAGCGCGACGGCCGCCTTCGAGGCCGCGGTTCCGGGTGAGCTCACCGGCGCTCTCGGCGTGCCGGCCGGAACCTGGCGCGACGTCTTCGGGCACCAGGCCGAAGAGGCGTTCAGTGGCTACGCCATCGCGCAGTACATCGAACAGCTGGCCCAGGCCGGCAAGGCCATCAAGGCCCTCCCCATGTCGGTGAACGTCTGGCTGCGCGAGCGAAAGAGCTGGGAGCGGGCCGGCGAGCAGTACCCCAGCGGGGGGCCAACCAGCAACCTGCTCGATCTGTGGAAGTTCGCCGCCCCGACGGTCGACGTGCTCGCGCCGGACATCTACGTGCGCGACTACGTCGGCTTTCGCGCGGTGTGCGACAGCTACCTCCGGCCCGACAACCCGCTCCTCATTCCGGAGACGTTCTCCGGCACCGAAGGCGCGCGCTACGTCTTCTACGGCGTCGGCGACTTCGACGCGATCGGCTACGCGCCCTTTGGTTTCAACCGCCGCGACGGTGAGACGGAGCTGCTCGAGTACCAGAAGCCGGTGGCAAAGAGCTTCCGCCTGCTGGCCAACGCCGCGCCGCTGCTGCTCGAGCTGAGACGCAAGAGCACGCCGGAGAGGCGACTCGTCCAGGCCGCGGTCGAAGAGCACCTGCTCACGAATCATCTCCTGGAGTTCGAGGGCTGGGACGTCCTGGTGCAGTTCGGGCAGATCCGCCGCAGCTACGGGGGCGAGTTCCCGACCGGCACCGAGAACCGCACCGGCCGCGCGCTCGTGCTCCACGCCGGGCCCGACGAGTTCTTCGTTCTGGGCGTCGATGCCAGCATCAAGATCCGGCCTGCAGACCGCAGCCAGACGGCCCAGTTCCTGCGCGTCGAAGAGGGGCACTTCGAGGGCGGAGAGTGGACGGCGAGCCGCCCGCTCAACGGCGACCAGACGTTCTTCAGCCTGCGCCTCGGCTCCGAAGGCAAGATCCTGCGTGCACAGTTGATCGCGGGCGCCGGAGGGGGCGAGCACCCCTGACGGCGGCTGCTAGATTGCCCGCGATGGATCCCACGACCTTGCTCCTCTTCGAGCGACGCCGGCGCTGGACCGCCGGCTTCGCGTGGGTTGCCTTCGCCCTCGCAGCAGGAACCGTCATGGCCCAAGACACGCAGAAACAGAAGATCATCTTCGATACCGACACCGCCTTCTTCCTCGACGACGGCGCCGCGCTCGTCATGCTGCTCGAGCGGCAGGACAAGGTCGACATTCTCGGCGTGACGACGGTCTCCGGGAACCTGTGGGCGCGCCAGGGCTCGGAGTACATGCTCCACACCCTCGAGCTCACCGGCAACGGGCACATCCCGCTGTACATCGGCGCACAGCTTCCGCTCGTCAACACGGCAGAGCGCGCTCGCATCCAGCGCGAGCACTACGGTGGACTGACCTACATCGGCGCCTTCGACGACCCGGTGATTCGCACGGATGCCGACCTCGAGCCGCCGCACGGCGGCCAGTTCGCCGAGGCGAGGCCGCAGAAGAAGGACGCCGTGTCGTTCCTCATCGAGACCCTCGATGCGAACCCCGGGGAGGTCACGATCCTCGCGCTCGGGCCGCTCACCAACATCGCCATGGCGCTCAACCTGCGCCCCGACCTCGCGGCCAAGATCCAGTCGCTCGTGTTCATGGGCGGAGCGCTGCGGGTGCCGGGCAACACGTCTCCTTATGCCGAGTTCAACTTCTGGTTCGATCCGGAGGCCGCGCAGCAGGTGTTGCGCTCCGAGATTCCGGAGAAGGTGATGTTCGGGCTCGACATCACGAACAAGGCACCGTTCACGAAGGCTCAGTTCGACGCCATGGTCGCCAAAGACACACCCGTGACGCGCCTGCTCGCCGCCGACGGGAAAGAGACCTGGGGCTTCTACCAGGATCCTCCGCGCAGCTCCTTTATCTGGGACTGCCTCGCCGCCGGCTGGCTCATCGACCCCACCTTCGTCACCGAGGAGGAGACGGTGCCCGTGGACGTCGAGGCCCAACTCGGCTCCGCCTACGGAGCAAGCTACGAGCCATCCGGTGAGTCGCCCGAGGGTCTCTTGCCGACACGCGTCATGCTCGATCTCGACTACGACAAGTTCATGGCGATGTACCAGGATCTTCTGACGCGTGCTCGCTAGCACGCGCCAGAAGATCCAATCGATGCTCCGGCCGGCTGGCCGGCCTGCGCGCAGCTGGCTGCGCCAGCGCTTGCCTATCGCGCGTGCTCGCTAGCACGCGCCAGAAGATCCAATCGATGCTCCGGCCGGCTGGCCGGCCTGCGCGCAGCTGGCTGCGCCAGCGCTTGCCTATCGCGCGTGCTCGCTAGCACGCGCCAGAAGATCCAATCGATGCTCCGGCCGGCTGGCCGGCCTGCGCGCAGCTGGCTGCGCCAGCGCTTGCCTATCGCGCGTGCTCGCTAGCACGCGCCAGAAGATCCAATCGATGCTCCGGCCGGCTGGCCGGCCTGCGCGCAGCAGCCTCCGGCTGCGCTTGCCCCTGACCCGGCGTACTGAGTAGCACGCGCTCCTCGCTGACAGGCTTCCCCTTGGCGGTCCCGGGAGCTCCGATGTGGGAGTTCCACGAAGTGCCACGTTCTGCTTGGCGGGGGCTGGCACAATACTCTCTGTCCGAGAATCTCGGTGACAACGGTTGTTCGAGGGGGGCGGATTGAAGGAAGCGGCCCTGATGCCGGCTCGTCGGCGTCACTTCGCGCTCGCAATTCTCGTCGTGGCCTTCACTTTGAGCCACGTCGACCGGCAAATCGTCGCCATTCTCGCCGAACCCCTGCGGCACGAATTCTCTCTCACGGACACCCAGCTCGGGCTGCTCACCGGGCTCGCCTTTGCCGTCTTCTACTCGACGCTCAGCCTCCCCGTCGCGTCGTGGGCGGATCGAACGAACCGAAACACGATCATCTCGACCTCCCTCTTCCTGTGGAGCTCGATGACTGTCCTCTGCGGCTCGGCTGCGAGCTTCGTGCACTTGCTCCTTGGACGTATCGGCGTCGGCATCGGCGAGGCCGGCGCCAGCGCGCCTTCGCAGTCGCTCATCGCAGACCTCTATCCTCGACGCCACCGCTCTCTGGCCATGGCCATCTTCGGATCGGGCGTGAACGTGGGAATCCTGCTGGCCTTCGGAGTCGGCGGTTGGGTCAGTCAGGCCTACGGGTGGCGGTGGGCGTTCGTCGCGGCGGGAGTCCCCGGGATGGTCTTAGCGGCCTTCGTGAAGCTGACCCTACCTGAGCCCAGGCCGCGGCCCACGAGCGACGAGAACACCGGACAGGGCTTCTTCGAAGTGGCTCGCGCCATCTCCAGATCCGTGGTCGTACGCAACTCCATGGCGGGTGCCCTGCTCGCGTCGACAGCTGGCTACGCCACGATCGCTTGGCTCCCGTCTTTCATGGTGCGCTACCACGGCATGAGTACCGGGACGGTCGGCTTGATGCTGGGCCTGCAGATCGGAGTTTTGGGCGCCATCGGGGCCGTCAGCGGCGGCTACCTCGCGGACCGCCTCGCGCATCAGCGATCGGAAGGCTGGCGCGGGCGAATCCTCGCCATCGGCTTCCTCCTGTACGTGCCGTTCGGAGCAACGGCCTATCTGGCCACAGACCCGCTCGTCTCCGTGATCTGCCTTTCCGGCCCGGCCCTCCTGAGCACGATCCACGTCGGAATCAACTTCTCGATTCTGCAAACGTACATGCCGCCTCGAATGCGGGCGCGCACCGCCGCCATCAATCTCTTCGTGGTCAACCTCTTCGCCTTGGGGGGTGGACCACTCTGGGTTGGGATCGTGAGCGACCGACTTGCAGATCAAGGGATCGAGGAGGGCCTCCGATGGGCCCTGGTTTCGGTGCTCCTCATCGTTGGCCTCGCCTCCGTTCAGTTCTTTCGACTTGGGCGCATTCTCGACCGCCATTCCGAGATCGACGGCCAGCCGAGTTGACGCGCTTCTGGCCGAGCCGGTGATGTCGCTAGCCCGACGTCGCGAGGCCAAAGGCTCTCGCTTGAGCGGCCGCCTGAGTCCTGTTGTGAGCTCCCAGCTTGGCGTAGATGTTCCGAAGGTGCGTCTTCACGGTGTTTCTCGAGACGAAGAGGTTGGCGGCAATCTGGTCGTTGCTGCTTCCGGAAAGAAGCTCTTCGAGCACTTCCAGTTCGCGTTCGCTCAGCGGCTCGTCCGGACCGTGACCCTTGCGGGTCCGTTTCTGGGTCTCTGTCGACCGTACACGAACCAGAGGGTCGAAGCTCGACGTCACGACGGTCAGAATCGGCAGCAGGTCCTTCTGAAGCTCGACGAAAGGCAGACGAACGCGCTCCTGGCGCGCTAGGTCGAGCGCCTCGTCGAGAACCTCTGCCGCGCCCTCGAGCTGGTGCTCGACAGAGGCCGCCAGCGCCTCGAGGCAGAGGCCCTCGACTACCGAGACCTGCCTCCCCTGCTGCCGCGCTCGATCGAGAGCCGGCTGGAAGGCCTCGCGTGCGCGGTTCGCCTGTCCAGCCTCCAAGTGGATCCGTGCCAGCGTGAGTCGTTCTCGCTCTTCGACCAGAGGATTGACGCAGTAGCCTGTCGAATCGATGTCGTCCAACCAGGCGTCGACCTCCACGCTGTCCCCCAACTCCAACGCGACGACGGTGGCGAAGGCGCGCGCTTCCCTGAGTCGCCGATCGCTGGCTCTCTTCGTCGCAAGCACCACGGCTTCCTCGAGTGTGCGCCTCGCCATCTCCAGTTCGCCGCGACACCTGTGCAGGCGCGCGGAGAGAACGTGCGCCTCGTGGGCAAACTGCTCCCGGCCCTCTTCGCTGAGCGCAAATGCGCTCGTCAGTGCCTGCTCGCATCCCGTGAAGTCTGCTCGGTGTAGAAGGGCTCGGCCAAGGAGAATCTGTCGGAGAACGATCGGCACCCTCCCGCGCCTCCTCCGCTCGACCTCAAGCTCGTCGAGACGTTTCATCGCGAGGTCCAACCGGCCCAACTCCAACGCCGCCTGTGCTCGACGCACCAGCGCGCCGAGAAAGGTGAAGTAGGACGCTTCTCGCCGCTCGATGGTGCACTCGCGCGACAGGAGCTCTTCGGCCTCGAGCGCGTCCCCTTTGCTCAGAGCTGCGATGGCCATCGCGAGCCGCGCCCGCGACCTCGTGGTCACGTCGTCCGGCGCCGAAGACTCGATCGCGCCGCGAGCGAGCTTGGCGACAGCTTCGTCATCGTCGCCCCGGATGGCGAGGAGGTACCCGCGGGTGGCCAGGAGCGGTGCGCGGGCTGCGGGACCTTGGTCGACCGTCGCCTGGTCGAGTAGCTGGAGCTTCTGCATCGCGCTGGGAATGTCCGCGGCCACAGTGATCAGGTAGGTCACCAGCAACGCGAGAAAGGTCTGGTTCTCTAGTGCCTCCTCGTCCGGGACCTCGAGTACGGCTTTCCCGAACCAGTCGTCCGGCGGGTATGTCCACACCTGACGCTGGTGCGCAACCACTGCAAGGGCGAATCTCTGCCAATCCTCCGCTCGGTAACGGTGCTCGAGCTCGCCATAGGCATCGCGGTGTTCTGAGAACCAGTCCGCGGCGCGCTCATGCAGCACGCGGGAATCGAGGGTAGAGCGCGAGAGCTGACGCTTGAGGAAGTCGGCGAACAGCCGATGAAAGCGAAACCAGTCTCGTCGATGATCGAGAGGAACGAGAAAGAGGTTGTCCCGATCGATCTGGTCGAGGACCTCCTGGCCATCTTGCTCGCCGCTGAGAGCGTCGCAGAGACCCGCACAAAACCGATGCGAAAGGCTGAGACGCATCAGGTGTCCGCGGAGGCCTTCGTCCAGCTTGGCCCAGACCTCCTCGAGGAGGAAGTCGAGGACGTGCCGATCGTCGCCGGAGAAGCTCTCGACAAATTGCTCCGGATCGTGGCTGGAGCGAATCGACAGCGCCGCTAGTTGCAGCCCGGCCACCCATCCTTCGGTGCGCCAGTTGAGCGCTTCGACGGACTGGGACGAGAGCTCGACGCCGCTCACCTCCCGGACCAGGTCTGATGCCTCTTCGGCGGCGAACCGCAGATCGTCTGCCCCGATCTCACCCAGCTGGAGGCGAGCCCGCCAACGACCGAGCGGGAGCGGCGGCGAGGTGCGGCTCGCAATGACGATGCGCAGCGCCGCGGGCGCCGCCTCGACGAGCCTCGCCACGACCTCGTGGACGCCGACCGACTGCACGAAATGGTAATCGTCCAGCACGAGATGTGTCTGGCTCTCGAGCGCCTCCAGACTTCGCAGCAGGTCCTCGAGAAGCTCCTCCCGGCCGTCCTCGTCGAGCAGGCGCCCGTCCCCGACCAAGGGAGAGCCGGAGAGCCGCCCCACGGCGGTCATCAGGAGTGCAAGGAAACGCTCCTCGCGGTCGTCTCGTTCATCGAGGGAGACCCAGGCCACGTCCGGTTGCTCGGCCGCGACCCAGCTGGCCAAGGCTGTCGTCTTGCCCGAGCCCGCCGGCGCCTCGATCAGTGTCACCTGCCGCTCGGAGATCGACTCCGACAGCAGCTCGTGCAGCTGCTTTCGTTCGACCGCTCGCTTCGGCGGGAGCGGTACGTAGAGCTTCGTCTCCTGCGGTTGGAACTCGGGGCTCGTCATTTCTGCAGTGCCTGCAAGGCCGCATCTTAGCCACTGGCCCTTCGCTTCGGGCTTGTCGCTCACCCCTCGGAATCACCCTCGATTTCACCCCTCTGGGTGATGACCGGTGGGCCCTGGCTCGATCACAGTCTTCCTCACTTCGAGCCAACCGGACCACGACAAACGAGGAGAAACAATGAAGACGCACCCCTCGGCAGGATTCGCATGGGCCTGCCTCTTCCTGCTGCTCATCGCCCCGGCCGCTTCCCAGGAGCCTGAACCAGAAGGAGAAGGTGGCGCGAACATCGTGGCCTCCGGGTTCCTGGGCGACCTGTCGGAGCTCGAGCCATACGCCAAAAAGCCCCAGCAGATCCTGGTCTGGAAGGAGCGCCCGGGAGTGCTCGCGGAGTACGAGCGCTTCCTCGTCGAGCGACCACTGATCTTCCTGCACCCCGAATCACGCGCTGCAGCGAAGGGCATCGACCCGAAGGAGCTGAGCCTTCTGACCGAGCACCTCAGCACGGCCATCGTCAAGGAGCTGGAAAAGGCCGGGTTCGATGTCGTCGAGACCCCGGGCGAAGGCGTGCTGATCATCCGATCCGCGATCACCGACGTCGACCCCGTGAACCCGTCGGCCAATGTCGCAACCAAGGCCGCGGGAATGGCCGTTGGGGTGGGGCTCTTCGTGCCCCGCACCGATCTCGGGCGAGCTGCCATCGAAGTCGAGTTCCTGGACGGGGCTTCCGAGCGTCGCGTGGCGGCCGTGGCAGCGGCTCGGAAGGCGCGTCGTTTCGGCGGCGTGATCAAAGGCGCCAAGCGCTGGGGTGACGTGCGCGCGGCCTTCGAGAAGTGGGCCAAGCAGTTCCGGAAACAGATCGAGACCGCTCGAGGTGAGGGCTGATGTGGCGGCCTCGGCAACGCCACTGCCACTCGGGGTCGTGGCACACGTGTACTTCGTCGACATCCCGTATCGGCTGCGAGGCGTCCTACGCGGGCGTTCCCTCGTTCTCCGGGCCGATGCTGCTGACTTGGATCGCGTTGACGTGCGCCTCTGGGTGCGCAGCCGCGACTGGGACGGCGTTCTTGCTGGCGAGCTGTCGGCCCGTCGACTCCGGCACCAAGGCCGCCTCGTCGCAGAGGGGCGCCCGTCAGCTCTTTCCACCTTCTTCGACGCGTTCGAGACCACGGGAACGGCTGCCCCCTGATCCGCCCTGTTTTCCGCCAGACGAAACAACTCAACCCACCAGAAAGGGAACTCGAATGTCCAGAATCCAAGCCGCCATCGCGACTCTCTCACTTCTGCTGGTCGCTAGCGCAGTCGCTGCCAGGGACACGAGCTACGACAAGGACCACGACTTCACGGAGTACGCCACCTTCGCCTGGCTCGAGCCACGTGGCGCCACCACAGTGGTGCTGCTGGGCCGCTCGGTCAACGACGCAAGCCGCCTGCGCGGAGCCCACAGGCTCATCGAGGAGGCGATCGAGCGCGAGCTCGACCGCAAGGGCCTCGACCTCCGGGAGCCGAGCGAGGCCGACTTCTTCGTCCGCTTCCACACGTCCGTGGACCAGCGGTTCGAGATCCACGCCGACTACCGGTACCGACGTCCCCGATTCCGCCTTCCCGCAACGGCGCACATCGACTCGTACGACGAGGGAACTCTCGTGATCGATGTCATCGACGCAGGATCCGAGCGCCTCGTGTGGCGCACCTCGGTCACGAGATCGATCGAGGCCATGAACCTGGAGAAGACGATCGACAAGGCCGTCGCGCGCGCCTTGCGCAACTTCCCACCCAAGGCGCGTTGAGGAGATCGCCATGAGCACGAACCGCTACGTGGACCACGCCCGGCCCGCCAACCCTCGGGGCCCTTTCCCAGAAAGGACAGATCTGATGCAACGAACGACACGCCTCTTTTTCCGACTGTGCCTCGGGGCGATGCTGATCGCCTCCTGGACGCTACCGACCGACGAGGTGGCCGCTGCAACCGAGCGGCCGAACTTCGTGGTGATCGTCGCCGACGACATGGGGTTCTCCGACCTCGGCAGCTACGGGAGTGAGATTCGCACTCCGAATCTGGATCGTCTCGCCGCAGAGGGTCGGCGGTTCACCGAGTACTACGTCTCGATCTCCTGCTCGCCGACCCGCGCCATGCTGCTCTCGGGCCGCGACAACCACGTCGTAGGGCTCGGCAACATGTACGAGCGCACGGCGCCCAATCAGATGGACCGGCCCGGCTACGAGGGTGTGCTGCGGGGTGACCACCCGACGATCGCCGAGGTGTTGAGAGACAACGGCTACCGCACCTACATGACCGGGAAGTGGCACCTCGGGCATGCGCCGGACGCGATTCCGGCGGCACGCGGGTTCGACCGGTCGTTCTCGCTGCTCAACGCGGCCGGAAGCCACTTCGACTGGACCGGCAATCGCGAGGAGAACGAGGTCTCGGAGTTCGTCGAGGACGAGCGGTACCTGACGCGACTCCCAAAGAACTACTACTCCACGAGGACGTTCACCGACAAGATCATCGACTACATCGACGAGGGGAAGAGCACTGACAAACCGTTCTTCGCCTACATCGCACACCAGGCTCCGCACGACCCGCTGCAGGTTCCCAAACGCTGGCTGAGACGCTACAAGGGAGCCTACGACCAGGGGTGGGACGAGACGCGCGCCGGGCGGCTCGCCAGAATGAAGGAGCTCGGCATCGTCGGCGACGAGGCGACGGCTGCAGCCCGTCTCTGGTTCGTCCCCGGTTGGGACAAGCTGACGGGAATCGCGCAGTCGATCGCAGCGCGCAAGATGGAGGTCTACGCCGCGATGGTCGAGTATCTCGACCTCGAGGTGGGCCGTCTCCTCGACTACCTCGAGTCTGAAGGGTTGGCGGACAACACCTACGTGCTGTTCTTCTCCGACAACGGCCCCGAGTCGAGCGACCCCATCCCGCAGGCGAAGCAGAGGCCTTCTTCGAGCGCCGCAAACTTCTTCGCCACGAAGTACAAGACCGACTACGCCTCCTGGGGTCGCAAGAACTCCTATCTCGCCTACGGCCAGCCCTGGGCCCAGGTCTCGGCAACCCCCTTCTACATGTTCAAGGGATCCGTCTACGAGGGAGGCGTCCGGTCTCCCCTCATCGTGTGGGGCCCAGAGATGAGCGGTGACGGGACCGTGGATACCAGGTCCGTACTGCACGTGAGTGATGTGGCGCCCACACTTCTCGACTGGGCCGGAATCGAACGTAGCGCGCTGTACGGCACCGAGCCGACCCAGGAGCAGCTGGGGCGATCCTGGCAAGCGCTCCTCCAGGGATCAGCAACCACCGAGGAGTTCGCGCAACGTGAGCTGGGGATGGAGATGTGGGGAGGTCGGGCGCTGCGACGCGGGCCGTGGAAGGTGGTGCACATGCCGCGACCCTTCGGCACCAACGACTGGCAGCTCTTCCACGTCCGAGACGATCCGGCAGAAAGTCGCGACGTCTCGTCCGAGCACGTAGAGATTCGCGACGAGCTTGTCGAGGCCTGGGAGAGATACGCCCGCAACAACAACGTGATTCTCCCAGACCGCAGCCAATACGACGGTCTGGAGGACCAGCTCCCACCGCGCCCACCCGTGGACGCCCCTGATTGGCCGCGCGGACAGGAGCCCAACTGGACCAGCGAGGAGGAAGGACGATGAGACTCCTGCGAATTCTGGTGGCGGCAGCCCTTGCGAGCGCCCTGTTCGGCGGTGCTGCGGCGGCCCAGTTCGACGGCGCTCGGGTCTACTGGCCTCTGCCCAAGAACACGAACATCATCAGCGGCACCTACCTGTCGGGAACCGCCAACGCCACCTGGTCCAACTGGTCTCGGGTCGAGCCCCAGTTCGACGTACGGACCGATCTCTTCTTCCTTGGCCTGACCCGGGTCCAACCGATCTTCGGACGGACCACCTTCTGGCAGCTGCTCGTGCCCGCCGCGACGATCGACACGTCGAGCACCCTGCCGGGTGGCGTGGGCGAGGAGTTTGCCAACGGCCTCGGCGACGTCTCGCTCGGGGGGACGATCAACCTCTTCGGAGCGCCGGCTCTCAAGGCGAAGGAGTTCGTCCGCTACGACCTGGGATGGTCGGTCAACTTCGGCGTTCAGGTGACGGCGCCCACCGGGGACTACGACGAAGACGAGATGCTCAACGTCGGTTCCGATCAGTGGAAGACGAGGCTCTCGATGCCGATCGTGCGCTCCCTGGGTGCATGGGTACCCGGGCGCCGAACCACCCTCGAGGTCATGCCCACTGCGACGTTCTTCGGCAACGACCCACGCAGCGGTGACATCGAGATCGATCAGGACCCGCTCTACGGGCTCGAGGTGCACCTCACCCGTGACATCACCCAGCAGGCGTTCGTTTCGCTCGACTTCTCCTGGCTAGAGGGTGGTGAAGAGGCCCGGAAGGACCCGGCGACCGGAGCCGTCCTGGACGAGACTGCAGGAGTCGACGCCAAGCTCCTCGGAGCGACCCTGGGGTTCGAGGTCAACGACCACCTGAACCTGTTCGTCACGCACATGCAGACTGTCTCGGAAGACAGCAACAGCCTCAATCTGAGTGGCTCTCTCACAAAGGTGCTGTTGTCCTGGTCCTGGCACGACGTGCTGGAGCGTGTGCGTGAGTTCCGGGGGAACTAGCCATGGCGAGAACCCTCCTTGTCCTCATCCTGCTCGTCGGGGCACCCATCTCCGCCACGGCGGAAGAAGAGGTCGACTGCGCCACGCTGGTCGCGAACCCCGACACCACCCTCGACGATGCGCTCGCGGCGGGTTGCTCGCTCAGCGCGGAGCAGATCGCGCGGCTCATGGACAACCCTGTGGGGGAGCTCATCATGCTTCCCATTCAGTGGGACGGGACCAGCATCGAGGAGCCGACCTCCGGCGAAAACCTCGAGGTAGACGCGATCAAGCTCATCCCGACTTTTCCGGTACGCGGCGACAAGTGGTCCCTCGTCAACCGGATCGCAGTGCCCTGGGTCGATCTTCCGATCGAGCGCCGCAGTGCCGAATTGGGCCTACGTCCCGATCTGCCGCTGCCGCTCGCTGGAGTGACACAGGGTCCGCCGCCTTTCGTTGCCGGCTCGACCAGCGGTCTCGGCGACATCGTGTACGTCGGTCTGCTGACCCCCAAGGAGCCGCCATCTTTGGGTCAGGGAAAGCTGATCTGGGCGGTCGGGCCGACCTTGGTCGCGCCCACCGCCTCGGAGGACATCCTGGGCCAGGGGAAGTGGCAGCTCGGCCCGGCGGTCGCAGCCGGCTATCTGGGTCGGAAGTGGACCTTCGGTCTCTTGGCCCAGCAGTGGTGGAGTGTTGCTGGGGACGACGACCGCGGCTCCGTGAGCCAGCTATCCATCCAGTACTTCTGGTCGCGGCGCCTGCCACGCCAGTGGTCGCTGGGAGCGGCCCCGACCATCACCGTCGACTGGGACGAGTCACAGACCAACGTGCCCCTCGGAGTGGGACTCAACAAGACGGTCGTGCTCGGCAAGCTACCGGCTCGATTTGGTCTCGAGCTCGCCAGGTACGTCGATCGCGACGAAGACTCGATCAGCCCCGAGTGGGCGGCGCGATTCTCGATCACCGCCGTCGTACCGAGCGCGTTCTTGAGGAGGAAGAGATGAAGAACCTCCGCCCCTTGGCGGCAATTCTGGTCGCTGCGGCTCTCGGCGTCGCTGCCGCAGATCACGACCTCGGGCCGTCAGATCCGCGCTTCGGCGACAGAGTCTGGATTCCCGGCGGTTGGACGCGTGTCGGCTCGAACGAGCACTACGCCGAAGAATCACCAAGCCGCAGAGTCCACGTTCGAGGCTTTTGGATGGACCGCCACGAGGTCACGAACGCGCAGTTTGCTGCCTTCGTCGAGGCGACCGGCTACGTCACCACGGCGGAACGGCCCGGGCCGGACAGCAGCGAGCCCGGCAGTGCCGTCTTCGGGCCAGACGACGACGGCAACTGGTCCTGGCGCTTTGTCGCCGGCGCCTCGTGGCGTCGACCGACCGGACCGGCCAGCGATCTGATTGGCCTGAACGACCACCCGGTCGTGCAGGTCTCCTACCAGGACGCTCGAGCCTACGCAGCGTGGAGGGGCGCAAAGCTCCCCACCGAGCTCCAGTTCGAGCACGCTGCCCGCAGAGACGCCAAGACTCCGGACGAGGTCCGCCTCGTGCATCGGGGGACATGGCTCTCCAACACCTGGCAGGGTGCCTTCCCCCAACAAAACGAAGCGCTCGACGGCTTTGCCTCGACAGCACCCGTAGGCAGCTTCCCGCCAGGTGAGCTGGGAGTCCACGACCTGATCGGCAACGTGTGGGAACTGACACGAACTGCCTATTTCCCACGCGTTGACCGAGACGGGCAGCCCGACCATGGTGCCCGCTCACCAGGCCATGACCCCAGGCAGCCTGGCGTAGCGGTCGTGGTTCTCAAAGGGGGCTCCTATCTTTGCTCCCCCAACGCCTGCCGCAGGTACCGGCCGTCAGCCAGGCAACCACAGGACGTACTGTGGGCGACGAATCACATCGGCTTCCGCACTGTGTATGACAGCTCGCGAGAAGACATGCGATGAGACCTGGCGACCGCCGGGGCGCCTTCGCTCTTGGCGTTGGGATCGCACCTGGCTTCAGTCTGTTGCCGGAAGCACCCTTAGTCGCTGACGAGCTTGCCTTCGGCCTCCGCCTCGAGCAGCCGCGCGCCGCGCATGATGCCGCCCATCGAGTGGTTGCCCTCGTGGCACGCGTACTCGTAGATCTTGTCGCTCGACCGCGGCCACACGTAGTCGCCCGTGAAGGTGCTCTTGAAGACGCTGGGGTCGTCCACGGTGAACTCGTAGTGGAGGCGGTTACCGTCGAGGGCAGAGAGGCGCTCCGTGAGCTTCATGTTCCGTGACGCCGCCACGAGGCCCGTCTCGTCGCGGAAGTTCTGCGTCTCGATGACGAGGGTGTCTCCGTCCCATCTCGCGATCGAGTCACCCAGCCACGAGCGCATGTCGTCGGGGTTGTGCTCCGAGTCGATCCGGATGACGCGCGCGTCGTGGATCATCTCGTTGAGCAGCATGATGTGCGTGGGGGTCTGCACGATGCGCACGAAGTTGTTGTAGAGCGCTGGGATGGTGGGCGGACCGCCCACGAAGCCGAGCAGGCAGCGCTCCTCCGGCGGCCTCATCTCGATGTCGTCGTACGGGCCCGGGCCTTCCTCTTCGAGCCACCATGCGGTGCCGTTGTTGCGCATGAAGTTGGAGAAGTACTTCTGGAAGGCGGCCGCCGGCTCAGGGTGCATCTCCGGCATCCTGCCGTTCGGCGGGTCGGTGAGGATGGACGTGCGGTACTTGCCGTCGATCGAGAACGTGTCCTCACCACGGTCCATCCAGAAGACGTTGTAGCCACCGACGTTGCCTGCGCCGAGTGCCTCCGCCTCGGCGCGGCGATCCTCGAAGCCGACCACCGAGGCACCGCCTTCTGCCGGCGCCGTGCGCTCGCCCGTGGTCTGGGCATTGCCTTTGTCGCGCAGCGCCTGCTCGTCGGCCTTGATCTGGTCGACCTCGGCCTGGGTGAGGAAGACACGGTCGGCCAGCTCCACGGGGCGCTCGAGCGGCGTGAGCGTCGCCGCGTTGTAGGTGCCGGAAAGGTCGGGCTTCCCGTCGGCAGTGAGCTTGATGGCGGCACGCTGAGCGTCGGCGGCGGCGCCGACGGCCAGGAGCGAGGTGAAGAACACGGCGGCGGAGCGGATCATCTGGGGACTCCTTTCGTTCGTGCAGAGCCCCCAGGCTAGCGCAGTCGTTCGCCCGAGGTCTCAGCGGCACTCGGGAGCGAGGGGTCCCGCGCCACGCCGAGCAGATCCAGCGACGCCTGCCATGCGCGGCGCCCCAGGCGGTGCGCGGCCTCCGGGGTGCCGCCGCGAATGAAGAACGACGTGGGTCCCCCTCCGCGAGGCCAGAGACCGAAGTCGACTCGGTGCCCGGCCTCGTCGTCCAGCACGAGGGTGACCTCGTTGCGGCGGCCGACACGCTCGAGGCTGTCCGCCAACTCCCGAGCCATGCGGTGGGACGGCCACATCTGATCGTCGGCTCCCGCGGCCAGGAGGAAGGGGCCCCGCGCCGCTTCGACCTCGATGCGCGCCCGCTCGAGGTCCACCGCGCCCACGTCGAGCGCGCTTTCGTACGACGACCGAAACGAAACCGGCCGCCGGAGCAGCAGCCGCGTGCTCGCGCGCAGGGTCGCGGCGTTCACCTGCGGTGCGAGGTAGGGCACCGGCGCACCACCCCAGGTCCAGGAGGAGCCGGGAGTCGCGGAGCGGAAGCTGATGCCCTGAAAGACGGTCGACGAGGGGGCCCAGGCGATGACCGGCCCGATGCGGGGGTCTCGCGCGGCCGCCACGAGCGCCAGCTCGGCGCCTTTCGAGGCCCCGAGCACGGCCACCGGCGCCTCGGAGACCAACCCCGTACCCCGCGCCCAGTCGATGCCGCGGCTCACGGTCTCGACCGGCACTTCCACCAGGTCCGGGGAGAGCCCAGGCCACGCGTGGTACCCGAGGTTGAGAGCCGCGACACCCCGCGCGGCAAGGAGCGACGCCTGGAGAGGCGACGGGCCGTCGCCGAACCCTCCCAGGAGAACGACCAACTGCATTGGTGCGCTCGTCTCTTCGAGCGGCGTCCAGAGCTCGGCCGTCACCCCGGGCTCCCGGACCTCTCTCTTCTTCGTGAGCTCCCAGGGGTACTGCCGCTCGATGGTCTCCTCCACGAATCCACGGCTGGTCTCGAACCGGAGAGCAACCTGTCGACGCTTCCACGCAGCCGAGGTCGCGAACGCAGCGTCACTCTCCGAGCGCATCGACCACAGGAGGCCTGACGCATCGGCCGCGTCGTAGCTCCCTTCGAGCGGCGCGTGCTGCCCGAGATTCACACGGCCGCCTGGGTCTGCACGGAAGCGGGCCCACGACTCGAAGGCCACTCCGTTCGCGTCGTCCGTGCTGGCACGAACGAGGAGTTCTTCGCCCGGGGAGAGGCCTTCGACCGTGATCTCGACGGGAACGTCGACCAGCGCAACGCGAGGGCTGACGCGAACCCTGAGCTCACCCGGCACGTTCGCGCTGGGTGCGGGCGCAGGAACGACAGGCCGCCAGCCGTCATGCACACCGCGAGGCCCCGCCCAGATCGACACGCCGACGCCCAGGAGCAGCAGCGCAGCCACCCCTCCGAGAGCCAGACGGAGAAGGCGGCCTCCACAGCCGCGCTTCCTTCCAGTCTCCAACGACGCTCCCGCTGCAGGGGCGGCGCTCAACGGCCGGCTCCCGAGCTCTTCCGGCGCCTCCTCCACGAACGGAGGTAGGCGCTCGCCATCGCAACCAGCTCCTCGACGAGCGCGTGCGGCTCCTCGGCCGGACCACCGCGCTCGAACACACGCTGCTCGAGCACCAGCTCGCGGAGCGTGTTCAGCCCCACGAACACGGCAAACTCGAGGGCCTTCCGGTCGGCGTCACCTGTCATTCGCAGGCGTCCGGCGAGCTCAGCCAGCGCGTGGCCGAAGGTCCGGTCGTTGAGCTCGCGGAGCGCTCGGGCAACCCCAGGGTGAGCGGACGCCATGGACAGCAGGCTTCGCAGCAGAGCGCCGTGGCGCTGGTAGAGCTCGACCGTCGCCTCGTAGAGCGCACGGAGGTTGTCGTCGAGACCCCGCTCTCCGTGGCGGCCCGCGGCCAACGCCTCGCCGAGCTCCAGCTCGAGGGTGGCGACGAGCCCGCGCGCCATGGCCTCCTTGCTCTCGAAACGGGCGTAGAACGCACCGGTCGTGAGGCCTGCACCGCGACAGATCGCCCGGACGGACGTGCGCTCGTAGCCCTGCTCGGCGAGCAGGCGGCCTGCCTCGTCGAGCAACCGGTCCCGCGATTGCCGACTTCGATCCTGTTGAGGTTCCATCGAAACATCATAACACTGTTATGTTTCTGGGATCAGCAGTCCGGCTCAGCGGCCGCGACCTAGCGACGCTTGAGCGCGACGAAGGTGACGTCGTCATCGGCCTCACGGCCTGCGGCCCACCCCTCCCCGACATCCACGAGGCGCTCGACGATCTGCGCCACCTCGAGCTGTGCCGCTTCGAGAAAAGCGTTGGACACGGCGTCGTAGCCGAGCTCGCTGCCTTCGGGGTCGAGCCGCTCGGGGAAGCCGTCGCTCATGAAAAGCACGACGTCACCCGCGTGGATCTCGCTCTCGACCGCCTGGTACGGGAACCGCGCCATGGCCCCAAGCGGCATGCCGCCGATCTCGAGCGCCTCGACCCGCCGCTCGGCGGCCCGGTACACGAGAGGCTGGGGCATGCCCGCCGCCGCGACGCGCATGCGGCTTCCCTCCATGCGCGCGAGGAGGAGCGCCATGTTGAGGTTGCGCAGATTCATCCGCTTGAGTGCCACGTTCGACCGGGAGACGATGCGCACGAGGTCGTCGTCGCCGCCCAGCGCGTTGAACAGACTCTTGGTGGCGGTGACCATGGTGCCGGCTTTGAGCCCGTGGCCCGTGGCGTCACCCACTGCAACCGTCAGCGTGCCGTCGTCGGCCACCTCGAAGTCGTAGTAGTCGCCGCCGACCTCGGTGGCGGTCGTCATGTGGGCTGCGATCTCGAATGCGGGGTGCTCGGGGATCTGCTGCGGAAGCATCGACAGCTGGAGTCGCCGTGCCTCCTCGAGCTCCTCGGCCTTGCGCTCGACCTCCGCTTCGAGCAGCTTCGTCTTGAGCTCCTGTTGCCGCTCGCGCCGCTCCTGGGCGAGACGCTGCTCGGAGAGCTCCTGCACGCGCACGAGCTGCTGCTCCAGCTCGCGGTGCGTCAGCGCATAGCGCCTCGACAGGTACACCGACATGGACACGATGAGCACGAGCATCGAGGCAAACGGGGCGACAAACGCGTTGAACTGTGAGTACGGAATGAGACCCAGGTTGGTGAGCAGCCCGAGGCCAAAGCCCACCACCAGGGTGAGCACTCCGACACCGACGATGCGCGCGCCCGGCCTGCGCCGCAGCACGGCGAGGAGGACGCAGCGCGCCATCTCGAGGAGGCTGGCGAGCATCAGGAGGAAAAGCACCGCCACCGACTGGGCGGGCCACAGCGCAAACCACGGAGATACGAGCGCGAGCACGGTGACCAGAACGAGAACGAGGCGAGACCTCTCCTGGCCGAAGACCCGATGGAGGAACAGCACACCACAAGCGGCGAAGCACAGCCCGGCCACGTTCATCGCACCCTCCGACCAGAAGACGATGCGGGGGTCGGCGACGAGCTCCTTGTGCGACAGAAGGAAGACGAGCGCGGCAAGAGAGAAGCTGAAGAGAGCGAAGTAGAGATTTGCCCGACCCTCCCGCCGAAAGACGAAGAGGAGCAGATGCAGGAGGGCAAACGCGAGGGCGACGCTCGTGTAGAGGGAGCGTTGGGTCGCCGCCCAGACCTGGGCCGCTCGGCTCAGTTGCGCACCCCGCTCGGCGGTCGCGAGCCGAAGGTTGAAGCCGGCCGCGTAGCCGACGCGGTGATAGCGCCGCGCGTCCGGGTTGGCGAACAGCACCGTCAGCCGGTGGGTCCCGGGGCTGGGCGCCGCAAACACGATCGGCGCATGCCTCGTGCGCGGCACGACCTCGTCACGATTCAACGAGAGCTGGCCCACTTCAGCAAGAAGCTCTCCGTCGAGGAAGACGCGCGAGGCACCGTTGTGTCGTAGCGGCAACAGGCTCAGCAATGCGCCGGCGGCGTCTGGAGCGACCACCAGCTCGAGGTCGAACCAGCCGGCACCGCTCCAGTCTGAGGGCAGCTCTTCGAGCCCGAGAACGGTGCGCCACGCGCTCCATGGCGCACTTTCGGCGGGCACCGAGACCCCCGCGTCCACCGATGTGGCGGGCAGGTAGCGCCACGCGCCGTTCAATACGGGCGCGTCTTCCAGGGAGGCGCGCGAGACCTCGACCCCCTGCGCCGAAGCCGCGCTCGTGATCACCACCCACGAGGCAAGGACAAACAGCAGGCACCGACGCACAGGGTCGCCGGGCGCGCACGGGGCCCCGGAGGCCTCTCCTCCCACCAGCTGCAGCACGGTTCGAGCTGCGGAAGCGACTAGTCGCCAGCCTCGGCTGGCACGGAGTCGGCCGCTTCGCCCGACGCCTCCTCACCCTCCGGCTTGGCGAGGGGAACCACCAGCTTCCAGTCTCCGTCCTTGCTCGTGCGGATGCTCCAGTCGTGGTTCCAGTCGCGCGCGAGGTGCACCTTGTAGTCCTGCTGCACCGGGATACAGAACGTGAGTGCGTCGTCGCACGCGAAGTACTTCACCGTGAGGTCGAGCACGTCGCCCTGGTTGCCGTCGACCTCCACCAGGAACTCGCGCGGGTCGGCGTCGGCCGGCTCTTCCGGGTCGATCGCCGTGCCGCTCGCCGGAGTGATCGTCACACCCTCGGGCGCGGTGATCTCATACGAGACAGGGTCGACCTCGTTGTTCCAGTGCACCTTGTACAGCGGATCCAGGTGGAACCCGAGATACATCGTCCCTTTGCCCTCTTTGAACAGCGGGATCGTGCCTTCGGCGCGCAGCTTGGCGTAGAACGGGATCTTGGCGTCGGCCATCTGGGGCTCGATCTCGAGCGGCATGGCACCTTCGGGCTTGGGCACCCGGGGCACGATGCCTTTGGCCACCGTCGGGATCGCCTCCTGCTCCGGCAGATCGAGGTCTTCGACCTTCGTCGCCACCTCGACCTCGCCGACCAGGCCTGCGAGATCGGTGCGCAGGTCGTCCGGGTTGCTCCAGATGCGACGCGCGACGACCTTGGCCTCCTGGTCGAGCACCCACTCGCTGTTCGGCGTGCGACCAACGGCCTCGTGGAAGTCGTTCGACATGGTGTCGGCGAGCCAGGTGACGCTCGAGCCGAGGCGGCGCTTCGCCTCCTCGACGTGCATCAGGCGCTCGTCGAGCGAGAAGGGGCTGACGTAGTTGTCGAGCTCAGGGTGCGCCAGAGGTTTGTAGACGTAGAAGAACTGCACGTCCTTCGGCGCGTAGTCCAGTTTGACCGTCTCCCAACTGGGGACGTTGCGCAGGAAAGGCGGTCACGTCAGACAGCCGAGGGTGAGCACCGTGTAGGGCTTCTCCCCCGCGAGCTTGCGGATGTTCACCGGCTCTCCCGTGTCGCTGACGACCGTCACGTCGGGGAAGAGGTCACCGATCTTTGGGGCGTCGGCGGCACGCTGCTCGAGCGGCTCGATCCCTTCCTGCATGGGCGGCGGGCCCGGCGGCGCTTCGTCGGCCGAAGGTGCGTCGGGCGCGCAGGCTGCCAGAGGCAGCAGCAGCGCCACGAAGAGCCACGGGAGCGAAGTGCGGGGAGACATCTCGGGCATCATAGTCGATTCCATCGAACGGTAAGCTGCTCGTCGCACCCGAAAGGGCTCGAGCTCCGGGCTTCCCCGAAGCCCGGAGACCGTCCGCACCCAGAACGGAGGTCTCCCATGATCCCTGGACGTCTCGCCGGCGCACTTGGTCTCCTCTTCCTGTTGGCACCGACTGCGCAGCCCGCCGCCAAAGACGCCGACCCACCCACCGCGCAGCAGATCCAGAACCACCCCGAGTTCCAAGGTGCGGTCGCGATCGTCGAAGCCTGGATCGAGGCGATCCGGCTCTACGACGACGTTCCCGGGCTGTCGGTCGGCCTCGTGCGCGACCAGGACCTCGTGTGGAGCCGCGGCTTCGGCTACTCCAATCTCGAAGCGGAGCGGCCAGCCGACGCCGACACCATCTACAGCATCTGCAGTATCAGCAAGCTGTTCACCGCCATCGGGGTCATGCAGCAGCGCGACGCCGGGAGGCTCAACCTGCACGACCCGGTCGGTGAGCACCTCGACTGGTACGACATCCAGCAGGCACACGAGGGGAGCGGCCCGGCCACGGTGAGGAACCTGCTCACCCACTCGTCAGGACTACCTCGCGAGTCCAACTTCGGCTACTGGTCGGGCGACTTCCCCTTCCCCACCCGCGAGCAGATGATCGCGAAGCTGGAAGAACAGCAGACGCTCTACCCGGCGGATCTCCGTTTCCAGTATTCGAACCTCGCGCTCTCGCTGGCGGGGGAGATCGTGCAGGCGGCTTCCGGGAAGGAGTTCGCCGAGTACGTGCGGGAGAACATCCTGGAACCGCTCGGAATGGCCGACACCCGGCCGCGCTACCCCGAGGAGCTCCGCGGCCAGCAGCTTGCGGTCGGCTACACGGGGATCGACCGTCGCAAACGGCGCGACGTGGTGGCGCCGTTCTTCACGAAAGGCATCACTCCGGCCGCCGGCTTCACGTCCACGGTCAACGATCTGGCCCGGTTCGCAAGCTGGCAGTTCCGGGTGCTCGAGGGGCAGACGGGTGAAGTGCTCGCCCCCAACACGCTGCGTGAGATGCAGCGCGTGCACTGGGTCGATCCCGACTGGGAGACCACCTGGGGCATCGGCTTCAACGTGCGGCGCGAGGGCAAGTCGACGTACGTCGGTCACTCAGGCGGCTGCCCCGGCTACATCACCCAGTTCATCCTCGACCCGAAGAAGAAGCTCGGAGCCATCGCGCTCACCAACGCGGGGGACGGCCCCGCTGGACGGGTGGCGATGGGGGTGATGAACGTGCTCGGCGGCGCCGTGGCCAAGAGCGGCGAGGCCTCCGGTGAAGATCTGCCTGACCTGAGCGCCTACGTCGGCGACTACGAGTCGCCGCCCTGGGGCGGGGAGAGGGCCGTGCGCCAATGGGGAGACGGCCTGGCCGCGGTCGAGCTGCCCAGCTCATCCCTGCGGCGGATCACCAAGCTGAAGCACCTCGAGGGACACACGTTCGTGCGTCTCACCGACGAAGGCGAGGAGCGCGAGCCCTGGATCTTCGAGGTGGACTCGAGCGGCAAAGCGACGCGCCTCGTCGTGCACGGCAATGCGAGCGTGCGCATCCAGGACGACGGGTGACATGGCGGCCCTGGATCTCGAAAGCGCGGCGCAACGGGCGGAGGCGGCCGCCGACCTCGCACGACTCGAGATCACGCCTCGTTTTCGCAACGTCGACACCGAGACCAAGGCCGACGGCTCACCCGTGACCGAGGCCGACCGGGCCGCCGAACGGGCGATCCGCGCGTACCTCGAGAGGGAAAGCCCCGAGATTCCGGTCCTCGGGGAGGAGTACGGGGGCGATCGCAACCTCGAGGGCCTGCGGTGGCTGGTCGACCCGATCGACGGCACCATCGCCTACTCGCGCGGCATCCCGACCTACACCACGTTGATCGCGCTTCTCGAAGACGGCGAGCCGGTGCTCGGCCTGATCGACCTGCCTCCGCTGGGAGAGCGGCTCGTCGGCTGGAAGGGTGGCGGCTGTCGGCGCAACGGCACACCTGTGCGGGCATCGCAGGAATCGGACCCGACCAAGGCGCTCGTGGCGCATGGGGACGGCTGGTGCTTCGAGCGCACCGGGAGACAGGCGGGTTTCCTGCGCATGGCGAAAGAGCTGCCGGCGTTTCGCGGCTACGCCGACGCGTTCGGACACGCCCTCACGATCTACGGCGGCGTCGATGCCATGGTCGACACCTTCCTGAACCCGTGGGACGCGGCCGCAACCCGCATCTTGATCGCCGAAGCGGGAGGCGCCTGTCACATCATCGACGAGACCGACGCCACGCTGGGGCTCGTGTTCGGCAGCCCGGCCCTCTGCGAGCACCTGTTGGAGCTCCTGGAGGGCTGAGGCGCTCCGCTCCGCCCGCATTCGACCTTAGCGACGCTCCGAGGCTCCTCGCGCGACGTCGCGTGTGATCCGCACGATCTGACCGGCCGGAGGCTAGCGGCCCTTCCAGTTCGGCGGGCGCTTCTCGGAGAACGCCTTTGGGCCTTCGACGAAGTCCTCACTGTCGCGCAGCGCCTTCACCGAGTCGTAGCTGCGCGTCATCGACTCCTCGAGCGACTGCATGTCGAGCGACTGGTACACGACGTCTTTCGACGCGCGAATCGAAAGTGGCGCACACTCGAGGGTCATGCTGGCCCAGCGCTGGGCCTCTTCGAGACACTCCTCGTGCGGCACGACCTTGTTCACGAAGCCGAGCTCGTAGCCCTCCTGCGCAGACACGTGGCGCCCGGTGAGGATCATGCCCAGGGCGCGCTTGGAGCCGATCTGACGCGGCAGGCGCTGCAGACCGCCGGCGAGTGCCGCGAGACCAACCTTCGGCTCGGGGAGCGCAAACACCGCCTTGTCGGACGCGATGATGATGTCGCAGGCGAGAGCGATCTCGAACCCGCCGCCCATGGCCACACCGTTCACCGCGGCAATCACCGGCTTGGTCATGTCGAAGCGCGACGTGAGGCCTCCGAAGCCGCTGGGAACACGGAACATCTCGCCGCCTTCGGCCTGGTAGCGGAGGTCGTTGCCCGCGCTGAAGCCACGGCCTTCGCCGGTGATGATGGCAACCCACATGTCGTCGTCGGCCGCGTAGTCGTCGAAGACCTCCCCCAGCTCTCGGTTGGCCGGCGGGTGCAGCGCGTTGAGACGATCCGGACGGTTGATGGTCACGGTCATCACGTGGTTGGCCTTCTCGACCTTGCAGAACTCGGTCATGGGGTTCTCCTTGGGTGGGGGCCGCGCGCTGTCGAGGTCTCGGCCGGGCACCCTTCTGAAGTTGAGCTGTCGTCTGAAGTGCGCGTATGTTACCGCCATGCCGAGGCCTCCTGAGCCCGGGGAAGTGGCGGTCGAGCGCCGGATCTTCGTGGTCGGCTGCGCACGCTCCGGCACCACGCTCCTGCAGAGTCTGCTCGCCACGCAGCCCGGTGTGCGCTCTTTCCCGGAGACGCACTTCTTCAACGCACCGCGCATGCCGAGGTGGGAGTGCGCGCTGTTGCGCTTCGGCCTGCTGCCGCCCACCTTCCGCGCCGACAAGGCGCGCAGGGCCCAGGATCTCCTGGCCGCCGTAGCTCCGGCTCCGAGCATCGTGCCACCGCGGCCCGCACTCCGCTGGGGCCAGCACGTCCGCCGCGGGGTCCAGCTTCTCGACGACCTCACCCTGGCGGCCGGGTGCTCGTCGTGGGTCGAGAAGACGCCGTCGCACCTGCACGTGGCCGATGCTCTCGACCGCACGGTGGAGCGGGCCTCGTTCGTGCACATCGTGCGTCCGGGGCCCGAGGTGGTGGCGTCTCTCTTCGAAGCGACCCGGAAGCACCCCGAAGCCTGGGACGGGGCCTACGACATCGACCGCTGCGTGCGGCGCTTCAACCACGACGTCGCGATCACCCGGCAGCTCCTCTCGCGCCCCAACCATCACCTCGTGCGCTATGAGGAGCTCACCGCAGAGCCGGCCCGGGTTCTCGGCCCTCTCTGCCGCTCCCTCGGGCTCGACTTCCACGAGGAGGCCCTCAACCGGTACCGCGACGAGGCACGCGAGGTCATCGGCGAAGGCGAAGAATGGAAGGCGCGCAACGTCGAGGCCATCACCTCGCACGGTCGCGCGACGTTCGAATCGGTCTTCTCTCCGGAAGAGCAGACGGACGTTCTCGCGCGCTGCGTCGATCTGCCCTGACCCGGCGGGGTCGCCTTGGAGCCGGCCTCGCGTCGGGCTATCGTCGTGAGAACACCCTGAAGGAGCCTTCCATGCCAAGGACCCGCACCGCCCTCTCTCTGCTTGCCACGCTCGGCCTGCTCGCGACGACGCTCGCCTGCGCCCCCGCTGACGCCGACGCTCCCGCAGCGGACGAGCCCTCCCCCATCCGCGTCGGCCGCTCGATGGTGGCGAGTGAGTACGGCATCGTCGCCGCGTCGCAGCCGCTCGCCGCCCGGGCCGGCGTCTCGGTGCTCGAGCGCGGCGGCAACGCCGTCGACGCCGCTATTGCGGCCAACGCCGCGATTGGTCTCATGGAGCCCACGGGCAACGGCATCGGAGGCGACCTCTTCGCCATCGTCTACATGGCGGAGACCGACACGCTCTACGGCATCAACGCGAGCGGCTGGTCGGCCACCGGCCTCACGGCACAGGTGCTCAAGGGCAAGGGCTACGAAGAGATGCCGGCGCGCGACATTCACGCCGTCACGGTGCCGGGCGCCGTCGCGGGCTGGGACGCGCTGAGCAGCAAGCTCGGCAAGCTGCCGCTGTCGGAGGTTCTCGCGCCGGCCATCCACTACGCGGAGAATGGCTTTCCCGTGTCGGAGGTCATTTCCCGCGGTTGGGGCCGCTCGAAGGAGATGCTCTCCGGTCACCCGAACGCCGCCGAGACGTTTCTGATCGACGGCGAGACCCCGGCCGCAGGCCAGGTCTTCAAGAACCCCGACCTCGGCCGGACCCTCCGCGGCATCGCGAAGAGCGGCAAGTCCGCGTTCTACGAAGGGCCGGTAGCCCAGGCGATCCTCGACATCTCCGCCGAGGAGGGTGGATTGCTCACCGCCGAAGACCTCGCCACGTTCGAGGCCGAGTGGGTCGAGCCCATCGTGTCCGACTATCGCGGCTGGACCGTGGCCGAGATCGGACCCAACACCCAGGGCATCGCAGCGCTGATGATGCTCAATCTCATGGAGCAGTACCCGCTTCGGGACTACGGCCTCCACAGCGCCGACGCTCTGCACGTGATGGTGGAGGCGAAGAAGCTCGCCTACGCCGACATGCTGCAGTACGTGGGCGACTCCCGCTTCTCCGACGTTCCCGTGGTGGACATGCTCGACAAGGCGCACGCGGCAGAGCGGGCGAAGCGGATCGACATGTCCGAGGCAGCCTGCGAGGTGACACCGTCGGAGTTCGGCGCCATCACCGCGAAAGAGGGCGGCGACACGATCTACCTCTCGGCCGTGGACAAGGACGGCAACATCGTGTCGCTCATCCAGAGCAACTACATGGGCTTCGGCTCGGGCTTCGTCCCCAAGGGGACCGGCTTCATGCTGCACAACCGCGGCGCACTCTTCACGCTGGAGGAGGGGCACGCCAACACGCTCGAGCCGCGCAAGCGCCCGCTGCACACGATCATCCCCGCGATGATGTGGAACGGCGAGCAGCGCATCGGCTTCGGCATCATGGGCGGCTGGAACCAGAGCCAGGCGCACGCGCAGTTCGTGGCCAACATCGTCGACTACGACATGACGATCCAGGAGGCGCTGGAAGCCGGCCGGTTCACCAAGGGAACGTTCGACGGCTGCGACGTGCGCATGGAGGTTCTGATCCCGAAGGAGGTGCGCGCCGAGCTCGCCTCACGCGGCCACGAGATCGACCCCGCCGCGCCGCGCACCGGCGGCTTCGGCTTTGGTCAGGCCGTGATGACCGACGGCACGACGACCAAGCGCGGTGCGAGCGAGCCGCGCCACGACGGAGCCGCAATTCCCCAGCAGCCGCAGGTCTTCGAGTGACGCGCTCCCGGAGCGTCCACGCGCAGGCCCACTCCACGAAGCGCGTGGGAAGACGGCCGAGCCGCGACGCGCGACGCAGCGAACCGCCTCTCCGCGCCACAGAGAGGAGGGTCCAGGTCGGATGTCGCCTCCAGCGAGGTGCCCTCGCGGTGCTCTGCGCGGCTCTCACCTTCGCCTGCGCACCAGCCCCAGAGCCGCCCGCCACGGCCGACTCCGAAGCGGCACCGCCCTGGGACTGGACGGACGAGGAGGTTCGCGGCCGCGTCTCCAAGGTACGCGCCGGGCGCAACCTCGATCCGGTCGAGTGGCCGGGCGGTGCGCGGGTCGCCGTGCTGCTGTCGTTCGACGTCGACAACGAGACCGTGCACGGGCTGCGCGACGGCCAGGCCAGCGTCGGCCCGATGTCGCAGGGCGAGTATGGGCCCCGCGTCGCCCTGCCGCGCACGGTCGCGCTGCTCGACGGCTACGAGATCCCCGCCACGTTCTTCTTCCCGGCGTGGAGCCTCAAGCTCGCGCCGCAGCAGGCCGAGGTGATCCAGGCTTCCGGTCGCCACGAGTTTGCCGTGCACGGCTGGATCCACGAGCGCAACACGGAGCTCGACGCCGCCACCGAGCGCCGGCTGCTCGAGCAGGCGATCCAGACGATGACGGAGATCACCGGAACGCGCCCCGTGGGCTACCGCGCCCCGAGCTGGAACTTCAGCGACAACACGCTGCAGATCGTGAGGGACCTCGGCTTTCTCTACGAGAGCTCTCTCATGGCCGACGACCGCCCCTACGAGCTGCTGGCGAACGGCGAGCCCACCGACATGGTGGAGCTGCCGGTCGACTGGATCCTCGACGACGCGCCGCTCTTCAACCCGCTGGGCGCCCGCTACGCCTCACCGCGGGAGGTGATGCAGGTGTGGATCGACGAGTTCGACGTGGCCTGGGAGGAGCGCACGATGTTTCTCCTCACCATGCACCCCCACGTGATCGCACACCGCTCCCGGATCGTCGCCCTCGAGGGCCTGATCGACCACATCCGCACGAAAGACGGAGTGTGGTTCGGCACGCACGAGGAAGCCGCACGCTGGGTCCGCCAGCAGGCGGGGATGGACAACTAGATCGCTGCAGCCGCGGGAGCGCGAGAAGAGACCATGGCGCGGTTCGGCACGATCCTGCTCGAGAAAGAAGGCCCCCTGGCGCGTCTCGTCCTGAACCGGCCCGAGTCGAGAAACGGCATGACGACGCGCATGGTCCGGGAGACGCACGAGGCCCTCGAGATCGTGGCGGCAGACGCGAGCGTCCGCGTGCTCGTGCTGACCGGAGCGGGCAACAGCTTCTGTCCGGGGGCCGATCTCAACACCGTCGGGCGGCCCAACGACGACCCCGACGAGACCGCCGACGCGGTGCACTTCCAGGTGCCGGTGCTGCTGCACACCATGCCGCAGCTCACGATCGCGGCCGTGAACGGCGCCTGTGCCGGGGCCGCCTTCGGCTGGGCCTGCGGCTGCGACCTTCGGGTTGCCACCGCCTCCGCCATGTTCAACACGGCGTTCCTGAACGTCGCCGTTGCCGGAGACATGGGCCTGCCTTGGAGCCTACCTCGCCTCGTGGGCGGCGCAAAGGCGCGCGAGCTGTCGTTCTTTTCGGAGAAGTTCGACGCCGAGGAAGCCCGGCGGATCGGGCTCGTCGCGCGCGTCTACGCCGACGACGCCTTCGCAGGCGAGGTCGAGGCACTGGTCACCACGCTGCTCGAGCGCTCCCCGACCGCGCTGCGCATGATGAAGGCGCACTACGTCGCGGCCGAGAGCATGCCCATCGACAGCTTCGTGGAGCTCGAAACGGAGCGCCACCGTGTCATCGCAGCGGGAGACCACGCGCGCGAGGCCTTCCGGGCGTTCGTCGAGAAGCGCAAGCCCCAGTTCGACTAGGCCGAGCACTCGCTTTCGCCTTCACCTGACGGTTCGGGCGACCGTCGTCGAGCTGTCCCTCCCAGTCGATGCAGATCGACGCACGAGGAGTCGCTTCGAGGTTGCGCACGTGGGGCTTGTCACCGAGGCTCGTCATGAGGAACTCCTCGCCTGTCCAGAGGAACCAGATGGGCGTGATCCGCGGATAGCCGTCCGGGTCGATCGTGGCGAGATGGGCAGGGACATCGAGACGCAGCAGCGCAGCCACTTCGTCCTCGTCCAGCGCCCGCAGCGGTGGTGGGCTCGGAGCCACTAGCGTGCACACTCCGAGAGGAGCCACATCCGACCCTGAGCCACGCGGTTCACCGTCTTCCCCTCGCCTCGTACGACATACTCAAGGGTACGCCGCCCATGAATCAAGAGACCTCAAGTCCCGAGCAGAGCCTCCGACCCGAAATTCGCACGGCCCTGATCTGCGCTGCCGTCGGCGGGCTTGCCGCGTGGGGTCTCTTCAACAACATCTCGCATTTCCCGCTCATCTTCTCGGGAATCATGATCCTGGTCGGCCTGCTGCCCGTATGGCGAGCGCCTCGCGACAGGCCCGCTGTGCGCACGGCCATCCTTCTGCTGGGCGGCGCGGTGGCCGCGGCGGGGTGGTCGTACCGGATTCAACTCTCGAGGGACGCCCAGGTGGCCTCCCAAGAACGGATCCTGGCGGCGATCGAAGGAAAGGTGGCACCCAGCTCGGCGGGCTTCGACCCGCTCAACACCGAGGCCGCGCTCTGGAACGAGGCGTCCTCATACGCTGCCGACGCCACACTCGTCACCTTCTGGGCGCGCTGGTGCTCCCCCTGCTGGAAGGAGATGGACGAGCTGGAGGAGCTGCACCGCGAGCACGGCAGCAAGAACCTCCGCATCGTCGCCGTCACCCGGTACGACACGCCGGAAGACCCGGACAAGAGGCAGAGCGACCTCGAAAAGGCGCAACGCTTCCTCACGAGTCGCGACATCACCTACCCGGCCGCGATCACCGATTCCGATGCGTTCTACGCGGGTTTCAACCTCTCGACCCCGCCCGGCCTCGCACTCATCGACGGCGCAGGACGCATCGTCGACTTCGCCGTGGGCATCGACCGTGCGCGCGACCTGATGCGCCAGGCCGTCGAATTGGCCTCGGCCGGTCCGGCTGCCCCGGCTCCCTGAGCTCGGGGCCGCGAGGTCCTCGAGACGTGGTGCCGCGCTCTACGTCCGACGGCCCACCGAGCGCAGGAACTCCATGCCCTGCTCGGTGACCTCGACGAGGGTCTCCTGCGTGCCAGGGACCAGGCGCACGAGCTCGGCGTCCACCGCGTCCTCCCAGATCGTCAGGCGCGGGCAGCTGGTCCGCCAGGCCTCCATGACCTCCGCGTACGGTCTCGCATCGGGAGAGACCCACTCCAGGAGGTCGGCGATCAGCGCAGCGTTCTCCATCAGCCCAAGCCTATCCGGCCGCGGGCGCGGGAAACCTCGACCTAGACGTTCTGCATGCCGTCCCACTCGCTCCAGTGGTCGCACATGAAGTCGACGGACGTCTTCCAGGGATCGTAGGAGTCGGGGTACTCGAGCCACTGGCCGTAGTAGCCGCGGTCGAGGTGGTCGCTCACGCCGTGCCCGAGGCGACGCGTGTTCTCGTGCGGGTTGTCTTCCCGCCAGCGGCGGAGCCGGAAGTAGACGTTCATGCGGGCGTCGGAGCTCATGTTGGGGGTCGGAGTGTGCGGAAGGCTGTGGAGCGCCACCACGGCGTCCCCCGGCTCCATGAGCACCGGGGTGAGCTCCGGCCAGGGCCACTGCTCCGTCGGCGCGATGCCCTCCGCCGCCCGCATCCCCCGCTCGCGCACCAGATCGGGGATGCCGTTGAACATGGTGCCGCCGTCTTCCGTCGCCACGATGCGCGGCCAGCCCGGGCCCTCCGGGCCGATCACCCCGCCTGCGTCGCGCTGCCGACGAAAGGCCTCCTCGGCCACCTCGTGCATGCCGCGCATCACGCCGAGCTGGCCGCCGCCGGGCTTGGTCTGATCGTTGAGACAGATCCCCACGAGCGCGGTGTAGCTGCCGAGCGAGATCGTGCGCTCCGGGTTCTGCCACAGCTGACCGTCGTTGGTGCCTCGCAGCTCGTCGTCTTCGCCGAAGTACGTGGCCGCGTCGAGGGGCCGCCCGCGGACCGGTTCGATCTCCGCGGCGTCCTTCGGAATGGGGCCCGACCAGCTCCCGTCGATGTGCGTTCCGGGGCGCCCTCCCAGGAGGTCGCCTCCGGGGGTCACCGCGATCTGGCAGCTGATGACGTCGGGGAAGGGGCCCATAGTGCGACGCATCAGCTCGGGCAGGCAGCTGTCCTGAAAGAGCGCGAGCACGTGCTCGTGGGTGGCGAGCTCGGGTGGCGCGAGGAGCCGTCGCTCGTTCTTGGGCAAAGAGCGCGTGATGAGGCCCCGCGCGCGCTCCGCCACGGCGCGCGGAACCGCCTGCGGAACGACCACGAAGCCGTCGGCCTTGAACTCCTGCTTCTCCTCGAAGGACAGCTCGGTCGCCGCGTCGCGCGTGCGTGCCATGGGGAATCTCCTGCAGTGGAACGTGGGATCCGAGCCTAGCGGCCGGCGCACCGCCGGCACCACCCTGCCGCGACCTCCGCCCCCTCATCCTCCCGGGTGACGGCGCTAAGCTCAGTCGGCACCCCCCGGCTTTCCTGGAGATTCGAAACATGACGCCCGCCCCGCCACGGTCCTCCAACGTTCTCGTCGGTGGCGCCTCTGCGGCCAATGCCCGGAGCTCGAGCACACTCCTCCTCGTGGCAGCGCTCGCGATTCTGGCCACGCCCTGGGGTGGCCTCGGCGCCCAGGACCTGCCGGACGAGATCGAGCGCACGGACCTCCTCACCTTCGCGCAGGGAGCCCTCTTCCTGAGCCAGGAAGGGCTGGCGTCCGGCTCGGCCGGCAACGCGCTGCGCGTGATCGACGGCAACCCGCGTCGACTGGGCCTCACGTCCGACGGACGTGGTCCGGTGGAGTTCCTCTACCAGCTTCCCACACCCACCACGTTCGACCGCTTCGCCATTCCGGGAGTGGTCGAGCGGCCCGGCAACGTGACCTTCATCCGCCACGTCACGATCCACGGATCGGCCGAAGGCCCCGCTTCGGACTTCGCGGAGCTCGCACGCTTCGAGCTCGAGGTGCACGACGAGCCGGATCAGGTGACCGAGATCCTCCTCGAGAACGCGCCGGCGATCCGTTGGATCAAAGTGCGCTTCGAGGGTGGCATCCTCATCGAGGAGGGCCACGAGGGCCGGACCAACCTCGAGTTCACCGAGCTCATCGGCAACGGCACCCAGGAGCCGATGGAGCTGTCCGACGCCTTCGACGGCCTGAGGGAGCTGCGCCTGATCGAGCGGACGGACCTCCAGGGTCGACCGTTCCTGTTGGAGCAGGTGGGCTCCGCGGTCTCCGGCTGCTACGGTGACTGGTCGGTCCAGGGCACGGTCAACGGCCACATCGCGAAGATGACCGGGATCGACAGCCGCGAGCGACCCGTCGCCCTCATCGTCGTGGCCGACGAGAACGGGGTTCTCCGAGCCGGCGTCTCGGAGAACAACAGCATCTTCGGTGCCCGCATCACGGTCGACGTCCCGAACCTCGAGGCGCCCACCTGCGCCCGCCCTCCGAAAGAGACCCGGGCGTGCGGCACCCACGTGTACGTCAACTTCGACGTCAACTCCGCGACCATCCGACCGGAGTCGGAGCAGGTGCTCGCCGACACGTTCCGCAAGCTCCGAGAGGAGCAGGCGGCGAAGGTGGTGATCGTCGGCCACACGTCGACCGAAGGCGCCAAGGACTACAACCAGGGGCTCTCCGAGCGACGGGCCGCCGCCGTCGCCTCCGACCTCGTCGCGCGTGGCTACGATCCGTCCGTGCTCTCGTCCGAGGGCCGAGGCGAGGACGAGCCCCTCATCCGCCCCGACTCGAGCGAGACCCAGCGCGAGCTGAACCGCCGCGTCGAGATCCGATGTGAGGCGTCGGGCTGATCAGCGCCGACGCGCGAAGACAAACCCCGTGTGACCGTCGAAGAACTCGCGGTCGACCGGGATCCCGGCGCCCTCGAGGCGGTCGATCGACTCCTGATGCAGCTCGGTCGAATGCGTCTCCATGACCACGCGCGCCACGCGCTCCAGGGTCCGCTTGCCACCTTCGAGCACGTCGATCTCGGCGCCTTCGGTATCCATCTTGAGAAGCGCCACGTCGCCGATGCCGAGCTCCCCCACCACGTCGTCGAGCGGCTTCACTTCGATGAACGACTCGCTCGTCTCCCAGGGCTGGTCGACGTGCGAGGCCATCATGCCGTGCTCGTCCACGTTCACCGGGATGCGCGTCGACTCCCGGCCGAGGCCATAGTCGAGCACCTTCGCGTCCGGACAGTTGCGGCTCACGAGCTCGGCATTCGCGTGCAGCGGCTCGAAGCAGAAGATCTCGTGGTCCGGGTTGTGGTGCCGTGCCCACGCGGCGAACAGACCGATGTTGGCTCCGACGTCGAGAATGCAGCCATCGCCGTCGACCTCGGTGACGCCGTACACGTTGTCCACCCAGAGGCCGGGGAGGTTGGTCACGTCGCCGAAGTTGTCCCGCAGGTAGGCGTTGCCGTAGATCGTCGCCAGGGGCTCGACGCGCTCCGGGTGGTACGACGCCAGCTTGGCGCGCACGCGGATGTTCTTGCTGAGGCGCCAGAGAATGCGCGCCCGACCGGCCAGGCCAGGGCCGAGGTGGTTGGCGGTGCGGACAAAGGTCGAGAGCTTCCCCATGACGGGCGTAGCTTAGAGCAAGTACGACGCCGCGCTATATTGGATGGCCTCTCCACGCACAACTCGTCGACGATCTGCACGACGGTGGCCGGCCACGACCGGCGCGGTCCCGCGTCCAGCAGCCGAAGGGAGGCCTCATGCAGTCCCGATTCCGCCGTCTCGCACTTGGCCTCGTTGCCGCTGCCCTCGTTCTCCTCGCGGGCTCGGCCTCCGCCGGCAACGGCGGGTCCGACCTCACCCTCGGCATGGTGGCGCTGAACGTCCCGGACCTCGAAGCGGCGGAGAAGTACTACACCGAGGTGCTCGGCTTCAAGACGGTCGGAACCTACCCACCCGACGGGAAGAACGTCATCGAGATCTTCCTGCGCGCCCCAGGGGGCGGCGGCGCAGGCCTTGCTCTGGCCAAGCTCAACAACGATCCCCTGCCGGAAGGCAAGGGCCGATACGGACGTTTCATCCTCAACACGTCGGACGCCTGGGCCGTCGCCAAGAGGGCCGAGGCCGCGGGAGCCAAGATCCGCGAAGTGAAGATCCCGGGGGACAACCCGCCCGTCATCATCTTCTTCCACGACCCCAACGGCTACGAGATCGAGCTGTACCAGGCTCCGAAGTAGGTCCTACCCACCCACGGCGTAGCGCTTCATGAACTGGTCGAAGAGCGGCGCCATGAAGGCGGTGTCGCCGTGGGCCGGACTGTAGATCATGCCCTTGCGGATCAACTGCGAACGGCGGCGAGCGACGCCCTCGACCTTGACACTGAGAACGATCATGCAAGGACTCTTGATTCGAGCCGTCACTCGCCTGGCCCTGAGTACGTCGCTTTGCCTCCCGTTCGCAACTCTTGCGCAGACGGGCGCGCAGAACGGCGAGTGGCGCCACTACGCCGGCGACCCCGGGTCCACGAAGTACTCTCCGCTCGATCAGATCGACCGCGACAACTTCGCCGACCTCGAGGTCGCCTGGACGTGGGAGTCGACCGACAGGCACCTCTACGGCGAGACGGAGATTCGCCCGTTTCACTTCCGGGCCACGCCACTCATGTTCGATGGCGTGGTCTACGTACCGACGGGCATGGCGCAGGTGATGGCTCTCGACCCTGCGACCGGCGAGACCATCTGGGGCCACGACCCCCGCGACTACAAGCTCGACGGGCGAGGCTTCGTGCAGCAGCGGGGACTCGAATTCTGGACCGACGGCACCGAGCAGCGGCTCGTCATGGCGACGCGCGCCCGCCAGCTGCTGTCGATCGACCCCAAGACGGGCAAGCCCGACGAGAAGTTCGGCAGCGAGGGCGTCGTCGACCTCAACCTCACCATCCCCGACGGGCGCGTCAAGCGCAGCATCAGCCACAGCGCGCCGGTCGTCGTGGTGAAAGACACGATTGTCGTCGGCATGGCGATCTACGACTTCCCGCTGCGCAACACGAGCCCGCCGGGCCACATCCGCGGCTTCGACGTGCGCACGGGCGAGCTCGAGTGGACCTTCCACAGCATCCCGCAGGAGGGCGAGGAGTACGTGGACACCTGGGAGAACGACTCCTGGAAGACGATGGGCAACACCAACGTCTGGGGGATGATGAGCGTCGACCACGACCTCGGCTACGTCTACCTGCCGTTCGGCACCGCCACCAGTGACTACTACGGAGGCGAGCGCCTCGGCGACAACGTGTACTCCGAGTCGCTCGTCTGCGTGGACGCCGCGACCGGCGAGAGGGTCTGGCACTTCCAGGCGGTGCACCACGGGATCTGGGACTACGACCTCGTCTCCGCGCCGAATCTGATCGACATCACTGTGGGCGGCAAGGAGATCCAGGCGGTGGCCCAGGTGTCGAAGCAGGGCATGACCTACGTCTTCGACCGCAAGACCGGCGAGCCCGTGTGGCCGATCGTGGAGGCGCCGGTGAACTACCACTCGCGCGTGCCCGGCGAGCGGCTGTCCAAGACACAGCCGTTCACCACGCGGCCGCCGCCGTTCGAGACTCTCGGGGTCGATCTGGGCGACGTCATCGACTTCACGCCGGAGCTGCGCGCGGAGGCCTGGACCATCCTCCAGGACTGGGTGATCGGCCCGCTCTACACGCCGATCATCATCGAGGGTCAGGACGGCAAGAAGGGCGTCATCCAGGTCCCCGGCTCCGGGGGCGGGGCGAACTGGCCCGGAGCGTCGTTCGACCCGGAGACCGGCTACCTGTACGTCCCCTCGCTCACGCGGCCCGCGGCGCAATCACTGGCCGAGCCCGACCCGGCGCGCTCGGACTTCCGCTTCATCAACAAGCGTCTCGGCATGCCCACGGTGCAGGGCCTGCCGCTGCTCAAGCCGCCCTATCGCCGGATCACCGCCTTCGACATGAACACCGGTGAGATGGTGTGGCAGGAGCCCCTGGGCGAAGGCCCGCGCAACCACCCCGCGATCAAACATCTGAACCTCGGCCGGCTCGGCACACCGCCGCAGACCGGCATCGTCGCCGAAGGAGGGGTGCTGGTCACCAAGACGCTGGTGGTGACCATCGAGCCGATCCTGGACGAGCTCGGCGACCGCGTGGCCACCGGCAGCTACCTCGACGCCTACGACAAGGCGACCGGCGAGCTGATCGCGCAGGTCGAGTCCGACGTGGTTCTGCACGGCTCTCCCATGACCTACATGCACGAGGGCCGGCAGTACATCGTGGTGGCCGGGGGCGGCGAATCGGCATCGGCCGGGGTGCCGATCGAGCAGGCCGTCTCCGCCGGGCCCAGCCGGCGCAACACGCCGCAGGACACGCGCCCGTCGTACCTCGTGGCGTTTGCACTACCCCAGAGGTGACGCTCGTCTCGAGACGCGTCGCAGCCCTTTGATCTAGGGTGAGCGGACGCTCCCGATCGACAGGTGAGGTTCCGATGAACGACCCGGCAAACGAGACGTCGCTGCGCGCACGAGACCACGGCTTGTCACTCCACTCGCCCGAAGACGCCCTCGAGGTGATCTACGGCGCTCTCGACGGGTGCCTCTTCGAGCCGACGGATCTCGCGGAGGACTTCTTCGACCTCAAGACGGGCCTTGCCGGCGACGTCTTCCAGAAGTTCGTGAACTACGGCTTCCGCGCCGCCTTCGTCGTGCCGGAGGATCACCCCTACGGACCCCGCACCGACGAGTTGATCCGGGATCACCGGAACCACCCGAACGTTCGCTTCTTCGCCCGCGAGGCTGAAGCCGAACGCTGGCTGCAGGGCTCCCGAGGCAGCGGATGAAGCTCAGCACGGGGTCGATGCTCGGACCGTACGAGGTCGTCGAGGAGATCGGCGGCGGCGGCATGGGCATCGTCTACCGCGCACGCGACCCGCGTCTGGAGCGCGACGTGGCCGTCAAGCTGCTGACCTCTCAGCTGAGCGAGCGGGGCGGCTTCAAAGAGCGCTTTGCCCGCGAGGCCAAGACCATCGCCAAGCTGCAGCACCCGCACGTCTGCTCCGTGTTCGACGTCGGAGAGAGCGACGACCACGCCTATCTCGTGATGGAGCTCCTCGAGGGTGAGACTCTCGCCGAGAGAATTCGGAGGGGCCCCCTGCCACTGGCCGAGCTGCAGCGCATCGGCAGTGAGATTGCGGAAGGGCTCGACGCGGCCCATCGGGCAGGACTGGTGCACCGGGACCTCAAGCCGTCCAACGTCATGCTCACGCCTTCCGGGGCCAAGCTCCTCGATTTCGGACTGGCTCGGACGATGGACCCGCAGGAGACATCTCCCGCCAACGATGCGGCGACACTGACCGCCCCGCTGACCACGGCGGGCCACATCGTCGGCACCCGGCCCTACATGTCTCCGGAGCAGGTCACCGGCTTGCCCGTGGACGCACGCAGCGACATCTGGGCCCTCGGCTGCGTGCTCTACGAGATGGCCACCGCAAGGTCGCCTTTTGCGGGCGACAGCCTGGAGGCACAGACGGCGGCCATCCTGAACCGCGAGCCCGAGCCCCCGAGCCAAGTTGCGGCGGGTCTCTCCGCACGGCTGGACTGGATCGTCGGTCGCTGCCTGCGCAAGGACCCCGAGCGCAGGTGGCAGTCGGCGCGCGACGTCGCGCTCGAGCTGGAGGACGAGAGCCTGGCTTCCCGCGACGGACGTACGGTGGCTCCTTCGTCGCCTGCTTCACGTTGGCAAGGCCTCGGTCTGTGGCTCGCGGCGGCCTCGGCGGGGGCTCTCCTGATGTGGGTGGCGCTGGATCTCCGGAGCGAAGACGCGGACACGACGCCCCTGAGCGCGACCTACTACCCGCTGGCTCTCCCGGATGGCGTCGAGCTCACCTATCGCGCGGGGCCCACGCTCGCCATCAGCCCCGATGGCCGCAAGATCGCGTTCACGGGCGACGGCGAAGGGAGTCGGGGCCAGATCTGGATCCTCGACCTGGATTCTGGCCTTCCTCCTCTCCGGCTCGATCCGCGCAACAGCTGGCTGCCCGAGTTCTCTCCCGACGGCAGTGAGCTGGCATTTCACCATGCGGGCAGGGTCGTTGCTCAGCCTCTCGCCGGAGGCGATCTGAGAACCCTCCAAGAAGGAGAGCACTTCGACAGCTCCCGGTTCGATTGGGCGCCCGACGGATCCCTGCTCTTCTTCGCTGCGGACGGCGTGAGGCGCCTACTTCGCGGCGCAGGCGAAGCGCACCCTCTCGCGATCGAGGCCAACCAGCCTTCTCTACTTCCCGGCGGCCACGTGCTTTCGACGACGCCAGACCTGAAGCTCCAGATTCACGAGTTGGGTGCAGATCTGGATCCCGTGGTTCTCGCCGAAGGATTCGACGGCACCTACGTCCCGCCCAGACACATCGTCTTTGCACAAACGGGCGCCCTGTACGCCATGACCTTCGACCTCGAGACGCTCGAAGCCGGCCCCGCCGTCAAGGTGATCGATGGCCTGGCAACCAATCGCACACTCGGCTTCGCGGAGTACGCCGTCTCCGACTCCGGAGCGTTGGTGTACCTGACCGCGCCAAGCGAAGCGGAGAAGTGGCTCTTCGAAGCGCAGCCAGACCAGGCAGCGCGCCGCCTCCATCCCGACCCGGAGTTCTTCGACGTTCAGGCGATTGCAGTTTCTCCGGACGGTGAAGAGCTGGTTGTGTCCATGAACGGCAGCGACGACCTCTGGCTCTTCGATCTCAGACGAGGCCAGCTCCTCCAACCTTTGCATCGCACGCCCGGCTTCGACCAATTCCCCGAGTGGTCGGCGTCCGGCTCGCACGTGACCTGGGGATCGGTCGCGCGAGACGGAAGCGTCACTCGAGTGCTCGCGAAGGCAAGACACGGATTGGAGGCGCCCCAGGTCATGCTCGAAACGGGAAGCGCCGTGCATCACTTGAGATCTCGGGATCCTTGAGGAGACCTGATCTTTGCTGCACCTGGCGACACGGACGGGGGCTACGACCTCTTCAGGTCCTCGAGCTCGCAGGAGGCCGTTCCACTGCTTGCCACGCCTTTCGATGAAGCTTGGCCGGAGCTGTCGCCTGACGGACGCTGGCTGGCCTACGTCTCCAACAGCAGCGGAGTATTCTCCGTCTGGGTCGTCCCGTATCCTGAGCTCGAGGCCCCGCAGCTGATCGATCAAGGGTCCTTTTGCCCTCGTTGGTCGCAGGATGGTCGTCTGTTCGTCCAAGACTTTGATCGTGTCTTGCTGGCCGCCCCCGAGCCCGACGGTGGGTTCGCGCCTTCGCAGCCCTTCCTCGAAGCCCCGCTCGACGACTTGTGTAGCTGGGACGTCCTCCCAGACGGCAGCGGCGTGGTGGGAGTGGAGCGCCGGCCTAGACCCAAGCTGGTCTTGATCGAAAACTTCGTCGACCAGCTCGAACGTCTGGTGCCGAGCCAGTAATCCACACGCCCGCGCGAGACCAAACCACAATGCTCCAGCGGCTGTTCATCCCCGCTCCCATGAATCTGGCCCGCCCGCTGCCAGGCCAAGGCCACGTTCGCCGGCCGCTGAAGCGCGCGAACCCCCGACCATGACCTGGCCAAGCGCACGGCGGCCACTCGCAGCGCACTCCGCGGTCTGCGCTCTCGCGCTCGGACTGTCGGTGGCCGCTGCGAACGCCACGTCCGACCTCGCCGACCGCCTCTCCGACGAGGTCCTCCTCTTCGAGCAGACGCGCATCGAGATGCCGGACGGCGTTCTGCTCTCCGCGGATCTCTATCGTCCGCGCACGGAGGAAGTGGTCCCGGTCCTGCTCGAGTACCTGCCCTACCGCAAACAGGAGGATCGCGCCTACCGGTGGCACCTGTACCGCTACTTCGTGGAGCGCGGCTACGCGGTGGCGCGCGTGGACATCCGCGGCACCGGCAGCAGCACCGGCCGGCTGCCCTCCTACGAGTACAGCGAGATCGAGCTCGACGACGGCGAGCGGGTGATCGCCTGGCTCACCGCGCAGCCCTGGAGCAACGGCCGGGCCGCCGTCTTCGGGATCTCGTGGGGCGGCTTCAACGCGATTCAGCTCGGCATGCGGGCGCCACCGGGCCTCGCCGCGATCCTGGCGGCCTGCGCCACGGACGACCTCTTCTACGACGACGTGCACTACATCGACGGCCTGATGCACATCGACCAGTACGAGATCAACCAGGACATGGCCAACTCCGTCGTCGCCTCCCCGGAGCTCGTGCTCGACGAAGAGGCGCTGCGCAACCGCTTCGACACCGAGCCCTGGATCATCCAGAAGCTCCGCCACGGCCGCGACGGCCCGTTCTGGGACCGCGGGTCTCTGTCGACCGACTACTCCCAGCTGCGCGTACCGGCCTTTCTCATCGGCGGGTACTACGACGGCTACCGCGACAGCGTTCCGCGCATGCTGGAGCACGCGCAGGCCGACACGGTCGCACTCGTCGGACCCTGGCCCCACAGCTACCCGCACGACGCCGTGCCCGGACCCCGCGTGGAGTGGCGCGATCGTGCCGTCCGGTTCTTCGACCGACACCTCCGCGGCGCGGGAGATGCCGCCACCGGCGCCGATGCGCGCCGCGAGCTCACATTCTTCGAGCGCGAGTACACGCCTCCCGGGAAGAACGTCACCGAAGTACCTGGGCGCTGGCGCACGACGTCGTGGCCTGTCATTGACCGGGTCAAGCACTGGAGACTCTCGGACGAAGGTCGGCTGGTTCCCGGGCGGACATCACGCGGGGGCCGTGTGAGCGCTTCCCTCCCCTACCGCGCCACGCTCGGCTACGAAGTCGGTTCCTGGTGGGGCGACCTGCGAAGGGATCAGGACGACGTGGACGCGTTCAGCCTCGTCTTCGAGACGGCTCCACTGAAGGAAGAGGTCCGCATTCTCGGCTTCCCCACGGTGTCCCTCGAGGTCGACGTGGACGCAGAAGAGGGGAAGGAAGCCTGGTCCAACTGGTTCGTGCGGCTCGCCGACGTCAACCCCCGCGACGACAGCGCGAGCCTCGTCACAGGGGCCGGCCAGCACGTCCCGGCCGGAGAGACGAAGCTCGACGTGGAGATGCACTTCACGAGCTGGGTCTTCGAGCCGGGGCACCGCATCCGGATCTCGATCTCGAACGCCCAGTGGCCCATGGTGTGGCCCTCTCCGGTTCCGATGACGACGACCGTGCGCGTCGGCGGGCCCTCGACCCTCGCGCTGCCCGTCGCCCCAGAGGGTCGCGCGCCCGACCCACCCCTCGCCGCTCCCGCCCCGTTCGTGCCGTACCCCATTGCCGCACCCCCCTCGCGGCGCAACCTCGAAGCAGGCGGGTCGGCCGGCGTCGCCTGGCCGGGACGGTGGCAGACCACACACTCGCCCCAGACCGGGGTGCGCGTGACGAACTGGGAAGGCAGCACCAAAGCCACGTTCGACTGGTCGCCGCACTGGGACCACGTCGAGCGTCTCCACCACGAGGAGATCCAGTACACGGCAAGCGACCGGCGCCCCTGGAAGGCCGAGATCACGGCCCGCACGGCGACGCGCTTCGAGCTCGTCCGCGGGGGCACCGAGCGCGCCCTGGAGTGGGTCGGCCACTTCCGCATGCGCAGCACGAAGCGGCACTTCGTGGCTCGCTATGTGCGCGAGCTCTGGGTCGACGGCAAACTGGAGCGCCGAAAACGTTTCACGCACCGTCAGCCGCGGGCGGAGCACTGACAAAGAGCCGGCTGATCTCGTCTCTGCTGAGCAATAGAGAACATGGACTTGCTCTATTGTGCGATACAGTGCAATAGAGAAAGTATACTTGCACTAAATGAAGAGCATCCCTGAAGAGCAGGTCCTCCGCAGAATCTCCCTCGAGAACCCCTGGTGGCGAGCGCCACATCAGGTTGCCGAGACGTTCGCGCAGTGGTCGCCAAGGCCATATCTGGAGCTCCTTCATCCACTCGTGTCGAATGTCAGCGTTCGACGAGCGGTCGTTCTCATGGGCCCGCGAAGAGTCGGGAAGACCGTACTCATCCACCACAGCATTGCCCAGCTGCTCGGAGAGGGTGTTCCACCCGGGAACATCTGCTACGTCTCTGTGGACAACCCAATCTACTTGCATCGATCCCTGGACGAGCTGTTGGTTCTGTTTGGGATCGCGACAAAGGACATCGTTGATCCGCTGCAACCGAAATACGTCTTCTTCGACGAGATCCAATACCTTCGCGATTGGGAGCGTCACCTCAAGTCGCTCGTCGATCACGAGCGGAACGTGAAGTTCGTCGTTTCGGGCTCGGCCGCTGCAGCTCTGAGGATCAAGAGTGACGAATCAGGGGCTGGGAGATTCACGGACTTTCTCCTGCCGCCGCTCACCTTCTTCGAGTACCTTCACCTCCTTGGGCGGGGAGACCTCGTCGAAGTGGACGAGGACGACGGAACGACCTGGTTCTCAGCCCCCGAGATCGAGGAGCTGAATCAGGAGTTCGTCCGCTACCTGAACCTAGGAGGCTACCCGGAAGTCGCCTTCTCGGCCGAGATCCAGAAGGACCCGGCGAGGTTCATCAAGAGCGACATCGTCGACAAGGTACTCCTCCGCGATCTCCCATCTCTCTACGGCATCTCCAATATCCAGGAGCTGAACTCTCTCTTCACTTCTCTGGCGTTCAACACGGCTCAGGAGATCTCGCTCGACGACTTGGCGCAGAACTCGGGTGTCGCCAAACCTACGATCAAGAGGTACGTCGAGTACTTGGAGGCCGCCTTCCTCGTGCGCGCGGTCCGCCGAGTCGATGAACGCGCGCGCAACTTCAAGAGACAACGCAACTTCAAGGTGCACCTGACGAACCCGTCGATGCGAACGGCGCTGTTCGGCAACGTCACCGATCGAGACCTCCATATGGGAGCGGTGGTGGAGACGGGAGTCTTCTCTCAGTTCCTGCACTCACCCGATCGCAGCTTGCTGCACTACGCTCGGTGGAAGAAAGGGGAGATCGACATCCTCCGCTTGGGCATCGACCAAAAGCCCACTCTGGCAGTCGAGGTCAAATGGACAGATCGGCCCGCGAAGAGGCCGAAGGAGCTCGAACAGGCCATTGGCTTCTGCCAGGACCACAATCTCCCGCGGCTCATCGTGACGAGCAAGACCGCGACGGACAACACGAGAATCGGAAACGTCGAGCTCGACTTCTGGCCAGCGTCGATGTACGCCTATTCCGTCGGGCACGCCATCATCACCGATCAGCTTCGCTCTTCCCAGAAGCAGGCCGTACGACCAGTCTCCTGACACGATCCCCGCTCTCTCGGCTACGGCGCGTCCGGGTTCTCGATGCGGAAGTAGATGCGCTGCACGGTGTCCAGGCCGACGCCCACCTGCATGATCGGAATCTCGGTGTGGTTCGTCAGATCGATCGTCTTCGCCGCCTCCTCGGCGCTGACGCCGGCCGCGTGCTTCGCCGCCGTCTTCGCCCAGAGGTCTTCGTAGTACGCCGCCACGAGGTCGAGACGGCCGAGGTCCATGACCGGGTCGCCGTGCCCCGGCACGAACATGTCGATGTCGAGCGCCTTGAGGTTCATCAAGGTCTGCGGCCACTCGTCGACGAAGCCGTCGGCGAGGTAGGACGGGCCGCCAAACGCCGTGTCGCCGGTGAAGACGAGCTTGTCCTGCGGGAAGTACACGGACACGTCGCCTCCGGTGTGCGCTCGGCCCAGGAACAGGATCTGGATCTCGCGGCTGCCGCGGATGAGCGTGAGGCGGTCGGTGAGGGTCACGTCCGGCGGCACCGGAGTGACCTCGTCGAAGTCCTGGACGTGGGCGCTGAACATGTCGAGGTAGGCCTGCGCCGCCGTCTTCTCCTCCCCGTCTTCCATCTCGGCGAGGTCACTCTGCAGCTTCTCGAGAGTTGCTTTGTTGCGCGTCTCGTTGCTCTTCCAGGTGTGCTCCTCGAGCGGCGCGCCCGCCATCTTCATGCGGGTGTACTCATGGCCGATGATCGGGATGCCATCGAAGATCTGGTTGCCGTGCGCGTGGTCGTAGTGGAAGTGCGAGTTGATGAGCGCCACCACCGGCTTCGGCGTGAGCTCGGCGACGGAGGCGACGAGCTCGCGCGCCTTCTGGGGCGTGATGTGGGAGTCGACGAGCACGACGTCCTCCTCGTTCACGACGACGAGGGCATTGCTGTTGAACACCCGGGCCGTCGACTGCGCGAGGTAGATGCCGTTGCGGACCTCCCGAATGCGATGCGTGTCCGTGACGAGCTCGCCTTCGGCGGGCCCTGGCTGCGCTGGGAGAGGCATCGCCAGGAGGCAGAGGCTCGCGCAGGCGAGCCGTGTAGCCCAGCAACTTCTGCCCTGGAAGCGGAAAGCGAGTCGGGTCATGGGTCTCCTTTCGAGCAGCACCCTTCGGCACCCGAGGGGCACTGCTCACCCGGCGAGCGGTGGATTCCGCCGCAAGCGGCGAGCTCGTTCTGTCGGTGGAAGAGCCCCTCATCCTACCGGAGTCGTCCAGCTGCGAGTTCATGGCTCACTCACGCCTCCTGCAACGCGCCCCCGCCGCCGCCCTGGTTCTGGGCCTCCTGCTCCTCGGCCTCGACCCGATGCAATCCGCATCCGGGTCCTCCGCGCCGAGCGCGGCTGGAGTCAGGCCGAGCTGGCACAGCGGGTCGAGGTGTCCCGCAACTCGATCAACGCTGTGGAGAACGGCAAGTTCGACCCGTCGCTGCCGCTCGCCTTCCGAATCGCCAACGTCTTCCGATCCAGGATCGAAGAAGTGCTTCTCTACGAGGACGCCCAGACGGGAACAAACCGGCTCCCCGATCCGTAGTGGAACTCCAATACGATCTCGAACGAGGACCCGGCGCTGCGATGCCACCTGGTGCTCCACGCCTCTCGCGCGACCCATACCGAGTGTCGACCTCCCGCACCCGAGGCGCCGACAACGCCAACCCGGCGCATTCATCCCAACGGAGACCTTCCATGAAGCGACCTCGACCCCTCCGGGCGCTCGCCACCCTCTTCTGCCTCAGCCTGCTCCTTTCCGCGGCCACCCCGGCCCAGGAAGCGGTCGCAACGGGATCGGAGCTCGAGCAGCGCCTGGCCCAACTCACCGAGAAGCTCGAAGAGCAGAGGCAGGAGCTCCACGTGCCCGGCTTCGCGCTCGCCGTCGTGCAGGGTGGTGAGGTCGTCTACTCGCGTGGCTTCGGCGTCATGGACCTCGAGACCCAGGCGTCGGTGACGGAGGAGACGCTGTTTGCGATCGGCTCCACCACCAAAGCCTTCACGGCCAGTCTCGTCGGCATGCTGGTCGACGAAGGCAAGATGAGCTGGGACGACGAGGCGACGAAGTACCTGCCCTACTTCCAGCTCGACATCGACGCCGAAGACGACGCGGCCGTCACGATCCGCGACCTCCTGGCACACCGCACCGGCTTCACCCGGATGGGGCTGCTCTGGGCGGGCGGCCACGCGAGCAGTGAAGAGGTTCTGCGTACGGCCGTCCAAGCGGAGCCGTGGTCCGCGTTCCGCGACGGGTTCTTCTACAACAACGTCACCTTCCTCGCGGCGGGAATGGCTGCGGCCGAGGCCGCCGGCAAGAGCTGGGACGACCTCCTCCGGGAACGGATCCTCCGCCCCCTCGGCATGCGCGACACCTCGAGCACGTACGCCGCCGTGCAGGACGACCCACGCTGGAGCAAGGGGTACCTCTGGCGCGACGAGATCGAAGAGCACGAGCTCCTGCCCATGCGCAACATCGACAGCATCGGCCCCGCAGGCTCCATCAACTCGAACGTCGTGGACATGGCGAAGTGGCTACGCTTCCTCCTCGCCGACGGTCAGGTCGACGGCAAGACACTCCTGTCAGCGCAGAGCCTGCAAGAGACCTGGAGCCCGCAGATCGAGATGGCGCCACAGCTCGACTACGGATTGGGCTGGATGCTCCCGGAGCCGGACGGCGAGCGGCGCATCATCATGCACGGCGGCAACATCGACGGCTTCTCCGCTCAGATTGGCCTCTTCCCGGACCAGGACGCCGGCTTCGTGATGCTCAGCAACCTGAGCGCCACACCACTCCAGGGGATGTCCATCAAGCTCGTCGCGGACGCGCTGTTCGATCCGCTCGACGAAAGTGGTGAGCAGAGCCTCGACCTCGGCCGCTACACGGCCAGGTACTCCGCCAACTTCGGCGCCTTCAAGAACACGTTCCTCACCGTGTCGGAGAAGGAGGGCAAGCTCTTCATCGACGTTCCGGGCCAGACGAACTACCAGCTCGAGCCGCCCAACGACGAAGGCAAGTGGGTCTTCTCGCTCACCGACCAGATCGCGGTGAGCTTCGACGAGGAAGGCGAGCGCGTCGTCGGTCTGGTCATGCACCAGAACGGCATGACCTTCGAAGCACCCCGCGAGGGCTATGTGCCGCCGCCCGAGATCCCGCTGGCCGACCTGCAGAGGTACCTCGGAAAGTACAAGGGGGAAAGCCTGCCGGTGGAGTTCGAGGCGAAGATCGACGGCAACCGCCTCGCCATCGACATTCCCGGGGAGATGACCTACCAGCTCCACCCGCCCGACGACGAAGGCCGGTGGGTCTTCCGCGCGATCGATCGGATCGCCGTCGAGTTCGTGACGGGCGACTCGGGCCAGCCGGAGTCGCTGCGCATGTTCCGTGACGGCAAGGAGCAGCACGTTCTCGACCGGACCGACGCCCCCGCGGTCGTGCAGCTACCCTCGGTGGACGACGTGCTCGCGCTTCGGCGCGGCGTCCGAGGAGACTGGGACACGCTGCGAATCACCGGCAAGGCCCGGCAGGTGCACTCCGGCCTGGACGGCAGGGTCGTCTACGTCTCGAAAGGCAGCACGCAGTTCCGGGCCGACACCAACTTCGGCAAGTTCGCGCAGATCACCGAGGTGCTCGACGGCGACACCGGCTTCGTCGCGTCCAACGTCTCCCCGTTGCGCGAGCTCGAGGGCAAATACGCCGTCCAGGCCCGGTCACTCCAGGCGCTCACCTTCCCGGAGGACTGGTCGAAGGTCTTCGAGCGCATTCTGGTCACCGGCACCGAGACGTTCGCCGACCGCGACGTGATCGTGGTCGAGCTCCACAACCCCGAGCTGCAGCCCTTTGTGGCCAAGGTCGACGCGGAGACGGGCGACCTCCTCCACGCGAGGGTTGCGCTCATCGAGCCGAGCCTCGGCGGGTCCATCCCCAACGAGCTCACGTTCAGCAACTACCGCACCGAGGGCGGCGTGCGCCTCGCGTTCCGCTCCGAGTCGAAGAACCCGATGACCGGCAGCGCAGTCGTCGAGATCGAAAAGGTGGAGAAGAACGTCGAGCTCGAGCCGGGCTTCTTCGACCGGACGCCGTAGCCGCAACCGAGGCTGTCACATGATCGGCGCGCTCCGCGGCTCCGATCGATGTCACCCTGACCCGGCACTCAGTCCGGGGCCGCTCCTCTCCGAATCCGGAGATGACGGAGTTTGGCCCGCACGTGGAGCGGGCCGCCGAGGGAGCAGACCGACGCGTACTCCCTCAGATCGAGATCCTGTTCGGGAGACAACTCCAGGGTGGTGCGCCCGATGATCCGATCGACGATGCCCGCACACTCGTTCGGAGGAAAAGACTCGGGCGGCTTGAGGTGGGCATGCACAGCGGGCGCGAGGATCTGCTCGCCGCGCACCGCGACCTCCCAGGGCCAGCCCAGCTCCCGGAGCGCCGACTTCAGGCGCAGAAGAGCCCTCGCGTGCAGGTCCGTACGGCCATCATGTCGGGCGAGCGCAAGTACTGCATAGGGAAGAGCACGGTCCGGTCGCGAAAGCCTGAGGTGAAGGCGCGCCAGGTCCACCAACGACCGCTCCGATCTGGTGCGCTCCAGCTCGCGCTCGCGAAAGTCCAGCAGCTCCTCGTTCTCCGGTGAGAAGAGCTCTTCGAGGTCGGCGATGCGGCACAGGCCGTCCTCTTTCGACTGCCAAGACCGAACCAGATCCATGACCTCGCGCGCCTGCGGGCTGCGCGACGAGAACTGCGCCTTTGCCAAGGATTGAGTGGCGATGTCGGTGACCCGGGGGTCTCCGGTTTCGCGGTGGTAGCGGTCCAAGTCGCGCGCGCCGCGCGCCAGCTCGCCCAAGGTCAACCACCGTCCGGCGCGCCACCGGCGAAAGCTCGGATCCGCCGGTGGAGGCCGGTGTCGCGGCAGTGGGATGCTCCGGGGCCAGCGACAGGCGCGATTCCAGCGCTCGAGGTCTTCGTCCGTCTCCCAGCCCCTCGCACCGCGCCGGAAGAGCGCGCGAAGGACCTCAGATACAGCAAGCCGCTGCAACAGGTCTCGGCATTCCGGGGGGAGCTGCACGGGCTGGCCGGCCTCGTCCAGGCGAAGCCACGCGTCGTAGGTGTGACGACTTCGCGCGGCGAAGTGGCGGTCGAGGGCGCGTGCCAAGCCTCGGTCGGCAGGTCGCCAGTCGGAAAGCCCGACGGCGACGAGCGCATCGGCGACACGAACCAGCGCCTCGTCTTCTCGTGGGACCGAGTGCTCGACACCGACGCGGAACATGCCCACGCCCCACAACAGCCACGGAAGTGCCGCATCCGGTCGGCCGGCGGCCACTTCGAGCTGGCCCCACAGCAGTGCTACGTCGACAGGCGACCAGTCGAAGGCCGCGCGAGAGAGGATTCTCCATCGGTCGGACGCGGGGTCCATGAGATGCTCCAATCGCAGCTGAAGGAGCGGCGCGCTCGTTCGGGCGTCGACTTGGTGGAGGACATCCCGCACTGCGACCGCATTGCGCCTCAGGAGGTCCGCCGGCAGAGTCTGCAGGTAGCCCAGAACGCTCTCCTTCGGGCGATTCGGATCGGCCCGCTCGAGGCGGACGCTCATCTCGCGCCTGAGATCGCCGCCCAACGAGTCGGCCTCGGCCAGAAGGAGCTCCGCTGCGTCGCCCTGCCACTTCCTCTCTCGGATCTCCTCGAGCACGTGTCGGGGAGTCGCGTGTCCGAGACTCCTCAGGACCTTCAGGACGATGGCGGATGTCACCCCCTCCCTGAATCGAGGCGGCTCCCCGGGGCCGTCGCGGGTCTGGAGGGTCTCGAGCGCGGCGTGAGGGAGGTGAACCGCCAGAAGGTCCTCGGCGGTGGACGCACGCATTGGCTCAGCAGGCGTCCGAAGAGACTGCCAGGGAACGTCCGGGGTCTCTTCGACCATCGCCGCGACACGTGACGGGCAAGCGATCAGGCATGCCACACCGACTGCCGCGAAGAGCCATCTGCCCACTTCGATCACCTCTCGAGAGTCCATCACCCGATCTCGGGCTCTCGAGGTCAGACTCCGAAGGAGGCCCGCGAGTTCCGCGTCGCGGCTCTGCCTGCCGTCAGGGAGCGGGCGAGCTCTCGGGCGGCGCCGGCTCCAGCCGGATCAGCGCCGCCTCGTTCTCCTCGGTGAGCAGGTAGATGTAGCCGTCCGGCCCCTGACGCACGTCGCGGATGCGCTGCCGGTACTCGGCGAGAATCATCTCGCGGCGCATCTCCTCACCCTTCTCGTTGAACACGATGCGCTGGAGGTGTCCTGTGCCCGGCACGCGGCCTTCCATGAGAGCGCCCGCGAAGACGTTGCCCTTCCACTCGGGGAACTTGTCGCCGGTGTAGAACATCAGCCCGGACGGCGCGATCGAGGGCACCCAGAAGACCGTGGCCGGCTTCATGCCATCGAGGGCAAAGGTCTTCGAGATGCGCGGCCCGTCGTAGTGGCGGCCATAGGAGACGACCGGCCAACCGTAATTGCCGCCCGGCTCGATGGCATTCATCTCGTCGCCGCCCTGCACGCCGTGCTCGGTGGCGTACGGCACGCCGGTCTCAGGATGGATCGCCAGGCCCTGCTGATTGCGATGCCCCAGCGAGTAGACCTCGGGCTTGGCACCCTCGACACCGACAAACGGATTGTCCGACGGCGCACTGCCGTCGTCGTTGAGGCGCAGCAGTTTGCCCGCGTGGTTGTCGGGGCTCTGCGCGAGCAAGCCGTTGCCGAAGAAGCTCGACGTGCCGTCCTCGCGCTCGACGCCGAAAGCACCACCCATGGTCATGAACAACTTGCCGTCGGGCGCAAATGCGAGGCGGGCCGCCGCGGTCGCGGTGGGGTGTGTGCTGGTCGGCATGTCGGCGCCGTCGCGATTGCCAATCCACGGCTCGGCGACGAAGACGTCCTCCATGTCCACCAGGCGCATGCCGTTCAGCTTGGCCCGCACGAGCGCCACCGTGCCCACGGTGTCACTGAGCTTGCGCGTGTAGGTGAGGTAGATCCAGCCGTTCTCCTCGTAGTCGGGATGAACGGCCACCTCCATGAGCCCCGACAAGGAACGGGCCACGATGTCGGTCGGCAGACCCTGGATCTCCTCGGACACGAGCACCCCGTCGCGCACCAGGCGCAGCCGCCCGGCCCGCTCCGTGATGAGCACGTCACCCTTCGGCAGGAAGGCGAGCGACCACGGATGGGAGAGGCCGCGCACCACCACCTTCATCTTCACCTCGGCGATGTCGTGGGTGTTCACGATCGCCTCGTCGGGAAGCACTCCGGCGGGAATGCCGCTGCGCCGGCGGCGCGTCTGTTGCCCCGTGGTCTGAACAGCAGAGTCGTCCCACTCGGCCCCCTGCTCGATCCAGCGCTTGATCAGATCGATCTGGTCGGGCCGCAGGTCCATGCCCGCGTTGTAGGGCGGCATGCGGTCCTCGGCGAACTCCGACGAGACGCGCAGGTAGATCTCACTCTCGTCGGGCTTCCCGGGCACGAGCGTGTGGAACCCGGCACCCAGATCCTTGAAGGCACCGTCGCGCGTGTCGAGACGGAGGTCGGCTTCGCGGGTCGCGCGGTTGGCGCCGTGGCACGCGTAGCAGTAGTCGGCGAGCAGGGGCTGGATGTCCCGGGCATACGAGACGCGGGGCGCGTCCTGCGCGGTCAGACCGGCGGGCACCGCCAGGAGCCACGCGAGAACGTGAGCAGCCGAGAGAAACCGACGGCGCAACGCGCCGCGACGTACCGAGTCAGCCATGGAGCCTCTCCTCTGGGTCGGGTGATCCCCCGATCCTAGTTCAAGCCTCCTTCCGCAGCCGGTCCGCCGCAGCGCGCTGCCCGGCTCCTGTACTCCGGTGAACCCACGCCGGAGCGCCGCGCCGCACTTGCGACAGCACCGCCGCCCGTGGCCCAATGGGCCTTCCAACCACGCAGGAGAGACGCCGATGACCGACCTCGCCTACATGTCCGCGCTCGACCTCGCCGCCGCCATCCGGGAGAAGAAGGTCTCCAGCACCGAGGCCCTCGAGAGCTTCCTGGCGCGCATCGCCGAGAGGGACGGCCCGCTCAACATCGTGGTCACGCTCGACGAGGAGCGCGCGCGTGCAGACGCCAAGGCCGCCGACGAAGAGACCGCGCGCGGCGAATCTCGCGGCCCGCTGCACGGCGTTCCGATGACGATCAAAGACTCGTTCTGCACGAAAGGCGTGCGCACGACGTCCGGCGCGCCCGAGCTGAAAGACCACATCGCCGCGGAGGACGCCGTGCCCGTGGCCCGGCTGCGCGGCGCCGGCGCGGTCATCTTCGGCAAGACCAACCTGCCGATCTACGCCGGCGACGTGCAGAGCTACAACGACGTCTTCGGCACCTCCAACAACCCCTGGAACGTCGACTACGCCGTGGGCGGCTCGTCTGGCGGCTCGGCCGCCGCACTCGCGGCCGGCTTCACGCCGCTCGAGCTCGGCAGCGACATCGGCGGCTCCATCCGCAACCCGTCACACTGCTGCGGAACCATGGGCCACAAGCCCTCGTACGCCATCGTGCCGGCGCTCGGGCAGATCCCGGGGCCACCCGGCACTCTCACCCAGGCCGACATCGCGGTCGCCGGGCCCATGGCCCGGACGATCGAAGACCTCGAGGCCGGGCTCGACATCCTCGCCGGCCCGGACGACTGGCAGAAGGTCAGCTGGAAGCTCGACCTCGCGCCGGCACGCGGCAAGAACCTCTCCGACTTCAAGCTCGCCGCCTGGATCGATGACGACTACTGCCCGCTCTCCTCCGACAGCTCGAAGGCGCTCAACGCGGCCGTGGATGCCATCGAGACGGCGGGCGCGCAGGTCGACCGCGACGCGCGCCCCGACTTCACGTTCGAGTATGCGGACGGTGTCTTCTCCGCACTGCTTTCGGCGGCGCTGAGCGGCGGCTACTCGCACCAGCAGATCGAAGAGATGGCCGAAGACGTCAAGGCAGGGACGGCTGCCACCGGCGCCGAGAACACCGTGCTCCGTCATCGCGGCTGGCTGTCGGCGAACGAGCGCCGGCTGCAGATGCGCAAGAAGTGGTTCGAGTTCTTCAAGAGCTACGACGCGATCCTCCTGCCCGTCTCGCCGCAGACGGCGATCCCCCACGACCACTCGGAGCCCCAGTGGGACCGCCTCATCGACATCGACGGTGCGAAGCGCCCCTACGGCGACCAGATCCGATGGATGGGACTCACCGGGGTCTCGTTCCTTCCGGCGACCGTCGTGCCGGTGGGCAGGAGCAACGGCCTGCCGATCGGGCTGCAGATCGCTGGGCCCTACCTCGAAGACAAGACGACACTGGCCATCGCCAAGAGGGTCGCCGATCTGCACGGCGGATTCGAAGCGCCACCGGGCTTTTGACCGGAGACCGTCTCTAGGGGGCTGCTGAAGAGCTCCCGCGGCGCTGAGCGCAGATCCGTGCGCTCAGCACCACGGGAGTTCTTCAGCAGCCCCCTAGCGCTTCGAAAGCAGTTCGCTCCACCAGGGCTGTTGCGTCTTTCGAGGAGCTCTCCGGAAGCTCAGGGGCTTGGGGTCCAGCGCGCGACACGGGGGTGACATTCGGGTGCGGTCCTCGAGCAGTGGTTCGATGACGTCACCACAAAGGAGGTACGGGGCACGGCCCGCAAGCTCGTCGACCAGCGCCCAGTTGCGCGCCCCCCGGTCCTTGGCGAAGACCACATCGCCGGCCAGAAGCGCGTCGTTGAGGAAGTGGGCCGAGGTCCAGCGCTCTTCGGGAACGAAGAGGAGAGCATCCTCCAGGTCGGCGTCGTCGACCGTCCGCACCACGTCCGACGTGACCCCGCGGTAGCCCTGCAGGGCACCTGCTTGGCGCACGAGGTAGGCAGCGGAGGCCAGCGCCGACGCGGCCAGGGCGCCGATCAGAGTGACCGTGACGGCACTGCGCAGGCGGAGCTTCTGGCCGCGGCTCCACGCGACCGTGCGATCGAGCCCGAGAGCCACCAGAAGGAGCAGCATGCCGAACGATTCGAACTGGTTGCGAGGACCGTAGATCCAGAGGTTGGAGAAGTAGAGGAGGTGGATCAGGAGGAGCGACAGGAAGCTGGCTCCGAGGAGGCGCGCCCAGGCCGAGTGGGAGAGCCTCGACGCCGTCCGTCGTGCGCTGGGCACGCCGATACACGAGGAGAGCGCGGCGATCGGAACCACGGGCACGAGCCAGTAGAGAACTCCGTAGCTCACCTGCTGCAACGTGGTCACCATCTGCAGGAGTCCGACACCCGGCGTGTAGAGCCCTTCCAGGCGCAACCCGAAGCCGAGCTCCTGACGCGAGCCGTGGGCGGCAACGTAGCCCATGGTCAACGCCGAGCCGGTCGTGCGCAGGTTCCAGAAGACGATCGCAAGCGGGCCAAGACACCCTGTGGCCGCGGTGACATAAAGCCCCCAACGCCGCTCCGGCAACCTCACGAGCGTCGCCACCGCATGCACGATGAACGGGAAGGCGATCCCGAGCGCCGTGAGCGGCCGGGTCGCGAACACCACGGCGATCCCCAGGCCAGAGACGCCGCCCCAGGCGAGCAGTCCAGGCACCCGCACCTCCGCGCGGAGCAGACGGACGTACCCGAGCAGGAACAGCGCAGCACCGAAGTGGGCCGTGGTGTGGTTCATGAGGCTGGCCGACATGATCTGCAGGGTTGGCGCGAGCGTCATCAGGAGCCCCGCCATGCGACCGACGCTGCGACCGAAGATCTCCTCGCCGGCAAGCACCGTCACGACGGCGGTCGCCGCCCCCAGGACGGGGCCCACCAGCCACACCAGCCCCACCAGGTGGCCCAGTGCCAGAGCCGCCACGTGGCCGACCGGATACTGCGAGAACCACATGGGATCGTGCAGGATCATCGAAGTCTCGAAGAACTCGAGGGCCAACGGAGGGGGTGGTGCCGCGACGACACCGTGATCGGCCCACATCCGCGCATGGAAGAACTGCGCGGCGCTGTCGGCGACATGCGGGACACGCTCGAAGGTCACCCACGCGAGCGCCGCACTCACCCCGAGGTTCACCGAGAACAGGCCCGCCAGAAAGGGAGCCTGGGGAAGTCGGCCGAGCTGGTCCAGCACCGCGCGGGTCCGGAGATGGAGGCTTTCACCGAGGGCGACCGCCCGCTCCGGCGCCCAGCGCCACCAGGCCCAGACGGCCGCTGCGCACCCGGCCAATGCGCCGACGTGCACGAGACCCCAGCCGAGATCCACGGGCAGCAGTGCGACGGCACTCACAGCGAGCGCGACCCAGAGCGTGAACCGTGATGCGGGGGCCACCGTCATGACGCGATCCTGCCAAACAGGACCCCACCGGCCGAAGACAGCCGGAAGATGTCGGCTGCGGACAGCCGGAAGATGTCGGCTGCAGACAGCCGGAAGATGTCCTAGTACGGGTAGGGCATCTCGCCGAGCGGCACCTCGATCAGGCTCGGCGCGTCCTCCGCGAGCGCCTCTTCGAGAGCACGCTGGAGCTGCGCCGCCTCGGTCACGCGCTCGCCGCGCACGCCGAACGCGTCGGCGAGCTTCATGAAGTCGGGGTTCTGCAGCTGCGACCCGTACACACGACCGTCGAACTGGTTCGCCTGATCCCGCTTCACGTTGCCGTACGCGCCGTCGTTGAAGACCACGATGACGGCGTTGATGCCGTACTGCACGGCCGTCGCCATCTCCTGCACGTTGTACATGAAGCCGCCGTCGCCGGACACGGCCACCACGGCCTTGTCGGGGCACGCGACCTTCGCCCCGAGCGCTGTCGGGTAGGCGTAGCCCAGGTTGCCGTAGTACGACGAGGTCAGGTAGGTCGCCGGCTCGTACACCGGAAACCAGGTGCGGCTGTAGTAGCCCACCTGCGTCATACCCGAGATGAGGATGCCGTCGTCGGGCATGGCTGCGCGGATCGCTTCGAGAAAGCTCTTCAACGGCTCCCGGTTCGCAAACTCGCTCTCGTGGCGCCTCACCTTGAGGGTCTGCGTCTCTTCGGCCCGACTGGCGCGCTCGTCACCCGCGTCGGCCAGCCTCCCGTGAAGGGCGCGCAGCGTGGCACGCGCGTCCCCGAGCAGTGGCACGGTGTCGGTGTAGTTGCGGCCGAGCTCTTCCGCGTCGATCTCGATCTGGAGGACGGTCTGACCCTCTTTGACGAGCCCAGGTGCCGCCATGCGTGTGCCCACCCCCAGGATCACGTCCGCCTCACCGAGAATGCCCGTCACGATCGGATCGTCGCGCAGGCGCAGAGAGCCCAGGCACAGCGGATGCCGTTCAGAGATCGCACCTTTCCCCTCGGACGTCATGAGCACGGGCGCCTGCAGCACCTCGGCAACCTGCACGAGCGCGTCGGTCGCGCGCGACGAGATGCAGCCGCCGCCCGCCAGGATGATGGGCCGCCGCGCGTTCGAGAGGAGCTCCGCTCCCTGACGCAGCTGGTCGTCACTCGCGGGCCCGCGCTCGGCCGGGGCCGGATCGAGGAGCTCGACGTCGGCCTCTTCGGCCAGTGCCTCGGGCGGAATCTCGATCTCCACGGGCCGGGGCCGGCCCGTGCGCAGCTGCCGGAACGCCTCGCGGACGGTCTCGGGAACATCGGAAGCGTTCATCATGCGCCGGCACCACTTCGTGACGGGGCGGATGGTGTCGAGCTGGTCGTTCACTTCGTGGAGCGCACCGCGATCGACGCCGATGAGATGTCGCTCCACCTGACCCGAGATCACGAGAATCGGCGACGAAGCCGAGTACGCCGTTCCGATGCCCGCGGACGCGTTCTGGAGGCCCGGGCCCGGCACGACGAGTGCGGTGCCGATGTCGCCACTCGCGCGGGCGTAGCCGTCGGCCATGTAGGTGGTCGCCTGCTCGTGACGCGTGGTGATGAAGCGAATGTCCGACTGCTCCTGCAGGCCGTCGAGCAGGTGGTAGAGCTGGACCCCGGGGAGTCCGAAGATCACCCGGACGCCTTCGCGGTGGAGGGATCGGGCCAGTGCCTGGCCGCCGGTCATCTGTGGCATGGACGCAGTGTACTGAGGCGTCGCGCTCCGCAACCCGGAGCCGATTTATCCGTAGTGGATAGTTCCATGACACGCCCTACGGCCCCGCTCCGCCCCGCCGTCTTCCACATCCTCCTGGCTCTCGCCAAGGAGGATCTCCACGGGCTGGGCATCGCCGAGGCCACCGCAGAGGCCTCCGACGGAGCCGTGGAGCTGGGCCCGGGAACGCTCTACCGCTCGCTCAAGGAGATGCTGGAGCAGAAGCTCGTCGTCGAGGTCGAATCGCCGCCCGGCGCCGATCCTCGGCGGCGCTACTACCGCGCGACCCCTCTGGGACGGGAGCTGATCGCCCGCGAGGTCGCGCGCCTGGACCGCCTCCTGGCCGTCGCCCGCCAGGCCGGCGTGGTGCCGGAGCCCACATGAGCCGCTCCGAACGCCCGCTCACGGCGCTCTTCGAGCTTTCGCTCCGGCTCTATCCGCGTCCTTTCCGCGACCGTTTCCGGAACGAAATGGTCGACGCCTTCCGCCACGGCCTGCGCTCGAAACGGCGACGCGGGCTCCGGCTCGCGTACTGCCTGCGCTCGTTCGGCGACGTCGCGCGCTCCGCCTTCGATGAGCGGCGCGGTGTCGACGCAGTTTCGGCCGGCCGCCCCCCACGACGACCCGACAAGGGAGACGCTTCGATGACACACCTCCTCCGCGAAGTGCAGCACTCCATCCGGCAGTTCGTGCGCACTCCCCTGTTCTCGCTCGCCGCACTGGCCATCGTGGCCGTCGGCATCGGAGCCAATGCCGCCGCCTTCAGCTTCGTGAACGCATTTCTCTTGCGGCCGCCGGTGTGGCACGAGCCCGAGCGCGTGGTGAACGTCTACCAGGACTCGGACGACGGCGACCCCAACTCGACCAGCTTCCCCGCCTACCGCGACATGGCCCGGGAGACCTCGGTCTTCTCCGCCGTGACGGCCTCCAGCCCCACGGGAATGTCCTGGGAGAACGGCGGCGAGACGAGGCAGGCCGCGGTCGAGTTCGTCACCGCGTCGTTCCTCGACGTCTTCGGCCTGAAGCCGTTTCTCGGCTCCTGGTTCGGGCCCGAGCACGACCACGTGGGCGCGGGGACCGCCGCGGTGGTCAGCTACAGCACATGGCAGAACGACCTCGGGGCCGACCCCGGGGTCGTCGGAAAGACCGCCACCCTGAACGGTGAGCCCGTGACGATCCTCGGCGTCGGTCCGCGCAGGTTCCCCGGCAGCATGATGCCGCTCGTGACCGACTTCTGGCTGTCGATCTCGTCGGTTGCCCTGGGCGGGGAGTTCCGCGTGGGCAACCTCGAGCGCAGGCAGGACCACTGGTACGACGTGAAGGCCCGACTCGCACCGGGGGTCACCCCCGAGGCGGCGCAGGCCGCGATGGATCTCCTGGCCCAGCGGCTCGAGCGCGAGTTTCCGGAGCTCAACACCAACCGCGACATCACGGTGTTCGCCTACGGCGACGTGCGCATCCACCCCGACGCAGATCGTGGCCTGATGCCCGCTGCCGCCGCCATCCTCGGCCTCGTCGGCGTCGTCCTGCTCCTCGCCTGCAGCAACCTCGCCAACCTCCTCCTCGTGCGCGGAATGTCGCGGATGCCCGAGGTTGCGATGCGGCGGGCGCTCGGGGCCAGCCAGACGCAGATTGCCCGGACGTTCCTCGTCGAGTCGCTGCTCCTCGCCGTGGCGGGTGGCCTCCTCGGCATCCTCCTCGCGCGCTGGCTGCTCGGCTTTGCCCCTCTCCTGCCCTTGCCGGCCCCGATGCCGGGGGACATCGACCTGACCCTCGACGTGCGCGTGCTGCTGTTCACCTTTGGCCTCGTCCTCGTGACGGGCTGCTTCTTCGCGCTCGCGCCGGCGCTCCGGGCGATCTCGCTCGACCCGGTGCGGGTGCTGCACGAGGGCTCGCGCTCGGCCTCTCAGAGCCGACGCACGGCGTTCGTGCGCAACGCTCTCGTCGCAGCGCAGGCCGCAGCGTCCATCGTGCTGGTCGTGCTCTGCGCACTGCTCTTCCGCGATCTCGTGGCCGTGTCCTCCAGCGGAGCCGGCGTGGACGCCGAGCGCGTCGTGTACGCCGAGATCGACATCGGGCCGACGGGTCTGGAGGGAGACGAGGCGTTCCTGCTCTTCGAGGAGATCGAAGAGCGCGGGCGCACGCTCGCGGGAGTCGAGGAGGCCGCACTCACCAGCCGACTGCCCGCCAACGGTCGCAGCGGCAGCACGACCACGGTGATCGAAGATTACGTGCCGCCGAGTGGCACCGGGGCCGTCGAGCTCCCGTTCGGCGTGGTCGGCGACCGTTACTTCCAGGCCGTCGGGCAGCCTCTCCTGGAGGGGCGGGTGTTCACCGCGCAGGACGGCTTCGACGCACCGCGGGTCGCCGTCGTGAACGAGACCGCCGCGCGCCGCTACTGGGGTGAAGAGAACGCCATCGGCCGCAGGCTGCGAAGCCAGTCCGTTCCCGACAACTGGGTCGAGGTGGTTGGCGTCGTCGGCGACGCGAAGGTGAGGTCTCTGGGCGAAGGGCCGACGCCCATGATGTATCGCCCGATTCGCCAGGCCCGCTTCTCGCAGAGCCTCCTCGTGCTGCGCACTGCCGGGGCGGCTGAGCCGCTCGTGACGAGCCTCGCGGGCGAAATCACCGCGGTGCGTCAGGGGATCGAAGTCGGACGTCACGGAGTGCTCGAAGACTTCATCCGTGCCGGGCTCGCCGGACCGCGGGCGATCGCCCTGACGATCGGTGTCTTCGCCGCGCTCGCACTGCTCCTGGCCAGCATGGGCATCTACGCCATGGTGTCGTTCGGGGTCGCGCGCCGCACGTCCGAGCTCGGCATCCGCATCGCCCTCGGCGCCGCAGCCAGCAGCGTGATCGCCACGGTCGTGCGCGAGGTGATGGTCGCCGTGGGAGTGGGCGCAGTTCTCGGGCTCGGCGCCTCGGCGCTGATCGCCGCTCAGCTCCAGGGCACTCTCTCCGGCGTGGGGTCGTTCGATCTGCCCTCGTTCCTCGGAGGGAGCCTGGTGCTCGCGGCCGCAGCTGCCCTGGCGGCCTACCTGCCCGCGCGACGGGCCGCCGCAGCCAACCCGGTGGACGCGCTGCGGGCGGACTGAGTCTAGGGGCCTCGCAGGTGTCCTGTCGCGCGGCTTGGCCGAACAGCCGTCGCCACGCGGGACACTAGACTCCGGCCATGAGTGCAGCAACCTACGAGGCCCGCCTTCTCGCCCACTGGAGCCTCCAGATCCCGACGGCTGTCGCCTCGGCGATGGTTCCCGAGCAGAGCGACGACAGCCACTCCAACTTCGGTTGGAGCGACGAGCTGGGCGCACTGCTGAGCCACCCGCTCGCAGCGGTCCCGGGTCTCGAGGGCGTTTGCGTGGGCCTGCGTCTCCGCGACCTCCACCTCGTGGTCGTGCGCGGGGATGCACTGTCGGCCGAGACAGGCCTCCACGGTGCCACTCTCGCCCGGGGCCTCGAGGAGCTCCGCACTCTCCTCGCGCAGGTTTCGCCGAGCGCCCTCCCCGAGTCTCCGCTGCGCGAATACGACATGCCGGCCCACCCCTTCGCCGAGGGCGCGCCGCTCGAGCTCCCGCCGGCGAGCACCCTGGCCTGGCTCCACGACGGCTTCGCCCGCCTCAGCCGCGTGTTCGGCAGGGTCGAAGGCGATCTCGAGCGGCACCTCGTCGACCTCCAGGGTGCCTCGCTCGCCGCGGCCCGCCTCTGGCCGCACCACTTCGATCTCGGTGGCCTCGTCACCCTGGCAGGCGAGGAGACCCGCTGGGTGGGGTACGGATGGTCCCCCGGCGACGACGCGATCGACGCGCCGTATGTCTACCTGAACCCCTACCCTGCACCAGAAACGTCGCCGCCGATCTCGAGCGAGCTGGCCACGTGGCACACCAACAGCTTCACCGGCTTCCTGATCGGCGATCGGGCGATCACAGGTTCCTCAGACGAGGATCTGGCGCGGGAGCTGACGGGGATGACACGCGAGCTGATCGCCCTCTAGTGACAACGCGTCCCTCCGCCACTTCACGAAGTCCGCGCTCCTCGCTCTAGTTCACCCGAAAGCTGGCGGTCCAGGTCGTGGTGTCCCACACGAACCGGATCGAGCCGCCATCGTCCGTGGCTACGAGCTCGACCAGGAGCTCCTCCGCGGCCTCACTGGTGGTCCCGACGGTGAGCGGCACGGTTGCGACGTCGGTCGCCGGCTCGTGCATCGAGCCCCAGAGATCGGCCTTCACGTTGAAGACGAGCTCCCAGCCTTCGCCGTCCTGGGTGCGCTTCAGCCATACGCCGTACACACCGGGGTAGTCCGGGGCGAAGTTGTTCGCGCGCACGACGGTTTCTCCGAACGCGAGGTCGGCGTCGGTGTAGAGCTTGAATCCCCGGCTGCCGGGAAACTGGAAGACCTCGCCCGGCTGCGTCGCCAGCAGCGCCTCGTGGTCGGCGGTGCCCGTCTTCAGACTGCCGTGGAGCAGGCGGAGCTCGTTCCCGGCCTGAAGCGTCACCTTGTTGTCGTAGGTGCCGAAACGGCGCGAGCGCTGCGGCGCTTCGGCCTTGTCCGCCGCGGCTTCCACGGCGCCCGCGAGAATGTCGGCCGCCTCGGCGGCACGCTCTCCGGAGAACTCCGCAGTGAAGAGCCCGGACGTGTCCCCGAAGTTCCCCACGAGCTTCTCGCCCTCGCGCGCGGCGTCGATCTCGATGCGGATGCTGTTGCCCCCGAAGTCCGCGTCGTACGCGAACGTCAACCCCTCGTCGGTCTTGGTGACGGTGTCCATGAGCTGCGGCTCGGGCGAGAACGCCGCCGAAAGCGCCGCCTTCACCTCGCCGCTCAGGTCGCCGATCTCGAGCGTCAGCTGGACCGGATTGCCCTGAAACTCCATGGAGAGGGCCCAGGTGCCCAGGTAGTCCTCCGCCTCGGCGGCGGAGAGCGACTGCGCCTGCGACGCGCCCGCGACACTCAGTCCGATGAGCAGGATCCCGGCGATGGGACGGAGCCGCAGAGGGGCTGCAAACACGATCTCCTCCTTCTGGTGCTGACTGCGGCACAGGGTGCCGACTGACTGCGGCACAGAGTGCCGACCGACTGCGGCACAGAGTGCCGACAGGCCTTCGCGATACACTACCAGCGCAAATGTTGCACGCCCGCTTCCTCCAGCAAGGAAGCTCCACCGCCCCGGATGGCGCAGCACCTGACGAGGAGACGTCATGAAAACCACGTTCGCAGCGATCAGCCTCGCTCTGTTTGCCATGCCCGCCGCATTTGCCGCCGGCGTACCGGAGGAGCCCACGTTCAACCGCGACGTGCTTCCCATCCTGCAGGCCAACTGCCAGAACTGCCACCGCCCGAAGCCCGTGAACCTGTCGGGCATGGTCGCTCCCTTCTCTCTGACCTCGTACGAGGAGGCACGTCCGTGGGCGAAGTCGATCGCCCGCGCGGTGGAGGCGAAGACCATGCCGCCCTGGTTCGCCACCGAGGAGTTCCACGGTGTCTTTCGCAATGAGCGCGGCCTCAGCGCCGACGAGATCGCCACCATCACCACCTGGGTGAAGGCTGGTGCGCCGAAGGGGCGCGACGAGGACGCACCCGAGCCGCTGGTGTTCAAGGACTCCAAGTGGTGGCTGGGTGAGCCCGACCTCGTGGTCGACCTGCCGGAGCCCGTCTGGGTGGGGGACGACGTCGTCGACTGGCAGCCCAACATCATGATCGAGCTCACCGAGGACATGCTGCCGGAGGATCGCGTCCTGCGAGCCGTGGAGTGCCAGCCGAACAGCGAGGGCGTGCACCACATCGTGATCAGTGCGCTGCCGCCCGGCGCCGACGGCGTCGCGGCAACCGCCGGAGCCAAGGGGATCGGCGGGCTCGCCCCGGGGTCGGAGCCGAGCATGTATCTGCCCGGCTACGGCATCAAACTCGAGAAGGGCTCCACGCTCCGCGTGAACATGCACTACTTCAAGGAGCCCGGCCCCGGCACGGGCTTCTACAACCAGGCGAGCATCGGCCTCCACTTCTACCCGAAGGGTGAAGAAGTGACCGAGATGAAGACCAACTCGCTCGGCACGCTCGACTTCGAGATTCCGCCTGGCCAGGAGTCGTGGGAGGTGGGTGTTGCCCACACCTTCGATCGCGAGATCGCACTGATGGGCTTCCTGCCGCACATGCACCTGCGCGGTGTTGCGGCAAAGTACGAGGCGCATCTGCCCGACGGCACCGTGGAGACGCTGCTCGACGTTCCGGAGTACGACTACAACTGGCAGGTCGACTACGAGTATCCGGAGCCGAAGCCCTACCCGGCAGGAACACGGATCGAAGCGCGCATGACCTTCGACAACTCGGCGAACAACCCGAGCAACCCGGATCCCAACAAGGCGGTGGGCTTCGGCCTCGAGACCGTCAACGAGATGGTCTTCGGCTTCGTGCGCTACGTCGACGCGGAGGAGCAGGACTCTGGGCGCCGGTGCCACCGACGACCGCTAGCTCGAGCGGCGACGCCGAACGACGAAGGGCACTCCTCGCGGAGTGCCCTTTTTCGTGTCCGAGACGCTCCCGGGACTCGGGGACGGCTCTACGGCTTGGCGCGCGCCGCCGCGAGTGCGGGCCGCGCGTAGCAGGCCTGCAGCCAGCGGGTGACGTTCTCGAACGCGGAGAGGTCGAGCTCGATCATCTCCAGCAGGAGCATCACCGCCGCGACGTTCAGGTCGGCGACGCTGAAGCTCTCCCCCACGAGCCAGTCCCGGTCACTGAGCTTCGCGTCGAGGACACCCAGCGGCCGCTGCAGGCCTTTGGTCGCACCCGCGACCAGGCGTGGGTTCTTCTTCTCCTCCGGGGTGAAGAACTTCTGCACCACGATCTGCATCTGCAGCGGCTCGATCTCGGAGATGCCCCAGACGCTCCACTGCCAGGTTTCGGCTTCGTCTTCCGCGTTCTGTGGGTAGAGATCACCGCCGTACTTCTTGGCGAGGTACAGGTTGATCGCCATCGACTCGAAGAGCGTGACGTCGCCGTCGACCAGCGTCGGGATACGCCCGTTCGGGTTGATCGCGAGGTACTCCTCGGTCTTGCTGTCGTTCATGAAGTGCGTCGGCACGTGCTCGTAGTCGAGCCCGACCTCCTCCGCGGCCCAGATGGAGCGCAGCGCACGGGAGCTCGAGACGCCATAGAGCTTGATCTTCGACATGGTCTCTCCTCGGATCGAATCGGGAGAGCTCGCAAGGAGGAGCTCTCTCATGTCGGACGGGGCGGCAGCCAGGGTACCGCACGGCGATGTGTTCTGCGTCGGCCATGGCCCTCGGAGAGTGAGAGGATACGCGCCATGGAACGTCTCGAGCTCCTTGCTTTCAGTCACGACATCGACGGCCTGCTTTGAACAGCCGCCCCGCTCGGGCTCGCGCAGGTCGGTGGGCAGGCGGCAGCCGCAGGAGGCGCTGGTCAGGGTGGCAAGGGATCTCTGCGATCACGGTTCTACCTCTCGTATGTGGAGGTCTCGTCCAGTGCGCTGGGAGAGCTCCGTCTGCGCCCGACGAGCCGGAGCTTCGGCAGGGGCGCTACCAGACCGAGGCCGAGGCTCGCGCGCAGCTCGAGCGATTCGCGTCCACCTTCAACAGTCGCGAAGAGTGGGAGGAGCGCGCGAACAGAATCCGCGGCCAGATCCTGCGCGGCGCCGATCTCTCTCCGCTCCCCGAGCGTCATGACCTCCGCCCGGTTTCAGGAAGACTGCGCGAGCACGGGTCCTACTCCGTCCAGAACGTCGCCTTCGAGAGCCTTCCCGGAGTGTTCGTCACCGGCTCTCTGTTCCGCCCACTAGGGATGACACCTCCGTTTGCGGCCGTGCTGAGCCCACATGGGCACTGGAGCGAGCCGGCGGACTACGGCCGCTTTCGTGCAGACGCTCAGGCGCGCGCCGCGACCCTCGCCCGCATGGGAGCGGTCGTCTTTGCGTGGGACATGGTGGGCTACGGCGAGCTCCGCGACGTGGGTTGGGTGCACGAGCACCCCGAGGCGCTGAAACAACAGCTCTGGAACAGCATCCGGGCGCTCGACTTCGTGATCACTCTCGACGAGGTGGACCCCACGCGGATCGCAGTCACCGGAGCGTCAGGCGGAGCAACGCAGGCCTTTCTTCTTGCAGCCGTGGACGACCGCATCTCCGTTTCGGTGCCAGTGGTCCAGGTCTCAGCGCACTTCTACGGCGGCTGCACCTGCGAAAGCGGCATGCCAATCCACGTGGGCCCAACCCACGAGACGAACAACGTCGAGATTGCGGCCCTGGCTGCTCCCCGACCCCAGCTCTTGATCTCGAATGGCCGAGACTGGACCAAGAACACGCCCCACGTGGAGCTCCCCTACATGCGCGCCGTCTACGCGCTCTACGGAGCCGAAGACCTGGTCGCGAACGTGCACTTCGAGAACGAGGGCCACGACTACGGTCCGGCAAAGCGGCAGGCCGCCTACCGGTTCCTTGCGCGGCACCTGAACTTGTCACTCGCCGTCGTCGCCACCAGTGACGCGGTCGATGAGTCCGGGGTCGTCTTCGAGCCGATCGAGGTGATGCAGGTGTTCTCCGAGGACCTGCCGCTGCCACCGGATGCGGTGCGCTCGAACGACCTGGTCCAGTGGTAGAGGTCGCGAGCGCGCTCCGGCTCGAGCAGCACGATACTGTGCGCCCTTCCACCGTCGAACACAGACCAGGCCCGTCGAACACGAATCAGGAGGCCACGATGACTCCTTCGAAGACCAACCTCAGCCATCTCATTCGTCGGCAGGTCCAGATGAATGCCGGCGGGCTCGCCACCGTCTTCGGCGGCCGCGAGCACACGTGGCAGCAGCTGGGCGAGCGCACGGCCAAGCTCGCCGGAGCCCTGCACGGGCTCGGCGCCCGGGAGGGTGATCGCGTGGCGATGCTCGCGCTCAACAGCGACCGCTACTTCGAGTTCTACTTCGGCAGTGCCTGGGCGGGCGACCGTGTTCGTGCCGATCAACACACGATTGGCCCCGGCCGAGATCGTCTACTGGCTCAACGACTCCGAAAGTGCCGTCCTCATGGTGGACGATGCCTTCCTCGAGCACTTCCGGCAGATCCGAGGCGAGATCCCCTCGGTGAAGGAGGTCGTGTACACCGGCGACGGCGAGGTGCCGGACGGCATGCACTCGTACGAGGCGCTCCTCGAAGCCGCCTCACCGGCAGCGCCGAGCGACCGCGGCGGCGACGACCTCGCCGGGCTCTTCTACACGGGCGGCACCACGGGTCGATCCAAGGGCGTGATGCTCAGCCACCGCGGGCTGTCGCTCAACCCGCTCCAGGCGCAGCCCTTCTTCGGCTTTCAGGCGGAAGACCGCTTCCTGCACGCTGCGCCCATGTTCCACCTGGCCGACGGCTTCTTCTGCATGGCCGCGGCGACCGTGGGTGCCACGAACGTGTTCATCCCCGCCTTCGAGGCCCAGCTCGTTCTCGAGACGGTGCAGCAGGCGGAGATCACGCAGGCGCTTCTCGTGCCCACCATGATCAACATGACGGTCCACCACCCGGAAGCCGCCAGCTACGACCTGAGCGGGCTGCGCGGCATCATGTACGGCGCGTCACCCATGCCGGAGGCGGTCATCACCAAGGCCCTGGAGGTGCTCCCCAACGCGCGCTTCTTCCAGGCGTACGGGCAGACCGAGACGTCGCCCATCCTCACCATCCTCGGGCCCGAGCACCATCAGACGGAAGGGCCGCACGCCGGGAGGCTGAAGTCGTGTGGCCAGGCCGTGTCCGGAGTGGACATCCAGATCCAGGACGAGCAGGGCCGGGAGGTGCCGCGCGGCGAGGTCGGCGAGATCTGTGCCCGCGGCGACAACATCATGCTCGGCTACTGGAACCTGCCCGAGGTCACCGAGGAGACGCTCCGCGGCGGCTGGCTCCACACGGGCGACGGCGGCCGCATGGACGACGACGGCTTCGTGTACATCGTCGACCGGGTCAAGGACATGATCATCAGCGGCGGCGAGAACGTGTACTCGGCCGAGGTCGAGAACGCGGTCTACCAGCACCCGGCCGTGGCCGAATGTGCGGTGATCGGCATCCCCCACGAGAAATGGGGCGAGCAGGTCCACGCGATCGTGCGCCTCAACGAAGGAGACGAAGCCACCGAGGGTGAGCTCATCTCGCACTGCAAGCAGCTCATCGCGAACTACAAATGCCCGCGCAGCGTCGACTTCCGCAGCGAGCCGCTCCCGCTCTCAGGAGCCGGGAAGATCCTCAAGAAGGACCTCCGCGCCCCGTTCTGGGAAGGCCAGGACCGGGCCGTCCACTAGCTTTCGGCCTCAGGAACCCTCGACCTCTCCCCTGGGATCGCCGACTGCGCCCTCGGCGATCGAGCCATGAGCTGGTTTCTCCGATAGCTCCCGTACCGACCTAGGACCTGTACCGATCGACCGGAGCGGGGTCAGCGCCCGACCGGGGGGTTCAGACGTCGGCGGCGCCTCCTCCACGATAGAAGGGAGCAGCGCCCCCAGCCGACGACGTCCAGCCGAGGGCCCTCCACGAGTCCAGGAATCCCGAGCCGTCCCCCGGCCGGCTTGATCCCGATCCGGGCCGCCGCACTCTCGACCTCGAGCCGCTGCAAGACCCAGGGTCCGGGGACACCAAGAGGCCAAGCGCCCGGCCCTCGGGCCGGGCTGCGCGAAAGCCGCGCGAGCGGCTGGAGTATCGAAACAGGGTGGGTGGTACTAACCACCCACTTTCGGCTGCGGCACCATCCGGATGTAGGGCAGCGGCGCCTCCCAGCCCTCCGGGTACTTCTCTTTCGCCGCCTCGTCCGAGACCGACGGCAGAATGACGACGTCGTCGCCGTCCTGCCAGTTCGCCGGCGTCGCCACCTGCTGGCTCGCCGTGAGCTGGCAGGAGTCGAGGAGGCGCAGGATCTCGGCGAAGTTGCGGCCGGTGCTCATCGGATAGGTGAGCGTCGCCTTGATCTTCTTGTCGGGCCCGATCACGAAGACGGACCGCGCCGTGGCGTTGTCCATCGCCGTGCGGCCGCCCGCCTCTCCAGCCTCTTCGGCCGGCAGCATGTCGTAGGCCTTCGCCACGGCGAGCGTCGGATCGCCGATCAGCGGGTAGCCGACCGGGTTGCCCATGAACGACTCGATGTCCTGCGACCACCGCTCGTGATCGCTGACTGCGTCGACGCTGACACCCAGGATCTTGCAGTTGCGCTTCGTGAACTCGGGCTCGAGTCCGGCCATCGTGCCGAGCTCGGTGGTGCACACGGGCGTGAAGTCCTTCGGGTGGGAGAAGAGGAGCGCCCAGCCGTCGCCGATCCAGTCGTGGAAATCGATCGTGCCCTGCGTGCTCTCGGCGGTGAAGTTCGGCGCCTCGTCGTTGATTCTCAAAGTCACTGGTGTTTCCCCTGCGCCTCTGGGGGCGCTGTCTAGACGCGGCGACGTCTGCGCCAGCCGCGGAATGGTCTGAAGTGCACGGCTGCCCCTGTGGAGTTTCTCCCCAGGAGAAGCGGCTCCGAGATGACGCAGAGCCCCTGCACTTCCTCTCACGTGGTGCTGTGTCCGTCGCAACAGTCTACGAAGTGAGAGCACATCGGGTTCGGTGCGTCCTCCAGGGAAGCGCTGACCGGCGTCAGGACGCGAATGGCGCGGCCGGCGCACCCACCGCGCGAACCAGAAACCGACGGCGCGAGCTCGCGCCTCGAGATAAGGGGAAACCAATGCAGTTCCGAGCCCACCGCTCACGTAGCCACCACCTCTTCGCCCTCACCGGACTCCTCTTGGCACTCATCGGCAGCGCCACACTCGCCGAGGACCGGGACGAAGGAGAGCGGCCCGGCCGCGAGACGACCGTGACCGCGTGGTGGATCCTGTTCAACCACCCCGAGGCCTGCGAGGGGCCCTGCGGCAGCGACGACTTCGGCAACCCGGACGTCGGGGCCTCCGTGCTGCACGCCACCGGAACCGTCGTCCCGCACAACGGTCGCTTCACGCTGGTCGCGACCCTCTATCGGACCGACGCCCTCGACACCCATCGTCTGTTCGGGCCTGGCCTCGTCTCCCCGGAGACGGTGGAGGTGCATTCGCTCATCCGCTGGCACGGTCCAGCCCTCTCGGGGCTCGTCACCGACCAGAGCACGACTCCCGGCGGAGGCTGCGTCGAGAACGAACTACCTCCTTCCTGCCTCGACGTGATGGCCGTCGTGCACGAGGGAGCCGTGCCCTACTCGGTCACCGGCGTGCGATGGTCGGCCCACGAAGACGTGCTCGAGCAGTACTTCGGCAGCCGGTCCCGCGCACGGCGCCTCGCTGGGCGGTCGGTCCGGGGGGCTTCCTCCACCTTGATCCGCGACGAGGACTCCATCACCCTCACGGTTCACGGCCGACTGCGTCGCTGAGACCCGGCAGCGTCGGGCGTGGCCCGTCACGCCCGACGCTGCTCTTTGTCTTCGGGAAAAGTGAGAGGGATGTGTCACGGCGCGCGTCTCCTCTCCCGATGAGAGAGCTCTCGAATCCAGCCATCCCCTGCGCGCCCCATTTGGCGGTGGTGCCACCGCCCGATAGCCTCGACGCGATGCCACCCACGCGCGCCGACGCGGATCACGAGCTCGAGGCCCTGCTCACGCAGCACGGTGCCTGGCTGGAGAGAACCGTGCGTGCCCTGTGCCCACAGCATCGCGGAATCGACCACGACGAGGTGCTGCAGGACGTCCGGCTTCGCGTGTGGCGCTCGTTGAAGCGCGGGCGCGCGGTCGAGAAGCCGGCGTCCTACCTGTATCGGGCCGCAACGACCGCCACGATCGACGCCGTGCGCAGAGTCACCGCGCGCCGCGAGGATCAGTTGGAGGGAGCCGACACGGCCGCGTCCGAGACGGCCCCGAAAGCCTGGCCCGATCCGAAGCCAGGGCCCGAGCGTGTCGCGCTGAGCAGCGAGGTCCAGGAGCAGATTGCCCGTGCCCTCGAGCGCCTGTCCGAGAACCGAAGGCTCGCGGTGAAGCTGCACCTCCAGGGATTCACCTCCACGGAGATCGGTCGCCTCTGCGACTGGACCGAAGCCAAGTCCAGGAATCTCGCGTCCCGGGGTATGAAAGACCTCCGACGCGAGCTGTCACGGAGCCTCTCCTCATGACACTGACCGACGAACAGCTCGCTGCGGCCCACCGCGCGACCACCACCCGCCAAGGTGATCGGACCGGGTGTCCTTCGAGTGAGCGTCTGGTCGCGGCTGCGGTCCGCGACCTCGACGCCGACGCGCTGCGCGACGTGACCGCACATGTCGCGGACTGCGCCGCATGCGCGCAGGAGCTGCGGGGGGCCCTGCAGGCGCTGGAGCCGCCGCAGGCCGAAGCGACGACGCTCGGCGGCGAGCGCTTCTGGCGCCCGCGGTCAACCCTCCTGCTCGCCGCCGCGGCGGTCCTCGCGATGTTCGTGCTCGTACCCGCGCTCCAGCGCTCGACGGCGCCCGCGCCGTCCGGGCTTCGCGCCGGGGCGTTGCCGGTCGATCCGCCCAGCGAGTCACGCCTCACCGCACCGCCGACCGCCCTGGCATGGCCCCACCAGAGCGGAGCAACGACCTACACGGTCGAGGTGTTCGACGGCCGAGGCGAGCCACTGTGGACCCGAGAGGGCATTGAAGCACCCGTCACCGACACCACCCGCATCCGCGAAATGCTCCCGCCCGAGATCCGCGAAGCGATGGCGCAGGGGCAGAGCTTCGCGTGGCGGGTCCGCATCGAGGGCGCCGTGGTGCGGCGCACCCTCGGGCCCTTCTGGTTTCACCTGACGCCGCGAGCGCCCTGAGGACCCCCAGGTGCGTGCCACCCTCGCTCTGGTCTGCCTGCTCGGGGTCGCCTGCGCCGGAGAGGGTCCACCCTCGAAGCGCGAGGCCTCCCAAGACCCGGTCGCCGACCACCAGATCGCGCCAGATCGCGGCCTGCGCGTTCTGCGCGCCCGCGAGGACTCCGAGGGCCATCTGGCCGGCGTCCGGCCGGGAGACTGGCTGCTCGCATGGGGCCGCGCAGGAGAGGCGACCTCACCCCGTACCCCCCTCGAGACCGTGCCCCAGTTCCTCGCACTCGAGGCGGAGGGGACGGCCCAGGCACCTCTCGAGCTCGATCTGGTGCGTGGCAGCGAGAGCCGGACCGTCACCCTGCGCGGAACCTCGTGGGGGCTGGCGGTGCGACCGCACTTCGGAGAGCTGGAGCAGGACGACGAGGCCGTGGCAGCCCTCGAGTCGGACGACTTCGGCACGGTCGCAGAAGACCTCCTCCGGATGACAGACGCCGCCCCGGAGCACCGCGCGTGGCTCGAGTATCGCGCCGCCAGCGCTCGACTCGCGTCCGGAGACGAGGAGACCTTCGAGGAGGCCACCCGTGCCGCGAGCGAGCTGGAGGACCCGGTCGCCCGAGCCTGGCTCCACGTCCTCCACGCGCAGAGCCTCAGCGCACGGAGCCGACACGCACTGGCGGTACGGCACCTCGAGCGAGCCGTGAGCATGTTCGCGGACGTGGCGCCGCAGAGCCTCGGCCACGCACGCGCGATCGACGCCCTGGGTCTCGCGAGAATCCGGAACCGCAGCGGCAGAGAGGGTCTTCGCGACCTCGAGCGGGCACTCGAGATGCGCCGCGCGATCGCACCCACATCCCCCGCGGTGGCCGACTCGCTCACGCACCTCGGCAACTACTCGCCCGACTTCAAGCGGCAGCTCGAGCTGCAGGAAGAAGCGCTCCTCATCCGACGACAGGTCGCGCCGGACGGAATCGACGTGGCCAAGACCCTCAACAACCTGGGTAATCTCTCCTGGAGCCGCGGACGCCTCGCACAGGCGATCGAGCTCCTCGGGGAGGCGGAGCAGCGTTTCGCCGCGCTCGGAGTGGGGGGGCGCGTGCTCGCGGCCGTGCGCGGCAACATGGCGCTGGTCGCCCGGGATCGCGGCGACCTCGCCTTGGCCGAGGAGCAGATCCGCGAGACGCTCGCCTACTTTGCCGAACAGGAGCCGCGCTCGCGCTGGCACGCCGAGACCCTCACCATCCTCGGCGGCATCCAGCGCAACCGCCGCGACCTCCGGGGCGCCGAGCAGAGCATGGAGCTTGCGCTCGAGATCTGGAACGAGGTGGAGCCGGGAGGGAGCGGGGCCGCCATCGCCACGTTCAACCTCGGCAACGTGGCACTGAACCAGGGAGACCACGAGCGTGCGGAGGAGCTCTACCGCGAGGTGCTCCGGATCCGGCGTGAGTCCAGCCCCCAGCTGGCGTCGGAGGCGCTGGCGCTCAACGCACTGGGTAGCCTGATCCGCCGGGACGGACGCCCCGAGGAAGCGCAGCCCCTTCTGCTGGAGGCGCGGCAGATCATCGATGAGCAGGCGCCCGAGGGGGTGCTCGCGAACGCGATCCTGGGCAACGTGGGTCATGTCGTGCGCGACCTGGACGGTCCGGCAGCCGCGATCCCCATCTACGAGGAGGGCCTGAGGCGCGCCCAGCGCCGGGCGCCGGACACCCTGCTCGCGGCGAAGATGGCGCGCGATCTCGCGCGAGCCCTGCGCGACGACGGCCGTACCGATGCGGCCCTCCGGTACTTTGCACTCGCCCTCGAGACCCTGGAGCGCCAGGTCGGCCGCGCAGGCAACTCCGAAGACGAGCGCTCCGAGTACCGCGCGGGCCATGTCGACATGTATCGCGAGTACGTCGATCTGCTCGTGGCGGAAGGGCTCGTCGAGCAGGCGTTCGCCGCGGTCGAGAGGTCCCGGGCCCGGGGGTTCCTGGAGCTTCTGGCCTCCAGAGACCTCACCCTCACCGACGACGTCGCGCCGGAGCTGGAGGACGAGCGCCGCAGTGTGCGCCTTGAGGTCGATCGGGTCCAGGCTCGCCTTCTCCGCGCGTCGGACCCGCAACAGGTGAAGGACCTCCGCCTCGAGCTCGCCGAGCTGCGCGCACGGCGCGCGGCGGTCCTCGACGAGATCCGTGCCACCTCGCCGCGCCTGGCGTCGCTGCGCGCGCCGGAGCCCATCGCGCTCGCAGAGGCACAGGCTTCTCTTCCGACACGAGCCACGGCACTGATCTACAGCGTCGGCGAAGACAAGGCCCAGCTCCTGGTTCTGACGGCGTCGGACCTCCGCGCCGTCACCCTGCCCGTTTCCCGAGCCGACCTCGAGCGCGACATCGATCGATTCAGGCTACTCCTCAGCTCCGGGCACGGCTCCGAGAGTCAGGCCGCAGCCCTCCGCGAGGTTGGCCATGGGCTGTTCGACCGTCTCCTGCGCCCTGCCGCCACAGAGGTCGAAGCAGCGAGCCGCCTCGTCTTCGTTCTCGACGGCCCACTCCACCGTCTCCCGTTGGCAGCTCTCCCGCTTCCGGCGGACGCCGGCCTCGAGGGGAGCTACCTCGCCGAGGCGAGACCGATGGTGTCCAGCTTGTCGATGACCACCTTTCGCGAACTCCAGCAGAAGCGCCTCTCCGAGCCCTCGGGGAGCCGGCTCGTGGCCTTCGGCGATCCGAAGCTCTCGGGAGCCGCGTCCCACGCGGGCCTCCGCATCGCGGAATCCGGGCTCGGTGAGCTGCCCTTCTCGCGAAGCGAGGTGCTCGGAATCCGCACCCACTTCTCGGCGGCCGACACCTACCTCGGCGAAGACGCTGCAGAAGAGACCGCCAAGGGCGTCGAGGGACGCGTGCCGTACCTTCACTTCGCGACCCACGGAGTGATCGACGACCTCAGCCCGATGGACTCGGGGCTCATCCTCGCGAGCCCCGCGGCAGGCAGCAAAGACAACGGCTTCCTGCAGGTCTGGGAGATCTTCGAGGACCTCCGGGTCGATGCCGACCTCGTGACGCTTTCCGCCTGCGAGACCGGCCTCGGCTCCGAGCTCGACGGAGAGGGGCTCATCGGTCTGACCCGCGCCTTCCAGTTCGCCGGCGCGAAGCGCGTGCTGGCCTCCCACTGGCGTGTCTCGGACCGCTCGACGAGCCAGCTCATGAAGGAGCTCTACGAGGCTCTCGACGAGGGGCTCGACCTCGACGTTGCCTTGCAGCAGGCGCAGTTGCGGCTGATCCGAGGCGAGCCCGAGCGCACCAGCTGGCTCGATCGTCTGCTGCCCTGGCGCCAGGAAGCCGCCCAGGACACCAGCCACCCCTTCCACTGGGCGGCCTTTCAGATCCACGGCCCGCCCTAGGGGACGGGGTCAGGGAGCACCCTGTGCGTCCTTCGGGGGTCGGTGTCTGCTACTCGAGCGCGTCGCGCTCGAGGAGGCGTCTGCTACTCGAGCGCGTCGCGCTCGAGGAGGCGTGCGCCGCGCATGATGTTGCCGAGCGCGTAGTTGCCCTCGTGACACGCGTACTCGTAGACCTTGCCGTCGGTCGGCTGCCACGTGTACTCGCCGGACCAGCTCTGCGACCACACCGTGGGGTCGTCGATCGTGAAGGCGTATTCGAGCGCACCGTTCTCGGCTTTGCGGAACCTCTCGGTGACCACGAGATTCTCGTCGGCCCCTGAGAGCGGCGGCGTGTCGCGGAAGCCGCGGGTCTCGACCACCAGGGTGTCGCCCTCCCAGCGCCCGATCGAGTCTCCGAACCAGCTCGGAACCATCGCCCCCTCCCGCTGGTCGGCGATGCGGATGGTGCGGACGTCGTGGTTCATCTCCGTCAGGATCATCACGTGGTCGTCGGTCTGTACGACGCTCTTCGTGTTGTTGTAGATGTTGGGGAGCATCGGGGGGCCCGTCGTCGAGCGTGAGCCGATGATGCACCGCTCGGCGAGCGGTCGCTGCTCGATCTGGTCGTAGGGGCCGGGGCCATCGAGCTTCAACCACCAGGCCGTGCCGTCGTTACGGCTGGCGGTCGGGTCCGGGTTGCGCCAGACGATGGTCCAGCTGTCGAGGATCCGCTTCATGCGCGCCGCTCCCTGCGCGGTCATGGCAGGGATCCTCCCGTTGGCAGGCTCGCTGATGATCGACGTGCGAAAGCGCCCGTCCACCGTGGTCGCCGCGGCACCCCGATCGAGCCAGAAGTAGTTGTAGCCGCCAATCCGGCCGCCGGCCTCCGGTGCCGCCCGGTCCGGATCGCTGGAGGCGCCGAGCCGTGCGCGCAGCTGCGTCTCGCGCTGCTCGATCTCCTGTGCCTGCTCTTCGGAGAGATAGAGGTTGTCGCCGAACGCCTCCGGGCGCTCGAGCGGCGTCAGGGTCCCGACGTCGTACGTGCCGGTCAGATCGACCTGCGCCACGCCGGCCCAGGCGAAGAGAGCCGCGAGGCTCCAGATCATCGAGGCTCGGACATGCATCGGTCGTCTCCTGTGAAGAAAGGCGAGCGGCAGCGGGCGGAGCCCGCCGGTCGCGCTCCAACCTGCATCCTAACGGCTGAAAAAGAAGCGTCGTAAACGACGTGGGCAGCGTGTCCCGCAGGTGTCAAGGCTCGCTGGAGCGCAGGAGCAGAACCACCGCAGCAGCCGTCACCAGCAGCAGCGCACTGTTCGCCAGAAACGGCGCTCGGGGATCGAAGTTGTCGTAGAGCCAGCCACCGAGCAGCGGCCCAACCGCGGCGGCTGAGCCGCTCACGAGCTCGAACCGCGCCATGACGCGGCCGCGACTGCGGGCGGAGGTCTGCGCCGCCACCAGCGCGTCCAGCTGCGGGTTCGTCATGCACCAGGCCGATGCCAGGACGGCGTACACGGCCACCAGCACCCAGACGCTCGGGAGAAAAGGGAAGCTCGAGTTGACCCCTGCGGCGAGCAGGAGCCCCAGAGCGAGAACGCGCCAGCGACCGACCCGGTCCCCCCACGCCCCGGCGCGAGACGGCAGGAAGGCGTAGAGGATGCCGCCGGCGAAGACCGCCCCGAGATTCTCGGGTGACACCTCGAAGCGGTCGCTCATCAAGATGAGAAAGACCGGGCCGATGAGCGCCTCCGCGAACGCGACGGTGGCGACCACCAGGGCCAGGCGGATCATGCCGCGCGTCCACGGCGGCGGCGGCTCCGGCTCTCCCGGCTGACGCGTCTCCGGAATCGTGCGGTAGCCGAGGAACAGGGCGACGAACGCCATCGCGGCGTAGCCGAGGAACGCCCACCTCCACGCCTCGGCCATCGGCAGAAAGCCGAGGAACGTGAAGCCGAGAAAAGCTCCCGCCATGCTGCCGCGCACCGACGACTCCGTCACCCGGCCCATCACGCGGGCCCGCTCACCGTCCGCAACCGTGTCAGCGATCATCGTGCGCACCGCGAGCCACATGACGGCGGCTCCCATCCCCTGGATGAACCGGGCGACGTAGAGGCCCCTGAGATCCGCCCCGAAGCTGAAGGTGGTCATGCTCACGACGTAGAAGCCGAACGCCACCAGGAGAAAGGGCCGGCGGCCGTAGTGATCGAGAACCCACCCCACCAACGGACGCAGCAACAGCACCGTGGCCGTGAACACGGTGAACAGGCCGCCGATGGCGGTCGCCGAGGCGCCCAGCTCCCGCGCGTAGATCGGCAAGAGCAGCGAGATCAGGGCGAACGATCCGGACGCGAGCCCGAGCGGCACATAGAGGTAGCTCGGGTCCGACGACGCCCTGATGGCGGCGCGCGGGTCTTCGGTGCTGGACGGCGTCATGGTCGATCCACTCGGGGGTGCCGCAACCTTGCACGCCTGCCGGGCGAGGAGCAACCGTGGGCGCGGTGGCACAATCCGCGGAACCAGTGCTGAAACGGAGGCGACGATGCTTGTCGAGCGCAGGGGGACACGGGCGACGGTGGGACTTGGGCTCGTGGTGGGGCTGGCTGCAGCTGCACTGCTTCAGGCGTCCGCAGCCGGAGCACAGGAGCGCGTGCTCCCGACGGCGCTCGCGAACGGCCAGCTCGAGGCCGCGGACGACGACGGCCGCCCCGAGGGCTGGCACTTCGTTCGTCGGCCCGAGTCCGGTCAGGAAGTCTCGCTGACCGGAGACGACCCGTTCGAGGGCTCGTTCAGCGCCGTCCTGGACGCAACCGCCGCAAACAACGAGTTCACGAACCTCATGCAGGCGATCGACGCGACGCCCTACCAGGGGCAGCGCGTGCGCTTTCGCGCGGCCGTGCGCACGGCGGAGCTGGAGCCGCAGTCGCGCGTCCAGCTCTGGTTCCGAGTCGACCTCGAGAGCGGCATGGGGGCCTTCGACAACATGCAGGACCGCCCCATTCGCACCGCGAGCTGGGAGACCTTCGACGTGGTGCTCGACGTGGCGGAGGACGCCGCGCGGGTCAACGTGGGGATCTTCCTCATCGGGCCGGCCAAGGCCTGGATCGACGCCGCGACGGTGGAGGCGGTCGACCCCGAGACGCCGGTGACCTCGAGCCTGGCGAGCGCCTTTGCCGAAGCCGCCGAGGCGCCGCCCCAGCCGTTCTGGACTCCCTGGCTGCTGCTGGCTCTCCTCGGCATGCTGCTCTGCACCGTCGGCCTGATGGGTGCAGAGGCTCCCTCGCCGGCGGCGGGCCTCACGGGAGGTCCGCCTCCCGCGGGTCCGGGAGGGCTGCAGCGGTTTGCCCTCCGATTTGCGCTGGCCTACTGGCTGCTCTACTCACTGCCGATGCCGTTCTCGAGCGTGCTGCCGTTCCTCCAGCCGCTGTTTCAGGCCTACGGAGCGTTGAGCGACGCGGTCGTGCGCTGGGCCGGTGCAGCCGTCTTCGGAATCGAGAACCAGATGGTCGCGCCCAACGGCAGCGGTGACACCACGTACGCCTACGTGAGTCTGTTCGTGAACTTCGTGCTGGCCACCCTCCTCGCTGCAGCGTCGCTCCTGCTCGACCGTCGCGGCACGAAGCACGGAGAGACGCAGGACCTCCTCCGCTCCTACCTCCGCTATGTGCTGGCGGCGACGATGCTGTCGTACGGCCTGGCCAAGGTGGGTTGGATTCAGAACCAGTTTCCACCGCTCGAAGGGCCGCGGCTCGACCGCACCTACGGCGACTCGTCGCCGATGGGTCTGCTCTGGTCGTTCATGGGGGCGTCGCGGCCTTACACCTTCTTCGCGGGCATGGGCGAGGTGACCGGCGGACTGCTACTGCTGTTCCGGCGTACGACGTTGCTCGGCGCGATGGTCACCTTCGGCGTCATGTTGAACGTGGTGCTGCTCAACTTCTCGTACGACGTGCCCGTGAAGCAGTACTCGGCGCACCTCGCCTTCGCCGCCATCCTGATCCTGATTCCCGACTGGCGCCGCTTCGCGCGTCTGCTGCTGCTCCAGCAGGCCAGCGGAGCCCCCAGCCGCGTACGCGCCTTCTCTGCAGCCCGCTTCGCGTGGCCCCGACGAATCGCCAAAGTCGCCCTGGTCCTGATGATCGGCGTGGTGCCCGTCGTCCTCCACGTGGGGAGGAACGTCGACTACCTGCAGGAGCGCCCGGCCGACACCAGCAGCGACGATTCCCTGCTCATGAACCGCGGCTTCCGCTGGATCAACGAGGTGCCGTTCAACCGCTGAGAACCGCGCCTCAGTAGACGCGCATCTCGCTCAGAGACGGCGAGTACACGTGCAGCGTGACGAGGTCTTCGCCGCTCAGATTGGACACCTGGTGGATGTCCGACGCCGCGCTCGCGATGACCTCACCGGTCGTGTACTCGTGCTGCACGCCAGGGTGCACCCGGCCCAGCTCGTCCAGCGAGAACTCCGTCTCGGTGGCCGTACCCATCAGCACGCGGAAGACGCAGCTCGACCCGTGGTGGTCGTGGATCGTGCTGTGCTGGCCGGGAAGCCAGCACATCAGCAGCGCCTCGTAGTCGGGTGTGCTGTGCAGCAGCGTGCGCGTGTAGCCACACGGAGTGAACTCCGTCAGCGGGCTGAACGCGATCTGCGGCAGGTCGAGGCCCGAGACAGCCTGCTCGAGCACCTCCAGATCCAGGCGTGGCGCCTCGTCCAACGTGGAGAAGAACTCCTCGAGAACGGACGGCAGGAGGGGATGGCTGGGCGGTGCGAGAATGGGTGCAGTGGTCATGCACAGACTGTAGATGCTCGCGTGGAGAAAGTGGCGACCTTTTTTCGTGCCTCTTCGCGAAAACGAAGAAAATTCTTCTTTGCCGAGCCCTGAGTCCAGAACAATCTCACTCAGGGTTCTGAGCCATGCCCCGCCGTCACCTCGTCACGAGACGGCCTCGGCGCGTCGCGACGCGCCCGGCGCGACCACGCCACACCATCCGACGGCGATAGGCTGGCCCCATGACGGCCTCCGGAGAAAACCTGGGCGAGCGCGCCCAAGGGTGGCTTCGTTTCCTCCACCACAAGGCAACCACCCCCGACGACTGGTCCGAAGGTGGCGAGCCACACCCGTGGTGGGACCGCTACTCCACCCCGCCCATGACGGCCTTTCCGCGGTTCGACCTCTCCGAGTCGTCGTACGCGATGGGCATGATGGCCGACGTCACGCCGGCCTGGCGCGAGGTCTACACCGAGATTCTCGACGAGCTCGTCGCGCGCAACACCACGTTCTGGGCGGCGGTCGACTGGCTCACGCAGATCGGCAACGACCCGGACCGGGAGAACTACCCCGACGTGTACCGGGGGCTCATCCCGTCCGAGCTCTGGGGCCGCTACGACGTTCCCGGGTGGACGGCCAACGGTGTGGAGCCGTGGGGGCTGCAGAAAGATCCGATCCGGAGCACCGGCAACCTGTTCTTCCGCGGCTTCTTCAACCTGATCCTGTCGACGTACCGGTACGTCGCGGGCGACCGCAAGTGGGAGCGACCGTTCCACATGGCCGGCGTCGGGGGATCGTCGTTCGAATGGCGCCATTCCGAGGTCGCCAAGTACCTCTCGACCCAGTGGGGGGAGACGCCGCGCGGACCACACTGCGAGAACACGAAGATCTGGCCGTACTGCCTCTCGGCTGCAGGTCTCGGGCTGAAGCTCTTCGATGCGGTGGAGGGAACAGGGCACCACTGGGTGTTCGAACGGTGGGTGCGGTACTGCCAGGACCACTACATGACACTCACCCCGGACGGGCGCCTTCAGAACCTGTACACCTACTACGACCCCATCGAAGCGATCGGACTCGCCGGGGGCCCGGCGGGTGGCCTCGCCCCGGCGTTCTACATCGCACCGCAGGATCCCACCTTCGCCAGCCTTCTGTACGAGAGCGGTGTCGAGGCCCTCGGCTGGCGCAATCCGGACGTCCCCATCCCCACGGTTGGGGACCCGCGCATCCTCTGCGTGGTGCTCAACCTGGCGCGGGAGTTTGGCGACGACGTGGTGCACCAGCGCCTGCGCGAGATCGCGGACACTGCCTGGGACCCGCGGCGCTTCGGGGAGCATGACGAGTATTTCGGCTACTGGTTCGGGCTCGAGGAGGACTGGCCGAGGGGCCAGCTGAGCAGCCTCGCGGTGTGCGCCGACGTCGGCGAGCCGGGCGCCTGGTCGCGCGTGTTCCGCGAGCCGAACCTCGCCAAGTTCGACCTGCCCAGCGTCACGGGCATCGACTTCCCCCGCCTCTCGCTCGACCGCGCTCTGCACCGCACCGAGACGAAGGTGCTCGAGATCGAGACCGTGGTCGGGCACAGCCCTGCGCAGGGGGACGCCACGCGCTTTCGCGTCGAGAACCTGCCGGACGCAACCAACGTCCGCGTGCGCAAGGACGGAGAGCCCTTCGATCGGTTCCGGCGGATCGACGCGCAGACGATCGAGATCGACACCACGATCGACACGCACCGCTTCGACGTCTTCTGGGGCAACGGAGCCGAGAGCACCCGCGCACAGGGCTCAGACCACAGGTCGACGGCGCCGGGCCCCGGCTCGGTCGTCGCGGCGTCCGCGAGCCAGAGTGGTGCGCTGGCCAGCGCGGCGACGACGGTGGCCGCGGGTGCGAGCCTGTGCCCCTGCTGCGCCTGAGCTGAGGTCGGTCTTCAGCACCCGGCGTCCCTCGACTCGCGCCCGTCTTCTAGCGCGATCCCACGGGCAGCCGCGCGCTACAGGCTCCAGCCCTCGCGGTAGCGGGTGTGCAGATACTGCCCCGCCCCGGGCAGGTTGGGGATCGTCATGTTCTCCGCGTCCCACTCGAGCGTCTCTCCCGGGAACCGGAGCGCGATGTTGCCCAGGGCAGCGATCTCGGTGAGCGGCCCGCCGTGACCGAAGTGCGAGCCGGCCCGGACGAACCCCTTGCACGCGCTCAGGAACTCGCGGACGTGCGCCGAGTTGTCAGGCATCCCGGGACCCATCTCGTTCTCCACACGGGGGTGCTCCGCCGCGTAGTCGGCCATGCGCTCCTCCGGCAGGATGCGCCATCGCGACGCGCCGTGGGAGGCGTAGGTGATCTTCCCCTCCGTTCCGATCACGAGGCCACCACACGGTCCACCGTTGTCTCCCCCGAGGATCGGAATGGACGTTGCGCCTTCCGGCAGCTCCTCCGGATGGGGCGCGCGGTAGGTGTCCCCGTCGGACCAGATCAGACGCACCGGCGGGTGCACACCACCCGACCGGTTCGGGCGCTCCGGGAACTCGTAGACCAGCCGCGACGACCGGGGGAACGTGATGCCGTGCTTCGCAGGGTCGAAGTCGCCCGCAACTTCCGCACGTACGGAGACCGGCGCTCCGAGGTCGAGCGCGGTGTAGACCGGGTCGACGACATGACACACGAAGTCGCCGATCATGCCCGAGCCGAAGGGGCTGAAGCCGCGCCACGCCCCCGGGTGGAAGAACGGGTGGTAGGCGATCTCGGCGGCGGGGCCGAGCCAGAGATCCCAGTCGAGCGACGCCGGCACTTCGTGACGCTCGGCGAGCTTGGGAAGATCGGCGATGCGGCTGTAGTTGAACGCGTTCTCGACGACGTGGAGCTCGGTCACCTCGCCGATCGCGCCCGACCAGATCACCTCGCAGAACTCCTGGTTGGAGCGGTAGGAATGCCCCTGGTTGCCGAGCTGGGTGGCCACTCCCGTCTCTTCGGCGAGCTGCACCATGCGCCGCAGCTCGTACATCGTGTGCGCGAGCGGCTTTTCGCAGTAGACGTGCTTGCCTTGGCGCATGGCCTCCATCGAGATCACCGCGTGCGTGTGGTCGGGGGGTGGCCACGATCACGGCATCGATCCCGGTCTCGGCATCGAGGAGCCGGCGGTAGTCGGTGTAGCGCTTCGCCTTCGGGTACGCCTCGAAGGCGCGCTGCGCGTTCGCCGAGTCGACGTCGCACAGCGCTGTGAGGCGCGCCCCCGCACGGGACGCGGAGGCGAGGTCGAAGCGGCCCATCGTGCCGCAGCCGATGCCGGCCACGGTTACCGTGTCGCTCGGGGCGGTGTAGCCGCGACCTCCCAGAACGTGACGGGGGACGATGAGCGCCGACGTCGCGGCAGCGAGGAAGGTACGTCGCTTCATGCCTTCTCCTCTCTCCTCGCGACCATGCGGTCGGTCTTCCCCACCGTGAACGAGTAGAAGAGCGCGAGGCCGGTCGCGATGGCGAAGCTGATGACGAAGAAGTTGCGGTAGCCGATCGCGTCGGCCAGGAAGCCGCAGAGCGCCTGGCCCAGCCCGAGGCCGAGAAAGTAGAAACTCGAGCCCATGGAATAGTCGGTGCCGGCCTGTGCCTTGGATACCCAGGCGTAGCGCGACGTGTTTACGGCCATGAGGTAGTGGTTGTAGACCATGTTGAGCGTGGCCACCATCGCAACCAGCAGCCAGAGCGGGGGTAGCTCGCCTCGCGCCGCAAGCGTGCTGTAGAGAACTCCCTCGAGGGCGTAGCCAGCGGCACCGATGATCCCGGCGGCGCGCAGGCCGACCTTCTCGATCACGCGTGGAACGATCAACGCCGCGCTGCCACGGCCGATGATGCCGACGCACGGCAGGTAGATCCCATACTCCGTGAGGGTCATCCCGTGGTCGATGAAAAACGGCAGCACCATCGTGAACGCGAAGCTGTCGATCCACCCCTGCGAGAAGCAGTGGGGCATGACGAGCAGCGAGTCTTTCCGGAAGAGCGCTCGCAGCGGGTTCGCGATCTCTCCCCGCTCCCTGCGTCGTTGCATCTCCGGCGGCGGAGGCGGCTCCGGTCGCAGGATGGCCGGAAGTGCGGCGGCCACCAGCAGGAGAGACGCGAGGGTCATGGTGATCGACCAGCCCACCGTCTCGATCAACGCGATACACGCAGCGCCGATGAAGCCGCCGAGCGAGGCCAGAAAGACGATGGCAGCGGCACCGGTCGGGCGCTCGGCGTCGTTGAAGCTCTCGCTGCAGTAGGCGTCGACCGCCACGTCCTGGGCCGTCATGAAGAGCGATTTGATGACGAGGATCGTGACGATCAACGCGATGGCGCTGGGAACGGGGTCGACGAAGGCCAGGCTCAGGTACAGCAGGGCCGAAATGGCCGTGCACGGCACAAACCAGCTGCGCCGGTACCCGAACTTCATGCTGCCGACGTTGTCGACGACGGCCGCGATGAGGAACTTGATCCAGCGCGGCCAGGTCGGCAGCGAGAGCAGCCAGAACTTGTCGAGAGGCAGACCTTGCTGGCGGAAGAGGGCGGGCAGTGCCTGCTGCGTGAACCCCTGCGGGAAGTACTGCGCCATGTGCAGGATGGCCAGCGCGTAGATCTTCTTCAGATCTTTGGTCTCTTCCGAGGGCTTGGCCCCAGCTCCGTCCGTGCCGGCCTGGCTCATGACGGCATCTCGATCGCTGCGCGAGCGCCACCAGCGGCGGCGCACGCAACGGGCCCCAGCGGGGCGCGGGCCACGCCGGGGTACGCCGCAGTCCTCTTCCTGAGAACGGCGGCACGCGCAGTGGGTCGTGCCTGGGAGATGGCAACCTCTTTTGCTGTGGGGTGAAGCGCCACGGTATCAACTGCAGGAGCCGTCACTGCGACAGCCGCGGGCGCACTCGAGACCGAGCCGGTCCGCAGTCTGCGCGAGCGTGGCGTCGGCGAGCGCAGCAAGCGCGCGGAAGTAGGGGGTCCGCGCCTTCTCCTGGACCGCCTCGAAGAAGCTCGGAGCCCAGAGGAGGAGGTGCTCCTCGAGGAGCTGCACCTGCGCGCACTCGAGCGAGCCCTCCCTTCGGCCCTGCCGACCCGATGGCGCCTGCGCCAGGCGATCACACAGCTCCCCGAGGAACGCGAGCTCCAGCGCAATGTGGTCGTCCGGTTCGCGGTGGATCGCGACCGACTCCAGGCCGTGCGCGCGATAGAAAGACCGGATCGCGAGCGTCGGCTCCTGGAATGTGAGCCCGAGCCGGCTGCGGTGCACCGACTCCCAGGGCGGCACCGCGAGCTGGCCAGGGCCCACGAACAGCGCGACGTGGTCGTCCCTCGCCTCGGCGTCGGCCGCGGCGTCCATCCCGAGCACCACGGCTCGAAGGCGCTCGCGACTTGCACTTGCGGCCCGGCTTTCGAACGGCCGCAGGGGCCAGTCGGCCAACAGATCGTGCGCGCGCAGCGCAGCGAACCACTCGGGAGACGGAGGCTCGGCCAGCGCCCGGGAGAAGAAGCGGTAGGCGATCGCCTCGGCTTCGTCACGGCGCGAGCCGGGGGCCGACGGGTCGGTCAAACCTAGATTCCGACGCGAACCTGGGTGGCATAGAACAGGACGCGTCCGCAGACCTCGGCGACGGCGACGAAGCCGAGAGCCCACACGACCGGGGCCGCGGACCACGCGCGCCGCGCACGCAGCCACAGGAGCAGGCTCACCGCTCCGGCGCCGAGCAGCAGGAGCCGGGCCCCCAGCAGCGTGCCGTACTCCGAGCCCAGGAGGGACGCGCTTTCGAGCGCCGCGGGGGACGCGTCGCGCACCAGCGCGCCAAAAAGCGTCGGCAGGATCAGCGCTTCGGCGAAGAGCGCAACCAGTGCGGCAAGGGTCAGCGTGGTCACGACCCCCGGCGCCGCACCATCTGCGTCGCTCTGCGGCGTGGCCCTGGACCGCGACAGCCACACGACCGCCACGCCGAGCAGCCCGAGTCGTGCCGCCGAGGCGAGGAACGCGGCTGGTGTCGCCGCGTTGTTCCACGCCGGCTGCGCGGGGAGCATGTAGATGCGGATCTGCGCGTGGAGAAACAGCACGGCGGCCAGACCCGAGGCGAGCAGCAGGGCACGACGCACCGAAGGTGCCGCGTTACCCCGCGTGGCAATCACCGAGGCGCCCAGCAGGCCCGCCAGGAGGCCTCCGAAGACGATCTCCCGGCTGAGCCACGACGAGCCGAAGTTCAGCACGGCCGTCCAGGCTTGCAGGGGCGTCGCGAGATGGAAGAGTGCAAGCACGAGCCCGACGCACAATGCGCCGAACGCACCCGCCAGCGCCGCGCGGTGGGCCTGCGGCGCCGACCCTTCGTCGTTGCTGCTTCGAAAGAAGAGCTCGACGACGATCAGGGTGAGCAGCGCGCCGACCGCCGCCTGCGTGAGGAGGGTGAAGAGCACCAGAGACCATTCGCGCGCAGCCATGCAGGGCCCCTACGAGTGGCGCGGCTTCATGGGCTTGAAGCGAACGGCGGGCCGTGTGATGTCGGCATCGGGTAGCGGCTCGAGCTCGTCGGTCGCGCCCGCGATCTGCACGAGGTCGTCGAGCTCGCCCCACTGCAGGGCTCCCGTGGGACAGGCCTCGGCACAGGCCGGGCCACCAATTCCCGCGTCGATGCGGTGCACGCAGAAGGTGCACTTCTCCATGGTGCCGCGCGCGTTGAACTGGGGAGCGTCGTACGGACAGGCCCACGCACAGAGACGTGCGCCGATGCACTTCGACTCGTCGACCACCACGATGCCGTCGGGCCTCTTCGTGATGGCACCCGACGGGCACGCATCGGCGCAGACGGGAACGTCGCAGTGGTTGCACGACATGGTCACGTGGTACATCGCCGGACCACCCTGGTCGGTCTCCACGGTGCGCACCTTGCGCCAGCGCGGACCGGTCTCCACCCCGTTCTCCACCTTGCAGGCGATCTCGCACGTCGAGCAGCCGGTGCAGCGATTGATGTCGACGAAAAATGCGACCTGACTCACGTTGCACCTCCAGCCCCGCCGGGCGCTACGTCCACCAACGAAGAGTTGAGGGTGTGCCCGAGCGAGATGGGCTCGAAGCGATCCGGGCTGAGGATGCTCGCTGTCTCCTTCTCGTTCACTCCGCCCCAGCCGGTCGTGACGCTGACCACGCCGCGCATGATGCCGGGCGTCACATCCGCCTTGGCGTCGATGGCGCCGCGATCGTTGAACACCCGCACGTGTGCCCCGGCCTCGATGCCGCGCGAGGCGGCGTCTTCCGGGTGAATCTGCACGACCTGCTTCTCCCACACCTCCACCAGCATCTCCTGGTGGTGGAAGCTGGAATTCACATGGTTGTGGTTCTTGCGGTTGATGAGCTGCAGCGGGTAGCGCTGGGCGAGCTGCGCGTCGGAGAACGGCGCCTCTTCCGGCGGGATGTAGTCGAGCAGCGGCGCGAAGCCCTTCTCCTGCAGGTAGAGGGAGAAGAGCTCGATGCGACCCGACGCCGTGTTGAACCGCTTGTCGGCGAACGGGATCCACGGATCCGGCATCGGGTTCACCGGGCCCTCCTTCAGCTGCTCCAACGTCACCCCGGTCGGCTCGAGCACCTGGCGCATGAGGTCTTCGTCGGAGCGGTCGAAAGGCTCGCCGAAGCCGAGTCGCTTCGCGAGCTCCGTCAGGATCCAGCGGTCCGAGCGCGACTCGAACAACGGCTCGATGGCCTGGTTCATCAGCTGGATGTAGCGACTGCGGATCCCCGCGAGCAGGTTGGGCGACTCGAAGATCGTGGTCACCGGCAGCACGATGTCGGCGTACTTGGCCGTGGTGGTCATGAAGATGTCCTGCACCACCACGAATTCGACGTTTGCGAGCCCCTCGATGATCTTGTTCGTGTTCGGGTACTGCGTGAGCACTCCGGTGCCGGCCACGTGCATCGCCTTGATGGGATGCGGCTTCTGCAGGGTGAGGTACTCCCCCAGCTTGGTTGCGGGAATGCCGTCGATCGGGGGATTCGCCTGGAGCGGAACCGGCGGGTTGATCGGCCCCCCCTGCCCCAGGAAGCCGCCGTTGTCGTTGACACCCCCACCCAGCACGCCGACGTTGCCCGTCAGGGCTGCGAGGTAGAGCTGTCCGATGACCGTGAGCGTGCCGTGGGCGGTGCGCTGCGCGCCCGCCATGTTCTGGATGATCGCCGCCGGCTTGGCCGCGGCGAACTCGCGCACGACCGAAGCGACCGACTCGGCCGGCGCGCCCGTGAGCTCTTCCACCACCTCGGGGGTGTATCGCGACGAGATGGCGCGCAGCCAGCTGAAGACGGTCTGGACGCGCGCACCATCCACCTCGAAGGTTCCCTCAAGTGCAGGCTGCACGCCCGGAACATCCGGAGACACGGCGCGTCCGGAGCGCTCGTCCCAGACGCGGAAGCTGCCGTCGCGCCCGCGCAACAGCTCCAGATCGAGGAGGTCGAGCGGTAGCTCGCCACCCGCCGCACCCCAGGTCGCGACCCCACCTTCGAGGTCGTAGCCACCGTCCCCGAGCCGCACCAGGAACGGGGCGTTGGTGTGGGCCCGCACGTACGCGTCGTCCCAAAGACCCTCGTCGAGCAGCACTCGGATCATGCCGAGCGCGAGCGCAGCGTCCGTTCCGGGGCGGATCTGGATCCAGCGATCGGACAGCGCCGCCGTCTCGCTGAGGCGCGGGTCGATCGTGACGAGGCGCGCACCGTGGCTCTCCCGCGCCTCGAACAGGTTCTTCATGTACCCCTGGTTCGACACCGCGGGGTTGTTGCCCCAGGCCAGGAAGTAGCGGCTGTGGACCCACTCGTCGCGGAACTCGGAGCGACCGCCACCAAAGACGGCGTTGAAACCCTCGGTCACCGAAGCGCAGCACAGCTGCGAGATGATCGGTGTCGCGCCGCCGAACTGGTTCCAGAAGCCGTCGTAGAGGCCGAGGATGCCGGTCGACAACATCGACCAGTTGCCGGTGCCGCCGATCGAAAGGAATGCCTCGTTCCCGTGCTCTTCTTTGATCGCCGCGTACTTCGACGCGATCTCGTCGAGCGCCTCGTCCCAGGTGATGCGCTCCCACTTCCCTTCGCCGCGCGCACCCGTGCGCCGCATCGGGTACTTGAGCCGGTGCGGGCTGTAGAGCTGGTTGATCCGCGAAATGCCGCGGGCGCACGCCATGATGTTGAAGTCGGGGTCACCCGTGACCTTCACGAGTCGGCCATCCTGCACGTGAGCGAGGAGAGCGCAATGGAGGCACTCCGGGGTGTTGGCCGTGCGCACGATCTCCGTCGCGCCAGTCACAGGCCCCGCATCGGGAGGAGCTGTCGACTGACAGCCCGTCAGAGAGAGCCCCCCTCCACCCGCAGCCGTCCCCAGGAAGGCGCTCCATTTGAGGAAGCTCCTCCGGGTCGCCTCAGCGCCGCGCGGAGCAGGGTCTCGATCGGCCACTCGGACCTCCTTGGCCACCCCCGGGCGCGCCCGGGATCTCAGTTTTCGAGGGGAAACTCGAGCAGTATAGCCCTGCGCGAAGAGCTGCCCGGCAGCGCCGACGACGAACGAACGGCGCAACTGCGCTAGCCCCGCGGCGCCTCCTCGGCCGCCTGTTGCTCGGCACGCCGCTCGCTCGCCTTCGAGATGACGAACTGGTGAATGGCTTCGACGTCGCTCTCGCTGAGAGCTTCGTCGAACGCCGGCATGCCGAGCGTCTTCAGACCTCCCAACACGATGGCCCTGAAGAGCTCGTGCGTCTGAGTGTCCATGTAGCGTAGGTCGGGCGTCGCGGTCGCCACGATGGAGGTCTGACCGAGCCCCCGATGACAGAGCGCACACTGCGCGTGGTAGAGCTCGTTGCCGTGGTCGAGCGTCTGCGCGTCGGCCACCAGCTCGGGGAGCTCCGGGATGGTGAAGTTGCGCTCCGGCGGCACCGTGTAGTCGGCATCGCCGCCCAGCTTGAAGACCAGGAGAGTGCCTTGCCGGTCGTACTTCGTGCTGCCACCCACCATGGTCGCGACGTACTGCACGCCGTCGATCTGGTAGGTCATGATCGACGACGAGAAACCGCCGTACGCATCGAAGCTCCAGAGCTCAGAGCCATCGTCCTTGTCGAGTGCCTTGAGGACACCCTGGCCCTCGGCATGGAACAACACTCCGGTGGTGGTCGCCAGCACGCCGCCGTTGAAGACGGACTCGAGCCGGTTCTCCCACACCTTCTCGCCGAGAATCGGATCGAAGGCAACGAGGAACCCCTTCGCCTCCGGGCGCTCGTTGGCGGTCTTCTCGAGCTCCTGACGGTAGGCGCCCGCGGCGATACCCAGGCTCAGCCCCCAGTCTTTGATCTCGTAGGAGCCGGTCTCTGTGAACTCCTCCGCCAGTGCATAGAAGTTCGGGTAGTCGTGGTAGTAGAAATACATGATGCCCTTCTGCTCGTCCCAGGACATGGGCTCCCAGTTGTGGGCCCCCGCGTTCGCCGGCAGGATCCACTGGGGGTTCTCCTCGAAGACGACGTCCGGGTTCTCCACCGGTCGACCGGTCTCCATGTCGACGTGTGTCGCCCAGGTGATGCCCTCGGTGTAGGGGTGCGCGCGCAGCAGCTCGCCCGTCTCGCGGTCGATGACGTAGAAGAAGCCGTTCTTCGGCGCCTGCAGCAACACCTTCCGCTCCTGCCCGTCGACGTTCATGGTGGACAACGTGATGTCCATGGCGGAGCTGTAGTCCCAGTTGTCACCCGGCACCGTCTGGTAGTACCACTTCATCTCGGCGGTGTCGGCGTCGACCGCGACGATCGCGGTGAGGAAGAGGTCGTCGCCGCCGCCCGGGGAGCGGATGGCCCGCGGCCACGGCGCACCGTTGCCCACGCCGATGTAGAGGAGGTTGAGCTCCTCGTCGTACACGAGGGAGTTCCACGCGGTGCCCCCGCCGCCCATCTTCCACCACTCACCGCCCCAGGTCTTGGCGGCCATCTCCATCTCGGGGTGCTCGAACGGCTTGGACGGATCGCCCGGCACCAGATAGAAGCGCCAGGCCAGCTCCCCCGTCTCCGCGAAGTAGGCGCTCACGTAGCCGCGCCGCTTGCCGCTCTCCGAGCTGCCCTGGCCGATGAAGACCTTGCCGGCTGCAGCACGGGGCGCACCGGTGATGTTGAAACGTCCGAGGGCCGAGGGGTGGTACGTGTCGACGTCCCAGACCTCTTCGCCCGTCGCGGCGTCCACCGCCACCAGACGACCGTCGAAGGTGGCGACATAGACCTTGCCCTCGTACACGGCCACTCCGCGATTGGCCGCGCCCCCACAGCAGGCGTATTTCACGTACTCCCGATCCGTTTCGGGGTCGTGCGTCCAGATCTCCTCGCCCGTGACGGCGTCGAGGGCGTAGATCTTGGCCCAGCCGTTGGTGGCGTACAGGACGCCGTCGACCATCAGAGGTGTTCCCTGCATGCGCTCGCGCGGGCCGCCGAGCGGCTTGGACCACGCAAGACCGAGGTCGCTCACGTTCTCCTTCGTGATCTGGGTGAGCCGCGAGAAGCGCTGCTCCTTGTAGTCCTGCCCGTAGCTCAACCAGCTGCCGGGCTCCTCCGCCACCGAGCGCATGATGCGCGCGTCGTCGACGAGCACCGCGGTTGCAACGGTCTCTTCGGGGGCGGAAGGTCCTCTTCCCGCACAGCCGAGAGCAAGCACCACGAGAAGGACCAGGCAGCGCGTCGTGGCCAACCGTTCGAGCCGCTTCATGTCGGGGATCTCCTTGGCGCGAGAATACCGCGGCCGCAAGACCCTCCAGGGCGACCATTGCCGCCCGGGTCCAGAACGCGGACCGAAGGAGCTGCGTGCTCGAGATCGGTCGCTGACCGCGCATGTCGCGCGGCGCCCCGCGTTCCGTGACCCGGCGGCCGCGCGCCCCGGCGGCTACACCACGCAGCCCTCTGGCTTGAAGACCCGCTTCGTCGACGCCGGAAACCGCTCCAGCGCCGCGGATGGCCGGATCGGGCGAGGCACGAAGCCGCCCCCGCAGTTGGGGCAGCGGCCCCCGAGCGGACCCTCCACACAGTCGACGCAGAACGTGCACTCGAAAGTGCAGATGCGCGCGTCCTCACTCTCCGGCGGCAGATCGCGGTCGCAGCACTCGCAGTTGGGCCTCAGCTCGAGCATGTTCATGTCCTCCCCAGTGACCTTCACGCCGAGGATACCGCCCTGAGAGGCCGGACGCGTGGCGCCACAAGCGCAGATCAGCGTCGGGTCGCCGCGGCCCTCAAACGACACCTCGCCGCCTCAACGCAAAGAGGCTCGGCCGCCGACACCGGGTTGTCGGGGGCCGAGCCAGGAATTCCGGGGCCGCGGGTCGAACGCGGCATCCCGGAATCGCGTGCGTCGCTCTACGGCGCGGGCGGAGGCATGATCGACGAGACGTCGAACACCCAGACCGCATCACCAAAACCGTCCGGCACCTGCGTCAGGTCGGTGCTGGTCGGATGCTGCACGGCGACCACGAACTCCATGGGCTTCGTGGGGTTGAAGATCATGCCCGTGGCCTCGGAACCGGCCACCCGGATGCTGAGAAAGTGGTCGAGCGACTCGGCCACCCCGTCGTTGTCCACGTCGCGACCGAACCAGATGTCACCGCCGGTCGACGAGCTGTTGGGGGCATCCTCGATGATGTACACGTTGCCGTGCGCGTCGAGCGCCAGGTTGTCGGGCGAGTTGAGCGAGCCGGTCGTGGGCTCGAAGTCGAGGTTCGTCGGCGTGTTGGCGGAAGCAAACTCCTTCACCATCACGTATTCGCTGTCCTGGAGCTCCTCGACGACGTAGATCGTGCGCTCGGAGGTGGCGGCAAAAAAAGAGGGCCGTGTTGCCGTTGGCGAGCTTCTTGAGCACCGTGTCTTCGGGGCGCCCGTACGGGGTGGCGTACGCCTCGTCGGCCGCCTTCCGGCCACCGCGAGTGTCGTCGTTCGTGCGCGGGTCGTTCGTCGGACCGTTGCGGAAGGGGTCGGTCGGCGTGTAGTACTGCTTGCCGGTCTTGTTCGTGATCGGCACCCAGTGGGCGAGACCGGTGCGTGGCTGCCCGACGTTCGAGGGGTCGTTCCACAGGTCTTCCGCGTTGCCCTTGAAGTCGAGGACCTGCAGCACGAACGTCTGCCCGGCGCGGTAGTTCTTGTTGATCGACACGAACTTGTAGATCGCGCCCGAGTTCCACTCGTCGACGTAGTAGACGACCCGTGGGTCGTCGAGGCCGAACTCGCTGCCCTCGTGCGAGACGTTGGCAATCGACTCGACCTCGCGAATGCGCGCGCCACCGGGGCGGCGGGTGTAGGGGTTGACGACCTCGATGACGCGGCCTTCGGCGGTCCACTCTTCGGCCACCCAGACGCGACCGTGCGGGGTCCAGCGCGCAGGATCGAAGGCGCCGTAGTCGTTCGACCAGTCGCCGTTGGCGCCACCCTGGTCACCAGCGAAGACGACCTGGGTGAAGTCCTCGCGGACGTTGTAGCGAGAGAGGCCCGCGCCGATCGGGGTCTCGTGCGGAATGAAGATGTTCTCGCCGCTCGGGTCGAAGGCGAGCATGTCGAACATGGACGAGACGTTGCCCGCGGGGACGCGGACGATCGACTGGTAAATGGACGACTCGACCTCGTCCATGCTCATGAGGTTGGTCTGAATGACACCCGAGGGGGTCACCCAGGGAGCCGTGGTCTCTTCGAGCGCGTTGGTCGGAACGACAGGCGCGGATTCGGTGAGCGGAACGAAGTAGGTCGGAGTCTGCGCGGACACGGGCGCAACCAGCGCCGTGACGGCCATTGCAAGGCAAGCGGACGCAGCTTTCTTCATGCTTTTCCTCTGAAGCCAGATGGTTCGGGTGGGGCACTTCGGCCTGTGTGAGGTCCTTCGGAGCCACACCGGGGAAGCGAGCTGTCAACGAGGACTGCACTATCGAGACGGCCGGTGAAGCAGAAACGCTTGCGCTCGTATAGAGAGGGACAACGGAACGTGTGGGGAGCCTTCATGTGAAGACGATTCCTTCATCACGACTTCGCGGGTCGCTCACTAGCGTCGGCGCTCCATCGCAATTGGCGACGTCGCACACCGACCGAGACCTCGGCGGAGCGATCGCCTCAGTTCGGAGGAGGCGTGATGAACACCCCGAAGATCGACTCCAGACCCACCCGCCGTCGCACCCTCGCGGCCCTCGGCGTCACCACACTCGCCGCCACGACACTCTTCGCCGGCAGCGACTCCGAGACCCCACTGCACGAGAAGCTGCTCCGGATGCTACGGACGGAGACTCCGCTCCAACCAGAGCTCGCAGACGTACATCCGCTTCACACCATCTACAACCGGGAGGCGGTGGTGCCTCCGCAGTGCTACACGCGCACGGAAGGGCAGTACAACCCCTGTTACGTGTGTCACCAGGACCACATCGCTGGCCGCGAGAACCGCATGGACGACGCGGACCTGCAGCTGGCGTACACGTTCAGCGACGTCGGCTTCACGAATCGCTGGTCGAATCTCTTCGAGGACCGGACCGAGCGCGTCGCAGCGATCTCCGACGAGCAGATCCTCGACTGGATCCGCACCGACAACTACAGCGAGCTCGCGCCGCGACTTCGCGCCACCGACTTCGAAGGCTGGATCCCCGATCTCGAGGGCCTCGAAAGGGGCGCTGCCGCGTTCGACGACGAGGGCTTCGCCCAAGACGGAAGCCAGTGGGTGGCCTTCAACTACAAGCCGGTGCCCAGCACCTTCTGGCCCACCAACGGCTCCACCGACGATGTCATGATCCGCCTCGCCGAACCGTTCCGCACCGACGAGAAAGGCAACCCGTCGCGGGACGTGTACAAGGCAAACCTCGCCATCCTCGAGGCCAAGATCAAAGGCCTCGCTTCGATCGACACCCACCCGATCGACGAAAAGGCCGTGGGTCGCGACCTCGACGGCGACCGGCGCAAGCGCATCGCCACCCGCATCACGCGCACCAACGCCTGGGTCGGCGCCGCCCGTGGCGAGGCCATCGAGACCTTCCTCTATCCCCAGGGCACCGAGTTCCTCCACACGGTCCGCTATGTCGGGCTCGGCGACGACGGCACCGTCGGCGTCTCCACGCGCATGAAAGAGGTGCGCTACATGAAGAAGTGGCGCTGGTACGGCAAGCCGGCCTACGGGCGGCAGTACCAGCTGGAGCAGTTCGAGAAAGACGCAGGTCACCTCCCCGGCTACCAGGGCATCGGCGATCACGGCCTCGACAACAGCAACGGCTGGTCGGTGCAGGGTTTCATCGAAGGCCGCGACGGCCGTTTGCGCACGCTCACGTACGAAGAGAACTTCGCCTGCATGGGCTGCCACAACACGGTGGGTGCCACGATCGACAAAACGTTCAGCTTCGCGCGCAAGGTCGATGGGGCGAAAGGCTGGACCTACATCGACCTGCGCGGCATGCCCGACGCGCCCAACATGGGCGAGACCAAGGGCGAGTTCGCGACCTACTTCGAGCGCGTCGGCGGCGGCGACGAGTTCCGCAGCAACGAAGAGATGCTCGAGCGGTGGTTCGTCGCCGAAGGTCAGGTCGACCACGTCGCGGTCGCGGCGGCAGCCGACGTCTACGAGCTGATCACACCGAGCCCGGAGCGCGCCCTGCAGCTGAACAAGGCCTACCGTGTCCTCGTGGAGGACCAGGACTTCATCTTCGGACGCGACGCGACCGTGACGGCCCCGATCAACGTGTACGACGCCGTCGACCCGGACACGGCGCCGACGCTGCCCGAAGAGAAGACCTTCACCTGGGACATTCGCCTCGACTGGGGCGCCACAGGAGCGGGCGACACCGGCAGCTAACATCCCCGCATGGACGTCTCGCGCTACCTCGAGCGCATTACCTACAGCGGGTCGACGGAGCCGACGCTCGAGGTGCTGCGCGCGGTACATCGCGCACACGCCTGCGGCATCACCTACGAGAACCTCGACGTCGTGCGCCAGGTTCCGGTGTCCGCGCACCCGGAGGCGATCTACCCGAAGATCGTCGAAGGTGGGCGCGGCGGCTGGTGCTACGAGATGAACGGTCTCCTGGGCTGGGCGCTCACCGAGCTCGGATTCTGCGTGCACCGCCTCGTGGGCGGCGTGATGCGTCAGCAGACGGGCGACGACGCGCTCGGCAACCACCTCGTGCTCCGGGTCGACCTGGGCGACGGCCAGTGGATCGCCGACGTCGGCCTCGGCAACGGCATCGTCGAGCCGCTGCCGCTCCGCGAAGGCGAGCACTCCGACGGCTCGCGTCACTTCCGTCTCGAGCACCTCGGCGGAGAGGAGTGGCGCTTCCACAACCTACCGGGCCAGATCCCGAGCGACTTCGACTTCCTGGCGACGCCTGCGACGGAAGGTCTGTATCCGTGGAGCGCTGAAGACCGGCTCCTCGAGGTTGGCCAGCGACTTCAGCGCGACCCCGAGTCCATCTTCCGCCAGACCCTCATCTGCCAGAGGATGAAGCCCGGCGGACCGGTCGCACTCCTCGGGCGCGTCCTCCGATCGGGAGACGACCGGCAGCTGGTCGGCAGCGTGGACGAGCTCCACGGCATCCTGCGCGAGGTGTTCGAGCTCGATCCGCCGCCGCTCGAGGGGGTGTGGCCGCACGTCGTGGCACGCCACGAAGAGATGTTCGGCGACACGCCGCTGGACGAGATCCGGTTCGGACCTCCTCCATCGAGCGACGACGAGAGCGGGTGACCGAGCCTGCGACCGAAGGGATCAGTCGCGCAGCGCAAAGGTCACGAGCACGTGGCCCGAGATCACGGAGACGTACTGCTTGCCGTCCACCATGAACGTGACCGGCGCCATGACGATCTGGCCGCCCAGGCTCGACTTCCAGATCAGCTCTCCGGTCTTCGCGTCGAGCGCGTGGAAGTGGCCCTCGCGCCCTCCCGTGAAGAGCAGATCCGAGGCCGTCGTCAGCATGCCGGAGTCGCTCACGTCGAACTGCTCGAACGTCCAGGCCTTCTTGCCCGTGCGCGGGTCCATCGCCATCACCGTGCCGCGACCCACGACGTTGGTCCAGTTGTTGATCGGACTCGTCCGGCCGATGCCTACGCCGGGAGCCCCCTCGGAGGGCGTCAGCACGCGGAAGCCGCCACCGAGGAACACCCGTCCGGGCTCGTACTCCGACTCTTCCTTGAAGTAGATCGTCGCGTAGCCCTCCCACGCGACGAAGTAGAAGAGGCCGGTACGCGGGCTGTAGGACGGCGGGTACCAGTTGGTGCCACCCTGGTTGCCGGGCCAGGTCGGCTGCCCCGGCGGCTGCGGCGTCTGGATGGGCCGGCCGTTCTCGTCGAGGCCGCTCGCCCAGTTCACCTTCACGAACGGCGTGCCCGTGAGGAACGTCCCGTCCGTGCGATCGAGCACGTAGAAGTAGCCGTTGCGGTTGGCCCACAACATGAGCTTGCGCGGCCTGCCGTCCCACTCCATGTCGGCGAGCACGGGCACCTGCACGGCGTCGTAGTCGTAGGCATCGTTTGGCGTGAACTGGAAGTACCAGACCAGCTCCCCGGTGTCCGCGTTCAGGGCGACGACGGAGTCGGAGTACAGGTTGTCGCCCGGTCGCTGGTCCGGGTTCCAGTCGGGCCCGGGGTTGCCGATGCCCCAGTACGTGAGGTTGAGCTCCGGGTCGTACGAGCCCGTGATCCACACCGAGGCCCCGCCGTACTTCCAGGCGTCACCCTCCCAGGTGTCGTGGCCCGGCTCCCCCGGCCCTGGAATCGTGTGGAACTTCCACACGAGGTCGCCGGTCGCCGCGTCGTAGGCGGCAATGAAGCCGCGGATGCCGTACTCGCCGCCGCCGACACCCACCAGCACCTTGTCGCCGATGACGAGCGGCGCCATGGTCACCGAGTAGGCGGCGGCGACGTCCGCCACCTCGATGTTCCAGAGCGGCTTGCCGTTGATCCGGTCGATGGCGATGAGGCGGGCATCGAGGGTGCCCGTGAAAAGCCGGTCGCCGAGGATCGCCACGCCGCGGTTGTTGGCTCCGCAGCAGACGGCAGCTCTCTCGTCGGGCGTGTGCTTGTACTGCCAGAACACCCTGCCCGTGAGCGCGTCGACCGCCATCACGTCGTTCGGCCGCTGCGTGAGGTACATGATCCCGTCGACCACGATCGGGCTCGACTGCCACGCACCAAACACCTGGTTCTGCAGCATCCACTTCACCTGCAGATCGCCGACGTTGTCTCTGGTGATCTGGTCGAGCCCGCTGTAGCGCTGACTCGAGTAGGTGCCGTTGTAGTGAATCCAGTTCTGCGGCTCGTCCGCCGCGTCGAGCAGCCGCTCCGCGGTGACCTGCCCGGCGGCGGCAGAGCTCAGGAGGAGACCGGCGAGGCAGAGGCGGGAGAGTCGGCGAGCTCTACGCATGTCACATCCCCCGCAGCGTCAGCAGATACCCGACCACGTCCGAGACCTCGTCGGTCGAGAGCGTCGTGGGCTGCTTGTTCGATGTCGTGCTGACCTGGTACTCGCGCAGCTCCGCCTTCACGAGCGAGCGCAGCCGCTCGTTGGAGTCGATGATCTGCACCGTGTAGGTGTCCTCGTTGAGACGCCGTCCGGTGAGCGTCTCGCCGCTCTTCGTGACGATCTTCACCGGGCGGTGAATCGGCAGCAGAGCGCCGTTCGGATCGACGATGGATCGCTGCAGCGCTGCGGGGGTGCGCAGGGAGCCGATGTCGCTGAGGTCGGGCGCCGAGCGCGGGCCCACGCCGTGCACCCGGTGGCAGTCGGAGCAGCCGCCTTTCCCCTCGAAGAGGGCCTTCCCGCGGCTCGCGTCGCCGATCTTGGTCGCGGTGCCACTGGGGTCGAAGCCTGCTCGGATGTACGCGACGAGCGACGCGAGCTGTGCCTCGTCGAAGTCGTTGCCCGGCATGCTGCCGTTCTCCGAGCCCTCCGTGATGATCCGGCGAAGGTCGTCGTCGGACCTCACGGTCATGAACGTGCCCGTCCGCAGGTCGACGCCGTCGACCCCATCACCATTTGCCTGGTGACACAGAGCACAGTCGCTCCTGTAGATGCGCGAGCCGGCGGTGATCTGTTCCACCGAGTACGTGTGGTCGTCGACCTGGGCTCCCGCGGCGCCGGCCACGAGGGCCACGGCGAAATACAGCAGCGCCGCCGTCGCGCCACGCGCAGCTTCCAACATGATTCGTCTCTCCAGGGGTGATCTGAAGCCACGAATCTACACGCAAGTGCTCTCCTGCCGAGGCAAGGCCTGTACGCGGCGCAGCACGGAGGCGTTGCCACGGCGGCCTCCAGCGCGCCGCGCCCGGGTCGAGACGCACCGGAGGAGGCCGCGCGCTACTTCGATGCAGGAACGAGCTGGCCCCGCACCTCGCCGGCTGGGAAGACGTCGGTGTGGAGGTTGAGGTAGATCAGGCCCGCCTCGATCGCCGCCGCAAACGATGCGACGTTGTTGATCGGGTACCCCGTCAGGCCAACGCAGGCGTCTTCTGCGGGGAAGTCGGCGTTGCGCAGGGTACCGGCGACCTTCTCCCCGTCGAACTCCAGATTGCCCGGCTGAATGATGCCGAGCGCAAGAGGCCCGTTCTCGCCGGCGCGCGCACAGTGGAAGTGCAGCGCCGCGAAGTTGCCCTCGAGCCTCTGCGGACGGATCTGCACGTTGATTCGGGTGAAACCCACGTTGATCGCGACGCTCGCACGCGCCACGGCGCCGGTGTCAGCGGACGGCACCTCTTGTGCCCCGGTCATCACCGCGCGATATTCGATCTGCTGGGCACTCAGGGGAACGGCGACGAACAGGAGCGCAAGCGCTCCCAGGATCAGACGTCTCATCTCGAGACCCTCCATCTGGTTGGTGGTTCAACCGTGAGTGCTCGCCGGGAGCTCGGAGGTTCATCGCGATCGGATCGCAGCCCTGTCGGGCAAGTGCCATGAGAAAAGGCCGAGTGGGACATGCCCCACTCGGCCTTTGCGTTCGATGGCCGAGCCGCCGAGCTCGACGCCGTGCTTCGCCTACCAGAGGCCGTACTGCTGGACCTCGGCGCGACCGACCACCATGTGGTGCACCTCGTCCGGGCCGTCGGCGAACCGGAGGTGACGCATGTCGGTGTAGAGATCCGCGAGCGGCGTCCATTGGGAGACACCCGTCGCGCCGTGGATCTGGATCGAGGCGTCGATGATCTCGCAGCACTTCTCCGGCACCATCGCCTTGACGGCACTCACGTAGACGCGCGCCTCGGCGTTGCCGAGCACGTCCATCGCCTTGGCCGCCTGGAGCACCGCGAGCTTCATCGCGTTGATCTCGATGCGTGCACGCGACACCACCTCGAGGTTCTTGCCCAGTTTGATGAGCGGCTTGCCGAAGGCCACGCGCGAGGCGCCGCGCCTGACCATGAGCTCGAGCGCCTTCTCCGCCTTGCCGATGGAGCGCATGCAGTGGTGGATGCGGCCCGGGCCGAGTCGCACCTGGGAAATTTCGAAGCCGCGCCCTTCACCCAGGAGGATGTTCTCTTTGGGCACGCGCACGTTGTCGAACTTGATGTGCATGTGGCCGCGCGGCGCGTGGTCGTGCCCGAAGACCTGCATGCCCTCGAGGATGTGAACGCCCGGAGTGTCGATCGGCACGAGGATCTGCGACTGCTGACGGCTCGGCGAAGCGTCCGGGCTCGTCTTCACCATGGTGATCATGATCTTGCAGCGCGGGTCGCCGGCGCCGGAGATGTAGTACTTCTCACCGTTGATCACCCACTCGTCACCTTCGAGGTGGGCCGATGTCGAGATGTTCTTGGCGTCCGAAGAGGCCATGCCGGGCTCGGTCATCGCGTAGGCCGAGCGGATCTCACCGTTGAGGAGCGGCTTGAGCCACTGCTCCTGCTGCTCCGGCGTGCCGACACGCTCCAGCACCTCCATGTTGCCGGTGTCCGGTGCCGCGCAGTTGAGCGTCTCGGAGGCGAGGCCCCACTTGCCGAGCTCGGTGGCGATGTAGGCGTAGTCGAGGTTGGTGAGGCCAGTTCCGATGTCGGAGTGCTCCGGCAGGAAGAAGTTCCACAGACCCGACTCTTTGGCCTTGTCCTTGGCGCCCTCGAGCAGCTCCAGCTGCCGCGGGTGCCACGACCAGCGGTCCTCCTTCTCGTCGTTGAGGGCGTAGAACTCCTCCGTGATCGGGGCGACATTGTCCTTGATGTGCTTCATCACGGCCTGCATCAGCGGCTGCGCCTCTTCCGACATCGCCAACTGGAACAGTTCGGGGGGCGGGTTGAGCATCGTCATCTCGAGGTCTCCTTGTTCACTGTCTTGAAGAATCGAAATCGAAAATCGGGGTTCCCCTGGACGTACGGGCCGCGGGCAACACCACACCGGAAGGAGCCGGGGGTTGCCGCGTCCGTGTGTCGAGCTGTCTCCATGAGGAACCCGCCAAGTGGACCACACTTCGGCGCAGCGAAACAGAGCCGGTGGCCAAGATGTGCGGGTGACGCGCGGCCCGGTGCTAGCGTCGCCTCTCGATCCAAGGAGGAAGCAGATGCAGCTCGGACTCAGCCTCGGATACTCTGGACGTCGCCTCGAAATGCCCACGAAGCGGGTGCAGCTCGCCGAGAAGCTCGGCTTCGACTCCGTGTGGACAGCGGAGGCCTACGGCTCCGACGCCATCACGCCGTTGGCGTACCTCGGCGCCGTCACGGAGCGCATCCGCCTCGGAACGGCCATCGCCCAGCTCGCCGCGCGGACCCCGGCCAACGCCGCGATGAGTGCGGCCACCGTCGACGCGATGGCGGGCGAAGGCCGCTTCATCCTCGGCCTCGGCTTGTCGGGCCCACAGATCGTCGAAGGCTGGTACGGCCAGCCGTGGGGCAAGCCGTACTACCGCATGCGCGACTACGTGCAGATCTGCCGCAAGATCTGGGAGCGGCAGGAGGCCCTGGAGCACGAGGGCCGCGAGATCTCGCTCCCCTTCACCGGCGAAGGCGCCCTGGGTGTCGGCAAGCCGCTCAAGTCGATCCTGCACATGAACCCGAACATCCCGGTGTGGCTCGCCACCGGGACCGAAGCGATGATCAAGCTCACCGGCGAGATCGCCGACGGCTGGCTGCCGCTCGGGTTTGTCCCCGGAATGATGGACACCTTCCGGCCCTGGCTCGAGGAGGGGTGCCGGCGCGCGGGCGGCAACAAGACCCTCGACGACATCGAGATCATGGCGTCGGTGCCCGTCATCCTGACCGACGACGTGAAAGGCGCGATCGACAGCCTGAAGCCGAACCGGGCGCTGTACATCGGCGGCATGGGGCACCGCGACAAGAACTTCCACAAGGACGCGGCGACCCGGCGCGGCTACGGCGAGGCCTGCCAGCGCGTGCAGGACCTCTACCTCGCGAAGCGGCGCGACGAAGCCGCGGGCGCGATCCCGGACGAGCTCGTGGACGAAGAGGCGCTGATCGGGCCCAAGGAGCGCATCCGGGAACGGTTCGCCGCCTGGACCGACAGCGGCGCCACCGCCATGAAGATCGCCACCGACAACCCGGACGCCATGGAGCTCCTGGCCGGGCTCGCGCGCGATACGCGGTAGTCGCTAGCGGGCCGCGGCGACCTCATCGAAGACGGCCTCGAGCAGGGCCGCGCGGATGGGCCAGTCGTGGTCCGACATGTCGACCTCCGCAGCAATGTCGTCGCGGGAGACGCCACGCTCCACGGCGTCTCCCATCCGGTCGAGCAGGATCTGCATCCGGTCGCGGAACGTCTGCACTTCGGTGCGCGTCAGCACCGGGCCGTGCCCTGGGATGACGGTGTCGAAGTCGAGCTCGAGGATCGCGTCGAGGGTCGCGGGCCAGGCGAGCGCGGAGGCCCCGTTGGCATAGTCGAAGAACGGCGACAGTTTCGTGCCGTTGGAGCGCTCGCCCCAGATGAACAGGTCGCCCGTGTGGATCGCCTGGAGGTCCGGGAAGAGGACCACCGCGTCGCCGTTCGTGTGTCCCCGGCCGAAGTGGTACGCGCGCACCTCGAACCCGCCGAGGAAGACCGACGTCTCCTCGGAGAAGACGAGCCGCGGAGCCCCCGGCTGGTTGTTGCGGAGGATGTTGCTGCGCGCGTTCTTGTGGGAGATGACCTCCGCCACGGCCATGAAGTCGGCGTTGGAGCCAGCGTGGTCGTCGTGATGGTGCGTGTCGAGCACGTAGCGAACCGGCAGCGACGTGACCTTCCGCACCTCCATGAGGATGCGCTCGTAGCTGTGCGGGAACTTGTTGTCCACGAGCACGACGCCGTGGTTGGTGACCCGCACGGCGACATTGCCCCCGGTGGTCGCACCGTCGAAGCCGGGGATGACGTAGAGGCCCTTCTTGCCGGGGACCGGGCGAATGGCGGTCATCTCGGCGAGCTCCGCCGCTGTCGGCCCGGTGCTCTGCGCGGAGATCCCACCGGCGATCAGCGAAAGGGCGAAGATCGTGAGCGTCGTTCGCATCCAGAAGTCCATCCTGTCGTTGGTTTTGCGCCAGTGTAGCGGCCGCCTGCCCCCTCGCGCGCCTCACGCGAGCGCATGGCCGCACCGGTTGGGAGACCACAGACGTCTGGAGCCGCCACCCCTGGCGCAGCACACCAAAGGCGCCACAGCGATACGCTCAAGCGAAACACCTGGGAGCTAGGCGATGAACCACGCATCAAACGGTCGGTGGGCAACCTGGCCGGCCCTCCTCGTCACGGCGACGTTTCTGGGCGCTGGCGCAACGGACGCACAGTTCGCGCGCACGGCCTCGGGAAAGCCGGATCTCTCCGGCAACTACGACATCGGCACGCTCACCCCGATGCAGCGGAGCGTCGAGCTCGGCGAACGCCTCGAGCTGACCCCCGAGGAGGCACGCGAGATCGCCGAAAGGACCGCGGCGCGGCGGGCCAACCGGGCCGCAGCAAGCGACCCGAACCGGGAGGCGCCAACCGCAGGGGGCAACGTGGGCGGCTACAACGACTTCTTCATGGACTACGGCTCCGCCGCCACCGTCGTGGACGGCAAGTACCGCACCTCGCTTCTCATCGACCCGCCCAACGGCCGCTTTCCACCCTACACAGAGCGTGGACGGGCGCGGCGGGAGGGCAAGTACCCGTTCTCCAAGAAGAACACCGGCGACGCCTGGTGGATCGACCGCGAGGTCGGGCCCTACGACGGGCCAGAGTCGCTCTCCATCGCCGACCGCTGCGTCTTCTCGCTCGAAGCCACGATCCCGGTGCTTCCCAAGGCCTACAACAACCTCAAGACCGTGGTGCAGACCGACACCCACGTGATGATCCTCATCGAGTGGATGCACGAGGCGCGGGTGATTCACCTCGGGGGCACTCACCCGCCGCCGAGTGTCCGTCGGCGGGCCGGCTACTCGGTCGGCCATTGGGAGGGCGACACGCTGGTGGTGGAGACGAAGAACTTCCTGGAGGAGGACTGGATCACTACGACTCTGTTCGCCGAGCCCTCACCGCCGGCGGACCAGCGGGTGATCGAGCGTCTCACGCCCACCGAAGACGGCCTGCTCTACCGCTTCACGGTGGAGAGCGGCGACTACACGGCGCCCTACACCGGCGAGTACACCTGGCCGCGGACCCCCGACAAGCTGTACGAGTACGCCTGCCACGAGGGCAACTACTCGGTGGGCAACATCCTGCGGGGAGCACGTCTACTCGAGCGCGAAGCGCGCGAGTAGCAGACGTCTACTCGAGCGCGAGGCGCGCGAGTAGCAGACACCCCCTCCAGAGCGAGGCACGCGAGTCGCAGCGCTCCGCGGCTACTCGGCCCGCAGCGAAAGGGCCGGATCGACACGACTGGCGCGGCCCGCCGGAATCAGCGCGGCCGCGAGTCCCACCAGCCCCAGTGCGACGACACTGCCGGCAAACACCCTCAGATCGCGGGTCCCAACCTCGAAGAGCTGCGCCTCCAGCAGCTGGCCACCCGCGAGGGCCGCGAGAACACCCGCCGAGAGCCCCACGGCGATCATGATCGCGGCCGGGAGCGCCACTTCGCGCAGAACGCGCCCGCGGTCGGCACCGATGGCCATGCGAATCCCGATCTCGCGTCGCTGCTGGGCCACGCTGTTCGCGACCACGCCATAGATTCCGATCGCGGCCAGCAGGAGAGCCAGGGCCGCAAAGGCGGTCATCAGCGCACCCGCGAACCTGGAGCGCGCGGTCTCTGCCCGAAGGCGGTTCGCGAGCGTTTCCGGCGAGTGCACCAGGAGTCGAGGATCTGCCTGCTGCAGCTCGGCCTGCACCTGCGCGAGGAGCGGATCGGTGGGCAGCTGCGACCTCACGACCAACGCTGCCTGCCCGGGATTGAGCTGTCGCATGGAGAAGAAGACGTCCGGGTCGGCAGGAGCCTCGGGATCTGGAACCAGATCGCGGTGCCGATGATCGGCGACCACGCCCACCACCTCGAACCAGGTGCGGCCCTCCGCCTCCTCCGAGCTCTCGACCGGTCGACCCAGGTAGAAACGACGGCCGACGGGATCGTCTGCGCCGAAGACCCGCTCTGCCAGCGACTGTGTGACGATCGCCACGCCGGGTGCCGAAGGCCCTCTCGACTCGTCGTCGTAGGGCAGCGTGTCCGCCGCGTCGAAGCCACGACCCTTCGTGAGGGGGATGCCGAGAGCGTGGAAGTAGTCGGGCGTGACCGTGTGGTAGTAGGACCGGACGCCACCTGCGTAGGGCTGGTCCGGGGAAAAAGCCGCCCCCTCCGCAGCCAGGACGAGGGCCGACGAGCGCTGCGCGAAAGGCGTGTCCCGCGCGAGGGCGGCGCGCTCGACACCGGCAATCGCTTCGACGCGCGCGAGCAACGCGTCGCGGACCGCCGCCAGCTCGGACGGCTCACGGCCTTCGCTCCAGTCCAGCCGGAGGAAGCCGACGTCGCTGCGGGTCATGCCCGGGTCGACGTCGCTCATCGCCTCGAAGCTCAGCACGAGGAGGCCTGCCCCGATGGTGAGGATGGTCGCCAGCGCCACCTCCACCGCAAGCAGCGTGGTGCGCAGCGGGTCTCTGTGGGTCGCGCCGCGCCGGCCACCGAGAGCCGAGGCCCGGTGACCCGAGCCCCGACCGTCCACCCCGCGCGCTGCAGCCAGGAGACCAACCAGGGGACCGCCGAGCAGCGTCAGCACGGCCACGAAGACAATGGCCCGGACACCCACACCGAGCTCGAACAGGGTCGGGAGATCGACCGGCGCGAGCGGCTGGAGGAAGCGCAGGCTGAGGAACGCCATCACGATCCCCAGGCCTGCACCGACCAGGGCGAGGAGGGTGGTCTCCGCCAGCAGGACACGTCGGAGGCGCCACGGAGTGGCCCCGAGAGCCTGGCGCACCGCCATCTCCTCGCCCCGCTGACGCCAGCGCACTACGAACAGGTTGACCACGTTCGCCGTGGCGATCAGCAGCACCGCCATCACCGCCCACCAGAGAACCAGGATCGGCGATCGGACGTCGCCCACGAGCTCCTCGGACAGGAAGGCCAGATCCGCGCCGTAACCCTGGTTGCTGTCCTGGTACTCGGCCTCGAGGGTCGAGAACAAGGTGTGCAGCTCCGCCTGTGTCGCCTCGAGTGTTGCACCCTCGGCCAAGCGACCGACACTGTCGAGCCACCGCCGGCTTCGGCTTTGTCTCAGGTCTTCGGGAAGCGCGGCGAGCGGGAACCAGATGTCGCTCGCGTCCACCAGCCCACGGAAGCCGGCCGGAAGCACCCCCACCACCAGCGCCGGCTCCCCGTCGAGAACCAACGTGTCTCCGAGCACTCCCGGATCGCCACCAAACCGCCTCTGCCAGACGCCGTGGGACAGCAGCACTCCGGGGACCCCGCTGTCGCCGAGGGGCTCGTCGCTGAGGTTGTCGCCGAGTACCGGCGTGACACCAAGGAGGGGCAGATAGTCGGCATCGGCGATCGTCCCCCTCAAGCGCTCCGGACTGGCGCCGGGCGCGGTCAGGCGGAACGTGCCGCCGGAGTAGGCAGCAACCTGATCGAGAGACTCCGAGCCGCTCTCGAGATCGACGAGGTCGGGCATCGAGAAGCTGCGCCTCTCGATGCTGTCCACGCGCGTGCCGTCGCGCTGCACTGTGGACCAGAGGGCGACCAGGCGCTCGGCCGCGGGATAAGGCAGTGAGCGCAACAGCACGGAGTCGACGACCGAGAAGACGGTGACGTTGGCCCCCAATCCCAGCGCCAGAGTCAGGACGACGGCCAGCGACAACAGGGGGCGACGAGCCAGGCTCCGCGCTGCGATGCGAAAGTCGGAGATCAAAGGAGTGCCTCCAAGGTGGGTTCGCGACCCGGCCTGCCGACCGGGCGCTTCGAGCTTCGAGAGGTGCTTCGACCCAGGTACGTCGCCCGGCTCGGGAAGTTCCGCTAACGGCGCCCGCGATCGACCGACGCGGGCGCGGTAGAATCGCCTCCGTTCCCATGCTCGCAAGTTGCTCCAGTCGCGGCCGATCGCTCCTGGTGGCCGCCCTCGCCCTCGTGTGCCTTTCGGCTCCGATGCGGGGCGCCGCCGTCGACGACACGTTCTTCGAGACGAAGATCCGTCCGGTCTTCGCGAACAACTGCGCGCGCTGCCACGACGCCGATCTGCGCATGGCCGGGCTCGACCTCACGTCGGCGAGCGGCTTCAGGGCCGGCGGCGAGACCGGGCCCATCGTGCAGGGCAGCGACCCCGAGGCCAGCCGGCTGCTCCGCGCGCTGCGCTACCAGAGCCGCATCAAGATGCCGCCCGACGGTCGTCTTGCGGCCCAGGAGCTCGCCGACATCGAGCAGTGGGTCGCAGCCGGGGCGCCGTGGCCAGGCTCCGAACATCAGGTCGTGCAGACCGCGCCGCGATCGGACGAGATGGTATGGACCGAAGAGCAGAAGAACTTCTGGTTCTTCCAGCCGCGGAAAGACCCAGAGCCTCCCAGCGTGCAGAGAACGGAGTGGGTGCGCAACGCCATCGACAACTTCGTGCTCGCCAAGCTGGAGAGTCGGGGCCTTGCGCCGGCGCCCGAGGCCGCCCCGGCCACCTTGCTCCGACGGGCCACCTACGACCTCACCGGCTTGCCTCCGACACCGGAGCAGACGCAGGCTTTCACCTCTGCGGACCAGCTCGACGCAGCGGTCGATCGTCTCCTCGCCTCGCCGCGGTACGGCGAGCGCTACGGCCGCCACTGGCTCGACGTGGCGCGTTATGCCGACTCCACCGGCAACGACGAAGACCACCGCTACCCGTGGGCCTACCGCTACCGCGACTACGTGATCGACGCCTTCAACGACGACCTGCCCTACTCCGAGTTCGTGCGCGAGCAGCTGGCCGGCGACCTGCTGCCCGCAAGAGACGGCTCCCCGGTCAACCGGCGCGGCATCATTGCCACCGGCTTCCTCGCGCTCGGGCCGAAGGCCATCGCGCAGCAGGACAAGCAGCGCATGCTGCACGACGTGTGGGACGAGCAGGTCGACGTGGTCTCCCGCGCGTTCATGGGCCTCACCGTCGCCTGTGCGCGCTGCCACGATCACAAGTTCGACCCGATCCCCACGAAGGACTACTACGGCATGCTCGGCATGTTCGCGAGCACCCGGAGCTTCAAGAACCCGGACTCGCACGTGTCGAGGGTGCTCACCGTGCCGCTCGTCGAAGACGAAGTGTTCGCGCAGTGGGAGCTCGAGCAGCGGCGCATCGCCTACCAGAAGCTGCTGCAGCGGGCTCTCACCGACGAGGCGGCCGAGGAGCGCATGGAGTCGCTCCTCCCGCAGGTGGCCGAGCTCATGCTCGCAGCACATGGCACGAGCGCCGGCGAGACCCCGAGCTCGCAGCTCGACCCCGACCTCGTGAAGCGTTGGGCCGAGTACCTGGCGCCCCGCGAGCAGAAGGTGCCTCACCTGGCCGCATGGCACGAAGCCGACGACGCGTCGCGCACCCAGGTCGCCCAGAGGTACGAAGACCGCATCACCGCGACCTTCGAAGCACGCCGCGATCTCCTGAGGGCGTGGCGTGCCGAGGTGCGCGCGGCGGCCGACATCGAGCCGCTGCAGCCGCCACCTTCCGCGCCGCCGTACATGGCCGGGCGCGACCGCTTCTACCACGAGGTGTACGTCGTCGCAGACGGTCCGCTCGGGCTGAGCACCGAGGCACGTGTGGAGCTCCTCGGGCCCGCGGCCAAGGCGGAGTGGACCTTGGCCAAAGACACCCTCGCGCACCTGGAAGAGACCGCAAAGCCGCGCCCGGACATGGCGTGTGCGGTGACCGAAGGCGAGACCGTCGACCAGCACGTTCTGATCCGCGGCGACTACAACAGCCCCGGCGATCCGGCACCCAAAGTGTTTCCGACCATCGTGGCCGGTCGCGATCAGACACCGGTCTCCCAGGGAAGCGGTCGGCCCGAGCTGGCTTCGTGGCTCACCCGCCCCGACAACCCGCTCACCGCACGCGTCATGGTCAACCGCATCTGGTCCTGGCACTTCGGCGCAGGCCTCGTGGGCTCCCCCAACAACTTCGGCAAGCTCGGCGATCGCCCGAGTCATCCGGAGCTGCTCGACTGGCTGGCTCAGCGCTTCGTGGAGAGCGGCTGGAGCGTCAAGGCGCTGAATCGCCTGATCATGGGCTCCGCCACCTACCGCATGGCGAGCGTCGCGAGCGACGCCGCGGCCGCAGAAGACCCGGAGAACCGCCTTCTCTCGCACTTCCCACGGCGCCGCCTGCAGGTGGAGGAGATCCGCGACGGGCTCCTGGCGATCGGTGGCAACCTCGACCTCACCATGGGCGGCACGCTGCAGACGGGCTTCGGTACGGATCTGGAAAACTCCAACGACCGCCTCAGCCTCGACCCCGAAGACTACGACCGGCGCACCGTGTACCTGCCTCTGCGCCGCTCCAACCTGCCGTCGCTGCTCAACCTGTTCGACTTCGGTGACGCGGTCACCACGCAGGGCAAACGGCAGCTGACCAACGTCGCCCCGCAGGCGCTGTTCATGATGAACAGCACGTTCGTGCATCGCCAGTCGAAGCTCCTGGCGGAGAAGCTCGTCGAGGAGCACGGCCGACCGACCCGCATCGCACGGCAGCTCTACCTCCACACACTCAACCGCGAGGCGAGCGTCGCCGAAGCCGAGAGCCTCCTCGCGTACGTGCGGCGCCTGCGCACCGACATCGGGCTGGGCCCCACCGAGGCCTGGGCGAGCGCAAGCCGCGTCCTTCTTTCGTCGAACGAGTTCATCTATGTCGACTGACCCCAAGCAGCGCCGCCGCCACGGCTGCCCGTCGTTTCTCAAGCCGCCGGAGCCTCCCACCGTCACACGGCGCGCGCTTCTGCGCGATGGTGCGTGCGGGTTCGGCTACCTCTCCCTGGCGGCCATGCTGGGCAGTGAGGTTCTGGGCCCGCCGGCGGCGGCGGCGAGCACCGCCGACCCGCGCGCCAGCAACCCGCTGGCCGCGATCCCGCCGCACTTCGAGCCGAAGGCGAAGAACGTCATCTTCCTGTTCATGCACGGCGGGCCTTCGTCGATCGACACGTTCGATCCGAAGCCGCGGCTCGACCGCGACCACGGCAAGCCGCTGCCGATCCCGCGCCCGCTCGCTTTCGCCGACGAGGAGGCCGGGCCGCTCATGAAGTCGCCGTGGACGTTCCGCCCCGGCGGCGAGAGCGGTCTTCCCGTGAGCGACCTCTTCCCGCACGTACGCGACCAGGCCGACAAGCTCTGCGTGATCCGCTCGGTGGTCGGCGAAGGGGTCGACCACGGCGCCGCGCTCCTCCAGACCTTCACGGGAACGTCCACCTTCACGCGGCCTTCTCTCGGCGCGTGGACCCTCTACGGCCTCGGCTCCGAGAACGAGAACCTCCCCGGCTTCATCACGATCAAACCCACGCTCTCGCACGGGGGCGCGAAGGCGTGGGCGTCGGCCTTCCTGCCCGGGGCGTACCAGGGCACAGCCATTGGCCACGCCGGGCTCAAGGTGGACGACGTGCGCTCCGAGCCCATCGAGTACCTGAAGAACACCCAGCTGTCGCCCGAGCTCCAGCGCTACGAGCTCGAGATGCTGCGCAACGTGAACGCGCGCCACGCGGAGATGCGCACCCACGATCCGCAGCTCGAGGCGCGCATCCAGTCGTTCGAGCTTGCGTCGCGCATGCAGCTCGAGGCGCCGGAGGCCTTCGAGGTGGAGAAGGAGAGCCCAGAGACGCGCAAGCTCTACGGCCTCGACAACCCGAAGACGGCCGACTTCGCCTGGCAGTGCATCCTGGCGCGCCGCCTCGTCGCGCGGGGCGTGCGCTTCGTGCAGTGCACCCACAGCTACAAGTGGGACCAGCACTCCGACCTCTACACCCTCCACACCAAGAACGCCGCCGAGGTCGACCAGCCGATCGGCGCGCTGCTGCACGACCTCGACGCCCACGGCCTGCTCGAGGACACGCTCGTCGTGTGGGCCGGAGAGTTTGGCCGCACGCCGGTTTCCGAAGGGGGCGACGGCCGCGACCACAACCCCTACGGCTACTCCATCTGGATGGCGGGCGGCGGCGTCAAAGGTGGCTTCGCCTACGGCGCCACCGACGAGTTCGGCTACCACGCCGTGGAGAACCGGATGCACCTGCACGACGTGCACGCCACACTCCTGCACACCCTCGGGCTCGACCACGAGAAGCTGACCTATCGCTTCTCCGGCCGCGACTTCCGGCTCACCGACGTGGCCGGCGTCGTGCACCACGACATCTTCGCCTGACGCCCGGTGCTCCGACGCGCATGAGCACGCCCGGCGACGCGCCTCTGACCGTCGTCTCCGGCGGGCAGACCGGCGCCGACCGGGCGGCCTTCGATGTGGCCCTCGAGCTCGGCCTCCCGATCGCGGGCTGGGTTCCTGCTGGGCGGCTCGCCGAGGACGGTGTCGTGGACCCGCGCTACGGTGGTCTTCAGGAGGCACCGTCTGCCGAGCCCGCATGTCGGACGCGCCTCAACGTCCGCGACTCCGACGTCACCTTGGTGGTCACGCACGGCGAACCTCGAGGGGGGACGGCCCTCACACTACGACTGGCGCAGGAGCTCCTGCGCCCGGTCCTCCACCTCGACCTGGACACCTGGACGGGCGGGGAGGCGGCTTTGACGCTCCGGACGTTCCTCGACCGCCACACCCCGCTGCGACTCAACGTCGCGGGGCCCAGAGCCAGCGAAGATCCCGAGGTCTACGACGCCGTCTGCAAGGTCCTCCGCCAGGCCCTCGTGCGCGAACCGGAACGAGCGGTCAGTTCACGTAGCCGAGGCTCTTGAGCTTCTCCAGGCGCTCGGCCTCTTCCGCCGCGTTGCGGGCTGCGGCGGCCGGCACGAAGCCGAAGAAGAACACCCGGAGATCCTCCTGCGGGCCGGTCTCCAACGTCGCCCGAAAGGTCTCCCCTTCGACGAGGACCTCACCGAAGCCGGCCATGTTGTTCTCGGCCACCACGCTCCTGCGCTGGTCGCCCACGGTCAGCCGCACGCGACCGATCATGCCGAGCGACAGCTGGTATGCCCCGCTGGGCATCGGAAACGAGACCTCGATCGGACCGGCGTTGCCTCGGGCGACGAGCTGAGCGTGGGGTGTCCCTGGCAGCAGGCTCCAGCCTTCGCCGACCGCGGCCCCCGGGGCCAGCCGCTGGAGGCCTTCTCCCGTGACGAAGCGCGACGAGATCGCAAACGCGAACGACGGCGGCTCCGAGCTCCGCGCCGCCTGGGCTCGCTCGAAGGGGCCGGCGAGGCGATCCCGGTAGGCGGCGAGAAGTCCGGCCACTTCGCCCTGCTGGGCGGCCGCGACGTCGGCGAGCTCCAGGGGGTCGTTCTCCAGATCGAACAGGCTCGCCGCCAGCGCTCCGCCAGGCGGCGCCTCGAGCACTTGGCGGGGGCTGGAGCCGAGGGTCAGCAGGTGACGCCGGGTGCGAATCCCGGCCCTCGAGATCACGGCGTCGCGCTCCGGGAGCTCCCCTCGAAGTACGGCCGTCAGGTCGACTCCGTCGAGGCTGCTGCCCGGGGTGAGCTCGACGCCCGCGAGGCTCAGCAGGGTGGGAAAGACGTCGACCCCCTCGGTGAGAGCGTCACTCTCGCCTGGATCGAGAGCTCCGGGGGCGTACAGAATGAGCGGGATGCGCGCCACCGCATCGTGCCACGGGCCGCCGTGCGAGAAGAGGGGTCTCCCGGGCCGCGGGCGACGGGTTTTGCCATCACGCAGATACTCCCCATGATCCGACGTGATCGCGACCACCGGCCGGTGCGGCGCCTCGTCGAGCACGCGAAAGAGCCTGCCGAGCTCGCGGTCGGCGGAGCGCAGGCTGCCCGCGTAGAGCGCCTCCGCGTAGCGCAGGTCTTCCTCCGTGAGCGCCTCGTGCTCGACCTGCGGCCCGCCCGCCGGGTTGAACCGCCGCGCGTCGTACGACGCCGCCCCGAACAGAGCCTGCGCATCCTCCTCGAAGTAGTGCGGGAAATGCGGATCCATCAGGTGCAGATAGAGGAAGAAGTCCTCGTCAGGGTGTTCGGCCACCCAGGCCAGAGCCGCGTCGACGACCGCCTTCGCCTTGGGGTACGGATACTGGGCGTCGCTGTAGCCGACCGTGAGGTCCTTCATCTCCTGAAACTCGGACCCGAAAGGCGTCTGCTCGCCGATCCAGAGGTGGGCGGAGATCGCGGCGGTCGCAAAACCTGCGGCCTCGAACGCTCGCGGCATGGAGATCTGCGCGGAGTCCGCACGCTGGAACAGTTCGTCCGGGCTGGCGTAAGGCACCCGCGGGTCGTTGGGAAACAGCGGCGGGGCCAGATACCGCGACGCGAGCAGCGAGGGAACCGAGACGCGCGTCCCCGTGCCCTGCGCGTAGTGACGCCGGAACAACACCCCGCGAGAGGCCAGGCGGTCGATCTCGGGGGTCGTCTCCTGCTCGAATCCGTAGCTCGAGAAGTAGTCGGGCCGCGCGGCGTCCAGCAGAACCAGAACGACCTGGCGCTTCGGCGCGCCCGCCTCGGACGCCTCGACCCCCTCCCCGGAGGCCTGCGGGTCGCCGCTGCAGGCCACGAGCAGCGCCGGCAGAGCCGCCAGAACGAGAAGAGGGGTTGCGCGCATCATCGTTTCTTCCAGAGCGCCTATCCCTAACACCCGCAGGGCGCCCTCGACAAGCCCGAGCCGGGTCCCCTGACCTTCGGGCGCGGCTAGCATCAGCCGTGCGCCGTACGATCCCAACTCTCGGCATGTTGCTCTGGCTGGCCTGCGCGCAGGCGCCGTCGAGCCCGCCTGCCCCGGGGGGAGCTGCAGACAGTCCACCACGTCCCAACGTCGTCGTGATCGTCACCGACGACCTCGGGTATGCGGACGCCGGCTTCCAGGGATCGGAGCGGGTCCGCACACCCAACCTCGACGCCATGGCAGACGGCGGCGTCCTCTTCGAGAGCGGCTACGTCACGCATCCGTACTGCAGTCCGTCCCGGGCTGGCCTGTTGACGGGCCGCTACCAGCAGCGCTTCGGCTACGAGAACAACCCCGCGTACGACCCGACCGACACCTCCCTCGGCCTGCCGGTCGGGGAGCTGACGCTGGGGGACGCACTCCGCGGGGTCGGCTACCGCACCGGCTACGTCGGGAAGTGGCACCTCGGCGCCGCTCCGCGCTTCCATCCGCAGGAGAGAGGCTTCGACGAGTTCTTCGGCTTTCTCGGAGGCGGGCACGAGTACTTCGCCCGCGTCACCCAGAACCTCGACGCCGAGTACACCGGCTCACTCGAGCGGAACGGCGAGAGAGTCGCGAGCGACGGCTACCTGACGGATCACCTGACCCGGGAGGCTGTGGCGTTCGTTCGCCGCGCCCGCGACAGCCCCTTCCTTCTCGTGGTGTCGTACAACGCACCCCACACGCCCTACCAGGCGCCCGCGGAGCGCTGCGAGGGAGTTACGCCCGGCAGCTCTGCGTGCCGCACGTACCGGGCGATGGTCGAAGCCGTCGACGACGGGGTCGGAGACCTCCGCGCGGTCCTCCGCGAGCTCGGCATCGCGAACGAGACGCTGCTCTTCTTTCTCAGTGACAACGGCGGCCAGACTCTGTTCGAGTGCGCCGACAATGCGCCGCTGCGCGGACGCAAGGCGCGGCTCTTCGAGGGGGGTGTCCGGGTGCCATTCCTCGCCGAGTGGACGGGGCGTCTGCCGGCGGCGCTCCGCTACCGCCCCCCGGTCTCCTCGCTCGATGTCTTCGCCACGGCCGCCGCCCTGGCCGGCGTCTCCGAGATGCCGCACCCGCTCGACGGGCGGAACCTCGTGCCTCTCCTCAGCCAGTCCGGCGCGCAGGCCGCGAGCCCGCCTCCCAGGGCGCTGTTCTGGCGGACCGGCGGCGGCGATCGCTGGGCCGTGCGGGAGGGGCGGTGGAAGCTGCACGGGCCGGAACCGCGTCTCTACGATCTCGAGGCCGATGTCGGCGAGAGCCGAGAGCTCTCGGCGGCAAACCCCGCCGTCGTGAACCGGCTACGCGACGCCTACGCGCAGTGGAACGAGCAGCTGATCGAGCCCCTCTGGCCCAACCCGCCCGCGGAGGACGTCACGGCGCTGATGAGCCCGAGCTGCCCGGCGCGCTGATCGCCGCGACCTCGTCGACCGAAGCGCCCCAGGCCGCGCCCAGGGTCCGTTCGAACAGCTCGGTGGAGCTCTCGAGCTCGGGGTGGAAAGCCGCTCCGACGACGCTCCCCTGGCGCACCAGGGTGGGCTCTCCGCGATGCGTGCCGAGCACCTCGACCCCAGCGCCGACCCTCACGATCCGAGGGGCCCGAATGAAGGTCATCTGCCCCGCCACCTCCCTCGTGCCCTCCAGGCCGGGATCCCACGCGCCCCGCGCGACCTCACCGCGCGCGACGAACGAGTCGATCTGGCGACCGTACGCGTTGCGCACGACGTCGATGTCGAGGAGTCCGAGCGAACGCTGCACAGGCGTCACCCCGGCCGCAAGGAGGATCAGACCGGCACACGTTCCCAGGATGGGAGTCCCTCTCCGAGCGAGCTGCGGCAGCACCTCCCACCATTCCGGCTCGAACGCGAGCAGCTTCAGGAGCGCCGTCGTCTCGCCGCCCGGAAGCACGAGACCTTCGACACCTTCGAGGTGCGCCGTCCGCCGCACCTCGTGCCCCCGGGCGCCACAACGCTCGAGGGCATCGAGGTGTGCGGCAAAACCTCCCTGCAGTGCCAGCACGCCAATGTGTCGACCTCGGAGACGGCTCACCAGCCCCGCTGCTCCAGCCGCTCTTCGGGCGCCAGCTTCGCCGCTTCGATGCCCGGCATCGCCGCCCCGATCTGGCGCGACACCTCAGCCAGCACCGCGGGGTCGCGGAAGTGGGTGGCGGCGCGCACGATCGCCGTGGCGTGACGCGGCGGGTCTTCGCTCTTGAAGATGCCGCTGCCCACGAAGACCGCCTCGGCCCCCAGCTGCATCGCCAGCGAAGCGTCCGCCGGCGTCGCGATGCCGCCCGCCGAGAAGTTCGGCACGGGGAGCTGCCCCTGCCGCGCCACCCAGCGCACCAGGTCGTAGGGAGCGCCGAGCTCCTTCGCCTCCGTCATGAGCTCGTCGTCGCGCAACGTTCCCAGACGGCGGATGCCTTCGGTGATCGCGCGCATGTGCTGCACCGCCTGCACGATGTCGCCACTCCCCGCCTCACCCTTCGTTCGGATGAGGGCGGCGCCCTCCCCGATGCGCCGCAGCGCCTCGCCCAGGTCGCGCGCGCCACACACGAACGGTGCGTCGAACGCATGCTTGTCGATGTGAAAGCGGCCGTCGGCGGGGGTCAGTACCTCGCTCTCGTCGATGAAGTCGACACCAAGCGACTGGAGGATCTGGGCCTCCGCGAAGTGGCCGATGCGGCACTTGGCCATGACCGGAATGCTGACCGCCGCCATGATCTCCTGGATCATGCGCGGATTGGACATGCGCGACACGCCGCCGTCCCGACGGATGTCGGACGGCACCCGCTCGAGCGCCATGACCGAGACAGCGCCCGCATCTTCGGCAATCCGGGCCTGCTCGACGTTCACGACGTCCATGATCACGCCACCCTTGAGCATCTCGGCGAAGCCGGTCTTCAAGTTCGGAAGTCTGGTTTCCTGCATCGTTCGCCTCCTCGGCGCGCCTGCGCCGCATCACTTCGTTGGGAGTCACCTCACCCGCACGGGCTCGGGGCCTCCGGTTGGTCGCCGCCCGTCCCAGAGACGGGCGGGCTCAGAGAAAAGGTGCAGCCGCGCGTCGCGGCCGGGTTGTCGGACTTCGCCGCCGCAGGTGGGTCTTCATCGCCTGACCGAGTCGACGGACGCCTTCGGCGACGCGGTCGGCAGGCTCGGAGCCGAAGGTCAGGCGCAGGTTCCGCCGCCCGGACCCGTCGGCGAAGAACCAGGTTCCGGGAGCAAACGCCACACCACGCTTCGATGCGATCTCCAGAAGCTCCGTCGCGTCGCCGTCCGCGGGCAGCGTCACCCACACCGAGAGGCCCCCCTGCGGCTGAGTCACGCGGACACCCTTCGGAAAGTGCTCCTCGACTGCGGTGTGCAGCGCCTCCAGCCGGAGTGCAAGATCCGCCTTCAGCCGCGCCAGGTGTTTGTCGAGGTAACCCCGGCGACAAAACTCCGCGGCGACCATCTGGGGTAGGAGACTCGGCGACAGCTCACACGTCCTCCGGAGCTCCAGCAGCCGCTCGTGCACGGCGGGCGGGCACACCAGCCAACCGAGGCGGAAGCCCGGAAAGAGCATCTTCGAGAAGGTGCCGAGGTACATCACCTGCTCGTGCACGTCGAAGGCGCGCAGTGGACGCGTCGGCTGGCCCGCAAACCTCACCTCGCTGTCGAAGTGGTCCTCGAGGATCGGGACCCCGTGTGCTGCCGCGAGCTCCACGATCTCCCGGCTCCGCTCCTCGGTCATGCTGACGCCGGTCGGGTTCTGGAACGTCGGCATCACGTACAGCAGTTTGGGCCGCGTGCGGCGCAGCGTCGCCTCGAGCGCGTCCGTCTGCATTCCGTCGGGATCGAGCGGCACGCCGAGGATGCGCGCCCCGTACAGCTGCCAGACCTTCAGGACGTTCGCGTACGTCGGCGCGCCGACGAGCACCGTGTCTCCCGGCTCGAGGAGGAGCTTGCCGACGAGGTCGAGCCCGAGCTGCGAGCCCGCCACGATCAGAACGTCCTCCGGCCGGGCGCGTCCCCCCTGCTCCGAAACGCGCACGGCAACGGCCTCCCGCAACGGCTCGTACCCGTCGGCCGGGCCGTAGTTGAGCGCAGCCGCACCCGCGTCGCGCAGCACCTCCTGGAACAGGCGCTGCACCTGCTCCACCGGGAAGGTCGCCGGGTCGGGTAGCAGGGCGTCGAGCCGGATCGTGTCGGTGCCCTGCACCGGGGCAGCCGTCAACGGCGCCGGCTCAGGGCGCCGGGCAATCAGCGGCTCCCAGTCGAGAGGGCGCTGGGGCTTCTCCCGCGGGCCGAGCAGGATCCCGAGCTCTTCGGGCGGCTCGGAGCTGAGGTCGCGCACGAACGTGCCCCGGCCGACCTTGGCCTCGAGATACCCCTCGCCGAGGAGGATGTCGTAGGCCGACAAGATCGTGTTGCGCCCGACTCCGGTCATCTGCGCGAGCGTCCGGCTCGGCGGAAGGCGCGTTCCAGCAGGAAGGAAGCCCGACGCGATGCGCTCCCGCAGCTGGCCTGCGAGCTGGTCGTGCAGGGGCTTCGGAGCGTCGCGCTCCAGAGAGAAGGTCCACATCACGCGAGCTCCCGAGCGGGCGGCACCCGCCTCCCTGGGCTCAACAGAGAGCCAATGTACGACATATCGGACCTCATTTGGCTCTCTCGAGAACAGAGTCGGCCAGATGCTCGAAGTCGCAGAGGCTGTTGTACACCTGCGCCGCGACACGGACCGCGAGGCCGTCGCCCTGCGGCCCCACGTGCACTTCGATCTGGTCTTCGAAGAGGAGCGCGTCCCGGAGCGCCTTCGCCTGCGCCACCGTGTTGCCGAGCGTCGCGGGCAGAGGCACGGTCGCCATGGTGGCCACCATGGAGCGCGGCGTCTCGAAGGCCGTCCCCCAACGATCGGCCAGGAGCTGCGCTCCCTCCCAGACCAGGTCGTGGTTGTACCGCAGCATGTTTTCGAAGCCCCACTCCTCGAGGAGATCGAGGGCCGCGGGGGCGGTGAGATGCGGCGTTGGGTCGCGGGTTCCGACGAGGTCGAACTCGGCGACGTAGCCCTGGTCGAGCCCCCAGGAAATGACGGCCGGATGGAGAACCGCCTGCTGCTCCGGCGTGGCCCACAGGATCGCGCTCGAGCGCGGCACGAGCGCCCATTTGTGCAGGTTGCCCACGTACCAGTCGGCCCCCAGGGCGGGAATGTCGAGCTTCACGGAGCCGGGCGCATGTGCGCCGTCCACGAGCAGGAGGGCGCCGCGCGCATGACAGAGCTCTGCGATCTCCCGCACCGGCAGGAGCAGGGCCGACGACGAGGCGATGTGGTCCACGATCACGAGGCGCGTCTCGTGCTGCAGACCCGCTTCGAGGGCGTCGAGCACTCCCTGCGACGACCGCGCCGGAACGTCGACCGACACCGTGTCGAGGCGAAGGCCTGCGACGCGCGCCACGTAGTCGGCGGTGTAGCGCACCGCGCCGTACGCGAGGTCGGTCATGAGAATGTGGTCTCCCGACTCGAACGGAAAGGAGCGCAGGACCGCATTCACCCCCGTCGTCACGTTGTCGACGAAGACGAGGTCGTCTCCCTGCGCCCCCACGAACGCGCCCACCCGGTCCGCGGCCTCGCGCAGGGCCGGCTGGCTCCGTCGTGATGCACCGACGGGCTCGGTACCGGTGAGGTCGCGCAGCATGAACTGCGCGGGCTCGCGCTCGATGCGGTCGCGGAGGACGCGCTGGAACTCCAGCACGCGCTTCGGGGTCGCACCGACCGTGCCGTGGTTGAGGTAGGTGACGTCCGGATCGAGGTGCCAGTGCTCGAGCATGTGGGCCCCGAACCGACTCGCTTCCGCCACGGCCGCGCCGGCGATCTCGCGTGCACTATCGGTCATGTCGCTCCCCTTTCTTGGCGTCGTCGCCTTGCCTCGAGGTGCCTCCTCCAGGCCCCTCACTTCACCGACGTGCTCCAGCGTAGGGGATCCAAGCAGGGCCGCAAAGAGCCAATGGCGCGCAAATCAGCCACTACTTGGCCTCCATCGGACTCCAGGTCCATGCGAGAGCCAGGCCCCGCGAAGTGCCACACCAGCGCACGCGTAGGATGACGCCCATGCAAGGCCCCTTGTCTCACATCCGCATCCTCGATCTCTCCGCGGTTGTCGCCGGCCCGCTCACCACGGCGCTCCTGGCCGACCAGGGAGCGCAGGTGGTCAAAGTCGAGCGCATCGGCACGGGCGACATCCAACGCAACGTCGGCTCACGGCGCGGCGGCATGTCGGGCAACTTCCACGTGCTCAATCGAGGCAAGCGCTCGATCGCGCTCGACATCACGAAGCCCGAGGGGCGGGACATCGTGCGCGCGCTCGCCCGTCGCTCCGACGTGCTGGTGCAGAACTACCGCCCCGGGGTGATGGACCGACTGGGCGTCGGCTACGACGACCTCGCACGGCTCAACGGCCAGCTCGTCTACCTCTCCATCAGCGGCTTCGGCCCCGACGGACCCGATCGGGACCGGCGCGCCTACGATCCGATCATCCAGGCGCGGTCCGGGCTGGCGGCCGTTCAGGGGCGGGCGCGTGCCGAAGGCCCGGAGCAGGTCAACCAGCTCCTCGCCGACAAGCTCACCGCCTACACCGGGGCCCAGGCGATCACGGCGGCACTCGTCGCCCGGGCGCAGACGGGTCGCGGCCAGCACATCACGCTGGCGATGCTCGACACCATGCTGGCCTTCCTATGGCCCGACGCCGGCGCGGATCAGATCCTGCTTGGGGACGACGTCGAGCAACATCCGCCCATCGGCGGCGCCGGTCACCTGGTCGAGTTCGAGGACGGTTGGGGCGCCACCATGACGCTCTCCGACGACGAGTTCCGCGGCCTCTGCGAGAGCTATCGCCTGCCCCAGCTGTTGGCCGACGAGCGTTTCGCCACCATTCGCGCCCGCCAGCTGCACCGCGAGGAGCTCAAGCAGGTGCTGGCCACGGTCGTCGCCGACGCGGCGAGCCGCCTCCCACTCGACGACGCCGAGGGCCGATTCCAGGAGAACGCGGTGCCGTTCGGTCGCGCCAATACCCTCGAGTCGGCGCCGCGCGATCCGCAGGTGGTGTCGAACGAGGTCTTCCGCGAGACCAAGCACCCCGTCGCGGGCCGCCTCCGTGAAGCGAGGCCTGCGCCACGCTTCGGCGAGACTCCCGCACAGGCGGGTGGCCCGGCGCCCCAGGTCGGCGAGCACACGCGAGATCCTGGCTGAGCTCGGGCTCGGGGAGCAGGCCGACACTCTCGCCGAGAGAGGCGTCGTCGGTCTGTCGTGATGGACCTCCGCTTCCTGCCAGCCGTCGCCGCGATCCGCAGCGGTAGCGTCACGGGTCTGAAGGCGATCCTCTCGGCCCAGCCCGGCCTCGCGTCGGATCGGTCGTCGTGCAGCCACCCGACCCTCATGCAATGTCTCGTCTTGGACGGTGCAGGGCACGCGGCCGAGGTGCAGCTCTCGATGGCCGAGGCGCTGCTGAAGAACGGCTCGCCGCTCGACGAGCCCCTCGTGGCCGCTGCGAGCAACGACAACGCCACGATGGCTGGCTGGCTCCTCGATCACGGAGCGGCCGTGGATGGCTCCTCAGAAACGAGCGGCTGGACGCCGCTCGAAGAGTCGATCTACTGGAGCTCGCCCGAGGTCATGGCCCTCCTGCTGCGCAGAGGCGCAGAGCCGCTCAACCTGCGGACCGCCGCCGCACTCGGAAGGCTGGAGCAGATGGAGAGCTTCTTCGACGCGAACGGAGCTGTCCGTACGGATCGTGGAGGCATCTTCTCTCCGTTCGAGAGCCTCGACGTCGGACCGACCCTGGCGCAGCAGCTGCTCGACAACGCTCTGGCCTACGCTGCCATGGGAGGATCGGGCGAGGCCGCCGCGCTCCTCCTCGATCGGGGAGCCGAAGTGAATGCATTCCCGCAGGGCTTCCACTACCGAGGGTCGGCTCTTCATTGGGCGGCAATTCGGGGGCATCGTCAGGTCTGTGAGCTCCTGCTCTCCCGAGGTGCAAACCCCGGGAGCAAAGACCTGACGATCGACAAGACGCCCTCCGCGTGGGCCCGCCACGACGGGCACCTCCGCCTGGCGACGTACCTGGAGAAACAGGAGGCGTAGCCCGACGTCGGGCCAGTCTCCCGAGTTCCGGAATCGATGACGCCACCACGGTTCGACCTTCGACGACTCTTCGAGGCGGTCGACGCGCAGAGGCAGACGCGGGGCCTCAGCTGGTCCGTTCTGGCCCGCCAAGTCGGGGTGTCGGCTCCGACGATGCGCCGCTACGCAGCGGCAGACGACGCGGAGGCGGACGGTGTGCTTGCGTGGTCCGGTGGTTGCATATTTCTATTCTTAGATGTTCGCGACGCTGCTCGAAGCGGCGGCCGGTTGCTCGAGTCGCCTGACGACGGCATCAGGCTGTTCCGATCCGGACTCTGGGCGGTCTAACTAGCTATCTCGTGATCGATTGAAACGGAGAAGGCACATGCGACTTTTCTCTTCCCTCCCGCAAAAGACCTCGGACCCCAGCGCAGACGACGCCTCGCCCCTCGTACGCTTCAGCCGCACCACGCCGCTCGCCCAGGGGCGTCTCGAAAGCGCCAAGATCGCGTTCACGACCCGACGCGTGCCCACGAACGAGATGCGGGGCCTGCGGACCGACAGGGCTCCGTCGGCTGGAGACCTGGTCTTGGCGGAGGTCGTTCGGAAGCGGCAGCACCCTCGGATCGAGCTCGTCAGCGGCCGCAAGGCCCAGCTCTTTGTCGGCGACGAAATCGTCGTGTGCTTCGGCCATCGCTACGCGACGGACCAGTTCGAAGCCATCGTTCCTTCGACCCTCGCTCCGTGCCACCTGGTGGCTTCCGGGGGCGTCGCAGCGGAGGTGATCTCGCGGAGTCGCGCCGTGCGCCCCGCGACGGAAATCCGGCCGATCGGGCTCGTCGTCGACGCGTCCGGGGAGCCGATCAATCTCTCCAACTACGCCCTGCCAGAGCCCGAGACTCCTGCCCGCCGCCCCCTCACGCTTGGCGTGGTTGGCAGTGCAATGAATGCGGGCAAGACGACCACCGCGTCCCGTCTCGTCCGCGGCTTCGTCCGAGCAGGGAAGCGCACGGCAGCCGCCAAGCTGACCGGCACTGGCTCGGGCGGCGACTACTGGAAGCTGCTCGACGCTGGAGCGCGCCCTGTCCTCGACTTCACCGACGCTGGCCAGGTGTCCACGTGGAAGGTCGACGAGGAAGACCTCCTGGGCACCTCAGAACGGCTGGTGAACACTCTGGTTCAGGCGAAGGCCGAGGCCATCGTGCTCGAGATCGCCGACGGCCTGTTCCAGCGAGAAACGAAGATGCTGCTGGAGAGCGAGCACTTCGGACGTCTCGTCGACGGGTACCTTCTCGCGGTGCCCGATCCGCTGGCTGCAGCCGCCGGCGCGGAATGGATGCGGCAACGATCCCTGCCGCTCTTCGGCATCTGCGGCACCCTCACCCAGTCGAGCCTGGCCGCCGCCGAGGCAGTCCGCGCGACGGGCATCCCGACTCTCTCCCTCCGCGAGCTCGAGGATCCGAGCGTTGCAGGCAACCTCCTCGCCGCAGCGGGTGTCATCGGCGATCTACCAGAAGCAGCGCAAATGGTGGGAGGCGGCTGAGTCGTGAAACGGCAGCTGCCACAGCTGGCTGCGCACGGGCGCACCCGCTTCCTGGCGGGGGTGGTTTCGCTCGGGCTCGTGCAAGCCGCCACTGCGCTGGCGCTGCCCCTCCTGCTCGCGCGGGCATTCGACACCCTCCTGAAAGCAGGAGGCGGCCCCGAGCTGGCCACGTGGGGAGCTTTGATCGTCGGCCTGGGAGGTGTAGCTCTCGCCATCCGCACGGCGGAGCGCTGGCTCTCGGAGAGCTTGAGTCAGAGCTACGTCCACGAAGTCCGCATGGTGCTGTGGGACCACTTGGTGACGCTGCCGGAGCATCAGGTCAGCGACCAGCGGCGCGGAGCGACCGTCCTCCGCTTCATCGGCGATCTCAGTGCGCTGAAGCAGTGGGTCGGTCGTGGCATGGTCGGCACCTTCGTGGCCCTCCTCACCCTGGCAGGAGCGCTGCTGGGGCTGTCTCTCCAGAGTGGGCGCCTAGGGGCGGCCGTGGCCCTGACCCTCGCGGTCAGTGCTCTCCTGCAAGCCGGAGTGGCCTTCGCGATGAAACGCTCCCTCACGGACGTGAGACGCGCGCGCTCCCGCCTCGCCACGGATCTGGTCGAGCGCATCGGCAGCCTGGGTGTCATCCAGGCCGAGAATCAGCTCTCGAGGGAGCGGCGCCGCATCGGGCGCAAGAGCCGACAGGTCGCCGACGACGGCCGCGCGGTCGCCGCCTGGTCGGGATGGCTCCGCGGGCTCGGCGAGCTCACCGCACACGGTGTCCTGGCCGTTGTCCTGCTCGCTGGCGCACCGCTCCTGGCGAGCGGCGCACTCAGCCCGGGTGGCCTCGTGGCGGGCCTCGTCCTCGCTCGCTACGTGGCCCGGCCGGTGCGCGGGCTGGCCAGCGCACAGGAGCAGTACCTGCGGTCACAGGTGTCCAGGAAGAAGCTGGAGACATTCCTGGCACTGCCCTCCCAGATGCAGCCCGACGAGCCGCGAAAGCTCAAACCAGGCCATGGGCGACTCCGCGTCCGAGACGTCCTCCTCCCAGGCAGCTCGGGCCGGGTGTCGCTCCGCGCCGAACAGGGCGAGCGGATCCACCTCCGAGGGGAAAACGGGGCAGGAAAGTCGCAGCTGCTGCGCCTGTTGGCGGGGCTCGAGCGACCGTCGCGCGGTCGCATCTCGCTCGACGGCCGAGACCTGGCACGGTGTCGCCTCGAGCCGATCCGCTCCCAGGTCGCGCTCGTCACCCCCGACCTCCCGCTCATGCGAGGCACGCTGCGCCGCAACCTGACCTACGGCCATCCCAAAGCCTCCGACGCAGAGATCGAGCGTACCTTGCGGCGCCTCGACGCTGACGGCTGGATCGCGTCCTTTCCGCAAGGCCTGCAAACACGTGTGCAAGACGGCGGCGCCCCGCTTTCGGCAGGAGAGCAGCAGATGGTGCGTTTGGCGCGCGCCCTGCTCAGGGAGCCCCGTGTGCTTCTCCTCGACGAGGCCGATGCGTTCCTCAGTCCGCAGGCGCGATGCGGCCTGCGAAGGGTCGTCGAGACGTTCGACGGCACCGTCGTCTTCGTGTGGCGTAACCCGAATCCACCGCAGGCCACCGGCTCCTGGGACCTGTCGCCCCAGCCACAGACCGAGGCGGCGGAGCCGACGCTCGTTCACTCCGAGAGGCTCTGTTCATGACCCTCAGCCCCTACCACCAGATCGAGATCTGCACACGCCCCGTTCACTTGGCGAACCAGTCGCTGGGCCTGAGAGGCCGCCTCTATTGCCCACCGGGAAACCACGATCGGCTCCTCATCGCCGTGCACGGCGTGACGCGCGGATGGAAGGAGCTGGGAGAGGCTCTTTGTCCGCACGCCGTCCAGGCGCAGGTCCCGCTCCTCGTTCCCGAGTTCTCCAGGGCGGACTACAGCGGCTACCAGCGGCTGGCGCCCGGCGCGTCCGGAGTGCCGGCCGATCTCGCGCTGCTCGAGCTGATCGAGCTCGCAGCGCGCGAGGTGGGAGTCGAAGGGTTCCGAAGCACCTTCCTCTTCGGTTTCTCCGGCGGCGCGCAATTCGCCCATCGCTTCACGCTCGCGCACCCGCGTGTCGTCGAGCGACAGGTGCTGGTCGCAGCCGGCTTCTACACGATGCCGAACACGGAGCTCGAGTACCCCTACGGTCTGGCGTCCGGCGAAAGTGGGCGCGGAGACTTCGGCGTAGAAGGCTTCTTTCGCCCGACGCTGGTCGCGGTCGGACGCCAAGATACGCAGCGCGATCGCGAGCTGCGCAAGTCGAAGGCTCTGGACACTGCCCAAGGCCGCCAGCGCCTCGAGCGGGCCCGCCGCTACGTGCTTGCCGTCCGCGCCTGCAACGGTCGAGCCGGCCGCGTCCCGGTCTGCCGGCTCCTGGAGCTCGAGGGCTGCTCGCACGACTTCGCCGCGTGTGTGGGGGCGGGCCTTCTCGAAGAGTCTTTCTCGTTCCTGCAGGCAGCTCCACATGCGTCTGAGGGCGGCGGAGCGGTCGCATGACCTCGATCTGGCTCTTTGCACTGAGCCTGGTGGCCGCTGCCGATCCAGTGCCGAGCTCTGAAGAGCCGGGCTGGCTCGACAGACTCCGCGTCGGTCACTGGGTGGAGGTTCGGGGCGAGCTCGGTTCTGGAGGCTTCGTCGCAACGCGCGTCGAGGCACGAAAGCCCCGACGCGAGGCAAGGATCTGGGGCACGGCCGAGGCGGGGCTTCGCGCGGGTGAGCTGAAGATTCTCGGCACGCGCATCGAGATCACGCCGACCACGAAATGGCGCGGAGGTAGCCGCATCACCGCCCTTGGTCAGCGCGTCCGCGTGCGCGGGCACCTGTCGTCGCTGAGGGTCTTTCTCGCCGAGCGGGTCGAAGTGCGCGAGGCCGGCGTCGAGAGGATCGAAGGCCGAATCGACGCTCTGAGAAAGACCGAAGACGGCGGTCTCGCCCTCGAGATCCTCGGCTTCCAGGTGCGGGTCCCCCCCGAGGCCCGACAGAGAACGGAGGCTCCCTTCGAGCGGCTCCCCCGAATCCTGCCGAGACCCCTCGAGTCGAGCGCCGCTGACGTGGCAGACAACGACGATCTGCTCGGCGAGGGCTTTCAGCTCGGCGCGCAGGCACACGTTGCCCTTCGACAGGACGTCAACTACAACTCACGCCGCAACTTCGAGCTCGACGAGCGGGACGACACCGACATCGACGATCAGGACGACCGCGACGACGCGTCGCACAACCTGCGCGCACGGCTGACGTGGGCACCAAGCTCGCGCCTCTCCGGTCTCCTGGACGTGCGTCATCGGTGGCGCCACCGCGAGCTCCGTGGCGACTTCTCCGAGACTGACAGCCGCACGCGGCTCGGCGAGGCCTACGTCCTGGCGCGCGATCTCGCGGGGTTCGACCTGCAGATCGGCCGACAGGACTTCGACGAGCCGCGCGAGTGGCTCTACGACCAGAACCTCGACGCGCTTCGCATCTCGCGACGCATCGCAGACGTGGACGTCGAGCTCTCTCTCAGCACGACTCTCGACGACGGCTCGTCGCGGGACCGTGCGGCGACGAACTCGATCCTGTACGTGTCGAATCGCTACGGCCCGAGGCACGTCGCCGGCTACGTCGTCCATCGCAACTTCGGCGACGGCCGCTCGGAGACGCAAACCCACGTCGGAGCTCGGTATGTCGGCACCCTCTCCCGACATACGCGAGGGTGGCTCGAGCTGTCGCGACTCGAAGGCGATCGGCAGGGAGCGAGCTTCTCGGGCTGGGGCGGAGACCTCGGCGTGAGCTGGGTCGCGGCGGCGGCACATCGACTCACGCTGACAGCAGGCTACGCCTACGGCAGCGGCAACCGCGACGGACGCGGGTTTCGCCAGACCGGCCTGCAGGACAACAACACCCGGGTCGGCGGCGTCACCGCCGTGCGCTACTACGGCGAGCTCTTCGATCCGGAGCTCGCCAACCTCCGGATCGCGACCCTCGGGGTCGGAGGTCGCCTGACGCAGCGCACCTCCATCGAAGTGCTGGCTCACCGCTACTGGCAGGACGTCGCCAGCACGCGCATCCTCAACTCGAACCTCGATTCCAGGCCCAACGGAGTCGACCGCGACCTCGGGTGGGAGACCGACCTCGTCGTCGGCCTCCGGCTCCAGCGCTGGGACTTCGAGCTCGTCCTAGCCCATTTCTCGCGGGGCAGCGCCTTCGGGGAGGGTGACGACGCGACGAGCCTGAACGCGCAGATCCGCTTCCGCTACTGATTCCCCTGCTTCTCTTCCCGACCGTGCCTTCGAAGGAACTCCCATGACTCTCCCAACCCCCTCTTTTCTCCGCCTCTCGGCGGTCGTCTGCGTCTGCACACTGTTCGCCATCGCGACGCCGCAGAGCCTCGTCGCTCAGACCCTCGTTGGGCCCACCGCTCCCCGGCTGAGCTCGGCCGGGCCCGATGGGGACACCAACTACGACGCGACCCACGACGGGCTCGCCTTCAATCCAGTCGACGGCACGTATCTCGTGGTGTGGGACGCTGACGACCGCATTCCTGGGACGGGCGCCACTTTCAACGGCAAGCGCGAGGTCTTCGGGCGCCTCCTCGACGGGCTCGGACAGCCGACGACAGGCCATCTCCTCCTCGCGACCCGCGGCCCCGCCAACGACCCGAGCTGGGACGCTGAAAACCCCGAGGTGGTCTACAACGCCGCGCGCAACGAGTTCCTGCTCACCTTCGTCGGCACGGTCGCGAGCAATGGCACTGCTTCGAAGCGTGAGGTCTTCGTGCAGCGGATCGGCGACGACGGCGCGCTCATCGGCGGCGCTCGGCGTGTTTCGCAGACAGGGAGCGACGGCAACTTGCGGCTGGATTCCAGGGAGCCTTCTCTGGCGCACAACACCACGACCGGAGAATCGCTCGTGGTCTGGCAAAGGGACCTCAGCGACACGGGAACCCGCCGGGAGTCGGAGATCTACGCGCAGCGGCTGGGCGACGACGCCACGCCGCTCGGCCCGAGCTTTCGTGTCTCGACCATGGGGCCCAACGGCGATACGGCCTACGACGCGCTCGACCCTTACGTCGCCTACGGAGCGGGAAGGAACGAGTACCTGGTGGTCTGGCGTGGAGACGACAACCGAGCTCCGCTCGTTCAGGGCGAGTTCGAGATCTTCGGCCAGAGGCTGAGCGCAGGGGGTGCAGAGGTCGGCGCCGACGACTTCCGCATCTCGGAAATGGGGAGCCGGCGCGACACCCGATTCTCGGCGTCCGACCCGGCGGCCGCGTACAACCCGGATCGGGGAGAGTTCCTCGTCACCTGGACCGGTCTGCACGACCTGACCCAGGGGGAGGAGGTCTTCGCTCAGCTCCTGAGTGAGGATGGCGGTCAGCTGGGAGCCGACTTTCGTGTGTCCTCGATGGGACCCGAGGGTGCTCCGACGACCGACTACCGGGTGGACGAGACACTCGCGGTCTACAACCCGATGGACCGCGAGTACCTCGTGCTGTGGATCGGCGACGACAACCGCGACCTCCAGGCTTTGGGCGAGTACGAAGTGTTCGTGCAGCGGTTGAGTCCCCAGGGAGTCCAGCTGGGGCTCGACGACTTCCGGGTCTCGCGCCTCGGCGCCATCGCCGACCCGAGCTACGACCCGTTCTCCATCGACCTCGCGTTCAACAGCGTACGGGGCGAGTACTTCGTCGTGTACTCCGGCGACGACAACCGCAACTCGCTGGTCGACGACGAAGTGGAGATCTTCGGCCAGCGGATCGACCCCGCGATCACCGCGTGCCAGGACAGCGGCCAGACGATCTGCCTCAACGGCAATCGCTTCGAGGTCACGGCGACATGGAAGACCCGGCAGGGGACATCCGGTCGCGGTCAGGCCAGGCGGCTGTCGTCGGACTCGGCGTGGTTCTGGTTCTTCGACGACGCCAACACGGAGCTGGTCGTGAAGGTCCTCGACGCCCGGGGCGTCAACGGCAACTTCTGGGTCTTTTATGGTGCGCTCTCCGACGTCGAGTACGCCCTGACGGTGACCGACCGTCAGACGGGCAGGCAGAAGGAGTACTTCAATCCTCTCGGGTCCTTCGCAAGTCGGGGCGACACGGGAGCGTTCGCCGGATCCAAACCGCATCTGGATCTGGAGCGCTCCTACTCCGCCGAGCGCGCGGGGCCGGCAGGTACGTCTTCCCCCACGGAGTCTTCGGCCTCCGCCGCCTGCCGGTCCCACGCGTCGGCACTCTGCCTCGCGGGCTCGAGGTTCGAGGTGACCGTCGCGTGGAAAGACCCCTTCGGCAATACCGGGGTGGGCAACGCGCGCGCGCTCACGAGCGACACCGGCTGGTTCTGGTTCTTCGACCCTGCCAACACCGAGCTCGTCGTGAAGGTGCTCGACGCACGAGGCGTCAACGGCAAGTTCTGGGTGTTCTTCGGCGCCCTCTCCAATGTCGAGTACACGGTGACCGTCACCGATACGCAGACCGGCCAGGTACGGCGCTACACCAACCCGCAGGGAGTCTTTGCCAGTGTCGGTGACACCGACGCCTTCTGAGATCGACCTCGCCGTTCCGGAGACGAGAGCCGCCCGCGCACCCTCGGCCGCGCTGCTGGTCGGACTGGCGCTGCTCGTGTCCGCGTTTCTGGATCCGTCCGACACCCTTCGGGCGGCTCTGATCGGCTTCGCGGCGCTCCTGCTGCTCTGGAGACCGGCAGCATGCATCTCGCGGGAACGGTGGGTGGCACTGGCAGCCACGGCTGCACTGCTGCTCGGCGCAGGCGTCCGCGACGATGTCGGCCGCCTCCTGGAGGGCAAGGTACGCGTGTGGAACGTGTACCACTACTACCTCGGCGCGAAGTACTTCACCGAGCTCGGCTATCACGACCTCTACCTCGCCACCCTCCACGCCGACCGCGAGGGGCCTGCGATCTGGGAGGACCAGGTCGACAAGGTACGAAACCTCGCGACCTACGAGGTCGTCCGGACCGAGGAGCTCTTGCCGCTCTACGATCCGAAAGAGCACTTCTCCGAAGCGCGCTGGAGCCAGTTCAAGCGCGATGTCCGGGACTTGAGTCGGCACCGCAGCCCCAAAGGCTGGCGCAACGTGTTCCGAGATCGGGGTTACAACGGCACGCCTCTCTGGACGGCCGTCTGGGGAAGCGTGGCATCCGCCACTCCAGCGCGAGGCCCGGCCATCCAGGCGCTCGCCCTGCTCGACCTCGGGCTCCTTCTCGCCACGGCTTTCGTCTTTGCAAAAACCTTCGGCCCCCGGCTGAGCCTCCTCGTGCTCCTGCTGTTCGTCGCGAGCCCGGCCAACGTTCCACGCCTGGTGGGCGGGTTCCTCCAGACGGACTGGCTCTGCGCCATCGTTCTGGGAGTCTGCTTCCTGCGCCAGAGGCGCTTCGGAGGCGCCGGTGCCGCGCTCGCCTACGCGACCATGACGCGGGTCTTCCCGATCCTGTTCGTCAGCTTCCTGTTCGTTCCGATCGCGTGGGGTCTCCTGCGCGGCGTGAAACTCCCGGCCTGGACCTGGCGCCTGCTCGCGAGCTTCTTCGGAACCTGCGCCTTCTTGTTTCTCCTCGGGCTCGCCAACGGACGGGGGCTCAGAGGCTGGGCAGAGTTCTCGGAGACCATCCTGGTGCACCGCGACCTCCATACGCTGGGCGACCGAAGGATCGGGCTCGAGCACGTCTTCACGTCGCGGCTCGACGACTTCGGAGACCGCGTCCGAAAGTCGAAACGAGCCGAGGTTCTCGAGAGCCAGCGTGCCGGCTACCGATGGGCTTCGGCGGGGCTGCTGTTCCTGATCGGGCTCGCGGCCGTGGGCTCCCGGGGTTGGCGCGTGACCCTCCTCGCCATCCCTGCTCTGTTCGCGCTGACGGTGGTCTCGCGCTACTACTTCGGCATCGCCGCTCTGCTACCGCTCCTGCCCCGGTCGGATCCCGGGAGGCGGATGGTCGTGCTGAGCCAGCTGGCCGGTTTCGGGGTGCACGCCCTGCTCGTCGACCGTGGCGCCGGCTGGCACGAGAGTTACGTCCAGCTCAACCTCCTCCTGGCGCTCCATCTGCTGGTCACGCTCGGAGTGGTTCTTGCGGAACGCCACCGACTTCGAAAGCCGGTCACCTAAGGCCGCCTCTTGCCTCCGACACGGCCGCCCCGGGCCGAGCCGATAGGGTTCGAAGAATGCCTCGAAGCGCACTGCTGACCCTCGCCCTCGCCTCGTTCACCTTGCCTGCGACAGCGCAGGTAGGGGACCTGTCGAACTGGGAACAGTTGCTCTCCGCCGCCGAGACGGCCTTCGTCGAGTCGCGCCACGACGACGCCGCGACTCTCTTCGTCCAGGCGGCCGGGGCAGCGCCGAGCCCTTCCGAAAAGGCGCGCATGCTCAACAACGCCTGCTACGTCGCCGGCCTCGTCGGAGAGCACAGCCGCGCGGTCGCTCACTGCCTGCAGTCCCTCGAGATCCGACGCAAGCTGGGTGAGCCACTTCCCGTGGGGCGGAGCCTCAACAACCTCGCCCTCGCGCAGGAATCACTGGGCGAGATGCGCGCTGCGGAAGCGGCGTTCTCGGAGGCCGCGGACTGGAATCTGCGCGGCGGCGACACGGAAGGAGCCGTGCTCAATCTGGCGAATCTGGCTGGCCTCTACCAAAGTGTCCAGCGTCTGCGCGAGGCGGAAGCGGTGCTGGACCGCGCCTCGAGCCTGCTGCTCTCGCATCAGGACGAGGAGTGGTTCGAGGCCCAGAACGCAGCCGTGGAGGTGAACCGCGGGGTCGTCCTCGAAAGACTCGGGGAGTACGGGCCGGCACTCGAGGGGCTGCGCCGACTACTCGACCGCGACGCAGCACCCGTGGAGATGCGCTCCACGGCGGCGACCAACCTCGCACTGATGTACCGCAACCTGGGCGACCCCCAGCGGGCGGATGCCTGGCTGCGAAGAGCTTTGGCCTGGGCCAAAGCGCAGGGAGACCTGGCCGCCCAGGCCCACGCGCACCTCAACCTCGGACGTGTCGCTTTGGAGGGCCGGGCCGATGCAGCCGGCGCTCTGCGGGAGTTCCAGCAGGCAGTGGATCTGGCAGAAGCCGCCTCGGATCGAGCGCTTGCTGTCGAAGGCGCAATCCACCGCGGCCGGGCTCTCGAGCGTCTCGGGCGCGTCGCGGACGCCCGATCCATCCTGACCCAGTCGAAGCTCGAGGCCGAGAAGCTGGGCCTGCCCGAGGCGCAGTGGTCCGCACTCGCCGCGCTTGGTGATCTCGAGGCCCGTCAGGGGGCAGCGCCTCGCGCTGTCGAGGCTTATGCCGCAGCGCTCGATCTGGTGGCCGAGAGCCGCCGCGGGCTCGAGGGACACTCTCGAGTGGAACGCTTCCTGGCCGACAAGCGCTCCATCTTCGACGGCGCAATCGAGGCCCTCTACCTCTCCGGTTCCGAGCGCGACGACGTGGCGATGCAGGCTCTGCTGGTCGCACTCGGCGCGTCCCAACAGCAACTGGCAGACTCCCTCGGGCTTCGCGCTCCCGATGGCGCATCCGGAATCGACCTCTTGCGACGCGCGGTCCCCGACGATGGCTGCGCACTGCAGTACTTCGTCGCACGCGGGGTCGTCTATCGCTGGACGCTGTCCCGGAGCGAGCTGAGCTTCGAGCGGATCGCGCTCGAGGCCACTCTCCGTCAGCAGCTCCGCAGCGCTCTCGAAGATCCCGCGAGCTCCGGGCTCCTCGAGGAGCTCTCCCAGGCGCTCCTGCCGACCGACATCCACGGCGGCAAGCCCGTCCAGCGGGTACTCGTCGCCGCGGATGGCTTCCTCCGAAGCCTCCCTTTCGGACTCCTGCCGGTCGCCGGGGAGCCGTTGATTCGTCGCGCGGCCGTCAGCTATCTGCCGAACCTCGAGTACCTCCTCCGGGATGTCCGCTCGGCTCCAGGAGGCCATGTCGTCGCGATCGGGCGATCTCGGTTCGACGACCGCACCGATCTTCCCGCCGTCGAGAAGGAGCTCGAGAGCGTCGTCGGATCGCTTGGAATCGGCGAAGTTCTGCTGGAGGACCGAGCGAGTCTGGACACGCTCCAAGACGCGCTCCAAAGTGACGTTGCCGTCCTCCATGTCGCGTCGCACACGACGTTCGACGACTCCTCCACCGGCTCCTCCCGCATTCTTCTGGCAGGCGATACCCGAGGCACCACCGATCTCGTCCCCGACACGATCTCTCAGCTCGCGGCGCCCGAGCTGGTGGTTCTGAGCGCGTGCTCGACCGCGTCGCGCTTCGGCCGGGAGGGAGCCGGGCTCGACAGCCTGGCCGGTGCTTTCTTCGAGGCGGGCGCTCTGACCCTCGTCGCAAGCCTCTGGGACGTCGACGACGAGGCGACGTCCGCTCTGATGACGCAGTTCTACTACTGGCTGGCGGAAGGCCGGGCGCCTCCCGAAGCGCTCCGTCTCGCTCAGCTCGCCATGCTCGACTCGGTCTCCTGGCAGCACCCGCGGAACTGGGCGGGCTTCATTACCCTCTCCACGACATCCTGGCCGGCTCCAGTCGGCCATTCCGGACGAGCGCGGTGGCGACTCGGCATCGGGATGCTCGCCGCAATCCTTGCGCTCCTCTCACTGGGCGCAGCCTGGCGATCGAGGCCCCGCTAGTCAGAACGAGCAACCCATGGCGGAACTCCCGTGCGTCTGAGCGCGGGGGTTTCACCACGGGCTGCTAGGGGCAGGCGACGAAGGTCTCGGTGTCTTGGACCGGAACTGCGGCAACGCCCGCGGTGTTGCCGTAGGTCCGATGAATTCCCGTACGGGTATCGAGCACATCGAGTGAGTAGCCAACATCCGTGGTCGCCGCGACGAACACCCAATGGGCAGCCAGGCCCGGGACACGGCAGCCATCGAGGACCTTCACCAGCATCTCCACGTTCGCCGGATCGAAGAACCAGAAGGTGCCCGAGCGCTCCGTCAGCTGCTGAGCCCGGCCCTCACCCAGACTTCCATCCGCGAGGTTCCATGACGCCGTGACTCGAAACCGACCCTCCCCCAGGCAGAGAGTGCGGGCCGAAGGGACGCAGGCAGTCGACACGGCGTCTTCGTCGACCACCGTCAGACTCACCTCATCGAGGACACCAGTCGGCGAGAGGAGCTGCAACCTCAACGTCTCGTCGCTCTCCGCGATGTCGTCGTCGACGATGGGTACTTCGACCACCCGTGTGCTGGCGTCACCGGCAGGCCACACGAGATCCAGCTGAACGGCCCGGTAGTCCGACCCGGCAACCGCCGAGGCGTCCAGGGTTCGGAACGTCGCGCGTGCGGCCTCGGAAGCGTTGCCGACACGCCGAACCTGGACCCTGCTCGTCGCGTCCGACTCGAGCGCCACAGGAGCCGCGGCGAAACGGAGCGATCGGGTGTCCGGGGGTGTATCGAGGATCTCCAGAACGGCCGTACCGAGAGCAATCCCGGCTCCTCCGGTCGGCTGGCTCAGGCTCAGGCTCACCGCCTCCGTCGGTTCCTCCTCCTGATCGGCCGCAATCGGAACCTTGAAGGACTTGAGAGCCGCGTCCCCTTCGGCCCAGGACAGGGTGCCGGAGACCGCAGAGAAGTCGTCACCACCTGCTGTTGCCGAGACCGCCGCGTAAGAGACCGACACTGGCCCCTGAGTGCCGCCGGAACGCGCGACCGTCACGACGCCCGCGCCTGACTTCTCCGAGGAGGAGAAGGTCGCCTGAGTGAAGCCAAGATCTCCGGCCCCGTCGTCGTCGGCTCGAATCCTGAGGCGGCCCGGCTCGCTGCGCAGTGGTACGGGAGCGAGGTCCGGGGCCAAAACGATTGTGTTCGCGAGGTCGACCGCCACCTCGAACTCGTCTCCCAGAGCAAGGTCGGAGCGCAGGACGAGGTCGAGCTCGATCATCGGGCCATCCGCTGCGTTGACGGTGCCTGACGGCGAGTCGAAGTCGATGACGAGCAGCGTCTCGGCGCCACGGACCTCCGTGCGGATGTTGCTCACGACGTCGTTGTTCTCCGAGTAGACCCGACCACCGAGCAGCGTCTCGAACGGCCCCGACTCGGCGACGGCGCTCTTGGAGCCCAGCACCTTCCCTGCTCGTCGCCTCGTCGACAGACAAATCTGACCCTGGCGGACCGGACGCGGAGAGTAGGTCCGCAGCTCCAGCACGACCTGGGCGCCCGGCAGGCCATCGAGGTTGTTGACGCGCAAAGCCAGCTCACCGGCGTCGAGTCGCGAGCCCCAACCCGCAAGTACGATGGCGAGACATAGGACGACGGCGGGAAGCTGAATCGTGGGACTCGACTGCATGGTCAGCGCCCGTCCTCCTGCGGGGCCACCCGCAGGCTCGCCTCTTCCGACGCGGCGATCACCGAGCTGTCTCCGAGCGCTTCGACACGCCAGAGGTAGCGCACGTGCGGCTCGAGCTCGACGATGCCGCGCAGGGCGTACGACGTCTCCGAAGTTTCGCCGGCGTGCACGAGCTCTCCGTCCACTCGCTCCACTCGGACGCGATACGAGCGGGCTCCCTCCAGAGCGTCCCAGGAAAGGGCCGCGGGCGCGGCTGCAAGATCTCCGTCGGGTGACAGGCCCGCAACCTCCTGGCTCCGCACGATCGTCTCGGCACCGCTCCTCTCGGGCACCGACGGCGGACCCGTGCGCGGCAGCCCCAGGACGAGAAGTGCCAGCGCGGCCGCCGCGAGACCACCACCAACAGCCCAGCGGGGTGCTCCTGCGGTTCTCCGAGTCGGCACCGGGGCCTGCTGCACGACCCGCTCGACGCGCCGCGGCTCCAGATCGTCCCTGTCCTGCTTGGCCTCTTCCCAGGATCGAGCCAGCGCGATCTCCGCTGCACAGGCAGCGCACTCGGCCGCGTGCGTCTCGAGGGCCGCCAGGTCCTCCTCGGACCCCTCGAGGACCGTGATCGCGACCTCCTCGACATCGGGACAGGGCCCGACCGAAGACAACGCGGTCTCGAGAGCTGCTTCGAGCCGACCGTTCATGGAGTTTCTCCGGGGTGTCGTTCGAGGCCGGCGCGGCGCAGCTTGCGCAAGGCCGACTGGTGGTAGGCCTTCGCTCCGGATCGGTTCGAGAGGCCGAGGAGACGTGTGATCTGCGGCAGACTGAGGTCGGCGCCGAACTTCAGTCGGAGGACTTCGCGCTCCAGAGGCTCGAGACGTCCCACCTGACGACGCAGCTCCTGGACCTGCTCGAGCTCGAGAACCACCTCGTCGGCGGTCTCTTCGTCGCTCATCAAACTTGCGGCCGTCTCCTCTCCGAGAGAGGAGGTCATCCGGTTCTCCGCCTTCTGACTGCGGTTGAGGGCGGTCCTCCGGGCGATGGTGTAGATCCAGGTGCTGAACTTGCACTGGCCACGGAATCTCGGGAGTCCGCGCTGAGCCTTCAGGAAGGTCTCCTGGACCAGGTCTGCAGCGTCCTCTTCGTTCCCCGCAAAGCGGAGGCACCACCGCGCCAACTGTTCCCGATGCCGTTCGAAGAGGGCGCCAAGCGCTTCCGCATCCTCTTCGACGGCGCGGCTCAGCAACTCGGCGTCGGGTGCATCGTCGAAATCAGATACGTTGGCCAAAACAGAACCCACCTCGGAGCCGAAAGAGCTTCTCAGCCTAGCGGACAGCGGCCAGTCGATCGAGGCAACGGCGACCGAGATGCTCATGGCCCGTCGTCTCGAGGGCAACCGCGAAAGGTCTCCGTGTCCTGAACCGGCCGTGCGGGCTCGCCGAGGAGATTCGAGTACTCCTTCTGCAAGCCGGTTCGGGTGTCCGTCACGAAGACGGTGAAGTCGAGGTCGGTCGTCGCGGCAAAGAAAATCCAGTAGCTGTCGAACGGCTCGCAGGCATCCAGCGCCTTGATGAGCATCTCGACGTTCTCCTCGTCGAAGAACCAGACGATGCCGCTGTCGGCGGACAGAGCCCGTGTCTCTCCCCTCCCCGAGGAGCCGTCCCCGGCACGCCAGACGACCTCGATCTCGAAACGCCCCTGCTGCAGACAAAGAGTGAAGGGAGAGATCTCGCAGCGGTTCGCGGCGGGCAGGTCGTCGTCGAGGATCTCGAGACGTGCGGCGGCACGCTCCGGCTCGACCTGAACCTCCGCCGAGTCGGCAGCGAGCGCAAGTGCGACGGTCTCATTGGGCTCCACTTCCAGGTCGTCGAGCAGAACGACGTCGACCGTCTTCTTGCCGCTCTCTCCGTCGGCCCAGGTCACGAACGCGTCCAGCGGCTCGAAGTCTTCCCCGGGTGTGGCGCTCCCCTCCAACGTCCGTACCCGCGCCGTCACGGCCCCCAGGTCGCCGGCGTGTCGTTGCACGACGATGCGCGCTCCGCCAGCACCCTCGACCGCCGAGAACGCGTCGCGCACAAAACGGAGGCGTCCGCCGGGGTGCTCTCGGCGGCCACCGTCGTCATCGAGGATCGTGAGGATTGCGGTGGCTCTCCCCGCATCGAGCTCCGCTCCACCAACGGGATCCGACAGCATCAGCCGCACGGTCTCGCTGCCCTCCTCGACGGTGTCGTCGACGAGCGGCACCATGAAAGACCTCGTCGACGAATCTCCGTCACTCCAGGACAGGCTTCCGGCCACGACCTGGAAGTCTTCGCCCTCGGTGGCGGTCCCGCCGACCACCGAGTAGGTCACAGCCACCGGGCCGCTCGACCCGTCGTGACGATCCACGGTGATGATGGCTGCCGCCGCCGACTCCGAGGCATGAAAGGCACTCATGTCGAACCGCACCCGCCCGGCGGCTCCAGCCCCTGGCCCACCGGGCGCATCGCCCACGAGCGTCACCAGAGCGGTCCGGCGCAGCGAGTCGAGTGCGGCACCTCCGGTTGGATTCACCAGCTTCACCTCGAACGACTCCAGGCTCTCTCCGGGTCCATCGTCGACCAGGGCGATCGTGACAACGCGGACCGTCGCATCGCCGTCTCCCCACGACAGTGATCCGGAGGTCGCCTGGAAGTCGTTTGGAGCCGTGGCCGTGCCGTCTGCGGTGACGTACTGCACCGAGACAGGCCCGTCCTGACCCTTCGAGCGCTCGACCTGAAGCGTCACGAAGCCCGCCGACTCCGACGTGGTCACACGCCGCTCGGAGAACTTGAGGACACCCGGCTTCTCTGGTGTCGCGACCGCGGAGTCGTCATCGGCCAGGAAGACGACGGCCTGACCTCGACCTGCTTCGATCGTCGCCCCACCCACTGGGTTCGAGAGCACGATCTCGAAGCTCTCCGTCGACTCGTCCTCCGTGTCGTCGAGGAGGGTCACCGTGAGGACACGGTCTTCGTCGTCGCCGTCGGGCCAGCTCAGCGTGCCCGAGGTGGCAACGTAGTCGACCCCTTCCGTCGCGCTGACGGGCACCGTGGAGTAGTCGACCGAGACGGCTCCTTCGTCATCGCTCCGCCGGACCGTCACCTGCACCTGCACGTCGGACTCGTTCGCCGTGATCGTCTGGTCCTCGACGCGAAGCCGCGACGAGGCAGGGGCCTGCGTGGCGCCGAGGCTCAGGAGAAGAAGCGAGATCAGGCTGACAGATCGAAGCATGAGGGTCCCTAGTTTCCGGTTCCTTTGGGAAGGTTAGACCGGCCAGGGACGCAACCGGAACAGACAAATCTTGCCGGAGCTCGAGATCGCGCTCTTCGCGCGGGCCGCAGCGAGGCTCAGCCAGCCCGCGCGGGTGGCTTCAGCAGCAGCTTGGGCGTGCGGCGAAGGTAGCTCTGGTACTCCTCTTCGTGCCCCCATTTCTTCTTGCCACGGCGCGCGAGCAGGGGCACCCCACTGATGTGGGCGAGGAGGACGTACACGAACACCGGCGAGATCAGCGTCACCAGCTGCCATCCCGACAGCGCCGGCAGAGCGATCACCGCGATCCCCAGCCACAGCGTGATCTCTCCGAAGTAGTTCGGGTGCCTCGACCACGCCCACAGTCCGGTGTCGATGAAGCGGCCCTTGTTCTGGGGGTCGGCGTTGAAGGCGCTCTTCTGCCGGTCCGCGACCACTTCGACGGTGAATCCGAAGAGCCAGAGAGCTCCGCCGACGACCGCAAAAGCTCCCGCCGGCACCCGCGTCTCCGACGTGATCGCGGCCAGCGCGCAAGCGGCCGTGAACAGCACCCACAGGCCCTGGAGGGTCCAGGCCATCAGGAACCGGACGAACGACTCTCTGATCGCCTTGAAACGGACGTCCGTGCCTCCGGCTTTGGTGATGCGGAGGAAAAGGAAGCTCCCCAGGCGCAGGGCCCAGACCCCGATGAGGCCGCCAAGGAGCAGCGACCTCGGGTCGGGATCTCCCGTGAGCGCGAGCGCCAGCAGCGTCACGGTGACGTAGGTGACGCTGCCCGTCAGATCGAACAGGTGGTCGCTGCGGCGGAGGTAGGCGAAGACGAAGACGATCCAGTTGAGGACGAAGGCCCACGCGGCACAGAGCGCAAACACCGGCAGGCCCCGCCATGTCAGGCTGCCGGTCGACCCGGCGAGCGCAACGAGTGCTCCCACGAGGAGGATGACGGGGAGGGCTGCGGCGGCCTGGCGTTCGTCTTTGTCCATATGTGCCTCTTCGACGAAACGGGCGCGCTCAGATGCGAGGGCCCGGCCGTCCGCCGAGCGCTCACATCAAGGCATGTAGGGCGTGGGACTCGGCCCAAGCTGCGTCTCGAGAATGGCCTGGGCGGCCTCGACGAACTCGCACAACATCGGTCGCGTCTCGCGCGGGTCGATGATCTCCTCGATGTTGAACGCCTCGGCGGTGCGGAAGGGAGACGCGAGCGCCTCGAGCTTCTCCTCGATCTCCTTCTGCTTGGCGACGGGGTCGTCCGCCTCGCGGATGACCCGACGGTACGCCGCCGACACCCCGCCCGAGATGTGCATCGAGCCCCAGTGCCCCGACGGCCACGCCACACGCTTGAACATGCCGCTCGGCCGGTCGTGGCACTGCCCCGCCACGCCGTACGCCTGACGCGTGAGGATGGAGATCCACGGCATGCGTGTGCGCAGCGTGGCGCAGAGCATCTTGGCGCCGGCGCGCACGATGCCTTTGTTCTGCTCTTCGGGGCTCACCATGAAGCCGGGCTCGTCGACGAAGTACACCATCGGCAGGTGGAAGGTGTCGCACAGCTGCAGGAAGCGGATGACCTTGGTGCCGGCCGCGGTGTCCATCGACCCACCCAGGTGCTGCGGATTGTTGATCATCGTGCCCACCGGGTAGCCGTTGACCCGCGCGAGCCCAAGAATGCGCGACCTGCCGTAGTGCGGCGTGATCTCAAAGAACGAGTCCTCGTCCAGCACGGCGTCGAGGATCCGACGCGGGTCGTACGCCTTGCGCTTGTCGCGCGGAATGATCTCGAGCAGGCTCTGCTCCCGCCGGTTCGGGTCGTCCGTCGGCTCCGTGCGAGGCGCCATCTGCCACACGTTGTCGGGGAGGTAGCTCAAGAACTGCTTGAGCATGGCGAACGCCTCCTCCTCCGACTCCGCCAGGTTGTCGATCGTGCCGCTCTCGAACACCTGAGAGCTCTCGTCGCCGAGCTCCTCCTTGGTGACGTCGATGCCAAGCGAAGCCTTCACCACGACCGGGCCGCCCGGGAAGACCTGGCTCGTGCCCCGCACCATCACGTTGAAGTGCGCGAGACACGAGTCGACAGCCGGGAGCCCCGCCACCGAGCCGAGGGCCGCCGCCACCACCGGCACCTCGCACAGGAGCTTCTCGATGCCCGGCGTCGTCGGGTTGGTCGGAATGTAGGTGCGACCGATCTGCTCGAAGGTCTTCACCGAGCCGCCTGTGGCGTCGAGGAGACGCACGAACGGCAGCTTCCAGCCCGCCGCGAGGTTCTGCGCGTGGCCGCTCTTGTTGCCGACGCTCGCATCCGACGCGCCGCCGCGCACGGTGAAGTCGCCGCCGGTGATCACGGCGCGACGACCCCCGAGCTGGCCCACGCCGATGATCATGTTCGAGGGGCGGAAGTCGGTGAGCTCGTTGCCTTCGTACGTGGCCGAGCCGGCCAGCTGCCCGATCTCACGGAACGTCCCCGCATCGACGAAGAGGTCGAGGCGCTCTCGAATCGTGAGCTTTCCTCGCCGGTGCTGCTCGGCGATCCCGGCCTCGCCGCCCATCTCGAGCGCCAGCTTCCGCCGCCGCTCGAGCTCCTCGATCTCGGGTTCCCAGACCATCCCATGCCTCCGTGAGTGCGTGCCGTTCAACGTACCAGACGCCCGCTTGCGCCGATCACGGGCGGTGCCGCAATCGCACCCTGCCGTAGAGTCAGCCGAACCTCCCGCCCGGAGACACGATGCCGCAGAATGTTCAAGCACAACACGGAGCGCGACTACGACCCCCACGAGGTCGAGGTGCGCGCCGGCCGCCACCGTCATGCTGGTGAGCGACCGGCCCGACCTGCACGTGCTCATGGTGCACCGCACGGCGCGGGTGGTGTTTGCACCCGACAGCTGGGTCTTTCCCGGGCGGCCGCGTCGATCCCAACGACCACCTGAGCGACTTCGACCGCCTCTGCGCCGGGCTCAGCGACGCGAAGGCGTCGAAGATCCTCGACATGGACCAGGGGGGGCTCGCATGGTGGATCGCCGCGTGTCGCGAGACACTCGAGGAGGCAGGGCTTCTGCTCGCCGCCTCGTCGGTCGACCCCGAGCTGGTGGCATCGATACGGAGCCGGGTCCTCGAAGACGAGTCGGCGTTCGCCGACGTCCTGCTCGAGCACGAGATCGCACTGGACGTCACGGCCATCGAAGAGGTCGCCCGTTTCGTCACCCCGCTCGGTCCGCCGCGCCGCTTCGACGCACGCTTCCTGCTCGCCCTGGCCCCCGAAGGTCAGGAGCCGAGCCACGACGAGGGCGAGATCGTGAACTGGGACTGGGTGCGACCCCAGGACGCTCTCGACCAGTGGGCCGAAGGCTCGATGGAGATGATGTCGCCCACGGTGAGGATGGTGGCGTGCCTTTCGCGCTACGCATCAGCCGAGGAGGTCATGGCGGTGGCGAAGCGCAGGCTCCCGTACAAGCGCGTACGGGTGGACGACCCCGACGGCGACTACCGCGTGGTGCTGCCGGGAGAGCCCGGCTACGAGACCGCCGACCTCGAGGTGGAGACGGGCTGGGTGCGGCTCTGGGAGGCTCCCGGCAGCTGACTCTGCGCTCCAGATAGAATGAAAGGTCCGACTCCGTCCCAGTCCGTCCGACCGACACTCCGTACCGCCGGAAGAACCCCTGGAGGACACCCGATGCGCATCTTTCGGATCACCCCTCTCTCGATCGCACTCGCCGCAGTTCTGCTGCTCACCGCCGCGGCGCCCACCTTCGCCCAGGGAGACGGCCCGCGCACCCCCAACGGAAAGCCCGACTTCTCGGGAACGTACGACGCCGCAACGCTGACGCCGCTGGTGCGCCCGCAGGAGTACGGGGACAACCTGCTCCTCACGCCGGAAGAGGCGGAGAAGATCGCAAAGCGCGAGAAGGCGCTGCTCGCCGCCCGCAACGCGGCCTCCGACCCCGACCGGGATGCGCCGCCAGACGGCGGCGACGGCTCCGAAGGCGCCGCCGGCAACGTCGGCGGCTACAACACGTTCTGGGTCGACCGCGGCAGCGGCGCCGTTCTCGTGGACGGCAAGTTCCGCACGTCGATCCTCACGGATCCGCCCAACGGTCGCTTCCCACCGATGACCGAAAGCGCCATCCAGGCGCGCCGCGAGCGCGGTCGGACGCGACGCCCCAACGACGGCACGGCGTACTGGATCGACCAGGGCGACGAGCCTGGGCCGTTCGACAACATGGAGCAGCGGCCCATGGCCGAGCGTTGCCTCCTCGGCTTCACCGGCAACGTGCCGACGTTCCCCTCGCTCTACAACAACTACAAGCGCATCGTGCAGACCGACACGCACGTGATGATCGAGATCGAGATGGTGCACGACGCCCGCATCGTGCGGATCGACTCGGAGCACGCGCCCGATCACGAGAAGCGCTGGCTCGGCGACTCCATCGGCTGGTGGGAGGGCGAGACCCTCGTGGTGCAGACGAAAAACTTCCATCCGCTCGCGCAGATGCGGGGCGGCTCGGCAGCCGCCACGATCACCGAGAGGTTCTCGCGCCAGGACGACGGCAACCTGCTCTACAAGTTCACCGTGGACGACCCGACGACCTGGACCGCGCCGTGGTCGGGTGAGTACACCTGGAAGGCCACCGACGGCAAGGTCTTCGAGTACGCCTGCCACGAAGGCAACTACTCCTTCCAGGGCATCATGGCCGGCGCGCGCGTCCTGGAGCGCGACGTCATCGAGGCCAAAGAGTCGGACCGCTGATCTGCGGCCCGGGGGTAAACCCCGGGCTTCGCAGCACTCTCGTCCGAGAGCGCGGCCTCCGTGCAACCCCACTCCCACTTCTTTCACCGCCCCAGCCTCGGCACCACTGCGCTCGTTGCGGCGTGCGTGCTCTTGGCGTGCGCGTCGCCGAGCCCGGATTCCACCGAAAGCGTGAAGGCGCCCGCTGCGGAGGAGGAGGATCTCCCCGGCCCCGAGGTGGAGATCACGGTGCTCACCACGAACGCCGCCGACTTCGTGGGCCAGGGCGAGTGGAGCTTCGCCGCCTGGATCGAGACCGAAGATCGGCCGATCCTGTTCGACACGGGCTGGTCTCCGAGGAACGTCCTCGAAAATGCCAAGGCTCTCGGAATCGACCTCTCGCGGGCCGAGGACCTGGTGCTGAGCCACCACCACGCCGACCACACGGGCGGCCTCGTGGTGCTGCGCACCGAGCTCGCGAAGAAGAACCCCGAGGCGCTGTCCCGCATTCACGTGGCGCGCGGCATCTTCACGCCCCGACCCGGTGAAAGTGGTTCGGAGCGCAACCCCATGATCGCGGCGCGCCAGGAGATCGAAGCGACGGGCGCCGAGTTCATCGTGTACGACGAGCCCGCCGAGATCGCACCTGGCGTGTGGCTGACAGGCCCGGTGCCGCGCTCCCACGACGAGAAGACGTATCCACGCGGGCCGGGCTTCGTTCTGCAGACCGCGGCGGGGGTCGCTCCGGACGACGTGCCCGAGAGTCAGTCGCTGGTGGCTCTCGCGCAGGGAGGCCCCATTCTGGTCTCGGGCTGCGGTCACGCCGGTCTCGTCAATACGCTGGAGCACACGCACGCGCACATCACCGAGCAACCGGTGCAGAGTGCCATTGGCGGGTTCCACCTCTTCGCGGCCGACGACGACACGCTGGACTGGACGGCGGCGCAGGCCACGCGGCTCGGCCTCGGCGGCTTTCTCGGCTCGCACTGCACGGGCATCGAGAGCGTGTACCACATCCGCGAGAAGGCGGGCATGAGCCGCGACACCGCACGCGTCGGCGCCATCGGCACCCGTTTCGTGGCTGGCGAAGGCATCATTCCCGGAGCGATCAACCGCTAGCGGCCGGACCGGCTGCACCGGATCGCACGATGGTGGCCTCGGACATCACCGGTCTGCTCCACGAATGGGCTGCAGGTGACGCGGAGGCCGTGGAGCGACTCATGCCTCTCGTGTATGAAGAGCTCCGCGGCATGGCGCGCACCCACAAGTACCGTTGGGGCAAGCGCGACCTCGAGACCGGCAGCATCGTGCACGAGGCGTACCTCAAGCTGGTCGATCAGACACGGGTCGAGCTGAAGGGGCGGCGTCAGTTCTTCCACCTCGCTTCACTGACGATGCGCAGCATTCTCGTCGACAACGCCCGGGCGGCGCAGAGGAAGAAGCGGGGCGGCGACCTGCAGCGTGTGGATCTCGAGGACCAGCTTCTGGTGTCGCGGCAGCGGAGCGACGAGCTTCTCGCGCTCGACGAAGCGTTGACCCGTCTCGAGCAGGAAGACGAGCGGCTCGGGCGCATCGTCACGTATCGCTTCTTCGGCGGCCTGAGCATCGAAGAGACGGCAGACGCACTCGAGGTCTCGACCGCCACCATCAAGAGAGGGTGGAGCCTCGCGAAGGCCTGGCTCCTTCGCGAGCTGAAGAGCGAGCTGCCGCAGCTTTCGTGAGGGGCCCGTTGACCAACTCCCACGAAACGTCGAAGATGCGCCTTCTCGAAGAAGGCCTCGAGGTGGTCCTGGGTGCAGCGCCCGAGGAGCGGGAGCAGAAGGCCCTGGAGGTCTGTCGGGGCGACGAGGCACTGGCGCGCGAGCTTCTGGAGCTCGCCGAGCTCGCCGGCCCCTCCAGCGACTACTTCGATCAGCTCGGGAGCGAGGTGCGTAACGCGGCGGAAGCCGAAATGGAACAGCAGGAGAAGGGCCGGCGCATTGGCCCCTTCCGCATCCTCCAACGTCTGGGCGAAGGCGGAATGGGCGTGGTCTATCTCGCCGAGCGCGCCGATGGTGAGTTCGAACAGCAGGTCGCCCTCAAGCTCGTGCGCGCCGACCGCTCCGGCCTCACCGAGAGATTCCGGTTGGAGCGCCAGATCCTGGCGCGACTCGAGCACCCCAACATCGCGCGCCTGCTCGACGGCGGCATCACACCCGAAGGCGAGCTCTACTTCGCGATGGAGCTCGTGCGGGGGACTCCGCTTCTCGAGTTCGCCGACGAGCGACGGCTCACCGTACCCGAGCGCGTCGCGCTGTTCGAGCGCGTCTGTCGCGCCGTCGACCACGCCCATCGCAACCTGATCGTCCACCGCGACCTCAAGCCGTCGAACGTGGTCGTGAGCGACGAGGGTGAAGTGAAGCTCCTCGACTTCGGCATCGCGAAGCTCCTCTCCGAGCCCGACGACAGCCCGCGAAGCGCGGTCTCGGCCGATGTCGGATCCGACGAGACGCTCGCACTTTCCGCCGACGCAGAGAGTGCACTCACGCGCACCGGTCAGCAGGCGATGACCCCGCGCTACGCCGCGCCCGAGCAGCTCGAGGGTGGCACGGTCACCGTCGCCACCGACATCTACGGTCTGGGCGGGATCCTCTACCACCTTCTGGTCGGGCGCCCCCATCGCGAGATGCTCGCCGGCGCCAACCTCGCCGCGGAGACCCACAGCGCCATGAGTACCGCGGTGAGTGAGGTCGCCGACGCCGCCGCGCTCAGAAGTACGAAGGCAGCCGACCTGGTGCGGCTTCTCCGCGGCGACCTGAGCGCCATCTGCGAGAAGGCCCTGCGCCGGGACCCCGACGAGCGCTATCGCAGCGCTCTAGAGATCGTCGACGAGCTGGTGCGGCTCCGCACGTCTCGGCCGGTGCTCGCACGGCCGCAGACGCTCGCGTACCGCAGCCGTCTGTTCGTGCGCCGGAACCGCCAGTGGCTCAGTCTGGCAGCCGCAGGTCTCCTCGTGGCGGCGGTGCTGGCCACGGCGTTGGTTCGCCAGTACCAGAACACGAAGGACGAGCGGGACCGATCGACGGAGCTCGCCTCCACGCTCAGCGACATCCTCCAGTTCAACGATCCAGGGCGGGCGACGCAGGGCGGGAGCAACTCGCTCCTCGAGCTGAGCGTCAGTCGCATCGAGCAACTGACCGAGCTCCCGGAGACCCAGGCGTCGCTGTTCGAGGTGGCCGGACGCATCTTCCAGAGCCTGGGAGAATACGAGCGCTCGCGCGAGCTCCTGGAGCGCGCTTCGGTGCAGCGCACGACCCTTCTGGGCGAAGACCACCCCCAGGCGCTCGAGACGCGGGCCCACTTCGCCGAGACCCTCCGGCGCTTGGGCGACTACCGGGCCGCGAGCGAGGAGCTGGAGCGCGCCTACCTCCTCGCGGAGAGCGCACTTGGAGAGTCGGACCCGGCCACGGCCAAGATCCTGTCCATTCGAGCGCGCGTCGACTTCTCCCAGCGTCGGCTTCCGGAGGCACAGGCGGGTCTCGAGAGGGCGCTCGAGCTCCAGCGCGAGACGATCGGCGAGCTGCACGTGGACACCGCCGACACCCTCTCGAGCCTGGCCGCCGTGCACTTCGGGAAGCGCGACCTCGAGCGCGCGGAGAGCCTGTTTCGCGAGGCGCTCGCCATTCAGGAGCGTCTGCTGAGCCCCGCCCATCCGGCCGTGGCCGCCGAGATGTCGAACGTAGCCGCCGCGGTGAGCGCCGCCGGTCGTTTCGACGAGGCGATCACCCTCTACCGCGACGCGCTCGCGAAGTACCAGACGTCGATTGGCGAGCGCCACCCACGGGTTGCGACCATGATCAACAACCTCGGGCTCACGCTGTATCGCGCCGGCGACCTCGACGCGGCGGAGCGTGAGCTCTCGCGCTCCGTTGCGCTCCGTCGCGAGCTGCTCGCACCCAGCCACCCCGAGCTGGCGCAGTCGCTCGACAACCTGGGTCTGGCGCTGCAGGATCTCGGCCGGCTGAGCGAAGCTCGGCCAGCGTTCGAGGAGGCGCTCAGAATTCGAAACGAGTCCCTCTCAGCCCAGGACCCGCGACGGCTGAACTCCCTCAACAACCTCGGCCGCCTGCTGCAGAGGCTGCAGGAGCTCGACGCCGCCGAGCAGTACCTGCGGGAGGGCCTCGACCTCGCGCGGAGCCTGTTCGGGGCGAGCCACCCGGTCACGGCCACCGTGCTCTCGAACATCGGATCGGTCCAGCACGAGGCCGGTCAGCTCGACGCCGCACGCGCGACGTTCCAGGAGTCTCTGGAGCTGCGCCAGGCAGCGCTCCCGGAGCAGCACCTCGACCTGAGCTACTCGTATCTCGGGCTCGGGCGGGTGGAAGCAACCGCGGGCGAGACCGCTCTGGCGCGCGAGTGGCTGGCGCAGGCCCTGGCCGTGCGCGAACGCGCTCTGCCGGAAGACCACGACCTCGTTCTCGAGGTCCGCGCCGAGCTCGACAAGCTGGCCGGATGAGGCGTCAAGCGCCGAGTGGCGGTGCGCTGCGGTCGCGCTCCTTGGTCTGCTCCAGCAATGCCTTCAGGCGCTCCGCCACCTCGGGGTACTCCTCCACGACGTTGCGTCGCTCCGAGATGTCACTCTCCAGATCGTAGAGCTGCGTCGGCGGGAGGCCCTGCGCCGCGGCGTCCTCGCGCGACGTCCGGTAGTAGCCGCCCGAGCTGGGAGTGTCCTCGAACTTCCACCGCCCTTGGCGGATCGAGTACGAGCCGTCGGCCGCCTGCTGCACCGCCGCCTCGCGGAGGGGCCGTTCGTACGGCAGCCCCAGCAGCGCGGGAGAGATGTCGACGCTGTCTTCTCCGGCGCTCAGCGGCAGGTCCGCACCGGTGATCGCTGCGCACGTTGCCAGGAGATCGGTCAGCGAGATGATCTCGTCGGACCGCGTCGAGGCCGGAATGCGCCCTGGCCACTGGGCGATGAAAGGAATGCGATGGCCCCCCTCGTAGATGTCCGCCTTGTAGCCGCGGTAGATGTAGCTCGGATAGTGGCCCTCGGCGTTCATCTCGGGCACACCGATGTACGGCGCGCAGCCGTTGTCGGAGGTGAACACGACGAGGGTGTCGTCGGAGAGGCCGTGCTGCTCCAGGGCGTCGAGAACCCGGCCCACTCCGTCGTCGACCTCGATGCAGAAGTCGCCGTAGGGCCCGATCTCGCTGCGCCCCCGGAAGGGCTCCGACGGCACGATCGGGATGTGCGGCGCGGTCAACGACATGTAGATGAAGAAGGGCTCGTCCTTCGACTGCCGACCGATGGTGTCGACGGTTCGCTGCACGATGCGCGGCATGACCTCTTCGGCCACGAACGACGGCTCTGCGGGGCCCACGTTGTCGCCGATCTCCCGCTCCCTCGACTCCTGCGTCATGAACAGGAGGTCCATCTCGGCGGTGCACTCGCCGACGAAGCGATCTCCTTCGATCCAGATGTAGGGATACATGTCGAGCGAGGCCGGGATGCCGTAGTACTCGTCGAAGCCGTTGGCCAACGGCCCGTTCTCGATGACGCCGCGCCAGTCGACGTCGCCGATGAAGGCGCGGCGATCCACCACTTCGTGCGGCTGGCCGAAGTCACCGCCGACGGCCGGCATGTCCATGCCCAGGTGCCACTTGCCGATGCACGCCGTGTGGTAGCCGACGCTCTTGAGCAGCGACGCGACGGTGATGCGCTCCGGCTCGATGAGGTGGCGGCTGAAGCCCCAGAGCACACTGCTCTTCACCCGCGTGCGGAAGCAGTACCGGCCCGTGAGGACCCCGTAGCGGGTCGGCGTGCACAGCGCCGACGGCGAGTGGGCGTCCGTGAAGTAGCGGCCCGCCCGTGTGATCCGATCGATGTTCGCGGTCGGAATCTTCGACTGCGGGTTGAGACTCGAGATGTCGCCGAATCCCATGTCGTCGGCGAGGATGAAGACCACGTTGGGTCGCTCGGGCCTCGCCGGCTGGCCCTCGAGTGTCCGCGCCGCGGCAACGCCCGCCGTTGCGGCTCCCACGGTCTTCAGGAACTCACGTCTGCGCATCGGAGTCACGGCGCTCTCCTCATCCAGCAGTGTCGGGAACTTGGTCCATCCTCCCATGGCGCAATTCCCCGCAGGCACACGCCTCGTGATCGCCGCTATTCGTCCGGATCGCGGCCCAGCAGCTGCAGGATCTCGCGCTTCGGGCTCACGAGACCAAACCGGGACCACGCGGCGCCGCGCAGGAACAGCTCGTCGCGGTCGATCTGAAAGAGCTCGCGCCCGCGCGATGTCGTGGGCTGCATGGCACGGTCGCGCTCCCACACGGCGCGGCTGCGTACGTACACCGCGCCGCGCTGGTCTTCGTGCACCAGCTCGTACTCGGACGACGCTTCGACCCCCTCGGAGACGAGGAGGTAGTCGAAGGGCCCCCGCGGCTGCGCGACGTGGGCGTAGTAGTTCCAGGCGAGAGGCGAGTCGCCGTAGAGCTTGTCTGGCACACCGACGTCGGCGTCCAGGGCAAACAGCTCGCCGAGAAGCTCCGACGTCGCGATCGACGCGTGGTCGAGCTGTCCGTAGCCGCGCACTCCGCTCGCGTCGATGCGCGCGCCCAGGTCGCGCGGCGCCGTGTAGATGCCCGCCGACTGCGGGGTGGCGAGCGTGATGGCAACCAGGCACCCGGCGGCCACGCCCAGCTGCGCCGTGCGTCCCAGATGCCGGGCCGGGAAGGTGCGCCAGAACACGACGACCGGCAGCAGCATCGCCGGCACGAAGTAGTGCAGCGAGGTCTTCGAGAGAACGTAGTACACGCCGAAGACGAAGACCGACGCCACCGCCAGCACCCGTGCACCGCGGTCCGCCTGGCGCCACGCGAGAAGGCCCACCACCGGGTAGATGCCGCAGGGAAGGAAGGCGAACCAGAACCTCTCGAGGTCGGCAATGGCGAGAAGCTCGAACCGCTCCAACAGCGCCGTTCCGTGCTCACCCCCCGGCACCGGAGACCCGAGCCTGACCAGAAGCTCGGGAAGCAGCGCGAGGACCGCGAGGCAGCCGAGCAGCGCCAGCCCGTGCCCGAAGGCCGAGCCCCAGGCCAGCGGCCAGCGGCTGAGGAAAAGCCCACCGATCAAGCCCGCGAGCACCGGCAGCGCCGCCGGTGAAGTCATGAGTGCCAGCATCACCCACACGAACATCCAGCGCCTCTCTTCACGGAGCCAGGCCGCAGCCGCACCAAACAGGAAGATCATCACCAGCGAATCGTGCGTCGCGGGCATCGCCACGTCTGCAGAGTACGGGTTGTAGGTGGCGCTGTAGCTCATCACGAGCGCATAGCCGAGGAGCGAGCCCCAGACGAGCACGTGCTCCAGTGGGCTCGTCGCGGCCTCGCGTCGCGTCACGATGCAGTCCATCATGCCGGCGAGCAGCACGCCCAGAAAGAGGACCACCGGCACGCGGACCGCAGCCTCGGTTGGTCCGTAGATCTGCAGGAACCAGGCCTGCACGTAGGAGAGGGTCAAGCCGTTGATTCCGGGCCAGTTGCCGATGATGCCGGCCTCGGGAGTCCAGAACGGCAGGGCCTGGTGCAGCAGCATCCGAGCCGACTCGTAGGCGTGGGCTCCGTCGCCGTTGAGCGCCTCCCAGAAGAACTTCGGAAGGAGCGCCAGCGCAAACAGCACCGGGACCAGGAGGCAACAGACCAGAGCCGTGCGCAGACCGCCGACATCGGCGCGAGGCAGCTCGATCGCGCGGGCGCGGACAACCAGCCAGATCCCCGCCGCCGCCGTCAGCGGCAGGAGCGCCCCGAGCACGAAGCCAGGGCTACCGATTGGCCGCCCCAAGACCGCCTGCGCGATCACCATGACCACAGAGACGAGTCCGAAGCTCGCCACGAAGCCTTCCATGATCCACCGGTACACGGCGCCAGCGCGGCCCGCCGCCGCCACCAGAAGGAGGCCCGGCGCCATCACCGCCACCACGGAGGAGGCAAGAACCAGCGGCAGCTCCACGTAGAGCAGCAGCGGGCGCATCAGGGGCAGGTAGGCGGCCGAGGTGTCGATTTCGGGCAGCAGCCCGAGCACGCGACGCGTGGTGCTCGCCGCGAGCGCCGCGGGCAGGGACGCGATCAGGAGAACGGCGACGAGCCTCTGGGCCTCGGCGCGGCTCAGCGTAGGCGTCTCCTGAGCGGCCCCTCCGTCGCCGCCCTCACGTGCCGACACAGCTCGGATCCAACGAGCGCCGTCAGGAGGCGATGTTGACCGTCTTCTGCTGCGTCTTCTTCATCATCTCGTTGGCCTTGCGCTTCGGGCGCGTGTTCGAGAGAGCCATCGTCAGCTTGGACGAGTTCCTTCCGAAGAGCGCCCCCCCGACGAACTTCACGGCACGCCAGGGGCGGAACAGGAAGTTGAGGGTGTAGAAGAAGGCCATGCCCGACATGTTGAGCAGCGCCAGCTGACGCGACGAGATGAACTCGGAGTACGACACGCTGTTCGGAATGTCCGTGTAGCCGAGCAGGCTGATGAAGTAGTCCTCGTCGACCGTGATCGTGCCGTCTTCGACGAGCTGGTCGAAGAGCTCCGTGCCGGGGTACGGCGAGTACGGGAAGCACGCGATGTCGTCGACCCCGACCCACGCCAGCCGCGCAAAGAACTTGAACGTGTTGCGCACGTCCTGCCAGGTCTCACCCGGCAGGCCGAAGATGAAGTTGACCTTGATCTGAACGCCGGCCTTGTGGGCGCTGCGCATCGAGTCGATCATCCGGTCGACCTTGACCTTCTTCTTGATGCGTTTGAGCTCTTCGGGCGAGCCGCTCTCCGGTGCGTAGTTCATGCTCCGGCAGCCGGAGCGATAGAGCAGCTCCACGACCTCCTCGTCGATGGCCTCGCTGCGCGTTCCGGACGGCAGCTGCCAGGTGATGTCGAGGCCCTCCTTCTCGAGCAGCTCGCAGAAGTCGAGGATCCACTGCTTCTTGACGATCGCAGTCAAGTCGTAGAAGTCGAAGTTCGTCGCGCCGTAGCGCTCCATGTAGAACTTCATCTCGTCGATGACGTCTTCGGGCTCGCGCGCCTTCCACAGGGTCGTCCACATCTGCGGACTGGAGCAGAACGTGCACTGGTAGGGGCAGCCGCGGCTCGCCAGGATGGGCATGCAGCGCCCCATGTTGACGCCGTGGGTCAGCTCCTTGTCGATGTAGTTGTCGGCGGGCCAGTGATCCCAGGACGGGCGGGGGATGCTGTCGATGGCGCGGATGCGACCGCGCGTCGGCGTGCGCGTGGGAACGCCGTCCTTGCGATAGATGATGCTCCCGACCGTTTCGAGGTCGCGACCGCTGAGGTGCGCCTCGACCAGATCGAGCATCGTCTCTTCGCCTTCGCCGAGAACGCCGACGTCGATGGCCTCACAGCTGTCGAGCGAGAACTCGGGAGCCGCCGTGATGTGCTCGCCTCCGACCACGATCAGCGCGTTCGGGAAGCCCTCGCGAAGGTCATCGATGATCGGCTTCGTGATGGGCCACTCCACGGAGAACATCGTGGAGACGCCGATGATCTCCGTGTCCTTCGGGATGCGCTCGACGATCTGGTCGCCGAGGAGCCCGTGCACGAGCACGTTCTCGTGCCCTTCGAGCTTCGTGTACTGGTCGAGCGCCTCGCCCACCGCGTCGACGGCCGAGACGTCGTGGCCGGCCGCCTCGAGGGAGCCGGTGATGTACGCGGGACCGATCGGTGGAACCGCGTCCTGGCCAACGGCGCCGACGGACGTCAAGGTGGGCGGCCGCACGATACACACGCGCGCGGGGCGCGTGGTCGTCGGCTGCAGGTATTCGGGAAAAGGACGTGTCGTGAGCTCGACGGTCATGGATCCCTGGGCCTTTCAAGGGAAATCAACACGGACGCCACCCCCCGTGGCACCCCGAGAACCCCGCACTATACCCCAGTCCCGGCCTCCCACGCGGGCCGGCCAGGACCCTCAGGAGCCTTGAAACTCGGGCAGCACCGACTCGATGAAGGCCTCGAAAGCATCGTTGTCCAGAGGCGGACGGAAGGCGAGGTTGAGGCCGCCGACCCCGGAACGGACGTACTCCCCCACGCGGTCCACGACCTGCTGCGTGCTCCCGACCAGCGAACCGGCCGCAAGGTGGCCCGGAGGGTCGTCGGCTTTGCGGGCACCGTCCATGTAGAAGCCGACGTTGACGCTGGTCTCGATCTCCGCCGGGTCACGGCCGTGCTCTTCGCACATCCGGTGCAGCGTCGCCAGGCGGTCCGCCACCTCGTTCGGGGGCAGGTAGGGCATGTTGAAGCCGTCGCCGTAGCGCGCGGCAAGGCTCGGAGTGCGCGTCTTGCCGCGGCCGCCGACCCAGATCCGCAGGTTCGGGTTGACGGGCTTGGGGGCACAGACCGCGCCGTCGAGCCGGTAGAACTCACCCTCGAAGCTCGTCTCGTCGTCGTGCAGCAGGCTGCGCGTCACCTGCAGCGCCTCTTCGAGCTGGTCGATCCGGCGCCCCAGCGGCGGAAAGTCGTAGCCGAAGTCCTCGAACTCCTCCTGGAACCATCCTGCACCGATGCCCAGCTCGCAGCGGCCCCCGGAGAGATGGTCGATGGTGACTGCCGCCTTGGCCAGCAGGCCCGGCGTGCGAAAGAGCGCACAGAACACCAGGCAGCCGACGCGCACGTTCTTCGTCGTTGCCGCGAGCGCAGCCATGGAGGCGACACCTTCGAAGCAGGGGTTCTCGCGCGACTGCAGCGGGTTCGAGTAGAAGTGATCCCACACGGAGATCCAGTGGAAGCCAGCCTCGTCGGCCCGCTTCCAGAGCCGCAGCAGCTCGTCCATCTCGATGTCCTGCGGGCCAGTGTGGATGCCGATCTTGAAGCTCACGGATTCTCCTCGAGGTTTCGAAGCTGGGTCGACCCGTCTCGCTCAGCTCGGATCTCCGGTTCAGAGCCCGCTCTTGCGCAGCGCATGGTCGATCGCCTCCTGCGGCACCTCATAGGTGCGCAGGAACTCGTTGCCCACGTAGCCGACATCCTTGACGCCTTCGGGGCTCGAGTAGAAGGCATCGACGACGAGTCGCCTCACCCAGGCGAAGAACTGCACTCCTGGGGCGAGCTCGTTCCACGCCTCGGTGGTGTAGTCGCGAAAGCCCAGGTACTCCTCCGACTCCACCAGACCGGAGTAGCCGGGGTCGGCCGGCTCGATCTTCCGCCCGAGGGCGCCGAGCATCTCGTGCTGCTGCTCCTCGGAGCAGGCGACGAACCCCGCTCCGTGGCGATCGTTCATCTCGTGCTCGAGCCACAACATGCCCGAGGTCAGGATGCGCAGGAGCTCCTCGTTGTTCGAAGCGAGAAGATCGATGAACTCGGGCGCGCCGGCGTCGAGCGCCGACCCCGAGTGCTCGTCGGCAGGCAAGATCAGCACGGCCATCCTGCGCAGCAGCTCCCACTCGTGGGGCTCGAACGCCTTCACGTCGTAGTTCCCCAGCTCGAGCTGCGGCTGCACGACCTGGTGGACCGCCGCCGCGGCCGCCGGCTGCAGGCCGCCGCTCGCAAGAGCTCCCGTGCCGGCAGCGGTGACCGCCACGGCCGCGGCCTGAATCGCCTCGCGACGGTTCATTCCAGCACGGGTGTCACCGTCGCTGGACTGTGTCTCGTCGATGCGGCTTTCCTGCCGTGCCTGCGCCCTTTCCGACCCTGGAGTCATGTGCGAGGCCTCTGACGGCTGCGGCTTGCGAGACATCAGGCCTCTCCCCTCTTCATCTGCTCGGCAATGCGCTCGGCGGTGCGCCAGGCGAGCGCCATGATGGTGAGCGTCGGGTTCTTGTCGGGGTTCGACACGAACGGCGCGGCGTCGGAGATGAACAGGTTGGGCACCTCGTGCGCCTGGCCCCAGCCGTTGACCACCGACGTGCGCGGGTCGCTCCCCATGCGCGCGGTGCCCAGCTCGTGGATGATGGAGCCCCCCACGGAGATGCCGTGCCGCTCACGGCCCGGGCTCGACAGGCCGCCGACCGTGCCGCCCATCCCTTCGATGATGTCTTTGATGGTGCGCTCCATGTGTCGCGCCTGCTTCCACTCGTAGTCGCTCCACTGGAAGTGGAAGCGCAGTACCGGGATCCCCCAGGCGTCGACCTTCTCGGGGTCGATCTCGCAGTAGCTCATGTGGTTGGGGATCATCTCGCCGCGCCCGGCCAGCGAGATGTACGTGCCGTACTTCTCGCGGATCCTGCGCTTGAGGTCTCTGCCGTAGCCGCCACCGGTGCGGGAGACGATGCTCTGCATGGACCCGAGCCCGGGCATGCCGTAGCCGCCCCCGATCTCCAGGTGGTAGCCGCGCGGGAACTCCTTGTTCTTCTTGTCGTACTCCCACCACGGCATGTAGAGGTGCGCACCCCCCATACCGTCGGTGTTGTAGCGCGGCATGCCTTCGAGCGCCGGAACGTGCCCGTAGAGGCCAAAACCCACCGTGTCCATGAGGTAGCGACCGAGCACGCCGGAGCCGTTGGCGAGACCACGTGGGTTGCGCTGCGACTTCGAGTTCAGCAGCAGCCGCGTCGACTCACAGGCGCTCGCGGCCACGATGACGTTGCGGCAGCGGATCTGCTGTTCGGTGCGCGTCTCCTTGTCGACGTAGGAGACCGCTGTGACGCGGTTGTTCTCGTCGGTGACGATCTCGCGCGCCATCGCCCCGGTGCGCAGCTCGAGCTTCCCGGTCTCGAGCGCCGGCAGGATCTGCACGTTGCTCGACGCGTAGTTCGATGCCGACCTGCAGCCGCGCCAGCACTGCCCGCAGTAGTGGCACGCGGCGCGCCCGTTGGTGCGCAGCGTGTTCACCGCGCGACGGTTCGGGATGCACGGAATGCCGAGGTTCTCGCACGACTTCTGGATGAAGCAGCTCGTGCACCTTCGGTGGCGGGCACGGCTGGAACACCCCGTCGGGCGCGGTGCGCAGGCCCTCCTGGCTCCCCGTCACACCGATGTAGCGCTCCACCTTGTCGTAGTAGGGCGCCACGTCCTCGTACCGGATGGGCCAGTCCGTGCCCAGGCCGTCCAAGGAGTACGGCGTGAAGTCGTAGTCGGAGAAACGAAGCGAGATCCGGCCCCAGTGATTCGTGCGCCCACCGAGGATGCGCGAGCGGAACCACCAGAAGTCGTCGCCGTCCGCCACGGTGAACGGTTCGTCGTCGTCGTTCCAGAAGCTCGCGGGCGCGCCGAAGTAGGAGCGGGTGTCGGGGTCGAAGTAGGCGGCCGCGTCCTCGTAGGCGCCCCTATGCTCCACCTCCCACGGCCACATGTGCTCTTTGAAGTCGCGCCGCGGATTGAGCGATGGCCCGGCCTCGAGCAGCGCCACCTCCACGCCGAGCTGTGTGAGGACCTGCACGGCCGTCCCGCCGCCGGCCCCCGAGCCGATGACGACCACGTCGTAGACCTTGGGACTTTTCTGCACTTGGACCATGCCGGGCATCGTAGCCGATGGCCCGAAGCCGCCGAAGCTCGGGCAACGCTCCCTCGATTCCCGCACCTCAGGCGCGGCGCCTACCGGCCGCTCTGCCATACTGCCCGCCTTCACCCCGTACAGAACGAGCAAGGGAGAGCTTGCTTGACCGAGCCTGGCGACGCACGAGATCCGGACGACCCCGCAGGGTCCGACCGGCACGGCCACCGAGGACAGCCCCACCCCCTACCCACGCCCACGCCACGCCTGGTACGTGGTCGCGGTGCTGATGTTGATCTACGTCAACTCGTTCCTCGACCGCTCGGTCCTCAGTCTGCTCGTCGATCCGATCCGCGGCACCCTCGACATCAGCGAGAGCCAGATGGGCCTCCTCATGGGCCCGGCTTTCGCCATCTTCTACATCCTGGCCGGGCTGCCGCTCGGGCGACTCGCCGACGTCATGAGCCGGCGCTGGCTCATTTTCTTCGGCCAGTTCATGTGGAGCGCCATGTCGGTGGCCTGCGCGTTCATCGTGAACTTCCGTCAGTTCCTGGCGCTGCGCATCGGACTCGGTGTCGGCGAGGCGTCGCTCTCGCCCGCCGCCTACTCGATGATCACCGACCTGTTTCCGCGCAACAAGCTGGCGCGGGCCCTCAGCACCTACGGCATGGGCATCTTCCTCGGGGCAGGCCTCGCGCGGTTCCTCGGAGGCGTCGTGATCGGCTTCACCGAAGGGCGCGAGAGCGTCACCGTGCCGGTGATCGAGCACAGCATCTACTCGTGGCAGGTGGTGTTCCTCTTCGTCGCGCTGCCCACCATTCCGCTGTCGATCCTCCTGCTCACCATCCCGGAGCCACTCCGGCGCGGCACCAAGAAGGAGACTCAGGCAGGAAGCAGCACCGACTGGCGCGAGACCATGCGCTACATGTCGCGCAACAAGCGCACCATCCTGTGCCACAGTTTCGGCTTCGCGCTGCTCTCGTTCTCCGGGTACGGCTCGGGCGCCTGGTACCCGAGCCACTTTCACCGCAACTTCGACATGCCGCTCTCTCAGATCGGCATGATCTCGGGCGTCATCCAGATCGTCGGCGGCACGATCGGGGTGCTCTTCGGCGGTTGGCTCGCCGACTACCTCCTCGAGCGCGGCGTGCGCAACAACAAGACGATGGTGGGGCTCATCTCCTGCGTGGCCTGGTTCCCGTTTGGCCTGGCGTTCCCGCTGATGAACAACGTGGTGCTCGGCTTCACCTTCCTCGCGATCGCCAACACCATTGCCGCCATGCCCTGGGGGGTGGGCCCGGCCGCAATCCAGGAGATCATGCCGAACCGCATGCGCGGGCAGGCGTCGGCGGCTTATCTCTTCATCATCAACATGTGCGGCATCGGCCTCGGCCCCTACATCCCGTCGCTGCTCACGCAGTACGTCTTCCGCTCGGACGAAGGGGTGCGCTACTCCCTGCTCGTGGTGCCGTCCACCGCGCACCTGGTCGCCGCCGTGCTGCTCTTCCTCGCGCTCAAGCCCTTCCTCGGAAGTCTCGACCGGCTCGAGCGCTGGCGAGGAGGCGACGACGACGCTTCGGCCTAGGGGCGGGGGAACAGAAGCTCGACAAGTCAGGTACTCCCGTACAATCTCGAGTCATGGAGCGGGTCATCGAAGAGCGTCGAGTGTCGGCCGAAATGGCCGAGATGCTCCGCACCAAGACGCCCGCTCAGCGCCTCGAGATCGCGTTTGGGATGTGGCGGCATGCGCGCAGGATGATTCGCGCTCAAGTCCAGCGACAGCACACCGATTGGAGCGTGACTCAGGTCGAGGCGGAGACCGCGCGACGGCTAGCCCATGGATCCTGGTGAGCTCCTGCAAGTCGTCGCGGCGAAGTTGGAAGAGCTCGAGGTCCCCTACTTCGTGACCGGCTCAATGGCCACGATCGCGTACGGTGAGCCTCGCTTCACCAACGACATCGATCTCGTGGTGCGGCTCGAGGCCGGCAAGGTAGAAGCTCTGGTCGGTGCCTTCGATGCCGAGGACTTCTACCTGGCTCGCGAATCGGTCGTGAACGCCCTTCACCGCAGGTCGAGCTTCAATCTGATCCACCCTCACTCGGGCTTGAAGGTCGACTTCATGGTCGCAGAAGCCTCCACCTTCAACGAGAGTCGCTTCGAGCGCACCCGTCGTCTGGACATTGGAACAGGCACACGACTGCCGTTCGCGTCGCCCGAGGACGTCATTCTCAAGAAGCTGCAGTACTACCGTGACGGTGGCTCCGAGAAGCACCTCCGAGACATCGCCGGAGTGCTCCGAACCAGCCGAGAGATCGACACGCGCTACATCGAGGAGTGGAGCTCACGTCTGGGTGTCGAAGCGCAGTGGACTGTAGCGCTGGAAGACTCCCGCGAGTCGCTCGACTGACCCTGAGAGTCGGCCTCAGTTGCGGCTGCGGGCCGCGTTGCGCAGCGCGCGCTCGTTGTTGCGGTTGATCCGCTCGGCGGCCTCCCGCGACTTGCGCATCTCCCGCTCCTGGTCGGCCTTGCGACGCGACTCGTCGAGCCCCGCGTAGTAGCGCTCGTGCTGGCGGTCGCGCTCGATGCGCTCGTCGCGCTCCTTCGCGTGGCGATCCATCTCCGCCATCTGGCGATCCCACTGCGCGTCCTGCTCGGCGCGCCGCCGGTCCTGGTTCAGGGCGTCGCGCACCTGGTCACGCAGAACGTCACCTTCGGCGCCCGCTCGGGTCCAAGAGAGCCAACTGTCGAGCGACCGGAGGGTGTCGAGGGCTTCGGCGTGCTGCTCGTCCTGATGCTGCTCCTGGGCCACCTCGAGCGTCTTGGCCGCGCGCGACTCCAGAAACTCGCGGGCGCCGATCAGAAGCAGGCCAAACACGGCGACACGGACGATCACGTGAATCATGGGAGAACCTCCGGGCAGGAGAAGAGAAGGGAAGAGAACGTGCTCCCGGTCGTCGGAGCATCCTCATCGTATCGAGAAATAGCGATTGGCCGATGTTCATGGGACGAGTGACGGCGCGGCGTCCGCGAGCGATGCCCAGCGCGCGTAGACTGCCTGCAACCAACCACGAGGAGCACACTCATGAAGCGCGAGTACATCGACGTCGAGCAGGCCGGGTTCACCCAGGCGATCGCCGTGGAGGCGAACGGAGTCCGCACCGTGTACATCTCCGGCCAGACGAGTCAGGCGGAAGATCTCAAGTCGCAGTCGATCGAGGTGTTCGCGAACCTCGAGAAGCGCCTGAAGCAGGCCGGCGCGGAGGCGGGAGACGTCGTGAAGCTCACGACCTACATCGTCGACTACACCCCGGACAAGATCCCGGACGCGTTCGCCGGCTTCGGCAACCTGTTCAGCGACCGCAACCACCCGCCCGCAAACACACTCCTCGGCGTGACGTCGCTCTTCCAGCCCAGCATCCTGATGGAGGTCGAGGCGATCGCCGTCGTCGACAAGAGCTGAGCCGAAGCGTCGGGCGCTACTCCCGTGGCTCGGCCTCGACGACCGCGTCGGAGGCGGCACCCCCGCGAAGCAGCGCGTGCAGGTCACGCCCGAGCTGCCAGTTCGCTCGCGGCATGGTGAACGTGTTTGCGCCCGGACCGTAGGCGAGCACGGGAACCGGTGCGGCCGAGTGACCGTCGGATCCCCACAGGGCGGCGAGCGCGAGATTGGAAGGGTCGGTGGTGATTGCGAGTGCGCCGGTCTCGTGGTCGGCGGTGAAGACGACCAGGGTGTCGCCACGCGCCTCCGCGAAGTCGAGGAGGAGCCCGAGGGTCTGCTCGATTGCAGCCAGCCCGCGCAGCACGCGCGGAAAGTCGTTGTTGTGGGAGGCGGAGTCGCACTCTTCGCTCTCGACGACCAGCGCAAAGGGACCGCCGCTCACCCTGAGACGCTCCAGCGCCACGTCCACCATGGCCGGCAGCGTGGGAGACGACTCGAGATCGGTGACCTGGTCCTCTTCGAAGAGCGCCACCACCTGTGTTCCGGACGGCTGCAACCGCACCTCCTCCAGAGCCGAAGGCTCGGGGCCCGACACCGCAAAACTCTCGGCGAGCAGCGCCACGCTCTCGTCCCACTCGGGGTTGCCGTCTTCGCCGAGATCCTCGAGCTCACCCATCAGCACGTCGAGCTGCGAGCGACCCAGCTGGCGGAGAATCTCCGCCGATTCGTCGCGGTCGCTCACATGGGCGGCAAAAGCGGCGGGCGTCGCGTCCCACACGTACGAGTCGGTGACCACGCCGGTCTGGTGGCCGAGCTCCTGCGCCACCTCGAGCAGCGTGAGCAACGCCTGGCCCTCGGGGCCCACGCCGACCGCGCCGTTGAAGGTGGCGTGGCCCGTCGACATGGCCGTCGCCGAGGCGGCGGAGTCGGTGAGCAGCCCCGTCGCGGGATGGGCCCTCTGCCAGCTCGACGCTTCGAAGCGGTCCCAGACTCCTTCGCCGTCGATGCCGTGCTGCGCAGCGCGGGCAGCGGTGAGGTGGGCGAAGCCGAAGCCGTCCGCCACGAAGAGAATGATGTTCCGCGGCGCGAGGCCTGCCGCAGGCGCCGCGGCGTCGGCCGACCACATGGGAACCGCGTTGCGCACGAGAGGCTCCGGAGCCACCTGCAGCTTCGCTCCACGACCCACGAACGCCCACACGAGGGCAGCGGCGACCGCAAGCGCGAGGACGACAAACGCTGCCGATCGCTGGGTGCTCGACGCACTCTGGCTCATGAGGGATCTCCACGGTGGGGTTCGGAGCCCGACGGATCGGTGGTCAGGCCCACCTCCTTGGTGGCGGTCTCCATCAGCTCGGTGCTCAGCTCGGCGGCCAACGCTCCGAACTCGAGCTCGTCGTGGCGGTGCCCCTCCTTGAGGCGATAGCCCGTCCGCCTCCCTTCGTAGAGGAGGCCGACGCCTTCCAGCAGCTTGCGTGAGGCGACGTTGCCCTCGAGACACGAGCCCTGGACACGAAAGGCGTCGTACTGCGTCACGGCGAACGCCACCAGGAACCGGGACAGACGGGTGCCGACGCCGCGCCCCCACGCATGCTGGCAGAGCTGGAAGCCGATCTCGTAGTTTCCGGGGCTGCCGGCGACGGCGACGACAGCTCCCTGCCCGAGGAAACGGCCGGCGGGGTCGGAGACGGCGAAGACGGACGATTCGGGGAGCCGACCTTCGGACAAAGCCGCCTCGTGGGCTTCGAAGTAGGGGGTGAAGAAGGCCTCGACCTCGCTGGGCGGCAGCGGCGTGAACCACAGCCAGCGCCCGACTTCCGGGTCGGCCAGCATCTCCTGGATGCCGGCGAGATCCGCGGCGCCCGCGAAGCGATAGACCTCGCTGCCGTTCGTCCACCTGCTCGCCGGAGAGAGCATCCGCAGGTCAGCCTTCCAAGGGAGGGCTTCCAGGCCCGACCGACGCCGGGAGGTCCGGCGCCTCCTCGAGCCTCACGAGCCGGCCCCCGGCTTCGGCTCGCAGCTGGCAGCCGATGTCGCAGACCGTGTAGACGACGTGCCGAGACGTGGCGGGGTCTGTGGAGGTCGTCGTAGGCGCCATGAGGAGTGCTCCTGTGGAGTCGCGTCGCCCGAGGTGACGGAGACGGAACGCCAAATCTACCAGCGCACTCTCTACCCGCGGGTCATGTCCCGGGCTCCGGCCCGATACCGACTCGGGCTCGTTCCGACGACCTGCACGAAGTGGCGCCGCAGGATCTGGGCCGACGAGAACCCCACCTGGTGGGCGATGCGCTCGAGGGTCCACGACGTCTCTTCGAGAAGTACACGCGCCGCCTCGACGCGGCGTGCCCGCACATAACGCAGCGGCGACATGCCCGTGCGCTCCCGGAACCTCCGCGTCAAGGTGCGGAGGCTCATGTGCGCGCGCTCCCCCAGCGCCTCCGCGCTGATGGTCTCCCGGAGATGCGCGTCGATCCACTCGAGGAGGTCCGCGAAAGGCTCGCGCTCGTCATCGGCGACCGGCGCAGGAATGAACTGCCGTTGCCCCCCGTCGCGGTGGGCCGGCATCACCAGGCGGCGCGCCACGTGGTTCGCCACGGCAGGCCCGTGGTCGAGCCGCACGAGGTGGAGGCACAGGTCGATGCCTGCCGCGCTGCCTGCAGAGGTGAACACGCGACCGTCGGCAACGTAGAGAACGTCTTCGTTCACGTGGACCTCGGGGTGCATCTCGCGCAGGAGATCGGCGTAGCGCCAGTGCGTCGTCGCACGACGGCCATCGAGGAGCCCGGCTGCAGCGACGGGAAAGACTCCGGAGCAGATCGAAACGACACGCCGACCAGCCCTCTCCGCGGCACGGAGCGCCTCCAGCATGGCGACCGGCGGCGCCTGGCGGGCATCGCGCCACCCGGGCACGACGAGGGTGTCGGCGGCCGCGACCGCCTCCCAGTTCTCGGGCGCGGAGAGCCCCAGGCCACCGTCGGTCCGCAGCGGTCCGGGCTCGACGGCGCAAACCTCGAAGCCGTACCAGGGCACCGTGAGCTCGGGGCGTGGCCGTCCAAACACCTCCGTGAGGATGCTGAACTCGAACATCGTCAGCCCGTCGTAGACGAGGGCCACCACGCGGTGGATCGACGGACGATCGGGTCGAGGGACCATGACGGGCGCGGGTCCCGGCATGGTGGCCACCACGCGGCCAGGGCCCGTCGCGCGGCGTCGACTCACGCGGAACTCACACCATTCTGCGACACAGAGCCTCCGCGAACCGGCGAGGGGCTTCGGGAGACAGCGCCAGAAAGAGCTCCGGCTCGATGAGCTCCGCCTCCACCAGCAGCAGGCGTCCGCCGCGCTCGACGCCGTCGATGCGCGCGAACAGCGGAGCCTCGGAGACACCACACGCGGACCGCGCCAGCTCGAGGACGCCCCGCGCGTCCTCCACGAGCTGCGGCGGCGCGTCTTCGAGCGCAGCCGTTCCGCCGAAATCCGACTGCACGCGGAAGTCGCCGGGACGCGCGCGCTTGCGCACACCGTGACTGAACTCGCCGTCGAAGAACAAGAGCGACCACTCGCCGTCCTGCACGATCTCCTCGAGGAACGGCTGCAGCATGAGGTCGCCGTGGGCCGCCGCCGCACGAAGGACCTCCTCCTGCCGCCCGATCTCATCGGGCGAAGTCGTCCAGGTGTGCAGACCACTCGCGCTCACCACGGGCTTGGCGACGGCGCGGTCCCATCCGCGGGCCTCGAGGGCAGCACGGACGCGCTCCACCGCGCCCGGGTCGCGCTCGAGCTCTGCCCCGGTGAGCCACGCCGTGGGAACAACGTGGCAGCCGACCCGCTCCAGCTCCCGCAAGTAGGTCTTCTCCGCGTTCCACAGGACAATGCGCGCGTCGTTGGCCACCGGCACACGCTGACGCTGGAGCTGCTCGAGCCAGGCCCGGAACTCCTGCCATCGCAGGTGGTAGTCCCAGCACGATCGCAGGAGTACGAGGTCGGCCTCATGCCACGCGACGTCGTCCGACCACGGAACGCCCTCGGTCCGCACGCCGTCCGGGAGGCACTCGAGCAACAGTGCGTCGTCGGACGTGACCTCGGGGCGCTCGGCGCAGGTCACCACCGTCAGCAGCCTGAGGGGCGTCAAAGGTGCAGCCTCGGGTCCAAGCTCAGGCGCTTCCCTCGACCAGGTCGAAGCCTTCGTCGAGCCATCCGATCGCGCCACCGATCATCAACTTCACCGGCCGACCGAGGCGCGCGAGGCGCAGGGCCGCCTTGTCTGCGCCGTTGCAGTGAGGGCCCGCGCAGTACACGACAAAGAGCTGGTCCGCGGCGAATGGCGCCAGCGCCTCTTCGCTGATCTTCGCGTGCGGCAGGTGAACGGCTCCTTCGACGTGGCCTCTCGCGAAACACTCCGCCGAGCGAACGTCCAGAAGCACCATCTCTTTCAGGCCTTTCTCGAGGCTGTAGTGCACGTCCCAGCAGTCCGTCTCGAACGCCAGCTTGTCGGCGAAGTGGCTCTCGGCAGCCGCCGAGTCGGCGGGTGCCACCTGAGCGACGACCTTCATCTTCATGTCTGTTCTCCCGATCGCTTCCAGCGCGTGTTCTGCGCCGACAGTACCCCCCGCACGAAGGCCATGGCGAGCCGTGTTCAGGTCAAACGACGGGCTGTTCGGGTCACCGCGCGGCACACGCCGAGACCTGAGGCTCGTCGCCGCGCCGCGAACGCCTCACCTCCCTGACAGGATGTCGCTCTCCGAGTGCCTCCCGAGCGGCACCGGACAGCCCATCCAGGAGTCCACCCCTCCACCGAGCACGACGGGAGACGAGCCATGAGCGAAAACTCCGGGTACATGACGAAGGAGCGACAGATGCTCCAGGACGTGGCACGCGAGTTCGTGGCCAAAGAGGTGACCCCGGTGGCGAACGAGCTCGACCCGGTCCAGGGCGACATCCCGATGGATCTCCGCCAGAAGATGGCCGACATGGGCTTCTTCGGCATCCGCATTCCGGAGGAGCACGGTGGCCTGGGCCTCGGTGTCTTCGAGTACGCCCTGATCACCGAGGAGCTCTCGCGGGGCTGGATGAGCTGCGCCAGCATCATCGCGCGCGCCAACAGCCTGATGCACATGGTGAACTGGCCCGAGGAGAAGCGACGGGAGCTGACCGCGCGCGCGGCAGCGGGCGACTACCTCCACGCCGGCGCACTTTCGGAGCCTGAAGCGGGCTCCGACCTCTTCGGCAACATCAAGACGAAGGCCGCGCTCGACGGCGACGAGTGGGTGATCACGGGCAACAAGTACTGGTGCACGTTCGCAGACGGCTCTGACGTGATCAACGTTCTCTGCCGTGTCGAAGGCGCCGGCGGGCGCGGCCTGCGCAGCATCGCCGTCGAGAAGCCGCGCGGGGAGCTTCCGGAGAACTGCACGGGCGCACCCATCCCCAAGATCGGCTACTTCGGCTGGAAGACATGGGAGCTGCGCTTCGAGGGGGTGCGTGTCCCCAAGGAGAACATCGTGGGGGTGATGCCAGGCGAGGAAGGAGCCGCACGCGACGCGCTGGCCGCGGGCGGCGGCCGGAGACGCGATCTCGCCGGCCTCTCCGTGCCCAGGGTCCACACCGCGGCGCGCGCGATTGGTCTCGCACGCGGCGCCCTCGAAGACGCGATGGAGTACGCCCACGAGCGTGTGCAGTTCGGGCATCCGATCTCCGACTTCCAGGAGACCCGCTTCAAGCTCGCACGCATGGCCTCCGAGATCGAAGCCTCCCGTCGGCTCCTCCACTGGGTGGCGGCCGAGATCGACGCGGGACGCGGCTCGGACCGCGACGCGTCCATGTCGAAGTGGCACGCCTCCGAGATGGCCGAGCGGGTGACCTCACAGGCCCTGCAGATCTTTGGCGGGGCGGGCTACACCAAGCTGCACGCGGTGGAGCGCTACTGGCGCGACGCCCGGCTCACCAAGATCTTCGAAGGCACGTCGGAGATCCAGCTGCGCATCATCTCGGACGCTCTCCTCGGCAAGCCCACGACACGCCGGCCGGTCTCCTGACGCCGCCGGCTTCGGGCCTTCGTTCTGATGCCGAACGGACACCCGAGAGCCGCCTCGGCGCAATCTCGCGATCTCTTCACACTGCTGACATGCGGGTGTCAGGAGCGGTCTCGTACAGTCGGGAGACGGTCGAGACGGGCTGAAACCGAGCCGCGAATCTGCGGTCTTTCGGATCAGAGAGGAGGCCACGAGATGGGCTGCTGCGCATTGGAGGCACCGCCAGAACGGCGACGCGAGAGTTGCCGCCCCGCGCAGGAGAAGGGGGCAGCACACCCGCAGGCACGGCACCTGCGGACAGGGCATGGGGAGAGCGAGCACGTGGAGAGAGACGGCGCTGAACCGACGCAGCGCGACGAAGATCGGGCACGGAGCCTGGAGGTGGAGGCGTTCGAGCGGCAGCTCCGCCGGTCGCTGGGTGAAACCCCGGAGCAGGCCCCCTGGCGGGAGGCCTACGCGCTGGTGCGCCAGCTGGTGCTGGCGGTCTGGCACCGGAGCGAACGTGCGCCGGAGGATCCAGCAGCCCGGGCGTTGCGGGCCGCCGCGGTGCGGCTCTCGGCGCTCACCTGCGGTCGCTCGACGCGCCCGCGGCGGGAGCTCTGGATGCAGCTCGAGCTCTTCTCCGCGGCGGTGGAGGCCTGGGGCACCGCGGAGGAACGCCGCGCCACCGGCGAGATCCTGCGTCGTCTGCACGAGCTCCGGCGGCAGGAAGCGGCGCGCCGCGGCGGGCGGTCTACTCGCCCTTGAAGCGAGCCTCCCTACCCTCCTGAAAGGCGCGGACGCCCTCCACGAAGTCTTCGGTGCGGAACGCCTCCCCCTGACAAGCCGCCTCGAAGCGCAGGGCGTCGGCCATGGAGCCGTTCTGGCCGTGCGCGATCTGTCGTTTGATCAAGCCGAGAGCCACGGTCGGCCCGTCGGCGAGCCGACGCGCGAGGGAATTGGCCTCCCGGCTGAGCTCGTCGTCGTCGACCACCTTCCAGATCAGGCCCCACTCGAGCGCCTGCTCCGCCGAGATCGCGTCTCCTCCCAGCAGGGCCATCCCCATGGCCCGCGCCGGCCCCATCTTCTGAGGGAGCGTCCACGACAGCCCGCCGTCGAGCACCGCACCGATGCGCGAGAACGCCGTGAGCAGCTTGGCCGACCGCGCCGCGACGATCATGTCGCCCGCCAGGGCGAGGCCGCAGCCGGCGCCCGCCGCCGGACCGTTGAGCGCCACGACCACCGGCACCGGCACTTCGCGCACGGCCAGGATGAGGCGATTCACGCCGGCCATCATCTTGCCTTCGATTCCCCCGCGTACACCAACCAGGCCGTCGCCCGCAAGATCGGCACCAGAGCAGAAGCCGCGCCCCGCGCCCGTGAGGAGCACCCCGCGCGCCGAAGCGTTCTCCACCACGTCCATGAGGGCGTCGTGCGCGATGCGAGTCATCTCGGCCGACATCGCGTTCATCGTGTCGGGACGGTTCAGCGTGATCCGGAGGAGACCGTTGTCGTGCTCGACGAGTGCATCCGTCATGGAGAGACCTCTCGGGGAGTTGGGGGCGCGAAGACCTTCTCACCGTCGTAGTCGCGCAGACCGCAGTAGCCGACCACTTCGTAGCCGTTGTCGATCAACAGGGCCGCGGCACGCGCGGCGCGTCCACCGCCGTTTCAGGCGGTGAGGACAGGCTTGTCCCTGGGGACCTCCCCGAGTCGGGCTTCCAGCTCGTCGATCGGGATGTTGAGAGAGCCAACGGTTGTTCCGTACTGCTCGATCTCTTCTGGCCGCCGCACATCGAGAACGAGAACGTCCTGCGCGATCGTGGCGGCCAGCTCATCACCCGTGAGCTTCGGCGGCTCGGCGACCGCCTCCACGCTCTCGTTGGGGGTCTCAGCCGAGCTCCCCGCGTCCTGCGAGCCGCAGGCAGTGAGCAGCAGGCTGCCCCAGAGGCAGCCGATCAGCATCAGGGAGGTGGCGGGTCGCGCCAGCTTCGCGGTGTCTGTGCGCATGAGGTCGCTCTCGTGAACTCAGTCTGGTGGTCTCGTCGTGCCTGCCACCGATGATAGCGACCTGCGATCGCCACGAGGCAAAGCGCACCGAAACGCGCGCACGTCCTGCACCGGACGGTACGGCGCGCCGAGCTCCGAAGCAAAAGCCCGCCGTTCCAGCGAGCGGCTGTCGAGCACCTCCAGATCGACGCCCACGTCGGTCAGACCTGCCGCAAACACCCAGAAGTGTCCGTTCACGGCGCACGCATCGAGCACCTTGACCACGAGCTCGAGGTTGTCCGGGTCGAAGAACCAGAAGGCGCCCGTGTCGGGCGTGATGCCCGCGGCGGAGGCCACGCGCGGCCCGCCCGCTCCGAGGTGCCACCGGGCGGTCACTTCGAACCGGCCTCCCTGCAGGCAGAGCCGCTCTCCGCCTTCGAGGCAGGGAAGGCCGTCGTTGCGGTCCCAGACGAAGACCCCCTTCTGGCCCTGACGGGCATCGCCGGAGATCGCCGCCACCACGAGATCGTCGACCACCAGGGGGCCGCCGTCCAGCCCACCCTCGAGCCCGAGGTTGGTCCTCGTCCTCCCCTCGTCCGCCGACCAGTAGAGCCCCTCGAAACCGTCCCAGAGCACCCAGGCGCTCCGCGAGCTCGCCCGCGCATCGACGGCGAGCAGGACGAGACCCTCGGTCGAGAGGTCGACGTGGCGCCACGTGCCGCCAAAGTCGTCCGAGACCAGCGCGCCACCCGCGATCTGGATCGTCCAGCGGCTTTCGCCACGCCGCGGGAGGTGAAGGGCCTGCGGCACGACTCCCTCGGGGAGGGCCTGCTCACCCGAGCCGCCCTCCGAGGAGTACCGCACGATGTGATCGCCGGCCAGAGCGACCACAAGGGCCTCACCACCGACGACGACCGCCTCGAGGTCGAGAAACGTCCCGTCGAGAAGGGGCTGCCACGAGCGGCCGGCGTCCGCGCTCCGGTCGATCCCGCGCGCTGAAAGCGCAAACACGACGTCCGGATCGAGCGCGTCACCCACCAGGCGCGAGCCAGGACCCTCGGTATCGGACAGCCTCACACCCAGGCCGAGGAACGACTGGCCGCCATCGTCCGACCGCATCAGGGTCTCGCCCTGGCGCACGTAGACCCGACCGGGATCGGCGGGCGAAACGGCGAGGAGCTCCCCACGGCTCCAGGTCGCGCCAGAGTCGAGCGACATCCACGGGACCGCCGTCAGGCCCGAAGGCCCGGTTCCTCCCAGAGCCAGCGCACCACCCTCCAGAGCGGCAGCGCGCAGCCGGCGTAGCGGCGACGGTGCGCGTGGCATCCGGGCCAGGAACCCGGGCTGCGGCGACGGCAGGCCCGGATCTGCGAGGGGCGTCAAGCGGTACTCGGGCTCGAACGAGCTGCCGTCGATCCAACCGCCCTGCTGCGTGAGGTCGAAGAGCAGCGCAACGCGAACCGTCGGTGTGCGCGCGATCGAAGTGCCGACGACGACGGCCCGATCGCCCTCGACCGCGAGCGAGAAGCTCTCGATGCCCAGCTCTTTCACTGGCGCGGCCGGCCCCAGAGCCGGCGAGACCGGGGAGAATGTCGCGCCGAGATCGTCGCTCACGAGCAGCCGGCTCGCGGCAGGAGTCGACCCGGCGAGGATGTGGACCTTCCCGTCCCGACCGAGACTCAGGGCCAGCACGTCGTCGGGGAGGGGACTCTGCTGAACGAGCCGTCCGTCTTCGTCGGCCACGAGAACCTCGCCACCCTGGCGCAGGAGCAGGCGGACCTCTCCGGAGATCGTGGCCACCGCCGGCGTCGTCGGCACGTCGTGCACGAGTGTGGTGTCCGTCCAGGTCTCGCCTCCATCGCTCGACTTCCAGATCGTCGAGACGCCGACGGCGTAGAGAGTGCTCTGCTCCAGGGGGTGCATCAGCACGGGTGCGCCCGGCACGTCGAGCGTGGCCCACACCACCCCTCCATCGCGGCTCGAGACGGCAGCAAACGCCTGGCTGAACGTCGAGACGGTGGCGCGGCTCACGATCATCCGGTCGGCGTCCAATGGATGGACCTCCAGCGCGTGCCGCTCGAGCACCGCAGGGCCCACGGAGATCTCCTGCGGGTCGAAGAGGCCCCCAGCCACCTCCTCGAGCGCGGCGGAGCCCAGGCCGTCGAGCGACGTCCAGGTCGCACCGAGATCGTCGCTCCGGTGCACGAGTCCGTCCGGAGTCGCGCCGAGCAGGAAGAGCGTCCGAGGGCTCGCGGGCGACCGCGTGAGGCTCCCGGCGACGGGAAGGCTCGGCCCGACCGAACGCCACACGGGCGGACGCTCCTGCGCCTGGGCCCGGCCCAGCCCACCGAGCGCGGACAAGGCCGCGACGACGACCGCTCCGCATGACCACCACCACCGTCGCGCCCATGTCATGACGACATATCGTACACGCACTCCTCTTCGTCGACGCGCGCCGTCTCTCGAAGACACCGGCGAGCCGGGCCCACACACTCGGCTGTCCTGGGAGAATGGCGCCATGTTCGATCTCCTCCGCGGCCTCCGCATCGTCGACCTCACCACCGTCGTCCTCGGCCCGTACGCCACCCAGGTCCTCGCCGACTTCGGTGCCGAGGTCATCAAGGTCGAGCCGCCCGCCGGCGACGTGTTCCGCGCCGCGCGGCCCGGCCGTGCTCCCGACGTCGGCGCGCCGTTCCAGAACTTCAACCGCAACAAACGCTCGCTCACCCTCGACCTCAAGCGCGAGCAGGGGCGCGAAGTTCTGCACCGCCTGGTCGAGAAGTGCGATGTTTTCGTGCACAACATGCGCTCGCGCTCGGCGGAAGATCTCGGTGCGGGCTACGACACCCTTCGCGAGGTCAAGCCGGATCTCGTGTACTGCTACTCCGCCGGCTTCGGCGACGAAGGCCCCGACCGCGACGCCCCCGCATACGACGACATCATCCAGGCGCGCTCGGGCATCGCCTTCCTCAACGCCGATGCCGAGGGCGCGCCGCAGTTCGTGCGCACGCTCATCGGCGACAAGACCGTCGGCCTCCACCTCGCCCTCGCCGTGCTCGGCGGCGTCGTGCATCGCGAGCGCACGGGCCAGGGTGTCTGCATTTCCGCACCGATGCTCGAGAGCATGACCGCGTTCGCGCTGGCCGAGCACCTGGCCGGCCACAGCTTCGAGCCGACCGAGGGTGAAATGGGGTACTCCCGGCTCATGTCGGCCAACCGTCGACCCTATCCGACGAAAGACGGCTACATCGCGCTCCTGCCGTACAGCACGAAGCACTGGATCCGCTTCTTCGAGGCCAGCAGCACGCCTGCCATGGCCAGCGACTCTCGGGTGACCGACCCGGTGCGGCGCAGCGAGGCGATCGACGAGCTCTACGAGATGGTCGCCGCCGAGGCCGCCACTCGCACGACCGACGAGTGGCTCGACCTCCTGGGTGAGCTCGACGTGCCGTGCGCCCGCGTGAACCGCCTGGGCGACCTCCCGACCGACCCGCACCTCGAAGCCGTCGGCGCCTTCGAAGAGGTCGACGGCGGCGCGCTCGGACCGCTGCGCCAGCTCCGCTCTCCGTTCGCGGTGAACGGTCAGGCGTCGCAGCAGGCGGCCCCCGACACGGGCGCGGCGCGCCTCGGCGCGCACACGCGCGAGATCCTCCAAGAGGCTGGCTACGCGCCGGCTGAGATTGACGCGATGCTCGAGAGCGGGCTCGCCACCGCTCCGGAGCTCTAGGGAGAGCGCCGCCGCGCCGGCCTGCGCCGGCCTGCGCCGACGAGAGAGTCTCAGGCTGCCTCGGAGCGCGCCTGCACCGCCCGTCGCAGCAACCGCGCCTTGAGCCAGGTGAGCCAGAGCACCGCGAGCACCCCGAGCATCATCACGGCCGCAAGGAACGCGAAGTAGTGCTGGTGGCCCGGCACACCCGGCGCCGCGTCGAGCAGGCGGCCGGTGATGGGCGCGAAGAAGATGTCGGGCGTGTAGCCGATTACGGAGATGAGACCAATGGCCGTGCCGGTGATCCGTGGCGGGGTTCGCGTCTCCTCCAGGAGAGCGAAGTAGACGCCGCGCAACGCGAACACGCCAAAAAACGACACGGCGATGTTGGCGTAGATGATGTGGATCGCTGCAGGGATCGGTGCCGTCACGACGAAGATCACGTAGCTGCCTGCGAGGGCGGCGAAGATGACCCCCATCGTGCGGCTGCCCACGAAGCGGTCCGCCAGGAGACCGGCCGCCACGCACGCCACCGGGCGGATGTAGGTTGCGTTGGCCGCGAGCCCGGCGCCCTGCACCTCGTTCATGCCCAACACCTGTACGGCGAAGAGCGAGATGTTGTCGATGCCTTTGAAGCCGCAGTACGCGCACACCACGATGAGCGCCTGCGCCCAGACGATCGGCCGGCGCAGCACCTCCATCATGCCCGCCAGCGGGTTCGACCGCCTCACCTCGTGCGAGATCTCGCGCTCCGGGATGAAGAGCCACACGAGCACGGCGGCGCCCGCCGTCATCGCCGAGTAGAGGTAGATGACACCCTGCAGGCCGGCGCGCTGCTCCTCCGGGCTCGCGGACGAGACCGACTCCGGCAGGAGCTGCCCGAGCACGAAGACGCCGATCGAGGCTGCGGCGGCACCCGCGAGACCGCGCCCGCCGTCGAGCAGGCCAAAGGCCCGCCCCTGCTGGCCTTCTCCACCCCACACTCGAGTTGCGCGGATCAGCGCGGCCCAGAACAGCAGCACGCTCGTGACGCCCCAGTAGCCGTAGATCAGGGCCGTCGTGCCCGCAGACGGGATGGTCGCCATGGCGAGCCCGCCGAGCGCGGTCGAAAGCAGCGAGACCACCATGAGCTTGCGGTCCGAGAAACGGTCGGCGATCACTCCACCCGGGAAGTAGGAGAGCATCGCCATCACGCCGTAGAGCGCAAAGACGTCGCCGAGCTGCGTGTTGGAGAAGCCGAAGACGTCGAGCACCGTCGGCCGGAAGTAGCGCGGCACGTGAAACGGCAGCGAGAAGATCATCTCGCCGGCCAGAATCAGCGTCGTCAGCACCAGGACGCGCGACAGGGTGGAGTCGCGCGCCTGCGCTGGCGCTGGAACGTCCGCGGAAGACATTCCGGCCACCCTATCGGACCGGTTCCCGTTCGACCGCTGCTGGGACTAGCCGTGCAGCTGAGAGCGCACGCGGCGCAGCTTCTGCGGATTGCGCACGATGTAGATGGCGCCGACCGCGCCGTCACTCACGTCGAACGAGATCGTCTGCTCCAGCTCACCGTCGGTGATCATCACGAGTCCCGGCTCGCCGTTCACCTCTCGCCGCTCGAGCGCGAAGGTGCCTCCCTGGGCCTCGCGCTGCCGGGCAAGGCCCATCAGGAGGCGCACGATCTTGTCGCGCCCGAGGATCGGCAGAAGCGCCGCCGGAACCTGCCCCCCGCCGTCGGAGAGGAGCACCGCGTCTTCGGCGAGCATCGCCTCGAGCGGCGCCACGTTGCCGCCCGTCGCCTCGACGAAGGCGGCGAGGAGCCGGTCGCGCTCCTGAGCGAGCTCGGCCGAAGAGGAGAGCCGGGTCGGACGCTCGCTGCGCACCGCGCGCCGCGCCCGCGAGGCGAGCTTGCGGCACGTGGGCTCCGACCGCTGGAGGACCTCGGCAACCTCCGCGAACGGCACGTCGAACACGTCGTGCAGGAGGAACGCGGCCCGCTCCGCACCGGAGAGTCGCTCGAGGGCCAGCAGCAGTGCGAACGACAGATCGTCGGCCAGCTCGGCGGCACTGTGCGGGGAGAGCTCGTCCACCTCGAGCACCGGCTCCGGGAGCCACGGCCCTTTGTACACCTCGCGTCGGCGCGCCGCCGACTTCAGACGGTCGAGGCACAGCCGCGTCGCCACGCGCACGAGAAACGCCTCGGGGTTCCCCACACCGGTCGAGGCCTTGGACCATCGAAGCCACGCCTCCTGCACCACGTCCTCCGCTTCGGCGCGGCTACCGAGCATGCGGTAGCCGAGGCCGAGCAGGCGGCCGCGATGGAGCTCGAAGGTCGCCGCGGCGGCTTCGGCCCGCGCCTCAGGAGACATCGCTCGTCCTGCGAGCGAAGCCAGGGGTGACGACGTAGCGCATCGCACGAACCTATCCGGCGGCGCGCAGGACGCGCAGAGGTCGATGGTCGATCTGCACCAGGCGACACTCCTCGCCCAGACCCATGCCCGTCTTGGTGCTCGGGAAGACACGCCCGATGGCGAAGCACATCGCCAGCTCGATCAGAGCCTCGTCACCCCAGCGGTCGCGCACGGCGCACTGCGCCTCCGGCAGCTGATCCGGGGCGTAGGCCATGGCCCGGCCGAACGCGAACCCGGCCGCCGTCGCCGGGGACATCGCACTCTCCGCCCCGGTGACCACGGCTTCGATCTGCGCGTCGCTCACTCCCGCCTCGCGCGCCATGTCGACGCACAGCTGGGTACAGGGGCCGCAGTCCTCCGCCGAGGCGGCGAGGATCTTGACTGCGTAGTACGCCTCCTTGGGCGCCTTGCTGCGGTGCGCGGCCGGGCCCTGCACCTTGACGAACTGCCAGAAGGCTGCGGGAGCCTTCTCCAGCATGGTCTCCATGTAGGTGGTGTCGTAGTCGTAGCGTTGGCGGAACTTCGCGAGCAGGCGACGGGCGATGAACTTGCGCATGTGGGGTCTCCTTGGGGCCCATTCAGCGGGCCTTTCCCTCGTAGACGAGGCAGCCAGGGCAAACGTGACCGCTCCGAGCTCGGCGGCCAATGGCAACGAGGGAGCCGACTCGGCGACGTCACCCCTCACGGCGGCCGCGGTCACGAGCTCCCGACCGATGCGGAAGGAGCGTCTCCGCCAGCGCGCGCACTCCCTCTTCGATCTCGGCCTCGTCCATGCTCGCGAACCCGAGCATCAGCCCGTGCAGGTCGGTGCGCTCGAGGCAGAAGCGGTGGAGTCCGTACAGGCGGAGACCTCCGGCGCGGGCGCGCCGCTCCCCCTCACGGGAGGTGAGCCCCTCCTCGAAGTACCCGGGCGTGCACAACCCGGCTTCGATCTCGGGCACTCGGAGCACCCCGCCCAGGTGGCGATCGACTGCACCCCTCAACGCGCTCAGCCGCGCGGCGTAGAGCTGGCGCGTCCGCCGGAGGTGCCTCGAGAAGTGCCCTTCGGCGATGAACTCGGCGAGCACCGCCTGGGCGATCCCAGGCGGCGGGCGGTCGACGTCGCGGCGGAACTGCAGCACGTCGCCCAGCAGCGCGTCGGGGAGCACCATGTAGCCGAGCCGGAGGGTCGGGAACGTGCTCTTGTTGAAGGTGCCGAGGTGGATGACCCGGTCTTTGGAGTCGAGGCCCTTGAGCGCCGGAATGGGCCGGCCCGAGAACCGGAACTCGCTGTCGTAGTCGTCCTCCACCACGTAACCTCCAGCGCTCTCGGCCCAGGCGAGGAGTCGAAGCCTCCGGCTCGCAGACAGCGAAACGGCGGTCGCAAACTGGTGCCCGGGCGTGACATACACCAGCCGCGCACCGGGTGCCCGACGCTCCCCTTCGGCCACCACCAGGCCCTCGTCGTCGACGGGGATCGGCACCACCCGCGCGCCGCAACGTGCGAAGGCAGACACCGCACCGAAGTAGGCCGGGTCTTCGACGACGATGTCGGCACCGCGGCCCGCCACGACGCGCGCGACGGTGTCCATCGCCTGCTGCACCCCCGACACGATGACGATCTGCTCCGGATCAGCCACGACCCCTCGGGCTACGGAGAGGTACTCCGCAACCGCGACCCGCAACCGGAACGAGCCGGCGATGTCGGCGTCGGCGTGCACGTCGGGGCGTGCGGTCTCACTGAACCGCGCCTGGAGCTTGGACCAGACCTTGAAGGGGAAGTGTGAGATCTCGGGGAGATCGGCGCGGAAGAGCCTTCGACCCTGCTCGGGGCGCGACGGCGGGGCGCGGCGGGCACGCACCTTCTCGGGCAGCGGCAGGCTGTCTTCCGGAAGGTGCTCGCTGACGCGCGTACCCGATCCGACGCGTGCGACCAGGTAACCCTCCGCACACAGCTGCTCGTACACCGAGACCACCGTGCCCCGAGCCATCTCGTACTGCGCCGCCAGGTCGCGCGATGCGGGCAGGGCCGAGCCACGCGGCAGGCGTCCGCTCAAAACGGCTCCCCGGATTTCGGAGCTGAGCCAGTCCTGCAGGGTCCGGCCTTCTGGGCGAGGCGGCAGGGTCAGGTCCATATTGGACCATTGAATCACTCGCTGATTGGATCTTCAAGAGGACCAATTGCGACTCTAGCCTGGCGCCATGAATCGAAGCTCGAGCCATCACAGAAGACGTCTCCCAGCCCTCACGTCCGACACGAAGACCCCCAACGGGGAGGATCCGCGCGTGAGGCGCCTCACGGCCCGGAGCCCACTGGCCTACCTGTTCCTCGCCTTCATCGCCATGGCCGGGCTCTCGTACATCAACTACATGCCGGGAGTGGTGAGCGCCCTCGCGGGCGGCCTCGGCTTCACCGACGTGCAGGCCGGACAGATCGTGGCCGCAAACGGCTACGGCGGAATCCTCGGCAGCACGGCCGCGATCTTCCTGGTGCGTCGCATTCTCTGGCAGCGGGCCCTGTTCGGGCTTCTGGCTGTCCTGGTCGCCGTCGACCTCGGCACCCTCTGGACGGGTGGCTACGAGGTGATGCTCGTGTGGCGGTTCCTCGCAGGAACCGTCGGCGGCCTCTGTGTCGGCATCGCCTTCTCCGTGCTGGCACGGCTCGACAATCCAGACCGTGCCTTCGGCCTGCTGCTGTTCGTGCAGTTCAGCATCGGCTCCATGGTCATCGCTGGGCTCCCGGGTCTGGAGGCGCAGCTCGGCGCCCACGCGGTCTTCGGCGTGATGGCCGGCATCACGCTGCTGAGCCTCCTCCTCCTCGCGCCACTTCCTGCTCTGGCCAACGACCCCGAGGCCGGGAGCACATCGGCGCCACAGCCGGGGCTGTCGGGGAACGCGCTCCTCCTGCTGTCGGCCATCCTTCTCTATCAGTGCGGCGCCAGTGCGATCTGGGCGTACGTCGGGCTGATCGGCCAGGAAGCAGGGATTCAGGACGACAGCGTCAGCCTGTACATCGCGGGGACCGGAATGCTCGGGCTGCTCGGCGCCGCCCTCCCGGTGATGACCGGCAATCGCTGGGGCCGCCTGCTCTGGGTCGTCGCGGGAGTCGCGCTGTCGCTCGCGGCCGCCGTGATGCTCCGCAGCTCCCAGATCGTCCCCCTCTATGTGGGCTCCATGGCCCTGCTGTTCTTCTCGTGGCCCGCCGTGCAGTCCTTCCTGCTCGCGGTCACGGCGGAGATGGACCCCAGCGGGCGGCTCTCGACCGCGGCCGCGGTCGTTTCGTCGGTCGGCCTGGCGTCGGGCCCACTCCTCGCATCGAGCCTGCTCGGCGACGGCAACTTCGCCACGATGCTGCTCGCGTGTGCCGCCATCTTCGGACTCAGCCTCGTCCTCCTCCTCCGGCCGGTGCAGGCCTTCGAGAGCGCGGTGCACGACGAGTTGGTCCGCAACTCCGAGAGCTACGAAGCGAAGCCCTCCTCCCCTGCCGCACCCACCCTGTGAGACCACCCACCATCTCGAGGTGAACGATGATCCGACTTGGCTTCCAGAGAATGCTGCGCTCCATGCAGCGCCGGTACGACTACGACGTGCGCTACATGCAGGACATCCTGCACACCGACCTGCGGGCGTTCTTGAAGTTCATGGGCCTTCAGACCATGTCTTCCCACAGAGGCAACCTGCCGGCAGGTCCTCTGTTCGCGGCCAGGATCCGCGCCCTCCTGTGGGAAGACTGCGGGCCCTGCACCCAACTGGTCGTCGACATGGCCCTGGAAGCCGGCGTGAGCCCGGAGGTCGTCCGCGCCATCGTCGATCGCGACCTCGCTGCGCTCCCCGAGGACGTCGCGCTCGTTGTGCGCTTTGCAGACCTCGTGCTGGCCCACGACCCGGGGGCAGACACCCTCCGCGAGCAGATCGTGAAGCTCTGGGGCGACCAGGGGCTGGTCGCCCTCGCCTATGGCATCAGCTCCTCGAAGGTCTATCCTGCACTCAAGTACTCCCTGGGGTACGGCAAGGTGTGCCACCGCATCCGCATCGACGACAACCTCTCGCTGGCACCAAACCGGCCTTCTGCACTGGCCATGGGGGCAGACAATGGTTGAAAAGGTGATCACGGCAACGGCGAGCCTGCTGGGGCTGCTCGCTCTCGGCAACGGCGTCTTCATGACCCTCGCTCCGGAGTCCTGGTACTGGCAGGTGCCGGGCGTGCCGGACCGCGGACCGTTCAACCAGCACTTCGTGCGCGACATCGGCATCCACTACGCGCTGATCGGCGCGGCCTTCATCTTCGGCGCCTTCGTGACCAGACATCGCGTCGCGCTATGGGTCCTTCCCACGGCCTGGCTGGCTGGGCACGCGCTCTTTCACGTGTGGGAGGTCGCCGTCGGCATCTGCGGGCCGGAAGCCCTGGTCGTGGACTTCGCCGGCGTGACCCTCCCCGCACTTCTGGGCATGGGGCTGATCTACGCAAGCACCAAGGTGGCCCCGGGTGAATAGACCGCTCCTCGTCGTGCTGCTCCTGGGCCTCGGCACCGCGCTGGGGGTGACGCTGGCCCTCGTGAGCCCAGCTCCCGAGGAGGCGCCGGTCCTCGAGTGGCTCGACAACCCCCGGCCGGTGGCGAGCTTCCACCTCGAGTCGGAGCAGGGGCCGTTCGATCTCGAGTCGTTGAAGGGGCGCTGGACGATCGCATTCTTCGGCTTCCTGCACTGTCCAGACGCCTGCCCTGCAGGCCTGTCGCGCATGGCCGCGCTCGCCGCGAGCCTGGAAGAGGAAGTGCCGGGCGAGGAGGTGGGGCTCGTCTTCGTGTCCGTGGATCCCGCACGCGACACGGTGGCGGAGGTCAGCCGCTACGCGCGGCGGTTCGATTCGAAGATCGTCGGTGTGACGGGGCGTGAGGAAGAGTTGGCCCGCCTGACCGACAGCCTCGGCATCCAGTTCAAAGTGCGGCCCGGGCACGACGGCCCGACGGTGGCGCACTCGGTCAAACTCTCGGTGATCGGCCCCGAAGGAGATCTTCGCGGCCGGTTCCGGCCGGAGCTCGACCTGCGCCGGCTCGTGCGCGAGCTTGCCCCGAAACTCCAGGAGCGCGGCTGAACGGGCCAAAGCGGCGTGCGCGAGCAACGCACATGTCAGAGTAGGCGCCCACGACCACGGAAGGGAGCCGCGATGAGCGAGATCAGGACGGAAGGCCAGCCCGGCCATGGAGACGAGCGCCTGCAGGGCGCAATCTGGGGCGCGCCCCACCGACCCCAGAACCCGTCCCACGACGCTCCCGGCTCCATCCACGACGACGCCACCGCACAGAAGCTGGGCTTCCGCGGCGGCACGGTGGCCGGCGACGTCCTGATGGACTCCTTTCCGCCACTCCTCGTGGACACGTTCGGCGATGCGTGGTTCGAGACGGGCTCGCTCTCGCTCTACTTTCGCAGCGCCATCGAAGGGGGCGACGAAGTGCGAGCCGCCATCGCGCCCACCGGCCAGCCCGGCGCACAGACCGCGGTGTTCATGGAGACGCCGGAGGGCACGCGGGTCTGCGAAGGCACGGCAGCCGTCGGCACCCCCGACGAGCCCACGGCGCTCCACGGCCGCGATCTGCGCAACGACCCCGACGGCGAGCGCCGCATCCTGCGCGAGCTGTCGGTGGGCGACGCGATGCCGGCGACCCGCATCACCGTCACCCACGAGACGCAGCAGGACCGCTTCGCTCGCGGCTACACCCAGCTGCAGCTCGACCGCTACAACACGTCACCTGGCGTCGCGGCGCCTTCCACGGCCGTCGGCGCGCTCCTCTACAAGAAGCCGCGGGTGCACTGGACGCCACGAATCGGCGACGCAGTGGGCCTCTTCGGCGCCATCGAGCTACGGCACTGGAACGGCCCGGTCGCGCTCGATCAGGAGTACACAGTGGAGGCCGAGATCGTGGCCATGGGCCAGAGTCCAAAAACCGAGTACTTCTGGTTCGACTCGACCGCCACCGACGACGCCGGGCGCAAGATCGCGACGATGCGCATGATGCTGCGCTTCATGAAAGCGTCTTCGAGCCTGTACGACTGAGCCTCTTCGCGACGCGTTCCCGGGCCCCGGTACCGGTCCAGGAAAACAAAGGGGCCTGGTGGATCGTCCTACAGTGTCGAGGTCCACGCGCTTCTGCCACATCCATCGAGGTATGCCATCGTGAAGGTCTTGCGCCTGCTGACATCGTCTCTTCTCTCGGCCCTCCTCGCGGCGCCGGGTCTCGCCGTCGTCGGCCCCAACCAGCTCACGTCGGGTGAGCTCGCGATCGAGATCGAGAAGCTGCAGTTCCTGGGCAGCGTGCTCTACGTGGCTGCGCACCCGGACGACGAGAACACGTCCCTGCTCACCTACCTCTCGCGCGGCCAGCTGGCGCGCACGGCCTACCTCTCCATCACCCGGGGCGACGGCGGCCAGAACCTCATCGGCACCGAGCTCGGCGATCTCCTCGGGCTGATCCGCACGCAGGAGCTCCTCGAGGCGCGACACCGTGACGGCGCAGAGCAGCGCTTCACGCGTGCCATCGACTTCGGCTACACGAAGAGTGTCGACGAGGCCCTCGAGGTCTGGGGGCGCGAGGAGGTGCTCAGCGACGTGGTGCGCGTGGTGCGCACGTTCCAGCCCGACGTCATGGTGATGCGGTTCCCCGGAGACGGCCGCGGCGGGCACGGCCAGCACGTCGCCTCTGCGGTGCTCGCCATGGAGGCGTTCGACGCGGCCGCAGATCCCAACCGCTATCCGGAGCAGCTACGCGGCGAGGACGCGCTCGCGCCCTGGCAGCCGAAGCGCCTGCTCTGGGACGCAGCCCGCTTCTTCGGCGGCGGGCAGATGGCGTCGGAGGGCGTCACGGTCGACACGGGCCAGTACAGCCCGCTGCTCGGCCAGTCGTTCACCGAGATCTCCGCCGCAAGCCGGAGCATGCACAAGAGCCAGGGCTTCGGCGCCTCGTCGCAGCGCGGCTCGCGGGAGAACCTGCTGGAGCACCGCCTCGGCGACGAGGCGAAGGGCGATCTCTTCGACGGCGTCGACACCACCTGGGCGCGCGTCGGCGGAGCCGAGGTCGGGCGCCTCCTCGCCGAGGCGAGCACCGCGTTCGACCACGGCAGACCTTCGGCGAGCGTCCCGAAGCTCCTCGAAGCCCGACGTGCGTTGGCAGGGCTTCAGCCTTCGGTGTGGGTACAGCACAAGCGGGCCGCCCTCGACCGGGTGATCCTGGCGGCCGCCGGGGTCTGGCTCGAGGCGACGGCCGACGCACCGACCGCAAGTCCGGGAGACACCCTCGGGCTTCGCCTGCGCGCCATCAACCGGTCCACGGTGCCGGTCGATCTGCGTCGCGCGATCTTCCCGCTGGGCGCCCCGGAGATCTCGAAGCCGATCGCCGGCCTGGGGGAGGGGGGAGCCCTGCCGCCGAACGAAGCCTGGGAGACCACGCTCGAGACCGAGATTCCCGCAGACCAGCCCACGACACAGCCTTACTGGCTCGGCCGGCCGCCTGCCGGCGCCCTGTTCGACGTGGCGAACCCACGAGACATCGGCCAGCCCGAGACCTTCCCGCTCCAGACGATGGTCACGCTCGACGTCGCCGGCGAGGAGATCGACGTGGAGCTGCCGCTTCTCCACCGCTGGACCGAGCGGGTGGAAGGCGAGCGCTACCGCACCTTCAACGTGGTGCCGCGCGTCGACGTGGAGATCGAGGGCGCCGTCCGTATCTTCGCGAGCGCCGAGCCCCAGGAGGTGGCGGTCCACGTTCGCGGCACCGACGCGGGAGCCGAAGGCTCCATCTCCCTGGAGCTGCCCCGAGGCTGGCGTGCCGAGCTGTCGGACGTGGAGGGCGCCGCAGGGGGTCCGCAGACGGCCCGCTTCCAGGTTTTCCCGCCCGCCAGTGCTTCCGCGCCCGGGGCTCAGCTCGCCGGCGCGGCACGCGCGATCGTCCAAACCGGAGGCACCAGCTACCGGAGTCGCACCGTCGAGATCGACTATCCCCACATTCCCGTGCAGACCGTGCAGCGCGAGGCCGCGGCCCGCGTGGTCCGTGTCGAGCTCGAGAAGGTGGGCCAACGCATCGGGTACGTCATGGGCGCCGGCGATCGGGTTCCCGAGGCCCTCCGCCAGATCGGCTACGAAGTGACGCTCCTCTCTGACGAAGATCTCGCCTCGGGCGACCTTGGCGCGTACGACGCGCTGGTGCTCGGCATTCGCGCCTACAACGCGCGCCCTGCCGTGCAAGTCAACCAGCACCGCCTCCTCGCCTACGTGGAAGGTGGCGGCACGATGGTCACGCAGTACAACACCATCTCACGCCGCAACCGCGCCGCCACCAGCTACGGCCCCTACCCGTTCCGCGTCTCGCGCGATCGGGTCTCGGTGGAGGAGGCACCGGTCACCTTCACCGATCCGGACCACCCGCTGCTGACCACGCCGAACCGCATCACCCAGGCCGACTTCGACGGCTGGGTGCAGGAGCGCGGGCTCTACTTTCCGAACGACTGGGACGAGCGCTACAGCGCACCGCTCGCCTCCAACGACCCGGGCGAGCCGGCGCGCCAGGGAGGCCTTCTCTACGCCGAGTACGGAAAGGGGGTCTACATCTACACCGGGTATTCGTTCTTCCGGGAGCTGCCGGCGGGAGTGCCGGGCGCGTATCGCCTGTTCGTGAACCTGCTGTCGGCGCGCCAGCGGTAGACGCCGCGCGGCGGGGTTTCGCGTGCCTCCGTGCAAGGAGCGCACAGGTGTGGGCAGCCAGCGATCACAGCACAGGTACCACTGAAGCGTCGACGTTCTCGGACCACGATGGGACGACACGGCACAAGGGACCTGCCCGCGGCGACGGGCCTGGCAGCGCTTTTGCTCTCTCGGCGCGGCATGAAGAACCTCACCTTCGCCACCCTGCTGCTCGTCCTCGTCGGCTGCGCCAGCCAGCCTCTCCCGATGAAGCTCCAAACCCCGGAGCGGGCCCTGCTCGAGGCCACCCACTTCGACGCGGTCGTTGCGGTCGACCCCGAATGGGAGGGCTACGCGCGCCGCCTGCGCGATGCCCTCCGTGACACGGGGCTCTTCGATCGCGTCGAAATGCGAGACGACCTCGACGTCGAGCCCGATCTCGTGGCGCGCGTCACGCGCCCGGTGTACGGCACGGCATCGATCCTGCCTCTCCTCACGGTGGTCACTCTCGGCATCGTGCCCACGTGGGGCGACGAGGAGTGGGGAGACGCCTTCGAGCTCACGTCGGCGCACGGCGCCGAGAGTGTCGAGGTCGACTTCTCCTACGAGCGCCCTACCATCCTCGGTTGGGTGGCCCTGGTCGCCAACGTCTCCCCGAACCGGCAGGCGGGCAACCCGCGCAACTCGACGCGCTTCAAGGAGGCGTTCGCCCACGAGATCGCCGCGAGGGCCTCGGACATCGAGCGCCTGCTCGCCGAGCCTTGATTCCTCAAAAAGGGTGCCGCGCCCGCCCCAGCGAGCGCGTGAGGCGTTCGCCGGCGCTTTGCGGGGTGGTCGCCACGAGTGGCGCACCACGAGTCGCCGCGCGGCTCAGTTCGAGCGCGGTGCCGCCTTCGAGACGGCCATGAACAGCGGCCCGAAGCCGAGCAGGAACTGCCGAAAGCCCGGCAGCTTCGAGACAGTACCGTAGACACCCACGAGGAATCGCAGCAGCGCCCCGTAGTGCCGCCGCTGGCTCTCCGGAATCTCGGGCAGGAAAACCACCGGCGCCACGAAGCCCGAAGCCTGAAGCAGCCTGCGGAGGCTCGTGGGGGTGAGCAGGTGCCGCTTCGGGGGGATGCCGCCGCGCCGCGTCACGAACGCATCGAGCCTCTTCTTGGGCCACCAGCCCCCGGCCCATGCACCGGGCACGTGAGGGTCGGGGCCGAGGCTGCGACGGTTGGGGGTCGAGAGATAGAGGCGTGCATCGCCGGCTGCGACGCGGCGTGCCTCCCGCAGGGCCGTCCGCTGATCGCGCAGGTGCTCGATCGTCGACTCCGCAACGATCAGTTCGAACTGCTCGTCCGGAAATGGCAGTGCCTCGGCGCAGGCACAGATCAGCGGCGCATCCAACGCCGCCTCCTCGAGCCGCTTCTTGCCCACCACGAGCCAGCGGAGGGCGATGTCGACCCCCACCGCGCGTGCGACACGGTCCTCCGCTGCGATGAGGAGCGGAGCCGTGCCACAGCCGATCTCGAGCAACCGCGCGCCGCTGTCGCCGGGCCGTTCCCCGCGTGCCGTGTCGAGCGCGGCCGCGCGGGCATCCCACGCAGCCAGCGACGCCGCCGCGCGCGCCGGGGCCGCCATCAGGCCCTGCGTGTAGCGCTGCGCGTCCTTGGCTGGGACCACGTCCGTGGTGGCGTAGTACTTCTGCACCAGCTCCTCGAACGAGCTGCCGTCGAGCCAGGTGGCCAGCTTGACCGCCTTCGCGCGGTCGTCCTCGATGCTGATGTAGGGATCGTCGAAGACGCGCAGGTCGGGGATCCCCGCCACGACCGGGCCCTCGAAGCCGCAGGCGACACAGCGCAGAACGCTGCCGGAGGCGGCGCCCGGGTCACCCTCCGCCGCGAGATCCTCGCGGCACTTCGGGCAACAGATCTCGAGTCCCCGGAAGTTCATCGCACCGCCGACGGGTCGTCTGGCAGCGCGCGGGCACGAGGTGTCCTCCTCACGACCCCGGGTCTCCGCCTTCCTCCGCCGCAAGGAAGCCGCCGGCGCGGCCGGTCACGTAGCCCACGAACTCGCCGAAGGCCCACACGCTCGTAGTGAGCGCAAGAGCCGGAAGCGACAGGACGAGCTGGCCGAAGTGACGGCCCTTCCGACGTACGTTCAGGGCGGCCCGCAGCGTCACCAGCGGCGGCAGCAGACAACTCGTGGCGGCGTACAGCCACCGCTTCGCGCCCGAGACCGCTTCGACACGAGTGCTGGCAAAGAGGCGGCCAAACTGGAACCGGTCCTCGAGCACCTCACCGAGCGTCCAGGACCGCTCGTGGTACACGACGATGCTCGGCTGCAGCCACAGCGAGTGCCCCATCTCGGCCAGCTTCCAGTGCACGGTGGTCTCGTGGAACTCCGGTTGCCAGAGCTCGGCCACCTCGTCGAGGACGGCGCGCTTGTAGGACACGTTGCAGTCGGTGAGGTACTCGGCCGGGCCGGCATCCACCGGATTCATGTAGCGACTGTAGTCGCTCAGGTAGGTGGCCCAGCCGAGGCGGCTGCCGCTGTGCTTCTCCACCGTGCCGCCGATCACGGAGTGGTCCTCTGCGTGCGCCCGCACGACCTCGGCGCACCAGCCGTCGGCGGGAACACACTGGGCCTCGGTGATCGCCACGAGGCGGCCCGTGCTGTCGAGAATGCCGCGCGTTCGGAGCTCGGCGTAGGTGCGCTCACCCTCGATCTCGGGGAAGTGAACGTCCGGAAACCGCGACCGCAGCTCCGCGACCCGTGGGGTTCGGCTGTCGCAGGGCACGACGATCTCGATCGCGCCGCCGGCACCACCCTCCGCGGCGGGCAGCGACTGCCTCGCCAGAGATTCGAGACACGCGACGAGGCCTTCACGGCTCCCGAAGGTGACGATGACCACCGAAAGCTCGGGTGGGCCCGCGACCGCTCGGCCTTCCGTCATGCCGAGCCCTCGGCCGCCGCGCCACTCGGCTCCGCTGGTGCACTCGCATCGGCGCCCGGCGCGAGGCCACCGGCAGCGGCGACCTCGATCGTCACGAGGCCGTCGTGGCCGGTCGCCAGCGCCGTCTCTTCACCTCGCGTCGCCGCGGCAAACGCTTCGAGCTCCTTCACGAAGCTCTGCACCACCACCCAGCGGTACGAGCGCAGGTGCTCCATGACGTTGCTGTAGGGAAACCAGTGGCGCTTCTTGCGCGGGTTGCGCCCGAGCTCTTCGGTCTGCATGACCTCGGTGATCATCGGGAAGCAGGTGGCGCGGATGCAGCCCCTGGTGCCGAAGATCTCCACCATGAGCCGATAGCCCCTCCACTCGGTCCAGCTCGCCTGGAGCGAGGCGATCTTCCCGGCCTCGTTCTGAAGCAGGACGAAGCCATTGTCTTCACAGCCCGGGAAGCCCCAGACGTGATTCGAGCCGAGGCCTTTCGCCTCCGCCACGTCGCCGAGAAACCAGCAGGTGAGGTCGATGAGGTGGATGCCGTTGTCGCGCAGAGACCCGCCACCCATGATGCCGTGATCGTGCAACCACGCCTGGTCGTGCTCGGCGGCCGAGTAGCCGGTGTAGCTGCGAATGTGGTCGAGCTCGCCGATGGCCCCCGCGTCGAGGAGCTCACGCGCCTTGAGCATGGACGGGTAGAAGCGGTAGTTGAAGCCCGTGGCGAGCACCCGCTCGTTGCGCGACGCCGCCTCCACCATGTCGCGACACTCTCCGGGCGAGCGCGCGAGCGGCTTCTCGCAGAGCACGTGCTTGCCTGCGCCGAGAGCCGCGATCGACATCTCGGCGTGCAGCGACGGTGGGGTCGACACCACCACCACATCGACATCGTCGGCCACGAGGAGGTCGTCCCAGGTGGTGACCGAACGGGCGCCGTGCGCGGCAGCCAGCTCGTCGCGACGCGCGCCGTCGACGTCGGACACCGCCGCGAGACGGATCCCGGAGGCCGACGCGAGAGCCTCCGCCCGCAGCTTGCCGATGCCGCCGCAGCCGATGAGTCCGACATTGATCTCTTCGCTCATGAGCTCTCCGTCCTTCAGGCGCTCGCCGCCCCTTGACCCGGTCGAACGTGCCCCGGTCGAACGTGCTCGAACACGTCCATCATCTGCTGGGCCGCCGCGGGCCAGGTGAGCCGGCCGGCCGCCTCGATGCCGCCCGCCCGGAGTCTGTCGCGCAGCTCGGCATCCTCGAGCACGCGATGGATCTCTCTCCTCCAGCCTTCGCGATCGTGCGGATCGAGGAAAATGCCACCCTCCGCAAGGAGCTGCGGCAACGGGCTCTCGGTGGTGGCGATGATCGGCAGACCACAGGCGCACGCCTCCACCCCCGGGAGCCCGAACCCTTCGAGCAGCGACGGCAGCACGAGAACCGTCGACAGGTTGAGGACGAGCACGAGCTCCTCGTCCGAGAGGTACCCCGGGAAGATCACGCGATCGGCAATGCCGAGAGTGTCCATGCGCGCCACGAGAGACTCGTAGGCGCTGTGGAAGACCTCCTTCTTGTACTCGCCCACCATGACGAGCTTCACGCCTTCCATTCCCGGCGACCGGGCGACCTCGGCGAAGACGTCGAGCAGGAGGTCGAGATTCTTGTGCGGGCCGAAGCCACCGACGTAGACCACCTGCAGGCGCGCGCCGCCCACCCCGAGCTCGAGGAGTCGCGGCGTTGCGGTGGCGCCGTCGACGACGCGGAACACGGGATCGTTGGCCTCACCGACCACGTGCACGCGGTCCGGCGGCGTTCCGAAGTGCTCCACGATTCCCTTCTTCGAGTGCTCGGACACGGTCACGAGCGCGGACGCCTGCCACCGACCGAGCGCCACCTTGGCCTTCCAGAAGAGGCGGCTCAACGGCCGGGGCAACGTGAGCTCCGGGAACTTCTCCGCGATCACGTCATGGATCAGGACGACCTTGCGCGCGCGGCTGAGCACTGGCACATAGCTGTAGACCGTCGGGAACAGGAGAATGTCGAACTGCGGGTCGGCGAGCGCGCGGCCCACACGCAGCATGTCCAACGGCGACCTGCTGCCGTCAGCGGCAGCTGCCTCGACCGTGGACGCCGAGGTGCGCACGACGCGCTTCTCGACCCGGGGCGGGAGGGGCTCCAGCTCGTCGTCCTGATCGAGAAAGAAGGTGTATTTCGTGCCCTGGTCGAGGTCGACGAGCGCGCGGAGCAGGGCCCGGGCGTGGCGCCCGTAGCCTCGGTTGTTCTGCCAGCAGCTGGCATCCACGCCAACGTGCGCAGGCTCAGGGCTCATCGCAAGGTAGTCCAGAAGAGATCAAGAGAACCGACTCCTGACGGGAGTCGGGAGAACGCCACAAAGTGCCGGATTGGCGGCCGCACGCGGCTCGTCTTCCCCCCTCGTCGGCGCGAAACGTCGTGCCAGACGAGCGTTTCAGGATATCACGCAGAGGCACCGTCCGAGGGCCGTCCGAGGCCCGCGCTATGCTCGCCGCCCGCCGCGCGACCGCACGACACCTGAGATCCGACAGGAGCCTCACGATGGCCGGACGACTCGAAGGAAAGACCGCCCTCATCACCTGTGCCGACGTGTTCATGGGCCCGGTCACCGCCGAGCTCTTCGCCGCAGAAGGCGCGCAGGTCACTGCCGACACCCGCGACCTGAGGCCCGCCGAAGCTCCTGCGGCCCTGATCGCCGCAACCGGGTGTCCCGACATTTTGGTGGTCAATCTCGCCGCTCCTTCGACACCCAACACTCCCGTCGAAGACCTCGACGACGCGACCTGGGTGGAGAAGTTCGACGTCATGGTGCACCCGCTCTACCGGCTCGTGCACGAGGTGCTCCCTCCGATGAAGGAGCGGGGCTCCGGCAAGATCGTCGTGTTCGGCAGTGCGACGGGCCTGCGCAGCATGGCCAAGGTGTCCGCCTACTCGGCGGCACGCGCGGCACAGGTCGGCTTCGTGAAGGCCGCCGGACTCGAGGCCGCGCCGCACAACGTGCAGATCAACCTCATCGCGCAGAACTACGTCGAGAACCCCGACTACTACCCGCCGGAGCTCGTCGAGACCGAGCGCTTCCAGCGGCACCTCGCGCGCAACGTGCCGGCGGGCCGGCTCGGCACCGGCATGGAGGACGCCCAGCTGGCGCTCTTCCTCGCCAGCAGCGAGAGCGACTTCATCGTGGGCCACGCCCTGCCGTTCAGCGGCGGCTGGACCCTGAACGGCTAGGAGTGCCCTCAGCCGGAGACCGCAGGCTCCGCCCGCGCGTCACGCACGAGCCGGGGCGCTCGACTCCGCTAAGATGGCGAGATCCACTCGACATCAGATTCAACGACAGGGAGCACCTTCCGGCTCCGTGAGGCACCGAGATGAGTGAAGCCAGCACGCCGACCAAAACGCCGATCGTGGCGATTGTCCTCGCCTGGATCGGGCTGGTGCCTCTGCTCCTGAACAGCGACGCGGCCACATGGCAGAAGGCCGTGATCGCGCTGCCACTCCTCGCCATCACCGTCGGAATGGTGCGCCGACCCGGCGGCCCTTGATGGGCCGCGCAGACGGCGCCTGACCCCGACGAAGGAGGTCCGATGAAACGCTCGACAGCCTCACTTCTCGTCGCCGCCCTCCTGTTCTCGCTCCTTGCGATCGCAGGACCCACCGCCACGTTCGCGCAGAAGGGCAAGCCCGACCTCTCGGGCACCTACGACGTGTCCACGCTGACACCGCTCACACGCCCGCGCGAGTTTGGTGACAACCTCGAGCTGACCCCCGAGAAGGCGAACGAGATCATGGAAGCCGCGCGGCAGCGCGTGCTTGCCCGCTCCGCCAACCGTGGGCCGGTCGACGAGGCGCCGCCCGAAGGAGGCGCGCCACCCATCGGCCTGGGTGACGAATTCTCCGAGGCGAGCGGTGCCGGCAACGTCGGCGGCTACAACGACTTCTGGACCGACCGTGGCACCGAGGTCTTCACCGTGGACGGCAAGTTCCGCACGTCGATCATGGTCGATCCGCCCAACGGACGGCACCCGCCCATGCACGAGGAGGCCATTGCGCGGCTGCAGGAGCGTCGGAAGCTGCGCCGACCCAACGACGGCACGGCCTGGTGGCTCGACGTCGACTTCCACGGTCCGTACGACGGCCCGGAAGACCTGGGCATTGCCGAGCGCTGCATCCTCGGCTTCACCGGGTCGGCCCCGACCTTTCCGAGCCTCTACAACAACTACAAGCGCATCGTGCAGTCCGAAGACGCGATCATGATCGAGATCGAGATGGTCCACGACGCGCGGGTGGTGAAGATGAACGGCGAGCACGCTCCCGACCACGTGCGCAGCTGGCTCGGCGACTCCATCGGCTGGTGGGAAGGAGATGTGCTGGTCATCGAGACCACCAACTTCCACCCGCTGGCAGGCTCGCGCGGCGCGTCCGCCGACCGGAAGGTCACCGAGCGCTTCAGCAAGATGGACGACGGCAACCTGCTCTACAACTTCACCGTGGACGACCCCTCCGTGTGGACGGCACCCTGGACGGGCGAGTACGTCTGGCGCAGGAGCGAGGAGAAGGTGTACGAGTACGCGTGCCACGAGGGCAACTACTCGATGGGCGGCATCCTGCGCGGCGCGCGACTGCTCGAAGAGGAGAAGCGGAGCCAGGCTTCGAGCAGCGACCGGTAGGCCCGAACAGAGCCCACAACGCCCATGAGCGAGGATCCCCCAGCGCCTCCACCGGGCGACGACGACTGGACCCTCGCAGACGACGACCGGACCCTGGACGCCACGGAGGCGCCTCGAGGGGCAGGGGGGCCTCTCGAGATCGGGGGCTACAGCGTCCTGGGCAAGCTGGGCGAAGGTGGAATGGGGGTCGTCTACGAGGCCGAGCAGGAGCACCCGAAGCGCAGGGTGGCGCTCAAAGTCGTCCGCGGAGGCCAGTTCGTCGACGACCTGCGCGTTCGCATGTTCGAGCGGGAAGCCGACACGCTGGCACGGCTTCGTCATCCGAACATTGGCGCCATCTACGAGTCGGGCCGCACCGACGATGGCCAGCACTTCTTCGCCATGGAGCTGGTCCGCGGCGACACGCTCGACGTCTACCTGGCGCAGCGAGACGAAGCGATCACGGTCGAGGAGCTCGAGCACCGGCTGCGGCTCTTCCGCGAAATCTGCGACGCAGTGCACTACGCACATCAGCGGGGAGTGATCCACCGCGATCTCAAGCCGTCGAACATCATCGTGACACCCGAGGCGGATCGCCAGCTCAGCGGCAGCGCCCCCTCGGCGCCGGCAATCAAGATCCTCGACTTTGGCCTGGCACGCATCACCGATGCCGACGTCGCCGCAGCGTCGGTGCTGACCGAGGTCGGCGTGATCAAAGGCACGCTCCGCTACATGAGCCCGGAGCAGGCGACGGGTAGATCAGACGAGATCGATACCCGCAGCGACGTCTACGCCCTTGGCCTTCTCCTCTACGAGATGATCACCAACACGCGGCCCTACGATCTGGGAGAGGCGGCGCTCGCCGAGGCGATCCGGGTCATCTGTGAAGAGCCCCCGAAGCCGCTACGCCAGACCTGGAGCGGCGTGCGCCGGCTCGACGACGACATCGAGACGATCGTGGGTAAGGCGCTCGAGAAGGAGGCCGATCGCCGCTACTCCAGCGCGGCTGCGGTGTCGGAAGACGTCCAGCGTTACCTCGACTCCCAGCCGATCCTCGCGCGACCGCCAAGTGCCGTCTACCAGCTGAAGAAGCTCTTCGTGCGCAATCGCGTCGTGGTCTCGGCGGCGGCCGTCGCCCTCGCGAGCCTCGTCCTGGCCACCATCGTCAGCACGGCGATGTTCCTCCGCGCGGAGCGTCAGGCCGACATCGCCCGCACGGAGGCGCGCAAGAGCTCGCAGGTGTCTGGTTTTCTTTCGGAGATGATCGAAGGAGTCGGGCCTTCCGTGGCTCGCGGACGCGACACGACCATGCTGCGCGAGGTGCTCGATCGCACCGCCGAGCGCGTCGGCGACGAGCTCGCCGACCAGCCCGCCGTCGAGGCCACGCTGCGCCGAACCCTCGGCATCACGTACTGGGAGCTGGGTGAGTACGACGACGCCAACACGAACATGCAGCGCACGCTCGAGCTGCACGACCAGTTCGAGGTCGAGGGCCTCGATCGCGGCGGCCTGATCCTCGACCTCGCCAACCTGCGCTGGGCCCAGGGTGAGTTGGAGCGAGCCGCCGAGCTGATGCGCGAGGCGAAGGCCCTTTTCGTCGAGCGCCATCAGCCGCCTCACGTCGACCTGGCCCAGGCCGACCGCGACCTCGGCAACGTCCTGGTGGCCCTCGGCCGCTACGACGAGGCGCAGCCCCTGCTCACGAGCGCCCTCGAGATGTACCGCGGGCTCGACGACGATCACAGAGAATCGATCGCGACCTGTCTCAACAGCCTCGGCAACCTCGCCCGCTACCTGGGCGACGGAGAGACGGCCGAGGGGCGGTACGTCGAGGCGTTGGCGCTTCACCGAGAGGCGCTCGGCGACGATCACCCCTTCGTCAGCGTCGACCTCCACAATCTCGGGGGTCTCTACGGCGAGCTCCAGCGCTGGAACGACGCCGAGCGCACGTTGGGAGAGGCGCTCGACCTCGCCACGACGCTGCACGACGGTCCTCACCCGCAGGTGGCAAGCGCCTACCTCGCCCTCTCCGGCCTGGCGCTCAGGCGACAGCAGCTGGATCGCGCCGAGGATCTCGCACAGCAGGCGCTCCAGGTCTACTCCGACGTGCACGGCGAGGAGCACGCCGACTTCGCCAGGGCGCTGGACGAGCTGGCACGCATCGAAGGAGAGCGGGGCAACCATGCTGCCGCAGGCGCCTACAGCGAGCGCATCCTCGAGATCTACCGCAACAGCTTCGAGGCGCCCCATCCCCGCATCGCCACCGGCCTCAACAACCTCGCATTCAATCTCCAGCAGCGTGGCCTCTTCGAACAGGCGCTCCCGCACTTCCAAGAGGCTCTTGGAATGCACCTCGAGCTCTATGGCGCGGAGCACCCCCAGTCTCTCCTCGTCAAAAACAACATCGCCAGGGTCCTTTCGAGCCTTCAGCGGGACGACGAAGCGGCGGCGGCGTTCGAAGAGGTGCTGGAGACGCGCCGTCGCGTGCTGGGCGCCGACAACCCGTCGGTGGCGGTCACCGCAGTCGACCTCTCGAGCATCCGTCGCCGTCAGGGCCGGCTCGACGATGCGGAGCACCTTCTTCGTCAGGCGCGCGACACGTACGCGGCTGCGATGGGCGAAGACCACCCCGGGACGTGGATCGTCACCACCCGACTGGGGGACGTGCTCCGGGAGAGTGGTGCGCTGAGCGAAGCGGAAGGGCTGCTGCGCGAGTCGGCGGACCGTCTCGCCGCGGCCTACAGCCCAAACAACGGACGCGTCGTCTCCGCACGAGCGAGTCTCGCTGCCGTGCTTCTTCTCCAGGGGAAGCAGGACGACGCGCAGCGCTGGTTCGCCCGGAGCCTCGATGAGTCCCAGGGTCAGGTCGCCCCACTCGATCGCAGCCGTGTGCTGCGGTTCCGAGGAGAGGCGTGGCAGGAGCTCGGCGATCTGGCCAAGGCCGAGCGCGACCTGCTCCGCTCCCATGCCACCGTCGTCGCCGCCTTCGACGGCGATCACTCGACGGCGAAGCTGGTGGCCCAGAAGCTGGCCGAGCTCTACGAAGAGTGGGGCCGCGCGGACGAGGCCGCGCGCTGGCAGGCCCGCGGCGGCTAGGGAAGACGACCGCTCCGCCATGAGTGAACCGACCCAGATGCTCAGCCCCGAGGGAAGTGACCTCACCTTCGGCCGTTTCGTCCGGGGAGTGACGGGGAGCCTCTTCCAGGTCGACAGTCGACTCTGGCGCTCGATCCGAGCCCTCCTGCTCCGCCCGGGAACCCTCTCCCGCTCCGTCCTCGAGCACCCGGATTCCCTGGTCCATCCGGTCCGCATCTATCTGGTGGTGAACCTCGTCTTCTTCTTCGTGGTGCCGTTCCTCAACACCGACATCGGCACGATCTGGAACACGAGCGCAGCCACCTTCGAGACGATCGGCCCCTACGAGGGCCTCATCGAGCAGAAGCTCGCCACGTCCAGTCTCCCCGAGAGTGCCGCCCGGGCCCTCTACGACGTGCAGGTCCGCAGCGCGCAGGGGGCCTTCGTCGCCGTGATGATCCCGCTCATCGGCCTGCCGCTGTTTGCGCTGCTCCGGGGCCGGCGCCGCTTCCTCGCGGAGCACCTCCTGTTCGCGACCGCGGCCTGCTCCGTCTTCCTGGCGGCCCTTCTCGCCTTTGGCGTTCCCGCACGGCTCGTGCAGGAGACCAGTTGGAGCGCGAGCGGCCGCACGATGATCACCTTCATCCTGACGACGGCCGCCATCGTCCTCAGCTACTTCACCTGGTGGCTGTACCGCGGCAACCGCACTTTCTACGGTCTCTCGAGGTACATGTCGGTCGTCTTCGTGGTGCTCGAGTGGGTCTTCCTCCAGGCTGCGTTCTTCGCATACATGCACGTTCTCTTCTGGGCCACGTACTTCACGGCCGACCTCGGCTGACGGCCCGACAAGGCGACGACCGGCGCGACGTCATCGCGACCTCCTCAGGCGTCGCGAGGCTGTCGGATACTCTGACCTCCGAACCCACCCCGCCGCCAATCCGCCGAAGGCCTCGCGCATGACCATGACCCGCTTCTCCCTCCTCACGGCCGCCCTGCTCCTGCTCGCGATCTCGTGCAGCAGTGCCGGGACTCCGCCGACGGCGCCTCCCGCGTCTTCCGACGCGTCGAAGGGCGAGAACCCGGCACGCGAGCGCGCGCAGAAGCCCATCGCGCTCATCCCCGAAGCCCTGGGCGACTACGAGTGGAAGATCTCCACCGACGTGCCCAAAGCGCAGGAGTACTTCACGCAGGGCATGCAGCTGCGCTGGGCCTTCAACATGGGCGAGTCGACCCGCTCCATGGTCGAGGCGCGGCGTGCGGATCCCGAGTGCGCCATGTGCTGGTGGGGCGAGGCATTCACGCTGGGCTCGTTCCTCAACGGCAAGATGAACGAAGACCGCGCCGAGCTCGCGCGCGAGGCGATCCTCCAGGCGCAGTCGCTGCTGCGGGGCACGACGGCGGTGGAGCGCGCGATCATCGAGGCCTCGCTCGTGCGCTACCCGGAAGACTTCGACCCCAAAGAGCGCGAGACCTCGGACAAGGCCTTCGCCGACGCCATGGCCAAGGTGTACGCGAAGTACCCCGACCACGACGAGGTGGGCACCATCTACGGGGTGGCCCTCTTCCAGCTCGAGGAGCGCCGCGGCTACCGTGACCTCGAAGACCCGGATCTCATCCACCTCCACGGCGTGCTCACGTCCGTGCTCGACCGCAACATCCGCCACCCGGGGGCCTGCCACCTCTACATCCACGCCACCGAGTCGAGCCAGGACCCGGGTCTGGCCCTCGGCTGCGCGGAGCACCTCGGCAGCACGATCCCCGTCGCGAGCCACATCCAACACATGCCGTCGCACACCTGGAACGAGGTCGGCCACTGGCCGAAGTCGGTGCGCGCCAACACGATGGCCTGGCACGCCGACCTCAAGGCGAAAGAGGGCAGAGGCTTCTCCTACGCACCCACCCACAACCTCCACATGCTGCTCTTCGCCGCGTCCATGGACGGCCAGGGCGCCGTCGCCATGCAGGCCGGGCGCGACTACGCGCGCCTGAACGGCGACACGATGCATCAGGTGCTCACGCTGCTGCGCTTCGGGCGCTTCGAGGAGATCCTGGAGGTCGAAAAGCGCCCGACAGCCAAGGTCGCGGGCGGCATGTGGGACTTCGCCCAGGGTTACGCGAAGCTGCGCACCGGCGACACCGAGGGCGCGAAGGCACTCCTGGAAGAGGTCCGCGCGGTCGCAGAGGAGCACGCCGACTCCACGTACCGGTTCCACAAGGCGAGCCAGCTCATGGGGCTCACCTCCAGCCTGCTCGAGGGCGAGATCCTGCGCGAGGAGGGCGACCTCGAGGGAGCCATCGCCGCCTTCGAGAAGGCCGCAGCCTTCGACGACGACCAGGACTACGACGAGCCGGAGCCCATCCCGTTCGCCGCCCGGCACTGGCTTGGTGCGGCGCTGCTCGAGGCCAAGCGCTACGGCGAGGCGGAAGACGTCTACCGCACGGAGCTCGAGAACCATCCCCACAACGTGTGGTCGCTGCACGGGTTGAAGGAGGCGCTCGCCGCACAGGGCAAGAGTGACGCCGCCGTCGACGCCGACTTCGAGAAGAGCACCGCGCGGACCGATACCTGGATCAAGGCGTCGCGCTTCTAGCAGGCTGATCGCCCTGCTCCCAGCCGCGTCGGTCACTCGCTCAGCCAAGTTCCATGGCTGAGCGAGTACCGACGGAGCGCTCTACAGCTTCCAGGGAGCCCGGTACTCGCGACCGAGCATTGCGTTCGCCTCGTCGTTCTTCTCGAACCGCTCTTTCACGCCGTCCCAGACGAGGCGAGAGCCCGTCTGGTACGCAATGTTGCCGAGGTGCGGCAGCACCGAGCTGAGATGACCGATCTCCACGTCGCAGGTTGGCAGCTTGCGCGACGCGATGCAGTCGAGCCAGTTGTCGTGGTGCTCGCGGTTGCCGCCGGAGGTGGAGCGGCCGCGCCGCGGCGCGACGCGCGGACGGCTCTCGATGTCCTCCTTCTCGCGGTCGTACTCGGGGACGAGCTCGTAGCCCCGTCGGTCCACGAACAAGGTGCCGTTCGTGCCGTGGAAGAGAATGCCGTAGTCGGAGTCGCCGAAGCCGCGGCTGTTGCAGATCTGGTTCGTGTACGTCATCAGCCAGTCGTCGAACTCGTACGTCGCCTGGATCGTGTCCGGGGTCTCGCGGTTGTCCTGGATGAAGTACTTGCCGCCCGAAGCGGTGACGACGTTCGGCGACGCCTCGTCCATCGCCCACAGCACGATGTCCATGAGATGCACGCCCCAGTCGGTGAGCATGCCGCCGGCGTAGTCCCAGAACCAGCGGAACGTGGAGAACCACTGATCGCTCACGCCGAAGCGGCTCCAGTTGAACGGCCGCTCCGGGGCCGGGCCGAGCCAGAGATCCCAGTCGAGATCGTCGGGCGGCTCCGTGTCGGGCGGGTTGCCGATGCCCTCCGGGTACTCGTTGCCGGTGTTCCAGCAGCGGACGAAGGTGATCTTGCCCAGCTCGCCGCTGCGCACGATCATCGCCGCGCGCTCGAAGTGCTCGGCCGAGCGCTGCATGGTGCCCACCTGCACGATCTGACCGGTCCGTCGCGCCGCCTCGACCATCTTGCGGCCCTCGACCACCGAGGTGGCGAGAGGCTTCTCCACGAAGACGTCTTTGCCGGCCTCGCAGGCCATGATGGTCTGCGCGGCGTGCCAGTGATCGGGCGTCGAGATGACCACCGCGTCGATGTCCGAGCGCTGCAGGATCTCGCGAAAGTCGCGGTGGGTGTCCGGCTTCGTGTCGACGCGCTCCAGCGCCTCTGCGAGGTTCGGCTGGTAGACGTCCGAGAGCGCGACGACCTCGGTCCGCTCCGTTGCGAGCGCGTGGTAGAGATTGGATCGACCCATGCGCCCCGTGCCGATGAAGCCGAGGCGGATCCGGTCGTTCGCACCCTGGACGGCACCAACCGCAGGTGCTGCACCTTGGGCCGTGCCGGTGCCAGCGACCATCCCGGCGGCTGCCGTCGTCTTGAGGAAGGTCCTTCGATTCATCGGGGTCACCTCGCTGGAGCGGAATGGAGCTCTCGGAAGTCGTGTGCCGAGCTTTCTGAGAAGTGGGCCGATGATACGCCGCGCAAGGAGGGGCTCCAGATCCGCGTCTCCACACACGATGGAAGCCCACACTGGTTCCCACGCTCCCGACGACTCCTTGAAACCAAACCATATGATGCATATGATACGCATGATGCATCGTACGTCACTTCTCCTCGACGAAGACACACGGCGCGCCGCGCGGGAGCTCGCTGCGCGCTACGAATGCTCTGTTTCCGAAGCCATTCGTCGTGCCGTAGTCCGGCAGCGCGACCTTGCCCTGGGCGCGTCGGAGGAGGAACGTGAGCGCAGGCAGCAGGTCCTGACGCAGCTCTTCGACCTGTTTGCAGGCAACGATCCTGCGGAGGAGGTTCGTCAGCTGAAGGAGCAGGACGAGGGCTTCTAGTGGACTGGTCGCTGGCACTCCCAGTCCTCGGCGGTCACTCGACCACGCACCGAGTGCATGATCGAGAGTGCTAGGCGCTGATGCGTGTTCACTTCGATACCGACTTCCTCGTCTACGCCCTCTCACAGCCTGGAAGCGAGCGCCGCCGCCTCCGGGAGGTTGCCGCGTCCGATGCGGAGATCCAGATGAGCTCCGTCGCCTGGTACGAGTTCAGCAGGGGTCCTCGAACGGCGCACCAGCTGGCGTTCGCACGGTCACTCCTCTCTGAGGACGGGATCGTTCCATTCTCCGAAGATCTCGCGTCGTTGGCGGCCACCGTGTTCAGGACCCTCGGGTCCCCTCGAAGGAGAGGGGCCGACGTCATGATCGGCGTGACTGCTGCCCTCTACGAGGCAACGCTCCTCACCCGCAATGAGCGGGACTTCCGTGGGATTCCCAACCTCAGCCTGGAAGCCGTCCGCTAGGGACTAGACCCAGTGATCCGGCCGCCTGAGCCCCGGCGGAAGACGCGTGGCTGCGTCCCCTCGGCAGCTCTCTACCTGCCGCTGGAGGAGAAAGAGCACCGACGAGAGATCGGTTCCCTCTGCGCGGGCGCTGCGAAGATCAGCTGCGCGAAGATCGGCGCGGTCGAGCCGCGCGCCTCGCAGGTCCGCACCCAGGAGGTAGGCACCCACGAGGCAGGCGCCTGCGAGGTCGGCACCGCGAAGGTCCGCACCCATCAGGTCGGCATCGGTCAGGTTGGCCTTCGCGAGCCGCACGGCACGCAGGTCTGCATCACTCAGGTCGACGCCTTCGAAGTCGAGCGATGCGCCGTCGCCCTGCGCAGCCGCGAGCACCACCTTCAGATCGTCGGAGTCCGCCACGCCCCGAGTATGGAGGACAAGAAGCGGCTTTGGCGTCCCGTACTGTCGTCCGCAACTAAGATCTCGCTATGTCGCACCCCCACGACATCGATCCGGCGAAGCGTCAGGAGCTGATCGCCGACTGCGACCGCTGCGCCGGCCTCTGCTGTGTCGTTCCGACCTTCGCCGAGTCCGGCGACTTCGCGTACGACAAAGAGGCCGGGGTGCCGTGCCGACACCTGCAGGGCGACTTCCGTTGCGACATCCACTCCCGACTGCGTGAAGAGGGCTTCCGCGGCTGCGTCGTGTTCGACTGCCACGGTGCGGGGCAGAAGGTGGTGCAGCACACGTTCGGCGGGCGCGACTGGCAGGGGGAGCCGAACCTCGCGCCCCAGATGTTCGCCACCTTCCGCGCCATGCGCCCGCTGCACGAGCTGCTCATGTACCTGAGCGAGGCGCTCAAGCTCGAGGCGGCCGCAGAGCTCTTCCCCGAGCTGCGCGCGCGCTTCGACGAGATCGACGACATCACCCATCTGGACGACGAGAGCCTCATGGACGTGGACGTTCCACGGCTCAAGGAGGAGGTGCACGAGCTCCTGCTCCGTGTGGGAGAGTTGGTCCGCAGCACGAGCTGAGAACCTGGGAGAAACCAAACATGCCGACCTACGAACGCGACGGAGCACAGATCCACTACGAAGAGTGGGGCTCCGGCTTCCCCGTGCTCCTCATCGCGCCCGGCGGCATGAAAAGCGCCATCTCCTTCTGGGAGAGCACCCCCTGGAACCCGATCGAGCAGCTCCGGGGCGACTACCGCGTGATCGCGATGGACCAACGCAACGCCGGGGCGTCCACCGCGCCGATCTCCGGCTCGGACGGCTGGCACACCTACTGCGCCGACCAGCTCGGCCTGCTCGATCACCTCGGCGTCGACCGCTTCCACGTAGCGGGCATGTGCATCGGCGGCCCGTACAGCATGGGGCTCATCGAGGCCGCGCCGGACCGCGTCGCGTCGAACGTGATGTTCCAGCCCATCGGGCTCGACGACAACCGCTCGGCGTTCTACGACATGTTCGACGGCTGGGCGGACGTCCTCCGCATCACCTCACACACCGACGTGCCCGCGGAAGACTGGGAGCGCTTCCGCAGCAACATGTACGACGGCGACAAGGTGCTCTTCAACCTCGGGCTCGACTTCGTCCAGCAGTGCCAGACGCCCCTGCTGGTCCTGGCCGGAAACGACCTGTACCACCCGGCCTCCACCTCCGAGGCGATCCGCGACCACGCGCCGCACGTGACCTACATCGAGCAGTGGAAGGAGTCGCCGGCAAAGGAGGCGGCCATGGAGCAGACCGCGGCCTTCCTTCGCCAGCACACGCCTTAGACGCGCGCGCCGAGAGAGAATCGCTCCCGAGGGGCGGCTGCTCGGGCGGCGCGCTCGCTAGCTCAGCGCGTCACCGCTCCAGCCTGCTGCGCGGAGCAGCTTCTCGTGGCGCAGAAGGACCGACCTCTCGTACGGCAGCGCGCCTTCGAGGTAGTCGTCGAGGCAGCCGGTACCCAACCGGTCGACCGCGCGGTGCGAGCCCAGGGTCCACGTCCGCGGCCAGCTCTGCGTCTGGAGACGCCCGAAGACCCTGCCGGCCCGCTCGGTGTCACCCCGGCTCAGGAAGGTGGCGCCGTGCAGCAGATTCACCAGGTTCCGCCCGTTGAGGTGGTCCTCACGCTCGACGAGTGGCCCGAGCTCCTTCTCGGCGAGCGAAGGCTCACCCTCGAGCAGAGCGAACCAAGCCCGATGCTCGCGCGCGAAGTAGTCCTTCGCACCGAGGCGGCGCACCTGGCTCAGCGCCGAGCCACCGTTGCGCAGGGCGCCGCGTCCGAGCCAGATCCGCGCGCTGTTGAACGCGCGGTCGCCGGGGTTCTGCGGCAGCGACGCCACGAGCTCGCCTGCCTCGCGGGTCTCCCCTTCGAGGGCCAGCAGCGCCGACCGCGCCAACGTCTCGTGGCGCCTCAGCTGCGTGTCTTCCGAGCATCCGGCGGCCACGTCGAGCACACGCTGCGCCTCGTCCAGGGCGCCGAGCTCGAGCAGACACCACACCGCGTCCGACACGAGGTGCGGACGCGCCGGAACCTCCGGCGCAGCCCTCTCGACCGTCTCCGCGATCCAGCCGACGTGCCCGCCCCAGAAGGCGAAGAAGATCTCCGACTCGGCTCGGCTGCCGGCGTCACCCGACCGGTAACGACCGCGGCCGGCCACGAACGACGGCGTCTCCCACACGGCGCGCGTCTGCCGGACCAGGTCGTCCACGAGGCCCGAGCCCCAGCCCGCGAGATCCGCGCGCAGAGCAACCGGCAGCACTGCCGCGATCAGCTTCCGGTCGAGCGGCGACGTCGTGTGCAGCTGCCCGAGCATCCACTCGCGCGCCGTCAGCAGGTGCGGGTCTTCGGCGAAGTCGGTCAGCGACGACGCCAGCCACCGGTGCACGCCGTCGTAGTCGTCCCGCTCGGCCGCCACGAGAGCCCGGCCGAGCGAGACGAGGCACGAGTCCTCGTGGAGCCCGCCCTGATCGAAGCCCGCCTCCGCCTCGTCGAGGTAGAGCGCCGCCACGTCGGTGTCCGATTCGCGGCGCGCCATCTCGATGGTGCACAACCCCGAGCGGAACTGTGCCACGCGCCCCTCGTTGCGACCGGGGTGGCTCCGCCCGATGGCGTCGTACTCGGCGCGCGCCTCGTCGAAGAGCCCGCGGTTGTAGAAGGCGTCCGGAACCGCGAGGCACGAGACGAGGGCATCGGTGCCGCGGGTCGAGACCGAGAGGTTCCGGAGCTCGATCTCCGGCCCCTCCGCGGTCAGCGCCACGTAGCCGCCCGTGAGCGGGATGGGGTCGCCGTAGGAGTAGATCTCGTCGCCGTTGACGACCAGGGTGAGATGGGAGCCGTCGCGCGTGGCCCGCACACGGTGCCACTCCCCCCGATTCAGCTCGGGCCACCGGGCTCCCGCGACGACGCGCCCCGACCGGCGCAGGGGCAACGTCCGCCGTTTGCCCGACAGGACGCTCAGGCTGTAGCCGTCGTGGATGTTGCGCTCGGCGTCGAGGCGGGCGTTCAGCCACACCGCCAGCCCGGCCTTGCCGCGAAAGCGCACCTCGAGCTCGACGCTCGCGTTGTTGGAGAACGGCAGCGTACAGACGTAGCGCAGCGACTTGCGGTCACCTCGGGCACGCAGGGCGATGCCGTTGCCGGCGGCGCGCAGGCGGCCCCCGGCGAGGCGCCAGTTCGACGGCACACGGCTCGCCGTCTGGCGCTGCCAACGGCCGCGACCCTCGAGAGCACTCGCGACCGCCTGGGAGAACGCGGCCACCGTCGAGAAGCGGTTGCGCCGCCGGTACGACAGCGCGCGCAGCACGGCCGCCGACAGCGCGCTCGGAAGCTCGGGCGCGCGGCGCGCGAGCGCCGGGTCGTCCGGCGGCGTGCGCATCGCCTCCAGCAGCTCCTTCATCGAAGTCGCCTTCCAGGGCGGACGCAGCGCGAGCAGCTCGTAGAGGATGACACCGAGCGAGAACACGTCGGTGCGCTCGTCGGCGCGGCGCTCGTCGAGCTGCTCCGGCGCCATGTAGGCCGGCGTGCCGATGAGTGCGCGCCCGTCGGTCACGGGGTCGAGGTGGGCCAGCTCGTCGGGGGGCGCCTGCGCCTCGCGCGCCTCGTCGGCGATCTTGGCGACACCCCAGTCGAGCACGAGCACCTCTTCGAAAGGGCCGATCATGATGTTGGAGGGCTTGAGATCGCGGTGGATCACCCCCCGCGAGTGGGCGTAGCCGACCGCGTTCGTGGCCTGCAGGAAGAGCCGCACGATCCGCGCCATCGGCCACTCGTCGCGCGCCTCTTCCCCACCTTCCCGCAGCTCCTCGATCAGCTCGCCGAGCGTCCGCCCCTCGACCGGGCGCATCGTGTAGTACGCCTTCTCGCCCTCACGCTTCTCGAAGTGGTAGATCGGGATGATCGACGGGTGCTGGAGGAACGCCGTGACGCGGGCCTCCACCTCGAAGCGCGGATCGAGATCACCGCCCGGCTGGTCGTCGCGGACCCGTTTGAGAGCCACGTTGCGGCCGAGGTCGGGGTCGTGCGCCAGGTACACCTCTCCCATGCCGCCGCTACCGATCAACTCGACGATCCGGTACGGGCCGATCGACTGGGGCAGCTGGGTCGAGCCGTCGCCGGGGCGCCGCACGTCGGAGCGCGTCGTGTCGAACGGCGACACGGCACGCGACGTCGCGCGGCGATCGGCGGGCTGGCGTTCTGGGCGCGTGGGCGCGTCTTCGTGGTCCGACATGATCGGGAATAGGTCCGTTCCGGCTCCTCGGAACAAAGGTCGCATCCTGAGCGGGTGCGGTGTCAGCGGGGCCGGAGGCGTCGCGACACCGGGGGGCGGCTCGAGGCGAGCCGGGCCGAGCGAACGCGGCAATGGCATTCATACGCTACGCAGAACACCCGAGTTCCAAGACAGACGGAATCATCGCAGCTTTTCCACGCTCTCCGTGCCGGGCGAGCGCTCCACTACACTGAGCCCATGCGGGTCCACCTCATCGACGGCACGTACGAGCTCTTTCGGCACTACTTCGCGATGCCGAGCCAGGTGAACGCCGAAGGTCAGGAGGTTGCGGCGACGCGCGGCGTCGCGAACTCCCTTCTAGGCCTCTTGCGCGACGGCGCCACCCACGTGGCAGTGGCCACCGATCACGTCATCCGCTCGTTCCGCAACGACCTGTGGCCCGGCTACAAGACCGGCGAGGGCATCGAGCCCGAGCTCCTGTCGCAGTTCGAGCTGCTCGAGGACACTCTGGAAGCCCTGGGGCTCGTGGTGTGGCGCATGGTGAACGAGGAGGCCGACGACGGCATGGCCGCGGGTGCTGCGATGGCCGCCGCAGACGAGCGGGTCGAAGAGGTGCTCCTCTGCACGCCCGACAAGGATCTCGCCCAGTGCGTCGTGGGAGACCACATCGTTCAATACGACCGCCGCAAGGGCGTGCGCTGGAACGAGGCCGGCATTCACGAGAAGTTCGGGGTGGCTCCCGAGTCGATTCCCGACTACCTCGCGCTCGTGGGCGACAGCGCCGACGGCTTCCCGGGTCTCAAGGGGTGGGGCGCCAAGTCCACGGCGACGGTTCTGGCGCGATACGTCCACCTCGAGAACGTGCCAGCGAGCGCCGTCGACTGGGACGTGAAGGTGCGTGGCGCCGAGAAGCTGGCTGCGACGCTCGCCGAGAACAAGAGCCTCGCGCTGCTCTTTCGCCGCATCGCCACCGTCGACCGCGAGGCACCGGTGAGCGCCACCGTCGACGAGCTCGAGTGGCGCGGCGCCCACCGCACGCTCGAGAGCTTCGCCAACGTCCTGCAGGCACCCGAGCTGGTACGCCAGGCCGACGAGCTGGCGGCCGACCGCTGAGCCGGCCACGAGACCGACCTCGACGAGGACGTGCGTGATCATCTTCGACTGCGACGGGGTCCTCGTCGACTCGGAAGCCCTCGTGATCGAGGTGGAGTCCGAGATGCTGACGGAGGCCGGCTTCCCGATCACTGCGGCGGACATTGCGCGACGCTTCACGGGTCTCAGCTACTCGACCATGATGGAAGGCCTCGCGGAACAGTTCGGGCGCCCCATTCCGCGGGAGCTCTCCCTCGGAATTCAGGACGCGGCACTCGCGCGCTTCCCCGACCGCCTCCAGCCGATTCCCGGCATCGCGCCCCTTCTTTCCGCATCGAGCGAGCGACGGTGCGTCGCATCGTCCAGCGACGTCGATCGCATTCACCTCGCGCTCGACTGCTGCGACCTCCGCCACTTCTTCGCCGACGACTCGATCTTCTCGGCCCAGATGGTCGAGCGCGGGAAGCCGGCACCCGACCTCTTCCTTCACGCCGCGCACGCGATGGAGGTCGATCCGAAGTCCTGCCTGGTCGTGGAAGACAGTCCGCCCGGCGTGGAGGCTGCGGTGTCGGCCGGAATGCAGGTGGTTGGCCTGACGGCCGGCGGGCACGTGCAGCCGGGGCACGCCGAGAGGCTCCGCACGAGCGGGGCCTCCGAGGTGTTCGCCGACACGGAACAGCTCGGCCACTACATCCGGGCAAGAGGAGGAAAAGGCTCATGATCGTCATGGCAGACATCTGCGTGGTGCCGCTCGGCACCGGCATCTCGGTCTCGAACGAAGTTGCGGCCTGCATTCGGGTCTTCGAAGAGGCCGGCCTCGAGCCGCGCATGCACGGCTACGGCACCAACGTCCAGGGAGAGTGGGACGTGGTCTTCGGGGCGCTCAAGCGCTGCCACGAGGTGGTGCACAAAATGGGCTCCCCGCGCATCACGACCTCGATCCGTTGCGGCACCCGCGTCGACCGCGACCAGACGGTGCAGGACAAGATCGACAGCGTCGAAGAGAAGCTCGGACACTCCGTTTCGTAGCCGCGAGAGGCACCTTCGACCGTCGAAAGAACACGACGTGACTCTCGCCCCGATCACCGGTCCATGACTGCAGAAGTTGCGTTCGCAACAGTCCTCAAGAACGAGTCATGCTTCGCGTCCGATGCGCTGGACCTTGCGTTACACTCGCGCGCGATTCGCGACGGATGATTCCCACAAACCCTCTGATGAAATCCAACGAGGTTCCCCATGGCTGGAAAGTTCGAGATCTACAAAGACAAGGCTGGCGAGTTCCGTTTCCGTCTGAAGGCCCGCAACGGTGAGAACGTTCTCGCGAGCGAAGGCTACAAATCGAAGGCGAGCGCCAAGAACGGCATCGCGTCGGTCCAGAAGAACTGTGGCGACGATGCCTGCTTCGAGCGCACCAAGACGCGCGGCGGCAAGTTCCGCTTCAACCTGAAGGCCCGCAACCACCAGGTGATCGGCACCAGCCAGAGCTACGATTCCGAGAAGGCCCGCGACAACGGCATCAAGGCCATCGCCCGCGCTGCCAACGGCGCCAAGGTCGACGACAAGAGCTGACCTCGGCACAGCTCGATCACTGAAACGGCGCCCTGCGGGGCGCCGTTTTGCGTGGTGGATCGCGCTAGCCTACGAGCCGTGAAGAGACGACCGACGTGGCTCGCGCTCGTAGTGCTCGTGGCCTGCGCGACACCGCACGATCCGCCGATGACCGCGGCGGACGCATCGCTCACTCCGGAGCCCCGCGAGCCCACCACACGGCAGCTCCAGCTCACCAACGAGTCGGTTCTCCACTACGCCGTCGTTCCTCGACCCGGCGCTCCGGTCGTGGTGTTCGTGCACGGCACTCCCGGCTCGTGGTCGTCTTTTGCCCGCGTGATGGATCTCCCGCGTCTGCAGGCGCGCGCCGAGCTCGTCTCCGTCGACCGCCCGGGCTGGGGTGGCTCCACCCTCCCCCGCGCAACGGGCACTCGCCGCCCGACCGTGCTGGCCTCGATGCGAGACCAGGCCGACGCCCTCCGCAAGCTGCTCGAAGAGCGCGCGAGCGATCGCCCCGTGGTGCTCGTCGGGCACTCTCTGGGCGGGCCGGTCGTTGCGCGGGCAGCCATGGACCATCCCAAGCTGGTGCAGGGCCTCGTGCTGGTCGCCGCGTCGATCGACCCCGAGCTCGAGAAGACAACCTGGTACCAGGCGATCGGCCGGTGGCGCATCGTGCGCTGGATGTTGCCGCGCATGCTCGTGGCGGCCGACCTCGAGATTCAGCCGCTGCGCGACGAGCTGGAAGCCATGCTTCCGCTGTGGGGCGAGGTGGAGCTCCCCGTCGAGGTTCTCCATGGCGAGAAGGACCGACTCGTGCCGGTCGCGAACGCCGATTTCGCGACGCGGGTGCTCACCCGCGCGTCCGTGCAGGAGACACGGCTGCCGCAGCGAGGCCACCTGCTCCACGTGAACGAGCCGGTCGCGATTGCGGAGGCCGTGGTGCGACTGCTCGACCGTCTCGAGGCTCCCTGACTCTGGCGCCCGAGACAGAAATGGCCGCAACCGGCAGGGTTGCGGCCACTTCACGTGCAAGGTGACGCCGGCCTAGCGCGGGGCCATGCGGATCGCGCCGTCGAGACGGACGTCTTCGCCGTTGAAGTAGGCGTTGCGGCACATCTCCACCGCCAGCGACGCGTACTCGTTCGGGGCCCCCAGCCGTGCGGGGTTGGGCACCATCGCGCCCAGTGCCTGCTTCACCTTCTCCGGCGCACCCTGCAGGAGCGGCGTGTCGAAGATGCCCGGCAGGATGGTGTTCACCCGGATCAGCTCACGGGAGAGGTCGCGCGCAATCGGGAGGGTCATGCCGACCACGCCGCCCTTCGACGCCGAGTACGCGGCCTGACCGATCTGGCCGTCCTCGGCCGCGACCGAAGCGGTATTGACGATGGAGCCGCGCTCGCCGTCGATCGGGTCGAGGGTCATCATGCCGGCGGCCGACTTGGCGATGCAACGGAAGGTCCCCACGAGGTTGATCTGGATGATGAGGTCGAAGCGGTCCGTGGGGAACGACTTGATCTCGCCGGTCTCCTTGTCACGCGACGCCGTCTTGATGGCGTTGCCGGTGCCGGCGCAGTTGATGAGGATGCGCTCCTGGCCGTTTGCGGCGCGCACCGCCTCGAAGCCCGCGTCCACCTGCTCGTCGGAGGTGACGTCGACCTTGGCGAAGGTCCAGCCCATGTCAGCCGCGACCTTGTTGCCGAGCTCCTCGTTGATGTCGAAGATGCCGATCTTCACGCCATGCGACGCGAGCAGCTGGCCGGTGGCAAAGCCGAGGCCGGAGGCGCCGCCCGTGATGACGGCCGAGATGTCAGAGTTCAGTTCCATTGAAGTTCTCCTTCCCGGGGCTTCCCGGCTGATCTGAAGTGCGCCTGTGCGCACGTGCTCGATGGGTTCCGAATGGCGGTTCGGTGGACGAGGATGACACGGACCGCCGAGACTTGGAACGCCTGGATCGACGCGTGCGGGCGGTCACGGAAGCCGGAAAACCGCCAGCTCCTCGGTCGCGGTCACCGCGACGTACTGGCGGCCGTCGGCGCCGCGATAGCTCATCGGGTTCGAGTTGCCGTGGCCTCCGAGATCGGTCACCCACAGCTCATTCCCCGAGGCACCGTCGAGCGCGCGCAGACGGTTGTCGTCGGTGGACGCGAGGAACACCACACCCGAAGCGGTCGCCAGTGCCGCGGCGTGGCCCGGGCGGCCCGTGGCCTGCTTCCCTTCCGGCAGCCCCTCCGTGATGCCGATCGCACGCTGCCAACGAACCTCGCCGGTCGACGCATCCACGGCGCTGAGGCGGCCCCAGGGCGGCTTCTGACACGGCCAGGCCTGGCCCTCCATGCGCACCTCGAAGTTGCCTGGACGCGGGACCTTCAGCTGGTAGGGACGCGCTACGCGATCTGGAGCATCGTCCGGGGCGTCTTCGATCCAGCCGAATGTGCCGACATCCTTGCTGAAGACGAGCAGGGTGCCCTGACTTGCGTCGTGCGCGACGCCACCCCAGTTGTGACCCCCCGCGAGCCCGGGGAACAGCAGCGTCGCGCGCGGCGGGTCGTCGGGGCCACGGTACACCCACGGAACATAGGGTCCGCCGAACGTGACGTCCCCCATGGAGCGAAGCAGCTCCTCACACGCGGCCACGTGCTCCGGTGTGGTGTCCGAAGTCGTCACGAGGTCGCTTTCTGCGAAGCTCACGCGCGCGAGCGGCCCGGGCCGCGAAGGGAAAGGCTGGGTCGGCCAGGACTGCTCCGTGGGCACCTCGCTCTGTGGCACCTCGCGCTCCTCCACCACATGGAGAGGCTGCCCGTTGTCGCGATCGAGCACGAAGAGGTACCCCGACTTCGTGGTGACGGCCAGGGCGTCGCGCGGGGAACCGTCGAACCGTGCAGTGAAAAGGACCGGCGGCGCCGGCGGATCGTGATCCCAGAGGTCATGGTGAATCGTCTGAAAGTGCCAGCGGTAGGCGCCGGTCCGCACGTCGACGGCCACGACCGAGTTGGCGTAGAGGTTGGCCCCGGGCCGATCACCTCCGTAGCCGAAGGGAATCGGAGCCGCCAGCGGCAGGTACACGTGCCCGCGCTCCTCGTCGAGCGTGAAGTAGAACGGCCAGGCGTTTGCACCCAGCCGATCCTGCCAGCCGTCGCCCCAGGTCTCGTGCCCGCTCTCTCCGGGCTGCGGCACCGAGTGGAGCTCCCAGACCTTCTCTCCCGTGAGGGCACTGAAGGCGCGGGTGTTGCCGTTGCGCGGTTGCCCGGGGCGCGGCGTGTTCGCGCCCACCACCACGAGGTCTTCGAACACGAGAGGCACGGAGAGATACGGAACGCCCATGTCCGCCGAGCCCCCCGCGCCGAAGCCGGGAACGGGCATCCCGCTGGCCGCGTCGAGCGCGACGAGGCGCGCGCCCGCGGTGAAGAGGATTCGGGCCGGCACATCGGTCGCACCCGGCCAGTAGGCGACCCCACGGCGCGATGGGCGGCCTTCGGGGAGCGTGTAGCGCCACCTCTCGGCCCCCGTCACCGGGTCGAGCGCGAGCACGGAGTCGGCCGTGGGCACGAACATGGTGCCGGAGACCACGATCGGCGTAGCCTGCGAGAACGCACGCCGGGGCTCGCTCTCATCTTCGGGCGGAGCACCGGCGAGTGGCAGACGCCAGACCTCCTCGAGCTGCCCGACGTTGCTCGGGGTGATCTCTGCCAGCGGGCTGTAGCCGCTGCCGGCGAGATCTCCCCGGAACATCTCCCAGTCGCCGGACACCTCGCCCGCCTCCTCGGCCGGGGCACACGCCAGCAAGGCGAGGCACAGGGTGGCCCCCGCCATCCAGGCGAATCGCACGATCACGCGTTGGCCGCGGCCGGCATGGCGGCGCGAATGCTGCGGCACAGGCGCAAGGCGCCCTCGCGGACCTGTTCCGGCGTCGGATGGGCGAACGCCAGACGGATGTACGGAATCGGGGTGTGGTGGATGTGGAAGTTGGAGCCGAGAGCAAAACCTACTGCGTGCTCCTGGCCGATCTCCTGCAGGCGCTTCGCCTCGACACCGTCGGGAAGGTGAAGCCAGAGGAACATTCCGCCGACCGGGTCGAGCCACGAGCAACCTTCGGGGGCCTCTTCGCGGAGCGCCTCCACCAGGGCGTCACGCTTCGCACGCAGAGCGGTGTTCTGGCGCTCGATGTGCTCCCACATGTTGCCCTCGAGGTACTCGGCGACCACGCTCGCGGCCAGCGTGCTCGGGCCGTTGTCGTAGCGGCGCGACACGATCTGGGCCAATAGCTCAGGCTGCGCCACCAGGTAGCCGAGACGAACGCCCGCCGCGAAGATCTTCGACAAGGACCCGAGGTACACGACGCCGTCGCCACCCGTGAGCGTGTAGAGGGTCGGCGGAACGTCGCCTTCGTAGCGCACATCGGCGTAGCAGTTGTCCTCCACGATCGTCACGCCGTGGCGCCGCGCGGTCTCGATGAGGAGCTCGCGACGAGCGAGGGGCATGACGGCCGCCGTCGGGTTCTGGTAGGTCGGGATGGTGTACACGAAGGCGGGCCTGCGTCCTTCCGCCGCGAGCTGCCCGAGTACCTCGTCGAGCAGCTCCACCTGCATCCCCTCGTGGTCGACCGGTACGCCGACGAGCTCGGCGCCGATGCCCTTGTAGGCGTTGATCGTGGCCGAGTAGGTGTTCTCTTCGGCGACGATCACGTCTCCCGGCGCCTTCATCAGCGCCTGACCCGCGAGGGTCACGGCCTGCATGGATCCGTTGGTGATCGAGAAGTGATCCGGGTCGTAGGCTGCGCCTTCGCGCGTCGACTCACGCTCCGCCATCACACGGCGCAGGCCGGCGTGTCCGTAGGGGCCCGGATAGAAGGCGAACTTGGTGCCGACGTTGCGCACCGCGCGCGCCGCCGCCTCAGCCAGGTCGTCGATGGGAAACGACGCCGGATCCGACATCCCGACGCTGAAATCGATCATCTTTTCGGTCATGCGACGGACCTCCGCCCCGCAGCACGGGGCTCTTCTGAGTGGGACTCCGCAGCCTAGCAGCCGTCCAGCTCGTCCAAGGGCGCGACCGTCTGGCTCTCGCGCAGCGGGCTCGCGAGCCGGCTCAGGTCGCTGGGCCGACCCCGTGAACCTGCACCTGCGGGAACGGAATCCCCCAACCGTTCTCGTTGCAGCAGTCGACCAGCAGGGCCGACAGGATCCGCGCGACCTCTTCGTACTGGTCCGCGGCCGAGCCGGCGAGATCGACCTCGACCTCGTAGTTCAGCGAGCTGTCGGCCGCAGCAAAAAACTCCACCTCGAGGTTCTGCAGAGCCCCCTCGGGAAGCCGCGCAGGGAGTCGCTCTTCGAGGGTGCTCCGCATCACCTCCAGAACGGTCCCCGTGGCCTCGGCCTGGTGCGAGTAGTCGATGCCGAACTCGAGCTCCACCCGGTAGCCGTCCGAGAGGTTCATCGGCGGACTGTCGAGGAACCCCGGTGTCGACACCACGACCGTTCCACCGCCGAGCCGCCTCATCCTCACGATGCTGGGCGTCTGGATCTCGACCTGCGCGATCTTGTCGTCGTCGAGGAGCACCCAGTCGCCTTTGCTCGTCGGAAACCAGCCCTCCTCCGGCGCAAAAGGCCGTGAGTGAAGGCCTTGGAGGTCGCGCACCGGAAGGGTCAGGTCGGCGCCCTCGAGTGCCGGGTTCTCCAGAACGCTGTACAGGTCCAGCGTACGGACGCGCCATGGCACTCCGTCAAACTCGACCCGCTCTCCCTCCTGCACCGAGCCCAGATTGAGGAGCAGACGGATCTGGTCCATCGCACCTGGAAGGGTCTTCAGCAGCGCCCAGCCCATCCCCAGCAGCACGAGAACCCCGAAGCCGAGAAGGAGCCAGTCGTTGCGCGCGTTGAAGACCGCCAGAGCGGCGACGATCGCTGCGATGACCGTGAGCAGGCGGTACACCAACCGCAGGGCCCGGAACGGCACGCCGAGGCTTCGCGGCCCGAGGAACGGGTTGGCCAGGCCGTGTGCACTCAGCTCCGCGAGGCGTCGGTTCTGCCGCGCACGGTGTGCGACCAGGCCGATCAGGGTGAGCGCCGTCCACACGGCGACCGACGCAAGGACTCCCAGAACGAGGCTCCACGTTCGATCGCGCAGGTAGCTCGTGGCGCGCAGGCCGGCCTCCGAAACGTCGCCGCCGCCCTCTTCCAACTGCGCGAGCTTCTCCCGCAGGGTCGTCGCCCGCGCCTCCGACGCGGCGCGCCGGTCGCGCCAGAGCTTCTGGACCTCGGCGTAGCGCTCCGGCACGGAGGCCGAGCTCGCCTCCGTGGCCGCGAGCCGCTCCAGGGCGTCCTCCGCGATCTGCCGCTGAGCCTCGACCCCGAGCAGCTCCCGTCGCAGAGAGTCGATCTCGCGCGACTGCTGCGTGGCCGAGCGCAGGAGGATGAGGAAAGGCTGAAAGAAGTCGAGCACCTCCGCGTTCAGGTCGGTCGGCGGGGCCTCGAAGACCGACTGGTAGTCGGCCTCCTCGACCCCCGTGAGCGCTACGTGGATCTGCTCGACGACACGATCGATGTCGCGCTGCAAACCCGCGGCCTCCTCGTTGCGTCGTGTCTGCAGGATCTCGAGCGTCGGCTCCGGCTGCGCGTCCAGGGCGGCCATCTCCTGCTGCAGCTCGGCCAGACGGGCCTCGAGGGCATCGACGAGCTGCGCATCCACGGATGCCGCTGCCTCCTGAGCAAACACCGCGGGAGCGCCCAGGGCACACGCCAGCAGCAGCCACAGGACGCTGAGTCTCGCGGATGCGCTCGCTCCCGTCGCGGTCTCCCGGCGATCGACGCCGTGCTGCGGTCGCTGCATGTCGTGTCTCCTCGCGAGGTCTGCCCAGCGGTCTGCGGCGAAGAGTACACGCGCCGCAGCACCTGTGCGAAGACCCTCGCCTTCGACCGTGACGTGAAGCCTGCAGCGTGCAGCGGGATGTTGCGGCCAATCCGAGATTCGGCGGCTTCGAACGGCTCGCGACGCGGTCTCAGGGGATCCCGATCATCTCGGTGCCGGTCTCGAACACCAGGGTTCCGGCACCGTCCACGAAGTCGTCCATGCCGTCGGGCTCGGCCTCTTCGACGTAGCGCTGCATGCCGTTCGGCTCGTGGAAGTACATCTCGGCCATACCGGCGAACGCCTCCTTCTCCGGACACACGCTGAGACCCACCACGTAGCGGTACGCGCCAACGCGCGCAAACACCTCGGCAGCATAGGGAGCGTGCACCTCCAGCCAGTGGCGGTGCATGGCCTCGAGATCGACACCCTCGCGTGGCTTCACGAGAACCGTGGTCTTGTGGAGACCCGAGCGCGTGCAGGGAAACGGAAGGTTGAGCTCGAGCGGCTCGACCGGAAGGTGCTCGGAGCCGTCGAGCACGACGTGCTCCCGCGTCGCCCAGCCCGTGTAGGGCTCGGCCTTCTCCTGGAACGTGTCGCGCGGCGTCGTTCCGAAAGGCACCTTCGGCGTCGGCAGCGGCCGATCCCACCAGAGCTGCGCCATGCCGTCCCAGGCCCCGTCGCCCGCGGGGCCGGTATCGAAGAGCGAGGCGATGTAGCGCCAGGCGTGGCTCTTGCCGTCCGCCTTGCGCAGCAGCTGGCTCTCGACCACGCCGGGCATGTGGTTCGCGAACCAGTGCATGAGCAGCTCCTCGCGTGACGTCCCCGTTCGCCTTCGAATGAGGTACACCATGCGTGCGCCCGGCGTCTGGGTGATCTTCGACATCGCCATCTGCCTCCTCACCGCTCCTTCTTCAGCCGACCCGACGCGTTCGTGCGGCCATCCGCCCGTAGCTCGCAGGTCTGTCCGGCCTCGGGCTCGTCGTGAAGAAGCCGATTCCCAGCCAACGGAGCGCCGCAATCCCTGTGTCGAGGATCTCCATGGTTCCGCGACGACGTTACACTGGCGCCGGTCACTCCCCTACATAGCGGGCCGAGGCCCTGCCGAAGCTCACGAGGAGAACGGTCATGCCGCAATCCAGCACGTCTCTCGAGATCGAGGCCCCGGTCGAGACCGTGTTCGACACGATCGCGCACAGCGAGAACTTCATGGAGGCCAGCCCGGCCATCGTGCACATCGAGTTCGTCACCGAGCAGCGACGCGGGGCTGGGACGCGCTTCCGCGAGACCCGGCGAATGGGCAAGCGGGAAGCGACCGTGGAGCTGGAGGTCGCCGAGTACGTCGCCAACGAGAGGGTGCGCATCGTCTCGGACGAGGGTGGCACGATCTGGGACACGCTGTTCACCGTCACGCCGACGGAGACCGGAACGCGCCTCGACGTCGAGATGGACGCGCGCCACCACAAGCTGATGCCCCGGATCGTCTACCCCTTCATCGCGCCGATGATCCGCAAGGCCGTCGCGGCCGATCTCGAGGCCGTGAAGGAGCACTGCGAGAAGCAGGCCTCCTGAGCGCGGCCTCGGTCAACCATCCAGGATGCGGGCGACCGCCTCTTCCCGGATGCCGCGCTTGAAGATCTTGCCCGACGCGATGCGCGGCAGAGCCTCGCTCGTGAACGAGAAGTAGCGCGGGATCTCGAACTTCGCGAGGCGCTCTTCGAGGAAGGTCCGCAGCTCCGACTCGTCCACCTCTTCACTCGAGTAGACGGTGGCGCCCACCTCTTCCCCGAGTCGCTCGTCGGGCACGGCATACACCGACGCTTCGAGCACGCTCGGGTGCTCGAGGATGGCCGCTTCGACCTGCCCACAACCGATGTTCTCGCCCCCACGAATGACGAGGTCTTTGATGCGGTCGACGATGAAGACGAAGCCGTCTTCGTCGAGATAGGCCACGTCACCCGTTCGGAGCCAACGACCTTCGGCGAAGGTCTCGGCGGTGGCGTCGGGGCGGTTCCAGTAGCCACGGAAGATCGAAGTTCCCCGGACCTGCAGCTCGCCCCGCTCCCCGGTCGGTAGCTCGTTGCCGTCGTCGTCGACGACGCGGAGGTCGAGCACCGCGGAGCACCGCCCGGAGCTGGCGGGCCGCTCGAGATAGTCCTCGCCGCCGATGCCCGTGCCGATGGCGTTCGTCTCGGTCATGCCCCAGCCGGTCCCCGGCAGGGCGTTCTCGAACGACTTGTCGATCTGGTCGACCTGCTCCGGGGCCCGAGGAGCGCCACCGCCGCCCACCTGCATGAGAGTGCTCAGATCGCGCTGCGTGATCTTCGCGGTGTGCACGAGATCGCCCGTCATGGCGGCGGGAGCGATGAACGAGGTGATCTTCTCCTTCTCGATCAGCTCGGCAGCGAGCGCCGGGTCCCACTTGTACATGCTCACGATCTTGCGCTGCGCACGAAACGAGTTCAGGAACACGGCATGAGACCCCGTTGCGTGAAAGAGCGGCACCGCGAGGAGAGTCGCCGGCTGATGCTCCAACTCGGCAGGGTCCTCGCCGAGAATGAGCAGGCCACACTGCACATCGAGCTCCCACGAGCACAGCGCGTGCAGCACGTTGCGATGGCAGCTGACCGCTCCTTTCGGGTGCCCCGTCGAGCCCGAGGTGTACAGGATGATGGCGTCGTCGGTCGGTCCGACCTGCGCGGCAGGCATGTCCTGCGCCGGAATGCTCTCGAGCGCCGGCTCGAGATCCTGGACGCCGTCGGCGAGTGAGCCCTGCGGCCGGACGGCGATCACGCTCAGATCGGGCAACGAGGACGCAATGGCCGCGAAGCGATCGAGCCGCTCCTGGTCGGCGAGGAAGATCTTGGCGCCGCAGTCTTTCAGCCCGTACTCGAGCTCGTCCGACGTCCAGAGCGCATTCATGCAGACGGCGATCCCGCCAACGGAAGTGACCGCAATGAACGCCAGAGCCCACTCGGGGAAGTTCCGCATGGAGATGGCGACGCGATCTCCCTTCTCCAACCCGTGGTCGCGCATGAGAAGCGCTGCCAAGCGTGAGGCCTTCTGGTACGCCTCCTCGTACGTGTAGCGCTCGTCCTGATACACGAAAAACGTCGCGTCGCTGCGCGTGTCGTGAAAGAGCTCGCGGAGCGTCGCCGGAGCGTTCTTGAAGGTGCGGCAGGGCTGCCCATAGAGCTCCTCGATCACGAGCTCGTAGTCCTGCCCCGGGGCAGTCAACTGGGCGATGGCTTCGGGTCTCGTGACCATGCGGGATCTCACTGGCTGCAGCGCCGGGCGCAGGCGACGCCGCGTTGCGTTGGATGTGGGTGAAGGCGAAAGCTACCAGACCCGCTGAGCCTCCGAGCCGGTTGCCACTGCGCCACGCGATCGGTCAACATGACCCTTCCCCTCACTCCAGGAGACCCCCATGCGAAAGGGTTCCGGCACGCTCGACCGACGCGAGTTCCTCTGGGCGAGCGCCGCCCTGCTCACCTCATGCAGCTCCGGCTCAGGGGCCAAGGCCGACCTGATCCTGACCGGCGGAGAGATCCACACCGCAACCGCCGACGGCGGACGGGCCGAAGCCATGGCGATCTCCAGCGACCGGATTCTCGCAGTCGGCAGCGCCGCCGAGGTCGACGCCCTGCGCGGCTCCGAAACGCGCGTCGTCCAGCTGGCGGGACGCACGGTGATCCCGGGAATCAACGACTCGCACCTGCACGCACTCAACTGGGGGCTGAGTCGGCCTCCGTTCACCCTCGACGTGGGTCACCCCACCGTGAGCTCGATCGCCGAGATCGTAGACGCCGTCGGCGCACGGGCCCGGGAGCTCCCCGCCGGCACCTGGATCCTCGGTCGCGGTTGGGACGAGCCTTACTTCGCCGAGGGGCGCGCGGGCACACGGCAAGACCTCGACGGGGTCTCGCCGGACCATCCCGTCATGCTGACCGAGTTCTCCGGGCACGCGATCTGGGTCAACAGCGCGGCCCTGCGCGCCGCCGGCATCACGCGCGACACCGTGCCGCCCCCCGGCGGCGTGATCGTGAAAGACGCGCAGGGAGAGCCCACGGGAGTTCTGTTCGAAGGCGCGGCGTGGCAGGTGCGCGACCAGGTACCGGAGGTCTCGGCCGACATCAGCAAGCAGGGCATCCTCGCCGCCGCGACCAGCATGCTCGAGCTCGGCATCACGAGCTTCACCGACCCGTGGCTCCCCGCCAGCGTCGCCCGGCTCTACGAGGATCTGGCGCGCGACGGAAGCCTCGCCCCGCGCGCGCAGCTACTGCTGAACGCCGGCAACTCGGCCGACGGGCTCGAAGCGCTCTGCGCCACGCAGCTCGCCGCCGACATCGACCCGCTCCAGGTGCGTATCGCCGGCATCAAGATCATGGGTGACGGCATTCCCACCGCCAACAAGACCGCATGGCTCCACGAGGAGTACGAAGGCGGCGGCAACGGCCACCTGCTTCTCGTCGGGGAGAGCGACGACCAGAAGGTCGCCGAGCTGCACGAGATGATCCGCATCATTCACGCCTCGGGGCTGCAGATCGGCACGCACGCCACCGGCGATCGAGCCATCGACGCCGCAGTCGACGGTTACGCAGCGGCGCTCGCAGCCGCACCGCGCGACGATGCGCGCCACTACGTGATCCATGCCGACCTCGCGTCGCCCGCGACGCTCACGCGCATGGCGCAGCTCGGAGTTGGTGCCAACTTCAACCCGGGAATCAAGTTCATCATCGCCGACGGCCAGGTGGCGTCGCTCGGAGCCAGCCGCTCCGCCTACGAGTGGCCCTACCGCACCGCCCTCGACGAAGGTGTCGTCGTGGCTTCGAGCTCGGATGCACCCGTCACGAACGGCGACTGGCGACAGGGGCTCTCCACCTGCCTGCTCCGCCAGGGCCAACAGAGCGGTCAGGTGTCGGGGCCGGAGCAGCGCATCACCCTCGATGAGGCGCTCCGTACGTACACCTGGGCCGGCGCCTGGCAGGACCACGCGGAGGCCGACAAGGGAACGCTCGAGCCCGGCAAGCTGGCCGATCTGTGCGTGCTGGAAGGGTCCCTCGACGCGACGGCCCCCGAAGACCTGCCCCAGCTCGGAATCTCCGCGACCGTCGTCGGGGGCCGCGAAGTGTCCGGCGATCTCGGCTGACGCGCGGCAGCGGGGCTCAGGGCGTGCTCGAGCTCCAGGCGTCTGCAGCGCCGGTCTCGAAGCCGTCCATGAAGAACGACGCGCTGAGGGTCCGTCCGTCGAGGAGCAGCAGGTTGCCCGTGTCCACCACGCTGGCGCCGTTGCCGAGCATCTCGTTGACGACCAGGTCCGTGCGCCCATCCCCGTCGTAGTCGCCGGCGGACGCGCTGTAGCAGAGCGTGTCGCCGCGGTCGCCACCGGTGGCGCCCAGCGCTCCGTGCACCTCCACGATCTCGACCGCCTCCGGATCCGGCAGAGCGCCCGGGCGCAGGTCCACCACCGCTGGCCAGCGCGGCGACTGGCCGAGGAGGACATGCACCGTGCCGGCATCGCTGCGACCGAAGGGACTGTCGTGGGGCGAGCCGACCATCAGGTCGGCGTAGCCGTCGCCGTCCACGTCCCCGTGCGACGCCGTGTCGGCGACGATGGCGCCTGCAATGGGTCCGCGGATCGTGGTCCGGGGCACCGACGACGGCAGACTCAGGATGGTGGCGTTGCGGCCCTTGAGACGGTATGCATCGAAGATGACGTAGCCCAGCCCGGACGCCGCGCCGTTTGGACCGTTGCCGATGATGTCGCCGACGAAGAGATCCGCGTCCCCATCGCCGTCGTAGTCGAGGCCGCCCAAGAGCTCTTCGCCGAACTTCAGATTCCCGGTGGACCCTCGCAGAATGGTCGTGTGGAGCCCGGGGCTGAGCACGGTCGTCGCGGCGGGCCACGGCTGCGGTGACGGCGGAATGGCGCTGCTCCAGAGAATGTAGAGCGTGCCGTAGGTCGTACCGCCAACACCGTGCGAGCCGCTGCCTCCCTGCGGCTGGAGGACCGCTCCGGCGCGAGTGAGCGCCTTCGCCGCGATCAGCTCTCCTCGCGCGTCCCCGTCGAGATCGGCAATCGTGACCGAGGCCCCAAGGTGCTCGTGGTGCCCCGCGGGCGCGACGAGCCGCAGAACGTGGGTGTCGAGCGGGAAGTTCGCCTGGCCCAGCTCCGCGAGATCCACCGTGGCGCTCTGCGCGAGGTGCGCGCCACCGCGCACCGCGTACACGGCCCCGGCATGCGCGCGGCCACTCACCGTCTCCTGGTCGGCGCCCACGATGAGATCCGCCGTGCCGTCGCCGTCGACATCACCCGTCCGTACCCAGATTCCCAGGCGTGCGCCGATAGTCGGCCCCACGAGCGTGACCACTTCGACGCCCGGAGGCGGAGCACGAAGGTCGAGCGAGCCGCTCGTCTGGGCCAACGTCCGCAGGGCCGGCCCACCGACCACGATCGTCAGAGCGCCCGCGCCGATCCGACCCGGCGTGCCGAAGTCCTGCCGGCACAGGAGCAGATCTCCGAGCCCATCACCGGTGACGTCGTCCATCCAGATCTCGCTTCCGAGATGCTCACGGACCAGATCGCCGTACACGTCGAGGAGCCGAGGCTGCGGCACGGCCGTGTCGAGCGTGCCCGCCACGGTTCCGTCACCGAACACCACGTGGACCTGACCCGCCTCCTGACGCCCGAGTGGCGACGCGATCATGGCGGCAAACGCCGCGTCCAGCATTCCGTCGCCGTCGACGTCATGCCCTCCCGCCACAGGGACCCCGTAGATGCCCTGGCCGACCGACCCCTGCGCGCGGAAGAGGCCGTCACTGTCGGTGAGCTGGGCCAGGTCGACGGTCCGCACCTGACCGCTCGCTGCAGCGGCGACGAAAAGCGCGAGCGCGAAGACCCGTGAAGGAGCCCACCTGTTGAAGCGTCCACTCATCGGCCACCACCTCCGCCCCGACGTTTGCTCAGGCGTTGCGCTCCACCTTCGGCCCGTGCTCACCGAAGAGCCTCTCCGCGACGCCAGCCAGCCACTCCTCGTGAGGCCCCGCGCCGACGACGAGCGTACCCGACGCGGCAGCTTCGAGGAGCCGCGCGGTCTCCTCCGACGGCTCGGGGACCTCCTGCAAGATGCAGAAGAAGACCGCCTCGACCTCACCCGCGCCGGTGCGCGCACGCCACGCGTCGACGCGCTGCTCGAAGAGGGCGTCCGGTGCGCCAGGCGCATCGGTGTCGAGCGCCGGGCCGGTGCTGTTGAGCGCCGTGAGGACGAGGTCTCTGCGCTCCTTGTAGGGCAGCCCGGCCAGACGCTCGGGCTGGATGGGTGACCCCACGAAGTACAGCTGCGACGTGTGGCGGTACGGAAACTCGAGCTTGCCCTCGATCGGATCGAGCGGCAGACCAGCCACGAAGCGCACCGGAACCATCGGCAGAGAGTGGTGTACGGCGATGTCGACGAAGACGGAGCTGAGACGGTGCACCGGGTCGCCGGCCCGCTGGCTGCGCGTGCCCGCGGTGTGGGCGAAGAAAGATCTCTCGCCGCGCTCCATCGCGGGCGCGAGAGAGCCGAGGATCTCGAGCATGCTGCCCGGGTCGCTCTGGTCGAAGTACCTGATGACGCCCGGGCTCTCGACCCCCGGGTAGCCGAACAGTCGCCCGAGGAGCCAGCCGATCCACCGGCGCTCGTGCTTGGCGTTGGCCACGGTGGTCACCGGAACCTCCGTCAGGGCGGAGAGGATGTGCGTCACCAGGATCGACTCGATCTGCACCTGGTGATTCGCCACGAACACGGCGCCGCGACCGCGCAGCGCGGCGAACGCGGCCGGGTCGGTGATCCGGAGCGAGCCGACGTAGCGCCGCAGCAGACCCTCCACGAGATCCCGTCCGAGCCAGGGTCCCTGCACGCCGAGTCGCCGTGCCCAGGGCTCTCGGCAGACGGTCGGATCGAAGCGGGTGAACGGCGGATCGAACTGCGCCGCGGCGGCCTCGCGCCCCGGCGGGCCTTCCGCATCGCGTACGCGGACCTCCAGTGGAGTGGCCTCGAGGGTGACGGGATGGTCCGCCAACTGGCGCTCGGTGAGAGCGCCCGGATGCACGCCCAGCTTCGCGCCGACGTGCTCACGCCGCGCGATCTCCGCCACGTCGCGGGTGCCGTAGATTCCCATCAAGGTTCCGGGCATCCAGTCGCTGGCGTCTGCGACGGCGCGCTCGAGCCGGGTCTCCCCCGCACCAATCTCCGAGAGCGCCAGGCCAGGAACCGCCTCGCGGTCGCGTACGAACGCCCGACGCTGCTCCGCCGCGGCCATGCCCAACGGCCCCTTGGGGAAACACGATTCCACCAGGACCATCTCCGCCCAGACACGCTCCCGCCCTCCGTCCGTTGCGATCAGCTGAAGACCAAACCGCGGCAGATCGGGCTCGGCCAGGAAACCCTGAAAGCGCACTTCACACCGCACCTCGCCCGCCTCGGGCGTCGGTCCGTAGAGTGCCAGCTCGACCACCCGCGCCGGGTATGCGACCACCCTGTCCGAGATCTTCTCGCTCCACGTGTGGAGCTGATCGTGCGGGATGGCGTGAAGGGCCGCGTCGAGGAGCGCTGGGTGAAGGCAACTGGTCGGCACCGATCCGGCCCCCGCGTCCAGGGTGGACGAGGCTCCGTCTGCGCTGCGCACGAGTCGCCGCATCAGCTGGAAGGCTGGCCCATGGAAGGTCTCCCCGCTCGCGTAGGGCAACGGCAGCTCCGCGCCTTCACAGGCCAACCAGGGTTGCGGTGGCTCCGGGAGGGAGCCCAGCTCCACGCGTGCCGAAGCGAGCTCGGTGGGCAGCCCGTCGTCACCAGGCTCGCCGAGCAGGCGAGCCAGCATCTGACCGTCCCCTCGCATCCGCACGTCCGACGTCAGCTGGCGCGCACCGTCGAAATCGATCCAGCCCGCGATGCGCACGTCACGCACGGCGACGACCTCGGACCCTTCCGGCCCACGCTCGAGCGCCGCTCTCGCGAGTCGGTCGACCACGACCATCATCGGGAGAGCCGGCCGATTCCAGGTCGGGCAGTGATCGAGCAGCCAACGGTCGACGCCCGGATCGAGCACCTCCACAGACGGCGCAGCGCCTGCGCCCGGTGCGGGCTCGGTGTCGCACTCCGTATGAGTCTCGGTTCGTGGCGGCTCGCCCGGGACGATCCTCATCCCCAACCCCTCGGCCGAGTAGATGCGAATGCCGTCGCACCAGAGAGACGCGTTGCACCTGGCGAAGGCGCCGTTCTCGTCGGTGCCCATCTCGAGCAGCTGCAGGGTCGCCGCGAGCCGATCGCGGTCGGGGGACACCTGGCCCCGGTACTTCCAGACGTGCTCGGCCTGCGTCGCGATGCACTCGAACCGTGGGTTCTCGATGCCTTCGGCGAGCCCCTGATCGAGCATCGCGAACTGGAGAAGCTGGATCATCGCCTCGATTCCCAGGGATCCCGGCTGCACCGGGTCCTGGAAGAAGTGCGCCTTGAAGTACCAGTCCGACGGATCGACCTTGCGCTCGCCGCGGTAGCAGGGAAGGTCACTCACCTCGCGCAGGCACTCCGGCGGCTCGTCGAACCTCCCGGTGATGCGGTCGAGCATGCGCAGCTTCGACCGGCCGAGGCGCGCCGAGCCGCCGTAGGCGAGCTGCGGTAGCTCGCGCAGATCGAGGTGCACGTCGCTCGGCTCCTCGAGCAGCCAACGCTCTCCGTCACCGATGGCGAGGCCCACCTGCGTCACCAGGGCCTCCGGAGGGAAGAAGCCGAAGACGGTCTTCAGATCGTAGACGGGCCGATCCTCGAGCCTGCAGTGCACGTCGAAGTTGACGATGATCATGCCGCCCGACTGGGAGATGTTCGACAGCTCGACGCGCGTCGCGAGCGTCCCGGAATCGTCGAAGACCTCACCGTGGAGCGTGCCGGTACCGTCGAGGTTGCGAAAGCGCAGCTCCGACTCGGACTGGAGAGCGCAGCCGACGTAGCTCGCGAGCCAGCCGCAGGGCTGCAGTGCCGCCTCGAGGAGCACCGCAAACGGCATGGTGCGCGCGCCGTTCTCGTCGAAGTACCAGGCGTCCGGGGGCACGTCGTACTCCACCTCGACGGCGCTCCCGACCTCCATGCCACCAAGGGGGCCTTCCAGCGCGGTGACCCGGCTGAGGAAGTGGTAGGGCGGTCCCGGCAGTCGCGGGACCGGCATCGGGCCGTCGAAGCGCTGGTAGATCGGTCCGAAGGCTTGGCTCGGGCGGCCCCACGCGCAGGCCAGGAGCGAGTCGTAGCCGAAAGTGAACTCACCCTCTTCCGTGGCCACGCGGGCGGCACGGGCATCACCGCGCGCCGGCCGCTCCTCCTCCGCGCGGGCCGGCTCCAGCTCCAGCGGCCAGTCCGGCACGAGCTGCAGGCCGGCGCGCCGTGCGTGGAACGCCTTCTGGCCGTCGACCGTGCACAGGAGATCGGCATAGACGGTGGGCACCGGGCCTGCGATGACCTCTTCCACGAAGACCTCGTACACCACCTGCTTCGACTCGGGCGTCACCTGGCCGCGGCAGCGCATGTCGACCGGCTCGCCCTTCACGGGCTGGAAGCGCCAGGAGTCTCGCTCCACCGTGAAGCCCATCGCGGCGAGGTAGAACGCGAGGGCCTGGAGGCAACCCTCGAACATGAGGGTTCCGGGCATGCACGGGTCGTTCTTGAAGTGACCCTCGAAGAACCAGTCGTCCGGCCGGATCTCCGCCTCGGCGCGCAGGTAGCCGCGCTCCCACGGGCCGCCGCCCGGCGAGAACTCGACGACCTCGTCGAGGAAGAGCATGTCGCCCGTCTGCACCGTCGGGCTGAGGGTGTGCGTCCGGGTGACCTCGAAGCCGGCGCCGAAGCACTCCCACGGACGGCCTTCGGCGAAGGCGAGAACCTGCCGCGCGCTGAAGCTCGCGCGCTCACACAGAACGGCCGGTGGATCGAGGCGCGGCTCCGCCACGATCTCGGCCTCTTCCGGCGACCAGAGAACCCCGGCCGACGCCGCGAGCTCCGCGTCGGTGAAGAAGCCCGCCTGCCCACCGCGCACCTGAATGCGGGGCTTGCCGTTCACCTCGCAGTCGTAGTGGAAGAAGAAGAGACGCACCTCATCCTGCTTCGCGTGCCCGTCGACGTGGATCTCGTACTGCAGGGTGTCGCCGGGCTTCGGAAGGTCGTCGAGGAACGTGAGCTGGCAGCCGAGGAGCCGGTAGACGCGCTCGCCCTGATTGAGCAGGTCGGTGCCCATGTAGGAGATGAGCATCAGGTCGGCCTGGCCTGCCTCGATGAGGATGCCCGCAGGCATGCGGCCACGATGCAGGTACCACGAGCTTTCGGTGACGTCGGTCTCGGACCAGAGAACGCCGGTTCCGTGGACGCCGGGCTCCGCGTCGATCCCGGTCACGCGATCGGCCAGCAGCAGCGGCGGCTCGGGCATGCGGACCTGACGGGCATAGCCGTCCTGCGGCGCGAAGACGGGGCCGTAGATCGAGGAGATCGTGCCGCTCGCGTGCACCTCCAGCTGCGACCGGTCGAGGCGCAGGCCGCGGGGCGGCGCGAGCCGGCTGCCGGACGGCGACTCCGGTGCGGAGGCTGGCGGCTCCGGCCCCGGATCGAGCGCCACTTCCGGAACGGACGTCTGCGACGGCGGCGCCGGTGATTCGGTCGCCCCTGCTGCCGCTGGCTCCGGTACCGGCGCTGTCGTGGCGGGAGCCTCGGCCACCGGCGGCGCCTGCGCGAGAGGCAACGCTCCGGCCGCCGGAGCCGGGTCGAGACCCGACGGCACGGGCTGCCCCATCTGGAGCGCCAGAAAGCGCTGATGCATCTCGATCTGCTGTGCCAGGTACTGGCGGTGGATCGCGTCCATCCGGGCAAGCTGTTCCGCCACGGCCTGGTGAAGGCCCGGCGCCGCGGAAGCCACCGCCGCCACGGCGGGCGCGCTGGCGACGGTCGCAGGGACTTCAGCCGCTGGCACCGACTCGGGAAGAGGCGCCGGTGCCCAGGCTTCGACATCGCCGACCGGGGGGAGCTTCGACGCGTCGAGAACCGACGGCAGCTCCGGCGCCGGTGGCATGGAGTCGGGCGGCCCGCCGCCGGCGCGCAACGTCTCGATGTCGATCCGCGGCGGGTGCATCGGAAGCCGAAGGAGGGTGGCCGGCGCCTCCACGTCCGCATCCGGGTGGCGGCTGGGCGAGAGAGCAGCAACGAGTGCGCCGCGCTCGGCCAGGCCGCGCTCCACCGGTGCCGGGTCGAAGGCCACGCCCGCCGCCAGGAGCTGCCCCAGCGCCTCGAGGAGGGCCTGCGCGCCACCCCCGCGACGGTCGAGTGCCACCTGCACGGTGTCTTGCGTCCGCGCGCCGAGGTTCTCTCGAATCCAGTTCGTGCAGGCCCCCATGGGGCCGTGCTCCACGAAAATGCGCGCACCGTCCGCGTAGGCCGACTCGATCACCGCACGAAAGTCGAGTGTGGAGCACGCCTGACGCAGGATCGCCTGCGCACAACGCTCGGTCTCGGGCTCGTAGGCTCCGTCGTGGCCCGCCGAGTAGAAGCGCACCCCGGGGACCGGCGTCACGTGACGGCGATGGATCTCGAGCCACTCGTCTCGGAACGCCTCCACCTCCGGGACGTGCGCGGCGATGTCGTACGACAACGGCTGGCAACGGTGGGCGCCGAGGCTCTGGACTGCCCGCTCGCACTGCTGCGCGCAGCCGGCGATGACACAGTCGGCCGCCGTGTGCACGATCGCCAAGTGCACGCGGTCGAGATCGGCGAGCGCCTCCTGGACCGCCTCGAGAGGCGCCAGCACGCTCCACACCGCCCAGGTCGGCGTACCGGTGGGCTCGCCCCAGGCCCGCGCGACCGCGTCGAACGGCGCGCCGAGCTCGGGCTCGTAGAGCCCCAGGCGCTCGATCGCCGTGCGCATCGCGTCGCCGTCGGTCCAGGCGCCCATCGCGATGAGCGAGTTCGTCTCCCCCGAGGAGTAGCCGATGGCGGCGCGCGGGCGCAGCCCCAGCGCCCCCAGGCTCAGCTCGGTGTGCAGCTGGCTCAGAACCGAGGCACCCCAGAGCCGCTCGCTGTTGGTCGGGTCCTGCTCCCCCGACCACATCCACTCGGCCGCCTCCAGGAGCCCGGGAATCCTCTGCGTGAGGCGGTCCCCGAGATCCGGCATGGCGGCGAGGAGCTCACGCCCCATGCCGGGATAGGCCGTACCGGCCGACGTGTAGACGAACGCGAGGTCGCCTTCGACAGGGCGCTCGCGGAAGACCACTCCGGCACCCGCCGGCGCGCCGCTCTCCAGGTGAGCTCGCGCACGGCCGCGCATCCGCTCGAGAGCGGCAGGATCACCCGCCAGCACGAGCCGCGCTCCCTCCGAGCTGCGGCCACGCCAGTTGGCGGCAAAGCGACCTTCGTCGAGCGCACGCAGGACGTCGGCGCGATCCGCCCCGTCGACCACCCAGAAGCGCACCTGGTCCGGCGCGATGGTCGAGGGGCCGCCGCCGGGCCCTTCGTCGAGCACGCAGTGGCGCGCCACCTCGGACGAGACGGGCCGACACTCCACACGCGCCGCACGCCGCCCTGCGGTCAGCCAGGGCTCGGCGCTGGGTCGCACGCGATAGCGCAGGCCCAGAGTTGCCGCAGCCACCTCCAGCAGTGCACTCGCGGCATGTGCTCGACCCATCCGGGTGGCAGCTCCACGGCCCGGCGACCAGACGTCGAGGTCGGACCCCTCGCCTGGTGCCGGCGCGTCGCTGCCCACTCCCACCGAGCGCACGAGCGCCAGGATCTCTTCGCCGAGAGCCTCCGCGTCGCGACGACGGCGCAGCACGAGAGCCACGGCGACGTCGGCTGTCGGCTCTTCGACCCCCAACGCACGCAGGGCCTCCTCGTGCACGGGCTCACAGGCCGCATCCACCGCGCAGGCGAGCGCCGCATCGAGCTCGCCGGCGCGCAGCGCGCGCACCGCGAGGCGGAGCGCCTCGAGACCGGAGGCTTCCTCGCACGACACCGTGCAGCTGCGCCCACCGATGTCCAGCATGCGGTTGAGGCGGTTCGCGGGCAGGTTGGGCATCGTGCCGAGAACCCCCGCAGCCTCGAGGGTGGACACGACCCCGTCGCGCGCTGTGTCGTCGGCGCCCCCCAGGATCTCGCCGAGCCGCCAGCGCAGGCCGTAGCGGGCGACCTCGGCGTCCACTCCCATGCCCACGAACAGGCCGGTCGACTCGCGCGGAAGGGGCGCCACGGCGTCCGCGGCGGCCAGGCCGGCCTTCGCCATGGCGAGCTGCTGGCCGAGCGTCCGCCGCAGATCGTGAGGTGGCACACCCATGCGCGCCACGTCGAGCTCGACCTCGTCGATCCGGAAGCTCCCCGAGCCGGTCTCGGACGCAGGGTCTTTCGGCTGCGCGAGGCGGGCCAGCAGCTCGGTCTCCGTCGCACACTCGGCGGCCAGCACCTGGACCGCGACGATCGCAACCTCGTCTGGCTCACCGTCGGCTGGCTCATCGCCCACACCTGCGGGCATCCAGCCCGCCGCGTCGCGCAGCTCCTCCACCACGAGGTGCGCGTTGTTGCCACCAAAGCCGAACGCCGAAACGCCCGCACGGCGCGGCGCGCCATCGGCTGGCTCCCAGGGCTCGTTCTCACGCAGAAGGCGGAACGGCGATCCCTCCAGCTGCGGCAGCGGCGCGTCCGTCCACAGCGTCGCGGGTCGCACTCCGGTGCGAAGAGCCTCGAGCACCTTGATCAACCCAGCGGCGCCCGCGGCGCTGATGAGGTGGCCGAGATTCGACTTGAGGCTCCCGAGAGGGAAGTCGTCGCCCGACGCCGAACCGAAGACCTCGCGCAGGGTGTCGACCTCCACCGCGTCACCCACCGGCGTTCCGGTGGCGTGGCACTCGAGGAGGCTCACGGTCGCCGGGTCCACACCGGCCATTTCGTACGCCGCACGCAGGGCGCGCACCTGACCTTCGGTCGAAGGCACGAGGAAGCCGCGACCGCGGCCGTCGTTCGACAGGCCGACGCCCCGGATCACACCCAACACCCGGTCCCCGGCTGCGAGCGCATCGCGCAGCCGCTTGAGCGCCACGAAGGCCGAGCCTTCGGCCGGCACGAGGCCGTCGGCGCCCGCGTGGAAAGGGCGGCTCTGCCCGCTCCGGCTGAGAGCCGAGAGCGCCGAGAAGCCGACATGGATGAACAGATCGTCGGCACAGTTCGTGGCACCGGCGAGCATCAGGTCGGCGTCGCCGTCTGCGAGTCGGTCGCAGGCGAGCTTGATCGCGTACAGGGAGCTTGCGCAGGCCGCGTCGAGCGCAAACGCGCCCCGCCCGAGACCCAGGGCGCGCTCCAGGAGGATCGCGGGAAGCCCCGAGGAGAAGCGGTTGCGAGGGTCGACGGGCTCCGACTCGCGCATCCAAACCGACTGCGCGTAACGCGCCATCCCGAGAGACGGGAACGAGAGATTTCCGAAGATCGCCCCGACCCGTGCCCGGTCCGCCCCCTGGCCCGCGTCGGCCAGCGCAGCGCGCGCGGTGTGCAAGGTCCAGAGAAAGACAGGGTCGAGACCCGCCAGTTCCGCGGCGGGCACGTCGAACCCCTCGGGGTCGAAGACGTCGCCGAATCCACGCACGTAGCCGCCCCGATCCGACCACGTGCGGTCGGCACTCGCCTCCGTCGGACCGCACAACATGTGCTCCTTCGGCACGAGCCAGCGCCCCTCGGGCGCCGGAGTCAGGAGATCGGAGCCGCCCTCGACCAGGCGCCACAGCTCCTCCGGGGAGTGTGCACCGGGCAGCAGACAAGCCCGCCCGACGACGGCGATCGGTTCGAACGACATGAGGATCTGGCGGCGATCAGTTCGCGGCAGAGCTGCCGGACGGCAGGAGGTGCGTCACGACACCCTCGAGCTGCGCCACGACTTCGCCGTCGGCGTTCTCGAAGACAACGTCCGACACACTGCGGCTGCCCTCGGCCTGGCGTCCGATGAGAGAGGCTCGCAGAGCTCCGTTCGCGGGCAGCGCGTCACTCAGGTGCACCTTGGCAATCGACGTCGGCAGGCTCGCACCTCCGAGGACCCTCTCCGCCCAGAGCAGGGCCAGCTGGAGGCCTCCGTCCAGGGCCACCGGGTCGGTGCGCCAGGGTGGCGCGCCTTTGCCGTTCGGCCAACCGGCCCCCTCGACCCCGTGCAGGTCGGCGACGACCCCGGTGTCGGAGATGCCCTCGACGCGACGGATCATCTGGAAGCCCGGTCCGTGGAAGAGCACGCCGTCGGCGGCGTAGACCGCACGGCTGCCCCACTCCTCCAGACCGTCCAGCTGCCGTGCGCGCTGCCCGGCCTGCTCGAGGTGGCTCGCGTCGCGCCGCCCGAGGACGGCGCGGGCCCGGTAGTGCAGCTGCCCTTCCGTGTCGGTCAGCTGCAGAGACGCGATGACCCCACTGCCGTTGCTGAGGTGCTCGCACCGCACGACGAAGTGGTGACCGCGATCTTCGAAGTCCGACAGTGAGATGCCGCGCACCACCTCGATCTCGTCGATCGACTCGAGCTCCAGACCCGGTTCGAACGCCTGCGCCGCGCGCGCGAACCACTCGATCACCATGGCCACAGGCACCACCGGAGTGCCCTGGATCGAGTGGTCGCTGAGGTAGCCGTGGCTGCGGCTGCCGACGAGCACGTCGACGCTCGAGCGGCGCGGCTCGTCAGCCGGTGCGAGGGCGTTGGGCACGGGCTCGCCACCGAGCACGAGCTCCACCTCCGGCAACGACCCGTCGGTGAGCTCGTCCACGAGCATGCGCGCACCTTCTGCGAGCGGGATGAGCGGCACCCCCAGGGCGTCGAAGTGCGCCTTGAGCGACGGCGTCACCATGCCGCCCTCCCACGGCCCCCAGCCGAGAGACTTCACCACGCACATGCCGCGGCGGCGGCGGCTCTCCGCGAGCGCGACCTTGTTCAGCACCTCGTTCGCCATGGCGTAGTCGCACTGGCCGACGTTGCCGCACCGTGCCGCCACCGACGAGAAGACGACGAGGGCGTCCAGCGGATCGCTCGCCGTGGCCTCCAGCAGGGCCCGCAGGCCGAGAACCTTGGTGTCGAAGACGCGGTCGAACTGTTCGTCGCTCTTTCCTGCGATCTCCTTGTCGGCGAGGACGCCGGCTCCGTGCACGATCGCCGCCACCGGACCCCACTCGCTGCGCACTTCCTGGAGCGCCGCCGCGAGAGCGTCGGTGTCGGTGACATCGGCCGAGACGTACCGCGCCTGCGACCCGGCAGCCTCGATCGCCGCCATCGTCGCGCGGATCTCGCGGGTGGCGAGAATCTTCGACACCTGGCGTCCGAGGTCGGCGGGCGACACCTTCTCGCCGCGCGAGGTCGCGTCTTCGAGCAGGGCACGCTTGAGCTCCGCATCACCTTCGCAGCCGGCACAAACGGCAGGCTCTTCTTCGAGGCGACTGCGCCCGAGCAGCACGAAGCGCAGCGACTCGGTGGCGGCCAGCGCAATCAGCGTCGCAGCGGTCACGCCGCGGCCGCCGCCGCTCGAGACCACGACCGCGCCGGGTCGCAGTGCGCGCTCGCCCACCACGACGTCCCGCTCCACCGACCGCAGAACCACCCGTGCTCCGTCTGCGCTCAGCCCCACCTCGAACTCCGGCCCGCCTGCGAGCAGCTCCTCCGCCAACGCCGCGGCGAGCTCGGCGTCGTTGCGCTCTGCGACCTCGAGATCGATCGCCTTGGCGGACACTCCGGGCCACTCCTGGGCCGCCGTGCGCACGAGGCCCGGCAGGCCGGACAGCCACTCCCGATGGGGCCGGTGCTCGGTGAGACCGAAGGCCCCGCCCGTGTCCTGCACCGTCACGAAGCAGCCCGTTGATCCGTTCGTGCGCCCGAGCGCACCGCTGGCCGCGCGGGCGGCGCGAAACGCGGCGCGGTGCACCTCGCGTCCCGATCCGTCCGCGTCGATGTCCAGCAGGCCGCCGAGAAAGATCAGCCCGGTGATGTCCTGCACCTGGTCCGGGGTGAGCTCGCCACAGGCTTCGGCTCGGACCCCGCGCTCCTGGAGCTCGCCCACCAGGGCCGCTCGGAGCCCGTCCGGCCCGGATGCGACCAGCACCCGACCGCCGCTCAGGAGCCCACCTTGAGCCATACCCAGTGGCGCCCGCGGCATTGCCTCGAGAACGTAGCGGCCGAGCGTGAGCTGTGACCCGCTCGACGCGGGCACCGTGTCGGTTGCGGGTGCACCGTCGGCCGGCGCGTCGGCGGACGATTCCCCCGCAGGGGGCGCACCGAGGAGGTCGTTCATGTAGTCGACGACCTCACCCACGGTGACGAGCGTGCCCATGACCGACGTATCCACCTCGGGAAGACCGGGGGCACGGGTGGTCATGTCGGAGAGGATCTCGACCCGCTTGATCGAGTCGATGCCCAGGTCGGCCTCGAGCTCCATCTCCATTCCCAGCATCTCCACCGGGTACCCCGTCTTCTCCGCCACCACCTCCATCATCAGCGCCTGAACGTCCACGCTCGGCGCTTCCGGGGCAGCTGAGGCGGCGGCAGGAGCAGCTTCGGCGGGGGCGGACGGAGCCGCGACGGCTGTACCGCTCTGGGTGAGCAGGTCGTTCATGTAACCGACGACCTCACCCACCGTGACGAGCGTGCCCATGACCGACGTATCCACCTCGGGAAGACCCGGTGCCTTGGTCGTCATCTCGGAGAGGATCTCGACCCGCTTGATCGAGTCGATGCCCAGGTCGGCCTCGAGCTCCATTTCCATCCCCAGCATCTCCACCGGGTACCCCGTCTTCTCCGACACCACCTCCATCATCAGCGCCCGAACGTCCACGCTCGGTGTCGCTGGCGCGGCGGCAGGAACAGCCTCTGCAGGGGCGGACGGAGCCGCGACACCTGCGCCGCTCTCGGCGAGGAGATCGTTCATGTAGTCGACGACCTCACCCACGGTGACGAGCGTGCCCATCACCGACGTGTCCACCTCGGGAAGACCCGGCGCTTTGGTCGTCATCTCGGAGAGGATCTCGACCCGCTTGATCGAGTCGATGCCCAGGTCGGCCTCGAGCTCCATCTCCATTCCCAGCATCTCCACCGGGTACCCCGTCTTCTCCGACACCACCTCCATCATCAGCGCCTGCACGTCCACGCTCGGTGCGGCTGGCGCGGCGGCCGGAGCAGCTTCGGCTGGAGCGGACGGAGCTGCGGCGGCCTCCGGGGCCGGCGGCGGGGCAGCCGCTTCGGGAGGTGGCGCCATGGCCATTCCGCTGCCGCTGGTGGCCGGAAAGCCGAAGTCTGCGCCGGCGGCAGGCGCCGCGCCCGTGGGCTGCGCCGGGGCCCAGGCGCCGAGGTTCGGCAGCCCGGAGGCCGGGAGCTCAGGGCTCCACGACGGCGCCGGAGCGGCGCCTCGAGTCGGTGCGAGGGGCTGAGCCTGCGGAGCCGGGACCGCGGTACCAAGCGCTGGGGCCGCCTGACCCTGCAGCGCCGCCAGGCCCTGGCTCATGGCTTCGAGAAAGGCCGTGTGACTCTGGCCGAGCGACTGGAGGTACACGGCGTGCGTCTCGGCCGCCTGGCGCTGCGCAGCGAGAGCGAGCTGCAACGACGCCGCATCCATCGACGCCGGAGGCGCCGATGCGGCGGGAGCAGCGGGAGCTTCCGGAGCGATCGGAGCCACAGGCGACGCCGGTGCAGGTGCGCCCTGTTCCACCTGCGCGCTCGGCTCGGTCTGCGGGCTCTGCTCGACGGACCTCGCGGCGGGCGCGGTGGGCGCCGCCGGAGCGGGCTCGGGCCGCGCCGGGTTCGGGGCGGGAAGGTCTTTTGCGCCGCCCGCGGGCGGATACGGCTTGCCGTAGTTGGCACCGGTGATGCCGATACTCAGCTTCGGCTGGGTCCGGTCGCGCGGGTCTTCCGGAACCGCAAAACCCGACCAGAGGGCCTCGAGCTGCAGCGCGCGGCCCTCCACGGCCAGCGCCCCGATCGCGTCGAGAAAAGCCCCTACGTCCGGCTTGCCCCGCTTCTCGAGCGCCACCGCCACGTGCGGGCGGTCGCCCAGGATCTGGCCGACGAGGCCCGTCTGGATCCCTCCAGGGCCCACTTCGACGAAGGTCCGGGCACCACCCTCGTACATCGCCTCGACCATGTCGACGAACCGCACCGGCGAAGCGAGCTGGCGGGCGATGGTCTGACGCAACGTCGCTGCGTCCCGCGCATGCGGCTCTCCCGTGGTGTTGGAGTACACCGGGATCTGCGACTCCGCGAAATCGACCTCCTCGAGGAACGCGCCAAACGCGTCGCTCGCCTCCGCGACCACCGGCGAGTGAAATGCCGTGGCAACCTGCAGGCGCTTGCAGGACACGCCGCCATCGGCGAGCGCCTCCTCGGCCTGCTCGATGGCCGCCGTCGGGCCGGACAGCACCACCTGACGGGGCGAGTTGTGATTCGCCACGACCACCTGATCCCGGAGATCCTCCGGCAGGCCGGCCAGCAGCTCCTCCACCCGCTCGATCGGCTCCGACAGGGCGGTCATGGCGCCCGGTACCGACGCCGCGTCCCGCATGAGCTCGCCGCGCCGACGCGCGACACGCAGCAGATCCGTCTCGCTCAGGATGCCCGCAGCGTGGAGGGCCGTGATCTCGCCGTAGCTGTGGCCGGCGGTCGCGTCCGCCTGCAGACCAAGCTGCCGCAGAACGGCGAGATACGACAGGCTCACCGTGCCGATGGCGGGCTGGGCCCACTCCGTCGCCGACACGCGCGCCGTCTGCGCCGCACGCTCTTCGTCGGTGAAGGCCGTCGGGGGGTACACCACGTGGTGGAGCTTCGTTCCCGACTCCCACTCGTGCTCCGCAGCACGGTCCCAGACGTCGAGGGCCGCCTCGTTCTGCATGGCGATGCCGCTGCCCATGTCGACGGCCTGGCTTCCCTGGCCGGGGAAGAGGAAGGCCAGCCCACCTTCGGCGGCGGGGGCGTTCTGGTACCGGACGCCTCCGGGACGAACGAACGCCTCGTCGGGCGCATCCTCGATTCGGGAGACCGCCTGCTCCAGCTTCTCGGCGAGCTCGCTCTCGCCGCGCGCCACCACCGCGAGCCGCGCGGGCTGCGACCGGTCGAACGTCGTCTGCGTGCGGTGCGCAGCCCACGCAAGGAATCCGGTCAGATCACAACCCTCGATCAGCTCGCGGGCGGCCGTGACCAGCTCGTCGGGCGACGAAGCAGACAGCACGACCAGCTCGGCCCCTTGGGCACGCAGTCGCTCGGCACGCGAGGCCGATCCGCCCTCCCGTGGCTCGTACTCGCTCAACGTGAGGTGGAAGTTGGATCCGCCAAAACCGAAGGAGCTGACCGACGCGCGCCGTGGGTGGCTCGTGTCGCGCACCCAGGGGCGCGACCGGGTCGACAGGTGAAACGGCGACGTCTCGATGTCGAGCTCGGGGTTGGGTGTCTCCACCTTGATCGTGGGCGGCAGGACGCCGTGATGCACCGCCATCACCGCCTTGAACAGACCCGCGGCCCCCGCCGCGGCCTTGGCGTGGCCAATCTGCGACTTGACCGAGCCGAGAGCGCACCACTGCGCGTCGCTGCGCTCGGACTCCTCGAAGGCAGTTCGCAGACCCAGGAACTCCGCGGCGTCGCCGGCGATCGTGCCCGTTCCGTGCGCCTCCATGAGCTCCACCGTGCCCGGGTCGTAGCCGGCCTGATCGTAGGCGCGTCGCAGCGCCTGTGCCTGGCCGGCGGACACGGGGGCGTACACGCTCTTGCTGCGCCCATCGGAGCTCGACGCCAGACCGTGGATCACCGCATAGATCCGATCGCCGTCGCGCTCCGCGTCTTCCATGCGCTTGAGAGCGACCATGCTCAGCCCTTCGGCGAGCATCGTGCCGTCGGCCTGGTCGGAGAACGGCCTGCAGTCGCCGCTCTTCGACAGTGCCGGCGTCTTGGAGAAGCACATGAACATGAAGATGTCGTTCATGGTGTCGACACCGCCGGCGATGACCACGTCGGAGTCGCCGAGCATGAGCTCGTTGACACCCATCGACAGCGCGGAGAACGTCGATGCGCACGCGGCATCGGTGACGCAGTTGGTGCCCCCGAGGTCGAGGCGGTTGGCAATTCGTCCGGCGACGACGTTGCCGAGAAGGCCCGGGAACGTCGCCTCGTTCCAGTCGGTGTAGTGCGAGGAGATGCGCGCGCAGATGGTCTCGACCTCGTCTTCGGGCACGCCGCTCTCGCGCAGGGCCTTCACCCACACCGGGCGCTGGAGCCGGGAGACCATGGAGCCGAGGAGCTCCTGGCCCGACGTCACACCCAGGATCACCGACATGCGGTCTTTGCTCTGCTCCCCCAGCTTGCCTTTTGCCGCGTCGTCCAGCACCTGCTGCGCCACGATGAGCGCGAGAATCTGCGACGTGTCGGTCTCGGGCAGGATGCTCGGCGGGATGCCCCACGCCATGGCGTCGAACTCCACTTCGGGGAGAAACGCACCGCGGCGGGCGTACGTCTTGTCCGGCACCGTCGGATCCGGGTCGTAGTAGTCCTCGAGCAGCCAGTGTGTGGGCGGCACGTCCGTGATCAGGTCGTTGCCTTCCAGGATGTCGCGCCAGAAGCCGGTAGCGTCGAGAGATCCCGGGAAGAGGGCGCTCACGCCGACGATGGCGATGTCGCGGGACACCGGGGTGGGCGGGGAGATGTTTTCAGTCATGACGGTTGCCTCGGGTTGGGCAGGTCGGAAGGAAGAGACAGGTCGGTTGGATGCGCCCGGTCACAGGCGGCGCGGCCGGAAGTCGAACGCCGCGGCCGGCATGGGGACGCCAAAGCTGCGGAGCTGCTGCGCGCGGGTGATCACGGCGCCACCTTCGATGAGGTTGCGGGCGACCTGAACCACGGAGCGCTCCTTCGGGTCTTCGAGAAAGGTGCCTCGAGCCCAGGCGTTGAAGGCGCCCATCGCGGGGCCGCACCAGATCTGGTAGTCGCCCCGGCGCTCGCTCTGGCCGGCAATGGCCCACTTGCTCGCCTGGCCGAGATAGGAACGGAAGACCAGCGCCATCTTGTGCTTCGCGTCACCCTCGGCCTTCGCCACCTCGCTCGGATCCCGCCCCTCCCAGAAGGAGCGCGTCGAGCTCCAGGCTTCGTCGACGGAAGACCGCAGCACGTCGCGCTCGAGCTTCGCGCGCTCGGCCTCCGGAATCTGGTCGAGCGAGTCATGCGCCCGGTAGAGCTCGTAGAGCTTCTTCGCCCGCGCGGCGAACAGCGTGCCGCGCTGGAGCACCTGCACCTCGACGCCGAGCTCGAACATGTCGGCCGCCGGTGCCATGACCACGTCGGCGAGCGACGCGTCCGCGAGCATCACCTTGCCTTCCTCGTGAAGGCCCGACTCGACACAGGCCTGGTTCACCGAGCCGGTGAGCACGTAGGCGGCACCCAGGGCGAAGGCCGACGCGACGGACGCCGGGGTGCCGATGCCGCCGGCTGCACCGAGACGCAGCGGGCGATCGTAGCCCCGAGCTGCCATCACCTCGTCGCGCAGCGCCGCGAGCGCCGGCAGCAGAGCGCCGAGCGGCCGGTTGTCGGTGTGTCCACCCGAATCGGACTCCACGGTGTAGTCCTCGGCGACGGGAACCTGTGCTGCGAGCTCTGCCTCGGCGGCGGTCAGCTTCCCTGCGGCGACCAGAGCCTGGAGCATGGCGGCGGGTGCCGGCTCCATGAAGTGTCGAGCGACCTCGGGCCGCGACACCTTGGCGAACACGTGGTGGCGGCGCACGATGCGCCCGTCGGCGTCGCGCTGCAGCCCCGTGCTGGCGTAGCGCACGATGTGCGGCGTGAGTGCCATGTACGCGGCCGCGGAGACCCGCAGGACCCCGCGCCGGATGTAGAGGTCGGCCACCGACTCTTCGATGGCCGGCTCGTTGGGCGAGTGGATGAGGTTGGCGCCCCAGGAGGGCCCCCCGTCCTGCGCACGACCGACGGTGCGCTCGATCGAGTCGAGCGCGGCTTCGGTTCGCGCCGGGTCGAGACCTGCGGCGCCGAAGAAGGAGAGGAAGCCGGCACGGGCCATCGCGCAGACGAGCTCGACGCTCGCGATGCCGTTGGCCATGGCACCGGCGACGTAGGGGAAGCGCACACGGTGCGTTTCCGTGAACGAGCGGTCGCCGAGCCACTCCGGGTACATCGCCGGGAGCGACGCGACGATCTGCCAGGGTGCCTCGGCTGGGCTGGCGGCCGCCGGCAGCACTCCGAGCGCACCACCCGCATCGCGCACCACGTGCACCGGTTGGCGCAGATGGTCCTGCACGGCGACAAGGTCCTCCGGGCGGAAGGCCGGCTGGGCGGTCACGGGCGCAGGCGCCGGCGACGGAATCTCACCGAGGGTCATGGAACGAGACGCTTCCTTGGGTCACGCGATCGGGTCGCGCGAGAGAGACGGAAATGGAATGAGACGATCGTACGCTGAACCCAGCGGGAGTCTCGGCGCCGGAGTCGAGCCACTATAGCCAGGACTTTCGCGATTGAGAAGAAGATCTCGGAGAAGATCGAGGGACGGATTTCGGTGTATAAATGTACGCTGAAATCAGGAGAAGCCATGCCGACCCGAGCCGAGCAGAAACACCGCACCCGCCGCGCCATCATCGACGCGGCCCTGGAACTGAGCGCAGAGAGGGGCTTTTCGAGCCTGAGCCTGCGGTCGGTGGCTCAGGCGGCGGGCATCGCACCCAACTCCTTCTACCGTCACTTTCACGACATGGAAGACCTGGGGCTCGCCCTCGTCGACGAGATCGGGATGTCACTGCGTCAGCTCGTGCGCGAGGCCCGTCACTCGATCGCCGAGGCCGGCGGCCAGAGCGTGGTGCGCAACTCGATCGAGTGCTTCATGAGCCTCGCCGAGTCGAACCCCAACCTCTTTCGCCTTCTCCTCGGTGAAGGGGCGGGAAGCTCGCCGGAGTTCCGGCTCGCGATCCGCAAGGAGATCGAGCGCTTCACGCAGGATCTCGCCGGCGATCTCGAGCTGGCCGCCGAGGCCGAGCAGCGCCCGATCTTCAACGTCGATCTGGCGGCAGAGGCGATGGTGACGATCGCCTTCAACCAGGGCGCCGCGGCGATCGACTATTCGCCCGAGGAGCGCCACGTGGTGCAGGAACGCATCATCGGCCAGGTGCTCATGGTCATGCGCGGGGCCCACGCCGGGCCGATCGACCTGGACGCGTAGCGCACCAGCCGGCCGAGGTCGCTGTGATCTGATGACGCCCTGCCTCTGAGCCAGCCAGCTCCGCGCGTGCGGAGCGTCCATCTCCCACAGCCACGAGGTGCCCGATGGATTTCGAGAACAGCGACAAGGTCCAAGGACTCCTCGCGCAGGTCGAGGACTTCATGGAGAAGCACATCTTCCCGCGCGAGCTCGACCACTGGGAGTGGACCGATGACGAGGAGAACCTCTGGACCTATCCGCCCTGGTTCGAAGACCTCAAGGCGAAGGCTCGGAAAGCGGGAATCTGGAACTGGTTCCTGCCGCGAGACTACGAGGAGTGGAGCCCCGGGCTCTCCAACGTCGAGTTTGCGCCGATCATGGAGAAGATGGCGCGCGTCCCCTGGGCCCAGGAGGTGTTCAACTGCAGCGCCCCCGACCGCGGCAACATGGAGGTCCTCGCGCGCTTCGGCAGCCCCGAGCAGCAGGAGCGGTGGCTGAAGCCCCTCCTCGCCGGCGAGATCCGCTCCGCCTTCTCCATGACGGAGCCGGCGGTGGCGTCGTCGGACGCATCGAACCTCGAGACCACGATCGTGCGCGACGGCGACGAGTACGTCATCAACGGTCGCAAGTGGTTCACGAGCAACGCCTACAACCCGCTGTGCCAGGTCTTCGTGGTGATGGGCAAGACGGATCCGGAGGCGCCACGTCACAACCAGTTCTCCATGATCCTCGTGCCCAAGGACACTCCGGGCGTGATCCTCGAGCGACCTCTCCGATGCTTCGGCACCGTGCACTCGCCCGGCGGCCACGCGCAGGTGCTGTACGACAACGTGCGCGTGCCGGTCGAGAACCTGATCCTCGGCGAGGGCCGCGGCTTCGAGATCGCCCAGGGGCGCCTCGGCCCCGGACGTTTCCAGTACGCCATGATGTTCGTGGGCATGGCGCAGCGCTGCCTCGAGCTCATGTGCCAGCGCGTCGGTCAGCGTGTGGCGTTCGGCGAGGCGCTCGCCGACAAGACGAGCATCCAGCACGACATCGCACGCTCTCGCTCCGAGATCGAGCAGTGTCGTCTCCTGGTGATGGCCGCTGCCGCCAAGATGGACGAGTTCGGGCCGAAGGAGGCGCGCGACTACATCTCCATGGTGAAGATCGTCGCGCCCGAGATGTGTCAGAAGGTGGCCGACCGCGCGCTGCAGGCGCACGGCGGCATGGGCGTCACACAGGACACGCCGATCTCGCACATCTACATGACGTCGCGCTACTGCAGGATCGCGGACGGGCCCGACGAGGTGCACATGTCGCAGCTCGGGCGGCGGACGATTCGCGACCTCGCGTAGGAGGAGCGAGCCGGCGCAGAGAGACGTCCTGGCAAGACCGGCTTCGATGGGCTGGGCGCTGCCGCGTCCCGGATCTGAAGGGGCTTCTGTCCTCCGGACGGCTCGGAGTGCCGGAGCTTCGGCGGGGATCCTCGCCTGGGACGAGTCGGCTCGGAGGTTCGACGGCCTGCACGCGATTCCGCGGCGCCGCCTCGTCGTGAACCCTACGGACAGAAGCCCCTTCAGCTCCGGTCGACGGTGATCGTCAGATTCACCGTGCGGGTTCTCGGGAGGGACCTCCTGGGCCATGCGAAGGAGAGACCGCGGCACGATGCGTGAGATCATTCGCGCGGCGTTGCCGCAAAAAGACCTACCTTGCGGCTCCAGAAGGAACCGAATCGGGTTCGCGACGGAACGAGTGGACACATGAGCACGACCGCGGACCTCGACGACCTCCGGGACCTCCCCCAGCCGTTCTGGATTCCGATTGCGGTGGACGACTCCGCGATCGACCGGCTCGGGCACGTGAACAACGTGGTGTACCTGGGCTGGTGCGAAGAGGTGGCGTGGCGGCATGCGGACGCGGTCGGCGCGGGGTGGGATCTGTGGAACGAGCTCGACAGGGCCATGGCCGTGCATGAGGTCCGCCTCCGGTACATCTCTCCGGCCTTCCCCGGGGACCAGCTGCGCGGCGGCAACTGGCTCGTCAAGAACGACGGCCGCCTGCGCGCGACCCGGCGCTTCCAGATCCTGCGCGAGAGCGACGGGCTGACTCTGCTACGCGGCGAGATCGACTACGTCTGCATCGAGATCTCGAGCGGCCGACCCAAGCGGCTGCCGCCTCGCTTCCTGGAGGCGTACGCGCTGATCAACGAGGTCTGCCACGCTCTCGAGAGCGACTAGCGCTCGCGGCCGATCTGCAAGACTCGAGCGATGTCCCAGGCGCGCTCCACCCGGGGTCTGGTCCTGTCGCTCACCTCCGCGGCCCTCTTCGGCATCGCCGCACCGGCGGGCAAGGTGCTGCTCGACCACTTCGGGCCACTGCAGCTCGCAGGTCTGCTCTACCTGGGCGCGGCCCTGGCCATGGTGCCGCCGGTGCTGAGAGACCGTGGAGGCTTCGCGGGGATCGACCGCAGGAACGGTTCGCGCCTCATCGGAGCGGTCTTCCTCGGAGGCGTCGTCGGGCCGATCTTGCTGATGTTCGCACTCGAGCGCGGCGACAGCGGCAGTGTCTCGCTGCTCTTGAACCTCGAGCTCGCCGCCACCGCGGTCCTCGGCAGCTGGCTCTTCCGCGAGCATCTCGGCCTCCCGGCCGCAGTTGGCGTCGGCGGCGTGCTCGCAGCCAGCATCGCCGTGAGCTCCTGGGGTGGCGCCCCCGCCTTCCTGACGGCTGCTCTCGTCGCCGGCGCCTGCACGTGCTGGGCTCTCGACAACCACTTCACCGCACTCATCGACGGAACCACCCCAGCCCACACGACACTGATCAAAGGCCTGGGCGCCGGCTCCTTCTCGCTCGCCTGCGGCCTCCTCCTCGAGCCCTGGCAGGCGGGTCCTGCAGACAGCGCATCGATGCCGCTCGCCGCCGCCCTCCTCGTTGGCGCGCTCGCCTACGGCGCGAGCATCTCGCTCTACATCCACGGCGCGCAGGAGATCGGCGCAACACGGGCACAGGCCATCTTCGGCACGGCTCCGTTTCTCGGAGCGGCCCTTTCGTTCACCGTTCTGGGAGAGACACTCCACACGGGCCACGTGATCGCGGCCCTGCTGCTCGTTCCATCGATCGCTCTGCTTCTCTTCCAGCACGAGCACGAGCACACCCACCGCGAAATCGAGCACACGCACTCGCACCGTCACGACGACGGCCACCACAATCATGTCCACCCCGGGCTGCCGGCGTGGACGCGCCACACCCATCGTCACCGCCACGAAGAGATGCGCCACAGCCACCCCCACTGGCCAGACCTCCACCACCGTCACGAGCACGAGTAGCCCACGTCGAGGCGCGATCCGCATGGTCGCCCACGACCGTACCTCCGCCATGAGCCTCCTCCCGCTGCTCGACGACGTGCGCGCCTGCACCGTGTGCAACGGGCTGCCCCTCGGGCCCCGCCCGCTCCTCCAGATTGCGCCCGGGGTGCGGGTTCTGCTCATCGGCCAGGCGCCCGGCCGGCGCGCCCACGAGAGCGGCATCCCGTGGAACGACCCGAGCGGCGACCGCCTCCGCGAATGGCTCGGTCTCTCGCGCGCGCAGTTCTACGACGATCCGCGCCTCGGGCTTCTGCCGATGGCCTTCTGCTACCCGGGCACCGGCAAGGGCGGCGACTTCGCGCCGCGTCCCGAGTGTCAGGAGACCTGGCACGAGCGGCTGCTCGACCACATGCCGAAGATCCGCACGACCCTCCTCCTCGGCAAGTACGCCCACGCCCGCTACCTCCCCGACGCGCCGAAGAGCGTCACCGAAGCCGTCCGCTCGTGGGAGCGCACGGCCCCGCGCTTCTTCCCTCTGCCGCACCCCAGCCCGCGCAACAACCGCTGGCTCAAGGCGAACCCGTGGTTCGAGGCCGACACACTCCCGGCACTGCGCGCCGAGGTGAAGCAAGCTTTCGCCGAGTAGATTGGACGCGGGAATCTCCGACGGGTCTCAGCCGTACCCACACGGACCGCTCATCGACGGACCCAAGGAGTGCGTATGATCCGTGACCCCCTCAACCGTTTCGTGCCTACGCCGCGCGCCTGGTACGCCTTGGCTGTCGCCCTGTGGCTGACGGCCACCGCGACCCACGCCGCGCCGCCTCAAGCCGAACCGGAGCTCACCCCCAGCAACTCGCTTCCCGGAGTGGTTCACTTCGAGCTCGCGTCGAAGAGCACGGGCAGGACCTATCGCATCGGAGTGGGCCTCCCCGCCGGCTTCTCCCCGTCGTCGGACGAGCGCTATCCGGTCGTGGTCCTCACCGACGCGGAGGGCAAGCTCCACGGGTCGACCGAGGTCGCGCGCGGCCTGGCGCGCACGCGACAGGCACCGGCGGTGATCCTGGTCGGCGTCTGGAACCCCACCCGAACCTCTCGCCGGGACGACCTCACCCCGAGCCAGATCTCCTCCCCGGTGACCGCCGCCGCAGCCGGGGAGACGTACGACACCCCAGTGGGTGGTGCGAAGAGGTTCCACACCTTTCTGCGCACCGAGCTCCTCCCTACCATCGACGAGATGTTTCCGACCGATCCGAGCACGCGCGTCTACTTCGGTCATTCACTCGGCGGGCTGTTTGGTCTCTACGCACTGCAGCAACCAAACGACCCGTTCACCCACTACCTCATCAGCAGTCCGTCGATCTGGTGGAACGACCGCGAGATCCTCCGCAACGCGGTGCCTCAGGAGAAGTCGCCGCGCACCGTGTATCTCAGCGTGGGCGAGTTCGAACAGATCCCGCCCAATCTCGATGAGGACATCCTCGCTCTGTTTCCCGACGAGGTGCGCGCGACCGATCGGGCCGCCCGCATGGTCGAGGGAGCGCTCGAGGTCTTCGATTACCTGAAGACGCGGCCGAACGTGGAGGTCTACGGCCACATCGAGGAGTCGGCGCCGCACATCTCCGCAGACACCCCCGCCTTCGAGCGCGGGATCCGCGTGCTGCTGCCCGGAGTCAATCAGGGCGAGCTACGGCGACGGTCGTCCACGCGCCCTCGACTCCCCTGGGAGTGATCCGGCAGAGCCCGCAGGACCTCGCGCGGCCCGCCTACACGGACCTCTCCGCTCCGCTACGTGTGGTGCAGCGCCGTCATCGGATCGACCTGCGCCGCGCGCCACGCCGGAACGTAGGTGGCCACGCCGCACACCAGCAGGGTCCCCGCCGCGGCCGCGAGGATCGGGAGGGCACTCGCGGCGCTCACGCCGAAGAGGAGCCCTTCGATCAGGCGCGACGACGCGACGGCCAGACCCACGCCCAGCACGAGGCCGACGCCCACGAGCACGAGCGACTCGCCGAGCACCATGCGCACCACGTCGCTCCGCCGCGCGCCCAGCGCCATGCGCACTCCGATCTCCTGCGTGCGCTGGGCCACGCTGTACGACGCCAGCCCGAAGAGGCCGATGGCCGCCAACAGCATGGCCACTCCGCCAAACGCCGAATAGGCCATCGCGAAGAAGCGCTCCTGGCTGAAGCCGTCCGCGATCTCCTCCATCTGGGTCGATGTTCCGAGGATCGGCACCAGCGGGTCGACCCCGGTGAGCGCCGCACGTAGCGACGGCATCGCCTCGTCGGGAGGCAGCGCCGTACGCAGCTCGAAGGTGGCCGAGCGTGTGCGGCCTGCCTGGGCGTGCGGCACAAAGATCGTGGGGGGTGCGTCGTCACGGACGTTCTCGTACTTGACGTCTCCCACGAGGGCGACGATCTCGACCTCCTGGCGCTCCTCCGGAGACCAGCCGAATCGGCGACCCACGACTGCTGCGGTCTGATCGGTACTCAGCGCCATGAGCTGCGACGCCGCCGCCTGGTTCATCGCCGCGACACGCGGTGCCTCTTCGGAATCTGAGTCCTGGAAGTCACGGCCGGAGAGCAGCGGAATTCCGAGCGTGTCGAAGAAGCCGGGAGAGATCACCATGATGTGCGCGCCTTCGCCTTCTTCGCTCGAGTTGCCGGGCACGTGCATCGTCCGCGTGCTCGTGCTGCCCGAGAGGTACGCGGTCTCGGAGAGACTCACCGACTCGACCCCGGCAACGCCCGCGAGCGCGAGGCGGGCCTCCTCGAGATAGCTCCGAGCGCGCTCTTCGTCGTGCACGAGCGCCGGGCCGACCCGGATCAGAGCGAGACGACCGGTCTCGAAGCCGACGTCCACGGCCCGGAGGTTGCGCAGCGTCGAGAGGAAAAGCCCGGCACCCACGAGGAGCACGACCGACAGGGCGACCTGCGCCACGAGCAGGCCGCGGCTGAGCCACGAGCGCGAGCCGACCACGGTGCGACCCCCGTCGTGCAGCGACGACGCGAGGTCTCCGCGCGTCGCCCGGAGCGCCGGGGCGATGCTGAAGAGCACCGCGGTCAGAAGGCTCAGCGCGCCGGCGTACGTGAACACGCGCCAGTCGAGCGGCGCGTCCTGTGCAAACGGCAGGAGGCGTTTGGCCCACAGCGCCACCAGCAGACCGAGGCCGCCACCGAGCAGGCCCAGCAGCAGGCTCTCGGTGACCAGCTGGCGCACGAGGCGCTGCCGGGTGGCACCAAACGACTGGCGCACGGCGAGCTCCTGACGGCGCGCGGTCGAGCGCGACAGCAGGAGGTTGGCGATGTTGGCGCACACGATCAGGAGGATGACGGCGACCACCGCTGCCAGAATGCGCGTGTCGCGGGCGACGTTGGGGTTCGGGTCGTACACACCGCGGCGACCGGAGTCGACCCACAGATTCGGCACCGCCTCGAGGCCCTGGTTGCGTGAGAGCGCCAGCTGCTCCTCCGAGAGGCCGGCCAGGTAAGTGTCGAGCCCGGCGCGCGCCGACGCCCGGAACGGGCCGTTGAGGTTGCCGCGCACCTGCTCGGCCGTGGCCCCCTCGCGCAGCCGCCCCATGATCTGCAGCCACCAGAAGGTGGCGTCACGCTCTCCGCGCCGGTTGCCGAGGGCGAAGCTGGAGAGGGGCATGTGGATGTCGGACGGCTCGCGGCTGGAGCCCTGCACGCCGGCGTAGTCGGGGGGTGTGACGCCCACCACCGTCGCCACCACGGAGCCCACCTCGATCGTCTGGCCCAGCACGTCGTCCGCACCGCCGAAGCGGCTCTGCCAGTACTGGTAGGAGAGCATGGCCACGGGCGGCGCTGCGGGATCGTCGTCTTCGGGCCCCACCACGCGACCGAGCGCGGCGCCGAGCCCGAGGACCGGGAAAAAGTCCCCCGAGGCGAAGAACACCGTCGCCACCTCGGACGATCCTCCGGCTGTCACGTTCTGGCGGCCCTGCGGGGCACAGGCGAAGAGACCCTCCAGCGAGTCGGACGCTCTCTGCAGATCCAGGAACACCTGCTCGGAGAACGTGGTCCGCCGCTGCTCGCCGTTCGGCAGCGTGCCGCCGAAGCCGTACTCGCTGCGGCTGCGCGCCATGTCGTTCGAGCCGTACCAGCCGAAACGCACGAGCTGGTCCGGGCTCTCGGCACGGACGCTCACGAGCAGCGTCTGGTTGACCGCGCTGAAGAACGCGGTGTTCGCCCCGAGCCCCAGCGCGAGCGAGATCAGGATGATCGCCGTCCAGCCTTTCGACTGGAGGAGCACGCGGCTGGCGTGCGTCAGGTCTCTGAAGATGTCCCGCATGACTCGTCCCCCCAATGGCACGACGGCGACTCCCGCGGTCACGCAGGGAGCCCAGCACGTTTCGCTCTAGATTCGCACCGCTCCGGCCAAGGTTGCGTCGCCCGACAGCCCGGCCGCTACCGACCTTCGATCAGCACCAGGTTGGACGTTGCGGCAGCGAGGCGGTGCTGCAGGATCTTCTGGTACTCGGGAGACTCGTACCAGGCCTTGGCCGCGGCCTTCGAGGGGAACCGAATCACCACGGTGCGGCCGTAGTCCCAGGAGCCCTCGAGAACCTCGGGTGCCTCGGAGAACGCCACGCCTTCACCGTTGTGCTTCTGGAAGATCTCGCCGAAACCGGCCCCGTACTTCGCGTACTCGTCCCGGTCGTGAATGTTGATCTGCGCGACGATGTAGCCGCCCCTCTCCTCCTGCTTCGAGAAGGCGGTGCCGGCCCAGGCTCCCAGGAGCAGTCCGAGAACGAGGGTGGTCGCGGGAACGATCTTGCGCATGTACTGGTCCTCCGTCGAGATTCGAGACTGGGCTCGGGGTCCGAGGCGCTCTCGAGCACCCCCTGCGTCCGCCCCATCCTGTCAGTAGGAGGCCACGGAGGTGTCGAACCGGCAGGGTGTGGTTCGTCTCTTCGGAGCAAGGCTTGCGAGCGAGCACGTGTCGTCGTCACACTCCAAGACCCAACTGACCACGAGAATCTACGCACGAACCACCCGTCTCCCGAAGCGGAGGCCAACGAGAGGGCATCTCCCATGGCGCAGAAGTTCGACGGTTTCGGAAAAGACCTCCTGCGATTCCTCCGCGCGCTCCAGAAGAACAACGAGCGCGACTGGTTCCAGGCGAACAAGACGACGTACGAGGCTGCGTTCAAAGCTCCGGCGGCCCAGTTCTGCGACGTGATGGAGGACGAGCTCCAGGAGCTGACGGGCCACATCTACAAGAGCAAGGTCTTCCGCCTGCACCGCGACCTGCGCTTCTCCAAGGACAAGACGCCCTACAACACGCACCTCCACATCTCATGGACACCGCAGGGAGTGTCCGGTGTGGCGCCGATGTGGATGTTCGGCCTGGAGCCCGGCGACCTCACCGTCGGCGTCGGCATCTTCCAGTTCGAAAAGGACCACCTCGCCTCCTATCGGGAGCGGGTTGCGGGCGAGCCCGGAGTCGACCTGGCCAAGGCACTCGCACGGCTCACGAAGGGCGGCGCCCGACTCTCGGAGCCGGACCTCAAGCGTGTGCCCAAGGAGTACGACGCAGGGCACCCCCGTAGCGACCTGCTGCGGCACAAGGGACTCGCGGTGTGGTCACCGTTCGAAGGAACGTCCGCCGCCGAAGGTGCGAGCCTCGTCAAAGACTGCCGCGCACGTTTTCGCAAGCTGCTGCCGGTCTTCGAGTGGCTCCGCGAGGTCGGCTGACCCGGCTTTTCGACCAGAGGCCCGCCTGATCGACCCGCGCGTCAGCGCCGCTGCCGCAACAGTGCGTCCAGCACGTCGTCCACCGTGACGTCCTTCGCGTCCTTGAAGCGGGCGAGGCGCGCGTACGCGTCGGCCGCAGCCAGATGGAACCCGTCGGGCAGGCCTGCGGCAGAGAACGTCGCGGCGATCTCGCGCATCTCGCCCTCGAAACGCCAGCCCTTGGGCGCCGTCCCCCGCGCCGAACGCTCGCTCCGCGCAAAGGCCCCCGGTTGCGAGGCCGCCCACTCCTCGAGCAGTGCCTTCTCGACGCCCTCCCGCCGGGCGAGCACGCGCACGGCGAGGAGCAGCGCCGCGCTGCCTTTGGTCCACGCGGCGTAGGCCATCTTGAGCGCCGACGCGGCCACCTCGTCCGGGCCGAGGTCCACCGCCGCGAGCGCGGTCCCCTCGAAGAGAGCAGCCACCTCACCCGCGCGACGGCCCGAGAGATAGAGGCGGGTGGTGCCGGGCTCGCGCGCCGGCGGGCCGACGATGCCGCCGTCGACCCAGCTCTGCGCCGGCCCCGGAGCCGGCCGCACCGATCTGGCGCGCCGTCTCCGGCGACACGGCGTTGGCATCTACGAAAAGACCGTCGAAGGTGGCGCCCACCTCGCGGGCGAGGTCGAGGGCCGCGTGCGGGGGGCAGACGCTGAGCACCACGTCCGCCTGGTCGAGCACCGCCGCCAGCGAGCCGGCGTCTTCGAGCCCAGCGTCGCGAGCGCGCTTTGACGTCGCCTCGCTGCGGCCCTCGCTGGCCCAGACGACGCGGGAGCCGCCCACCGCGGCCGCTGCACCCACCGTGACGCCCATGGCCCCGGGGTGGAGCAGGCCGACGGTCTTGGCCGGAGAGGTCATGCCGCCACTCTACGTCGCTTGTCACATCCCGGAGTTGCAGACGAACGGGGCGGCGGACGTCGAGCTCACCGCCGCGGCCCCCACCAGGCGTACAGCACGGGGACCACGATCAGGTTGAGGAAGGTCGAGGTCAACAGGCCGCCGAGGATCACCTGGGCCATGGGGCTCTGGATCTCGTTCCCCGGCGCGCGCGCCGCAAGCACGAGGGGCACGAGCGCGAGGCCCGCGCTGAGCGCAGTCATGAGGATGGGCGCCATACGCTCTTCCGAGCCGCGGGTCACCGCCTCGTCGAGCGAGGCGCCGCTGCGCAGAAGGCGCTGGTAGTTCGACACCAGCAGGACGCCGTTGCGGGTGGCGATCCCGAAGAGCGTGACGAAGCCGATCATGGTGGCCACCGAGAGCACCCCGTCGCCGAGCGACACCGCCGCCACACCGCCGATGAGGGCCAGCGGCAGGTTGACGAGAACGATCAGAGCCTCGCGGTGCGTCCCGAAGGCGAAGAACAGGAGTGCGTACATCGCGAGCACGATCAGCGCGGTCATGAGCGCCAGCGTCCTGGCGCCGCGCTCGGCCTCCTCGAACTGACCGCCGAAGGTCACGAAGTAGCCGGGGGGCAGGTCGAGCTCCGCGTCGACGGCGGCCTGCGCCCGCTGCACGGTGCCGGTCAGGTCGGTGCCCTCCACGTTCGCCGTCAGCATGGCGGCGCGCTGCACGTTCTCGCGCCGGATCATCGACGGGCCGAGGTTGCGGGTCGTGCGGGCCACGGCATCGAGCCGCACGAGCTCTCCGGAGTGCAGCGACACGGGGAGTGCGTCGAGCAGATCGGGTCGCGCCCGGAGCTCCTCCGGGAAGCGCACCGCAATGCTCGCCGCCACGCCCTCCTCGACGACCTCGCCGACCACCACACCTTGAAACAGTGCCTCTACCGCGCGCGCGAGGTCTGCGGGAGACAGGTCGTAGCGCGCCATGGCGCGACGATCGAAGTCGATCACGAGCTGCGGAATGGCCGACTGCTCCTGGTTCGACAGATCCACGATGCCCGGCACGCCGCGCAGAACCTGCTCCACCGTGGAGCTGAGGCTGCGCAGCACCGCGAGGTCCGGGCCGAACACCTTCACGGCGAGGTTCGTCTTCGACCCGGAGATCATGTGGTCGATGCGGTGGCTGATCGGCTGCCCGAACGACACGTTCGCCCCCGGGATCGACGCCACCGCGTCGCGCATGTCGCGCACCAGCGCGTCCTTGGAGCGGCCCTCCAGCTCTGCCAGCACCACCTCCATCTCGGAGGCGTTCACGCCCTGCAGATGCTCGTCGCGCTCCGCACGGCCGGTCCGGCGGCTCGTGGAGACCACCTCCGGAAACTCGAGGAGGGCCGCCTCCACCTGCGCGCCGAGCCGGTCCGACTCGGCCAGCGTGATTCCGGGAGGGCTCACCACCGACAGGGTGAGCGACCCTTCGTTGAACGACGGCAGGAAGCTGCGGCCGAGGCCCGGCACGAGAAGACCGGCGAGCGCCAGGAGCGCCGCGGCAGCCACGAGCACCACCGGGCGGTGGCTGAGGCAGAAGGCGAGCGTCGGACGGTAGGCGCGGCCCAGCAGTGCCAGGAGCCAGGGCTCCCGGTCGGCCTGGGCTCGCGTTCGTGCGAGCAGCAGGCGACACAGCACGGGGGTCACGGTGAGAGCCACGAGCAGCGAAGCCGCGAGGGCCGTCATGAACGCGAGTCCGAGCGGTCGCAGGAGGCGGCCCTCGAGCCCGGGAAGAAAAAGAACCGGCAGGAAGACGAGCATGATGATCAGCGTGGCGAAGAGGATCGGGCTCACCACCTCGGACGTCGCCGCGGCGACCACTTCCCGATCTCTCGGCTGCGACCGCGGTCCCGCTGCCGCCTCGTAGGCCAGCGGCTCGGTGGCCCCGCCGTCCGCCGCGGGGGTCCCCTCACGAAGGCGGCGGTAGACGTTCTCCACCGCGATGATCGCGTCGTCCACCAGCAGGCCGACCGCGATCGTCAGGCCTCCGAGGGTCATCGTGTTGATCGTCAGGCCGAAGGCCGCGAGCGCAAGAACCGCGGAGACGAGCGCAAGAGGAATGGCCAGGGCGGAGATGAAGGTGGTGCGCAGGTTGGCGAGAAAGAGGAACAGCACCAGCACCACGAGGACCGCGCCGGAGCGCAGCGCCTCGGTGACGTTGCCGATCGCCACCTCGATGAAGTCGGCCTGGCGGAAGTTCTCCTTCTCGAGGACAACGCCCTCCGGCAGAACGGGCTGCAGCCGGGCCAGCAGCTCGTCGATCGCCGCCGTGAGCTCGAGGGTGTCGGCGTCCGGCTGCTTCTGGACGGAGAGAATCACCGCGCGCTCGTTGCGGTAGGAGGCCGTCCCGCGCGCAGGAGCCTTACCCCAGGCGACCGCGGCGACGTCGCGCACGCGCACCGGCACGTCGCCGGCCACGCGGATCACCGTCGAGGCCACGTCTTCAGGATTCCGGGCCCGACCCAGGCCCCGCACCAGGTACTCCTGGCCACCCTCGACGTGGAAGCCCGCGGCAGCGCTCCCAGACGCGCGCGCCACCGCGCCGAGGACCTCCTGCAGCGAAACGCGCCTCTGCGCGAGAGCGGCCGGGTCCACGGTCACCTGCAGCTGCCTCTCGTCGCCGCCGAGCGCCTTCACCTGCGAGATGCCCGAGATCGCCTGCAGGTTGCGCGCGACCACCGTGTCCGCGAGCCGACGCAGCTCCATCGGCGACACCGTGGTCGACGTCATGGCGATGAACGTGATCTCGCCCATGATGGAGGAGATCGGCGCCAGCGTCGGCAGCTCCGCCTGCGCCGGCAGCTCCACCGTTTGCAGCCGCTCCGAGACCACCTGGCGCGCCTTGTAGATGTCGGCGCCCCAGTCGAACTCCACCCACACGACGGAGATGCCGTCACCGGAGACCGAGCGCACGCGGCGCACGCCGGTCGAGCCGCCGGTGGCGGACTCGATGGGGAACGTGACGAGCAGCTCGACCTCCTCCGGCGCCATGCCCGGCGCCTCGGTGATCACCGTGACCGACGGCGCGGAGAGATCCGGGAAGATCTCGACCGGCAGCCGCGGAATCTGCACCGCGCCCACCGCGAGCAGGACCAGCGGCGAGCGCCAGCGTCAGCCACGGCCGGGCGAGAGACTCGCGCGGAGCAGATGCTCGAGCAGCTTCATCAGTGCACGTGTCCGTGGGCCTGGCCACTCCCCATCAGGGAGGAGCGCCGGATCGCTTCGCCGCCGAGGTGCACGAGCCGCTGACCCGGGAGCAGGTTGCCTACGAGGACGAGCTCACCCTGACGCGCGATCACGTCGACGGTCTGCCGCGCGAAGCGCTCACCCGTGAGCTGGAGGTACACCACATCGACTCCTCCGTCATCGATGACCGCACTCGAAGGCACCACGACTCCCTCCGTCGCCACACCCAGGAGGACCTCGGCGTTGGCGTGTGTCCCGAAGGCCAGGCCCACACCGTGCTGCAGCTCGAGCAGCACGGTCACGGACCCGTTCTCAGGATCGACCTCGGGCGACACAGCCACGAGGCGCACCCCTTCCTCTTCACGGATGGGCTCGTGGCCAGACACGGACAAGACCACTCCGGCCACACCGTCGCGCTGCAGGCGCGTGGCGTCCAACGGGGACATCTGCAACTCGAGCCACACCACACCGGTGCGCACGAGACGCGCCAGGGGCGACCCGGCCTCGGTCGCCTCCCCGCGTCTCACAGCCACCTCGGCGATCGCGCCGGAGAACGGCGCCTTCACCTCGATCACGCCATCGGCGGCCCCCGAGCCGCCGCGGGTGGCCAGCGCCGCCGCCTGATCGCGCCTCGCAGCAACCTCCGCCGCCTCCAGCCGGACCACCTCGGTACGAAGTGCTTCGACCTCGCGGGTGCTCACCGCGTCGAGTGCGAGGAGCTCCTCGAGCCTTCCGAGGCGATCGCGGGCGGCACGATGCTGTTCGCTCAACGCAAGAACGTCGGCTTCGAGAGCCGCGAGGCTGTCCCCGGCCTTCACGCGCGGCGCCACGCGAAAGAGCGTCTGCTGGGCTGCGACGTTCTGACCGATATTGGGCCACCCACCCGGGCTCGGCGCCAGAACGAGCCCAGCGACCGGGGCGGCGACGATCGAGTCTCCCGACGACCTGGGACGCACCTCCGCAAGCGCCGGCACAGACGCAGCGAGGCTGCCCGCCCGCACCCAGATGGTGCCGAACTCGGAGCGCCACTGCTCTTCCTTGAGGAACGGCAGCGGCTCGCCTGCTTCGAGGCTGCCCCGTGGCGCCGGGGCGCGTAGCAGGGCTCCCGGGCTACCCGAAGCACCGACGCGAACACGGCCACCGCGGATGGTCTCGGTGCCGGCCTCGGACGTCACCCGCAGTTCGAGATCGAACTCGCCCGCGCGCGTCGGCTCCACGTCGACCATGAAGATCCCATCGCGCGCGGGCGTCGTGGCCAGGAACTCCTGAGCACCGCCGGCGTCCGCGAGAATCACGCCCACGTCTCCTTCTTCGAGCGGCTCGAAGCCCTCGAGAACGGTGACGTGGACGGCGGCACGCGAAGCTCGGCCGACTTCGAGTGGAGGACACTCCGGGAAGACCTCGTAGAGCGCTCCCCACGCAGTCACGGACCAGGCCGCCGGCTCGGGTGCCTCCGCGTCGGGGGGAGCGGACTCACCACACGCAGCGGCCAGCACACCGAATGCGGCCACCAGCAACAGGGACGGCACTCCGGCCGATCGGCGGTTGCGGAGGCTCTCGTCCAGCCGCCCGACCTCAGTGCTCGTGGTCGTCTTCGCCATCTTCATGTTCATGCTCTTCGTCATCCTCGTCGTGCGTGTGGGTTCCCAGACCATGGCTGTGCCCGTCGTCACTGTCGTGCGAAGCCTCGGCTTGGGCTGTGTCAGCTTCCGAAAGCTCCTCGGAGCTCACCTCCTCCGGGTAGGCCGGCTCATACTCGACCTCGGCGGCTGGCTCCGTCTCGGCGACGGGTGCCTCCGGGCCATCCGCCTCGGCGGACGGTCCGCAACCGAGAAGCGTCAGAGCCAAGAGCGAAAGAGAGACGGTCCAACGAACGAGGACCTTCGTGGTTGCGAGCTGACTCATGGGTTTCCTCCTTGAGGGTGATCGGGCGTCTGCCCGTCGGTGAATCGAGGCTGAAGGTCTGTGCTCAGCCATCGGGCGTCGGACCCTCAGAAACGAGCGGTCGGCCCACGATCGACTCGAGAGTGCGGTGGGCCGCGAGCGCGCCCTCGAGGAGATCGAGAACGGCGATCTCGGAGTTGTCCGTCGCGCTGAGGAGGTCGAGGAGCTCGGTCAGCGAGGACTCGCCCAGCCGGAAGCTGGCGAGAGCGGCCTCGACGAGCCGCTCATTGCCCTGGACGGCCGCCCGTGCGCGCTCGAGTGCACGGAACAGCTCCGCATACGTCTGGAGAGCCCGGTCGAGCTGAGCGGTCTGCTCCTGTCGGAGGAGAACGGTCCGCGCCTCCGCAGCGTCGAGCTCGGCCTCGGCCAGGAGGCGATCACTCCGGTGACGGTCCCGCAGAGGGACCCGCCAGAAGAGTCCGAGGACCGGGCCGTCGAGGGAGGCGGTCGTCGTGCGCTGGCTCTGCCACCCCGCGAGAAACTCCGGCAGATCGACCACGTGCCGCTCCGCGTCGGCCGTGAGAGCCTTTGCCCGCGCCTCCGCCGTCACTCGGGCCAGCTCCGGGTGCTCCCCCGACCCGTTCGAAGCGACGAGACGCTCGACCTCGCGCGGGTCCGGTGGCTCCGGCACGGTCGGCGCCCGCTCCAGGTCCGCGAGATCCGGCCACCAGCTCTCCACCGCCGCGCGGGCCTCGAGCGCATCCGCACGCACGAGGGCGAGCTTCTTCTCCATCTGGGCGCGCGCCAGAGTGAGACGTCGGGCCTCGAGCCCCGACGCCTCGCCGCGCTCGAAGCGCGCACTCTCGCGGCGCGCGAGCGCATCCAGCTGCTCCACTTCGGCCGCGAAAGCTCCGGCACGGCTGGACGCGAGCGACCAGGCGGCGAAAGCCTCCCGCAGCTCCAGCCGCGCCGTGAGCAGGTCGGACGCGCGCGCCTCCTGGGCCGCGCTGACCTGCTCCTGGGCGGCGCCCATTCGCTTGCGCCGCCCGCGCTCGAACGGACGCCAGCGCACGCTGAGGTCGACCTGGCGCGTGGGACCCGATACGTCTTCACGGACGACGCCGATCTCGGGGCTGTTGAGGAGCCGCGCCGTGAGCGCGCGCGCCTCCGCTGCGTCGACCGCGCTCTGGGCCAGGCGCACGGCGGGGTGGTCCGGTGTCAGTACAAGGAGCACTTCCGCCTCGGTCAGCGGGGCGAGAGATTCAGGTTCGACTTCCTGGGCCCCGACACCAGGGCCCATCAGGCCGGCGACGAGCGCGGCCCACGCGAGAATGTGCATGCAGCTCTCCGGTCAGATTCGAGGTCACGAAGCGCAACGACGCGCCTCGCGAGGTGCCTCTCGAATCAGAGCAGGAGCGTGCAGAACAGCGTGCGCGGCGGCGGACTCTCGGGCGGCGGGAGGCCGAGCAGACCATCGAAGGCGGAGCCGACCGGATCCCGGGTCGGCTCGGCTTCGACGACGCGAGCCACCGCCGCAGTGTCGTGCGGCACCGAAGGCGTCACCGCCAAGAGGGCCGGGACAGTGCCTGCGGTCAGCTGGTGCCCATGCTGCGGCCGCGTCTCGCATCGAAGCGGCCAGAGCGCCGAGGCTTCGTCGAACTCGATCGGCAGCCCGTCGCCGAACACGACGGCACCGTGATGACCGGCTCCGACCTCATGGGAGTGGTCGTGCGCCGAATGGTCGGAGGCGTCGACCGTCTCCACATCTCCGGTGTCCGAGTGTGCGTGCGGGGTCCAAGCCGGACCGTGCAGCAGCGCCACGTGCCCCGCTCGAACGAGCACACCCGCTCCGGGAAGCGCCCAGAACGCGAGAACCACGGCGACGAGGAGCCGTTTGCGCAGCGACATCACGATCCGATGATGGCAGGGCCCCCGAGAAGCGTCAAAAGGGCGCGACTCCACTACCATCGGCGCGGGGATCCCGCCTTGCCAGCCAGCCCAGCACCGGAGGACCAGACATGAGTGACCACGGCCGCGTCGAAACGAGCGTCGAGAAACACATCGCCACGATCACGGTCGATCGGCGGGACAAGATGAACGGCTTCACCCCGGAGATGTTCGACGACCTCTCGAATGCGCTGACCCAGGCGAGCGAGCAGGACGACGTGTGGGCGGTCGTGCTCCTCTTCGCCGGCCAGCACACGACCGCAGGGCTCGACCTGCCCCGCTTCGCCGGCTCGATGCGCGACGGCTCGCGCGACGCGGAGCAGGCCGAAGATCTGCGCGTCGACGCCTTCGCGCTGCGCCGCCGCTGCAGCAAGCCCGTCGTCATGGCCGTGCAGGGCATCACGTTCACGATCGGCATCGAGATGATGCTCGCGGCCGACATCGTCGTCGCGGCCAGCGACAGCCGCTTCTGCCAGATGGAGCCACGCCGTGGCCTCGCCGTTTTCGGAGGCGCGCACGTGCGCTACGTCCAGCGTGCGGGCTGGGGCAACGCGATGTACCACCTGCTGCGCGCCGACGAATTCGACGCCGCGCGGGCGCTCCAGCTCGGCATGGTGCAGGAGGTGGTGGAGACCGGAAAACAGACCCGGCGCGCCCACGAGCTCGCGGAGGAGATCTGTCGCAACGCACCGCTGGCCGTACAGGAGATCAAGCGGGGAGCCCAGCTCTACCTGGAGCAGGGGGAACAGGCCGGGTTCGCCGAGATCGCCACCATGCGCGCGCGCACGGCCGGCTCGGAGGACTTCGCCGAAGGCATCGCTTCGTTCCGCGAGAAGCGGGACCCCGTCTTCACCGGCAGGTAAGGCAGACGCCTTCACGGTCGATGAGGCAGAGCCTCGAACTCCGCGACCGTTCCAACGTAGAGGGGAGAAACACCCGACAGAGGAGATCGTCATGTTCCGACCGTCCCGCCGCGCGCGACGCCGCACCTCTCTGGCGACGCATCCCGAGCTGCGCCGCCTCTTCGCCCCGTGGGTGCTGCTCCTCTTGCCCTGGGCCGCCGCGGCCGCGCCGGCAAGCGGCCAGGACCCCCTGCTCGAGGCGGTCCACGCAAGCATCGCCGAGCTCGAGGCGAGCTGGGTCGACTTTCGACGCGACCTTCACAGGCATCCCGAGGTCTCCGGTGAAGAAGAGCGCACCGCGGGCCGGGTCGCGGAGCGGTTGAAGGCAGCCGGGTTGGAGGTGGAAACGGGCGTCGGCGGTCACGGGGTCGTGGCGCTCCTCCGCGGCGCCAAGCCCGGGCCCCGCGTGGCCTACCGTGCCGACATGGACGCGGTGCCTTCCGCGGCGCCGGATCCTGTCGAGTTTCGCTCGGTGAACGAAGGCGTCCGGCACATCTGCGGACACGACATCCACACCACGATCGGGGTCGCACTCGCCGAGAGCCTGGCTGCGCAGCGGCGGGACCTCGAGGGTGAGGTGCTCTTCGTCTTCCAGCCCGCCGAAGAGCGCGCCACCGGCGCGAGAGAGATGCTCGACGACGGCCTCTTCGAGAGCCCCCAGGCGAGCGCCCTGTTTGCGCTGCACACGGCACCTCTCGAGGTGGGCCAGCTCGCCACCCGAGCCGGAGTGATGATGCCCCAGCGCGACCGGATCGTGGTGCGCGTGCGGGGCGACGATGCCGAGGCAGCGGTCCGCGAGCTGACCCCGGCACTCACTTCGGCCGGCACACTGCAACCCGCCCAGGCCCAGGCTCCGCAGGCCGGCGCGTTCAGCGTCGTGCAGCTGGGGAGCCCGTCCAAGGACGCCTCCGGAACCTGGACTCTGCGCGGCATGGGCACCTGCTCGGACACCGACACCGACACCAGCACCGAGCTCGAGCGTGCAGTCCGCAAGGCCGTGGCGGCCTCCGAAGGGCCCGGCCTGGAGATCGAGCTCACCTACGAGAGTGCAGCCATTGCAGGGGTCACCAACGACCCCACCCTCACCCAGCGCGCGACACACACCGCCGAGGCGGTCCTGGGAGAGGGCAACGTGGCCCAGCTGACGACCCTGGTGCCGGCGTTCTCGGAAGACTTCGGCTCCCTGCAGCAGAAGGTGCCCGGCACGATGTTCTTCCTCGGAGTCTCCAACTCCGCGGAGGGAATCGTCGGCATGCCCCACAGCCCGGGCTACGTCGCCGACGAAGGCTCGATTCAGGTTGGTGCTCGCGCCATGGCGGCGGTACTTCTGGACGCGATGCGCGCCGCGGGAGACGCGCGTTAGGATTTGGGCAAACCCCACACGTCCGACTGGAGCCCCGAGGCTCGCTCCGAGAGGAGAACGCGATGACGCATCCGCTTCTTCAGGCGCCGACTCACCGTTCACGCGCGCACACCCGTGCGGCCCAACTGGCCAGCGTGCTCGCCGTAGGCCTCCTGCTCGCCTGCTCGTCCGCGCCCGCCCCGACCTACGAGGAGGAGCTCCGCGCGCAGCTCATCGAAGCCCAGCCGGGTGATGTCATCGAGATTCCGGCAGGGGTCCACGCGATCTCCCGCAGCCTCACGCTCAACGTCGACGGAGTCACCATCCGGGGCGCCGGCATGAGCGAGTCGGTGCTTTCGTTCAAGGACCAGATCCAGGGGGCCGAAGGGCTTCTGGTCAACGCGAGCAACTTCACGATCGAGGACGTCGGCATCGAAGACTCCAAGGGTGACGCGCTCAAGGTCAACGAGGGCAGCGACATCATCATTCGCCGCGTGCGCACCGAGTGGACAAACGGGCCTGACGAGACGAACGGCGCCTACGGCATCTACCCGGTGCAGACGACGCGCGTTCTGGTGGAAGGCTGCGTCGCCATTGCTGCGTCGGATGCCGGCATCTACGTGGGCCAGTCGCGCGAGATCGTCGTGCGCGGGAATCGCGCCGAGCTCAACGTGGCCGGAATCGAGATCGAGAACTCGATCCACGCCGATGTGTACGACAACGTCGCGGTGGGCAACACGGCCGGAATCCTCGTGTTCAACATGCCGCAGCTGCCGCAGCTCGGCCACAGCACCCGCGTCTACGACAACGAGATCCGCGCCAACAACACGCGCAACTTCGCGCCGGAGGGAACGGCGGTCTCGACCGTGCCGAGCGGGTCGGGCGTCGTCATCAGCTCGAACGACAAGGTCGAGATCTTTCGCAACCAGATCGCCGACAACAAGACGGCCAACGTCTGGATCAGCAGCTACATGAGCTCCGGCCTGTACGGCAAGCGCGAAGAGCACGATGTCTTCGACCCGTATCCCGAGACGATCTACATCTACGGCAACACGTTCACGGGAGGCGGCGACGCGCCGGTGCGCGACGTCATCGAGCAGGCACGTATCACGCTGCTCGGCAAAGACGGCCGCGTGCCCGACATCGTCTGGGACGGCTGGGTGGACAGCGGGAAAGACGGCGACCCTGCCTCGCGCTCGATCTGCGTGAACAACGGCGACGCCCAGGTTCTGAACGTCGACCGCCCGAACGAGGGTGCAAGCCCCTTCGTCGGCCTCTCCGGCCACGAGTGCAGCCACCCGAAGCTCGACCCGGTGTCGCTCGACAGCGCCAGCTAGGCCCCGGCGCTGCGCGCGTCCGTCTCGACGAGCCACCCGGAGAGCTGTCGGAGCGTCTCTTCGCTCAGGGGCGGTGGTGTCCCCTCACGCCGGGCCCGGTATGCGCTCTCTTCGCTTTCTGCGTGCCCCAGCCAGTGGTCGGACGGTGCGGTCTCGAAGCGCGCGAGTGCGCCGCCGTCGCGGTTGACGATGCGGGCGATGAGCTCGTGATCGGCACGCGCCGAAACGTAGTCGCCCTCGCCCCAGAGCGCGAGCACCGGCACCTGCACCTTCTCCCAGGCCGCGGCGATGTTCACCTCGTGGATCTGGCGCAGGAACGCGGCCGTGCGGTCGGCGTACAGGTGGCGCACGGGGCTCTCGTCGCGCGACATCTTCTGCCGTACCGCCTGCGCGAGGTCGGGATGGGAATCGAGGATCTCCTGCGGCGACCTGGCTTCGGCGAAGAGCAGGTGGAAAAGCCGTGCGTCGAGCTCGGTGGCCGTTTCGATCTGGCCCGGCGACTCTCCCCCCAGGAGATCCTGACGCCGCCGGTTCTCGAGGAGGTACTCCTGGAACGGACGGGCGATCGTCCCGAAGGCGGCGACGCCTCGCACCGGGCTTTCGGCGGCGAGCAGCGGCGCCCAGACGCCGCCCATGCTGAACCCCAGGAGGTAGATGCGCTCCGCATCGACCCTCACCTCCTGCCGCAGCGAGGTGAGACCAGCGGCAAACCCCGCCGTCTCCGAGTGGAAGTCGTTGTCGCGACACGGCCCGCCGGTACTGTCGCCGACGCCCGCCTTCTCGACTCGATAGGTCGCGAACCCCGAGGCCGTCAGCTGCTCGATGAGGCGCGACCAGGCGCTTCCGAGTGAGAAGGTCTGCTCGACCGACGAGCAGTCGATTCCCTGCAGCAGGTAGACGACCGGTGGCCGAGACGCAGCGTTCTCCGGCACCGTGAGGAGAGACCGCAGGAGGCGACCTCCCTCCGCGACCGCACCGTAGACGACCTGCGCACCAACATGGCGCTCCGGCGGAAACGGGGTGAGCTCCAGGGTTACGCCGTGGACCTGGCCCGACCGGCGCACGCGGAGCTCCACGGAGTCGCCGACGCGGAGCCCCGGGATCTGAGCGAGGACATCGGCCGGAGAGGTGAGCGTGGTACCACCCAGGCTCTCGAGCACATCGCCCGTCTCGAGCCTTGCCGCCGACGCCGACGACTGCGGAAAGACCGTCTGCACCAGCACGCCACCCTCCGCGGGCGTCATGCGCACGCCGAGGAAAGGCCGCCGCGCGAGCACCGGGTCTTCGGCGGGCTGCGCCACTGCCGGTTGCTGAGGAGCGCAGATCAGAGCGAGGGCGAGCAGGTCGCGCCACCTTCGCAGGTACGTCCTTCTGTGCGAGTCGGGGTTCGAGGTCGTCATGCCAGCTCTCCTGCGTCATTCTCCTACGCGCTGAACGTCCCACGGCCGCGACCGGTCCCACCGCACGGAAGGGAATGCCGCCTGTCATTTGTCCCAGGCGGAGCCGCGCCGGGGCGAACTGTGGAATGCTCGGTTCGTGCAGTTCGACTACAGCGCGTCTCCCGTGCCGGTGCGAGCGGACCTCGCCGACGCCCACGCGCGCGCCTTCGATCGCATCACCCGCCCCGGTACATGGTGGACCGGCGCCGAGCGCATCGCGTTGGCGCAGGAGTCGCGCGCCGCCGCGGAGTGTGCACTGTGCCAACGCCGCAAGGAAGCCCTTTCGCCGTTTGCCGTGAGCGGCACGCACGACCGTCCCGCCCCGTCGGCAGCGGCCCTCTCCGAAGGATCGGTGGACGCGGTGCACCGGCTGGTCACGGACCCCGCGCGTCTGTCCCAGAAGTGGCTCGACGATCAGATCGCCGCCGAACAGTTCACCGTGGAGCAGTACGTCGAGCTGGTCGGCGTGGTCACGCAGACGGTCTCGATCGACGCGGTGCACGTCGGGCTCGGCATCCCGCTCCAGGACTTCCCGAATCCGGAGCCTGGCGAGCCCACCCGGCGGCGCCCGAGCGGCGCGCGCATGGAGCAGGCCTGGGTGCCGATGGTGCAGAAGGACGCTCTCGACCCCGAAGACGAGGGGCTGTATGGCGACGGCCCCCGCACGGGGAACGTCATCCGCGCGATGAGTCTCGTGCCGGCGGAGGTCCGCGCACTCACCGATCTGCACGGCGCGCAGTACCTGAGCTCGCCACAGATGATGCAGTTTGGCCAGCAGTTTCGCTCGATCACGAGGGCCCAGATGGAGCTCGTCGCAGGGAGAGTCTCCGCGCTCAACGAGTGCTTCTACTGAACGTCCTCCCACGCGGCCATGCTCCGTGCGAGCGGCCAGGCCCACGACGAGGCGTATGACCTCAGCGCCATCACCGACGGCAACCTGACGTCGGGTGGCGGCGGCGTTCCCCACGGTGAGCTCCTGGTAGGCCTCGCCGAGGCGATCGTGGCGCGCAACGAGAAGAAGCTGCGCTCGCTGCGCAAGACCATCGTGGAAGAGATGGGCGAAGAGCCTCTCGTCGACGCCATTGCCGTCGCCGGGAACTTCCAGCGCATGGTACGTATCGCCGACGGCACCGGGATCCCGCTCGACAGCTTCGCGATGCAGCTCAGCAGCGACATCCGCAAGGAGCTGGGGCTCGACCACTTCGACGGCTCGCGCAACACCCCGAAGCTGGGGCTCGCGCAGCGCATCACGTCGGGGCTGGCACGCCGCGCGGTGCGGAGAGTGGCCAAGAAGTCCTCGAGAAGCTGAACGGCGCTACACTCGGAGGTCCTTTCCGAATCTGTCTGCGGTGGCCTCCGAGGAGTGGCCGCTGCAATCTCGCTTCTATTGGGGGAACCCATGCTCGAAGGGACGATGCCGCCTCGGCCGCGGCACCAGCGCCGCACTCGCCCACTCCAGACGCCTCCAGGGGTGGCCTCCCGGAGCCCGTACACCACCGTCGCCACGCTCCTGGTGCTCCTCGCCTTCGCTCTCCCTGCCGGAGGCCAGGTTCCGGCCCAGGAGCGCGCCGCGCTCCTCGACTTCTTCAGCTTCACCAACGGCGCGAGCTGGACCGCGAACACCGGCTGGGGAGGCCCACCGGGAACCGAGTGCACGTGGCACCGTGTGACGTGCGACACGAACGACCGGGTGGAGCGCCTTACCATGCGCAACCAGGGGCTCAGCGGCACACTGCCCGCGACGCTCACGGACCTCACCGAGATCAAGGTGTTCGACATCTCGCTCACCACGGTCAGCGGAAATCTGCCGGATCTGAGCACCTGGTCCAAGCTGGAGATCCTGAGCCTCAGTCAGGCACCCATCTCGGGCCCCCTGCCGGACCTCAGCTCCTTCCCCGCCCTGCAGAGGATCTTCCTCAACGGAACGCAGATCACGGGCAGCTTCCCGCCACTCAACGGGCTGTTCTCCCTGGAGCGCTTCGCCTCATCCGCGGGCCTCACCGGAACGCTTCCGACCTTCGCCGACAACCCCAACATGCAGTTCCTCTGGGTTGCGGAGACCATGGTCGGAGGGCCGCTCCCGGCCAGCCTGCCCTCGCTCGACAACCTGATCGAGCTCGACCTCCACGGCAGCCGCTTCACGGGCACCATTCCACCGCTGCAGAGCCTGTCGGTCACACTCCTGGACATCAGCTACAACCAGCTGTCCACCACGGATCCGGCCCTGATGTCGTTTCTCGACTCGATCAACCCGACCTGGACGACCCAGACCCTGCCACCCACCGGTCTGGCCTCCAGCAACGAGACGCCGACGTCCTTCCAGCTCGACTGGACTCCGATCAGCTACACCGCCGACGGCGGCGGCTACGACGTCGACTGCGGATCCGGCATCGTCTCCACGGCCGACAAGACCGTCTCGAGCCTCGTTCTGAGCGGTCTACCGGCCGGGACCTCCGTGACCTGCACGGTGGCAACACGCACCGATCCCCACGCACTCAACCCCAACCCCCTGCTCAGCCCGCCGTCCGTGCCACTCGACGTGACGCTTCCAGCACCAACCTCCCTCACGGTCGACTTCACGTTCTCCCCGGCGAGCCCACTCCCCGGGGACGTGATCCAGTTCACCGACGCCTCGTCCTCGGGCACCTCGTTCTCCTGGGACTTCGGCGACGGCACGACGAGCACGCTGCAGAACCCACAGCACACGTACGCCACTCCGGGCGTGTACACGGTCACCCTCGACGTCGTCGACGGCGCCAGCTCGGGGTCCGCATCCAAAGCGGTCACGGTCGCCGGACCGGGCGTCACCGCCAACTTCACCTTCCGACCCACGGACCCGGTCGTCGGAGAGCAGGTCACGTTCCTCGACGCCTCTTCCGGCTCGATCTCGAGCTACCTCTGGGACTTCGGCGACGGGTCGACATCGACGCAGCAGTCGCCGACCCACACCTACACGGACGCCGGCACGTACACGGTGCGCCTCGACGTCACGGGGGCTTCGAGCAGCGACTTCGTCCAGAAGGCGATCGATGTCGCGTCCTCCTCGCGCAGCGAGGTGCGGTTCACCCAAACCGTGTTCGGGGTCGCCGAGAGCGACGGCAAGGTCACGGTGACGGTGCGCCTCGACCCGGTCCGCCCGGCGACGCTGAGCGTGCGCGTGCTCCAGCGGACCGCCACATCCAACGTCGACTACTCCTCGCCGGCGAAGGTCACCCTGCAGTGGAGCGCGGGCGACCCGCCCGAGAAGAGCTTCGACGTCACCGTCATCGACGACGCCGACGTCGAGCCGAACGAGGTCGCAAGCCTCGCGCTGGTCGAGCTTCCGGACGACGTGGTGCGCGCCGATCCGCGCGCCGCCCGGATCGTGATCGAGAACGACGACTTCGAGGTGGAGCCCGAGACCACCGTCACCGCGTCGGCGAGCAGCCGGCCGGACATTGCGGTGTTCCGGCCCGAAGGCGGCGGCAGCAGCGGCCGCCGCGTCGTCGTCTGGGAGGTGCAGACGGGCGGCACGGTCCGCGTCCTGGCACAGGTCTTCGACGAGCAGGGATCTGCGCTCACGAGCCCCTTCGAAGTGGGCAGTCGTCGCGGCCGCATCGAGACCTCGCCGCAGGTCGTGTTCGCACAGGATGGCAGCTTTGCCGTGGTGTGGCAGTCGTCGCCCGCGGCCAAGGCGGCGGGCGCCCGCAATCAGGGCAACAACGTCGGTCGGTTCTTCGACCCCAGTGGCGCGCCGCAGGATGACGAAGTGGAGCTCTCGTCACCCAGCTCCGAGGACGAGCCGAGCCCGCCGAAGGCGGACATCGACAACAACGACGAGCTGGTCGTGACCTGGCGAGAAGGCGACGACGTGCTGAAGGTGCGCGCACTCCCCGGCAAGGCGCCCAGTGCACCCGAGCGCATCGAAGCCCCCACCTCCGCCACGGCGCAGCCGGAGGTCGCGCGAACCGCGACCGGCCGTCACTTCGTGGTCTGGCAGTCGGGCGCCGGCAAGGCCGCCAGCGGCAGTCTCGTGGGCCAGTTCTTCGACCCGCAGGGCAACGCGGAAGGCACGCCGGTCCAGGTGTCGGAGTCGGGCAGCAATCCCAAGGTCGCGGCCAACGACGATGGCGGCTTCGTGGTCGCCTGGGAGGAGGGTCCGGAAGGGTCCGAATCTGTCGAAGCGCGCCTCTTCGCTCCCGACGGCTCGCCGCGCGGCGCGCCGTTCCCGGTGAACGAAGGCGCATCCGAGGCGGCCTCGTCGATGTCTCTCGCTTCCAACGCGACCGGCGACTTCGCCGTCGCCTGGGCGACGACGGGCGCGAGCGCCAGCGTGCGCCTGCGCCTCTTCGACCGCAACGGCGATCCGCTGGGAGGCGAGGTGACTCTTGCAACCGCAAACGCAGCCTCCACTCCGACGGCGCCGGAGGTTGCGCTCTCCGACGACGACGTGGCAACGGTCGTCTACACGCGCATCGACTCGGCGGGTCGCTCACAGGGAGTGTTCACCGCGCAGGTCGACTCCAACATGACCGACACCTGCGCGGACGACGGCCTGGCGCTGTGTCTCCAGGACAACCGGTACGAGGTGCGCGTCACGTGGCGCACGACGATCGGGAGCTCGGTGGAGACGGGGAGCGGACAGGCCGTGAAGCTCACCGACGACACCGGCTACTTCTGGTTCTTCGACGACGCCAACGTGGAGATGGTCGTGAAGGTTCTCGACGCCTGCTCCTTCGCAGGCCGGTTCTGGGTTTTTGCAGGCGGGCTGACCGACGTCGAGGTGAACGTCGTCGTGACGGACACCGTGACCGGAACGTCGCTGCACTATCTCAACCGTGACGGGGACAAGTTCGAGCCGATCCAGGATACGCAGGCGTTCTCCGACTGCTCGGACGTCAGCACGGGCGCCAGAACGGAGCCCCCGCCAAAGGCGGCGGCAGCCATGGACGACCTCCTCGCGCTGACCCGAGACCTGGCCAGGCCGAACGAAGATCCCGGCCTGCGCCGTCGTGCGGCCGCCGCCCTGCGAGAGAGCGCCTCGTGCACACCCACCGCCCAACGGCTCTGCCTCGGCGACGGGCGCTTCAGCGTGGACGTCGACTTCCAGACCTCCTCCGACACCGGCGTCGGCATGGCGCAAGCCTTGACCCGCGACACCGGCTACTTCTGGTTCTTCGACGAGAACAACGTCGAGATCGTGATCAAGGTGCTCGATGCTTGCGCCCTCAACCAGCACTTCTGGGTGTTCGCTGGAGGCTTGACCAACGTCGCCGTACAGCTCCGCGTGACCGACACGGAGACCGGCAACGTCGCCACCTACTCGAACGCGCAGGGGGTGAGCTTCCGGCCCATCCAGGACACGTCCGCGCTGTCCTGCTCCGGCTGAGCACCGGCGGCACTCAGACGTCGGCGGGTGGCTCGAGCAGCTCGAAGAGCTCGATGCGCGCGTCCCCGGCATCCCGCCAGCGCAGCGAGAGATCCGGGTTCAGGCAACGTCGCATCAGCAGACGGAGTCGTTCGGGCACTGCGGACGGGAGCCCGGATGCGAGCGCCGGCCACGGCGTCGTCGGCTCCCGCGCGAGGGTGGCCGCACCGTCTTCGCAGAGCGCCGCGGCGAGGCAGGCACCCAGAGACCAGAGGTCGGTGCGCCGGTCGTAACCCTCCTCCGCACGGAGCTCCGGGCTCGAGTACGGAGTGATCGGCGGCTCTCCGCGGTACTCGGGCGCGAGAGCGTCACCCCGCTGCTGCAGTGACAGGGCCAGACCCACGTCGAGGACCTGCGCTCCGACGCCCCCGTCGCGCTCGACGACAGCAATCTTCTCGGGCCGCAGATCGGCATGGAGAGCTCCGGCCTCGTGTGCTGCCTCGAGGGCGGATGCCACGTCGAGGAACACCCTCACGGTCTCCGGTACGCTTCGCGGAGCGGCCTCGAACCACTGCGCCAACGTCGGACCGAGGGCCGGCTCCATCGCCATGAAGTGGACCCCCGACTCGGCCTCGTAGCTCAACCAGCCTGCGAGTGCCGGATGCCTCAGCGCCCGCAGACTGCGCGCCGCACGCATCACCTGGGCCGCGACGTCCGGGTTCTCCACGACGCTCTCCGAGAAGATCCGGATCGCGACGTCCCGGCCGGAGTCCATGTCCTCGGCCAGGTACACGTCGCCGTGACGGCCCGAAGACAGGAGCCGTCCGACGCAGAATCTCCCCAGCTGCGTGCCGGCTTCGAGCTCCATCGTTCCTGGTCTCCGCCTCGGCCCACCAACTCCGGCGGAGTGCGCGCTACTCGAGGCTCTCCGTGAGGGCCTGGTACGTGGCCACCTTGAGATCGGACCGGAAGGGGTAGGGCGAGCCCATCAGCTGGATCATGCCGACGGCGACGATCTCCTCGACGGGATCGATCCAGAAGACAGTGCCGGCCGCTCCACCCCAGTTGTACTCCCCGGCACTCCCCATGACGCCGCCAGCCGCGGGGTCGGTGACCAGCCCGAAGCCGAGACCAAACCCGAAGCCTCGCAGCTCGCCTCCCAGGGTCGGCTGCTCGCCACTCCCGCCCGAGCTGATGCTCGCCGGCAGGTGGTTCGTGGCCATGTACGCGACGGTCTTCGGGCTCAGGATGCGGGCGTCGCCGAGCTTGCCGCCGTTGCGCATTGCCTCGGCGAACTTCATGTAGTCGCGCGTCGACGAGACCAGGCCGCCGCCACCCGAGAACAGCGTGACCGTCTCGTAGTTCTGCATCGCCTCCATGCCGCCCATGGGGATCTGCGTCAGCTTCTGCGTCTGGGGGTCGATGAAGTGGTTCGGCAGAAAACGATCCTTCTTGTCCGCGGGCACCGCGAAGAAGGTGTCGCTCATACCGAGCGGCTCGAAGATGTGCTCCTTCAGATACTCGTCGAAGCTCTGGCCGCTGATGCGCTGCACGACGAGCCCGGTCACGTCGACCGCGATCGAGTAGTGCCACCGCTGTCCCGGCTGGAACTTGAGCGGCAGAGCGGCGACCTTCTTGGCGAAGTCGTCCAGGTCCTCGGCTGCCCAGAGATTCGCCTTCTGGTACTCCGCGTCGACTGGATCACCGTCCGGGTTGAAGCCGTAGGAGAAGCCGGCCGTGTGCGTCAGGAGATGCTGCATGGTCATCTCACGCTCCACCGGCACCCGTGTGCCGTCTTCCTGAAGTACCTCGAGGTCTTTGAGCTCCGGGACGAACTTGCTGACCGGGTCGCTGAGGTGGAACCTGCCCTGCTCGTAGAGCTGCATCGCGGCAGCTGCCGTGATCGGCTTCGTCATCGAGTAGATGCGGAAGAGATCGCTCTTCTCGAGGGCGCGGTCGTCGTCGGCGCCCTTGTTGCCGACGGCCTCGAAGTGGACCACCTCGCCGCGGCGCGCGACCATGGTCACGACCCCGGCCAACTGCCCTTCGTCGACATAGGCCTGCGTCATCTTCGTGATGCGCTGGAGCCGCTCGCCGTCGAAGCCCTGCGACTCCGGACTGACGGTGGGCAGCACCTCGGCGAGTGTCGCGGCCGAGGAGAGGAAAAGGAGGAGGGCGACGAGAGCGAGGGGGAGCTTCTTGGTCATGGCGTTCTCCAGGTACTTGATCGAGCGAGCATGACACACCCCTTCGAGGGCAACGTCGACACCAAAAGAGTGTCCACAAGCGCCATCGGTGTCCGTCTATTCCATGAAGACACTCAAGAACCAGACGAGGCGCCACAGGTCGGCCGCGAGATGCGGTCCATGCCTCAGGAGGGAACATGAAGAACGAAGACGCACTGCTCCTGGCACTCGAGTTCATTACAGAGGGCAAACGCGCACATGTTCCGGCGGCACTCAGTCGCGAGACCTTTTCCACCGAGAGCTTCGTCACCGAGACCGAGTCGATGAAGAAGCGCTATCGGCCCTGGACCCAGGGCGCTGGAATCCAAGGGATGGGGATCGGCGCCAAAGAGACCGAAGGCAAGCTCGACGAGAGCCACGTCGCTCTCCGGGTCTACGTCAAGGAGAAGAAGCCTCTGTCGAAGGTCAAGAACAAGGTGCCCAAGAAGGTCGACGTTCCCGAAGTCGGGGAGGTCGAGACCGACGTCGTGGAGATCGGCCAGGTCGAAGCGGAGGTCTTCACCTCCAAGCTCCGGCCGGCGATCCCCGGTGTCGGGCTCGGTCACACGAAGGTCAGCGTCGGAACCTTCGGCTGCCTCGTGCGCAAGCGCAACAGGCCGAACGGGCCCCTCTACATCCTGAGCAACTCCCACGTTCTGGCCAACGAGGGGTTCGCCAAAGCCGGCGACAACATCATCCAGCCCGGGCGCCACGATGGGGGCCGTTCGCCGAAGGACAACCTGGCGAAGCTGACGGAGTGGGTCCCGTTCGACTTCAGCTCCACCGGCTATCCCAACCTCGTCGATGCCGCAATTGCGCGCGTGGCTCCCAGCAGAGTCGACAAAGCCATCCGCCTGCTCGGCGTTCCGCCTGCGGGCGTCAGCAAGACGGTCCGCCGCGGCATGTTCGTGCAGAAGGTGGGGCGCACGACCGACCACACGACCGGCATCATCCGCGACGTCAACTACAGGCTGGCCCTCCGCTACAAGCGCCCGACGGGCAAGAGCGAAGGCCGGGTCGGGCTGCGCGACCAGGTGCTGTGCAGCCGCTACACCGCGGGAGGCGACAGCGGCTCGGCTGTGCTCAACCGCTCCAAGCGCGTCGTCGGCCTGCACTTCGCCGGATCACCGTCGACGAGCATCTTCAACAAGATCGGCAACGTGTTCACGCTTCTCGACCTCGAGCTCGCGTAGGATGGGGTATGGCGGAAGAGAAGCTCTGCGTGCAAGCCATTGAGGAGCATCACCTGAAGCTCGAGGTGCTTCCCCACGTGGTGGGCCTCGGCGTCGTCGCCCGCAAGGAGGACGACGATCCGGGGTCGGACGACTGCGCGGTCGGCATCTACGTCGAGAAGATGCCGACCCGGCGCGAAGCCCGCAAGATCCCGAAGCTGCTCCAGATCCGGGAAGGCAAGCGCAAGCGCAGGGTCCCCGTGCGTCTGATCGAGCAGGGCAAGGTCGAGCTCGAGTCTCTTTCGTTCTCCGGCGACGACGAGGTTCTGGGAAAAGAGCCGCTCTAGGGGGCTGTTGAAAAAGTCCCCTAGGGAGCGGGCAGAGGCCTAGAAGAGACCGGCCAGAGCCGCGAGCCCGAGACCGGCGCCCGCGGCAGCCAGGAGCCGCGGGCTCGGCCGGTACGCCAGCCGTTCGGCCAGGGCGATCCAGAAGCACACCAGCATCACGCCGAGGTGATGTCCGGTCGCCGCACACGCAGCCATGAGGAGGCCGCAGCTGGCCGCGCACGCGCTCCCGATCTGCAGCCCGTACCGCACGCAGTGCCAGTCGGCGCGCATGCCACGAGGTGCGAGCGGCGCTGTCGCGTGGCAGGCGACGAGCGACCGCTTCTTCCCGCGAGAGCCCTGCCACGCGGCGGCGAGGAGAAAGAGAACCGCCGCCAGGGTGCTCGGCGAAGGCCCGACGGAGCTCGCGACCGCGAGGACCGTCGAGACGGCGAGCCCGGTCGCCGCCCAGAGGCTCAGGTAGCCCACCACGAACCCGCACACCGCTCGCCCCCGGCGCTGCCGAAAGCTCCGGGACCACACGGTGCGCACCGGATCGAAGACCAAAGGCAGCATCATCGCCACGACCATCAGCATCCAGTGTCCGAGGTGGGCACCCAGGGCGGCGATCGGAGCACTCCCCGCGGGAGCGTGACGGTGTCCTCCGGCCGCGCCAGCCGGATCACCGCCCCAGGTCATCACCAGGAGAGCACTCCACGCGAGCAACGAAGCGCCCAGGAGCCAGTGCTCCGGGCGACGGCCGGCGGCCGCCCCCCGCTGGCGTCGGGCCGCGGCGCTCAGCGCAGCCGAAAGATCGGACGAGAGCGCCGCGACACCTGCCACTACTCCTCCTGAAGCACGCTCACGCGGCCGATGCGGATCGGCTCCGCCACCGACTCGAGCGCCCCCTCGAGGCCTTCGTCTTCGACCGGAACGAAGGTGAGGCGAATCTCACTGCCGTCCCAGGCCTCGCCGAGTCGCTCGATCAGCGCACTGATGTTGAGCTCGTAGGTCTGGCCGTCTCCCGCGCTCTCCTCGCCCTCTTCGGACGCCTCCGGAACGCCGAACATGGACAAGGTCCCGGCATAGTGCTCGGGGCTGTCCTCGGGGCTCGCGCCCTCTGGCAAATTGACATAGACGTCGTGCGGAATCGTCGCGAGACCGCGGACGTTCTCGATCTGGACGTAGGTGGCGCCGGTGGCTTCACCCACGCTCTCCAGGCCGGCGGTCTCGAGCGCGACGTTGGTGGTCGAAACCCCACCCCCGAGCTCGACGCCGGCATCGCTGGCACCGATCGTCTGCCTCTCGCTGGCCGTCATGACCACCTCCGGTGCGGCGGATTCGAGACCACCGCCGAGCGGATCGCTCTCGTCTTCGTACCTGTAGGCGAACTCGGACGCCTCCGAGTCTGCCACGTCGCCACACGTCCGCCCGACGGCCGCACCCGTTGCGTCGTGGAACTCGAACGTCGGATTGTCGAGCCACTCGACGTCGGCCGGGTCGATGTGGCTCGCATCGCGCCTCTTCCACACGGTCCAGAGCCGATCGACGTTGGCGTGGTGGAGCCAGAAGATCGGATCGAGGGCAGCCGTGTTGAAGGCACTCATGAAGCCGCCGGCGCCACCCACGGCCACGTGCATCGAGCCGTGCGGTGTGGCCTCCAGGGATCCGACAGGACCACCCGAGTGATTGAAGCCGGTGACCGGGCCACCAAAGCCCGCTCCGACGAACCCGCCGGCGAAGTTCGGCTCCGTCAGGCAGTTCTGGATGTTGACCGAGTTGACGTTGCCGAGCAGGCCGCCGGTGTTCGCTGCGGCGACGCGCTGCGAGACGCGGAGAGGGTTGGCCACGCCGTCCGGCGTCTGCGCGTCGCGGAACGCCTGCGGCAGGCTCCGCGCGTTGGCGTTCGACGTGTCGCTGTAGTTCCAGTACGGCAACGTCCAACCGGCGGGGCCGCCCAGTTGCTCGACGGTGGCTCCGACGATCTGCTCGAAGAAGCCGAGATAGATCCGGTGCCAGGGCAGGAAGTACCAGGTGTTGTGCTGGCACTGGCTCCAGAAGCTGTTCTGGTCTGCCGCGCTCGGAAGGGAGTCGCCGGAATCGGCGTTCGGGTCGGACGACCGCCGATAGGCGTGAATGGCCACCTGATAGCGCCAGCTGGTCGGATCGTCGAGGGAGCGCGTCTGCATCTCGGCGACCGCGCGGGCGTACCAGAGCAGCACGTCGTCCCAAGGATCGAGCTTCCAGACGTCGGGCCGGACCCGCACGCTCGGCTCCGGCTCGGGAGGCGGATCGGGTACGGGGTCCGGGTCCGGATCTGGCTGGGGGTCGGGCTCGGGTTGAGGATCAGGCTCGGGGTCGGGCTCGGGGTCAGGTTCCGGCGGATCGGGCTCCGGTTGCGGGTCGGGCTCCGGCTCAGGATCGGGCTGGGGATCCGGCTCGGGTTGGGGGTCCGGTTCCGGCTGGGGGTCAGGTTCCGGTTGAGGGTCGGGCTCGGGTTGAGGATCAGGCTCCGGCTGCGGATCGGGTTGATTCGGGTACTTCTTCTCTGTCACGCGCGCCCCCTTCTCGGTTCCTCGAACGCCGACTCGCTTCCGCGATCGGCAGATGACCGTCACGTTTCTAGACGGACACCGAGCTCGGATCTCGACATCGACTCGTCGAGTCCGTTCCGCGACGAGCGCGACACGGCCGCATCGTGGCCAATTTGCCGAGTGGGTCCGTCACACGACGTGACACGGAGTCTCTCGTGTCGCAGATCTCGCAGCTTCTCCGTCTGAAGAGACAAGAGACAACTTGTCCAAGACGAAGACTCCAGCTTTCCACTGGATCGAGGTCCGAGTGCCACTCTGAATGTGAAGGTAGGGCGGGCGAAGCAATGGTGAAGAGAATCCTCGATGAAGATCTCGTCCGCTTTCGCGGAGAGAAACGAGACGACTTTCTCCTGGAGACCAAGCAGGACAAGGTCATCGGGCTCTTCTTCTGGGGCGACGAGGTCGATCTCGTCGACCCGACGCAGAACGACGACCCCAATCAAGAGCGGGTCGACATCACGATCTTCGACTTCCGAACGGGCCAGCAGAAGCCGGCCTACATCAAGAAGAAGAAAAAGAGCGGAGCCCGCCAGCCCCTTCGCTTCCGCGACGGGCCGGGGGGCCCCGGCCGACTCCTCGAGGTGACCTTCGTCGACGTGCAGCAGGGTGACGCGACGTTCATCCGGACACCGTCGGATCAGAAGATCCTCGTCGACGGAGGTGAAGAGGTCTTCGTGGCGCGCCTGCTCGCTGCGGCCTTTCCCGGCACCACGCAGGCCAATCCGTTCGTGCTCGATGCGCTCGTCGTGACCCACGGCGACGCGGATCACTTCTCCGGGCTCATCAATGTCGCCAAGTCGCGCACTCATCCCGTGGCTCACAAGCGCTTCTTCGCCAGCATCCGGAACTACCTGCACAACGGTCTCGTGAAGGCGGCTCGGCGACCCAAGCCTGGGGGAGGCACAAAAGCACCTCCGACCAGGGAGAGCTTCGGCACGGGCTTCACCGACATCGGCAGCGAGACCTTCATCACCGATCTTTTCGACGACCCCCGCGACTCCAACGACAAGAGCGACACGTTCCTCCAGTGGGACGACGCCCTCGACACGATGATGGCGCCGAACGGAAGCGTACGGCGCCTGAAGTTCGGGGACCACGACGCCTTCGATGGTTTCCGGCCCGACATCGACATTCAGGTTCTGGGCCCGATCGAAGACCAGATCGACGACGGCGCAGGCGGGACGATCCCCGCACTCCCCTTCTTGCGGAACGAGCGGCACAGCAAGAGCGCGAGCCACACGATCAACGGACATTCGATCGTGCTCAAGCTTCGCTACGGAAACGTGCACTTCCTGCTCGGAGGTGATCTCAACACCGATGCACAGGAGCGTCTGCTGGAGCACCTCGCAGGCCACGGCACACCCGGGGCGCTCCGCTCCGAGGTGCTCAAGGTGCCCCACCACGGCTCGCACGAGTTCGACCCCGCCTTTCTGGCGGCTGCCGAGCCTGCGATCAGCGTCGTCTCTTCGGGCGACGAGTCCGTCCTGAAGGAGTACGTCCACCCGCGCGCCAACCTGATGGCCGCACTGGGCCGTCACTCGCGCGGAGACAAGCCTCTCGTCTTCTCCACCGAGCTGGCGGCCTTTTTTGCCCACCGAGGCCGAATCGAGCCCGAGCTCCACCGGAGCGACGGCGACGGTGGCCTCGAGGACATTCCCAAGAAGGACCGGCGGGGCGGGTTTCAGGCCTTCCAGCGCCTCGTCTTCGGCGCCGTGCGCGTGCGCACCGACGGTCACAGGGTTCTGGTGGCCGTCGAGTCGGCGTCGAGTGCGATCAAGGAGGCCTACGCCTTCGAGGTCGACGCCCTCGGCAACCTCACCGAGCTCGACCGGCCGGTTCTCATCTGAGGCTGCGTCATGCGCAACGCCACCTTCACCACGAGCGCCACGTGATCGAGAACGCACTCAAGTACCTGCAGAAGGAGGTGGCCCTCTACCTGGGCCTGAGCTCCGATCCAGGAGGAGAGGTCCAGCTCGACCACGCGCAGAACCTGAAGGGGCTCGGAGAGAACGACGACCGCGTCTTCATCTCCCTGGTGAACGTCGAGGAAGAGCGAACGCTGCGCAACAGCAGCCACGTCGTGCGCGGGTCGTCCGGGAACACCATCCAGGAGCCGCCGGTGCAGCTCAACCTGTACGCGCTCTTCTCCTTCAAGTTCAGAGACTACGAGACCGCGCTCGTCCATCTCTCGAAGACCATCGAGAGGTTCCAGAGTCGGCGCTTCTACGACCGGGACAGCGCAAGCGCTGCGAACCCGTTTCCCGCAGGCCTGCGACGCCTCGTGCTCGATCTCCACAACCTGGACTTCGAGTACCTCAATCACCTCTGGGGTGTCCTGGGAGGCGGCTACTTTCCTTCGGTCTTGTACAAGGTGCGCCTGGTCACCGTTCAGTCGGACGAACAGAAGGACCCGGCGCCAGAGATCCGCAGCCTCGTGCTCGACGCCCGCGTGCGCACCGACCGGAGGGCAGAGTGACCTTTGTCGCCGAGTACCACCCGCTCGTCCGCGTGCGGGCTCTCGTCCACGCCAGCGGCGAGCCCCTCGAGCAGCTGCGCTTTCGCCCCGGTGACGCCTGCCGCGAGAAGCTGCGGAACCACCGTCTGGTGTTTCGCGAGATCCCGGGCGGCTTTCGGCTCTTCTACTCGGTCCATCCCAACGCCAACCCCGAGCTCCGAGGAGCGATCCGGAACCGCACACGCTTCACGTTCGAGATCACGAGTCGAGAGCGCGGCGCCCTGGCACCGTTCGAGCCCGAGCCCAGCGCCGAAGAACAGCCGCAGCTCTACTTCGACAATCTCCTCGCGAGCGGCGGCATCAAGACGGGCGCCAACACCAGCATGGCGGCCGGGAGCACGGTCGCTCTGGCCGACACGACCCACATCCGGCCGCGGCTCTTCGTGCTGATGCGCGCGACGCCTCCCCGGCGGTTCCGCATTCGACCGCTCCACCGGGACACACCGGTGACAGAGGTGCTCGCCACCGGCGAAGGCACCGAAGCCGACCTTCGCGAGCGCGCGCCGGGCCCCTACCGCGTCTCGACGGTGCCGGCGTCTCCCGAGCAACGGGTCTTCCTCGACGACGCGATCGGCCGCAGGAACGTCCTCGGGGTCGTCGACTTCGTGTGGGACAGCCCCCAGACGCAGGCTCCCGCCCCCGACGGCCTCGACTACCGCATCACCTTCAAACCGAAGGCCTGACCGCTCTCTCATCCACCTTCCATCGCTCACAACTGGAGGCAATCCAAGCCATGGCAACACCCGGCGTCACCATCGAAGAGATCGTCAAACTCCCACCGAGCGTCGCGCCCGTCGCGACGGCGATCCCCGCCTTCATTGGCTACACCCAGCAGGCGACGGACAGCAATGGCACCCCCCTCACCGGCGAGCCCAAGCGCATCGTCTCGCTGGCCGAGTACGAGCGCTTCTACGGCAACGCGCCGGCACACGAGGTCAAGGTCACCTTCACACCAGCAAACGCCGCCGGGGATCCGCCGACCATCGCGCTCACCGACTTCGATGAGCTCCCCGCAGACGGCTCGTACCTCTACTACTGCCTGCGCCACTACTTCGCCAACGGCGGCGGTCCCTGCTGGATCGTCTCGGTAGGCGACGGCACGAACACCGCCAGGGCGCACTTCGACGGTGCGTTGACGAGGCTCGAGACGATCGACGAGGCGACCCTCATCCTCTACCCCGATGCGCTCGCCCTCGGCGCCGACTACTTCGGAGTTGCCTCCGCCGCCCTCGTCCACTGCAACAAGATGCAGGACCGCTTCACGATCTGCGACGTTCCCGGTGCCGTCCGTTCCGAGGCCAACCCATTTGGTCTCGCGACGACCTTCCGAGGAGGCGCGACGGGAACCAAAGACGAGCTCAAGTACGGCGCCTCCTACTTCCCCTTCCTCGAGACGCAGATCCCGTTCGTACTCGACGACGACTCCGTGACCGTCACCGTCGGCGGCGCGGACAAGACGCTCACCGAGGTGGCTACGGAGAGCCAGGAGGACTACAACCAGATCCGGAAGTTCCTGCAGGCGAACGCACGGGCCACGCTGCCCGCGAGTCCGGCCGTGGCCGGGATCTACGCCAAGGTCGACCGGCAGCGCGGGGTCTTCAAGGCGCCCGCGAACGTGCCTCTGAGCATGGTCAAGCGCCCCTCCATCGACATGACGAACGACCTCAACGGCCGTCTCAACGTCGACCCGGGCAGCGGCAAGTCGATCAACGTGGTGCGCACCTTCACGGGCAAAGGCACCCTCGTATGGGGCTCCCGCACGCTCGCAGGCAGCGACAACGAGTGGCGGTACGTACCCGTACGTCGCTTCTTCAACTTCGTCGAGGAGTCGGTGAAGAAGGCGACCGAGCCGTTCGTCTTCGAGCCGAACGACGCCAACACCTGGGTGCGGGTGCGGGCGATGATCGAGAACTTCCTGATCCTCCAGTGGCGCGACGGTGCGCTCGCCGGCTCGAAGCCCGAGCAGGCCTTCTACGTGAAGGTCGGGCTGGGCGAGACCATGACGGCGCAGGACATTCTCGAGGGCCGGCTCATCGTGGAGATCGGTATGGCCGCCGTGCGGCCCGCCGAGTTCATCATCCTCCGCTTCGCCCACAAGCTTCAGGAAGCCTGAGTAAAGGAGCCCGACAATGAGTGTCTACCCACTTCCCAAGTTCCACTTCCAGGTCGAATGGGCCGCCTCCACCATCGCCTTCTCCGAGGTCACCGGGCTCGACGTCGAGACCGAGATCGTGGAGTACTCCGACGGCGCGCGACGGGAATACACGCCCATCAAGATGCCGGGCCGGCAGAAGTACAGCAACGTCACCATGAAGCGTGGCGTCTTCGCGTCGAACAACGAGTTCTACGACTGGTGGAACACGGTCAGCCTCAACACCATCGAGCGCCGCGATCTGACGATCAGCCTGCTGAACGAAGAGCACGAGCCGGTCATGGTGTGGAAGGTCAAGAACGCGTGGCCGACCAAGATCCAGTCGACGGACCTCAAGGCCGATGGCAACGAGGTCGCCATCGAGACGATCGAGGTCGCGCACGAGGGTCTCTCCATCCAGAACGGGTAGCCGAACGTCACGATGGACTATCCACCTCTCGGGTTTCACTTCCTGGTCGAGTTCGATCTTCCCGAGCTCGCGACGGAGTTCCGGTTTCGCGAGGTCTCGGGCCTCAGCCGGGAGCTCGAGGAGGAGACCCACGCCGAAGGGGGCGAGAACCGGTTCTCGCACCGGTTGCCCGGCCGCGCGCGGTACGGCGACCTCGTTCTCAAGCGTGGGCTCCTCGTCGACTCCGCCCTCAAGGAGTGGTGCGACGACGCAATTCTCGATCTCGAGATTCGCCCGGCGAATCTGCTGGTCTCTCTTCTGAACGAGAAGCACGAGCCCCTGCAGAGCTACTCCGTGGTCAGCGCGTGGCCCAAGAAGTGGAGCCTGTCCGACTTCAACGCCGAGAGCAGCGAGGTGGTGATCGAGTCGCTCGAGCTCGCCTATCAGTACTTCCGGATCGTGTAGGGAATCCCATGGCCGTCGTCATCAAAGAACTGGTCGTGCGCGCGCAGGTGGAGAACAACGACACCCGCCCCGCAACTCCATCACCCACCGCACCAGGCTCGGCTGCGGGCCAGAAGCTCGATCGGCAGCTTCTCATCGAAGACTGCGTCGCCGCGGTCCTCGACGTCCTCGCACGAAGGGGGGAGCGCTAGTGATCGCACCGCCGCTGGACGGCCTGCTCGGCAAGCTCCACATTCTGCCCTTCGACGACCCCGAGCTCGTTCAGGGCGGGCCTCCGTCCGGGCCGCCTTTCATCGCGCAGTTCAACCCCGAGACCCTGAGTCTCGCCACGGAGATCGAGTACGCGGAGAAGGAGATCCCTCCGGGGGATGCGGGCGGCGAGGCCAAGTTCTGGAACGTCAAGCCGCGCACGTTCAACTTCGACCTGCTCCTCGACGGCACCGGTGCAGCTCCCGCCGTGCCCGTTCCGTCGGCCAAGCCGCCGGTCGATCCTCTGGGCCTCGACGTCCTCGCCCAGATCGAGCTCTTCAGGCTCACGGTCGGCTTCCGGGGCAAGGTCCATCGACCGCGCTTCCTGCTTCTGCGCTGGGGCACCTTCATCGTCTCGTGTGCAATTCAGAGCTACACGATCAACTACAAGCTGTTTCGCCCCGACGGCCGACCGCTGCGCGCAGTGATCCAGGCCTCGTTCAAGGAGCACCACCCCAAGCGCATGCGCGAGCTGCTGAAGAACCTCAGCTCGCCAGACGTCGTGCACGAGCGCGTCGCCCGGGACGGCGACCGGCTCGACCTCATGGCGAACGAGGTCTACGGCGATGCCCGACGCGCTCTCCAGGTTGCTGCGGCCAACGGCCTCGACACCATTCGCAAGCTCGAGGTGGGGGACACGGTCCACCTCCCTCCGACCGAGAGGGTGACGTCCGGTGCTTGACGTTCAACCGGCTCCCTCCGTCGACAACACCACGATGAAGGTGATGGTGGGCTCGAAAGAGCTCGCCAGCACCGCGTCCGTGCTCTCCGTGACGATCGATCGCGACGTCAACCGCATCGCGACGGCGACCCTGGTCTTGTACGACGGCAGCGCCGCCGACCAGACGTTCGACCTGAGCAGCGGTGACGACCTCCTGCCAGGCCAGACCCTCGAGATCCAGGCCGGCTACAGCTCGTCCGAAGAGCCGGTGTTCCGCGGCACGATCGTGAGGCACGAGATTCGTGTCCAGAGGCGCGGAGAGAGCCTCCTCGTGCTCGAGTGCAAAGACGCCGCATACAGGCTCGCCCTCGAGCGCAAGTGCGCGACGTTTCGCGAAGTGACCGACGCCGAGGTCATGACACAGCTCATCGAAGGCGCCGGCCTCACCGCGCAGGTGGAGGCCGCGCCCGTGAGCCACGCCGAGCTCGTGCAGTACCAGACGAGCGATTGGGATTTCCTCCTGCACCGCGCGGAGCGGGCCGGCAAGGTGTGCGTGACGGAAGGCGACACCGTCAAGGTGTTCGCCCCGACGCCCGCGGGTGCCGCGGTCACGGAGCTCACCTTCGGCAACACGGTGCTCGACGCCGAGCTCCAGGTCGACGCAAGGCAACAGCCTGCTGCGGTCAAGGCGGAGTGCTGGGACCTCGGGGAGCAGGCGCTGACCGTCTCCGAAACGAGTGACGCGAGTGCGCCCGCAACGGGCAACCTCGACGCCGGCACGCTCGCCGCCGACGCCGGTCCGGCGACGGTGCTGTACCAGCACGGCGGGCACCTGACGCAGCCGGAGATGGACGCCTGGGTCGCCGGGCACATGACCAAGGCGCGCTTCGCCAAGGTGCGCGGCACCGTCAAGGTCCAGGGGCGCTCCGACATCACCCCTGGGTCCCTGGTTCAGCTCGCAGGCCTCGGCGACCGCTTCTCCGGGGTCGCGTTCGTCTCCGGAGTCCGTCACAAGCTGGGCGAAGGAGACTGGCTGACCACCCTGCAGATTGGCCTCGATCCCGCGTGGCACTCGCAGAGGGTCGACGTTGCGCCGCGCCCGAACTGCGACTTCGTGCCCCCCATTCGGGGCCTTCACGTCGGCGTGGTGAAGGCGCTCCAGGAAGACCCCCAGGGCGAGTTCAGGGTGCGCGTTCAGGTGCCGGTTCTCGAAGCGGAGGGCGACGGTATCTGGGCGCGCCTGGCGAGCCTCTTTGCGGGCCCCGAGCGGGGCTCCGTCTTTCGCCCGGAGATCGAAGACGAGGTGGTCGTCGGGTTCTTCGACCAGGACCCGCGCCAGCCGGTGGTGCTCGGCAGCCTTCACTCCAGCGCAAAGGCCGCGCCGATCGAAGGCTCCGACGACAATTTCGAGAAGGGCATCGTCACCGCCTCCGGCCTCAAGGTCACCTTCAACGACGAGGTGTCGAGCCTCCAGCTCGAAACGCCGAACGGCAACAAGCTCCTGCTCACCGACGAGAACGGTGGCCTCGAGCTCGAGGACGAAAGCGGCAACAAGATCGTGATGTCGAGCGACGGCATCACGGTGGAGTCCGCTTCGGACCTCAACCTGAAAGCCACGGGCGACCTCAACCTCGAGGGCACGAACGCCACGGTCAAGGCCAACGCCGGACTCACCCTCGAAGGGTCGTCCGAAGCCAAGCTCTCCTCGAGCGGCACGACCGACGTCAAAGGCTCGCTCGTCCAGATCAACTAGGAGCCCGACGAATGCCTCCAGCAGCTCGCGTCAACGACTTTCACGTCTGTCCCATGACGACCGGAACGGTGCCCCACGTGGGCGGCACGATCCTCCCGCCTGGCGAAGCCACGGTGCTGATCGAGGGGATGCCCGCCGCCAAGCTCGGTGACAGCGCGACGTGCGTCGGGCCTCCAGACACGCTGATCGCGGGCTCGAGCTCCGTGATGATCGGAGGATCGCCCGCCGCCAGGCTCGGCGACTCGACAGCTCACGGCGGCACCATCGTGCTCGGTGCCGCCACGGTCATGATCGGAGGCTGACGTGCGCGATCTGGACATCGTCGGTACGGGCTGGAGCTTCCCGCCGCGCTTCGACAGACAGTCCGGCTCCGTCGAGCTCCGCTCCGGCGCCGAAGACATCGAGGAGAGCCTGCGCATCATCTTCTCCACGCGTATCGGAGAGCGCCTCATGCAGCCGAAGTTCGGTTGCGACCTCTCCGACCAGGTCTTCGAGCCCCTCAACACGGGCCAGCTGGCGTACATCCAGAACCTGGTCGAGACCGCCATCCTCCACCACGAGCCGCGCATCGACGCACAGGTTTCGGTGGAGCCGCTCGAAGACCTCCAGTCGCTCCTGATCAACGTCGACTACGTCATTCGCGGCACCAACTCGAGGTTCAATCTCGTCTACCCGTTTCACCTCCAGAACGACGGGAGCCAGCTCGAAGGGTCGGCGGGATGACACAGGGCCGCTCCACCTTGCCCGTTCGCGACGGCACCTCGCGTCAGGGTCGCGCGCTCGCGGGCCTCGCGCGCGATGCGCTTCAGATCGACGACCGCGACGCGTCGAAGCTGCTGCTCTTCGCACGCGACTACGCGTCACACCTCAAGTACTTCTCCTCTCTCGCGGAGGCGGGAGATCTCGCAACGGAAGAAGACTGGGCGCCCTTCTTCGATACCGACATCTCGGTGACGCTCGCGTCGATCGCCGCACTGCCGACACAAGAAGCCCGCGCGACGGCGGCAGCGCTGAGACGCCATCTGGTGGGAGTCAGGAGCGCGAGCACCGAGTCGAGGCTGGGCCTCGAGGCCCTGCTCACTCTGCCCATGCTGTTGGTGCGCTTCGCGGACCAGCGCCTGGGGCGGTTGCCCGCCGGCGACCCGCTCGTCGCCGGGGCCGAGCGTGCCCTGGCAGCGGCATCTCCTGCACTGCAGCGTGTCGTCGCCGTCGCCAAGGGGCTTCTCGCCGCGGGCCTGATCCGCAACCGCGATCTACGTCTCGACGCGCTGGCCCCCGGGGTCTTCGTCGCGACCACCCTCCACCGGTCTTCGAGCGACCTCGCGCAGGGGCTGTTGAGCGAGCACGGCGCGCCAGAGCTCTGGGTGCAGACCCTCCAGAGGTCGACACTCCTGCGCAACGCGGACTCGTGGGCTGACTTCGTCAGCTCGCAGCCAGCCGACACCACGGTGCTCGCCGGCATCGCCGACCCCGTCGCACGCCTCCAGGCGACCCTCCGCTACGGCCTGTTCAACCAGAGCCTGATGCGGCTCTTCGAGGTGGCAGAGCAGATCCGAGCGGCCGCGTCCGAGCGCCTGGAGGCTTCTCTCGAATCGAACCCGCGCCACGCACCTCATATCGGACTCCTGCTCGGCTTTCTCGAGCTCTACCAGCTCCAGCAGCGCAAACTCAACGAGTTGCCGGAGCGGTCACTCCACCACTACTACCGAGACGTTCTCCAGCTGAAGCCGAAGGGGCTCGAGCCGAGCCAGGCTCACCTCGCGTTCGAGCTCGCCAGGAACGCACGCTTCGGCCTCGTTCCGCGCGGCACGGCCCTCGACGGCAAGAGCCCCCAGGGCGAGCCAGTGAGCTACACCCTCGATCAGGACCTGGTCGTGTATCCGACGAAGGTCGCGGCCCTGAAGGCGGTGCGCATCGACGAGGGAACGGTGACCGTCTCGGACGTCGTCGACAGCCAGGACGGCATGGGCGAGGAGGAGCTCGCGGACGGAGGCTCATGGCAGCTTTTTGGTGAGCGCGTGCAGGCGGGGCGTGGGCGGCTCGGCCTGGCTGTGTGCGACCCCGATCTCTTTCTCCGCGACTCGGCTCGGACGATTCGTGTGGTGGCGCGGTTCGCCTCGGAGCCGCCGGTGTCGCGTCTTCGATTCGAGCCGCTCCTCTCTGGGCCCGAAGGCTGGTTCGCGCCAACCTCCATCAAGGTGTCGAGATCACCACTCTCCTCGCGCGATCTGGAGATCGTGCTCGAGCTGAGCGGCGGCGACCCACCCGTTGTCGCCTACGACGAAGAGCTCCATGCCCGCGGACTCGCCACCAGCCTACCGACCCTCCTTCTGGAGACCGGACCGTTTGCGATCGACCTGCCGCGCCTCGAGGAGCTCACCCTCTCCGTCGCAGTCAACGGCAGTCGCAATGTCTCCCTCCGCAACGATCTCGGCGGCCTGGATCCGTCGAAGCCGTTCCTGCCGTTCGGCCCACAGCCGGCAGCTGGGGCCCGGTTCATCGTCGGCAGCGCCGAAGCTCTGGGAAAGACGCTCGAGTCGTTGAGCCTGAGCTACGACCTCGAGCAGGGCTACGACTCCGGCTTCTACTTCCGCAACGTCCCCGCCTCCACCTACAGCCTTTCCTGCGCCGTCCTCCGGGCCGGAACCTGGCAGCCGCTCGACGACAACGCCCTCCTGCCGCGGGGCGGGCGACTGAACATCGACTTCGTCACGAAGGGAAAGTTCGAGCTCAGCGACCAGACGCTGCAGGCGGCGACGGCCTCCATCGACAACGCAGAGAAACTCGAGAGCTTCGACAAGCGCATCGACCTGACAGAGCAGAAGGGCATCACCCTCGCCGACTTGCTGGTGCCAGTGGAGACCAAGAACACGCTCACCTTCCAGACGCTCGGGGGCGGCGGTCCACGTCCGACGTCGCAGGAGAACCCGCCGTTCGACAACACCTCGGCAGACGGTTTTCTCAGCTTGACGCTCGACGATCACTTCGGCCATGCGCAGTACGCCGGCGAGCTCACGCGGATGGTGGTGGAGGCGGCGACCAATGAGGACGGAGCAAAGCCGAACGAAGACGACTACAACTACGACGGCCCAGTGCCGCGCGCGCCGTTCACACCCGAAGTTCCAGGATCTCACCCTCAGCTACGAGACCCAGCCCAGGACGCCGCACCAGCACGTCCACCTGCTCCCCTTCGGCTCCACGACCGCCGCGGCCGGCTCGCTCCTGCCGACCTGGGATCGTGCCGGCGAGCTCTACATCGGTCTCGAAGGGGCACAGCCGCCCGAGAAGGTCACGCTGCTCTTTCGCATCGCCGACGGCACCGGCAACCCACTCCTCGACCTGCCGGCGGTCGAGTGGCACGCTCTGCGTGGCGACGTCTGGGAGCCCATCGACTCGCGCTCGGTCGAGGACACGAGCCGCGGCCTGGCCACCACGGGGGTCGTTGGCGTCGGGCTTCCAGCCGGTGCAGACCAGGAGCACGCGAGGATGCCTTCGGGCCTTCACTGGCTCCGTGCCTCGGTGAGATCGGACGTGGGTGCGTTCAACCGCGTCCTCGAGGTTCTGCCCCAGGCTGCCGCCGCGACCTTGCGGGTGGCTCCAGGTGAGACGCCCAGCCTCGAGCTGGAGGCCGACGTGCTGACCAAGCTGGCGCAGCCCATCAACGAGATCAAGAAGGTCGCGCAGCCTGACCCCGCGTTCGGCGGCCGAAGCGAAGAGGAAAACTCGGCCTTCGTGGAGCGCGCGAGCGAACGCCTGCGCCACAAGAACCGCGCTGTGACGGCTGAAGACTGGGAGCGCCTCGTCCTCGAGTCGTTCCCGCAGATCCAGCGCGCCCGCTGCATCAACCACTCCGTCCTCGCGGAGTCGCCCGGCGACTCGGTCGGAATCGTGGACGCGGCGCGTCCCGGCTCGGTTCTCATGGTGGTGGTGCCTCGAGTCGATCCAGGAGCGACCAACAGCGCGACACCCCGGGTCCGCAAGAGCACGCTGATCGAGGTTCGCGAGCTCCTCCGAGCGCGCATGTCACCGTTCATCGAGCTCGACGTGCAGAACCCGCGCTACGAGGAGGTCCAGGTGCGCCTGGGCGTCGGCTTCAGGCCCGACATCCTGGACATCGCCTTCTACCTGGCCCAGGTCAACGAGAGCCTTCAGGGGTTCTTCGCGCCTTGGACTGCACCAGCTTCGGCCGGTGAGCCCGAGCTGGGTGCTGCGATCGGCAAAGCCGAGGTCATCGCCTTCGTCGAACAGCTCGAATACGTCGACTTCGTCAAGGACGTGGCGCTGTTTCACCGCCCCAACGTCGAGATCCCCGACGGCTCCTGGCCGAAGGTCGATCGGGACAGGGTGGTCCCTTCGTCTCTCCACGGCGTCTTGATCTCCCATGCCATGCACGAGCTGAGTCATGCCGAATAGCCGCGCGTCCAAGGTCGCCTCGCTGCCTCGCGAGCTCGAGCTACCGCTCGAGCAGGACTACGCGGCACTGCGCGAGCTCGGCATGGAGCACATCCGGGCGGTCGCGGGTGAGATCTGGACGGACCACAACCTCCACGATCCCGGAATCACGAGCCTCGAGGTCCTCTGCTACGCGCTGACCGACCTCGGCTACAGGACCAACTTCCCGATCGAAGACCTGATGACGGAGGAGAGTGGGGAGAGGCCGGCGCCAGCTCACATCGCCCACTTCCCTGCGCAGGACATCCTCCCCACAGCGCCTCTCACACTGGCCGACTACCGACGGCTGCTGATGAACGTCGATTCGGTTCGCAACGCGTGGCTGGTGCCTCTGGGCAGCGAGCACGCGCGGCGGCCCGAGCTCTACCTCGACCTGCACGAGGGCGAGCTCACCTACTCGGCCCAGGGCACAGCCGGGGCCAACGAACGGGTGGCACTCCGCGGCCTCTACAGCGTGCTGGTCGAGCTCGAGGTCGACGACGAGCTCGGGTCGCTCTCGGACCCGGCCATCGTTCACCGAGCGAGCGCGCCCGCGGCGCTGCGCGGTGGCGTGTTCTCGGTCGACTGCACCGACGCCGGCATCGAGCCTCTCCTGGCGCACGAGCTCGTCAGGGTCACGGCGGTGACGCCGCCGCAGCGCGTCTCGGCAGGCCGCGAGCCGGCGCGCTTCGAAGCCAAGGCGACGATCGAGCTCAGCAACGGAGCGACGCACGACCTGGAAGAGGTCTCGGTGCTGGTCATCGACGACAGGCCGGATTTCGACCCCGATGCCAACCCGCTCGACGTCACGCCTGCACGGGTGCGTCAGCTCTTGGCCCGCGACCAGGGCCCTCTCGCCAGCCTCTGGAAGAAGCGCAGGCGCGTCGTCGAGGCCCTGGAGAAGGTGCGCTGTGCCCTCGGAGAGAACCGCAACCTCTGCGAAGACTTCGAGGAGGTCGTCCCCGTGCCCGCCGATCGGATTGCGGTGTGCGCAGACATCGACGTGGAGCCGGGAGCCGACCTCGAGGTGGTGTACGCGGAGATCATGCACGCGATCGAGCGCTACCTGAACCCCCCCGTGCCGCGCTACTCGCTGCACCAGCTGCTCGAGCTCGGAGTGCCTGTGGACGAGATCTTCGACGGCCCCTACGTCGACCTCGATCTCCAGTGCAAAGGCAAGCCGGTCTACACGCAGCCAGGGTTCGCGCGCGCGGAGGATCTCGCGCAGAGCGAGCTGCGACGTCGCGTTCTTTCGTCGGACCTGATCCGCGTCGCCATGGCGACCCCGGGGGTCGTTGCAGTGCGCAACGTTCTGCTGCGGCGCTACGACGAGCGCGGTGTTCCCGAGCCCGAAGCGCAGGAGTGGTGCCTCGACGTCAAAGACCTGCATCAACCGTCGCTCGACCGTCGTCGCTCACGACTGAACCTGTTCAAGGACTCCGTGCCGCTCAGCACGCGGGAAGCCGAGCGCGAGCAGACGCTCGTGCAGCTGCGCCATCGATCGCAGGAGAGCCTGCTCCTGGCTCCCGACGAGGGGCTCCCCGAGCCGATCGGTCGCTTTCGCAGGCCTGGTCGACACCTGACCGTGCAGAACGACTTCCCCCTGACCTACGGCATCGGCGAGCCCGGGCTACCCCACGGCGCCTCCGCCGCGCGCCGCGGCGAAGCCCACCAGCTCAAGGCCTTCCTCGCGATCTTCGACCAGTTCCTCGCCGACTACCTCTCGCAGCTCGCCAACCTGACGCAGCTGTTCTCGATACAGCCCGGTGAGCACCCGACGTTCCCTCGGGAGCCGTTTCTCGAGGCCCCGCCGGTCCGCCGCGAGGCCAGCGAGTCCTTCGAGGCGCAGTTCGTCAAGGACCCGGAGGCGCTCACGCGCGATCTTCTCGCCGAGCTGCCCGAAGACGCCGCTCGCCGGCGCGGGCGGGTGCTCGACCACCTGCTGGCCCGGTTCGCAGAGCGCTTCGCCGACCACGTGCTGCTCCAGGTGAGCCCGGAAGACATCGACAGGGTGCGCTCGCAGGAAGAGCTCAACGAGGCCAAGCGCGAATTCCTCGAGAGTTACCCGGAGACGAGCCGGGGCCGCGCGACGGGGTTCAATGTCGAAGCCACCGACGCCCCCTGGGACTCGGATCGGGTGAGCGGCCTCGAGCGCCGCGTCGCCGGGCTCCTGGGAATCGTCGATCTCCAGAGGCGGAGCCTGCACTGCGAAGAGATCGTGGACCGCCTGTTCCAAGAGCCCTCGGAGGGAGGTCAGTTCCGCGTCGAGATCGGGAACCTGGAGCACGGCGTGCCGTTCCGGAGCGCCGAGCGGTTCGCAACCGAGGAGGCCGCACGTGAGGCAGCCCGGGCCGTGTACCCGGCGATCGCCCGCGCGGAGGGTTACGACCGCCAGGCGCTCGAGGCCAACCGTGTCGTCGTGGAGCACGGCGGCGTCCGACTGACGCACGCCACAGATCCGCTCCCCGGTCGCAAGGAGGCGGTCGACCTGATTCACGACATCGCCAATCGGCATCGCGCGCTGCTCTTCTCCGACGACCTGTGCAACCTGGAGGGTTTCCACCTCATCGAGCACCTCCTCCTGCGGCCGAGGCAAAAGGGCGACCCGACGTTCGACCCCTGCACCGAAGATCCCGAGTGCTACGAGCGCGACCCCTACTCCTTCCGCGCCTCCGTCGTGCTCCCCGCCTGGCCCCGACGCTTCAGGGACCCGGGCTTCCGGGCGTTTGTCGAGAAGACGCTTCGCGAGGAGTGCCCTGCGCACGTCTTCCTCAAGATCTGCTGGGTCTCGAACGAGCAGATGATGGAGGTGGATCGCCTCTGGCGTGCGTGGGTCACACGGCTGAGGCGACTCGGCGTTCGCGCCGCGACGCGGAGGCGCGAACAGGAGGGGCTCCTTCGCGCTCTCGAGAATCTGCGCAGCATCCACCCGCCGGCCGTCTTGCACGACTGCGACGACGACGGCAGCACCAATGTCGTCCGGCTGGACCAGACCAGCCTAGGCACCCTGTGAGTCCCGAGCTTGGAGAACAAAGATGAGCACCACCACCTTTCCCATCTTTCGCAGCGACCAGGTTCTGAGCTCGACGAACCTGAATCACCTGATCGAGTTCTTCGACCGCGAAGGCCGGAACACGAGACGGAGCGCCCTCGGCATCGGCATCGTCTGTGGGCTCGAGCCTCAGTACGACGACTCGTCGCAGCAGATCACGATCGGCAAGGGAAGCGCGATCACCTCCGAAGGCCACCTCATCGAGCTGCCGACGGTGACGCTCTCCACGTTCAGGGCGTACGAGCCCCGTGAGCTCCTCGAAGAGGACGACTCGCCCGAGGAGATCGAGGGGATGGCCACGATCGAGGACCCGAGCGCATATCCCTTCTTCCGCCGCGCGAACAACACCCGCATCCGGCCCTTCGAGCTTCTCGAGGAAGGCGCCGACATCGAGCCCGGTTCCCCCGCCCCGCGGCGCATCGACGACAACTTCGCTCGAGACAAGGTGCTGCTGCTCTTTCTCGAGACCAACGCCGATCTCCTCCGCAACTGCGACCTGAACGACTGCACCGATCGCGGTCTCCTGGCCGAGTTCACGACCCGGATCCTCGCCATCCCGAGGGCCGACGCGGACGACCTCCTCAGCCGGGAGGCAGGGGCCGCGACGGGCCCCGTCGACCGCAGGAACCACCCGCGCCACGACCTGGAGCCGCTGCGCATGCCCAAGCTGGCCCTCGCGCAGAACGACGTGGCGACGTATCCCGAGCTTTTCGCTCGCATCGGCCGTTGCGTGGCACAGGTCCTCCCGCGCCTGGTGACGTCGCTGCAGGAGAGCTACACGGCCTACGAGTACCTCCTGGCCGACATGTACCCGCCCGAGACGTTCCCCGACGGCCCCTTCGGCAACCTGCAGTTCGTGCGCGCGATCGCGGACGACTTCGGCAAGAACGTCTTCATGACCCAGTACCTGTACGACGTCTTCTCGGACCTGGTGGCGTCGCACAACGAGTTCCTCGACGCGGCGTCGGAGCTGAACGCCGAGTGCGTCCCCGCGCTCGGGCGGTTTCCGAAGCACGTGCTCCTGGGCGAGCTGTCGCCGGCAGAGGCTGCCGCCGCACCGGACCGCCGTCCGCTCAGCGTCAACAGCAACGCCGGCTCGCCGCTGCGTCCCGCAGCCTTCCGCCACCACTTCGTCCCGAGCCCTCTGGGCGGCGTGGACGCACGGCGGCTCGAGGAGATCCGGGCCCTGCACTACCGGACGTACCTGATCGCCCATCGGGCGCGCTTCTCCGACCTGATGGAGCAGCCGATCCGCATCACACCGAGCCGCGCAGGCGGGCAGCCGCTCTCGGAGCGCGCCATTCCCTTCTACTACGAGTTTGCCGCCGAGGACGATCTCCATCGCAACTGGTCGCCGCAGAACGCGCGACGCAACCGCCTCAGCCGCACCTACTCGCACCGTCTCATCAACGGCGCGCACCCCCTCGAGGAGCGGGTCGACGAAGCCGACTTCTTCCGCGTGGAGGGCGTGGTCGGCAAGAACCTGAGCGAAGCGATGCGCGACCTCGCGCGCCAGAAGAGGGAGCTGGGCCTGTCGTTCGCCGTGGAGCCGGTCTACGTTCGCTCGGACACCCGGGGCGAAGTTCTCTCCACCGCGCTCGACCGTCAGGCGCAGCTGCGCGGGCGCGAGGCGCTCCTTCGCCTCCTCGACTGCAAGCTCGACGATCTGGACGTCGCCTTTCAGATGGTCATGCTCCTGCTCTTCTCCCACCTGCTCCGGGTCAGTGCGGGGCTCGCGAAGACAAAAACCGACGGCCTGGTCAAGGTGCGACCGTTCGAAGTCGGGTTCGCCATCGATCCGACCTTCATCGCCGTACCCACCATCCCCAACCTCGACGACGGCCCCGCCGACGACCAAGACGACGACGATTCCGGCGGGGGCGCGGCTGGTGGTGGCGGAGCCGCGGCTGGCGGCGCGGTGGGAGGGGGGCGCCCGGCCGTCACCGATCCGTTCGTCGTCGCAACACCCCCGCGGCCACTGGCGGGCAACACGGTGATCACCGGCAGCAACCTGCTCGGCCTCCTCGGTCAGCCCGTCGTGGCGGCCGGCGGAATCGCAGCACGCGGCAACGTCACCACGGGCGGCCGCGCGACGGTCCGCGGCACGAGAGGTACGGGCGGCCGCGGTCTGACACGCCCTCAGGCGCTGGAGAACGAGGCCGCCAACGTGCTCTCGCTCGATCCCATCGAGAGGAGGATCCTGGGGGGATCGCCGATCCTCGTCTCAGCCGTGAGCGAGTTCGCATCGCTCTCGCACACGGCGAAGTTCAACGAAGCTCAAGGGCGGTCCAGCAAGATCTTCAAGACGCTCCAGGGCACCAACTTCAACAAAGGCGACCTGACCAACCGCATCGTCTCGTCGGGAGGGTTCGACACGAGGAACACGGTGGCGCTCGCGTTCGCCGACATTCTCAAGAAGAACCCGTCCACGAGCCTCTTCGACCGCGTCAAGGACTTCGTCATCACCGTCCCGGGAGACGACAGCCGGGAAGACAAGGCGCGCAACCTCTTTCCGACGATCAACCTTCTGGACAAGACCGAAGACCTCGTCGACGTGGTGCGGGCGCCCGACCTCGCGCACTTCGACTTCGACAAGTTCGAGTCGCGCTACGGAGCCTTCGTCGAGGCCTACGACGCCTACATCCGATGGGCCGACCAGGCCGACAACAAGGGCGACCAGAACCTCGCGGAGTCCCAGGCCGAAGTCATCGCCGCGTACACGCAGATCGCGGGCGCAGGAATCCGCACGGGCGTCCAGAGCCTTGCGGACGAGTTCGAGACACGCGTGACACAGGTGCACTCCGAGCTCCTCCTCCAGGCCTACGCCAAGAAGCACCCGGGGCTCGAGCACTGCGGTGGCGTGGGGAAGGGGCAGACCCTCGTTCTCCTCTACGCGCACAAGAGCATCCTCGGGCAGCTGTTGGGCGAGCAGCAGCAGGGTCTCACGAGGGAGGCGCGGCGCACGTTCGTCCTGAACGGCATCGACAGCTCGACGCTCACGATCCGTGACCCGCGAGACATCTTCCGTCCTCGCGCGCCGCAGCCCGACCCGCTGGAGGACTTCGTCGTCATCGGCGACCTGTGTGTGCCGTACCACTGCTGTGACGCGGACTGCAGCGACATCGACACCAAGCCGCCGATTCTCATCGAGCGCAGACCCCGCACGGTTCGCGGCCGCGTGTTCGGCGAGCAGCAGAACGCCAACACCGTCCGTGTGCTGAAGTCGGCGCGCGTCGCCGTGCGCAACATGGACACCAGCAACCAGATTGCGGTGGACGTGAGCGAGGGTCAGTACAGCTTCCAGGCCGTTCCCGGCGCGACGTACGAGATCGAGGTCAAGAACCCGACGTTCGTCACGGTGCGGAGGTTCGCCACCGCGAGCGAAAAGGACGAGCACGTGGATCTCGATTTCACGCTCCGAAAGAAGACCTAGGAGGCACACGCGTGCCGACGGAGAGCCACCACATCGAGCGCACGACGTTCGACGTCCGCGTCCATGGAGATCGCGAGGCCATCCTGCTGCCCCAGCGGCTCGAGCGGCTCTTCGAGCGCGACGTACTCCCCGGGCTGGATCTCGCTCTCCGGGGCCTCGGCGCGGAGCAAACGCTCGTCGTGGACCGGATCGAGGTGGACCTCGGGACCATCCGCATGGCCGGGTCCGCGACCGACATCGCGCAGCGCCTGCGCGCGGCGATCACCCGGTCGATCCGCGACGCGGAGACGCTTCTGCCGGAACGCACCTCGAGCTGGGCCGCAGACGAGCTCCTGCGCTTCGTCTCCACCGGCACCGTCGCCTTCCCTGGCCCCTCGTCGTTGCGCGAGATCGAAGCCGAAGTGCTCACGCTACCGGGCCGCGAGCTCGCCATGCTCGCCCAGCGACTCGCCGATCTCGTGAGCGCGCCGGGCGAGGCCCGGAGGCGCACCGTCCTCAGCCTGACCCCGGCCTTCCTGCAGCAACTCCGACACCACGGGGAGCTGGTTGGCGTCCGTCTACCCGTCGCCGCTCGAACGAAGGCGGAGACATCGCAGCCACCAGCCAGCGCGGACGCTCCGCGAGGCACCGGGTGGGAAGAGCCTCCGGTGAGTCACGAGGCTCCGGACACCCCGGCATCTTCGAGCGACGCACGCCAGCACGAGGACGAAGAAGGGTCGGCCCGCGCACGTGCGCGACGGCAGCTGCCGGAGAGCTCGCGAGGTGCCAAGCCCGAGCCCACCGAGCCGACGGCGCAACCGCCGAAACACCCCCTCGACGGGCGTCACGCCGACCCCTCACTCCCGACCGCTGCGGTCCCGACCTCGACGACAGACGAGCACCAGGAGCCGGTTCTCGAGCAGCTGGCCACGGAGCGTCTCGCCACCTCTGCGGCCGGTCTGTGTCTGGTCCATCCCTTCCTCCAGCAGCTCTTCGAGACGTGCGGCCTGCTGGGCCCCGGCCGTCGCGACTTCGGGTCGCGACAGGCCCGCGAGACCGCGGTGCACCTGCTGTGGCGGCTGGGAAAGGGCAGTCAGCCAGTGAACGAGCCGGAAGCCTTGCTCTGCAAGTATCTCTGCGGATGGCCGCTGCACTGGGCGCTCGACCCCGGGCTCGAGCTCCAAGACCGCTACGGCCGCGAGTGCTCCGCGCTCCTCGACGCGGTCGCCCAGCACTGGAGCGCGCTCGGCGCAACCTCCGGTGAGAGCCTCCGCGCCGAGTTCATCGACCGGCAGGGGACCCTCTCTCGTGAGAACGAGCGCTGGACCCTGACCGTGGAGCAGCGCTCGATCGACGTCCTGCTCGACCGGCTCCCCTGGCTGCTCTCGCCGATTCGGGCAGCCTGGCTTCCCGAGCCTCTCTTCGTGGTGTGGGGCTGATGTCCCACCGCAGCAAGGCCGGTCTGCAACGCGCCGCGGCCAAGCCGCGGAGGCGTAGACCCTCCACCAACCGCTCCCCCTTCTTCAAGCGTGAGGTGAAGGCACAGGCGAAGCTCCGCATGGGAAAGACGGGCGATCGCTTCGAGCGCGAAGCGGACAGCATGGCCGACCGCGTCGTCGAGCGCCGCAACATCGGCCAGCTTTCGCAAGGCGTGACCAAACTGCGCCACGGCGACCTCGAGATGCGGCGCAAGGAGGACGACGCACAGGCGCGCGAGGACGACCTGCAGCAGGCCGCAGACGAGGCGCAGCTCGAGGCGACCGTCGAGGAGGCACCGGCGGGAAGCGATGGAGACGACACGCAGCGCAAGGCCGACAAAGTGCGGCAGGCGGCCGAAGACCTCCAGACAAAAGAGCGCGACGAGGCGCAGGCTCGAGGCGACACGACTTCCCCCGCAGTAGAGGAGCCAGCTCAGGCGAAAGATCTCGACGCCGCTCAGGCGCAGAGCGAGCCATCCGCGGAGTCGCTGCAGAACGCGGCCGCCGAGAACCAGGGCGACACGCAGCTCGAGGCGGCCGCAGAGGAGGCGCAGGCCTCTGCTGACGAGGCTCCGGAGTCGGTGCAGCGGCGCACCACCGCAGCAGCAGGGTGGCCCAACCGACCGGCGCCGACGGACCCACAGCCCCGCATCGCCGCCCGCCGTGGCATGGGCGCACCGCTCCCCGACTCCGTGCGTCAGAGCATGGAGCAGTACTTCGCCGCCGACTTCAGCGGCGTTCGAATCCACACCGACGAGCCCGCCGTGCAGCTGAGCCGGGAGCTGGGGGCGCAGGCGTTCACCCAGGGCCGCGACATCTTCTTCGGCAAAGGCAAGTTCAATCCGGCGACACGCAAGGGGGAGCACCTTCTCGCGCACGAGCTCACCCACACCCTGCAACAGGGTGCCGCCGACAAGACCGACGCCCCTTCCATGCCGGCAGGCGTCCAGCGCAAAGACGACGACACGATGGAGCTCAGGCCCGAGCTCCTCGAAGCGATCCGCCTCGCCCGCGGCGAGATCGGCAAGGTGAATGCGAAAGAGCTCGGCGCCGACGGCACGCGGCGGGGCTGGCAGCGGCTGCACACCTACTTCAACACGGCGTTCGGCGGCAAAGACGTGGTGTCGGTCGACGTCATTCGCCGCATCGTGAAGGTGCAGGGAACCACTGGCACCAAAGACGCCATGCCCAGCTGGTGCGGCATCTTCGTGTGGTGGGCCCTCAAGACCGCAGGCCTCCCCATCCGCGACTGGAAGCTCGGCGCCACCGTTCTCGATCAGATGAAGCCGCGCGCGCCGGGCGAGCTTCCCCAGAAGGGAGACATCGCCTATCGCGCGAAGAACCAGCACTTCGCTCTGGTCCTCGGCGTCGAGGATGCGGCGAGTCGGGCGGGTAAGAGCTTCCGTTCGATTCGCGTGGCGACCATCAACGGAAACACGTCGGGCGACGACAACCTCGGCGGCCAGGTCGAAGAGAAGTGGGACCCCATCTCCCGCTGGCTCGGCTTCTTCGACCCCGTCGCCAAGCTCGACCTGCCCGATGTCGAGCTCGTTTCGACCTCACTCACGCCGGACGAGCCACAAGCCGAGACGCTCCCTTCCGAGGGCGCCGGCGCAGGAGAAGAGAGCACCGCGGACGACGGCGCAGAGGCCCCTCCGGAGCCCACACAGGTGGCGGAGCCGGTCGCCGAGCCGACCCTCGAGACTCCGTCTCCCGCCGACGCCGAGATTCCCGTACCTCCACTCCCCGCACCGGCTCCTCCGGAGGTGGTCGCACCCGTGGAGCCGGTCAAGCTGGAGGGCCCGTCCGACCAGGCGATGGTCTCCTTCACCGAAGCCGCCCCTTCGGCCATGGCCGCCGCGCAACCGCAGCTGGCGCCCACCCTCGATCGCAAGGTGCGCAGCGAGAAGCAGGCGGAGGCCGACCAGGCACCGGTTCTCCAGGCAGCGACGAGCGGCGAGGTGAACGCGGGCCTGACGTCCGCCGGCGACTTCGAGACGCCGCCGGACGCCACCCTCACGGAGGGAGGCACAGGGCCGGAAGGGCCGGAGCTCCAGGCCGACGATCACAAGAACAAAGGCCCCGCGCCCACGAACGTGCAGAACGAGCGCACCCTGGACGACCAGGACCGACGCGGCAGCCTCATCGAGTGGCTCCGGCAGAACATGGCCGCCTTCCTGAGCCGCATCCGGACCAGCGATCCGAACCTGAGCACACACGCTGGCAAGCGCCCGAAGATCGCGCTCTCCGGCAAGGCGGACCCCGGCCAGGCGAACAAGCAGCGTCAGGAGGCTCAGTCGACGCTCGTCGCCCAGCGGGACGCAGCGACCCAGCAGCTCAAGAAGCATCCCGGGCAGACGAACATCCAGCCGAAAGAGGTCGACGAGAAGCGCAAGGCGGCACCCTCACCCGAGGTCGAAGGCAAGGTCGAGCTGGGTGCCGACTCCGGCATGGCCGACTACGTGGCCGCTCCACTGCCGGAGGACGTTCGAACCAAAGCCGACGAGCTCCTCGGTGCCAAGGTGCAGAAGAGCGTCGCCAAGGCGCGCGAGAAGACGCAGTCTGCAGCGCAGGCACGCGACGCGGACAAGAAGCGCGAGGTCGACACCGCCAAATCGGAGGCCCAGCGCATCAGCAAGGACGCCGACCAGGAGCAGCGCGGCATCGTCATCCGCAACCGCCAGGCGGTGGCCAAGCAGCAGCAGGACGGCATCACCGAGGCCTACGAGAACGTCAACGAGTTCTCCAGGGAGGCGGCCACCCGGCACAAGTCCACGAACAAGGACATCCGCGACAAGGTCAAGACCGAGGAGGGCAAGGCGAGGCGAGAGCTCGAGTCGGGCGAGAAGAAGGCGAACGAGAAGAAGACGGAGGGCGAGCGCAAGGCGAAAGCCAAGAAGGCAGAGCTCAAGAAGAAGCAGAAGAAGAAGAGCTGGTGGAGCCGCGTCAAAGGCGCGATCAAGAGCGCCGTGAAAGCGATCACGAAGGCCATCGACAAGGTCATGAACGCCGTGCGCAAGGCCGTCAAGTTCATCATCGAGAAGGCCAAGAAGCTCGCCGTCGCCCTGATCAACAAGGCCCGCAAGTGGGTCATCGAGAAGCTGAACCAGTTCCGCGACTGGGCCAAGAAGCAGGTCAACAAGTACCTCAAGGACCGCTTCCCGGGCCTCGCCAAACGCATCAACAAGGCCATCGACGCAACCGTCGACACGGCCATCGACGGGGTGAACAAGGTCGCCGACGCAGCCATCCGCGGGGTGGAGGCCCTCGCAAACGCCCTGGCCGCGGCGCTCGACAAGATCCTCTCCGCCTTCCAGACCGCACTCAAGGCAGCCGTCGGCATCGCCGGCGCCGTGCTCACCGGCGACTTCGCCGAGGCCCTGCGGATCGCCATTCAGTCTGCGTGCGACATCGCCGGGATCGACTCGAAGCGCGTGTTCGGCTTCCTCGACCGGGCCAAGGCGCAGATCGTCGCCATCCTCAAGAACCCGGTGCGCTTCTTCAAGAACCTCGCAACCGCGGTGGGCAACGGCATCCGCAACTTCCTGAAGAACATCAAGAAGCACCTCATCACAGGGCTCATCGGCTGGCTCACGGGTGCCCTGTCGGCCGTGCCGATCACGATGCCCAAGACGCTCGATCTCCGAGGTGTCGTTTCGCTGGGCCTCCAGATCCTCGGCCTCACCTACGCCAACATCAAGGCCCGCGTCATCCGCAAGTTCCCCGCCGCCGAGAAGGTCTTCTCCGCCATCGAGAAGGGTGTCGAGATCATCCGCCGAGTGCGCACCGAAGGCCCCGTTGCCCTCTGGAAGATGGTGAAGGAGCGCCTCGCCAACTTCCGCGAGATGGTGGTGGGTGCCATCCGCAACTACGTCATCACCAAGGTGGCGACCGAAGCCGTGACCTTCGTGCTCAGCATGCTCAACCCGGCCGGCGCCATCGTCAAAGTGGTGCAGCTGATCTACCGCTTCGCCACCTTCCTGATCGAGCGCTGGACACAGATCAAAGACTTCGTGTCTTCGGTCTGGGACACGCTGACGGCGGTCGCCAGCGGCAACTTCACCAAGGTCACCCAGGGGGTCGAGGGCGCCCTGGCCCGGAGCCTGCCGGTGTTCATCTCACTGGTTGCCAAGCTCGCCGGCCTCGGCGGGATCGGCAAGGCGGTGCAGAAGATCCTCCGGCGCGTTTCGCGGCCGGTGAACAAGGTCATCGACAAGGTCGTGGACAAGGTCGTCGCCTTCGCGCGCAAGCTGCTGAAGAAGGGCAAGAGCGCTGCGAAAAAGGTCGGCAAGAAGCTCAAGTCGTGGTGGAAACAGCTCTTCAAGTTCCGCGGCGACGACGGCAAACCCCACCGCCTCTTCTTCAGGGGCTCCGAGAAGTCGGCGACTCTCATGGTGGCCAGCCAGACGCAGTCGTACGACAAGCTGCTCGACTTCATCGAGGACACCGAAGACCTGAAAGGCAAGAAGAAGGCGGCGCTCGCAGCGGCCAAGCCCATCGCGGCCAAGATCAAGAGCCTGCGGAACAAGCCCAACACGCCCGCGAAGACCACGGCGATCAACAAACAGCTCAAGCTCCTGGCGGCCGAAACGAAGGTGCTGTTCGGCACGGCGGCACCGCCGCCCGCACAGTGGACCTTCGGCCCCATCCGGAACCTGTTCGGCACCAAGATGGTCGCGAGGCCCCTGACCAGCGACCTCAGCAAGATGGGTCTCGGCTCGCCGCCGACCAGCGCCAAACACGCGCACTTCAATGTCATCAACGAGAGACGAGACCCCGGCGGCAACAGCTCGTTCTACATCAAAGGCCATCTCCTCAACGAGCAGCTCGGCGGCCCGGGGCAGTGGCACAACATGACGCCGCTGACACGCAGCGGGAACGCGGAGCACGAGACCAAAGCGGAATCGGTAGTCAAGGCTGGCGTCGAGCAGAACGCGATGTTCGACTACAAGGTCATTCCCAAGGACCCACGGCCCAAGAAGGCCAAGACTCTCGTGAACAAGATCGTCGCGGTCGAGAAGACCCGGGGCACGTTTCCGACGAAGGCCGCCCAGAAGACGGCACGCATCGCGAAGCTCACCGAGGTCGTCAAGGCTGAGAACCTCGTTCCGCAGGTACTCAACATCGAGATCACCCGGATCACGAAGAAGGGGAGCGGCTTCAAGAACGTGAAACGCAAGAGACTCAAGATCGACAACACCATCGATCGAACACCCTCGAGCTACTACGTGGCATGAGCATGACCAAGACACGCACACCGGGCGTCGAAGCCGTCGAGCCCATCCCATCGCCGAGCGACGTCGCAACGGAGCCGCCGGCGCAGGCCGACCCGAGCCTCCTGCCCTCGAGCAACGCGGACAACGTCCAGCACGCGCTCGGCTTTCTCGAGCGCCTGATCCGGGCACGCTGCAGCGAGATGTTCGGGGACCCGGAGGACGCCGCTCCGGTGGAGCTACCGGAGCTCGGCTACTTCGGCGACGCCTCGGCGTTCTCCAGATTCATCGAAGAGCACGAGCCGACGCTCGACGAGTACGTCGTGGTGCTCCTCGCCCTCGTGCCGCACGTTGCCCCGAGCTTCATCGACGGGCTCCTCCAGGAGCTGCTCCCGGCCGAAGGTGACTTCCCACAGATTGGTGGTCGACGGGACGAGAACCGTGTCTTCGTGCCCACCGGCGAGACGGCCGTGTTCCTGCTCGCGGGAGACGATCTCGACCGGCGCTTCGAGGTGCAGTCGCTGTTCCTGCCGGATCATCGGCTCAGCACGCGCGGCATCGTCAAGCTCGAGCCCGCCGCCGACGGCGAGCCGGTTCTGAGTGGCCGACTCGTCCTCGATCGCGACTATGTCGAGCTGTTCACCTTCGGACACATCGCCACTCCCGCCTTCGGCTCGGAGTTTCCAGCCAAGGAGATCCACACCGAACTCGAGTGGAGCGACCTGGTCCTCCCCGACGACGTTCGCCTCCATCTCGAGGGCATTCGTACCTGGATCGAGCACAGCCGCGTCGTCATGGACGACCTGGGCATGCGTGCCAAGCTCGCACCGGGCTACCGGTGCCTGTTTCACGGCGTCCCGGGAGTCGGGAAGACACTCGCCGCCAAGCTCCTCGGCAAGTACACGCAGCGGCGGGTCTTCCGGGTCGACCTCTCCATGGTCACCTCGAAGTACATCGGCGAGACGGAGAAGAACCTCGCTGCGCTCTTCGACCGTGCGCAGAGTCGCGACTGGATTCTGTTCTTCGACGAGGCGGATGCGCTGTTCGGCAAGCGCACCGACGTGAAGGACTCGCACGACAAGTACGCGAACCAGGAGGCCAGCTATCTACTGCAGCGGGTCGAAGACTTCGACGGGCTCGTTATCCTGGCCTCCAACTTCAAGGCCAATCTCGATGAGGCGTTCCTCCGACGCTTCAACCAGGTGATTCGATTCCCCTTTCCCTCCCGCGAGGAGCGCGAGACGATCTGGCGCCTCCTCTTCCCTGCCGCGGTGCGCTTCGAAGACGATCGCGACCTGGCCCGGGAGTTCTCGGCCTACGAGCTCGCCGGGGGCAGCATCGTCAACATCGTCCACTACGCCTGCCTGCAGACGGCAGCGCGCGGCGGCGACCACGTGATCCTGGCGCAGGACGTGCTCGACGGGACGCGGATGGAGATCGAAAAGTCGGGCAAGGCCTTCCGAGAGCTCCCCGCGCCGAAGTGACGTTCCGGTCCATCGGCCCGAGAAACCGTGTCCGAGCGGACCTAGTCCATACAGCGATCGAGGAACTCGACCACGGTCCGGGCGAGCGCGATCCTCCGGTCCGAGAAGGAGTGGTCGCTCTCGAACACCTTCTCCTCCACCTCGATCTCCAGCGCGGTCAGGGCCTCGAACAGGGGCGCGTGGTTCACGTCGAGCGGCGTGTCGGCATCCCGAGTGCCTCCGACCAGCAGAATGCGCTTGCCGTCGTAGCCTTCGGGGCGGTCGACCGGGCTCCAGTCGGCGGCATGCGCAACGAGCTCCTCGACCAGAGCTGCGCCGGACGTGCCCGCCAAGGGCGCGGTCCAGGTGTCGAGGAGCGCGGCTCCCTGCGCACGACCCTCCTCCGACTCGAGCATGGGAGACGCGCTGAACGCGTGCGCACCGGCGATCGAGATCAGGCAGCCGGGTGCGGCCGGGTCTTTGCCGGCCATCATGGTCGCCCAACCGCCACCGCTGTGGCCGGCGAGCGCGACGCGCTGCGGATCGACCCGATGCGTCGCTGCGAACTCGGCGTCACGCGCGAGTGCGACAGCGGCGAGGGCGTCTTCCGGCAGGTGGGCGAGCTTGAAGATGCCCCCGCTGCCCCACGCACCGCGGTAGTGGAAGAAGAACACGTTCCAACCGGCGCGCCGCACGGCCTGCGCCAGGTCGAGGTTGCGCTCGAAGCCGGGAAGGCCGTGCAGGAGCACCAGGGTGGGATGTGGCCCGGCCCCCTGGGCGACGTACACGATGCCGTTGAGCAGGTCGCCGCCGCTCGGGAATTCGACGTTGCGGATCTCGGCGGGGAACTCGGCGTCGAACGACTCCGGATCTTCCACGATCGGATCGTGGGGCGGAGCAGGAGGCTCGGCAGGCACCTCGCTCGGGGTGCACGCGACCAGAACGACGAGCAGGGCAAGCGGCAGTTCTCTCATGGAGCCACCCTAGCGAAGCGCCGCACGCCGTCGTAGCCTGGACGCGCCATGTGTCGCCGCAGCAAGCTCGCCTACTCCACCGAGCGAGGACCGTTGTGCCCGAAGTGCCGCGAGGAGCTGCAGCGTTGCACGTGCCGCCGCGGAGGGGCGCTGGTACCCGACAAGATCACGGCAAAGCTGCGGATCGAGAAGGCCGGACGGGGCGGGAAGACGGTCACCGTGATCGACGGCCTGCCCGAGAACAAGGCGTTCCTCACGAAGGTGGCGAAAGAGCTCAAGTCGGCCTGCGCCACCGGCGGGAAGGCCGGGGCCGATCGGATCGAGCTCCAGGGCGATCACCGGGAGCGCGTCCGCGAGACGCTCCGCACGAAAGGCTGGACGGTCAAGGGCTAGGCTCCTCGGCTCCCACCCGCGGGCCCGTCGACCCCGCCGAGGTGTCTCAATCGCTGTGAGAGGATCACGCAAACTCACCCGAGAGGACCTCTCATGAGCGATACCGGCAACCTCGAAGCCTGGACGCCCCGATTCGAAGCCTGGGCCGTCGAAGCAAAGTCGATGATCTTTGGCGGCAAGGCCAAGGAGGCATTTGCCAGCTACCCCTGGTACACCACCGAGAGCAAGCCGTTCGCCAAGCTCGCGCAGCCCGCGAGCGAGACCCGGTTTGGCCTCGTCACGACCGGCGGCTACTCCGTCGACGGGGAGCAGGAGCCGATGCGCGGTTACCCCACCTTCGGCGACGAGGTGCCTCAGATCCGGCGAATCCCTCTCGACGTCGATCGCAGCAAGCTGCAGATCAACCACCCCGGTTACGACCATCGGTTCGCCAAAGAGGACATGAACGCCAACCTGCCCTTCGACCGGCTCCAGGAGCTGGTGGCAGACGGCACCATCGGCTCGCTCGCCGACGACACCTGGGTCCTCATGGGCCTGCAGCCCAACGTCGCGCCGCTCCTCGAGGAGACGATCCCGACGATCGTGGAGGGTTTCCGCCAGGACGGTGTCCAGGCCGCCCTGCTGGTTCCCTCGTGACCGGTGTGCCATCAGACCGTGAGTCTGATCGCGCGCGGCCTCGAAGACGCAGGAATCCCGAGCGTTCTGGTGAGCGTGATGCCGGCACTCAGTAGCCCGTCGAGCCCGCCGCGCCAGGTGATCCGACGCCTCAACATCGGCGCCACGGTGGGCCGCCCTCACGATGTGGACGGCCAGCGGGAGACCCTGACCCGCATGATTGCGCTCCTCGAAGGTGCCGAAGAGCACGGAGCGGTGGACAAGGACGCCAAAGAGGCGTCTTAGGTGCCTGGCGACTGGCTCCTCGCGGAGGAGGGACCGGTACGTCTTGGCGTCTTCGCAGGTGTGCTCGTGGTTGTCGTCCTCGGCGAGCACGTCTTCGAGCGGAAGGCGCGCACGCAGGCGCGCGCCCCGCGGTGGATCGCCAACCTGGGTCTGTCTCTCCTGAACACGGCGCTGACGCGCCTCGTGGTACCCGTGGCGCTCACAGGCGTCGCGCTCACCACCGAGCATCGTGCGTGGGGCCTCCTGAGGCAAACGGGCCTCGGCTCCGTCGCCGGCGTGCTCGTGAGCCTCGTGCTACTCGACCTCGCGATCTACCTGCAGCACGTGGCCTTCCATCGTGTCCCCTGGCTTTGGCGCCTCCACATGGTCCATCACAGCGACCAGGACCTCGACGCCAGCAGCGGGGTGCGTTTCCACCCGATCGAGGTGCTGCTCTCGTTCGGCATCAAGGCCGCCGTGATCCTGGCCCTCGGAGCACCAGCACTGGCGGTGATGCTGTTCGAGGTGCTCCTCAACGTGACCTCGCTCTTCAACCACGCGAACCTGCGTCTGTCGCCCGCGATCGACCGCGTGCTCCGGCTGCTCGTGGTGACCCCCGACATGCATCGTGTCCATCACTCGGTGCATCGCGACGAGACCGACCGGAACTTCGGCTTCAACGTGCCGTGGTGGGACCGGCTGTTCGGTACGTACCGCGCCCAGCCGCGCGACGGGCACGAGGCGATGGTGCTGGGGGTTCCCGAGCTCGCTCAGCCGGAGCCGCGCGGCCTGCCGCGCCTGCTGGCGCTCCCTTTCGGCTCGTCGAAGGCACGCAGCGACGCGCCCCCATAGAAACGTCTCGATCGACCTCAGCGAAGCGCGGCGGCGAGCTCCTCGTGGCCGCCGTGGGCCGCCCAGTCGGCCGGAGTCTGCTCGACAGTGAGATCGCGCAGGTTGCGGTCGGCCCCGCGCGCAACCAGGGCCTCGCACATCGGAGCGTGGCCCCGGATGGCGGCCCAGTGCAAAGCGGAGCCGCGGTAGTGGAACCCTACAGGGAGAGCGCTCACCGCAGCGCCGCGCTCGAGAAGCACATCGGCCGCGCCCACGTGACCGCCCATCGCGGCGTAGACGAGCGCGTTGTCGAGCACGTGCTGACGCACGTCCGCGCCGCCGAGATCGACGTCCCCAAACGGCGATCGGAGTCCGCCGGCATCGGGCCGAACGTTGTCACCGTCGAAGAAGTCGAGCATCCGCTCGACCCGGCCCAGCCCTGCCGCAGCACGGAGCGTCGCCACCTGCGCTCCACGCTCGAGGAGGAGCCCGGTCATGGCGGGCTGGTCCCAGTAGAGCGACTCCTCGAGCGGCGACCATCCGTTCGAGGCTCGTGTGGCGTCGAGTGCCGCACCCTCGTCGAGGAGCCACGCACCGAGGGTGACGTTCCCGACGCTGGCCGCCGCGATCAGCGGCTCGTCGAGTGATGCTCCCAGATCCCGGAGGATCCGCGCCATCTCGATCTGGACCTCCGCCGGGCGCTCGGCAGCGTCGAGAACGACACACTGCAGCAGGGTCGGGTGACTCTCCGAGGACCGCTCACGGGCCAGACCGGGAGCCACCTTCAGGACGGCGGCCAGAGCGGACGGCGTTCCCGCTCGAATGGCGGCCACGGCTGGCAGGAACTTCGCGTCCATCAGATCTCACGCACCCCTGTCGTAGGCTAGCGGAACCGTCATGAGCAGCGCACGCTTCGTGGTTCGTCGGCTCCGCCAGAGCCCACTTTTCGTCCTGGCGGCCGTCACTTCGCTGGCCCTGGGAGTTGGGGTCAACGCTGCGATCGTCCACGCTCTCTTCCAAGTCTACGCAGCGCCCCTGGGAATCGCCGAGCCCCGACAGGTGGTGCGGATCGAGCTCTTCGACGTCAGCTCTGGGCGGACCTTCGGCCCACTCGAGGGGACCGACTGGACCACGACCGCCGAATCCCTCGACGGGGTCGCGGAGGTGACGGGGTTTCGATCCGTCTGGTCCGTGGGGCTCAAGTGGGCGGGGATCACGCGTCGCGTCCAGGCGGACGCCGTTGCGCCGGGGTTCTTCGACCTCCTCGGCGTGCGACCCGAGCTCGGACGGTTCTTTGCAACGGACGACGAGGTGAGAGGTGGTGTCGTCTTGAGCCACGCACTCTGGCGTACGCGGTTCGGGGCGGACGAGGGAATCCTGCACCAGACCGTGCTCTTGGACGCGCAGCCCTTCCAGGTTCTGGGCGTTGCCGAGCCGGCGTTCAAGGGGATCCACCGTTGGCGCGACCCGCACGTGGTCTGGTTGCAAGAGCAGATGCTCCCCACGATCGACCCGACTGCCGCAGACACCAGCCCGGGTCATCGCATGACCGCGCTCGCTCGCTTGGTGCCCGGCACGACGATGGCGAGCCTCGAGGCCCGGCTGGCCTCCACGAGGTTCGCCGGCCTGGCCGCAATCGAATCTCGCTGGGATCGCCGACTCCGGGTGGGTGCAACACCTGTCCTCGAGGGTGCTCGCGTGTTGCGCGAGAACCAGAGTCGCGGGGCATGGCTGGTCGCCGTTGCTGGCGCTCTCGTGCTCCTCCTGACGTGCGCGAACGTCAGTCATCTGCTCCTCGCTCGAGGGCTGCGCCGATCCCGCGAGCTCGCGCTCCGTCGGGCTCTCGGCGCAAGGGGGAGAGACCTCGTCAAGCTGCAGGCAGCCGAGTCGGCGGCGGTCGCAGCTCTTGCGCTCGCGCTGGCTGTCCCGCTCGCGGTGGTTCTCCTCCAGCGCCTATGGTCTCTGCGACCGCCCCTGGTAACTGAGGACGCGATGGACATCGCGCCTGGGCCTTCCCTGATCTTGGTCTCGGTTGCCACAGCAGCCATCGCGCTCCTCGCTGCCTCCGCCCTCCCCGCACTGGCCGCCGCACGAGCGAGAACCCTCGGCTCACCCGGCTCGACCAGACGACGGCGCACCACGAGGAGCGTTCTCGTGGGTACCCAGATCGCGATCGCAGCCGTTGTGCTGGTTGGTGCGACACTGGCCCTCACCTCCCTTCGCAATCTGAGGGCGATCCCCCTGGGCTTCGAGCCTCAGCGGTTGCTGCTCTTTGGCTACGACTTCAGCAAGTCGACCCAGCGCGCGCAGGATGTCCGGGCGACGATGCCGCGGCTCCTCGATCTGGTCGGTGATCATCCGGCCGTCGAGTCCGCCGCCCTGAGCACGATGCACTTCGGTGCCACCGTCTACTCGCGCGTGATCCCGGACGGGAGGGGAGACGACGAGTTCATCATGAGCTCAGCGAACGGCGTGTCCGAGCACTTCTTCGACGTGCTCGGCACCCCGCTCCTCTCGGGCCGCGGTTTCACCTCAGGCGATCATGAGGACTCGACACGGGTGGTGGTCGTGAGCGAGACGTTCGCCGATCGAGCCTGGCCGGGGGAGAGTGCCCTCGGCCGGCGGGTGGAGCTGATCGACGAAGACCGCGTGGTCGTCGGCGTCGTCGCGGACGCCAAGCTCAGGCAGGTCGACGAGGAGGCCAACGCGCAGGTCTACTATCCGCTCTCGCAGCGGTTCGAGTCGCAACAGGTCGTGCTCACGGTCCGGGTTCGCGGTGCACCCGCCGCTGCGCGCCGAGAGCTCGAGCAGATGCTGCAACGCGCAACACCCGATCGCTCCGTTGCCGCCGGCCAATGGTCCGACTGGGTCGACGGTTCGTTGTGGGGGCCGCGTGCCGCGAGCTCTCTCCTGGGTGGTCTCGGGGCCGTCGCTCTGCTCCTCGCCGTCGTGGGCCTGTACTCCACGCTCGTCCTCTGGTTGAGCGAGCGTCACGGCGAGTTGGCGATCCGTTCGGCCGTGGGCGCAGCCCCGGGCCAGCTCGCGGCACTCCTCCTCCGTGCTGCAGTCACCCTCGGGGCGTGCGGTGTGGGTGTCGGCCTGGCCGTGGCGCTGGCAGCGTCGCGGCTCGCCGAGGGGCTACTCTTCGGGCTGTCACCCTCGACAGCCGGGCCCTACGTCGCGGTTGGAGCAGCGCTCATGCTCGTCGCGATCGTTGCGGCCGCGGTCCCCGCGCTCCGCGCGGGGCGCACCGATCCCATCGTCGCGCTCCGCACCGAGTAACCGAGTAGACGGCATCGCCCGCCCAGGTACGCCGGTCGAGCCCTACAGGTCGCGATCTCCTTTGAGGAGCCGCTGGGCCACGGTCCGGTTCAGGATCTCGTTCGTGCCGTCAGCGACGTTGACCACGCGCAGGAACCGCCAGGCTTCGGTGAGGCCGAGCTCGTTCGTGAAGCCGCGGCCTCCGTGCGTCTGCATGGCGCGATCGACCGCACGCACGCCGACCTGCACGGAGTAGGCCTTGGTCATGCTGAGCTCCTTCACCGCACGCTCGCCGCGGTCGAGGAGCGCACCGACATTCAGCCCCATGAGGTGCGCTGCGTGCAGCTCCGCCGCCGACTCGGCCAGCGGGAACGTCACGCCCTGAAAGGAGGAGATCGTGGTGCCGAAGGCCTCGCGCTCGTTCGCGTAGTCGAGCGCCTGCTCGAGGGCCCACCGGCCGTAGCCCACGGCGCGCGCCGAGTTGTAGACCCGGCCCAGCGAAACGCCGTAGAGCGCCGCCGAGAAGCCACGACCCTCCTCGCCGACGATCTGCCAGGGCTCCGCCCGGAGCCCCTGGAAGCGCAGCTCCACCTCGTCGCTGCCGAGGTGGCCGAAGAGCTTGAGCGTGCGCACCCGCTCGAAGCCTGGCGCGTCGGTGCGCACGAGAAACGCGGTGATTCCCCCTCTCCCCGCCCGCAGAGCACCATGGTCCGTGACCGCAAACAGGATGCACCAGTCGGCGAGGCCACCGTTGCTCGTCCAGATCTTGCCGCCGTCGATGCGCCACGCGTCGCCGTCGCGCACCGCCGAGGTGCGCAGCCGGCTCGCATCCGAGCCCGCCTCCGGCTCCGTCAGCCCGAAGCACATCGACTCCGTGCCGTTCATGAGCCCTTCGAGGACACGCTCGCGCGCCTCGGGGGTGATCTTCTCCAGGAGGCGGCTCGGGCCGAAGGCCCAGTGCGCGAGCGCGTACAGCATCAGCCAGTTTTTGGGACCGCAGCGGTGAAAGAGCGCCTGCCATGCGTGGTAGTACGCCAGGTGCCCGTGGCCGCCCCCACCGAGCTCCTTGGGCACACACAGCTGGTAGTGACCCTCGGCCGCGGCTGCACGCCGCACCTCGCCGATGAGCTGGAGGACCTCGTCGCTGAGCGCGCCGTCCTCCCGGTGCACGCGGCGCGGATCCTCGAGCAGCTCGGAGTACCTCTCGTGACGAGAGATGACCTCACGCTCCGCGAAGTCGAGGATTCTTTCGGTCGCCGCCTCGATCTCCGAAGGGACGTCGAACGCGATGGCAGTCATGACGGGCGGGCTCGCTGGCAGTGGGAGAAGCCTTCAGCATGCCACACGCCACTCGCCCCTCTCCACACCGCGAAGACCCGCGCCGTCGTATCCTTGGCACAAGACCACTGCAGATCCCACGAACCGCACTCAAGGAGCTCCTCGTGAAGCGCATCGCAGCACTCCTCGCCGCAGGCGTCGCCTGCCTCGTCGCCATCGTCGTCGCCGGGGGTTTTCTCACCACGCCGGCCGCCGGCACCAACGCCGACTCCGACCTCGCCGCGTCCCTGCGGCCCGGCAAGGCCGAGCCGCTCTCCATCAGCGTCCTGTCGTTCGCGCCGGACGGCACCCTCTTCCTCGGCGACAGCAAAGGCGGCGCCGTGTTTGCCGTCGCGACCGGTGGGAGTGCACCCGCCGAGACCACGCCCATCCAGGTCACCGACATCGAGGGCAAGATCGCAGCCCGGATCGGCGCCGAAGCGAAGGACGTGATGATCCACGACCTCGCCGTGCACCCCATCACGCAGCAGGTCTTCCTGTCGGTGTCCCGTGGTCGAGGCGCCTGGGACTCGGTGTGGAAGCTGCCGAACCACGTCGCCGACGCCAGCATTCTGCTCACCGTGAGCGCCGACGGCTCCATCGACGAGTTCTCTCTCGACGACGTCCGCTTCGCGCGCGTCGAGCTGCCGAACCCGGTCGCGTCGGACAAGGACCACCCCTTCATGAAGGGTCTGAGCCTGCGCACCGACACGATCACCGACATGGCGTACACGGAAGGCACGCTGTTCGTGGCTGGCCTCTCGAACGAGGAGTTCGCGTCGGCCCTGTGGCGCGTACCGCTGCCGTTCCAGGACGGCACGAAGGCCACCACGCTCGAGATCTACCACGGCGCACACGGCACCTACGAGACGCACGCACCCATCCGCACGTTCGTGCCTTACGACCTGGGTGGCGAACAGCACATCTTCGCGGCGTACCTCTGCACGCCACTCTCGCTGTTCAAGGTGAAGGACCTCGAAACGAAGGGGCACCTGCGCGGCCGCACCATCGCCGAGTTCGGCTCGGGCAACTACCCGCTCGACATGGTGGTGGCGAAAGGTGACTCCACCGACCGCGTGATCATCGCGAACAGCAACCTGCCGTTGATCGTGGTGGACACGAAAGACATCGCCGCGTTCGACGGCGAGATCATCGAGCAGCCCGAGCAGTACGCCGCGGGCGTCAAGCACCTGAAGCGCTCCGGCACCGGAATTCAGCAGCTCGACATGCTCGGTGACGGGCACCTGGTGATGCTCCAGCGCATGCCGAGCGGCTCGCTCGACCTCAGCACCTCGCCCCTGCGGCGCGTCTGACCTGGCTGCTCTCCGCGGCTTCTGGTGGATCGGCCTGTGTCTCACCCTGCTCGCCTGTGAGGGCCGGCAGGGTGCGGCGCAGACCGCCACAGACCCACCCACTCTGGAGCTTCTGGACACGCAGCCAGCCGAGCTGGCCTTCGGGCCCCTGGCTGGGCGCGGAGCGGGGCTCGAGATCCAAGCGGACGCACTCGAAGGCGGTTTTGCGGTGTGGACGGGGGCCGTGGACGTCGAGACCGGCTGCTCGAATCCCGAGGGCCAACCCGGAGTGCTCGGGCGCGTCGAGCTGCGGGAGCATCAGCTCGTGTTCGTGCCTCGCTTCCCATTGGATCCCCACCTCACCTACACAGCGTGCGTCGAGCTGGCCGCACTCCGCGACGCCTGGCCCGCGGTGCGTGAGCTGCTCCCGACCGGCCCGGGAGTCATCTCGCGCGTCTTCGACCCGCAGCCGACGACGAGCCCGCCGTCACGCCCCCGGGTAGCCGAGGTCTGGCCGCCCCCGGGGGCGAGAGTTCCCGCCAACCTCCTGCGCATGTACGTCTCGTTCGACCAGCCGATGCGCGCGCGCGACGTGGCCCAAAACGTCAGCCTCCACCGAGAGGACGGCTCCACCATCGAAGAGGCGTTCGTCGACATTCCCGAGGGCCTGTGGAGCGGCGACGCGACGCGACTCACGCTTTTCGTGCATCCGGGCCGCGTCAAGAGGAACGTCGGGCCGCGTCGGACACTTGGCCCCGTGCTGCGACCCGGAGACACCGTACGCCTGCAGATCTCGAAGGATCTCCGCGCCGCAACGGGCGCACCGCTCGAGAGCGTGTTCGAAGCGACCTACACCGTGGGCCCGACCGACCGCACCTCACCCGAACCGCAGCGCTGGCGGCTCACTCCACCGTCGTGCGCCGGTGACCCTCTCACCGTCGCCTTCGACGAGCGACTCGACCGCGAGATCCTGCGAGGTGCGCTCCGGGTTCGCAGGGCGGACGACCTCGTTGCCGGCGCATCACGGCCCGCAAGCGACGGGCGCTCCTGGAGCTTCCATGCCGACCAGCCCTGGCGGCCGTCCACGAAGTACCGGCTCGAGATCGACCCCCGCGTCGAGGACCTCGCCGGCAATGTTCCGGGCCGGCCGTTCGACCTCGACACCGCCGTCCCGCCCGACGAGTCGTCGGCCGCGCCTCTGCGGCGCGATGGCGGAGACGTCGTCGCGCCGAGCCACGGAGCCGGAGGCGGCAGAATCATCCGCGAGTTCGTCGTCGCCACCGGAGCCTGCTTCGCGTAGAACAAGGAGAGGGGTCCGTCGTCTCGCGTCGACGCAAGCGCGAGGTCGGACGACGCGATGCTCGTTCCCGCATGGGCTCGATCTCACACAGGCAACTAGAAGGGGGTTTTCCATGAGCAAGCCAACAACACTCGGACGAGCGGGGGCTGGCTGCCTCGTACTGGCCTTCGTGGCCTTTGTCGCCTCACCCGCCGCTGCCGCGTCGAACCTGGACGTCCTCCGTCAAGGATTGGCCGAGCCGGGGGACAGCACGATCAACTGCAACCAGACACAGAATCCGACGCTTTCGGCCGCGTCGTGGGATCCACCGGACGCGGCCCTCGGATCCCCCCTTCCTCCCGGCACCCGCGCGAATCGCCACGTGGTCGAGGCCGCCGCAGGTGCTCTGAGCGTGAGCGTGACCAACAGCGACTTCCCGCCGACCATCGTCGTGGTCACCGGCGACGCCACGGAGGAGGACCAGCTGACAGAGGTCGGCAGCAGCTCCGTCGGCCTGATCGGCTCGAGCAACAGCGTGGACGTCACGCTCCCCAGCGCCGGCACCTACACCGTCGCCGTTGCGAACGCCACGGAGACGTTCGGCGACTACACCATTCGGGTCACCTGCACGGCCAACAGCGGCGGCGGCGGCGGTGGTGTCGGGGGCGGCGAAGGGACCCCCGCAGCACCCACCCGGGCCAGCGCCAACGTCACCGGAGCCGACACGGCCACGGCTTTCTGGACCGACGCCTCCGGCAACGAGGACGGCTTCGAGGTGTTCGCCAAGATGGAAGGTGAGACAGACTTCAGCTCGATGGGCACGGTCGGCGCGGGCGAGACCTCGGCCAACCTCACGGGCCTCACGCCAGGCGCCACCTACGACCTCGAGATCCGATCGTTCAACGGTGCGGGCGCGTCCGTCCCGTCCAACCCCGTGTCGATCACGATGTTCCCCGACGAGAGCGGCCCCTGCGTGGAGAACAGCAGTACGCTCTGCATGAACGGCGACCGCTTCCGCACGCAGGTCTCCTGGAGCGTCGCGGGCAACTCGGGCCTCGGCATGGTCACGCCCTTCAGCTCGGACGACTCCGGGCTCTTCTTCTTCTTCAATCCGGACAACTGGGAGATGCTGGTCAAGGTGCTCGACGGCTGCGCCGTGAACGACCGCTTCTGGGTGTTCTTCGCCGCGACCACCGACGTTGCGTTCTCGCTGCGCGTCGAGGACACGCAGTCGGGCACGACCAACCTCTACACCAACCCTCTGGGGCAGCCCGCCAACGCGATCACCGACACGGACGCGTTCGCGACCTGCGAGTAGCCTCGCCCGCGGCGGCCGCGGTCCGGGACCACGGTCGCCGCTCCTGACAGGATGAGCCTGGCGCTGACGTGCGCCTGGTGCCAGCGCCGCCGATGTGAGGTGGCCACGCCTCCGCATCGCGGTCGTCGACCTTCAGCTGGCTCCTCGGTCGGAGGACCTCAGATGAAGCCATCGACGCGTTGCGCCCTACTCCCCCTGCTCGGTCTGCTTCTCGCGTCCTGTGCGGACGATCGCACCGCGAAGCACGTCGTCGACGACGACGCTCCTGGGCTCGAGACTCCCGGCGGAGATCTGCAGCATCTCGTTCCGGCTCCCCAACGCGTCACGCTCAGGGACGATTCAGCGACCGTATGGACCGACGACGTGCGGGTGGACATCGGGGGAGGCGACTCCCAGATCGTCGAAACGGTCCGGCGGTTCCTCCACGACGTGGAGCGCGAAACGGGCATCTCCACGGAGACCGCTCGGGCCCATCTCGGCGTCCCGCCCCCTGAGGGAACGACCGTGCTGCAAGTGGACGTGGGGACCACGGCCGGTGGCACGTTCGCCTCGGGCGTCGCGGTAGGGCCCCAGTGGGAGCTCTACGCTCTGGAGATCAGCTTCGACCGTGTGCTGGTCTCCGCGCCCGGACGCGCCGGCGCCCAGTACGCGCTGGAGACCCTGCGGCAGCTGATCGCCCAGGCCAGCGACGGGGTCCAGGCAGCGCTCCCACGCGGCCGCATCGAGGACGAGCCCCGTTTCGCCTACCGCGGCATGCACCTCGACGTGGGACGCCACTTCTTCCCGCCGGAGGACATCAAGACCTACCTCGATCTCCTCGCCCGCTACAAGTTCAACCGTTTTCACTGGCACCTCACCGAAGATCAGGGCTGGCGCATCGAGATCAAGAGGTACCCGGAGCTCACCGAGATCAGCAGCGTGCGCAAGGAGACGATCCTCGAGAAGAACTTCGACCCCTTTGTCGGAGACGGCACACCCCACGCCGGCTTCTACACGCAGGACGAGGTGCGCGAGATCGTCGCGTACGCCGCGGCGCGCAACATCGAGGTGATCCCCGAGATCGAGATGCCCGGCCACTCGCGCGCCGCACTCGCAGCCTTCCCCGAGCTCGCCTGCACCGAGGGTCCGTTCGAGGTGTCGACGATCTGGGGCGTCCACGACGACATCTACTGCCCCCGGGAAGAGACATTCGAGTTCCTCGAGAACGTGCTCACCGAGGTTCTCGATCTCTTCCCGAGCGAGCTCATTCACATCGGCGGCGACGAGGCGCCGAAGAAACGGTGGGAGGAGAGCGAGGTCGCCCAGGCGGTCATCCGCCGCGAAGGCCTCGCCGACGAGGACGAGCTGCAGAGCTGGTTCATCCGCCGCATCGAGGCGTTTCTCGTGTCCAAGGGCCGCCGTCTCATCGGTTGGGACGAGATCCTCGAGGGTGGCCTGGCACCGCAGGCGACCGTGATGTCGTGGCGCGGCATGGAAGGTGGCATCGTCGCCGCCAACATGGGCCACGACGTCGTGATGACGCCCACCAGCCACTGCTACTTCGACTACTACCAGGGCGATCCCGAGGCTGAGCCCCTCGCGATCGGCGGCGATCTGCCGGTGGAGAAGGTCTACGCGTTCGAGCCCGTTCCCACCGAGCTGTCCGCCGAGGCCGCACAGCACATCCTCGGAGCGCAGGGCAACGTGTGGACGGAGTACATCAAGACGTGGGACCACGTCGAGTACATGGTGCTCCCGCGGATGCTCGCGCTCGCGGAGGTCGTATGGTCACCGCCCGAGAGCCGCGACTTCGCGTCGTTCCAGGAGCGTGCCATGCCGCACCTCGTGGCCCTCGAGCGGCAGGGGCACCGCGGCCGGCCGTTCGACGCGCCGCCTGGCGGCTGACGCACGACACTCCATGGCGCGGTGCGGATATTGCGGCCGCCGCTCGGCGCATCTCAGCGAACCCAGACCGCGCTGCGGGACACGCTCCCTCAGCACACCAATCCCGAGTCCGCGACGCGTTGAGACACGCCGAGCGGCGGTGCAAATCTGTTCGTGGCTACGGGCAGACCTCCAAGGCGGACGTATCCGTGACCGCATTCGCGGGCTGGCCCAGCGGGTTGACGTAGGTCCTCGACGTCGCGGTCTGCGTGTCGGTGACCGTCAGCGAGAACTCCACGTCCGTGGTGGCCGCGAAGAAGACCCAGTAGTGGCCGTTGATCGCACAGCCGTCGAGCACCTTGATCAGCACCTCCGCGTTGTTCTCGTCGAAGAAGAAGAAGAGGCCGGAGTCGGTCTTGTCGATGTCGATCGTCTGCCCCACACCCGTGCTGCCGTCGAAGATCCTCCAGTCGACATCGATGCCGAAACGGCTGCCGGCTCCGAGGCACAGTGTCGTGGCGGACGGCACACACCCGGTGGCGTCGTCGTCCGTGAGCGTGACCGTCGCCGTACTCTGAGCGCCCAGCGAGGCACCACCCGTCGGGTTGCTGAGGGCCACCGAGAACGTCTCGACACCCTCCTCCTCGGAGTCGTCCGTGACCGGAACGTCGATCTGCTGGTTCGAGGTGTCCCCGTCACCCCAGTCGAGCTGCCCCGTCGTGGTCTGGAAGTCGGAGCCCTCCTCGGCGGAGCCGCTCGAGGCCGCATACGACACGGAGACCGCTCCGTCGGAGCCACCCGTCCGCTCCACCTCGAGTGAGATCTGACCATCGGTCTCGGATCCGGTGACGACCGGTGAGGTGAACTGCAAGGCGCCTGGAGACGCCTGATCGTCGTCGAGAATTCGCACGGCTGCGCTCGCCGGCACGCCAATGGTGGCGCCGCCACTCGGGCTCGCGAGGGCCACCACGATGATCTCCGTGTTCTCGCTCTCCGCATCGTCGAGAATCGGAATTGTCACCGTCTTCACTCCACCTTCACCGTCCGCGAACGACACGGTCGTCGTCACGGCGGTGTAGTCGAGACCCGCAACCGCCGAGCCGTCGGACGTGGTGAAGTCAGCCGAGACGGCCCCGTCCGTGCCGCCACTGCGGCGGACTCCGACCGCAGCCTGACCCGCGTCTTCGTCGACCGCCGTGGTCGCGGAGTCGAACGCCAGCGTTCCGTTGTTCGCGCTGGCGCCGGCCTCGACGATCAGGGTCCCGGTCATTCCGATCGCGAAATGGGGATCGCACCGGTAGCTGATCGTCTCCACGTCGTTGAAGGTCCGTGTGAACTGCCAAGCCGAAGCGGACGCGTTGCCGTTGCCGCCCTCGCCGTCACACCCGTTGGCGCAGCGGAACTGACCCGGGGCGTTCACGTTGTGCGCGCTGACACCCAGATTGCGCCACGTCACGGTGTCACCCTGGCGAATGGTCAGCGTCGACGGGCTGAAGAAGTTGTCCTGCACGTCCACGACGTGGTTCTCGGCCCAGGCGGCGCCAACGGGGACCAGCGTGGCCGCCAAAGAGATCCATAGGCATATCAGCATGTATTGACGGAAGCGGTGATGCATCGAGACGATCTCCTTGGAGTTTCGGGGCAACGCGTCCATACACGCGTGGGTACCGCGATCTCGGCCAGCGGTTCAAACGAAGTGAAGCGTGCGCTTCAGGAGGCTCCTAGGGAGCACTCGGAAGGAAGTCAGAGAGCTCAGACGAATCTGGCGCACTGATTTTAGGCTCCTGGGCGGCGTTCGCGCGAGTCGGAGGCTCACACCTCACCTCCGGATCCACCGCGCCGAGCGCGGCACAGGCATCCACGAGGCGCGCGTCCGGCTCGGCCTCCGAGGCTCGCGCGGTCGACTGCAGGGCCTCTCGCATCTCGTCGAGGCGGAGCCGCGGCCGGCGCTCGAGCATCAGCGCGAGAACCCCCGAGACGTGCGCTGCGGCAAACGAGCTGCCGTTGACGAAGTCGAAGCGCTCCCCCGGAGCCGGAGCCAGGATCTCGGTGCCGGGAGCGTGAACGACCCCCGCGCCCGCGACGGCCCCCGTCTGGGAGCCGACGACGATGACCCCTGGCGACGAGGCGGGGAACGACGCCTTGCGCTCGTCGTGCGCGGCGACGACCGCGATGCCGGCGCGCTGCACCTCGCGCAGGAGGCGCTCGAGAAGCGGGTCCGTCGGACCCGACAAGCTGAGATTGAGCACGTCGGGCTTCTCGTCGGCCACGAAGCCCAGGGCCTTGGCCAGAGTGAAGGTGCTGCAGGTCCCGCGCCCGCTCTCCTCCCAGCAGGCCCGCAGGGCTTGAATGCGGGCACGAGGCGCCACGCCCACCGTGCCGAGACCGTTGCCGGCGCGGGAGGCGATCACCCCCGCCACCGCCGTTCCATGCACCTCGGGGACGGCCTTGCGCCCCGTTCGTGCGGTCACGAAATCGCGCACGAGAGGGACGTTGCCCCGCAGGTCGGGGTGCGAGCTGTCGACTCCCGTGTCGACGACCGCCACCGTGACGCCGGCACCTCGCGAGTAGGCATGGACCGAAGGAACGCGCAACGCCTCCAGGCCGTGCTGCATCTCGAAGTACGGGTCGCCCGGGGGCTCGGAGTAGGTCTCGAACCGCTGCAGAGGCTGCGCCGACTCGACGCGTGGATCGCGCCGAAGTCGCTCCAGGAGCGCGCTCGGGTCGCTGCCCGGGGGAACGAGGTAGAGGACGCAGTGCACGCCCAGGGCGCGGATGGGCCAGGCGTCGACCCGCTCGAGGCCGAGCTCCCGCGCCACGCGCGTCGCAGTGCGCCGCGCGCGCGCCGACGAGACGTAGGTGCGGGGCGCGTAGGCGCTCTCGGTGGAGCCCGCGGAGCCAGGCCCGTCGACGGGGCCCTGGACGAACGTGACGACCAGCATTCGGTCGAAGCCGCCCTCCATGGCGGCGCGGCCTGGAGGCGGCTGCGCGCTGCTGGGCATGGGACCCCACATCAGGGCGAGCAGCAGAAGCAGCGGAACGACGGCGGCCATACCCGTGGGTGCCACCCGAAGACCCTGCGGTTCAAGCCGAGACGGCAGACTCATCGCAGACGCAACCCGAGACGCACGATCCAGTCTCCGTCCAGGGCTTCTCCCCACCTTCGGATCTCCGGAGCGTCACTCCAGTAGTGGCCAACCTGGAGGCGCAGCCGGGGGCCAAGGCCGCGCAGCAGAGCGACATGTCCGTAGAGGTAGCTCCTGTCGTTCGACAGCTGCGCTCGGCCGGCACCAAGCTCCAGATCGACCCCCGCCGGCAGCGGCAGTTTGCCGGCGGCGTCGGTGAACAGAGCGCTCGACGCCCCACCGAGGTACGAGTCGGTGCCCGAGACCTCGAAGCGGAGGGAGTCCTGGAACGCGGCCGCGAGACTGAGCTCCCAGTAGGCGGCGTCAGCAGGTCCGCCGGCCCCCGGGTACTCGTAGCGCGTCACGTACCCGGTTCCGAACCATCTCGGAGTGAGCTCCGTCGTGTAGCCCGTACTGATTCGCAGTTCGACGTCTTTCGACGCCGCGTAGACGTCGTCGGCGTCGAACGACACCGACGACCCGGCGAGGGCGCCCCAGAAGCCGCTCCGATGCTGGCCCCGCAGGGTGAGACTCGCCGCCAGCTGATCCCCCGAGCGGGAGAAGCCACGATGGACGTAGTCGGAGCCTGCAGAGGCGTCCAGCTGAATCTGCGCCCCGAGCGGAGCCGCGAGGAGGACCAGCGCCGCGGCAAGGCTCGCGACCGCACACCCTTCCGTTCGATGACTCCCACTCCCCATGGACACATCCTAAGTCGCCGCGGTGATCGCCCTCGCCCCCGCAGTTGGCTTTCGCTCCCGCCCAACGTCCCACGTCGACCCCGCATTCCGGGCGCGAGAGAATCCCCTTGAACCGAAACCTGCTCGCGAGGTACCCATGCTCGAGAGGCCTTCTGAGCCACCGAACGAGATGAACGAGAACGACCTCCTGCAGAGCGTGGCACGCGGCGAGCGTGCAGCGTTCGAGACGCTCTTCGTGCGCTACCAACCCCAGGTCTCGCGGTTCGTCTCCCGTATGACGAGGAGGCACGACCTCGTGGAGGAGATCGTGAACGACACGATGATGGTGGTCTGGCAGAAGGCGGACAGCTTTCGCGGCGACTCGCGGCCCTCCTCCTGGATCCTGGGCATCGCCTACCGGACGGCCCTCAAGCGCCTCGGTCGGCTGCAGCGTCGCCCGGAAGACGAGCTCACGGAGAGCGTCGTTCCGGTCGACCCCGAAGAACCGGAGCTCATCCTGTCGCGCGCCGAAGGGCAGCGCGAAGTCCACCTCGCCCTCGAGAGGCTCAGCCCGGAGCACCGGGCGGTCATCGAGCTGACCTTCTTTCACGGCCTCAGCTACCGCGAGATCGCGCGCGTGGTCGATTGCCCCGAGAACACCGTGAAGACCCGCATGTTCCACGCGCGCAAGCGCCTCAAGCGCGTGCTCGTCGCACTGCGCGGAACCCCCCGGAGGAGAACCTCATGACACCCGAAGAGGCACGCCACCACGACCAGCTCCGCGAGCTCCTGCCGTGGTACGTCAACGGCACCCTGGAGGGGAGAGAGCGCGACGCCGTGGAGGCCCATCTGGCCGAATGCGACCGCTGCCGGATCGAGGCCGAGGAGCTCGACGCTCTCCAGGAGATCCTCGTCGAGGGTCCCCACCTCCCCGCAGACACCCCCGCCGAAGGCGCCGACGAAGCGCCGCCGTGGGCGGCCGCCGCACCGCCTCCGAGCTCGGGCAACCGGCTCCGGACCCTCGTCATGATGCAGAGCCTGCTGCTGCTCGTGCTCGCGGGCCTGGTCCTGCAGGGGCGCATGCAGAGCCGAGCCGACGCAGACTTCCGGACACTCTCTTCCGATCCCGCGACGGTCGTCTCCGAGGAGGGTCACTTCACGGTCGTCTTCGAAGACGACGTCACGGAGCTCCAGCTCCGCCGGTTCCTCCAGGGAGCGGGCGCCGAGATCGTGTCCGGACCGACATCGGTCGGCGCCTATCGGATCGAGGTCCGAGCCGGCGAAGCCGCCGACGGAGATCCGGACGGCCTCCTCGAGAGCCTCCGCTCCGACTCGATCACCCGCCTGGTGGAGCGCGCCTCGCCCTAGACCCGGCTTCAGGTAGCCTCAGCCTCCGCCCACCAACCGGAGGCTCCGATGAGCGACACTGTCTCGCGTCGTCAGCTGGCGACTGCCGGCGTCCTCGGTGCGCTGGCCTGGGCCAGCCGCCCGGCCGCCGCCAACATGGACTGCCGCAACTACCAGCGGCTCGGCCTGCACCAGCCGTTCATGGACGGCACGGTCAACGGCCGCACGAACCGCGAGATCCTCGACGCGCTCGATGTGCCCGAGGACCGCCAGTACACGCCTTGCGCCGAAGCGAATCCCCCCACCGAAGTGGCGCGAGGCACGGTGCGTCGCATCGAAGGCTGGGCGAGCGCCGAGGTGTACCCCGACACGCTGCGGACCCTCCATCTCTACACTCCGCCGGGCCTCGAGCCGGGCGCGCGCGTGGCGGTGATCGTCTTTCAGGACGGCAGCGGTTACGCGGCCGAAGACGGTGCCGTGCGCGCGCCAGCGGTGCTCGACACGCTGCTGCACCGCGGTGAGATCTCGCCCACCGTCGGTGTCTTCGTCGATCCGGGCCAGCTGAAGGGAGCCGCGCCCGGCGATCTGAGCCAGCGCAGCACCGAGTACGACTCGGTTACCGGCGACTACGCCCACTTCCTCCTTCGCGAGATTCTGCCGTTCGCTGCGTCCGAGCTCGACGTCACCTTCTCGGAGGATCCAGCGGAGCGGACGATCTGCGGCATCAGCTCGGGCGGGATCTGCGCCTTCAACGCCGCGTGGCACGCCCCGACCGCCTTCGGGCGAGTGCTCAGTCACTGCGGCTCCTTCGTGAACATCAAGGGCGGACACAACTACCCCTACCTGGTCCGGGCGACGGAGCGGAAGCCGCTCCGGGTGTTCCTCACGAGCGGCGCACGCGACGCCGACATCATCCTCGGCAACTGGCCCCTCGCAAATCGGCAGATGGCCGCATCTCTCGAGTTCGCGGGTTACGACGTGCGCTTCGAGCTCGGCGAAGGCGGCCACAGCCTCCGTCATGGGGGCTCACTGTTCGCCGAATCTCTGCGCTGGCTCTGGACCTGATTCGAAAGGAGACCCCATGGACATCAAGGACAAGGTCGTCGTGGTCACCGGCGGCGCGAGCGGTATCGGCAAAGCGCTGTGCGAGCGCTTCGCGGCGGACGGTGCGAAGGGCGTCGTGGCCACCGACATCAACGGTGACGGGGCCAAGGCCGTGGCGGAGCATGTGGGCGGGCTCGGCATCCCGTGCGACGTGTCGAATCGCGAGCAGGTCTTCGACCTCGTGCGGCAGACCGAAGAGGCCTACGGACCGATCGACGTCTTCTGCTCCAACGCCGCCATCGCCCCGGGCGGCGACGCCCTCAACGAAGACCTCGACATCTGGCAGCGCCAGTGGGACATCAACCTCATGGCCCACGTGCACGCAATACACGCCGTGCTGCCCGGCATGCTGGAGCGCGGCGCCGGCTACCTCGTGCACACGTCCTCCATGGCCGGCATCCTCTCCAGTCACGGCAATCTGCATTACGCGGTCACCAAGCACGCGGTGGTCGGCCTCGCCGAGTGGCTCGCCTTCACCTACGCACACCGCGGCATCAAGGTCAGCTGCCTCTGCCCGCTCGGCGTGCGCACGCCCATGCTCGGCGACACCGAGAGCGACTGGGCGAAAGAAGCCGCCGGCAACATCAAGGAGCCGGAAGACGTCGCGCAGATGGTCGCCGACGCCATCCGCGACGAACGCTTCCTCATCACCACCGACGATCTCGCGCAGAAGTGGATGGAGGGGAAGACCGCCGATCCCGACCGCTGGATCGCCGGCATGAACCGCCTGCAGCAGAAACTCGAGAGCAGCTAGCTGGCGTCGGCCTCCGCCTTTGACTCGAACGCCTCATATGAGACACTCTTGTCTCATATGAGGCCACAGCGACTCTCCAGCCGGCAGTCCATCCTCGACGCCGCCAGCGCCGTCTGGGCCCAGAACCCTGGCGCTTCGACGCGCGAGATCGCCCTGCGCGCGGGCGTCGGCCGCGCGACACTTCACCGCCACTTCCCGAGCCGAGCCGACCTCCTCAGGGCGCTCGCCGACGAGGCCATGGCGGAGATCGACGCCGCCATCGCCGCGTCCCGCGAAGCCGGCCCCTCCGCGCGCGACCAGCTCGAGGCGTACCTGGACCGGGTCGTGCCTCGCGCCGACCGATCCCGGTTCCTCTGGTCCGAGCCCGACGTCATGAACGACCCGCAGATCCGCGAAGGGTACGCGCGTCAGCTCCGTCAGGCCAGGGAGCTCGTCGGCCGACTCCAGGAGGAAGGCGCGATCGCCGCGGACGTGCCGACACAGTGGGTGGTCTCGGCGATCGATTCGCTCACCTATGCCGCCTGGTGGGCTGCCCAGGACGGCGAGATCGCACCCAAGTCGGCGAGCCGCCTGGTGCTCCGCACGCTTCTGGACGGGCTCGGATGATGGCCGCGAGAGGAGAGCCCATGAAGTACACCCTTCTCGTCATCCCGTTCATGCGCGAGCACGGCGAGTCGGTCACGCTCGCCGGCCGCGAGCCCGCACGCTTCCAGCGCATGATGGACCGCGTGCGCGACCAGATGGTCTACGCCGAGGAGCTCGGCTACGACGGCTTCTGTCTCACCGAGCACCACATGCAGGCGGAGGGCATCGAAGCCACCACCAACCCGGTCATGTGGGACATGTACATCGCGCAGCACACGAAGACGATGCGCGTCGGTCAGCTCGGCCTCAACCTGACCGCCATGAACCCGATCAAGGTGGCCGAAGACATCGCCATGCTCGACCACATGACGGGCGGCCGCGCCTTCGCGGGCTTCTCGCGCGGCAACACGCCGCGGTGGACGGCGACCATGGGCCAGCATCTCGACATCACGTCGACCGAGTCCGACAAGTCCGAAGCCGATCAGCGCAATCGCCGCGCCCTGTACGAGAACTGGCGCCTCGTGAAGTCGCTGTGGACCGATCCACTCACCTCCCACGAGGGCGAGTTCTGGAAGGTCCCCCTGCCGGTCGAGTGGGAGTTCGCCCCCACCAAGCTCTGGGGGGAAGACGCGGTCGACGAGACCGGCATGCTGCGCAAGGTCGGCATCACACCGGCGCCCCTGCAGACGCCGCACCCTCCGGTGTACGCACCCTTCAGCTACTCCATGGAGACGGCGCGCTTCTGGGCGGCCGAAGGCGGCAAGATGGTGTCGTTCGTGACCCAGGAGAAGGAGGAGCTCATGCCGATCATCCTCGAGGAGTGCCAGAAGGCCGCCCGAGAAGCCGGCCGCACCGGTGAGGCGCGTGACTTCCTTTCGATCGGCGGCCAGCTCGTGCTCGGCGAGACGGAGGAGCAGACGCGCGAGTACACCCGCATGTTCGACGAGCTCTGGGACATCGCCTACGACGCCCCGCCCTACCATGTGCCCAAAGGCCGGATCTTCGGCGGCAGCAAGGAGCAGGTGAAAGAAGACGTCGACGGCATCGTCGCGCGCTACGGCATCGACGAGATCTTCATCTGGCATCACGTCGGCTACTTCGGCGACGAGCTGGAGCGGTCGGCGCTCAAGGCGTTCGCCGACGCAGTGATCGCTCCGGCTGCGGAGGCGTCGTGGTGAGCAGGCTGCTCGACGACCTCCGCCGCGAGACCGCCGTCTCAGCGGGCCAAGCGAGCGCTCTGCCCTTCGGCGCGTACTCCGACCCCGACGTCTTCGAGCTCGAGCTGGAGCGCATCTTCCAGCGCGACTGGCTCGCCCTGTGCCCAGCCGCGAACCTCGCGAACGCGGGCGACTACCTCGCCGTCCGGATCGGCGGCGAGCCCCTCGTCGTCATGCGCGGCAAAGACGGCGCGCTGCGCGCGATGTCGAACGTCTGCCGGCACCGCGGCACGTTGCTGCTCGACGAAGGGTTCGGCAGTGTCGACCGCTTCTTGTGTCCCGTACCACGCGTGGGCCTACGACGACACGGGCGCGCTGCGCAGCGTGCCTTACCCGGGCGACATCGAGATCGTCAAAGAAGACCACGGTCTCCACCGCCACCGCCTCGAGGAGTGGGCCGGTGTCGATCTTCGTCACCTTCTCGGAGGAGGCGCCGCCGCTCGCACGAGCGTCTGGCGGGCCTGGACGAGCACCTCGCGCACTACGACCTCGCAGCGCTACAGCCACGCGGCGCGGCCGGGGTGCCCTGCGCACCTGGCAGACCAACTGGAAGCTCGCCCTCGAGAACGGCATGGAGAGCTACCACCTCTTCAAGGTGCACCGCGAGACCCTCGAGACGCTCACCCCGACGGCCGCGGCCTACTACATGACGGGCTCCGCTCCCTGGTCGCTCACGGCGGGGACGTACTCGCAAGCCCGGAAAACGCGTGGGCGACGAGCCCTCCGGGTATCCGCGACGAGCTCGAGATGAACAACTACGTGCTCGTCTCGATCCCTCCGACTCTCGTCGGCATCCTCACGCCCGACTCCTGGGGCTTCATCTCCGTCCTCCCGACCGGTCCGGAAGAGTGCATCATCACCGGCGGCGCGAGCTACCCCCGCGCGCCCAAGGTGCGCAGCAGCCGCAGCGCCGATCTCTTCGAGGCGTTCATGGAGGAGGACCGCGTCATCTGCGAGCGCAATCAGCTCGCGATGCGCACGCGCCGCGCCCGCGGTGGCCGCATGATCCAGCTGGAGCGGGTGCTGGTCGACTTCCACCAGTACCTGGGCCAGATGCTCTTCGACCAGGAGCCGGATCCGCGGTGGCGGGCGCCGGAGTGCTGGCTGCCGTCGGAGTAGCAGAGAACACGGACCTCCCGGCCGACTCGGCCGCTGGCCGTTGCCGTCAGCGGGTCGAGTTCGTCGATCTCCCGTCTTCACCGCTCATCCCGACGAGAGCTTGTTCGGTCAGGATGCAGGCGAGGAAGTGGTGCAGCTCAATCCTCTGCTCCCAGCGGATAGAACACTCGGCCAGTCGCGCACGGTGGCTCCGAGGGGCTGTCAGCCTCGTGCGCAACTTGTACCTCAAGAACCTCCACCTCCGCTCGAAGGTCGGTGTCGCGCGCGTCGTTCTCGAGGATCCAGTTCTCCACCATCTCCCGAGCCACCGCGCTGGCTCGCTCAGCGGATCGCTCGGGTATCCAAAAGGTCTGGTAGAAGCCGAGCAGCTCCAGGGCGCCGGTCTTGTCGTCGAGACTCGCAACCTCGCGCGCTTCGATGAACACCTTGTAGATTCTCACGCCCTCGATTCCTCCTTGCTGCACCTCGGCCGGAACACGGTGTTTCATACCGCCGCGGCGCGACTGCGTCTCAGTCTAGAAGGTCTTGTGAGAGCAAGGTCGCAGCTTGCCACTCCGTCCTTTCCTCGCGATAGGAGAGAGTCTGACACCTGGGCGACTCGCGTGAGAGAGTCGACAGATGCGTTCGGCCAACGCCTTAAGGAACCCAGGAGACACAGCCATGGAATCGTTCGACCAGATCTACGCGCGGGCGGTCATCCGCCACGACGGAGAAGACGCCGTCGAAGACGGCCTGCCCCAGCCGAAGAGCAAGCGCAGCCTCTCCGCCCTCAAGGACGATCGTTGCCTGGCGGAAATGTCGAAGTGCATCTTCCGCTCCGGCTTCGTGTGGCGCGTGGTCGACGCGAAGTGGCCGGGGTTCGAGGCGGCGTTCTCGAAGTTCAACCCGAAGAAAGTGGCGCGCTTCAGCGACGTGAAGCTCGGCAAGCTCGCACAGGACGAGCGCATCATCCGCAACGCGAAGAAGATCGAGAGCGTGCGCGCGAACGCGAGGTTCCTCGTGGAGAACGCCAAGGAGAACGGCAGCTTCGGCAAGCTCATCTCCCGGTGGCCGGCGGACGACGTCGTTGGCCTCTGGCTCCACCTGCGCAAGAACGCGAGCCGCCTCGGTGGCAACACGGGCCCCATGGTGCTCCGTTTTCTGGGGAAAGACACCTTCATGCTGTCGAACGACGTCGTCGGATACCTGGTGAGCTCCGGGATCGTCGCCAAGAACCCCACCGGAAAGGGCGACCTGATGAAGGTGCAGGAGGCCTTCAACGCGTGGTCCGAGGAGAGTGGCCGGCCGCTCTGCCAGGTGAGTCGCATCATCGGCATGAGCCACGGCGAGGTGTACGACCACATGTGAGCCGCGGCAGCGGTGGGACGAGCGGCGAAGACCCTCGCGGAGGGTACGCCGCTCCCGACGGTCGGAGTCAGACCTCAGAATGCGGATTCAAGAAGACGATCTGGCGGGGCCGGAGATTGCGACGCTCCTGCAGCAACATCTCGACCAAGTGCGCCAGATCTCACCACCTGGGAGCGTTTATGCGCTGGACCTCGAGGCCCTGCGCTCACCGAAGATCACCTTCTGGTCGGCCTGGGACGGAGGCGATCTCCTGGGCTGCGGCGCGCTCAAGGACCTCGGCGACGCCCACGCCGAGATCAAGTCGATGCGCACGGTGGAACAGGCGCGGGGTCGCGGCGTGGCGTCCCGCATGCTCGAGCACATCCTCGGTGAGGCGAAGCGTCGAGGCTTCGCGCGCGTGTCGCTCGAGACCGGAGTGCAGTCGGAGTTCGAGCCGGCGCGGCGACTCTACGCGCGCTACGGCTTCGAGAACTGCGGCCCGTTCGGGAGCTACACCCTCGATCCGAACAGTGTCTACATGACCCTCGAGATCGGTACCGACTGAGATCGATCGTGCGCCGCTCGCAGGCGCTCCACTGTGCCCGAGCCTGGCGTTGTCGAGCCACTCGGCCACCAGACAGGGCGATGAACGCCTGCGATCGGCGCTCAGTGAAACGCGACGTCCGAGGCCAGCTTCGAGCCGTCGGCGGGTGTCCCCACCTCTTCCAACAGGAAGAACGGTCTCTCGAAGACCGTCCGATCGCCGTTCGGTGGCCACGTGGCCCCGTAGCTGCGCCAGACCTCGCCCCCCGGGCGCACCCACGATTCGTGCGTCTGGTACGAGTTGGTCATGAACACGTCGCCCGGCACCGCGTCGTACCGCTGCCCGCCGTTCCAGTGCTCCACCCGGCCTGAGAGCATGTAGTAGAACTCCGGAATCGAGTGGCTGTGCTCCACGTAGCGGGCACCGGAGCCCCAGGCCTGTTGCGAGATGTTGAAATCCCACGTGCCGTCGGGTCGCCGCGCCTGGAAGACCGACTCCATGCGCACGACCTCGGCCCACCGCTCGAGCATCGCACCCGTGGAGAGCACGTCCTTCGCCCACATCAGGTTGGACGTCTGCAGCGCTTCCAGGTCGAGCCAGGGGACGTCCCGCTCGTGACCGAAGACGGCGACGTCGGGGTAGAGCTCGAGGCTGTCGGGTCCGAGCTCCTCCCGCACGGCCTCGAGCGCGGCGCGTTGTGTCGCGACGGTGGGCGCCCCCCCGGCCGCCCCGTCCACCGCAACGTTCCCCGGGCCATCTCCCCAGAACTCGTAGTCGCCCGGAAGGGTGGCCTCGGCGGGCTGCACGTGCTGGTTGGCCCCCGTGAGGTAGTACCCCGCCTGGATGTAGCGGTGATCACCGCCGGGAGCCCATCGGATCCAGAGCCATTTGAAGGGCTCCCCGCCCGCAGACACCGCACGCACGGCGTACGGCTCGAGCTTGATCCGCGCACCGGGGCTGACGGTCCAGGCCTCCCCCTCGACCGTCACGTCGGCCGTACCGCCGACGATCATCATGACGCCGGGCGCACCCCCCGCGTGGAGAGGCAGGCGGGCACCCGGGCCCAGCATCATCTGCGTGATCTTCAGGTCGGGATGGTCGAAGATCCTGCGCGTCCGCAGCGTGGCCTCGAGATGCTCGCGCGCGCCCGGAGACCAGGCGTCGACGCCGTCCCATTCGAACGGCAGCGCGACGTCGATCGCGTCCCAGGGCTTGTCGGCATTCTGGTGCACCGGTGCGTACGGCTCGATCGGCGGCGGGCGCTCGGGGTCGGCCATGTGCTCGGCCCGGCGTTCTCGAAACCCCTCGTAGACCTCAGCGAAGGGGTCGTCGCCGGCCGAGCTCGTGAAGTAGATCGCCGGATCGATGTCTTCGTAGGCGAGCGTACGGTCGATCAGGGGCGGGTCTTCGGCGCAGGCCGCGAGGAGACCGAAGGCGACGCAGAGCCGAACGGCACAGGCGCGGGGGGGGCGCACGTCTTCAGCCCTTCGCGAACAGCTGGCTGTCGTCGGCAAACGCCTTGAACTCGAGCGCGTTGCCACTCGGATCGTTGAAGAACATGGTCGCCTGCTCGCCCACCTGGCCGGCAAAGCGGACGGTGGGCGGAATGCCAAACTGCACGCCGGCCTCCTCCAGCCGCTGCGCGAGCGCCTTCCAGTCGCCCATCTCGAGCACCACGCCGAAGTGCGGCACCGGCACGTCGTGGCCGTCAACCGGGTTCGACGCGGCGGGCCCCGGCTCCATGTCGTCCGCCAGGTGCGTCACGATCTGGTGGCCGTAGAGGTCGAAGTCGATCCAACGCTCGGCGCTGCGACCCTCGGAGCAGCCGAGCACGCCGCCATAGAACGAGCGTGCGGCATCGAGATCGTGCACGGGGAACGCGAGATGGAAGGGACGCATGGAGCTCTCCTGGCCATGGGAACGGCAGGCGGTCAGCGTAGCGTGGGCCCGGACGACGTCCAAGGCTCTCCTCCCGAGCCCTCGCGCTCAGCCGCCGTCCGAGCTCTCGGTCTCTCCACCCTCGTGGGCGCCGAACGACAAGGTGAACAGCTCGTCGATGGGGATGTCCCGGCGCGATCGCTCGACGATCGGAGGCCCCTCCGCCCAGAGCGGCGGATAGATGGAGAACACGCGGTCACCCGGAAGGGGCTGCACCTCCTCCTCCCACCCGGGCCAACGGTAGTCCTCGTAGTACATCGGCAGCCGCTCCGAGAGCGTCCAGTGCAGAAAGTCGGTGTAGCCGATGCCGAGGGCTTCCCAGGCACTGCGATCCGGGGCGTAGTAGTAGACGTTGCCGACGTCCTGCCCGAGCGCGCCGCCGTTCAGCACGAAGAAGCCGCCGAGGATGTCGTCCGCCACGAAGAGGATTCCGGGCGACACGCCCAGCTGCTCGCGAACCCAGCTGTTCCACGCCTGAATGGAGCGCGGCAGACGGTCGTGTCCCGAGCCGAGGATGCGCACCCAGCCGGCGTCGACCAACAGGCCCCCGCTCTCGTAGGCCACGCCCCCGAGGGTCGAGTGTGTCGTCACCTGGAGCTGCTCGAGGTGCGCGTCGCGGTTCGTGGCCGGCGGCAGCACCTCGACCTTCAGCGGGCTCGCCCGGAGCCACTCCTGGATCAGGTTCCAGGACGGATTCTCCGTCTCCAGCAGCTTGGACAGAGGCTGCGCCTCGGACGCGTCGCTCACGTGGGCTCCCGGATCGGTGGTGGGGGATCAGTAGCCGCTGAGCCGCCGCAGAAGCGCTTCGCGCGGACCCAGCATCAGGGTGGTGAGATCGCGGTTGCGCACCACGAGATCGGCTTCGGTCTCCGGCGGATGGCCGGACGAGTAGACGCGCACGGTCCGCCAGCCCGCCTCCAGCGCCGGCCGGATGTCGCACACCTCGTCGTCGCCCACCATGTACAGGGTCGACGGGTGCTCGCCGAGCTGTTCGGCGACGGCCGCGAACGCCTCCGGGGCCGGCTTGCGGACTCCGAGGTCGCAGGACCACACGACCGCGTCGAAGAGCTCCTCGAGCCCCTTCGCCTTGAAGTCCTCCGCGATCATTCGGCTCGGCCCGGTCACGTTCGAGAGCAGACCCGTCTTGAGGCCGCAGTAGCGGATCTCGTGCAGGAGCTCCGGCACGAACTCGTACACCGGCGACTCCGTGAGCCAGTACTGGAAGTGGGCCTCGCACAGCTCTTCCACGAAGGGCAGCTGGAACTCCGCGAACGCCGCCCGCCAGATCGGCTCCCAGTCGGGCTGCTCGGTCTGATCCGGGCCCGAGAGCTCGGCGATCTGGCGGTCGATGCTCTCTCCGACCGCGCCCGCGTGATCGTGCTCCAGAATGGCCTCGAGGGCCTTCTTGAACGACATGTGGCCGCCGAGCGTTCCGCCGTAGTCGAAGACGATGGCTGTCATGGGAAGAAGCTAGCAGGTCAGGGGGCACGCACGTGTGTGAACCTGAACCAAGCCTCACCACCGTGCCCTTCGCTTCGCGAGCTACCTGCGATCTGGGAGCCAGATCCTTCCTGTCAGGGCGAATGCAAGACCTCAGGGGGTCAGCCCGATGCTCTCCATCAACCCGACAAACCTCGGATCACTTCGAAAGACGTCGAACTGCGGGCTGACGTTCCACCAGAACAGGCTGGCCCTCTCCGACGCCAGAGCCTGGAGGATCCGAAACGCGGAATCCATCTCTCCAAGGACCGCGAGAGTCCGCGCTCGGTGCGCACTCTGGTCCCAACCCAGCTCCGGCAGAGTGGCAGACTCGAACTCCGGAAATGCCCCTAGCTTCAGTCGGTCGTGCGGCAGTCTCTCCTCGGCAAGCCGCAGCGTTTCCCGCGCCCTACGTAGATCCCCTGACGCTGCGAGAAAGTAGGCGACCCGTGTACTCGCGTCCCCATCGCGGCCCTCCTCTTCGTGGTGGCGAAGCAGCTCCGCCATCGCCTCCTCGTAGCGCCCTGCGAGGAGCAAGGTGTCGGGAACGAGGAATCCCAGGTTGCGCTGCGGGTTGATCTCGAGTGCCTCCTCGAAGCGAGCCAGGGCATCCGAGTACTCCCGACGAATCTGATGACAGCGACCGAGGTTCTCGATCGCGCCCGAGTTCGAGGGTTCGAGAGCCACGGCTCGTTGGAAAGGACCGAGGCAGTCCTCTCCACGATCGAGGGTCACGAGAACGGCACCGAGCCCGCGCAGGGCTTCCGGGTCATTCGGCTCGAGCTCCAGCGCACGCCGAAACTGGGCTTCCGACGCTTCGAAGTCCCAGGAATAGTGGAGGTGGTAGTAGCCGAGCTCGACGGGTCCACGCGCCGTATTGGGCGAGAGCCTCACCGCCTGGAGACCCGCGTCGCGCACCTGCAAACCAGCCTCGTGGTACGGCAGAAGGCTGAGGTTCGCGGCGTTGTCGTAGGCGTGACTCACGGCCCACCAGGCGGGAGCGAAGTCGGGGGCCAGGCGAGCCGCCTCGTCCGCGTACTCGAGGCTCTGCAGCGCACTCTCCGGGTTGTGCAGATTCGCGAGGTGCCGGGCTTTCAGATAGAGCTGGTACGCCTCGGGGTTGAGCGCGCTGAGATGCGCACCTTCGGGCTCCCGCGGTTCCGAGCCCGGGCGAAGTGCACCCAGAACAGCCTGGGCCAGCTCTCGCTGCACGGCAACGAGGTCCATCATCGGGCGCTCGAACCGCTGCCCCCAGAGCTGCGCCACCTCGTCCACGTCGACGAGCTCGGCGGCAAGGACGAGCCTCCCGCGACGGTCCTCGGCACGCCCCGTCACGACGGCTCGCACTCCCAGCTCCCGCGCGGCTTCGACGGGGTCGATCTCCGCGCCGGTGAATCGGCGCGTGAGCGAGTGTGGAACGACGCGAAGATCGGAGCTCCCCGCCAGGCTGTGGGTCAGCATCTCGGCCACACCGTCCCCGAGGTGGGCACTCTCTTCCCCGCCGGTGTTCACGAAAGGTAAGACAGCGAGGGAGTCGATCTCCTGAGCGCCACGCCCGAAGAACAGGCTCGACGCGAGCCAGAGCCCGAGAAAACCCAGGACCAGGGCCGCGAGAGTGATCGCCCTGCGGGGTCCAACGGAAGACGGGTGCGCCGACTGCCCCCCTGGCGAGTGGTCGAATCCGGCCTCGTCGGACGGGCCGACCGGGCTGGGGCTCGGAGACGAGTCCGCCGGTGCGGCCCGATCCTGCTCGAGCCTCCGCCGGACGCGGGGCCATTCATCGGTTTTGCCGTCGATGGCCGCGAGCGACTCCAGGATTCGGGTTGCCGACTGCGGGCGATCCTCGACGCGCTTCGACAGGCAGCCTCGCAGGAGTCGCTCGAGACCCGGAGACGCGTCCTCCGGAAGGGCTGACCAGTCAGGCTCCCGATCCAGGATCTCGACGGACAGCTCCGCCACGGACCGGCCCTGGAAGGGGCGTCTGCCACACGACATTTCGAACAGCACACAACCGAAGGCCCAGATGTCCGCCCGATGATCGACCTCCCGCCCCGTGAGCAGCTCCGGGCTCATGTACGGGGCGGTGCCGAGCAGAGCTCCCGTCCGCGTCATCTCGGTCAGGGTCGCGTCTTCCTCCGGCGCCTCCTCGGAGCGCGCCCTGTCGAAGAGCGACTTCGCGAGACCAAAGTCGAGCACCTTGACGTGGTTGCTGGACGTCACCTGCACGTTCGCAGGCTTGAGGTCGCGATGAAGAACACCGCTCGAGTGGGCGGCTTCCAGGGCCTCTGCGATCTGGCGCGCGAAGAGAAGGGCTTCTTCGGGCGGAATCGCACCATTCGACAACCGGTCCGCCAGCGTCTCCCCGTCGACGAGCTCGAGGACCAGCGCCAGAACGCCGTCCTCTTCCTCGAGCTGGTGGATGGCCGTGATGTTGGGGTGATTCAGTGCAGCGAGGAGGCGGGCCTCCCGTTCGAAGCGCTGGCGCCGCGACGGATCCTCGAGGAGCTCCGGGGCCATCACCTTGAGAGCAACGTCCCGCTCGAGGCGGGCATCCCGGGCGCGGTAGACCTGTCCCATGGCGCCGGCACCCAGCTGTGCGATCACCCGGTAGCCCCCGAAGCGCTCTCCCGGCACAAGAGCGGCTCGTTCCTCCGACGCTAGCGCTTGCACACCGATCCGCCGGAGTCCCACGGCGTCCTCGAGAATCGAGGTGTCCTTTGCGGCCGCCTCGACGAGCCGTTCCAGAGCCGGTCGGAGCGCGGGCTCCCTCCGGCCAACAGCTTCCAGGAACCCAGACCGTTCTCCGACCGGCCGGCGCAGCGCTTCTTCGAGCAGCCGGTCCAGCCTCTCGAACTCTCGGCGTTCGTCGACCACGTCTCCCGCAACGCTCCCTCTTCAGAATCGCCGCCTCAGCGCATTCAAGGCTCCCCATGATACGGGAGCCGACCGCCCGAGCAGTCCGCACGAATCGCCCGCACGGCGCGGGTGTTTCGGCGCCGCGCCGGGCGGCTCTTTCCGACGCGTTGTCATGCGCGCGTCGCCGGGTGTGTATGCTTCTCGAACGCCCACACGAAAAGGAGCGGCCGTGATGTACGAGAGAACGTGGTTGCCTCGAATCGCCTGGGGACTCGCCTGGCTCTTCGCCGGCGGAGCAATCCACTCTGCGCCCTCGGAAGATCTTCCCGTACGCCGCCCCCTCGACGCCCCGCGCATCGAGCCGATCGAGCTCGAGAAGGCGACGGAGCGTCAGAAACGGCTCGTCGGGGACACCAACATCAACGTCACCAAGACGATCGTGCAGCACGAGGACCTGGCCGAGGCGTGGCTCACCTTCGCGCGCTACGTGCTGGCGGAAAACTCTCTCCCAGCAAGAGACCGCGAGATCCTCATCCTCCGCATCGGCTGGCTCTGCCAGTCGGAGTACGAGTGGGGCCAGCACGCCCGCATCGCCCGCCAGGTCGGCATGACCGACACGGAGATCGAGCGCATCACGAAAGGCCCGGACGCAGCCGGCTGGACGGCGCACGAGCGCGCCCTGCTCCGCGCCACCGACGAGCTGCGAGAGAGCGCCTTCGTCTCGGACGCCACCTGGGCCGAGCTCGCCAAGACGTACTCCAAGAAGCAGCTGATGGACGTCGTGTTCACCGTGGGCGAGTACAACCTCGTCTCGATGGCGCTGCGCACGTTCGGTGTACAGCCGGAGGAGGGCCTCGGAGGATTCCCCGAGTGAGCTCCGCGGGTGGAAAGACCTCGTGCTTCGGCACCTGGACTCTGGTGGCGGTCGCCTTTGCGGGCCTGGCGGCCGTCGACACGACATCGCATGCGGAGACTCCCGAGCAGACCGAGGACGACCGGCCGCGGCAGGTGGTCACCGAGCGCTCCCCCGTGCGCTCCAACACCACCTTCGCGTACCGCTTTCGCCGCGTGGAGGCGACCCTGGAGGACGGCGAGGACCAGGTCCGGTTGTTCACGCGCGCCCTGCCGGCGGACGACGGCGAGTATCGCGCCGTGACCACTCTCGTGCCCGGCGCGCCGCTTCGGCTGCTCCGTTCCCCCGTCATCAAGCTCACGACGACGACGGCGCTCGTCTTTCCCGGGCACGCGCACGAGCCTGTGACGCTGCCCGTCGGCAACGTCGCCGCGAACTACCTCGGCGCGTACGGCGTGTGGCTGCGCCGCAACGATTCGGGCTGGGAGCTGGTGTTCAACGACCAGGCGGACGCCTGGGGCTCTCAGTACGACCCCGACACCGTTCGCAGCGTGGTCCCCGCGTCGTACACCCGCCACCCCGGCGGCACGAGTGCCTTGAAGGGCAGCCTCGAAGGAGGCACCGACGAAGCGCTCTTGCGCATCGAGTGGGGCGAGCACCAGTGGACCGCGGCATTTCACGTTGCCGGAGCCGAGGGAGCGCGTCCGCGGTAGCGCTCAGGGTCAACGCCCGAGAGGGCTCGACACAGGATCGCCACGAGTCGCCATTCAACGACATTCCAATGGAGCCATCACATGAACTTCCCACGCACGGCAGTCCTGGCAGTCGCCGTCTCGCTCCTCAGCGCCACGCTGACATTCGGCAGCGAGTCGGGCGCGGACGTGACGTTCCACCGCGACATCGTGCCCATCTTCCAGAAGAACTGTCAGGAGTGTCACCGCCCGGGCGGTCCCGAGATCTCCGGCATGATCGCGCCCATGAGCCTCGTCTCCTACGAGGACGCGCGGCCGTGGGCCAAGTCCATCCGCAAGGCCGTCGCCAGCCGCGCCATGCCACCCTGGGGCGCCTCCCACGAGACGTCGGCACAGATCGCCAACAGCCGCAGCCTGGCACCCGAGGAGATCGACCTCATCGTCCGCTGGGTCGACCAGGGTGCGCCCGCAGGCGACGCCGACGACGCGCCGCAGCCGCGCGTCTTCCAGGACACGGGCTGGCTCATCGGCGAGCCCGATCTCGTGCTCACGATGCCGGAGCCGATCACGGTCGGCGACGACGTCGAAGACTGGCAGCCTTATGTCACGTTCGAGCTCACTCCGGAGCAGCTGCCCGAGCCGCGCTGGATCAAGGTCGCCGAGTTCAAACCCAACTGCAACATCATCCATCATCTGACGGCCACCATCGTGCCGCCCCCCGACGAGAACGGCAACGAGCGCGAGCCATTCTTCCTCGGCGGCATCGCGACGGGAAGTGAGCCCCGCGAATACCCGCCCGGCTTCGCCAGGCGCCTCCACCCCGGGTCGAAGATCGTCCTGTCGCTGCACTACAACAAAGAGCCTGGGCCAGGAACCGGCATCGAGAACCAGGTCTCCGTGGGAATGGTCTTCTACGACGACGACGCGGACGTGCGCTACGACCTCCAGCAGACGCGCATCGGCCGGTTCTTCGATTTCGAGATTCCGCCGGGGCACGACAACTGGCGCATCGGCGCCGCGATGGAGATTCCGGAGTGGGCGCTGCTGACCTCCTTCAGCCCACACATGCACTACCGCGGCAAGGACAAGCGCTACACCGCGATCTACCCGGACGGCACCGAAGAGGTGCTGATCGACATTCCGCGCTACAGCTTCGAATGGCAGATCGCGTACATCCTCGAGGAGCCCAAGCTCATTCCGCCCGGCACGCGCATCGAGGTGGACGCCCACATGGACAACTCGGCCGATCGCGGACGCGAGTTCCCGGAGATCGACACGGAGCGCCCGGTGCAGTGGGGGCTGCTTTCGACCGACGAGATGATGCACGGCTTCATCACGTGGACCGCCATCAGCGAAGAGGAGGCGAGGCGCTGGGGCGCGGGCCGTTGATCACCGGGCTCGCCCGCGCGGCAGGGAGGAGCCGCCTTCGCCGGAGCCCGCTGCCGGCGAAGGCGGGCCCGTGGAGGCGCGCGTTCCCGGGGCTCGTAGCGCTCACCCTGGGCCTCGTTGCGCCGTCCGGTGCTCAACGCGGAGCGCCCCCCGGTGCGTGGCACACCTGGGGCGGCGACAGTGGCTTCACTCGCTACTCTCCGCTCACGCAGATCGACCGCACCAACGTCGGCGATCTGGAGGTCGTGTGGCGCTGGAAGAGCCTGCCCTTCTTCGACCGTCCCGACGACAACTACCAGGCCACGCCCATCCTGGTGAACGGTCGGCTCTACGCGCCCAGCGGAAGCTACGGCGTGGCGGCGCTCGACCCGGCCGAAGGAACACCGCTCTGGACGTGGCAGCCACCGAGCCCGCAGCGGCTGCGCCATGTCGCCGGGCGCGCCGTGGCCTTCTGGCGTGACCCGGAGACCGGTCGCACGCGTCTGCTCCTCGTCACCGGGGACGGCCGACTCGTGGCTCTGCACGCGGACCGCGGCCGGCCCGTCACCAGCTTCGGGGAAGGGGGCTTCGTCGATCTGGGCGCGGGCCTCGAAGGTGGTCGAAGCGTGAGCGTGGGCTCCACGTCGCCTCCGGCGGTGGTGGGCGACACGGTGGTCGTCCAGGTGACCACGACCATCCGGGCTCCTCGCCGGAAGGCCACCCCCGGGCACGTGCGCGGCTTCGACGTGCGCACCGGTGCGCTGCGCTGGACCTTCCACACGGTGCCGCGCGCCGGTGAGCCGGGCAGCGAGACCTGGGAGGGCGAGTCCTGGCGGATCGCCGGCAACACGGGCGTCTGGTCGATGATGAGCGCCGACCAGGAGCTGGGCCTCGTCTACCTGCCGGTGGAGACATCGAACAACGACTTCTACGGCGAGCACCGCCCCGGCGACAACCTCTACGCGGAGAGCCTCGTGGCCCTCGAGGCGGCGACCGGTCGCAAACGCTGGCACTTCCAGATCGTCCATCACGGCATCTGGGACTACGACCTTCCAGCAGCCCCCGTGCTCGCCGACGTCGCCGTCGACGGCCGCGACATCGAAGCGGTGGTCCAGGTGACCAAGCAGGGATTCGCCTTCGTGTTCGATCGCCGCACGGGCGAGCCCGTCTGGCCCATCGAGGAGCGAGTGGTGCCGCAGAGCGACGTTCCGGGGGAGAAGACGTCGCGGACGCAGCCGTTCCCCACGAAGCCGCCGCCGTTCGAGCGTCAGGGGTTCGGCGAGAGCGACGTGATCGACTTCACGCCGGAGCTGCGGGCCGAGGCGTTGAAGACGCTCTCTCAGTGGCGCACCGGACCTCTCTACACGCCTCCCTCGGTGCGCATCGAAGGCGGCTCCGGCAGCAGGGCGAACCTCGGAACGGTGCTCATGCCGGGCTTCGGCGGTGGCGCCAACTGGGGAGGCGCAGCCTTCGACCCCGAGACCGGAGTGTTGTACGTCCCTTCGCTCTCGCAGTCGAGCGGCGGTGCACTCGAGCCACCTCCCGACCCGTCACGCTCCGACTACCGCTATCTCGGCGTCGACCGGGGCGGCCCTCGCGGCCCGCGCGGTCTGCCCCTCGAGAAACCTCCCTGGAGCCGGATCACGGCGATCGACCTCCGCACAGGGACCATCCTCTGGCAGGTGCCCAACGGTCGCGCTCCCAAACAGGTGCGCGAGCACCCGGACCTGCAGGGCCTGGGTCTGGACTTCTCACACATGGGTCAGGTCGGCACCGCCAGCGCCCTGGTCACGAAGACCCTCCTCTTCGTGGGCGAAGGGGGCGGACTGGTGGGCCGAGCCATGGAGCCGGAGCCACACTTCCTGCGGGCCTACGACAAGGCAACCGGCGAGGTGCTGGCCGCGGTCGAGCTACCCGCTCAGGTCTCCGCAGCGCCCATGACCTACGAGGTCGCTGGCCAACAGATCCTGGTGGTCGCGTCGAGCCATCGAGAGCATGCCGGCGAGCTGGTCGCGCTGGCTCTGCCGACGCCGCGGCCACGGAACTGAATGCCGGCGCCGGACCACTTCCGTGTCACGAAACCGACGACCGACGCATCTCTCCAGGAGAACGCGCCCGAACGCGATGCAGCACAGGGCGAGGAGGACCGGAGATGAGCGTGACGAGGCCTGCCGCGAGCGCGGTACGGAGCACCACCGACGAGATGCAGAGCAAGACGCAGGTGGAGGCGTGAGACGGGCCATGAGTCCCGTGCGCCGCGAGAGTTATCCGACCCTCGAGGTTGCCGCACGTGCGGCCCGCATGACCGAGCGGGTGATCCGTTCCGAGCTACGCACGGAGATGTCGAAGCAGAACCTCTCCCGCGACGACATGGTGGCCAGGACCGGCCTCGCCGCCACGGACATCGAGGCCCTGGTCGGCGAGGGCCAGGAGCCACTCAGCCTCGAGCAGCTCTACAGAGCCGCCTGGGCCGCCGGGCGCACACTCATGGTCTCCATGCTCTAGTGCCCCGCAAAGGCTCTCTTCGGCGCCGATCGAGCTGGGAGCGGCTGGGCTAGCTCGCTTCGACGGCCCGCTGGAGCACGGCCCGGGCATACAGCAGGTGAAAGCCTCGGCGCTGGACGTTGTGTTGCGACGTGGACCCGGGCTGGGTGGTGACCACCGCCACCTCACAGCCGGCCGCGCGCGCATCCTCGAGGCGTCGAGCCAGCAGCGCGGCCTGCACGCCGCGCCGCCGCTTCGCCGGCAAGGTCGACGCTCCGTTCAGCTGCGCCACGGAGCCGTCCAGGCCGAGGCTCCCCGCTCCGGCGGGCTCGCCGCCCCACCGCGCCAGGTAGCGCTGCACGCCCTCTGCTGCGGCCATGTCACGAAGCACACTTTCGATCACCTCGCGGGGGTACGACTCGTGTGCTGGAATCCCGTCGACGTCCGGGGTCATGAAGCCCGATACCACCGTGTCGAGCCAAAGCTCGAGCTCCGCGTCGGCTTCCACGGTGACGCCAGCCGGAAGATCGGGTGGCGCGGTTCGTGAGGCGAGGCTCTGACCCAGCACGTTCTCGAAGCCGACGAGCCGGTAGCCACGCACGGTGAGCGCCTCCGCCACCGAGGCATCACCCAGCGTCGCGAGCTCCACCTGCACCTCGCCGCCGCGTGCGCCGAACAGCTGCTCGATGTGCTCCAGGCGGTCGAGATCGAGTGCGGGGCCGAAGCCCAGGCCGGCCACCTTGTTGAGCGGCGATCCGGGACCGGAGTAGGTGGCGAGGCCACCGGAGATCTCCTCCGCGAACGTGTCGGCTTCGGGCCGCGTCCGTGAGATCGCCGCCAGCGAGCTCGAGAGCAGGCGGCACTCCGCCTGCTCGATACGCTCCGCCAGCTCTTTCGACGCAAACACGAGGCCTACCCGGCGAGCGCTGCCGCCAGTGCCTCGACGCCGGCGGCCACCTCGGCTTCGGTGTTGAAGTAGTGCGGCGACAGCCGCACGAGCTGCTGCGCGCCCTTTGCGTCGAGGTCGAGCACCGCCGACCCGCGATCCATGGAGCTCGTGTGGATACCTTGCCCGCGCAGCGCCTCCACCGCGGCGGCCGCGTCGCGCGCGCCGGCATCCACGGTCACGATGGCCCCGAGCCGTTGCCCCTGGTCGAGCACGCGCAACCCGGCCTCGGTCGCCAGCTCGCGTGCAGACGCCGCCAGCTTGGAGGTGCGCACCTCGATGCGCTCGAGCCCTACCTGAATCGCGTAGCGCGCCGCGGCGCCGAGCCCCAGGAGCAGCGCGTAGTTGAACTCCCAGTTCTCGAAGCGTGCCGCCGTCGCGTCGAGCTCGAAGCGGTCGTCCGAGACCCACGTCGCACCGTGAAGGTCGACGAACAGCGGATACCGACCCGCCTCGAGCATGCGGTCGGAGACATAGAGCATTCCCGTTCCGCGCGGGCCTCGGAGGAACTTCCGGCCCGTGGCCGACAGGAAGTCGCAGCCGAGCTCGCCCACGTTCACCTGCACCTGACCGACCACCTGACACGCGTCCACCAGATACGGCACACCGTGCTCGCGACACACCGCGCCCACCTCTGCCGCGGGCTGGAGCAAGCCGGAGTTGGTCGGCATCCAGGTGAGCGTGACGAGCTTGGGGGCATGCTGCTCCACCAGCGCCGCCACCTGGCCCGGATCGACACCCCCACATCCTGCGTCTGGCGCCACGACCAGCTCCACGCCACAACGGTCCCGTAGAGACAGGAAGTGGAGGAAGTTGGAGACGTAGTCGTGCCGCGTGGTCAGCAGCACGTCTCCCGCGCGCCAGTCGAAGGCGGAGAGAGCCTGAGAGAAGCCGACCGTGGCGTTCTCGACCAGCGCGACGTTGCGCGCGGCAGTTCCCAGCAGCGCCCCGACGGCCGCGTATACGGCGCGGATCTCGTCGGCGCGTGCGGCGGCCGTCTCGTAGCCACCGAGCACCGCTTCCGCCTCCTGGTACTCCCGCACGGCGGCCAGCACCACCTCAGGGGAAGGGCTCGCACCGGCATGGTTCAAGTGGTTCCTGCCAGCTGCGACTAGGGGCGTCTCACTGCGGAACCGCTCGATCGCGGACGCCGCGAATGCATCGGGCTGTGCGGGCATACGCGAGTGTTGCACGCGCTACGCGATCTCTCCAGAGGCGCTGCGGGCTCGAAGGGCGGCTGAGCGGCTCGTCCCTACCGTTGCGGGCCGCAGGGTCGCCACCCTGCGGCCCGTGGACGCGCTGCGTCCTCCCTCGACGCAGCGTCAGCCCTCCCCCTCACACCTTTCCGGCATGGCCGGAGCGAGCCCCAGGGGGCTCGCGCGATCGGCGGCGGCGGGCACCGCGCACAGAAACTCGGATCTGGTCTTGGGTCGTGTGCACCGAGTGTAGCGCGGAGTGAAGGCGTACCGACGCACAGCTCGATGTCCGCGGAGCGTTCGCACCGGGAGATAGGCTGACGCTCCCCGTCCGCCTCCGCGTCCGATGAGGAGCTTCCCGTGACCTTCGATCCGCTGCGCAGCGACGCCCCGGTCATCGTCTACCTCGACATCAAGAGCCCCTACGCCTACCTTGCGACCTTCCCGGCGATGGACCTCGAGGACCGCTTGGGCACCCAGTTCGACTGGCGGCCGCTGACGCTCGACATTCCGAGCTATCTCGGCTCGGCGAAGCTCGATGCCGGCGGCAAGGTCGCGGAACAGAACCGCAGCCCCGAGCAGTGGCGCGCCGTGAAGTACGCCTACTTCGACTGTCGTCGCTATGCCTCCCTCCGAGGTCTCACGCTGCGAGGCACCGTCAAGATCTGGGACACGAGCCTCGTGCACATCGGCTTCATGTGGGCCAAGAGACAGGGCCACGACGTGCTCCGGCGCTACATCCGCGCCGCGTACGAGCCCTTCTGGAAGCGCGAGCTCGACGCCGAGAGCCAAGAGGTGGTGGAGGCGGTGCTCACGGCAGCAGGAGCCGAAACAGCGGGCTTCGCGGACTTCCTGCACGGAGAGGGGCGCCACGAGCATGACGAGATGCAGCGCGCGATCTTCGATGCCGGCATCTTCGGCGTGCCCACGTTCGTGGTAGATGAGGAGATCTTCTTCGGACGCGAGCACCTGCCGCGGGTGCTCTGGCATCTCGAAGGAGGGAGAGGCTCCGCACCCGCCATCGCGTACCGGCAGCTCCACTCGGAGGACAAACCGGCCGAGGTACGCGACGCCCCGGCTCTGCGCGTTGTCCTCGACCTCGGCCAGCCCGAGTCGCACCTCGCCTTCCATGCGACCCGCCGTGCCCTGCGCGGGTCTGGCCTCGACGTCACGTGGTGGCCGCACGTGGCGCGTCCGGCGCTCGCTCCCGAGGGCGGAGAGCGGACACAGCGCCACTTCGCCTTCCGCCGCGCGCAGGAGGCGCGTCAGCTCGAGCTGGCAGCGGAGGCCTTGCGCGTGCCGTTGCCTCCCCAACAGGTCGACACGGAGCTTCTGCACCGCACTTGGCTCTTCGTCATCGGCTACGACGTCGCTCGGGTCGAGAGCTTTCTCGAGCTCGCTCTGGAACGTGTCGCAGCAGTCGGAGCCGGCCTCGATCTCGACGCCGTCCGCGCTCTCCTGGAAGCTGCAGGATGTGATGCGGGAGCTTTCGACCCGGAGGCCTGGAGGCGACCGGCCGAGGAGGTCCTGTGCAAGCACGACGAGGAGGGTGTCGTGAGCACTCCGGGCTACCTCTTCGGCGGCGAGTTCTTCCTCGGCAGAGCACACCTGCCGCTCATTCGCTGGCGTGCCGGGGGCGAGGTGGGCGCACCACCTCTCTGACGAGCTCATCCAGACCGGTCGGCCCGGTCCTTCGGGGCGAGGCCTGGGGCCGACGCCGCGGACGAAGCGACCCGCTACACTACGGGGAGGTCTGGAACGAGGGGGGCAGCATGAGGGGACGAAGGACCGGTCGTCGGGCAAAGAGGGCCACGCTCTGGGGGCTCAGCGTCGGCGCCGTTCTCCTGGTGCTCGCCGCGGCGTGGATCGCGACGCCGTCGCCCACGCGACCGGAGCCCGCAGGCGAGGCGCAGACAGAGCCGCTCGACGCCAGCCAGGCGGCGTCGCGTGCGTATCGCAATCCGGTCACCGGGGAGCTCACCGTGCCGCCACCGGGAGCGTCCGCGCGCTCGGGCCGGAGCACGGCACCCACGCCCCCGCCCGTCGAGGTGCAGATGCCGGACGGCATCAAGACGCGCGTCCGCGGGCGCTTCATGAGCGCGAACGTGGTGCGCCTTCATCCAGACGGAACGCTGGTGCCCGCTTCGGCAGCCGCGCTGACTGCCGACCCGGCTGCAGAGGGGGCCGGCCAGGGCACGACGGAGAATCGCTGATGGCTCGGCGACCGCTGCTGGGTACACATCACTTCGTCAGCAGCGTCCTGTTGGCACTCCTCGTCGCGACGCCCGCGACGGCCACGAACTTCCGACTGACGGTTCTCGACGGCCCCGGCGTCGGTTTCAACGACCCGACGCCCGTCGGCCCCGCGCCCGGCAACCCGGGGACCACCCTCGGCCAGCAGCGCGTCAACGCCTTCCAGGCTGCACTCGACCGTTGGGGCGAGATCCTCGCCAGCGACGTCGAGATCGAGGTCGAAGCGGAGATGCCGGATCTCTTCTGCGACGACACGTCGGCGCTGCTCGGGCAGGCGAGCCCGATCGACGCGTTCCGAGACTTCGCTGCCGCGCCGCGATCCCAGACGTGGTATCCGGTCGCGCTCGCCAACGCCCTTTCCGGCAGCGACCTCGATCCGACGAGCGCCGACGTCTTCGCACGTTTCAACGGCGCCATCGAAGGCGCACCGGGCTGCCTCGGCGGCTTCGGGTGGTGGTACGGAATCGACACCCCGCCACCCACCGGCCGACCCGACTTCTTCACCACCGTGCTCCACGAGGTCGCGCATGGCCTCGGCTTCGTGAGCTTCGTCGATCTCAGCACCGGGCAGAAGCTGGTCGGCTTCGACGACGCGTTCTCCATTCATCTCAAGGACGGCATCTCCGGAGAGCTCTGGAGCGACCTGAGCGACGCGCAGCGTGCAGCGTCCGCCGCGAGCGGACGACTCGTCTGGGAAGGCCCCAGTAGCCGCCAGGCGGCCGGGGCGCTGATCGACGGGGTGGAGCCTTCGGGCGAAGTCCGCATGTACTCTCCCGATCCGCTCGAGCTCGGGAGCTCCGTGTCCCACTGGGACATCGCGCTCTTTCCGGACGAGATCATGGAGCCCTTCAACGTCGCGGGGCCGCAGACATCGTGACGACCGCGCTCCTGGAAGACCTCGGTTACTCCACGAGCACGGGGCCGTCGGACTGCATCGCGTCCGACACCGTGCTCTGCCTCGGCGACGACGATCGCTTCCAGATCGAGATCACCTGGAGGGACTTTCAGTCCAACACCGGCGCCGGCATGACCGTACCCCTGTCGGAGACCTCGGGGCTGTTCTACTTCTTCGACCAGAGCAACCTCGAGCTGCTCGTGAAGGTGCTCGACGGCTGCGGCCTGAACGACCGGTTCTGGGTGTTCATGGCCGCGACGACGAACGTGGAGCTCACGATGCGGGTCACCGACACGGAGACCGGAACCAGACGGAGCTACTTCAACGCTCTCGGCCAGGCCGCCAACGCGGTCACGGACACCGATGCCTTCGCGACCTGCTCCGGCCTGCGACCGGACGTCTTGCGGCTGACGCGTCAGCAGCCGCTTGCCTGGGATCTCGATTCCCGAGTTGCTGCGGAGGCGCAGAGCGCCGTGGACGGTCTGGTCGCCGCCCATCGCGCGCGGCGCGCTGCGACCCTGGAGTACGCCGACGGCGGCATGTCGCGCACCGTGCAACCCCACCAGCCGCTCGTCCTCGCCGACATTCCGATTCAGGATCCGAGTGGCGGACTGCCCTTCACGGCGCAGCTCGTGGGCATGGCGCTGGACGCTCCCGAGCCGCCTGGACCGCGGCGCGGGCAATACAGCGCTGCGGTCGGCCCCGAGGGGAGCACGTACTCCATCAAACCACTCCTCGGGCTACCGAGTGGAGTGCTTTTCGACATCCAGGTGCCCGGCAGCAGCGTGGTGACCTTCGACGACCGAGCCGAGAACCTGCCGCGCTACAACAACGTCGGGACCGTCCCGCGGGTCCGCGAGAGCGCAACGCTCCAGTCGGACGGCCGAACCCTCGACCTCCGGATCCGGCTCTTCAGCCGCGACGGCAGCGACCTGTTTCCGGTCGGCTTCACCAGCTTCGGCAACCCGCTGACGAGCGGCGCGGTGTCGCTTGGCGCGCTGCAGTCGGAGGACCCTCTCGACTTCCCGCATGAGCGTGTGGTCCGCGCCTCGGTCGCACTGATGCGGGGCTCGACCGAGCTCGGTCGGCTGGTGCTCGACGAACAGGACCTGGGGGGAGTGCAGTGGGACGGACGCCTCGGCGTCACGGTGACGGACGCGGTCGGCCTTGGGATCGATGCGATCGTGCTCGACGGTCGTTTCATCGTCGCCGAGGGCGAAGGCGGGAGCGGAGGGGACGACGGAGTCGGAGGCAGCGGCGAAGAGCTCGAACCGGTCGCGCCGTTCACCTGTACGCCCACCGCGCAGGCGTTGTGCCTGAACGAGGGGCGCTTCCAGGTCGAGGTGAACTGGGAGGACTTCTCGGCGACCACGGGGCCCGGATCTGCAGTGGAGGTCCCAGGCATCACCGACTCGGGCCTCTTCTGGTTCTTCACCAACGACAACTTCGAGATGCTCGTGAAGGTGCTCGACGGCTGCGGGCTCAACGACAGGTACTGGACGTTCTTTGCCGCGACCACGAACGTCGCATTCGACGTGACGGTGACGGACTCGGTCACCGGCTCGCGAAAGCGCTACTCCAACCCGCTCGGCCAGCCGGCGAATGCCGTCACCGACACCAACTCGCTGGCAACCTGCCTCTAGCAGCCTCTGAGATCGCCCACCGGACACGCCGCTGCGTGCCCGGGCCTCGGCCACCTGCGCTACGCCGCCAGGTAGTCGACCAGCTCGCCGAGCTCCGAGTCCCAGCCACCGCTGTTGTCGTCGTAGTTCTTCTGGTTGTCGAACCCGGTCTCCTTCAGATGGAGCGTCGTGCCGCCGTCGCTGCGCGCAGAGAGGGTCCACTCGACGAGGGTCGAGTACTCCTCGATGTCGCGCTGGTCACCGCCGGCCCACCGCCAGGAGAGGTAGCGGGGCTCGTCCACCTCCACGACGTGCACGGCGCCGCCGCCGTGATTCTCCCAGTGAAAGTGACCCTTCGCTCCGGACACGACCTCGAGCTCGGCCTGGTCCGGGAACCATTGCTCCAGCTCCCGTGGATCGGTGATCGCCTTCCAGACGCGCTCCGGCGACGCCTTCAGCTCGAGCGTCCGTTCGATGATCCAGTCCATGGCTCGTCCTCCTACCGGTCGAGATGCCGTTCGAGTCGCTCGAGACGGCGGTCCCAGGCCGCCGCGTGCTGCTCGAGCCACGCGTGCGCCTGCACGAGTCCCTCGGGCTTCAGCTGGTGCCGTCTCTCACGCCCTTCGCGGGAGCTGACGACCAGGCCGACCGAGACCAGGGTGTCGAGGTGTTTGGTCACGGCCTGCCGCGTGATCGGCAGGTCTTCTGCGAGCTCCTTCACCGACAGGGCGCCTTCGTCGCGCAGACGGTCCAGGATCTGACGCCGCGTTGCGTCGCCGAGGGCGCTGAAGACATCGGGGCTCGCCGTGTGCATCTCTGGACTATATGCAACTTTCCGGTTGCATGTCAATCGACGGCGACTCGCCGCGCGCCGCAAGCGAGCCGCGCGCTCATCTCGAAGTCTCTGAGGCGCAGACCTGCCTAGCTGCAGAGCGTGGCTGCGCGGATCGACCGGATGCGGAAGCCCTCGCCGTTGCGCACCAGGGTCGTCACCTCCGACGACGCGCCGGACTGCCGCATCTCCCCAGCACGAATGTCCTCGGTGACGGTCGAGCGCACCACTGCCCCCTCGCCGCCGTCGACCGGCAGGACCTGGAGGGCCGAGCGACTCCGCCGATACGACTCGACGACCGGCTGCATCGAGCGCACGTCGGCCGCGAACTCCGCCACGGCCTGGCGCGCCGGCTCCTTGCCGCAGCCCCGGGTCTCGACCGTGGCGTCGTCGGTGAAAAGCGCCATCATCTCGTCGGCACGCAGAGCCATCAGGGCCCCGTCCAGATCCGCCATGAGCGTCTGGATCTCCTGCAGGTCGAGAGGCGTCTGCGCCGAAAGAGATGCCGGTGTCACCAGCAAGCTGAAGGAGAGAAGAGCAAACAGGAAGGAGAGTCGGCGCATGTTGGCCTCCCAGGTCATTTCGAGCCTCGAGTCCGTCGGACACCTCCCAGCGCGGCGGACCCGTGACCGCGCATCCCCCATTCTAATAGCTGTTCATGCATAGATCTCCCCGCGCGCCCCTCGGAGGGCGCGATCCGCCCAGAAACTGGGCAGCCCGAGGTTCGAGTCCGGACCTCAGAACCTCCTTCCGCGCTTCGTGAACGAAAAAGACCTCGACAGGTCCGTCCCACCGGGCGATGCGGCGGAAATCTCGGATACCGCGGCGTAGGCAATGACGATCTGTTGATCGAGCCTTGCACCTCGACCGCGCCTCCGCGAGCCGTCATGGACGTCAACGAAGTACATCGGAGCTGGTGATGGAAGCGGGAATCACGTTCGAACAACCTCGACCCCAAGAAGCACACCTGCGCGGCTCGGACATTGCCGCCGACGTCGCGTTCGCGTCGGAGCTCTACGCGAGCGGCGGCCCCATGCCGGACGACTACTCCGCCTTCGAGGAGTGGCTCGACGGTCTCTTCGTCCGCTACGACGCCGGCCTCCTCGACGATGCGTCGATCAACACGATCCGCCACGCCATGCCTCGTGCCTGGACCCCGGAGACCAGCCAGGGCCGGGCCTACCTGAAACTGCGCGGCTACGCCGGCGACTTCGAGATCATCGACTGGATCTACCAGCAGCGCACCACGCGGGTGCCCGAGCTGGTCCGGTGGGACGCCTACTTCCACCAGTCGTCTGCGCCAACCGCCGTGCGCAACCGGAAGGACTTCTTCAAGGGCGCCCTTCGGGAGCGCCTCGAGCGACACTCCGGTCCGGAGCCTCTTCGGGTGCTCGACCTCGCGAGCGGGCCGTGCCGCGACGTCTCCGAGCTCTTCCAGGAGGACCCGGACGCCAACGTGGAGCTCACCTGCGTCGACCAGGACACGAACGCAATCGAGTTCGCGAAGCAGCTCTGCGCGCCGTATCTCGATCGCATCACGTTCGTCCAGAAGAACGTCTTTCGCTACCGGACGAAGGAGAGGTTCGACTGGATCTGGTCCGCCGGGCTCTTCGACTACCTGAGTGACAGCTACTTCTGCCGCCTGCTCGAGCGCATGGGCGGACTGGCCGCCCCAGGCGGGCAGATCGTGGTGGGCAACTTCTCGATCAACAACCCGAGCCTCAGCTACATGCGCTTCGGAGAGTGGCACCTGATCCACCGGAGCGAGGAGCAGCTCCGAAGCCTCGCCAGACAGTGCGGATTCGGAGAGGGCCAGGTGCGCGTGCTGCAGGAGCCGCTGGGCGTCAATCTCTTCCTCTGCATCGACTGCGACTGACGCGCCATGAGGCTCCTCGAAGGTTGGGTGGAGCACCGCTCGACCGCCATCCTCTGTGGGTTCGCTCTGGCAGGCGTGCTCCTCGCCGGTCTTGCCGTGCGCGTGGAGGTTGCGCCTGGACTGGACGAGCTGCTCCTCGACAGCGACCCCGAGCTCGCGCGCAACGAGGAGGTGCGGCTCGACTTCTCGAACGACGAGATCCTGGTCGTGGGCTACGACCTGGGCGACGACAAGCTGGACCACGGCACCCTCCAGATGCTCGAGCGCTTTCGCCTCGAGATCGAGAGCCTGCCGGAGGTCGACGAGGTGATCGACCTGACGAACGTGGAGGACGTGCGCGCGCGCGCCACGGACCCGACGTTCGTCGACGCGTCGCCTCTGGTCTCCGACGGCGTCGAGAACGCAGACATCGAAGCGTTGCGCGCGCGCATCCGCGGCCATCGACTCTACGAGGGGAGCCTCGTCTCTGCCGACCTCGGTGCCGTCGCCACGGTCATCGTGCCGCGGATCGCGGGAGAGGGGACGCCGTTCCCGTCGCAGGCCAAGCTCAACGAGAGCCTGGTCCAGCGCGTGTACGACCTCGCCTCCGGCGCGAATGTCCCGGTGTGGGTCGCGGGCTATCCCGCCGCCGAGCACGAATCGACGACCATCGTACTTCGCGACCTGATCGTTCTCACCACGATCGCCGTTGTCCTGGTGCTCGCACTCCTCTGGCTCTTCGTCCGCAAGGTCTGGGCGCTCGGGCTGCTGGTGGTCGTCATCGCGTGGACCGAGCTCGTCGCAATCGCCTGGCTCGGCCTCTCGGGCACACCACTCAACGTCGTGCTGTCGACGATGCCGACCGTGCTGCTCGCGACCTCTTCCACGTACGCGCTGTACATGATCCAGCTGCTGGCCGCCGTTCCCGAGGACGAAGCGCCGGGGGTGGGCCTCCTGCGCCTGTGCGCGAGATCCTGCATGCTCTCGGCCTTCTCCACCGGTGCCGGCTTCCTGGCGCTCCTGGTCATGCCGGTGCCGTCGATCCGTAGTCTCGGATTGAGTCTGGCCGTCGGCATTCTTGGATGCCTCTGCGCCAGTCTCCTGCTCCTTCCGGCCCTCGTGCAGCGCTTCGAGCTGCGCATCGACACGCTCCCTTTCGCCGGCCTCGGAGGGCTCACGGTCCGCGGCATCTCGTGGGCGCGCCACCCCTGGCGCACGCTCGCCATCGCAGCTCCGCTCGTGGCGTTGGCCGCTGCGGGAATGGCGCGGCTCGAGATCGAGTCGGACCCGCTCACCTTCTGGAAGCCGGATCACTACCACCGTCAGAGCGACCGTTTCCTCCAGGAGAACCTCGGCGGCAGCCTTTTCCTCCACGCGGTGATCTCCACCGGCATGCCCGACGGCGCGCTCGCAGCCGCACGTGATGCGCTTCGCGCGCCAGTGGCTTCGGAGCGCGGAGACCTCGCCCATCGTCACGCGCAGCCTCTCGCTGCTCGACTACTTCGCACTGATGGACGATGTCCTCGATCCGGAGAGAGAGCGCTCCTACTTCTCCGACGAGGCCCTCGCGATGCAGTACATGGTCCTCTACGAGAACGCCGGCGACCCGGACGACCTTCGCCACTACATCGACTTCGACCGGAGCGCCCTCAACCTCGTCCTGCGTGTCAACAGTCGCTCGTCGAGCGAGATCCTGGCTCTGCGCGACCGCTTGCTCGACGTCACCCCTCCCGCGGGTGTCGACACCGAGGTCCTCGGCACCTGGCTGCTCTTTCCCAAAGCCATGGACGCCATCGCGCACGGCATGGTCCGCGGACTCCTGGTCGCAGTGGCTGCGATCTTCGTCGCCATGCTGTTGGTGCTGCGCTCGGCCCGACTCGCCGCCTTGGCGATGATCCCGAACACCCTGCCCATCCTGGTCTGCCTCGGCATTCTGGGCTGGCTCGGCGTGCCGCTCTCGTTCGCCACGGCCATCGTCGGCTGCGTGGCCCTCGGGCTGGCTGTCGACGACACCGCACACGTGCTCGGTCACCTCGCGCCCGGCCGCTCCCTCGAGGAGGTCTTCCATCGCGTCGGGCGCGCGCTGCTCGTCACCACCGCGAGCCTGGGAACCGGGTTCCTGGCTCTCGGCTTCAGCGGGTTCCTCCCCCTCGTGCACTTTGGTCTCGCCACCACACTGAGCCTGCTCGTCGCCTTCGCCGCCGACGTGCTTCTCCTGCCGTCTCTCCTCTGCCTCGCCGGGGCTGGTGAGCCGACCCCCTCCCGGGCGAACGAGACCGCCTCCCCCGCCCTGGCCAATCAGGCCCTCTCCTGAACCAACCCGAGGTACCACCGATGCGATCGCGACAGAGCCTCCCATCCCAGTCCGCCGAGCTCCGCCAACGTCTCTCCCTGGGCTCCGTAGCCGCGCTCGTGCTGGTCCCCTGGCTCGGCGCAGCTGCCGGGTCGGCTGCAGATCCGGCCGACGGCCTCGGGATCGCGCAGCGCATGGAGGCCCGCGACGGGGGAACGTTCAAGAGTCAGGAGGTCGAGATCGTCATGCGGGACCGGCGCGGCAAAGAGCGCTCCCGCCATGCGCGCATCTTCCGCCGCGAGGGTGCCGATCGGAGGCGCACGGCTCTGTTCTACGAGTCGCCGGCAAACGTCCGCGGCACCGGCTTCCTCACGGTCGACTACACGGATGGGGGGAAGGAGGACGACCAGTGGCTCTACCTGCCGTCTCTCAAGCGGGTTCGCCGCATCTCGGCATCGGAGCGGGGCGACTGGTTCATGGCGACCGATCTCACCTACGAGGATGTGAAGAAGGATGGCAAGTTCGAGGTGAGCGAGTCGGAGTGGTCCCGGTTGGACGATGAGGAGGTCGACGGCAACGCGTGCTACGTGGTCGAGGGCCGCGTCAAGAACGCCGACGTTGCCCGCCAGCTCGGACACGCCGCAGCGCGCGTCTGGGTGGATCAGGCGAGCGACTATCCGCGTCGCATCGAGTACCGCGACGCCGCGGGCGAGGTGCTGCGCACCGTGCACAGCCGGAAGCTCGAGCAGATCCAGGGGGTCTGGACGGCGCTCCTGATCGAAGCCCAGAACCACACGCGCGGCACGCGCTCCACCTTCCACTTCCGGGCGACCGACTATCAGACCGAGCTGTCGGATCAGGTCTTCTCCCAGGCGCAGCTGCAGCGCGGTGCACCCCGCTGACCGGATGTGCACGCCCGGCCGCGCCTACGCCGCGGTGAGCCTCCTGCTCCTCGCCTGGGCGACCCATGCCGCGCGCGCGGTCGAGGTCCGGCCCTCGGGCTCGGTGGCCGTGCGCGCGGCCTCGTCGAGCCGCAGCACCCAACAGCTGGAGCTGGAAGCGCTGCTCGCGCTCGAGGCCGACACCACCCGTCGCTGCTCGGTGCGGGGAGAGGTTCGACTGCGCGCCGACGAAGCCGACCGCCTCGAGCCGGGCCAGCCACGCGACCGGAGCTGGCGATCGGCGGTCTCGCAACGTGCGTTCCTCGGCAATCACGGCGAGCTGGAGCTGCGGGAGGCCACGGTCAACTGCATCTACCGTCGCGCCTTCCTCACGCTGGGGAAGCAACAGACCGTCTGGGGTGAGGCGGACGGGCTGAAGGTGCTGGACGTCGTCAACCCGCAGTCGTTTCGTGAGCTCTGGGCCGAAGACTTCGAGGCGTCGCGCATTCCGCTGTGGACGGCAAACCTCGACCTGCAGCTCGGATCGACGAGCGAGCTGCAGCTGATCTGGATCGCCGACCCCACCGTGCACCACTTCCCCGAGGGCTCCGACGTGGGTAGGGCCACCTTCGAGATGGCATCTCCTCTCTTTCGCCCCGAAGCGGCCGGGGAGGCTCTCCTTCGCGGCGCGCTCGACACCACACCGGAGGCACTCGGCGCCTTGCCCGTGAGCGCGCTCGCGAACGCGTCCGACGACCCGTTCGTCGAGGCCCTCGCGCGCCTGGGCGTCACCCAGATCGCGCTCGACGACCTGGCCGCACTCGGCATCGACACCACGTTCGAGCGCACGGCGGGCGACGGACCCACTGCCGGCGCCGACTTCGGCGTCCGCCTCAAGACCCGGCTGGGCGCATGGGACCTCGCGCTCTACCGGCTCCGACACCTCGACCCGTTGCCCCTCTTCCGACGCAGCTTCGAGGCGGCAGCTGCCCCCGCCATGGCCCCGCAGCTGACGGTTGCCTTCGAGCCGACGTTTCAGCGTGTCGACCTCTACGGGCTCAGCTTCGCCAACGCCTTTGGCGCCTGGGTGCTTCGCGGCGAAGCCGCCTACACGCCCGACAAGCTCGCACAGGTGCTCGATCTGGGCCTCCCGAGCGGCCTCGAGCCGGCGGACGAGTTTGCGTTCGTCCTGGGCCTCGACTGGCGCCTCGGGGACACCCTGCTCAGTGCGCAGTACTTCGAAACGCAGCTCCACGATCTCCACGGCCTGTCCCTGCGCGGCCGTCAGGTGGCGAGCGTGACGGCGCTCGCGCAGCACATCTTCGGCGACTCGAGCGAGCACGAGATCCGCCTTCTCTGGGTGCACGGTCTCGACCGCGACGACGGCTGGGTGCAGCTCCGCGTGCGGCTGGAGGTGCTGCCCTCCACGCGGCTCGAGGTCGCCGGGGACGCGTTCTACGGCGACGCCTTCGGGCTCTTCGGCCAGTTCGACGGGCGCGATCGTCTCCGCCTCGGGCTGCGGACCCGCTGGTAGACCTCGGCGCTACGGCGCCTCGCAGCGGAAGCTGGACGCAGCGTCGGGGTCCCCCGAACCGTCGTACACCGCCTTCTGCGGATAGGGGCACAGGGGGCGCGTGCGCAGCACGTTGCCCTGGTCGTCCATGCGCCGCGCCTCGATGGACTGCGGCGCGACACCCTCTTCGACCCACGCCTCGAGCGCGCCGAGAGCGTCGAACGTGTCGTAGCCCGGCCCCCCGCGACAGTGCCCCATGCCCGGAACCAGGAAGAGACGGAAGAAGTCCTGGGTGCTGGCAAGCGCCTCCTCTGCCGGTGCACCGTCCGCGAGATGATCGACGACGCGGTCGTAGTAGGCCGTGGAGCCGAGCGGCGAGATGTCGGCGTCGGAGAGGCCGTGGTACACGAGGAGCTTGCTCCCGCGGTCGCGCAGCGGTGCGAGATTCGGATCGGCGGAGTCGAGCTGTGCCCCGACGCGCTCGAGGGCGAGCGGCAGGTCGCGATCGAAGTCGAAGGTGCGGAAGTCCCAGTCGGGGTCGCCGAAGACCATGTGGCGGAAGAAGCCTTCGCCGGCGAGCCAGTGGAGGCTGCGGAAGGGCTCCGGGCCGGTCACCCAGAGAGCCCAGCCGCCGGGGCTCGCCTCGCCCCCCGGAACCAGACCCGGGAAGATCACGTTACCTTCGCTGTCGCGCGCGCCGGCCCAGATGTCCTTCACCGCCTGCACCTGTTTTGCGGTCAGGCACCCCTCCGTCGCACCTCCTTCACAGAGCAACGCGGAAGGGTCGAAGGTGCACTGAGTGGGGTCGGACAGAACTCCGTCTTCGATGCCGTCGAGCCCGTCGCACGCCGCATTCACCGCATCGCCGAGGAGCTGCACGCCCGCCGGCGGAATCCAGCTCTCTTCGTCGCGCAGCAGCGCCAGCGAGTACCAGAGGTGGGCACCGGCGTAGAAGCGCGTCCAGTCGTTCGCCGGGTTGCCGGCGAGGATGCCGTCGAAGTCGTCGGGGTAGCGTTGCGCCTCCATGAGCCCCTGCTGGCCACCCTTGGAGCAGCCGACGTAGTAGGCGTGATGCGCGGGCTCGCCGTAGAAGAGCTCCGTGAGCTTCTTTCCCGGCCACGGTCGTCAGGTGCAGCGAGCGGTGTCCGAAGTCGTCGATGAGCTCCGGGCGGTCGTTGGCCCACGTCGCGTCGAAGGGCACACCCGAGGACTGGTGCCCCGTGTCCGTGCTCGCCGTCGCGTAGCCATCGGAGAGTGCGCGGGCCATGGCCGGGTAGCTGATGGTGCCGGCCATCCCGCCGTTGCCCACGCCCTGGTACCGGCCGTTCCACCCCTCCGCGGGGAGCCACACCTCGAACTGGATCTGGGGCTCGATGCGGCCCTGCACACGGCACAGTGCCGGCAGGTCGAGGGGCGCCGCTCCCTCCTCGAACGCCAGGCCACCGGCAGGCACGAGCTCGGCGAGCGTCACCTCGGTCTGGGCCAGTCCGTGCTCCAGGGTCCCGAGCGCCTCGCAGGCCGCCGCCTGGGGGTGCGGCTCGTCGCCCGACGGCAGACACCCACCAACTCCCAGGGCGACCACGGCCACCGCTCCGCGGGCGATCACACGACGCATCACGATCGGTCGAGGGATGACATTCGTTCGCGGCATGAGGGTCTCCGGTCCTGCGGTGGCGGCAAGGCGCCGCTTCGCTCCGCTACCGGGTCGGCAACGGTTGGTCGGCGCGGTCCTCGTGGTGGGTGAGCGCAGGCAGTATACGAGCGTCTCTGGCGACGAGCGCGCTTCCAGCGGGATCCCATCGACGCACCGGACGCACGACGACCCAGCCTCTTGTCACCATCCATCCAGGCGCGCAAACGGGATAGCCTCGACGTTCGCTCTTCCGCCCCGCACGGAGCTCTCCCGTGCGGAATCGTTCTCCGAGACAGGAAACCGCCATGCTTCTTCGCCGTTCACTCGTCATCTCGCTCTTGCTCCTCCAAGCACCGTTCGCAGCTTCCGCCCCCGCCCAGGAAGGCGCCTCCGGCGACGACGGCGAGCAGCTCTTTCGCAGACACTGCCTCTCCTGCCACCGCAGCCAGGGCCGCTCGGAGGGCCCCCTTCTCGGCGCGCTCCAGCAGATGAGCATGGACCAGGTCCTGACCTCGATGACGTCCGGCAAGATGCAGGAGCAGGCCTCCATGCTCACGTCGGACCAGATGATGACGATCTCGGAGTACCTGAGCGCGGGTGGCGCCAAGGAGCACGACGCCATGCCGGAGACGGCCTTCTGCAAGGGCAAGACAGTGAGCACCGGGGGCGTCGGCGTCGGCGGTTGGGGCATCGACCTCGCGAACTCCCGCCACCAGCCCACCTCCACCATCACGAAGGCCAACGCCGGGCGCCTGGAGCCGGCATGGGTCTTCGCGATTCCGGACGTCGCGGAGGCGAGATCTCAGCCCGTCGTCACAGAAGACACGGTCTTCGTCGCCGGCGTGTCCGGTCAGGTGTACGCCCTCGACCGGGACAGTGGCTGCATCAAGTGGAACCACGACACGGAGGCGACCCTCCGCACCTCGATGGCGCTCGGCAAGGCGGGCGACCAGACCGCGCTGTTCGTGGGCGACAACGGCGCCACCGTCTACGCCATCAACGCGCACACCGGTGAACCGCTGTGGAGCCGGTCCGTTGCCCAGCACCCGGCGAACACCACCACGGGCACCCCCGTCCCGTTCTCGGACGACCGCGGCGACCGCCTCTTCGTCCCCGTGTCGGCCTTCGGCGTGGTGCTGGCGACCAACCCGAAGTACGAGTGCTGCAAGAGCCGCGGTGCGGTGCTCGCGCTCGACGCCGCCACGGGCGAAGTGATCTGGACCACGCACATGACCAAAGAGGCGGTGCCGACCTACGTCTCGAGCGAGGGCGTGCAGCAGTGGGGGCCGTCGGGGGTGCCGGTGTGGACCACACCCACGATCGACGCCGCACGCAACCAGCTCTACATCGGCACCGGCGAGAACACGTCGTCACCCGCCACGCAGCACAGCGACTCGATCCTGGCGCTCGACATGACCACCGGGGCGATCCGCTGGTCGTTCCAGGGTACACGCGAGGACGCCTGGAACATGGCCTGTGGCCGACGCAAGGGCCCCAACTGCCCGGAAGAAGACGGCCCCGACTTCGACTTCGGTGCAGCCGCGGTCCTCGCCACGCACTCGAGCGGCAAGGACATCGTGGTGGCCGGCCAGAAGTCGGGCGAGGTGCACGCGCTCGATCCCGACACGGGTGAGGTGCTGTGGCAGAACCGGGTCGGCGCCGGCTCCGCTCTCGGCGGAGTGCACTGGGGCCTGACCGTCGCGGGCGACCGCGTCTTCGTGCCGATCAACGACCCCGCCTTTCCGAGGCAGGGCTATGACCCCAAGCCCGGGCTCTACGCACTCGATCTCCTGAGCGGCGAAACGCTGTGGGAGCACAAGGCCGAGCGGGCCTGCGAGCTCGATGTCGCGGCCCTCCGCGCGTCCAAGACCCCCTGGCCCGAGTGCCCCTTCCAGTTTGCGTTCTCCGCGGCGCCGATGTCCAACTCGGAGCTGGTCTTCGCGGGCGCGCTCGACGGCCGCGTGTTCGCCTTCGACGCGGCGACGGGTGAAGTGCTCTGGCAGGACCAGACGAAGCGGGAGCTCGAGGCGGTGAACGGAATCGACGCGCACGGCGGGTCGATCGACAGCTCCGGCGTCCAGCTGGTGGACGACCTGCTGCTGGTCAACTCCGGCTACAGCCTGTTCGGTCAGATGCCGGGCAACGCGCTCATCGTCTACCGCGCGAAGTAGAGAAGAGCCGGAGGCTGCTCCGGAAACCTCCGCTGCCGAAACGGGTCTCAAAGCCAGTAGCGGCAAATCGCAACGACGGATCGCGAGGGGAGGAGACGATGGCTGGCGGAGTGCTACGCGGCGAAGTGAGACGTCTTCTCCAAAGCCCATGGTTCTTCGTGGGCTCGGCTCTCACGATGGCCGTGGGGGTTGGTCTCAATACGGCTCTGCTCGAGGCTTCGTTCCAGGTACTTCGCGATCCCCTTGGCGTGGCGGAGCCCGAGCGCCTCTTCCGGGTCTCCGTGACGACCAACCCGAGCGAGCCCACCCAGGGGCTTCCGCTCATGCGCGAGGACTTCGAGACTCTCGATCAGGTCCTCGAAGAGGGAGGGCGGCACAGCGTCGCCGCGTCGACACCCGCCGGGTGGCTCAATCTTCGGATGGCTCAGGATGATGCGGAGGGAGCCCGATTGGTCGCCGGCTTCTATGTCAGCGACGACTACTTCGACGTGATCGGCGCGCCACTCGCGGCAGGAACCTTCGAGAACGATGTGTCCACATCCAGACGCGTCGTGCTCAGCGAGCCTCTCGCCAGGTCTCTTGCACTTCCAGTGGGCGAAACGGCTCCTGAAGACAGTGGGAGCGCCGCGAGCTCCGTTCGCGAGCATCCGATGCTCGGTCGCAATCTCCTGCTGAACCAGGAGCTCGTGACGGTCGTGGGCGTTGCCGGCCCTGGCTTCAAGGGGCTCTCGGCGACCGACAATCCCATCGCCGTCTGGATGCCTCTCCAGGCTAGAGGCATCGTGGAAAAGACCGTCTACTTCGAAAGTGCAGTGACCGATGCCCTGCCCAGCCAACTGACGCCTTGGATCAGGCTCCACCAAGGCAAGGCAGGAAGTCTCCTGGCGCAGCTCGAGACAGTTGGTCCGGAGCTTCACTCACTGAGGCCTGCCTCCAACGGCCTTCCTCGCAGCCTGAAAGCCGAAAGCGTCAGCGAGATCCAGCCGCTCTCACACCGACAGCTGCAGGCCATTCCCTTCCTCTTCGGGGTAGGCGCGATCGTTCTTCTCATCGCAGGCTCGAACGTGGCTTCCCTCTTTCTTCTGAGAGGAGAAGGGCGGCGCCAGGAGCTCGCAATTCGTCGCTCCCTTGGCGCAAGAACCCGTCACCTGGTCTTCTCTCAGCTTCGGGAGGCTGGCTTCGTGGCCCTCGTCGGCGCCGGCGTCGGCGCTCCGATCGCCGCCGTACTCCTGCAAGCGCTCTGGCACCTGCGCTCGCCGCGGCTCGCGGCAGAAGTTCTCGACCTGGGCTTGAACGGCCGGGTCATCACCATCGCACTCGGTCTCTCTCTGTTCTCCGCTTGGTTTGCCGCGGCCCCCGCACTACGCCTTGCCGTCAGCCCCAACCTACGCGCACGCATTTCCCACTCCGCAAGTTGTACGGGGCGCCTCGTTCTGGGCACCCAGGTGGCTTTCGCCGTGATCCTCCTCGTCGCCGCGGCATTGACGTTCCAGAGCTTGCGAGCGGCACTCGAGCAACCGCTCGGCTTCGACCCGGAGCGTGTGGCTGTCTTCACCTACGAGTTCGGCAGCGGCGGCGACGAAGAGCAGGAGACCCGAGAACTGGTGGGCCGCATGCTCGCCGCGCTTCGCGCTCATCCGATGGTCGAGAGCGCCTCCACCAGCACGATGCACTTCGGCAACATGATGGCCTCCGTGCTACCGCTGGAAGATGGTGAGCCACCTCTCTTCGCAGCGTTCAACACAGTCTCGGAGGGGTACTTCGAGACTTTGGACGTCGGGCTGCTCGCCGGCCGCTGGCTCGACGAAAACGACCGAGCCGGGAGCTCGCCGGTCGTGGTCGTCAACACCACGTTCGCCCAGAAGGCCTGGCCGGGCAAGCCGGCAGTTGGCGAGACCTTCGACGTCCTAGGACGGGTCGTGCAGGTGGTCGGCGTCGTCGAAGACACGAAGGTATTCAGCGCCACGGAGCGCGCACCAACCCCCCACTTCTACGTACCGTTTCGTCAGCACTACATCTCGAAGCTGATGTTCAACGTGCGCCTCCGGGAGCAGTCGCCGGCGGCCCTCGCAGCCGTGAGCGCAGCTCTGCGGCTCGAGGCACCGCACCAGGCATTCCAGAGCACTTGGTGGTCGACCTGGGTCGAAGGCTCGACCTGGGCCACACGGGTTGCGAGTGGATTGACCACGGTAGCCGGGCTTCTGGGGCTCGCACTCGTGGCGGCCGGTCTCTTCGCCAGCTTGTCGACCTGGGTGGCACGAACGCTGCCGGAGTTTGGGACGCGTGCGGCGCTCGGCGCAACGCCTCGGGCCCTGCGGCGTGCGGTGGTCGGTCGGGCCATGCTGCCTGTCGTCGCTGGCCTGGCTCTTGGTACCGGTATCGCGGCCCTCGGTGCCAGTCGTGCACAGACGCTCTTGTTCGAGGTCTCAGCTCTGGAGCCACGCGCCTATCTCGCGGCGGGTCTTCTGCTCCTGAGCACCGCTTCCGCGGCGGTCCTCGCCCCTGCGCGGAAGGCGGGCGCCGCGGATCCCGCCCGACTGCTCCGGCAGGAGTGAGGACATAGGTGCTACTCGCCCAGGTCGAGGGCCTTGATCACCTGCCGATCGCGCAGGTAGATCGTGCTGCCCACGGGGGTTGGCACGGTCCACGCGCGTCCGGTCAGCACCTCGGCCTGGCTGATTACCTCGAGACCTTCGCGGCTGAGCTTCGCCAGAGAGAGCGTGCCGTCTTCGTCGAGGATGAGCGTCTTGTCGCCGAGCTGGAGGAGCGAGCTACGACCGAAGCCGCGCTCGCGCCAGAGCCGCTCGCCGGTCTTCCAGTCGAGCGCCACCATGAACGCCGGGCCGAAGTCGCCCGACGATCCCACGACGAAGTCGCCGAGAAGCAGGCCGTTGCTGAACATCAACTGGAGGTCCTTGCTGAACCACGCCTCTTTCGCCTCGCTGCCCGAGGCGGAGCGCGACAGGTCGAGCGCGCGCCCGCCGATGCCGTAGGCGACCGACATGTAGAGGCGGTTGTCGCCGAAGACCGGCGTGCTGTTGTTCATGTCGCCGGGCGCCTGCTGGTCGTGCTGCCAGAGCACGTCGCCGGTCGCCGGGTCGAGCCCGTACGCCGTTTCGCCGCCGACCACGACCAGCTGCGTCTGGCCGTCGACGTCGATGAGGATCGGCGCGGCGCAGGCGACGAGGAAGTCGCCGGTCTTCCAGACCACCTTGCCGTCGCTCTGGTCGAACGCCACCACGGCCTGACCTTCGCCTCCAACGACCGCAATCACCGTGTCTTCGTAGGCGATCGGGTTCGACCCGTAGCCGGCTTTCACCTGTGAGCGCACGAGCGCGGGGGTCGCGTCCATCTCCTCGACCAGGTCGTACGCCCACAGCACCTCGCCCGTGTCGGCGTCGAGCGCGTGGAACTGCTTGTTTGTACCGACGGCAAACACGCGACCGCCCACCACGAGCGGCGTGGAGTGAGGCCCGGCGCCGAAGCGGAAGTTCATCTCTTCGGAGGCGTACGTGTGCTCCCAGAGCGTCTCGCCGGTGGCGGCGTCGAGCGCGATGATCGCCTCTTCGCCGCCGAACTCGTTCTCGGCCAGACCCTCGGGCCGCGCCCGGTACATCGTGTAGAGCTTGCCGCCCACGGCCGCGATCGCTGAGTGACCGTCCCCGAGCGTCCTGCTCCACAGCTCCTTCGGACCGCCTTCGGGCCACGCGTCGGCGATGCCGTCCGGAGACGCCTGGAAGTTCCGGTCCGGGCCTCCCCACTGGTACCAGTCGTTCGATTCCGCGAGCACGAGGCAGGCGGCCAGTGCCATTCCGAGCCCGAGCGCCATGGCCTTTTTGTTCATTCGCATTCCCCTTGTCTGGTCGAGGACCCTAGCAGCCGGACGGCATCCCTGTTGCGCATCGGGCGGACACCCGTTCCACACCGCCGCACGCACTCCGAACAGTTCGCCAGGTGGCAGCTATAGCGCAAGCGCCGTCGAGAGAAGTCGGGCACTCCGGTCCATCGACCCGGGTCGCCCGCGCGGGCGCCGTCGACGTCGTGCAGCAGCTCGAGGAGGTCGTCCTCACTCCTGCGGACCCCGTGTTTCCCTCGAAGCCGGCCTCCCCGAAGAGATCGGCCCGGTCCACGGGTCCCCTTGCAGCGCCATCTTGATTCGCCCTCCGGAAGTAGGGCGTCATCCTCTCATCGTCTGCGGTACACCACTCACTCCGACGGCATCGGTATGCTCCAGCACGTATGTCGCTGCAGCATCTTCTATGAAGGAGGCTCCGTGTTGATCCACCGCAACTGTCCGCCTACCCGAGTCCGAAGCGGAAGCTCGAAGAAGCGTAGAAGCGCTCCGCTCCTCTTCATCGTCTGCTTTTTCACTCTTGCGGCCCCTGATCCAGGTGAAGCGATCGGCGCCGTCTACAACATCACGGTTCCGGGGAACCTGGTCGCACGCTACGAGTTCGTCGCCGGAGAAGATCTGGTGCTCACCTCGCTCGGCGCTCACGCGGAAAGGAACACTCTCGACGGACCAGGGACCGTGTCCCTTCTGCTCAACGGCGTTGTGACACCCCTCACAGTCACGTACTCGCCGGGCCAAACGGGCCCCGCAACCCGAGCCGTGAGCGTCCACGCGCAAGCGGGTGACGTCATCGAGCTCCGCATGGACGGTCAGCAAGCAACAACTGGATCTGCCCCCATCAACGTCGTGATCTACAGCCAACCGGCGAACGCATTTGCGGTCCCCGCGGTATCGCCTGCCGGGCTGCTTCTGCTCGGCGGAGCGATTGCAGGGCTCGCCCTCCTCCGAATGCGCTCTGTAGCTTAGGAGGTACGGTCCTGCACCGGAGCAGGGCCGCCCCGATTCTCATCTCCCCTGTCTGGACCGGGGCCCTAGCAGCCGGACCGCACCTACAGCTCGACGCGCTGCGCAGCGGCATCGAGGCCACGGCCCTCGTCACCCAGAGAGCCTCCCCCAGTACTATGCTGAAAGAGCATAGACCAGGGAGGCCCGAATGCAGATCTCGAACGACGTTCGCCAACATGGAGTCCATACCCACCGTTTCCACCGCCGCCGCGCGGTCGCCGCGCTCCTCTTCGCACTCGGCCTTTGCCTGGGGATCCCGGGCGCCAGTGAGGCGATCGGCCCCTTCACCAATCTCGGAATCACTGGGGGCACGGCCCAGCACCGTGAGTTCGCGGCCCCGGAAGACCTCGTGATTACTTCTCTCGGGGTCCTGGCGCGAACGAACACACTCGACGCTCCCGGAGATGTCGTGATCACCCACAACGGGGTCGATACGCCACTGCGACTGACATACCCCCCCCGGTGTCACGGGCCCGCTGACAGGGCGGTCGAGCATCCATGTACAGGAGGGGGAGATCTTCGGCTTCCGAACCGACGGCAGCGTGGCGACGACGGGAGATGCACGTCTGACAATCGTCATCTACAGCCAGCCAGCGAACGCGTTCGCCGTTCCGGCAGTGTCTCCCGCCGGCCTGCTCCTCCTGGGAGTGGCGATCGCCGGACTCGCCTGGTTTCGGCTCCGCTCCATGGCCTGACCGGGGCCGACTCCGCCGCGGCAGGCCACGCTACGTCCGCGAAGCGATCTCGTACAGCCGGTCGGAGACGTCGCGGATCATCGCCTCCATCTCGGGGTAGAACTCTCCGCGCGTCGTCATGAGGCCCTGGTGCTGGTTCTGCTCCTTGCCCGGCATCTCGACCGACGTGTCGATGATCCCGCACATGTGCCAGCCCACGAAGTCGGGCCGTGCGGTGGCGTTCTCCATGAGCTCGCGGGTCCAGCGGGCGCGCTCGGCCATGCCGCGCGCGTGCTGACCCCACGGGCTGGGCATCGTGTCGGTCGGTGTGGTGTACGCCGCATCGCCGTTGAGGAAGGGCTGCCCGACCGTCTCCGTCCAGCGATCCATCGTGGCGCGCTGACCCTCCCAACGCGCGTAGTGCTGGGTGTTCACGACGTCGGTGAAGCGACTCGTGACTCCCACCACCGCGCCCAGGCCGTCGGTGTCGCCGTTGATCTTGTCGCCCAGGAAGAGATGGTGCGGGTCAGCCGCGCGAAGCGCCGACTTGGCCACCGCGTAGTAGCGCTTCACGCAGACGAGCAGGAAGGCTGCGTTGTCGTCGCGCTCGGCCTCGCTCTCCGGCGCCTGTTCCTGCCGCCAGTCCTCCGCCTCGAGGAGGTCGGTCCAAGCACCGAAGCTGCTTCCGTACACGGCGTTGAACCCCGCCACGTCGCCGTAGCGCTCCCGCATGCACGCCACGAACGCCTGTTTGCCCGCCGCCCGCGCCCCGAAGTTGCGGAGCCGTCGCGGCCAGGTGGTGGTGCCGGCCCACTCCGCTTCGCTATCGGTCAGCGGAGGGCAGTCGGCCATGCAGTATCCGAGCACCATCGGGTCGTCACGGTAAGGCGCGGCCGTCTCCGCCGCCGTGCGCTCACAGAGGGCTTCGAACTCCGGCGCGAAGACGTCGGCGTACTCCTCCGGCCCGGGTTTCAGGTAGTGCGACAGCTTCAGAGGCTCGTACGGAGCAACGAAAGGGAAGCGGGCGTGGCCTGGCGGATGCGTGAGCATCGGCGCGCTCGTGTGGATGCCGAGCGTATTGAGACCCAGGCGACGCAGATCCGCCAGTGCCGCCTCGCGGAAACCGTCGTTCCAGGCCGCGTCGCCGACCTCCTGCGCGCCGAAGCGCTCGAGCCAGTGGTTCCGGTTGTACTCCTGCGCCCACCAGTCGGCGTGGTAATGGTTGACGCCCCAGGTGATGAACGCGTGCCCATCGGGCGTGACGAGCCACCAGCGCTGGCCGTCGTGCTCGGTGCGGAAGAAACCCGTGGCACCGAGCTGGAGCTGCGTCCAGCCGCCGAACCGATCGCGGTCGGATGCGCTGCGCCCCGCACAGGACACCATTGCACCGCCGGCACAGAGCCCGGCGAAGGCAGATCCGAGAAAGCTCCGACGTGAGATCAACGTGACGGCTCCTCCACGACGAGCCTACTTGCCCTCGAAGCGAGCCGACGTTCCACCACGCGCACGACGCGATGACGGGTCCCTCGTCGACACGTCCCTCGCGAGTACACTGGATCGCCCCAGCCCACCATCTTGTCTCGAGGAGGCCACGATGACCACAAGTCCAGCCCACTTCGACCTGGGCGACCACAGCCGCGTGGTGTCCACCGACTCGACCGCTCAACGTTGGTTCGACCAGGGCCTCAACTGGCTCTACGGGTTCAACCACGACGAGGCCATCGTCTGCTTCGAAGCCGCGCTCGAGGCGGACCCGGGCTGCGCCATGGCCCAGTGGGGAATCGCGTACGCGATCGGACCGAACTACAACAAGCTGTGGGAGATGTTCGAGCCGGCCGAGCGCGAGGCTGCTCTCGAGACCGCGCACCGGGCGATCGCCGACGGCCTCGCGATCCCAGAAAGCAGCGCGGTCGAGCGCGTAATGCTCGAGGCTCTGAAGGTCCGCTACCCCGACGATCCGGCCACCGAAGACTACGGCCCCTACAACGATGCCTTCGCCGAAGCGATGCGCCCCGTGTACGAGGCCCACGCCACCGACCTCGACGTCTGCAGCGTGTTCGCCGAGAGCCTGATGGGGCGCACCCCGTGGCGGCTCTGGGACCTGCCCACCGGCACACCGGCGGACGGGGCGTCCACCGAGGAGGCGCGCACGGTGCTCGAGACCGCCTTCGCACGCGACACAGCGGCGTGGAAGCACCCCGGGCTGCTGCACATGTACATCCATCTGATGGAGATGTCGCCCACCCCGGAGCTGGCCCTTCCGCACGGCGATGCGCTCGTGCGGCAGTCGCCGGAGTCGGGCCACCTCGTCCACATGGCGACACACATCGACGTGCTCTGCGGCGACTACCAGAACACCATCGCGCGGAACCACCAGGCGGCGCGCGTCGACCGGCGGTACACCGACCTCCGTGGCGCCGAGAACTTCTACACGGTGTACCGCGTCCACAACGTGCACTTCGAGGCCTACGGCGCCATGCTGCTCGGCCAGAAGCAGGTGGCGCTCGACTCCGCCGAGGAGCTGCATCGCCTGCTGCCGACGGAGACCGTCGCGTTCCTGCCGGACCTCTTCGAGGCCTTCTGGGGCATCCACTCGCACGTGATGGTGCGGTTCGGCATGTGGGAAGAGATCCTGGACGTGCCGCTTCCGGATGATGCCGAGCTGTTCAGCTTCACCACCGCTCTGCTCCGCTACGCCCGCACGATCGCGCTCGCGAACCTCGGGCGCGCTGACGAGGCCAAGAGCGAGCTGGAGGCGTTCTTCGCCGCAAAAGACGCCGTGCAGGAGTCGCGCTACATGTTCAACAACCCGGCGAGTGCGGTGCTCGAGATCGCGGCCGAGATGGCGCAGGGAGAGCTGCACTACAAGGCCGGCGACATCAGCACGGGTCTCGAGCACCTGCGGAGCGCCGCCAACTTCAGCGACAACCTCGTCTACGACGAGCCCTGGGGCTGGATGCAGCCGCCACGGCACGCGCTCGCCGCGCTGCTCATGGAGCAGGAGCGCTACGACGAGGCGGAGCAGCTCTACCGTGCCGACCTCGGTCTCACCGACGAGCTCTACCGACCCTGCCAGCACCCCGGCAACGTGTGGGCGCTGCACGGCCTCCACGAGTGTCTGGAGCGCCGTGGCGAGGCCGTCGAGAGGGTCCTGGTGAGCCAGCAGCTCGATCTGGTGATGGCGCGTGCCGACGTGGTCATCGGCTCGTCGTGCTTCTGCCGGTCGGCGTAGCACTCCTCGTCGAGAGGACAGCGCATCACCCCCGAGACAAGGCCGTAGGGGAGCCAACGGAGCGCCGTGCTCCGACACACTCCTCCGACGGTTCACGCGCAAGGAGCACTCGATGACACAAGTCCAGCCGCGGTTCAGCTGGGGGCACATCAACCTCAACGTCGCCAGCCTCGAGCGAGCGATCGAGTTCTACCGGAAGCTCGGCTTCGAGGTCTTCCTTCCGGGGATCCCCTATCTCGCACTGAGCGCTGACGAGGCGGGGCAGCTGCCGGACGGCGCAGCCGAGGCGCTTGGCCTCGAGCGCGGCACCGGGGGACGCGCGTGCATCCTGCAGCTCGGCGACGGATTCCCGAAGCTCGATCTCACCGAGATCGATGCGGAGAGCCCCCGAGCGCCACTCGAGAACCGCGACCGCGGACTCGTGCGCATCTGTCTCGCGACCGAAGATCTCCCCGCCGAGGTGACACGTCTCGAGGCGGAGGGGGTCGAGTTCCTGTCGACGCCGCAGCCGGGGCACGGCAAGCTGGCCGAGATCGCCGTGTGCAGGGACCCTGACGGCGCCCTGATCGAGATCCTGCAGATCTACCCGGAGCGCTGGCAGGCACTGCTCGCGGCAGAGTGAAAGAGGCCGAGGCCGTCTGCCTCGGACGTCGTGAGTGGCCCTTCGCCGCAAGGACCTCGGTCGACGGCGGCGGCCGCGTCCGCTGCCATCCGCTACGATGGTTGACCTTCTCCCCAACAGAAAGGTCGGTCCCATGCTGCGCACGGCTCTTCTCGGCGCCGCCCTTGCGGTCACCCCATGGCTTCTCGAGGCCCAGACGGGCTCCGCGGGCCGCACTTTTGTCCCGGTGACGGACGAGATGCTGCAGAGCCCGTCCGACGACGACTGGCTCATGTGGCGACGTACACAGGACGGCTGGGCGTTCAGCCCGCTCGAACAGATCGACCGCAGCAACGTGCAGAACCTGCGGCTCGTGTGGACGCGCGCTCTGCACGATGGGCGGCAGCAGGGCACGCCGCTCGCGTACGGCGGCGTTCTCTACATGCCAAACCCGGCCGACGTGACGCAGGCGATCGACGCGGTGACAGGCGATCTGATCTGGGAGCACAGCCGCGAGCGGCACGAGAGCCTCGTCAAACAGGGCAAGCTCGGCCTCACGGCCAACAACCGCAACCTCGCGATCTACGGTCGCCTGATCCTCGACACGAGCACCGACGGCTTCGTCTTTGCGCTCGACGCCGAGACCGGGGAGCAGGCGTGGCAGACCGAGATCCTGAACTACGACACGCACCCCACGATGCAGGGCTCGGGGCCGATCGTGGGCGGCGGCAAGATCTTCTCGGGGCGCAGCTGCCTTCCGCGCGGCGGCCCCGACGCCTGCGTGGTCACGGCGCACGACGCCAAGACCGGGCGAGAGCTCTGGCGCCGCCGCACGGTACCCGCCCCGGGCGAGCCCGGTGACGAGACGTGGGGCGACGTGCCGTTCGAGAAGCGCACCCACGTCGGCACGTGGATGGTGCCGAGCTACGACCCCGAGCTCGACCTCGTCTACATCGGTACCTCGGTCACCTCTCCTGCGCCGAAGTTCCTGCTGAGCAGCAAAGACAACCGACACCTGTACCACAACTCCACGCTCGCTCTGCGGGGGGCGACGGGCGAGATCGCCTGGCACTACCAGCACCTGAACGACCACTGGGATCTCGACCACCCGTTCGAGCGTCTGCTCGTCGACACCGAGGTGGCGCCGAGCCCAGACGAGGTCGCCTGGATCAACCCCCGCATCGAGCCCGGCGAGCGGCGCAAGGTGATGACCGGCATCCCGGGCAAGACCGGCGTGGTGTACACGCTCGACCGCGAGACAGGGGAGTTCCTCTGGGCGCGGCCGACCGTGTACCAGAACGTGATCGACATGATCGACGGCGCCACGGGCGCCGTGAGCGAGAACTCCGAGGTGGTGTTCAGCGAGCTCGAGCAGAAGGCGCTCGTGTGCCCGACCTACATCGGCGGCAAAGACTGGCAGGCCGGCGCCTACAGCCCCATCACCAACGCGATGTACATGCCCATGCGCAACGCGTGCGCCACGATGACCGCCACGAAGGCCGGGCGACTCCCCATCTACGCGCTCGACGCCGAGCACCAGATCGCGCCCGGCACCGACAAGAGCGGCACCGTCCACGCGGTCTCGGCATCGACCGGGAAGTCGCTGTTTGTCTTCGAGCAGCGCGCGGCGACCATGTCGCTGTTTGCGACCGCTGGCGGTCTGATCTTCGTGGGTGACATGAACGGTCGTTTCATGGCGCTCGACCACGAGACCGGCGACGTGCTCTGGAAGATCAACCTCGGCTCGCCGCTCACCGGGTTCCCGATCTCGTTCGCCGTCGACGGCCGGCAGTACGTCGCCGCGAGCACCGGCAGCCCGTCGGCGGCGCTGCGCGTGGGGCTCACCCCGGAGCTCAAGCCGAGCTCGGGCAACAACCTGTTCGTGTTCGCCCTTCCCGACTAGCGCTCCAAGGAGTTCTCTGCCACGGAGCGGAAAGGCGAAGACTCCTCGTGGGAGTGCCGGCTCAGCGAGATGGCAGAACCTCGACCGTGACCTCGAGATCCTGGCGGCGGTAGAGGCAGGTCCCGATCTCGTCCTCGCACACGTAGTAGAGCGCGTAGCCCGGGAGGCGGACATCACCCGGAGGTGCGTCGGCCGGCACGGAGAGCTCCACTTCGACCCTTCGCGTCTCGGTGCTCACCGCCGCATCGGCGTTGACGGTGCGGAGCAACCGCGACTCGATCGCCCAGCTGGGAGGCGCGTCGACCCAGATCTCGAGGGGGTCCGATTCGTTGTTCCAGTGCGCCAGGAGATCTTCGTTGGGGCGCAGCACGATGTGGGCGCGCAGGGTCTCGCCGGGCGCGAGCGCCCGCGGTACCGCGGTCGTCTCGATCTCGATGAGGCGCCCGGTGGACCCCACTCCGTCCTGCAGCACCTTCGCTTCGGGGTCCGGGCTCGTCTCGCCTCCGGCCGCGACGAGCTCCTGGGCAGGCCGCGCGATCTCTGCGCCACTCGGCTCGACCACCAGCGGCGCGGGCTCCTCCCCGCGCGCGGCGATCTCCTCCCGTGCCCGGGGGATCCAGTCGTAGAAGGGGTACGGCTTGATCAGCCGCGGGCCGTACTGCTGGATGCGGCGGCGCCAGATGTAGTTGTTCGGATCGATCTCGAGCGCCCGCTGCCAGTGGTCGACGGCCGCCTGGAAGTCACCCGGCTGGCGCGCAGATGAGTCGTACCGCAGGCGATGCGCGGCTGCGAGGCGGAAGTGCGCCCAGCCGTCGTCGGGATCTGCCAGGGCGAGGCGGCGGAACGTCGCGACGGCCTGCGCGACATCCTCCGCATTGCCGGACGTGGCGCGGCGCGCCTGCACCTGCCACGAGCTCTCTTCGATCTTCGGCCCCACGGCTTCAGGGGCGGGCCACGAATGGTCGAGAAACGTCTCTTCGATCGTCTCGGCGTCGCGCAGGCGCAGGCCCGCGCGGCGCACGATGCCGTGCTCGTCGATCGCGTACGTCAGCGGCACCACGCTCACTTCCAGCTGGTCGAAGGTGTCCACCAGGATCGGCCAGCTCATCTCCTTCCACTGCATGAAGAGCCGGCACCGATCCGGGTTCTGCTCCTGGATGATGCCGAGCATCTGCACCTTGCCGGTGCGCTGGAGCTCCGCGGTCGCGTCGTGCCACCCGGGCACGTGAACGCGGCAGCCCGCTCACCACGAGGCGAAGACGTGCAGGACCAGCTTCGTGCCGCGATAGTCCGAGACGCGCCGCACGTCGCCGTCGAGGGTGCGCAGCGCAAGGTCCGGAAACAGCTGGCCCACCTCGATCTCGGGTCCGGCGGCCGACAATGCGCCGGTGCCGGCGAGCACCAGCGCGGCGAGCAGCAGGAGCGACGTCAGGCGGCGGGTCATGCGTCGATGATGCCACGCACGCTCCCCGGAGGAGCAGGGCTCAGGGGCGCGGCGCGGGCGTCGGCGCTGCGCGCTCGCCGTGCAAGAGCGCCTGGAAGAGGTTCTCGAGCCACCCCTCGGCGGGCCCGTGCATGACGGAGTCGTTCCGGGCGCGCTCGAACCACCAGCGCCACTCCTGCGGAACACCTTCCTGGAGCACCTCGTCCTGCGTATGGCCGCTCTGGATCTTCGACCAGACGCTCTCGGTCATCTCAGCGACCAGGTTGCGGTAGGTCTCCAGGTCTTCTCTCGACCAGACCTGACCGACACCGCCGTGTCCCCCGACGACGCGCACGTCGTCCGGAAGCCGCGAGAGGACCGCATCGAGACCCTCGACCAGGCCCCTCGGATCCCCGCCGGAGTTGCGCCAGTCGGCGGCTGGATGGCCGCCGACCCCATGGAAGAGGTCTCCGAGATGAACGACGCGCGATCGCTCGAAGAAGACGACCACGTCTCCGTCGGTGTGCCCCGCCCCCACATGGAGAAGCTGGACCGTCTCGCTGGCGCGCTCCAGCGCGTGGGTGCGCTCGAAGGTGGCACTCGGCAGTGCGCTCCCGCGGAGCGGTGGGACCGCAGGAAGGAACCAGAATGGCCGCACGCTGTCCGCCAGCCGATCCCTCGTGCTGCGGTGCGCGACGATCTCGGTGGATGGCGGCCAGAAGGCATTGCCGCGCGCATGGTCCGGATGAGCGTGCGTGTTGATCACGGTCAGCAAACGCTCTGCGACGGTCGGCTCGATGCCCTCGAGCGCGGCCCAGACCTTGTCGTGAAGGGCCTGGGTCATCGGCGCGTCGACGAACAGCACTCCTTCCGTACCGATGGAGACGACGTGGCTGGCACCCAGCTGTCGGTCGCCGAGCGTCGCGTCGAGCATGTACAGGTGATCCGCGATCTGGGTGACGACGATCTCGGCCTGCCTGGACTGGCGCTCCATGACGCTCGACATGACCCGCCAGAAGGAGAGCCACACCAGAATCGCGCATCCCAGCACGAGGACGACCCCGGCCAGAAGCACCCTTCTCCAGCGTGGCCACCGCCCGCCCTTCGTCTGATCTGCATGCTGACGCTCAGTCACATTACATAATGTAACATAACTCGAAAGCACTGAGCATGGCCTCCTCCTGCGAAGGAGTTGACATCCAAAGACCCGACGCTCTCGCCCACGGCTCGGCACTGGGGAGCCTCGCGCTCTGACTCGAGCCAGCGACGGGCGCAGAAGATGCTCACCTTCCATGAGGTAACCTGTCAAAGAAGCATCTCTGGCATGAAGACCCCACTCCCCCACCTCCAGTTCGCCGTGCTCTGCATCCTGTCCGAGACGGAGCTCTCGGGTCGCGAGGTGCGTGAGGAGCTCGCGGCTCTGGGGCTCCCGAAGGCGGGCCCCACGTTCTACCGTCTCATGTCGCGGCTCGAAGAGAGTGGCCTCGTGCGTGGCAGGTACGAGCAGGAGATCCTGAACGGCCAGATCGTGCGCGAGCGCGCCTACTCCACCACGGCGAAGGGCAGGCGCTCACGTGACGCCACGGCCCGCTTTCACGAGCGCGTCATTGCGCTCTCCCGAAGGAAAGAGTCCCTTGCCTGACGGCTCGACCCTGCGCGGTACCCGCCTTCTCGGACGGCTGCTGCCACGCGAGCTGCGACAGCTCATGTTCGAGCCCTACTGTTGTGAGCTGTGGCGCGCGCGGATCGCCGCTGGCAACTCGTTTCGGTCGCGCGCCAGGTTCTGGTTGCACATGACCGGAGGCTTCGGTCTCGCGATGGCGTACGGGGCGCCGCAGTACCTTCGGGGGCCCGACCGCGCGACCCGGGTCTTCGGTGTGCCGGTGGTCTTCCTGGTGCTGGCACTGCTCGGACTCGTGGTCTCGCTGCGCGAGTGTGCCTTTCTGGGCCTCGCTCTGGCTCTGACCGGGTAGCCCGGGCACGCCCGAGGTTCAGGCCCCTTCGTACAATCCAGACCGTGCGACACGTCGGCGGAAGACTCGAGCCCACGCCGCGCCTCGTCGAAGACTCGCCGCAGCAGTTGGTCCTGCAGCACGACCCGACGCGCTCCTCCCTCGCGGCGGTCGTGCTCCTCGGCGTCTCCGCGTGGCTCCTACGCTTCCTGGATCCCGCCGCCGACGAGCTGAGGTTCTACGCTGCCGTCGGCCTCCTTCTCACGGTGCCCCTCGCGGCACTTTCGATCTTCTGGAGCCTCTGGCGCTGTCGTTTCGTTCTTCGGCGGGACGGAGGCCGCTACGAGCTCCGTCGCGGCATCGTGGGGCGCCTGCAGAGTCACCGTGGCCCCGTCGCCGACCTCCTCAGGGTCGAGAGCGTCCGTCGGGAAACGCACACCGACCCCGAGGATCTCACGAGCACGAGCCATGAGATCCGCCTCGTCTTCAGCAACGGTTTGCCGCCGCTCACGCTGGGTCACACGATGACGGTGATGCAAGCCGCCGAGGAGCTCGAGCGCTGGGAGCACCTGTTCGGGCTCTCCTGAAGCCCGCGGCCCCGTTCAGTCGAAGCTCAAGCTGCCGTAGATCGCCTCCCGAAGCTCCCGCTCGGCGTCGAGGTCACCCCGGCGAAAGTGCACATCCGAGAGCTTGAGGAGTACCCGGTCGGAGGCGCGGCCGGAGAGGACGCGCTCGTAGAAGTCGAGCGCCTCGCCGTAGGCGCCCGCGTGGAACGCCGCGTCGCCTGCACGCTCCAGCCAGCGACCAGGCTCCCCATCTGGGGGCTCGAAGCGTGCCGCCATCGCGAGTGCGAAGCTCTGCGCTTCGTCGAAGTCCGCGAGCCACAGGAGAAGCGCGTAGTACTCGAGACTGGAGAGCTCACCACCGCGCCGGGAGAGGCCCGAGCGGCTGCCGTCGAGATGCGCGTAGGCCTCGGTGGCCAGCCTCGCCCGCGCGCCTTCCGCATCTCCCTTCGCGACGGCCATACGGGCGACGAGGGCCGGAAGGCGCGGGTCGTCGAGCCACTCTTCTTCGAGCCACGAGAGCCACTCGTCGGCGCGCGTCACTTCGCCGGCGTGCGCCAGCGCAAGCGCGAAGGCTGCCTCGTACACGCGCGAGGTCTCGACCAGGTCGACAGCCGTCTCGAGCGCAGCGACGGCCGCCTCGATCTCACCGCGCGCGAGATGACGGCAGCCCTGACTCCATGCACGATGCGCGCGGACGAGAGGCTCCACCGCTGGGTCCGAGCTCGATTCCTCGCCCAGGCGCGTGAGCGCCGCAAGTGACGCGGCCGCGCCACCCTCGCCGAGCCGGCGCGCGAGCTCGGGCGTGACGCCGTAGTCGGCGAGATCTCGAGCGGGGAGACAGGAGGCCAACCCTTCGTCCCGCAGGTCGTCCAGTTGATCGACGAACAGGCGACGCCGCCCCGGAGCGACCAGAGGCTCCATTTCGACTCGCTCGCCGACCGCAAGCGCCACGTCGTCCACGTAGTAGACGACGTTCGAAGTGTCCTGCCCGCGATCGCCGATGAAGGAGAACTTGTCGACCGCCGACCCCGGCTGCGACGCGGCATTCTGTTGATCCAACAGCTCGACGACCGGCTCCGAGGAGCCTTCCTCCTCGATCCGCAGATCGTAGACACCACCCTCGAGGTCGATCTCCAGATCGACGTGGTACCAGACGAAGGGTCTCGGCTGGAAGATCTTCTTGGGAATGCTGTCCGACACGTGGGTGAGGTAGCCGTCGCGCGTGGTCAACCAGAATGCGATGCCGTCCTTGCCGAGACGGAACCACTGCGGCCCGGCCAGGGCGATATTGAGCTCTTCGCGTGGATCGGTGAGAAGGAGCGCAAAGTGCGCCCACAGCCGGCCGCTGTCTCGCACGGGAAAGTAGCCCTGCAGCTCGGGGAACTCATGGTCTCCACGGACGTCTCGGATCTCGATCGCGGTGTAGCCGCTGAGCCGGTAGTGCGAGGTCAGGTTGACGGTGCCCTTGGAGCTCTCGAAGACGGAGAACGTATCGGGCCCGGAGTCGAGCCGCTCCTCGTCGAAGCTGTAGCTCACCAGGAGACCAAGGTCCGCTTCCTGGGCCAGGGAGGGGCCTTGTACGAGGAGCACGGCTGCCGCAGCGACGAGCGCGGCCGCCGCTTGGACTCCCACGGATCGCACCGTGCTAGCCACTCTCGGTCGAGCCACTCTGGGTCGAGCCACTCTGGGCGTGGGCGCGATACTCAGCCAGCCACTGCCACCAGCGCTGCGTAGCCACCTGCCGTGCGGCCACCGACGCATTGGGGTCGTATCCCTTGTCCTGGCCCGTCTGCACCACCAGCACCTGAATCGCGAGCGCGCGCGTCCCGGCGTCAGGGTCGCCGAGAGCGTCGATCAGGCGCAGGTACAGGCGGACCTTCTGGCGATCCGAGAGGTGGATCTGGTCGTACGCGAGGCTGCAGGCCGCCTTGTCGCGAAACAGCCAGCGGTGGTCGCTGCGCATGTTCTCGAACAGCACGTCGACCACGCGGTCGTCGTTGCTCACCCGGCCGAGGGCGTACTGCGCGTTGATCCGCAGGTCGCGGTGATCTGTGTGGACGTCTTCGAAGAGCACGCGCTCGGCCTCGGGAGAGATCCAACCGAGCGCGTAGAAGAGTCCGGCAATGTCGGCCCGGCGATCGAGGTCGTGCGTGTCGGCGTACACCGAGGCCAGCTCCGACATGACGGCGGGCCCCCTCTCGCGCAGGCCTTCGACGTCGCGGCTGGTGATCAGCGCGTCGAGGTTCTGTGCCGTCGTCGGGGCGGTGCTCGCTACGACGAGCGCCATGAGCGCCGCCACGCGGACCGCGGTTCTCTGGATCTTGCGCATGAGGTTTCGCCTTCGATCGACCTTCGGTTGGTGAGATGCGCCGCGCTCGCAAGGCGCCACGCGACGCTTCTCCGCCTTTCCGCTGCAAGTCGTACGCCAGGAAACGCGCCACCTTCCTTCCGGCTGCCCGGCACAGCAGGAAGTGCGCATGACAAGAATTGCCACCGCCGAGGCCGAACTGGGGTGACTCGCAGACCCGAGGTCAGTCGCCCGGCCGCAGCGCCGCCTGAGACCGCGACAGGAGGCTCGCCTGCTGGGCCAGCTCGACGAAGTCGGCCCGGTACCCCCGCGGGTCTCCCGCCAGAGCTCCCTGAGCCAGCTCGATCGCACGCTCCCAGCTCGCCTCGTACCGGTGCTCCGACCGCCGAAGGAGAAGCCCGATCTCCGCGACGGCCGCCGAGAAGCGGAAGTCGTCCGAGGCCGCCGCGAGTGGTGTCGCTTCGTTCCAGAGCTGGCGCTCGAGAAGGAGGCTGCGCTCCGTGCCGGGGCGCTTGTAGCGGAGCTTGACCGTCAGCATCTCGTCGGTCCGCGCGTCGGTTGCACTCGGCTGCCGGTAGCGCAGCTCGTCGGCCGTGGGCACCACCTCGTCGGAGCTCGCGAGGATGACGTCGTAGAGGGCGGTGACCGAGTGCCCCGCTCCCAGCTCGCCCGCGTCTTTCGTGTCGTCGTTGAAGTCGGCCGCCGCGAGACGGCGGTTCTCGTAGCCGATGAGGCGGTAACCCTTGACCACGGCCGGGTTGAACTCGACCTGGATCTTCACGTCGCGCGCGATCGAGACGAGGGTTCCGCCGAGCTCGGTCACGAGCACCTTCTTCGCTTCGAGCAGGCTGTCGATGTACGACGCGTTGCCGTTGCCATGCTTGGCGAGCTTCTCCATCTTGGAGTCCTGGTAGTTGCCCGTGCCAAAGCCGAGCACCGAGAGGTCGATCCCCGACGCGCGCCGCGCCTCGATGAGCCGCACCATCTCGGCATCACTCGACGGCCCCACGTTGAAGTCGCCGTCGGTCGCCAGCACGACCCGGTTGTTGCCGCCGTCGATGAAGTTCTGCTGGGCCACGTCGTAGGCGAGCGTCAGCCCGGCGCCCCCCGCCGTAGAGCCACCGGCCCGCAGGGACCCGAGGCTCGACAGAATGGTGCCCTTGTCGCTGCCCGGCGTCGCAGGCAGGACGAGCCCGGCCGAACCGGCATACACGACGATGGCGACCGAGTCGTCCGCGCCCAGCTGTTCCACCATCAGCGCGAAGGCGCGCCGGAGCAGCGGCAGCTTGTCGGGCGAGCTCATCGATCCGGAAACGTCGATCAGGAAGACGAGGTTGCTCGGCGGGAGACTCTCCTTCTCCAGGCGCTGGCCTTGAATGCCGATGTGTACGAGGCGGTGCTCGCGGTTCCAGGGCGCCTCCGAGACCTCGGTGACCACCGCAAACGGATGCTGCCCCGAGGGATCGGGGTAGTCGTACGTGAAGTAGTTGAGCATCTCCTCGATGCGCACCGCGTCTGCCGGCGGCAGCTGGTGCTGGCGGGTGATGAAGCGACGCGCGTTCGCGTAGGAGGCCGTGTCGACGTCGATCGAGAACGTCGAGCGCGGCTCATCGACCGGCGACAGGAAGCGGCTCTCGCGCACGACGTCGTACGACTCGGTGTTGAAGCTCGGTCGACCAGGATCGTAGACGGTGGTCGAGGCGCTGAGCGCCACCCTCTGCACCTGAGGCGCCTTTGCGCGAGCGTTCATGGCCTCGACGTAGATCGGACCGGAAGGCTCTGGCTCCGGCGGCGCTTCGGGGATGGCCATCGGAGTTTCACCCGGAACCGAATGTTCGGTCGCCGGCTCAGGATGTTCTTGGGAAGCCGACCTCGGCGTATTGACGGGAGCCGCGTCGAGCTCCTGCGCGGGCTGGCTCTGCGGGGCGCCGGTCGAGCAGGCGGCCAGGAGAAGCAGGCCGCCCACGATCAGGGCCAGAAGGGCCTCACCCGCGTTTCTGAATGGACTGCGTGGATGCGTCGGTTCGAGCATGGGAGTCACTCCTCTCGTCGTCTGTCCGCGATGTCCCTCGCTTCTCTTGGACCACGAAGGAGACTCGCGGTTCCAGCGGACAGCACGGTGTGTCGCTCTCACCGAGGTGAGACACGCGGGAGGAGGAAAAGGAAACCAACCGGCGAAAGGAGAACGAACACCCTCTTGGACGCGGGTCGGAGCTCGACGCTTCGAGGGGGCCTCAGCCTCCGGAGACGGGTGCCGAGACCGCGCGTCCCGCCACCACGCCCGCACCGACACCGCGGGTGTCCGCGCCGGTCTCGAAGCCGACGACTGCGCCCGCAGCATCGCGCTCGATGCGGAGGCCGTGCGCCAGGCCGATCCCCGACGCCTCTTCGACGCGGTGCCCGCGCTCGGCGAGAGCTGCGCGCACGTCGGCCGCGAGACGCGTCTCCACCAGCAGCTGGTCGGGCTCGGCGAACGCGACCCTCGGCGCATCGACCGCCTCCTGGACGGTCATGCCGAAGTCGAGCAGATTGGCGACCATCTGCGGCGTGGTCTGCGGGATGGTGTGGCCACCCGGCGTGCCGATCGCCACCCAGGGGAGCCCGTCGCGGAAGATCATCACCGGTGACTTCGACGAGTGCTTGCGCGCCCCGGGGAGCGCGTCCATCGGATTGCCCTTCGGCTCGTAGGTCGAGTACGCCATGGAGTTGTTGAGCCAGATACCCGTGCCCTCGACCATGACAGCGCTGCCGAAGCCGTGACCGAGCGTGATGGTGGCCGACACGACGTTGCCGGAGGCGTCCGCAACGACGTAGTGCGTCGTGCTCTCACCCTCGGCGGCGCGAATCGCCGGTGGCTCGAAGGTGGACGCGGTGTCTGCGAACTGCGACGTCTGCTCCTGCCAGTAGCTCGCGCTCAGGATGCGCTCGAGCGGCGGCGGGCTCACCTCCGGACCACCGGCGTAGGCAAGGCGCGCCCAGAAAGCGTGCTTCGTCGACTCGGCGAAGCGGTGCAGGTACTCGGCGCTGTTGTGGCCGAGCGAAGCCGCGTCGAACTGGCTCATCAGACCGAGGCACACGAGTGCGGCGAACGAGTTGGAGGGTGGCCCCGCCGTGACCACCTTCGCGCCGCGGTACTCGATGGAGATCGGGTCGAGCCAGTCGTTGGTGTGCTGCTCGAGATCGGCGATGCGCAGGAACCCTCCGCGACGCACCATCTCCCGCTCGAGCGCTTCGGCGATCTGCCCCTCCACGAGCACCTTCGACCCGTACTCCGCTGCGAGACGCAGGCTCGCCGCCAGATCGGCCTGGACCAAGAGCTCACCCTCGGCGAGCGGTGCGTCGCTGCTGCCGTAGAAGGAGCGCGTCTCGTCGGACATCCACTGCCAGGCGCCCTCGATGGCGCGCGCGAGCGGCGCGCTCACGGCGACCCCCTCCTCCGCGAGCTGGATCGCCGGCGCCAGGAGACGCGACCACTCCATGGTGCCCGCCTCCGACCACAGCTTCTCGAACCCCTGGAGGTTGCCCGGGGTGGACACCGCCTGCGCGGTGCGCATGATCTCCGCGCGGCTCGCGGCGGCGCGGAAGACGTCCGAATTGGTGAGTGCGGGAAACCGACCGTTATTGTCGAGGTAGCGTGTCGCCCCGGTGGCACCCTCGTGCACGATCAGCGTGCCGTACCCTCCGAAGAGATTCGAGTTCTGGGGCTCGACGACGGTGAGCACGGCCGCCACCGCCACCGCGGCGTCGAACGCGTTGCCCCCTTCTTCGAGCACCGCAATCCCGGCCGCGGAAGCGAGCGGATGCGCCGAAGAGATGGCGCCGAGCGGCGCGGACACGCCTGCATCCGCGGCGATCTCTGGGGCCGGCGCGCAGCCGGCGACGACGCCGACAACGAAGCCGGCAAGAACCAGGAGCGTCGATGCGATGCGCCGTGCGGAAAGAGAACCTCTCATGACCGATCCTCCGAGCTGTTGGGGCGTCCCGACAGCCTAGCAGCGCCGCCGCTTCGAGCGTGACGGACGAATTCACTGAGCCGTGCTCCTCGCACGGCTCAGTGAATCTCGGCAGCGTCTCCCTGGGCCTTGCGGAGCCGGTCGATGTCGAAGCCCGGCTCGTTCGCCGCGTCGATGATGACCCGCTCCCGGCGCACGATCTGCGCGGCGGCCTCCTTGACCTTCGCCGCGACGTCCGCGGGAACCACCACCGCCCCGTGCTGGTCGGCGTGGATGATGTCGCCGTGCCGAACACGCATGCCGGCCACGTCGACTGGGCGGGAGAAGTCGACCACGTGCACGTACGCGTGGGACGGCAGGATGCTGCCAGCCAGCATCTGGAAGCCCTCGGCAATGTCCGGGATGTCCCGCACGCAGCCGTCGGTGATGACCCCCTTGCAGCCGAGACCCTTGTGAATGGAGCTGTTGACCTCACCCCAGTAGCTGCCGTAGCCACGGTCACCGTCGAGATCCTGAATCACCACGATGCTCGGCTTCGGCCCACCCTGATCGATGTAGGCGTAGTAGTCGTCCGAGAGCTTGCGCGCCTCCTCGCCGCGGAGATCGGGAGGGTGGGCCGCGCGAATGGTGGCGGTGCGGGCGACCCCGACCATGGAGCCGAGCTCGGGCCGCACACATACGAGCGGGCTGGTCGTATAGCCGTAGCCTCGACGTTTGGGCGCTACGATCTCGAGCGCGTTGCACACCGTCGGCGTGTCCAGGGATTCCAGTTCGGTGATCAGAGCTTCTGTCCACTCGCTCACGGCGCCTCTCCTTTGTCTGCTGCGGCGAGGAGACCGCGCGCATCGTTGCGATGGCTGTCGAGGGCTTCCAGCTGGAAGAGCGGAACCGGAATCTCCTGGACTCCGTCGATGCGCCATTCGTCTTCCTCTCGAGTCCACGTCGCGGTCTGGCGGACGAGCTCGTCGAGCCGCTGGTCGAGAACGTAGAGCGCAGTGCGCGCGGTCACGGCGTTCTCGACGACCACCTCGAGTCGCACGAGCTCCAGCGGACCGGCGGGCTGGGAGAAGGTGATCTCCGTCGCGCGCAGCCAGCGCCGATGCGTCGTCGCGGCAAACGGCGAGTACTCGTCGACGAAACTCTCCACATAGGAGACGAAGTCGCGCTCTACGCGCGCATCGAACCATCTCCGCGCGCGGGCCTCGACCTCACGCTCCGCCTGCGCGAGGAGGTTCCCCGACAGTTCGGGAGGCTCCGCCGCTCCCGTCCCCGCCGGCGGGACGTCGTTCGGGCTCGTCAGCACCCCGGTCGCGAAGAAGCCAGCAAGCGCAGCGAGCACCATCGCACCGAGGGCCAGGCCACGTCCGTACTGCGCCAGGAAGCTCGTTCCGGTCTCCTCGACGCGGGGGCCCAGCGGCACGAACAGCTCCTCGGCCGGCGCGATCACGGTCACCGCGCTGACGGGCGGCTCCGGAGCCTCGGGAGGCTCGACGGCCTTCGCCGAAGCGAGGGGAGCTCTCCGGTTGCCGAGAGCGAGCCGCTCGATGGCCGCGACCGTCGACGGGGGCAGGCCCTCGAAGCTGAGGCCAAGACCGCTCGGAAGGCGCTCGGCAGCGGACAGGCAGTGCGCGACGCGCGCTCGACCCCGGACCGGGCGGTCGCCACACTCGAGCAGGAAGTCGATCTCGGTGCCCGCTCGAATCTCCGCATCGGTCTCGATGAACATGCCGGAGGGCGAGAGATCCCTCACGCGCCCCCGCTCGGAGAGGACGCCAACACCGAACCGAGCCGGTGCCGCGAACGGCATGCGATTCCAACCTAGCGCCACGAGTCTCTGTGCGTCTGGGGCCAATGCACGGTCATCCCGTCCCCCTGAAGTTCCACTGGTCACCCGCAGTCGAGACACACTCGGAGTGACGAGGAGCGCTGGCGCCTCGGTCCGATCTGAATCCCATGGAGCTGGGGTGGACCGACAAATCTACCAGTTCTGGACTGGACCGTCGCGCTCCGCGAGCCCGGGGCGCCGTCGGTAGGCGCTCTAGCGCGAGTCGAGGAGCGTCAGGAAGGAGGACTGCTCGGGCGCCTTGGCGAGGAACTTACCGGCCCAGCACTGCCCCGAGGGTGACGCCGTGACCTCGCCAAAGAGCCGCGCATCGTTCGCGAGACCCTGCGGAAAGTCCAGGCCGTAGCCGTCCCGGAGCGCCTCGAGCGCGATGCGCGCAGCGTAACGACGGGCGGCGACGAGATCCTGCGCCTGGACCTTCGCCGGAGGCTCCGAGGACATGAGGTCCGCAACGTCCGCGTCCGCGAGGAGGGCCGCCATGGCGCCCTGCTGCGCAGCGGCGAGGGCACCCCAGTCGGCGCGCTCGACGTCCATCTCGCCTCGTGCCATGGCCTGCGCCACCACAAACGCCCGCGCGAGCGCCGTGCTCGAAGGGCAGGTCTCGTGCGCCAGACCCAGTGCAACCGCCTCGTCCGGGCCGATCGATTCGCCGTTGACCGAGAGCTCGGCGGCCTTGCGCGGCCCCACGAGCCGGGGCAGCCGCTGCATCCCGCCGTAGCCGGGGATGATCCCCAGCTTCACCTCGGGTTGGCCCAGAGCCGCGTTCTCCGTGACGATCCGGTAGTGGGTCGCCATCGCGAGCTCGTTCCCGCCGCCGAGCGCAAAGCCGTCGATCAGCGAGACCACGGGAATGGGAAGCTCCTCGAGCGCCGAGAAGACGGCCATGTTGTCGGCCGCGAGCGTCTCGAGCTGCGCTGCCGTCTTGCCTATGAACACCTGGATGTCCGCACCGGCGACGAAGGCGCGCCCGGCGCCGCGCACGATCATCGAGGCGACCTCTTTGCCTCCAAGCGCCCCTGAGCTGGAGACGTCGCGTACGACCGCGCCGAGCTGCGCCAGAAGCTCCTCGCTCAGAGCGTTCAGCGCCGCCGGGCGGTCGAGCGTGACCAGCGCCGTGCCGTGCAGGACCCGCACGTCGATGAACTGGCCGGCCTGCGGATCCGACTCCTGCACGACGTCCCCCAGGTAGGCGGCTTCGTATTCGGAGATCGGCCTCCCGGCGCGGTCGGCCTGGACCAGCGCGACTCCTTTCGGCTTCTCCATCGTGCCGTCGAGCATCTTCTGCTGCACCTCGGGCAGCTCGGCCAGCGAGACGATGTCGAGATCTTCCTGCTGCATGACGATGCGCTTCTCCGCCAGCAGGCGCACGACCTCGCGCGCCTGCGAGGCGTGGTACATGTGCGAGCCGAGCACGTCGAGGTCACTCGCACCTCGTGCCACCACGAAGCCGGTCGGCATGGCGTCGTTCTCATCGAAGTCGCGCGCCAGAAACGTGCTGTAGTGCAGCGTGCTCTGATCCGGCCGCTCCACGATGAAGTCGGGGCTGACGCGCGGTCCGAAGACACCCCAGATCGCACGACCGATCGCCTTGGCGGCGCCCATGAAGTCGCGGTCGTAGGCCGGGTTGGGCGTGCCTTCCTCGAGCAGAGGGTCCGGCATGTCCGACACCAGCGTGAAGGTGTCCCGGTCGAGGATGTGGGCACGCTCGACTCCAAGCTCCACCATCCGCTCGATCCCATCCGCCTCCTCGCTGTGCGAGGCGATCACCGCGAGGTCGGCCTGGCGCTCGCGCGCCGCTTTCGCAAAGCTCAGCGCGTATGCATCGGCCCCCCAGATGAGCCCCCGACGGCCGGGAAGCAGGCCAATCTCCCGGAAGATCTCCCCAGGCTCCGCCTGGCGGAACAGTACCTGCTTCTGGCGCATCCACACCCAGCGCGCGTCGAGCACGAAGCGCCGGTGGTCGTAGAAGAAGGTCTCCTTGTACTCCCCCTTGAGACCCTGCCCGGTGGCGCCGAAGAAGGCCAAACCGCCGCCGTCCGACAGCACCGACGCCAGGAGCGGGAAGTTCTTGCCCCCGGTGTGCTCGAACACCTTGTCGACCGGCTGACCCTCGTTGGCATCGAAGATGGCGTCGCGGAAGGGTTGCGTGCGCGCGATCCACTCCGCGTGGCTCTCGCCCTCCTCGAGCACGCCGTACACCTCCCGCGGGATCTCGCGACGGTTCACGAACGCGTCGGCGACCCCGCGCTCGATGAGCTCGGCGCCAAGGTCCGGATTCGAGCCCATGAGCACGACGCGACCGCCCAGCGCCTTGGCGATCTGTGCTCCCGCGTAGCTCGTGCCCTTGCCGCCACCGAGGACCAGCATCGACTGCCCGGGCTGGAAGCGCAGCCGCTCGACGACGCAGCGGTACGCCGTTCCGTAGGTGAGCAGCATCGCGGCCAGCTGCTCGGGGCTCTGGTCCTGCATCTCCGGCGGAACGGGAATCGCCCGCTCCTCGTCGACCACCGCAAACTGCGCATTGAAGCCGTCGTGGGTCTCGTAGCCTCGGATCGTACTCCCCGTCCAGGAGTCGAGGATCACCGCCTGGCCGACCCTGACGGAGCCCACCGCCGGGCCGGCATCGACGACGATGCCGAGCGCGTCACTCCCGGGGATGTGGAGGGTCTCGGAGTCGCCGCGCGGAAAGACAGGCACCGGCAGGCCGAGGGCCGCGAAGTTCGTGTTGAAGTTGGGGCCACTCGCCAGGATGCTCACGAGGACACGCTGCGCATCCGCCGGCCCGAGTCGCGGAACGGCCACCATCTCGCAGGCCAGGACGTCGCGCGGGGCGCCGTAGCGATCCCGGTGAAGGGTCAGGGCCTTCATGGAAGCCGGCACCTGGCGTGCGAGCGTCGGCAGGGCGCCGAGCTCCCAGATGGCGTCAGAGACCTTTGTCACGGCGAGCTCCTTGGTACGAGTGATGGGGGCGCGTGAGCCTATCGTGGGCCCCGGACATAGAATTCGATCGATATGTACGCTCCTGCCCACAGCACTCGTCCTGTTCTGGACCTTGTGTGCGCCTCAGACCACGGATCGTTCCGCCTCGGGCCAGACGCTGACTCTGCGCGCTCCGAAGCCGGCGCAACAGGAGGTTGCCCGCATCTCGCTGAGCCTCAAAGACGCCGAGCTCTCCGAGGTGCTCCGCGCCTTCGCCCGGCTCGCGCGCGTCAACCTGGTTCTCGACCCGAGCGTCCGCGGCCGCCCCGTGACCGTGGAGCTGCACGACGTGCGCTGGACCGACGCCCTGGCCACGATCCTCAAGTCGCAGGGGCTTGCGGCCCAGCTCGACGGCAAGGTCCTCCGGGTCGCGCCACTCCGCTGAGAAACCGCCAAGACGTGGCGAAGTGCCGGACGCCTCCCTTGGAGGCCACGTCGGCTTCCGAGCACGAGCGCCCGCACGTCGCGCCCCAGCACTCCGGTATCCATAGCATTCTTGCTATATTTAGCCGATGAGACGCGGTCCAAGATGTACAAAGAGCCGGACCATCGCGGCGCTCGTCCTGGCGAGCGTCCTGACCCTTCCAGTCGGCGCCCAGGACCCCCGCTCTCTGCCGCGCCTCCACCTCGCCGATCTCCAGTACGAGGGAGCGTTCCGACTTCCCGCCAGCACCTTCGGCGCCTCCTCTCTCAACTACTCGGAAGGGCCGATCGAGGTCGACGCGGAACGCGACACGATCCTGCTCGTCGGGCACGCGCACCATCAGGCGCTCTCCGAGTTTGCGATCCCGGGCCTCGATCCCAGCCCCGTACTGTCCAACCTGCCGATGGCCGCAGCTCCGCTCCAGCCCTTCGTCCAGGTGCTCAGCCGGGCGCCCAGCGGCAACCCGCAGAGCCTCGACCGCATCGGTGGGCTCGAGATCCTGCGGGATGCCAGCGGCCAGCGGCAGCTCCTCGTGAACGCCTACGAGTACTACGACGCACCCGGCGACAACACCCACACGACGATGATGCTCACCGACGCGCTCGACCTCGCCGCGTCGCCCGCCACCGGCTTTCACACCTTCCAGGGGGGCGCCGGCCACACCTCCGGGTGGGTCTCGCCCATTCCCGTCGCCTGGCAGAGCCTGCTCGGTGGCACCCACATCACCGGGCAGTCGAGCGGCATTCCGATCATCTCCCGCACGAGCGTCGGGCCTTCGGCCTTCAGCTTCGATGCCGCCGACCTTCTGGGAACGACCGTTCCGCAGCCCATCCCCACGACGAAGCTCCTCGACTTCACGCTCGCCGAGCCGCTGCACGCGGATCTGAGCAACAGCTCCGGCACGAACGACCTGTGGACCCACCTGTCGCGCGTGGTCTACGGCTTCGTGGCGCCACGCTCCCGCACCTACGTCACGCTGGGCTACACCGGGGGCCACGCGAGCGGCGTCTGCTACAAGTGCACCCAGAACAACGGCAACACGTGCGGCGGCTACTGCGCTCCCGATGCGAGCGACTACGACCTCTACTACTGGCTGTGGGACGTGCTCGACCTGCTCGACGTCAAAGACGGCACGACGCCGGCGTCGGCCGTGCGGCCCTACGAGTACGGTGTGCTGCCGTCACTGCACGCGACGAGCCAGATCGGCGGCGGCTCCTTCGACCCCGCCAGTGGCCTGCTGTACCTCAGCATGCAGAGGGCGGACCGCGAGCAGGGAACGTACTCCAACCCGCCGGTGATCGTGGTCTTCCGCGTGCCCAGCGACCCGGACGTCGGCGCGCTGTTTGCTGACGGATTCGAGTCGGGAGACGTCTCCTCCTGGGGCTGACTTCGTCGCGATCCCGAAGGAAAGGCGTCCGCTACAGGTGCTCCTTGTACCACTCGATCGCCATCGTGCGCGCCTCCTCGAGCGCTTCCCGATAGATGCCGTAGTGCGAGATGCCCGGCACGACGTGGTACTTCGTCGGCACGCGGTTCTTCAGGATCGAGTACACCGCCTGCCCGTGCTCCTTGATGTCGAAGAGCTCCTCGTCGGCCGCGTCGATGATGAGAGCTGCGGCGCGTACCTGGTGGGCCACGTCGCGCGGGCTGTACTGCGCCATGGACACGTAGTCGGGAGTGCCACGGAGGCCTGGGCGCGGCTCGTCGTCAGGATACGGAGCCGCGTCGCCGCGCGCCCTCGCCTGCTGCATCGTGTGCAGGTCCTTCCAGCCGCCAGGTAGGGCGTCGATGATGCCTTTCGAGTCCATGGACCCGACCTGCGACACGGTGACCTTCACGCGCGGGTCGTGCGCGGCGACCCAGATGACGTGACCACCCGAGTAGCTCGACCCCCAGAGCCCGATGCGCGTTGGATCCACTCCGGGTTGACCCTGGAGCCACGTGATCGCGTTGCGGATGTCCTCGGTCTGATCGAGCGGATCGACCTCTTCGCGCACGGCGATCGCTTCCACCTTCACCGCGCCGGTCTTCTCGGGGGCCTTGGCACTCGTGCGCATCACGAGGCGACTGTCGCTGTCGCCCCACCCGCGGTAGTCGATCGTGAGCACGACGAAGCCCGCCTCGGCGATGAACGGCGCATACGCCTGGCTCAGGTGGGCGCGCGTGCCGCCCCAGCCGTGCGACAGCAGCACCGCACCCCGTGCATCACTCTCCTGGAAGCCGGGCGGCGTGAAGAGGTCGCCGGAGAGTCTCGTGCCGTCGCTCCAAAGGTCGACGGTGGTTTTCTCGACGCCCGCGGGAAGCTCGTCCTGCGCGAGCGCGGGGAGGGCGATGGGGAGAAGGAGAGCGGACAGGAGTCCAGGGATCCAGCGCTTCATCAGCGTTCCTCCGTTCGAATGCGTGTCGTTCATTGTACGGACTCCGCAGCTCCGACGATCGGAGTCGCCGGCTTGGCGAGGCGCGTCGGGCGGGAGATCGGCTCACCGCCCATCGGCATCCGCAGTGCTCCGGGCTTCTTCCATCTGGGCGATCACCCACCGGTGGATGTCCGTCGCATCCCGCGGCGTCAAGACGTCGGCAAACGAGTCCATGCCCATGGTGCCGTAGCGACCTTCGAGCACGATGGAGTCCCAGCCGTTGTGCACCGCGGCGCGGGAGTAACGCAGATCGGTGATGGTGCCGCGCCCGTTGTGACAGCGGCGGCAGTGCCGCTGGTAGAGCCGGCCACCACGTGCGATCTGCTCGGGGGTCCCGCTGGGCTCGAAGACGTCGGCGACGACCAGCGTCCGATCGGGAACCTCGGGCAACTCTTCGTTCGCATCCAGCTTGAAGGTGAACATGCGCCCCTGCGTCTCTTTGGTGAGCGCGATGCCCCCGCCAAAGCCGGCAAGGATGCTCACGTACTGCTCTCCGTCGATCTCGTAGGAGACCGGCGGCGCGAGCGCCGGAATGTCGAGCTGCACGTCCCAGACCGGCTCACCGCTGGCGGCGTCGTAGGCCGCAAACTTGCCGTCGGATGTGCCCTGGAAGACGAGGCCTCCGGCGGTGGCGAGCAGGCCGCCGTTCGAGCCCGAAGGCTGGTCGTGCGACCACCGCGCCTCCTGCGCGACCGGATCCCACGCCAGGAGGAAGGCGCGGCGCTCCATCGGTGGACGGTTCGCGATCTCCTCGTCCGTCAGCCCCAGGCCGACGTTCCAGTTGCCGCCCGGCGTGTATTCGAAGTTCTCGTCGAAGCCGTAGTAGGACGGCCGATCGTGGGCCGGAATGTAGACCAGGCCCTCCCCGGGATGGAACGCCATCGGCTGCCAGTTGTGCGCGCCGCCGGGCCCGGGGTAGATCACCTGGGCCACCTCGTCGTAGTTGGCCTCCTCCGACTCGACGGGCCGCCCGGTCTCGAGATCGACGTGTGTCGCCCACGTCACCCGCGCGAACTTCTCGGCCGAGATCAGCTCACCCGTCGCGCGGTCGAGCACAAAAAAGAAGCCGTTCTTCGGCGCCTGCATGAGAACCTGCCGCGGCTCCCCGTCGATCTGGAGATCCGCGAGCATGATGTGCTGCGTCGCCGTGTAGTCCCAGTTGTCTGCGGGAGTCGTCTGGTAGTGCCACACCAGACGCCCCTCGTCCGGATCCAGGGCCAGGATGGAGACCAGATAGAGGTTGTCGCCCCCGCCGGGGCTGCGATGCGAGCGCGCCCAGGGAGTGCCGTTGCCCGTGCCGACGTAGAGGAGGTCGAGCTCCGGGTCGTAGGCCATGGAGTCCCACACCGTGCCGCCGCCGCCGATGTGCCACCACTCGCCGCTCCAGGTCTCCGCCGCCTCGGCGAGGCCATCGTGCTCGAACGGCAGCGAAGGGTCGCCCGGCACGGTGAAGAAGCGCCACAACATGTCGCCGGTGTCCGCGTCGTAGGCGCTGACGTAGCCGCGCACTCCGTACTCGGCTCCGCCGTTGCCGATGATGACCTTTCCTTTCACGACCCTTGGTGCGCCCGTGATCGTGAACGGGCGCTCACGGTCGATGGTGTTGATGTCCCACACGGGCTCGCCCGTCGCGGCGTCGATCTTCACCAGCCGGCCGTCGAGTGTGCCGAGGTAGACGTGGCCCTTCCACAGGGCGACTCCGCGGTTGACCACGTCACAGCACGCGTTGCGGCCCCAGGGGCCCGGAACGTCCGGGTCGTAGATCCACTTCTCCTCCCCCGTGGCGGCGTCGACCGCGTACACGACGCTCCACGGTGAGGTGAAGTACATGACGCCGTCGGCCACGAGGGGTGTCGCCTCGTGCCCGCGCCGCTTGCCGGTGTCGTACGTCCAGGCGAGACCCAGACGACCGACCGAGTCGAGGTCGACCTGATCGAGCGGCGAGAACCGCTGCTCCGAGTACGTCCGCCCGTGGGTGAGCCAGCTCCCTGGCTCGGCGTCTGCAGCGGTGATGCGCTGGGCTGCCACCTCCTGGGGTGGCTCGTCAACGTCCGCAGAAGGGGCGCACGCACCGAGCCCGAGCGCTGCCATCGCGAGCGCCGTACTGCCCTGAATCCAAAGCGTCCGTCTCATGACGGTCTCCTCTCCGAGCTCCCCACGGCCGGCCATCCGGCGCGCCGCCACGCATCATGCCGAAGGCGGGGCGCAAGTGCGGTCCGTGGAATCGGAGCGCGGAAGCAATTCTGTTGGCTGGAAAGCAGCAGTCTACTTTCCCGGGGCTCCCGGGGCTCCCGGGGCTCCCGGGGCGCCTGTCGCCGAGCCGCTCTCTCGCGGGAAGGTCGCTACACTGCCCACCATCCCTCGGCAAGACCACGCGGTCGCGCCAGATCCAAAGGAGGCCTCATGCGCATGATCCCCGCTCCGCTCCGAGTCGGCGCCCTCGCAATGCTGACGGCGATCGTCGCCGCACCCGCAGCTCTCGCCCAGCAGGACGAGCCCTGTCGGCTCTGCATCGTGGAGGAGTTCATGGCTGCGTTCGATGCGCAGGATCTCGAGAAGATCATGAGCTTCTTCACGGAAGACGCGGTCTACCACAACATGCCGACTGATCCGGCGGAGGGTCTCGACGCGATCCGCGCCGCGATCTCCGGTTACCTGACGAACGCGCAGTCGGTGGAGTTCGAAGTTCTCGGCAGCGCCGAGGCCGGCAAGATGGTCTACAACGAGCGCGTCGACCGTTTCGTCTTCGGCGAGCGGAAGGTCGAGCTGCCGGTCATGGGCGCGTTCGAGCTGCGCGGCGACAAGATCGCGGCCTGGCGCGACTACTTCGACATGGCGACGTTCCAGAACCAGATGCAGCCCTGAGGGCGCGCGAGTCCTCGTCACGTCCAGTCGAGGAAAAACGGCGGCTCCAGACCCTCGAACAGCTCGACGTTCTCGCGCGGGCCCCGTACGGCGAAGGCCATGATGTCGTCGAGCGGCCTGAAGCCCAGCTCCTCCAGAGCCGGAGCGGGCACCGCTCCGAGGTCGAGCAGGCTCAGCGCGAAGCAGTTGCGCTGCACGAGCTCCTGGGCCACGGTGCGCAGCACACGCTCTCCCTGGTCCGCGGTCGCTGCACCCCCACCGCGGACGAACAGCCCCTGCAGCTGGCCGACCGGGCGCAGTTTGCGCTCGTCGAGACTCATGGCCATCGTGTCGTACAGCGCGAGCGCCTCGGCTCCGTCTCCGAAGTCGATCCAGAGCGTGCCGCTCTCCGCACCTCTCTCGTGCAGGAACCGCTCCCGGAAGCTGCCCTCCCAGAGGAAGGTGGCCCCGACCCCGTGCCGCACCCAGTCATGGAGCTCGGCGCGCTGCAATGGCGCCGCACAGGCACCGGCTCGATCTTCCGCGGCCAGCTCCTCGGCGCCCGCCGGCACGAAGAGGCGAAGGGCTCGCACAGGCGGATCGGCCGGCGCGAGCGGCTCCTGGTCGAGGCGCCGACTGAAGATCGGCGACCGGTGGAACCGACACACTCCCCAGCCAGAGATGGCGTCGAAGGTGGCCTGCACGGTCGGGGACCCGGCGTGGCCGTCGTGAAACGTCGAGACGATCAGGTCAGCCCCCCGCTCCTCGAAGGCGACCCGGTTGATGCCGCCGAGCACCCACTTACCGAGGCCCCGACGCCGGTGGTCCGGCGACACCGAGAACGCGGTGACGTAGTACGCGCACAGCTCGCGCTGCGCAGACGGCACCCAGAGCTTCCGCTTCATCGCCAGCTCGAGACCCGTCGGCGCACCGTCGGCGTCCGTCGAGACCACGCCGAAGGTCTCCCCGCCGCGCATCATCTTGCGCAGCGTGGGCTCGTCGAAGTCCTCCCGCGGCTCGCCGGCGTAGTCGAGGCGCCAAGCTCCATCGACCATGTCGAGCAGGGCCTGCAGATCCACCTCGTCGAGCGCGTCGATCTGCAGCAGCTGCGAGCCGTCTTCACGTGTGTCCAGCACCTTCATCGCGAGCCTCCCTCGTCTTCGACGGGGTCGAGAGCCACGTACGCCGCGAGATAGGCCGTCTGGTAGGACGCGGCCTTGGCGAAGTTCATGGCGGGTGGCTTCGGGCTCACGGCGCCGGCCGGCACGTCGACGGCTTCGGCGTAGGCACCGAAGCGCATGCCCACCGCCACCTCGTCCCCTGCGCGGATTCCCTGCACGTCAGCCCCGACCTTCGAGATCACCCCCGCAGCCTCGCCGCCGGGCACGAACGGAAGATCGGGCTCGAGCTGGTTCTCGTCGGGCGCCAGCTCGTGGCACACCGCAGCAACGATCTTGTCGGTCACGAAGTGCTGACCTCCTCGAGTTCACCCTGGGTCCGTCGGCTCAAATCCTTCGGCCAGATCATCGCACCCCGCGTCGAGCGCGCCCGCACAGACCCACTGCCGGACCGCGGGCCATCTCGACACGTGGTCCTCCGCGCACTGCCCGTGCGAGGCGACCCGGTAGACTCGGGGGCACTCTCATGAGTCCGAAGTCCACTGTCGGCGGTGCTCTGGCGTGCGCGCTCCTGGTGACGTGCACCTCACCACCCCCTGCGTACAGCACGCCGAGCCTCGAAGCGACGATCATCCGCTGCGCGGCCGTCGGCTACATCCACGGCACGGCGCCTCACACGTGGCACACCACATCGCTCACGCGCGCCGAGGAGCTCACCCAGGAGCAGGCGCGTGAGGTCGCCAACCCCGCACCCTACGTTCCCGAGACCATCGCGGCGGGCAAGAAGCACTACCTTCGCCTGTGTCAGAACTGCCACGGCAAGGACGGCCGCGCGCTCGACAACTTCGACTTCGAGGCGACCGACCTGACAAATCCCGACGTGTACCGCTACGGCGCCACCGACGGCGAGATCTTCCGCTCGATCAAGCAAGGGGCCGGCTACGACATGCCCGCGTTCCAGCTGCAGCTGGAGGACGGCCAGATCTGGCAGCTCGTGCAGTTCCTGCGGAGCATCGGACCAGCCCAGCTGCGCCCCGAGCCCGCCGGCGGCGGTTGACTCCGAAGCGCCTCCGACGAGACCCGAGACAGGACAGCCGACGAGGAGATCCGGCGATGAAGAAGAAAGGCACCCAGAACAGCCCTGCGAAGACGGCCGGCGGGGTCTCCCGCCGCGGCTTCCTCGAGTCGTCGGCCAAGGGTGGCGCCGCCGTGGCCGCGCTCGCGACCACGCAGGCGACGCCCCTGGCAGCCGCCGGAGCGGCCGCCGCCGGAGACACCACAGAGCCTCCGATCCAGATCCCCGCCGAGATTCCGGAGTCGCGCGCCCAGGCCCCCACGCCGGCCGAGTTCCCGATGATCGGCGCCCAGGTCTTCGCACGGGCCTGCCGCGAGGAGGAGCTCGGCGCACTCTTCTGCGCGCCGGGCAACTACACGGTCATCAACTCGATCGCGGCGGAGGGGATCCCGAGCTACGGCGGCCGCACCGAGGGCAACATGTGTGCCGCGGCCGACGGTTTCATCCGCTCGAGCGGTGAGATCGCCGCCTGCTCGGGCACCGAAGGTCCGGGCTTCACCAACATGATCATGAACATCGGCGCGGCGAACTCGGCGCGCACGCCGCTGCTCGTGCTCGCGAGCAACATGACGGTCGGCGGAGACGACACCGAGCGCAACATCCAGCGCGGCTACCAGCAGCCGACCACCGAGGGCCTGAAGAAGTGGGGCAAGCGCCTCATCACGCCCAATCGGGTGTGGGAGTACGCCGCCTATGCCTTCCGGCAGCTGCGGAGCGGCGTGCCGCGCCCCGTCCACCTCGACTTTCCCGGCGAGGTCGCCCGCGCGCGCTTCGAGAGCCCCGAAGACCTGGAGTACTTCTACGACAAATCGCGCTACCGCAGCGACAACAAACCCCACCCCGGCCCCAAGGACATCGAGAAGGCCGTCGCGATGATCCGCACGGCCGAGCGCCCGATGATCGTGGCCAGCACCGGCTGCTTCTACGACCGCGCTTGGGACGCTCTCCGGGCGGTCGCCGAACGGGCGGACATCGCGGTGGTCGAGTCCGGCCCGAGCCGCGGGCACTTCCCCGACGATCACCCGCTGTCCGCCTCCGTTGCGCCCGACGCCCTGCTTTCCGTCGACCTCGTGATCCTCGTAGGGCAGTACTGCATGCCGGGCGCCGGGGAGTACGCGTTCGACCCCGACGCGCGCATCATCCGCGTCGACCCGGAGCCGGAGGACATCGGCCGCAATCTGCCGATCGATCTCGGCATCGTGGCGGGCGAGCGCGCCTTCCTCGAGGCACTCGAGAACGCGCTCCCGAAGACCTCCCGCGACAGTTGGCGCGCAGAGCTCGCCGCGGCGCGCGCGAAGTTCCAAAAAGAGAACGAGGAGTACACGGCGCTTGGTCTACAGCACAGCGCCAAGGCGGAGTGCGTGCACCCGTTCGTGATCGCACAGGGTCTCGCCGACGTGCTCTACGGCGGTGACCTCCCGGCCGACCAGACGACCGTCGTGTCTGGTGGCTACGGCATCGCACGCGCGACGCGGCGCTATCTGCAGGCACTGAGGCCGGGCCAGATCCTCAATGGTGCCTACCAGTACGGCGCCATCGGACCCGACGTCGGCTACGCGGTCGGCGCCGCCGCGGCGGTCCAGAACGGCGCGGGCGTGCAGAAGGCACACCAGGGAGCGCCGATCGTGGCCATCACCGGCGACGCAGGCATCGCCTACTCGGGCATGGAGATCGAGACGCTGGCCAAGTACAAGTTGCCGGTGGTGCTGGTCGTGTACAACAACAACGCCTGGGGCGTGTGGGGCTCGGGGCGCCGGAGCGCGCGCTCCCAGCACATGTACCTGTTCCAGGAGAACCTGCGCTACGAGAAGATCGCCGAAGGCCTCGGCGCGCGCGGCGAGTACGTGCACCGCGCTGAAGACTTCAAAAAGGCGCTCGAGCGGAGCTATCGGCTCGCGGCCGACCAGGGCGTCTCGACGCTGATCAACTGCCAGGCGATCAAGGAGTTCTGGACCAACGAGTACCCACCGGGCATGCCGCAGAAGGTGGAGCCGGGCTGCATGGCGTACTACCACTAGTCGCCAAGGCACGGACGGCCATGGAGGAGACCGCGCACAGGGAGGAGGGTGTCGCCTCGACGCACCCGGCCGCGGCCCCGCTCGAGGCCCTACGCGACTACGCGCGCCGCGGCGTCTTCCAGGGATACGCGGACGAGCTGCGCGGCACGCATCGCGGCCGGGCGCGCTTCCGCTGGTTCTCCGGCGCCTCGTTCCGTGTGGATGTGGACGCGCAGCGGCAGCAGGTCGTCTTTCGTGATCTCCTGCCGGGAGTGCCGTACCCCTCGGAGATGGATCGCGCGCTGCGCCGCTTTCTCGCGTCGAAGGCGGAGCCAGACCTCCCCGCCCATCGGCGCTTCGATCCCCACGAGATCGAGCTGCGCTGCACCAACCGCAATGGCCACGTCTCGGTGACCCTCACCGCGAGCTCGTGCTCCCTCGAGACGGCAGCACGGCGCGGCGTCTCCCTCGTGAACGAGATTTTCCACGGCTTCCTCCGCGGGCCCTACTTCGACTACATGGTCGAGTTCTGGGGCGAGCCGGAAGAGTAGCGCCGCGCCCTAGGCCGGCGGCGAGCTCGCGTTGAAGCTGACGGCGACGGCGTTCCACCGCCCTTCGATGCGCTGGAACACGCAGAGCTGTTTCGCCGAGACCTCGCCCAACGCGTGCGCCGGCACGGTGGCGTCATAGCGCAGGACAGCCTCGCTCGTGCCGAAGGCCATGTCGCCGCGAACGCGCACGTCGAAATCGCTCCACGTCATGCGCTCGATCCCCGCACTGCGGCCCCAGTCGCGCAGGGCGTTACGGCCGTGCACCGCAGGCTCGTTGGGCGGATGAAAGATGCAGTCTTCGGTGAACAGGGCGCCCCAGGTCTCCCAGTCTTTGTTCACGATGCTCTCCAGGGCGACGTCGAACACCGTCCGGATGTCGTGGTGATCCTGCCGAAGTGTCATGTCACTCCTCTTCGATCCTCTCGCTGTGGGTGTCGCGGAGAGATAGACGTCCCCAGAACGGCGATCCGACGATCCCTGGACCGACGGCACGCCACCTGGGAGGGCACGCGCGTGCTAGAAAAGCACGCCGAGCCCATCCCTCAAGGAGATCGCCATGACCGAAGCCCAGGACCGCAGCGGCGCCGAGAGCCTCGTGCAGACCTTCGTCGACGCCGGAGTGGACGTCTGCTTCACGAACCCGGGCACGTCCGAGATGCACTTCGTGGCCGCGCTCGATACCAACCCCCAGATGCGCTGCGTGCTCGGTCTGTTCGAGGGGGTCGTCACAGGCGCGGCGGACGGGTATGCGCGCATGAAAGGGCTGCCGGCCGCAACGTTGCTCCACCTGGGCCCGGGTCTCGGCAACGGGCTCGCCAATCTCCACAACGCGAAGAAGGCCCGCACCCCGGTCGTCAACGTGGTGGGCGACCACGCCACCTACCATCGGCAGTACGACGCTCCACTCAGCTCCGACGTCGCCGGAATTGCGGCGCCTGTCTCCGGCTGGGTGCGGGCCTCGGAGTCGGCCGACCACGTCGCGGCGGACGGCGCTCTCGCCGTGCAGGCCGCGCTGACGCCGCCGGGCCAGGTGGCCACGCTCATCCTGCCGGCCGACACCGCCTGGAACCGCACGACCGCCTCCGCCAAGCCACTCCCCGCTCCGGCACCCAGGCCGGTCGACAGCAACCAGGTCGAGGGCGCAGCGCGCGCGCTGATGAACGGCGAGCCAGCGGTCATGCTGATCAACGGCCCGCTCACCGCCGAGCGTACGGCGCTGGCGAATCGGGTGGCGCAGAAGACCGGCGCCCGCCTGATCATGGACACCTTCGTGCCGCGCATCGAGCGCGGCGCCGGGCGCGTCGACGTCGAGCGCCTGCCCTACTTCGGCGAGCAGGCGGCCGAGGTGCTCGCCGGCACGAAGCACATCGTCCTCATCAGCACGCAGGCGCCCGTCACCTTCTTCGCCTATCCGGACAAGCCGAACTGGCTGACACCGGAAGACTGCACTCTGCACACGCTGGTCGAGCGCGACGGCGACATCGAAGGCTCGCTCGAGGCGCTGGTCGAGGCGGTGGGTGCCGGTGGCACGGAGCCCGAGCTGGTTGCCGCCGCGCGGCCCGATCTGCCGACGGGCGCTCTCGACCCCCGAACGATCGGCGCGGCCGTCGGCGCCCTCATGCCGGAGAACGCCATCGTCGTGGACGAAGGCGGCATGTCCGGGGCGGGGACCTACTTCTCCACGATGGGCTGCCCACCCCACGACTGGCTCATCCTCACGGGTGGCTCCATCGGCTACGGCCTTCCCGCAGCCACGGGCGCCGCCGTCGCCTGCCCCGATCGTCGGGTGATCAACCTGCAGGCGGACGGCAGCGGCATGTACACGGTGCAGGCTCTGTGGACACAGGCGCGCGAGGCGCTGGACATCACCACCGTCATCTTCTCCAACCGCAAGTACGCCATCCTCCAGATCGAGTTCGACCGCGTCGGCGCCCACTCGCCGGGGCCGAAGGCCATGAGCATGCTCGACCTCTCCAATCCCGACATCGGCTGGGTGAAGCTGGCCGAGGGGATGGGTATGCCCGCCTGGCAGGCCACGACGGCCGAGGAGCTCAACCGGGCTCTGGAGGCGTCGCTCGGGCAGCCGGGGCCGTCGCTCATCGAGGCCGTGATCTAGCAGGTCGCCGGCGCGTTCAGTCCGGCGCCCGCGGTGCGGCACCTGCCCGACGCACTCGCTGCATCAGCCCGGCGAGCAGCGCCGCGGCTCCGGCAGTCACTCCCCCGAGGAGCGCGGAGACCGCGGTGGCGAGAAGGAACATCTCGCGCCAGATGCCGGAGGAGTAGCCGCCCACGCGGAGAGCCAGCAGGAACGCGGCGAGCAGGAGGGGCGAAAGCACCAGCCCGAGGAGAGCCCACGTCCACGAGGGCCGCCTGCGCACACTCGGCAGGCCCAGCACGCTCAGCACCACGAGGAGCGGCGGCGCGAGCAGCGAAAGCCCGAGGAGCTCGAAGCCGCTCATCGGGAGCAGGCGGGCGGGAGCACACCCCCTGCTGTCGAGGCGCTCGCGCAGCCAGGCGACCGGATTGCTTTCGCGGCGGAGATAGGGAGAGATCAGGCCACATGACGCGCTGTTGCGGGCGTCCCCCAGCCGCGCCACCAGGAGGTACGCCGACTGCGCCGTCTGCTCCACGCAGCGCCGGTCACCGCCGCGCGCCGAGCCCGCTTCGAGCGCGCGGAGGAGCCGTTCGTGCAGCGGCAGGCCGGCGCTCGCGTCGAATGCCTCGAGCGCCGCCGGAACGACGGCCTCGTCCACCAGGAGGTTGCCCTGAACCGCCACGCCGGAAGCGACGAGGTGCCCGCGCTGCTCGGACGCCTCACGACCCGTGAAGGCGGTCGCCGCATCCAGGTGCGCGAGTGTCACGATGCCGTACTGGCCGTTGTGGAGATCGGGGCGAGCCTGGGGATCCGTGAGGATCTCGAGAACCTCTTCCGGCGTGGCACCTTCGGCCATCCGGCGAAGGGCCGTGCGGCGGAGGTGCCCCGGCGCCGAGATCGCCTGGTCGACGAGGGCTCCGCGGCCGGGGACGAGGCCCACGATGCCGGCGACGAAGGGTGTACAGGACGCGCCGGCGCTGCCCACCTCGCCGGTGTCGGCATCGACGGCCACGATCGACCACGTCGCCTCGGCTGCCCGTGGCAGGACGAGGCCAATGAGCGCCAGGGCGAGCAGCCTCGGTCGAAGGCAGCGCCCCCGCCGCGTGGGGTGAAGGCGCTGCCCTTCCGGTGCACCGACGATCGAGGGTGTGGCCACGGTCTCTGGCATGCTGTTCTCGTAGGTCGGTCGACGGATCGGACACGACACGAGGAGTCTCGATGAATCTCGCACCACGTCGCCTCGGCAAGAGCCCCCTCGAGGTCACCCCCCTCGGATTCGGCGGTGGTCCTATCGGCGCGGCGACGGTCACCAACGCGGCGAGCGAGTCGGCGGTCTGCACCGCCTGGGAGCTCGGAGTTCGTTTCTACGATACCGCCCCCTGGTATGGCCTCGGTCGCTCGGAGCGCCGCCTCGGTCTTGCCCTCGAAAGCTGCGGGCCGCGCGAGGCCTTCCGGCTCAACACCAAGATCGGCAAGACCCTCGAGCCCGAGGCGGAGCGCGAGGAGGCGAACAGGACCCTGAGCCCGGGTGGCCAGGTGCGCACGCCCCGCGACCCGAGCACGGGGATGCGCGTGCACTTCGACTACACCGAAGGTGCGGTTCTGGCCCAACATCGCGACTCGCTGCAGCGGCTTGGCATGAGCCGGGTCGACGGAATCACGATTCACGACATCGACTTCGGCTACCACGAGCCCTCCCAGATCGACGTCCACCTGCGTGAGCTGCGCCGCGACGGTGGCGGCGGCGCGCGCGCACTGGAGGACCTCCGCAACGCGGGTCACATCCAGGCCATCGGCTGCGGCTGCAACCTCGAGGCCCGCAACGCCTTCAGCTGGGAGGACGGCGCGCACGAGGATCTGGTGGAACGGATCCTGGACCTGGTCGACCTCGACTTCCTGATCGTCGCGGGCCCGTACACCCTGCTCGAGACCCGCGGGCTGCGACGCATCCTGCCGCTGTGCGAGGAGCGGAATCTCGGAGTGGTGCTGGCCTCACCGCTGGCGGGAGGCTGGCTCGCCGACGAGAGCGTGGAGACCTACATGTACGAAGGTGGCGTGCCCGAGCGGATCGTGGAGCGCACCCGCGCGATCCGCAGCATCGCGCGCGAGCACGACGTCTCCGTGCCGGCCGCCGCACTGCAGTTCGTGCTGGCTCACCCCGCGGTGACCACGGTCATCCCCGGAGCGAAGTCGGCCGCCGAGGTCGAAGAGAACGGGCGCCTCCTCGAGGAGGAGATCCCGGCCGAGTTCTGGCAGGCGCTCAAGGCCGAAGGTCACCTCGACGACGCGGCGCCAACGCCCGGTTGAGCGCCGTCACCAGGCCACCTCGACGAGGACAGCTGCTCGGAGGGCCATCTTGCTGAAGCTCCACACGCATCCCTTCTCCATCGTGCCTTGGCGTGTTCGCATCGCGCTGCACGAGAAAGACCTGGCCTACGAGGTCGTCGAGGTCGACCTGTACAGCTCCAGCGCACCGGCAGAATTCCTCGAGCTCAACCCCTTCGCTCAGATCCCCGTTCTAGAGGACGGCGACTTCGTGCTTTCCGAGTCGGCGGCGATCCTCGAGTATCTCGAGGACAGCTACCCCGGCCCGCGGCTGATGCCCCCGGACCCGTGCGACCGCGCCACGGTGCGCATGCTGATGGCGTGGGGCACCGACTACTGGCCTGGACCCTGGAAGAAATGGATGGCTCCGCGCATGCCAGCCGCACTCGCGGAGCCCTGGACCGACGCCTCCGTCGCCGCGGGGCGGGAGGCGCTGTGCCACCACCTCGACGTGCTCGAGGGCCGTCTCCAAGGTGCACGCTGGCTGGTGGGCGACTACTCCCTCGCCGACATCGCGTACGCGCCCTTCGTTCTGGTTCTGGATCGCGTGGAGCTCGGTGAAGAGGTCGCGCGTCGCCCCGACCTCCTCCGCTGGACACGCCAGCTCCTCGAGCGCAAGGCCGTGACCGATACGATGATGCCGCCTTCCACTACCTGAACCCAGACGCGACACCTACGGAGCACACATGAACCCATCTGGACGCAAAGCACTGGTCTTCGGAGGAACCTCGGGCATCGGCCTCGCCGCGGTCCAGCAGCTCGCCGCGCGGGGCGCCAGCACGGTGGCCATCAGCCGCAGCCCGGAGAAGGCGAAAGACGACGTGCCGGGCGACACGATGCTCAAGGCCTGCGACGTGCGCGACCGCGAAGCGCTCAGCGCCCTCTTCGCGAAGCACGCGCCCTTCGACATTCTGGTGTGCGCCGCCACCGGCGGAAAGCGTGCCGCCGGGCCTTTTCTCGAGATGGACCTCGACGGCTACCAGGGCTCCTTCGACAAGCTCTGGGGCTACACCAACTGCGTCCGCCTCGGCACCGAGCACATGGCGGACGACGGCACCATCGTGCTCGTCAGTGGCGCCCCCGCCCGCAAGGGCAGGGTCGGGCAGATCGCACTGGCGTCCGTGGGCGCGGCGGTGGAGCAGTTCGTCCGTGTGCTGGCACCCGAGATCGCGCCCCGGCGCATCAACGTGGTCTCGCCGGGCGTGGTCGACACCCCGATGTTCGGCCCGGAGGGTGAGCAACGCTCCGGCATGCTCGCGGGAGCCACCGCCAAGCACCTCATTCCGCGGCCGGGCACGCCCGACGAGCTGGCCGACGGCATCCTGTTTCTCATCGAGAACGACTTCGCGACCGGCACCACGATCGACCTCGACGGGGGCTGGCTCCTCTCTTGACGGCCGGTCGCCTGAAGCTCGCCATGGTGGGCTGCGGCAACATCGCGCGCGCCCACTGGCGCGGGATCCGCCGCATCGCACAGCGCATCGACGTCACCGCGGTCGTCGACACCGACAAGGCACGCCGCACAGCGATGAGCGAGCGCACCGGCGCCACGGGCTACGCGTCGCTCGACGAGGCGCTCGACGCGGGCGGATTCGACGCAGCTCTCCTCCTGCTGCCGCACGATCTCCACGAGGAGGCCGCCGTGCGCTGCTTCGAAGCGGGAATGCACGTGGCGATGGAGAAGCCCATGGCGCCCACGGTCGAGGCCTGCGACCGCATCCTGGCGGCCGCCCGTGAGGCCGGCACCGTGTTCATGATCGCCGAGCAGTCGCAGTACTGGCCCGACGTCGTGCGCGCCTGCGAGCTCCTGGAGGCGGGCGCCATCGGCGACGTGATCCACGCGCGCGCGCACTACCTCGATCCGTACGAGCCCGATCCGGCAGACCCGAAGCCCTGGCGCTTCCAGCTCGACCGCGCAGGTGGGGGAGTGTGCATCGACGGTGGCGCCCACTGGATCCGGCCCCTGCGCATGTTCCTGGGCGAGGTGGACGAGGTGCTCGCCGTGACCGGTCGCAGTGTCGAGGAGATGGAGGGCGAGTCGTGGGCGCACGCGCTCCTCCGTTTCGAGAGCGGCTGCATCGCAAACTTCGACGCACACCTCTGCCCTGTCCCGATCGCGCCGACGGAGGACTTCCGCATCACGGGAACGCACGGCACCCTGGTGATCGAGGCCGGCCCCAAGGGGCGCCTGCTGCTGTTCGACGCGGAGCACCCGGAGGGAGAGGAGATCCTGGAGGGATGGGCCGGCAAGCTCGACGGGTTCGGCTACGAGCTGGACGACTTCGCCTCGGCGGTGCTCGACGGTGCTCCGCTGCGCGCAACCGCCGAGTTCTCGCTCGGCGAGCTGCGCACGGCCCTCGCGATGGTCCGATCCGCCGAGAGCCGTCAGTGGGAGAAGGTGTGGTGACCATGAACAGAACCTCCCCCCCGCCGCCCACACGACGCCGCGGGCGATCCGGCGCGTGGCGGGCCGCAAACGCCGCCGCGGTTCCCGCGCTGCTCCTGGCCGCGGCAGCAGGAGGGGCTCTGGCTTCCCCCGGGCCCTCCGAGCTCTCGAAAGTGCGCCACGAGGGCGGCGCAACACCGGCGCATCAGCCCGCACCAGAGGGAAGCGCCAGGCGCCCCAACGTGGTGCTCCTCTTCGCCGACGACCTCGGCTACGGCGACCTCGGGTCTTTTGGCCACCCCACCATCCGGACGCCGCACCTCGACGCCCTCGCGCAGAGAGGGGTACGCCTCACGTCGTTCTACTCTGCGCCCAGTTGCGTGCCCGCACGCAGTCAGCTGCTGCTCGGGCGCTACCCGCCACGCACGGGGATTCGTGGAACGAGCGTTGGCGGCGGAGGGGGTATTCCCGAGGAAGAGACGACGCTCGCTGAAGCTCTCCGGGGCGCTGGCTACGCGACGGCGATGATCGGCAAGTGGCACCTGGGCTACGCCGAGCAGCGCCACCTCCCCACCTCGCAGGGTTTCGACTCGTGGTTCGGGCTCCCCTACTCGAACGACATGATCCGACCCTGGGTGCAGACCGACGAGCCGCTGCGCCTGTTCGAAGGCACTGCCGACACCGGCTCCGTGCGAATCCCCGGGGAGGTCGACCAGACGACCTTGACCACGCGCTACACGGGGCACGCCGTCGAGTTCATCCGGGCGCAGGCAGGCCGACCAGCGCCGCAGCCCTTCTTCCTCTACCTCGCCTACTCGATGCCACACCTGCCGATCTTCACGGCACCGCAGTTTCGCGGTCAGTCGAAGGCGGGACACTACGGCGATGTCATCGAGACGATCGACTGGAGCGTCGGGCGCATCGTCGCAGCCCTCCGCGAGCTGGGCCTCGAGCGCAACACACTCGTGGTCTTCACGAGCGACAACGGACCGTGGCAGAACCTCCCCGCCCGCATGCTGCAACAGGGCAACGAGCCCTCTCACGTCGGCAGCAGCGGGCCGTTGCGGGGTGCCAAAGCCACCACCTACGAGGGAGGCGTACGCGTTCCTTTTGTCGCCAGCTGGCCGGGAACCCTGGCCGAGGGAATGACGTCGGCCGAGACAGCCGCCACGGTCGACGTCTTCCGCACGGTTGTCGGTATCGCCGGCGTCGACGCGTCCGGTCTGCTGCTCGACGGCTTCGACCTCCTGCCTTTCCTCCGCGGCGCGCAGGAGTCGTCGCCGCGCTCGGAGCAGCTCTACTTCTGGGGCAACACGCTGGTCGGTCTGCGGGTTGGGCCCTGGAAGCTGCACACCGCGGCGCACATTCGTGACGGTCGCTGGCGCGGCAACGACCTGCTCGAGGTCTTCCACCTCGACCGAGACCCCGGCGAGACGACCAACGTGGCCCGTGACGAGACCTGGATCGTCGACCGGCTTCTGCGACGGATGAGCGTGCTCGCACAGCAGATGGGTGCCGACCTGCCGGAGCTGCCGTTTTTCGAAGCGCTGCCGTAGGCGCACGACCGAGATGTCGGAGACCGCCCCACCTTGAGCCTGCGGCAAGACCTCCGCCTTCCTGTGGCTGCGCTGTTCGCTCTTGCTGCCCTCGGGTGTGCTCCGAGAGAGGAGCTCCGCGACACTCCGTCTCCGGCCGAACGGGCGAGCGAGCGGCTACCGCTGGAGCTCTGCCGGCGAGACGACGCGGGCGAAGACCTCCTCTGCGGCACGCTGCGCGTCCCGGAGAACCGCAACCTCGAGGGGGGCCGCGAGATCACTCTGTCGGTGGTGGTGGTTCCGGCTCTCTCCGACACGCCTGCGCTCGAGCCATGGTTCGACTTCGAGGGTGGACCTGGCGATTCCGCCACGGAGCTCGCGTCGATGTACGTCCACGAGGTGCCGTACTACCGCCGGAGCCGCGACGTCGTGCTCATGGACGCGAGAGGCACCGGAGAGTCTGACCGCCTCTTCTGTGCCGAGCTCGACGAACCGGAACAGCCGCTCCTGCCGCGCTTCGACCTCGCCTCCGTTGTGACTTGCCGCGACAGGCTGAGCGCAACCCGGGATCTCACGCGCTACTCCACCACCGAGATCGTTCGCGACGCGGACCGCGTCCGAGAGTGGCTGGGCTACGAGAGGATGAACGTCTTCGGATTCTCGTACGGGACCCTCGCTGCCGTGACCTATGCCCGGCGCTACCCTGAGCGTGTGGCGTCTCTGGCCCTCTGGGGACCCGTGCCTCCGACCTTCCAGCGCCCGCGCTACTACGCGCGCGACGGACAGCTGGCGCTCGAAGGGCTCTTTCGGGCCTGCGACGAAGACCCCGCCTGCGCCGAGAGCTTCCCCGACCTTCGCCGCGCGCTCGACGACGTTCTGGCTCGTCTCGAGGAAGATCCGGCGCCCACCTCATGGAGACGGGGCGACGAAGAAGTGCCGGTTCAGATCGATCGCGCGACGTTCGGCGAGTCCCTCTGGTCGGCACTCTTTCACCGCGCGGGCGCCGTTCCTCGGGTGATCGCTGCCGCAGCAGAAGGCGACTTCGACCCCTTCGTCGAGCTGGCCAACGTCGACGGTCGCCTCAACGTGAGAGACGCGACCGAGGCGATGTACCTCTCGGTCACGTGCGCCGAAGAGACCCTGCAGCTCGAGCTCGGAGACCGCGATCCGGCTGACGCGGCACGACTCCTCGGTGAAGACCGCCTCATGCGGCAGGTCGCGGCCTGCGAGGCCTGGCCGCGTCGCACCGTGCCGCCCGACTTTCACGAGCCACTCAAGAGCTCGGTGCCGACGCTGCTGGTGGTCGGCGAGCTGGATCCGGTGACCCCTCCTCCCTGGGCGCAGTGGTTTCGAGACAGCCTCCCGAACAGTCGTCTCCTCGTGGTTCCGGAAATGGGACACTCCGCAGCAGGGATGGTGAACGAGAACTGCATCGACCAGTTGATTGCGACTTTCGGCGACGACCTCGACCCCCAGGGCCTCGACGTCTCGTGCCTGGCCACCATGAAACGTGGACCTTTCGCCTCGGCGGAGTGAACACCGCCCTCAACGGACCGGAAAGAGGGCCTCGAGGACCTCGTCCATCCGGCCCTGCCACATGCCCCAGCCGACGCCGTCCTCGCTTTCGATGACCTTCGGGCGGTACCCATTCCTCTCGAGCGCGGCCACCACGTCCTGCGCGTCCCGGCGAGCGTCGAAGCCCCAGAACGGAACCAGGCGGTCGTACGTGCTCCAGTGAAACACCAGCTCCAGGTCGTGCTTCTCCCCCGAAGCCGCGGCTCTCAGATCGTCTTCGAGCGGACCGGTCTCGTAGGACTGGGCGGCGGCCCGCGAAACGGATTCCGGGTAGTGGAGCGCGAGGTACATCGCCGCAAACCCGGCGCCACCGTAGGGGCCCTGACCCAGGACAGCGCGAGATTCGCGGCGCGCCTCGGTGCGAAACGTCTCCTCGAGGAGTGGAATCAGCTCCTCGGCTTGCGCCCGGGTGTACTCCGCGGTCTTGGAGCCGCCGAACTCGTTCCAGTCGACGACCGGCACGAAGGCGACGATCATCGGCTCGACCGTCTCGCCGATCAGATTGTCGAGGCTCTTGTCCATCTCCCCGATCGCGAGCGCCTGGGCGGCGTCGTTGACCAACAACAGCGGGTAACGCTCGTCGCCGTCCGCGTAGCCCGACGGGAGGTAGATCTGCAACTCGCGCTCGTTGCCCAACACGGCACTCTTCCACGACAGTGTCTCGATCCTGCCGCGCGGACCCTCCGGTTCGCGCAAATGGGAAGGAGGCTGCCAGCCGGCCGTTGCCAGCAGCGACCGCTGGCGGTTTTCGGGGCCGGTCGTGTGAGGATTGCCCGGATCGATCATCCGCTCGTCAAAGACCGAGAATCGGTACGCGAAGACGGCCTTCTCGGGCAGCTCGTAGCTTCGAAAGTAGAAGTCTGTGCCCTCGACGCGATGCATGGGGTGCTCGACGCCGCCGGGAATGAAGTTGGCGGTAATCGCCAGGTCGTCGACCTTGCCGTGGTAGACGAAGTGGACCAGCTTGCCTTCGAGGATCGGTAGAGTGGAATGCTCGGTCAGGAAACGGTCGATCATCTCGCTCTTGTTCTCCGCCGCCGCGAGCTCCTCGACGAAGGCGCCAAACTCTCCGCGCAAGTCCCACTCCGCCGCGCCCGGCTGGGCACCGGCGGCGGTCACCGAGCTCGCCTCTGCGACTCTGATCGCCGAGATGTCGGTCAGGTTCCTCACGTAGACCACGCCGGCGGCAAAACTCGGCCGCGTGAGGTAGCCGCGGTCCAGGGCCTTGATCCGCGAGACCTCGACGTACGCTTCCGGCGTTGCTCTTGCGACCACGATCTCGCCGGAGCGATTCAGAATCACGAGGTGCCCGTCGATCAGAACGAGGTTACCCAGGCCTGGCGGGCGAGACCTCCAGACCCTCTCGCCGGTGGCGGCGTCGACGCAGGTCAAGAAGCTGCCGGCGTAGCCGTACAGGTACCCCTCATAGGGCACCGGCGTCGCGAAGTTGCCTTGGCTTCGCAGCGTCCGGGAGCGCCAGACTTCCTGCACGGAGTACCCCTCGTGACTCTTGTAGACTTCGAAGAGGGCCGACTCGTCCGCGTCGCTCAAGAGGATTCCGCCTTCGCCCACCGGCACCGGCTGCGTCGCGCTGAAGCCCGGAGCGTCACCCTCGGTGTGGCGATGCTGCCAAAGCACCTCACCGCTCTCGGGAGCCAGCCCGATCAGGTTTCGGTCGGTGATCGCGACCACTGACGTCTCACCACCCAGCTCGACCAACAGCGGTGACTGGTAGGTGACCGGATCGTCCCCGGTCGACCAACGCAGAGCACCCGTTTCGCGCTCGAAGGCCGAGATCGAGCGCCCGTCGTTCCCGCCGGTCTCAACCACCAGAAGGTCGCCGACCACGGTCGGCGCCGTGGTGAATCCGGCCCCCGGCATGATCGCGCCGAAGTCGCCCACCAGATCCTGACGCCATCGCTCTTTGCCGTCCTGCAGGGAAACGGCAAACAGCTCTCCCGACGAGCCCAGTCCATAGACCACGCCATCCTCGATGGCCGGCGTCGACAAGGGCCCGTCGTCGGAGTTCGCATCTCCTTTGTACGTGTCGGAGATCCGGTAGCGCCACCGCTCGGCGCCGCTCGACGCGTCGAGCGCCACCAAGTAGTCCGACGAGCCGTCCGAGAAGGTGGTCACGAGCCGTCGGTCGACGACGAGGACCCCCGAGTAGGCCGAGCCCAGGGGACGCGACCACACCCGTTCGAGACCGAGAGCGCCGGCGTCGAACAGGTCGCTGCCGAACGACGTGAGATTGCCCGAGGGACCACTCCACAGCGGCCAATCTGCCGCTTCCTGAGGAGGCGTGATCGAGAGCTCGGTTTGCAGCCCGAGTGCGTGCTGGGCCAACGCTCCACCGTGAACGGCCGACAGCATCAGGAAGATCGAGGCGAGTCTCAAAACGTGCAAAGGGCGACTCCTTGGTGAATGGACTCGAGAGTCTCGACCAGGCACCTGATGCGGTCCAGGAATCGTCTCGTGATGGGTGTGATCTTGTTGTGATCGGGAGTCCACGACGCCCGAAGAGACGGCAAGATGGCCCTCGAGGCTCGGCCGGACTGCATCGATCGGCCGGTCCGGTGCCCAAGGACATAATCGGCCATGCAGTCGCGCTACACCCTGCGAATCGGCGACTTCGACGTCGAGCCGTCGCTGAATCGCCTCTACCGGGGGCAAGAGAGGCTCGAGGTCGAGCCGAAGGTCATGGACCTTCTGACGCTGCTGGCCGAGTCGCCGGGTCAGGTCTTCGGCCGAGACGAGATCCTCCAGCGCGTCTGGCCCGAGGCCACGGTCCAGGACGATGCACTACGCCGAGTTGTGACGTTGCTTCGGCGAGTGCTGGACGACGATCCGAAGGCACCCCGCTACATCGAGACGATCACCCGTCGTGGCTACCGGCTGGTGGCGCCCGTATCGCGCCCGGACCCGAAGCCGACAACCCCAGTCGCGACGGGAGCCTCCCGCCTGGTGGCCGGCGTCCTGGTGATCGTCGGCTTGAGCGTCGCGGCGGGCTGGCTCGCCCTGCGCAGAGGCGCACCTGATCCCCCGTTCGACCTGCGGCCCCTCACCAGCCTACCGGGCGACGAGTCCAGCCCCGCGCTGTCACCCGACGGCAGGAGCGTTGCTTTCATCCACCAGGACGGTGACAAGAGTGCGCTGCTGGTCAAGGGCATCCGGGACGACGAGGCGCAGCAGATTCTGGAGCGGCCCGGCCTGTCGGCACCCGCTTGGTCTCCAAACGGAGATCGTCTGCTGGTGGTGGCGGGCGGCGAGGAGTGTCAGATCCTCTCAGTACACGTCCAGGACCCCTCGTCGGTGCAGACCCTCTATGCCTGCAGCGAAGGGGAGCGCGTGGACGGGGTCCTCCAGCCCGACGCCGAGACGCTGGTCTTCACCCGTCGTCCCGCGCGATTCGGCTCCTCCTGGAGAGTCCATCGCTTCGATCTGGTGACGCTCGAGAGTACCCAGTTGACTCTTCCGGACGAGCCAGGACAGGGGGATCTCTTCCTGACCCTGTCGCCGGATCGGCAAAAGGTGGCTGTGATTCGCCACCTGGTCAGCGAGCGCTCGAAGCTGCTGCTTCTCGACTGGGCCTCGGGGGCTCAGGAGGTGATCGATCATTTCCCCGACACCTACTGGAGCGTCGCCTTCTCTCCGGACGGAGCGTCGGTCGTGCTCGCCGACGAGACCGGTCTCCACCGTCTCGATCTGGCGGGCGGCAGGCCGCGGCGGCTGATCTCGAGTCCGCGAGACCTGGCCCAACCATCGGTCAGCCCAGTGGGCCGGCGCGTGGCGGTCGTGGACCGGCGGTTTCACGCGGACATTGTCCGGCGTCCCAACCCGCTTGTCGCGGGCGCGGTCGTGGCCACCGTCGAGCCCGAGGTCGTTGCCTCGTCCACGCGCTTGGAGTACATGCCGCGCTTCTCGCCGAAAGGGGATCGGCTGGCCTTCCTCTCCGGGCGATCGGGGCGCTCCGAGATCTGGTTGACACGCACAGACGGTGGGCTCGATCGTCTGTTCGGAATCGACCCTCCAAACCACGTCCACGCCTTCCTGTGGTCCGAAGTGGGAGACCAGATTGCGGTCTCCGACCATCGAGGGCGCCTTCTGATCGTCGACGTAGCTACCGGCGACCACGAGGTGGCTCCGGGGTCGCCATTCAGCGGGCAGCTCCTCGACTGGTCGGCCGACGGCTCGTCGATCTACCACCTCGAAACGACCGACGGCTCGCCCGAGGTCTGGAACGTCAGGCTGGACGACGGAAGCCGGCGTCAAATCACCCGCTGCGGAGTCAGAGCGGCACAGGAATCGCCGGACGGTGAATCTCTCTACGTCACGCGTCAGCACGCGCCCGGGCTCTGGCAGGTCGCTCTCGAGGGAGACGGACGACCAAGGAGGATCCTCGACGGCGTGAACTGGTTCAACTGGAGATCGACCGATCGTGGGATCTACAGCTTCGAGCCGAGATCGGACCAACCCGGCCTCTACTTCCGCGAGTCGGTCGTGGGAGAGCCGGTCCTGATCCTCGAGCTGCCCGCGGTGAAGCACGACTTTTCGATCTCGAAAGACCACAGATGGCTGTCTTACGCCCAGGCCACCCCGCCCGACGGCGACATCCTCCTCATCGAGGGCTGAGAGGAGCTGAGCTGAGCTGCCGTGGGGCGAGCTGGAGATCCTCGAGCCGCCGGGGCCACCGAGCCGCGCCGTAGGACCGATCTCGCCGCGGAGAGCGAGTCCTAGGGTGCGAAGCTCGAGCGCGCGCGCACGCCCCAACGCCCGTTCTCGTGGGTCACGAGGTAGAGCGTCTCGAAGGTGGCGAGCACCTGGTCGTCTTGGTCGTACCGCGAGAAGGTGAGCGCCACGTTGACGCCGTTCTCGCTCACCTGCACGGCTTCGATCTCCTGCCAGGCCGAGTGGTCCCAGCCGAAGCGCTCGGCGAAGGCGTCGAAGTCCATGAAGTCGGCGTACTCCTGCTCGGTCTCCCACACGCGCACGTCGCCGCTCGCCACGCGGACGTGGGGGTAGTTGAGCGTGGCCGCCCACGCCGCGGGGTCGCGCGCGTTGAAGGCCTTCATGTACTCCTCCACCTTGGCCAGAGCGGCGGCCTCCGCGGCCGACGCCACGTCACCCTCTGCTGGTGGTCCGGCACTGAACCGTGCCTGGATCCCCCATGCACCGTCGATCTCGGTCGCGATGTAGGTCACGAGGTTGCGCCGGATCTTGTTGCCTTCGCCGTCCACGCGGCCCCAGCGGCCCGCGACGTGCGCCTTCGTCGCCCCTTCGTGGATTACGTCGAGCTGCTCGAACTCGGTGTGATCCCAGCCGGTGGCGAGGATGGGGCCGTAGTCGAAGTTGGCAGCGTACTCCTCCGCATTCGGCGACAGGCCGTGCGTTCCCGGGCCCGGGCGAACGTGCGGGAAGTGCAGCGAAGACGCCCACACCGAGGCGTCGCGCGTGTTCCACGTCTCCATGAAGCGCACGGCGGCGGCGCGGCCCGGAGACGTGGCGACGGCCTCGGGGATCGGTGTCTCCGGTGCTTCGGGAGCGGGCTCGGCGCATCCCACCAGCAGGAGCGCCACCAGCAGACAGAGCGCGCACCGCAGCTCGAGGAGGAGCCTCCATGGCAGTGCGACGGGTGAGGGAGTGATTCTCGACGTGAAGGTCAACACGAGCTCCTTTCGAAGGAGTGGGCGCGGGCCGCCTCGCGCAGCGACCGAGCCAGGGCCCTGCCGCGCGAAGACGGATTCAGGTGAAGGCGGGGAGGACCTCTTCGGTCACGAGCTGCAGCTGCTCCAGGTCGTCGGTCGGAATGCCACCGATCATCACCTCGTCGGCGCCGCCGTCGATGAGCTCCCCGATGCGGTCGATCACATAGCTCTTTGTGCCAGCGGCCGTGCCTTCACCGAGTCTCCTCCCGGCGACAAATGCCTGCGCGGCCGATGCGTCGTCCGTGACGAGAGTCGGCATGAGCACCGTGTGCCGGATGTCCCCCGGGTCCCGGCCCGCGTCCTCGCAGTGGCGGTTCAGGATGTCGACCTTCTCCTGGAGGTAGGCCGCGGTCATCGGGCCACCCGCCCAGCCGTCGAGGTTCATGACGTCACCGTGTCGCGCCAGGGTGCGCAGGGTGCGTTTGGGCCCCGTTCCTCCCACGAGGATGGGAATCGGGCGGTCGTAGCTCCCTGGGGAGAGCGGCGCATCGTCGAGGGTGTAGAAGGTCCCGCGATGCGAAACACCGGTGCCACCCGCGTGAAAGAGCGCTCGGATGAGCTGCGTCGCCTCTTCGAAGCGATCCTGTCGTTCTTTCATGGACGGGAACTCCCAGCCGTACGCCTCGTGCTCGCGCTCGAACCAGGCCGCGCCGATGCCGAGAACGAAGCGCCCATGGCAAATGTGGTCGACCGTACCCGCCATCTTGGCCACGAGGGCAGGGTTGCGATACGTGTTGCCGATCACGAGGTGACCGATCTGGAGCGTCTGCGTGAACGAGGCCACTGCCGCCGCGACGGTGAACGCCTCGTGCGCCGTGAGGTGCTCCTCCTCCTTGCGCCCCGGCGGAGGGATGTAGTGGTCGGCGAACCAGATGCTGTTCCACGGCCCCGCGTCCATCGTTTCTGCAACCGCGCGAATGCTGTCCCACGTGTTGCGGTAGCAGCTGACCTGGGCTCCGAACTTCATGGCCGACCTCCTTTGCCCTTCGCCCCGACACGAGCTCCGGCTCCCCGTCCGAACCTCTCCGTCCGCGCCGGGCGCGGGAAGGCTGTTGGGAATCGCGGCTTAGCGTACCGTGCTGCCTGCCCGTCCGCGTGAGAGACTCGCCGCCACACCCCGACGACCGTTCCAGTTCGCCGCGGCGGCACGATCTGCCGGAACAACGAAGGAGAGAGCAATGGCGTACGAAGGCTTCGACCTGACTGGAAAGACGGCGGTGATCACCGGCGGCAACGGAGGCATCGGCCTCGGCTTCGCACGCGCGGTCGCCGCGGCCGGAGCCGACGTGAGCATCTGGGGCACCAACGCAGAGAAGAACGCAGCCGCGGAAAAGGAGCTGCAGGCCATCAACTCGTCCGCCTCGGCGACGTTGTGCGACGTGTCGAACGAGGAGGCGGTGGAAGAGGCCATGGACGCCGTCATCGACCGCTACGGCCGGATCGACGCGTGCTTCCCGAACGCGGGCATCGGCACGCAGAACCAGAAGCCGTTCTTCGAGCACTCGACCGAAGACTGGATGAGCGTCATCGACGTCAACCTGCACGGCGTCTTCTACACGCTGCGCGCGGCGACTCGTCAGATGGTGAAGCAAGGCGAAGGCGGCTCACTGGTTCTCACCTCGAGCGGCACCGCGATCCAGGGCGCCGCGAAGGGCCAGGCCTACGCCGCAACCAAAGGTGGCATGGTCGCCATGATGCTCGCCCTGTCGGTGGAGATGGCCCGATACAAGATCACCGCAAACGCGGTCATTCCCGGCTGGGTCGACACCCCCATGACGGAGCGCCTCTTCCAGTGGGAGAAGTTCCAGAACGCCGTCATCCCCCGCATCCCGATGCGGCGCTGGGGAACTCCCGACGACTTCGGAGCGATCGCGGTCTACCTCATGAGCGACGCATCGAGGTGGCACACCGGCGACGTGATCAAGATCGACGGCGGCTTCAGCATCTTCTGAGTTCCCGAGTCTTTGAAGCGTCGGTAGACCAGTTCTCGAATCTCAAATCCAACGAACGGCTCTCGCGAGTCGAGAGCGATCCACTCAGACCCGGCCCGCGAAGCCCGGACGCCACCAGGCGAAGGGCGGTCCGACCGGAGCTGGAGCGGTCTCTGTCCGGAGGGTTCAGGGCTCGGTGGCGCTCGGACCACATTCGCAGGCCTTGATGTCGACAGCCGACGAGAACCCAGGCGAGGGGCCCCGTCCACCAACCTGTGATCCCCTCGCCGTCCGGAGGACAGAGACCGCTCCAGCTCCGGCCACCAGGCTCCCCCAACGACCACATCACATCCGCTCTCGTTCTGAGCGACAGCCGGTCTGCTAGGCTCCGCGAGCCATGACGGCCTCCATCCCGACCTTCGCGCCGCTTGCGGCAGAAGCACCGAGCACGCTCGGGCAGATGCTCCCGTGCGCGTTCGTGATGCCGCTGGGTCTCCAGAAGATCTCGGCACCGGGTTCCAGGCCGCCGTCGCAGTAGCCGCTCGAAACAACCTCGAGCTCTCTCTCGACAACCCGGCCACGCGGTGCCGAGCTCGAGACAGATCCCGTGCGCCATGTGGTCTTGCTCCGGCACTCACCGGAGAGCAGGTCCGACATGAGTCACGCACATCGCTCGCGCGCCGCCGCGCGCCCCTCCGGAGATCTCGCCCGTCTGAGTGGCAACCTCTGGAAGCTGTACGTCGTTCGCCTCCTCTTTTCCCTGCACTTCGTCAGTGCGGTCCTGATCCCGTTCTACCGGGACTGGGGAGGCCTCAGCTACGCCACGATCCTGTTCGTCAACGGCTGGCTCATGTTCTGGAACTTCCTCCTCGAGGTTCCCACCGGAGCCGTCGCCGACGTGTGGAGCCGCAAGGCGTCTCTGGGCCTCGGCTGCCTGGCGGGGGCTGTGGGGTGTCTCGTGTACGTGAGCACGCCACAGCTCTGGGTCTTCCTCGTGGCAGAGGTCATCTATGCCGCAGCGATGACGCTGCTGTCGGGAGCCGACGAGGCACTCGTCTACGACTCGCTCCAGGCACTCGGCCGGGAGGAGGACGCGCAGCGCAGCTACAGCCGACTCGCCGCGGCGCAGCGCGTTGGTCTCACCGTGGGTGCCGTGCTCGGCGGACCCATCGCCGTACACTGGGGTCTGCGGGCACCCCTGCTCCTCGATACGCTCCCTCTGCTGGTCGCGGCGGGCCTCACGCTCACTCTCGTCGAGGCCCCGCAGGGCGATCCGGGCAGCGCGACGCCGGAAGACCGCGACGAAGCGAGCGGCTGGGGCGCACAGCTGCGCGTCGGATGGCGGGCGTTCTGGTCTTCGCCGGAGCTCCGGCGACTGACGTGGGACCGCAACCTCGGCTGGGCGATCGCGTTCCTGATCATCTGGTTCTACCAGCCCAGCCTGGAGAAGGTCGGGGTCTCCATCGTCTTCTTCGGGGTCGTGCACGCGGGCCTGAGCCTCGGCCAGGCGCTGTTCCTCGGATCGCTGCCCGCGTGGGTGCGCCTCACGGGGTCGCAGCGGAACCTCCTGCGCCTCGCTCCGGCGCTCATGGCCGTGCTTTTCCCTCTCCTCGCCTTCAGCGAGTGGGCCGTCGCGAGCGTGCTCGCCATCCTGGTGATCGGCTCGTTCGGGCTGGCAAGGCCACCGCTCTTCTCGAGTCATCTGAACCGTCACATCAGGTCGCGGGAGCGCGCCACCGTGCTTTCGATCGTGAACATGCTGCAGAGGCTCGCGACGGCCGCCATCTACGTCGTCGTCGGCCCGCTCGCGGATCGCTCGTTGAGCGCCATGTTCCTGCTGCTCGGCGTCCTTGCGCTCCTGCTCCTGGCTCTCTCGCCGGTGCGCCAGGCGGATCTCGAGCCGGCACGCACCGCCAGATGACGAGGAAGGCCCCTCGTTCGCCGCCCGACGCGCGAAGAACCGATAAAGTTCTCGTTCCGGCAGATGTCGCCGGAAGGGGGACGGACCTTTGGCAGCGATGAGCGACGGGCAGAACTCTGTCCTCGAGCAGCTTCTCGAGCTGCGCGAGCAGGCGCGGACGGTCGAAGAGCGTCTCCTCAAGGTCGACGAGATGGCCAAGAGCACCACGGAGGCCGTGGCGAAGCGGGTTCGCAGCGACTACATCCGCCAGCTCCGCGAGCTCGCGCAGACCGCCGAGCCCGTCAAAGAGAAGGCACGTCTCGAGATCGCGGCGCTCAACACACAGTGCGAGGACATCGCCGACGCCATGTCGACACTCGACCTCGACCGGCAGGAAGTGGAGTTTCGACAGCGCGTCGGAGAGTTCGACGCCGCAGAGGCCGAGGCCAGACTCGCACCAATCGTCGACGTGCTCGAGCAGCGCGGAAGAGAGCTCGCTGAAGCGCGGGATCTGCGATCGCGCCTCCTGCAGGGGTTCGAGTCCGACATCGATCCCGAGCTCTTGGCCGAGCCCGAGCCCGAGCCTGAGCCGGAACCGGAGCCGGAGCCACCGCCCGAGCCAGCGTCCACGCCTGCAGCACCTCAGCCACCACCGGCTCCGGAGCCACCGCCAGCACCAGCAAGCGAGAGCGCGACACCACTCCCCGCTCCTTCTTCCGCAGCACAGCCTCCTCCTCCACCCGCGAGGCTCGAGGAGTCGAAGATCGAGCCGGGCCCGCCTCCGGCGGAGACCGCCGCAGTGGACCCCGCGTCAACAGCGGAGATCGAGCCGGAACCGCCGACGCAGACCAACCCCATCGAGCAGGTCGCGGAACCCGTTTCCCCCACCGAGACCCTTCCGATCGACCAGGCTCCGGAGCCGAATGCCCCGGCGGCGGAGAGCCAACCCGGCGAGCCCGCCGCACCCGAGGCCCCGCCGCCCGCTGCGGCCGAAGCCGCGTCGGAGCCGAGTCTTCCACCCGCCGACTTCGACGGCACGGTGGTCCTGAGTCCGGACGAAATGCAGTCAGCCCTCGCGGAGACCGAGCAGGTCTCGAGCGGCACGGTCATGATGCCCGCCATCAAGGGCTGGCTGGAGCCGTTCGAGGAGGAGGCCGGCGTCGAGCCCGTCATGCTCGGCCCTTTCACCACTGTCGGGCGCACCGCCGACAATCTGCTGCAGATCGACCAGTTTCAGGTCTCTCGACACCACGTCGAGATCTCGCTCGGCGAAGATGGCTTCTTGTTGCGTGACCTCGAATCGGAGAACGGTACGTATATCAATGGTGAGCGCATCACCGAGAAGCGGCTCGTCGAGGGGGACCGAATCCAGATCGGCAACCGACGCTACGTGTTCCGGGAGCTAGCCTGACGGCCGTGGCCTCGCCACTGGCTCCATCCTAAAGGGGAAACACCTTGTCTGATCTCGAGCACGTCCAGGACATCGACCTTCTCACGCCCGAAGAGTGCACCCAGGTTCGCGACAAGATCCACAGCCTCCGCGACGCGTGGATCGAGCGGCGACCCGACGTGCCGTTCTACACGCTCGGCGCAGCCAGCTACCTCGACGCCGCCAAGAACGGCTTCGCGGCCTACAAGGAGCAGCTCGACCGCTCCAACCCGATCCTCCACGAGCACTTCGGCTGGCTGCATGAGAAGGTCGCCTCCTGCATGGAGGAGGTGCTCGGCGAGCCGATGGGCTTCGACCATCGCATCGGCCTCCCCGGGTTTCACATCTTCCTCGCACACGAGCGGTTCACGCGACCGATGGCGAGCCTCCACTACGACCTGCAGTTCGAGAGCATCGACTGGACCGGCATCGGCACCCCCGACCATCGGCGCCACCTCTCCATGACGCTGACGATCCGGCTACCGAAGGACGGCGGCGGGCTCCGCGTGTGGGACATCAACAATCTCGAAATGCAGGACCTCACCCTCGAGGAGCGCAAGAAGAAGGTCGAGGGCAAGCGCAAGCCCGACTACCACCCCTACGCGGAGGGCAAGATGGCCCTCCACTCGGGCCACCAGCTCCACCAGATCGCGCCGACCAAGCGGATGGTCGATGGCGACGAGCGCATCACGCTCCAGGCCCATGCCCTTCCCGTGGACGGGAAGTGGCTCGGCTACTGGTAGGCGCGCGGCGAAGACGCGCCGGAGCGCGCGCGGGTCAGCTGTCCAGCTCGACGGTGAGCCGGTTGACGTCGTTCGTGCGGTCGTAGTGAAGGTCGGCCGCGAGATGCCGCACGAGGTAGATGCCGAGGCCACCGGGCTTACGCGGCGTCACCAGGTCGACCTCCTCGGGAGCCGCCACGTAGAGCGGATTGAACTCGCGCCCGCGATCTTCGACGGTGAGCGTGAAGCCGTGGTCGCCCTGCGCCATGGCCAGTGAGATCTCACCTTCCGTGTCGCCGTACGCGTACTTCTGGATGTTGCTCAGGATCTCGTCCAGGACCAGACCGAGCTTGCGACGCAGCCTGAGCGGGAGGAGCTCGTAGGCACTGGACTCCTCGAAGTTGTCCAGGCAGGCGGTGATCCCTTCGCGGGTGGACCGGCACTGGAAGGTCCAGACGGTCTCGGCGGTCGACGATTCCATGGCGAGTCGCACTCCGTGGAGTCGGCTGGCAAGGCGCTCGAGGCAATCGGATGCGCTGAGCTCTTCGAGGTAGAGCGACGCCACGGCCAGCGCCAGCTCGCGCGCGCGATCCGGGTCACTCAGGTCGCCCCGGATGGTGGCCGCCGTCGCCATGTTGCGCACCACACTGCGCGCGAGTGCAAGCAGAGGCGGAAGGGCCTCGTCGGGAAGGGGAGGCTGACCCCGGTAGAGCTCGAGGCGCGCGCCGTCGGGCAGGCGCGTCTCGTCTTCCGCGATGCCCAGGAAGCGGAGCGCGAGATCGGCGCGGTAGGCCCCCTGCGCGGCAAGGAGACCGACGAAGTCGGCGATCAGCTCGTCGAGCAGGTTGCTGCGGACCACGCCGAAGAGGCGCCAGGTGACGTAGTGGAAACACTCGTGCTCGCGGCGCAGCACGAGCGACTCCCGCGCCCACTCCTCCGCAGGACGATCGACCTCCTCGGCCGACAGCCCGGCGTAGGGCGTCGTGCTGAGGATCATCACGCGGTCCTGGTAGAGCTCCTTGCGCTTGGCGAAGCTCTTGAACTCCTCCTGCCACGCCTCCTCGGACGCGTTGGGAGTTCGGAGCTCCCAGCTCCTCCGGTAGGTCGTGACGCGGTCCCAGTTGATCAGCCCGCTGACGAAACAGGCGCCCATGGACGCAGGGATGTCGGCCGGCTCGTTCCGGTAGGCCAGCGCGCGGGCGAGGAGCTCGAAGTCGGACCGGTTGTGCACCACGATCATGGGGAGCGCCCCGGCCGCGGTCGGGTGAATCGACAGCTCCACACCGTCCGGGTCCTCGAACGGGAAGGCATCGGCGCTGGAGGGCCGCTGCCCGCGGCGCGTGGCGGCGAGATACGCAGGGTCTTCGCTCATCCCCTCCCGCACGGGGAAGTCGAGCTGTACCAGCCGTCGCTGCAGCACGACCGCCGCACCCGCCGACTCCGCCTCGCTGACATAGCCGCGCCATGCCTCGACGTGCGCCTCGTCTTCGAGGGGGAAGACCGTCGAAATGGTCCCCGGCATCTGTGCGTACGGGTTCTCCGTGTACTCGAGGAGCGCCGGCAGCGTGTCTCCCAGAGCGCCGAAGCCGCGGAGGGTCGTCGCGCGTGCGTCGCGATCGTAGGTCGCGTGGATGGGGATCTCGTTCATTGACTCCGTCCCTGGCTCACGTCAGCTTTCCTGCTGCCGTGCGAGCTCGGCGAAGTACCCGTCCTGCGCGACGAGCTCGTCGTATGTACCCATCTCCACGATCTTGCCCTTCTCGAGGTAGCAGATCTTGTTCGCCTGCGCGATGGTGGAGAGGCGATGCGCGATCACGATGCGGGTCGCCTGGAGCCGGTCCATGCTTTCGGTGACCTGCGCCTGGGTCTTGTTGTCGAGAGCACTCGTCGCCTCGTCGAGGTAGAGGATCTTCGGCTGGTGCACGAGGGCCCGGGCGATCATGAGACGCTGCTTCTGGCCGCCCGAAAAGCCACCGCCACCCTCACTGACGTAGGTGTGCATGCCCATCGGCATCTTCTTGATGTCGTCCGCCAGGCCGGCCTTGGTCGCGGCGTCCCACGCCTCCGCCAACGTCCGTGAGCTCGATCCCACGATGTTCCGGTAGATCTCCGCTGGGAGCAGACGGCTCTCCTGGAGCACGACGCCCAACTGCTGGCGTACCTGCCGCACGTCGAGGGTGGCAAGATCCTGGCCGTCGTAGTACACGCCACCCATTTCCGGCGTCTCGAATCCCAGCATGACCTTCATCAACGTCGACTTGCCCGAGCCGGAGCCGCCGACGAAGGCGACGAAGTCACCGGGCTCGATCTCCAGCGAAAGGTCATCGAGGATGAGCGGCCCGTCCGGCGTGTACCGGAACGAGATGTGCGACAGCTGGATCGAGCCACGCAGCTTCGTGGGCGCGGCCTTGGAGCCGTCGAGCTCCGGCTCTTCCTTGAGGATCGGATCGAGGCGCTCGTACACCGGGATGATCTCGAGGAGGCTGACCGACGCATCGCCCAGCGCCTGCATTGCACCGAGGAAAATGCCGTACGCCGCGTTGAAGGCCAGGAAGTCGCCCGTGGTGAGCTCGAAAGGAACGCCCGACTCCGCCGCGCCCTTCTTCAGGGTGACCATCGTGAAGAAGATGGCCATCGACGACAGCACCGGGAAGCCGGCGTTCCACACCGGCATGATGTTGTCGATGCGGCCCACTGCGAACGCGACGCGGCGCATGTCGGCGAACTGCGTCGCCCACACCCGGAACGCGTGGTTCTCCGTACCGGACACGCGGAGCTTCGCGACGCCGGTGATCAGCTGCAGCACGAGGCCGGTGATGCGGCCGCGTTTCATCATCTCCTGACGCTGCAGCCGCAGCTTCAGGAAGTTGCAGAAGGTGGTGACGCCGACGTACACGAAGGTGAGCGCGATCGCCACGCCGGCGAGCGGAAAGCTGTAGAACAGCATCTGCACGGCGTTGAACGACGACGCGAAGGCACCGAGGATGGCTGCGACACCCGTGCCGGCGACGATCGCACGGATCTTGCCCACGGCCGCTGCGCGGTCGGCGAGATCACCGGCGGTGTAGCGCTTGAAGAACGTCGCGGGAAGATCGAGCATCCGGTCCCAGATGCCCGCCTGCGCCGAGTAGTCCATCTTGCTCTGCACGCGCATCATCGCGACGTTCTGCGTGATCTTGAAGGCAGCATTCGCCAGAGCCGCGATGAAGAGGCCCCCCGCCAGCTGCAGGAGGAGATCGCGGTCGGCCTGAGGAATGGCACTGTCGAAGACCTTGCCCGTGATCGCCGGCGTCGCGGTACTGATCAGGCCCGTGATGATGCCCATCGCCAGAACCTCACGGAACTCGCGCTTGAGGCCGTGCATGCCGAACCTGATGAGCTCGCGCGGGCCAATGGTCCCGTCCGGAAACCGCCGGTAGAAGCTGGTCGCGAACGGTGCCAGCTCGTCGGCGAGAGCGGGAGTCAACTTCACCCGATCGCCCGTCTGGGGATACACGACCTCGTACGTCTTCGGCCCGGTCGGGAGCAGAGCCACCGGCTCCTCCGACTCTTCGATCTGGCCGAGGAGCGGGCCCTGGTCGAAGTTGTACCAGTCGTCGACCAGCGCCACGCGCCGGGTTCTGAAGCGCGACGACATGGCGACCTGGTTCACCGTCTCCTCGAAGCTCATCTCGTCGAGGTCGGCGGTGGGCCGGACCACCTCGATGTCCTGCATCTCCGCGACGAGCGCGCAGGCCGCAAACACCGGCCCGGTATCGGCACCAAAAGACGGCCGGCGGAACATCTGCGTGCCGCCAAGAACCGCCTCGATCGCCCCCACTCCGGCCTCGCGCGCCTCTTCGACGTTGCCGGCCTTCTTCTGCAGCCGGTTGAACTCGTCGACGATGGACAGCCGCTTGTTGAGGAGCTCGCACTCCATCAGCACGCGGTGGAAAAGCTCGAGCCCCGCCCACAGACGCGGATCGTGAATGACGTCGGCCGTCGACTTCGGCTCCACGGAGATGGTGTCGCCCGCTGCGAGCAGCTCGAGCCAGGAGCCCGGCGCGAGCGGGAAGTACATGCCCTCGGCATCGTAGGAGAGGCTGGCCATCCCGTCGAACAGGAAGCGCGCGGGAGGCATCTCGATCCACACGACCTCGTTGCCCGAGGCGATCACCACCTCTTCGCGGAGCTCCGTCGTCTCGCCCGCAAACAGCGTGATCGCGGCGTCCGGAATGCTCGGCAGGTCAGACGTCAACCGCTTCGAGAGTGCGGAGACCCAGCGCTGGACGATCTTCGTGATGCGATCTCGATGCTCGGGGACCGGCGCAAACAGCTGCATCCGGTCGACCGGCAGGCGTCGCAGCTCGGAGCCGGCTTTGCCGACCGCGAGGAAGCCGGAGTCGAGGTCGAGGGAGTCGGCGTCGAGGCCGAAGAAGGCGGAGCCTTCGTCGATACTCAGAAAGTGCGACCGCGCGCCGGTCGGCTTCCCCTGCTCGACCTTCACGGTGAAGACGTCCACCACGCCCGACTCCACGGTCCAAACCGAGGTGGCATCCGAGATCAGGAAGGGCGCATTCGCCGTGATCTGGACCTCTTCGCCCATCTCCTGGAGCGCCTGGGGCCGCTCGAACTGGGCGACCAGCTCCGCGAAGTCCTTGACCTGCACGGTACGCTCGAAGGACGGGTCCGGCGGCGGTGGCGGCGGCGCTTCTTTCTCGGGCAGAACCACCTGCAGCTCGAAGACCGTCTTGCCGAGCGTGAACTGCTGCCCCGACTCGAGTGCTGCCTGCTCGACGCGCTCCCCCCCGACGATGGTCCCGTTCGAGCTGTTGTTGTCGAAGAGGGTGACCTCTCCCGACTCGGAGACCGTGATGCGCGCGTGGCGACCCGACATGGCGGCGTCGGGCACCACGACGTCGTTGCCCTCGGAGCGCCCGAGGGTCGTTTCGCCGGCTGCAAGCGGAATCTCACGGCCCGCGGCTTCGGTGACCGCCGAAACGACGACCCGGAGCAGGGTGGACGCGGTGGGAGAGCTGGACGTTTCCGTCATCGCTACTGGTCACCCATGAGGTCGGCGTAGAGACCCGGCTGGTCCTTCATCTCTTCGTGCGTGCCGCGCTGAACGATCTTGCCGCGCTCCATGACGATGATCTCGTCGCTGTCTTTCACCGTGCTGAGACGATGCGCGATCGTGATGCAGGTGCAGCCGCGACGGCGCAGGCTGTCGTCGATCGTCGATTCCGTGGTGGGGTCGAGCGCACTGGTCGCCTCGTCGAGAACGAGGATGCTGGGCTCACCGACGAAGGCGCGCGCGATCTCCAGGCGCTGGCGCTGCCCACCACTGAAGTTGCCGCCACTCTCGCCCACCTCGGCCTGGTACGCGCCTTCGCGTGTCTCGATGACCTCCGCGATCGCGGCATCTCGACACGCCTGCGTGACGCGCGGCATGGGGATCGTCTCGTCCCACATCGTGATGTTCTCTTTGATGGAGCCCTCGAAGAGGAACACCTCCTGGTCGACCATCGCGAGCGAGTTCGAAATGAGCTTGTGCGGGAGCTCGTTGCGCGCCACGCCGTCGAAGAGGATCTCGCCTTCCCAGGGCTCGTAGAGGCCCGTGACGAGACGCGCGACGGTCGACTTCCCGGAACCGCTGCCGCCGACCAGCGCGACGCGCTGGCCAGGCTCGACGGTGAGCGAAAAGCCCTCGATGAGCGGCTTGTCGAGGGGGCTGTAGCCGAACGTGATGTCCTTGAGCTCCACCTTTCCCTGGAGCTTGAAGTCAGCCCTCTGCTCGTGCTCGGGAGACGGCACGCGGGTGTACATCTCGTCCTGCGGGTAGCGCAGCACGTCGTCGAGGCGGTTCATGTCGGCCTCGAGCTCCTGCAGCGTCGAGCCGAAGCTCACGAAGTTGGACAACGGCGTCGTGAAGAAGGTGGTGAGCGACTGGTACGCCACGAGCAGACCGACCGTCAGCTCACCGTTCATCACCTTGAAGCCGCCGACCAGCAGTACCGTCGCCGTGATCATCATGTTGATGAAGATCGGCACGATCGTGATCAGGTCCGAGCGGATCCGGAGCGACTGCTCGGAGCGGAGGGCCTTCGCCTGGTAGCCGGCCCAGCGCCCGAAGAACTCCGGCTCGCCGCCGGTCGCCTTGAGCGTCTCGATCATCGACAAGCCGCTCATCGCGGTACCCATCTGTTTGCCGACGTCGGAGACGAGGCGGCGGCTCGCGTCGACCCGGGACCTCGACACCAGCTTCACGGCGACCACGTTGACCATGGCCAGGAGAATCACGATGACGGTGAGGCCCACGTCGTACATGAACATCAACGCCGCATAAAAGCCGATCATGAGGCAGTCGATGATGGTGGTCGCCAGCTTCCCGGAGACGACGTTGGCGACCTTGTCGTTGATCATCACGCGTGAGCCGATCTCACCCGCGTAACGCTGGGCGAAGTAGCCCACGGGGAGGCGCAGGATGTGGCGGAAGAAGTTGCTCGACGTCTCGAGCGCGAGCTTCGTCTCCAGACGCAGCAGGTAGTACTCCTGCAGCCACGTCAGCGCCATGCGCACCACGACCGTGATGCCCATGCCCAGGAGCAGAGGCCGCACGATGTACTCGCGGTTGGAGACCAGGAACTCGTCCACGAAGATCCGCTGGAAGGTCGGCACCACGAGGCCCGGCACGACCAGGAAGAGGCCGCACAGGAGGATGTACATGAGGGCGGTCTCGGAGCCGACCAGGCGCCGGCGAAGCGCCGCCGCCATGCTCTTCTTCTCGCCGCCGGGCTTGAACTCTTCGCCCTTCTCGAACGTGAGCACGACGCCCGAGAAGGACGCGTCGAGCTCCTCCATGGAGATGATGCGTGGCCCCTCACCGGGATCGTTGAGGTAGACCTGCCCCTTCTTGAAGCCCTCGAGAACCAGGAAGTGGTTCGCGTTCCAGAAGAGGATGCAGGGGTACGTCACGTTGTAGAGGTCTTCGAGCTCGTACTTGTAGCCCTTGGCCTCGAGACCGTACCTCCGCGCCGCCTTCAGAACGTTCGACGCCTTGCTGCCGTCACGCGAGACGCCACACTCCACGCGCAGCTTCTCGAGCGGCACGATGCGCCCGAAGTACCCCAGGATGATGCCGAGCGCAGCGGCGCCACACTCGACCGCCTCCATCTGCAGGAGGGTCGGGCACTTGACGCGCTTGTTCCTGGGCGGCGTCGTCCGCTTCTTCGGTTCTTCTTCCGATTCCGCCATTGCGTCAGCTACCGATGCCGACTGTCTTCTTCATCATCGGAATGACGTAGCTGATCGGACGGCGGTAGTCGACGACGATCTGTGCCGAAACGGGCGTGTTGCTTCCGATCTCCGACGGCGGGCCGCCGGCAGAGGTCCACTTGAAGCCACTCGCCGTGGCCGGGTCGAGGAGCGGAATCGCGTCGACCCGGAACGGGGTGTCCTCGCCGAACTTCTGGGCGAGGGCGTCGTTGTTGAGGGTCGAGCGCACCTCTTCCGGGGTCACCGCCTGGCTCGACACGCCGCGGATCTCACCCACGATGAAGCCGTGCTCTTCCGGCTTGACGGTGCTCGGGGCGATGTTCACCGTCATGCCCTGCTGCACCTTCTTGCCTTCGGCGAACGGCACGAAGAGCATGACGCTGAACGGCGCGTCAGGATCTTCGAGGTTGAGGAGGCGCTCCCCGGCCTGGATGACCTGACCCTGAGGCTTCAGCACCGCCGCGACCCGGCCCGCGTAGGGAGCCCGGATCACCGAGTTGTTCGCCAGCTGTTCCTCGAGCTGGTCGAGGAGCCGCCGCTGATCTGCGAGCTGGTTCTCGCGCCCCGTCTCCGAGAGCCCGGCCTGGAGCTGCTGCTGGCGGATGCGCGCGATCTCTGCGTCGATCGCAGCCAGATCGTTCCGGGTCTTGTAGCCCTTCTCGACGAGGCCCGCGATGTTCTCCCGGCGCGCCTGCGCCTCCCGGATCTGCGTCGAGTAGCTGGCATTGAGCCGCCGCAGGTCGGCCTCGCGGCTGCGATCCTGCGCGCTGAGATCGGCGATCCGGTCTTTGGTGGCCCGGATCTCCGACTCCGTGTCGGGGACCGTCAGCCGCGCCACGATCTGGTCCTTCTCGATGGTGTCACCGGCCTCGACCAGGACCTCGGTGAGCGTGCCGCTCGCCTTGGCCTCGACCGTGTTGATGGCGCCGCCTCGGATCAGGATGCCGGAGCCGTCGACGCGCTCCGTCATCTTGCCGAAGACGCCCCACAGGACGGCGGTCACGATCACCGAGCCGAAGGCAATGAGGGCGATCCACGATGCGGGCGACGTGACCCGCATGGCCATGTCGAGCCGTTCCGGCGACGACATCTTTTCCAACGCGGCCTTCCGCAGGAGGTGTTGAGCTCCGACCATGGCGTGCTCCTTTCTTGGGGCTGAGAGATCGTCCGGCTAGCGGGCCTCGCCCGATCCGGACAGAACATCGAACGACAGAACCTCGAGCTCCGCTGGCTCGAGCTCCTCCATGTTGGAGGGGAGCTGCACCAGCTGACCCGACTCGAACTGAAGCTGCGTGACGAGGCGGATGATCTGCTGCTTGGCACCGACCGCAGCAAGCTGCACCTGCGTGAGCTGCTGCTCCGCCGTAATGGTATCGATGAGCGTGATGTCGCCCGCCTCGAAGCGGTCGACGCTCGCGTCCATCGTCTGCTGCCAGTACTCGAGACTGCGCAGATTCTGCGCGAGCTCGGCCTGTGCACGCTCGAGCGCATCGGTGAGCTGACGCACGCGAACCTGGATGTTCCGCTTGATGTCGATCTCGGTGATCTTGCTCCGATCGAGCGTCGCCCGCGCCTGCGCAAGGCGCCCGCGCGCGACGCGGTTCTTGAACGGCAGGGCCCACTTGAGACCAATCGCGTAGCTCGGCCCCGAGATGCGCCCGCTGACCGCGTCGGCGAAGCCACCGAGGTCGTAGAGGCGATCGTCGAAGCTCTCTTTGAAACCGGAGTAGTTCACGCTCAGCGCCAGATCGACCTGGTAGCGGGCGTTGGCCTTGGCCGCCCGCTCGAGCACGTCCGCCGCCTGCACCGTCTGGGTCGCCGCGGCGAGATCCTGCCGGTACTGGAAGCCGCGCTGCACCCAGCCGTCGATGTCGCCCTGCAGCGCCTCCACGGAGGGAAGGTCTTCCGCGGCCAGAGGGGCCTCGTCGACCGACCGGGCGCTCTGACCCATGGCCTCGACCAGTGCCAGCCGGGCCTCGACCACCGCTTGGCGCGATGCTGCGACCTGGCTCGCGAGCTGCGCGAGACGCGCGCTCACGCGGTTGCGCTCGACCTCGGGCAGCTCGCCTGCCTCGATCAGCGCGTCCACGCTCTCGAGCACGCCGTTCTGCACCTGCGCGGAGGCCGCATTGATGGCCAGCGTCTCCTGTGCCGCCGCCAGCGCCCAGTACGCGTCGATGGTCTGGAGCACCTCGGAGGTGGCCGTGTGCGTCAGCAGAGCGCGCTCCGCATCGACCGCAAACCCGAGCGCCGTCTCCTGCCCCGCCGTCGCAATGCGACCCCGCCCTTTTCCGAGCGGCACGTTCAGCTGAGCGCCGATGCTGGCAGTGAAGTTGGTGGGCCGGAACGTGTCGCCGAAGGCCGGGTTGAGAGGCTTGCCGGCGTAGTTGGCCTCGTTGCTCATCAGAACGATGCTCGAGGTCAGGTCGGCGCCGGTGCGGAACCGAAACTGCTTGCCGTACTCCAGGCGGAGGTCGAGAAACTGCTGCTCGTCCGGAATCGGCCCGATGTTGATGAGCTGCGTGCGCAGGATCTCGGCCACGAAACGCAGGTTGAGCGCCAGAGCGCGCAGCCGGTCACTGAAGGCATCGAGAAGATCCTGTTGAAGCGCATCGCTGTTGGCCTCGATGATGGCCAGCAGCCTGGCCAGCTCGGCGATCTCGGCCCCTGTCGTGTTCCCGACCACGTCGGTGCCGATCACGACTCCCTCGACGATGAGATTGGAGTTCAGACACGCGGTGATCGAATCGCCGTTGTCGAGATCGACCACGAGCTCTGTCTGGAAACTCTGGCACTCGTCGAAGATCAGACTGCCCGCTACGGGCAGGCCGTCGTTCTGGGTATTGAGCAGGTTCCCGAGAATCCCGTCGGCCACGCGGTCGAGTGCCCCGGGGGCACCGTCGAGCGTTGCAACGGAAAGGAACTCCAGCGGCAGTCGTCGCTGAATCTCACCCTGGCGCTCCGGCGACAGCAGCGCCTCTTGGCGGAAGTTGAAGGACGTCTCGAAGAACATCACGTTGTCGAAGAGACCTCGGGTCTCCTGTTCCGAGCCGATTCGGAGCTGCAGGTCTTGCTCCGACAACTGAATGTCGAAGCTGTTGCCGAGGGTCCGGTCGAGCGCCTCCTGCAGGGAGATGCGAGGCCCCGTGAGCTCGTCGTCCTGCGCCAGTCCGGGACTGGCCAGGAGGGCGAGCAGGAGTGTCGTGCACACACTCAGGGCCGCGCTGGCCCTGGGTGCGGAGTGTGGGCGACGTCTCACTGGCCAACTCCCGGGAGCGTCGTGAGCGAGTCGAAGGTCACTTCGTTGCCTTCGTCACCCTGTCGAATGAGCGTGCCCGTCTCGAAGCGGAGCTCGGCCAGGAGGTTGGCCACGCGGAAGCGCGCGTTGAGCTGCGCCAGCAGCGCGCCCCTGCGCTGCTGCTCCGTGAGCACGACGTCGATCACCGTGGTCTCGCCGAGACGTAGCTTCTCAAGCTCTGCCTCGTAGGTCTGGATGAAAGCCTCGGCCGACTGATTCGCGTAGTCGAGCTCGCTGAGGGCCTCTTGCAGAGCGCCGAGCCTGGCGACCACGTTGATGCGGATGTTGCGGTCGAGATCGGCCGCGGAGATCTGTCGCTGGGCGACCTGCGCCTCGGCTTGCACCAGCCGGCCTTTCGCCGCGTTGTTGGCGAGAGGACGCTCGAGAATCGCACCGACCTTCCAGCTGGGAGACGCGAAGTTGCTGGTGGCCTCCGACAGAGACGACTCCCCGCGACCCACCGACGAAATCCCGAAGCTCACGTCGAATCGTGCCCGCAGGTCGATGACCGCCGCACGGGCCAGGATCTTCCCGGAGTCGATGAGCGACCTCGTGGCCTGCAGGTCGAGACGATTGCCCATCGCTTCCGAGATCAGCTCTGCGGCGAACGCATTGCGCACCGCGTCCTGCTCGGGCGCCTCCGGAAAGGTGTTGTTGGCGAGCGGCGCCTCGCTCTCCGCGAGGATGCTGAGACCGATGGCGCGCACGAGATCCATGCGCGCGACCGCCTGGTCGCGCGAGGCGCCTTCCAGCTGAGCCCTTGCGTCGGCCTCCGATGCGAGCGAGCGCGCCTCCTCGATCTGCGGTAGCTCTCCCGCCTCGATCAGAGCCTGCGTCACCTCGAGGAGCTGCCCCTGCAGCTCGACCGAGCGCTCCAGAATGCCGACCTGCTCCTGCACGGCGACGAGGTTCCAGTAGGCCTGCACCGTGCGCAGGACACTCTCGGACGCCGCGAACTCGAGGAATTTCTCGGACGCGTCGTAGTCGACCTCTGCGGCCCGCTCGTTCGCTCCGGTCGAGTCGCGACCGCGGCCGCGGAGGAGCGGAATGTTCACGTCGAAGCCCACTTCGAACGTGTAGACGTCCTCGATGCCCTTGCCGCCGAAGTCGATGAGTCGCTCGAGCGGAATCCCCGAGGGGCTGAACTGCTGCTCGCCGTTGCCGTCGACGAAGGGCACGGAGAAGCCGGCACGCTTGCCGATGAACTCGGTGCTCGTGTAGTTGCCGTTCAGGAAGGGGCGCCAGAAGACGCCGCTACGGGTCAGCTTCTCGAAGCCGAGATCAAGCTGGCCCGTGTCGAACTCCTCTTCCTCAGGGGTCTCACCGATGCGGTCTAGGGCCTGGCCGGCTTCGACACACGCGGCGGAGGCGTTGTTGAGCGCTCTTTGGGTCTCGAAGATCTCGGTCGCAAGCAGGTTCCTGCGCGTGTTCTCGAGCTCCGCCAGCACGGTGGCTTCGTCCGCCGTTGCGATCGCGGCCTCGAGGATCCTCAGATTGGCCTCGAACGCCTTGTCGCTATTGATGACGACCCCTCTCTCGCCGCCCTGGGCACGGCGCAGCGCTGCGAGCTTGTCGGTGAGGTCTCTTTCGCCGTCGCAGGCCACGGCCTGCGCATCGCGAATATCGTCGCGCTTCTCACGCTCCCTCTCCTTGACGCTCTCGAGCAGCTCCTGCTCGCGATGCTGCCAGCTGAACTGCCCGGAGAACGCGAGATCGAAGGCGCCCTGGAGCTCCTGGAAGATCCCCAGCTGCCGGCGCACGTCCTGCTGCTCGAGCAGGAGGTTCGGATCGTTCGCCAGGGTCAGGCGAATGGCCTCGAGGAGATCGAGACGACCTCCTTCGAACGAGAACGCGGGCGGCTCCCAGATGGGCGCCGCGTCATCCTGCTGTGCGACCAGGAGCGTCGGTGCCAGAAGGGCTCCCGCGAGGAGCGCATGCAGCACTGGGTCCTTGAGTACGGATCTCATCGTTCTTCCTCCCCTAGAGCTCGGTGACACGAAGGTGTCTGGAGCGGCTGGCCTCGAGGCCAGAGCGAGTTTCAAGATAGGCAAGCTGTGGATATGGGTCAAGCAAGTGCTCGTCATCCCTCGAGCGACACACGGACCTTCCTCGACTCTCCGACGAAGCTCGAGATCGGGGTGATCCAGCGGTTGATGAAGCCAATCATGTTCGGGTACGAGTACGGCGTCAGGAACGTGCAGAACTGACAGCGACCGCTGTCACGGATGTCGACCAGGCTGCGGTGGTAGAGAGCCAGGATGCGGCCGCGGCGCGAGAGGTCCTTGCGCATGTAGCTGATCGTGAACCGGACGACTCCAGGCAGGACGCTGTGGTTGAGGACCCAACCGACGACGCGACCCTTGTAGCGGGCACCGACGCTCGACCAGTGCAGCTGCGAGCCTTCGACCACCCAGGGTGCGAGCTTGGGCTCGATCCAGTGCAGCCTCTCGTCCGACTCGCGGATGACCTCGTACTCCTCCTCGGTCAGCTCCGACCAGGGGAAGATCTCGAAGCCCCGCGAGAGGATCTCGATCTTGCGCTCGTCGAACGCGGAGGACGTGAGGGCCTGCGCCGGGTCGAATCGCACGGAGAGCGAGAAGGGATCGGTCTGCCAGCCTCGGGCGTCCATGATCTTCTCGACGAACTCGATCGCCGGGCGACCGGTCGTGTACAGGCCCGTGAGCTCACGGTAGCCGCGTCGGCGCGCCTCGTTCTCGGTCGCCTCGACCAGCGCCGTGCCGATGCCCTGGTTGCGGCGATCGGCGCGCACGAACACCGAAAGGAGCTGCGGCGGTTCCTCGTCACCACTCTCGTGCGGGCCCTCAGCGAGCGCAAGTCCCGCTGGAGATCCTCCGACGCGAGCGACCACGCCGAACGGCTGGATCAGGCGCGTGTCTTCTTGAGGATGCCTCGGTCGAGGCTCGAGCGGAAGCAGGTGTCGGTACGCCGGGAACGTCATCTGCTGAAGCTCCCCTGCCTCTTCCGGCACGAGCGAGCTCAGCTCGAATTCGATCCCCATGCAGTTCCCCCCATTTTTTCTGGTCCCCAAAAACAGATACGAAATCTCACCGCGGGCACCGACATTTCAAGTGCCCGAACCCCCAGCCCCGCCACCTATTCTCTCACTCGGGAGCTCGAGTGCCAGAAAATCCGGCAATTGAGCTCCAGAGAGTCGGAGCAGCTGATAGCCGACACCCGCGACACCGTGCAGCAGCCCTGTCTGGACGCGCCGGTTCTCGTAGCTGTCGGCGCTGACCGAGAACCGACCCTTCTCCGCCGCGCGCGCGAGGACCGCGCGGGCCGTCTCGTGTGCAGCGATCATGAGGCGCCCCCCGGCATCACTCGACGGATCGTTGCGAAGAGACGCCGAGAGCAGAACGGAGCTGCGTCCCATCGCCCCACAGCAGAGGTGATCGAGCGGAGCGCCGGGCGACGTCGCCGTGGTCTGCAGGGCGGCGCGCAGCTCGGCCGAGACCGCACCGTCCCGCATCACCCCCGGTAGATAGAGACGGGCCAGCGCCACCCCGGGCGCGCCCCGGCACACGGCCACCATCCAACTGGACACCCGCCGCGTCCCTGCGGAGTCCGTGAGGAGCACCGGCCAGTTGCCCCGCTTGGCATCGAACTGCGACCGCTCGTAGCCCAGTGCTGCGACGGCGGCGACGAGAGCTTGCGCTCCGCCCACGCGATGGCCAAGCGCGGCGAGGGCCCGGGCGATCCCCGCGTTGCCGTGTGCCCAACCCGTCTGCACGAGACCGGCGGGGTTGGGCCAGCCGGCGCCGACGGTGCCAACCGGCAGCTGACGGCCGAGCAGGTGTGCGCCGCAACGCACCGCGGCCTCGACGTGGCGCTCCTGGCCGGTGGCGTCGGCGAGCGCGAGCAGGCCGAGGATCGCGCCGGCCGCACCGCGCTCGACGTCGTAGGCGTCGTCACCCTCCAGGGCCGCGTCGACGCGCGGCGCCAGGTGCTCGGCCTCGTCGAGAAGATCACCATCGCCCGAGAGCTCCGCCAGGGCGACCAGGGCCCACAAGATGCCGCCCCAGCCGGAGTAGCCGCCGACGTTCAGCTCTGCGCCAGCGGCCGCCGCGAGCGCCTCGTCGACGAACGCGCGCCACCCGCGGTCGCCCGATCCCGAAGCGCGCTCGAGCGCAGCGAGAAAGAGGGCGGAGCCGAGCACGCCGCGCCCGAGCGTCACATCGGGAGCCGCTCCATCGAGAAGCGCCGCGCCGACCTCGTCACCGAGAGCACGCGCGACCGCCGACAGAGCGTCGAGATCCCCTGGGCTCGCCGCGGTAGCCGCTGTGAGAGGCGCAGACAACGCGCGTGAGGGCGCGTCGGGGGCGAGCGCCAACCGCAGGAGCCCCAGCTGGCGCTCGAGATCCTCCTCCGACAGAGCCTTGATCCGCTCGGAGACGGCGTCGATTCCGGACTTCGCGAGGATCCCCGGCACCACCGCCGACGCACCACCGTGTGATGACGGGAGATCCAGCTCGCCGGCCGGAACCGCGAACCAGGGGACGTCTCCCGCTTCGAGGGCCTCGCGCTCGTCGAGGACCACGGGCCACAACACCGGCTTCTGCGGCTGCTCCGTGAACGACGCCAGCATCGCCTCCTGAAGCCACCCCGCCGAGAGACCGCTCTTCTGGTTCCGGGGCAGACCGGCGAGCTGCAGCACACGGCCGTACTCCTGGCTGGCTCGGAACAGCACGCGCACCGGCGCTTCCGCGAGGCGGTCGATCGGCCCGCCTCCGGCCAGCACGTCGCCACGACGATCGAGCAGGAAGCGGTAGGTCTCCTCGAACCCGGCCAGCAGGTCGTCTGCGAACGCCTCGGGCGCCACCGCTTCGCCCCCCAGCACGACGGCGTTCCCGTGCTCCGGAAGCGGCTCCTCCCCGGGCTCGCCGCGCATGGCGTCACCGTTCAGGTCGTGCCACACCCTGCACGCGCCGGTTCGCTGCCCGGTGGGCCTCAGCCCGGCCAGGGCGCGGTCTTCTCCGCCATTCGGCAGGAGCTTGGTCAGGAGCCCGGTCGTCAGACAGCTTCCGGTGGACACGCCGTCGGCGCTCTCCTCGCCGGTGCTCAGCCGTTCACGCTCGGGCTGGAGGAGCATTTCGGCGTCGATCACGACGGGCCCACGCAGCGTCGCGATCAGGTTCTCGGCGTGAAGGTCTTCCGCACGAAGCGCGAACGTCAGTGCTGCCAGGGATCCCGCGCGACGGTGATAACGCGCGGCCTCCGCCTCGGCATCGAACGCCTCGGGCTCGACGTGCTCCATCCAGCCGTACGCGCCGCGATCGAGCGCCCGCGCTGCGCCCGGCGCCACCGCCAGCCCTTCGTCGGCGCACCACTGAACGAGCCCCGCCCACCCGAGCTCTGCGCCGAGACTGCGGGGCTTGTACACCAGCCTCTGCCCGCCCTTGGTCTCGAGCACGACCACCTGACGGCCCCCACGATGGCGGTCGGAGAGACCGCTGGAGACGCTGGCGATGCGCTCCGCGCTCACACCCAGGTGATCGCGGATCGGGTCGCGGTCCGCCTCGAGGCGGTCGAGCAGCTCTTGCCAGCGTGACCGCCACTGTTCGACGAGGCGGCAGGTCTGGCGTGCCAGCACGGGATACGAGTCGTACAGCACCGTGATCGGGTCGCCGAGGCAGGCCGCGACGAAACGTCCGTAGGCACCTTCGGCCCCGAGGGCGGTGCGCTGCGCGTCGAAGAGCTCGTAGGCCGCGGCCTCCGAGCACCACGCCACCTCGCGGGCCAGCTCGGCCCACGCGTCGCTGACAGCCGCCTCCGTCAGCTGATCGAGGCTCGCCCCTGCCGACGCACGCAGCTCTTCGAGCCCGAGATCGGCCCAGCTCCGCCACAGGACGCCGAAGGGCAGCTCGCGGCCCGCGACGCTCGAGGGCCCGTCCACAGATGCGCTGGCGACGACCTCCGCATAGCGGGTCAGCCGCTCGGTCCAGCCGGCGACATGGCCATCTGCACGCGGCGCCGCCACGGCCGTCGCGGCGACGGACGGTTCCACCCCGTCCCACGAGAGCCGGTGCAGCAGTGCGGTGAAATCTCCCTGGGCTCCGACTTTCGCCCAGGTCTGAAGGTGCCCGGCCAGCGTCTCCATCGGCAGGGCAGGCGGCGCGTCGGCTCCGACGCGCGCGATGCGCTCCCAGAGCGTCTCGGCCTCCGCGGTGATCCGCGCGAGGACCTCTGCGGTGTGCGGGCTAGCGCTCGGCACCGCGTGACCTCCGCCCGACGCGCGTCACGCGAGCCTCCCCCACACGCCTCGGCGTGCTTCGTGTGGCAGTGCGTGCGAACGGCAGCATCTGGGGCGGTTTCGAGCGCAGAAATAGACAAGGCGGCGCGGCGCCTGAGCGCCGCGCCGCCCCGGAATCAAGGCGCGATCAGAAGAGGGAAGCCTCGACCGCGATGACGGTGTTGAGCATGCCGCTCTGGCACGTCGCGTCGTCCATCTTGATGCCGCCGCCGGCAACCGCTTCGAGATCGGCGTCGGACAGCTCGCCGCCCGCCTGGTTCGGCGGCAGGACGATGTTGATCGTCTCAGCGGAGTCCTCGACGACCTTCAAGGTCACGCCGTCCGGCACGCTCAGCTGGAACTGAGCCTCGATGATCTTCTTCGGGTCGTTGATCACGGCAGCACGGTAGTCGGCGTTCTCGGTCGAGAACTTGGCCAGAAGATCGCGCATTTCGCCTCGGGACATTTCCATGGTGTTTCCCCTTATGAATGTGTTGATTGAATGTTGTCTTCGGAGCTCCGATCTCGAGGATCGGAAGGGCACCGCGTCGGCGCCCGGAGAGGCGTCCTCAGAAGAGGGAAGCCTCGACGGCGATGACCGTGTTGAGCATGCCGCTCGAGCAGGTCGCGTCGTCCATCTTGACGCCGCCGCCAGCAACCGCCTCGAGATCCGAGTCGGAGAGCTCGCCGCCCGCCTGGTTCACCGGCAGCACGACGTGAATCGTGTCGGCCGTGTCCTCGAGGACGTTGATGGTCGTGCCTTCGGGCACGCTCAGCTGGAACTGCTTCTCGACGACCGCCTTCGCGTTGTTCATCAGAGCTTTGCGGTAGTCCTCGTTCTCAGCCGAGAACTTGGCCAGAAGATCCTGCATTTCACCGCGAGACATTTCCATTTGGTTTCTCCAGTCTTCGTTGTTGTGTGTCTGACGACGTGGGTGGGGGGAACTGTTTGGGCTCAGGAAAGGGAAAGGCGCCCCAGCGGGGCGCCCAGAAAAAGTCGATCAGAAGAGCGAGGCCTCGACCGCGATGACGGTGTTGAGCATGCCGCTCGAGCAGGTCGCGTCGTCCATCTTGATGCCGCCTCCGGCGACAGCCTCGAGATCCGAGTCGGAGAGCTCACCGCCGGCCTGGTTCGCCGGCAGCACGACGTGAATCGTGTCCGCGGTGTCCTCGACCACGTTGATGGTCGTGCCCTCGGGCACGCTCAGCTGGAACTGCTTCTCGACGACGGACTTGGCGTTGTTGAGAAGAGCCGCTCGGTAGTCCGCGTTCTCGGCCGAGAACTTCGCGAGAAGGTCCTGCATCTCGCCACGTGACATCTCCATGGTGTTTCCCCTTTTCCTCGTTCGAATGGATCGGATGATCTTGTTGTCTTGGGTTGCGTTGGAACGCACGGAGCACTACTACAGGAAGCGTGCCAACCTCTCTCGGCACTCCGATGTCCCCTTTTCCCGAGACTTAGCGCCTCTTCGGGTGACGACCGTTGCCGCGCCGATGGAGCCCTGGCTCCATCGATGGAGCTGGGGCGCCATTGTGAATGGTCGGGAAAGGAGGTTGCGGCCCTTCATCTCACTGCACCATCCAGGAGTCCAACGCCTCGACGGGGTCGAGGTCGACCCTCTCGAGCACGTCCGCGGCATCGATCGACGCGAACGCGCGTCGGTAGGAGCTGGTGCCGATGACCAGATAAGGCTCGCGGAAGATGCGCTCCTCGAAGAGCTCCTCGAGCTGGGGTCGCCTCCCCTGAGCGCGCTCGTGCAGCTCCACCCAGCCCTCGCGGAACGCCTCCCGCAGCTCGGGCTCGGCTCCGCGGTCACGAAAGAACGCCTTGTAGGTGCGACGCATCGCGGCGGGCGAGAGCACCTTCTTCTTGATCCGCCGATCGAACTCCTCGGGCTCGAGTGCGTCCAGGACCCGCGGGTCGAGGGGATCGTCGATGCCACTGACATCGAGCGCCACGTTGAAGAGACAATGTTCGTAGTCGACCATCACGAGCCGCGGCGTGTCCTCCTGCACCAGGAAGGCGTTGCGCGGCCGGAGATCGGCGTTCGAGAACAGGAAGGCCGACGCTCCGTGGCGCCCGATGTCGCGCGCGAGCTCCGGGCAGAGCTCCAACACCTGTGCCGCCTTTTCGCCCGGCGCTTCGTGACACCAGTAGAGCGGCTCGGGGTCTTCGACGACTCCGGCCATCGGAGGGCGTAGGCCCACCGCACGCAGGAGCGCACTCGTGAAAGCCTCCACGTGGGCCGAGGCCGGAGAGAGGTAGCGTTTGAAGTAGATCTTCCGCGGCTGCCCTTCGGCGTCTTCGACGTGTGCGCAGCTGACCAGGTTGTAGCGCCCCTGCTGATCGTCCGGGACAGGATCGACCGACGTGACGCGGAAGCTCTCCCCGTCCAGCTCGAGCTCCTTGCCCGGGCCCAGAAGCGGCTCCCGCTCCGCGTCGAGCGTCATCCACCCCAGGTCGGAGGTGGCGATCGCCTCCGGCATGGGGCCGTGGTTCGCGGCGCGAACGCTCTGCATGCCCAGCTTGCGCGGCGCCACCACGTCGTTGCGCATGGAGTCGCCGACGAAGAGGATCTCCTCCGGCGCGAGCCCCAGCTCGCGGCAGTGCTCCAGGTAGATCTCGTCGTTCGGCTTCGCCTTGCCCACCTGGCAGGAGAAGGTGACGACGTCGAAGAGGTCGAGCAGGCCCAGGCTCGCGCAGGGCTCCTTGTAGGGAGCAGCGAGATTCGACACGAGCCCGAGTCGAAGCCCCCGCCGCTTGAGGAAGCGCAGGAGCGTCAGCACACCCGGGAAGGCGCGCGCAGACGAGATCTCCTCGTCCAGCAGCCCGAGCGCCCCTTCGCGGAGCACGTCCGCGTCCGCGGGCTCGAACTCCTCGATGGAGCAGTCGATGAACGCGCGCCGATCGTCGAAGTCGGTGAGCAGGAGGACGCGCCGCACGAAGTCCGCCCAGACCCGGCGCGAGATGCCGATGCGCCGCGGCAGCTCCTTCTGGAACACCGACCGGTCGAGGGTGATCAGCGTTCCGTAGAGGTCGAAGACGACCCCACGCAGCTCACTCACGCTTCGTCGGCCTCCGCGTTGCTCGGCTTGAGCCGATGGTGGCGCAGGAAGTCCATGAACCGTTGGTAGTGCCGCCCCGGGATCTCCCAGAGATCGAGGAGATCCCGGTAGCTGTTGTCGGCGCGGTCGAGACCCTTCGCGATGACCTGCCGCACCTGACGGCGGTTCAGATCGCGTTCGATGAAGGGACCGTGCACGAGATCCCAGAACCCGCCTCCCCGCTCGAGCTGGCGGACGAGGTCTTCGATCGGATCCCCTCCCTCCAGCGGACCGTCGTGCTCGAACTGGTGCTCGAAGTCGCGCGGCTCGATGACATCTCCGTCCGAAAGCGCGTAACCCGTCGTCGTAATCGTGAGGAGCTCGCGGACGTTGCCCGGCCAGGGGTAGTTCTCCAGCAACCGCAGCGACGCTTCCGAGAAGCGCTTGCGCACACCGTAGTAGCGGTGCTTCTCGTTGAGGAAGTGGCTGAGCAGCGTGTACCAGTCGTCCCCGCGCTCGCGCAGCGGCGGCACCTCGATCATGTAGTAGCGCAGCCGGAACATCAGATCGCGCCGAAACTCGCGGTTCGCCGCGAGCTGATTCAGCGACCGGTTGGTCGCGGCCACGACGCGCACGTGCACGCGGCGGGTCGTCTCGGAGCCGAGCGGCTGGAACTCGCCCGTCGCGAGCGAGCGCAGGAGCATGACCTGCGCGCTCATGTGCAGGTCGCCGACCTCGTCGAGGAAGATCACGCCGCCGTTGGCGGTCTCGAAGCAGCCCTTGCGATCCGACTCGGCGCCCGTGAAGCTGCCCTTCTTGTGCCCGAAGAGCTCGCTCACGGTCAGATTGCCCTCGAGGTACTGCGGGCAGTTCACCGGCACGAAGGGAGCCGATGTCAGCGGACTCAGCAGGTAGATCGCCTGGGCGAGCAGCTCCTTGCCGACGCCGCTCTCGCCGAAGATGAGAACGGGCTCCTCGAAGGGTGCGACCTTCTCGAGCCGCGTCAGCAGGTCCTGCATCTGAGGCGACCTGCCGACGATCTCGACCGCGCGATCCGGTCCCCAGAGGTCGACGGAGGCCTGGCGAACCTTCAGCGCCGTCGGCGAGAAACGCAGGTTGACTTCGGTGGTGGTGTCCAGATCGTCCAAGGATTCCCCCCGATCCGACCAGGCCCTTTGCGGACTCGTCATCGTGTCACGCGATCCGAGCCAGCCGTTCCCACGCACTCACTCGACGCCGGCACGGTCGCGTTCCGTTCTATTGGGCCAATCGCAAAGACAGAAGCTCCTTCCCGCATGGCGCGGGCGCCCAAAGACTGCAGAGTCATCTCTCCCCCCTCAAAACAACAGAAGAAGCTCTCAGCTACTACTACGCAATCGGATCGCGAGATTCGCCATGGAGCCCTATCCGATCTCAGCTCGATGAAGACTCGAGCATGAGGACATCGGAATCTTTCAAAGGTGCCATAGTTCGCAGATGGCTGCAACCGCGGCCAAAATGCGTAGTCTCTGCTGTGGCATACTTCGCGCTCGTCGTGCAGCCGCGCGACGCGTGACAGGCTGCTCGAGCACCGTTGATGAGTGATTCGTCCTCCAGCACCCAGTCCCCTCTCGTGGAGTTCGCGGCCGGAGCCGTGATCTTCGAAGAGGGCACCGGCGGCACCCACCTCTACCTCGTCGAGAGTGGCAAGGTGGAGCTCGTGCGCGGAAGCGGCAGCGACGCGCGGCGGGTCGACCTGGTGGAGACGGGGCACGTCTTCGGCGAGGCGGGTGCCCTCAACAGCACGCCGCGCGCCACCACCGCTCGCGCGGTCGAAGACTGCAAGCTCCTCCCGCTGGACGCGCCGGCCATGAAGCAGCTCCTGCGCAAGCACCCCGAATGTGGCGTGCTGATGCTCAGCAGTCTCGCGCGCCGGACCGAGGCGTACGAGCGCGCCGAGCCGACCCCGGCGCCAGCACCTGCCGCGCAGCCGGCTGCAGCACCGCCGGAGCCAGCTCCCGCGGCACCCGAGCCGCCACCTGCCGCGCCGCCACCACCCAGCGCGCCTCCGCCTGCACCGGAAGCTTCACCACCCGCGCCGGCGGCACCGGTCGCAGCCTTCCTGGAGCACAGTGGGACGAAGACCCGTTTCGACCTGAAGCCGGAAGGCACTCACCTCATCGGCCGCTACGACCGCGCCACCGACAACTCTCCGGAGGTCGATCTGGACGCGATCGACACGGGGCGCACGCTGAGCCGTCGCCACGCGCGCATCAGCTGGAGCGACAACGGCTACGCCCTGTCCGAGGAGCCCGGAGTCTCCAACGGCACATACCTCGGCGGCGACCGGCTCGCGGCCGGGGAGTCCAGAGCTCTCTCCGACGGCGATGTCGTCCGCGTGGGCCGTGTCGAGCTCACGTTCCGGACCGAGTAGGCGTCACGATGGCGTTCCAGGTCACTTCCAGAACGGTCGAAGGCGTCGAAGTCTTCGATCTGGAAGGCGCGCTCGACTCCCGCACCTCTGGCGACCTCGAGGACGCACTCATCGCGTTCCTGAGAGACAGTGAGGGCTCGATCCTCATCAACTGCCAGAAGCTCGAGTACGTCAGCAGCGCGGGCCTGAGAGTCCTGCACATGGTGCGACAGCGCCTGAAGGCCGAAGGGCAGGGGCGCCTGATCGCTCTGTGTAGCCTCAACCAGGACGTGGCAGAGGTCATCGAGATCTCCGGAATGAGCTCGCGCTTCACCGTGCACGCCACGGCCAACGACGCCATTCAATGGCTCGGCTCGGCGAGCGAAGGGGAGCGCTTCACCACGCTGGCGCTCGACATCCTCAAGGCGGGGGGCGGCGCCGGGGCCGCACATGCGATGGGCGGGAGCAGCCACGCGGGCTCCGAGGTCCTGGATCTCGCCGCGAAGGTGCTGGAGTCGCAATGACGGATCTCGGGTGACTCGCAAACGGCGCGTCCTACGTTTGTGCTCTTGAGGGACGAGACACCAAGCACGAGGCAGGCCATACTTTGTCGCGTCGGCAACGTCGGCCGATGTCTTAGGGGGGAACCATGAAGCGAAACAGACTGACGGTCGTCATCGCACTGTTTGCAGCGCTCGGGGCTGCGGCGCTTTCGGCTCAGATCGGCACGATCGAAGGCCGCGTCGTCACCAGCACGGGAGAAGGTCTCGGAGGCGTCACGGTCGCCGTCGACGCGGAGGGCGCGCAGACGCGCACCGATGCCACGGGCCACTACGCGCTCGAGGTCATGAACGGCACCCATGAGGTGGTCTTCTCGGCTGCAAGCTACTCGGAGACCGCGCAGGTCGACGTGCCGTCGCTCGTCACCGTGCGCCTCGACCAGACATTCGACTGGGATCTCACTCCCGGCGAGCGGCGTGTCGTGCACGCACTGGAGCGGATCGACACGCTGGCACACGTGCCCGCCGCAGCTTCGGTCCGTCCCACCGGCGCCGCCACGCGTGAAGCGGCGCACGCCCAGACACCCAAACTCGTCGAGCACACGGCTGGCGTGCAGCTCGCACAGAGCGGCATCTACGACTTCAACCTCTCCGCCCGGGGCTTCAACGCACCGTCCAGCCGGCGCCTCGCCGTGCGCGTCGACGAGCGCGACCCCTCCATGCTCTTTCTCGGAGGCCAGGAGTGGGCGGCCCTCACTCTGCCGCTCGCGACCGTGAGCCAGGTGGAGGTGGTGCGTGGCCCCGTGTCGTCCGTCTACGGCCCCAACGCCGCGGGAGGCGTGATGCAGCTGCTGACGGAGAGTCCGCGCAACGGCAGCGGCGGCTCCGTGTCGCTCGCCGGCGGCGATCAGTCGACCCTGCACGGCGACCTCGTCTGGTCGCAGAAGCTGAGCCCGCGATGGTTCCTCAAGCTCCAGGGAGCGCATCGCGAGAGCGAGAACTTCTCGGTGTCGCGCAACACGAGCGTCGAGTACTCGACCCCGTGCGCCGCGTTCGGCGACCGCGACTGCCTGCCCCCCGAGGCCGTGCCGCTCAGCGGTGACGACAGCGAGGCCACCTCGGCCGGGCTGCGTGTCGACTTCCACCCACAGCTCGGCGGCCGCCTCACCGTGGAGGGTGGCACGAGCGACCTCGGCGGTCAGGTCTTGCTCTCCGACATCGGCCGTCTCCAGATCGACGACTCGGCCTGGCGCTGGGCCCGCTTCGACTATGACCTAGGAATCCACTGGAACTTCAGGGGGTCGTACCGCGACCGTGACGCGGAAGAGCAGAGGGCGCTGCAGACCGGCGCGAATGTCGTGCTGGACGAAGAGAGCTGGGACTTCGCGGTGCGTACGGAGCGCAGCTTCGGCAACACCCGCCTGACCGCCGGCCTCAGTCACGAGGAGGACAGCGTCGACACGTCGCAGATCCTCGACTTCGAGCGGGTCATCGCGCGCGGGCGCCTCAACGGGTTCAGCCGTGAAGGGAGCCTGCTGTGGCAGGCGGTCGACGAGGAGGCCGACGGCGCATGGGCACAGGTCGACTTCCAGGCTGGCGACAGCCTCAGCCTCTCGCTCGGCCTGCGCTACGACGACGGGTCCTACTTCGAAGCGGAGTGGTCGCCCCGCGCAGCCCTCGTGTGGCAGATCGACACGGATCAGAGCTTCCGCGCGAGCTACTCCGAGGGCTTTCAGGCGCCGACCTACAGCCAGCTCTTCATGCAGTTCGACTCGCAGGCGGCCTTCAACTTCTCCGACCTGGAGCCGATCTGCTTCTTCTTCACCATTGCCTGCGGCTTCGACTTCAACTTCGTCTCCGCGATCGACGCTCCGAAGGACACGAGCCCCGACACCCGCGTGCTCACGGTCGGCAACGCCGCCCTCGAGGTCGAGAAGACCCGCACGCTGGAGCTGGGTTACCGCGTGACACCCGGGCGCCGCGTCGCGATCCACCTCGACTACTACTTCAGCGAGAACGAGGACCTCATCGCCGGGCCGCTCCCGCAGGTGGGAACGTCCTTCGGCCGGCTCAACCCGGCGCTCGGGCCCTACGTGGTGCCGGCACAGGTGAACCCGCGGCAGACGCAGCAGATCCTGGACACGCTCCAAGCGAGGCTCGGGGATCTCTTTCCGTTCCTCACGACCAACGTCGACGGCACGCCGATCGTCGCCACGCACTCCTACGCGAACCTCGGGTCGACCGACACGCAGGGCCTCGACCTCGAGGTGATCTGGAAGCTGGCGGACGGCTGGCGGCTCGACTTCGGCTACTCGTGGCTCGACTACGACATCGACAGCGCACCTCCGGGCCTGGAGGACTACCTCCTGCCCAACGCTCCCGAGAACCAGGCGACGCTGGGCCTCGAGTACGTCGGATCGCGGTTCGACGGCGCGGTTCGCTATCGCTGGGCCGACGACTTCCGTTGGGGTGCGGGTCCGTGGGTGGGCAACGTCGACTCGTACAGCTCGGCCGACCTCTTCGCGAACGTCCACATCACGCCCAACGTCGCGCTCGGCGCGAACGTGGCGAACCTGCTGGACGACGACCAGTGGCAGAGCTTCGGCGGCGCCATGCAGGGCCGCCGCGCCCTCGGCACGCTGACCCTCACCTGGTAGACGAAGCCGCGCTCGCGGGGGGCGCGTCTCAGACGCGCCCCATCGCGAGGACCGTCAGGTCGTCGGTCGGAGAGCTGCCCTCTTCGAACCGCTGCACGTCGTCGTGCACGGCGTCAGCCAGCTCCTTCGGCTTCCCGGCGGTCGATCCGAGGACCTTCGCAAGACGCTCGTCGCCGAGGAACTCGCCGCCGGGCGCCTGCGCCTCGGTGACACCGTCGGTCACGAGCACGAGGCAGTCGCCCGGCGAGAGCTGGATCTCGTGCGTCGGGTAGTCGATGTCCTCGTCGATGCCGAGAGCGAGGCCCACGGAGCTCCGGATCGTCTCGACCTCTCCCGAAGCACGGCGCACGAGCGGCGGTAGATGTCCCGCGCTCGCGAGAGTGCACCGCTCCCCTTGGAGGCTGAGCAGCGCCATCGTCATGAACATGCCTTCGCTCGCCATGCCGCAGAGCGCTTCGTTGAGCTCCCACAGGATGAGGCCCGGATCGGTTCGCGCAGCCGCCAGGTATCGGATCTCGCTGCTCACACGCGCCATGTAGAGCGCTGCGGCGATGCCTTTGCCCGACACGTCGCCGACCGCGATCCCCAGGTTGCCGCCAGCGAGGGGCAGGTACCCGTAGTAGTCGCCGCCCACCTCGAGTGCCGGTCGATAGCGCTGCTCGAACACGAAGGGGCCGTGCGACGCGCGCGACGTGCTCACGAACTGCTGCTGGATCTTGCGCGCGAGCTGCAGGTCCTTCTGGAGCAGCTCCTGCTCGAGAAGGCTCGAGTGCAGGCGACGGTTCGCGAGGGCGAGCGCCACCTGACCACCCACCGCAGCGACCAGCGAGAGGTCCTGCTTCGACAGCGGCGACCGGTCCGCCGCGGCGTCGAGCTGCAGCAGCCCGTAGACCTCCTCGCGCACCATCAGGGGAACGCAGACGACGGAGCGCATGCGGAGGTCGTGCACGGACTTGCTCTCGGCGAAGCGGTCGTCCTCGCCGGGGTCCAGGCTCAGGATGCCCTTCCGCGTCTCGACCGCCCTCGCGATCATCGTTCGACTGACCGGAACCAGCGTGTCGCGCCACGGCCGCTTCTTGGACACCCGCGGCTCGAGGCCACCGTCGCCGTCGGAGGTGACCATCAGCACCCCTCGCCCGGCGTTGGGGAGCGCTTCGAACAGCGTCGAGAGCACGATCTCGAGCATCTTCTGCTCCTCGATCGTTTGGCTCAGACCGGTCGAGATCTTGTTGAAGATGTCGAGGTAGCGCCGGAGCTGATACGCCTCCTCCTCTTCGTCGGAGACCGTCGACTGAATGCCCGTGACCGGGTCGCTGGTCTGCACCTCCGCCACGACGAACTGGTCGTCCTCGCGGTCCTCCTGAAACAGGGTCATCGACTTGAGCACGTCGATGTTGTGCAGCACGGTCTGCTCGGAGATCTCGCGCGGTGGATCACTGAACGTCATCACGCTGTTGCCGAGCGTCAAGACGTCGCCATGCTCCAGGGCCCGTGGCGCCTCGTACTCCTTGCCGTTGACCTCGGTACCGTTGGTACTGCCCCGGTCCGCGACGTAGTAGACGCCCCGACGGCAGGTGATCTGCGCGTGCACCTGCGACACGGAGCTGTCCTTCAAGTGAACGTCGACGCGGGTCGACCGGCCGATCACGGTCTCCTCGGCGACCTTGAACGTCCGACCCTTTGCGGGACCATCCGTGACGAGGAGCTCGGGCATCGGCTCGGATCCTAGCGTGGAGTGACGGCGTATGCTGCGACCATGAGCTCGCGCTCCGGTCAGCCGGTGATTCGCCTCCTGCAGCCCGCCGACGCAGGCGATCGGACGGCCCTCCACCATGCCGGTGAGAGCCTCTCGTTCGACGATCTCGACGTACGCGCCCGACGCCTCGAGACCGGGCTCCGGGGGCTCGGCGTGGGGCCTGGCGACCGGGTTGCCGTGTGGCTCCCCAACATCCCACCCTGGCTCGACGTCTTCTTCGCCTGTAGCCGCATCGGCGCCATCGTCGTCTCGGTCAACACACGATTCCGGAGCACGGAGGTCGAGGACATCGTCGGCCGCTCGGGCGCCCGGGTGCTGGTGGTGTGGCCCGCCTTTCGCGGCATCGACTTCCTCGGCATCCTGGACGACATCGCCTCCGAGAACCTGCCGGCGCTCGAGGCGGTCGTGCTGTACTCGGAAGGCGAGGAACGGGGCGCCGACGCGACGCGCCAAGTGCTGGGCTGCCCCGTCACGCACTACGAGCAACTGCTCGCGAGCGACACCGCGCCGCCTTCGGTAGACGACCAGGCTGTGGCCGGCTCCGGCTGCGTCATCTTCACCACGTCGGGAACCACGAAGGCGCCCAAGTTCGTGCTCCACGGCCAGCAAGGGCTGGTGCAGCACGCGCACGAGGTCGCGGACGCCTTCGGGTACCGGGCGGCCGATGCGCGGTTCGCCGAGGCGCTTCCATTCTGCGGCGTCTTCGGCTTCTGCCAGATCCTGGCCAGCCTCGCCGCGGAGCGCCCGTCGTTCCTCCTGCCCTCGTTCTCTGCCGCGGAGGTGGTGGACCTGGTGGCCCGCGAGCACATCACCCACATGCACGCGACGGACGACATGTGGCAGGCGATGTTCGACGTAGCGCCACCGGGAGCGCTGGCCACGCTGCGAGCCTGCGGCTTCGCCGCCTTCACCGGTTCGCCGGCCGAGCTGGTCGCGGCCGGCGATCGCCACGGGGTACGTCTCGTCGGGCTCTACGGCATGAGTGAGGTGCAGGCCCTCTTCGCCGCACGGGCCCACGACACCCCAGCGCAGGAGCGACAGCTCGCAGGAGGCGCCCTGACGAGCCCAACGGCCGCGGTCCGGGTGCGAGACCCTGCGTCAGGCCAGCTGCTGGGCACCGGCGCCCAGGGGGAGCTCGAGGTGCGAGGGCCGTCCGTCATGTTGGGCTACTACGAGAACCCGGAGGCCAACGCGGAGACCTTCACCGACGACGGCTACGTCCGCACCGGCGATTTGGGGACGCTGCGCGAAGACGGTACGTTCGAGTACCTGGCCCGCATGGGCGACGTGCTCCGTCTCGGGGGCTTTCTCGTGAGCCCGGCCGAGATCGAAGCGCGCCTCGAGTCCCATCCGTTCGCTCAGACGGCGCAGGTCGTCGGGCTGGACATCGACGGCCGTCCGGGCTGCGTTGCGTTCGTGATTCCGGCGGTCGACATTCCGATGCAGCGCGCAGCGGAAGCCACCTCCAGTGCGCCACATGAGGCGGAGCTCAGCGAGCACTGCGCGACCGCGCTCGCGAAGTACAAGGTGCCCGGTCGCGTCTTCTTCCTGAGCGCCTTCCCGACGACGGCCAGCGCAAACGGCACGAAGGTCCAGAAGGCGCAGCTGCGACGCATGGCCGAAGAGTTGCTTTGAGCGCGGTACCATCGCGCCTCACCAACCAGGAGAGTGGCATGAAGACGACGCGTGAGCTGTTCGACCTCACCGGCAAAGTGGCCCTGCTCACGGGAGCTTCGAAGGGCATGGGCGAGGCGATGGCCGAAGGTCTGGCCGAGCAGGGGGCGAAGGTCGTGATCTCGAGCCGGAAGCTCGAAGGCTGCCAGGAGACCGCCCAGAGAATCAACGACAGGTGTGGTGACGGAAGCGCCGTCGCGGTGGCCTGCAACATCGGCTACAAAGAGCAGCTCGAGGGCCTCGTGAAGGCCACCCACGACGCCTTTGGCCCCATCGACATCCTGGTCGGTAACGCGGGCGTGAACCCCTTTTACGGACCGATGTCGGAGATCCCCGACTGGGCCTTCGACAAGACGATGGAGAGCAACGTGCGCTCCAACCACTGGCTCTGCCAGATGGTGGCCCCCGACATGGTCGAGAAGGGCAGCGGCTCCATCATGATCACCGCATCCGTCGGTGCCTTCTCTCCTTCGACGACGTTGGGCACCTACAACATCTCGAAGCTCGCCGACATCGCCCTCGTGCGCAACCTCGCCGCCGAGCTCGGGCCGAGCGGTGTCCGTGTGAACGCCATCTGCCCGGGGCTCATCAAGACCGACTTCGCCAAGGCCCTCTGGGACAACCCCGAAGCCAAGAAGCGCGCCGAGACCGCCATCCCCCTCCGCCGCCTCGGCGAGTCGGAAGACCTCAAGGGCCTCGCCGTCTTCCTCGCCTCGGATGCCAGTGCCTACATGACGGGCCAGGCCCTGACCGTCTGCGGCGGCTCCAACATGTGGAGCTGACGGTGTCCGACGACTGGGAGCCGATCGACGACGACATCGGGCTCGGCGAGTCGCCGCGCTGGCACGGCGGTCGCATCTGGTACTGCGACTGGCTCGACGGCGAGATCCGCAGCGTCCGTCCCGATGGCAGCGACACTCGGACGCACGCTCGCTTCGAGGGATTCCCGATCAGCATCGACTGGGACCCGTCCGGACGCCTATTGGTCGTCGAAGGCGCAAACCGACGCCTGTGTCGTGAGCACGATGGAGGCTTCGAGACGGTGGCGGACCTCTCAGCGGTGTCGCCGTCGCCCTGGAACGAGATTGCCGCTCATCCGGCTGGCTGGACCTTCGTCAACGGCATCGGCTTCGACATGATGGCCGGCGAGGCGCCGCGGCTCGGCCAGATCGCCATGGTTGCCCCAGACGGGACGGTCCGCAAAGTCGCCGATGATCTCGCGTTTCCGAACGGTATGGTCATCGTGTGCGATGGCTCCCGCCTCGTGGTCGCCGAGTCTCACGCCGGACGCATCACGTCGTTCCGGATCCAGCCGGACGGCGACCTCACCGAGCGCAAGACCGTCGCGGAGATTGCGGGCGCCGCCCCTGACGGTCTTTGCCAGGCCGAGAACCACAGCATCTGGTACGCAGACGTCCCCAACCGTCACTGCCGTCGGGTGTCTCTGGAGGGGAGTGTCCTGGAAACGGTCGCTGCAGACCGCGGCTGCTTTTCGTGCACGGTCGCTCCGGACGGAGACCTGTTCGCGACAGCGGCCGTCTGGGACGACCAGACGTTCTCGACCCGGAGGGGTGTCCTCTACCGGAGAGCGGCAAGGTCGGCAACCTCACGTTCCCGGGCGGGAGGCTAACTGCCCTCCCGGTCGGCGTCGAGTGATTCGACCACCTTGCGGACCGCCTCGACGTGGCTGGTCTCGAGCCGCGCGGGGTTCACCCAGGCCAACAGGGGACCAGCACTAGAAGTCTAGATGCCACCCCTCGGGGTGGCGGAGCCGACACATAGACCATCGAGAGCCCGGAACCGCGGCACTCGCCTAACAGTCTGGCTGCGCCGCCCAAGGGCGGCGAGGCCGACACCTGAGCGATCGAGAGCCAAGGCTCTCGAACGATCAGAACTCGACGCCCAGACGCAGCATCAGACGTCGCGGCGTGATGAAGTCGCTCGCGACGTAGTTGCTCCCCGGGTTGACCACGAGCGTCTGCCAGAAGTCGTTCGAGTCCTCGTTGAAGAGGTTCAGGACCTGCACGTCGACCTTGAGGTTGACCGGCCCCGTGACGAACCTCCGGCCAACACCGAGATCGAGGACGTTCTGGCTCGGCAGCGTGCTGTCGTTGCTGGCAGGAACCGCGATCACCGTCTGGATTCCCTGGTTGAGAGGTGACGCGGAGGAGGCGGCACCCACCTGCACCTGTCGGTTGAACGGCCGGCCGTCCAGATAGCGATAGATGACGTTCGCGTTCAGGCTCCACGGCAAATCGAAGTTGGCCTGCGCCTGGAAGACGTGCTCGCGCTGGTTCTGCAGCGCCTGGTTCGCGTTGATCCAGTTGTTCGGATCGCGACCTTCACCGCCCGCATAGAAGGGAGCCCCCTGGCTCTGCGAGAGCGGCCGGGGAATGAAACCCTCCGAATCGGACCAGGTGTACGACGCCTGCATGCTCCAGCCCGCCGAGTAGCGCTTGTTGAAGCTCAGCGTCGCACCGTCGAACTCCTGGTTGTACACCTCGTCCGGCGCGGCCGACCCGGCACCGGGGCGGTTGCCCTTGCGGGTGGACGGCTGCTCGATGATCGAGCGCAGGTTGACCACCTCGCCCGTGATCGGGTTGGTCCACGGGACGAGCTCGTACACCCCGTCCCCGAGGATCTCCCATCCGATGAGGTTCTCGGTCTCCTTGTGGATCAGCTGGAGCCCGAGGGTCATGTTGCGCCCGATCCGCTGCTCGTAGCCGAGGGTGTACTGATCGGTCTCGGGTGGATCGAGGTCTGGGTCCACCGTGGTGCCGAGCTGCTCGAAGAGGAAAAACGGCGTCCAAGGTCCGTCGCGATTCGCCGAGAACTCATAGAGGTAGCTCGGCGCATCGGGGGGTGGTGCGTACCAGTTGCCCGTGACGTTGCCGTCGAAGAACTTGCCGTAGAAGCCGCGGAGGACACCCGCGTCTCCCACCTGGTAGGCGAAGCCGAGCCGCGGCGAGACGTTGCTCCATTCGACCGCGTTGCGCAGCCCGGGGATGATGTCGCCCGTCTCCGTCCAATCCTGGTTGAGACGCGGGAAGTCGGGAATGTCGGAGCTCACGTCGTCGTAACGGACTCCGACGTTGAGCGTGAGACGGTCGCCGATCTGCCACGAGTCCTGCACGAAGGCGGAGATCGTCTCGGTCTCGGCGCCGTAGTGGTACGGACGCGCCGTGACGCGGTAGTAGTACGGCGTCGTGTAGGTGTAGCCGTAGTACTCGTAGCTGTACTCGTAGCGGTAGAAGTACACGCCGTTCTCGCCGCCCGCGACGATCGTGTCGCCCTCACCCCGACTGAAGGTGATGCCGAACTTGAACTCGTGATCGCCACCGAGGAAGTCGGCGGCGTGCGTGGACAGCTTCACGTCGGCCTGGTCGTTGGCGAGATCCCAACGATACGGATACCAGATCCCTTCGCTCTGCACTGCCGGTCCTCCACCGGGGGGTGAGTAGTCGATGAAGGGGTCCGCAAAAGAGCCCGTGCTCGAGACCCAGTCGTCGTCTCCCGAGTAGCCCGCGTACCGGGCCTCGAACAGAGTCGAGCTCCCAAAGAGGTGCTGGAGGCCGGCTCCCCACGCCGGATTCTTGCCGGTCTCCACACCCGTCGCATCCGGCGTCAGGAACGGATCGGCGAAGACCCAGTCGTAGTTTTCGTAGTGGTACTTCGCGTCGAGCGACGTGTTGTCGCTGAACTGTGCGTTGAACTTCACGTCGTAGCGGTCGGACGGGAAGCTCGTCGGGAAGTTCGGGTCCACTCCAGGCTCGGAGAACGAGTCGCGCGATTCCTGATACGCGCCGAAGAACCACAGTTTGTCCCTCACGATCGGACCGCCGAGCGTGAAGCTGAGATCGCGGAACTCGTCACGCTCGTACTCGATGCCGTTGATGTCGGCGTTGGTCGAGGTCGCGCTGTCGGCTTGGAGGTAGGCGCTGAAGCTACCCGCCAGATCGTTGGTACCACTTTTCGTGACCACGTTGAGGGCCGCGCCAGACATGTTGCCGTACTCCGCCGGGGCACCCACCGCGAGCACCTGGATCTCCTCGATCGTCTGCGGGTTGATGTACCACCAGGCGTTGCCGGTGTCGGCGTTGGTGGTGTTCTGACCGTCGATGTTCCAGCTGTTCGAGGCGATGCTCGAGCCGTACGCGGAGAGGGCGGTCGAGCCTTCCGAGCCCTGGCTGATCCCGGGCGCGACGGCCATCATGTCGTAGAAGTTGCGCGTGGTCGGGAGGTCCTCGATGAACTCCGCCGTGAAGGAGGTGTCCACGCTCGAGCTCGTGACATCGAGAATCGGCGCACCCGCGACGGTGATCACCTCTTCCACGGTCGCGAGCGGCATGACGAGGTCGAGCGACACGGCCGAGCCCAGGCCCACGCGGACGCCTTCGACCGTCTGCTCCTGGAAGCCCTCGAGCACGGCCTTGACCGTGTAGTTGTCGACGAGCAGCGACGTCATGGCGTACGAGCCGGTCGGACTGGTGACCGCCGAGCGCGCCACGCCTCGCGTCTCACTGGTGGCGGTCACGAGGACACCCGGGAGGGGGGCTCCCTCCTGATCGCGCACGACACCCTTCAAGCTGCCGGTCGTCTGAGCCACCGCGGAGGTCGCAGAACCGAGGAGGCAGAACCCTGCCAGCAGCAGGAGGAGAGGGATCTGCAGGCTGCAACGACCTCTGGAGCTCTTCATGCGCGATCTCCCGGTTTTTCAGTGATTTCGGCGACTCAATATACGGACCCACTCGAGCAGTCGCAACTCGGATTGGTACGATCGGCGGCTGAAACTCCACCAATCACGGACATCCCGTGCTCATGAAGCACCCTTTCCGAGCCTGCATTCGGGCGGTCGTCCTGGTCGCTCTGGCCGCGCCCTTCGTGGCCCCGGGATGGGCTGCGTCGAGCTCCCTGTCCGACGAGGATCTCGAGCTCTTCGAGTCGAAGATCCGCCCCGTTCTCGTGGAGAACTGCTACGTCTGCCACGGCGCGGACCCCAAGAAGATCTTCGGCGGCCTCGTGCTCACCCACTCCGAGGGTCTGATGGCCGGTGGCGACAGCGGCCCCGTGGTGGTTCCGGGTGACCCGGACGCCAGTCTTCTCATCGAGGCCCTGCGCTACGACGGCCTCACGCAGATGCCTCCGACCGGGAAGCTGCCCCAACACGTGATCGCCGACTTCGAGCTCTGGGTGAAGCGCGGCGCGCCCGACCCGCGCGCGGGGGGCGACACCCCCGTCATGGCACAGAAGTCGGCCGCCGAGACGTACGACTACTCGGAGGGGCGCAAACACTGGGCGTACCGCGCCATCGCACGACCCCAGCCGCCCGACGTCGAAGCGGAAGAGTGGGTCCAGCGGGACCTCGACCGCTTCGTGCTCTCGGCTCTCGAGTCGCGTGGCCTGGAGCCCGCCCCGCCGGCCGACAAGCGCACCCTGCTGCGCCGCGTCACGTTCGACCTCATCGGCCTCGCACCCACCGAAGAGGAGATCGGGAGCTTCCTCGCGGACGACAGCCCGCAGGCTTTCGCCAAGGTGGTCGATCGCCTGCTCGCTTCCCCGCGCTACGGCGAGCGCTGGGGGCGTCACTGGCTCGACATCGCCCGCTACGCCGACTCCAACGGGCTCGACGAGAACATCGCCCACCGCAATGCCTTCCGCTATCGCGACTACGTGATCGAGTCGTTCAACGAAGACAAGCCGTTCGACCAGTTCGTGCACGAGCAGATCGCCGGCGACCTGCTGCCGGCAGCGAGCGACGCGCAGCGGTACGAGCAGATGACCGGCACCGGCTTCCTCATGATGGGTCCGAAGGTGCTCGCGGAGCGTGACCGCGAGAAGCTCCTGATCGACATCGTCGACGAGCAGGTGCACACGATCGGGCGCGCGTTCCTCGCCGAGCCCATCGGCTGTGCCCGCTGCCACGACCACAAGTTCGACCCGATCCCCACGTCCGACTACTACGCCATGGCGGGTATCCTCCGCTCCACGCGCACCATGGCGAACGCCGCGGCCATGCGCTGGGTCGAGCGCCCGATCACCGACGAGGCGACCCTCGAGGAGTACGAGGCGGCGCGGAACGAGGTGCGCGAGGCGAAGGCCGAGGTCGCCGCGCTGCGCCGGAGCCACGACGCGCCGCTTCGCGCGCCGCGACGCGAGGCCATCGCGCGCTACCTGCTCGCCGCCGAAGAGGTGTACGACGTCTCACTCCCCTACCTCCGCGCCCTCGAGAACAACGACGAAGAGGCCGAGCGCCCCGACGTCATCGACGAGGTGGCGCAGGTGCGCGCGCTCGAAGCTGCAGTGCTCGAGCGCTGGGCGAGCGTGCTGCAGCGCACCCGCGAGGGAAAGCCGTCCCAGGGAGACGCGCCCAAGCCCTACCTCGTGTTCGAGGTGTGGAACGGGCTCGCCGCCGCTCCCGGCGACATGGCGGGAGCCTACGAGCGCGTGCGGACCCAGGTCCTGTCCGAGAAGATGCTCATTCCGCCTCTCGCGCGCAGCATCCTGCGCGGGCCGGCGCCGCGCTCGCTCGAGCAGCTCGCCTACCGGTACGAGAGCCTCTTCGCGGTGGTCGACATCGCCTGGCAGGAGCATCAGATGCGCCTGGCCACCCAGAGCGAAGAGGAGCGCAAGGAGGCCGGCGGGCTGCCCCGCGAGCAGGAGGAGCTGCGCTGGATCCTCTACGGCGACGGGCTCGGGCGGCACTTCTGCATCGTGTGCCTCGACCCGGACGACGAGGCGGCCCTGTATCCCGAAGGAGCTCGCAAGGAGCTCGCACGGCTCGAGGCCGAAGTGGCACGGCTCGAGAAGCTCGTGCCGCCCGAACCGCCCTACGTGATGGCCGTCCAGGAGGACGAGGCCGTCGATCTTCCCGTGCACATCCGCGGTAGCCATCTGAACCTGGCAAAGACCAAAGTGCCGCGCGGCTTCCTCCGCGTCACCGACCATGTCGTCCCCCAACCACCGGTTCCGAGCGACGCGAGCGGCCGCCTCGAGCTGGCGCGTTGGATCACCCATCCCGAGCATCCACTGACCTCCCGGGTGATCGTGAACCGGGTCTGGCACTGGCTCTTCGGCCGGGGTCTCGTCGACACGCCGAGCAACTTCGGCACGACGGGAAGCAAACCCTCCCACCCCGAGCTGCTCGACTATCTCGCGCGGAGGTTCACCACCGACGGCTGGTCGATCAAGAAGCTCCAGCGGCAGATCCTGCTGTCGAGCACCTACCAGCTGTCCAGCAGCTACAGCGCGAGCAACACGGCCGTCGACGAGCAGAACCGCTATCTGTGGCGCATGAACCGCAAGCGGCTCGAGGCCGAGCCCATCCGGGACGTGCTGCTGCAGCTCTCGGGGCGCCTCGATCTGACGATGGGAGGGCGCGTCGCGGAGTACGACCCGCGGGGCTACGTCTTCGATGAGGGATCCACCTTCGGCGAGGGCGACTTCTACGCGGCGCCGCGACGCTCGGTCTACCTCCCCGTGGTGCGCAACGCGATCTACAACGTGTTCACGGGCTTCGACTTCGGCGACGCCAGCGACTCCGTCGGCCGGCGCTCGTCGACCGTCGTACCGCCGCAGGCACTGCTCATGATGAACAGCCCCTTCGTCGAGGAGCAGGCCGAGGGCTTCGCCGAGCGGCTGCTCGAGTCGTCGAGCCAGGCGAGCCGTCGCGTCGAGACCGCCTTCGTGCGCGCGTACGGGCGACCGGCGACGGAGACCGAGGTGCAGGAGAGCCTGCAGTTCCTCGACGCGATGCGGGCCGCGTCAGACGCCACCACAGCGCAAGAGCGCGAGCTCTTCGCGTGGACCCGGCTGTGCCAGGTGATCCTGGCGGCCAGCGAGATGATCTACGTCGGCTGAGAACCTCCCACGAGGACCTGACCATGCGCTTTCCCCACGTCCAGCCTCCACCCCTCACGCGGCGCGACATGCTCAAGACCTGCGGCTGCGGGTTTGGCACGCTGGCTCTCAGCTCGCTCCTCCAGCGCGATCTCCACGCCGCCACGACCGACGCCAACGCGGTGAACCCGCTCGCCCCCAAGGCGCCTCACTTCGCGCCGAAGGCCAAGCGCATCATCTTCCTGCACATGCACGGCGGTCCCTCGCAGCACGACCTCTTCGAGTACAAGCCACTCCTGATCCGCGACGACAACAAGCCGCTGCCGTTCGCCAAGCCGCGGGTGCAGTTCAGCCAGACGGGCAACCTCTTCAAGAGCCCGTGGGAGTTCGAGCAGCACGGCGAGTCGGGCGCCTGGGTGAGCGAGCTGCTCCCGAACATCGCGAGCGTCGTGGACGAGCTGTGCTTCATCCGCTCGATGTGGGGCACCAACGCAGCACACGGCGGTGCGATCCTCGCCATGAACACCGGCTCGGATCGCTTCGTGCGCCCGAGCATGGGCTCGTGGATCGCCTACGGACTCGGCACGGAGAACGAGAACCTGCCGGGCTTCATGACGATCTGCCCTTCGTACCAGCACGGCGGCGTGCAGAACTACTCGTCGGCCTTCCTGCCCGAGGCGTTCAATGGCACGCCGATCGGCACGACGCGCATGAAGACCGAGGACGCCACGATCGACTTTCTCGAGAACGCGCAGCTGTCGAAGAGCGAGCAGCGCCGGCAGCTCGACCTGCTGCAGACCTGGCAGAGGCGCCAGCTCGAGCAGACGGGGCCGGACCTGGCGCTCGAGGGTCGGATCGAGTCGTTCGAGCTCGCCTTCAAGATGCAGACCGAGGCGCCCGACCTGATGAGCATCGAGGGAGAGTCGGACGCGACGAAGAAGCTCTACGGGCTGGACGATCCGGTCACGCAGGACTTTGGCCTGCGCTGCCTGCTCGCGCGTCGGTTCTCCGAGTCGGGTGTGCGGTTCGTGCAGGCGACCCACGGGCCCGACTCGAAGTGGGACCACCACTCCGGCCTGATCACCGGCCTGCCGCAGAGCTGCGCCGAGATCGACAAGCCGGTTGCCGGCCTCATCCGCGATCTCAAGTCGCGGGGGCTGCTCGACGAGACGCTGGTGCTCTGGGGCGGTGAGTTCGGCCGGACGCCCGGCGCCGAGCACGGCGCGCGCAACGGGCGCGACCACAACCCGCACGGCTACACCATGTTCATGGCCGGTGGCGGCACGAAACCCGGTTTCAGCCACGGTGCAACCGACGACTACGGCTACTACGCCGTGGAAGACAAGGTGCACATCCACGATCTCCACGCCACGATCCTGCACCTGATGGGGCTCGACCACGAGCGCCTCACCTACAAGTCGCAGGGGCGCGACTTCCGGCTCACCGACGTCGCCGGCGTCGTCGTCGACAACGTGATTTCCTAGGGTGTGCTAGCTAGCACACCCTAGGAAATCATCTCGATGCTCCAGCCGCTCGCGCGGCTTCCGCGCAGCGGCCTGCGGCCGCGCTTGGCCAGAAGGCACGCGGACCACCCTGAGAGGTGCTGCTAGCACACCCTAGGAAATCATCTCGATGCTCCAGCCGCTCGCGCGGCTTCCGCGCAGCAGCCTTCGGCTGCGCTTGACCCGACCCTGCTGCGACCAGAGGCTCGCCTGGGGCCAACCATCTTGCGCTCATCCAGTTTCCGACTCCGTTGTGACGCGCCGACGCAATGAGCGCTCGTAGCATCAGGCCCGCGGCGTACAATCTGGGGAGACCCCGTCCAAGATGCTCACGCAGCGCCAGGCGCTCCGTTCCTACGACGAAGCTGCGGCTTGCGCTGCCTGACGAAGGGAGATCTCATGCATCGTTCGCACCGCTCCACGTTCGGACTCGTTCTCGCGACCCTCCTGGTGCTCCTCACCACGGCGGCGCTCGGCGCTGCCAACACCGCTGAGAAAGACGCGGAGTGGTCTGCCCTGCCGAGCACGCAGCCGGCTGCCGTCGGCCTCTCCGCCGAACGGCTGGAGCGGATCGGCGCTGTGATGCAGGCGCACGTCGATGACGGCCACATGGCCGGCGCCATCGGGCTCATCGCCCGGCGCGGCAAGGTCGCCTACCTCGAAACGTGGGGCCACGCCGACCGCGAGAGCAAGATCGACATGCGCACGGACCACCTCTTCCGCATGTACTCCATGACCAAGGCGGTCACCGGCGTGGCGGTGATGATGCTGCACGAGGAGCAGGGTTGGCCATTGTCGACGCCCGCCAAGCGCTGGATTCCCGAGCTCGGCGACATGCAGGTCGTGGTGCACGACACCGATCCCGGAACCGGCGCCCCGCGGCACCGCCTCGAGCCAGCCAAGCGCGACATCACGATCCGCCACCTCCTCACCCACACTGCGGGCATCAGCTACGCGGGCCCGGTCGACGCGCAGGGTAAGCGCTACTACCAGCAGATCGCGGGGCGCGGCGGCGCCGACTTCTCCATCGGCGACATGGCGCGCGGTCTCGGCGAGGCGCCGCTGCACAACCATCCCGGCGAGGTGTGGCAGTACGGCCTGAGCCAGGACGTGCTGGCCGCACTGGTCGAGGTGATGTCGGGCCAGACCTACGACGAGTTCCTGCAGGAGCGCATCTTCGAACCCCTCGGCATGACGGACACGGCGCACTGGGTGCCGGAACAGAAGCACGATCGGCTGACCGTGCTGTACACGCCCGCCGACGCGGGTCAGATCGCGCGCCACGCGGGACCACCGCAGGAGTCGTACAAGAAGAAGCCCGCCATGCTCGGCGGCGGCTCCGGCCTCGTCTCTTCGGTGGGCGACTACCTCCGCTTCTGCCAGATGCTGCTCAACGGCGGTGAGCTCGACGGCCAGCGGCTCCTGAGCCGCAAGTCGGTCGAGCTGATGTCGGCCGACCACATCGGGGACCTACCGCGCGTTGGCGCCCTCATCGGCCCGAACGACGGCTTCGGCCTCACCTTCCGCGTCATCCGCGAGCCCGGCCTGTCCGGCAACCTCGGCTCCGCGGGCGAGTACAGCTGGGGTGGTGCCGCGGGAACGCGGTTCTGGATCGACCCGAAAGAAGAGCTCATCGGGCTCTTCATGGTGCAGGTGCTGCCGCACACCGGGCTGCAGTTCGGCACCGAGTTCAAGAACCTCGTCTACCAGTCCATCGTGGACTAGCGTCCTCGCCGTGGTGGTACCACGGCTCCGGGCGCTCTGGTCGATGCTCCAGCCGCTGCGCGGCTTCCGCGCAGCGGCCTTCGGCCGCGCTTGGCCTGTCCTCGCCGTGGTGGTACCACGGCTCCGGGCGCTCTGGTCGATGCTCCAGCCGCTCCGCGGCTTCCGCGCAGCGGCCTTCGGCCGCGCTTGGCCTGTCCTCGCCGTGGTGGTACCACGGCTCCGGGCGCCCTGGTCGATGCTCCAGCCGCTGCGCGGCTTCCGCGCAGCGGCCTTCGGCCGCGCTTGGCCTGTCCTCGCCGTGGTGGTACCACGGCTCCGGGCGCCCTGGTCGATGCTCCAGCCGCTGGCGCGGCTTCCGCGCAGCGCGCCTGCGGCGCGCGCTTGGCCGGTGTGGCGAATGCCACACCTGCGCGCATCCTGGTCGATGCTCCAGCCGCTCCGCGGCTTCTTGCGAGCTGGTCGCTGTCGCTCCCAGCGCACGGCGGTCACTCCGCCACCCAGGCTCCGCCTGGTTGCCGGAGAGTTCCGCGCAACGGCGTTCGGCCGCGCTGGGCAGTGCTCGGCGGGGTGAACAGTTCCGCGACTTGTCGATGGGTCCAGAGAGAGCCGCGTCAGCCCAAGGTCTCGTCAAGCGCGCGCCGGAGGCGCGCTGCGCGAAAGCCGCGCAAGCGGCTGGAGAATCCACACGAGGTCGGAGGGCGTGCTACCAGCACGCCCCTCCTACCGGAACCGTGGCTCGTCCCACCATGGGAAGAAGTCCGGGAGGTCCTCCGATACCTTGAGCTCGAACTCGGGCGGGCGCTTCTCGAGGAACGACGTCACGCCTTCGGCCGCGTCGGCCATCTTGCCGAGGGTGGAGATGCCCCGCGTGTCGACCTTGTGGGCCTCCATCGGGTGGTCCGCACCGAGCATGCGCCACATCATCTGGCGCATGAGTGCCACCGACACCGCGGACGAGCTCTCGGTCATGTCTTTTGCGATCTCGCGCGCCCTGGGCAGCAGCTCCTCCGGCTCCAGGAGCTCGGAGACGAGGCCTCCGTCGAAGGCCTCCTGTGCATCGAACACCCTGCCGCTGTAGGCCCACTGCGCGGCCTGCTGCATGCCTACGAGCCGCGGCAGGAACCAGCTCGAGCACGCCTCCATCACCAGGCCACGACGCGCGAAGACGAAGCCGAAGCGGGCGTTCTTGGACGCCAGGCGCACGTCCATCGGCAGCTGCATCGTCATTCCGACGCCCACTGCCGGGCCGTTGACGGCGGCAATCACCGGCTTCAGACAGTCGTAGATCGCAAGCGTCAGCAGCCCGCCGCCGTCGCGCCACGTCTTCTCGCCCGCTCCCGGGCGTTTGGACACGTTGAAGGTGTCGGCTCCCGCGCCCAGATCGGCTCCGGCACAGAAGCCCCGGCCCTGCCCGGTGACGATGATCGCGCGGACGTCGTCGTCGGTGTTGGCACCCCGGAACGTCTCGATCATCTCGGCCTGCATCTGGCCGTTGAAGGCGTTGAGCCGCTCGGGCCGGTTCAGGGTGACCGTCAGGATGTTGTCTTCGAGATCGTGCTGAATGGTTTCAAAGCCCATGCGGTGGCCCTTTCTGGTGGAGGCTCTTCGTGCAGGAGGTTGGAGTGCGGCGGCGATTGTACCGGGCCGCGCGCCGGGCCCCGATAGAGTCGCGGCGAACCCCAGACCCGAGGACAGCCACCATGAGCCACTCCGAGTGGACTCGGAGACGCTTCCTGGCCACGGCCGCTGCGGCAGCGGGCGGGACCGCCTTCCAGCCCGGCCGCGCTCAGCCCGACGACGGCTGGAACGCCGGCGAGCTCTCGCACCTCATCCCCGCAGCGAACCACGAGCGCATCGCGATCAAGTGCTCGTTCGCCCGACCTCTCGACAGGGAGCCCGAGCTGCGCATCGCCGGGCGCCGCATCGCCGGGCGTAGCACCTGCTCCGAGCGACGGTTCTTCAGTTTCGACGTGGAGGGCCTCGAGCCCGACACGGAGTACGCCCTCGAGCTGCTCGGCGGAGCCTCCCGTCTCTGCGACCCGTGGCCCCTCCTCACCTTTCCGGCTCCGGGTAGGGAGGCCGAGCGCGTGCGGCTGCTCGCCTTCACCTGCGCAGGGGGACACCCCGACTCCGGCGGCGACGACCCCTTCTTCCTGCCGCTGGACGTTCGGCGACGGCTGCTCCGGCGGGCGCTCTCGTTCCGGCCGCAGGCCGCGATCGCGATCGGCGACCACATCTACTGGGACCAGCGCACGAACCTGGAGAACCGCGGCGAGGCGCGCGGCCGTGCCACCCGTGCGTTCTACGAGCAGGTCGGCTGGCTCGACCGCACCCTCCCCGCCTTCGGGACGCGCAACGAGCAGTCGATCAAGGCACTCGCCGGGCCGCAGATCGCCGAGCTCTACGGCGTGATGCTGCGCTCCGTGCCCTCGTACTTCGTGAGCGACGACCACGACTACTACGAGAACGACGACGCCGACCACAACATGGTGACGTTTCCACCGGAGCACTATCAGGTCGACTTCGCACGCTTCACGCGCCAGCTCTACTTCCCCGAGTTCCTGCCGGACCCGGAGCGCCCCTTGGCGCTGGCCGGCTCCGGCGCGGGAGACCGGGCGTCCGGTATCTCGGAGGCGTTCGGCACCTTCCGCTACGGCAGGCTCGCGGAGGCGTTGATCTACGACTGCGCCCGCTTCCTCTCGCTCAAGGGTCGGCACGCAGGGCTGGTACCACCCGATGCCGAAGCCTGGCTCCACCAGCGCACCCGCGACGAGAGCGTCGCGCAGCTCGTGCACGTGCCGTCGCACCCCTTCGGCTGGTCGGCCGGCAAGTGGCGCGAGTGGTACCCCGACGTGGCCGACGACGGTGGAGACGGCGAGGAGGCGGTCTCGCGCATCGGCGTCGACGTCGGGAGCTTCGAGCTCACCACGGCGCGCGACAAGTTCTTCTGGCAGGCGGGCTGGTGGACGCAGCACCAGCGTCTGCTCGAGAGCCTCAGCGCACAAGAGAAACGGCCGGCCGTGGTCCTTTCAGGAGACCTCCACGCCGTGGGCCACGCCTCCATCACCCGCAGCAAAGACCTCGACCTGCGCGGCAACCCGGTCCACGCCGTGCTGACCGGTCCGGTCGGCAGTCGCCGCACCTGGCCCTCGGCCGCGCGCGGCACGAAGCCGCTCCCCGCCACGGACGTCGTGCACGAGACGCATGCCGAGGTGGAGGAGAAGAACGGCTTCACCCTCCTCGACATCACGCCGGGAGAGGTCCGCGTCCGCCTCTTCCGCTGGAGAGAGCCAGCGCCTCCCGAAGCCATCGACACGCTCGAGCCGTACCACAGCTACACGATTCGCCGCGGGTAACCCTCGTGCGGCAGCGCCGCGCCCGCCTCTCCCAAGAGAGGTTCTCTCGGAAACCGACGCCACGGGGCCCAAACCCAGCGAGCTGTAGACTGGCGGGCCACTTTCGATCGCCACGAGGACACCGTGACCGCTGAATCTCCCCCGGCGGGCCCATTCGCCGGCCTGCGCATCGTCGAGATCGCCCACTCCGTCGCCGGCCCCTACTGCACCAAGCTTCTCGCCGACTTCGGTGCCGACGTCGTCAAGGTCGAGCCGCCTTCGGGCGACACCTCGCGGGCGCTCGGCGCGTCGCCCGAGACGTCGCCGCTCTTCCTGTACTGCAATACGAGCAAGCGCAGCGTCGTCGCCGACCTCGAGACCGAAGAAGGTCGTGAGCTCGTGGCGCGCCTGCTGGCCCGCGCCGACGCCGTCGTCACGGATCGCACCCCCGAGGATCTCGGGCTCACCGATCTGGCTCAGGCGCATCTCGGCGACCCCCACGCGCTCGACCACCTGCTGGTGACCTGCATCACACCGTACGGCCTCACCGGTCCGCGGAGCCAGGTGCCCGGAGGTGAGCTCACGCTCGGCCACGGCGGCGGCCTCTTCAGCATGCTCCCGATCCGGTGCCGCGACACGGAGCGCGCGCCGGTCATGCTCGGCGGCTACCAGGTGAGCTACCAGGGCGCGCTGGTGGCGGCACTCGCAACCGCATCGATCCTGCTGCAGCGCCGGCACGACGCACCCGCCGGAGGCCTCGTCGACGTGTCGCTGCAGGACGTCATGGTGTCGCTCATGGCGCCGATGGTCGCCGGCGTCCGCTACCACGAGAGCAGCTGGTGCCGCGTCCCGGACCGGCCTCCCGCCATGGGCCGCCTCCAGACGAAGGGTGGTGGCTACATCATCCTCAACGCCTTCGACGACCATCACTTCGCCCTCTTTCGCGAGCTCATGGGCAACCCGGACTGGTGCGCGGGCGACGAGTGGCTCGACATGACGTACCGCGTGCACCACCTGTTCGAGTTTGCGACGCGCGTCGACGAGTGGGCACTCACGCAGGACCGCGACGACCTGTACCACCGCGCGGCGGGTGTCGGGATTCCGTGCGGGCCGATCTACAGCGCAGACGACGTCATGTCGTACGCGCAGTACGAGGCGCGCGACTACTTCGTGGAGGTCGATCATCCCGGCACGGGGGTCTTGCGCTACCCGGGCTGGCCATATCGCATGGGCGCCTCGCGGCCCACGATCGGGCGCCACGCACCGCGCCTCGGCGAGCACGAGGAGGAGGTACGCACGGAGCTCGACAAGGAAGGTGCCACCCGCGGCTCAGGTGGAGATCGCAACCGCCGGGAGCCGACGGCCGAAGACGAGCGCGACCCAGCGGGTCGCGACGGGGGTGCCAACCGCAGCACCCTCCCTCTCGACGGCATTCGCGTGCTCGAGCTCACCTGGGTCTGGGCCGGACCCTACGCCGGAGTGCTCCTCTCCATGCTCGGCGCCGAGGTGATCAAGGTCGAAGGACCCAAGCGCCTCGACCTCACGCGCCGCTCCGTGCTCTGGCCGCGGCACGAAGAACAGCCGTTCTCCATCGGTCCGGAAGAGGGGATGGCCTACAACACGATGAACCTGGGCAAGCGCTCGGTGACCCTCGATCTCACGCAGGAGGAGGGGCGAGAGCTGGCCCGACGGCTGGCCGCGAGCTGCGACGTGGTCTACGACAACATGCGCCCGGGCGCGCTCGGAAAGCTCGGCCTCGGCCCCGAAGACCTGCTCGCGCTGAAGCCCGAGCTCGTGGTGGCGTCTTCGTCCGGGCGCGGTCACGGCGGGCCCGAGTCGGAGTATCTCGGTTATGCGATGGTCCACCAGGCCGTGGGCGGAGGCGCCTACATCTCCGGCTATCCCGACGATCACCCCACGCACAGCGGCGGTGACGTCGACCTGCTCAACGCGATCACCCTAGCCTTTTCCGTGGTCGCCGCCCTGCACCACCGCAAGCAGACGGGCGAAGGGCAGTTCATCGACTACTCCCAGTGCGAGGGCGTGACGTCGCTGATCGGCGAGGTCCTCCTCGACGCCCAGCTCACGGGGAACGTCGCCGAGCGCATGGGCAATGCGCATCCGCGCGTTGCTCCTCACAGCGTGTACCGCACGTGGGGTGTCGATCGCTGGATCGCGCTCGAGGTGCACACCGACGACGACTTCCGCACGCTCTGCGAGGTCATGGAGCAGCCCAGCCTCGCCGAAGACCCGAGGTTTGCGACCAACGCGGCGCGCAAGGAGCACGAGGCCGCGCTCGACCAGACGATCGAAGCCTGGACCCGCGAGCGCGACCGCGACTTTCTCGCCCGCACCCTCAACGGGGCAGGTCTGGTCGCGGCGCCGGTGCGCGACGCCAAAGATCTCTACGCCGACTCCCACCTGCGCGAGCGTGGCTCCTTCGCCACGGTCGAGCATCCGCAGCTGGGTGAGCTCGTTCTCCCGGGAGCGCCGTTTCAGCTGCGCGGCCACGACCTGACGCCACGGCACGCACCCCTGCTCGGGGAGCACAACGATCTCGTTCTGGGCGCGCTCGGAGTGAGCGCCGCCGAGCTCGAGGACCTCCGCTCTCGCGGCGTCATCACCTAGGCGGCGCGCCGCACACGCGGTCGCTCGCTCTTTCCCGGTTTCCGCCGCACAATCAGTGGATGGAGACTCGACTCGAGCACCTGCCACAGCTCGAAGAGCAGCGCCGGCTGCTCGACGTGCCGCGCGGCCGCGAGCGTTTCGCCGCCTATCTCGAGCTGATGACCGGTAGCCCGACCGGCAAGGCGGACCAGCTCGTGCGACCCCTGACGCTCTTCAACCCGATGAGCAAGGAGCACGTTGCCGAGCGGCTGGATGGCTGGATCGCGCTGGGCGCAGAGGACATGGCCCGCGACACCATCGAGCAACTCCCGCCGGACCTCGCGGCGGCGTGGAGCCTCTACACCTCCGCCCTCGAGGACCCGGAGGGTGACGCGCCGGCGCCGCCCAAGCTACGGACGGCTCTCGTGCTGGTCGACGACGCTGCCGGAGGCTGGACCGATCGCTGGCTGACCGACTTCGACGCACGCTTCGGCGATCACCATCTCCCCTCGCGCGGCTGGGCGCAGGTGGTGCTGTGGTCGTCCGAAGAGCCGCAGGAGGAGCTCGTGCGCCGTCGGGTCGTAGCCGCCGCCTGGCGTGCCTGGGCGGTGGGCCGACGCGGACTTCCCCGAACACTGGACGACATGATGCGTCGCGACGGCTTGGGGCAGCGCCTCGCCGGCCGCAAGACGCAGCTGGAGGCCGAGGACCTCGCCTACACCCGCGAAGTGCTCGAGCCCCTGCGCATGTCGCGCGACCGACCGGTGCAGGTGGCCGCCTTCTACGGCGACGAGGCGGCGCGCGACACCGGCTACACCCCGCTGGGTCTCTCCGCGCGAGCCGGCTTCGAGCTCGCGCTCCACGAGACACCAAGCCTGTAGGCACCAGCCCGGGCGCTGGGAGAGCTGTGCCTCCTGTTATGCTTCTGCAGCATGAACTGGCCCGCTGGAGCACAGGCGCCGACGGGGAGGGAGGGACCTGAAGATGCTCCGTAGAACCGCAATGGTCGACACGCTCGGCACGAGGCTCTCGTGCCTCGCGCTCATCCTGTGGCTGGCACCAGGCGCGGCCGTCGCGCAACCCGACTGCGGCAAGGCCACGCTCGACCTGGAGGTCAAGCCGGCGGCGCACATCCTCGCCAGCACACCGCCGCCACCGCTGTTCGAGCTCGAGCCGCTGGAGCTGCACCTTCGCGTTCAGGCGGCCACCGGGTTCGCGGCCTTCTCGCACGTCAACGGGCCAGACGCCCAGGGGCGGATCGAGGTCGTCCTCTACAGCGACTTCTCCGGCACGAGCGGCCAGCAGATCGAGAGGACGCGGCTCATTCAGGGTCCGCTCCTCCGCGCGGGAGCCTACGTCCTCGCGCTCGTCCTGACGGACGACTCCGGAGACCGCAGCAACTGCAGCGTGCAGAGCCTCGAGGTTCTCCCGGGGCCGCGCCCGGACGTGGTGGTGTTTCCGGCCGAAGGCGACCCCTGCCCGAACGTCCAGCTGCGCTCCGCCACGTCGCTCACCGAAGGTGCAACCAACACCCTGCAGATCGAAGGCTCGTGGCCCGGCTTCGAGGTGATCCGCTGGTCGACCGTCGGACCGAGTGTCGATCACCGCGTGGTCGTCGAGGTGCTCGGCCGAAGCGCGGCCACCGATGCGGACGAAAGCATCGTTCTCCCCGTCGAGAACCTGCGCGAAGGAACCCATGCACTGATCGTCCGCCAGGTCGTCTCCGACACGCAGGGCAACGTGTCGAGCTCGGTGGTCTGCTCTCTCCCGAACCTCGAGGTCGCAGCGCCGACACGGCTGAGATCCGAGATCCAGGTGATCCCGATCGCGGCGCCGATCCCGGGCAGCGACGACCTCTCCGTGAGCTTCCGCCTGCGCGGAGCGCGGGAGGGGTGCCCTGCCTTCCCGATCCTCTGGGATCGACAGCATGAGAGACTGACGATCGACCTGATCGAGGTCCCCGGCTGCGCGGCACCGGAGCGATTTCTGGATCGTACCGTCGGGCCGTATCGACTGCCGGCTGGACAGTACGTCGTCCAACTCCGCAACCTGAACCGCTTCGGCGCCACGCCGCTGCTGCTCTCGACGGTCCCCGTCACTCTGCAGGGCAACTTCTGGGCAGACGCCACGATTGGGGGCTCACCCTCCGGAGGGCTGGGGGCGAGCGTGACCGCGGTCGTTCCAGGCGACTGCCAGCCGACGGACTGGATCGACTTCTTCGCAACCGACAGCCTGCGATTCGTCGGCACCGCCCCTCCCGGCTGCGACACGTCGAGTGCACCCGTCGCCGTCGAGCGCGTCTTCGGAAGCTATCCCGCCCCTGGTTTCGAGCCTCAGCGGGTCGTCGTACAGCTCGATCTCGGAAGACACCTCCGCCCTCTGTTCTCGGCGACACGATCTCTGGAGCGAGTGAGGTCGGGCCCGTGCGGCACCGGGTTCTCGCCCGAGGCGTGCCTTCCAGGCCGGGAGACCGGTGACCAGTTCCGCGCACGCGCATGGTTTGACGCGGGATCAGGGCGCACGGAGGCCCAGGTGGCCGCATCCGGCCCCGAGGCAGGAGCGGCATTCACCTTCTTCGACGAGACCAACCCGGAGATCTTCCTGAAGGTGCTCGACGGCTGTGGCGTGAACGGCCACTGGTGGGTGTTCGTGTCGGCGCTCACCGACGTCGCCTTCGACCTCGAGATCTTTGACGGAGGGGCCGGCGAGCTCTGGACGACGTCCCACGCCGGCGGCACACTCGCAGCTCCGATCTCGGACATCGAAGCGTTTCCCTGCTCCGCGTCCGGCTAGCTCGGCGAGCCTTCGGGGCGGTGCTCGCGCTCCATCGCGGAACCCGCTCGCTCAGAAGTTGCTGACGAGGCAGCCGAGTAGGATCGCTCGCCCGAAGACAAGAGCGCCCGGCCACCGCACGCGGGGCCGGGCGCGATCCGCTCGTTACGCGAGCTCCTTCAAAAAGCTACTGTCCGCCGGCTCCGGCCGCCGCGGCGTCGTTCTGCATGGGCTGACCGTTCACAGGCAGAACGATCGGGTCGACGCCCGTCTCCTCCTTGTCGCCGTAGGTCAACGTGCCCTTGAGATACCCCTTGTCGTCGAGCTCCGCCACGATCGTGGTGGTGATGGCGCTCGCGTCCGCCGTCGGGAACTGGGTGTGCACCTCGAGCTTGTCGCCGCTCCACCGGAAGTCGTCGAGTGTGACCGTGGTCATGCCGTTGCCCTGCACGATGTAGGCCCAGCCTTTGCCTTCTTTCGGCACGTAGAGCCCCACCGGCAGGAAGCCCGGAACGAGGTAGGAGTCTTCAGCGGGGTGCGCGGAGAGCAGCTCGGTGAGCTTCGCCGGGGCATCGCTCATCTGGTGATAGATGCGGTCCGGCCGAGCCTCGACGGCCTCGAAGAACGCCACGAACATCTCGTTGAAGGTGTCGCCGCGGTAGATGACCTCCTGCTCGGGATCCGGATTCGCCGGGTTCTCCTCGGAGTTGTCCCACACGGCGGTCACGTCGAGGCGACTTCCGGCCGGAATGTCGATCGGCTCGGTCGGGTAGTAGAGCCACTGCCAGTTGTAGTCGTAGCGCGGCACGTCGAGCAGGTTCTCGACACGGCCGTCGGGATACGTGAGGTCGTAGCGCATCGCCTTGCCCCGCACGTGCATGTGTGGGCTGAAGGCGAGGATCTGCATGTCGTTGTCGAACAGGTGGAAGCCGCGAATGGCGTAGTCGCCGTCACCCGGCGGAATGCGGATGCCGGTGTTCACCACCGCCATGGTCGCCACTTCCTTCTCGAGCTCTCCCTCGCCGAAGTAGATGCCGACCTGACTCACGTCCGACGTGGCCTCACCAAACGGGTGGTAGTGGTTGTCGAAGAGGATCTTCGCCCCTGGCTTGAGCTGCCGGCCCATGCCTTCGGGGAACACATAGGGCTGCATGCCCGCCGTCCAAACGCCGAAGATGCCATTGGCGTTGCCTTCGCTGCGGTCGAACTCGCCGCGGCCATCGGCACCGGCGGCGCCGTTGTTGTAGGTGGCCAGGAAGTGGTGCGTGGCGCGCCGGTCACCCGGCTTGAACTGGATGGCCTTGACCCACTTGGTCTCTTCGAGCTGATCGAGGGTGACCCACTGCTTCGGGAACAGGTCGGGGCCGTCTGCCGGAACGTCGACCCGGTCGAGCGTGATGATCATGTCGGGCTCCCCGAGCACCCATCCGTCGTTGAACGTCGGCACGTCGGGCATGTAGGTGTCGCCCTGCGGAGCACCACCCTTGACCCACGCAACGACGGTGTCGATCTGATCCTGGGAGAGCGACATGTCGTGCTGCCACTTCACCCTGTCCGACTCGGGGCTGAACGGAGGCATCCGGCGGCTCTCCACCTGGCGCGCGATCGAGCGGGCCCACGGGCGTGTCTCCTGGTAGCTGAGCAGCGACATCGGGGCCACCTCGCCGGGGCGGTGGCACGTCACACACTTCTCGAAGAAGAGCGGTGCGATGTCTTTCGTGTAGGTTGGTGCTTCGGCCGGAACGGCTGCAGCAGCGACAGCGGGAAGCGCAAGCAGACAGGCGGCAAGAACGAGCAGATGTCTCAAAGAAGGTCTCCTTCTTCTTCCTGAGCCGCGCCGAGGGCCGCGAGGGGCCAGCGGCGATCGCGCCTCATGTGCGGACGCGGTCTGAACTGTGCTGTGGGGCGACTCCTAACGGTACCAGAACGGAGATTCGGACACTTCGTCCGTCCCGGTCACACAGCGACTCACTCCGGCAGCGGCATCTGCTCGCTTTCCGACTCGCGCGCCTGCGAAAACACGGGAACCGGCGTCTCGCTGCGCACCTGCTCGAGCCAGAAGACACCGTCGTAGGGCAGGCTGTTGCCTCGCGTCCCCACGAAGTCGAGATCGCCGTCCCCGTCCATGTCGCGGGCGATGAACTTGTCGAACATGCCGCGCTTGCGCCGCGAGACGTCATGACGCTGCCACACGCCGTCCACAGTTCCCGGATTCTGGAACCACGCGAGGCGGCCGAGCGCCTGATCGACCGCGACATCGCCATCGAAGGCGCGCTCCCCCGAGCTGTAGGCGCCGCCAAACAGATCGAGATCGCGGTCGCCGTCGATGTCGGCGGCCGCAAAGCCGACGAGGTTGTCCGGTCGCAACGTGCCGATGACCCGGAGGCGCCAGAGACCGTCGGGCGTCGGAGGCTGCTCGAGCCAGACCAGCTCGCCGCTGTACTCGCGCAGCGCAATGTCGAGCCGCCCGTCGCCGGAGAGATCGAGAAACGCCATGTTGAAGCCGTTGACCAGCGCCGGGGAGTCCACCGCGTGCGGCGGACGGCGCTCCGGGGGAGTTGCGATCGGGCTTTCGATCTCGACCCGGTGCTCCGTGAACGCGATGGCATCTTCGGTGACGTTCTCGAACCAGAAGATCCGTCCCTCGCCGGTGGATCCACCCACCACGTCCAGATCGCCGTCGCCATCGAGGTCGACCGGCTGGGAGTTGATCGGCCAGATCACGCGAGTGAGCTCGTTTTCTGTCCACTGGCCCGAGAACGGGTCGTCGGTGACGTCGTACCAGGAGATCGGGAAGGTGGCGTCACTCTGCCGATCGGGGCTCTGTGCCCCTTTGTTGGGAGTGACGATCTCGGGGCGGCCGTCGCGGTCGAAGTCGGCCGCGAAGACGCGGATGTAGGAGCCCCGATTCTGCGTGGGCGAAACAACCGTCCGCGGCCACTCCCCGGTCCGGAGGGCCTCCGCGTCGGCCCCGGGGTTCTCGAAGACGATGAGATGCGCCAGCTCGCACGCCACCACCGCGTCCAGGTCGCCGTCGCCATCGAGATCGGCGAGGGTCACGTCCTCAGGGGCCCCCACCTCCTCGCCTTCGCCGAGGGTGGCGAGCTCCCACCGGAGCGGGTCGCCCGTGCCGAACGCCAGCCGCACGTGCCCGTCGGGGGTGCCGTCGTACTTCGTGTCCGACTCGTGCACCGACACGATGTCGAGATGCCCGTCGCCGTCGAGGTCTCCCATCTCCAGGCCGTCCGCGCCGCTGATCGGCACGCCGGAGATCGACTCGTCGTCGATGAGGTGTTCGCGCCAAGAGATGAAGAGCCCGTCCTCGGTCTGCGCGCGAGTGGGAGCGCCCGCCACGGTGGTGGGCGCATCCGCTTGCCCGGTCGGGCGCTCTGACCTCCCCTTCTGGCATCCGAGGATGAGAACCAGCAAAAGAGATGCTGCGAGTCGGCTCGGATTTCCTCGCATGGGTGTCATCTCAAAGTTGAAGGCGGAGCACTCGGGGTGCCGGTTCTCAACCCTACCGCGCCAGACGTTCTCTATCGAATCTAGCGTCCACTCCAGGCAGGCCAGAGATCCGAGCACCGTCCGTGGCGCCTCATAGTCGGGCTACTCCAAGCACAGACCGCACCAATCGGTTCGACTGCGCCACAACCCACCGACGGCTCACTTGCGGAACAAACGCCCCACAATCGACACCTCAAGACGCACCGCCGCTTCTCCGGCTCACGCCGCCAGCTAGACCGACCCAGAACCAAAAACCGCTCCTGGTTGCTACGAGACGTCCTTACTTCTGCACGTAGCTTCCTCTCACCTCGATCTCGCCTTGTGAAGCCACCAGGAAGGCCTCGGACAGATTCATCTTGATGGATCCGCTCGCGAGCAGTTTCTGACTGATCTCTACGCTCTCTAGTGCGAAGCGCTGGCCTGCGATTTCCACGGTCATCGGCACTCGACTTAGAGCATCTTCGATCAAAGCCTCAACGAACCGGGCGAGCCGTTCGAGTAGGGCTCCGTGTATCTCGGCGCTCTGGGATCCTACGTCTTGCAGTAGCTTCTCAACCGCCGAAACGGCTTCTGCGAACAAAGACTGGGCGCCGTCCTTCCCCCGCTCGAAGCCGGAGCGCAAAGCCCGTTCAACCTGATCCCAAACCTCTTCTAACCGACCACGTATTCCGGCATCTCTCACCGTGTAGAGGGCACCGCCCTCTTTGCCCACGGCCTCTTCACCCCCATGGCGCGCTGCTTCTAGTGCCGTCTCAATCGCCCGATGGCGAGCCACAACTACGGTTTTCATGCTGTCTCCTTAGAAAGCGGAGCGAAGTCCCACCCGCGGCCCGTTCGGCAGAATAGCTGCCCTTGGCCGGTGCTTCCTGACAGGGACTCATCCTCCCAACTGGCCCGACTCGGCTCAAGACCGGACCAGAGCACTGCCTCCAGCCAAGCCTGTAGGCTCCCGTCTCTACTCAACCTCGCGAGTACGTTCGAGAGGTCGGGCCCGGCTTCCAGGCCCAAGCTCGTATACACGTCGCGGGCCAGAGCGCGTCCGGCCCTGCCCTCGTCGACATCGACTTCCGAGAGCTCTCTGGCGAGCTTCTCAATCCGTCTCGCCAAGGGTTCGACATCTATCGGTGTGCCCAGCGCGTCGTCGTGCCAGCGAGTTTCCTTCTCGACCCACTCCAAGGCGTCTCGGGCGAGTGCATCTTGGTCTTCAATCAACTCGAGAAACGTCCGGCGATCACTTCTTGCACCTATTCTCCTGGCGATCGCCGCCTGGACCTCCTCCGGAATCACCATCTGGGTTCCGGAACCGAAGCCGGCAGGTTCCACATGGCACCACTCGCCATACGAATAGACATAGAAATGGCGGCCAATTCCACCGGGGCGGACAGAATCTGACTCGGGATCCCAACGTCCAAGATCCACGACTCGGGTAACTAGGATTCGCCTCGTGGGGAGCCGTTCCCACTCTTCGATCAGATTTCGGAAGGACGCGTCCGGCACGACGATCGACCGCAGGTCGTAAGACGCGTCGTACTGACCTTGTTCAGGTTCAGCGGTTCTCAGCAGGCAAGCAATCCTTCTCTCCGCTCTAAACATCCAGAACGCGCACCGGGCCCGAGCGACCGGGAGGACCATGCGCTCGTTGAGTACAAACAGGGCCGTAGACTCCGCCAGGTTGGGGGACTTCCCTTCCTGCCTACCATCCTCGATTGCGGCAGTCGCAACAGAGAGCAGGTCAACAAACGCGCCCGTCTCTACGCCGAAGCGACTAGTGACGTCGTTCAGTCCTGTCAGCGAGGCTATTGCCTCATCTCGCCACGAAGCGAGAAGACTCTCTCCGTCCGTCCGCTCTTCCGGCAGGTCGGAGACGCTCGCCAGGCCCTCCATCAGTACTGCTACACCAGCATCTGGATGATCATCACGCGTCGACCGCCTTAGCTTCCGAAGCTCTTCATCCGTGAGCCTCACCATTCGCCCATACCATTCGATCAACTTGGTGCGAGCCTCATCCTTGAATCTCGACAGCGGCAACGACAGGTCGGGGATCAAGTCGTCGGTCTTCGTAGTTACGGCTAGGAGCATGTTGAAGGCATCTAGCCCGTTCAGACCCTCATCTAGCCTGCTTCTCCAAGTTGCTACAAGCCTCCTGACCAAGACATAGCCGTACGGATAGGGACTCGTTGGGTTATCCAAGTACGAGCGCAGGCGGTACTTTCCTGACGTCTTGATCGCGGCCGAGACTAGACGCTCAGCACTTTCGTAGCTTTCGGCTATCTCCCGTTTGACATCTTCCTGGTTGGCACCTTCTGCTCTGTGGTGGTCCAAGAAGTTGAGTACCACGGGGGTTGTTAGTGTGGTCCGTTCTTCATCAAGCAGGGGGTCCGGGGCCAGCTCACCGAACACCGCGATGCCCTCTAGCCAGCAACTCCACGTTGACTCAATTGCTCGGATCTTCAATGCGATCTCGAGCTGCTGTTCGGTCCTGAGCAGGAGCCCGACGTGGGCGCCGTCCAAGGGACACCGTGACCCCACGACGCGAAGGTCAGGGATCCCGCCCGCTCCGTCTCCTAGCCGGATTGCCCACTTCGTGACTTCAAGATCAGCGATCGCAAACCGAGCCCCCAATGTCGCAAGGCCAAGTGCGCCCATTAGGGAGTAGACGTGAGTCAACTCGTGTATCAGGTCGAGAAGGAAGTCGGAGAGGCGCTGCTCTCCTAGCTTCAGCAGCGACCGGTTGTGAGGAACGCACCGAAGGAGCGAAGGGTGCTCGACATCCCACGAAGACCACAGAGTTCGAGGAGCCATCGCAGGAGTCTCTCCCGCAGCAGCGAGTCGGTTGTTTTCAAGAAACGTAGCTACAGCGCTGCCACCTTGAGCGATCATTCCAAACCACTCAGCCGGCTGACTGGGCCAGCTCGGCCACGTGCCGGCTCTCAGCATCTGGTCGCTTACTGAATGGCCCTCCGTCGCAGGCAGGTCGTCAGCCCGCAGTCCCAGGATCGAAAGCGATCTCAAGTAGTCCGTGGCTCCCGCCCGGGACTCCATCGTCTCAAGGAATCCGGCGCCCGGCTTCCCAACATACCTCAAAGCAATCAAGGATTGCTCCGTTAGATCGAAGGCTTCTCTGCGCCTGCCCGGACTGTCGTCAGCCGAGAGACAGACTTCAAGCGCTAGAGAGGAAAAGGCCATGCAGGTGGCCGCAAGATTGCCTTCGCACACGAGCTCGCCGACCGCTGCACGAAGAAGCCGCTCGCTGTCTTGCGACACGACTCGGAGGTTGATCGCTGACAAGCAGCAAGCAACCGTACTTTCCGAATCCCCGCACTCTCGAACTAGGCGAGCAAGTTCCAGCAGGTCAGTTGGAGTGCTAGACGCAACGTCCTCCTGCCACGGAAAGAGAAGAGACAGCCCCTCGATTGCCCTTGATGCAGTAGCTACTAGCTGAGCGTCTCTTCTCTCTAAGGGGTCCAACTCGCGGTGCGCGTCCAAGAGACGCTGGGAGCCCCCATCCAATTCTCCAGTGTTCCTTACGACGGCCTTCGCTAGCCAACTTAGTCCAAGCGCAGACAGGCCCAAACTGCGAGAATCCTGCCTCACCGAGGCTACCGGAGATCGGCCAGACAGCTTGGAGCCAGCAACCGCCGCTAGCCATCTGCTCTTGTCGCCCGTAGTGCTCTTGACATTCGCTAGGGATCTGGAGATCGACAGCGCAGCATCCGTCAGGATGAACTGACGAGTTGCTTCATCGAGACCAGGGGATTGGAAGTAGCTTGGAGTCGACATCAGCCTCTCACGGTAGGGGTCATGAATGTCGCTACCTCACTAGTGAGGAGTGGGCGTTTCTTGCGAGCTCGTTGAAGTCCTTGCCCGCGAGGCGGACCTGCCTACTTCCAATGGACGGACAGAACGACGTATCTCTGCGCCCTCGGTTCTCTCCCTTCTCCGCCACTCCATGCCTGGGTCCGGCTGGTGCCAACTTGAACCCTGTAGAGCTAGGCAGAGCGAGACGGTCTGGTCCTGCTAACAGCTGCACCAAGCGCCTCGAACAACCACGGCTACTATGGCGCAACCGAGTTCTGGACTGAGGCGCCGCCTGACACACTGAGTGCTTCCGTTACTCAAGGAGGGATCGTCATGAGTAGGCAGAAGCCTTCGCGGAACCACTTGGTTTCCGCCTTGGCGGTTGGAGTGCTCGCGTGTGAGCCACAGGTCACCGGGCCTCAGCCAGTTCTTCCTCCCGAACCCCGCACCGGCGTGGTCGACCCGGCGGGCGACGGCGAGCGGCGGCTCCGCGACCCCTGGGGACGCATGCGCGACTTCGGGAGCGAGGCGACGCGCGAGCCCGGTCCGATCGACATCCAGCGCCTCCAGGGTGGCCTGGGCTGGACCGGCATCCCAACCTTCTTCCACCTGCCGGTGGCGTTCACCCAGGAAGACCTGATCGCCGGCTCCGTCGACGTTGCGATCATGGGCGCACCGGTCGACATGGGCTCCGGCATGCGCGGCGCCGCCTTCGGGCCGAAGAACTTCCGCGGCTCCGACATCTACAGCGGCTGGGGCAACTTCAGCGAGCCCCACATGCACGTGATGGTCGACTGGCGGAAGGACCTCCGGGTGGTCGACTACGGCGACGCGCCCGTCGACTTCCTCAGCCTCGAGAACAGCATGCCCGGAATCCGCCGCATGGTGCGCGAGATCGCTGATACGACGGCGATTCCGTTCGTGGTGGGAGGCGATCACTCCATCGAGTACCCGAACGTGGCCGGCATCGCCGACGTGTACGGCAAGGAGAACGTCGGCGTCATCCACTTCGACGCCCACTACGACGCCGGGGCGAGCAGCGACGGGCACCTCATCTCCCACGGCCGGCCCATCCGGCGACTGATCGAAGAGGGGCACGTGCTCGGCAAGAACTACATCCAGGTGGGGCTGCGCGGCTACTGGCCCGGAGAGGACGGCTTCCGCTGGATGCGCGAGCAGGGCTTCCGCTACCACACCATGGCCGAGATCGAAGCCGACGGCTGGGACAAGGTCATGAAGAAGGTGCTCGCCGAGGCGAGCGATGGCCCCGAGTACCTCTACGTGTCGCTCGACATCGACGTGCTCGACCCGGCGTTCACGCCAGGCACCGGAACCCCCGAGCCCGGCGGCCTCTACCCGCGCGAGATGTTCCCGCTGATCCGTCGCCTGTGCGCGGAGAACAACCTCGTCGGCTTCGAGCTCGTGGAGCTCAACCCGCTCGTCGATCCTGGCTACACCACCGCGCTCAACGCCAACCGCCTCGTGCAGGAGTGCCTGACCGGCATCGCGATGCGCAAGAACGGGATCGAGGGGAAGAACTACTACAGCCCGCTGACACGGAGGCATGGGCGGCCGTAGGTCGCGGTGGGAGAACCTGCTCCTCAGCCGGCGGCGAAGATGAGGCCGAGACCCTCGTCGATCGCGGACCGGAGAGCCACGCGAGCGGCGACGACAGATTCCTCGGACGAGGGATCAGTCCAGAAGCCCATCCGCGGCGGATCGATCGCTCCAAGGAGCTCGACACACTCGGAGGCCGTCCAGTAGCCGAGTCGGTATTCGCCGTCCTCTGATTCGTAGGGGAAACGACGGCTGTCGCGCCCGACAGCTCTCCCGGTTTGCAGGTAGGCCCAGAGCTCCCTGAACGGCTCGGGTAGGTAGCGACCGGCACGCTCGTACTCGTGGAGTCTCACCAGGTCGTCAAAGGACCGAAGGAAATCGGGCCTCTCGAAGTCACAGTAGAGGCCGTAGAACCCGTCGAGGAGACGATCGATCTCCCACGCATCCCTCCCCGTCGACACCTCGAGCACTGCGGGCCCTCCCTCGCGAAGTCGGGCGAGCGCGCCCGGCAGACTCGGATCCAGGTCACCCGGGAACTCGCTCTCCATCCGCTCGAGCCAGGCCGCGTAGCCCGCGAGGTCGCTCTTGAAGAAGTGGCTTCGGATTCCGTCGGCACTTCCTAGTGCGAATGAAAGTCGAAGCCCTACTACTTTCCGCCTCGATTCAAGCGACCTGTCCGGAATCGCTTCGCCGTGGCGCGCTCACACGAACACCCCTGTCAGCGACTCGAGGACCGTATCGCCCACGACCCTACCTTCGCTCGCCATCGTTCTCCGCAGAGGCAAGCTCCATCTGGTGGAGGAACTCCGCGACCATTCGCCTCTCCTCCGCCTCGGCGTTCAGGCGCGCGGGCCCGTCGGGCTGGTCGAAGCAGGGGTTCAGGTACGTCTCTTCGCTCCGACTCCGTCGCTGGAGGTGGCCGAGCGCAGCCAGCGGACGCTCGGCCAACACATCCTCCGCCAGGGTCTCGGCCAGCGCGCGGTCGAGGCGCTGCTTGCGGACCGGGGGTCCGCTCGGGCTCAGACGCTGGTCGTTCGTGTAGATCACCCAGCCCGACTGGGAGATCAGGAGGACACCCACCAGTCGAACGTTCGCGAGAGGTCGAGCGGTTGTCAGGAGCTTCGCGCCTGTCGTGATGAAGGGCCGACCGAGCTCGCACCGGATCTCCGTCGACGGCTTCAACGGGTCGGACATGTCCCAGTGGGAGATTCCGAGGACCCGCTCGTCGGGCTCGACGGCGTTCACGATCTCGGGCGGAAGCGGCGTCCCCTGAAAGAGGCCGTAGTAGACGTTGCAGCCACCAAATGCGAGGCCGCACAGCAGGGTGAGGCCGAGTCGCCAGCCACCCCTGCAACTCTCCGCACTCTTTCGACCGCCACACCCGTCGCGCCATCGAGGCCCCTCCCCATCGTCTTCTGGCCCGCTCACAGTAGCCTGCACCTGCCCTCCACCGACACAATGCCGCGACTCTCCCCCACAAAGACCTGCTGACCCTCGCGAGCCTGCGTGCGCGCGGCCAGGAGCCCCTCCATGCTCGAACAGTTCAAGGTACCCGACGACATCGCCGTGCGAGTTCCGGAGGCCGACATGCGCCGTGCGACGGAGGACGTCTTCCAGGCACTCGGTATGTCCGAGACCGACGCGGCCGCCTCGGCCGACGTGCTGCTCTACGCCGACATCCGCGGCATCGACTCCCACGGCGTGTCGAACATGATGCGGGTCTACGTCTGGCTCTTCAGCGAGGGTCACCTTGACCCGAAGGCGGTCGCGGAGAAGACCCAGGACCAAGGCGCCGCGATGCGCTACGACTGCAAACAGGGCCTCGGCCTCGCACAGGGCCGTGCCTTCATGGAGGAGACGATCGAGCGCGCGAAGACCACCGGCGTCGCCGTGCTCAACGCATCCAACGGCGGGCACTACGGCGCATCGGCCTACTACGCCCACATGGCGCTCGAGCACGACATGATCGGTATGTCCATGACTACGGGTGGCGTGCTGGTGGCCCCCACCCAGGGCGCGGAGCGCATGCTGGGCCTCAACCCGCTCGGCATCGCTGTCCCTTCGAGCCAGGAGGTGCCGTTCATCTTCGACGCGTCGATGAGCTCGGTCGCGGGCAACAAGATCTCGCTGCTGAAACGCATCGGCGGCACGGTGCTGCCGGGCTGGATCAGCGACGCAGACGGCGCCCCCATCATGGAAGAGGCGGAGGTGCCCGAGGGGTTCATGATGCTGCCGCTCGGCGGCACACGCGAGATCGGGTCGCACAAAGGCTACGGGCTCTCCATGATGGTGGAGACCCTCACCACCATGCTCGCGGGCACCGGTGGCGGACCCTTCCGTCGCGCCGGCGTGTCGCACGTGTTCATGGCCTTCCGTGTCGAGACCTTCTCCGACCTGGCCACCTTCAAGGCCGACCAGGACGAGTACCTCCGCGCGCTGCTCGAGTGCAAGCCGGCACCCGGTGAGGAGCGCGTGGTCTACCCCGGCATCCCCGAGCACGAGGCCGAGCTCGAGCGCCGGGAGATGGGCATTCCGTACCACCCCGAGGTGATCGAGTGGTACCGCAAGACGATGGACGATCTCGGAGTGCCCTGCGAGCTGCCCTGATCAGGCGGGACCACGGCTTCGCTACGACGACACCAGCTCGAAGCGGACCGTCCTCCATTCCGCGTTGCTCGACGTCGCGCTCTCCTCCTCCTCGAGGTCCGTCTCGAACGGACGCCGGACGCTGTTGCCGGAAGGGTCCTCGAGGCGGGGGTCGACCCGCAGCTCGTAGCTGCCCGCGATCCAGTGCCTTTCGGGGAACAGCTCGAGGGTGCGCTCTCCCGGACCTCCCCGGCCCACTCGGAGAGAGGTTGCGAAGACCTGCTGTTCGAGCTCGACGCGCAGAGACCTCGCCAGCATCCCTCGATCGAGCACTTGGCCCGGGGCGATCACGAGCGGCTCGCGGCTCCCGACCGTGGGCAGCCGCAGGACCCACTCCTCGGGGCGCGGCTGCTCGTGATCCGCCGGACCCACCTCGAAGGTGCTGCGGTGCTGGGCGCCGAGGGTCTCACCCGCAGCGCTCGGCCAGGCCGCGTCGAGCACCAGGGAGAACGACGGCTGCCCCTCGAGCGGCCGGCCCACCTCGCGGTTGGGAACGAGCCCGCTCTTGATCCGCCCGGGGTCGAAGAGCAGGGTCAGACGCGTCCCCGAGGGGTCCCAGAGCTCGTGGTCGAGCTCCAGCAGGCCCAGCTCGATCTCCTGCCCGCGCTCGTCCTCGAGGCGCAGGTGGTCCCACGCCACACCCTGGCGCATCGGCTCGCTGAAGTGCACGTACATGCGCAGGAGGTTCTCGGGCAGGACGGGCCCGCTGGGGTAGACGGCAATCACCTCCGGCTTCGTCGACATCTCGGGCTCGATTCGAAACTCCAGCGTCGCGCTCGCGAACGAACCCGGGCACCTCGACCACTCCGCGAGCACGTCGCCGTCGAGCGAGGCGAGGTAGCGCACTCCCGCCATGAACGGGAAGCTGGGCTCGAACGCCAGCGCGGTTCCTTCGAGCGCCACGGTGCCGTGCACGAAGACCCGGTCGACCCTCATCTCCTCGGCTTCACCCAACACCTCGACCCGAAGCGCCTGCGACGCATCGCGACCGACAGGGAGCGCCCCCAGCTCGTCCACGAGCTCTTCGGGCAGCACCGCCCACACCGCGCCACGGTCTTCGTCGAAGTGCAGCGAAGCGACCTGCGGCTCGCCCGCGCAGCCCACCGTCAGGAGAGCGAGCGCCACGCCTGCGAACGAGGCACAGCGAAGAGGATGCGGCACGTGGTTCGACATCCGAGGACCTCGAAGCGAACCCACGCGCCGCGCCTCGGCGCCTACGGCAGCGGCACCGTCTGCAGCTTCGCGCCGCTGTCACTCTCGATGAGCAGGAGCGAATGCCTCGCGTCGAGCCGATCGAGCTGGGTGACGTTCTCGAGCTCGGCAATCGTCTCGTACTTGAGTCCCGCCTTGTCGGCGATCCGGCTGGTGATGCCTTCCTGCTGCTCGATGGACGACAAGTCGACCTTCATGACGCCGCGGCTGCTGTTGGCCATGAGTGCGTAGTCCTGCCCGCCTTCGCTGTACACGATCATGTCGAGCGGCCGGTTGCGGTTGCCGAGCTCGGCGACCGTCGTGCCGCGCACCTCCGCCCCGTCGGTGAGGTCGGAGACGGGGAACGTGACGAGGGGCGTGCAGGTGTAGGCCGCCAGCACGTGCGCCGTGCCGCCGATGTCGTAGGTGGTCAACGTGCGCACCGGCGCGTGGGTCTCCCACTTGCCGTGGGCGCCGTGGTACACCTCGATCCCCGCTCCAGCCTTCGCCGCCTTGAAGGGGAAGTCGAGCGTGTGCATGCGCGACGAGAACTCCTCGTTGGAGAGCCCGGCCACCAGCACCTTGCCCCCCGCGTAGGCGATGTCGGTGATCGCCTGCATGCGCAGCGGACGCCCGCGCCGGTCTTTGGCCTCTTCACCCACAGGGTTCGGCAGCTCGAGCTTCGAGTAGGTGACCTGGTCGAGCGAGAAGAGATCGACCTTTCCCGACGCATCGACCGTCACGACCGCCGCCTGGGCCTCCGGGCCACTGCCGCGGGCGACCGAAAGATAGGCGCGCCCGCTCTTCGGGTGCACGGCGAGATCGACGATGCGGATCTCGCCCTTCGGGCTACCAAGCAGCGCTGCAACCTTGGCGTCGACCCCGTCGAGCGCGATCGCGCCCGGCGAGCCGGCGTCACCCGAGCTGTCGACGGCAAAAAGCGCGCCCGACAGCGAGTCGCCCAGAAACAGCACACCGTCCGGGCTGAAGGCGAGCGGGCCGGCGGACCGGACCGGCACCTTGCCGGTGGTCTGGCCGTCGCCGAGCGTCATGCCGGCAACCAGCGGTGCCGTGGCCACGGTGAGCGCCGCCGCAGCGGCAAGGAGGAACAACGAGGCTTTGCGAGGCATCCGTGTCTTCATGCGTCGACTCCTCTCAGGACTCTTGCGGCTGCCGCCGCCGGAGCAGTGCTACGTCTTGGGTCCGGGGTCGACCATGCTAGCAGCGGGCCAAGGCCTCGCGTGATGTGAGGCGTTCGCAGCCTTCTCCGTCGTCAGGAGACGCGACGGCCGCGTGGCCAGCCAGGCGTGCGCCCTCCATCGGGAGGCCCTGGAATGCGCCGGGCATTCACACCCGCTTCCTTCAACAGCCAGTACACGAAGGAATTACTGGTCCATCGCTTCGGGTCGCGACCCTCGTCGAACGAGTTGTAGGGGTCCAGGGGTACCTTCTCGAAGAGCTCGACGATCCGCCGAGCTTTGGCGCAGTCCCGCGACACGAGAATCGTCCAGAGAGCGGTCTCTTCGTCTTCGACCTTGCCGTCTTCTACCTTCCAGAGGGAATAGTCGAGATCGAGCTTGTCCTCTTCGTCACTCCCCTTCACAGGGCGCGTTGTGAGCTGGCCCACCGTCGGGGAGCTCGAGGAGGGTGACTGCATCTCCAACACGAAGCGGCGACAGACCCCGTCCCCGTCCCGGTATTGCACTTCGAGCGCCGAGTGATACCAGTCGTAGTCGTGGGGGTTCTCGAGCTCGAAGTCTGCCACGAGAGTGAGCCACCACGTGGAGACCGGTACGTAGTAGACACGAACGAAGCACGGGCAGTCCTCTGGCTCGCCGTGGGGTCGGTCACTCTGATCCTCTGGCTCTCTCCCCATCGGCGGGAGCTCGTAGGGTGCACCCGCGCAGCACCGCTCATAGTGATCTCGAGGCACCCGTAGTTGGATGAACTGCGTCGAGACATTTCCCGCGTGATCCCACTGTGTCAGCACGAGGAGGAACTCACGCTCCTTGTTGATCGCGGAGCACGGAATGCAAACGCTGAAGTCGTGCGACACCTTGCGGGATCTCGACTGGCGGGACTCCTCCCGGCTCGGAATCCACACGAGCTGGTCGCCCGTTAGGTTGCCGAGAATCTGAAGCCCGCCGCCGTTGTTCGGCTTCGCCACGTGCAGCCGAGCTCGCCGGAGGCCTGACGACTCGTCGCCTGACTCGTTGTCGCGCACCTCGACACGGACGAGGACGCGGACACCCGGAACCTCGACTCCCGGCGCGAGGTGACCGAGGACCGCCGTGCAGCATTCACATCGGATCAGCCGCGCGCGCTCCAGGACCGGGGCATCGTCCTCCGAGTCGCCTTCTTCGATGGCCAATCCGTGCGGCTCTTGCGGCTCGGCGTCACTGATCCACGGGAGACGGTCTTCCAACCTCTCGACGAGCTCCTCCAAATCGATCGGCATCGTGTCCTCCTCGGTCAAACGAGGGACGAGCTGAGCGCCCCAGCGGACGTGCGTTGGCCCGAACCCCAACGTCCGAGTCAAGCCAGATGCTACGCTCCTACGCCCTCACCACAATCCAGACCCCCGCAGATGTACCTGACGGGACCCCGAAGAGAAGGACGGTCGGCCCATGCGCAGCGCACGGCTCACGGACACCACTCGCCCCAGCTCGTTCGGGCTCGCAAGCGACGCGTGTCTCCTCGCTGTGGTCACGTTCTTCCTCAGCGTGAGCGCTTTTGCCCAGCCCTCCGACTTTCCGCCGGTCACCGACGCGATGCTCGAGAGCCCTGCTCCTGGCGACTGGCTCATGTGGCGGCGTACGCAGGACTCGTGGGGGTTCAGCCCGCTCTCCGAGATCGACCGCAGCAACGTCCGGAAGCTGGGCCTGGTCTGGACGCGGCCACTCGCCGAAGGCACGAGCGACATCACGCCGCTCGCCTACGGCGGCATGCTCTTCGTGCCCCAGGTGAGCGACATCATCGAAGCCTTCGACGCGGCCACCGGCGATCGCCACTGGCGCTACGAGCGCGAGCTGCCGGAGAGCATCTACGCCCGGGTGGGGTTCAACGCGCGCAACAACCGCAACCTGGCGATCTACGGCCGCACGATCATCAACACGAGCGACGACAACTTCATCTTCGCGCTCGATACCCTGACCGGGGAGACGGTCTGGGAGACGAAGATCCTCGACTACGAGACGCAGTCGGCGACACACAGCTCCGGGCCGATCATCGCCGGAGGGCTCGCGATCTCCGGACGCAGCTGCCGACCCTGGGGCGGACCCGACGCCTGCATCATCACCGCACACGACGCCAAGACGGGCGATGAGGCGTGGCGGCGGCGCCTCATCCCGGCCCCGGGGGAGCCTGGTGACGAGACCTGGGGCGACGTCGCGTACGAAGACCGGCAGCACGTGGGCAGTTGGATGGTGCCGAGCTACGACCCGGAGCTCGGCCTCGTCTTCGCCGGAACCTCCGTCACGTCTCCGGCACCCAAGTTCCTGCTCGGCGGCACCGACAAGTCGCATCTGTACCACAACTCCACCCTCGCACTGGACATCGAGACCGGCGAGATCCGCTGGTACTACCAGCACCTGAACGACTCCTGGGATCTCGACCATCCGTTCGAGCGCATGCTCGTGGAGACCCGGGTCGCACCCGACCCCGACGAGGTTGCGTGGATCAACCCCAGCCTCACGCCCGGCGAGACGCGCAAGGTGGTGACCGGTATTCCCGGCAAGACCGGCATCGTGTACACGCTCGACCGCGCGACCGGCGAGTTCCTGTGGGCCAACCCGACCGTGCCGCAGAACGTCATCCAGGACATCGACGGACGCACGGGTGCGCCTCGGATCAACCGGGAGATCGTGTTCGAGGAGATCGAGCAGGAGGTGCACGTGTGCCCGACGTGGACCGGCGGCAAGAACTGGGAGGCCGGCTCCTACAACCCGATCAACAACACGATGTACTTCCCGCTGCGCAACACGTGCGCCACGATGCTCGCCACGCGCAACTTCGAGAGCCGCCGCGCGCGAGCGCTCACGAAAGGCGGGCAGGCTGGCCTCGAGATCTACTCGCTCGCCGCGCGCCAGGAGCTCGCCCCGGGCGTGGAGCACCAGGGCACCGTCCGGGCCATCGACGCGTCGACGGGCGAGACGCGGTGGCTCCACGAGCAGGAGGCGTGGACCCTTTCGCTCGTGGCGACGGCCGGCGGCCTCGTCTTCGGCGGTGACGGCTACGGCCGATTTCGCGCCTTCGACGACGACACCGGGGAGATCCTGTGGGAGGTGAACCTCGGCTCCGCGGTGGTCGGCTACCCGATCAGCTTCGCCGTGGGCGGGCGCCAGTACATCGCCGTTGCGACGGGGAGCGGCGCACCCGACGTGGTGAAGAAGGTGCAGGTACCCAGAGGAAGCAGCCTCTTCGTCTTCGCGTTGCCGCGCTAGCCGGACGCGTCGGGTAGAGTCCTGCCCGCCCGCAACGAACCCCCTCGCCATGCCCCTCCGCCTCGGTCTCCTCTCCGACACACACCTGCCCGAGTCGCGCTCGGAGCTCTGGCCGCACGTGTTCGAGGCGTTTGATGGCGTCGACCACATCCTGCATGGTGGGGACGTGCACGACTTCGCACTCCTCGACGAGCTCGAGCGCATCGCGCCGGTCTTCTGTGCGCGCGGGAACGGCGACGACGGCGAAGGGGGCCGGGTCCGGCAGCCGGACGACCCCCGCGCACGTCATGCGTGGACCCTCGAGTTCGAGCAGGTTACGGTGGGCCTGACCCACTTCATCCCGGTGGAGCCGAGCAATTCGCCGCGGCTCCAGCTCGCCCACTTCCTGGAGCGCTTCTTCCCCGAGAAGCGGCCCGACGTGATCGTCTCCGGCGATTCGCACAAGGCGATCGTCAAGGAGATCGACGGCATCCTGTGCGTGAACCCCGGGTCGCCGACCTATCCACACCACTACGACACGCAGCTCGGCACAGTGGGGTTTCTCGACATCGACGGCGCACGCGCCGACGCGTCGCTCTTTCGCCTCACCAGCGAGGGCCTCGAGGCCTACGATCCGGCCGTGCCGGCTGCGCAGCAGTTCGGCTGACGCTCACGCAGCCATCGTTCAGTTCAGGTAGCCCAGGCTGCGCAGCGACTCCTCCTCGGCCCCGCTCAGCTTCCCGGCCGACTCTCCCGGTGCGCGTGGGCCCGTCGACCTCAGGAACGAATGCAGCTTGGCTGCCAGCTGCGCGGTGGACGGGTCGCCCGCCTCGAGCAGATCGTTCCGCTCTTCCGGGTCGAGGCGCAGATCGTAGAGCTCCTCCCGCGATGAGAGCTCGTCGAAGATGTACTTGTAGTTGCCGAAGTAGACACATCTCGCGTCGCGATCTCCGGTGGACGACGACGCCTCCACCAGAATCGGGCGAGGCTCCCCGACATCGTCCAGGAGACTCGTGGAGTCGCTCATGGAGCTGCGCGGGAAGCCGGCGATCCGAGCCAACGTGCCGGCGACGGCGCGGGTCTCGACCACCCGGGACACCGGCTCTGGCGACCAGGCGATCGAGGTCCCGCTGAGCACGAGCGGCACTGCAAGGACCTCCTGGTCGGCGAAGCCGTGACCGTAGCGGCCACCTTCACCGAACAACTCGCCGTGGTCCGCGGTGACGACCACGACGTCGGGGCGCGACGACTCTCGGGCGTGCCAGGCCTCGAGGAGGCGGCCGATCTGCGCGTCGGTGGTTGCGATCTCCTCGTCGTACAGGTCCAGGACGTGGGCGAGCTCCTCGTCGGAGACGTCCTTGTGCCGCAGAGTGCTCTCCCGGTAGGCCGACCGGAAGACGCCGGTCTGAGCGATGGACTGATCGTCGTGATCGACATACGAGGAGTGCGGATCGAAGTAGTGCACCCAGAGGAAGACCGGCCGATCCCCTGCGCCTGCAAGCCACCGTACGGCGACGTCGGTCAGACGCGGGGACGAGATCTCGAGGTGGGACTCCACGTGTCGATCGGAGAACATCTGAAAGCCCTGCGCCAGACCGTAGCGCCGGCTCGACAAGACGTGGCTCGTCACGGCACCCGTCGCGTAGCCGGCGTCGCGCGCCACCTCGGCCAGGGTCGTCTGCGCGCGCGGCAGCCGAGAGCCGAAGCTCGTCGCGCGGTGCTCGTGGGGATGACGTCCGGTCAGAAGACTCGCCAGGCTCGGCAGCGTCCACGACGCGGGAGCCACGGCGCGATCGAAGACGATCCCCGTCGCGGCCAGCGCGTCCATGTGGGGCGTGTACGAAGGAGAGGCCCCGCCGAACCCCACCCGGTCGGCACGGAGAGTGTCGATCGTGACCAGGAGGACATCCGGTGCATCGGGCGCCGGCTGCTCTCGCGAGAGATCGACTCCGAGGCCGACGAGGGCTGCCATCGCCATCATCAGCAACGTCCAGCGCGGCCAAAGCACCGGATGCGGCTCGCGCCACGTTCTCTGCAGCAGGAGCGCGACGCCCGCAATCACCAGCAGCGCCACGGCAAGAATGACCAGGGGCACCTCTCCCAGTCCGACCGCCTGCACCTGGTGCCACCCACTCCACGGCAGGGCCTGGTTCCACGAGAGCACCGCGCCGACGCCGAGGGTCAACAGGCGCGTCGTGACGCTCCCCGCCCACGACACGCGAGGAAGGGCGCGCGAGGCGCTCCATCCGCCGAGCCATCCCACGGTGAGTGCCACGAGCGCGATGACGAGCGACGCCCGCAGAGTCTCGCCCAACTGCTCCAGGGCAAGTGACCCCAACCCCGCTCCGATCCAGCCGTTCGCCCAGGTGTTCTCCGCAGACGCAGCCAGGCCCAGGCCGAGGGGCAGGAGCCCGCAGCGGAGCCAGTCCCTGGTATCCGAGCGCATCGATCTGGGTCGCTTTGCGGTGAGGTTCGTCACGCGCACGCCACTCTACCGGCGCCGAGCGCCCACCCTGCTGGCCGACCTCACTGGACCCGCGCGGCGCGCGAGACGGCCCTACGCGTCGCCACCGATCGTCTCGCCGATGTCGCGCGCGGTGAGCCAGCTGCCGTCGGCCTGTTGCTCGTACTGCGACAGCCAGTTCACGTAGGACGTGATCGTCTCGCCGCCTTCGCCGACACGCTCGCACACGTCCACACCCCAGCCGACGGCCGCCGAGCCGACCTGCATGAACTCGGAGTGCTCGCCGTTGCAGGTGACGTCGTTCTCCGCGAACTCGGCCTCGAAGTACGTCTGGATCGCAGCGCGACCCTTGGCTCCGTTTTCGAGATCACCCACGCGGCCGTCCTCCGTGAACTGCGCTGCCAGGCCCGCCGCGTCCTCGGCGTTGTACGCCTCGTAGAACGCCCGCAGCGCCGTGCGCGCCCACTCCGGCGCACCACCGGAGGGATCGGTGTTCACCGAGTAGTCGCTGTGCACCCGCCAGGCGCCGTCGACCTTCTGATGGATCGTGGCGTAGCGTCCCACGGCTTCGCCGTTGTCGAAGTTCCCCATCTCCACGGCGAGGTCGCCCGAGGCCGACATGAGGATCTCGTCGGCGGAGAAGCCTGCCTCGCCTCCTGCGCTCGTGGCATAGCTGCGGGCAAACGCGGCCTCGAGCGCAGCCGTGCCTTTTGCCGGCGGCTGGTTCTCCCAGTAGATGGCGCCGTCGGGGCCGAAGAGAGCCGCGACACCGGCGGCGTCCTGCTCTCGGGCGAAGGGACGACTCGAATCACAACTTCTGCCTCCTTAGACGGACCAGAAGTCCGCCTTGATTCATCGGGGCGGGCGCTTGCATGAGCGAACGCGGCTGCGGAAGCATCGAACGATGAAGTTCAACCACATCGGCATCCCCACGAAAAGCCGCTTCGAGGGTGAGATCGACCTACCCCACCTCAAGATCACGGTCTCGGATCACGAGAACAACCCGTACGGGCTGCAGTGGATGCGCTACCACGACGACGCGCCGTACCCGGAGCTCGTGCAGACGGTTGCGCACGTCGCGTTCGAGGTGAACGACCTCGACGCCGCGCTCGAGGGACAGAAGGTGCTGATCGAGCCCAACAGCCCCAGCCACGGCCTGACGGTGGCGTTCGTGGAGGTGAACGGGGCGCCGGTCGAGCTGATGGAGTTCGGAGCCACCTCCGAGCTGGCAGCGAGTGCCGCAGCCTTCCGCGACCCGGAGCGGCCGCCCGCCACGTGCGAGGTCGTGCTGCACGAGCCCCCGCTCTCTCACGAGCTTCTCGACACGTTGACGCCTCTCAGCGCCACCATCTTCGAAGACGACGAGGAGGAGCAGCGACGCTACCTGTCGTGGCGCCTCACGCACATGCCCAGGGTGACGGTGTTCACGGCTCTGGAGGACGGGGAAACCGTGGCGTTCAAAGCCGGCTACGCCCTTTCGGAAACGCGCTACTACAGCTGGCTCGGCGGCGTGCATCCCGCGCAGCGCCGGCGCGGCATCGGCCTTGCGCTGATGAAGGCGCAGCACGAATGGACGCGCCGGGCCGGTTTCCGCGAGATCGAGACGATCACCGCGCACTCGAACCAGGGCATGCTCGCGCTCAACGGCGCGCACGGGTTCGGGGCCGTCGGCCGGCGGACCAGCCGCTACGGGCCACAGATCATCCTGCGCAAGCAGCTCTAGCCGCAGGGGGACGCGCAGGGCCTGTGGCAAGCTTCCCCCACCATGATCCAACGCGAGCTCGACATCACCACTCCCGAAGGGGAGATGAAGACCTTCATCTACCACCCGGAGCACGAGGGGCCACACCCCGTCGTGCTCTACCTCATGGACGCGCCGAGCATCCGGCCCGCGCTCCACGAGATGGCGTCACGCCTGGCCACGGCGGGCTACTACGTCATGCTGCCCTACCTCTTCTACCGCGGCGGCCCCTTCCGGGAGTTCGGCGCCAGTGACGAGGACATGCACGCGCGCCAGGAGCTCATGGGCACCGTGACGCCCACCAACATCCTGAGCGACGCCGACGCGCTCCTGGCGATCGCCGACGCGGACGATGCCGCAGCCGACGGCAAGATCGGCGCGGTGGGCTTCTGCATGAGCGGCGGGCTCGTGATCTCTCTCGCGCGCGCGATGCCGGAGCGCGTGGCCGCCGTGGCGTCGATTCACGGCGCCTGGCTGGTGCGCGACACGCCGGACTCGCCCCACCTCGGGCTCGACACCGTCCAGGCAGAGATCTACTTCGGCTGGTGCGACAACGACCCGACAGCGCCTCCCGAGGACGTGCCCGTGATGCGGAAGGCTCTCGACGACGCGGGCGTCACCTACACGCTCGACTGGCTCACCGACGCGCTCCACGGCTATGCCCCGCCTTACGGCGAGCGCTACGACCGGTACGCCTCCGAGCTCCACTGGGAGCGTGTGCACGCCCTCTTCCGCAGGCACCTCTGACAGAGCCGTTCCGGACGTGATGCTCGCGGCATCTCTGTCGGTGCCGACACGAGCAGTGAACCGGCGGATCCGGGCAAGCAGCAGCGGCGTACCCTTCTCCGACGCGCCCAGACCCGCTCGGTGAAACAAAGTCGCGGGTCGGGCGTCCTACGGCCGGGTCCATTCCCGCCACTCCCACCTCATCCGAGCTCCCGCGTCTCCCGGTTCACCTTGCCAGCGCACCTTTCCTACCTTGCGCCTCTGCGCGCTCCACGAATCTCCGTTCGCCGCCGCGCGGCGTGGATGTGCCTCGGGGTGCTTCTCTTCGTCGCCGCACCGACGTGGGGCAAGCCCGCAAGAGACGGCTTCCGCGACCCCGCGTCGATGGAGCGTCCGACCATCCGCGCGGTGAGGATCGAAGAAGGCCCGCGGATCGACGGACGGCTCGACGACCCACAGTGGCAGCAGGCCGAGGTCGGAACCAACTTCGTGCAGCGCGACCCGCTCGAGGGTGAGCCGGCGACCCAGGACACCTTCTTCCGTGTGCTCTTCACCCAGTCGGCGCTCTACATCGGCGTCGATGCGCGAGACAGCGAGCCGCACCGTGTCATCGCCAACCAGATGAGCCGCGACGCGTCGCTCTTCAGTGAAGACAGCATCTCGATCATGCTGGACACCTTCCTCGACCGCAGGAACTTCTTCCGCTTCGAGACCAATCCGAACGGCTCGAGGGGCGACGCGCTCGTCACCGACGAGGGGCGCGACTTCAACCGGGAGTGGGACGGAGTGTGGGACGTCGTGTCGCGACGCACCGACAAGGGCTGGGTCGCCGAGCTCGAGATCCCCTTTTCCACCCTGCGCTTCGACCCCACACAGACGACCTGGGGCCTGCAGATCCGCCGAAGCGTCGCGCGCACCAACGAAGGCTCGTTCTGGGCCCCCATCCCGCGCGGCTTCAGCTCGTTTCGCATCTCTCTCGCCGGCACGCTGACCGGGCTCGAAGGTCTCCTGCCCTCCAGGCAGCTCGACATCAAACCGTTCGTCACGGCGAACGCGGTCGACTCCGAGGAGGACGGCACGAGCGAAGACGGCGACGCCGGCCTCGACGTGAAGTGGGGGGTCACGCGCTCGACGCGGCTCGACCTGACCTACAACACCGACTTCGCCGAGGTGGAGGTCGACCAGCAGCAGGTCAACCTCACCCGCTTCTCCCTCTTCTTTCCGGAACGGCGCGAGTTCTTCCTGGAGAACGCCGGCATCTTCGAGTTTGGCCCGGGAGGCGGAGGCTTCGGGCGGGGGCGCGGCGGCGGCGGCGCCCCGCTCCTCAAGGTCTTCTTCTCCCGACGCATCGGCATCGACAGCGAGGGCGTCCCGGTGCCCGTGGACTGGGGTGCGCGCTACACCGGGCGCGTCGGTGGCTGGAACTTCGGCGTGCTGGACGTGCAGACCGAGGCCGCCGTCACGAGCGAAGGCGAAGAGGTCGGCCAGACCAACTTCGCCGTGGTGCGCGCCAAGCGAAACCTGGGTGAGCGCTCCAGCGTGGGTGTCATCTACACCGATCGTCGCGAGAGCGGCGCGGGCAAGAACCAGGTGCTCGGGGTCGACTTCGACTACAAGCCGACCAACAAGATCAGCTTCAACGGCAACTACGTGCAAAGCGACGACGAAGACGCGGAGCCCGATGAAGAGGACTGGTCCGGCGGCATCGGCTTCAACTACGAGGCGCGCGGGTTCGAGGCATCCTTCGACGCGACCCAGGTTTCCGGCGGCTTCGAGCCCGGCATCGGATTCCTGCTGCGACGCGACGTGCGGCGCTACAAACCGAACGTGGAGTGGGACCCGCTCATCAACAAGGGCTTCATCCGCACTCTGCGATTCGGAGTGGAGAGCGAGTACGTCTCCAACACGAGCGGGCTCATGGAGTCGCGCGAGCACGAGGTCGACTTCTTCGGCTTTCGCACCCAGCGCGGCGACTCGTTCAGCCTCAGCGTCGCCGACCAGACGGAGCGCCTCGTCGAGGACTTCCAGATCACCGACGAGGTCACGATTCCGGCCGGCAGGTACGACTTCGACGAACGATGGTCGGCGCGAACGTTCACGAGCAGCAGCCGACCCGTCTCCTTCTTCGGCAGCGTCAGCTCGGGCGGCTTCTACAACGGCACGAACGATCGGACCTCGGCGAACATCCAGCTGAACCCGTCGAAGCACTTCGAGATCTCGACCGGCGTGCAGGTCAACGACATCACGCTCCCCGAGGCGGAGTTCCAGCGCAACGTGTTCTCGCAGCGCCTGTCGGTGACGGCCACTCCGAACGTCCTGCTCGACTCGCTCCTCCAGTACAACGAAGCGAGCGAGCTCCTGGGGCTCAACGTGCGCTTCAACTGGATCTACAAGCCGGGCGCCGATCTGTTCGTGGTGTACAACCAGCGCTGGGACGCTCCGACCTTCAGCTCGCGCGAGACCGTGGACCGGCAGGTGATCGTGAAGTTCACCTACCTCATTCAGCGCTGACCGCCAGGGGAAGCCGCGCTACCGCGCCGGCAGACGGAGCGCCACGAGCTCGTGCCCTTCGCCGCGGCTGCCCACTGGCACCACGACGTACTGTCGGCCGCCCGAGACGTACGTCATCGGACCACCCCCCGGAGTCTTCGGGAGCTCCAGGCGGAGCAGCTGCTCGCCGGTCTCCTTGTCGAATGCGTAGAGGTGGCCCGTCGAGGGGCCGCGACGGTCGGTGACACCGGGCTTCTTCACCGCCTGCGTCACGAAGACGAGCGTCTCGGTCACCATCGGCCAGCCTGGAGCGAGCCCGTCGGTCGGGTACGCCCCCAGCGTGGCGGGGTCGATGCCCTCGAGAGCCGGGTGATCTGCGGGCCCGTGTCCGAGCGGCACCTGCCAGGCGATCTCGCCGCGGTTGAGATCGATCGCCGTCAACCGAACCCACGGGGGCTTGGCGAGCGGTAGACCCTGCGGGCCCTCGACGCCGCCGATCTTGGGCAGGAAGCTGCGATCGGAGCCCTGGCGCTCGGTCGGTCGCACCACTGCGTTGCCACCGATGCGGGTCTGGGACGGCACGTAGAGCATGCCCCGCGCTGGGTCGACGGCGGCGCCGCCCCAATTCGCGCCGCCCGCCTGGCCGGGAACCAGGATCTGGGTCTGGCGCCCCTGCCAACCGACTTCGATGGGCGGCGTGAACAGGGGTCCGCCGAGGAGGGTCTCGTAGATCTCGCGCGCCTCGGCGTGCAGCTCGGGCGTGAGATCGATCAGGTCGGACTCGCGAAAGCCCTGGAGGTCGAAGGGTGGCGGTTTGGTGGGGAAAGGCTGCAGCGGCGCCGTCCACTCACCGTCGACGAAGCTCTCGGGCACCTTCCGGTCGACGATGGGCCACACCGGCTCGCCCGTGGTGCGATCGAAGACGTAGGTGAACGCCTGCTTGCTGACCTGGGCGACCGCCTTGATCTTGCGACCGCCTGTCTCCAGGTCGAGCAGGATGGGAGCGCACGGGAAGTCGTAGTCCCACAGGCCATGGCGGACCGCCTGGAAGTGCCACTGGCGCTCTCCAGTTGCCGCATCGAGCGCCACCAGAGACTCGGCGAAGAGGTTGTCGCCGTGGCGATGGCCACCGTAGTAGTCGCTCGTGGGAGTTCCCGTGCCGAAGTAGACCCACCCCGTCTCTTCGTCGCAGCTCATCCACGACCACACGTTGGTGTTGCCCGAGTAGCGCCAGGCTTCGTCGTGCCAGGTGTCGGCACCAAACTCCTCACCCTGCGGGACGGTGTGAAAGACCCACTTCTTCTCGCCCGTGTGCACGTCGTAGCCGCGGATGTGACCGGCCGGCATCTCCTGCGACACCGCGAAGTCGGCGACCGTCATGCCCATCATGATCGTGTTGCCACACACGATTCCGGGAGAGTTGGCCCCCGTCTGACGGATGTGACTCGGCGGACCGATGTCGCCGCGCATGTCCACCATGCCGGCCTCACCGAACTCGAGATCGGGCTTGCCGGTCTTGGCGTCGAGGGACACGAGCTGGTGCGTTCCCGTCACCAGGAGCACACGCTCCTTGCCACCCGCTGTCGAGAACTCGAGGCCACGCTGCGTGAAGCCACCGTGGGTCGGCCGCCCCCGTTCGTACGCCTTTGGATCGTAGGTCCACAGCTCCTCACCGGTCTGCGCATCGAGCGCGCTCACCTGATTGAGCGCCGACACCGCGTAGACGACGTCGCCGACCATGAGCGGCGTACCTTTCAGATTGCCAAAAGGCATTCGCGTCTCGATGCCGCCGTCCGGCGTGGTCCAGCGCCAGGCGATCTCGAGCTGGCCGACGTTGCCGCGATCGATCTGCGCCGCGGGCGAGAACTTGGTGCTGGCGCGGTCGGCGGCGTAGTGGCGCCACTCCACGTCCTGCGCGCCGCCGGGAAGCGCAAGATAGAGCAGGATCGACACGAAGATCGAGGCACGCGGAACATCGGACCTGAGGAGTCTTGGCAAGGGACTCTCCTCCTCTCCTGTAAATCGGGAAGAGGGCAAGGCTAGCAGCCCCGGGTGCTTGCGCGAGGCCGCTGCTGACGCCCACAACTAGGCGTCGACACTCTCCATCATCGTCACCCAACGCTTCGGGTTCATCTCCCGAAAGCGCTCCTTCGTCTCTTCGTCGGCCAGGTAGCCGATGATCTGCGCGTCGTTGTGGACCCGCCCGGTGAACGACTGCGGGGTCTGCAACGCCAGCAGCACCGCCGCTTCGACGTAGCTGTCTTTCGGCGGGAGCTCGTTGCGTGCACTGCGATCGTCGTCCCGGGTGACTTGGGCGAACAGGAACCCAGGCGTCTCGATGGCGCCCACGGGTTTGAGCGCATTCACCACGATGCCTTCGGCCGCGAGCTCGTGTGCGAGACCTTCGGTAAGCGCCTCCACCGCCCGCTTGCTGCCGCCGTACGGCGTACCTCCCAGGGTGGCAGCAGACGAGATGTTGATGATGTTGCCGGAGCCCTGCGCGCGCATCGTCGGCAGGACCGCCCGCACGCAGTCGAAACAGCCGTGTACGTTGACGCGGTACATGAGGCGCCAGTGCTTCGCCTGGACGTCGGCGTTGCCACCCGGAGGCTGGATGGCGGCGTTGTTCATCAGGATGTCGATGCGGCCCCACCGCTCGAGCACAGCTTCCACGGCGGCCGCGATGGACGCCGGGTCGGCCACGTTGCACACGACGGGCAGGGCCTCGCCGCCGGCCTCTTCGACCAGCCTTGCGGCGTGATGGATCGTGCCGGGGAGTCGCGGATCGCGGACCTCTTCGGTGCGCGCAGCGATCGCCACCTTGGCCCCTTCACGGCCATACCCGACGGCACAGTACTCCCCGAGCCCACGGCTCGCGCCGGTGATGAAGGCCACCTTGCCTTCGAGTCTTCGCGTCATGTCGACCTCCCGAAGAACTGGAGTGGAGTCGGAGCCCGACGATTGTATGGGCCGAAGTGAATGGCCCGCTTCGACTACACTGCCTCGTCCGCACCGACACTCCCACGAGGAGGCGCCTTGCTCGACCACCTCGAGGTCCTTCAGTGGTACCACTCCGACGCTGCGGAGCCCGCGCGGCGCGCCGTTCGGTTCGCCACGCGCACCGCGGCCGAGCTCGGAGCCACGACCTCGACGAAGGGAGACTCTCCCGAGAGGGGCTTCGGCTTCTACGACGTCGACGAAGCCCAGACCAAAACCGATCCGCTCGCTTGGGCTCTGGCTGCGCCGCCGGACACCCTGCGCGTCGTGCTCGTCGCCGGGGAGGATCACGTCGACCTCGGTGAGGGCGCGTCCGTCGTCTCCGTCGCCATGGAACCATGGCACACCGAGGAGACGCTCTTCGCGGAGTCGGGCATCGCCACCCTGCTCGGGGATCCGGAGCGGGAGCCGTTGGTGCCCTCGGCCAACTTCGGAGCCCACACCATCGGCTATGCCGCCTTCGCCGCTCTCGCAGGCATCGCGGCGCGCTGGCGCCGCTTCGGCAAGGGTGACAGCGCCACGGTCGACGGGCCCGGGGTGCTCGCCTGGGTGAATTGGAAGGCGGCGGTCTCCGCATCGCTCGGTCGGGAGATGAACCGCCGCGGGCACCGTGCCGAGTGGCCCATCGTCACCTGCGCCGATGGCGAGATCGCACTCGTCTACACGGAGCGTGACTGGCAGCCACTCGTCGAGCTGGTCGGCGACCCGCAGCTCGAGGAGGAGCGTTTCGCCACGTTCCAGGGCCGAGCCGAGAACAGGGACGCGTACCTGGCGATCCTGCGAAAGTGGTGCCGCAAGCGCACCAAGAGCGAGCTCATGCAGCTCTTTCTCGAGCACGCCATTCCGGCCGCGCCGGTCTCGACCGTGTTCGACCTCCCGCACGATCCGCTCCTTCGACATCGCGAGTCGTTTCAGGTGCGCGAAGACGGAGTGCGGCTCGTCCGGCCGCCCCATCGCATTGCCGCAGAGGCCCAGGGGGCAGCTGAGCCGGCAGGCGAAAGCTCGGGTGATCTGCCACTCGCAGGCATCCGCGTGCTCGACTTCGGCATCATCACGGCGGGCGCCGGCGTCTCGGCGCTCCTCGCGGACCTCGGCGCCGAGGTGATCAAAGTGGAGTCGCACACGCGCGCCGACCCCTTCCGGCGGTGGGCGAGCGACGACGACTCACCGGTGTTCAAGAGCAACAACCGGAACAAGCTCGGCCTCGCGCTCGACCTCAAGACCAAGGAGGGCAAGGAGCGCTTCCTCGAGCTCGCCCAGAGCGCCGACATCGTGCTCGAGAACTACCGGCGCGGTGTCCTCGACCGCCTCGGACTCTCGTTCGACACGCTCCGGAGCGCCAATCCGAACATCCTCCTCGCGTCGATCTCGTCGCAGGGGCTCGACGGGCCCGGCGCGAGCCACACCACCTTCGGCTCCACCCTGGAGGCGAGCAGCGGCTTCGCCTCGCTGACCACCTACGAAGACGGCGAGCCGGTGATCTCCGGCCGCAACCTCAACTACCCCGATCAGATCGTCTGTCTGTACGGTGCCGCCATGGTGGCGCTCGCCGTCACCGACTGCCGCAGGCGCGGCGTGGCCCTACATCTCGACGTCTCGCAGCGCGACTGCGCGGTCTACCAGCTGGGCGACGCCATTGCGGCCGTCGCGCAGGGCGGCAGCAGCTCCGAGGTCGGGCTGCAGCAGGCGGTCGGCAGACACGCGCTTGCTCGCCTCTACCGCTGCGGCTGCGGCGGGTACGTGGCACTCAGCGACCCCGAAGCGACCGTCGCGGCTGCGATCGACGACCTCGACAGCCTGGACGATGAGACCGTCGCCGCGTGGACCTCACAGAGGCCCGCGGAAGAAGCCGTTGCCCACTTCCTCGCCGCAGGAGGTGGAGCAGCCATCGCCCAGGCTGGCTCCCACATCCTCCGGGCCCGGAGGTACCTCGACGCCGAGATCTTCAGCTCGAGCCCCAACGGTGCTCTCGTCAAGGGTTTCCCCTTCCAGTTCCGTCGTCACACGATGACGATCTGGGGCAACTCCCCTGACGTCGGCGAGCACAACGATCGGATTCTCGCTGAGCTCTCGTGAAACGAAGAACAGAACCGGCCGCCCCGCGAGGGCCGGCCGGTTCCACGAAACGTCGTGCGACTTCAGCGGATGCCGGACACATGCACCGAAAACTGTGTATCGGCGCACTCACCTTCCTCATTGGCGATCGCCGGTGCAAGCGGCGGACCGATGAAGTTCAGGCAGCCGCCCGCATAGGTCGTCACCTGCTCCGGCATCTGCGACTCCACCAGCGGCCCGTGACTCCGCGCAACGAGGTGCACTTCCGCCCGAAGCGGGTTCGTGAGCCCCAGCGACTCTGCGCCGAGGACCGAGTACACCGAGCCCGGCGCCTGTCCCTTGAAGATCCGGCCTTCGATCCGGACGCCGCGCGCATCCGCCACCGCACCACCGGCGTACAGAACGTCCACCTCGGCGAGGTTCGGAGCTCCATTGAGGAGTGGGCCGAAGACGTCGTCTTCCCCACACATGGTGCCACCCTCGCCGTCGGGGCTGACGCACTTCTCGGGTGCGTTGAAGACCACCGCCCAGACCGTGTAGGTGTAGCCGGGATAGATGCCGCGGCCCTGAGAGCCCCAGCCCACGGAGATGTTGGTGCGCCCACGCTGCACGGTGGAAGAACCGGGCTGCGGGTCGCCGAAGAAGTCCTGGATCGAGGAGACGGTGAGATTCGGAATGTCTGGTTGTGCTGCCGCCGCACCGGCGATCAGCAATGACGCGAACACGAGAACGGCCGCTCGCATGGCTTCCCTTCTGTTCATTCTTCTGCCTCGCTATCTTGCGGGCGCTCGCCCATTGGACGGGCGCCTTGGGTTCGTGCTTCGAGACCGAGTCCATCGGTCTCGATGGCTCCTGTACGCACTCGCGTGCTCACAGCCGCCATGCTCCTGTAGACGCGCTGGCCTCGCGAAAGCTCTCAGGGAACCTCGGCGTCGGCGCGCGAGGCATCCGGAGACAAGACATCGGACCGCAGAATGAGGGAGACTCGGCGAGTCTCTCGTTTCACTGGAACACGAGTGACAGCACTGGGTCACCAGAGGGAGGCCGGTCATGCACCTATGGCTCCGACAGATCGCGTTCGTGGCGGCCGAGCTCGCTCCCGTCGAAGAAGAGCTCTTGGACGTCCTCGGACTGAAGGTCTGCTACAACGACCCCGGCGTCGAGAGGTTCGGGCTGCACAACGCGCTGTACCCGATCGGCACCCAGTTTCTCGAGGTGGTCGCGCCGCTGGACCTCGCGGGGGACACCGCGGGAAAGCGCTACCTCGATCGGCGCGGCGGTGACGGCGGCTACATGGTGATCACGCAGTGCGACGATCACCCGCCGCGGCGCGCGCGCGTCGAGGAGCTGGGCATCCGGCTCGTCTCCAGCCGCGCGGAAGGCGAGTTCATGCACATGCAGCTGCACCCGAAAGACACGGGCGGCTCGTTCTTCGAGATCGACCAGATGAACGTGGACGGCGGGCAGAGCCCGGACGGCCCCTGGCACCCGGCCGGGCACGACTGGAAGCCGGCGATGACCGACCGCGTCACCGCGATCACAGCGGCGACGATGCAGTGCGACGATCCGCCGAGCACCGCGGCACGTTGGGCCGAGATCGCACAGATTCCGCTGCAGGGCAACGTGCTGCCCCTCGACAATGCCGAGCTGCGCTTCGTGCCGTGTGCCGATGGGCGCCCCGAAGGTCTGTCGGAGCTCGACGTTCGGGGCAACGCAGACGCCGTGATGGAAGCGGGCGAGGCGCGCGGGGTCGTTACCGGCGACCGCCAGGTCACCCTGTGCGGAGTCCGGATCAACCTGGTGTAGCTGCACGCTCTCGCATCACGCCGATACCCGGGTCCACGGCACGTGGGCCGAGCTCGGAAGAAAGGACGTCGGAATGGACACGCCCGAATCCCAACTCACTCCGCCCACCGCCACCCGGCGTTCCGAGGTCGCGCGTGCGTCCGCACCACGTCGCGACGCACACGCCTCTTCGGCCGTGTGGCGATGGCGACCTTGCACCTGGGCGCTCGCGCTCGCCGCCGTCCTGGCCTGCGCTCCCGGCACCACGGAATCACCCGAGCCCACCCCCGTCAGCACCTACACGCCACCCGCGTTCGAGGGCGTCGGGCGCAACCTCACCCAGGCCGATATCGAAGGTCTGATGGAGAGCCTCTCCAACTGGGGCCGCTGGGGTGCCGACGACGAGCTCGGGGCGGCAAACCTGATCACGCCCGAGAAGCGCCGCGCGGCGCTCGCGCTCGCGACTCGGGGTGAGGTGGTGTCGCTTGCCCACCCGCTTCTGACGGCCACGGAGATCGACGTTCCGGCTCCCTTCGAGCGCGAGATCATCCGGCTGCCCGATCTCGCAGCCGAGCCGCCGTTGCGCGGCGGCGTCAGCGACACGTACCGCGTGAGCTACCACGGCTACTCGCACTCACACATCGACTCGCTGTGCCACATCCTCTATCGCGGCCAGATGTACAACGGGCGCTCCCGAGAGAGCGTCACCGAGGCCGGCTGCTCGTTCGCGTCGATCGCCGCGCTGCGCGGCGGCATCGTCACGCGCGGTGTCCTCATCGACATCCCGCACCTGCGCGGTGAAAGCTCGCTCGAGCCTGGCACACCGATCTTCGTCGAAGACCTCGAAGCGTTCGAGGAGATGGCCGGCCTCCACGTCCAACCGGGCGACGCGGTGTTCATCCGAACCGGGCGCTGGGCACGGCGCGCCGCGCAGGGCCCCTGGGACGTCTCCCAGGGCTCGGCCGGGCTCCACGCCTCCACCGTGCCGTGGTTCAAGGCGCGCGACGTGGCGTTCCTCGGGAGCGACGCGGCTCTCGACGTGATCCCGTCGGGAGTCGAGGGTGTCGACCTGCCCGTCCACCTGATGGTGATCGTGGCCCTCGGCGTCGACATCTTCGACAACCAGGATCTCGAGGCGCTGTCGCAGAAGGCCGCCGAGCTCGGCCAGTGGGAGTTCCTGCTGACGGCCGGGCCACTCGTCGTGCCCACCGGAACCGGCTCGCCGATCAACGCGCTTGCCGTCTTCTAGGGGCGTCCCGGCGGGCGCAGTAGACAGGGAGAGCGAGATGCGAGCTTTCGACAGTGCATTCAGTCCCTTCGCGCGCAAGGTGCGTCTCGCCATCGAGCTCAAAGGGCTCGACGCGGAGTTCGTCGATGGCCTCGACCGGCGCAACCACGACGCGCTCCGCGCGGTGAACAGCCGACTCGAGGTGCCGGCGCTCGTGGACGGCGACCTCGTGATCGTGGGCTCCAGCGACATCGTCGACTACCTGGACCATCGTTATCCGGAGACGCCTCTGCTTCCCGCCGACCCGGCCAAGAGGGCTGCAGCAAGGTACTGGCAGCGCATCGCCGACACGCTCGTCGACGCGGCGCTCACCAACGTCTCGTACTGGTCCTGGGCCGAGCGCGACGACACCATGCCGGAGGGCCTCCTCGACGCGGGCCGGCGGAGCCTGGGCTCGGTGTACGACGCGATGGAGCGGGACCTGGAGGAAGGGCCCTATCTCTGCGGCGACCTCAGCATCGCCGACGTCGCGCTCTTCCCGCACATCTCCGGGGCCGGAGCCCTCGGCCTGCCGTACGACTTCGAGCGCCACGGGCGTGTCGCCGCCTGGCTCAAGCAGCTGCGCAAGAACCCGGTCTTTCTGGCCGATCTCAAACGGGTGCGCAGCTTCCTCCAGAACGTCGACGGCGCACAGGTCGAGCGCCGCAAGCTCTTCTGGCGCGGCGATCGCATCGAGTGGATGCTCGCCAACGGCCAGCACGACTGGTTTTTCGGCGAGATCCGCGAAGACCGCGTGCTGTGGCCGCCCCAGACGCTGGCGTGAGGCTGGGGTGCACATGAGCCGCCACATCCGCACCGATCTCCACCGCCTCGACGACGCTACCTACGCGGCGCGGTGTCGCGAGGCGCTCGAGAGCGACGGCGCGCTCGTTCTCTCCCGCTTCTTCGCCCCCGAAGCGGTCGCAAAGGTCGTCGAGGAGTTTTCGTCCATGGAAGACGAGGCGTTCTTCGCCCACTCGAGCCACAACGTCTACCTCACGGACAGCAACCCGACGCTCCCTGCAGATCACCCCTTCAACCTCCAGGTCGCGAGCAGCAAAGGCCTCCTCGCCGACGACCAGATTCCGGCCGACTCCCCGTTGCGCGAGGTGTACGGCGACCCCTCCTTTCAGACGTTTCTCTGCCGCGTGCTCGACATCCCCCAGCTCTACCCCTACGCCGATCCGCTGTCGTCGATCAACGTGCACTTCGCACCCGAGGGGCGCGAGCTCGGGTGGCACTTCGACAACTCTTCGTTTGCGGTGACGCTGCTGCTGCGCGCGCCCGAAGGTGGCGGTCGCTTCGAGTACGTGCCGGCAGTGCGCGACGCGGCGCGCGGTGACCAGGCGTTCGAGCGCGTCGGCGCAATCCTCCGCGGCCGCGAAGAGGTGAAGACCCTCGACTTCGAGCCGGGAGACCTCGTGCTCTTCCGGGGGCGCGACGCCCTGCACCGGGTGACGCCCACCGAAGGCCCGGTCTCGCGCATGCTCGTGGTCTTCGCGTACAACGACGCCCCCGGCGTCCGCCTCTCGGACACCGCCATGGAGACCTTCTTCGGCCGCGTCGTCTGAGGGCCTGCGGTCTCGTCCACTCCTGGTGCTCCATGGAGCCCTATCGTGGGTGTGCCTCTCAGGCAAGCGAGGTGTCGGTCTCGCGGTCTCAGCTAGAAGGAACGTGCTCTTCGAGCACCTTGAGCCAGTTTTGAATCACCTCGACCGTGGTCGAGCTGCTCTCGTCCGTGACGAGAGCAATGAACCGGCCATCAGGTGCTACATCGAAATCCGGTTCACGAAACGGTCCAGGAAGATACATCTGTTGATCTTCGAACAGCACCCGCGGCGCTCCGAAACGCGGACTCGAGCCGGGACTCACGGCCACGGCCATCACTGCGCTTCCTTCGAGGTCTCGAAAGAAGAGCTCGTCTCCCTTGGATGACCAAACCGGGTACCAACCGCCATTCACCGAGACCTTGATCGGCCTCTGCCCTGGAGATGCTGGGAACGGCTTCGCATAGACCTCTTGACGGCCGTCGCGATCTGAACTGTACGCGACCCAACGTCCGTCGGGCGAGAACGACGCGCTGGCCTCGAAGTGCTCGGGTACGACCGAGATTGGAATCGGCAGTTCATCACCCCGGAGCGGGAGCGCAAAGAGGTCGGTCTTCCCGTCTCCGAAGTCCTCTCGATAGGCGAGATAGCGGCCATCCGGCGACCAGGAGACGGGCTCCTGGATCATCGTGGAGGTGGTCAGCCGCCTTGGCTCTTGATCTCCCGAGACACTCACCGTGAACAGGTTCCATTGGCCTTCGCTGTTGGATGTGTAGGCAACCTCACTCCCGTCAGGCGAGAAGAGCGGATAGTTGTTGATGCTCCCATCGGAGAGCAGGATCTCTCTACGCACACGCTCGAGCGCAACGATGACGAGGTCCTCACGTACGACGTCCCCGACCGCGAGCCTTCCCAGGGTCGCCCATGCTCCATCTCGCGATAGCCCAACAGAGTGGTACCGATCCGCCTCGACCCCAAGGTAGCTGGTGGCCCCATCTCGGTCTAACCAAGCGAGGCGGCGGTTGTAGATCTGGCCTTGCTTCACGTAAGCCAAGGTCCCACCCTCAGAGATCGAGAAGAGTGCGGCCCGCGCAAGTGCAGCGGACTCAACGGCCGCCGCCACCGGTACGGTCCGACCGACCGTCCGCTTCCTCGAATCGAGCGCGGCAGCAAAGATCGTTGCGCCTCGGCTGAACACGAGGTGCCCTGTCGAGGTCACGACAGGATGATGACCATCTTCCACCAGCAAGGAGGTCTCACCCGTCGCGAGCCGCAGCATCCAAATGTCGGAGTGTTGTGCACTCCTTTGCTTGGCGGAGTAGAGCAACACCTCCGCTCCGGGCAAGACGAACGGGTCGGTGTGTCCGATCTCACCGCGGCGGGTGTCCAGCTTCGACAGTCTTTCCGGAACGCCACCATCCCTCGAGACTCGGTGAATCGTCCAGTTCCCCGCATTGCCGAAGGTGAAGTAGATCTGCCCATCGTCCGCCCAGAAGCACGAGAAGAAGTCGGGGTCGATGGTGCTGATCTTTGCGATCTCCGTAGCAATTCCGCCATCGATCAGCAGACGCTGAAGGCGACCGTCTCGGACGAACGCTAGCTCCGCTCCGTCAGGAGACGGCGCAAACGCAAGGTCGTCTGCACCGCTGGTGCCCGGTATCGGCACCAGATCGGAACTGGCGAGGGAACGCCGGTATATCTGTCGATGCCGACCGCGACCCGCCAACAGGAACACCTGGTCGCCCTCGCGTGACACCTGCACGTTGGGAGAGTCGGAGACAGTTCGCAGGGGGATGTTCCCGGGAACTTGAAACGAGAGATGGACCGGCGCTGTGGTCTGCTCGCTCGACGCAGAGTACAGATCACGCAACAGGAACCCGGTTGCCAGGAGTAGACCCACGCCAATCGCGGCGCGGGTGACGCTCACGCCACCTCGTCGAGCTGCTGCCGGCAGTGCGGCCGTTCGCTCCTGGGGTGCGATCGATGCTGGAGGCGAAGCCACTTCCAAGAGCTGGATCCGGGCGTCAGCCAAGCTCTGCAATCGGCGACGAGGGTCCTTCTCGAGGCACCGTCGGATGATGGTGGCGAGACCCGGATCGAGATCTCTGGGCAACTTGGCCCAGCAAGGATCTCTTGTCACGACAGCACCGAGGGTCTCCTGAACCGAACGCCCTTCGAAAGGTCGATCCCCGACCAAGCACTCGTAGAGGCAGCAGCCGAAGGCCCAAATATCAGAGCGCCAGTCCACCGGCTGTCCAGTCGCCCCCTCGGGCGACACGTACCCGGCGGTACCCAAAACCTGACCAGCCTGGGTCAGATGCGTAAGAGTCGACATCTGAGAGGTCTCTCCAGAGGACTCTGCACGACCAACCCCGCGAGGGTCTTTGGCGAGGCCGAAGTCGAGCACTTTGACCTGGTCGTCTTCGGAAAGGCAGATGTTGCTCGGCTTGAGGTCCCGGTGCACCACACCGGCCGAGTGTGCCGAGGCCAAGGCATCGGCGACCTGTGCAAAAACGGCGATGGTCTGAGATGACGAAAGTGGGCCGCCCTCGAGCCGCTCAGCCAAGCTACCGCCGGCGACCACCTCCATCACGAGGAGGCTCTGACCAGCCTCCTGCTCGAGTCCGTAGAGGGTCGCGACGTTCGGATGATTCAAGCTGGCCAGCACGCGCGCTTCGCGCTGCAGTCGCGACTTGATCGAGCCGTGCACAACGTCGTCGCGGACGATCTTGATCGCCACCTCTCTGCCGAGCTCGGTATCGCGCGCAAGGTAGACCTCGCCCATTCCTCCGGAGCCCAGGAGCCCCTGAACCTCGTACTGCGCAATTCGGTCCCCTGGGTTGAGAGCCATCGAGCCGAACTAGCCTCCTTCGCTCAGCTCAGATCGGGGTGCTGCAGGTGCACGTCATTCGCCTGCTCGTACGCATGACCCGCCCGGCAGAGGGCACTTTCGCTGAGCGGCGGGCCGACGAACTGCAGGCTCAACGGGATGCCGTCGGGGGAGAACCCGCAGGGCACCGAAAGCGTCGGGTAGCCGTTGTAGTCCCAGATGCCGACGAAGCGGGTGCTGCGCGCGAACCACGAGAGCGGCACGCCCGCGAGCACGCCGTTCTCGGCGTCGATTCCGCCGTAGGCCTGCTCCGGGTCGTAGCGGAAGCTCTCGTCGGCGAGGGTGGGCGAGAGCATCAGGTCGATGCCCTGGAAGACGGGCGCAACGCGCCCCGCCGCGTTCCGGCGAAGGAACGTGGCCTTGGCGAAGTCGATCTGCGAAGTGGCATGGCCACCCGCCAGAAAGGCGCGGAAGTACTCCCCGTACTCGTCGGCCCGCGAAGGGTAGGTCGCCTCGTGTACGGCCGCCGCCTCCACGGCGGCGAGCACCGACCAGGCGTTGGCCTCTTCGTCGGGGATGGCGGGCATGGTCACCTCGACGATCTCCGCGCCGAGCCCAGCCAGCTGCTCCACCGCACCGCGCACCGCGGCCGCGACCTCCGGGCTGACGTCCTGCGTTGCGTACGTCTCGTCCCAGCCGATGCGGAGGCCGGCGACTCCCCGCTCCATGTCGGTCTCGTAGTCGGGCACCACATCCGGCAGCGACGTGGGCTCCTCCGGGTCCCGCCCCGCGATGACGCCGAGCACGCGCGCCGCATCGCGGACGCTGCGCACCATCGGTCCGATGTGGTCGAAGGTGGGCCCGAGGTCGAGAACCCCGCGACGGCTCACGCGCCCCCATGTGGGTTTCAGCCCGACGATGCCGTTGGCGGCCGACGGGAAGCGGATCGAGCCCCCGGTGTCTGTGCCGAGCGAGGCATAGCAGAGGCCTGCGGCCGTCGCCACGCCCGAGCCGCCCGACGAAACGCCGGGCCAGCGATCGAGATCACCCCATGGATTGCGCGGGACGCCGAAGTCGCGGTGGTAGCCCACCATCGCGCCTTCGGTGGTCGCCAGCTTGCCCAGCAGCACGGCCCCTGCCGCTTCGAGCCGTTCGACGACCGTCGCGTCTTCGGTCGCCACGTGGTCGCGACGGAACGAGTGGCCGGCTGTGGTCGGGAAGCCGGTCTTGTGGCAGAGGTCCTTCACTGCGATGGGCACTCCGTGGAGCGCCCCACGGGGCGCACCCTCCGCGCTCTGCGCGTCCGCCGCCGCGGCCCGTTCGAGCGCGTAGTCGCGCATCACGGTGATGTAGGAGTGGAGTTTCGGCTCGAGGGCTTCGATCCGCTGCAGCTGCGCTTCGGTCACCTCCACCGACGTGAGCTCGCCGCGCTCGATGCGTGCCGCCACCTCGGACAGCGTCTTGTAGTGCAGCGGTTGCTCGGTCATGAGATCGGCCTTTCTCGCAGGGGCGTCGGTGGACGCGTCGGGTGTGGTGCAGGCGATGAGCGAGCCTGCAGCCGCCGCACCCGCCACCGCCTGGATGACGTCACGCCGGGTCGGGTTCTTGGAGTCCATGCCGGGACTCTATCGGCAGGGACCCGGCTACGAGGCTGTGCCGTCCTTCGCGAGCTGCTCCACCTCGGCCACGTCGTCGTCACCGAGACCCGACGAAAAGTGCGCGACGCGAGCGCCGATCTGATCCGTCTCGAAGAACTCCCTGGCGCACTGGGCATGGATGAAGCCCGACGGCGAAAAGCGCGCCTCCTCCCACCACACCAGGCGGATACGCCAGGCGTCCTTTTCGATGAGCTCACGGCACGAGCGGCAGCGCGCCCGCCCCGTGGGCGAGCGCTCGGCACCGTCGATCCGCGGGAGCCGGCGATGGCTCACTCCGAGGGACGCTTCGCTCCGGAGCTCGTCCAGGCCGTCGATCTCGGGCGCACCGTGCTCCACGGCCTCGAGGAAAGGCTCCGGGCGTTTGAGCGCCGCGCACGTGGGGTGAAACCACAGGATGCGGTCCCCCTCGCCGTAGGGGTTCTCGACGCTCTCTCCGAAGCGCAGGTCGTCCTTCGCGATCGCCTGGCCGCAGCCGCGGCACTTGGAGCGCCCGCTCGGCGCGTGCTCGAACACGTGGGGCATCCGCCGAGTCTATGAAGAGCGCAGCCGCCGCGTCTCCGACCCGCGGCCGCCGAGTCCCACGTCACGCCGTGGCAAGGCTCACCTACGAAAGGACGCGCAATGAGAGAGTGTCAAGGCACCACGAGGACCCGGCATGACTCTCGACATCTCCGCGCTCGGCATCATCTCCCTCACCGACGCGCAGCCGCGCGCACAACTGGAGGGCTACGTGCAGCAGATCGAGGCCATGGGCTACGGCTCGATCTGGCTGCCGGAGCTGATGGGTCGCGAGCCGTTCACCACCGCCAGCTGGCTTCTCGCGCGCACCGAGCGACTGCAGGTGGCCACCGGGATCGCCAACGTGTACGCCCGCGACGCCATGGCGGCGGCGCAGAGCGCCCAGACGCTGGCCGAGCTCTCGGGCGGGCGCTTTGCGATGGGGTTCGGCGTCTCCCACCCGCACTTCGCCGCCGCCCGCGGGCACGAGTGGGTGCCGCCCGCGAAGAAGATGCGCTCCTACCTGGAGGCGATCCGCGCAACCGACGTGCAGAGCGTGCCGCCGTCACAGGCGGCCCCGATCTACGTCGCGGCCCACGGCCCCCTGCTCCTCCGCGCCGCCGCGGATCTCGCCGACGGTGCCCTCGGCTACCTCATGCCGCCCGCGCACGGCGAGCGCGCGAAGGCGGCCCTGGGTGACAAGCCCCTGCTCACCGTGCTGCCGTTCTGCCTGAACGACGATCGGGAGCGTGCCCTCCAGTCGGCACACAAGGGCCTCGCGATGTACATGGAGCTGTCGGCGTACCACCGAGCCTGGGCCCACTTCGGCCTGGACACCAGCCGCGGCGACGAGCTGGTCGACCAGATCGGCGCCTTCGGCGACACTGCGCACGTGCGGCGACGCATCCAGGACTACCTGGACGCCGGCTCCGACCGCGTGATCCTCAGCCCGTTCCACGGCGACACGCAGAAGCCCGGGAGCCGCACCCGCCTCGAGGCGCTCGCGGAGCTGGCCGCATGAGGGCCTTGTCCCCTGCCGTGGCCCGCCACCTGCCCCGCCGCGGGAGGAGCGCGCGGGCCCTGGACGTCGCGGCGCGAGCCGCCGGCGCACTCCTCGTGCTGGCGGCCCTCGCGTGTGCCGGCGAGGGCCCCACAGCCGACCCGGAGCCCACGATGCAGAACGACGATCTGACGAGTCTGCGCGGCCGGATCGCACGCACCATTCGCGAGTACGACGCGCAGGGCGTGCACCGCACGGGAACCGAGGTCGACACGGCGTCCGCCCACTGGCTGGCTGGCCTCGTCCGCGAGGCAGGAGTCGAACCGGTTCTCGACTCCTTGCCGTTCGAGCGGGTCGACACGGTGGCCGCCTATCTCGAGGTGACCAACGAGTACGGCGGCACGGCGCGCTACGACGGCATCCCGCTCGTCGACAGCGCCACCTTCACCGACGCCGAAGGCGTGCGGGGCGAGCTGGGCCGGCCCGAGCACGGCACGCCGATCGCCGTGGCCCGCTACCCGGCGACCGTGCAGTACTGGCCCGAGTTCCACGAGATTCGCACCCGGTCGGAGCACCGCGCACTGGTGGTCGTCACGGGCGGGGACGCGTTCGACATGCCCGAGGGGCCGCTCGTGCGCGCGCAGCCGCCCGGCTACGCGCTGATCAACGCCGACCGCTTCTCCGACCCCTACGGCATTCCGGTGCTGCAGCTCCCGAGCGGCGCGGGCCCCGCGCTCGTCCGGGCCCGCGAGCAGCGGCTGGTGGGGCGCGTCGTGGTGCAGACCAAGCGCACGCCAACCTCGATCTACAACGTCGAGGCCAGCGTCACGGGGCGCGAGCCCAGTGCGGCACCGCTCGTGGTAATGACACCGCGCAGCGGCTGGTGGGAAGTCGCTTCGGAGCGCGGTGGCGGCATCGCCCTCTGGGTGGAGATCCTGCGCACCCTTGCCGCCGAGCCGCCGCGTCGTACCGTGCACTTCGTGGCCTCCACGGGCCACGAGCTCGGGCACGTGGGGCTCGATCACTACCTCGAGAAGAACCACGACCGCATCGCACACGCCCACCTCTGGCTGCACCTCGGCGCCAACTTCGCTGCAGCCGTCGGCCCTGCCGTGCGGATCCAGGCGTCGTCGCCGGAGCTCCTCGACCGGGCCCGAGGCGCGATGGCCGCGCGCGAGGTGCCGCCCGACGTCGTCACCGAGGTCGAGACGCGGCCGTTCGGGGAGGCGCGCGAGATCCACGACGGCGGCGGCCGCTTCATCTCGCTGCTCGGCGCCAACGGCCAGTTCCACTCCCCCCTCGACCGCTGGCCCGACTCGGTCGATCTGCCGAAAACGGAGCGCCTCGCCGAGGCATTCATCGCTCTGGTGGTCGAGATCGCAAACGAAGGCGAAGCCGCCGGCTAGCCTCCCGACAGCGGAGCACATCGGATGAAGATCGACGCCTCGGCATCCGCCTCGCTCGACCACATCGGCGCCGAAGCCCAGCGTCTCGAGAGGCTCGGATACGACGGCCTGCGGGTGGCCGAGCTCAACCACGACCCGTTCCTGCCGCTCGCCGTTGCCGCGGAGCACACGGAGCGCATCGACCTCGTCACCTCCGTTGCCGTCGCGTTCGCGCGCAACCCGATGTCGATGGCCCTCCAGGCCCACGACCTCAACGCGTTCTCCGGAGGCCGATTCGTTCTCGGTCTGGGGTCGCAGGTGCGGCCGCACATCGAGCGTCGTTTCAGCATGCCGTGGCACAAGGCGGCCGCCCAGATGCGGGAGTTCATCGAGGCGATGCAGGCGATCTTCGACGCCTGGTACGACGGCCGGCGGCTCGAGTACGTCGGCGAGTACTACCAGCACACGCTCATGCCGAAGACGTTCGCGCCCGAGAACGTGGAAGGACCGAGGCCGCGCATCGCGCTGTCGGCCACCGGGCCTCTCATGACGAAGGTGGCTGCCGAGTGCGCGGACGGCATGATCATGCATCCGTTCTCGAGCGAGAAGTACATGCGCGAGGTGACGGTGCCCGCCATCGAGGAAGGGCTGGCGGCTCGCGGCCGCACCCTGGACGGCTTCGAGCTCGACTACGCGCCCATGACCGCGGTCGGCGCGACCGAAGAGAATCTTGCCGCTGCAGTCGAGCGGCTGCGCGAGCGGATCGCGTTCTACGGCCGCACCGTCGCGTACCGCCCCGTGCTCGAGATCCACGGCTGGGGTGAGCTGCAGGACGAGCTGATCCGCCTCCACAAGGAGGGGCGCACCGAGGAGACGCCCGGGCTCGTCACCAACGAAGTGGTGGAGACGATCGGCATCGTCGGGCATCCGAGCCAGGTGGTCGCGCAGATGAAGGAGCGCTTCGACGGCCTGATCTCACGGACGGGGTTTGCAGCCGAAGGTCTCGGCGACGACGAGCTGGCCGGCCTGCTCGCGGAGCTCCGCGCCTGAGGTCCGCCTCTCCGTGGCGGTCCGATCCGACCGTCCTCGCGTGGAGGGCCGCAAACTCGCCCTCGACGGGTCGAGGCCAGTGACAGAATCGCCTTCTTCCCAGCACATCGCCCTCTTCCCTTCCGCGAGGAGACCTCATGGCCACCCACGCTCCCCCGTCCGGGCCGCTCCAAGGCGTCCGGGTCGTCGACTTCTGCAGCTTCATCGCCGGCTCGTTCGCCGGCATGCTGATGGGCGACTTCGGCGCCGACGTCATCAAGGTCGAAGCTCTGGGCGGCGACCTCTGCCGACACTGGGGCCCGTGGGTCGGCGGCGAAGGCAAGATGTTCCAGGGCTGGAACCGCAACAAGCGCAGCCTGGCGGTCGACCTCCGAACGGACGCGGGGCGCTCTGTCGTGCACAAGCTGGTCGAGCAGGCGGACGTGGTCACCGAGAACATGCGACCGGGGGTCACCAAGAAGCTGCAGATCGACTACGAGTCCCTGCGCGAGGTGAACCCGAGGATCATCTACGCTTCGTCGAGTGGCTTCGGGTCGCGAGGCCCTGCCGGCCACCGTCCGGGCTACGACCCTGTGCTTCAGACCATGGGCGGTTCTGCCTTCGCGCAGACGGCCATGTCGGAGCGCCCCACGATCAATTCCGTGGCCGTTTCGGACTACCAGGCCGCCATGTTGATGCTCGCCGGCGTGAACGCCGCTCTCTTTCACCGCGAGCGCACGGGCGAGGGGCAGCTGCTCGAGACCTCGCTCCTGCAGGCGGTGATGTCGATCCAGTCGCACCAGTACGTCCAGCCGCTCGACGGCGAGTTCGAAGGTGCCGCGGGCATCTATCCGTACCGCATGTTCGAGACCGCCACGGTCCCCATGTTCATCGCGGCGGGCACCGACAAGTTCTGGCAGATCTTCTGCGAGACCCTCGGCATGGCGGAGCTGGCGTTGCGGCCGGAGTACGAGACGAACCCGCAGCGCGTCGAGCGCACGGAGGAGCTCAACGAGATCCTCGAGCCGCTCATGCGGACACAGAACGCGGCCGAGCTGGAGAAGAAGCTGGTCGACGCGGGGATGCCCTGCGCGGCGCTGCGCTCCCACGAGGAGTTCTTCGAGCACGAGCAGGTGGGCGCCATGGACATGAACCCCGTGGTCGAGCACTCTTCCGCCGGCCGCCTTCGAGTGGCCGGCACTCCGGTGCACTTCCACGGCAGCCCCGGTGCCATCCAGCGGCCTGCACCGCGGCTGGGCGAGCACAGCCGAGGAGTGCTCGAAGAAGCGGGCTACTCCACCAGCGAGATCGACGACCTGATCCGAGACGGCGTCGTCGCACAAGGCGAATAGGCGCACCGCGTGAAGCGGATTCGACTCCAGCCGGCCGCCGTCACGGCATGGCTCGCGGCATGGGTGGTCTCTGCTGCACACACGCAGAGCTCGTCTCAGACCGAGCAGGGTACGAGTGAGGCCCCCCGACCGTCTCTGGCCGCGTCCCGGGTGGAGCAACCCGTCACGCTCGACGGCCGCCTCGACGAGCCGGCCTGGAGCGGGGCCGAGGTGGGGTCGAACTTCGTAACCCGCGAGCCTCTGGCAGGCCGACCCGCCGCGGAGCCCACGGAATTCTCCGTGGTCTACACCGCCGACACGCTCTACTTCGGCATCCGCGCCTTCGACTCCGACCCTTCCGGCATCGTCGCCAAGGAGATGCAGCGCGACGCCGACCTCGGGGGCAACGACGACGCGATCGCCCTGATCCTCGACCCCTTCCACGACCAGCGCAACAGCGTCACCTTCGAGATCAATCCCAACGGCGCGCGCACCGACTCGTTGGTGACCGACGAAGGCAAAACGCAGAACCTCGAGTGGGACGGCGTGTGGCGCGCCGCGACACGCATCACGCCGGAGGGCTGGACGGCGGAGGTGGCCATCCCCTTCGACTCCCTGCGCTTCGACCCGACGGCTTCGGTTTGGGGGCTCAACGTGCGTCGCGTCGTGCGGCGCACGAACGAGGAGAGCTACTGGGCGCCGATCGGCCGCGAGGTGGGCCCGCCTGCGGTCAGCCGGCTCTTCGCGGGCAACTGGGTCTCTCTCGCCGGCGACCTCACGGGACTCGAAGGCATGAAGCCCGGCAAGAGGCTCAACGTGAAGCCGTTCGTGCTGGGCTCGCTGGCCGAAGAGCCTCGAGCGCGGCCCGGCGACACACTCGACGACCTGGACGCGGGTCTCGACATCAAGTGGGGTGTCACCAAGTCGCTTGCCCTCGACCTCACCTACAACACCGACTTCGCGCAGGTGGAGGTCGACGAGCAGCAGGTCAACCTCACACGGTTCTCCCTGTTCTTTCCCGAGAAGCGTGAGTTTTTTCTCGAGAACTCCGGCATCTTCGACTTCGGCCCGCCGGAGCCGGGCGCAAGCCAGCCGCCGCTGATGAAAGGCTTCTTCTCGCGCCGGATTGGTCTGCTTGGTGGCCAGGAGGTGCCGATGGACGTTGGGGGCCGGCTCACCGGACGCGTCGGGGCCTGGAGCCTGGGCGTGCTCGGGGTGCGCACCGATGCGGTCCAGGAGCCGGGCCTCGTCGCGGCGGAGACCGACCACACGGTGCTGCGCGTTAAGCGCGACCTCGGCCGTAGCTCCAGCATCGGCATGATCTACACACGCCGCGACCCAGGACGCCTCTCGACGGACAACGTGCGCGAGCCCACGAACGAGCTCGCCGGCTTCGACCTCGACTTCAGACCGAGCCGGCAACAGCTGGTGTACTTCTTCGCGGCCGAAAGCGACACGAACGACCCGGAACTGGAGGGCGGCGAAGACTCCGAAGACTCCATGTCGTTCGGCACCGGCTACCGCTACACGACGCGCAACGTCAGGGCCCAGCTCGACTTCATGGAAGCGCAGAGAGACTTCGACCCGGGCCTCGGCTTCCTGCTGCGACGCAACTTTCGTCGGTACCGCCCCAACGTGCGCTGGGAGCCCCGTCTCGATCACCGCGTCGTGCGCTCGTGGACCCTCGAAGGAGAGGTGGACTACTACGAGCGCGAAAGCACGGGGCAGCTCGAGAGCCGGCGCCTCCTCTTCGCACCCATCGGAATGCGCACCACAGGAGACGACCGGTTCCGGCTCGCCCTCGTGCGTGACACCGAGCAGGTCTTCGAGCCCTTCGAGATCAGCCCGGGCGTTGTCATCGAGCCCGGCTCCTACAGCTTCAACTCGGTCTTTCTCCGCGGCTTCTCCAACCGCGGCCGTCGGGTCGCGTGGCGCGGCAACATCAACGTGGGCGAGTTCTATGACGGCGATCGGACCGGGCTCGCGCTCGTGAACTACCTCCGCCTGTCGAAGTACCTCAACACCGAGCTCTCCTGGAACCACAACGACATCGAGCTCTCTGCCGGCAACTTCGACGCCACCATCTACGGGCTCCGCATCAACGCGTCGTTCTCTCCGGACCTCCGCTTGAACACTCTGCTCCAGTACAACGACGCGGCGGAGCTCGTCGGGCTCAACGTCCGATTCAACTGGATCTACAAGCCCGGTGCGGATCTCTTCGTCGTATACAACGAGAACTGGGACGCACCCACCTTCAGCGCACGCGAGACGCAGCGGCGCGAGCTCATCGTCAAGTTCAGCTACCTGTGGCAGCCGTAGCAGATCCGACCTTGTCGCCGCAGATGAGACGCAGCCCAAACGCGGCACCCTGTCGGTCGACACAGATCGCGCTCGCTTCCTGAGCATCTGTCTGCAGCACGGCTCCGCCGAGCTCCTGGACCCGACGTGTCACAGACCCCAGGTCGGAGATGGCGACGTACGGCAGCCAGCCGGCCTGCTTCACCGACGCGGGAAGCGGCCGGACGGCTCCGAGCGGCCTGGAGCCGGAGAACACCAGCGCGTCGCCCCTCTCTTCGAAGGACCAACTCAGGACGGACTCGTAGAACTCGGCCGCGGCATGTGGCGAGCCACACGTGAGCACGCTGAAGACCACGCTGCCGACGCTTCCATCCGAAGTGTGGAGCTGGAGAGACGGCGTGAACAGCCCCAGCACAGCTCCCTGCGGGTCGGCCAGCACGCAGAAGTCTCCTGCGTCGGACTCTCGAGGCGGCACGAGGAGGTGCGCCCCGGAACGGGCGGCAAGCCCGGCCGCCTCCCCCACGTCGGCCACGGCGACATACGACAGCCAGTGGGGCGGCGCGCCCACGGCCAGCGCCTCCTCGGCGAGCTCGAGAACACCGCACACCGGGCCCTCGGGGCGACAGAGTTTGGGGTAGAGGCGCGGCCCGTCTTCGTGGTGGACGGTCCAGCCGATCACATCACGGTAGAACGCCACCGCATCCTCCACTGCAGTGGTCGAAACGTCGTGCCAGACGAAGGTGCCCGGGTCGATCTTCATGCCTTCCTCCTCGGTCGGAAGCTGATCCACCAGAAGGGTGGACCAAGCCTTCGACCGTAGTCAGAAGGTCACCAGATTCCTAGATTGACCTTCGTGGAATGCTGCCGTTGCGAGATTGCGACATTGCTCAGAGTCGATCGGGAACCAAGACCGACCGGTTCGGTGCTCTGGGCCGAAGCGCAAGACGTTTCTTGGCCTGCCGATGGTCAAGCGAGCGGTGTACCGTGCCGGCGGAGCTACACTGGCAACATGCGCCTTCGGCTCGGACAACGACTCGCACAGTACGAGATCGTCTCCGAGCTGGGTGCGGGTGGCATGGGCGCGGTGTACCGCGCGCGAGACGTGGAGCTCGAGCGCGACGTCGCTCTCAAGCTGCTCACCCGGGCCGCAACTCAGGAGGAGGAACGCATCGAGCTGCTCCGGGAGGCGCGCCTCATCGCCCAGCTCCAGCACCCCAACGTCTGCACGCTACACGCCCTCGAGCACGTGGAGGGCCAGTACTTCCTGGTCATGGAGCTGCTCGAAGGCGAGACGCTCGCAGATCGCCTTCGATCGACAACCCTCTCCGACGAGGAGCTTCGGCTGGTCGCGGTTCAAGTGGTGGACGCGGTCGCTGCAGCGCACTCTCGACACATCGTTCATCGAGATCTCAAACCGAGCAACATCATGCTCACGCCATCATGTGCGAAGGTGCTCGACTTCGGAATCGCAAAGCGCCAACGCGAGACCGCGCAGATCGACACGCAGCAGAAAACGGCCACGGCTCTGGAGCCCACGCTCGCCGGCACCGTGGCCTACATGGCACCAGAAGTCCTCGCTGGCGAGCCGGCGGGCCCACAGTCCGACCTTTGGTCTCTGGGGTGTGTGCTCTTTGAACTGGTGTCCGGACGACCGGCATTCAGCGGCGTGACGACACTCGACCTGACCTCTGCCATCCGAGAGAGCACTCCTGATCTCGACCTTCGAAAGAAATCCCCGCTTCGCCAGCGAACGACCTGGGTCATCGACCGGTGTCTCCGAAGAGACCGCTCGGAGAGGTGGCGCTCTGCTCGAGATGTGCGCTTTGCACTCGAACAGGCCTTCAAAGAACCAAACGACACAGAGGCTTCTGTTGCTGGCACCGGCAAAGGCGTGCTCGCGACAGTGATCGGGGCAACGGCGTTTCTGAGCCTGCTGATGTGGTTCGCGGCGAGGCCTATCGACGACCCCAATGCCGTTGCTCGGCTCGCAATCAGCCTCCCTCCCGACAAGACGATCCACGGCCCCCTGCCGGGTCTACACCTCAGGAATCTGGCGTTCTCCCCCAATGGCGAAGACCTGGTGTACGTCATTCCGTCTTCTCGCGCACCTGCAAGCGGAACGTCTTCTGGCGCCCCGAGCGCTCTCGCTCACCGCAGACTGAATGAGGACCTGATCCGTGAGCTACCCGGTACGCTGAGTGCAGCGGAACCGTTCTTCTCGCCGGACGACGCATGGATCGGCTTCTTTGTTCCCGGCAGGGCGGTCTTCAAGACCTCACTCCGCAGCGGAAGGCCCCAGGCACTTTGTCGCCTGGAGGGCTCGATGGTCTACGGATCTGGTGCTTGGTCTGACGACGGCTACATCTACTTCGCCTCGGGAGAGCTTGGGGGTCCGCTCGGCTTCACCGGAAAGCTCGAGAGAGTCACGGAGAATGGGGGACCTTCTGAGCCTGTTCAGGTCTCGCCTTCATGGGGTCACCAAACCGTTCCCGCTCACCCATCTCCCATTCCCGGTGGGCGGGGCCTGCTGGTCTCGGCGCTTCGATCGTTCGAGACCGGCGACGTGGAGTTCATCGATCTCGACACCGGCCAAAGAACACTGGTCGTTCCTGGAGGCAACGCGCCGAGATTCATCCCAACGAGCACCGGCACTTCGAGCGGCTTTCTGGTGTATCTGAACAGCGAGAACCAGCTGATGGCCCAGGAGTTCGAGCCATCAAATCCGTCAGCGAAGCACCAGGCATTCGCAGTCGCCCAAGCAGAGCTGAGCACAGGAAACTATGTCAGCAGCTTCCGCTGGGACGTTTCGGCATCTGGGCATCTTGCCTACGCTCCATCGACCCTTCCTAGACTGATGCTCGTGGAGCCCAACGGCGTCGGCACACCTCTCGAATCGGCACCGGCGCCATTCGGCGAGGGCGACCTGGCGCGCCGAATCGCCGTCTCACCAGCTGGGGACCGCATCGTCGTTCGTGGCTTCGAGAACGACCTGTGGGTCTACAACCTCGAGAGAGGCAATTCCGCCCGCCTGACGTCACACCCTGCCGACGACATGAGCCCCGTCTGGCTGGAGGACGGGCAACGGGTGCTCTTCGCCTCCCAACGCTCTGGAGAGCGCAGCATTTACATCAAAGAGGCGGACGGGTCGGGAGAGGCGCGCAGAGTCGCCGCCACGCCCGGCGTCAACCTCAACCCGATGACGGTCGACGCAGCGAGAAACTCGATTCTCTACGTCGAGTGGGGGAACCCAGAGACCGCCTCTGACGATGTCGCCATGACCTCGCTCGACGACGGTTCCTCTCGAATCCCGGTCCTCTCAGGGAACTTCAACGAGTGGGCTCCGCGAATCTCACCGAACGGAGAGTGGATCGCATACGAGACCGACGAAACAGAGCACCTGGAAGTGTTCGTACAGAGGTTTCCGTCCATGTCCGGCAAGACACCCGTCTCCGTCGGTGGTGGCCGGGAACCTGCTTGGTCGGCGGACGGCAGCAGACTCTATTTCTGGCAGGACGGCGGCTTGGTCGAGGTGCTCACCACGGATCTAGCCACCACGCCATCACCTAGAGTCCTCTTTCGAGGCGACTACGAAAGCGACTTCGACGTTCTGCCTGATGGTCGATTCGTGATGATCGAGGACAAGAACCGAAACCGATCTCTCACGGTCGTTCTGAACTGGTTCGAGGAACTCAAAGCGCGTTCCGCCAAATAGCCCGTCGGCAGTCGCACACTTCGTCCGATCGCCCTCCGCGACGGTCAGACACCGGGCTTCGCTGCGGCACGAGGGGCGCCGTCAGCTGTCGGTGAACACCTCGTGGAGGAACTGCCGGATCACCCGGAAGGCCTCCTTGTACTCCTCCACGGTGAAGGTGCCGTGGCCGCCGCCCTTCACCGTGTGCAGCTGGTTCTTGACCCCCGCGGCGTCGAGCTTCTGGTGGAGTCGCGTCGCGTGCGCATACGGCACGATGAGGTCGGCGTCGCCATGGAGCGTGAGGATCGGCGGGTTCGTGCTCTTGCTGACCATCGTGAGCGGCGACAGCTCGTCGCCGAGCTCCATGCGATTCGGAAGCGAGCCCATCCACTGCACGGCGTAGACCTTCGCGTTCTTCCCTGCCAGAAGGTCGGGGACGTCGGTGATGCCAAACCAGTTGACGATGGCGGCCACCGGCATGTCGACGGGCTCCGTGTCAGCAGGGCCTCGGCCACCTTCGGCGGGCAGCCGCGCAGCGCAGCGGCGGTCGAAGCCTCTCGCCGCGGTGAGCATCCCGGTGGTGAGCGAGAGGTGCCCGCCGGCGGAAGCGCCGGTCACCACGATGCGATTGGTGTCGAAGCCGTACTCCTCCGCGTTCTGGATCACCCAGCGCAGGGCGCACCGCGTGTCCTCGACGGCCCCGGGGGCCAGTGCCTCGCGCGCCAGCCGATACTCCACGTTGACCGCGGCAAAACCCATCTGCAGGTACGGCAGCACCGACAGGGTGCTCGAATCTTTGTCGCCGCCGACCCAGCCGCCACCGTGGATGTACACCACCGTGGGCCGCGGCGTGCTGCGATCGCGCGGCACGTACACGTCGAGCTTCGACTCGTAGCCGTCGGCCCGCAGGTAGGTGACGTCGGGCACGACGCCGTAGTTGCGCATGATCTCGACCACCGTGTCGGCGGCGTCCTGCGCGGCGGCGGGAGTGACTGCAGAGAGTAGTGCGAGCAGAGCGGAGAGAGCGACGAGCGAGAAGGCGCGGGTTCGCATGGCGAGCCTCCAGAAGCGAGTTCGAGATGTCGGTCGGGGTGCCGACCACCCTAGCGCAGGCCGCCAACCGATCGCGCTGCACGAGGTCGCTATCATTCGCGCGCATGAAGCTGCTGCTCTTCTCCGACCTCCACCGCGACGTCGCCTCGGCGCAGAGCCTGGTCGACCGCTCGGCTGACGTCGACGTGCTCGTGGGCGCGGGCGACTTTGCCGTCGTACGCCAAGGCATCGACGACGTCCTCGAGGTGCTGCGAGCGGTCGACCGGCCTCTCGTGCTCGTGCCCGGCAACGGCGAGAGCTACGAGGAGCTCGAGGCCGCCTGCGCCGGGTGGGACCAGGCGCACACCCTGCACGGGACCGGGGTCTCGATCGGCGGCGTACCGTTCTTCGGCCTGGGCGGCGGAGTTCCCGTGACGCCGTTCGGCTCCTGGAGCTGGGACCTTCCGGAAGACGAGGCCGCCTCCCTCCTCGAAGGCTGCCCCGAAGGCGCGGTGCTGGTGAGCCACTCGCCGCCTTACGGCATCGGCGACATCGCCCGCGGCACCCACCTCGGGAGCCAGGCCGTGCGCGCTGCGATCGACCAGGCCTCACCTCGGTTGCTCGTCTGCGGCCACATCCACGACAGCTGGGGCACCGACGAGACCGTCGGTGCGACGCGGGTGATCAACGCCGGGCCGGCAGGCGTCGTCGTCGAGGTCTGAGCCGCTCGGCCCACGCCACTCGGCTAGGATCGGCGCCAACACCACTGCAGCACAGCACGGAAGAAGGCGGGCGCCCGCGGCGTTGGCTCTTTCGTACCCGTCCCGAGAACGCCCCTCGACATCCGTCGAGAGCTCCAGCTGCGAGCGGAGTCGCGCTCCTAGCGTCGGCCCCTTGCGCCCGGGATGGCCAACTCGAGGAGATCTCATGGCGGAAGAACCACGTGAAGAGGGTGCAACCGGCGAAGGCAAGGTCAGCGGCTACTCCTGGTACGTCCTCGGCGTCCTGGTCATCGTCTACGTCTTCAACTTCATCGACCGCCAGATCCTCTCGATTCTCAACGAGGACATCAAAGCCGACCTGGGTCTCAGCGACGCCAGCATGGGCTTCCTCTACGGCACCGCGTTTGCCGTCTTCTACGCCATCTTCGGCATCCCGCTCGGCCGCCTCGCCGACATGTGGGTGCGCAAGAGCCTCATCTCGATCGGCCTGCTGTTCTGGAGCGTGATGACCGCGCTCTCCGGCACCGCCAACAACTTCGCCAAGCTCGCGATCTTTCGCATCGGCGTCGGCGTCGGCGAGTCGAGCGCCAGCCCCGCCGCCTTCTCGATGTTGGGCGACTACTTCCCGCCGAGGCTGCGCGCCACCGCCGTCGCGATCTACTCGAGCGGCGTCTACATCGGCTCCGGCATCGGCATCTTCCTCGGCGGCCTGATCGTCGACAACTGGAACGAGGCCTACCCCAGCGGCGACGCTCCCTTTGGTCTGGTCGGCTGGCAGGCGGCGTTCTTCGCGGTGGGTATCCCGGGCATCATCATGGCGCTGTGGGTGTGGTCACTGAAGGAGCCGGTTCGCGGCCAGAGCGAAGGCCTGGAGGTGAAAGAACCGCACCCGGCCCCGTTCCAGGAGTTCTTCAAGGAGCTCGGCGCCGTCGTTCCGCCGTTTACGCTCTTCAGCCTCGCGCAGGCCGGCGGTGCCAGCGCCGTCGTGAAGAACCTGGGCATCATGGCGGCCTGCACCGCGGGCGCGGTCGGCATGACCGCCTGGCTGGTGCCCCGGCCCTGGACGATCGAAGGAGCGGCCCAGTGGATCGCTCTCGGCGTGGGCCTCTACGCGTTCTTCTCCTGGGTGCAGGGCCTCGCCATCCGCGACCGCGGCACCTACGAGATGATCTACAAGAGCAAGGCGATCGTGTTCGGCATGATCGGCTTCGCCTGGATCGCCTTCGTGACCTACGGTCTCGGCTACTGGGTGCCGCCCTTCTTCCAGCGCGTGCACGGCGTGAGCGCGAGCGAAGCGGGCATGTACATCGGCCTCACGTCGGCTGCCGGTGGCCTGATCGGCGTCTCGCTGGGCGGCTTCCTCTCCGACCTGCTCAAGCAGCGCACGCCAAAGGCACGCCCCTACATGGGCCTCGTCTGCTGCGTCCTCGCCGTTCCCGCGGGCCTGCTCCTTCTCACGACCGACAACCCGAACCTCGGCTACGTCTACAACTTCATCTTCTCCGTGCTCTCGCCCATGTGGATCGGCTCGGCGGTCGCGCTGGCGAACGAGCTCGTGATGCCGCGGATGCGCGCGACGGCGTCGGCGTACTACATCCTCGCGGTCACGTTCATCGGCCTGGCCCTCGGGCCCTTCACCATGGGTCAGCTGAGCACCACGTTCGCGGCTGGTGGCATGGACCCGGGCGACGCGCTGCGGCGCGCGATGCTGTTGGGCCTCATTCCCTTCGCGTTCTCCGCGCTCTTCCTGTGGATGGCGAGCCGCCACGTCGAAGCGGAGGAGGCGAGCCGCCTCGACCGCGCGCAGGCGGTGGGCGAGGAGATCTAGCTGTTGGCCGACACTCCATCCATCGAGACGAGCGTTCTCAGCGGCCTTCGCGTGGTGGAGGCCGCGACCATGGTGATGGTGCCTTGCGCCTCCAACATCATGGGCGACTTCGGCGCCGAGGTGATCAAGGTGGAGCCGGCGGCGGGCGACATGAACCGCCGCGGCCACTTCATCCCCGGCATGCCGACGTCCGACCTCGAGTACTGCTACTACCAGGACAACCGCAACAAGAAGAGCGTGGTGCTCGACCTGAAGGACCCCGAGGGCAGCGCCGCGTTTCTCAAGCTCATCGAGACGTCCGATGTGTTCTTCACCAACTACCGCCACTCCGCCCTCGACAGCCTCGGGCTCGACTACGAGACGCTGCGGCAGATCAACCCGCGGCTGATCTACGCCCACGGCACCGGCTTCGGCGACGAGGGGCCAGAAGCGGCCAACCCGGGCTACGACGTGGTCAGCTACTGGTCGCGCTCCGGGCTCGAGGCGGTGATCTTCCCGCACGAAGGCTTCATCTCGAGCTTCGGCTACGCCACGGGCGACCATCCGAGCGGCACCAGCCTCTTCAGCGCCGTCATGCTCGCCCTCTACCAGCGCCAGCAGACGGGCCAAGGCTGCCGCGTGACCACGTCGCTCATCGCCAACGGCGCGTGGAGCAATTCGAGCCTCATCTCGGCCCGCCTGGCCGAAGCGGAGTTCCAGGAGCGGCTGCCGCGCGAGCAGTCGCGCCACTACAGCTCGGTGTACTACCGCTCCGGCGACGACCGCATCTTCAAGGTGGCGATCGTCGACCACCCGAAGAGCTGGCCCGGCTTCGCGCGCGCCATTGGAAAGCCCGAGCTCGCGGAGTCTGCCCACCATCTCGACATCGACAACGTGCCGGGCTTCGCGCCCGAGATCATCCGCCACTGTGACGCGCTGTTCGCGCAGCACGACCTCACCCACTGGAAAGGTGTCTTCCGCGAGAACGACATTCCGTTCAGCGTGATGGCCGACTTCGACGACGTGGCGGCAGATCCGCAGATGAAGGCCAACGACGTGTTTCTCGAGATCGACGATCCGCGCCACGGCAAGGTGCGCTCGGTGAACAGCCCCATCACCCTCGACGGAACGCCCAAGGTGACGCCCCAACCGGCGCCAGCGCTCGGGGAGCACACGGCGGAAGTTCTGCGGGATCTCGGTCTGGGCGACGAGGTCGTCGCTCGGCTCACCGAGTGAGCCGGATCTTCGGAGACCATCCGCTCGTGCGGGCACGGGCGAGCAACTTCCCTCTCACGCGACGGAGCCAGCCTTGAAGCGATCCATCGATCGAATCCTGACCACCCACGCGGGCAGTCTGCCCCGACCCGTGTCGCTGGTCGAGCTCCAGCTCGCGAGGTACGAGGGCAAAGACGTGGACGACGCCCTCCTCGAGGCCGAGGCACGCGCGGCGACCGAAGCCGTCGTGCAGCGGCAGATCGAGACCGGGATCGACATCATCAACAACGGCGAGCAGGCCAGGGAGAGCTTCTTCACCTATGTCCAGCACCGCATGTCGGGCTTCGGGGGCACGAGCACGCGCCCGCCGTTTCAGGACATGGTGCGCTACCCGGGCTGGCTGGAGCTCAAGATCCCCGGCTACGGCGGCGTCAGCCTGACCGCCGCACCCCAGGCCCAGGGCCCCGTGAGGTACGAGAACGAGACACCCCTGCGAGAGGAGCTCGCGCTCTTCGACCAGGCCCTGCAGCGGCACGACGGCGAGTACGTGGAGTCGTTCGTCACCGCGCCGTCTCCCGGCATCGTCGCGGCGGCGATGCAGAACGTGTACTACCCGAGCCTCGACGCCTACATCGACGCGCTCGCGGAGGCTCTTTCGGTGGAGTACCGCGCGATCGTGGGCGCCGGCCACGTCCTGCAGATCGATGCGCCCGATCTGGCGATGGAGCGCCACACCTACTTCGGGGAGCGGAGCGAAGAGGACTTTCTCCGCTTCATGGAGACCGTGGTGCGCGCCACGGCGCGCGCGCTCGACGACGTGCCGCGCGAGCAGACGCGACTCCACGTCTGCTGGGGCAACTACGACGGCCCGCACGACTGCGACGTGCCGCTGGCCACCATCCTCCCTACGCTCACCCAGGCATACGCCGGCGCGCTGATGATCTCGCTGGCGAACCCGCGCCACGCACACGAGGTCCCGGAGCTCAACGCCGGCTCTCTCCCGGAGGGCCTCGTGGTGATCGCCGGCGTCATCGACACCACGTCGAACTATGTCGAGCACCCCGAGGTCGTGGCGAACCGCATCACGGCGGTCGCAGAGAGCATGGGCGATCCGCGCCGAGTGATCGCGGGAACCGACTGCGGGTTCGACACCGCGGCGGGCTTTCGCGACGTCGCGGAAGACGTCGCCTGGGCGAAGCTCGGGAGCCTGGTCGAAGGCGCGCGGCGTGCGAGCGAGAGGCTGTTCTGATCCGTCCGCGCCGGCCGCCGGGACACCGGGCTCCCCAACCGGAGCGCAAGCGCCGACCCGACCCGGAGCGGTAACGTCGCCACAACCTCGCAGCCCCTCGTCCCTCGGCCGGGTCGTGCTCGCCCCCACTCGCACAAACTAGAGAGCAACATGAACCGAATCCCGCTCCTACTCTTCCTGCTCCTCCTCGCGGCACCGGCGGCTTCGCGCGACCTGCAGGGCACGCTCAGCGACAACCAGGTCATCACGAGCAAGAGCCTCGGGTACGACCTGCAGTACCGCGTCTACTCTCCACCCGGTGAGCACAGCGACCTGCCGGTGCTCTACGTCACGGACGGACAGTGGTACATCGAGCCCGGGGGCCTGCACGAGGAGCTGGACCGTCTGATCGCAAAAGGCGCCATCGAGCCAGTGCTCGCCGTGTTCGTGGACAACCGCGACCCGCACGATCTCGGCACCAACCGCCGCAACGCGCAGTTCTTCTGCTACGACAACTACATCGCGTTCTACCGCGACGAGCTCGTGCCCCACATCGAGAAGACCCACCCGGTGAAGCAGGACCGGTCGGCACGCACCATCCTGGGCCTGTCGTTCGGGGGGCTCAACTCGGCCTGCTTCGGCCTGCTCGCGCACGACACGTTCCGCGGCATCGCGATGCAGTCGCCGGCTCTCCATCCAATCCGCGACATGCACGACCTTTGGCGCAACATGCCGAAGAAGGACCTGCAGATCTTCCTCTCCACCGGCACCATCCGCGACAACGAGGCGAGCACGCGGGCGTTCGAGCGCATCCTGAGCCGCAAGGGCTACGACATGAAGTACATCGAGGTGGAAGCGGGTCACGACTGGCGCAACTGGAAGCCGCTCCTCGACGACGTGGCCAAGGCGTTCTACAAGCGGAAGTAGCTCTCTGCCGCGCTCATCGGCGAGGCGGCCCCGGACACCCTCCGGCCACCGGCTCGCGCCGGCGGCTCGAGGCGGAGCCTGCCCTAGAAGCTCGGGCTAAGCTCGTTCCATCGGTCAGCCAACAGTCTCGAGGGCACAGGGTGCCAAGGAGCAGGTCGTCATGAAGTGCGTCAGTCGGGTCCGCATGCTCACGGGTTTGCTGCTGTGCGGAGTCTTCTCGGCCTGCGCGCCGGAAGGCTCTGCGTCGGAAGAGTCTGCCGCACTCGTAGCGGCCGAGCAGACGCTCGACGAGATCCTGGCTGAGGCCCGGCGGGTGCCCAACAGCACCGGCTGGTTCGAGATCGTCGCCCTGCCCAACGACGTGTACGCATTGTGGGAGCCCGGGCACCAGGAGAAGGTCAACTCCTTCTTCATCGTCGGCGAGAGCAAAGACGTGCTCTACGACACGGGGATGGGCATCGGCTCCATCTCCCGCGCCGTGGAAGATCTGCGGCGCGAGGTCGGGCTCCCGGAACGTGAGCTGATGGTGGTCAACAGCCACAACCACCTCGACCACAACGCCGGCAACGTCGAGTTCGACGAGGCCTGGATCTTCGAGAACGACTGGGCCATCGAGAAGCTCACCCAGGGGCTACCCGCGGGATCGTTCACCGACTACTGGGCTGAGCTCACCCCGCACGAGGGCGTGACACCGCCGGAAGGTTTCGACCCCGCGACGTTCTCCATTCCCCCGTTTCCGCGCGAGGGCATCCGCTTCCTGGCCGACGGCGACGTCATCGACCTCGGCAATCGCCAGTTCCGCGTGGTGCACACCACCTCGCACTCTCCCGACGGAATCGCGCTCTACAGCGAAGGCGAGGGCATCCTCTTCGGCGGCGACACCTTCATCGGCGATACGTTCCTCATCCGCGACCCCGAGCTGCTGGTCGGAGACCTCACGCGCGCCATGGATCTGCAGGTCGAGTGGCACTACTGCTCCCACGGCCCGCAGCTCATCGAGGTAATGCGGTCGGGCTTCCACCTCGAGATCGTGCGCCGGATGCTGGGCGGCGAGCGCACGGAGAGCACGACGCAGTTCGCCGGCCAGGAGATGCCCGTGTGGACGCTCGAAGGCGTGGTGCTGATGCTCGGTGGCGACTTCCTGACGTACTGACGCACCCACGGAGTTGCCCGCCGTGTCACCGCGCCGTCTGCGCCGACGCCGCTCCGCTAGTCGCTGCGCAGGGCCCGCGCCGGATCGAGGCGTACGGCGCGGCGTGCCGGCACGGCGGCCGCAAGGGCCGAAATGGTGAGCACGAGCGCCGCGCTGAGGGCGAAGGTCCACGGGTCGAAGGCGCCGACCCCGAAGAGCAGCCCCGAGAGGGAGCGCGCCAGAAGCAGTGCCAGGCAGAGGCCGAGAACGGTCCCGGTGCCCCCCAGAAGGAGGCCACGCGTCGTGATCGAGCGAAAGACCGTGCTCCGCCGGGCTCCGAGGGCCATTCGGATCCCCAGCTCGGTCTTTCGGGCCTCGACCGTGAACGCGATCAGCCCGTAGAGCCCGAGCGTGACGAGGAGCGCCGCGAGAGCGGCGAAAGCAGCCATCGACTGCGCGTAGAAGCGCTCACCGTCCACGGATCTCGAGAGGGCCGCATCGAGGGGTGAGACGACGACCGGCAGGCCTTTGTCGAGCTCCGAGACCGCAACCTTGAGCTCCCGCCCGACGGCCTCGAGCGGGAGCTCGCTGCGGACCACGAGGTGAGCGCTTCCTCGGGGCGACTGGGAAAACGGCAGGTAGTACTCGAGAGGGGCCTCCTCCCGCAGACCAAACTGCTTGACGGAACCCACGACTCCCACGATGAGGAGCGGCTCCTGGTCTTCGTCCTGAACGATGTAGCGGCCCAGCGGCGATCCGGACGCGAAGTGGCGACGCGCGAGCTCTTCGTTGACGATGGTGACGGGCACCGCTCCGCCCAGATCGCTGGCAGCGAAGTGACGTCCCTCGAGCAGCGGCACACCCAGCGACCGGAAGTAGCCGGGCGTGACGGCATCGATCGCCACCTGGGGCCGCTCCTCTTCCGGGATGGACTCGCCGAGGATCTGCAGCCGGTCGATGGTCGAGACTCCCTGAAGCGGAAGTCCGGTGGTGAGGCCTGCGGCCGACACGAACGGCAGGCCTTCGACCCTCTCCTGCAGGTCGTCGAAGAAGGCCCTGCGACGCGCCTCGTCTCCGTAGCGCGACTCCGGGAGCTCGACGTGCAGGGAGACCACGTGGAGCGTCTCGAAGCCGGGCTCGACCGCCGTCAGCCTGAGAAAGCTGCGCAGAAGCAGGCCCGCCCCGATGAGCAGGGCCACCGCCATCGCGGTCTCGGCCACGACGAGGAGCGCTCTCAGCCGGGCACGCCCCGGGGGGCGCGTCACCCTGCTGGTCCCCACGCTGGCCCGGCCGCGCAGTGCCTGCACAACGGGAGCGATCCAGGAGAGCAGGGCGCTCATCGTGACCACGGCGGCGGCAAAGGCGAGCACCGGCGCGTCGACCGTCAGCAGCTCATGGCGCGGCAGCTCGACGGGCGGGCGCGTGCGGACGGCTTGGACGATGGCGTGGGCGATCAGAATCCCCAGGCCTCCTCCGAGGGCGCAGAGGAGGAGATTCTCCGCGAGGAGCTGACGCGCGAGCCGCGCCTGGGTGGCACCCAGTGCAGAGCGGAGCGCGAGCTCGCCTTGTCTCTCGGTGGTTCGCGCGACGAGCATGCCCCCGAGATTGACGCAGGCGATCATCAGAACGAGGGCCACGGCTCCAAACAAGGCCCAGAGCGCAGGCGCCACCTCCTGCACCAGCTGCGCGTGAACGTCGGCCAGCACGAAGCGCCAGTCTCCGCCGAACGGAAGGTCTTCGCTCCACTGCGCGGTGCGCTCGTCCAGCCTCGCCTGAACCACCTCAAGACTGCGTCCCGGCTCGATGCGGGCGACGCCACGAAGAAACCACGAGCCCCACAGAGGCTCTTCGGTGTCGAGCTCGTACAGCGACCACAGATCGGTGTCCGAGTCCGGAAAGGCGAAGCCGCCGGGCAGGACCCCGACGATGCGGCACGAGGCCACGTCCCCTTCGAGCCCGAGCAGCTCCCCGAGCGCTCGTTCCGATCCCCCCAGGTCGCGCTGCCACAGGCGATGGCTCACGAGGCACGGCTGGCCCGGAACGTCGGACGGATCGTCGGACGACAGGCCCCGACCCAGACTCGGCTCCACTCCGAGGAGTGGGAGCAGGTTGCGCGAGATCGCCGCGGCCCGAAGCCGGCGCGGCTCCAGGCTGGAGAGCAGCGTCGCGCGTCTGGGAACGTAGACGGCGAGATCGAACCAGGGATCCGGCGTCTCCTGGAGCTCGGCGAACACCCCCTGAGGAAGCGGCATCCCGTCCCAGCCCCGCGTCGTGTTCTCGGCGCTGAGGAGAGCGAGCTCTTCGGGCGCGTGGTAGTCGAGCGGCCGCAGAAGGACGCCGTGGACCACCGAGAAGAGTGCCGTGGTCGCGCCGATCGCCAAGGCGAGCGACAGCACCGCGGCCGCGGCGAAGCCCGGGCGGAGAGCGAGGCTGCGCACCGCCAACTTCAGGTCGGCGGCAAGGTCGACCCCGTAGTCCGAGAGGCGCTCGCGGCGCTCCAGTCGGCGGTCGAGCGCGCGGGCCTCGGCGAGAATCCGCGACTCGTCGCCGAGACGACGCCGTGCTTCGGCGTCGGCCTCGTCTTCGCTCCACCCCTCGTCGAGCAGGCGCTCGCGCATCATTTCGAGATGGAATTCCAGCTCGTCGGCGACGTCGCCACGCCCCTCCCAGGCGGGCCGATCCGGATCCCGGCTCTTCTACGCAGGCTCCGCGTCGAGGACTCGGGTGACGGCGGCCGCGAAGACACGCCAGCGATCGACCTCGGCTGCAAGCTGCTTCCGCCCGTCCACCGTGAGGCGATAGAGCTTCACGCGACGCTTCGTCTTGGACGTGCTCCAGCGGGAGGTCACCCAGCCGCGCTGCTCGAGCCGTCGCAGGGTCGGGTAGAGCGAGCCCTCTTCGACGAGCAGCCCTTCGCCGGCGGTGTCTTCGATCCAACGCGCAATCGCATACCCGTGCGCGGGGCCCGGTGACAGCGCGCGCAGGATCATGGCGCCGAGCGTTCCCTGCTGCGAGTCGACCTGTGTCCGTCGCGCCACCAAGAAGGCACCTCCTGACCCCGAGGATTCTATACCTATGATCCATAGTATCACTCGAGCAGTCGCGTGCGCAATGCCGTCGGGCGGCCTTCGGGCGACATCTAGGCCACTACGACGCACGGCCGGGTGTGTTGCGCCCTGAGGGGCGGCGGCACCCGAGCCCACGCACGACGCGCGCCTGCTCCGTGCAGGTGAGAGACTCACGCCATGCGTCGCCGCGGTCTCGTCGCCTCCCTTGCCATCCTCGTGCTCGCCTGTGCGGGCGAAAGCGGAGGGCGGTCGCGCGGGGCCGCCACGGCCGCGACCGGCGCGAGCCTCCGCCCCGCGTCCTGCGAGGCTTCCGGCGTTCAGGGCCAGTGCTACTGGGCGACCGTCCCGGAGGACCGCACGGGTGCCAGCACGAGAGCCCTCGACCTCTGGGTGGTGGTGACGCCCGCTCGAGGCGGGAGCTCGGCCGAGCCTGTCGTCTTCTTCCCGGGCGGGCCCGGCCAGGCGACCACCGACCTGATCGGCTTCTCGCAGCGGCTCTACGAGAAGACCCTGGAGCGGCGTGACGCCGTGTACATCGGTCAGCGTGGGACCGGCCGCTCCCACTCGATCGACTGCGAGCCCCCGGCGGACCAGGGCCCGGAACGGTACTTCGGTCGGCTCTTCGACCTCGAGCAGGTCGCCCAGTGTCACGCCGCGGCGCTCGAGCGCAGCACGCCCGGTCTCTACAACACGCCGCGCTACGTCGAAGACGTGGCGGACGTGCTCGACGCCCTCGGCTACGAGCGCGTCGTGCTCTGGGGCGGCTCCGGGGGTACACGCACCGCGCAGGGTTTTCTGCGCGCACACCCAGAGCGCGTGGCGGCAGTGGCACTCCTCGGCACGGCGCCCCTCGACCTGACGATGCCGCTGCCCTTCTCCCGGTTCGTGGACCGGGCCTGGCAGCGCGTCGTCGACGACTGCTCCGCCCAGACCAACTGCGCTGCCGCCTTCCCGGATCTCCAGCAGGATCTGGAGACCATCCGCCGCCGGCTGGAGGCCGGGCCCGTGCCCACCCAGGTCCGCGGCCCCGGAGCCACCGTGACGGTCGACCTCACCTCGGGAGACTTCGGCTACGCGCTGCGCGGCATGCTCTACTCTTCCGCCCGCATCACACGCCTCCCCGCCGCGGTCGCGCATGCCGCGCGCACCGGCGACCTGTCGGTCTTCGCCAACGCCCACTACCAACGTTCGGCGGCGCTCCTCGGCGGCCACGGCCTCTCACTGGGCGTGCATCTGTCGGCGTACTGCTCGGAGGACATCCCCTTCATCCGCGAGGAGCGGGTCCGTGAGGAGACGGGCGGCACCCTGCTCGGTCGCTATCTCGTGGAGCAGTACGCGGCGGCATGCGAAGGCTGGCCGGTCGATCCCGTTCCTGCCACGTGGCGCAACACCGTCCAGAGCGACGTCCCGGTGCTCCTCGTCTCCGGCTACTTCGATCCCTCCACGCCAGACCTCGCGGCGGACAGCGTGCGCAAAGGCCTCCCCAACAGTCACCACCTCGTCGTGCGCGATGCGGGGCACGACGCAGGCTCTGGCTGCGCAGCGCAGGTGATCGATCACTTCCTCGCCGAAGCGAGCTTGGAGGACCTTCCCGCTCCCTGCCCGAGCGAGCCACCGCGGTTCGAGACCGCGCGCTGACGAGCTCCCGATTTGGAGGGGCCTTCCCCGTTCATCTCCTGACCAGAGAACCCGGCTACCTCTGCATTTCCTCGGTCGGCGTCCACTCTGCTCGCGTCAGATGTGTCCAGTAGAGGTTCGCGTTGCTCGAGTGGAGCGCGAGAGGGCCGTTCGTGTTCCAGGCAAGCGTGGCTCGACCCTCGGCATCGACACTGACGAGTGTCGCGCCATAGCAGAACGCGCCCTCGGGCGCTGAGAGTTCGGCGATCAGTTGCTCCTCACTCCACGGGCCGACAAGCGAGGTCGCCCAGCGACGCTTGACCTTGCAGGAGAAGGGTGGCGAGTACACCACGAAGAACGTCCCCTCCCTCGAGAGCACCGAGACCCGGGGGGCCGCGGTGTCGATCACGGGCACTGCTCTCTCGATCTCGCGCGAGAAACTGGCTCCGGTCCAGTAGTGGTACGCATCGACTCGCTCGATGTCGCTCACCGCGACGCGACTCAGAAAGCATGGGCGCCTGAGCTCTTCTGCCGGTGGACACCCGAGGTGGTACACGAAGTCACCGTGCACCACGGCTGCGCTGGGCATCTCTCGCCCGTCGAAGAAGAGAGCACCCTCGTGAACGAGCTCGAATTCGAGGGTGCCTACGGAGGCGCGAGCGAGGCCCGCGCCGAGAACCTCGAAATTGAACGGCGATCTCTCGTCCGTGGGGTCGATTCCCTTGCGCACCCGAAGGAAGTACACATACACCTCGGATGAGAGAGAGATCGCCGCAACGGGCCAGTGGGCGAATCGCGCCGGATCGTCCGAGGGTCGAAGGGGGATGGCCTGCCGAACCCCACCGTCTGGATCAGTCATGTAGCGAACAGGCCCGCAGGGGTCGCTTCCCGTCTGAACTGCCGCTGTGCTCGAAGCATGACCTCGAATGGTCCTCGTCGAGCCGTCTTCGGACCCGAGCCAAGTGTCGCCGAACAGCCAGAGCCAACCCGCTTCGACCCGCAGCACCGCGCCGAGATCCTGGCCCACCACCGGCCCCTGCGCTCGGCCGACGTCGCAGACCCGGCTCTCGGCAGTGGGAGCTTGCGCAACGGACGGCGCCTGAGCTCCAACCACGAGGAGCACCAAAGCGAGCTGTGTCACGAAACGCATCGGGTTCAGCATAGTGCCAGCCGCTCGCGAGCTGACGCGCAGGACCGAGCTTCACTCTTGCGGAGCTAGTACGGCGGCTCCACGCCGACCCACCAGGGCGACGACCACGCGGTGGCGCCGTTCGTCTGGCGGACGCGGAGGTAGTACCAGTCGCCGCCGGGGCCCGGGTCCGGGTCGGTCCACTCGAAGGTCACGTCGTCGGTCTGCTCTTCGTCGAGTCGGCGAAAGAGCATCTTGTCTTCGTAGCGGCCGACCGTGGTTGTCCACTCCGTCTCCCCGTTCTCGAGGTCCGCGAGCGCGAAGCGCACGTCGGCCGCCGGAATCGGCGCGCTCTGGCGGATGACCCGCGGCGCACGACCCATCTCGCGCGTCGCCTCGAGCTCGAGGCGCACCGACGCTCCGGGCTCCACGTCGCGGAGCACGAAGTCGAACGTCCGACGCAGACCGCGGGTTGCCATGTCGAAGGTGACGCCGCCGTCCTCGACCCGCACGAAGTCGATGCTCGGGTTGCGCTTGCCGCGGATCTCCGCCGACTCGATCGTTGCCCCCGAGGCCGTGAGCCGGCCGCGCCACGTGCGGTGCCCGCGCGGGTTGTCGCGGATGAACGGCTGCGAGTCGGACTCGAAAGCGATCTGGTAGCGCCCGTCACCCTCGCCACCGGCGGCGTACACCTCGGTGTGGATCTCCTCGCTGCCTCGCACCACGGTGACGCTCTCGATGGGCGCCGTGCCGATCGCGCGCAGCTCGAACCGGCGCTCCTCCACCTCCTGCAGGGCGGTGCCCATCGGCTCGCCGTTCAGGTTGCCGAGGAGGATGATGCGCTCGGCGCCGCTCGACGCGTACGCGGTCCTCGCGCGGAGCCCGTCGAAGATGGCGTCGTGGGTCTTCTCCGGTGCAAACACCCCGGCGAGCGAGCCGAACTGGAAGATGTTGCTGCGCCGCGGCTTGAACGACCTTCCGGGCGAGTAGCCCGGGTGGCCCAGGTGGTCGTCGGACGCACCGATGAAGCCCACCTGGAAGCCGTTCTCGAGGTAGTAGCGGCCAAACCACTCGAAGGTGCCGTGGCCACTGACGAGCTCGACGAGGCGCTCGGTCTTGAGATCGCTGAGACGCCAGTCGCCCGCCTGGTGCGCGTGCGGGATGACGAGCACGTCGTTCGGGTCGTACTTCGCGTGGAGGCCGCGGTAGAGCGCCGAAAGCACCGGGGCCTCCTGCACCGGCACGCGATCGAAGCCGGCCCCGCGGTAGAAGACGTTGTGGTGCCCTCCCGTGCCGCGTGCCGACGTCCACTCGTAGCCCGGATACACGATGTACTCGCCGTCCTTCGACCACTTGGCGACGGCGTCGTTGATCACCTTCCACTCGCGGTCGTCCATCCAGATGTCGTGCTCGGACAGACCGAGAAAATCGAGGCGTGCGTCGTCGCGCCCGAAGGCAAAGTAGCCGTCGACCGTGCCCTGCCCCTCGGCGAAGCCGGAGTGGCCGTGCGTCTCGCCCCAGTAGAGGCGCTGTCGCGGATTCCGCTCCACGAGAATCGGATTGGCGACGCCAGAGATGGCTCCGTCCGCGCTGCGGAACGAGAAGCGGTAGACGCCCGGAGAGTCGAACGAGGCGTTCAACAGATGGATTGCGCCCGCGTAGTCGCTCGCGTGCTCCGACACCGCAGTCTCGATGCGGCCGTACGCCTCGCCATTGAGGAACACGTCATAGGCAGGGATGGGGCCGGTCGCACGGTTGTACACGTCGTCCTCCGTGCGCACCGAGACGACCACCTCTTCGCCGACCGCCACGATCGACTCGGAGAAGCCGTGCACACCCGCGGCCGGGCCGCCGACCACGCGGAAGGTCGGCGGCGGAAACTCGTGGAACACCCCTTCCCCATGGTCGACGTACACGGGCAGCGAGATGGCGTCGTTGCTGTACTCGCCCACCTGCATGCCCCGCCCGGCACCCTGGCTGGTGTCGCCGTAGGTGAGGGTCACCGTGTCGCCCTGGACGAGGTCGGCGCCTTCGAGCCGGTACACCGGCATGTCGATGGGAGCCCGGAAGCCACCGTGGGGGCCGCGCACCGGCGTGGTCGACTTCGAGAAGCGTGCACCCGCGCGCGAGCTGCGGATGGAAACGTAGCCGTCGGCCGCGGGGTCAAGGGTCTGCATGACGACGCCCGACTGGAACTGCCGTGCCACGAGGACGCCGCCTCCGGCACGCACCGGCATCTCTCCCACCGTGTAGGTCAGCTCGAAGGTGGCGAAGCCGAGCCGCTCGACGGCTTCGGGGCCCTGGATGGTCCACGCACCGAGCTGACCCGGCTGGTCGATGAGCTCGAGCTGGCGCACATAGCTGTCGAAGAGCGCGATCGCCGCGCGGGTCGGCTGGCTCAGCCCGGGCGGTGGGTTGAGCACCGCGCGCAGCATCTGGGTGAGGTTCATCGGCGTGAAGCCGCGCTCGAGCGACACCGCGTTCGTCCAGTCCCAGAGCACCTGTGCCCGCGCCTGCGCGTTGCCCCGGTTCGTGGGCTCCGAAGCGATATCGGCGAGCAGCTGATCGACGCGCGCCTGCAGCGCAGAGTCGGAGACCGCACGCGCTGGGAACGTACCCGCCTGGAGACAGACGAGGGCCGCGACCAGGAGAGTCGCTCCCCATCGACGGACGAAGGCGGAATGTCTTGGCTCGAGGGCCTGGGACTCTGTCATCTCGGATCTCCAGAGGTGTCTTGCTCGCACTCTACCGACCCGGCCGATCCGCCGCCCCGGCCGCAGACATGCACTAGTCTCCCGGATCATGGTCTGGCTCGTCTCCCTGGTGGGTGCCGTCGCGCTCCTGGTCGCGGGTCTCCGAGGCTGGAGAGCTCTGGACATTCGGGCCGATCGCTCCTCCTGGCAGCAGCTCACTCTCGCGGAGAGTGCGCCCTGCGCCCGGTTCGATCCGAAACAGGTTGCAGACCTTCCCGAGCCCGCCCGGCGCTACTTCGAGTTCACCATTCGACCAGGAGCACCGCTTCACTCGGTGACTGAGATCGAGATGGAAGGGTGTCTCGGCCTCGGCTCGAAGGGCGAGCCCAGGTACAGGCCGATGCGCGCACACCAGATCCTCGCACCACCCCACGGCCTCGTCTGGCAACTGCACGCCGGGCCCATCAGCGGCTCGGACGGAGCCACGCCGGAGGGCTCGTGGACCCGGTTCTGGCTGTTCGGCCTCCTTCCGATCGTCCGTGCAAGCGGTCCCGATCACCACCGATCCGCCTTCGGCCGCGTGGCGGCGGAAGCCGCCTTCTGGGCTCCCGGGAGCCTTCTTCCGAGCAAGCACGTCCGGTGGGTTCCAGCCGGCGACGCCACGGCGCGCTTCGTCGTGCGCAGCGGACCCTTCGAGCAAGTCGTGGACATCCTGGTCGCCGAAGACGGACGACCGACCCAGGTGACCCTTCAACGCTGGAGCAACGAGAACCCGGAGAAGGAGTTCCGGGAGCAGCCCTTCGGCGGCTGCCTGTCGCGCTTCGAAGACTTCGGCGGCTACAGGCTCCCGACCCACGTCGAAGGAGGCAATCACATCGGAACGCCCGACTACTTCCCCTTCTTCAAGGCCGACGTCCGCGCCATCCGATTCCCAGGAGCCGATCGGACCTGAATCTCTCCGCTACAGGCCGAGAGCGTCGGCCCGCGCGAGCGCCGTTTCGATCAGCCCCGCCATCTCGTGCTCGAGCCCGAGCTCCGGGCGGGCGTGCAGCCAACCCATCGAGGCCAGGGTACGAACCAGCTTGAAGGTCTCGACCCGCTCGAAGAGCGAAGGAGCCGGAGGTCGGACCGACCGGTAGCCGTCGAAGAGAGCCTGCTGAAACGCAGCCGCCTCGGGGTGGTCTCCCGAGTGGCTCAGCGCCACCGCGAGCTCGTAGGCATGGAAGCCGAAGCTCGCGTCGTCGAAGTCGATCACGTGCAGGTGGTCGCCGGCCGCGAGCACGTTGCCCGGGTGCAGATCGGCGTGGATCATGGAGTAGGCCACCGGCTCCGTGCGCGCCTCTTCGCGCCACGCAAGGAGGCTCGCGTAGAGCGTCTTGCGCATCCCCGCGATGCGCTCCGCCTGCGCGGTGCTCAGCTGCGGCACGTTCCAGAACGGCCCCCACCAGGGCGCGTCTCCCAGCAGGCCATCGGCGTCCAGGTGCTGGCGCACGTACCCCTCCGGGGGCTCCCAGGCGGCGGCCTGGTCGTGGATCGCGGCGGCAAGGCGGCCGAGCTGACCAAAGCGCCGGACCAGCTCCTCGGTGGCTGCGTCGTCGCCGAGCACCTCCGTCATGGTCTGGCCATCGACCCACTCGGCCACGCCAACGTGGCGCCGCGCCCCCGACTCCGGATCCGCCACCTCCAGGTGGGTCGGCCCCGCGAGCGACCCGCGCGCCACGGGCGCGCTGATCCCCGCGGCGTTGAGCGCTTCGGTCCATGCCGACTCAGCGCGGAGCTCGTCCAGGGAGTGGTAGCCATCGCGGTGCACGCGCAGCACCAGCGTCTCGCCTTCGACGGTCACGACCCTGAAGGTGCTGTTCTCCGACACCTTCACGAGCTCGAGGCGTGCCGCCTCGAGCCCCCAGTGCGGCAGTGCCTCGCGTGCGATGCGCTCGATCGTCTTCGAGTCACTCATCTCTCGCCTGTGCCCTCGACGGTTCGCGTACCAGCCCATCGTGCGGCGCCGCCGGTGCAAGCGCCGTCGCTCCGACAGAGAAGTGGCCGCGGATCCTGGATCAAGGCCGCTACGAAACCCCGTATCGCTCGTGGAGAACGTCGTCGAACGCGGCGAGGAAGGCATCCGCGTGCTCGCGCTCGAACACCAGCGGCGGCCGCAGCTTCAGCACGTTGCGCAGGGCGCCCGCGTTGCTCGCCAAGAAGCCGCGCTCCTTGAGATCCTCGGCGACCGCGGCCGCCTCCTCGGCGTCCGGCTCCTTCGACGTAGGCTCGCGGACCCACTCGACGCCGACAAAAAGCCCGTGACCTCGGACGTCGTCGATGCGATCGACCTTGGACATCCGCTGCTGCAGCTCGGCCTTCAGATAGGCGCCCACGTCCGCCACCTGCTCTCGCAGACCGCGGCTCTCGATCTCGTCGAGCACGGCGCCTCCCGCGGCCGCCTGCAGCGGGCTCGATGCGAAGGTGTTGAAATAGCGCGTGCGGGCGCGGAAGGTGTCGACCAGCTTGCGGCTCGCGAGGGCCGCCGCGAGCGGCATGCCGTTGCCCATGGGCTTGCCCATCGAAACGATGTCGGGCTGAACGTCCATGCGCTCGTAGCCCCACCACTCGCCGGTGCGGCACATCCCGGCCTGCACCTCGTCGACGATGAACAGCCCTCCCGTCTCCCGGACGAGCGTCGCCGCCCGACGCATGAAACCCTCGGGAATGTCGGGCAGACCTTCGTTCGCGAGGATCGGACACACCAGCATGCCGGCGAACTGGATTCCCTGCTTCGCGAAGCCGTCGATCTCGGCGCGCAGCCGGGCGAGGTAGAGATCGCACAGCTCCGTGGACGAGTGACACGCGGCGAGGGGCCGGTACTCCTGCGGGAACGGGATGGAGCGCACCTCGGGGTCCGGGTCGCGGAAGCCGGCGTACGTGAGCTTGCTCACCTCCGCCGTGTTGCCGTGGTACGCCGAGTCGGTGCAGATGATGCCGCGGCCGCCCGTGGCGGCGCGCGCGATCGCAAGCGCCACCTCGTTCGCTTCGCTGCCCGTACAGGTGAAGACGACGCTCTCGATGCCCTCCCAGTGCCGGGCCACCAGGCGCTCGGCATACTGGAGAACACCCTCGTGCAGGTAGCGGCTGTGCACGTTGAGCGTGCTCGCCTGCTGCTGCATCGCCTGCACCACGTGTGGGTTCGCGTGCCCGACGCACGGCACGTTGTTGTACATGTCGACGTAGCGACGGCCCTGCTGGTCGAACAGGTAGACCCCTTCGCCGCGCACGATGTGCACGGGGTCGCTGTAGAAGAGAGCCGCGCCGGTGCCGAAGACGGCGTCGCGGCGGCTCTGCAGGTCGGCGTTCGAGCTCGGGGGGGCGGTCGAGGTCTCGGTCATGGCGCGTCTCCTCAGGGGCTTGCTGCATCTTGCACCGGGCGCGTCGGGTTTGGCGAGCCCACCTCTTCACTCCAGCGGTAGAGCTCCTCGAGCATGCGCGCGACGCGCACCGGGTGCTCCGCCGCCAGGTCGGTCTGCTCGCCGAGATCCACAGCCAGGTCGTACAGCTGCGGCGGACCGGGGTCGTTCTGCGGGCCGCTGCGGCGGCCCGGGCTGTCGAGGAACAGCTTCCACCGGCCCTCGCGCATGGCAGCACCGTTCCAGCCGTAGCCGTCGCCGCCCCAGAACAGCTGGCGCTCGGCGGGCCCGGACCCGCCGCGGAGGACGTCTCGGAGGTCCAGCCCGTCGAGCGGCAGCTCCGGGTCGGCCGAGGCTCCGGCCAGCCCGAGCACCGTCGCCATCACGTCGAGCGTGCTGGTGAGCACGCTGCTCTCCGTTCCCGGCGGCACCTGGGTAGGAAACGACACGACCGACGGCACGCGGTGTCCGCCTTCCCAGTCGCTGCCCTTGAAACCACGCAGAGGCGCATTCGACCCTTCGGCCCGCGCGCCGTTGTCGGAGAAGAACCAAACCAGGGTGTTGTCCCGCAGGCCCTGCGCCTCCAGCGCATCGAGGATCGCTCCGAGGCCGCGGTCCATCGCTTCGACCATCTCGCGGTAGGCGCGCTGGCGATCCGGGACGGAGCTGACGTGCTCGAAGGTGCCACCCACCGTACGCAAGACGGGATCCCTCGGCCCCTGAAAGGGGTAGTGGGGCGCGTGGTGCGGCACGTAGAGGAAGAACGGGCGCTCCTTCTGCTCTTCGATGAACCGGACCGCGTGGTCGGTCACGAGCTCGGTGAGGTACCCCTCCTCCGGCTCCAGCACAGCACCCTGCCACCAGTCTGCGCGGGCCTGTGCGTCGACATGTGACTGGTAGTCGACGTTGCCGGAGATGAAGCCGCGGAAGGTGTCGAAGCCGTGTTGCGTCGGGTTGTGCTCGGCCTGGTAGCCGAGGTGCCACTTCCCGAAGATCGCGGTGGCGTAGCCCGCATCGCGCAGCGCCTCCGCCAGCGTGTACTGCTCGCTCCCCAGGCCGTCGAAGTGCGTGGGAAGCCGCTCGGCCGCGTAAATCACCGCGGCAAGCCCAGCGCGCTGCTGGTAGCGCCCCGTCAGCAGCCCCGCGCGCGTGGGCGTGCAGACGTTGCCGCTGGTGTGGAAGTCGAGCAGGCGCATCCCCTGCGCGGCCAACCGGGTGAGGTTCGGCGTGTCGATCCAGCCGCCATAGGTGCTCGTGTCGCCGTAGCCCAGGTCGTCGGCCATGATCAGCACCACGTTCGGAGGCGTCTCCGCTCGCGGAGTGGCCTCGGAGTCTGTCGTGCGCTCGCAGGCCGTCAGGAGAGGGGGCACGAGGAGGGCCAGAGCCAGCCATCTGATCCGGGGAGGGCACAAGGTGAGCCGATCGTACCGCCGCCACGCGGTGCTGCTGCACCCCGAGGCTCGGCTACGCTCAGCGGGGTCTACCCTGAACGTTCCGCGAGGAGGTCCCCGTGATCCAGCCCCACCGAGCTCCAC
>CBDCWR010000005.1:0-1277865 GCA_965223385.1 Candidatus Multivoraceae bacterium | reverse complement strand
GCGATCTGCCAGAGTATTTTGGATGGGGCGGTGGCCCGTTCCGGCGCCACACAGGGCAACATCAGCCGTATCCTGCCCGGCACCACCATTCTCAGGGATGTCGCCAGCCGCGGCGAAGTGTGGGTCGGCGTCGCCCAGGATCTGGATTACAGTCAATCAAGCGCCCAAGGCGTCCAAGGTTGGGTCGCTCGTCACAAAGAGCCGGTGCTGATTGACGATGTGCATGATCCCCGTTGGCAGGCCATCTATGTCGTCGGCAATCCGGCTACCCGGTCCGAGCTGACCGTCCCCCTCCTGGCGGGCAAAGATGAGGAGCTGGTCGGGATCCTCAATCTGGAAAGTACAGAACCTTATGCCTTTTCCGCCATGGACCGGAGCCTCATGCTGGCGCTCGCTCCCCATGCCGCCTTGGCCATCCAGAATGGGGATCGGCGCGAAAAGCTGACCCAATACAGCAAGCGCCTCAAAGCGATTGCCAACTCCTTCCATCTTTCCCGTGAGTTGAGTGATCGGGAAACGATGCTGCAAGCCATCCTGGAAGTCTCAGCCCGGTATACCGAAGCCACCATCGCCACCATCCAGAAGATCGTCGGCGACCAACTGTCGCTCGAGTCTGTTTATCCGCCTGAACTCAAAGAGCTCGTCAAAGCACAGATCGGCGACGCCTTGCCACTGGACGGTCCTGGCGTCACGGTGGCCGTGGCCAACCAGGGCATCCCCAAACGGGTCGACGACGTCAACCAGGATGAAAATTACCTTGATGGGACTCGCGGGCATTCCGCTGCGGAACTGGCGATTCCCCTCTTCCATAACAACAATATCTGGGGCGTGCTGAATGTCGAATCAGATCGGATCAGAGCGTTCACCGAAGAGGATATCTTCCTGCTCTCCGCCATCGGCAACATCGCCATCAACGCGCTGCAGGGCCGGAAATATGCCCGCGAACTGAGCCGGACGAATACGATCGCCATGATTGGCACCTGGGGCGCGCAGATTTTCCATGACGTCAACCGCGCCATGAGCAACATCAGCTTCGGGATCGAAGAGATCCGCTGGTTGCCGAATCTGCCAAAAAACATCCAAGCGCCCTTGAGCGATATCGAGACCGTCCTGGAGGAACTCTCCTTACCGGCCGATCTCTCCGCCCTCCCCCTCCCCGGCGAAGCGATCGCCGACCAAACCGATGTTGAATATTGTCTTAACCAGCTCATTCGTGCACAGCAGGATGAGTTGGTCGAACAGCAGATCAGCCTACACCATTCCTTCAGCAGTGGCGGTGCCAAAGCCGCCATCCATCTGCGTTGGCTCCGCTTCATCGTGCAGCACCTCCTCAACAACGCCAAACGGTACCTGCCGCCCAGCGCCGGCCGCATCGAAATCAGCACCCTGAAAGAAGGGGACAAAGTGCTTGTTCGCATAGCTGATAATGGTTCAGGCATTGATCCCAACATACGCCATCTCATCTTCTCCGAACCCATCATCAAGGGGAACGGTGAACAAGGGGGCTTAGGCCTGCTCCTGGTCGGCTTCATGACTGACGTCCACTTAGGCCACTGCAAAATTCTCTATTCCGATCCGCAACAGGGGACCTGCATCGAGCTAGGCTTGCCCCTGGCTAGCAATCAAGGAGGGGCATCATGACCTCGTCGCCGCAATATGACACCAGCCGTATCCGCATCCTGGTCGTAGATAACCATGAAATGAGTCGTAAAATGCTCAGCCGCATGTTGGCCACACGTGGCTATCGGGTGGTCGCCGCCACCGGCATCGGCCAGAGCTTGATCGACGATGCTCTGGCCAAAGCACAGGCTTGTTGGCCCCACATCGCCATCGTCGATCTACGCATCGCCTTTGCCGGCGAAAATGATGATCAACATCCAGACGATCTCACCGGACTCACCCTCATCGATCAGTTGGGCGACTCAGCCCATTGCATTCTGCTGTCCGCCTGGCTGACGCCCAAGATAAGCCGCGATGCGCTCAAGAAACATGGCGTCTTTGATGTCGTTGGCCGCAACAACGAAGTGGTGGGCGAGTTACTGTCAACGCTGGCAGCTGCTGCCGGCGAAAAAAGCGCCGGTGGCCGCACTATCACCTTCACCTGGAATAAGGTGATGCTGGCGGGGATCCGCCGTCACATGGGCAATAGGGCTGACCTGGATCTGCGCGAACTGATTGAAGATATGCTCGTACAACTATTCCCGGACGCCACCAACTTGATCATCGACCCGGTCGTGACCGGCACCGGCTCGGCGTCGGCACAACGGCAACATTCGGTTGTTCTTGTCGTACGTACCGCGCCGGACAGGATGCCCATCATCGTCAAATTTGGGCCTGCGCCGCGCATGGCCAGAGAGCGCGAACGGTATCAGCAACATGTACAGAGCCAATTGCCTCTCTTTTATGCTGAATTACAGAAACACACCTCGTTTTGGGGGACTAGGTGCAACTCGCTACTCTTTCCTAGGCCTCGGCGGCGTAGGCAACCGGCTCCCCTCGTTGGCGGACTATTTTCAACAGAGTGAAGATCCGACGGCTCCGGTCAAACCGATCACCCATTTCCTGAAAGTGGTCTGGAAAAACCTCTATACGGCCCGCTGTGATGCCCCGCCGGATCAGACCCTTTTCGCGCAATATGATACCTATCTGCGGTTGAGTGAACGGATGGAGAAAGCGCTAGCGGCGACGACTGGTCCGCCAACCCAGCGGCTGGCGCTGATCCAATGGCTGGCCGACAATTGGCAGTTGGCGGGACCGGCCGGTCCCAGCGCCATCACCCATGGCGACCTCCACGCCGACAATCTCTTCGTCGATATGGATGGGCGCAGTTGGGCCATTGACTTTGAACGGACTACCTATGGCCCCATTCTCCGCGACTTCGCTGAGCTGGAAGCAGACATCGTCACCCGACTTACCAGGCTGGACCCTGCTGAGCCAGCCTTTACCGAATTCATCCAGCAACTGTTGCGCCCTGACACGTTCATCTTGTCGGTCGGCGATCAGGCAGACGCGCCAGCCCACAGAAGCCTGCTAGCCATCGCCTGCATTCGTCAGCTAGCCGCTGAACTCACCGGCGCCGATCCCCATCAATATTGGTGGGCATTGCTCTATCACGCTATCTTTGTCCTTCTAATAAAACCAAATAATTCAGTTGCGGCTGAACGATATGCAGCCGCACTTGTCGCAAAACTAGAGGCAATCTATCAGGCAAAAGGATCTTGAGCATGAACATTGAACCAGACTTCCGTCGCCAGATGGCTCTCACCTTACTCACCTTTATCCAGGCGGGCGACTCCGCCTCCATCGTTGGCACGTACGGGGTGGGCAAGTCCAACCTGTTTCATCATCTGGCCCACCATTCATTTCAGCAGCAAGACGACGTCGTCAGTCCAGAATTTCTCTTCATCCGAGTTGATTGCCACGCCATTCCCGATTTTCGCGAACGGAGTGTCTACAGCCTCATTCTGGAGGGATTAGAAACCAACCATCTCCATCTAGACGAGGCCAGCCGGGCACGCATAGAAGCGACCCATGACAGATTGTTGGATGCCGGCCAGGACGTGCTCAAGATTCGGCGCCATTTCAAGCAAATCTTACACCTGCTTCTGGCCACCCACCCGGAACGAAAGCTCGTCCTCCTCATGGATCAATTCGACCTACTCTATCAAGAGGCCGACGAAGCGTTGTTCAACGGTCTGCGCGGCCTGCGCGAGGCGTTCAAATATCAGATCGTCTTCTTGCTATTCACGGAAAATCAGCTCATCGATCTGGCCGAGTTAGATCCGGGACGGGTCGAATTCTATGATCTGGTCGCGCCCCGGATTATCGGCCTCAAACCATATGACCTGGCCGATACCCAAACGATGATCGAGCGGATAACGGCGCGTTATGACCAGCTCAGCCTGACTGCGGCAACCATTGCCAACCTGCGCCGCCTGACCGGAGGCCATGCCGGGCTCATCAAATGCTGCCTGGATCTGCTGATTCGCGCCGAATTGGATGGCGCCTCGGTCAAGCTTGACGATTTGCCCCATCTGCTGGCTCATGGCGCCATCCAGCATCAATGCGAGCGGATCTGGCATAGCCTGACGCTGGTCGAACAAGATCTATTGAAGCAGCTGACGGTGCGCAGTCAAGCTGAAGGCCGCCAGGCGTTAGCCACGTTGCAGATGAAAGGGATCGTCACCACAGAATCGACACCCGCGATCTTTGCCACCCTTTTCGATTGTTTCGTCTCCAGACAGGATAACCCACTGCACGGCGCCATCTCAATTGATCCTAAATCCAGACAGGTCATCATCGACGGTACGCCGGTGGCCCATCTCACGCCGCAAGAATATCGCATCATGTCGACCTTAATGGAGAGCGGCGGCGCTGTCGTTTCGATCGACGAACTGATCGATGGCGGTTGGCCCGACAGCCATGGCGCCGTTTCCAACGAGGCTGTGGCCGGCGCGATCAAGCGCCTGCGCAAAAAGATCGAGCCGGATAGCAGCAATCCGCGCTACATCATTAACGTCCCTGGCCATGGCTACAAATTGGAAACAGGGATCAAGCCATGACAAAGCCGACTTCGCTAACCGCGCTGCACACATTACTAGCGGCAGCGGCGATCGACTACCAGCGCTGGCCCGTGACCGGCCGGAAATCCGCGCTCGACCTCTTCCAGGAGCTGCAACATGGCGATTGCCAACTGCAGCTAAATCCCTTACGCCGCCGGGTCGATGTGGTGATGCTTCTCATCTGGCAGGATGGCAACTTGCTGATTGAGACGGGCGAAGAGCGCAACGGCCGGACGCGCACCAGGCGAAACTGGCCCCCCAGCGAAAAACGGCGCGATCAGGAAACTATCGCCGAAACGGTCAGCCGCTGTCTCCGCGAGGAGTTCGCCGGCCAGATCCCGCCCGCCTGCTGCCCCATCCAGCGTTACTGGTCACGCACGCTCAGCGCCGACTCCCACTCCTACCCCGGTCTGTCGAGCGAATACCATTTTGACATCGTCGAGTTGCAGACGCCTCCCCTGCCACCCACACCATTCACCACCCATGAGATCGATCCGCTCACCCAGGTCCATCGCATCCACCATTGGATCTGGCAGGCGCCAACTGTCGAACTCATCACCCAATTCGATCTCCAACCCCGTCAATAGAAAAACAGCCGTGTGGCTCCCTTGACCCACACGGCTGCCGCCTACGCTGCTGCTTGCCAGCTCCCTAATCACGAATCAAGTCGCGCAGGGCACGCAGGGAGCGCTCAAAGAACCAAAGCTTCACCCGCACGACAATAGCGTAGACGGAGAGACCCAACAAGACAAGCAACAAAAACGGGACCACCCAGGCAGATTCTGTCAGCATAATTCACCTCCAGGAAACTGATAGGTAATCGGCAAGAAGAGTCCAGAGCACAATCGCCCAGACCTTGCCGATTCCTCGAGGAAACCGCAGCAATTGCGCCAAACCTCTGTCCGAATAGTTGCCGCGGTTTACCTAAACCCATTCTAGGCAACCCATCATCTGATTGCCGGTCAGCCCGATGACAATCAGTGGACAAACCGGGCACAAACAGCGGTTAACCTGTCCCCTGGCCCATGCTTCACCTGTCGCCGCGGCATCGTGGCCCGAATCAACAACCGAACGGTCGTTCAACCCATCGTTTTTTTCTCTCGATCCTTTTCACTAGGGGCTCCGCCGGCAGAAGGAGAACGCCGGTAACCCAGGCAGCGCGAAGACAGCGGCAAACGCAAGCTCACAACTTGAGCTGCTTAAGGATTCCTGAAGAGTTACTTACTAGACTAACAGCCAGTATCGTTCGTTGGCCCCACGCCAACAGCAGTCTGGAGAGAAAGCTGATGCATACCCTGGGCATAATCCTACTCATGCTGGTCATCTTGTTCATGATCGGCGCCGGCGCCGCCGCCTATTTTCGCACCTGGCCTCACAGCGGCCCGGAAGAACAGCTCCGCCTCATCGCAACCGACCGTCTCGGCTGGACGGCGCAGGCAGTGATTTTCCCACTTGTTTTTGTTGCCACAGCACTCCTCTTTTTCGCCCTGGCGCAGCGTTTACCGGCCGGTGGCCCGCGCTGGCTCGGCTGGGGGGCGACGGTCCTGTTGGCCGCCAGCGCCCTGCTCTGGTTGCCCATCAGCATCAACCGCATCCGCTTCTGGGCCACCGCCGTCGCTTTACTGGCACAATGGGAAGCGGATCGGCCGGTCGAAGTCAACTTCGGCCTCCAGACCTTCTGGGCCCACACTAGCGCCATTCTCCTGGCCATCACCCTTATGGGTGCGGCGCTAGCTTGGAGTCAATTCTTGCCCATCACAGGTTGGCTGTTGGCCGGTCTGGCGCTGGCCAGTCTGTTCACCGCCCATCTCGTCTGGCACGATTGGCCCCCATTCCTCAACTACCTGCTACTGCTCCTGCTGGCCATCGCCTTGATGATCAGCTGACAGCCAGCTCATCCTGTTCTGTCGACTGGTTCATTGCCTGATTTCCAGTTTGCTGCTACAAATCAGCTTGCTTGCCTTGCCCAATTGTTGTAATGACACAACAATTGATGTCCCAATACAACAATTAGTTGACAACGGGAACAAGATCCCGTATGATAATTTCAATTATGCTAATCAGAGTTATGTACTGTGGATTGTTACACGAAGCCACAGGCAGAAAACAGGCGTTAGCATAATCCAGATTAGCATAATCAACTTTATGCTAACGCGCACCCGCAAACAGTATCCCCTACCCTTTTCGAACATTTGATCGCCCAACTGCTTGACAAACGGCCCAATCCTCAGTAACATAACTGTAATTATGCTAATTTCAATTATGCTATCTGAGGTGTACGGTGGAATCTGAATTCATCGGCCGGCAGTCGGAACTCACCCTTTTTGACGACGTCTGGAATAGCTCCCGGGCTGCCCTGGTCATCCTGTATGGTCGGCGCCGTGTTGGTAAAACGCGCCTGATGACCCATTGGTTGCGCGGTCGGCGCAATCGTGGCCTCTACTGGATGGCGGAAGCGACATCGGCCCTGGATCAGCTGCGCTCCTTTTCTCAGGCGCTGCATGATTTTGAAAACCCGGACCTGCCAGCGCCGCTGGACCTCACCTTCCCCAACTGGGAATACGCCCTGCGCAAAGTCGCCCTGTTGGGCAAAGATGAGCGCATGGTTCTGTTCATGGATGAGTTCACCTACCTGCTCGACGTCAACCCAACCTTCGTCGGCATCTTCCAGAAGGTGTGGGATCATTATCTCTCCAAATCCAATGTGATGATCGTCCTCTCCGGCTCGCAAATGGGGATGATGCAAAAGCATCTGCTTTCCTATGATGCGCCGCTTTACGGCCGCTCGTCAGCCCAGATCAAGCTGGCGCCGCTTTCCTTTGGCGTCACCAGCCGCTACTTCCCGGATTACGAAGCCGGTGAGCGCATGAAGATCTACGCCATCTGGGGCGGCATCCCCGCTTATTGGGAGCGGCTGGATCAGCAACTAAGCGTCATGGACAATGTGCGTCGCCAACTGCAGCCATCCAACTCCTGGATGCTGGACGAGCCCCGCCTGCTCCTACAAGATTTCATTACCGACCCCCACAATTACGTGGGCATCCTACGGGCCATCGCCCGCGGCGATTGGACTTTCAGCGAAATCAGCGAGCGGACCGGGCTTTCCTCCGGCCACACCTCCCGCTATCTCAGCATCATCCGCGACACCGGCTTCGTCGAACGCGTCTTGCCGGTGAGCGACAAGAACCCCGACTCCCGGCGCGGCCGCTACATCGTGGCCGACCCGTACCTCCGCTTCTATTACCGCTTCCTGGCCGCCCATCAGACCAAGCTGGCCATTGGGCAGCAAGAGGTGACGCTAGAAGAAATCGCCAACGGATTGCCGGAGTTTATCGGTCACAACACCTGGCCAGAGCTATGCCGCCGTTGGCTGTTGCTGGCCAGTGCCAAGAAAGAGATCCCCCTCCCTATCGAAGACGTGGCGGAGAGTGGAAACGTTCCTTCGCCATCGACGTAGTCGGCATCAACGAGATCGAGCGCTGCCTGGTGATGGGCGTCTGCCATTGGGGTGAGGAACCGGCCGGTCCCGATCCCCTCATCGACCTGGTGCAAAAAACCACACAACGTCTTGCCCGCGTAACGCCGAGGGCTGGCAAGTCTATTTCCTTGGCTTCTCTTCCTCTGGCTGGAGTGAGGTGCAGTCACCAATGACCCCATGAAACTGGTCGACGATAGCCGTTCCGGCCGCAACAAAAGCCGCTGGCAAGAAGTCGGCGTTCGCCTGCTCAATCTTGAAGAGGTCGACGCCGACCTCGATCGCTGGTCGGTCTGAACTGATGAGGTCTGGCGAGGGGCCATGACGCGAACATGACCCCTCGCCAGACCCCAGACAAAAAAAGTCAGCCGGTGCGGCAACACTGGCTGACGGGGCGGATGCAAGGCGCATCAAGGATGCAAATACATCCGGGGCTAAAATCGCTTAAGCATAACAACAACCCCCCAGCGCCTTGTCAAAACCAAATAGGGAACAGCCCTCCTGTTCGCACAACTATGCGAAGCTGCCGCTTCATATGGTGATGGTTGAGGTTGGCTGGTTGTCACCAGCCCCCTACCCCACTGCGGCGCAGATCTGTTTGGTTTTCCTTTTTGCCTGGGTGACGTGAGTTACCAGTTTGATGATACCGGTCTACCGCCGGTGTTTTTGGGGCAGCAATCCAGCTTGACTGGTGCCCTAAACGCAAGATGGCCAGTGCGGCAACACTGACCATCGCTGCTTTATTGATCCATACCGTCTGCCGGTGCGCCCACACCTGCAAAATTGCCCCTTAATTGGGGAGGGGGAGATTGTGCCTCCCGCCTGACGGTACCGGTAAAGGATAGCACGGCTTGCAGGGCAAGTCAACGCCGTGCGGTGTTGTGGTGCCTGTCTCCGCAGCCCTGTTGGCTGCCAATGAACAGCTCCTGGCGCGTCGGCGCCAGCACACAGACGAGACAGCGAATCAACTCGCTACCAGGGAGCAGCCCTGGGCCATCGAGCGGCGTTCAGTAATCGAGCTGATGTTGGCTCAACCAGCCCACCTTGGCTGGGGCAGCGCCGCCGCCACTCGAGCCGCCCGCGCCGCCCATGAGCGCCATCGTCACCAGCACCAGGCGCCGGCCAACGCGATCCCTCATGCTCCGCCCACAACCGTCGCTCCCCCACCCCAGCCAACGCCAGCTAAACAGCCACCGGCCGGTCAACTCTCGCCTCTTACCCGATCTGGCGCTGGCTATGCTCAAACAAGATCTGGCCGCTCCGGGCAGGCTCTGGTGGCTGCTGCGCCACCTGGATCAAGCCGGCCGCGGCTGGCACGAGCAGGGGAAGATCCGTCACCTCTTTACCCAAACCAGCTGGCGCTTTTGTGGACGACGCCAGCTGGCCAACCTGCTCAAAGAGGGAGTTGGCATCTTCTGGCAATTTGGCCGGGGGCGTATCTGGCTCTTCTCCGCCGGCCGGGTGGCGCGTAACCTGGGAGTGGATCGGCTCAAATACCGGCCGGTCGCCCTGCCCGTCCAGCCCCTACTCGGCTCCATCGGCCTGGTACGGGCCCATTTTTACGCCAGCTACCATAGCGCTCGGGCTGGCCAACAGGACCATGGGATGCCAGTCGCCCGAGAGACCCTCGCCATGCTCACCGGCGTCGATCCGCACGCCCAACGCAGCTACGAGAAGCGGCTAGGTCTCTCGGTGCAGACCAACATCGCCATCGGCGAAGCGATCCAGCCCGGTCCTGCCGGCGAGGCGCTGGCGGAGGAACGGGCCTGGCGCCATGGTCGGGCCCTGTTTACATTGACTGATTACCAGGGGAAGCAAGGTGAACCAGGACGACGTTACCATGCCTGGCAGCTTCCCAACAGCTACGGAGCGATTCACGCAGCCGAAACTCGCGGCAAAAGACGGCGTGTTAACCGACAGTTGATAGACCTGCAGGAAAAGGGTGCGGGGAACGATCGGGTCGGGCGTCGCTATTTTGCCAATGGCAAGCTGCTGGATCGGGCCTGTGGCCCGCTGCACCAGGATCGGTATTGTCCGACCGGCCGGTACGGCCTACATAGCGGGGGTGGGCACAGCTGGTCTGTTTGGTCAGAGGGTTTAAATTAATGGTGGCAATAATTCCAAGGCATAATCAAGGGTTTTCCTTTACACGCCCGTGTTGGTGTCTTCGTCGTCGGGTTCTGGTAGGGTTGGCTCCGTGTTTTCCCCGCTTTCTAAAAACGCGTCGCCGCTCACCACCGGTTCACCGGTTAGCTCTTCGAATTGGCGCCGCAGTTTGCCGGCGCCTTGACCGCCATCTTCGGCTGCTTCCAGATTTTCGCGGAACCCTTGGGCATCCCGTTTGCGAATTTCGCTGGTGGTCAGATCTTCACCCAGGATAGTAAAGGCCAGTTCACGGGGCGTCATATGATCGCGCAGATCACCCTTTTCCAACCCTTTCAAGTTCTTGTGTTCACCTACAGAGACGTCAAAAGTGCCTTGGTGGACGGTATTTGTCAAAATACCATATTCTCGTCCCTGGATACCTCTATCTTTCCACTCATCAGTCAATACATTGCGCGTGGGCGACGGCCGCCAGACGGGCGTGAATCCATTCTTCGGAGCGACCAAGACGCCGGTACCGTTCCCGTTCCCGTTCAATGGCGTTTTTCTGGATTTCATCAAGCCGGCGGCTGGCGGTCTCGGCCATCCATAGCTTCAGCCTTTCTACCCGTCTCGTTGTCAGAGCGAAGCTCCTGAACAATGCGCAGGATGCCGGCCTGATTGGCACATTCAAATTGATAGGTGCGGTTATTGCTGGGATTCTTAAAGGGGAACTTTTCGACAAAATCGAAAAGTTCTCCCCGGCCCAAACGTTCCGCCTGTTTGGCGACGCGGCGCTTGATGTCCGTCCAATAGCGCGAGGGCTGCTTGCTCTCTGTTAGGTGTTCAATGACGTCGACAATGACGTAAAACCATTCTTGCGCTGCTTCCACATAGATGCTACGCACGGTAGCAAACTCATCTTCAGGATCAATTGCGGTTGGGAACTCTGATTCGCTCATCTGTCTTGCTCCGTCTGGTCGCCTCTATTGTTGATTCTAGCACAAAAGTTCTTGGGGCGGGATGTCGCCTCCTCATTTGCTAGCCGCGACCATAGGGCGCTGATTTGCCAAATGTATACGTTGTGATACATTAGTCGACTATGACACGAATCTTATCCGTTTCCCTGTCCAAAGGTGGTGTAGGCAAGACGACGACGGCCGTCAATCTGGCGGCCGCGTTGGCGATCAGCGGCCGCCAGGTCCTGTTAATCGATACTGATACGCAAGCCCAGGCGGGCAAATCGTTGGGTATCCGGCCCCAACTCGGTCTGGCCGATTTTGTGATGGGTCAGGCTTCCTTTGCGGAGGCGATTGTTGCGGCGCGGCCCAACATTCATTTGCTGGCCGGCGGCCACCGGCTCGCCGGGCTCAAGCAAGTGATCGCCGAGGCCGACATGCGGCAGGAGGAGACATTGGCTGTGGCGTTGGCCCCATACATCACCCAGTATCATTACGTCATCATCGACACCTCGCCGGGATGGGATAACCTGCAGATCAACGTCCTTTTCTTTGCCAATGAAGTGCTGACGCCGGTTAACCTGGAAATGCTCAGCCTGGACGGGCTAATAGAGTTCAACCGTCGCATTGACGAGGTGCGCCGTTACCATGAGGTGCAGTTGCGCTATGTGCTGCCGACAGCGCTAGATCGTCGCGTCAAGCAGACCGGCGAGATTATGCCCCAGATCAAGCGCCATTTTGGCCCTGTTGTCTGCAAGCCAATACGTTACAACGTTCGCCTCAGCGAGGCGCCGGCCCACGGGCAGCACATTTTTGAGTACGACCCGGGTAGTAATGGCGCCCGTGATTATATGGAATTGACGCGGAGGATAGTTGCCGATGAGTAAACGCAAAGAGATCCCAGACGTGATGAGCCAGCTCCAAGGCTTGACGCCAGCACCGGCGCCGGCGCCGGTTGAAGAGGAAGTGGCCGAACGCCCGACTGCCCCGCCCCGCCGCCCGGCGCGAGAGGTGAGCCGGACGCGCCCATTGCCCAAAAATAGAACACCGCGCAGTCGCCTGATCGGCCGCGCGACTTATGATATTGGGGCTGAGCTCAAAGATGTGATTTTCCAAGAATCAGTCGATTTGGGTGTCCCCGCTTCCCAGTTGGCCAAATATCTCCTGCTTTATGCCTGGGATATGTACACGCGCGAAGAGATCCCCCCCCCTGCCCTGCTGCGCAGCGACAGCCCCAAATTCCGCAACACCATCGACTTTGATTAATGTCGACTAATGTATACAATGATTTACATTGACCGTTTGTCAAAGTATACGATAGGGTACGTTGGCGCGGCCGGAAGTATGATGATCGACCAGGCAGGCGCACTGTTTGCCCAGCGTCGATCTGCTAGCCATGATGCCGGTCGATGATAATGCGCTGGCAATGCGTCCACTGTCGGGCCGCAGAGCGGCTCAGAATCGGCTATTTGGCGCGAACAGTTATTTTTCGGCCAACTACCCATTGTTGACACTGGAACGGATGTGCGCCCAAATTCAGGCTGTTCTCCGCAAACCGGTCAGCGCCGACCAACGCTGCTCCTCCCCCACCCTACTCGGCTCTAGTATCATTTACTTATATCCCCTAGTGTATACGTTGCGGTACGTTGATGTGTACTAAAGTATACGTTGGTCGACGTAGGGCAGTTGGATGGTGGCCTACCGGCCGGTAGGGTGGGGGGATATGGCTGTGAATCGAAGAAGGCGCTAGGCACAACCCGATAGGTAACTACTCTTCCGTAGGGCCAGTACCCATCTCGCCAGCGCGATGACCTGATGGGGAAGCTATTTCTTCTTCACTCCCTCGCAAGCCTATGCAATCGGCCGAAGGGGGCAAGATCTGTTAACCATGCCCAGCCGCAGGTGAACATAGCCACCTTCGCATAGTACAATGGCCTGAGATAAAGATGCCATTTTGCTAGAGTAGGGTAGGGCGCAGGTGGACATTTGATGCAGCGTCTACCAATGTATACAATGGTCGATATTGTGTCCCCATTGGCTTGTCTACTTCTCGCCAGACTCGTCCCCACGCTTCGTTGTCATACTTCAGTCACCAAAAAGGTGCTGTTGCGTGAGGCCTGCGCTACAATTCAACTTGCAACGTTTACTGGTTCTGCATAAGCCACCAACAGGTGCATGATGGGCGCATTGGCCGGGCAAAAGCTAGCGAACGCGAAAAAGATGCCTAAACGCCTGCCAATAGCTCAAGCAACAACTTCGGTTGCGCCCAAAAGCAACGCTCCGCTGGCTGATTTCAGCCCCAGCCACCCCAGTCTGACGCCGAAACAACTCCTGGCCTTGCAACGTACGATTGGTAATCGCGCTGTACAGCGCCACCTGAGTCGGCGTCAGGATGACGCCATGCCGCCTTGGGCCGGCCGACGGGCGCCGGCGGTTATTCAGTGTCACAGCGACGCCGCTTGCCCATGTGAGGCAGAGCCGGAGGAGCAACTAGTTCAGCGTGGGTTGCTGGACGATTTGGCATCCGGAGCGATGGGCCTTTGGGATTCAGCATCTAGTCTGGCCAGCGAGATTGCCAGGTTAACCGGCCTGGGCATCGAGTGCCAGCTTCGTCTGATGATCCTGCCGCCATCTGTTTTGCTGGAGATCGTGCACATGATCAATGCCGGCCGGCCGCTCGAACCGTCGATATTAGTCGAAAACCGCACTTTGCTGGAGCTGGTCTGTGACTGTCTACCTGACGTCGTGGTCGTCTGGTTGGCGCGCAACGTATATCTGTCTGGCAAACCGCTCGCGCAAGCCCATGTTGATCATTACCTCCACGGGGGCGGCGCTGATTATCCTGAAGATGTAGCTACCTTCATACGCACAGATGCTGGGGCACGGGGGGCTGTGATCCGGCAAATCAATGAAGCGGGCAGCGGCCAAACTGATTATGGCCATGGGTTTACCGATAATGCGATTGTCAGGCAAACTGAATACCAAAACCAGGATTATCGGATGGCCTTCGGCAATATCTGCTGCCCCAATGCGACGGGGGAGCCGCCCGGTTATCTGCGCTTCACCGTTCTAGACACGCCGGAGGCGCGCGCTCGGAACCGCGCGGCTGGCAATACCGCCCAGGTGCGTTTGGTCATGCATGATCCCTATGGCTGGCACCCGGAGGAAGAGCGGATTAGTCAATGTATCCATCGAGCCTTTGAGAACCGCAAAGCGCATGGAGCGGCTGATTTTATGCAAGTAGGTGAGGCGACCATTGACCTGGAGATTCATCCTCTGCTGATTCCCAAATAGCTGCAATTGTTTCTCGTAGGTCCAGTTGGTCACCTAAAGCTGCCTGTAGCCGCCCCAGTGGGCATGATTGGGGGTTAGCTAATCATCCTGCCACGACATGTCAGGTCGCTGCGCTGCCAACTGTTCAAGCAGGGCGCTGACCCGACCACGCCGTTTCAGATAAAGATAAGTTTCCCTGGCCTTGGCATTTCTCGTGGCGCCGGGGATATTGTCGAAATCAATCCCTAGAGCAAAACAAAGTTCGGCCAGCTCCGCCAGACTAAACGCCTGTGTCATCTGGCGAACCAGGTTGACGCCACTGCCGCCGGTTTGGGCGCGCGGAGTGGTCTGCCCTGGCGTCGTTCCCGGCCCGCCGCTTGCCTGCGCACCCCGGCCGATGGCGATGCCGGAGGAGCCGCTGATATTGCCGATGTGGTACTGGTCGCCATGAACAATGGTTGTCTGGCCGCTGCCAGTCTGTGGGGCGCCATCGCCACTGGCGTCACTGGCCTGTGCCGGATCCACATTTTGCACAGCCGTCCACGCCTTCTGCAGCTCAGAATGGTTGGGATAAAAAGCTGCGGCTGCGGCGATGAGTTCCGCCAATCGGTCCAACTTGATTGCTTCCTCCATCAGTTGGTGCCAGGCAGTGATCATGTTGCCATCCCAGTTAATGCGATTAACCGCCAGTCCCGCGTCAATAGCGACAATCCGGGCACTGGCCTTGGAATCAAACAAGCTAACCAGGATCTGGCGTAACTGCGAATGTTCTGGGGTCCAAATCATGAGTCTCCTCATCAACGTGGCTGGCATGGCAAAGCGCCCGAAGTGGTGCGACGGCGCCGGCCAAAGCGGTATGGCTTAGCTTGCCAGACGAGCATACCAACGCGCCAGCGAGCAGCGACCAAACGCGAATCAACCATTATTGTACAGAGAGATTGCCAAACGGGCATACGGCGCTGGGGTATGCTGCTGCCGCATGGATGGTGCTGCGGCTCGCCAAAACGGGGCCTTGGCTGGTGACTCTCGTTTATTATAGAATCGCGTTATCTCGTGTTTTGACTTGTCATGAACTCATATTCGTACACAGCGCGGCGGTGAGGCAATGGATAACAAGGATTCTGGGCAACAGGAAATCGCTCGTCTGCAACGTTCAGCGGCGGAGCTGGTGGAGCAGCGCGAGCGGCTCGGCGCTGAGGTCGTGGAACCGGCGTTGGCGGCGATTCAGGCACAAATCGCGTTGCTGCAGGCAGCAAGCGTGGTTGAAACAGATCAGATTGGGGTGTCGGAGAGTGGGTTGGCAGATGGGGAGCAGATTGAGGTTGGGGATGTGGAAAATGCGGCAGCGGTAGCGATCGGTCGGAACGCGCAGGCCCATATCGTCAATGTGTATCAGACAGCGCCGGGCAAGCCGGAAATGAGCGATGTGGCGAGATTTTCTGTTGCCCTGAACAACTACCTACAATGGGTAGAGCAGCGCTATGGCCGGCTGAACCTGCGGGGTATAGAAAGCCGAGACAAGAAGACGCTGAGTCTGACGCTTGATGAAGTGTATGTGTCACTTGAGGCTATCTTGCCGACTGAACAGCGCAATCAGTCAGTCGTTGGAGATGCGTTGGAAACAACTGCGCAACACGATTTGACCGGCCAAGTCTACGTTTCTCTGGAAACCGTGCTACCTGATGATTGGTCGCAAAGCAAGCTTGACACACATATGACACTCTTCGTCCCCAGTCGTGATCGTGAATTGTTGACTATTAACATGAACGAGTTGCTTGGGTTAAGTTCACGATTGGTAATCACTGGTGGTCCAGGGTCAGGCAAGACTACGTATCTACAGCGGATCGCTTACGGCCTGGCGCGAGCGCTGCGCACCGGTGATACGGAGCCTGTCGAACGACATCTAGGTATCACCGGCGACTTACCATTGCCGATTTTAGTGCCACTGATCGAATACAATCATTATCGAAATGCATTTGGTCCAGGAGCCGATCCCCGTAAAGGAACCCTGGCAGCGTTCATCAGCCATTATCTCATAAGGGAGCAGGCGGCTCTGGGACTCCCTGATGATTTCTTTGAGCGATTGCTGGCAGTTGGACAGAGTTGTATGGTGCTGCTAGATGGGCTCGATGAGGTAGCCGACGAGAGGGAGCGCATATTGGTGCGCAGTGCCGTGGAAAAGCTCGCTTACAATCAGGGGATTAGCTATCTACTTGTGACCAGCCGTACCAGGGCATATCAACATGAAACAGTGCTACCTGAATCGTTTCTGGTATGCCGGGTGCGACCGATGTCGCGCACTCAGGTCAGGGCTATGGTTTTACGTTGGTGTCAGGCTGCGTATTTATCGTCAGAAGTTAAGGCGGCCATTACCTCGCTGCAGGAAGCCATCGATCTACTCGAACAACAGCGCTTGGGCCGAAAAGAACCAAGGTTGGTGGATTCTCCACTTCTACTAACCATTGTCGCAATAGTCCACTATAACGAGCGTCGTCTACCAGATCAGCGCGTTGAGCTTTATGAGAAATGTGTTGAGGTTCTTCTCTCCGAAAGCTATCGCCCTCCCAGTGACGCAACGTTTGGGTTGGTCGATTGGGGTGGTTCAGTCCGTGAGAAGCGAGATCTATTGGCCACTCTGGCGTTTGAAATGATGAAGGCTGGAACACCTGGAGGCCGGCAGGTGTCTGAGAATCAGCTTAAGAGCTGGCTACGTCCTCGGTTTGAGCGTTTTCGCGGCCCTGAAGAAGGGCGGCGCGCAATGGAAGAGTTCATTACAGCGATCAGGGAACGAGGCAGCTTATTAGATGAAAGGGAAGGCTATTACAGTTTTGTGCACCTGACATTTCAGGAATTTCTGTGCGCCTATTATTTGGCAGAAACAGTTCGGGAACCTGACAACATAATTTATTTCCTTATTGGCAAACGCTGTCTTCAGCAGTCGTGGTGGCGTGAAGTAATCCTGTTACTTGTTGGCTATCTGGGCGCCAAGAGTATAGATTCCGCACTCGCTTTCCTCGTGCGCCTGAGCAGTATATGGGGGACACATACAGATGCCGTGGCCGGTGCGGAGCTAGCAGGCAGCGCCTTCCTTGAGCTAGATAGTTGGGAACCAAAGACACACAAAAAAATCACTTCCCAGCTAGCGGGCTTGCTTACGTCACCCATGGTGGATTGTCCCAACGAATTGAGAGCACAAGCTGGTAGAACGTTGGGTAAACTTGGCGATCCGCGACCAGGTGCTGTAGGCTCAACTTCGGAGATGGTAGATATTCCTGCTGGCCCGTTCCTTATGGGTAGCGATAGAACAAAAGACAGTCTAGCCGAGATAGATGAAGAACCTCAGCACGTTCTGAGGTTACCTGCATATCGAGTTGGGCGTCATCTGGTGACGGTAGCGCAATATGAGCTCTTTGTGGCTGCCAAGGGATACGAACTGGAGCATTATTGGACCGAGGTAGGTTGGAAATGGCGCCAGGCAACGTTGATCACTGCCCCGCGCTATTGGGGCGAAGCCCGTTGGACCCTGCCAAATCAACCGGTTGTCGGCGTGAGTTGGTTTGAAGCTGTTGCTTACTGTTCATGGCTGAGCAAGATGGCTGGGCGTCCATTTAGATTGCCTGACGAAGCGATGTGGGAAAAAGCCGCCCGAGGTAGCGACGGCAATATCTTTCCGTGGGGCAATCAGTGGCAAGCAGCTTGTCTGAATAGCGAAGCAGATGAGGTAAACGAGACGACTGCCGTTGGGGTATTCCCAACGGGTGCTTCACCATATGGTATTTTGGATTGCAGCGGCAATGTTTGGGAATGGTGTAGTGGTGACGGTTCGGTCGCATATCCTTATTTGCAGAGAAGCTATGAAGATGATCTCAATGGAAGCTCTCGATTTCGGGCTTTGCGCGGTGGCGCTTTTAATGATTCTTTCCAGTCGACGCGTGTAGCGTACCGATTAAGAATCAATGCTGCCTATGGGAATAACAACATCGGTTTCCGGGTCGTCGAACAGCTCACTAATGCTGCAGCCTAAGTTTGGTTGCTGCATTCTGATCTTCCGCTTCCCTGAGCTGCGTCGATGGCGCCAAACGCTAATGAGGAGAGGGCGATCCCTACCTCGGGCGGGCAATTATCCCGGCAGGTGGAGCGCCCTTTGGCTGAGGGTACCAGCCATCATCCGGTCACGCCAGGGCGGGGTCCTTCGCCTGTTCTTATTGGGCAAGTTGCCCCATGGAAGAGGCTCAGGAGAGGTGGTGGAGGGATATGATATTTGACGAACCGTATCGCGAGGATACCGGCTATGAATGCTGGTACGAATATGTCGCCGCCCAGCTGACGGCGCGGTTGCTGGTGACGCCGCCGCCGCTCGATTTTGATCCGTTGGCCAGGGTGGGGCGGGTTGATATGGGGCCGGACGATGTGGCCCGCCACGAAATACGGCAATGGGCGACGGCCGCCATCGCCGCTGAGCAGAGTGATTACCCCGCCCTGAAGGCGGAGCTGGCGCGCCACATCCTGCACCGCCCGCCTTATGCTGACAACCCGTCTGCCTGCGCCTGCCGCCCCGGCGTAATCAACTGCCCTGGGCCGCGACGGGCGCAGGGGCAGTTGGAACGTCACTGTTTCCGCGTCTGCGAGGCCGCCTACTTCGAGTTGTTGCGCCGGCGGTTGCGGGCAGCAGAGTCCCCGGTTCGCAACCTGACCGTACGGGGTGGTACGCCTAATTTCCACTACCGCTTGGGTCGCGCCCTGGCCAGTTTGCCCGACGAGCCATTTCACTATGCGCTGACCAATTGTGAGTTTGTGGCCATTGGGCCACCGGAATGGGCCGCCGTCAGCAACCCATACGAGCTGGATGCTGGTGTGGGCTACTTCGAGATCACCTGGACGATCTATGTCAGCAGCCACACGCCTGACGACGAACTGGTGCAGGCCCTGGCGCAGCAGCTGGCGGCGGCACTGTTGCAGGAGCATGGTCCGGCAGAGCTGTCGGCGGATGAGGTGGCGGCGGAGATAGCGCGCTGGCGCTAGCCAAACCGCATTTTGCGGGCCGGTTGGTTGTTTTAGGCGGCCTGGATCCGGGCCGCAGCTCGTGCAAAGGCCGGACTCAATCCCCTGACCGGCCGCAAAAATGTCGTGACGGCTTCATCGGCGACCGTCGGCGCCAGCTGGGCCAGGACATCCAGCAGGCCGTAGACTTCCTCCTCCTGGGCCGCGTTCCCCTTCGCCGCTTCGACGCGGAGTTGGGTGAGGGTGGTGGCGGCGAGGCGGGCCTGGTGGTCGCCGAGTTGCGCGGCGGCCAGGCTGGCTTCGAGCTGTGTGAAAGCAGCGGCGACATCATTTTGGGGCTGTGGGCTCGAATTGATCTGGTTCTGGTCGCCGGTGACGATGTTACCGTCGACGTCGCCGCCCACGTAAACGCCCCGGTCGCCCACCGCACGGGCGCCGCGACCGATGGCGACGTTACTGCTGTGGCTGATGTCGCCGATGTTGTATTGGTCGCCACCCACTTTGTCGCCGGCGACCTTGTCACCCATGATGAAATCCCCGCCGATATTTTGGTCGCGGCCGATGAATGCACCGCCGCCCGTGTTGACATCCCCTGCGACGTAAGCGCCGCCACCGGTGTTGATGCTGCGCGCCAGCGCCTGGGCCGCTGTTTCCGGCTTGATCAGTTCGGCGCCGGTGCCGGCGAGCAGGCCGGCATCGTCTGGCAGGGGAGCGAAGGCGCCGGCGGTGGCGCCATTGTAGAGGGCGACGGGGAAGGAGCCGGCGGCCTGGATGGCGGTCAGTAGTGGTTCTTGCATGACACCATAGGTGTCGGCAGCCATCTCTTTGACGGCCGCGTAAAGATATTCGTATAGTCCAAAGGCGGTGATGTAGCTGTTGTGGCTGGCCGCCTGCCCTTTGAGGGCGTCGATGAGTGCTCTGGTGAAAAAGCTGGGGGGGATGCTGGGCTGGAAGTAGGAGAGTTGATCCGCCCGGCTGGCGACGATGAGGATGCGTCCTTCGCCGGTGCCCAACAGGGCATGGGCTGTTTTGCCGGTTGGATGTTTGCCGCCCAGGACGGCGGGGCTCTCAGCACCAGCAGCAAAAGAGCCTGGGCCGATGTGGCCTGACTGGCAAGAATTGAAGAACATGATCAGCCGTTTAGCCTGCACGGCGCGAAGCTTCTGTAGCAATACCGCGGCGGATAGGCCCGTCCCGGCGACGACCCGACTCTCCTGCAACTGCACGTCATAAGTGGCGAGATGATATTGGCCATCTGTGCCGTCCATGCCGTGGCCGACGAAGAAGAGGAAGATGGTCTGGTCGGGTGGAATCTGGGCTAACTCATCTAGCGCTGCCAGGATGTTAGCCTGACTGCAGTCGGCGCCGGCAATCAATTTGACCTGACCGGCCGGATAACCGCAGTAATGCGGGTCTTGCAGCACCGGCTGCAGTGCGGCGACATCGTTGCCGGCCATGGGCACATTTTTATCGGCATGATGTTGGTGCTGAGAGACGCCGATGAGTAGGGCGTGGCCCTGGTTAAATGACATGAGTTCCTCCAGATTTGCTTACCCAAGCCCACTCATGCTGCAGCCAGCTGCCTTCTGTGGACGAGACTTTTTCGCGAGTGGTGAAGGGACCGGCCGGTAACCCCCCAACCTCACAAATAAAATCATGGATCCAGTAACAGCTGGGCAGGCCAGGGTAGGATGGCGACGGTTCCTGCTGGCAGCTGGTCGCCGGCACCACGTGCGGTTTACTGATTTGGGTGGGTAGCAGGCCCAGCTCTTCGGCCAGGCCACGGTGGGCGGCGGCGGACGCTGTTTCGCCGGCCATAATTTTTTCGGTGGGGGGTCGCCCCCGTTCGCGCACGGCGCCATCGGCCAAGATCTGCCGTACCTCAATAAGCTGCTGCTCGCCGCGCCAAATGAGCAGACGGACGACGTTGACATGGCGGCGTGGGGGTATCCGCTGTAGGACGGTTTCGCCTGCCTGTACTTCGTGCCAGAGTTGCGCCACGCTCTTTGCCCCAGCCTGTCCCCAGTGTGTGATATCGATCTGAGCTTGCTGTAGCCAGGCGATAAGCTGCTCTTCGCTCGACGGGACAAAGATCTGTTCGGGGGCAAGGTTCATGTGAAGATTATGGCATTGGGCTGGCCATCTGGGAAGAGCTGATAGCCGCCCTCGGGGTTGCCGCGGTAATTGATGAGATAGCGCGGCCGGGATGGGTCGGTCTCGATTTTGCGGCGTAAGCGGCTGGCCACCTGTTGCACAGCCTGATCGGTGACGCCCTCCCGTCCTCCGCCATCATTATCCCAGACGGCCAGGACTATCTCGGTGTATGAGCAGCGCTTCTGGGGATTCTCCAGCAAATATCTAAGGAATGCATCCTCCTGAGCCGTCAGATTGGTTAGCGGCTGTTGCCCACGCATGATCTGGTCAGTTTCGGGGTTGCGCCAGAGCTTGCCGGTGGTGGCTCGGGCTTGCTTGTCAGCAAAAGCGCGCAGGAGTTGTCCATTCAGGTCGTCGCGCAGCCAGATGCCCAAGCGGCGCAAGGTCTCGACCTGGGCGGATGACAAATGGGTTGCCAGCGGTTCATCATGCCGGGCGATCAACGCATATTGTTCGACCGATGTCAGGGCATTCCAAATCCTATTGACTCGGAATTGGACGGCGTCATGTTCCAGCAGTCTGGTAAGCAGATCCGGCGCCGTGAGTAAATCAGGGTCTTGTTCCAGCAGCTGGCAGCAAACCCGGTTTAAGGCGGAGATGCCGCCGGCGAGCGCCATGAGCGGCGGCGCGGCAGCTTGCCGCAGGTGGGGTGGGGCCTGGTTGAGCCGGTTCTCTATCATACTGCGGCTGTCGACCTCGGTCAGCGGACCTAGATAGCAGTGGTGGGTGTCGATTAACTGATACAAAGGGTGCTTTTTGTCCAGAGTCGTAACATAGTGTAGCTCGCGGCTGATGCCGACGATGTACAAGAGACTGTTGCGGAAGCTATCGCGTAAATCCAGCATGGTGGCCAGCATCTCGTTGGTAGCCGCCTGGCAGAACTCATCAAAGCGATTGACGACAAAGATAAGCCGTACTTGCCTCAGTTTGACCCGTTGCAGAAGTTCACGGAGTGCGCTTTGGGAGAGGAATGGGTCCTGGCTGGCTTCACATTTGCGATACAGCTCGGTAACGGTCTCCCGCAGGCTCTGGTCGAACTGCTCTAATTTCTCAAAAATGGCGCGCAGCAGGATGCGATAGAAGGTAGCCAGCTGGAGATCGGGCAGTTGGTTGACGTCCAGGGAGATGAAGATGATCTCGTCATGATCCGGCCGGATGTGGTTCGCCACTGCGGTTGGATGGTTGGCCAGATAATCCAAGAAGCTCCCCCGGCCCATGCCCGGCACGGCAATGACGCTGCCGGATTCCCACCGGTTAATCCAATCAGCTATCACACGGATCTCTGCCTGGCGAAAATCGGGGCCGAACTGCTGCCAATATTCATTTTTGAATCTCATCGTATCACTCGCTTACAGATGTCAGATTGTGGCGAATGATTATTCAGCTGCCCAGTATGGTACAGCAGTTTCAGCGCTGTCAGCAAATGGTCAGTGGCTTGTCACCGGCCGGTCAAGCAAACGAACAGTGCCTTTCTTATAATGCCAGCCGTTGATCGATCAGCACGCTTAACAACAGCCGGTACCTGAATGTCCAGAGGCAAACTACTGAGCTAGTTTGGGTGCACCACATCCCGGGTTCCGCCAGAAGAAGGTGGACTCAGATGATTGAAGGCATTCGCAAATATCGTACCCGTCTCATTTTAGCGCTTGGTATGCTCTTGCTGGTGGCGACGACGCCACTCGCACCACAGGTTTTTGCCGGTGAGTGCCAGGGCACGACAGTTGGCCATGGTGATTGCTAGACCACCGACGAGCGCTCAATGATGCTCTTCGTGCCAGGTCCGGGCTCAGCGCAAGCTGGGCCCGGACAGCTTTTCTAGATCCCCGGTGAACTCCTCTCTCAATTTGACGGCAAAGGCATCATCTGGGAACTGTTCTAGTAGCGCCACAGCCTGGCTTAACAGCCGAATCCCTGTTACCTTGTCGCCCGCAGCGGCCTTAACCTGTCCTAACGTGCCAATACTGTTGCCTTGGCCAGGTTCCAGGGGTAACTTTTCCCAGGCGCTAATCGCTTCCTGCAAAAACGGGGTGGCTTCGTTAAGCTTAGCCTGCAAAAAGAGAACGTTCCCCAAGCTTTGCATGGTCAGCGCAACAAGGCGCCAATCCCCTAAGCGATAGAAAGAACGCATGTCGATCTGGCGCAGGGTAGACTCCGCCTCTTGATACGATTCTTGCTGCGCCAGAGCTACACCCCAATTGAGCCTCATCGTACCTTTGAGCCGCTCATCCGCGATCGCGTCCAGATGCTCATTTGCCTCGCGAAAGGTCGCCATAGCGCAGGCTGAGTCGCCGGCCTCAAGCGCGATGTAAGCTAGATTGATAAGCGCCCGGGTCAGTTCATTGGCGATCGCCAATTGGCGGAATACCTGAACGGCCTGTTCCAGATGATGTCTGGCCTTCGCATAATCATCCAACTGACCATATAGCCGACCTAATAGCCCATGCGCAGAACCGATATGCTTGCCGGCGGTGGCCTCTGGCAGCATTGCTACTCCTTTGAGGGCGTAGCCGAGGGCGCGCTTGAGATCCTGCTGCCGCCGGTAAAGGGCCGCCAGGTGGATGTAGCAGCGACCCTTGAGCAGATCGTCCCCAATGCATTCAGCCAGGTGCAACGCTTCGCGCAAATAGTCATGTGCTTGCTCAGTTGTTCCGCCACCAGGAGCGATACGATTCAGATGTCCCAGGCGCAGCAACAACTCGCAGCGCAGTTCCTGGCTAGTCGCCGGACAAGAGGAGACGAGTTGCTGAAATGTCGTTTCCCATTGATGTCCAAGATCGTTGATGAAAATAAAGGGGAAGCAGTTTAGGGCGAACTGGGCTACTTCAGTGAAGATGGAGGGATACTCGAGACCTTCAGCCACCGCATTGCGCAGATTCTCGTTTTCAGCCAAGAGATCGATCAGCTCTTGTTCCGACGACTGCTGTATGCGCTGCCCCCAGTAGCCCAGATTGCGGGCCACAGCCCTGGCGTAATGTGCCTGATATGGATTGCTCATGGCGCTACAAAACCTCGGACCGAATAAATGTCTCAGTCAGGCGATGGACTGAATAACGTCGCTTGTTTTGGCGCAACCCGCCATGTGATTCCAATAAGGAGCGTTGCTGTAGCTCTAGCAGGGCGGTGTCGAACTCAACCGGGCTGAGGTCGCTCAGCTCCTGCAGCTGCTGGATGCTGGCGCTGGTCCGTGTCGCCGCCAGGGTGGTGACAAGCAGTAGCCTGGCATTCTCACCCAGCATTTCCCATAGTCGTTGGTAAACGCGCTGATATAAGGCGCTCATGCCGCCAACTCGGCCATGCTGCAACTGGCGGTAGACATCGGCCGGTGACAGGTGCAGGAGAAGGCCGGCAACCAACTTCAACGCCAAGGGATGTCCGCCTGTGAGATCGAATAGGGTGCGGAAATCGCTCTCGGTGAACTGTTCATGGCCTGGCACGCCAATCTCACGCATCAGGTGGCGTAGCAGGGCTTGGGCTGGCTCAAAGGCAAGCTCTCGCACCACAAAAACATGGGCGCTGTGACCGGGTGATGGTTGGGCGCGACTGGTGATGAGAATGATGCTCTGGCTGTTGAGTGCATGTAGCTGCGCCAGCAAGTAGTCGATGTGGTCAATCGCTTCCAGATTATCGATCAGGATCAGCCGTTTTTCCCGCAAACGTTCCCGCAGCGTCTGCTGAAGCACGCTTTCGGGCTGATTACCTGTGCCCGGCGCCAACTGTTCTAACAGCCGGTGCATACTGATCAGCCAGAGTTGGTGTGGGTCCAGATGATGATCAGCCGCCTCTTCCAGCTTGAGGAAATGGGCGGCTGTGAAACTGCCCGTTCTTAAGGTGTGGTGAGCCGCCATCAGCGCCAGCGTCGTCTTGCCGATGCCGCCCAGGCCGACGACCGCGTGTTCGCGGGTAGTTGTGTCACCCTTCAGCCGCTTCGCGAGTGCGGCACTGCTTGTTTCCAGGCCAAATAACCCTTCGGCAGGCAGATCCGCAAACGTGGCAGTCAATCGATGATAATCCTGGTCCAGGATGTCGGCTTCCATACGCAGTATGATCGCGGCCAGCCTGGCAATAGCCGCCCGCTGTTTGCGAGCCAGATACCCTACGGAGATGTGGAGCCGAGCGGCCACCTTCTGGTGCGGATCGCCATGCCAGAAGCGGGCTTTTAGAAGGTCGTAGTCGGCTGGGTTGACGGTCGCGAGCTGGGTCATTGCGTCGGCAATGAGTCGTTGGGCCGGTGTTTGCGCCGGGTCGGGAGCGTTGGCTGGTTCGAGGTAAGCCTGCCACAGGCGTAGTTCTGCCAGGGGACCAACGTCGTCGTCGGCGCTTTTCTGCCAATGGCGCAACCGCATGAGGATTGCCTGCTGCAGCGCTCTCGTTTCAGGGTCTGGGTCGGGCATGGTGGGTCACCGGAAGGGCAGTTTTGGCCAGAAATAGGGCAGTTTTGGGTCACCTGTTTTTTGCTAACATGCAGATGCTAACTGTCTGGTATCTATGGGTGATTATTCAGCACAATAGTTAAAAAAACAAACACCTAAGCCCAAAAAAGATTGGTGATGACTCCAGACAGGACGCAGCATAGAAAAGATGGCTTGATAGTGATGTTGGCTGCGGCCGGCCATTCAGAAAATTCGCGGTCTAGCGCCACATCACCAATGAATAGTTTAAGGTACGCATTATCGCGCTGAGATACCCAATACATCCTTACCATCCGATGGCAAGGTGTTGGGAACAACAATGACAACCGTGCCTTGTTATTCGTTGTAAAAATCTCAAATATGATTGCCTCTCAGGCAATCGACATCTCCAGGGGCTGATCGTGAAGGGGACGATCAGTCCCTGTGAGTTTTTAAAGGGTGATATGGCCTGACGGCATTTCCGGGTATAATCGTGGCTCAGATCGTGTCCAATGTTAAGAGAATCGGCTTGTCCCCGATGGCTATGATGGCAAATATCGCTGGGCAGTTTCCAAGATGTTGTCCGGCGATGCTGGCTAAGGATGTGGGTAGGCCGATCCGCGACGAGAACCATCATGAATGATCCCCAACTCCGGCGTCAACTCCGTTCCGTACTTGTTGAGCTCTATGCGGATTTAGGCGAAATTAAGCTCCTGGCCAGGGATATTGGCATTGACACCAACCGTATTGTCTGGGGGGGCAGTGCGCTGCTCAATTGGCAAGCGCTGCTGGATGAAGTGGGCAAGCAGGACAAGCTGCCGACGTTGTTGGCACGAGTGCAAGGAGATTATGGCGACAATCCGCAACTAGCGCCGTTTCTGCCCACTGACCAACCGCCTGAAGCCAATGCTCTACCGGACGAAACGGCTGTCACGAAGAGGGTCGTGACGCCACCAACCGGGGAGGTCGGCGCCCCTGACACCTCGCCGCCGCAGCCGCCATCGACCCCGCTCATTGACAGCCGGCTTGATAGCCCGCTCTCGCCGGCGGCTGAGGCTGTGTTGAAGGCGCTTTTCGCTGGCTACCAGCTAGTGATTGTGCGCGGGGAGTTTACCGATGGCCGCAGCGGCAGCCGGGTGCTGCAGGTCCGGCCGGTTCACCAGGCCGGACCCGAGTTGGGCGCCATCGTGAAGATCGACACCATTGCGGCGATCAAGCAGGAGTGGGGGGCATATCAAAGCTGTATCCAGAACAAACTGCCCAATATCGCCGCCCTGCAAGGGGAACCGGTCTTTCTCCCTGACAATCCGCTGGCCGGTTTGCGCTATCAGATGGCGGGCGACAGCGTCTTTGCCGTCACCAGCCTGGCCCGCTACCTGCACCAGGCCGAGCTGGCCACGCTCGCAAGCGCACTGCAACGCATTCTGCGGGCGCTGACCGCGCTGTGGGAACAAAAGTCGGTGCAGCCCGATCTATTTCTGCTGACAACCTATGATTCTTACCTACCGGCCAATCTGATTGTCGAACAGGCTGAGTTGCCGGCCCCTGCAGAGCTCATGGCGTTGTCGCCGCAGTCGGCCCGTTTCACCCCCTGGCAGCTGGCGACCCCGGTGCGCATTGCTGGTTTCCAGGTGCGGGAGATCGATGCCGACAAAGGGCGCCTGCTTCTGGATGCGCCCCAAGCGAGCCAGGCGTTTCGTTTCTACGTCCAGGTTGAGTCGGTTGATGGCTACAAGGTGGGCCAGCCTCTCGCCCGGCCGATCATTGGCATCATCCGGGAGCGCCGCCACGATCTGCTGGCGCAGCGGGCAGCGTTCCTGGTTCCGGCCGGTGCCCAGCTCACCGACCCATCGTTTACTCTCGCTACTGGCCAACAACTGCCCAATCCGCTGGCCCACTATGAGTCGGTCCTGAAATGGTCGTTTGACGCCAACGTAGCCTGCACCCACGGCGATCTGCACGCGCAAAATGTGCTGGTCGAAGAGGCCAACGGCCTGATGCATCTGATCGACTTCGGCCAGTCCGGCCCTAACCATGCGCTGCGCGATCTGGTCAACCTGGAGATGAGTCTCACCAATTCCTTTTTGCCCGCTTTCATGGGCAACGCGTCACCTGAAGCGCTGTTCGATTTTTACGAGCGGCTGCACACAGCGGTTGTTCGCGGCCAATCTGTGACGGTCGACGACGCCTGGCAACGGCCATTTATGGTTTTGCAGCTCATTCGTGAGCAGGTGCGTCCCTTGTTGTTCCGGCCGGATCGCTGGGCGGAGTTTTATGGCCCTCTGGGCCTCTACCTGTTTGGCGCGTTGAAATTCAACAATCTCTCCGCTGAGGCGCGCCGGCTGACTTTCTGGGCTGCCGCCAGCGCCTTTCATTTTGCCGGACTGCTCTAAACAGGCCGGCAAGAGCGCCTGGTTGCCCTTGCCAGCTAGCCCGCAACTCAACCAAAGGCGACAAATGAAGCACCGCATGTCTGGCAGCGGCTCCAGGCGCCTTTCATGCCGCTCCGGCTCTGTTGTACCCATTGGGTGGACACCGGCCGGTGCTGCGCACAACAGGGACAATGGGCCCGTGGCACTTCGTCGGCCAGCTTGTCGAGCTCGGCGGCGACGGCGCTGGGGGGACGGTTGTCACCAGGGGTGGGGGGGCAGGGGATGGGTTCAGGTACAGCCTCGGCGCCAGCTGGGGCGGCGGGCGGCGTCTCTTCCAGGACAACGCCCACATTGCTGAGCGTCAACTCCCCTTCGCTTTCGGCCAGTACGGTGATTGGCACGGTTAGCGGCGCCGGCTGGCTGAAGCTGATCTGGCTGATGAGGGCGGCGCCACCGGCCGGTTGCCACAGTATTAGCTCTACTTCCTCACAATCGGCCGGCACCTGCCCGCTGAACAGGTTCTGATCGAACTGCTGCTGGGTCAATGTGTGGGTCGTCATTGGCGTGAGGCTGTCCAGCCAGCGAAGCCGGATCTCGGTTGGCGCGCCGCCCTGGCCCGACTGTTGCACATAGCCGTTTATCGCCAGGCTGTACGCTTCGCCGGCCGTGACGGGCAGCCGCTGGCTGAGCTGGGCGGGCTGGCCAGGCTGGGGCGCCAGCAAGAGGCCATCGGTCGTTACTTGGGCTGCCAGGCCGGCCGGTCCCTCCCAGCCGGGAATGGCCGCCGCCGCGCCGCTGGCAGTGGCGCTTTGGGCGAAGTCGCCATTCTGGGCCAGGTTGGTTGGCGCTTGCAGGCTGACATCGCGCAGGCGCATGGTCGAACCGGCCGGTTGCCGGAAGCGCAGCTCAGCATGATGGGCACCGGCCGGGGCCTCGCCGCGCCAAACATGGGTTGGCCATGCCTCCCAGCAGTCAACTACCTGCACCGGTACGGTGACCTCAGCCAGCAGATCGCAACCTTCACCGAACCAGAACAGCTCGGCCACACCACCATCCGCCGAGGCACCCGCCGCAAATTTCAGCTCGTACAGTTGTTCGGCTTGCACATGGAACAGCTGGGAGATGGCTGAACTGCTGCTGCTGGCGCCTAGATGAGCCGCCCGAGCACCCGGCGCCGCCCGGTAGACCGGCGCGATCCGCCCCGCCGTCAACGCCCACTCAGCGAGGCCCCAACTGCTGATGTTGGCCCGCTCTACACGGCTGTTGGCCAGCCGATCCGATGTCACAAAGCTGTTCCAGTAGAGATGGCGGCTGTCGGCAGTAAAGGCGGCATCGAAGAGCAATGCCTGCGGGATAAACAGCCGTTTTCGCATAGCCCATTCGGAGCGATCTATCAGGTAGATTTGGCTAAGAGAACGGTTGATTTCGTTACCTTGGGCCACCACGGCCAGATATTGGTTGTCCGGCGCGATTTTTAGGCGCTGGGGCCATTCCAGGCCGGCGTCTGGCAGCGGCGTGATGAACAATGTCGTGGCCGTTAACTCTGCCAGGGGGGTGTCCCGCCTGGCGGCAGCCACAGCGTAGGCCAGATCAAGCTGCCAGACGACCAACCGGCGCTCACCCCGCTCTAGCTCGACGTCGGTAGCCTCGCCAATCAGCAGGTATAGCTGTTGCCCGTCCGGGCTGATCGCTACATCCAGCGGAATCAGGTTGGCTGAAGCGGGCAAGGCCCCGATGAAACCATCCGCCCAGGTTGCCGTCTGTAGGTCGGCGAACTGCAGCGCCCCGGTTGTGAGAGTGACTGCCACGCGGTTGTCTGGGCTAACTGCCAGCCGCGTGGGCCAGAGTTCGCTGTTGCCTGGCTCTGCGCCGCGACGGATCAGCGGCAGGACATCGCTCTGGCTCACTTCATACGGCGCCGCCCCCGCCGCGCGGGCAGGCAGACGGATCAGGGCGGGAAAGGCGCCGCCCACCGCGCCCGGCAACTCGCCGTCGAAGCTAAATGACCGGGTGGCCAGGTAGAACTGTTGGCAGTGGGCGTCGTGGGCCAGGGGCATGATGGGCAGGGCCTCGTTGACGGTGTACAGGCGCGGCGAGATGTGAGCGATTTGCCTGGTCTGTTCACTGTTGGCGTCCAGCTGGTTAAAGCGCAGGAAGGGGGGGCTATCATTGGACAGGTTGTTCAGATCGCCGGTCAGGAGGTGGAGCTGGCCGGGTTGGTTGGAGCCGCTCATCCCCATGACAAAGGGGATTTCGCCCGCGGTCTGGCCCGGCAAAGTAACATAGGTAATATCTGACTGGTCCGCATCGGCCGGGATGATAGCCAGCGCCGCCTGGGTGCCGCTATTCCCGCCCGGCAGCAAGGCGGCATAGGTTTGCTGACCGGATGAATCGGCCGCCAGCAGATAGAATGGATTGCCGCTGCTGCTGGCGACCCGTTTTTGCTTAAACTGTTCGTTGTGGCTAACAAAGGACCAATCCTGAAACTGGCCATTGACGACACGTTGTTGCGTGTTGGTCTGAGCAGCCGTGACAGCGGCGATCTCCTGGTTGAGCGCCTGGCTCAAGGTGGGCCAATCCCGGATTGACAGCGGCTTGTCCCCATTGGCGTTGAACGGGGCCAGCGAGAGCATCTGTTCGCCTACCTGGAGATGAAGCGGCTGCTGGAAGGTAGCCGGGGTGGCCCGTAGCCGCAGCAAGGCGGCCACCGTCGCTTCGGTTTTGGTGCGTCGCCAGGAGAGGCCATAATCCTGGCTGACTTGCAGCTGGCTGGCGGCTGTCTTTTCCGTGCCCAGGGCGATCCGCCCGGCGATACTGTTGCAGACCAGCCAATAGCGCTGGCCGGCTTTGAAGGTAAATGGTTCGGTCAGGGGGATATTGTGCCATTCTCCTTTGGCGGCGTCGGCGCGGCTGAGGTTGAGTTCCAGGGAGCTTGACCACAGTTGGGCGCCAAACGGCTTGCCGCCGGCGTCGGCCTGCAACGTCAAGGCCAGGGAGCTGTTTTCGCTGAGCGATTCCAGGTTCAGGTCGAGGCTATCGGCGACCTGGTCTTCGGTCAGTTCGATCAGGCAGGCAGCCGCCTGGGTCGCTTCGACGACGACGGTTTCGGTATGTTTGACTGGGTTGAGCGTGCCGGCGACGATGCGGCTGGAGGCGAAACGCTGACGGATGTCGGCGCTGATCTGCTTGACTTGCTGACCGGCCGGTACCTTCACCGGCAATGTCGCGCCATCCCCAACGGGCCGGCCATCGTAACCGTAACTGAAGCTCAGGGCGTTGGTCTCCGCCGGCAGCAGCGACTGCTGCTCATCATATTCGAGCACCAGCGCCAGCTGCAAACGGGCCAAGCTGTCGGAATGGAGGGTGAGGGGAAAGGCATAATAGCCGCCATCCGGCTCGATCAGACCCAGGTAGTCGGTGAGCAGGCGGCTGAAATCCGGGGTTGTCACTGCGTTCTTCAGGTCGCCCGTGTGAAACCAGAAGGCGCCCAAATCGCCCAGGCGCAAAGTCAGATTGGTCGGGTAGCTCTGCACAGTTACTTTGTCGGGCGTCACTGTTTGTCCGTCAACAGCGTTGTAGTTGATGCGGAAGCGCTGGCTGGCCAACAGGGGCAGCTGCAAAATCTGGTCCTCGATCGCCCAACTAATAGTGTCATCTGGTGCTGCAATGCCGCCGTCATTATCAAGCTGCAACCACATGCCACCCATATCCAGGAAAAGCTCGGCTGTATCATCGAGGGTGGTAATGTTGGCGCTGATCTGGCTCACAGTGCGCCGCTTGCCCAGGTCAACGATAAGTTGTGACCCTAGCGGCGTGGCCAGGATGCCGAATGGGTTGTCGCTGGTGGTCAGGTCGAAGCTTTCCACAAAGGAGACATCCGTCGGCGCCGGGCCGGGTGCAGAGCTTCTCTCTGCCGTTCGCCTTTCGCGCCCAGGCAGACGGCCGCTCATCGTCCGTTTCGAACGGTTTAACACGCAACTCGCCGATATCTTCACGCATTCCTGCGCCATGGCTCTGATCGAGGATCCGGACGACGAGATCCGGCAAAACCCGGACACGCTGATGGCTTTGTTCGATCTGACGCCGGCTGAAACGCGGATATCGCTGCTTGTTGCCAGCGGCATGAATGCCGTCGATATCGCCAGGCAGAACGGCATCGGCTATGAGACGGTCAGGAGCCATATCCGGTCGATATTCCACAAAACCGGCACCGGCCGGCAATCGGAACTCAGCGCCCTTTTCGGAAAAATCCGTCTTTAGAGCGCTGGCGGATAGGCATGTTCCGCGCCATTGAAATCCGACACGGTGTAGCAGCCGCCGCCATTATCCTCGATGGTCGAGGCGCTGATGACCGTCTTGCCGTGGCCGCCTGGAATATCGAGGATATAGGCCGGCTGGCAGAGACCGGAGATCCGGCCGCGCAACGCGGCGACCAGCGCCTGGCCTTCTTCGATCGTCAGGCGGAAATGGCTGGTGCCGGGGGCAAGATCCGGATGATGCAGATAATAGGGCTTGATACGGTTTTCGACGAAGGCACGCATCAGGCTTGCCAGAGTGTCGGGATCGTCATTGACACCCTTCTAGCAGAACCGACTGGCTCACCATGACAAGGCCGCTATCGACCAGCCGGGCGCAGGCTGAACGCGCAGCCTCAGTCAGTTCGCGCGGATGGTTGGCATGCAGCGCCAGATAGGTTGTCTTGCCGCTGGCCTTGAGGGCCGCGATCAGCGCCTCATCGACGCGCTCGGGCTCGACCACCGGCACACGGGTGTGGAAGCGCACGATCTTCACATGCCCGATCGATGCCAGGCGCTCCATGATCGACGCCAGACGGCGCGGCGACAGGACCAGCGGATCGCCGCCGGTGAGGATCACTTCCCAGATGTCCGGATGCGCGGCGATATAGGCAAACGCAGCATCCATCGCCTGCGATGGAAGCGTGCCGAGCCCCTGCGGCCCAACCATTTCGCGGCGGAAGCAGAAGCGGCAATAGACCGGGCAGACATGCACCGCCTTCAAGAGCACGCGGTCTGGATAGCGATGGACAATGCCCTCCACCGGACTATGGGCGGCGTCGCCGATCGGGTCCTCGCGCTCTTCCGGCAGGCGCAGAAGCTCGGCCGCATCGGGAATGAACTGGCGGGCTATCGGATCACTGGGGTCGTTGGGATCGATCAGGGCCGAAATGGCCGGCGTAACGGCCACCGCATAACGCGCGGCCACGTCCTCCAGCCCGGCGCGCCGGGCAGCCGATACCAGGCCGGCCTCTTCCAGATCACCGATCGTCTTTAAGGAACGAAGCACTGTCACGTGCGGCCCCCGGTCTCTGCCACCGGTGCCCAGATTACCTGATCGATCCGCGATGCGCCTGTCGCCAGCATCACCAGCCGGTCGAAGCCAAGCGCGCTGCCGCTGGCTTGCGGCATGATCGCGAGCGCGCTTAGGAAATCCTCGTCCAGCGGATAGGTTTCGCCGTAAACACGGTTCTTTTCGGCCATTTCCAAATCAAAACGGCGGCGCTGTTCGCTGGCATCGGTGAGTTCACCAAAAGCATTGGCCAATTCGACACCGCAGGCATAGAGCTCGAACCGTTCGGCGACACGGGGATCGTGCGGTGTTGGACGCGCCAGCGCCGCCTCGGCAACCGGATATTCATAAAGGATGGTTGCGCGGCCAAAGCCGAGATTGGGCTCGACCTTTTCAACGATCACCCGGCTGAACAAATCCGCCCAGGTATCGTCATCCGCGACCCGGATGCCGGCAGCGAGCAGCGTTGCAGCAAGGCTCTCCCGATCGGTTTCGCCGTTCCGGTCGATGGAGGAAAGGAGATCGACGCCTGCGAACCGCGCGAAGGCTTCGGCTACCGTGATACGCTCGGGCTCGGCAAAGGGATCGGCCTGCGCGCCGCGGTAGCTCAGCAGCCCTGTGCCCACCGTTTCGGCGGCGAGGCGCAGGATATCGGCGCAGTCGCGCATCAAGGCCTGATAGGTTTCACCGGCGCGGTACCATTCGAGCATGGTGAATTCCGGATGGTGCAGCGGTCCGCGCTCGCGATTGCGATAGACATGGGCAAAACAGGCGATGCGCTGTTCGCCGGCCGAGAGCAGTTTCTTGCAGGCAAATTCCGGCGAGGTGTGAAGATAGAGCGGCGCCGTGCTGCCGTCATGATGGATAGCCTGCGTTGCAAAGGCATGCAGATGCGCCTCGTTGCCCGGCGACACCTGCAGCGTTGCGGTATCGACCTCGACAAAATCATGGGCGGCGAAGAAGCCCCGCAAGGCTGCCTGAATCCGGTTGCGGCCGATCAGGAAAGCCCGGCGGTCGGCATGGACATCGGGGGTCCACCAGGGGGAAGCAGCAGGCATCTCGGTCCCATATGCGGTTCTCAGGCATTGCCTGGCGTAAATTCGCGTTTCTTCGAGCCGGATCTGCCGTCACACTGGCAATTTGCCCAAATATAGGATAGGTGCGGCGGCCCGAAAACGCATTCTGGCGTCTTTGACGCGCATATTTCGTGCGCTCCTCTACGACGCATCAAGCTCAGTTACAAGGAAGACTTATGGTCAAGGTAATCGCCTCTTCGGTCCGCAAGGGCAACGTTCTCGAAGTGGACGGCAAGCTTTACGCCGTTCTCACCGCCCAGAACTTCCACCCCGGCAAGGGCACGCCAGTCACCCAGGTTGACATGCGCCGCATTTCCGATGGCGTGAAGGTTTCCGAGCGTTGGCGCACCACCGAACAGGTCGAGCGCGCCTTTGTCGAAGATAGCGAGCACACGTTCCTCTACGAAGATGGCGAAGGCTATCACTTCATGAACCCGCAGACCTACGACCAGGTGGCCGTTTCGCCCGACGTTATCGGCGACGACAAGGCCTATCTGCAGGAAGGCATGATTGTTCAGCTGAAGATGTTTGAAGGTCTGGCGCTCGCCATGGAACTGCCGACCCGCATGACGCTCGAAATCGTCGAGACCGAACCGGTCGTCAAGGGCCAGACGGCGTCGTCTTCCTACAAGCCGGCGATCCTGTCAAACGGCGTGCGCACCGGCGACACGTCGAGTCGCGACCGGCAGCGCCAGCGGCGCAACCCCGGAGACATCCTCGTCACGACGCCGGAGTCGCTGTTTCTCATTCTGGGCTCCCAGGCGGGCGAGACCCTGCGGTCGGTGCACACGGTCATCGTCGACGAGATCCACGCCTTTGCGCCCAGCAAACGCGGCTGCCACCTCGCCGTGTCGCTCGAGCGGCTGAGCGAGCTGTGTGAGGAGGAGCCGCAGCGCATCGGGCTGTCGGCCACCGTTCGCCCGGCGGAGACGGTCGCGGGGTTCCTGGGCGGAGGCCGCGAGGTCGAGATCGTCGATGCGAGCGAGCGGACCCACATCGACCTCGAGATCGTGGTGCCGGTCGAGGACATGGACGACCCGGGCCCCGAGAAGCGACCCGAGCCGGAGGAGCGCAGCGGACCGCTGCTCGGGGTCACTCCGACCGTCACGCCGGAGACCCTCGGTCGCTCGGAGGGCTGGCGCGGACCCGAGGTGAGCGGTATCTGGCCGTCGGTCTATCCGCGCCTGCTGGACGCGCTGCTCTCCCACACGTCGACCATCGTCTTCACGAACAGCCGCGGCATGTGCGAGCGGCTGGCGAACCGGCTCAACGAGCTCGCCAAGGAGCACCTCGGCGAAGACGAAGATTCCCCCGATCTCGTGCGCGCGCACCACGGCAGCGTGTCCCACGCCAAGCGCTCGGAGATCGAGGAGTCGCTCAAGGCGGGGACCCTGCGCGGCATCGTGGCCACCAGCTCGCTCGAGCTCGGCATTGACATGGGCGCCGTCGACCTGGTCATCCTCGTGGAGTCACCCGGCTCCGTGGCAAGCGGTCTTCAGCGTGTCGGTCGGGCGGGCCACAGCGTTGGCGAGGTGAGCATCGGCAAGCTCTTCCCGAAGTTCAAGGGCGACCTGCTCGAGTGCGCCGTGGTGTCGCAGCGCATGTTGGCGGGTGACCTGGAGCCCATTCGGATTCCGGCCAACCCGCTCGATGTCGCCGCCCAGCAGATCGTGGCGTACTGCTGTGATGCGGCGCGTACGGTGGACGAGACCCTTGCGATGCTGCGGCGGAGCTACCCGTTCCGTGAGCTGCCGAGCGAGGTGCTGGTCGGGGTACTCGAGATGCTCTCCGGGCACTATCCGTCGGACGACTTCGCCGACCTGCGCCCGCGCCTCGCGTGGGATCGCAGCAAGGACCTGCTGAGCGCGCGACGCGGCGCCGCCATGGTGACGCGCATGAACGCGGGCACCATCCCCGACCGTGGCTTGTACGGAGTGCACCTCGGCGAGAACGGCCCGCGCGTGGGCGAGCTCGACGAGGAGATGGTCTACGAGACGCGCCTCGGCGACACGTTCTTCCTCGGAGCGAGCACGTGGCGCGTCGTGGAGATCACACGCGACCGGGTCATCGTGCAGCCCGCACCCGGCGAGCCGGGCCGCATGCCCTTCTGGCGCGGGGACGGGCCCGGACGGCCGATCGAGCTGGGCCAGGCTCTCGGCGAGTTCGTGCGCGACCTGGGCGCCAAGTCGCCCGACGAGGCCCACGAGTGGCTCGCACAGAACACACCGCTCGACGAGCTTGCGATCGCCAATCTTCTCGGGTACCTCGGGGAGCAGAAGGAGGCGACCGGCGCCGTACCGAGCGATCGTCAGATCGTGGTGGAGCGGTTCCGCGACGAGATCGGCGATTGGCGTCTGTGCATCCTCACGCCGTTCGGCTCGCGCGTGCACACGCCGTGGGCGATGGCGCTCGAGGCCCATCTCGGCCGGGAGACCGGGTTCGATGTGGAGAGCATGGCCACCGACGACGGCATCGTGCTGCGCTTCGCCGACGTGGAGGAGCTGCCCGACGCCGGCGACCTCTTCCCGGACCCCGAGGAGGTCGAGGAGCTGATCGTCGAGCAGGTGGGCAGCTCGTCACTGTTCGCCAGCGTCTTTCGCGAGTCGGCGGCGCGGGCGCTGCTGCTGCCGCGCCAGAGGCCCGGTCGCCGCACGCCCTTGTGGCAGCAGCGGCTGCGCTCGAAGAACCTGCTTGCTTCGGTCCGCAAGTTCCCGGCGTTCCCGATCGTGCTCGAGACGTACCGCGAGTGCCTACAGGACCACTTCGACGTTCCGTCGCTCAAGGAGCTCCTCCGCGACGTGCAGCGCCGCCGGGTGAAGGTGGTGTCGGTGGAGACCCCCTCGGCGTCGCCGTTCGCACGCTCTCTGGCGTTTGCCTACGTCGCGCAGTTCCTCTACGAGCAGGATGCCCCGCTCGCGGAGCGCAAGGCACAGGCGCTCACGCTCGACCGGGGTCTGCTGCGGGAGCTGCTGGGCCACAGCGAGCTGCGTGAGCTGCTGGACCTGGCGGCGCTGGAGGAGGTCGAGGGTGAGCTCCAGGCACTGGCCGAAGAGCGGCAGGCGCGCGACGCCGACGACGTGCACGACCTGCTGCGCCGCCTGGGCGACCTCACGCTCTTGGAGCTGCGCGCGCGGTCGGCGGAAGCGCCCGACGCGTGGCTGGAGGCGCTCGAGGGGGAGCGGCGCGCGTGCCGCGTGCGCATCGGCTCGGAGGAGCGGTGGGTCGCCGTGCAGGATGTCGGCCGCTACCGCGACGCCCTCGGTGTGCAGGCGCCCTCCGGGCTGCCGCAGATGCTGTTGGGGCCGACCGAGAAACCCCTCGAGACACTGGTGAGCCGCTACGCGCGCTCGCACGGTCCTTTCAGCACCGAACAGCTGGCGGCGCGCTTTCACCTGCTGCCGGCGCAGGTCGAGCCGCTGCTCCGTGCCATGGAGTCGGCGGGGGAGCTTCATCGCGGGGAGATCCGTCCTGGCGGCAGCGGAACGGAGTGGTGCGACGCCGCCGTCCTCCGGCGCATTAAGCGGCGCACGCTGGCGCGCCTGCGCGGTGAGGTGGCGGCCGTGGAGGCCCACGTGCTCGGCCGCTTCCTGCCCGAGTGGCAGGGGGTGGGTGCGCTGGGCGACGGCCCCCAGTCGACGAGCGCCGCGCCCGCGCAGCTCCGCGAAGCCCTCGTGCAGCTCGAAGGGCGCAGCTTCGCGTGGTCCAGCCTGGTCGACGACATCCTGCCTCTGCGCGTGCCGGGGTTCCACCTGGAGATGCTCGACCTCCTCGCGGCGTCGGGCGAGTTCGTCTGGGTCGGGCGGGGCGCCCTCGGGCCACGGGACGGTCGGGTGGCGCTCTACCGTCGCGAGAACGCCGCCCTGCTCCTGCAGCGGGAGGACCGGGCCGACGACGAGGATGCTGGCGAAGCGCCGGAGGAGACGCCCGCCGATCTGCCCGCCCGCCTGCGCGAGCTGCTCCTCGGGCACCTGCACGCGAAGGGTGCGTGCTTCACCTCCGAGCTCGTGCAGGTCGCACGCCGGGCGCTGGAGAGTGAGCAACAGAACGTGGAGACCCGCGAGATCGAAGAGGCAATCTGGGACCTCGTGTGGGCTGGTCGCGTCACCAACGACACGTTCCTGCCGCTGCGTGCGCTGCGGGCGCCGAAGCGGAGCGGCCGCCGGAGGCCGGCGCGCGGGCGCACCGCGCTGCGCCGGGGTGGTCGGCTCGGCGGATTGTCGCACGCGGGTGGCCAGGCGCCGCGGACCACGGCCGGGTCTGCCATGGGTGGGCGCTGGTCGCTGGTCGAGGACCTCGTTCTCGACCGCCCCTCGGACACGGAGCACCGCTTCGCCACCGTCATGTCGCTCCTGGAGCGCTACGGCATCGTCAGCCGGGAGACGGCGCTCGCCGAAGAGGTGCCGGGAGGCTTCGCGGTGCTCTACCCGGTGCTGCGCGAGATGGAGGAAGGGGGCCGGGTCCGGCGCGGCTACTTCGTCGAAGGCCTCTCCGGTCGACAGTTCGCCCTTCCCGGGGCCGTGGAGCATCTGCGCGCCCTGCGGGCGGACGACGAGTCGGTGGCCCTCCCGTCGGGTCCGCCGGTTCCGACGCCGCGCGGTGTCGCGCCGGGCCGCGAGGCGGACGGCGCGGCGTCGGGCCTTCTCCTCTTGCCGGCCGCCGACCCCGCCAACCCATGGGGCAGTCTGTTGCCCTGGCCGCAGCGACCGCAAAACGACGGCCCCAAGCCTCGGCGGGTGCCTGGCGCCTGGCTCCTGCTGCGCGAAGGCAAGCCGCTGCTCTACCTCGAGCCCAGTGCGCGCGGTGTGGTCACCTTCCAGGCGCTCACCTCGGACCCCGAGCCCGAGGCGGTCTTCGCGGCGCTGCTCGAGGTGGTGCGCAAGCGCAGGAAGCGCTCGATGCGGCTCGAGCGCATCGACGGAGAGCCGGCGCACGAATCCGGCCTGCGTGAGATGTTCGAGCGCGCGGGCTTCGTGTCCGACTATCGTGGCCTCAGCCTGGCTCTGTAGGGCCGGCGCTCCACGCCGGAGGAGGGCCCGGAGAGGTGCCTGAAGGCGACACGATCTACAAGGTCGCCGCGGTCATGCGGCCGGACGTCGAGGGCAAGCGGCTGGTTGGGGTCGAGCTCGACGGCCGCCCTGCGCCGAGCCTCGAGCGCCTCGTGCTCGAGGTGGACACGGTCGGCAAGCACCTGCTGCTTGCGCTCGAGGGGGGCGAGACGATCCGTGTCCACCTCGGGATGCACGGTTCGTGGCATCGCTACCGCACCGGAGAGCCCTGGCGCAGGCCGAAGCATCGGGCGTCGATCCGCTTTGCGGCGGGCCGCTGGGTCTTCGTGTGCTTCGACGCGATGCGTGTCGACTTCCTCGACGCGCGCCAGGTCATGCTGCTGCGTCGCGAGCTGGAGCTCGATCTGCTCGGGGACGCTCCGTTCGATGGCGACGCCATCCTGCGGCGGGCCCGCCAGCTGCATCGCGCCTCCGACCTGGTGCTCGACGTTCTCCTCGACCAGCGCGTCGCTGCAGGCATCGGCAACGTCTACAAGAGCGAGGTGCTGCACCTGGAGGGCGTCGACCCGCGGACGCCGGTTGCCGCGGTGCCGGATGCGAAGCTCGAGGCGCTCTACCGGCGCGCGCACGATCTTCTGCGCGAGAACCTCGGCTCCGGAAAGCGCGTCACGACGCCCTCCCCCGAGGGTGCACACCGGGCGACGCCACGGCGGCCCGACGAGCGCTACTGGGTGTATGGGCGCTCAGGGCGGCCGTGTCTCCGGTGCGGCACGCCCGTCGAGTATGCGCGGCTCGGCAAGAGCCGGAGGGACACCTACTGGTGCCCGCGCTGTCAGCCAGCGCCCAGCACAGGCTAGACGCTCACCTGCACGCGCTCGCTCAGCCCGCCGAGGGCTCTTGCGGCGTCGGTGACCATCTCGTCGAGGATCTCGGCGGCCGGGCGGATCCGGGTGAGCATGCCGGACGTCTGCCCGGCGGCGTTCATGAGGAGGTCTTCGCGTCCGGCCTCGCGCACGGAGTGCACGAGGTCGCGGATGAGCAGCCCCTGCAGGCCCATGGGCAGCGCTCGGATGCCGCTGTTCTCCCAGGCTTCGATGAGCGGGTTGGTGATGTTGCGCATGGTCTTGCCGCTGTAGAGGCGCGTCACCTTCGTGTCTTCGGCCGCGGCCTCGAGGATGCGCTGCTTCTGCAGCGCGGGCTGGTTGGCTTCTTCCGCCACCAGGAACGCCGTGCCGCACCATGCGCCCACCGCGCCGAGCGCAAGAGCTCCGGCCAGCGCGCGTCCGCTGGCCACTCCACCTGCCGCGATCACCGGGAGCGGAGACACGGCGTCCATCACCTGCGGCAGCAGTGCGAACGTGCCGATCTGTCCCGTATGTCCACCGGCTTCGGTGCCTTGGGCGACCACGAAGTTGGCACCCCCCTCGGCCACGCGGCGCGCTGCCCGCGTGTTCCCCACGAGGGAGATGATCGTCGTGCCGTTGGCCTCGAGTGCAGCCTTGAACGGCGCCGGGCTTCCGAGACCAGAGGCGAACACCGGCACGTTCTCCTCGAGCACCACCTCGATCTGCGCCTCGGCGTAGCTCTTGTCGGCCGGCACCCAGTTGACCGGAGCCTGCGCATCCGGAGCCTCCGAGTAGGCGATTCCCAGCTCGTCGGCGATGCGTCGGACGCCGTCGACGGCCTCGGGCGGAAGGTCGCCCCGGGTGGGGGCCTGGCCCCCGCCGCCACCACCTTTGACGAGGAAGTTGGACGAAAGCAGGAGGTCCACGCCGAAGGGGCGGTCGGTGAGCTCACGGACCTTGCGGATCTCCTCCCGCAGGCGGTCGGGGGAGAACGCGACGCCGCCGATGACGCCCAGGCCACCCGCGTTCGAGACGGCAGCCACGAGGGGCGCGGTGGCCACGGGCTCGCCTCCCGAGGCGACGGGCCCCATGCCGGCCAACAGAATCGGCACGTCGATGCCCAAGCGCTCGCAGAGCTCGGTCTTGAGGATGGCTTGGCCCATGGTGGTCTCCTTCGCTGCACGAGGGGCGCGGCGCGGTGCTTCGGCAGCGGGCGGCCGGCCCGGCGACGTTTGGGTGGAGTGCGGCAGCATCCTAGCCCCGCGCCGGGAGCCGGGCCAAGCGAGCGAGCGCTAAGATTCGGGGCGCTCATGGCTGCGCGTCGAACTCGTCTGCTCCAGGTGGCCTTCGTGGTTCTCCTGGTCGTCTCCAGCGTTCAGGTGGCCTGGTGGCTCGTCGACCAGTCGCTGCTGAGCAACAAGATCGAGCGCTCGCAGATCGCCGACTACGAAGAGGACGCCCGCGCCGCGCGGCGCCTGCTCGCGCGGGGCGAGACGGTGGAAGGGGTGCAGCAGCTGTTCCCGCACCTCGACGTCGAGGGGGAGGGGGCCCTGGCCACGGTCACGGTCGCACCGGACGCGCTGGCCGACCTGGCGCGGGAGCGCCGCAGCCACTCGCGGCAGTACGTCTGGGAGTCGATCTTCTTCCTGCTCGTGCTCCTTTCCTGCATCGGCGTGCTGTGGCGAGGCCTGCGCGAGGAGGCGAGGCTGCGCCGGCGGCACGAGAACTTCCTGGCGTCGGTTTCGCACGAGCTGCGCAGCCCACTGAGCAGCCTCCGCCTCCAGACCGAGACCCTGCAGCGCCGCAACCTGTCCGAGGAGCGTCGCAGCGACGTGCTCGCGCGCAGCGTGGCCGACCTGCACCGCCTCGAAGGGCTGGTCGACAACGTGCTCGAGGCCGCGAAGATCGACGACGAATCGGGTCGCCGGCTGCTGCGCTGGCAGCCCGAGGAGATCGACGTGTCGGACGTGGTCCGCCGTCAGCTGCACAGCCTGCACCCGCCGCCCCCCGGCGGCGTGCGTGACGGGCTCGCGCAGGGAACGCGCGCCTTCGTCGACCGCCGCGCGCTCGAGATCATGCTCCGGAATCTGCTGGTGAACGCCTGCAGGGCGACTGCGGACGGTGGGGAGATCGAGGTGTCGGGTGAGGTCACGGACGGGCAGCTGCGGCTCAGCGTGCGCGACACCGGTTGCGGCTTCGAAGCGGAGGAGGCCGGGCGCCTCTTCGACAAGTTCTACCGCCCCGGGAACACGCTGGACTCCGGCGCGAGAGGTTCGGGTCTGGGTCTCTACATCGTGCGCCAACTGGCCGAGCTCGGTGGCGGCACGGCGACGGGTCGCAGTGGCGGCCGCGGCTTGGGGGCGGTGTTCGAGATCACGTTGCCGCAGCCGCTGGGGGCGCCGTGACGGGTGCGCGCATCCTCCTCGTGGAGGACGAGCCACACCTGGCGCTTGGTCTGCAGGAGAACCTGGAGGACGAGGGGTACGAGGTGGAGCACTGCGCCGACGGCGCCTCCGGGCTCGAGGCGATGGTGCAGGGCGGCTTCGACCTGGCGGTGCTCGACGTCATGCTGCCGAAGCTCGACGGCTTTGCGCTGTGCGAGCAGGCGCGCGCCGACGGTGTGGTGACGCCGGTGCTTTTTCTCACGGCGAAAGGCGGGGTGGACGACCGCATTCGCGGTCTGCGCGCCGGCGGCGACGACTACCTCCCGAAGCCGTTCCATCTCGACGAGCTCCTGCTGCGCGTCGCGGCGATCCTGCGTCGAAGGCAGGGCTCGGGCGGCCCGAAGGAGGTCGAGTTCGGCGGCAATCGCGTCGACCTGCAGTCGTACCGTGCCACGTCGTGGAGCGGCGAGCGCCACGTGCTGACGCACAAGGAGGCGATGATCCTGCAGACCCTCGCGGCCCGCGCGGGCGAGGTGGTGTCGCGGGACCAGATTCTGGACCGCGTCTGGGGGCGCGACGCCTTTCCTTCGGCGCGCACCATCGACAACTTCATCCTGAAGCTGCGGCGGCGCTTCGAGGAGGAGCCTGAGGCGCCGCGGCACTTCCACTCCGTGCGAGGTGTCGGGTACCGGTTTACGGCGGAGCCCGAAGAGTAGGTCCGCCGCCCCCCCAAGGGGGTTTGAGCGAGCCTCGCCCGAGGCGCGGGGGAGCGGGGGAGCGGGGGAGCGGGGTGAGGGTCTGTCCTCCGGGGCTCGGTCTCTCTCCTGGTGAGTGGATCTTCCTGTTCGCCCTGAGTCTCCGGACAGACCCTCACCCCGCTCCTCGCAGCGTGCTTGGCTGCTGAGGTCGGGTTGCCTGGAAGAGCCGGGTTTGGGCCGCCGCGACTCGGCACCGGAGTCGCGGGCTCCGCGAGGCTCGAGAGGAGGGCAGTGCGCTGGGGAGTGCGAGATCGGGCTCTTGCCGCCGGAGATCGACCGTCGCCCCGGGTGGCGACCGGACTACGGGGAGTACCGCGACGCCAGCACCCTCACGGGCAGGTTCTTGTCCGCAGTCCCTTTGGTCAGGATGAAATCGGAAGCCCGTTCGCCACCGTGGTAGCTCATCGCCTTGAGAATGAACAACCGCACGTCCTCGTCCTCGCCGTCGTAGCGTGAACTGAGCTCGTCGAAGGTTCCTGGTTGTCCGAGGTTGGCGAGCGCGTTCACGATATTGGCCCGATCGGCCTCGTCTCGCTCGTCACGCAGCATTTGGAGGAGCAGCGGCTCAGCTGCGGGGTCGCCGGAGAGTCCCACACGGAGGACCGAGTTCTCGAAACGATCGTCTTCGGACCCGAGGCCCTCCAACAGCGAGAGCACGGACGGATGTGGCGGGGCGTTGAAGTGATGTCGATTGAGGCGGGCTACGATCTCCTGCGCCGCGGATAGGAGGAATCTCGCAAGGGCTTCGCGGGCCTCGTCCTGGGCGCCAAAGCCAGCGTTGTAGATGTGGCTCATGTCGAAGTGCTGCCACCGGTGCTGAACGGCTGGCTCGTTCTCGCGTTGGACGGTGAACGTCGCATCCAGATGACCGAAGAACAGGTAGGGGCCCCAGCCGCCTCCCGAGGTGCGGAGCTCGACGGCCAGCTTGTGGATCGTTCCGCCGACTCGCCAACCGGCGGATGCCGTCTCGGACGCGTCGAATCCCATCGCCTTGGCCTCCGTTCTCAGCGCTTCGGTCAGGTGTTCCTCCAACTGGGTCCCGGCTTCGAGGACGTAGCGCGGCTTCTTGAATCTGGGACTCGAACCGAGCAGGCTTTCGGTCAAGATCCTGTAGACCACGTGCTGGGATCGATCCGGCTCGAAGGAGAAAGCACTGAAATGAACTGAAGGCATGCCTGCGGCGTCGAAGACAGGAGCAATGATCCTGTTGTCCTCTGTCCTCCCGGCGTCGAGCGAGAAGTTCTCGAGTACGAGCGCGGTCGCGGGTACGGCCACTACGAAGCACAGCGTGATGATCGCGACACCAGGTCGTACCGCGTGAACGAGGTCTCTCATCGTCACTCCTTGGGCCGAGGCTAGCAGCGCCGTCGTACTTCAGCGGCTAGAGGAGGTCGGCCGGTCTCGGAAGGTGGCTTGGGACAGGACCGGGCCGATGCCGAGCCCGATGCTGAGCCGTACGGCCCCTGAGTGGTCGGATTGCGGAGATCGGCAAGCGCAAGTGGCTCGTGGCGCAGACGATCGAGTGATCCTAGAGCGGAAGCTGGAGTTGGTCGGACGGCGGCTCTGGTTCCGAGAAGTCTGCTCCTTCGATGACGAGCAGCCTGCGCTTGGTCTCCGTGCCGCCCTGTGCGGAGAAGCCGATGAGCTTGCCGCCAGCGCCGACCACCCGGTGGCAGGGGATGATGATCGGGAGACGATTGCGCCCCAGGGCCCGACCCACGTCTCGAGCCAGGAGCTTGTCGCCGAGCGTGGCCGCGATGTCGCCGTAGGTGAGTGTCTCACCGGGCGGAATGGTGCGCGTGATGGCGTAGACCTCGGCAGCAAACGGATCGACCCCGCGCAGGTCGCAGGAGATGAACGAGAGATCGACGGGCTGGCCTTCGAGAAGGGCCGTAATGGCCCGAATCCCGCGCCGAATGGTCTCCGGCGGCTCCCCCTCCACCGCGCGAGCGCGCGCTGCCAGGCGGGCCGACGTCGCGGCCGGGCTCGCTTCTGGCAGATGGGTGGCGACGACCGTGTCGTCGCACCAGGCGATGCCGCAGCGGCCGATCGTCGTTTCGAAGAGGGTGAAGGCGCGTTTCAATGGTTCACTTGACGGCGTACACGCGATGGATGGGGCCGCCGTCGCCGGTTCTGGACTTCGAGACGGCGATGACGTTGTTGAGCCAGGAGTAGCGCGGATCACCGGTTTCGAACAGCGGTGCCGTCCGGAAGTAGTAGCGCCACGCACCCGCCGGATCGTCGGGCTTCTCGACGTCGAGAGCGTACTCCGCGTTCTCCGGTGCCGACCAGAAGCGGCCTTGCCAGTGGAGGTAGAGCAGTGCGTTGTCGTGCGTCTCCAGGCAAAAGCGCACGTCCAGCATGCCCGTTCCGTCCGGGCGGATCCGGATCCAGTCCGCGCCGGAGTCCGGGACGACTCGGCCGCTCAATTGGGGCCCCTCGAAGGTGCCGCCTTTCACCAGGAAGATCACTCGGTTACCGTCTGGCATCGCCCCGGCATCCATCGCCGGAAGGTGAAGCTGCACGCGTGCTTCGAACAGGAATTCCAGCTCGGGCGGGCTGTTCGCGTCCCAGCTCTGCTCGTCGTTGATCAGCTCTTGCAGCATTTCCACTCTCCCTTGGGTGCGCCCGTGACGGGGGCGAGCATGTCGGTCGCATGCCGTTGATGGTGGTGCGCGACGCTTCGAGGAGCCTCGCCGCATCGCGCGTAGGCACTTCGCGTTTCGGTTCCGGAGCTCTAGTGTATGTATGACACATGCATATATCAAGCGATTGCGTAACGCATGCGCCGCGCATACATTGCCGTTGTGGATCACACGACCAATCTGCTGGGAGCACTTGCGCTGGCGGTGACCGACCGCATCAGCGCCAGCCTGAAAGACACGTTCGACCGTTCCGGTGAAGCGGCGGCAGCGATCGTCGTCCTCGGCTACGTGCCGGGGCTTTCGCTGGAGCCTCTCCGGCAGGTACTCGGCCTTTCGCATCCTGGGACTGTCCGCCTGATCGACCGCCTCGAAGCAGATGCCCTCGTGGAGCGACGCAAAGCAGACGACGGCCGCGCCGTGGCTCTCCATCTGACGCGAAAGGGAGGGAGGCTGCGGCAGAAGCTCATCGACCGTCGGCTCGAGACCCTGGAAGCGGCCCTTGACGGGCTCACGGCAGACGAGCGGCGAACCCTGGGACGCCTCATGGCCAGGGTCCTCACGAACCTGCCGGAGACCGAAATGGCCAAGCACCGCATCTGCCGCCTGTGTTCGGTGCCGTTGTGCGAGAACTGCCCGATCCCTGGCCCCGGGATCTGAACCCCGACGCACGCTTGCGGCGCCAGCGGGATTCGAGACGACTTCCGCGCGAGCGGTGGGGGGTTTCGAAACAAGGTTCGGCACGTGCTCACGAGCACGCAAAGCCAGCCAAGCGACGCGCAGCACGTTGGGTCCGCCAAACTGCAACGTGCCCGTAAGGGCACGCCCGGAGGCCGCTTGGAGCGCGGAGTCCGCCCCGACGGACGGAGGATCAAACGGATCGGGGCGCGTGCTAGCTAGCACGCAAGCCCCGATCAGCCCTCGATCCCGAGCAGCTCGACGTCGAAGACGAGGGCCGAGTTCGGGCCGATCGCGCTGCCCGGAGGGGCCTGCGGGCCGTAGCCGAGCTCGCTCGGGATGTAGACCTCCCAGCGCGAGCCGACCGGCATCATCTGGAGGATCTGCGTCCAGCCCGGGATGACCTGGCCGACGCCGAAGGTGGCCGGTGTGCCGCGGTCACGCGAGCTGTCGAACTTGGTGCCGTCGACCAGCGTGCCGGTGTAGTGCACGGTGACGCGGCTCGTGGCGGTCGGCTTCTCGCCGGAGCCTTCCGTGATGATCTTGTACTGCAGGCCGTTGTCGAGCGTCACCACGCCCTCTTTGCTCTTGTTCGCGGCGAGGAAGGCCTCACCCTTCTCCTGGTTCTCTTTGCCGGCGGCCATCTGCTTCTCCTGAACTTTGCTTTGCAGCTCCTGCATCGTCGCCTGGACGACCTCCTGCGAAAGGGGCATCTCCTTGCCGTCCAGCATGTCCTGGATCGCGCGTGTGACGATGCCCAGGTCCACGTCCAGGCCGTCGGCGGCCAGCTGACGCCCGAGGTTTGCACCCACGATGTAGCTGAGACGCTCCTTGAAGCTCTCCGGCACGTTCTCCTGTGCCGCAGCCGCGGTTCCGCCGGTGGCGCTTTCGGTGGCCGTGCTCTCGGAGGCACAGGCGGGGGAGACGGCGAGGCAGACGACGGCCAAGGCCGGAATCCAGGTCTTCATGGGATAAAGCCTTTCGTTGGAAGGAGATCGGGGAGGGGACGCGGCCAGGGGAGGGTGTTTCGGGGCCGCGCGGGGACCCTATCACCGCGTGCACGGCTTGCCACCCATGCTAGCGACCGAGCCAGGTTTTCCCGCGCCAGGTGCGCTCGCGGCGGTAGCCGAGCAGGCGGAGCAGGTTGCGCTCGGCGCCGCTGCGGAGCGCGCGGTCGAGCAGCAGCCACTTGGGGCTCTGGGGATCGCGACGGACACCGGGGAGGCCGTGGACCAGCTCCAGCAGGCCGCTGCGGCGGAGCAGCTGCGAGGCGACGCGGAGGTTTGGCCCGTAGTCGCTGGTCAGGAAGAAGCCCTCGTCGCCCTGGGGCTGGTAGAGCGGCATCAGGAGGCGGCCTTCGTGCGGGGCGGTGACCCGGTTCTCGAGCTCGTAGGCGAGCAGCTGGCCCTCTGTCACCTTCTGGAAGCTGCGGAAGCCGGGCAGCATGCGGAACTCGCTGCGGTCGTCGAGCGCGTGGCGGTACGTGAGCTCGACCATGTTGGGCATGTCACGTACCTCGACCTCGAGGAGCTGCCGCGACCGCACGACCTGAGGGTCGGCGTCGGGGAGCATACGGAGGGCCGCCAGCGCCAACCAGATCGCTGCCTCGGCACGGTCGATCGAGCGGGGGTCGTCGTGCTGGCCGGCTTCGAAGACGGTGCCCGTGAAGCCCTGGTGGTCGAGCCAGTCGACCAGGGTGCCGTCGAGGAGCTCCTCGATTCCCAGCACGACCGGGGCCAGGAGCGAAAGGGCGAGCCGACGGCTGGCCAGGCGGTCGATCGCGTTGCTGAACGACGGGCTCGCTCCCGAAGTCGTGTGGAGATCGAGCAGGAACAGCTCGCCGCGCGCGGCCGCCTTCGTCTCCTCGACCTGGCGCGCGATGCGCAGCGTCTCCCGGCCTTCGGCCGAGCTCGGCCCCTCACGTCGCAGGCGCGCGAGCCGCGTGTCGGTCCACGAGCGGTTGAGATCGCGGTCGAGGTAGCGCACGCCGCGCTCCAGGGCCTCCGGATGTCCGACGAGCGTGACCAGATCGCCTCGAGAAAGCACGTCGCGGCGGCGGAGATCGGAGACGACGCGCTGCATTGCCCGGGCGCCTGCCGGCTCGTTACCGTGAACCGAGCCGACGCACAGCAGGGTGGGCCCGACGAGGGGCGCGTGGACGGTCTCGAGACCGGCGTCGGTTGAAGTGATGTGTTCCAAGAGAACCGAGGGAGTCGTACTGCAGTCACCAGGAAGGGGCGGCGCGCTGCGTGGGCATCGAAGCGCGGCGGCGCCGCGCGGTGACGCCGAGGACGTTAGCACCCCGGTTAGTCTGCGTTCCGAGGACTTTTCGGAGAGCCGATGGCTCCGATCTCGGGGGGAGAAGCGGGCTAGACTGCGCCCGTGATCGACCTCGTCCAGGCGGTCCTCCTGGGCCTCGTCCAGGGGATCACCGAGTTCCTCCCCATCAGCTCCTCGGCCCACCTGATCCTGCTGCCCCGGCTGATGAACTGGCCCGACCAGGGGCTGGCGTTCGACGCTGCGGCCAACACCGGAACCCTGGTGGCCGTCATGGCCTACTTTCGCGAGGACCTCTGGGGCATCGTGCGGGACACCCTCGAGGGCCGCGGGGCTCGACTGCTCGCCTGGCTCGCGGTCGCTTCCGTACCTCTCGGTCTGGCGGGTCTTGCGTTCTCCGGCGTCCTGGAGTCGGCGGGCCGCGACGCCCTGCTCATTGCCACGACGACAGTGGTCTTTGGCCTGCTCCTCGGCGTGGCGGACACACGGGCAGACCAGGGTGAGCGCCGTGCCGATGTGAGCGAGCTGCGGTGGCGGGACGCGCTGGCGCTGGGCCTCCTCCAGGCGATCGCCCTCGTGCCGGGAACCTCTCGCTCCGGCATCACGATCACCGGGGGCCTGGCCCTGGGCATGAGCCGCGAGCTCGCCGCGCGCACGTCGTTCCTGATGGCGGTGCCTGCGGGGGGCATGGTGGCGATCAAGAGCGCGATCGACCTTCAGGCCGGCGCCGTGGCGAGCGCAGATCTCGTTCCGCTCGCCGTGGTCTTCGTGGTGTCGGCGGTCAGCGGCTGGTGCGTCATCGCCGGACTCCTGGGCTGGTTGCGCCAGCGGAGCCTGAGCGTCTTCGTGCTCTACCGGCTCGCGCTCGGCGTCGTTCTGTTCGCGATCTTCGGCAACTTCTTCACCTGACCTGGTGGAGCTGGTGGATACCAGCTCCAGCAGGTCTGGAGTCAACTCTCCGTTCCCTGACGGGAACTCCGCGCTCCATGCCGCCTTCGGGCGTGCTTGGCACAGGGCACGTTGCCGTTTGGCGGACCCAACGTGCTGGCGTCGCTTGACGTGGCTGGAGCTGGTGGATACCAGCTCCAGCAGGTCTGGAGTCGATGCTCCAGCCGCTTTCGCGCGTGCCCTGCGACCACGCGTGCCCTGCGACCACGCGTGCCCTGCGACCACGTTGGCAGTTCGGCGGACCGAACGTGCTGCCCTTCGCGCTCCGAGCCGCCTCCGGCGTACCCTGCGGGTACGTTGGCAGTTTGGCGGACCAAACGTGCTGTGCGCGTGCCCCGCGACCACGCGTACCCTGCGGGTACGTTGGCAGTTTGGCGGACCAAACGTGCTGTCGCTTCGCGCCGGAGTCACCTGAAGCCAGCGCCAGGTCGGGTCAGAGGCGTGCGAGGACGGCTTCGGTCATGGCTTCGGTGCTCAGGCTGTCTTCACCCTGCGTGATGTCGGCCGTGCGGGCGCCGGCATCGAGTGCCGCGTTCACCGCCGCCTCCAGTGCGGCCGCCGGCTCCTCGGCGCGGAGGCTGTAGCGCAGCAGCATCGACACGCTCAGCAGCGTACCGATCGGGTTGGCGATGCCCTGGCCGGCAATGTCGGGCGCCGAGCCGTGGATCGGCTCGTAGAGGCCCAGCTGCGTCGTGCCGAGGGATGCCGAGGGAAGGAGGCCCAGAGAGCCGGCGAGCACCGAAGCCTCGTCACTCAGGATGTCGCCGAACATGTTTCCAGCCACGATGACGTCGAACGAGGCGGGTCGCGTGAGCAGGTGCATGGTGCACGCGTCCACGAGCAGATGCTCGAGCTCGACGTCGGGGTAGTCGGCCGCCGTGCGCTCGACCACCGTTCGCCACAGGCGCATCGAGGCCAGAACGTTGGCCTTGTCGACCGACGTCACCTTGCGGCGCCGCAGCTGCGCGGCCTCGAAGGCCACCCGGGCGACGCGCTCGACCTCGGGCTCGCTGTAGATCATCGTGTCGTGCGCGACCGTCTTGTCGGAGCCTTCGCTCTGCTCCTCGCGCGCACCGAAGTAGATGCCGCCGGTGAGCTCGCGCACGAACAGCAGGTCGCACCCTTCGAGGAGCTCGGGGCGCAAGGGCGCCTGGCCTGCGAGCGCAGGGAAGTGGGGCACCGGGCGCAGGTTGGCGAACAGGCCGAGCTCGGACCGGAGCGCCAGAATCCCCTGCTCCGGACGCACTGGCGCCGACGGGTCCGACCACTTCGGCCCCCCGACGGCGCCGAGGAGGATGGCGTCGGCTGCGCGGCATGCTTCGAGGGCCTCTGGTGGCAGCGGCTCGCCGATCTCGTCGATGGCGCAGCCGCCGATGAGGTGCGTCTCGAGCTCGAGGCCGAGCCCGAACCTCGCGTCGCAGGCTTCGAGCGCGGCGCGGCCCGCGGCCGCCACCTCCGGCCCGACACCGTCTCCGGGAAGAAGGACGATCTTGGCCATGCTCAGCTCTCCCGCTGCGCCGACAGCGTCTCGATGCGGGCCGGCGACGCGCTCTCGTGGGTGCGGATGGCGTCGAGCTGCTCGACCAGGTAGCCGAGCTGGTCGACCCCCTGCAGGAGGCAGGCTTTCGCGAAGGGATCGACGTCGAAGTGGAGCTCGCGCCCGTCGTGAAGCCGGAGCGTCTGGTGCTCGAGGTCGAGGTGCACCGTGGGCGGTGTTTCGCTCTGCGTCGCTTCGAACAGCTCCTGGCTGGTCGCGGCGTCGATCTGTACGGGGAGTAGCCCGTTCTTGAGCGAGTTGTTGCGGAAGATGTCGGCGAAGCGGGTGCTGAGCACGGCGCGGATACCGTTGCCGAGCAATGCCCAAGGCGCGTGCTCCCGCGAGCTGCCGCAGCCGAAGTTGTCGCCGGCGAGCAGGATCTGGGCTCCCGCGAACCGCTCCTGGTTGAGCACGAACTGGGGGTTGAGGTCGAGTGCCTCGTCACCGCCGTCGTAGCGCCAGTTGGCGAACAGGCCTTCGGCGATGGTGCTGCGGTCGGTGATCTTGAGGTACCGGGCCGGGATGATCTGGTCGGTGTCGATGTTGTCGATCGGCAGCGGCGCGATGATGCTCTCGAGCGTGGTGAACTGGGCGACGGACGAGGTCATGACATCTCCCGGACGTCGGCGAGACGACCTTCGACGGCCGAGGCCGCCGCGGTGAGGGGGCTCGCGAGGAACGTCCGACCGCCGGGGCCCTGCCGGCCCTCGAAGTTGCGGTTGGACGTGCTCACCGCGTACTGGCCTGCGTCGAGCTTGTCGGAGTTCATGGCCAGGCACATCGAGCAGCCCGACTCGCGCCACTCGGCGCCCGCGTCGACGAAAATCTGTGCGAGGCCGGCCTCTTCGGCGGCCTTCTTCACCTGCTGCGAGCCGGGCACGACGAGCATGCGAACCCCGTCGTGCACCTTGCGCCCCTTGAGCACGGAGGCCGCCGCCTCCAGGTCGGCGAGGCGGGAGTTGGTGCAGCTACCGACGAAGACCACGTCGATCTTCTGGCCCTTGATCTGCTGCCCCTCTTCGAGACCCATGTACTCGAGCGCCCTCTGGTGGGTGACGGTTGCGGTGTCGTCGCCGGCTGCGCCCGGTACCTCGGACCCGATCGGAATCGCCATGCCGGGGTTCGTGCCGTAGGTGACCATCGGGCCGAGCTGGGACGCGTCCAGGGAAAGCCGCTTGTCGTAGGTTGCGCCCTCGTCGGTGACGAGCGTCTTCCAGTCTTCGACCGCGGCTTGCCAGGCGTCGCCCTTCGGCGCGTGGGGCCTGCCTTCGAGGTAGTCGAACGTGACCTGGTCGGGCGCCACCATCCCGGCGCGTGCGCCACCTTCGATCGACATGTTGCAGACCGTCATGCGACCTTCCATGTCGAGCGCGCGGATGGCATCGCCGGTGTACTCGAAGACGCAGCCCGTGCCGCCTTCGATGCCGATCTCGCCGATGACCCGCAGGATGATGTCCTTGGCCACAACCCCCTCACCGAGGGTGCCGTCGACGCGGATCTCGTACGTGCTCGGCCGGTGCTGCACGAGGCACTGCGTGGCGAGCACGTGGCCAACCTCGCTCGTGCCGATGCCGAACGCCAGCGCGCCAAACGCTCCGTGGGTGCTCGTGTGGCTGTCGCCGCAGACCACCGTCATGCCCGGCTGGGTCAGGCCGAGCTCGGGACCGATCACGTGCACGATGCCGCGCCGGTCGTCGCCCATGTCGAGCAGCGGCACCCCGAACTCGGCGCAGTTCGCGCGCAAGGCGTCGAGCTGCTCGGCACCGGCCGGGTCGAGCACCCGCAAGAGGTCGGCGTCGATTGCCGGATCGGTGGGGGTGGAGTGGTCCATGGTGGCCAGGGTCTGGCCGGGCCGGTGCACCCCGAGGCCCCGCTCCCGCAGCGCCGTGAAGGCCTGGGGAGAGGTGACCTCGTGGATGAGGTGGAGGTCGATGTAGAGCACCGAGGGCATCCCCGGCTCACTGGGAGCCACAGCGACGTGCCGCTCCCATACCTTGTCGAACAGGGTCTTCATGATGCCGGGAACGTCTCCTCGCTCAGCGCACGGTCTCTTGCAGGGTCGCCGGACCCGCTTCGGGAGCCGTGTACTTCGTGCCCATCGCGGTCAGCATGCGGTTGAGCGCGGCCACGTAGGCTTTGGCACTCGCCACGATGACGTCGGTATCGGCACCGTAGCCGCCGAAGATCTTCTTCTCGTCCTCGCGGCTGGCGATGCGCACCGTGACCTCGCCGAGGGCGTCGATGCCCTGTGTGACGCTGTGCACGCTGTACTCGAGCAACCGGGCCGGCGCCTCGACGACGTTGTTGATCGCCTGGAACGCCGCGTCGACGGGGCCGGTACCGGTCGCCGGGGAGACGTACACCTGGCCGTTGGGTCCTTCGAGCCGCGCCGTGGCGGTCGGAATGCCAGGACGACCGCAGGAGAGGTGCAGATCGGTGAGCTTGAACAGCTCCTCCGGGGCCAGGATCTCCTGGTTGGCGATCGCCTGCAGATCGGCGTCGGTGACGTTCTTCTTGCGGTCGGCCACGCGCTTGAAGCGCTTGAACGCCTGGCGCAGCTCTTCCTTGTCGAGCTCGAAGCCGAGCTCCTCCAGGCGCACGCGCAGCGCGTGCTTGCCGGAGTGTTTGCCGAGCACCAGCTTGCTCTGCGTGAGACCCACCGTCTGCGGGGTCATGATCTCGTAGGTGCGCTGGTCCTTGAGCATGCCGTCCTGGTGGATGCCGGCCTCGTGGGCGAAGGCGTTCTCGCCGACGATCGCCTTGTTGCGCGGCACGCCGATGCCCGTGTAGTTGCTCACCATGCGACTCGTGCGGCAGAGCTCCGTGGTGTTGATGCCCGTCCTGGCGCCGTAGATGGTGGGGCGTGTGTGCAGCGCCATGACCACCTCCTCGAGCGAGGTGTTGCCGGCACGCTCGCCGATGCCGTTGATGGTCACCTCGACCTGGCCCGCGCCGCCCTCGATGGCGGCCAGGGTGTTCGCGGTGGCGCAGCCGAGGTCGTCGTGGCAGTGCGCCGAGAAGATGACGTCCTCGCCGCCGGGCGTTCTCTCGATCAAGTAGCGGATGAGGTCGCCGTACTCGATCGGCATGGCGTAGCCGACGGTGTCGGGGATGTTGAGCGTGGTGGCTCCCTCCTGGATCGCGACCTCGAGCACCTTCACCAGGAACTCCGGATCCGAGCGGCTCGCGTCCTCGGGGCTGAACTCGATGTCCTTACAGAGGCTGCGCGCGTGCGCCACCATGTGGCCCACCTGCGACAGCACCTGATCGCGGGTCATGCCGAGCTTGCGCTCCATATGCAGGTCCGAGGTGGCGAGGAAGGTGTGGATGCGCGGCTTCTCCGCGTCGCGCACGCCCTCCCAGGCCTTGTCGATGTCTTCGCGCCAGCAGCGGGCGAGACCCGCGATGATGGGGCCATTCACGGTGCCCACCTCCTGGGCGATGCGTCGTACGCCTTCGAGATCGTCCGGGCTCGCCGCCGGGAAACCGGCCTCGATCACATCCACTCCGAGCACCCCGAGCTGGCGCGCGAGCTCGAGCTTCTCGGCGCTCGTCATGCTGGCGCCCGGCGACTGCTCGCCGTCACGCAGGGTGGTGTCGAAGATGCGGATGTGCCGCGGCTCGTTCGAGGTGGATGGCTGTGTGCTCATGGTCTGCTCCAGAGTTGCAGTCGAGTGGGCTGAGGAAAGAGTCGAATTCGGATCAGGTCTGCTGGACGTCTTTGGCGTCGAGGAACGGCATGAGACCGCGAAGCTCTTTGCCGACGGCCTCGATCTGGTGGCCGTGCTCCTCGTTGCGGCGGCCCGTGAAGGTCGGACGGCCGGTTCGGTTCTCTTCGATCCAGCGCTGGGCGAAGGTGCCGTCCTGGATCTCTCCGAGGAGCTGCTTCATGGCGGCGCGGGTCTCGTCGGTGACCACCCGGTCGCCAGCCACATAGCCGCCGTGCTCGGCGGTGTCGGACACCGAGTACCACATGTAGCTGAGGCCGCCCTGGTACATGAGGTCGACGATCAGCTTGAGCTCGTGGAGGCACTCGAAGTAGGCCACCTCGGGCTGGTAGCCGGCCTCGACGAGGGTCTCGAAGCCGGCGCGCACGAGGGCGGAGGCACCGCCGCAGAGCACGGCCTGCTCGCCGAAGAGATCGGTCTCGGTCTCCTCCTTGAAGGTGGTCTCGATGACACCGGCGCGCGTGCAGCCGACGCCGCGGGCGTAGGCGAGGGCGTTGGCCTTGGCGTTGCCGCTCGCGTCCTGATGTACGGCGATGAGACCCGGCGTACCGGCGCCCTCCTGGAAGACCTCGCGCACGCGGTGGCCCGGTGCCTTGGGGGCCACCATGCTCACGTCGACGTTCTCGGGCGGCTGGATCTCGTCGTAGCGGATGTTGAATCCGTGCGCGAACATGAGGGTGTCGCCGGGCTCGAGATTCGGCTCGATCTCGCTCCTGTACAGATCGGCCTGCACCGTGTCGGGAGCCAGGATCATCACGAACTGGCCGCGCTTGGCTGCATCGGCGACGGAGGTCACCTCGAGGCCGTCGGCTTCGGCCTTCGCCTTGCTGCTGCTGCCCTCGTGCAGGCCGACGATCACGTCGACGCCGCTGTCCTTGAGGTTGAGCGAGTGCGCGTGCCCCTGGCTGCCGTAGCCGATGATCGCGACGGTCTTGCCGTCGAGGAGGGAGAGGTCTGCGTCGTTGTCGTAGTAGAGCTTCGCCATGATGCGTGTCCTTGCCGGGTTCGGCCTTGAGTCGAGTGGGGGAGTGAAGTCGTGGAAGTCGTCGTGCCGCCGGTGCGGCAAGTCCGGGGCCTAGAGGACGTTCTTGTGCCCGGCCAGCACCGCCTGCGGCTGGTAGCCGTCGTTCTTGAGCGTGTGCTCGCCGCGGCCCATCGCGACGACGCCCGTGCGGACCATCTCGATGATGCGGAACGGGCGCAGCAGCTCGGTGAAGTTCTCGATCTTGTCCTCGTCGCCGGTCAGCTCGATGATCATCGACTCGGGTGACACGTCCAGGATGCGGGCACGGAAGATGTCGCACAGCTGCGTCACCTCGCGGCGCTGCTCCGCGTCCACGTGCACCTTGATCAGCGCGAGGTCTCGGCTCACCGCGGGCTTCTCGCTGAGATGCTCGACCTGGATGACGTTGACCAGCTTGTAGAGGTTCGCCTCGAGGCGATCGGCCTCGATCTGGGTGCCCTCCATGACCATGGTCATGCGGGAGACCTCGTCCCGGTGCGTGCGGCCGACGGTGAGGCTGTCGATGTTGAAGCTGCGGCGCCGGAAGAGGTTCGCCACGCGGGCGAGGACGCCGGGCCGGTTCTCGACGAGCGCGGTGATCGTGTGGCGTGCCATCAGACGCCTCCCTCGGTGTTGGAGAGGTTCTTGGGGACTACCACCTCGACGTCTTCGCCCGGCGCGGGCCGGCGCAGCATGGCGTCGAGGTCGGCGCCGGCGGGCACCATCGGGAAGACGATCTCCTCCTGCTCGACCACGAACTCGACGAGCACCGGACCATCTTTCGTGGCGTCGGCCAGGGCGATCGCCTCCGGAATCTCGTCGCGCCGCGTGACCCGACGGCTCGGGATGCCGTACGCCTCCGCGATCTTGCAGAAGTCGGGGTTGACCATCGGGGTGGCGTTGTAGCGCTCCTCGTAGAAGAACTCCTGCCACTGGCGCACCATGCCGAGGTAGGCGTTGTTGATCACCGCCACCTTGACGTTCACGCTCTCCTGCACGGCCGTGGCGAGCTCCATCATCGTCATCTGGAAGCCGCCGTCGCCGGCGATCGCCCACACGTTCTTGTCGGGCTCGCCCATCTTCGCGCCGATCGCCGCCGGCAGACCGAAGCCCATCGTGCCGAGGCCGCCCGAAGTGATGAGCGAGCGCGGATCCTGGTGCGGGTAGTACTGCGCCTCGAACATCTGGTGCTGGCCGACGTCGGTCACCGTGACCGCGTTGCCACCCGTGAGCTCGCGCAGGTCGTAGATCACCTGGGCCGCGAGGAGCTTGTCGTCGGGAACCGGCGTCGCGCCGCGCTGCTCGCCTGGTGGGCCGATGATGTCGCGGCGCTCGCCGTCCTGCCGCCAATCTTCGATCTGCTGGAGCCACGCCGGGTCCTCCTGGCGCTCGAGCTGCGGCAGCATCTGCTGCAGCACGGACTTGAGGTCGCCGGCGATGCCCACGTCGACCGGCACGTTCTTGTTGATCTCGGACGGGTCGATGTCGACGTGGATCTTGCGGGCGTGGCGTGCATAGGTCTTGAGGTTCCCCGTCACGCGGTCGTCGAAACGCATTCCGAACGCGAGCAGCAGGTCGGCGCGTTGGATGGCGAGGTTGACCTCGGCGCCGCCGTGCATGCCCATCATCCCGAGGCACAGCGGGTGCGCCTCCGGCATGCCGCCTTTGCCCAGGAGCGTGAGCGCCACCGGAATGCGGGCGCGCTCGGCGAACGCGGCGAGCTCGTCCATCGCGCCGCTCATCTGGACACCATGGCCGGCGAGGATCAGCGGGCGCCGGGCGTCACGAATGAGCTGGAGGGCGTCGCCGATCTGTCGCTCCGGCGCGTAGGTCTCGGGCCGGTAGCCGGGCAGCGTGATCGGAGTGTCGTCGGGCTCGTACGGCGCGACCGCGTTCTGCACGTCTTTCGGAATGTCGATCAGCACGGGGCCGGGACGACCGGTGCGCGCGATGTGGAAGGCCTCGCGCATCGTGTGCGCCACTTCCTCGACCGAGGTGACGAGGTAGTTGTGCTTGGTGATCGGCAGCGTGATGCCGGAGATGTCGGTCTCCTGGAAGGCGTCGCTGCCGATGGCGCCGGTGGGAACCTGGCCGGTGATGGCGACGACCGGAGAGGAGTCCATCATGGCCGTGGCGAGCCCCGTGACCAGGTTCGTGGCGCCGGGGCCGCTCGTGGCCATGGCCACCCCGACCTTGCCGGTGGCGCGCGCATAGCCGTCGGCCATGTGCGAGGCACCCTGCTCGTGGCGCGTGAGGACGTGGTGCAGCTTGGGGTACTTCGTGAGCGCGTCGTAGGTGGGGAGGATGGCCCCGCCCGGATAACCGAAGAGCACGTCGGTGCCCTCCTGCTGCAGCACTTCGCAGACGATCTCGGCACCGGTGATCTCTTTTTTCATGGGTCTCTCGCTTGCCGGGGCGGCAGGAAAGCTCAGCCGACCGCGGCCGGCTTGGGGACGGGAGTCAACCAGTCGTGGGTGTCCTCGGCGCGACCTTCGACGACGTCGAAGAATCGGGTCTGGATGGCTTCGGTGACGGGGCCGCGCGAGCCGGAGCCCACGGCGATCCGGTCGACACTGCGCACCGGGCTGACCTCGGCGGCCGTGCCGGTCATGAACATCTCGTCGCAGACGTAGAGCATGTCGCGGCTGATGGGCTCGCAGCGCACCTCGATGCCGAGGTCGCGGGCAATGTGCATGACGCTGTCGCGCGTGATGCCGCCGAGCACCTGGGCGGCGAGGTGCGTGGTGATGAGCACGCCGTCCATCACGATGAAGATGTTCTCGCCAGCACCCTCGCAGACCATGCCGTCCTGGTCGAGCATGATGCCTTCGGCGAAGCCGTTCTCGCGGGCCTCGATCGAGACGAACGAGTTCGTCACGTACTGGCCGCCGATCTTTCCGAGCGGCGAGGCCGTCGACGCGTTGAACCGGCGCCAGGAGCTGATCGCCACGTCGACTCCCTGCTCGATGGCCTCGGCACCGAGGTAGCGGCCCCACTCGACGGCGAAGATGGAGAACTCGACGGGCGAGTCGAGCGGGTAGAGCCCGAGTGCACCGCTGCCGCGGTAGAGGAAGGGGCGGATGTAGCACGAGTCGAGCTGGTTGCGCTGAATCGCCTCGACGCAGAGCCCCTCGATCTCGTCCTTGGAGTAGTCGAGCGGCGTCATCCGCAGGATGCGGGCGCTGTCGATCAGGCGGTCGATGTGGGCGCCGAGGCGGAAGACCGCGGTGCCGTCCGGCGTCTCGTAGGCGCGGATGCCCTCGAACGCCAGGGAGCCGTAGTGCAGTGCGTGCGCCGAGACGTGGACGGTCGCGCTGTCCCAGGGCTTCCATTCGCCGTTGAGAAAGATCGTGTCCGAGGCTTGAATCGACATGGGTGCGGCTCCTGTGGTGAGCGGGTGCGGTGAAGGTTGTGTTGCAGATCGGTTTGCGGAGGGCCAGAAGCACGAAAGCCCCCAGGATCTCGTCCTGGGGGCTCGGTAGCTCGTTCGTGGTGGAGGTGCTCGCTACGTGGCCCCGAGGGCTGGAATGGAGGAGATAAGCCCAAGAAGGACGACGACACCGACGACGAGGGAGAGGGCGTTCGCGCGCACGACGTGCGCGGCGTCCACCGGCGAGGGCAGGCAAGCTGCCCGAAGGGGCATGCGATCTGCCAGCAGTGGCAGACGTGCTGCCTGAGCGACCGGTCGGTAGGTGTCGTGGAAGCTCGTGGTGGTCTTTTTCATGGCCTGAGTCCGAGAAGTCGAAAAGCTACCCGCTTTGCGCGACAGAAGTCAAGAGACGGCGTTTGCCACCTAACGTGCTGACTCCTCGGAGGTTGCGTCCCCGCTCTCGGTGGGCCTCGCGCGCCAGGGCTCGCGGCAGGCGAGAGCAGGGGCGAACGGGAGCCGACGCACCCTGTTCCAGGCGTCTCTCCGCCGCTATAATCGACGGCTTCGCACGTCCGCACCGACGGCGGCTCGAGCGCCGCGCGCAACGACGTCCTCGACGCCGTGGCGCCTCCGCTCATCAATCCGGATTTCCGCTCCCGTTGCTCAATCCATTCTCCAATCTCGAGTTCCACCGCAGCGGCATCGGGCTGCTTTCGGATCCGCACGAGCCCGATCCCGGATCCGCGGTGCACTTGGAGAAGGTGGCCGGTTCGCAGCGGCCGCTCACCTTCTGCAGCTGCGCTGCGGGGAGGCGCAGCACCTGCCATCACCTCAAGGAGCTGCGGCGCCAGATCCGCGACTTCCGCGAGGTCTACGGCAAGCGCTCCTGGGGTGACGTGTTTGCCACCAGCCGCTGGCACCGCCTCGCGCAACTGCTGGCCGGCGGCTCCTCCGCGCCGTACGCGGAGGTGAGGGTCACGCAGGGTGACGGCGGCTCGCTCCGGGTCTTCGCCGACGATCTCGAGGTGCTGCGCTACCTCGACCAGTCGCCCTCCACGATCCGTTTTCTCGAGCGCATCGGCAAGGCGCCGCCGAACGGCTCCTTCTTCGATCGTGCCGGCCTGATCGATCGCCTGAGCACGTTCCTGCGCAGCCCCGAGGAGCAGCACCTCAACAAGGCGGGCATGCAGACGAACCGCCAGTCGTTCGAGGCGAGCCTGCTGTGCCGCTTGGCGTACCACTGCTTTCGCGAGTTCGGCGACGACGGCGTCTTCTCGGTGCAGTTTGACCTGCGCACCGGAGAGCCGTACCTGGCCTTCGGCAGCGAAGAGGTGGGGACGCTCCTCCAGATGCAGATCGACCGCGAGAAGCTCGGCGAGCTGCTGGCTTTCCTGGCGGCGGAGGGTCTCCACGCCCCTCGCCCGCTCGGCGCGACGCTGATCGAAGAGGTTGGTCCGGCGACGCGCATCGTGGGGGCCGAGCGCTACGGTGTGGACCTGCTCGCAGCCAAAGGCATCGAAGCTCTGGAAGAGGACGAGGAGTACGCGCCGTACCGCTACGGCGACCTCGTGCTCGAGCCGTCGCTCGGCATCCTGCTCAGCCCGCCGCAGGGCGAGCCCGGGTACGACGACCTCGAGCTGCTCGACCTGACGCCACACCTCGTGAGCACGTTCGAGAGCGAGGAGCCCGTTCTGGACGGATCCGCCGATCTGGTGCTCGACAACCCGATGAGCGACCTGGGCATTCTCACGGAGTTCGACTCGATCGAGCTCACGCCCGCAGGGGACGGCAGCGACGACGACGAGGAGGGAGAGGCGCTGCGCGTGCGCTACCGCTTCGGCGACGAGGAGGTCGACCTGGCGGATCTGCTGCGTGCGAAGCGCTCCGGCCAGCCCTACTTCCAGACCGACAGTGGCTGGATCGACCTCAATGCCCCGGCGCTGCGCGGGCTCGGGCGCCTGCTCCAGCGCAAGGAGCTGCTCCGGACGCTGCAGCAGCCGGGCGGCCAGCCGGTGCGTCTGTCGCCCGCCGAGCTCCTGCGCCTCCGTGCGTCGAGCGCCAAACCGATGCACGTCGAAGGTCCGAGCGACCGCTCGGCGTTCCTGCAGCGCTTTCTCGATCTGCAGCCCGCCGAGCCGCTGGTGCTTCCCGACGGGCTCAAGAGCGAGCTGCGGCCCTACCAGAAGCTTGGCCTCGAGTGGCTCAAGTTCCTCTTCGAGAACGGGCTGGCCGGCCTGCTCTGTGACGACATGGGTCTCGGCAAGACGCATCAGGCCATGGCGCTCATGGTGCTCGTGCGCGAGCAGTTCGGCGTGAAGGAGCCGATGCTCGTCATCTCTCCCCGCACCGTCATCAGCCACTGGCGCAACAAGCTGCGCGAGCACGCGCCCGACCTGCGCGCGGTGCAGTACCACGGCCCGCAGCGCAACCTCGAGCGGGCGCTCGGCGAAGGGGACACGCTGCTCACGTCCTACGGCGTTCTGCGCAACGACACCAAGCGCTTCCAGGAGATGCAGTGGGGGCTCGTCATCTTCGACGAGGTGCAGCAAATCAAGAACCGCAACACGCAGGGCTACCAGGCGGCCGCCGCTCTCAAGGCGCGGATGAAGCTCGGCCTCACCGGCACGCCCATCGAGAACGCCCTGTCGGAGCTGAAGAGCCTGTTCGACCTCATCCTGCCGGGGTACCTCGGGTCGGAGGAGGACTTCCGCGACCGCTACGGCTCCAACCTCGAGGCCGACGCGGAGTCGTGGCACTTCTCCGGGCTACGGCGCTTGACGGCGCCGTTCGTGCTGCGCCGGGTCAAGACGGCCGTGCTGGACGAGCTGCCGGAGAAGATCGAAGACGTGCGCACCTGCGCGCTGAGCCCGGAGCAGAACGACCTCTACCGTCAGGCGATCGCCACGCGCGGTACGGCGCTCATGAAGAAGCTCAAGACCGAAGGCGAGCCGCTGCCGTACATCCACATCTTCGCGCTGCTGAACATGCTGAAGCAGATCTGCGATCACCCCGCCCTCGCGCTCGGCGCGCTCGACCGGTGGGAGGTGCACGACTCGGGCAAGTGGGATCTCTACCAGGAGCTGCTCGAGGAGAGCCTCGACTCCGGCCAGAAGGTGGTGGTGTTCACCCAGTACCTCGGCATGATCAAGATCATGGAGGAGCACCTCCAGCGGGTCGGGGTGCCGAGCGTCACGCTCACCGGAGCGAGCCGCAATCGTGGCGACCTGGTCGACCGCTTCAACAACGACGAAGACTGCCGCGTCTTCCTCGGCAGCCTGAAGGCGGGCGGCACCGGCATCGACCTGATCGGCGGCTCCGTCGTCATCCACTACGACCGCTGGTGGAACGCAGCCCGCGAGGACCAGGCGACCGACCGCCTCTACCGCATCGGTCAGAAGCGCGCCGTGCAGGTGTTCAAGCTGGTCACGGAAGACACGCTCGAGGAGCGCATTGCGGCGATCATCGACAACAAGCGCCGCCTCATGAGCTCGATCGTCCAGGAGGACGATCCGAAGCTCAACAAGATCTTCTCGAGGGAAGAGCTGATCGAGCTGTTGAAGCAGCCGGGGTAGAGCCCGCCCGAGCGCTTGGCCCCGCCGGAGAACGTCCTGGAGGCAGCGGCCAGAGGCGAGCACCTCGAACTGATGCGCGCGGCGACGCCGACGCCGCTAGCTCTCTGCGAACGCCTCCATGCCGACGCAGCTGCACACCAGGTTGCGGTCGCCGAACGCGTTGTCGATGCGGCCGACCGGCGGCCAGTACTTGTGCTCGCGGGTCCACGGGGCGGGATAGGCGCCCTCTTCGCGGCTGTACTTGCGGTCCCAGCCGGAGCTCGTGACCTCTTCGGCCGTGTGGGGTGCGTGGCGTAGCGGGCTGTCGCCTGATGCGATCTCGCCGCGCTCGATGGCGCGGACCTCTTCGCGGATCGCGATCATCGCGTCGCAGAAGCGGTCGAGCTCGGCCTTCGACTCCGACTCCGTCGGCTCCACCATCACGGTGCCTGCGACCGGCCAGCTCACCGTCGGGGCGTGGTAGCCGTAGTCCATGAGCCTCTTGGCCACGTCGTCCACCTCGATGCCCTGCTCCTTGAGCGGGCGCAGGTCGAGGATGCACTCGTGGGCCACGAAGCCGTTCGTGCCGCGGTAGAGGATGGGGTACGCGTCCTCGAGACGCTTGGCGACGTAGTTCGCGTTGAGAATGGCCAGCTCGGTGGCGCGGCGAAGACCCTTGGCGCCCATCATCGCGATGTACGCCCACGAGATCGGCAGGATCATGCCGCTGCCCCAGGGCGCTGCGGAGATCGTGCCGAGGCTGGCGCTCGCGTCCAGGTCGACCTCGGGGTGGTCCGGCAGGTGCGGCACGAGGTGCTCCATCACCCCGATCGGCCCCATGCCCGGACCACCGCCGCCGTGCGGGATGCAGAACGTCTTGTGCAGGTTGAGGTGGCAGACGTCCGCGCCGAAGTCGCCCGGCCGACACACGCCCACCTGGGCGTTCATGTTGGCGCCGTCCATGTACACCTGACCGCCCGCGTCGTGGATGACCTGGCAGATGTGGCGGATCTCCTCCTCGAAGACTCCGTGGGTCGAGGGGTAGGTGACCATGAGCGCCGAGACGCGGTCGCCGTGGGCTTCGACCTTCGCCTCGAGGTCGGCGATGTCGATGTTGCCCTGGTCGTCGCAGGCGACCGGAACCACCTGCATGCCCGCCATCACGGCGCTGGCGGGGTTCGTGCCGTGTGCCGAGGTCGGGATGATGCACACGTCGCGACCCTCTTCGCCGCGCGCCTGGTGGTAGCGGCGGATGGTGAGGAGCCCGGCCAGCTCACCCTGCGAGCCCGCGTTCGGCTGCATCGAGATGCGGGCGAAGCCGGTGATCTCGGCGAGCCAATCGCACAGCTCGTCGATGAGTTGGCGGTAGCCGCGGGTCTGCTCGGCGGGAGCAAAAGGGTGCAGGCGCGCGAAGCCGGGGAGCGTGATCGGAATCATCTCCGCGGCGGCGTTGAGCTTCATAGTGCACGAGCCCAGCGGAATCATCGAGGTCGTGAGCGAGAGGTCCTTCGACACGAGGCGATGGATGTAGCGCACGAGCTCCGCCTCGGGCCGGTAGCGGTGAAAGACCTCGTGCTCGAGGTAGGGCGACGTACGCACCAGCGCCTGTGGTGTGCGGTCGGGGCCCGCATCCTCGCCGAGCGATCCGCCGAAAAGCTCGGCAACCTCTCGGAGCGCTCCGGTGCGGGTCGACTCGTCGACGGCGATCCCGATGCTGCCGTCGCCGAGGTCACGGAGGTTGATTCGTCGCGCGCGTGCGGCCGCGACGATGTCCGCGGCGCGCTCGGCGCTGCCGGTGACGACGGCGATCGTGTCGAAGAAGGCATGACTCTCGAGCGAGTGCCCCCCAGCCTCGATCGCTCCGGCCAGGCGGCAGGCCTTCGCGTGGATCCTGTCGGCGATCGCGCGCAGCCCCTCGGGCCCGTGGTGCACGGCGTACATCGACGCCACCACCGCGGGCAGCACCTGCGCGGTGCAGATGTTGCTCGTCGCGCGGTCGCGACGGATGTGCTGCTCGCGCGTCTGGAGCGCCAGGCGCAGCGCCGGGCGGCCGGAGCGGTCCTGGGAGACCCCGACCACGCGTCCCGGCAGCAGGCGCTTGTGGGCCTCCGAGGTCGCGATGTACGCGGCGTGCGGGCCACCAAAGCCCATCGGCATGCCGAAGCGCTGCATGCTGCCGACGGCGATGTCGGCGCCGAGCTCGGCTGGCGGCACGAGGCGGGTGAGCGACAGGGGATCCGCCGCGACCACCACGAGCGCGCCCGCGGCCTTCGCGCGCTCGATGACGGAGCGGGGGTCGAAGACGCACCCGCGGGTGTCGGGCAGCTGCAGGAGGACGCCACACACGTCGCCGTCGAAGGTCGCTCTGTCCGCGTCGGCGACCTCGATCTCGAGGCCAAGCGCCTCCCCTCGCGTGCGGGTGACGGAGATCGTCTGCGGGTGGCAGCCGTCGGACACGACGAACCGCCTGGCCTTGCGCCGCTTCGCTGCGAAGCACAGTGCCATGGCCTCGGCGGCCGCAGTCGCCTCGTCGAGGAGCGACGCGTTCGCGATGGAGAAGCCGGTCAGGTCCATCACTGCCGTCTGGAAGTTGAGCAGCGCCTCCAGCCGCCCCTGGGCGATCTCGGCCTGGTACGGCGTGTAGGCGGTGTACCAGTTCGGGTTCTCGAGGATGCACCGCTGCAGCACGGGCGGCGTCGTGCTGTCGGCGTAGCCTTGCCCCAGCAGAGAGACGAAAAGCTCGTTGCTGCCCGCGGTGTGCTGGAGTCGACGCAGGGCGGCGCCCTCGGAGAGCCCCCCTTGGGCTCCGTGCTCGAGCTGGAGCTCGCGGTCCATCCGGATCTGCGCCGGTACAGCGGCGTCGAGGAGGTCGCCGAGGTTGCCGAGGCCGAGGGCCTGGAGCATGTCGGCGGTGTCCTGAGGCCCGGGACCGTTGTGGCGTGTGTGGAAGGGAGCGGGGCCTTGCTTGGAGTTCGGCGCGTTCAAATGGAGGTCCTTGGCGTGGGCGATGGAGCGGGTCAGCCGAGCTCACTCGCCGCGAGGTAGCCGTTGTAGGCGAGGTAGCCGAGCAGCATGAAAGTGGCCTCGCCGCGGTTGACCCGGCGGTCGCCGACGAAGCCGAAGAGGAGCAGGAGGGCAAAGCCGATCATGACGAGCACGTCGACGCCGCTCTGCCGGAGGCTGAGCTGAATGGGTGCGATCGCGACGACCGAAGGCAGGATCAGCAGCAGATTGAAGATGTTCGAGCCGATGATGTTGCCGAGCACGAGCCCGCTCTGTCTTTTTGCCGCTGCGATCAGGCAGCCCGCGAGCTCGGGGACGCTGGTACCGAAGGCCGTGAGGGTGAGGCCGATGACACGCTCGCTCACTCCGATCGCGCGGGCGAGCTCGGTCGCGGAGTCGACCATGAGGCGCGCGCCGCTGATCAGCAGCGCCAGGCCGACGGCGGCCAGCACGAGCGCCTTGACCGCGCCCCCGCGCTCCTCTTCGTCACCCTCGCTGACGGACGAGCTCGAGCGCAGCAGCACCACCAGGAAGGTGAGGAAGAGGCCGAAGTAGACGAGCGCCTGCAGTGCCCCGAGGCGGCCGCCGTACGTGAAGGCGAACAGCAGCAGGCTGATGAAGATCATGAACGGGATCTCGCGCCGCATGAGCTGCGTGTCGATGGCAAGCGGCGTGAAGATGGCCGTCAGCCCGAGGATGAGGCCGATGTTGGCGATGTTCGAGCCGACGACGTTGCCAAACGCCAGCTCCGACTGGTCGTTCAGGGCTGCCGTCACTCCGACCGCCAGCTCGGGCGCGGAGGTGCCGAACGCGACGACCGTGAGGCCAATCACCACCGGGGAGACGCGGAGCGCCCGGGCCAGCTCGGTGGAGTGCGTCACCAGCATCTCCCCGCCGAAGTAGAGGAGGGCAATGCCGGCGGCGATCAGGAGGAGATGTAGGGCCATCGCAGGCGCCACCATAGTGCGGGCCCTACGGCAGGTCAACACGAGGGAACGGGCGCCCGAAAGCCCCAGCCACCTATACTCCGGGCATGTCGCAGGACCCGCCAGGAACCCGTGCCCCGGCGGGCCCGAAGCGTGCGTCGAAGCGCGGCGCGCGGCGCCGTCGGAAGCGGCGTTCGGGCCCTCGCAGCGTCGACGCCGAACGCCCCCTCGAGGGGGCGGACCCCTACCTCGAGGTCGTGCGGGCTCTGCGCCGTCTCGTGACCGGAGGGGAACGCTCCACCGGTGCGCCGGGAGATCCGGCCACGATCGATCTGCGCGTGAGTGTGCCGGTGGCGGAGCGCGCGGCGGAGCACCTCGCTGCGCGGCAGCTCGAAGCCCGCGTCGAGGCGGCGCGCCGCGATCTGCGGGTGAAGGAGCAGGCGTTCACGCCGGGGCGCGTCTACTGCCTCCGCTGCGGAGAGGCCGCATGTGCGCACTCGTTCCCGCCCACGAGTCGGACGGTGTTCGCCGGCTACACGCCGACGGGGCTCCCCCGATGGACCGACTGGGCGGAGCTGCTGCTCGAGCGACGGGATCCCGACGTGCAGCGGGTCCACGCCCGGCCCCCGGGGCTCGTCGTGCGCGAGGTCGCTGCGGACGATCTGACCGAGCGCGTGCTCGACATCTACGCGCGCGACGAGGCGGGCGTGCGCCTCTGGGGTCAGGTCGACGCCGGCTGGTTCCTCGTGCCGAAGCGCCTTGGCGGGGGCCGGCTCGCGGTGTCGCTCCAGGTCATTTCCGTGCGGGGAGAGGAGCGGGAGTGGCGGTTCGGGCTCAACGTTCTGGGCACGCTCGACGGCGGCCAGTCGCTCGAAGCGCTGCTCGAGCACTGGCACGTCCTCCCCTGGGCCGAGACGGCCGCCTGGGGTCGCGGCGTTCTCCGCAACGTCGAGAGCGCGGCCAACGCCGGTCGCGAGGAGAGCGAGTCGGTCACGGGCGAGGTCTGGCAGCGACGCGCGCGAGGTCTGTCGTCGGCCCTCGCGCGACGGCTCGAGAAGACCGGGCGGACGGCCCTGCGCCGTACCGAGCACGCGAAGCAGCGCTCGCGGGAGGCGCGGCCCGTCGGGAAGGCGTTGGCCGACCTCGCCGAGGCGCGCCGTGATCAGGTGCTCTACGACGTGGAGCGCCAGACCTTCGTGGTTCTCGGAGAGCGCGGCCGCGCGCACGTCTTCTCTCCCGAGGGTCGGCTCGTGACGAGCATCCGCTACACCCCCGCGAGCATCGAGCGGCGCGTGGCGCGCGGACACTGGCGTCGCGCCAAAGGGCGTGAGATCACGTCGCTGCGGGAGGCCTGTCGCACGCTCCGCGGGGCGCGCAGCGCGGCGAGCTCCTGATCGTTACGCGGGAGCGAGCGTCGCGGCGCGCGCCACGTCGGCTTCTGCAACGCGTAAACGGAGCCGAGTCCGCGGAGAGGGGGTCTCGCCGGAGCTCAGAGGGTGGATGCCGACGACGACACAGTCGAGAGCCCCGTCGAGCCCGGCTGCCTCGATGCGGAAGATGGTCTCCAGGGACGGGAGGAGGTCCGACTCCACGGTGACCGTGTCGCCTTCGATCGCCGTCACGTCAGCGGCGTGGCGCCCGACGACCTCCACCTCCGCATTGCCGATGTCGAACCGGCCGAAGACGCGCCGGCTCGCTCCCGCGGAGCCGACCCGGTCGATGAAGTCGAGGATCTGCGTGGCGTTCTCGGACAGGCTCGCCGAGAACTCGACGCCCGCCTGGAACCCGGGAGCCTCGCTTTCACCGTCGTGGTTGCGGGGGCGGAAGTGGCACCACACGACCCGCCCGTCCTGGTTCATCGGCGAGCCGATCCGGTAGGCCTGCCCGACGTTGAGTCGGTCCTGGGTCTCGATCGCCATGCCGGCGATGCTCAGGTTGAGCACGCGTCCCTGCGTGGTCGAGACGAGAGTCACCGTGACCTGGTTCTTCGAGGCGGTCGTCATGGGGCGGAGTGTACAGGGCTGCGGTGAGTCTCCGGTCGCTACCTTGTGCGACCTCCTTTCGTGACCGTTGCTAGATTGGAGCCGTGTCGTGCGTCGCAGCGAGGCTCAGAACGTGACCGTTCCCAGAGATCCATCGGATCCCAGAGATCCGGAAGGCCCAGAAGGTCCCGAAGATCGCAGCGGCCCCGGGAAGAGGGTCCGCTCCGTTCGTGTCGCGCGGACCTCGGTGCCCGCGCGCGGTGAGGACGACGTGGTTGCGGTGGAGGAGCCGCTGGAGATCCGGCTCAACGAGCGACCTCTCGCGGTGACCTTCCGCACCCCGGGCGACGACGAGGAGCTCGTCCTCGGCTTCCTCACCTCCGAGCTGATCGTCGACAGCCTGCAGGACGTCGAGGAGATCTGCGTGGAGCCCTCGCGGGTGCACGTGCAGCTGAGCGAGCCCGCCCTCGACCGATGGGCACGACGGCGGGTGGAGCGCGAGCTGCGCGTCACGTCGGCCTGTGGAGCCTGCGGGCGCCCGTCGCTCGAGGACGTGGACCGACCTCTGCCCACGCTCAGGCCCGAAACTCCACCGGCCCAGCTCCTGCGCTCCCTTCCGGAGCGCCTTCGCGCCCGCCAGAGCCTCTTCGCCGCAACGGGCGGGAGCCACGCGGCCGGCCTCTACCGCTTCGACGGAGAGGAGGTCTGCGTCTTCGAGGACATCGGTCGGCACAACGCGGTGGACAAGGTCGTCGGTTGGTGCGTGGCCCGCGACCTCCTTCCTGGTGCGGGGTGCGTGCTCGCGGTCAGCGGCCGTGCCGGCTTCGAGCTCGTGGAGAAGGCGATCGTGGCCGGAATCCCCGCGCTGGCCGCGGTGGGCGCGACGACCAGCGCGGCGGCGCAGCTGGCCCTGGACCGCGGCCTCGGGCTCTTCGTGTTCGTGTCGAAGAGCGGCGTGACCCAGGTGCACGCGTTGGGCGCCACCACGCCAGGCGCGACCGGTTGACCCTGCCTCGGCCGACCGCCGGCGCGCCGCCTCCACAGCGACGGTTTTGTTGCGTGCTCGGCGGCGAGACGAGCCTCCGCCCGCGGCTGCTCGTGCCACGGTGCGAGGAGGTCGCGCAGCGGAGGCTCGCGACGAGGGTGTTCCCCATGGGCTGGCAGCCCGAGGGCGCGTTGGCCTCCGATGCCCCGCGCCGTCAGGTCTGTGTGGCCTTCTCGCGGCTGTGCAGGGGTGTGGTCGACAAGCTCCATTTTCGTAGATCGCGGGGTGAGGTCGAGACGTTTTTGTACTCGATGGCCTCTTGATGTGGTGTCGGATCGGGAGCCGACGAGACCGCGGGACCCGACAATTTTGCGGGGCTGCCGTTCTGCCCAAGGCTGTCGGCCAACGGCCGCCTCGCGACCTGGGAAGTGCCGCTTGGCCAAGCGCTTGCGGTGCTTCTTCGAACGTCCGGGTCGCTGGGCCCTCACAGGGAGAGAGGCGCTTGCCCGACCCTCCGCGCCTTTGTCGTCGGGGGACGTCGAAGCCGTCTGGCCCGCCCTTTGCTATGAGCCGTCCGCGTCACCGACGCGTTAGCTCCATCCCCTAGGACCGTACCGGCTCCGTCAGGAGCGTACCGGAGGAATTCGACTCATGCCGCTCGTACGCAAACTCACTCCCCCGATCGTGGCGCTCCTGGCGCTCACCGTCGCGTTCCCCGCGGTGGCTGCCGCGCAGGATGCTTCGGCCGCGGACGCGATGTTCGCGGTCAACAACACCTGGATGATGGTGGCCACCTTCCTGGTCTTCATCATGCACCTCGGCTTCGCCAGCCTCGAATCGGGTCTCACCCAATCGAAGAACACGGTCAACATCCTGTTCAAGAACATGGGGATCATCTCGATCGGGCTGCTCACCTACGCGCTGTGTGGGTTCAACCTCATGTACCCGGGAGAGTTCTCCGTCGGGAAGTGGTTCGGGTTCGCGGGCTTCGGGGTCGGCACCGATGCGTCCGGAATCACGGCCGCCTACAACCCGGGCTACACCTACTGGACCGACTTCCTCTTCCAGGGGATGTTCGCCGCCACGGCAGCCACCATCGTCTCGGGTGCCGTCGCCGAGCGCATCAAGCTGGGCTCTTTCCTCATCTTCTCGACGATCTACGTTGCCCTCGTGTATCCGGTGCTGGGCTCCTGGAAGTGGGGCGCCGGCTGGCTCGACGAGCGAGGCTTCTACGACTTCGCCGGCTCGACCCTCGTGCACTCGGTGGGTGGCTGGGCAGCCCTGGCGGGCGTGATCATCCTCGGCCCCCGGCTCGGCAAGTACGTCAACGGGGAGATCCGCCCGATCCTGGGCCACAACATGCCGCTCGCGGTGATTGGCATGTTCCTCCTCTGGCTCGGGTGGTTCGGCTTCAACGGCGGGTCGGTGCTCAGCGCGGATCCCGGTGCCGTGTCGTTCGTTCTGGTCACCACGTCGCTCGCGGCAGCCGCCGGCATCGTGGGTGCCATGGCCACGACGTGGCTCTACCACAGCCACCCGGACGCCTCGATGGTCCTGAACGGTGCCCTGGCTGGGCTCGTGGGCATCACGGCAGGCGCCGACGTCGTCAGCGTGACCGGCTCGATCATCATCGGCTTCATCGCCGGCGTCGTCGTCGTCTTCTCGGTCGAGATCCTCGACAAATTCAAGCTCGACGACCCGGTCGGCGCCATTTCCGTGCATCTCACCTGCGGCGTCTGGGGCACTCTGGCCGTGGGCCTGTTCAGCTCCGACCACAGCCTCGTGACGCAGCTCATCGGTGTGCTGGCCTACGGGGCCGTCTCGTTCCCGGCGGCCTTGCTCATCTTCTTCGCACTCAAGGCCACCGTCGGACTTCGTGTGTCCGAGGACGAGGAGCGCCGCGGCCTCGATCTCGGCGAGCACAACATGGAAGCCTACCCCGACTACACGATCTTCACGGCGCGCTGATCCGGCTGCCGCCATAAGGAGTGAAAGATGAAACTCGTGATCGCATACGTTCAGCCTGAACGACTCCGCGACGTGAAAGATGCCTTGACCGAAGTCGAAGTGACCCGCATGTCCGTGAGCCACGCCCTCGGGTGTGGCCAGCAGGGCGGCTACTCGGAGACCTACCGGGGCGCCGACTTCGATGTGCAGCTCCTGAAGAAGGTGCGCTTCGAGATTGCCGTGAACGACGCTTTCCTCGAGCGCACGAAGGAAGCGATCATCAAGGGCGCGCGCACCGGCAAGGTCGGCGACGGCGTCATCTTCGTGGTCGATCTCGGCGAGTGTCAGCGCATTCGAACCGGCGAGGAGGGCGCCCCGGCCATCGGCTGAGGGCTTCTCTCCGACGGGCGCGTGGCAGCGGGGTGATTCCGATGCTCTTCAGGTCGACGCCGAGGATCTTCCTGGCGACGAGCGATTCGGGCATCTTCCGGAGGATCCCTCTGCCTGTGCCTGGCCGTCTGTACGTCAGCCCCATGCCCTACGGTGCCTACGACGTTCACGGGCGCGTTCTCAAGAGCTACCGCCGTCATCGCGTGAGGCACGTCGTCGTGCTCGTCACCGGCGAGGAGCTGGCGAAGAAGGCGCGCGGCGATCTGCTGCGGGCCTACGCGGACGCAGGGATCTCCGTGTCGAGGCACCCGATTCGAGACTTCCAGTCGACCGAGCTCGAGGTGGTCGAGGCGCTCGTGCATGAGATCGAAGATCACCTGCTCTCCGGTCAGCGTCTCGCGGTGCACTGCCACGCGGGCGTGGGGCGCACGGCGCTCGTCGCTGCATGCGTCGCGTGCCGTGTCGATGCGATGTCCGGTGACCAGGCGATCGCGCACGTGCGCGGCAACATGCAGGTGCGGATGACGGACGAGCAGGTTGCGCTCGTGCGCAGGTTCTCGCTGCAGAACGGAGCTCCGGCCAGGCTCGCGTCCGGGGTTGGTGCCGGAGAACAGGCCGCCTCGGCGGACGGGCTCGGCCGGGTGCGTGACGGACGCGCTTGACATCGACCCTCGGCTCCGCGTAGCGTTCGCGCCGTTCTCAAAGCCCTAGATCTCGAGACCAGAACCATGATGCTCAACCCTTCTCCGAACGCCGATACGGCGGCGGTCGCGGCTCTCTCCGCCGCGAAGGCGGTTCTGTGCTCGAAGCCGGAGGTCAAGCGCCAGCCCATCGAATAGGGTGCCGTCCGCTCCACTGACCTCAAGTGAAACCCGGCGTCCTTTCGGATGCCGGGTTTTTTCGTTTGGGAGCGCGGGCCACCGACGAGGAATCGAGATGAACACCAACGACACCCATCACGACGCGGAGCCAGCGGTCGATTCGTTCACCGCGGCCCGGCAGCAGCCCGGACTCACCCGCGACTGGGCGATCATCGAATCGACCCTGCGGGAGGGAGAACAGTTCGCGAATGCCTTCTACTCGCTCGAGCAGAAGGTCGAGATCGCTCGCCTCCTGGACGGTTTCGGCGTCGAGTACCTCGAGCTCACGTCGCCGATGGCGAGCCCGGCGAGCCGGCGCGACTGCGAGCGCATCGCAGGCCTCGGCCTGAAGGCCAAGATCCTGACGCACACCCGGTGCCACCTCGACGACGCCCGCGTGGCCGTGGAGACCGGCGTGGACGGAGTCGACGTGGTCATCGGCACGAGCAGCTACCTGCGCGAGTTCTCTCACGGCAAGGGGATCGACGAGATCGTGGAGCAGGCGCGCGACGTCATCCGGTTCATCCAGGATGCGGGTCTGGAGGTGCGCTTCTCCACGGAGGACAGCTTCCGCTCCGTGGAGGACGAGCTGCTCGAGGTGTACACCGCGGTCGACCAGCTCGGCGTCGACCGGGTCGGCATCGCAGACACGGTCGGCTGTGCGACGCCACTGCAGGTGGCCCAGCTCGTCGCCCGCGTCCGCGCCGCGGTGTCGTGTGACATCGAGTTTCACGGGCACAACGACACCGGCTGCGCGGTCGCCAACGCGTTCTGTGCCCTGGAGCAGGGTGCGAGCCACGTCGACACGTCGGTGCTCGGCATCGGCGAGCGCAACGGCATCACGCCCCTGGGCGCGCTCGTCGCGCGCATGATCACCGTGCAGCCCGACGAGGTGCGGGCGCGGTACGACCTGCCACTGCTGCGCGACATCGAGAACCTGGTCGCCGACATCGTCGGGGTGGACGTGCCGTTCAACAACTGCGTCACCGGGTTCACGGCCTTCACGCACAAAGCCGGAATTCACGCGAAGGCGATCCTCAACAATCCCAGCACCTACGAGATCCTCGCTCCGGAGGACTTCGGGCTCGAGCGCTACGTGCACATCGCGCACCGGCTCACCGGCTGGAACGCGATCAAAGACCGGGCCGACCAGCTGCGCCTCGACCTCACGCCGGCACAGCTGCAGGACATCACGAGGCGCGTCAAGGCGCTCGCCGACGAGAAGGCGCTCAGCCTCGACGACGTCGACGCCCTGCTGCGGCACGCCGCCGAGGAGCCCCCCGCGGCGCAGGCCGACGGCGCGACCCCGATCGAGGGGATCGGCCGGTGACCGCTCGTACCTTCGCCCAGAAGGCGTTGGCGCGAGCGGCTGGGCTGCCACACGCCGACGTCGGGCAGATCGTCACCGTGCGGCCGGACGTGGTGCTGAGCCACGACAACACGGCGGCGATCCGGCGCATCTGGCAGGGTTTCGGCCAGGAGCGCGTGCGCATTCCCGAGCGCATGGCGATCACGCTCGACCACGCGGTGCCGGCACCCACCCCGGTGCATGCGCAGAACCACGCCGAGATCCGCGCGTTCGTGCGGGAGCAGGGCGTCGAGCACTTCTTCGAGGTCGGCCGTGGGATCTGCCACCAGGTGCACTCCGAAGAGGCCCTGGTGCTGCCTGGCCAGGTCGTTCTTGGCGCCGACAGCCACACCCCCCACTTCGGGTGGATGGGCGCCTTCGGAGCGGGGATCGGCCGCAGTGAGGTGGCGGTGTTGTGGGCGACCGGGGAGCTCTGGCTGCGGGTTCCCGAGTCGATCCGCTTCGAGATCTCGGGCACCTTCGCACCCTGGGTGGGGGCAAAAGACCTGGCGCTGCACCTCATCGGCGCGCACGGCTCCGACTTCGCCTCGTACCGCTGCGTCGAGCTCGCCGGCCCGGCGCTGGGTGCCATGAGCCTCGCGTCCCGTGCGGCGGTTGCGAACATGATGGCCGAGATGGGGGCCAAGGCGTCGTTCGTCGAGCCCGACGAGCGCGTGCGCGACGACCTTGCGCCGCGTCTCGCGCGCCGATTGGCGGTCTCGGAGGGTGTCGCGCGCGCGCGCATCGCGGAGGGCGAGCTGCGCCCGGACCCCGGTGCGGAGTACGAGCACGTCGTCTCTTTCGACGCGAGCGCCCTGGAACCGGTCGTGGCGCGGCCGCACCGGGTGGATGACACGGTGCCGGTCACCGCGGTCGAAGGGCAGACCGTACATCAGGCGTTCATCGGCACCTGCACCAACGGCCGTCTGGAAGACCTCGAAGCGGCCCATCGCGTGCTCGCCGGTCGCACCATCCACCGTGACACGCGACTCCTCATCGTTCCGGCGTCGTCCCAGGTGCTCGAGAGGGCGACGGAGCGAGGGCTCGTGACCGACCTCCTGCGCGCGGGTGCGCACATCGGCACGCCCGGCTGTGGACCGTGCATGGGGAATCACCTCGGCGTCCTCGCCCCGGGGGAGGTGTGCATCAGCTCGGCGAACCGCAACTTCCGTGGCCGCATGGGGAACCCGGAGAGCGAGATCTACCTCGCATCGCCCGCGGTGGTCGCCGCCAGCGCCGTGGCCGGAGCGATCGCCTCGCCCGCTTCGCTGCCGCCGGCGACTGCGGCGGAAGGAGACCTACGATGAGCCGCCCGACCGTCGGTCGCGCCTTCTGCTACGGCGACGACGTCAATACGGACGTCATCTTCCCGGGCAAGTACACGTACACGTTGCGCGAGCCCGAGGACATCCGGGCCAAGGCGCTCGAAGACCTCGACCCCGAGTTCGCGTCGCGTGTGCGGCCCGGCGACGTGATCGTGGCGGGCCGCAACTTCGGCTGCGGCTCGAGCCGTGAGCAGGCGGTGACGTGCCTCGTGCTGAACGAGGTGCAGGCCGTGATTGCCCGCAGCTTCAGCAGGATCTTCTTTCGCAATGCCATCAACAACGGTCTCGTGGCGATCGTGTGTCCGGAGGCCGTGCATGCGATCCGGCCCGGTGACGAGGTGCGTGTCCTCCTGGACGAGTGTGCCGTGGAGCACGGAGGCACGCGCTACCCGTTTGCTCCGTATGACCCGGTGGTGCTCGACATCCTCGCGCAGGGCGGGCTCATCGAGGCGACCAAGCGTCGGCTCGCGTCCGAGGGAGGCTCGGCGTGAGCACGTTGCGCATCGGCCTGCTCGGCGGCGACGGGATCGGCCCCGAGGTCGTGGAGGCTGCGGCACCCGTCCTGCAGGCCCTCGTGCCGCACGTCGAGACGGTCTCGCTCGATGTCGGCTTCGGCTGCTTCGAGCGTGAAGGAACGGCGCTGCCCGACGCGACGGTCGCCGCCCTCGAGACCTGCCAGGGTGCACTGCTGGGCGCCGTGGGCTCCCCCCTGCACCGCGTCGAGGGTTACAAGAGCCCGGTGGTGGCGCTGCGCCGTCACTTCGATCTGTACGCGAATCTCCGACCGCTCGCGACGGCGGACGGCTCGATCGACCTGACGGTCGTGCGCGAGAACACCGAAGGGCTCTACAGCGGCATCGAGCGCATCGAGGGGACAGGCGCTGACGAGGTTGCGGTGGCCGAGCGACACATCTCGCGTCGCGCCACCGAGCGCATCGCGCGCGCAGCGCTGGCCGCCGCCGAAGGGCGACGCCTCCAGGGCCGTCGCGCGCTGCTCACCGTCGTGCACAAAGCCAACGTCCTGCGCGTGAGTGACGGGCTCTTCCGCGAGGCCGTTCTGGGCGTCGCCGAGGAGTTCCCGCAGATCGAGGTCGAGGAGCAGCTCGTCGACTCCATGGCCTATCGCTTGGTCCTCGAACCGGAGCGCTACGGCGTGGTGGTGGCGCCGAACCTCTACGGCGACGTGCTGAGCGACCTCGGCGCCGCGCTCGTGGGGGGGCTCGGCCTGGTGCCGAGTGCCAATGTCGGTGAGAGCTTCGTGATGGCAGAGCCCGTCCACGGCAGTGCGCCGGACATCGCCGGAACCGGTCGCGCGAACCCGCTGGCCACCCTCAAGGCGCTTGCGATGCTGCTCGAACGGCTGGAGGAAGGCGTCGCCGGCGAGCGTCTTGCGCAGGCTGCGCTGCAGGTGCAGCGCGGCGGCCCTCGCACCCCGGATCGTGGCGGCAGCGCCAGCACCACCGACGTGGTGGATGCCGTCCTCGAGGCTCTCGAACGTCTTTCGTCGCCACGCGACGAGTCCACCCCATCGGTGAGTTGACGCACGACCACCGAACCATGATGCTGCGGGCCCCAGGCCCCTGACCAGGAGAAGACCGATGGCTCTCGAAACCGTCACGACCACCGCCGAATGTCCCGAATGTTTCGCCGAGGTGAAGCTCGAGGGTGTCATGCAGAACGAGATCGTCCAGTGCGCCGAGTGTGGCGTCGATCTGGAGGTGACGGCGCTCGACCCCGTCGCGCTCGAGCTTGCGCCCGAAGAAGAAGAGGACTGGGGTGAATGAGAGTCGGAGTTCTCTACAGCCGGGTGCGTGCCGAGGAGAAGCTGCTGCTCCAGGCGCTCGATGCGCGCGAGGTCGACTACGAGCTGCTCGACGACCGCCAGCTCATCTTCGACATCTCCGACCCGAGCCGGGGCCTCGAGCGCTACCAGGGCTTCGACGTGGTCGTCGAGCGCTGCATCAACCACAGCCGGGCACTGAGTAGCCTGCAGGTGCTGCGCGACCGCGGCGTGCCGACCGTCAACAGTGCCGAGGTAGCGGAGATCTGCGGCAACAAGCTGCAGACGACGAGCGCCCTGGCCAAGGCCGGCGTGCCCCAGCCGCGGACGCTCGTGGCGTACACGCCCGAAAGCGCGCTGCGCGCCATGGACGAGATCGGCTACCCCGTGGTCACGAAGCCGGCGGTCGGCTCCTGGGGGCGTCTCCTCGCAAAACTCAACGACCGCGATGCGGCCGAAGCGATTCTCGAGCACAAGGAGATCCTCGGCACCTACCACCACAGCATCTTCTACATGCAGGAGTACATCCAGAAGCCGGAGCGCGACATCCGGTCGTTCGTGATCGGCGGCGAGACGTGTGCCGCAATCTACCGGCGGTCGCCGCACTGGATCACCAACACGGCGCGCGGCGGCGAGGCGAGCGGCTACCCCGTCGACGACGAGCTGCACGAGATCTCGCTGGCGGCGGCGAAGGCTGTCGGCGGTGGTGTCGTGGCGGTCGACGTGGTGGAAGACCCGGACCGCGGCCTGTTGGTTCTCGAGGTGAACTACACGATGGAGTTCCGCAACAGCATCACGACCACCGGCGTGGACATTCCGGAGCGGATGGTCGACTTCATCCTCGACGTCGGTGAGCGCGGCTGGGACGCGGCGAACGAGGGCGGAGCCCGAAGATGATCCGTGCGTCCATCCTCGGCGGCTCCGGCTATGCCGGCGGCGAGCTGCTGCGCCTGCTGCTCCATCACCCTCGTGTGGAGGTGGCGCAGGTCACCTCCGAGCGTTCGGCGGGCCAGTTCGTGCACTTCCTGCACCCCAACCTGCGCGGCCTGACCGACCTCAAGTTCGTGCCCGCGGACGAGCTCGAGCCCTGCGACCTTGCGTTCGTCGCGTTGCCACACGGGCAGTGCATGGGGCGGATCGAGCAGCTCGAGCAGCTCGCACCGAGCCTCATCGACCTCTCCGCCGACTTCCGGCTCGCCGACGCCGCGACGTATGCGGAGTGGTACGGCAGCGACCACGCGGCGCCGGATTGGCTCGGCCGCTTCGTATACGGGCTGCCCGAGGCGCACCGGGAGGAGCTGCGCGGGGCGAAGTACGCGAGCGGTGTCGGCTGCAACGCCACCGCGACCAACCTGGCGCTGCTACCCCTTGCGGGCACCGAGCTCGTCGATTGGGATCGTGGCTGCGTGGTGGAGGTGAAGGTCGGATCCAGCGAAGGGGGCAACCGGGAGTCGCTCGCCTCGCACCACCCGGAGCGCTCCTCGGTGGTGCGGAGCTTCGCGCCGACGGGGCACCGCCACACGTCGGAAGTGGAGCAGCTGCTTCGGCGTCGTGGGGTGGAGGGGGCGCAGGTGCACCTCAGCGCCACGGCGATCGACATGGTGCGCGGCGTGCTCGCGACCGCCCACCTCTTCCTGCAGGGCGGCGTGACCGAGCGTGACGTCGCCCGCGCGGTGCGCGGTGCCTATCGAAGCGAGCCGTTCGTACGCGTCGTGAAGCAGAACCGCGGTGTGTACCGTTATCCGGAGCCGAAGCTCCTCTGGGGCACCAACTACGCCGACGTCGGCTACGCGGTGGACGAGGGGCGCGGGCGGCTGGTGATGATCTCGGCGATCGACAATCTGATGAAAGGGGCGGCGGGGACGGCCGTGCAGGCGATGAACCTGATGCAGGGGTTCGACGAGCGCGAGGGGCTCTCCTTTCCTGGGCTGCATCCGATCTAGGGCATGTCGGCGTGATCTTGTTGGACAAGGAACAGGGGGGACCTTGCCGCGGGCCGGACCTGGGGCGGTCTCCGTCCTCCGGACGGCTCGGGGTTCCGGGTCTGATCGGGGTGCCCTCGCCTGGGGCTCGTCGGCTGTCGACTTCCTGGCCCGCAGTGGCGCTCTCAGCGCCGCCGAGCCCTGAACCCTCCGGACGGAGACCGCCCCAGGTCCGGGTGGAGGCGCTCGTGATCGGATCGAGCGGGAGCTCGGGGCCGGGTGCGAAGGCCACCCAGGAGCTCTCATCGGTTCCGAACAGGTCTTCCAGATCGGGCGGCAGGTGCGTAGTGAGACGACGGACGTGTGAAGGAGTGGCAGAGCAGGGAACAGGTGGACAGCCCAGGTCTGGAGCCAGCCGCCCTCGCCAAGCTCGGAGAATGTCGAGGCGAGGGTGTTCGGCCGACGTTCGAGCCCTGTGGAGGCGATGTGATGGTTGAAGCAAACGCCGAAGAAACGCTCGTCGTCAAGGTCGGGGGAGGCAAAGACCTCGACCTCGAGGCGGCGGTGGCCGACCTCGTCGCGCTGCGTGCGCAGGGGCACGAGATCGTGCTGGTGCACGGTGGAGCCGAGACCACGAACGAGGTGGCGGAGCAGCTCGGGCACCCGCCGCAGTTCATCACCTCCGAGAGCGGCGTCGAAAGCCGGCGCACCGACCGGCGCACCCTCGAGATCTTCGAGATGGTGTACTGCGGCCTGCTGAACAAGCGGTGGGTCGAGCTCTTCCAGCGGGAAGGCGTGAACGCCGTCGGACTGAGTGGACTCGACGGGCGCATCTTCGAGGGCCGCCGCAAGGACAAGCTGCGCGCGCGGGTGAACGGCAAGCGCATGGTGATCCGTGACGACTGGACCGGCACCGTGGAGAAGGTGAACGTGGGGCTCGTGCGCACGCTGCTCGATGCCGGCTACCTACCGGTGCTCACCCCTCCGGGGTCGTCCACCGAGGGGGACGCGATCAATGTCGACGGCGACCGGGCCGCGGGTGCGCTGGCGGCGGCGATGGGGGCTGAGACGCTCGTCATCCTGAGCAACGTGCCGGGCCTGCTCGCCGACTTCCCCGACGAAGCGAGCCTCATCCGCGAGATCGACGCCCGCAAGGTCGAGACGTACGACGCCGTGGCCCAGGGGCGCATGAAGAAGAAGGTGATGGGCGCAGCCGAAGCGGTGGAGGGTGGCGTCGGTCGCGTCATCTTCGCGGACGGCCGCGTGCCCGAGCCGGTGAGCCGGGCTCTGGCCGGACATGGAACGCAGATCCGATGAGAGACGATTCCGACGAGAGACAGTTCCGATGAGTGAGCGTCCGCCGCAGGAAGAAGATCGCCGGGCGGCGCCGATCGCCGGAAGCGCGGCCGAGACCGAGCTCATGGGACGGTGGATGGTGCGGCGGCCCCTGCCGCCGATCGCGCGCGGCGAGGGGAGCTGGCTGATCGCGCGCGACGGCACCCGGATCCTCGATCTCACGAGCGGCTACGGTACGGCGCCGCTCGGCCACGCGCACCCGCACCTCGCTGCGGCGCTCGCCGACCAGGCGGCGACGCTGTGGTCGGCGCCGGGTTTTCTTCTCGCCGAGGTTCGAGAGCGCTACCTGCAGGCGCTCGTCCGGGTGCTGCCGGGCAGCCTCGAGCGCGTCTTCCTCACCAACAGCGGCACCGAGGCGGTAGAGGCCGGCCTCAAGTTCGCCCGCCTGGCCACCGGCCGCGGCGGCGTCGTCGCCGTGCGCGGCAGCTTCCACGGCCGCACCCTCGGCGCTCTCGCAACCACCTCGAACGCCAAGGCGCGCGCGCCGGAGGAGGTCCTCGAGTCCAGCGCGGTGCGCTTCGTGCGCCGCGACGACATCGAAGGTCTCGAGAGCACCGTGGACGACAGCGTCGCGGCCGTGGTGGTGGAGGTGGTGCAGGGTGAAGGCGGCGTCTTCCCGTGCGCGCCCGAGTTCCTGCAGGCGGCGCGCGACGTGACGAAGGAGAGGGGCGCTCTCCTGCTCGTGGACGAGATCCAGACCGGGTTCGGGCGCACCGGCGCGATGTGGGGGTGCGAGCACGCGGGCATCACTCCCGATCTCATGGCGCTCGCCAAAGGCATCGGCGGCGGCTTCCCGCTCGGTGCGCTCGCTTACACGGCCGAGGTCGAGGGTGCTCTCACCCCTGGCGCACACGGCTCCACTTACGGCGGCAACGCGCTGGCTTGCCGGGCCGGCACGGCGGTGCTGGAGGTCTTCGAACGCGAGGATCTCGTAGCGCAGGCTGCCGCGACGGGCGCGTGGCTTCTCGACCAGCTGCACGCGCGCTTCGAATCCGTGGCGCGGGTGCGAGAAGTCCGGGGCTTGGGGCTCATGGTCGCCCTGCAGCTGCGCGAGCGCGCCGGGAAGTACCTCGCGCAGCTCGCGCGGGAGCACCACGTCCTGGCCCTGCCTGCCGGTCCGAACGTCATCCGTCTCCTGCCGCCGCTCAACGTGTCGCGCGAGGAGCTCGAGCAGGGGCTCGAGGCGCTCGAAGCGGTGGTCGGTGCGGCCGCGGAGGGTGACGCATGACGTCGAGGTCGGTCGCTGCGACGCTTCTGCACGATCTCGTCGCGGTTCCGAGCGTGTCGGAGCACGAAGAGCGGGCAAGCGCTCTGCTTGTCGAGCGGATGGGTGCCCTCGGCTACGAGCGGGCCTACGTCGACGACGCCGGCAACGCGGTCGGCGAGCGCGGGCCGGAGGATGCTGCGCGCGTCCTCGTGCTGCTCGGGCACATCGACACGGTGCCCGGAGACATCCCGGTGCGTTTCGAGCCGCAGGGCAACGACGAGATCCTGCACGGCCGCGGCACCGTCGACGCGAAAGGGCCCCTCGTCACGTTCGCCGTCGCCGGCTCACAGCTGGACGCCGAGGATCTCGAGCGCGCCGGGGTGCGCCTCGTCGTCGTGGGTGCAGTGGAGGAAGAATCGGCCACGAGCCGCGGCGCCCGCGCCATCCGCGCCCGTTTCGACGGTGCGAGCGAGCCGATCCCTGCGGCGTGCGTCATTGGTGAGCCGAGCCGCTTTCACCGCGTGACGCTCGGGTACAAGGGCCGTGTCCTGCTGGACGTTCGCGCCGAGCAGGAGCTTGCGCACACCGCGGGCCCAGACCCTGGGATCGCCGTGCAGCTGATCGACCTGTGGAACCTGATCGCAGCCACGGCCGAGCGCTTCAACCTGGGCGTGGAGAAGCCGTTCGAGCAGCTGCAGCCGAGCGTGCGCAGCATGACGAGCGGCCTCGACGACGGCTTCCTCGCCTGGGCGGAGGCGAGCTTGGGCATTCGCCTGCCCGTCGGCTTCGAGGTGGAGACGACGCTGCGGCGTGTGCTCGCCGACTGGCACGAGTTCGCCCAGCGGCGGGAGGCGGTCGCGGGCAACGACGCCGCGGATTCCCGGCTTCCCGCCATCGAGCTCGCCCACGGCGGCTTCGAAGCGCGCTGGCGCGTCGGTGGCAGGCAGCTCGAGGTCCGCGCGCGGGGCTACGAGCCCGCGTGGCGCTCGGAGCGCAGCACAGGCCTCGTGCGCGCCTTCCAGCGCTCGATCCGCGCGGCCGGTGCGCGCCCCGGCTTCGTGGTGAAGACCGGCACCAGCGACATGAACGTCGTCGGCCCGGCGTGGCAGTGCCCGATCCTCGCGTACGGCCCCGGCGACAGCGCGCTCGACCACACGCCGCAGGAGCACGTTTCGGTGCGCGAGCTGGACGCTGCGGTCGAAGTGCTGCGAGAGGCTCTGTCGGTCTGGATCGAGCTCGACCTTGCGGGCCGGACGGGAGGCTCTGCGGCCCAGGAGGGAACTTTGCCCCCTCCGGCTGTCCGCTGACGGCGGGGCTGTCACCCACGACGCCTGCAGTCGCGGTCCGCGCTTACCCAGGCGCGACGTGTACGCGATCCAGCGCCGGGGTCCGGAGTGTCAGGGGTGTGTTCTCGACCACGCCGCGAGCATCTGTTCGAAGGAGCTTCGGAACAGATGATCCAGAGGCAGTGGCTGGAGGTCACGGTCCCAGAGTGTGAAGCGCGGCGTCCCGCTCTCCAGCGTGACGAGGAGGAGGTTCTTCGCCCAGGAGGTGAGCCGCAGCGGCGCGCCGTTCACTTGAATTGCGTCTCCGATTCCGAGCTGGGCCGTCCAGCTCCGGAGCACGGCCGCGCCCGCTTCGTCCGACAGGGTGAACAGCTCTCCGTCGAGCCATGTGGCATCGACGATGTCGGTCGAGAGCGTATCGAGGAGGACGAGGCTTGCCGCGTCGTAGATCCGGCCAGAGCCGAGCAGGACGGTGGAGCCGTCCGGAGCGACCCGGATCGGCGGCTGAATGCCGGAGCTACTGTGGTACGGAGAGTCCATTCTGGTGCCGAAGCTGCCGTCGAGCAGGACCTCATAGGTGAGGAGGTCGTTGGGACTGATTCCGTCGCGGAAGTGGTTCATCCGACGAAGGCCGGGGTTCCAGATGTACTCCGAAGAGCGATAGCCGGCTGTCGTCTGCCCCACCGAGGCTCCGCCGGCGTCGAAGGTCGTGAAGGTCGCGAACGACGAGCGGGGCTCAGCGACGAAGAGGTAGCTCCCGGCCATGGCGATGCCGTAGATGGGGTTGGGGACGTTCGCGAATGGCTGCTCGGAGGGCTGACCTGAGCCGAGGTCGACTCTCGTGATCTCGCCGGTCGAGTATCCGAGATAGAGCAGCTGGCTCGCTTCGTCGAGCGTCATGTGTGTCGGCGTGCCGAGCAGCGGAATCGTAGGACCATAGCCGCCGCTCGCGAGGCTCCACCTGAACACGCTCGTGTGAGCTCGGGCGAGGAGCAGGATCGTGCCGTCGGACTGGATCGAGACCTGGTCCGGCACGTAGGGCAGACCAACCGGATTGATCGGCGCGCCGGGGGCAGGCGGCTGGAGGGACGCGAGTGGTATCTCGGCGACCGAAGGTCCGGAACCGTCGTCGTCGAAGGCGAAGATCGTGTCGCCCAGAAGTACGATTCGCAGCGGGGTGTTTGGGAGAACCACGTCGCTCTCCCGGAGCAGCGTATTGCTGTATGCGGAGATCGTGTCGCCGCGAAGAACGATGGGAACGTCGCCGTAGAACGCCAGATCGTCGAACGAGCCGCCGAAGCTGTTGGCATAGTTGAGATCTGTCGTGAAGTAGACGGTTCCGGAGTTGTCGCCCACGAGGTGGCCCGACGGAAAGACGTAATTGGCCTCGGCTCGCGGGTATTGCCCGAGCATCTGGCTTCCGCGGGCCGGTCCGAGGGTCCCGTCCGGGAACAGCTCGATCTGCACGATGGCGCCCGCGCCGGTACCGCGCCTCGCGAAGAGCCTGTCGCCATTCGTCGACACCTTGAAGCCCGAGTAGGTGTTGCGTAAAGAGGTGTTCCATTCGTGGAGAGCCCCGGTCCACTTGTCGACGCTCTGGATGTCCGTGAAGTCGTGGAGGTACAGGTACGATCCCATCGTGGCGAGCTCGCGAATGTCGTAGAGAGCATTGCGAAGGTGGGTCTCGGTGAAGCTGGTCGCGTCGAAACGCGAGACTCTTCGCCCGAAGGCGATGTAGATACCGTCCGCGTCGGCATGGAGTGCCGTCGGCGGCTCCGCGAGTGGTTGGGTGGGGTACCAGGTTCTCGCTTGCAGGTCGAAGCGCTCGAGGCGCGGAGGGGAGGCATACGCGATGTGGAAGACGTCGTCCGCCGCCACTGCCGCGAGCCACGGCGTGGCGGGGAGCAGTGCAGCGCTCTGGTAGGTGCGCTGCACGTCACCGGTCGAGGGTACGAGTAGGAGCTGGTCGTCGCCGGTTCCAGCCGCGACCGCGTCCATCGCGAGGGCGAGAGCGAGACCGGTCGTCAAACCGGCGACGAGGCGGGGCTCCTTGGGCATGAGAACTCCAGCGAAGCAAGGCGGGCCAGCTTCGAGAGGTTATCAAGAAATGCAGATAACCGTAGGTCACCTTCCTGCGCGATGGAGCAATGGCGCCGTGGCACAATTCGACGCACTCCACCCGCATCGATCATGTCCAAGGCGGCCTGATCCGTCGAGGACACCCCACTCCAGTTCAGGAGACCCTATGCCAGCCCTTTCAGGGATGAGGATTCTCGATCTGACGCAGTACGAGTCGGGTACGGCGTGTACCCAGTCGCTCGCCTTCCTCGGTGCCGACGTGGTGAAGGTGGAGCGCCCGGGAACGGGAGATCCGGGGCGCGGTGTCGCCGGGCAGTTCGGCTTCGAGGACTCCCTCTACTTCCTCAACTGGAACGCGAACAAGCGCAGCGTGAGCCTTGCGCTCGACACCGACGAAGGTCGGGCACTGCTCCTCGAGATGGTGCCGCACTACGACGTCTTCGTGGAGAACTTCGGCCCCGGGGTGGTCGAGAAGCTCGACCTCGGCTACGACGTCATCCGGGAGCGGCGCCCGGACATCATCTACGGTCGCATCAAAGGCTTCGGCGCCAGCGGTCCCTACGCGCACTACAAGTGCTTCGACATGGTGGCGCAGGCCGCGGCGGGCGCTCTGTCGGTGACCGGTGAGAAGGACGGGCCCCCGGTGCGGCCGGGCCCGACCACGGGCGACTCCGGCACCGGCGTGCAGATGGCGCTGGCCCTCACGGCGGCCTACGTGCAGCGCCTGCGCACCGGCGAAGGCCAGCTCGTCGAGCTGTCCATGCAGGAGGCGATGACCTACTACATGCGCACCGCCATCGCGATGGGCTCCGACTGGGGGCGCAAGGCTGCGGAGCGCAAGGGCAACGGCTTCGGCCCGCTGGTCAACCTCTACGCCTGTGCGCCGTTCGGACCGAACGACTACGTCTACATCATGGCGGTGACACCGCGCATGTGGGAAGCCGTGGCGGCGTCGATCGGCCGCCCTGAGCTGTTGCAAGACCCGCGCTTCGAGACGGGACGGCTGCGCATGGAGAACGGCGAGGCTCTCTACGAGATTCTGGCGGAGTGGTGCGCCAGCCGCACCAAGACCGAGGCCATGGAGACCCTCGCCGAGGCGGGGGTTCCCGCGAGCAAGGTCTTCGACACGATGGACCTGGTTCAGGATCGACATCTGCTGGAGCGCGGCTTCATCGAGACCGTCGAGCATGAGGTGCACGGCGAAGTGCGACTCCTCGGCTGGCCGGCGCGCATGTCGGCGAGCGAAGTGCCGTTCGAGCGATCCCCCGGCCTCGGGGAGCACACCGACGAGGTGCTGCAGCAGGATCTCGGAATGGGTGCCGCGGCCGCCGCCGAGCTCCGCGAGCGGGGAGTGCTGGGCGCGATGCCCGAAGAGAAGACAGAAGACTCGGCGAGCGAGACCTGATGGTTCTTCATAGGAGAGCGATGTGACGACGACAGAAAAGGCCCCCGCAAGTGATGCCCAGGGCGCAGCCCCGACCTGCTCGGGCTCCCAGCTGATTGCCGAGAGCCTCAAGGCCCAAGGTGTCGACTCGCTGTTCGGCGTGGTCGGTTTCCCGGTCTTCGGCATCGCCTCGGCGGCGCAGAAGCTCGGCATCCGCTATCTCGGGTTCCGCAACGAGCAGGCCGCGAGCTACGCGGCAGGGGTCGTGGGCTACCTGACGGGTCGTCCGGGCGGGTGCCTGGCCGTGTCGGGCCCCGGCATGATCCACGGCATCGCGGGGCTCGCCAACGCCCAGGCCAACTGCTGGCCCATGCTGCTGCTCGGTGGCGCCAACGACTCCTACCAGAACCAGGGCGGGGCCTTCCAGGAGTGCCCGCAGGTCGAGGCCGCGCGGCCGTTCACCAAGTGGTCGGCCCGCCCCGATTCCTTCGGGCGCGTGCCGGTGTACGTGGAGCAGGCGGTCCGCGCCACGATGTACGGTCGGCCGGGGGCCGCCTACCTCGATCTACCGAACGACATCATCTCGCACGAGGGAGAGGTGCCGCACATGCCGGCGCGCTGCCCCGAGCCGCCGAAGAGTCTGGCCGACCCACGCGACATCGAGCGTGCCGTCGCGGCGCTGCGCTCGGCGAAGCGGCCCCTCGTCATCGTGGGCAAGGGAGCCGCGTACGCGCGCGCCGAAGGGGAGGTGAGAGCCTTCCTCGAGAGCACGGGCCTGCCGTTCCTCGCGACGCCCATGGGCAAAGGCGTCATGCCCGACAGCTCGCCCCAGTCGGTCGCGTCGGCCCGCTCGTTCGCACTGCAGAACGCCGACCTGATCCTGCTGGTTGGTGCGCGGCTCAACTGGATCCTGCACTTCGGTCTGCCGCCCCGCTTCGCCTCCGACGTGCGCGTGCTGCAGGTCGACGTGGCGGCCGAAGAGATCGGCAACAACGTGCCGGCCGAGGTTGGCCTGGTGGGTGACGCTGCGGCGGTCGTCGGCCAGCTCAGCGAGGCGATCTCCTCGGACCCCTGGCGCTTCGACGGTGCGGACTGGACGACGGCGCTCGCAGACAACGCCGAGAAGAACCGCGCCGCGGTGGCCGCGATGATGGCCGACGACTCCGAGCCGATGGGCTACTACCGTGCCCTGCGCGAGGTCGCCGAGCGCCTCGATCCCGACGGCATCCTCGTGAACGAGGGGGCCAACACGATGGACATCGGCCGGACGGTGCTGCAGCACGACGAGCCACGGCTCCGGCTCGACGCGGGCACCTTCGGCACGATGGGCATCGGGCTCGGGTCGGCGCTGGCGGCCGCGGTCGTCGAGCCGGAGCGTCAGGTGGTGGCCGTCATGGGCGACTCGGCGTTCGGCTTCAGCGGCATGGAGGTCGAGGTCGCGTGTCGCCACAACCTGCCGATCAAAGTGGTCGTGATCAACAACAACGGCATCGGCGGGGGGGTGTCGGAGCTGGCGGCAGACCGGCCGCCGCCGCCGTCCGTGTACACGCCGGCGGGCCGCTACGAGAAGGTCATGGAGGCCTTCGGCGGTGAGGGCATCTTCGTCGATCGTCTGGCCGATCTCGGACCAGCGCTCGACCGTGCCTTCGCCAGCGATGCGCCGGTGCTCGTGAACGTGATGATCGATCCGAAGGCGGCGCGCAAGCCGCAGAAGTTCGAATGGCTGACCCGGTGAGGCAGCGCAGACCGCGAGGCCGATGGGTCCTGGTCTGGGCGGTCCTGCTCCTGGGGGCGGGTGGCGCGCAAGGAGAATCGATGAAAGAAGGACACGTCCAGGCCAACGGCCTCGAGATCCACTACCTGGAGCAGGGGGACGGGCCCCTCGTGGTCGCGCTCCATGGGTTCCCGGACCACGCGCGCTCGTTTCGCCTGCAGATGCCGGCGCTGGCCGAGGCGGGCTACCGGGTGGTGGCTCCGTACATGCGCGGTTACGGTCCGACGAAGGCCCCAGCCGACGGGCCGTTCTCGGTGCCCAAGCTGGGCGAAGATGCGGTGGCACTGATCGAGGCGTTGGGGGCGGAGAAGGCCATCCTCATCGGCCACGACTGGGGAGCGGCGGCAGCCTACGCCGCCGCGAGCCAGGCACCCGAGCGGATCTCCAAGCTCGTCACGCTCGCGGTGCCGTTCGGGGCGGGGTTCGCGACCTCTCTCGTGGCGAACCCGGAGCAGCAGCGGCGGTCCTGGTACATGTTCTTCTTCCAGATGCCGTTCGCGGATGCGGCGGTGGAGCTGAACGACTTCGCGTTCATCGATCGGCTCTGGCGCGAGTGGTCGCCGGGTTACACCCCGGACGCCGAGGAGATGCGCCTTCTCAAGGCCACGCTCGGCTCCGAAGGCTCGCTGAGTGCGGCGCTCGGCTACTACCGTCATGCGTTCTCGCCCCCGCCAGACGTTGCGGCCGCCGTGGCCGACCTCACGGCGCGCAGCGCCGGTCCGATTCAGGTGCCGACGCTGTACCTGCACGGGAGAGACGACGGCTGCATCGGCGTCGAGGTGGCGGAGGGCATGGAGGATGCGTTTCCGCAGGGCCTTCGGCGGGTCGTCGTCGACGGTGCGGGCCACTTCCTGCAGCTCGAGGCGCCCGAAAGGGTGAACGAGGAGATCCTGCGCTTTCTGGCCGAGTGACCCTGCGGCGCGCGACCGGCCCTCCAAAAGACCGGGTCGCGCCATGGCCCGGCGACCCACTAGACTCCTGCCATGGACGATCGACCCAAGGCCCGCGGCGACGTCTCCGAGCGCCTCGTCGCCGGAGAGCGCGTCGTGCTCGACCCGGAGACCAACCAGCTCCACCAGCTGAACGTGACGGCCGCGGTCGTCTGGGAGCTCTGCGACGGAGAACGGACGATTCGCGAGATCGCGGCCGAGCTGCAGGCCCGGTTCGAGGTCGACGAAGAGCAGGCTTTGGCGGACACGACGGCGCTGATCGACAGCCTGCGGGGCCTCGGCTTGCTCGAGCCCGCCTCTTGACGAGATCCCGGTCACATCTTTTCGCGTTCAGGTCCGGGTTTCAGCAAGAATCCTCAATCCACGGGCCGTCATGTGACCTCTTCCGGCCGGGGATGTCGTATACTCAAGCAGTGGAGATCGTGCCGTCATCGCGGCATTCATTGGATCTCCCACTTTCCATCTCTTCCGAAATCCTCCATGGAGATCGCCCAATGACCCATTCTTCGCGCAACCAGGTCGAGAAGCTCGGCGCCACCGAGACGTCGCGGCGCAAGGTTCTCAAAGCTGCTGCCTACGTCACTCCGGCTGTCGCCACGATGGCGGTCTCGCCGGCCTTTGCGGTGACCGGCTCCCGAGGCCTCGGGAACACCGGCAACGGTGGCCGAGCACGCGGTGGCTCCGGCGGCTCCGGTCCCGTTCGTCGTAGCGGTGGCGGTCGCGGCCGCGGCGCCAGCGGCAGCTAGCCTGTTCTTTAGGAGGCATGTCCTCCGGCCGATTCACGCGCCCTTCCGACGTTTCGGGAGGGCGCGTTTTCGTTTGGCACCCGTGGGAGACTCCGCTTGAGCGAAGCTGAGAGGACCAACCGACGCTGGACCCTCGAACTGGTCGGGCGCCCCGTCCTCCTGGAGGCATCGCCCCCTGCGGCCTCGCGGGCCGCACCGCAGATCGTGCGCTGCTACCGGGAGCTCATCGTCTCCGGGGTGGAAACCGAGGACACGCCCTGCGTCCGACTGCTCGACCGCGGGGAGGACCGCTACCTCGTGGAGTCGCCGTGGACAGAGCCACTGGCGGCGCGCGGCGCCGAGGAGCTGATTCCGGCGGTTGACCAACAGATCGTGCTCGCAGCGCAGCACCTTCGCCCCGACCTGTTCTTCCTGCATGCTGCGGTGCTCGAGCTCGCCGGTCGCGCCGTGCTGCTCATTGCGGAGTCGGGCGCCGGTAAGTCCACCACGGCCCTCGCGCTCGTGCGCCACGGCTTCGGCTTCTTCAGCGACGAGCTCGCTCCGCTCGAGCTCGAGGAGCTCCGCGTGCGACCGTTTCCGCGCGCGATCTGCCTGAAGAGTCGGCCCCCCGATCCCTATGACGAAGGGCTCGACCTCTTCGAGGGGCGCTACTTCGCCCCGACACCGGTCCACGCGGCGCAGGATCTACCGGTCGCCGCGCTCCTGTTCGTCCGATTCGAGCCCGGCCCGGGCTCCCCGAGCTGCGAGGCGCTGAGCCCGGCTGCAGCCGTGCTGCGAATGGGCGGGCAGGCCATGAACATGTTGGCGCACGACGATTTCGGCATGGACGTTCTCGTGCGGCTGGCGGAGCACGCTCCCGCACTCGATGTGCGCACCGGCGATCTCCGTGCGACAGCCGAGCTACTCGCCGGACGTCTCGCGCGGGAGCTCGACTGAAGGCTGGAGTCGGTGCAAGTCGGCCATCCAGCGGTCGACGCGGAGGTGTCGCATCGCCATTCCCGGCCGGCTCCAGGTGTCGAGGATCTCGCGAAGGTGGCGTGAGGCCGGCGCCTGGGGCGACTCCCCGTACTTCTCGTGCAGGTAGTCCGGATCCCAGGTCACGCGGCGGAGTAGTGCCTTCGTGAACGTCCAGGGCGTGCGCTCTCTCGGCTCGACGAGCTGGTGCAGCGCCCAGGGGGCGGCTTCGAGCACCTTGAAGCGGACGAACGCCTCGATCTGCTCGGGCTCGGGTACACCGTCCTCGAGGGCCCCGAGCACGTTCTCGGGGACCGGCGCGCCGAGGAGCGACCGCGCGGTCCGCAGACCGAGCCAGGCCCAGGGGCCCCAGCCCCGGGCCGTCGCGCGCTCGACCAGGGCCTCACCGGCGAGGTGCTCGGCCGACGTGACGCGCAGGATGTCGGTGAGCTGGCGCAGGGCGGCGTAGCTCTGGTGATACACCGACCGGTCGAGCGCGAAGTGGCAGGCGAGATGGAGAATCTCGTCCTCCAGGCCCAGTGTGCGCAGCCGTCCGGGGGGCCGCCCCGGTCCGGCGGGGAGGTTGCGCCAGCGCGCGGCGGCGAGGTACTCCTCGTCGGACTCCCCGGTGTCGTGCTGATGCAGGCGGCGGTGGATCTCGAGCGAGGTGGAGAAGTCGGGGCTCGTCAGCGAGGGTAGGTGATAGTGGGTCTGCATGACCTTCGCCTCGCGCTCGCTGCTGGCGGACGAGAACCAGCCCGCAGCCAGGAGAAGCTCGTAACCCTCGAGCGCTTCGTGCGAAGCGAGCCAGATGTCGATGTCTCCCATCGTGCGCAGCGCCGGATCGCCGTACGCGGGCTCCGCGAGCGCCAGCCCCTTCAGGGCAATGGGCTGGAGCCCACCCTGCTCGAGCACTTCGATGGCCTCGAGCGCCTGCGGACGCTGAAAGCCGTAGCGCAGCAGTGACGCGGTCGCGCGCTCCTGGAGCGTCTGCGCCGCGGGTGCCTCGGGATCGAGGGACGGAGAGCAATGGTGGTGCACGAGCGGCGAGACGCAGTGCCAGTCGGCCAGCCGGAGGAGAAGGTCGAGGTCGACGGGCCCTTCGAGCAGGGCCTCGATCTCCGGGCTGCCGGGCGTTGCGAGGTTCGCCGCGCAGCACCGCAGCAGGAGCTCGTACTCCCCGGCACACCTCGCGTACGGCGGAAAAGAGCTCATCGAGCGGCCTCCAGGGCCGCGAGGTTGCGCTCGAGCGCGGAGAGGAAGTCGCCGCTCGGGCGCGTCTGTGCGGCCCCTTCGAGCAGCAAGCTGCCTTCAGAGGTTGCTGCCCCCGGCTCGGTGCTCGCAAGCCGCAGGCGCCCGCCGCCCGAGGGTCGTTCCTGCGCCTCGAGGCTCGCGCAGACGTACGCGAGGTCGCCATCACATTCGACCCCGCCGGCGAGAGAGGCGCGGATTCCCTCCAGCCTGCCCCTCGCGGTGGCGATGCGCTGTCGTGTCGCCGCCAGGCGGTCCGCGTCGATCTCCCCTTCGAGCTGCGCGACCAGGAGGTCGAGCGACCGGGCGAGCAGGTCTGGATGGAGCCAGCTTCCGGGCAGCGGCTCTTCGTGGCTGTGCTCTCCCTCTTCGCCGTGCGAATGGCGCCGCCCCTCCTTCATCAGGAGGTCTGCGCCGCTCGAGAGATCGAGCAGCCGCCCCGGGTCCAGATCGAGCACGTCGGTGAAGCGGTCACAGCCGTCTCCGTGGCGCACGACGAGGTCGGCTTCCACGAGCGCGACGAGCTCCTCGTCCAGGAGTGTGCGACCTTCCCCGTCGACCAGACGTACGCCCACGATGCCCATCTCGCGCATCAGCCACGCGGCGGCAGGAGACGTGGCCACGATGTCGACCGTGCGCGGCGCGGCCACCGGCTCGGCAGGGGCTGAAGGCGGATCCGCGCAGGATGCCAGCCATGCGGAGGCGACCACGAGCACGAGAGCGAGGGGCGAGGGGCGTCGCATCACATTCCCAGGAGCAGGCGTCGTCCCCACACCACCACACCAGAGACCAGGGCCGCGCTGGGCGCAGCCGCAAGCAGCGCCACCAGGCCCAGCTCGGCGAGAAGAATCGTGCCGATGCGCCGACGACTCGCACCGAGGTCTGTCAACAGCTGTAGCTCCTCGCGGCGCTGACGCACCGTGAGCACGGCGAGGAGCGCGACCAGGAGGGTCGTGGCCAGTGCCACGCTGACCACGTAGGCGTCGAGCACGCGCCGTAGCCGGAGCACGAGGGAGACGAGCGTCTCCAGTACCCGCGAGGGTCGGATGGCCTGCAGGTCCGTGCGCAGCGCGAGGTGTCCCAGCGCGATGTCGTGCTCCCGTCGATCGGCAGGAAAGAGCAGCACCGCCGAGACCGGCGCGAGATCGGCCTCGCCGTGGAGGTGGAAGGTCGACTGGTTGGCCGAAGTGAGCTCCGAGAAGAGGAACAGTGCGGCGCTCGCTTCGACGATGTCGTCGGCCGCGCGCTCCTCTCCTGGCGCGAGGGCTTCGCTGTCGAGGTCCACGGCTTCATGTCCGTGCATCTTGCCATCGAGTGTCCAGGCGGTCTTCAGGTTGGTGAAGATCGCATGGTCGTCGGGCCCCTGTGTGGGCGCGAGAATGCCGACGATGCGCAGGAGGAACGGGTAGGCCCCGGCGAGGTTGTACAGATTCTGCAGATCGTTGCGGAGCTGCCCGCCCACGGTGTAGGAGAAACGCCGTGCGACGGCACTGCCGACGACGATCTCGCCGATCTGGAGCGCCGGGCGACCCTGGGCCAGGGTCATTTCGCGGGCACCGAAGTAGGCCGCCGTCGTCGCGACGAGCGGCACCCCCTGTGCCGAGTGCGCCATGTAGACCGGGACCACTGCTCCCTGAATCTGCCGGCTCAGCTCGTCGACCACCCGGACCGGAAGCGTCGTCTGCGGCCGGGTACGGAAATAGAGCGAAGCGAGCGTGAGCTCGTAGTCGTTCCCCGGCGCGCCGACGAGAATCGGGGTGGCGTCGGCGCGGGAGAGCAGCGAGCGCTCGACGACGTCTCCGCCGAGCCAGGTCGCGAGCGGTAGCGCCGTGAGCAGGCACAACGCCCCCGCCAGAGCCGCCGTCCGCCACCGCTCGTACCGTGCCTGCTGCCAGGCGAGGAACACGGCATGGCGCCAGGAGGCCGAGACGCTCACGCGCTCGCCTCGCTTCCTTGCTGGTCCTCGAGGAGAGCGTCCACGGCGAGGCTTCGGTCGAAGCGGGCGTGCAAGCTCTCGTCGTGGGAGACGACCACGAGCGTGAGCCCTTCGTCGGTGCGAGCCTCGAAGAGCAGGTCGAGCGCTTCCGCCGCGCGCGCCGGGTCGAGGCCGGTCGTGGGCTCGTCGGCGAGGAGAAGCCGGGGACGGGAGACGAGCGCGCGGGCGATGGCGACGCGCTGCCGCTCTCCCTGGGAGAGGCCCCGGGGGCGTGCGCCGCGCAGGTGGAGGATGCCCAGACGGTCGAGCAGTTCACCGGCGCGCGCCCGATGGCGCGCGTCGATGCGCTGCGACGTGAGCCGGAATGGAAGCAGGACGTTCTCGAGGCACGAGAGCGCATCGAGAAGCGGATAGTCCTGGAAGACGAAGCCGACCTGCGCGAGGCGATGGTGGCGCCGGGCGGCGCTCGACGCGGAGGCGAGGTCGAGCTCGCCGACCCGAAGCTCGCCGGCGTCGGGTGCCAGGATGCCGGCGAGCAGGCGCAGGAGCGTGGACTTGCCCCCTCCAGAGGGCCCGTGGATCACGATCGCCTCGCCCGGGGCGATGACGAGCTCGGCCACGTGCAGGGAGAACGACCGCGGGGCAGGTCGCGCCGGGCCGCCGCCGTAGGCGAAGCGCAGGTCGTGCGCGGCCACGGCCGCCGCAGGTGTCGGTGCCTCCTCGCCCGCCGTCATGGGCCGTCAGTATGCCACCGTCCGAAGGCGGACCGCGCCGGTCTAGGCCCCCTCCTGACCCCAGACCAGCTCGTTCTCTTGCACCGAGGAGCCCACGGCCAACGCTTCGCGTGCGACCAGCGACTCGAGACCCGACTGGAGGGCTTCGGCGAGATCTTCGCCCAGCGTGAGGGCGGTTCCGTGAATGCCCACCCAGGCATTGCGCCCGCTCGTCTTGGCCACGTAGAGCGCCTTGTCGGCGATGGTGACGACCTGATCTCCGGTGACGCGCTCGGGGGCGTCGCCGACGAACGGGTAGAACGCGAAGCCGATCGAGCACGACAGGCTCGTCGTGCCGTGCTCGCCGAGGTCGAAGGCTGCGGTCTCGACGCTCGTGCGCACCCGCTCGGCGAGCGTCTCGGCCATGTCGCGATTGACGTCGCGGCCCACCACGAGGAACTCGTCGCCGCCCATGCGGATCACGGTATCGGTTTGGCGGCACGCGCCCTCGAGGATGCCCCGCATCTGCACGATGGCACGGTCGCCAGACGCATGGCCAAAGGAGTCGTTCACCTGCTTGAGGCCGTCCAGGTCGACCATCAGAAACAGCAGGTTGCGCGGCATCTGCCCAGGCTCGAGGCTCGAGTTGTACCGGTCGATCGACGCGAGCTCCTCGGCAACGGTGGTCATGAGGTAGCGCCGGTTCTTCAGGCCCGTCAGCGGATCGGAGACGGTCGCCTCCTCGAGCTCCTGCGTGCGCTCGCGTACCTTCGCCTCGAGCTGGCGGCTGTAGCTCTCTTCGCGGCGCAGCTTGCGGGACTGTGCGCGCGCATAGAGGGCCAGCGCTGCGAGGGAGACGATGCCGTAGAACAGAAAGGCCCACGAGGAGCGCCAGAACGGCGGATGGACGTTCATGCGCAGGGTGGCGCCGTCTTCGTTCCAGACTCCCTCGTTGTTGGAGGCTCGGATGCGAAGCGTGTAGCTGCCCGGGCTCAGCTTGGCGAACGTCGCGCGCGTCGTGTCCTCGAGGGCGATCCACTCCTCGTGGAGGCCGTCCAGCTTGTACTCGTAGCGGTTGAGGTGGGGTGCCGTGTAGTCGAGCGCCGCGAAGCCGACCGAGACGACGTAGTCGCGGTAGTCCAGATCGAGCTCGTCGATCTCCCAGAGAGGACGGTCGAGACTCACGAGCTGGTTCATCTTTCGCAGCGACGTGAAGATGACCGGCGGGACGTGCGTGTTGTCGCGGATGTCCTCGGGGCGAAAAGCGTTGAAGCCGTCGATCCCCCCGAAGTAGAGCCGGCCGCTGGCGCCAACGTGGGACGCACCGAAGTTGAACTCGTCGGACTGCAGGCCGCGCGCCTCGTCGTAGGTGCGAATGCGGCCGGACGCGGGGGTCAGCCGCGCGAGGCCACGATTCGTACTGATCCACACATCACCCTGCTGATCCTGTTCGATCCCCCAGACGCGCGCGTTGGGCAGCCCATCCGGCTCGCTCCAGCGATCGAAGCGAGGCGTGAGCGACGCCTGTGCCTCGGAGCTCCAGCGGTGGAGGCCTTCTTCGGTGCCGATCCAGAGATCTCCGTCCTCGTCCATGTGCAGACTGGTGACGACGTTGCTCGACAGCGTCGACGGGTCTTCCGCGTCGTGCCGGAAGGAGGTGGCCTGGCCCGTTGCGGGGTCGAAGCGGTTGAGGCCGCTGAAGCGGGTCCCCACCCAGAGGATGCCGTCGTCACCCTCGACCAGAGTGGTGATCTTGTCGCCGGACAGCGAGTCCGGAGCGTCGCTGGGGAGGAAGGCCGTGAAGGTGCCTTCGGAGCTCATCCGATTGAGGCCGCCGCCGAAGGTCCCCACCCAGAGGGTGCCGTCGCGCGCCACGGCCAGCGACATGACGCCGGTCGCGCTGAGGCTCGTCGGGTCGCTCGGATCGTGGGGGTGTCGCGTCACCTGACCCGAGCTGAGGTCGATGTGGTCGAGCCCGCCACCAAACGTGCCGACCCAGAGACCGCCTTGGCCGTCCCCCTCGAGCGCCATGACCCGGTCGTCAGACAGCGACCTCGCGTCGGTTCCCTTGCGGACGTGCCGGACGCTCTGGCTCTCGAGATCGAGGACGTTGATTCCGCCGCCGAGGGTGCCCACCCAGACGGTGTGCTCGTCCTGCTCCCAGAACGAGGCGGTCGTGTTGGAGGTGAGCCCCAGACCGCCGTCTCCCGACTTGCGGTAGTGGGGGAAGTAGCCGATCTCCGGGTTGAAGCGGCTCGCGCCGCCGGTCTGTGTGCCCACCCAGACGACGCCACCGGCGTCCTGCATCAACGTCCGGGTTCGGTCGTTGCTCAGGGATCGGTCGTCGGCGGGGTCGTGACGGAAGGTGAGGAACGTACGTGCGTCTTCCGAGACCAGCCGATGCAGCCCGCCGTCGGAGGCGATCCACAGCTGGTCGCGATGGTCCTCCAGGAGCGCGCGGACCACCGTCGCCGCGCCGCCGCTCGCCGACCTCGGCAGTGGGAAACGATCGAAGCGGCGACCATCCAGCTTGGCCACGCCGCCGCCGTTGGTGGCAACCCAGAGGGAGCCGTCGCTGCGCTCGAGAACGGCGCGGACGTCGTCCGCCGGGAGCGACCCTGCGTCGCCCGGGTCGTGGCGGAAGGAGTCGAAGGCCCCTGACGCACGGTCGAGACGTGCCAGCCCGCCAGTCGTCGTGGCCACCCAGAGTGCCCCGTCCTGGGCCTCGTAGAGGGCGTTGATGCGGTCGTCCGGAATGGTGGTCGGGTCGCTTGCGTCGTGGCGAAACGGGGTCACCTCGCCGGAAGGCGCGCGGCGAAAGAGCCCGGCCTCCGTGCCGATCCACAGGTTGCCGTCGCTGTCCTCGGCCAGCGCACGCACGCGAGAGTCGAGCGTCGACCCCTCGTCGAGGACGTGCTCGAAGTCGTCGGTCGCGGGGCGCCAGCGATCGAGGCCGCCGTCGCTACCGATCCAGAGGCTGCCGTCGGCGCCTTCGAGGAGGGCCCGGACCCAGGAGTGGGCCAGGGACGTCGGGTCCTGGCTGTCGTGCTTGTAGACCCGGATGGTCCGGCCGTCGTAGCGGTTGAGGCCGTCCTCCGTCGCGAGCCAGATGAAACCCCGGCGATCCTGCAGGACGCTCTCGACGTTGGCCTGCGAGAGGCCGTCGTCGAGCGTCAGGTGCGTGAAACGCACGTTCCCCTCGCTGGCCTGGACCGGCGAAGTCAGCGCGAGCAGAACGAGGAGCCATCCGGAAACGGCCCGACATCTCCCCGTGGTCAGCACGTCAATCAACTCAGATCATCCCGAGATCCGTCGCGGTCGGATCTCGCGGCTCATCTTATCGACAAACCTCGATTCGCCCGGGATCTGCCGAGGAGTCGTGATGGATGCCGGGTGGGACACCCTTCACCTCAGGTCGAGAGGAAGCGCCCCAGCGAGAGGGCAGCCCGCCGGGCCTCCGGCTGACGGGAGGGGAGGTGGGCTTCGGTCTGGTCGGCACAGGCGGGCCGGGCCAGCAGGAACCCCTGCACCTCGTCGCAGCCGGCGCCGTGAAGGAACGCCAGCTGCGCCTCCTCTTCGACGCCCTCGGCGACGACACGCAGGTTCAGCTTCTGTGCCATGGCGATGATGCCCGAGACGATGGCAGACCCTTTGGCGCCCTGGCCGATGCGCTGGATGAACGAGCGGTCGATCTTGAGGCCGTCGAGGGGGAAGTTGGCGAGGTAGGCGAAGTTCGCGTTGCCCGTGCCGAAGTCGTCGACGGACAGCCCGACTCCGAGTGATTTGAGCTGATGCAGGACGCCGACGATGTTGGGGTCGTGCATGAGGGCGCCGCGCTCCGTGAGCTCGAACTCCAGGTTTGCCGCCGGGAACTCGAGCTCGCGCAGGGCAGCCTCGACGCGGTGCACGAACCGGTGGTCGTGAAACTGGGCCTCGCTGACGTTGACACAGAGACGCAGGTCGGGAGACGCGTCGAGCCAAGGCCGCACCTGCGCACAGGCCTCGCGCAGGATCCACTCGCCCATGTCGATGATCAGACCGGACTCTTCGGCGATCGGGATGAACTCGCCGGGGCTCACCTGCCCGAGCTCGGGGTGATGCCAGCGCAGGAGCGCTTCGAGTGCCCGCACCTCGCGGGTGCCTGGCTCGAAGATCGGCTGGAAGGCGACCCGGAGCTGGTCGTGCTGCAGGGCGGATCGGAGCTGCGCTTCGATGAGCAGGGCGCGGCGTACCGACGTGTCCATCGAGTTCGCAAAGAACCGGTACGCGCTCTGGCGGTGCTGGCTCTCCCGCTCGTCTTTGGCGTGGAACAGGGCGATCTCGGCGTGCCGCAGCAGGTTCTCGGCTGGAATCGAGCCCTTGGCGTCCTGGATCGCGATGCCCATGCTGGCTTCGACGACGAGCTCCTGGCCTGCGATCGCAAAGGGCGGCTCGAGTGCCCCGAGGAGCCGGGTGGCCACGGCTGCGGCTCCGTCTTCGTCCTCGAGGTCCGTCAGCAGAATCGTGAAGCGATCACCGCTGTCGCGCAGCAGTGCGCTGCCAAAGGCCTCGTCGCGGGAGACGAGGTCGCGGTGCCGGAGGCTGTCCTGAAGGCGACGTGCGATCTTGCCGAGCAGGCGGTCGCCGGTGTGTTGGCCGAGGGTGGCGGTGATGCGGTCGAAACGGGTGAGCTGGACACACAACACGGCGACACGGGACCGCTGTCGGTCCGAAAGCGCCTCTTCCAGGAGCCGGTGGAACAGAACCCGGTTCGGTAGGCCGGCGAGGGGGTCCGTCATCGATCCCCCGTCGCGGCGCAGCGGGCGGAGGGGAGATGGGGACGTTTCTGGCATGAGAAGGAGTGGGCTCGCGAGCGTCACCGGACTACTCCTGGGGAACCCAGACGTTGATTCCTGCCACGACGTCGGTCCACAACATTCCATCGGCCCACAACATGCCGTCCGCCCAGAGCATCCCGTCGGCCCAGAGCATTCCATCGGCCCACAACATGCCGTCGGCCCACAGCATGCCGTCCGCCCAGAGGAATCCGTCGGCCCAGAGGAAGCCGTCGGTCCAGTTGTAGCTGCCGTCCCATCTCTGGCCGTCGTGCCCCTCGACGTAGAAGTTGCCCGCGTCGTCCTGGCGGGCCGGGCCCATGAAGTGCTGTGCGCCGGAGAGGTCTGCCTGCACGTCGAGGCCCTGGTTGCCACAGCCGGTGAGGTCACTGTGCACGGCATCGAACGCGCTCACCATGCCCGCCCCCTGCTGGAAGATGCTGTAGGCCAGAGCGCCGCTGGCGTTCACTGCGGGCCTGGCCTTCGCCATGAGGCGGCACTTGACCTCGTCGCCCGTGAGCCAGGGCTGAGCCTCCAGCATGAGGGCGACGGTGCCGCTGACGACGGCTGCCGACTGTGACGTGCCCGACATGTAGAACTGGTTCTCCAGCTTCCACTCGGGGTACTTCTTGGAGAGGGCCGTGCCTTCGCCGACGAGGCCGAGCATGTGCCCACCCAGAGCCACGACCTCGGGCTTCACGAAGCCTTCGTACGTGGGGCCGACCGAGCTGAAGGACGTCAGGTAGTCGTCGGTGGCGTTGCCCGGCGTCACCGCGTCGGATGCCGCGCCCACCGTGATCACGTAGGGCACGTTCCCGGGCACACCGATCGTCATCGGGTCCGGTCCGAGATTGCCGGCGGAAGCGACGACCACGACTCCGGCCTCCCAGAGCGCCATGACGGCCTGATTGAGCGGGTCGTCCCAGTAGTGACTCTTCACCTCGGCGCCCATCGAGAGATTGAGCACACGAATGTTGAGGTCATCGCGGCGCTGGTAGATCCAGTCGAGCCCCTCGATGACCTCCGCGTAGGTGCTCTGGCCGTCCTTGTCGAAGGCTTTGACCTGCACCAGCGACACGTCGGGTGCGACGCCGGCGAAGCCGGTCGGGGTCGCGTCGCTCGAGGCGATGATGCTGGTGACGTGCGTGCCGTGGCCGTTCTTGTCCTTGGCGCGCCCTTCGCGGTTGCGCTGCGTGTCGTAGCGAGCGAGCACGCGGTTCTTGCCCTGCGTGTCGTTCGTGAGTGCGTGCCAGTCCCAGGACCCGGTGTCCAGGACCGCGACGGTGACGCCGTGGCCGGTGATGCCCTGCTGGTGGAGCGCGTCGGCGCCGATGAGGCGGTTGTAGCTGGTGTCGTGGGACCGCGACTGGAGTGACGAGGCGTGCAGGGCCACGTGCTGAAGCGTCATCGAGCGCTTGCCGCGGAGCCCGCGGAGTGGCCGGAAGCGCACGGTCGACTCCATCCCCAGATGTGCGGTGACGTCGTACGCCTTCTGGATGTCCTGGCTCGTGCCCCCGGAGAGGACGTCCAGGAGCACGAAGTTCTCACCGTCGGCCGAGAACTCGACGGCCAGCTGATCCTTCAGGGTGGAGAAGCGTGACGTCGCCGCGGAGATCTCCAGTGTGGCCGACGTATAGCCGCCCGAGAGGTCCACGCTGCGATGCACCTCGGCGCCGTCGCCCCTGTACGCGGATCCGATCTCGAGACCGTTGCCCCGCGAGCGGATTCTCCCCGTGGTGTCGGGAGCGTGGGGAAGACCGAAAGCGTCCGTCTCGATCCAGTCGGTGGCCCAGGGGATCGAGCCCGCCTCGTTGCCGTAGCCGGGGCCGCGGAAGTCGTCGATGGCGGAGACCTGGCTGCCGCCAGCGATCTGGTGGTGGTTCGTGAAGGAGATCGCGAGATCGTCGAAGATCGCGATGTCGATCTCGTGGTCGCCGGTTCGGTCGGCGTGATGCTTCGAGTGGTTCTTGGCGTCGTCGCCCTCGTCGTCGTCCGCGTGATTGACGAAGGTCGTGCGAATGCGCACGGCGGCGGCGGCCGGCGCGAGGTGACTGACATCGGCGGAGAAGTCGTTCCAGCCGTGCGATCTCCCGCTCCGCAGCTCGCCGAGGAGAGTGTAGGTCTGGCCGCCGTCCACGGTGATCTCGAGCGCCACCGAGTCTTCGGGCTCGAGGTGCAGCGTGCGATAGCGGAGGCTGAGGACGACGCGGGACGCCTGGGGCAGGCTCACCGCGCGCTCGAGCGTGTTGGCTCCATGCCAGGGGTCCTCGTGTGCGCGCGAGGCGAGGCGGAGGCGGCCCTCGTTCGGTCGCGGCTGGATCAGCTGGACGTTGTCGGCGTTGCGCCCCTGGCCGGGAGCGAGGTCGAGCCACGGGCCACCCCAGGGGTGACTCCCGGCGTCGGTCTGCCAGCTGTCGAAGGTGTCGAGGATGATGCCGCTCGTCAGGGGTGTCGCGTTCCAGGTGCGCGTGGCGACGTTGGCTGAGATCTGAAGGACCTGTGGGTCTCGCTCGAGCCTCTCTCGCTGGCTCGGGTCGAGGAGGGCGGCAACCGAGCGGATGACGCCGAGCTCGTGGGTGATCTGCGCGCCGACGCGGGTCGCGGCGTCGCGTGCCGCAGGCAGAGACGCAGCTCGCACGATGAAGCTCTCCTGGGACCGGTCCTCGACCTGGTCGAGGTGGGGAGCCGGAGAAAAGGAGGCGGTGGCCACCGCTTCCTGAGGCTGCAGACTACAGCCCAGGAGCCCGACGGTGGCCACCGGAAGGAGAGTCAGAAGGAGTCGTTTCATCGTGGAGTCTCTCGGAGCCGAAGCGGCTCCCTGGCACCCCATCCAGCAATGGGTGTGCCGACTTCGCCCCTCACGCCAGAAACGGGGCGACCGACGGTGGCGAGAGCGCACCACGCGCCCGGTCGACGCTCGTTCCGCGGAGGTCTACGCTCGGCCGATCTCGCTGAAAACAAACGAGTTCTGAGGAGCTGCCCACGTCTGCCGCGGCCCGTCGGAGGTCCGTGACCTTGGCAGACGGAGGGACTCCAGCGTCGCCAAGTCTCGGCGCCGTCCGCGTCCCAGATGAAGGAAATGGCGAGGAAAAAATCGGAGGACCCCACCGAATTTTCGGCGCAGCCCCTCAGAAAGTGGCGTCGTGGGCCGCCATGCGCTGGCGGTACGTCGGCAGACTCACGCCCAGCACCGCAGCCCCGTCGCGCGGCGAGTGCGCGAGGTGGCGCGCAATCACCTCGAGGAGGACCGCCTGGACGTGCTCGGGAAGGGCCGCCGAGGGTGGCTGGGCCACCATGTGCTGAATCACGGCCGCCACGGCGCTCCAACCATCGGTGCGCGCCACGAGGCCCGCGGCGCTCTGCGTGAGGATGCGCTCACGCTGTCGACGGAACGTGGTGTCGGCCATCCCCAGGAGTGCAGCACCGCGCGTCGCCACACCGCGGGCGCTGCGGTCTGCCTCGAGAATCAGGTCCTCGGTGAGCCAACGGCCGAGAGGCGCGGTGGGGCGCTCGCCCCGCGCGATCTGGCCGACGATGCCGTGGAGGAGGTGCGAAAGCGCGGCGCTCGCATCGCCCGTCGGCGGCGGCGGCACGGCCTCGGTCGGTGCTGAGGGCTGGAGGTCGGGCTCGAATCTCGCCGGCTCCCCCACGAGCCCCAGGGCCGCTGCGTGGACCTGGTCCCCTTCGGAGAGGATGACGGCCTGCTGCAGCTTGTTCTGGAGCTCCCGGACATTGCCCGGCCACTCGTGCGACTCCATCGCCGCGAGCGCTTCGCCGGACAGCTGAAGCTGCTTGTCGTAGAGGCGGTTGTAGGTCTCGAGGAACGACTCGGCGAGGAGGCGCACGTCGCCGTCGCGGTCGCGCAGCGGCGGCACCTCCAGCCGCACCACGTTGAGGCGGTAGTAGAGGTCTTCCCGGAAACGCCCGCCTTCCACTTCGACGGCGAGGTCGCGGTTGGTCGCTGCGATCACGCGCGCGTCGACGGCCTTCGAGCGCGTGGAGCCGATCCGCGACAGCTGCTTCTCCTGCACGAAGCGGAGCAGCTTGCTCTGCACCTCGAGTGGGAGCTCGCCGATCTCGTCGAGGAAGACCGTTCCTCCGTCCGCTTCCTCCAGGCGCCCCATGCGCCGGGCCTGCGCTCCCGTGAACGCTCCACGCTCGTGCCCGAAGAGCTCGTTCTCGATCAACGTGGGTGGGATGGCCGCGCAGTCGACGACCACCAGCGGCTTCTCGACGCGTCGACTGAGCTGGTGCACCGTACGCGACACGAGCTCTTTCCCGGTGCCGCTCTCGCCGGTCACGAGCACGGTGGCGTCGGTCGGCGCGACACGCCGGATGAGGCCGACGAGGCTCGTCATCGACTGCGAGCCGAAGAGGAGCTGGGTCTGCTGGACCGCGGTGCGGAGTCGGTCGACCTCCATCTGCTTCACCTGGCGCTCCGTCTCTTCGAGTCGAACGCGGTCCAGGGCGACGGCGAGCTGGCTCGTGAGCGGACGCAGGATGCTCATGTCGGTGGCGTCCATCAGCTCCGGGTTCGCCTCCACGAAGAGTCCGCCCACGGAGCGCTGACCAACGAGGAGTGGAATGGCCACCTCGCGCGTCTGGCTGCTCTCGAGCTCGGCCGACGTCATTTCGCCCGTCGAGCGGGCGTCGAAGAGAATCTGCGTCGCTGTGGGGGTGAGGCGGATGTTGTCGGTGGACTCCAGGGCGCCTTCCCCGCGCTTGGCCCAGGCGAGCACCTTCTGCCCCTCACCTGTCCAATCGATGAGCGCGGCACGCTCGAGCGGCAGGGTGCCGACGAGGAGCTCCACCGTGCGCCGCGCCAGGGTGGGTGAGTCGGTCGTGGTGGCGATCATCGACACCGATTCCGAGAGGAGTCGCATGCTCCGGTAGTCGCGCGAGATGTCTCCGGTGAAGAAGCCGTCGAGCCGGCGGAGGGCGTCGCGCTGGTCAGCGGCCAGGCCAGGCTGCCAGGCGACGAACGGCCTCTGCTGGACCTTGGCAGCGGCGAGGGCGCGCTCGGCGCGCCGGACCAGATCCAGCACCACCACCCGGTCGTCGGTGCGAGGGTCGTAGGTGACCGTGCCGACGTGGAAGATCAGGGGAGCGTCGATCTCATCGTAGGTGTCCCCGCTGACCGTCTCGAGCACCTTGTGGGCCACGTTCATCGCGCCGGAGGTGTCCGTGCCGGGAAGCGCTGCCGCAAGGATGGCCCCGCCGTACTTCGCCGAGGGGTCGTCGGCACGCAGAGAGCTCGCGAAGCGTGTGGCGATCCGCTGCATCAGGCGATCGCCCGAAGCGCGACCGAAGCGCTCGTTCACCCGCTCGAACGCCTGCGGGCTCAGCAGCAGAATGCTCAACGGAGTGCCTTCGCTCAGACTCGCCTCGAAGGTGCGGTCGAGCTCGCTCTGGAACGCGACGCGGCCCGGGAGGCCGGTGACGGGGTCGTTGACGATCTGGGCGAGGCGCAGTGTCGCGCGCGCCAGGATCTCGATCTGCTCGAACAGCAGCTGCCAGCTTTCGTCGGCCTCGGCGACCGAGCCCGTCGGCAGGCGCGAAGGCTCCGCGAGCCGCAGGCCAAGCACCATCTCCCGCTCGGTCGGTGCGGCGCCGCGACGACGCTCGACCTCACCCGGTCCGGGTGATCTCAGGCGCACCAGCCGGCAGTTCGCGTCGCGGCTTGCGGCGATCAGCGCCTGGCTCTTGCTCTCCTGGGAGGCGAAGTCCTCCGCGAGCAGGACCGTGCTGAGCTCGGGCGGCGCCAGGCCGTCTCCGACGTGGACGAGGGGCCGCTGGCGCTCCTGAGGCAGGAAGAGCGTCACCGCCTCGATCTGGTGCAGTCGAGTGACCGTGCGGAGGTAGGAATGGAGAAGCGAAGAAGATTCGGCCATGGGCGCGGAGACGACAGAAGAAGCGGAAGGGAGAAGAAGGCCCAGCACCCGGGGGGAGGCGCAGCCGCCTATTCTAGCCGGTGGATGATTCTGCTGGCCCGGCCCGACTCCCGAGAATAGACTTCTGAGCCCCCGGGACGCCCTGGTCGCGGGGCTTTCAGGACTGGTCATGTCGGAACTCTCGAGCCCCCCGCCACCCTCCTCCGCCCAGCGTCGTGTGGTGGTGCAGGCCCTGCGCGAGATCGCCGGTGAGGTGCGCTCTGTGGAGGTGGTTCTCGTTTCACGCGAGCAGATGCTCGCCCCGGTCCTCATCGGTCGGCGGGCGCTCGGCTGCCGCTTCCTCGCCGACCCGCGACGCAGGTACCTCTTCGGGAGGCCTGCGCGGTGAGGGTGCTGGTTCTGTCCCGCAACTCGCGGCTGTACAGCACCAAGCGTCTCGTCGAGGCCGTGCGTGCGCGGGGCCACGTGGCCAAGGTCATGGACACGGCCGACTTCTCGGTGTCGCTCGAGGAAGAGACGCCGGCGATCTTCTACCGGGGTGAGGAGATCTCGATCCCCGACGCCATCATTCCCCGCGTGGGAGCGTCGATCACGTACTTCGGGACCTCCGTGGTGCGTCAGTTCGAGCAGCTCGACGTGTTCTCCGCGAACTCGGCGCTCGGCATCTCGAACTCGCGCGACAAGCTGCGCAGCCTGCAGCTCCTCGCGCGCCACGACATCGGCATTCCGCCCACCGAGTTCGTGAGCCGCCGCATCGACGTGCTCCCCGCGATCGAGCGCCTCGGGGGTGCGCCCGTGATCATCAAGCTGCTCGAGGGTACCCAGGGAGTCGGCGTGATCCTGGCGGAGGAGGCGAAGATCGCCGAGGCCATCGTGGAGACCCTGCGCGGCGCGAAGCAGGACGTGCTGCTGCAGAAGTTCGTGGCCGAGAGCAGTGGCCGCGACGTGCGCGCCATCGTGGTCGGTGACCGGGTCGTCGCGGCGATGCGTCGGGTGGCCCAGGGAACGGAGTTTCGCAGCAACGTGCACCGTGGCGGCCGTGCCGAGCCCATCGAGCTCGACAAGCGCTACGCGCGCACCGCGGTGCGCGCCACGCAGATCCTCGGGCTCCGGGTCGCAGGTGTGGACATGCTCGAGTCGTCGAGCGGTCCGCAGGTGATGGAGGTGAACTCCTCGCCCGGGCTCCAAGGCATCGAGCGGGCGACGGGGATCGACGTCGCGGGCGCAATTGCCGACTACGTGATCGACCAGATCAAGTTCCCGGAGCTCGACATCCGGCAGCGTCTGACGGTGTCCCACCACTTTGCCGTGGCCGAGTTTCCAGTGCCGCGCAACTCCGTGCTCGCTGGGAAGACCATCGCCGACTGCGGGCTCGCCGAGCAGGACGTGACGATTCTCAGCGTGACCCGGGAGGGCGAGGTGTGGGCCGTGCCGCGAGGGTCGCTGGAGCTCCGCGTCGGCGACCGGCTGCTGTGCTTCGGCCGCACCCAGGCACTCAAGGCCCTCGTGCCAGATCGCAAGCGGCGCCGTCGCAGGAAGAAGCGAGAGATCCCCGTTGCCTGACCCCTTCGAGTTCGCCGGACGCCGAGTGGCGTTGGGCACGCGGGAAGACTTCGAGATTCCGGTCTCGCAGAGTCCGACCGGCCTCGACGTGAAGCTGCCCGTGTGTGTCGTGCGGGGCCGGCAGCCGGGCCCCTGTGTCTTCGTCACCGGTGCGGTTCACGGCGACGAGCTCAACGGCGTTGGTGTCGTCCGCCGCCTCCTGCGGGGCGAGCTGCCGGACCTGGAGCGTGGCACGCTGATTCTCGTGCCGGTCGTGAACGTGCTCGGCTTCGAGCGGCGCAGCCGCTACCTACCGGACCGCCGCGACCTCAACCGCAGCTTCCCCGGCACGCGCCGGGGGAGTGGCGCGGCCCGGCTCGCGAACCGCATCTTCGAGACCCTGGTGGCTCGCTCCGATTTCGGCATCGACCTCCACACGGGGGCCGCGCATCGCACCAACTTCCCGAACGTGCGTGGCGACCTGTTTGATCCGGGCGTCCGCCGGCTTGCCGTGGCGTTCGGAACCGAGGTGATCGTCGACGGGAAGGGCCCGAAAGGGTCGCTGCGGCAGGCGGCGACGAAGGCGGGGTGCCCCACGATCGTGCTGGAAGGGGGCGAAGTGGGCAAAGCCGAGCCGGGGGTGGTAGCGGTGGGCATTCGCGGCATCGTGAACGTGCTCGTCGAGCTCGGGCTGTGCGACGGGGAGATCACGCGACCCGCGTTCCAGGTGCTGGTGCGCGAGACGCGTTGGCTCCGGTCGAACGTCGGCGGCCTGCTCGAGTACCACGTGGCGCCGGGCGATGCCGTGGAGGAGGGTCAGGTGGTGGCCACCTGCACGGATCTGCTGGGGCGCGAGGTCGGCGCGATCACCTCGCGGGACGACGGGGTCGTGATTGGACTGACCACGTCGCCCGCCGTGACCCCGGGCGATCCCGTGTGCCATGTCGCCATTCCGAAGGGCGGCATCGACGACATCGTCGCAACCCTCGACGACGAGCACACCACGCTGCTGGACGAGGTGCGAGAGCAGCTCGCGACCAGCGTGACCGTTTCGGAGCAGGGCGACGACGACGCAGAACGCTGAGGCGCGAGCCGCACCGCGCACTGCCGAGGGTGTACTGCTTTGCGCCATAATCCGCGCACCATGAGCGAGATGGCTCCCATCCCCGTCGCGGGCGACCGCGTCGTCGTGAAGCTGGGCAGTGGTGTGCTGGCCTCGGTGGACGGGCTGTCTCTCGACCTGGGCCAGATCGCCTCGCTCGTCGATCAGATCGCGGCGCTCCACGCACGCGGCGTCAGGGTCGTGCTCGTCTCGAGCGGTGCGATCGCCGCTGGGCTGATGGAGCTCGAGCTCCGCGAGCGCCCGGGGCAGTTGGCCGAGGTCCAGGCGCTGGCCGCGATCGGCCAGTCGCGCCTGATGCAGGTGTACCAGAACTGCTTCGGCGAGCGCGGGCTGAAGGTGGCCCAGCTGCTCCTCACGCACCAGGATCTCGACAGCCGTCTGCGCTACCGCAACGCGAAGAACACGTTGGACGTGCTGCTGCGTCAGGAGTCGGTGATCCCGATCGTCAACGAGAACGATTCCGTCGCGGTGGAGGAGATCAAGTTCGGCGACAACGACGAGCTCTCGGCCGAGGTGGCCGTGCTGTGTGGCGCGAGACGGTTGATCCTGCTGAGCACCGTCGACGGTCTGGCGGTCAACCCCGACGGATCGGGTGACGTCATCGGCGAGGTGCAGGACGTGGGTGAGGTGCTCCACCTGGCGGGCGCGCAGCGCGGCAGGCATTCGGTGGGCGGAATGCGGAGCAAGCTGATGGCCGTGGAGACGGCGGTACGAGCCGGGATCGACGCGGTGATCGCTCATGGGCGTCGCCCCGACGTTCTCGAAGCTGCGATGGCACGGTGCTCCGGCGACCCGGGGCCCGGAACGCTTTTTCCGACCGCGCCGTCGCGCGACCGTGTGGAGGTGCCCGGATGACTCTTTCGGCAGAGAAGCCTGCGGCGACAGACCTGGGCGAGGCGATTCGGCTCCAGGGCGCTGCCGCCAAGCAGGCGGCCCGTGTTCTCAGTGTTCTCGGGCGAAGCGAAAAGGACGCCGCGCTGGAGCACATGGCTGTGGCGCTCGAGGAGGCGCAAGCGACCGTGCTCGCAGCCAACCGGCGGGACGTGACGGCTGCAGAGGAGCGCGGGCTCACCGGCGCCATGGTCGATCGCCTGCGACTCGACGAAGAGCGCCTGTCGGGCGTGATCCGGGCGGTGCGCGAGGTGGCGGCACTGGACGACCCGGTGGGTCAGGTCATCCGTTCGTGGAGCGCCGCCCAGGGTGTGCAGGTCGAGAAGCGCCGCACCCCGATCGGGGTGATCGGCATCATCTACGAGTCGCGTCCCAACGTGACGGTCGACGCGGCCACCCTCTGCTTCAAGGCCGGCAACGCGGTTCTGCTGCGCGGAGGCTCCGAGGCGTTCCACAGCAATCAGGCCTTTGGCGTCGCGCTGCAGGAGGGTCTGCGTCGTGCAGGGTTGCCCGCAGGGTGTGTCCAGCTGGTGCCGGCAACCGACCGCGAGGGTGTGCGCCACATGGCGGAGCTCGACGAGGCGCTCGACCTGATCATCCCCCGGGGTGGCCATCAGCTGATCGAGACGGTCGTGTCGCTGGCGCGCATGCCGGTGCTGAAGCACTACGACGGGATCTGCCATGTCTACGTGGATCGCGCGGCCGATCTCGACATGGCGTCGCGCATCTCGCTCAACGCGAAGGTGCAGCGACCGGGTGTATGCAACGCGATGGAGACGCTCCTGGTGCATCGCGACGTGGCGCAGACGTTTCTCGAGCGGCACGTTCCCGAGCTGCGGGAGGCCGGCGTCGAGGTGCGCGGGTGCGAGGCCACGCGGGACATCGTTCCGGACGTGGTCCCTGCAACCGAAGCCGATTGGCCGGCCGAGTACCTGGCGCTCGTGCTCGCCGTGAAGGTCGTGAGCTCCGACGCAGAGGCCGCCGATCACATCGCGCGGTGGGGGTCGAGCCACACGGACGCGATCGTGACCGAGGACGAGGCGACCGCAGAGCGTTTCCTCGCTGCCGTCGACTCGAGCACGGTGCTCTGGAATGCGTCACCCCGGTTTGCCGACGGCGGTCAGTTCGGCTTCGGCGCCGAGATCGGCATCTCGACGGACAAGCTGCATGCGCGCGGTCCGATGGCCCTCGAAGAGCTGACCATCTACAAGTACGTGGCCCGCGGCACCGGTCAGGTCCGCGAGTAGAGCCTCCGGGCGAAGACCCGACGGGGCTCAGGTGGGGGCCAGCTCGGCCCCGAGGCGATCGACGGCCGCCACGAGCAGTGCCTTCTGCGCCGACAGGTCGTGGCCACCCCAGGCGGCGACACGCACGCCCACCATGGTCGCCCCGGGGCCGGGGAAGGCCTTGAGCTCGAGGACCCCTTCGATCTCGCGCCACGAAAGCTCGAGCTCGGTGCCGCTCCAGGCGAGAATCTGGCCCTCGAGAGTGTGACCGTCGCCGAGGTCGACCCGCACGGCGTCGCCGACGCCTCCGGTCGGTGCCGGATCGGCCGGCCCAAGCCAGAGGTGCACGCTCTCGCGAAACCACGGCGCGACGTCGGTCACTTCGACCGGCACGGGAACGAAGTGCTGGAAGGTGTCGCGCGGCCGCGCGAAGTAGTTCTCCAGGTAGTGCCGGAGCAGTGCCAGGGCCAACTGCCACCCCGAGTCGGTGGCGTCGACGTCGCCGTCCCAGTCGGCGCCTTTGCTGAAGCCCGAGTGGATCAGCCGCAGCACACTCGCCGCGCCGTCGCGCTCGATCACGATCTCCTGGAGGAAAGGGGCTCCGCCGGGGCCGATGGCGCGGAAGACGACGCGCCGCCCCGGCTCGACCTCCACGGCCTCGTGGGCCATCTCGAAGCCGAAGTCGCGCCACACGTGCACGAGCTCGCCGCCGGGCTCGACCGTGCCCCGCGCCTCGTCGGGGAACCACCCGGTCAGGATCTCGGGGTCGGTGAACGCGCGCCAGAGGCGGTCCGGGCTCACCTCGACGCGGAGCGTCCTCTCGTCGCGCCAAGGGGTTCCAGCCGCGCTCTCGGGTGTTTTGGGGGCGGCGGAATCATCCTGGGGTCGCGGTCGATCACTCTTGGTCATGGGTGAGACTCCTCGTCTGCGGATGTGTCTCGCGGGCGCGGATAGCAGCCGACGACCACCCGGTAGGGGCGCTCCTCTTCGGCCTCGGCCGGCGGTGTCGAATGGCGCTCGACGAGGTCGGCGAGAGTCGACGCCAGATCGGACGCGAAGGCAGCACGTTGCGTCGGCGAGCTGAAGCGAACCTCCAGGTCGAGCGAGAGTGTCGCCAGGCGCTTCTCTTCGCGCGCCGCCATCTCCATCCATCTCCCCACCTCGGCCTGCGTTCGACCTGCCAGGGCGAGGAGGTAGCCCGCACTCGCACGGTCCTCGACGGCATCGGGAGTGGATGCGAGCTGCTCCAGGAGGTCCGCGGAAAGGGCGTAGGTGCGCGCCGTGCGCTGGTAACGCTGCTCGATCAGATTGCCTCGGCGTCGCTCTTCGGCGTGGCGGAGGAGCCCGGCCTGGGCGAGCTCGCGGACGTGGTAGTTGATCTTCTGTCGCGGCTCGCCGAGCTGGGCGGCGATCTCCGTGGCCGACCTCGGGGTCGCGGCCAGGTCGAGGACCCGGCGACGCAGGTCGTGGAGAAGGTGGCGGGCCTGATGGGCTGCCGAGACGAGCTGAACGGGTTGCATGGGAAGATGATTGTCCGGACAAACCGATTTGTCAACGTTTGCGATCTGCGTCCGAAGGTGGCTGGTGACGGAGTTGAGAGCTTGCCGACCGCCGGGTTCCGAACGGTGCCGGCGCGGGGGGCGAACTGAGCGGTGGTCGCGGCCTCAGTGCTGGGCCTTGGCCTCACCCTCGAGCAGTCGGGCCCCGCGCAGGATGCCGCCGAACGAGTAGTTCCCCTCGTGGCAGCCGTACTCGTAGAGCTTGTGTGTCGTGGCGGGCCACGGGTACTCACCACTCCAGGGCTCGGTGTGGCGCGGGTCGTACACCGTGAAGCTGTAGAGCAGCGCCTCGTCGCTCATGCGCGAGAAGCGCTCCACCACGCGGAGATCCCGTCGTGTTCGCCGGTCGGACTTCGTCTCGAGGAAATTCGTGGTCTCGACCACCAGGGTGTCGCCCTCCCAGCGGCCGATCGACTGGCCCATCCACTCGGGTGGCGCGTTCTCGTCACGCTCCACGTTCAGCGGGATGATGCGGGCGTCGTGGATCTGCTCGGCGAGGATCATCAGATGGGTGTCGGTCTGGAGGACCCGCTTCAGGTTGTTGTACATGGCCGGCAGGGTCGGAGGGCCCGAGCGCGAGCGGCTGAGCAGGCAGCGCTCCTGCAGAGGACGGAGCTCCGGATCGTCGTACGGACCTTCGCCCAAGTGCATCCACCACGCCGTGCCGGTGTTCTCGTGGCGATACGGCTCCGTCTCGCGGTGGATCCGTTGGCCGAGCTCGGAGAGAGGGGGGCGCTGCCCGTTCTTCGGCTCGGTGATGATGGACGTGCGGAACTCGCCGTCGAGCTCGAAAGTGCCGTCGCCGATGTCCACGAAAAAGGCGTTGTAGCCCCCCACCTTGCCCGCGGCCCCCGTGAACTCGGGTGCGTAGATGCCGACGCCGCCTTCGGGGGGCGCCTCGCGGTTCGGGTCGCTCGGCGCGTAGTCTTTCGCCAGGTTCGTCTGCCAGTGCTCCGTGATGTTCTGCGCCTCCTCGGCGGTGAGCACGAGCCGGTCGCCAAACTGCGGCGGACGGACAAGTGGGGTCAGAGTCGCCGTGTCGTACATGCCGGAGAGGTCGGGGCGCTTGGTCTGGGCCACAGCGGTGCCTGCCACGGTCAGTGCGAGTGCGGAGAGCAGGAGCACCCTTCGTTGTGCGGCTTTGCGACCTTCCCCGGGGTCTCTGACGGTGTGAGCCTTGTTCATGGCGCCTCCAGCTGACCGAGTGAATGGTTGGACCATTGTCTCACTCCACGTTTCCATGCGTCCGCATCGGCACCGCGCCTGAAGTCACCCGGCCTCGTTCCGCAAGGACGTCGTGCGGCATGTCGTCGACGGTAGCCGCCCCGGACGTGTCGGCTTCGATTCAGGTGTGCGAGTCGGGCACCGCCGTTCGGAGCAGGTAGGGTGGCCTCCGCCAGGTTTTTCTTTGAGCCCGGAGCTCCCTGAGCTGCCGGTCCAGTCGAGCTGAGGAGTGCCACCAACGAAGATGACCCGCATCGACCCAGAAGAGCTGCTCGCCTCGGCCCGCGCGCTCGCCGACGGGCCGTTCCTGGAGCGCGCCGCAGAGCACGATCGCGAGGGCGTGCACCCTGCCGCGAACTTCCGCGACCTGCACGATTGCGGGCTCCTCGCGCTCACCGTGCCGCGAGAGTACGGCGGCGCGGGCGCCTCCTGGGAGACCTACCTCGCCTGCCTGCGTGAGCTCGCGCGTGGCTGTGGCTCGACCGCCAATGCGTTCAACATGCACGCGGTGATCCTGCGCTTCCTGGGCGCGTTGGGGAGCGAGGATCTGAAGGCGAAGATCTTCCGTGCGGTGGTCGACGAAGGCGCGCTGGTCGCGACGCTCACGAACGAGCCGCAGATGAGCCTGCGCACGAGCTTCCAGATCCAGACGACGGTGGAGGAGCGCGGCGACGTGCTGGTGGTCGACGGCACGAAGCACTTCTGTTCCCTGTCGACGGCGGCGCGCTGGTACCACGTGTTCGGGTACGACGCGAAGCGGGAGGCGCCCGACTGCTACCGCAGCGTCTTGGTGCCGGCCGATCGCTCCGGAATCACCGTGCACGACGACTGGGACGTCATGGCCATGCGCGCGACCGCGTCGAACTCCATCACCTTCGACCAGGTGGAGGTGGATCCGGCACTCGAGACCGGCGCTCCGGGTGCCCTGCCGCGGAGCGGCATGCAGGAGTACTTCACACCCGGCTACGCCGCGATCTACCTGGGCGTGGCCGACGCGGCCTTCCGGTTCACGGCCGAGTACGCGAAGAAGACCGTCTTTGCGGGTCGCGACGACCCGATCTCGCATCGCCCCGCCGCGCAGCGGGCTGCGGCCGAGATGGCGGTCTCCGTCGCGGCGGCGGAAGCGTTGGTCGAGAAGGCCGCGATTGCCGGCGACACCCTGGCGCCACTCGACGCGAGCCAGGCCTTCCAGATCGCCAAGTATCAGGCCTGCAACACGGCGCGCGAGGTGGCGACGCTCGCGCTCGAGGTGTGCGGCGGCCGGGCGCTGTCGAAGCGCTACCCGCTGGAGCGCTACATCCGCGACGCCCAGGCCGGGCACCTCATGCAACCGACGGCCGACGTGTGCCGCACGCGGATCGGGCGCCGGGTGCTTGGCATCGATCCCTACGCAGACTGACCGTCGGCTTGTTGGCCCTGGCCTCGGGCGGCCAGCCCGTGTGCGGCTGGAGCACGTTCGCTCGGGGCGCCGTATCCGATCGGAGAGTCCGGCTGTCCGATCCGGCACGCCTTGTCTGACGACATTGCTCCCTCCTTGAGCGGCGACTCCCCTCACGGCCGTGGTTCGTTCTCGAGGACTCGCCCCGAGGCCGGAGCTGGCCTTGTTTCTGCAGAATGGGAGGCGATGCCTGACCTCCTCTTCGAGATGCGAGCCGTCCTGCGCGGTCTGCTGCGTGACCCCCGCGGCGCAGCGGCCCCGATTGTGCTGCTGGCGCTCGGCATCGGTCTGTCAACGACCATGTGGAGCGTTCTGGACGGCGTCTTTCTCCGCGGTCTGCCTTTTCCGGACGGCGACCGCGTGGTGACTGTGGCATCCACGGGGGGCCCCGACTGGCCCATGCCGGTCGAGGACTTCCGGCATCTGAAGGAGCACGCTGAGGGTCTGGAGGGCCTGGGCGGTTTCCGGACCCTCAACGCGGTCCTGACGCGACCCGGGTCGGGCTCCAAGGGACTGACCGCGACCTACGTCACGACGAACCTGTTCCGCCTCCTCGGAGTCGAGCCGCTGTTCGGTCGCGGCTTCGAGCCCGAGGACGGAGCGCCCGGCTCTCCGTTGGTGGCTGTCCTGAGCTACGCCACTTGGCAGGGACAGTTCGGAGGTGGGGAAGACGTCCTCGGGGAGACCGTCGTCCTCAACCGCGAAGAGATGACGGTGGTCGGGGTGATGCCCCCGGGCTTCCACTTTCCCGTCCGCCAGGAGGTCTGGGCTCCTTTCCGTTTCGAAGGCAGGGCGTGGTCGGGAATGCCTCTTTTCGCCGTGGGCAAGCTCTTGCCGTCGAGGTCAAGACGCTCGACGGAGGCGCAGCTTGCCACCTGGGGTGCCGCTCTCGACAATCAGCGGCCGCTCGACGAGCCCCGGCAGGTCCACGTGCGGGTCTACACGGAGGTCGTGACCAACGATCGGGTGGAGCGCGCACTCTGGGGAGTGCTGGTGGCGTCACTCGTACTGCTCTTGGCCGCGTGTGCCAACGCAGCCAACCTGCGCCTCGCGGCCGGTCTGCGGAGCCAGCCCGACCTGCAGCTCAGGCGTGCGCTCGGCGCAAGCAAGGTCGCGGTGCTCCGGCATCTCGTGCTCGAGTCGATGGTCGTCGTGGGAGCGGCTTCCATCGCCGGGGTCGCGCTGGCAGCGGTGCTCACGCGCGTTGCCGGTCAGCAGCTCGTGCGCGGCAGTACGCAGTTTCAGCAGTTCTGGATCCATGTGCACCTCGATCAACGGTCCGTGCTGTTCGGCTGTGCGGCAGCACTGCTGGCGACGCTGCTCGCAGGCCTGGTGCCTTCGGTGTCGGTTCTCGCGCGCGCTCTGCGGCAGCAGAGCTCGCGGGCCACCGACACCGCCCGGACGGGCTCGCTCGCTCGATCCATCGTCGTGGTCCAGGTGGCGCTGGCCTTTGCGCTCACGCTGTGTACGGCTCTCGTGGTGCGCAGCACGCGGGAGGTGCTTCTGGAAGAGACGAACTTCGAGGTGGGCGGACTCTCGCAGACGATGATCAACGCCTACCAGGCAGACCAGACGACGCCCGCCGAGCGTCTCCAGTTCTGGCGGACGTTCCTGGGCCGTCTGGAGGCTGATCCGCGGCTCGAGCGAGCCGCGTACCGAGGCTACTGGCTGGGTGAGAGCAGCGTGCGCCACGCCTCCCGGAATTCCATGGACGTGCCGGAGGGCCCTACGTCTGCGACGCTCGTCGTTTCGCCGGGCTACTTCCGGACCTTGGGCCTCGCTCAGCTGGCGGGGCGCACCTTCGAGGCCGCGGAAGAGGAACAGCGGGCCGCTCATCGTCCGCTGCCTGTCGTCGTGAGTCGGCGTCTCGCCGAGCGTCTCGGCGCGAGTGCCGATGCCGTCGGTATCGAGATCGTTCTCGAGCCCGCCTCCGGCACGGAGATCGGTGACCGGTCGGATCGTCGGGGTCGTCGAAGAGGTCTCGCGCGACTCCTCGCCGGTGGTGTACACGGCGGCGACCTTTCCCGGAGGAGGAGGGGGCTGGGTCGTCGCTCGAGCGCGCCCCGGCGCCAGCGGCGCTCTTCGTGCCATCGACGAGGCGCTCGGTCGCACCGATCCTCTGGTCGCGTCGCTGGACCACGTGACGTTCGAGGAGCTTCGAGCCACCGGCACGTGGGTCGAGAGGAGACTCTCGGCCCTTTTCCTGGTCTTCGCGGTTGCGTCGGTGCTGCTGGGCTCCCTCGGACTGTTCGGCGTGGTGCGTCTGATCGCGGAGGGGCGCACACGAGAGTTCGGCGTGCGCGTCGCGCTGGGCGCCGTTCCTCGCCAGATTCGGAGGCTCGTGCTGCGCGACGGCGCGTGGCTCGCTGTGGTGGGTGTCCTGCTCGGAATGGTGGCGAGCCTTGCGCTGCTGCGGTGGCTCGGCGTCCTACTCCCGGGTGCCGACGTGCTGTCGCCTGGAGTGCTCGCGCAGGCCTTCGGACTGGTTGCCGTGTGTCTCTACGGCGCGGCGCTCGGACCCGCGCTGCGCGCTGCCCGGGTGGACCCGGTGCAGAGCCTGCGCGCCGAGTGAGCGGGGCTCGCAGGCCGTCGCACCTAGCTTCGGAGTCAGCTTTCCGTCAGCTCTCCTTTGAGCCAGGCGACGATCGCCGGCTCGAGCTCCGGGTTCTTCTCGAACATCGGCAGCCCGTGCTCGGTGCCCTCGTAGATCTTCGCGGTCGAGCGTGCATGAGGCGACCCTTCCACCGCACCCCGGAGAGCGTCGGCAACGCCGGGTGTGACCGCGTCTCCGGTCGCCGCCGCAGCGAAGACCGCGAGGTCTGCGGTCTTCGCCATGTGCGCGACGGCGGCCTCACTCGGCGGGCCCGAGAGCAGCATCAGCGCCTTGACCCCCTTCTGGCGTGACGCCAGATCGGCCGTCAGCATGGCACCGCAGCTCGCGCCACCGGCGGCCATGCGGGAGCTGTCGACGCCGGACTGTGCGACGAGGTACTCGTAGGCCAGGTCGACATCACCTTTTGCCGTGGCGAGGAAGTTGGGGAATCCGCCGGCGTCGCGGATGCCTTTGCCGCCGCTGTCGCCAAAGCCGCGCAGGTCGAGCGTCAGAACGTGCACCCCCGCTTCGACGAGCTGCTGGGCGATGCCGCTCCAGGACGAGCGGTCCATGTTGCACTGGTGCACCAGGAGCATCGCCGGGCCGGGGCGTCCCGGAGACATGTAGGTGGCCTTCAGCACCGTGCCGTCCGGCGCCTTCAGGTCGACGTCGGTCGAGGAAGCTCCCGCGGAGGCTCCTCCGAGTGTGAACAGCAGGGCCACCGCCGCGATGAGTCGTAACACCTTCTCCATGGTCTCCTCCTCTGGCTGGGGTTCGTGCTCCTGCCCCCACCCTACAGGTGTTCGGCTGGTGGAGACCAGCCTGCGCTCCAGTCATGCGGAGCATCGACACGAGTGCGCGCAGGCGTGGTAGTGACCACGCCGAGCACCCGGGCAAGCGCGGGCGAAGCCCGCTGCGCGCAGTCGGCGCAAGCCGACGGAGCATCGACACGAGTGCGCGGAGGCGTGGTACCACCACGCCGAGCACCCGGGCAAGCGCGGGCGAAGCCCGCTGCGCGCAGTCGGCGCAAGCCGACGGAGCATCGACACGAGTGCGCGGAGGCGTGGTACCACCACGCCGAGCACTCCGGGCAAGCGCGGGCGAAGCCCGCTGCGCGCAGTTCGGCGCAAGCCGAACGGAGCATCGACACGAGTGCGCGGAGGCGTGGTACCACCACGCCGAGCACACTAAGCCTGCTGGAAGGTCTTGCCCTCCGAGGCCAGGCGCTCGAGGAGCGGGGAGATGGCCCAGTGGTCGCCACCGAGCGAGGAGTGGTACTCCTTGATCTTCTCCGCCACTTCGCCGAGACCGACGGTGTCGCCCCAGAACATCGGGCCGCCGCGGTAGATCGGCCAGCCGTAGCCGTTGATCCACACCACGTCGATGTCGGACGAGCGGATGGCGATGCCCTCGTCGAGGATCTTCGCGCCCTCGTTGACCATCGGGTAGAGGCAGCGCTCGAGGATCTCCTGATCGGTGACCTCGCGCTGCTCGACACCCTGCTTGGCCGCGAAGTCGCGGATCATCTGCTCGACCTCCTCGTCCGGCGCCGAGGCGCGGGTCTCGGGGTCGTAGATGTAGTAGCCCTTGCCGTTCTTCTGGCCGCGGCGACCGCTCTCACAGAGGATGTCGCGGATGGTCTCACTCTTCGACTCCGACTCCTTCCAGCCGATGTCGAGGCCGGCGAGGTCGGACATCGCAAACGGACCCATGGGGAAGCCGAAGTCGTAGATGACCTTGTCGACCTGCGCAGGGCGTGGCGCCTTCGAGAATGATCTTGTTGGCCTCGATCCCGCGCATGAAGAGCATGCGGTTGCCGACGAAGCCGTGGCACACGCCCACGAGCACCGGGATCTTGCCGACGGCCTTGCCCATGCCCATCGCCGTGGCGATGGTGGACGCCGACGACTTCTCGCCGCGCACGACCTCGAGCAGCCGCATGATGTTGGCCGGCGAGAAGAAGTGCATGCCGATCACGTCCTCCGGGCGCGACGTCGCCGAGGCGATCTCGTTCACGTCGAGTGCGGAGGTGTTCGTGGCCAGGATGGCTCCCGGCTTCGCAATCGCATCGAGGTCCGCGAAGATGCTCTTCTTGAGCTCCATGTCCTCGAACACGGCTTCGATGATCATGTCGCAGTCGCCCAGCGCCTCGCGCTCGGTGACGCCGTTGTACAGGCCCATCGCCTTCTCGACGTCGTCCATGGAGATGCGGCCCGAGCGCGCGGTGCGCTCGTAGTTCTTGCGCACCACGGCGAGGCCGCGCTCGAGCGCTTCCTGATCGCGCTCGACGATGGTCACCGGGATGCCGCGCGACACGAAGTTCATGGAGATGCCGCCACCCATCGTGCCGGCACCGAGCACGCCGAGGCGCTTCACGTCGACGGTCGGCGTGTCTTTGGGAACGTCGGGCACCTTGGCAGCCTCACGTTCCGCGAAGAAGTAGTAGCGCTGCGCGGCCGACTGCGTGCCGGTCATCAGCTTCATGAAGTTCTTGCCTTCGACCGCGAGGCCTTCGTCGAAGGGCAGGGACACCGCGGCTTCGATGCACTGGATGTTGAGCTCCGGCGCCTCGAAGTTGCGGGTCTTGCGGGCGATCTTGCGGCGGAACTCGGCGAAGATCTCGGGGTTCGACTTGGCCTCCGCGAGCTTCTCGTCGCGGTCGCGGATGCGCTTGAGCGGCTGGCCTTCGGCGACGACCTTCTTGGCGAACGCGATCGCTCCCGCCTCGAGGTCATCGACGATCTCGTCGATGAGGCCACACTCGAGGGCCTCCTTGCTGCCGATCGGGTTGCCGCTCGTCATCATCTCGAGCGCCTTCTGCACGCCCGTCACGCGCGGGAGCCGCTGGGTGCCGCCGGCGCCCGGGAGCAGGCCGAGCTTCACCTCGGGCAGCCCGAACTTCGCCCTGGCATCAGCGACGCGGTAGTGGGCGCACATCGCGACCTCGAGGCCGCCGCCGAGAGCCGTTCCGTGGACCGCCGCGATCACCGGCTTCGGGCAGTTCTCCATGGCGTCCTGCGGCTCTTTCAGCCCCGGCTCCTTGGGCGGCTTACCGAACTCGGTGATGTCGGCGCCGGCGATGAACGTGCGGCCCTTGCAGATCAGCACGATCGCCGAGACTTCGTCGTCTGCGGCGGCCTGCGTCATGCCGTCGAGGATTCCCTGGCGGACGTGGTAGCTGAGAGCGTTGACAGGGGCATTGTCGATCCACACGAGGGCGACGTCGTCGCGCTTCTCGAGGCTCACCGACTGCGTGAGTTCGGTCATGGGGTCTCCTAGGTATGCTCCGCGATGCCGTGGGAGCACAGGGGGGTCGCTGGGAATCACCGCCGCTGGGGGCCCAGCAAGGTGCAGTGTCTTCTGTGTGAGGCGGCCTATCTTAGCGGCCCGCGACGCCGTCGCAACGCCACCTTCCAGTGCGTGTTTTCCCTCATTGGCCCACCCTCCTGCGTCTCCGAGAGTGACCCCATGCACGACCCCAGCCCCCCGACCGAGCTCCTCCGCGAAGAGCACACCCCCGAGAGCATCCAGAGGCGACTGGACGCTCCGTCGTCGCATGGGATGCTGCGCGACTCGGTGTACGGCGCGGTCGACGGCGTCGTGACCACCTTCGCCATCGTGGCCGGGGTGGCCGGTGCCGATCTGCGGGAGTCGGTGGTTGCCGTTCTCGGGATCGCCAACCTGGTCGCGGACGGGCTGTCGATGGGGGCCAGCAACTACCTGGGTACCCGGGCCGAGAACGAGCTCGTGGCGAAGGTGCGCCGCTCCGAGTCGGACCAGATCGACGCCTTCCCGGCCGGAGAGGTGGCCGAGGTGCGCGAGATCTTCCGACGCAAGGGGCTCGAGGGCGAGGCCCTGGACAGCGTCGTGGTCGCGATCACCTCGGAGCGCCGCGTGTGGATCGACACGATGATGGTGGAGGAGTTTGGCCTGCCGACCGAGCCGCGCTCGGCCTTCGGGGCCGGCGTCGTCACGTTTGCGGCGTTCTGCGTCGCGGGCGCCGCTCCTCTCGTTCCTTTCGTAGCCGCGGCGCTGTTCGGCGCCCAGATCGAGTCGCCTTTCGGGCCCAGCCTCGCCTTGGCGCTCGGCACGTTCTTCGCCCTCGGAGCGGCGAAGGGCCGCGTCGTCGGGGAGTCCTGGTGGCGCTCCGGGCTCGAGGTGCTCGTGGTGGGAGGTGGGGCGGCCGCTGCGGCCTACGCCATCGGCCACGCTCTCGGCGGCCTCGTGTAGGCGCTTCCGGCCCCGCGCGGTCTGCCGGTAGGGTCGACCGCGCCGCTAGCCGGTTCCGCCCTGCAGGATGAGCAGCGGAACGGGGCAGTCGAACGACTCGCGCAGCGTCTGGCTGCGCGCGAGCAGGTCCTCGAGCGCACCGTGCTTGCCGCGCACCATACACAGCAGGTCGACCTCGGCCCGCTGCACCAGGTCGTGCAGGGCGCGGCTGAGATCGTTGCCGTCGAGAGCACGGACCACCTCGAGATCGTCGCGCTGGAGGGCCGAGGCGAGCTGCTCCTTGGCGGCCTCCCATGGCCCCGCCGGCTCACCTGGATCGTCGGCGACGTGCAGCACGACGAAGCCAGCGTCGAATACGCGCGCCATCGCGCGCAGGGTCGCCCGCGCCGGCACCGGGGTCTCCGTGCTGCCCAGGGCGATGCCGATCCGCCCGATGCCGGACGGCGGGTCGTGGGGCACCACGAGCACGGGGACTTCGGTATGGCGGATGATCTGGGCGCTCGCGCTGCCGAACGTCGTGAGCCTCGGGGCCGCGTTGTGCCGGCTGCCGAGCAGGATGAGGTCGTTGCCCTCACGCGCGGCGAACGCAGGAACCACGGAGCCGGCACTGCCGGTCTCGGCGTGTGTCGAGACATCGGTCTTCGTGCCGGCGACCTCCTCGATGCGCTTGCGTGCGCGGGCGAGGGCGGCCTCGTCGTCGGCGTGCAGCACACGCTCCAGCCGATTGGACAGCATGTCGGCGCGCGAGTGGGTCTCGCGCACGGTCAGGACATCGACCGAGCATCCGAGCCTTTCGACGAGCACGCCCGCGAAGTCGACCGCAGCGGAAGACTCCGCGGAAGCGTCGATGGCGACGAGGATGCTCCGAATCGAGGGGTCGGAGCCTTGTGTGTCCTCGTGCGTGGTTCCATCGACAGTGCTCGTCATCTCGTGTCCTCGGTCAGGCAGCCAAGGCGGACCTCGGCTCGTAGGCTGGTTCTGCGTCGTCCCGGTCGTCTCCGCCTGCTGCTGCGGCGTCGCGCGCGACATCGTGGCGGAACGCCTCGTCGGCGACATAGGCCAGGCAGAGAATGAACCCGAGGATAGTCCATCCGGTGACCATGTTCACGACTCCCACCACCGGCGACGACGGGAGGCGAGCTGCAACGGCGAGCCACGTGGGGGTCATGTAGGCGACAAACAGGCCCGTGGCGATGACGATGGCGAGTGGCAGCGGGAAGAATTCCATGAGGGTTCTCCGATGGATGGGTGCCGACGGAGCAGGGGAGCTTGTGCTCCGGCTCGTTCGGTGTCACAGAGCGTGCCTGTGGGCGCGACGCGCCACCATTCGTAGAAACCGAGACTCCGCGGGGCCTCGGCGCGAGCCGATCTACTGCACGTCGATCTCGAGGATGGTCTCCGCCACCACCTGGGTCGTGGTCGTCCAGGTCTGCGACTCGTCGGCGGTTCGGACCTCGAGGGTCCAGACACCCTCCGGAACGGGCCCCGTGTCACCCAGACCGTCGATCAGCTGCCATTCGGTCTGCACGCGGTTGAAGGCCACCGTGCGATACGGGTTGCCCTGCGCATCCAGGACACGCAGCTTGGCCAGGGTCGCCTGACCCATCAGCGGAGGCACACGAACCCGAAGGGCGCCGCCGCGCGGCAGCACGGCATCGATACGCTCGCCCGGTACGTCGACCGGCAGCGTCAGGGCCGCACTCCCCGGAGCTTGCACCAGGAGGCTCCAGGAGCCGGCAGGCGCGGAGCTGAGGTCGAAGACTCCGGCCTCGCCGGCCTGATACGACCCGAAGCTCACCGCCTGCCCGGAGCCGTCGAGGAGCGCGGTGTCGATGCGCTGCACCGGGGTTCCGTTGGCCGTGCGCACTGTGAGCGTGAGCCCCTGGGCCCGCTCGAGAACGAGGTCGAGGCCGGTCAGGTCGTTCTCGGTGAGCTCGATGTCCGCCACGGCGTTGGCGTAGCCTTCTTTGGCCGCCTGGAGGCGGTACTTCCCGGGCTGCACGGAGCGGATCTGGAACGATCCGTCGGCCTGGCTGCTCGGCGACGCTCCGAAGCCGAACTCGATCGTCTGCCGGTCGTCGAGGGAGCGCAGGTTGATCGCGGCCCCTTCGACCGCGGTACCACCCTGATCCGTGACGCGGCCCGAGATGCGGAAGTTGCGCACCTCGAGCACCACGTCCGTGTCGCCGGTCACCTCGACCTCCTTCTGGCTCCCGATGCCGGTGCCTTCGATGGTGGCCACGACGTAGGTGTCCTCCTCGAGGCCCTCGAAGGTGAAGCGACCGTCCTGGTCGGTCATCCCCTGCGACCCGGAGCCCGTGGTCTTGCCACTCGCGAAGAGCATCACTCCGGCCATCGGTCCGTTTGGGCCGAGCACCTGGCCCGTGAGCGTGTAGCCACCGGAGAAGTCGAGGTCGAGCACGAGCTCCTGGGTGCCCGGGTCGATGGTCACCGAGTGCCGTACCGAGCGCCCGCCCTGGGCGAGGCTCGCCATCACCATCCAGTTGCCGGAAGAGAGCCCTTCGATGCGGTAGTCGCCCTCGTAGGTGGCGGCCCCCATCTTCGGGCCACCCCCGCCGGTGCCGCCCGCCTGGAAGGCCATGATCTGCACCGACGAGAGCTGGTCGAAGTCGACCCCGGAGACGGTGCCGACGATGGCGGCGCCGGTCCCGAGCACGAGCTCGATTCCCTGCACACTCTGGCCTTCGAGACGCACGAGGTCCTCCGTGCTCGCCGACGCGAAGCCGCTCTTGCTGGCCGTGACCGTGTAGCCGCCGTTCGAGAGACCCTTCAGCGTGAAGGTGCCGTCGTCGCGGGTGACCGCTCCCTCCCCGCCCCGGCCGCCGACCATGATGACCATGCCCGCGTTGGGCTGGTCGGCCGAGATGCGTGCGCCGGCGACCGGCGTTCCGTTTGGGCCGATCACGCGGCCGCGGATCTCGAGCCCTGGATCGAGACGGAAGTCGAGGCGGTTGCCCGCGTCCTGGATCTCGAGGTCGAGTGTCTGCTTCTGGTAGTCGGAGTGCGAAGCTTCGAACGACTGCGGCCCGGGGCCGAGCCCTTCGAGGGTGAAGTCTCCATTTGCGTCGGTGCGGGCCGCGCGGAAGTCGCGGGTCATCATGCTGGCCAGGTCCTGGCGCTTCTGTACCGGCTGGATCGTGGCTTCGGCCAGAGGTCGGCCCGCGGAGTCCGTCACCCGACCCTCGAGGCGGGCACCGCGCTCCAGGACGATGCGGAGCGGCTCCGGCTCTTCTCCCGGAGTGACCTCCAGCGGGGGCAACTCTGTCTGGCGGTGCTGCTGGGAGCGCACGGTGAGGCGGTGTTTTCCGGACACCAGACCTTCGATGCGGAAGGCGCCGCTGTCGTCGCTGCGCCCCGAGCGGTAGAGCGACTCGACGTTGGCGAACCCTCCCGCTCCGCGTGTGCCCTGTTCGGCCATCGTCTGCAGATTGGCACCTTCGACCGGCTCGCCGTCCTCGTCGACCACGACGCCGGTCAGGGTGATCGCGGGCACGAGCTGCACCACGAGCGGCTCCAGATTCGGGACCTTGACACCCATCTGGCTCGTCGACGCATACCCCTCCCTCTTCACCGAGACCTGGACCGTGCCGCCCTCGGCGAGGTCTGGCACCACGAACGCCCCGTTCACGTCGCTCCGGGCGTCCGGCTCGTCGTCCCCTCCGAGGTTGCCGACGCCGAAGAACATGCCGTCGCTGGGTGAGTGGGCGACGATCTCCGCGCCCTCGATCGGCTGGCCGGACGCGTCGACGACACGCCCCGTGAGCTCCACCCCGGGAGAAAGGGTGATCGTGCCGATCTCCGTGACGCGCCCGGACGAGGGAATCTCCACCGCCGGGACGTTCGCCGGCGCGAAGCCGCTGCCGCGGGTGCTGAGGTCGTAGCGGCCCGTCGCGAGGTCCTCGAACTGGAATCGGCCTTCGGCGTCGGAGACGGCGGACGGCGCCTGCTCGCCGTTCATGCGGCGCGCGAACATGGCCTCGAGGTCGTTCGTCTCGGGTCGCTCGCGGAGCTCCACCTCGACGCCAGAGATCGGCGCGCCACCCTCGTCGACCACCGTGCCCCAGGCCGTGCGCCCCTCCAACATCCGCAGGGTCACGGGCGCAGGGTCGCTGCCGTCGGCGGGAGACGCGACGTCCATTCGCGTCGTGGCGAAGCCACGGCGCCGCGCTTCGAGCTGGAACGCGTCTTCGCGCTGGAGCGGGGTGAGCTCGAAGCGGCCATCGCGCTCGGTCAGCGCCTGCACGTCGCTGCCGCGCCACCAGCGGCTTCCGGCCGCCGAGGCGGAGACCCGCACGCCCGGCACCGAGCCGCCTTGGCTGTCGACGACGCGCCCCCGGACCGTGGCCGCGGGCTCGATCAGGATCACCGCACCTCGCTCGCGGCCCGGCCGGATCTCCTGGGAACCGGTGAAGTAGCCCGGCGCGACGGCGCTCGCGAGCAGGCGCGGCTCGTCGCGGCGCGGGTCTTCGACGTAGGTGAGCTGCGCCCGGCCCTGCGCGTCCGCCCTCGTGGCCTCCGTCGGGTCACCCTCGAAGACCCACGCTCCCTCGACCGGCTCACGGCTCTCCTGGTCGAGAACCGTGACCTCCAGCGACGGCGGAGCGGCGACCTCGACGCGCAGCGTCGCCCCGGGGGCTGGCGGCTGGCGCAGTAGCTTGGTGCCCACCCGGCCATCGGCGGTGCGCGCCGAAAGGAGGGTCTCGCTCGCGGCCAGGTGAACCGTCACCTGGCCATCGTCGCCGGTCTGCCCGAGAGGCAGGCCGTTGCCACCCGCCAGGACCGCACCCGCAACCGGGTTGCCGCCCACGTCGGTGACGCGCGCCGCGTGAGGCTGCCCCGCGGGGAGGGTCACGTCGATCCGTGCGCCCGTGGCGTCTTTCACCTCGGCCTGGGCGTGGCCGTCGTGAACGGCGAAGAGACCAACTCTCTCGTGGCGCTCCGCCACGTCGAAGCGGGCGACGCCGCGGGCGTCGGTGCGCGCCTCGAGCCTTGCTCCGGAGCGGCTTGCCAGGCGGCGCGTGGGCGAGGGACGTCGCCGGTCGTTGGTGCTCGACCGGAGGCGCACCAGGGCTCCGGCGACCGGACTCCCGTCGCGCCCCAGGACACGAGCGGTGACTTCCCGTGCGAGGGCGAGGTGCAGGTCGCCGAATCGCTTCGACCGCACGAGCAGCTCGCCGTCGACGCGCATTTCGGCGTAGCCGTTGGCTCGAACGCGGACCTGCCACGGGCCTGGGGCGAGTCGGGCGCTGAACTCGCCGTCGCTCCGCGTCACGATCCGTGCGGCAGGCTCGACTCTTCGATCTTCCAGGAGGCGCAGACGCTCCTCGAACGCCGACAGCCGCGGCAGGATCTCGACCGTCGCGCCCGCGACCGGCTCGTTCTTTTCGGTGACCACCCTGCCGCTGAGCGCGATCTGCTCCTGGGCGGCTGTTGCGAGGGGCGTGAGGGCAGCAAGCAGCGCGCACGCGAGGGTCGCGGCCCAAGACGTCTTCTGCAGGTTCCCGCCGGCTTCGGAGGGGTTGTCGGGGCGAGACGGAGGGTCGGCGGAGTCGTGCGGCGTCATGAGCCTCCGGGCCTGAGATCGAGGCGGTCGTTCGGGGTCTGTGTCTAGCCTACGCCCCGAGAGCGCGGCAGGTTCCAGCGAACGAGACGGTTGCCGCAGCATCGCGCGACTCTCGGGTCAAGGTGCTGCGGGGTACCCCGCCTCTCGGGTGCCTCGTGCGATGGGAGGCACGGGTCGCACGGCGGGCTCGGCCGGTCGGCCGGTGAGGTAGGTGATGGGGATGGGTCCCGCGGATACGGTTCCTGCCTGCCAGACGTAGTCGGGGCCGCTGCGCTGCGCCATCTCCAGGAACTCGGTCGGCGTGTAGCCGCGAAGCTGGGAGACCACGCCGTCCCAGAGCACCACGAGGGGTACGAGGGGCAGTACGTACGTGAAGAGCAGACGCGCCCAGGAGAAGGGGCGGATGCGCGGAGTCACACCCCAGACCATGAGCGGGGAAAGGAGCATGGACGCCACCTGCACGACCGATCGACCCGTGATCTCGAAGACAGCCATCGGTGCGCCGGCCGACACGCCGTCGCGGAGGATCTCTTCGACCTGTGCGGGGCGGAAGTGGTGGATGCCGTTGAACACCGTACGGACCCCGCGCAGGTGCCGGGGGACGCTGCGGGCATCCACGGGCTCGGCGCGAAAGTCGACGCGCGGGTGGGCACGCTGGAGTCGCTCGAAGGCCCGCAGGTTCGGGTAGGCGTCGGTGAGGGTCACCGACGCCGTCCGCCCGGAAGCCTCCAGCTGGCGCAGGACACCGAGAACGGGGCCGCTCGCGCCGGAGCAGAGGTCGACGATGTGGGTCTCGTCGGTCGTGCGCAGGATCTCCTCGAGAGGCGCGACGAGCGCTTCGTCGAACGGATACAGATGCTGCACGGCCTGCAGGTAGTCGGTGGCGAAGTCGCGGAGCCAGCCAGGGAACCAGCTCTGGTCCTCGAGCTCGAAGAGATGGAGGCGTGGCAGCGGCACGGCGCAGGGCGTCAGCGCGGCGGCTTGCGCGCGCGAAGCGAGAAGAGCAGGGGGAGGGAAGGGTGGTCGTCGGGGAGTGTCCAGGTGCCGTCGTCTCGGGGGGTCATCCACGGAAACATCTTCCAGGCGGCAAAGGGGTACTCGTCGAAGTGCTCGATGGTGAGCCCCGCCCGGAGCAGAGAGCCCAGAATCTCCCGCAGGCTGTGCGACCACTCGAACGTGCGGGTCTCCACCGGAGTCTCAGGGTCCGAGTAGACCCGATCCTGCTCGATGAGGAGTGCTTCGGCTGCCTCGAAGTAGGAGTAGGCCACGCGCAGGTCCGGGTCGGTGCGCTCGTCGTCGAAGATCCAGGCCAGCGGGTGCCCTTCGAGGATCACGAAGCGTCCGCCCGGGCGCAGGAAGTGCGCCACGATCTCGGCCCACCGCGGTAGATCGTCGAGCCACCCCAGCACGCCCAAAGAGGTGAAGACCACGTCGAAGTGGCCGTCGAGGACCTCGGGGAGCCGGTAGATGTCGCTCTCGACGAAGCGCGCGTCACGCTGGCCGATGCGCCGTGCGAGGGCCCGGGCCCTGCCGATGGCCTCCGAGGAGAAGTCGACTCCCGTCACCTGGGCCCCCCGGCGCGCCTGGGTGAGCGTGTCCATTCCGAAGTGGCACTGCAGGTGGAGGAGACTCTGGCCGGAGACGTCACCGAGGAGCTCGGCTTCGAGCGCATCCATGGCGCTGCGGCGTCGCGCAGCGCCCTGCACGAACCCCTCGACGTCGTAGAACTCCGAGGCGAAGTTGATGCTGGTCCAGGCGTCCCAGGCTTCGCGATTGGTCTGCCTCTCGTCGCTGTCGTCCTGGGGCGCCATGGGGATTTGGTGCGCGTGTCGGGTTCCCGGGCCGGACACCTAGCCGCGCAGGGAGTCGAGGTTTCCCGTCTCGCAGCGCAGCGCCACCGTGCCGGGCGCCAGCTCGTGGGTGCCTTCGCGGTGCCGGTTGACGGAGATCAGCCCCCCGTGGAACACGAGCTCCCCGTGCTGCGCGCCTTCGTCGTCGCCCGCGCGCCAGGCCTCGGCGAGGCCCATGGCGCAAAGGAAGTCAGCCGACGCGTCGACGTCGCTGGAGTCAAGAACCGGGCAGACATGAGGCAGGTTGCATCCGGGCATGCGGCGAACCTACCACCGCGCCCCGTGGCGGCTCAGCATGCCCGGGTGAAGCCGCCTTGCGAGGGTGAGCGCCGGGTCGCCTTCGCCGCCCGGGCGGCTCTGAGGCCGGTGATAGATTTCGCGCACTCTCAACCGCGAGGAACAGAAGATGAAGTCACGCGCCGCTGTTGCACACGAGGCGGGTAAGCCGCTCGAGATCGAAGAGATCGACGTCGATGGCCCGAAGCAGGGCGAGGTCCTGATCCGCATGGTGGCGACGGGCGTCTGTCACACGGACGCCTACACGCTCTCGGGGGCCGACCCCGAAGGTCTCTTCCCTGTCGTGCTCGGGCACGAAGGTGGCGCCATCGTCGAAGAGGTCGGCGCCGGGGTCACGAGCGTGGCGCCGGGTGATCACGTGATTCCGCTCTACACGGCCGAGTGTCGCGAGTGCAAGTTCTGCAAGTCGGGTAAGACGAATCTCTGCGGCAGCGTGCGCGAGACGCAGGGTCAGGGCGTCATGCCGGACGGCACGTCGCGCTTCTCGCTGGGTGGCGCGCGGCTGTTTCACTACACGGGCACCTCGACGTTCTCCGAGTACAGCGTGGTGGCGGAGGTGAGTCTGGCGAAGATCAATCCGGCGGCTCCGCTGGACAAGGTCTGCCTGCTCGGCTGCGGTGTGACGACGGGCATCGGCGCGGTGCTCAACACCGCGAAGGTCGAGCCCGGGGCCACCGTCGCGGTGTTTGGCCTCGGCGGGATCGGCCTCAGCGTCATCCAGGGCGCGGTCATGGCTAAAGCCGGCCGCATTCTCGCGATCGACATCAACCCCGACAAGTTCGCGTTCGCCCGGGACCTCGGCGCCACCGACCTCGTCAACCCGAACGAGTACGACGCTCCCATCCAGGAGGTGATCGTCGACATGACCGACGGCGGCGTCGACTACTCGTTCGAGTGCGTCGGCAACGTGGAGCTGATGCGCTCGGCCCTCGAGTGCTGCCACAAGGGCTGGGGCGAGAGCATCATCATCGGGGTCGCAGGCTCCGGCCAGGAGATCTCGACGCGGCCTTTCCAGCTCGTCACCGGGCGTGTGTGGCGGGGGAGCGCCTTCGGGGGAGTGAAGGGCCGCACGGAGCTGCCCGGAATGGTGGAGCAGTACATGGCCGGCGGCATCGAGATCGACAAGATGATCACGCACACCATGGGTCTCGACGGCATCAACGAGGCCTTCGACCTGATGCACGAGGGGAAGAGCATCCGCTCCGTGGTGAAGTTCTCCTGATTTCGTGGTGACGACCACGAGCTCAGGAGAACATCATGAGATTCTGCGTGGTGGTACCACGCAGAATCTCAGAGTTTCGATGCTCCGTCCCTCCGGGACTCCGCGCTCCAGGCGGCCGCGTCGCTTGGCATGTCCCGTGACCTCCGTCCGCAAGATAGAAGGTTACACAGAACGATGAGTGACTCGCTCGAACGGGTCGGCGAAGTGCGGGTGCACGGAGGGCGGCAGCTGACCTACAACCACGCCTCGGAGGCGTGTGCGTGCAGCATGCGGTTCGGGGTGTTCCTGCCGCCGCAGGCGGAGCAGGGCCCGGTGCCGGTGCTCTACTGGCTGTCGGGTCTCACGTGCACCGAGGAGAACTTCGTCACGAAGGCCGGGGCCCAGCGCCGCGCGGCCGAGCTCGGCGTGGCGATCGTCGCTCCCGACACATCCCCGCGCGGGGCCGGCATTCCGGGCGAGGACGACGACTGGGACTTCGGCACCGGCGCCGGCTTCTATGTCAACGCCAGTCAGGAGCCCTGGTCCGCCCACTACCACATGGACGACTATGTCGCGCAGGAGCTGCCGGCCCTGGTCGAGGCCAGGCTGCCGGTGACCAACCGACGCGCGATCTCCGGTCACTCGATGGGCGGACACGGCGCCCTCGTGCTCGCGCTCCGCAACCCGGGGCGCTACGTCTCCGTCTCCGCCTTCGCTCCGATCTGCGCTCCGACCCGGTGCCCCTGGGGCGAAAAGGCGTTCTCCCGCTACCTGGGCCCCGACCGCGAAGCGTGGAGGGCCTACGACGCCAGCGAGCTCCTCGGCGCGGCCGAGAGCGCCCCCGCCGATTCTCGTGGACCAGGGCCTGGAGGACGGCTTCCTCGAGGAGCAGCTCTTCCCGGAGGCGCTGGAGCAGGCCGCGGCCACCGGCGGGCACGCGCTCGAGCTGCGGCGTCACGCGGGCTACGACCACAGCTACTTCTTCATCACGACGTTCATCGACGAGCACCTCGACTTCCACGCCGCCGCACTCGCGGGCTGAAGCTCTCGGGAGCGCAGGTCGCTCGGCCCCGCGATGTGAGGCTTCCGCGAGGACTCCACCGCTCCTTTCGATAGGCTGCGCGCAGACTCAACCCTGCGGGAGACCCTGATGAAGAAGTACCACGCGCGCGGAATCAGTCTGGAGCCGACGCCTCCCGAGGTGTTCTTCAACCGGCGCAAGTTCGTCGCGGCACTTGCCGTGGGCGGGATTGGTGCGTCGGTCGGCCTGAGCCGCAGTGCCCTCGCGCAGCCGTCGCCGATCCAGGTGCCGTTCCAGCGCCCCGACGTCTTCCCGGCGAAGCGCAACGACAAGTACGGCGCACCACCCGAGGGCGTTCCGACGAAGATGACGCAGCGCGAGATCGCCGGCTCGCACAACAACTTCTACGAGTTCCTGCCGGGGCGCGGCGGTCCGGTGTTCATGTACTCCGGCAAGTTCCAGGTGGAGCCGTGGAAGGTCGAGGTCACGGGCGAGTGCAACAACCCCATGACCCTCGACCTCGACGACCTGTTCGCCTTCGAGCACGAAGAGCGCGTGTACCACTTCCGCTGCGTCGAGCGCTGGGCGATGAACGTGCCGTGGAGCGGCTTCCCGTTGCGCAAGCTCATCGAAAAGGCCGACCCGAAGTCAGAGGCTCGGCACGTGCGCTTCATCACGGCCAAGGTCGACGACCAGATGCCGGGCGTCACTTCGAGCGATGGGCGGCACTACCCGTGGCCGTACCACGAGGCCCTGCGCATCGACGAGGCGATGAACGATCTGGCCTTCGTCGCCACGGGTGTCTACGGCGAGCCCCTGCTGCGGCAGCACGGCGCGCCGGTGCGCATCGCGGTGCCGTGGAAGTACGGCTACAAGAACCCGAAGTCGATCGTGAAGATCGAGTTTCTGAAGGACGAGCCCTCGACGTTCTGGCAGGTCCAGCCGCACGAGTACGGCTACCTCTCCAACGTGAACCCGTTCATCCCCCACCCGCGCTGGTCGCAGGCGACGTCCTTCTGGCTCGGATCCGACGAGAAGTTCGCCACGCCCTTCCTGAACGGCTACGCCGAGCAGGTCGCGTCGCTCTATCCGGACGAGCCCAAGACGCTGCAGAAGCCCCTGCGCCCGGGCCAGAAGGCCCGCTGACGACGCGCGTGCGGAGCCCTCGATGGCTCGGCCTCCTGACGGCCGGGCTGCTCGCGTGTGCGACGGGCACCTCCGAGCCGGAGGCGGCGACCACGCTCGAGCTCGCCCCGGCGCGCATCGCGCTCCCCGACGGCACCCTCGTCGACGCGGAGAAGGGGGAGCTCCAGGTTCCCTTCCGGCGGGCAGATCCTGCGTCCGGCCGGTTCGGGCTCGAGGTCTTCCGGCTGCCCAGGCTCGGCTCCCCAGCGGGCGAGACGCTGCCCCTTTTCGTGCTCCATGGCGGCCCCGGCTTCCCCGGCCTCGAGGCCTACGCGCAGCAGCCGGGCTACTACGAGGGCTGGCTGCGCCCGTACCAGGACGTGACGGACGTGATCGTGGTGGGCCAACGCGGTTTGGGAACGTCGCACGGCACACCCTGCGAGCCACCGCCGCCGATCGCGCCGGATGTCGCACCATCGCTCGAGGAGCGTCGGCAGGTGCTCCTCGAGGCGTCCCGTCGGTGTCGCGCCGAGTGGGAGGGGCGCGGCGTCGACCTCACGGGGTTCACCGTGCTCGAAGCGGCGGCCGACCTGCGCGACGTGGCCGAGGCGCTCGGCTACGACCGCATCGTCCTCTGGGGCATCAGCTTCGGCTCCCACTGGGGGATGGCCACCCTCCGAGAGTTTCCGGAGCTCGTGGCCCGTGCCGTGCTGAGTGGCATGGAGGGGCCCGACCACACCTACGACATGCCGCGCGACGTGCTGGCCGCACTCGAGCGCATCTCCGCCTCCGCTGAAGAGTCGAGCCAGCTTTCGGCCGCCCTCTCGGGCCAGGAGGGCGTGGGAATCCTGGCCCTCGTCCGCCAGGTGCTGGACCGTCTCGAAGCCCAGCCCGAGACGGTGATCCTCGAGGGGGATGGGGTCGAGGTGCGGCTGACGGCGGACGACGTGCGCGAGCTGATCCTCGGTACCACGAGCTCCACCGTGACCCGCGACGGCATCCGCACCTGGCCCGCTGACATGCTGGCTCTGGCGCGGGGCGACTTCGGTCCGACTGCGCGGGCGGTCGCGGAGGTGCGCGCCGAGCCGTTCCTTTCGGCCGCGAGCTTCTTCGTGCTCGACTGCGGCTCGGGCATCAGCGAGGCGCGTCGGCGCCGTCTCGAGAACGACCCGGCGATTCCTCTGGTCGGAGACCTGGGAAGCTACTACGACGCCAACTGCCCCGCCTGGGAGAGCGACCTGGGGGAGGAGTTCCGGACCAGCTTCTCGACCGACGTCCCGACCCTCATCGTGCAGGGGGACTGGGACACGTCGACCCCCATCGAAAATGCACTCGAGCTCCTCTCGGCGTTCTCGAACCACCACTTCGTGCGGGTCGAAGGAGGCTCCCACCTCGCCCTGATGGACGCCATGTCGTCGTCCCCGGAGTTTCGGGCCGCGGTCCTGGACTTCGTGGCAAGTGGCGACACAGAGCAACTGCCGGAGACGGTCTCCCTGCCGCCGCTCGACTGGGCTGTTCCCTAGGGGGCTGCGGGTGGGTGCTTCGAGCAGATCGTCGACGTCCAAGCTCCAGCCGTGTCTGGTGAAGTCGCGACGAGCAGAACGATGGGGCGTCACCGGAGAACGTCGGCCGCACACCAGGCGCGACGCATCGAGAGCTGAACTCGATCGCTATAGTTGGGAGATACGGTTGAGCTCGGAGATCGAAGAAGGAGCTGCCACGTCGTGGGAAAGTCCGACGATGACAAGGTGGATCGGCGCCGTTTCATGTCGAGAGCAGCGCTGGGCGCTGCGGCGGTGACGGGCGCCGGTCAAATGGCGTGTGACGAAGAGTCTCCTGCGGACCACGACCACGAGGACGTGCCTTCGGACATCGCCCTGCGGGTCAAGGCGCTCGAGTCGGTGCTGGTGGAGAAAGGCATGGTCGATCCGTCCCAGCTGGACGAGATCGTCGACACCTACGAGAACAAGGTTGGCCCCCGCAACGGTGCGCAGGTGGTGGCGCGCGCCTGGGTCGACGCCGAGTACAAAGCTCGGCTGCTCGACAACGCGACCGAAGCGATCGCCGAGCTCGGCTACGGCGGCGCCGAAGGGCAGCACATGGTGGTGGTCGAGAACACGTCCAAGGTGCACAACCTCGTGGTCTGCACGCTCTGCTCCTGTTACCCGTGGCCAACCCTCGGTCTGCCGCCGGTCTGGTACAAGTCGGCGCCTTACCGCTCTCGGGCCGTCATCGATCCGCGGGGTGTGCTCGAAGAGTTCGGCACCCGTCTGGACGACGACGTCGAGATCCGCGTGTGGGACAGCACCGCCGACATTCGATACCTGGTGCTGCCTGAGCGCCCCGCCGGAACGGAGAACATGACCGTCGAGGAGCTGAGCTCCTTGGTCAGTCGCGACTCGATGATCGGCGTCACAAAGGTCGCGTTCCCGGAGAGTGCATGAACGGCATCCACGACATGGGTGGCATGCACGGTTTTGGCCCCATCGAGGCCGAGGCCGAAGAAGTGGTCTTTCACCACGCCTGGGAAGGCCGGGTCCTGGCGATGGTCTTTTCGCTCGGCCGCTGGTCGAGAGGCCGCAACTGGCCTTGGTTTCGCTTCGTGCTGGAGAGCCTGCCGCCGGTCGACTATCTGCGGATGTCGTACTACGAACGTTGGCACGAGATGAACGTCCTCCAGCTGCGGATCGGCGACCTGTTGACCGAGACCGAGATCGAGAGCGGACGGGCCGATCCGGGCCGGCCGCAACCGCAGCTGATGGAACCGGAAGAGAGACCGACAAGCGAGAGCTCGGGTGTGGAGGTGAGCGCTCGCTTTCGCCCCGAAGACCGGGTCCGTGCCCGCAACCTCAACCCACGCGGCCACACGCGCCTCCCGCGCTACGCGCGCGGCCGCGAAGGAGTCGTCACACGAGACCACGGTCCGTTTGCAGTTCAAGACACGGACGCAGCCGGACAGCGTCTCGATGTGCCTGCCGAGCACGTGTACACCGTGCGCTTCGCGGCACGCGAACTGTGGGGAGACACGGTGCCTGGGCGCGATGCGGTCTACCTCGATTTGTGGGAGCGCTACCTTGAGCCGGCCTGAGCTCGACGACGATGTCTTGCAGTTGCCGGCGCTGCCGCAGGACCAGGAGGGGCCGGTGTTTGCCGAGCCCTGGCAGGCGCAGGCTTTTGCCCTGGCGGTGAAGCTCGCAGGTGAGGGCCACTTCACCTGGAAGGAGTGGGCCGAGGCGTTGGGCGCCGAGCTGCGCGGAGCCGAGGAGCGAGGGGAGCCGGACGACGGCTCGAGCTATTACGTTCACTGGGTGACTGCGCTCGAGCGGCTCGTGAGCGAAAAGGGGCTCAGCGACGCGAGCACTCTGGGACGTCGCAAGGAGGCCTGGGAGGATGCCTATCGGCGCACGCCTCATGGTCAACCGGTGAGCCTCTCGGCCTCGGATTGAAGCTCGCCGCCCGCGAAGCTCGCCTTCTCCAGCCTCCCCGAGACTCTACGGCGCCTCGGGCAGCGCGAGCAGCTCGATGTCCCGGGCCGCCTCGCGGAGCGCGGCGAGGCTCCCGCTCTCGAGCGTGGCCATCTCGGCCTCGAGCGATTCCACGAGCGTCGTGACCTGGCGGAGCACCGTCGTGTGGGTCGGATTGGGTGGATCCCACGACGACTGGAGTGCACCCAGGATCTGACCGACCTGGTTGAGCGCGCGGTTGCGTGCCACGATTCCTTTCGTGCCGGGCGGGGTCCACAGCTTGTTCTCGAGCGCCTCGAGATCGTCGAGTGCCGTCTGAGCCAGGCTCCCGACCGTCGGCTCGGAGCTCTCGCTGGCATCTGCAGCGTCGCCGCTCGCCGGGTCCCCGTCGTCCGCGGCGTCCCCCTCTCCCTCTTTGTGCTTGCGCTGGACGACGCCGATGTCGGAGCGCAACGAGCCGATGCGCTTCACCAGCGCCGTGACTCGCTCCTGCAGAGCACCGGCCTGCTGGACGGCGCTCCAGTGGGTCAGCCGGTCCGAGGGCGAATGATCGAGCCGAGGATCGGGCACGATCTCGAGTGACGACGTGGCGACCTCCTCTCCGAACCGCACGCGCACCCCGTACCGCCCTGGCGGGAGCTCGGGACCACCTCCGCCGCCGAAGAAGCCGCCGCCTCCGCCGCCCGGGCGCTCGAAGGCGTCTGCGCGCAGGTTCCACGCCGCGCGGTTGACCCCGAGGTGGACCTCCGCCTCGATCGTGCGCAGCACGCCCGCCTCCTCGCCCACGGGGCTCTCCGGCAGAGCGAAGATCTCGATCTTCGCCTTGGGGCCACCCCCACCCCCGTCACTTGGCCCCCCGCCTCCAGGTCGGGGTGTCGAGCGCGCCGGAGTCTCCCCAGAGGGCGTCGCGTCTTCTCCTTCGCCGTAGGTCGCCCAGGTGCCCTCGGCGACGCGCGCGGCGTGCTCCTGCCGCTGCTTCTCCCGCTCGACGGCGGCCGTGGGGTGAGGCAGCTCGTCGCCCGTGACCACGAACGTGATCATGGCGCCGTAGGGCTGGTTCTCGCCGCGGAACTCCGTCGTGCCGGGCATGAGCTCGCCGGGGGATGCGCCGGCCTGATACTGCTGCGCAGGCGGAGGATCGAAGAGGTGGACGTGCGTCTCCGCGTCGCCCTTCAGCATTGCCCCTGCGATCGTGCGCAAGGGTGAGATGTCGTCGAGCACGAAGAGGGCGCGTCCGTGCGTGCCCAGGACCAGGTCGTCCTCACGCTCCTGGATCGCCATGTCCATCACAGAGACGGTCGGCACGCCGTGGGTCCACTTGAACCAGCGATCGCCCGCGTCGAGAGAGACCCAGAGGCCAAACTCGGTCCCCAGGAAGAGAATGTCCTCCACCTTCGGGTCCTGCTCCACCTTGAGGGCGTAGCCCATCGCGTCCGCCATGGCGCCTGCAGGATCCACGAGCTGCTGCCAGCGCTCGCCGTAGTCGCTGACGCGGAACACGTACGGCAGAAGATCGCTGCGGCGGTGGTTGTCGAAGACCACGAACGCTTCGCCTTTGCGGTGCCGCGACGGCGTGACGTGCGGAATCCAGGTGTACTCGGGCACGCCGCGGCTCCACGCGCGCTCCTCGAGGCTCGTCCAGGTGGAGCCACCGTCGCGCGTGACGTGGAGTCGACCGTCGTCGGTGCCGACCCAGAGCACCCCCAGCTCGAGCACGGAGGGCTCCACCGTGATGATGCTGGTGTGGTTCTCGGCTGCGGTGACGTCGAGCGTGAGGCCGCCGCTCTGGTCCTGCAGCTGCCACTCCTCGTTGTCGGTCGTGAGATCGTCGCTGATGCGCGTCCACGACTCGCCACGATCCGTCGACTTGTGCAGGTACTGGCTGCCGTAGTAGATGGTGCTGCTGTCGAACGGGTCCTGGGCGAAGCCTGCGTTCCAGTTGAAGCGCAGCACTTCGTCGTCGGGGCCGTCGGGCCGGATGGCCTTCCCGCCTCCGAGCGACAGGTTCCAGCGCGACAGATTGCCTCCCTGGCTCATGGCGTATCCGCGGCTCGCGTCGTCCGGATCGGGCGCCGTGTCGAAGCCGTCCCCGAACGCCACCATCGTCCAGTGGAAGTTGCGGATGCCCCCTCCGAAGCCCTGCTCCCAAACAGCCGAGGGCCCGCGCCACGAGCCGTTGTCCTGGAGGCCGCCGTACACGTTGTAGGGCACCTCGTCGTCGACCCGCACGTGGTAGTACTGCGCCAGGGGCAGGTTGCGCACGAAGTCCCACGAGCCGCCGCGGTCGCGGGAGATGCCCACACCGCCGTCGTTGCCGGCGATCAGCAGATCGCCGTCGTGCGGGTGGATCCACAGTTCGTGGTGGTCCGGGTGGAGGTCGGTGAAGCCGGCGAGGTTGGTGAACGAGCGGCCGCCGTCGGTGGAGACGTCCAGCGACCCGGCAAGACGGTAGAGCCGGTCGGGGCGCTCGGGGTCGACCCGCAGGTCGGCGTAGTAGAACGGGCGCGGCGACACGCCCGGATCGTCGTTGACCACGCGCCAGGTGCTGCCGCCGTTCTGGGAGCGGAGGAGGACGTTGCTCTGTGCTTCGACCAGCGCGTAGACGATGCGCGGGTCGGACGGCGCGAACGCGAGCCCGATGCGGCCGAGGTCCCCCTGGGGCATGCCGTCCATCTCCTGCGCGCGCGTCCAGGTGTCACCACCGTCCCGGCTCCGGTAGAGCCCCGAGGAGGGGCCGCCGGACCGAAAGAAGTGGGGGAAGCGGCGGTACTGCCACATGGCGGCGAGGAGCGTCTCGGGGTTGGAGGGGTCCACCACGAGGTCGGCGCAGCCGGTGCGCTCGTCCACATACAGCACCTTCTCCCACGAGGTGCCGCCGTCACGGGTGCGGAAGACGCCCCGCTCCTCGTTCTCTCCCCACGCCTCGCCCATGGCGCAGACCCAGACCGTGCGCCGATCGTGGGGGTGCAGGAGGATGCGGTGGATACGCTCGGTCTTCTCGAGCCCCAACAGCTCCCAGGTCGCGCCTCCGTCGCTCGTGCGGTAAAGGCCGCGGCCGACGGAGACCGAGTTGCGCGGGTTGCCTTCGCCGGTTCCCACCCACACGGTGTCCGGCGCGCGCTGGTCGATGGCCAAGGCGCCGATCGCCGCGACGGGCTGGTCGTCGAAGACCGGGCGGAACGAGGCGCCGCCGTCGTCGCTGCGCCACACGCCGCCCGTGGCAGCCCCGACCCAGATGCGTTTCGGGTCGGCGACGACCGCGTCGATCGCCGCGACGCGGCCAGACATCCCCGCTGGGCCGATGGATCGGAACTGCAGACCTGCGAGGAGGTCCGGGTCGAGGGTCGGCTCCTGTGCCGCCACGGAGAGTGCGGCGAGGGGAAGCAGCAGAGCGGTGACGCGGGCGCGTCGCGAGCGGCGGCGCAGCGCCGCGCAGGTGAGCGGGTTCAAAGGAGGCTCCTCGTTCTTCTGGCGTCTCGAAGCGGAGGACGATCTCCGTCGAGTGCGTTGGCTGGGACGAACCGCAATCTAGCCGAGTTGGGCCGGGGGACGCGATCAGCTGGTCAGCAGGCGGTCGACGACGTGGCAGAGCTCGTCGGGGCCAAACGGCTTGCGCAGGTACACGGCCGAGGCGGAGCGCTGCCGCAGAGCGACTCCTGCCGCTTCACCGTAGCCCGACGTGAACACGACCTTCGTCTCCGGCCGCAGGGTGCGGAGGCGCTCGGCGAGGTCGGGGCCGCTCATGCGCGGCATGACGACGTCGATCACGAAGAGGTCGATCGGGCCGTCGAAGCTCTCGCTGATCTCGAGGGCCTGCGCGCCGCTCTGGGCGGTCATGACGGTGTACCCCTCCTCCTCGAGGGTGATCTCCGTCAGCGAGAGGATGCTCTCCTCGTCGTCGACGACCAGGATGGCTCCCGGCCCCGTCTCCGGCTGTGCGCCCTGCATCGCGCGAGTATAGCGCTCGCCCGGAGCCGCTCCTGCAAGACCTGCGTGCTGCGCGCAAGTCTTCTGAAGCGAGGTCGAAGTCGGCGAAACCGACGAACTCCCTGGATTCTCAGGCATTCGAAGCCGACGGCGCCACGACCTCGGTGATGCAGGTGCTCAGAATCTCCAGAAACTCGTCCGGGTGATCGACGAACGGCCAGTGCCCTGAATGACGCACGCCGTGCACCGGAATGCCCGCGTCGTGCAGCAGCGACCGCGAGTGACTGCCGGTACCACCCGGGTCGCCGTAGACATAGGAGCATGCGACGCCGGTGGCGGCCTGGCGGAGGGCCAGCTCCTCGCGGCGCGACAGGTCGACCAGCTCCCGCGAGTTCAGATGAAAGGTGCGCGGGTCGCACAGCTTCAGACTCGCGTAGTAGGTCCGGGACGCGAGCTCTTCCACGCCTTCGAGGTAGAGCACGTCGGCGGCCTCGTTCTGGCCGTTGCGGCACCACACCTCCGCGCTCTGCGCCGCCGCGGTGGCGCTCAGCGTGCAGTCCGACAAGGAGACGTTGCCCTCGACGTTCACGACGCCGTCGAGCGGGGCGTCGTCGGCGCCGCGCTGCTCGCACATCAGGGTGGCGATGACCCCGCCCATCGAGTGGCCGACCAGCACCACGGGGCCAGCCAAGGTGCCGCTCTCGTGCGCTGCGCGAAGGCGCGCTCGCAGGAATCGCGCGTGGTCGTCGAGCGCCAGCGCCGCGGCTGGCCACGACGACTTGCCGTAGCCGAGCAGATCCCAGCAGAGCAGGTCCCAAGACGCCAGGGACTCTGCGCTCCAGATGCGCTCGAAGCAGAGCCCAGACTCGCCGAGGCCGTGAATGAGCACGAGGGTGCCCAGGCGCTCGCTCGCCGCGCTCCTGCAGCGCAGAAAGGCGGAGCCGTCCGTGGCGTGGTGCCGGTCCAGCTCTTCGTGCGCGGTCACGTCGTCGCTTCGTCCACGGAGGCGGGCTCGTCACCCTCCACTTCATCCGGATCGGGCGCCTGCACCTTGACCAGCACGAGAGTGATGTCGTCGTGCTGCTCCGCGTCGCCTTTGAAGGTCCAGAGGTCGGCGAGGATCGATTCGCGGATCTGCCGGGCTTCGAGGTGTGAGGTGCGCTCGAGGCGCGCCGCGAGTCGATCTTCGCCGTACGCCTGCTCCATGTGGTTCACCGTCTCGGTCAGGCCATCGGTGTAGAACACGAGCACGTCACCCGGGCTCAGCTCCAGGTCGCTCGACGTGTACGTGCTGCCCAGCCGTGTGCCGAGCGGTGGCGACGCGCACTCGATCTCGTGCACCCGGTTCTCGGCCATGCGGTAGTGGAGCGGCGGGGGGTGGCCGGCCGCAGCAACTGCCACGCTGCCTTCGGCCAGGTCGAGGATCGCATAGAGAAGGGTGATGAAGGTGCGTCGCTCGGTCGTGTCGCGCACCATGGCATCGAGGCGCGCGAGGATCTCCTGCGGGAGGAGGCGCTCGGGCTGCAGGAGGTAGAGGCAGCTGCGCAGGCCGGACAGCAGCAGCGCACTCGCCACGCCGTGCCCCGACACGTCGCCGATGGCGAGTGCGAGTCGTTGCTCGCCGCGCGTGAAGTACTCGTAGTAGTCGCCGCCCACCTCGGCAGCCGGGAGGGAGACGGCCGCGATGTCGAGACCCTCGAAGTTGGGCGCCTCACGCGGCAGCATGCTCAGCTGCATCTGGCGCGCCGAGTCGAGCTCGCGGCGCATGCGCAGACGCTCGCGGTTGCGACTGGAGGCGAGCCGGTAGTGCTCCAGGAAGTCCGTGGCGTCGCGCCGACTCGACAGCTGGTTCACGTAGAGGCAGAGGAGAACCGTGCCGGTCTGAATCAGCAGGCGGGGCGTCATCCAGACCGAGTCGCCCTGGAACGCGACCCACAACAGAGGCGCCGCGCCAGCGAGCCAGAGGAGGGTGAAGACGATCGCCGACTGCCTCCGCGTGAGCCGGAAGGTGCTCAGCGCGAGGGGTGCGAGGATGGCGATGACGCGCACGGCGAGGTCGCTGCCGAGGCGCATGCCCACGATGGCGGCGAGGAGGACCAGCGCTCCTCCGAGCAGCAGCCAGGAACCCATGGCGCGATACAGCCAGCGATCGCGCGCCGTGAAGAGATGGCGGGCGACGGCGAGGGTTGCGATGGGCGTCGCAGCGTGCGCGAAGCGCGACTCCACCAGGGCATACACGAGCTCGGCGAGTGCCGCCAGCCCGACGAGCACGCTGAGCAGACGCAGGCGGCCCGCGTTCGTGGCGTCGAAGTGCTCCCTGAGGGCTTCCCGATCCGACGCGGGCTCCTGCTCCTGCAGCTCTGTGAGGCTCTGCGCCATGCCGCTAGCCCGTCTCCAGGTCACGCCCCGCGCCGCGGCGAGCCGCCGTGACCGCCGCACCGAGAAGGCCGCAGACGGTCATGAAGGCCGCCAGGGAGAACAGCTGGAGACCGTCGAAGATGGTCGTGGGGGACACGAGATCGAGCAGGTGGTGCAGGTAGCGGAATCCAGTCTCGGGCTCGGCGCGCATCTCCTTGAGCGTCGCCAGCAGGGCGATGAGCGACGCTCCGAAGGCTCCTGCAGCGAGCCCCACGCTCGCACCGCGCGCGGCGAGCTGACCGGTCTGCAGAGACTTCGCGTTTTCGGGCCCCAGGGTTTCAACTTCTTGCCTTGCCTCGGTCTCCGTCTCCGGGTCGAACTCGGGGTCGCGCACCCCGAAGGGAACGAAGCGCCAGAGCATGAGCATTCCCGGGAGGCCCAGGGGAATCGTGAGGAGGAAGAAGCTCGACCAGCCCACCGCGTCCACGGTGAAGCCGGCGACGGGCCCGGACACGATGCGGCCCAGGCCGAAGAGGGTGGAGAACAGAGCGTACTGCGTGGCCGAGAAGCGCTTCTGCGTGAGGCGGAACAGGAGAATGGAGAAGGCGCCCGTGCCGAGGCCCTGGGTCAGCGTCTCGAAGCCCATGGCGACGTACATGAGCTGAGGATTGGGGTCGATGTTCGCCAACAGGACGTAGCCCAGGTTCGAGAACATCTGCAGCGTGCCGAAGATCCAGAGCGCCGGGCCGAGGCCGATCACGTTGGTCGCTGCGCTGCCCGCAATGGCCCCCGTCAGTGTCATGACGAGCGAGATGTTGCCCAGGTGTGCCCCGCGCTGGAGTGCCGTGTAGCCCATGTCGTTCAGGAACGGCCGCAGCAGCGCCTGCGCGAAGTTGTCGCCGAACTTGAAGAGCAGCACGAAGATGAGGATCTCGAGGGCGCGGTGGCGACGCAGGAACCCGAGAAATGGGAACCAGATGGCCTCCTTCATCGACTTCGGGTCTTCGAACTGCTGCTGCGGCTCGGGCGCGAAGATCGTGATCAGGAGCATCGGCAGGTAGAGGAGCCCGAGGCCGATGCAGACCACACCCCAGCCGAAGCTCGCCGCGAGCGGGATGCTCCAGCTGCCGGCGACCAGCATGGCGATGCGGTAGAACGCGATCCGGGCTCCAACCGCGACACCCTGCTCGTCGCGGTTGAGCACGTCGATGGCGTAGGCGTCGATGGCGATGTCCTGCGAGGCTGCGGCAAACGCGATCGCGAGGGCCAGGGCGAGCGCGACCCAGGGGGTGTCGGGGTGATCGCCGACTCCAGCCAGCAGAAGCGTGCCGATGGCGAGCACGATCTGCGCGAGGGCCGCCCAGCCGCGGCGTCGCCCGAGCAGCGGCAGCCGGAAGCGGTCCATGAGCGGTGCCCACAGGACATTGAAGGTCCACGGCATCTGCGCCAGCGTGAACAGGCCGATGAAGCGGATGTCGATGCCCGCGCTGCGCATCCAGTCGGGAATCGCGATCCAGACCAGCCCGAGGGGCATGCCCGACGAGAAGGAGAGGAGCACCACCGAAGCGGTGCGCCAGGAGCTGAGGGCGACAGCCAAGCTGCGCAGCGTGCCGACCTTCTCCTGCTGCATGCCGCACATCCTAGACCACGACGGATTTGTCGGGGGCGCCGAATTGCACTGAAAACAGGAGACTTGGCCGGCTTCGGGCCACCGCGCGCCCGGCGCTCGAGCTCCCCCGAGTGTGCGAAACTCACGGAGCAGCTCCCTCGTAGTGCGGCACGAGAGAAGCCACGAGCACTCTTCGGGCGCCAAATGTCTGGCGCGCGCACCCACGAGGGGAAACACATGTCAGCCAGTATGGTCACGTCCAACGCACTTCATCGCTCGCGCAGCAACCGCGTGATCGCCGGGGTCTGCGGCGGGCTCGCCGATTGGCTCGGCTGGAGCCCCAACGCGGTTCGGGTCCTCTACGTCGTGGGGTCCGCCCTGTCGGCCGCCTTCCCAGGCATCCTGGTCTACCTGATCCTCTGGCTGGTGATGCCCAAGGGGCGATGAACGACCGCCCGTAGTCACCGGTGACCGACCGCTCGCCCGGCGCCGGTCCGGGCGGTAGCATGCCGGCATGTCATCGCCGGACGACCTGCTGCGCGCTCTCGCACGTTGCGTTCCGCCGGAACGGATCAAGCGCGACACCTCCCATCTCGTCTCCTACGAGTCCGACGCGCTGACGGCGTTCAAGGCCCGCCCCCTCGGCGTCGTTCTGCCGGAGTCGAGCGAGGAGGTTGTTGCCGTGGTGCGCTTCTGCAACGAGCACGGCGTTCCGTTCGTCGCGCGAGGCTCCGGCACGAGCCTCTCCGGCGGGTCGTTGCCGGTGGAGGGAGGTCTCGTGCTCGGGCTCAACAAGCTCGACCGCATCCTCGAGATCGACCCCGTGAGCCGCACGGCGCTGGTGGAGCCTGGGGTCGTCAACCTGAACGTCTCCGACGCGGCCGCGCCGTTTGGCCTCTACTACGCTCCAGATCCCTCGTCGCAGTCGGTGTGCACGATCGGCGGCAACGTGGCCTTCAACTCCGGTGGCGCGCACTGTCTGAAGTACGGCATGACCAGCAACCACGTGCTCGGTATGAAGGTGGTTCTCGGCAACGGTGAGGTCTGCGAGATCGGCGGGCCGAGCCTCGAGCAGGTTGGCCCCGATCTGCCGGGGATCTTCGTGGGCAGTGAAGGGCTCTTCGGGGTGGCGCTCGAGATCCGGCTCCGCCTCCTTCCGCGCCCGGAGGCCGTGTTCACCCTGCTGGCCAGCTACGACTCGCTGCGCGCCGCCGGCGACGCCGTCTCCGCGGTGGTCGCTTCCGGCCTGCTGCCCGGTGCGATGGAGATCATGGACCGTCTGGCGATCGAGGCGGCGGAGGCAGCCGTCGGCGCTGGCTACCCCGACTGTGCCGCCCTCCTGATCGTGGAGCTCGACGGCGAGCAGGACGAGGTGGCCGCCGAGGCGGAAGAGCTCCAGCGGGTGATTGCGCGGACGACCCCCACGGAGACCCGCGTTGCCACGGACGACGCCGAGCGCATGACGATCTGGAAGGGGCGCAAAGGTGCCTTCTCGGCGGTGGGGCGGCTCAGCCCCGACTACATCGTTCAGGACGGCGTCGTTCCGCGTAGCAAGCTGGGTGACGCCCTGGGCCGCATCGAGGAGCTCTCCGAGAGGGCGGGGATCCGGGTCGCCAACGTCTTTCACGCCGGCGACGGCAACCTGCACCCCCTGATCCTGTTCGACAACAGCAAGCCGGGAGAGTTGGAGCGTGCCGAGGAGCTGGCCGGCGACATTCTGCGTCTGTGCATCCAGCTGGGCGGCTCCATCACCGGCGAGCACGGCGTGGGAGTGGAGAAGCGCGCCTACCTCCCGGAGATGTACGGCGAGGTCGACCTCGAGGTCATGCAGGAGCTGCGGGCGGCCCTCGACCCCGGGCAGCTGTGCAACCCCGGCAAGATGCTGCCGGCCGGTGAGGCGCCCGCATTGGGCCACCAGGGGCCACACCCGCTCGAGGTCGCCGGCGTGATCTCCCGTGAGTAGCTCGATCTTCGAGCCAGGCGACGTCGCGGGCATCGTGGAGGTGGTGCGCGCCGGCGACCCGCTCGTGGTGGTGGGCGGTGCGAGCCAGCCAGACCTCGTGCGCGCGGAGCGGGCGGGCCGGCTCCAGCTCGGAGGGCTCCGGGGCATCGAGGAGTACCTGCCGGAGGAGTACACCGTTACGGCCCAGGCCGGAACTCCTCTGGCGGACGTGGAGGCCGCGCTTCGCGAGCACGGTCAGTACCTGCCGTTCGACGCGCCTTATGTCGCGGACGGTGCAACTGTGGGTGGCGCCGTCGCTGCTGGCCTCAACGGCCCGGGCCGAGCTCGCTACGGCGGCCTGCGTGACTTCGTGCTCGGCGTGCGCATGGTCGACGGCAGGGGCCGCGTGGTGCGCGGCGGCGGCAAGGTGGTCAAGAACGCCGCCGGGTTCGATCTACCGAAGCTCATGGTGGGCAGCTGCGGCGCGCTGGGCGTGCTCACGGAAGTCACGTTCAAGGTGTTTCCCGCGCCGCAGGAGCAGGCGACCGTCACGTGGCAGGCGGAGACGCTCGCGGAGGCCCTCGAGCTCCACCGCAGCGTGCTGCTGTCGGGCCTTCAGCTGGACGGTGTGGCCCTCGACCAGCGCGGGCGGGTGTCGGCACGCGTCGGCGGCCGTGCGGACGCCATCGAAGCGCGGCTTGCGCGTCTCTGCGGAGTGGTGGACACCGCCGCAGCGGAGGAGCTCCGAGAAGACCGGGACGCGGCACACTGGGCGCAGGTCCGGGACCAGCGCGCCGACGCGGGCGGCGCTCTGCTGCGCGTGCCCGTCGCGCTGGAGCAGCTGGCGGATCTCGTGGCTCTGCTCGAGCGGATCTGCACGAGCGCGCGCTCTCGCTGGACCCTCTCCGGCGGGGCGCAGGTCTGGGTGCAGGCGGACCATCACGAGCTTGCGCCCCTTGCGGGGGCCCTCTCTGGTGCGGGGCTGCAGGCTCAGGTGCTCGCTGGGCCCAGCGTCGGCCGCCTGCACGACATGCCGTCGCCTCTCGAGGGGCAGCTGCGCTCCGTGCTCGACCCGGGTGGGCTGTTCGTGAGCCCCGGCCTGGCGCCGCTCGCCCTCTGACGCACCGGCGCCGAAGGTCCGCGAGCTTCACGCGAACTGGGCGGGGAGCGAAGCGGCAGGGCGTTTGTGAGGGCACCTTCGCAAGGGGAGTCGGACAGCCGTAAACCCTTGCCCCGCAAGGGAGATCTTCGCCTTGGCGGGGTCTTTCCCTTCAAATCAAAACACCTTCGCCCTTTCTTTACTCCGCGTTCACGGATGGCGGGTGGAATCCGCGTGTCTTTCGCACTGACGTGCATTCCCTTGGCAGCTCGACCTGGCAGCTGCCCCTCAGCAGAACAGATGGAGTGAACTCATGAACACCCCCAACGGTAGAGGTTCGCGAAGCCCTCTTCACACTTGTGTTGCCGCTGCGCTCTTCCTCATGGCCGGCAACCTCCTCGCGCAAGGCGGCAGCGTGACCGGCTTCGTGCTCGACGGCCGCACCGGCCAGCCGGTGCGCAGTGCCACCCTCGTCTTCGAAGGCGCCGGCGTCGAGCTCACGAGCGATTTCAGCGGCGTCTTCCAGGGGCCGATCGGTGAAGGCACGTGGACCGTTCTCGTCACCGCGGAGGGTTACGAGACGCAGAAGGTCCAGGGCGTGGTCGTGGAGACCGGCAGCGTGGCCAACGTCAGCGTCGTGCTGCAACCAACGGACGGCCAGAAGGGTGACGACAGCCAGACCGCCATCTCCGAGGAGGTCACCGTGACCGCGGAGGCGATCGCGGCCACCGAGACGGCGCTCCTCGCCGAGCGCAAGTCGGCGGCGCAGATCGTCGACAACATCGGCTCGGAAGAGATCTCGAAGAACGCCGGCTCCGACGCCGCCGGCGCGCTGAAACGCGTCACCGGTATCTCGGTGCAGGACAGCAAGTTCGTCTTCGTCCGTGGCCTCGGCGAGCGCTACAGCAACACGCAGCTCAACGGCTCCAAGATGCCTTCGACCGAGTTCGAGCGCAAGGTGGTGCCGCTCGACCTGTTCTCCTCGGGTCTCCTCGAGAAGATCACGGTGTCGAAGTCGTACACCGCGGATCAGCCGGGCGACTTCGCCGCCGGCGTCGTGTCGCTCGAGACGAAGCAGTTCCCACCGCGCCAGCGCTTCAGCCTCGGCGCGTCGGCGACCCACAACGAGCTGTCGACCGGCAAAGACATCCTCGGCTACCCCGGTGGCCTCGGCTTCTCCGGCAGCGGCGGCCAGCAGCTCCCCAGCGACTTCCCGAGCCAGTTCATCCGCCGCCTCAGCTTCTTCACGGGCGAAGGCTTCACCGATGACGAGCTGGAGGCTCTGGGTGAGTCGCTGATCGGTCCGTGGACACCCGCGCGCGACGAGGGTGGCTTCGACCAGGGCTTCAACGTCACCTACGGCAACTCGTTCGACCGTCTCGGTCTGGTGCTCAGCTACAACTGGGGCAACTCCTACGACGCGCGCGACGAGGCGCGCGACTACTACACGTTTGGCCTCGGCCAGCCCCAGCGCGAGAGCTTCTACGACATCGAGTACGGAACCGAGCAGGTGCGCTCCTCGCTCATGGCCAACCTCGCCTACCGTCTCGGTGACAACACGCAGGTGCGCTTCCGCGGCCTCCTGACCGAGCTGGCCCAGGGCGAAGGCCGCATCCAGACGGGCTTCTTCGCCAACGCGACGAACGACATCGTCGACAACCGGATCCAGTACAAGAGCCAGGACGTCCAGAACTTCCAGCTCTCGGCCGACCACTTCTTCTCGGGCCTCGGCTCGGGAGGCAGCCTCTTCGAGTGGCGCGCCGCCGCGTCGACCGCCGAGACGGGCGAGGATCTCAAGCAGACGCTCTACGACGACGTGGGTGACGGAACGTTCCAGCTGGAGCCGCTGGGGCAGTCGGGCTTCTTCTTCTTCAACAACCTCGAGGACGACCTCGACGACTACCGTGCCGACTGGTCGACCTTCATCTCCGGCGACAAGAGCTTCGGCACGCTGAAGTTCGGCCTCGCCGCGACCGAGAACGAGAGGAACTTCGTCGGCCGCCGTCTGAGCTACAGCGGTCGCCCGCGCGACGTCGACTTCACCCTGTCGCCCGAGGAGATCTACTCGGAGGAGAACATCCGCCGCGGCGGCTGGACGCTCCGGGAGAACACGAACAACACCGACAACTACCTCGGCACGCAGGACATCTTCGGCGCCTACGCGCAGGCCGACTGGAGCTTCGGCGACTGGCGCCTGATCGGTGGCGTGCGCTTCGAGGATCAGGACCAGGAGGTTCTGACGATCGATCCGTGGGGCGACAACGAGCCGACGCGCGAGCCGGCCGGGTTCGAAGAGTCGGACATCCTTCCGGCGTTCAGCCTCGTCTACAGCCTGACGGAGAACCAGTCGATCCGCGGCTCGGTGAGCCGCACGGTGAACCGTCCGGAGTTCCGCGAGATCGCCTCATTCTCGTTCCTCGGCGTGCTCGGCGGCTTCACGGTCTTCGGCAACCCGACGCTCGAGCAGGCCACGATCGACTCGCTCGACGTGCGCTGGGAGTGGTACCCGTCGCCGAGCGAGATCGTCGCCTTCAGCGTCTTCTACAAAGACTTCGACAGCCCCATCGAGCAGGTGGCCATTCCGGGCTCGATCCCGTCGCTCTCCTTCGCGAACGCGCAGGGTGCCGAGAACGCGGGCTTCGAGGTGGAGGTCCGGCGCGCGCTGGCGCGGTCCGGCTTCTTCGAGAACGTGACCGGCATCCTGAACTACACCTTCGTCGACTCGCAGATCGAGCTCGACCCGGAGACCACGGACTCCACCAACCTCGATCGTGCGCTGGCCGGCCAGCCGGACAACGTGCTCAACCTGGTGCTCGAGTGGTCTCCGGAGGGCGGCAACACCGCGCTGCGGCTGCTCTTCAACTTCAAGGACGACACCATCCTCTTCGGCGGTCGCCGCGGCCTGCAGGACGTGATCGAGGACTCCCGCTCGACGCTCGACCTGGTCTTGCAGCAGGGCCTTCCGGGCGGATTCAACGTCAAGGCCACGGCGAGCAACCTGACCGACGAGCCGCGTGACTGGACGCAGGGCGGCGAGCCCTGGCGCACCTACAAGGAAGGCGTCGGGTTCGGGCTCTCGCTCGGCTACACCTTTCAGTAAGGCCAACCCGGGGGCCTTCGGCCCTCTGAACCACCGAACCTCATCCCGTCACAAAGGAGACGATTTGATGAGAAAGCAAGACAGCCTGCTCCGGGCCGCCGCACTGGTCGCGGTTCTGGGCATGGCGTGGAGTGGCGCCGCGTTCGCGAATGCCGACCTCGAAGTCATCCGCCAGGGCGGTGCGAGCGACCCCGTGACGTTCGTGAACAATGCTCCGCGCATCCTGCTGGTCACCGACTACTACACCTACGGCGTGTCGCCGTTCCCCAACGAGCCCACGGCCAACTTGTGGATCGATGACAACGGCTACGGCTCGAACGTGGCGATCTACCTGTATCTCCTCAATCGATCCAACGGCAACGAGACCTACCTGACGCTCGACACCACCACGGGGGACCTCGAGGCGGTGGGCGCGGACACGCCGCTGTTCGGCACGGCGGGCGCGCCCATCCTCGTGCCCGTGCCGAGCATCGCGGGTGGCGTGGAGCTCTTCGGCGGCGGCAGCAGCATCTTCGGAGCCATCCCAGGGCTACCTTCCGCGACGGGTCAGTACGCTCTCGTGCTCGAGATGCGCGACGACAGCGACCGCGTCATCGCGCGCGACAACGCGATGTTCAACAACGTCGACGCGGTCGTGACCAAGGCGGGTGGCGTCAACTCCGAGACCTGGAGTGCAAACAACGCCTACCTCCTCGTGGACCAGGTCTTCGTGAACAACGGCAGCACGCTCACGATCGAGGCGGGCACGGTCGTTCTGGGTGATCCCGATGCGATCTCGAGCCTCGGCGTCGTGCAGGGCGCGCGCCTGGTGGCAAACGGCACAGCCATCAACCCGATCCGCTTCGCCTCCTCGCTCGAGCGCTCGCAGCGCCAGACGCAGGACTTCGGCGGCGTCATCATGAACGGCTTTGCACCAACCAACCTCGGCACGAGCCCTCCGCCAGAGGGTGAAGGCAACACGGGCCCGTACGGCGGCGACAACCCGGCTGACAGCAGTGGCTCGCTGCAGTACGTCGTCATCGAGCACGCCGGCCGTCTGTTCAACGCCGAGGACGAGCTCAACTGCCTGGCGCTCCAGGGTGTCGGCACGGGCACGACCTTGTCCAACATCCAGTGCATCGGTGGTTCGGACGACGGCATCGAGTTCTTCGGTGGCACGGCCAACGGCCAGAACTTCATGCTGGTGAACAACGAGGACGACCAGCTCGACTGGACGTCCGGTTGGAACGGTACCGTCACGAACATCTGCGCCGTGCACAGCGGGTCCCCGGTGGGCGGCTCGTCCGACTCCAACAACTGCATCGAGGCCGACAACGACTCGAGCAACAACGATGCTCTGCCGCGCTCGGCGCCGGTGCTCAACAACTTCGCCTGTGTGCGCGGGTCCAACGCGACCGGTGCGCCGATGGGTGAGGGTTTCCTCTTCCGGCGCGGCACGGGCGTCGACCTCAACAACGGTGTGATGTCGAACGTGTTCATCGGGGAAGACTCCGACTTCGCCGTCGACGTCGACGGCCCGGCCAGCCAGGCCCTCGTGGGCACGGAGCTGACGGTCGACCTCGTCGTGCAGGGTGTCGCGAGCGCCGCCATCAGCAACGTCGCGATCGCCGGCGTGGTCGAAGGCAACGCACAGATCGCAGACGGCGCCCATCCCTTCCAGCCCGAGCTTCGGCCCCGTGCCGGTGGCCGCGGTTGCGACACACGGAACGGCAGTTGGACCACCGGCCTCTGGATCCAGAACGACTGGGGCCAGGGCAACTAGCCCGGCCGGATCAGGAGACACGACCATGAAGCAGAATCTCAGACCTTCGGTCCTTCTCGTCGCCCTCGTCGCGCTGGCTCTGCCGGCGGTGGCCCAGGACTACGGCACGGCGATCTCCGGCGGCGGCTCCGCGGGTGCCGCAGCCTTCCGCCTCGAGGGCGGCACCCTCAGCTACCAGATCTTCCTCTCGGGCTCGCCCTCCGGCGCGAGCGTGGGCGGTACGGATCTGGGTGCTGCCTTCACGAACGGCTACGCCGCCGGCACGGTCGCCTTCTCGGGTGACCTCGACGGCGCGCAGCTCACCTTCAGCGGCTCGGGCGCCAGCGGCACCCTCGAGCTCACCGGCTCCGGCAGCGGGGGCGGTGGAGGCGGCGGTGGCGGTGGTGGTGGCGGCAACGGCCCCATCGACACCGGCGACACCAGCGCCTGTGTTCAGGACACCGTCACGCTCTGCCTCAACGCCGGGCGCTTCGAGGTGACGATCACCTACGAGACCCAGCAGGGCGACACGGGCGACGGCACCGTGATCCAGCAGACCGGCGACACCGGCATCGTGTGGTTCTTCGACGAGGCCAACCTCGAGCTCCTCATCAAGGTGCTCGACGGCTGTGCGATCAACGACACGTTCTGGGTCTTCCACGGCGGCACCACGGACCAGGGCGTCACGATCACCGTGCGCGACACGGTGACCGGCCTGGCGCGGGTGTACGTCAACCCGGTGAAGACGAACTACATCACCACGACGGATACGGGCGCGTTCCCGACCTCGTGCGTGTGACCGCATGACAGCGCGAAGGCTCTCGCCGACGCCCGACGAGAGTCTTCTCTTTGTCTGTTCTGCTACGCCCGGCTCCCCGGTGACTCCCAGGGGGTCGGGCTTCTTTTTCGTACCATCTTCAATGGAAGCTCAGTCCGAGACGCAGTCGCGGCGGACGCGGCCCCTTCCGATGGAGGAGAGACCATGACACCGTCGAGCGCAGCGGAAAGGAGCAGCGGGAGATTGGCCAGCATGTCGACCACCAGGATCCTCGTGATCGAGGACGAGCCCGACATTCAGGACGTCTTGGAGTACAACCTGCGCCGTGAGGGCTTCGAAGTCAGCACGGCCGACAACGGCACGGATGGCCTGCGTGCAGTGCTCGCGGAGAAGCCGGACCTGGTGCTGCTCGACCTCATGATTCCCGAGGTCGACGGCCTCGACGTGTGCAGGACGCTCAAGGGCGAGCCCGACACGAAGGACATTCCGATCATCATGGTCACGGCGAAGAGCGAAGAGTCGGACGTGGTTCTCGGCCTCGGTCTGGGCGCCGACGACTACGTGCAGAAGCCGTTCAGCCCGCGCGAGCTCGTGGCCCGGGTGCGTGCCGTCTTGCGCCGCAGGAGCTCCGGTTCGGCCGCGGAGCCGCTCGCCGAGCGCATCGTGTGCGGCCCGGTGGAGATCGATCCAGCGTCGTACCGCGTCTTCCTCGAAGGCAGGCGCCTCTCGCTCACCCCGACGGAGTTTCGCCTGCTCCAGTTCATGGCGTCCCATCCCGGTCGCGTGTACACGCGCGATCAGCTGATCACCAAGGCGATCGGCGAGCACGTCGTGGTGGTCGACCGGAACATCGACGTCCACATCCGCTCCCTGCGCAAGAAGCTCGGACGCCATCGCGACCTCATCGAGACGGTGCGCGGCGTCGGCTACTGCATCCGCGATCCGGAGGACTGATTTCGCGTGGTCACTACCACGCGAAATCAGTCCCGATTCGATGCTCCAGCCGCCGGAGGCGGCTTGCGCGCAGCACGCCTTCGGCGTGCGCTTGCCCGGAGGGCGCGGTTGTGGATACCACGCGAAATCACTCCCGATTCGATGCCAGCCGCTGACACGGCTTCTAGGCTCCGAGTCGCTTCCCGGGTCCGACGGTCACTCGCCCATCCGGCTGTGCCGGCTGCCCTAGAGTTCCGCGCCAGCGGCTGGAGAATCGACATGGGCGCGCCGAGGCGTGGTACCACCACGCCGAGCACGCCGCCTATTCGGTCCCGTAGACGACCTCGAGGCGGCGCTCGAAGGTGGCCTCGAAGAGGGGGGCGTCCTTCCGGGTCTCGACCAGCTCGACACGCGGTGGGTGCGAGGCGATGAGGTGGAGTCGCACCACGTCCGGCTGGATGGCGACGCCGATGTCGTCGATGCGTGCGCTGCGCGAGCGCTCGAGGTGCTCTGCCAGGCGTAGGCACACTGCGAGTGCCGCCAGGGCGCGGAGGTCGCTGCGCCGCAGGAGGCTCGTGTGGTCGCGGGCACTCGGCTGGCCTTTGCGGTGGTAGTGCACGAGCAGGGCGATGAGCGCCTGCTCCCGGTGATCGAAGCCGTGGAGGGCAGACGACTCCACCAGGAAGGCGCCGTGCCGGTGATGGCGGTAGTAGCCGATCGTCATACCGATGTCGTGCAGGAGCGCGGCGCCGTCGAGCAGCTCGAGGTAGCTGGAGTCGAGCTGGTGGAGTGGGTTGAGGCCGTCGAACAGGCGCCGAGCGAGCATGCGCACGTGCTGCGTGTGGAGCCGCGGCTGCGGGTAGTGCTCGAAGAGGTTCGCGAGCGAAAAGCTGCGCACGTCGTCGATTCGGTGGGGAGGATCCAAGAAGCGCTGGAAGAAGGCGCCCTCGCGTACGCCCACTCCGGAGATGTGAAGCGCCTCGCGCCCCGAGCGCTCGAGGACCCGGCGGAAGACCCGGGCGCCGGGCACGATGATGTCGGCGCGATCGAGGTTCAGGCCGTGGACGCGCTCGCGCTCCGACTGGCGGGAGCCGCTCAGGTGGCGCGTGATGCGGTGGAGCCCCTCGAAGGAGAACGGGTAGGCGTGCAGCTGCGCGAGGGGGTAGTTCTGGTCGATCTGATCGATGCGCGCGAGATTGCGCACGGTACCGCCCATCGCCACGAGGGGAAGATCGTCCGCCGCGACCTCGTCCAACGTGTCGCCGAGCTGCGCGTCGATGAACGCATCGAGCTCACGGAGGGCCCCCTGCCGTGGCCTGCCGTCGGCGTCCAGGTGGTCTTTGAGGTGGCTCTCGAAGAGCCGTACGGAGCCGAGAGGGTAGGCGCGGCCGCGCACGAACTGGCGGTCGCGCATGAGGGAAAGCTGGGCCGAGCCGCCGCCGAGGTCCATGACCCAGGCGTCGCGCAGGTCGAACGCATTGGCCACCGCGCAGACCCCGAGCGCGGCCTCCTCTTCGCCACTGAGCACCTGGACCGAGAGCCCCATCCGGTCGATGTGCTCGAGCAGCTCGTCGCGGTTCGTCGCGTCGCGCACGGCACTCGTCGCGATCACGTGGATGTCGTCGAGCTCGGCCGCGCGGGCGTAGTCGGCGAACAGCCAGAGCGACGCGCGGGCGCGGTCGATCGCATCGGGCTGCAGTGCTGCGGGGGCCCCGTTCGAGTGGGTGAGCATGCCTTCGGCGAGGCGCACCGTCTCGCGGATCGAATCGACCAGGCGGTACCACCGCGGAGGATCGCACTGGTACACGACGAGGCGGGCCGTGTTGGAGCCCAGATCGACGATGCCGATGCGGCTGGGCTCGACGATTCGCTCGGAGGGCCGCATCGAGGCGCATGATAGCCCGAGCGTCGGATCGCGGGAGGCAGCGCGGCGACCCGGCGACGCCGCGTCCCCGGGCCAGACGGAATTCGCGAGGCCCGGGTGCGGTTCGGTTTGCTAGATTCCCATAAACACCCACGGTACCCGTGCCCCCAGCACCTCAGGGAGAACTCCTCGATGAGCGCGATCGCCCCTTCAGCCCTCGCCCACCGGCCGATGCTCCGCGGTGGAGTGCCCCTCGTGCTGGGCCTCGTTCTCGCCCTCTGCGGAGCCGCGCCCGGAGTCTCTGACGACGTCTTCCTGCGCAACGGCAGCGTCTTCGAAGGTGTGGTCTCGCGCGATCTCGGTGAGGTGCTCGTGGTGGAGCTCGCGGGCGGCGAGATGCACTTTCCGAAGAGCCACATCCTGCGAGTCGACAAGGCACTGACGCCGGCTCAGCAGCTCGCCTCCCGCCGCGCCGACCTCGAGCGGTCCGATGCGCCGCCGGCGCGATGGCTGGAGCTCGCCCGCTGGGCGAGCGAGAACGATCTCGACCGGGAGGCCGCAGCTCTCTTCCGTCGCGTGGCGGAAGAGGCACCCGACGCCACGGGGCTCGCCGCGCCGATGCGCCGGCTCGGCTACGTGCGCGACGAAGAAGGCGGCTGGATCACCGTTGCGGAGCAGAAGCGCAAGCAGGGCTTCGTGGCATACCAGGGCTCCTGGGTGACGCCCGAGGAGCGCAGCGAGCTCCTCACGGCAGACCGAGAGCGGGCCGAAGCGCGTCGCCTGGAGCGTGCGGAGCGCGAGCGCGAGCTGGAGGTCGAGCGCAAGCTGGCACGGCTCGAGCGGCTGGAGCGGGAGGCGGCCGACCGCGAGGCCCAGCGTGCAGAAGAGAGTGGCCCGACCGACAACGACGTCGCCATCGCCCAGATCGATCTGCTGCGCGACGTTCTGGACCGTCAGGCGCCACCCGTGGTGCCGCAGCGCACCGGCGGAATGGTGGTTCCGAACGTCGTGGCATTGGGCGCCTTCGTCGGCAGCGGGGCCCGGACGCGCTCCTCCGACGACACCTGGAAGATCATGTCGGTGCGCCAGCCAGGAAGCCTGATCGGCATCGATCAGTTCCGTCGTCCGGCACGACAACCCTGAGCAGCGACCGCGCGCGAAGAGACCACTTTCGGGCTGCGGACCTCTTCAGCAGGCCCGAGCTCTGGGTCAGCGCGCGGCGCGCATCTGGGCGAGGGCTGCCTCGATGCGCGCGATCTCCTCGCTCGAGAGCAGACCGCCCAACGGCTCCCAGTCGCTCCCGGAGGGGCTTTCCTGCAGCGGCACGAGTGCGTCCAGCAGGCGAGGGGTGAGGCGTACCAGTGCGGGGCGGATCTCGCGGACGAGATCGAGCGTCGGGGGCGCCGGTGGTGTCCTCTCCTGGAGAACCTTCGCGAGGTCGATCAGCACCTCGAAGAGTGCGGCGACCTCGGCCTCCGGGAGCGCCCGCTCGCGCGCCGCGCGCTGCGCGCCCGCGAGGATTCTCCGCTCCTGTGCCGCGTCCGTGACGGCGATGCCGTGCGCCGCCTTGAAGCGGGCCACGTGGGGCATGAAGGCGAAGCGACGCGCGAGGAGATCCACCGCGTGCTGCGCCGGCGTGCGCACGCTGGCCTCACCGAAGTGCATCCTGCGGAGGCTCCGCAGCTCGTCGGTGTGCGTGCTGAGCCACGTCGAGAGCCGCTCCGCGAGCGCTTCCCGACCCGGTGCGACCCAGTAGGCCTTCCGATCGCGCGCCGGCTCGCAGCGGTAGGGGCGCCCCTGGGCGAAGTGGTGCACCTCGAAGCTGTCGGTCACGAACGCGTCGGCCTGGTCGGACGCGAGGAGACGCGGGAGGTCGAGGTTGTCGTTGGTGACGACCACCTCGCGGTCGCCCCACCGCGCCCGCACGAACCGTTCGAGAATTCCGCCCTCGTTGACCGCCACTCGCTGCGGGTCCTGGGAGCCGACGACGCAGGGGGACCCTTGCGCGACCGCCCGGGTCATCGGAGAGACGGCCGCTCGGTCGGCACGCCAGGTGATCCCTCCCATCGCGACGTCGAAGTCACCCCGCGCGACCTGTTCGGCGAGCGTCGGCCAGGTGAAGGGCACCCAGACGATGTCGAGGCCCTGGTCGCGCGCAAACGCCCGGGCCACGTCCACGTCGAAGCCCACGCCGCCGCGCGAGAACGGGGGATAGTCGCCGCTCGTTCCGACCCGTAGCACGCCGTCGCGCTCCTGCATCGCGGCCCCCGCACCGGTCGCAACGAGGAGCGTGAGGGCAAAGGCCGTGGTGAACGCGCTCCGAGGCATGGCCCGATCATCGCAGACCCTGGTCGTCGTACACTCGGGGCCACCGCAACCTTCCCCTGCGCTCAACGAGGAGCTCGCACATGGCCATGAAGCGAACGCGACCCGTGAACCTCTCCAGACGCACGTTTCTCGCCGGCTCGGCTGCTCTGGCCGTGGCCCGCGCACCGGGTCTCGCCCGCGGTCTCCAGTCGCCGAACGACGAGATCGGGATCGCCATCGTCGGTCTCCGCGGCCGGGGGCGCTCGCACATCCGCGCGTTCAAGGAGATTCCCGGGGTCCGCATCGTCGCCGTGTGCGATGTCGACCGTCGGGTGCTCGACAAGACGGTCGCCGATCTCGCCGCCGACGGCGTTCAGGCGGAGGGCATCGTCGACTTCCGCGAGGTGCTCGACCGCGCAGACGTCGACGCCGTCTCTCTCGCGACGCCGAATCACTGGCACGCGCTCCAGACGATCTGGGCGTGCCAGGCGGAGAAAGACGTCTACGTGGAGAAGCCCGTCTCCCACAGCATCTGGGAAGGCCGTCAGGCGGTCCGCGCGGCGGAGCGCTACGGGAGGATCGTGCAGGCCGGCACCCAGATCCGCTCCAACCCCGGCATCCGCGAGGCGTTTGCGTGGCTCCACGAGGGTCACCTGGGCGACGTGCGCATTGCGCGCGGCTTTTGCTACAAACCGCGCAAGAGCATCGGCAAGGTGAAGAAGGCCGTCCAGGTGGACGAGGCGGTCGACTACGACCTCTGGACCGGCCCCGCGCCCATGAAGCCGCTCCAGCGTGAGCGTCTGCACTACGACTGGCACTGGGTCTTCGACACCGGCAACGGCGACGTGGGCAATCAGGGGATCCACCAGATGGACCTGTGTCGCTGGGCTCTCGGAGAGGAGGGGCTCGCTCCGCGCACGCTGAGCGTCGGAGCTCGCTTGGGCTACGACGACGACGGCAACACGCCGAACACGCAGGTGGTCGCCCATCTCTACGATCGCGCGCCGCTGCTCTTCGAAGTGCGTGGCCTGCCCAGCAGCCTGGAGGCCCAGGAGGGGAACTGGCGCGAGGGTATGGACGACTACGAGGGCATTCGCATCGGGGTCGTCATCGACTGCGAGCAGGGCTCCCTGCACGTGCCGAGCTACACGGAGGCGCACGCCTACGGCCCCGACGGAGAGCACCTCCTCAGCTGGAAGGGCGGCCGCGACCTCCTGCACTACGGCAACTTCATCGACGCCGTCCGGTCCCGCAAGGCGAGTGCGCAGGCGATGCCGCTGGTGGAAGGCCACGTCTCCTCGGCGCTCTGCCACGTCGGCAACATGGCGCATCTGGTCGGCGTGCAGGAGGATTCGAGCAGCATCGGCACGCGCGTCGCCGCGCAGCCCGAGGTGGCCGGAGCTTTCGAGCGGATGGTGGCGCACCTCGAGCGGAACGGCGCCCTCTCGAAGAGCGAGCTCCTCAGCTTCGGCGACATCCAGGTGGACCCAAAGACCGAGGGCTTCGGTCCGAAACGCCTCCAGGCGCTCGCTCGGCGCGACGGTCGCGGCGAGTTCACGATTCCCGAAACGGTCTAGTGCGCCCCGGAGGCCTGCCCCGGCTCATGGACGCGGGCCTCGCGGTGGTGCTCCTGGTCGTGCTGTCGCCGCTGCTCCTGCTGCTTGCGCTACTCGTCGCCGCGACGTCCCCAGGCGGCGCCCTCTTCGCGCAGGTGCGTGTCGGGCGAGCCGGAGTGCCGTTTCGAATGCTGAAGTTCCGCACCATGCGCCTTGGGGCGGCGGGGGCGCAGGTCACGGCGCAGGGTGACGCGCGCGTGACGGCCGTCGGGCGCGTGCTGCGCGCCACCAAGCTGGACGAGCTTCCGGAGCTCTGGAACATCGTGCGGGGCGACATGGCGTTCGTGGGGCCGCGCCCCGAGGTGCCGCGCTACGTCGATCTGCAGCAGCCGTCGTGGCAGCGTGTGCTGCGCGTTCGCCCGGGGCTCACCGACGAGACGACGCTGCTCCTGCGCGACGAGGAGGCGGTGCTCGCGTTGCTCGGTGGCGACCCCGAGGCGCGCTACGTCGACACCCTCCTGCCATGGAAGCTGGAGCACTCGGCGGCTGCCCTGGAGACCCGCTCCGCTGCCGGCGATCTCCTCCTGCTCGGACGCACGCTCCTTCGAATCGTGCTCCCGCGTCGCAGCAGCGCAGAGCTCGCGTCGGAGATTCGGGCGAGTTGCGGAGACGTGGGGGCGCGCGAACGGAGCTAGAGGAGCGCGGCGTCGACGCGAGCGCGGACCACGTCGACCACACGATCGATCTCGTCCTGACGCTGCGCCGGGAAGATCGGCAGACTGATGGTGCGGTCCCACACGGCCGTCGCCGCCGGGCAGCTCGCGGCGGTCCAACCCAGGCCCGCATAGTAGGGGTGCAGATGAAGGGGGCGCCAGTGCACGGAGAAGCCGACCCCGTCCTCGCGCATGCCGTCGAGGATCTCCTGCCGTGTCGTGCGGAGGAGCTCCATGCGCAGCTTGATCTGAAAGAGGTGCCACGAGTGCAGCCTGTGGGGAGGGCTCGGGGGCAGCTCGATCGCAGGATGGACCAGCCGCTCGAGAAACTGCTCCGCGACCGCCTCGCGCTGCGCGCGCATCTCCTCGGCGCGCTCGAGCTGCAGGCGACCGAGAGCGCTTGCGATGTCGGTCAGGTTGTACTTGTAGCCGGGCGCCAGGATCCGGTAGTCCCAGCTGCCCTGTGCGGAGAAGCGGCCCCAGGCGTCGGTCGACAGGCCGTGGAGCGACAGCGAGCGCATGTGCTCGGCGAGATCCTCGTCGTCGGTCGTCGCCATGCCGCCCTCGCCGGTGGTCATGGTCTTGTTCGCATAGAAGGAGTAGCAGGAGACCGCGGCGGTGCCTTCGCCGGCACGCTGCCACGGGGCGCTCTCGTCCTCGCGCCAGGCTGCGGGGAAGGAGTGCGCACAGTCCTCCACCACCCAGAGACCGTGGTCCTGCGCGAAGCGCTGGACGGCGCCGACGTCCATCATCAGACCGCCGACATGGACGGGCACGATGCCGACGACGCACGCTCCGAGCGGAGCTTCTGGCAGCTCTCCGGACTCGACCTGGTAGAGCTTGCGCTCGGCGTCGTCGAGGTCCATGTGCAACGTCACCGGATCGCAGTCGACCAGGATCGGGTGGGCGCCGGCGTAGCGCACCACCTCGGCCGTGGCGGCAAACGTCATGGTCGGCACCAGCACGGCGTCGCCTTCGCGAAGGCCGAGGGCGACGGTCGCCAGATGCAGCGCAGCGGTGCAGCTGTTGAGGCCAACCGCGTGCGCGGCCCCCACCGCCTCGGCGAACTCCGCTTCGAAGCTCCGCGTCTGTGGCCCTGTGGTGAGCCAGCCGGAGCGCAGCGTCGAGGTGACGGCGGCGATCTCGGCCTCGGTGAGCTCGGGCCTGAAGAAGGGAACGTGCGTCATGCGGTGGTCTCGGGCTTGCGGAGGACGGCGAGCACGTGGCTGCGCAGCCAGGGCACCGCCTCGAGCAGGCGGGCGGCGCCGGGCGCGCGGGGGAGCAGTCGTCGGGCGAGTGGAGGCGCGAGGGTGATCGACCGGATCTCGCCCACGAGCGGAGCGAAGAGCCGGCGCACGTGCGCCTTCGACAGGCCACGGACGTGAGGGTTGCGCGGGTTGTCGACCCGCAGGTCGTACAGCACGAGGGCGCCCCCGGGCTTGAGCGTGCGGACGATCTCCTGCGCCACGGCCTCCTGGACCGCGCCGTCGAGGATGGAGCTGAGCACGGTGGAGGCGACGACCAGGTCGAGTGCTCCGTCGGCGAGCGGTAGCCGGGCGGCGTCGGCCACGGAGAAGCCAACGCGTGCGTGGTCGGCCCGGGCCTGGGTCAGGCGGATGACATCCAGGTCGAAGCCCAGCTGATCCCCTGGGTGAACGCCCCATCGCTCGAGCGTGGGAAGCCAGCCGCGAGTGCCAACTCCCACCTCGAGGCAGCGGTGACCGGGCCCCGGGAGGCTACCGCTCCGTGCGAGCAGTGCCTCGGCCGCGCGCTCGCGCGCCGCGATGGCGACGCTCTCTGCGGGGGCGTCGGGCGCGTAGAGGCTCGGGTCCACCTCGACCCGGCGGCGGGCGTTCTCCCGCAGGATCCGCGTCCGCTCGTGTGCGACGGCTTCACCCTCGAGGGTCACGGCTCGGCTCCCGTGCCCGGGGGGGCCGCTTCGAGGCGCGGGGAGAGGGTCCGGGTGCCACCGGTGCGGTCGCCCCAGCGCCCGGCGAAGCGGAGGAGCCCCACGAGGAAGCCGCTGCCGTAGCCGAGGTGCAGGGCAGCAAAGGCGATCGGCAGGGCCAGGGTCGCTGCCCCCAGTCGGGGCAGCTGCACCACACTGGCGAGGACGAGAGCAGTTGCGTAGACGGCCGGCAGGAGCAGCGAAGCGCCGCCTCCGATCCAGGGCGCGATACCCGTTGCGAGCAGGAGCGCTGCGACGAGGGTTGCCGGAGCGAAGTGGCGCAAGCTCATCTGGCGCGGGTGTTTCTGCAGGACGCGCACCTTGAACAGCCCGTACTGGAAGTACTGCTGCAGCAGCCCCGAGAGGGTCGCGCGACTGTAGTAGCGCGCCGGCATGTCGTCGACGAGAGCGATGCGCTTGCCCATCCGCCGGAGCCTGAAGTTGAGCTCGTCGTCCTGGTTGCGCCGGAGCTCCTCGTCGAAGCTGCCGGCCTCGAGCAGGGTGTCACGCAGGTAGGCCGGGAATGCGACCGTGTCGACGGTCCGCGGCTCGAACGAGCCGGTGGCCGTGCGGAAGCCGGAGCCGCCGACCCCGAGCCGAGAGCTCATGGCGACCGCAATGGCCCGGGCGACCGCCGTTTCACCGACGGTCTCGAGGGCGCCGCCCACCCCGTCGGCGAGGCCCGACTGCAGGTGTGCCACTCCGCGAGCGACGTAGTCGGGGCCTACCTCGCAGTGCCCGTCCACGCGAACCACCACGGTGCCGCGTGCGGCTTCGACGCCGCGGTTGAGGGCAAAAGGGGCCGTCTGCTCGGGGTTCTCGAGAACGCGCAACTCGACCCCCGATCTCGACGCGGCGGCCAGCACGCGGGCGCGGGCGACCGTGTCGTCCGACGACCGCCCGTCGACGAGGAGCACCTCGAGGTCCGGGGCGTACGTCTGCGCGAGCACGGCGCCGAGGCTCCTCTCGATGTAGCTGGCCTCGTTGCGCACCGGCATGATCACGCTCACGAACGGCCGTGTGGGAGCCGTCGCACTCACGTTGCGCCTCCGCGGGCGGCTGCCGGAGCCTCGGCGGCGCCCGCAGACGGATCCGTGCCTTCGAGCCGCGAGACGACCGCGCGGAACTTGCCGGAAGCGTCGCGCTCGATGCGGTCGACCTCGACGACATCCACCGCGACGTCCGCACCCAGCCGCTCGTGCACCCGCGCCCCGATGGCGCTGCGGGTCGCATTCCAGGAGGCGCGGCTCGGCGCCGCGTGGTGCACGCGAACCTCCAGTCGAGCGAGCGCGTGCTGGACGACCTGCGCCTCGACGACGTCGTCCAGGCCCACGAACAGGCCGTGAAAGCGAACGGTCTCCCGCCCGTCGGGGGTGCGCACCACGTCTTCGAGCCGTCCGAGAACCTCCTGCAGTGCCGGGAGGGGCCGGCCACACGGACACGGCGTGGGGGACCAGGCGGCCAGGTCGCCGAGCCGGAAGCGGACGAGAGGTTGGTGGCGGCGCATCAGAGACGTCACGACGACTTCGCCGACGGTGCCCGGCGGGCAGGGGACGCCCTTCTCGTCGAGGATCTCGACGACGCCGACATCGGGGCTGACGTGCAGTCGCTGGTGCTCACAGGCGCTCGCGAACGAGGCATTCTCGACGGTGCCGTACTCCTCGAACACGGGGCAGCGGAAGGCGGCTTCGATCACCTCGCGCATTGCAGCGTCGAGCTTCTCGCTGGTCGTCACGATGGCTCGGAGCCGGGGCGCGTCGAGGCCACGCTCGAGGATGGCGCGCGCCAGAAGTGAGGTGGACACGGCGTATCCCGTGAGCCACTCCGTGCGGTGGGTGCGCAGAGCGCGGACGTAGTCGGGTGCGTTGCGTGGGCTGACGTGGAAGGCCGAGAAGTAGACCTGCCGCTCGGCTCGGTTGTAGCGGTGGAAGGGCCCTCTCCTCTGGTCGGCCGGCACCACGATTCTGCCCGAGAAGGTGGCTCGCGGGTCTTCGAACGACACGCCGGCCCAGCCCGCGGAGCGGACCTCGCGGACGGCCATGGACGCCTGCAGCTCGTCGCGTGTGTACTCGATGCGCAACGGGGTGCCGCTCGTGCCGCTGGTGAGGAACGTGTGCGTCTTGTGTCCGCGCGAGGCCTGGGAGACGAATCGCTCCGGCGCTCGTCGCACGGCTTCCTTGCCGAGGAGCGGAAGGGCGGCGAGGTCTCCGTCGGCGGCGCTCGCGCGCTGCCCTGCACTCCACGAGTGCGCGTAGTACGGGACGTCGCGTGCCGCCGCCGCGAGGCCCCGACGGAGGGTGTCGCGCGTCCACGTCTCCCAGTCGGAGGTGCTCCAGGTCTCGCGCTCGCGAAAGCGGGCCACGTGCTCTTGGTAGGTGCCTCCGAGGCGGACGTGACGCCACCAGGTGCCGTAGGTGCTCACGGCCAGGTGCTGGGCCCAGGGGGGGAGGGAACCGTAGAGACTGGAGAGGGAGCCCATGCTTGATTCCGGATGTGGTGCGGGACCCGGCGCGGCGACAGCCAAAGCCTTGGCAGGACACACGTTAGCAGCCCCGGCAAGGCGTCTCTGAAGCAGTCCGCGTGCCGATGTCCGGGAGGCCTGGCACCGCAGTTGCTGCCTTCGTCGGGCGACCGCGAATCGGGGCGCGTGCTACCGCCCTGTGTCGGATCCATGCGGGAGAGGTGACAATGAGTGTCAGTCGGGTGGGGCCTGCCGCGCAGGCCCGCAGTGCGGGCGGGGCCGGGGCCCAGGGCCTGGTCTCCGCCGTGCCCCGGTACTGGCTGGTGGTGTGCGCGGTGCTGCTCGTGGGAGCCGTGGCCCTGAGCTTCCGCCCCCGCCATGACGCCCCGCGCCCGACCGTCGACGTCGCGGCTCTGGCTGCGGCGGCGACGATCGAGCCGGAGCCCGATGCGGTCGTCGCGAACGACGATCCGAACTGCCCTGCCGGCCAGGTTGAGCGCGTGCAGTCGGCGGTTCAGGGGCAGATCAACCGCTTCGCCCAGAGTGCGAAGCGCCTGAACCAGTCGATCCGCGCCAGCAACTCCGGCACCCTGTTCCGCAAGGTCGACTGGAACGCTCCGTCGGATGCACCCGGGCCCATCGAGCTGGGTGCTCTCAAGGCAGCCGGGCAGCGGGCCCACGCCGAGTACGCACGTGAGGTCGGCCGGCAGGTGGGCCGCATGCACAGAGACGCACCGGGCTGCATGAGGAGCCACCTTCAGGCGCTCAGCCGCTCCATGCAGGAGTACGCCAACGCCATGGACGACTGGGTCGTCTGGGACGGCCAGGCCGAAGGCGACCGCGATGACCCGCTCGTGGAGCAGGCGCGCGAGGGCCGCAAGAGTGCGAAGGAGGCGGCGAAGGCCGCGCTGACCAACGCCGGATCCCAGGCGGACACTCTCCGCAGGGTGGGACAGCCGCGAGGTTGAGCCCGAGCCTCGTCCGAGATCCAGCCATGCAGTGCACCGCCCATCCCGACGATCCCGCCAGCGCCTCCTGCTCGAGGTGTGAGACGGCGCTGTGCGAGGCGTGCACGCGCAAGCTGGGGCCGCTTGCCCTCTGCCAGTCCTGCCTCGATCACCTGCGCGACCTCGAGGCCGCGTCCAGCAGCGGCACGCTCGACGTTCCGGCCGCTGTCGCCACTCCCGCTCCGGCCGCTCACCCTGGACCACCTCCACCCCCGCCTGCCGCGGCGGCCCAGTCGACCGCAGGAGCGCCTGCGGCGGCCCAGACCCCTCCTGCGGCGGATCTCTACGAGCCCGAGCCCGAGCCCGCGGACGACGTGCCGCCGGCCGACGACATTCCGAGCGACAACGCGATCGAGGCGTGGGTGCGCGACGGTCAGGGCTCCACCTTCATGACCTTCGTGCTGGCCTTCGGAGTCGGCCTGGTCGGCTGCTGGGCCTGGTACTTCTTGACCTACCTGGCCGGCTCGGCGACCTGGGCGCTGGTGCCCCTCGGCTGGGCCATCGGCACGGCCGCAGCGCTCGGTGCGCGGCGCACCGGGCCCGTGCCGGCGCGTGTCGGCGCTGCGGTTGCGGCCTTCGTGATCCTCTTCGGTGGTTTCGTTCTGGAGCGCTGGACCAAGCCGGAGCTCACCGACTTCCTCGCGGGGATGTCGCGGAACGACATGGCGATGTACATGTCCATGGGTGAGCTCCCGGCCGAGCAGGTCCGCGCCATCTACGCGCTCGAGCATGCCGAGTGGCAGGGGCTCAACCGGCAGCAGCGGCGGATGTACCAGATGCCGCTGCTCGACGAGATCGACGGCCGCTTCCAGGGCACGCGCTCCACGCGCCGGATGACGTTCGTCGACTACCTCTCGATCCGCATCCTGCGTCCGGTCATGTTCGTCCTGGTGGGGCTCGCGCTGGCCCTCGCCTGGCGTGCCGGCGCCGGCGGCGATGCGACGTCCCTCATCTGGGGTGTCGAGAAGCGGCTCGGTCTCGCGCGGTAGGAGCCTCAGCCGCCCTCGACCTGGAGGCGGGCGCTCCACTGGTGGCTGCCCCAGACGAAGCGCACCTCGACCCCGTCTTCCGTCTCCGCCAGAGCTCCCTCGAAGGTGTCGGAGGGCGTCTCGGCGCTGGAGTAGGTGAGGGGTACGGACGTCACGTCGGCGCTGGCATCGTGCTGGCTGCCCCAGACGTCGACGTGCTCGTTGAAGACGAGCTCCCAGCCGCCCTTCGTGCGCCGGATCCAGAGCGAATAGAGGCCCGGGAAGTCGGGCGCGGCGTTGGCGGTGCTCACCCGCGCGTCTCCTGCCGAGAGGTCGACCTCGGTACGGAGTTTCGTCGCTGGATGGTCGAGGAAGCGGAGCACGTGGCCGGTCTGCGCCGAGGCGACCTCCGTGAACGCCTTGCCGTCGGTCTTGGCCAGGCTGTAGCTCAGGGCGATCTCACCGCCCGCGGCTTCCGCAGTCACCGTCTTGCGGGTCACGGGGCGATGTCGCCGGCGCTGCTGGCTGCTGGACGAGCTCGTCTGCTGGCCCGGTGCGAGCGGGGTCACCGCGTTCGGTCCGAGTGGTTGGGCCGCACGGATCGGCTCGCGGGATGCGGCTTCGGCGGCGGTCCCGAGGCCGGCCCCCGAGAGCCCGGCAACGGCGCAGGCGAGAGAGGCGAGTGCAATCGATCGGGCTCTCATTCTGAGGTCTCCTGGTGCGGGCACGGTGGTTCGGTCGTGCCGCGAGGGGTGGTCGGGGTGCCCTGAGTGTCTCATGCCCACGCGCTCGGGCGGCCGACGTTTGGCGTCTCGTCCCCGGCCGGGGTGCGGGAGGACGGTCGATGGCGTACACTGGAGAGGACAGTCTCGCGCGACGAGCTCCATCGTCGTGCGCTTCGTCACCCGGGGCGGCTCCCGGGGGCACTTCCGGGAGGGTTCGGAATGAGCTTCGAGACGAGAACGACGACCGGCTTCCTCACGCTGATGGCGGCGGGCCTTCTGCTCGCGACGGCGGCCGTCGCCGAGACGGCCGCGACGAACAGCGTGGATCGCGAGGTCACCTTCGCACGTGACGTGCTCCCGATCCTCCAGCAGAACTGTCAGTCGTGCCATCGCGACGGCGGCGACAACTACACCGGCATGGTGGCGCCGATGTCGCTCGTGACCTACGACGAGGTGCGCCCCTGGGCACGCTCGATCGCGCGTCAGGTCAAGGCACGCTCCATGCCTCCCTGGTACGCCTCACCCGAGTACCACGGCGTGTTCTCCAACGAGCGCACCCTCACCGACGCAGAGATCGACACGGTCGTGCGCTGGGCCCAGACGGGCGCAGCAATGGGCGACATGGCCGATGCACCGCCGCCGCGCGAGTTCGGCACGTCCGGCTGGCGCATCGGTGAGCCCGACCTCGTCGTGAAGGCGCCGCGCTACTTCGTGCCCGACGACGTCGACACGCACTACATCAACCACAAGGTCGTGCTCGACGAGACGATGCTCCCCGAGAGCCGCTTCATCCAGGCGATCGAGTGGCGTGGCGGCAGCGAGGTGGTCCACCACATCGTCGGCTACGGCTTTGCGCCCGGCACGGAGGAGGACCGCACGTCCGCCTACGGCCTGGGCTCGATCGCTCCGGGCGAAGAGCCGATGCACTTTCCGGACGGCTACGCCAAGCTCCTGGTCGAGGGCACGACCCTCGTCTTCTCCATGCACTACCACAAGGAGAAGGGCGAAGGCACCGGCACGTGGGACGAGTCCGAGGTGGCCTTCAAGTTTTTTCCGAAGGACGCCCAGATCGAGCACTTCGTCGACCACAACGCCATCGGCAACCGCTACTTCGACATTCCTCCGGGGCACCCGCACTGGAAGGTCGGCGCGGCACGCGTCTTCGAGGAAGACACGACTCTGATCGCACTGCACCCGCACGCGCACGTGCGCGGCAAGGACGCGAAGTACGTCGCCTTCTACCCGGACGGTACGCAGGAGACGCTCCTCGAGGTGCCGTCGTTCAACTTCGACTGGCAGACCGACTACCACTTTGCCGAGCCGAAGAAGCTGCCCGCCGGCACCCGCGTGGAGTACACGGCGCACTACGACAACTCCGACGAGAACCCCTCGAACCCGGATCCGACGGTCTCGATCGACTGGGGCCCCGAGACCTGGGACGAGATGATGCTCGGCTACGTCACGTATTCGAAGACGAAGCCCGCGAAGCTCACCGTGGAGAAGGTGCTCGCGGACCACTTCGGGGCGGCCTTCGAAGACGAAGAGAGCGACGGCGAAGGCGCGTCGGACGACGACTGACGCCTTCCACACGCCGGCACCTTCGGGCCCGTGACCGGGTCGACCCGGTCACGGGAAGCTCGGCCGGCCCATCAGGCGTCGAGCTCGAGCACGGCGCGATCGCGGAAGACCTGCAGGACGAGTGCGTCCGGGTCGACGAGAAGCCGCTCGGGCTCGAACGCGGTGCGGATCTCGAGCTGCTGTGACTCGCCGGCCGCGAGGCGGACGGTCGTGCGTGCCTCTTCGTAGGGCTCGGTCGCCTCTTCGTCCTCGTCCGGGAAGCGCGCTCCGCGAAGAGCTGCGACCTCCACGTCCATCGTGCCGGTGCCCGCATTCTCGAGCGTGAAGCGCACGACGCGGTTGCTGCCAGAGCCTTCGACCGAGGCGTCGCTCAAGCGGTACTCGGGGAGGACGACATCGAAGAACCACTGCTCCGTGAAGGCGTCGAACGCCTCCGTGTCCGGCGCGAACTCGCGCAGGGTGGCCACGAGATCTTCGAGCAGAGGATGGTCCGGCCCCGGGATGTACCGCCGCTGGAACTCCTGTAGCCCTGCGAGTGCCGCGTCACGGCCCATGAGGTTGTGCAGCATCCACATCACCCAGCCGCCCTTGTCGTAGGTGACGGTGCCGTCGCCGCCGCGGGAGCCGTCGATACGGGTCATCGGCCGCTCGCCGTCGACGCGCCTCGAGTCGGTGTAGTTCTCCTCGATCAGCTTGCAGAAGGCGATGCGCTCGCGATCCCCCTTGACCTGCTCGTGCAGCAGGATCGTGGAGTAGTGCGACATCCCCTCGGAGAGGATGTTGCCCCCTGGCCCGAGGCCTGGTGTGACCAGGTTGCCCCACCACTGGTGGGCTGCCTCGTGGGCCGTCACCATGAACGCCGCAGCACTCTTGGGATCGCTGTCGGTGAGGAAGCCGATCCCCTCGGAGAAGGTGATGTTGGTCGGGAACCCCTGGGCGTACCCGGCCATGTTGGGGAACTCACTCACCTTGAGCTCCTGCCAGGGGTACGGGTGGAACCACTCCGAGAAGTACCGTTTCGCCGCGACGAGCGCGTCGGACATCTCCTCGACGTTGTACGTGTGCTCGGGGTGGTAGAACAGCGCGGTCCCGTCCTGACGCTTGACGTCCCACTTGCCCGCGACGATGTTCACGAGCTTGACCGGGTAGTCGCTCTCCCAGAGCCAGGTGGTCCGGCCGTTGTGTGTCTCCTGAGATTCGAGCACGCCGACGGAGTTCACCGTGTACTCTGCGGGCGCCGTGACCTCGATGCGCGTCGTGAACGGCAGCGGCTGGCCGATGGCGGGAGGCAGGACGTCCTCGAAGCGGTCTTCGGGGTACTGCTTCGGCTCGAACGTGTTGTCCTCGTCGAGCCCGACGCCGTCGATGAAGCCGGGGAGGGGCATGAAGGTCGGCTCGAAGGCGTGTAGCACGACTCCCGATTCGAGGATGAACGTGCCTGCGCCGCCTCCGTTCGAGGTGGCACCGAAGGGGTGGCGGCCGTTCAGCTCGAACCCGATCTCGACAGTCTCGCCGGGCAGGAGCTCTTCGTCGAGCTCCACCACGAAGAGGTTCGCGCGATTCTCGGGCTCGACCTCTTCGCCGTCGAGGGTCCAGCAGAGGTCTTCGGCGGCCGGGTTGGCGGTGAAGGGGAGCTGACGCAGCGGCTGCTCGAGGTGGTTGAACACCTCGTAGGTGCCTCGCGTCGAGAAGGAGCGCTGCGCCGGATCGAGCGCAACCTGCAGGTCGACGTGGCGGATCGAGGCCACCGGCACCTCGCGCCAGGTGGCGATGTTCTTGCGCCAGTAGTCCTTCTCCTTCTTCTCGTAGGCCTCGCCGCCGGGGCCGTTGCGGACCTGGTGCGCGAGGATGGCGCCGGCGATGAGCGGCACGAAGAAGATGGGCGCGGTGCGGATCGCCGGCCGCAGCAGGCGTCGGGGGTGGAGGGACTGCACGATGCGTCCGTGGTCGGGCTCGGTGCGGCTCGTGAGCTTGACCGCCAGCACGAAGAAGGCGAGCGCAAGGGCGAGGAACTCGATGCGGTTGAGCACGAGTTGCGGCCGGTTGAGCGTGAAGGTGCCCATGTCGCTCCAGCGCACGGCCCCCCACAGCCACCAGTTCCAGGGCCATGTCATGTCGCCGCGGAACTGGAAGTAGCCGCTTGCGATGAGGCCCGCGAGGCACAGCGCGTAGGTGGTGTAGCGCTCGCGCACCAGGGCGAGCACCAGGGTCACGAGGGCGGTCCAGAAGACGAACGTCGGCACGAGGAGCAGGCCCCACGTGGCGAAGAAAGGCCAGGCTTCCACCGCGACCCGTCCCTGAACGAGCAGCACGACGACGCACGCCGCCAGGGTGGCGAGCATGACGACGATCCCGACGACGCTGTTGGCGAGCGCCTTGCCGATGAGGACGGACGAGGTGCGCAGCGGCGACGAGTAGTAGATCGAGTCGAAGCCGGTGGCGCGCTCGCGGTAGATCGACTCCACCGTGTAGAAGAGCAGGAGCAGGCACACGAGCAACGTGATCGTGTTCATGGAGTTCACGGCGAGCTGGCCCGAGGTGAGCAGCAGCGGCGTGTCGAAGGCGCCCAGCGCGAAGGTCGCCGATCCGGTGATCTGCAGCAGGATGAGGGGCACGAAGATGTACAGCCCGGGCTGGTTGCGCAGCTCACGCAGCTCCGCGCGCAGCACCTCGCGCAGCGCGCCGAAGAAGCTCGGGCGCCCCGAGACCATCGCGAGCTCGTCGATCCGGGGCGGCTCGAGAGGCGAGGTGGCTACGACGGTGGCCTGCTCCGCGCCCTTCTTCTTCCTGGTCTTGGCCTTCTTGACCGCGTCGCCACGTGCGGCCCGGGCGTAGTGGCGGACGCTCCACACGACGCCACCGAGGCCGGCCAGCAGCATCCAGGCGCGGTTCAGCCAGAAGGTGGCGTCGAAGGGGATGCGGGAGGTGTTGTAGAACTCCACCCCCCGGTCCACGGTGAGCCACGTCTGATCGAGCCACCGGAAGCCGGACGGCTCGATCACCTGGAGGAAGCGGTTGATTCGAGGGTCGAGCCAGGACGGCGCCCAGCTGAAGAGGAAGAAGAGGCTGGCCACCACGAACGCCACCGGCACGATCATCACGAGGATCGGCTTGCGGAAGCGCTCGCCGATCGCGAACGCCACGCCCGCGAAGAACAGCAGGGTCGGCAGGCCGAAGAACACGGCGGGCCGCAGGTACGTCGACAGGCTGAAGGGCCCGTGGATCTCCTGGAAGCTCGCCGACGGCCAGAGCTCGAAGAGCAGACCCATCGCGAGCGTGTGCAGGCCGAGCACCACGAGGAAGGCGCCGAGCACGCCGAGGAACTTGCCCCAGATGTACTCCGCCGGCCGGAGTGCGGTGCTGTCGAGGATCTCGAGCACCTTCTGCTCCTCGTCGCGGATGACGGCCATGCCGGCCGCCACGGTGACGAAGAACGAATAGAACATGAACACCACGACCGTCAGGATGCGCGCCACGGAGAACTCGGAGTTGATCCAGGCCTTGGCTCCGCCGATCGACGTGTCGCCGGTGGAGATGGTCACGTTGCCCGTGGAGAGCCCCCACGTCATGAGCAGCATGACGCCCATGAGGATCCACACCATCGGGCGCTTGAGGTTCGAGCGCAGCTCGAGCGAGAAGACCGTGCGCAGGCGCGAGAGGTTCAAGGCGTGACCTCGGAGGCGGTGGCTCCGGCTGGCTCGGTCGTGGTGGCGTGGCTGGCGCCGGGTGCGTCGCTCTGCATCAGGATGAGGTACGCGTCCTCGAGGGTCGGCGGCACGCGCTGGAAGCCTTCGGGAACGTCCCCGCCGGGCTCGTAGAGGCGCACGAGATTGCGGCCTTCCACGAGGTGCGCCTGCGTGACGCGGCGCTCCGTGCGCAGCCGCGAGAGCTCCTCCATCGACGCGATCCCTTCGTAGATCTTGCCCTCCAGCTCCTCGCGCGCCTGCCCCGGGGTCGTGCGGGCCAGGAGCTGGCCGCCGCGAATGACGGCAAAGCGCGGGCACAGCACGGCGACGTCTTCGACGATGTGGGTCGACAGAAGCACCGTGCGGTCCTCCGCGAGCTCCGCGAGGATGCGGTAGAAGCGCAGGCGCTCCTCGGGGTCGAGGCCAGCGGTCGGCTCGTCGACGATGATCAGGTCGGGGTTGCCGGCAATCGCCTGGGCAATGCCGAGCCGTTGCCGCATGCCGCCCGAGTAGCCCTTCACCTTGCGCTTGGCGGCAAAGGTCAGGTTGACCCGCTCCAGCAGCTCGGCACAGAGCTTCTTGTGCCCCTGTTTCGCCTGCACCCCCTTGAGCTTGAGCAGGTGGAGCAGCATCGCCTCGCCTGTCAGGTTCGGGTAGAAGCCGAAGGCCTGCGGCAGGTACCCGAGACGCCCCCAGACCAGGCTCGGGTCTGCCGTGATGTCGTCGCCGCCCAGGGTGACGCGGCCCGACGTCGGCTGCAGGAGGCCGGCCAGAATGCGCATGAGGGTCGTCTTGCCGGCGCCGTTGGGGCCGAGGAGGCCAAACATGCCGCGCGGGATCTCGAGGTCGACACCCTGCAGGGCCGCCACGGGACCCGGGTACACCTTGACCAGCTTTTCGATGTGGAGCATTCCAGGACCTCTCGCTCGCGCGCAGTCGCGCCAGGTGCCGTTCTCCGGCGTTGGGGGAGTGGGAGCCAGCCCACAGGGTTTCACAAGGAGTACGCGCCCTGGAGGCGTTGGGTTACGGCGCCGCCGGCCAGCCGGCGAAACCTATTCGGCGGCGGAGACGTACTGTTTGGGTGTATGCAAACAGTTTTCCCGCGCTCCTTCCGGTGGGCCCCCGCCTCGCATAGAGGTCGGGTAATATCCGGGGGTCGAGCCCGGCGCCCACTCTCAGCCCTCCCCGCGGCGTCTCGCCCCCCCTTTTTCATGAAACGAGCCCTTTCCGCACTGCTCGCCTCGACGGCTGCGCTTGCGCTGCTGCCGTCGGCTGCGCAGGCACAGAGCGACGCGCGCGAGCTCAACCTCGCCACCTTCGACAAGGCGTGGCAGCTGGTCTACGACCGGTACTGGGACGAGAACTTCGGGGGTGTCGACTGGCTGGGGCTCAAGGACGAGCTCCGCCCGAAGGCCGCCGAGGCCGAGACGCGGCGCGAGCTGCGCGGGATCCTGCGCGACATGGTCGGGCGCCTCGGCCAGAGCCACTTCGGGGTCATTCCGGGCAGGGGCAGTGGTGGAGGCGGAGGCGAGCTCGGCAAGGAGTGTACGCTCGCCTTCAGCGAGCGTCTGCAGGACCTCCTGCAGTCGGAGGTCTCTCCCGGCGACGCGGGCCCAGGTTTTGTGGTGCGTTTCGTCGAAGGGACGGCCCGCGTCACGCACGTCGACGAGGGGGGGCCGGCTGCACGCGCCGGTGTGGAGCCCGGGTGGGAGGTCGCGCGCATCGGCGCGCAGCCGGTCGACGCGGTGCTTCCGTGTCTCGGCGGTGATCTGCCGGAGCGCACGAAGCGCAACCTCGTGCACGACATCGTCACGAACCTGCTCCTCGGAGACGAAGGCGACAAGATCGAGGTGGTCTTCGAGAACAGCGCTGGGCGCAAGAAGAAGCGGGAGCTCGAGCTTGTGATCCCGGCCGACGCCCAGGTGGTCAAGTTCGGCAACCTGCCCCCGATGCAGTTCCGCTTCCGGGGCGACTGGGCACCCCATGCCGGCGGCAACTTCGGCGTGATCCGCTTCAACAACTGGATGATGCCCGCCGCACCCCTCTTCGAGCAGGCGGTGGTCGAGATGTCGCGAGCGGAGGGCATCGTCATCGACCTGCGCGGCAACCCGGGTGGTGTCGCGGGCCTCTCGGCGGGCTTCGCGGGCTACTTCGGCACCGGCAAAGAGACGCTCGGCACGCTCAAGACGCGGCGCGACGAGCTCAAGCTGCAGATCAACCCGCGCCTCGTGCTCCGCAACGGCTCCAAGTTCGAGCCGTACCAGGGGCCGGTCGCGATTCTCATCGATCAGTTCAGCGGCAGCACCTCCGAGATCTTCGCTGCGGGCATGCAGGATCTCGAGCGGGCTCGCATCTTCGGCGAGACCTCCATGGGTGCCGCGCTGCCCGCGACCATCGAAGAGCTCCCCAACGGCGACTATCTGATGCACCCGATTGCGGACCTCTTGCGCCCAAGCGGAGAGCGGGTCGAAGGGGACGGAGTCGTGCCGGACGAGGAGGTTCCGCTCACCGTCGATGGCCTGCAGGCAGGTCGCGACGAGCCGCTCGAGGCGGCGCTGGAGTGGCTCCGTGCACAGCAGTTCGATCCGGCCGCGGGCGAGTGATCTCTCTCGAGGCCCGGCCTCAAACGCCTGAAAACCAAAACAACGAGCGCCTTGTTGCGCTGAGAGGAACGTAGATGAAAGCTCGTCACATCTTCGGGATCGCTTGCCTGGCGCTGTTCGTCGCCAGCGTGTCGTTCGCCGAGGACCTGCCGTCCGCCAAAGATCTGATCTCCAAGCACATCGCCGCCGTAGGCGGTGAAGCCAAGATCCGGTCCGTCGATTCGATGGTCGCCAAGGGCACTGCGGACATGCCGCAGGGGATGTCCGCTCAGTTGGAGATGCACCAGAAGGCCCCCGACAAGTTCTTCATGAAGATGACGATCGAAGGGTTCGGCGACGTCACCACGGGGTACGACGGAGAGGTCGCCTGGAGCGACAACCCGATGACTGGCCCAATGCTCATCCAAGGTGAGCAGTTGAAGGACATGCAGCGTCAAGCCGACATCCACGCCGACCTCAGCTACGACTCGCTCTACCCGACGCAGGAGACCGTGGAGAGGCTGACGTTTGCAGAGCAGGATGCTTACAAGGTCAGGCTCGTCGACACGGACGGCAAGGAGAGCTTCCAGTACTTCTCCGTCGACTCCGGCCTCGTGATCGGCAACGAGGGGGAGCAGACGAACGATATGGGCACGCTGATGGTCGTGTCCGAGATCCGCGAGTACAAGGACCTGGGCGGGTTCTTGGTTCCGACCAAGATCGTCAACAAGATGATGGGCATTGAGAGCGTCATGACGATGACCGACGTCTCCATCGACAATGTCGACGAGTCGGTGTTCGAGCTGCCGGAGTCGATCAAGACCCTCGTCGGCAACTGATCGAGCGTCCGCTTGCGTGTCGCCCCGAACTGGGTGCGGCTCGTCCCACTCCCCGGCCAACTCTCGCGAGTTGCCGGGGAGCTCGTGGTTCTGGAGGCCGAGGCGAAACTTCGGCGCGCGCGCTCACGTAGGATTCCTCCATGCTGTCGGACATCATGGATCGTGCACGTGGCCTCGTCTCCCAGGTCGACTTCGGCGCACTGCCGGCCGAAGGAATCGACCCGACGTCCTTCGACCCCCGCGTCTGGATGGCGATTGGTGGTCTCACTCTGCTCTTCTTCGGCCGGCGCCTCTATGCGCTTGCGCTTGGTGTCGCGGGGTTTGCGTTCGGCTGGAGCCTGGCCCCCGCGGTCGACATCGGGCCGCCGTCGGCCCAGCTCGGGGCGGGCCTGCTGCTCGGTGTGCTGAGCGCGATGCTGGCGCTCTTCGTGCAGCGGATGATCCTCAGTGTCGCCGGCTTCATCCTGGGCGTCAGCGTCGCCTGGTGGGCCGTCAGCGTGGGTGGCCTGCATCTCGGCGGTCTCGAGTTTCTGGTCGTGCTGTTCTCCGGCATCGTGAGCGCGTTCCTGCTGCAGGCCCTGTTCGGCGCGATGCTCGTCGTGCTCACGTCCCTCGTCGGCGGCAGCCTCCTTGCGCAGGCAGCCGGCCTCAGCGGCGGTCTTGCCCTCCTGGCCGCTGGAGGGGCTTCGTTCTTCGGTATCGTCGCCCAGACGCGCAGCCGCAACCAGGAAGCGCGTCGGGAGCGCAAGCGCGAGCGCCGGGAGAAGAAGCTCGACCGCAAGATCGCCAAGAAGCGGCGGCAGCTCGAGCGGCTGGGCGAGACGTAGCAGCTCGCGCCGGCGAGATCTGACGGGTCGCGCGCAGGCTCCCCGATCGAGGGCTCAGGTCGGAACGGCCGCCGCGTAGAGCTTCGCGCGTCCGTCGAGCGCATAGCCGCCCGCCGACGCGGGGAGGAGTGCACAGTCACCGGAGCGGAGGCGCAACGCGCCGCCGTCCGTGCGCAGCTCGGCTTCACCTTCGGTGCACACGACGAGCTCCACGGAGCCCTGCGGGCGGCGGAGCTCTCCGTCGACCTCCATCGAGACCAGCTCGAACTCGGGGGCACGGCTGCGATACACCCGCGACCGCCCCCCGCCGCGGCTCGGAAGCTCCTCGCCCCGCTCGACCGTCACACTCGACTCGCTGAATGTGAGCACCTTGATGAGCTCTCCCGAGTCGACGTGCTTGGCCGTGAGGCCCGCACGCACGACGTTGTCCGAGTTGGCCATCACTTCGATCGCCGTGCCCGTCAGGTACGAGTGCAGTGTGCCCGCATCGGTGAACAGCGCCTCCCCGGGCTCGAGACGGACGAGGTTGAGGAACAGCGGCGCGATGCACATCGGGTCGTCGGGGAATTTCGCGGCGAGCGCGGCGACCCAGTCGAAGGTGGTCTGGCCTGCTTGCTTCTCCGCACCGGTGAGCGTGCGCTCGACCAACGCCTTGCCGTCCGACTCTTCGAGCCGGACGAGGTAGGTGAACAGCCGCACGATCGCGAGGCTGGCGCGAGGCTCCTCGAGGAGCTTTGCGAGATCGGCGAGATCCGCCGCGCGGAGGAGCTCTTGGCTCGCTTCCCGGGTGCGGAAGCCGTAGAGCACCTCGAACGGCGTGAGCGCGCAGACGAGCTCGGGCTTCGGGTTGGGGTCGCGGTAGTTGCGCAGACCCGAGTCCGAGGCGATTCCGAGCTGGTTCTCGCGCTCGAACCCCTCGCGTGCCTGATCCCGGCTGGGGTGCGCCTGAATGCTCAGCGGCACGTCTGCGGCGAGAATCTTGAACAGGAATGGCAGCTCCGGCCCGAACGTCTCGGCGACGGCCGCGCCGAGGATGCCCACCGGGTCCTCGCGAATCAGGGCGTCGAGAGAGCGCAGCCCGTCGTCGGTCTCCACCATCGAGGGAGCTTTCGGATGGGCTCCCATCCACATCTCGGCCTCAGGCTCCGCGGACGGACCCTCCTGGCGGCGGAGCTGCGCAAGCGCCGTGTGTGACCCCCAGCTGTAGCTCTGGATGCGAGGCTGCAGGCGATAGGGCCGGGCGCTCACGAGCTGCACCTCGTCGAAACTGCGGTCGGCTCAGGCGGGAGGCGAGCCCTCAGATCTTCGAGAGCGTCTTCGGTGTCCGCGTCAGCCAGGGGCAGATCGCTGTCGAGCTCGACGTCGACCACTTCGCCGGGTGGCAGCTCGCGGAGGAGCTGGCGTGCACCTTCGTCTCCCTGCAGATGCATGGCGCGGTCGAAGAGGGATCGCGCCAGGATGACCGGAGCGCCGTGGCGGCCCCGATGACAGGAACGGACCGCTGCGGCCGCCGGCGCGGCCAGCTGCGCGTCGCGGAGGTGGTGAAGCGTCGCGACGTCCAGGCCCGGCTGATCGGCCGGTGTGACCAGCACCGCCTCGAGGTCGGGTTGCTCCGCGAGTGCGTGCTCGAGGCCCACGCCCAGGGACCCCGCCTGGCCCTCGGCCCAGTTCCGGTTCTCGGCCGTAGAGCAGCCGGCACCCGCCAGGGTGTCGAGGTGCTGGGCGGCCTCGTAGCCGAGAACCACCCAGACCCTGCCGAGGTTGGCCTCGAGGGCCGTGTCGCAGCAGCGCCGGAGCAGCGTGCGGCCGTTCACTCGCCGGAGGAGCTTGGGCACCTCGCCCGTCATCCGGCGGCCCTCTCCAGCGGCGAGAATCACGACGGCGAGCTTTGCCGTGGCCGTCATGAAGCGCTCTTCCCGCGCCCTTCGGGGAGCCTGCCGTAGCGCGCCTGCACGAGCTCGGCCGCGATGGAGACTGCGATCTCCTCGGGACGTCGCCCGCCGAGGGGCAGACCGATCGGAGCGCAGATCGTGTCGATGAGCTCCTGGGCCACACCTCGCTCGAGGAGCGAAGCGACCCGCTTCGCGTGGGTGCGGCTCGAGCCGAGAGCGCCCACGTAGCGCACTCCGGCCTCGAGGGCGACCTGGATCGCCGGCTCGTCGAGCTTCGGATCGTGTGTCAGGAAGACGCAGTAGGTGGAGTCGTGCAGCGGCATCTCCGCGAGCGCGTCCCCCGGCCACCGCACGATCAGCTCGTCGGCGGTCGCGAAACGCTCCTCGGTCGCGAACTGCGCGCGCGCATCGACGACGACGGTGCGGAAGCCGAGCCGCTGCGCGATGGGAACCAGGTGGATGGCGACGTGGACGGCGCCGACCACGATCAGCTTCGGTGGCGGTGGAAAAGCCTCGAAGAAGACTTCCACGTCGGCTGCCGGAGCGAGGGTGGTGTCTTCGGTCGTCTCGGCGCGCCGGGCCATCTCGAGCACGGCCTCCTGGCGCGCGCTCGATCCCAGGTCCCCCGCCAGCACCTCCGCCGCGTCACCCGCCGTCACGAGCAGCTGACGGCCCATCTCCTCGCCGGCCGCAAGGGTGGCGAGGCAGACGAACTCTTCGCTCCGCAGGCGCTCGCTGAGCTGGGCATACACCGACACGGCGGACTCCCGGGCTCAGTCGACGCGCTGGAGCAGCACTTCGAGGTCACCGCCGCAGCTCAGGCCGACCGTCCACGCCTGCTCGTCGGTGATGCCGTAGTTGAGCCGCTTCGCGACGCCGTCCGCCAGAACGCTCTGCGCCTCCTGGAAGACCGCACCTTCGATGCATCCGCCACTGACGGAACCGACCATGTCACCGGTCTCGGAGATGGCGAGACGGGAGCCCAGTGGACGGGGGGTGGAGCCCCCGGTCTTGATGACCGTGGCCATGGCCACCTGCTGGCCTTCGGCCCGCCACTCATCGACCTTCTCGAGCACGTCTCGCATGGGGCCAGAATAGCAGCGCCCCGCGTCCGTCGAAACGGCCGCGGTCGAGCCAGCTGGACACGTCCTACCTGGGCGCCGAGGCCGCTCGGGGCCCTCCGGCGCGCTTGGGTACGGGGGAGGAGAAGGTGATGCGCGCCCCGCGGGCGCGTGCCTGTATGCTGTCGTGACATGTTTGGCCATTCTCTGATTGTCGGGGTCGGTACCCAGGCAGGTGAGATCCGCGCTCAGGTGTCAGCATCGTCGTTCGGACCCGCCAACCCTCTGCCCTTCTGGGAAGACACCGCTCCCGTCGGACAGCTCCCCGCCGGCTCCTACGACGTATTCCTCGACGTGACTCAGAGCACGGCTCCCTCGGTCGACTTCACCTACACCTGCGGTCCGACATCCGTGTCCGTGCTCCCCGGAGTCGCCGTTCCCGCACTCTCGCCCGCAGGAGCGGCGACCCTCGTCGTGCTCCTGGCGCTGCTCTCGGTCACGTGGATGCGTCGACCCTAGGCGACGCATCCTTCTGGCCGCGACCCCTCCCGCACTTCGCCCCTGGCAATCTACCCGAAGGCACGCGGCCCGCGCATCGAGGCGAGCAGCTCGCCGAGCTGCTCCAAGCTCTGGAGGTTGTGTACCGGCAGGAAGTCGTCGACGTGGGGGAGTGCCGCCTGCATGCCGCGGGTGAGCGGCTCGTAGGTTGGTGATCCCAGCAGCGGGTTGAGCCACACCAGCCGGTAGCAGCTCATGTGCAGGCGCTCCATCTCCCGCCCGAGCAGCGGGATGTCGCCGCGGTCCCAGCCGTCGGAGATGATCATGACGACGGCGCCGCGGCCGAGCACGCGCCGGCTCCAGTGGAAGTTGAACTCCTTGAGCGCCTCGCCGGTGCGGGTGCCGCCGCCCCAGTCTTCGACCCGGCGCGATGCCTCCTGGATGGCCCGGTCGATGTCGCGATGCCGCAGCTCGCGGGTCAGGCGGGTGAGGCGCGTGCCGAAGGCGAACGACTCGACCGTGGCCAGGCCAAGCTGCGCGGAGCGCGAGTGGCTGATCGCGTACACGAAGTGGAGGAGCAGACGGGCGTACGGCTCCATCGAGCCGGAGACGTCGCAGAGCAGAACGAGTGGGCGGCGCTGCGCGCGACGGCGGCGCCGGTGGAGGTGCGTGATCTCGCCGCCCTGCTGGAGTGCGCGCCGAAGGCTGCGCTTGAGGTCGACCTGCCGCCCCTTGTGCGCGGGCTCGAGACGGCGGGACTCGCGCGTCTCGAGCTGCCAGCTCATGCGGGCCATGAGCGCCTTGATCGCGACCAGCTCCCGTGCATCGAGCTCTGCGAAGTCCTTCGTGCGCAGAGCTTCCCGGTCGCTCCAGGCCGCGACGCGCTCCGGGGGCTCCTCGGCGGCGCCGGAGCCCTCGGCGAGGTTCTGCGCAGCCGCGCGCTGGCTCCTTTCGGTGTGGCGCTGGACCATCAGGCCCAGCTCCATCTCCGACAGCTCCTCGGGGTCGCGTGCCTGCCAGAAGAGCTCGAAGGCCGACTCGAACCACTCGAGGTCACGCTCCCGTCGCACGAGCACGGCCCGCGTGGCGTCGCGGAAGTCGGAGCGGCTGCCGAGGTCGACGTGCTCGAGCGCCTGCAGCCAGTCCGACATCTGCGGCGGCGTCACGTCGAGCTCGCCGACGCGCAGCAGCCGGGCGAAGAGCACCATGTTGTGCAGGAGGTGCCCGTCTCCCGGCGCGGAGGGCGCAATGGTCAAGGAGAGCCCCTAGCTTTCGCGGCTGCGCGCGAGGAGTCGCCTGGCCGCTTCGCTGTCGATCTTCTCGATGTCGTCCTGGTATTTGAGGAGAAGCCCGAGCGTGTCCTGGAGGATCTGGTCCGACAGCGTCTCCTGGTCGAGGGCCAGCAGAGCGTTCAGCCAGTCGAGCGTTTCGGCGACCCCGGGCCGCTTGAAGAGGTCCTCCTCGCGCAGCGCCTGCACGAACGAGACGACCTGGCGCGCGAGCGTCTCCGGTGCGTCCGGGACCCGCTCGAGGACGATCCGCACCTCCTTGTCGAAGCTCGGGAAGTCGATCCAGTGGTACAGGCAGCGCCGCTTCAGCGCGTCGTGGATCTCCCGCGTACGGTTCGACGTGATGATCACGGCGGGGGGCGTCTTCGCCTGGATGGTGCCGATCTCGGGGATGGTGATCTGGAAGTCGGAGAGCACCTCGAGCAGGTACGCCTCGAACTCCTCGTCGGCGCGGTCGAGCTCGTCGATGAGGAGCACGGCAGCGTCGCCGTCGTCGGGATCGATGGCGCGCAGGAGCGGCCGCTTCTGCAGGAACTGCGGTCCGAACAGGTCCGCCGAGGAGACGTTGCCACCCTGCGCCTCGAGCATCCGAATGTGCAGGAGCTGGCGCGAGTAGTTCCACTCGTACACGGCGCTGGCCACGTCGAGGCCCTCGTAGCACTGCAGGCGGACGAGCGGTCGCCCGAGAAGCTGGGCGAGGGCCTTCGAGACCTCGGTCTTGCCGACCCCCGGCTCACCTTCGAGAAAGAGCGGTTTGCCGAGCTGGAGCGACAGGTGGATTGCGATCGCGAGGCTGCGGTCCGCGATGTAGCCCATCTCCTGCAGCGCCTGGGCGGTGGCGTCGATGGAGGTGGGGGTTCTCGAGAGGTCGGGTTGGGACATGGTCGCGTGTGCCTGAGATGGAGCCGCGGTGCGGATCGGTGCGAGCAGCGGACGGAGACTAACGGATTCGAGGGTGCTCCGCGGCGCCGGGTACGGACTACAGCCCGGATCGGGATCAGACGTCGTCCGGGGGACGCCTCGGGGTTCCTGGACTGAGGGGCGGGCCCTCGGCTGGACGTCGCCGGCTGCCACCGAGCCGGGACGGCCAGCGCGGTGTAGGCGCCGCCGACGTCTGAACCCCCCGGCCGACGTCTGATCCCGCTCCGGTCGAGACGCCGTGTTGCGCTGGGTCGCGCGGGAGCACGGGAGTGAGGTGCACTTGGTGCCCGGATCGAGATCAGACATTCGGGGACGCCTCGGGGTTGCTGACTCAGGAGGTCCTCGAGTGGCATCGCACGCCGTCCGAATCCCGCGCTGGAGCTACCCTGACACGCCGCGGTCTCGCGAGCGCTTGAGGAGCAACTCCCTCCGTACCCGCTTCTGCCCGGAGAGCGACCGCAGACCCGGCCTCGCAGCGAAGCAGCTCGCAGTCCAAAGTGCCCTTTGGCTACCAATCTCTCTCGGCGTTTCAGCCAACCGATCAACCGAAGGACGTCGGGATCCATTGCAGGACCCCATGCGCCAAGACCGGCTCACATGACCCCGAGCGCGCGCGGGAGCCAGAGGCTGATCGCGGGAAAGGCGACGACGAGCACGAGCGCAACGATCATCATGGCGTAGAGCAGGAGGAGCGGGCGCAGCACCTGGAGGAGGGGCAGCCGGGCGACGCCGAGGCCCACGAACAGCACGGTGCCCACGGGCGGGGTGCACAACCCGATGCACAGGTTGAGCACCATGATCATGCCGAAGTGCACGGGGTCGATGCCGAGCTCGGTCGCCACGGGCAGGAAGATGGGCACGAAGATGAGGATGGCGGGGGTCATGTCGAGGAACGTGCCGACCACCAGGAGCACGAGGTTGATCACGAGCAGCACGACGAGCGGAGACTGCGCCAGCTCCAGCAGAGCAGCGGCGACCGTCTGGGGGAGCAGGTCGAACGCCATGACCCAGGAGAGCGCCATCGACGTGGCAACGAGGAAGAGGACGACACCCGTCGTGCAGGCGGCGTCGACCAGGACGCGGGGTAGCTCGCGCGGCCCGATCTCGCGGTGTACCAGCACCGCGAGGACCAGGGCGTAGAGAACCGCGATGCCGGACGCCTCGGTGGCGGTGAAGACGCCGCTCGTGATGCCTCCCATCACCACGACGATGAGGCCCAGCGCGGGCAGGGCGCGAACAAAAGCCCGACCGAGGCTCACCCGCGCCTCCATCTCGAGTCCGAGCTCCGACGGCGAGGGGTACGCGCGGCGACCCACGAGGAGCGCGATGGCCGCCATGAGGAGGAGCCCGAGCAACAGGCCCGGTCCGTAGCCGGCCACGAAAAGCGCCGCCACCGACACGCCGCCTGTCGCCAGCGAGTACACGATGAGCACGTTGCTCGGAGGGATCAGCAGCCCGGTGGTCGCCGCCGCGATGTTCACCGCTGCGCCGTCGGCGGCCTGGATGCGGGCCCTCTCCATGAGGGGCAACATGAAGCCTCCGACCGCGGCGGCGGCGGCGACCGCGGAGCCGGAGATCGAGCCGAACAGAACGCACGCTGCGACGTTCACATACAGCAGCGAGCCGGGCAGCCGCGCCAGCACGGCCTGGCCGAGCTCCACGAGGCGCCGGGCGACTCCACCGCGGTTCATCAGCTCACCCGCGAGGATGAAAAAAGGGATCGCCAGGAGGGAGAAGCTGTCGAGCCCGGTCGCCATGCGTTGCGCGACCGTGGTCAGCGCCGGCTCCAACGGCATCCGCAGGAGCAGGCTCGCGGCCGACGCGAGGCCCACGGCCACTGCGATGGGTAGGCCGAGGAGCAGGAACGCGGCCAGGAAGGCGAGGAGGCCGAGCCCGCTCATGCTCCGGGCCCCGTCGGCACGTCTCGGCCCAGGAGAAGGGCGCAGAGTGCGTAGAAGACGAGCAAGGCTCCCGTGACCGGCAGCACCGCATACACCCACGCGAGCTGGAGACCGAGGGCGGCGCTACGCTGCCCGAGCTCGGCGGTGAGCCCGGTGAGCAGGAGACCGCCGACACAGAGGAGCGCGGCGCCGAACAGTGCGACACAGGCGTCCGCAACGCGGAGGAGGACGCTCCCCAGCGCGTCGCCATGACGCCCGGCCAGGGTCATCAGCGCCTCGCGCAGGCTCGGGTGCAGATTGCGTCGGTAGGCGAGCGTGGCACCAAAGAGACCCAGCCAGACGAGCCCGTAGCGGGCGATCTCCTCCGTCACGGCTGACGGACGCTGCAGCACGAAGCGGGTGGTCACCTGCCACAGCACGTTGAGCACCAGGGCCGCCATCAGGAGCGCGACGAGCGCCTCCAGGCTCCGGTCGACGAGGCGACGCAGGGCGCGGAGGCGCTGCTGCCGCGGCTGCTTCACGGTGATGCGCTCCGGATGCGCTCCACCCACGGGCCGAGATCCGGCGAGGCGGCCGCCTCGTCGAGCAGGGGGGCGACCTGTGCCTGAAAGAGCGACTTGTCCGGGTGGTGGATCTCGACGCCAGCCGCTGCGACCGCTTCGAGGGCGGCGTCGGAGGCCTCGGACCAGAGGCGACGTTGGAGGATCGCCGAGGCGTTCGCGGCCCGCTCGATCAGGGCGCGGTCGCCCTCCGTGAGCCGCTCCCAGGTCGTGGTGGCGATCAGCAGCACGTCGGGCACCGCCGTGTGCTCGTCGAGTACGTAGTGCCTGCACACCTCGTAGTGCCGCGACAGGTGAAACGAAGGCGGGTTGTTCTCGGCGCCGTCGACCACCCCCTGCTGGAGCGACGAGTAGAGCTCTCCCCAGGCGATGGGTGTCGGCGAGCCACCGAGGGTGCGCACCATGCGAATGGCCGAGGCGCTCTCCTGCACGCGGATCTTGAGGCCCTCGAGGTCGGAAGGCTCGAGCACCGGCCGCTCCCGGGTGTAGAAGCTGCGGCTGCCGGCATCGTAGTAGCAGAGCCCACGCAGCCGCTGCGATCGAGGCTCGAGGAGCAGGGAGCGTCCGACATCACCGTCGAGCACGTCGAACAGGTGCTCCCGGTCGTCGAAGAGGTACGGCAGATTGAACACCCGAAACGCCGGGGCGAAGCTCTCGAGCACGCTCGCCGAGGTCTTGGTGAGGTCGAGGCTGCCGATCTGGAGGAGCTCGAGCATCTCGCGCTCGCTCCCGAGCTGCTCGCTCGGGTAGATCACCACCTCGATGCGGCCACCGCTCGCCTCGGCCACCTCCTCGGCGAAGGCGACCATGGCGTGGTGGACGGGATGTTGCGTGTCGAGACCGTGCCCGAGCCGGAGTGTCGTTTCGGCGCGGGGGCCGTCCCCGCAGGCCAGGAAGGTCGCGGCGAGAGCCAGCACGGCCCGCAGACCCGCACGGGGCGCCTGCCGTAGGGTGCGGTGCGTGGACGCCGTCAGCGCCTGATCCCCGTGGTGTTGCCGGCGAGTGCCGCCTCGATCTCGGGTGCCTTTGCGGTGGACCAGTCTCCCGGTTCCGTGAGCTTGAGGGCACCGGCTGCTGCGGCGAAGTGGATGGCCTCCTGCGCCGAGCGCTCGGAGCCGAGGGCGTAGAGCAGGCCGGCAGTGAACGCATCGCCGCCCCCGATCCGCTCGACCGGTGTCACCGTCCAGGTCGTGCTGTGGGCCACCGCGCCGCCGGCGGCCAGCGAGGCCGACCAGATCTGCGAGCCGTCGGCCCGCTCGCATCGGTGGGTGAGGGCCATGGCTCCGACGCCGAGATCCTCCGCGGCCTTCTCGAGGGCGGCTCCGGCTTCGCCTGCGTTGGGGTCCACGTCCCATCCGAAGCAGGTGCGCAGGTGGTAGGTGTTGACGACGAGGAGATCGAGCCCGACCAGCAGGGGGCGGAGCGCTTCACCTGCAGCCGCTTCGTCGGCCCAGAGTGCACCGCGGTAGTTCAGGTCGAAGCTCGTCCGGGCGCCGACGGCGTGCGCCGCCTCCAGCGCGTCGGCGGTGGCGCGATGCGCCTCCTCGCTCAGTGGGGGCGTGATGCCCGAGGTGTGAAACCAGTGCGCGCCCTGCAGGATGTCGGGCCACCGCACGGCACGGGCCCACGCGTCGAACTTGGCAAACGCCGAGCCGGCACGGTCGTACACGACGGCGGCAGGACGGGGTGGTCGGCCCCGCTCGGCGAAGTAGAGGCCGAGGCGGCCACCGGCGTCGGGCGAGTGGACCGTGACGCCGTGCGCGCGGAGGACCTCACGGGCGCGCTCCCCGAGTGGTGAGTCGGGGACGACCGTGACGACGTGCGCGTCGGCGCCCATACAGGAGAGGGCAACCGCCACGTTGATCTCGCTGCCACCGAACGTCGCCTCGAGCCGAGGCGACCGGAGCAGGCGCTCATGGCCCGGCGCCTGGAGCCGGAGCAGCATCTCGCCGAAGGTGACGACCCGAACGCCCGGTGCAGGTCGGGAAGCCTCCGGCGGCGCGGTCATCGCCCCTCGGGAGCTTCGTGGGTCCAGACGTGCTCGGGATCTTCGTAGAGCGCCAGCTCGCGCTGCTCCCCCGAAAGCACCCACAGGTAGCAGAGGCGGTACCCCGGCGCCGCGGCCACCGGGTGGTAGCCGTAAGGCAGCAGAACCGCGTCGTTGTGCTTCACGCGGTGCGTCGCCTCCTGGCCGTCGGCCGTGTACAGCACCTGGAGACCAAACCCCTGGGGCGGGTCGAGGCGGTAGTGGTACACCTCTTCCAGGTACGGTTCGCCGTTCCGGCCGTCGTGCTTGTGCGGCGGGAAGCTGCTCCACTTCCCGGGAGGGTTGAACGTCTCGCCGACGAGCAGGCGCTGGCAGTGGTCGTCGCGGAGGAGGATGTTGTGGATCTCCCTCTCGAAGGGGCCGCGACCGCGCTGGAGAACCTCGACGTCACCGGGTTCCACGAGGAGCGGCTCCCGGCTCACCCCTTTGGGCTCGGGAACCGGGGTGGCGATGAGCGCCGCTTCGAGGGGGCTCTGGGCTTCGACCGTGAGAGTGGAGCCGGGGGGAAGGTAAAGCGCCGTCGCGGGCTGGGTGAACGTGCTCTCCCGCGCGACCTCCCAGCTCTGGTCGCCGACGCAGAACGTGCCGTTGCCTTCCTGGAGCACCACCACGGTCTCTTCCCCGGCCCGCACGAAGCTCTCGCTGGCTCCGGCGTCGAGGTGGAGACGCCAGCTCGAGAGCTCGCGCGCGCCGTCGTCGCGGCTCTGCACGGGGACGAGGCCTGGGCCCGGGCTCGCCCTGAAGTGAGTCGAAGAGAAGTCCGTCATGGGTGCTACCTACTGATTGACGCCGCTCGCCAGGAAGCCGCCATCGACCTTCAGCACCTCGCCACACACGAAGCTGGCCGAGGGCGAGCACAGGAAGGCGGCGGCGCCCACGAGCTCGTCGAGGTGCCCGAAGCGCTGCAGGGGTGTGCGCAGCTTGAACTCCCGCCCGCGCTCGGTGCCGTCGAGGAGCTCGCGATTGAGCTCGGTGCGGAAGACCCCGGGCGCGATGGCATTCACGCAGACGCCGTGTGGTGCCCACTCCACGGCCAGCGCGCGCGTGAGGCCGGCAACTCCCGCCTTGCTCGCGGTGTACGCGGCCACCTGATGCAGGCCGACGAACGATGCGAGCGAGCCGATGTTCACGATGCGGCCGTAGCCGCGCTCGATCATGTGCGGTGCAAACGCCTGGCAGGCCAGAAACGTGCCGGTGAGGTTGACGTCGAGGATGCGCCGCCACTCCTCGAGAGGCACGTCGAGGCTGGCACTCTTGGCCGTCGTGCCGGCGCAGTTGATCAGGGCGTGGACCTGGCCGTCCGTCGTGGTCGCCTTCACCAGCTCCTCGAGAGACGAGGGCTCCGTGACGTCGCAGGTCTGCCGCAGGGTGCTCGACTGTCCTGCGGCCTCGAGGGTGTCGGCCGTGGCGCTCACCTCCTGCTCCCGCCGCGACGATGCCGCGACGCGTGCGCCGAGCCGCTGAAGGCCCAGAGCGAGGGTCTTCCCGATTCCGGACGTGCCGCCCACGATGACGATGGACTGGCCGTGGAGGTCGAGCTGGGTGGGGTTTGCCGGCGTGGCCTCGCCGGGGACCTCGGGCGCCTGTTCGTCGTGCATGAGCGTGCGCATCCTATCCTGCGCTCGCGTTCCGGATCCGGTGGCAGAATGCCGCTGCGCGGTGACGGCCCGATACTCTTCGGCCTCGAGCCCGCCCTCCGCCGCAGGCCACTCCACCGCCAAGATCGTGAAGCCCGACAAAACCGCGCGCGAGCGCCAGCTCGACTACGAGCGCGTCGTCTTTCTCTACGGGAGCTCCGGCACCGGGCTGTTGGGAATTCTCGTGGCCACCGTCTTGATGGCCGTCGTGATCGCGGACGTGTACGCCCCGCGCGCTGGGCTGCTCTGGGCCGGGGTCGTGGTCGGGACCTACCTGCCGCGCGTCTTGCTCTGGATCACGTTCCTACGCCGGCATGCGTCCGGCTCGATCACGCCCGAGAACGTCCGCCCCTGGGAGCCACGCGCGGTCTGGGCTTCGGTCGTACCGTATCTCTGCTTTGCAGGCGCGGCGTTCCTGCCCTACGGCGAAGAGACCCTCACGGCCCTCCTCTTCTTCACGGTTCTCGCGGTGCTCATGATCGGCGGCGGCACGCTGCTGTACAGCACGTCGATCGGCATCATGCTCGTGTTCCTCCACGTGACGTTCGTCGCCGTGATCGTGCGGTCGATCTGGGAGGGGGAGCGGTTGCTGTGGGTTCTCGCGGTGACGCTCGTCGTGGCGTATAGCCTCCTGCTGCGCGTCATCCTCCGCGGACATCGAGCCACGGTGGAGAGCCTGCGACTCAAGATCGACAGCGCACACGAGTCGGTGGTGGATCCGCTCACCGGGCTCTACAACCGGCGGCGACTCGACCTCTTCCTGGACAAGCTCGTCCCCGCCTCGAAGCGCAGCGGCCGGACCTTCAGCGTGGTGCTGTTCGACATCGATCACTTCAAGCGCTTCAACGACACGCACGGACACAAGCGAGGCGACGAAGTGCTCGTGGCCGTGGCGCAGATCCTCCAGGCGTGTGCCCGCGAGCAGGATCTCGTCGTGCGGTACGGCGGGGAGGAGTTCATGGCGGTTCTGCCCGCGACACGGGCGGTGGAGGCTCGTGGCCTCGCCGAGCGCGTCCTGGAGGACGTGAGAGTGAGCACCGAGGTCACGACCAGTGCCGGGATCCAGGAGCTCGCGGACGGGTGGAGCCTCGAAGAGCTCATCGAAAGTGCCGATCGTGCCCTCTACGCCGCCAAGGAGGCCGGGCGCGATCGCGTCCACGTGGCCGAGTCGCTCTGACTGCGCGCCGCTGGTACTGTCCAGACCGGACCCGCCAGCCGCCATGCAACACCAGATCCAGATCGACTCCCTCCGCGAGCGGGTGGGCGCCTTCGCACCGGCGATGGGGGAGGCGGTGCATCGGTGTGTGCACTGCGGCTTCTGCCTCGCCAACTGTCCGACCTATCGGGTGACGGGAGAAGAGGCGGAGTCGCCGCGCGGTCGCATCCTGCTCATGAAAGAGGCGCTCGAAGGCTCGCTCGACGTCGAGGCGGCGTCGCGGCACGTCGATGGCTGCCTCGGCTGCGTGGCCTGCGTCACCTCGTGTCCTTCCGGCGTGGAGTACGGGGAGCTCATGGTGCCATTCCGGGCCTGGGCGCACGAGAAACGTGCACCGGCCAGCCTGCTGGCGACCCTCCGGCGCAAGGCGATGCTCGGCTCGCTGGTCGTCCCGGGGCGCCTCCGCTGGGCTCTGCGCCTGGGTCGGATCGCGCGCCCATTCCGTGCGCTGATGCCCTCCTCGCTGCAAGCCCCTCTCGATCTCCTCCCGCGCGCCGGTGCGCCGCGCGCGGGGCGTATGCCACAGGTCGCCGGCGCTCGTCGTGCTCGCGTGGCTCTGCTGCGCGGCTGCGCCCAGAGTGTGCTGGAGCCCGGCATCAATCAGGCGACGGAGGCCGTGTTCGCCCGCAACGGCGTCGAGGTGCTGGGGTCGGAGCCTGGGTGTTGTGGGGCCCTCGAGCAGCACGTGGGTGAGCTCCAAGCGGCGGCGGCGCGTGCCACCCCGCTCGTGCGCTCCCTGGCCGCCGCCGTGCGCTCGGGCGACGTCGACGCGGTGGTCACCACGGCGGCGGGCTGTGGGTCGGGCATCGCCGAGTACCCGCTTCTCTTTGGCGGGACCGAGCTGGAAGGCGACGCGCGTGTCGTGGCCGAGGCCACGGTCGACTGCACCCGCTTTCTCGCCGATCTGGGGCTCACGCAGGCGGGGTTGCGGCTCGAGCCCGGGCGGAAGGTGGCCGTCCACGACGCTTGCCACCTCGCCCATGCTCAACGGGAGACGGCGGCCCCGCGCGCGCTCCTGGCCGCGGTCGAGGGTGTGACGCTGGTCGAGCCACACGACGCCGCGCTCTGCTGCGGCTCGGCCGGCACGTACAACATCGAGCAGCCCGAGATGGCGGCAGAGCTGGGCCGGCGCAAGGCCCAGGCGCTGGCGGAGACCGGCGCCGACTGGATCGCCACGGGCAATATCGGGTGCCTCACGCAGGTACGTCACCACCTGCACTCTGCGGAGCCTCGCGTGCTCCACACGATGCAGATTCTCGACCTGGCCGCGGCCGATGGCGCCGCAACTGGAGGTGAGTCATGACCCGCACCAGGGTTGGTCTGATGGGGTTCGGCCGTGTAGGTCGCGATCTCTTCCGCGCCATCTACCGCCGTGAAGACCTCGAGATCGCCGGCATCGCCGACATCGCGGATCCGGAGGCGCTGGAATACCTGCTGCGCTTCGACTCGCGGCTCGGGCGCTTCCCCGACGAGGTCTCGATCCGCAGCGGCCATCTTTACGTGCGGGGCCGTCAGATTCCGTTCCTGACGGGAGCCGAGGTGCCCGATTGGGGTGATCTCGGGGCCCAGGTGGTGATCGAGGCCACCGCGCGCAGTCTCGGGCGCAGCCAGGTCGAAGAGCACCTGGCCCGCGGCGCCGAGCGCGTCGTGCTCTGCGTGCCGCCCGCCGAGCCGCCCGACATGACGGTGGTGATGGGCGTCAACGACCACCTCCTGAGCCCGGAGCACCGCGTCATCTCCAACGGTTCGTGCACCGCCCACTGCGCCGCGCCGATCCTGAAGATCCTCGATGGCGCGTTCGGCGTGGAGCGCGCGTTCCTCAACTCGGTGCACGCCTACACCAACAAGCAGCGTCTGGCCGACGTGCCGGCCGAAGACCCGCGCTCGGGGCGTGCCGCCGCCGAGAACATCATTCCGCAGGAGACCAACGCGGCCGCCGTGATCATGGAGATCCTGCCGCAGCTCGAAGGGCGCGTCTCGGGCTCCGCGATGAACGTGCCCATTCACAACGGCTCGGTCGTCGACCTCGTGTGCTGGCACGCCAAAGACGTCACCGAGGAGGCGATCCGCGAGGTCGTGCGCACCGCGGCCGCCTCCGACTACGAGGCCATCGTCGACTACGTCGCCGATCCCATCGTCTCGTCGGACATCGAGGGGAGCCCCTACTCCAGCACCTTCGATGCCCAGGCGACGATGACCTTGGGGGATCGGGTGTCGAAGACGCTCTCCTGGTTCGACAACGGCTGGGGCTACGTGCAGCGCGTCGCGGACCTGCTCCTGCGTCTGCAGGAGCTCCCCCATGAAGCGTCGCCCGGGGAGGTGTCGTCATGACGAGGGTCGGGATCAACGGCTTCGGCCGCATCGGACGCAGCGTCTTCCGCATCTTGCATCGTCACCCCGAACTCGAGGTGGTGGCCATCAACGACCTCTACGACAACGAGCAGCTCGCCTACCTCCTGCGCTTCGACACCGTGCAAGGGCCCTTCGAAGGGGAGGTGGCGGTGGCCGAAGACCACATCGCGGTCGACGGTCGCCGCGTCGAGATGACCGACGAGCGCGACCCCGCCCAGATCCCCTGGGGCGAGATGGGCGTCGAGCTGGTCGTCGAATCGACCGGCGTGTTCCGTCATCGGGAGAAGATCGCGGCGCACCTCGAGGGGGGCGCGCAGCGCGTCGTGCTCACCGTGCCGGCCAAAGACGACATCGATGCCACGATCGTGCTCGGCGTCAACTCCGAGGAGCTGCAACCCGAGCATCGGATCGTCTCGAACGCCTCCTGCACCACGAACTGCCTGGCGCCGATCGCGAAGGTCCTCGACGAGGAGTTCGGCTTCGAGGAGGGGGTCATCACCACCGTCCACGCCTACACCAACGGGCAGCGCCTGGCCGACATCCCTCACAAGGATCCCCGGCGCTCCAGAGCGGCGGCAATCAACGTGATTCCCACCACGACCGGCGCCGCGAAGGCGGTTGGCATGGTGCTGCCGCACCTGGAGGGAAAGCTCGACGGCATGGCCATCCGTGTGCCCGTGCCGGACGGGTCCATCGTCGATCTCTCCGTGCGGCTCGGCCGTGACGGCTCGCCGGAGGAGATCAACGAGCGCATGAAGGCCGCCGCGGAAGGTCCTCTTGCCGGTGTGCTGCAGTACAGCGAAGACCCTCTGGTGTCGAGCGACGTCATCGGCAACCCGCACTCGTCCATCTTCGACGCACTCTCGACCACGGTGCAGGGAGGGTGCTACGCGCGTGTGCTCTCCTGGTACGACAACGAGTGGGGCTACTCGAATCGGGTCGTCGATCTCCTGAGCCTCTGTGCGGGGCAGCTCGACTAGGGGGCGGCATGGGGAAGGTACGCGATCTGTTCGGTGGCGTCGGCGTCGTGCCCGTGCTGGAGCTGCACGGCAAGGACGATGCGGTGCGGGTGGCGCGGGTTCTCGTAGAGGCTGGTCTCCCCGTGCTCGAGGTGGTTCTGCGGACCCGGGGTGCCCTGGAGGCGCTGCGGGCCATCGCGGACCACGTCGACGGGGCCGTGGTCGGAGCCGGCACCGTGACCGACGCGGTGCAGTTCCGGGGCCTCGTGCAGGCGGGTGCCCGGTTTGCGGTGAGCCCGGGGCTCGTTCCGTCTCTGGTGAAGATGGCGCAGCGGGCCGATCTTCCGTTCCTTCCGGGAGTGGCCACCGCCTCGGAGGCGATGGCGGCCCGCGATCTGGGCTTCCGCGAGGTCAAGCTGTTTCCGGCGGAGCCTGCCGGTGGCACGGCCTTTCTGCGCGCGATGGCGGGGCCGCTGCCGGACATCGCGTTCTGTCCGACGGGTGGCGTGACCGAGACCAACCTCGGCGAGTACTTCGCGCACGACAACGTCTTTGCGGTGGGAGGCAGCTGGATCGCGCCCCCTGCGCTGGTCGCCGAGGGGCACTGGGCAGAGATCGTGCGGCGTGCGACGCAGGCCCGGGAGATCTTCGCGCAGCGGCGTCGCTGACGGCGCGCGGACGCCTTCAGCGGGCATTGTCGGGCAGCGCACGAGGCCGGCTCGAGGTCCGCGTATACTCCGCGTTCCATGAAGCGCCGCGCGAAGATTCTGGCGACGGTCGGGCCCGCCACCGCCGACGAGAAGGTGCTCCGACGCCTGCTGCGCGCGGGTGCGGACAACGTTCGACTCAACCAGTCGCACGGCACTCCCGAGGAGCATCGCGAGATGATCCGTCGGGTGCGCGCGATCGCGGCGGACCTCGGGCGGTTCGTCGGCGTGGTCGTCGACCTCATGGGGCCCCGCTATCGGATCGGCCGCATGAGCGAGCCGCGCACCCTGAAGCGTGGGGAGTCCATCGTCCTCTCGGATGCGGCCTCCGCCGACCTGCCGATCGGCGACGCCGACGTGCTGACGCACCTGCGCAAAGGGGAGCGCATTCTCATCGACAACGGCCTGCTGGAGCTGGAGGTCGTCTCCAAGCGAGGCTCCCGGCTCCGGGCCACCGTGCTGCAGGGTGGCGTCGTCTCCTCGCGGAAGGGCATCAACCTGCCGGACAGCCAGCTTCCGTTCGAGGTGTCCGACAAGGACAAGGCCGACATCCGCCTGGCGGTCGAGGAGAAGGCCGACTACCTGGCGGCCTCCTACGTCGGGCGGGCTGCCGACGTGGAGGCCATTCGCGCCGAGGCGAAGCGCCGTGGTGGAGATCTGCCGATCATCTCGAAACTCGAGCGGCGCCTCGCAGTGGAGAACCTCGACGAGGTGGTGCAGGCGTCCGACGCGGTGATGGTCGCGCGCGGCGACCTCGGGGTGGAGATGCCGCTGCACGAGGTGCCGGTCATCCAGAAACGCATCGTGGAGGCCGGGTGGCGTCACGCCCGCCCGGTGATCGTGGCGACGCAGATGCTGGAGTCGATGATGGAGCACCCGCGTCCGACGCGGGCCGAGTCGTCCGACGTCGCCAACGCGGTCTTCGACGGTGCCGATGCCATGATGCTGTCGGGTGAGTCTGCGGCGGGCCGCTATCCGGTGGAGTCGGTCGCTACCATGGACCGGATCATCTGCGAGGCGGAGGGCTACCTGCGGGAGTGCGCGCAGGAGGAAGCCGAGCACGGGCTCGCGAGTGCCGCCTTCTTCGACATCGAGCCACCGGTGGGCATCGAAGGCACCCTCGAGATCCCCGAGACGATCTCCTCCGCGGCCGTGCAGTCGGCGAAGCAGCTTGGTGCGCGCTGTATCGTGGCGCTCACCGCAGGTGGCTTCACCGTGCGCATGATCGCGTGCCGACGCCCTTCAGTGCCGGTGATCGCTCTCACGCAGAGCACCGAGGCAGCGCAGCGCTTACAGCTCGTTTGGGGGGTGCAGCCCGTTCCGATGAGCGGTGACGTCCTGCACCACGACGAGGTGGTGGGGCTGGTCGACCGTCATCTGTTGGATGCCAAGATCGCGCGGCCGGGCGACCGGATCGCCATTCTCATGGGCGACCCGATCCAGGCTCGCCCACCGACCAACCTGCTGCGCCTGCACCACGTGCGCCGCAGGCCGCGCAGCGCGCAGAAGCGCTAGCGGAAGTCAGAACGAAGCGCCCCAGAAGACCGCCTTCAGGCGGCGCTGCGGGGCCTACAGCGCGGGAGACGAACGATGAGTGACGAACTGTTGGTGTCGATGGAGGAGGACTACAAGTTCCTCCGCGAGCCGGTGCGCCAGATCTGTGCGCAGTTTCCCGGCGAGTACTGGCGGGAGCTCGACGAGAAGTCGGAGTACCCCACCGCGTTCGTTCAGGCTCTCACCGAGCACGAGTATCTGGGTGCGCTGATTCCGGAGGAGTACGGCGGCTCCGGGCTGCCGCTGCGCGCGGGCGTCGTCATTCTGCAGACGATCCACGAGTGCGGCTGCAATGCGGCCGCGTGTCACGCGCAGATGTACACGATGGGGACGCTCCTGCGGCACGGCAGCGAGGAGCAGAAGCAGAGAGTACCTCCCCAAGATCGCGTCGGGCGAGCTGCGTCTTCAGGCGTTTGGTGTGAGTGAACCGGTCACGGGCTCCGACACCACCCAACTGCGCACCGTCGCGGTGCGGGAAGGCGACGAGTACGTGGTGAACGGGCAGAAGATCTGGACGAGCCGGGCGCTGTACTCGGACCTCATGATCCTGCTCGCGCGCACGACGGCGGCCTCCGAGGTGAAGAAGCGATCGCACGGCCTCTCCGTGTTCATCGTCGACCTGAAGGCGGCCGTGGGCAACGGCGTCGAGATCCGGCCGATCCCGACGATGATCAACCACAACACCACCGAGGTCTTCTTCACCGACCTGCGCATTCCCGCCGACAGCCTCATCGGAGAAGAGGGCATGGGCTTCCGCTACATCCTCGACGGCATGAACGCCGAGCGGATTCTCCTTTCGGGTGAGGCCCTCGGTGATGCCCGTTGGTTCATCCGGCGGGCCGTCGAGTACGCCAACGAGCGCGAGGTCTTCGGCCGGCCCATCGGCCAGAACCAGGGGGTCGGTTTTCCCTTGGCCCGCGCACACGCCGAGACCGAGGCGGCTGACCTCATGACCCGCAAGGCGGCAGCGATGTTCGATCAGAAGGTCGACTGCGGCGCCGAGGCGAACACGGCGAAGCTCCTGGCCTCCGAGGCATCGTGGAAGGCGGCGGAGGCCTGCTTCCAGACGCTGGGTGGCTTCGCCTTCGCGCGCGAGTACGACGTGGAGCGCAAGTGGCGGGAGACGCGTCTCTTCCAGACGGCACCCATCTCCACGAACATGGTGCTCAACTACATCGCCCAGCACGTGTTGAAGCTGCCGCGGAGCTACTAGAAGGCTCAGGAGGGGTGTGCGGGGTCGCACACTCCTTCTGAGCGTTTCTTTGCGCTCCAAGCGGGCTTCGCCCGCGTCGCGCCGCCGGCGCTTCGCGCCGCGCTCGGGCGGAGCCCTCGCGGGGGCGGTCTCGGACCTCTTCGGTGGTTTCTTTGCGCTCCAAAGAAGGGCTTGGCCCTGCGTCGCGCCGCGCCCGCTCGACCCGATGTCGCGCGGCCGGGTGCCTTTCTATGCGCGCATGTGCCCTTGTCGATACAATCGACGTCTTGGCTCCGCGGAGCCTCTTTTCTCCTGACTTGCCCCGTGATGTTGTTCTGCCCGCCCTCCGTGCGCCTTGGGACGCTGTGCACCGCATGGTGCGTCGTGCTCGTCACTCTCGCTGCGCCCGGCCTTCGTGCCACCGAGGTCTCGGGAAGAGCACTCTGGGTCGACGACAGCCGCGCGGAGTGGACGGTCGGCGACGTGCTGCAGCTCGAGCCCGACGCTTGGTCCACAGGAGCCGGACGCGCACCTGGACGACAGCGCTGCCCGCTGGCTGCAGTTGCGGGACCTTCCGGCGCAGGAGCTCGTGCTCGACTTCCAGGGTGGGTGGGCGATTGCCGAGGTGTGGATCGTCGATTCCGCGGGCCGGGCCGGCGCTCCGACGCGCGCCTCGGAGGCTTCGCCGCTCTGGGAACGCCCTCTGCCGAGCTCCACTCTCGCGGTGCCGCTCGACCTTCGCGCGGGAGACCGCGTGCTGGCTCGCCTGCGGCTCGAGGACAAGAGTGGTGTCAACACGGGGTGGCTGAGGTACGAGGTTCGCACGGCCGATGCCTACGCGGAGCGGCGGCGTCTGAACGACGCGCTCAACGGGGTGTATGCCGGCATCGTGGTCGCGGTCGTCGCGTACACGTTCTTCCTCTTTCTGGCGACCCGGTACTGGACGTACCTGCTCTACGTCGCCTACGCCTCGGCCTTCGGGCTGACGTGGATCACGTCGAGCGGGTTCGGCTTCGAGCTGCTCTGGCCTTTTGCCCCGCGGCTCACCTTTCACATCGCGTTCATCGCGCCTGCGCTCTCCGCGTTCTGGGGCGTCTGGTTCGCCCGCAACTTCCTGAGCGCGTCCGAGCACGCCCCTCGAATCGATCGGGCACTGGTGGGGACCCAGGTGGCAGCCGTCGTCGCGCTTGGCCTGTTCTGGGCACGGGCCTACGACGCGGCCGAGGCGCTCCTCGGTGCGCTCTCGCTGGTGATCGTCTGTCTGGCCAGCGCGCTCACCGTGGCGGGTCTTCGCGCGCGTTTTCCGCCGGCCCGGATCTTCCTCTTTGCAATGGGTCCGCTCCTGTTCTTCGTGGCGTTGTACGTCCTGGGCTACTTCGGCTTCTTGCCTTGGAGCTCCGTGGTCGAGCGCGGCCCCCAGTTCGCCTCGGCACTCGAGAAGGTGCTCCTGGCCTTCGGCGTCGCGAACCGCATCAACTTCCTCAAGGGGGAAAAGGCGGCCGCCGAGCAGGCTCTGCGCGAGTCGCTCCAGGGTGAGGTGGCTGCCCGAACGCAGGAGCTTCAGGAGGCGTACTCCCAGCTGGAGACGACGAATCGCGCGCTCATGGAGGCCAACTCGCAGCTGTCGGAGCTCTCGACGACCGACGCGCTGACCTCGTTGCCGAATCGACGCCACTTCGATCAGATCCTGCAGGTCGAGTGGGCCCGCTGCCACCGTCACGAGGCGCCGCTCTCCCTCCTCCTGGCCGACATCGACCACTTCAAGGAGTACAACGACCTCTACGGGCACCCGGAGGGGGACGAGTGTCTCGCGCTCGTGGCGGGTGTGCTGGCGCAGCAGTGCCGACGCGCCGGAGATGTCGTGGCCCGCTACGGCGGAGAGGAGTTTGCCGTGCTGCTCCCCGCAACCTCTGCCGAAGAGGCGCTGCGCATGGCGGACGCGCTGCGCCGCGCGGTGGAGGGTCTTGCGGTGCCGCACGAGGGCTCGCCGACGTCGGAGCTGGTGACCCTGAGCGTGGGGAGTGCCACGGTCTTTCCGGAGGCTGGCAGTGCCCCCCTCGACCTCGTCGCCTCCGCCGATCGCGCGCTGTACGCGGCCAAGCGGCGTGGGCGCAACCGCGTGTGTGCGGCCTGAGGGCACGTCTGCGGTGGGCTAGCTTCCGGCCACCGGCTCCTTGTGCAGGTAGGGGGCCAGGTTGCGTGCGAAGGCGGGGTTCTCGAGCAGCTTTTCGAGGTGCTCGAACGACGGCCGGTGGGTGGCCCGCCGCTCGACGCTCGCGACGGCATCGAGGCCAGCCTGCTCGAGATGCTCGGCGAAGAAGCGCTCGCGCAGGAACTGGGCGAGATCGCAGGCGAAGGAGATGTCTGCGATCGAAAGAGCCTTCCCGGCGACAAAAGCGCCGCTCCGCTCGAGCGCAGTGTCGATTCCGGTGAGGTAGAAATCGAAGGCGTCACTCATGCGCCGGTGCGTCGCCCGGTCGAGCTTGCCGCTCTGGAGCTTCAGGAGGTACTCCTGGGCCTCCCGTGCGAAGACGAGGTTTGCGTCGAGAAAGCTGTCGATCCGCGAGGCTTCCCAGTCGTTGGCGCCGTACAGGGAGACGTTGTGCGCGCCGGCGCGCGCGACGGCGCGCAGGATGCTGTTCGACTCGAAGATCCCGATCTCGCCGTCCGGGCTGAACGCCGCCGGCACGGTGCCGAAGGGATGTGCGTCGAGGAAAGCGTCGGTCTTGTACAACACTCCGCTGAAGCCACGTTTCCCGCGCCGCGCGTGCGGGCTGTCCTCACTCTTCTCGGACTCGTCGAGGGGGCGCGCGTCGAAGTCCCAGAGCCAGTCGCCGAGCTCCCGGGGGTGGGCCCCGAGCAGCTCCACCTCGACGTCGCAGAGCTCGCCGGCGATGGTCGCCTTCCACACCCGGGGGTTCGGAAGGTAGGAGAAGATTCTGAGGGCGCTCATGCGAGCTCCGTGGGGTTCACCTAGGGGAGAGCGTAGGCGACGAGGGCCGCCTCCGGTGCGCTCACGGCGATCACGACGTACTGCTTGCCGCCGTGCATGTAGGTCATGGGCGTGCCGCTCGGCGAGCTGGTCATGGGGAGCTCGTGCACCACCTCGCCGGTCGCTTTGTCGAACGCTCTCAGGACGGGCTTCGCTTCGGAGCCGTCGCCGCCCACCGACCGACTGACAGCGGCTCCCTGGCCGACGATCAGCAGCGTCTTGGTGAGCAGCGGACCGGTCGAGCTCAGTGAGCCCACCGGCCCGGGGTCGGGGGCACCGGCCTCGATGATCTGCTGCCGGACCCCATCGCCGTTGGGAACCTGCCACGCGATGTCGCCCTTCTTCAGGTCGATCGCCGTGATCCGCCCGTAGGGCGGCTTGACGAGGGGCAGGCCGCGGGGGCCCTGGAGCTGGAAGCCGCCGTGACCGAAACCGCGGATGTAGTCGAAGTCGGAGCGCGCGGCGTCAGGTTGGTTGAGCGCCACCGAGATGGGCATGGTCATCGAAGGGACGTACAGCATGCCCGTCTCCGGATCGAGGGCGGCGCCCCACCAGTTGGCTCCGCCGCCCCACCCGGGCATCTGGATGGTGCCCCAGACGTCGTCGGTGGCGACCACTGGGGGGGTGTAGATGGGACCGAGGCGGTACTTCTTGGCGATCTCGAGCGCCTCGGCCTTGAGCTCGGGCGTGAAATCGATCAGATCGTCTTCGCTGATGCCCTGGCGGTCGAACGCCGGCGGCTTCGTGGGGAATGGCTGCGTCGGAGCCGCCCTCTCGCCCGGCACGTTCGACTTCGGCACCGGACGCTCCTCGATCGGCCAGATGGGCTCGCCGGTGATGCGATCGAAGACGTAGGTGAACGCCTGCTTCGTGACCACGGCGACGCCTTTGCGCATCCTGCCGTCGATCTCGAGGTCGAAGAGCGTCGGAGCGGCTGGAATGTCGTAGTCCCAGAGGCCGTGGTGAACGAGCTGGTAGTGCCAGACCCGCTCGCCGGTCTTCGAGTCGAGGCAGACGATGCTCTCGGCGAACAGGTTGTTGCCGAGGCGGTGCCCTCCGTACCAGTCGTTCGTCGGCGTGCCAAACGGCAGGTACACGTAGCCGGTCTCGGGGTCGGCCGTGATGTTGGTCCAGACGTTCGTGTTGCCGCTGTACTCCCAGGAGCCACCCTCCCAGGTGTCGTTGCCGAACTCTCCCTCCTGCGGGATGGAGTGGAAGGTCCACAGCGTCTCTCCGGTGAGCACGTCGAAGCCGCGGATGTCGCCCGGTGGCATGTCCTTGCGGGTTGGACCATCGGAGATCGAAGCGCCGACGAGGAGCACCTCGCCGATCACCATCGGCGAGGACATCACGGTGTAGTTGCGGCGGTTGACCTTCTTGCGCAGGCCGAGCGTCAGATCGATGCGCCCTTCGTCGGCGAACGACTCGACCGCCTTGCCGGTCTTCGCGTCGATCGCCCAGAGCGTCGCGTCGCCGCTCGGCTGGAAGATGCGCTCGAGCTCGCCGTCGGTCCAGTAGGCGACGCCACGGGAGTTGAAGCCGAGGTTGGTGGGCCGTCCCCCCGACTTGGCGTCGGTGTCGAGCTCCCACTTCGTCGCACCCGTCGCCGGATCGATCGCCGCCACGACCCCGAGCGAGGTGTTCACGAAGAGGGTGCCATCCACCAGGATCGGTGTCGACTTGTAGCCCAGGGTGCGGAGGCGTGGGTTCGCTTCGGCCAGGGCGACGTCGGGAGACGTCCAGGTCCACGCCGGCTGCAGTTTGTCGAAGTTGCCGGCGTCGATCTGGTCGAGCGGGGAGTACTGCGTGGATCCCTTGTCGCCGTGGTAGGCACGCCACTCGCCCCCTTCGGCTCCCTTCTGGGCGAGGGCGGAGCTGGTGCAGGCGAGGAGTGCGAGGAAGGCGAAGGTTGCTGCGGAGTGGGGACGGGGTCTGCTGCGGTGCATCGTGCTCTCCGTGCTGGTCCAGGTGTCGGATCATACGACGCAGGGCGCCCGCGGTTTTGCCTCGGGGACGACGCGGGATCGCCATCTTCGGACGATGCAATCCCTCGTCACGGCGCCGCCGTGCGCCCTTGATCTCATGTCCTGGAGGTCCCATGCCCGAAGAATCGACACCCGTCCCGGATCGCCCGGCGCCGCTCCCGAGCCGGCGCGTTCTCTTCTCCTCGCTCAAGCTCGCGGCGCTCGCCGCGATCGTGTTGATGCTGTGGATTCCGCTGCAGCTCGTCCAGAGCCTCGTCGCGGAGCGCAGCGCACGGAGTGAGGGTGTCCGTCGAGAGGTGGCGGCGTCCTGGGGGTCGCCACAGACCCTCGCAGCCCCCGAGCTCCTCCTCACCTATCGGTGCCTCGTCGCAGAGCTGGAAAGACCCCGGTGTGTCGACGAGCACACCGTCCAGGTACGTCAGGGCCCCTCGGAGGTGCGGTGGGAGGGAGCGATGACGCCCGAGATCCGGTCCCGGGGCATCTACGAGGTTGTCCTGTGGACGGCCAACCTGCAGGCCAGCGTGACGTTCGACGCGCCGGCGCCCCGGTGGTCGGACCAGGGTCGCGACTACGTGCTCGAAGGAGCGCGGCTCTCCCTGCCTTCGCTCGAGGCGGCGGGCTTCGCGCGCGGAGAGGTCGACTGGGGAGGGAGCTCGACGCCCCTCGTCGACCCGGCGCCGCAGGGTGTCGAGCTCGCGCAGCCGATTCGGGTCGATCTCGACGTGGAGCTGCGCGGTTCGGGTCGGCTCGGCTTCCCGGTCACGGGCGCAGAGACGACCTCTGTCGCGTTGACCTCCACGTGGCACTCGCCCTCGTTCGGAGGCGCTCGGTTGCCGCAATCGCGCGTGGTCACGACCGACGGCTTCGAGGCGAGGTGGAGTGCCCGTGACCCCGGGCTGCTGGCAGAGTCGACTGCGGCGGCCGACTCCCGCGCCCCAGGGGCCGCGTTCTGGGTGGAGCTGGTCGTGCCGGTCGACGGCTACCAGCTCACGACCCGCGCCACGAAGTACGGATTGCTCTTCGTGCTCCTGACGTTTGCGACCTTCTTCGTCCTCGAGGTCGTCGGGGAGAAGCGGCTCCACCCGGTGCAGTACTTCCTCGTGGGCTCGGCGCTGTGCCTCTTCTATCTGCTCCTCCTGAGCCTGAGCGAGCATGTCGGGTTTGGCCTGTCGTACTTTCTGGCGGGTGGCGCGACCGTCACCCTGATCTCCCTGTACGCGGCTGCTCTGGGCGACGGCTGGGCATGGTGTGGATCCCTGCTGGCCGCTCTCTCCCTGCTGTTCGGGTACCTCTACGTGCTCCTTCAGCTGGAGGACTTTGCGCTGCTCATGGGCTCTCTGGGCCTCTTCGTGGCGTTGGCGTTCGTGATGTGGACGACCCGCAATTTCGACTGGTTTCGTTTCGAGAACCGACCGTTAGGATCCCGCCCATGAGGAGCTTCAAGGAGTACTTTCGCCGGAGTCTCGAGGCGGATCCGGGCCGCCTGCACTTCGCTGCCCACTCGCACCACCTCTGGCCCGACGTGACCCTGGAGGCGCAGCGGGCCGCTTGGGAGCTGGCGGCGCACAGGTCCGACCTCAAGTGGGACGCGATCTTCGGTGAGGTGCTCCCCGAGACGCGGAGCCACGTCGCTCGGACCCTGGGAACCGCGGACCCGGGCGACGTGGCGCTCGCGCCCAACGTCCACGAGCTCTTCGTGCGCCTCCTGTCGACCTTTCCGCCCGATCGTCCGACGCGCATTCTGAGCACCGACGGCGAGTTCCATTCGTTCACGCGTCAGGTGGCGCGGCTCGAAGAAGACGAGCTGTGCGAGGTGACGCGGGTGCCCACGCAGCCCTTCGACACCTTCCAGCAGCGATTCGAGGACGCCGTCGATGCCGGGTCCTACGACCTGGTCTACCTCTCGCACGTCTTCTTCGATTCGGGCTTCGTGGTGCCGGACCTCGACCGGATCGTCGCCGCGACGGCCGATGAGACCACGGTGTTCGTCGACGGCTACCACGCCTTCATGGCGCTGCCCCTGGACCTCGCTGCGCTCGAGCGGCGCGTGTTCTACGGTGCGGGGGGCTACAAGTACGCGATGGCGGGGGAGGGCGTCTGCTTCGCTCACTGCCCGAAGGGCTGGGCCGAACGGCCGCGGAACACGGGCTGGTACGCCACCTTCGGAGAGCTGTCGTCGTGGCGGGGTGAGGGTGTGGCGTACTCCTCCGATGGCTCGCGCATGATGGGCGCCACCTTCGATCCGACCCCACACTTCCGTTTCAACGCGGCGATGAGCCTGTGGCAGCAGCTTGGTGTGACGCCGCGCGACATCCACGAGCGGGTCCGTACCCTGCACGGGCTTTTCCTCGAGGGCCTCGACGCACGCGGGTCCGCGCTACGCGGGGATCAGCTGCTGCCGGCCGAGCCAGCCCCGGACCGGGGCCATTTCCTGACCTTCCAGACCCCGGCGGCGGAGCGCGTGGAGGCGCACCTGCAGGACCGGGGGGTGGTCTGCGACCGACGGGGCGACCGACTCCGTCTCGGCTTCGGGATCTATCACGATCCGAGCGACGTCGAGGAGCTCCTGGAGCGACTCCCGGAGGCCTGAGCCGTCGGTGCCTCGCCTGCTAGTCTCGCTCGCGCAACCGACCGGAGAAGAGCCATGATCGTCGTCGTTTCGCCCGCCAAGTCCCTCGATTTCGAGACCGCCTCGCCGCACGGGGACTTCACGCAGCCCGACTTCCTGCGCGAGTCGGGAACGCTGGTCCGCCGCATGCGCAAGATGTCGGCGGGCGATCTGAGCGACCTCATGCACATCAAAGATCGGTTGGCGCAGGTGAACGTCGAGCGCTTCAAGGCGTGGAAAACGCCGTTCGACGAGACCAACGCGAAGGCGGCGGTCTATGCGTTCCAGGGCGACGTCTACAAGGGGCTGAGTGCCCAGGAGCTGACCCCTTCACAGGTCGCCTGGACGCAGGATCACCTGCGGATCCTGTCGGGCCTGTACGGGCTCCTACGGCCGCTCGATCTGATTCAGCCCTACCGGCTCGAGATGGGGTCGCGCGTGGACGTCGGGCGCAAGAAGGACCTCTACGACTTCTGGGGCGACAAGATCACCGACGCGCTCAACGACTGCCTCGCGCAGCAGGGCTCCAAGACACTGGTCAACCTGGCGAGCCAGGAGTACTTCAAGTCGGTGCGTCCGGAGAAGCTCGACGCCGAGGTCGTGACGCCGGTCTTCAAGGACGAGAAGGGTGGCCGTCAGAAGGTCATCAGCTTCTACGCGAAGTGGGCACGTGGTGCCATGGTGCGGCACCTGAGCCGCAAGAAGGCCAAGTCGAAGGTGTCGCTGCGGTCGTTCCAGGAGGGTGGCTACGCCTACGACGCGGCGCAGTCCACCCCGGAGCTCCCGGTCTTCGTGCGCGTCCACGAAGCCTAGGGGGCTGCTGAAAAACTCCCGCGGCGCTGAGCGCAGGGATCTGCGCTCGCTGTTCGTGCCGACGCCGAGGATCAGGTGCGGTGCCATCGTTGACGAGGCTCGGTGCGCACAGAGAGCGCAAACCCCTGCGCCCGAAGGGTTTACGCGGCGCGAGCCGATCTGCGGCACGGCGCGTGCTCGTCGATGGACACCGCATCGCCTTCGCGCACGGCGCACCACATCTCGACTCGCGGCGCGCAAACTCAGCACCACGGGAGTTCTTCAGCAGCCCCCTAGGGCGACCTCTTGGCGTGGCGGCACTCCTGGTGTCACGGTTCTCGGGCGCCGATCGTCCGGGCGAGGCCAAGGGCCAGGATTCCCGGCGTGTAGGCAAAGGTCCATCGCCCGGCGCGGCCGAGGTGCTGTGCGAGGTCGAAGGTCCTGGGCGCCGGCCCGGGCTGGGTCCACACTCCGGAGATCGCCCAGAACGCCAGGCCCGAGCCCACCGCTGCGACGACGCCGGCCAGCAGGGCCACCCGCAACGGCTGCGAGCGAGTGGGCTCGGCGCGGCGGGCGGCGGCCCGAAGCACGGCAGCAACCCCGAGCCACATCGCCACCCAGGTGACGAGGAGGGCCGGCAGATAGCCGGTCAGGGCCGCGAGCGGATAAAACACCGCCGCGAGCGCGAAGCCGAGCGGGGGGAGCCCGAAGAGCAGCGTGCGGGTGACGCGCGCCGAGCCGAGGGGCGCGGCGAGGACGACGGCCAGGAGCACGAAGAAGACCACGCCGTGGCCGAGTGCGGGGAGCAGTGCCCCGTCGGTCAGATGCGCCGACCAGAGCCAGTCGCCGAAGGCGGAGGCGATCCCCAGGGCCGCGGCGCCCAGCAGCGCGAATCCGGCTTCCCGGAGAGCTCCGTTCGCGGGGCTTGACATGCGCGCAGGCTAGCACCGGCCCCCGGGGCTGGGAGCCGTCGGCCCTTGGAGGCCAACGGCTCCCTCGATATGCTGCAGCAGCAACTCTCAGTGCCCGGCGAATGCGCCGAGCCATTCTGCCCAAAGGGGGCTCCGATGAGATCGCGTTCGCATGCCCGCGCGCTCCTGCTGTCGTCGATGGCGCTACTGCTCGTTTCGAGCACGGCCTCCCTGGCCGACGGTCGCCCGACCCGGCACTGGGCCAATGCCGGTGCCCGCGCCAACGGCCTCGATCTCGACGACGACTTCGTGGTCGGCGAGAAGGGGGTCGACGATCGCCTCTGCGATCCTCGGGGCGGAAACGACTCGTCCGCCGGGTACCTGGAAGACTTCGACGGCGACGGCGTCGTCGAGCAGCAGTGGTTCGTGGTGGGATCGAGCCCGCCTCCGGGGCTGACGCGCGGCCGCGACTCCGCGACGTGCGGGTCCTTGAGCTCCCCCTGTGCGACGATCTCGCGCGCGTGGACCAATGCAGAGGCGGACGGCGGGCCCGGGAACGGGGAGGACGTCGTCTGCCTCGCCGGCACCGTCCGTGAGTCGCTGCGCATGCCGGTGAGCGGCCGCTCGGGGAAGAAGACGAAGCGACCTGCCGGGGGCACCAACGAACAGTGGAGCTTCACGTACCCCCGAGATCCGGCCATGCTGGTGGGAGTGGACGCGGACGACGACGGCGTCTATCCACCGGTCGACGGCCAGGACCGCGCGATCCTCCAGGCTGCGAGCTCGGGCGAAGACACGACCTGGGCCTACACGGCCCAGGGTGGCCTCGCCAACCTCGAAGTGGCACATGTCACCTTCCTCGACTGGGGGCGGCACACGAAGGAGGGCGGCGGTCTGATGCGCTTCCGGCGCAACACCGGAGTGCTGGACGGCTTCTATCTGCACGACTTCCGCGCACAGGACATCAACAAGGACCAGTGCGTCGCGAGCGACACGATCCTGTTCTCCTCCTTCGCCTCGCGGGTGGCGCACCTCGCGGTGGAGTACGGCGACCTGGTCGAGGTGGCGGGCTACGTCAGCCGTGGCGGCTTCGAGGAGCCTTACGCGCGCTTCCGCGGGCTCGACATCGACCTGATCGGCCTGGGTGGCAACGGCAACTCCAACGTCGCCGGTCAGACCTGTGGCAACCAGAGCGGCGACTCGGTGACGCTGATGCGGATCTGGGGCCTCGACCGCCGCGACAACCACATCGAGTGGATCGACAACGACATCGAGCTGCTGCGCTGGCAGAAGGGGAGCCCGGGCCGCTCGGCGGCCGGCATCCTCCTCTGCGGCATCCGCAAGTTCCACTACGTCGGCAACCGCGTCGCCAACTTCGTCGGCGGGCTGCCGCTGCTCGACACGAAGGACAACATCTGCCGGAACCACGACCCTCACTTCGCAGGCGACTATCTTTTTGCTCGCAACACGGTCGTCGTGAACGACCCGTCGCGCCTGCGCAGCGACCGCTTCGTCAACACGGTCGGCTGGATCGACACGAACACCGGCACCAACCGCCAGGTCAGTGGTGCGAGCGGCTACTACATCGTCGAGCACAACGAGGTCGATTACTCGCGGCTCGGAGACAACGATCGCCTCTCCACGTTCTTCGTCATGCAGAACGCCCGGGACGCCGACTACCGAGGCCTGCAGGTTCGCGTGTCGAACAACGACATCGTCGGTCGGTTCGCCCGCAACGCGGGCGCGTTGCTCTGGGCCAACGACGCCGGCGACACGGGCACGCCGAACGAGATCGTGCTCGACAACAACACGCTGCACGACCCGCACGGCGGTTCCGTGCTGTCGATGCTCTCGGCGGCCGGCGGACGTCACGTCGACCGGGTCTCGGGCGCCGGAAACGGCTTTGCCGACTGCCGTTGGGACTGGGACGGGAGGCGCCAGAGCTCGCCCGGCGAGCTCGACTCCGCGAGTGGTCTGCGCTCGAGCAACTGCAACAATGCCCGGCCGACTCTCGGCAACTCCAGCGGCGGCGGGGGTGGTGGATCCGGCGGTGGAGGGGGCGGCGGCGGGGCCGCGAGCTCGCGTCTGAGGTTTCTGAGCACCGAGTACGACGTGCAGGAGAGTGCCGGCTTCGCGGAAATCGCCGTCGAGCGCACCGGCGACCTCGCGGGGGAGGTCATGGTCGACTACGAGGCGCAGACGCGCTCGGCCCGCGCCTCCGACTTCGTGCCGGATACCGGAACCCTGACGTTCGCGGACGGTGAGGCCGTACAGACCTTTCGCGTCGTGGTGCTGGACGACTTCGAGCAGGAGGGCGACGAGCGGGTGCGGCTCGTGCTCTCGAACCCCGTCGGCGCAACACTTGCGGCGCGCGACCAGGCGAACCTGACGATCCGCGACGACGACTTCGCGAGCGCGGTGCAGTTCGTCTCCCCGAGCACCGTCGTCCGCGAAGGGGACGGGGCGGCGCGGGTCGCGATCGAGCGGGTCGGTGGCCTCGGCAGCACCGTGACGGCAACCGTCTCCGTGCGGGGGCTCGGAGCTCGGACGGGCTCGGACTACGTGCTCGGCGCGACGACCGTGCAGTGGCAGGCCGGGGAAGCGGGCGTGCGAGAGCTCGAGGTCGTGGTGCTGGACGACGGCGTCGCCGAGCCCATGGAGATCGTCCGCCTGGAGATCACCCCTGGGCCCTCCCACGTGGTGGGCGAAAGGTCGGTCGCGGCGGTGCTCGTGGAAGACGACGACGGCCCGGCGAGCTGCTCTGCGGGCGGCGACCGTCTGTGCCTGGGCGGCGGGCGCTTCAGCGTCGAGGCTCTGTGGCTCGACACGGCGTCTGACACCTCGGGTCGTGGGGTGCCGGACCCCGAGAGCGACCAGACCGGCCTCTTCTGGTTCTTCGACGAGGACAACATCGAGCTGCTGGTCAAGGTGCTCGACGGGCGCGCGCTGACGGGCTCTCACTGGCTCTTCTACGGTGCGTTGTCCGACATCGAGTACTACGTGGCTGCGCGCGACGAGCTGCTCGGCACGGTGCGGCTCTACCGCAACCCGCCCGGGAGCCTGGCTGGCGTCGGCGACGTCGATGCCTTCCCGGAGGAAGGAGCGCGCCCGAGCGGAGGCCCGGCTGCGCCCCGTGCGCAGGTCGTGGGGCTCGGGTCGGGCGCGCCGTCTTTGCAGGAGCCGTCCGCAGCCGCGGCGGAGTGTGCGGCGCTCGAGACGGCGCTTTGCCTGCAGGGCGGCCGCTTTCTCGTGGAGGTCGAGTGGAGCACCCGCACCTCCGAAGGCGGACAGGTGGTCGAGCGGGTTGGCGACGGCGTCGCCGTGCCGCGCACCGACGCATCGGGCCTCTTCTGGTTCTTCGAAGAGTCCAACCTCGAGCTCGTGGTGAAGGTGCTCGATGGCCGAGCGATCAACGGGCGCTTCTGGGTCTTCTGGGGAGCGTTGACCGACGTGGCCTACACTCTCGTGGTCACCGACACCGAGACGGGAGCCACAAGACGCTACGAGAGGCCCGCGGGTGCCGTGGTCGGCGGGTCCGACGTCGACGCGTTCGAGGGCTAGCTCCGCGAGCGGAGCGGCCGTGGCTTTGGGGTGGTGTGTTAGAACGGGCGCTCTCCGACTCCTTCCATGGCTGATGTCCCAGACGAGGCAGATGCCTCCGCCCAGACGGCTCCGCGCCGCGAGTTTTTTGCGTACCTGAGCGCTTCGGGGTTCTCCGGCGCGGCGTTCTCCATGCAGCAGCTGCTGGTGAGCTGGCTGCTGATTGGCGTGCTCCTGCTGCCGGCCGATCAGGTAGGGCTTCTCCAGGCGGCCATCGGCCTACCCGCCGTGCTGCTCATGTTGTGGGGTGGCGCAAGTGCGGATCGCGCCGACCCGCGGTCTCTCCTCCTCTGGACCTACTGGCTCGCGCCGCTGCTGCCACTCGCGCTGGCTGCTCTGGCGGCGAGCCGTGGAGTCGAGGTGTGGAGCGTGGTGCTCTGGGGTCTCGGCATGAGTATCGCAATCGCCTTCAGCACCCCGGCGCTGCAGGCCATCCTCAACCGGGTCTCCAGCAGCGGCCTGCAGCGGGGCGTGACCGCGACCACCTCGCTGCAGTTTTTCGTGCAGATGGTGGGGCTGACGGTGGCCGGTCAGATGGAGGGGCTCGGACTCGGCGTCGTGCTCTTCGTGCAGGCGGGTCTGCTCGTGCTCGCGGCAGTCCTCATCGGACGCGTGCGCGCCGTCGCTCCGCCGGACGGGGGCGCCGCGGCGCCAGCGTGGCGCAGCATCTACGAGGGGCTGCTCGCCACGTGGCGGAGCCCGGTGGTGCTGCACGTGCTCATCCTGAACTTCGTGTCGAGCATCTTCAACGCGGGGGCTTTCATCACCGTCTTCCCGTTCATCATCAAGCGCATCTACGGGGGTGACGCGGCCCTTCTCGCCGTGATGATGATCGTGTTCTACGCCGGCGCCATGGTGAGCAATCTGCTGATGCTGCGTTTCATGCCTTTTGCGCACCCGGGTCGCTGGTTCCTGCTGATGCAGCTGTCGCGGGTGCTCATCGTCTTTCTGCTCTACATCGAGCCGAGCTGGTGGCTCCTGGTGGTCGCGATCGTCTCCTGGGGCCTCAACATGGGAGTGACCTCGACGCTCGCCCGGACGGTCGTCCAGGAATCGGCGCAGCCGGAGTTCCGCGGGCGGATCCTCTCCGTGTACACGCTGGGCCTTCTGGGGAGCCCCCCACTGGGTGCGATCGTGCTCGGCTGGATCATCGAGGCCTTCGGCACCATGAACGCACTCCTGCCTGCCATGCTCACGTCGGTGGTGCTCTTCGCCTACGGCGTCACGCTGACCTCGCTCTGGCGCTACCGCTCGGCGGAGCTGCAGCCGGCGAGCTAGAGGGCCATGGAGCCACTGCCGATCGACGCGGTGCTCGGCGACCTCGAGGCGGCCGTCCAGCGCTCCGGTGTGGCGGTCCTGAAGGCCGCCACCGGTGCCGGCAAGACGACCCGGGTGCCGCCGCGGCTGTGGCGCGGCAGAGTCGACGAGAAGGTGGTGGTGGTGGAGCCGCGTCGGTTGGCCGCCCGCGCCGCGGCGGCGCGCGTGGCCGACGAGCGGGGATGGGATCTCGGGGCGACGGTCGGCTACCGCATTCGCGGCGACGATCGCTCGTCTCGCGCGACGGGAGTTCTTTTTGTCACCGAAGGTGTTCTGCTCGAGTGGCTGCAGCGGGACCCTTTCCTCGAGAAGGTCGGGCTCCTGATCTTCGACGAGTTCCACGAGCGCAGCGTCGCGTCCGACCTTGCGCTGTCCATGGCCCAGCACGTGCGCGGGACGGTGCGAAACGACCTCGGGATCGTGGTCATGTCGGCAACTCTCGAGAGTGCCGCCGTGGCCCACTTCCTCGACGGCGCGGCGGTGATCGAGAGTGAAGGTCGCATGCACCCCGTGGAGGTCAGCTACCTGCGACGCGCGGACGATCGGCCTCTCGACGTGCGCGTTGCGCGCGCCGTCGTCGGAGAGCTGGCGGAGCACCCCACGGGCGACGTCCTCGTCTTCCTGCCCGGCGTCGGCGAGATCCGTCGGGTCGACGAGCGGGTGCGCGAGGAGGTCGAGGCGGCAGGTGCGGAGGTGCACCACCTGTACGGAGATCTACCGCTCGAACGTCAGCGCGCGGCGCTCAGCGCATCGGCAGCCGGGCGCCGGCGTGTGATCCTCTGCACGAACGTCGCCGAGACCTCCGTCACCGTCGAGGGGGTCGAGGTGGTGATCGACGCCGGGCTGGAACGTCGTCTGGAGGCGGACCCGGCGACGGGGTTCGACCGCTTGGAGCTCCGCCGCATCTCGAAGAGCTCGGCGCAGCAGCGGGCCGGGCGTGCTGGGCGTGTCGGCCCGGGACGATGCCTCCGTCTCTGGACCGAGTCCGAGCAGAGCCAGCTCCAGGAGACGACAGTGCCCGAAGTTCGCCGGGTCAGCGTCGCCGGGCCTCTCCTGCGACTGGTCGACTGGGGAGAGGGAAGCCCCCTGGAGTTCCCCTGGTTCGAGCCTCCCGACCCGGGGCGGGGCGCCGCAGCCCTTTCGCTGTTGCGCGACCTGCGGCTGGTGGCGGAGCGTCGAGATGGGCGCCTGCGCTCGACCGCGGATGGAGAGGCCGTTGTGCGGCTTGGTCTCGCGCCGCGCCTCGGGCGGCTTTTTCTCGAGTGTCGCGCGCGCGGCCTGGCCGAAGAGGGCGCGCGGCTCGTGGCTCTGCTCGACGGCCCCGATCTCCTGCGGCGGCAGGGGCCCGACTGGGAGGCACCCCGAGGAGACTCCGACGCGCTGGAGCGCCTTCGTGCGCTCGACGGTGAGGGGCACGCGGCACGGCGGGTGCGAGGGGGGCGACGCAGAGAGGTGCTCCAGGAGGCGCAGCGCATCCTGCGACGTCTGGGCCGGGTCGAGGACCTCCCCGCGCCCCCCAGCGACACCAACCTTCGGGAGGAGCTTTCACGGGCTCTGCTCGCTGCGTACCCGGACCGCGTCGGTCGGTCGCGTGAGACGGGAGGGCCGGGCCGCGGCGACGGTCGGGCGGTGCTGGTTGGTGGTCGAGGCGCGCGCCTCGCCCGGTCGAGTGTGGTGCGCGGAGCCGAGCTTTTTGTCGCGCTCGATCTGGGCCGTGCGAGCGCCTCGGCGGGCGAGGGCGCCCCCAGGGAGCCGCTGATCTTCCTGGCCTCCGAGATCGAAGAGGCGTGGCTGGTGGACGAGATGCGGGAGGAGCGCCGGATCGAGCTGGATCCCGAGACTGGCCGCCCACGCGCCTTCGTGCGCGAGGTGTGGCGCGACCTCGTTCTCCGCACCCGGGAGGAGGCGCCGTCGAGGGAAGAGGCGGCCGAAGCGCTCGTCGCGGCAGCCGCACGCGAACCGGAGCGCGCGCTCGACCTCTCGGAGTCGGCCTTGCAGCTGCTGGCGCGCCTCGAGAGTGTGCGGCTATGGCGCCCGGAGCTGGACCTCCCCCCGGCGGACGATCTGCTGCGCATGATTCTCCCGGCCGCGTGTGCCGGGTGTCGCACCCTGGACGATCTTCGGCGGGCTCCCCTGACGCCTCACCTCGAGAGTGGCCTCTCATGGCCACAGCGGCGAGCCCTCGACGAGCTCGCCCCGTCGTCGGTCGATCTGCCCAACGGCACGACGTGCCGGCTCACGTACTCTCGAGGCGGAGAGGATCCGGTGCTCGCGGCGCAGATCCAGCGACTGTTCGGAGTGGTCGACACCCCCCGCGTCGATGGCGGGCGGCGGGCGGTGCTGCTTCACCTGCTCGCTCCGAGCGGGCGCCCCCAACAGATCACGTCCGACCTCGCGGGCTTCTGGAGCGGCTCGTACGCACTCGTGCGCAAGGAGATGGCGGGGCGCTATCCGAAACACCCCTGGCCCGAAGACCCGGCCCACGCCGCGCCCCCGACGCGCCGCAGGCGCTGACGAGTACACTGTCCGACCTCCTCCCCGCGAAGGCAGACGGATGCAGACCGACGTTCCCCAGCCGCTCTCCGGCGTGCGTGTCCTCGACCTGGGCCAGATCTACCAGGGCCCGTATGCCACCTTCCTCATGGCTCAGGCCGGGGCCGACGTGGTGAAGGTGGAGCCGCCCGAGGGAGAGCCGGCGCGCCGGAGGGAGGTCGCCGGCGGACCGGCGTCGTTCCCGCTGGCTTTCCTCGCCTCGAACAAGCGCTGCGTCACCCTGAACCTCAAGTCCGATCCGGGGCGTGAGCTGCTGCGGCGCCTGGTGGCAGAGGCCGACGTGCTGCTCGAGAACTTCGCGCCGGGGGTGATGGACCGCCTCGGCGTGGGCGCCGCCGCGCTGCAGCAGCTCAACCCGCGTCTCGTGTATGCCTCGGGAACGGCGTTTGGACTGAGCGGGCCCCATCGCGACAACCTCGGGATGGACGTGACCGTCCAGGCGGCCACCGGCGTCATGGCGATCACCGGAGAGGCGGAGCAGGGACCGCTCAAATCCGGGCCCGCGGTGTGTGATTTCCTGGGCGGCGTGCACCTCTACGCGGGGGTCGTCACGGCTCTGCTCGACCGTGAGCGAACGGGTCGCGGCCGCCTGGTGGAGGTGGCGATGCAGGAGGCGACCTACCCGAGCCTGTTGTCCAAGCTCGGGCTGATGCACGCGCGTGGCGGCGAGCCGCCGCCGCGCGTGGGGAACCGGCACGGGGGTGTCGCACCGTACGACGTGTACCCCACGTCCGATGGCCACGTCGCGATCATCTGCGTCACAGACGCCCACTGGCAGTCGCTGGCTCGGGCGATGGACCGCCCCGAGCTCGCCCGCGACGCACGGTTCGAGACGCACGACGACCGCGTCGAGAACCTGGAGCAGCTCGAGGTGCTCGTGCAGGAGTGGACCCGGGAGCGCTCCAAGGACGAGGTGTTTCGCTGTGCCCGCGAGCATCACGTGCCCTGCGCCCCGGTGCGCACGCTGGACGAGGTGAACGGCGACCCCCACCTCCATCGACGCGGCTTCCTCCAGACGCTGGAGCACCCGCAGCTCGGCGAAGTCGTGCTGCCCGCGTCACCCATTCGCTACGACCACGCAGCCCCTGCGCCGCTCGAGCCGAGCCACGCTGTGGGTGCCGACAACGGCGAGGTGCTCGCCGAGTGGCTCGGTCTGAGCGCGGACGAGATCGATCAACTGGGACAGGAGGGCACTCTGTGAGCTTTCGCGACTACGACATCCCGCCCGAGATCAAGCTGCTCCTGGGATCGGCCCGCGACTTCATGAAGCGCGAGGTGCTGCCGGTCGAAGACACCCTCGACACCGACGCGATCGAGTTTCCCGAAGCGGAGGTCGCGCGTCTGCAGGAGATGACCAAAGAGCTCGAGCTCTTCAACCCGGGGACGCCGAAGGAGTACGGCGGCGCAGGGCTCGACTTCTTCGCTCTGACCCTCCTTCAGGAGGAGATCTCCAAACACCGGCAGGGTCTCTACAACGCGGGTGGCGGGGCCTTCGGCTATGGCGTCAATCCGATCCTGTACGCGGGCACCGACGAGCAAAAGGAGCGCTACCTCCTGCCGTGTCTGCGCGGGGAGAAGCGTGGCTGTTTTGCGATCACCGAGCCCACCGGAGGCTCCGACCCGGCCCGCGCGATCCGCACCCGGGCGGTCAAGGTCGACGGCGGCTGGCGCATCAACGGCTCCAAGCTCTGGATCACGAAGGCCGGGCGCTCCGACTTCGTCACCGTGTTCGTGCGCACCGACGACGGGCCCGTGGGAACGCGGGGCGAGATCACGTGTTTCATCGTGGAGACCGGGACCCCGGGCTACGAGGTCGGCAACATCATCCCCGTCATCCGCCCGGAGGCGCCGTACGAGCTGTACTTCCACGACTGCTTCGTGGGTGACGAGCAGCTCCTGGGAGAGCGTGGGCAGGGCTTCGACCTTCTCAAGTCGCTGCTCACCGGCAACCGCATCCCCTACGCGGCCCAGTGCCTCGGGGTGGCGCAGGAGGCACTCGACATGGCGGTCGCCTATGCCAAGACGCGCGAGACGTTCGGCAAGCCGTTGGCCAAGCGGCAGGCGATCCAGTGGATGGTGGCCGACTCGGCGGCCGAGCTGCACGCTGCGCGGCTGGTGGTGTACGACGCGGCGCGCAAGAAGGCGGCCGGGAAACCGTTCACCATCGAGTCGTCGATCGCCAAGCTCATGGCGACCGAGGTAGCCGAAAAGGTGGTCGACCGCTCGATCCAGATCCACGGCGGCATGGGCCTCGCCAAGGAGCTGCCGCTCGAACGGTGGTACCGCGAGCTGCGTACGCGGCGCATCGGAGAGGGGCCTTCGGAGGTGCATCGCATGGTGATCTCGCGCGACCTCCTGGGAACCTGACGGTGGCCTCGGAACGCCCGCAGGTGCGCTTCGGCGTCTGCTACGACTTCCGCAACCCCCCAGGCTCCGGGATCGCCAACCCGCGGCTCTACCGCGAGGTTCTCGAGCAGGTCGCGTGGCTCGACGGCATCGGCGCCGACCAGGTCTGGTTCACCGAGCACCACTTCGTCGACGACGGCTACCTGCCGAGCTGGGTTCCGGTGGCGTCCGCCATGGCGGCTCGCACCCAGAACGTGCGCTTCTCGACCGACATCTGTCTGCTCCCGTTCAACCATCCGGTCCGCCTCGCGGAGGACCTGGCGGTACTCGACAACTTGTCGGAGGGTCGGGTCGAGCTTGGTGTGGGCATGGGCTACGCCCCGCACGAGTTCCGCGGTTTTGGCCTTCCGGTCGCACGGCGGTTGTCCCTCATGGAGGAGGGGCTCGAAGTGCTGAAGCTCTGTTTCCGCGGTGAGACGTTCTCGTTTCGAGGCAAGCGCTACCAGCTCGACGACGTGCGCATCACGCCGGGGTACGTGCAGGAGGGGGGCCCGCCGCTCTGGATCGCCGCGATGTCTCGTGCGGGAGCCGAGCGGGTCGCGCGCCACGACGGCAACCTGCTGCCGCAAGGCCTCCGCGCCGAGTCGTTCGAGCCGTGGGTGAAGGCTCTGCGGGAGACCGGACGCGATCCGGCCCGGTACAGAGTGGGTCTCATCCGTGGCGTGCTCGTGACGGACGACCCGGAGCGTGACTGGCCTCGCGTCCGCGCGTCCGAGCGCTATCGCATGGAGCTCTATTCGAGGTTCTTCGCCGAAAGCGGTGAGGGAGTGCGCTCCGAGGGAGACCTGATCCCACAGCGCTGGATCGTCGGCGACGCCGACCACTGCGTGCGGGAGCTGGTCGCCTTCATGACGGAGCTCGGGGTCACCGACGTCGTCACGTGGGGTGCCCCACCGGGCTTCCTTCCCGCGCAGATGAATGGCAGTCTGGAGCGCCTGTTCCGGGATGTGGTCCCGCGCGTGCGGCAGCAGCTCCAAATCGGGCGCGTGAGCGAACGCTTGGACACAACGACCCAGGGGGAGTCCCAATCGTGAAACCCGATCGCCTGCTGGTCCTCATCCTGCGACTGGATGCGTTGGTGCTGACCACGGCTTTTCTCGCCGTCTTCATGCCGGAAGCCTGGATGATCGCCTCCCACGACCGGCTCGGGATGGGGGAGTTCCCCTCGAGTCCCCTCGTCAGCTATCTCACGCGCTCGATCGCCGTCATGTACGCCACTCGGGGGCTTTTCGTGTGGCTCGCCTCCACCGACACGGTGCGCTACGAGGTGCTCATCCGCCTCATCGGGTGGAGCAACGTTCTCATTGGCGTGTTCCTGCTCGGCATCGATCTCGCTTCGGGGATGCCCACCTTCTGGACCTTCGGCGAGGGCCCACCCATCGCCGGTGTCGGGTTTGTCATTCTGTGGGCCCAGCGCGCCGCGCAGCGCGCCGGGGCCGAATGACGGCCGCTCGCTCGCTGCTCACACACTTCGGAGGTCCACCATGACGTTCACGGTCTACAAGCTGATGCACATCCTCGGCATCCTGTTGGTGTTCCTCGGCCTCGGCGGTCGAGCGGTCGTCGCGCAGCAGGAAGAGCCGAGGAAGACCCCCGGCCACAGCCTCGTGGGTATGCTGCACGGCATCGGACTGCTGGTCGTGCTCGTCGGAGGGTTTGGCATGCTCGCCAAGCTCGGGCTCGACGGCGAAGAGATGCAGGGACTCGGTTGGGTGATGGTGAAGATCGTGATCTGGATCCTGATCGGGGGTAGCATCATCGTGCCCGTGCGCAAGCCGAGCTTCGTCGTGCCTTGGCTGGTCGTGGTTGCGGCCCTTGGCCTGCTGTCGGGCTACATGGCCCTCTACAAGCCGTTCTGAGGCGACGAGCCGTTCCGAGGCGAGCCGCCTCAGCTCCGGAGAGCCCGGATCGGCTCGATCCGCGCGGCGCGGAGAGCGGCGCCCAGGCTGGCGGCGGCTGCGATGAGCAGCATGCCGCCGAAGACGGCGGCCCCGAGGCCCGGGGTTGCGGGGCCGACCTCGAGCACGTAGGCACGCAGCGCGCGCACCCCGAGCACGCCCATTCCCAGGCCCGCGGTGGCGCCGATCGCACACACACGCAGCGCCTGGTTCGTGATCCACAGCGCTGCGCCGGCGTCGGTCGAGCCGAGGGCCTTGCGGACCCCGATCTCGCGTCGCCTCTGAGCCACCACCACGGACATCGCGGCGAAGGTTCCGGCGGCCGCCAGGAGGAGGCCGATCGCGGCCAGCAGACCTGCGGACTGGGACTGCAGGCGCTGGACGACGAGTGCGTCCCATCGGTGCTCGGCGGCCGACCGGAGGGTCGGCACGACGCGGGGATCGAGGGCACGCGCCTCCTCCTCGAAGATGGCCTTGAGCTGCGCCGGAGGGAGATCGCCGCGGGCCACGACGGCCGAGATCTGGCGTGGCCGCTGGTCGACGGGCAGGTAGAGCACCGGCTCGGTGCCGGCACCGAGCTCGTGCTGTGAGAGGGAGGCGACCTCGCCGATCACGAGGTGCTCCGGAGAGCGCCCCTCGGCGGTGGTCCTGCGCACGACGAGCGTCTTCCCCACGGGGTCTTCGCCAGGCCAGAGGGTCTCCGCCAGATCGCGGTTGACGATGGCGACGCTCGGGCCGTCGATGTCCCGTGCGTCGAACACACGCCCTCGGAGCGTTTCGAGGCCGAGAGTGGGGAAGTACTCGCCGTCGACGAAGTTGAAGCGCGCGTTGCGCGGCTCTTCCTCGCCCGGCAGCTCGAAGGGGAGCAGGAGGTCGAGGAGGACGGGTGGCAGGAGAAACGCGTGGCTTGCCGCGCGCACTTCCGGTCGGGCGCGGACCTCGGAGGCGAGCTCGCGCAGGAACGTCTGGGCCTCCTGATCCGAGTAGTCCCACGCGCGCAGGTCGACGAACGCCCGAACCAGGCCGCGCTGGTCGAAGCCCAGTGGCGCGTTGCGCAGCCGCCAGAGATCCGTCAGGAGCACGCCGGTGCACACGAGGAGAGCCGTACCCAGGGCGATCTGAACGCCCGCGAGCGCGCGGAACACGCGGAGCTTCGACCGCGAGGCCGTCTGGGACCCCTCGCGCAGGCTCGAGATCCGGGGGGTGCGGCCGGCCGACAGCGAGGGCCCGAGCCCGAACGTGACCGCCGTGACGAGCGTGGTGAGAGCCGTCGCCAACAGCACCCGGTGATCGAACCGCATCTCGAGCGCGAAGGTCTCGAGATCGAAGAGCGACAGGACGCGCCGGCACGCCACGGCGACGCCGAAGCCGAGCGTGGCGCAGGCCGCCGCCAGCAGTACGCTCTCCGTCAACCCTCGGCGCACGATCTGGCCCACGGTCGCGCCGAGAGCGCTGCGCACCGCCAGCTCTCCGCTGCGCTCCACGCCGTGCGCGAGCAGAAGGGCTGCGATGTTGGCGGAGGCGAGGACCAGGAGGAGGATGACGGCGGCGGCAAGGGACCGCAGGATGGGGCGGAAGCCGCGCTGATCGAGTGGATGGGTCATGGAGCCGGCGGTCACCGTGATCTCCCGCTCCATGTTGGGCAGAGGGTGCGTGCGGTCCAGCTCCTGTGCGATCCGTTGCAGCTCCTCCTCGGCAGCCGCCGGAGTGGCCCCCGCCTCGAGTCGGCCCAGGATGTCGGTGCTCTGGCGGTCAGGCTGCGCGTCGAAGCTGGCGACGAGCTCAGTGCCCCACGACATGGGCAGCCAGATGTCGGTGATCAGCCCGGACACTCCGCCCCGGAAGCTCTCCGGCGCCACGCCGATCACCTGCACCGGTTGGCCGTTGATCTGCACGGCGCGGCCGACGAGGTCGCCACCGCCGCCGACGCTACGCAGGGCCTGATACTCCTCGTAGAGGCGCCAGCTCACGACCGCCGTCGCCGTCGTCGCGAGCGAATCGTCCGCGTCCACGTGCAGGCGGCCGCGCGCAGGTCGCAGGCCGAGCACGCTCCAGTAGTTCCCCGTGACGTAGCGGGCCTCGAGGGCTCGGGTTCCGAGCACGGCGCTCGTTCCTGCGCCCCCGTCTTCGAGCACGGCGCCACCCCCGACGTCGCCCGCGAGCGCGGCGAAGGTCCGACTCGAGCGGGTGTACTCCTCCAGGTCGCCGCGGGGGTGGTTGCCGAACTCGGCGATGAACGGCTGCGGGCTCCGCAGGTACACCCGCACCAGCTCGGGGCCTGCGGTACCCGGCAGTGGGCGCCAGAGCACGACGTTCCACAGGTCGAAGAGAGCGGTCGCCGCACCGATCGCGAGCGCGCCGGTCAGGAGCAGAACGCCGGTTCGTGCTGGCGTTGCTGCCAGAGTGCGCACGGCGAGGCGCAGGTCCCTCAAAAATGCATCCATGCACCAAAGTCTATCGATTGCCGACACGTCGAGCGCGCTTTGCGCCGTTCGAACCATCCTTGCGCCATTTGATCGTGTCGCGCGCGGAGGTGCCGGCGCAGGTGACACAATGGGAGGTCCAGTTGGCGAATCTGCAGACGGGCCGCTGCCGCGGTCCGGCGTCTTTCCCGGGGGGGTTCGGGTGGAGGAGCGGCGACAGGACTTCAGGCGGTTGGGGTTGGCTGCATATCGCAGCGGCAACCCGGAGGAGGCGCTGCGTCGCTTCGTTCTGGCGCAGCAGCAGGGAGCCAACGACCCGGTGACCGCCTCGTACATTGGTCTCCTGGTCGGCACGGTGGACCGCGGTCGTCGCCAGGAGGGCCTGGCCATGTGCCGGCGCGCGATGGAGGTTGGGGTGCTCTCCCCGGTCCTCTACCTCAACTACGCCAAGGCGCTCGTGTTGTGTCATCAACGAACGAAGGCGGTCGAGGCCTTGCGCCAAGGCCTGCGGGTGGAGCCCGGGAACGAGCAGATCCTGGAGGAGATCAACCGGTTGCGGCCGCGCGGGAAGGGCGTCGTCCCCATGCTGGATCGGTCCCATCCCCTGAACGACTGGCTTGGACGTCGCCGTCGCACCAAGGGCTGAGAGCGTCCGGCTGGTAGGGTCGAGGCCCCCCAGCCGACGCCTCCGATGAACACGCTGCAGAACTACCGCTCCGATGCGGGGGCGCTCGCGGAGCGCTATGCCCGCCCGGTCCCGCAGGGCATCGCGTGGGCAGCACTTGGTGTGTTTGGCGTGTCACTCGTGGTGCTCTGTAGCGTCGCGCCGACGCAGCTCTCGAGTGCCGACGCGGCGGTCTACCAGCAGCAGATCGAACGGGGAGACCTCCTGTCGCGCCCCACGCATGTCGGCTACTACGGCCTCGGGGCGGCCTTCTTCCGGGTGGCGGGAGCCTCGGATCGCAGCCTGAATCAGCTCAGCGCAGTCGCCGCGGCGTTGACCCTCGGTCTCCTGTTCTGGATGGCCTACAGGCTCGCGCGCGCGCTGCCCGCCGCAGGCGCCGCGACGGCGGTGCTCGCCACGCACGGGCTCTTCGTGCTGAACGCGCTTCACGCCGAGGTCTATCTGGTCGAGAGTGCGCTCCTCCTGGGGGCGCTCCACCTGCACCTCGCCGGCGCACCCCTCCGCGCCGGACTGGCCCTCGCGGCGGCCGCTCTCGTGACCCCCTCGGCAATTTTTGTCGCTCCGGCCTTCGTTCTCGTTCGGCCCCGACTGCGCGACACCCTCTGGATCGCGGCCACGTCTGCGATCGCCCTCGTCGTGGTGCTGGCGCCCTTCGCGCAGCACTACCTGTTCGGGTCGCGGGGTCTCCTGTCAGGGGCCGCCGCCGACGTCGACCCGGTCCGTGCCGTGCGCAAGGAGGGCATGGAGGTGGTCCTGGGCTTCTTCGGCACGTGGAGCTTCGTCGCTCTGGGCATCCTCCTCGCGAAGGGGCGGCGGTGGCTCCGGCCGCTGGTGCTCGCCTCCGGGCTGGGCTGGGCCCTCAACTTCGCTCTCGGAGAGCGCTTCGGCGACGTCCCCGTGCAGCTGCCGCTCTACGTGTGGCTCGTGCTCTTCGCGGGTCTTGTGTTGACCGACGAGAACGACGAGCCTGCCGGTGGCCGGCTCGCGTTTCTCTCCACGGCCAGCGCCGCTGCAGCCGCTGCAGCGTTCTGGGGCCACGAGGAGATCCAGGTGCTTCGCGACGTCTCGGTGGCGTTCCTCGGCGGCTGCGTGGTCGCCTTTCTCGTCGGTCCATGGCTCGCGGAGCGCGTCCGCCCCGGCCGGGGCGTGTGGGTGCTCCTGGGGCTGACTCTCGCTGCCGGCGGGGCTCTCGCCTGGATGCAGGAGAAGTTCGTGCGTGACGAGGCGGCCGCGTTCCACGAGGCCGTCGCCGCGCAGCCCGCTCGGGCGGGCGAGCCGCTGGCGGTCGGGGGCTGGAGCCCGGGCATCCTCTTCGAGCACCGGCGCTACGACGACAGCTATACCGGGAACTGGGTCGACGTGCGCGAGCTGGAGGAGGAGCAGACACGGGAGGCCCGTGCTGCGGTCGAGGGTGCGCGGGCCGCCGGTCGGGAGGTCTGGCTGCTCGACGAAGAGGCTCAGGCGCTGCCCCTCTCCGACCTCGGGCTCGATGGCTGGACCGCCATGCGCCGGGGGCCCGTGGTGGTGCTTTCGCCGCCCCCGGCAGGCTCTTCGTCGGCTCGCTAGGGCTTCGCCGGGGCGGCCCGGTTGAGCAGGCGCCCCGTGTGCCAGTAGTGCCCGCAGGCCCAGACGACCAGTGCGACCATCGTCACGAGGCCCAGGCGGAGGCTGTCCTCGCCCCATTGTGGGCGTGCAAGGTCGCTGATCACGCCGACGGTCGTCGGCCCGAGGCCCAGGCCGATCAGGTTCACCAGGAAGAGGTTGAGAGCGGCGGCTACGGCGCGCATGTTGCCCGGAACCTGCGACTGGATGATCGCGAAGGTGATGCCGATGTAGATGCCCCCGAGGATTCCGGGCCCTGCGAAGGCCCACGCGGCGACCGTGGCGCTCGGGCTCAGGTAACAGAGCAGGGCGAAGGGGGTGTAGGCGAGCAGCCCGATCGCGGCCACCCACGCGCGCCAGCCTTCGGCGCGCGGTGCGAGACGGTCGGCGACATAACCTCCGAAGAAGGTCCCGAGACCACCCCCGATGCCGAGGAGCAGGGCCAGGAGGGTGCCGGCCTCTCCGGTGGAGAAGCCGTGCAGTCGCTGGAAGTAGGTCGGGACCCACGCGACCGTCGCGTAGCCGGCAAACGAGATGATGGTGCCGGCGATCACGGAGTGACGCAGCACGGGCGACCGCCACATGTGCCGGGCGACCTCGGCGAGGCGCGGTGCATCCGCCGCCGTCGGGTCGTGGAGTCGCGGGGGCTCGCGGATCGTGAAGCGCACGAGCAGCGCGACGAGCAGGCCGGGTGCCCCGGCGAGCACGAAGGCCCAGCGCCAGTCGAGCCACTGGTTCACCCAGCCGCCGAAGAGGAAGCCGACCATGATGCCGAGGTTCACGCCGGTCCCGAAGATCGCCATGGCCGTGCCGCGGCGCTCTGCCGGGAAGATGTCCGCGATGATCGAATGGGACGGCGGGTTCGACCCCGCTTCGCCCACACCAACGCCGATACGCGCCGCGAGAAGCTGGCCGAAGTTGGCGGCGGCACCACACAGGACCGTCATCCCGCTCCAGAGTGCGATCGACAGCGCGATCAGGTTCCGTCGGTTGTTCCGGTCGGCCCACATCGCCATCGGGATCCCGAGCGTCGCGTAGAAGAGCGCGAAGGCGAAGCCGGTCATCATGCCCAGAAGGGTGTCCGAGACCTGGAAGGCCTCTTTGATCGGCTGCGCGAGGATGGCGACGATCTGACGATCGACGTGGCTGGACGTGAAGACCAGCAGCAGCAGGAAGAGGACGTAGCGCCTCTCCCGATCCGAGATCGGTTGCTCGGAGGTCAATGCAGCAGGCGTTCCGGAGCTAGTCGCGCGAAATGAAGAGGCGCAGCACGTACCAGAACATCAGCGCCACCGAGGCGAAAAGCTCGAGTGCGGCGCCCACGTACCGGTCTTCCGGGAAGTGGTGCAGAACGTTCGACGTGTCGTAGAGAATCGCGGCGCCCGCGACCCCGACCATCAGCACCGAGAACCAGGTGCCCATCTGGAAGCCGAAGATCACCCCCGCGACGATGGCGACCAGGGCCAGGCCCATGGCCCAGCGGAGCATGCCGCCGAGGAAGCTGAAGTCCTTGCGCGTGGTGAACACCACGGCGGTCAGCGCGCCGAACCCCAGCAGCGTCACGACGGCAGCACTCTGGATTGCGCCCGGTTGGTAGGAGAACGCGTAGTAGAGCATGGGGACGAAGATGATGGCTTCGGCGAAGACGAAGGCGACGAGTGCCGCGTACTGCGCGCCGAGGCTCTTGGCCGTGTGCGCGGCGCGGCTGGCGATCCAGCTGACCACGACGAAGCCGCCCAGGACCAGCAGCCAGCTGACGCCGAGCAGGGCCCTCGCGATCTGTTCCGCGAGCCCGGTCTTGAACAGGATGACCTCGATCAGCGTGAAGCCGAGGATCGCGCTGAGCAGGTGGTTGTAGGTGCGCGTGAGGAACACGGCGCGCGAGCCCGTGAGGGTGGCTTCCTGCGACGGGACGGCTTGGACGTGATCGCTCATGGGACCTCCTGGTGGTTCTGGGTGCCCTCGCTCCGATCGGGCTTCGAAGCACAGTATACGGACTGCCCCTCGTCACGCCCGCCGCACGGGCCCGTCGTCCGGAGGGTGGGGGGAGCCGTAGGATCGAGTCTTGCAGGAGACCTCCGGGCCCGGCTCCATGGCCCGGGCCGAGCCCCTCGGAGCGAAGTGACCATGACCGACTCCCGAGCACCCGATCTTGCCCCCGGAACGCCCGCAGAACCGCAGCACGCGGCGGCGTCGCCCCTCTGGATGGTGACGCGGGAGCCGGCACTCAATCAGCTGGTCGAGTACCTGGGAACGAAGCGCGAGGAGCTTCAGGCCGCGCCGGGGGAGCGCCACGAGCTGCGCTTCTCGGAGTCGCGCCTCGCCGAGGGGCAGGCGGCGTTCTCCCGCATGATCCGCAGCGGCGAAGAGCATCTCCATCGCCTCGCAGAGCTCCTCTGCAGAAGCCTCTACCCCCAGGAACGGTACGGTCTCCGCAGTGTCGTCGTGGGGCAGATGCCGGCATCCGAGGAGCGCTTCACGTTGATGCAGCCGATCACGAGCGCCGATCTCTACGGCGTCACCGACCTCGACCTCGGCACACGGCTGCTCGAGCGGTTCCGGCTCCTCCACGACGACAGCTGGCAGAAGGCCCGCCTGGTGGCGAACTTCGTCGAGTACGAGCCGCTGGAGGCGAGCGACCGAGGCGTGCACAAGGTGATCTCACGGATCAAGGCCGAAGAGGAGATCTGGAACAAGGTGGTCGACGAGATCTTCCGTCTCGACGGGCTCGTCCAGCGAGACAAGCAGCTCCGTCACCTCAGCCGCTTCGTGAAGGACATCTTCGGCGTGAAAATCGTGGTCGGCTCCGCGCAGCGCGCGCGGGAGCTCCAGCTCGAGCTGGAAGGTCGGGCCTTCTCGGCGGCCGCGCTCGACTCCGTCGACGTCTCGGCGACCCGCCGCGCGCAGGAGCTGAGCTTCCTGGAGGTGAAGGACTATCTCGGTGACGGCAGCACCTCGGCGAAACAGAGCGGCTGGCGTGCGATCAAGTCGGTCGTGCGCTGGGATGGGCAGCTGTTCGAGATCCAGATCCAGCCACTGCGCAACTACCACAGCGAGCTCGAGCGCTTCACGCTCGAAAGTCACGAGGAGTTCAAGGCCCAGCGTGACGCGCTGCGCAACTCCATGGCTCGACAGATCCCGCTCTTCGGCTTCTACCGCGACCTCCTGCGCTGGCTCTTCGGGAACCGCTCGGAGGCACCGCCGACGTTTCCCGGCGTGGCGGTGATCGTGGAGGAGTAGGCGCCACGCGAAAAAGTCGGGGGAGCCGAGACCGACTCTCGACCCCCCCTCTCACCTACTGGCGACGCCCGACCCCTCCCCCAAGGGGTGACGGGCGTCCGTGAGACGTAAGATCGCGTGGTTGCCGGGTGCCGCCCGAGGCTCCGAGACGGATCGCCAAACCACGGCAGTTGGACGAGGTGTGGAGGAGCAACCGCCGTGCCACCGAGGCCTGGGCACGGAAGCTCCGCCTTTGCAGGTCTTCTGGTCTCGTGGCCCGGCCACGGCGGCTCACCCTGCCGACAGGAATGTCGCTGCGAGACAGGTCATCGACACAAATGGTGCGCCGCCCACTCGTGCCCGGCGGGGATCGTCAGGGGCCGGCGGTGAGCCCTGCGCGACGCGGGGGGCTAGCCGCCGGCTGCGGCCATCTCCGCGATCGCCGCCTTGGCATCCGTCGCGGTGCTGGCTGACGACAGGCCGATGAGGCGGTGCACGCCGATCTCCTCGTACTGCGCGACGATCTCGGGAGAGAGCCGGGCCGGCGGGCTCACCGAGATCTCCAGGTCGCCGAGCTCGTCTGGGCGACCTCCTGCGCGGATCTCCTCCTCGATCCAGCCGAGGATCTTTCGGGTCGTTTCGAGGTCGGTCCGGAAGCCGTACCAGCCGTTGCCTCGGCGCGCGGCCCGGCGCGCCGCCGCGCGACTCATGCCTCCGATCACGAGCGGAGGGTGAGGCGTCTGGACCGGCCGCGGCTGTGCGTCGATGCCACCAAACGAGAAGTGCTCGCCTTGGTAGGTGGGCTTCTTCTCCGTCCACAGCGCGCGCAGCACGTCGATCGCCTCCTCGGTGACGGCGCCGCGGTCGTCGAACGGCGCACCCAGGGCCGCGAACTCCTGGTGGAGGTAGCCGGCCCCGAGGCCGAAGATGAGCCTGCCTTTGGAGAGCACGTCGAGGGTGGCCAGCTCCTTGGCGAGCACGAGGGGGTTGCGCTGAGGCAGGATGACGATGCCGGTTCCGAGCTTCAGTGTCGTCGTGTGGGCTGCGATGTACGTGAGCGCGACCGCGGGGTCGAGGAAGGGAACTTCGGGGGGCGATGGCGATGGCGGCTCCTGAGGATCCGGGAGCACGACGTGCTCACCCGTCCAGACGGAGTCGAGGCCGGCACCTTCGGCCGCCTGGGCGAGCTCGACCAGCACGTCGGGGTTGGCTCCGAGGCCCATGTTGATTCCGAAGTAGCCGATCTTCACCGGGCGCCTCCTGCTCTTCGTCGAGCGGTTGGAAAAGGGGGTGCGTGCCACCCTAACCCGGTTCCCGGGGCCGCCGCAGGCCCATGCGGCGCGAGGAGAAAACCGTTCCAGGCCGGACTCGCGTACAGTTCGGAGAACCACTTCCCAGGAGAATGTCCATGCCGAGCCCCCTCCGAGTCGCGCCGGCCCTGCGCTGCGTCGCGGCCGCCTCTCTTGCTCTCCTCGCCGCGACCGTCGCCGCCGCGGCCGAGACACCGGCCACCGAGAAGGTCACGCAGCTCGACGTCGTCGACCGCTCCATCGCCTTGCACGGAGGCCCGGTCGTCGCCGCGTCCAGGGTGCGCCTCACCGTGTCGTCCAAGTCCGGGAGCTTCGACATCGTCACCGAGCGCCGGGGCGACACCTTCGACCACCGCATCATCGAAGGTGAAGGGGCCGACGGGCGGACCCACCGTCAGACGAACACCAGCCTCGAGATCACGGAGGGGGGAGCGACCCAGCCCGTGGCGGCGGACGACCGGCGTCGGGCCGAGTCGTACGTCAACCAGCGGATGTACTTCCTGTTCCTGCCCTACAAGCTGAACGACCCGGGCACGTACAAGGAGGACCTGGGCCTCGAGACCTGGGATGGCCGGGAGCTACGCAAGGTGCGGGTGTCGTTCCAGCCGGGTACGAGCGCAGGCGACGAGAGCCAGTACATGTACTGGTTCGATCCGGAGACATCCCGCCTCGAGCAGTTCGCCTACGACTACAGCGGCGGCACGGGCCTGCGGTTCCGGAAGCTGTTCAACTACCGCGAGGTGGGAGGTATCGTCTTCTACGATGCCGAGAACTACGGTCTGAACACGAACCGCGGCGGCCTCGGGGTCGATCTGGTGACCCCGGACTACGCCGCCGACCTGCCGCTCGTGTCGACCATCGAGCTGTCGAACATCGAGGTGGAAGCCCTCGACTGAGGCCGCAAGGCGCCCGGGCGTCCGCCTAGCGCCGTGACCGGGCCCACCAGGTGAACTGCCTCGTGTTGCTCCCGTTCATGTTGAAGGTGTAGCTGCCGTCGGGCTGCGGCCGGAACTTCTCGCCGGTGAGATCGTCCCGGAGGTCCGAGTTGCGGATGTGGGTTGCGAGCCCCTCCCAGCGCACCGTGACGTCGGCGCTCGGGTCCGAGGAGCGCACCTCGAACTGGAAGCGCTCGAGCCAGCGTCCGGCGCGGAGGCGACGGAAGTCGCTGCTGTAGTCGCCTGCACGAGGTCCCCAGTCGGGCTTCGGGAAGACGATGGTCAGGTAGGTGTTGCCGAAGGGGGCCAGCTCCTCGAGGTCGCGCGGGTCGTAGTGGCGGGAGCTCCCTGGCAGTACGCCGAGCACGTTCGCCGCGTCTCGCAGCGTCCCCGACTCGGCCACCAGTCGGATGTACCACCCTTCCGGGAGCGTCTCGGCCCCCGGGGCCGCAGGACCGGCTTCGCCGGGAGCCGACGGCCCCAGGGGTGCGCCGCAGTTGCCCGGCGTTTCGGGAATGCGCAGCTGGAGTCCCGGTTTGACGGCGGAGACCCAGAACCCGTCCCATGGGACGAGCGTGCCCTCCAGGCCCGGCGTGATGCCGTCGAACGGCGCGTAGGCGGAGCCGGTCCACTTGTGGGCGACCCGCGACATGATGCAGCCGTTGGCTTCGGCGTTGGCTCCCTGGCACGCGCCGCCGGGGTCGGCCGCGGCGAGGTTCAGGGTACTGCCCCCGTCGATGACCTCGACGTCGGCCCAGCACACGTCGTAGGCGTGGGGGTTGCCCACCATGTTGCAGCGGCCTGCCGAGGTGCCACAGCCCGCGCCGTCGGTCGAGTCCGTGACCAGCGAGACGGCGGTGGCCACGTTGTCCATTCCGACGTTGCCCACGGCCTGCGCCCCCAGGTTGGTGCGAACCCAGTAGCCGTCGCCGACGCTCAGCGCGGACGCGAGCGACAGCTGCGTGTAGCTCTGGGTACTCTCGTCGCGCTCGTAGACGATCCAGTCGGTGGCGTAGGTACCCGCAAGATCGTCGTCGAAGACGTCTGCCACGGTGTTGCTGGGCCCGGGGTCGCAGCTCAGAGCGATCTGACGCCACTGACCTGCGGTGAGCGGGATCGACTCGGCGCAGTTGCTGGACACGCTGGTCATTCGATAGGCGCCCGAGCCCATCGTGCCGGCCAGCAGGTCGTCGTTCGGCTGGTCGTAGATCAGCTCGTAGACCGGAGTGTTGGGCACCCCGTGACCAAACGTGCTCCACGTGGTGAACCCGCTCCCGCTCTGCGCCAGATAGACACCGCGGTCGGTGCCCACGACGACCCCGTCACCCGAGGGTGAGTTGATGTACTCCACCGTACGGATCGTGCCCGGGTTGAGCGTGGGGAGGTTTCCGGTGACGTTGCCGAAGCTCGCGCCGCTGTTGGTGGTGCGGTAGACGTTGGTGAAGTCGACGGCGAACGCATGCGTGGCGTCGTCCGGATCGATGGCCACCCCGACCATGCTGCTCGATGCTTGTGCGAGGCTGAGCGAGCCGCCGCTCGTCGTACGCCGATAGAGACCGTCGTCACCCCCCGCGGAGCAGCTCCCGACACAGCCCGCGACGTACAGGAGATCGTCGTTGCCGACGCCTCCTGCCGCGATGCTGGCGCCTCCGAAGAACGAGTCCGCGACCACGGCGGGCCCCGGAACCGCGGCCACCGTGTCGCCGCGGTTGAGCGACTCGAAGACTCCGTTTGCGCCGCCCACGAGCAGGCGGTTTGGTGCCGACTGATTGAAGGCGAGCGGTGTCTTGAACTGGGGCGAGATCGAGGCACCCGCGAGGGGTAGCGCCACGTTGCTGACGAGGTTGTTCGACGCGTCGTAGGTCGCGCGACGACGGCCTTGGAGGTTCTGCGAGCTCCAGATCCGCACCGTCTGGTTCGCCACCGCCCCGGGCCCGATCACCACGTCCCCGCCGTCGCCGCTCGTGCCGGGGAAGCTCCAGACCAGGCCGGAGGGGACGCTCTGCTGGCCGCTGGCGTTGTCCTGGTTGCCGCTCAGGAGAATGTCGTTCGCCGGGTCGAAGGCGAGGTCGTGCTGTTCCGTGATCTGCAGGTTGTCGTTGAGCGACAGCCAGTCTCCGGTTGCGTCTTGGGGTGACGTGCGGCGGTACACGCCGCCGTCGTCACCCTCGATGAGGTCGCCGTTGACGTCGAACGCCAGATCCCGCGAATCGGCGTGGGGAGAAGAGTTGGACGCGGTGCCGACGTGGGTGAGAGGTGTCCACTGGTTCCCCGAAGGCTGGCTGGCATCACCTCGGAAGAGGCGTCCGGAGAAGTTGTTGGCCCCGATCGAGTTGGGGAAGTTGAACGTGTCGCCGAAGCTCAGCGGTTGCCGGTCTCCTCCGACGTACAGGATGTTGGAGTTGTTCGGATCGGCCGCGAGCGACGTGTGGAGCCCTCCCTGGCCGCCGGGGTGTGCACCGACGAACGAGGTGTTCTCGAACGTGGTGGGGAGGTCCAAGGTCTGCCAGCTGGTACCGCCGTTGCCGGAGCGGAAGATGCCGCCGAACTGGCCGGTGGCCGGCACGATGGTGACGAAGACGTTGTCGCTGTTGCCCACCACGATGTCGACGTTCGTCGCCGAGCTGTCTGCGAGCAGACCGTCGATCGCGGCGTTGCTGACCTTCGACCACGAGGCGCCGGTGTCGGTGCTCTTGTAGATGCCGTTGCCGGAACCGCCGCCACCGCAGGGTGCAGCAAAGATCATGCTCGCGTACAGGGTCGTGGTGCTGCTCGGATCGCCTGCGAGAGCGTCCACGGCGCCCGCAGGAAGGCCGTTCGTGATCTTGGTCCAGGTGGCGCCCGTGTTCGTCGACCGCCAGATGCCGATGTTGCCGCAGGTGAATGCGTCGGCGATGTCGACTGCCGCCACGATCGTTGCGCCTCGCGCCGCAACTCCGACGATGTTGCGGCCGGCCAGGCCGACCGGGGGAGCGCTACTGGCGATCTCGACGAAGTTCAGGCCGTCCGTGGTTCGCAGCAGGCCCGAGCGACTGCCGCCGATGCCGGCGAAGCTGCTGAAACGGCCGATCCCTGCCACCAGGGTCTGATGCGTGCCATCCGTCGGATCGAAGTCGACCGTACCGATGGACTGCGACGCCTCGGTCGAAGTGAGGCGCGTCCAGGTGGGGCTGGCGCTCGTGGCATCGGTGGTCTTCCAGATTCCGCCGTTGACGGCGCCGACGTAGAGGATGTCGGCGTTCGTCGGATGGGGCGCCACGCTGTTGACCGCGCCCGAGACGGGGTTGTTCGGGATGCCCTCGGACTGACCGAAGAGGTTGGGAGCGGGGCCTTCGACCGTCCAGGAGTTTCCGGCGGGCAGCTGCCCGAGTGCTGCACTCCCGAGCAGGAGCGTGCACGAGAGCGCGGCGCTCCGTTGCGCTCGAGCTCGGAACGAACTTCGGACGACGGCAGTCTTCATGACCTCTCCTCCCAAAAGGAGCTCCTACAGCGCCCGCGGCGCGGTCCGCGTGGGCGTCCCCCGCGGCTCCCTGGACGTGGCTGACTCGGCGACCATGGTAGAACACTGCGTAGTGAGGTGAAGACCTCGAGGGTGTTTTCGACCGCTGAGCCCTGAGCCAGGCCGACCAACCGGCTCTCCCACCACGAAGGAGACAGGGATCGATGAAGCGCACTGACCTCGCTTTCTCGACGTTCACCAAGTCACCGGTGCTCCGAGTGATGGTCTTGGGGGCCCTGCTGCTGGCGTCAGCTCCGCTCCATGCGCAGTCGGTCGGGGCCTTCGAGCTTCGAGCGGGGGTCGTGGTCGACCCGACCCGCGCGATGCTCTACGCGATGAGCCCAGGAGGCGGTCTCGACGCCGTGAGCCTCGACGTCGGTCTCGTGCAGTGGCACAGCGACGAGGCGACCCGTCCGCTCGCCGCCTCTCCCACCGGGCTCCTCGCGATGGTCGAGAGTTTCGACCCCGGCACGATGGAGCTGGTGCTCCTGAGCCCCGCGGGGGCTGCACTTCAGCGGGCCTCGGTTGCGCTTCCGGCACAGGTCATGCCGCGCGTCGCGGACGGCTTGGGCCAGCAGTTCACGATTCGCGCACTTCCTTCGGGCGCAGAGACGTTCGATGTGGCGTGGAGCTGGACCTCCACGCAGGCACGTGGGGCTCTGATTCTGGACCAGCCGCCGCAGACCCAGAGTCTCTCCGGGACGTTTTCCGTCGACATGGGAACGTCGAACGTCGTCCCAGGAGCACCGTCGATCGCGCTCCTCGAGCCACCCCCGATCCTGGCTCCCCCGACGTTGGCCCTTCCCGGGGTTGCGGGAACCCAGTTTCGCTCCGTCAACGGGAACCACGTCCTGGCCAGTCAGCCAGGCACGGGTGCTGCTGCCGACACCTACGAGTGGACCATCTACGATCCGGCGGGCAGGTCGCTGGGCACCTTCACGACCCGCTCGGCCTACGTGCCGTTTTTTGCGACCGACACGCTCGCCGTGTACGAGAGCGGGCCCGCAGTTCTACGCAGGTCGTCGGGCCAGCTGGTGAGTGAGCCCCTGATGCTCCGCGCGATTGCGCTGTCGAGCGGTGTGGAGCAGTGGACCCTGGCCATTCGGGGGACAGACTACGAGGGTCCCCTGCCGCCGTAGACCCACCGCGGTGGTTCGCCGGCCTCAGGGGCAGGACGAGAATGCGCTCGTGTCCGCAATCGCGGGAGCTGCGCGACCGAGCGGATTGAAGTAGCTCTTCTCCTCGCCGGTGGCGGTGTCCACGACGCGCAGGGTGTACTCGACGTCCGTCGTGGCGGCCGCGAGCACCCAGTGGTGCCCGTTGACTCCGCAGCCGTCGAGCACCTTCACGAGCATCTCCCAGTTGGCTGCGTCGAAGAAGTAGAAGAGGCCGGAGTCTGCCGATCCGACCGACACGACCCGGGCCGACCCGGTGCTGCCGGAGAAGTCGCGGTAGGTGACGCTGAGCTGGAAGCGGCCCGCGCCGAGACAGAGGCGGCTCGTGTCGGACCCGCACGCGGGAGCGCCCGCCGAGTGCGTGTGACGCGCAAGGTCCACGCGGGGCGGCACGTGCCCTGCCGGCTGCAGCAGATGCGCCAACTGCGGCTCCCCGCGGCTCGACGGCCCGGCACACGAGAGCGAGCTCGTGTCGGTGATCGCGTCCGCCGCGTTGCCGAGCGGGTTGGCGTACGTCACCACGCGGCCGGTCGCGAGGTCCGTGATGGCGAGCTCGTAGGCGACCGTCGTCGTGGCGGCCGCCAGCAGCCAGTAGCTGCCGTTGATCGGGCAACCGTCGAGGATCTTGAGCAGCATCTCCCAGTTGTCGGCCTGGAAGAAGTACAGGAGGCCGGAGTCGTCGGAGCGGTAGGGCACCACCTGGCCGCGCCCGGTGCCGCCGGCGAAGTCCTCCCAGCTGACCTCGACGAGGAAACGGTCGCCGTTCAGGCACAGCTCGGCGTCGCACACCCCCGAGCCGGAGTTCTCCGTGACGTCGACGTCGCCCGAGTCGCCGCCACCGGAGAGCGTCTGGCGGCCGGGACCCGGGTCGACGAGGGCGCCCCAGAGGGTGGTCTGGGTCACACCCCCGAGCCGCGCGTTGTCGGTGCTCGACGCCCAGCCGATCACACTCGGGATGTCGGCGCCGTACCCCGTACCGGTCGTGACCCTGCCAGGGGCGCCGACCAGCCGGGAGCGCCCGGGCGCAGAGGCCACGACCCGGTTGGCCGACGTCGCCTTGCGCGTGGTCTGGGCCCCATGCGTGACGAGGAGGCTGTTCATGCTGTCGAGGGCATGCCCGTCGAAGCCGCTCGCCGTGTTGACGAGGATGTCGTCTGTGGACGCGCCCTCGAAGTCGTTGTTGCCGTAGCGCACCGTGTTGAAAGGCCCGCTCTTGCTGTCCAGCTCGTACAGCGTGAGCCCGGTGTTGCGGGCGAACACGCTGCCCGTCACCCGCCCGTCGATGCCCTGACGATCCGGCGTGGACGCCGGCTCCGTCTGTGTGTACACCGCGGATCCGAAGAGACCGTTGTCGACGCGGTTCTCCAGAAAGAGGCCGTCTTCGACGTGGAGCTCACCGCCGCTCTGGTAGATCGCGCCGCCGCGGTCGGACGAGTTGCCGGCGAAGGTGGAGCCCTCGACCACGACGCTCGACCTCGAGAGCGAAGCAACCGCACCGCCGACGCCACCGTCGGCCCGCGAGCCGAGGATCAGCGTGTCGGTGATCTCCAGTTGCGCGAGCTGCGCATAGACGCTCCCTCCGAAGACGCCGGCCTGTGTTCCCGCGCCGGCGTTGCATTGCAGAAGCACCTGGTCCAGCACGACGGGGACGCGGTTGCGTGCGAGGTTCGGGGCACGGGGCACGCCGCCGTCGCCGAGCTCGCGCGGAGTGTCACCCAGCAGCGCAAGGCACCCTCCCTGGGTGGCGCTGACGTCGCTCGTTCCGAACGAGCTGCCCGAGAAGAAGTGGCTGCCGCGCACGAGGACGCTGCCGGTGGGTCGGTTGAGAGCGCCGCTTGCTGTGCTCGAGTCGACGAAGTCGGCCGACGCGTGGATGATGGCGCCGCCGGCCGCGGTCTCGGGCTGCGACAGGTCGGCGAGGTTGGCGCGGAAGCTCGAGTCGTACACCTCGAGCTGCGAACGGTAGCTGCTGATCGCGCCGCCGCGGTTCGAGACGTTGCCTTCGAAGTCGGAGTGGAAGATGCGGGTGCGCAGGCTGTCCTCGATGTGCAGTGCACCGCCGGTGTTCGTCCCGGGTGAGGGTGTGCGTGGCGCCGTGAAGTTCCGGGTGAAGCGACTGCCGAAGATGTCGAGAGTGGCGGCGAGCTCGGTCTCGTCGCTCTGCCACGTGCCGAAGGCGTAGATGGCGCCCCCGACCCAGGCGGCCTGATTCGAGTCGAAGGTGGAGCTCACGATGCGTACGCGCGAATCGACCAGGTAGAGGGCACCGCCCACCGCGTCCCACGAGTGCCCGGGGTCGTTGACACGGTTGTCCTCGAAGAGGTTGTTGTCGAAGAGGAGCGTGGAGAGGTCGGCTTCCACTGCGCCACCGCGGCGGGTGGAGGTGTTGCCGCGGAAGACGGTGTCGATCGAGACGACCTCGGCCCCCGCGCGGACGCGGAGTGCGCCGCCTCCGGTCACGTGGCCGACGTTGTCCTCGAAGAGGCAGTTCCGCAGAGTGACCTGCCGGCCTTCGACGGTCAACGCACCTCCCAGGCCTGCCGCGGTGGAGCTGCCGCCGCGGAAGGTGAGACCGACGAGCTCGACACCTCTGCCGTTCGGGGCAGGCCCCACGTCGACGATTCGCGCACTCCCGGCGCCGTCGAGAACCACGCTGCCCGGGGTCTCCGCGCGCACTGCGAAGCTCTTGGTGGCGCCGCGCACCGACCAACCGTTCGGGGGCGCCAGATAGGTGCCGGCGCGAAAGACGATCGTGCCCCCGTCTTTGACCCTGCTGACGGCGACCTCGAGGTTCGCGACATCGTCGGGGATCCGCACTACGTCCGCGGCGCCCGCGCGGACGTGCTCTGAAGACGCGGCCGACGGTGCGCCGGCCCAGGTGCACAGGAGGACGAGAACAACAGCAAGAGATGAGAACTTCGATCGTGAGTCCACCATCCCCCCAGCTTATCGAAATAAGTCGATATTCAGGTGCTCTGCTAGCTTTCCGAGACGTTCCGACTCGACCCTTCGAGGGTCCGCTGACATGTCCGAGTCCACCTCCACCGCGCCGTGCGCGAGCTGCGGACGCCATGTCCCTCTGGCGGCGTCCACCTGCGAGTACTGCCTGAGCCCCGTCTCGAGCGAGCCCGAGTCGCAGGAGTTCGCCCTCGACTACGACCACCTCGAGGGAGAGGAGCGCGCGCGGCGGTGGAGCCTTCTCAGCAGTGCGCAGCGCTCCGAGGTCGAGCGACTCCTCGGCAGCCGGGTGGGCCTGGCGCTCCGGCGCGAGGCCCCGTCGGTCCGGCTCCTGGCCGTGCTGGTGCTCGGGCTCCTCGGGGTGGGAGGCTGGTTCGCACTCGACGGTCGGTGGAGCGGGCCTCGGCCGGAAGCCCAGCTGGGGCCGCTCTCGGTGGCCGCGGCGCCGGCAGCCGGCACCTTCCTCCGTGTGGCCCTCGATCCGGACGCCCGCGTGCCGGAGCGCTGCGGCGACGGTCTGAAGATCGGGGACTCGCTCACCGTGCGCAGCCGACATCCGCTGCGCGGCGTCACGACGCCTTCCGGGGTTTCGGAACGGCCGGCCGAGGTGGTCGTCGATCGGGCGACCCGCCTCGACGCCGTCTGTCGGACCTCCGAGGAGGTCCAGGTGGAGATCCGTCAGCCGCCGCAGTTCCGGGGAATCCGCGGATGGCTCGACGCCGACCTCGTCGAACCGTCCGACGTCGAACCGAGAGTGACGGCCGAAGACCTGTCTTGGGACGAAGGGACCAGGCCGTACCGGGTCGAGGTCCTCCGTGCTCTGGGGCGCCTTCTCCGCAGCGATACCGGGTGCCACGACGTCGATCCCGACAGCGTTGCGTTGGCCACGGGACCGCCGGCGCGCGACGGTGAGGTGACGTTCTTCGCCATCTGCAACCCCGGCCCCGCAGCGTTCAACCTGTGGTTCGATGCCGAGGGGGCGATCGTCGCGAGGCCCGCCGCCCGTGGCGGCCCCGCCGCAGGCCCCGCAGCGCGCCGGGCGTCGTGCACCCGGCAGATCGCGGCCGCCGTGACGGAGGGGTCGCAGCTCGCGGGCACCGCGGACGCGGCGGAGGTGGAGGTGGAGTATCCGCCAGGCGTCTATCGCCTGATGTCGCCCTTCGAGGTGCGGCGCTCCGCCGACAGCATGGGCTTCAGGGCCATCTGCATTTTCGAGGGTGATCTCCTCCAGGCGATCCGCTTTGCCGCCGATGAGCGCCGACCTAGCGCTCGCGGGTGACCGCGACGAACAGGTGGGCTTCCCAGGGTGTCGGGCGGTCGTCGTACTCGACCAGCATCGGGCGCGGCGCCGGCCGCCAGCCCGAGTCAGGGGCCCAGTCCCTGAAGACCCGCTCGTAGGGCTCCCGCACGGAGGCCGGTCCGACATGGTGCATGTAGGCGTAGTGCCCCGCCGCGAGGATCCGCTCGTGGACGCCGTCGTCGTCGGGTGAGGGCATGTCGTCGGGGAGTGGCACCGCCACTTCGGCCCGCAGGTGCTCTGGAGCCGTGACCTCCTGGTCGTCGCGATAGACCCAGAGCACCCGGCCGTCTTCGAGCAGACCCCGTGGCTCGGCCCACGCGCGGAGGGCGAAGAACGCGGTCTGGTCGTCGTAGGGTCCGACGTGGGGGACACACGCGATCCGCGCGGCCCGGAGCTCGACCACCTCCAGTGATGCCGGCTCCGTTCGCTGGCGGGCGCGCGCGATCCGCCGATAGTCACGCGGCGAAACGCCGAACGCGCGCCGAAACGCCCGGCTGAACGACTCGTGCGCCTCGTAGCCCGAGTCGAAGGCGATCTCCGTGACCGTCGTCTCGCGATCGCGGAGACGGATGGCGGCCCGCTCGAGCCGGAGTCGCTTGGCGTACTGCTTGGGCGACTCGCCGAGGTGCCTGCGAAAGACCCTCTGAAAGTAGTGCGGCGACAGCCCGGCGCGCGCGGCGAGCTGCGCTAGCGTGAAGTGTGCGTCGAGGTTCTCGGCCAGGAACTCCGCGGCATCGAGCACGAGGCGGCGATGGGTGCTGGAGCGAGGACCGTGCGACATGAGCTCCACCGCGTCGGAACGTTCCACGGCCGACCGGGACGGGCCTGGCCGTGGCGGCTCGATCTGCGGAGGGGGAGGTGTGGTGCTCATTGTAGGCCCGCTCAGAGATCGAAGAAGCCACCCTGGGGCAGGAAGCGCTTCGTGACCGCGACAGGCGGCAGCTCCAGCGGTTGCCACACGCTACCGTCCCAGTGTCGCCAGACGAGCTCTGCGCTGCGGAGTGGCCGGTCGAACCGTACGTGCAGCTGCGTCGGGCCAAACGCGTCGCCAGGATCTTCGATGGTGACCGTCATGCCGTCGACCTGCACGACGTCTCCCTGCTCGAAGGGCAGGTTGGATGCGCGGAAGTATCGCGAGAAGGGGTCCGGAAAGAGCCCAGGATCGAGGTCGAGTCGCACTTCGTACGCGTCGAGCGGCGTCAGGCGCACTTCGGCGCCGCCGTGCGCGAGGGCACGGAGGCGACGAGGTCGCGGTCGCCCGTCGGTCGTGCGCATCATGGGAACCGAGATGGTCGCGTACACGCTGTCGGGCGGGTTCAGCAGGATCAGGTCGCGTTGCTCCCAGTCGTCGAGGTTCGGCAGGCTCGCCTCGGCGCGCTCCATACGGCGTGCCGCCGAGGTCTGGAGGTCGAGAAAGACGTACGCACTCGCGGGCGCGAGCAGGAGATGCACTCCCAGCAGGACCGCCACGACGATGCGCGACCTGCCCGGCGAGAACGCCAGCTGCGCCAGGAGACCCGCACAGCCGAAGCCGACGAAGAAGAGGAGGCGGTTCTGCGGCGTGACGGCCGAGATCGGCACCAGGGAGACGGCGGCCCCCAGGGCGAAGAAGCGTGCCAGGGCCGACGCGCGGAGCAGGCGCCAGAAGAGGGTGCCGAGGAGCGCCAGGAGGACGAGCCCGGCGACGCGGATCGGCCGGGCCTCGGCGGAGCCGAGCTCCAGGACCGAGCCCCAGTCGGAGGGGAAGGGAGTCCACTGACCGATCCAGAGGATTGCGGCCCGGTCCAAGAAGACGCGGGCGAATGCGAGCGGCTCGCGCAGGGGATCGACGTACACGCCGGATCCCTCCGATCCGAATCCACCGAGGCGGTGCACGACCAGCCATGCGGCGGCGATCGCGAGGTGCGGGGCCAGGGATCTGGCGCGTGCGACCACGGTGTCGCGGTCGAGGAGGAGCGCGTGGGCGCCGAGGAAGGCCACCGTCGAGACGGCGAGCTCTCCCGAGAGGAGCGCCAGGGCGAGCGCCAACGGGCTCGTGATGCGGCACGCCGTCAGCCCAGGGCCCCGTCCGAGATCCCCCGGGTGGTCGGCTGGGACGGCCAGAGCGCGGGCGCGGTGGTGGGTCCACACGCTGACCAGGCCGAAGAACGCGCAGAGGAGGGCATTGCGGTTTGCCAGGTAGGCGGTGGGAAGCGCATGCGCGTCGTCGACCGCGTAGAGCAGCGTCGCAAGGCCACTTGCTGCGAGGACCACGGAACGCTCGGCTCCGCTTCCGTGGCTGCGGAAGAGGTCGCGGTAGAGAAGACCCGCGGCCGCGACCGTCGCTGCGAGCCAGAGCAGGCTGTGGAGGTGCATCCACGCGGGATGATGGGGCCAGAGGGCGTAGTCGAGCTGCATCGACAGCACGCTCAGGTAGCGCAAGTTGGCGTGCCGCACCGCCGGGTTCGCCCACCAGGGCATGACGCCCTGGTCCATCTGCGCGCGGGCGTTCGCGGGGTCTCCGTCGTAGAACACGAACAGCTGGAGTGGGTCCTCTCCCAGGCCCAGCAGCCGGGTGCGCTGGAAGTGATCGTCGAGCTGAAAGCCACCCCAGAGGGCGGGGAACAGCAAGAGGGCCGAGAGCGCTCCGGCGATCCAGGGGAACTTCCGGTGGCCGAGAACGTCTGTGAAGCGTCGAACGAGCGGGCGCATGCCTTCACCTCCTGCGTGGAGAGTGGCGGCTGGTGATCCCCCGGCGCTTGACCGAAGTTGCACACTTGACCGAACTTGCGCTCTGCGAGTGGCGACGAGACGATGTACGCCGCAGGCGCCGCGCGACCAGATGGTCGATGACGAGAGCTGGCGTGCCGCGCGGTCCGATCAGCGATCGACGGGGACCGGGCTCCACCCCGCGAGACGCAGGCCTTCCACGAGATGGTCCGTCAGGCTCGGGCTGAACGCGTGGCGCTGGATGAGCTCGTCGCGTAGTTCACCCGGATCGCGCTGCCAGAGCTCCTGCATGCGTACCGGGAGCGGCTGTGCCTCGGCACTCCGACCCAGTTTCCCCAGGCTGGCAGCCTCGAAGAGGGGAGTGCGGAAGTCACCCTGTCGAACGGTGCGGGCGTGCGCAAGCGCCGCCTCGTAGTCGCCGTTCTGGTAGTCCTCGTAGAAGAAGGCCATGTTGATCCAGAGCGGAGGGTGAGGGTTCAGCTCGATCGCCCGCGCCACCATCGGAAGGCCGTTCTCGAAGTCGTCGAGCTGTGCCAGGTAGGTGCCGATGAGCCCGAGCCAGAGGGCGTTGTTGGGCCCGAGCTCGATGGTGCGGTACGACTCCACGCGCGCGCGGTCGTAGTCCCCGCGAAAGAACAGCGTCAGCGCAAGGGTGCCGTGCGCCGCCTGGCTCGCAGGACCGAGGTCGACCGCAGCCTCTCCGACCTCGAGGGCACGGTCGAGTGAGTCGTAGGTTCCCGGCTCGTTCCATCGATGGTGGTACTGCTCGGCGTAGATGTAGCCGAGCCAGGCCTGGGACTCGACGTAGTCCTGCTCGGCAGAGACGACTTCCTCGAGGCACTCGCGGGTTGCAAGATGGTTCTCCCGGGTGTGCGACTGCAGATACTCGTACGCGCGGAGCACGCAGTCGTAACTGCGGAGACTCGTGGGCGGTTTGGCCCGTGTGCCGGGGAGCTGGGCGCGAACGATGGCGCCGTAGGCACCCGCAGTGGCCGTCACGACGTGATGCGTGAGCTCGTCCTGCATCTCGAACAGGTTGTCGGGCGTGAGTTGGCGCTCGTACGTTTCCGCCCAGAGGTTGGTCCCCGTCTCGCCTTCTGAGAGCTCCACGCTGAGGCGGATCGTGTCGCGCGAGCGACGGACGCGGCCATCGAGCAGGAAGTCCGCGTCGAGCACGGCCGCGATCTCTTTCGGGCCGAGGTCCGATTCCCGATAGCGAGAGGTGGAGCTCCGAGCCAGGACGTTGAGCTCGGGGTAGCGCGAGAGCTCGTTGATGATCCCCTCGGCGAGGCCTTCTCCGAAGTAGTCCTGGTCGGGGTCGCCGCTCGTGTTGGAGAACGGAAGCACCGCAAGGGTCGGCACGGCGCGCGCCGCGGAGCCCGCCGGATCGCCTGGCTCTTCCGGCGTCGCAGCGAAGAAGCGCACGTAGGCGCCTCCCAGGAGCACCACGGTCAAAGCCGCGACGGCCCATGGCCAGCGGCGCGGTCTCACGTTCCGCACCGTCGCCGCGATCGGCTCCGGTCGAGAGCCGGATCGAACGCCGTCTCGGAGTGCGCGAGCGTCCTCGTAGCGCTCGCCGGGCGCCTTCCGGAGTGCCTTCTCCGTGGCCTGAACCAGACTCCGGGGCAGGCGCGAACTGTCTTCAGGCCAATTCGGCGTGTCCTGCAGGATCGACTGGACGATCGCTCCGAGCGTCGCGCCGCGAAAGGCCCTCTCTCCCGTTGCCATCTCGAAGAGGACGGAGCCGAGGGAGAAGACATCGCTGGCGGTGCCGACGGGCTCCCCCAGAGCCTGCTCCGGTGACATGTATGCGAGCGTGCCCAGAATCGTCCCAGGCTGGGTTCTTGCGGCCTCGGCCAGTACCTCGGTCTCGGCGGTCTCGCTCACCGGTGACGGAGAAGCTCGGGCCAGGCCGAAGTCGAGCACCTTCACCCGCGCGCCGTCGTCCGCCTCCTGAAGGAAGACGTTGGACGGCTTGAGGTCGCGGTGCACGATGCCCTGCGCGTGCGCAGCACCTACGGCGTCGCACACCTGGTCCGCGATGCTCGTGATCTCGTCGGGCTCGAGAGGGCCCCGGGCAATGCGCTCTTCGAGCGTCTCTCCCTCGAGCAGTTCCATGACGAGGTAGCGGTGGTCCTCCCACTCTCCGATGTCGTGCACCTGGCAGATGCCAGGGTGGTTGAGCGCAGATGCTGCGCGCGCCTCGCGGAGGTGGCGATCGACGGCGCCGGGCGTCTCGGTTCCCGGCTTCACGAACTTGAGCGCCACCTGGCGTCCCAGACGGGAGTCTGCCGCTGCCCACACGATCCCCATCCCGCCCCGCCCGATCTCGCGGAGGAGGCGGTAGGGGCCGACGTCTTGGCCTTTCCGAAGAAGATCTGTCGAGGGCATTGCTCGCGCAGAGTCTACTCTTGCGGTGCTGTCCGACCGCTTTGGGCGATCACTGCGCCCCCGCTACCACCGGGCCACTTTCGGCGACGCCACGCTGCGCCGGCGCCGCGGTCCGTGCCGTCAGCTCCAGTCGAACGTCAGGCCAGCCTCGGCCAGCTGCTCGGGGGGTGGGGGTGCGGAGTCACAGCCGATGCCTAAGGCGCCTTCTCCATCCACCACTCGTTCAGGCCAGGCCAGAAGAGGATCGGCCCGGACGCAGACTGCTGCACGCCGCGGAGGCGCTTGTTGAACGCCCAGAGCAGGTTGTAGTCGTAGATCCAGGTGTTGGGCTGCTCCTCGTACGTGATGCGCTGGATCTCCTGATAGAGCGGCGCGCGCTCTTCCCTGGTGAGCAGGGTTCGTGCCTGCTCGAAGAGCTCATCCACCCGGGAGTTGGAGTAGCCGCCCCAGTTGTACCCGTCGCGGTAGCCGGCGGTGCTCCAGTAGATGCCCCACTCGTCGGGGTCGTTGCTGACCTCGACGACGTTGAGGAAGGCGTCGTAGTCGTGCTCGCGCAAGCGCTCCTGGAGCGTCGCGTTCTCGATGAAGAGCGGCCTTGCCGACACGCCGATCTTCTTGAGATCGCTGCCGAACATGTCGGCCAGGGCGCGGAAGCTCGGGACACCGGGCACCATCATGATCTCGAAGTCGAGCCGGACCTTCTCGCCCTCGATCTCCTTGTAGCGCCAGCCGTCCTCGTCGCTGGTGATCCAGCCCGCCTCGTCGAGCAACTCGGCGGCGCGGGCGGGGTCGAACGGGATCGCCTCGATGTCCGGGTCGTGGGCCCAGTGGTACTCGTCGAAGATGCCGCGCGATCTGCGGTACACGCCGTACAGGTTCTGCTGCACGTGGCGGTCGGCGTCGAAGGCGTGGCTCATTGCGCGGCGCACGCGCACGTCGCCGAAGAAGGGGTTGCTGCCGTCCTGGTTCCAGCCGATGGAGCCCACCTGGCGGCGGGGGCCAAACGCCTTCACGCCCACGGCCGCGAACTCCTCGTCCACGGTCTGGGTGGCGAACTGCTGACCCGTGAGCGGCAGCTCGTGCAGCTCTTCGTTGCGAAAGAGAAGGAGCGCGACGTTCAGGTCGGGAACGACCTTGAGGACCTGGCGCTTGAAGCGCGGCTTCTCGAACGGAAACTCCTCCCAGCGCTCCACCACCACCTGCGAGTTCGACTGCCACTCCACGAACCTGTAGCGGCCGCTGCCGGTGATCTGGCGACGCGCCCGCTCCACGAAAAACTCGCTGGAGCGCATGGTCGGGTCGGCCTCGCGTTCCGCCGGGACGTCGAAGACGTGCTTCGGGATGACCGGGAACGACATGTCGCGCATGCGTGTCGCGAGCAGCTCGAGATGAGTGAACTGCACGGTGTGATCGTCGAGCGCCACCACCGAGGTCACCCGCTCGGCGTTGCGCTTGTAGAAGAGGGCCGGAACCTGCGGATCTCTGATCGCTTCGTAGCTGAAGACGATGTCGTGCGCTGTCCACGGCTCGCCGTCGTGCCAGCGCAGCTCCGGACGGAGCCTGAGGGTGAAGGTGAGCTGGTCGTCGGACTCCTCGACCGACTCCACGACCATCGGGTTCACCTGCCACTCGAGATCCTGATCGCGCACGAAGGGGTTCACGAAGAGGAGGTTGTGCATGTAGTGGTCCCACCACGGGATGTTGAAGATGGGGTTGAGCGTGGTGGGGTCGCCGCCCATGTGGCGGATCAGGGTTGCGTCGAGGTCCACCCGGTCGGAGTCGTCGCCCGGGTAGGGCTCCGCGAGCGATGGCGGGTTGACGGTGGGGTCCTGCAGTGGGTCGTAGGCGCTGGCCACGGGCGCGTCGACGCCCCGAGCTCCCGGAACGTCTCCCGTGCAGCCCGCGGCGAGGAGCAGCAGAAGCGTGAAGGCGGCGAGGGAGCGGACAGTGCGGGCGACCGAGAGATCGAGCGTGGTCAAGGCAACTCCTTTCGCCGGCGCCCTTCACGTGGGCGTAGAGAGACAGAGGGTCGGAAGAGTCGTGAGAAAGTGTCGCCCGAAGGAGACCCCATGCGCGTTCCCGCCCCCGAGTCGAGTCCAGCCATCGTGTCATGGCTCACGGCAGCTCTCGTACTGCTCGCCGCGTGCGAAGCCCCGGCGGGTCGCGACGGCGATTCGGACCAGACGCTCGCCGACCTGAGTGTGAGCTCCGAGCCGTGGGGCGCCGTCGCCTCCCAGGCGGTGGAGCTCTTCGTGCTGGAAGAGAAGGTGGGCTCCGAGGTGCGCATGGCCGTCCTGCTCTCGAGCTTCGGGGCCACGATCGTGGGCATCGACGTGCCGGATCGCACCGGCACACTCGCCGACGTCGTCCTCGGCTTCGACGATGTGGCGGGTTACGCGGGCCCGGACGACCCCTACTTCGGCTCGGTCGTCGGCCGCTACGCCAACCGCATCCGTGAGGGTCGCTTCGAGCTTGCCGGGTCCAGCTACCAACTCGCGATCAACAACCCGCCGAACACTCTGCACGGAGGCGACGTCGGATTCTCCGAGGTGGTCTGGCAGGCCGAAGCGATCGAGCCCGCGGAGGTCGGAGGCGCTGCGGGCGTCCGGTTCACGTACCGCGCGGCGGACGGCGAGGAGGGTTACCCCGGCAACCTGGACGTCGAGGTGACCTACCTGCTGACCGGCGGGGGCGAGCTGCGGATCGAAAGCCGCGCGACGACGGACGCGACGACCGTGGTGAACCTGTCGTACCACGCGTACTTCAACCTCGCCGGCCACGGCTCCGGAACGATCCTCGACCACGAGCTGACCCTCGTGGCAGATCGCTACACGCCCGTCGACGCGAGTCTCATCCCGACCGGGGAGCTGGTGCCCGTCGAAGGGACACCGTTCGACTTCCGGGAGCCGCAGCGCATCGGCGACCGCATCGACGCGGACCACGAGCAGCTGCGTTTTGGCGCCGGATACGACCACAACTGGGTGCTGAGCGGCTCCGGGGGCCTCGAGCTGGCCGCGCGGGTCGACGAGCTCACGACGGGGCGTCGGCTGGAGCTGTGGACGGATGAGCCCGGTCTCCAGTTCTACGCCGGGAACTTCCTCGAAGGTGCGTTTGCCGGTAAGGGTGGCGTCCGGTACCCGCGCCGCGCGGGCCTCGCCCTCGAGCCGCAGCACTTCCCGGACTCCCCGAACCAGCCGTCGTTCCCCAGCGTCGTCCTGGAGCCTGGAGACACCTACAGCCAGCAGGTCGTCTACCGCTTCTCGACGCTGCCGTAGAGCGCCCGAAGCAGGGCGGCTGCTGCGAGCGGCCATGCGCGCGGCGCGCGATGTCTGCAGTTATTGCAGATCATCAATGCAAGATCCGCATGTGGCCGCTGGGGGGCGGAATGTGCAGCTCCGGAATCCCCTGTTTTCCGGGCGGTGCTTCGATCGGCATGCTGTTTGCCCATATTCGTGGCACGCCCACCGCCGTCCCGGCCGGTGGTTTCTCGAAGACGCCACGAGGAGACATCCATGCCCCGAGACCTCAGCCCGAGCGAGCACTCGCTCCCCGATTCCCCGACCAGCCCGCCTCCGTCCCGGCCCCTCCCACCCGAAGTCCTCGCCCCACGTCGACAGGCGAGCCGGCGCCTGATCGACGCCTTCTTCTTGGCGGCCCTCGTCCTCACGCTGGCACTTTGGCTGGCCGGTCGCGCGTCGGCGCAGGAGCAGCCGCCCGCGGCAGGCCAGGAGGAGCAGAGCGAGGAGCCGCGGACCCGCAACCCGAACCAGATGCGCCTTCGAAGCGCCGACGCCGCCGAGGCGGGCGCGCGACGGGGTGGCGGGCGGCAGGGCCAGGGCGCGGCCCGTTTCCCGGACGAGACCCGCACCATCGACGGCTCCGGCAACAATGCTGCCAACCCCGACTGGGGTCGCGCGGGCATCGCCTTCGTCCGGCTCGTTCCCGACGCCTACGCCGGCGACGGCGACCCCTCGGGTGCGCAACTGCGTAGCGCGCGTGAGGTGAGCAACCTCTGCGTCGCCGACGACGGTGGCGATGCGACCGCACCGCCCATCTCCGACTTCTTCTGGCAGTGGGGTCAGTTCCTCGACCACGACCTCGATCTCACCCCGGAAGTGGAGCCGGTCGAGTCGTTCGACATCCCGATCCCGACCGGCGATCCGTGGTTCGACCCGGGTGGAACCGGAGACCAGGAGATGCACTTCGGCCGATCGGCCTACGTCGTGGCCGCCGGAGTGCGGGAGCAGGTGAACGCGATCACCGCCTACGTCGATGCCTCGAACGTCTACGGATCGGATGCGGAGCGTGCGGCGGCGCTGCGCACGCTCGACGGCACCGGCAAGCTCGAGACGAGCGTGGGCAACCTGCTGCCCTTCAACGACGCGGGGCTGCCCAACGCGGGCGGCACCGGCAACGCGCTCTTCCTGGCCGGAGACTTCCGCGCGAACGAGCAGGTCGGGCTGACGGCGATGCACACGCTGTTCGTGCGCGAGCACAACTGGATCGTCGACAACATTCTGCAGACCGAAGGGATGACCGGCGATCAGATCTACGAAGCCGCGCGTGCGCTGGTGGCCGCCGAGATGCAGGCCATCACGTACCGCGAGTTCCTGCCCCTCCTCCTGGGGGCGGATGCGCTGCCACCCTACCGTGGCTACGACGCCGACGTCGACGTGTCGATCACCAACGAGTTCGCCACGGCCGCCTACCGGTTCGGGCACAGCATGGTGTCACCGACGCTCCTCCGGCTCGACGCCAGCGGCAACGAGATCGCCGACGGTCATCTCACCCTCGACCAGGCCTTCTTCCGGCCGGACCACATCGTCCGCGGCGGCATCGAGCCGCTGCTGCGTGGCCTCGCGGCGCAGCGCGCCCAGCGGCTCGACAACGTCCTCATCGACGAGCTCCGCAATCTGCTCTTCGGACCACCCGGTAGCGGCGGCCTCGACCTCGCGTCGCTCAACATCCAGCGCGGCCGCGACCACGGCTTCCCGGGCTACGGCGCCGTACGCGCAGCTCTCGGGCTCGAGCAGCGCACGCGGTTTCGCGATGTGGGGCGCGACCGGGAGACCTCACTGGGGCTCGTGGCCGCCTACCGGACGGTCGACGAGATCGACCTCTGGGTGGGGGGGCTTGCTGAGGCGCCCGAAGGTGACGGCCTCGTGGGCGAGACCTTCCACGCGATCCTGGTCGACCAGTTCGTGCGCCTGCGCGACGGCGACCGCTTCTGGTACGAGTCGTACCTGCCCCGCAACCTGCGGGACTGGGTGAATCAGCAGTCGCTGGGTCGCATCATCCGTCGCGTGACGAGAGTCGGGCAGGAGCTCCCGCTCGATGTCTTCCGCCTGCCGCCTGCGGGTGGTGGCGGCCGGGGAGGGAACTAGCTGTCGCTGTGCTCACGGCGGCTCCGGGGTGTGCCCGAGCCGCCAGCCGCGGGCCGAAGCGCGTCCGGCCCGCGGCTCCCTGGACTCCCGGGGTGTGCTTCGGCGCACTCCGGGGTCCGTCCCGGGCTTGGGGTCAGATCGCTTTGCCTCCGCGTTCTCCGGTGCGGATGCGCACGACCTGTTCGAGCGGCAGCACGAAGATCTTGCCGTCTCCGATCTGACCGTCGTCGTTCGACTTGCCCCCTTCGATGATGGCGTCGATGGTGGGCTCGACGAACTCGTCGTTGACCGCGATCTCGAGCTTCACCTTGCGCAGCAGGTTGATCTCGAGCTCCTGGCCCCGGTACTTCTCGGTGTGGCCTTTCTGTTGTCCGGCACCTTTGGCGTCGGACACCGTGAGGCGCACCACCTCGACCCGGTTGAGCGCCGTCTTGATGGCCTCGATGCGCGAAGGCTGCACCACAGCGATGATGTATTTCATTGCGGTTCCTTTCCCTAGCCGACGCTAGTAGTTCTCGAGGTTGTAGCCCGATTCTTCGTGGAGGGAGATGTCGAGACCGACGTCTTCCTCGAGCTTCGAGGCTCGGAGCTCCAGGACCGTTCCCACGACCTTGAGCAGCACGAAAGTGGCGCCGGCGGTGTAGACGGCGGTGACGACGAGCGCCATCAGCTGCGTGCCGAGCTGCGCTCCCATGTTCAGATCTGCGACGTTGCCGCCGAGGCTTTCCGACGCGAACACCGCGACCAGCAGCGTGCCGATGGCTCCGCCGACGCCGTGGACGCCGAACACGTCGAGCGAGTCGTCGTAGCCGAGCTTCTGCTTGAGCACGGTCGCGGCCCACCAGCAGATGGAGCCCGAGCAGAGACCGATCACCAGCGCACCCAGTGGGCCGATGAAGCCGGAAGCCGGCGTGACGGCCGCGAGGCCGGCGATGGCTCCCGTGGCGGCGCCCAGGATCGTCGCTTTGCCGTCCCGGACGCGGTCGATCAGCATCCAGGTGCAGGTGGCGGTGGCGGCGGAGATGTGCGTCACCGTGAGAGCCATCGCGGCGCCACCGTCGGCCGCCAGCTGTGAGCCGGCGTTGAAGCCGAACCAGCCGACCCACAACATCGCCGTGCCGGTCACCGTCATCGTCAGGTTGTGGGGCGGCATCGGCAGGGAGGGGTAGCCGCTGCGGGGGCCGATCACGATGCACGCCACCAGCGCGGCCACGCCGGCGGTGATGTGCACGACGATGCCACCGGCGAAGTCCATCACGCCCCGATCTGCGAAGAAGCCGCCGTCACCGGCCCAGGTCATGTGGCAGATCGGTGCGTAGACGAAGAGCACCCAGAGAACCGAGAACAGCATCATCGCTCCGAAGCGCATGCGCTCGGCGAAGGCGCCGATGATGAGCGCGGGGGTGATCACGGCAAAGGTCATCTGGAACGCGAAGAACAGCACCTCGGGAATCGTCCCGGACGCCGTGTCGGCTCCCACTCCACTCAGGAAGGCCTTTCCGAAGCCACCGATGAACGAATGGAGCCCCGTTTCGCCCGCCGCCATGCCGGTGTCGTCGAACGCCAGGCTGTAGCCGACGACCAGCCACACCACCGAGATCACGGCGGTGAGTGCCAGGCACTGCATGAGGACCGACAGCACGTTGCGCGGGCGGACGAGGCCGCCGTAGAAGAGGGCGAGGCCCGGGATGTTCATGAACAGCACGAGGGCTGTCGCCACGAGGATCCACGCCGTGTCGCCATGGTCGATCCCACCGTCCTGCGCGAGGAGAGGGCTCGGAGCCAGGGCGAGGGCGAGGAACAGAAGACACAAAAGTGTCCGGATCGTCGAAGGTCGACGCATGTTCCGCCTTCACTTTCTGTAGTTGGAGAGGCGGCCATTGTGCACGACAGGATGGTCCGATCCAAGGAGTCTCGGAGCCGATCCCAGACACGTTTTTGTGCTCCCGAAAGGCGTTTCGAATCAGGGTTTTGTGAGTGGTTCCACGAAAACGTAGGCCGCGCCTCGCGCGTGAGCTCGACGCGTTCGAAGGCGGCGGCACTCGTCGTCGCGATCGGCGCGCTACCCGCCCGGTCGAGGGTGGCGCAGCCCCTCGGTCAGGAGGACGACTTTGTCGGCATGCGCGAGATCGCCATGGGATCGAGATGCTCCATGTCGATGTCGATCAGATAGGGGCCGCTGGCGGCGACTGCCGTGCTCATGGCCTGCTCGAACGCAGCGACGCTCTGCACGCGCTCGCCGGGAACACCCATGCTCTCCGCCATCTTGGCGAAGTCGACCTTGCCCAGATCGGTCTCGTTGATGCGCCCCCAACGGGTGTCCTGGAGCCAGCGCAGCACTCCGTACCCCTGGTCGTTGAACACGCAGACCACCAGAGGTACGCCGTACTGGGCAGCGGTCGCGAGCTCCGTGGCGTGGTACATGAAACCGCCGTCGCCGTGAATCACGACGGTCTTCTTCCCCGAGCCGATGGCTGCTCCCAGGGCCATCGGGAAGCCCGGGCCGATGGCTCCCGACGTGGGGTTCATCGAGGTGCGCGGCTCGTAGATCGGGAGGAGCATGTTGCCCCAGAGGTAGGCCGAGATCGTCTGATCGCGCACGCAGATGCCGTCGCGCGGCATGACCTCACGGATGTGGTCCATGATCCTGGGAAAGTCGTCCCCGAGGCGCCCGCGCATGCCGGCACGCGTCGTGTCACGCGCCTCCCAGACGGCCTGGTTGAACGCGTCGTCGTTGGGCTCGGCGTCGCCGAGCCCCTCCAGGAGCGCCTCGAGCGCGAGCCCGGCGTCGGCGTGCACCGGCACGGCGGTGCGGTGGACGCGGCCGATCATGTTCGGGTCGATGTCGATCTGGACGAGCTCGCCGGGGGGCGTCCAGGAGGCGAACTGCCCGTCCACCCCGACCGCAAACTTGGTGCCGATGGCGACCGTCGCGTCGGCGCTCTGGATGGCTTCGTAGACGGTGGGGTGGGTGTAGAAGTTGCCGACGCACAGCGCGTCGTCTTCCGGAAGGACCCCGCGGCCGTCCACGGTGGTGATCACCGGGCACTCGAGCTTCCGCGCGAGCTGCTGCAGCGCCTCGGAGGCCCCGGCTGCGATGACCCCGCCCCCGGCGATCAGCACGCGCCGGCGCGCGGAGCGGAGGGTCTCCAGCGCCCGTTCGATCTGCTCCGCAGAAGGCGCGACGCGCCGCCGCGCGTCGCTCGGAAGTGCGAACGAGGCGCGCTCCACCTCGGCGTACTGCAGGTCGATCGGGATCTCGAGGGCACCCGGCGCGCCCCGACCGGTGAACATGTCGTCGACCACCGCGGTGAGCGCGGGGGCGATCTGGCTCGCGTGGCGAGGGCTCTCCGCCCGCCGGCAGACCGTGCGCAGCATGGGGAGCTGGTTCTCGGCCTCGTGGACATAGCTCATTCCCTTGCCGTAGAACGCCGTCTCCGCCTGGCCCGTGATCACGAGCACGCGCGAGGAGCCGACCCCCGCCTCGTACAGCCCCGTGACGGTGTTCGAGGTTCCCGGTCCGGTGGACCCGATGCACACGCCGAGTCCGCCGGTCGCGCGGGCGTAGCCGTCCGCGGCGTGGGTCCCTGCCTGCTCGTGGCGTACGTCGATGATCTTGGTCTGGCCGCGCCGGTTGATGGCGTCGAAGATCGGCATGTTGTGGATGCTGACGATGCCGAAGACGTGGCCGACTCCGAGGTCGGCCAGCGCCTCGGCGATGAGGTCGGCGCCGGTGTAGCTCATCGACAGTCCTCCTGCGAAGTGCACGTTGGTTGGCTCGGGAAGCGAGCGCTCAAGATACCGCGAATGCCCCCGCCACCGGATTCGGCCAAGTGCGGGCGTTCGCGGTAGGTTTGGAGCACCCCGACCAAGACTGGAGTGCCCTGAGACCTGGTGCGCCTGCGCCGCGACGAGGGTGCCAGCGCCCGAACTGGAGGAGTTGGACATGGCGACGCACCGCTTCGATCCCGTCTCACCTGCAGGAGGCCCCCGTGACGGAGGCGCTCCGAGGCGCGCGCTGCCGCTGCTCGTACTCGCCGCGGTCGGAGCCCTCACGCTCGCCTGTGGCGCGAACGGCCCAAGCTCACTCGAATGCGTCGACCTCGCGACCGAGTCTTTTGGCGGCGCGGTGATCGAGTTCGCGGCGCTCGTCGAAGAGGGCGACCAGCCGGCGCACTGCAAGGTGGCCGGCACGATCGAAGGCTCCATCAAGTTCGAGGTTCTCCTGCCGGAGAAGGACGCGTGGAACGGCCGCTTCTTCATGGGTGGTGGCGGAGGCTTCGTGGGGAGCGTGCAGAACACCGCGCAGCAGCCGTCGCCCGGCGGCACGGCGCTCGAGCGCGGCTACGCCACCTCGGGTACGGACACCGGCCACCAGGCACCCGGCACCGATGGCAGTTGGGCTCTCGACAACCCCGAGGCCGAGGAGAACTTCGCGCACCGCGCGGTGCATCTGACCGCCGTAGCCTCGAAGGACATCGTGGCGCGCTACTACGGCAGCCCGTCGGAGTACGACTACTTCATCGGCTGCTCGCGCGGCGGTGGGCAGGCGATGATCTCGTCGCAGCGCTACCCGGACGACTTCGACGGCATCGTCGCTGCGGCTCCGGCCTACAGCTGGGCTCCTTTCATCGCCGGCTTCGTCCAGACCCAGCAGGCGATCTTCCCGGACGCCACCAACCTGGAGGAGGGCGTGATCACCGAGGCGAATCGTGCCCTTCTCGAACAGAGCATTTTGGCGCAGTGCGACGCGGCCGACGGCGTCGAAGACGGCTTCCTGCTCGACCCGCGCACGTGCAACTTCGATCCGGCTGCGCTGCCGCGCTGCGCAGGGGACGCTGCCGGGGAAGACTGCTTGACCGCGGCACAGCTCGGCGCGATCCAGGCGGTCTACGGGGGCCCCGAGGTGGGGGGCGAGCAGGTCTTCCCGGGCTTTCCGCTGGGCGGCGAGAACGATCCCGGCGGTTGGGACAACTGGATCACCGGTAGCGACGCGATCCGGCCAACCGGCTCTCCGAGCCTGCACATGGCGTTCGGCACCAACTTCTACAAGTACCTCGTGTACGACGACCCGGAGTGGGACTACACGGGCTACGATTTCAGCACCTGGAAACAGGACGTTGCCGAGGCCGACGCGCTCTACTCGGCCGACGACACCGACCTCTCCGCCTTCCGCGACGCCGGCGGCAAGATGATCTTCTGGCACGGCTGGTCCGATCCGGCCATCACCGCGCTCGGCACGACGCAGTACTACGAGCAGGTCGAGGCGGGGGACCCGGGAGTGCGGGACTACGCACGACTTTTCATGCTTCCCGGCGTTCTCCACTGTGCGGGCGGCCCCGGCCCGGACCAGGCCGACTGGATGGGTGCAATTGCCGACTGGGTGGAAGACGGAGTTGCGCCGGACGAGATCGTCACCACGAAGTTCGCCGAAGGCGGCGAGCCGCTTCTGTCGCGGCCGGCCTGCCCGTACCCGCAGGTGGCGCGGTGGGACGGCAGCGGCGATCCCGCGCAGGCGGCGAGCTTCGTGTGCGCGGATCCCTGAGGGGGGCAGCCCCTAGCCCTAGCCCCAGATCTGCTCGAGCACGCGGCGGAAGTTGCCGCCCAGCACGCCCTGGATGTCGACGTCGGCGTAGCCGCGCGAGATGAGCCCGTCAGCGAGGCTGTACATGCGGAGCGGATGCGCCAGCTCGTCCACGTCGATCTTGTCGCGGAAGGCGTATTTGCCTTTCGTGTAGGCCGACCGGAGCGAGCGCATGTCGGCCGCGGGCATGTCGTCGTAGCCGTAGAGGTCGATGTCGGAGCCGACGCCCACGTGCTCGATGCCGATGCGCCCGGCGACGTAGTCGAAGTGGTCGAGCACGTGCTCGATGGTGGTCGGCTCGTCGGCTTTGACGAACATGCGCACCGCCGTGATGCCGAACACGCTGCCCGCCTTGCCGACCGCGTCGATGACGCTGTCGGGTTTGCAGCGCACGTGTCCAGCCGCGAGCTGGCGCACGTTGGAGTGGGTCACGAGAACCGGCTTGCGGGAGACCTCGAAGGCGTCGAGCGACGTACGGTCGCCACAGTGCGAGACGTCCACCGCCATGCCGACCTGGTTCATGCGCTCGACGACCGCGGCGCCGAAGTCGGAGAGACCGCCGTCGGCGCGGTCGGTGGCGCCGGTGCCGATGCGGTTGCGGTCGTTGTACGTGAGCTGTGCGACCCGCTGGCCGAGGCCGTAGAAGAGGTCGACGTCGTCGAGGGAGTCGAAGTGATCTGCGTTCTGCACGCCGAAGATGACGCCCGTGCGCTCTCCGGAGGCCGCGCGGTCGAGGTCTGCCGCGCGCTCCACACGGAGCAGATGTTCGCTGTGGTGGGCGATCACGCCGTTCATCGCTGCCGCCGTCTGGAGGACAGCCGTGCGTGCGCCGAGCCCCAGCGTGCCTTTGGCGTCGAGCACGGCGTTGATCTTCGACCTGCGCAGGTCGTCGAAGAACCAGCTCGGGATGTTGGCCGGATTGCCGTACCACTGCCGGCTGGTGGAGGAGGCCAGCGTCAGGGGGCTGAGCATGTCGATGACGAGGGAGCCTTCGACCAGGTCGATGGCGCGGGTCGAGTAGTCCGCGACCTCACGGCCCTGGGCCACGACCCGGTGACGCCCGAACGCGAGCATCGGGGCGGCCGCGACGCCGGCGCGCAGGAGCGTTCGTCGCGAGACGGCGTTGCCCGTCACCGGCCGCTCTCCTCCCGCTTCGCGAACACCAGTCCGCGGGTTTTCGTCTGGATCTTGTACAGGCTCGACCGCGCGGTCATGTAGAGCACCGAGCCGTCGTTGCCCCCGAAGGCCGCATTGGCCGGGAGCTCCGGGGTGAGGACGGTCCCGAGGTGCTGGCCCTCCGGTGAGATCACGAGAATGCCTCCCGGTCCGCTGGCCCAGAGGTTGCCCTGGACGTCCACGGTGAAGCCGTCTGGAACACCGGGGCGCGGCGACGACGTGGCGTCGAAGAGGACGGTGCCCTCGCCGAGCGAGCCGTCGCTCTGCACCGGGAACTTCATCCAGTGGCGTTGCGTGATGTTCGAGTTCGCGACGTAGAGGGTCTTCTCGTCGGGCGAGAGGCCGACGCCGTTCGGGTTGCTCATGCCTTTCTCGAGCAGCTGGATGCTGCGCGCTCTCCCGTTGTCACCCAGCGTGATGCGGTAGACGCCGTTCCAGTCGAGCTCCTTGCCCACCGTCTGCTGCGGGAGCCCGTAGCTCGGGTCGGTGAAGTAGGCCGCGCCGGATCGGTCGAAGACAATGTCGTTGGGGCTGTTCAGGCGCTTGCCCTCGAAGCGCTCGACCACGGTCGAGCGCGCGCCGTCGCGGTGCAGTCGGGCCACACGCCGGTTCCCGTGCTCACAGAGGATGACGTCGCCGTTTGGCGCGAGCATGAGCCCGTTCGAGCCGCCGACGCCACCCGACGGCGACGGGTCGGGAGTGACCTCGGCGATCTCCACCCGCACGGTTCCATCCTGCAGACGGTGCACCTTGTTCTGGGGAATGTCGCTGAACAGGAGGTAGCCGCCGTCCCGCGGCACCCAGACGGGGCCTTCGATGAAGGTGAAGCCGCTGGCGACCTTCTCGACCTGGGCCGCCGGGTCGACGAGATCGGTGAGCGAAGAGTGGAGAGACTCGACGCCGGTCTCCTGGGCGAAGGTCGCGCCGGCCAAGAGAAGCGCGGCGCAGACGGCCGGGGCGACGCCAAAGGGTGCGGGGGAGCGCATGAGGCCTCCTCGGTGCGGCGGAGTGGGACGGAGAAATCAGCCTATCGCGCTCGAGCGCGTCGCACGCGTCGTCGTTGGGCTCCGGTTCTGCGCAGAGCAACTCCTCTACACTGGGGGCATGCTGCGCGCCCGGAGCCCTGAAGCCCCGCCCGTCTCTCCGCGACGCGGCCGCGTGGCGTGGTGGCTGCTGGGTCTCCTCGCGGCCGCTCCCGTCGTCGGGGACTCGCCGTGCCGGGTCGAGCTCCTGGTCAAGAGCTGCATGGGGAAACCCAAGCCGAACGTCCGCCTCGAGGTGGAGGTGGACGGCGCGCGCCGGTCGTTCGACGCGGACGCAGAGGGGGTCGTGCGCGTGGAGCTCTGCCGGGAGGAGATCGGCACGATCTGGGTCTACCTCGACGAAGAGTCTCCGCCGCTCGAGAGCAGGCCCGCGTGGCGAGAACCTGCGGCCGAAGAGGCGGACGCCGCTCCGGTCGACGGCGAGGTCGTCGTCTGCTGACGGGAGCCCTGCTCAGGCGAGGTGTGGCAGCTGGGGCAGGACCTCCTCCCGGAAGAGAGGGTCGCCGAGATCGAGGTGGAGCATCTCCACGCCCAGGCTGCGGTACAGGTCGACGCGCTCCAGAATGTCGTCCGGGCTGCCGATCAGGCGTGCTGCATAGCCCTCGTTCGTGTCGAGGTGCGCCAGAGGGTCACCGTCGTCGCCCCACATGCCTTCGGCGCCCGCAACGGTCGCCTTGCGCCGCGCCACGAGCTCCTGGTCGATCGCGGCGAGCCGCGCGTCGATGTCGGCCCACGCCTCTGCGGCGGTCGGGCGACACAGGGGCGCAGCGTACATCGCAAAACGCAGGGTCCGGCCTTCCCGGCGCGCTGCGGCCCGCGCGCGCTCGACGATGCTCCCAATCCGCTCGGGAGAGCCACCGTTGAGGAACATCCAATCGGAGTGTCTGGCTGCCATGGCGATGGCCGCGTCCGATTGCCCGCCCTGGAACACCTGGAGTGGTGCCGAGGGGCGCGGCTCGAGCCGCAGCCCGTCGGTGGAGTAGTAGGCGCCGGAGTAGGAGAGCTCTTCCTGGTCCCACGCTCCGCGGAGCACCTCGATGAACTCGCTCGAGCGCCGGTAGCGCTCGTCGTGTGTCAGCGGATCGACGCCATACATCTCGAACTCGCGCAGGTTCCAGCCGCTCGTGACGTTGATGCTCCACCGGCCACCGGTCAGCCGATCGAGCGTGGCGCCCCACTTGGCGATGGCGCTGGGCTGGAAGAACCCCGGGTGAATCGCAGTGACCAGCTGGAGGCGCTCTGTGCAGGCGGCGAAGTAGGCCGTCATCGCGGCACAGTCGAGCGAGGAGCCTTCGATCTCCTCGCCCGAGCCCCACCACCGCTGGGCGATGAGCAGGTGCGTGAGTCCGAGCTCCTCATAGCGCCGCACGAGGCTCGAGGTGACGTGGGCGACGTCGATGTTCTGCGGAATCGTCGTACCTGGCGCCATGCCTTCGGCCCCCGCGAGCTGCGGCCCTCGAAAGACGGTCGGCGCCCACGTGCAGGTCTGCATGCCTTGGAGCCTAGGCCGGGGCTCCCGCCTCTTCGAGCAGTCGGGCCATGTTGGCGACCGCCGCCTCCGAGAACTTCGCAGTCGCCGCGCCGGCCGCCTGCAGTCGCTCCGGGTCGGCACCGCGGGTCATCGACGACGTGAAGTCGAGCCGGGCACCGGCCAGCCAGGCACTCAGCTCCTTGTCCTGAGCCCAGCGGGCGCCGTTGAGGGAGTTGCCGAGCGTGGTCCGCACCCAGTCGAGATCGGTGTCCGGGTGGGGGATGACGTGGCACAGCTCGTTCTTGAGTGCGTCGTCCGCGTAGGCGGCCTCGACGTGCGCGATGAAGGCGGCGCTGAAGACCTGCTGACAGGTGCGCACCGTCTGGAGCGTCATGTGCTCGCCGTCGAACACGGACACTTCGGGGCGCGTCGCCAGTCCGTCGGCGGAGCAGTCGACGTGGAGCGTGCCCGGCGTCGTGGGAACCGTGCCTTGCTCCAGCGTGATCTCGCGGTCCGAGATGGCGGTCACGCGGCCCAGACGGACGACGTTCTCGATTCTCCGGAGCTGCTCGAGCTCGGCCTGCGTGACCGTCGCGCAGCGGTACATCGTCGGGCGTACCGCCGGATCCAGGCGCAGCAATCGACCCTTCTCCTCCAGCCGGCGGAAGAGGTCGTCGAGATCCGTGGCCTGCGACGCCGCCTCGAGATCGGCGTTGAAGCCGTCGAGGGAAAAAAACTCCGGCCCGGGCTGGATCTGCGCCCGGTCCAGGATCCAGGAGTCGCGCGGCATGATCCACGTGATCCGTGAGGGGTCGACCTCGTGGGCGAGGAGGAAGAGGCAGGCGTCCATGCCGGTCTTGCCGGCGCCGACCACGACGTAGCCGTCGGCGGGAGCCTGGATCTTGGCCAGTGCGTTCAGCGGAGCGCAGGAGACGCCGCCCTCCACCGTGTACGGAGGCTGGCGCATGGCGGGCACCACCACGTTCATGTAGCCGGCGTCGACCGTGCGCTTGAACACCTCGACCTCAGTCACTTCGCCCGAGAGCGCTGACCGGACACCGCCGTCGCCGTGCACCTCGTGCAGAGGGAGGTAACGCACCCTTCCCGAGGGCAGGAACTGCTGCTGCATGACCTGGTCGAAGTAGGCGACCACCTCCGGTCCCGAGGCGAGCTCGTAGAGGCCCTCGTTCCAGCCGACCTGGTCGAGGGTGTCGTTGCCGAGGGGTCTGGAATTGACGCCGTAGAAGTGGGACGGCTGGTGCAGGCGGACGAACGGGTAGGCATCGTTCCAGTGGCCGCCGGGCCTGGCGCGGCGGTCGACGAGGGTGACGGTGGCGTCGGTCTCGGTGAGCAGGACGTCGGTGAACGCCATGCCCATCGCGCCGGCGCCGATGACCAGGTAGTCGGTCTGGACTCGGGAAGACATGCGGGGATTGTGTCAGGCCCGGGCCGCCGCTCGAGCTTCGGCTGGTCGAATGACCCTCGAGGGCTGGGAGCGGAGCGGCCAGACCGCTACAATGCACCTCGATCTGCGGCGGCTCCCCCAGTTTCGGCCGCCACATCTTGAGAGGAAAACACCGTGCCGAAGATCACGTTCATCACGCACGACGGGCAGGAGCTCGTCGTCGAAGCCGCGGTGGGGTCGTCCGTCATGGAGGCCGCCACCGACAATGAAGTTCCTGGAATCGAAGCCGACTGCGGCGGCTGCTGCTCCTGCGCGACGTGCCACGTGTACGTGGACGATGCGTTTCGCGCGAAGGTCGGCACCGCGGTCGACATGGAACAGGACATGCTCGAATTCAGCGAGGATCGGCAGGAGTCGTCGCGACTCAGCTGCCAGATCGAAGTGACCGACGAGCTCGACGGCCTCGTCGTACGCATTCCCGAGTTTCAGCAGTAGCGACGAACGAGCCCCGGAGAGGATCCCCCAATGACCGAGCCCGCCACGCACGAGGAGACTCCCTGGGTCCCCAACATCCACGACCCGGAGACCGCCCCGGTCGAGGAGCTGAACGTCTGTCAGCCGGAGATCTTCGAGGATCACCCGCTGCAGTATCGCTACTTCGAGCGCATGCGGGCCGACGCTCCGGTGCACTACTGCCCCGACGGCGAGTTTGGTCCGTACTGGTCGATCACGAAGTACGAGGACGTCCTTGCGGTGGACACGAACCACCGCGTCTTTTCGTCGGAGCCGAACATCACGCTTCCGGACCCGCTGCCCGACTTCAAGATGTCGATGTTCATCGCCATGGATCCGCCGAAGCACGACGTGCAGCGCAAGACCGTGGCTGGGGTCGTCGCGCCCCGCAACCTCTCGGTGCTGCAGCACACGATTCGCGAGCGGGTGTGCAACATCCTCGACTCCCTGCCGCGGGGCGAGACGTTCAACTGGGTCGACAAGGTGTCGATCGAGCTCACCACCCAGATGCTGGCGACGTTGTTCGACTTCCCGTTCGAGGAGCGGCGCAAGCTCACCTGGTGGTCCGACGTCGCAACGGCCCGGGCCGAGCCGGGAGGTCTGGTGGAGTCGGAGGAGGAGAAGCAGGTCGTCCTGCGGGAGTGCCTCGCGTACTTCACGGAGCTTTGGCACGAGCGCCGCCAGAGGGAGCCCGGTTTCGATCTGGTCTCCATGCTGGCGCACGGCGAGTCCACCAAAGACATGGAGCCGATGGAGTTCCTCGGCAACCTGATCCTGCTCATCGTGGGCGGCAACGACACCACGCGCAACTCGATCAGCGGCGGTCTCTACGGCCTCAACCAGTTTCCGGACGAGTACCAGAAGCTGCGAGAGAACCCCGACCTCATCCCGAACATGGTCTCCGAGATCATCCGCTGGCAGACGCCGCTCTCGTACATGAAGCGCCGCGTTTCGGAAGACACGGTGTTCAAGGGTCACACGATGCGGGAGGGCGACAAGGTGCTCATGTGGTACGCCAGCGGCAACCGCGACGAAGACCTCTTCGAGGAAGCCGATCGGTTGATCATCGACCGCAAGAACGCGCGACGTCACATGTCGTTCGGCTTCGGCATCCACCGGTGCATGGGCAATCGCCTCGCCGAGATGCAGCTGCGGATCCTCTGGGAGGAGATCCTGAACCGCTGGGGCCGCATCGACGTGGTGGGTGACCCGGTGCGGGTGCGCTCGGCGTTCGTCCAGGGCTACTCCGAGCTGCCTGTCTGTATCCCGGCCTAGCCGCCGTTCGTTCGCCAGCGGCAAGCAAGGTGCGTCAGGCGGACGCGATCTCCTCGAGCTCACCCCAGCGGTCGTACGCCTCCTCGAGCGTGCGGGTCGCTTCCGTGAGGCGTTCCTGCGTCGCGCGGATCTCCTCGGGCGCCGTCTCCCTGTAGAAGGCCGGGTCGGCGACGCGGGCGTGAAGCCCTTCGAGCTCCTCTTCGAGCGCCTCGATCTGTGCGGGGAGGGCCTCGAGCTCCCGCTGCTCGCCGTAGCCGAGCTTGCGCCGGCCGCCCTTCGGCTTGGCGGCGGGTCTTGGTGTTTCGGGGGCCGCGGTCTCGGTGCGTGTGGCCGCCGTGGAAGGAGGGGCCGAGAGGCGGCGCTGGACCAGCCAGTCGGAGTAGCCGCCGGCGTACGAGCCGATCACCCCGTCGCCTTCCAGAACCAGGGTGGACGACACGACGTGGTCGAGAAACGTCCGATCGTGGCTCACCAGGAGCAGCGTGCCCTCGAGCGCCACCAGGCGTGCTTCGAGCAGCTCGAGCGTCTCCACGTCGAGGTCGTTCGTCGGCTCGTCCATCACGAGCACGTTGAAGGGGCGCGCGAAGAGGCGGGCGAGGAGGAGCCGGTTGCGCTCGCCGCCGGAGAGCGAAGAGATCGGGCTGCGCGCCTGACTCGGTGCGAAGAGGAAACTCTGGAGATAGCCGATGATGTGCTGGCGCCTGCCGCCGACGGTCACGTGGTCGTTGCCACCTGCGACGTTGTCGGCCACCGTGCGCTCCGCGTCGAGCTGATCGCGGTGCTGGTCGAAGTACGCCACCTCGAGCCGCGCTCCGCGCCGGATGCTGCCGCGCTGCGGCTCGAGCTCACCGAGCAGCAGGCGCAGGAGGGTCGTCTTGCCCGACCCGTTCGGGCCGAGGAGGCCAATCTTGTCGCCTCGGACGATGCGCGTGGAAAAGGAGTGCACGACCACCTCTTCGGCGTACGAGAAGGAGACGTCCCGGGCTTCGACGACGAGCTTGCCGGAGCGCTCGGCCTCGTCCACCCGGAGGCGCGCGTCGCCCTGCTTGCTGCGACGCGCGCGCACCTCCTCCCGGAGCCGTTCCAGGGCCCGGACGCGACCTTCGTTGCGGGTTCGCCGGGCCTTGATGCCCTGCCGGACCCAGGCCTCCTCCTGCGCGAGCTTCCGGTCCTGCAGCGCGGCGTGTCGCGCTTCGACTTCCTCCTCGGCCTGACGGCGCTCCTCGTAGGTGGCGTAGTCGCCGGGGTAGCTGCGCAGCGTGCCGCGGTCGAGCTCGAGGATGCGCGTGGCCACGGCACGCAGGAACGCGCGGTCGTGGGTGACGAACAGGAGTGCACGGTGACTCTTGCGCAGCAGCTCTTCGAGCCACTGGATGGACTCGATGTCGAGGTGGTTCGTGGGCTCGTCGAGCAGCAGGAGGTCGGGATCGGAGACCAGTGCACGTGCCAGGAGCACGCGGCGGCGCATGCCGCCCGAGAGGCGGTCGAAGTCGCCCGTGTGGGGGAGGGAGAGCCGGCTCAGGGTGGTCTCGACCCGATGGTGCAGGTGCCAGCCTCCTTCCACCTCGAGCTTCTCCTGCACCTCACTCAGCTCGGCGAGGCGGTCCGGGGAGGGCTCGCCGGTCGAAAGAGCGTGGTAGCGCGCGATCAGCTGCCCGGCGCGGGGCACACCGCGCGCCACCATCTCGAAGATGTCGCCACCCGCATCGTCCGGAGTCTCCTGGCGCAGGCGTGCCACGCGGGCGCCGGTGCCGAGCTGAACCTCGCCGCCGTCGGCTCGCACGCTCCCATCGATCACCTTCAGGAGAGTGGACTTTCCGGCGCCGTTGCGCCCGAGCAGGGCCACCCGCTCTCCCGCCTCGATGCGCAGGTCGACGTGGTCGAGAACCGGCTCGGCTCCCCAGGCGAGCTGAAGCTGCGTTGCGCGAAGGACGGCCATGGCGCTGCGGATCATAGGCGCCCAGCAGCCCGACCGCCACGGGTGTCGCCCGTCGTAGGATCGAAGCGGCCGGCCGTGTGCGCGCGGGCTGGCTCGGACTCCGGGTGTCGAAGTTGTTTCCAAGCCCCCTTCGCTGGACCCTCGCGCTCCTCCTCGGGCTCACGGGCTCGGGCTGCGCTCCGGTGTCGCATCCGCCCGCCGTCCGTCTCAACGTGCTCCTGATCCTGGCGGACGACCTCGGCTACATGGACGTGGGGTTCAACAACGAGGCCACCTTCTACGAGACCCCGAACCTCGATCGCCTCGCGCGGAGCGGCATGCACTTCACGCAGGGGTATGCGGCGAGCCCGGTGTGCAGCCCGACCCGCCTCAGCATCCTCACGGGCAAGCACCCGACGCGCGCCCGCGCCACGAACTGGTTCAGCGGGACACGCTCGGATCTGTTTCTGCCGGCCGAGTCGGTCGACCACATGGCGCTCGACGAGACGACCCTGGCCGAGGCGCTGCGGGAGGAGGGTTACCGCACCTTCTTCGCGGGCAAGTGGCATCTCGGGCCGACGGAAGAGACGTGGCCCGAGCGCCAGGGCTTCGACGAGAACCGCGGTGGACACCGCCTCGGCGGCCCGTACGGTGGTGAGCGGTACTTCTCGCCGTACGGCAACCCGCGTCTCGAGGACGGGCCACCCGGCGAGCACCTTCCCGACCGGCTCGCCCGCGAGACGGCCGACTTCATCGCGCGGAGCGGCGGGGACCCGTTTTTTGCCTACCTGTCGTTCTACTCGGTGCACACGCCACTGATGGGTCGCGAGGATCTCGTGTCGAAGTACGAGCGCAAGGCAGCCGAGCTGCCGGTGGTGGGCGAGGAGTTTGCCGACGAGGAGCAGGTCTGGCAGACGGATGCCCCGCGGCGGGTGCGCACCACACAGAGCCACGCCGTCTACGCGGCGATGGTCGAGGCCATGGACGAGGCCGTGGGCCTGGTGCTCGACCGTCTGGAGGAGCTCGGGCTCGCCGAGCGAACCCTCGTCGTCTTCACCAGCGACAACGGTGGGCTTTCGACCTCGGAGGGTTCGCCCACCTCCAACCTGCCGCTGCGCGGCGGCAAAGGTTGGATGTACGAGGGGGGGATCCGCGAGCCGTTCGTGGTGCGCTGGCCCGGCGTCACGCGTCCGGGGACCCGGAGTGACGTTCCCGTGGTGACGACCGACATCTACCCGACGGTGCTCGAGGCGGTCGGTGCGGCCCCGCGCCCCGCGCAGCACGTGGACGGGGAGAGCTTGGCGCCGGTGCTCGGCGGTGACGGCTCTCTTCGCCGTGATGCGCTCTTCTGGCACTACCCGCACTACGGCAACCAGGGTGGCTTCCCCAGCGCTGCGGTGCGCGTCGGAGACTGGAAGCTCATCCAACGGCTCACCGACGGCCGGGTGCACCTGTACGACCTCGCGTCGGATCCGTCGGAGTTGCGTGACCTCGCGACCGCGCAGGCCGACGTCGCCGACGACCTCCGGCGGCGCCTGTTGGCCTGGTACGAGGAGGTGGACGCGCGCTTCCTGTCCCGCGCACCGGGCGGCCCGCTACCCTGGCGCCCGTGAAGCAGGGCGGCTCCACGCGCTGGTGTCGACCCCGGCCGCTGCCCAGCGCTACCATGCCGCCAGCGATCGGAGATCCTTGGTCTGTGCGTCGCGGCCGGCTCGGCTGCAGAGCACACTGCGGAGGAGAGATGAGTCGACCGAAAGATTCAGGATGGAGAGCGGGAGTCTGCGCGCTTGCGCTCCTGATGGCCGCGTGCGGCGGTGATCCCGACACGGGCGACGACGTCGAGGCGGCCGGCGATGGCCTCTCGCCCATTCCGGTCGTGGACACGCACATCCACCTGTACGACACCGAGCGGGAGGAAGGCGTTCCGTGGCCGGAGCCGGACGACGTGCTCTACGAGCCGGTCCTGCCCCCCGACTTCGACGCGGTGGCCGAGGCCAACGGTCTGACCGCAACCGTCATCGTGGAGGCGAGCGAGTGGCTCGCCGACAATCGCTGGGTGCTCGACCTCGTCGCGCACGCGCCGGAGCGCTACATCGGCCTGGTCGGGAGCCTCGAGATCGGTGAGCCGGGGTTCGAGGAGAACCTGCGAGCGTTGTCGGCGGACCCCCGCTGGGTCGGCATTCGCATGCGGCAGCGGCCGCGGGGCGAGGACTTCTTCAACGATGCGGTCTGGACCGATCTGACGACGCTGGCGCAGATGGACCAGACCCTCGACGTGCTCATGTTCGACTACAGCCTCGACGACGTCGCCAGGGTCGCGGAACGGCTGCCGAGCCTGAGGATTCTGGTGAATCACGTCGCGGGTGCCGCCATCGACGGAGACACCCCGGATCCGGCGTGGGTCGCCGGAGTGGAGCGGGCGGCCGCGTTCCCCAACGTGTACTGCAAGGTCTCCGGCTTGTTCCAGCAGTCGAACCGCCAGCCGTCGCCGACCGAGCTCGCCTTCTATCAGCCGGTGCTCGACGTCCTCTGGGAGGCGTTTGGCGAGGATCGACTGATCTACGGCAGCAACTGGCCGGTGACGCGTCGCGGTGGCTCCTACGAGGACTACAAGGCCGTCGTCATGGCGTTCATCGAGCCCAAGGGGCGTGCCGCGACCGAGAAGCTCCTCTACCGGAACGCGCTGTCCTTCTACGGGCTCGAGCTGCCGGCAGGAGCCGACTGAGCGTCAGAACAGGAGCTGGACCCAGGTCCCGTCGATCTCCGCCAGCGTCGAGCGGATCGGGGGGAGCAGCGCGCTGCTTTGCAGGGTGCCGTTCCACGCCTCCCAGGCGGAGCGCAGCCGCTCGACGTCGTCTGGGCGCGCGGCTGCGAGGTTCGTCGTCTCGCCGGGGTCACTCTGGAGGTCGTAGAGCAGGGTGAGGTGTCCATGGGGTGCGGCCACCGGCCACCCGCCTTCGGGAGGCGCCAGGCGACCGTCGGCCCGCAGGTCTCCGGGCCGGAGGTTCGTGCGCGGGAGCTCGATGAGCTTGTAGCGGGCATCGCGCACGGCACGGGACGGACCCGAGCGCCAGAACAGGTGCTCGTGCGGCGGATCGGTGCGGGTGCCATCGAGGAACGGGAGGAGGTCGACGCTGTCTTCGGTCGCTGCTGGGGAGCCGCTGGCCGCAGCAAAGGTGGCGAAGAGGTCGAGGCTGATGACCGGGTGGTCGTACGTGGCTCCGGCCGGAAGACGCTTGGGCCAGCTGAGGATGAAAGGCACGCGGATGCCGCCTTCGTGGTGGTAGCGCTTGTAGCCGGCGAACGGTGCATTCGAGCAGGCGCCGCGGATGTAGCCGGCGCAGCCGTTGTCACTCGCGAACACGATCAGCGTGTCCTCTCGCAGCCCCTCCCGCTCGAGGGTCTCGACGACGCGACGCACGGATGTGTCGAGAGAGGCCACCATGGCGGCATAGACGCGGGTGAACGGATCTTCGATGTGGCGGTACGGGTCGAGGTACTGCGCCGTCGCCTGGAGCGGAGTGTGGGGCGTCGTGTGGCTCAGGTAGAGCAGGAACGGCTCGTCGCGGTGGCGCTCGATGAAGCGGACGGCTTCGTCCGTGAAGACGTCGGTGAGGTACTCCTCGACCTCCACCTCATCGAAGCCACGGAACACCGGGTTGCCACGCTCCGTTGGTGGCGGGCCGCCCCGCAGGGTCGGAGACTCGACCCCTTCGCGGCGCGAGTCGATGAACGACGTGCCGCCGTCGAGCACGCCGAAGTACTCGTCGAAGCCGCGTCGGAGCGGGTGGTGTGGGCCTTCGTGCCCGAGGTGCCACTTGCCGACCATGCCCGTCGCGTAGCCCGCCGCCTTCAGCTGGTCGGCGAACGTCCGCTCCTCGGTGCTCATGCCCGTCGTTCGATCGCGCAGGGCCGGATTGAACTCCCAACCGTGCCGCTGCTGATAGCGACCCGTGAGCAGGCCGGCGCGGGAGGGGCTGCAGACCGGGTGGCTGACGTACCCCTGTGTCACGCGGACACCACTGCCGGCGAGAGCATCGATGTGTGGTGTCTGGATGACCGTGCCGCCGTAGGCGCCGACGTCGCCGTAGCCGAGGTCGTCCGCGAAGATGAAGACGATGTTGGGCCGTCTCGTCGGCTCCGGAGTGGCTTCGGGGGCGGGGGACCCACAGGCGACGAGCAGCGCAGCGAGGGCGATCGCCGGCCCGCTGAACGCTCCCCACTTGCCCCGCTCGAGCATGCCGACAGTGTACAGATCCGTGCGGCGTCAGCCCTGAGCGCGCTTGCCTTCGATCGGTCGGTCGCCGCGCGGGGTCTTGAGCGCTCCTTTGAGCGTGTCACCGGCCACGGTCCCTTCGAAGGGAATCTTCATCTTGCCGCGAGGGGTGTCCAGCTCACGCTGGAACGAGACCTTGGCGCCGTCGATCTTCACGTCCTCCAGCTTCGTCTCGCCGCGGGGGCCGGACCAGGTGCCCGAGTAGCTGCCGTTCGACTCCTGGATCACGAGTTGAACCTGCACCTGGCGGCCTCGGTTCTCGAGCTCGATGTCCCAGGTGCCGACCGGCGTGTCTTCGGCGAAGGACGGCGTCGCGATGCGGGCCGCTCCGCTCAGTTCACCGGCGCCTGGAGCAGCTGCTCGAGGCGTTCCACGAGGCGCGCGGGCCTGAACGGCTTCTGCAGGAAGTCGGCCCGTGCATCGGAGCTGATGCGCGATCCGAACTCGTGCTCCGAGTAGCCGCTGATCACGAGGACGGGCAGCTCGGAGTTGTGCTCGCGGATGCGTCGTAGCACCTCGAACCCGTCGAGGTCCTTCATCGTGAGATCGAGGAGGACCGCCTGCAGCTCCGTGCCGATCGACTCGATCTTCGTCAGCCCTTCGAGGCCCCCCTCGGCCTCTTCGACGCGGTAGCCCTGACTCCGGAGGCTGTCGGCCGCGACCTCGCGCACGAAGTCCTCGTCGTCGATCACCAGGATGCGGCCTCGGCCTTCCCGCGGGGCTTGGCGCGGGGTCTCTTCGGTCGTCTCCCCGCTGCATGCTGGCGGGAGGCAGGTGCGGACCGAGGTCCCGCGCCCCGGCGCACTGTCGATGAAGATGGCGCCGCCGTGGTCGCGGACGATGCCCAGCACCGCCGACAACCCCAGGCCCCGCCCGGCCTCCTTCGTGGTGTAGAACGGATCGAAGATACGCCCGATCTCGCCCTGGCTGAGACCATCGCCCGTATCCACGACCTCGACCTGCACGGCGGGTCCGGGCTCGAGCGCGCTCAGGAAGCTGCCGCGCAGATCCGTGTCGGTGATCCGGCACTCGCCGAGGCGCACGGTGATCGTGCCGGCAGTGCCGCCCAGGGACTCTGCCGCGTTGGTCAGCAGGTTCATGAAGACCTGTCGGAGTTGCCCGCGGTCGCCGTCGATGCGGAGCGGGATGTCGCCCTTCTCGAGGACGATCTCCGCGTTCTTCGGTAGGGCCGCCTGCAGCAGGCGGATCGTTTCTTCGAGCAGCCCGTCGAGCACGACGGGCTCGCGCAGCACCTGAGCCTTCCCGGCGTAGGCCAGCATCAGGCGCGTCAGGTCGGAGGCCCGGTCTGCCGCGGTCATAGCAGCCTGGAGTCGGGGGGCCGCCTCGCGGAGACTGCGCTTGCGCCCGGCGAGCTCCAGGTTGCCGACGATGCTCGTCAGGATGTTGTTGAAGTCGTGGGCGATACCGCCAGCGAGAACACCGAGACTCTCCAGCTTCTGTGCGTGCTGCACCTGCTCCTGGAGTGCGCGGCTCTCCTCCTGCGCTCGGCGGCGTTCCCTCTCGTTCAGGACCAGGCGATCGTTGGTCCGGTTGAGCCGTACGACGGAGTACATGAACAGGCCACAGAACGCGAGCATGGCGCCGATACTCGCGAGGTGCTCGATGATTTTCAGAGCCACCGGAAAGGTCACGAAGAGCCAGGTGTCGAACTCGTCTGCGACTTCGATCACGTGGCGTAGAACGACCAGCGCGGCCACCATCACGTAGCCGAGGTAGACCCGGCCATCGCTGAGAAGTGGCCGCACGAAGTGGATCGCAAGCGCCGCGAAGCCGGCCGCGCCCACGAGCTGGAGGCCTTCGGCGGAGACCTTGTCGAGCGCGCGCAGGTCCTCGGCGACGGCGGCGCCGATGCGGATGCCGGCGAACACCACCATGGCCGCCACGTGCCCGAGGAAAAAGGCCCGCGACGGGCTCGGTAGCTCGGGCTCGAGGCGCGTTGTCGATTCGTTCATCGACACGTCATTCCCCCTAGATTCCCTCGATTCTAGGCCAAACGAATGACGCGGAGCGCTTCGATCCACCCTCTCGCTGGGGGTGTCGGCGAGGCTCAGTCGAAGACGACCGTCTTGTTGCCGTAGACGAGCACGCGATCCTCGAGGTGCCAGCGCACCGCGCGCCCCAGCACCCCGCGCTCCAGATCTCGCCCCTTGCGGACGAGGTCGGAGACGCCGTCGCGATGCGAGCAGCGCACCACGTCCTGCTCGACGATCGGGCCTTCGTCGAGATCACGGGTCGCGTAGTGCGCCGTGGCGCCGACGAGCTTGACCCCACGTTCGTACGCCTGGTGATACGGGCGCCCGCCGATGAAGGCAGGGAGGAACGAGTGGTGGATGTTGAGGATGCGGGCGGGGTACTGGTCGATGAAGTCGCCCGTGAGGATCTGCATGTAGCGCGCGAGCACGACGAGGTCGACGTTCTCCCGGTCCAACAGCTCGAGCTGGCGCTCTTCCTGAGCGCGCTTCGTGTCTTTCGTGATCGGGAAGTGGTGAAAGGGCAGGTCGAACTGCTCGGCGACCGGGCGCAGCGTCTCGTGGTTCGACACGATGAGCGGGATCTCGCAGCGAAGCTCGCCGCGGCGCTTGCGCAAGATCAGGTCGTAGAGGCAGTGGTCGACCTTCGACACGAAGATCGCCATGCGCTGGGTCCGCTCCTCCGGCTCCAGGCGCCAGGTCATGTCGAAGTGCTCGGCGATCTCCTCGACCGCCCGCTCGAGGGTCGCCTGATCGGTGCGCAGCTCCTGGGTGTCGAAGCGGATCCGCTGGAAGAACATCCCCGCTTCGACGTCGGAGTGCTGGTCCGAGTCGAGGATGTTGGCCCCGTGTCCGTAGAGGAGCTGGGCGAGCGTCGCCACGATGCCCTTGCGATCGGGGCACGAGACGAGAAGCGTGCAGGTTCTCATCGGAGAGAGACCCTACCCGATCCTCCTGCCCGCGGCCGCTCGAGGCCGGAGATCCCCATCCCACGCGGCAAGCGGCCTACTTCTCCGCGGCGGATCGGCCCGGTAGATTGATGTCCAACCAGGAGGAGTAGGACATGAGTGAGTTCAAGGACAAGGTCGTCGCCATCACGGGAGCCGGAGGTGGTCTGGGAAAGGCACATGCACTGGAGTTCGCGCGGCGCGGCGCCAAGGTGGTCGTGAACGATCTCGGGGGCTCGGGCGACGGCACGGGATCGAGCGACATGGCCGATCAGGTCGTCGCAGAGATCCGCGAGGCGGGTGGTGTCGCCCTCGCGAACAAGGCGTCGGTGGCCGACAAGGCCGGCGCGCAGTCGATCGTGGACGACGCCGTCGCGGAGTTCGGCACGCTCGACATCCTGGTCAACAACGCCGGCATCCTGCGCGACAAGACCTTCAAGAAGATGTCGCTCGAAGACTGGGACCTCCTCATCGACGTGCACCTCAACGGCACGGCCTACGTGACGCATGCCGCTTGGCCGGTCATGTACGACAAGGGATACGGCCGCATCGTGATGACCAGCTCGACCAGCGGCATCTACGGCAACTTCGGCCAGTCGAACTACGGCGCAGCGAAGATGGGCATGCTCGGGCTCATCAACGTGCTCGCGATCGAAGGCGCGCGCAAGGACATCCGGGTCAACGCCCTCGCCCCCAGTGCCGCGACGCGCCTCATCGCGACCATTCCGGGCCGCGAAGCTCTCGACTGGCAGGACCCGGATCCGGAGGTGCACCCCAAGCTCGTGACACCGGCCGTGCTCTTCATGTGTGGCGACGATGCGCCGAACGGCAAGGTGATCCAGGCCGGGGGCGGCAAGTTCTCCGTGTGCGCCATCTTCAACAACGAGAACGTCGATCTCGGGACCGAGGCGACCTACGAAGACCTGCTCGCACAGAAGGACCGGCTCCTCGACATGAGTCAGGCGCAGGAGGGGTGGAACCTCCGTCGCAACGCGACGTAGGCCGGAAGCGAGAACAGCTCGGGGCTTTCACCCCGAGCTGTCCAAGCGGTCTCTGGATCCGGGCCTAGGCCCAGCTGAGGTCGTGCTTGCTGAGTGGCAGCGACCGCACCCGCTTGCCCGTGATCTCGAAGATCGCGTTGCAGAGTGCGGGCGGCACCGGCGGCAGCGCCGGCTCTCCGAGGCCGGTCGGCGCGTTGTCCGACTTCACCCAGGTCACTTCCACCGGCGGTGCCTGGTCCATGCGGAGCAGCTTGAAGTTGTGGAAGTTGCTCTGCTTGATGGAGCCGCCATCGATGGTGATCTCTTCGTCGAGCGCCTGCGAGAGCCCGTCGAGGGCTGCGCCCTGGACCTGGTTCTCGGCGTTGCTCGGGTTGATGATCTGGCTGCCGACGTCGCCGGCCACCCAGATCTTGTCGACCGAGAGCTCCCCTTCTTTCGTGACGCTCGCCTGCACCACCTCGGCGAAGTAGCCGCGGTGGCTGAAGTGGAACGCCACGCCCTGGGCGGTGCCCTCGGGCAGGTTGGCCTTGCCCCATCCGGACTGGTCGCGCACCGTCTCGAGCACGGCTTTCATCCGCTGCGGATCGAACGCCGTACGGGCGCCTTCTGTGGCGGAGTCGAGCAGGTCGAGCCGGAACTGCAGCGGGTCCTTGCCGGCCGCGTGCGCCAGCTCGTCGACGAACGACTGCACCACGAAGGCGATGGCGTTGCTCGTGGGAGCGCGAAGCGCGCCTGTGATCACGCCGAGCTCCATCTTCGAGGTGCCGAGCTCGAAGTTCGGCACGAAGGCCTGCGGGAACTCGTTGGGCGCCATGTTCGCGCTCGGCGCGAAGTTGTTGCCCTTGCCGAAGGACACGAAGTGGTCCTTCCAGGCGGTCAGCTTGCCGGCCGCGTCGACCCCACCTTCGAAGTAGTGGTAGCCACCCGGACGGAAGTAGTCGTGGCGCGTGTCGTCCTCGCGGCTCCAAAGCAGCTTGACGGGTGCGTCGACCTGCTTCGCGATGAGAGCCGCCTCGAGGACGTAGTCGTAGTAGAGCCGGCGGCCGAAGCCACCACCCATGCGCGTGAGGTGAAAGGTGACCTTGTCTTCGCCGATGCCCATGAGCTTCGCCAGATCGCGGTTCGCCATCTGCGGAGTTTGGGATGGGCTCCAGACCTCGATCTCCCCGCCCTTCCAGTGCGCGGTCGTATTGCCCGGTTCGAGAGCCGCGTGCGCGAGGAACGGGTACGAGTAGGCGGCTTGCACGGTCTTTGCGGCTCCCGCGAGGGCAGCCGATGCATCGCCGTCCGCCTTCATCACCTGCTCGGGTGCCTTTTTGGAGAGCGCCTCCGCCTGCGCGTCGAACGAGACGGTGCTCTGGGTTTTGGTCTCACCCTCGTCCCACGTCACGTCGAGCTTCTTGCGAGCCTCGTTGACGAGCCACCAGGAGTCGCCGACGATGGCGACGCCGTTGACGACCACCGCAGATCCCATGGCGCCCAGAGGACTGTCGCCGGAGTCGATGACAAACGCCTGCGTGACGCCCGGAGCGGCGAGCACCGCGTCGAGGTTGGCCTCTTTCACCTTCCCGCCGTGGACGGGGCAACGCTCGAGCACCGCGTACTTCATGCCGGGGAGCTCGACATCGATCCCGAACAGAGGCCGGCCTGTGACGATCTTGGGGTTGTCCACCCCGCCGATCGGCTGGCCGATGATCTTGAAGGTGCTTGGGTCCTTCAGCGGCAGGCTCCGGGCGTTGGGTGGCGTGACCTTGGCTGCGGCCGAGGCCATTTCACCGTACGTCGCCTCCTTCTTCTTGAAGGTGAGCTTGCCGTCAGCTGCCGTGATCTTCGTAGGAGCGGTGCCCCACTCCTTGGCGGCTGCCTCGACGAGCATGGCCTTCGTGGCCGCGCCCATGCGCCGCATGTTCTCGTAGTGCATCGGGGTGGCCATGCTGCCGCCGGCGAACTGGCCGGAGTACTTCGAGCCGTCGTAGTCGGCCTGCTCGACCTGTACCTGCTCCCATGGCACGTCGAGCTCCTCGGCGATGAGCATCGGGAGCATCGTCTTGACGCCCTGCCCGATCTCCGGGTTCTGGGCCATGATCGTGACGACGTTGTCCGGCGTGATGCTGACGAAGGCGTTCACCACCGCGCTGGCGGTGTCGGCTGCGGCGCCCGCGCGGCCCGGTACCGCAAAGGTGCCGCCGAGCAGCAGACCGCCGCCGGCCAGTGCGCTCGCCTGGAGGAAGCCGCGGCGGGAGAGAGGCTGGGGCTCTTTCGTGCGAGGTATGTTCATCGGTCCCTCCTCTCGCCGGCGCCCGCGCCGGTGGCGTCGGCGCCTCCGGATGCACCTTCGGCCGCGATCTCGGCGGCGCGGTGAATGGCCGTGCGGATCCGGGTGTACGTTGCGCAACGGCAGACGTTCTGGCTCATCGCCTGGTCGATGTCGGCGTCCGTCGGCTTCGGGTTCTCGGCCAGGAGTGCCGTGGCGCTCATGATCTGGCCCGCCTGGCAGTAGCCGCACTGCGGGACGTCGATCTCCTGCCACGCAATCTGGACTGGCGCCCTGCCGTCGGGCGAAAGACCTTCGATGGTGGTGATCTCCTTGCCTTCCACGCGCGAGACGGGGAGGCGGCAGCTGCGCTGGGGTTTGCCGTCGACGTGCACGGTGCACGCGCCGCAGAGGGCTCGGCCGCAGCCGAACTTGGTGCCCTTCATGTCGAGGCCGTCACGCAGCACCCAGAGGAGCGGCATGTCGGCCGGCACGTCGACCGTGGTCGCCTTGCCGTTGAGTTTGAATGCGATGGCCATGTGGGGAGGGCTCCTCTCGTTGAGCAGACGTTGTCGGACCAGTTTTCCGAGTCTAGACATCTCGACGGAATCTGTCAAAATGTGAAGATGCCGCAAAGTGAGGCATCGGAAGCGAAGCCGACCAAAGACGAGCGGGTCCTTGCGGCCGCGCGGGAGCTGTTCGATCGCTACGGCTACAAGCGCACCACCATGGCCGACATCGCCAAACAGGCCGGGATGTCGCGGCAGACTCTTTATAGTTCGTACCCGAACAAGGAAGCGATTCTCCGGGCCGCGATGATCGCGATGGCCCGGACGACGGCGGCGGAGATCGAAGCGGGCCTCGAGAGCGCGACCGATCTCGGTGCCCAGCTGCGTCTGGTGCTCGAGAAGACGACTCTCGAGCCGTTCGTGCGCATCTACTCCCAGCCGGACGCCAAAGATCTTCTGGAGGGTGCAGCGGCAGCGGGGGCCGACGTGATGGAAGAGTCGAAAGCCCGCTACTGTGCGCTCACAGAGGAGATCCTCGAGCCGCATGCCGCGCGCATCGCGAAGATCGGCATGACGCCGGAGCGACTGGCCCGCCATCTCGCGGCGTCGGCAGCCGGTCTCAAGGCCCACGCGGCCGATGCCGACGAGCTGCGGCGGGCGCTCGACGATCTGGTGCGCCTGCAGGTTGCGGCGCTGGATGCGGGTGGCTGAGGCGGGGCTTCGCGGGCCGAAGACCGATCCGACCGAGCGGACCTCCCGAACAGAATGCGTCTCCCCGCTCCGCACGTGGCCTGGAGATAAAGTCCCTCCACTCGCACGAAGGACGACACAAGAGAATGCCGGGCGCTCCCGGCGCGTCAGGAGAAAGACCATGACCGAGTCCGAGTACACGCCCCCCAAGGTCTGGAAGTGGGAGGAGGGCAGCGGCGGCCGCTTCGCCAACATCAACCGTCCCATCGCAGGGCCCACCCACGACAAGGAGCTTCCGGTCGGCGAGCACCCGATCCAGCTCTACTCGCTCGCCACGCCCAACGGCGTGAAGGTGACGGTCATGCTCGAAGAGCTGCTGGCGCAGGGGCACGACGGCGCGGAGTACGACGCCTACATCATCAACATCGGCGAAGGGAACCAGTTCGGCAGTGGCTTCGTGGCGGCCAACCCGAACTCCAAGATTCCGACGATGGTCGACCACAGCACCAACCCGCCGACGCGCGTGTTCGAGTCGGGCTCCATCCTGACCTACCTGTCGGAGAAATTCGACGGTGCCTTCGTGCCGAAGGACCACGCCGGTCGTACCGAGTGCATGAACTGGCTCTTCTGGCAGATGGGGAGCGCGCCGTACCTCGGCGGCGGCTTTGGCCACTTCTACGCCTACGCTCCGGTCAAGATCCAGTACGCGATCGATCGGTTCACCATGGAGGTGAAGCGTCAGCTCGACGTGCTCGACCGGCACCTGGCGGACGCCGAGTACATGGCGGGCGCCGAGTACTCCATCGCCGACATGGCCATCTGGCCCTGGTACGGCGGCCTGGCGACGGGAGTGCTCTACGAGGCCGGTGAGTTCATCGAGGCGCACACCTACGAGAACGTGCTCCGCTGGGCCGGCCAGATCGGCGAGCGTCCTGCGGTCCAGCGGGGCCGCATGGTCAACCGCGCGTGGGGCAAGCCGGAGTCGCAGCTGCACGAGCGGCACGACGCGAGCGACTTCGAGACGAAGACGCAGGACAAGCTCCAGCCGGAGGGTGAGGAGGAGTCTGGGGGCTGAGCCGCTGTCACGAACGTCTCGGTCAAGGCTCAGCCTCTATGGCGTTCCGTTTTGACTCGGTCGACTGGGAACCGGACGCGCGCTACTGAGTCGAAGAAGGGGGACGGTACTGCAACCATCCCCCGCGTCGAGGAGACGCCATGTTCCCCTTTCTCGGACTTCTTGCGACGTCGTGCAGCGGCTACGGCTCGACGGTCTCCTCGCCGACGGCCTGCGACTTGGGCCCGTCTCACTCGCTCTTCTTCTTCTAGGAGCGATTGGGCACGTCCGCACCCGTAATGCGGCGTGGTGGTTGCCTTCCGTTCTCGCCGTCGCGCTGAGTTGGCAGACCTGGATGGCTGACAGTGGCTTCTACGGATGTGGTCTGTATCGCTGGTTCTTGGCCGACGCGCTCACCGCGGGGTTCAGTCTGCTCCTCTTGCTGGTAGCGGTGCTCGTTGCCTCCATGGTGCTTCGCCCCAAGCCGGCTGGAGTGCAAGAGCAGCGCTTCGTGTACTCGACGATGTTGGGCTGTGCCACGGTGGCCCTCGATACGATCTGGCTCGCCTTGCTTTCGTCTCCCGCCTCTAGCTGGTGAGGCGTTCGAACGTTGGTGGACTTGCCGGCGAGAGGGACCCCCTCTCGATGGGTTTCTTCGGCTCCGCATTGTGCCCTCGTCGAACGTCCCGGGGGCAAGCGCACCTTGAAGCTGAGTCGGCGCGAGGGGAGAGACTTCGGTACTCCTGACTGATCTGCGTTTTGCAAGAGCAGACGGGCGATCCTGGACGAGGCGTCGATCCGGACGATCCGTGATCGTCCGGTGACACTTGGAGTAGGACCGCTAGCTAGCCTTTCGCTGGCCCCCGGACTCGGGGCCGTCGAAAGCACGGCTTGGCCGACAGCCAGGAGGTTCGAGATGACCCGCGTTCACATCCTCAGCCCACTCTTTTGGGGGTTCATACTGTTCCTACCGGCATTGCCGATCCCAGCATTGGGCCAGCAGGCGAGCGACGACGAGGTCGTCCCCGCTCCTTTCACCGAGACGACGACCGTCACGGCCACGCTGCGCGAGGTCGACACCCTCGAGGTGCCGGTGTCCGTCTCCGTCATCGAGAATCTCGAAGAGCGGCCGGTCAACAATGCCGCGGAGCTGCTCGTCACCGAGGCGGGGGTCGACGTCAACGGCGTCGGCGCGAACCAGGTGCGGCCCGTCATCCGCGGCCAGCGAGGCCAGCGGATTCTGTTCCTGCAGGACGGGCTCCTGGTGAACAACCCGCGTCGCCAGGCCGACTTCGGCGAGATCACCGGCGTCGTCGACCTCGAGCAGCTCCAGTCGGTCGAGATCGTGCGCGGGCCGTCGTCGGTGCTTTATGGCAGCGGCGCGGTGGGAGGGGTGTTCAACCTGATCACGCGGCTGCCCTCCGATCAGAGGGAGAGCCTCCGCGTGGGTCTGAGCGGCCGCTACTCCTCCGCCGACGAGCAGGAGAAGCTCGGCGTGAGCCTGTCTGGGCGCCAGGACAGGCTCTCCTACGCGCTCAACTACACGGACCGCTCCGCAGAAGACTACGAGGCGGCGTCCGGCTCCTTCGGCAACGTCCGCCTCGCCGACGAAGAGCGGGTGTTCGACACCGGCATCGAGGACGAGAGCCTCTCGGGGATTCTCGGCCTCCAGGCCACGGAGCGTCAGGAGCTGCGGCTGCAGCTGCACCGGTACGAGGCAGGGGAGTTCGGCTTCGGCTTCGTCGACCCCGCGGTGATCGACCCCGACTTCAACGGCACCCAGACCCGCATCTTCTACCCGTTCCAGGACTTCGAGCGGCAGGTGCTCTCGTGGTCGGGCGGCGGGTTCGACAGTGGTCTCGACACCTTCGACGTGCGGGTGTACCACCAGCAGAACGAGCGGGAGCTGGCCTTCGACGCCTTCATCAACATCGGGTCGATCTTCCCGGGAGCACCGCCGTCGGACATCGAGATCGACACGCTCAACTTCACTGACGTCGAGACGATGGGCCTGCGCGCGGAGGGGACCCGCGCGGTGGGCTCGCGTCAGCTGTTCACCTTCGGAGTGGACGCGGTGGAGGACGAGCTGGAGAACACCGACAGCACGATCACGGCGTCCACGTTCCGCTTCCCGTTCCCGCCATCGGTGATCGGCGTCATCCCGGGCTTCACGTGCATCGACTTCGTGCCTCCGTTCGAGTGCGAGTTCACCGACACCAGCAGTCTGGCGAACACGCCGAACGCCGAGAACCGGACTTACGGCGTCTTCGTGCAGGACGAGATCGAAGCCAGCGACCGGCTGAGCCTCATCGCGGGAGTGCGGTACCAGAACGTCGAGACGCGGGCGCAGCCGACGCCCGGCAAGGACATCTCCGGCCTCGACTTCGACGACGACCAGATCGTCGGCTCGGTCAACGCCATCTATGCCCTGAATGACACCTGGCGCCTGATGGGGTCGGTGGGGACGGCCTTCCGCGCCCCCAACATCGTCGAGCGCCTGTTCAACGGCATCACGCCGGAGGGTCTCGGCTACCAGCTCCTCAACCCGGACCTCGAGTCGGAGACGAGCGAGTACATCGACCTGGGCGTCAAGCATCGCGGCCCCCGCGCGTTCTTCGAAGCTGTCGCGTTCCGCAACGAGATCGACGACGGCATCATCCAGGACTTCCTCTCGCCTGCAGAGATCGCGCTCCTACCCCAGGACCTCCAGACGCTGATCCAGCGCTCCGGGGTGCAGTTCGTGGTGCAGCAGCGCAACGTCGACCGCACCACGGTCGAGGGCGTCGAGCTGTCGGGTGGATATCGCTTCGGATCCGCCCTGAGCGTGGGGGGCAACGTGACCTTCCTCGACAGCGAGCGGGTCGACAGCGACAACCCTCCCACGGGAGACGTTCCGAGCGAGAAGTACAACGCCTGGCTGCGCTGGGACAAGCCGCGGTGGAACGTGGAGTACCGGGTGCGGCACAACTCGTCGGAGCGCGCGGTGCTCGAGCCGGGTGATCCGGTGCCGACGGTCGGCGAGGAGCTGCCGTCGTTCACCGTCCACAGCATCGGTGCGTCGTTCCAGCTGTTCGAGACGAGCTTCCAGAGCCACCGAGTTGGCGTGCTCGTCCAGAACCTGACGGACGAGCTCTACGCCGAGTTCACGAACATCGGCTCCTTCAGGCCGCAGCCCAAGCGCAACGTCATCGTCACCTACAGGGTCGGTTTCGGCCGGTAGCGGCGGGTCCGGTCAGTCGACGAACGAGGCGACGGTGTCGAGCGGCTCGCGGTCCATGCGGGTCTCGTTGATGCGTGCCTCTTCGTCGGCGTATCCGAAGGAGAGGCCGCAGAGGATGGCGTTGCCTTCCGGGACATGCGCGATACGTTTCACCGGGCCCGGGTAGGCGGCCAAAGCTCCCTGGGGGCACGAGGAGATCCCGCGCTCGACCAAAAGCAGCATGAGGGTCTGCAGGAAGATGCCGAGGTCGATGGCGTTGGCGCGGTGCATGGTCTCCGGCATCGACAGGAACGCCGCGTGTGGCGCACCGAAGAAGTTCCAGTTCCGTCGCGCCAGATCGCGCCGCGCAGCCTTGTCGTCCATGGTGATACCCATCACGCCGTAGTAGCGGGCCGCGCAGTCGCGCTGCCGCTGTTTGTAGTCGCCTTGGAGGCCCGAGCCGCCGGGCGGGAAGGCGGGGTAGGGTTTGGTGCCCGCGTCGATCTCCTCGAAGATCTCGCGCTCGAGCCGCTGCCGCGCCGCACCCGAGACCACCGCGAGGTGCCAGGGCTGGGTGTTGCTGTTGGAGGGTGCGTGCCGGGCGAGATCCACGATCTCGCGGATCGTCTCGGCGGGCACTGGGTCGGTGCGGAAGCCGCGGATGGTGCGGCGGGTGAGGACCGCGTCGCTCACCTTCATGACAGCGCTCCACACACGGCCTGGCGGGCCGACTCGTACTCGCCGATGATCTGGTCGCAGAGGGCCGCGGCCGGCACGCTCTCCTGCACCATGCCGACTCCGTGGCCGGCCGACCAGATCTTCTTGTAGCGACCTCTGGCCTCCGGGCGCTCGATCACCTCGCCGGGGGGCACGACGGCGAGGTCGGCGAGATCGATGCCCGCCTCCTGGATGCTCGGGGCCAGGAAGTTGGCGGGGAAGCCGTCGAGGGCGGACGTGAGGTAGACGTCCTTGGCCGTGGCTGCGAACAGTGCGTCCCGATACTCGCTGGGCGCGAGGCTCTCGGGGGAGGCGATGAACCGGGTGCCCATGTACGCCATGTCGGCGCCCATGGCCTGCGCAGCCACGATGTCGCGCCCGGTGCTCAGGGAGCCCGCCAGGATGATCGGCTTGTCGGTGATCTCCCGCACCTCGTTGACCAGCGCAAACGGGTTCACGGTGCCGCAGTGGCCGCCGGCACCGCCGCACACCGCGATGAGCCCGTCGGCCCCGGCCTCGAGCGCCTTCTCGGCGTGGCGACGGGACGCAATGTCGTGGAAGGCGACGCCACCGTACGCGTGGATCTGGTCGAACACGTCGTGTGGTGCACCCTTGGACGTGAGGATGACGGACACTTCGTGCTCGATGCACAGCTCGAGATCGCCGGGGTAGCGCTCGTTCGTGGGATGAACGACGAGGTTGACGGCGTACGGCGCCGGCCTCACCCCCTCGGCTTCGAGCGCGACCATGCCCTGCTTCATCTCCTCGAGCCACTCCGCGAACACCTCGCGCGTGCGGGTGGAGTGGGCGGGGAAGCTGCCCATGACACCGCGCGAGCACGCGGCGAGCGCCAGCTGCGGGCACGACACTAGGAACATCGGCGCCACGATCAGTGGAATGCGGAGGCGGCCGTCGAAGGTGAGGTCGAGGGGCATTCGAGTCTCCGGGGTCACGGCAACATCCCTCGTCTCTCCAGCTCGTCGAGGACACCGTGGAACATGGCCGGTAGATCGCGGACCTCGACGCCAAGCGACTTCTGACGGCTCAGGTCGAAGGTGGTCGGCCGGGCGAGCTCTCCCTCGGGTGGTGGCGGCGCTGCATAGGCGATGCCGCGCTCGTGGCAGACCTGCTCGAGCGTCTGCAGAACCTCGACCCAGTGCCAGCTCCTCTTGACGCCGAAGTAGCGACCGCGCGCCGTCTCGTTCTCGAGGGCCGCAATGTGGAGGGCGGCGAGATCGCGGACGTCGATGAACGACATCGAGCCGTTGGGTGCGCCGTCCTTCATTCGCTCGCCCGATAGCACGGCGGCCACGAAGCGCATGCCGCCCGTGGGCTCGGGCGAGAACGCGGGGCCGGTGATCATGGAGGGGTTGAAGGTACACGCGCGGAGCCCGCCGGCGTCGTTGCGTGCGACGATCTCCCGATCCATCAGGGTCTTGGCCGCGGGAGAGAACTTGCCGGCCGCCTGCTGCGCGTCGGGGTCGGACCAGTGGTCGACCTCGTTCTTGACCTCCGGGTCACCACCGGGTGGGTTGGTCGAGCCGGTGCTCGACGTGAACACGGCGGCGGCCATCCCTTCCTCCTCGGCGGCGGCGAGGATCGCGCGGGCCCCTCCGACCATCAGATCGATCGTCTCCGGCTCCTGCGTCTCGGTTCCGGCACACGAGATGACACCGTCGCAACCGGAGAGTGCCGCGGCGAGGCTTGCCGGGTCGCCGAGCTCGGCTGCGACCAGCTCGAGGCGCGGTGGCTCGCCGATCTCGCTGCGGAGCCACTGGGCCTTCGCACCGTTCGGGTCGCGCAACGTGCCGCGGACGTCGTAGCCACGCTCCAGGAGCTGCGCGGTCACGTGGCTGCCCACGAAACCGCTGCAGCCGACGACACAGATCTTCTTCTCGCTCATCGTTAGCTCCTCGTGGATGACCCCTCCGCTGCGATCCCCGGCTCCCGAAGGAGCATCTCCTCGCGGAGCCGCGGCCCGGGTCAGACCTGGCGGGCCCGGCCCTCCCAGTACGGCGCGCGCAGCGCCTTCTTGTCGATCTTGAGGGCCGCGGTGCGGGGGAGCTCGTCGGCGAAGTCGATCTTCTTGGGCGTCTTGACGCCGCCGAGCCGCTCCTTTGCGTCGGCGAGGAGCGCCTCGGCGCTCGCCGACGACTGCGGATCCCGGACCACGACCGCGTGCACCGCCTCGCCCCACGTCTCGTCGGGGATCCCGAAGACGGCAGCCAATGCGACGCCCGGCAGCTCCATGAGCACCTTCTCGACCTCGGCCGAGTAGACGTTGAATCCGCCGGTGATGATCATGTCCTTCTTGCGGTCGACGAGCGTGAGGTAGCCGTTCTCGTCGAGAAAGCCGATGTCACCCGTCAGGTGCCAGCCGCCTCGCCGGACCTTGGCCGTCTCCTCCGGGGCCTCGTAGTAGCCCTCGGAGACCATCGGCCCGCGCACGACCACCTCGCCGCTCTCGTGCGGGCCGAGCAGCTCACCGTCGTCACTCATGATGGCGATCTCGGAGATCGCGGTGGCGTGGCCCACGCTGCCGAGAACTTCGTCGGGAGCGAAGCCACGATCGGGGTCACCGCCCAGGAAGTGCTCTTCCGTGGGCAGGGTGCTGATGAACATGGGGCATTCGGTCTGCCCGTAGCCACCCCGCAGCACCGGGCCGATCCGCTCGATGGCGCGCTTGATGCGCTCGACCGGCATCGGCGCCGAGCCGTAGCTCAGCGTCACCAGGCTCGAGAGGTCGAACTCGTGGAGGTTGGGCTGCTCGATGAGGGTGTAGATGGCGGTCGGCGGCAGGAAGAAGTCGGTGATGCGCTCCTTCTCGATGACCTCGAGAATGACCTGGGGATCGACCTTGTCCAGGATGACGCAGCGCGCGCCGGCGGTCATCGACGTGAGGGCGATGCGGCCACCGACGTGCGTCATGGGTGCAGCGCAGAGGATGACGGGCTTGCGGTCCCCGTAGCGCTCCGTCATCGCGTGGTTGATGGCGCTCAGGTTGCGGTGGCTCAGCATGACGCCCTTCGGCAGGCCGGTCGTGCCGCCGGTCATGGGGATGGTGAGCGTGTCTCTGCCCTGGCGTCTCGTCGGAGGCGGCAGGGTGGGAGCGCCCTCGATCCAATCCAGGAACAGTGGGTCCGGCTCTCGCGTCGGATCTGGCGTCGCTGCTGGGTCGAAGGCGACCTCGACTGCAAGTCCACCCAGGTTGTCCGAGGTCTGCCGCGCCGGTTCTGCGAAGGCCTGTTGAAAGAACAGCGCCTCACATCCGAACTTCGTGAGGATGTCGACGTTGTCCTTGGGTGCGTTGCGGGGGTTGACGGGAATCCAGACGCCGCCGGCGCGCAGCAGGCCGAGCGCGGCGATGAAGGAGAGCGCCGAATTGAGGCTGTACACGGCCCCCTTGGAGCCTTCTTCGAACCCCGCCTCCCGGAGGCGCTGTGCGCACTGCGCGGACAGCTCGTCCACCTGCCGGTAGGAGTAGCTCTCGGAGCCGAACTGGAGGTAGACCTTCTCATCGTGCCGGGCGAAGGCCTCGTCCATGATCGGGAGGAACGACTGGTCGAACGGGTGCTCGCTCATCTGTCGCTACGGCGCGCCGTTCACGAGCGGTGCGACGCTCGGAAGTCGAGCGACGCCAAGAGCGTTCTGCGCCATCTGTTGTGCGGCGTCCCCGAGGATGGGCCGGGTGAGAGCGTCGAACTTCGCCTGCAGCTTCTGGCCCTGGAGGTCGAGGTCGCTGGCAGGCACACCGGTGTCGAAGGTCCCGGCACCGGTGCCGGCGGTGGTCTTCACCTCGACCCGCGCCTGCGTGTGCGCCAGCGTCTCATCAGTCTGCACGTCGACCTTCTCGATCAGACTCTGGACCTCGGGCCGAGCCACCGTGGCGTCCACGAAGAGGTCGATGTCGGACGTGTTCTCGCCGAGGAGCGCGAGCGAGGTCGTGGCGGTCAAACTGAACTTGGCCTCGAGCCCGGTGGTGGGTCGTGGGATACCGCAGACGTCGAGGTTTCCGGGATGGACGGTCACGACCGCCTGCTCGACTTCGTCCGTGGCGACGATCGGCCGACCGAGCTCCTGCTTGAGCAGGTGGACCGACTCGATGGCGGAGTGTGTGAGGTAGCAGGCCGCGTGGTACTTGAAGAGGGTCTCCTCGATGAGCCACTCGTCTTCGAACCGGTCGAAGCGATCCCACCTGAGCTCGGCTCCCGAGGAGGTCGCCTCGGCCATCCCCTGCTTGCCCTCGACGACCTCGGGCCTCGCGGTGAAGCCACGCAGCGCGAGCCGCGCCGCGAGAGCTCCACGTTCCGCGGCGTGGCCGGCGTGGAAGGGTTTGGTCATCGTGCCGAAGTTGATCTTGAGCCCGCTCGCCTGGGAGCCGGCGAGGCCAAACGCCCGCCCGAAGGTCTCCGTGTCGGCGCCGAGCAGATGGCACACGGCCGCTGCCGCGCCGAAGATGCCGTGGGTGCCCGTGCAGTGCCAGCCGCGCCGGTAGGTGTCGCCGGCGAACAGCGCGCCGACCCGTGACTCGATCTCCACGCCGACGATGTAGGCGGCGAGTAGCTGTGCGCCGGTGGCACCGATCTCCTCGGCGACCGCAAGCGCGGCCGGCAGCACGGGCACGGTGGGGTGCCCGCCCATGGCGCTGTGGGTGTCGTCGAAGTCGAGCGCGTGTCCTGCAGCGCCGTTGAGGAGGGCCGCCACGGTCGTGGGTGCCTTGTCGTCGGTGCCGAGGATCGAGGCGGGCCCGGTCTGCCCCGCGTACTCTGCACGCAGGATCTCCGAGAGCGGCTCGCGGCTGCCGGCGAGCGCGCAGGCGATCCAGTCGAGCACGCACTGGCTGGCGACCTGCTGCGCACGGTCCGGCACGTCGGTGAGCCGAAGCTCACCGTAGCGCTCCCACAGGCGGGTGGGGAGAGGATGCTCGGCGTCGGGCGTCTGTGCGGTCGCGACCATGATCGGACTCCTGCTTGTCGGTTGTTCGGCTACTTCCTGCTGGGCTTGCCGAGGATCGCGTCGGAGATGATCTTCTGCATGATCTCCGAGGTTCCCTCGAAGATCTTGGTGAGCCGGGCGTCGCGCCAGTAGCGCTCGACCGGGTAGTCCGTGGTGTACCCGGCGCCGCCCAGCACCTGGAGTGCGTCGGAGGCGACGCGCTCGGACATCTCGGCGGCGTAGTACTTCACCATCGCTGCCTCTTTGGCGCAGTCGACCCCCGTGTCGATCTTGGCGCAGACCGAGTAGTTGAGCTGGCGGGCGGCCTCGACCTCCGTCGCCATGTTGGCGATCTTGAAACGGATCGCCTGGAAGTCGGCGATGGGGCGCCGGAACTGGATGCGCTCCTTCGAGTAGGCGATCGCCTGCTCGAGCGCTCCCTGTGCCAGCCCGATCGATCGGGCCGCGGTGTGCGCGCGCGCGGCCTGCAGGCCGCGGGTCATGCTGTAGAAGGCTTTGCCTTTCGACTCCTTCTGGTGCTTGGCCATGGGGACCCGCACGTTGTCGAAGTGCAGCTCCCAGGTCTTCCACCCGTGGTAGCCGATCTTGGGGATGGGGGAGCCCGTGACTCCCTCGGGCAGGGAGCCCTTCTCCTTCTCGAGCGAGATCCCCGTCAGCCCCTGATGCTGCTTGCCGTCTTCCGTGCTCTCGGTGCGCGCGATGACCTGGAGGAAGTCGGCGCCGTCGGCGAACGTGCACCAGTACTTGTTGCCGGTGATCACCCACTCGTCGCCCTCCTGGCGCGCCCGGCACGTGATGGAGCTGATGTCGGAGCCGACCTCGGGCTCAGACATGGCGAGTGCGCCGAGATACCTGCCTTCGGCCATCTGCCGGATGCGCTGCTCGCGCACTTCGCCGCTGCCTGGAATGGAGCGGTAGAAGCTGTTGCCCCGGGCGATGAGCGAGGCCACGCTCATCCAGCCGCGGGCGAGCTCCTCGGCGACGAGGCAGTACTCGAACGCACCGAGGCCTGCGCCGCCGTACTCCTCCGGGATGACGATGCCGAAGAAGCCCAGGTCACCCATCTTGTCGATGAGGTCCTGCGGGATGATCCCTTTCTGTGGGTCGAGCTCGTTGGCGACCGGCAGGACCTCCTTGTCGGTGAACTCGCGCGCGACGCTCTTGAGCATCTCGCGCTCGGGCGTCATGTAGCCGGCGGTGTTGGAGGGGGGGACGTTCATGTCGGTCTCCTCGGGGTTCAGATGAGGTGGAGTGTGCAGCTCAGTGCTCGGAGCCGCCGTTCTTGCGGCGCGACCCTTTGGCTTGGGTTGCGCGCGGCTCCAGGTTCTGACGTAGGGCAGCCTGCAGGCTCTGACGGGCCAGGTCGATGTCGACCGCCGCGGGCTCGAGCATGCGTTGGTTCGAAATGCCGCGCAGCATGGAGACGATGAGCAGCGCGGTGGCCTCCGGAGAGGCGTCCGGGCGGATGCTGCCGTCTTCGATGCCGAGCTCGGTCCACTCGATGACGTTGCGACGCATGCCCTCGGTGACGCGGGCAAAGACGTCGCGGATCTCGGGCACCGGGCCGAGAGCTTCGCCCATGAGCACGTACAGCGCCTTCATGCGCCCCGGCCGCAGGTCCAGCTCGTCGACGTAGGTGTCGACGTATGCCTCGAGGCGTTCGAGACCGGGAAGACCCTCCACGGCCGGCGTGATCTGGTCCTGGAGGAAGCGCTGCGCGAGGTGGTGGACGAGGGCGTCGAGCAGGCCCTGCTTGGAGCCGAAGTGGTGGCTCACCAGGCCGCCCGTGTAGCCCGCCTCGCGGCCGACCTCGGCGAGGGTCGTCTTCGTGTACCCCCGGCGCGAGATCAGCTTCGTCGCGGCGCGGATCATGCGCCGGTGCGCGGTCTCGGTGCGCTCCTTCTGGGAGCGGCGGGCTCTGGCCTGTGGCTTCGCCTTGGTGGCGGGGGCGGTCATCGTCGTCGAGTCCGTTCGTCGTGGGTGCTGGACACAAGATACATCTTCTTAATTGGCTGATCAATAAGTTTATGGTACAACTGCGCCCACATCCGGACCAGCTCGTGCGTTCGGGCGCGTGAAGAGCTCCGCCGCCGGGCGGGCGCAGAATGGCCCGTCGCCTGCTCGACTCCTCCAGGAGGCCGCCGTGGCAGATCCAGACTTTTCGACCTTTCCCCTCGTCAAGAAGGGCCATCGCTACCAGGACTTCGCCGACGGGCAGGTATTCCAGCATCACTGGGGCCGAACCCTCACCGAGGCGGACAACGCCCTGTTTGCCACCACGTGCCTGCGCTTCGTGCCGCTCTACTTCAACGAGGAGTACGCGAAGGCGCACGGCCACGACGGGGTGCTGCTGGACCCGCTGCTCGTGCTCTGCACCGTGGTCGGGCTGTCGGTGGAGGACCTGTCGGAGTCTGGGGGGCCTTTCCTCGGTGTCAACGACGTGGAGTTCCACCGGCCGATGCGGCCGGGAGACACCGTCACCGCCAGCAGCACGGTGGTCGACCGGCGCGAATCCGGGTCGCGCCCGCAGTTTGGCATCGTCACGTGGCGCACGGAGGCGAAGAACCAGCGTGGTGAGCTCGTGCTGAGCTATCAGCGCACCAATCTCGTGGCGAAGCGGAAGGAGGCTCCCAGTGAGTGACACGACGACCCCTGTCTCCGCGCTCGTCGGCCAGAGCACCTACTTCGAAGACTACGAGCCCGGGCAGAAGATGCGTCACGCGCGCGGCACCACCATCGAGGAGGTCGAGAGCCAGCTGCTGACCAAGCTCGTCATGAACACCGCCGACGGCCACTTCAACGAGCAGAAGATGCAGGCGTCGAACTTCGGCCAGCGGCTCGTGTTCGGGCTCGTCACCGGTTCCACGGTCATCGGCCTCGCGACGCAGGACACCGCCGAGAATGCTCTCGTGGAGCTGCGCCTCGACGGCCTCAAGTTCCGCGCCCCCGTCTTCCTCGGCGACACCCTGACCGCCTACACCGAGGTGCAGGAGGTGCGCGACGCGGACCGTGAGGACGCGGGCGTCGTGCGCTTCAAGCACTGGGGCCTGAAGCAGGACGGCACGGTCGTCTTCGAAGGCGAGCGCGAGGTGCTGATCAAGCGGCGCTCCCACTGGGGGGAGCGGTAGTGCCTTCCTTGGCGGGGTGCGCGCGGCGCCCGCAGCGCAGCGATCGGCGGAAACCAGGGGGCTTTGGCCTGGGCCGACGCGGGGGCCAAGATGGGTGACGGTCAACGGACGGGCCCGCTGTCCGACATCACGGTCATCGACTGCACCATGGCGCTTGCGGGCCCCTACGGCACCGCGATCCTCGCCGACCTGGGGGCCGACGTGATCAAGGTGGAACCGCCGAAGGGCGACATGTCGCGGCCAGGGCCGCCGTTTCCGGAGAACTATGCTCGTGTCGGCTCGGGCGACGAGGGCTGTGACTACGGCGGCTACTTCCTCAGCATCAACCGCAACAAGCGCAGCATCGCCCTCGACCTCAAGAACGAGGCGGACCGCGAGCTCTTCCTGCAGCTGTGCGAGAAGGCCGACGCCGTGACGGAGAACATGCGCGCGGGCGTGATGGACCGGCTGGGCCTCGGCTACGAGGTGATTCGGGAGCGCAATCCGAAGATCGTGTATGCCGCGCTGCGCGGCTTCGGCGACCCGCGCACCGGCGAAAGCCCCTATGCGGACTGGCCCGCCTTCGACATCGTCGCGCAGGCGATGGGCGGTTTTGCGCACATCAACGGCCCGGGGGGATACCCCGGCGGTGCGAGCGTCGGTGACCTCTTTCCGGGCACGCTCATGGCTCTCGGTGTCGTCGCGGCGGTGCACCACGCGCGCAACACGGGCGAAGGCCAGTTCCTCGACGTGGCCATGGTCGATGCGGTCAACTTCCTCTGCGAGACGCTGTTCGCGAACTACGGGGCCCACGAGCCGAAACAGCTCGGCCCCCGCGGCAAGCACCATTTCAGCCTGACGCCGTTTGGCATCTACCCGGCGAAAGACGGCGGGGTGGCGATTGCCGCCCCCAACCCGGCGCAGTGGGAGTTTCTGTGTGATGCGATGGACCGTGCCGACCTCAAGGACGACGAGCGCACGCGCAGCCCGGGTGCGCGCCGCGACAACCGTCCGTTCGTGGAGGAGGTCGTCGGCGAGTGGATCGCCGGCCATTCGCGCCAGGAGGTGATCGACGCCCTGTCCGGCAACGTGCCGTGTGGACCCGTGCAGACGGCGGCCGACATCTTCGAGAGCGAGCACACGGCGGCGCGCGAGATGTTGGCCGAGGTCGAGATGCCCGCAGGCAACCGACCCATGACCATCGTCAACCAGCCGCTCAAGTTCACGCGAACTCCGGCAGGAGTTCGGCACCGTGCGCCCATGCACGACGAGCATCGCGGCGAGATCCTGCAGCAGTTCGGGCTGACCCAACCAGCCAAGACCTAGTGTCCTAGGAGAAACGACCCATGCGATTGAGACGTTCCGAGCTCGCCGTTCCGGCAGCCAACGAGAGATTCGTCGAGAAGTCGGCGCAGTCCGACGCCGACCTGGTGTTCCTCGACCTCGAGGACGCGACGGCACCCGACAAGAAGGTCGGTGCTCGGAAGAGTGCGGTCGAGGCGCTCAACCAGCTCGACTGGGGCGACAAGGTGCGCGCTGTACGCGTCAACGACCACGCCACGCAGTGGGCGGTGCACGACGTGATCGAGGTGGTCGAAGGTGCGGGGGAGAACCTCGACATCCTCATCCTCCCGAAGGTGAAGCAGCCCCGCGACGTCTGGTTCTTCGAGACCATGCTCGACTCCCTGGAGCAGGCGCTCGGCCTGACGCGCAAGATCGGCTTCGAGGCGCTCATCGAAGAGGCCGAGGCACTTGCGAACGTGGAGGCCCTCGCCGCCTGCTCGCCGCGCATGGAGGCGCTCATTCTCGGCTTCGGCGATCTTGCGGGGTCGATGGGCATGCGTTTCGGCCACGAGCTGAGCCAGGACTTCAGGTACCAGGGTGACCTCTGGCATGCCCACCGCGTGCGCATGTTCGCCGCCTGCCGGGCGAACGGCATCGACGCGATCGACGGCCCGTTCGGCAACTTCAAGAACCCGGAGCGCTACCAGCGCGAAGCCACGTGGGCGGCCGGGCTCGGTGCGGTGGGCAAGTGGTGCATTCACCCGAGTCAGATCGAGCTCGCCAACGACGTGTTTGCGCCTTCGCCGCGCGAGATCGAGCAGGCGCAGAAGATGGTCGACGCCTACAACGCGTCCGTGGCCGAGGGAGCCGGGGCCGGTGGTGCCGGCGGACAGCTCGTCGACGCGGCCACGCTGCGGCTCTACCAGCCGGTGCTCGACCGCGCCAAGCTCACCGGAAAGCTGTAGGAGGAGCGTCAGATGTCCAGATTCGACGGCAAGGTGGCTCTCGTGACCGGAGCCGGGTCCGGCTTCGGCAAGGTGATCGCGGAGCGTTTCGCGCAGGAGGGTGCGCGTGTAGTGCTCTCCGACGTCAACGAGGAGGGCGGTCGAGCTGCAACGGCCGAGATCGAGGCGGGCGGAGGCGAAGCGACGTTCGTTCGCGCGGACGTTTCCAGCGCCTCGGAGGTCGAAGCGATGGTGAAGACGGCGACCGACACCTACGGTCGCCTCGACGTGCTCGTGAACAACGCCGGCTTCTCACATCGCGTGGTGCCCTTCTGGGAGCTCGCCGAGGAGGACTACGACGCCGTGTTCGATACGAACACCAAAGGCACCTTCCTCGGCTGCAAGTACGCACTCCCCCACATGATCGAGCAGGGGAGCGGAGTGATCGTGAACACCGCTTCCATCGGTGCGGTCGCCCCGCGTCCGGGAATCACGGCGTACAACGCGACAAAAGGTGCGGTCATGACCATGACCCGCGGGCTCGCGGGCGAGGTGGCCCCGCACGGCATCCGCGTGAACGCGGTCAACCCGGTGGCGTCGGAGACGGGTTTCGTGAAGGGCTCGATGGGCGTGGACGCGTTCAACGAGGAGCAGCGGGCTCAGGTGTCAGCGACCATCCCGATGGGTCGCCTCGCGGAGCCACTGGATGTCGCCGAGGCCGTGCTTTTCCTGGCCTCCGATGCGGCGAGCTTCCTGACGGGCGTCTGCCTTCCCGTGGACGGCGGTCGCAGCATCGGCTGAGCCCTGCGGCCTGGGGGCTGGTCACTGTCGGCAGCGGCGCAGCAGGATGTCGCCGTTGGCGGTGGACACGCGCAGGAGCGGTCCGCCGCCGCCGAGCGTGCCGTCGAGGAGGTCGGCGCCTTCGGTGAGCACCGACCCCGCCGGGACGCTCCGTGCGGGTGCCGCGCGCGTGATCTCGAAGTCGGTGACGATCTGGTTCTCGCGCGTGCTCAGCAGGACCCTCCGCTCGACGGGTGTCGCACCCGATCCGAGGCAGAGGTGCGCGCTGCCATTGAGCGTGGTGAACATCATCACTCGGTCGTTGGGCTGCACCAGCTCGGCGCGGATCGTGCCGTTGGTGGCGTTCACCGTGGCGGAGCCCGTATGGTCGAGGACGTCCACCGAGCCGTTGAGATTGTTCACCTCCAGGTCGGCGTCGAGGCCCTGGCTCCGCACATTGCCGCCTCGCTCGATGAGAACGTGCACCTGGCCACCGGGCGGCACGAGGAGCGCGAGGTTGGCGCTCTCGAAGGAGCCCACGTCGGGCGGCGGCTGCCGCAGCGACACCGCGTTCCCCTCGTGACGGAGCTGGACCGGCGCCGGTGCGCCATCGTCGTCCAGCGCACGGAGCTCGACGGCGGGTCCCGGGCTCGGGCGCAGGTCGATCTCGCCCCAGTGGACGTGGACGGTGAGCGTGTACGGCCGGGCAGGGTCGAGCAGCGGCACGACGGTGGCGGGCGCGTCGGTGGGCGACTGTGCGAAGGCGGCGCTCGCCCCGAGCAGAAGCAGCAGGCTGGGCCAGCTCTTCGGCGGAGAGAGCGCATGCGCCCGACTCATGGCCCGCCCCAGCGTGCAAGCGACGCCTGGAGGTGCTGTACCAGGATCGGCGGCGCGTCTCCGAGATCCACGCTCGAGAGGGCTTCGCGCCCTTCGGGGCTCGACGCGAGTGCGTCCACGCTCAGAAGGCGGACGTTCACGGAGGCGTCGTCCGCGACCCAGGCGGCGAGGCGCTCGACGTCCGCTGCGGTGTGCTGCGTTCGCCCCAGAAGGCTCGCCGCGACGTCGAGACGATCGAAGGTGTCAGCAGCCTCGGTCGCGGGTGTCGGCGCGGGCCGGCCCCGCAGGGTGCCAAAGAGCACGCCGAGCCCCAGGGCGAGGACCACCGCGGCCGCCGCCGCGAGACCGCGACGGCGCATGCGGGTCGCGCGAATGTCGGCGTCGATCGCTGCGCGCAGGCGCTCGCGCGGCGCCGCGTCGCCGAGCAGGTCGAGGAGGTTCCGCTCGTCAGCCACCCTGCTGCTCCTCGAGGATCTGTCGCAGCGCGCGCAGGCCGCGGTGAAGGCGCACGCGCACGGTCCCGGGCCGGGCGCCCACCAGGGCGCCGATCTCGGACGCGTCGAGCCCCTCGAAGTAGGAGAGGAGGACCACCTCCCGCTGGGCCTCCGGCAGGGTGGGCAGAGCCCGCTCGAGGAGGTCTCGGTGTGCGATGTCCAGCGCAAGGGGCTGGACTGCGTCTTCGAGCGCCTCGACCTCTTCGAGGTCCGCCGGCACCGGCTCGTTGCGTCGCCACCGTGCGGAAGCGCAGTTCCTCAGCACGCGCACGAACCAGGGCAGGAACTTCTGCTCTGGGCGGTAGCTCCTGCGGTAGCGGAGCAAGCGGGCGAACGTCTCCTGCAGCGCGTCCTCCGCGCTGGATGGGTCGAGCCCCAGCCCGCAGAGGTACCCGAACGCGCGGCGGTGGTGGCGCTCGAACAGCTCGCCGAGCTGCTCGAGGTCGCCCCTGCGCACCGCCTGCATCAGCTCCTCATCGCTCGGCATGACCCATGGCTCAGCGTACCTCCGGGGGGGTCTCTTCGCGGGCCACCTGGAACTGCCGCCCCTGGACAGAGGTCCAGGTGAGGGCGCTGGGCACCTGCCCCGGCCCCGTGCGCTCGAAGTGCACCTCGGCGTAGAGCGCACGGTAGAACCAGCGGTCGCCCTCGATGTGCAGGAGCGGAGTGGGGTAGCCGCCGGTGCCGGTGAGAACCATTCCTTCCGGGGTCTGCTCGACGACCAGCGCGAGGCCGGGATGCACGCGGTAGGTGCCGGGGATCGACGGATCGATCCGGGCCTCGAGCTGCATTCGGGCCGGCGCCGGGATCTCGGGCAGGTCGCGCCCGGCGACGAGGCGCCCGATGGCGGTCTCGAGGAGCTCGTACGCCGACGTGCGGATGTTGCCCGCGAACCCCACGCGCAGATCGTCGCCCGGAAACAGCTCGACAAACGCGACAAACCCGTTCTCGACGCCGTCGTGGCCGACGACGCGGCGTCCCGACCGGGTGTAGATGCCGGTGCCGAAGCCGCGGCCGCCACCCTGGTCTTCGACCATGCGTCGGTGCCAGGGAGCCGGAGCGACGCGCGCCTCGTGCAAGGCTCCCAGCCAGCGCACGAGATCGCCGCTCGTGGTGACGAGACCGCTCGCGCCGAGACTGCGTCTGGGCGCGATGGCGGGTGTCTCCTGCGCCCTGGAGGGCCCAAACCCGGGGTCGTATCCGGGCGTGGGGCGGATAGGTGCGGGCCCCGTCCGGAAACCCGACGAACGCAGACCGAGGGGCTTCAGCAGCCGTTCGGAGACCACCTGCTCGAAGGGAGAGCCGGTGACCTGCTCCACGACCGCGGCGAGCATTCCGTAGCCGGAGTTGCTGTACTCGACCCGCTCCCCGGCCGAGAATGCCGCCGGCTGCGCCAGGATCTCGCGGGCGATCTCCCGCAGGTCGGACGAGTCCCCCAGAGGAACGTCGCGGGGGAGACCGGAACGGTGACCGAGAAGATGCTCGATCGTGATCTCGCGTCCCCGCGCCTCCGGAAACCAGCGCTCGAGTGGGTCCTCGAGCTGGAGTTGCCCTTCGCCTGCCAGCTGCAGGACGGTGGCCGCGGTGAGCTGCTTCGTGATGGAGCCGACGCCGAAACGGGAGTCGGGGCCGTGGGGTGCCTTCGTCGCATGGTCGGCGAGGCCCCAGGCGTGCTGGAACACCACGTCACCCCCTCGCGCGATCGTGAGGCTGCCGGCCAGGTCGCCGGAGCGCACGAGCGGTGCCGCCCAGGCGACCAGGGCGTCGAACGCGGGCTCGTCGGAGGCCTGTGCCGGAGCCGTCCAGCCCAGAACGGCGAGGTAGATCGAGCCCGCGAGGCAGGCGATTCGGGTGCGGCGCATGATGACTCCTTTCCTCGTCTGAAAGGAGGTATCCGCACTCTCCACGGATCGTTACACGGTCGCCGGGGCTTTCGGAGCCCGGTGGTGGTCGATCTAGTCCCGGCCAGGGCAGCCGTACCGACGAAGAAGCCCGAGGTGCCGGGCTCCCGAGGTGTCAGCGCCCCTGCCAGGTTTTCACGGCGCTGCGCAGCCGGTCTTCCGTGGGCTGCAGGTCGAAGAGCACGCCGTCGTCGAAGCCGAGCTCTTCCAGGTGGGCGAGACGCTCGAGCGCGGGCTCGAGCTCGTCGTGCGCCTGCACGTTCGTCACCACGGCCCGCGCGCCGCCGGCGTCGCGGTAGCGCGCGATCGCGTCGGCGAGAGTTGCGTCGTCGTTGTGTGCGGCCGAGGCCACCCACCCGTCGGCCTCCTTGGCGGCGCGCTCGACCCACGGGCCGCGCCACGCGCCGTAGAGCACCTTCGGGCCCCCGCGCACCGCGGCCCAAGGTTTGAAGTCGACGTCACCCTCGGCCCCGGTCTCGAGGAGGGCCCGGAGGCGGGGGACCTGGTCGCGGAAGCGCGCGAAGCGCTCCTCGTAGTCGCCCTCGAACGCCCGAAAGTCGTCGGCAGTGGAGCCTGGTCCGACTCCGAGGAGCAGACGGTCGCCGGCGAGGAGGTGCAGCGTGTAGAGACGGTGCGCCAGGTCCCTCGTGCGGCGGATGGGCAGCTGCAGCACTCCGGTCCCGAGCTCGATTCCGCCGGTCACAGCGGCACAGGCCGCCAGCGCGGTGATCGGGTCGGGGATGATGTAGCCGCGACCGACCGTGTCGAAGACCCAGAGGGAGGTGTAGCCGGCGTCTTCGATCCAGCGGGCACAGCGCGGAATGTGCTCGCTGTCGAAGGGGCGACCGACGACCGGAGTGATGGGAAGGGCGGCGCAGAGCTTCATGTCAGGACCTCCGGGTCCAACCTACAGCAGCGTGGCGACGGCGTCGGGCTTGTGCCGGAATCCCTTGGGGATCTCCAGAGGCGGGAGTAGGCTCGCAGATCCGAACTCTGCCCTCGGAGCGCCCGATGACACAGGTCACCTTCTTCCACTCCCCCCTCTGACCGCGCTGTCACATGGCGCGTGCCGCCATGGACAAGATCCTGCCCGACTTTCCGGAGATCGAGCTCGAGAGCGTCGACTTCCTGACGCACCTGGGCGACGCGCGGGGTGCGGGGGTCTGGTCGATTCCCGCCCTCGTCAGCGGTGAAGAGAAGCTGACGGGAGTGCTCCTTTCTTCGGCCCGGATTCGGGTCTTTTTCGAATCTCTCGGTTGAGCTGACGCGCCCGCGACTTCGGCCCAGAGGCTCGAGCTGCTCTAGGGTCTGAACTGCAGAGCGCGCGATCCGAGCCCGGCGGGCTGACTCACGAGCCGGTGCGCGTCGGGTGCCCACTCGCAGATGTAGCGGCGCGTGTCGCGCGGGTCGATCATCTCCTCGAGCTGGAAGCGGTTGAGCGGACCCACCGGCCCACGTGCGGCTTCGATGCGGGCCTCGATCTCGGCGCGCAGGGCCGCGGGGTCGTCGGCCTCGGCGAGCTGGCGCTTGTACGCGGCCTCGATTCCACCCTCGGGAGGGATTCCGCCGACATCCGCGGAGGGCCACGCAACGCGCACCTCGGGCGTGATGCGTGGCGTGGCGTAGTTGTTGCCCGCGACGCCGAAGCTCCGCCGCATCAAGACCGTGAAGATGGGAACCTGCACCTGAGCGAAGGCGACCATCCACTCGCCACCCCAGCGGATGGTCGACGCGATCTCGTGCTCCAGCCCGACGGCGAAGCCCGGGTTGTCGACCAGGTTGACCACGGGCAGGTGGAAGAGATCGCATACGTCGAGGTGGCGCTTGAGCTTGCGGCAGCCATCCGCCGTGAGCGCACCGCCGTTCTCGTGGCGGCTGTCGGTGGCCACGACGCCCATCGGTACGCCTGCGAAGCGCACGAAGCCGGTCACCTGGTCGGTGCCCCAGTGAGGGCCGATCTCGAAGAAGGAGCCTGCGTCGGCGATCAGCTCGATCGCGCGCCGGATGTCGAACGTGCTGGTGCGCTTGCGAGGGATCAGCGTGAAGAGCTCCTCTTCGCGCCGGTCGAGGGGGTCCGAGCAGGCGGTGACCGGGGGTGCCTCGTACACCGACGGCGGGAGGTACGAGAGGAAGCGACGCGTCATGTGCGCCGCCTCCTCTTCGGTCTCTGCGAGGTTGTCCACGGAGCCGTTGCGGCAGTGAACGTGCCAGCCGCCGAGGTCTTCTTTGGTGATGTCGTAGCCCATCGCGTGGCTCACCACCGGTGGCCCGGCCACGAACAGCTGCGAGATGTCGCGCACCATGACGGAGAAGTGGCCGAGCACGGCCTTGGCGGCGCCGATGCCGACGACGCTTCCGAGCAGCATGTTGACCACCGGCACCGTGGCGAGCTGCTCCGAGAACATGGTGCTGCCGAGGTGACCCGGAAGGAACGAGCCGCCGCCGCCCGAGACGCGCGGTTGGCCTGCCTTGATGGCTCCGGAGCTCTCTTTGGCCGTGCTTTCGCCCTCTTTCTTCTGCTGCGGCACCATCGCGGCGACACTGCCGCCGCCCGAAGAGCCGTCGAGCATGCGCACGGCGGGCACCCGCAGCTTGAGCGACAGCCGGTCGAGGTGGTGCGACTTGGCTCCGATCGAGCCGTCGGCGTGGCCTCCGCGCGACGTGAAGTCGTCGGCGCAGACGATCGTCTTGCGCTGGTCGATGGTTCCCCAGCCGCCGACGTGGTTCGCCGGTGTGAAGGCCAAGGTTTCGCCGTCGTCGCCGTAGGACGCGAAACCCGCGAGGCTTCCAACCTCGCGGAAGGAGCCTTCGTCGAGCAGGAGGTCGATGCGCTGACGGCAGGTGAGCTTTCCGCGGCGGCGCTGGCGCACCACCCCGCGCTCTTGGGAGTGGGGGCCCAGGCGCTCGTGCGCGAGCCCCTGAAGGGTCCGCACCTCCTCCAGCACCGGCGCCCACGTGGTGTCGGGGTCGGGCGCGGTCTCGCCCTGCTCGACGTCGACCGTGAGTGTCGCCACGACCTGGCCAGCGTCGAGCGGGTCTCCGGGCCGGAGCTCTTGCACTGCGGCTACGACGCCTGCACAGGGTGCTGCAACCTCGGCCTCCATCTTCATTGCGCTCACGATGGCAAGCGCCTCTCCCGCGCGCACCTCCTGCCCGGGACTGGCCAGCAGCTCCACGAGTGTGCCGGCCATGGGGCACTCGGCCCCACGCTGGCCGTCGCCCACCACGAGCTCAGGGGCAACGCGCGCTGCAGCGCCTCCTGATGGGGCGGCCGGGCCTGCGGCAGAGGATGAGGTCTGGCGCACCAGGAGCTCCCGGGCGCTGCCCGGAGCGGTCGCCTGAGGCGCCGGGTGCAGGAGTGCGGGCTGCTCCTGGAGCAGGGTGGTTCGTGCGTCGCCCTTCCGGAGGGCGGCGTGGCCGAGAATGGCGCAAAGTGCGCCGATGTTGGTCGGGAGACCGTCGATGTGGAACTCGCCGAGCGCGCGGGTGGTGCGGTCGAGCGCGCGGGCGACATCGCCCTGCGGCGCACTGCCGATCACCTTCGCGAGGAGTGGATCGAACTGAGGCGGCGGCGCGTAGCCGAGGTAACCCATCGCGTCGACCCGTACCCCGGGGCCCGAGGGCTCGACATAGGTCGTGAGCGTGCCGGCTCCCTGGGCCACCACCCGGGCCTGCACCGCGTAGCCGCGGGGTTCGGGGACGCTCTCCTGCGAGCCCAGTCCGAGCTCTTCGAGCGTCGCGCCCGCCGCGATGCGGAACTGCGCCTCGACGACGTCGAGGCCAAGCACCTCTTCTGTGACGGTGTGCTCCACCTGGAGTCGCGGGTTGCACTCGATGAACCAGAAGTCTCCGGATTCCGGCGCAACGAGAAACTCCACGGTGCCGGCGCTCCTGTAACCGGCCTCTCGCACCAGACGGAGCGCATCGCGATGCAGCCTGGCGCGCAACGTCGGGTCGAGCCCAGGGGCTGGAGCGATCTCGACGACCTTCTGGTTGCGCTCCTGCACCGAGCAGTCGCGCTCGAACAGGTGGACCACATTCCCCCGGCTGTCTCCCAGCACCTGGACCTCGATGTGTCGCGGCCTCTCGATGAGCTTCTCGAGGAACACGTCCCCGCGCCCGAAGGCGGCCTGGGCCTCGCCCGCGCAGCGTTCGAAGGCGGCGGCCATCTCCTCCGCGGCGTTCACCTGGCGCATACCCCGGCCGCCGCCACCCGCAGCAGCCTTCAACATGGCCGGATAGCCGACGCTCTCAGCGAGCGCGCACGCCTCCTCCGCAGATCCAAGCGGAGCTTCGGAGCCCGGCACGACCGGGATGTCGAGGCTCTGCGCGAGCTCGCGCGAGCGCACCTTGTCGCCAAACAGCTCGAGCGCCTCGGGAGAGGGGCCGATGAAGGTGAGGCCCTCGGCTTCGCAGCGCCGCGCAAACTCGGCGTTCTCCGAGAGGAAGCCGTAGCCAGGGTGGACGCAGTCGCTCTCGCTGACACGCGCTGCGTGCAGCACCGCATCCTGGTCGAGGTATGCGCCGACGGCGTCGGCGGAAGAGCTCAGCTCGCGGGCGTCGGTGGCGGCACGCGTGTGAAGCGACAAGCTGTCGACAGGAGCGAAGATCGCGGTCGACTTCATCCCGAGCCCGGCCGCGGCGCGGGCGATGCGAATGGCGATCTCTCCTCGATTGGCGATCAGCACGCGGCGGTGAGCCATGGCGTCTCCTGTCGTTCCCTTGCCGGGCGCGCGAAGATCCTTCTCGGCGCAGGCCGGGCGGCGGGAGGCTGCGGCTGCGTGGCCGGAAGCGTTGAAAGGGTGGATGATGCGGACGCAAGGATATGCCGTCGGCCGCACGTGTGCGACGAGATCGATCGCCCCCGGGCCTCGCCCTTCCACGCACTTGGGCGAACGGTGCCCGGCCCTGGCCGCCCTACTTCTTCTCTTCGAGCTCGAACGAGTGCGCCATCGTGGCGCCGCCCAGCGGGTCGTACACCGTGACCACGATGCGGTGGTCGCGGCGCTTCATCAGCAGATCCGTCTGGTACCAGAGGCGCTGGCCCGGTGCTGGCGGCGCTCCTCCGTTGATCGGAATGTGGCCCAGCGCCACCTCCGACCGGTTGCCGTTGAGATCCATGGCGAGAAACCGCACCTCCAGCTGATTGACCCAGCGACCCTCCCGTTGAAGGAGCGTGATGGCGTCCATCGGAATGCCGACTTCGGCCTTCACGGTCATCTTCCGTCCGCTCGTTTTGGCCGGTGCTCCGTACTGCACTGCGAGCTGGCCGGGCAGCACGGGTGCGCCGGCACGCGTCACGCGGTCGAAAAGCAGGGCGCTTTCGATGGCCATGGAGTGCTCGGCCTGGCGCGAGCGGTCGACGAAGCTGTTGCGCGTTCTCACCACCAGATCGGGGCGGCCGCGCACGGACACCCGCACCTGGTGCTCGGCGTTGTCGCCGGCGCGCTGCGGCGTGAAGCCGAGCCAGTAGAAGCTGCGCGTGTCCTGCCACGTCTGGTCGAAGGCGTCGGTGCGCTCGGCGTTGATCATGGCGAGCCCACCGGTTGCACCAGCCAGGTGCTGGAAGGCCGCGTGCACACCCTCCTCGCGGTCGGTCGCGTTGCCCGCGCCGGACGTGAAGTCGGCCTGCTCGAACTGATTGGGGGAGTCGCTCGCGTCCCAGGAGAGCCGACGCACCTGGCCGGCGACGTCGACGGGGTAGAGGCTGTAGCCCAGCAGGTTCGCCGTCTCGGTGAGAGGGTCGAAGAGGCCCTTCGACTCGTTGTACTTGGCCTCGATGTTGGCGGCCGCGACGTCGCGCAGGCTGTCGCCGAAGCGGTTGGCCACGTACGAAGCGGGTGACATGGGCCAGCTGCCGAGGAGCAGGATCATCACCTTGCGCCCCGGGGGCGGGGCGGAGGAGCGCAGCGCGTGCACGGTCGCCGAGACGCCGTTGCGGACCGTGTCGGTCAGCATCTGGGCCGTGGCGAGATCAGGCCCCGACAGGAAGCCGGTCAGGATGTCCTCGCCCGGCTCGCGGTCGAAGTTCGCCTCGGACAGGCTGCCTGCGCCACCGTTGGCGTCCTCGGCTCCGCCCGCGCCGCCGGGTCCAGCGGCGCTGGAGGCCGCCTCGGCCATCATCGTCTCCTGGTTCGTCTCGTGGAACTCGCGGTCGCGAGCCCATTCGTCCATCATCCGGAGGTCGCCGGCCGCCTGCATGCCGTAGGCGGGCCTCGCGAGGGCCCGGTCGATCGCCGAGTCGAAGGCGAATCGGTCCTGCGTCCAGCCCGTGAGGGTCTCGAGGCGGGTGCCGTCGAACGCGACCATCGCCACCCGGTCTCCGAGCCCGCGGGCGAGGACCTGCTCGGAGAGCTTCTCGAGCACGAGGTTGCGGTCGCGCTCCGTGGTGAGCGAGTCGTCCACGAAGATGAGGAAGTTCGTTGCGACCTGCTGCCCGGGCTGTGTTCCCGGGGGCGCCGAGAGATCCCCCAGGGACGGCGCGGCGATGCCGTCGCGAATCTCGGAGAAGAAGCCGATCGGCTCCTGCTGCGTGTCCACCTCCAGCACGAAGTCTTCGGCGCGCAGACCGCGAACCCGCTGCCCGGCTGCGTCCGTGACCACGACCTCGATGTTGACGACACGGACCTCGATGCTCTCCTGGAAGAGGTCCGGGAGGGGGTCTTGGGCCGACGTCAGCCCCGCGGCGGAGACCAGGAGCGCGAGGCACAGCACGAAGCGGCGCGCGTTCATTCCGTCAGTGTACTCCGCTGCACGCCCGCCAGGGGCCGAAGGGTCGTGAGAGGCTCTGTGCTGTCCGCGGATGCCCGACGGACCGAGCGCGAGCGCGTGCCGGTACAGGAGCCCGCGGCCCAACCGAGGAGAACAGATGAGCTTTGGTGATCGGATCCGAGACATGACCCGAGCCGCGGTGCGCGGCGACGGGAGTGGCGTGGCTGCATGTGAAGGCAACCGCGCCATCTTCGAGGGGGTTGCCGTGTGCGAGCTCGTGGGCGGTCGGATCCGTCGCTACACCGAGGTCGCCAACGCGGCGCCAGGGCCGAGCTGCCTGGGTTTTGCGCCGGAACGTCTCGCGAAGGTCGTCGCCCGCCAGGCCGAGGAGCTGAAGAAGCGCCCCGAGGCCGCCGCCCACGGTGTGTGAGGGAACGGCGCCCTAGAGCAGCTCGCGCAGCGCGAGCACCACGGTGCGCTGCGCGTCGGAGCGCCGCAGCCGCACTTCGAGGCGACCGGGCTGGCGTAGCCGGGCGCGGATCTCGTCGACGCTGAGCTCGGACACCGCGAGCTCTCCGAGCGCCTCGAGCACGTCGCCGACCTCGATACCCGCCGCCTGAGCCGGAGAGTCCGGGAGCACGTGCTCGACCGACACTTCGTCGCCGTACTCGAGGCGGAGGCCTGCGTGGTCCCACACGAAAGGCTCGTCGAACGAGTCGTTCGGCTCGAGCACCATCCGCTGTGCGGCGTAGTCGAAGGTGACGTCGAACCGGCGCAGAACGTCGGTTCCGAGGTTGCCTCCCAGGCTGTCGATGCCCCGAGGGTTCTGGTGCTCCGCGATCGGGAAGGACGCGATGACCCTGCGCAGCTCGAGGCCGCCCAGGGAGAGGCTGCGCACGCGCCCGATCTTTCCCGTGAGCACCCCGGAGAGGCCTCGGCCGAGGATCGTCTCTCGCGAGACCTCCGGGAGCTGGATGCCGGGGTCCTGGTCGTTGAGCGAGATGGCGTGCGACGCGCCGAGGTCCACTACGACCGACGTCCGGGTTGTCTCGGAGCTCACCGCGACGTCCACGTCGACGTAGGGCAGGTTGCCGCGCAGGGTGATGGGCAGCGACGTCGCGTCCCCTGGCGGCTGGAACGACGTGCTGTCGTGCAGCTCCATGATCTGGCGCCCGACGTCCAGGCGGACTACAAAGTTGCCGAAGAAGGAGTAGCCCACGATGCCGTCGTGGTAGCGCGGGAACCTCTCGGGGGGAGGGATCACGAGCACGCGGCTCTGCTCGAAGCGGACGGGGCCGAAGTCCAGTGTCTCCCGGTCGGCGATCTTTGCGCTGATGCGACGACCGCCGCCGCCGGCGCCGCCGACCTGAGCATTGAAGGCCGGGTTGTAGCCCAGTTCGAGAGCGTCGATGGCTTCGCTCTCGTAGAGCAACAGGCCGGTCGTGGGCATGCCCGTATCGAGCACCACGCGTAGAGGCTCGCCATCGCGCACCCTGACCTCGAGCACGAAGTGGTTGTTGACCAGCTCGAACGGCAGCTGGAGCGGCTGCCCCGGTGTCGGCGCGGTATCGGTGAACGCCAGCGTCTCGTTGGACGGTAGCGTCATGCGCTGGCGCTGCTGCGCCGTTGCGGGGCCTTGCCCCAGCAGCAGGCCCGTGACCAGGGCGAGGAGGAGGGCTGTCGCGGTTCTCATGCCGCTGGAACGCCCGTGCCGGGCGTTCGTTCCCTTCACTCGACGTGACGCCGCGAGGTGAGATCGTTGACGCCGATCTCCTCTCGAAGCTGGGCCGACATGTCGACGCTCCCGGAGTCCAGCGGGGTTCCCGTGGAGTCAGCGATGCGGGTCATCATGTGGAAGTTGGCGCTCACCGCAGCAGCGTCGACCATCACCTGCTCGCCGAGCGTCTCGGTGACGGCGCGGCGCGCACGCTCGAGCTCGTGAGGGTCCCAGCCCGCGATGGCGTCGACGAACTGCGCGAGCTCGCGCCCGCCGCGGACCCCGCTGTCGCCTTCGCCAGCCACCGCATCCATGGTGACCGTCTCGCCGTTCTCGTGGCCGCTCAGACCGAGCAGCAGCGCGTGACTGGTGGTTCAGTAGAAGCAGTCGTTGGCGAGTGAGGTCCGCGACGCGACGAGCTCGATCTGCATGCGGTCGAGGTCGCCTCGGCGGTAGGAGTAGTCGCCGAGGAGCGCCCCCGGCGGCAGGTAGTGTGCCGCGAAGAGCTCTTCACGCACCTCTGCCTCTTCGTCGGGCAGCAGGCTCAGCGCCTTCAACACGTTGGCGCCGCGCATGTCGCGGGTCGGCACCCAATGGGTGGTGACGGTGGCCTTCGGGCGCTCTCGCGAGGGTGCACCCGGGGAAGGATCGGGAAGTGGCGGCAGAGGCAGAGAGAGCGAGTGGTAGAAGTAGTCGAGGCAGGCGACCGTCGCGACGAGGGAGGCGAGCTCCACGTACTGCTCCGGAGTGAGCCCCTGCTCGAGGACGGCGGTGTACCACTCCCGGGTCAACGAGCCCGGACTCTGCATGATGCGCCAGATGGCATCGAGCGCCGGGCGCGGAAGGAGGTCGTGCGAGACGGTCAGGCCCGGCAGCGTCGCGGGCGACTGCCAGGGGGGCAGGGGATCGTGGCGGCACGCAGCCCGCGCCTCGCGGACGATGGCGAGCCGCTCTTCCCCGGTCCACCAGGCACCTGGCCGGGCCCAGCTTTGGAGCAGGCGCTCGTGGGCGGCGGTCAGGTCGCTGCGGAGTGGAGGCGATGAGGACATGGGCTCTCCTTCGTCGATCAGGGCAGCCGGCCGCGCTCCTCGGGCGTGAGGACGCGGGGCGGAGCCGCCGGTTGGCCTTGGGGGTCGAAAAACGGGGTGCGGCCGCCACGGCGGAGGACCCCGATCGCCAGGAGGCGCAGGAACTTCAGTGTGATGATGCCGTGCCCGCCGGCGCCCTGGAGGTGGGGGACAGGTCCGGTGGCACCCTTCTGGTACACCTGTGCGGCAACCGGCCCGACGACATCGTCCAAGCTCACGCCTTGTTCTGGATGCACGAGGGTGCGGATGAGGCCGACGAAAGGGACCCATGCGGCGCGCAGCGTGTTTCCGACCGGCGTCTGGCAGCAGGCCACATACCACCGGAACGGGCCTCTGGGGCTCAGCTGCAGGCACGCGAGCTGTTCTGCGCCACGGTCGAAGCGGAGGCGCGCGGGCTGCATCTGCAGCACCTCGGTGCCGCCAGCAGCGTCGAGGACGTCGTCTGCCCGCCCCAGTTCGTGCGCGAAGGCCTGGCAGTCGCGGCAGTAGCAGACGCAGCGCGTGACACCGGCGGGTGACACGCGCTCGACGGCCCCCTGCAGCTCGCCGCATGCGCAGCGGAGAAGAAGTCGTGCTTCGCTCATGGATCTGCCTCCTCCGGGAGTGCGTAGGCCACCCACGCGTCGCTCGACTTCGTCCCCATCTTGCCGCCGCCCGCCGCGACCACCACGAACTGTCGCCCGCCCGCCTCGTAGGTCGCGGGCGTGGCGTAGCCGCCCGCGGGCAGCGTGTCGCTCCACAGGAGGTCGCCGTTCGAGGCGTCGTAGGCCCAGATCTTTTCGTCGAGGGTGCCGGCGATGAAGAGGACACCGCTGGCAGTGACGATCGGCCCACCGTACTGCTGGGCGCCGGTGCGCTCCAGACCATAAGGCTGCAGGCTCTCGCGCGGGATCTCCGGGAAGTCGCCGTGCGGCACCTTCCACAGCAGCTCACCCGTGTTGAGGTCGATCGCGTTGAGTGTTCCCCAGGGTGGCTCGATGAGCGGGTAGCCGGCGTCGTTCTCGAGGCGCTGGAAGGCGACGAGGCTGTACGGAAGGAGGCGCAGGCCCTCCGATCCGTAGCCGCGACGCTGGAGGGATGTCCTGTCGGTCTCGGGCAGCGGTACGTCGGTGCGGTCGTAGAGGTAGTCGAGCAGGTAGGACAGCTCCTCCTCGTCGAAGAACTCGAAGGCCGGCATGCGCCCGCGCCCCTGGGCGAGCATGCGCCGCACCCAGCTCTCGGGTCGCGTGGACGTGAGTCGGTCGATGTCGGGCACCTCGGAGGTGGTCTGGCCGCGCCGCTCGACACCGTGGCAGGAGAGGCAGTGCTGGGCGTAGGTGCGCCGCCCCCAGTCGGCGGTGGTACGGATCTCTCCCTGCTGCACCTCGACCAACCGGAGGAGCCAGGGCATCTCGGAGCCGTTCACGTAGAGGATGCCTTCCGGGCTGGCAGCCGCACCACCCCACTCGCCCCCGCCGTCGAGGCCCGGCAGGATGACCGAGCCTTCGAGGCTGGGTGGGGTGAACTGACCGTCGGAGCGGAGCAGGCGGAACGTGTCTTCGGACCACCGCTCGACCTCGGGCGTGACGCGGTTCAGGTTGTCGCGCTGGAGGCGCTGGCGGGAGAAGGGGGCTGGCTTCACCGGCACCGGCTGCGTGGGCCAGGGGGCCTCGCCGGGAACCGCCTGTTTGGCGGGTGTCTGCGGAATCTCCACCTCCTCCACCGGAAACAGGGGCTCGCCGGTCTCGCGGTCGAACAGGAAGACGTGGGCCGACTTCGTGATCTGGGCGACGGCGTCGATGGTGCGCCCGTCGTGCGTCACCGTGACGAGGTTGGGTGGGGCCGGGAGGTCGCGGTCCCAGATGTCGTGGTGTACGGTCTGGAAGTGCCAGAGCCGTTCGCCGGTCCGCACGTCCAGCGCGAGCAGCGTATTGGCGAAGAGGTTCTCGCCTGGCCGGTTGCCGCCCCAGTAGTCGAACGCGGCAGACCCGGTCGGCACGAAGACGATGCCGCGCTCCGCGTCGAGCGCCATGCCCGCCCAGCTGTTGGCCCCGCCGATCGTCGCGTGGGCTTCTGCGGGCCACGTCTCGCTGAAAGGCTCGCCCGGGCGCGGGATCGTCTCGAAGGCCCAGACGATGTCGCCGGTCACGGCGTCGAGCGCGCGGATGGTACCCGGCGCCGAGGGCAGGCTCTCGGCGGTGCGGTGCCCGAGGACCAGGAGGTCTGGCCCCTCCGGGTCGTACCACACGACCCCTGGCGTGTTGGCGACCACGAAGAGGTCCTGCGCCTCGCGCCCGAGGCCCACGTGCAGGTCGATGCTGCCACCTTCGCCGAAGCCTTCGTCGGGCATGCCGCTCCTCGCCCAGACCGCCCAGAACTGGTCGCCGGCGCCGTAGAAGAGGCGCAGGTCGTCGCCTGCGCCGTGCGCCATGAGGCCACGGTTCACGCCTGCGCCGAACAGCGTGTAGCCCTCCGCGAAGGGGTCGAAGGTCCAGAGCTCCTCCCCGGTGGCGGCGTCGATCGCAAACATCTTCATGCCTGGCGTGGTGCCGTAGAGCACGCCGTCGAGAACGAGCGGGTTGCACTGCACCTGGCTGCGGTCGTCGGGGTTGGCGTCGCCGCTGCGGTACGTCCAGGCGACCTCGAGATCGCGCACGTTGCCGGGAGTGATCTGCGTGAGCGGCGAGTACTGACTGGAACCGTTGTCGCCGAGGTAGGCGGGCCAGTCGGCTCCCGTGGCGCGCGCTCGTGGCGCCTCGTTCTCACCGTCGCCGAAGCAGGCCGCGAGCACCGAGGCGGCGATGCAGAGCACGAGCTGTGAGGATCTGCGGATCATGGTGTTCTCGGGGAAAGCCCGGCGCAGCATACGAAATGCGGCCAGCGGCCCTCGAGCTTCGGACCCACCCGATAGCATGGGGGATCCACCGTCACAGCAGGAGGCAACGATGCGCGCAATCAGCAGGTCTCTCGGAACGTGGACTCTCGCCGCCGTGGTCGCACTGGGCCCCGGGGTGCTCCTCGCACAGGACGACATCCCGCGGACCCCCTCCGGAAAGCCGGACTTCTCCGGCTTCTACAACGTGGCCACGCTCACGCCCCTCGAGCGCCCGCCGCAGTTCGGCGACAAGCTCCTGCTGACGCGAGAGGAGGCGCAGAAGATCGAGGAGGCCGAGCAGAAGCTCATTGCGTCCCGGGCCCAGGCGACCGACGGCAACCGCGAGGCGCCTCCGGAGGGTGGTGACGGGTCGCCGGGTGCTGCGGGCAACGTGGGCGGCTACAACTACTTCTGGATCGACCGTGGCACCGAGGTCTTCGAGCTGGACGGCAAGTTCCGCACGTCGATCATCACGAGCCCCAAGAACGGCCGGAAGCCGCCGCTCACGCCGTTCGGGGAGGAGAAGACCGCCATCCGCCGGGCGCTCTTTCCCGCAGAACCAGGGATTTGCGTTCTGGCTCGACGACAACGGCCCCGGTCCGTACGACGACATCGAGCAGCGGCCCCTGGCGGAGCGCTGCATTCTCGGGTTCAGCAGCACGGCGGGGCCGCCGATGATGCCCGCGGGCTACAACAACCTGAAGCGCATCGTGCAGACCGACGATCAGGTGCTGATCCTGGTGGAGATGGTGCACGACGTGCGCACGATCCGCATCGACTCCGAGCACGGGCCGACGCAGGTGCGCGAGTGGCTGGGCGACTCGGTGGCGCGCTGGGAGGGTGACACCCTCGTCATCGAGACGAAGAACTTCGGCGACCGTCCAGCGTTGGTGCCCGCGTCGCGCGACCTCCAGGTCACCGAGCGGTTCTCGCATCTGGACGCCGATCACCTCCTGTACCAGTTCGAGGTGCGCGATCCCACGGTCTGGACCAGCTCCTGGAGCGGCGAGTACGTCTGGCCGCGCTCGCCGAACAAGCTGTTCGAGTACGCCTGCCACGAAGGCAACTACGCCATGGGCAACATCATGCGCGGGGCGCGGCTTCTCGAGCAGGACCGGAGGGAGAACGAAGGGCCCTAGCCTCGGTCAGCCGACGCGCTCGCGCAGCGCGTGGTGCAGGTCGGCGAGCCCGTCGATCATGGCGTCGACGCTGCGCGCTCCGGCCAGGAAGAGGCCGGTGACGTTGATCGTGGCCCAACCGAAGCCGGCATCCTGCAGCCCGGCGGCCGCCGCGGCGACCCGATCGGGCTTCGCGTAGAACACCCTGTCGTCCTCGTTGCCGGGGCGCGGCGGCATGGAGACCATGCCCTGGAAGCCCAGCGTCTCCGGGTTGCGCCCCGCCTCCTCGGCTGCCTGCTTGACGGCGGCGATGGAGCGCACGGCGGTCTCCTGGTCGGGCAGCGTGTTGGCGAGCCAGCCGTCGCCGAGGCGCCCCGCGCGGCGCAGTGCGGCGGGCGAGGTGCCGCCGATCCACAGCGGAATGTTGCCCTGCGGCGGCTTGGGTTCCATCGCCATCGCGCGGAGCGTGTAGTAGGTGCCTTCGTGCTGCACGGGGTCTTCGGTCCACAGCTTGCGCATCACCTCGATCGCCTCGTCCATGCGCTGGCCGCGGTTGCCGAACGCCTCGCCGAGGGCCTCGAACTCCGAGTCCTGCCAGCCGACGCCGACGCCCACGCGGACGCGGCCCCCGGACAGGATGTCGAGCGTGCTGAACTGCTTGGCCACCAGCGTCGGCTGGCGCTGCGGCAGCACGAGTACCTCGGTGCCGAGGCCGACCGTCTTTGTGACGGCGGCGAGGAAAGAGAGGGTGGCCAGGGCCTCGAGGATGGGCATCTTGGCGCCGTAGCGCACCAGGCGACCCTCCATCTCGTGGCCCATGACCACGTGGTCGAAGATGTCGAGCTGATCGAACCCGATCTCTTCGATGGCGCGGCCGAGCTTGGCGACGCCTTCGGCACCTTCGCGGTAGGCGACGCTGGGGAATTCGACGGCGAGCTTCACGGCAGTCTCCGATCTCTGAGTGGGAGGTCGTGCGGATCATCTCGCCGGTCGGGCGTCGGTTCAAGGGGTTCTGTCCACGGCGATCGCTACACTGGACGGGCCGACCTGCTGGAGCACTGCCACCCGTGCCACGACGAGACGACCGGTCCCATCCGAGCGCCAAGACTGCAAAGACCGTACGTCTGGCTTTCACCCGGACAGGCGAGCGCCGCTACGGCGTGCGCGCCGACCGGCCGGGCCACCCTGCGGTGGTCATGGATCCGGCGCCGGGCTACGACCCGCTGCTGCCGCATGACCTCGTGCACCTGGTCGTCGAAGAGGAGCTGGGCATCCGGCAAGGGATCTACGGTCAGCTGGCGGCCGGAGGGACTGCAGGCACCTTTCGACTCGCTCCGGTGGCCGTCCAGGGGCGGGAGAGGACGCGGCTCCAGCGGGCCCTCGTGCGTCGCGGCGCGCGGTTGGCCGAGGAGGGGCGGGCGGACGCCGAGCTGTCCGAGCAGGCCGCGGCGGTGTGCCACGGTGAATGGCTGGCGCGCCGCTCCAGTGCGCGCTCCCGGCAGCACGCCCGCGAGATGGCGCCCTACGTCGAGAAGCTGCGGACGACGTCGGGCGCGCGCATCCAGAAGGCGCTGACCTCGGCGAAGGTCGACCGCATCTGCGTACGTCTCGAACGGCTCAGCGCGCGCTGGCGCGCGCTCGAGGTCGGCGAGGCCCTCGAGCTCGAGTGGAGCTAGCCGCGTGAGCGGCCGGAGCATCCGTCGTGCTCGGCGCGATGTGTATCGCGCCTGCGCTCGCCCACTCGCGGATCGCTCCAAGCGTGCTTCGCGCGCGTCGCTTCGGCAAAGCCCGCTCGCCCATTCGGGCTCGCGCACCAGGCGCTCCGGTCAAGCGCGCTGCGCGGAGCCCTCGTCCAGCCTGGCTTGGCCAGGATGGGCGAGTGAGCGCCGAGAGCTGAGAGCGAAGCGAACCGCTCGCAAGAAGCCGCGGAGCGGCTGGAGCATCGACTCGATTTGAAGGGGCGTGGTAGCGACCACGCCTCCGGTCAAGCGCGCGCGGAGCGCGCTGCGCGAAAGCCGCGGAGCGGCTGGAGCATCGACTCGATTTGAAGGGGCGTGGTAGCGACCACGCCTCCGGTCAAGCGCGCGCGGAGCGCGCTGCGCGAAAGCCGCGGAGCGGCTGGAGCATCGACTCGATTTGAAGGGGCGTGGTAGCGACCACGCCTCCGGTCAAGCGCGCGCGGAGCGCGCTGCGCGAAAGCCGCGTGAGCGGCTGGAGCATCGACTCGATTTAGAAGGGGCGTGGTAGCGACCACGCCTCCGGTCAAGCGCGCGCGGAGCGCGCTGCGCGAAAGCCGCGGAGCGGCTGGAGCATCGACTCGATTTGAAGGGGCGTGGTAGCGACCACGCCTCTTCAAATCAGCTGGTGAATCGGCTCGGCGCCTTCGACGCCGACCAGCTTCTGATCGAGCCCCGCGTAGAAGTACGACAGCGCGTTCGGGTCGAGACCGAGCTGGTGCAGCACGGTCGCGTGCAGGTTCTTCACGTGGAAGCGGTCGGTCACCGCGCGGTTGCCCAGCTCGTCGGTCTCGCCGACGCTCTGCCCGCCCTGGATCCCCCCACCCGCCATCCACATCGTGAAGCCGTAGGAGTTGTGGTCGCGGCCGGTGCCTTCGGCGTACTCGGCGGTGGGCTGGCGCCCGAACTCGCCGCCCCAGATCACGAGCGTCTCGTCGAGCAGGCCGCGCTGCTTGAGGTCTTTCAGCAGGCCCGCAATCGGCTTGTCGGTGTTGCCGGCGTGAAACTCGTGATTCTTCACCAGGTCGCCGTGGGCGTCCCAGTTGTGGTCGTTGTGCGCACCTCCCGAGTACACCTGGATGAAGCGCACACCCCGCTCCACGAGCCGCCGCGCGAGCAGGCACTTGCGGCCGAACTCCTGTGTGCGCGCCTGGTCGAGGCCGTACATCTCCTGGATGTGGGCCGGCTCACCTGCCAGATCGACGGCCTCGGGCGCGTGCTCCTGCATGCGGTAGGCGAGCTCGTAGCTGGCGATGCGGGCGGCGAGCTCGGAGTTGTCGGCGCGGTCGTCCGCGTGCTCCTCGTTCTGTGCCCGCAGTTCGTCGAGCAGACGGCGCTGGGCCGAGCGCGACATGCCTTCGGGTGGAGCGAGGTCGAGGATCGGCGTGCCGGCCGAGCGGATCACGGTGCCCTGGTAGCTTGCGGGCATGTAGCCGCTCGACCAGTTTTTGGCGCCGCTGATCGGGCCACCGGTGTTGTCGAGCATGACCACGAAGCCGGGCAGGTTCTCGTTCACCGTGCCGAGGCCGTAGTTGACCCAGGAGCCGAGCGCCGGGGCGCCGGAGAGGATGCGGCCCGAGTTCATCTGCAGCATCGCCGACCCGTGCAGCGGTGAGTCGGCGGTCATGGAGTGGATGAAGGCGATGTCGTCGACGCAGGAGCCGACGTGCGGGAACAGGTCGGAGACGTACTTGCCGCACTCGCCGTACTGCTTGAACTGCCACTTCGGCCCGACCACGCGGCCCTCGTTGCGGCTGCCGCCGCGACCTTTCGTGCTGACCTCGATGGTCTTGCCGTCGAGCGGGTAGAGCTCCGGCTTGTAGTCGAAGGTGTCCACCTGGCTCGGGCCGCCGTACATGAAGAGGAAGATCACCGACTTCGCCTTCGGCTGGAAGTGCGGGTCTTTGGCCGCGAGCGGGTTTGTCCACGGAGTCTTGCCGTCGAACCCGACCTCCTGTGCGTGCAGGAAGCCGTCGTTGCCGAGCATGCCGGCGAGCGCCACCGACGTGAAGGCGCCACCCGCCTCCCAGAGGAGCTCGCGCCGGGTGCGGCCGCAGAAGTGGTTTTCGGGTCGCGGGTTCTTGCTCATGGTTTCGTCTCTTCGGAGATGGGGAGCGTGGGTCGTCGTTCGCCGGTGAGGCGCAGGCTGCGTTCGGCCTAGTCGAGATAGACGAACTCGTTGAGGTTGAGGAGGAGGAGAGAGTAGCTGTCGAAGGCCTGCGCCTCGGTGAAGCCCTCCTGGCTCTGGAGGTCGGCGATCAGCGAGAGCCCTCGTTCGATCTCGCTCTCTTTCGGGGGCCGCGCGAGCACCGACTCGATGGCCTGGGCGACCCGAGCTTCGAGGGTTCCGTGGGCTGCCACCCGTGCGCTCAAGTGCGCTGCCTGCTCCTGCATGAAGTCGCTGTTGAGCAGCGTGAGCGCCTGGGTGGGCTGGGTGGTGACGAAGCGGACCGGGCAGGTGGCGTCGGTGTCGGCGAGGTCGAGGGTGTCGAGCAGCGGGTGTCGCAGCGACCGCTTCACGTGGATGTACACGCTGCGCCGGGTCGCCTCCTCGTCGCTGGCCTTGCCCCAGACCTTGTCGGGGGTCGACGAGGTGGCCAGCACCTCCTCCGGGATCGGTGGATACACCGACGGACCGCCGACCGCGAGGTTGATCGTGCCGTTGGCGGAGAGGATGGAGTCGCGGATCTCCTCCGCGGTCAGGCGGCGCATGTCGAAGCGCCAGAGCAGCTCGTTCTGCGGGTCTCGTGCGAGCGCATCGGGCTGGCCGGCGGACGACATCTGGTAGGCCGCGGTGGTCATCAGCATCTTGTGCATCGACTTGAGGCTCCAGCCGCGACGCACCAGTTCGTGGGCGAGCCAGTCGAGCAGCTCCGGGTGGGTCGGTTTCTGGCCGAAGCGGCCAAAGTCGTTCGGGGTGGGTACGAGGCCGCGGCCGAAGTGAAACTGCCACAGGCGGTTCGCCATGACCCGCGACGTGCGGATGTTGTCGGGGCTCGCGATCCAGCGCGCCAGTGCCAGACGACGTCCGGTCGTGGAGTCGCCATCACCGCGCACGGGCAGCTGCGGCGCCTGGTCGGTGAGGATCTGCGGGAACGACGGCTCGACCGGCTCGGCCGGGGCGTGGGGGTTGCCGCGGATCAGGGTGTGGGTGGGAGGTGCCTCCGGGCCGAGCTCCTTGATGCGCAGGATAGAGGCGTACTCGCGGTCGGGCCGCCGCTCCGTGAGGAGCGCGTCGATCTCGCGCTCGAGCGCCTTCCGGCTCTTTCCGGAGTGCGCGGCGACCGCCCGCACGCTCTCTGCGAGTGCGCCGCCGCCGGAGCCGTCCGGAGCGAGGTAGAGGTCGAGCACCTCGCGGTGATCCAGCACGCGGTCGTAGAGCCGCAGCTCGTCCATCGAGCCTTCGAAGTAGAAGCGACGGTCGACCTGGAGCCGGCCGATCTCGAGCACGTTGGCGGCGTCGAGGTGGTTCGTGTTGCCGACGGCTTCGGCGACGGGCTCGCCGTCCACGTAGAGGGTGATCTGTCCGGACGCGCGCTGCCGCGTCATGGCGACGTGGTGCCACTCCCCGTCGTTGTAGCCGGGCTCCGAGATCGCCATGGAGTAGGGGTTGCCCGTGCCAGCCACGACGTAGCCGTCGCCAACGACGGAGAGGCCAAAGTCGTCGAGCTCACCCGAGATGTTGCCGTCGACGAGCGAGCTGCCGAGATACCAGTTGAGGTTGAGGCCGCCGTGCGCCTCACCCTCGAGGCGGAACCAGATGCTGATCGTGAAGTCGTCGGCGATGCTGCGCGGTAGCGTGACCGCGTCGTTTTCGCCGTCGAAGGTGAAGCCCGCCCCCGCGACGCCCTCGGCGCCGACCGTCACCTCTTCGATGCGCCCGTGCAGGTTGCCGGCTGCATCGTGCGCAACCAGCGGCAGAGCGTCGTCGAATTGGTAGTGGGCCACGAGGCCGCGCCGGGCCGGCTCCGCTGCGCCGCGAAGGCGTGCGGCGACGTTCCGAGAGCGCACCGCGCGTGCGTTCGCCAGGATCTCGCGCACGCGCGCGACCCTCGCGGCGCGGGTCTGCTCCCACCGGGCCGTGGCCGCTCCCGCGTCCGGCTGGCCCCAGTCGGCAGGGAGCCGATCCGTGTAGTTCTCCGGATTTGGCGCGTTGCCTTCGTCCACCTTGTACGGTGCGATGCCGCGGAAGAAGGCGAGCATGGAGTAGTAGTCGGTCTGCGGGATCGGGTCGCCGCGGTGGTTGTGGCAGCGTGCGCAGCCCATGGACATGCCGAGCATCACGCGGCTCGTGGTGTCGAGGATCGAGTCGAGGTCGTCGTACTGCGCCAGCGGCAGGTCGGTCGGCTCGTCGTCCCAGATGGCGAGGCGCAGGTAGCCGGTGGCGATGAGCGACTGCAGGTCGACCTGGTCGATCTCGTCACCCGCGAGCTGCAGGGTGATGAACTCGTCGTAGGGCATGTCCGCGTTGAACGCGTCGATCACCCAGTCGCGGTAGCGCCATGCGCCCGGCTTCTTCGAATCGCGCTCGTAGCCCATCGTCTCGGCGTAGCGCACGAGGTCGAGCCAGTGCCGCCCCCACTTCTCGCCGTAGTGCGGTGAGGCGAGCAGCCGGTCGAGGAGGCGCTCCCACGCGTCGGGCGTGTCGTCGGCCTCGAACGCCGCGACCTCCTCCGCAGTGGGTGGCAGGCCGGTCAGGTCGTAGGTGGCCCGGCGGATGAGCGTGCGCCGGTCGGCCCGGGGGGACGGTTCGAGGCCCGCGGCGTCGAGCTTGGCGAGCAGGAAGCGGTCGACCGTGGTCTTCGCCCACTCCGGGTTGCCGACGTCGGGGATCGTGGGCGTTGCAACCGGCCGATTCGACCACCAGGCACGGTCGTCGGCGGTGATCTCGAACTCGTTGCCCCGTGCGACCGCGGTGAGCTGATCCTCTTCGCCGCCGTACGGCGCGCCGACGGCGACCCACTGGCGGATCACCTCGAGCTCCTCGTCGTCGAGCTTGCCGGTCGGCGGCATCTCGAGCTGCGGGTCGGCGTACTCGAGCGCCTGCAGCAGCAGGCTGCGGCCGGGCTCGCTGGTGTCGAGCGCCGGGCCGCGCGCGCCGCCGCGTAGCAGGCCGCCGCGGGTGGTCAGCAGCAGCTCGCTCATTGCGCGCTCGGGGTCCGAGTGGCACTTGAAGCAGGAGCGCTCGAGCAGCGGCTTCACCTGCTTCTCGAACAGGTCCACGCCATCGACCGGCGTCTGGGCAACCTGTGCGGCGGCGTGGCTCGCCCCGAGAGAGAGACACGCGAGAAGGACGGCAGCTTGTCGGAGGTTCATTCCGAGCGCGATTTTACCCCGCCGGCCGAAACGTCGCGGGCCTCCGCCTGGAGTCGGCGTCGTGTGCGGCCCGGCTGTCGGTTGGTCTCTCCGCGGCTACGACGGGGAGTCACCCTGCCGGGACTTCGGCGGCTTGCAGGGGAAGATCAGCACCGCGCCGGAGAAGCAGAACGCCGCCAGGACCACGAGCGTCGTGTTGTACGAGCCCGACGCGTCCGCAGCGGCCCCGGCCCACGTCGGCCCGACGAAGCCGACGAGCCCGGTGATGGCCAGGCGGAGCCCCAGAGTGCCGGCGAACGCTCGGCGCCCGAAGAAGGAGCTGAAGACGACCGGGATCGTCACGAAGGCCGCGCCGTAGCCGATGCCCAGCAGCGAGACGCAGACATAGGCCACCGGAGGCGACTCGGCGAAACGAAACCCGCCCACCCCGACGCCGGCGAGCGTGAGGGCCGCCGCCAGGACCTTCGGGGGCGCGAAAAAGTCGCCCATCGAGCCCGAGAGGCGTCCGAATCCCGACATTCCGACCCGAACACCGAGCACGGCTGCGGCGAGGGTCGGCGCGAAGCCGAGGTTCTCGAGGTGCAGGCGGCCGTGCGCCGTGAGAACGCGCCACGGGATCGTGTTCGCGATGTCTGCGAGGACGGCAATCGCGAACTGCGGCGTGCGGAGGGCCTGTGCCACCGTGAACTGATGGCTCGTCGGCACCGCGTCCGGCAGCTCCTCCTCGTCGCGCTCCTCGTCTTCGTCGGCCGGCCGGCCGTCGCGTCGCTGGCCGAGGTCTTCGGGGCGGTTGCGGATGAAAAGCGCTGCGATCAGGGCCACGAACAAGGAGATCCCGGCGATGACCACCCATGCGGTGCGCCAGCCCCAGCGTTCGAGGAGGAAGGCATCGAACGGATTGATCAGGAAGCCGAAGACGGCGGCACCCAGCAGGATGATCGCCGTGGCGCGTGCCCGGTAGCGCTTGAACCAGTACACGGGCAGGGTCTGCGCCGGGAGTGCCGTCGACAGCCCGATGCCCAGCCCGCCGAGGGCGGCGTAGCCCACGTAGAAGTCGGCCAGGGAGTCGGCACGGCTCACGAGAATCCAGCTCACCGCGCACAGGAGAGCGCCACACGTCACGGTGACGCGGATGCCGATGCGGTGGATGAGAGCCGCGGAGAGCATGCTCATCACGGCGAAGGTGAGCGTGAAGGCGCCGAAGATCGAGCCGATCTGAGCCCGCGTGAGACCGACGTCTTCGATGACCTCCGGCGCGAAGAACCCCCAGCTGTAGTAGGCCGGTGCCATTCCCAGGCCGTAGAGCAGAAAACCCAGAACGACGATGCGCCAGCCGTAGAAGCTGGCCGGCGGCGCCGACGGTTTTGCGGCCGACCTCTCGGTCACGACCGGATCACCTGGGCGCTGAAGACTGGGGGAGACACGCGGCGCAGCATACCCCTCCTGCGGTGAGGCAGCGCGGCCGCGACCCGACGTGCGGCACGCGACACTTGGGCGCCGGTCCCTGCGCTGCTAGCCTCGCCACGACCTGCGCGCATCGGAAGGCGGAACCTCCGGTGCAAAGAGAGCTCATCTCAGGAGACGCCGATGTTCCCGACCGCCCGCATGCGACGCGCCGAGACCTATGCCCAGTGGAGGGAAGCCGCACTCGCGCACGACGAGACCACCGGCAAGGCGCGGTGGCGCCAGGTCGACCACAGTCGCCGCTACGACTACCGCACGATCCGTTTCCGGCTCGAGGAGCTGCGCGAGGTGCGCGAGGCCGGCGACATGCGGGGCCTGCGCTTCTACCTCAAGGAGGGGATGCACGGGAACATGGGCGGGATGGGGCACCCGGCGCTGTACCGCGAGGCCGCCTTCGGAACCAAAGACCTGATCACGGCGTACATCCGAGAGCTCCGCGAGGCTGTGGAGCAGGTCGCGGCGATCCCGGCGTCCGAGATGTCCGACCAGGAGAAGCTCGAGCTCTTCGAGCGTGCGAGCGACTGCTACGGCCGCACGGCGCTCATGTACAGCGGCGCCGGCTCCCTGGGCCCGTTCCACCTCGGCGTGACGCGCGCGCTCCTCGGGGAAGGTCTGCTGCCGGACGTGCTCTCCGGTGCCAGCGCCGGCTCCTTCGTGGCAGCGATGGTCGGCACCCACCCCGAAGACGAGCTGCGCGAGCTCCTGCTCGACGAAGATCTGGCCGGGCTGTTCCGGATGCACCAGCAGTCGGGCGAGCCCGGCGACCGTTTGACGGTCGAAGACGTGGAGAGCATGGTCGCCGGCCTCATTCCGGACCTGACGTTCGAGGAGGCACTCGAGCACACCGGGCGGCGCATCAACATCTCGGTCTCGCCCAGCAAGCTCCACCAGCAGGCGAGGCTCCTCAACGCGGTGACGAGCCCCAACGTGTGCATTCGCGAGGCGGTGATGGCCTCCTGCGCCATCCCCGGCATCTTCCCGGCCGTGACGCTCGCGGCCAAAGACTCCAAGGGCCGGCGCAAGCCCTACATCCGCTCGCGGACCTGGGTGGATGGCTCGGTCACCGACGACCAGCCTTCGGGCCGCCTCGCGCGCCTCTATGGGGTGAACCACTTCATCTCGAGCCAGGCCAACCCACTCATCCTCTGGACCCTGCGTGACACCGCGTGGCGCGACTCGCTGGGTGGACGACTCTGGGACGTGTATCAGTCGGCCAGCAAGGAGTGGTTCAAGGCGACCTACCCCTATGCGATCCGGGCCACCAAGAACTTCTATCCCCTCAACGCGATGACCCGCCTCGGCTACAGCGTGGCCACGCAGGACTATCGCGCCGACATCAACCTGCTGCCGCGCCAGCGCTTCTGGTCGCCGAGCAAGCTCCTGTCCGTGCTCTCCGACGAAGAGACGCTGGGCCTCGTGCGCGAGGGCGAGAGGGTGACGTGGCCCGAGATCGAGCGCATCCGCAACTGCACCGAGATCAGTCGCACCGTTGACCGGGTGGTGACGGAGCTACGCGCCTCCTCGCGAACTGGCGGCGGGCGCAAGAGCCCCAAGAAGCGCGCGAAGAAGAAGGTCGCGTAGGGGAGCTACGCTCCGCGCGCAGCTTCGCTGCGCCTTGCGACCCAGCGTTTGACCACCTCGTCGGTGATCACGCCGCCGAGGATCACGGCTCCGATCACCGCGTACTCGACGTTGTCCGGGATGGCGTCGATCAGCGTGATGGAGTTGCGCAGCACCTGCATGACCGCGGCCCCGATGCACACTCCCAGAATGCTGCCTTCGCCGCCACGCAGCGAGCAGCCTCCCAGAACGGCCGCCGCGATCGCGTAGAGCTCGTAGAAGTTGCCGAAGTCGACCGGCTGGGCCGATCCGACGTCGAGCACGAAGAGCAGGCCGCCGAGGCCTGCGAGCCCGGAGCACACGACGTAGGCGAGGATCGTCATGCGTGCCGTCGGAATGGCACTGTAGTGGGCCGCCGTCTCGTTCTGGCCGATCGCGAAGAGCCAACGGCCCCAGACGGTGCGACCCAGGAAAAGTGCGGCGGCCGCACCGGCCAGCACGAGGATGAGAAGGGGGGCGGGCACGGCGAAGCCGTCGAGGCCCGGCACCGGAAGGCGCCCGTTGCCGAGCGAGCGCAGCCCGCCGAAGTCGCCCCGGAAGCCCTGCGTCTGGTCGGCGGTGATGCCGCGCGCGATGCCGCGATAGAGCAGCAGCCCGCACAGCGTCACGAGGAAGGGCTGGAGTCCGAGCCGTGTGATCAGCAGCCCGTGGATCGCTCCCAGCGTGCAGGAGAGCAGCAGGAGCAGAGGTACGGCGAGCCCCACCGAAAGGCCCTGCTCCACGAGGAGATAGGGCGTCATCACACCAACCAGGCAGACCATCGAGCCGATCGAGAGGTCGATGCCACCGGTGATGATGACGAAGGCGGCGCCGATGGAGAGGATGCCGAACAGAGCGCTGCGGCGCAGCAGGTTCTCGATGTTGAAGGCCGTGAGGAAAAACTCGCTCGCGATCGCCGTGGCGAGGCACACGAACACGAACAGGCCGAGGATTCCGAAGATCTTCTTCATGAGACTCCTCCCGTGGCGAGGTGCATCACGGCCTCCTCGCTCAGCTCCGACCGGTCCAGCACGCCTGCGATGCGCCCCTCGTGCATGACGAGGCACCGGTCGCTCAGACCGAGGATCTCCTCCATCTCGCTGGAGACGAAGAGAACCGCGCCCCCCGCCTTCGCGTGGGCGTCCACGAGAGAGTAGATCTCGGCTTTGGCTCCGATGTCGACGCCGCGAGTCGGCTCGTCGAGGCACAGGACCCGCGGGATGCGTGGCAAAGGCGCGTCCGAGGAGGACCTTCTGCTGATTGCCGCCGGACAATTGGGAGACGGCTCCCGCCGGGTCGGGCGTCTTGATGCCGGTCTGCTGGATGGCGCCTTCGACCAACCGGTCCACCGCAGCGCCGTCGACGAAGCCGTACCGGGCATCGCGTCGGAGGCGCGCGATCGAGAGGTTGTCGCGGACGCTCGCGTCGAGGAAAAGGCCCTCGGTCTTGCGATCCTCCGGCACGAAGGCGAGCCCGGCGGAGAGGGCATTCACGGGGCTGCCGTTCTCGGCGGGGAGCTCGTGACCGGCCACCTCGATGGCTCCGCCGACCGGTGGCTCGACGAGCGCAAGGGCGCGCATCAGCTCGGAGCGCCCCGCACCCACCAGTCCGGCGATGCCGACCACCTCTCCTGCGCGCACCTCGAGAGAGGCTGCGTGCTCCGGGTGCGCGCGTGTGCGCAGCCCCACGAGACGCAGCAGCACCTCGGCACCCTCACCTGCGTGTGCGGGCTCCCGAGCGAAGAACTGGTCGATCTCGCGGCCGACCATCAGCTCGACGAGGCGCGCGTGCTCGATGGACTCGCCGTGCAGCTCTCCGGCGACCTCGCCGTCACGCAGCACCAGCGCCCGGTCGGCCAGCCGTTCGACCTCGCTCAGGCGGTGCGAGATGTACACCACGCTCGTGCCGACAGCAGCAAGCTCCTCGATGAGCTGGAAGAGCGCCTCCGACTCCGCCAGCGACAGGCTCGACGTGGGCTCGTCCATGATCAGCACGTCCGCCTCGGCGTCGACGGCCTTTGCGATCTCGACCATCTGCTGACGCCCGATCGAAAGGTCCTCGACCAGGCAGCTCGGGTCGATCTCCACGCCGAGCCGGGCCAGGGCCGCGCCTGCGCGCCGGTGGGAGGCGCTGCGGTCGAGGAGACCCCAGCGCCGCGACTCGCGTCCCCAGACAGATGTTCGCGGCGACGGACAGCCGGTCACACAGACAGAGCTCCTGGTGGATGAGCGCGATGCCGGCCGCCTGTGCGTCTGCCACACCCGCGAACTGCACCTCGGCGCCGTCGCGGAGAACCTCCCCTCCTGTCGGCGTCAGAGCACCGGCGAGGATCTTCATGAGGGTGCTCTTGCCGGCGCCGTTCTCGCCGACGACGGCCAGCACCTCTCCCTCTTCGAGGGTCAGGTCCACGCCGGACAGTGCGAGGACCCCCGGAAAGCGCTTGTCGATGCCGCGGGCTTCGAGGCGCGGCGTCACGGCGACGGCCTCACTCCTGACCGAGCTTGGCCTTCAGGTCGTCCCAGAACTGCTGGGCTTCGTCCTGCCGGATCTGGCGCGCCGGAATGTCCACGAAGCCGCCCGGCGGGGAGACATCTCCGCCGGCCACGAGCTCGCTCAGCATCTGCACCGAGCGGTAGCCGTACTCGAAGGGGTTCTGTACCACCGTGCCGTGCACGGTACCGTCGAGAATGCCCTGCAGGGTCTCGTCGGCCTCGTCGAAGGCGATCACCTTCACCTGGCCGGTCTTCCCGGCCTGGTCGAGCGCCTCGAGGATGAGCGGTGGGTTGTATGCGAACAGGCCGATCATGCCGTCGATGTCGCCGTGACGGGCGAGCGCGTCTTCGACGTTGGCCTTCGCTTTGGCACGATCGAACTGGTCCGTGAGTGTGCCGAGCACCGTGTAACCGTCTCCTTCGAGCACCTCGCCGGGCGGGTCGTAGCGCTCGGGGTCGTGGCTGCGGCCCAGGATCTCGTCGATGACGCCTTGGCGCCGGCGCCGCGCATTGTCCTGCTCCAGGCGCCCGATGAACAGGAACACCTTGCCACCCTCGGGCAGGGCTTCACGCACCAGCGCGCCGCACAACCGGCCGGCGTCGTAGTTGTCCATACCGATGTAGAAGAGGCGGTCCGAGTCGGGGGCGTCGGAGTCGTGGGTGATCAGGTGCGTGCGCGTGGCGACCTGGTTCAGGAACTCGGTCTGGTTGGCCGGATCGATGGGCGACACCGCGATGCCGTCGATGCCGCGGGTCATGAGGTCTTCGAGCATGCGCTTCTGATCGGCGATCCCTTCCGCGGGCATCAGCACGTCCACGTCCACGTCGAGGTCGCGGGCGGCCGCCTCGGCCCCCGCACCGGCGATCACCCAGAACGAGGCGACGCCGTTGGTGACGTAGCCGAGCTTGGTGCGCTGCGGGCCGGCATCGCCGCCGCCTCCGCAGGCCAGGAGGACGCCGAGCCACGCGACGGTCAGGGCAGTGCTTCGTACTTTCATGCTCACTCCTGCGAGAACGGAAGATCCCGAGCCACCCGGAGCGCGCGGCGCCGCCGCGCTCTCGCGGTGGAGCCGGGCCGGTCGCGGATGATCTCGGAGTGGGGGTCAGGCGACCGAAAGGCCTCCGTTGACGTAGATGTTCTGGCCCGTGACGAAAGAGGCCTCTTCACTGGCGAGGTAGGCGACTGCGCCACCGACGTCTTCCGGAACGCCCCAGCGGCCCATGGGGATGTCCTCGAGGTAGGCGTCTTTGGCCTCCTGCGGGTCGTGCTCGTGCCGCTCCACCGGGATCCAGCCCGGCGACACCATGTTGCACGTGATGTTCCATGGCGCGAGCTCGTTCGCCATGCTGCGGGTCCAGCCGTTCTGGCCGCCTTTGGCAGCGACGTAGGCCGAAAAGTTGGGCGTGCCGCGGTCGAAGACCTCGGAGCCGATGTTGACGATGCGGCCCCAGCGGCGCGCCTTCATGTGCGGCAGGGTCGCACGGGCGAGCAGGAAAGGGCTCTTCACGAAGAAGTCGAGCATCAACTGGTAGAAGGCCCAGTCGTACTCCTCGATCGGCCGCTGCGGCTGCGCGGGCGTCGCGTTGATCACCACGACGTCGATGGGGCCGAGCTGCTGCGCCACGTCGCCGCACATCCGCTCGACATCGCCCGCCTCGGTCACGTCGGCGCGAAAGAGTGCACCCTCGAGCCCCTGCCCTTCGAAGGCCTCGAAGGCCGCCTCGGCGCGTGCCCGGTCGTTGCTGTAGTTGAGGGCCACGCGGAGCCCACGGTGTCCGAGGGCAAAAGCGATCGCCTTGCCGAGGCCGGTGGACGAGCCGGTGACCAGGGCGGTCCGAGGAGTGGCCGTGGGGGACATCGCCGGGAATCCTAGCGTGGACGCCGCGGCGATGGCCTCCCGCGTCGAAGGCCCCGTCTCTCGCGCGCTCCTCGTCGTCTCAGCGAAAGACGTCGATCAGGTGGCTGTACTTGACGACGACGCTGCGGTTGGGCTCCTGGAAGGCGCCGATGCCAAACTCCTCGACCTCGTTGTACACCACGAAGAGCCCGGTGTTCGCACGGCCGAGCCAGCTGAACCGCAGGTTGGTGGAGACCTGGTCGACGACGTCGTTGTACTGGATGAGCGCCTGCAGGAGCACCCGCGTACTGAAGGCGAAGGTGAGTCGCAGGCGGCCGAGGTTGGTCTCGAACTCCCCTTCACGCAGCTCGATGTCGTTGTACGACCAGCTGAGCTCCGAGCTCAGGAAGCTCCCGACGCGCCAGTTGACCTGCGGGCTGATCGAAAGCTGGTCGCCGCTGAAGAAGCCGGCCCCCTGCACCCGCGCGCTGAAGCTGACGGCGCGCCCGCGGTTGGTGTTGCCGAACAGGAAGAAGCCGTTGTTCACGAAGCGCTCGGCCGGGATGACGATGCCTTCGGAGATCTCGAAGGGGCTCGTGAGCTCCTCGAGGTTGCCGCCCGCCGACAGGCTGAGGCGCGCGCCGCTGCGGAACTGGAGCTCGCCGCCGACCGAGTAGCGCTCCGACTGATGGAGGCCGTCGAAGCCCCAGTAGCTGTCGTAGAAGATCCTGGGACCAATCTCCTGGATGCGCTTCGTCTTCTTCGGCTTGATCCGGCGCAGGACAAACGCGTTGAGGCGACGGTAGTCGTCGCGGTTGACGAAACCCACCTCCGGGTTGAAGTCCTCGCCGACCTCGCTGTAGCCGGCGCGCCACCGCCAGTTGGGCGAGCTGAACTGACCCTCCACGCCGAGGGCGTGGTCGCGGCCGTCGAGGTCTTCGGTCTCGGTCTTGGCGGCCCAGGCGGTGACGTCGCCGTACTCGCCGATGCCAAACGCGCCATCGACCCCCCACGTGCGGTTCGTGTCGTCGTCCGGAGCGAGCGAGCCCGTTCCGAGGCGCTGCACGGCGATGAAGCCGGCGCGCGCCCGGTTGCCCCACTCGCGGCTCGCGCGCGCCACCGTGAAGTTGTTCGCCTGCAGGTCGGCCTGTTCGTCGGTCTGCATGTTGAGGAAGCCGACGTTGGTCTTGCCGACCTTGCCCGAAAGCCGGGCGCCGCCGACGATCGGCACCTGCTGTCCGTCCTCGAGCCCGATCCGCCGACTGAAGAAGAGCTCGACCCCGGCCGAGCCGGGGAAGCTGCTCGAGGAGCCGACCTTGAAGAGGCCGGCGTTCTCGAGGAAGAAGGGGCGCTTCTCCGGGAAGAAGAGGGAGAAGCGGTCGAGGTTGACCTGCTGGTCGTCCACCTCGACCTGGGCGAAGTCGGTGTTCGCGGTCAGGTCGAGGGTGAGGCTCGGCGTGAGGCTGTACTTGAGATCGACGCCGGCGTCCGCGTCTTCGGACCTCGGCTCCACTCCGTCGTCGGCTGTCGAGCCCAGAACGTAGGGCACGACCTGCAGGGAGCGCTGCTTCGGCGGCTCCATGCCGACCAGCGTGCCGGCCGCGGACACGCGGAAGAGGCTGAACTCCCGCCCGAGCGGGGCCCAGAAGTCGCGCTCGCTGTTGCGCCGGATGTTGCGCTCGACGTTGAGACCCCAGCGTTGGCCTTTTGCGGCGTAGCGCAGCGAGCGGAAGGGAATGGCGAACTCGGCGCTCCAGCCGTAGCCGCCGAGCTTGGTGCGCACGGTCCAGGAGGTGTCCCAGTCGAGGTTGGCCCCGCCGCTGCGCGACCTCGAGCTGCCACCGCGGTTAGAGCCCGTGCCGGCTCCCGTGACCTGGCCGTCGTATTGCGCTCCGGCGAGGTTGGTGCCGAAGACGAGGGCGTTCTGTCGGTCGAAGTAGGTGTCCAGCAGGATGCGGACACTGTCTTCGTTCTCCAGCCCCGGATCACGCCGGCTGTCCGAGACGATGACGGTCGACGGTTGGGAGTCGAAGCAGATGACGCCGATGTAGAGCATCGAATCGTCGAAGCCGATGCGCACCTCCGTGCGCTCCGTCGCCGGCTCTCCCTCGAACGGCTGCGACTGGCGAAAGCTGCCGGCGGCCTGGACACCCCGCCACGCTTCGTCGTCCAGCACGTCGCCGTCGACGGTGGGTGGCTGGTCGAAGCGGGTTGCCCGGATCTCGTACGGCACGGGATCCTGCGCGGCGCGCAGCACCGTCGGCAGGAGACAGAGGACGAGGAGGGCGCGATGCGCGCGGGGGTGATGGATCGGGATCTGCAGGCTCGAATTGGACGGGATCACGTGGCGGCCGATCGACGCGGCATGCTACCGAACGGTAGGACGGTCGCCCCGGGCCCCCTGTTTCGGTGGCTGCTCACGCTCCGGGCGGGCGTCCTCCGGCCCGGACGAAGGTCCGCTCAGTCGAAGGAGAGCTCGGCGATGCCGATGCCCGACTCTCCGCCCCCTGCGTACAGCAGGTACACGCGGCCGTCCTCCTCGAAGATCGCGGGGTCGCGGAGCTGGTGGACGACCCCGTACGCCGTCGAGCGCACCGAAGGCTCGAGCGGTGCGTCGGCGCCCTCCCAGCTGCGCTCGGGCCGCAGCACCTCGACCCGCTCCGACTCCCGCCACTGCATCCAGTCGCCCGACACGTCGATCACGCTCAGATGGATGCGCTCCGGTGCTTCACCCACCTGGGTCCAGAACACGTGGAGCAGCTCGTCTCGCAGGAGCACGGCGACGTGCCGGAGGTCCTTGTTGAAGAGGAGGGGTCCCTCCTCGAAGCCGGTGAAGCCGTCTTGCGATCGGTAGAACTGGCCGGGCATGGCCAGGACGTAGCGGTAGCCGCCGTGATCGAAGGCCCGCATGTACGTGCGGCCGAGGATCTGTGGCTGTGCCTCGAAGGAGATGCCGTCGCGCGAGGTCGCGACGCGGCTCGACTGCTTGCCGAGGCCCTCCAGACCGTGGAAGTACATGACGATCCGCCGTGCGGAGTTGTCCACGTGCACGTCGGGTGACGCGATGTGGGGCGTGGTCATGTCGACGATCGCGTCGTGGGAGAGGCGGGTGTCCCCCAGGCGCGCTTCGAACGCAGCCACGTCCTCGTCGGTCACCGGCGGCGGCTCGGTGGGGAAGTGCGACTCTTCGATCTGCAGGCTCCCCGGCACGTGGACCCTCCACGGCCCCGTGAGCGCGTCGGCGTACGCCAGGCGGATGTAGCGCCCCTTGTGGTCGGCGAAGTAGAGGTAGTACGTGCCCAGGGCTCCCTCCAACCAGTTGGGGACACGGATCAGAGAGGGCCCTTGGATGTTCTCACCGAGGCTCGGGTCGAGGTCGGGGCTGATGATGGGGCCGTCCGTGAGGCGCTCGGCCCGCACGTTCGGTGGTTGGGGCATCACTCTCTCCACGGGCTCGGTCGGTAGTGGAGGCTCCACGCCGCAGCTCGCGAAGAGCACCGACGCTCCACAGAGCGCAGCGAGCCCCCGCGAAGGGCGCGCAGCACTCACGGTGGTCCGGGATGCGTGTGGACTCACGGGGGATTCTCCTGGGAGGTCTGCCGTGATGGTACGCGACCGCGGTGCCGCCCGCTCGAGCCGGTCACGCGAGGAGCACAGCGCATACACTGGGTGTGTCGTCTCCCGGGAGGGCTCCAGCCGTTGTTCCGGACATTGCAGGCCCAGATCGCGACCCTCAGCTGCCTCGTGGACGCCTTGCCGCGTTCTCGGTCGCGCGGTGCGGCTGCGCCGGAGAGCAGGTCCGGCCGGCTTGCGGCGATGGCGTTGCTGGCCTTCGGCGGCGTCGCCTCGGCGCAGGAGATGCTCCCGGATCGCGTGGTGCGCGAGGTGTTGGACGTCCGGGAGGTGGTCGTCGACGCGGTCGTCACGAATCGTGACGACGCGCCGGTCCCGGACCTGCGCGCCGACGATTTTGCGCTTCGCGTCGACGGCAGGAAGGCCAAGGTGACCTCCGTGCTCACCGGGCGCGATCTGCGCGAGAGCGTCGCCGGCCGCGTGACCGTGGTGGTCCTGTTGGACGAGCGCCACCTGCTGGCCACCCATCGAGACGCGATCCTCGCGCGGGTCGCCGAAGCCCTGGCCGCCGAGATGGAGGCAAATCCGACCTGGGTGGCCGTCGCGGCGCTCGGCCGCGAGCTCGAGCCGCTGCTGCCCCCGACCCGCGAGGTGGCGGAGATGCGCCGCGTCCTTCAGGCGGCGGCCTTTCGCCCCGCGACCGACAACGCGCTGCGCGACCAGCAGCGACGGGCGTCGCGAGAGGTTCGCGAGACGCTCAGCGGAATCCGCCGATCGGGTACGGCCTACAAGTTCGCCGAGGCGCAGGCGATGAGCGTGCTCAACGGAGCCATCGACTACGGCAGCGCGCTGGCACGCGACACGCGCTCGACCCTCGACGGTGTGGGCTCGCTCGTGGACGCCATGTCGTTCGTGCCGGGGCGCAAGGTGGTGCTGCTGATCAGCGACGGCCTACCGCGTCAGCCGCTCGACGTTCTCTCCAAGGCGGTCCTCGATCGCTTCGGCGGCGCGGCCCAGTACGCGGGCGGAGACGACGTCACGGCACAGAGTTCCGACAACTACGTCAGTGACTCGAGGCAGCGCCCGACGGGCCATGGCCGCGCCGACTTTCACGGGATGCGTCTCGAGCAGCAGGGGGATGGTGGTGCTCTGGCGTTCCAGCAGGTTGTTGCGGGCTTCGACTGTTCCGACCTCTACGAGCGCATCGTCGCGCTCGCGAACACGCACCGCGTCACCTTCTATCCGGTCAAACCGCCGGTGGTCGACACGAGCGTGAGCGGCCTCGGCGAGCGCGAGGGGGAGCGCGGGTCGATCGCCATGCTCAGCGACATGCGCGCCGGGCTCGACGCGCTGGCTGTGGGCACCGGCGGCCTCGCCTTCGACTCCGAGAGTGGCGTCGAGGACTTCCTCCGCCAGGCGAACGAAGACGCGGCGGCGTACTACGCCCTGAGCTTCCGGCCACCGGAGAGTGGCGACCGCGCGGTGCGGGAGGTCGTTCTGCGCGTGCGTCGCAAGAAGACCAAGCTCAGGTTTCGCTCGAGCTACCTCCCCGTCGACCTCGAGGAGACGCTGTCGAGCCAGGCCTGGGGCACGCTCCTCTTCGGCTGGCAGGACAACCTGCACGCGCTCGAGGTCGACACGCGCGCGGGCGACCTCGTCGAGGAGACGCATGCGGTCGACGTGATGCTGAGCCTGCCGATCGGCAAGATGGAGCTCGCGCCGATCGATGGGGTGGCGCGGGGCGCGTACCGCGTCGTGATGCAGCTCATGAACGCCAGTGGAGAGCGCATGAAGCCGGCCCACGTCGGCTTCGAAGTGCAGTTGCCCGAGGCGGACGTGGAGCAGGCGGCGGATCAGTACTACGCCGTCCGCACCGGCCTCGCTCTCGCCCCCGGCACCTACCAGATGGCCGTGGGCCTCTGGGAGGAGAACACGGGCCGATCCACCTTCCTCGTGCAGGAGGTGGTCGTGGGTGTTGCGGCCGAATCGGAGGCGTAGGAGACGTCTGGAGAGGACGGCCGCGGGCGCGCCACGTCGAGGGGTTGCCGCGGGCTCGGCACGCAGTGGACACATTCCCTTCCTAGGGTGGATGCGCCGGCGCGAGCCTGCGCCGTCGCCAACCTGGAGTGATCTGTCATGGGATGCCCACGTCGCCTCGTCGTTCTGATCCTGGCGAGCGCGGCCTCCTCGCCTCTGTCTGCCCAGATCGATGGTGCAGTGCTCGATCCGCCGCCCCCGAGCTACGCCAACCCCGGAATCTGGGAGTGGCTCGACCTCGAGCCCACGCCTGGTGTCCGCTCGCCCTTCGACTCGAAGGTGTGGCTCGGTGTCGGCGACGAAGGCCTCGTCGTCGCGGGGCGAGTGCGCGGAGAGCAGCCGCGCTGGCCTACGACGGCCGAGTCGGTGGGCGACGCGGTCCACTTCGAGGTTGCCGTCGCGCTCGCGCCGACCCTCGACCCGCCCCCGATCGGCTGGGGGAACCAGTTCGGCCCGACGGAGCTCGCCTCCGAAGACGAGTGCCGGTCGGGAGCCGAGGCACCCAGCGAGCGCACCCGGGCCGCGGAACAGCAGTGCGTGTCCTGGTTCCGCGATCAGGCGCTCCATCGGTCTCGTCTGCGCCGGCTCTTCCTGCGCCACTGGCTCCTGGCGGCCGGCCCGAGCTACCGCGGCTTTGTGCGCGAAGTCTCCGCCAGCCCTGCGTTCGCCGAGCTGGACGTCGAGAGCCAGATCCATCTCGACGTTCTCGACCCGCACCGTCTGCGGCGCGGGGCTTCGAGCTTGGGCAGCGTCGCGAGCGGCGCGACGTCCGGCTCGTTCGCCTACGGCATGGCGGAGACCGCGCAGCTCCACCCGCGGCTGCAGGCGTGGCGGTGGCCGCAGGGTGAGGGGTTCGACTTCGAGATCGTGGTGCCCTGGGCCGCGATGCCGCCCGCTCGAGAGAACCCACTCGAGGAGATGTTCCTCCGGGTCGCGCTGCGCGACGGCGGCGGCCGCGACGTGGCCGTGCTCGACCTTCCGGCGAGCTCGGAAGAAGGCACGTGGTCGCGCGTTCGTCTCCGGCAGCCGCGCGAAGTCGAGCGGGGTGCCTGCCGTGACACGGAACCCTCCTGGTACTTCCCCGGCGCCTCCGCCCGCGTCGATCTGACGTTCGTGCTCGCCAACCAGGCCGGCGGTTACTGGTACGAGCCCCGGGGGCTCTCTCCGGGCGTCGAGCTCCGGCGGCACGTGGCCATGGAGGTCGGTCCTGGGACGTTCGTGTGTGGCCCGCATCTCGCACTGTGGATGGACGGTGCGCGCGTTCCGTTCCGTGCCACCCGTGGGGAGGCGGCACCGCTGTCGGTGACGGCTGGGTTCGACGCGCGGGCCACCGCGACGGGCACGCGTGTGCTCGTCGGCCCCCGTTCGTTCTTTTCTCGATTCGGCTCGGGTCAGTGCGGAGCGTGCCCGCGCATCGGCGCGACGCTGTACGACGTGGGCGCCGACAGCCGCGCGGTGGTCGCCTTCGAGTGGCGCGGCTTGATCGACCCGCCGCGGGTCGCGGATGCCGACATCCACGTCAACGACGACTGGACGCGCTTCGAGGTGTACGTGGAGGAGGGGAGTCTGGGCGGCGAAGCGGCGGCCTGGACGCGGACGAGCTACTGCGCTCGGGACGCCGGCTTCGTCGAGTGCGGCAAGGCCCAGGAAGCTCCACCGGAGCGCCGGGTGACTCCCAACGTCTACTGACGGGCCGCGTCCTCGAGGCTGGCGGTCCCGTCGTAGACTCCGCCGCAGGCCGAGCTGGCCTGCGTCGGCGTGTCCTCGAGCGCGCGTGGCGGCTGAGAGGGCTCGCCTTCGTTCAGGAGCATGAAACGACACGACCGCGGGCGGCGCCCGCACAGCTTCGGAGACTCGTCATGCAGCCATCGGAACGCACGATCCAGACCCACTGGTACGAAGGGGAGCCGGGCGGACTTCTCGCCCGCATCGACGAAGGCCTGCGCGCGCTCGGCAAGGACCCGGCGTCGCTTTCCGTGGACGACCTCATGGCCGTGGACGAGTTCCACATTCGCGGCCGGGAGGCGACGGCCGAGGTGGCTGAGCTCGCGAACCTGCGCGAGGGCCTGCGGGTCGTGGACGTGGGCTCCGGTCTCGGCGGCCCGTCGCGCTTCCTGGCGACGCGCTACGGCTGCACGGTGGAGGGCGTCGATCTCACCGAGGAGTACTGCCAGGTGGCCAGCGCCATCGCGGCGCGCGCGGGTCTCGGCGGCAAGGTGACCTACCGCCAGGGCAACGCACTCGACCTGCCCTTCGGGGACGGGGAGTTCGATCTCGCCTGGACCCAGCACATCTCCATGAACATCGAGGACAAGGCCGCAATGTTCGCCGAGATGGTCCGCGTGACGCGGCCCGGGGGGCAGGTGGTGATCTATGACCCGATCAAGGGACCCGCGGAGGGAATGACCTACCCGGTCCCCTGGTCGCGCGACGGCAAGATCAGCTTCCTGCTGGAGCAGGAGCCGACGGTACGCCTGCTCGAGGAGACGGGGCTCGAGATCGAGGCGTGCCGCGAGGTCGGTCAACGCTCGGTGGAGTGGTTCGAAGCCAACGCACCAGCTCCGGGCGCCGGGCCGCCTCCGCTGGGCCTGCACCTCCTCCTCGGCGCCGACTGGCCGGAGATGGCGCGCAACATGGTGCAGAACGTGCGCGAAAAGAAGCTCGCCGTGATCCAGATCGTGGCGCGCAAGCCATAGGCGGCGCGCTGCGGCGCCTTCAGTCGGGGGCGGGTGCCGCCAGCGACGCGCGCAGGATGGTGCCGTCGTTGCGGGTGATCACATGGCGGTTGGCGTACGCCGGATGCGACCAGTTGATGATCACTTCGGCGTCACGCCGCGGGCTCTGCCCTGACTTGGAGGTGGGCTCGATGAGCTGCGTGCGGTCGATCTCGACGAAGCCGTCCGGCTCGAACCTGGCGATGAGAAGCTCGCCCGCGCCGTTGTTCATGAAGTAGCGATCGGCGTTTCGCACCATGAACGCGGTGCCCCAGCGCCCCTGACGCGTGGCGCCGGCGTGCGCCCACACTCGGTCGCCGGTGCTCGCTTCGAGCCCGCGGAGCTCACCGTAGCTGTCCACACCGTAGATCCTGTCGCCCTCGAGGATCGGGGTGGTGATCATCGAATGCAGGGCCACCGTGTCGGCGGGCATCTCGCTTTCGCCGTGGCGCTGCCAGACGATGGACGCGGCGGGCTCGTCCTCGGCGAATCGGAGCATCATCGACCCGCGGTAGAACTGCGAGAAGAAGATGTGCTCGCCATCGAGCACCGGCGTGGCGACGGTCATTCCCATGGGGACCTCCCATGGGACGCTCCAGTACTCCTCGCCGCTCTCCGGGTCGAGCGATGTCACGGCGTGTGGATGCCAGATGATGAGCTGGAGCCGCCCGCCGCGATCCACGATGAGAGGTTGGCCGTAGCCCATCTCCTGATCGGACGAGATGGCGCGCCAGCGCTCCTCCCCGGTGCGTTTGTCGAAGGCGATGACCTTGCCGTCGGGCTCGGCGCCCGTGATGCAGATCAGGAGGTCGCCGAAGACGAGGGGTGCGCTGGCGGTTCCCCAGATGGGGATCGAGGCATCGAGCTCGCCCGCGTAGTCCTTCTCCCAGAGGACCTTCCCGGTTGCGGCCTCGAGCGCCAGCAGGTGTCCCACGGCGCCCAGCGCGTACACCCGGTCGCCGTCGACGGTCGGGGTCGCGCGCGGACCGGTCGCCCAGGAGACGAGGAGCGGCCCGTAGCTGGCCTCCCACGTGTGGGTCCAGAGGATCTCTCCCGTCTCTTCTCGCAGCGCGTGAATCCGCTCCCTGCCGGTGAGCTTCTTGCCCTCGTCGGGTAGGAAGTCCGTCACGAAGATCCGGCCGTCCGCGACCGCGGGGCCCGAGTAGCCGTTGCCGATCTCCTGGCGCCACGTCACCTCGAGACCGTCTTCGGGAAAAGCCTCCAGGATTCCCGTCTCCCGCCAGATGCCGTCGCGTGCGGGGCCGCGCCACTGAGGCCAGTCTTCTGCGTGGAGCGGTGCGGCAATCCCGGCCGCGAGCGTACTGAGGACGGCGAGGGCGGCGAGGCCAGGGAGGCGTTCCGGGAGCGACTGCATGGTGGGCTCCTGCGTTGAGGGTGTGCGGTCAATCTATCGCGCGGCCCGCCAGTGGACGTCCGGTCGAAGAGGCGCCGCTGCTAGCATCGCCGCAGTCCGGCGATGTCGTTCCTCCGAGCCCGCTCTGCGCTCGAAACGTCGCTGCAGCCATCCCACGCCCCGCCTTCCGCGTCCTCCGATGTCCAGCTCCGTACCCAGCCGCCCCGACGCCCCCGAGCCTTCGGTCGGCATGGGTCGCGCCTTTCGGCACCGCGACTACCGCCTCTTCTTCGGCGGCATGGCGGTGTCTCTGGTGGGCATGTGGATCCAGCTCACGGCGCTCGGGTGGCTGGTCTTCCGGCTGACCGATTCGGCGGCTCTGGTCGGCTTTCTCACCCTGGCGATGCAGGCGCCGAGCCTCTTCCTCGGGCCGATCGCCGGGGCCATCGCGGACCGTCACGACAAACGGCTGCTGCTCGTGGCTGCGCAGCTCACGGCCTTTTTCCCCGCGCTGGCTCTTGGTCTGCTGACGGTGACGGGCCGGGTCGAGCCGTGGCACATTCTCTCGCTCGCGTTCATCGCGGGACTCGCGCGGGCCTTCGAGATCCCCACACGACAGGCCCTGGTTCCCCGACTCGTCGCACCGGGTGACGTACCCAACGCGATCGCGCTCAACTCCGCGCTGTTCAACGGAGCACGCATCGTCGGCCCCGCGATCGCGGGCGCGCTCATTCCGCTCGTCGGCGAGGGCTGGTGTTTCCTGATCAACAGCGTGTGCTTTCTCGGGGTGGTCGTCGCGCTGCTGCTCATCCGTCCGGAAGACCGCCGCCGCGCTGCACGCGCGAAGACGACCCTGTTCGCCGAGATCCGTGAGGGCGTGGCCTACGTGCGGCGGCAGCCCGCGATGCTCGGGCTTCTGGGCTGCCTCACCGTGCTCTCCGCGGCGGGCATGCCCTACGGCGTCCTCCTGCCGTCGTTCGCCGAGCGTCAGCTCGCCGGCGGCGCCGGCGACTACGCCCTGCTGCAGATCGCGGTCGCGATCGGCTGCCTGGCCGCGGCGCTGCGGCTCGCGGTGCGGCGTGGGGTTCTGGGGCTCGAGCGCATCATCGTTGGGGCGGGCATCGGCTTCGGGGTGGTGCTCATGCTCTTCTCGCAGGCTTCGTCGATGGCTCTGGCCTTTCCCCTTCTCGTCGTTCTGGGGGCCTTCTTCATGCTGCAGATGGCGAGCTCCAACACCCTCATGCAGACCCTCGCCCCAGACGAGCTCCGCGGCCGCGTGATGTCCCTGCACACGACGCTCTTCCTGGGTCTCTTCCCCTTTGCCGGACTCGTTGCCGGGACACTCGCCGACCGGGTGGGCGAGCGCCCTGTCCTACTGGGCTGCGGTGCGATCGTGGCGCTTGGTGCGGCATGGTTCGGGCGCGGTCTCCGGCGCCACGCACCCGATGCGGTGGCCGCGGCGGAGGCCCGTCAGGAGCAGTCACTCGAGGGCGACCAGGAGACGGAGATCAGGGGCGGCATTGCGAATCGGGAGGCCCGGATCCCGGCCAAGGCATCGCTGCTGGCGTCGTCTTCCGGAACAGCTGCAACTGACTGACACAGAACGAGTTGTTCCGCATGGCGCCCTGTGCGGAGTGTCTGGCGAAGCGTCGTGGCTCCCAGCCGACATATAATCGACAGGCTATGTGTCATGCCCGCACCCTCGTTCTTGTTGTTTTCCTGTCCCTTCTGACCACCGGCGGCGCCTTTGCCGACCGCGTGTACCTCGCCAACGGCAACACGCTGGACGGCTCCGCCACGGTGTACGCCGACGGCACCGTGGAGCTCACCACGGCGCTCGGAGTGATGACGTTCGCTCCGTCGCAGGTGATCCGCGTCGTGCGTGGCCGCACCTTCGAGCAGCAGGTGCGCCGCGGCGTCGCGCACGCGGAGTCGAGCGACGACGTTCTCGATCTCGCGCTCCGCAGCCGCCGCGAGGGCAAAGAGACCCTCGCGCGCCAGCTCGTGCAGCAGGTGCTCGACGTGGAGCCCCACAACCGCGAGGCGCAGCGCATCCTCGAGGATCGCACCACGACCGAGCGCCGTTCGGCACGGCGACGGGACGACTGGTGCACGCCATCGCGCTCCCAGGTCGGTCGCTCGTGGCGCGAGACCGTGCTGCTCAACCGACCGGCTTCCGTGATGGAGTCGGTCGCAAACGTCCTGTCGCTCTCCACGCTGCTGCGCCGGCCCAGCTCTCACGAGGTGGTGCGCTCCGCTGAGGTGCTCCGCCGCGGATCGAGCACGCAGCACCCCCATCGGGCACCGCAGATCGACGCCCACACCTGGGCTCCGCGCAACGCCTTTGCGCGGCGTGGCTACACCCCGGTCGTGATCGGCGGCGACGGTCCGCTCGCCCGCGCGGGCGTGCGGGTGCAGCCGCAGGCTCCCGCCCCGGAGTCGTCCCCTGCCGCGCCGGCGGCCGTGGTGCCACGCACCAACCGCAGCCGCTTCGACAACAACAACTGATATGGAACGACCTTTGTCAAACGACTCTCGGTCGTTTCGATGAGTGTTGGTCCTCTGATCAGCGGTCGGAGCTCAGGAAAGACGGATGAGGGAGCAGGTCTCTTCGACGACGAGTCACTCTGATATTCGCGGGTTGCCGGGGGCAGAGCCGCATGACCGTGGTTCGTCGGGGAGTGGCGCTGTCTAGGATCGCGCATCCAGGACTGGTGTCCTGGGCGCATAGCTGTGCCGCGCATTCTCCGGACCGTGCCTGCTGTCATCCGTCGTTCCTGAGCTCCGAGTGAGGGTGTTGCCTTTTAGGCGTCCGACTCGAGGGAAAGGTGAAGCGCGGACCAGACGAAGCCCGTGAGCTCGCGCGCAGTGGCGATCACCGCGGTCTGCGGTGCCTTGCCTCGCTGGATCAGCCGCCAGTAGCGACGATGGAGGCGTTGCATGGCTCGATCGGCGAGCGCGATGGCCGCAGCTGGCTGACCGGCGCGTCGCTTCCTCAAGCCCACGCCGACCGCGGGTCGATGTCGGCTGTGCCAGGCAGCCTCCACCAGGACTCTCCGGACATGAGCGTTGCCTGTCTTCGTGATGCCTCCGCGCCGGGTACTCTCGCCGCTCGAGCGCTCGCTCGGGGTCAGACCCAGGTAGGACATGAGCTGTCTGGGTTTGCGAAAGCGACGCACGTCGTGCAGTTCGCTGACGATCGTCATCGCCGTCTGCGTTTCGATCCCGCGAAAGCAGCGCAGAGCACCGACCACTTCACGGTACCGATCGCTCTGTGAGACCTCCTCGATCGATGCGTCGATCTCTTGGAGTCGCACCTCGACCTGTTCGACGGCGAGCAGGTAGTACTCGAAAGCCCACTGGGCTGCCTTCTCCTCCAGCTTCACGCTCCACAGCCACGCCCGGTGAGCCTGCGTCCATGCGCGCCCCTTGCCATAGCGCAGCCCCCGGCGCAGAAGAAACTTGCCCAGGCGATGGCGGGCGCGCGTCAGGTCTCCTTTCAGCTGGTCCCGGCATCGGCAGAGGTCTCGGACCGATTCCTCCTCGCGGCTCGGAGCGTGCACCGACGTCAGCAAGTCCGCCCGATGCAGCTCCGCAAGCTTGCGGGCGTCCCGCCGATCGGTCTTCACTCGATCTCCAGGCCGGCCTGGAATCAGAGACGGCGCGACCACGTCGCACACGATGCCCTCCGCCTCCAGCTGTCGCTTCAGCACGTAGCCGCACGGACCCGCTTCGTACGCCACACGCACGTCCTGTGTCTCACGCTGCATCTTCCGACACCAGCGAGCGATCGCCCGCGGCTCGTTCGGCAACCGCCACTCCTGACGCTCCTCGCCACGCAATGCGCAAACCACGATGTCCCTCTTGTGCACGTCCATCCCGACGACGGTGCTACGCTCCTCGATCACGACCGGCTCCTTCTTCGTTTGCGGCTCTGTCACCGCGACAACCCGCGTTACTCACAGGCGCAGCCTGCCCCAATCCCTGCTCCGCAGGTCGGGGCTCAACGAAACGACGGAGCCGGTCGTTCCATATCGTCTAGGGCTCTGCTTCAGCAGCCCCCTCGGCGTCGGCGGCCGCCTCGGCGGCCTTCTCCTGCTCGAGCTTCTCTTCCGCGGCAGCCTCGATGCGGTCGAGCCACGCGACGTAGCCCTCGGGGTCGACGAACGGGTGCGGGTCACCCCCGGCGCGTGCGGCGAGCTGGTCGCGCCGTGCGAACACCTGACCGACGCCGGCGTGGTTCGAGACGTTGACGCTGATGCGTCGCTCGCCCTCCGCGTTCAGCGCGCGGATGCGCGCGACGCTCTCGAGATAGCTCTCGGTGCGCGCAACGGTCGAGAAGTTGAGGCCAACGCCGCCGAACGTGAAGGCGCGGTAGGTGTCGCTGCCGTCGCGCACCTCGAAGTCGAGCGACAGGACGCCCTCGGTGTGACCGGGTGTGACGTAGGTGGTGATCGTCGTGTCGCCGAGGGTCACCGTGTCGCCGTCGGCGAGCACGAGATCGCGCGGCACAGCGGGGGCAGCGAAGCGCGGGTCGCTCGGCTCCTGCTCGCTGAGCTGCCAATCGGCCTCGGTCATGCCGACCTGAGCCCCGTAGGTCTTCTTGAAGTGGGCGTTTCCCCCGTGGTGGTCGAAGTGGGCGTGCGTCGCGAGCACGATCTCGATGTCGTTCGGGTCGAGCCCGAGAGCGCGGATGCCGTCTTCGATGTGCGTCACCCAGTCGCCCCAGAGGGTGTCGATCAGGATGAGTCCTTCGCTGGTCTCGATGACCCACGCCGAGGCGAAGTCGATTCCGACGTAGCTCAGGTTGTCGAAGACCCGAAAGGGCTCGACCTTCTGTTTCACCGGGTCGTTCCAGTCGGCCCACAGCCGATCCATCGCCTGCGCGGGAGTCTCGTCGCCGCGCGCTCCCGGGAGAGTGGCCACGTCGTCCTGACCTGCGGCCTCGTTTGCGCTCGGTTGACAGCCCAGGGAGGCGAGCACGAAGAAGGCCAGAGAAGGGCAGGCAATGCGGATCGGGGGGATCATGTGGTGCTCCGGCGAGAGGCGTTCGGGTGCAGGGCGAAGGCTCTCGGCAACCTACCACTCGGCCAAGCGGCTCTCGCAGCGAGGGGTGGCCAGGACGAACGGGGGCGGGTGCGGGCCAGCTTGGACGCAGTGCCTCACGTCGGCGTAGACGGGAGTGAACGTGGCGGGCCTGCGAGCTCGCCTTCGGACGCCAACCACCACCTCAGGAGGTGCTCGTGATCCTCACCCGTTCCCGCCCGGAAAGCTCCGGCTCCCGTCTGGTCCTTCGCGTCGCGCTGGTCGCGATGGCGACGCTGGCCGCTGCCGCCTTGCTGGCCCCCGCGGAGGTGGCTGCGCAGCCACCAGCCAGCGTGCCGTTGCAGACCACCGCCGTCGACCTGCGCATCGAGGACGCCTCGGGCGAGGCCCGGCGCTACCGCCTGCTGACGACCACCGACGGTGCCCCCCGGCGGCTTCGCCAGGGGAGCCGCGTGCCGATCCCCGTGACCCGCGGCGCGGCCGACGGGGAGGGCCCGCGGACCACGTATCAGTACCAGGACATCGGCTTCGACGCCGAGGTGCGCGTGAGTGCGCAGGGCGACGGCACGTTCCGCCTCCAGGCGCGTCTGGAGGACAGCCTGGTCGGCTCGGCTCCGAGCCCCTCCGTGCCGCCGGTCGTGGAGCACCACACGCAGGATCTCAACGTGCTGCTTCGGCCGGAGACTCCGATGGTCGTGACCGACCTGCGTGGCGACGGCTCGAGCTACCGGGTCGAGGTCGTCCTGCGCGGAGGCACGGGCGACGCCTAGCGGAGCGCCTGGTCGAAGTCGGCGAGCAGGTCGTCGGTGTCCTCGATGCCCGTGGCGATGCGGATCATCCCGGGCTCGATACCCTGCTCTCGAATGGTCTCGGCGGAGATGCGGCCGCCCCACATGGCCGCCGGCTGGATCCCGAGGGTGTCCACTCCGCCGAGGCTGCCGGCGTTCTGCACGATCTCTGCACGCTCGAGGAACCGCACGCCGGCGTCGTAGCCGCCGGCGAGCACGAAGCTGAAGAGCCCGCCAAAGCCGGACATCTGACGCTGCGCCAGATCGTGCTGGGGGTGGGACGGCAGGCCCGGGTAGCACACGCGCTCCACGGCCGGGTGCCGCTCCAGATGTTCGGCGAGGGTCTGCGCACTGCGGTTGTGCTGGTCGACGCGGAGTTTGAGCGTGCGCACCCCACGCAGCGCGAGCCACGAGTTGAACGGCGTCGACAGACCGCCGAGGGTCATGCTCATGTCCCACACGCGCTCGACGCTCTCCCGGGTGCCGACGGTGCGGCCCGCGAGGAGATCGTGGTGACCGCCGAGGTACTTCGTCACCGAGTGGCAGACGACGTCGATGCCCAGAGCGATCGAGCGCTGGTTGAGCGGCGTGGCGAAGGTGTTGTCGCACACGGTCAGCGCGCCATGGTCGCGGGCCACCTCCGCCACGGCGGCGAGGTCCGTGAGCTGCATCGTCGGGTTGACCGGCGTCTCCGTCATCACCAGCTTGGTCTCCGATCGCAGGGCCTCCTCGAAGGCCTTCGTCTCGCGCTGGTCCACCTTCGTCACCTGCACGCCGAATCGCGGCAGCGCCTCGGCGAGCAGGTTGGTCGTGCCGATGTAGTGATTCGTCTGTGCCACCACGTGATCACCGCTCGACACGTGGGCGAGCACGGTCGTCGCGATGGCGCTCATACCGGAGGCGAACATCATCGCGGCTTCGCCGCCTTCGAGGTCGGCGATGACCTTCGCAATGCGCGAGCTCGTCGGGTTGCCGTGCCGCGCGTAGAAGTGGTCGTGGAGCGGGTCGGTCGCGCGTCGCGCGAAGTCCGCCGCGTCGGTGGCAGCGTGCGTCACCGACTGCTCGATGGCGGGGGCGATCCCCGAGCCGGCTTCGAGGTCGCGGTCGGCGTGGAGCGCGCGTGTCTGTGCGGAGTGTCTCCGCTCGGAATCACCGGCCATGTCGTGCTCGGGGCGCCCGGCCGCGCTTCGCGGCCGAGGCCTCAGTCCTTCTTGATGCTGTAGACCTTCGAGCGCGTGCGCAGGATCAGGCGATCTCCGACGACCGCGGGAGAGGCCATGGCCATCTCGTCGAGCGAGTTGACGTGGGACACCTCGAACTCGGGGCCCGACTCGATCACGTAGGTGTCGCCCTGCTCGCTGAGGGCGAAGATCTTGCCGTTGTAGGCCCAGGGCGACGCGGTGAAGCTCGCCCCGCCGCGGGGGGCGATGCGCTGGCGGCCGTAGACCGGCTCGCCGGTCTTTGCGTCGTAGCTCTCGAAGAACCCGCGGTCGAGGAGGCTGTAGTAGGTGTCGCCGTAGACCAGGGGAGACGTGTTGTAGTTGCCGGCTCGCGGCTGGTACCAGGCAATGTGCTCGCCGACCTCTTCGCCTTCTTTCGGCGTGATGTCGCCCTTGGCTCCCGGCTTGATCGCATAGACGGGCTTGTGGGCGTCCTGGAAGTAGCCCGAAGTGACGTAGAGGAGACCATGGGCGGAGAAGGGCGTGGCGATGGCCGCCCAGGACATGCGGCCGTCCATCTCCCAGAGCACGTTGCCGTCGAGGTCGTAGGAGCGGATGCGCTTGCGACCGGACGTGATGATCTCGGTGCGCTTCTCGTTCTCCCAGATGTAGGGCGTGGCCCAGCTCGACACCTCGTCGCGTGCCGTGCGCCAGAGCTCCTTGCCGGTCTTCTTGTCGAGCGCGGCCAGCCAGCTCTCCTCCTCGTTGTCGTAGAGGATGATCAGCTTGTCGCCGGCGAGCACGGGAGACGAGGCCGAGCCCCAGTCGGACATGGTGCGCTTGAACGGGATCGGCTTCTTCCAGACCTCGTTGCCGTCCAGGTCGTACGCCCACACTCCGAGGTCGCCGAAGCGGAAGTAGACGAGCTCGCCGTCGGTGGTCGGCGTCTCGGCCGCGTACGTGTGCTTCTGATGGCGGGGGAACTCGGGGATGCCGTCCCAGACCGACTTGTTCCAGAGCTCCTTGCCCGTCTCGAGGTCGAGGCAGAGCACGCGCCAGTCGTGTTTGACCGGCGGCGGCTCGGCGCGGCCGCGCGGCGCGTAGAGCCCCGGCTTCGGCTTCTCGAACTCGCCTTCGGAGGTGGCCGTGGTGAGGAACACCTTGTTGCCCCAGACGACCGGGCTCGACCAGCCGAGGCCGTCGATCTCGGCCACCCACTCGACGTTCTCCGTCTCGCTCCAGCTGTCGGGCAGGTTCGGATTGTCCGCAACGGCCGCGTTCATCGTCGGGCCGCGGAACTGGTGCCAGTTGTCGGACTCGGAAGCCGCTGCGACGGCGGCGAGTAGCAGAAGGCAGGTGCAGAAGGGGACGAGATGGGTGCGTTTCATTCGAGCTCTCCTCGAGGCTGGGCGCCTTTTCGCGGTGCACTCAGTGGCGCCGCGCGGGTCATCCGAGAGGGATCTGATCGCGTCGCGGCTCCATTAGAACAAAGCGCGCTCCGCCGGCCGGGCCGCGCGGCTCACCGGCCGGTGAAGACGGCCTTGCGCTTCTCGAGGAACGCCGCGCGGCCTTCCCGCGCATCGTCGCTCCGTCCAGCTTCCGACTGGAGCCGGGCCTCGAGCTCGAGCTGCTGCTCGTAGGTGTTGGCCCAGGTCTCCCAGTAGGCGTTGCGCATGAGCACGAGCGATCTCGGACCTTCGGCGAGCCGCTGCGCGAGCTCCCGGGCCCCTTCCATCAGCGCTTCCCGATCGTCGAAGACGCGGCTGACGAGGCCCCACTCCTGGGCCTTCTCGGCATACAGCTTCTCGGCGAGCATCGAAAGCTCGACGGCTCGCTGGCGTCCGACGAGCCGCGGGAGCAGGTACGTGGCGCCGCCGTCCGGGATGAGGCCGATGCGTGCGAAAGCCTGCAGGAAGTAGCCTTCCTTCGAGGCGCACACCATGTCCGCCATCAGGGCGAAGCTCATGCCGACGCCGGCAGCGGGGCCGTGGACCGCAGCGACGATCGGCATGGGAAGCTCGCGCAGGGCCATGAGCGCCGGGTGGTAGAAGCGCCGCAGAGCGTCCTGCGAGTCCCGCGAGCTGAGATTGCCGCTGCCGCTTCCGGAGAGATTCGCTCCGGAGCAGAAGGCGCGGCCTTCGCCCGTGAGCAGCAGGCAGCGCGCCTTCGGCTCGGGGTGACCGAGATCCCAGACGGCCTCGCGGATCTCTGCGGCCATCTCGAGCCCCATGGCGTTCAGCGTGGCCGGGTCGTCGAGTGTCAGGACGGCGACGTCGCCTTCGTGCTCGATGCGGATCGTGTTGTAGCTCATGCGGTCCTCCGGGATTCAGCGCAAGTCTACCGATCGGTTCGGCGCCGGCCAGCCTGGCGCTGGCCGGCTCGATCGAGGGCCCGATCAGGTGGTGCAGGAGGCTCCGCCGAGAAGGAGGACGTGACCGTTCTCGCCGTCCGCACCGGAGCTGCCGCCGGCCCCGACAGCGCCATCCGGGCCGTCCGCCCCGTCGCTGCCGGCAGGTCCGCACCAGGCCGCGAAGCCGCCCGTGCCGCCGGCGCCACCCAGGCCGGGTGCGCCTCCTTCGCCGCCGACGCCCCCGCGACCACCCTGGGTGGAGAAGGTGAGGGTCTTCGAATGGGGACCGTTGCAGAGGTTCGGTGACAGGAAGATGTCGGCGCCGACGCCGCCCGCGCCGCCGGTTCCGCCGGCGCCCCCGGAGCCACCCGGGCCTCCGGGTGCGCCGTTGCCGGGCGCCTTCGCGTGCCGTCCGCAGCGCCTGTGGCTACCCGCTCGGCCGTCGCTGCCGGTAGGGCCGTCACCGCCGCGGCCACCCACGCCGCCCTGGGTGCCCTCGTTGATCACGTTCCAGGTCGCGCCGTCGATCGGCCGAAGCTCGCCGATCGCCAGCTCGATCTTCGCGGCATCCTTGCCGGGCAGCCCTGGCATGCCGGCGGCTCCCGCATCCGCCGCGGCTGGTGTGGCCGGTGCGATGTCGCTTGCATGGCTTCGGAGGACGACGTCTCCCCGCAGCTCGACGATGTCGGCACGAATCGTGAACTCGCGTCCTGCAAGCACGAAGTCACCGCCGGCCGCGTCGAAGACCAGGATCTTGGGCGCCGGGACTTCGATCACGAGAGGATCGGAGTCGGTTTTGGTGAAGAACTGGCGTGCGTCGACCTGCCGACCCTGACGGTCCGCGTCCTCCGCTGCCAGTGCGGTCGAGAACGTGAGAAGAACGATCCAGCACAGTGCGATCCGTGACATCGGGATTCCCTCCCTGGCCTTTCGCTGGCGCAGTTGGTGTGAACGACGCTGGAGCGCGGGCGTGGAGGTCCAACTTGGACAAAAATGTCGCAGGAGGCGACATTTGTGTGGCCCGCACTACGAAAACGTAGCGGGGGAATCGTTCCATGACATGCGTGTCATGTCAACAGTGTCCGGAGAAGTGTCTCACGTTTTCGGAAGCCTGAAACAGAGTCAGCAACCTGCTGCTTCCTCGGCCAGAGCCAATCCGTTGACGATGCGCTCGCGCATCTCGTCCAGGTCGATGCCCTCGGTGCTCTTCTTGCCTTCCATGTAGCGCGCGTACACGCCGTGGATGATCGCGGCCGACTTCCAGCGGTTGAACGCCAGGTAGTAGGAGAGATTCGAGAGATCCCGCCCGGTGCGCTTGGCGTAGCGCTCGGCGAGCTCCTGCCGCGCCGGGAAGCCGGCCGCAGCCGTGGCGCCGCCATCGGTCGTCTCGGTGGCCGGCTCCTCGGGGAAGATGTTGAGCGCGTAGGCGAGGTCTGCGAGCGGATCGCCGAGCGTGGAGATCTCCCAGTCGACGACCGCGTGCACGGTGGAGTCGGCCCCGACCAGGACGTTGTGCAGGCCGTAGTCGCCGTGGACGACCCGCGCGGGGCCCTGCTCGGGAAGGTGGTCGAGCAGATAGCGCTGCAGGTCGTGGGCGCGCGGATCGTCGAACTGCGCCGGCTCGACCGACGCGGTCCATGAGCGGTACCAGGTCTTGAGCTGACGGGCGACGTACCCCTCCTTCTTGCCGAGTGTGCCGAGCCCGACGGCATCGGGGTCGACATCGTGGAGATCGGCCAGCACGTCGAAGAAGGAGTGCGCCAGTTTGGGACGGGCGGCCTCCGGGACCCACTCCTCGGTCTCGGCCGAGGAGTAGAGCGGGCGCCCGTCGACGTGCCCCATCACGTAGAACCACTTGCCGGTGACGCTCGGGTCCTCGCAGAAGCCGAGGGCCGCCGGCACGGGCACCGGAGTGGGCCCGAGACACGAGATCAGCGCCCACTCCCGGCTCATGTCGTGCGCCTTCGGCAGCAGCTCGCCGCGCGGCGGCCGGCGGATCACGGCCTTGCGACCGTGAGTGTCCTCGAGCCTGTAGGTGAGGTTCGAGTGCCCGCCTTCGAGGCGCGTCCACACGAAAGGCGGCTCGAGGTCGTCGATGTTCTCCGCGATCCAGGCCTCGACGGCGTCCTGCCGGTAGCCCTCGGGGCCGGTGCTTTCGTCGTGTTCGGACATCGAGCTTCTCCGGGCCGGACGTGCGGCCGCTGCAATTCGGAGCCTGGAACTGAATCCCACTCCGGAGGATGAAACGGGAGGCCCACACTACCGTGCGTGCGTGGGCCGTGCCACGGCCCGAGGCCCTGTGCAACGATGGCGGCATGATGAAACTGCCCGATCACGGAGTGCCCTGGGAAGAGCTGCAGCAGCGCATGGACGCGTTGCGGCAGGACGACGTCGACTGGCGTGACGGCCGCCTCGGCGTGTACGTGTTCCACCCCGGAGACGACGTGCTCGAGGTGGGCAAGCAGGCCTACGCGGCGTTCCACACCGAGAACGGCCTGGGCAAGCAGACCGCGTTCCCGAGCCTGGAGACGATGTACTCCGAGGTTCTGGAGATCGGTGCCCAGCACTTCCAGGCCCCCGACGGCTGGGCCGGCGACATGACCTCGGGCGGCACCGAGAGCATCTTCCTCGCGGTGCAGTCGTGCCGCGACTGGACCCGCGCCCAGGGCCGAACGCAGGCCGACGAGCTTCTGTTGCCTCACTCGGCGCACCCAGCCTTCGACAAGGCGGCCGGATACCTGGGGCTGCGTGTGATGCGCGTGCCGGTCGGCGACGACCTGCGGGCCGACGTCGATCGGATGGCCAGCGCGATCACCGAGCGGACCGTCATGCTCGTGGGATCGGCGCCCTGTTATCCGTACGGGCTCGTGGACCCGATCGAGGAGCTCGGGCAGCTGGCGCAGAGCCGTGGGCTGTGGCTCCACGTCGACGCCTGCGTCGGCGGCTACGTGCTGCCGTTCGTGCGCGCGATCGGCGAAGAGGTGCCCGCCTTCGACTTCTCGGTGCCGGGGGTGCGGTCCATCTCGGCCGACCTGCACAAGTACGGCTTCGCGCCCAAGGCCGCGTCCACGCTCTTTCATCGGTCACGGGAGCAGCACGCGTTCCAGACGTTCGACTTCAGCGACTGGCCGTGCGGGCAGATGACGACCACCACCTCGGTCGGCACCCGGCCGGGCGGCGCCATCGCCGGAGCCTGGGCCGTCCTGCAGTACCTCGGCCGGTCCGGCTACGAGGAGCGTGCCCGACAGATCCGCTCCGCCCATCGCGGCTTCGCCGAGGCCGGAGCCGCGCTCGGGATGGAGCCGCTCACCTCCGATCTCCCGATTCTGGTGCTGCAGACGGGAAGAGGCCTGGGACGCGTCTGGCGTGGGCTGAAGGAGCGTGGCTGGTTCACTGGAGTGGTGACGGGGCCCGCCGGGATCCACCTCATGGTGCAGCCCAAGCACGCGGAGAAGATCGAGGAGTTCGGCGCGGCGCTGCGCGACGCGGCCCGAGATGTCACGCCGCGCGAGCAGGCGCCCGAAGCCCGGTACAGCTGATATGGAACGACCTTTGTCAAACGACTCTCGGTCGTTTCGATGAGTGTTGGTCCTCTGATCAGCGGTCGGAGCTCAGGAAAGACGGATGAGGGAGCAGGTCTCTTCGACGACGAGTCACTCTGATATTCGCGGGTTGCCGGGGGCAGAGCCGCATGACCGTGGTTCGTCGGGGAGTGGCGCTGTCTAGGATCGCGCATCCAGGACTGGTGTCCTGGGCGCATAGCTGTGCCGCGCATTCTCCGGACCGTGCCTGCTGTCATCCGTCGTTCCTGAGCTCCGAGTGAGGGTGTTGCCTTTTAGGCGTCCGACTCGAGGGAAAGGTGAAGCGCGGACCAGACGAAGCCCGTGAGCTCGCGCGCAGTGGCGATCACCGCGGTCTGCGGTGCCTTGCCTCGCTGGATCAGCCGCCAGTAGCGACGATGGAGGCGTTGCATGGCTCGATCGGCGAGCGCGATGGCCGCAGCTGGCTGACCGGCGCGTCGCTTCCTCAAGCCCACGCCGACCGCGGGTCGATGTCGGCTGTGCCAGGCAGCCTCCACCAGGACTCTCCGGACATGAGCGTTGCCTGTCTTCGTGATGCCTCCGCGCCGGGTACTCTCGCCGCTCGAGCGCTCGCTCGGGGTCAGACCCAGGTAGGACATGAGCTGTCTGGGTTTGCGAAAGCGACGCACGTCGTGCAGTTCGCTGACGATCGTCATCGCCGTCTGCGTTTCGATCCCGCGAAAGCAGCGCAGAGCACCGACCACTTCACGGTACCGATCGCTCTGTGAGACCTCCTCGATCGATGCGTCGATCTCTTGGAGTCGCACCTCGACCTGTTCGACGGCGAGCAGGTAGTACTCGAAAGCCCACTGGGCTGCCTTCTCCTCCAGCTTCACGCTCCACAGCCACGCCCGGTGAGCCTGCGTCCATGCGCGCCCCTTGCCATAGCGCAGCCCCCGGCGCAGAAGAAACTTGCCCAGGCGATGGCGGGCGCGCGTCAGGTCTCCTTTCAGCTGGTCCCGGCATCGGCAGAGGTCTCGGACCGATTCCTCCTCGCGGCTCGGAGCGTGCACCGACGTCAGCAAGTCCGCCCGATGCAGCTCCGCAAGCTTGCGGGCGTCCCGCCGATCGGTCTTCACTCGATCTCCAGGCCGGCCTGGAATCAGAGACGGCGCGACCACGTCGCACACGATGCCCTCCGCCTCCAGCTGTCGCTTCAGCACGTAGCCGCACGGACCCGCTTCGTACGCCACACGCACGTCCTGTGTCTCACGCTGCATCTTCCGACACCAGCGAGCGATCGCCCGCGGCTCGTTCGGCAACCGCCACTCCTGACGCTCCTCGCCACGCAATGCGCAAACCACGATGTCCCTCTTGTGCACGTCCATCCCGACGACGGTGCTACGCTCCTCGATCACGACCGGCTCCTTCTTCGTTTGCGGCTCTGTCACCGCGACAACCCGCGTTACTCACAGGCGCAGCCTGCCCCAATCCCTGCTCCGCAGGTCGGGGCTCAACGAAACGACGGAGCCGGTCGTTCCATATCGTCTAGACGAGGCTCGAGCCTCACGTCGAAAGACGTGTCCGGCTGACGTAGCATCGCCGCATGAGTGTCGCGGAGCTCAAGTCCCAGCGGGTGGAGGTCGACGACCTCCAGGCTGCGCAGGAGCACTTTCACAGCCAGGGGTGGACCGACGGTCTCCCGGTCGTGCCGCCGACGGAGGAGGCGGTGCGCGCCTGCCTCGCGTGGGCGCTGCTCGAACCGGATTCGCTTCTGGGGATCGAGCCGGTCCGCGCGCGACGCATCGTCGCCGAGAAGGTCGCGGTGAACGCGGTCATGGCCGGGTGCCTGCCGATGCACTTCCCGGTCGTCGCGGCCGCGGTCACCGCCATGCTGCAGGAGGTGTTCCTCGTGCACGGTGCCAGCGCGAGCACCGGCGGCGCGGCGGTCCTTCTCGTGGTGAATGGCCCCGTGCGGCGCGAGCTCGGAATGGAGCCCACCTTCAACGCGCTGGGTCCGAGCGATCGCGCGTCGACCTGCATCGGCCGTGCGCTGCGGCTCGTGCTGATCAACCTCCTCGACGTGCGTCCCGGTGGGATCGACCGCTCCACCTTCGGCCATCCGGGCAAGCTCAGCTTCTGCGTCGCGGAGGACGAAGACGACTCGCCCTGGCCGTCGCTCGCCGCGGAGCGGCTCGGAGACCCGCACGGCTCCGCGGTGACCGTCATGGCCGCGCTGTCGCCGCGCCAGCTCATGAACGAGTGGACGACCGAGCCGGAGCGCATCCTCGACACGTTCGTCGCCGAGATCCGCGCCAACATGCGCCACTACTCGATCTGGCCAGGGAACTACGCCCTGATCGTGCCGCCGCAGCTGCGCGAGCACTTCGCGCGCGCGAGCTGGTCGAAGGCAGACATCCGTGCCTACGTGGCCGAGCACGCGAAGGTCCTGCGCGAGGAGTGGGCGAGCTGCGGCAAAGGCGCGGTGGTCGGCAGCAAGGGAGACCAGGAGTACGCCGCGTTCGACAGCCCGGACGACGTGCTGGTCATCGCTGCTGGGGGTCCTGCGGGCGGCTTCGGCGCTGTCATCCCGCCGTGGTTCGGCCCCAAGAGCCGCGCCGTGACCGTCCCGATCGGCGCCTGTGTGGACTGCTGAGGTGAAGATGAAGCTCCTGGACCCGACCCACGAAGAGAACGCCCCTTCCTTCTCGCTGGCTCCGCGCCTGGACGCACTCGACGGCAAGATTGTCGGTGTCATCTCCAACGGCAAGGCCGGAACGCACGAGTTCTTTGCCGCGCTCGAGCGCGAGCTCGTGGAGCGGTACGGCGTGGCGCGCGTGGAGCAGACGATCAAGGGCAACTTCAGTGCTCCCGCTGAACCCGACCTTCTGGATCGGGCGCGGGAGTGGAACGCGCTCGTCTCCGGCATCGGCGATTGAGGTAGCTGCTCGTCGTGCAGTCTGCACGACGCCGTGTCGGGAGAGCTGGTCGGAGTGCCCTCGGTCTCCGTGATGACGTCGGAGTTCACCTCGGCGGCCGAGCTGATGGCGCGAGTCCTCGGGGCGGAGGGGTATCCCTTCGCGGTGATCGAGCACCCGATCAGCAGTGCGGGCAGCGTGGGCCTGGCGGAGCGTGCCGCCTCCGCTGCAGCAGAGTGCGCCCGCCTCCTGACGGGCTGCTAGGCCAGCCGCTCGGTCTCAGGGCCAGGCGGTGTAGCCGACGGGATGTTCCCAGCGGTGCACCTTCCACTTGCGTCGGAACGGTGCGAGGCGTGGCTGCTCGGAAGGGTGGAGTGTGACGGTCAGCGCACCTGTGCCTTCGAGCTTTTGCAGGCCCGTCAGGCGGAGCGAGAGCGGCGCGTAGCCAGGCGCGCGGAGCTCGAGGAGCTGCGCCTTGCTGGCTCTTTGGGGGCGGAGCTGCACCGTGCCCGTCGCGTCGGTCAGAAGCTGCCGGCACGCCTCCGGGCGGTTCCACTGCGCGAACCGGGTCTCGACGCCGGAGAGGGGCTGCCCGTCGGGGTCGACGACCACCAGACGTCTCGAGCTCGTCGTGGAGGGGACTCCGTCGGCCGGGCCGGCCGCGCAGCTGCTGATGTACGGGTGCCGCTGCTCGAGGGCCATCCCACGGAGGTTTCCGGGGCCGTGCGTGCTGTAGCTGCCGCCGTACTGCCCGCCTCCCGAGCTCGTGATATGGGTACTCGTCACGTTGCTTGACCTGGGCGATCGATAGCTAGTGTCGTAGCCGGTGACGTCACCCTGGGCCAGCGTCGGGCCGGCGGCGAGAACCAGAACCAGCAGCACGGCCGATGCGAGCCTCCGGCGAGGAGCAAACGCGGCAGAGACGAAAGAGTGCATGTCGACTCCTTTTCTGCGGTTGGAGCGGTCTTCGAAATCAGCTGTCGGGGGGGATCTCAGGCAACCCGGCGCGATCTTCCACTATTCCGGCTTGCCGCTGGAGGCGACTGCGCCAACCTCATTCCGGGTCGCGACGGTCTTCGATCGCGGTCGCTCGCGACGAAGGCGACCACAAGCCCGGAACGACGACCGTGATCCCCTGGCGCGGGAGAGTTCCCCGGGCCGGTCGAGGACGTCCGCGCCCTTTCCGATCCGGCGGAGGGCAGGATGGCCATTGGCATCGAGCCTCGTCATCCGAACCTAGTATTCTCTGCGAACACCTGGACAGATCGCCCCGGCCGCGCGCGGCGGGACGCAGTTCAAACGACGTAGAGGAGCCCCATGGGACTCAAGACGAAACTGGGCGCATTTTTTGGGCTGGCTGCCCTTGCTGCGCTCCCGGCCAGTGCCGCCGAGCTCGGAGTGGGTGATGCCGCACCCGACTTCACGCTCACGGCGACGGACGGCTCACAGACGACCCTCTCGGAGGTGATCGGGGAGAAGAACGTGGTTCTCGCGTTTTTCCCGAAGGCGTTCACCCCCGGCTGAACGACGCAGATGAAAAGGTACCAGTCTGGTATCTCCGACTTCACCGAAAGCGACTCCCTCGTTTTCGGAATCAGCACCGACACTCCGGACAAGAGCAGAGAGTTCGCCGAGTCTCTCGGCCTCGAGTTTGCGCTCCTCTCCGACACCGACGGTGCAGTCGCCTCGAAGTACGGCGTGCTCATGGGCAACGGCAAGATGGCCAAGCGCGTGACCTTCGTGGTGGGACAGGACGGCAAGATCGCCTTCGTGGGCCAGGGCGGCGACGCCATGGACCCGAACGCTGCAGCCGGAGCGTGCTCCGAGCTCAAGTAGCCGCACCGTCGGGCGCCTCCGGGCGCACAAAGAGAAAGGGGCTGGTGTCACGACCAGCCCCTTTTGCGTGGCCCCTCGGGGGGCAGCCCTACGTGTGTGTGCACGCTAGTTCGTCACGACGACCGGCACGAACGCATAGTGGGTGCCATCGTGCTCGTGTGCTCGCGCCTTGGCGGCCGTCACGCCGCCAGGTCCCACGATGAACGCCGACGTGACCATGCGGCGTCCGGACCAGCACCTCACGTTTCCGAGGTAGGCCTGGCCGTTGCCCAGATCCGAGGCCCGCACGAACCGGACGCCGTAGCCGGGAATCCGCGTGATCGTGCGGCCGATGAGGTTGCCGTCTCCATCACGGGCCGTGCACCGGACCGTCGTCGTGGCGCCGATGACGCTCGTGAAGACGATCGCCGTGTCGGTCGTGACGAGGGTCGGGTCCGGCTCCAGCAGCGGCTGGAGCTCCGCCGGAGTTCGGTCGACCGCGATCTCGGTCTGGGCCAAGGCAGCGCTCGCGGAGAGGATCAGGGTCACGCAAAGGGCAATTCGAATCATCATCTTCGGTCCTCCAGTGAAATGCCCCGACGGTCACGGCCTCGGGCTCGAGAATCGAGCGTCCGCCGGCCTTCCGGGGGCGTGTATGTCACTGCAACATGCGGACGGCCGGAAACCTGCGGACGAAGTTGCCGCCAATTTTTCGGAGGCCCGCTCCAGCTAGGATCTACAGGTGGCCCGCTCGTCTGGAAGTGCCGACCTGCCTCTCCATGGTGGACACGTGCCGCAATGGCTCCGCCAGCGGATGGAGACCCTCGGCCGCCTCGTCGTCGAGACGGTCGTGCTGCACTACGGCCGCGACGAGCTGATGCGTCGCCTGGCCGAGCCGTTCTGGTTCCAGTCGTTCGGTGCCGTCATGGGGATGGACTGGCACTCGTCCGGCATCACGACCTCGGTCCTCGGGGCGCTCAAGCGCGGCCTGCAGCCGGTGGCTGACGACCTCGGCCTGTACGTGTGTGGCGGCCGGGGCCGTCACTCCCGCCGAACGCCGCAGGAGCTGCTGGCGCTGGGGGAGCGCTCCGGCCTCGCCGGAGACGAGCTGGCACGCACGAGCAGGCTCGTCGCGAAGGTGGACAGCGCCGCCGTGCAGGACGGCTTCGAGCTGTATCTGCACAACTTCATCGCGGCGGCCGACGGCGCCTGGGTCGTGGTGCAGCAGGGCATGAGCCCGGAGCGCAGGCTGGCGCGGCGGTACCACTGGCACTCGCTGCAGGCCGACGATCTCGTGGACGAGCCGCACACGGCGATCGAGGGCGTGCCGGTCGGGGAGATCGTCAACCTGACAGACCGTCGCGCTGGCGAAGCGCGCACGGCGCAGCTCGAGCTCATCACGCGCGGCCCCGACCGCCTCGTGGACGAGGTCGCACGGCTGCGCGGCCACCGCGTCACCCAGCCGCTGCCGCACCTCGACCTGCCGGCTCACCACGAGGTGCTCGCGTCGGACGTGGACCTCCGTCGCCTCCACGGCACGCTGCGTGCGGTGGCAGATGCGGGGCCCGCCGACTTCGCCGACCTCCTGCTGCACAAGGGGGTCGGGGCACGCGCGCTCCTGTCGGTGGCGATGGTCGCCGAGGTGGTGCACGGCGCGCCGTGCCGCTTCGAGGACCCGGGGCGGTTCTCCCTCGCTCTGGGAGGCAAAGACGGTCACCCCTTTCCCGTGCCGCTCGAGGTGTACGACGAGACGATCGGCGTGCTTCGCCGGGCACTCGAGGCGGCGCGCCTGGGCAACGAAGAGCGCCTCGACGCGATGAAGCGCCTCGATCGGCAGGCGCGCCTCGCCGAGACCTGGGCCGAAGGCCCGAGCTACGACGAGTTCGTGGCCGGGGAGAAGCGCGCTTCGGAGCGGTACAGTGGCCGGTCCGTCATGCAGCCTTCGCGCGATTCGTCGAAGCAGAGCGCGCGCTCGCCCCGGGGCCAGCTCGAGCTCTTCTGACGGGTGGTGTTCGCACGCGGCACCCCTTCGAGGCCCGGTCGCGCGGACCCTCAGTCGGCGATGCCGGCCACCTGGGACATCTTGTCGACGGACCGGTGCATCGCTTCGACCGTGCGCGCGACGCTGTCCTCGTCCTCGGCCAGCGCGTGCCGGTTCAAGTGACGCGCCATCGCGATGAACTCGTCGATCTCGGCACGCAGTTGCAGGAACTTCCGATTGTTGAACGTCCTGCCGGCGACGTTGAGGATGCCTGCGCCGTGGACTGCCAGGGCGATTGCTCCCAGCATGATCCACAGGGCGGATCCCTGGATACCCTCGGGGGTCCCGTGCGCAAGTACCACGAGGGCGACGAAGATTGCGAACGAGCCGGCGTGAATCATGAGGCGGTCGATGAATCTTCCTCGCATGGGAGCCCTCTGTCTGGTTGGGGTGTGCGGTCGATCGTGACCACGGGGCGGGTCCATGCAAGAAGCCTGCGCGGCTCATGCGGGGTGCTTGCCCCCAGAGTCGCGACAGAGTGACGCCTTCCTGCGGTAAAGAGTGACACATTTTGTCGTCCCTTCCCGGGATCGCACCGTGGTCTCGCCGTTGCCCGTGTGGGTCTGGTGGGCACTTCTTTTGCTCTTGACCTCTCGGCAGGTGTCCGCCTGCATTCCAGCCATGGAGGTTCCGCACGTGAAGCGCTCAACGCAAACGGGTTTTTCGATGATCGAAGTCCTGGTCGTCCTGACCCTGGTGCTCATCGGGGCAGCCATCACTTTCCCGGCGTTCTCGAAGTGGAGCAAGAAGGAGAAGATGGTGAACGCGGGGAACGGAGCGCGCAACATGTGCGTTCTGGCGCGCCAGACGGCCGTGCGCACGAGCGTCGACGTGGTGCTGCGAGCTGATCTCACGACGCAGGAGTTCGTGCTCTTCGCCAACGTGGACGACGACGCCGGCTACGAGTTCAGTCCGGATCCCAACGCGGTCCCCCGCACGGCGGACTACGAGATCAGCCGGTACCCACTCCCGCAGGATGCCCAGGTGTCGTTCGGCGGGCCGAGCAACAACAATGGTGGCGGTGGCAACGGCAACGGCAACGGCGGTGGCGGCAATGGCAATGGCAACGGCAACGGCAACGGGAATGGGGGCAACGGCGGCGGCAATGCCATCGGTTGGGTCTCCGCTGCAGCGACCATCGGACTGACTCCGTCCACCTCGTTCGGCAACGTTGCGGTCTTCCAGCCCAACGGCAGCGTCGAGTCCGTGGGCGCGTTCAACCTCGCGGACACCCGGTCGAACTACCTTCAGATCCGAATCGATCCCCAGGCGACGTCGAAGTGCACCATCCTGAAGTACAACGCCGCGCCCGCATGGGGAGATCCGGCCGACTACTACCCGGGTGGACGACACAGCACCGGGAAGCCGTTCTGGACCTGGAGCTGATCGTGCGGGACGAACGACGCAGGGCGCTCGGGCAGGGTGGCTTCACCATGGTCGAGCTTCTCGTCATCATCGCTGTGATCGGGATTATCTCGATCGTGATCTATCCGAGCCTTCGTTGCGCGTACGAAAAGGCTCGCCTCGCTTCCGCCACGGAAGACCTGCGGGTCGCTCGAGACAAGATCGAGGCCTTCGAGATCGAGCTCGGGAGTTGGCCCGGAACGTTGCAGGAGGCCTTTGGCGGCGCTGAGCCGCCCAGGACGCTGATCTACTGCTACGACGGCGAGGACAAGAACAACGGGCACGGCAACGAGTGGTGCAGCTTCTTCGACAACTCGAATCCGTCGGGCCAGAATCAGCATGGTGGTGTCCCTGGAGACAGCTATGTCCTGCGGACGATCGAGGGTCTTTCCACGACCTGCGCGAACGTGAACTATGTCTGGACCGCATGTTGTGGTCAGGACCCGGAGGAAGTTGCGCAAGGAGCCGCCGGGCCGAATGGACACCCCGGCAACGGCGCCGGAAGCTAGCAACTGGAGGAGCTGAGGAGCCGCGAGTCGGCCGGCGCGTCGCTCTTCTACTGGTCCTGGAGCCTGCGGTGGGCCCGCAGCAGCTCGCGCACGCGTTCGTGCGGTAGACCGTGCACCCGCAGGCCGCCCGCTCCCGTCATCGTGCGGCCCGCCACGAGCGCGTTGACGATCGCCTCTTCGCTCGCCTGCACGGTGGCCTCGAAGATCGGATCCAGCACGCCGATGGCATGGCCCTCCCAGGCCTCGACGGCATCCGAGCCGAGCGCGAGAGGCCGCGCCGTGGAGAAGGCGAGGAAGATGTCGCCCGAGCCGTCTCCGGAGTGGCTGCCGGTGCGCGCGAGGCCGAGGCTCGCGCGGCGCGCCACGCGCTTCAGCTGGAACGGCAGCAGCGGCGCGTCGGTGGCGACCACGATGATGATGGAGCCGTCGCCGTCGGGGTAAGGGGGGCGTTTCGGCCTCAGGTCCCGCATGCTGCGGCCGACCGGGATGCCACCCAGCAGCAGCTGGTCGAGGCCTCCGTGGTTCGCCTGCACCAGCACGCCGACCGTGTAGCCGCCCGCCTGCTCCGGCAGCACCCTGGACGATGTGCCGATGCCGCACTTGAGCGAGTAGCAGATCATGCCGGTGCCGCCGCCGACGGCTCCCTCCGGTACGGCCCCACCGCGCGCCGCCTCGAGCGCCTCGTGCACGTGCTCCTGCTTCACGTGCATGCCCCAGATGTCGTTCAGCGCGCCGTCCCAGGTCTCGGCCACGACCGGAATGGACACTGCGAACAGGGCGCCGAGATCCTGCGTGCGGTTGCGGTGCCAGGTGAGCAGACCGTCGCGCACTGTGCCGATGGAGACGGTGTTCGTGATGGCCAGCGGGCCCATGAACCCTCCGACCTCGTCGGCCAGGAGCATGCCGGTCATCTCCCCCACACCGTTGAGGGAGTGGTAGCCCGCGGGCACGCCGTTGAGCGCCTGGTCCTTGCCCAGCGGGAAGACCACCGTGACACCGGTGCGTGCCGGCCCCTTGCCGACCTCGAGGTCGCCTTCGCCGAAGATCACCGTGCTGTGGCCCACCTCGACGCCTGCGACGTCGGTGATGGCGTTGTACCTGCCGGGCGTGCCGTCGAACGGAATGCCGACGTCCCGCGCGCGGGGCTCTTGCGCGCCGAGCGCACCGCCCAGGAGGAGTGTGAGGCAGGCGAGAGCCGTCGTTCGGGTCATGGGTCACTCCTCAATCGTCGTCACTGGCGGCGTCGAGGCGCTCCTGCGCCCTTGCGCCGCGCAGGATGAGGGCGGTGGCCTGGTTGCCTTCGTGGCAGGCGTACTCGAACATCTTCTCGCCAGCCTTCGACACCATGGGGATCTCCACGGTCCAGGGCTGGGTGTAGATCTCCGGGTCGGTGATCGTGACCTGCCAGAGGATCTCGCCGTCGCTCGTGCGCTGGAAGCGCTCGACCGAGTGGAGGTCTTTCGTCTGGGGGATGCCCTTGATGCGGCCCTGGGAGCCACTGGTTGCGATCCAGCTCTTGTCGCCGAAGTTTTTTGTCTCGACGACCAGGGTGTCGCCCTCCCACCAGCCGCGCGGGTCGCCGTTCCAGAACTCGAGATCGGTACGTGGGACGTCCCCGAGCGGGATGATGCGAGGCTCGTGGATCATCTCGTACAGGATGACGACGTAGTCTTCGGTCTGCACGAAGCGGTAGTAGTTGTTGTAGCCCGCCGGGAACATGCCGCCCGGGATGGTGCGCGTGATGCAGCGGTCCCACACGCTCATGTGCTCGTAGTCGACCGTGTTCAGACGCAAGGCACGCGCCCGGTGCTCCACCGCCGATGCGCGCACGGGCACACGGCCGTTGGGTGGATCGATCACCTGGGAGGTGCGCTTCGTGCTGACGATCTTCGTGCCGAGGTCCATCCAGCCGAGGTTGTACGCGCCCACGTTGCCACCTTTCGGCGGCGGCGCGGTCTTCACCGGTCCGGACTCGTCGCCGGCGGCGAGCATCTCGGCGCGCCGTTTCTCGGCGGCCGCGATCTCCTCGTCGGTGAAGAACTCCTTGTCGGCCATCTCCTCGGGGCGCTCGAACGGCGTCAGGGTCTCGTTGGACCACATCCCCTGGAAGTCGGGGTGGCCCCAAGGTGTGCGAGGGGGCTCGTAGCTCTGCGCTGTCACGGAGCCAGCGCAGAAAACGCCCAGCGCGACCCACGTCGGGAACCGCGCTCCGGAGCTTCGCTTCGACATTCCGACCCCCTTCCTGCAGGCGGCGTGCCTGCACTCTCGTTGGACCCGCGAAGGTGCGATGCACCCAGCGTATCCAGACTCCTGGTCGCGGAGCAACGCAGGGACGACCCCTGGCTGGAATGTGGGATCAGTTGCTGGTGCGGGCGAAGCGCATCCCGCCCAGAGCCAGCGTGTCGACGGTCCCTGTGGCGCTCGCGGCGAAGCGGATCTGCTGGGCGCCGCGCCACCTGCGCTGCCACGGGCAGCGGAACTCGTCTGCGTCGACCGGCGCGAGGTTGCACCGTTGGGTACCCCAACGAAGCTCGAGCCCTGCGTCTTCCGAGCCCGCGATCACGACCCGCCCTCCGAGCCTGTGCTCGTAGGACCCCACGTAGCTCGCGGCGGCGCGGGGTGGCCGCGCGCTTCTGCTCTCGCTGACGGCTGTCGCGCCGGGAGTGTCCTCCGCATCGCGCGCCAGGCCGTCGAAGAGCTCCTTGATCTCGCGGTTCCAATCGCGGGCAGGCTCCGCCGACGGGTGCGGGCGCACGAGATCGAGACCGCGATACATCAGCGCGTGCCGCACCTCGGCATGGTCGAGGTTGCCCAGGACGTAGACCGCCGCTCCCTCGGCGCGCACCAGGCCGAAGAGCGCCACGAGCCCGTCGATGCTGCCGCTGTGGAAGTCGAGCACTCTGCCGTCGTAGTTGGTCTGAAACCACCCGAGGCCGTAGGTCAGCCACTTGTGATCGTAGAGCCGCATGGCGGGGTACATCTCACGGTCGACGATCGTCTGGGGCCGGAACAGCTCTTCGCAGGTCTCCGGCTCGAGGAGGGCCTTGCCGCCTTCGGTGACGCAGCCGCGGAGGAGGAAGCGCGCCCAGATCGACATGTCGTGCACGCTCGACCAGACCGAGCCGGCGGCGGCCACGACATCGACGCTCGCGTTGTCGATCTGTGTGATCGCGCCGTCGATCCTGTGGTGCGGCTGTGCGACGTTGCTCCTGGTCTCCGCCTTGGCGAGCGTGGCCACCGTGCGGTCCATGCCGAGCCGGGCGAAGATCTCCCGCTCCACGAAGTCGCCCCACGTGCCGCCGGTCGTCACCTCGACCAACCTGCCGGCGGCGGCGTACATCACGTTCTGGTACTCGAAGCTCGATCCGGGCGGGTACGCCATGTCGGCGTAGCGGACCCGGTGGAGAATGTCGTCGAGCGTCGTCTCCTGTCGATACCAGAGGAAGTCGAGATTGGGCAGGCCTGCGTCGTGGGTGAGGAGGTCGCGCACCCGAAGACGAGCGGTGGCGTCGGGATCGCTCAGCTTCAGCTGCGGAAGCACCTCCGTGATCAACGTGTCCCACGTGAAGTGCCCGCGGTCGACGAGCAGGCCGACCGAGGCGGCGGCGATCGCCTTCGTGGTGGAGCCGATGGAAAAGAGGGTGTGCTCGTCGACCGGGGTTCCGCCGGCGAGCGCGGTGGTTCCGTAGCCTCTGGCGAAGGCGAGCTCGCCTCCATGCACCACGGCAATCGCGAGGCCCGGAACCTCCCAGTCGTCGGCGGCAGCCTGGACGTAGCGGTCGAAGGCTTGGAAGTCCGGCTCACTTCCGGCGTTCACGGCGCCGGCGAGCAGAAGCGCGCAGAGTGGGAGCCACCTCCTCATTGGACGAAGCGGTCCTTGCCCTCCCAGAACGGCTTGCGCAGCTCGGTCTTGAGGATCTTGCCCGACGGGTTGCGCGGGATCGCGTCCGTGAAGTCGACCGACGTGGGGCACTTGTAGTGGGCGAGGCGCTCGCGGCAGTAGCCGATGAGGTCGCGATCGCCGATGTCGGAGTCGCCGGCCAGAACCACGATCGCCTTCACCGTCTCGCCCCACTTGTCGCTGGGAACACCGATCACGGCCACGTCGGCCACTTCGGGGTGGCTCATGAGGGCGTTCTCGATCTCGGCCGGGTAGATGTTCTCGCCACCCGACACGATCATGTCCTTCACCCGGTCGTGGATGAAGAGGTAGCCGTCCTGCAGGTAGCCGGCGTCGCCGGAGCGGAACCAGCCACCCTCCAACAGTGACTCCCTGCTGGCTTCGTCGTTGCGCCAGTAGCCCTTCATGTTCTGGATCGTCTTGATGAGGATCTCGCCGACCTCGCCGTCCGGCTTCTCCTCGAGGGTCTCGGCGTCGACGATGCGCAGCTCGACGTCGCCCCACGGTTGGCCGGCCGAGCGCAGCAGGTGCGCGCGCGGGCCACCCGGGTCGTGGTCCTGCGGGCGCAGGATGGTGACGCCGCCGGTCGTCTCGGTGAGCCCGTACGCCTGGATGAAGTCACAGCCCATCAGCTGCATCGCACCGGTCAGGACCTCCTCGGTGATGGGGGAGGCGCCGTAGATCATGCAGCGCAGCGACGAGAAGTCGGTGTTCTCCACGCCCGGGATCTGCTGCAGCACCTGGAGTACCGCCGGTACGAGCAGGCAGTTGGTGATGCCCATCTCGGGAATCAGCTGCAGGATCAGCTGCGGGTCGACGTCGCGCAGCAGAACCGCGTGCCCACCCAGGAAGAGCGCGGCGACGCCCCAGCCGGAGCCGGCGATGTGAAAGAGAGGCATCGCGACCAAGGTCACGCTGGTCTCGTCGAACTGCCACTCCGCGCCGCCGGTGGGCAACATGGTGAAGAAGTTGCGGTTCGTGAGCTCGACGCCCTTGGGGAGGCCGGTGGTGCCCGATGTGTACAGCTGGTAGCAGGTGTCGTCGGAGCCGAGGGGCACGTCGACGTCGGTCTCGGGGTATGCCGCGATCCAGTCGGCGTACGTCACGTGGTCGGGGTCGTCCGAGCTGCCGATGACGATGACCTTCGGGCTCGACTCGAGGTTCATCTGCGCGAGGTGCCCTAGGAACTCCTCGCCGATGAGCAGCGTCTTCGCCTCCGCGTTGTCGAGGATGTACTCCATCTCGGGCGGGGCGAGGCGCCAGTTGACGGCGACGGTGACGGCGTTCACCTTGCCGGCGCCGAAGAGGTAGGTGAAGTACTCGGGGGAGTTCTTGTCGAGGAAGGCGACGCGCTCCTGAGGCCCGACCCCGGCATCGAGGAGGGCGTTCGCCACGCGACTCGACTCGGCGTCGAGCTCCGAGTAGGTCCAGGTGCGCGTTCCGTAGGTGAGGGCCGGCTTGTCGCCGTTCGCTGCCGCGTGCACGCGCACGACGTCCGCCATGGTCTGAATGGACATGATCCTCCTCGGGCCACGGCCCGCGGCGCTTGGGGGGCGCCTCTTTGTGACGATTGCTGGGGCCCCAGACTAAGCGATGCGATGTCGCCGGTGCCAGGGGGTGATCTGCGAAGCTCTGCCAGGGGCGGGGCTCTGATCTCACTACGGAAACTCGGCCGAGACGTGTGGCTTCTTCGCGCCATTCGGGAACGTGGGGCCGGCAGGCCGCTACACTGCGCGCCATGCGCGTCCAGCTCGCCTACGGGAGCGATGGCCTCGAGGTCGACGTTCCGGATGACGCCACCGTCGTGGTGCCGCGGCACGAGGAGGCTCACCCGGCGCCGCGGGAGGTGCTGCGGGACGCCATGCGCTCGCCGGTGGCGGGTCCCAGTCTGCGCGACGTCGTGGCTCCAGGGGCTCGCGTCGCGGTCTCGGTGTGCGACATCACGCGCGCCCACCCGCGCCAGCTGGTGCTCGAAGCCATGTTCGAAGAGCTCGAGGGTCTCCTGCGCCCGGAAGACCTGACGGTTCTGGTTGCGACCGGCACCCACCGCGCCAACACACCCGAGGAGCTCGACGCCATGCTCGGGCCCGAGATCGCGCGGACCTGTGGCGTGATCAACCACGTCGCGCGCGATCGCGACACCCTCGTCGATCTCGGTGTGGTGGGAGACGGCGTGCCGCTTTTCCTGAACCGCGAGTGGACGGAGGCGGACGTGCGTCTCACCACCGGGTTCGTGGAGCCGCACTTCTTCGCCGGCTTCAGCGGCGGCCCGAAGATGGTGACGCCCGGGCTCGCCGGGCTCGACACGGTGCTCGTGCTCCACGACGCGCGCCGGGTGGGTCATCCGCGGTCGACTTGGGGGGTGATCCGCGACAACCCGATGCACGCGGACATACGCGCCGCGGCCGCCCATCCGCAGGCGAAACCCCACTTCTCGCTGGACGTGCTGCTGAACCACGAGCAGAAGATCACGCGCGCGTTCGGTGGGGAGCTGTTCGTCATGCACGAAGCCGCCTGCGCGGTGGCGCTCGAGGTGGCGATGCGGCGGGTGGAGCAGGCGTTCGACGTGGTCCTCACGACCAACTCGGGCTACCCGCTCGATCAGAATCTCTACCAGGCGATCAAGGGCATGAGCGCGGCCGGGCAGGTGGTGCGCGAGGGCGGCACCATCCTGTGCGCGGCCGAGTGCCGCGACGGCGTTCCGGAGCACGGCCGCTACGGCGAGACCCTTCGCGGTGGCGCGTCTCTCGAGGCGCTGCTCGCAGAGATCGAGGCGCGCGACGTGGCGGTCGCCGACCAGTGGCAGGTGCAGATCCAGGCGCTGCTGCGCCGCAAGGCGGAGATCCTGGTGCACGCGCGCGGGCTGACTCCGGAAGAGCTCGAGGCGGCGCACTTTGGTGCGGCGCCTGACCTGCAGGGCGCGCTCGAAGAGTCGATGCGGCGGGCCGGGCCGGGGGCGCGGCTCTGCGTGCTGCCGGAAGGGCCGCAGACGATCCCCTATCTGTAGGCCGGCCACGGTCGGTTCGTCGGCCGACCCGACCGGTATCGGTCCGGCCGCCTGGCCCTCCAGACGAGCTCTTCGGCGGCTACCGGGCGCCGCTGAGCTCCGACAGGACCTCTTCGGTGTGCTGCCCGATCTCGGGAACTTCTGGCGTGTCGGGTGCGGCGGGCGCGCCGGGCGTCGCGGGCAGGACCACGTCGTGCCCAGCGGTGCGGAGCACCCGGGTCTGGAGGTCCGGGTGGGAGACCAGGTCGGCCACCTCGCTGACCGGCGCGTGGGCGATACCCGCCGCCTCCAGTCGCGGGCTCAGCTCGGAGTAGGGGAGTGCCCCGCATGCCTCCTGTACCGTGCCGTCGGTGAGGTCCCTGTGAAGGACACGCTGCTCGTTGTTCTCGGTGCGCGCGTCGGAGACCAGCTCCGGAGCCTGCAGCACCTCGCGGCAGAGGCTCTGCCACTCCCGCTCGTTCTGGATCGCCAGGATGAACGGCCGCCCGCAGGCGCTCTCGAACACGCCGTAGGGGGCGATCCCAGGGTGTGCGAGGCCGACGCGCGCGGGCGCCGCGCCGCCGTAGCGCTCCAGGAGGTAGGGCACGGCCATCCACTCGGCCATGGCGCCGAAGAGGGTCACCTCCAGGGCGCGTCCGACACCTGTTTTCGAACGCTCGATCAGTGCGCCCAGGATCGCCTCGTAGGCAAACATGCCGCAGCCGATGTCGCACACCGACACGCCCACCCGGCCTGGGGCGTGCGCACTGCCGGTGATCGCGGCGAGCCCGGTCTCGGCCTGGATGAGCAGGTCGTAGGCCTTCTTGTGTGCGCTGGGGCCGCCGCTCGGGTAGCCGGCGATCGTGCAGGTGATGAGCTCCTCCTTCTCGCGGCGAAGCGCCTCGAGGTCGAGGCCTGCCTTCGCCAAGGCCCCGGGCTTGAGGTTCTGGAGCACGACGTCGGCGGAGAGCACGAGGCGGCGGAGGGTGTCGAGCCCCTCCACGCTCTTGAAGTCGAGGACCACAGAGCGCTTGCCGGAGTTGAGCCACACGAAGTACGCGCTCTCGCCGAAGACGGCGGTGTCGTAGAAGCGGGCGAAGTCACCCTCCGGGCGCTCCACCTTGATCACGTCGGCCCCCGCCTGGGCCAGGCGGCGGCTGCAGAGAGGTGCGGCGACGGCCTGCTCGAGCGCGATGACGCGGATGCCTTCGAGAAACATGGCGGGCAGAGTATCGCCCGGCGAGCCTGCGAGGCTCGTGAGTCTGGGAAGATGGGCGCTCCGCAACCTGGAGAAGAGCGTGAAGCAGACGACCGGCACCCTCGAGCACGACGGCGAGACCCTGTACTACGAGATCACGGGAGACGGCGTCCCGCTCGTGCTGAGCCACGGTGCGGGAGGCAACCACGCGATCTGGTTCCAGCAGGTGCTCGTGCTCGCGCAGAAGTACCGCGTGATCACATGGGACCAGCGCTCGTTCGGTCGCACGACCAACCGCGCGGGCCTGGCGGGGCCAGAGGTGTTCGTGCCGGATCTCGAGGCGCTGCTCGATCACCTCGAGGTGGATCAGGCCCATCTGGTGGGCCAGTCGATGGGCGGCTGGACATCGCTCGGGTTTGCGCTGAAGAGACCCGAGCGGGTGCGCTCTCTCGTGCTGGCCGATACGCCCGGCGGCGTGATGACCGACGAGGTGCGCGCCGACGTCGCGCGTCTCGGCGCCGACGCGCTGGCAGTGGGCGACCTGGCTGCCTGGGAGCATCCGGCCGTGGGTCCGACGACGTCGTCCACCGACCCGACCCACGGCTTCCTCTACCGGCAGATCGGCAGCACGACGCCACCGCGCGACCCCGAGATCGGCCACCGCCTGTTTGTGGTGGACCACACCGAGGCCGCGCGCGGACTCGACCTGCCGGTGCTCCTGATCGTGGGAGCCGAGGACCAGCTGTTCACGCCCCCGGCGATCCGCTCCGTGGCCGAGGTGCTGCCCAACGCGCGGGTGGTCGAGATCCCGGGCGCCGGGCACTCGCCCTACTTCGAGACGCCGCAGGTGTGGAATGCGGCCGTACTCGACTTCCTGTCCGAGCTGGAGTCTTCGCGCGCGTAGACCCTGGCGGACGGGGAGCGGATCCCTTTCGTTCGCGGTTGCTCGAGCGGCGGGGCGCCGCCTTTGCCGCCGGCGACGCCGTCGAGCTGCTCGTCGTCGACGGCGCGTGCATCACCCTCGGCTGGGAGAGGGACCCCTTTGACAAGAAAACGTGACGTCGTAAACTTTCTGGCGACGTATACGTAGTAGAGGCTGTGACCCGACTGGGTCGCCGGAGGAGAGACTTCATGGGACTTCGCGAGCTCAAGCGCCAACGCCTTCTCGACGCCATCCTCGACGAGACCTGTGCGCTCATCGAGGAGGTCGGCTACGAGTCGCTCCAGGTGGAGGAGGTGGCGCGGCGCCTGGAGATCAGCAAACCCACCTTCTACCGGTACTTCGAGTCGAAGGGTGACGTGCTGGCCGAGGTGCAGGTGCGGATGACCCGGGAGTGGACGACCGCGGTCGAGCGCCTGGTGGAAGACGGCGCGCCCTTCGCGGACACACTGGAGACCCTGGCGCGCCGGGTGGCAGCCGAGCTGCTGGCCGAGCCGGAGCTCAACCGCGCGGTGTATCGCCACGCGCCGACCGTGCCGAGCCCGCGCACGCGCGAGGCCGAAGACGAGGCCGGAGAGGCCATGGTGCGCATGCTGCGCGCCGCACAGGAGCGGGGAGAAGTGCGCGGCGACGTGCCCGCCGACCTCCTCGCGCTCGTGCTCGACGCCGGCATCATGGCCGTCTCGCTCTCCTGGGCGCTCGACGAGATCTCCTCCGAGGAGCTGGAGGAGGCCCTCGTGCTCGGCGTCCGGGTGAGCTTCGAGGGTTACCGCGCACCGGCTTGAACCGATCTCCCGGGCGGGCGAGCCACCGGCTCGTCGCCCGAGCTCGCGGCTCTCCGGAGCCGCCATTCACGACAAGGAGAACGACATGTTCTGGACATATTCGAGACGACACGAGGCGCACGCAGAAGGCGTCGGCAGGAAGCGCAGGCACGGCCTCCGCGCCGGGCTGAGCCTGACCCTGCTACTGACTGGGCTGACCCTGCTCGCCGTTCCAGCCGCCGCGGCGCCGAGCGACACCGCGGACGTCACCTTCCACCGCGACGTCGAGCCGATCTTCCAGCGCAACTGCCAGTCGTGCCACCGCGAGGGGGGTGCAAACTACGGCGGCATGATTGCGCCGATGCCTCTGCTCACCTACGAGCAGGCGCGCCCCTGGGCCCGCGCCATTGCGCGGCAGGTCGAAGCGCGTGCCATGCCTCCGTGGCACGCGTCGAAGGCGCAGGACGGGCACTTCGCGAACGAGCGCGGCCTGACCGACGCGGAGATCGACACGGTCGTGCAGTGGGTGAAGGCTGGAGCGCAGCGCGGTGACGCGTCGGACGCCCCGCTGCGGGTGGAGTGGGCCGACCTCAGCGGTTGGACCATTGGTGAGCCCGATCTGGTGCTCGAGATGCCGGAGCGCTACTGGGTCGCCGACGACGTGGAAGACGAGTACAGGTACTTCCGCATGCAGCTCACGAAGGAGCAGCTCCCGGAAGACCGCTGGATCCAGGCGTTCGAGTTCCGACCGGGGAGCTCGGCCGTGCACCACATCATCCTCAACCCGATCGGCGGCATTGCGCCGGGAACGGACGCCACCGTCTTCCGGGAGGGCGTGGGCCAGAAGCTGCGCGCGGGCGCCAAGCTGAGCTGGGAGGTGCACTACCACAAGGAGCCTGGCTCCGGCTCCGGTGTGTGGGACCGCTCCCGGATCGCCCTCAAGTTCTACCCGAAGGGCAAAGACGTGCCGTTCCCGCTGCAGAACGCCGAGATGGGGAACTACGGCTTCGAGATTCCCCCCGGCGCGTCCGACCACTCGGTGTCGACCGAGTTCAGGTTCAAGCGCGACTCCCACATCCTGGCCTACTCCCCGCACATGCACCTGCGAGGAAAGGCGGCGCGCTACGAGGCGTTCTTCCCGAACGGTGAGCGGCGCACCCTCCTCGACGTGCCGCGCTACGACTTCAACTGGCAGACGACCTACCGCTACGAGGAGCCGCTGTTCGTGCCCGAGGGCACCCGCCTGCGTGTGACGACCACGTGGGACAACTCGGCGGAGAACCCGAACAACCCCGACCCGACGAAGGCGGTGCGCTACGGCGAGCCGACCACCGACGAGATGAGCTTCGGTTACGTCGACTACATTCACGCGAAGGCCGGCATGGGCAGCCCCGCGCGCATCACGCGCGCTTCTGCGAGCTCCGGTGAGGTTTGGCGCGACGCCCAGCTTGGCCTCGAGTACGACATTCCGCCGGGCCTGGAAGAGGTGCCGTCGGACGACGGGCTCGTGGCCTTCTCGAACTTGAACCAGGTGCCACATGTGGACGTGGGCAGCGAGACCATCGGCTTTGTGCTCAGCTCCGACGACATCGCACAGGTCATCCTCGCCGAGCTGGGTGGAGCCGAGGCGCGCTCCGTGGAGCCACGTGAGCAGTGGGGCCTTCCCGGCACGGAGCTGGTGGTCGACTGGGAGCTCGACGGCTTCCCACTCACCAGCCTCGTCGCGGCGGCCATGCGTGGCGGAGATCTCGTGACCGTGGTGGTCACGGAGCTTCGCGGAGCGCGCGTCGAGCAGCTGCGAGGCCTCGCCCGCAGACTGCGGCTCACCGAACCTTCAGGCCCCGACGTCTAGTGGCGCTGCGACAAGTCGCGCACCGCGGCGGTGCGCGGCTTCGTCGCTGGACGCGTCAGGCGCCAGAAACGAAGGCGAGTGCCTCGTCCACGAGCTTGCGCCACCGCCGCGTGCTCGCCTTCGGAATGGCGACCCACTCCCTGAAGACACGGCCAGCCGGCGCAAACGGCTCGCCGATCTCCTCGCGGACGAGGTGCTCGACGCGCTCGCGCGGCAGCTTCACCACCAGCTCCTCGCGGTCGCGCATGAGCGTGGCGAAGAAGTCGCCCTGGGCCTTCTTCGACTTCGTGCCCCTGCGCGGGAGCGTCCGCAGGCACGGGTGTCCCATCATGGTCCCTTCGCTCGCCTTGCCCTCCTCGATGAGCTCGTCGGCGATCTTCCAGAACAGCGACTTGGGATGTCTGCGCTCGGCCATCAGCTCAGCTCCGTTCTCTAGGGGTCGAACTCGAAGTATGCGTTCGACACGACGACGGTGTCTTCGACGCGCGCTTCGAACAGCACGCGCCCGGGGCCGTCGTACCACGCTCGCAGCTCGAGGGTGTCGCCGAGGAAGACGGGAGATGCGAAGCGGACCCTGATCTTGCGAAAGCGCGAGGCGTCCCCGTCGCACAGCGCGCCCACGAGCAGCTGGCCGCAGTGGCCGAACGTGCAGAGACCGTGCAGGATCGGCTCGTCGAAGCCGCCGAACTTGGCGGCCTCCGGCTCGATGTGCAGCGGGTTGTAGTCGCCGGACAGGCGGTAGATGTGGGCCTGGTTGTCGGGGATGTGGGCGCTGAGCTCGAGATCGGGCCCACGGTCGGGAACCGGGAGCTTCTCGGAGTAGGTGGTGCCAGCTCCCTCGAACGGCTCGATGTCTCCCAGCTCCTCGACGCCGCGCCGGAACGAGCCGTTGACCATCTTGAAGCAGACGTCACCTTCGGCGTCTCGGACGACGCTCTCGTACTCGACGAGGCCGTTGCCGCGGCCCTTGGGGTGGATGCCCACGACCCGCGACTCGACTCCCGCCTGGCCCTCTACGGGCAGTGGCTTCAGCTGTTCGAGGTAGCGCTCGGCGTCGATGTTGAGCGGTCCGGGAGATGGCGGCAGCCCTTCGGCGGTGGGCGGGGAGCCCGCGCCGCCCCAGCGGATGGGGAAGGTGGGGAACACCGCAAACTGGTCGTGCTGCTCGTAGACGTAGCGGAGGTCGCGAATGCCGATGCCGACGGCGTACAGCAGCACGTCGCGCTGGGTGTAGTCGAACGTCGCCGCCTCACCCCAGTCGCTGGGCTCGCCGTTCACCAGGATCTTGTCCGGCTGGTACTGCGCCATCGTGGGGCCTCCCTCGGGCCGACGTCTTCGGCTTCACCACGAGGTCGTGTCGGGAAGCCTCCGTTCGCTGCGGTTCGTGAGGCGTCATCTTACCGGGGCCTCGCGAGCCAGGAGGCGGACCGGAGAGTGCGGATCGCTCGTCTCCACTTGAGCCTTTCTTGCGGTGTGGCGTCACCCCGTGCGTTGGCACGGACCCTGCTGTTCTCGAAGGGAGCCGGCCACGCGAGGCCCTGGATGTTCCATCCCGGTGCAGCCTGCGGGTCGGCCCAACGGTCATGCGAACGCTCCTGACAGCCCTGTTTCTGGGCCTCCTCCCCGCGATCCTGCTTGGCCAGACGATCGACTGGACCACGCCTGGGATCAATAGCTTCAATCTCGTCGATGGACAATTAGTGTCAACGGCGAACAATGTCTGCACCGCGACGAACGTCACGGCCACGTTCAGCAACCCGTCCGGCGCGCCGCGGACGCCGTTTCCCGACGCCGACGCGACCAACAACATCGTGATCGTCGGATTTGACCTGACGTCGGCACCCAACACCGGCGCCCGGCTGGACCTGGACTTCGGCGTTGGCAACGAGGTGGAGAACCTCCAGTTTGCGGTCTACGACATGGACCGGGTCGACAACAGCGGGTCGGCCTGGAACGACCGGATGGTCTTCCAGCCCACGTTCAACGGCGTCTCCACCGGGGTCAACTTCGCCTGCGCCGCCGCAAGCTGCACCTGGACGCAGAGCGCCGCCAACGCCGTGACGAGCACCACCTCGTCGGGGACCACGTCGCTCGCAGGCCAGGTTCAGGTGACGATCCCCGGACCTGTCGACCGGGTCGTCATGGACTACGTGGGTATTGGGCCGGGAACCAACGTCCAGATCTCGGGATGGGGACCGCTCTCCTTCGACTGCAGCGCAACGCCCATCCTCGGGCTCGGGATCGAGATCACCGAGCGTCCGGACGGTGCCGCCGAGGCGCGGCTCGCGGCGGAGCGGACCGAGGGCGTGCTCGCGCTCGAGCTGGAGCACTGGGATCCTGCGAAGGACGCGTGGACGGTCGCGGCCACGTTCGAAGCTCTCGACGGTGACTCACGCCTCGATCTGACCCGTGCGCTCGGGCAGCAGGCGGCGGGCGCGAGCCACCTGCGGGTGGTCGAGATCGACACCCGCGGGCGCCGCACGGTGCACGGGCCGTGGGAGCGTGATGGGCTGCCGCCGCCCAAGCTCAAGCGCCGACTGCGGCGCGTCAAACGCGCCGCCAGCGAGCGCCTCCGCGCCCGGGCGCCCACGACCGGGGCCCCGGTCTTCGCCTCCACCTCCAGCGTCGGGCTCGTGCGGGTCGAGGCCTCGCCCGGTGCGGCGGTCCTGCACCGGGGAGTTGCGCTGCCGAGCGTCTCGCAGGGTGGCGAGGTGTACTGGCTCGCCCCGGAGTCGGGAGACCTCTGGAACCGCGAGGCGACATTCTCGGTGGGCGCGGCGGCGGAGCTCCCGATGCCTGCCCACTTTCTCCCGCTGGCCGCGGACGACGAGCCGGCGCCTGCGCTGCAGCGGGTGTCGCGCGAGGAGAATCTCGTTGCCGCGACGGCGGCGACGACGCTCAATGCGCGGCAGGACTACTGGTACTGGCACGGCTTCCTGGCAACCCCGTCGAGGACGATCACCCAGCACGTGGAGCTGCCGCTGCCGTCGCTGCCGCAGGGTGAGCCCGTCCTCGAGCTGGAGGTGGTTGGTGGCGCTTTTCGAAACAGCGCAGGGCGCTACGAAATGGACGTCGCGGTCAACGGCGTCGGGTTGGGGCGTGTCGCCTGGTCCGGCCAGAGGCCGCGGACACGCCGGCTCGCCGTCCCGGAGCGGGTGCTCGGTTGGGCGAACACCGTCTCTCTGACGTCCGTGCCGGTGAAGGGACAGCCGCTCACGGTCTTCTATCTCGACCGCGTGGCGATCGAATATGCGGGCGACGCCGTCGCACAGGACGGGCGCACTCGCTTCGTCGCCACCGGCGACCTGACCCGCGTCTACGGACTGGACTCCGCCGAGCTGCTCGGCGTGGTGCAGCCGCCGGAGGGGGGGCCGGAGTGGATCTCGCCTGAGGCGCTCGCCGCGAGCCGCTCGTCCCAGGGGCTCCTGCTGCCGACGATTCCGGGGGCTACCTACGACCTCGCCGAAGCGGCGAAGGTCCCGAGTGCGGTCGCGCGGCCGGCGCTGCGTGCGCGGGCGACGGACTTCCTGCCGACCGAGCTTCTGGTGCTGGCGCCCTCCGGCTTGCTGGACGTCGCACACGAGTACGCCGCGGCTCGCTCCGCGGCCGGAGTTCCCGCCCGCGCGGTGGATCTCGAGTGGGTCTACCAGCGGTACGCGCATGGCCTGGAGCGGCCCGCGGCCATCACCTCCTATCTGCGCCACCTGCGTCGGCGAGGTGCGCTGCCGGACGTGGCGCTCCTGATGGGCAAGGGTACCTTCGACCACCGCGACTTCGGTGCACATGGCGACTCCTTGGTGCCTGCCGAGCTGATGGCCACACCATTTGGCCTCTACGCAGCGGACAACCAGCTGGGCGATCTGGAGGGTGACGGCCCGCGCGAGGTGCTCGTGGCACGCCTGCCGGTGACGCACCCGGACGACGTCCGCGCCTACCTCGCGAAGGTCGAGGGCTTTGCTGCGGCGTCGTCGGCCAGCGTGCTCGTCTCCGACGACGCCGATCCGGCTGGCGACTTCCCGGCTCAGACCGATCGGCTGCGCGAGCTGGTGTCCGCGCACAGCGTGTTGTCTCTCGAGGAGTCGGCGGCCGACGAGCTGTTCGACCAGCTGGTCGCAGCCTGGGCCGAAGAGCCCGCCGTCTTCGTGTACACCGGGCACGGCAGCTCCACTCAGCTGGCCGACGAGAACATTCTGGAGACCGCCGACGTGGAGAGCCTGGAGGGCACCATCGGCCTCGCGCTCTCGCTCAGCTGCGCCGTCAACCGCTTCGAGATTCCCGGCTTTCTCTCCCTCGGCGAGGCGCTCGTTCTCGAGCCGGGCGCCGGGGCGCTGCTGAGCGTCGCTCCGACCGGCCTCTCCTTCAGCGAGCCGTCGTTCGAGTTGGGCGAGTCGCTTCTGCTCGGGCTCCGGCATCCGAGCGCGCATCTCGGCCGGCTGCTGCTGCACAGCCTCAACGAGTTCGAGCGCCGGGACGGGCGCGGCCTGACCGGCCTCTACGCAGTGCTCGGGGATCCCACGGCGCTACGCACCGAGACTCTGGCGGCGATCGCGCCGCAGGCGCTGCGCAGCGTCGCCCGGGAGAGCCTGGACGGCTCCCGGGCGGGCGACGCGGCGGGGCAGGCACAGGAGGATGCGGGCGAGGCGGCGGAGCTCGATCATCCGCTGCAGGACGCTCCACCTCGGGAAGACGTCTAGCTGTGACTGCTCACAAGGTTGTTCAGAAATAGGAGTGGCCCATCCGAGCTACTTCCGCCAAGCTTTGGTTAGCAAGACAAAGCGCAGGAAGGAGTAGAAGGATGGACCTCCACAAGAATGCCCGAAGCTGTCCGAGGAGTCGAGCGGTGCTCGTCGAGCGGGTGTTGGCAGGGCAGAGCCCGAAGGATGTCGCTGAGGCCCTGGGGCTCAGCGAGCGCACGGTCTACAAGTGGCTCAGTCGGTATCGGGAGGAAGGACCGGAGGGCTTGCAGGATCGACCCTCCGCTCCGCTGCGAAGGCCCCGGAGGCTGGGTCAAGAGATGCAAGACGTCTTGCGCTCCTTGCGCGAGCAGCGTTTGAGCCAGAGCGAGATCTCGTGGAAGACAGGTGTCCCTCGCTCCACCGTCTCTCGATGGCTGCGAAAGTGGGGACTCGGACGGTTGCCGCAGCTGGCTCCTCCCGAGCCGATTCGGCGCTACGAGAAAGAGCGGGCGGGTGAGCTCCTGCACCTCGACATCAAGAAGCTCGGGCGGATCCGAGGTGTGGGCCATCGGATCACGGGCAAGCGTCAGCATCGCAATCGAGGGATCGGCTGGGACTTTGTGCACGTCGCGATCGATGACGCTTCGCGGGTGGCCTATGTGGAGATCCTCGAAGACGAGAGGGCGATCACCGCGAAGGGCTTCCTCGAGCGCGCGTGCAAGTGGTTTGCGGCTCGAGGCATCACCATCGAGCGTGTCCTCACGGACAACGGCTCGTGCTACGTGAGTGGTGACTTTGCAGAGTGCTGCAAGACCCTCGGCGTCAAGCACTCTCGCACGCGTCCCTATCGACCTCGGACCAACGGTAAAGCGGAGCGCTTCATCCAGACGCTGCTGCGCGAATGGGCCTACGCCTTCACCTTCACCTCGTCGCAGGGTCGAGCCGACCTACTCGGTCCCTTTCTGCACTTCTACAATCACCACCGAGCGCACTCAGCACTGAACGCGAAGCCGCCGTACTCGAGGCTGGAACTGAACAACGCTGTGGGAATCGACAGCTAGCTGGCCCTGGGGAGTCCTCGGGTACGGCCCTGGGAGTGCCTGGCGCTCCCGGGAGCCCTGCTCGCGGAACGATCGGTCCCCGTGGCGGGCCACTAGAATTCCGATGTGACCTCCTGCCCCAACTGCGGTGACGCGGGCGTGCAGCGGTTCTGCCCCTCGTGCGGGCAGGAGCAGCTGGAGCGCGATCGGCCTCTGTGGTCGTTCCTGCGCGAGTCGCTCGGCGAGCTCTTCTCGGTCGACGGCAAGCTCGCACGGACTCTCGTGAAACTCCTTCGGCCCGGACGCCTCACCCAGGCCTATGCCGAAGGCAAGCGCGCTTCGTTCGTCGCCCCGGCGCGCCTCTACGTGCTGTGTAGCCTGCTGTTCTTCCTGCTCGTGGGGATCCCGTCGCCGGATACGGAGCACATGAACGTCTACATCGGCGAGACCCTCGTCGGACGCGACGAGCCGCTCGAGAACGCGCGCGGCCGCATGCAGCTGCTCGACGTCAGCCAGTCGAGCTGGACGCGGCGCTGGTACCCGGACCTCCAGACGAAGCTCGACGAGCTGAAGCAGCGCCCCGTGCAGGACGTCGTCGACCGCTACTTCGACGGCCTGGAGCGCACGTTTCCCACGGCTCTCATCGCGTTTGTTCCGTTCCTCGCGCTGGCGCTCAAGCTGCTCTACGTGAGGCGCCGCATCGTCTACCTCGATCACCTGGTCTTCGCGCTGCACGCACAGAGCTTCCTGTTCCTCAGCTTCGTGCTCGCGCGCCTCCTCAACGCAGTCGGCTTCGCCTCGCTGATACCGGGCTTTCTGACGTACCTGCTGGCGTTCCTCCTGCTGTTCCCGCTGTACGTCTTCCTCGCGCTGCGCCGTTTCTACGGCCAGGCGTGGTGGAAGAGCGCGCTCAAGGCAGGGGCGCTCGCCTTCATGTACATGATGCTGATCCAGCCCATCATGGGGCTCAGCATCGTCGTGGTGATCCTGCGCCTCTAGCAGCCCGCGGTGGAGCTCCCGCGCGTCTGAGCGCGGGGATCTGGGCGATCCTGTTCGTCTGCGACCGAAGAGGCGATGTGGTGGCCTCGTCGATGAGGGCGCGTGCGGGCAGGGCGCGCAGACTCAGCACCACGGGAGCTCTTCAGCAGCCCCCTAGACCTCCGAAGACTCGCGGGGATCGAGGAGCTCGACCGACCAGGAGGTGCCGAGTCGGGAGGTGACGCGCTCTTCGTACAGCCGCCGGAGGAAGCGCGCGGGGAGGATGCAGTCTCGGCACGCGGTGTCCCCGATCTCCAGCCGGAGGACGAGGGTCTCGTCGCGGACGTCTGCGCGCAGCCGCCCGCCGTCTGCGCGCAGCGGCAGCTCCAGCTCCCGCACCAGTGCTTCGACCTTGCCCTCGTCCGAAGTCTGAGGGCGTGCGTCGCCGCGAGCTCCAAGGAGGATGTTCTCCACCTCACCCGTGGCCCAGTCGGCGCGCTCGAGCACCTGCGCCGCGCTCAGGCTCGTGATCGGGTGGGGCAGCACGACAAACGGTAGATCGGGCATCCGGTGAATCGCCGCCAGCGCTTGCACCGTCGGCACGAACGGCTCCGTGATCACGGAGACGGCCGGGACGCCGCGCCGCTCGAAGACCACCGCGTCGAGCAGACTGCCCGACGAGCAGGACCCTCAGTCACCGATGGCGGCGAGGACCGCCCCACACTCCTGCGCCATCGAGTCGATGTCTTCGGGCTCTGGAGGCTCGTTGACGCGCGCCTTCAGGATGGAGCGGGTCCCAGCGAGCGAGTGGCTCTGCGCGAGGTTGTGCGCGATCCGCTCGAGCAGCGTCACCGAATGGGTCTTGCCGTTTGCCACGAGGCCGATGCGGAGGCTCTCGAGGGATCGGGGCCGCGGGGCTCGCGGAAGCGTGCCCTCCGCGGGGCGCAGGGTCGGGTCGACGAGTCGGAGTGTCACTGTAGCTTCCCCGGGCACATGAAGTCAGTGTAGCGGAGGCGCCGCGTCGGCCTGCGCGTACGCTTCGAGCATCTGCTCTGCGCTCGGCTGCGTCAGCACGTGCTGGTCCGCAAAGTGATCGGCGAGCGCGTACCGGGCCGCGCGGAGGCGTGCCGCCGCGGTCGCAGCGTCGTAAATGGTGCTGCGGAGCTCGATCTGCTCGCCCAGGATGGCCCAGTGTGCGCCGGGCGCGCCGAAGGGCATACCGACGCTGCCCGCGTTGACAACGTGCAGAGGCCCGACCTGGCGGTCGAACTGCATGTGGGTGTGGCCGCACACAAGGAGGTCTGCTTCGACCCCGCGGAGAAGCTCCGCGACGCGCTCATTGGTGGAGCGCTCGGTGAAGATCTGACGGTCGCTGCGCGGTGTCGCGTGGCAGAAGAGCATCGACACGCCTGCGCTCTTTCGCGCGAGGGTGCGCGGCCAAGACCGCAGGTCGTCGAGAATCGTCTCCGAAAGGGCGCAGGCCTGCTCCCGCATGGCTCCGCGAAAAGGCTCGGGGATGCTCTCGCCCTCACCACCGTCGGCGAGCGCCAACGTCTGGGTCTCGCCGTCGCCGTGAACGAACGACATCGGCCGCTCCACCCGCGAGAGGAGCTCGATGCACTCGGCGGCCAGGGGCCCGGGGAAGACGTCGCCGCCGATCACGATCTCGTCGATCTGCTCGCCTTCGACTTCGTGCAGAACCGCTTCGAGGGCGGGGAGGTTGCCGTGGATGTCGTAGAGCGCGGCGATGCGCATCGGCTCAGGCTCCCTCGATCTCGCGGGTGATGGGTGGCACGCTGCGGCCGCGGCTCCACGACGGGAAGAACGCCGAGTGCCCGCCCGCGTCGCCGCCGCCGAAGAAGAGCGCAATGTCGTCCGGAGACGTGCCGCGGTGCACCCACGTGTCTTCGTCTCCCGGCTCCACCTCGTGGCCAGCCTGGAGCCAGTGGGTCGACCCCTCGACCTTCGCTTCCGTCTTTCCCAGCCGCTTCAGGTCGGCCAGGGAGCGTCGCGCGTGCTCGTACAGGAAGCGCTGGACGTCCGCACGTGTCAGCCCCGAGGCGGCGATCTTGCGCGCGTGCTCGGGCGTGATCACGAGCAGCGAGTAGCCGAGGCTGAAGGAGCCGGCGGCGGCCATCGAGTCGGCGAACGTGAGCAGGAGGCTGTGCGCGTCGGCCGAGCCGTGGTTGAGCAGGTTGTGGCAGCTCTCGCCCGCGTAGATCGTGACGGTCGAGGTGGCCGCGTCGAAGCCTCGGCTCACGTGGTAGGGCTCCCACGGGTTGGCGCTCTGGTCCTCGGCGAAGCAGCAGGAGATCTTCCCAGGCCAGCCCTGGGTCGACTTGTCGAGCGCTCCCGGAATTGCGGCGAGGCAGTTGCGCTGCACGAGGCGGATGGCGCGGCCGATCGTCGCGTTGGCGCGGAAGCCGGAGCCGAGGAGGTTCTCCTTGCTCTGAATCCCGAGCTTCTCTGCGATGGGGCCGTTCACGGCAATGACCACCGTCGCGCCGCCGGTGGAGGTGGTGACCCCGTGCAGGTTGAAGGCCCTGTCGCTCATCGCCTGGCAGACCGCGCCCACGACGGGGAAGTACGACGGCAGGCAGCCGGCCATGACGGCGTTGGCGGCGATCTTCGACGCCGGGACGTTCCGCTCGCGCACGATCTCGTGCAGCAGCGGCTCGTCCGGCGCCCAGGGTCCGCCGGCGAGCATCGCCTCCACGCGCTCCTCCGTGGGCGGCATGACCGGCAGACCGTCGGTCCAGCCGGCGTCGAAGCAAGACTCGATGGCTTCGAGCGGGTCGTCCACGTCTTGCCTTCAGCTCAGGCTGCTGCGAATCGCTTCGATGTGCCCCGCGCGGACGCCGGTCTTGTTGGCCGCGTAGGCCTGCCCCGGCAGCTCGGCGAGCCGGGTGGCCTCTGCGATCGCCTCGCGCACCACCTCGCCTGCAGGGACCGTACGGTCGAGGTAGCCGACGTCGATCGCCTCCTTGGTGCCGAAGATCTGTGCCTGGGTGACGGCGGCGGTCACCCAGCGGGGGTTCATGCGCGCCTTGGCGAGCTCGAGCCCGAAGACGGGCAGCGCCATGTCGATGGCCGTCTCGTTGAGGCCCACCTTGAAGTCTGCCCGCGCACCGATGCGCGTGTCGCACGCCAGCAGCAGCAGCGCGCCGGCGGCCATCGCGTGGCCGGTGCAGGCGGCCACCACAGGCTGGGGGTGGGAGAAGGTGCGCAGCAGCATCTCGGCGCCACGCCCGACGAGCGCCTTCTGTGCTTCCGGCCCCTTCTGCAGCTCCTTCAGATCAAAGCCCGCGGAGAAGACCCCCTCGCGCCCCGCGACGACGACCGCCTTGGCTTCGGCGCTCGCGCGGTCGAGGCCTTCGTTCACGGCGTCCACGAAGGCGTGGCCGACGGCGTTCGCCTTCGCGTCGTCGAGCTGGAGAACGGCGACGTCGCCGTGGGTCTGGTAGTCGAGCATCGAGCCTCCTGGATCTGCGGTGGGTGCCAACGCGCGGCCTGCGACGAAGACCACGGGATCCTAGCGTGCTGCTCCGGAGCCCGGCAGCAAGGGGCGGAGCCTCACGCCCTGCGCATCGGCGGCAGGCGGAAATACGTCAGCGCGCGCCACAGCCACTCCGCTGGACCAAACCGGAACCGGGCCAGCCACCAGCTGCTGAGGACGATCTGAAGCGCCCAGATGCCGAGGACCACCAGGTCGAGCTGCCAGCGATGCAGCTCGCCCACGAGCGCGAAGCCGGCGCCCGTGAAGAGGAAGAGGCAGATCAAGGAGTGCATCAGGTAGTTCGTGAGGGCCATGCGCCCGACCGGTGCCAGGAGCTTGCGGAATCCAGGCAGCTTGCCGGCCTGGATCGAGAGGGCGATGAGCGCGAGGTAGCCACACGCCACGCCGATGCGCCCGAGCTGGTAGGTCGGTCGCATCGGCGAGAACACGCTGAGCGTTGCCAGTTCCGTGCTGAGGACGCCGTAGATCTCCCAGGCGTTGGTCAACAGGCCGACCACGAGGCCCACGACGGCCATGCGCACGAAGAAGCGCCGCGGCCGCGCCGCCTGCAGCACGTCGAGCTTGAAGAACGCCATACCCAGGAGCATCATCGCGAGCGCGTCCCAGAAGAGGAAGATGGGAACCGCCTGCACCAACTGCTTCGTGAAGTAGCCGGCGTTCCAGCGCAATGCCGAAACGTAGCTCTGGCGCCTCTGGTCGAGCTCCGAAGCGATCTCCTCCGGGGTGGGCTGGATGCCTTTCTCGAACTCCTTCCAGCCCGTAGCCATCCCCCGTGTCTGGTCGCTGAGGGTCTCAGGATCACACGAGGCTGCGACCTCCTCCGCAGCCCGCTGCATGGCGCCGAGGCCAAATTGGGCGCCCACGCCGAGCAGGCTCATGCCGAGGAAGAGGAGTGCGCTGAGCACGATCAGGGTGCGCGGGCTGCGGTTCCTGAACCAGTAGAGCACCGCTCCGGCGAGCGCGTACAGCACGAGGATGTCGCCGCTCCACAGCAGGATGTAGGCGTCGAACAGGCCGAACATGAGCAGCCAGAACGTACGGCGGTAGTGCAGCCATCCGCTCTTGGCGCGCGGTCCGGTGGCAAAGAGCACGACTCCCGCGCCGAAGAGCATGGAGAAGAGGCAGCGCATGGCGCCTTCGAAGAACAGCTCGACGAAGGCCCAGAGGCCCAGCTCGAGGCCGCGGATCTCGGGAGCCAGCCCGATCGCGGGGTTGAAGTAGGCCGCCGAGTGCATCCCGAAGCCCAGGATGTTGAGCGGCAGGATGCCGAGCAGCGCGAAGCCCCGCAGGACGTCGAGCGACTCGACGCGGTCCGCTTCCGCGACCGGCTTCGGATCCGAAGGGGGTGGGGGCGAAGCCTCCCCGAGCGGCTGGGCGCCTCCTGCGAGCTCTTCGTCGTTCATGGGGATGTCCTACGCGCCCGGCGGGCGTCGGTTTCGACGCCGCGCCATCCCCTCCGCATCGGACTTCGGTTCAAGCTCGAATGGCGAGGGCGAAGAGCCAGAGGCAACATCCCCAGCCCACCAGGAACGCGACCGTACGCAGGGTGGCGAGGTCGGCCAGGTAGAGGAGCGTGTGCGCGACGCGTGCCCCGAGGAAGACCAGCGCAGCGATGCCGGACATGCGTGGATCGGCCCCCGCCAGGTGGTTCACGGTGGCTGCCGCGGTGTACATGCCGACCGCCTCCCACGTGTTGGCCTGGGCGGCGTAGGCCCGCGAGCCAACCCCCGTGAGTTTGGGCAGCTGGTTGGTGCGCCAGTCGTTGTTGTCGACCGTGCCCAGCTGCGCCTTGCGCTGCGCCGCGCCGATGCCCGCGAGGGCGTACGGAATGAGGACCAGGACGAAGAGGACCCAGAATGGTGTGGTCATGCGGTTCTCCTAGGCGAGTTTCTGAACGAGTCCGTCCCTCAAGAGACGAACGAGGCTCGCCACCGTCGACACCGCACGCTGCGGGAAGTCCCGCCGAGCTAGTTCACGCGGACGAGGTTCGAGTGGCGGGCCGGCTGCGGCTTGCCCTCGCGGTGGCCAATCGACATGGAGCTCTGCGTGTCCGCACCCGTGACCTGCGTCGAGCCCTCGTGGGCGTGCGCGTCCACTGCTGGGTCGAAGTTCGTGCCGCCGTCGAAGTCGAAGTAGATCTCGCCGGGCTTGCCGGTGGCGCGGAACTTCATCTTCGGCTGGTTGCCGAGCGCGCAGTAGTGGGTCATGACGAGGTCGTCGCCGTCCATGTGGTACACGCTGAACATCTCGTACTGCGTGCCCGGCCCGTAGGTCTTGATGACGGAGCTGCCGTTGGCGGTGGTCTCGTAGAGCACCGTGGAAGCGCGCGAGGTGTCGCCTCCGACCGGGGTCGACTTCCACTCGCCCTCGAAGCTCTTGAGGGCCTCGAAGGCGGACTGCGCGTCGTACACGGGACCGGTCTCGTCGTTGGCGGCGGCCGCCGGAGCGAGGCAGAGTGCGAGGCCGAGAAGGAGAACGAAGAGGCGAGCGGACTTCAGAGTCGTCATGGTGCTGCTCCTGGTTGGTGTTCGTTTCGTTGCTAGCGACCTTCGTCGCCGGATTCGGTCGGGTCGCGCCCGTCGCGGGGCGCACCGGTGCCGGACGAGCCGACGAACAGGCGACGCCCGTCGGGAAACGTCACGTCACGCCCGTTGGCCCGCGTGGCGTCGTCGATGGCCCGGTAGCCCTCCACGAGGACCTCCGTGCCGGGCTCGACCGAGTTCTTCTTCCAGCCGCGGCGCACGAGCGCACCCGGGGGACCAGCCTCGATCATCCAATTGGTGGTGGAGCCGTCGTCTTCGGTGACAGCGAGGTGAATCCAGGCGTGCGGGTTGATCCACTCGATCTTGGTGATCTTGCCGCGCAGCTTCACCGGCTTGGTGGCGTCGAACTCGGCTGCAAACGCGTGGTGCGAGTCGGCCGGCGCGGCGAGGAAGAAGACCGCCAGAGTGGCCATGAGGAACTTGAGGTTCATCCACGAATGTCTCGACATCGGAGATCTCCAGGTGGGTGGGCCGAAGCCCTCAGGGGTTGCCGGAGGAGTCGGCGGCGGCCTCGGCGGCCTTGCGCTCGCGGGCCCGCGCGCCGCTCAGGATGTTGGTCATGCCGTAATTGCCTTCGTGGCACGCGTACTCGACCAGCTCGTACTGCTCGTCGTCGCGCTCGAAGGTGAATCGGCCCGTCCACGGCCGGGTCCAGACCGTGTCGTCTTGCACCGTGAAGGTGTACTCGAGTGTCTGCGGGCCGACCCGGCGGAAGCGCTCGGTGAGCTTGAGGTTCTCGCCCGAGCCGCGGTAGGGCGTGCCGCCGCTGAAGTTGTCGGTCTCGACGATCAGGGTGTCCCCCTCCCAGCGGCCGTGCGGGTCGCCGAGGTACAGCTTGAGCTTCTCGTCGAGCTTCGGTCTCGGCGTGGTGGGGATGAGCCGTGTCTCGTGGATCATCTCGCGTTGGATCGCGACGAAGCCCGGGCTCTGGGTGATCTGCAAGCCGTTGTTGTAGATCGACGGCATCATCATTCCGGGCAGGCCGCGGGAGATGCAGCGCACGTACATGCTGAGGTTCTCGGGCCCTGCCGGCGGGTCGTTCACGTAGTCGGTCCGGCGGCTGGTCTTGGCGAGCATCTCCTTGCCGTGCTCGGTCATCGGCGGGATGCGGCCGTCCGGCGGGTCGATGACCATGGCCACCTGGGTCGACGGGGCCGAGTTCACGTAGCCGAGCGTGGTGTCGCGCCATTCGCGCTCGTAGCCCCAGATGCTTCCCAGGGTGCCGCGCTCGCGCCGTGCTTCGGCCTCTTCGGCGGTGAGCTCGGCGCGGTCGGAGAGCTCCTCCGGGCGCTCGAGCGGAATGCCGTGCGCGGCGTTGTTCGTCCAGATGCCCTGCAGGTCCGGCTCGCCCCAGGGCGTCTCCGGCGCCTCGTAGTTCGCCTGGCGTTGGCCGGGCTGGACGGCGCCTTCGCGCGTCATGATGTCGGTGGCGACACCGGCCCAGCCGGGCTCGACGACGGCGATGCGCACGTTGTCGGGGCCGGCGATGAAGCCGCGGCGTGCCTTGGAGCGTCCGCCTTCCGGCCGCTCGGGATCGCGCAGGAACCGGGCCCCCTGGGCCTCCATGTCGCGCGCCACCTTCTTGAGACCTTCGGCGGAGAAGGCCACCGACTCGATGGCCCGACTTTCGGTGGAGGCGGGCTCGCCCTCCGGGTGCTGGGAGGCGAGCAACCAGACGTCGCCGAAGCGCACGCCGGGGAGCTTGCCCTTGAGGGGCGCCGCCCTGCCGCCGAGCACCTTCGCGTAGAAGGCGAGGGTCGCCTGCGGGTCGGTGGCGCTCAGCTGCACGTGGTGAAAGCGCAGCGTGTCCGGGTCTTCCACGAGCTGGATGCGGGTGCCCCAAGGGTCGAAGATGTGGGCCGTCTCGTACACGCCGGGAATCTTGCGCACCAGCGAGCCGTCCTCGAAGCGCTGCAGGCGAACTCCGGAGCCGCGCACGCCGACCGACTCGAGCTCGGCCATCTTCTCGTCGAGGTCCGCATAGGAGAAGCCGATGTGGTTGATGCCGGTGCCGGGGCTGCCGCCCACGGTGCGGGTGACGAGGAAGCGCACCTCGGCGTTGCCGCAGTCGACCGCGTCGGGCTGCCCCTCGATGTTCTCGCAGTCGAGGTGCTCCACGTACCACTTGGCCGCCTCCGTGGCGTTCGACACGGCGAGCTGCACGTGGTGGATGTCGGCGGCGAAGGCAGGTGCGCTGAGCAGAGCGGCGACGGCGATCGCGCCGACGAGGTGGCGGCGCGTGTCAGATACGAGGAATCGCGGGATCTTCATGGCGTCTCTCCTCCGGGGACTCAGTCGTCCGACTTGCGGCGCAGATGGCCGTACAGCAGCTCTTCCGAGAACTCGACACACTTGAACTCGAGGACCCGGGCGTTCTCCTCGAGGCGGCGGTAGAGCGGCAGCTGGATCTTCCACGGCTCGGTGAAGACGGCGGGGTCCGTGAGCGTCGCCTCGTAGAGGATGGCGTTCGGACCCATCGGCGTGAACCGCTCTTCGACTTGCAACGTCGACGTGGCGAAGTTGCCCGATCGGTCGAACCAGGCCTGCCCGACGAAGCCCGCAACGTCGACGACGAGGGTGTCGCCGTCCCAGCGCCCGTGGGAGCGCCCCATCCAGCTGTCGATGGGTGCTTCTTCGCGCTCCTCCTTGTCCATGTGGATCGTGCGGTTCGCCTCAGCGAAGCCGTACACCATCTGGATCTTGCCGGTGCCCTGCAGGATACGGAAGGGATAGGGCATGTAGGTGGCGCGCGGAATCCCGGGCATGAAGCACTTCGCCTCCGGATCCTCGGTGAGCCGGTTCGCGAAGTTCTCCTTCTGCTGTGCACGGGCCTCGGGCGTGTAGGGAATCTCGCCACCGACCACGATGCCCTGACCCGGCGGCATGGCAAACGTCGCGCCGTACTCCGGCGGCCCGGGTGCGGACGGGTGAGGCTCGATGTTCCAGTGCGCCGTGCCGATCGCCTGCCAGACGCCGCTCAGATCGGGCTTGTCGTTCCACGCCCGCGGCACGTCGTTCTCCGCGGCGCCGGCGGCGCCGGCGAGGAGCAGGAGGGCCGCTGCCGCACGGGCCGAGCCCAGGGTGAGGGGACGGGGGCGCGGAGAGTTGGACCTGACAGCTGTCATGACGGCGACTCCTGGTGCCGGCCGCGCGGGGGCGGCAGGTTCGTGGCGCATCTGCTGGGCGGGAAGCTCCTTCCTGTTTATCACGAGGGGCCTCTTTGGGGCCTCCGTGGGGCCGCTTGCCGGGGGCCGAAGAGCCGGTCGCGGGGGAGACGAGGAGGTCGCCGGCGTTGCTGAGCGGCTGGATCCGCGTTCCGCGAATCGGCGGGCGCCTGGGCGCGCGCCGTGTGCGTCAGTGCGGGTGACGCAGAGTCCAGCCTGTGGTGCCGTCCTCGAAGCCGTCGCGGTGGATTGGACGCAACCTCAGGTCCAGGTCGATCTGCGTCGTCTGGCCCGCGCGCACGCGCACCAGCGTGCCGGCGTGCACGTTGCAGCTGCTGTCATAGCAGGGCACCTGGGGGTACACCTGCCCCTCGTAGGGGTAGTGGGGGTATCTGGTCGCGACGTAGTACTGACCTTCGGGAAACGAGAACTGGGCGGCGGAGCCATTGGATTGGGTTGCTGTTCCGGTGTCGATGTGCGTCTCCGCGCGGTCGTAGATCCAGACGGTGACGGATTGCACTGGTGGGTTGCCGGTCTGAGCCTCCTGAACGGTGATCAAGAGCTGACCCATCGTCGAGGGTGGCGTGGCATCGAGCTGGAAGTCGATCGAAGCGGTAGCTCCGGCCGTCACAGAGACGGGTGTTCCAGCCAGCGGCGGACACGTGGGAGAGCACGGGATGCCGTCGTGGATCTCGTTGGTGAAGGCGAGGTCGAGGCCTTCGGTGCGCACGGTGTAGCTGCCGGGAGACAACCGGAACGGGATCGGAGTGATCTGGGAGTTGTGCCAGTTTGACCCTCCTCCGACGCGCATCCCCGTTGCGTCGTAGATGCCGACGGGATAGGGGACGATCGGGAAGCCAGTCGGGGCACTCGGCGCGATCCACACCTCCAAGTCGCCCGACGAGTCCAGATCGAAGTGGAGATCGTCACGCACCTCACCGGCGGCGACCTGGATGAGCTCGCCCCGGGTCCGGTCACACTGTGCGGCGCACGGGACTCCAGGGTAGACCTGTCCCGCGGCTCCGGCGCGCTGAGCTTCGAGGTAGTAGGAGCCGGCGGGCAGCGTGAAACTGAAGTGGCCGTCGGAACCGGAGCTCGCGATCTGCTCCCAACGACCTTCCGGTGTGAACGGATGGAGTCCACCGCTCGTGAGCACCCCGTCGACGCGCAGCGTTCCACTCAGGGTCGCGGGGTGGCCCATTGCGAAATCGACACCGGTCCGGTCCGTGGCGTTGACGATCGCGAACCCGTCTCCAGGAAGGTTGTAGAAGCGGCAGTTGTCGTGCCCGTCCCAGCACTGGTCGACGAAACCCGTCGCGCTCGCGCTCGCGTCGTAAGGCCCCTCCGGCCGCGGGAGGGAGGTGTAGTGGCCCGCAACGTCGGCGAACACCATGTGCGTCCGATGCGAGTGACGCGCGGTGATCGTGAGCTTCGCAAAGGGCACTGGCTGCCCGGTGGCGGCCTCCGTGACGGTTCCGCTGACGGTTCCGTACGGCGTCAGCTCGAAGTCGAAGCCCGTCAATGCATCGCCGTCGCTCAGCTGGATGGGGATCGCGCCCGGGACGGGCTCCGTGTAGAACCATGTCCGGGGCACGAGCCGATCGGGCCACATCTCCAAAGCATGGGTCTCCGAGACCGCCAGCAGGTAGTAGGTGCCCGCGGAGACCGCCGGCGTCACGTACGATCCGCTGACGTCGGTGAGCACAGAGCCCACGTTCTGAAGGGACGGGCTGCCGTCGGGCAGAACGATCGGCTCGAGAATCTGCACCCGCGCAAGCACCGGCGCTCCGGTACCGTCTTCGGTCACGGAGCCCGCCAGGGTCCCCCCCGCCGCGAGCGCGAAGTCCGCCCGCCTCGTGGCGCCTTGCAACGCGCGCCCGACGCGTCGGCGCTGGTCGATGAAGCCTTCGCGGTTGGAGGTCTCGAGCTGGTAGCCATTGCCGGCAGGGACTCGCAGGTCGTAACGCCCCTGAGCATCGGTGACGGTCGTCGCGAGCCAGCCGCCGTCGAGGTCGGCGGCCCGCACGAGCACTCGCGGTACGGGCCCGGATCCCTGCCCTTTGACCTGCCCTCGGATTGCGGCCGCGCGCGAAGGGACGGCCTCGCCGGGCGCCTGGCTTCCCAGGACTGCCGCCGAAGCTGCACGATTCGGCTCGTCAGCACCGCGGGGAGGGAGCTCCCGGATGTGGTGGAGCCGCTGACGTGCGATCGCGGTTCCCTCGAGAAGTGCCGTGAACCGCCGTGTCGCCTCGTCGCGCTCGACCCCGAAGGTGTCGATCTCCTCGTGGAGTGCCCGCGTGCCTGTATGCCGCGCAATCTCGGCCAGCTGGATGGAGGCCCGTTCCAGCTCGTGCTGGACGACCCGACGGTCCATCGTGGGCGCTGCCACTTCGAGCCGCGCCTGGGCGTCCTGCAGCTGCGCGAGGAAGGTCTCGAGCTCGGTCAGGGTGAGGTCGTTCGGCTGCGCGATCAGCGGAGCGGTCAGCTGGAGGGCAAGTGCCGCGATCGACGTTACCCGGGCAAGAACAAGGGAAGGGAATCGGTGCATCTGTAGATTCTAAGGCTTTCCCGTGGGCACTCCAACGGGTCCGTGGGCGTTAGAATCGACGCGGCTCCTTGCGGCGCCTCGCTTCTGTTCCCTTCTTCTGCCTTCTGCCTGCCCGGCGTCTCCAGTGAACCCAATGCCCCGTCCCGTGACCTGGAAGTCCCTCGCGATCGTCGCACTGAGTGCGGCGGCTGTCGTCGTGGTCGGAGACCTGGCGGCCGCGCGCCTGCAGCCGATCCGCTACCAGACGGAGGTCGAGGACGCCCTTGCAGCCTGGAGGGAGCAGGCACCGACCGTGCTCGTGATCGGCTCGAGCCACGCGCGCACCTTCGACGTGGTGGGGGAGGAGCTCGCGCGGCGCACCGACCGTCGAGAGCGTCTGGTCGCCGTGCCGGTCGAGTTCGGCAAGCTGACGACCTATCTCTTCGTGCTGCGCGAGCGGATCGCGCCGCTCATGGCACGCGCGGACGAGCCACCCGACCAGCTGATTCTCGTGACCGAATGGTGGGATTCCACCGCGCCTCCCGGAGGCGGCGCACGCAACAGCAATCTACCGAGCCGAGCCTGGGCGTTTCGGCACTGGGCCGCCGACGTCGCGAGGTCGGGCTTCGACCCGTTCAACCGCAACTGGGTGCAGGAGCGGTGGCGGCGGCTGTTCCGGCACTCGGCGCTGGTGCAGGACCACGGGCATGGTCGGGTCTTCCACAACCTGCGTCGGCTGCTGCGCGGCAACGCGGCCGGTGAGATCGAGGACGCGAAGCGCGAGCGCATCCTCTCCTGGCATCGGTCGCTCGAGAACGCCGACATCCTCGACAAAGAGCAGATGGCGGCCTTCGAGGAGATCCTCGACCTCGTGGAGGAGTGGGGCATGGAAGTGACCGTGCTGCTCTATCCCCGCATGCCGGCGACGCTGACCGCGGCAGGGCGAGAAGGCACGCTGACCACGTACCGCAAGGAGGCCGAGCGCCGCGTGCGCGCCCGCGGACACCGCTTCTTCGAGCTGACCGAGACGAGCCCACTGCGCGACGAGCACTTCGAGAACGATCTCGATCACGTGACGCCCGAGGGCAACCGCCTTTTTGCCCGGTGGGTGCTCGACGGCCCGCTGGGCTTCCTGGTCCACTCCGCTGGGTCGGGGGAAGCCGGGGCGCAGGAATGACGCTCAACGGCTCGGCTTTCGCTTTCTTCTTCGTCGCGGTCTTCGTGATCCACTGGGCCCTGCCGCGCCGGGCGCAGGTGCAGAACGCCGTCCTGCTCGCAGCGAGCTACGCGTTCTACTTCTTCCTGAGGATCTCGCTCCTGCCGGTCCTCGTGGTCTCGACCTGGGTCGACTACTTCATTGGCCTCGCCCTGGGCAGCGAGGTGCGGAGCGCGGCTGCGCGGCTCCGACTCCTTTGGCTCAGCATCACGTTCAACGTCGGTCTGCTGGCCTGGTTCAAGTACGTGGGCTTCCTCGCCGAGCCCGTGGCCGCCCTTCTCGGTGGACTCGGGATTGCCGTGCGCCCGGAAGCGCTGCAGATCGCGCTGCCGGTGGGAATCTCGTACTACACGCTGATGAAGATCGGCTACGTCGTCGATGTCTACTACCGTCGCATCGAGCCGTGCCGCGACCTGGTTCGTTTTTCGGTCTTCAGCGGCTTCTTCGCCCAGATCCTGGCCGGGCCCGTGGGTCGTGCCGGGCACCTGCTGCCGCAGTACGCCGTTGCTCGGCAGCTCGCCCCCGAGATGCTCGGCAGGGCGGCCGCCACGTTCCTGCTCGGCTTCGCGCTCAAGGCCTACGTCGGCGAGATCCTGGCCATCAAGTTCGTCACTCCGCTCCTCTCGGAGCCCGCGGCTTACGGCGCCCTTGGGCACTGGCTCGGGCTCGGCAGCTACTGCCTCCAGCTCTTCAGCGACTTCGCCGGCTACAGCCTCATGGCCATCGGCGTCGGCCGCGCCTTCGGCATCGAGCTGCCGCGGAACTTCGACGTGCCCTTCCTCGCCGTAGGGATGATGGACTTCTGGCGCAGGTGGCACATCTCGCTCAACACTTGGTTGTTCGACTACATCTACAACCCCCTCGTCACCGGAACAGGCCCGCTGCGGGGCCTGCTCGCCACCGGCTTTCTGGTGGTGTTCCTGATCTCGGGTGCGTGGCACGGTGCGACGTGGGGCTTCGTGCTGTGGGGCTTCCTCCAGGGACTGGGCCTTGCCGTGCAGCACCGCTGGGACCAGTTCTACAAGGGCCTCTGCCGCAAAGACCGGGTGTGGGTGGCGCGGCGTCGGTCGAAGACGTACCTCTTCGGTGCCTGGCTCGTCACGCAGGCTTACTTCCTGCTCACGCTCGTTCCATTCCGGTTCGGCTCGCTCCCCGATGGCTGGGCGTTCCTTCAGGGGCTCTTCGGCGGCTCCGGCAGGGCGCCCTCAGTCGAGAAGGTGCCCCTCCTTCTCGCGGGCCTGGTGCTGCTCGGACTGCACCTCGCGGAGACTCCGTGGGGACGCGAAGCGAAAGAGCGCTTCTTCCGGCTCCCGCATCCCGTGCGCGGAGCCGCGTACGGCGCGGCGATCGTGCTCCTGGCGATCTTCGTGCCCGCCGGGTCCGGAACGTTCATCTATGCCAACTTCTGACATCGCAGCCGTTCTGCACCTAGGATTCCTGGCTCTGGAGATCCCGTCATGACGCACCCCGAGATCCGCGCGCAGATCGTCGACTGGCTCGACGACAACGTCCACTTCGGCGAGGCCGAGGAGCTGCTCGTGAGCGACGAGGTGTCGTTTCTCGACGGTGGCGTTCTCGACAGCCTAGGCTTCGTGCAGCTGATCCTCTTCCTGGAGGACACGCACGGGATCAAGCTGGAGCGTAAGGACCTCACGCGCGAGAACTTCGACAGCATGGCGAAGATCGTGCGCTACGTCACGGAGCATCCCGACTTCGAGGCCAACTGAGGCGACCGGGGTCGAGCAGTTGAGTACCGCGCGCGTCCACTGGCAGCCGACGACGGCCGACGCCGAAGCGAGTCAGCTGGCCTCGTTCCTCCGTTTCTGCGGCGCGCAGGGGCACGGGCCCGAGGGCGAAGCAGCCGCGCTCTCCGCCACCGCGCTGCACGCCTGGAGCCTGCGCCACCGCGACGACTTCTGGCGCTCCCTGATGCGGTGGAGTGAGATCCCCCACGAGGGGAGCCTCGCGACGGCGTGTACGTCCGACGTGTGCGAGGACGCGGTCTGGTTCCCCGACGTCTCGCTGTCGTATGCGGAGGCGGTGCTCGCGCGCTGGGAAGGCTCGGACGAGACGGCGCTTCTTGGTGTGTGCGAAGGCGGGTCCAGCGTCCGCGTCTCCGGCCGGGAGCTCGTGCGCCGCGTGCGCGCGGTGGCCGCGAGCTATGCATCGCTGGGGCTCCGGCCGGGGAGCGCGGTGGCCGCGATCCTGCCCAACGGGGTCGAGGCGGTGATCGGGTGCCTGGCTGCGGCCGCCGTCGGGCGCGGTGTGGTGCTCCCTGCCGCAGGATCTCGGCGGAACGGCGGTCACCAGCCGGCTCGAACAGGTGAGGCCCCGCCTCCTGCTGGTGCAGCCCGAAGTGACGCACCAGGGGGTCACGCGACCGCTGACCGCCCTGACGGAGATCCTGGAGCGAGTCGACTCTCTCGAAGCAGTTGCTCTGGTCGGCGCCGCTGAGCTGGAGGCGCCGGGCTCGAGGGTGCTCCGGTTCGAAGAGCTCGAGGCGGCGGAGGGGAGCTCGGCGTGGCGGCGCTTCCCGTTCAACCATCCGCTGTACGTGCTGTTCAGCTCGGGCACGACCGGTGTTCCCAAGTGCATCGTGCACGGCGCCGGCGGCTCGCTTCTCGAGCACGTCAAGGAGCACCGGCTGCACAGCGACCTCGGGGAGCACGACTGTCTCTACTTCCACACGACCTGCGGTTGGATGATGTGGAACTGGCAGCTGTCGGCACTCGCCGGCGGTACGAAGATCCTGCTCTACGACGGCTCGCCGACCTACCCGGAGCGCGACGCCCTGTGGAGGGTCGTGGAGCGGCACGGCGTCACGGTGCTCGGGACATCGCCGACCTACCTGCAGTACTGCCAGGACGTGGAGCTCGAGCCGGCGAAGGAGCGCGATCTGAGCACACTGCGGCTGGTGCAGTCGACCGGTTCCGTGCTGCACGCGTACCAGTACGACTGGCTGGCACGGCACGTCGGGCGCCTGCCCCTGCACTCGATCTCCGGCGGTACGGACATCGTCGGCTGTTTTGTTCTCGGTCTGCCGCATGTGCCGGTCCACGTCGGTGCGAGCCAGAGCCTCAGCCTTGCACTCGACGTGCAGGTGCTCGCCGAGGCGGGACGCGAAGCGGAGGTCGGGGAGGCGGGCGAGCTCGTGTGTGCCAACCCCTTCCCGTCGCGCCCCATCGGCTTCCTCGGCGACGACGGCCCGCGGCGGTTCCACGAGGCCTACTTCGCGCAGAACGAAGGCGTCTGGACCCACGGCGACCATGCGGTGCTGACCGCCGAAGGGGGAGCCTGCATCCTCGGGCGCTCCGATGGCGTCTTCAACATCCGGGGCGTGCGCATCGGGTCGTCGGAGATCCACCGGGTCGTTCTCTCGTTCACCGAGGTCGCGGGTGCGGTGGCGGTGGAGCAGCGGCACGAGAAGAGCCCGGGTGGATCGCGCATCGTGCTCCTCGTCGTACTCGGGGAGGGAGAGACGCTCGAGCGGCCCCTCGTGCTCCGCCTCAAGAAGACGATCAAGGAGGAGCTCTCGGCGACGCACGTCCCGGCAGTGGTAGCTGCCGTCTCCGGTCTGCCGACCACCTTCTCCGGCAAGCTCTCCGAGTCGGCCGTTCGGCGGGCGGTCGCGGGTGACGCCGCGGTGAACGCCGGTGCGCTCCGCAATCCGGAGACACTCGACGAGATCGCGCGGGCGATGGCCGACCACCCATGAGGCGCGCACTCTGGTGGGTGCTTCCCACCCTGGCGGTGGCCGTCCTGGGTGCCGTGCACGTGCCGCGGCCGTTCACCGGCGACCAGGCGCTCTACGCCCTCGCCGGTCAGCTCGTGCTGGATGGCGGCGCGATGCACCGCGATCTGTGGGACATCAAGCACCCCGGTGTGCACCACGCCTACGCGCTCGCGCAGGCTGTCGGCGCGCCCTTCGCGGAGTCGGCGGAGGCCCGTGTCCACCTGGTCGAGCTGGGCCTCTGGCTCGCCGTCGGGCTTTTTCTGCAGGCGGTGCTCCGGGGGCGCCTCGCCCACGCCGAGCTCGCGGCCCTCGCTCCGCTGTGTACCGGCGGCGTCTACTACTCCCTCGTGACCACGCGTGGGTTGAGCCAGATCGAGGCGTTTCCGGGGCTTTTTCTGACGGTCGCCTGCTGGTTGGCTGCGCCGCACCGCGACAGCGAGGCGCCCGGCGTCGGGCGGTCGGTTGCCGCCGGGGCTGTCGCCGCGACCGCCGTGGGCTTCCACGGGCACATGTGGCCGGTGGTGGTCGTGGTTCTCGGGCTCGCGGCGGCTTTTGCGGGAGGTTGGCGACGCCTCGGCTGGATGTTCGGAGGCGCGCTGCTCTTCGCGGGTACCGCGGTCGCGATCTTTGCGGCGCAAGGCAGCCTCGCCGGCGTCGCGGAGGTCTACCTCACCTACCCGCGGGCGGCGGCCCAAGAGGTGCCCGCCGACGTGCAGGGGATCGCTCGCATCCGCTACCCGCTGCAGCTCTTCGTGACGGGGCATCTTCCCTGGATCGCGTGCGCCATGGCGGTCTTGCTTCAGCCGCGCCGCGCCTTGGAGCGCCCGCTTCTCGTGCTCCACGCCGGCTGGGGGCTCGCCGGGCTCGCGGTCATGCTGCTCGAGACGCGGTCGTCGTGGCCGTTTCACTTCCTCTACTTCGTGGTGCCGCTCGGAGTCGTGGCGGTCTTTGGCCTCGACACGGCCGCGGCCTGGTGGGAGGCGAGGGGGTGGCAGCGCGGAGTTGGGCTCGCGCTCACGATCGGCGTGCTCGCCCTCGTGCCGGGTGCCGTGCGCGAGTGGCGTCCGAAGGCGGGCGAGATGTTGCGCCATGTGCAGCACGGCGAGCCGGGGTGGGACGCGTTCCGTCGCGAGGTCTCCCCGACGTACGCGCAGCTCACGCCTCTGCGCGCGCGTCTCGCCGCGCGCCCCGGCCCCATCTACGTGATCGGCAACCCTCTCGTGCACACGCTCACGGGGCGTCGCCAGGCGCTCGCTCTGCAGGGCTGGGCGTGGGAGGTCTACCTGGATCGGCACTGGGCTTCGCTGCCCGAAGCGCTGCGGAAGGCACGTCCGGTCTTTGTCGTGCTGCAGGGGCGCTACCGCGACCTCGTGCAGGCGAAGTCGCCGGAGACGCTCGCCCTGCTCTCCGAGCTCTTCGAGGAGAGCGACCTGGGTGCGCTGGCCGGGGGCGGGTCGCTGTTCGCCCTGCGTCCCGACGGTGGCTAGCGTCTCGGATCCAGCACGTCGCGCAGCCAGTCGCCGACCAGGTTGGAGGCGAGGCAGACGGCCGCGATCACCACTCCCGGCACCGTGATGAGCCAGGGCGCCACTTCGATGAAGTTGCGTCCGTCGGCGAGCATGCCGCCCCACGAGACCTGGGGCGGCTGGATTCCGAGGCCGAGGAAGCTCAAGCCCGCCTCGAACACGATCACGCTCCCGAACTGGAGCGTTGCGAGCACCAGCAGCGTGTTCGTGAGGTTCGGCGCCAGGTGACGCCCCAGGAGGCGCGCGGTCGGGACACCAATGGCGCGCGCCGCGGTGACCCAGTCGCGCTCCCGGAGGCTCAGGGTCTCGCCGCGCACGATGCGGGCGTACCAGGTCCAGTACGTCAGGACGATGACGGTGAGCACCATCCCCTCGCCGGGCGGAAGGACGGCCGCGAGCAGCATGGCGAGCGGGATCGCCGGGACCGACATCTGCACGTCGATGATCCGCGAGATCAGAGAGTCCAGGACGCCGCCGAAGGTCCCGGCCAGGAGGCCCAGGAGCGCGCCCAAGCCGCCCGAGAGGATGATCGCGGTGCCCGCGATGGTCACGGAGACCCGGGCGCCGGCAACGACCCGGCTCAGGATGTCGCGTCCGAGCATGTCGGTCCCGAGAAGGTGACCTGGCCGCCCGCCGTCGATCCAGAGGGGCGGCGAGAGCGAGTCGCGGAGCTCGATCTTCCCGGCTGGATGTGGAGACACCCAGGGCCCGAAGGCGGCGCAGAGGAGGACCAGTGCGAGCACTGCCAGGGAGACCTTCGGAGCCCGGCGCTTGCCGGCCCAACCGCCGGGTCGGCTGATCTGGGTGGCGACCTCATCCATGGCGTATGCGCGGGTCGATGAAGCAGTAGCTGAGGTCGACGAGCAGGTTGATGACCACGAAGACGATCGTCGTGAGGAGGACCCCGGCCTGCACGACCGGGAAGTCGCGCGCGAAGACCGCATCGACGACCGTGCGGCCGACCCCGGGCCACGCGAACACGACCTCGATGACGAAGGCGCCACCGAGCATGTTGGCGAAATAGACACCCACCATCGTCACGAGAGGTACTGCCGCATTGCGGAGTGCGTACCGCCAGATCACCGTGTGCTCGTGGAAGCCCAGAGCGCGCTCGGTGCGCACGTAGTCGCCGTCGAGCGCGTCGAGCATGGCCGAGCGCAGCGTCCGTGTCATGGCGGCCACCGGGTACCAGCCGAGGGCGATCGCCGGGAGGACGACGTGCTCCAGGCCGCCGCGCCCGAACGCCGGCAGCCACTGGAGGCGCACGGCCACGAAGAGGATGAGGAGGAGGCCGACCCAGAACCCGGGCATCGCCTGGCCAAGCAGCGCGATGGCCTTCGCGACGGTGTCGATCCAGCTTCCTCTCTTCACGGCGGAGAGAACGCCAAGCGGGATCGAGAGCGCGAGTGCGAAGGCCATGCCGGCGAGTGCGAGCTCGAGGGTCGCCGGAAGGCGGTCGAGGACGAGGTCCATTGCGGGGGCGTTCCACTGGTACGACTCGCCGAAGTCGCCGCGGACGGCGCTGCCGAGGAAGACCACGAACTGAACCAGCACGGGGCGGTCGAGGCCAAGCTGCGCGCGCATGGCCGCGAAGTCGGCGTCGGACGCGTCCATCGGCAGGAGCAGGGCGACCGGATCGCCGGAAAGACGTTGCGCGACGAAGATCAGCAGGAGGGCACCGAGGACGGCGGCGAGCCCTTGCGCGCTGCGTCGTGCGATGTACGTCAACACGCGCGCATCCTGGCATCCGAGCACGTCAGGCTCCTGCGGAGCCCGCGCGCCGTCACTCGCTGGCCCTCGCCGGGCCGATCTCGCGCATCTCGCGCCAGTAGGCACCCGGCCAGGGCACGAAGTCGATGCTGTCGCGCCACGCCAACGTCACCAGCGGTCGATAGGTCGGAATGCCTCCGGCAACGCGTTCGTGCTTCATCTGCGCGACCGCGCGGACGAGGTCGTGCCGCTCGCCCTCGTCCATCGAAGCGCGCATCCGCTCGATGGCCTCGTCGAGCTCGGGGTCGGAATGGTACGAATACGGCCCCCATCCCCCGCCGTGCGTGTGGACGTGCCCGGACCAGGCGTCGCTCGGATCACCCGGCAGTCCGTGGCCCCACATCCAGCTGGCGATGCCGTCCATCTTCGGCCGCGCGTCGACCCGGCCGAGGTTGATCCAGGCGCCGTACTCGAGTTGGACGATCCGGCACCGGATTCCGGCTTCGGTGAGGTAGGCGAAGATCGTCTCGCCGACCTCCTTGATGTAGGGCTCTCGCGGTGTGGTGAGGTTGTAGCAGTTGAGCGAGAGGCCGCGGGGGTAGCCGGCCTCGGCGAGCAGTTGGCGCGCGCGCTCCGGGGCGTAGGCCCAGGGTCGGAGCGTCTCGTCGTACCCGAGGGTCCCCGGCGCGAGCTGCGCGGTACGGACGCCTTGGCCGTGCAGGACGTACTTCAGGATGGCGTCCACGTCCACGGCGTGTGCCACGGCGCGGCGGACCCGCGCGTCGCGCAGCGGGCTGTTCGCGCTCACGGCGTCGAGCGCGAGGAACAGGTTGTTCGCCGTGGGCAGCGACGCCACCGAGACTCCCGGCAGCCCCTCGAACGCGGCGACCTGCGCCGGGGGCACGGCGTCCATCCAGTCGATGGCCCCGGTCTTGAACGCTGCAACGCGCGTCGTGTCCTCAGGGATGACCTTGATGACCAGGCGCTCGGCTCGGGGAAGGGCTTCCGGGTTCCAGTAGTCGTCGAAGCGCTCGAGCACGATCTCCTCGCGCGGGCGTCTCGAGACGAATCGCCAAGGCCCGGTCCCGATCGGATGTGCCTGGATGCCCGCGTCGCCCACGTCCTGGTAGTAGCGTCGCGGGATCGCCCAGAAGCCCAGGTTCAGCGACACCAGCAGGCCGTCCGGCTCCTCGAGCACCATGCGGAGCGCGTAGCGCCCGGTCACCTCGACGTCGCGCACCGAGCGCCAGCGGCTCGCGTTGCGCGACAGCGAAGGATCGCTCTGGCGCTCGTAGGCGTAGCGGAGATCTTCGGCGGTGAGCTCGTCGCCGTTGTGGAAGAGCACACCCTGACGGAGCTCGATGTCCACCGTGGGCGGGCGCCCGTCGGAAGGCGGCGTGTAGCGCCACTCTTCCGCGAGCCAGTTGTGCCGTTCGAGCTCTCGGTTGACCCGCAGGAGCTGCTCGTAGAACAGCTGGATGAAGTAGAGGTCGACGCCAGCCGAGGTGGTGGTCGGGTCGAGTTGTGTGGGCTCCGCCGCGAAGGCGACCGTGATGTCGCGCTCCTGGGCGTGGCTTGCGCCACAAAGCGCGATGAGGACGCAGGCGAGCGCCAGCCTGAAGCCGACACGGGCCTGCGCTCCCGCGGACGACACTCTACGGCTGCGCACTGGCCCAGTTCTCCAGGCCGCGGCGCATCCCGGGCACCGGATTCTCCGGCTGGAGCTCGTACTCGAGGGAGAGCGGCCCGGAGAAGCCGATGTCCCTCAGGGCCCGCGCAACGCTGCGCAGGTCGAGGTCGCCTTCGCCCAGGATCTGCTCTTCGCCACCGACGATCCAGTCCTTCAGGTGAACCGCGTGGACGCGCTCGGCGAGCGCGTGGATCATGGCAACCGGGTCCTGGCCGGAGCGGAGCGCGTGGCCGGTGTCCAGGCAGACCCCGACGTGGCTCGAGCGACCGCGCACAGCAACCTGGAGGTGCTCGAGCGTGGCGTAGCGGTGCCCTGGCCCGTGATTGTGGATCGCGATGCGCACGTCGGAGTCTCGCGCGATGCGGTCCAGGCCATCCAGGCTCTCTGCGCTCGGGTTCGCGGACACGATGCCGATGCCGAAGCGCCGCGCGAACGCCATGACGCTGCGCGTCTTCGCCTCGTCGCTGTCGAAGCCGACGACGCCAAAGGCCGGCACGAGGACCTTCTCCCGGGCCAGCAGCTCCAGCACCTGATCCGCTTCGGGGCCCTCGGCCATCGCGGGGAAGTGCCCTGGATAGAACTCCATCTGCGCGAGACCGAGCTGCTGCAGCCGGTCGATCGCCTCGGCCACCGAGAACGTGCGGAAGCTGTAGCTCTGTGCGCCCAGCTGCCACGGCGCACTGCGGGCGGGGAGGGCGGCAGCTACGGCGACACCCGCAGCGCCGACGAGGAGGCTGCGACGGGTCGGGGCCGATGGGGAGGAGGAAGCATCCTGGGACATGCGGAGCTCCGGGTCTGTGTGCAGGGTGCGAGGGCACCCTCCGCGGGTTGTCGGGAGTGGGAGAAACCCAACTGTAGCGCGGGTTTACGAGCCTCCAGAGAGGCTCCGGGCCGGCTTGACAGCCTTTTGGCGATGGGTTGGAATGCGGGAGCTTTCCCCTGGGAAACCTGGCGATCTCGGCGACTGCGCGACGGATCGGCTTTCTAGAGAGGTTCTTGCATGGCATTCAATGAGGCCGCACTGAAGCGGCGTTCGTTTGGCCAGACCGAGCGGCAGGATGCGTGGTGGCTCCAGCCGGCGGCGGTCTTTGCCGGCCTGGCGGCGTTCATCATCTACTCGACCTGGGCCGCCTTCCAGAACGCGCACTACGTCCACGGTCCGTACCTGTCGCCGATGTACGCACCGGTGCTGTTCGGAGACTCGAGTCACGCCTGGTTCGGGCCCAAGCCCGGCTGGTGGCCCGGCTGGCTGCCCTTCTCTCCGGCCTTCCTCATCCTCTGGGCTCCGGCCGGCTTTCGCCTCACCTGCTACTACTACCGGGGCGCCTACTACAAGGCGTTCTGGGCCGACCCGATCAACTGCGCCGTCGGCGAGCCGCGCAACGCCTACCGCGGCGAGCACAAGTTGCCGCTGATCCTCCAGAACATCCATCGCTACTTTCTCTACATCGCGATCGTGTTCATCGGCTTCCTCAGCTATGAGGCCTGGCTGGGGCTGTGGTTCGACGACGGAGCGGGCGGCAAGACGTTCGGCATCGGCGTCGGCTCACTCGTCCTGATCCTCAACGTCATCCTGCTGGGCGGCTACACGTTCGGCTGCCACTCGCTGCGCCACATCGTGGGCGGGTTCCTGAACCAGTTCTCCGGGCACAAGATCCGGCACACCTGCTGGAGCTGCGTCACCGGACTCAACAGAAAGCACATGCTCTGGGCCTGGATGAGCCTCGTCTGGGTGGGCTTTTCCGACGTCTACATTCGCCTCTGCTCGATGGGCGTCTGGACCGACCTGAGGTTGCTGTGATGGATCTTCCGGAGCACGAGTACGACGTTCTCATCATCGGCGCCGGCGGCGCCGGCCTGCGGGCCGCGATCGAGGCGTCGTCGATGGGCGTCTCGGTGGGTGTGGTCTGCAAGTCCCTGCTCGGCAAGGCGCACACGGTCATGGCGGAGGGTGGCATGGCCGCCGCCATCGGCAACGTGGACGACCGCGACAACTGGAAGGTGCACGTCACCGACACGCTGCGCGGCGGCGCCTACCTCAACAACCCCAAGATGGCGGAGCTCCATGCGAAGGAGGCGCCGGAACGGGTGAAGGAGCTGGAGGCCTGGGGCGCGCTCTTCGATCGCACGAAAGACGGCCGCATCCTGCAGCGCAACTTCGGTGGCCATCGGTACCCCCGCCTCGCGCACGTCGGTGACCGCACCGGCCTCGAGATGATCCGCACCCTGCAGGACCACGGCATCCACCAGGGCGTCACCTTCCACATGGAGCACACGGTCTACCGTCTGTTCCTGGACGAAGGTCGTGTCGCCGGAGCGTTTGGCTACGACCGCGAGAAGGGCCGCTTCCGCAAGTTCAAGGCCAAGTCGGTCGTCATCGCGACGGGCGGCATCGGCCGCGCCTACAAGATCACCAGCAACAGCTGGGAGTACACCGGCGACGGCCACACCCTGGCCTACGACGTCGGCGCCGACCTGATCGACATGGAGTTCATCCAGTTCCATCCGACCGGCATGGTCTGGCCGCCGAGCGTCCGCGGCATCCTCGTCACGGAGGGTGTGCGCGGTGAGGGTGGGATCCTCAAGAACAGCGACGGCGAGCGTTTCATGTTCGACGACATCCCGGACCTCTACAAGAACCAGACCGCCGACAACCCGGAAGAGGGCTGGCGCTACGTGCTGGGTGACAAGGAGGCGCGGCGACCGCCTGAGCTGCTCACGCGCGACCACGTCGCGCGCTGCATCGTCGATCAGCTCAAGGCCGGCAAAGGGTCACCTCACGGCGGTGTCTACCTCGACATCGCCTGGATCAAGGAGAAGATCTCCAATTCCGAGGCCCACATCCAGAAGAAGCTGCCGAGCATGTACCACCAGTTCAAGGAGCTGGCGGGCATCGACATCACGAAAGAGGCGATGGAGGTTGGCCCGACGACGCACTACGTCATGGGCGGCATCCGGGTCGACGCCGAGAGCCAGATGTCGACGGTGCCGGGTCTGTTTGCGGCGGGCGAGTGTGCGGCCGGCCTGCACGGCTCCAACCGGCTGGGCGGCAACTCGCTCTCCGATCTGCTGGTCTTCGGCAAGCGCGCCGGCGAGTACGCCGCGAACTTCGCGAAGGACAACGGCGAGGTCACCCTCGACCAGGGCGCCGTGGACGGTGCCGCGAGCGATGCCCTCGCGCCGCTCGAGCGCGACGGCGACGGGGCCAACCCGTACGAGATCCAGTTCGAGCTGCAGGAGATGATGCAGGCGAAGGTCGGCATCGTCCGGAACGAATCCGAGATGGTCGAGGCCCAGGGCGAGATCGAAGGTCTCGTGGAGCGCTCCAAGACCGTCTGCGCGCCTGGGAACCGGGAGTACAACCCGGGCTGGCACACGGCGCTCGACCTGCACAACCTGCTCACGGTGTCCGAGGCCGTGGCCAAGTCGGCGAACCTCCGCCAGGAGAGCCGCGGTGGTCACTTCCGCGAGGACTATCCCGAGAAGAGCGAAGAGTTCGGCAAGGTGAACATCGCCTGCCGCAAGGCGTCCGACGGCTCCATGGAAGTGGAGCAGATTCCGCTGGTTCCCATGAGCGACGAGCTCGAGGCCCTGGTCGAGGAGTTGGGATAGATGGCACAGAGACAGTTCAAGATCTGGCGCCAGGAAGGTGCCGACGCCGAAGGCGGCTACCAGGACTACTCGACCGACATCACCGAGGGCATGGTGGTGCTCGATGCCGTGCACCAGATCCAGGCGGAGTCGGCGGGCGACCTCGCGTGCCGCTGGAACTGCAAGGCCGGCAAGTGCGGCTCGTGCTCCGCCGAGGTGAACGGGATGCCGCGCCTCATGTGCATGACCCGCATGAGCGACCTGCCGGAGGACCAGCCGGTCACCATCGAGCCGATCCGGGCCTTCCCGGTGATGCGCGATCTCGTCACCGACGTCTCGTGGAACTACGAGGTCAAGCGGAAGATCAAGAAGTTCACCCCGCGCGAGCCCGACAACGCGGACGGCACCTGGACGGTGTACCAGGAGGACGTCGAGCGCGTGCAGGAGTTCCGCAAGTGCATCGAGTGCTACCTGTGCCAGGACGTGTGCCACGTGCTGCGCGACCACCACAAGCACGACGAGTTCGCGGGGCCGCGTTTTTTCGTGTACACCGCCGCACTCGACATGCATCCGCTCGACACGGAGCAGCGCCTCGACCACATGAAGGAAGAGGGCGGTATCGGCTACTGCAACATCACCAAGTGCTGCACGAAGGTGTGCCCGGAGCACATCACGATCACCGACAACGCCATCATCCCGCTCAAGGAGCGCGTGGTGAGCGAGTACTACGATCCGTTGAAGCGGATCTTTCGTATTCTCGGAGGGTAAGGTCGGCGGGCCCAGGTCATCCCTCAGAGGAGGCGTGATGGAGCTGAAACGAATCTCGGCGGAGGCCGTTCCAGCGGCACTCGAGCGGGCAAAGCACTACCGGGTGCTCAATGAGCCGAATCAGGCGGAGAGCATCTGTAGCGACATCCTGGATGCGGCGCCAGGTCACCAGGAGGCGCTGACAGTTCTCGTGCTCGCTCTGTCGGACCAGTTCGAGCGCCGGCTCGCGTCGAGGTTCCAGCGAGCGCTCGAGGTTCTCGAGCTCCTCGAGGGCGAGTACGAGCAGGCGTACTACGAGGGCATCGTGTACGAGCGCCGGGCGCGGGCGCAGCTGCGGCGCAGCGGTGCGCGCGTGGGCGTGGCTGCACGGGACGCCCTCGACCGCGCCATGGCCTGCTACGAGCGGGCCGCGGAGCTCGCGGCGGCGGAGAACCCCGATCCTGCGATGCGCTACAACACCTGCGTGCGCATGATCCAGGAGCGCGCCGAGCTCCGCGCCACGGCCATGGACACGGCGGCGGCGCCGGCCATGCTGGAGTAGCCTCGGCTCGACCTCGGCGAGCCCCTGCAGCCCGGGCTTCCAGCCGGTACAGTGACCCGGTCCCACCACTCAGGACCGGAGGAGAGCATGCCGGGACTTCTGTCGCGGGAGCGCATCGTTGCGCCTCCCGGCTTCAATCGCTGGCTCGTTCCGCTCGCGTCGATCTCGATTCACCTGTGTATCGGATCGGTCTACGCGTGGAGCATCTTCAACCCGCCGCTCGTGCGCCTGCTGGGCGGGGTCGCCAGCTCGGCCGACGACTGGACGCTGAGCGAGGTCGTCTGGGTCTTCACGGTCGCCATCGTCTTCCTGGGGCTGGCCGCAGCATTTGCGGGGCGCTGGCTCGAGCAGGTCGGGCCGCGCAAGGTCGGGGTCGTGTCGGCGGTGCTTTGGGGCGGCGGCTTCCTCGTCGGCGCCCTGGGCATCGCCACGCACCAGCTGTGGCTGCTCTATCTCGGCTACGGAGTGCTGGGAGGTTGTGGCCTCGGTCTCGGCTACGTCTCGCCCGTCAGCACGCTGATCAAGTGGTTCCCGGACCGTCGTGGCATGGCCGCCGGCATGGCGATCATGGGCTTCGGCGGTGGGGCCATGGTCGGAGCGCCGCTCAAGGAGTGGCTGCTCGCGCTGTTCCATCGGACACCCGACTACCTCGGCCTGGAGGCGGACGTCGCGCTCGTCACGCGAGCCGGGCGGCGCTTCGCCGAGCTCGGAGGTGAGCTGCGCGAAGTGGTCGTGCTCGGCGCGGCCGAGGCCCGCGAGCTGCCGGGCGCGGTCGCGGAAGGGGTCTACGTCGTGGGCACCGGCTCGACGGGTGCGGCCCAGACCTTCGTGACGCTCGGGCTCCTGTACCTGGTCGTCATGGTCGTCGCAGCGTTCGCCTACCGCCTGCCGGCGGAGGGTTGGACCCCGGAAGGCTGGGAGCCTGACGCTGCGGCGGGTCAGAGCATGGTGTCGCAGCACGACGTGGAGCTCGACGAGGCGCTGCGCACGCCGCAGTTCTACCAGCTCTGGATCGTGCTGTGCCTCAACGTCACCGCCGGGATCGGCGTGCTGGGAGTGGCACGGACGATGATCACCGAGATCTTCGGCTCGGCGCTGCCGCAGGTCGTCACGCCGGCCTTCGCTGCGACGTACGTCGTGATGATCAGCGTCTTCAACATGGTCGGGCGCTTCTTCTGGGCGAGCACGTCCGACTACATCGGGCGCCGCGCGACCTACTGGATCTTCTTCGCGCTCGGCATCGTTCTCTACCTTTCGGTGCCCTGGACGGCGACGCAGGTGAGCGCCTCGCCCCAGGTGCTGTGGCTCGTGGTCTTCTATGCGGCCACCATGATCATCTTCACGATGTACGGGGGCGGCTTCGCGACGATTCCGGCGTACCTCGCCGACATCTTCGGCGCGAAGTTCGTCGGTGGCATTCACGGGCGCCTGCTCACCGCGTGGAGCACCGCGGGGTTCTGGGACCGCTCGCCATCACGTCGCTCCGCGAGCGGGCACGGACGAGCGCCATCGAGGATCTGGCTGCGCGTGTCGACGAAGGCTCGTTCGAGCAGCACTTCGGAGCACCGCTCGAGCAGCTGTCGGTGCTCGTGGAGAGCAAGACGGTGACGATAGGGCGTCTGCTGGAGATCGCTCCGGCGGGAACTCCCGATCCGACGAGCAGCCTCTACAACTCGACGATGGTGCTCATGGCGGCCCTCCTCTTGATCGCGCTGGTCTCGAATGCGCTCATGCGGCCCGTGGATCCGAAGCACCACCTCCGGGAGGCCTAGACGCGGTTGGTCGCGACGGCCTCCGACACGAATGACTCGGGGTCTCCTGCGCCCGAGCTCCGTCGGACCCCGTCGTTGGAGCCTCGGAGACGAGTGGGGCACTGCTCCTGCGTGGAATACTGGCCCTCGCCCGAAGAAGACGGCGGTGGGTTGGGGAACGACGCTGGCCCTGGGCCGGCAACGGTGAGGAGAGCCACGGATGGTCACGAAGGTCGCTCAGTTTGCGGAGCAGAAGGGAGACGCGCCGGCCCTCGTCGACGAGCGCGGGGCCACGACCTGGGCGCAGGCGAACGAGAGAATCAACCGTCTGGTTTCCGTGCTCCGGGCGCGCGGCCTGGGCACCGGCAGCACCGTGGCCCTTCTGAGCGGCAATGCGCGCGAGATGCAGGAGGTCTTCTGCGCCTGTGCGCATGCCTCGTGGGTGGCCGTCCCCATCAACTGGCACTTTGCGGCGGAGGAGGTGGAGTACGTTCTCGGGAACTCCGACGCCGACGTCTTGATCGCCGACGCGCGCTTCGCCGACCTCGCGGCGGAGTCGTCTCAGGGCTCGCCCTCGCTCCGGGTGTGCTTCGGGGGTGATGCCCCGGAGGGCTTCGTGGCCTACGAAGACCTGCTGGAGGAGGGCAGCGCCGACGAGCCGGGCGACCAGGGTGAAGGTGCGGTGATGTTCTACACGTCCGGCACCACCGGCCGACCCAAGGGGGTGCGACGCGTCGCCGGGCTCGGTGCGCCGGTGGAGGCGATTTCGCCGCGTACGCAGGGCTTCAGCGCCATGATGGGTGTTCCGCCGGGTGGCGTGACGCTCGTGTGTGGGCCGATGTACCACTCGGCGCAGTGGGCGTTCTCGAGCTTTCCGTTCGACGGCGGGAGCGCGCTGATCCTGCGACACAAGTTCGATCCTGCGGAGACGCTGGAGCTGATCGACGCCCACCAGGTGACCAACGTACACCTCGTGCCGACCCAGTTCGTCCGTCTCCTGCGGCTGCCGGAGGAGGCGCGCTCCGGCTTCGACGGCAGCAGCCTCGTGCAGGTGCTCCACGGCGCCGCACCCTGCCCTCCCGAGGTGAAGCGCGCCATGATCGACTGGTGGGGGCCAAAGATCACCGAGTACTACGGCGGCACCGAGGGTGCGGTCATCAGCGTCATCTCCTCTCCGGAGTGGCTCGAGCGCCCGACCAGCGTCGGCAAGCCGCTGCCGGTGGTGCAGGTGCAGGTGCTCGACGACGAGGGCCAGCCGGTCGGCGCGGGAGAGTCCGGCCAGCTCTACCTCAAGAACCTCATGTCGGCCGACTTCGAGTACCACAAGGATCAGGACAAGACCGCGTCCGTCTACCGCGAGCCCGGCGTCTTCACCATGGGGGACATCGGCTTCCTCGACGACGACGGCTACCTCCACCTGACGGATCGCAAGATCGACATGATCATCTCGGGTGGCGTGAACATCTATCCCGCCGAGATCGAGCAGACGCTCGGTGACCATCCGGCGGTTGCCGACGTCGCCGTGTTCGGTGTGCCGAACGAGGAGTTCGGGGAAGAGGTGAAAGCCGTCGTGGTCAAGGCGGATCCCGCTGCCGACGAGGCGTCGCTCGCGGACGATCTGGTGGCGTACTGCCGCGAGCGTCTCGCGGGCTACAAGGCGCCACGGTCGATCGACTTCGAGACCGAGCTGCCGCGGCAGGCGACTGGGAAGCTGCTCAAGCGCTTGCTCCGGGACCGCTACTGGGATGGTGCCGAGCGCCAGATTTGAGCCGTCGCGCTACAGCGCGGAGGCGTTGATGATGGACGGGAGCGGGCGGGGAACTGTGCCTGGCGCCGTCGCGGTGTGCGGCTTCGGGGGACGGCGGCGCCTGGACGCTGGTTGGGAGCCGGTCGAGGGTCGCGTCTGGGGCCGCCGCGGTGCGAGACTTCGGTTTCGGGGGACGGCGGCGCGTTGCGGATCGTTGGACGGGGGCGCCGCCTGCGCTCTCCGGCTGCCGGAGCGCCCCTGGTCTGCAAGCTCTGAGGCGAAGCAGCCTCCGAGAGCCCCCCGCAACCGAAGTCTCGCACCGCGGCTCACGATCAGCCGCTTTGGAGGTTCCTGCGCGTCCCTGGAGTGCTCGTGCTGCTAGCTCGTTGCGGCATCGCTCTAGGCATGCAGCGGCTCTCTCGCGCCGATCTGGAGGAGAGCTCCGCCATCGCAGTGGTCCACGCGGCGCTCGATGCCGGGATCCGCCATCTCGATACGGCCGATGTCTACGCGCCCGACGACGCCTCGATCGGGCATTCGGAGCGTCTCGTGGCCCGGGCGCTGGGCTCGTGGGATGGTCCCGCTTCGGAGGTCGTCGTCGCCACCAAAGGGGGCCTCGCGCGGCCCGGTGGGCGCTGGCGGCCGGACGGGCGGGCCAAGCACCTTCGTGCGGCCTGCGAGGCGAGCCTGAAGCGGCTCGGCAGGTCAGAGGTCGACCTCTACCTGCTCCATGCCGTCGATCCGCGCGCAAAGCTCGAGACGAGCGTGCGCGCGCTCCGCAGGCTCCAGGACGAAGGCTTGGCGCAGCGCATCGGCCTGTGCAACGTGCGGGTGGGGGAGATCGAGCGCGCGGCGGACGTCGCGGAGATCTCGGCCGTCCAGGTGGCACTCAGCCCGGTCGACCTGGGCGCGGTGCGCTCCGGGGTCGCCGAGCTGTGCTGGTGCCGGGGCATCGAGCTGCAGGCGTACTCGCCGCTCGGCGGCGAGCGCGGTGCGCGCCGCCTGGCACGGCATCCGACCTTCGGTGCGGTTGCTGCTCGGATGGGCTGCACGCCGCATCAGGCCGCGCTCGCGTGGCTCCGGAGCTTTCCGGTGGCGCCGCTGCCGATCTGTGGCGCGAGCCGTTGCGAGACGGCAAGAGAGTCGGCCGCCGCCGCGGACCTGACGCTCGACGAAGCGTCGCTCCGAGACGTCGACGAGGCGTTCCGGGCTGCCGTCGCGCTCCGCCGGGCTCGGTCCGAGAGAGCGCCTCGGAGCGAGAGTGAGCCGCGTGTCGTGGTGTTCGTGGGTAGCCCCGCGTCGGGCAAGAGCACGATGGCCGAGGCTCTGCTGGAGGAGGGAGACCTGCGCCTCAACCGCGACGAGAGGGGCGGGCGCCTCGCCGATCTTCTGCCGGAGCTCGAAGGAGCTCTCGAGGCGAGGCGCGGGCGCGTGATTCTCGACAACACCTACCCCGACCGCGCTTCGCGGTTCGATGTCGTCGAGGCGGCGTGGCGTCACGGAGAGACCGTGCGCTGCGTTCACGTCGAGACGCCTCTCGCGCAGGCGCAGGCGAACGCGGTGCGCCGCATGCTCACGCGCCACGGGCGGCTGTTGGAGCCTGAGGAGCTTCGCGCGGGCTCTTGTGGACACGCCAACTGCCTCGCGCCGTCGGCGCTCTACCGGTACCGCGACCGCTTCGAGGAGCCGCGCAAAGGCGAGGGCTTCACGCGGGTCGATGTTGCACCCGCGCCTCCGCCTGAACCGTCCGACGCTGAGGCGCAGCCTGCGCTCTTCTTCGACTTCGACGGGGTCCTCACGACAGGGCAAGCTCGACGGTGCCGAGGAGCCGGTTCTCCTCGCCGAGTCTGCAGCGGTGTTTCGTCGGATCGCCGCGGACGGCACTCGGCTCGTGGCGGTCACGTACCTCGGCGCGCCGGCCCGGGACATTGCGCCGTCTCTCGTCTTCGAGCGCGCCAAACAGCTCGAACAGGACCTCGGGCACCCCTTTGACCTGCGTTTCTGCCCGCACCCGCCCGGGCCACCTGTGTGCTGGTGCCGCAAGCCACTGCCCGGGCTGGCGCTGATGGCCGCGCACGAGGCCCAGCTGGACGTTTTGCGGAGCGCGGTCGCGGGTACGTCCTCCGCCGACCGGGGCCTCGCCGAGCGACTCGGGTGCCCGGCACTCGACCTCGAGCAGCTGGCCTCCTGGCCGTGATCCAGCCTACGTACTTTCCCCTACGTACTTTCCGCAACTGGTCGCCCTTGCGGTGTCTGTCTACCGTACTCCACGAGAACTCATGGAGGGAGATCACTCATGAAGACGACCGCCTCGGCACTGTCCATTCTCTGCGTTCTGCTCCTTTCGACCACAGCGCTCGCTGCGGCCAAGAAGGACGTGGTCCCGCCCGAGCCCACCTTCTACGGGGACGTTCTGCCAGTTCTGCAGGAGAACTGTCAGGTCTGCCACCGCGAAGGGGGAGCCAACCTGGGCGGCATGGTGGCGCCGATGTCGTTCACCGACTACGAGTCGACGCGGCCGTGGGCGCGCTCGATTGCACGCCAGGCTCAGGCCCGCACCATGCCGCCGTGGCACGCGTCGGACGAGCACGCGGGCGTGTTCGCCAACGAGCGCACGATGTCCGAGACCGACATCCTGACGCTGGTGCGCTGGGCGAAGACGGGCGCCAAGCCCGGCCTCGCGGCCGACGCTCCGCCGAAGAAGGAGTTCGTGGCACATGCGGGCTGGTCGATCGGTGAGCCCGATCTCGTCATCGACATGGGGCAGGACTACTTCGTCGAGGACGCCGTCGAAGATCAGTACATCACCTTCCGGATGAAGATCACGGAAGAGATGCTGCCCGAGCCGCGCTACCTCAAGGCCGTCGAGTTCCGGCCCGGTAGCCCGGTCGTCCACCACATCATCGCGGCCCCGTTCGGTGGCATCGCACCCGGCAACGATCCGACGGTGTACAACGACGGGTTCGGCACGCTGATCCAGCCGGGAATCGAGGTGGCGTGGCAGATGCACTACCACAAGGAGGCGGGCCCGGGCAGCGGAGTCTGGGATCGCTCGAGCGCGGCGCTCAAGTTCTACCCGGCCGACTACGTGCCCGAGCACATCGTCGCGAACGACCCGCTGGCGAAGCTCGACTTCCTGATTCCGGCGGGCGCCGACAACTACAGCGCGACCACGTCGACGGTCTTCGAGCGTGACTCGCTGCTGCTCGGCTACACGCCGCACATGCACCTGCGGGGCAAGGCGGCGAAGTACGTGGCGTTTTACCCGGACGGCAGCGAAGAGGTTCTGCTGTGGGTGCCGAAGTACGACTTCAACTGGCAGACGAACTACGAGTACCCGGGTAAGGGCAAGCGCATTCCCGCCGGCACGCGCGTCGAGCTCACCATGTGGTGGGACAACTCGGAGGCCAACCCGTTCAACCCGGATCCCACCGTGGACGTCGGGTTCGGCGAGCCGACGACGGACGAGATGATGTTCGGGTTCATCACCTATGCCGATGCGGAGCCGGGCTACCGGCCGCAGACGATGGGCTTCCTCGACACGCGGAGCGATGACGAGGACCGCGAAGGCCGCTAGGCGATCTTCGCTCTGAATCGCGAGGTGCGAGGGCCGCGGCATGCGGCCCTCGCATTCGTCGTTTCAGGGGCGACCTACTCGCAGACGTCGCTCACGATCTCGCCCTCGATCACGACACCACACACCCTCGAGAGGTACTCGAAGGGGTCGCCGGAGTAGAGCACGAGGTCGCCGTCCTTGCCGACCTCGAGTGAGCCCACCCGGTCGTCGATGCCGAGGAGCTTGGCGCTGTCGATCGTGACGGCGGCGATCGCCTCACTCGCGGTCAGGCCCCAGGCCGCGTAGTGCGCCACCTCCCAGAGGAGGATGCGGGTCTTCGGCACATAGCTCTCGTGGCCCGTCTGCACCGCGAACGGGATGCCGGCGTCGCGCAGGATCTTCGCGATCTCGAACGTCTTGTTCGGGATGCGCGCGCGTGCAGCGTGCAGGAAGATCGGCACCCCGGCCTCTTTCAGCTCGTCGAGCATGAGGTAGGCCTCGGCGCCGCCGTCGATGACCATCGGGAAACCGAACTCCTCTTGGAGGCGAAGCGCAGACGCGATCTCCACCGAGGAGTTGGCCTGCACCATCATCGTCACCTCGCCGGCGAGGGCCTGAGCGAGCACCTCGTTGCGCAGGTTGCGGGGCGGAGCGGGGGGAGCCTTCTTGGGCTCTTCTCCCTCTTCCGCGTCTTCGCCGTCTTCCTCGACTTGGGAGGCGGCGACCTTCTCGGCGTACTCCTGGGCTCCCAGGAGAGCGCCGCGGAGCATCGCGATGCCCTTGGCCGTGGTGCCGGGGCTTCGGAAGGCGCTCGCGAGACGGCCGATGGTGACGGCCAGCATCTTGGTGTCCACGATCGCCGCCTCGTCGACCCTGTCACCGCGGGTCTTCGCGATCATGGTCTGCCCCGAGACGAGCGCCCCCGGGCCGTGGCCGGTGTGGATGGTGGTCACTCCGAACTTCCGGGCGTAGGGAATCAGCTCCTCACGCGCGTTGTAGGCGTCGATCGCTCGCAGCTCCGGCTGGATCGGAGACGAGGTCTCGAGCTGGTCCTGGTCGCGGACCGGACCCACGTTGCTGTTGTAGGCGCCGGAGAGCCCGAGCGTCGAGCGTGCGTCCACGAGCCCGGGCGAGACCACCTCGGCCTCGAGGACCTGCAGCCCGTCGGGGATGCGCGTGCTCGACGCTGGACCCACGGCCGTGATCTTGCCGTCCTGCACGACCACCACACCGTCGGTGATGGCGTCGCCGTTCATGGTGTGGAGTGTCCTCGCCTTCACGGCGACCTGCGCAGCGGCGGGCGCGGCCAGCGGCGTGACCCCGAGGAGAAGGAGCGCGCATGCCGCGGCGCGGCGGGAGTTGATCGAGGTGCTCACTGCCACTCTCCTTCCAGCTGCGCGTGCACGTGCTCGCCGAAGCTGCGGTAGACCTTGTAGCCGCCGGTGGCGTACTTGCGGTGCTCGGGATCGCTCAGATCGAAGACCTGCTCGCCTTCGACCCACGTCTGCTCGACCTTCGTGTACACGCTGAAGGGGTCGCCCGAGAGAACGATGAGATCGGCGTCTTTGCCGACCTCGAGCGAGCCCACGCGGTCGCCGAGCCCAAGCTGGTCGGCCGGCACCTGGGTCACGGAGCGCAGGGCCCCTTCGCGCGTCATGCCGTAGCGGACCGCAATGGCGGCGGCGCGCAGCAGGAAGCGCGAGTCGGTGACGCCGTCGTCGGTGTTGAAGCTCACGTCGACCCCCGCCTGCTCGAGCAGGGCCTGGCCGGCGAGGTTGACGCCCAGCGCCTCCTCCTTGCCGCCGAACGAGTCGACGAACGTGTACGACACCGAGATCCCGGCCTCGGCGATCTCGTCTCGCACCTTCCACGCCTCACTGCCGTGCTGGATGACGGGCTTGAAGCCGAACTCCCGGCCCAGGCGGATCAGCGTGGAGATGTCGTTGTGACGGTGGCTGTGGAACTGCACCAGCCGCTTGCCGTCGAGGATCTCGACCAGAGCCTCCATGGGGAGGTCCCGCGCCGGCGGCTTGGCACCCTCGGAGTCGTCGTTGAGCTTGTCGCGGTACTCCTGGGCCTGAATGTACTTCTGGCGCACGAGGGCGGCCGACTTGCCGCGCGTGCCCGGCGCCGGCGCGTTGTTGCCGATCGAGTTGGTGCCGTTCGCCATCTTCATCGAGCCGCACACTTCAGTGAGCGGGTCGTCGCAGTAGAGCCAGTCGTGAATCGACTTCGGGTCTTTGCGCAGCTTCACGTGGACGGTCTGACCGCTCATCAGGAGACCGGAGCCCGGCATGACGTTGAGCGTGGTAAGCCCGCCGGCCTTGGCACGCCAGAAGCCGTCGCTGCGCACGTCGACCGCGTCGAGTGCGCGGGTCTCGGGGTGAATGGCCGACGAGCGGTCGCCGCCCGAAGGGCCGCCGATGTGCGAGTGCGTGTCGACCAGGCCCGGCATGACGACCTTGCCGGTCACGTCGATCGTCTGGGCGCCACGGGGAATGCGGGTGCCGGGCCCGCCGACGGCGGTGATTTTGCCGCCAAGGGCGACGACGACGCCGTCTTCGATGGGGTCACCCGCGATGGGAATGACCTGGCCGCCGGTGAAGGCAACCGGGGTCTCTTGCGCCGTCGCAGACGAGGCCGGCAGCAGAACGAGAGCAAGCGCTGCGGCGGCCCGCGCGGCGCGCAGGAAGCTGGATTTCATGGAGGTCTCCGGGGTTTGGGCGAGCAGAGGAACAGCGAGTTGGGGCGAGACTACCGCGGTTCTGCAACCAGTCCGTACAGGAGTTGGGGAGGCTGGCTCAGCTGACGGCGCGTCGCCGCCGAGAGAGGACGGCAAGGACCGCGAGACCCAGGAGAACTGCCGTGAGGCTGCGCCCCCAGGCGGGGCTGGCTTCGATCTCGATCGTGTGCGCCCCTGCCGGCACCTCGACGCCGACACGGCTCATGTTCGCGACCAGCAGGGGAGCGGGCTCCCCGTCCACCGTGGCGCGGAAGACTGGCTGCGTCGAGCGCTGGACGACGAGCACGCCGCCTTCGGGGCTGTCCGCTTCGATCCGGATCCGCGTGGCTTTCCACTCCACCACCTCGGCGTGCCCGGGTGCGGTGCGCCGCGGGGCACCGGTGCCCGGGAGGACGGCAGCTGCACCCGCCGGGAGCTCAGGGCTCGCGAGCAGGGAGAGAGCGTGCCCGAGGCTCTCGGCACGGTGCACCTCGTGCGCGAGGTACGCGCGGGGCGCGGCGTCCGGGATCTGCCAGGCATGAAGCGCCTGGCCGAAGCTCGGTACGGGTTCCCGGGGAGAGAGGGCCGCACCTTCCTTCGGTGGCAGCTCCGCACGGAGGTTGCGGTCGGTGAAGAAGACGCCCACGCCGAGCTTGCGGAGAACCTCGATCTTCTGCTCCGGCGGGAGAGTGCGGGCACCGTCGAGGGTCATGCGCGCGAGATAGGAGTCGAGCCCGTCAGGCGAGAAGGTGAAGTCGTAGTGCACTCCCGCGGGCACGCCGGCGAGCGGGTAGAGGTCGTTCCACGCGTGGCGCGCCAACCACTGCGGTGCGCTGTCGTCGAACGCCCGCGGCTGCTGCGATCCGAAGAGCTCGGTGGCCGCGATCACGGCGCGCTCGCCCTGTCGGATGCTCGCCAGCGCGGGGGAGGGGGAGCGGTAGATCGCGGCGTCGTCGCTCACTAGAAGCGGGGCGAGGAGGAGAACCTGCGCCACGGTCTGCACGGTGAGTGTGACGGCGAGGGCGGCCGGCGCGCGACGGCGCTGGAGGTGGAGGAGAGTCGCCCCGCCGGCCGCGATCATCACGAGGGCGAGCGCCATCTGCCGCCAGTACTGGAGGATGTCGGGGAGCAGCGGTTCGCGGCCCGGAGGGAGGAGCGCTGAGATTCCGCCTGCGAGGGGGCCGGCGGGAAGCGACGTGAGAAGTGTGACGGTCGCGGCCAGGGTTCCCAGAAGGAGCAGACCGGGAGCGAGCGCCCGGGGTGCAGGAAAGCGCGACCCGCGTGCCTCGGTTCCGCGGCGGCGTGCGCCGTGCCCCGCGCGGAGCCAACGCTCGACGCCCAGGCCCGCCAGAAGGGCGAGAGCGACGGCGGCGAGCACCAGCGCCTTCGCCGGGTAGCGGGCGAGCGACGCGCCCGGGAGCTGTACCAGCAGGCGCATCAGAGGGTTGTGGCCGCCCGTGGCGAGGAACAGCGACGTGGCGAGGACGACCCAGCAGGCGAGGCGCTCCCTCCTCGGTCGCAGCCCGCTGCTCAGAATGAAGAGCCACGCGATCGCGCCCGGCGACAGGCTCCAGAAGAACGCGTTGCCGGCGTCGCCGAACGCCTTGCCTCCCCAGAAGTCGAGATCTGGCTTGCCGAAGGCAAACGGGATCAGCGCCTCGATCAGGGTCATCGGATGGACGCTCGTCACGAAGATCACGGCTTCGCTGTAGCCCTGGAGGCTCCTGAACGAGCTGCCGACGATGCGCCAGAGCTCGAACATCTGCGGCGCCGCCAGCAGCGTCCCGCCGAGGGTTGCGAGCGCCAGCACCGGGAGTCGGGGCGGGAGCCGTCTCGGAGCGAGCACGAGGAGAAGCGTGGCCGCGAGCAGCAGCCCGAGAAGGGCCAGGATCGGATCGCCGCCCAGGATCATGAGCGCCCAGAGCACACCCAGAGCGACCGGCAGCCAGCGTCGTGAGGTCTCGCCCCCCGACCCCGTGCCAGAAGGTGGCTCGCGTTGCACGAGGCTCAGCGCACATGCGGCAAAGGCCGGGATCCACGTCGCCCCGGCGATCAGGTTGTAGAAGTTGAGGTGCGAAAGCACGATGCCGCCGGTGGCGTAGAAGACCCCGGCCGCCGCGGCCGCTTCCGAGCGCAGCCCGAGTCTTCGTGCGAGCCAGAACATGGTGAAAGGCGCGATCAGCAGATGCACCCAGAAGTGCGCGTTCACCACCCAGATCGGGTCGAGGAAAGTCAGCAGCGCGGTGTCCGGATAGAAGGGTGCGGCGTTGGGGTTGCCGAGGAGCGGCTGGCCGCCGCCGCGGTACGGGTCGAGCAGCCAGAGCTCCCCCTGGCGCAGACCCTCGGCCTGGGCCATCTTCGCCGGCAGGTGGAACTGGTGAACGTCGCGCAGGAAGAGCGTCTGACTGCCGAGCATGAGCGGCAGCAGCCTGGCGGTCAGGATCAGGAGCGCCGGCGCGAGCAGCAGGAGGAGGGTGCGTCGGCGCGCGGGGGCGTCGTCCTCGCGCGGGGCGTCGGTCGCGGCGGTCACCGCGCGATCATCTCAGAGACCGCGGATCCTGTGCCGGTGTTTCAGAACAGCGGGGTCGGGATGTCGCCCCAGAGCACGTGCTCGACCGGTGCGTCGACCGCCGTGACCTCGCGGCGGAGCAGATCGACGTGCGCCAGGACGAGCGGGCGTCGGCCGTAGGTCGACGTCACGAGCTCGCGCCCTTGCGGATCGGTCGCGTGTGTCCGAGGTGCCGTGAGCAGCACTTTGAACAGGTGCGGCTCGAAGTCGGTCGGCGTGTCGTGCCCTCTCGAGCCGGGTGGGTGGGGCTCTGCCGGAATGTCGGCCAGGTACCAGCTCTCGGGCAGGACATAGGCGAGCAGCTTCGCCTCGGCCTGGGACATGTCCTGGACTCGCGGATCGGACCGCACGAGGTCCACCGCATCCTGGAGCGTCGCTGCGGGGAGCTGGGCCGGCGACAGGATGGCCAGGTCGTGGCGGAAGACGGCCGAAACCCGCTCGAGCGACCATGCCCGCAGACCCAGACCCGCACCGACGCTCAGCGCGACGGCGAGCCCGCAGGCGACTCCGGCGCGGGTGCCCTCGAGCCGCAGCGGCCAGAAGCGCTCGACCGCGCGCGGAAGGAAGCGGCCCGTGCGCTCCTCGATCTCGCGGTAGGCGTCGCCGAAGCGTGCGCGGCAGACGCGCTCCTCGTGGCGTGCCAGCGCGCCGTACACGAAAAACATGGTGACGAAGCTCACCAGCACCAGGAAGCGGGGCCACATCAGCACGGTCCCCAGGCCCGCGACGAGGAGGGCGGTGTACTGCGGGTGCCGGATGACGCGGTAGATGCCGCCGCCAACCGCGCCGCGTCCGAGGATCTTCGCACCGTAGATCTGCACGAAGCCCACGGAAAAGCCGAGGACGCCGACGAGAGCGAGGACGAAGCCCACCGTCGAGAGGTTGTCGAGCACCGCGTTGCCGGTCGTGGAGTAGTGGGGCAGGAAAAACGCCGTGAGCCAGGTCGTGGCCGGCGTCCTGTGCAGGAAGTTCAGGACCGGTCCGTAGACCGAGTAGAAGTAGAGCGCCGCAGGCGAGATCATGAAGAGGATCTCGAGGACGAAGGCTGCGTACGCGAGCAGCGCCGCCGGGCGGGCCCAGCGCCCCGCGGTGTCGGCGCCCAGCTCGGCGTGCGGACGTCCGTTGGTGTCCTGCTCGTTCGTGACGGTGTCGACCTGGGTCATCGGCTTCTCCCAGCTGCGGGCGACGTTCATTCGACGCCTCTCAGCTGGTGCACGATGCGGACGCCCGTCCGTGAACGAGGACCAGGTGAGCTGTGTGTGATTTCGAGGTGAGCCGGTGGCTCACCTGCCGCTCACCCTCGCGTGGAGGCCTTCCACCGGTGGTACGGACACTCCTGCGCCTCGATCCCGAAGGCCCGGTGGACCGTCTCGGCGGCGAAATGATCGAGGCGGGAGCCGGCGAGGGCGTCTCCCAGGAGACCACCCAACAGCAGCGCGAGGCCCGTCGCCGCGAGGCCCAGGCGACGGTGGCGCGCCACCGGTCTTCCCGCCAGTGGGTCCGAAGAGCCGCCGCAAGCGAGGCCCTCGGGCGGGGCCTCGGCTCGAGGCTCCGCGGTGTCGATCGCGGCGACGAAGCGATAGCCGACTCCGGGAACCGTCTCGAGGAAGCGTGACGTCTTCGCGTCGTCGCCTAGCGCGCGGCGGACCTGGCGGACGTAGAAGTTGATGCAGCGCTCGAAGTCGACGTGTGTGCCCGGAGGCCACAGCTCGTCCCGAAGGCCTTCGCGTCGAACGATCTCTCCGGGCCGCTGCGTCAGCAGGTCGAGGAGCCGGGCCGGCTGTCGCTGCAGGGCCTGCGGGACCCCCCGGTGACGCAGCTCGCCGGTCTCGGGGTCGAACGTGAAGTCTCGGAACGTGCGCATGCGAAGCTCCCTGTGGGTTCCCTCACGCGTACGTGGCGATGGCCCGGTCGGTTGCAGCGTTCGGTTGCCCCGCACGGCCTCGATCCGTCGTGCGCCCACCGCGGCGGAGCTGCGCCGTGCACGCCGGCGCCCGACGTTCGGCTTCGGCGAAGTTCCTCTTCGTGGCGCGCTAGGATCGGCGGTGCCTCTTCACCGCTCTCCGACCGGAGGTCCCGCCATGCGCTCCATCCGCACGCTGTCCCTTGTCCTTTTCGTCGCTCTCGCGCTCTGTGCGCCGCTGGTCGCGCAGAAGTCGAAGGGTGAGCTCGAGGCCGAGTTCGAGGAGCTGATGAACGGCGCGCAGCTCAAGGGTCACTTCACGATCAACGGCATGGACATCCCCATCCAGCCGGAGAGCTACTCCCTCTCGAAGGTGGAGAAGCAGGAGGACGGCAAGTGGCTCTTCGTGGCGAACATGAAGTACGCCAGTGTCGATGTCACGCTGCCGATGCCGTTCGACGTGGTGTGGTCGGGCGACACGCCCGTGATCACGGTGACCGACGAGCCGATCGAGGGCCTCGAAGGCCTGTTCTCGGCGCGTGTCCTCATCTACGACGGGATGTACGCCGGCACGTGGCGGCACAACCAGTTCGTGGGTCAGATGTACGGCCAGGTCGTGAAGCCCGACGAGGTGGAACCGGCCGAATCGGACGGCCGCTGACGCCCGGAGCGGGCGGCGTATGCCCGAGCCAGGAGAGGCCCGGGCGCTCATGTGGACCCGTCAGGGGCAAGTCGCGAAGGCGTCACTGTCGGTGACCGCAGCAGAGGCCTTCCCGAGCGGGTTGAAGTAGCTCTTGGACGCACCCGTGTCGCTGTCGGTCACGGTGAGGGTGTACTCGACATCGGTCGTGGCGGCGGCGAAGACCCAGTACCGATCTCCGATTGCGCACGCATCGAGCACCTTGACCAGCATCTCCCAGTTGTCGGCGCTGAAGAACCAGAAGAGGCCGGAGTCGTCGGAGCCGAAGGGGACGACCTGGCCGCGGCCGGTGTTGCCGGCGAAGTCGCGCCAAGTCACCTCCACCTGGAAGCGGCCGTCGTTGAGACATGTGACGTCGTCTTCGGCGGCGCAGGGTGTGGGGCTGCCGGCGAAGGTGGTCGCCGTGGCGGACTGGGACCAGGCCGAGCTGCCGCCGCCGTTCTGCGCGCGGACGCGGAAGCTGTACTCCTGGCCCGGCTGCAGGTCGCTGGCGGTGCCGGACGTCGCGTCGGCTGCGGCCACCGCGAGAAGCTCGAAGTCACCCGTCGTGGGCTTCATCTCGAGGCGGAACTCGTCTTCGTCGGTGGAGTTGTCCTGCCAGCTCAACTGGATCTCGGTGCTCGAGGTCGCCGTCGCTTCGAGCCCCGAGGGCGCGAGTGGCTCTGCGCTGGCCGCCTCGCAGGTGAGGCGTACCGTGTACTCGCCCAGCGCGCCGGGCTCTTGCGGATTGCCGACGCCGAACGTCCAGGTGCCCGATTCGTCCAGCGTGTGCCTGTAGCGGACGTCGTTGCCGGGCCGGCCTGCACCGTTGTCGCCCGCGACCAGGGTCTGTCCGGGACCTCCCGCCAGGGTCCAGCCGGGTGGCGAGAGGGCCGAGGCGGTCTTGAAGTCGTCGGACTGCACGTCGATCGTGACCGTTTGACCCGCGATCCCCTGGAACTGGTGGAAGTCCCAGTGGACACCGGGAGACGTGACGGTGTTGCAGTCGGTCGTGTCGAGCTGCGTCGTCACGCGGGAGTTGCAGCTCAGGGCCTGCTCGACACATACGGCGGAGCGGGTGCGACGCAGCTCGGAGGGCTCGGCTCGCCAGGTCTGCGCGCTCGTCGCACCGGGTGCGAAGACGGCGAGCAGAGTCGGGGCGGCGAAGAGGATGACGGCGGCTGACGGAGCGCAGGCGCGTGAGGAGGAGTTGGGTCGCATCTTGGTCTCCCGTGAGGTGGTTGGGCGAGGCGAGCCAACCATCGGGGAGAGCGGACCTGCGTGTCCTTCCCGTTCGCTACTATTCTCCTACCGTTCTTCTTCCGCCTTCGGAAAGCACTGGAAAGACGAGGGTTTGCCGGGTTTCTGATCTCCGCGCGGGACGCCGATCGATCTACCCTGAAGCCCGTTTGTGGGAGGAACTCCGACCGTTGACCCTCCGGATTGCAGATTCTCGAGTCGATCTCGACACCGGAGAGGTTTGGACCGACGGGGAGTCACGACGGCTGACGCCCAAGAGCGCCTCTGTCCTGCGCTATCTCTGCACGCGCCCGCAGGAGCTGGCGACGAGCGAGGAGCTCCTCGAGGCGTTCTGGGGGTCGTTTGCCGCCGACAACGCGGTGCAGAAGGCGATCTCGGAGATCCGCGCGGCCTTCGGTGACGACGCGAAGAACCCTCGCGTCGTGCGCACGGTGAGCAAGCGGGGCTACATCCTCATCGCGACGCCTCGGGAAGAGAAAGCCTCGCCGGCAGAGAGCGGCGCGCCCGAAACGCCACGGATCGCTCCGGAACCCTCCGGGGCGGGCTCGCTTTCGGGACGGACACCGTCTCGCTGGCTCGGCCCTCTCCTGGTCGTCCTCGTGGGCGCTGGTTTGGTGGTGCTCTTTCAGTCGAGGCTCGACGCGCCAGGAGGGGAGAAGGTGGGCGATGCCTCGCCGCCCCGCCCGCCGCTCACCTCGATCGCGGTGCTGCCATTCGACGACCTCAGCCCCGAGGGCGACCAGGCCTGGCTGACCGACGGCCTCTCGGAGCAGTTGATCGAATCGCTGGCGCGCGTCGAGGCGCTCCAGGTGATGGCGCGCACCTCGGCGGAGGCGGCCAGTCGGAAGGGGCTGGATGCCCTCGGGATCGGTGAGCAGCTCGGCGTCGGGTCGTTCGTCGAAGGCAGCGTGCGCACGTCCGGGGACCAGATCCGCATCACGGCGCAGCTGATCCGAACTGACGACGGCAGTCACCTCTGGTCCGCCACCTACGACCGGGCACGTGATGACGTTTTGGCGCTCCAGACGGAGATCGGCCAGGAGATCGCCGAGGCGATTCGCGAGGAGCTCGGCGCAACCGGACCGTCGTGGCTGCAGCGCAGCCGCTATCGCGCGACCGACGTTCGCGCCTGGGAGCTGGTCCGGCGAGGTGTCGAGCTCGAGGACCTCGGCACCGAAGAGGGGCTTCGCGGCGAGATCGCCCTCACCGAAGAGGCGCTCGCCATCGATCCGGACTACGCGCAGGCGCATGCGCAGCAGGGCTTCGCCCACTGGTTCCTCTACCAGTTCGGGTTCGATCGGACCGACGCTCAGCGTGCGCGTGCGGCGGAAAAGGCACGCGACGCGCTTGCCCTGGAGCCGGACAACCCCTCGGCCAACAATCTCCTCGTCGAGCTCGCGATGCAGTCCGGGCGATGGGCCGAGGCCGAGGAGCGTGTGCGCCAAGCCGTCGCGGTCACGCCACGGATCGGCCCGTTGCGCAGCAGCTACGCCGCCATCCTGGCGAACCGGGGGCGCTTCGACGAGGCGGTCGAACAGGCGCGGCGCGCCCAGCGTCTGGACCCGTTGGACCCTGGGTTCCGGGCGACACTCGGGATCGTGCTGACGGCGCGCGGGGACAACGACGAGGCGATCGAGGAGCTCGAGCGCGCGCGCTCGACGGGCCGGCGCGACGTCGTGCCGTGGCTCCTCGTCGCGTACTCGGCGGCTGGGCGCGAAGCGGAGGGAATCGCTCTGCTGGAAGAGATGGTCGGAGACAAGAAGCGGGTCGAGGAGGTCTACGCCAGCGACGGCTATACCGGCGCGGTGCGTCTATGGCTCGAGGTTCCCAGGCCGAGCGTCTGTCGGCAGATTCCGCTGCTCGCCCTCGCGAGGATGGACGCGCAGGTCCGGTCCTGCTTCGAGAGTCTGACGGAGTTGGGCCTCGGCGCCTGGTACTTCCTCAGCCAGCATCCGGTGTACGCACCGTACCGCAACGAGCCCTGGTTCGAAGCGATCGTCGGCCGCTACGGCCTCGAGGCCGCGGCCTCGAGGCGGCCTCCGGCGTGACGTCCGCCGCGCGACGGGTACCGCCGGTTGGTCAGGCGTCCAGCCCGACGAGGAAGTCGACGAGGAGCGCGTTGACCTCCGCGGGCGCCTCCTGCTGCACCCAGTGACCCTTGCCTGGGATCAGGTGGACCCCGCGCAGGTCCGCGACCCCGCGTGCATGGAGCGCCTCGAGCTGCTCCTGGTCGGCCCCGGCGATGACGCCGTCTTCCGAGCCCGCGATGAAGAGAGAGGGCTGCGGCACCATCGCCCCCGCCAGCTCGGGCGTCGTCTCCCAGTTGCGGTGGAAGTTGCGGTAGTAGTTGATGCCACCCCGAAAACCGGCGCGCTCGAACTCGCCCACGTAGTAGTCGAGGTCGGCCGCGGTGAGCCAGTCGGGGAGCTCCGTGGGCTCCGGCACGCGCCCGACCATGCCCCCGGCCGCGCGCAGTGGGTCGGTGATCGTGGGAGCGCCCCTGGGCGTGTCCGGCGACGTGTACAGGCGCGTCAGCAGCGCGCGCGGATCGGCGTCGAACTCGGCTTCGGCGACGCCCGAACCGTCTTCGTTCAGCTCCTGGAAGTAGAGGATGTAGAAGAAGTTGTCGCCGTGCTGATCCTGCCAATTCTCGAGCGGGGATCGTTGGGCTCGCCCGCCGTAGGGGACGCTCATGTTCACGACCGCGCGGAAGCGGTCGGGTGCGAGGAGCGCGCACATCCAGCCCGCGACGGCGCCCCAGTCGTGCCCCACGAGAACGGCCTGCTCCTGGCCGTAGGCGTCGATCAGGCCGGTGAGGTCGGCGCAGAGCTCCTGGACCGCGTAGTCCTCCACATTCGGCGGCGCATCGGAAGCACCGAACCCGCGCATGTCGGGCGCAATCGCCCGGTAGCCGGCCGCCGCGACGGCGGGCATCTGGTGTCGCCACGAGTACCAGGACTCCGGCCACCCGTGGACAAACAGGACCAGCGGCCCCTCCCCGGCTTCGGCCACCCGGAGACGGATGCCGTTGGTCTCGACGCTCCGAAACTCGATGCCTTCGACCGGGCTGGTGGATGTCGCCATGCGGTTCTCCTCGGTGGAATCGATCGGGGGCGTCACGGCTTCGTCTCCACACGCGGCGAGCGCAACCGTGCACAGGACGGCGGCCGCGAGGAGGGTTGGGCTCTTCATCTTGCGGTCTCCAGGTTGGGAGGGGATCCCAGACTAGCGCGAGAGCGCTCGGCGGCGCGACCCACCGGACCCGCCCGGTGTCATGATGGCGCGATGATCGACGCGGATGTCCATCTCGAGCCTCCGAAGGTCCGGACGCTCTACCCGTACATGCCGGAGCACTGGATCGAGCACATCCAGAACACCCTGTTCAAGGGCCCGGCGGTGCCGTATCACCCCAAGGGGTTGCCGAGCACCCGCAGGCTGTCGCGCGTTTCAGGAGCGGGCCCGAAGCGGGTCGGCACGTCGCTCGACGACCTGCGGGCCGAGCTGCTCGATCCCGAAGGTGTCGAGGTGGCAATCACCAGCTGTCTCTACTCCGTCGACAGCGTGCACAACCCGGACGCCGCGATGGCCTGCGCGCAGGCAGCCAACGATTGGATGCGGTCGGAGTGGCTCGAGGCCGACGAGCGTCTGCGCGGGTCGATCGTGGTGCCGGTGCAGCTCCCCGTCATGGCCGCAGCGGAGATCGAGCGGGTCGCCGCAGCCGACCCCGAGCGGCGCTTCGTGCAAGTGCTGCTGCCGGTGCGCACCGAGCATCCACTCGGCAACCGCCTCTTTCACCCGATGTGGGAGGCCATCGAGCGCCACGGTCTGGTCGCCGGGATCCACTTTGGCGGGGCTCCGGTCATGCCGCCCACGCCGACAGGATGGCCTTCGACCTACCTCGAGGAGTACGTCGCCATGGCGGGGGTGTTCGCGACACAGCTCACGAGCATGATCGTCGAGGGGGTCTTCGACCAGTTCCCCGGCCTGCGCGTGTCGTTCCTGGAGTCGGGCTTCACGTGGCTGCCGGCCCATCTGTGGCGCATGGACAAGGAGTGGCGGAATCTTCGGCGGCTCGTCCCCTGGGTGCGGAAGCGGCCCTCCGACTACGTGCGCGAGCACGTGCGCGTGGGGATCCAGCCGCTCGACCGTCCGCCCACGACCGCGCAGCTGCTCGAGGTGGTCGACCAGCTCGAGTGTGACGACCTGCTCCTCTACACGAGCGACTTCCCGCACCAGCACCTGTTCGACGCACAGGCCGAGCTGCTCGAGCCTCTCCGTCGCGTCGACGAAGCGCTGGGTCGTAGAATCCTCTCGGACAACGCCCGTGCGCACTACCAGCTCGAGCTCGCGGTCAGAAACGCGGCGCAGGCCGGGAAGGAGATCCAGCCATGACGGTCACATCGGCCGAGCCCCAGTCGAGATCGGGGGCCGGGAAGCGTTCGAACCAGCGCCCGGCGATCATCGACTGTGACTTCCACAACGAGATCGACAGCATTCAGGACCTCTTTCCCTACCTGTCCGAGCGCTGGGTGAAGCACCTCAAGACGTTCGGCTTCCGCCACCCCAACAGCGGCTACTACCCCCGCTTCATGGACAACCGGGAGGAGGAGCGGCCGCCGTCGGGGCGCAAGGCCGGGTCCGAGATCGGCTTCGCACGCGAGAGCTATCTCGACCCCTACAACGTCGCGTACGCCATTCTCAACCCGCTCATGCCGGCCAACGCCGCGCTCGATCTCGACCTGGGCGCGGCACTCGCCACCGCCGCCAACGACTGGCAGGTGGCCGAGTGGCTCGACCAGGACGAGCGCCTGCGCGCGAGCATCGTGATCGCGCCCGAGAACCCGGAGGCGGCCGCCGCCGAGGTGCGCCTCCGCGCGCAGGACGAGCGCTTCGTGCAGGTGTTCTTCATGGGCCGCTGCCAGGAGCCGATGGGACGTCGGAAGTACTGGCCCATCTACGAAGCGGCCGCGGAGTCGGGCGTGCACGTGGCGACCCACGCCTTTGGGGCCTACGGGCAGCCGATCACGGGGGCCGGCCACGCGTCCTTCTACATCGAAGACCACACGAGCCCTCCCCAGGCGGCGCAGGCGAACGTGACGAGCATGGTGGTCGAAGGGGTCTTCGACCGTTTCGGGCTCCAGCTGATCTCGGTGGAGAACGGCTTCGGCTGGGTGCCCGCGCTCATGTGGCGGCTCGACGCCGCGTGGACGCAGCTGCGTGCCGAGGTGCCGCATCTCGAGCGCCTGCCGTCGGAGATCATCTGCGAGCACCTGTACGTGTCGACGCAGCCCATCGAGGAGCCGCCGCGCAAGAAGGACTTCGCAGTGCTGCTCGAGCACTTCGGGTCGATGAAGGACCACCTCCTCCTGGCGTCCGACTACCCGCACTGGGATGGCGACAATCCCGACACCGTGCTGCCGAGCTCGATGAGCGCGGAGCTCAAGCACGCCGTGCGCTGGGGGAACGCCAGCAGGCTCTACGGTCTGGAAGCTCCCGCCGAATGAAGTTCGTCGTGGCGCGCACGGACGAGATCGCGCCGGGAGAGCGGAAGATCGTCGAGGTCGCTGGCCGCTCGATCGGCGTCTTCAACCTGGACGGCGAGTACTTCGCGCTCCGCAACTACTGCCCGCACCAGGGTGGGGCCCTGTGCGAAGGGCAGCTCTGGGGCGTGCTCGAGGCGGAGCGGCCCGGCGAGTACGCGTACAGCGGCCGCGGGGAGGTGCTGGCCTGCCCGTGGCACGGCTGGGAGTTCCACGTGCGCACCGGGCAGAGCTGGTGTGCGCCGGAGACGTTGGCCGTGCGCCGGTACGACGTCGAGGTGGTGGGCGGCCCTGCGGCCGCGCAGGAGCGAGCGGGGCCAGGGCCAGGCGATCCTCCGGCTCCAGGTATGGTGCCCGGCCCCTACGTGGCCGAGACCTACCGCGTCGAGGTGGACGGGGAGGTGCTGGTGGTCGACGTGCCGTCTGCCGGGAGAAGCGGCGCAGCCCCCTAGGCGGAGAGCTGGGCGAGCAGCGCCTCCGCCGACGTCACCCGATCGAGCTTCACGTCCAGGGCGAGGCGGTCCGGCTGCGAGGGAGCCGGCTCGGTCTCCACTCCGGCCGGGTCGAGGACCTCCGCCAACGCCTGGTGGACCGCCTCCCGCGAGGCGTCGTCGGCGGCGACCAGGCGGTCATTGACGCGAATCTGCAGGCGGCCCACGTCGAACGAGAGCTTGCCCCCGAGATCGGCGTCCTGCTCGAGTGCCATCGCTGCGCGCAGGGCCTGCTGCAGGCTGGAGCGCAGCCGACCGGCCAGCGAGCCGTCGTGCTGGTTGGCGGCGTGGGTCTCGCGGCGCCGGCTGTAGAGGAGGCCGGTGCCGTCCTGCTGGTCGTAGCCGTACTGCGCGTCGTGGGCGACGAGGAGCACGCCGGGGCCGTCGGGCACGTGGCTGTAGTCGGCGACGTCGATGAGCAGGTCGTCGAGCCGGTCCTCCTGGATGAACCGGTGGAAGACCGGGATGAGGTCGCGTGCGTGCGGGAGGTCGGCGCCCTCTGCGAACACCTTGACGTCGATCTTCGGGGTCGTCTCGAGTGAGGTCATGGTTGTCGTCTCCTACTGCGCGGCTTCCGCCATCTGCTGGCTCACGCGCTGATAGCACGAGTGGGCCGCCTCGATGAACAGCTGCGCCTCCTCGATGCGCTGCCGCGCCTTCTCGGAGGATCCGGAGCCGTTGGCGCCGTTCGTGGGGCTCTTCACCTCGTCGTGGGCCGCGAAGAGGTAGTTCGCGAACTTCGCTCCAGCGAACGGGTCGAAGAACTTCTCCGTGTCGTAGTAGCGCGTGCGGAACTCGTCGACCACGTGCTGCGGCTCGTCGGTCACGTCGATGTTCTCCCAGCGGGCGAGCGCCTTCGCCGCCTGCACCATGGCCTGGTAGGCCTGGTCGGCCGCACTCTGCGGGTCGCCTTCGTCGAGGCGGATCTGGGCCTCGAACACCTTGCGCTCGCTGGCCGCGAGCCCGAACTCCACCACCGAGACGACCTCGCCCGCGCACTCGCCGACGCCCATGTCGCCGATGGTGTACTCGCGGGGATCGCGCCAGTCGGAGAAGAGGTGCGGCTGCTCCTCGTAGGAGGGGAGCAGCGTGAGGTCCTGGATGCGCCCTCGCACCTCGGCCTTGCCGACCCGCTGCACGAACGCCTGGAAGGTCTCGGCGCCGTCGCGCTCGTCCAGATAGAACTGGGTCAGGCGCTCGACGACGTCCGGGATGCGCTTCGAGGGTACGGCGACGATCGCCAGACCGTAGGAGCCGGCGTTGTTCTCCCACTGGCCGCCTACGACGACCTGGAAGTGGGGCACCGCACGACCTTCGTGCTTGCGGCTCACACCGTAGAAGCCGAGGTCGGCCACGTGGTGCTGGCCGCACGAGTTGAAGCAGCCGGAGATCTTGATGCGCAGGCTCTGCACAGCCTCGTCGCGCGCGAAGTTGCCCTCCTGCGCCTGCCGGCGCAGCTCCGACGCGAGCCCGCGCGAAGACGAGATGCCGAGCTTGCAGGTGTCGGTGCCGGGGCAGGAGGTCACGTCCACCAGCGTCCCGGCGCCGACCGACGCCAGGTTGGCCTCCTTCAGCTCGGCCCAGAAGTTGGCCAGCTGGTTCTGGGCGATGAAACGGAACACGACGTTCTGGTCGACGGTCAGTCGGACGTGGCCACCGTTGAAGCGTCGCGCGATGTCAGCGAGCGCCCGCGTCTGCCGCGACGTGAAGTCGCCGAGCGGGAGGGCCACGGTGACCACCGAGTAGCCGGGCTGGCGCTGACTCTGCGTGTTGTGCGTGAGGAAGCGGAGGAACTCCTGGCGCTCGTCGCCTTCGAGGGTGAGGCCCTGCAGGTCGAAGGCCTGGCCAGGAGCGCTGGGCTTCTCGGTGACGACATCGAGGTCGTCGAGGTACGCCGTCCAACGCTCGTCCTCAGGGATCGTGGCGAGCTCGTCAGCCACCATCGTGCGGAAGTCCTCGATGCCCACCTTGGCCACGAGGAACTTGATGCGCGCTCGCGCGCGGTTCTTCTTCTCGCCGAGGCGGGCGAAGATGCGGCACACCGCCTGCGCGGTCGGGAGGAGCTCCTCCTCCGGCACGAAATCGGACAGGAGCTTGGCCTGATGCGGAACGGCGCCGAGGCCGCCGCCGACGTAGAACTCGAAGCCACGCCTGGCCTCGCCGTTCTCCTCGCGCGTGCGCGCGACGAGGCCGAAGTCGTGCATGTTGGCGAGACCACAGGCGTGCTGGGCGCAGCCGGAGAACGCGATCTTCACCTTGCGGCCGAAGTCCTGCGTGTCCTTGTGCCCCATCAGATAGTGCGTCAGCGCGTGCGCGTACGGCGACACGTCGAAGGTCTCGTCGTTGCACACCCCGGACAGCGGGCAAGCCGTGATGTTGCGCACGGAGTTGCCACACGCCTCCTGGGTCGTGATGCCCACCGCCCCGAGGCGGCGCATGATGTCGGGCGTGTCGTCCAGGTGAATGAAGTGGTACTGGATGTCCTGGCGCGTCGTCACGTGGCAGATGCCGTCGGAGTACTCCTCGGCCAGGTCGGCCAACACCTCGAGCTGCTCGGTGTTCAGAGCGCCGAAAGGGATCTTGATGCGCAGCATGCCGGGGGCGTCCCAGACGGTGTTCGGGCCTTTGGTGCCTTCGCCGCAGGGAAAGGCGAGCTGCCGTGTCTCGCGGCCGTCGTGGCGCTTGCCGTTGTCGTAGCGCTGGCCGTACACGCCCCGGCGCAGGCGCGTCTCGGCGAAGATCTTGTCGTCCAGCCTGCCGTGGCGCTTCAGGTCGATCTGCGTTTCGAAGACCTCGATCTGGTCCTCGAGGGCGGCTTCGATCTGGCCTTCCAGGCGGGATCGCCAGGAGGGGGTCTGGGGTGAGGTCATCGACGGTCTCCAGTTGCGGCGCGTGGTGCGCCGACGGTCTTCGAGGGAGTGGGTCAGCTCTTGGAGGGTGCACCCAGGCTGCTGGGCGAACCCAGGCTGCTGGGCGAACCCGGGCCGCTGGGCGTGCCGAGGTGGTGCAGGCCACACTCGCGCGCTCCCTGCTCCCACCACCAGCGGGCATCACGCGGGGCCTCTCCCGGCCGCGACGCGCGCGTGCAGGGGGCGCAGCCGATGCTGCGGTAGCCCTGGTCGTAGAGCGGGTGGTACGGCACCTGCCGCTCGTGGATGTAGTCCCAGACCTCGGCCTCGGTCCAGTCGGCGAGGGGGCTGACCTTGAACAGGCCCCCCTCGGGTCGGTGCACCCGGTCTTCTTCGATGTCGAGGATCCCGCCGCGCTCGCCGCCCTGGCTGCGCCGGAGCCCCGTGGCCCAGCAGTCGAGGCCCGCGACGGCCCGCTGGAACGGCGCGACCTTGCGCACGAAGCAGCAGCGCAGCCGGTTCTCCGGGGAGTCCAGGAAGAGGTTGGGCCCCGCGCCTGCGACGAGGTCGGCCACCTCCTGGTGATCCGGCACCAGGATCTGGACCTCCACCGTGTACTTCGCTCGCACACGCTCGATCTGGAGGTAGGTCTCTTCGGGCAGACGGCCCGTGTCGATGGTCACGACCGGCAGCGGCAGGCCGAGGCCCTGCGCGAGGTCGAGGATGACCATGCCCTCCGCCTGGAACGACGTGACGATGGCCGCGCGCCCGGGGTGGGTCTCGTGCATCCAGGTCAGCAGGCTCTCCGCATGGAGGACCTTGTCGGCGAAGGTCCGCTCTTCTGCCAGTACGCCCGTCGAGAGGTCGTCATGGAGCGCAGGTGGCCCCACTGGCTGGACGTCGGGGTCGGCGAGAGCCTGGGATTGGGGCTCGGCCATGGTCTCTCCTGCGGTGATGGGTCGAAGTTGGGCGGAAGGCGGGCCAGGCGTCGGGGTCTGAAGATAGCAGAGAAGATTTTTGCGTCAATAGCGGGGATACGGGCAAATAGAGGGAAAAGTTTTGCCTTCTTTAACGGAGTGCGTGGGAGAAGTGCGCCATTGCCGCGGGATTTCCAGTGCATCGTGGGAGCCCGGTGGCCGAAACACCGGGTGCCGAGCGCAGAAGACGCCCTCCGACCCGGAAGCCGGAGGGCGTCAGGAGACCGATGCCGCCAGCAGGCCGGCGTCTCAGGAGCAGGACCCGGGGAGCGCGGCCGTGTCAGCAAGCGCCGGAGCACGAGCCCCCAGTGCGTTGCTGAACTGGTACGCCGTGCCGGTCTGGCTGTCGTGCACGGTGACGACGTAGCCGACGTTGGTCGCCGCAGCCGCGAAGACCCACCGGCTGCCGCTGATGGCGCAGCCGTCGAGCACCTTCACCAGCAGCTCCAGGTTGTCGCCATCGAAGAAGGTGAAGAGACCGGAGTCTTCGGTCTGGTAGGGGGCGGTCGTGCCGCGCCCGAACGTACCCTCGAAATCGACCCACTCCGCGCGCACTCCGAAGCGGCTGCCGGCGAGGCAGACCTCGTCCACCGAGGGCGTGCAGGCCGAGGAGCCCAGGTCGTCGTCGACGATCCGAAGGGTCATGTTGGAGACCGCGCCGAGGTGCTCGGACCCGTCGAGCGCGTCGAGCGCGAGCCACAGCTCCTCCTCTCCCTCGGCCTCGGCGTCGTCGGCAATGGACACCGTGAGGCTCTTGGCTCCTGCCTCGCCGTCACCCCAGCTCACCGTCTGGTTCGCGAAGGTGGTGTCGGAGCTCGTGACGTCACCTCCCGCGACGCTCACAGCCGCGGTGAGCTCGCCGGACGCCCCGGCGCTCCGCGTCAGCCAGAGCGTGGCCGTGCCCTGGCCCTCGCCGACCAGCGCCGCGGGGTGCAGGAACGACAGTGTGCCGGTCGCCGTCGTGCTGCTGTCTCCACCGTCGTCGACCTCCGCAGGGTCCTTGAGGACGTCGCTCCCGGCGTAGCAGCCGAGCACGTACGGGAAGGTCGTCGTCGCGTGGTAGCGGTAGGTGCCGTCCGGGCCGATGCGCCCGTTGCACTCGTCGAGCGCGGTGACGTCACTCGTGTACCTGTACTCGTAGGCGCTCCAGGCGTCGGTGGTCGGATCTGCGACCTGCACCCAGCTGCTGCGGAGCTCGACGACCCGGGTGCAGGCGGCGTCGAGGCAACCGGTCGGGCCGAAGATGGGATGACCGTCCAGGGCGTAGCCGAGGAGCGGGGAAGCTTCGCCGTCGGGGATCTGCCCCCCGATGCACTCGGCGAGCAGTGCGTGGAAGTGGTAGTCGGCGTTCCTGCCCGTGTGGCCGAGGCAGAAGTCCATGATGCCGTTGTAGATGGGGTCACCAAAGGCCTGATTCGCGGGCTGTGCGGCTTCGTTGGGGCCGTAGATCGGGAGGCCCGTGACCGTGAAGGCCACCGTACCCAGCATTGGGATGTTGCTGGCGGTGGCAGGCATCGTCGGGTCGACGGGTACGGTGAACGTGAAGTTCTGGGCCGCGAGGCCGGCAGGCGTGATGGCCTGGAACTCGAAGCCGGGGATGCCGTTGCTCGTGACCACGAGGTTACCTCCGGTGCAGGTCGCCGACACCCGAGGATCGGGGTAGGCAGCGTTGTTCGGGTGCGGGGCAGGCTGAACGACCGTGTCTGCTGGACAGTCGTTCTGGGCGATTGCCGGCCACGCGACGGCGGTGAGGATCAGGGCGACACGGACGATGCGGAGCATGGTCTCTCCCTTGGCTGAACGGGCACCCCCAGGGGCGCTCGAGGGGTTGCGAGTGGGTGGCTCGTGCGTCGAGCCGTGTCCCACTCGAAGGCGAGATCCGTGCCAGTCGGCGCTCCGCGGGAAGACTGGGGCTCTGCGCGAGCCCGTGTGCGAAGGGGTGCGGGATTCGCAGAGTGCCGCAGTCCGATCAGCTCAGGTCGTAGCGCTTGAGCTTGTCGTAGAGCGTTCGCAGGCCGATCCCCAGAGCTTCGGCTGCGCGCTTGCGGTTGCCGCCCACGGCCTGCAGCGCCCGCGCGATCGCCTCGCGCTCCACGTCCTCGAGGGAGCGAGGCTCGTTGGCGTCGCCGTGCACGTCCGCACCGCGCGTCGCCGGTCTCAGCGAAAGGTGCTCCAGCGCGATGCGCGGGCCGCTGCTGAGAATGGCGGCGCGCTCCAGTGCATTCGACAGCTCGCGCACGTTGCCGGGCCAGTCGGCTCCGGCCACCGCTGCGGCAGCGTCGGGAGACAGCTCCAGACCCGGGCGGCCCAGCTCGGCTCCGATGCCTTCGAGCAGCGTCTCGGCGAGGGGTGGAATGTCCTGGCGCCGCTCCCGCAGGGCCGGCAGCGCAATCGGAAACACGGCGACGCGATGGAACAGGTCTTCGCGGAAGCGGCCGGCGGCCACTTCGCCTTCCAGATCGCGGTTGGTGGCGGCGATCCAGCGCACGTCGCAGCCGATGGTGCGGTTGCCCCCGACGCGCTCGAACTCGCGCTCCTGCAGCACGCGGAGCAGCTTGGCCTGGAGCTCGAGCTTGAGCTCTCCGATCTCGTCGAGGAAGAAGGTGCCGCCAGCCGCGAGCTCCAGCCGGCCACGCCGCGCAGTCGTCGCCCCCGTGAAGGCACCCTTCTCGTGTCCGAACAGCTCGCTCTCGAGCAGCGTGTCGGCGATGGCGGCGCAGTTGAGGGCGACGAAGGGCCCGCCGTGGCGCGCACTCTGCGCGTGGACGGTGCGGGCCGCCAGCTCCTTGCCGGTGCCGCTTTCGCCCTCCAACAGGACGGTCGCCTCGGTGGGGGCGACCTTGCGGATCGAGCGCAGGACCGAGTCCATGCTCGGGTCGCCGTAGGAGAGCCGCGGGAGGTCGAGGTCGCGCTCGCTGCGTGCCTTGAGGTCGAGCAGCGTGCGTCGCTCGAGGGCTCGCGACACCACCACGCGGAGGGCGTCGGGGCTCTCCACCGGCTTCTGCAGGTAGTCGAAGGCGCCGAGCCGCATGGCCTCGACGGCCGACTCCACCGAGCCGTGGGCCGTGAGAACCACCACCTCGAGCTCGGGCTGCTCGCTCTTCGCCTGCCGCAGGAGCTCGAGCCCGGAGAGCCCCGGCATCTTGAGATCGGTCAGGAGCAGATCGTAGGCGCGCCCTCGCAGCGCCAGGACGCCGGCCTCGCCGCTCTCGGCCGCACGCACCTCGTGTCCGGACGCGGTCAGCGCGTCCACCAGAAACTCGCGCAGCCCCTCTTCGTCGTCGACGACCAGGATTCGTGCCATCGCTTCGTCAGTCCTTCCTCGCCGGAGACCTCGCCGGCGCTGCATCAGGGAGTCGAACGGTGAACACCGAGCCACCCCCAGGGCGCTCCTTCGCTTCGATCGTGCCGCCGTGCATCTCGACGATGCGCCGCGACACGGCGAGCCCGAGGCCCGTACCTCGCGTGCGCGTCGTGAAAAAGGGCTCGAAGATGCGTGTCCGCTGCTCGTCGGGAACTCCCGGCCCACGATCGCGCACGGTCAGCACGAGATGGCCGCGCTCCTCGGCCACCTCGAGCGACACGCCGTCAGCGCTCGCCTGCACGGCGTTCTGCAGGAGGTTGGTGAGCACCTGCTGCATGCGGTCGGCGTCGAGCGTCCACGTCGCGGGCGCGCGGCTGTCGTCGAGTGAGTCCGAGGGGAGGTCCATCGCCGCCACCGTCGCGCGGGCCAGCTCCCTGACGTCGGTGGTCGTCGCGGAGGGTTTCTGGGAGCGCGCCAGCTCGAGCAGGTCGGTGGTCAGGCGCTGGAGGCGGGTCGACTCACGGACGAGGAGGTCGGCCTTGCGCCGTTCGGGGGTGCCGCCCGCGAGGCGCTCCGAGAGCAGCTGCGCGTTGCCCTTGAGGGAGGCGAGCGGGTTGCGAATCTCGTGCGCCAGCACGGCGGACATCTCACCCAGGGAGCGCAGGCGTCGCTCCTCGTGGCTGCGAGCGCGGGCGCGCTCCTGCTGCTCGAGAAGCCGCCAGATCAGGCCGGCCGCGAGGAGTGCCACCGCGGAGGCCAACAGGCCGAGGAGCAGGTTCTGGCGTGCGATCTGCTGGGTCTCGAGCGCGAGCGACGGCTCGTAGTCGAGCACCACGACGGGAGGCGGGTGGCGTGGCGGTGGGCCCCCGGCCCCCGGCCCGGCAGGCCGCTGCCGAGCGCTACGACGGTCCGGGGGATCGCCGGGCGGCGGACCGCTCCGGCGCGGCCCGCCGGCGCGTGGGGCGTCGCGGGGCCTGCGCTCGCGGAGTCGGTCCATCAGGCGCCAACGCCCCTCGGAGACCACCTCGAAGACAGGGCCCGGAGCATCGAGGGCCACTTCCACGTCTTCGGAAGACCCGGTGGTGGCCACGAGGCTTCCGTCCGGAGTCGTCAGAGTGAGGGCCAGAAGAGGCGGACCAACCGACTCGAGGATGGACTCGAGCGCCGACGTGTCGGGGGGGCCTGTGGCAGCAAGCTCCACCTCGACCCGGCGGAAGATCGCCTGGCCTTCGGCCATGCCCAGCGAGGTCGCGGCTCGCCGCAGGTTCCGGCCGCTGAAGAACGCATTCGCCATGAGGGCGGCCGAGAGGACCGTCGCGACGAGGACCATGCTCCAACGCAGGACGCGGGTGGTATTGGGGGCGCCGGGCGTCATCGAAGCGATTCTTCCAGGCTGCGCGCGCTCCAGGGGTCCGCGAACGCCGGATTCTCGAGAAACGTCCGATCCGTCAGGCTGTGGAGGAACGCGAGGACATCCTCCCGCTCCGCGTCGGAGAGAAGGAAGCCTGCGACGAAGTCGCTCTTGAAGGGGTTGCGGCTGCCGTCCCCGGCGGCCGGGCCGCCGTGCGTCGTCCGCCCGCCGTTCTCGTAGTGCTCGAGAACCTCGCGCAGCGTCGCGACGCTGCCGTCGTGCATGTACGGCGCTGTGACCGCCACGTTGCGCAGTGTCGGCGCGCGGAACGCGCCCATGTCCTCGGCCGCCAGGGTCACGTCGTAGAGGCCTCGGTCGCGCGCGGGGTACGCGCCGGCCCCGTCGAGGTCGTAGAGGCCGGTGTTGTGGAAGTCGCCCTGCGCAGAGACGACGCCGGCGTGGTCGACGGAGTCGGAGAAGTTGAAGCCGCTGTGGCAGTGGAAACACTCGAGGCGCTCCGACTCGAACAGGCGCAGCCCTCGTCGGGCGCTGTCGCTCAGCGCATCGACGTCGCCCGCGAGGTACCGGTCGTACGGGGAGTCGCCCGAGATCAGGGTCCGCTGGAAGGCCGCGAGAGCTTCGGTCACGCGCCGGAGCGAGACCGGTTCGGCATCCCCCGGGAAGGCGCTCGCGAAGAGGTCGCGGTACAGCGCGCGGCTCCGGAGTCGGTCGAGCAGCGGCTCCGCGTCGCCCCAGCCCATCTCCACCGGCGCGTCGCCGAAGAGAGGAAGGAGAGCCTGCCTCTCGAGCGTGCCGATCAACGGGCTCGACCAGGTGAGGTGGGGCACGTAGGCGACGTTGGTCAGTGTACTGGTGTTGCGGTGGTGCACTTCTCCGGTGGAGCCCACGGCGGTGACCCTGCCGTCGGTGAACGCCAGCTCCTGCTGGTGGCAGGTGGCGCAGCTCTGCGTGCCGTTCTTCGCGAGCGCCGGGTCGTAGAAGAGGTGGCGGCCCAGCTGGACCTTGGAGGTCGTCGTGGGATTCTCGCGCGGCACCTTGGGCTCGGGAAAGCCGAAGGGCAGGTCTCCGGGCGCTCCTTCCGCCAGCGGGGCGCAGGAGAGGGTGAGGGTGGCGAGGAGGGCCGCGAAGCGTGTCACCAGGGCACCTCGTCGAGCAGGCCGCGGCAGTCGACGTCGTCTGGGCTCGACTGGCAGCGGCCGTCGCCGGAGCCGGCGCGGCCCGAAGCAAGGGCGCGCAGGATCGGCTCGACGTCGAGAAGCGCCACCAGGGCGCCCGCGTACTCGGGGTCGGGGCCGATCTCGAGGACCTGTGTGCTGCGATGGCTCCTCGCGCACTGGGTGTCGCCCGGCCTCCCCTCGCAGCCGGTGCTGCCCAGGTGGAACAGGATGGCCTCGCCGTCGAGCTTCGCTTCGAGCCGGAGGAACTTGTAGCCCGCCCGCCAGCCCCAGTGCATCGAGCTGGCGGTCAGTGGGGGAGGAGCGGTGGCCGGGTTCGCGTGGTTGAGCCGCTCCGGCACGCCGAGGGAGAGCTCCAGAGCGTCGGGAGACAGAGCGCGACCGCGCGTCGCGCGTCGCCGGATTCCCGTGAGTGTGGCACTGCGGCCTGCGGTCTCCTCGTCTGCGTTGTCCTCGGCCAAGAGGTCGAGGAGGGCGACCTGGGGGATCTGGTGAGGCTGCTCGGCGAGCTCGAGGCGAGCCCGGGTGTGGCCCTGCCGCAGGGTGGCGGCCGAGACGAAGACGCGGAGGTCGGAGAGGCGCAGCTCCCCGATGGGCGTGTCGACCGGCGTGTCGCGGGCCAGGATCTGGTCGAACGCGCGTGCCCGGACCGTCACCTCGAGCGGCAGCGATTGCCGGCACGCGGAGGTGAGCAGCAGACCGACGGCCAGGATGCAGAGTGCGCCTGTGCGCTCACGCATCACGTGCCTCCGGACGTGAGGCGACCTGGGCACGGGTGGCCCGCATCAGGTTGCGCAGGATCGTACGGTCGACGCGATCGTTCCGGAGGTCCCGCAGCTCGACGCCGTCGAACAGCGCCCCGAGGTTGCGCTCGAGGAGCACGCGGTGTGTGGTGCCGTCGCGCGGGCTCTGCAGGGCCTCGAGCGGCACTTCGAGGTCGAAGACCGCGCCGTGCGCCAGCTTCGAGTGCACCACGAAATCGACGGTTGTGCCGTCGGCTCCCTGGGCGCGGCCCCTCAGGAAGAGGGACGTCTGTGGCGGGACGTCCGCCCCGGTGAGCCCGTCGGGAGTGGCGCTCCGGGCGATGAGCACGTGCACTCCGCAGTAGGCGCCGGGAGGCGCGCTCACGGTTTCGGAGAGCGTGACCCGGGGCCCCAGCCACTCCGGCAGAGCCTGGCGCAGAGCCGTGGGTCCGCGCACGTCGCCGTGGCCGGCCGCGGCGACGGCCATCCATGTGCGGAAAGGCCGAGCACTCGCGGCCCGGCTCGCGGACGCTTCGTCCTCGCCACACGCGAGCAGCTCGAGAGAAGCGTGCGAGAGGTACATCTGATCGATGTGCAGGGAGAGGCCGCGGTCGTTCACCAGTCGTTCCGGCTCTGGCCCCAGCCAGTGGAGCTCGTAGCGCAGCGCCACGCTCTGCGTGCCACCGCACTGGAGGAGGCTCGCGAGCAGCGTCCAGCCGAGCGTCAGGAGAAGCGCGCGGACGCGGAACGAGCGACCGATGGCGGCACGGCACATGACCGCCAATGCAGCGAAACGAGTGCCAGCCGAGAAGGCCCGGAAACACTGGCTTCGGGCGCTTTCCGGGCCAGGGATCGGAGAAGGAGTGCAGAATCCGCATGCGGGAGGCGCACGCCGACGCGGCACGAAGTGGGTGCTCAGGACGGCTTCGGCAGAGCTAGAATCGAGGCTCCGCTTTGGGCCCCTGAGCCCTTCACAGCACCTCGGGCCTCCGCGACGGCAGGACCCGACGATCGGCCGAGGCACCACCGTGCCCGCCGCCATCCGCGCTCTGAGGAGACCACCCATGAACAGCTCCCTTCGTCCGTTCCTCCGTCAGATCCCGGCCCTCGTCTTGACGTGCGCCGCCGTGCTCGCGCTGGGCGCCTGCGCCGAGCCCACGCCGGAGCAGATCGCCCAGGACATCCAGCGTCAGCTGATCGACGCCCAGCCGGGTGACGTGATCACCATCCCCGCCGGCCAGTACGACTTCGAGCGGAGCCTGTCGCTGAACGTCGACGGCGTCACCATTCGCGGCGCCGGAATCGACGAGACGGTCTTGTCCTTCGCCGGCCAGGTGCAGGGAGCAGAGGGCCTCCTCGTCAACGCCAGCGACTTCACGGTGGAAGACCTCGCGGTGGTCGACACGATTGGTGACGCGATCAAGGTGAACGAGGGAACGAACATCACCTTCCGCCGGGTGCGCGCCGAGTGGACCAACGGCCCAGCGACCGACAACGGCGCGTACGGGCTCTACCCGGTCCAGACCGAGAACGTGCTCATCGAAGACTGCGTCGCGATCGGAGCGTCGGACGCCGGCATCTACGTCGGACAGTCGAAGAACGTCATCGTGCGCGGGAGCCGCGCCGAGTACAACGTGGCCGGGATCGAGATCGAGAACACCGTCGGCGCCGACGTGTACGGCAACGTCGCCACGAACAACACCGGCGGCATTCTCGTCTTCAACATGCCCGACCTGCCGCAGGAGGGCCACAGCACCCGCGTGTTCGACAACGACGTCCACGCGAACAACACCGACAACTTCGCGCCGGAAGGTACGGCGGTGAGCTCCGTTCTCGCCGGCTCCGGCATGGTGATCACGGCGAACGACAAGGTCGAGATCTTCGGCAACCGGTTCAAGGACAACAAGACGGCCCACATCGTCATCGCGAGCAACTACTCGACCAACTACGCCGACACGCGCGAGTCGGTGGAGGGCTACGACCCGTACCCGGAGGAGATCTACATCTACGAGAACGAGTACCAGGGTGGTGGTGACGCTCCGGACATGGAAGAGCTGGAGATCGCGCGCAAGGCCATGGTCGGTGAGGACGGTGCGCTGCCGGCCATCGTGTGGGACGGCTTCGTCGACGAGAACAAGCTCGAAGACGGTCAGCTGCCGGACGCGATCGCGATCTGCGTCGAAGACGAGGGCGCCATGATCTTCAACGCCGACGCCCCGGGTGGCTTCGCCGCGCCGACGATCAGCGAGCCGCGCGGCTGCACGCACGAGAAGCTCCCGGCGATCGAGCTCGAGCCGGCCACTTGAGGCTGCATCGAAGGCAGCCCTGGCGCGTGCGCTGGGTGCTCGCCGTGCTGCTGCTCGGCTCCGCGGCCTGCGGGCCGTCGAGCGTGCGCTTCCACGCGGAGAGGACCCCGGATCGCCTGAGCGACTGGGGGCTCTTCGAGCTGCGCGACGGGCGAGCCGTGCTCTCCCCGGGAGTTGTTCCCTACGAGCTCAACAGCACGCTCTTCACCGACTACGCCCACAAGCTGCGCACGGTCTGGATGCCCGAAGGCTCCCAGGCCACCGTGGGGGAAGACGGTGCGGTCGAATTCCCTGTCGGCACCGTGATCAGCAAGACCTTCTACTACCCGCGGGACGGGCAACAGCCGGCCGGGAGCGGCGTGGTGCGGGCACGGAAGATCGAGCAGCCCGCGCTCGACTGGAGCCTGGACGAGGGCAAAACCTCCACCGTGGAGCTCGGTGAGGTTCGTGTTCTCGAGACGCGCCTTCTGGTGCACCGCGAGCGGGGTTGGGTCACGCTGCCCTACATCTGGAACGAGGCCCAGACGGAGGCCACGCTCGAGATCATCGGAGGCCTACAGCGCGTCGACCTCGCGGGCGCCGACGGAGACTCGCAGTCGTTTCACTACGTCGTTCCCGACGCCAATCAGTGCTCCGGCTGCCACGTGACCGACCACACCGAAGGCAGGCCGCTGCCCATCGGACCCAAGCTGCGCCATCTGAACCGCTCGATCCGGCTGAACGGCCGGCCGTCGCCGCAGCTCACACTGTGGACCGAAGGTGGTCTCCTGGCGCCGATCGGGGCGAGCGAGGCCCCTCGGGCGGCGCGCGCCTTCGATACAGCGTCGGCAAGCCTCGACGCGCGCGCACGGGCCTACCTCGACATCAACTGCGGTCACTGCCACAACGAGAAGGGGCCGGCGGACACTTCGGGGCTGTTCCTCGACGCCACGGTCACCGAGATGCGGCGGCTGGGTGCGTGCAAGCCACCCATCGCGGCCGGTCGCGGCTCGGGAGATCGGCTGGTCTCCATTCATCCGGGCCGCGCGGACGACTCCATCATGCCGTTTCGCATGGACTCGGTGGATCCGGGCATCGCCATGCCGGAGCTCGGGCGGAGTACCGTGCACCGCGAGGGCGTCGCACTCATCCGCGAGTGGATCGACTCTCTCGACGGTGATTGCGAGCCGGCGCTCGAAGGTGGCTTTGCCGGGTAGCGGTCGGCTCCGCTCTTCTGCGGTGCTAGATTTCCCGTTCCGCCCCGACGACGTCGACTTCTCCGAGGAGCTGCCGTGAGCCTCCAAATGCCCCGCGTGTCTTCCGCCACCTCATCGTTGCTTCGCCAGAGCCCGCTGACTGCCCGGCACGGCTCCTCTGCAGCGCTGCTCGGGACGGCCTTGCTGGTCTTCGCGGGCTGCGCCGCGTCGGAGACCAGCGATGGCGGTGAGACCGAGTCGGCGGCTGCCGAGGAGGTGGAGTTCCACGAGCATCGTGAGGCGTACTTCGGCGACGTCCACGTGCACACCCGGTTTTCGTTCGACGCTTTCATCTTCGGCACCAAGGCCAGCCCGGACGACGCCTACGTGTTCGCGAAGGGGGGAGGGATCCAGCACCCGGCCGGCTTCGAGATGAAGCTCGACCGGCCGCTCGACTTCCAGGGCGTGTCGGACCACGCGATGTACCTCGGCATGTTGCCCGAGATGACCCAGGAGGGGTCGCCGGCGTACGACCATCCGATCGCGCAGCAGATGCGCGATGCCGATGCGGCCGAGGAGCGGCGAGCTGTGTTCGTCGGCATGGCGCCGTACCTTCGCGGCGACGAAGGCACGGCAGAGGCCCTTGATGCGGGCGTCGTGCGCACGGCCTGGAGCGAGATCGTCGACGCGGCGGAGAGGCACAACGACCCCGGCACGTTCACCACGTTCATCGCCTATGAGTACACGTCGGGCGGCGGAGCCAACGACAACCTCCATCGCAACGTCGTCTTCCGCGGCTCGGAGGCTCCACCCGCTCCTTTCGGGCGTCTCGAATCGAGCAACCCCGAAGACCTCTGGGAGACGATGGACGCCTGGCGAGCGCAGGGGATGGATGCCCTGGCCATTCCGCACAACTCCAACGGCTCCGGCGGACGCATGTTCGAGATGGCCACCTACGAGGGAGGAGCGCTCGACGACGCCTACGCCCAGCAGCGCATGCGCAACGAGCCGATCGTCGAGGTGACGCAGGTCAAAGGAACCTCCGAGACCCACCCTGCGCTGTCGCCGAACGACGAGTGGGCCAACTTCGAGATCATGCCGTACAAGGTGGCCACGACGATCCTCTCGCAGCCCGAAGGCAGCTATGTGCGCGATGCCTACCGTCGGGGGCTCGCGTTGGAGGAGCAGGGGCTCGAGAACCCGTACAAGTTCGGCCTGATCGGCTCGAGCGACACGCACGTCGCCGCGGGCTCGTTCAGCGAGGAGAACTACTGGTCGAAGGTCGGCATTCTCGACGCGGAGCCCATGCTGCGCGGCTCGGTGCCGGGCAGTGGGCGCAACCAGTCGTGGGCTGACGCACCTCCTGCAGCGTCCGACGCACCCACCCGCACGGAGGACGGCTCGGGCCGCACCTTCCGCGACACCTACTACTACACGTGGGGCGCCTCCGGCCTGGCCGGAGTCTGGGCGCAGCAGAACACGCGCGAGGCGATCTTCGATGCGATGCGGCGCAAGGAGACGTTCGCCACGTCGGGCTCGCGGATCAAGGTGCGCTTCTTCGCTGGCCCCTTCGAGGAGGGTGCGCTGGACGGCCCCGACTTCCTCGCGCGTGCCTACGCCGAAGGCGTGCCGATGGGGGGCGATCTGGGCGGCGGTGCGGCACCGAGCTTCGCCGTGTGGGCGGTGCGAGACGCCCTGGGTGCGCCTCTCGATCGCGTGCAGGTGGTCAAAGGCTGGGCCGCGGGCGGCACCACGCAGGAGCAGGTCTTCGACGTCGCCTGCTCGGGAGGCGCGGCGGTCGACCCTGCCACGAACCGCTGTCCGGACAACGGTGCGACCGTGGATCTCGCGACCTGCGAGATCTCGGCTGACGCCGGAAGCGACGAGCTCAAGGCGGTGTGGAACGACCCGACCTTCGATCCGTCGCAGCGCGCCTTCTACTACGTGCGCGTGCTCGAGAATCCGACGTGTCGTTGGTCGACCTGGGATGCCCTCCGGGAAGGTGTCGAGCCACGGCGCGACGTGAGCCCCACCATTCGAGAGCGCGCCTGGTCGTCGCCGATCTGGTTCACCCCCGAGGGCTAGCGGCTCACTTCTTGCGCTTGGCCTTGAGGTCGACGCCCTGCTTCAGGTTGAAGCCTGGAGCGGGGGAGCCTGCGTCGAAACGGAGAACAATCGCGTCGTCACTCTCGGACAGGTAGCGTCCGTCCTCCTGCCGCAGAATGCGCTCTTCGCGCTGGCCGGCCGGCTCGAAGAAGAGGTGCTGGCCGCGGCCGCGGACCGTGATCTCCAGACCGATGTCGTCGAGCACGTAGACGCCGGAGAGCCTCTTCTGCTCGTCCGGTGAGACCTCGAGATCGGCGACTTCGACCTCGATCTGCTGGACGGCCTTGGCGATCTCCCGCGTGAGCTTCGAGGCGCGGTAGCCCTCGCTGTTGGAGATCACGGCGATGCCGACGCCCGTCTCGGGGTAGTGCACGAGCATGGAGTTGAACCCGTTGATGCCGCCGCCGTGGCGCACGGTGCGCATGCCGAAGGCTTCGTCGAGCTGGAGGCCAAATCCGTAGGCCGTGGCCTCACCGTTCGCGAGCTTGTGTGGAGTGGTCATCTGCCGGTAGCTGTCTGCGCTGACGACCGCCCCGCCAATGAGCGCGCGCTGCCACTGCAGCAGGTCCTCTGCGGTCGACAGCATGGCGCCGGCCGCGCCGGGCTGCGTCATGCCGATGAGTGCGTCGTTGCGCGGCTCTCCGTCTTCACCCACGCCGTACCCCTGAGCCCGGTTGGGGATGATGTCGCCGTTCGAGCCGTAGCGCGTGCGGCTGAGCTCGAGAGGCTCCGCCACCTTCTGGAGGAGGAGGTCCGCGAACGTCTCGCCGGTGACCTTCTCCAGGATCATCCCGAGCATGTAGTAGCCGGTGTTGTTGTAGAGCCACTTCTCGTCGGGGGCGAAGTCGAAGGGTCTGTCCCTCACGAAGTCGAGGAGCTCCTCGTGGGTCATTTCGAGGGGCACGGTCTTGCGCCACTCCTCACCGAGGCCGGTGTAGCTCTTGATCCCCGAGGTGTGGGTGAGCAGCTGCCGCACGGTCACCGTGTGCTCCCCCGTCGGGTACTCGATGTACTCGTTGATGTCGTCGTCGAGCCCGATCTTGCCGGCCTCGACCTGCTGCATGATGAGCGCGGCGGTGAACTGCTTGGTGATCGAGCCGATGCGGTACATCGACTGCGGGTTCGCGGCCACGTCGTGCTCGAGCTCGATCTTGCCGAAGCCCTCCGAGACGACGATGTCGTTGCCGTAGGCCACGGCCACCGAGAGTCCGACGGCGCCCTCCTTCAGAGCCTGCGCGCCGAGCTCCTGGACCGCGCGGCGCGCGGCGTCTGCGTCGAGAAGCTCGGCCGCGGGGGCGGAGCTCGCGCCGACCAGCGCCAAAAGGACGGCGGGGAGGAGGGTCTGGAGAAGGGGCCTGTTGCGCATCGGGGTCTCCTGGTTCCTGTTTCGTTCTGACGATGGTACGCCGAGAACGAGCACGAGTTACGGGCGGGGGATCAGGTCAGACGTCGACCTCGTCGAAGTAGGGGACATGGAGGCGCTCTTGGGCCAGGGTGTCTCGGATGACGTTGCGGCCGAGCTGGTACATGTGGACCTCGTCCGGGCCGTCGCCGATCTGGAGGAAACGTGCCTGCACGTAGATGTTGGCGACGGGCGTGTCGTTGGAGACCCCCTTGCCGCCGAACGCCTGGATCGCACGATCGGCGACCGTCGCCGTCATCTTGGGAACCACGATCTTGATCATGGAGATCAGCTGCTTCGCCTCCTTCGAGCCCTTCCGGTCGATCGCGTCGGCCGCCGCGAGTACCAGGAGGCGTGCCTGCTCGATCTCGCACTTCGACAGCGCTATGTCCTGCCGGATGCTGCTGTAGTCGGCGACCGACTTGCCGAAGGTCTCCCGCTCGGTGACGCGGCGGCACATGTACTCCAGAGCGCGCTCGGCCTGGCCCACGAGGCGCATGCAGTGGTGAATGCGTCCAGGCCCGAGTCGCCCCTGGGCGATCTCGAAGCCGCGGCCCTCGCCGAGGATCAGGTTCTCGGCCGGTACGCGCACGTCGTTCAGCCGCACCTCGGCGTGGCCGGAGGGGTAGTGGTACGTGTTGAACACCGGCAGCGGGCGAACGATCTCCACACCCGCGGCGTCAGCCGGAACCAGGATCATGCTCTGCTGCTGATGGCGAGGTGCCTCGGTGTCCGTCTTGCCCATCACGATCAGCATCTTGCACTCGGGGTGAAAGACCCCCGAGGACCACCACTTGCGGCCGTTGACGACGTAGTCGTCGCCGTCGCGCACGATCCGGGTCTCGATGTTCGTGGCGTCCGAGGACGCGACCTGCGGCTCCGTCATGAGGAACGCGGACCTGATCTCACCCTCGAGGAGCGGCTGCAGCCACTGCTCCTTCTGCGCGTCACTGCCGAACTTGGCCAGAACCTCCATGTTGCCGGTGTCCGGCGCGGCGCAGTTGAACAGCCCCGAGGCCCACCCCACCTTGCCCATCTCCTCGGCCAGGGGCGCGTACTCGAGGTTTGTCAGGCCGCCACTGAGGTCGCCGTACTCGAGCGGCAGGAACCAGTTCCACATGCCCGCAGCCTTGGCCTTGGCCTTGATCGGTGCGGTGAACTCCGGAACTGCGTTGGGGTCCTGTGCGCCGAGGTGATGCACCTTCACCTCGTTGGGATAGACGTGCCGGTCCATGAAGCGACGGAGCTGGTCCAGCAGCTCCGTGGTCTTGGTGTTGTATTCGAAGTCCATCGGCGAGCTCCTCAGAGTTGAGAACGGTGGGGACCCGGATCTAGGAAGAGGCTTCTGCGAGCCGTTGCGCTTCGCGGAGGCCGGAGTAGCGTGGCTGGTCGATCCGAATGCGGGCCACGACGGTGTGGCGGAGGTGCCGCTGGAGGGCTTCGTCCTCGAGCCCGAGGGAGCCTTCGCGGATGCACTCGCAGAGCCGGCGGCGCAGCTCCTGGAGCGGGGTGTCCGGCGACGCGCCGACGAGCGCGGAGATCCGCTTGACCTCCAGGCGCTCGGTCTCCGGCCCCAGCGTGAGCTGACGGTGCACGATGCCAAGGCTCTGCAGCGCGACGAGAACGAGGAACTTCTCGCGCCCGGAAGCGCCGGGCAGGAGCTCCTGCTCGAGCGAGTCGCGGACCGATTCGACGAGCTCGGGGATCGATGCGAGCTCGGAGGTTGCGGGCGCCTCCTCGGCGTCCGGCAGGAGGGGCCCGGGCACCAGCAGATTCACGAGGTCGATCTCAGCCTCGCTGCAGCGTCGCCCGATCACGACGCGGTCGGACGAGCGCACCGTCCCGTCGCGATACGAGCTCGCGAGTCGGAGAGTGGTGCACGCCCACCAGAAGCTCCCGAAGACCTGCCAGAAGTGGAACGCGTCCCGGTCGACGGGCTCCCCGGTGTGTGCCTCGTAGCCGGCGAAGAGGTCGTCGATCTCCCCGAAGCCACCCACGGGCTTCTCGCTGACTCCGTAACGCCACGAGTTGACGCACACCCAGGCGAGATCGCGGAGCGGATCTCCGAGGCCGGCGTTCTCCCAGTCGAGGACCGCGGCGATGCCCTTCTCGTCGACGATCACGTTGCCGCTGCGGAAATCGCCGTGGACCAGGGCTGGAGGCACCACAGGCGGCAGGTGGGCGCGCAGCCACTGCGCGGCATGGTCGATGGTGGGGACCGGCATCTCGAGCGCGAGGTATCCCTCGTACGTCTGTTCGACCACCTCGGCGGCCGTGTACTCGTGCAGCCGCTCGGACAGGCCGTCGCGTTGGATGTCGATCTGCTGCAGCCGCCCGAGAATGTCGCCACACTGGCGCGCCATGACGGCACGCGCCCCGGCGAGGTGCGGCGCTTTGGCGATGCGTCCACCCAGGGTCTCGCCATCGACCCACTCCATGAAGAAGACTTCGCCGAGGCCGTGGTTGCGGGCGTCGTCGCCCTGCAGGACGAGCTCGATCGCGGGGCTGGGGATACCGGCCTCGCCGGCTCGCCTCATCAGCTCGGCTTCGACGAGAAGGGCCGAGAGCGTGACCCCCCGGCCCGGCCGGCTGGGCTTCGCTTCCCCCCAGTTGCGACGGAGTGCCAGGGTCTTTTCGCCTGCCTCGGTGGAGACGACGACGCGATACATCTCCTTGCTCGCGCCGCCGGTGAGCCGGCTCGCCTGCAGAAGCTCCACGAAGCCGGGAAGAGAGTCGCGCAGGGCGCCCTCCAGACGCTCTTCGAAGCTCGCTTCGTCGACGTCGGGCTGGGGGGTGGCCTGGCTGGTCTGGCGCCCGGTCATGCCGACCGATCGTACAGGAGCTGTGCCAGCCTTAGCCGCCCGCGCGGGCTCGCTCGAGCAGCTGGGCCGCGCGCACCGTGTTGGCGTCGTCGGGGCCGCGATGCTCCAACAGCGTCGCGTGGCTGCGCTCAAGGATCTCCCGCGCCTCGCTCCAGCGCCCGAGATCCACCAGACAGGCTCCGAGGAGCGTCTCGGACGATGCCACGAGCCAGTGTCCTTCGGGCAGGCGTTGGCGACGCTGGTCGATCACGAAGCGGATGGTCTCTTCGATCTCCCGGGCACGGCCTGCGGCCACCATGAGCCCGCTGTAGACCTGGCCGGCATAGGAGCGCTGCTGGTGATCCTCCGGCAGGTGCTCTCGGGCGAGCTGCAGATTGGGGGTCGCGATCTCGAGCCCGTCCTCGATGCGCCCGGCGTTCCACGACGCGTTCGCCAGCAGGTTGCGCGCGCCGATGGTCGTCGGGTGCTGCGGCCCGAGGAGCTGGTCGAACTCGGCAATCGAGCGCGCGTGGAGCGCGAGAACCTCCGGATCGTCCGGCCGGACGAAGCTGATCGTCGCCGCGAGGCTCGACCGCACCTGGGGCGCAACGGGGAGGTGCTCGCCCCCAGGCGCCTCGGCCTGAGCCTCGACGAGCGCCAAGGCTTCGCGCAACAGGCGTTCCGACTCGTCGAAGCGGCCGTAGCTGCCGAGGAAGACGGCGAAGTTCTGCAGCTTGACCGCCAGGTCTCCAGGGGCGGTCGCCTGCGCGCGCGCGAGCTGGACCCCGCGGCGGTACTCACGCTCGGCCTCCTCTGGCCGATCGAGCATCGCGTAGCCGTTGGCGAGCTCCGTGTGAACGGTGGCCGTGTCCTGCGGCCGCACCCGGTACATGACCGGAGCCGCATCCTCCAGGAGCTGCAGGCCACGCTCGGCGTTCCCGAGCTCGAGCAGCTGTTTGGCGAGCACGAAGTCCAGGTAGGCGGACTCCTCGTGCTCGGAGCCGAGCAGGCGGTGCGCTCGGTCGCGCTCCGCCTCCAGCGCGGCCACCGCCTCGTCGGCCATGCCGAGGTTGAAGTACGTCTCGCCGATCGTCCGCGCGAGGTTGGCTCTCGACACGGCGTCGAGCTCGTCGAGTCGGCCGAGCGCCCCTTCGAGGAACTCCTGCACGGTGGTGTCGGGGCCGGAGCCGATCAGCGGATCCCCGGACCGCAGCATGTTCTCGAGAAAGAGGTTGACCGTAGCCAGCTTCTCGGACTCTGCAACCGCGATCTGCGCCTGCTCCTGGGCGCGCAGGCTCTGCACGATTGCCGTCGTCGCGCCGGCCAGGATCAGAGCCAGCGCGGCTGCGGCGAGGGCGGTCTGCCGTGCATTGCGCGCCAGAAAGCGGCGCACCACGTAGAGCCAGGTCTGTCGCCGCGCCTCGACGGGGCGTCCCTCGAGGTAGTTGCGGAGGTCGCGCGTCAGCGCATCCACCGTGGCGTAGCGCTCCGACTCCTCTTTCCCGAGCGCCGCGAGCACGATGGAGTCCAGGTCGCCGCGAAGCTGCTTCGAGAGCTGGTCCGGCGTCGACCGACGGCGGGCAGCGAGCTCCTTCGCCGATTCGACGCGGACCTTCGAGCTCGGCAGCGGAGGCGTCGTCTCGCAGACGACCCGCTCGATGCCGCTGGGGCTCCGGTCGTCGAGCGTGTAGGGCCTCTCGCCGGTGATCAGCTCGAAGAGGATCACGCCGAGGGAGTACACGTCGGTCGCGACGGTGATGGGCTGGCGCCGCACCTGCTCGGGGCTGGCGTATTCGGGCGTCATGGCTCCGAGGCCGAACACCGTCGCTTCCGCGGGGCCGTCCGCCTCCATCAGCTTCGCGATGCCGAAGTCGAGGAGCTTGGGTTGGCCTTCGTTCGTGACGAGGATGTTGCCTGGCTTGAGATCACGATGGACGACCAGGTTGCGGTGCGCGTGCGCGACGCCGTCGCAGACGCGCAGGAAGAGCTCGATTCGCTCCCGAACCCCGAGCCGTTGATGGTCGCAGTAGCGGTCGATCGGAGCTCCCTCGATGAGCTCCATGACGAGGTAGGGGAGCTCCTGGTCCGTGCGGCCACCGTCCAGGATTCGTGCCACGTGGGGGTGATCGAGGCGCGCCAGGATGTGGCGCTCCGACTCGAAGCGCTGGGGTGACAGGCCCACGACAGGTCGCATGACCTTGATCGCGACCTCGAGATCGAAGGCGTCATCGGCGCGCCGCCCCTGGTACACGACGCCCATGCCGCCCCGGCCGATCTCGTGCTCCACGACGTAGTTGCCGAGTCGCGAGCCCGAGTTGATGTCTGCGACCGAGGCCAAGCCGTGCGACGCGTGCGATTCGAGCGTGGTGGCTCCGTTCGAGAGCCCCACGAGCTCACGGGCTCTCTCCAGCACCACGGGCTGCTCGTTCGCGACTCCGCCCAGCCAGGCGAGTGGCCCGTCCGGGGCCTCCTCGAGTGCCCGCTCGGCGAGGGCCATCGCCCGGCGCTCCACCTCGTGCCAGGCGGCGGTCGCGCGCTCGTCGGGTGCGGTATTGCCCAGCTCGTCGCTCATTCCTCGTTCCCTTCGCCTCAGCTCGAGGCGTCGCCGCCCTTCTCGAGCGCAGTTTGGAGCCACGCCTTCGTGATCTGCCAGCGTCGCATGACGGTGCGCCGCGAGACGCCCGTCATCTCGGCCACCTCGTCGATGCTCATCCCGGCGAAGAACCGCAGCGAGACGAGCTCGGCGCGCTCGGGATCGATCTTCTCGAGCTCCGTGAGCGCGTGCTCGAGCGCCAGCACGTCGACGGGATCGGTCCAGTCGCCGAGCGACCCCGGGATCTCGGTCCGGATCCAGTTGCCTCCGCGCTTCTCGGCGTCGCGACCGCGGGCGTGATCGACCAGGACCCTTCGCATGGACGTGGCCGCAAAGGAGAAGAAGTGCTGACGGTTCTGCCACTCCATGTCGCGCAGCCCGAGCAGACGGACGAAGGCCTCGTTCACGACGGCGGTGGGTTGCAACGTGTGGTTGCCGCGCTCCCCCCGGAAGAGGTTGGCCGCAATTCGGCGGAGATCGTGGTGCACCAGTTGGAACAGGTCGTCCGTCGCGGCGGCGTCACCAGCCCGCCAGCGGCCGAGAAGCTCCGTCAGGTGTTCCTGAGGCTCGTTCACTGTGGAGTACTCCTGAAAGACACATGCTACGCGCTGACGCGTCGCGACGCGGGTGGGCCCTTGCGTACACTAGGGCCTCCAATTCCGACTGCGAGGCTCAAAATGCGAAGAGAAACGGCGCTCTCTCTGGTGCTCGTGTGGTCTCTCCTGGCCGTGCCAGCCGTTGCGCAGCACGGCGCCAAGGAGGGGGAGTGGCACAGCTACGGCGGGGATCGTGGCAGCACGAAGTACTCCGCTCTCGACCAGATCGACGCCGGCAACTTCGCCGAGCTCGAGGTCGCTTGGCGCTGGACCACGGCCGACGCCTTCCTGAGCAAGGACGAGTCGGGCGGCGAGTGGTGGGCGGACCACCGCGTCATCTTCGACCAGCTCAACGAGGAGAAGCCCGACCGCTGGCGGGCCGGTCGCCCGCCGTTCATCCGCAACCTCAAGGCGACGCCCCTGATGGTGGGGGACACCCTCTACCTGAACACGCCGATCGCGCAGGGGGTGGCCCTCGACGCCGCGACCGGCCGCACCAAGTGGATCTACAACCCCAAGAGCTACGAGGCCGGAACGACGACCATGAGCGTCATCTGGAACCAGCGTGGCGTCGCCTACTGGACGGACGGTGAAGGGGACGAGCGCATCTACTGGGGCACCGGCGACGGCTATCTGATCGGCGTCGACGCAAAAACCGGGCGCCCGATCCCGAGCTTCGGTGTCAACGGCCGCGTCGATCTGATGAAGGACCTGCCGCGGGCCAATCGGGGAGAGAAGGACTACCTCGGAGCGCTGCTCTACTCGATGCAGTCGCCGCCGATCGTCGTGCGCGACGTGGTCATCACCGGCGCCTCCATCGCGGATCGGCGCATCAAGAAGGAGGCCATCCCGGGCTGGGTGCGAGGCTGGGACGCGCGCACGGGCGAGATGCGCTGGGTCTTCCGGACCGTTCCCCAGGAGGGGGACGAGGGGGTCGAGACCTGGGGCGACGACTCCTGGAAGTACTCGGGCAACGTCAACGTGTGGTCGATGATGAGCGGCGACGAGGAGCTGGGGTACGTCTACCTGCCGACCGGCACGGCCACGAACGACTTCTACGGCGTGCACCGACCCGGCGACAACCTCTACTCCGAGAGCCTGGTGTGCGTGAACGTCGAGACCGGCGAGAAGGTCTGGCACTTCCAGTTCGTGCACCACGGACTCTGGGACTACGACATTCCGGCTGCGCCGAACCTCGTCGACATCACGGTCGATGGCCGCACGATCAAGGCCGTGGCGCAGGTCACGAAGCAGGGGGAGACCTTCGTCTTCGACCGGGCCACCGGAGAGCCGGTGTGGCCCATCGTCGAGAAGCCGGTCCCGCAGGAGACGATGCCCGGCGACGTCGCGTCGCCGACGCAGCCTTTCCCGACCCGGCCGGCGCCCTTCGAGTATCAGGGTGTGGCGATCGACGACCTCGTCGACTTCACTCCCGAGCTGCGGGAGATGGCGGAAGAGGCCGTCAGCCAGTTCAAGTTGGGCCCGATGTTCACGCCGCCCTCGTTGGCCGTGGAAGGTGGCACGCAGGGAACCCTCATGCGCCCGTCTGCAGGCGGCGGCGCCAACTGGAGCGGTGCCGCCGTCGATCCCGAGACCGGGCTCTTGTACGTGCCGTCCCGGAACGTCTTTTCGGTGATCCACTTCTACCAGCCCGATCCGGAGAAGGGCGGCACGCTGGACTACACACATGGGGGCCGCGGCCCGCGGCCGACCATGCCGGACGGCCTGCCGCTCTTCAAGCCGCCGTACACGCGGATGACCGCGATCGATCTCAACTCGGGCGATCACGCGTGGATGAAGCCCATCGGCGACGGCGCAGCGATCAAGAGTCACGAGCTTCTGAAGGACGTCGAGCTGCCGGATCTCGGCGGCGATCAGTACACCGGACCTCTGGTCACGAAGACGCTGCTCATCCATGGGCAGACCGCGCCGGAGGAGTTCGGAGGCCCCCGGCTCGTGGCACGGGACAAGCGCACGGGCGAGCTGCTGGCCGAGGTGAGCCTGCCGGCGCGCGGTCTCGGCACACCCATGACCTACATGCAGGACGGCCGTCAGTACATCGTGCTGACGCTGGCGGGGAGCGTGCCGGAGATGATCGCTCTGCGCCTGCCGGAGTGACCGGGCCGCCGAGAGGACCGTCGGAGCGAGCAGCCCCCACAGCAAGAGAGGACACGACCGTGGCGACACCGGAAGAGATGGCCCGCAAGATGCTGGGCAACGTCGAGGAGAAGACGGGGCGGCCGCTGGCCGAGTGGCTGAAGCTACTGCAGGCGGAGTCGCTCGAGAAGCACGGCCAGATGGTCCGGTTCCTCAAGTCGGAGCACGGCGTCACGCACGGCTTCGCGAGCCTGATCGCCCACCAGGCCCTGAACAGCGGCCAGGCTCAGGGAAGCGATGAAGATCTGATCGAGGCGCAGTACGCCGGCGGGAAGGCCGGGCTGCGGCCGTTCTACGATGCGATCCTCGCCGAGGTGACGAACTGGGGAGACGACGTGGAGGTCGCGCCGAAGAAGGCCTACGTCAGCCTTCGCCGAAAGAAGCAGTTTGCCCTCGTGAAGCCCGCCACGAAGACGCGCATGGACATCGGCATCCAGCTGAAGGGCGACACCCCGACGGCCCGCCTCGTGGCGAGCAAGGGGAGCGCGATGACGAGCCACCAGGTGAGCGTGACGGAGCTCGGTGAGATCGACGCCGAGCTGATCGGGTGGCTCCGCGAGGCGTATGAGCGCGCCGGCTGACGCCAAGATCGCCGGCGCAGTCTCCGCGCAGCGCCTCCAGGAACGGCTCGACGCTCTCGCCGGTCACTCGGAACCGACGCGAGACCCCCGCGGTGTGACGCGGCGCGTGTTCTCTCCGGAGCATCGTGCCGCGCGGCGGTACCTGGAGGAGCTCTGTGCCGCCGAAGGCCTGGCCGTGCGGGAGGATCCGGCGGGTGTCCTCTTCGCCCGCTGGGAGCCGCCGGGATGTGACCCCGGCCTTCCCGCCGTGGCCACCGGGTCGCACATCGACGCCATTCCGGAGTCGGGGCGCTACGACGGGACCGTCGGGGTGCTGGGCGGGCTCGAAGCGATCGCGGCCCTCCGCTCGGCGGGCGCGGAGCTCCGCAGACCGATCGAGCTGCTCGACTTCGCCGAAGAGCCCACCGTGTTCGGGGTGGGGTGCCTCCAGAGTCGCATCTTGAGCGGCTTTCTCGACGCGGAGGAGGCCGACGCCCTCGTTGCGGAGGACGGCCAGTCGACGCTCCGGCAGCTCCGCCATGCGGTGGGGCTCGACCGGCCGCTCGCCGAGTCCGTGCTACCACCTGGCCACTACTCCAACTGGCTCGAGCTGCACATCGAGCAGGGCCCGCGCCTCGAGGCGGCCGGGCTCCAGATTGGTGTCGTGACCCACATCTCGGCCTCCGCCACCCTCCGCCTCCGTTTCCTGGGTCAGGGTGGCCACGCCGGCGCCATGCTCATGGCGGAGCGCACCGCCGACGCCTTCGCCGCGGCCGCGTCGTTCGGGAGCCGGTGCAGAGAGCTGGCCCTGGCGTCCCAGAGCGAAGCCGCCGTGTGCACCGTGGGCCAGTTCGTGCCGTTCCCGGGCGCCACGAACAGCGTCCCCTCCGAGGTGCAGCTTTCGGTCGACGTGCGCGATCGCGAGACGGCCTCGCGCGACGCTCTCCTCGAACAGCTCGTGGGAGCTGCGGAGGAAGAAGCGGAGCGCTTCGGGGCCCGGGTCGAGGTTGCGGTGCTCCATCAGGATCCTGCGGCCCACGCGAGCCCGGAGGCCGTCGCGGCGGTCACCGCGTCCGCACAGGCCCTCGGACTGAGCTTCTGCGAGCTGGGCAGCTACGCCTACCACGACACGACGTTCATGAGTCTGGTGTGCCCTGCGGCCATGATCTTCGTGCCCTCGCGGGATGGGATCTCCCACCGCCCGGACGAGCTCACGGAGTCGGCCGACCTGGCGGCAGGTGTTGCGGTTCTCGCCTTGGCTCTGGCCCGTCTCGCGGCCTGAAAGAGGCGCACGAGGAGGCTCGAAAACACTGGCTGTTGCCCCGTTCTGACGGTATTCTGCGCCTCATGCATTTTCACCGGGTCCAGATCGCAGGCGTGGCTCACGTCGACGCGACCCACCGCATCACGTCTGCGCATCTCGAGGAGCTCCTCCACCCGGCTCTGTCGGCCATGAAGGCGCCGGCGGGGATGCTGGAGGGCCTGACAGGAATTGTCGCTCGCCGTTGGTGGGACCGTGGGTTCAAGCCCAGCGACGCCGCCACGCTCGCGGCGGAGAAGGCGATCCAGGCCTCGGGCATCGATCGACGGCGACTCGGCGTGCTCATCAACACGTCGGTGTGCCGCGACTACATCGAGCCGTCGGTGGCTTGCCTCGTGCACGGCAACCTGGGCCTCGATGCGAGCTGCATGAACTTCGATCTCGGGAACGCCTGCCTCGGCTTCCTGAACGGCATGGAGATCGTCGGCAACATGATCGAGCGGGGCCAGATCGACTACGGCATCGTGGTCGACGGCGAGAGCAGTCGCTTCGTCGTGGAGAGCACGATCCGCCGCCTCAACGAGATGGGCGCCAGCGACGAGGTCTTCCGGGACAACTTCGCCACGCTGACCCTCGGCTCCGGTGCTGCCGCGATGGTCCTCGGGCGGGACGATCTGGTCGATTCGGGGCACGCGTTCAAGGGAGGTGTGACCCTCGCCGCGACGGAGCACAACCAGCTCTGTCGGGGCCAGGTGGACGGCATGGTCACCGACACCCAGACCCTCCTGGTGGCGGGCATCGAGCTCGCGCACCGCACCTTCGAAACGGCCAAGGAGAAGTTCGGCTGGGTGACGAACGCGCTCGACGAGCTCGTGCTGCATCAGGTGAGCCGCGCGCACACCGACAAGCTGGCGCAGGCGCTTGGCCTCGACTTCTCGAAGATCCTGGCGATCTACCCGGAGTTCGGCAACGTCGGCCCCGCGAGCGTTCCGATCGTCCTTTCGAAGGCGCTCGAGATGGGTCGCGTCCAGTCGGGGAGTCGCATTGCCCTCATGGGAATCGGCTCGGGGCTCAACTGCAGCATGGCCGAGATCCACTGGTAGACGGGCCGCCGCATGCGCCCCGTCTCCCAGGAGCTGTATCCGTTTCGCCCGAACTGGCTCGAGGTGGACGGAGGGCACCAGCTCCACTACCTCGACGAAGGGAGTCCGGACGCACCGGCCGTGCTCATGCTGCACGGCAACCCCACCTGGTCCTTCTATTGGCGGCGTCTCATCGTGGCGCTGCGTGCGACGCATCGAGTCATCGTTCCCGACCACATCGGGTGCGGGAAGTCGGCCATGCCTCCGGACGAGGAGTACGCGTACACGCTCGAGCGGCGCATTGCCGACATCGACCACCTGGCCGAGCACCTGGCGTTGTCGGAGGTGACGCTCATGGTCCACGACTGGGGCGGCATGATCGGCTTCGGGTGGGCCGATCGGCACCCCGAGCTCGTGAGCCAGCTGGTGCTGCTCAACACGGCGGCTTTCCCGCTGCCCGCGACCAAGCCGCTGCCTCGGTCGCTGTGGTGGGCACGCAACACGGCTCTCGGAGCAGGGCTCGTTCGGGGGCTCAACGCCTTCTCGCGCGGCGCGGCGAGGTGGTGCGTGACGCGGCGCAGGCTCGAGCCCGCGGTGCGCAAGGGCCTCCTCGCACCGTACGACAGCTGGGACAGCCGGCGCGCCGTGCTGCGCTTCGTGCAGGACATTCCGCTGGCTCCGGAGGACCCGGGGTACGACGTCGTGGCCGGCGTGGGCGACCGCCTCGACCGGTTCGCGTACCTCCCGGCCCTCATCTGCTGGGGTGATCGCGACTTCGTCTTCGACGAGCACTTTCTCGAGGTCTGGCGTCAGAAGCTGCCGCGCGCCAAGGTGCACCAGTTCCCCGACTGCGGCCACTACGTGCTCGAGGACGCGCCGGAAGAGATCGAGGGCCTGGTGCTCGACTTCCTGGGCGTCGCCCGGTGACCGACGCTCCAGGCAACGTTGCGGACTACCTGCCGCGCATGGCGGCGCTCCAGCCGGACGCCGTGGCGATGTACTTCCCGACCCGGCACTTCGAGAGCACGGCCGGCACGAGCCGCCGCGTGTACACCGAGATGACGTACCGCGAGCTCGACGAGCGCTCGAGTCGCATTGCCGCGGGCCTGGAGGCCGGTGGTGTGAGGAAGGGCAATCGCGCTGCGCTGATGGTGCGCCCCAGCCCGGAGCTGTTTGCGCTCACCTTCGGCATGTTCAAGGCCGGCGTCGTTCCGGTGATGATCGACCCAGGTCTGGGGCGTCAGGGTCTCGCACGGTGCCTGCACCGTGCCGCCCCGACCGCCTTCATCGGCATTCCTGTCGCCCATGCCGCGCGCGTGATCCTGGGCTGGGCGCGTCCGTTCGTGCGCCAGAAGATCACCGTGGGGCGCCGGTGGTTCTGGGGCGGCAGGACCCTCGGCCAGATCGAGCAGCTCGGGGAGGAGCGGCTCCGAGCGGGACACGTGCTCCCGGAGACGAGCCCGACCGACACCGCCGCGATTCTCTTCACCAGCGGCAGCACGGGGCCACCCAAGGGTGTCGTCTACACCCACCGCGCGTTCGTCGCCCAGGTGGAGTCGATCCGGGCGCTCTTCGGCATCGAGCCGGGCGAAGTCGACCTGCCGACCTTCCCGCTGTTTGCGCTCTTCGATCCGGCGCTCGGCATGACCACCGTGATCCCGGACATGGATCCCACCAGACCTGCCGAGGTCGACCCCGAGGAGGTGTTCGCGCCGATCGAGCGCTTTGGTGTGACCACGATGTTCGGCTCTCCCGCGCTGCTCCGCACCGTCGGCTTGGCGGGGAAGGACAGCGGGCGCCAGGTGCCCGGCCTGCGGCGGGTGATCGCCGCCGGCGCGCCTCTGCCGGGCCCGACCATGGAGCTGTGGCACGGCATGCTGCAGAGCGGAGCGGAGGTACTGCCTTCCTACGGAGCGACAGAGTGCCTGCCGATCGCCTGCATCGACAGCCGCACCATCGTGCAGGACACCTGGCCCGAGACGGAGAAGGGCTACGGCGTGTGCGTCGGGGCCCCCGTCCCGACGATCCGGACCGAGATCGTCGGCATCTCGGATGAGCCGATCCACAGCTGGGACGAGAGTCTGTGCGTCCCTGACGGTGCTGTCGGAGAGATCGTGGTGCGCGGCCCCATGGTGACGCAGGCGTACTACGACGACGTGGCCAACACGGAGCTCGCGAAGATCGCCGACGGCGACGAGGTCTGGCACCGGATGGGTGACCTCGGCTGGCGCGACGGGGAGGGCAGGCTGTGGTTCTGCGGGCGCAAGTCGCAGCGCGTGGTCCACGAGGGGAGGGACCTCCTGACGGTGCCCACGGAGAAGATCTTCGACACCGTCGCGGGTGTGCGAAGGACAGCGCTCGTCGGGCCGGTGGTCGCGGGCGAGGTTCTGCCGCTCCTGTGCGTGGAGCTCGACGCTGGGACCGCGTGGGGTGACGTCCTGCCGCAGCTCGAGTCGCTGCGCGCCCGGGGCGACGTCGGGCACGCGGCCGTCGGCGCGATACAGGGGTTCCTGCTGCACCCCGAGTTCCCGGTCGACCCGCGGCACAACGCGAAGATCGGACGTGAGCGGCTGACCGTGTGGGCGGCCGGAAGGTGGAACGCGTCGTGAAAGCGCTGGTGACCGGTGCCGGAGGCTTCATCGGGGGAGCCATCGCCAGAGCACTGCGCGAGCGGGGGGACGAGGTGCGCTCCTTCAGCCGGGGGAGCTACCCGCGGCTCGACGACCTGGGGATCGAGCAGAGTCGGGGCGATCTCGGCGACGCGGCCGACGTGCAGGAGGCCGCGGAAGGGTGCGACGTGGTGTTCCACGTGGCGGCGCGATTCGACCTCTGGGGCCGCTACGAGGACTTTCACCGCACCAATGTGACGGGCACTGAGAACGTGATCGACGCGTGCCGCGAGCACGGGGTCGATCGCCTCGTGTTCACGAGCACGCCGAGCGTGGTGCACGGCGGTGACAGTGTGGACGGGGTCGACGAGAGCGCGCCGTACCCCGAAAGCTTCGAGGCGCACTATCCGGCCACGAAGGCACTCGCGGAGCAGGCCGTTCTCGCTGCCAACGACGACCAGCTGGCGACGGTGGCGCTGCGCCCCCACCTCGTGTGGGGCCCGGGTGACACCTCCGCGCTGCCGCGCGTCATCGAGCGCGCGCGGAGTGGGCGGCTGCGCATGATCGGGGCGCCGCAGCCGGTCGACGTCTCCTACATCGACAACGTGGTCGACGCCCACATCGCGGCGTGCGACCGGCTGGAGCCTGGAGCAGCGTGTGCGGGCAGGGCCTACTTCCTGTCGCAGGGAGAGCCGGTTCCCGGTCCGAAGTTCGTCAACGACCTCCTCGGGGTGGCCGGCATGCCGCCCGTCACGCGTACGGTGCCGGCCGGCCTCGCCCGCGCCGCAGCCTCCGTCGTGGAGGCCGTGTGGACGCTACTGCGGCTCGAGCGGGAGCCGCCCCTGACGCGGTTCATGGTGAGCCAGCTCTCGACGGCCCACTGGTACGACATCTCTGCGGCGCGCAGAGATCTCGCGTGGGAGCCACGGGTGAGCTACGACGAAGGAATGCGTCTTCTGCGGAGTTGGCTCCAGGAGAACCCCGAGTTTCTGGAGAGCGCCGAGGGCTGACACCCTCGGCGCTTCGTGGTCAGTCGTTGGGGTCGAGGATCGCCTGGTAGGTCAGGCGGCGCGTGAGCCCCCGCATCTCGGGTCGTCCCTGGCCAAACTGCTGGATCATGCCGACAAAGACGAGGTCTTCTTTCGGGTCGATCCAGAACCACGTGCCCGCTGCGCCGCCCCAGTAGTACTCGCCCTTGGAGTAGGTCTCGGCCTCCACTGGGTCGGTGACGACGGCGAAGTCGAGACCGAAGCCGGTGCCGGGAGACATCTCCTTGGCCCCCCGGGGGAGCTGGTTGCGCCGCATGAGATCGACCGTGAGCGGTGCCAGGATCCTCACGCCGTCGAGCTCGCCACCGTTGAGCAGCATCTGGCAGAAGCGCATGTAGTCCATGCTGGTGGAGACGAGTCCGCCCCCGCCCGAGAAGAAGGTGGCCTCCTCGAGGTAGCTGCGGCTGCCGCCAAATCCCTCGCGCGCGACGAGGGAGCCGTCCTGTTCGTAGTTGTACACCTGCGCGAAGCGCGCCGCACGGTCGGGCGAGACCCAGAAGGCGGTGTCTTGCATGCCGAGCGGCTCGAAGAGGCGCTCCTCGAGGAAGCGGTCGAAGCGCTGGCCCGAGAGCACCTCCACGAGGTAGCCCTGCACGTCCACGGCGACGCTGTAGTGCCAGCGGGAACCGGGCTGCTGGCGCAGCGGGATCTCGCTCAGCTTGTCGATCATGTCTTTCAGCGTCGAGCGCGAGTCGAGGACGTTCGCGGCGGTGTACATGTCGTCGACCTGCGACTTGCTGAACAGCCCGTAGGAGAGCCCGGCGGTGTGGTTCATGAGCTCGCGCACCGTCATCGGGTGGTTGGCCTCTTCGGTGTGGGGCCCGTTCTTGCCGACTCCGGCCGCGACCACGAGGTCGGCGAACTCGGGGATGTACTTGGCGACCGGGTCGGAAAGGCGGAACTTGCCCTCTTCGTACAGCATCATGAGGGCCACGCCGGTGATCGGCTTGGTCATGCTGTAGATGCGGAAGATCGTGTCCTTCGCCATGGGGATGTCTTTCTCGACGTTCTGCTTGCCGAAGGTCTCGAAGTGGGCCACCTTGCCGCGCCGAGCGATCATGGTGGTGATGCCGGCGAGCTTGCCGTCGTCGACGAGCGCCTGCATCGCCTCGTTGAGGCGCTCGAGCCGCTCCGACGACAGCCCGACCTGCTCCGGGGCGACCGTCGCGAGGTCCCGCCCGCCGCGGGGGCTGTCCTTGGCGGCCTTGGCCAGCGCGGCGCTGGGTGCGAGCAGAGCGAGTGCGAGAACTGCGGTCGTCAGAAGGCTGCGCACCACATGATGCGCGGGGCGATTCGGGATCATGGCGTCCTCCCTCCGCGGGTGGCGGAGCTGGTCGGTGGGCCCGGAGCGGGCAGGCTGGCTCGGGTGTGCTGCGCCCGAGCCTATCCGGTCGGGGTCAGGGGGCGCTCTCGCGCAGCTCCAGCACCGCCTCGCCTAGGGGCGTCAGCTCGTAGCCGATCTCGAAGCTGCGGGTGAGACCGAGCTTCTTGAGCCTGCGGACACGGGTCTTGAAAGCCTGGAGCTCGGAGCCGATACGGGGCGCGAGATCGCCGGCGCGCCGCTGGGGATTCGAGCGGATCAGACGGAGGGTCGCCCAGGCCCATGGGCCGCTGCGGCTGCGGGTTTCCATCGCTTCGACGCGCTGCACCATCACGTCGACGTCCTGAGGGTCGAAGCTCGAAGGGGTCGCGTCGGCGGCGCCTTTTTCGTGGGCGAAGCGGACGCACCACACCTCGTCGCGCGGAGCGAGGCGCCGACGCGCAGTCTGCTCGAGAGTGCGGCGAAGCTCGTCCACGCTCTCGAAGCCGGCAGCCTGCGCAGCAGCCGCGTCGATGTGTCCGACCTGGACGGCTTCGACATGGGTGACCCGCAGAACGTCGGAAGCGGTGAACCGATACGTGCCTCCGACCTTCACCTTCGGGCGAGCCCAGGTGCGGTAGGTGCGATCGATCGCACCCCTGCGCAGTCCGTCGTGAAAGCGCCGCTTGAACAGCACCGTAGCCTTCTCCCGATGGGGTGTCTCCGAGCTCTCGTCGGGCGAGCGCCCGAGCATAGCCGAGCATCGGCTCCGTACTGCACGCACGGCGTCCCTTGCGCTAACGTGTGCGCCGCGTGGCCGGGTTCCGAGGGAACACCACGCACTGGAGACGAACCCCGGCATGCTCGACCCTCGCAGCTCGCAGGAGATGCGCCGCACGGCGGTGGGGCTCGCCGTGGTGGCGATGGTCGTGGTGGCCCCGTTCGCCGTGAACGACGTGCTGCAGGGCCGCCTGCTCCACGCAGCAGCCTCCATCCCGATTCTTCTCGTCGCAGCCAGGCTGGCCTGGTCTGTCCGTCGACGGGGGAGCTACAGCCCCGCGCTCGCCTTCGTGCTGCTCGTTCCGACGATCACCTATCTCCTGCTCGTCTCGGTCCGCGACCAGGGGATCATCGGGGTTCTGTGGTGTTACCCGGCCTGCCTCGCCTTTTTCTTCGTGCTGCCGGAGCGTATGGCCTGGCTCGCCAACGCCCTGCTCCTCGGGGCTGTGCTCCCGATGGCGTGGATCCAGCTCGAGCCGGAGCTCGCGGTTCGCGCGATCGCGACCACGGTGATGGTGAGCCTCTCCGCCGCGATCTTCGTGCGGGTCATCACCGGCCAGCGCGACCAGCTGCGGGAGCTTGCGGTGCGCGACCCGCTGACCGGGCTCTTCAACCGCTCGCTCCTGATCGAGACCCTCGAGGACGCCGTCGTCCAGAACGACCGCAGCGGCGCCGAGATGAGCCTCCTGCTTCTCGACATCGACCGGTTCAAGGCGATCAACGATGTGCACGGCCACGCGGCGGGTGACGCAGCACTTCGGCGGCTCGCACGCCAGATGAGGAGCCGCCTGCGCCGTGCCGATCGCGTCTTCCGGCTTGGTGGCGAGGAGTTCCTGGTGCTGCTGTTTGGTACGGGCGCGCCGGAGGCCGAGCGTGTGGCCGAGGAGCTGCGGAAGATGGCGGGCCAGCTCGAGCTCGAGGGCGGTGCGCGCCTGACCGTGAGCATCGGCGGCGCCACGCTCCGCGCGCGGGAGGCTTCGCAGGCGTGGATGAAGCGCGCCGACGAAAAGCTCTACGAGGCGAAAGAGGGTGGCCGCGACCGGGTGGTCTTCTGACGCGCGTGGCCGACGGTCGGACCTCAACGCAGAACGGCGAGGCCGAAGCCTCGCCGTCGTGCCTTGCTCTCGGGATGCTCGCCCGAGCCGAAGGTCGCGCTACTGGGTGGCGCGGGTGCCGGTGACCGGCATGTCGCCGAAGTCGGAGGCGAACTTGCCGGTCATGTTGTCGCCGTCCACCGTACCGGAGAACTTGAGCGTGAGGCTCTGACCGCCAGCGTCGATGTCCATGTCGAAGGCGTAGCCGCCGTCTTCCGTCTCGGTGATGGTCGGAATCTCGAGCTCACCCTGCGGGCTGGTGAACTTGCCCATCAGCGCGCCGGCTTCCTGCATCACGGTGAAGGTCGGCTCCTGCTTGCCCATCGGGGTGTCGAGAACCAGGTTCCACGTGCCGACGATGGCGGGAACGGCGGCAGCCTTGCCCGCTCCACCGGAGCCGCAGGCGACGGTGAGCAACGCCAGGCAGCAGACCAGCGCGAGGGGGAGGGACGTCTTCTTCAACATAGGGTGCTCCATGTCGCCGGCGCGACGATAGTGAACGAGCTCGATCGAATGCCGTCACTGTATCGCGGGTTGCGTTTCCCAGCGCGCGACACGTCTACGTTGCGCACCCCGTGGTGGCGCGTCGCCACGCGTCGACGAGAGCGGTTCCTCTCAAGCCCTCTTTCGGGGCCGAGGAGGCTTTTTCCCAGGGGGCCGTCCTAGCTTATGGCGCCAGCGGCCGAGGACGACGTTGAGGGGGTGATCGCGAGAGAGAAAGGCAAGCACCGGCTTCCTGCGCACGCCAAAACGAAGCCGCAGCGCGATCAGCTCGGGGTTTCGGGGAGCATTCTTGAGCCCGGCATGAATCGCCGCCAGCGCGAGTTTCCGAGAACCGAAGTGCTGATGCACTCGCGCGAGGAGGAGGTATCCCTCGGGCTCGTTCGGCTCCATCTCGATCCCCTTCTTGCACTGGATCACGGCCTGCTGGTACTTGCCGCGCACCATTGCAGAGCAGAGCCCGAGATTAGAGAAGAATGAAGCGGGTAGGTCAGCTGGGAGGTGAGCGAGCTCCAGCACCCGGAACAGGCAGGCCGCTCCGTCGTCGATCCTGCCGCGGCGACAGGAGTCGATCCCGTCCGCGACGGCCTGAAGCGCATCCCGGCTCGCGCTTGCTGTTTGTTGCGGCGGGTCGATTCGAGGTTCAATCAGGGACATCGTGCGTGGGCTCGAGGAAGGAGCTTGGTGTCTGCGATTCCCTTGTAGCAAGGCGGAAGCCAGGTTTGGCGGCCCGCCTCCAAAACTGACGGTTTGGGGCGAGAACGGAGCGCTCGATCCGAGACTTGAGCAGGAAACCGCGGGCCCGAGCAATCGATCGGTTCGATCGCTGGCCGCCCTCCTCGTGTGCCTGGGCCAACAACGCGGAGACATGCCGTTTCGCGTCAGTGAAGACCGCCCCTCCTCGTCGCCGCTCTGCCCGGTCGAGCGTAGGGCACGTTTGGAGTGCGCAGGTCCCGGGGCCCGTAGGGCCTGGCGTCACTCGGGGCCCCGGGGCCAGTCGTCTTCGCCCACCCACCAACTGCCACCTGCGAAGACGATCCGCTGCAGTCGAGACGTTGGAGCCTTGGCCTCCATCACCCCCGGTGCTCCGTCTGTGCTCGGATCACGAATCCAGTCGGCGAGATCGCTGTAGCGAAGATCGATCACTGCATCCCAGAAGTTCTCGTGCTCTGCAGAGCGAATCGACGAGACCTCCGCAACGGCGACGTGGGCGTACTTGAGGCACCGATTGGCACCTTCCTGCAGGTACCGCCTGCCCTTCTCGGTGAGAACCCAATGGTCTTCGGGTGACCCGTCACGGAGCTCGCCCGCCGGCTGGTGAACCTGGAAGAGCCCTTCCTCCTCGAGGTGCGCGATCCAGGGAATCTCGCGAGCTTCGCCAATCGCAAACGGTTCTGTGGAGGCGAGACTTGCCGGGATGATCGGGTCGAGGGAGAGGCATCCCGCGGCGTCCGGATGGGCTTGATGGAACGCATTCACGACATCTCGCACCTCCTGACGAGAAGGGGCGCCGCCGCAGGCGACCAGAGCCAGTCCGAGGTTCAGGAGCCCGAGAGCACCGTAGCGGGATCTGGCGAACATCACGCGGCATCACCCGAGATTCGTTGATGGAGGTGGATCTCCTGGAGGATCTCCTGCCCGGAACGGTCCTTGATGCGCACCCTCACGACGCGACTGCCGGTCTCCTCGACGGGCACGTCCCAGACGAGCTTGCGGGAGCCGGCCAAGCTCATTCCGGGTGGCGCCTCGACGAGCTCGCTCGTGACCCCACCTCGCCTCGACCAGACATCGAGCTCGCTCTCGAACCTCGCGCCTGGCGTGAAGGTCGTCGAGGTCACAGACGCAACGAACAGATAGTCGATGCTTCTGGCCCTCAGCTCCTCCAGCAGGTCGAAGCGCCGAAAGACGAGCCGCTGATCGTCCTCTTCGACCGTGACGAGGAGGTCGAGGTTCGGGAGGTAGAGAACGCGCTGCTCCGCCGGCAGGCCGCGACGTCTGGACCAGCTGGAGAAGTCGGCGATTCCACCCAGATCGTCCACCGTCAAGATGGGCCCATCGTGTTCGCGAACGTGCACTGAGAGCCGCGCAGAGCCCGGGTCATGGCGCGGTGGCCGCGAGAGGCTCAGGTACAAGTTGCCGTGGACTGCAGGAAGTGTGAATTGGCCTCGGCCTCGAGCCGTGTCGAACGGTGGACGCGAGAGCCCCCGATCGGTGAAGACCATTCCTTGCGCGACGGGAACACAGTGTCCCCTGAAGCCCTGAGAAGAGAGAGCGGTCCCACCGCCGGGGCTCAGGAGCTCGATGCCGTGGGAATGTCGCAGACAGTGGGTACCGCCGTCCACCGATGGAGTGATCACCACTTGGTCTCGGAAGAGCGAGGGAATCCTGAACAGCTCGTCCTCCAGGGTCTCTTGGACTGTCAGCGACTCCGTGTCGAGGAGTGAGTACCGAGCACGCGAGGTCGGGTTCGTTTCGGCGACCCACCGGACGAGGACTGGAGTCGTCGCCGCGGCGCCGAGAGCAAGGTGCGTGGCGGTCCCTTCGATGGGAAGTGGAACCGCTCGCTCTCGCGTTCCTGTGGCAAGGTCCCAGCGCTGCAACACCCGGGCTCGAGGGAGCACGAGGATGAGCTTTTCCGCACCTGCCGCAAAGAGTGGGGTTTCCTGCGTCGGCACCGTGAACGCCGGCCGGAGGCTCGAGAGGTCGACCACCGAGACGTGCTCTCCGGCGCTGTCCGCAAACGCGAGCCAGCGACCATCACCCCCGAGGTCGATTCTGCGAAGAGGTTTTGTCGTGCGGAGCGTTCGCACCCCCGGACCTTCCTCGATCCTCAGCCTCGTTGGAGAGGCGCCCGAAGTGGCCACTCTCGCTGGTGTCGACGCCGATTCGATCGCAGAGCCGGGAGGGTTGTCGGAAACGACTCGGACCTTGAAGGCATGGAAGGTCTCACGGTCGCTCTGGTCGCGGAGCGTCACCACCACGTCCGTTTCCTGCGGCGAAGCGTCTTGCGCAGGGCTCCACGACAACAGGCCTTCACTCGAGAGGTTCATCCCCGGGGGACCCGCTTCGAGACGAAACGCCACTGGCGGCCGGTTCGTGAACGCGTCGATCTGATACGACCACTCTTCGGCGGCGGTAGCCGGGGCTTGAGGAAGGGAGCGCACCACCAGTATGTCCGTCGTCGCGTTGGCCAACGTCGCCTCGATGTCCAGGTCGTAGACCTCGACGCGATCGAGGGTCGGCGGCACGTGAGCGAGCCGTCGCTCCGCGGGCGCGAGAACGAGCCTCCGGTCGTAGGGCGGCTGGCTACGAGTCCATGGGTCGCGCTGAATCTCGCCCTCCGCAAGCTCGAGGGTGACCAGGCGGCGCTCGACTCCGCGAATGTGGAGGCCAAGGGTCAGAGCAGGTGGACCTGCTCGCTTGAGGTCTGCGCTCAGATACCAGGGGCCTGAGCTCGAAGGGACCCGGTAGGTGGGATCCGTCGAGCCGACGATCTCGCCCCCCGGAGTGTAGAGCTCCCTCGCCGTATGGACCTCGCGCCCGTCAGGGCCCGGGCGAAGATGGCCGACCGTCCGGTGAACGTACGACCCGCTCGCTCGGGAGCCCTCGAGAGCCAGGGTCTCGAAGCCGTTGGGGGAGTGGCTTTGCGTCCAGAGCCCAAACAGCGATCCGTCCCCCGACGCTCGCAGCTGGACTCTTGCCGAGCCAACGTTGGACCCGTTGCCGAGCTCGATCTCCACCGGTAGACGGCGGAGCGTGCTCAGTTCGAGAAACAGCAGGGAATCCGGAGACCGTCGACCTCGCGCCGAGGCCGCGTGGAGCAGGAGCGGCCCTTCACTCGCGGCACCCAGAGCCAAGGCGTTGACTCGGTCACCCGTTGGTGGGCTGCGGGTGACCTCGAGCTGCCCGGTCTCCAAGCTCCAGCGTTGGATGACGCCACTGTCGGTGGAGAGGGTCACGAGCTTGTCGCGGCCCGCCGCCATCAAGATGGGATCGTCCCCGAGTCGCACGTAGTGCGCGACGCGGCGCTCTCGGAGGTCCACAATCGCGAGGAGGCGTTGAGCCTCGAGATGCGCCACGACGTATCGTCCTGCCCCTCCCTCTGCCAGCGCTGCAACCGGCGAGGGCAGCCGGACCACGGCGGGAGGGCTCAGCTTGATGGTCTCGGCGAGTGCACTCGATGAAGGCAACGCCAAGCCGGCGCAGCAGAGGAGAAGAGAAGAGACGGCGCGCCAGGTCTCTTTCCGCTTGCTCGCTGCAACTTTCCGCAAACACTGCATTGTGTCTCCCTTCGGCGTCGTCCTCCGCAGCGTGAAAACGCAGCAATGGGTGTGCCAGCTCGGACCGCCAGCGCCCGCGATTGGCGTGGTTCGTGCAGATCTTCGGATCGACTTCGGCACCTGCTCTGCGCCAAACCTAGGTGACCCACCTCTCCCGCCCCTGCGCAAGCCGGACCGACCCGCTCGCTTGACGAATCCGCCTACGCCACATGGAGATGCAAAATGCCCAGACTCCGCATCGATGGATCCAATGGTCGCTGCACGAGCAGTAGCCGGGCGGCGGGTTGGTTTGGTGTTTGCGTCCTCCTGCTCGGCTGCCAGCCTGCGCAGCAGCCGGGAGTACCCCGCGGCGATGACGAGGCGCCCGAGCAGAGCGCTGAGCTAGGTAGCGACTGCAACCACGGGAAGGTCTCTGCAACGTACGAGGCCAGCTTGTCGTCTCTGAAGGCCTTCGGAGTCCAGGCCGTTCTCTTCGAATCGCAGCTTGGACTACGGCATGGCGGCCTCCTGCAGGGCAAGTATCTGAGCTTGGAAGGACTCCTCGGTTCCTTTCAGCGATTCGAAGCACAGCTTCCGGAGCGACTTGCTCAAGCTCCGCACGAGGAACGAGAACGCTTCGCCGAGCTGGAGCGACTTGCGCAGGTACCTCTGACGGCCAGTGAGCTCGCCGGCGTCGCTGCCTGCGTACGCCCGAGTCTGAGATCTTTCGGTCGAGCGTTGGGCGCGCTCACGGACCTCTACTCCGAGATGCTGGAGGCTGGTGCCGCTGCGCAGCCGGCGCGCAAGGACCTCTTGAGCGACCTCGCGCGGAGCCGTCGAGACGTCTGGGACGCATTTGCCGAGATCCGCCAGCGAGCCTTCGACCTGGGCGCGCGCGTCGAGGTTCCCTGTTCTCCTGCAGACGCGCAGCCCGGGCTTCTCGCACTGCATCGACAGACCGTCGCGTTTGGCCGGGAACGTATGGCCCTGATCGCCGACTTCGAAGACAACGACGAAGACTGGGCTGCGATCGCCGCTTCCGGCCAAGAGGTCGTCGAGAGCCTGGCGGAACGTCTGGTCATGAGACGCGAGACTTACCCGAATTGGAACCGCGAGACCTCGTACCACCCCGTTGCGACGAGTTCTCGGCTCGGAAGAGCGGACGCGATGGGCGCGATCGCGAGCCAGCTTCTCGAAGAGCGCTCGGGCCCCGCGACCCCCAAGTGCGTGGGTGATCTCGTCGCAGAGATCGGCACCTCCCTCGGACACCTGGCGGAGCACTATCGGGAGCAGATGCGCGCCATGAACGGCTTCGACTCCGCCGAGCATCCACTCGACTCGACTCCGGGTGCAACCCACTTCGAGGGTCGAGATGCCTTCGAGCGAGCCCTCGACCACCGGAGCCGGGCAGAGGAGGTCGCTCGCCACGTCGTGGGCCGCTATCGCGTCGTGCGGGAGCTCGCCCGCGAGCTCGGAGTGTCTGTCGACCCGGGGGATTGCGCTCCTGAGCAGAGAGTGCGAGCACTCCATCTGGTACGTCAGAGACTTGCGCCGTGGCTCGAGTCCCGGGCCCGTTTCAGCCGCCTCGTCCACCAGCCGGAGATGGCTCCTGTGAACGAAGGGCCCAACGAGCCTGCCGCCCTGCTCGAGTTGTCGACGCTCCCACTTCGCACCGGGTGGCCCATCACCGCTGAGCTCCGCGAGGCGGCCCTCCAGTTGAGTCGCAGAGCCGACGAGCTCGGTGAGTTCTCACCGAACGACCTACCGCTCTGCGCCGCGCAGGACGTCGCGGTACTGGTGGTTGGTGCCCAGAGGCACAGCGCGGTTCTACGCGACCTCATCGAGCTCGAAACCAAGAGGCGGGCAAGTCATGCTCTCGCGCTCAAGGACGGTCGTTCGACATCTCGGGACGGCTCGCGGTTCGGAAGCCAGCACGATCGCCTGAGTCGACACCTCGAGAAAACGCGACTCGGGATGCGCGGCCGGCTTCTCCGTCTCACCGGAGATGCCCGGCGCGGGGGTCGTTGAGTTCCGGCGTGACGTGCGGGCTGGTCGATCGGGCGTGAGTCGATCCCTGGGTCACGTCCAGGCGAGTGCTGCGTTGGATCCTGCGGCGAAGCAGCTCTTGTTGCTCTGGCGGGGCCGTGCCTGCGCCGCCGACTGGGTCGTCTTGGCACTCCCCTTGCTGGCAGAGGTAGTGATGTCGGGCCTATGCTGCGGCCCGCAGGCGCAACTCGCAGTTCGCCCGGGCCACATCGACGGCCGACCTCGTGACGGTTCGGCCGTGTCGAAGGCCCTGGAGATCTGCCACCGTTGATCGCTTCGAGGAATCAAGATGCCCGCTGCTCATCCTCCAGGTAGGGATCGTTCACGACGTCCTCGTCGGTTCTGTTCTCTGGTCTTCGTCCTGCCCTTGCTCCTCGTCGCGTGTCGCGACACGCAAGAAAGCGGCCCCAGCAAGAAGGAGATCGGTGAAGCGGTGGAGCGCCTGCTCGCAGCCAAACCCGAGCTCGCCGGCTGTCTCAACGTCTGGCTGATGATGGAGTCGCCCGATCGCGACCCGGCGCAGCCTTTCGAGGTCGACGCGCAGGACGGCTCTCTCCTCCGGGTGCTGCGCAAGAGCGGCTTTGTCGAGGAACGGGATCGGAGAGGAGGCCGTCCACGGTATGTCTTCACCGAGAAGGCCAGGCGCTATCTGTACGCGCCGGAGCGCGACGACGCGTTCTGGCCTTGCTTGAGGTTTGCTCAGGCCGAGTTTCAGCAGGTGGAGTGGATCAAGAGCGAGCCGGTCGCCGAGTTCCAGGGCTGCGACTTGTGGCACGCCTCGTACTGGCTGAAGTACTCCGACTGGGCGCCTTGGGCGACCACCGAGCCAATGAGAGACGTGGGCTGGATTCGGTCCGCACGCGTCCAGAGCCCCGTTCTGTCTCAGCTGATCTTCCATGAAGGCCGTTGGCAGATTACCGGAGAACTGAAGCAGTGGCCGGTGTGCGCGAGCGACGAAGGAGACTCGTGATGAGCGTGCGCCGAGGCTGGTCCTTCACGTGGATCGCAACCGCCTGCACTCTGCGCCTTACATTGGCGCTCCTGCTCGTTGCCGTCCTGGGATGTAGCGGCGCGCCTTCGCGCAAGAAGGTGCGGGAGGTCGTGAACGCCTACTACCAGGCCAACCCCGAAGCGAAGGGATGCATCGACATCCGGACAATCATTCCGCCGGGGCGCGACCTCGATCGCCCTTTTCCCGTGACGTGGCGCGGTAGTAAGTGGCGAACCCATCTGAGGGACGAAGGGCTGTTTCGCTTTCACCGCCGGAAGGAGCGGAGGCGGGGAACGCGAATCCTGGACCCGATCGACTACTGGGTGATGACGGAGAAGGGGAGGCGCTTCCTGCTCAACGAGCGGTGCCTCAAATTCGCGGACGTCTCCGTCGATGAGGTTCACGACCGGAGGGACCCGTCCGGCGACAGGTTCTGGACCACGTGGGTGAAGCTTCGCTACGCCAACATGGCGGATTGGGTCCTCGACCCGAAGGCGGAGTTTGCGCCTGGCGTGATGGAGGCGAAAGATCCTAGGTTCCTCTCCGAGTACCTCGTCTTCACTCACGGGAGGTGGTGGCATCGGAACGATGAGTGGCCGCGGGGGCCGGAGTGACAACCGGTGGCACGACCGAGGCCCGTTTCTCGGCAGGGTGTCTCGAGGCGAGGCGCTTCGATTGCGCGTCCCGAGTCGTTGTTGCTGAAATCCGCGACGAGGGACCGAGTGATGCGTAGTGCCTCGACCCTGGCCTTGCGACGAGCGGCGCCAGCTCCTTCTTCGCTTGGCTTCTTCGGGAGTCTGACTCCTGCTCCGCTAGGCGTCCGTGGTCTGCAGCAAGGTGTAGGCGCGGTACGTGGACCCTCAGGAGGTCGAAGGCCGACCTCGCATGTCGAACCTGCAACCGGGAAGCACCAGCATGAATGAGGAGAGCCAAGGCACGCTTTATGACCCCTCGGAGCACAGCTCGACGAGCTCCCTGAGCTCCGGGCAGGTGGGTCGGTCCGAAAGGACCTCCTCGGGGATGTCGACGGTGATGACTCGGACGACGTGGCGATCCCTGCTCCCCGACCTGCCGGACTACTGGCTTCGCGTTGGTGCGGCGTTGTTGGCGCTCGCAGCTGCACTGTCCTTTGTGCCTGGGGCCAAACGCCTGCCACCGCCAGCGGCCGACGGCGGAGTGCCCTCTGCCGCGGCGGCCGACTCCGGCACGGGTGGTGCGAATCGCTCGGTAGCGAGCGCTGTGGCCGCTCCAGATCCGAGCTGCCGTCCACAGGAACTCACGAGGATCAGCCGTACCGTTGACAGAGCGGTGGCGAGGTTTGCGACCAGCCGCAAGCACGTCTTGGACTCTTTTGGGCTCCGGCGGCCCACCAGCTTGGACCGGGTGCTCGGCGAGGGAGCCGTCCCGGGTGGGCCGGGCCCATTCAGACAGGAGATGCCGCGACCCCCGCCGCCGAACGAGGACGTCCCTTCTTGGGTTCTGCAAGGGGCCGGTTTCCCGATCGAAGAACAGAAGAAGCAACATGGCCGAAGGCATGCCGAGTTCATTGCGGGTGTGGGACGAGAGCTGAAGAGCGCGGCCGAATGGACGTCGACTCCGGCCTGCGTTGCCGCCGACGTCCGAGCCCTGGCCGACAGCATGGTCGAGTGGTCTCGCATCCTGGGGAATGCGATGCTCAGCCGAGACAGACCTCTCGGTCGAGGCGATGCAGCGACCGAGTACCTGGCGGGGAGCCTGAGAAGGGTCGAGTCTCACTACCATCGCATCCAAGCCAATGCGAACTGATCGCGGCGACAGGTCGGGCTCCGGAGAGTCGTCCCCCATCGACCCACAGAAGTCCGCGGCAGGGCCCAGAGAGCCGAGGCCTGCGGAGTCGGCCAGCTGCTTCCTTCACGGGCACGAGCCGGCGACCACCTGTTGTGGGCGGTGTGAGAGAGCTCTCTGCTCACTATGTGTTCGCCACTTGGGCCCTCTCGAGCTCTGCGGGCCGTGTCTCGAGCACCTACGGCTCCTCGAGCTCAGGGAGAACCCGACGGCTGCGTCACGACCGGCCTCCGAGACCGGGGCCACATACAGCGCGGAGCCGCCTCGAGCGTCGGCGCCGCTCCCGCACGACGTGGCGCTCCGTCTCGACGCTGACGGGTCAGCGTCGAACCTGGCAAGCCCCGCAGCAGGCGCTGCTTCCATCTACTCGGGGATTCCCGTGGCGGATACGAACTCAGACGATGTGCCGAGCGACTCCGTGCTCGAGGAGATCGTGCGCGAGCGGGACGGATCGAAAGCGCGCGCGATGAAGTGGACTCTTGGCACCTCCCTCGCTGTCCTTGCAGTGTGGTTCGCCGCGAGCTGGCTCTTGGGCGGGCTTTCGACGCCCTTCGCGGCCGTCGGCGCGTGGCTGCTCGGCAACGTCGCTGCCCTGGGATTCGCTCGCACCGGGGGCGCAGCGGCCAAGACAGGCTTGTGCTTCGCGCTGGTCTTCCTACTGGTCGGGGGCTACTGGGTCGATCGAATGACGCGACCGGAGTTGGTCGATCCCTTAGCCGAGTTCAGCCCGTCGGAGCTCTGGGTGATCGCCGCGGAGGGCGGCTTCGAATCGGAGCAGCTTCGCAGGATGTACGGTGTGGGCAAGAAGCAATGGTCCAGGTATAGCGAGGCGGAGCGCGACGCAATCGGGGCGAGCCTCATGAAGAGAGTCGAGGCGGCAGTTGCCGGGGCAGACGTACCCCCTGTACTCAGCTACTTCGACTTCCTGACGTTACGCGTGCTGCGGCCCCCTGCGTTCCTTGTCTTCGGTTTGGCGCTGGCTCTCGCGTGGCGTGCGGGCTCCGGAGGGGACCTCAGCTCGGTGGTCTGGGCGATCGAGCGGGCGCAGCGGAAGAGAGCCGCTGCTTGATCGGACCGGCGTCTGGTCGACGCCGTTCCTGTCGCCGGTTGAGCGCCCGCGGCTCGCGCTCTCACAGCTTTCCCGCGTTCCGGAAGGCTGCCAGGAGCTCCGCCCGAGCGAAAGGCTTCGCAAGGAAGATGTCGAACTCTGTGGGGAGATCCTCCCGACTCAAGAGGCCGCTCATGACGATGACCGACAGCCACGGCTGCTTGCGCAGAGAGTCGGACGCGAGCTGGAGGCCCGAGTCCTGCCCGAGGTGCACGTCCGTGAGAAGCACATCAAACGAGCGCTCTCGTAGGCGCTTCCTCGCGTGATCGACGCTGCCCGCGAGAACCACTTCGACGGGCTGATCCGCAAGCATGCGCTCGATGAGACGCAAGAGGGCGGCATTGTCGTCGACGACGAGAACTGAAGGGGGCATTGGACTTCTCTCCCGCGGTTGCCCCCTCCCTGGTTCGGCAGTCTCGCCACTATGTACTACAGGACTCTTCGGGAGCGAAGGCCGGTCGCTCATCCGTGGAAGAGAAAGGCGCAAGATCTGGGCAATACCCGAAAGAATTGCGGGGGCAAGGGAGGGGGCGGACGGCAGGTGACCGACCATTGGCAGGTGAGATGAGGTCTCGCCGCGAACGGGAGGGGTCCATGGGGTCGGCCGGTCAGGCCACCTTCGAGGCGTGTGCGGTCAGTCGGCCCAGCTCGGCGAGGAGTTGGCCCCGCCGGAAGGGCTTCGCGTGGAAGCCTGCTAGCTCGTCGCCGAGGGCCTCGGGAGGGGGCTCGCTGGAAGCGGAGAGAAACAACACCGGCGCCTCGAGTCCAGCTTCCCGGGCTCGGGTGTACACGTCGACTCCCTCTCCGTCCGGGAGCACGAGGTCGAGCAGGACTCCATCCAGCGACTCGAGCCCCCGCTCGATCATGCGGTCGGCCTCTGCCACCGTCGAGGCGAGCGAGACGCGGAACCCTTCCTTCTCGAGGTGCACTTGAAGGAGCCGGCGCAGGCTCGGGTCGTCGTCCACCACGAGGAGGTGCAGAGGTGCCATGTCCCGAAGGTTCTCGAGCGGGAGGCCGTCGGACTCGTTGGGTGCCGCATCGTGGATGGGGAGGTACATCTGAAAGGTGGTTCCCCTCCCTGCGACGCTCTCGACCTCGATTGCTCCGTTGCACTGTCTCACAGTGCCAAACGTGGCCGCGAGCCCCAGGCCCGTGCCCTGCTCTTTGGTCGTATACAGTGGCTCGAAGACTCGTGGCAGTGCGTCGGCAGGGATGCCCACACCGGTGTCACTCACCGAGACGCGGACGAACTGGCCGGGGCTGATGTCGAAACTGCTGTAGTGACAGTAGTGCCGATCGAGCTCGACGAGCTCTGCGACCACCCGGACCTTGCCCCCGTCCGGCATCGCCTCTTTGGCGTTGAGGAGGAGGTTGAGGAGCGCCGACTCGACTGCGCTCGCGGAGCATAGGACCTTTGCTGGCTGCGGGCACGATCTCCAGTGGATCTCGATGTCATCCAGGTCTGAGCTGCCGCGGAAGAGAGCGACAGCGCCGTCGATGACGCGCATGACGTTGGTGATCTCCTGCTCGGAGGCGGCATCGGCGTCGAACGACATGAGCTGCCGCGAAAGCTCGTCGGCCCGCTCGACGCCCTGGCGGATGGCTTCGACCGCCTCTGAGTCGTCGGGGAGGTCGTGCTCGAGGCAGAGGAGCTCGAGGTTGCCGCCAATGATCGCGAGGAAGTTCTTGTAGTCGTGCGCCATGCCTGCCGTGGTCCGGGAGACGGCGTTGAGCTGTTGAATGCGGTGGACCTGCTCGCGCAACGCCGACTCTTCGGTGACGTCTTTGAACACCCACACCTCTCCGGTTCCGTCGTTTCCGGGGATCGGGTAGCTCGCCTCGCTCAACAGCACATCGCGACCGGTACCTGAACGCACGACTCGCAGAGACTCACCGCTTGGAACTGATCCGGCGGCGCCGCGAACTGCCCCACTCTCTTTCGTCACTCCCGCCAGGAGGTTGCCGAGCTTCTGGGGCTGCGAGTTGGTGACGTGGTTTCCAAACAGCGTACTGGCCTCGCGGTTCATCAGACGCACCGTCTGCTCGGAGTCGACCGAGACGATGGCGTCGCCGATCGAGTTGTAGGTGGCTTCGAGCTCGGCTTCGCGGATGGCCAGTCGTTTGGCCAGCTCGGCCCCCCGCACCAGCTTTGTGGTCAACGAAGATCCCAGAATGCCGAGGGCCATCAGCGCCAGCAACCCGCTGATGGGCGGTGTCTGAAGCAGTCCGAGGTCAACCATGACGTCGTGCACAAAGCCCGTCAAGAGCATGACGCAGAACACAAGTGTCCAGAGCGCCCGAGTGCTGCGCTCGCGCCTCCACCATCCGATGGCGGTGCTGGCTGCGTGGAGAAGGGACGCGGCAGCGAAGCAATAGAATAGGGGATTGACCTTGACTGGATCGCTGTAGTGCAGCAACTCGCCCCACGGTAGCTGCGTCGCCGTAGACCTATCGCCAGACGTCGCGATCCAGCTCGGCTTGGCTGCGCAAACCACGACCGCGAGGCCTACGAGGACCCCGCCCACCCGCCTAAAGAGCTTCGCAGAGGGTGCACCCGAACGACCGGCAGCTTCCGAGACATAGGGGCTGAATGCGGCAAAGAAGACGAACCCGGCCAGGATCTCGAGTGGGAGGAAGGCGGCGGCCCATTCGTGGGGCCGAGGGAGTCTGACGGAAGTGCCGTGGCAGACGAGGTAGCCCGCCAGGGCGAGAAAGAGTGCCGCGGCCCAGCGCGTCGAGCGGTCTCCGAGCCGGAGGCCGACGAACAGGGCAAACGCGCCCGCGCCCGCGGTCATGCCCGCCGCAAGAATCAGCGAAGTCGCATACAGGGGGAAGACCATCGCGAACGCTCCCTGGGAGTTGTGAAGGCCGCCGCTGGCGGCAATCTAGCTCAAATCTGTGCAAGTCGCACGCCAGGTCCGCCGAGAACGCAGCGCAGAGTAGATCGCTGGACTCGAAAAACAGGTCTTTGAAGATATTGGTGATTTGGCCTCGCTCTTGCTCTAGAGATCCTCGCTCGACCTTCGGGTGGGGCAGCTGTTTCGAATTGGCGCACGATCGAGGGTGACCTGGTCCAACTGCCGGTTCGATTTGATACGCGCCGGCCGGCGACGATGACGCCGACGGCCACTCCCGAGAGAGGAGCTCTCATGTGTCTTGGTCCCTGGCCCGTTGTCGTTTCTGGTGGTCGCGCCGCAAGGGCGAGTCTCGCGTTGGTCGGCTTCTTTGCCTTCGGAGGGCAAGCCGTTGCCCAGGGCTCGCTCTGCCCGAGCTCCTCAGCCCCGGTGGTGGCCGCCGCCAAGACGGCTTCGGTGATGGTCTTGCCGGCGGCCGGCGGAGTTGTGGCCTTCACCTACACCGTGGAGGCCTGTGTCGCCTCAGATCTCTGGGTCGAGGCACTTCACGACGATCAGTTCGGCGATCTTGCTGACTCCGTCGCCAACCCAGGAACGACGTGTTCCCTGGGAGCTCGGCTCAACGGCGCGAATCCGACGCTGCCGAGGACCTACCAATGCCAGGTCACCAAGCTCCTGCCGCCCGGCGCCTCAGGCAGTGCCCATGTCAACACCTTTACCGCGACCGTTCTGCAAGGTGATGTCTACCCGTTCGCAGAGGCCACCCTGTCGATTCCGTACTCGGAGTTCGACCTCGCACTGTCGAAGACGACCCCTCTTGCCGGCCCGGTGTATCGCGGTCAACCGATCACTTTCGATGTGACCGTATACAACCAAGGGGCGGAGCCGGCGACCGACATCGAGCTCATCGACTACGTGGATTCTTCGATGTGGATGCCGTGGAGCCCTTCGCTCAACCCACCCGGGACAACCTCGGGCTCGGTGGGCCTGAGCTACAGCTGGAGCGCCAGTGGTTCCGATGCCAGAGCCACATTGGCCGGCACGATCCGTCCCCTTGAGTCGGTGACGTTGCCGCTGACGCTCGTTGTTGCACCCGGAGCACCCTCGACTCTGACGAACACGGCCGAGGTGTTCTCCGACAACGGTCTCGACAACGATTCGCAGCCCGAAGAGGACGAGAACGATCGCGACGCGGACCCCACGGTCGACGACGAAACGAACAACGCGGGCGGCGACGAGGACGACGAGGACATTGCCGTGGTCTCGCCGGCCGTCATGCTGTCCGTCGGCAACAGAGTCTGGCTGGACGATGGAGCCGGCGGCGGGGTGGCCAACAACGGCCTCCTCGACGGTGCCGAGGCCGGGGTGCCTGGAGTGCGCCTGGAGCTGCTCGATGCGTCGGGTCAGCCCGTCGACTTCGGCACCGGCCCGTTGGTGGCCCACACCGATTTCGCCGGTCACTATCTCTTCGACGACCTTCCCCCAGGCGCGTACGTCGTACGCGTCTCGCCGTCGAACTTTGCGCTCTCAGCGCCCCTGGCCAACCTGATGAGCTCGCAGACGACGGAATCGGTACCGGATGGCGACCAGGATCTGAACGACAACGGTTTGGACAGTCCGGCGCCAGGGACGCACGGCGTTCAGAGTGGGGTCCTGACACTCGCGATGACGGGAGAGCCGGTCGGCGAGTCCGACCTGGGTCTCCTCGCTTCGGGTAACGCGGCGGATCAAGGCTCCAACCTGACCCTCGACTTCGGCTTCTTCTACCCGATGTCGCTCGGCAACACGGTCTGGGACGACCTCGACAACAACGGCAGACAGGACCTTTCGGAGCCCGGAATCAGCGGCGTGATCCTGTCTTTGACCGACGGTTTGGGCAGCCCTGTGCTCGACCCCAGCGGCGCCCCCATGCGGGCGACGACAGGGCCGAACGGCCAGTATCTGTTCGACGGTCTGATGCCTGGGACCTACATGGTGCTCGTGGAGAGCTCGAACTTCCAGAGCGGAGCCGCACTCGACGGAGCTCTGAGCTCCAATGGGCCGCTGCAGGAGTCCGACCCCAACCAGGACGTCGATCTGAACGACAACGGTGTCGACCACGTCGACCCTGCGGGCCACGGGATCTGGTCCAACCCGTTGGCGCTTGCGCACCTCACCGAGCCGATTGGTGAGCCTGGCAATGCCGGAAACGCCGTGGATGGAGACTCGAACAACAGCCTGGACTTTGGCTTCCATTTTTCGGGAGCGTCTCCACCGCATGCCGTCCCGTCTTCGAGTCTCTGGAGCCTCCTGACGCTCGTTGCGCTGCTCGCCGCGGCGGGGTTGAGGTTCGTTCGGCATTGACAGCGCCAAGCCAGGGCGGGGGAGAGCTGAGCCCCCGAGCGCTACAGGGCCGAGCATTCGGGCGTGCTTGTGTCGGGCGCGTCTCCTAGACAGCACGGGCTCGCACGGATTCGATCTCGGTCTGAACCGCAAGAAACGCTCGGAGGACGTCCGGATCGAAACGCTCCGGTTCCTCGGACTTCATCATCTGCAGCACCTGGCTGGGCTCCACGGCGCCTCGGTAGGGCCGGTCCATCGTGAGTGCGTCGAAGAAGTCGACGACCGCGCAGATCCGACCCTCGATCGGAATCTCCTCTGCTCGCAGGCCTTTGGGATAGCCGCCGCCGTCCCAGCGCTCGTGGTGCGAGATGGCAATCCTCTCTCCCATCTGAATGACGGGGGACGAGGAGCCGGCCAGAATCTGAGCGCCGATGGTCGTATGGGTCTTCATGATCTCCCACTCGCGCGGATCCAATGGTCCTGGTTTGAGGAGGATCTGATCGGGGATGCCGATCTTCCCCACATCGTGGAGCTGAGCACCATGCAGGATGGCTTCGACGAAGGTCGGTGTACATCGCATCTCGCGAGCGACGATCTGCGAGTAACGTCCAATGCGCACGACGTGCTGTGCTGTGTCTTCGTCTTTCGACTCCGCTGCCACGGTCAAACGCTCGATGGTCTCGAGGTGTGCCCGGGCGATCTGCCGCTGCGCGTCGGCGACCTCGGTGAGCGCCCTCCGTAGCGCCTGGGTTCTCGCCTCTACGAGGTCCTCGAGCTCGGCACGGTGAGTCCGAAGCTGATCTTGGGTTCGCTTGAGCTCGAGGAGCCATCGCAGTCTCAGCCTCAGCTCTTCCACGTCCACGGGTTTGTTGACGAAGTCGTTGACCCCTTCGGCAAACGCTCGGCGGCGATCTTGTCGCCGCGTGTAGGCGGTCACCATGACGAGAGGTACGTGGCGCGTCGATGGAGAGGCCCGCACCCTGCGGGCGACTTCGTAGCCGTCCATGTGCGGCATCTCGCAGTCGAGCAGGATCAGGTCGATGCCAAGTTCGAGCATGGCCAAGGCCTCGATACCGTCGCGCGCCGTCTCTACCTCGTAGCCGCAGGAAGCCACCACCCTCGCGTGGGTGGAGCGAACCTCTTCATCGTCGTCGACCACGAGCACCCGGAACTTCTTCGACTCCACGTTGAGTCGCCCCCCTTTTGATCTACCGCCTCCGAAGAACCATTCTAGATCCGGAGTCGAGGAACCGGTGTAATCCGGCGGCTGGCGGTGCGGGAGAAGCGAGGTTCTTTCTGCGGTCTGGTACCCTCGCCGCCCGTTTTCCGCCGCCCCCCCCCCCCCAGACATGCAGCCGCAGGCCTCAACACCTCCTCCCGACCCGTCGTCCCTGCGCGGCATCCTGGCTGTACGCGACTTCCGCTGGCTGCTCGCCGGAACCCTGGCGGTGGGAATGACGATGCCGCTCCAGTTCATCAGCCAGATGTTCTGGGTGCAGCAGCATCTGCCGGAGCAGGAGACTCTGATGAGTGGCCTCGTCGCCGGGAGTCGCGGCCTCTCCATGCTGACCTTTGGTCTCCTCGGTGGAGCTCTCGCGGACCGATTCGAGCGGCGGGGGCTCCTGCTGCGGGCGCAGTGGGGTGCTCTCGTCGGCAATGTCGCCATCGCCGCGCTGATGATCCTCGTACCCTTCGGCGGCGCCACGGTGTGGCCGATCCTGGCCCTCACGGTGGGCACCGCCGCATGCTGGACCATCGACAACGCGGCGCGCACGGCGAGCCTGCCGTCCATCGTCGGGCTCGCGCAGGTCTCCCGCGCGGTGAGCCTCGTGACCATGGCCACGCAGCTGGCACACCCGATCGTGCTGCCGCTGAGCGGCTTCCTGCTCGAGGTGCTGGAGCCCGGGCAGGTCTACCTGCTGACCCTCGGCTCCTGGGCGCTGATCCTGCCCTTGCTTCACGCGTTGCACTTTCGGAGTCAGGGTCAGGGCGACCGCAGAACGAGCATCCTCGGCAACGTGCGGCAGGGTCTCGTCTACGTGGTGGGTCAACCGGCACTCCGTCTGATCTTCCTGCTCCTGCTGTGTGTGCAGCTCGTGGGAATGCCGGGCGTCGGCATGCTCGGCCCGGTGTGGATGACGCGCGTGCTCGATCTATCACCGCAGGGTTTCGGCTGGGTTGCGATGACCTGGGGTCTCGGCGCCTCGTCCGCTTCGATCTTCTACGCGCTGGGTCGCCAGTCCGTGGGGCGCATCAACCTCCTGGCCTTCAACGTGCTGCTCTTCGGGGCGGCGACGCTCGTCTTTGGCTTCTCGCGCGAGGTGCTGCTGACGGCGGCCGCGAACTTCGTACTCGGCGCGTCGCTCATCGGTTCGACCGTCAGCGTGTCGACGCTCGCGCAGCAGCTCGTGCGGGAGGAGATGCGCGGGCGTGTGATGGGGCTCATCCCCCTGGCGATGGGCCTTGCGATGCTCGGCGCGATCCCGTTCGGAGCGCTGGGGCAGGCCTTCTCGCTCGAGCGCATGGTTCCCGTGTCGGGAGGGCTCGTTCTCGCGAGCTTCGTGGTGGTGTGGCTGTCGGGGGCCCGCGGCCGCGCTGCCGTGCGCGACGCGGCGCGCTCCTGACGCGCACCCGATGCAACCCCTCGCCTTCGAGGTGGCCTGCTGAACGGGGTAAGGTGACTGGGTCCCTTCCACGACAAGACCCGCGTCACGCGGCCTCCGGTCGCCGAGGAGCTCCCATGATCCGACCCCTGCTCAGCGTCGCTCTGCTGACCGTGTTCCCCGTCGCCTTCGCCGGGGCTGCGGAGACGGCCCCCTACCACCACATGCACCTCACGGCCACGAACGCCGCGGAGGGCGCCGCGTGGTACGCCCGCCACATCGACCCCTCCGCCGAGCCGGCGAACAACCGGGTGACGCTGTTCGGCACCCTCTTCGTCTTCTTCGAGAAGGAGGAAGGTTTCCCGAAGAGCGAAGGTACCGGCGTCGACCACATCGGTTTCTCCTTCGCCGACCTCGACGCCAAGATGAAGGAGCTCGAAGAGGCCGGCATCAAGGTGCTGCAGGAGGTGAGAGACGTCCAGGGCCTCTTCAAGTACGCCTTCATCGAAGATCCGTGGGGGACCAAGATCGAGGTGATGGAGGACCCGGATCTCGTCGGCTTTCACCACATCCACCTGCGCACGCCCGACCCCGACGCCACGTTCTCCTGGTACGAGAGTGCGTTTGGTGGGTCGCGGGCCGAGTTCAAGGACCTGCTGCCGGGGCTTCGCTACGGCGACCTCTGGCTGCTCGCGATGAGCAGCGGCGACGACGCGCCGGAGCCCACGATCGGAACGGCGATCGATCACCTCGGCTGGGCCTTCGCCGATCTCGAAGCGGCCGCTGTGCGCCTCAAGGGCCAGGGGGTGCGCTTCACGATGGAACCGCGTCCGTTCCGCAACCTGAAGATCGCCTTCGTCGAGGACCCCGACGGGGTGCGGATCGAGCTCGTCCAACCGGCCGAGCCATAGCTTCCGACCCGGAGACTCCCATGCGTTCCGACTCGCGCCGCCGTGCCGGCCTCTTTCTCGTTCTCGCGCTCGCCGTCGTTCTGCCCGCCGCCGGGGAGGACTACGAGACCAAGAGCCATCGCTTCCAGGAGGTGGCTCCAGGGGTGTATTTCGTCTCCGAGGTTGGCGCGATCTACCTCATGAGCAACGCCATGGTCGTAGTCAACGAGGAAGACGTTCTCGTCGTCGACTCCCACGTCACGCCCATGGCGGCGCGAGCGCTGCTCGAGGGGATCGCCACCTTCACCGACAAGCCGGTGACCACCCTGGTGAACACCCACTACCACTTCGATCACGCCCATGGAAACCAGGTGTTCGGCGACGACGTCGAGATCATCGGGCATGAGTTCACGCGCGAGAAACTCGCCGGCGACCCCCTGGGCGAGCCCACCTACCAGGGATTTGCGGCTCGCTTCGAGGACCAGCTGGCGGAGCTCGAGGCACAGCGGGAGGGCATGGAGGGCGAAGAGCTCGCCGAGCTGGAAGGCCGCATCCGGTACCTCGGCGACTTCGTGGAGGCGCAGAAGGAGATCGACCCGCGCGCGCCCACCGTCACCCTGGTCGAGAAGATGACCCTCTTTCGAGGCTCGCGGGAGATCCAACTGCACCACCTGGGCCGCGGCCACACCGGCGGGGATGTGGTCGTCTTCCTGCCGGAGGAGCGACTGATCTTCACAGGCGACCTGCTTCTGCCGCGCCTCTCGTACATGGGTGACGGCCACGTGGACGAGTGGGGCCAGACGCTGGCGCGCCTGCAGGAGCTCGACTTCGACCTGATCGTGCCGGGCCACGGCGAGCCGTTCACCGACCGGTCCAAGGTCGGGCAGCTCCAGGAGTACTACGGCGACCTCTGGTCCAAGGTGGTGGAGCAGCGTGCTGCTGGCGCAACGGCGCAGGAGGCGGCGACGAGGATCGACCTCACCCGACACGACGGGCTCGGCATCGCCGAGCGTGGTGCGGACATCCGAGCGGTCCTGCGCATCTACGCGCTGCTCGACGACCGGGAGGGTTCAGCGCCCTAGCGCCTCCGGGGCTCTTCGAATATAGCTGTGTGGCTATATGATGGCGGCAGGCGTCTCGGCGCCCAAGCCGGGGAATGCGCGATGCCTCCCCGGAGCGCAACGTCGCGCGGACGGGCGGCGCCCTCCTCATGGTGGGGGTGCCCCGGGGATTCTGCTGGTCGTGCCCGATGTGCGGCGTGGAGAGAAGCGCGGAGCGCAACAGGTGAGTGCGCGCGCGGTGCGCCCCCAGCCTGGGACCGCCGCGCGATCCGATTGAACTTGTGGCATCCGACGACGCACCTACACGCGAAGGCCGATCGGTATGGAAGCGCCGACCGACCAGAACACCACGCACCGCCCCGGGGACGTCATGATCTCGACTCGTTCACCACTCTTTCGCTCGGCGCGTGCCGCTCTCCTGCTGGCCCTCGTGGCCGTGCTGCTTTCCGGGCCCTCCTGGGGCCAGGAGGTCTTCGCGCCTACCGAGGAGGTCGACTTCGATCGGCCGGAGGCCTGGGCCATGAAGCTCTTCTCTTCCGTGACCGGCATGTCGTCGTTTGGCGGGCTGGAGCCTCTGCGGGCCGGCCAGGTGGACCTGCAGCTCGAGATCGCGAGCGTTCCGGACCTCGACGAAAGGCAGCGGCGGGTCGGATTCAACGGCCTCAAAGAGGAGAACCTGAACCGGACGGAGATCTTCGGACGACCCCGTGCACGGATCGGCCTCGGTGGCGGCGTCGCCGCGACCGTCGGCTACGTGCCGCCTCTCGACATCGACGGCGTCGAGGCGGAGGTCTTCTCCCTGGAGATCGATCGCTCGTTCCGCCTCGCCGCCGGACTCCGCCTCGGGGTCGGGGTGTTTGCCCACACGGCCGACATCGAGGGTGACTTCACCTGCGCCGCGGAGGACGCGGCGTTCCCGGTGGGCTCTCCGGAGAACCTCTTCGGCTGTCAGGAGAAGTCGTCCGACGACGTCCAGTTCGACCAGCTGGGCCTGCGCCTGTCTCTCGGGGGAGATGTCTCCGCGCGCGACGGGCGCTGGCATGTCGCCCTGGGGCTGAGCCGGCTCGAGGGTGAGTTCCAGGTGGACGCGCTCACGTTCGGGGTGAGAGACCGCACCCGCCTCGTCACCGACGGCAGCCTCGAATCGCTGGCGGCGGGCTACTCGCTCGCGGCCTGGGAGGCGCTCCGCGTGGGAGCTGAGGTGCTGTACATGCCTCTGGACGTGAAGCGACCGGATCGGGCCGACACCGAGAGCGACGACCTCGTTCAGCTGCGCCTGCTCGTGAGCTACGGGCTGGGAGCCAGAAGGTGACGCGCGCGCGACGCCGCGGCCCCTTCCGACGGGTCGCAGCAACGGCTTTGGTCGGGGCTCTCACGACCTGGGGAGCCGCTGCCGAGCAGAGGCTCGAGTTTGCTCCCGAGACGACCCGTGTCTCCTTCGCTGTCGGAGCCACCTTGCATACCGTGCGGGGCTCTGCGCAGATCCTGCCATCGAGTCTCCGCTTCGACGCGGAGGCTGGAACCTGCGCGGGCGCGGTGGTGGTGGATGCGACGTCCCTCGAGAGTGGCAATGCGCGTCGCGACCGCGTGATGCACGCCAAGGTGCTCGAGAGTGAGCAGTTCCCGCGCATGGCGCTCGTCTGCGAGACCTTCGACGGCGCGCTGGGTGGTGAGCTGCGGGTGCAGGGGGCCTTCGAGCTGCAAGGCGAGCGCCACCCCGTGGACGTCGTCCTGACTTCGGAGCGGGAGGGTGAGGTGCTGGTTCTGCGTGGCTCCTTCGACGTGCCGTACGTGCTGTGGGGGCTGAAGGACCCGAGCAAGCCGCTGCTGCGGGTGAAGAAGGTCGTGCAGGTGAGCCTCGAGGCGCGCGCTGCGCTCGAAGACGGGTAGCGCACCGTTCCAGCGAGCCGGGGAGATAGACTGCCTGAGCTCCCATGAATCAGGACATCGCGAACTGGATCGCAGAGAGTCCGTTGCGCGAGTGGGCCTTCGAGCTCCTCTCCAACGTGCCCGGGCTCCCTCCGATCTCTCAGGCCATCCATATCCTCGGCGTCTGTGTCGTGATGGCGACCGTCGTGCTGATCGACCTGCGCATCCTCGGCGTGGCGGTGCGGAGCCAGCGCCCCAGTGAGATGGTGGGGCGCCTGCTTCCGTGGACGTGGGTCGCACTCGGCGTCAACGTGGTCACTGGTCTGCCCTACCTGTGCGCGCGGCCCTACCGCTACTTCCTGAATCCCGTCTTCGGTTGGAAGATGGCCTTCCTCGCGCCGGCCCTGCTCATCGCCCTCTTCGTCCATCTGAAGCACCGGCGCGACCCCGAGTTCTGGAACGACGCTGCGCAGCGCGTGTGGGCGAAGGTTCTGGCCCTCGTCTCCCTGCTGCTGTGGCTCGGCGTGACCATGGGCGGGCGCTGGATCGCCTACTCGGACTACATCTTCTGGCAGGGGTGAAGGATGGAGCGGCTCTGGACCTGGCTCGAAACGCTCCCGCTGTCGGAGCACGTCGCCATCACGTACTGGTTTCCCCTGCTCGAGTCGATCCACGTCATTGCCATCACGTTTCTCGTCGGCTCCATCCTGACGGTCGACCTCCGTCTGCTCGGTGTCTCTGCGCTGCAGTACCCCGCCCGGCTCGTCCTCCGTGAGCTCACCCCGTGGACCTGGGCCGCGTTCGTGCTGTCCGTTCCGACCGGGTTCGGCATGTTCATGACGCGCGCCGCGCACTACGCCGGCAACCCGGCTTTCCGCTGGAAGTTCCTCCTGATCTTCGTGGCGGGCGCAAACATGTTCTGGTTCCATCGACGCTCGGCCCAGGGCATCGAGGAGTGGGGCGAGGGCGCCGACATGCCGCGGCGCGCGCGCGTTGCGGGTGGCCTGTCGCTCCTCTTCTGGTCTCTGGCGATCGTGGCCGGCCGCTGGACGGGGCACCTGAACTAGCGGACCTGGCCAAGCGTGCGTCCGCAGGTGTCGCCGCGGCCGGCGCACGCCAGGGCACATGCCCGTCCGAAGGAGCAGGAGCACGTGTCGAGGACGCGACCGCCGATCTCCTCGTTCCCGTTCGGGGTCGTCGAGCCCTGAACCCGAAACTCGCGCGTCGCCGTATCTGCAGAAGAACCAAAGCCCGTGAAAGGACATCCCATGCACCCGTTGCCGCCGCCACCTCATCCTCGATTTGCCCTGGTCGGAGCCTTCCTCGCCGTGTCGCTCCTCCCCGTCGGCGTGTACGGATCTGACTGGGCGCAGTGGCGTGGGCCGCAGCGTGACGGGAGCGCCATCCAGCTGCGCACCGGCATCGACTGGTCCGCGGCACCGGAGGTGGTCTGGTCCGTCGCGGTTGGCGAAGGGCAGTCGTCACCGCTCGTCGTCGGCGACAAGGTCCTGCTCTTCGATCGCGCGGCAGGGGAGGAGCGCGTCTCGGCCTTCTCGCTCGAAAGCGGGCTCAAGCTTTGGTCGGCGAGCGACCCGGTGAAGTTCCGCCCGGGCATGGGCGGAGGCCACTACGGGGCGGGCCCCAAGTCGACGCCCGTCGCTCAGGATGGGCTGGTGGTCACGTACGGGGTGCGGTCGCTGCTAACCGCGCGGCACGTCGGGAGCGGCGAGATCGCCTGGCGCCACGACCTCGAAGACCTCGGGGACGCGACGCTCTACTGGGGCAACTCCATGTCACCCATCGTCTTCGAGGGCCGCGTGATCGTGCAGTACGGCAACAAGGGCAACGGGGGAGTCCTGGCGTTCGATCTCCGGACCGGGGAGCAGGCCTGGAGCATCGACGGCTACGGCAACTCCTACGCGTCGCCGGTCGTCGTGGAGGCGGGCGGCGACACGCATGTCGCGCTCATGACCTACGACGGTCCGGTCGGGGTCTCGGCCGACGGCGAAGTGCTCTGGCAGGTGAAGGAGCCGATGTCGTTCTCGCGCCAGAACACGGCCACGCCCATCGTGCGGGAGCGCACCCTCATCTTCAGCTCGGAGCGCAGGCCTTTCCGCACCGAGAAGCTGGAGCGCGAAGGCAGCGGCTGGCGCGCGTCGGCGCTGTGGGCACGCGACGACCTCTCGCTCGACATGGCGAGCCCGGTGCTGTTCGACGGTCGCGTGTGTGGAGTCGTCACCGCCAAGAGAGGACAGCTGGTCTGCCTCGACGCGGCGAGCGGTGACGAGATCTTCCGCGGCCCGGCCGCGCAGCGGCGACTTTGCGGTGCTGCTCGTCAGCTTCAGGAGCACCTGCTGGCCTTTTTCCCGGATGAGATGGTGGTCCTGGCCCGGGACGCGACGGCCTACGAGCCTCTCGCGGAGGTGGAGATCGCCTCGTCCGAGACCTGGGCCACCCCAGCCGTCCTCGCGGACGGCCTGGTGGTGAAGAGCTTCGACCGGCTCGAGCGCCTTTCCTGGCCCGCGCCTTAGGCGCGGGAAGATGTCTGCGCCCTGAGGCGCAGGAGGATGTCCGCGCTCTAGACGCCGACCAGCTCGCCGGCCTCTTCCGTCACGCCGACGAGGCTGCGCCGCACGTCCCGCGCGAACATCGTCCGCGTGAACTTGCCGAGGCCGTTCGGGTGCTCGCCGAAGGTCTCGATGCGGTTGATGAGCAGAGCCTTGCGCTCGGGATCGACCTCGGTCTGATACGTCCGCGGCGACTCGAAGCGGTACTCCGCCAGCGGCTTCTCGTAGTCGTCGCTGGCCCATGCTTCCACGTCGAATTCCGTCGTCCACTCGGGCGTGGAGTCGAGAGTCTCCAGGAAAGGGCACGTGGAGGAGCAGGACCTTCGAGGTAGGAGATCACCGCGTCGAGCTCGGCGTCGTCGACTTCCTTGCCGGCCTTGGCGATGGCCGCTCGGATGCCCTTGTGCAGGAACTCGAGGCCCTCGTGACAGACGTAATAGCGGCCGAGCATGGAGTACTTGCTGAGCAGGTTGCCGCCGATGGAGCCGTCGACGAGGCCGTCGTAGTGCTCGGCTCCCCAGGCCTGGCACTCCTCCCGCGAGTCGAAGAGCAGGTCGTTGTTCTCGCGCGTGTACTCGGACACCGTGTGGCGAAACGCCTCGGGCGCCTCGTCGAGCATCTCGTGCAGCGTCTTCATCACGTCGAACGTCTTGATGCCGTACTGGTTGGCGAGCTCGAACGCCTCCTGGAAGTTGCCCTCGTAGAAGAAGATCGTGAGCAGGAGATGGAAGACGCGCGCGTCGATGTAGTCCTCGAACGGGAAGGTCGGTGTGTTGACGACGATCTCGTCGACCTCGATGATCGGGTTCTCGTCGATGTACTTGCCGATGTTGCGCGCAACCACGCGGAACTTGGTCTCGAAGCCCCACTTCTCGCGGCTGTCCGGATTGGCCAGCGGCGCACCGTGCAGCAACATGAGCTGGTGCGCGGAGACGCGCTGCACGCCCGAGTCCATGAGGTCTTCGATGCCCTTCATGAAGGTCTCTTTGGTCTCACCGGGCAGGCTGAGGATGAGCTCGCCGTACGACTGGATACCGTACTGCCGCGTCTTCTCCTGCACCTTGGTGTAGGCGTCGAGCTTGATGTTGGCGCGGCCGATGTTGGTGAGCACCTCGGGGTTCATCGACTGCACGGCCGCCGTCATGGGCAGCGCGCCGCCGGTCTTCTCGATGACGCGGATGATCCGGTCATGCTTGTTCTTGCCGGTCGTCGTGCGGATGTACTGGGGCCAGCCGGTCGTCTTCTGCAGGTGGCCGATGTAGTCGGCGATCTCTTCGTCTTCGGGGTACATGCCGAAGTTGTCGTCGGCGAAGGCGAGCGCCACCTCGGGCTTGACGCGCGCGGCGACGTGGTCGAGATCGGCCTTCACGTTCTCGATGGAGTGGCGGTAGATCTTGCTGTTCTCGGCCACCGCGGAGTTGCAGAAAGAGCAGGTGAACGGGCAGCCTTTGGCGATCTGCATCATCGGCATGTAGCCCGTTTCGTAGAACGGGTCCATCAGGCCGGTGAGGTACGGCGACGGGATCTCGTCGAGATCGAGGATGCGCGGCAGCTCGTCGCCCACCACGAACTCCTGCGTCCGCGGGTCGATCCAGATGTTGCCGGGAACCGGCTCGTCGAAGACCCCCTCGAGGTTGCCGCCGACGTCGACGAGGCGCTGCACGATGTTCTGGAAGGCGCGCTCTCCCTCGTACGTTGGCCCCCTGGTTGCGACGTCGATGTTCTGCAGCTGCTCGCTGCGCAGGAACTCCTCCTGCTCCTCACGGGTCAGCGGAAAGTGCGGCCCGCCCATGATCGTGAGGGCGCCGGGCCACTTCTGCTTGGTGTACTCCGCGAAGCGCAGCGAAAGCTCGAAGTTCCAGGCGTAGCTCGAGAAGCCGACGAGGTCCGGCTTCTCCTCGAGCGCGGCCTTGAGGTCTTCCGGCTCACGATAGATCGAGACGTCGACGGGCTCCTTGGACGTCACATACTCTCGCGCGTAGGCGGCGAGATTGGCCACCCCGAGCGGGTAGATGTCCGAGCTGACCGTCAGCAGGTTGTGGCCGAGGTCGGCGAGAAGAATGCGCATCGTGTTCCCCTTGGGCTTGGATTCGATGGAAGAGCGAGCAGAGGACGGCCGAAGCTGGGGGACGTCGGCGGCCGGATCGTCAAGACGGGCGAATGCCCTGAAGGCAGCATTATAGACTCTGCGCGCCGGCCGGCCCAGGCGGCGCTGACGCGGGCCCCGGCGCAGGGGGAGCACTGAGATGTGGAACGGACAGACGGTCTCGGTGGTCTTCACCACGTACCGCGACCTGGCGACCATCCGCGAGGTGATCGAGGGCCTGTTCGCGACGGGTGTCGTCGACGAGGTGGTCGCGGTCGACAACAACGCCGAAGAGGGAACCAAGGAGGAGATCCTCCAGACTCCGGCGAAGTACGTCCACGAGCCCCGACAGGGGGTCGGCTACGGCTTTCTCCGCGCCATCCGGGAGGCCACCGGCGACATCATCATCACGATCGAGGTCGACGGCACCTACTCTCCCCGCGACGTGCACAAGTTCCTGGCCTACGCCGACGACTTCGACGTGGTGTGCGGTACGCGGACGGCCGCGGTCATGATCGCTCCGGGCTCCGACATGGACTTCTTCACGCGCTGGCCCAATCTCCTCTACGCCAAGCTCATCGAGGTGCTGTTCAACACCCCGAATCTCACGGACGTCGGCTGCGTGTACCGGTTGATCAAACGCAGCGCCTGGGAGCGCATCCAGCACTGCGAGATGGACGGCGGTTGGGCGTTCAACCTCGACTGGACGATCCACATCGCGCGCGCCCGCATCAAGTTCGTGGAGATTGCGGTCAACTTCCTGCCGCGCGAGGGGGATTCGGTCGGCGCGGCGGCGAGTCGCATCCAGGCGGCGAAGATCGCCGTGCGCATGATGGGCTTCCTGATCCGCCACCGGCTCAACCTCATCAAACACCCGAAGGTCCCGGCCTCCCCGTCTTCGTGAGGGCGGTTTCCCCTCAGGGCTCGATGTAGCCGCTGCGGGTCCGCAGGCGCACCCCGGCGCGCGCGGCCCGCACACGGACCGGTCGCCACGATCCCGGCTCCCGCGGGCCACTCGGGTAGTAGCCGAGAACGTACTGCTGCCGGAGCTCGGTGAGAATCGAGTCGAGAGCACCTTCGAGCTCCTCCAGCGCGCCGATCTCGACGATCCTGCCGCCGCTGCCCCGAATGACCTGCTCCAGGTCGATGACCTCCGTGGCGCTGCGCGTCGGGCTGCGCCAGGCGGTGGCCAGCGGCACGCGACGGCCGAGGCTCCCACCTCCCTGCACCGAGTAGATCACCGCGTCGCTGCGCAGGGCCTTCCAGCCGACGTCTTCTGCGCGGAGCCAGGACACGGTGTCCGCGCCGTCGGAGAACACGATGACGACCGGGCGGCCGGAGCGTTGGTCGAGTGCGCGGAGAGCCTGGTAGAGCGCGTCGTTGAGCGCCGTGCCTCCCGACGGCTGCACGCTGCGAAGCGCCGTTGTGGCTGCGCCCGGCGCAGCCGCGTCCGCGAGGGGCTGCACGGAGTCGGAGAAGACCAGCAGCTGCACCTCGTCCTGATCGGCCAGCTTCGACACGAAGCGCTCGGCAGAGGCCACGGCAATGTCGAAGCGATCACCGGCCATGCTCCGGCTGGCGTCGAGAGCAAGCACCACTCGGAGGGGCACGTCGCCCCGGTGAAAGGTGACGATGTCCTGTGGGGTGCCCCGGTCGGCCACGCTGAAGTCGCTCCGCCGGAGGTCGAGAACGGGAGCTTCACCCTGCGTGGCGGTCACGTAGAGCTGCTGCAGCCGCAGGTCCAGACTCTCGTCGACCCGGATGGCGGGGGTCCGGACGGCCACCCGGCCGAGCTCGACAGCGGCGGCGTGGAAGACCGCCTCGAAGGTCTTGGCCCGATTCTCCTGGCCCGCGTCGACCCGGGCGCGAAACGGCGGCGTGTCGTCCTGCGCGACGACACGGCCATCCAGAACGAAGTCGACGCGCTCCGTCTCTGCGGGCCAACCGACGACCTCCAGGTCGACGAGGCCAAATGCCGGCACATCGGGCGGTGGTGACAGGAAGCGCGCGGGCTCCTCCTGGCCTCCGACGGCGCCTGCCAGCAGCAGCACGGCGACCAGGAGCCGGGCGGCCGCACGAGAGGAGCTCACGGTGCACCCCGTGCGAGCGCGCGTTGCAGCGCGGGCAGGAAACGCTCGAGCCCCCGCGCGAGGCTGGCGGTGTCCAGTGCTGAGGCGGGTCGTTCCGCGTAGCGCATGCGCGCCGAGGTGCCGGTGGTCCGAGAGCAGCTCGGCTCCTCCGCGGACGGTTGGCCCGCGCGCTCGCGCACCCAGAGCAGGGCCGTGGCGAGCGTGCAGTCGGCCGGAAAGCGGGTACGCCCCTCCTCGAGAACCTCGAGCGCGGCGCGGTCGTCGGCCGTGTCCACGAGCGCACGCGCGAGCTCGTGGTACGCGAGCTGACGGATCCAGTCGTCCGGTGTGGCTCCGGCGAGCGGGCGGAGGACCTCGATGGCGCGGGTGAGGTCGGGCATGCGCACCAGCTGCACGCCGAGGCGGAGCTGCGCCTCGCGTGGCGTCGCGTCGAGCGCTGCAACCTGCTCGAGGTAGCGCAGCGCGCGCAGGGGTTTGCCGCGTCGCTCCTCGGCACGTGCGAGGTGGAGCAGGATGGAGACGGAGCCCGGATCGAGCCGTGCGCCTCGCTCCAGCAGTTTGATGCCCACGAGGTCCTGTTGGCGGTCGAGAAAGGAGACCGCGAGGAGCTCGAGCTGCCGCGCGACGGCGGTCTGGGCCTCGAAGGAGGCGGCCGACGCCTCGGCGATCTCCAGGAGCTGCGTCAGGTTCGCTCGCACGCGAAAGGCGTTGCGCTCGTCGCCGCGCTCCAGCAGGTCGCGGAAGGCCACCTGATACATCCCGAGAATGGGGAGCACCTCTTCCGCGCTGGTACGCGCCAGCTCCCGCGCGAAGCGGAGCTGCCCGTCGAGCAGCGCGCGTGCGGGCTCGGAGTCGCGGTTCAGGAGCTGCTCGCTCAGCTGCCGACTCGCGAGCACGGGGCCCTGTTCTCCCAGCGTCGTGAACGCGGGGGGTGGCTCCTGAGACCTCGCGGCAAACGATGCGAGGAGCAGCACTCCAGCCCAGGTCATGGGAGGCACCGTGCGCTGCGATGTGCTCCCCATGTGCCGCTAGATCGGCAGGAAGCGCCGCAGAGCGGCGAGGTCTTCTTCTGCGGTCTGGGTCGCCACGACGCGGACCGCAAGCAGCGTGACGTCGTCTTCGAGGGCTTCGCCGCCCGACCATTGCCGGGCTCGTTCGAGGAGGTGATCGATCATCGCCTGCGCGCCGTCAGGCGGTGCCCCGGCGACCCACTCCTGCAGGCGGGGATAGCCGAGCTGCTCGCCGTTCTCGTTCTCGAGCTCTGCCAGACCGTCACTCATCATGAGCACGAGATCGCCTTCCTGTAGCCGCCTCGAGAGCTGCGTGTAGCGGAAGTGGTGAAACGAGCCGAGGGGCATCCCCTCGACCAGGAGCTCCTCCGTGCGGCCGTCGCGCAGCAGCAGCGCCGGAGGAACCCCGGCGGAGGAGTAGGTGAGGCGACCGGGCTCGAAGTAGGCGATGGCCATGGCGGTGTTGGCGCCTCGCAGCTGCATGCCGCGGACGACTGCGTTCGCGTCCGAGAAGAAACGCGGAATGTCCATTCCGGCCCGAAAGCTCGAGAAGAGGCCTTTCATCAGCGAGACCATCGTGCCGGCGCGTGCCCCGTGCCCCGCCGCGTCGCCGAGGACGGCAGCCAGGCCCCCTTTCTCGCTGAGGCAGAAGTCGTAGTAGTCGCCACCCACCTCGGTGGCGGTCCGCATCGCGACGGCCACCTCGACGTGGTCGGTCTTCGGGATCTCCCGCGGCAGAAAGGCGAGCTGGAGCTCGCGCGCCTCTTCGAGCTCCCGCGTCTTGCGCTCGTTGTCCGATTCGAGGATGCGCCGCTCGATCTCGAGCTGGCGCGCCTCGAGCTCCTGCGTCTGGGTTCTCTCGGTGAGCTCCTCGATGTGCTCGCTTCGCTGCTCGAGCGCCTCGCCGGCCTGAGCGAACTTGCGCGCGAGGTAGGCCGAGAGGCTCAGCAGCAGAACCGCAAGCCCGAAGTACGGCACCGGAAAGGGCTCGAAGGGCGGCTCGACCCAGCGGAAGATGATCAGCAGAAGCCAGAGGATGCTGGCTGCGAACGCGCCGATGCCGAGTGCGATGAAGGGAGCCCCGCGCCAGCCGCTGCGCAGCGGCCCGACGTTGCTCCACATCGCGTCCACGAGCACCAGCGCGTAGAACCACGCGTAGCGCGCGAACGTCTCCGGGCTGGGTGAAAACGCCACGATCGTCGCGCAGACGATCGCGGTGACCAGCAGGGCCCAGAACACCCGTCCGCGCGGACGGTCGTACACCTCGTAGGTGAAGCGGAGGAAGACGATCATCGACAGGAAGAGGGTGGCGTCACCCACGCGCGGGAAGAGGGCGGCGACCGAGGCGGAGGTGGTCAGGGTCTGCTCGAAGAAGAGGGCGGCGTGGAAGGCCGCGACGGCTGCGGTGGCCGAGAACCAGGCGTTCGACCGGAACACCGGCATGTACACGAACATCAGCAGGTGCATGACAGCCTGGAAGAGGAAAGCACCGACGAAGAGCCCCTGAAAGCCTGCGAGCGTTCGTGCCCAGTGGCGGGCGACGCTCCGCATCACGGATGGCGCACCGAGACGGAGCCGGAAGCCCGGCCGGAAGCGGGTCCACTGCAGGCCTCCCGTGTGGGCCTGGTAGCGGACCGCCAAGCGCACCCGCTCGTGGGCTGGCAGGCGCAGTGCGAAGTGGCGCTGGGCGGCGGGCCCGAGGCCCGGCCCACCTGCGGGCACGGAGAGGCGCCCCAGGTTCGCTTGGAGCCTGCCGTCCACGAAGAGCTGCGCGGAGCCGATCAGCTCCAGGAAGGCGCCGACCTCGCGGCCTCGGACCTCGGGCGCCAGGTCGAGATCCACGAGAAACCAGGTCGTGCGCGCGCCCCGGCCGAGGGCGTCCGTCGGAGGTGCGGGCTCGAAACCGTCCTGGAGCGTTCCGGACGGCTGTGCCCACTCCAGCTGGTCTCCGGTGCGAGAGGACCAGCCCTGGGTGAGGTCGAGCCCTCCCGGGGCCTCCAGGGCATCGCCCGTCACCTCCACGGGAGACGCGAGGAGCGCAGCGGGCAGCAGGAGGGTTGCTGCCAGGAGGGCGACACCGCTCCCGGACGCCCGCCTGACGGGGTTCCGCTCCCGACTACGTGCCACAGAAGGTGCGATAGGGCGGTGCGTCCGGCGCTGAGGGGCCCTCGAACGCCTCGGCTCCGGGCTGTCTCTGGAAGGGGTGGGTGACGAGCTCGTAGAGGCGGTCGAACGGATCGAGGTCGCCGGCCTGGGCGGCAGCAAGGGCTTCCTCGACGCGCTCGTTGCGTGGAACGTAGACCGGGCTCACGCCGCGAATGCTCTTTGCGGCAGCCTCCGGAGGGACGTCTTCTGCCGCGAGACGCTGCCGCCACGACGTGAGCCAGGGGTGGATGTCGATGTCGTGAGAGAACTGCGCCGCGAAGCGCGCATCGTCGCCGTCGGCCGCGCCCGCGAGCGCACGAAAGGTGGACGTCCAGTCAGCATCGCCCTCCTGCATGCGGTCGAGCAGGCGCTGGACCAGCTCCCGGTCTCCGTCTCTGGCTTCGGAGCAGCCGAGCTTGGCGCGCATGCGCCCGAGCCACTGCGCCGTGTAGATCTCCTCGAACGCGTGGAGCGAGGCGGTGGCCAGCTCTTTGGCCTCGTCGATGTCGTCGGCGAGCATGGGCAGGATGGCCTCCGCGAAGCGCGCGAGGTTCCACTGCGCGATCCAGGGCTGGTTGCCGTAGGCGTAGCGCCCGCCGTGGTCGATGGAGCTGAACACGGTCGCCGGGTCGTAGCGGTCCATGAAGGCGCACGGACCGTAGTCGATCGTCTCTCCGGAGATCGCGGTGTTGTCGGTGTTCATGACGCCGTGGATGAAACCGAGCGACATCCAGTGCGCGACCAGCCGCGCCTGACGGTCGCGAACCGTCTCGAAGAGGGTCAGCGCCCGGTTGGCGGTGCTTGCGGCGTCGGGTGCGTGCCGTGCGATCACGTAGTCGACGAGACGTCGGACCCGCTCGGTCTCGCCGCGCGCGGCGAAGAACTGGAAGGTGCCGACGCGCACGTGGCTGGCGGCGACCCGGGTGAGCACCGCTCCGGGCAGCGCCTCCTCACGGAAGACGGGGTCGCCCGTGGTCGCGGCCGCCAGGGCCCGGGTGGTCGGCACACCCAGGGCGTGCATCGCCTCCGAGACGAGGTATTCGCGCAGGACCGGGCCGAGGGCCGCCTTGCCGTCGCCGCCCCGGGAGAAGGGGGTGCGGCCCGAGCCCTTGAGCTGAACGTCGAAGCGATTGCCGTGCGGGTCGACGATCTCTCCGAGAAGGAGCGCGCGTCCGTCGCCGAGCTGCGGGTTGAAGCCGCCGAACTGGTGCCCCGCGTAGGCCTGCGCCAGGGGCTGCGCGCCGGCGGGGGTCTCCCGTCCGCTGAAGATGGCGGCACCCAGCGCTCCCGAGAGGTCCGCGAGGCCCAGACCGAGCTCCGTCGCCAGGCCCTCGTTGACGCGGAGAAGCTGTGGGTCGCTCGGTGCCTCGGCCTCGACGCGGGCGTAGAAGCCCTCGAGCTCGCGGGCGTAGGTGTTGTCGAAGGTGAAGACGCTCTCGGGCATGGTTCTGGTCGAAGAATACAGACAAGACCGTCTCAGACGGAGACCACACCACGAACATTCGCGCGCAAGGCGATCGGAGGATGTCATGCCGGACCACGTTCAGAGCTCCCTGACGCACGTTCAGAAGCGCAAGCTGCTCAAGTTCTTCGAGCCCAGCATCAGACAGCACCCGGAGTGGCCCGTCGTCATCTCGGAGGGGGACTCGTGGTTCTCTTTCCCCCTCCACGCCAACACGATCGATTTTCTCGACCAGTTCGCGCGGCGGAAGTTGTCCCTTCTGCGGCTCGAGAAGAGCGGCGACGAGTTCTTGACGATCATGAGCGGCAAGCAGCGCAAGCGTCTCCAGCGTTACCTGGGCCGCTATCCGGTGCAGGCCCTGCTCGTCAGCGGTGGCGGCAACGACGTGGTCGGTGCGGACCTGCTGCCCCTCCTGCGCCAGAAGACGGGGTCGATGGGCTGGGAGGCCTGCATCCGCAAGGAGCGCGTGAACCTCCGGATCGGACGACTCGAAGACGCCTACAAGGAGCTCCTCGACCTGCGGGACGATCATCGACCCGAGTGTGTCGTGTACGTGCACGGGTACGACTTCGCCCTCCCGACGGGCAAGGCGGCCAAGGCGTTCCCCGGCGTGACCGTCGGCCCGTGGATCCAACCGCAGATGTTGGAGCGGGGCATCGAGGACTTCGAGGACCAGCGCAAGATCGTGCGGTTCCTCGTGAGCCGGTTCAACGACGTGCTGAAAGACCTGGCGGAGAAGCGCGACCGGCTCGTGTACGTGAAGACGCCGGGGACGCTGGCCGACATCGAGTGGAACGACGAGCTCCATCCGTCGCGCAAGGGGTTCGAAAAGGTGGCGAAGGTCTTCCGCAAGGAGCTGAAGGAGCAGTTTCCCGACACCTTCTGACGGCACCGGGTGCTCCCGGATCAGGTAGCCTGTCGGCCGATCCGTCAGCTGAGAGAAGGAGGAGCCGGCATGAAGACCCTGTCCCGTCTGGTACGTGGTGCGCTGGCCACTTGCGCGTGGGGGGCGGCGCTCCTGCCCTTGCCTGGGCCGCTGGCCGCGCAGCCGGTGGAGGTCTCCTTCACCGCCGCGCAGGCGGAGGCTGGTGCGCGGGCCTATCGGCGCAGCTGTGCGGGCTGCCACGGTCGCGAGCTGCAGGGTGAGGGAATCGCGCCGAGCTTGACGGGCGACCGCTGGGCCATGCGCTGGGCGGGGAAGTCGGTCGAGGTTCTGCTCCCGCATCTGCGGCGCATGCCGCTGCCGCCGCTCGGCGAGCCCGGCAGCTTGACCGACGAGACGTACGCACAGATCCTCGCGTTCATGGTGCAGCGCAGCGGTGTCGCCGCGGGAGCTGCGCCTCTGCCGATCGCTCCGGCCGATCTGGCTGCGCTTCGCCTTCCGGGAGGTGCTGCCCGCGACACGCGGGCCCCGCGCCGCCCGTCCGCTTCGGCGAGGGCCGAGCTCCTGCGCGCTCTGCCGCCCGTGACGCCCGAGATGCTGACCGAGCCCGGCCCCGAAGACTGGCTCACCTGGCGTCGGACCTACGACATGTTGGGCCACAGCCCGCTCGATCAGATCGACGCCCGCAACGTCGGCCAGCTCGAGGTGGCGTGGACCGCGCCGCTGCAGGACGGCGAGAGCATGCCGTCGCCGCTCGTGCACCGCGGCGTCATGTTCCTGCATACCTATCCCGACACGACGCTCGCGCTCGACGCCTCGACCGGGGCCGAACTCTGGCGCTTCCAGTACGAGCCGAAGGCGACTCCCGGCAAGAAGATGGGCCTGGCGCTCGCCGGAGACAAGCTCATCGTGCCAACCTCCGACCTCCACCTCGTGGCGCTCGACCTGCGCACCGGGGAGCCGATCTGGGATCACGACATCCGCACCGAGGTGCCCAAAGAGGGGGCCAACTATCAGCTGCGCGCTGCGCCCCTCGTCGTGGGAGGCAAGGTGCTCCAGGGCATCCAGTCGTTTCGCGTGGCGCGTGGCAGCTTCATCGTGGCGGTCGATCTCGAGACGGGGGAAGAGTCGTGGCGCTTCAATACCGTGGCCTGGCCGGGAGAGACCGGGGGCAACACGTGGAACGACATCCCACTCGACGCGCGCAACGGTGGCTCGATCTGGGTGACGGGGAGCTTCGATCCGGAGCTCGGTCTCGTCTACTTCGGACCGGCTCCCACGTACGACACGGCGCCCCTGCTCGTGCCGTCCGAGAAGGAGGGGGTCACCAACGACGCCCTCTTCACCAACACCACCGTCGCCCTCGACGCGGAGACGGGAGAGCTCCGCTGGCACTTCCAGCACCTGCAGAACGACCAGTGGGATCTCGACTGGGCGTTCGAGCGCCAGATCGTGGAGCTCGAGGTGGCGGGGGCGCCGCGGCGTGCGGTGGTCACCGTCGGCAAGGCGGCCATCGTGGAGGCCGTCGACGCCAAGACGGGCGAGTACCTCTTCTCGATCGACCTCGGTCTCCAGAATGTCATCGAGAGCATCGATCCGGAGACCGGCCGCAAGACGGTCTGGAGCGATTCGGATCCCGATCTCGAGCGGCCGAGGCTGATCTGCCCGACGGCGGTCGGTGCGCGCAGCTGGCCCCCGACCAGCCTCAACCCGGCCACAGGCCGGCTGTTCCTGCCGCTCACGGAGGGCTGCATGATCGGCGGCGACGAGGGCTTCAAGGGCCTGCTGACCACGGGAATTGGTCTCTCCATGGCTCCCCATCCGGCGAGCAGCGACGGCAACATGGGTCGCCTCCAGGCCGTCGATCTCGAGACCCGGCAGATGAAGTGGAGCCACCGTCAGGCAGCCCCGTTCGTGAGCGCCGCCCTTTCGACCGACGGCGGCGTGGTGTGGGCGGGCGATCTCGAGCCGTCGCTCAAGGCCTTCGACCAGCAGAGCGGCGATCTGTTGTGGCGCGCGCCTCTCGCCGACACGCCGGGCTCCAACGTCATCACCTACGAGGCCAGCGGCACGCAGTACGTTGCGCTCGTCGTCGGCCAGCCGAACAACGTCTCGCGCGACTGGGGTCGCATCTGGGCGCAGTTCGTCGCGCGGCGCGGAGAGACCTTTCCGGAGCTGCCGAAAGGGGGAGCCGCGGTTGTGGCCTTTGCGCTTCCCGAATCGGCGCGCTGACCGTCCTGAGCTAGCCTTGCCGTCATGCGACGGACATGGATCGGACTCCTGACGGCGGTGCTCGCGTGCGCCCCGCCCGCCGCCATCGAGGCGCCACCACGCCCGGACGCGGAGGCGTGGGGTGTCTGGCACGCGGAACGGCTGGCGGACCTCGTGGCCGACGATGGTTGGCTCAACCTGGTCGGGCTCCACTGGCTCGGTGACGTCACGCGCGGCCCGCTCCGCTTCGGGCCGGGCCCCAACAACGACGTCGTGCTGGAGCCTGCGCCGAGCCTCGCGGAGGCTCCCGCCCGGCTCGGGACGCTGCATCTCGAGCCGCCGGGTCGGTTCGACCTCGTCACTGAGATCGACGCTGGTGTCACCGTCGGCGGCGAGGCCGTGCCGCCCGGCACGCCACACTCCCTGCTGCAGGGCGCTTCGGATTCCGGCATGAGCCCACAGCCGGCCGCCATGGAGCGGGGCGACCTCGAGATGACTCTGATCGCCCGCGGCGGCAACTGGGCGTTGCGGGTGCGCGACCGTGCGATCGATGGCGCGGCGGCCCTCGGGGACGGGATCGAGGTCTGGGCCTTCGATCCCTCGTGGGTGGTCGACGCCCGTTTCGAGCCTTACCCGGAGCCGGTGGACGCCGAGGTGCCGAACGTGACCCCGTTCGAGTACCCCCAGAAGGCCCTGGGTGAGGTGGTCTTCACGCCGCCGGACGGCGGGGAAGAGGTCCGGCTCCTGGCCCTGCGCAGCAGCTCGGACGAGCGTCTCTTCCTGATCGTCGGCGACGCCACCAACGGCCGCGGCAGCTACGGCGGCGGCCGCTACCTGTACGCCGGGCCTCCGGCGAACGACGGATCGCTCGTGATCGACTTCAACCGCATCTACAACCCGCCCTGCGTCTTCACCACGTGGGCGACGTGCCCGTTGCCGCCGCGGCAGAACCGTCTGGCGGTCGCCGTGGAGGCGGGGGAGAAGTACTGGGGCGGCTTGGCCGAGAAGGTGCTGAGCCCGGACGCAGAAGGCTGCGCTCCTGGCAGCTCCTAGACGTAGGGCACCCCCTGCGCCTCGACGTAGAGGGCGTAGAGCGACTGCGACCCGGTCATGAAAAGGCGGTTGCGCTTGACGCCGCCGAAGCACACGTTGGACACGGTCTCCGGGACGTGGATCTGGCCGATCTTCGTGCCGTCGGGCGCAAAGACGTGCACGCCCTCGTAGCCTTTGCCGCCCCAGCCCGCGGCGGCCCACAGGTTGCCGTCGGTATCGCAGCGGATCCCGTCCGAGCTTCCCGGCGCCATGTCGCAGAACGTGCGCCGATTCTCGAGCCGCTCCCCGTTCACCACGTCGAACGCGTGGATGTGCCGCGGATGGTCGCGCTTGTGCGACACGCCGGTGTCGACCACGTAGAGCGTCTGGCAGTCGGGGGAGAAGCACAGCCCGTTCGGCTTCTCCAGCGTCTCCTCGACCACCGTCGGGTCGAGCGCGTCGGGGGCGAGGCGGTAGATGCGCGTGGGCAGCTCGAAGGGCGCCTTGTGTCCCTCGTAGTTCACGAGAATGCCGTAGCCCGGGTCCGTGAACCAGATGCCGCCGTCGGGGTGTACGACGACGTCGTTGGGCGCGTTGAGGCGCTTGCCCTCGAAGGAGTCGAGAAGGACGGTTACGGTGCCGTCGTGCTCGGTGCGCGTGACGCGTCGCGCGCCGTGCTCGCACGTGATCAACCGACCCTGGCGGTCGCGCGTGTTGCCGTTGGCGTTGTCCGCGGGAGCTCTGAAGACCGTGGTCTCGCCCGTGAGCTCGTCCCAGCGCATGATGCGGTCGTTGGGGATGTCGGAGAAGAGCAGCGTGCGCGCGTCGCCGAACCAGACGGGGCCTTCCGTCCAGCGGCCGCCGGTCCACAGGCGCTCGAGCGCAGCGCTGCCGAGCACGTACTGCCGGAAGCGCGGGTCGAGCACCTCGATCGCGGGGTCGGGGTACGGGACGGGCTCGTCCCAGCGACGGTCCATCTTGCGGTTGGTCACGGGATCAGCCCCCCGTGGACTTGCGCCGCAGACGGCGCATTCCGCCCAGCCACCGGTCGATGTCGTCGCCTTTGCGGCGCACGTACTCCTCGACCTCGGGGTGCGGCAGAACGTGGAAGCGCTCCTCGCGGAGGCAGTCCACCACCACCTGGGCCAGCTCCTCCGGCTCGATGATGCCGTCGGTCTGTCCGTCGCCCAGGCTGCGAGGTGCCATGGCGGTGTTGACGCCCTGCGGGCACAAGACGGAGACGCCGATGCCGTCGTCGCCATGGGTGATCGCGATGAACTCCGCGAGCTTGACCGCCGCGGCTTTTGTCACCGAGTAGGGGCCGGAGCCCAGGGCGGCCAGCAGGCCTGCCGCAGACGCCGTGTTGAGCAGGTAGCCGCTGCCTCGCTCGATCATGCCGGGCAGAACGGCGCGGGCTGCGTACAGGTGCGACATGACGTGCAGGTCCCACTGGTTCTGCCACACGTCGTTCTCGGCGTCGGTGAGCAGGCCTTTGGCGCCGGCACCGGCATTCGAGCAGAACAGGTCGACGCGGCCGTGCCGCGCCAGAGTGTGGTCGACGAGGGCCTGGATCTGCGCTTCGTCGGTGACGTCGCAGGCTTTGCCTTCGCAGGGGCCGAGCGACGAGATGTCGGCGGCGGCCGCGTCGACCGCCTCCTGGCTGAGGTCGGCGAGCACCACGGCCTGGGCCCCCTCCTGCAGGAAGGCCTTCGCCATGGCCTGGCCAATCCCACCGCTGCCGCCGGTGATCACACAGACTTTGTCCTGGAGCTCCATGTCGCGTTCCTCTCTCCGGCGCCTCGGCCGCGCTTGTTGGTGGGACCGGCGGATCATCGCACGGCGCGCGCCGGTCGAGTGGGAGGCCGTCGAGCCGGAGCGCCGGCTCGCCACACGGATCCCCGATCCGTCGCACCCGTTCGAGGGCGCTGGAGGCTGGAGACCGAGACCCGGCCCCGACTCCCGGCGTGCCGCTGGGAGGCGCCTGCGACCTGCCGAGCTAGGCCCGGTCGCGTGCTGCGATCAGGGCCCGCTTCGCGTAGACCTTCGCCAGGTGGGCCCGGTAGTCCTCCGACGCGAAGAGGTCGCCCATGGGCTCCTCGACGGCGAGGTTGTCGCACGCGGCGGCGATGGCCTCGTCGGTCGGGGCCGCGCCCACCAGTGCACTGGCGACGGCTGAGCCGTCGAGCGGAGAGGCCGTGGCGCCGTTGATCGAGAGGCCGGCGCCCGTGCAGCTGCCGCTGCCGTCCGTGGCGACCCACGCCGCGGCGCCGACGACGGCGTAGCCGGAGGCGGGGTGCTCGAACTTGAGGTAGGCCGAGCCGCCGGAGACGGCGGGGACCTCGATGGAGGTGACGACCTCGTCTTCGCCCAGATCCGTGGTGAGCAGGTCGACGAAGAAGTCGCCGGCGGCGACGGAGCGTGCGCCGCCCGAGCCCTGGAGGTGGATCGTGGCGCCGGTGGCGACGAGGGTGGCCGGTAGATCGGAGCCGGGGTCGGCATGGGCGATGTTGCCGCCGATGGTGCCGCGGTTGCGGACCTGGTTGTCGCCGATGTGGCCGGCGGCCTCGGCGACGAGCTGTGCGTGCTGGGCGAGGTCGCTCGATGCAGCGATCTCATTGTGCGTGGTGAGGGCGCCGATCTTGACACTCGACCCCTCCACCGAGATGCCCTTGAGCGCGTCGATGCGACCGATGTCGATGACCGTCGCCGGCTGCGCGAGACGCAGCTTCATCATGGGGATGAGCGAGTGGCCGCCGGCGATGAGCTTGGCGTCGTCGTGCTCGCTCAGCAGCTGCAGGGCTTCCTCCACGGAGTTGGCGCGGACGTAGTCGAACTGTGCTGGGTACATCGAAGGCTCCTTGGTGGGACTGGGCTGGAATCAGTATCTCGTAACTCGGGTTCGTTTGCAGCGCTGCGTTTCTAGCCGTGAATCGCCTTCCACACGCTCTCGCTCGAGAGCGGCATGTCGAGGTTCTTCACGCCGAACGGCTCGAGCGCGTCGATCACGGCGTTCACCACGGCCGGCGGGGCGGCGATGGCGCCGGCCTCGCCCACGCCTTTGACGCCCAGCGGGTTGTGCGGGCAAGGCGTGGTGGTGCGGTCGAGATCGAAGTTGATGAGGTTGTGGATCTTCGGCACGGCGTAGTCCATCAGGCTACCCGAGAGCAGCTGGCCGTCTTCGCTGTACACCGCGTTCTCCCAGAGCGCCTGGCCGATGCCCTGCACGAGGCCGCCGTGGATCTGACCCTCCACGATGAGCGGGTTGATCACGTTGCCGACGTCGTCGCACGCGGCGTACTTGAGCAGCTCGATCTCGCCGGTCTCGGTGTCGACCTCCACCACGCAGATGTGCGTGCCGAAGGGGTACGTGAAGTTCGCGGGGTCGTAGAACGTGGTGGCGCGCAGCCCCGGCTCGAGATCGTCCGGGTAGTTGTGGGCGAGGTGCGCCTGCAGCGCCACGTCACCCCAGCCGACAGCCTTGTCGGCCGAGCCGCGCACGCTGAAGTTGTTGTCCTCGAAGTCGATGTCCTCCCAGCTCGCCTCGAGCAGGTGAGCGGCGATCTTCTTGCCCTTCTCGATGATCTTGTCGACGCTCTTCCAGATGGCGCTGCCGCCGACCGCAGCCGAGCGCGAGCCGTAGGTGCCCATGCCGAACTGCACCTGGTCGGTGTCACCGTGGATCACCTCCACGTTTTCGTGCGGAATGCTGAGCTTCTCGGCGACGATCTGCGCGAACGTGGTCTCGTGGCCCTGGCCGTGGGCCGAGGAGCCTGTGTACACCGTGACGCTGCCGGTGGGGTGGACCCGCACCTCGCCACTTTCATAGAGGCCCGCCTGGGCGCCGAGCGCACCCACCACCGACGACGGCGCGATGCCGCACGCCTCGATGAAGCTGGAGAAGCCGATGCCGATCTGCTTGGCTGCACCTCCGGAGTCGGCCCCGCCGTTGCGGAGCGCGGCCTGCTTCGCGCGCATCGCGTCGTACTCGGCGAGCTCGAGCGCGCGGTCCATCGCGGGCTCGTAGTTGCCGCTGTCGTACTCGAGGGCCACCTGGGTGGGGTAGGGGAAGTTGTCGGGTGCGACGAAGTTGCGCTTGCGCACCTCCACGGGGCCGAGGCCCGTGACCTTGCCGGCCTCTTCCATGATGCGCTCCACGAGGTACGTCGCCTCGGGGCGCCCGGCGCCGCGGTAAGCGTCGACCGGAGCGGTGTTGGTGAACGCACCGATCACGTGCACGTGAATCGCGGGCATGTCGTACTGGCCCGAGAGCAGGGTGCCGTAGAGGTAGGTCGGCACCGAGGGCGCGAAGGTGGAGAGGTAGGCGCCCATTGCGGCGACCGTATCGACGCGGAAGCCGAGGATCTTGCCGTCGCTATCGAGCGCGAGCTCGGCAGTCGACCAGTGGTCACGGCCGTGCGCGTCGGTGAGGTTGGTCTCGGTGCGCGTCGCCGTCCACTTGACCGGCTGGCCCAGGATCTTGGAGCACATCGCTGTGATCGCCTCGTCGGCGTAGAACATGATCTTGCTGCCGAAGCCGCCGCCGACCTCGGGTGCGATCACGCGCACCTTGTGCTCGGGCATGCCAATGGCCGCCATGCACATGAGCAGGCGGTGCACGTGCGGGTTCTGGGTGGTCATGTGGAGCGTGAGGTCACCCTTCGCGGGGTCGTAGTCGGCGAGCGTGGCCCGAGGCTCGATAGCGTGCGGGATGAGGCGGTTGTTGCGCACCTCGATCTTTGCGGTGTGCGCAGCGCCCTCGAAGGCCGCGTTGGTCTTCTCGGCGTCGCCCAGTTCCCAGTCGAACGCCACGTTGTTGGGAGCGTCCGCGTGCACCACGGCGCCGCCGGCGTCGTTGATGGCCTTCTTCGGGTCGTGCACGGCGGGGAGCGGCTCGTAGTCGACGTTCACGAGGTCGACCGCATCGCGGGCGATGTAGCGGTCGGTCGCAACCACCACAGCCACGGCGTCACCCACGTAGCGCACGGCGTCGCGCGCCAGCATGTGGTGCTCCGGGACCACGAGGCCGGGCACGAGCCAGCCGGTGGGGATCATTCCGGGCATGCCGGCCGCGTCGGCGTCGGCTGCGGTGTACACGGCGACCACGCCTTCCATGGCGAGCGCCGCCGAGGCGTCGATGTTGCCCACCTTCGCGTGCGCGTAGGGGCTGCGCACCATGGCGCAGTGGAGCATGTTGTCGAGCTTGAGGTCGTCGGTGTACTTGCCGCGGCCGGTGATGAGTGCCGGGTCTTCGCGGCGCTTGATGGCGGAACCGAGAATCTTGCCCATGTGCCCCTCCTCAGCTGTTCGATGCGGCGTGTTGGACGGCCTTCACGATGTTCTGGTAGCCGGTGCAGCGGCAGAGGTTGCCCTTGAGCCCCTCGCGGATCTCCGCTTCACTCGGGCTCGGGTTGTTCTCGAGCAGGAAGGCGGCGCTCATGATCATGCCCGGCGTGCAGTAGCCGCACTGCAGGCCGTGCTGCTCCCAGAAACCGGTCTGCAGAGGGTGCAGCTCGTTGCCGTTGGCGAGGCCCTCGATCGTGGTGACCTTCGCGCCGTCCGCCATGACCGCGAGCTGCGTGCAGCTCTTCACCGACTCGCCGTTCACGTGCACCGTACACGCGCCGCACAGGCTGGTCTCACAGCCGACGTTCGTGCCGGTGAGCTTGAGCTCCTCCCGCAGGAAGTGCACCAGCAGGGTTCTGGGCTCCACCTCGCGTTCCACTTCTTGGCCGTTCACTTCGAGCTTGATGGTCACACCCATGATCGTGTCCTCTCCGGGAGTCGTGGTCTTTGGAATCGTTCGAGATGTCGTGTCGAATCAGGCGCCGCCGCACCCGCGTAGGAAGACAAAAACCGCTGCGAGCCCGAGAAGTGCGAGTGCAACCAGCAGGGGAGCGCTGCGTCCGATGGGCGTCGGGATTTCCTCGGCGCCTCCGGTCGCGTCTGCTGCCGCCGCCTCGCCGGCTTCGTCGGGAGCCGTCGTCGCGTCGGCCTCCGCCTCCTTCAGGCCCTGGATCTGCTGGTCGAGCCCTTTTAGCCCCTGCTTGGTGATGACCTTTGCCGAGCTCTCGACCAGCCTCTGGCCGATGCTCGCGATGCGGCCACCCACCTGGGCGTCGATCTCGTAGATCAGCTTCGTGCCGCCCGGGTCGTCCTCGAGCTTGAGCGTTCCGGTGCCGTTCATGAAGCCGGGAGGGCCCTTGCCCTCGATGGTGAGGTCGTAGCCGTTGGGCGCGTCGAGGTTGCTGAGCTGGACCCCGCCCTCGAAGACTCCCTGGACCGGGCCCACCTTCATCTTGAGGCGCCCGGCGTACTGGTTCTCGCCGACCTCCTTCAGGTCTTCGCAGCCGGGCAGGGTCTTGCGCAGCACTTCGGGGTCGAGCAGCGCCTTCCAGACGAGATCGCGGGGTGCATCGAGAACGTGGTCACCGGTCAGTTTCATAGAGAGCTCTTCAGTTGTCGCACCGCGGGGGCCAGCGATCCCAGCTCCCGGGCCGGCGCCGCTGCGCCGGTGCCGAGAGGCTCGACTCAAAAGGGGCAGAGGGCCGTTTCTACCACACGAAACGGTGGTCCATCCGGGGCTCGCGGGCGCTCCGTCGGATGCACGAACGGGCGAGGTCCTCCACGCGTCGACGCACCTTCGATGAGCAGGCTGGAGCGGCGGAGACGTCGCGCGCGTGTCTTCATCGCGGTCGGTTGACATAGTGAGTATACTGTGTATACTGTGCATATGACTGACCGCGAACCGGGACGACCGCGTGCCAGCGACATCGTGCTCTCGCAGGCCGATGCGCGTCCGATGTACCGGCAGATCCAGGATCGCGTCCGGGAGCTCGTGGCGGTGGGCGAGTGGCACCCCGGTGCCCAGATGCCCTCCATCCGGCAGCTCGCGATCGCGCTGCGGGTCAGCGTCATCACCGTCAAACGCGCCTATCTCGAGCTCGAACGAGAGGGCGTCATCCATACCCGTCAGGGCAAAGGCAGCGTCGTTGCGGCGAGCCCGGGTCTCGCCGTGCAGATCAAGCGCCGAGAGCTGGAGTCGCTCCTCGAGCGGGTCGCAGCTCTCGCCTCCGAGACCGGCACGTCGCACGAGGACGTCGCCGCCCGGCTCCGGGCCCTGGCCGCCGCACGAGACTCCGGGCACGAGCCCGACGCCGCGGGCGACGCAGAAGAGGAGAAGACAGCATGAACGAGTGGGCCTTGCGTCTCGAAGACGTGGAGAAGAGCTACGGCGACTTCGCGCTCGAACCGCTCACGCTCGAGCTGCCCACCGGCAGCATCCTGGGCCTGATCGGCCCCAACGGTGCGGGCAAGAGCACCCTGCTCCGGATCCTGCTCGGCCTGGTGAGGGCCGACGCGGGCACGGTGGAGGTGCTCGGCCTGCCGATGCCCGACCAACAGGTCAGGGCGAAGGAGAGCGTCGGGTACATGGCCGAAGACCTGCACCTCTATGAGCAGGCGGACCTGGGCTGGCACATGCGCTTCGTGCAGAAGCTCGTGCCGGAGTGGGACGAGAGCTACGCGACCGCGCTCCTGGAGCGCTTCGACCTCAGGCGCTCGTTGGGGGTCAAGGGAATGTCGCACGGTCAGCGCATCAAGGCGTCTCTCCTGCTGGTCCTGGCGCGGAAGCCGCGCCTCCTCGTGCTCGACGAGCCGACCACCGGCCTCGATCCGGTGGTCCGCCACGAGGTCCTCGCCGAAGTGATGGAGGTGCTCGAAGACGAGAGCCGCTCGGTGCTCTTCTCGTCGCACAACACGCAGGACGTGGAGCAGATCTCCGACAGCATCGCTTTCATCGACCAGGGCCGGCTGCTGGAGGTGCAGGACCGGGAGTCGTTCGTCGACTCGTGGTCGCGCCTGCGGCTCGAGGCCCCCGAAGGCGTGTCCCTGCCGGATCTGGAGGGTGTCGTCTACGACCGTCAGCGCGGTCGCATCCTGGTGGCCACGACCAACCGGTTGGGCGACGAGGTGCGCCTCGCGCTCCAGGGTGCGGGCGCGCGAGTGACTTCGGTGGAGCCGATGACCCTCGAGGAGATCTTCCTGGCGAACGTGCAGCTCAGTCGGCGCGGCCAGGCCCCCTTCCGCGCTGCCGAACGTCAACTCCTCTCGCGAGGTGCCGCATGAACTTCGCTCTGGTGCGTCAGCTCGTCCTGAAAGACCTGTTCCTGTTCCGCTGGTCGCTCGCTGGACTGGCTCTGGCTGTCCCCGCCCTGTCTCTCGCTCTTGCCGTGTGGGGTGGCGAGAACTGGAGCCACGTGGGTCTGGTTCTCATGAGCAACACGATGATCTGGCTCGGCTTCTTCCTGCCGATCGGCACGATCGCGAAGGAGAAGAAGGTCTTCGTGTTCAGCCTTCCCATCGGAGCGCGCGAGTACACCGCCGCCAAGCTCGCGTTCGTCAGCCTGACGTTCTTCGGCCCGTGGCTGGCATTTGTCGCCGCCATGCCGCAGGTGGTGGCGGGCCACGGGGCGCTCGCCGCGGGGGCCGTCGTTCCGGCCCTGCTGCTCATGGGCACCTTCGCCGTGTGGCTGCTGTTCACGACCGGGGTGACCCTCGTGTTCGAGTCGCTGAGCACCACGCTCTTCTGCGGCTTCCTCGTCGTGGTGCTCGTCTTCGCGTTCATTCCGATGATGCGCTACGTGCCGCCGGAGATCCTCCAGCACTGGGCGAGCCCCCAGGTCGTCTGGGACGGCCCCGTGCTGGCGGTGGTTGCAGGGCAGGTCACGTTGGCCGTGCTCTGCATCGTCGGAACGTTCGTCCTCCAGGCTCGACGCCGCAGCCTGATCTGACCACCCATCGCGCCCGGCCGCGATCCCCGCTGCGGGATGGCGCGGTTGGGAGCTCCACCTCGGTCGTTTTCCACGTGGTGACAGGGCTCCGCAGAGCTCACGGCGCCAGCTGCGTCCGTCGGTGTCGAACGCCGGCCCCTCTCCGGAAAGGAGTTTCGAAATGAAGATGTCCGAATCCACTCTGTTCCTCCGCCTTGTGCCGCGTGCGGGGCGCACACTGCGGAGCTCCCCGGCGCGGGTCGCGTCGTGGGTCTCGCTGGTGGCCCTGGCCTTCGTGCCGGGGACCTCTGCAGCCGGGGCCGCGGAGCCGTCGCGGTCGGCACAGGACATCGCGCGGGCCGCCATCGACGCGGCCGGCGGCGACGCCATCGCGAGGATCAGTTCGATGCGGCGCAAGGGCACCATCGACCTCGAAGGCGAGATGTTCGGTGCGCTCACGGGAACGTGGACGCTGGCGTCGGTTCCGGGCGCCAAGGGCTTCCAGCTGGCCGACTTCGGTCAGGGTGCGACCGCAACCGGATGGGACGGTGAGCGCGGTTGGGAGGAGGGCGTGATGGGGCTTCGCGACCTGGCACCGCAGGAGGTGGCGATCAACCGGGGGCAGTGGGAGCCCCATCTCCTCGCGACCCTCGATCGGGAAGACAAGTTGGGAGCACTCCGGCGCGCGGCAAACGCGGAGATCGACGGTTCCGTGGTCTACGTGCTCGAGCTGGGGGCCGAAGGAGTGCTCACGGCGGATGTCGGCACGAAGGTCTACGTCGACGCGGAGTCACACCTCGTCCGGCGCGTGCAAATGGTGGTCGAAGTGCCACCGGCTGGATCGAGCTCGATCGTGAGCGACTACCTGGATTACCGCGAGGTCGAGGTTCCCGGCACGGGAGCGACCGTGCTCCTGCCGGGCCGCGTGAAGCAGAGCGTGGAGAACCTCTTCGACCTCGACATCCGGTACACGGAGACCGAGCTCAACGCCGACCTCGACGCCTCGATGTTCCTCGTGCCGGGCAGCTAGATCACCCCTGCGTCCCGAGGCGCCCAGCTGGAGATCGCGGACGACGGTGCGCGCCTTCGCCGCGCTCGAGGGCGTTGCAGAAGTCGACCTGGACGGTGGGCCTGGCTACCCGGGTCGAGCTCGGGTGCACTCGCGACACGGGTGACCTCTCTGTCGGTGGGCCCGAGTCCGGCAGTGCATCACGGGACGACGTACTGCACGACGGGGTCTTCCTCGGACTCGAGCTCGGAGATGTTGGCTGCGACGAGCTCGCCCCGCTGGTGGAGGTACTCGACGTGAGCTCCCGCCTCTTCCAGGCCGAGCAGCACCGTGTAGCCGCTGAGCTTCTTGAAGAGAGCGCGGGAGACGTCGGCGACCGTGCGCGGCTCTGTGCGGCAGTAGTCGAGGATCTCGCCCAGGCGCTCGTCGTGGGAGTCTTTGATCTCCTGCACGCGCTTCTGCAGATCGGGAAACGGAGGCTCGTGGCCACCGAGGCACTGCACGATGCCGGTCTCTTCGGCGATCTTGTCGAGCGACTCGAGGTAGTGGCCGAGGCCCATGTTCAGGGTGATCGACTCCGGCGCCTGGTGCGGCGTGATGCGCCCGAGGACGTGATCGGCCGTGAGCATGTGGTCTCCCAGCCGGAGGCAGACCTGCCCCGGGCAGTGACCGGGCACGTGCGTGACGCCGATCTGGAGGTCCACCTCGGTTCCCCCGAGAACGGGGCGCACCGCGTCGCCCTCTTCGAGCAGGAAGTCGACCGGAACCGACCTGTAGTGCGACTTCGGGTGCTTGTACATCGCCATCAGCTGCTGGCGCTTGCCTTCGGAGAGGCCGCAGCGCTGCAGGTACACGGCGAGCTGCTTCGATGCCACGATCACGCGCTCCTCGTAGTGGGAGAGGATGCGTTGGTCGAGCACGTGGACGCCGATCGGAGCGTCGGTGTGCTCGCGCACGAAGCGGATGCCACCGAAGTGGTCCATGTGTCCGTGGGTGATCAGCAGGCAGTCGACGTCGGCCAGCTTGCAGCGGTAGCCGAACGCGTCCTCGAGCGAGGCGAACGCCGCCACGAGGTTCTGGTTCGATTCAGCGCGCGGCGATCCGCAGTCGACGAGTGTGCGGTGGTTGCCGTCGTCGATCAGGTAGACGTTGCCGTAGAAGTCCGGGAAAACCTCCAGGCACATGGCGTAGATGGTGCGCCCGTCCGAGGTCTCGAAGCGGAGCGGAGTTTCGACCTGCGTCGACATGCGCGAAGGCTATCGCGCGATCCCGCGCAGGGCGACCTGCTGCGATGCACCGATTGGTGGGTGCGGAGGCCTGGCTCAGTCGTCTGCTCCTTTCGCATGCGAAGGGAGCGACACCCGAGCGGGCTGCGAGCCCACTCGCGGAGGCCTGGCTCAGTCGTCTGCTCCCCTCGCTTGCGAGGGGAGCGACACCTGAGCGGGCTGCGAGCCCGCTCGCAGCCCGCTCAGAAGCTGATGACCAGTGCAACCGTGAAGATGCTGTCCAGCTCGTCGAGCTCTCCGAGCACCGTCTCGCCGGTGGGCTCTCCTACGGCGTTCACCAGATCCACCGCGACGAGGGCGGGCAGGTTGTCGTAGAGCAGCTGGAGGCTGGCCTTGAGCGCGAGCCGCTCGGTCATGGAGACGGCGATCGCGTTCGTGAAGTTCGCCCGCAGGTCGTCGCTCTCGTCGAGGTTCTGGTCGATGATGAGAACACTCGAGAGCTCGGTCGTGTCGGTGAGCTGGTTCAGGTAGTCGTAGCCGAGGCGCAGGCCGAAGAACGAGTCGTCGATCTCCGAATTCTCGATGAGGTCGTCCTGCCTCGTCCAGGTGAGACCGTAGTCCGTGCGGAAGTGTCCGCGATCGTCTTCCTGCCACCAGATGTTGCCGACGCCACCCACCGCGCTCATGCGATCCGCGAAGCCCGCGAACTCGTTGCGCTCCCAGCCCGCTCCGGCGTACCAGAAGAGCCGGTCCGTGATCTCTCGGTCGAAGCGGCCGCGAAAGGAGTAGTTCTCGGCAGTGAGGTCGGTGCGCTTGTCTTCGCCGAAGACGACGGAGCCCCCGTCTTCCCGGGCGAAGCGGGTCAGGGTCGTGGTCTCGACGCGCAGCGCGCCGGCGTCGAGCGTGAAGAGTGCCTTCTCCCACACCCGCCGGAGCGAGTTCTTGAACCCGAGAGTGTCGGCTTCGGAGTTGCCGCCGGTGGTGACGTAGGTGAACTCCGCCGTGTCGTACCAGCCCGGCTCGGGGCCGTCGTCCTGCGCCGCGATCGGGGCCGCGAGGAGGGTCGAGGTGGCCAGGGTGAGCAGGGGGAGGGTGAGCCTGTCGGGCATGAGGAGATCTCCGTCGGTTGGCTGATGGGATTGGGATGCGGTCCGCAGGTGGTGCGCGTTCTCGTCGCGGTTACGGCGTTCTACGCGTCGACCGCGCGCGTTCGGACGACGCGGTCCAGCAGCTCGGAGTTGGCAACCGTCACGGTGTCGCTGCCGCTGTCGAGGACCGTGAGCGTCGGGGTCACCGTGCGCAGCGTCCCCTGGGTGCCGTCCACTTCGACCTCGTCCCCGGGCTGGAAGACCTGGCGCACGTAGAAGCCGGCCAGGATGTTCCGTGCGACCTCGCGCGAGCCGAGCCCGAACGACAGCGCGAAGGCGGCGGCCATGCCGGCGAAAACGCAGGTGGCGACCAGGCGCACGATCTGCGTGTCGACGTGGAGCTGACCCACGGCCATGAGGAGGGCGAGGAGCAGGATCAGCCCGCTCAGGAATCGCCCCAGAGCCTCGCCGAACTCCAGGCCCGCGTTCTCCGCCGCGGTGCCCACGGCGTTGGCTGCCAGGTGCCCGACGGTGGAGCCGATCAGCACGATGAGGAACGCCGACACCATGTTCGGCACGAATCCGAGGAACGAGCCAATGGCCTCCGAGATCGGAGTGAGCTGCAGCGCGTCTGCGAGCGTGCGGACGAAGAGGATCAGCAGCAGGTAGTACAGGATCCGTGGAACGAAGACACTGAGCGGCTGCGAGAGCCCGATGCGCGCGAGCGATTCGTCGATGCCGGCACGCTTCATCAGATCGTCGAAGCGGGCGCGCTTGAGGATCGAGCGGCAGGCCCACTCGACGACTTTTGCGATGACGAACGCGACGATCAGGAGCACGAGCCCCACGACCACCGTGGGTGCAGCGCTCACGAGGTTCGTGACGAACTCCTGGTAGGTCGCAGCGAGCTGCTCGCGAACGAGGGATGCGGTCTCCATGATGTGTCCCCTGCGTGAAGGTGGCCAGGTGGTCTTGCGAGGTCAGCGGTTCTGGTCGGGAGCGTCGCCGCGGCGCGAGCTCTGTTTCGACGCTCCACCGCTGAACAACATGTCGAGGAGCTGCCGCACGAGAGCCCACGTGGCGGACCAGGCGAACGTCGTCGTGTCGCCGGCGAACCTGCGACGGTCGATGCGACGGCGGAGGCGCGCCAGGAAGCCGCGGCGCGGCGCGGCCTCGAGCTGGACGAGCTGCGGGATCGGCTCGCCGGGATCGATGTCGTCGGGATCGAGCTTGTCGGCCTCGCGATCTTCGGGATGCAGCTCGAGCCGGTAGCGGCCGGTTTCGGGGCCGCTCATGAGTGCATCTCGAGCTCGGCGTCGTCACCTTCGTACCGGGCCTCGGTCTCCAGGCGATCCCACTCCTCGCGGAACGCCTCTCGCGCACGCTTGATGCGCATCTTCACGGCAGACAGGCCGATGTCGAGCTGGTCCGCGATCTCCTGATAGGCGAGACCGTCGACCTCGCGCAGCACGAGGGGAATGCGTAGCGCCTCGCTCATGCCGTCGAGCACCAGCTCGATGCGCTCCCGGTCCTCGAGCGAGTGGAAGTCCCGCTCCGCTCGTGGCGCGACCTGCATCTCCTCGACCAGCGTCAGTGCCGGCTCTTCGGCGTCGACGAACACCTTGCCCTTCTTCTTCTCGACGAAGTTGAGACAGTGATTGATCTTGATTCTCTGGAGCCAGGTCTTGAACGAGGAGCGCGCCTCGAAGCGGGGCAGCGCGAAGAACGCCTTGACGAAGACCTCCTGCGCGAGGTCCTCTCCGTCGTTGGGTGAGCGCGTGATGTAGCGACAGTTGGCCATGATGCGTCCCTGGTGACGCTCCACCAGCTCGTCGAAGGCAGAGCTGCTCCCCCCCTGGATCTCCTGGGCCTCGAGAACCAGCTCTTCGTCGGTGGCTTGCGTCACGGGAAGTCTCGTCGGGCTCGGTCGCAGTGTTGCACCCGGCAAGACTCCTGTGTTTCGTGCTAGACCCGGAGAAAGCGCAAAAGTCACGCTCCTCGAGGGGTTTCCGGCGCCGCCTGCGGGGTGTCGACCGGACTCTAGCGGCCCGCGCGGTTTCGGGGAAGCGCGCCGGAACAGAGAGCGCGGCAGGCCGACGCGGCACGGCGAGGGTTCTGTGACTTTGGGCCCGGTCGTCGGTCAGAAGGGCTAGAAGCTGACGCAGGTGAGCGCGCGCGCTTGGCGGCGCGGAACGCCCTGGGTGCGGCCCGCCTGGGACCATAGGAATGCTAGTTTTGCTCCGATCCCCCGCGCCTCGACGCCGTCGAGGCTCACTGCCTTCGAACGAGGACCTCACCGACCTGGCGCGCCAGCGGCTCCTCGTTTCCCGTGATGGGTTCAATTCACACACGGCGGCGTCGGTCGCCGCAAGGAGAGAGGTCTCATGAGAACGTCAACACAGCGTCGCCCGTTCTGGCTCGTCGCGGTTCTGTTCGGGTTGTTGCTCGCGCTGCCCTCGGTCGCGCAAGAGGAGGCAGCCGAGCCCGCGCCAGCGCAGGAGGAGTCGGCCGAGGGCCTGGTGGAGCAGGTCGAGGAGGCCGCCGCCGGTGCTGCGGGCCTGGTCGATGGAGAAGCGTCCGAAGCGGGAGAGGTGGTCGATCAGGCGGTGGGCAGCGTCGTCTCGGCCGTGCCCACGAGTGTGAGCGATGTCACGGAGAGCGTCCGCGGAGGAGCCGATCGTGCCTTGAACGACTTTCTGATGCCGCTCTACGACCGGTTCGTGACCGTGCTGCCGACCGTGCTCAAGGCGATGGGTCTCCTGATCCTGTTCTGGATCGTCGCCATCATCCTCGGGCGTGCGGTCACCGGCCTGCTCAAGCGCACGACGCTGGACAACCGTCTGGCCTCGGACCTCGGCATGAAGGAGCAGCTCGAACGGCTCGAGCAGCAGGGGACCTCCCTCGAGAGCCTGGCGGGCACTGCGGCCAAGTGGGTCGTTCTCCTGCTGGGCTTCGTGGCCTTCTTCAACACGCTCAACCTGACCGTCGTCGCCGGCCCGCTGGCGAACATCTTCGAGAAGCTGACGGAGTCGATCCCGGCCCTGCTGCAGGCCTTCGCCTACCTCGGCATCTACTGGGTGGTCGGCTCGCTGCTCAAGCTGGGCATCACGAAGGGGCTCGGTGCCGCGGGTTTCGACGAGCGGGTCGAGCGCTGGATCAAGCCGCGAGAGGTCAAAGGTGAGACGGTCGGGCCCAGCGGTCAGATCGGTCGCCTGGTCTTCTGGGTGGTCCTCCTGTTCGGCCTGCCACAGTTCCTGCAGGCGCTGGGGCAGGAAGCTGCGGTTGCACCGCTGCGCGACATGATGACCAAGTTCTTCGAGTTCCTCCCGAACGTGGTGGCCGCGCTCATCCTGGTCTTCATCGGCCGCGTGGTGGCGACGATCGTGCGCGAGGTGGTCACGAACTTCCTGGCGGCCGCGGGCGCCGACGGCCTGGCGCAGCGCTTTGGCCTCGGCAACACCGAGGGGAGCCGCAAGTTCTCCGACATCGTCGGCTCCGTGGCCTTCTTCTTCACCTTCATTCCGATCCTCGTGGCGGCCGTCGACTCTCTCAAGATCGAGGCCATCTCGCAGCCGGTGCGCAATACGCTCGAGCAGCTCCTGACGGCGATTCCGCTCATCTTCGTGGCCATTCTGGTCATGGGGATCGGCTGGCTGGTCGCGAAGACCGTACGCGGGCTGGTCGAAGGCTTCCTCAAGGGCGTCGGTTTCGACACCCTGCCGGGCCGTGTGGGGCTCGCGTTCCTCGCACCGAAGGAGGGCGGCGCTTCGCTCTCCTCCATCGCGGGCAACGTGGTCATGATCGTCATCCTGCTGCTCACGGCGCAGCAGGCGCTGGCCACCCTCAATCTCGGCAACCTGTCCGAGATGCTCGGGGGCCTGCTGAGCTACCTGCCCAACCTCCTGGTCGGCATCGCGATCCTGCTTGCCGCCATCTCACTGGGCAACTACGTGTCCAACATGATCAGCAGCGTCATGGCGGAGTCGATGCAGCGCCGCGTCGCGGCGACCGTGTCGCGCTTCGCCATCTACTTCCTGGGCTTCAGCATGGGTCTCAGCCAGCTGGGCGTCGCCGAGGCGATCGTGCAGGTCGCCGTGTCGGCGGTGCTTGGCGGAACCGCGCTTGCCCTCGGACTCGCCTTTGGCCTCGGAGGCCAGGAGCGCGCCAAGGAGATCATCGACAAGACGCGTTGAGGTTCTTTCGGCACTCTCGTTCCCCCCCTTGCGAGAGGCCTTTCGAGGCGGCGGCCTTCTGGTCGCCGCCTCCTTCTTTTGGGGGCCTGCGAGCCTCGGAGTGCAGATCGCGACTCGACCGCCCTGGGTTAGTCTGAAGGCGGACCGAGGGGAGTCGAGGTGCCGGACGACACGCAGCGCAGCCGGGGGGTGCGGGACGACGAGACCACCTGGGCGCGCCCCGACGAGCTGCCGACAGCCGACGAGGCGGCGCGGGTCCGGGACGGGTCTGCGCGCCCGACGCGCACGGAGGACGCCCTGGGTCTGCCGGAGCGGATCGGCCCCTACCGCATTCTCGATCTCGTGGGCGAAGGCGGCATGGGCGCGGTGTTTCGCGCGCGTCAACGCCAGCCGATTCAGCGCGAGGTCGCCATCAAGGTCCTCAAGGCCGGCATGGACACAGCGGCCGTGCTGCGCAGATTCGAGCTCGAGCAGCAGACCCTGAGTCGCATGGACCACCCGTGTATCGCACGGGTCCACGACGCGGGCATGACCGACCGCGGCAGGCCGTACCTCGTCATGGAGTACGTTCGCGGGATTCCGATCACCGCCTACGCCGATCAGGCGGGCCTCGATGTGCGGGCACGGCTCGAGCTCTTCCGGGACCTGCTCGACGCGGTGCAGCACGCCCACCAGAAGGCGGTCCTCCACCGCGACCTGAAGCCTTCGAACATCCTGGTGACGCTGCACGACGGGCGGCCGCAGCCGAAGGTGATCGACTTCGGCATCGCGAAGGTGCTCGACACGATGGCCGACGAGACGCTGGTCACGCGCCTGGGCGAGTGGATCGGCACCCCGGAGTACATGAGCCCCGAGCAGGCGAGCGGGAGCCCCCTCGACGTCGACACGCGCTCGGACGTCTACTCGCTCGGCATGATCCTCTACCAGCTGCTTTCGGGCTGCCTGCCGCACGACGGTGAGGAGCTGCGGGAGTCGGGGCTGGACGAGCTGCGTCGCCAGCTCGTGGAGGGCAGGCTGGAGCGCCCGAGCTCGAGGCTCGATCGGTGCATCGATCGGGACGAGATCGCGGAGGAGCGGGCGGCCGAGACGAAAGAGCTCGTGGCGACGCTCGCGGGCGACCTCGACTGGATCGTCATGAAGGCGCTCGAGAAGGAGCGATCGCGTCGATATCCGTCGGCATCCGCGTTCGCGGACGACATCCAGCGCTACCTCGACGACCGGCCGGTGGAGGCGCGCCCGCCCAGTGTGGTGGATCAGATGCGTAAGTTCGCGCGGCGACACCGGCTCGGGGTCTCCGTCGGCGCCGCGCTGCTGGCGGTCGTTGTCATGTCGTCCGTCGCACTGCTGGTGCAGAGCCGGCGCATCGCGCGGGAGAGCCTGCGGGCCGACGCGGCACGCGCCGAGGCAGAGGAGCTCATCGGCTTCATGGTCGGAGATCTCTACCGTGGGCTCGAGCCCCTGGGGCGGCTCGACCTGCTCGAAGAGGTGGCACGTAACTCGGTCGACTACTACGAGCGGAATCCGCCGCAGGTGAGTGGCCCCCCCGCGGTGCGCTGGGAGTCGGATCGTCGCCGTGCGCTCACCTTCCGCAACGCCGGGCGGGTCTTCGAGGCGCGGGGAGACTCGGCGGCCGCGCTGGGTGCCTTCGACCGCTACTTCCAGGTCACGGACGCACTGCTGCGCGAGAGCCCGGCCGAGGAGATGGCGGGGAGGGTGCGGCTCGACCGGCTCGAGGCGCTCAAGGAGAAGAGTGAGGTGCTGGAGGTCCAAGGGGCGGTCGATGAGGCGATCGCGCTGGCGCGCACCACGATCACGGAGATCGAGCGCGAGATCGAGCGTACGCCGGACGGCGATCGTGCGCCGCTCCTGCTGTGGGATCAGCTCGTGTCCCTGGGCTTCTTTCACCTCGACGCGGGCGAGCTGGATCTCGCGCGGCCGTCTTTCGAGCGGGCGAGTCAGCTGGCCGAGCGCCAGGCGCGAAGCCGTCGCCTGCCGGCGTGGCAGGTCAACCGCGCCCGCTCCCTCTCGTATCTGGGGCTCACCGACCAGGAGGGGGGCACGCTGGCCGCGGCACGGCAGCGCTACGCCGAGGCTCTCGACATCCTCCGTCGCGCTGGCGCTGCGCTGGGCGACACGCAGACGCGCCGGGAGCTGCTCCTCACCTACCAACGCCTGGGATACGTCGAGCTGCGCATCGCGCGCTCCGACCCCGACCTGCGGCTGAGCGCAGTGGAGAACCTGGAGCAGGCAGTCGTCCAGGCGCAGCGCCTCTTCGAAGACGAGCCACAGGACGCCAAGGTGGCGCGGGAGCTCTCGGCCAGCCACACCTACCTGTCGGAGGCTCTGGTCGCCCTCGGGCGCCAGCGCGAGGCTCTCGTGCAGTCGCAGCGCGCACTCGAGCTGTCTCAGGCGCTGGCGCAGCGGGACAGGACCAACCTGAACTCCCAGAACGACCTCGCCTACGACCTGGTGCTGGTCGGCACGCTCCAGCGCGGGCTCGGCGAGGAGTCGGCGGCACGGGCGTCGTTCGAGCGGGCGGCGGATCTCATGCGCCCGATCGTGGCCGAGAACCGCGGCAGCTACTACCTGGATGCCTACGCGCGTGCCCTCGCGTCGTTGGGGCGCGCCCGCGCGGCGCGCGAGATCGCCGAGGAGCTGGAGCGGCGCGGCCAGCTACCGCCGGAGCTTGCGGCGCTCGTAGCCGCCGCCTCGGAGTAGCAGCGGCGGTCAGATCTTCAGGTCTTCGCCTTCGCTGTGCGCGACGATCGTGGCCCCGACGGCGTCGCTGACGACATTGACCGCGGTGCGCATCATGTCCAGTGGACGGTCGACGCTGAGCATGAGACCGACGATGCCGTACGCGCGCGGGTCGTCGAGGCCAATCGCTTCGAGCACGATGAAGATCATGACGACGCCCGCGGACGGGACGGCTGCAGCGCCCACCGAGACCAGGAGCGACGCGAGCACCGCCGAGACCATCGCTCCGGCCGAGAGGTCGAAGCCGACCGCCTGGGCGATGAACAGCGTTCCGGCGCACTGATGGAGCGCCGTGGCGTCCATGTTGACCGTGGCTCCCATCGGCAGCACGAAGCTCGTGACTCTCTGGGAGACGCCGAGGTTCTCGCGCACACAGGTCATCGTGACGGGGAGCGTCGCGGCAGAGGAGGTGGTGGAGAAGGCCATGCCGATGGCAGACGCCATGCCGCGCGCGAACTTCAGCGGGCTGCGGCGCGCAAACAGCAGGAGCAGGGCCGGAAGCACGAGGAAGAGATGGATCGCGAGACCCAGAGTGAGGAGCAGCATCCACTGACCGATCTGCGTTGCAGCGCTCCAGCCCATGGCGCCGACGGCACGTGCGATCAGTGCGAAGGCGCCGATCGGCAGAAGGTGGATCACGAAGTGGGTGAGCTTCATGACGAGCTCGAACAGTGCTGCGAAGACGCGCCGGACCAGCTCACCCGACTCCCCCTGCAGCCGGCTCCCCGCGGCGCCGAGCAGGATCGAGAAGAAGATGAGACCCAGAATGTCGAACTCTGCGGCCGCCGCAACCGGGTTCGTGGGCACGATGCCGATCAGCGTGTCCACGACCGAGGTCTCCGTCACGCCTTCGGGAGGACGGACCTCCTGCGCACCGAAGTCGGACAGGCTGCGCCCGGGTCGCAGCAGGCTCGCCAGCGCGCCTCCGAGGAGCGCCGCGAGAAGGCTCGAGCACCCGTAGTACAGGAGGGTCTTCACACCGAGCCTGCCGAGATGTGCGCTCGCGCCGATGCCGGCGACGCCGTGCACGATCGAGATGAAGATCAACGGCACGATGACCATGCGCAGCAGCCGCAGGAAGATCTCGGCCACGGCGTCGACGAGGGGCACAGAGCCGAAGACCAGCGCGAAGACGACGCCGGCGACCATGGCGATCAGGACCTGCCAGTGGAGCTGGAGTCGCATGCGGGACATTCGTTCGGAGGGTCAGGAGCGGTCGCGGAGCGCTCGCATGATAAACGGAGCTTCGTGGAGCCCTCGAGACCGCGCCGACTCACACGCCGCCTGGCTCTGCTGGGTCTGCTCGCCGTTCTCCTCACGCTGGCGGCGAGCTGCGGCAGCGTGGGCTACGTCACCCAGTCGGCCTGGGGTGGCCTGCGCCTCATGGCGAAGCGCGAGCCGATCGACCGGCTCCTGCGCCGGAACGCTCTCGAAGCCGAGGAGCGGGCCGCCCTCGAAGACGTCCTGCGCATGCGCGACTTCGCCACCGAGCGGCTCTCGCTGCCCGACAACAAGAGCTACAGGACCTACGTCGATGTCGGGCGCCCTTGGGTCACGTGGACCGTCACGGCCGCTCCCGAGCTCTCGGTCGATCCCGTGGTCTGGTGCTTCCCGGTCGCGGGCTGCGTGTCCTACCGCGGCTACTTCAAGCAGGAGAAGGCGGAGCGCTTCGCGGCGCGGCTCGAGCGCGAAGGCCTCGATGTGGCGACCGGGCCGGTGGCGGCGTTCTCCACCCTCGGCTGGTTCGCGGACCCCGTGCTCAGCACCTTCCTTCGCCGCCGCGAGGCGGATCTTGCTGGGCTCGTCTTCCACGAGCTCGCACACCAGGTCGTCTACGTGAAGGGGGACACCACGTTCAACGAGTCCTTCGCCTCGGCGGTGGAGAAGCTCGGGCAGCGCCTTTGGCTCGAGGCGGAGGGCCGCCCCGAGGAGATGGACGTGCTCCTGGCGGAGAACCGCACAGCGGAGCGTTTTGCGGAGCTCGTGCTCGCGGCGCGCGCCGAGCTTCGGAGCCTGTTCGCCGAGGAGGTCGATCGCGACACGCTCCTCGCCCGCAAGGCGAAGGCGTACGAGCGCCTCCGCGCGGCCTACGAACGCTCCCACGCCGAGTGGGACCCCCAGCGTCGCTACGCAAGCTGGTTCGAGCGAGATCTGAACAACGCCCATCTCGTACAGGTCGGGAGCTACACGACCCACGTGCCCGCATTCGAGGCTCTGTTCGTGCAGAGCGGCGCGAGTTTCGAGCGCTTCTACGAGGCGGTGCGGGAGCTCGCGGCTCTCCCTGCCCGAGCGCGCGAAGAGAAGCTGCTCGAGCTCGCGGCCCCGAGCTCCGCGCAAGCCCGCTCTACGGCGATCGAAGCGCCTGGACCGTCTGGTCCGGAAAGTCGGTGAAAAGCCCGTCGATGCCGTAGCGCTCGACGTACGTGCGGACCTCGTCGGCGTAGCTCGCGTGCCCCTCGCCCACGTCGTCGGCGCGGAAGGTGTACGGGTGCACCTCGAGGCCCGCGGCGTGCGCGCGCTCGACGAGGCTCGGGTCCGCCTCGAGGAAGCCTTTGGCGGGCCCCAGGCCCTGGGCGTAGGTGGCCACCTGAGCGAGGCCTTCGTCGGTGAGCAGCGTGCGGCCGGCTTCACCTCCGACCAGCTGCACGAACGGCAGGTCGACGCCGAGCTCACGCAGTTTGCGCAGGCTCGGCGGCTCGAAGCTCTGCACGAAGATCGGCGTCTCGCGACCGAGGCTCGGAAGGTCGGCGACGGCATCGGCGAAGAGCTGCTCGATGTCGAGCCCTTCGTCGTTGTGCCACTGCCCCGCCTTCAGCTCGGGGTAGACGCCGACGGCACGTCCGGTCGAGCGGTTGAGACCCTCCACGAGCTGCACCATCTCCTCGAACGTCGGGACCCGGAGGAGCCGGACCTCCTGCGGAAAACGCCCCGGCAGGCGCTCCACGGCGTGGAGCGTGCGGATCTCCTCGAGGGTGAAGTCGGCGGCATAAAAGCGCCCGTCGTCGCGCGCTCGATCCGGAAAGACCGCGGCGACGTCGGTCGTGCCTTCCAGGTGGATGTCGTGGAGGCACAAGAGGGCGCCGTCCCGGGTGGCGACGAGGTCGGGCTCGACATAGTCGGCGCCCTGGGCGTAGCCGGCCGCGTAGGCCGCCAGAGTGTGCTCCGGGAGGTAGCCGCTGGCACCGCGGTGCGCGATGACGAGCGCGCGGGTCTCTTGCATCTCGGGCTCCTGAGGCTCCTCGGGCGCGCAGGCGGTGGTGAGAAGGGCAAGGCCGAGGACGGCGGCCGCCCCGGAAAGCCGAGAGGGGCTAGCTGCGCGCAATGAGGAGCTCGGTGATCTCGGGGGCGGGCTTGGGCTTCGAGTAGAGGAAGCCCTGGATGGCGGGGCACCCATTGTCGCTCAGGAACCGAGCCTGCGTCTCGGTCTCCACGCCCTCGGCCACGACGTCCAGCGACAGCGCCTGTGCCATGGAGAGCATGGCACGCACGAGTGTCTGGCTGTCTTTGTCGTGGTCGTTCTTCGTGCCGATGTCCTTGATGAACGCGCGGTCGATCTTGAGGGTGTCGAACGGGAAGCGGGCCAGGTAGCTCAACGAGGAGAACCCTGTGCCGAAGTCGTCGATCGACAGCTTGACGCCGAGATTGTGCAGCTCCTGGAGCCGTTGGCCGGCGCCGTCGTCCATCGCGAGGCTCTCCACGAGCTCCAGCTCGAGGTACTGGGGGTCGAGCAGCGTGCGGTCGAGCGTCTTCTGGATGAAACCCCTGAGATTGCCTTGGCGGAACTGCTGCGCCGAGACGTTCACCGAGACCGGGATTCTCAGGAGGCCGGAATCCTGCCAGCGCCGGTTCTGCTCGCAGGCCTCGTGCAGCACCCACTCGCCGATGGCGGAGATGATGCCCATCTGCTCGGCCAGGGGAATGAAGAGGCCGGGTGAGATCAGACCTTCCGTCGGATGTTCCCATCGCACGAGAGCCTCGGCGCCGACGATGCGCGTGCCATCGGCCGAGTACTTGAGCTGATAGTGCAGGCGGAGCTGGTCCTGATCGAGCACCTCGCGCAGCTCGCTGCCGAGCTTGGCCTGCTGGATCCAGGTCTCGAAGGTGGGGCGCCCCTTGGCCATGGTCGGCCGGAAGAACTGGTAGGCGCCGCCGCCACGCTCCTTGGCGTAGACGAGTGCCGTCTCTGCGTTGCGCAGGAGCGTCTGCGCGTCCTCGCCGTCCCACGGGTAGACGCTGATTCCCATCGAAGCGGTGACAAAAAGTCCGTGACCGCCGAACTCGTACGGGTCGTTCACACGGCTCAGGATCTTGTCGGCGACGAGCGCGATGTCGTCGTCGCGACGGAGGTCCTGGATGAGGAGAGCGAAGTCGTCGCCGCCGGCGCGCGAAACGGTGTCGTACTCGCGCAGGCTGCCGACCAGCCGCTGACCGAGGGCCTGGAGGAGCAGATCGCCCATCTGAAAGCCCAGCGTGTCGTTGATGCTCTTGAACTGATCCAGGTCGAGCGCGACCACGGCGAAGCGCCCCTTTTCGCCCGTGGTCTGCTGGCGTTTGTCCTCGACGCAGGCTTCGAGGCGCTGCATGAAGACGGAGCGCGACGGCAGATCCGTCAGCGTGTCGTAGTTGGACCGTTGGTTCGCGCTCACCTGCGTGCGCGCGTTCACCAGCAGGGAGCTGGCCAGGGCACTGGCCGACTCGAGGGCTCCCAGGCGGGCCTCGCTGTACTTCGTGATGCCGCGGAAGTAGAAGTCGACGGTGCCGACGACACGCAGATCCTCCCGACCCTCGGGGTCGGGCATGCGGATCGGTACCGACCAGCAGGAACGAAGACCGTTCTGCGTCGCAGCGTCCTGAAGATCACGCCAGATCGGGTTGCCGACGATGTCTTCGACCACGACGGTCTTGCCGTGGTGGACGGCGGCGCCACACGAGGCGCCGCGCGGCCCGACGTCGATCTCGGCAATCGCCTCGCGGAACGCCTCGGGCAGGTTGGGCCCGGCTCCGAGGCTCACCCGATGTGTGATCCGCTCGTGCAGCATGATGCACACGAGGGCATCGTCGATCGACTCCTCGATCAGCTCGGCGAGGGACGTCAGCACCTCCTCCAGGCTGTCGCTGGAGGCGAGCACCTCCAGGATCCGCCGCTGGCTTTCCAGTGTGCGGACGCCCGAAAGGGTGGGCTCCGGAGCGATGGGGTCGATCGTGGTCAACGCGCGCGACTCGAGGGCGAGAGAGGAGAGCGGAGGAGAAAACGAAGGGAGGCGTGGCGCAAGTCGTTGAACATGAGAGTGTTCGGACGCAAGCGGTGGCCCGAGGGGCCGGGGCCGAGTATACCGTCAAGTTGCCGTCAAGTTGACGGCGAGGGCAACAGGCTGGGACCGACTACTGAGCTGCCTCCTCGACCTCGACCCGCGCGTCGTTGAAGCACGCGCCTCCCGACAGCGGCTCCAGGGTGTCGGGTGCCAGCGCGTTGGCTGTGAAGCCGTTCTCGCAGTGTTTCGCCCAGAGACCTTTGGGGAGCAGCGCGACGCCGGGCCGGACGTCGCGGGTCACGCGCAGCCGGCAGACGACTTCACCGTAGGCGTTGTGGACCCGGACGCGGTCTCCCGTGCCGAGATTCCGGCTCGCGGCGTCGTCCGGGTGGAGGAGCAGCTGTGCCGGACCGGCGACCAGCTGGCCGAACGTGGAGCTGATCGTCGCGCGGGTCGCCGGCGAGACGAGTGCAAGGGGGCCGTTGCTGCCGAGAGCTGTCTCGTCCTGGTATTCGTACAACCCCTCTGCGGCTTCGGGGCAGAGGTGAACCTTGGCGTCGACGGTGCCCGGGAACGAGTCGACGAAGTGCACGGGGCCCGGCACCTGGGCCACGCCGTCGTCTTCGAGCTGCTGGCGAACGGAAGGCTCTTCGGCCAAGAGGTGCGCTTCGATCTCCCGGGGTGTGACGAGGTCGCCCGGCTCTGCGAGGCCCAGACGCTCGAGGAGATCGGCGAACACGTCGAGATTGGGCCGCGCCTCGCCCACGGGCTCCACGACAGGCTCGACGCGCTGGACGACCTGCACCCCGTAGCTCTTGCGCAGGTCGTGGTGCTCGAGGAACGTGGTTGCGGGGAGCACGATGTCCGCGTACTTCGCTGTGTCGGTCAGCACCTGATCGAACACCACCGTGAACAGGTCCTCCCGCTCGAGCCCCTCCTGGACGAGGGTCTGGTGCGGCAGGGTGGCCAGCGGGTTGCAATTGTACACGAACAGGAGGTCGATCGGAGGCCCGGTGTACTCGAGCAGCGCGCGCCCGAGGAGGTTCATGTTGACCGTGCGCGTGGACGGTGCATCGGCCTGGGCGGCGGCGCGGGCCTTCAGGAACCCCGAGTTGCTGAGCGTGTAGCCGCCGCCCCGGATGCCGAACTTCCCGGCTACCGCCGGCAGCGCCAGGATCGCCGCCACGGCGGAGCAGCCGTTGCGGTTGCGCTCGACGCCCCACCCGCAGCGGATCGCCGCCGGGGACGCCGCCACGTAGAGCGAAAGCACCTCGGCGAGGAGCTCCTCGGGAACGCCGCTCTCGTCGGCGGCGCGGGAGAGGGTCCATTTGCGGGCACGGCGCAGGAGCTCCTCACTGCCGGTGGTGTGCGCCTCGAGAAAGGTGCGATCCAGCTGGTCGCGGCGCTCGATCTCCGCGATGAAGGCCAGCGCGATCGCAAGGTCGGTTCCAGGGCGTGGAGCGACGTGCACGTCGGCGAGCTTGGCGAGCGGCGTCGTCACCGGGTCGACGACGATGAGCTTGGCGCCGCGCGCCTGGGCCCTGCGTAGGACCGGCACGGCGTGAATCCCGGTGGCCGACGGGTTGCAGCCCCAGACGAGGATCAGCTCGGCCCGCTCGAGATCCTGGAGCGCGATGCCAGGCATCTTGCCGTAGAGCAGGGTTGCAGCCTCCGTGGACGGCGCGGCGCAGACGTTCCGCGCGAGCTGCGATGCGCTCAGGCGATGGAACAGACGTGCGTCGGTGGTGTCCTGGGAGAGGAGCCCGTTGGAACCGCCATAGGAGACCGGCAGGATCGCCTCGGCGCCGGAGTCGGCGCGAGCTCGCTCGATCTCGGAGACGATCTGGTCCAGTGCGTCGTCCCAGGAGATGCGCTCGAACTGCGCGGATCCCTTGGGGCCCGTCCGGCGCAGGGGGTGGAGCAGGCGGTCTTCGCCGTACAGGTGGCGAGGGACCCGACGTACCTTGGAGCAGATGAAACCGTCGGTGTAGGAGTTGCGGCGGTCTCCGCCCAGGTGCGTCACGCGGCCGTCCCGGACCTCGACCTCGAGCGAGCAGCTGTCGGGGCAGTCGAGCGGGCACGACGTGCTGTGGGTGGTGGTGCCGGGTTCGGCGTTCGTGCTCGACATCGTCGCTCTCCGATCTCTTCGTGGCAGGCCTCGAACGGTCTCGTGGACGAGTTTACGCGCCGGGCCGAGCGCCTGGCGGGCCCGCCGGACGGGCCGCCTGCCCCGAGCCGTGGCCAGCGGCCCGCCGGGGCTGTGCTCGGAGCGGGCATGCCGCTAGACTGCCGCTCCGCCGGCTCCGGACCGTTCCGGAGCCTCACCCCGAGGTGAGAGATCATGACTGAGCGTGTCTACAACTTCTGCGCCGGCCCGGCCGCCATTCCACTTCCCGTCCTGGAGGAGGCCCAGCGCGATCTCCTGTCGCTCCCCGGCGTCGGGATGTCGGTCATGGAGATCTCGCATCGCTCGAAGTGGTTCGACGCGATCATCGAAGAGGCAGAGGCCAACCTGCGCGAGCTGCTGGGACTCGGCGACGAGTTTGCCGTGGCCTTCGTGCAGGGTGGCGGTCAGATGCAGTTCTCGATGGTGCCGATCAACTTCCTGCGGCCGGACGCCTCGGCGGACTACGTGGTCACCGGCTCCTGGAGCAAGAAGGCGGCGCCGGAGGCGGCCAAGGAGGGGGTGGCCCGCGTCGTGTGGAGCGGCGAGGGCTGCAACTACGACCGGGTTCCGCGCGGGGACGAGCTCGATCTGGATCCCGCGGCGGCGTACCTCTACTACACGTCGAACGAGACGATTCAAGGGGTGCAGTTCAAGGCGCCGCCGGTGGCCGAGGTGCCGCTCGTCTGCGACGCCTCCTCGGACTTCCTTTCCCGCCCGCTCGACCTGCGCAGCCACGGCGTCTACTACGCCTGTGCCCAGAAGAACGCCGGACCGGCCGGGCTGTCCATCGTGATCCTCCGACGCGACGTTCTCGAAGGTCGCAGGCAGGGGCTCCATTCGATGCTCGACTACGGCAAGCACGTCGAGGCCGGCTCACGGCTCAACACGCCGCCGACCTTTGCGATCTACCTCTTTCTCCTGATCACCCGTTGGCTGCGGGACGAGATGGGCGGGCTCGAAGGCGTGGCGGCGCACAACGAGGCGAAGGCGAAGCTTCTGTACGATGTGCTCGACGCCGAATCCGACTTCTTCATCGGACATGCCGAGCCCGAATGCCGCTCCACGATGAACGTCACCTTCAAGCTCAGCGACAGCTCCCTCGAGCCGCGTTTTCTGGAGGAGGCCGAAGCTCAGGGGCTCTTTCAGCTGAAGGGGCACCGCTCCGTGGGCGGCATGCGCGCGTCCATCTACAACGCGATGCCGATGTCCGGCGTGGAGGCGCTGCGCGACTTCATGCTCGAGTTCAAGTCGCGCGCGTGAGCGCACACCGTGGGTGACAGCGCCACGCCGTCGGTTGCGGTGGTCGTGCCCACCTTCGATCGTGCGCGCGTTCTCGGTCGCGCTCTGGAGTCGGTTGCCCGCCAGGAGGAGCCACCCGCCGAGGTGGTGGTGGTCGACGACGGCTCCGGCGACGACACCCTGGCGGTGATCGACGCGTGGACCGAGGAACTGCCGCTGCGCTACCTGTACCAGGAGAACGCGGGCCCGAGCGCTGCACGCAACGTCGGGGTTGCCCTCTGTCGCTCGCGCTGGGTCTGCTTTCTCGACTCGGACGACGAATGGGCTCCCGAGAAGCTGACGCGCCAGCTGGAGGCGTCGCGCCGGCGCCCGGAGATCGCCGTGTGGCACACCGACGAGATCTGGATTCGCCGAGGCAACCAGGTGCTGCAGCGAGAGCGCCACCGCAAGCGAGGAGGCCACATCTACCGCGACTGTCTGCCGCTGTGCGTGATCTCGCCGTCGGCGGTGATGCTCGACCGCGAGACCTTTCTGGCCGCCGGCGGCTTCGACGAGTCGCTGCCGGTGTGTGAAGACTACGACCTCTGGCTGCGGCTCTGCTGCGAGCACGAGGTCGGGTTCGTGGACGAGCCGCTGGTGCGCAAGCACGGGGGCCACGCCGACCAGCTGTCACGGCGGCTCCCGGCGATGGATCGCTTCCGGGTGCTGGCACTGGAGAAGTCGCTGGCGTCGGGAAAGCTTGGCCAGGGTGATTGGGAGGCGACGCGCGCGATGGTGCTCGAGAAGCTCGAGATCCTGCGCGCCGGAGCGCTCAAGCGAGGCCTCACGGCGGCGGCAGAGGGCTACGAGGAGAAGCTGGCGTGCTGGAGAGCCGCCGAGGGGCCCGACCCGGGTGGCCGGGGCACACCATGACCCGTTCGAGCCGTGTTCTCGTGGTCGCCATGCAGGAGGAGGCGCGTCCGCTGCTGCGGCACTACGACCTTCGCGCCGACGAGACGGCGCGGGGGTTTCGCGTCTACCGGTCGCGCTCGGTGTCCGACCCGCCGACCCTGATGGTGGTGAGTGGGGTGGGCCAGGACCGCGCAGCGCAAGCCGTCGCCTACGTCTGCGGTCGCCTGGAGCGACCGGAGCACGCGATCTTCCTCAACGTGGGAGTCTGCGGTTGCGGGCTCCGCTCCCCGGAGAGTGCCACCTACCCGCCGGTGGGAACGCCTTTCCTCGCCCACGAGGTTGTCGATCGGAGGGCGGGGCGCAGCGTGTATCCGAGCGTCGTGTTCGACCCCCCGTGCGCGACTGCGACGGTGACCACCTGCGAAGAGGTCGAGCGCGACTACCGTGAACCGCACCTCTTCGAGATGGAGGCGGCCGGCTTCTTCGAGGGCGCGCGCAGGTTCGCCACCGTCGAGCTCGTGCACGTACTCAAGATCGTCTCCGACTCTCCGGCGGAGCCGGTGGGTCAGCTCACCCTCGAGCGCATCGAGGAGATCGTCGCCCGCTCCCTGCACCCGGTGGATCAGGTGCTTGCGCGCCTCGAGCCGCTCTCGAGCTCGCTCGCAGCCGAGCCCCGGGCCGCGCGCGATCAAGCGGAGGCGTGGGCACGCGGGTTGAGGCTGAGCCTGACGCAGCGGCGCTCGCTCGAGCGGCTCGCGGCCCGCGCTCTTGCGCTCGGCTGCGCCGATCTCGACTTTTCCGCGGCTGCCGGTGGCGAGAAGGAGTTTCTGCGCGCCCTCGAGACGCACGTGGCGCGCGCCTCCCGTGCGCTCCCTGGGAGCAAGGCGTGATCCGCTTCGTCTACGTCGAGCGGGCCGCGCGGGGCCTCCAGAGAACCGAAGCGATCCTCGCGCGCCTGCCGGACGCACAGGTCCTCGAGATCGACCGCTACCAGGAGGTCTTCAATCGGCGCGGTCAGAGCTTCCGGCTGCAGAAGAGCCAGCCTTGCCTCATCCTGGCGTGCAAGGACGAGGGCCAGGTGCTCGAAGCGCCCGCCGGCTACGGCCTCGGGCACGCTCGCAACTACTACTTCTCCCACATGCTGAACTGCCTCTACGACTGTCGGTACTGCTTCCTGCAGGGCATGTATCGCTCGGCGCACATGGTGGTCTTCGTCAACTACGAGGCGTTCCTCGATGCGATCGAGGCGCGCGCTGCGGAGGCTCTCTCCGGAGAGGAGACGTGGTTTTTCTCCGGCTACGACTGCGACAGCCTCGCCTTCGAAGGCATCACCGGGTTCGCCGAGTTTTTCGTGCCGCGGGTCGAGCGTCTGGCGGGTGCGCACCTCGAGCTCCGCACGAAGAGCGCGCGGGTGCAGCCGCTGACGGATCTCGAGCCGCACCCCCGCTGTGTGGTCGCCTACAGCCTGAGCCCGGACGAGACCGCCCGCGCGGTGGAGCACGGAGCGCCGACCCTGCGGCGGCGCCTCGAGGCCGCAGCGCGGCTACAGGAGCAGGGTTGGCCCATCGGGCTGCGCTTCGATCCGTTGCTCTACTCGGCCGACTTCGAAGAGCGCTACCGACGCCTGTTCGAGGAGGTCTTCGACGCGCTGCCGGCCGACCGCGTGCACTCGGTCTCTCTCGGCAACTTCCGTCTGCCGCAGCCCTTCTTTCGCAACCTCCGCCGGGAGTATCCGCTCGAGCCGCTCCTGGCCGGGCCGCTCGAGAAGGGAGAAGGAGGCCTCGTCTCGTACGAGCGCGCACTGGGGGAGCAGCTCTTCGGGCGCTGCGAGGAGCTGCTGCTCGAGCACGTCGGCCGCGACGTCTACCATCCCTGCTTCAGCTAGCCTCTGCGCATGATGCCGGGCCTCACAGCCACTGCGCGTGGGACGCTCCTCCTCCTCTTCGTGGGCGCGGGCAGCGGTCTTCCGGCACAGGATGTCGGCCTCCCCGCGCCGTCGCAGTTGGAGCAGGTCTGGAGCGCACTCCCCGAGGGTAGTGTCGAGAAGCGCCTGGAGGCTGCGGCGGGCCTCCTGCTGGGTCGCGGATACGCCTTGTCTCCCCTGGGTGAGGGCGAAGGCACCGATCCCGACCCGCGGCTGCGGCTGGACACCTTCGATTGCACCACGTACGTCGAGACCGCGGTTGCGCTGGCCCTGGCCCCCTCAGCGGAGGGTGTGCCCGAGCTGCTCGACCGGCTGCGATACGCCGGCCGAGCGCCCAGTTTCGATGCGAGGCTGCACCTGCCGGAGTCGCAGTGGCTTCCCGCGTTCCAGGCCGCCGGGCTCCTCGAAGAGGCCTCCCACGTGGTCGGAGGCGACGACACAAAGGCGCTCGAAGTGGAGGTGAGCCCCGAGCTCTGGGCACGTCGCAGCGGAGCGCTCGATCATGCGCTGCCGCCAGAGGCCGCGCCAACAGGTGTCTTCGAGGTGCCGTTTGTTTCTCTCGACGCGGCCGTGGAACGGCTGTCCGGGGCGCGCGAGCCGTTGCTCCTCAACGTGGTGCGTGAGCCGCGTCCGGGACTGCCTCTGCTCGTGACCCACCAGGCGCTCCTCTTCCCGGCCGATCCGGGGCGCCCTCGCATCCTGCACGCGTCGTCGGTGCACGGCGCCGTGGCCGAAGTGAGTCTCCCGGCCTTCGTGGCGGGCCAGGCGATGGCGCGACGTTGGCCGGTCGTCGGCATCAACGTCCAGCGCTGGACGCTGCCCGCGACTCCGTGATCCGCGCTCCGGCGACGCGCTGGGCTATCCTCGCGCTCGATGAGTGAGGCGGCCACGAGTGACGCGCCGACAGCCTGGGTGACGGGCTCGTCCTCCGGGATCGGCCTGGCCGTGTCGAAGGCTCTGCTGGGCGACGGCTTTCGCGTGGTCGGCCTGGCGCGCCGCGAACCGGTTCTCGCCCACGAGCGCTTCGAGCTCCATCACATCGATCTCCAGGAGCTGGATTCGATTCCCGAGCGTCTCTCGCAGGTGCCAGGGGCGCCACCGGACGTCGCCGTGCTCTGTGCGGGCCGAGGGCGCTTCGGCTCGCTCGAGGAGCAGGGACCGGCGCAGATCCGTGAGCTCGTCGATCTCGATCTGGTGAGCCCGATGCTCGTCGCGCGGGAGATCCTGCCCGGGATGAAGCGCCGAGGGAGCGGCAGGCTCATCTTCATCGGCTCGGAGTCGGCGCGCCGCGCCGGGGCGTTCGGCTCCGTGTACTCGGCCGCCAAGTTCGGCTTGCGCGGCTTCGCCCAGTCGCTGCGCCAGGAGGCTTCCCGTGCCGGCGTGGTCGTGTCGCAGATCCACCCCGGGATGGTGCGCACCCCGTTCTTCGATGACCTGACCTTCGAGCCTGGCCCCGACGACGACCAGGCGCTCCACGCGGAGGACGTCGCCGATGCGGTGCTGTTCGCGGTGCGTGCCCGGCCCGGGGCCGTGGTCGAAGAGCTCGACCTCGCGCCGCTCAAGAAGGTGGTGCGCAAGAAGAAGCCGGCGTCGCCCGAAGCGTCGCCCCCCGAACGAGACGTGCCTCGCTGAGGCGAAAGGAGCTCGCTTGCAACGCTCACCCCGCCTCGTCGGTCGATCCTGGTGGAGACCTGGTCTGGCGCTCCTGCTCCTGTTTTCTCCTCCGGGTCTTTCAGCGGCCGAGGACTGGCCCGGTTTTCTCGGGCCCACGCGCGATGGGCAGTCCACCGAGCGCGGTCTTCTGAGGACGTGGCCGGAGGGTGGCCCCGAGGTGCTCTGGCACCGCCCGGCGGGCGAAGGGTACGCGGCCGTCGCCGTGGCGGACGGGAGGGTCTTCCTCTTCGAGCGGGTGGGTGACACGGCCAGGCTCGTAGCGCTCGACGCGCGTTCCGGCGACCAGATCTGGGCTACCGGCTACACGTCCCACTACGAAGACGCCTTCGATTACTCGAACGGGCCGCGGACCACACCCATGGTCGAGGGCGACAGGGTCTACGCGTTTGGCGTGGACGGGCGCCTGCGCTGCCATGCGGTGGCCGACGGCCGGGTGCTCTGGGAGCACGACACCGCGGCCGAGTACGGCGTGGTGACCAACTTCTTCGGCGTGGCCAGCGCGCCCTGGATCGAGGGTGATCTGATCCTGGTGCACATCGGCGGGAGCCCCGAGGGCTCGTGGGACATCCATCAGGGACAGGTGAAGCCCAACGGCTCCGGGCTCGTGGCCTTCGACAAGAAGACGGGCGAGGAGGTGTGGCGCTCCCTCGACGACCTGGCGAGCTACAGCAGCACCTTGGTCCGAGACCTGGGGGGGCGACGCACCGGGATCGTCCTGGCCCGGAGCGGGCTCGCACTGTTCGACCCGGCCACCGGCAAGGTGCGTACCACCTTCCCTTTCCGTGCGCGCAAGGTCTACTCGGTCAACGGCGCGACGCCGATCGTGCTGGGCAACGAGATCTTCATCACGGAGTCGTACGAGCTCGGAGGTGCCCTGTTGCGACACACCGAAGGCGGCGAGCTCGAGGTGGTCTGGCGCGACCCCCGGCGTCGCAACCAGTCGATGGCGAGCCACTGGGCGACTCCCGTGCTCGTCGACGGGGTCCTGTACGGCTCCTCCGGAGAGAAGAGCGGGAGCGCGGAGCTGCGGGCCCTGCGCTGGGACTCCGGGGAGGTGCTCTGGAGCGTTCGCGGGCTCCGGCGCGCGTCGATCACCCACGCTGACGGACTGCTTTTCGTGCTCTCGGAGTACGGTCAGCTGTTTCTCGTCGAGGCCAACCCGCAGGAGTACGTCGAGCGCGGCACCGTGGTGTTGCGCGGCGTGGTGGACGGGGAGGAGAGGCCGCTCGTGCGCTATCCGGCGTGGGGGGCGCCCGTGCTCTCCGACGGCGTCTTGTATCTGCGAGGGAAAGACCGGCTCGTGGCACTCCGCGTGAGCCGCCCGGGCGGCTGAGGTCTCCGCAGACGGGTGCGCAGAAGAGGCCAACGGTTCGATAGGCTGGAGTCATGAGCGTCAAGGACGTGCCAGAGTTCGTGCGGAGCGTCGATGCGGAAGAGCTCATCTTCCACAGTGGCGACCACGGCGAGGAGATGTTCATCATCCAGGACGGGGAGATCGAGATCTTCCAGCAGGACACCGACGAGGAGGTCCAGCTGGCTGTTCTCCGCCAGGGCGACTTCTTCGGCGAGATGGCGATCCTCGAGCATCAGCCGCGGACGGCCTCCGCGCGGGCCTTGACTCCCGCCACGCTGTTGCCGATTCGAGGTGCCACCTTCGACGACATGCTGCAGAGGAATCCCGAGGTGGCGGTGCGCATGGTGCGCAAGCTCTCGGGTCGTCTCATGCAGATGGAGAGGCAGGTGCGGGACTACATGGACGCCCGGGACGCGGACGACGAGCAGGCGACGGCACCAGCCGACGGCGAGGTCGATGCCGCCGACTCCGGGACGCGGCCCAACCCGCGGCTCGAGCACGAGCGCAGCGATCACGTTTTTCCGATCGCGGTCGAAGGGGAGACCACCCTGGGGCGCCCGGACGCGGCGACCGGCATGGTGCCCCAGATCGATCTGACGCCGGTCAACGAGGCACGCACGATCTCGCGGCGCCACGCCCGACTCATCGGGCAGGGTGGCTCCTACCACGTGCTCGAGGAGATCGGCACCACGAACGGGGTCACGGTCAACGGTCAGCGCGTCGGGGGCGGAGAGCAGGTGGAGATCTTCGACGGCGACACCATCGCGTTCGGCGGCGTCACGACCATCTTCCGGGTGTAGGAAGTGATCCGGCCGGGGTGGCGTGTGGCGGACCGCGACGGGTCGCGATGGCTGGTCGTGGTTCTCGCGTCGGCGGCTTCGGTGGCCGGCCAGGCCCCGAGCGACTTCGAGACGGTGGTGAAGTCTGCCGCGGCATCGAGCCCCGAAGTGTTGGAGGCGGCCGCTGCCGTCGACCTCGCGGAGGGGCGCGTCGCGCTCGCCGAAGGGGCGTTCGACGCCAGGTGGCGTGGCGACGCGGGGTTTCGCCTCTGGGAGCAGGACGCCGCGGGTCTCGGCGCGGGGCCGCTGGAGCGTGGGCTGCCGCAGGGTGAGCTGCTGCCGCTGTTCGTCGGGCGCGACCAGGGCCTGGGCCGCCTCCGCCTGGAGATTCCGCTGCGCCCTGGCGGCACGCTCACTCCCGTCGCACGTCTCGGGTGGCTCGAAGGCAGCGACGATGCGGACGACCGGTCTCCCTTCTGGCTGCCCAGCGACGTCGGTCTGGGCGAGATCGGGCTGCAGCTCGATCTGCCGCTCCTACGGGGCGGCGGCGTGGTCGACGCGTCGGCCGAGGCGCAGGCCGCGAGCCTGCGCGCCCAAGGCCGTCGGCACGAGTATGCGCGCGCTCTGGAGCTCGCGGCGGTGCGGGCTGGAGCGCTCTACTGGGACATCGTGCGGCGGCGGGCCGAGGAAGGCGCACTGCAGCAGGTGCTCCGACGCTTCGAGCGTGGGCCCGCGGCCGAGACACCCGTCGCTCGTGCGGTGCGGCTGCGCCTCGAAGCGCGCCGCCGGGCGGCGCAGGGCGGAGCTCTCGAAGCGGCGGCGCTCCTCCGGGAGGCTCTCGCCGAGAAGGGGGTGGTGCAGGCGACCGCCTCTTTCCCGGTCGTTTCCACGCCGGCCGTCTCCGATCTCGATGTAGGGCGTCTTCAGCAGGTTGCGCTCACTCGTCGCCACGATCTGGCAGCACTTCGTCTGGCGCTGCAGGCCGAGGTGCTTCTTCGCGACAGCGCCGAACGGGCGGGGAGGTCGCACCTCGATCTCCGTGCGGCCGCGACCTATGGCTTCGTCGACGAGGAGGATCGCCTTCCCGGCTCCGGTGACGGCGCCCGGGGCGAGGTGCGGCTCGATTTCGAGCGCGCGATCGGCGGTGGGGCACACGCCGGTCGCACGCAGCAGCGTGCGGTCGCAGCGGACACCGCGGAGGCCTTGGTGCGCGCGCTCGAGGCGCAGATCCCCGTCAGGGTCCAGGCCCTCGTCGAGCAGCTTCGACTCGAGGTGTCGAGCGCCGAGGCCGCCGACGACGCGAGTGAGCTGCTCCGCGCGGCGCTCGACGACACGCCCGACGGCGGCGCATGGCTGCTCCTCGTCGAAGATCTGATCGCGGCCGAGCTCCAGGCGATCGAATCGCGCCACGTCGTTGCGACCGTCCTGCTGGAGCTGGCCGCCGAGACGGGCGCTCTGGTGGAAGAGCGGGACGGGGCGTTCGAGCTGGCTCCGGCGCGCGCCCTCGCGCCGCAGGCCGGGGGCTGACCGTGGAGCGCCGCACGCGGGTCTTGCGCCGCGTTCTGGTCCTTGGACTGCTCGGTCTGCCGCCGTTGCCCGGCAGCGCGGAAGAGGGGCCACCCTCGTCTCCGTTGACTCTCCTCGATGCGGCGCGCTCCGCCGCACACTCCGCTCCGGCGGTCTTCGAGGCGCGGGAGATGGAGTTGGCTGTCGAAGGACGCCTGCGCGCTCTGCGCGGCGAGCTCGAGCCTCGGTTTCGCCTGACGCCCTCCTGGACGACGGCGCGTGGCCCGAGCACCGCCACCTGGACGGCGCGCACCCCTGCTCCCGGGGTGTTCCTGCTCGGGGAGCACGCGGACGTGCTCTCGCTGCGATCCGAGCTCGAGCTCGCGTTGGGGGGCGGATGGACGCTGCGCCCCGTCGTGGCGCTCGAGTCCCAGCGTCGCGAGGTCGACTATCGCTTCGCGCGGTCGGCTTTCGTCGGCGCTCGGCGCGACGACCCTCTGCGGACGTCGCAGGCGTACGCCGGCCTGGGTGTGGAGGTTCCCCTCGGTCGCAGGCCAGACGCCGGCCAGGCCGAGTCGAGCCGCCTCGAGCTTGCCGTTCTCGCCGCGCGCCACGCGCAGCGTCATGCCATGGCCGAGGCGGCCCACGAAGCGACGTCCGCTTACTGGAGTCTCGTCGCGGCACAACGGGCCGTCGACGTGGAGGTCCGGTCGGCGGCTCGCCTCGAGCAGATCGCAGAGCTCGATCGGCTCCTGTCCGCGGCTCAGGAGACCTCGTCGAGCGGGTGGCTCCGGGGCCGTGCGCAGGCCGCCGAAGCGCGCATCCGGGCCCGTGAGGCGCGGCGGGTGCGGGCCGGCGCCGACCTCCAACGCGTCGTTGGCCAGCACGTCTCCGTCGCCCCACTGGCCACGGACCTCCTGCCGGTGCCGGGGGGGCTCGAAGGGAGCCCCGAGCAGAACGTGCTCGTGCTCGGCACACTTGGTGCCGGGGGCGGCTCCGACACGCCCTCCGAATGGCTCGACTCTCCGGAAGTCGAGCGCTTCGTGCAGGCGGCTCTGCGTCGGCGCTCCGACCTGCAGCGGGCGAAGCTGGAGCGCACGGCCCAGGAGCGCACGGCACGCCGGAGCTTTCTGGACATCCGACAGACCTGGGATCTCGAGCTCGAAGGGGGTTACCGCGCCGCCGATCGAGACCTGAACGTTCTCGACGGTGCTCTGCAGTCTCTCTTCGGTCCGCCGCGCGGTGCGACGCTGGCGTTCCGGCTGTCGTGGCAACTGCCCGTGGGCCAGAGGCGGGCGCGAGGCGGGGCCCGCGTCGAGCGAGCACGGCTCACCCAGCGGCAGGTTGCGGCAGACGCCCTCGAGCGGAGCATTGGCTCGAGCCTCCGACGCCTTCTCGGTGAGGTTGCGGCAGCCGAAGAGCGGTACCGCCTCGAGGCGGAAGCGCGAGGGCACCTGGGAGAGGCGTACCAGCTCAGCCTCGAGAGGCTGCGGTCGGGCGATCTCGATCTGGCAGCGGTGCTTCGCATCGAAGACCGGCTGCGGGTGACGGCGCACTCCGCGGTGGACGCCGGAGCAGACTGGGCGCGCGGCATCGCCGCACTCCGATTCGAGAATGGCACTCTCGTCACCTTTCGCGAGCGCGACGGGCAGCTCGTTCTCGACGAGGTCCGGCCCGTGGGCCGGGTGTTCAGTTTGCCGGAGCCGCCAGCCCCCTAGGTGCTGCCGAATCGGCGACCGATTCGGGCGCGCCAACTCCGTCGCGGAGGGTGTCGACGTCGAGCACCTCGAAGTCGACACCCACCGAGGTCCCTTCGGTCGGAACGTCGACCTCCACCTCGGTCGTCTGCCCCCGGGGGCCGCGCAGCTCGACCACATAGCGGCCTGGTGCGAGCTGGACCCGCAGCGGCGTCGATCGATCGTCGGCGAGCTCGATCGGCTCACCGTCCGAGGCTTCGACCCGCGTCACCTCGGCCCACGGTCGGGCTTCGACGATCAGCGCCGTGTGCGGAGGGGTCGTGCTCGCCCATCCCCGGACCAGACCCGCCACCAGACCGACCGTGATCACGAGAACTGCGGCAGCGAGGAGGAGCATGCGGCGACGCGTTGCCGGCCGAGGGTCGGCCAGAAGCTGGACCCGGAGTGCCTCCAGCTCGTCGTGAGCTTCGAGGCGACTCGCCGTCGCGTCGAGGTGCCGCAGCGCCGCGCGCACGCGACCACGGTTCCAGAGGTCCTCGATCGTGACGATCTCGGCTCCCAGCTTGTGGGCCCGCACCTCGTCGCGCCTTCGCGCGCGCAGCTCGGTCTGAAGCCAGTGCAGTTCCGTCGCGAGGTCCTGGTCGTCAGGAGCGAGGGCCGTGGCCTCTCTCAGGGAGCGGACCGCGGCCCGAAGCTCGCCGTTCTCCTTGTGGCTTCTCGACTTCTCGATGAGCATCTCGACGTGCCGGTCGCGGTAGTTGACCTCGAGCTCGTCCAGGCGCACCTTGAACGATCCGAGCGTCATCTGCAGCTCGGGCGAGAGCGCGTCGAGGATCGAGCGTGCCCCGTCGAGGTCGCCGCTGCCGACAGCGCTCTCGAGCTGGCTCTCGAGGCTCGCGAGGTCGGGGCTGTCTTCGGCGAGCAGCGCCACGGTGCTCGTCGACGGCACAGAGCTCTCGGCTGGGTCGAGGCGTTCGGCGGCTGCGTCCTGGGCCGCCCGCAGGCGCTCGCGGAGCCGAGCGAACTCCGGATCCGAGCCGTAGTCCGCCTCCGCACCGGCGAGGGCCGCCTCCGCAGCCGCAACGCGCCCGTTCTCCAGATGATCGGCCACCTCGAGCCCCAGTTGCTCGATCTCGACACGCCGGACCTGCCCTTCGACGCACTCGAGGGCGATCGAGGCCGTCTGCAGCTCGGCGGTGTCGCCGAACCGTTGTCGTGCGGTGCGGTGCACCTGGCGGGCAGCGTCCACCTCCTGGATTGCGAGCAGCCTTTCGATCTCTTCGACCGACTCCCTCACGGCGCGGCGTTCCTGCGCTGCCGAGCGGCCTTCGCCGAAGAGCTTCTGCAGACCTTCGATCTCCTTGCGGTCCTCTTCGGACGCGTCGAGCGCTTCGAGTCTTCGAAGCGCGATGGCCGCCTCGTCGAGCCGCGACGCGCGCAGGCAGTCGCGGGCCTCGCGGACGAGCTTGCGCACCAGCGCGCCGCGCTCCTCACTCGCCTGGGCACGCAGCTCTTCTTCCACGGCGCGCAGCCTTTCGTGCCGGCCGTGCCGCGCGATGGCGGTCTCGAGCCGCAGCTCGGCCTGCGCGAGGTGGCGGCGCGCCTCGCGGCGAATGGCCTCGACCTCTTCGGCGATCGCACGATCCGCATCGATCGTGAGCTCGGCGATGCGGCGGGCGGCCCGCTGCGAGCCGGGGTCGGCTTCGAGTGCCGCAGTTGCCGCGAGCAGAGCCTTGTCGTGCTGGCCCTCCTCCGCGAGCCTCCTCGAGGCATCGAGGTGCGCCGTCGCGCGCTGCCGACGGCGCAGGCGCTCGTCGGTGTCGCCAGCGTCCGCGGGTTCCTGGAGCGGCAGCCCGAGCTCGCTCCGACGCAGTGCGTCGATCGTGGGGACCGGTCTGGTTCGCGGCAGAGAGGCCTCCGCCTCAGCGGGAGGAGCGAGCAGCGCGAGTGCCACGACGTGGTCAGGGTCGAGCTCGAGGATGGCCTCGAGCGGCTGCTGAGACGCCTTCAGGTCGCCGCCGTCGAGATGCCTGCGCGCCACCGCGAGGAGCGTCTGTGCTCGCGCAGAGTCGATCCAGTGCTGGAGGTGGCGTCGGTCCTGCTGGCTGAGACCGTCGACTTGAGCAGCGTCCAGGGGTTGGTCCGGCTGCGAAAGGACGGCGTCGCGGAGCCGCTTGATCTCGCGGTGCGGCACGCGCCGCTGAGGTGGCGGAAAGGGGGTGACCGGTCGGGTTTCGGCGAGCCCGGCGTCGGCCCAGGCGAGGTGCTCGGTGGCGTGTCCGTGAGGGCCCGTGGGCGCGAGCCGTGACATGGCAGCGCGGCAGGCGCCCGCGACGCTCTCGCTCGGCTGGCCGAGCCGCTCTGCCGCACGCTCGAGAGAGCGGCGCGCGACGTGTGCCGGCTCGATCACCCCGGCCAGGCGCCTCAGGAGCTCTGCGAGCCCGGCCTGAGACGCTGCGCGCGCGTCGAGGGCTGCCCAGGCCTCTGGATGCGCCACGCAGATCTGGAGCGCGCTCCCGGCGGGGCTCTCGCCGTGCGAGACCCAGACGTGGTGGGCGCCGAGGCGCAGCGCCGGGAAGCCAGCCTCCGCGAGCTCGATGGCGACCTCGAGCAGCTGACGCGCGAGGTCTCCGGCCACCCCCGCGTTCAGCCTTCGGAGGGAGTCGAGCGCCTCCGCGAGAGACAGCCCCGAGGGGGCCTCGCCGATGAACAGCACCTGCTCACCGACAGGGTGCACCTCGATCAGGTCGAGCACGCGAGGATGGTGGATCGATGCGCCCGCGAGCAGCGGGTCGGCACGGTTGCGAATCGCCAGCTCGTGCACCCGGCCGACCCATGCCCAGTCTCGACCGCCGAGGAGGTGGTGACGAACCTCCAGCACGGGGCTCTTCGAGAGCCCGACGTCATAGCTCTCGGCGAGAGTCGTGCGGGGCAGAGTCACCTGGGTGGGCTCCAAGGCGAGAAAAAAAGTCACCTGCTTCAGGAAGGACCTGGTTTCCCGGATCTTAACGTCAGTCGATCCCCTCCGGTTCTCGTCGCGAGGAGGCCGGCTCGCGACGAGTGCGCAGAGAATCGTGCGACGCGAGGTCGACGAAACGGAGTGCGAACATCTCCCCGCGCCGGCGGTCCGAGCGCTCTGCTGCGCGCGCGGCCCGGGCGGCTATTCGCCGCCTGCAGCGAACGGGAAGCCGGGGTTCAGGTCGAGCAGAGCGCGCTCCGGTGGCGCGAGCGAGCTGCTCTGCGAGCAGCTCCAACGATCGTCTGGGCGTGGTCCCTGCACCGTGTCGCCCTCGCCGAGGATCGCGCCGTGGTCGTACTCGTAGCACGCCGTCTCGTACAGCGTGCGGCTGACGTCCTCCGGGTCGAGCCCGCGGAAGTGGCACTGCAGGTCGGCCAGGCCGAGCTGTGTCAGGCCGACGGTGTCCATGAGGTACTCCTGGTCGCTCGCCGGCCCGTCGAACTCGAGGCGGAAGAAGCGGACGTTGAGACCCCCGGGCAGAGGGGCGCCAAAGCCGTCTTCGCGCAGTGCGGTGGCGAACTGTGTGGGCTCGAGCAGCTGTTGACTCGGAATCCAGTGCACGGCGACGGGAGACAGCGCATCGATCAGCGCCACGACGATGCGCTGGCAGTGGCCGAGGCGACGGCGGTAGTCGGTGGTGCGGTTGTTGCGATCCGCGATGCTCACCGACCAGCGCGCATCAGCCGACGCGTGTCGCGCTTCGGGCCACCACCACGACTGCTCGAGAGATGCAGCCACGCGCTCTTCCTTGCGCTGGGTCGGTGGCAGCACCAGCCACTCGGGCAGCGGAGGCGTCGCATGCTCGAGCACCTCCTCGATGCGCGCCAGCGCGCCGTTGGCGGGGGTCACCTCGGCCTCGCCGCCGAGCTCTCGCGCGAGCGCTTCCACCGCTCCGTCTCCGGAAGGCCGTGTCCGGAACAGCAGCTCGACCGCGTAGCTGTCGATCATGCGCGGAAGACGTCCAGGAAGGTCGAGTCGACGTCGCTCCCGCCGATGAGGATGAGGTGGGAGCCGGAGGGGAGCGGCTCCTTCGGATCCGGGTTGATGGTGCGCCCCTCGCCGTTCTCGATGGCGACCACGGTGGCGCCCGTCTTCGGGCGGATCTGCGCGTCCATGAGCGACTTGCCAAACAGCGGCTCGGGTGTCTTCAGGCGGAAGAGATATAAACCCTCGGCCACCGTCACGGTCTCGCTGTGCTGGAGGTGGTTGAAGATCGCGTTGGCGCCCATGGTGGAGTAGGAGAGCACGAAGTCGGCGCCCGCGCGGTGCAGGGTCTCGACGTTGCGGCCGCGCGACGCCCGACTGAGGATCTGCACCTCGGAGCGCAGCCGCCTGCAGTAGAGAACGAGGAAGACGTTGACGTCGTCGTCGTGGGTCGTCACGACGACGGTCGAGGCGCGCCCGAAACCTGCGCTCTCGAGGATCTCCCGGTCGGCGCCCGATCCCAGGATCGTCTTGCCGTCGCGCACCCGGTCGGGGTCCTTCTCGATGACGCGGTAGTCGATGCCGCGCTCGTCGAGCGCGCGGGCCGTAGCGCGGCCGACCCGCCCGCCGCCGATGATGACCACCGGCGCGTCGTGGTTGCCGTAGGCGCTCAACGTCGCGTCGTACAGGTCGAGCTGGCTGCGGTCGCCAGCCAGCAGCAGGACTCCCCGCTCGGTCAGCTCGGTGGTGGGTAGCGGTGGCTTGAACCGACCCTGCTCCCAGATCCCGACCACGGAGGCGCCCGTCTGGCGGCGGATGTCGGCGTCTTGGAGGGTCATTCCCACCCAGGGAGACTCACGCACCGTCGCCTCCGCGATGAGCAGGTCGTCGAAGCTGCCGACGGGATGCGAGACCGCGTTGGTGGACGACACCCGGCGCGACAGCGCCTCGCCCATGCGCTCGGCCAGGTGGATGACCTCCGTGCAGCCGGCCATCTCGAGCACGTCGACGGAGTCCGTGTCGTTCGCGATGGCCACGATCGGCACCTTGCAGCCGGTCTCCCGCACGGTGAACGCGACGTGGGCGTTCTTCGCGTCGCTGCCGGTCGCGGCGACCAACGCGGCGCGATCGATGCCCGCTCGCACGTACGTTTCGGTGAGGTCGAGATCTCCGACCATCACACTCCACCCATCGTCGTGGAAGCGCAGCGCCTCGTGCAGGTCCGGGTGGATGAGGAGGTGCTCGATGCCGTGGCGCTCGAGCTTGCGTCGAAGAGGGGGGATGGTGCTGTCGACCTCGGTCAGGATGACGTGGCCTTGCAGCGTCTTCGGCACCTCGCTCGGAGTTCGCGCCGCCTTCTGTCGGTCGCTCCAGGGAATGTAGAAGAGCTCGATGAACAGGAACGGAAGCAGCACGAGCAGGAGCACCATGCCGGTCGCGAGCACGAGCATCGAGAAGAGGCGCCCGGCGTCGGTGGTGAAGGTCACGTCGCCGAAGCCGAGCGTCGACATGACGGTGAGCACCCAGTAGAAGCTCGTGACCCAGGTCTGCTCGCGGCCCTCCCAGCTCATGAGCATCTTGAAGACCACCATGTAGACCACGGTGAGGATGATCAGCGCGACGCCGAAGCGCAGCAGGATGCTGGCGTTGTGCTCCTGGTCGCGCCTTCCGCGGACCATGGCCAACGGGCTGAAAAGAAACTTCATGGGTGAGGTGCCGGGTCGGCTTGAGGTTACCGCGTTTGCAATAGGGTGGAGACCCCATGCGACGCCTGATTCTCAGTGGCTCCGTGGCTCGGCGACACGGCGAGCTGCATGGCAGCCTGCGTGCCGCGGAGACTGGTGCTCTCCTCCTGGCCGAGAGCCGCGGTGCGGCCGACGATCTCGTTCTGGCGGCGGGTGGGAGCCAGGGCGTGTTTGGCGTGGAGAAGCGCACGCCGTACAACCTCGCGCTCGAGATCGCGGCGCCCGCGCTCGGCGGCGCGGCACCACTGACCCTGCTCGGGGCCGAGGCCATCGCGGCCCTGGTGGCCACGCGGACACGCGACGCCGCACAGCTCGGCCGCCTGGCCGAGGTGGCCCGCATGCCCGGGTTCCCGCGGGCCCTGGCGCGGACTCTGAGCGACGTGCGCGCCGCGGGGCTCGCTCCCGACGACCTGGCCGGCGCGGGAGAGGCTGACCTGGGCCTCCTGCTGCGGGAGTTCGAGGCCGAGCTCGCCGCCTGGGGTCTCGCCGACGAGCCCCGCGTGTTTGCCGCCGCCGCCGAGCAGCTTCTCGAGCGACCTCATCGCTGGGCCTCGGGCCAACTCGTCCTCCTCGACCTGGAGCTGCGCTCGAAGCGCCAAGCGGAGTTCCTGGCTCGCCTCGTCGAGCCCTGCGCGGGCGTGGAAGCGACCCTCGGTCGGGGTGATCCCGAGTCGCTCGGCGGCCTCCGGCGGCTTCTCGAGAGCGGCGTGGGCGACGCCGTGGAGGTTCTGGACCTCGACGCGGAGGAGCCGGAGGCCGCGTCGGGGCTCGCGCGGGCCAAGCGGCAGCTCTTCCAGACGGAACAGCCGGGGAGTGCCGCGGTTCCCGAGGGTGATACAGCGCCATCGGCACAGAGCGACGTGGTGCTGTTCTCTGCGTCGGCCGAGGGGCAGGAGTGTGTCGAGATCGCGCGTCGCATTCGCGATCTGGCGAACCGCGGCCTTCGCTTCGATCAGGTGGCAGTCGTGGTCCGGGACGCGACCGGCTACCTGCCCTTGCTCGAGGACGCTCTGCAGAGGGCTCGGATTCCGGCCTACTTCAGCCGCGGCACGGCGCGGCCCGATCCGGCCGGCCGCGCCTTCCTGGCTCTCCTGGCATGCGCCACGGAGAATCTCTCTGCGACGAGCTTCGCCGAGTATCTCTCGCTTGCCCAGGTGCCTGCCGTGGAGGACGCTCCGGAGCGACCGTCACCCTGGGTCGCTCCCCAGCAGGCGTCCCTGTTTGGCGAGGCGCCGGCCCCCGCGCCGGAGGTCGAGCCCGTGCCGGAGCCGTCGGACGACGCCGAGGAGACCCGCCGGCCGACCGTTCCGGCGCCCGCGCGGTGGGAGCGGATCCTGGTCGACGCGGCGGTGGTCGGCGGGATCGATCGGTGGTCGCGGCGGCTGCGCGGGCGACGCGCCGAGCTCGAGCTGCGCCTGCGCCAGGTGCAGGACCGCTACGTGACCCGAGCGCTTCAGACCGAGCTCGATCACCTCGGGCGCCTGGAGGCGTTTGCCCTGCCGCTTCTGACGCGACTCGACGCTCTGCCGGAGCGCGCGCCCTGGGGCGAGTGGATCGACGCGCTCGAGGAGATCGCCGGCGCTGCGCTGCGCGACCCGGACACGGTCCTCCGTCTGCTCGCCGAGCTGCGGCCGATGCGCGAGGTCGGACCGGTCTCGCTGGTGCAGGTGCAGCAGATCCTCTCGGAGCGCCTCTCGCTGCTGCGACGCCAGCCGCCCAAGAGACGCTACGGTGCGGTTTTCGTCGGGCTTCTCGAGGAGCTTTCCGGGCGCTCGTTCGACGCTGTCTTCCTCCCGGGCTTGGCGGAGGGGGTCTTCCCGCGGCGCGCCTTCGAAGACCCTCTGCTGCCGGACGCGCGCCGCGCCGAGCTTTCTCCGGCCCTTGCCGCCCAGGACCAGCGCCTCGCGCGAGAGCGTCTCCTCCTGCATCGCGCGGTCGAGTCGGCGGAGCTCGAGCTGGTGGTGTCGTATCCGAGGGTCGACGCGGCCCGGGGGCGTGCTCGGGTTCCTTCGTTCTACGCACTCGACCTCCTGCGCGCCGCGGAGGGCGACATTCCCGACCTGCGGGAGATCTCTCGGCGCGCGGCGAGCGCCAGCACTTCGGCCGTCGGCTGGGCCGTGCCCAACGAGTGCGAAGACGCGATCGACGACGCCGAGTTCGATCTCGCGCTCCTTCGGCCGCTCCTGCAGGAGGGCGCGAGTGCCAAGGGGAAAGGGCGCTTCCTCCTGCTCTCGAACCCTCACCTCGAGCGGTCTCTGCGGGCGCGCGCGCGACGGTGGCGTCGCCCGTTCACCGGCGCCGACGGCCTCGTTCTGAGCGAAGGCTCGAGTGCCTTCGCGGTGCTCGAGAAGCACCACCCGCGGGCGCGGAGCTTCTCGCCGACGGCGCTGCAGCACTTTGCCGCGTGCCCGTATCGCTTCTTCCTGCAGGCGGTGCAGCGCCTTCGGCCGCGCGACGAGATCGTGCGTCTGGAAGAGCTCGATCCGCTCACGCGGGGCAGCATCTTCCATGAGCTGCAGTTCGACCTCCTGTCGCGGCTGCGCGACCTGGAGCTGCTGCCGGTCACCGGCGAGAACCTGCCCGAGGTGCACGACGCCCTCGACGCGGTGTTCGATGCCGCGATCCCACGTTTTGCCGAAGACCTCGCTCCGGCGATCCGGCGCGTGTGGCTGACCGAGGTCGACGGCATCCGCAACGACCTGCGCGGCTGGCTGGGGCAGCTGGCACAGACCGGCGGGCGTTGGACCCCGCGTCACTTCGAGCTCGGCTTTGGCCTGCCGCTGGCCGAGGGGCGGGATCCGCGCAGCCGTGAGGACGCCGTGGAGGTCATGGCAGGAATCCAGCTACGCGGCGCCATCGACCTGGTCGAGATCGACCGGCGCGGCGAGCGCTACAGGGTGACCGACCACAAGACCGGGCTCTTTCGGCCGCGCCCGCGCCTCGTGGTGGGGCAGGGCGAGGTGCTGCAGCCGGTGCTCTATGCGCTCGTGGCGGAGGCGCTGCTGGTCGGCGACGAGCCCACGGAGGACGATCGGGTCTCGTCGGGACGACTCTCCTACTGCACGCAGCGCGGCGGCTACGAGAGCCTGGAGGTCGACCTCAACCCCGAGAGTCGCAAGGCCGCGGAGAGGGTGCTGGACACCGTCGCCGAAGCGCTCGAGACCGGCTTCATGCCGGCCCTGCCGCGCCGCGACGCCTGCTCGTGGTGCGACTACCAGCGCATCTGCGGCCCGTACGAGGAGCTGCGTGCCGGTCGCAAGGATCTGCGGCGCCCGCTCGTTCGGCGGCTGATGGAGGTTCGGCGCGAGCCATGAGCACGAACGGCAAGACTCTGCGCGGGCCGTGGCCCGGCTCCGACGACGGCGGCTCGCAGGATCCGAAGGCCAGCCCGACGCGGCAGACCGAGCTCCCGGCGACCGGCGAGCCGGCGCGCGAGCTCTCACTCGACGAGCTCGCCGACGGTCCGGCGCGCGCTCGGGTGCGCACCTCTCTCGATGAGAGCCTGCTGGTGGAGGCCGCGGCGGGTACCGGCAAGACCACCGAGCTCATTCATCGCGTGGTCGCCGTTCTGTCGCAGGGCCGGGCGACCGTCGACGGCATCGTGGCCGTCACGTTCACGCGGAAGGCGGCCGGCGAGCTCAAGCTGCGGCTGCGCCAGGAGCTCGATCGAGCGCGGGCGCGTGCGGAGGACACTCGGGAACGGGCGTGCCTGGAGCACGCCGTGGCACATCTCGAAGAGGCGCGCATCGGCACGATTCACTCGTTCTGCGCGGAGATCCTCCGCCGTCTGCCGGTGGCGGCCGGCGTCGATCCGGCGTTCCTCGAGCTGTCGGAAGACGAGGCACCCGCCCTTCACCGCGTGGCGTTCGAGCGCTGGATCCAGGAGCGGCTGCAGTCGCCGTCCGACGATCTGCGGCGGGCCCTCGTGCACCTCGCGGTGTCGCCTTTCGGGCGCGAGTCGGTGCTCGACCGGCTGCGGCAGGCGAGCTGGGGTTTGGCGGACTGGCGCGACTTCCGGTCGCCGTGGACCCGACCCGACTACGATCGCGACGAGCTGCTGCGCCTGCTCTGCGAGGGCGTCGAGCGGCTCGCCGGCTGGACGCGCAGCGCCACGAATCGCCGCGACCCGCTGCGCCGGGCGCTCGAGCCGGTGGTCACCTTGCAGACGTGGATCGACCGCCGCGGCGAGGCGATCGTGGACGCGACCGACGAGCTCGAAGCACGTCTCATCCGACTCCACCGCGACCTCGAGTCGAATCGTCCGCGCAAGGGAGCCGGGCGCTACGGCGAAGGGGTGACGCGCGAGCAGCTGTGGGACGCCCGGGCGAAGCTGTTGACGAGCCTCGAGGCCCTGCGACGGCTCGCACACGCCGATCTGGCCGCCAGCGTGCGCGACGAGCTGGAGGGTGTCACCGAGGCGTACACGGCGCTCAAGCGTGCGCGCGGCTCGGTCGACTACGCCGACCTCCTCCTGCAGGCCCGCAACCTGGTGCGCGGCGACGCCGAGGCTCGCGCTCTCCTGCAGGGGAGCTTCACCCACCTGTTCGTCGACGAGTTCCAGGACACCGACCCGCTCCAGACCGAGCTCCTGCTGCTGCTCTGCGCCGACGACCCGGGCTGCACCGAGTGGCAGAAGGTCCGGCCGGTTCCGGGCAAGCTGTTCGTGGTCGGCGATCCCAAGCAGTCGATCTACCGTTTCCGCCGCGCCGACATCGGCCTCTACGCGGAGGTGAAGGATCTGATCGGCGCAGCGGGCGTGCCCACGGTGCACCTCGTTTCCAGCTTCCGCTCCGTCGCGCCGATCCAGAAGCTCGTGAACCGCGCCTTCGAGCCGCACATGGACGGTGACCGTCTGGCCGGACGCCCGGAGTACGTGCCGCTCGAGCCGGTGCGCGAAGGTACCTCGGAGCAGCCGTCGGTGGTTGTTCTGCCTCCGCCGGCACCGTACGGGGTGCGCTACGTGACCGCGCGCGCCATCGAGGCGTGCCAGCCGGCGGCCGCAGCGGGCTTCGTCGACTGGCTGGTCCGCGAGAGCGGCTGGACGGTGGAGGACCCGGAGCAGCGCGGGTCGCGGGTGCCGGTGCGGCCCGAGCACATCTGCCTGCTGTTTCGACGTTTCCTCTCCTGGGGGAGGGACACCACACGGGAGTACACCCGCGCCCTGGAGGCGCGGGGCATCCCGCACCTTCTGGTTGGTGCGCGGACCCTGCACCAGCGCGAAGAGGTGGAGACTCTGCGCTCGGTCATGCAGGCGGTCGAGTGGCCCAATGACGATCTTGCGCTTTACGCGACGCTGCGCGGCTCGCTGTTCGCCTTCTCGGACGAGCTGCTGTTGCGGTTCCGCGACCGGTGCGGTCGTCTGGACGCCTTCCGGACGGCGCGCTATCGCGAAGCGCTCGAGAGTGCGCCGGAAGAGACCGCCGACCTCGAGCCGCTCGTGGAGGTGCTCGAGCTCGTCCGGCAGCTCCACGCCCGGCGGAACCACCGCCCGATCGTCGAGACCGTACGGCAGCTCCTCGCCGAGACCCGGGCGCACGCGGCGTTTGCGATGCGGCCCGCCGGGCACCAGGTTCTGGCCAACGTCGAGCGGGTGCTCGACCTCGCGCGCGGCTACGAGCTGGGTGGTGGGCGCTCCTTCCGCGGCTTCGTCGATCGCCTGGAAGGTGAGGCTTCGAGCCCGCGCTCGAGCCAGCCGCTGGTGGTCGAGGACGGCGCACCCGGAGTGCGTCTGATGACCGTGCACAACGCCAAAGGCCTCGAGTTCCCGGTGGTCCTGCTGGCCGACATGACCGCCAACCTGGCGGCACGCGAGCCGGACCGGACCATCGACGCGTCGCGCAACCTGTGCGCTTCGCGCATCCTCGGTTGGACGCCGCAGGACCTGTTGGATCGTTCGGATCTCGAGCACGCGCGGGACGCGTCCGAGGGCGTGCGCGTCGCCTATGTCGCCGCCACCCGGGCCCGCGATCTCCTGGTGGTGCCGGGGGTCGGAGACGAGGCCTACGAGCGAGGTTGGGTCTCACCCCTCAACCACGGCGTGTACCCCTCGGCAAAAGCTTGGAGAAAGTCGGACCCGGCGCCGGGGTGCCCCGCAATGGGTCGCCGGTCGGTGGCGGAACGGCCGATCGAAATGGAGGGTGGCATCGAGTCGTCCGTGAAGCCAGGCCTGCACACCCTGGGGCGCGGCAAGGCGTCGTACGGCGTGGTGTGGTGGGACCCCCAGGTGCTGCAGCTCGACGTGGAAGCGCGATTCGGCCTGCGGCAGGAGCAGATCCTCTCCGAGGACGAAGGTGCGGTCGAGGTCGAGCGCAACCTGGCGCGCTACCGCGCGTGGGAGCAGCACGAGACGGAGGTCCGGGCGCGGGGCGCTGCGCCCACGGCCAACGTCCTGCCGGTCACAGAGATCGAGGCGCCGCCGCCGAGCGCGCAGACCGTGCGCTGGGAGACCACGTCCCGCGACGAAGAGCGACCGGCCGGGATGCGCTTCGGCAGCCTGGTGCACGAGGTTCTCCAGCTCGTGGAGACCGACCCGACGGCCGACGCCGAACGGCTCGCCGCGCAGCGCGGGCGGCTGCTCGAGGCGACCGAGCCGGAAGTGCGTGCGGCAGTCGCCGCTGTGCGCGCCGCGCAGGAGCACCCGCTCCTGGCGCAGGCTCGCGAGAGCCCGCGCGTGTGTCGCGAGATGCCGTTCACCCTGGTGCTCTCTGCGACGCCGGGTGAGGAGTCGGACGCGCCCTCCGCCCCGCAGGGCAACGTCATGGAGGGTACGGTGGACCTGGCCTTTCTGGACGATGCCGGCGCCGGCTGGACGGTGGTCGATTTCAAGACCGATCTCGACGTGGCCGAGAGCGCTGCGCGCTACGAGCAGCAGGTGAGCTGGTACTGCTACGCGTTGGAGCGGCTCACCGGCATTCCGGCGCGCGGCGTGCTGCTGCTCGTTTAGCCTTCGCGGCGATCAGGGGGCCTCTGCGCTCAGCCGTAGAGCTCGGCGAGGGCCAGGATGCGTGCGGCATTGGCACCCAGGTCACTCTGACCGACGCGCGAGGTCGAGCGCACGTCGATCGTCGTGCCGCCGGTCGCCTCGTTGGGCCGGAGGCGCAGCACGATGTCGTCCACGAAGCGGAAGCTGCGGCTGGTGTGGGTCGCCTCGATGCGGGACGGGGCCTCCTGGCCCTGAATCTCCCAGCCGAGCGCCTCGACGTGCTGGAGTGCGGTCTGGAAGGCCTGCTCCGGCGGCTCGGGCGACTCGATCGGTGCCAGGTCCGGATAGGCCGACCGCTGCTGCGCGGCCGAGTCGGCGGGCCCGTGCGGGTACGTCAGGTCGCGCCCCTGGTTGCCTTCCGCCTCGAGCGCCGACACGTACTGCGGCGGGTCGTCCGGTGACGTCGTGATGTCGTGGATCGGCGGCACACTGGGTGGCCGCATGAGGAACAGGAACAGGAACATGAGCGCGCTGATGCCGACGCCCATGGCGGCGCGCCCCGCGCCGGCTCGTTCGCTGCCCTTGCGCGTGCGTAAGAGCCCGATCGCGCCCAGAACCAGCCCCAGAACGGCGCCGCCGAGAGCACCGAGGGCAAAGAGCAGGAAGCCCGTGATGGGTGGCAGAACGCCGATCGATGCGAAGCCGACCCCCACGAGGGACGCGGTGATACCCAGGGCGGCGACGACGGGTGAGGCGTAGGCAGACCAGGACTTCACGGCAGATCCTCCACAGGGGATAGGGAACGGGCCCGGCGAGTGTGGCATGGCGCGCGCGGCCCCGCAACGCGTCGGGGGCCGGCTAGGATGCGCTGCGATGAACGAGTGGCTCCAGTTCGTGCTCCTCGCCGGGGCGGGCTTCGTGGCCGGTGTCCTCAACGTCATCGCGGGGGGCGGATCGTTCCTGACCCTGCCGCTGATGATCTTCCTGGGCCTCACCCCCAGCGAGGCGAACGGCACGAACCGGGTGGGCATCGTGTCGCAGAACGTCGCCGCGTCCTGGGGCTTTCATCGCCACGGCCTCTTCGACCGGCGCGCCATGTTGTGGTCGGCGCTTCCGGCGACGCTGGGTGCGATCGTGGGCACGTGGATCGCGCTCTCCATCTCCGAGAGCGCGTTCCAGACCACGCTCGCCGTCCTGATGATCGTCGTCACACTCTGGACCCTCCGGCCGCAGAAGGCCGCGCCGGAGGCGGAGGAGCCCGAGGTCGACTGGGTGTGGCTGGCGCTCGGCTTCTTCGCGGTCGGGGTGTACGGCGGCTTCGTGCAGGCGGGCGTCGGCTTTCTGATTCTGGCGGCGACGTCGCTCGCTGGTCTCGACCTGGTGCGCGGCAACGCCGTGAAGGTGGTCGCCATCCTGTGCTTCAGCTTCATGGCCCTCGCGATCTTCGCCTGGCAGGGGAAGGTGATCTGGGCCTGGGGGCTGGCGCTTGCGGTCGGGACGACGTTTGGTGGTCTCCTCGGCGTCCGCCTGACGGTGCTCAAGGGACACAAGTGGGTGCAGGGGGTCGTCACCATCGCCGTGATTGCGTTCGCCATCCGCCTCCTGCTGCGCTCCTGACGGTCCGAAGCCCATGCATCTCTGCCGCGATCTCCCCGCAGGGTCCCTGGCCGATCTCTTCGCCCGCTGGGGTGTCGAGGTTCGCGTCGTGAAGGAGCGCGACGACATCCCGGGCAGTCACTGGGGCGCGCCCGAAGCCGGCATCGTGCGTGGCACGCTCTACGTGCGGGGAGACACTCCGGTGCACTCGGCGCTCCACGAGGGGTGCCACCTGCTCTGCATGGACGAAGCGCGGCGGCGTACGGCCGAGACTGATGCGCTCGGCGACGATCTGGAGGAATCGGCGGTGTGTTATCTGCAGGTGCTTCTGGCGGACCAGCTGCCCGTGGGCGCGGAAGCGCTCATGCGGGACATGGACGCGTGGGGGTATAGCTTCCGCCTCGGAAGTACGGCGCGCTGGTTCCACGAAGATGCCGAGGACGCCCGCGCCTGGCTGGTGCAGGAGGGGCTGCTCGAGGGCCTGCGGCTGACGGACCGCGCGCGACGCTGAGCCGCGGGCCTTCCGCTACACTGACTCATCAGCACCCGAGACGAGCCTCCCGGCCGAAACCGGGGCCTCCAGCCTCTCGTAGGGAGGTCCGAGGCACGAACGAAGTGTCGCGTCGCTCCGAAGCTGGCTCGAGCTCGTCGTCTGCGCACGAGTGCGCTCGCCCAGGGAACCATGAACAGCCACACGACCTCCACCATGCCCGCTCTGCGCCCACCGAGGAGACCGCCTTGCAGCTCGATCTGAGTGATCGTCAGCGGCAGACCGTCCGCGCCGCGATCACGATCCTCGCGGCGTTTGTCATCGTCGTCGCGGCGGCCGTCATCCTCTGGATGGTCGGCTCCTTCTTCGCGCGCTTCTCGCAGGTTTTCCTGCCGGTGGCGGTGGCCGCGGTGCTTGCTCTCGTCTTCCGGCCGATGTACGAGTTCCTGCACGAGCGTATGCGCATGCCGGCGGTCGTCAGTCTGGTCGGAGTGTTCATCGCCCTGCTCATCCCGATCGTCGGCTTCGGCTGGTTCTTCGGCGCACTTGCGGTCGACCAGATCGCCGGCATCGTGGAGTCGGCGCCGGCGATGTGGCAGACCGCGCGAGACTGGACGAACGAGCGCTGGCCGCAGGTGGTCGACTTCTTCGAGAACAGTGAGGTCGGGCAGCAGATCCGCAGCGCCGTGGAGGGCCAGCAGGGAACACTGGTGACCGGCCTGCAGAGTGGCCTCGACGCCGCACTCCATGCGCTTGGCCGCGTTGCCCAGGGCATTGGCACCGTGCTCGCCTGGGCGGTCTTACCCGTCTACTTCGCCTTTTTCCTGATGGCGGAGCCCGGGCGGATGGTCGACCTGGACCAGGTGCTGCCCTTCCTCAAGAAGGAGACGCGCGAGAACGTCATCTACCTCGGGCGCGAGTTCGTGAACATCATGGTCGCCTTCTTTCGCGGCCAGCTCATCATCGCTTTTCTCCAGGGCGTGCTGTACGCGATCGGCTTCAGCGTGATCGGGCTCCGCTACGGACTCGTGCTCGGGCTCGCTCTCGGATTCCTCAACATCATCCCGTACCTGGGCAGCATCGTCGGCCTCGGCGTCGCGTTTCCCTTGGCGTTCTTCCAGAACGGCGGGGGGCCGATGCTGGTCGTCTGGATCATCGTGGTCTTCACGGTCGTTCAGTGCATCGAGGGCTACATCCTCACGCCGCGCATCATGGGCGACCGGACGGGGCTTCACCCCATGGCGATCATCATCGCCGTCTTCTTCTGGGGCTCGGCCCTCAATGGCCTCGCCGGCATGATCCTGGCCATCCCGCTCACCGCGTTCCTGGTGGTGTTCTGGCGCCTGGCCAAGGAGAAGTACATCGATGAGCTGGTCTGACGGCTCGACGGAGTTGCTCTAGTGGCCGGCTACTCGAAGCGCCCTCTGGTCGCCAAGCTCGGGCTGAAAGAGGGCGCGCAGGCCGCGTTCCTCGGCGCGCCGGAGCACTTCGAAACGCTGCTGGGTCCACTCCCGGAAGGGGTGGAGGTGCGCTACGACCTGCGCTCGGTGCGCGACTACATCCATCTCTTCGTGACGGACGCACGCGCCCTCGAGGCGCGACTCGCCGCGGTCCGTCGCAAGCTCCGCGACGACGGCATGGTCTGGGTCTCCTGGCCCAAGAAGACCTCGTCGCTCCCGTCCGACCTCGATGGCGGCGCCGTCCGTCGCCTCGGCCAGGCTGCCGGCCTCGTGGACGTCAAGGTCTGCGCGGTCGACGACGACTGGTCGGGTCACAAGTTCGTCGTGCCGGTCGCCGACCGGCGCTCGTAGCCCCCTGGGGGCTCACCCTTTCATGCCCCGCGACGGCTCGCGGCCGAACGACTCGGCCGGGCAACGCGTTCTCTCCCGTAGGAGGTAGGTAAGATGTCCTCGATGACCCCGTCTGGATCGCGGTTTCCGCTGACGCTGCTGTCGCGTCTCCGGTTCCCTCAGCTCTTCGGGATCCTCGCCGCTCTCCTCTTTCTCGATCTCGTGACGCCCGATCCCATTCCGTGGCTCGACGAGGCCTTCCTCTTCGTGGTCACGATGATGGTCGGGGTGCTGCGCAAACCCGCGGAGACCTCCGACCCCGCAAAGCCACCCGAGAAGAACATCACGCCCCCCGCGCCACCCCCCTCGCCGTGATCCGATCTGCCGCCCTGCCCTGGTCCAGGCCCGTCGTGGCTCTGGCGGTCGCTCTGGTGGCGACTGGTCTCGGGGCCCGCGCGGCGGCGCAGGACTCCTGGGAAGGGGAGCAGGGGGTCAACGTGGTCGTCACCGACGAGCAGGGGCAGCCCGTGTCCGGTGTCCTGGTGGTCTTCCGGTTCGGTGAAGGCGGCCTTCGGGGTCCGTCGCTGACCACCGGCGACGACGGCACCGCTTTGGTCGAGGGGCTGGCCGCGGGGGAATGGCAGGTCGACCTCCGGCGTGAGAGCTTCATGCTGGTCACCAGCTACCTCCGGCTCGAGCCGGAGAAGGACCCGGAGCTCGCCTTCAGCTCGCGGCAGAGGACCGGCTCCTACTGGGCGCCACTGACGGTCGTCTTCCTGGCTCCGGGCGTCGATCCGGGGGGAGGGGTCGGCGCCGGGACGGTCTCGCCGAAGAAGGCGGCCAAGCAGCAGGCGCGCGAAGAGCGCCGGCTCGCCAAGGCCGCCGAGCGCGAGGAGAAGAGATTCCGTCGCGGCCGCGGTGCACGTGTCGTGGCTTCGGTCGTACCTTCGCAGGGAGACGCTCCGCAGCCCACACGGAGCTCGCGGGCTCCGGCGCCGCGCGGTCGCGCCGCCGCCACCGGCCTCGTGGGTGATGGCGACCTGCTGCCCGCCGGCGCCTGTCGCGAGTGCCGTGAGGGCGAGTGGTCGCTGACGACCTCGATCCGCGTGCCCGCGGGTGGTGCCCCGTGCAGCGGCGACGGGCCACCCTGGAACGACGTACAGCAGGCGCTCGAGAGCGCAGGCCTCGAAGGCTACGTCGGCGGTGTGGTCGGGACCGAGCGCTCGGCGGTCGGGGAGCTCACCGAAGAGTCGCGCACGACCTTCCTGCAGCGGTTTTCTCCGTGGTTCCAGGGCGAGGCCGGGTGTGCTGCGATCGCGGTCGTCCTGCCCGCGGGCTCGCGCTTCGTCGGAGTGCGGTTGCAGGCGGGAGAGAAGGCAGTCGTGGCCGACTGCCTCCTGGGGCAGGAGTGCCAGATTGGTGCCGCACGTGTCGTGGGAGATCCCGTGATCGTGAACGGTGAGGCCCTCGTGCTCGTGGGGACCCGCTTCGAGAACGCCTCGCCGGACACCTCCAGGGTCGCGACCCTGACGGTCTACTTCGCGCCGCCGGAAGGCTGGCTGCCGCCGAACTGAGCGTGCCCGCGCCGGCCTCCGATCGCGCGCTCCGCGTGCTCGCGCTCGAGCCCTACTTCGGAGGCAGCCACCGTCAGTTCCTCGAGCAGTGGCGCGGTCGCAGCCGACATCGGTTCGACTGTCTCACCCTCGACGCGCGCTGGTGGAAGTGGCGCATGCGTGGCGCGGCGGTCGACCTGGCACGCGAGATCCGAGCGCGAACCGGCCCGGCTCCGGACGTGGTGGTGTGCTCGGACATGTTGAACGTCGCGGAGCTCCGCGGCCTGTCGCCGCCGGCCGTGGCGCAGGCTCCCCACGTGTTGTTCATGCACGAGAGCCAGCTGACGTATCCGCATGCGTCAGGTCGGCCGGCGGAGGAGCGAGCGCGCGACCACCACTTCGCCATGACCAACGTCGTCTCCGTGATCGCGAGCGACGAGGTCTGGTTCAACTCGGAGTACCACCGGGAGGCCTTTTATGGCGCTGCCGAGGAGCTCGCCCGCCGGCTCCCGGACGGAGACCTCCACACCCCACTTCGAGAGGCGTCACAGAGGTCTCACGTGGAGCACCTCGGAGTGCAGGATGCCTGGGCCGATCGCTGGGACACCCCCCGGCCGGGCGGACCGGCGCGGATCGGCTGGGTGGGCCGGTGGGAGCACGACAAGGCGCCCGAGGTGTTCTTCGACGCCATGGAGGCGCTCTTGGAGCGGGGCGTGGCTCTCGAGCTTTTTGTGCTCGGTGAGCGATTCCGTCAGCAGCCGGACTGTTTCGAGCGTTTCCGCGCCCGCCACCCCGAGGTCGTCGCCCAGTGGGGTCCGCTGCCGAGGAGCTGCTACGAGGCTGCGCTCGCCCGCCTCGACCTCGTGGTGTCGACGGCGCGGCACGAGTTCTTCGGCGTTGCCGTGGTCGAGGCCATGCTCGCCGGCGCCGTGCCGGTGCTTCCGTGCCGACTCTCCTACCCGGAGCTGCTCGGGCGGGCGTCGGCGGGCGTGCCCGTAGACGATCCCTTGTGTGGCCTGTACGGGGACCAGCCCACGGCACTGGTCGACCGGCTGGCGAAGCTGGTCGAGCTACGGAGCGCGGGTGCCCTCGCACCCGGCAGCGCACGCGCGGCGGCGCTCCGCTTCTCGTGGGAGCGGAGAGGACCGGAGCTCGACCTCGCGCTCGAGCGCGCAGCGGGCGGCGGGCCTCGTCTTTGATCAGCGCAGGAGAGCCGCGAGCGCCGTCTGCGCGTCGGGGTGGGAGAAGCTGACGCTTCGCTGCTCCAGGACGCCGGGGCGAACGCGCTGGCTGGCGAGAAGCATCTCTTCGGCCATCTCGCCGAGGGCTGCGCGCAGCGCAAACGCCGGGGCACGAAAGATCGTCGGTCGGCGCAGGACCTGCCCGAGCGCGCGTGTGAACGTGGCGTTCGTGTCGTCGGTGGGTGCCACGAGGTTCACGGGGCCGGAGTGCGCGGGGCCGTCGAGCAGATCGACGATGGAGGACACCACATCGTCCAGTGTGATCCAGGAGAAGTGCTGGCGCCCCGAGCCGAGCGGCCCGCCGAGGCCGAGCCTGGCCGGCATGGCCATGCGCTCGAGGGCGCCACCACGTGCCGCGAGAACAACTCCGAAGCGGAGGATCGTCGTCGTGTCAGCCGCTCGAGCCGACACCGCGGCGGCCTCCCACTCCCGACAGAGGTCCGCCAGGAAGCCCGTACCCGGCGCCGAGCTCTCGTCGAGCCACTCGTCGCCTCGGTCGCCGTAGAAGCCGATCGCGGACGCGCAGAGGAAGCGCTGCGGGGGCGCTTCGAGAGAGCTCAGGCAGCGGACGAGCTGCGCCGTGGCCTGAACGCGGCTCGACCGGAAGCGCTCCTTGCGACGCTCGCTCCAGCGCCCGGAGGCGAGTGACTCGCCCGCGAGATGAACCACGGCCGCGAGCCCCTCGGCCGACGCCGGGTCGGTGAGCCCGTCCTCCGGCCGCCACTCGATCTCACCGGGCTGCGGGCTCCGCCGCACCAACGGCGCGACGTCGCAACCGGAGCCCTCGAGACGTGCGCGGAGCGCCGAGCCGACGAGCCCGCTGGAGCCGCTCAGGCCGATGCGCGGTGCAGAGCTTGCCGTCACGGAGCTTCAGGGTGAGGCGGTGCAGGTGTCGAAGGCCATCGTGTCCTGGATCGGCTGGAACGCGGTGCCCTGCGGATTTGCGTAACGCTTCACCAGGCCGACGTTCGTGTCCACGACCTTCAGCTCCACCTCCACGTCGGTGAGACCACCAGCGAAGACCCAGAAGTGATCGAAGCCGTTGCAGGCGTCGAGCACCTTGAGCACCACCTCGATGTTGCTCGGGTCGAAGAAGGTGAAGTAGCCGGTGTCTCCGGTGATCGGCTGCGCCATGCCGACGCCGCTCGTTCCAGCGGCGGTCTGCCAAAGCGCCTCGACGCGGAAACGACCCTCCGCGAGGCAGAGGCTCGTGGCCGAGGGAGTGCAGACGCTCGGAGCTTCGAGCTCGGGCTCCGGCTCGGGGTCCGGATCTGGATCGGGCTCTGGCTCTGGGTCGGGGTCCGGATCGCCGCCGCTGGGGTTCCGGTCCTCGTCGCGAATCGCCTGCTGGATCGCCGCGCCGTTGGCCTGACTGACCATCACGACCGGAATGCGGATGCTGTTGTCGTCGCCGCCGAGGTTGATGAGGCCAGGCTCGTTGTTCACGACCACCAGCCCGACCGCGCCGGCGGCCTGCGCGTTGGCGGCCTTCTCGACGAAGAGGCAGTCGCCGCGCTCGACGACTGCGATCTTGCCGCGCACCTGCGCGCGATTGACGAGGCCCCGGCAGCCGAGGGTGGCCTGCGAGCTGCCGTCGTCGACGATCGCCAGGTCGGCGGTGAGGTCGACTCCCTGGATGTCGGGCCCGAAGAGTGCGGTGCTGACCGGGTAGCTGCCGGCGACCGAGCTCGGACGGTCGATGCGCAGGACGGGGCTCGGGTCGAGGACGCGGGCTGCCTGGCGATTGACCTGGCGCCCGTCCCAGACGATGCTCCCCGTCCTCTCCCGCGCGGCGCGCACCTGCGCCGCGCTCAACTGCGCGAAGCTGCGGTTGAGTGAGGTGTCCCGTACCTTGCGGGAGTAGACGTCGGCGCGGCCCTGGAACTTGCTGCCGTCGGAGCCGAGGAAGTTGGAGAAGCCGAGGCCGTGGGCGATCTCGTGCAGGGCCACCACCACGAAGGACACCGTGCCGGGGGGTGGTGTGCCGTTCAGTCCGTAGTCGAAGGACGATCCGTTGCCGAGGCAGTCGTTGTCGATCTCGCTGTTGAAGGTGGCCGAGATGTCGCCGGCCGTCGAGTTGTCCTGGGTGAAGCTCAGGTTCTCGCCGGTCAGTGCCTCTGCGAGCGCGCCGTGGATCCAATCGTTGGGATTGGACGCGCTCGCGACGGTGAAGACGAAGTTCGTGCCCGCCTGCGCCAGCACGGCCCCGTCGTCTGGATCGCAGGACAGTGAGTCGAACTTCACGTCGATCTCGATCGGCACCGAGCTCGTCAGGGTCCCTTCCCAGATGTCGGCGGCGCGACGCATGGCCGTGCGGCGTGCGTTGCCGAGGCTCGAGTCGTTGAAGCCCTCGCCCGAGGCGTCGGTGAAGTTCAGGTTGATGGTGGCGCCGCCGTTCGTGGTCCAGCCGATGTCCTGGAGCTGCTGCACCGTGAGGTCGAGGTTGCCGATGGGGATGTCGGGGTTGATGCTCGGCTCCATGAGCAGGTTCGGGCTCGCCGAGCGATCGAAGTGGCTGATGGAGGAGCCGCCCTCGAAGGGGCTCGGGGCGTAGAGCAGCACCTGGCCGTTGCCGTTGGTGCCGGCCGGCACGTTGCGGTCGACCAGGATGCCGCCGGTGACCTGGGCCACGGCGCTGCCGGCCCCGAACGCCACCAACGCCAGCGTGAGGACGAGTGGGGCGCGCCTCACTGGACCGCCACCGGGTAGCGCGTCCCGCCCGTGCGCGGCTGCGGGTGCTCCGTGATGACTGGCGCGCAGGGGCTCGCCTCGGGATCGGGTGCGACGCGTGCCGTCAGCGCATGGTGGAACAGGTCTCCGACGAACATGCCGATTCCGACGCCCGGGATCACGACGGTCCTCCGCTCGGCCTCTTCGGGGCTGAGCGTGCCGGTCGCCGGACGGAGCGCCTGCTCCGCCACGAGCAGCCCACGCCGCTGACTCCGCGTCGGGGTGGCAGTGAGCTCTCCGGTCTCGGGGTCGACGAAGATCGTGGCCCCCGGGAGAACGTGGCCCGGAGCATCGCCGGGGCACGGAGTCTCGTTTGCGGTTGCTGCCTCGGAGGCCGGCCGCCGGGCATCCGGTGCAGCGGAGCCCGTCGGGGCGGTCTCCTGGGCGGCGGCGACGCCGAGGGTCAGCGGGGACGCGCTGGCGAGGAGGAGGACCGCCAGGAGGCGTGTGGCCCAGGGGGTCCCCGTGGGCGCGCGAGGAGGTGCGAAGGGTCGGGCAGATCGGAGTCGCATCAGAGGGCTCCTGCAGTGGGCTCGGTGGAGCTTCGGTCGGAGGTCGGAGGCCGCGCACGGCCGGGCAAAGTGTAGCTTCCGCGCGTCCCGGAGAGCTCGATGCTGCCAACACCATGCCCTGGCGACATATTTCCGCAGGCGGCGGTCGGCGGGTCCCGGATCGACGTGCCCAGGCCGTGTCAGGGATCGGGCTGGGAGGCCAAGAGCTGCAGTGCCCGCTCGTTCCCGGGATCGATCTCGAGCAGCTCCTCGAGAGCCGCCCTGGCGTCGTCGATCCGGCCCTGGGAAGCCATCGACATCGCCAGCATCAGCCGGGCGTCGGTGCGCGCCGGCGCGAGTCGGACGGCACGGCGCAGGGTTCCCTCGGCCTCCTCGAAGCGCTCGGTGCGCCCGAGCAGGAGGCCGAGGTTGAACAGGGCGTCGACGTGGTCCTGGTCGAGCGCGAGGATGCTCCGGTACTCCGCCTCCGCGGCGGCGACGTTGCCTTGCTCGAGAAGGGCACTACCCCGTTGCAGCACGCTCTCGAGGTCGGCGCGGTAGTCGTAGATGCGGTCGACGAGCGGGTCGCTCGGGCGCTGCTCCTCGAGCCGCGGCAGGCGCGCGAGGAGCGGCGCGGCTTCACCGCGGAGGCCTTCGCGCGACAGCGTCGTCGCGAGCAGGTACGTGGCCGCCCTGTCGTCCGGGTCGAGCTCCACGGACTCGCGGAGGAGATCGAGCGCCGCGGGGGTCTGCTGGCGTCGCAGCGCCACGCGTGCCTGCCCGAGCAGGCCACGGGCGCGGGACCCGGGGCGCTCGGCGAGGCGCTCGAAGGCGGCGCCAGCGGCTTCGAGATCCTGTGCGGCGAGGTGCGCATGGCCGAGTCGCTCGTGCAGTGCTGGAGAGTCGTGACCGGCCGCTCGTGCGGCGTCGAGCTCCCGCAGGGCCTGTGTGGTCTCGCCGCGCTCCGCGGCCAGCAGGCCGAGGTAGTAGTGCCAGTCGGCCACCTCGGGGTCGAGCTCGGACGCGATGCGGTAGCTCTCCTGCGCCAGTGCGACGTAGCGGTGGGCGTGGTACGTCAGCCCGAGACGGCCGTAGCTGGCGGCGCTCGGCTCCTCTGTGGCGGCACGCAGCGCCGCGCGAACCCGCTCGGCCATCCGGGGGTCGAGGCCCTCGAGGTCGAGTGTCGGAGGGGGTGGAGGAGGCGGCGTACGGTCCAGGCTCCACCAGACGCCGATCGCGACGACCATCACGGCCATCGCGCCGAACGCGGCGGCACGTGCTCTGCCGCGAGCGGGCGGGGTAGCCTCGGTGGCGCGCGGCGCGGTGGTGCCTCCGGCCTTCGACGCGGGGCTCGCCTTGCGACGCTGCTTCTTCTTGGCCAAGAGACTCCTCAAGGGGCCGTCGCACGCTCCGGGTGCGGCGCTCGAGCCGTGAGCATGGCACGAGCTCTCATGGTGGCGGGATGTGATGCACCGCGCCGAGGCGTGGCTCGGAGAGCTGCGCCTCGCGGCCGTCCGGCCACCGCACGGCGAGCTCCCGTGCGACCTCCCCCGGCCGGAGCGTGAACACGACGCGCGGATCGGCGGCGGAGGCGTAGCTGTGCGAAGTCTCGACGCGCCGGGTCAGGCGGCGGAGGCTCGTCGTGAGCGTGACCTCCGCGTGGAGTGCGTAGCCCCGGATTCCCGAGGTGGCATCGGAGGTGGCGAGCACGAGCGCTCCGAGCCAGGATTCCGCGGCCGCGCGCGCCCGGAAGATCTGCGCCGCGGCGCCGTTCTCGACGATCAACGCTGCCGGTCGGCCCGAGTTGTCGAGGTCGCCCACGGCGATCGCCCGGCTGACGCGCGCAGGCCCCGGCAGCGCGGCCAGCACGAAGCTCCCGTCGGCACGACCCAGCAGGAGCTGGTTCGGCTCGCTGAAGTCGGGGCTCAGGTCGTCGCCGTGGCTCACGCGACCGTGCGCGAGCAGGAGGTCGCGCTCCCCGTCGCCGTCCAGGTCGTGCAGAACGACACCAAAGCCCGTGAAGGCCTGGCTGACGCTCGCGAGCCCGGTCTCCTGCGTCGCGTCGCGGAAGAGGCCCCCCTCGTTGAGGTAGAGCGTGTTCGTCTCGCCGCCGAGGTGCGTGACGAAGAGGTCGATCGTGCCGTTCTGGTCGAAGTCTTCGGCCGCGACCCCCATCCCGGCCTCCGGGCGCCCCTGGACGTTGTAGGCGGCCCCGCGCTCGAGCGCCTCGTCGCGGAAGCGTCCGGCGCCGTCGTTGATCCAGAGTCCGTTGGCCATCTGGTCGTTGGCGGTATAGAGATCGAGGTCGCCGTCGGCGTCGAAATCGGCGACGGCGAGGCCGAGGGTGGCTCCTGAAGTCGCCTGGATCCCTGCGGTCGCCGACACGTGGAGGAAGCGGCCGCCGTCATTGCGGAGCAGGACGTTCGGGGCCGGCTCGTACTCGTGGGGGCCGCAGTAGCCCTGCTGGCCGTTGAAGCCGAGGCAGCGACGTTCCGTCGCGGGGGACCACTGCACGTAGTTGCACACGAAGAGGTCGAGGTCTCCGTCCCCCTCCATGTCGAAGAACGCGGCGCAGGTGGAGTAGCCGCCGGTGCCGGCGCCGGAGCGCTCGGTGATGTCCTCGAACGTGCCGTCTGCGCGGTTGCGGTAGAGCCGGTTGGCACCGAGGTTGGTGACGTAGAGGTCGGTCCAGCCGTCACCGTCGATGTCGCCGACCGCTAGCCCGGACCCGTAGCCGGTGTCGCCCACGCCGGCCTGTGCCGTGACGTCCTCGAACTGCAGATCGCCCAGGTTGCGCAGCAGGACGTTGGCCGCTGCCGCGTCGCCGGTGGGTGGGAGCGGCCCGGACTGCACGAGATAGATGTCGAGGAGCCCGTCGCCGTCGAAGTCGAGGAGGCCGCCGCCTCCCTGCATCATCTCGGGGTAGTAGAAGTTGCCGCGCGCGCCGTTGTCGTGCACGAAGCCGAGGTCGACCGCTTCCAGTGCGAGCGGCGTGGGGAGCTGGCTTTCGGCCTCGGCGCTCGGGGGTGGTGCCTCGGTGCTGCAGGCCGCGAGGGCTAAAGCGGCTGCCAGCGCGACGGCGCCGCGACACGCGGCGCGTCGGCCTCTCGATGACCCGACGCGGGATCTCTCGGGGCGGGGGAGGGGAGCGCGCGTGCGCTTGCCGGCGGGCACGGCGCGAAGGTAACACGAGGCCAGAAGTAGAATCCGCGGACCCATGTCGATGCTCGACTCTCTTCTCCCCTTCGCCCGCGCGGCGTCGCTCGCGCTGGCGTTGACGCTGGCGGGCTGTGGCGGCGGCGACGATGCCTCGACGCCGGCGCCGGCCTCCCCTGCGAGCGCCGCCGCAGAGGGCTTCCAGGCGCCTGCCGTCCGCTTCGAGGACGCCACGGCAGCCCTCGGCGTCGACGTTCGCCATCGCCCGGACATCGCGGGCACCTACTCGATGCCGGCCATCATGAGCGGTGGCGCTGCCGTCTTCGATGTCGAGGGTGATGGCGACCTCGACCTGTACATCGTTCAGCCGGCAGGCCTTCCCAACGTGCTTCTGCGGCAGGAGGACGGCCGGTTTACTCCGGTCGAGTCCGGCGCGGGAGACCGCGGAGACGGAATGGGTGTGGCCGTCGGAGACGCCGACAACGACGGCGACCTCGACCTCTTCGTGAGCAACGTCGGGCCGGACGCGCTGCTGCGCAACGACGGCGACGGAACGTTCACGGACGTCACCCGCCAGGCCGGTGTCGCGAGTGACGGCTGGTCGAGCTCCGCGACCTTCTTCGACTACGACCTCGACGGCCTCCTCGACCTGTTTGTCGTGCGCTACGTCGCCTACGACCCAGATCGGGTGTGCGCGTCCCAGAGCGGCCGTCGCGACTTCTGCGGCCCCGCGCAGTTTCAGGGCGTCTCGGATCGGCTCTACCGCAATCTGGGTGGGTTGCACTTCGAGGAGACGAGCCGCGAGGCGGGCATCGAGACGCTCGCCGATCGTGGGCTGGGTGTGGTTGCGGCCGACTTCGACGGGGACGGTCTCCTCGACCTCTACGTCGCCAACGACACGGATCCGAACCACCTCTGGATCAACGGGGGCGACGGCCGGTTCGTGGAAGACGGCGTGCTGCTGGGTGTCGCGTTCAACCGCTTTGGGGTCGGGGAAGCCGGAATGGGTGTCGCTGCCGGCGACGTCGACCTCGACGGCGATCCGGACCTTTTCGTGAGCCACCTCATCGAAGAGACGAACACGCTGTACGAGAACCGCGGAGCCGTGGGCTTCGAGGACGTCACGTCGCTCGCCGGTCTCGGCGTCGGATCGGTCGGCTACACCGGGTTTGGCACGGCGCTGGCCGACCTCGACAACGACTCTGCGCTCGACCTCGTCGTGGCCAATGGCGCGGTGAAGCAGCGGCCCAGCGCTCTCGTTGCGGATCCGGGTGTCGGCTGGGCCAAGCACGAGTACGTCGAGCCCAACCAGCTGTACTGGAACACCGGCGCGGGGACGTTCGTGGAAGGAGCGGGTGGCGCCTTCTCCGAGGCGCTCGAGGTGAGTCGTGGGCTGCTGGCCGCCGACCTCGACGGCGACCTCGATCTGGATCTCGTGCTCACGCAGATCGATGGCCCGGTGCAGGTCTTCCGCAACGCCGGCGGCAGTGGGGGCGCGGTTGCGGTGTGGGTGCGCGAGAGGGGGCGCGTCGCCTTCGGCGCGCAGGTGGAGGCGCGCCTCGGCGACCGCCGTCTGAAGGCGCTCGTGCAGCCGCTGGCCGGCTACCTGACGAGCGGCGTGGTGCCGGCGCACTTCGGCCTCGGCGGCGCCAGCGCCGTGGACGCCTTCGAGGTGACGTGGCCCGACGGCAGCGTCGAGAGTTTCCCGGGCAGCCCGGCTGGCACCGTGGTCTCTCTGGAGCGTGGGCAGGGAGGTGCGTCGTGAGACGTGCCGGCAGGCTCTTCACCCTCGTGGGAATGGCTCTCGCCTCTGCGGTGCACGCGTTCGGGCAGGAGCCCGTGCTGCCCGACCTGTCCACGTCCGAGCCGCAGGTACAGAAGAAGCTGACAGCGGCACACGCTCGCGTCGTGAGCGATCCGCGCAACGCGGCCGCCTGGGGCCACTACGCGATGAATCTCGAGGCACATCGGCACACCGAGCACGCGGAGGCGGCCTACCGCCGCGCCGCGGAGCTCGACTCGCAGGAGGTCCGGTGGCCGTATCTCCTGGCGGCCATGCTCGAGTACACCGACCCGGAGGAGGCCCTGCGGTTTCACGAGATCGCGTTGCGCCTCGACGACGACTACGCCCCCGGCCAGTACCGCACGGCGACCACCCTCGAGAAGCTCGGGCGGCTCGACGCGGCCGCGAGACGCTACGAGCGCGCGGTGGCACTCGACTCCGGCTTTGGCCTCGCGCACTTCGGGCTGGGCCGTCTCGCTCTGGGCCGGGGAGACGTGGAGGCGGCGGTGCGCCACCTGGAGCAGGCCTACCGGCTCGCGCCGGACACGCAGGCCGTCGTGGCAACCCTCGCTCGTGCCTACAACCAGGCCGGGAACCGCGACCTCGCCCGCCAACGCGCCGCCGAGGCGCGCACGTTGCCGCGGATGACGCACCATCCGGACGCGCGCCGTGCAGCGATGATGGCCGAGGCCGTGAGCACGGAGAGTTATCTGCGCCGGAGCCGCACCTACATGGAGGTGGGCCAGCTCGACCGCTCGCTCCGCGAGCTGGAGGCGCTCCTCGACTTCCAGCCGGAGAACCACGACGCGCACTTCGCTGCGGCAGGGGTCCTCGACCGCATGGGGCGCCCCGAGGCCGCCGTACGAGCGGCGCGTCGCGCGCTCGACCTCGAGCCCGGGCTGCCCGGAGCGCGTGCCGTTCTGGCCGGCGCACTCTTCAAGCAGGGAGACTTCGCCGCGGCACGGCGCGAGAGTGACAACGTGCTGAAGTCGGACCCCGAGAACTTCCACATGCTCCTCGTACGCTCGATGCTCGCGGCGCAGAGCGGCGACACGGTGACCATGGTGCGCTCTCTCGACCGCGCGTACGAGGCCCGTGAGAGCGACCCCGAGCTGCGGGCCCTGCTGCGCGGGCTGCTTCAGGATCTGGCCGAGAGCTTCGGCGCCATCGGCGAGTTCGGGGAGGCGGCCCAGCGGGTGCGCTGGCTCCGCGAGATGGCCGTGGAGGAGGGAGCGCCTTCGGCTGCGGTCGCGCAGCTCGACCGTCGGCTCGAGGCACTCGAGCGGCGGGCGCCGTGAGCCTGGCCGGGCCAGGGGCATGAGGCGGAGTGCCGGGCTCCTGATGTACCGCGTCCGAGGGCAGCAGGTGGAGGTGCTCCTCGGACACCCGGGAGGCCCCTACTTCCGCAAGAAGGACCACGGTTCGTGGACGATACCGAAGGGCCTGCTCGACGACCCCGACGAGGACGAGCTGATCGCCGCCATCCGCGAGTTCGAGGAGGAGACCGGCCGCTCTCCGGCCGACCTGCTGCGGGCCGACACACCCCTCGAGAGCGCCGTGATCGACGTCGGCGAGATCCGCATGAAGAGCGGCAAGACCGTCCGCTGTTGGGCCTTCCCCGGCGACTGCGATCCGGCAGAGCTGAAGAGCAACACCTTCGAGTTGGAGTGGCCTCCGCGGAGTGGGAGAACGCAGAGTTTCCCGGAGCTCGATCGTCTCGAGTTCTTCGGCGCGGAGGAGGCGGCCGAGAAGATTCACCCTGCGCAGGCGCCTCTTGTCGTCCGGCTGCTCGAGGCGCTCCTCGAATGACGTCGCTCGGCGGCCAGGCGATCCTGCAGGGGAAGTGGGTCGTGGTGGCCCGGGGCTCCAAAAGAACATAGGGTCGGCGGGCCGGCTCGTCCGACGCGAGATGGGCCTTGTCGAGGAGGAAGCAGACGTTGGACACCAGGATCCTGACCGCGAGCGAAGTGCGTGATGCCGTGCCGATGGAGGCCGCCGTCGAAGCGATCGAAGCGGCCTTCGCAGCCCATGGCCGCGGCGAGACCCAGATGCCGGTGAAGGTCTACCTCGACCTGCCGCAGCACGACGGCGACTTCCGTGCGATGCCCGCCTTCATGGAGGGCTCTGCCGGCGTGAAGTGGGTGAACGCCCACCCGAAGAACCCGGCGCGCTTCGGCGTTCCCGCCGTTTTGGGGATGTACATCCTCAGTGATCCCGCGACGGCCGAGCCGCTGGCCGTGATGGATGCGACGTACCTCACGGCGCTGCGCACCGGAGCGGCTGCCGGAGTGGCGACCAGACATCTCGCGCGAGCAGGCGCAAAGACGGTGGGCTTCGTGGGCAGCGGTGTCCAGGCTCGGACGATGCTCGCCGCGCTGCGCGCCGCGCTGCCGGGCCGCGACCTCCAGATCCTGGCGTCCGACCTCAACCCCGACGCCGCGTCCACGTTCGCCGAAGAGTGTGGTGGAAGGGCGGCAACGGTCGAGGAGGCGGCGGGCGCCGACATCGTGTGCACGGCGACACCAACCCGCACGCCCATCGTGCGCGACGCGTGGATCCAGCCTGGTGCCCACATCAACGCGATGGGAGCCGACGCCCACGGCAAGCAGGAGCTGGAGGGGGCCATCCTGCAGCGCTCCCGCGTGGTCGTGGACGACCTCGCCCAGGCGTCCGGCAGCGGCGAGGTCAACGTGCCTCTGTCCGCAGGCGAACTGAGCGTGGACGACCTCGCGGGCTCCCTCGGTGAGGTCATCGGTGGGGTGGTCGAGGGCCGCGAGAGCGAAACGCAGGTCACCGTCTTCGACTCCACCGGCCTCGCGGTGCAGGACGTCGCCCTCGCGCGGCTCGCCTACGACCGCGCCTGCGAGCAGGAGATCGGCCGCACGCTCGACTTCCGCGCCTAGTCGCCGGGCGGCGCCGCGTCGCGAAGCTCACCGGTGAGCCTCTGCGCCTCGCGCGTGGACGGGTGCTCGGCTCCGAGTCGAGCTTGGCGCACTTCGAGGCAACGGGTGGCGGCCTGTAGCGCCTCGTTGCGCCGTGCAGCGTCACGCTCGACTCGTGCCAGCTGGCACAGCGGATCACCGAGGAAGGGGTGGTCCGCACCGACGGCCGTCTCGAGCGCGCCGATGGAGCGCTGCTGGAGCTGCCGCGCGGCCTCCAGGTCGCCGCGAGCGTGGGCGATCTCGCCTTCGAGGCTCCACATCAGGGCCGTGTTCGGGTGCGCCTCGCCGAGGGCCGCAGCGAGGGTGGTGCTGGCGACGCGGGCGTGCTTCGCGGCCTCGTCGGCCCGTCTGAGCCCGAGGGTCGCGTCCGCCATGTTTGCGCGGATGAGGCCAACCCTGTAGTTCTCCGGCCCGAGCGTCGCCTCGTGGATGACGAGGGCCCGCTCGAGGTAGCCCAGAGCCGGCTCGTGCTCGTCCATTGCGATGGCGTTCGATCCGAGGTTGATGAGCAGGGCGCCGACGCGCTCGTGCTCCGGCCCGAGCTCGGCCTCGTACACCTGGAGGGCCTCGAGGAGCACATCGTGCGCTTCGCGGGTTCGCCCCAGGCGGCCGTACACGCTGCTCAGGTTGGTCCGCACCGGGACCATCTGGATCGGCTTGATCCCCGGTGCCCGGCCATAGTGCTCGAGCGCCTGCTCGTAAAGCTCGCGCGCGCGCTCGAAGTTGCCCTGGTCTTTGGCGAGAAGAGCGAGATTGTTGGACGCGATCGCGAGCTCCTCGTGCGCTACCGGGTCCTGGCTTCGGGCGAGCTCCATCGCCTCCTCGCCGGCGGCCAGCGCCTCTTCGAAGCGGCCCAGCTCCTGAAGCACGAGCACGAGGTCGCGCAGCGAGCTGCCCAGAGCCGCAGCATCGGGCACGGCCGCAGTGCGCCGCAGCGCGAGGCTCTCCTCGTGCAGCGCCAGAGATTGGTCGTAGTTGCCTTCGAGATACTCGAGTACCGCGAGGTCGAAGAGCGCCGCGGCCAGCCCCTCGCTGCTCTCCAGGCCCCGGTGCTCCTCCACGGACTGCTCGAGAAGCTCGCGCCCCTGGCCGTAGTCGCCCATGCGTCTGGACACCCTTCCGATCAGCTGCAGCATCGTCGCGCGCAGGTCGGGAGCTTCGGCGAGCTCCGTGTGCACGCGCTCCGCGCCGCGGGCGAGAAGATCGCGGGCGCTCGGATCTTCGTCGGCCGCGGTCTGGAAAGGATCTGCCTGATCGAAGATGCCGGTGAGGAAGTTGGCCACCTCGTTCGCCCGGGCGGCCTCGAACTGGGCGCGGTCGCGCTCGGACTGGAGCCGGACGGTGTACAGCGCGACGAGGCCGAGCAGGGCGACGAGGAAGAGAGCGACGAGGGAGCCGAAGGCGACGCCGATGCGGTGCCGGCGCGCGAAGCGCCGCAGGCGGTAGATGCGACTGGGTGGCCGGGCCTCGACGGGCTCGAAGCGGAGATGTCGCTCGATGTCACGCGCCAGGTCGCGGGGTGAGGCGTAGCGGCGATCCGGGTCCTTCTCGAGCGCTTTGAGCGTGATCCAGTCGAGATCGCCGGAGAGCTCGCGGACCCACGCCCGCACGTCGGTGCTCCGGGCCTGTGCCGCCTCGGTCGAGCGAGCCCCGCCAGTGCCGACGTGTGTGCTGGGCTTGCGGGGAACGTCGTGCTTCAGCGTCCGCTGAATCTCGGCGAGACCGGAGGAGCGCAAGGTCTCTCGCTCGAAGGGAAGCGCTCCTGAGAGGAGCCGGTAGAGCACGACGCCGAGGGAGTAGACGTCGGTGCGGGTGTCGACCGGGGTACTTGCTGTCGCCTGCTCGGGAGACATGTACTCCGGCGTGCCGACGACCTGGCCGAGCTCCGTGAAGAGGGTCTCCTCGCTCTGCTCGTCGGTCATCGCCTTGGCGATGCCGAAGTCGATGATCTTCGGTTGGGGCAGTCCGTCGTCGCCCGGAGCGACCAGGATGTTCGACGACTTGAGGTCGCGGTGGATCACCGCGTTCTGGTGCGCGTGCTGTACGCCGTCGCAGGCCCGAACGAAGAGCTCGAGGCGCTCTCGGTTGGAGAGCCTGTGCCGGTCGCAGTAGTCCACGATCGGCTCGCCCTCGATGAACTCCATCGCGAAGTACGGCAGGCCGTCCGGCGTCTCTCCGGCGTCGAAGACGCGGGCGACGTGCGGGTGGCTCATGCGCGCCAGCGCCTGGCGCTCGGCCTCGAAGCGCGCCACGACCTGACGCGTATCCATGCCGCGCTTGATGATCTTGATCGCAACGCGGCGCTTCAGCGGCGCGACCTGCTCCGCCTCCCAGACCTCGCCCATCCCTCCCTGACCGACGCGCTGCAGCATGCGGTAGGGACCCACCCGGCGTATCGGGGCCGCTTCGTGCCCGGGATGATCCGACTCGGCGAGAGTCGGCTCTTCCAGGGCGTCGTCGGATTCGGGAGGGTCGGCCATCGTGGCGGTTGCTCGCGCGAAGGGAGGTGGGCGATCCGAGTCTAGGCCATCCGGGCCTCCCTCCCCGCGGTGCCTGACCAGGTCATCGGCTCCAGCGGAGTGTCAGGCCGACCGAGCGTCCGGGCTCCTGGATGCGCCGGCCATTGAAGGGGCTCGGGGCGTTGAGGTGGTCGGCGAACGACTCGTCCGTGAGGTTGCGGCCCGTGAGGGTCAGCAGCAGGCCCGACGTGAGCTCCGCGCCGAGTGCGACGGACAGGGTCTCGTATCCGGGCGTCGGCTGCTCGAACCTCAGTGTGGCCACACGATCCTGATCGTCGACCACGAGCACCTCGACGTCGCCGAACAGGCGACCGCTGCCCGAGCGGACTCTCGCGCCGAGCCGTGCGCGCGGGGGTGTGAGCCCCAGCACGGGCTCGCCTGGCAGCTCGTCCGTTCCGCGGACCTGATCGAAGGTCAGGTACCAGGAAACGTTGCGTGAAACGACGTGGTCGAGGCGCAGCTCGCCTCCCCAGAAGGTCGCCTCGGAGCCGTCGATGTGCCTGAACACGGTGTTGAACGAGAGCGGCAGCCGCTTGGGCAGGGATGGATCGGCGGCCACGGTGATGTAGTCGTCGATCTCGCGGTAGAAGACGTCCGCTCGCACGGTGACGTCGCCGTATCTGGCGACGAGGCCGGCGTCGGCCTCGTGGCTGGTCTCCGCGTCGAGCTGCGGTGAGCCGACGAACTCGGCATTGAGCTGGAACTTGGTGGCCGGGAACCGATCGGCGTAGAGCTCGAGCGTACTCGGGTTGCGCACCGCCCGGCCAATCCCGCCGTGCAGGGTCCACCGGTCGTTCACGTCGACGCTCAGCGACACCGCCGCGCTGACGGAGGAGTCGTCGCGGCTCAGCTCACCGACGGTGTTCTCCCGGAAGAAGGTCGAAGCCTGCGCGGCTTCTGCGTCGTTCTGATCGAAGCGAAGTGCGACGCCCAGGCGAGAGCGCTCGGTGGATCTCGTCCACTGCCCGTACACGCCGACGTTGCCCCGCTGCGCATCGGGCCACGCGAAGTCCTGGAACAGCAGGAAGCCGTTCGACCGCCTGCGAATGAAGCGCTCGGCGATCTGGTTGACGCGGTACACGTCCGCTCCGAGCGCGAGCTGCTGAGGTGCGTCGCCGGAGGTCTGGCCGAGGTCGAACCGGAGCGCACCCCCCGCGGTGTTCGACTCGGTCGGCAGATCGATGTCCAGAGCAAACGGCGGGATCCGCCCCGGCATGTCGCGCCCGGTCGGCTTCTCGTCGTTGTTCATGCGGTGGTCTTTGCGGTTGCTGTACACCGTGGCCCGTGCGCCCTGGAGCTGCCAGGCGTCACCCCGAGCGCCGCTCCACGAGTAACCGAGGCGCTGCGTGCGCGTGCGGAAGTACGTCGCGTCGAGGAGCCTGCCGGGGTAGTCGATGTCGTCCTGCGCCTGGTAGCCGCCGGAGTAGTCCAGCTGGCTCCCGGCTCCGAGCCGAACGCTGAAGGAGCCATGGAACTGCTGGCTCTCGAAGTCTCCGGGCACCTCGGCACCGTCGCCGTCTTCGTAGTCGCTTCCTTCACGCGCCCCGGCGGAGAACACGAATCGCAGGCGCTCACCGCTGCCGTACACCTGCCCAAAGGCGTCCCGTGTGTCGCGGTTGTCGAAGGCTCCACCGACGGCTTTCCCGCCCAGCCGGAGCTCGCCGCCGAACGGCGGCTGGAAGGTGATCGCCTCGATGGCGCTCAGGGTACCGGCCCCCCAGGCGAGGGCGTACGGGCCCTTGACGACCTTGACCGACTGCAGGCTGTGGAGCCCGACGTGGGAGAGGTCGCTGTCCATCCGCGCCGGTCCCGCGGCGAAGGTGCGGGTGCCGTCGACGAAGACGCCCACCTGGCCCTCCTGCAGGCCGCGGACGGTGGGGTCGAGGTTCACGGGGCCACGCCGGGTCGCGGCGAGCCCTGACGTCTGGCGGAGGCCCTCTGCGAGATCGAGGTCCGAGCGGCTTTCGATCTGGTCCTCGTCGAGGTCGACCTCCTCGGGCAGGCCGGGCAGCGTGCTGGTGACGGTGATCTCGGTCTCGAGCGTCGGTCGCTCCGGTGGCTCGTCAGGGTCTACCTCCTGCGCGGAGAGGGAGAAGGTCGTGGCGGTGAGGTAGATCGCGAGGGACGCGATCCGGATGGAGCTGCGGTTCGGAGTCGGGGAGCGGAGCTCACCCCGCGGATTCTGGGTCGGGTGCATCGAAGAAGGGTCTCCATCGCCCCGTGCTCGGGGCGGATCTGAGAGCAGACGTCACGCCGCGTGCGCCGAAGCGCCGCGGGCAGCAGCAGGCCTGGCCCGGGTCCATCGAAGGACGTGGGCTCGAGGCTTCGTGGCGAGGGGGTCGTCGCGCCGTCGCGCGTCGGCCGACCCTCGGAGGGACCGGGATCTAGGGGGCTAGGAGCGCACCGCCGGCGGGCCGCGCGCGAACGGCGACTCCTGGCCGCTTCGCACTGCTCCGGCATCGCTGCTCGTGAGCGCGTGCGGGGGGAGGAAAATCTGCGAGATCTCACTCGACGCCAACGTCGCGGCCGCCCGCTCGCCTCGGGAGGGCGCTTTCGGCTCTTCACCACACCGCGAGGGAGCGTTCAGGAACGTGTCGCCGTGGTGCGTCGACTGCGGGGCATGAGCACTCGCCTCGGGGGCCGGCCCGTTCCGGGGCGGAGCCTCGGCTGCGTGGCAAGACGGCGGTGAGGCACTGGCGGTGGCCGTGGCGTGCGCGTCGTGAGCCTTGCCGGCGATGCGGCGGGCGTCGATCGGACACGCGTCGTCGCAGTCGTCCTTGCAGCACTCCGGGAGCCCCTGGTAGGCGGCAAGCGGGCCGGCGAGCACCAGCGCGCCGAAGAGCAGCACCCACGCAGCGGCGCGGAGGCCAGCCGACAGGTGGCCCCGTGCCTTGCTTGCGGTAGGTGGCCGTGCGGGTGACTTCACGTTCTGGAGTGGGACCATGGCGGGGCTCGCAGGAGCCCGCCGATTCTGGGGCCTTTTTTCCGAGGGCGGCATCGTGGAGGGTACGTACCCGGGACGAGCCGCCGCCACGGAGCTGTGAGCGGGAGCACGTCGGCCCGTGGGAAGATCTGCGCCGCAAGCCGTTCCGCCTTGGGCCTCGACCAGGAGAAGCTCCCGTGCCTCGTGCCATTCCCGTCATCGACAACCGCCGGATCGGCAGCATGCTCCGTGCTGTCAGTGCCGCCCTCGAGGACACCGCGCCACCCGTCGTCACACTGATCGCGATGGCGGAGAGAGATCCGTTCAAGGTGCTGATCTCGACGATTCTCAGCGCGCGCACCAAAGACGACGTGACCGCAACGGCGTCGGCGCGGCTTTTTGCCGAGGCGCCCGACGCGGAGGCGCTCGCGCGGCTGCCTCCCTCGCGCATCGCGAAGCTGATCTACCCCGTGGGCTTCTACAAGACCAAGGCCCAGAACCTGCGCAAGGCGGCCCGTGCGCTGCTGGACCAGTTCGACGGCCGTGTTCCCGACGAGATCGACGCACTCGTCGAGCTGCCGGGTGTGGGGCGCAAGACCGCCAACCTGGTGCTCACGGAGGCGTTCGAGAAACCGGCGATCTGTGTGGACACCCACGTGCACCGCATCACGAATCTCTGGGGCTACGTCGAGACAAGAGATCCGCTCGAGACGGAGATGGCGCTCCGCGCCAAACTGCCGAAGCAGTACTGGCTGCGTCTCAACAGGGTCCTCGTGAGCTTCGGGCAGCAGATCTGCGTGCCGGCGAGCCCGAAGTGCAGCGAGTGCCCGGTGGCTCATCGCTGTCCGCGACGGGGTGTCGTGCGGTCGAGATAGTCCTCCACGGCAATGCGGGTAGGATCCTCCGTAGATCCCGCAACGAACTGCGCGCTCCGCGCGCGTCACGAGGAGAACCTCATGAGGGCATTTCTCGGAATCGCCGCGATCCTGGTACTCGTCGCCGCCGTGCTCTGGCTGCCGTCGGTCCTGGCCGAAGACACCGAGGCCGAGCCGCCTGCCGAAGCTCTGGAGCCGCTGCCGGCCGCAGGCTCTTCGCCGCTGTTCTGGACCGGTCAGGAGAAGGTGGCCGGCTTCCGCAACGTCGCCCGCATGTCGCCGACGCGGAACATCGCCGCCGGAGGAGACGTCCTCGAGCTGCCGACCGCGCTTCGGGATCTGGGCGGAGTCGTCGTCACCGCGGGCGACGTGTCGATGACCACCGACGAGTACTTCGACCAGCTCGACGTGGCGGGTCTACTCGTGGTGAAGGACGGCACGATCGTCTACGAGCGCTACGGCCTCGGCAACACCGAAGACACGCTCTGGATCTCCTTCTCGGTGGCGAAGTCGGTTGTCGCCATGCTGTACGGCGCGGCCATCCAGGACGGCTACATCGAGAGCACGGGCGAGCCGGTCACCGACTACCTGCCGCGGCTCAAAGGCTCTTCGTACGACCAGGCGACCATCAAGACGCTGCTGCAGATGGCCTCCGGCGTGCAGTGGAACGAGGACTACGCCGACCCGCAGTCGGACGTGGCCACGGCCACGTGGGAGACGCTCGATCTCTACGAGTTCCTGCGCCACAAGGAGCGCGAGGCAGCGCCCGGCGAGAAGTTCAACTACAACACCGCCGAGACGAACCTCGCCGGGACCCTGCTGCGCTCCGCCATTGGCAACAACCTGTCGACCTACCTGAGCGACAAGATCTGGAAGCCCTTCGGCATGGAGGCCGACGCCAACTGGCAGCTGACCGAGCCCGGGGGCGGTGAGTTCGGCGGCTGCTGCATCAGCGCGACGCTGCGCGACTACGCCCGCCTCGGCCTTTTTGCGCTCGGCGGCGGCCAGCTCGCCGACGGTACGGCCGTGCTGCCCGAGACCTGGATGGCCGAGTCGACCACGCCGTCCAAGGGCTTCGACGGCTACGGCTACTTCTGGTGGCTGACGGACGGCGAGGACTACCGGGCCACCGGCATCTTCGGTCAGGGCATCTACATCGATCCGGCGCGCGACGTGGTCATCGCGATTCACAGCGCGCGGGAGCACGCGAGTCGCCCCGAGGACTGGGAGCTCCACTTCGCACTGTATGACGCGCTGGCGGAAGCGGTCGAGTAGCTCTACTCGGCGCGGATCACGCGGATCGGATCGACCTGCGCCGCGCGGCGGGCTGGCAGGTAGCTCGCGCCCAGCACGACGAGGACGAGGGCGGCGGTCGAGGCAGCGAAGGTCGCCGGGTCGAAGGCTTCGACGCCGAAGAGCAGGTTTCCCAGGAAGCGGCCGAGGCCGAGGCTGACGCCGAGCCCGAGGAGCGTGCCGACGGCGCAGATGCGCAACCCGCGCCGCAGCACCATGGCCTTCACCGTGCCGCCACTGGCACCAAAGGCCATGCGAATGCCCAGCTCGTGGGCCTGCTGCGCGACTCCGCCCGAGATCAGACCGTAGACGCCGGTCACACCGAGCAGCAGCGCCAGAGCGCTCGCGAGGGTGAGGAGGCGGGCCACGAAGAGCGTGCCGGCGACCTCTGGATCCTGAGACACGAGCTGCTTAAGCGGAGCCGACTGCAGGAGGGGGAGGCCGGGGTTGACGCTCCAGACCGCAGTCTGGATGTCCTCGAGAAGGCGCCCGTCGTGCATGCGTTGGGTTCGAATTGCATAGCCGTTCTCCCGCCACGCGAGCACCGCGTCGTCGTCGGTTCCTCGCCAGAAGCCCGTGGTGACCTGCGGCCAGTACACCATCGAGGGGCCGGACTGGGCCACGCCGTCGTCGTGCACGTCCGCCGCGACGCCGACGACCTCGGTCCAGCTGGTGGGGTCGGGCCGCGCGGCGATCCTCTGGCCAAGCGCTTGGTCGAGGCTGCCCCAGTACTTCCGCGCCAGGCTCTCGGAGACCACCGCGACGCGTCGCCGTTGTGCGGTGTCGCTCCAGGTGAGGCCGCGTCCGACCAGGATCGGGATCTCGAGAGCTTCGAAAAACCCGCCACCGACCCACTTGTGGCGCTCGATCTGTCCGCCCTCGGTGCCGTCGTCGCGTGTGCTCTCCGGAAAGAACGTGTTGACGTTGTTGCTGCCGTCCATCGGGATGGCGGTGGCCATGCCGACCGCCACGACGCCCGGCACCTCTTCCAGACGGTGTGCAATCTCCTCGAACTGTCGCGCGGCGGCCTCGACGTCCGGCTCCTCCGTCTCCGGAATGTGGAGGCGTACCGTGTGCACGGTCTCGGGTGACCCGAAGCCGGGATCGACGCCGCGGAGCTCTCTGAAGCTGCGCAGCAGGAGGCCCGACGCGACGAGGAGGACGAGGACGAGGGCGATCTGCAGCGTCGCGACGGTGGTCTGGAACCGAGAGCCGTTCGATCTGGCGAGCCCGCGTGGACCTTGCCCCATCTGCGCTGCCGCCGTTCGTGTAAGCCCCAGGAGTGGCGCGAGTCCAGCGATCGCCGCGGCGAGAAGAGAGAGGAGCAGGGTCACGGCCAGCACGCGCGGGCTCAAGGTTACGCTGCTGAGCCGCGGCACGTCGGCAGGTGCCGCGGCAAGGAGCGCCTTCAGCCCGAGCGCGGCGAGGGTGAGACCCGCTGCGCCGCCGGCCAGGCTGAGGAGCAGGATCTCCTTGAACGCCTCCCAGCGGATCCGTGCGGCGCTGGCGCCGACAGCCGCACGCACGGCCATCTCTCCGCTCTGCTCGTGGGCGCGCACGAGCAGCAGGTTGGCCACGTTGGCGCAAGCGACCAGGAGCACCAGGCCGACGCTGCCGAGCAGCACCCACAGCACGTTGGCGGTCTCACCGACCAGCCGCTGCCGCAGGGGCAGGAGGCGCACCGAGAAGGCAGCGATGTCTTCGGCGGCCGTGAAGGGGCCGCCGGGGTAGTGCACCCAGGCCGAAGGCAGGATCTGCTGGAGCTCGGCTCGAGCCTCCTCGAGACTCGCGTCTGCGCTCAGCCGGGCGACGCCGCCGTAGCCGATGTTGCCGACGTAGAGCCGGGCGGGATCGATCTCCATCGGCAGCACGACATCGCTCGCGACGCCGAGGCTCTGGAGCTCCCGCGGCAGCACGCCGACGATCTCGTGCGTTGTGCCGTCGATGTGGAGTGTCTGGCCGACGGCCGAGGCTGCAGCGCCGAAGCGGCTCTCCCAATAGTGATGCGCGAGGAGCACGATGGGCTCTGCGCCCGGCGCCTCGTCGCCGGAACGAAGAGTGCGCCCGACGAGCGGCCGGAGACCCAGAGCGCGAACGAGCCCACTCGTCGCCGTGAGCGCCTGGAGCGCCTCGGGCGTTCCCGAGCCGCGCGCCGCGACGGTGCCCGACAGGAACATGCCGATCTCGGCGAGGGTCTCGCTCTGGCTCTCGTAGGTCGCGTGCCAGGCCGCACACTGACCGGCGTCGCTGAAACCGAGGGCAGGCGCGACGTGGTGCACGCTCACCAGCCGATCTTCGGCTTCGAACGGAAGCGGCGACAGGAGGATCGCGTCGACGAGGGTGAAGATGGACGTGGTTCCGCCGATGCCGATCGCCAGAACCGCGACGACGATCACTGAGAACAGCGGGCGCCTTGCCAGACTCCTCACCCCGAGGCGGAGATCGCGCAGGGCGTCGGCGAGAAGGCGGGCGAGGCCGCCCAGGCCACGTACCTTCTCTTCGCGCTGCTCCATCCACTGGTCGACCTGGCGTGGGACGTGCGCGGGGTTGGCCCGGGAACGGGCGTGGGCGGCGGCCTGGACGTCGCCGAGAGCCTCGAGCGCCCCGGCGAACGCGTCGTCGGGAGTGGCACCCGTGCGCAGTGCCTCCCGGTACAGGTCGTCGAGATGATCGGCGAGCTCTCCCAGCATGCGGTCTTCACCGGCTCCGAGCGCCGCGGTGGTGCCGAGGCGGCGCTGGATCTCGGCCTTCCAGTCAGGCATGACTCGCCCCCACGACGAGATCGACCGTGTCCACGAAAGAGCGCCACTCTTTGCGCTGGGCTGCGAGCGCCTTGCGACCCGCCGCCGTCAGGGAGTAGCGACAGCGCCGCCTCGTGCCTTCCTTCTCGATCCAGCGCCCTTTGATCCAGCCGCGCTCCTCCATGCGGTAGAGCACCGAGTAGAGCGTCGACACCCGGAACTCCAGGCGTCCGCCGGAGCGCTGCTCCAGCGACTTCCCGATCTCGTAGCCGTGCCGCGGGGGGCCGTCGAGCACCGAGAGGATGAGCAGCTCCATGCTGCCCCGTTTGAGATCGGCTCTGAACATGTGGGTCTCCGGGGAAGAGCGCCGTCGTTGAAGAGATGTTCCATCAGGCGATATTTCGCGTGATGGAGTATAGATGGAGATGATCTACGAGAAAGGGCTCTGCGGGTTGCGGCACACTTTCGTCGTTGCGCCGCGGTCGTGAGACGATGGCGCCCAAGCGCTTTGAAGGAAGGAGCCGTCTCATGCAGCTGTCGCCTCGCTCGATGTGCCCCGCCGTCGCGTTGGGTCCGCTCGCCGCCTTTGCACTCCTCGCCCCGCTGGGGGCTGGGGCCCATGCGCAGAGCGAGGAGCGGTCCCTCTCCTTCGCGAAGACGCAGACCCGGACGACAAATCTCCAGTACCTGCTGCACCTTCCGCCCGGATACAACGAGTCCGAGGATCTCTGGCCGCTCGTCCTCTTCCTCCACGGCGCCGGGGAGCGGGGAGACGACGTCGAGATGGTGAAGGAGCACGGTCCCCCGAAGCTGCTGGCGAACGGGCAGGAGATCCCGGCCATCGTCGTGTCGCCGCAGTGCTCCCTGGACAGTTTCTGGACCCAGGAGACGGCGGCTCTGCGCGGCCTGCTGGAGGAACTGCAGCAGACGTACCGGGTCGACGAGGACCGGATCTACGTCACGGGTCTGAGCATGGGCGGCTTCGGCACCTGGGATCTGGCAGCGGAAGCGGCCGATCTCTTCGCGGCCGCGGCACCGATCTGCGGCGGCGGCCGGCCCCTGCGCGCGCGGGCTCTCACCAACCTGCCGATCTGGGCGTTTCACGGCGACCGCGACCAGGTAGTGCCTCTGTCCCAGACGATCGACATGGTCTCAGCGATCCGACGAGCCGGCGGGCACCAGGTGCGACTCACCGTGTATCCGGACACCGGGCACGACTCGTGGACGGCTACGTACGACGACCCGGCGTTCTGGGAGTGGCTCTTCGCGCAGCGTCGCGGCCAGCGTGTGCGGCCACCGAACGACCCGCGCGGCGCGGCCAGCGCCTACGAAGGCCTGCTGCGCTACATCACCGCATGGAACTCCGGCGACAACGAGGTGCTGCGCCAGGCGATCCATACCCCGTTCATCAGCTTCGGTCGCGACGGCGCGGCGCGCGTCAACGCCGAACCGGCCGACTTCGCGGTCGACTTCGATGCCATGCGTGGGCGCGGCTGGGTGCGCAGCGACTTCGACTGGAAGTCGCTCGAGGTGATCCACGCGTCGAGCACGAAGGTGCAGGCGGCCGTGACGTACCGCCGCTACGATGCCAACGGCTCCGTGTACGCCTCGGGCCGTGCGCTCTACGAGCTCACGCGCGTTGGCGACCAGTGGGGGATGCAGGCGCGCATGGGATGGCCGGACGAAGAGCTTCTGGGGGAGGCGCGCGAGCGCGCCGTGGAGCAGACGCGCGCCGTGCTGCTCGACTTCTTCGCCGGATTCAACGACGCCGACAAAGGCCGAGCAACCCGGACGCTGCGCTACCCGCACACGTTCCTGCTGCCGCCGGCGGAGGGCTCGAGCGGACGCGTGCTGGTGTCGCAGGACGCCTCGCAGGCGGCGCCGAACTTCGACGGCATGCGGGCCGCCGGCTGGCACAACAGCACGCTCGACTCTTTTGATGCGGTCCACGTCACGGAGAACCGGGTCGTTTGGAAGGTCGTCTTCAGCCGCTGGCGCCTCGACGGCACGCGCTACCTGACGATTCCAGCCCTCTGGATCGTCACCCGCGCGCCGGGAACCGACGCCTGGGGGATGCAGATCCGGTCGCTCATGCCGCCGACGTTCGAAGCCGACTGAATCGCATCGCAGAACGATCGACCACACGGCCGGCATCATGCAAGGGCGCCGACAGCCACAGGACTCGCGCGACAGCGGCCCTTCGCCCCGCCGCAATCGCGTCGACCCCTGGGGTGACCTCCACCGAACGTCGGCGCGAGGGCTGTTCACCGGGAATCGAGGCTGTCTCGTCGACGACCACGAGCGCGTGGTTCGTCACCACGCCTCGAACCTCTGGATCACCTGCCTCGTCGACTTTCGAGGTCGTCGCATTGGCCTGGCTCGGCCGCGCCGCTGGACGCCGGTCTTCTTTCTGGACGAGGCGGTCGCCCTCGCGGCGGGTCATCGGCCCTGCGCCTACTGCCGGCGTGCTGCCTACAACGCGTACCGCGACGCGGTAGGGCGCGCCGAAGGTGCCTCGCGCCGGCTTCTCGCGCCGGACCTCAACGCGCGGCTCGCCGCCGAGCGTTATCGCCCTGGTCGCGGCATGACCCGCGCCCAGGATCGCATCCTGTGGGAGAGCACGGGTGGTGCTCTGCCCGACGGCACGATCGTGGCGGGTGAGGGAGGCGGCGCGCAGCTGGTCTCCGGCGGCGAGCTCTGGCAGTTCCGCTGGGACCGCTGGGCCGAGCCGCGTGCCTTCCGCTCCGACGAGAGGCTCCAGGTGCTGACGCCACCGACCTCCGTCGGCGCGCTGCGGGCCGGCTACGAGCCCGTTCTGCATCCGAGCGCGGGCGCGTCGCTGCAGGAGCGCGAACGGCGCCCACCCGGACCCCTCTCCTCAGCCCCCTAGTGCCAGTTCTCCGGATGTGCCGCGCGGTAGTGAGGCCTCGACCGGATGCGCTGGATGTAGGCCGCGACCTTGGGCGTGGGATCAGGGACCCACCCGAAAACGGAGGCGAAGTTCAGGGTGCCGCCGAAGACGACGTCGGCCGCCGTGAACTGATCGCCCAGCGCCCATCCTTCGGCGGGAGTCATCACCTCGATCGTCGCCATGCAGCGCTCGCGATCGCCCCAGCCGGCCTGCTGGGGCGGGATGCCGGTGACCTCGTGCTGGTGGAGCGTGAACATGGGCTCGAGTGTCGTGCCGGGGACAAACAGGTAGCGGAAGTAGGCGCCGCGCTGGGGGGAGCCGACGGGTGGCGCGAGGCCGGCGTCCGGGAACCGATCGGCCAGGTGCGCGCAGATCGCGGCGACCTCGGTGACGACGACATCGCCGTCGACGAGTGCCGGCACCTTGCCCATGGGGTTGATCGCCCGGTACTCGTCGGTGGCGGCTCCCCCGTTCGCGAAGTCGACGTGCACCTGCTCGTGCTCTGCACCGACCTCCCGCAGCATCCAGTCGGTGGTGAGGGCGCGGCTCATGGGGTTGAAGTAGTGCTTCATGGAGACCTCCTGGAGAGATGGCAAGGCGCTGGGACCAGCGCCCGGGGCTCCAGGCTGCAGCAGGTCTCCTGACACCCCCACGTCAGCAGTCATGTCGGCATGGCGCCCGCGGGCGCGTCTCCTGGATCTAGTCGATCTCGACGTCCAGGGCGAGAAGCGCGGCGGCCGTGCGCTCGGCTGCGGCGCGGGCGTCGGCCACACCACCATCCTGCAGCGCTGCCTGGATGACGTCGGTGAGCTCGGCGCTCGACCCGCGCAGCCGCAGCCGCCCGTCGTGGACGTTGAGATGGGTGGCAGAGATGGCGGCGGCGGTGACGGCGCGCATCGTGACCTCGCCGGCGCCGGTGGCGCCGAGCTCCTCGCGGACCGCGGCGCCGATCAGGCCATGAGCACTCGCCTCGAACCGCTCGTGCAGCTCCGACATCCGCTGGTGGATGGGCTCCATCTCGCGGTGGACCTCGCGCATGCGCTCGTGCACGGGCTCCATGTCCAGGTGCAGCTCCTGCAGACGCTCCATCTCGGGCTCCATGCGAGCGTGGACCTCGCGCATCCGCTCGTGCATCGGCTCCATTCGCTCCTGAATCACCCGCATCTCGGCGAGCACGGGCTCCATTCCCTCGTGGGCTTCTCGCATGCGGGCGAAGTGCGGCTCCATCTCCGCGTGGATTGCCTGCATCTGCTCCTGGACCGGCGCCATCTCCGCGTGGATCTGCTCCATGCGCTCGAACACGGGGCGCATCCTCTCCTGCGCCTCGCGGATGTGGGTGTGCAGGGGCTCCATCTCGGCGCGCAGCTGCTCGCTCAGGCGCTGCAGCTCCTCGCGCTCGGCGGTGGTGATCTGCGAGCGGGCTGCCTTCTCGGCGAGCTCGGAGAGCTGCTGCTCGAGGAGCTGGACCTCTTCTTCGCGGATGGACGCGGCAGCTTCCATCTCGCTGTGGAACGGCTCGAGCTCGGCCTCGAGCGCCTCGAGCTGCTCCTCGTACGGCGCGAGCCGGGCTTCGAGCTCTTGGACGCGTCCTTCGAAGGGCTCCAGGCCAGCTTCCATCTGCCCGAGACGCGCCTCCTGCTCGAGCCGACTCTCGAGCTGGGCGAGCTCGACCTCGAACGGCTCCATCTCCCGGGCGATCTCCTCGAGCTCCCGCTCGAACGGCTCCAGCGCACCCTCCATGGCCTCGAGCTGCTCTTCGGTGGGCTCCATCTCGACGGCGGTCTCCTCGAGTCGCGTTGCAAGGGGCTCGAGCTCCTGTTCGAGCTCCTGCATCTGGCGCAGGAGCGCCGAAAGCTCCTGCGTGGCTTCTTCGCGGGTGGTCGGTTGCTGTTGGGGCTCGGCTGCGGGGGCTGCCCAAGGCGAGACCGCAGCCAGCACCGGCACCATGCCGATCAGGACGACGAGCGCGGCGAGGGCGAGCGCGCGGCGGACAGGGGTGGGGCGGCGGGAGTCGTCGAGAATCGACATGAGTCGAACCTCCAGGTCGTGGCGGCGCGCCATGGGGAGCGCAGCCAGGGTGAGGGGAAGGGAAGAACTGCCGCTCTCGCGCCGGGCGAGGGCGAGCAGATGATCGGCGTATTGGCTGGGCCGGGTGCCGGCGGCCACGACGGCCTCGTCGCAGGCGAGCTCCTGGTCCAGAACGAGCTGGCGGAGAGCCACCCAGGCGAGCGGGTGGAACCAGTAGAGCGCACACGCGGCCCGGCCGCAGCTCCGCGCGAGCCAGTCGCCGCGCTGCACGTGGCTGAGCTCGTGGAGGAGGACCACGGCGCGTCGCTCGGCGCTCCACGCGGTGTGCTCGAGGGGGAGGAGGATGACCGGCCGGGTGTGGCCCCAGGTGACGGGCCCGCGGACGTCGCCCTCGAGGAGCTCGACCGGGCGGCGCAGACCGAGATCTGCGGCCGCGCTACGCAGCGCATTGCGGGTCGCCCGGTCGTCGACGTCGGTCGCGGACGCGCGGAGGGCGGCGACTCGGCGCTGGCCGACCAGCTGCCACGCCAGGGTGAGAGCGGCGCCGGCGAGCCAGAGGAGGGCCAGCGTGGTGAGGAGCGCCGACGTGCGCTCGCGCGCGGGAGCTACGGCCGTCGGCAGCGGTTGCGGTGCGGCCGCGAGGGGCGTGGCGGTCGCGCCGAGGCGTCCGTCCCGCAGGTGAGCGGAGCGCCAGACGGCTCTGCGGGGTGCTTCGGCCTGGCGCTCGACCTGGACAGACGCTGCGGGCGTCGTCTGTGCCGTCAGGTCGGGAAGGAGAGGCACCGACCAGCTGGGCAGCAGCGCCGCCAGGGGAACGAGCAGCACGGTGCCGGCGAGTGCCACCGACACGAGACGGAGACGCTGGCGCGCCGGCTGGCTGCCGCGAAGGAGGCGCGCGGCCAGGAGCGCCGCGCCGAGGAGAACGCTGGCTTTGAGGGTGGCATCGAGCAGTAGGGGAGCCCATGCGGTGGCAAGGAGCTCCATGTCAGCGCCCCTCCTTGCGTGCCTGGTCGATGCATCTTGCGCAGCCGCACGAGCTGCTCCTCGCTCAGGGGGTCCGCGTCCAGGTCGAGCAGTGCGGCGACCGCCTGCTCCTTGGAGTTGTCGAAGAAGGTCGAGAGCACGTTCTGGAGCGCGCTGCGGCTTGCGGCCTCGCGGGGGACCGTGGGGAAGAACACGTAGCGCGGGCCCTCCTGCTCGTGCCGGAGGTGGCCCTTCTCTTCGAGGATGCGCAGCAGGGTGCGCACCGCGGAGTTCGACGGCGGGTCGGGCAGCTGCGAGGCGACGTCGCTCGCCGTGGCGGAGCCCTGGCGATAGACGATGTCCATGATCTGGCGCTCACGTCGGCTGAGGGTGCTGCTGCCTTGGCTCGGCTTCATGACGGTCTCCTACGCGGGAAGTCGCTCAGGGTTCGCTCGATCTGCGAAATTTTTAGCAGGATGCGAAAAAATTAGCAACCGAGGCTTGACGCGCGCGCCGCGGACGCGCTGCGGCGCCTGCTAGCCTCCGAGGATGCACTCCACCAAGCCCCCAGCCTTCGTCGTCCGGTCCTTCACGCTGCTCGCACTCCTCGGCGCTCCGCTGCTCGCGCAGTCGGGCATGACCGGGGGCGAGTGGACGGCCTACTCGGGCGACAAGGGCAGCACGAAGTACTCGGCGCTCTCGCAGATCGACCGCGGTAACGCGAAAGACCTCGAGGTGGCCTGGACCTGGGAGACACCGGACAACGCGATCCGGGCCGAGAACCCGCGCATGTTCTACCGCGGCTTCACGGCGACGCCGCTGTTTGCGGACGGGGTGCTCTACACGACCACGGGCTTCGGCATCGTCGCGGCGCTCGACCCGACGAACGGCACCCAGAAGTGGGCGTTCGATCCCGAGGTGTACAAGAGCAAAGACCGGCCGACCAACCTCGGCTTCAACATGCGCGGCATCGCGTACTGGGAAGACGACGAGGGGCGCGGCCGCATCCTGCACGCGACGAACCGGGCGAACCTGTACGCCATCGACCTCTTGAGCGGCGAGCCGATCGGCTCGTTCGGCGACCAGGGGAAGGTCGATCTGGTGGAGGCGATTCGCCGCCCCCTCTCACGCCGCAACGTGAGCAACGTCTCGCCCGCGCTGGTCTGTGGCGACACCGTCATCCTGGGCAGCTCCATCAACGACCGGCCCACCATGACCGAGATGACCCCGGGCGACGTGCGGGCGTACGACGTGCGCACGGGCGAGCACAAATGGACGTTCAACAACCCGCCGGCGAAGGGGGAGGTGGGCTACGACACGTGGGAGGACGGCTCGGCCGAGACCGCCGGCAACTCCAACGTGTGGACGCACATGTCGTGTGACGAGGAGCTGGGGCTCGTCTACCTGCCGTTTGGTACCGGCACGAACGACTTCTACGGCGGGCACCGCAAGGGCAAGAACCTCTTCGCGGAGTCGCTCGTGGCGGTGAAGGCGGAGACCGGCGAGCTCGTCTGGTACTTCCAGGTGGTGCACCACGGCGTTTGGGACTACGACCTGCCGGCCGCACCGGCCCTCGTGGACGTCACGGTCGACGGCAAGGAGCGCAAGGCGCTCGCGCAGGTCACCAAGCAGGGGTTCCTCTTCGTGCTCGATCGCACCACCGGAGAAGGGGTGTGGCCCATCGAGGAGCGTCCGGTGCCGCCGTCGAACGTGCCCGGCGAGAAGCTCTGGCCCACGCAGCCGTTCCCGACCAAACCTGCGCCGTTCAACTACCAGGGGTCGACCCCGGATCTACTGATCGACTTCACGCCCGAGCTGAAGGCCGAGGCGTTGAAGATCCTCGAGCAGTACAACTACGGCCCGCTTTATTTGCCGCCGCTCGAGGAGAGTGAAGGCAAGCACACGATCATCTCGCCGAGCTACGGCGGCGGCGCCAACTGGCAGGGCTGCGCCGTCGACCCGGAGACCGGCATCGTCTACGTGCCCTCGGTCAACGGCCGCACGAACACCTTCTCCATGGCGAAGCCCGACGCGGCGCGCAGCAACTTCGATCGCATCGCCACCATGGGCCCGCGCCTCCAGGGTCCGGACGGCCTGCCGCTCTTCAAGCCGCCGTACTCTCACGTGACGGCCATCGACCTCGAGACGGGCGACCACATCTGGGACACGCCGCTCGGCGACGGCCCGATCGATCACCCGCGCCTGAAAGACCTCGATCTGCCTCCGATGGGCGACAACAGCAGCGGCTTCGTGCTGGCCACCAAGACGCTGCTCTTCGCTGCGCAAGGTGGCCAGAAGCCGACGCTCCGTGCGCTCGACAAGGCCACCGGCGAGATCGTCGCCGAGATCCCGCTCCAGGCTCCCGCCTCGGGGTCACCGATGACCTACATGCACGACGGCCGGCAGTACATCGTGCTTGCGGCAGGCAGCGGCTTCCGCGGGCAGATCCCGTCGCAGCTGATCGCGTTGGCGTTGCCGCAGGAGTGACACCCGCGCCCCTGCAGCCACGATCGGGGGTCAGCTGGGGCGCCGTATGAGGTTCAACGCCAGGAGGGCGAGGACAACGGCCAGGCCGAGGCGTCCGACGGCATCCGTTGCTGGAATCGGGCTGACGCCGGGCGCGCTTCCGCCCCCACCCGAAGGGCCGCCGACGGGGCGCCCGCTCCAGAGCGAAGAGGCCCACCTCACCTCAGGATGCTGATGAAGTGTGTTCGCGCGTCGCAGCACTTCCATGCCGTCGGTCAAGTGCACTACACCGACTTCGTGGACCGGTTGGCTTCCGAGGTCGTTCCTGATCCTCAACGTGGTGCCTCCAACGACGCTTTGGAGGATGGCCTCTGCTCGAGCGGCGGAAACGCCCGGATCGAAGCTCACCCGGATCGGCTGGGTCGACATGAGAAACGTGTGACCCACGAGCTGTGGATGGCCGTCTGCAGGTGTCCGATGCAGGTAGAGGGGTGAGGCGACGTAGCGTTCTCCTTGGGACGATGCCAAGAGCGCGGCAGCCTGCTGGATGAGGTTTCGGACCTCGGCGTAGGACGCTGCGTGGTCCAGCGGCGGGGGGCTGGATGCGTTGCGCGAGCGGAGGTAGGGGCCGACGACGAGTGCGTGCGGCCGGTCGGTGAACAGGGCCGACTGGGCCGGTGGGTGACCGTAGGCCGAGCCGAGGGCGTCCTTGAACGACGTCCGTTCGAGCGTGGCGCCCAGCGCCGCTTCCAGCTCCCCGTGGACGGCCCGGGCCGCATCGCCCGTGTCGGCAAGCTGGTCGAAGACGAAGAAGCCCCCAGGCACGACTTCGAGCGGCACCTTTTCATCTTCGTCGCCGGTGAAGAAGTAGGTGTCATCACCGAGCCGTGGGGGTGTCGAGGCATTGTCAGACGGTGCGATGAGAGTCGGGGGCCGCGAAACCACGGAGCTCGTGCCAGGAGACGTGGCTGACGAAGCGGCGCCAGGGAGCATGGCGAGCAGGGCCCAAGTGAAGAACAGGATGCGAGGAGGCATTCTCTATGCTGTCATAGCATGGCCCTCTTCAGCGACGAGAGCAGGAGTGCAACGCGACGGTGCGGCGGGTGCTGCGCCGTCTCCGATCGAGGGCTCGTAGGGCCCCGGGCGGGCTGCCGGGCCGCTCGACAGCACGTCGGCTACGAGAGAAGAGACGCGGGCGGACGCTCCGACCTTGCGGGCTCACGCGACGAAGGAAGCGGACGCTACAGCTTCTTCTCGAAGACCACCCGCGGCTTGCCCGGGCCGAAGTACGTCGGGTGAACCTTCACGCCGTCGACCTCCTCGGTGCCCTGGGGCTCGAAGCCGATCGCCGTGTGGAAGGCGTAGGTCTGCTTGTTGTGCGTGGCGGCCGTGGCCCGCAGCAGGGAGCAGCCGCGACTGCGGGCGAGCTCCTCGAACTCCGCGTAGAGCCGCTCGGCGAGACCGCGACGGCGGTGGCTGCGCCGGACCGCAACCATGTGGATGTAGGCCCACGGCTTGCCGTCGGGACCTTTGGCCGACGACACGATCCCGAGCAGGTAGCCGACGAGAGTGTCGCCGTCGCGCAGCGCGAGCGAGCAGTCGGCAAACTCGCGCACGAACATCGGGTGGTGCCTCACCTTCGGCTCCTCGTGGTCCCAGAAGTCGAGGAAGTGCTCGAGGATGTAGTTGAGTTCGTCGGGCGTCAGATTCGAAGACATCGTGGCTCGCTTCCTACTCCGGTTTGGGTTAACCAGCTCCAGCCGTTGAGCTTGAGATCGACCGCATGCATCGATCGCTTCTGAGCGGTGGTCGTGTGCAGTTTGCCGCCGATGGTGGCAATCGGAGAAGATCCACCGATAGCTGTGAGGTGGTGCTCTCTCTGGTCGATAGGCCTTGTCGCCACTTCAAACCTATGAGTCGAGACTACATGCCTAGACCCAGCCTGCGCCCTGATGAGCCAAGGCAGTTCATCTTCGCAGTCGTCCTTTCGTGGTTCGCTCGCGTCAAGCCCCTTCGCTGGCTTGGACGTGCGGTCGAGCAGACGCTGTTTAGCGTCTCACCGACGATCCCACGGACAGTATCGGTTGCCTTGCAGGACGTCTCCGTTCGCTCGGCTATGGTGTCGGGTGCTTCGGTTGGTTTCTTCTTTTGTTTCGTTGTGAACGCTGTTTGGTCGCTCCGCGTCGGGTCCTTTTTCGGTAGCGACGCTGATCGCCTCTACTTCACCGAGGATCTTCCCAACCTCGTCAACTACGTGCTGCTCTGTCCACTCTATGTCGGGTTCTCGCTCGTCCTCATCTCACGGGCAGTAGTGGGATACCCGACGCTGGCACGTCCACCGCTCGCAAGGGGCTCGGCTCCAGATGGCGTTCCAAGGCTGCCCCTCGCGGTCTCCCTTTCTGTCGTTCTCATCGTTGCGTCTCTCCTGACCTCAAACTACTTGGTGGAGATCTTGGATGAGAGCGTCTACGAGAAGGCAGGCTGGTATCTCGAGTTGCGGGACGGCGCTGGTCGAGCCCTTGGTGCTTTCGGCGTGTACTACGCAATCCTGAACTTCTGCCTGATGGTCGTCGTGTTGACTGCGCTGGTGGCGTTCGGTTCCTTGTTCTTCCTATGTGTGCGCACGGCCCGTCTCCTAGCGTCGGAACCGAGCTCAAGCGAGCTCGAGTTTGAGACTTTGCGTAGCAACTTGATCTACTTCACGGATTCCTACCTCTTCGCAAAGTTGCTTGCTGTGGCTCTCATGCTCAACGCCTACACGTGGAGGTGGGAGCAGCCCGAGAGTTCTCTCAATCTTCTTGGTCTCGGCTTGGCTCTTTCCTTCTTCGGCGTGTTCTTTGTCTCGTTCCCTAGGTACTACCTCGAGCTCGAGTGGCTCAAGTTCAAGGTGCGACGAGCCACGTACAAGGGGGAGCCAATTGATCTTCGCCATGACGACGTTCGCCCTCACGCGACGCGCGTGGTTGCGCACGTTCTGGATCTAATGGTGGTGTCTGGGTTCGTACTGACGTTCTTTGCTCCCTAGTCCGCTGCCCCGTAGCTCGAAGGACAATCAGTTTGCTCGAGTAGTTCACGGCTTGCCAACCCTGAATCCGCTCTGGCCGGGCACTAGGCGCGACCTTGAAAGGCAACCCACGCGTCGACCTTCTGCCACTCACCGTAGAGCCACGCGACACGCTCGTCTTCCGTGTTCGGCACGTCTGCGCGCGGCACCCGCCAGAACTCGGTGGTGAACGTCTGGCCGACCAGCTCGCCGCCGAGCAGCGCCCTGGCGGAGACCGCGCTCTCGAAGCCGGAGTGTGTGCAGAAGACGACATCCACGGGCTCCGCTGCGCCGTTCGTGTTGCCGAGGAGTGCCAGCGTGCCGCCGAGCTGCGGCAGGAGGGAGTGCTGCAGGCGCTCGAGCCAGGCCGCGTCGCGCGCGTCTCCACGTTTGCGCGCCGCCGCGATGAAGCGCGCGCGCTTCTCCTGCGTGAAGCGCGTGCCTTCAGGATAGATCAGTACCCCTTCGTCGGGCTCGAGATCCCTGCCGAGGGCGCCGACGCGCAGGGTCTCCTCGGCCGAGCTGCCAGATCCACGGCGCACGAAGCAGTTCGGCAGGCGGCTGCCGACGATGTCGAGGCACGGATCCCAGAGCAGCGGTCGCTTGAGCACCCAGCGGAGGCGCATCCCCAAGCGGTGGGAGAGGTAGGAGACGGGGAGCACGGTGTCGGCGAGGCTCGAGTGCCGCATGAACACGAGCCGGGGCCCCCGACCGACGCGGTCGAGCCCGATGACGTTCTCCTCCATCGAGAAGAAGAACATGGCGGCCGCCTTGAGCGCGCAGCCCCAGCGCACCTGCAGGCGGAAGTTCCAGTGGAGGAACCGGCGCCGCGCGAGGCCAAAGCCGCTGCCCAGCCAGAGCATGAAGCTCGTCACGATGCCCCACACCTCACACGCGAGGTAGGAGAGACCGAAGCCGGCGGCGCGCAGCGTCAGCCACCGGGGGCCGCCGCGGCGCTGGCGGACGAGGTCGACCAGGCCCAGGCTCGGCACCAGGGCGGGCAGTGACAGGACGGTGGCCGAGAACAGGCCGAAGATCGTCGGAATCGAGATGCAGCGACGCAGCAGCGTCCGGGGCCAGCCGGGCTCGAGCAGCCACTTCAAGGTGCAGCTTCCGCCTGGATTCGGGGTGGTGTGCTGGAGGCGGAGTCCGACATTGGCAGAGCGGCACCGGGCGCGCTGGTCGGGTGTTCGAAGGCACCCGTTGGCTGGATGAGGGAGAGCCTCAAGGATGTCGGATGGCGCCCCCTGCCGTCGAGTCGCCCCCGCGTCGGGCCTCGAGTCCGGCCGCCTCGGAGGGTGCCTCAGGCCGGGGTGCGGGGGATCTCGCGCTCCACGACGTCGCGCGCCTCGTCGGGGCTCATTCCGAGGAGACGGAGAACCGCGTCGCACGTCTGACGGCGGATCGCCGGGCTTTCGCCGCGCGTGAGCTGCACCTCCAGACCGAGCGCGACGAGCGCGCCGATCTGATCGAGCTGGAAGGCGTGCGGTACTTCGCCGATCTCCCCGCGCTCGAGCGCAAGCGCGACGTCGGCGCGGAGGTGGCGCCCGAGGTCGTGCCGGATCTCCCCGATGTGGTGTGTGGCATCCACGATCATGGCGGCCCAGTCGGGCATTGCGAGTGCCTTGCGCAGGAAGGCGTCGGTCGACCGCACGATGCGCGACGTGCCGCTCGGCACGTCGAGGACCTCTGCAGCAACGTCGTCGGTGATCGCCTCCGCCACGGCCACGGCGGCCTCCCGGAAGAGCTCTTCGCGGGTGGTGAAGTAGTTGTAGAAGGTGCCGTTGGAGAGCCCGGCCGTCGCCGTGATCGCCTTCACCGAGGCTTCGGCGAGCCCACGCTCCGCCACCGTGGCGATGGCTCCGTCGAGGAGGGCCGAGCGCGTGCGTGCCCGCTTGGGCTTCGTGCGGGCCCCCTCTTGAAAGTGGTGTCGCATTGTGATTATTATCTCATTTTTGAGAGATATGTCAATTATGGCCAAGGTCGATCGCGAGTCGACCGGCTGCAGGAGGAGTCATGGATCTGGGAATCAAGGGGCGACACGCCATCGTCTGCGCCTCCTCGAAGGGGCTCGGTCTCGCCTGCGCGACCTCACTCGCGCGGGAGGGCGTGCACGTCGTGCTCAACGGCCGGGACGAGGAGCGACTGTCGAAGGCCGTCGAGAGAGTGGGCTCCGTGGCGCAGGGTGAGGTGACGGCCGTGCAGGCTGATCTCGACACCGAGGAGGGCCGCGCGGCGCTCCTCGCTGCCTGTGCCGAGCCCGACATCCTGATCAACAACAACGGTGGGCCGGCGCCGGGGCTCTTCGCCACGTGGGGGGAGGAGGAGTGGCAGCAGGCTCTGCGCGCGAACCTGCTCGCCCCGATGTTCCTCATTCAGGCCTCACTGCCCGGCATGCGGGCGCGCGGCTTCGGGCGCATCGTCAACATCACGTCGGCCATGGTGAAGGCGCCGCACTTCGCCATGGGCCTCTCCACGACGGCGCGCACGGGCCTGACTGCACTCTGCAAGGGCCTGTCCCGCGACGCCGCGAAGGACAACGTGACGATCAACAACCTCCTGCCCGAGCGCTTCGACACCGATCGTCAGGAGCAGATGGCCCACATGGCCGCGAAGTTCCGCGGCACGAGCGTCGAGGAAGAGCGCGAAGCGATGGTCGAGTCGATCGCAGCACAGCGTCTCGGGCGTCCGGAGGAGCTCGGCGACGCGTGTGCGTTCCTGTGCAGTGCCCAGGCGAGCTACATCTCGGGCCAGAACCTGCAGCTCGACGGCGGCACCTATCCCGGACTCATCTGAAGCGAGGAGAGAGACATGGACCCGATGCTGGTCGCGAAAGTTCTGCTCACGCTCGTCCTGGTCGCCCAGGGCTTCGGTCCGATGCGCGTCGACTTCAACCGGACACATGCCACGAACCCGGAGTGGACGCCGCACGCGCGTTTCCACGTGGTCTGGCAGGTGCTGCTGCAGACGGGGGTCTCGGTGCTGGGGCTCGTCCTGCTCTGGGGCCTGCCGAGTACGCAGAACACCTGGATCGCCGGTCTCGTCGCCCTCAACTGGCCGCTGACCTTCTTCGTGACCCTGGCCGCCATGCCGCGGTTCGAAGGCTCGCTGAAGGACGAAGCGACGGGCATCCCGCCCTTCGTTCTCCGGTTCTTCGGCCGCAGGCACGAGATCGACACCAACCTGTTCGGAGCCGTCGTGCTGACCCTCCTGATCGTTGCGGCTCTCGCCCTGCTGGCGGTGGAGGCGTCGTGAGGGGTGAGCCCAGCGCCGCGGCCGTGGAAACGCAGGTGCTGATCGTCGGCGCGGGGCCCGCCGGCATGGTGAGCGCCCTCTGCCTGGCGGCCCGCGGGGTCCGTTCCCTGGTCGTCGAGCGCCACGCGGGCATCCACGAGCATCCGAAGGCGCACGAGCTCAACACGAGGTCCATCGAGATCCTGAACCTGCTGGGGATCACGGACGAAGACCTGGAGAGCGAGGCGTCACCGGAGAGTGACGGCTGTCGCATCCTCTTCTGCAAGTCCGTGCAGGAGGAGTTTGGTGCTCTGGATCTGCTGAACGAGGGTGGCAGCGCCCAGAAGTACCGGCAACACTTCCGCTCGAAGAGGCCCTACCTCAATCTGTCGCAGACCGAGCTCGAGCGCATCCTTGCGGCGCACGTGACCGCGGAGCCGAAGATCGACCTGCGCTATCGGCAGGAGTGGCGCTCCCTCGAGGACGACGGCGAGCGGGTCGTCTCGGAGGTCGTCGATCTCGAAACGGGGGAGACCCTGCAGGTCTCGAGTGCCTGGGTGCTGGCAGCGGACGGCGCGTCGAGCCGCGTCCGACGTGCCGTGGGTCTCGAGATGGAGGGGCCGGCCAAGCTGCAGGACTTCCTCAACGTCTACTTCGAGCACGGCCTTCGGGACGTGGTGTGCACGCCGGCGAAGCTCTACTGGATCCTGCATCCAGCGGCTCCCGGAGCGTTCATCGCGCATCACATCGACAAGCGGTGGACGTACAACATGCCGCTCGCATCGCCGTGGGAGGAGGCGTCGGACTACTCGGAGGAAGACCTTCGTCGACGGATCCACACGGCCCTCGGAGTCGATGCCGGCGTCGAGGTCCGCTCGGTGTCGACGTGGAGCATGACCGTGCAGGTTGCGTCGGCCTACCGTGCCGGTCGCGTCTTCCTGGTGGGCGATTCGGCGCACCGCTTTCCGCCGACCGGCGGGCTGGGGATGAACACCGGAATCGCCGACGCGCACAACCTCGCGTGGAAGCTGGCGTCCGTGCTCGAGGGGAGCGCGCCGCCGTCGCTGCTCGATTCGTACGAGAGCGAACGGCGCCCCGTCGCCGTGCGCAATGCAACCGAGAGCGAACGGAACTACCACAAGATCTTCGAAGTGATCGAGGCGTTTGGTCTTCCTGCCGACGGACTCGAGCTCACGGCGAAGATCCGCGCGCACTGGCTGGTGCGCACGTTGCCGGCGGCGCTGCAGCGGCTCCTGTTGCGCCTCGTCCACCTCCCGGCGCACCATCTGCTGGGCCGGTTCCAGAGCAGCGAGCGCGTGCGTGCCAAGGTCGCTGCTGCGATCGAAGACCAGATCGGACACTTCGACCGCATCGGCCTCGATATCGGCTACGTGTATGCACGTGGTGCCCTCGACCCGGAACGGGAGAGCGAGGTCGACTACGCCGTCGCCGAGTACGAGCCGTCGAGCGCGGCGGGTAGCCGGTTGCCCCACGTCAGCCTCGACGGCCGGGTCGGTGGGGCGTCGAGCCACGATCTCGTCCGCTACGACGCTTTCACTCTCCTCCTCGGGGAGGACGCCGAGGAGCGTCGGGCGGCCGAAGAGTGGAGTGCGTCGCGGGCCACGGCGGTGGACGTGGTTGCCCTGGAGGAGATCGAGGCGACCGACGAGGCGCGGGACGAGCTTCGGCGGCTCTGTCCCCCTGGCGGAGCGCTGCTGGTTCGCCCGGATGGCCATGTCGCGTGGCGCGGCGACCTGGCGCACGGTGCGGGGGCGGAGCTTGGCGACGTGGCGGCCCGGATCGGGCTGCGCTGACGAACCGACGCTGGTTCGTGGGTCGCTGGCGCGAGGAGGCCGAGGCTCGCAAGGCTGGGCGTCGATCGCAGGACAGGCTCAGCGGGTAGAGTCTCGCCATGGCCAACACCTACGACAGCGTGCAGCGACAGACGAAACGGACCTTCTGCAGAGTGTGCGAGCCCGCCTGCGGGCTGGTGGCGACGGTCGAAGACGGCCGGCTGGTGCAGCTCGCTCCGGACCGCGAGCATCCGATCACGGAGGGGTTCGCGTGCCACAAAGGCATCGCTGGAAAGGACATCCACCACGACCCAGACCGCGTGAACACACCTCTGACGAGAACGAGCGAAGGGTTCCGGAGCGCGTCCTGGGACGATGCTCTTCGGGGGATTGCCTCGCGGCTCCAGGAGATCGTGGCCGAGTCGGGTGGCGAGGCCGTCAGTGCCTACATCGGCAACCCGTCGGGCTTCAACGTGCTCTCGCGGCCGGCTGCGCAGCGTTTCCTGGCCCGCGTCGGCGTGAAAGAGCAGTTCGGCTCGGGCACGCAGGACTGCGCCAACAAGTTCGCCGGAAGTGAAGCTGTGTTCGGCTCGCGCACCATCCATCCGATTCCCGACTTCGAGCGGACCAACTTCCTGCTCATCCTCGGGGAGAACCCGGCGGTGTCCCACATGAGCTTCCTCGGCATCGCAGATCCCATGAAGGTGCTGCGCCGAGCCCGCAAGCGGGGCGCCGAGATCTGGTTCGTCGACCCGCGGCGCAACGAGTCGGTGGTTCCGTCCGTTGGTGACGTGCTGCAGGTGCGTCCGGACACCGATCTCTACCTCCTGGCTGCGATGATCTGCGAGCTCGATCGGTCGGATCTGATCGATCGCGACGTGGTGGCGCGGCATGGCCGCGGCGTGGACGCTCTTCTGGACTTCGTGCGGCGGTACCCGCCGGAGCGCGTGGCGCCCGTCGTGGGGGTGTCGGCCGAGGAGATCGTGTCGCTCGCGCGCGCGTTCGGGCGCGCCGGCAGCGCCTCGGTCCACATGTCGACCGGCGTCAACATGGGCCGCCAAGGCACGCTCTGCTACTGGCTCGTGCACATGCTCGCCTTCGTCACCGGAAACCTCGACCGTGCGGGAGGGAATGTGCTCTCCGAGGGCTTCTACCTGAACGCGAGGTCGGGGCGCGCCGACTTTGCGGACAACTTTCGCGACACGGAGTGGGGCAGCCTGCGCGCAGGGCAACTGCCTGGCAACGTCATGGCCCAGGCGATCCGGGAGAAGGGCATTCGGGCGCTTTTCGTGATGGCTGGCAACCCGATCCTCTCGATCGCAGGAGAGGCTGACCTGCGCGAGGCGCTCGAGAGCCTCGACCTGCTCGTGTGCATCGACATCTACCGCAACGCGACGGGCGAGCTGGCGCACTGGGTCCTGCCGGCCGTCGACATGTACGAGCGCCAGGACCTGAACCTCACGGGTCTCGGCCTCCAGCACCGGCCCTGGGTGCAGTGGACGGACCGGGTCGTGGAGCCCCAGTTCGACCGGCGGGAAGAGTGGTGGATGTTTGCGCGGCTCGAGCAGGAGATGGGGTTCCCGTCGGTGCTCGACCTCGCGACGGAAGGGGAGCAGCAGGAGCAGCTCTGGGGCAAGTTCGACCACATGCTGCGCTCGCGCGGACACTCGATGGACGAGCTCCGGGAGGCGGAGACCGGCATCTGCTTCGGCGACCACGCTCCCGGCCGCTTCTACAGCGACCACCTCCAGACGGAGGGTGGCAGGGTCGACTGCTGCCCGGAGGCGTTCGCGGGAGCGCTCGAGCGCGCCGAGGGGCTGTTCGAGGAGGCGCTCGAGCTGGGAACGGACCAGCTGTTGCTGATCACGCGGCGCGACAAGTACATGCACAACAGCTGGTACGCCAACGTCGAGCTGATGAAACGTGCCGGTCCGGATCGCACCTTCGTGTATCTGCACCCCGAGGACGCCGCACGCCTCGGCCTCGCGGAAGGCGTCGCCGCACGGATCAGCAACGCCCAGGGCGGCTTGCAGGCCGAGGTGAAGCTCGACGCAGATCTCCGGCCGGGGGTGGTCGCAATCCCCCATGGCTGGGGGAACGCCGAGACCCCGGGGATGGCCGTGGCACAGAAGACCGCGGGGGAGAACGTGAACGTGGTGCTACCGAGCGGCCCCGGCAGCTTCGAGCCGCTCTCCAGCCAGGCGCACATGACTGGCATCCCCGTCTCCGTGGTGGCGGCTGGCGGCTAGTCTCCCGCCCGGCCCTGCTCGGCCTCGAAGACCTCCCGCACTGCCTCGATCGTGTCGGCCTCCGCGGCGGCCTTGTCGCTTCGGTAGCCCTTCACGCGCGCGAAGCGGAGCGCCATGCCGCCAGGGTACTGCTGGCTCGCCTGGACGTTGTTGAAGGCGATCTCGACCACGAGCTCGGGCCGGACCTCGACCACCCAGTGCCCGGGACCGGGCTCGGTGGGAGCGCTCGGGTCGAGGCGCCGTGCGAGCAGCTCCTTCGTCTGCCACTCGAGCAGCTCGTCGGTGAGGCCCTTGAAGGTCTTGCCGAGCATCACGAAGGAGCCGTCCTGGGCTCGCGCACCGAGGTGGAGGTTGCTGAGCCAGCCCTGCCGACGCCCGCTGCCCCACTCGGCGGCGAGCACGACCAGGTCGAGGGTGTGGGAGCTCTTGAGCTTGCGCCAACCGCTCGACCTCGCGCCCGCGCGGTACGGAGAGTCGAGGTCTTTGATCATGGCGCCCTCGTGTCCGTCCTCGAGCGCCTCTTCGAAGAACGCGTCCGCATCACCCGCGTCCTCGATCTCCCGCTGGGGCACGACCAGACCCTCGGGAGCCACCCGGCGCAGCTCCGCCCAGCGATCGCGAAGAGGACGTTCGGTGAAGTCCTCGCCGTCGCTGTAGAGCAGGTCGAAGAGGCGCAGCTCGAGCTGCGCCTTCGCGCGTGCAGCGTCGACGTCGACCTTGCGGCCGAAGCGCCCCATGGTCACCTGGAAGGGCAGGGGAGCTCCGCTCCTGCCGGGGAGGAAGGTCTCGCCGTCGGCGATGAGATCTTCCACCTGGAGCAGCTGGATCTCCTCCACGAGCTCCGGCACGGAGCGCGTCACGTCGTGGAGCCGGCGCGAGTAGAGCCGCACCTCGGAGCCACGTTTGTGCACCTGGACGCGGACCCCGTCGAGCTTGAGGTCGATGGCGGCGCTCTCCATGCCGGCCATCGCCTCCTCGGGGCTCTCGGCGGGCTGCGCCAGCATGGGCTGGAGCGGGCGAAAGACCTCGATCCGGAAGCGTTCGAGGGCCGGCTCACCTTCGGCCAGGAGCGCCGTCGCCACGTCGGGGAGGCTGCCGGCGAGCATCACGGCGCGACGGACACGGGCAAGCTCGATGTCGAGGTGCCGCGCCAGGGCGTCGATCATGACGCCCTCCAGCGCCCCCTGACGCAGCTCGCCGAAGAGGAGCCGTGCCAGAAAGCTCGCCTCGGACTCCCCACACCGCGAGAAGACCCCTGTGAGGAGATCGTGCTTCTTCTGTTTGGAGCCCGCCCCGGAGGTGGCTTGGATCTGGAGGAGAGTGTCGAGCACCTCCTGCACCGTCAACGCTCCCTCGGAGCTCTCCTCGCTCTCGCGGGCGTCGAGCGCGGCGCGGATGGCAGCTCCACCAATGCCGATCTTGCCCATGGGAAGCCGCCCCGCCAGCATGCTCACACACGAGTCTGCCAGCTCCTGCGGGAGCTGCTGCAGGAGCTCCTGGAGGGCCGCGATCTTCTGCAGGCGCGCGCCGCGTCGGCGCACGCGATCGGACGTGCCGGCGAGAAGCTCGAACTTCACGCCGGCTCCCAGGTGGCCGCCCGCTCCGACGCGTCGGGGATCAGTTGCCGCTCGCGCAGGGGCAGGGATCGGGGTCCGGGTCGGGGTCCGGAGCGCCTCCGCCGACATCGATGCCCTTGGCGAACGCCTGATTCTTGGCCCACGTGAGCGCCAGCATGGCCTCCGTGTCGCTGGCTCGGTGCGTGGAGATCGCCAGCACCGCGAGATCCAGCTCGCACTTGCGGCCGCTGTTGCCGTTGAGCGTGTGCTGCCCGCGTCCGTTGCCGGTTGTGGTGAGTGGTGCCAGCGGCAGCCAGCCGAGCGAGCCGCGGTAGGCCTCCGTGTCCGGACTCAGGACGCCGTCGACCCAGAGCTTGGGGCTGTCGTTCTTCCCGAGGGTGAGCGTGATGGTGTGCCACTCGTTCAGCGGAGGAAGCGGAGCTTGGATCTGCCGCTGGTTCTTCGAGTACACGGCCACCGCGTTCTGGGGCCCGTACACGCCGGCGCGGTTGCGGTAGTGGAAGGCGAGACCACCGTGCACCGAGTTGCCGAGGTTGAGCAGGCTGCAGATGCCGTCGTTCGATCGCTCACGCGCCACCATGACGAGGCTCTGCCCGTCGTCGTTGGCGGTCATGAGAAGCGACTTGGGCAGGTACACGACCTGGCCACCAAACGACTCGATGAAGCCGGGGCTGACGTCGGTCCAGCCGTTGGGGATCTGTGCTGTTGCTGCGGAGCTCGTAAAGGTTGCGGATAGGGCCAGAAGAAACGCGCCGAGGGGCGCAAATGATCTCAAGGGAATCTCCTGAGAATGGATGGTGTGGAGCGCCGGGATCGGCGCGGGCTTCAATGAACTAGGACAGCGCGGCCTCCAGGCGCTCGAGGGCGCTCTTTTCGTCGGACGAGGTCTTGCCGAAACCGAGCAGGCCGCCCGCGGCCTCGGCGACCTTGCGGGCGTTCCCCAGGATCTGTTCGGCGAGCTTGGCCTTCTCGTCGGCGTCGAGGCGGCTGGCGAGGTCGGCCGTGGTCGCCTCCCAGGCGTCGATGAGATCGGGCGACGGGCGCTCGTCGAGCCACGCAGAGATCAGCGCGTGCGCGCCTCCGTCCGTGATGCCGCTCTCCTTGGCCGCTTCGAGGATGGCCTGGCGCTCGGTCGCCTGCACTTCGCCGTCGGCCCAGGCGACGATGACGAGCGGCGTGAGGGAGAGCGCCGCGGCAGAGTCGGCCGACACGCCGGCGTCGAGAATGCTCTTGAGGAGGCCCTCGTCGCTGATCCCGGTGACCTCGGCAAGCGCTGTCATCTGCTCGCTTTCGGTTTGCTCTGCGCGCGCCTTGTCGATGAGGGCGCGGTCGTGCTGGGCGAAAAACCGGTCTTCGAGCGCCTGGCCGCGCTCCTTGAGGTCCGTCATGAAGGCTCCTTCAAAGCTCGAGCGAGCGGACGGCCCGGCTGAGGCCGAGCTCCCCGCGAATCGTGGATTGGAGCCCTGGATCTTAGCAGCGCCGAGCCCGTTTGAGTCGTCCGTTCGAGCGCCTTGGCCGTCGCACGGAGGCGCGCGGCCGCTCTGTCGCACTCGCGTCGGGCAGCTACGGCCCGATGTGACGCAGCTCGAGCGCGGGCTCGGACGCGGTGATCTCACCCCGTCGCAGGGCACCCACGTTTGCGGCTGCCTCGATCCCCCAGAGCATGTCACCTTCGGGATCGAGCAGGGAGTGGCGTACCACCCAGAGGTCGGAGTTGGTGTCGTCGAACGTGGTCATGTGCGCCTGGCGCGCCGCGGGAGTGAAGACGATCTCCTCGTACTCCTCGAAGTAGGGCTGCAGCGTCTGCTGGAGCCGATCCGCGGTCCAGTCTTCGGCATCCGCCGCAGTCGGGCGCACCGAGCCCTCCGCCGTCTCCCAGTCCTGCTGCGCGAGGGCGCGAACGAAGGCGAACAGCTCGCCGCGCAGCCGCGCGCGGATGGCCTGGGGCGAGCTCAGGAGCTGCAGGGCGGCCGCCGCTTCGCCCTCCTCGGAGTCGAGCTCGCCGTCGGCTCCGGCGATCTGGCGCTCCCACTCGGTGAGGAGCGACGTGTCGGTCGTCGCGAGCGTCGCGTGGAAGAACCCCGCCATCTCCCAGAGCTCGTTGGTCTTCGCCGGGTCGGGGATCGACTGCGCGAGCACCTTGTAGAGCTGGCTCAGGTAGCGCAGGAGCAGCCCTTCGGAGCGCTTGAGGCCGTACTCCTGGATGAACGCGCCAAAGCTCAGGTAGCCCTCCCACATCTCGCGGCCGATGCCCTTGGGGCGGATGTTGTCGCCCCGGAGCCACGGCTGGGAGCGCCGGAAGTCGTCGAAGCTCGCGTAGATCATCTCCGCGTTGGGCTTCGGATGGGTGACCAGATCGAGCTTGTCGCGCAGCTCTTCGTACGGCGTGTCCTCGGCCTTGAGCCGATGGTACTCGCGGTCGCGCTCCTTGTCGGCCTGCTTGCGCAGGAGCGCATGGGGGTCCTCGAGGATCGACTCCGCGAAACTGAGCACGTCGAGCGCGTAGTCTTCGGAGTCCGGGTCCAGCCCGTCGAGCGCCTCGAGGAGGTAGAGCGACAGATTCTGGTGGAGGGAAAAGTCGAACTGCAGGTCCGGATCGGTGTCGATCCACCTGTAGATGGTCTTCTGGTCCCGGGTCGGTTTGAGGATGCCGGCGCGCAGCAGCGAGCGTGCGAGCTGGGCCGCTTCGGACACCAGCTCCCGCTTGCGCTCCGGGCTCTCGTGGCAGTGCTGGATGACGTCGCGGACCGAATGGAAGTTGCGCGTGCTCGGGTCGTCCCTGTCGATGTCGCGCTGAATCAGCGCGAACAGGCTGCCGTGCTGGAAGCGGAAGGTGGGCTGCAGCACCTCCGGAGGACGCTCGATCAGCTTCTCGAAGGTCGTCTTGTCCCAGTGCACGTAGCCCCGCTCGGGCGGCTTCTTCTTCACCGCCTTCTTGGCCTTCTTGGGGTCGCCCGCGATCTTCGCCTCGATGCGCTTGTTCTCGATGACGTGCTCCGGCGCCTGGCACACCACCGACCCCTGCGTGTCGTATCCCTGGCGGCCGGCGCGGCCACCGATCTGCTTGAAGTCGCGCACCGGCAGAATGACCACCTCGGTGCCGTTGTACTTGCAGAGTTTGTTGAACAAGACCGTGCGGATCGGGATGTTGACGCCGACGCCGAGCGTGTCCGTTCCGCAGATCACACGCAGCAGTCCCTTCTGGGCGAGCTGCTCGACCAGCAGCCGATACTTCGGCAGGAGTCCGGCGTGGTGGACCCCCACTCCGAATCCGAGGATGCGGCGGATCTCCTTGCCGTAGGCGCTGTCGAAGCGGAAGCCGCCCATGGCCGCGCGGACCGCCATGCGCTCCTCACGGTCGAGGAGCTGAAGCGAGGTCAGACTCTGGGCCAGCTCGGCACACTCGCGCTGCGTGAAGTTGACGACGTAGATCGGAGACTTGGCGCTCGCGTGGAGGTCGCTGATCGTCTCGTGGATCGGCGTCTCGCGGTACTCGTAGTCGAGGGGCACCGGGCGCTCGTCGCTCCTGACCCAGACGGAGGCCCGGCCAGAGCGCTCCTCGAGGTGCTCCTGGATCTTCGCCGGGTTGCCGATCGTCGCCGACATGAGCAGGAACTGGGCGTTCTCGAGGATGACGAGCGGCAGCTGCCACGCCGAACCGCGCTCGGCGTCGGCGTAGTAGTGGAACTCGTCCATGATCACGTAGTCGATGTCGAGCTCCGCGCCTTCGCGCAGCGCCATGTTGGCGAGCACTTCCGCCGTGCAGCAGAGGATGTCGGCGCCGGCGTTGATGCTGGCGTCGCCGGTCAACATGCCGACCCGCTCGGCGCCGAAGTCGCGGCAGAGGTCGAAGAACTTCTCGCTCGCGAGCGCCTTGATGGGGCTCGTGTACACGCTCCGCTTCGCCTCGCACAGCCCTTTGAAGTGCAGGCCGGCCGCCACCAGCGACTTGCCCGAGCCGGTGGGCGTGTTGAGCACCACGTGGTGACCGGCCATGAGCTCGAGCAGCGCTTCCTCCTGCGCCGCGAAGAGGTCGAAGCCGAGGTCGGCCGTCCAGCCGATGAACGCGTCGAGGATCTCGTCCGGCTCGCCCCGTAGCTGCGGGTCGATGCGCGAGACGAGCGACGGCCGCTCGGGGGTTTTGGTCGGTGGGTTGCTGGGTGTGTCGACGGTCATCGGGAGGCGCCAGGCGGTCGGAGGAGTCACGAGATGGCTCGCGACGGGCTTGGTGCGGTGGAGGGTAGCAAGGGCGGGGTACGATCGGCTGCCGTGACCGACGTCCACTCCAGCCCAGCGCGAGCCCACGGCCCCGCGATCATCCTCGTCGAGCCGCAGCTCGGCGAGAACATCGGTGCGGCGGCGCGCGCGATGTACAACTGCGGCCTCGAGGACCTGCGCATCGTCTCCCCTCGCGACGGGTGGCCGAGCCCGAGTGCGCGGTCGGCGGCGACCGGGGCCGCACGCATCGTCGACGAGGCGCAGGTTTGTGATCGGCTCGCGGACGCGACCGCCGACCTCCACGAGGTGTTCGCCACCACGGCGCGACGCCGCGACATGAACGTGCGCGTCTGTGACCTCGAGAGCGGCGCGGAGCGTTGGCACGCCCTGGAAGCCCGAGGGCAGCGCGCCGGGATTCTGTTTGGCCCCGAGCGTACGGGTCTTCACAACGACGACATCTCGCGCTCCCACGTCGCCCTCACGATTCCGCTCAACCCGGCGTTCACCTCGCTCAATCTCGGCCAGGCCGTCCTGCTCGTCTCGTACGCCTGGTTCCGGCTGTCCACGATGCGGAAGGACGGCATGGCGGAGCACCAACCGGCGGCCCGTGCGCAGTCGGAGGCGGAGGGCTGGATCCCTGCACCGGCGGGCGAGCTGGAGAACCTGTTCGAGCATCTGAAGCAGAGCCTGGACCGGGCCGGGTACCTGCGGGTTCCCGAGAAGCGGCCCGCAATGATGCGAAATCTGAGGAACCTCCTGTCGAGAGCTCACATGACGGCCGACGAGGTCCGCACCTTCCACGGGGTGGTCTCGGCCCTGTCCGGCTTTCGCAAGGACGGGAGGCCCGTGCGCGCGACCGGCTCGAAGACGCGCGACGACGCTCCCTGACCGCTTCGCCCGGGCACCGGTCTTCACTCGATCCTGACCGCCGCTCCCGCACCTAAGCGCCTGGATTGGATATACTTAGCGGTCCGACCGAGCGGTGCTCCGGTGGACCGATGGCAGAGACGATCAACACGAAAGACGTGCGGCAGCGGCTCGGGGATCTCCTCGACCGGGTGTCCGAGCGCGACGAGTTCGTCATCGAGCGGCGCGGCAAGCCCGCGGCGGCGATCGTCTCGTACCAGAAGTACGAACAGATGCAGCGTGCGGCAGAGGCCGAGCTCCTCGAAGCGCTGGACGCCCACGCGCGTCGGCTGACCCAGGCGCAGGCCCGGGAGCTCGCCCGGGCGGCGAAGGTCCGCGTGCGCGGGAGCTGACCGTGAAGAGCCCGAAGGTGGTCTGTGACGCGGCGGTTCTCGCCGAGGCGGTCCTGGTTCCGGACGGCGAATGTGCCCAGCTGCTGCGGCGGTTCGTCCAGGGACGCGAGTACGAGCTCGTGCTGAGCCCGGAGATCCTGGAGGAGCTCGACCACGTTCTCCTCGACGATCGCCTGCTGGGCGAGCTGGAGGGCGAGCCGACGTCGCGTCTGCGGCGCTTCTCGGCCTCGCTGGGATTCCTCGCGACCGCCGTGCGCGGAGACGCTCCCGTGCCGCCCGTAGGCCAGCGGCTCGAGGACGAGAAGTACCTCTCGGCGGCCCTGGAGGCGGGCTGCCTCATCGTCAGCACCGACGAGGACCTCCTGGCGCTCGACGTGCCGGGGCTGGACGTCGTGAGTCCGCGCACGCTGGTCGACGTGCTCGACGCCGTCTGAACGCCCGCCGGCCGGGAAACTTTCCCGCGTCCCCTGCGTTTCTTCGCAGAGATGCCCCGCAGTGACACACCGCGAGGGACCACACTTCTTCTCCCCTTCGAGCCATGAGTCTTCGCGCCAAGCTGATCTCGGCCTTCCTCTTGCTGGCCATCGTGCCGCTGTCTGGGATCGTGCTGTTCAGCTATCTGACGTCTCTTGCCGCGTTCCGACAGGCGGTGGAGGCGGAGACGGCGGAGCTGACGCGGGACATCACCCGCACGATGCAGCTCACGCGGGCCGACTTCAGGCAGCGCTTCTCGCGCATCGGCTCCATGTCGCCGGAGGCGCCCATGCCGGAGGACGTCGCCGAGACGGCTCTCGGCGCGGTGGCCGCGGCCATGGCCGATTCGAGCGTGTGGATCGAGGAGATCCGCCTCATTCCCGAGGCCACCCCGGGGCCGCCTGGACCGCCGCGACCGGAAGCGACTCCCGCCCCGCGCGCCAACCCGGATGGTCGGCCCCCGCACCTGAGCAACGACACACCTGCCCCTGCCTGGATGCTGCCTCCGGGGCAGGCGGAGGAGTGGCGTGAGGTCATCGAGCACCTCACCACCGAGCTGCCGAAGGTGAAGGTGGAGTTCGAGCGGGTGCGTCAGCTGCAGGCCGAGCGCGCAGAGCGCCGTGCCGAGCGCGAGGAGCAGCGTGCGCGGGAGCGCGCCCAGCTGCAGGAGCGCGCCGACCGCCGTCGGCGCTCGCTGGCGCGGCTCTTCGGCGACGACTTCCGCAGCACCGTGCGCTCGGGTGAGGTCGTGCTCGGTCGACTCGAGGCGGACATCAGCATCGACAAGTTCCTGCGCTCCGTCCTCATGTCGACGCGGCGTGAGAAGGGCGAGATCCCGTTTGCGGTGGACCCCTCGTCCGAGGACGGTGTAGGGCTCTACACGGTGAACGAGGAGGATCGGGGCACGCTGCTCGAGCTGACGAGCTGTGAGCCCGACGAGTTCGTCGAGCGCTACGGCGGGACGAGCGAGGAGCGCCTCGTGGAGCTCGGTGGCTGGATCGCCGTGATGCAGCGCGACGAGGAGACCGGCATCGTGTTCGGCATCGCGCGCCCGATCGGCGAGTCTCTCGCCGAGATCCGGAGCACCGCGGCACGCAACTTCGCGCTCGGTGGCGGCATGATCTCCCTCGCTCTGCTGGGAATCCTGCCTCTGTCGGGGAGGATGACGCGGGAGCTCAACCGGCTCACGCAACAGGTCGACCGCCTCGCGACCGGCGACCTGGGCGCACGGGCGACGGCCGGTGGCAAGGACGAGATCGGCCAGTTGGCGCGCTCGTTCAATCGCATGGCGTCCGACCTCGAGGAGAACCAGGAACGCCTGCTCGAGCAGGAGCGTGACGCGCGGGAGCGTGAAGTGCGCGAAGAGCTGCTCGCGGCCGAGAACGAGCGCCGCCGCGGCGAGCTCGAAGAGGCGCGGCGCTTCCAGCTGTCGCTGCTTCCGCGCACCCTGCCGCACAACGACGCCTGGGAGGTCGCGGTGCTCATGCGCACCGCGACGGAGGTCGGAGGCGACTACTACGACTTCGCAGGGCAGGGGAGCGACCTGTCGGCCACCGTGGGCGACGCGGCGGGCCACGGCGCACGTGCAGGCACCATGGTCGCCGTGCTCAAGACCCTGTTCTCCACCTGTGACGAGCACTGCTCGCCCGAGACCTTTCTCGACCAGGCGGCCCATACCGTGCGCAGTATGCGCCTCGACCGGATGACGATGTCGATGGTGGTCGCGCAGTGTCGTGAAAGTGGCGTACGCATCGCGGCGGCCGGCATGCCGTCGCCGCTGGTCCTGCGCGCGTCCACCGGCGAGGTGGAAGAGGTCGATCTCACCGGCTTGCCGCTCGGGACCTCGCTGCGCGCCGGGTACACCGGCGAAGAGATCGCCCTGATGCCCGGAGACTGCCTCCTGCTGATGAGCGACGGGTTCGCCGAGCAGTCGGATCCTCACGGGCGGCTGGTCGAGGCCGGCAGCCTCGTGGGTTACAGCAAGGTGCGGGAGCTCTTCGAGAGTGCTGCCGGCCTGGACGCGCCTGGCGTGATCGAGCGCCTCACCGAGGCCCTCGACCGGGTCACCGACGGTGCACCGCCGGCCGACGACGTGACCTTTCTGGCGCTGCGCCGCCTGAGCTGAGCTCTCTACCCGTCTCCTCCGCCGAGCTCGGGCAGGGCGCGGGGCGGGATCAGATAACGCAGCGTGCACCAGGCGCGCGACGTCTCGGCCAGCTGAGGTGCATCGCTCCAGTCGTCGATCGGCAGGTCGATCCGAGCGAGCGCGGCGGTCGGGAAGCGGCAGGTGGCGCCGGTCAGGAGGCGGACGAGGCCCGAGCAGGTGGGCTCGTGCCCCGCGGTCAGTGTGCTGTTTCCCTGCGCCTTTTCCGCCAGAGTGTGGAGGACCTCTTCCGGCCCGGCGCCGTAGAGCTCGGGGCAGATCTCGAGGGTGGGGGGCTGCGAGGCCTGTTTCAGTGCGATCTCTGCGGTGTTGCGGGCGCGCACGGCAGACGAGCTCAGCACGTGGTCGGGCCAGCCTTGCGCCTCGAGCAGCCTCCCGACCCGCCGCGCTGCCCGGCGACCCCGCGGCGCGACGGGGCGCTCGTGGTCGCGCCCATAGCTCGCGTTCCAGTCGGACTTTCCGTGGCGCAGGATGTACAGCGTCTTCATCGGCTTTCGGATCTTACGCCGCGCCGAGCGGCTGGCGCTGCAAATCGCTGCGCCAGAACGACATCCGTAGAAGCACGACCTGCCGATCTTCATCTGGATCTCGTATGCTCGACGGTCCCCAGGACGAACCCGCGAGACCAACGACCATGGTGCAGCCCGATCGCAGAGAACCCCAGGAGGGCACGGAGGTGCCGCGCAGCGTCCGGTTCATCAACCGGGAGCTGAGCTGGCTCCGGTTCAACCATCGAGTCCTGCAGGAGGCGCTCGACGAGCGGCTCCCTCTGCTCGAGCGGGTGCGCTTCCTTTCGATCTTCGCCAGCAACCTCGACGAGTTCTTCATGGTGCGTGTCTCCGGGCTGCGTCGCCAGCTCGAGGGTGGCGTCGTGGAACGGCCACCCGACGGCATGAGTGCGCGCAAGCAGCTGGCCGCAATTCGGGAGTATCTGCTGCCGGAGCTCGTCGAGCTGGAGCGCTGCTGGCGCGACGACCTCGAGCCGAAGCTCCAGGCGCACAACGTGCGCGTCACGCCTTACGCGGACCTGAAGGCGAAGAAGCGCAAGCGCCTGCGGCGCTACTTCGAAGAAGAACTGTTCCCGATGCTGACGCCGCTCGCGATCGATCCGGGGCATCCGTTCCCGCACATCTCGAACCTCAGTCTCAACCTCGCCGTGGAGATCGTGGACGAAGACGGCGGCGTGCGCCTCGCGCGCGTCAAGATCCCGCAAGTGCTCGAGCGCTTCATCGCCGTGCCGGCAAAAGACTCCGACGAACAGGAGGACCCCCTGGGCGAGGACTCGGGCCACGAGTTCGTGCTGCTCGAAGAGCTCATCGCACACAACCTCGACCTCCTGTTTCCTGGTCTCGAGGTGTGCGGCTACCACACCTTCCGCGTGACCCGCGACGCCGACTTCGAGATCGAGGAGGACGAGGCGTCCGACCTCTTGACGGCGATGGTCGAGGTGGTCGGCAAGCGCCACTTCGGGTCGGCGGTGCGGCTCGAGGTCGCCGAGTCGATGCCCCGGAAGGTGCGCAGCATTCTCGAGCGCCATCTCGGCCTCGCGTCGTATCAGGTGTACTCGTCGGCCGGGCTCCTTGCTCTGTCGTCGCTTTCGCAGCTCGCCTCCCTCGACCTGCCGGAGCTGCTCTTCGCGCCGTTCCAGCCACGCCCGCGCGCGGCGCTGGCGAGTGACGAGGGCCCTTGGGAGGCTCTCCGGGAACGGGATCACCTGCTGTACCACCCCTACGACAGCTTCCGCCCGGTCGTCGACTTCGTGCGCTCGGCTGCGCGCGACCCGAAGGTGGTCGCCATCAAGCAGACGCTGTATCGCGTCGGAGGAGACTCGCCGATCGTCGAGGCGCTCATGGAGGCGCGCGAGAGCGGCAAGCAGGTCGCGGTGCTCGTCGAGCTCAAGGCGCGCTTCGACGAAGAGAACAACATCGTCTGGGCGCGAGCCCTCGAAGCCGCGGGAGTCCACGTCGTGTACGGGCTCGTGGGCCTCAAGACCCACGCAAAGATGTGCTGCGTCGTCCGCCGCGAGGAGGAGGGCCTGCGGTCGTACGTTCACATCGGCACCGGCAACTACAACCCGGGCACTGCCCGGCTGTACAGCGACCTCGGCTACTTCACGTCGGATCCCGGAATCGCCCGCGACGTGCTCGACCTCTTCAATTCCCTGACGGGCTACTGGCGCGAGGCCGACTATGACCACCTCGTCGTGGCACCGGGCTCGGTGCGCTCCGGCTTTCTGGCACGCATCGATCGCGAGATCGAGCTGCACTCGAGCGAAGGAGGCGGCCACCTTGCGTTCAAGATGAACGCGCTCGTGGATCCGGTGCTGATCGACAAGCTCTACGAGGCGTCGACGGCGGGCGTACGGGTCGACCTCCAGGTGCGAGGTGTCTGTTGCCTCCGCCCCGGGGTCGAGGGGCTCAGCGAGAACATTCGGGTGACCTCGCTGGTCGGCCGGTTCCTGGAGCACACGCGGATGTACTACTTCCGCAACGGTGGGCAGGAAGAGCTGCTGCTGGGCAGCGCCGATCTCATGCCACGGAACCTCGATCACCGCGTCGAGGTGCTCATTCCGGTATCCGACCGCACGCTTCTCGTGTCTCTCCGCGACGACGTGCTGTTCCGGCATCTCGAAGACACCTCCGGCACGCGCGAGCTCCTCGCGTCGGGCGAGTACACCGACAAGCCGCGCGACGCCGGGCCCGACAGCCAGATCGAGCTGCTGCACGCGGAAGGCGCGTGGAGGCGCGAGGGACTCTCTGCCGAAGAGGGGCTCCGGGCCCGCGCCCAGCCCGTGCTGGAGCCGCCGAAGGCGCCGACGCGCCTGCGCTCCACGTAGGGGTCTGCTGAAACAGCTCCCCTCGCGCTCGCGTAGGGACGAAGCGTAGAGTGCAGGCAACGACGGCCGTTTGGGGCGGCGTCGCAAGGAGGGATGCGGAGATGGGTTTCTTGGATCGGATGTTGGCGGGCGCAATCGAGCAGTCGACCGGCTTCAAGGCGAGGGGTCTGGTGCGCGCGATCGGCTCCCGACGCCTGCTCACGCTCGGTGGAGCCGCTCTTGCCGGAGGCATGCTCGCGCAGTCGGCCCAGCAGGGAGGATTCCGCGGTTCGCGCTCGCCTTCGGGTGGAACGGGAACCGTCGTTCCGCCGAGCTCCAATCGGCCGACGCCGGGTGCCCCTGCGGCGACGCCACCACCTCCGGTCAGCTCTCTGCCGCCGGTTCCAGGCGCGGCTCCAGCCGAGATGCCGCCGCTCCCGAGTACGCCTTCGAGCGACGTGCGCGCGCCGCTCCCGCCTCTGCCCGGAGAGCCGCCCGAGGAGGGGGATGCACAGTTTCAGGTCGTCGCGCTGCGCACCGTCGTGGCGGCCGCGCTCGCGGATGGCGAGATCGCGGCCGAGGAGCGGGGCCTGCTGCAGGAGCACCTCAGCTCGAGCGACCTCCCGGAGACCGATCGCCAGCGCATCCAGGGAGACCTGCTCGCGCCAGCCGCTCCGGCTGCGCTCGCTGCGGACTACCCTGCGGGCGAAGACCCGACGGCGCTCGTTGCACTGGCCATCGCCATGCTGCGCTCCGACGGTGAGATGGTCGCCTCCGAACGGGCGTGGCTGGGTGAGCTCGCCAGCGCTCTCGGCGTTCCCGCCGACCGGGTGACCCAGATCGAGGGGGAGCTCTTCGAGGCCTAGGGTCTGCCCGCAGGGACGATGTCGGCGACCACCGCGAGGTGGTCGGAGACCCGGTCGGCGAGGGAGCCGTGGACGGGGCCAAAATCGAGCTCGCGCGAGACCAGAATCCAGTCGAGGCGAACCCAGGGCCGACCGGCCGGGTAGGTCGGGCGGTGCGCCGTGGGCTCGAAGGCGCGGAGCTCGAGCTCGCGCATCAGGAGCTCGAGGGAGCGCGGCTCCTGGAACCAGTTGCAGTTCAGGTCGCCGAGCAGCACGAGCGGCCGGTCGCGCTCACGCAGCGCCTCGGCCATCTGGACGATCTGACGCCGCCGCACGCGCGGCGCGAGGAAGTCGAGGTGAACCGACGCCACGTCGATCTCGCGTCCCCAAGCCGGCACGTCGATCGTGGCGACCACGAAGCCTTTCGTATCGCGCCACGTCTGGCCGAAGCGGAGTGAGTCGGAGTCGACGAGCTGGTGGCGCGCGAGCAGCGCGGTACCCCAGTTGAACTGGAAGCGCCCGAATCCCACCGAGTTGTGCGGTCCGCGGAGGTGGTGCTCGAGGCCGGCAACGGTTGCCAGCTGCTCCACATGGTCGAACTCGCCGCTCCAGGAGGAGGGGCCGTCGGCTTCCTGCAGCGCGACGACGTCTGCCTCGGCGTGCCGGAGCACGTCACCAACGACCTCGAGGTGATCTTCGGTCTGTTTCCGCGTGGAGATGCCCTGCAGCTGCTTCACCCGTCCGTGGGCCAGGTTCAGCGTCAGGAAACGGAGCGCGGCTTCCTGTCTGGGCGGCAGGCTCTGGGCCTCCAGGAAGCCGTGATTCCACGACGTCGGAAGCCGGTGCTTCACGCGCTCGAGGAGGCGGCGCGCCTGGGCGGAACCGATCGACTGGGGCATCTGGGTGAAGAGAGCGGTGCGTCTGCGGGGTGGGGAGATCGTCGCTCCGGGCGGCGACGGCTCTGCGGATTCTGAACCCGACGGGCTCCGCGGTAAAGGCGTGGTCAGGCTTCGGCCTGCTCGCTGTGGGGCCCGGGGGAGGCCGCAGTGGCGTGGAAGTAGGGCTGCGACCAGTACTCGGTGAGCTGTGCGCAGCGTTCGTCCAGCGTCTCGAGGTAGGTGGTGCGAGAAAGCTCCTCCGCGACCTCGTCCACCACGGTGTGGGACGTGTCGCGCGCCGTCTGCTGCGTCAGCTCTTCGGCCGACCTGCCGCGTCTGGACCACCCCCAGCGCCGGCGCAGACTGCGCAGGAACGAGCGTGAGCCTTCGAGGGCCGTCTTGAGCGTTCGCTGGGCCGCGCGGGTGTCCGTTTCTTCACAGGCGCGGTCGATCGCCCAGCCCGTGGCGAGCAGCGTCTCTTCGCCTGCGACGGGTCCGTGCTGGGCCATCCGAGCGGCACTGCGGTGCTCCAGGAAGCCGCGGTGGAACGCCTTCGAGGCGGCGTCGGCCGCGTCTTTCACGGCGAGGACGAAGAAGATGCTGCGGAAGACGCGCTTCACCAGTTTGAAGGCCAGCTTGAGAGTGGCGTTGTAGACGAAGCGCACGATCCGTTGCCAACCGGTCGGGCTGCGGATTCCCGCGAGGTGATCGACACCGCGAGCGTCGAGCTGCACGCCGTGGGCCGTGAGCGCATCGCGCACCCACCGGCGACGCAGCTGACGCAGCAGGAAGTCGTCGACGAACGGCACCGGGACGATCGCCGCCGCGCCGCACGTCATGGCGTGGAGCGTCAGCTCACGGAACGAAAGCTCCTGCGAGGGAGTCGTAGAACCCACGCCTCGATTCTACGAGCCGCCTCACGGGTCGGTTTCGGCCCGGCCTGAGCAGCAGCAGGCCTTGCCGTGGCTGTGGCTGCTACGGCTTGGCGGCGTCGCCCGAGAAGGTGAGCTTCTGGTCTCCCAGGCTGACCTCCCCCTCGATGCGGCTCTCGCTCAGCGTCGCGAGAACGTCGAGCATGCCCATGGGTGCGTCGTACTTGGCGCGGAGCTCAGATCCCTCGCGCTCGATGCCCGCGACCGCTCCCTCGAACACGTGCCCGTTGATCGGCACGTACCACTGGCCGTCGCCGGACACAGGGAGATGGAGTACGGACGGGATGCTGCCGTCCGGATCGTGCACCGTGACGTCGAAGACGACGCCGTCACGCGCCAGGAGCTCCGTGCGGATCCTGGTGAGCCGCTGTTCGACCGTCTCCGGGCTTCTGCCGTCGTTGACGACGTAGTCGACGAAGCCGATCATCATCTCGTCGAACGACTCGTTGCCGAAGGTCACGTCGCGCGTGGGGTCGGGGTTGTACGGGTTGTCCTCCGAGTTGTCGTAGTGCGCGACGCAGTTGATCTTCGTTCCGGCGGGCACGACGAGCGGGCTCTCCAGCTCGTAGTTCGTCTGCCAGTTGAAGTCGTAGCTGTCCACCTGGAGCAGGGTCTGCGACGTGCCGTCGGGGAACGTGGCGGTGTAGGTGAAGTCCTTGCCGCGGTAGTGCATGTGCGGGAGCAGCGCGTGGATCGTGCTGTCCTGCGTGAAGGTGTGGCTCGACCGCACCTCGTGGTCGCTCGCGCCGGCAGGGATCTTGAAGCTGGCGTTCTGCACCCACAGGTTGATCAGCTCTTTCTCGGGCTCGCCGTCGTAGAAGTGGATCCCGATCTTCGTGGCGTCGGTGGCCGGCTCGCCGCTCGGGTGGTAGTGCATGTCGGCGACGAGGACGTGGCCTTTCTGGAGCAGCTTGGCCGTGCCCTTCGGAAACGTCATCGGGTCCATTCCGGCCGCCCAGGCTCCGAGCCATCCCGACGACGGCTCCTCGTTTCCGTTGCCGGCGTAGATGATCACGTGGTGGACGACCTTTCGGTCCCCCGGCAGCACCTCGATCGCGCGGATCCAGCGATCTTCGGTGTGCCCCGGGTCGGCGATGAGGTCGCGGAAGACGTCCGGGCCATCGGCGGGGAGGTCGACGCTGTCGAAGGTGACCACGAGGTCGGGCTCGCCGAGCCGCCAGGACTCCTCGAACTCGGGCGGTGCGGGCGCCTGGGAGAGGTCTCCCGCCGGGGCGCCCTGCTTCACCCAACGCGCCAGCAGGGCTTTCTCCCGCGCGCTCAAGCTGCGGTCGTTGCGGAACGCGCCGTGGTCGGGGTTGGCGTGCCACGGCGGCATCGTGCCGTCGGTGACCGCCTTGGCGATGCTCTTTGCCCAAGGGCGCGCCTCGTCGTAGGTGAGCAGTGACATCGGTGCGATGTCACCGGGGCGGTGGCAGGAGACGCAGTTGTCATGGAGGAGGGTGCCGACGTGCTCGGCGTAGGTGACCTTCTCGGGCAGGTCCACCTTGGCCTTCTTGGCCCAGGTTGGTGCAGCGGCGACCAGTGCGGTGGCCAGGGTGAGCGCGGCGGGGATGCGAGAGCGACGGCGTGTGGGGATCATCTTCCTCATCTCCTCGAGGTGGCGGCTTCGCGACGGGAGCAGAGGGTCCACGTGGGGCTCCCTCGTTCGGTAGTACGACGCGCGCGCTCGGAGATATCGCGGTTCGTCCCAGACGGCCGGCGCCGGAGCGACGCGCTTCCTCTCTCTGACGAGTGGCGGAGCGCGAAGGTTGCAGGAGCGCCGCGCCGCCGCGGCCGAGACCGGCCCTCTAGTCGCGCAGAAGCGCGCCGAGATCGACGGTCTCGTCCAGCTCGGGCACGCTGACCTCCCAGCCGAGCTTGCGGCGAATGTCCTGGGCGAAAGAGAAGGCGACATCGGCCTCGCCATGGGTGAGGAAGGTGTGCGAGGGAGCAGTGCCGCCACTCTCCAGCCAGCGCAGCAGCTCACTGCGCCCGGCATGCGCGGACAGGCCGCGGACCGACATGCTCTGGGCCCGCACCCGGACGTCCTGCCCGTGGACGCGCACCGTGGGCTTGCCCTGCAACATGTCGCGGCCGCGCGTGCCGGGAGCCTGGTAGCCCGCGAGCACGATCAGGTTCTTGGGGTCGGGCGCGAGGCGCCGCAGATGATGCAGCACACGGCCCGCGGTGAGCATCCCCGACGCCGACACGATGATCTTGGGGCTGCGATTCGCGTTGAGCTTCTTCGACTCCTTGACGGAGCGGCAGAGCTCGACGTTGTCCGGGAAGAGCACGTTGCGGCCGTCTTCGAAGACGTCGCCGTCGAGATGGTGCTCGTCGAGGTGGCGCGAGTACACCTTGGTGGCGTCGACGGCCATCGGGCTGTCGATGAACACGGGCACCTCGGGGATCTCGCCCGACTTCATGAGGCGGCGCAGGATCAGAGTGATCTGCTGCGAGCGCCCCACGGCAAACGCCGGGATGAGGACGGTGCCACCACGGCGCAGAGCCGCGCCCACCGGCTCCGCGAGCTGCTCGTCGATCGAGCGCTCGAAGTCGTGCTCGCGGTTGCCGTACGTCGACTCACACACGAGGAAGTCGCTGGGGACGCGGTCCTGGGGATCGAGGTGCAGCGGCATGTCGTAGCGGCCGATGTCGCCGCTCATGAGCAGAGAGCGCGTCGCTCCGCCCACCTCGAGCTCGATCTCGATGGAGGCCGACCCGAGGATGTGGCCTGCTCCGTGGTAGCGCGCCCGGGCCTTGCCGAGGTCGATCCACGTGCCGAAGTCGATCTGCTCGAACTGCTTGAGGGTCGCCTTGGCGTCCTCGACCGTGTAGAGGGGAAGCGCAGGCTCGTGTCGGCTGTACTTCTTCTTGTTGGCGTAGCGCGCGTCCTCCTCCTGGATCTCCGCGCTGTCGGGGAGGAGGAGTCGCGCGAGCTCGAGCGTCGACCGCGTGCAGTAGATCGGACCCTTGAAGCCGCGGCGCACGAGACGGGGCAGGAAGCCGGCGTGATCGATGTGCGTGTGGGTGAGCAGGATCTGGTCGACCGTCCACGGATCGTACGGCGGGTCGCGCCAGTTGAGCTCGCGCAGGGAGCGGTAGCCCTGGAAGAGGCCGGCGTCGACGCCGATCCGCTGTGCCTTGTCGCCCGAGCCGAGAGTGAGGAGGTAGCGCGAGCCGGTCACCGTGCGTGCGGCGCCGTGGAAGCCGAGCGTGACGCTCATGCCCGGTCGGCCCAGTCCTTGGAGCGCTCCACGGCGCGATCCCAGCCGCGCAGCAGCTTCTTGCGCTGCGCCGGCTTCATCTTCGACTTGAACTCGCGGTCGACGGCCCAGTTCCGGGTGACGTCGGCAGTGCCTTTCCAGAAGCCGGTCGCCATGCCCGCCAGGTAGGCGGCGCCGAGCGCCGTGGTCTCGTTGACCTTCGGGCGGCGGACGGTGCGGCCCACCAGATCCGACTGGAACTGCAGCAGCTCGTTGTTGAGGGACGCGCCGCCGTCCACGCGAAGCTCCTTGAGTCGCACCCCAGCGTCGGCCTCCATCGCGGCCACGACGTCACGCGACTGGTAGGCCATCGACTCGACCGTCGCGCGGGCGACGTGCCCCGCGGTGGTTCCGCGCTCCAGCCCGACGAGGATGCCGCGCGCGTACGGGTCCCAGTGCGGAGTGCCGAGGCCGACGAATGCCGGGACCATGTAGACCCCGCCGGCGTCCGGTACCGTCGCCGCGAGCTCCTCGACGTCTTCCGAGCGGCGGATGAGGCCGAGGCCGTCGCGCAGCCACTGCACGGCGGCGCCGCCCACGAAGACCGAGCCTTCGAGGCAGTAGGTGGTGCGCCCGCCGATGCGCCAGCCCACGGTGGTGAGCAGGCCGTTCTTCGAGGCGACCGGCTCGTTGCCGGTGTTCATCAGGATGAAGCAGCCGGTGCCGTAGGTGTTCTTGACCATGCCCTTGCGAAAGCACGCCTGGCCAAACGTCGCCGCCTGCTGGTCGCCGGCGATGCCGGCGATCGGCAGGCTCTCGCCGAAGAGCTTCTTGTCGGTCATGCCGACGATCTCGCTCGAGTCACAGACCTCGGGCAGCATCTCGCGCGGCACGCCGAGAATGTCGAGCAGCTCCTGGTCCCAATCCATCGTGTGGATGTTGAACAGGAGGGTGCGGCTCGCGTTGCTGACGTCGGTCGTGTGCACCCTGCCGCCGGTGAGGCGGTAGATCAGGTAGCTGTCGATCGTGCCGGCGAGGATCTCGCCTTTGCGCGCCTTCGCCCGCACCTTGTGCTTGTCGAGCAGGTAGCCGATCTTCGTGCCGGAGAAGTAGGGGTCGAGCACGAGGCCGGTCTTGCGTGTGAACTTCTTCTCGAGGCCTTTCGCCTTGAGCTTCTCGCAGCGATCGGCCGTGATGCGGCTCTGCCAGACGACGGCGTTGCCGATTGGCCTGCCACTGCCTTTCTCCCAGAGCACCACGGTCTCGCGCTGGTTGGTGATGCCGATCGCAGCGACGTCTTTGGCCTTGGCCTTGGCCTTGCGCAGCGCCTGGCGGGCGGTCTGCAGCTGGGTCTTCCAGATCGCCTCGGGGTCGTGCTCGACGTGCCCCGGCACGGGGAAGATCTGAGGAAACTCCTTCTGGGCCGAGGCGGCGGCGAGCCCCGACTTGCGAAACACGATGGCGCGGCTCGAGGTGGTGCCCTGGTCGAGGGCGAGAACGAAGCGGCTCATGCGGTGAACTCCTGAAGCAGAAGAGTCGAAGGGAAAGGACGGGAGATCGTGGGAGAAGACCGCCCGCTACATGCCGAGGGCCTGGAACAGCAGCGCTCCACCGACGCCGCCGAGGATCGGACCGACGACCGGAACCCAGCTGTAGCCCCAGTCGGACGAGCCTTTGCCGGGGATGGGGAGGAGCGCGTGGGCGATGCGCGGCCCGAGGTCGCGGGCGGGGTTGATCGCATAGCCGGTGGGGCCGCCGAGGCACATGCCGATCGCCCACACGAGGAAGCCGACGAGCAGGGGGTTGAGGCCCGTGCTGAACACGGCCGAGAGGTCGATGTTGCCTTCCTGGGTGAGCTCGCCGGCGTTCGCGCCGATGGCGAGGATGCCGAAGACGAGCATGCCGGTGCCGACCGCCTCGGTGAGGAGGTTCCAGAAGCCGTTGCGGATCTCGGGCCCGGTGGCGAAGCAACCGAGCTTCGCGCCGGCGTCGTCGGTCTCGGCCCAGTGCTGGAAGTAGGTGAGGTAGACGAGCACCGCGCCGAGGAAGGCCCCGACCATCTGGGCGCCCAGGTACGTCGGCACGAGTGCCGTGTCCATCTGGCCGATGGAGGCCAGGCCGAGGGTGACGGCGGGGTTCAGGTGCGCGCCGCTGAGCCGGCCGACGGAGTACGCCGCCATGGCGACGGCGAGGCCCCAGCCGGTCGTGATCATCAACCAACCGGTGCCGTGGCCTTTGGTCTTGCCGAGGAGCTGGTTGGCGACGACGCCGTTGCCGAGAAGGACGAGAATCGCGGTGCCGATGACCTCGGCGAGGAAGACGCTCATGGGTGTCGAGACCTCCGAAAAGGGATGCGCGGCGAAGCTCCTTCCGGAGCGCTCGGCATCCTCGCCGAGACCGTGCCGATGAACCTCAGGGGTGCCGCCGCAGTGTACCCCGCGGGCGGGTCCGAACGGCCCTTGTCAGGGTGCTGGGAATGGTTGAAGATCTTCGGATGGCGAACGCCGAAGCAGCGACCGGGAAGGCCTCGGACAGCCGGGCGCGCACCTTCCGCCGGTGGTCTCTGATCACGGTGGTCTCGGTGTACCTGCTCATCCTCGTGGGTGGGCTCGTGCGTGCGAGCGGTTCCGGCATGGGCTGCCCGGACTGGCCGAAGTGCTTCGGGCAGTGGGTGCCGCCCACTGCGGAGGACCAGCTGCCCGCGAACTACCAGGAGATCTACGCCGACCACGGCTACGGCGAAGAACGCTTCAACGTGGTCAAGACGTGGACGGAGTACGTCAACCGGCTGATCGGCGTGCTCATCGGGATCTTCATCTTCGGCACGTGGATCGCCGCCTGGCGGGCTTTTGGCGGCGGCGTGGACCGGGTCATCGTGTGGTGCAGTTTCGCAGCGTTCCTCCTGGTCGGCTTCCAGGGTTGGCTCGGCTCCGTGGTCGTGGCGACCAACCTGCTGCCGTGGCTGGTCACCGCGCACATGCTGCTCGCTCTGGTGATCGTCGGTCTGCTCATCTACGCCATGGCCCGCTCGCAGGCCTCGCTCATCGCACCGGACGCCGTGGCGCCGAGCAGCACGCTCGGTCTGCTGTTTGCCGTGTGCCTGCTGCTGTCGGCCGTCCAGATCGGGCTGGGCACGCAGATCCGCGAGGCGGTCGACCTCCTGCTCGAGGCGGCGGTGCCCCGCGCGGAATGGGTCGCCGAGCTCGGCTTCGGGCTGTCGTTCCACCGCACGTTCTCGCTCCTCGTCCTCGCCGCCAACGTCGCGCTCGTGCACCAGCTCCGCCGTGCGCGCAGGAGCGCATCGCCCCTCGATCGCCTGGGCGTGGCCCTCCTCGCCGTACTGGTCGCGGAGATCGTCGTCGGGGCGCTCATGTACTACCTGGCCGTGCCGCCCGCGCTGCAGCCGGCTCACCTCCTGCTGGCTGCCGTCTCTGCCGGCGTCCAGCTCGGAATGCTCATCTGCTATCGCGCCGGCTCGTCCGAGCTGCGCACCCCAGCCGTTTCCGGGCGCGTGACACCAGCCGGCTCGGGCGCCTGATCCCACCTCACCTCTCTCACCCCATAGGAGCCGGGCGCTTCATCCAGCGTGCCGGCGACCCCACGCCATGACCCACGACACCGAGACCTCGCTCGCCGAGGGATGCTCAGAGCGCGCGGACGTGCGCAACCTCGCGATCATCGCGCACGTCGATCACGGCAAGACGACGCTCGTCGACGCCCTGCTGTGGCAGAGCGGCGTCTTTCGCGAGAACGAAAGCGTCGCCGAGCGCGTCATGGACTCGATCGACCTCGAGCGCGAGCGCGGCATCACGATCATGGCCAAGAACACGGCGATCCGGCACCACGACGTGCTCATCAACGTCGTCGACACTCCGGGCCACGCCGACTTCGGTGGTGAGGTGGAGCGCACCCTCAAGATGGTCGACGGCGTGCTCCTGCTGGTCGACTCGAGCGAGGGGCCGCTGCCGCAGACGCGGTTCGTGCTGCGCAAGGCGCTGGGCGAGGGGTTGTCCCCGATCGTCGTGATCAACAAGATCGACCGCGCCGACGCGCGCTCCGCCGAGGTGCTCGACGAGGTGTACGACCTCTTCATCGATCTCGGGGCGACCGAGGAGCAGCTCGACTTTCCGATCTTCTACACCAACGCGAAGGCCGGCACTGCGCGCACGGAGCCCGACGGCGAAGACACCAACCTCGCGCCCCTGCTCGACACCATCGTCGAGAAGGTGCCGGCACCGCGCTACATCGCGGGAGAGCCGCTGCAGATCCTGGTGACGAACCTCGACTGGGACGACTACGTCGGCCGCCTGGCGATCGGGCGCGTCGTGGCGGGCTCGGTCCGCCGCGGCGCTGCGGTGGTCGTCGGCCGCGACGAAGCGCAGCTCGCCCCCGCCAAGCTGAGTCAGATGTTCGGCACGGAGGGTCTCCAGCGCATTCCGATCGAGGAGGCTGGTCCAGGCGACATCATCTCGGTCGCCGGTGTGGAGGAGATTGCCATCGGCGACACGATCACCGATCCGGAGGCCCCGCGCGTGCTGCCGCCCATCGAGGTGGACGAGCCGACGCTCGCGATGCTCTTCTGCGTCAACGACTCGCCGGTCGCCGGGCGCGACGGCAAGTTCGTGACGTCCCGCAAGATCCGCGAACGGCTCGTGAAGGAAGCTCAGCACAACGTCGCCGTGCGCATCGCCGACACCGACAGCCCGGACGTGTTCCAGGTGATGGGCCGCGGGGAGCTGCAGCTCGCCGTGCTGGTGGAGACCATGCGGCGCGAGGGCTACGAGCTCGGCCTCGGCAAGCCCGAAGTCATCGTGCGTGAGATCGACGGTCGGCGCCACGAGCCCATGGAAATCCTGGTGGTCGACTGCCCGGAGGAGTACGTCGGCACGGTGAGCCAGCTGCTCGGGCCGCGCAAGGGGCGCATGACCAAGATGACCAACCACGGCAGCGGTCGTGTGCGCGTGGAGTTCCGGGTGCCTGCGCGCGGTCTCATCGGCCTGCGCAGTGACCTCATGTCGGAGACGCGGGGCACCGCCGTGCTCCACCACATCTTCGACGGCTGGGACGTGTGGCAGGGCGACATCACACAACGCCGCTTCGGCGCGATGATCGCCGACCGGACCGGGCGCGTCACCGCCTACGCGGTGGAGGGGCTCCGTGCGCGAGGGACGCTGTTCGTGGAGCCCGGCGACGAGGTCTACGAAGGCATGCTGGTCGGCGAGCACAATCGGCCGTCCCAGCTCGACGTGAACATCACGCGCGAGAAGCGGCTCACGAACATGCGCAGCTCGACTGCCGACGAGCTCATCCGTCTCCAGGCGTCGAAGAAGCTCACCCTCGACGAGGCGCTCGAGTTCATTCGCGACGACGAGCTCGTCGAGGTCACGCCGGACGCGTTCCGGATGCGCAAGCGCATCCTCCAGGCCTCCCGGCGCAAGGGCCAGAAGTAACCGTTCGGAGCCGGGAGCTAGCGCAGCTCTTCGGCGATCACCCAGCGGCTGCCGCTCTTCTGGAGGCGGAAGCCGCGCAGCCGGACGGTCTGTGGATCGCCGCGCTTCGGGGTCGCGACCCGGCTGATCGGGCACAGCGCCGTGGCGCTGGCGCCGTCGATCTCGAACGAGCAGGAGCCCACGGACACCTCCGCGGTCCGCAACGCGCGCATGTCACTGCGCCGGAGGTTTGCGCTCGGGAAGATGTCGTTGACGAGGTTGTGATCGAGGCTGATCCAGGCGTCGCGCCACACGTCGATCGATTGACGGATGCTCGCCTGCTCCTCCATCTCCTGAATGCTGAAGCTCTCCGCTTCGGGCTGTGCGGGCTTCGGCTGGGGCTCGTTGCGCGGCGGCGTGGCCTGGCGTGAGGGCTGCTGCGACCGCGCCGGCGTGCGCTGCGGAGTGCGCTCGGGGGTGCTCCGCTCGGGTGTGGACCTCTGAGGAGCTCTCGTGGTGCGCTGCGGCTCGGAGCGCGCCGGAGACGGTTGCTGCTGCTGGGTGCGAGAGGGAGGGGGCTCGGTTCGCTCGGGGCGCGTCGACTGCGACGGCGGCGGTGCCTGCTGGCGCTCCGGCTCCGTGCGCGCAGGCGCCTCCTGTTCGGGGGTTGCGGCACCCCTGCTCGTGGCGGCGTCCGCCTGCGGATCGCTCGGCGTTTCGCCGGTCTCCGTTGGTGTCTCGACGCCGGACGAACGCCGCGTCGAGGTTGGGGTCGGGTTCCGCTCCTGCTCCGTGCGAGAAGGACCCTCCTCCAGCGCGTTCGACGCCAGCTGCGTCGGGTCTTGGGAGGGGTCGACCGCAGGCGCGGGATCGTCCCCGCCGAACAGACGCGAGAGGAGGAAGACGAGAGCCACCATGCCGACGACTCCGGCGACGCCGATCCACAGCCACGGCGGGCGGCGAGCCTCAGGGGAAGTGGCGGCGGGAGAGGGCCGTGACAGCACAGGCTCCGGCGTGCGCGTCGGCGTGACCGGGGGTGGCGCGGGAGAGGGAGTGGGCGTCGCGACCGACGTGCTCCGCGGCGGTTGCGGTTCCTTGGGTGCCTCTTCGGTCGCGGCGGCTGTGGCTTTCTGGGCCTTCTGGATCTGCCGCATCAGATCGCTGATCACCGTGTCGGGGCCGAGCTCGGCGAGAGCTGCGGACGTCGCAGCCTCGGCCTTCTCGAGCTCGCCCTCCTGGAGCAGGGACTCCACGCGGAGCTTGAGGAGCGGCAGCTCCTGCTGCTTGCGCTCCGGCGAGGCCGACGGGCGCTCGAGCGTGTCCTGCTCCTCGAGGTCGGTGTCGCGGTCCTGCTTGAGCGACTCGACCTCCGCCTCGAGTGCGGCAAAGTCCGCGCGGAAGTCCTCTTCGGAGGAGTAGTCGCGCCGGGCCATGTTGATGGTCAGCTCGGCGGCCGTGAGGTCTCCCTCCTCCATGGCCGCGCGTGCCTTCGCGGCGAGCATGGAGCTGCCGGTCGACTCGGTTCCCGACGGCACCGACGGCATGAAGAGGTCGGTGCTCTCGTTGTCGTCGTCGCCGAGCTCGTTCTGCACGCGGCCCAGGTCGGCGATGACCTCGGAGAAGCTCGCGTAGCGCTCTTCGGGAGTTTTGGCGAGGCACTTCTGGATGACCTCGTTGAGCGGTCCGGGCACGCCTTCGTCCAGCTCCTCGAGGCTCTGCGCGGGCTCGTTGAGCAACTGGTAGAAGAGCGAGTGGATCGTGTCGGCGCGAAAGGGGCGCTGGCCGCTGATCAGCTCGTACGCGAGGATGCCGTACGAGAAGATGTCGGCGCGGTAGTCGACGTCCTGCCCGCGGAGCTGCTCCGGTGAGAGGTACGCCACCGTTCCGAGCGTCATTCCCGTCTGCGTGAGCTGGCTCTCCTGGTCCTTGAGCTTCGCGATGCCGAAGTCCATGACCTTGACGCGGTCGTTGTCGAGGATGCGGATGTTCGCGGGCTTGATGTCGCGGTGGATGACGCCCTGCGCGTGTGCGTAGTTCAGCCCCTCCGCGATGCCGCGCAGGTAGCGCACCTTGATCGAGAGCGGGATCGGCTCCTTGCTCTTCTTGATGACGACGTCGAGATCGTCGCCGCTCAGGAACTCCTGCACGAGGTAGGGCGTCGTGCCCTCGATGCCGAAGTCGTGAATGGTGACCACGTTCGTGTGGTGCAGGTTGCCGGCGATCTCCGCCTCGCGGAAGAAGCGCTTCTGGATGTCGGCGTTCTCCGAGCTGCACGTCTTCACGGCAACGAGCCGTTTGATGAACGGATCTTTGCCTTTGTAGACGACTCCGAAGCCGCCCTCACCGATCTTGTCGATGATCTCGTATTTGCCGATCTTGTCCAACGCGCGAGCCCCTTCGCCAGCCCCGAGTGTACCAAGGACCGGGGCACGCCCCGTCGGAGATGCCGTTCGCGGAAGGGCCCCGCGGCTCCGGCCTCAGCCGCCGGGTTCTTCGGGGGGATCGCCAGCGGTCGGCTGCGGCTCTTGCGGATCGCGGATGAGCGACGAGAGGCGCTCGAAGGTGACGCCCAGACGCTGCGCCGTGAGCGCCGCGAGGGAGGTCTCGGCGACGCCGGGGACAAACTGGTACGTGGACACCATCTGGTCGTCGATCTCCACCTGCAGGAACTCGAGGTTCTCGACGATCGGTGCCGACTCGAGCGACCGGGCGAAGTCGAGAAAATGGGTGGTGACAAACGCACGCGGGCCCACCTTCTCGAGGAGCTCGAGCACCATCGCGAACACCTCCACACCCTCCGACGGGTTGGTGCCGGAGCACAGCTCGTCGAGGATGACCATGGAGCCGGTGGCCATGCGCTCGAAGAGGGAGCGGATCCGCATGAGCTCGCGGCCGAGCCGCCCCTCGGTCTGCTCGGCCGACTCGTCTTCGATGAGCGACACGAACAGCCCGCTCTCGACGCGGAGAGAGGCACTGGCGCACGGCGCGTACAGCCCGGACTGGCCCAGCAGCTGTGTCAGCGCGATGCCCTGCAGGAGACGCGTCTTGCCGCCGGAGTTGGGCCCCGTGATGAGAGTCACCTGGTGCGGGGCCGTGCAGGCGACACGCGTCGGAACCGGGGTCGCCTGCTGCACGAGGAGCAGCGGGTTGAAGAGCCCGTCGAGTGCCAGCGGACGACCTCCGTCGAAGTCGGCGAGACAGACGTCGAGCCCGAGCGCGTGGGCCCGCTCCTTGAACGTCCGGGCCGTCAGGTACAGCTCCAGGTGCCCGAGGAGCTGGACCAGAGGCACGAAATAGGGCGAGAGCGTGGCGAACACCTCGTTGATGAGGTTGTTCATGAGCTCCCGGTTGCTGATGGGATAGCCGCGGAAGGCCAGCCGCAGGCGGTCGAAGAACCGGCGCAGCGGGCGTACGAAGAACGGGCTCGCCTCGTCCTCCTGGAGCTCCCGGATGAACAGCGACCGGATCCGACCGTCGCCCCCGATGGTCAGATCGACCGACATTCGGGCCATGCCCTTCTCGTACTCGAGGAGGCGCGCGAGGGTCTTGTACTCCTGGCGATCCTGGATCTCGCACGCGGTCTCGTGCAGACGCCGCAGACCGGAGTTTGCCGTGGAGAAACCGTCTTTCATGGCATCGATCACCCGACGGGTCTGCTTCAGCAGGTCGAGGTGAAATGCCGCCACGTCGAGGGTGGCCTGGTAGCCCGGTGCCTTGTGTAGCGACATCAGGTCGAAGATCAGCTTGTAGAGCTCGTGCGTCTTCTGGAGGAGCTCGGGGCTGGTCTCGAGCTCGCGCAGGATCTCCTGGCGGAAGGTGATCGTCGCGTGGTCGGTCGGCGTGTGCACGATCGTGCGGTGCAGGAACGTCCGGTTGACCGGGTAGGTGCGACCGTCCAGCTCGAGCGTGAAGCAGGCGTCGACGAGGCTCTGGATGAAGAGCTCGTCCGCGAAGAACGCCGGATCCCAGGTCGAGCCGGCCACGTGCGCCGCGGCGAGCGCGTCGTGGATCTGCGTGCCGAGCTCACGCCCTAGCACCGCCATGCCGAGGATCTCCTGGAGCGCCTGGGCGTCGACGCCCAGGAACGGCTGCGCATGAAGCAGATCGGGGAGCGGCAGACCGGGTCGCACGGAGCTCACCGCCGGGCCGCGGTTGATCTTCGGGGGCGCCGAGCTCCCGGCGGGAAGGCGCTGGCTCGCTGGGCGGATGTTCAGTGCACACATGGCTCGAGGTCCGGAGTCTGGAGCGGTGTAGGACGCTGACCGACGGGGAGATCCGACGGTGCAGACCTACGACGGACCCCAGACATGGCCTAGCGTGAGGTGGACGGTGTGTCCTGCCCTGGCCTGAACGGAGCCCCTGACTTCCATGAAGACGACAACCCTATCCGACTCGGCGGAGGAGATTCGGTTCCACTGCGATGCCGGGGGACGGCTCGAACAGGTGAGTCCGGCATGGACCGCCAGCGTCGGTCGAACCGTCGAGGAGATGCAGGGGAAGTCCTGGCTCGCTTTCGTCTCTCCCTCGCTGCGTGCGCAGTTGGAGGAGCAGTGGCGACGCGCTGTGGCCGGTGCAGCCGGGATGAGCTGCCGCGCGGGTCTGATCCGCCACGACGGCAGCGAGCAGGAGGTGTCGATCTCGCTCGCTCCGTGCCTCGACGGCCTCGGCGCTCTGCTGGGATATGCGGGCTGCGCGAAGCCGGTGCGTGAGCGCGCGAGACCGGGCTCCGGTCCGGACCGGGTCGCCATGCGCCTTCTCGAGGTGCTTGGCCTCGACGCGGCACTCGTCGACGGGCGGGGCGCGGTCGTGGCGGCAGGCGGCGCGCTCCGCTCGGCGCTGCACGCCGTTGGCGGAGGCCGCGTCCGGGTCGAACGGCTCCTTCCGCGACTCGAGCCATGGCAGCAGATCTGGCGTGATCTGGAGGATGCCGACAACGGAGCTCTTCGCCTCCGCCAGCCGGACGGGGCGGAGCTCGAGCTGCTCGCCGTGTCGGACTCCGAGGGTGACATGCGACACGCCCTCGTGGCGCAGCGACCGGCGGAAGACCTGCGCAGCGAGGTCGCCGCGGGCCGGCTGGAAGCGGCTGGCCTCCTCGCCGGCGCGATCGCACACCAGCTGAACAACCAGCTGGCGATCGTCCTGGGCTCCTCCGAGCTGCTGGCCGAGGACGTCACCGATGCCGCCGCCTCGGAGTCTCTTCTCTCGATTCAGCGCTCGGCGAGAGCGGCAACCCAGCTCGCGCACCAGCTCGGACGCCTGTCGTCGGAGCGCGCCGGAGTGGAGGACGAGCGCGTGCCGCTGGTCGAGGTTTTCCGGGAGATCCGCCCGCTTCTACGCAGTGCCCTCGGCAGGCTCATCGTCCTGGACGTCGACCTCCCGGACCTTCCGGACGTGCGGGCCGACCGCCACCGACTGGAGCTGCTGCTCGTGAACGTCGCCGTGATCATGCGCCAGCGCTGCCCACGGGGGCGGCTCGGCTTCACGGCTCGGTCGGAGGGCGACGAGGTGGTCCTGGCGGTGGACGCAGACGATGCCGAGACCGGCCCGGCGCGTTGGCTGGAGCCCGGCTTTGCGGCGCTTCTGCGCGGGGCCGGAGGCCAGGCTGCTCCGGACGGCGGCACGCTCGAGATCCGTTTCGCTCGGGCACCTGCGGAGCGCAGAGAGTCGCCGGCCGGGAGATCGCGCGCGCGTGGGTCGCGGGTGCTCCTGGTGGAGGACGAGGACGTGACGCGTGACCTGTTGTCGCGGCGCCTGCGCAGCGCCGGCTACGCGGTGACGGTCGCCGCGGACGGCGAGCAGGCGCTGGACCTCTACGAAGCGCTGGAGGATGGGGTGGACCTCGTGGTCACCGACATCGTCATGCCGAACCGGGACGGCGTGTCGCTGGCCAAGCAGCTGCGCGAGCGCAACGCCCAGGTGCGGGTCCTCATGATCTCCGGGCAGAAGACCGCTGCGGATCGTCTCCTCGACCACGAGAGCCTGCAGGGAACCCGCGTGCTGCAGAAGCCGTTCAGCAGCGAGTCGCTCGTCGACGAGATTCGTGCGCTGCTCTCGGGCCGGGAGCCATCTCTTGGCTCGCTTGCATGATCCGAAGCGTATAATTCGCGGGGATGGCGACTCCGCTCGATCTCACGTCGCACTACAAGCTCGAGCAGGTGCTCAGTTGGACCGGCGTCGCCCGAACGTTTCGGGGCCTCGATCCAGACACCGCCGAGCCTGTCGCGGTCAAGCTCCTCACCCTCGGTGCGTCCAACCGTGCCGCGGATGCGCAGCGCTTCGAGTCGGGCATCGAGATTCTGCGCTCCCTGCAGCATCCTTCGCTGCCCGAGATCGTGGCGGGCGGCGTGGCGGCGTCCGGCGACGCCTACCTCGTCACGCGCTGGATCGAAGGTCCCTCGCTGTCCGAGGTCGAGTCGCCGTCGGTGGAGGTGGTCCTCACCACCATGCTGCGTACGGTCGAGGGCCTCGAGTCGCTGGCGCTGCACGGTCTGGTGCATCTGAACCTGGTGCCGGAGAACGTCCTTCTCGGGGAGGAGGGCGCCAAGCTCATCGGCTGGGGACCCTCGCTGGTGACCGTGGATCGTCAGGCTTCGCCGAAAAGCTCGAGTGACGGCCCCATCCACACCTTCACGGCGCCCGAGCTGCTCCAGCCGCGGCGGGCCGGCGAGGCCCTGTGGCGCGCGGATCTGTACTCGGTGGCCCTCATGTCGGCGCGGTTGCTCGGTGCGCAGATCGCGGCGGCTGGCACACCTTCTCCCACGGTGCGCTTCTCGCGTGAGCTGAGCGACCAGCTCGGGCGGGCCGAGGAGCTCCGTGCGGTGCTGCAGCGCTGCCTGATCCAGGATCCGGAGCAGCGACCCGGTGCCTACAGCGAGCTCACCCGCGCTCTGCAGCACGCCATGCCACGCACCGCGCGTGCGGTCTCCGACACCCAGCCTGTGGCGGTGCCGAAAAACGACTCGACCGAGCCCATGCCGACCGCGCCGTCGGAAGACGCCACGGTGCAGATGGAGCCTGGAGCCGCCGCCGACGCAGCTGCGGCGTATGCAGCGCAGCAGGCCGCGGCGTCCGGCGAAGACTCTCTGCCGGGAGACGACGCTCCACCGGGCAACTTCGAGGCCACGGTGGCGATGCCCACCGCCGCACCCGAAGGGGGGCCGCCGCCCGTCGCACCACCTCCGGACGCACCGCCGCCGCCCGTGAGCCCGAGTGCGACGGTCCAGATCTCGGCGGCCGCCCTGGAGGAGCAGGCGGCGGCGCCGGAAGCCGACGATGCCGAGCAGGCGCTCGCCGAAGCGGCAGAAAGCACGGGAACGGTGGACACCGTCCCCGAACCCGAGCTCGAGGAGGCGCCCGAGGACACGGTGCCCGCGCCGCCGGTGCTCTCCGAGACCGTCGCGCTCCCGGCCCAGGCCAGCACCGAAGAGGGCGTCGCCCCGCCGCGGGTCGACTCCGGGACCATTCCCATGGCGGCGCCCGAGATCCCGAATGCCAGCTCCGATGCGACCGTGCGCACGCCGCTGCCGGAGACGCCGCCCGTGGCGCCACCGCCTCCGGGTGAGCCTCCGACCGTGGAGCAGGCGCCGCCGGAGATTCCGAACGCCGACGACGCCCCCGCCGAACGTCTTCCGCCCGCGCCCCCGCCTTCACCTCCCAGCGCAGCTGAAGACGCGCCGGCACCGTCGAGCCCCGAGCCGCCCGTCGCGGCACCGAAATCCTCGTCGCCCAAGCCCCCCGCGGTCGAAGCGCCCGCTGCTGCGGCCCCGGCCGCCGAGCCCCGCACGGGGGGGCGCATCAAGCTGCCGTGGATTCTCGCGGCGGCTGCCGTCGGGGGCCTCCTCCTCCTGCTCGGGCTCGTGCTCGTCGTGCGCGCCCTCCTCGGAGGTGGCGAGGAGGAGCCCGAGCCCACGCCGGTCGTGCAGACTCCGGTGGCCGTCGAGCCCAATCCGGAGCTGATCGTCTCCGACGAGCTGCGCCCGGACGCGGCGCTGCCGGCGGAGCTGCTCGCGGCCATGGACGCGGCGGCCGAGGGCAACCTGCTGGCCGCGCGCAGCGCGCTCGCCCCCATCCTGGAGCTGGAGGCAGACGGAGACCTGGCGCCGGAGCTCTGCGAGGCCGTGCGCTCCTTCGAGCAGACCCTCGTGCTGCTCCGGGTCGACCAGGTGCAGCGTGGGCTGGCGGCTGCGCTGCAGCGGGCGAGCCCGGACCGCGTGCAGCGGGTCCTGCGCGCCATGAATCGTGGCGAAGAGGTCGCCGTGCGATCCGCTGGGGGAGCCGCCGCCATCGACCGCGGCCGCGCACTCGTGCAGGCCAACCGCGACTTCGAAGGTGCCCTGGAAGACGGCGACGCGGTCGCGGCCCTCCAGGTGGCGCTCGACTACCGCGGTCAGGACCGGGCCTCGGCCGACGCCCTCGGCTGGGTGGACCGCGTCCTCGGGATCCTCGACTCGCGGGTCGACGTGCTCATCTCCGCCGGGCGTCTCGAGGAGGCGGAGACGGTTCTGGACCGCATCGATGCCGCGCAGCCTGGACGCTCCGGATCCTCTGGCCGTCGGGACCGCATTGCACAGGAGCGGGCCTCCGACCGGCGCTTCGACACTCTGCTCGCCGCCGCGCGGGAGACCGGCGAGCGTCGGCGTCCTCACGAAGGCATCGAGATGATCGACGGTGCCCAGCTCCCCGGCGACCGGCGCGCGCCGTTCGCCGCACTGCGGGCCGAGCTGACCGAACAGTTCCAGCAGTTGGATCGCCAGGCGCCCAGCGTCGACGTGGTCGGAGAGCCCGAGTTCCGGCGCGGCGACGCGGCGGAGGTCCTGCTGCGTGTCCAGGACGACTACGAGGTCGTCGGCGTGCGCGCGTTCGTTCGCCAAGCGCGTGCGACCTCGTTCATCGAGGTGCAGGCCGAGCGCACGGGCGAGGGCGAGTTCCGCCTCAGCATCGATCCCTCGGTGCACGGCGATCGCAACCTCCGGTTCTACGTCGAGGCCCGCGATCGGTCCGGGCACACCGGCACGGCCGGCAGCGAGGCGGCGCCGCTCGAGATCAAGCGAAAGCGTTGGTACAACTAGACTTCGGGCGTCGGCTATACTCTCGCCGTGTATAGCGGTGGGATTGACCAGGACGCCGACCAGTCGACGTCTTTCGAGAGCCTCGGGCTCGGAGACCGTGTCCTGGATGGAGTCGACGCCGCCGGGTTCGAGCACCCGACCCCGATTCAGGCGGCCGTGGTTCCCACGGCCCTCGAGGGACGTGACGTCATCGGGCTCGCGCAGACGGGCTCGGGGAAGACGGCCGCCTTCGGCCTGCCGCTCGTGGAGCGGGTCGCCGATTCGGATTTCGCCGCAGGGCTGATCCTCAGCCCGACCCGCGAGATCGCCCTGCAGACGCAGGCGTTCCTGCAGCTGTTCAGCGACCAGGGCATCCGTTCCGAGTGCCTCATCGGCGGGGTGAAGATCGGCCCCCAGATCGATCGGCTGCGCTCGCGCAAGCCCAACATCCTCGTGGCCACCCCCGGTCGGCTGCTCGACCACGTCGAGCGGCGCAACGTGAACCTGCGGCGCCTGAAGGTGCTCGTGCTGGACGAGGCCGATCACATGCTCGACCTCGGTTTCCTGCCGCAGGTTCAGGACATCCTCCGTCTCGTGCCCGAGGAGCGGCAGACGCTCATGTTCTCGGCCACCATGCCGCCGCCGATCGAGCGTCTCTCGCAGCGTTTCATGAACGATCCCGCCATGGTCGACTTCCGCCCCGACGGGAAGGCGGCGGAGGGGATCGAGCACCGCCTGTACCTGGTGTCGGAAGAGAACAAGCGCCCCTGCATTCTCTCGATCCTCGAGCACGAGAAGGGCAGTACGCTCGTTTTCACGCGCCGCAAGTCCGACGCCGAATGGCTGTCTCGGGTTCTCGAGCGCGAAGGCCATGCCGTGGACGCGATCCACTCCGACCGCACGCAGCGGCATCGGCTGAAGGCGCTGCGCGGCTTCCGTGAGGGCAAGGTCCGCATTCTGGTGGCCACCGACGTCGCCGCGCGCGGGATCGACGTGCCGAAGATCCAGCACGTCGTGAACTACGACCTTCCGGAGCAGGTCGAAGACTACGTGCATCGCGCCGGCCGCACCGCGCGCGGAAGCGCCGATGGGGTCGCCTCGAGTATCGCGACGTGGCGCGACAAGGAGATGGTCCGCCTGCTCGAGTCCACCCTCGGGCGGAAGCTCCCGCGCTGTACGGCGCCGGGCGTCGAGCCTTACGTCGAGCTCAACCGGAGTCGGCGGAAGGTCCGCCCCAAGCGTTCGCTCCGTCGCTGACGTCGGCCGCTCGGGCCGCCGGAAGCGAGCGCGTTAGCTGTGCGCGTAGCGCCAGAGGAGCAGGGCGCCGATCAGGAGCGACGAGAGAAAAAGCACGGCTCCGTTGAGGAGCAGCGCGAGCCGGGGGATCGCACCGCGCCGACGACCGATGTAGGCGCACACGAAGCCGATCAGGGCGAAGATCGGCACCAGGGTCACCGCGCGTGGGGGAATCTGGTCCCAGCCGCGGTACTCGAACGGCAGAGCCGACAGGAGCGGCCGCGTGGCGAGCGACGCGAAGAAGAACGCGAGCGACAGGAAACCCCAGCCTTCGCCGAGGCTGACGTCGTCGTAGGCGCCTTCGGGCTCGGCGAACGAGTGGATGGTCGCCGGCCGGTTGGAGGTGGTCGGGGCAGTCATGAGAGAAGAGGGCGCAAGCGCCCGCTCTCCACTCTATCGCGCCGGAGTCTGCCTGCGGGCTACGACGATCCGCCGCGTGCCACGAGGCGCAGGAATCTGAGCAGCCCGAGCGGGCGTTGGCCGGCCCGCCGGCGCTGTGCTCCGATCTCGAACGCCACGCGCCACTGGTCGGCGAGGATGCGCCAGGCGTCGCGGAGGCCGTACTTGGGGTCGTACATGTGTGCCGCTTCCGAGGTGACTCCGTTCAGCTCCAGGATCTTGAAGTCGCGCCCCTCGCGCAGAGCCTCGACGGACGGGACCCGCACGTCGAAGCGGCCGAAGTCGATGCCTTTCGAGCCCGCGTGCACCTCGTCGAAGGCCTTGGCGAGCGCGTCGGTGATGTGCTCCGTGCCGTCGAGGAAGAGCGTGCCGCGGGAGTGCGCCCCGACCTCCGTGAGCGGCACGTCTTCGCCGTCGGCCGGCACGTAGCTGCGGGCGTGGGGGTTCTCCGCCAGGTAGATGTTCTGGATCTTGACCGCGCGAGGGTCGCGCAGGATGAGCTGCTCCAGCGTCGAGTGTCCGTCGCCGCGCACCGAGGGCATCTCCTTGCGGTTGATCGAGAGGATGCGGCCTTTGGCGTCCTCGGGTCCGCGCACGTAGAACACACCAAACTCGAGTCCGGGCGCGTACTCCTGCACCAGCGCAGCCTGTGGCGTGCGCTCGAGGAAAGGGCCGATCTCCGCCTCTTCGTGCACGATCGCGACGCCACTGCCGCGCTCTCCCCAATCGGGCTTGAGCACGATCGGATAGTCGAGCCCGTGCTCGTCGACGAAGTGCGCCACCCGGATCGCCCGGTCGGCGATCGGGCCGGGCGGTAGCCTCGCCCAGCGGGGCAGGGCGGGCGTGTTCCCGAGAGCCTCCAGGATGTCCGACTTCGATTCCCCCACGATGCCGCCGCCCGGGATGGCCGGGTTGACGCACGTGAAGAGGGTGGGACTGCGGTGCTGGAGCCCGCGGCGCAGAATGGAGAGGATCACCGGCGGGTAAATGGCCCACCACGGCCAGAACTCCCAGCGGGTGAGCTTGCCCCACGCCCCGGCGAGGCGGCGGCGACCGCGCCAGGAGAGGAGGGGCAGCACGAGGTGGCGCACGAGCCACATGAGGAGCCCGAGGAGGAGGACCGCAAGCAGAGCGCCATTGCGAAACTCCCCGAGTCGCGGAAGCAGTTGGTCGCCGAGCTTGGCGCTGAGCCAGACGAACGGTGGCGTCCAGACGACTCCTGCCGCGGCGAAGTAGAGGAAGAAGCGCAGGGCGCTCGTGCGCAGGATCCCGGCGGCCAGGTTCGTCGGGAGCCGCGCTCCCGGCAGGAAGCGGCTCAGAAGCACGACGATGCCGCCGCGACGCGCGAGCCATCGCGAGCTCTCGTCGAGGGCCCGCTCGCTCACCCACCACCGCAGCGGCCGCCGCCGCAGTGCCGGGCGACCCAGGTAGCGCCCTGCCCAGAAGAGGAGCATGTCCCCGGCCACGATGCCCACGTAGCAGGCGAGGGCGGCGGGGGCGAACGCCAGCCGCCCCTGGGCGACGAGGAGGCCTGCAGCGATGCAGGTGAGGTCCTCGGACACGAAGGTGGCGAGCGCGAGCACGAGCAGCACGACGAGCAGGGCGGGGCCGACCCACGGCGGAATGACGGACGGATCGAAAGGCGCCTCGGCGGCACGGACACGCTCGGGGAGGGCGTCGTGTCGGCGCGGGGCCGTGCCCGTTTCGGCCGCCTGAAGAAAGCGCTCGAGAGGCTGCACGAGGCGCGGATCGGCCCGGAAGATGAAGAAGTGGCTCGCATCCAGCATCTGCAGCTCGCTGTGGGGGGCGAGGCGAGCGTGCTCGACGGCAGCCTCCGCAGGGACGAGCGGGTCGTGCTGCCCGTGCACCACGAGGAGCGGCTGCTCGAGTCGCTCGAGAATGCCGCGCAGCGGGCGTTGGTCCGTGTCGTAGAAGTTCCGGGCGTACTCGCGACCGAGCGGAAAACCGTCGAGAACGCCGAAGTGGGGGATCAGGTTCTGCGCCAGGACCAGACCGAGCAGCTGGGCGCCGTGGATGAAGTGGTTCAGGGAGTAGTCGCCGAGGAGCTCCAGCTCCTGGACGCCGATCGCCGCCACCATCGACACGCTGAGCACCCTGTCCGGATGGTCCTCCGCCAGGTGCAGCGCCACGCCCCCTCCCATCGAGAAGCCCAGGAGGTGGTAGCGGGGAATGCCGAGCTGCTCGAGCAGATCTGCGACGTAGACGGCGTGGGCGCGCACGGAGTAGTTCGGGACGTCGAGCTCGGAGGCGCCAAAACCGGGCAGGTCGATGGCGATCGCGCGTCGCGACTGCGTGAGCGGCTGCACGAGGGCCCGGAAGTTGGTTGCCGACCCGGGCGAGCCGTGCAGCAGCACGATCGGCGCCGCCGTGCCCGCGCCCTCGACGGCGGGCCAGTCGAAGTAGCCGACGCGCACCGGCTCCCCCCGTGCGCCCGAACCCTCGACGCTCGCGACGCGTGCGAGCTGACGCCCCGGTGGCACCTCCTCCTCGCCTCGCCACCGCGCCACGGTGGAAGCGAGCAGGACCGCGAGGTAGAGCACCCCGGCCCAGACCGCGACCCGCCTCATGACATCGAGGACTCCGAGCGGGGATCGCCTTCCCAGGGGTCGGCCGGCTCGTGGTCGACCATGGGCTCGAAGCGCGAGAGGACGTCGGCGTGGAGGTCGGCGGCGAGCTGCTTGCGGTTGGTCTCCTGGTGCTGATCGGACCCGAAGGCCACGCGCGACCTGACCTTGCCGAGCTTCAGGAGGCCCACGATGTGGGGGCCAAACGGTGCCAGGCCCCACCAGCAGACCGCGTTGAACGCCGGCGGGTCCGGGTGGGTCGTCTCGTAGCCGAGCGTCGACGTCATGACGGTCAGCTCGGCAGCCGCCGCCGGCGCGAGCAGCGGTGTCTTGAACGAGTCGACGGTGCGGCCGTTGGTGCTCGTCCCCTCCGGGAACAGCACGACGCTGTCCCCCTCGTCGAGGGCGTCAGCGATCAGCTCGCCGACCCTCAGAACGTCACGGCGCAAGCTCCGGTCGACGAAGATGGTCGATGCCGACTGGCTGATCCACCCGGCCAGCGGCCAGCCGGAGATCTCGGCCTTTGCGACGAAACGAGCGGGCACGAGGCTCGCCAGCACCAGGATGTCGAGGTAGCTCAGGTGGTTCGAGATGAGGAAGACGGGCTGGGGCGGGAGCTCTCCTTCCACCTCGACGCGGACGCCGAGGACCCACAGGAGCAGGCGGGACCAGGTCCGGAACACCCCGCGCCGGAAGGCCCTCTGGCTCGGCGGATGGGGAGCGAGCAGCACGAGTCCGACGAGGAGCACGAGCCAGGACCCCAGAGTGATGGGAGCGATGGCGCACGAACGCCAGAAGAGTCGCAGCGAGCGCATGTCGCAGGGACCCTACCGTGCCGCCGGGCACCGCGAGAAGCCGACGCTCAATCGAAGAACAGCTTGCGCGTCTTGGCGGAGATGCGCGCCGCGTCGAAGACGACGAGGTAGTCGATCGTCTTGAACTGCCGGTCGATGGCCGGGCGGCTGCAGACCTTGGCGCCGTAGCGCAGATAGGTGCGAAAGAGGGTCGGGGTGTGGATCACGTCTTCCGGAAGCGGGCCGTTCTGGAGGCACTCCAGCTCTTCGAGCACGGGGATGTCGAAGTCGGGGTGGACGACCCCCTGCTCCTCGAGCTGGCGATAGAGCGCAATACCCTCGTTGGGATCCTGGCTCGTCAGCGAGCAGCAGCCGAAGAGAAAGCGCTGCCCGGTGCTCTGCAGGTAGCTCGCGAGACCCTTCCACAGGAGGAAAAGCACCTGGCGGTTGCGATGGTCGCGGCGAATACACGCACGGCCCGTCTCGATCGAGTTGCGGACGACGTCGGCAGGAAAGAAGCTGAGGTCGTACTCGCCGGCGCTGTAGAAGCCGGCGCCGGCGGCCGCCATCTCCAGCGTCTGCAGGCGGTAGGTGCCGACGATGTCGTGGTTGCGCAGGTCTTCGACCAGCAGGTGGTGGCACCTCCGGTCGTACTCGTCTTCGTCGCGGCGCGTCGCGAACGAAGCGTCGAGACCCTCTCCGAGCTCGAGGTTGAACACCTCGAACCGGAGCTTCAGGATCTGGTCGAGGTCGACCGGGCTGCGCGCAAAGCGCACGCGGTAGCGGCCGGCGTCGATGACGCGGTCCGGCAGCAGCTCGGCGAAAACCGGGTAGGTGTCGGTCGATGCCTCGAGTGGATCGAGATGGCTCATTCGGGCTCTGAAGCCTGCACCGCATCCGAGGCGGCGGTCGGTTGATGGGGCAGGGAAACACTAGCAGGTTGTCGGCAGATCGGGGGATCCGGCGTCGTGTCCGCAAGCGCTGCGGGAGTCGTCTGCAGCTGTTCTACGGCTGCGTGCTGGAAGAGGTTCAGGGAACGGGGGCCTGCGCGTAAACTGCCCCCGTGCAGAGCCCGTCCGAGCACCCGTGGCTGGAGCCGCTGTTGGCGCAGGTGTGTCCCGGCGCAGAGTGGCCGATTCTCACCGTCGATCCGCGCGACGAGATGCTCGCGCAGGCGCTCGAACGGCACTTCGACGCGGACCTGGCGACGCTCGAGTACTTCTCTTCGGGGGCGCAGGTGACCTCGCTCCTGGGACAGGTCGCCCAGTGGCGCTTCGGCGGCTGGAACGCGGTCGGGTCTTTCCTCGACTTCGGCGGAGGATATGGCCGCGTGACCCGGTTCCTGCGGCGCGAGCTCGGGCCGGGCCGGGTCACCGTGGCCGAGATCCTCGAAGGTGCCCTCCACTTCCAGGCGGAGACGCTGGGCGTCGCGACGGTGCCGTCCGCTCCCACCCCCGATTCGTGCAGCCCGGGAACGCACGACTTCGTGTACGCCGGATCGCTCTTCACGCATCTTCCCGAGGCCCGGTTCGGCCCGTGGCTGCACCGACTCCTCGACGCCGTCGCTCCGGGCGGCGTTCTGGCGTTCACGGTGCACGGTCCGAGTCTGATGCCGCCCCACGTCGGGGAACCGAGGCCTTCCGGCATCACGTTTTTTCCTTCGAGCGAAAGCCGCACCCTGGACGTGCACGACTACGGCTCGACCTGGGTCACCGAGACCTTCGTGGCGCGCCTGGTGCGCGAGGCGGCTCCCGAAGCGCGTGCCCGCTGCATCCCGCGGGGGCTCTGCAATCACCAGGACCTTTGGATCGTGTGCCGCGATGGCGACGACCCCGCCGGGATGCCTTTCGACGCCGGCGTGCAGGGGCAGGTGGAGCTGTGCACGATCGACGCGGGAGAGATCCGGATGGCGGGGTGGGCTCTCGACCGGAGTCCGGGGTTCGAGCCGGCCGAGCTGCGTGCCGTGCTCGGGGGCGAGACAGTGGCCCGGCAGTCCGAGCTCTACGCTCGGCCCGATCTCGCGGAGCATCTGCACGAGCTCGGGCTGCCGGGGCACGGTGAAGGGCTCGACGCCTACCTTCACTCGGGGTTCGACCTCTCGTTCCGGCTGCCATCCGACGTCCGGCGGGGCAGCGTGCCGCTGTTCCTGCTGGCGCGGTCGTCGGGCGGCGCAACGAGCGTGCTCTTCGCCGGTTGTCTGGAATCGGCGCTGTACCTGGCCGCGCGTGAGAATCACCACCGCAAGAAGGACGAGGTGCTCGCGCTCGAGACGACGCTCTCCAACATGCGCCGCAGCCGGTTCTGGCGCATCCGTGACCGCTGGTTCGCCGTCAAGCGGGCGCTCCGCCTGACCACTCAGCCGTGACATGAGTTGGCGCTCCGCACTCGCTCTGGCGAGCGCCGTCGTCCTCTGCGGGCTGGGGCTGCACGCGGCGTGGGTGGAGCTGCCTCGGGTGATGGAACGGCCGTTGCCGGGAGAGGGTGTGCCCCCCTCGCAGTGGAAGCTCGGCTGGCCCCAGACCGAGGGCCTACGCGAAGGCCTGATGATGGTGAGGGGGCGGGTGCCCGAAGGCGCGCTCGTCGCGGTGGAGGCCCCGTCTCTCGACGGTCCGGAGCTCTTCTTCCTCTCGATGTGGTGTGCCTACGACCTACCACGCCACACCGTCGTGCGCCGCGCGCTGGTGGAAGAGCGGCACGTCGGGGCACGCGGCAGCTTCCTGCTGCGGTGGCTCCCCACCGAAGAGCCGTCCGGCGACGAGCTCGTGCGGACCGAGTGGATCAGCGTGCGCCCCTTCGCACCGGAGAGTGCTGGCGAGGTGGCGGCTCCATGACGGTCGCCTTCGTGTCCTGGTTGCTCCTGCAGCTGGCGCTGCTCGCACTCGGAGCTCTGTTGCTGGGGCGCGGCGGGCAGGCGCCCGTCGAGCTGCGCCTGGCGACGTCCTGGATGGCAGGATCGACCTTGCTCCACCTGGTGCTGCAGGCGCTGGATCTGACGTCACTCGGCTGGAGCCGCGGGGTCCTGGTCGGCACGCTGGTGGTGGTGGGCGTGGCCTCGTGGGTGCTTGGACGTGCCTCGGCAGGAAGCGCCGCCGAGAGTGCAGATGCAGCCGGAGCCCGCCGTGGGGTCGAGGCGCTCCTTCCCGGAACGGTCGCCGCGTCGGCCGGCGTCGCTTTTGCCGCGCTCGGCGCCACGTACCGCGCGACAGCCTCCGACTTCGTGTACCACTGGGGAGTCAAGGGACGTCGGTTCGCGGAGCGCGAGCGGATCGACTGGACCTACCTCGAGCTGCCCGAGAACGGCTTCGCCCACCCCGACTACCCGATGCTGGTGAGTGAGCAGTTTGCGGCGCTGGCACTGTTGGCCGGCTCCTGGGCGGAACGGGTGCAGATGCTCTGGTCTGCCGCCGCGCTTGGCCTCCTCCTCGCCGTGGGCGGGCGTTGTCTCTTCGCCGGAGCCCGTCCTCTGGCGGCCAGCCTGGGGACCCTCGGCCTCGGCGCAGGCCTCCTCGCGTTCTGCGCCGGCTACTACCAGGCGGGTGGTGCGGATCTGTTCGTCGCGCTCCCGCTGGTCGCCGGTGCCGCCTGGCTGCTCGAGGCCAAGCGGTGCGGCGGCGGCAGCCCCCTGTCCGCGGAGGTGCGGCGCGGAGTCGCATGGACAGCCGCCTTCGCCGCGTCGTCCAAGATCGAGGGAATTCCGCTCGCCTTCGTGCTGCTGGCCCTCTGGGCCTGGGCCGGCCGGAAGCAGCTTGCCTCGCGCGAGCCCGGGGCCTTGCGTGCGCTGCTGACCGGCGCGGCTCCTGCGCTCCTGACGGTCGGCCCGTGGTGGCTGCTCGCGCACAGCCGTGACCTCTTTCAACCGACCAACGTCGGGTCCCCCAACCCCTTTCGGTGGCCGATCGTGCAGGAGCAGCTCCTGCGGCAGCTTTCGGTCGAGGAGTGGCACTCCCTGCCCTGGATCGTGTTCGCCCTGCCGGTGCTGCTGGTGGCCGCCCGGTCGCGCCCGTTTGGCCTGCTGGCTGCGGCGCAGCTCGGCCTGTTCGTGGCGGTGTACGTCTCGGCGCCGGTCGACCCGGTGTTCTGGATCGTCTCGTCGTTTCCGCGCGCGCTGCTTCAGTTCATGCCGGCCGTGCTCGTCGGCCTCGTCGTCCTCTGGGGCGACGTAGACTCCGATCCCGACCCGAGGAGGACGTCATGACACGAAGACCGATCCACAGTCGCAGGAGCTTCCTGGGTGGCGCCGCGATGGGTGCCGGAGCGCTCGTTGCGGGGCTGCCGCGGCGGGCCGTGGCGCAGGCTCCCCCGAGCTACCGGGCACCCGAGGGCTTCCGCGCGCCGGCCATCGACACCGTCCGCATGGCCTTCGTCGGCGTGGGCCTCCAGGGGGGCGGTCACGTGCGCAACTTCCTCGGCATCGACGGGGTGGACGTGCGCGCGATCTGCGACATCGATGCCCCGCGGGCCGAAGAGGTCGCGACGTGGGTGACGGACGCCGGCCGGCCTGGCCCCCAGCTCTACACTCGCGGCCCCGAAGACTGGCGGCGGCTGCTCGAGCGCGACGACATCGACCTCGTGTTCAACGCCACACCTTGGCGGTGGCACGTGCCCGTCTGCGTGGCCGCCATGGAGGCGGGGAAGCACACCGCCGTGGAGGTGCCGGCGGCCTACACGCTCGACGGCTGCTGGCAGCTGGTGGAGACGGCGGAGCGCGCGGAGCGCCACTGCGTGATGATGGAGAACTGCAACTACGGCCGTGCCGAGCTCATGGCGCTGCGGATGGCGCGCCAGGGGATTCTCGGCGAGATCATCCACGCGGAGGGCGCCTACATCCACGACCTGCGCGCGATCAAGTTCTCGGACGAGAACGAGGGCCTCTGGCGCCTCGACCACAGCAAGACGCGCAACGGCAACCTGTACCCGACCCACGGCCTCGGGCCAGTCGCCAACTGCATGGACATCAACCGCGGCGACGCCTTCGACACCCTGGTCTCCATGAGCACCGTCCAGCGCGGTCTCACGCTCTACGCCCGGGAGCGCTTCGGCGAGGACGATCCGCGGGCGCAGCAGACGTACGCGCTGGGCGACATGAACACGAGCCTCATCCGCACGAAGCTCGGCCGCACCATCATGGTGCAGCACGACACGACGACGCCGCGCCCGTACTCGCGCATCAACCTCGTCCAGGGAACCCGAGGGACCTTCGCGGGATACCCCGATCGCGTGTTCATCGAGGGCCGCACGGAGGGTCATCGGTGGGAGGACGCCGCCCTCTATCGTGACGAGTTTGACCACCCTCTGTGGCGTGAGCTCGAAGAGAAGGCGGCCGGCGCGGGCCACGGTGGCATGGACTATCTCGAGGACTATCGCCTGATCGAATGTCTGCGCCGGGGCGAGGCGACCGACATGGACGTGTACGACGCGGCGGCGTTGAGCGCAATCTGCGAGTGCAGCGAGATGTCGGTCGCCAACGGCTCGCGCCCGGTCGAGATCCCCGATTTCACGCGCGGCACGTGGGTGGAGCGCACGCCGATTCGAATCGGGTCTCCGGAGTTCGGCGCCCAGGCGTTGGGTGACCTGCAATGAGTCGACTTTGCATATGGATCGTGGCCTTTGCATGGGCGGCTCACGTCGCCAGTGGCCCCCTCGAGGCTCAGGGGAGCCCACGGACCTTCCTCGGAGCAGGCGCACAGTTTCCGGCGTATCCCGCGCTCGAGGAGCGTTGGCAGCGACCCGCCGTCGGGTCGCTCGAGCGCGGCGACGCATTCTGGGAGTCTTCCGCGTTCTACGTGAGCGAAACAGGGACCTACACCATGGTGCAGCGCGTCGTCACGCACTACATCGACCTGGACTTCACCGAGCCGGTCGAGTTTCCGCGGGTGCTCTTTCTCTACGCGCAGAGCTTCGATCCGTCGCGGCCCGGAAAGAACCTCGTGGCCACGCACGACGTCTCCGATGCAGCCGACGAGATCACGGTTCGGTGGCCGCTCCTCGCTCACAACGTGTACCACCTGGTCGTCTCGACGGTGGATGAGCAGCTCCCGCTGACGCTCCCGCTGGGGCCGGACTCGCAGGTGATGGGTCTCGAGTGGACACTGTCCGGCCCGGGCGAGATCGGCCGCAACCACTGTCGCTTCACCGACGATGTGAGCTCCGACGCGGACGGCCTCGCCTGGGACGTGGCTGCAGCGATGGCCCCGACGAGAGGTGCGTTCCCGGTCGAGCAGATGTGCCTGTCTGTGGCTTGGTTCGACGACTCGGGCGGCGGGCACGTCGCGCGGGTCGCGCCGCAGCGCACGCGAGACTCCGTGCTCTTCTACTTCTTCGCGGAGACCAACTGGGAGATCCAGGCGAAGATCATCGACGCGTGCGATGTGAACGACAGCTACTGGCTCCTGGTGTCGTCTTCGACGGACGTCCCCTTCGAGCTCGAGCTGCGATGGCTGGGCTACGACGCCTACCTACGGCAGGGGAGCCCCCACTTCGTCCCGGGGCTCTCGGGTGGCACGCTGGTCATCCGAAGCCCAGGTGGCCAGCCGGCGGAGACGCTGATCGACACGCGCTCCATTGGCTGCGACATCCACAAGCGGCGGTCTCCCGAAGCTGACGTGCTCCGGCAGCCGTCTGCCGGGCGGCGAAGCCTGTCTCGGCAATGAGGTCCGGGGAGAGCTCGTGACATCGGAGAAGTGCCCTAGGGGGCTTTTCAGCAGCCCCCTAGAGGCCAAGGGTTGGAGGGCACGGCTTTCTCGGGACGACTTCCCGGCGGTCACGACCCTGCTGCTCGCGCTTTCGGTCTGGGGGTTCTCCGACAACCTGCTCTGGGACGTCGGGCAGCCGAGCAACCGCGATCCCAAGCTCGTCGTGCACGGCGTCTTCTGCCTGGCCTGGATGCTCGTCCTGTGCGTACAGGCCCACCTCGTGCGGGTGAAGAGCACCCGGTCACATGGGCCGCCACGGCGTGGTTCGTCGTTCTCTGGGTGATTGCGCTCACCGTTTGAGGGCTGCCAGCGATCTCGGTTTCTCCGTATCGCGCCGGGCCTTCCCAGCGAGAAGACTGGTGTCGGAAAGGAGCCGCAGACGATGAGCACGCCGACCGCCGCTGTCCCGCAGCGATCCTCGGAAGAGCAGTACGAGTTCACTCGGAGCCAGGAGGTGATCGTGGGGGAGCTGGCGCGTGGAATCGGCACGAGCTCGCTCGTGTTCTTCGTGCTTGCCCTGATGTGCCTGGGCCTCGGCACGGTGATCCTGATCGACATGGGGGGTCCGGGTTTCGTCGCGCTGTTGCCGCTGGTCTTCTACTTCTGCCTCGGCGGGGCGCTGAGCTTCAGCGCACAGCGCTCGCTGCGTACGCTGACGCAGACCCACGCGCACGACATCGACCACCTCATGGTCGCTCTGCAGCAGCTGCAGCGCCTCTACCGGCTCAAGCTCTGGGCGGCGGCCGCGGCGGCGCTCCTGCTCTTCGTGCTGCTGTTGGCACCCACCGCTGCGGGCTGAGGTGTCCCAGGGTCGTCCCACGAGCTCGCAAGGAGGCCTCCGGTGAAGACCACGTCCGACGACGCGCTGTCGGGTGCGCAGCCGATCCGCGATCCGCTCCGGTGGATCGTGCAGCATCCCGGGCCGACCCTGCTGCTGGCGCTGGTTCCCTTGGCGCTCCTGCTCGCCTCCGTGCGCGACTTCCGCGTCGACGCGAGCAGCAACTCGATCGTGCTCGAGAACGACGCCGACCTGCGCACGTACGATGCGACCCGACAGACCTTCGGCAGCGACGACAGCGTCTTCGTCGCCGTGACTCCCGAAGGCGACCTCTTCGAGTCGGAGACGCTTGCGGCCCTGGGTCGCCTCGACGACGAGCTCGAGGCGGTCGACGGCGTCGCCAGCGTGACCAGCGTGCTCGACGTGCCCCTCTTCGAGAGCCCCAACCGGGGGCTCGCGCAGCTGGGAGAGGGCTTCCTGACGCTCGAAGACCCGGCCGCCGATCTCGAGCTCGCGCGGGAGGAGCTTCGTCGGAGCCCGCTCTTCTCGGACGCGCTCCTGAGCGAAGACGGCATCACGACGGCGCTTCAGGTGACCTTTGCGCCGCAGGAGGGTGTCGCCGAGCTCGAGCAGGAGCGGTACGAGCTGTGGGATGTGCGGGACGCCGGCTCGCTGAGCGCCGAGCAGAGCGCGCACCTGCGCGAGATCGACCGCGAGCTGCGGCGCCATGACGAGGTGTGGTCGGACGCACGCCGGGAGCAGATCGAGGCGATCCGGGCGGTGATCGAGCGCCATCGCGCCATGGGAGAGATCCATCTCGGCGGCGTGCCGATGATCACGGTCGACATCGTCGACTACATCGAGCGCGACATGCGCGTCTTCGGCGGCGCGGTGCTCTTCCTGGCCCTGCTGGTGCTCCTCCTCGTCTTCCGCTCCTGGCGGTGGACGCTGATTCCCACCGCGGTGTGCGCGCTGACCGTGCTTGGCACACTCGGGCTGCTCGGCATGCTGGACCGGCCGGCGACCATCGTCAGCTCCAACTTCGTCTCCCTCCTGCTCATCGTCACCATGGCGATGGTGGTGCACATCGTGGTGCGCTTCCGCGAGCTCCACGCGACCCACCCGGACGCCTCCCATCACGTACTCGTCTCCCGCAGCGTGAGAGACATGGCGCGGCCCTGTTTCTACACCGCGCTCACCACGATGGTCGGGTTCGGCTCGTTGTACGTGAGTCGGATCCGGCCAGTGATGGACTTCGCCTGGATCATGGTGGTGGGGATTGCGGTCGCCTACGCTCTGAGCTTCCTCCTGCTGCCGGCCATCGCACTGCTCCTCGGCAACGGCCGCGTTCCGGCCCGGCATCTCGGCGAGCTCGACGGAGGCTCCCCGTTCACACGGATCGCCGAATGGTCGACGTCGCACCGCCCCGCGGTGGTGGCACTCGCGCTCGTCTTGACGGTCACCTTCGGAGTGGGCGTCGCGCGGCTCGACGTGGAGAACCGGTTCGTCGACTACTTCGACGAGACGAGCCCCATTCACGAGGGGATGGTCTTTCTCGATCAGCGGCTCGGTGGCACGACGCCGCTCGAGATCGTGCTGGCCTCGGAGGAGCCCGACTTCTGGCTCGACGCCGACCGCCTGCAGCAGCTCGACGAGCTCCACGCCTGGCTGGAAGAGCAGCCGGAGGTGGGCAAGGTGCAGTCGATCACCAGTCTCGTGCGCACGATCGAGAGCGCGATCGAAAGCGATCCGAGCCCCATGGTTCGGCAGCTGAAGGTCGGGCCACCGCTCCTGCGCATGCTGCTCTCGCGCGTGCCGGAAGATCTGACGCGGGAAGCGCTGCGGCCGTACACGTCGGCCGACCTCTCCCAGGTGCGCCTGCTGGCGCGAGTGCGCGAGACGGATGCGGATCTCGTGCGGGCGGAGCTGCTGGCGCGGGTTCGGGATCGCCTCGGGGAAGCGCCCGTCGAGGGTGCCGTGTCGCATGTCACGGGGATGTTCGTGCTGTACAACAACATGCTGCAGAGCCTCTTTGCGTCGCAGATCCTCACCATCGGGGCGGTGTTCGCGGCGATCTGGGTGATGTTCGTGGTGCTCTTTCGCTCGGCGAAGGTGGCCTCGATCGCTCTCGTGCCGAACGTCCTGCCGGTGATCGGCGTGCTGGGGGCCCTCGGCTGGCTCGGAATCCCGCTCGACATGATGACGATCATGACGGCCGCGGTGACGCTCGGGATCGCCGTCGACGACACGATTCACTTCCTGCATCGGTTCCGTCACGAGCTGCATCTCGGGCACTCGTACCGTGCCTCGATGGTCCGCAGTCTGAACAGCATCGGGAGGGCGATGGTGTACACGTCGGTCACGATCGTCGTGGGCTTCTCTGTCCTCGTGCTGTCGCGCTTCGTTCCCACGGTGTACTTTGGCATCTTCACGGGCTTCGCCATGGTCGTCGCGCTGCTGGCGGCGGTCTCCCTGCTGCCGCTCCTGGTGCTGTGGTTCGAGCCCTTCGGCCCGGCGGCCCGCAGCCGCAGCGCGGCGCCCTTCTCGACACCGCCCCCGGAGCCATCCGCAGAGCCCGCGGCATCATCGTGGAATGTGCGGATGTCTCCCGAGGAGCGTGCTCGCTAGCCTGGCTGCGTCGTCGGGGTGAGCCCGACGGCCTCACCGAGGAGACGCGATGAACTTCCGCAAGATCCTGATCGCCACCGACTTTTCGGACGCCTCCCGCGTGGCCGTGGACCGAGGGATCGACCTCGCCCTCCAGTTCGGAGCGGAGATCCACCTGCTGCACGTGGTCCCCACCACACAGATGACGGTGCTTCCGCCGCTCGAGCCGCTGCCGGACACCGAGCGCTGGGTGAAGCACGCGGAAGACCACGCGCGCGAGCTCATGGACGACCTGGTGCGTGGCCTCGACTTCCGTGAGTGCCACCTGACGACCGATGTGCGGGTCGAGGGGGCGAGCGCAACTGGGATCATCGAGGCGGCCGAGCGAGAGGGCGCCGATGTCATCGTTCTCGGAACCCATGGGCGCCGTGGCCTCCGGCGGCTCATGCTCGGCAGCGTTGCCGAGGAGGTGGTCCGTCTGGCTCCCTGTGCCGTGATGGTGTGCAGCTCGGCGGCAGCGGACGAACCGGAGCAGCCGCGCCGGATCGTGGCCGCGGTCGACTTCTCCGGCCTGTCGGGCGAGGTGCTGCAGGCCGCCCGGGACCTCGGCGAGAAGTACCACGCGTCCGTGCGGGTCGTGCACGTCGTGCCCCATCCGTACTTCCCGGCTCCCTACGCTCCGATCACCAGCGAGGCCATGATGGAGCAGCTCCCGGCCATGCTCGACGCGGCGCGCGAGAATCTGCGCGCCGCGGTGGAGCAGGCGGGGCCTTTCCAGGACGGGGTCGATCTCGAGGTGGCCTCCGGAACTCCGAGCCGGGGAGTGCTGGACGCTGCCGAAGCCTGCGGCGCCGATCTCATCGTGGTGGCCTCCAGGGGTCTGGGCGGAGCGCAGCACCTCCTCCTGGGGAGCGTCGCCGACCGCATCGTGCGTCAGGCGACCTGTCCGGTGTTGGTCCTGCACGCAGGCGACGAGGCGCTCGAGCTGCGCTCCGAGTCGGCCTAGCGAGGGCGCGGCGGGTCGAGGCCTAGGGGGCGTCGGTGTCGGCGACAGTGGCGAATTGCCCGAGCGGATTGGCGTACCGCCTCGTTGCGCCGCCGAGGGTGTCGGTGACCGTGATCTCGTACTCGACGTTGCAGAGGGCGCCGTAGAAGACCCAGTAGTTGCCGTTGACGCCCGTGCCATCGAGCACTTTGACGACGAGCTCGAGGTTGTCGCGGTCGAAAAACCAGAAGGCGCCCGTGTCGCTGAATCTCGGAATCACTCGGCCCGGTTCAGCGACCAGTCGTAGTCGAGAAAGACGATCCTCGGCTGGGGGTTGGCATCGAGGAGGTCGGCGAGGGCGCCGTCAGCGTAGAGCGCCACGAACTCCGCGAGGGTCGACGCGACCGGGTCCCAACCCTCGGCCACGAAGTCTCCGCCGTACCAGTCGAGCAGCTTCGAGACGTAGAGGGTCTCTTCCTCGAAGCGAGCGTACTTCGGGTCGTTGAAGAACCGCTCCGTCCACTCTTCGAGCTGGTCCTCGAGCCGATCGCCTTCGAAGGCCCAAGGAGGTAGTGGTGCGCACGACTGGGAGGCACAGTTCACGGCCATGTGGATGCGGGGGTCCTTGAAGAAGGGCCGCAGCAGGTTGTGCTCCATGTTGTCGAGGGTCAGATCGAAGCCACCCACGGGATGGGTGCGCTTGTCCCACACGCCGCCGATGTCCTTGATCGAGTCGACGTCGGGGCGCTCCAGGATCGAGAGCACGGTGTAGGCGTTGTAGGCGTTGATGAGGAGCGCCTTGAGGTGGTCTGGCGCCAGAGACTGCAGGTCGGCGGTCGCGAGGCGCTGGAGGTAGGCGTCGAGCCGCGGCCGTTCCGCCGCGAAGTAGTCGTAGTCGACGAGGCCCGACCGAGTGCCGGCCGCGAGCATGGCGCTCCAGTCGGAGTGGTCGAAGGTCGCCGTGCCGCCAGCGATCGAAGCCTGCACGGCTTCCGCGATCTCGCCGGTTGCCGGGCGGCTGACCGGCCCGCACGCGACGAGGAGCGCAGCGAGGGCCAGAAGGGGCGCGCAGAGGCGCAGAGCGAGGGCGCGATTCATGGAGGGTCTCGAGGCTGTGGACGGGAGCAAGGGGCAGAGGGAGCGGCGAGCGGGCCGCTGCCCGCGTAGCCTAGCTTTCTCCCGAGTTACGGGACATCGGCAAAACCGGATTCCGCTGTCGGATCGTGGGCTCCGCGACGTCGGTCGCCGCCGCGTTGCGCGGGTCAGGGCCCGTTGCTACTGTGCGCGGAGAGGGCCGCCGCAACCGACACCCACCCGAGGAGATCCCGATGCAGAGCCGTCCCAGAGTGTCCGTTGCGCTCTTCGCCACGCTGATGACCTTCGTTCTCGTGAGCGACGTCTGGGCACAGCGCCCTCGGCGTGAGATGCCGGCTGCGTCGGCCGAGCCGACCCTCTACTTCGAGGATTTCAAGCCCGAGTCGAAGCTGATCGTGCCGGAGAATCCGAAGACGCGGTCGAAGTTCCCGTTCATCGACGTGCACGGCCACCTCTATCGCGCTCCCGCCATGAGCGCCGCCGAAGTGACGACGCACGTCGAAGAGATGGACAAGATGAACATGGCGATCTTCGTGAACCTGAGCGGCCGCTCGGGTGACGCCCTGGTGACCGGGATGGAGAAGACGAAGCTGGCGCACCCGGGTCGGTTCGCCGTTTTCGCCAACGTCGACTTCCGGGGGATCGGCGAGCCCGGGTGGGGTGAGAAGGCCGCAGCGCAGCTCGAGGCCGACGTGAAGGCTGGTGCGCAGGGTCTCAAGATCTACAAGAACCTGAGCATGTTCCAGACCGACAACGAAGGGAACCGGGTCGCCGCCGACGACCGCCGCATCGACCCGGTCTGGGAGAAGTGTGCGGAGCTCGGCATTCCGGTGCTCATCCACGTCGGGGAGCCGCCCGCCTTCTGGGACGAGCACGACGGCGGCAACGAGCGCTGGCTCGAGCTCAAGCAGTTTCCCGACCGCAAGCGTGGCGACGCGGAGCGCTTCGCCTCGTTCGAGCAGACGATGACGGAGCAGCACAACCTGTTTCGCAACCACCCCGAGACGAAGTTCATCAACGCCCACCTCGGGTGGTACGGCAACGACCTCGCGCGGTTGGGTGAGCTCCTCGACGAGCTTCCCAACATGTACACCGAGATTGGTGCCGTGCTCGCCGAGCTCGGGCGTCAGCCGCGCGCGGCGCGGGCCTTTCTCACGAAGTACCAGGATCGGGTGCTGTTCGGGAAAGACTCCTGGAACCCACAGGAGTACCACGTGTACTTCCGCGTTCTCGAGACGGCCGACGAGTACTTCGACTACTACCGCGCGCGCCACGCGCACTGGAAGATGTACGGCCTCGAGCTGCCGGACGAAGTGCTGAAGAAGATCTACTACAAGAACGCGCTTGCCCTGATCCCGGGGCTCGATGCGTCGCTGTTTCCGGAGTAGCCGATGACCAAGCCACCGCGGAGGAAAGGGCCGGGCGGACGAAAGCGCGGTTCTGGTCCGGGATCCGGGGGTGGCGCAGCGGGTCGAGGCGCCCGTGGCCCGGGCGGCGGAGCGAAGAGCGCCGGCGCAGATCGCGGCGGGGAGTCCGGGGTCAAAGGCTTCGGCATGTCCAAGGTCGGGCAGAAGAAGCGCGCGCTGGAGAAGAGGCGCAGCGCCAAGCTCGCGGACGAAGAGGCTCCTCTCCGGCCGGCCCGGCGGAAGCGACGGCGCCCCACGGACGGCGATGCGGGAGCTGGTCGCTCGGCATCGCCGACGTCGGAGCGCGGCGCGGCGGCGCCGTCGAGATCAGACCGTGACAGTGGCCCTCGTGGCACGCGCGCGGACCACCCGGGCGGCCGCGTGCGGAAGCGCTCGGAGGTGGCGCCCCGCCCAGCGCACGCCAGTCGCCCTGCGCGGAGACCGGCCCGTGGCTCGCGCAGCGACCGGCTCCGCCTGGTCGCGACCTGCGGACTGGGCCTGGAGCCTCTTCTCGCGGAGGAGCTGAGCGCCCTGGGCGTCCCGCGCATCGAGCCCGAGCAGGGGGCCGTGCGCTTCGAAGGCACCTGGCGCGACTGCTGGCGGGCGAATCGATCGCTCCGCACGGCCAATCGCGTCCTCGTGGAGATCGGCGGGTTTCGAGTGGAGTCGGACGACGAGCTCTACGACGGGGCGCGCCGCCTCTTCGATCGCGATCCGGAGCTCGCGGGGACGGGCTTCTCGGAGATCGCCCACCCGAAGCGGAGCCTCTCGGTGCGCGCCAGCTCGCGCGCGAGCCGTGTGGGAGACGTGCGCTGGATCGCGCTCAAGGTGAAAGATGCACTCGTCGACGCGCAGCGCGACCGGGAGGGGCGCCGCGGCGACGTCGCGCGCCGCGGCGCGGACGTGCCGCTGCGGGTCTTCCTGCGGCGGAACCACGCCACGGTGCTGCTCGACACCTCGGGCCGGCCGCTCGATCACCGGGGGTACCGCGAGGAGACGACGGTGGCGCCCGTCCGCGAGCAGCTGGCGGCAGCGTGCGTGCTGGCCGCGGGGTACGAAGGCCCGGGGCCGATCTACGACCCGATGTGCGGTTCGGGCACGCTGCTCATCGAGGCCAGCTGGGCGCTCGAAGGAGCGCAGCCCGGACGCCTCCGCTACAAGTGGGTGTTCGAGCGCTGGCCCTCCTTCGATCGGGCCCGCTACCGGGAGCTGCTCGACGAAGACCCGCCGTTCGAGCCGAAGATCCCGCTGATCGGAGCCGACTCGAGCGCCGATGCCGTCGCCGCGGCGCAGACGAACGTCCGGGCCGCCGGGGTCGACCGGGTGGCATCGTTCGAGGTCGCCGACGGGCTCGAGGGCGCGCCGCCGGCACCCGAAGGGCTCCTGCTGGTCAACCCCGCCTACGGGCACCGCCTCGAGAGTGTGCCCGACTTCTGGCCGCGCCTCGGCGACACGCTCAAGCAGCGGTACCGCGGCTGGCGGGCCGTCGTGCTCGCCGGAGACGAGCATCGCGGCAAGCACATCGGCCTCCGCGCGAAACGCCGGCTCAGCGTCTGGAACGGAAGCATCCAGGCGCGGATCCTCGTCTTCGATCTGTACTAGCCTCTCGTGAGGTCCGGAGCCTGGCTTCTGCGGGAGCTGCGGGGTGGCGAGTCGGTCATGACCTGGGCGATGTGGGCTTGGAGGGATGCGGAGTAGGGAAGACATCGAATCGTCCGTCGACGTCAGCGTTGCCCGGACGCGCTCGTACTATCGGGACCTCACGAGCCAGTACGGTCGCTGGGCGGGCCGGGCTCGGGGTTGGCACTACGGAGTCTGGGACCCTGATGTGCGCGGGCACGTGGATGCGCTTCTGCGCTCGAACGAGCTCCTCGTGCAGAACCTGCCGCTGGCTGCGGGCGACCACGTCCTCGACGTCGGTTGTGGCGGTGGCGGTTTTGCGGTCTGGGCGGCCCGGCGTTTCGGCTGCAAGGTGACCGGTGTCACCTTGGTCGAGCTGCACGCGAAGCAGGCGACCAGACTCGCGCAGGAGCACGGCGTCGCCCATCTCTGCGAGTTTGGTGTCGCCGAGATGGAGCGGCTGCCCTTTTCCTCAGGCACCTTCGATCTGGTCACCAACCAGGAGTCCTACTGCCATGCGCGGGACAAGCTGAGCTATCTGTCCGAGGTACGTCGCGTCTTGCGCCACGGCGGGCATTGGCGCTCGGTCGATTTCTCCGTGCGACCTGGCCTGATGGACGAGCGCAGCGCAGGGGACTACCGCACGGTCCTGGAGGGGTTTCAGATCCCCTCTCTCGACCCGCCGGGCCGTGTCGCCGAGATCCTGGAGGAGGTCGGCTACGAGCAGATTCGTTGCAGCGACATTTCGGACCGGGTGAAGCCCTCCGCGCGGCGGATTCGATGGATGTGTCGCATTCCGTCGTTGGCGATGAGGCTCCGCGTCGACTGGATGCTGTGGGGGCTCGAGAGGGAGACGCGCGCGCGGCGGCAAGGCCACTTTCTGGCAGGGGACGCCTATAGCAGAGGGTTGTTGGACGGCCACTTCCAGCACGGCTACTACCGCGCGCGGAACGCGATGGGCTGACGCTTTCTGGTGGCCTACGCGGCCTCCGCCAGGAGGCTGGCGAGCTGCACCTCCGGAGCCCCGACGAGAGCGGCAATGTCCGAGCTCGTGATTCCCTCCGCCAGAAGTTGCCCGCGCATCCGCCCGAGGATCCGGTGGATGCGCGAGTAGAGCGGGCTCTGCCTGCAGCCCCGCTCGCGCGCGATCGCCGCAACCGTCGACCCTCGGCAGAAGCGGCCCACCAGCAGCTCGCGCTCGTCTTCTCGCAGCTGTTGCAGTGCCCTCCGGACCACACCTTCGACCTTGCGGGCCTGCACCCGCGTGCGAGCGGCCCTGTGCTGTGCGTCGGCGAGCGGGCTACTCGAGCCATCGACCAGGAGCTCGGGGTCGACCGACGTGTGCAGGCGCCCGGTCCGCTGCGGGAGCCGGTCGACGAGTTTGTCGAGCTCGGCCCGAGCCACCGCGCTCGAACCGCAGCTGAGCACGCCGATCGCCTCCTCGGTCGAAAGACCGTCGCGCGACCGGAGCTGCTCCAGTTTCACTGCGACGGGCCCTTCGCGCCGCGCCGCGGCCGAGGCGCGCCACTTGCCCCAGATCTTGTTGCGATAGTCACGGCCCAGATTTCGGATCACGACCCCGAGGTAGGCCTGGGAATCTTCGCTCGGCTGGTGCGCGCGGAGTCGAGCGCCGTCGCGCTCGAGGAGTTTCACGTAGGCCCAGCCGTAGAAGTCCTCTTGGTCCTGGATCGGCAACCTCAACCAGCGGGCCGTGGCCTTGAGTTGTTGTTCCACGATCGGCAGCAGGTCGTTCAGGAGGGCCGCGCCCGCTGGCTCGGCGTCGGTCTCGAAGCGCCGCTCGCTCGGCGTCTGCTTGGCCTGCTCGTCGCACATGATGTTCTCCTCCCCGTTGCGATGTAGCGGGGAAGAGCAACGCTCATGCCACGCACGGCGTGCGTGTGTTTTGCGGACTCGAGTCACCGCGAGTGTCGCATCGAAGCGACACCCGGGCCGAGCGGGCGTCAACGACAGCCGACACCCTGGAGGCCTCTCCTCCATGTGTCCGGTCGTTGGCTTGTACTACGGAGTCGGTCGGTGTTTTCGGTCACGGCGGACCAATCCGAGCTCCTTGATCAGCTTGTGCGTGTGCGCACGACTGATCTTCATTCGCTCGGCAGCCTTCGTGACGTTCCAGTCCGTCTCTTCGAGGGATCGTGTCAGGTAGTCCTTCTTGAACTGACGGATGGCCGACTCGAGATCTGGAGTCGTGGGCCGTGCCTGCTCGACCGCGGGAAAGAGATGCGCGGGCTCGAGGGAGTCGCCGCCGTCGCGCAACGCGCGGAGGAGACCCAGGCCCACGACGTTCTCGAGCTCGCGGACGTTGCCCTTCCAGGGTGTCGACTCCAGTTGGACGACCGCTGCGTGCGTGAGACGCAGCTGGGGGAGGCCCTCCTTCTCGCACACCCGCTGCAGGATCGCGTGCGCGAGGGGGCCGACGTCTTCTGGCCGCTCCGCGAGAGAAGGAACGTGAATGGGAAGGGCAGCGAGGCGGTAGTAGAGGTCTCGGCGAAAGGTGCCGGCATCCATGGCCGCTTCCAGGTCGACGTTGGTGGCCGCGATCACACGTGCCGTGCTGATCTCGGGCCTGGTCGCGCCCACGGGGTAGTACTCCCCCGACTGCAGAAGCTGCAGCAGCTTGGCCTGCGCAGAGCCGCTCATCTCGGCGATCTCATCCAGGAGAAACGTACCCCCTTTGGCCATTGCAATGAGGCCGTCCTTGCCCTGCGTGGCGGTCGAGTGGCCGCCAGGGCGGAACCCGAACAGCTCGGTCTCGACGAGCTCCTTGGGAATGGCCGCACAGTTGACCGCGACGAAGTCTCCGGTGAGCCCGCTGTTCTCGTGAATGATCTTGGCGACCAGGGTTTTCCCGGTGCCGCTTTCCCCCGTCAACAGGACGGAAACGCTGGCTCGGGCGACGAGGGCGATGTCCTCCAGGAGCTTCGCGACGGCTGCACTGCGCCCCACGAGCTCGGAGGCCTCGACCTCCGAGCGCACCGGCGCGGTGGGATCGTCTCGGTGCTCGGCTCTCTGGCGCAGGAGCAGGGTCTTGATCAGGGGCGACAGGTGCGCGCAGAAGTCCTCCGCCAGGCGGCGGTCCCCGGGCTCGAAGGGGCCCGGCCTCTCGCGACCCTGCAGGTACAGGACCCCGCGCTGCGGCACCTCGCCGATGGGGATGCACAAGACCGCGTCGATCTTCTTCGACTGCACGCTCTCGCGGCTCGAGAAGCGGGCGTCGAGCATGGCCGACGACGTTTCCACCGTCCGGCCACTTCGGATCGCTTCGGCGATCACTCCCTCGGAGACGAGGGCGCGCACGTCCTCTGCCTGGGAGGCGGAGGAGAAGCCGTGCGCGAGCCAGTGGACCTGGTCCTCGTTGTCGGCGTCGACGATCTGGAGGAGCCCCTGGCTGGCGCCCACCATGTCGACGATGGCGCCGAGGGCGTCGTCGAGAAACAGATCCGGCGCCTTCGAGGCCGTCAGCCGCACCAACCGTGAATAGAAGTCGCGCTCGCGGCGCAAGGTGTCGAAATCGGAATGGCTCAAGACAGCTCCGGAATGGCAGGCGAACGATGCCCACTGCGTCGGGCCGATCCGAGAGCCGACGTCCCGGTCTCGGAGGTGTCCAGTAGCTCGCCGCGGCCGCAGTGAACGTAGACTATCGTCGAGTTGTCCGTCTATTCTGGAGGTCGATCCATGCTTCCCCTCCTGAATCGCGACCTCGAACCGGCAGCAGCCTCTCGGAAGCGGCTGCTCCGTCGAGATGGATGCTCGTGTCGAAGCCCTCGCGTGACGGCGAGTGGAGCTGCGCGCTAGCCGACGGCCGAGCAAAATGCCACGCCAAGCGATCGTAGCGAGCGGCGAGATGCCCCAGAAACTCGTCGGGCAGCGCTATCGCCTGCTCCGGAGGCTGGGTGCCGGTGGCATGGGCGCGGTTTACGAGGCCGAAGATCGTCTCGAGCGCGGGGTCGTCGCGCTGAAGCTGGTTCGAGGGCCGGGTCAGGGCTCGATGGGGGCGCTGCCGGACGAGCCGCCCCAGGATCGTGACGCACCGCGCCTCCGGGAACGGCGACTGTCGCGAGCTGAGACCCTGCCGCGACTCGAAGGCCAGGGCGCCGATCGAACGGTCCGGCGGAGTGAGGGGAAGCTGTCTCTCGCACGAGAGTTTCGCATTCTCTCGACTCTCCGGCACCCTCGCGTCGTCGGCGTCCTCGACTACGGCTTTCACGGCGAACACCCCTACTTCACGATGGAGCTCCTGAGGTCTCCCAGGACCATCTCCGAGGCCGGCGCGAGCGAGCCCCCACGCGAGAGGCTGCGCCTCTTCGTGCAGCTTCTGCAGGCGCTCGTCTTCCTCCACCGGCATGGCATCGTCCACCACGATCTGAAGCCGGAGAACGTCCTGGTCTGTGACCGCGAGGTGAAGGTCGTCGACTTCGGCTTGGCGGAGCTCACCCGAGATGCGGCGCCGCGCTCCGAGCTCTCCGGGACCATCCCGTATCTGTCGCCAGAGCTCCTCAACGGAGGACGCGCGAGCCAGTCGTCCGATCTGTACGCGGCGGGGGTGATGCTGTTCGAGCTCTGTACCGGCAAACATCCTTTCGGGAGCCCCTCGGACCGCGACTTCCTGCAGCGGGTCCTTCTCGGCGAGCCGCGTCTCGAGCACGACGGGATTCCCGCGCTCCTGCGGCCACCACTGGCGAGGTTGCTGGCCAGGTCTCCCGAGAGCAGGTACCAGACGGCGTTGGACGCGAGCCAGGCGCTGTGCGAGGCGCTCGATCTCACCCCTCTCGAAGAGACCACCGAGATGCGAGAGAGCCTTCTCAGGGCCGCGCCACTCGTGGGGCGAGAGTCCGAGGTCTCCGACATCTCGGATGCGGTCGACCGCGTGGTTCGCGGAGAAGGCGGGGCCTTGCTCCTGGCGGGGGAAAGCGGAGTGGGCAAGACCCGACTTCTGGACGAGGCGCGCACGCTGGCCCTCGTTGCTGGTGCCGTCGTGGTCAGTGGACAGGCGGTCGATCAGGGAGGCCATCCGTACGACCTCTGGCAGCCTCTTGCCCGCTCGCTGTGTCTGCAGGGTGACCTGGACGACTTCGAGGCCGGGGTGCTTCGACCCTTGGCCCGCGACGTCGAATGGCTCCTTGCTCGAGAGGTTCCGGCTGTGCCGGCGCTGGCGCCGGAAGCGTCGCGGCAGCGCATGACCGCGGTACTCGGCCGACTCCTCAGTCGCTGCGCACATCCTCTGGTGATCGTTCTGGACGACCTCCAGTGGGCCAGTGAGGCCAGCCTGGACCTTCTGCGACAGACCCTCGAGTGGACGAGTGAGCTCCCCATCCTCGTTCTCGCGAGCTATCGGAACGACGAGCGCAGGGATCTCGGGTCGAAGCTCGAGCGAATGCAGGCGATGGAGATCGATCGGCTGTCGGCGAGGCATATCGCCGAGCTGAGCAACTCGATGCTCGGCGCGGACGGCCAGGATTCGAGCCTCGTGCAGTACCTGCAACGGGAGTCGGAGGGCAACGTCTTCTTCCTGATCGAGATCGTCCGGGCGATTCGCGACCGAACGGGCTCCCTCCGTCGCCATCTGTCGACCGACCGGGAGTCGCTGCTGACGCAGGGGATCCAGAGGCTCGTCGATGGTCGCCTGAGCCAGGCGCCAGACTGGGGTGGTGAGCTTCTGCAGCTTGCGGCGATCGCCGGGCGGCGACTCGACCTGCAGCTGCTCGCCGTCCTCGAGCCGACGCAGGACCTGGATCGATGGCTGCGTCACTGCTCGGAGGCAGCCATCCTGGAGGTGCGGGAGCGCGACTGGAGGTTTGCGCACGACAAGCTGCGAGAGGCCGTGATCCGCAAGATCCCGCCGGAGCGGCGGTGCGAGCTCTACCGGAGGGTCGCGCGCGCGGTCGAGGAGCTCCACGACGACCAGAGCCAGCACGTCGCCGCTCTGGCCCACCTCTGGAGCCGAGGGTGCGAGTCGAACCGCGAGGACGTCACGCGGAGGGCTCTGGAGAGCATCGAAGCGGCGGTGGACCGAGCGCTCTCGGACTACGACAACGACGAAGCTCTCCGACTCCTCGCGGAGGCGTTCCAGCTCGCAGAGGGTCGGCCGACCTCGTGGCATCCGTCGGGGCCAGCAGGGGAGCCGATCGAGCTCGAGGACTCGCGGCGAGCGAGGTGGGAGGAGCAGCGCGGTCGCGCGACGCGGGCGCTGCTCCGGCTCAGCGACAGCGAGAAGCATCTCGAGAGGTCCGTGCGGCTGCTCGATCGAAAGGTGCCGCACGGCCGCACCGGGCTCGCCGCGGCCTTGCTCGGCGCAGCTTGTGTCCAGTTGCTGCCGCGTCGCACCTCGAGGAGCTCTGCGGATCGCGAGCTGAATCGGGACCTCTCGCGGCTCTACGGTCGCATGGCCGAGGTCTACTGGTTCAAGCGTCGCCCCGCTCACTTCCTGTACTCGGTTTTGCGCGGCCTCAACGCGGCGGAGAGGGTGGGGCTGACGCGCGAGCTCGGTCCGTCGTACGCGGCCATGTGCATGATCGCTGGAGTGATGGGTCTCTCTCGTCTCGCGGACCGTTGTGCCAAGCGCGCCCTCGAGGCCAGCGACAACCTCAACGACCCTGCGACCCGAGCGACGGTGCTCGCGCGCCTGTCTCTGTACTACGTTGGTCAGGGCCGTTGGGGTGATTTGGACGTGACGGCTTCGCAGGGGATCGACATCTGTCGGCGAATCGGCGACGAGAGTGTTCTCGGGGATCTGGTGACCTTCGTGGCGAACGGTGCCTTCCTGCAGGCCCGGTTCAAGGAGTCGCTCGCGACATGGCGGGAGCTGATGGACGTCTCACGCCGTCAGCCGCAGTTCGAGCCGCAGGCTCTCTACGGTCGGGCGCTCGTTCACCTTCGGCTGGGGCAGGTCGAGAATGCCCTCGAGTTCCTCGACCGCGCGCAGGACGTTCTGCCCGACCAGGCCAACGACAACAAGCGCGCCATCATTCTGGCCCTCCAGGCGGTTGCCGCGCTGCGCCTCGGCCATCGAGCGCGGTCCTACAGGCTCTCTGACGCTGCGGATCGCATTCTGGGCGAGAAGGACACGATGAACTTCACGTCTCACTTCGCCCACGCGTCGGTCGTCGAGGTGCAGCTCGATCGATGGCGGGAGTCGTCGAGTCGGACCCCGAGCTCGGCCCGCGACTCCAAACGGGCTGCGCAGCGGGCGGTCCAACGTCTCATGAGTTTTGCGCGGCGATTTCCGATCGGGCTGCCGCAGGCGTACTTTTCCAAGGCTCTGCTCTTGGAGGCGAGCGGCAGACAGCGAGAGTCGCGGAGGTCTCTCGAACGTGCGCTGTCCGCCGCGCAGCGACTTCACATGCCCTATGAGGTCGCGCTGGCTCGACTGTGTCTCGGAAAGGCGTCCCTCGACGCGACCGACAGCGTCAGCGCGGACGATCTTCGCGCCCTGCGGCCCGACGCGGAAGAAGACCTGCTGGGTGTTGCGCTGTCCCAGCGTGACGTTGCTTCGAGCGACGGCATCGTCCTGCCATGAAGTCCTACCTCGAGCTCGCGCGGCCCCACGCGGCGGCACTTGCGTTCTTCGGCACCACACTGGGTTGGCGGCTCTCCGGTGCGGAGCACACAGCTCTCGAGGTCTTCTACCTGGCGGTGTCGACCTCCCTGCTCTGTAGCGGCTCGATGATTCTCAACGACTCATACAACGAGGCGGAAGATCGCATCAACAAGCCCGATCGGCCCGTGCCGTCGGGGCGGGTCGAGCGCGAGCTCGCGCTCGTTCTCGGGGGCTCAGCCTTCTGTCTCGCGATCCTGCTCGCGGCGAGGGTCAGCCTCGCGCTGGCTCTCGGTGCTCTGCTGGTGCTTGCGGCGAGCGTCGGCTATTCCCTGTGGCTCAAGGGAGTGATGCTCGTGGGCAACGTCGTCGTGGCGGTGGTGCAGGCGTATCCGCTCTGGTGCTGGGCTCTCGCGGGAGCGGAGCTTCGAGGGCCGTTCCTCCTCATCACAGTCTGCTGTTGTGTGTACTTTCTCGGCGAAGAGCTGATCAAGCTCGCGGAGGACGTCGAAGGCGACTCGGCGTGTGGCATCAGCACCCTGGCCACGGTGAGGGGTGCCTGGTTCAGCCAGGTCGCAGGGGTCACCCTTCTGGTTCTGGCGCTCCTGCCAGCGTGTGTTCCGGTACTGCTCGCAGCTCCCTCGCGCTCCTACGCCTTGGGCGTCGCGAGCTGCCTCCTGGTTGCGATGGCTCCGTCGATCCAACAGGCTTCGCGCAATCTGCGCGCGCTGTCTCCGTCTCGGCTCTTGCTGACTTCGCGACTGATCAAGGTGATCATGCTGGCGGCGTGCACCTTCCAGCTCTTCTCGCAGACGGTCAGCGTCGGCAAGCTCGTCTAGCGCCGGGCATTCCGAACGAGGCCGGGCGCGGGCAGGAGCGAGCTAGTCGGGGAGCGAGGCCCGGCCTCTGCCGAGCGAGCGCGTCTCCGCGATCCCAGCGACGATCCACGTGACACCGAAGGCGGCGAGCGCGATGGTCTCGGTCCAGAACGTGACTCCCATTGCGACGACGCCCCCGCAGTCGAACGTGGAGTTCAGGATGCGCCTCGCCACGGCGGCGGCGCCCACCACCAGCCCCAGGAGGGTGTAGGCCCCGACGCGAAACTGCCAGTACGACGGCTTGTTCTCGAGCTCCTCTCGGAGCAGGAGCACGTAGGAGGTCAGCATCGCGAAGATGAGCACGAGTGCAGCTCCGTAGTGAGTCTTCGAAGCGAGGTTGGACTGGCAAGGAGCCGCGGAGGTCGGAATCAGCGCGAGCAGCGCGGTGGAGAGTGAAGCGATCCTGGTCGCGACCCATTCGACCCTCGAGGTGGTGGGGCTGATCCACAGGAGCAGGGAGACGGTGCAAAGCAGAGCCACGTACTCCGCGCGAGCCCCGGAGTGATACGCGGAGCTGACCGAGCTCAGCTCGAACGACCCCGAGGAGACCCCCACGACCCAGGGGAGTGCCGCGACGACGGCGCCGACGATGAGCTTGACCATTTGCGGAGACTCAAGGAGCTCCCGAGTGAGCTCGGCTGGCCTCCGATGGACCGGTGGCCACCGCGGACCCGGCGCTTGCGCCGCCACTCGCGATTCGCTCGAGCTGCAGAGCGGCCTGCAGGGCTCCGTCTTCCCGACGGATCGCGCGGCTCAACCGCCGATGGGTGACCGTGGGTGAAGCGCTCTCCAGGGCAGCCTGGAGTCGGGGAGCGGTCAGCCGTCGACGCTGGATCGTCGAGGCGATTCCGAGGGACTCCGCGCGGACGGCGTTGTTGAGCTGATCGCCCGAGTGCGGGACGATGACCATTGGCAGGCCCTGGGACATGGCTTGCGCGATGGTGCCGATGCCCCCGTGGTGCACGATCGCTCGCGCTGCCGGGAGGACTCGCGAGAGCGGCAGATAGTCGAAGCCGATCACACCAGGCGGTAGGCTGCCGGGAGGCCGACCCGTGGCGCCTGACAACAGGATGCCGCGTCGCCCGAGGCGTCGGCAGGCTTCTGCCGCGATCGAGTAGAAGTCGCCTCCACTGTTGGCGATACAGGTTCCGAGGCTGAAGACCACCGGGGCTTCGCCCTCGCACAGGAAGCGATCCAAGCGCTCCTCGTCCTCTTCGCAGTGGCGTCGATCGCTTTCGTCGTAGAAGGGGAATCCGCAGACGACCGCGGAGGGTGGGTCGCCGTCTGCCGCGGCGCGGAAGTGCGGAGACCACAGGCCGAGATTGACGGCCTCTCCAAAGAAGTGCTGCCGAAGTCGATAGGGGCCTGGGCCGTAGCCGCACCGGTGCTGGAACCAGTGGAGCGGCAGGCCGCCGGCCCACTCTGCTACGGGCACGAAGGCCTGGAGCAGGGACGCAAGGGCTGCCCCCGCTCGGCCTGGAGTGCGTTGCAGGCAGGAGACTCCAGCGCGCGAGGTGTACCACTTCGTCGGGGTCAGGGTGGTGATGGCCAGGGGAATCTCATTCCGTTCGCAGGCCCATCGGGTGACGAAGCAGTTGGAGTGGGCGGCGACCGCGTCCGGTCTGCGTTCCGCGAATCGACGGTCGAGGGTCGCCACACCCGACGGGATCGAGAGGTACATGTTGTGAAGGTTGAGCCGCACGGCGGACGAGGGCCTCGACAGGCGAGGGTCGCGAAGGGTCTCTTCGAGGGGCACGACCTCAGCGACGGGGGAGAAGCGTAGCCCCGCGTTTCCGACGTTCTGCTCGAACAGGGGGTGCGTGTGCACGAGGACGTCATGCCCTCGGGACGCGAGCGTTCTGCCCAGCGCGAGAAACGGGTTGATGTCTCCCAGGGAGCCGCAGGTGACGAGGTCGAGCTTCAACGCGGGCGCCTGTTGGTGCCGGAACGGTGGGGCACCTCGCTGTTAGCGCGGGGCCTCGATCGGGTCCTCGGCCGGCGGCGGATCGGCATCAGCTACGGCCCATCATGCCGTCCCGGGAGGCGATCTCCGGCTTGATTCCCTGCGTCTCCACGTGTGCCCAACCGAGCCGCTTCCCGTCGATGCCAAGCACCTGGCAGATCCCCTCCCAGTAGGCGAACTCTCGTCCGCTGTGAATCTCCTGGTCGATGCGGAGGGGCAAGATGACGAACTGTCTCGCGTGCGGGTAGATCTCCACGAGCCAGCCCATCGGGTAGGTCTCACGCGAGTGTGGGCTCTGCCACTCCGTGAGCTCCTTGATGCGGAACTCGTAGTCGTCCAGGGGCTGCCACGGCGCGGGTTTGTGGGCCGTACCTCCCAGGTTGCTCCCGCCGAACGAAGCCCGCGGATGGTCGTGAAACTGACAGAGCATGACCTGCTCGTGTCCGAGGTCGATGGTCACCCACTCGTAGATGAGGCCCACCATCTCCTTGAGGCTTCCGAACTGGCGGTCGAACCAGGTCTCACCCTTGATCTGGTAGCAATTCCCTCCGAGCCGGAGCGAGCCTGCTGCGATCTGATCGCGACGCGAGTAGTAGTGCGTCTCGCCGAGGGGAAACTGCTCCAGCCTGCCGTCGAAGTGCTTGACGACGCGCTTTGGATCGCGCTCGATGTCCAGCTCCAGCGCGAACGCGTCCTCACCCTTGAAGTCGATCTCGAGGTGCGCCTTGCCCTCTCCATCCCCTCGTGCGACGAATCTCGTGCCTTTGGCGCTCTTGAGCATGAGATCGAACACGTGGTCTCCGCCTCCGTTCTTGGCGATGTTCCGCCCATGCGTCTTCTTGACCGCTTCAGCGTCTTCCGGTGCGTTCCTGTGGAAGTCGAAGAGGAACTTCGGGTTCTCCTCCTCCTGGGGCAGGCCGTGCTTGCTCGGTCTGGCCTTCTCGGGGTGGCGGCCGGGTCGCGTCAGGGTGAAGTGAGCCTGGGTCAGCACCTTCTTCCCGTTCTCGATCTGGTTGATCATGAAGACCAGATGGAAGCCGAAGGGCCCCTTGTACCCCTTTGCCTTGAAGCGCCCCGACCAGTACCACCACTGATCCTCGAAGTCAGGGAGGTAGGCGGCATCTTCTGGGAGCTGGATCACTCGGTCTTTTTTCGCCACGGGTACGGTTCCTGGTCGTGCGTGATGGACGAAGCCTGGGGCGAGGCTCCGCTGGGCTCCGTGCTCCGCGTGCTCGTTGCAGTGCGGCCATCGGACTCGAGTCGGTGGATGGGCGTATCCTAGCTGGATGACACGAGGGAGCCGGAGGGGCTCCCGCCACCAACTAGGACGGCCACGTGGGCAAAACTGACCGGTTGCAGACATGATCTCGCTGCTTCGCGATCCCATCGGCTTCTACGAGAGGCTGGCGAAGGAACAGGGTGACGTGGCGCAGTTCCGGCTCGGTTGGCGCCGTGTCGTTCTTCTGAATCGTGCCGAGCTCGTGCACGAGCTGCTGACCCGCAGAGGGGAGAGCTTCGGCCGGGGCTACAGCATCACCCGAGCGAAGATCGTCCTCGGGGACGGCCTCCTGACGAGCACCGGTGAGCGTCATGCCCACCAGAGGCGCGCGACGCAGCCGGCGTTCCGGAGCCGACGGCTGCAACGTCATGCGGCGACGATGACGTCGTTCACTCGCGACGCGACCCGCGATTGGAGGTCGGGTGACGCGCGAGACGTCCAGAAGGACATGACGCGTCTGACGCAGCGCATCGTGGCGAAGTGCTTCTTCGAGGAGGATCTGGAGGGTGCAGACCTGGCTCGGTTGAGCGACTCACTTGCCGGCGTGGTACGTGGATTTGGCGTGCTGATGGCCCCGTTCCCAGCTTCGTTCCTCCGAGCGCCTTTGCCACCATTCTCGCGGCTTCGGGCGTCACGCGACGCTCTCGGCGAGCTCATCGTCCGGCTGATCGAAGCTCGGCGCGACGAAGGGGATCGGGGCGACCTGTTGTCGATGCTCCTCAGCTCACGAGACCCCGGAGGTCGCCCGTTGCCCGTCACGCAGGTGCGCGATGAGGCGATCAACATCTTCGTCGCCGGCTACGACACGCTGGCCAACGCTCTCTCCTGGACCTGGTTTCTCCTCTCGAGCCACGCCGACGCCGAAGCGCAGCTGCACGAAGAGCTTTCTCGGGTGTTGAGCCATCGGCCACCGAATGCGGCCGACCTCCCGTCCCTGAGCTTCACGAGGAAGGTCCTCGCGGAGTCGATGAGGATGTTCCCTCCCGTCTGGGGAATGGGCCGGAGGGTGGCCCGGGACACCCGGATCGGAGGTCTGAACCTGCGTCGCGGGGCGATGGTGCAGGTCTGTCCGTGGCTCCTGCATCGGCAGGCGCGCTACTTTCCGAGCCCTTCCGAGTTCGTTCCGGCGCGCTGGAGCCAGGAGTTCGAGAAGGGTCTCCCGAAGGGAGCGTATGTCCCGTTTGGCCTCGGTTCTCGAATGTGCATCGGCAGGCAGTTCGCCTGGATGGCGGGGACGCTCATCCTGGCGAGCGTGGGGCAGCGCTGGCGTCTCCGGCCCCCCGTGGCCGCAGGGCGTGTCGAGGCCCAGGCCACCATCACGCTGCGCCCTCGAGGCGGCTTGGTGCTCCGGCCGGAGCTTCGCAGTGGCTGAGGCGTTCCGGGGCTGTCTCGCGGTCGTGAAGAGGCCACTGCATTCGGATAGGCTGCGCCGGCCCCCTCGACCAACATCGCGCTCGGAACGACCGGGCAAGAAGGACGGTGACGTGTGAACGGCTGGAACTTCGCTCAGATCGCAGAGCGGATCGCGCACTTCGACCCCGATGCCCCGGCGCAGGTCTTCTATCGTCCCGGGGGCGATCACGTGCGCTTCTCCTGGGGTGACTTCGACGCGCGTGCCCGCGGCGTCGCCGCCCGCTTCATCGAGGCTGGACTGTCGCGCCAGGGCAAGGTGGCGCAGTACCTCTACAACCGACCCGAGTACATGGAGTCGGTCTTCGCCTCCTTCAAGGCGTCGATGGTGCCGGTGAACACCAACTACCGTTACACCGAAGGCGAGCTCGTCTACCTGTGGGACAACGCCGACGCGGAGGCCGTGATCTTCCAGGGGTGCTTCGCGCCCGTGATCGAGGGCCTGCGCGACAAGGTGCCGGACGTGAAGCTCTGGCTCTGGGTCGACGACGGCTCCGGACCCTGTCCCGAGTGGGCCTCCTCGTACGAGGCAGCGGCGGCGTCCGGCGCTGCGCTCGATCTGCCGTGGGAGCTCAGCGGCGACGATCTCTGGCTGCTCTACACCGGTGGCACCACTGGCATGCCCAAAGGCGTCATGTGGCGTCAGGGGGACCTGTGGCAGCTGCTCAACGAGGCGCGGCTCGAGACGTACGATCTGAGCGGCGGCCTCGACGGCCTGGAGGCCCAGTTCCCGACGCACCTGCTGCGGCCCATCCAGTGCCCCGCGTGCCCCCTGATGCACGGCACGGGCTTCGTCACTGCGCTCGGCGCGCTGCTGGGCGGCGGCTGTGTCGTGACGCTCGACGCGCCCAAGTTCGACCCCGAGTTCGTGCTGCAGGCGGTGCAGGACGAGAAGATCGCGGCGATGGCGATCGTGGGCGACGCATTTGCCAAACCGCTGCTGCGTGTGCTGGACGAGAACCCGGGCAAGTACGACATCTCGAGCCTCCTGGCCATGGCCTCGTCGGGTGTCATGTGGAGCCACGAGGTCAAACAGGGCCTGCTGCGGCACCACTCCGAGATGCTCCTGAACGACGGCCTCGGCTCCTCCGAGGCGATCGGCATGGGGCGCTCCGAGTCGACGGGGGACAACGCGGAGACCACCGCGAAGTTCGAGCTCGGGGACCATGCCTGCGTCCTGGACGAGGAGGGCCAGAGGGTCGAGCCGGGCTCCGGAGTGCGCGGGCGGATCGCCGTGTCGGGCTACATCCCCGTGGGCTACTACAAGGACGAGAAGAAGACCGCGGAGACTTTTGTCACCGTCGACGGAGTGCGCTACTCGATCGCCGGCGACTGGGCGACGGTGGAGGGTGACGGCACGATCCGTCTGCTGGGCCGCGGCTCGATCTGCATCAACACCGGCGGCGAGAAGGTGTTCCCCGAGGAGGTGGAAGAGGCGATCAAGACCCACGCGTCCGTGCGCGATGCCGTGTGTGTTGGTGTACCCGACGAGCGCTTCGGGCAGGCGATCACCGGTGTGGTCGAGCTGCACGACGGCGCCGACGCTGCAGAGACGGAGCTGATTCAGCAGGTGAAGGGTCAGCTTGCAGCGTACAAGGCGCCGAAGCGCGTGCTGTTTCGCGACAGCCTCGGGCGTGCGGCCAACGGCAAGGCCGACTACAACGGGCTGCGCGAGTGGGCGACGCGCGAGCTCGGTCTGGCGTGAGGCGGGGAGCCGCACGGCTCTCGATGAGGTCAGCGCCCCTGCTCGCGGCTCTGGCTCTGCTCGCGCCGGCGCTCCCGGGGCAGGCCACTCGGGAGGGGACGGCGGCGCAGGGTCTGGAACAGATCGTGGAGCGTGCTCTTGGCACCCAGAGCCCCTCGGGCCGCGAGGACCTGGCCTGGATCCACGATCTGCTGCGCGAGCGGGCCGGGAATCGCCTCGCGGTCGACCGGCTCGGCAGCCTCACGCTCACCCTCGGCGAAGGGCGCCCCCGGCGCCTCGTCGCGGTGGCTGTGGACGAGCCAGGGTACGTCGTGAGCCGTATCCAGGACGACGGCTACCTGAGGGTGGTCCCGGTGGTCGAAGGCACACATCCGCAGTGGCACGCATCGGCCTTTGGCCGCATCGTCGGCGTCCAGACCTCCGAAGGGCTCGTGCCGGCGGTCACCGCCATTCCGTCGACGCATCTCGGGCGGCTCCAGCGCAGCGTGCTCGAGCGCACCTTCCACGATCTCCACCTCGATCTGGGCGCGGGCTCAGCGGAGGAGGTTCGGGCGCTCGGGGTGCGGGAGCTCGACCCGGTGATCTTCCGCGAGGCGCCGGTCAGGCTCCGGGACGGTCGGTGGAGTGGTCGGGAGGCCCGGGTCCGAGCGGTCGCCGGCGCCCTCGCGAGCGTCGCGTGGCGCGCGCTCGCAGGAGGCGTCGAGCCCGGCGAAGGCTCGGTCGTGCTCGCGTGGACCGTGCAGGATCTGCTCAATCGCAAGGGCATCGAGGCGGTTGCGGTGCGCGAGGGACCGTTCGACACGGTGGCGCTCTCGAGTCGCGGGCTCGACGGCGAGCACGGCGTACTCCGGGCCCCGGATCCGGGCGGGGTGGCTCACCGTGCGCCGCGCCCCGGGCCGGCGACCGGCGGACCACACTTTGGGGCCGCCGAGGTGACGTACTTCGGGCTTGGTGCGCGGCGAGCCGGCACACCTGTGGAGACGATCTCCGGTGAGGACCTGATCGAGCTCGAGGTGTTCCTCGCCCAGGCCGCGGGGCTCGACCTCGGTGCCGCGTCGTCGGCGCGGGTCGCGCTGGCGCCGCGGGTGGGTCCTCGGCCTGCGCCCGAGCCTGCGTCGCGTGAGGAGCTCGTCCGGGTCTTACGTCGCCTGGCGGAGACCCCGGGGGTGAGTGGCGCCGAGGGCCCCGTGCGTCGGGAGATCGAAGGGGCGCTGCCGGCCGAGTGGGCTCCCGAGGTGGACAACCTCGGCAACCTCTTCGTCTCCGTGGGGCCGGAAGGTGGCGAGCACCTCGTCTTCGTGGCGCACATGGACGAGACGGGGTTCGGGGTGTCCGAGATCCGCTCCGACGGCACCCTTCAGCTCGAACGCCGCGGCGGGTTCTACCCGTGGCTGTGGCATGGCCGGCCGGCACGCGTGCACCTGGCCGGCGGCGGAGGAGTGGCAGGGGTCTTCCTCCCCGACGCCGACCAGGTCGACGTGGGTGCCTCGAGCGCAGCCGAAGCCCGTGCACTCGGCATCACGACCGAGGCCACGGTGACCATGCCAAAGGAGCTCGTGCGTCTGGGGGACCATCGCGCAGTGGCGCGCTCGTTCGACGACCGCGCCGGGTCGACCGCCCTGGTGCTGGCCGCGCGGCGGCTCTTGGCCCTGGACCTTCCCCGACGCGTGACGCTGGCTTGGTCGGTGGAGGAGGAGGTGGGGCTCGTGGGCGCGGCAGGCCTGGCCGAGCGCTTTCGCGACGCAACACTCGTGCACGCGGTGGACACCCACGTCTCGTCCGACTCGCCCCTCGAAGAGCCGCGCTACGCCTACTCCGAGCTCGGCGGTGGCGCCGTGCTCCGCGCCCTCGAGAGCATCCTCTTCGTCTCGCGCGCGCAGATGGAGCGGGTGCAGGGTGTCGCGGCCCGCGCCGGTGTGCCCCTGCAGGTCGCCATGACACACGGCGGGACCGACGGGCAGCCGTTCCTCGCGTACGGGGTGCCGAGCGTGCCAATCTCCTGGCCCGGCCGCTACTCGCACTCTCCGGTGGAGGTGCTCGACCTGCGGGATCTGGAGGCGCTGGTGGACCTGGTCGTCGCGCTCGCGACCGACCCTGCGCCGCTCGACGCGACCTCCAGATAGACGCGCCGGCCCCCGGATACTCCGGAGGCCGGCGGGGAGGCGGGCCTCCGTGGGTCAGATCGAGGCGGTCACCCCGCCGAGGTCGTCCTCGGCGGGAGGCTCGGGTGCCGCGTCGGGCTCTGGCAGCTCCTGCGGAGGCTCAAGCCGTCTCGTAATGCGCTGCAGGACGACGCGGAGGCGGTCGCCGTGGCGCTCCAGCAGAGCGGCGCCGACGATGGTGAGCGTGCCGAGCAGCGCAAGGGCACCCCATCGGCCGAGGCCAAACATCGCCACGGCCAGCTGCAGCTCGGTCCAGAGAGCAAAGGCCGTGACACAGCCGGCCAGTGCGCTCACCACGACGTTACGGGACCAGTAGCCCAGGGCCAGGGACGTGATCCCCACGACCAGCGCGAACAGCGCCGTGCCGGAGCTCGCGAAGAGGGCCACGTTGGCGCCGGCGACCAGGACGGCACCCGAGAGCCCTGCTGCGCGGAGCACCGCGGCTTCCCGGCCGCCTGCGGCGCTCGCGAGAAGCAGCAGGCCGCTGCACGGCAGGAGCACGATCGGGAGCACCCACGCCTCCGCAAGGTGCGCTCCGTCGAGGGAGGCGATGGACACGGCCAGCCAGCCGAAGCAGGCGAAGATCGCGGACCCACCGCGGAGCAGGATGCCGAGATCCTCCTTCTGCGTCCACCGCCCGCTCAGCCGGTGGACGGCGACCGAAAGCACGAGGACGAGCGCACCGGCGAGAGCCAGGGACGGCTCGTACATGATGCAGCGGCCGGCCATGAGCGCCGGCGGCGCCAGCAGGAGTGCGCGGCAGAACCGCCCCTCGAGGGTGCGCAGGGCCGGGTCGCTCCGCGAGCGCTTCAGCTCGAACGCCAGCACCCCGCCGCAGAGCGCCGCGGCGAGGAGGGCGATCAGGTTGGGGGTGCGCACTGGCACCAGCAGAGAGAGGTTCGCCAGGAGATAGAGCGCGGAGAGCGCGGTCGCCTGGGATCTCGCGAGCGTCAGGAACGAAAGGTATGCGAGCGGTGCGAGGGCTGCCGTCGCCACCATCGGGAGGGCCACCGCCTCGAGGGGGCTCGTGGCACTCCAGGTTGCGAAGGCCGGAACCGAGATCGGCAGGCCGTCCCAGGAGAACTGGCTGTACACGAAGCCGCCGAGCACGGCGAAGTGGATGGGCAGCAGCAGGAGCGTCAGCGCGAGGAGGGTGCGGGCACTCTTGCTCTCGCGGATCGCCCCACCACAGACGAAGCCGGCGACGCTCAGCAGAAGCGTCATGCCGCCGAGGCTGAGGTAGCGAACGATGTCGCTGCCTTCGCCCCACTGCTGAAAGAGGAAGACCGAGGCTGCCACCAGCAGAACAGAGGAGCCTGCGAGGCGCAGGAGGCGCGAGAGCCCCTGCAGACGTGATTCGGGGGTACGGGGTGTCATGGGTCACTCCTCCTCCGCAGTGGCGCGGCGGAGCTCCTCGAGCTCCAGGCGGAGCTCGTCGCACTCTTCCTGCTCGTCGAACTCGAGCTCGAAGGAGTCGATTCCGACGCAGGTCGAGGGCGCCTCGTCCAGCTCGATCGTGGCGATGCGCTCTTCCCAGCGGTCGAACACGTCGTCCAGATCGTTCGCGCGACAGGAGTCGGCCGCCCGCGCGGCCCGGAGAGCCTGCGCGCGAGACTCCCGCGTGCGCAGCAGGTTGCGCTTCTCGCGCAGCTCGTTCAGCCGCTGCTCCACGAGGGCGACGTCGCCGCGGAGGCGCTTCTCCGCGGCGCGATGGTCGCTGAGGCGCTCTTCGAGCTGGGTTGCCAGACGCGCGCAGGCTTTGCTGCGCTTGAGGCACTCGAGTGCCTTGTCTTCGTCGCTCTCGCGCGCGGCGCGGTCTCGCCACGAGGCGCTCTTCGAGCGCGCGTCCTCCAGTTGGTGCGCGAGGCGGCTGCCGTCGCGGCGCACGCGCTCGAGCTGGATGCGGGCGCGCGCGAACGAGCGCTGGACGTCGCGCAAGGCGCTCTCGGCGAGGCTCTCGTGGTTCTCGACCTGGCGCACGAGGTGATCGATGCGGGAACAGAGGGTCTGTGTGATTCGGGTCACGGTGGACATTGCATCTCCTGAAGTGATCCAAGGGACCGCGGGTGCGGCCGACCACGTCGTAGGGCAAGAGCAATGCCCACGCGGTGAAGCACCGCAAACCCCTGCAAACGTGGGCCGATGGAGCGGCCTGCAGCGTGTCGCGCGCAGCGATCCAGCGAACCTGGGCGTACGCTCCGTGTACATCTGGGTGTACGACCGAGGCGCTGCCTTCCACAGACTGGGCCGAAGGCGCGTGCTATCGTCGCGCCGTGCTCGCAACCGACTCGAGATCCATCGCGGCGCACGCGCTGCAGGGGATGGTGCTCGGGGGAGTCCTGCTGTGGCTCGCCCTGCTCGTCGCGGCCCCCTGGGCGCGGAGCGAAGGCCTGTCCGTCGAGGTCTGGATCTACTGGTTCTTCAGCGTGATCTGCCATCAAGAGCCGGATCGCAGCTTTCACGCGTTTGCGCACCCTTGGGCCGTCTGCCATCGGTGCGCAGGGCTCTACGCGTCGTTTGCACTGGGGTTCCTGGCCGCCTGGGTCTCGCCCCGGGTGCGCGCGACGATGCTCACCCACCCGCGCATCGCGCTCTGGTGCCTGGTGCCGCTGGTCGTCGACGCACTCCTCGTGCCCAACGTCGCGGCGAGTCGGGTGCTCACGGGCCTTCTGGCGGGCGCGCCGCTCGGAGCGCTGGCCTGGATTGCGGCCGACCAGCTGGGCCGAGGAGCGTCCCGCAGCGGGGTGATCGTCCCGGCGGCGAGCACCGCAACCGATTCATCTTGAGCCTCCGCACGCGTCGCGTGCACTCCAACACGAGGGAAACGAATGCAAGACAAACTGGTCCCCGCCGCAATTGGCGGAGTTGCGCTCGGAGTGGCGTCCGGGATCCCCATCATCAGCCTCGCGAACTGCTTCTGCTGCGCGTGGGTCATCGGTGGCGGCGTGCTCGCCTGCTACCTCTACCTGCAGAAGGCGCCGCCAGCGGCCGCGGCACCCTACGGTGATGCGGCGCTCGTCGGTCTCTTCACGGGTGTCATCGGCGCGTTCGTCAGCTCGGTGATCTCGAGTGTCATCACCATGTTCATGCCGTCGGGTGACGCTCTCGCGCAGATGCTCGAGGTTCTGGGCGACGACGTGCCGCCCGAGGTGCAGGACATGCTGGCGACCATGGGATCCGGTGGAGGAGGCTGCATCAGCTTCGTGATCGGGTTCTTCTTCCTCGCGGTGATCTACTCGATCTTCGCGACCGTGGGGTCACTCCTGGGGACGGCGATCTTCCATCGCGGTCAGCCGCAGGCGCCGAGCTACCCGCCCCAGGGTGGTGGCACTCCACCCCCGCCTCCGCCGACCACCTGATCGGCCCTTCGATCCTGTCCGGCCGCCTCTGCGGGGGCGGCCGACGCTCAATCGTGCGCGTGGTCCCATCCGTGGGGCCGCGCGCACACCGCCTCCGCGTGCTGCGAAAGCTCCCACGAAGACAGGGTCCCCCGCGCGACGAGGCGCTCGAGCGTCTCCTGCCAGCGGTCCCAGTAGCGGTAGGTGGCGCCCTTCGGAGCGCGGCGCTCCCAGGCCTGGATGGACTGGATGAGCTCGCTCTGGAAGTCGTCCCACGAAAAGGCTCCGGCCTCTGCGAGGAGAACGGCGACTGCGAAGCTACGCCCTTGCCATGGGGCATCGAAGGCGAGCTCGCCGTTGGTGCGAGGTGGTGCCGCCGGCCCAGTTGTGGCGAGCTCGATGTCGGGACGCTCGGACACCTCAGAGACGCCGGACGCCGATCATGCTGTCGCGAGTCACGAGAGCAGCCAGCTCCTCTTCGCTGGCGTCTCGTGTGCCGCGCGGTCGCTCCGGCAGGACGAGGTAGCGGATCTCTGCGCTCGAGTCCCAGACCCGGATCTCCGTCTCCTGCGGCAGTTGGAGCCCCATCTCCGCCAGCACGGCGCGCGGCTCGCGGACGATGCGGGAGCGGTACGCAGGGTCTTTGTACCAGGCAGGCGGGAGGCCGAGGATCGCCCAGGGGTAGCAGGAACAGAGCGTGCAGCACACGACGTTGTGAACTCCCGGCGAGTTCTCCTTGACCACGAGGCGGTCCATCTGCAGGCCCTCGATGCCCAGCTCTCCGGCGGCGCGAGTCCCGTCGGCCAGCAGCCGCTCCCGGAAGTCGGCGTCGACCCAGGCACGCGCGACGATCCGGGCCCCGTTCATCGGGCCGATGTCGTTCTCGTAGCGCTCGAGGATGCCGTCGATCGCCTCCCGTGTGACCAGGCCCTTCTCGAGCAGGAGCTCCTCGAGGGCAAGAGCGCGGATCTCCGGGTCGTGCGGATCGGACGGTGCGTCGTGATCGTCGTGGGGTGCCATGGTCAACCCTCCGCGGGGTCCAGATAGTCCTCGAAGAGGTCGAGCCCGACGCGGATCCCAGGCTCGCTCTCGGGGCCCCAGAGCTCTTCGCCCGTGAAGGTCACGGTGTAGACGGCCTGGGGGCGCTCTCCGAGGTCGTGGGCGTTCGTGTCCGGGAAGACGAAGGCGGGGTGGACCTCCGTGACCTCGCCCACCTTGCACCGGGCGTAGGCCGGCAGCCGCGTGTGGCCCGCGGGCTGGAGGTTGCGGGTGCGCACGCGGTCGCCGGCGTGGAAGCGCACCTCACGCTCGGTCGAACGCAGCGCGGTCCGACCTCCGAAGCGCTCCACCACGGCGCCGGGTCGAACGGCCTCGCGCAGCGTCTGGCGGGCGATGGCCGCGGCTCGGCCTTCGATCTCGTGCGAATCGAGATGCCCGGTCTCGGTCAGCAGGAGCTCGAGGCCTGCGAGCCAACGGCGGTAGTAGCCGCTCAGATACGTCGGCACCGGGAGGCGCTCGAGCGCGTGTCGAAAGCGATCCGCGTTGCGGACGTGGGCCAGGGCCAGATTCGTGAGCGCAAAGGCGCGTCGCTCGAAGGGGTGCTCGAAGTGGGGAGGGTCGTCTTCGTGGGGGACCACGCCGAAGCCGTGCATGCCCCCCAGGTCGTGAATGCCGTTCACGCGACGGAGTGTAGCGGAGGGGCAGGCATCGGGTCGGCGTCGTGCATGGCGCTTGCAAGCTCTGTGTGGATCGACCTGGCGCGGATCCCGCCGAGCGCCCGGAGGGCGGCGTCAGAAACTGGCGTAAACTGCTGATTCGATGAGACTTGCCTTTCATGCCCCCACCCGGGCCCCTTACGGGCCCCGGCCCCTCCGTCCGCCGCGCGGCACCCTGCGCGCTCTGACGACGGCCGCCTTTGCGTCCCTTTTTTGTCTCCCCCTCGAGGCGAATGTGACGGTGAACAGCGCGGCCACGGCGGCACAGATTCAGACTCTGCTCGAAGGGACCGGCGTCACGATCTCCAACCTCGGTGTGACCGGCGATGGCTCGCAGTGGGGCTCTTTTGCGGACGGTACGGTCAATTCGGGTGCGCCCACCGACCCCGTGGTCAACATCGACGCCGGGCTCGTCCTCTCGACGGGTGACGTCGCTGACGCGCCGGGCCCCAACAACACCAATGCCTCGACCAACGCTCCCGGCACGGCTCCAGCAGATCCCGACCTGCCGACGCTCCAGGCCAACGCGACGAACGACACCGTGACCGTCACGTTCGACATCGTCGCGCAGGACGACTTCCTCGAATTCAACTTCGCCTTCGCGTCCGAGGAGTACAACGAGTACGTGTGCTCGAACTTCAACGACGCCATGGGCATCTTCGTCGGCGATCTCGGCGGGCCGTTCACGGGCGGAGCGGTCAACGCCGGCCTCGCGCCGCAGAGCAACGACATCATCTCGATCAACACGATCAACAACGGCACCGTGGGATCGAACGGCAGTGCCGCGAACTGCCTGAGCCTCGCCAACGCAGCCCTCTTCAAGGACAATGCGGGCGGCGCCAACCTCGTTTTCGACGGCCTCACCGCCAACATCTCCAAGTTCGTCGCGGTGACCGCGGGGGTGACCTACACCGTGAAGCTCGTCCTGGCCGACGCCGGGGACTCGAGCTTCGACTCCGCCGTCTTCTTCGGCCCCATCAACAGCGCCACGACCCATGCCCTGGTCACCAACTTCGACCTCGGCCCCTCGGGAGACGTTCTCTGGACGACGGGCTCGCAGATCGGCACCCTCGGCTTCGCCGTGGAGCAGTGGGAGGGAGATCGATGGGAGCCGGTGCATCACCATCCGCTCCCTGCGCGCGTGGACGCGCCGCAGGGAGCGCACTACCGGCTCGTCGCGGACCGTTCTCTCGGAGGAGGCCCCTTCCGCATTCTGGAGACCGAGGTTGGAGGCACGGTCCGCGTCCACGGCCCGTTCGTGCCTCATCGAGAAGGTGGTGCGCGCGGACGTGAGGCTCGGGCTGCGGCGCTCGCAGGTCCGCAGGCCTACTCCAGCTCGCCACGAGCCGAGGACGCCGAGTTGCTCGCCCGGCGGGCCGCGGCGCGGCGCGAGCGCTCCGCGGGGGAGCGCGTCACGCGCGGTGAGCTGCGCCGCACGGCATCCTCGGTGTCATCGGCCCGCGCGCTCCTGCACGTCGACGAGCCAGGCGTCACGCGCGTGGACGCGGCCGACCTCGCTGCGGCTCTGGGGGTGTCCGCGGCGCAGGCGCAGCAGGCGATCGCCGCCGGCCAGGTCCGCCTCGAGTCGGGCGGTGTGCCGGTGCCGTGGACCGCGCCGAGCCCCCAGGCCCTCTTCTTCCTCGCAACGGGAAGCACCTCTGTCTTTTCGGCGACGCAGGTGATCGAAGTTCGCTTCGGCACCAGCGCCGTGATGATCGTGGACGACGGTGGGTTGCCGAGCCCGGCTGCCGGCGAGTCCAGCACGACGACGCGGGCCGTTTTCGAGACCCAGGCGTTCGCCGCGACCGCGGTCTCGCACGACCCCCTGGGCGACTTCTGGTTCTGGCTCGCCTTTGCGGCCGGCAATCCGTCGTTCGACACACGGGACGTGACCGTGACGCTCGTCGACTGGGTGCCGGGAACGGACGCCAGCCTCGAGACGCACGTCTACGGAACGTCGGAGACGGTCGCAGGCGACGACCACAGCATGGCGGTGTCGTGGAATGCGGCGCCTCTCGGTCGCACCACCTTTGGCGGTGTCGGTCCGGCGCAGGGTACCTACGCCCTTGCGAGCACTTCGCTGGCCGAGGGTGACCACACGGTGACGCTTCAGGCCGAGCTGTTGCCCGGCGTTCCGAGCTCGTTTCCCTACGCCGACCGCATCGAGCTGGTGTACGAGCGTTACGCCCGCGCCAGCCTGGGCCGACTCGAGGTGACCCCGAGCGCAGGTGGCGTCCTGACCGCCTCGAGGTTTCCGACCGGCTCGGTCCTCGTGCTGCGCGAGGTGAGCCCCGGTGTGGGTGCCCTCGTACAGAACGTCACGGTCGACTCCGACGCCTTCGGGCATCGGGCCAGCTGGGTGGCGCAAGGGGGCGCCACCTACCACCTCGCAGACACCACGATGGCGCAAACGGGCGCTCTCGTGCCGGTGACGGCGCTGCCTTTGCCCGATCCGAGCCTCGGGGGAGAGCTCGTGGTGATCGCGCCGCCGTCGCTGCACGCCGCGGCCCAGGACTACGTCAACTTCCGGCAGTCGCGCGGGGTGGATGCGGTGCTCGTGGACGCAGAGGCCGTTTGGCTCCGCTATGCGGGCGGCGTGCGCGATCCGCGGGCGATCCACGCGTTCCTGGCCGACGCGTGGTCGCAGTGGAGCACTCCTCCCCGCTACGCGCTGCTGATGGGTCACGGCAACTACGACTACGCCGACGTCCTCGGGCAAGGCGACAACCTCCTGCCGCCGCTCCTGGTGCCCACGACGGGCGGACTCTACTCGTCGGACATGGTGCTCGGCGACGTCGCGAGTGGGGACGGTGTTCCGGAGGTCGTGGTGGGCCGCCTCCCGGTGCTCCAGGCCAGCGAGGTGCAGGACTACATCTCCAAGGTGTCGCCCACGGAGGTTCCAGGGCTGGCGCGCTGGAATCACGTGGCCCTCGTCGGGGACAACCGTGACGCGGCCGGGCCCTTCGACACGAACGTCGGTGATCTCAGCGGTCTCCTCCCGACATCGGTCACGCAGGAGCAGATCCTCCTCGACGATCTCTCGGTGCCACAGGCGCGTGCGCAGGTAAAGCAGTCGTTCGATCTCGGCGCGCAGCTGGTGGCTTACGTCGGCCACGGCGGGCTGGACCAGTTCGCCGCGGAGGGTCTCCTCACGTCGAGCGACGTCGGAGCGCTTCAGAGCCAGGGCCAGCTTCCGATCGTCATGAGTCTGACGTGCTCGGTCGGGCGATTCGAGGTTCCAGGGTTCGTGTCGCTCGCCGAGCGTCTGACACTGGATCAGGATGCTGGAGCGACGGCCGTCTGGGCCCCCTCGGGCGTCTCCTTCAACACCTCGGCAAACCTGCTCGGCCGCTTCTTCGTGGAGGCTGCGGTGCAGGACGACGCCATCACTCTCGGTGAGGCGCTGGCCCAGGCGCTCCGCAGCTACGACACCTTCGGCTCCCTCGAGGAGCTGGGCCAGATCTACAACCTCATCGGCGACCCGTCGCTCGAGATGTGGTCGGAGACCCTGGTCGAGCCTCCGGTCGACCTGCCGACCTCGATCTTCTCCGTGGACTTCGAGTCCGGGCTCCCGGAGTTCGCCACGGTGGTGAAGCCGCGTCCCGGCTCCAACTGACTCTGGCGCGGGCCTACGGCGTCGGCCCGTAGTCGAGCATGGTCGTGAACTCCGGCGGCACGCTGCGGTATCCGAGGCTGTCCTCGAGCGTTTCGAACGCGTTGACCCCGGTCGCCACCTCGATGTCGCGGCCCGTGAACTGCGAGGGGTGCTCGTAGCCCACGGCGTGGGCCAGATCCAGCAGCTCTTTGCGGAAGCTCTGAAGGTAGCGCTTGGCGCGCAGCGCCTTGTCTTCGACGTCCACGCCGCCCTGCAGCCAGCGATTCTGAGTCGCGATGCCGGCGGGGCAGCGGTTCGTGTGGCAGAGCTGGGCCTGGATGCAGCCGATGGCCATCATCGCTTCGCGCGCCACCTGGATCAGATCGCAGCCCATCGCGAGCGCAACCACCGCACGGTCCGGGAAGCCGAGCTTTCCGCTGCCGATCCAGACCACCTGATCGGCCATTCCCTCGTCGAGGAAGCGGGTGTACACCCGCTTGAACCCCACCTTGAAGGGCAGCGAGACGTGGTCGGCGAAGGTCATGGGTGCCGAGCCGGTGCCACCCTCTCCGCCGTCGAGCGCGATGAAGTCGGGCCCCTGGCGACGCGACTTCATCCGCTGCGCCAGCTCGGTCCAGAACGGTCGCTCGCCCACCGCCGACTTGATGCCGACGGGGAGACCGGTCGCGTCGCCGATGCGCTCGACGAAGTCGATGAGCTCGTCCACCGTGTCGAACTCGCGGTGGGCGTTCGGGGAGTAGCAGCTCTTGCCGAGCTCGATTCCGCGCGCCTCGGCGATCTCCCGCGTCACCTTGGCTCCCGGCAGGATGCCTCCTTTTCCCGGTTTTGCGCCCTGCGAGAGCTTGATCTCGATGGCGCGCACCGCCTCGCATCCGTCGCAGAGGTTCAGGAGACGATCGAGGTCGAATCGCCCCTCGGGAGTGCGGGCTCCGAAGTAGCCGGTGCCGAGCTGCAGAACGACGTCACCCCCTTCACGGTGGTGGACGGAGAGCCCTCCCTCGCCGGTGTTCTGGTACGCGTTCGCGTCTCGCACGCCTCGATTCAGCGCGCGCACGGCGCGCTCACCCAGGGACCCGAACGACATCGCCGCGACGTTCACGACCGACTGGGGTCGGTACGGCCGCCGCCGGTCGTGTCGCTCACCGAGGATCTTGAGACACGGGACCGCCGTCGGATCATCGCCGATGTACTTGGCCTCGTGGCTCGGGAACGGGAACGCCTTCTGCTTGATGACCGGATAGCCGATCTCGTACAGGAGCTCGGAGGTGCCGAACCCCTGATTGTTGTTCTGGCCTTTGGCCGAGGCGTACACCCACGAGCGCTCGTGGCGGTTGAACGGCATCTCCTCTTTGTCGTTCGCCACCCAGTACTGGCGCAGCTCCGGTCCGATCGTCTCGAGCCAGTAGCGGAAGTGTCCGATGACCGGGAAGTTGTGCAGGATGGCGTGCCGCCGCTGGAGCAGCACGTCGTAGATCGCGACCGCGAGAACGAGGAGGAGAAGCGCGCCGAGGACGAAGAGGATCGGGTGAAGGTCGAGGGCCGAGAACATGTGAAGAACCTTCGCGTTGAAGACCGGGTGGGGCGTGGCGAGAGGATACCGTGGTCGCCGTCGCCTGCGCCCGCACGACGTAGCGCAGAGGCCCCCTCGGCTCGAGCTTGCCGAACGGGTAACAGGTGATCAGGGTCAGCCAGTCTTCTCCCGGCGGCGCGATCAGCGGCCACGAGGCGCGATGGTCGGTGACGGCGGTCTCCGAGACACGGTAGGACCGGCGCGCGCCGCGCGTCTCCAGAGTCAGGATCTCGCCGACGCGGAGGTGCTCGAGCTCCGCGAAGTGGGTGTCTCGGTGACCGGCGAGCAGGACGTGTCCGCGCTCGCCGGGGGCGCTGCCGCGGGGGTCCCAGCCCGGTCCGAAGGCGAGCGCTTCGCCGTGGGTCCCTGCGAGCACGATGTGCTCGCCGCGGGGCGTCCGGAGACGGGCGACGGGCCAGGTGTCGGCCCAGGACCAGGGCTTGACGGCATGGCCTGGCCCGCTCCTCTCCCAGGCCCGCTCGAGGAGTACCTGCGCGACGTGCGCCTTTGCGGGCAGGTAGAGGCCCTCGGCGACGAGGAGCACGCCGGCGGCCGCCGCAAGAAGGAGGACCGCCCGCGCCGCCGCCGCTCCGAAGATCACGCCACCCTCCGGAGGGCGAGGGCCCCGAGGGCGGCCGTGAGCAGGAGGAGCGCGCCCAACAGCGTCTGTCGGTACGAAGACGTGGAGCCCTGGGGTAGGGGCCCGGCATGACCCCGCGGCGGATGCGCCTGAACCCGAGAGTCGCGCGCTTCGGCGCCCGCGGGCCGGCTTGCGACCCGTTCCACGGCGACGAGGCTCGTGTACTTCGACACGAGTCCGTGGGTGAGGGCGGTCCGGGTCGCCTCGCTGCGCACGAGATCGGCGTCGGCTCCGTCGTGCAGGCTGTCCTCCAGCGCGCGGATTCGCGCGTGGGCCCACGCGCGGCTGACGCCAGGGTGCTGAGGGAGGTGCAGGAGATCCACCTTCTGCGCGAACGCCTCGTCGCCGAGCTGGCCGTGGACCCACAGGTCGACCGCGGCTCCGCGCGGGATGCGGGCCGTCACCACGAGCGGCTCGCCCGCGTAGAGGTCGGGGAGGCGCGTCGGCGAGACGTCGGACCCGGGAGGCGCCTCGATCTGGAGGCCGCGGAGCACCGGCTGCTCGATCTTCCGGAGGAGCTCGACGATGCCGGCCTCGACCCGCTCGAGGTCGCCGATGAACGTGTAGGTGCCTCGTCCGAGCTCGGCCGATCGCCGCATGAAGTACGCGTTGGGCGCGGCGCCGATGCCGACGGTGAACAGCCTTCTCTCGCCGAGATGTCGTCGGATCTTGGCGAGGAGCGCGTCTTCGTTGGAGACCGCGCCGTCCGTGAGGAAGACGATCTGGTCGAGCGGGTCCTGGCCGCTGGCGCCTCGCGGCGTCGCCTCCAGCGCCGCGTCGAGCGCCAGCGCGATCTCCGTGCCCCCGTCGGCCTGCAGACCGCTGACGTAGCGGCGCGCTCTTTCCAGGTGCTCCTCGGTCGAATCGAGAGCAGCGGGCGCCAGTACGTGGGCCTGGGAGTTGAACTGCACGATGTTGAAGGTGTCGTGCGGGCCCAGGGTGTCCAGGGCGAAGAGGAGCGCGGCCTTCGCCTGGCGCATCGACGCGCCGGACATGGACCCGGAGGTGTCGATCACGTAGGTCGTGCGTCGCGGGATCGGCGGCCGTGTGCCGACAGGGGGTGGCAGCAGGAACAGCTGCACGAACGTGTCGTCGCCGAGGTCCTGCCGGTAGGCGGACACGGACGGGACAGCGCCCGTGCGTGGGGCCCAGTGGAGCACGAAGTCGGCATTGGCCGGGCTCTCGGGTACGCGCACGCCGTAGCCTCCGTCGTTGCGGGTGGCGACGATCTCGTGCGACGGACTGTCGATCCACTCCAGATCGAAGGTGCCGTCGATCTGGCAGGTCAGGGAGAAGGTCGGCAGCTCCTCCGGAGGCAGGTCCCCCGACAGAACCGCGTGGGTGAGGTGCGCCACCTCGGGAGCGTCGCTCGGGCCAGGCTCCGAGCCCGAGCCGAGCAGGTTCGTTGACCCGGGGTAGCGCGGGGTCGCCACCATCGGTAGGCGCAGGCTGAAACGTCCGGTGTCGAACCGCGGAGTCTCCTGGTACTCGACCGTGATCCGGATCTCGTCGCCGGGCCCGAGGTTGGCGATCTGGGTGCGGAACAGGTTGGCCCGGTGCTGCTGCAGCAGCGAGGCGCGTTGCCCCGCGGCGCGTGCCCGCTCGAAGGTCTCCTGCGCCTGTTTCTTCTCCTGCAGCTCGCCGACGATCAGCCGGTCTCCGATCGTCATCTCGAGGGTGTCCACGGCGGCCCCCTCGGGAAGAGGCAGGACGTAGGTGGCGTGGAGCCACTCCGCGTGCGGGTTGGTGAAGAGCTGTGTCAGCCGCGTCCTTGCGAACCGGCCGAAGACGCGAATCTGCACGGCGGTCTCGAGCGTTGGTGCCACGCGGGGCCCGGCGCTCTCGCCGTGCAGCTGCAGCTCGCCCATCCCGGGTCCGGACGACGTTGCATCCTGCGGGAAGGAAGCCCCGGCGAGCGCCAGGACGAGCACGACGGCCAGCTCGAGCGGCCGGCGGACCGCTCGAAGCAGGGGAGTGCCGTCGAACGGAGCGGAGCGGCAGGACGGGGCGAAGCGGCTGGATGGAGCGGGGCGTTCGGGCGGAGCGGCGGCGCGGGCATGGGGCACCTGGGGCATGGGATCTCCTGAGACGAGTTGACGGTGCGATCGTGATTCGACGCAGCTCGAACCTGCCGGATGCGCATGCCAGGGCGCGGGTGGCTCCATGGCATTTCCTCGGCGAAATGTGACGTTCCCGTGGCCGCCCGGATGTCGGAGGGGTTCCGGTGTACCCTGATCTCGGTCGCGCCCGCGACCGCCAACGGACGGGAGGTAGGACGTGAGTCTCGGAACCATCGCTCTGGTCGACGATGAGGCGACGCTGCGCGAAAGCGTCTCCTTCGCGCTCCGTCAGGAGGGCTACACGGTCGACAGCTACGTGGACGGCCAGGAGGCATGGGACGCCTTCCAGGGCCAGCTCCCGGAGGTGGCCGTGCTCGACATCATGATGCCCCGCATGGACGGGCTCGATCTGTGTCGTCGGATCCGCGCCGTGAGCGAGACGCTTCCCATCCTCTTCCTGACGTCGCGCGATGACGAGTTCGACCGCGTGCTCGGCCTGGAGCTCGGGGCTGACGACTACCTCTGCAAGCCGTTCTCGATGCGCGAGCTGCAGGCCAGGATCAAGGTGCTCTTCCGGCGTCTCGCGCTGCAGGGCTCCGCCCCCGGCGGAGACGAGGAGGAGGTGCACGAGGTCGGCGACCTGCAGCTCGATCTGAAGCGCTACGAGGCCTCGTGGAAGGAGCACCGCCTCCAGCTCACGATCACCGAGTTCTTGCTGCTCCGCGCGCTCTCGCGTCGCCCCGGCCACGTGAAGACCCGCGCGCAGCTCATGACCGAGGCGTATCCACACGATGCCTTCGTGAGCGAGCGGACGATCGACAGCCACATCAAGCGTCTGCGGCGCAAGTTCACGCAGGCCGACGACGCCTTCGACGCGATCGAGACCGTGTACGGGCTGGGCTACCGCTACCGGTGAGTGCCGCCGCCGTAGGTCACGCGCCGTGAGCCGCTCGTGGGACCCGCGACGGCTGGTGAGCGGCATCTCGGTGCGGCTGCTGGCCTTCAACGTGCTCCTGCTGTTCGTGCCGCTCGTCGGCCTGTTCTCGTTCGACGCCTACGAGCGCACCCTCCTGCGCGCGCAGGAGGAGTCGATGGTGCAGCAGGGCCGTCTCCTCGCTGCGGCGCTGGGCGGGGAGGGGCCCATCGATGCGGAGCGCGCGCAGGCTGTCCTCCAGCGCCTGCAGCAGAGGACGACGTCCAGGCTGCGGGTTCTCGACGCGCAGGCGCTGGCGCTCGCCGACTCGAGCACGCTCGGTCCGCGGCTCGAGCCGGGTGAAGAGCCTGTGGCGCAGGAGGACGGCGGCCTGCTGTACCAGATCGGAGCGTGGCCGTTTCGCATGCTGCAGCGCCTGAGGGTTCCGCGTCAGCCTCCCGTCATCCGCGACTTCTACTCCCCGGACCGGCCATTCGAGGGGACCGAGGTGCAGGCCGCTCTCGGGGGGAGCTACGGGTCGACCACCCGGGTCGGCGGGCAGGCCGTGCTCCTGTACAGCGCCATCCCCATCCGCAGCAGCGGCGACGTGGTCGGCGTCGCCCTGGTCTCTCAGTCGACCTACGAGATCCAGCAGGACCTCGATCGTGTGCGGCTGGCCACGTTCAAGGTCTTCCTCGTGTCGATCGCCGTCGCGGGGCTGGTCAGCCTCCTCGTCGCAGCCACGATCGCGGTGCCGCTGCAGCGCCTCCGGGCGGAGGCCGCGACGCTTCTCGATCGTACCGGCCGTCTGACCGGGCGCTTCCGCGCCTCCAGGCGCCGTGACGAGATCGGCGACCTCACCCGTACGCTGCGTCAGCTCTCCGATCGTCTCCTCGAGCAGCAGCGCTTCAGCGACCGATTTGCCGCCGACGTGTCGCACGAGTTCAAGAACCCTCTGGCGTCGATCCGAAGTGCCACGGAGATCCTGGCGGAGGTCGACGACGCGGAACAGCGCGACCGCTTCGTCGGCATGGTGCAGCGCGACGTCACGCGCATGGAGCGACTGCTCTCGACGCTGCGTGAGGTGACCCGGATCGACGCCGGCGTGATGGAGGCGGCCGAAGCCGTCGATGTCGCTGCGATGGCGTCGGCGCTGGCTGAGGTCTGGGAGGCGCGTTTCCCGGGCCGCGTCGAGGTGTGTGGCGACGCGGAGGTTCGGGCCGCGATCGAGCCGGAGCGCCTCGCCCAGGTGCTCGAGAACCTGGTGGGGAACGCGGTGTCGTTCTCTCCGGACGGGGCGAAGGTGGTGGTGCGTCTCCAGGCGGGCCGCCAGCGCGCGCGGATCGAGGTCGAAGACGAAGGGCCCGGCGTTCCGCGCGAGCATCGCGAGCGTGTCTTCGATCGCTTCTTCAGCTACCGGTCCGCAGACACGCCGGACGTCGACGGTGAGGCCCATTCGGGGCTGGGGCTCGCGATCGTGCGCTCGATCGTCACGGGCCATGGAGGAGAGGTGTGGGTGGAGGACAACGAGCCGCGTGGAGCTCGTTTCGTGCTCGAGCTGCCGGTGGAGCCGCGCCCTCGGTCACCCGATGGCGACGTGTCCGCCCGCTGGTGAAGTTGTGATTGCGCCGGTTCGATGCTAGCTTTCCCACAAGACGGGCCGAGTACGACTTAGTCTCCTCTTCGATTCCGCTGCGCATTCTTCGCGAAGCGCCACGATGGTGGGTGGATGGGAACGTGTTCGCCGTGCCACTCTTCGACGCCCGAAGCCGGAGCGTCCATCCCAGCAGCCCCTTAGAGGAGATTCAGATGTCGATTCGTATTTACGCCGGAAACCTGTCCTTTGACACCACCGCCGCCGAGCTCGAGCAGCTCTTCGGCGAGTACGGCTCGGTCACCGAGGTGCACCTCGTCACCGATCGCGAGACCGGCCGCTCGCGCGGCTTCGGATTCGTCGAGATGGGAGACGGCGGCGAGGAAGCGATCAACAAGCTCAACGGCCACGAGTTCGGCGGACGCCGCCTCACGGTGAACGAAGCTCGGCCTCGGGAGCCGCGGGCCCCGCGCAACGACCGCTGGTAGGCTTGCGCCTCTTCGATCGAGTCCAAGGAAAGTAAGGAGAAGCCGTTGGCGTTCAAGGTCTTCGTAGGCAACCTCAATTTCGAGACCACCAGCTCGGAGCTTCAAGCCGCGTTTGCGGACGTCGGGCAGGTGATCGAGGTGTTCATCCCCACCGACCGAGCGACCGGGCGGCCCCGCGGCTTCGCGTTCGTGGAGCTCGGCAGCGAGGAGGATGTGACGCGCGCCATTCAGCAGCTCGACGGGTTCGAGCTGAAAGGCCGTCGTCTCCGGGTGAACAAGGCCGAAGACAAGCCGCGGGGGCCCAGGCCACCGCGAGCTCCGCGCCCGCCTCGGTACGCCTCGGGACCCCCCGAGCCCGGCGGCTTCGACGGGCCGCCCGACGAGGGCTTCGGGGGCGACAACCGCTCCTTCCGCGGTCCGGATGCACCGCCGAAGCGGAGTCGCCCCAAGGGCTCCCGACGCAACGCGCGCGGCAAGAAACGCAGTCTCTGACGTCACGCATCCATCTCCGGCGACCGGTCGTGCCTCAGGAGTGCGCGTGAGCGACGACCTCGGGATCTACCGTGGGCGTCGGATCGCGCGCGTGTTCGAGTCGCGCGACGGGTGGACCATCCTGGTCGGCAAGTCGGCGCAGGACAACGACGTCCTCACCTTCAAGGTCGGACGGCCCTACGACTTCTGGCTCCACGTCGCCTCGGGGCCTGGGTCTCACGTGGTCGTGCGCAACGACGCGCGCGACCCGCGAATGCCGCGGGACACCGAAGACCTGGCGGCGTCCCTGGCGGCCGGCTACTCGAGCGGACGCGCTGGCGGCCAGGTTGCGGTGCACCTCGTACAGTGCAGCACGGTGAAGAAACCGCGCGGAGCGGCACCGGGAAAGGTCGCCATCGGCAAACCGCGCAAACTGAAGGCGCGTCCGCTGCGCGAAGAGGATCTCGCGGGCTAGACGATCTTCACGTGCCAGGGCTCGTGGCGCACTCCGAACGGGTTGCCCGGTTCGTAGCGGATCTCGACGTAGCCCAGGTCGATGAGCCTGCGGTACTCGTCCGTCTGCGCGAAGTCTTCGGTGAAGTTCTGCGCACCGAGGCCCACCTTGCCGACGTCGAAGTCCCCGCGCGCGTGGTGCGAGTGCCCGGGAGGGGCGAGGGAGCGTGCGGCCTGCGAGAGGTTGCCGTCGACGGTGACCGCCTTCGAGAGGTAGAGCTGGAACTGCTTGACCATTCCGCGCACGCCCGACGTGAGGGTGATGGAGTCGCCGATGTCGCGCCGGATCTGCTGGTAGCGCTCGAGCGGCGCGCCCTTGAGCAGGTAGTGCCCGGTTCCGGCGATCTTCTTCACGTCGCGGTCGGGGATGCGGTCCCTGATGTCGTCCAGGACCTTCTGGCCGAAGAAGCCCAGCTCTCTGGAGTCGCGTGCGAAGACCTCCTCGAGGAACTCGATCTCCGCCGTCGGGAAGGCGCCGATGTTGGGAAACCGCCGCGCGTGCTGCAGCACCTCGTCGAAACCGACGAGATTGAAGTGCCCGTGACCGATGATGCGTTGGGCTCGCTCGAGCCGCGCCGCCACGCTGTCGAGAACTGCCAGGCGGTCCGCGGCGACGATCACGTCGTCCGCATAGTGGAGGTCGAAGTCGGCCGACTTCTCGATGGCTCTCCGGCGATCCGCCACGCCGCCGCCTTCATCTCGAAAAGGGTCCGGCGGCGGCTCGGGCGCAGGGGCGGCTTCGCTGCAGCAGGCCTCGGAAGCGATGGCTGGCACCGGCGCCTTGGCCCGGTCGGTGAGCTCCCGCAGGAGCACTCCGGTCCCTCCCGCGCCAACCACCGCTCCTGCTCCCAGGGCGACGCGAAGGAGGGATCGCCGGTCCGGGTGGGACGGCCGGTCCGGATGGGAGTGATCGGGCATGGCGGCTCGAAACGAAGCAGAGGCGGACGGTGAAGAGCCCCACGATCGGGGGCGGCATCCCGCGAATCATACACCGGCCCCCATGGCCCACCGTGTTAGCCTCGCGCCAAGTCGAGGGGCTCGCTGAGCCGTCTCCCCTGTGTCTCCAACCCCCCTTTCGGTCGTCATCGTGAAACCGCGGTCATCGCTCCTCTTCCAGATGGCCCTCACGGTGGCCACGGGTCTTGCGCTCGCCTGCTCCTCGCCGCGCGAGGAGGCTGACGCCACCCCGAGGGCCGAGGAGGAGGGCGCCGCCGACACCGAGGTGGCGGACGTGTCCCCCTGGGACGCGCGGGACGACCTCCTGCCCGAGGAGCTGGCAGGCCCGAAGCTCGAGACGCTGTGCGACGAGATCGGCGGCAAGCTCGGGAGCGTTTCGGTGGTCGACTGTCTGGCCCGCGATCTCTGGGTGACGCGCTACGAGTCCGTGCGCGGTCGACCCCTCGTTCGGCGCGACGACGCCTCTCCCGGAGACCAGCCGCCCTGGGGTCGGGTCCTCGTGCTCGGCGGGATCCACGGCGACGAGTACTCCTCGGTGAGCATCGTCTTCCGCTGGATGCGACGCCTCGAGCGGGACGAGCGCCTGCCGATTCACTGGCGCTTTCTCCCGGTGGCCAACCCCGACGGCTTGCTTCAGGCCCGATCGCAGCGCATGAACGCTCGAGGGGTCGATCTGAACCGCAACTTCCCGACCGAAAACTGGGAGGCTGACGCACAGGACTACTGGGTGAGGCGAACGTCGCGCAATGCGCGCCGCTACCCCGGCACGGCGCCTCTCTCGGAGCCCGAGTCGCAGTTCATCGATGCGCAGCTGCGGGCCTTTGCACCCGACATCGTGGTGGCCGTGCACGCTCCGCTCGAGGTGGTGGACTTCGATGGCAGGCAGACGCCACCCGAGAAGCTCGGCGCGCTGTACCTCAAGCGGCTCGGTACGTTCCCGGGGTCACTCGGCCGCTACGGGAGCGAGCGCCTGCGGACCCCGGTGCTGACGCTGGAGCTGCCCAGTGCCGGCATCATGCCCGACGAGTCGGAGCTCGACGCGATCTGGCAGGACCTCCAGGACTACCTTCGGCGCAGCCTCGGCCCGCCCGTGGCGTCGCCCGGCGTCACCGGATAGGAGCTCTGCGGGTCGGTTAGGTGCCGACGTCTGCGGGACCGCCAGGTCCCGACGTCTGCGGCAGTCAGGTGCCGACGTCTGCGGGACCGCTCTAGGTCCCGACGGGGTGCCACGTCGTCTTGACCTCGCAGGTGTCGAGCATCCAGTAGGGGTCGTGCGTCGTGGGAAGCGGATCGCTGCGGAGAACGACGCGCTTGAGGTTCGACGTGGCCTCCCGCTGGGCCGTCTCGCGCTCGCTGGCCACGTCGCCGCAGTAGACGATCGCGTTGACGTCCCGGTGGGAGGCCATCCCGGGCAGGAGCTCTTCGCGATGCCCCGTGAGCACGTTGAGGACACCGCCAGGAACGTCCGACGTGGCGACCACTTCCGCGAAGCTGATCGCAGGGTGCGGCAGCTCTTCCGAGGCGAGCACGACGACGGTGTTGCCCGTGACCATCGCTGGGATCGCGGTCTGCACGAGGCCGAGGAGCGGAGCCATCCGCGGGGCAACCGCTGCGACCACGCCCGTGGGCTCCAGCATGGAGAAGTTGAAGTGTGACGACTGCACGGGGTTGACGGCGGAGAAGACCTGCTGCACCTTGTCCGCCCATCCCGCCCAGTACACGAGTGCATCGACCGCGGCACGCACCTCTTGCTGCGCTCGATCTCCGGTCGCCTGCCCGGTCGACGCGAGCTCCGCCTCGAACTGGGCCCCGCGGCCCTCGAGCATCTCGGCGATGCGGTAGAGGATCTGTGCGCGGTTGTAGGCCGAGCGCGCGGCCCAGCCGCCCTGGGCTCCCCGCGCCGCGACGACGGCCTCGCGCACGTCTTTCCTGGAGGCACGCGACACGTTGACCACCTCACCGCTCTCGAGCTCCACGGGGATGTAGCGGCCCGACTCGGTGCGCGGGAACTGCCCGCCGACATAAAGCTTGTAGGTCTTGCGCACTCCGAGTCGACCGGTCTGGTCATGGGTCATGACGCGCCTCCCGGCGGCACCAGCTCCACGTAGGGCGCCAGGCCCTGCAGGCCCCCCTCGCGCCCCATCCCGCTCTCCTTGTAACCGCCGAACGGCGAGGTGGGATCGAACTTGTTGTACGTGTTGGCCCAGAGCACGCCGGCGCGCACGTCGCGCGTGACACGGAAGGCCTTCGCGCCCTTGTCGGTCCACACGCCGCCGGAGAGGCCGTACGGGGTGTTGTTGGCCTTCTCGAGCGCCTCGTCGGTGGTGCGAAAGGTCTGGACCGCCAGCACGGGGCCGAAGATCTCCTCCTGCACGACCCGGCTCGACTGGGAGACTCCCTCGATCAGCGTCGGCGGGCACCAGTAGCCGCGGTCGGGTAGGTCGCAGGCTGGTTGGTGCAGGTGTCCCTCTTCGCGGCCGACGTCCAGGTAGGCCTCGATGGTCGAAAGCTGGGCCGCCGAGTTGATCGCTCCGATGTCGGTGTTCTTGTCGAGGGGGTCGCCGACCCGCAGGGTGCGCATGCGCTCCTTGAGCTTGCGCACCACCGTGTCAGCAACGGACTCCTGCACGAACAGCCGCGAGCCGGCGCAACAGACGTGGCCCTGGTTGAAGAAGATGCCGTTGACGATACCTTCGACTGCCTGGTCGATCGCCGCGTCCTCGAAGATCAGGTTGGCGGCCTTGCCGCCCAGTTCCAGCGTGTAGCGCTTGTTGGTGCCGACGACCGCCCGCTGGATCGAGCGCCCCACCTCGGTGGAGCCGGTGAAGGCGACCTTGTCGACGCCTTCGTGGGCGACGAGCGCCGCGCCGGTCTCGCCGGCGCCCGTGACGATGTTGACGACCCCGGGCGGGAGACCGGCGTCGACCAGGATCTCGGCGAGCTTGAGGGCGGTGAGCGGGGTCGTCTCGGCCGGCTTGAGCACCACGGTGTTGCCGCAGGCCAGAGCCGGAGCGAGCTTCCAGGCGGCCATGAGCAGAGGGAAGTTCCACGGGATCACCTGGGCGGCGACGCCGAGTGGGCGGCAGTGCCTGCCGGGGAAGGCGTAGTCGAGCTTGTCGGCCCAGCCGGCGTAGTAGAAGAAGTGCGCTGCGGCGAGGGGAATGTCGACCGACTTCGCTTCGCGGATCGGCTTGCCGCCGTCGAGAGTCTCGATCACGGCGAGCTCCCGAGCGCGCTCCTGCAGGATGCGCGCGACCCGGAAGAGGTACTTGCCGCGCTCGCTGCCCGGCAGTGCGGCCCATGGCTCGAAGGCGGCGCTTGCCGCGGCCACCGCGGCATCGACGTCGGTCGGCCCGGCGAGGGCAACCGTGGCCAGGCTGTCCTCCGTGGCCGGGTTCTCGGTGGCGAAGGTCTCGCCGCCTGCCGCGGGCCGGAACGCACCGTCGATGAAGAGCCCATACTCGGACTCGAGCCGGATGTGCTCCGTACTCTCGGGAGCCGGCGCGTAGGACCAGCCGCTGTCGAGGTCGATTTCCGTCATCAGGCGCCTCTCAGTCGCTACTGAAGTCGTCGGCGGACGGGTAGGTCCCGGTCGCCTGCTTGACGAGCTGCATGAGCAGGTCGTTGGCCAGGGAGCTGGCACCGAAGCGGAACAACTTGGGCGTCAGCCACTCGTTGCCCAGGGTCTCGCGCACCATGACCAGATACTGCAGTGCGAGCTTGGCCTTGGAGATGCCGCCAGCAGGCTTCATGCCGATCCGGCGCCCGGTCGCCTCGTAGAAGTCGCGGATCGCCTCCAGCATGACGAGGGTCACCGGCAGGGTGGCCGCGGGCTGCACCTTTCCCGTGGAGGTCTTGATGAAGTCGGCGCCTGCGCTCATGGCGAGGTCGGAGGCCCGCCGCACCGCGTCCAGCGAGCCGAGCTCGCCGGTCTCGAGGATCACCTTCAGGTGTGCGTCGCCGCACGCCTCTTTGACCCGCACGATCTCTTCGGCCACCGCATCACTCTGGCCCGAGAGGAAGAGGCCGCGGGAGATCACCATGTCGATCTCGTGGGCCCCAGCCTCGACCGCAGTGCGCGTGTCGGTGAGCTTGGCTTCGAGGGGCACCTGGCCTGCCGGAAAGCCCGTCGCCACCGATGCGATCTGGATGTCCGTACCCTCGAGCTCCTGTCGCGCCACGTGCACGAGGTTCGGGTAGACGCAGACCGCAGCGACGTGCGGCAGGTCCGGGAGAGCCGGGTGATGGTGCAGGCGCCGGGCCTTGGTGCACAGCTGGATCACCTTGCCCTCCGTGTCGGCGCCCTCGAGAGTGGTGAGGTCGAGCATGCCGAGGGCCATGCGCAGCGCCTGGACCTTGCTGTCCTTCTTGATGCTCCGGCTGGTCAGACGCGCGACGCGGTCGCCGACGCCAACCGCATCGACGGGCGGTGACGGAGGCAGGGGCGTGATCGTGGTCCCGGACATGGTCCGGAGTGTAACGGCAGGTCGCCTGCGAGTGGGGCGCTAGAGCCAGCCCTTGCTGCGGGCCAGGCGCGCGGCCTCGACGCGGTTCTCTGCGCCCAGTTTCTGGATCGCCTCGGACAGGTAGTTGCGCACGGTTCCTTCGGAGAGGAAGGCGGTCTCGGCGATCTTGGCGGTGGACAGCCCGTCTCCCGCGAGGCGCAGCACCTGGCGCTCGCGGTCGGTGAGCGGATCCGGGTCGGTCCACGCCTCCGCCGCCAGCTCCGGGTCGATGGCACGGCCGCCGTGATGGACGCGGCGCAGGGCTTCGGCGAGGTCTTCCGCCGGCGAGTCCTTGAGCAGGTAGCCCGACACGCCCGCCTCGAGCGCGCGCCGCAGGTATCCGGGGCGCGCGAACGTCGTCACGATGACCACCCTGCAGCGCAGGCCGCGCTCCTGGATCGCCCCCGCCAGCTCCAGGCCGGTCATCCGGGGCATCTCGATGTCGGTCACGACGACGTCGGGGTCGGCCGCCTCGATCTTCTCCAACGCGTCGCGCCCGTCGGTGGCCTTCGCCACCACGTCGAGATCGTGCTCTGCGTCGAGCAGTGCTCCGAGTGCTCCGAGCACGAGACTCTGGTCTTCGGCGATGAGAATGCGGATCAACGCGTCGCTCGCGCGGCAGTCACGGGCTCGTCCCCGCGCGGGCGACGAAGCGCGCCTCGCGGGACGACTGGGCGGGGAGGCTCGCGCGCAGCAGGATGCCACTCGACGCGAAGCGCGACGGCAGCAGCTCCAGCTCGCCGCCGAGGGCCTCGAGCCGCTCGCGCATCCCGAGCAGTCCAGAGCCCTGCTGCACGTGCCCGCCCTTGCTGGAGCCGTCGTCTTCGATCTCGAGCCAGACCTTGCCGACCTCGGAGCGTGTCCGGATGCGGCAGCGGTTGGCACCCGAGTGGCGCACGACGTTCGTGATGGCCTCCCGGAGCGCAAGCGCGAGGACGCTCTCGGTCTCGGGGTCCAGGTCGAGAGGCGGGGTGCGGGTATCGAGCTCGATCGCAGCGGCCTCGAGTGCAACCCGCGCCTTGACGAGCTCGGTGGCGATCTGCACGTGGCGGTAGCCGGCGACGGCGCGACGCACTTCACGGAGAGCCTCGCGCGCCGTTCGCTCGATCTCCTCCAGCTCGGCGCGCGATCGCCCGGGCTCGGAATCGAGGAGCCGGCGGGCGAGCTGGCTCTTGAGCGAGATCACCGAGAGCGACTGTCCGAGCAGGTCGTGCAGATCGCGGCCGATCCGCTCGCGCTCCGCGGAGACCGCGAGCTGCTCGATCTCGGCCTGTGCGAGGCGCATGCGGGCGTTCTTCCGGCTGACCTCGCAGTAGTGCACGTTGATGCCGCCGATGAGGCCGATCAGGACCGCGGGCGGCAGCCACATGCCGGCGTGCTGCCCGAGCAGCCAGCCTTCCGCGACGGCCCAGACGGCCATGAGGGCGAGCACGAAGTAGGCCTTGGGTGCCCTCATCCAGGAGCCGACCATGGCAGCACCGTAGATGTAGAACGTGAAGGCCAGCGGCTCGAACGGGGCCCAGAGCGCAGCCAGCGCGAAGACCGCGAGGGAGCACCACATGACGAGCCGAGGCGGCAGCCAGAAGCTCCGGAGATACAGGAACAGGAAGACGACGAGCGTGAGAGCCCCCAGGACCTGCGTCGTGAGTCCTCGCTCCGACCGAAACACGGTGAGCACGAACGGCGTCAGCCAGATCAGCCACGCGTACGGAGTCCAGCCGACCTCCGGGTCGTCGGGGACGAGCCGCCAGCGCTTCTTCGGCGCCGGTGCGTCGGTGTCCCGTTCCTGTGTCTCGTTCATCGTCTCTGGAGAGCTTAGCGCGACGGCATGAGCTCCACTTCGTCGATCTCGAAGGTGAACGGCCCGAGTGCTGCTCCGGAGATCAGGAAGCCCATGATGTCGTCTCCTCGGAGGTCGAGCGACTCGAAGGTGACCTCGTGCCTCGACCAGTCTTCCGTGAGGACGATCTCCGTCTGTGCCGGCATCTGACCGATGCTCTGGGAGAAGATCATGAAGCGAGCCTTGCCGCTGCCGCGCGCCTGGAAGGCGATGCCGGCTCCCGCCGACATGTCCACCGCCTCCATCGGCCTCGAGCCGGGCGAGAACATGGGGCCGGACCACGGGAACGCAAAACCCTGGACGAGCTCACCTTCCACCTTCAACGCGCCGGAGCTGCCGCCGGCGCCGACGTCGACATGGCTCAGGTCGAGAGTCGACTCGCCCCCTGCCATCGTGTCGGTCGAAGGCATCCAGCTGCCGAAGCGCGCCTCGAGGGTTCTGGCGTCGAAGCTGCTGATGAGTCCGGGAGCGGTGGCCGGTGCCTCGCTCTCTTCGGCATCGAAGGTGAGGCGATCGAAGCGCACGCCGTCCTTCCAGATCGTGTCGATCTCGCGCGTCGCTCGGATGTCCTGCGTGGGGTCTCCGGCGACCAGCAGGAGGTTGGCTTTCAGACCCGGCGCGATGCGGCCGCGATCGGCGAGCCCGTACGCCGCCGCCGGGCGGGACGTGGCCGCCGCGAGGGCGTCGGCGGGGGAGAGTCCGGCCTGCACCAGCAGCTCCATCTCGCGGTGCATGCTCACGCCGTGGGCCGTGCCGGGGTTCGGCGCGTCGGTTCCCGCCAGGATCGGAACTCCTGCCTCGTGTAGCTGGCGCACGGTGTCGAGAATCGGCTGCAGCCGGTTGGCGGCAGCTTCGGGATCGTCGCTGCGGCCAAAGACGCTGCGCAGGCTCTGGAGCTGGTTGGGGCTGAGGAACGGCTGGAGCGTCTCGTCGTCGGCCATCTCGCCGCCACCTTTTCCGCCGGTCATGGTCTCGATGACCGCAAGCGTCGGGGTGACGAACATGCCGTTCTTCCGTGCGAGCTCGGTGAACGCCTGGCTCGGCCCACCCTCGTGGTGGATGTGGACCAGGCCGTCCGCCCCCGACCCGGCCGCGAGCAGGGCCTTCTCCAGACTGCTCACGTGGACGACGGCGAGCTTGCCGCGCTCCTGCGCCGCCCGGACCGCGGCGACGAACGTGTCGTCCGCCAGCGTGTTGATCTCGCGGCCGATCGTGCTGCCGTCCTCGAGCACGAGCTTGATGTAGTCGGAGCCTTCCTCGATCCGCGCGGCGATGTGACTTTCTGTGTCTTCGAGCCGATCGAGGGTGGGGACCTGCAGCCCGAACTGGGTGCCGTGCCCCCCTTGGGCCGTGACCAGTGTGCCGGCCGAGAAGAGGTCGGCGCGCCCGGGAGCGCCACTCTTCTGGGCTTTGCGAAGCGACTGCGCCATTCGCCACTCGGTGAACATGTCGAGCTCGGTCGTCACGCCCCAGTTCAGAGCGTCTTCGAGCACGGGGCCAAAAGCGTGGGTGTGTCCGTCGATGAGCCCGGGCAGGAGCGTCTTGCCGGACCCGTCGACGCGCGCCGCGCCCTCGGGAACGTCCACGTGCGGGCCGACGGCCAGGATCGTGCGTCCTTCCAGCACGACGGTCTGTGCGGTGGTGACGTTGGTGCCGTCGAAGACGCGGACGTTCTCGATGGCGGTCGTCTGGGCGCCCGCGGGAGCCCCGGCGAGCGTCAAGAGGGTGGTCAGTGCCAGCGCTGGGAGTGGGTGTCGAAACATGTGTCGGGAGTCCTCGGGAGAAGGTGGGTGAGCGATCGGGTCACGAAGCAGCGGACGCGAGGCCTTCAGGCTCGGGCTAACCATATGTCTTGCCCTGGTCGCGCTTCATGAGCGCTGCGGCGAGGGCCGAGGCGACGGCGGTGAAGATCGCCAGGTACAGCACGTGGGTCCAGATCGGCTCGCCGACGCTCGCGCCGATCGTGCGCAGGGCGAGCTGGCCGAGGTGGTACGCCGGGAGCACGTGGGCGAGTGTCTGCACGAAGTCCGGGAGGATGTAGATCGGCATCCAGAGGCCCGAGAGGAACGCCATCGGCAGGTAGATGAGGTTGACCACGGCAGGGGCGGAGTTGGGGCCGCAGAGATACGCGAGCATGAGCCCGAAGGCACAGAAGGGAATCGTGCCGACGATCAGGACGGAGGCGAGCAGCAGGAGCTTCGGAGCAGCGAGCTCGACACCGCCCAGCGTGATCCCCACGGTGAACAGCGCGGCCACGATGAGCATCGCGAAGAGGCCCGACATGACCATCTTGGCGAGAAAGGTCGACCAGATCGGCATCGGCGAAGCCTGCTTGAGGAGCATCCATCCCTGGCCGCGCTCGGTAGCGAGCCCGACGCCGAAGCCGAAGAGCGCCGCGCCGATCACTCCGAACGAGCCGTACGTTGCGAGGAGGTAGGTCGCCATTCCCGCCCCTCCGTCCTGGCGGCCGAAGAGGACGCCGAACAGCAGGTAGAACATCACCGGGAACGCGATGGTCGGGACCGCGTAGGCCGGCATGCGGAGGACCTTGAGGAACTCGCATCGGCTCTCCTGGTAGGCGACGTTCAAGAGGTGGCGCGAAGTCGAAGACGGACCGAGCTCTGCCGTGGTCATGAGGCGATCTCCTGGGTCGAGGGGTGGGACACGAGGTTGGCGTCGTCGGGTGACCGGGCTCCGCCCGTGAGTGCGAGGAAGGCGTCTTCGATGCCGGCGCTGAGCACCTCGAGGTCGCGCAGGTTGTCGTCGCGACGGAGCAGCTCACGCACGACCTCCTCGGCGTCCCCGGTGAGGATCTCGAGCGCGGCGCGGTCGAGCTCCACGTGGAGCACGCCGTCGATCCCCTCGACATCGGCCCGGGGGAGCGACGTGACGCACCGGATGCGCTTGTTCGCCGCCCGGCCCTTGATCTCGGCCGGCGTGCCGTCGGCGCAGATGCGGCCGTTCTGCAGGAGGACGATCCGGTCGGCCAGGGCGTCCGCCTCTTCGAGGTAGTGCGTGGTCAGCACGATGCTACGCCCGCTGTCGGTCAGCTCGCGGATCTGTTCCCAGAACAGGCGCCGGCTCTCCACGTCGAGCCCGACGGTGGGCTCGTCGAGAAAGAGGAGGTCCGGGTTGCCGCACAGCGCGAGCCCGAAGTGCAGGCGCTGGCGCTGGCCACCCGAGAGGGTGCCGTACGCCTGGCGGGCGGTGTCTTCGAGCGAAGCGAGATGGAGGACCTCGTCCGTGTCGAGAGGCTCGGGGTAGTAGCTGCGGAAGAGCTCGAGCAGCTCACGAACCCGCAGCGTGCTCGGCAGCGCAGCGGTCTGCAGCATCACGCCCGTGCGCGTGCGGCGCTCCGGGCGGTCCGGCGTCTGGCCGAAGAGGCGGACCTCACCGGCGGTCGGGCGGCCGAGGCCCAGCATGAGGCGAATGCTCGTGGTCTTGCCCGCGCCGTTTGGGCCCAGGATGGCCGTCACCCTGCCGGGACGGATCTGCAGATCGACGCCGTCGAGGGCGACCTCGCTGCCGTATGTCTTGGTGACACCCTCGAGCTCGGCGATGGGCTCGGAGCGGTGAAAGATGCGGTTCATGGGAGACCTTTCTCCGTGGCGGCGCAGAGGAGTCCGCGCCGTGTGTGAACCGAGTGTGCCGGTCGAGGCCGAGCGGAGGAACGATCACCGATCATCGCTTCGGGTGACATTTGTCAGGCCCGTCCGCGCCGGGGTGGAGCGGAGCCCCTGCACCAGCCTCTAGGATGTGGCGGTCGGCAATTCAGATGGGAGGACGGAGAATGAGTGTGGAGTTCTGGACCTCGGTGCCCGCGACGCCGCTGTCCCGCGTGGGCGAGACCGCGGCGGCGCTCGAGGCCGCGGGGTGGTCGGGCATGGGGATGGTCGATTCGCAGAACCTGGCGCCCGATCCCTACGTCTTCCTCACGCTTGGAGCCCTCGGCAGCGAGCACCTGGGGGTGCAGACCTCCGTGACCAACGTGGTGACGCGTCACGCCGCGGCTACGGCCACCGCCGCGCTCAGCGTGCAGAGTGTCTCCCGCGGCCGCTTCGTGCTCGGAATCGGCCGTGGCGATTCCGCGCTCGCGCACATCGGTCGGTCGCCGGCCAAGCTCGCGTGGTTCGAGCGCTACCTCGAGAGTGTCTGCGGGTACTGCCGGCTCCAGGAGGTTCCGTTCGACCGTGTGGCACTCCCGGACGAGGTCGCAGCACCGGTCGAGGATCTCGGGCTCGCCGACCGCCCCGCATCGAGCAGGATCCGCTGGGCGAGCAAGGTTGCTCCGGTTCCGGTCGAGGTCGCGGCCACCGGGCAGCGTGTGATCGGTGCAGCAGCGCGGCATGCCGACCGCGTCATGTTTGCCGTCGGCGCGGAGCCCGAGCGCGTCGCGTGGGGTCTCGGCGAGGCCAGGCGAGCCGCCGAGGAGGCGGGCCGCGATCCTTCGAGCCTCGCGTTCGGGGCCTACGTCAACGTGGTCTGTCACGACGATCCGGCGCGGGCCCGCGAGATCGGGAAAGGGGCCGCAAGCCTCTTCATCCGCTTCTCGGCCATGCACGGGCGCGTGAACGGGCCGGCGGACGAAGGCCAGGAGGAGGTTTTCACCTCCGTGCAGAAGAACTACGACATGAAGAGGCACGCGCGGGACGACGGCTCACAGACGACCGTGATCACCGACGACTTCCTGGACCGCTTTGCGGTGATGGGCTCCAAGGACCACTGTGTCGAGCGCCTCGGGCAGCTGGTCGAGCTCGGCATCGACAAGTTCTCGGTGTCCGGAGCGTCGTTCTCCAGCAGAGATCCCGAGGCGGCCGATGCGGCCGCCCGCTTCATCGAGGAGGTCGCGCCGCAGGTGCGGGGCTAGACCGCACCGGCACCAGCTCCGTTCCCGCTAGCCGGGCTCGAACTGCACCACGTTGTCGTCGTCCGCCTCGGCTCGTGGTCTCTCCGGGGCGGCTTCGGCCCGCGGCGCTGCCGCGGCCTGGTTGGCGGGCCGTGCGGTACGGCCGGTGCCCATGAGCTCCGCGTACTTGCGGTCGAGTAGGGCCCACGCCTCCTCGATCTTCTCGAGGCGCTCGTCGAGGGCCTCCGTCCAGTGCTCGAGCCGACTCGCCTCCAGCTTGAGGCTGCTCACCCGAAAGCTGAGGGTCTCGAGACGGAAGCTCGTGTCCGGAGTGACCAGCTTGAGCGCCATGACCTCGGCTCCCTCTTCGACGTAGCGCACCAGATCGGGGAGCACGCCGCCGCTCAGTGTGACGCGCGCCTCCCGCGTCTGGAGCTTCGCGTAGCCGGACGAGGGATCCACCATGATCTCCCGGTCACCGATCAGCCTCTGCGCGAACCGACTGCCGTGGATCGACTGGCCCGGCTCGTACACGTCGAGGAGCTCACTCTCCGCGTCGGCCTGCTGGTGATCCGCCCAGGGCGTCTTGAAGTCGGCGACGACGCCCGCGCGGCGCAGCAGGTGGATCACCTTGCCGATGGTCGAGTTTGCGGTGGTCCCGAGGTAGAGGACGCGGTCGTCGATCACCGCCTCGATGATCTTCGACGTCGGCCGCGCGTCGAGCATCATCTCCTCGCGCGCCAGGTTCCGCAGCTCCTTGCGCTTGCGCGCTCCGACCGTGGGGTTGCCGGTGTCCTCGATCTCTGTGCGGATCAGATCCTGGAAGCGCTCCCGCACTGCGGTGGCGTCCGGGCGCAGGGTGTCGATGCGCACGCGGAAGGCCCACCGTGACGGTCCGATCTGCATGTCCGCCTCGGGCTCGAAGGGGACGACGCCGACGCTCTCCTGGATCTCGGAGCCTGGGGAGATGGCGCGGAAAGCCTGGCTCTCCAGGTCGATCTCCTGGGTGTTGACGACGAAGCGGGTGAGGCTGGCACTGCCGGAGAGAATGGGCAACGGGGACTCCTAGTCGGACTCGTCGTTTGCGTCCGACGGCTCGAGCCGCAGGGACGCGGAGTTCATGCAGTAGCGCAGGCCGGTCGGCGCGGGGCCGTCTTCGAACACGTGGCCGAGATGGGCGCCGCAGTCGGAGCAGAGCACCTCGGTGCGCCGCATGAAGAAGCTGTTGTCTTCCTCGGTCGCGACCGAGTCGGCGGTCTTCGGCTCCCAGAAGCTTGGCCACCCGGTGCCCGAGTCGAACTTGGTGCGTGCTTCGAAGAGCTCCTTGTCGCAGCAGATGCAGCGGTAGGTCCCGGGGGTCTTCGTGGCGTGGTAGGCCCCTGTGAAGGCACGCTCCGTGCCGGCCTCCCGCGTCACGTGGTACTGCTCGGGAGTCAGCTGCTCCCGCCACTCGCTGTCGGTCTTCTGGATCTTGAACTCGCGCGCTGGCGGAGCTTTCTTGAACACGGGCACCTCCGGGGCTGTCGGACGTCGCTGCGCTCGGGTGAAGAGCGGCGAGGATAGCACCGCGCGACGGGGAGTCGATTCCGCTCCCGGCCGACTCTAGTCGTCGGCGCCTGGGCGTTCGCGGAGGCGCTTCTTGGCGCCCTGGCGGCGCTTCGCGTCGACCCGTTTCGCGCGCGCTCTGCGGCTCTCGCCCTTGCGTGCGACCCGCGCCTTCGGCGGTGCGGACGCGCGCTCGAGGAGCGCGACGAGCCGTTGCCGGGCATCGCGACGGTTCTGCTCGAGGGAGCGGAAGCGCCGCGCCTCGATGACGATCCGACCCTGGCGGTCCAGCCGCCCGCCTGCGAGAGCGCGAGCTCTGTCCTTCACGTCCCGCGGAAGGTCCGACCGCTCCAGATCGAAGCGGAGCTGAACCGCCGTCGACGCCTTGTTGACGTGCTGACCACCCGGGCCCCGCGAGCGCACGAACTGCTCGGAGATGTCCTCCTCGCGCAGCGTGATGGAGCCAGACGGGCGCATGGGCTCACGCCACGAGCCGCGCCGAGTAGAGCTCGTCGAAGGCCGGCGCGATCTGACGGTGGACCTCGTCGAGGTGTGGAGGCAGCTCGACGTGCTTCTCCTCGTAAGGCGCGAACTCCGTCGACTTCTCGACCGCGGCGTACCAGTGGGGCGCCCAGACACCGTCCGTGCTGCGTCGCCCCGGAGGCCAGCGCAGCATGTCGTCGTCGAAGGGCAGTTCCAGGGCTTGGCACAGCGCCGTCAGCGTGCCCCGTGGGTCGCGCAGGACGTCGCGGGAGTCGATCACCGGCGGCGGAGCACCGTCGCGCTCGCTCAGGTGCCGAAAGAGCGCAATCTGCTGCGGCAGGCCGGTGTCGAGAGCATCCGGGTTGGGCACGACCTTGTCGAGAGAGACCAACATCGCCTTCGGGTCGCGGATGAGGAAGATGCTGGTGACCTCCTCGATCCACTCGCGCGGCACCGTGTCGATCAGGTGATGCGCCATGTGCTTCTGGTAGAAGACGGCCTTACCCTCCGGATGTGGGCCGGTGAGCCAACGGGTCACCTTGGCGGCGTCGGTCTCGCACTGGGCGAGGATCTCGTCGCGGCCCGGGTGGTCGAGCCCGTGCTCCTGCAGGTAGTGGGCGTAGAGCGGCTCGTCACACACGAAGGTGTCTTGGCGGTTGCCCCAGGAGCGCAGCATGGCCGTCGAGATGTTGCGGGGGCCGGACCAGGAGGCGATGGTGTGTCGGTGCATCTCGAAGGCGCTCTTCGGCAGGTGGAGAAGACGCGGGATTGTACACTCGCCGCGTGTCTTCTTCCGCCTCGGACCTCCTGCCCTTCGGGCCCACGACACGCCTTCCGAAGGGCCGCCGATGAGTCTGCGTGACTCCTTCGCAGCGGACTTCCCGGGCGTGCCACTCCTCGTGGCGGACGACGTCGAGGGTGTCGAGGAGACTCTGCGGGGGTTCTCGTGGATCGCCCCGGACGAGACGATCGAGGCGGCGGGCAAGGCGGGGGAGGGCAACATGAACCTGACCCTTCGCGTGAGCACCAACCGCAGGTCGTTCATCGTCAAGCAGGCGCGGCCGTGGGTGGAGAAGTACGACTTCATCGCCGCACCGTTCGACCGGGCGCTCGTCGAGGCGCGGTTTTTTCGTCGGGTGGAGCAGATCCCGCGCGTTGCCGCCATGATGCCGCGACTGCTGGCCGCGAACGACGCAGCGCGGGCGCTGATGCTGGAGGACCTGGGAGCGGGCTCGGATCTCACCAACCTGTACGGCGGGGGAGTTCTGCGCGAGGCCGAAGCGCTCGCACTGGGCCGCTACCTGGCCGAGCTTCACGGCGCGACGAGAGGTGCCGCCCACCGCTTCGACAATCTCGAGATGCGCTCTCTCAACGCCGAGCACATCTTCGACATCCCGCTGCTCGAAGGCAACGGGGTCGATGTCGACAGCGTGGAGCCAGGCCTCGGGGAAGTGGCGGCGGTGATGCGCGGGGACGGCGTGCTCCTGGGCCGGTTCGCCGAGCTGAAGGAGATCTACCTCGACACCGCGCCCAATGAAGCGAACGCCGCCCTGCTCCATGGCGACTACTTTCCGGGCAGCTGGTTCCGCACCGAGGGGGGGCGGGTGTGCGTGCTCGACCCCGAGTTCTGCTTCACGGGGCGTCCGGAGTTCGACCTCGGAGTGGCCGTCGCCCACCTGGCCCTGGCGGAACAGCCACGCAGGGTGGTGGAGGCGCTCGTCGGCGCCGCGTCGGGTGACGGGGTCTCCTACGACCTGGTCGCCGGCTTTGCGGGGGCAGAGGTGATCCGACGCCTGCTCGGCGTGGCGCAGCTGCCGCTGCCGCCCAGCGAGCGGCGCCTGGCCAAACTGCTGGGCGCTGCGCGCGCCAGCGTGGTCGACCAGGATCTCGAAGGCCTCTTCGACGTGGCCGAGCGGTGAGCCCGAGCCGCCAGCGCGTGTGGATCGACACCGATCCGGCCTTCGGCCTTCCCGGCGCGGAGGTCGACGATGGCCTTGCGCTCCTGCAGGCGTTTGCGTCGCCGGAGCTCGAGGTGGCAGGCGTCAGCGTGGTGTTCGGCAACACCAGTCTCGACCGGGCGTTGCCGGTCGCCGAGCGGCTCGTGGCCGACCACGGCCCGGCGGAGGTGCCCGTTCTGGCAGGAGCCGCCGGAGCGGAGACGCTGGGGCAGTCGACGGCGGCGGTCACGGGTATGGCGGCAGCGCTCGAAGCGGGGCCCCTGTCCCTGCTGGCTCTCGGACCGCTCACGAACGTGGGCTCGCTCCTGCGGCTGCGCCCCGATCTCGCGGCGAGGGTCGACCGGATCGTGGCGGTCGCCGGCCGCCGCGTCGGGCAGAGCTTCCTGCCGGCAGGGGGTGCGGGAACACCCCACCGCGACCTGAACTTCGAGCTCGATCCCGCCGCGATGGCCGTGGTTCTCGGCTCCGACGTCGAGCTGGTGCTGGCGCCGTGGGAGGTCTCGTCGCAGGTCTGGCTCCGCGCCGCCGACCTCGACTGGCTGGCGGCGCAGAGCGCGCGCGGTGCGTTCGTGGCGGCCCAGGTGCGCAGCTGGCTCGAGGCGTGGCAGGAGCGGTTCGGCGTGGACGGCTTCAACCCCTTCGACACGCTCGCGGTCGGCTGCCTGACGCACCCGCAGCTGATCGAGACGCTGGCGGTTGCGGTCTCCCTCGAGGAGGCACCGGACGACATCCGCCGGGGCGAGACCAAACCCCATCTGCACGTCCGACCGGTCGAGGAGGCGCCGCAGCCCGTTCGCCCGGCGCTCTATGCGACGACGCCCGATCGCCGTTTCAAGGGCGTTCTGCTCGAACGGCTCGCGCATGCGCCGCCGCGGGCCTAGACTCCGCTCCAGACCTTCGAACCCTCGAGTCCCCGATCCAAGGAGGCACCCGATGCCAGACCGCCGACCGTCTCTCTCCCGTTCCCGCTTCGCGGCTTCGCACCTCACCCGAGCACTCGGAGCGTGGCTGGGGCTCGCACTCCTGGTGGCGGCCTCGCCGGTGGCGTCCGAGGAGGCCCCCATCTCGTCCGGAGCGCACGTGCTTCCCGAGCGGGCGCGGCCGGTGGTGATCAACCGCATGCTCGAGGAGCGGCTCGACACGCTGCTGCCGCAGGTCATGCGGGAGGCGGGCATCGACATGTGGCTGGTGATCAACCGCGAGTACGCGGAAGACCCGGTCTACTTCACGCTGGTGCCCGCACCGGTGTACGCGGCGCGTCGCACGACGATGCTGGTCTTCCACGACCGCGGCGAAGGAGAGGGTGTCGACCGCCTGACGGTCAACCGCTACCCGTTCGGCTCGCTCTACGAGTCGGCCTGGGAAGGAGGCGACCTCGACGAGCAGTGGCAGGGGCTCGCGGACGTGATCGCCGCACGCAACCCGCAGAAGATCGGCATCAACGTCTCGCGCCACTGGCCGGTGGCCGACGGTCTCACGGCTGCGCTGCGCGACCGCCTCCTCGAGGTGCTCCCGGAGGAGCTGAAGGGGCGGGTGGTGAGTGCCGAGGACGTTGCCGTGCGCTGGCTCGAGACCCGGTCGCCGCTGGAGCAGGAGGTGTACCCGCAGATCGTCGGCCTGGCGCGTGGAGTGCTCGCGGAGGCGTTCTCCAACGACGTCATCACTCCCGGAGCGACCACGGCGAGCGACGTCGCCTGGTTCATCGCCCAGCGCTTCGCCGATCTCAATCTCCACATCTGGTTCCAGCCTTCGGTCGACATCCAGAGGCGGGACTGGCCGTGTACGGACGAGGAGCCGTTCTGCGGGCGCGGCGGCGACGAGGTGATCCGGCGCGGCGACGTGCTGCACACCGACATCGGGATCTGCTACCTGCGCCTCTGTACCGACACACAGGAGATGGGCTACGTCCTGCGCATCGGCGAGACGGAGGTGCCCGCCGACCTGGTGAAGGCCCTCGAGATCGGCAACCGCTGGCAGGATCACCTCACGGGCTCGTTTGCGGTCGGGAAGACCGGGAACCAGATTCTCGGCGAGACCATTCGCAAGTCGGAGGCGGAGGGTATTCGCTCGAGCACCTACACCCACCCGCTCGGGTTCTTCGGGCACGCTCCGGGGCCGACGATCGGCATGTGGGACAACCAGGGAGAGACGCCGATTCGCGGCGACTGGGCGATGTACGCCAACACCGGCTACTCGATCGAGGGCAACGTTCGGGTTCAGATCGCCTCCTGGAGCGGCAACCACGTCGTCATCAAGCTCGAGCAGGATGCCATGTTCGACGGGACGCGCACCGTCTACATCGCCGGCCGGCAGACCGCCTGGCTCGTGGTGAAGTGACGCCCGGCCAGGTGGCGGCTCCTCAGACGCTCGGGCGTGAAAGCCCCGGCAGCCCGTCGAGGCTCTCGAGGTTGCTCCGGCTCTGCGCCTCACGCAAGCCTTCGTCGCCGAGCTGCTCGGCGTACCGCACGAGCTGGTCGCGAGGGCCGACGAAGCTCATCTCCGGAACGCCCCAGCCGCACGAGTCGGCAATGCGCTCGACATCGACCAGGACGATGCTGCGCAGCCCCGGGAGCTCGTCGAGCTCGCCGATGAGGGAGGCCCACTCCGGATCGTCGCGCTCGATCGCGCGGCCGCGGCCGTAGAGCCGGAGGATGAGCGGCCGGCCCTCGAAGGCGCAGAACATGATCGTGATGCGGCCGTTCTCCTTGAGGTGGGCGACGGTCTCGATCCCCGATCCCGTGATGTCGAGGTAGGCGACGCGGTCGGGGCCGAGCACCCGGAACGAGTCGAGCCCTTTGGGGGAGATGTTGAGGAGGCCCTCCGCGCTTCGCGGTGCCGTGCCGACGAAGAACACGTGCTGTGCCTCGATGAACTCCCTCAGCTTGTCGTCGATCGCATCGTAGGCCTTGCCCATCGGAGCCTCCTCTCGCGTGTCGCTCAGCAGCTCGTGACGCCGCCGTCCACGGTGAAGGTCTGTCCGGTCGTCCAGGCGCCGGCCTTCGAGGCCAGGTAGACGGCGATGCCCGCGAGGTCCTCCGGCTCGCCGAGGCGGCGCAGCGGCGTCTCGGCCTCGCGCGCCTGGCGGACCTCGTCGTTCTCCCACAGCGCGCGGGCGAAGTCGGTCTTTACCAGGCCCGGTGCGACGGCGTTGACCCGCACGTTGTGCGGGCCGAGCTCCGCGGCGAGGTTGCGGGCGATCTGCATGTCGGCCGCCTTGGAGATCGCGTACGCGCCGAGCACCGGCGACCCGCGAAAGCCGCCGATCGACGAGACGATCACGATGGAGCCGTCTCTTCGCTCGACCATCTCCGGTGCCACCATCTGGCACAGCCAGTGGTTCGACTGGATGTTCACGGCCATCACCTTTTCGAAGGCGGAGTCGGGGATGTCGAGGCTCGAGCCGTAGTAGGGGTTGACGGCGGCGTTGAGGATGAGCGTGTCGATGCGGCCGTAGTGCTCGCGGGTCTTCGCGACGAGCGCCTCGAGCTCCTCCTTGTGCGAGATGTTGCACGGAATGGCGACGGCATCGCCGCCCGCGTCACGGATGGCCGCCGTCACCGCGTCACAGGCGTCTGCCTTGCGGCTCGAGATGACGACCTTCGCGCCGTGTGCGGCGAGGCCTTCGGCCATGGCTTTGCCGATGCCTTTGGTGGAACCGGTGATGAGCGCGACGTTGTCGTGGAGATCGAAGAGCTGTCTCATGATGCGCGGGAGTATCGCACGCTTCCGGCCCTGCGCTCGGCCGCCGTGTCTCCTCGGCTTCGCCACCTCTTTACCACGATCTCCGGTAAGCTTGAGAGGCCTCGAACCGAGGCGCCTGCCCTGCCGCGGGTCCGCTCCTCTGCGGTTGCCGTTCCTGGCCACCTGCGCGTGCTTCTTTCCTTTCATGACGTCCACTGATCTCGCCCTTCAGCTCGAGGGGGTTCGCAAGAGCTTCGGCTCGCACGTCGCCGTGCGTGACTTCGATCTGGAGGTGCCTCGCGGGAGCATCTACGGCTTCCTGGGCCCCAACGGCGCGGGCAAGACCACGACGATCCGGATGATCATGAGCATCATCTATCCGGACGCCGGAACGATCCGCATCCTCGGCCAGCCGAACGCCGAGTCGATCAAGGACCGTCTCGGCTACCTGCCCGAAGAGAAGGGCCTGTACAAGAAGATGCGGGTCGACGAGATCCTCACCTACTTCGGGCGCCTCAAGGGCATGGCTGCGGGTGACGCGAAGCGTCGCGCGCAGGAGCTGCTCGAGCGCTACGGCCTGGGCGAGTGGGCGCAGAAGAAGTGCGAAGCACTGTCCAAGGGCATGGGCCAGAAGGTGCAGATCCTCGGCACCATGATGCATGCGCCGGACCTGGTCATTCTCGACGAGCCGTTCTCCGGGCTCGACCCCGTCAACATCGAGGTGATGCGCGATCTCATCCTCGACCTCAAGCGCGAGGGTCGCACGGTCATCTTCTCGACCCACATCATGCATCAGGCCGAGCAGCTCTGCGACGCGATCCTGCTGATCCACCGGGGCGAGAAGGTGCTCGACGGGGCCCTGGCCGAGGTGAAGGCGACGGGCGATCGGGGCGTGCAGCTCGACTACGACGGCGACGGCGCGTTCCTCGCGGAGCTGCCCGGGGTGGCGCGGCTCAACGACTCGGGCAAACAGGCCGAGATCTTCCTCGAAGAGGGGGTCGATCCCCAGGCTCTGCTGGAAAAGCTGGTGGGTCGCGTGAAGGTACGGCGCTTCGACCTGCGCGAGCCTTCGCTGCACGAGATCTTCGTGCGCGCCGTGGGAGGAGAGGCGGATGAATAGCGCCGGCGTCTCGAAGGCCTACCTCGTGGCGCGACGCGAGTTTCTCGAGAACGTGCGCACCAAGGCGTTCTGGATCGGCATTTTTCTCTTCCCGATCGTCATCACGGTCATGATGGTTGCCCCGACCCTTCTCGAGCGCGCGAAGCTCACGCGGACGTACGCCGTGGTCGACCGCTCCGGCTGGCTGCTCGAAGAGGTCGAGGAGCGCGCCGCGCTGCCCGATCTGCAGAAGGTCTTCACGACGGCACTCGAGCGCGTGCGCTCGGGAGAGGGCACGGGTGACATGCCCGAGGCGCTGGTGCAGACCGCGGAGCAGCTCGATCGGTCCGTGGACTGGTTGGCCGAGCAGCAGAAGGACGCTGACCCGGCCGAGCTCGAGCGCAAGATCGTGTCGACGTTCGCGTCCACGATTGCCGGCTTCGCGGGGACCGAAGGCGCGGCAATTCGCGAGATGTTGCCCGAAGAGGCCACGAAGCCGCTGGAGCTCCTGCGCGACTCGATCCGGGAGTGGTGGATGGCGCTGCCACCCGAGGAGGCGGAGACGTTCGGCTCCGACCTGTCCAAGAGCCGGTACCAGCGGGTCGACGTGCGCGGTACCTCGCAGAGCGTCATCGACGACCTCTCGCGTCGAGTGGACGAGGGTGAGCTCTTCGCATTCTTCGTGGTCGGCGAAGATCCCGTCGCCTCGAGTGAGGGAGCGAGCTACTACTCGGCAAACCTCACCGACGACGACCTGCGCGACTGGTTCTCGAACCTGGCGAGTGCCGTCGTGCGTGATCGCCGTCTGCAGGACAAGGAGATCGATCGCGAGGTCGCCGCCTGGATCCAGGAGCCGGCGCGCTTCGCTCCGATTCAGATTGCGGCGGGCGGTGAGGCCAAAGAGGTCGAGGCGCAGGACATGGTGCGGCAGTGGGCGCCGGTGGCCTTCGTCTATCTGCTCTGGATCTCGGTGTTCACGATCGCCCAGATGCTGCTCACGAACACGGTCGAGGAGAAGTCGAACCGTCTCATGGAGGTGCTGCTGTCGTCGATCTCGCCGCTGCAGCTGATGATGGGCAAGATCTTCGGCATCGCGGCGACCGGGCTCACGATGCTCGGCTCGTGGATGGTCTTCTTCTACCTCGGCACCAAGTACGTGCCTCGCTTTCTCGATGCGGACATCGGCTTCGACCTCTCCGTCATTGCGGCCGATCCGATCTACATCGGCTCGTTCCTGGTGTACTTCTTCCTCGGCTACCTGCTCTACGCGTCGCTCCTCGTCGGCATCGGTTCGGTCTGCAGCTCGCTCAAGGAGGCGCAGAACTTGATGTCGCCGATCATGCTCGTCCTGTTCGTGCCGCTCGTCACCATGTTGCCCATCGGCAAAGATCCGAACGGCCTGCTGGCACAGGTGCTCTCCTACGTCCCCCTCTTCACCCCCTTTGTGATGATGAACCGAGCCGCGGGCCCGCCCTCGGCTCTCGAATATGCCCTGACGACCCTGATCCTGCTCCTCGCCGTGGTGGCCGCCATGTGGGCGGCGGCCAAGGTGTTCCGGATCGGGGTTCTCATGACGGGGAAAGCGCCGAAGCCGCTCGAGATCCTGCGTTGGATCAAGGCGCCGGTCGGCGTGGTCCCGAATCGGAGCGACGCATGACACCAGCGGACGAAAACACCGGCAACGTGGGGGCGACCCTTGCGCCGCCCGCACCTGCACTCCCGGCTGCGCCGTCGAAGACCTGGCGCGGCTTCAAGGACTTCGTCAAGAGCCCGTTCTACTGGTTCTACCAACGCCGACTCGAGCGCGAGGTGCGGAGCTGGAATCTGCCGCAGCACATCGGCTTCATCATGGACGGCAACCGGCGCTTCGCTCGCGCGTCCGGCTTCGGCTCGGTCAGCCAGGGTCATCTCAAGGGCGCCGAGAAGCTCTTCGACGTGCTCAACTGGTGTTACGAGAGCGGCGTGCGGGTGGTCACCGTGTGGAGCTTCTCACTCGACAACTTCCAGCGCGACACGTCCGAGGTCGAGTCGCTGCTGCAGCTCTTCGAGGAGAAGACCAAGGAGCTGGCGGGCAGTGAAGAGGTCCACGAGCGCCAGCTGCGCGTGCGGTTTCTCGGTCAACTCGACCTGCTGCCGGAGAGCCTGCAGAAGGCGATTCAGGAGGCCGAAGAGGCAACCGCGCACTACACCAACTGCCAGCTCAACATCGCCATGGCCTACGGTGGGCGCGAGGAGATCACCGAGGCCTTCCGGCGCTTCCTGAAGGACCAGAGCCGCCGGGGCAACGAGCTCGGCGAGGTGATCGATCAGCTGGCCGAAGACTCGATCGAGCCGTATCTCTACACCTCGGGTCAGCCCGAGCCCGACCTCATCTTCCGCACCAGCGGCGAGGTGCGCCTCAGCGGCTTTCTGCTCTGGCAGAGCGCCTACTCGGAGTTCTACTTCTGCGACGCCAACTGGCCGGCGCTGCGGCGGATCGACATCCTGCGCGCCTTGCGCTCCTACCACTTCCGGCAGCGGCGACTGGGCCGCTGAGGAGCGGCTCGCTCGCGCGGAGCCGCCAAGAGGTCCGCTCGACGGCGGCTCACTCCGTGCGGCCGCTCTCGACGCGAGACCCACGATCGCATGCGCGGACCCGAAGGACGTGCTCTGCGCCGCGCTGGAAGCGGTAGGCGGTGGGCATGAGCTCGGTGGCGTAGCCGCGTTGCTCCAGCTCCGCGCGGACGCGGGGCACGTGCGGAGACGGTGCGCCACCAAGCTGGAGGAGCGGATACACGCGAACCTCCTCGGCGCAGCGAGCCAGCTCCTCCAGAGATCGCATGTGGAAGGCCTCACTCCGCTGGTCGGAGTAGAGGAACAGAAAGTGCGAGCAGAGCGCGAGGTGGAACGAGCCGTCGCGGAAGGGGAGCGCAGGGAGCTGCGCTGCCACGTAGCGGCCCTCGCGCTGGCGCGCGGCGAAGTCGCGCACGAACAGGCGCATCGCCTTCCTGCGCGCGGCGGCCAGGGCGTCGACGTCCCGAAACTCCGTCCAGAGGAAGGTCTCGGCCTGCGACTCCGTCAGGGCAATGACCTGGTTGGCCGCCTCTTCGATGCGCCGTTCGATCTGCGCGGGCGAGAAGACGTACAGCGGATCGACCGAGACGACCTCGAGCCCTCGCCTGCGGGCCTCGGCGTTGAAGCTGGCCGGGCCGTCGCTGCAGCCGAGAACGCGGCCCGGCCACCTGTCCGGGTGCAGGCCGAACATGCGGCAGTACTCGTCGAAGTTCCTTCCCCAGGGGACGGCATCTTTCAGGCGAACCACCCGGGTCCCTCGCGCGGTTGGTGGAGTACGAGATCGCTCTCGATCAGTTGATGCCTTTCCCCTTCCCTTCCCAGAACGGAGCACGCAGCTCGCGCTTGAGTACCTTCATGGCGCCGGACAACGGCAGCGGCTCCCCTCGGAAGTCGACCGACTTCGGGACCTTGTAGCCGGCGATGCTCTCGCGCGCGTGGCTGATGATCTCGGACTCGGTGGGCTCTTCCCAGGGCTTCGGGACGACGATGGCATGCACCGCTTCACCCCAGGTCTCGTCGGGAACGCCGATCACGGCCACCTGCGCGACCGCCGGGTGCGAGGCGATGGCGTTCTCGACCTCGACCGAGTAGATGTTCTCCCCGCCGCTCACGATCATGTCCTTCACGCGGTCGACCAGGTAGAGGTAGCCGTCCTCGTCGAGGTAGCCGGCGTCCCCCGTGTGGTACCAGCCGCCCCGGAACGCCTCCGCCGTCGCGTCGTCCTTGTTCCAGTAGCAGGTCATGTAGTTCCCGCCCTTGGCGCAGACCTCCCCCGACGCGCCGGTGGGAAGGAGGTTGCCGTCCTCGTCCTGGATGGAGAGCTCGACACCCATCACCGGGCGTCCGACGGAGCGCAGGTTCTTCTGGCCCTCGCGATGCTCCTTCGGGCCCAGGAACGTCAGCACGGAGGAGCTTTCGGTCATGCCGTAGCCCTGCGCGATCTCCATGTCGGGGAACATCGCGAGGAGTTTGTCGAGCAGAACGGCAGGCATGGGAGAGGCGCCGTACGTGAGGCTCGCCACGGAGGCCATGCGCTCCGGGCGGAAGCTCTCGTGACTCACCGTCATACCGATCATGGTGGGAACCATGGTCGTCTGCGTCACGCCGTGCGCCTCGATGAGGTCGAGCACGGCCCCCGGCTCGAACATCGGCATGAGAACCATGGTGCCCCCGGAAGGGATCACGGCGAGGATCGCCACCATGGAGGCGGCGTGGAAGATCGGTGTCTGGAGCAGGTTCACCTCGTCCGGCTCGTTGAAGCGGCCGAAGCGGAGCGCCACGTGGTACATGTTGAGGATCTCGGCGCGCTGGTTCACCAGGACACCCTTCGGCAGGCCCGTCGTGCCGCCCGTGTACATGAGAACCACGGAGTCCTCTTCTTCCGGCTCCTCCGGAACGATCGGTTCTCCGGCCGCGAGCAGGTCCTCGTAGCGCACGTCACACGGGCCGTCGCCCTCCCCGAGCAGCACGACCGTGCGCACCGAGGTCGGTTCGTCGGCGTCCAGCGCGGCCTGGAGGGCGGGGGCGAAGTGCTGGTCGACGAACACCACCTCGGTGCCGGAGTCGCGCAGGATGTAGTTCAGCTCTTTTCCCGCCAGGCGCAGGTTGAGCGGGTTGATGATGCCCGCACCGAGGAATGCCGCATGGTAGAGCTCGAGGTACTCGTGACGCGTGACGGCCATCACCGCGAAGCGGTCGCCGCGGCCGATCCCCAGCTGGTGCTGCAGGGCGTGAGCGAGGCGGAAGACCCGATCGGCATGCTCGGCGTAGGTCGCGGTGTAGTCTCCGTCGATCACGGCGGTCTTGCTTCCGAACACCCGCAGCGACGGGACGAACGACCGGTGGAAAATGAGCTCCTTCATGCTGTCTCCTTGGCTGGTTGGCCGGACCCTACCTCACTCCTCCGTCGCGGCCCGAGCTTCCCGGCGGAGCCCGAACGGGAGGCGCGCACCGCGATGCCAGGGCTGATCGACACCCACTGCCACTTGAATCTGGAGCCCCTTTCGGCCGACCCCACGGGCGCCTGGGCACGGGCACGGGAGGCCGGCGTCGAGGCGGCGATCGTCGTCGGAGTCGACCTGGACTCTTCGCGGCGCGCGGTCGAGCTGGCGCGCGAGGTTCCGGAGCTGTACGCCGCGGTCGGATTTCACCCGAACGCGGCGCACGACATCGACGACGCGTCCTGGCAGCAGATCGAGGCCCTGGCCGGGGAGCCGGGTGTGGTCGCCCTGGGCGAGAGCGGATTCGACTTCTACTGGGACAAGAGCCCCGAGGCCGCGCAGCGCGACGCGCTCGAGCGACACGCGGACGCGTCGCTGCGTCTCGACCTGCCGTTGGTCCTGCACATCCGCGATGCGTACCCCCTGGCTGCCGAGGCGCTGGAGCCCTGGGCCGCGCGGGGGCTTCGGGGTGTGGTGCACTGCTTCGCCGGCGTGCCCGCCGAAGCGGAGCCGTTCCTCGAGTGGGGCTGGCCACTGTCGTTCAGCGGCATCGTCACGTACTCCGGGGCGCAGAACGTGCGCGACACGGCAGCCCTGGCGCCGCTCGAACAGTGCCTCCTCGAGACGGACGCGCCCTGGCTGACGCCGCGGCAACGGGGTCGGCAGACCAACGAGCCGGCATTCGTCACTCACACCGCCAAGGCGGTGGCGCGGGCGAAGGGTCTCTCGGTGGACGAGGTCACGCGCACGACGACGGCGAACGCCCGGCGCGTGTTCTCCCTGGGCGACTCCGCGGGCCCGGGAGGCTGAAAACAAAGGAGGCCTCGGTTCAGAAGGCTGAGGACAAGGGGGGCTACTGAACCGAGGCCTTGCCTGCGAAACCGCGTGGGGCTGAGGCCATCTGATGATCGAGGCGGGGAGGCGGGCGTGCTCGTTCGGGGGGCAGCGCTGGCTCGCACCGGGGTGCGAGCGGTCAGGGCGCGCGAGCGACGGCGCCCGTGAGTGTAACTTGCCGTGCTGGAGTTTGCACGCTGTCCCCCGCCTCGTGCGAGCGAAGATCGCAGCTCCCTCCCGAGCCTTTGTGCCGGAGGGGGGGCCGACACGTGGGACCGGGAGGGAGGCTACGAAAGGGGAACACGAGAACGTGTCTCGGTTCGGATCGAAGTCTCCGAACACCGGTCTGTACTGCAAGGCCGTTGCCAGCGTCGAAGGCTCTGTTTTCGGGGCCCGTCGGTGGCGAGGGTGTTCCGACCAGGCCGGACAGCGTGCTGTTGCGTCCCAAATGGGAACAGCGTGTTGTCATCGCCCCGATCGGACGGTAGGTTGAGCCCCGCACCTCGGACGAGGTGCTGACGCAACCTGGAAGGTGAGCCCATGAACGCGAAGGCGAAGAAGTTCCTCCGACGACTCCTCGAGACGCCGAGCCCGTCCGGCTACGAGCAGCCGGTCCAGGAGCTGGTGCGCGAGTACACCTCCGAGTTTGCTGACGACGTGACGACCGATGCCCACGGCAACGTCGTCGCGCGACGAGGCGACGGCTCCGGGACGCGCGTCTACTTCGCGGGCCACTGCGACCAGATCGCGCTGCTGGTCAGCTACGTCGCGAAGAATGGCTTCCTCTACATGCAGACGGTCGGGGGCTGGGATCCGCAGCAGCTCGTGGGGCAGCACGTCTCGGTGTGGACCAGAGACGGCGCCGTACCGGGCGTCGTGGCGCGCAAGGCGATCCACCTGCTGACGCCCGAGGAGCGGTTGAAGGTGGTCGACATCAAGAGCCTCTGGATCGACATCGGCGCCGGGTCGAAGGACGAGGCCCTCGAGATCGTCCGCATCGGAGATCCGGTCACCTTCGAGCTCGGAATGCGCGAGCTGCACGGCGACCTCGCGGCGTCGCCGAAGATGGACAACACCACCGGGCTCTGGGTGGTGCTCGAGGCGCTGCGTCGCGCCCGGGATCTGAAGTGCAGCGTGTATGCGGTCTCCACGGTGCAGGAGGAGATTGGTCTCCGCGGCGCGCGCACCAGTGCCTACGGCATCGACCCGCACGTGGGCATCGCGGTCGACGTCACTCATGCGACCGACACTCCCACGGTGTCCAAGTTCCAGGAGGGTGAGATCAACCTGGGCGACGGCCCGGTGGTCTTCCGCGGTCCGAACATCAGCCCCGTGGTCGGTGAAGGTCTGCTGGACGTCGCCGAGAAGGAGGGCATCGAGGTGCAGCTCGCGGCCGTCGGCAGGGCAACCCCCAACGACGCCAACGCGATCCAGCTCACCCGCAGCGGTGTCGCGACCGGCCTCGTCAGCATTCCGAACCGCTACATGCACAGCGCCGTGGAGACGATCTCGCTGCGCGACATCGATCGCGCGGCCGATCTCCTGGCAGCCTACGTCTCGAGCCTCACGGGCGACGAGAGCTGGATCCCGTCCTAGGCCGGGAGCGCTCCGATGGCCCACACGCGACTCCTCGACCAGGTGGAGCAGCGCCTGCTCGGTGCACTCATGGAGAAGGAGCAGGCCACCCCGGACCACTACCCGCTCACGCTCAACGCGCTGATGGCGGCGGCGAACCAGAAGAGCAACCGCGACCCGGTGCTTTCTCTGGGTGAAGCGGGGATCGTGGAGGCGCTCGAGCGCCTGCGCCGCGACGTGCTCGTGTGGCGGGTCCAGGGCTCGCGCACCGACAAGTGGCAACACTGCCTGACCAACCGCTGGCACCTCGACCCGTCCGCTCTGGCGGTGATGACCCTGCTCCTGCTGCGCGGGCCGCAGACCCCGGGTGAGCTGCGCTCCCGCAGCGCCCGGCTGCACGCGTTCGAGAGCGTGCGCGACGTCGAGGGTGTCCTGGCCCGACTCGCCGCGGGAGACGACCCGCTGGTGCAGGAGCTCGAGCGGGCTCCCGGCCAGCGCGAGGCCCGGTGGCGGCACGTCATGGGCAGCCAGGAGAACGAGGCGCCTCCGACGCCGTCGGCCTCCGCCGCACCGGCGCCCGCGAAACCCGGGCCGCATGACACCGGAGCCGCGGGTGAGGCAGCGACGACTGCGCCGAGCGCCGCGCAGGAGCGCATCGAAGACCTGGAACGTCGCGTGGCGGCTCTCGAGCGGCGGCTGGCCCTGCTCGAGCGCGAGCTGGGTGCCTGATCAGTCGCCGCCCGAGCGAGGGGCGCCTCGAACCTCGACCCACTCCTCGGGCAGCCGAGCTCCCAGGCTGCCTTCGAGGCGCGCCGCGTCGCCGTAGAACTGTTGCCGCTTCACCCGGTTGCCGTCGAGCTCCAGGATGGCGATCCCGGTGGTGCGATAGGTGACGTCCTCGCCACGTCCGAGCGCCTCGCCGCGGATCTGCCCCGACCACTCGACCTCGGCGACCACGACGTTGTCGGCGACGATGCGGCCATGGTGGACCCTCTCCTTCCAGAGGTGGATCTGGTCGAGCTCGCGTAGCTGGTCGCGGAGTGTGTCGTTGCCCGTCAGCAACCTCCTCCGAATCATGTCGACGTGCTGCAGGTCGCGGGTCGCGAGGTCCGCCACGCCGGTGGAGTCGGAGGAGCGATAGGCCGCTTCGATCTCGCGGAGGAGGGTGTCGACCTCGTGGGTCGAGTGGGATGGGAGACGGTGGTGCGGGTCCGTCGGCAGGTGCTGGACGCCGGGATTGACCCGTGCCTTGGCCACCGCGCGCTCGATCCCTCGGACGATGATGCCCGGGTCCGTGTCGGGCAGTGCGTGGTCTCCCTCGGGGCTTATGAGCTGCTCCGCGTCGGACGAGAGTCCCACCAGCTCGCGCTGCAGCTGCTGCCAGACGCGCTCGGAGTCTTCGATGGGCAGGCCCGTGCCGCGGAACGCGTCGAAGCTCCGGCCCGCGGTGACCACCACGAGGGGGAGGTCACCCAGCGGACCCGGTGGAACTGCCGCGGCGCTGGCCGGGGTGCCTTCGAGCTCGGCGGCCTGGGTCTGGTAGGTGGAGGCCTCCGCCATGGCCGCCACGTACTCCCCGCGCAGCTCCTGGTCGAAGGCCTGCGGCCACGGGGCGACGAGGTTGGCGGCGAGGGCACCGCTGCGCGCGGCCTCGGCCAGGCCGCGCGTGGCCGGCACGGCTGCCTTCACCAGCTCGCGGACGGCGGCAGGGAGACGCTCCCACTGCTCCGGATGCGCTGCGTCGAGGAGCACCAGCGCCGCAACCTCTGCACCAAACCGACGCTGGTAGACGCGCACCGTGTAGCCGCCGAGCGAGTGGCCCGCGAGCACGAAGGGTGGCTCGAGGCCGGCGGCGTGGAGAAGACGGTGCAGCTCGTCGGCCATCTCGGAGGAGGTCCTGGGGCCCGGGATGGCATCGCTGCGACCCAGGCCGGCCCGGTCGTACACGCACGTACGGACGCTGGGTGCGAGCGCCTGCTGCAGGTGCTGGTACTGGATGGACCACTGGCCTGCACCCGCGTCCAGGACCACCGTCGGGCCCACCTCACCGAGACAGTGCAGGTAGAGCTCCGCTCCGCCGATGTCGACGCGACGCCCGACGTCTGGGCCCGGAGGAGCCACGGCAACGGTGAGCCAAGCAGCGAGAGCCAGGGACGGGAACATGAGCACCTCCTCTTGAACGTTGTGTCAGTAACGTTACCGTTACATAGCGCTTCACTCAAGAGCGACAGGGCCGGATGTGGCCTGTCACGGTGCGAGCCGCTGTGCGAGGTGCGAGAGCAGCTGCTCCCAGCTCTCCTGGAATTCCGGGTCGTCGGCCTCTCGGCCCGTGACCATCCGCGTCAGCTGAGGGAAGAAGGCGGGGTAGCTGATCAGCGCCTGCAGCGCCAGGAACAGGGCCGCAGGGTCCACTCCCGCGTCGATCCGGCCTTCGCGCTGATGCTCGCGGATGCGGTCGACCTGCTCGAGATAGTAGGCCTTGCGCGACTCTTCCCGAGTGGCCGGGCGCGGGTCTTCCAGCGCCTCGCGCATCAGCAACTGGAGGAACGCACTCGGCTCCCGGGTGTTGCGATACCAGTGGACGAGCCCCTCCGCGAGCTCGCCCGGGAGGTCCGCGAAAACCTGCCAGCGACGCTCGAGCTGCCGTTCCATCACGGCACGGACGAGGCCGTCGCGATCGCCGAAGTGCCGGTAGATCAGGGTCTTGTTGAAGCCGGCGCGCCGCGCGATGTGCTCGATGCGCGCTCCCACGAGCCCTTTCTCGGCCAGCTCCGCCGTGGCGGCCGTCAGAATGGCCTCGCGGGACGATTGCGCCCCCTGGGGCCGCTGGGTCGACTTGGGTCTGCCAGCCATTGCGTCGAGATCCTAACGGCCGCCCAGGCCCGTGGATCCGCTCGAACGGGGCGGTCCGTCCTCGCAGGAGCGGTGCATCATGCCGGCCGCGCCTGTCGCCGTCGCGGAAGGATCGGGGGACACGCAGCTCACACGCCGAGGTAGAGAAGGCCGGCCGCGATCTGGAAGATCGGCAGGAAGACCATCGGAAAGACCCGCCAGGCCAACAGCAGCCCGACCAGAGCCCACATCGGCTGCGCGAGGAAAGCCTGGTAGCGCATCGACATCTCGCGGCTCATCGCGAGCTGCACGATCGCGCTGCCGTCCATGGGTGGCAAGGGCATGAGGTTGAACAGGAACAGCACGAGGTTCAGGACGAAGGCCACGCTGAGAACGGTCGCCAGCCCCTGGGACCCGGCGGCCTCGGTGGGCGCCACCAGGTCGGCAAACGACCGGAGCCCGGCCGTGGGGGGCGTGAGGTAGCCCAGTGCCATGCCGAGGCGGATGGCCACTCCGGAGGCGACCACGAGGAGGAGGTTGGACACGGGGCCCGCAAGAGCCATGAGGGCGCTCTTCTTGGGGTACCGCTGTGCCCAGGCCGGGTCGTAGGGCGCGCTCGCCCAGCCGATCATCCACTGGCCGCCCATCAGGAAGAACGAGATCAGCGGAACGATCACCATGCCGAACGGCTCCCGCTGAATGTGCGGAGCCGGGTTGAGGCTCACCTGCCCGCCGGAGTAGGCCGTCGGGTCGCCGAGTCGCAGTGCGGCCCAGGCGTGTGCGGCCTCGTGCAGCGTGGTGGAGAAGACGAACACCGCGAACCAGGCCGCGGCCAGCGGCAGGAGATCCGGCGTCATGCTTCGAGCGCGGATGGGCGCCGGCCCACCGTGTCCACGAACGACGGCACACCCTCGTCCCGTTGCACGCCCAGTGAGTTGAGCGCCATGGAGACGAGGTTGTACTGGCCGACCGTGAAGATCAGCTCGATGCACTGCTGCTCGCTGAGGTCTGCGCTCAACGCGGCCCAGGTGTCGTCGGAGATGAAGCTGTCGTCGTGGAGCTCGTCGGTCGCGCGGAGGATCGTCGCCTCGAGCGGAGTCCAGCCCGGCGCGTCCGGGCCGTCGGCGATCCGCCGGATCTCGTCGTCGCTGAGGCCTTCGCGCCGACCGATGAGAACGTGCTGCCCCCACTCGTACTCGGAGGCGCACAGCCAGCCGATGCGCAGGATCGCGATCTCGCGATCGCGCGGCGAAAGAGACGAGCGGAAGAGGATCTGGTTGCCGAACAGGCTCCAGCGCTTGTAGAGCGCCGGGTGCCGCGCCAGCGTGCCGAAGATGTTGAGGATGCGGCCGCCCATCGCGTCGGCTCCCTTCTCGAGGAGCTCCCGCGTGTCGCCGTCGACGTCGTCCAGGGTGAGGGGCTGCAGTCGGGGTGTGCTCAGTCGGGACATGGTTCTCCTTGCGGGCCGCGCGGTGTCAGGGGATTGAGGATATCCGCCGGTGATGGACGATGTGAACGCGTTCCGGAATCAGGCCTGGGGGCGCTGATACGCCTCGAAGGTGCCGCGCCGCCACCTCCACATGAGCACACCGGCCCGTACGTGGTGCGCGCCGAGCATGCCGAGGAACGCGAGGAGCACCGGCGCCTGGAACAGGAAGGCGCCGGCCAGGGAGAAGGGGAGGCGCACGCCGTACATGGCGAGGATCGCGGCCAGGAGGGGCGACTTGGTGTCTGCAGCTCCGCGCAGCGCACCGGACATGGCGAAGTGGACCGCCATCGCCGGTTGGCTGAGTGCGAGGAGCTGAATGAACTGCGTCGCGATGTCGACCACGCCGTCGTCGTCGATGATGGCGCGCGCAAAAGGCCGTGCCGCGACGAAAAACAGCGCTCCCAGCACGCTCATGAGCGCCACCGCCAAGGTGCGGCAGCGCCGGCCGGCGAGACGCGCCGTCTCCGGGTCCCCCGCGCCGACCCACTGCCCGACGAGGGTCGTGGCTGCCACCGAGAAGCCGAAGCCGGGCATGAACGCAGCCTGCAGGAGGATCACGCCCACCTGATAGGCGGCGAGGGCGTCGGTGCCGTAGGAGGCGATCGCCCGGTTGTAGATGAGGAAGCCGAGATTGATCACGAACTGCTCGATGGCCGCCGGAGTGCCGAGCCGCACCAGCTCGCGGATCTGCGGTGGGGACACGAGGAGGTTGCGCGCGCGGAGACGCAGCCGAAGGCGATCGGAGCTGAGGAGCGTCACGTACAGCAGCGCTTCGACGCTGCGCGCGAGCACCGTCCCCCAGGCCGCGCCGACCGCGCCGAGCTCCGGGAAGCCGAAGTGACCGAAGATCAGGAGGTAGTTCAGGCTCACGTTGAGCAGGTTGCCCGTGCCCGTGAGCCAGAGCGGCGTGCGCGTGTCGCCGGCCGCGCGCAGCGCGCCCTGACAAACGAGCGAGAGCATGAGTGCGGGGATGGCGAGGAGCACCACGTGCAGGTACTCCGAGCCGATGGCCGCAACGGCCGGCTCGGCGTCGAACGCGCGGAAGGCCGCCACGAGAGGGCCGCGCCCCGGCACGAAGAGCACGGCAGCAAGTGGAACCGAGAGTCCTCCGCCCACGAGCAGAGCCTGGCCGAGACCCAGCTCGGCTCCGCGCCGGTCGCCCGCGCCATAGGCCTGGGCGACCACGATGCTCGCGCCGATCTGGACGGACATGAACAGGGCCCAGAGGAGCGTCTGCAGGAAGCCGGCCAGACCGACGGCCGCGACGGTCTCCTTGCCCAGCTGGGAGACCATGATGAGGTCGACCCACGAGACGGCGGTGGTCAGCAGGTTCGTGGCGACGACCGGCCAGGCGAGTCCGAGGATGGACCTGCGGTCGATGGGGTGGGGTGTTGGTGCTCGTTCTTCGGGGAGCATGGCGGCTCCTTCGATGCGGGGAGCGTCGGTGGCTCGCCGACGCGGACGGACAGCCACGCGCGGCGGGACCTTCCGCAGGGAAGGTCGACCGCGCGGCGCAACGGCCTCGCTGCGAAGGCGAGGCGCGCACCGCGGCCGCGGGCATTCCGATCGATGTGCCGCCGTTCGCGAGCTCGTCGCGGAGCGGCGGGTCGGCGGCCCGGGTCATGCCCCGGACCGTGGTCTTCGACTAGTCGGTGAGGGCCTGGTAGGTGAGCGTCTTGAACTCACCGGCCAGGGTGGTCTGGTGCGGCAGGCTCTGGACCATGAAGACTCCGATGAGGTTCTCTTCCGGATCGATCCAGAAACGCGTGCCTGCGGCACCGCCCCAGTTGTACTCGCCGTCGGATCCGATCTCCCCCGCGACGCCTGCGTCGAGCACGACGCCAAACCCCAGGCCGAAGCCGGAGCCGGAGCGCCCCATGCCCATCTGGATGGTGCCGAGATGGTTGCGGGACATGTGCTCCACCGACTTGGTCGAGAGGATCCGGGCGCCTTCGAGCTCGCCGCCGTTCAGCATCATCTGCGCGAAGCGCATGTAGTCCGACGCCGTCGACACGAGACCGCCGCCACCGCTCTGGAAGGTGGCGCCTTCCTTGTAGTTGCGGTTGGCGACGTCGCCGGCGACGACCAGCTCCCGCGACTGGGTGCGGTTGAGGAACGCGGAGGAGCCCTCCTCGGTGCCCTTGGGCGCATACAGCACGGCCAGTCGGTCGAGCTTGGTCGAAGGCACGGTGAAGCTCGTGTCGTTCATCTGCAGCGGCTGAAAGATGCGCTGCTCGAGGAACTCTCCGAAGCTCAGGCCCGAGACGACCTCGACGAGGCGCCCCAGGACGTCCACCGAGACGCTGTAGTGCCAGCGGGTGCCCGGGTCGTACTGCAGCGGAATCTGACCGAGCTTCGTCACGAAGTCCTCGAGATCGGGGTTCGTGAAGAGCAGGCCGGCGTCACGGTACGCCTGGTCGACCTCGGTGTTGCCGAAGACGCCGTAACTGAAGCCCGCCGTGTGCCGCAGGAGATCGCGGATCGTCGGCTGACGCAGAGCCTTGCGCGTCTCGCCGGTCACCTCGGAGTCGGGCATGTTCGCCGCGGCACGGGTGCCGTCGACGACCGGTGCCGCGCCACCCGCTGTCGACTTGGCGACCTCGAGGTTGGCCAGCTGCGGGATGTACCGTGCGACCGGATCGTTCAGGAAGAAGTGACCCTCTTCGTAGAGCATCATGACCGCGACCGACGTGATGGGCTTCGTCATCGAGTAGATGCGGAAGATCGTGTCCATGGTCATCGGCTTCTCGGCTTCCCGATCCCGCTGGCCCCAGGTCTCCGAGTAGACGACCTTGCCGTTGCGGGCGATCATGCCGAGGCCGCCGACCATCGTGCCGTCCTCGACCCGGTCCAGCATGTGATCCGAGATGCGAGCGAGCCGTTCCGACGACAGGCCCACGTCCTCCGGCTTCGCCGAGGGAAGATCGTTGCCACGCGCGACCAGGGGTGCCGAAGCGACGAGCAGAGCGAGAGCTGTCCCGATGGCGAGTGCGCGTGCGGTGTTCTTCATGGCGAATCTCCGGGTGCGGGCGCCGGCCAGCGCCCCGCGGTTGCGGGGTCCAGAGCTGGCGGGCCGGTTGGGAAGGCGGTCGAAGGGTCGAGGCTAGCGGAATCGCACGCGGCGAACAAATCTCGCGATGAGGAACAATCTCTGGCGGTGTGCAGGTTGCTCCGGGTGCGCCTTGCACGAGATCACGCTGCACGAGGGAGGGTTGCCATGACCACGAGCCGAGCCGCCACCGGAGCCCCTGGGCTCCGACGTTGCGCCTTCGCGGCGCTTCTGCTCCTGACGGCGGTGCCGCTCGCTGCCCAGACCGACCCGGTCGGAGAGACGGTGTTCGATCAGGTGGCCGTGGTCGAGAAGGAGGCGCTGATCGAGTTTCCCGATCTCGGCCGGTCGGCGGAGCGCCTGACTGGCGAAGATCTCTGGGTCACCGAGGACGGTCAGAGCCGCGACGTGGTGGGCGTCTTCCCGCTGCCGCCGCCGGGCGAGGAGCGCTTCCAGGTGGAGATTCTGTTCGACGGACCTCTGCTGGGCGAAGACGGTGCGCGGCTGGCGAGGGCTGCCCTGGTGGAGAGCGCGGCGGCTCTCGTCGAGCTCGGTCCGGTCGGGATGCGCTTCGTGCAGGAGCGGCGCGTGCGGCGGGTGGAGCCGACCCGTTCGGTGGAGCGCCTGATGCAGGAGATCCAGGTCGGCGCGCTCGACACGGTGGCGTTGGATCACCTGGAGAAGGCTGCGTCCGCCGCGCGCCGCGCCGCGTTCGAAGACGACGCGGTGCGCAACCGCGTCCGCCGCGAGGCGCGGTCGCGCACGCGGCACGAGATCGCCGCGAGTCTGGCCCGTCTCGGAGAGCTGGCCGTGACCGGGTGCGCGCTTCCTCCGTGTGTGCTCGTGCTCGTCTCGGACGGCTTCCTCAACCGCGATGCGGAGGAGTCGCTGATCGCGCCGGACGAGCTGGGAGCCGTGTTCTCGGCCTACGGATGGACGGTGGTGTCGTTGGTTCTGCGGGACGCTCCCGAGAAGCCGGACCGCGGCCAGATCGGCAATCCGGCGACCAACTTCGAGGAGTGGACCCGGCAACGCGGCGGCGTGAGCGTCGGACCCTCCCGTCTGGGCGCGGACAGCCGGCTGGCCGATCTCGACGTGACGGCGTACGACGTGTACATCCTGCCGGAGTTCCAGGCGTTGCGGGAGTGGGCGCAGGAGTCCGGCGGAGCGACCCTCGTGCGCAAGCACCAGGTCCTTCCCGAGCTGCGCCGTTTCGGGCAGTACCACCGCCTGCGCTACCGCTCCGAAGCCGGAGGTGCTCCACGCCTCGTTCCTCTCGAGGTCGGCTTTCAGGAGGAGTCTCCGTTCCTCGCCGGCCAGCGGCGGCGCAGAGCTCTCGGGCTCGTCCGCGAGAACGTGGCCTTCCGTGTGGCCTCCTTCGCGCGCAGCGGCTGGCCTCTTGCGCCCGAGGTGGCGCTCCTGCGCCTTCTGGAGGGGCCGACGCGCTTTCTGCCTTGACACGACACGGGGCAGCCGAGAGCATGTGAAGGTCTCGAGAAGACGGCGGCTCCGACCCGTTCGTGGGTCGCGCCTCGACCCCTCCGAAGGTCTGTCTTGCGGTTGACCCGTCCCCCCGGGGCGCAACCGCCTCCGGGCCTCATCGCGCCTGCGGTGAGGCCCATTCTCGTGGTGCGCGAGGCCTTGCGGAGGCCCTTCGTCGCTCGGCTACACTAGGCGACTCGCTTCTCCAGTCGAGTCGTCAACCGAGCCGCTGCGCGTGGCTCTGCTAGGAGTTTTCATGGCCAGCGCAATCATCCTCTGCTTCATCCTCGGGTATCTGGCGATCGTCTTCGAGCACCCGTTGCGGCTCGACAAGACGGTCCCGGCCCTGTTGATGGGCGCGCTGTGCTGGGCCCTCCTGGCCATCGGCTTCAACAGCGGCGCGATCGAGGTGGTGGATACCCACGATCACGTCTACTCCATGGCCCACGGCGACGAAGCGGCGCACGAGGAGGCGGAAGAGGGTTTCACCAACGCGTTGCTGCACCACCTGGGGAAGACCGCCGAGATCCTCGTCTTCCTGATCGGCGCCATGACCATCGTGGAGATCATCGATCTGCACCGTGGCTTCGAGGTGCTGAAGGGTTGGGTGAACACGAGGAGCAAGGTGCGTCTGCTGTGGATCGTCGGCGTGCTCGGCTTCATCCTGTCCGCGATCATCGACAACCTGACGGCCACGATCGTCCTGGTGACGCTCTTGCGCAAGATCATTCCCGACCGCACGGAGCGCCTCTGGTACGCGTCGCTCATCGTGATCGCAGCCAATGCGGGTGGCGCCTGGTCGCCGATCGGCGACGTGACCACGACCATGCTCTGGATCGGCAAGAAGGTGTCGACGGGCGGGCTCATCACGAAGCTCGTGATCCCCTCGATCGTGTGCTTCGTGGTGCCGTTCGTGATCGCGTCGTTCCTGAAGGCCTTCCGCGGCGAGATCACGCTGAACGCCGAAGAGGACACCCAGGCCGAGTCGCTGCTGAGCAGCCGCCGCATGCTCTTCCTGGGGCTCGGCATGATCGTCTTCGTGCCGTTCTTCAAGACCTTCACCCACCTGCCGCCGTACCTGGGCATGATGCTCAGCATGGGTGTGGTCTGGCTCGTGTCGGAGTACATCCACCCGGAGGAGAACTTCGACAGCTCGAGGCGTCACATGTACTCCGCGCACAACGCGCTGTCGCGCATCGAGATGTCGAGCATCCTGTTCTTTCTCGGCATCCTGATGGCGGTCACGGCGCTCGAGACGCTTGTCGTCGGTGGTGTCGGAACGTTGCGCTACCTGGCCGAGGGCCTGGAGGCCTCCATTCCCAACCGCGACGTCGTGGTCATGCTCCTGGGCGTCGGCTCGGCGATCATCGACAACGTGCCTCTGGTGGCGGCCTCGATGGGCATGTACTCGGAGCCCCTCGACTCGAGGCTCTGGCACTTCATCGCCTACGCTGCGGGCACGGGTGGCTCGATGCTGATCATCGGCTCGGCTGCGGGAGTCGCTGCCATGGGCATGGAGAAGATCGACTTCATCTGGTACCTGCGGAAGGTGAGCTGGCTGGCAGCCGTCGGCTTCCTCGCCGGTGCCGTGACCTTCATCTTCCTGGTCTAGACGATATGGAACGACCGGCTCCGTCGTTTCGTTGAGGCCCCGACCTGCGGAGCAGGGATCGGGGCAGGCTTGCGCCTTTCAGTAACGCGGGTTGTCCGAGTCGGCTTTCGCGCCGTCCCCGTCGAGCTCAGCTCAGGTGCTCGATGCAGATCCGTCGGGAGTCGTCGTCCGAGAGCTTCACATCGAGCAGGCTGCAGCGGTGAGGACGACCTCCGGGTGAGTCCCTTTCGAAATGGCTGCACGTGGAGCAGAGCCCAAAAGGCCGCCCCCCGGCGCGCGCGATCTGCTCCATGAGGAGGGTGGTGAGGCTCCGCTCCAGCGAGTCCACCCGCTCTTGCCCCAGGACGTCGAAGGACTCGTCGAGCTCGTGGAGCGGGTCGGAGTCGAGGGCGCGCCGCCCGGCAGCAGTGAGCTCCAGGCAGACCGCCCGGCGATCGGTCGGAGCAGCCTTCTTCCGCACGAGACCCTTGCTTTCGAGAGCGATGAGGGTCTGCGACACGGTGCCTTTGGTGGAGCCCAGATAGGCGGTCAGGCCGCCGGGGGTGCGTGAGAAGCGGTTGGCCCGGCGCAGATAGCGAAGTGCCTCCCACTGAACGGGTTTGAGCCCCTGCTCGTGGCCACGGGTCTGCAACAGCCTGCCGAAGCGCTCGAGCAACGCCAAGACGCGCTGCCGGGTCTCTCGGGTCTTTGAGCTCATGCGCCCGCTCATCCTAGCCGATGTAGCGACTCGCTACGGTCGGAGAGCTGCCGTTGGGGCTTGACACCGGACCTTCTCAAGATAGTATCGACTCGATACTAAGGTCCAACAGGAGATCACATGTCCTTCAAGACGACCGTTCTAGCACTCTCTCTGCTGACCCTCGCTTTTCCGACCCTGGCGAAGGACCCGACGCCGCTCGATCCGTCAGCAGACTTTCGACTGAAGCACGCGACGGTGGGATACCGCGCGGACCTCGACCTGGTGGTCTTCGAGCTGCAGGTCGAAGGTACCGCCGGGGGCACCTACCCTCGAGCGGCGGGACAGCTCGACGGAGCCCCCGTTCTAGGCTACGTCTTTCCGACCAGCCTGCGCCCCGAGCAGGTCGGGTTCGCTCCGGGCGAGGGCGTGGTCGCTCTGGCCGCGACCAGCCACCCCGACTTCGACGACACTCCGCTCTTCGACGAGAACGGCGACGGTGACTATGGCGATGCCGGGGACGGTCGGCTCTTTCACGTGCACTGGGTCGTTCTGGCCAAGGACGATCGAGTCGCGGGTGGCCTGTCGGTAAAGTCTGTCGTAGGGGACGTTCAGGACGCGCTGCCGCCGACAGCCCCCGGAATGCCGATCTACCTCGACTCGCCCGGCCACGCGGTCGTCACCCGCGAGAGCAGGCTGCGTATCGCCGTTCCTCGCTGGCGAATCCGGGATCTGGACAGCTTCGACTACGATGCTGTCGTCGCCTACATGCAGGTCAACACCTCGGAGGACGACCTCCCGATGCTGGGTGTGTACGAGGTCTACAGCGTGCTCAGTGGAGACCTGAGCCTGCCGCAGACGTTCTCCCTGCCCAAGGCCAAGAGGTGAAGAAGAAGCGCGCCGACGAGGGGTGCGCCGTCACGGCGAGCCCGTGGGAGGGCGGAGGTCGATCCACACGAGACGGTGGTCGGAAGCCTTGAGTGCCCGGGCCTCGCCTTCGGGGTCCTCCGCAGGGTCGGGCCACATCACCCCTCCGCCGAGAACCTCGAGGCCGGTCGAAGGCAGTACGTAGTCGATCCGTGCACCTTCCGCGAAGCCCGTGGTGGCGCGCTCCCAGAAGTGCGGCGGCCCGGGCTCGCGTCCGGCGAGGCCGCCGGCTGAGATCGTCCAGGATCCCGAGTCCTGCACGGCCGGGTGGCCGAGCAGCTGCTCGATCGCCGGCCCCCCGTCGTAGGAGGGGTTCTCGGTGTCGCCCGGGCGCGCGTTGAGGTCGCCGACGATCACGAACGGTGCGTCGCTGCGCGGCGCTACGGACCGGCGTCGTCCGTGAGCGCGCTGTCGCCGCTCGCGTAGAGCTTCCAGAACCGGATCTCGTCGTGGTTGCGGCGGCCGTTCTTGTCCTCGTCGCCGTCGAAGACCGGCGGGGTGGGATGACTCACCCAGAGGTGGAGGCGCGCGCCCGACTCCAGCACGACCGGGATGTCCCAGTGCGACTTGCTCGAGAGGCGCAGCGCTCCTTCGACCTCGGGCGCGAAGAAGTCCTGGGGCATGTGGTGGCCCGGCAGGTCCTTCCAGAGGAGGTTCTGGAACGTGCGGATCTCGTCGATCGCGAGCGGCCAGCGCGAGTAGACGGCCATGGAGTACTGCCCGGGGTAGGTGCCGAAGCCGTAGCTGTCGTCGCCGTGGCGCCGGTCCCCTTCGTCGGCCGTGGTGGCGACGTGCCCGTCGCCGTTGAGGTCCAGGCCGCTCAGCGTGCCGGTGTTGGACGGGCCGGCAAAGAGGTGGACGAGGTTCACGTCGGGCCAGGCCTGCTGGATGTACGACTCGTAGAAGACCTCGGCCGGGCGGGTGCCGTCAGGGCCTGGGGGCCGGTCGATCTCCTGCACCACCAGGACGTCGGGCCGCACCTGGGCGATGATCTGGGCTGCAGCCAGGAGCTGCGGATGGTGCCCGCGCCCGGTCGCGTCGAGCTGAGAGAGTTTCGTGGTCTGCAGCTCCTTGATGTTGAACAGAGCGATTCGGATCGGGTCGGGCTCCGCGGGAGCCTCCTCGGCCTGACAGGCGACGAGCGCAAGCAGTGCTGCCATGGCTCCAGCTCCCGCTCGCGGAAGGGAGCCGGTCATGTCGCATGTCTCCCGAACTTCGAGCGGCGCGCTGGGAGAGCGGGGATGACTGCAGTAGTAGCCGCCGTAGGGATCGTCCGGCTGTTGCAGAAACGTCGAGGTGACGAGACCGAGCGCGATGCCGCCGGCCACGAGCGGCGCGAGCAGTGTCCAAGTGCGTGGTCCCGGGGCGCCGAGCAGGAGCAGCGCCGCGCCGAGCAGGAGGGCGGGAGCCAGCTGCAGCTCGGCGTAGAAGTGTCCGATGAGGAGCAGTCCGAGCAGAATCAGGACCGGGACGGGAGCGTGGGCCGCGCGCCACCGTTCGGCTCCCGGGGCGCCCCGCCGCGCGAGCACGAGCCCATAGAGCTCGACGACCGTGACCGCAGCCGCGAGCGCTCCGCAGAGCTGTGCCATCCGCGCCGTGCCGGAAAGCCCCAGCGACACCGAGACCGCGGTCACCACGGCCACGCGCACGGCGGACCGGAGCAGCGCGTGGTCCGTGGCGGCGGTGTGGCGGCCCCAGGCGGCCGCTGCCGCAAAGCCGAAGGCCCCCACGGCCCCGAGGGCCGCCACGCTCTGGATGCCGCTCCAGGTGTGGCGGATCGGAGTCTCCAGAACCCCGGCGAAGGTCAGGCCGAGCAGGAGGGCCGTGGTGGCGTGGCGCAGCCAGGGCGCCGCGATGCGCTCCGCGGCGACGGACACGAGCCCGGCGAGGCCGACGAGGAAAAACAGCCGCTGGCTCGCCTCCACGGGAAACCAGCGCGGCCAGCCGGTCATCGCGAGAAACGACGCCACGAATGCGGCCGCCAGCGCCAGACCGGCCAGAGTGAGGGCCGCAGCGGAGTCCTCTTCTTCAGTCCGCGCGCGGAAGGCGACGCGCGCCGCCGCGAGGAGGGTCGCGGCGACGGCAGCCGGGAGCAGCGCCGACGGCAGGAGGATCTGCTGCAGTAGCACTCAGTTCTTCGCCGCTTCGATGGAAAGGACGAACTCGATCTCCTTCGAGAGCGGTCCGACCATGAACTCCATGTCGTGGGCGGTGCGATCCACGGTGAACTCTGCGTGGAAACCGATGATGTCCTTGCCCGAGCGCGGGTGCTTTCCCGACCCCGTCTTCTGCGCGGTGACGGTGATCTCCTGGGTGACGCCGTGCAGGGTGAGGTCGCCCGTCACCTGCAGGTTGTTCCCCTGCGCCTTCACGCTCTTGCTCTTGAAGGAGATGGTCGGGAACTGTTTCGCGTTCAGGAAGTCGGGGCTCTTGACGTGGTCGTCGCGGTTGCCGCTCCGCGTGTCGACCGAGCCCGCGGCAATCGTGACGTCGATCTTGGACGCGGAGGCGTTGCCGTCGTCGTAGCTCACGGTGCCCGAGATGTCCTTGAACATGCCGTAGAAGTAGGCGGTGTCGAGGTGCTTGACCTTGAACAGGGCGGTCGAGTGCGTCCCGTCGATCGAGTAGTCGGCGGCAAGGGTCGGGGTCGCCGCGAGTGCGAGCGCGAGGGAGAGGGGCAGGACGAGGCGTCCAAGCTGCAACTTCATCGAGATCTCCTGAGCCGGTTGGTGCCGCGGCGCCACGTCGGCCGCTGCCTGAGTCGAATTGAGCTCCGCGCGATCCTAGCGAACCGATCACCTGGTTGGCGGTGGAGGCCGCAACCTCGCCGGAGGGCCCAGTATGATCGGCGCCCGATCCTGGGACCTGAGGAGAAAGCCGAATGAACCTCGCGGAGTTGGTGCGTGAACGGACGCTCGTGGATTCGCAGGCCGCGTGTCTCCGGATTCCTAGGTCTCCAGGCGACGACGATGTCTGGACGTACGGCGACCTCGACCACGCCGCCGGGCGCGCGGCGGGAGCGCTCGCCGCCCGCGACGTCGGCCCCGGGGACCGCGTGGTGGTGCAGGTGGAGAAGTCGCCCGATGTGGTCGCGCTCTACCTGGGGGTCCTGCGCCTCGGCGCCGTCTTCGTGCCCCTCAACACGGCCTACACGGCGCAGGAGGTCGCCTTCTTCGCGTCCGATTGCTCCCCACAGCTGCTCGTCTGCGCGCCGGAGCGCGCGGCGGAGCTCAGGGACGCGCTCCCGGGCCAGGCCATCGTCACCCTCGGGTCTGCAGGCGACGGCACCTGGGCCGACGAGGCCCGCGTGGCAGACGAGATGGCGGAGGTCGAAGCGTGCGCCGGGGAGGATCTCGCGGCCATCGTCTACACCTCCGGCACGACCGGCCGCTCCAAAGGCGCGATGATCACGCACGAGAACCTCACATCGAACGCGCGCACCCTGCACGAGCTGTGGGGCTTTCGGCCGGGAGACGTCCTCCTGCACGCCCTGCCCGTCTTCCACGTGCACGGCCTGTTCGTCGCCCTGCACACGGCCTTCCTGAACGCGTCGGAGATCCACTTCCTGCCGCGGTTCGACGTCGACGCCGTGCTCGAGCGGATTCCGCAGTGTACGGTCATGATGGGTGTGCCGACGTTCTACGTTCGCCTTCTCGACGACACCCGCTTCTCCCGCGATCTCGCGCAGGGCATGCGCCTGTTCATCTCCGGCTCCGCGCCACTCACCGAGGCCACGTTCCGTGCCTTCGAGGAGAGGACGGGCCACCGCATCCTCGAGCGCTACGGCATGAGTGAGGCGGGCATGATCACCTCGAACCCCCTCGAGGGAGAGCGGGTGGCCGGCACGGTCGGCTATGCGCTTCCCGGCGTCGAAGTGCGCGTCCGGGGTGAAGGTGGCGAAGAGGTGCCGGTCGGAGAGGTCGGGGTGCTGCAGGTGCGCGGGCCCAACCTCTTTGCGGGCTACTGGCAGCTCCCCGACAAGACCGCCGAGGAGCATCGGGAGGGTGGCTGGTTCGTCACCGGAGACCTGGTGACGATGGAGAGTGACGGCCGCGTTGCGATCGTCGGCCGTGCCAAAGACCTCGTGATCTCCGGCGGCTACAACATCTACCCGAAGGAGATCGAGGCCGTGCTCGACCGCGTGCCGGGGGTCTCCGAGACCGCCGTCATCGGGGTTCCTCACCCGGATCTGGGAGAGGGGGTGGTCGCCGTCCTGGTGGCGGAAGGGGAAGAGGTGGCGCAGGAGCAGCTGCAGAAGGCACTCGACACCGAGCTGGCCCGGTTCAAGCACCCCCGCCGTTTCGAGTGGGTTCGGGAGCTGCCGCGCAACGCCATGGCCAAGGTGCAGAAGCAGGCGCTCCGGGAGCACTACGCCGACGCCTACACCACGGGCTGCTAGGGGTCGAGCCAGGGCGAGCGGACCGCTTCGCCCCGCTGGTAGGTCGCGAGCCAGCGCTCGGCTCGCTCGAGCATGCCGGCCGGCGCCTCGTCGCCGGCACTCCGAATCTGGTCCACCACCTTCTGCTGCCAGATCGCCGCCTGCTCGGGGTTGCCGCCCTCGGCGATCGCCATGGCCACGGTTTCCGCGTGATCGAGGCGTGGCATCGCCTCGTAGAGCTTGCGCGCGAGCAGCAGGCTGCCCGCCGCGTCCCGCACGGTCGGATCCGGGGCGGAGCTGAGCACGCGCGCCAGCAGGTGGGCGAGTGGGGCCTGGGACGGGTCGAGCTCGAGGCCTTCCTCGAGCATCGTTCGGGCGCCGGCGAAATCTTCGCTGAGAACGAGCGCCATGGCTGCGGCGAAGCGGATGTCGGCCCGTGACGTGTCTTCGGCGAGCGCCTCCCTGAGCGCCGTGGCCGAGCCGGCGAAGTCGCCCGTCCGGCCCAGGAGCTTGCCGAGGTTGAACTTCGCTTCGCGGACGCTCGGGTTGAGCTCGATCGCCTTGCGAAAGGCCTCGACACCTCGTTGCGGATCACCCTCTCCGACGACCTGGCCGAACAGGGACCACGCGATGGCTCGCTCGTCGCGGCTCAGCTGCGGGTCGCTCGCAATCTCGGAGTAGATGGCCGCGGCGCGACCGTCGTCGCCGAGGGTGCGGTAGAGGCGCGCGACGTCGCTGCGAACGCGTGCCGAGCGCAGCAGGGGATCGTCAGAGGCCTCGACCCGCGCGAGCTCGGCGAGGGCCGCCGTGACGTCACCCGCTGCGCCGAGCGTCTGCGCGCGCTGGAATCGGATCCCGGCGCTGCCCGGGCTCAGGGTGAGTGCCCGATCGATCTTCTGCAGGGCCTCCGCGTACCGGCCCGTCGAGCGAAGTGCCGACGCGAGGTCGAGCAGGCCCGGCACGAAATCGGGTGCCTGCTCGAGGGCGCGCTCGATGTGGAAGATGGCGCGCTCTGCGCGCTGACCCTCCGGATCGCGATGGTCGAGCAGCAGCTGCGCGAGGATGTAGCGCACCCCGGCCCGCCCCGGCTCCAGGTCGATCGCCTTCTCATAGAGGGGGATGGCGGCTTCGATCTCGCCCCGTTGTGCGAGCACCCCGGCGAGCGAGCGGTGCGCGGCGGCGCTGTCCGGCGCAATCGAGATCGCCTCGCGGAAACGCTCCTCGGCGACGTCGGGGAGGTTCTCCGCGAGCGACAACCTGCCGAGCGAGAGCAGCGCGCCCACACCGGTGGCCGACTGCTGAAGCTCCATGACGATGGGGTCCGGGTAGCGGACCTCGATATTCCCCCGCTTCGCCAGCTCCTCGCGCGCCCTGTTGGTCTCACCCGCCGCGCGGTAGGCGCGACCGAGATGGAAGTGCAGCTCGGTCGCCTGTGGCTGGGCGGCGAGTGCCTGGCCCAGCAGGTCGATCGCTTCGAGCGGTCGCTCCTGCTCGAGTGCGACGCGTCCGAGTCCGCGCAGGGCTGCCGCGCCGAAGTCGGGGAGCGCCCACGCCTGCGTGAAGGCGGCCCGCGCGCCGTCGAGATCGCCCTGCTGGAGCCGCACCTCGCCGAGGCGGATGTGCGCGGCACCACTCGCTCCGTTCGCGATCGCCGCGGCCAGCTCCGTCTCCGCCTCGTCGAGTCGGCGGTTGAGCTGGTAGACGCTCGCCAGGATGTAGTGCCAACGGGGATTCGCGCGGTCGAGAGTGATCGCGTTGCGCAGGCAGGCCTCCGCCGGCTCGGAGAGGTCGTAGATGACGTAGAGCTCTCCGAGGGCACCAAACGCCTCGGCCAGGTTGCCTCCGCCCTGGGCGCCACCGCGGAGGCGCTCGTTGAGCTTTGCGCGGCCCTCTTCGAGCTGGGTGCGCACGGCGGCCTCCACGCTGTCGAGCGTGACCTCGGGCACCGGCAGGAGGTCCTGCGCGGCGACCCATGCAGGGAGGAGGAGTGCTGCGAGCAGCGGCAGCGTGCCGCGCCGCATCATGGCGGGGAAGGGGGAGCTCATCGGGCGCATGTCCGGAGTCTATTTCGGCTCCGAGCCAGAGCGCGCGCCGAGGCCGGCGCCCGTGCCACGGGTCAGTACGCTGTAGCGGCCCGGTGGTGCCGCCGAGCCCGGGAAACTCTCGCGGGTGCCGTCGGACCACTGCACCTCGAAGCGCACCGGTGCCGGCCGGTCGCCGAGGCCCACGAGCACGCGCGGGTCGTTCGACGAGGCATATCCGCCGTCGGTGTGAGCGCGGCGCAGCAGGCGCCCACCGCCCTCGAGGACGGCTTCGACGGTGGCGCCGTGGTCCGTCTGCGATGCGCGGCGCAGGTCGAGGCCCACCCAGCGGCGCTTCTGGCCGACGTCGTTACGGAGGATCCGCGCCGGGCCGCTGTTGTTCGTGAACACGAGATCGGGGTCGCCGTCGTTGTCGAGGTCGCCGACGAGAGCACCGCGGCTGACGTGCGAAGCGGCGAACGCCGGGCCGGCCGCGGAGGTGATCTCCTCGAAGCCGCTCGGCCCGCCGCGGAAGAGCTGGTTGATCTCGTCGAGGGGGAACCCGCCGCTGCGGTCGCCGCCGGCGGGAAACGTGACGGCTCCATTTGCCGTCACGAGGTCGAGCCAGCCGTCGTTGTCGACGTCGAGGAAGCCGGTGCCGAATGCGGTGTACTCCCAGCTCGGTTGCCCGAGCTCCACCCGCGAGGTGACGTCGTCGAAGAAGCCGTCCCCCTGCGCGCGGTAGAAGGTGTTCGTCTCGCGGCGAAAGTGCGTCATGAACAGATCGAGATCGCCGTCGTTGTCGGCGTCGCCGGTGGTCACGCCCATGCTGGCTTCGGCTTTACCCTCCCGGTTCACCGCCACGCCGACGAGCACGCCGTCGTCGACGAAGGTCCCGTCCGGCTGCTGCAGCCAGAGCGCGTTGTCCATGAGGTCGTTGGCGACGTAGAAGTCGAGCCGGTCATCACCGTTGAGATCGGCGGCGATCACGCCGAGGCCGTTTGCCGGTGCGGCAGCGATGCCGACCTCTCGGGTCACGTCCTCGAACGTGCCGTCGCCGCGATTGCGAAAGAGCGTGTCGGCGACAGGCTGGTACGCGCTCGGCAGACAGTAGTCGGGCTCGCCCCTCTCCGTGAGGCACGTCTTGTGCGTGATCAGGTTGTAGTGGAGGTAGTTCACCACGAAGAGATCGAGGTGCCCGTCGCCGTCGTAGTCGGTCCACGAGGCCGAGGCGCTCCAGCGCTCGTCCGCGACGCCCGCCTGGCGCGTCGTGTTCCGGAAGGTGCCGTCGCCGAGGTTGCGCCACAGCTCGTTGGCTCCGTGGTTCAGCACGTAGAGATCGACGTACCCGTCGCCGTCGTAGTCGCCCGCCGCGACACCAATGCCGTAGCCGCGGGAGTCCAGGCGGCTGTTCTCGGTGATGTCGCGAAAGCGGAGCTGCCCGGTCTCGACCCACTCGTTGCGCAGCAGGCGATCGCGCGGCGGCTCCGGGCCTTTCCAGGGGAAGGTCGCCTGCGACGGCTCGAGGTCTGCTCCGAGCATCGCGCTCTGCACGAGGTAGAGATCGAGATCGCCGTCGTTGTCGACGTCGAAGAGCGCCCCACCGCTGCCCACGACCTCCAGATAGTAGAGGCGGCCGGACATGCCGTTGAAGTGCACGAAGTCGACGCCGGCCTCCTGGGTGACGTCGGTGAACCAGGGCTCCGACTGCCCGCCAAGCGGTGCCGCGACCAGGATCCAGGCGCAGAGTGCTCGCGCGGTGGCTTGCAGCCCGCGGCTGAGGCGCGGCATCAGGGCTCGCTCCGCGAGCGACTGGCTGCGCCCAGGGCGAAGCGCTCTCGCTGGAGCTTCTCGGCGGCCCCACCTTCGGTCACGAGATACGTGCTCCTGAGCTCGAGGCCCTGCACCTTCTGGCGCGTGCCGCTCCCGGGCCACACGATCTCCAGCTCACGGAGGGCCGTGGCGCTCCCGAGGCCGATCTCCTGCTGCAGGCTCGACGAGCCGAAGGAGCCGCCGTCGGACACGAGCCGATACATCGTTCGGAGGCCGTCGGGGGTGTCGAGCGTGATGCGGATGCGGGCACCAACTCCAGTCCGATTGGCCTTCGTGCCGCGCAGCAGGAGCGTGATCCAGGCATGGTCGTTCCCGGGGTTCTCGAACAGAGCGTTGCCGAACGCGTCGCCGGGGTAGAAGCCGCCGAGCTGGTGGAACAGGTCCTGGTCGCCGTCGTGGTCGAGATCGCCGAGAGCGATGCCGTGCCCCTTCTGCAGGTGTCCGAAGCCGCCTTCGAAGGTGACGTCCTCGAAAGAACCGCCTCGGTTGCGGTACATCACGTTGGGCATGAGGCTGGCGAGATCGGGCTCGCCCGTGCCGAGGTAGATGTCGAGCCAGCCGTCGTTGTCGAGGTCGCCGTAGTTGGCGCCCATCGGCATCGCGGGCCGGCGCAGGCCCGCCTTCCGTGACACCTCTTCGAAGGCGAGCTGGCCCTGCTCGACCAGCAGGTTGCGGTAGAGCAGAGGCTGGCCTTCGTCCGCCTCGATGCCGAAGTACGAGGCCGTCACCTGCGCCGCCTGCGAGCGGTAGTCGGCCACGAAGAGGTCGAGGTCGCCATCGTGGTCGTAGTCGAAGAACCAGGTCGCGAAGCTCTCCCGCTCGGGCTGCGTCAGGCCGAGCTCCGCCGCCACGTCGCGGAAGGTCGGAACGCCGCCGGCCGCCGCGGCACCGTCGTTCAGGTAGAGCCGGTTCTCCCCGAAGTTGGAGACGTAGAGATCTGGATCGCCGTCGTTGTCGACGTCACCCCACGTGGTGCCCTTGGCGTAGCGGAGGTTCGTGACGCCCGCTCGCTGGGCCTCCTCGCGGAAGGTCCCGTCACCCTCGTTCAGGAAGAGCTGCGAGGGCGACGGGTTGCCTCGCGTCGACTCGTTGCCGACGAAGAGGTCCAGGTGGCCGTCCCCGTTGGCGTCGGCCCACGCCGCGGTCTGGGTCGGGAAGGCGGGCTCGGCCATGCCGGCCGCCCGCGTGACGTCGACGAAGCGCGGTCCGTCGGGCGCCGCGACGTTGCGGAGCAGCGAGTTGCGGATCTTGCCCTCGCCCAGGAGCCAGGCGCCACGGAGAACCAGCAGATCGAGCCGGCCGTCGTTGTCGAAGTCGGCGTGCGACAGGTTGAGGCCGCCGAGCTGCTCGGCGAGGCCCCACTCCTGCGTGACGTCCTCGAACGTGCCGTCCGCTTCGTTGCGGAACGCCTTCATGTGATCGCAGGGGTCCCAGGTGGAACTGACGAGGTCGAGGTCGCCGTCGCCGTCGAAGTCGTCGACGACGGCCCCGCCCGCGAGGTCGAGCACGTTGATCCCGAGCTCGGGTGCGCGGTCACGCCAGGCCGGGAACGGGGCACCGGTGCCGAGCCTCTCGTCCGAAAGGCGCCAGCGCTCCGGTACGCCGGAGGGGAAGTCGCCGGAGACGCGACGCGCGAGGTTGAGCAGCCAGACCGCCTGCACGTTGCGGGGGTGGCGCTCGGCGTACTCCTGGAAGAGGTCCCCGGCCATGCGCGCGTGCTCCGGCTCCGGGTGGACGGCATCGGGCCCGAGCGGCACGATGCAGCTCGCCGCCGAACGGTGCCCCACGCAGTTCACATCCTCGGCCTGCTGGAGGTGCGCGAGGGCCAGGTTCCAGTCGACCGAAGAGCGGAGACCGTCGTTGAGCGAGTGCTGAGCGACCAGAGTGCGCGCGCGCTCCAGCTCGCGGATGGCGTCGTCCGTGCGTCCGAGCCGGAGGTACTCCCTTCCCAGGACACCGTGTGCCGCCGCGCGCTCCGAGAGATCTTCGAGCCCGGCCTCGAGCCGTGCCTCGAGATCGCGCGCCAGGCGGTCGGTGAAGTAGCTGTTGGAGCCGCCGCGGACGTCTTCGCAGACCTGGCGGAGCTCGGCGCCGACATCGGTGGAGGGAGTCGACGCTGGCTGCGCGGCGAGAGGCCGGAGGCAGGCTGCGAGCAGGATCGCGAGCAGGGCCGCCTGCCGCAGGCCTGGGCAAGCAGCCCGTGGCGGAACGCCCGCGCGTCTGAGCGCGGGGATCTCGGCGAGCCTGTTCGTATGCGACCGAAGAGGCGATGTGGTGCCATCGTCGATGAGGGCGCGTGCGGGCAGGGCGCCCAAACCCCCGCGCCCCCCTTTGGATGGATCTGTGGGTTTGCGCGGCGCGGGCCCATCTGCGGCACCTCGCGCGCTCGACGATGGACACCGCATCGGCTTCGCACGCGACGCACCACATCTAGGCCCACGGCGCGCAAGCTCAGATGCACGGGAGTTCCACCACGGGCTGCTGGGGGAGGCGTGCTGCATGCCGGCCTCCGATTATAGGAGCCGTGCACTGCGGGGTACTCTTCCAGGCACCCATCACGCGACCTCCCGCTTCGTGCCCCGGGTCGCCGACCATGCCAAGGGAGAGACCATGTCGGATCCGCTCGTCCTGCGCGAAGACCAGGGTGGAGTGTGCGTGCTCACGCTCAACCGCCCCGAGAAGCTCAACGCCCTGTCGCCGGCCATGTTCGTGGAGCTGCGTGCGCACGTGGATGCCCTGGCCGAGCAGCCGGACGAGGTCGGCTGTGTCGTCCTGACCGGCGCCGGCCGCTCGTTCTGCGCCGGGAACGATCTGGAGGCGATTCAGTCGGGAGAGCAGGCACCCACGCCGCACTTCCAGGCCGACACCATCGAGAAGATGGAAGGTCTGCCTCAGCCCGTGGTGGCGGCCGTGAAGGGGCACTGCTACACCGGCGGTCTCGAGCTGGCCCTCGGCTGCGACCTCATGGTGGTGGGCGAGAGCGCAAAGCTCGCCGACACCCACGGGAAGTGGGGGCTCACGCCCACGTGGGGCATGAGCCAGCGCCTGCCGCGACGGGTTGGCATGGCTCGGGCGAAGGAGCTCATGTTCACCGGGCGGGTCGTGCCAGGCGCCGAGGCCGCCGAGATCGGGCTGGCGCTCGAGTGTGTGCCCGACGAAGCCCTGGACGAGCACGTGCGCAGCATGGCGACGCAGATGGTCGAGAACTCCTGGCACACGCTTCGCGCCGACAAGATGCTCCTGCACGGCGGCGTCGGACTCGAGCTCGGCGACGGTCTCCGCTTCGAACGGGAGAACAGCCCCGGGCGCGGCGCGGACGCCATGGAGCGCATGGCGGCGTTCGGCAAGAAGAGCTGAGCGCGCCTTGGCGGGGGCTCAGGCAGACGAGGCGGGCACGCGCCGCGCCGTCGAGCGCACCGTGGCGGCGCTGTGTCCGGAGCGGGTGAGCGACGGTCACTTCCGAATCCCCGGGCTCGGCGGCGCCCAGCGGACGTTTGGTGGTCTCCTCGCTGCACAGACGGTCACCGCCGCGGCGTGTACGGTTCCGGACGATCGTGCGCTGCACTCGGTCCACGGTCACTTTCTCCGGGCCGGCCGCACCGGCGAGTCCGTCGACCTGCACGTGGAGGCGGTTCGTGACGGCGGCAGCTTCTCCACCCGCACCGTCCAGATGGACCAGGGCGGCGCGCCCATCTTTCGGGCGACCCTCTCGTTCGCGAGCCTCGGCGACGGACTGAGCTATCCGGAGCGTGAGCCGCCCGACGCGCCGGGCCCCGAGGGGCTGGAGGACCGGGAGGAGCATCGCGCACGCGCCTATCACGCGGTGTACGGGCTCGAGCCCGAGCGCTACGTGCTGGCCACCGAGGTCCGGCTCTGTGATCCGACCGTGGTGGAGCCCGGCGTCGCCCGCGCGCCGTATCAGCGCAACTGGATGCGGATCTGGCCTTCCGAGGTGTCGCTGAACGACGCCATGCAAAGGGCGCTGCTCGTGTACTCGACGGATCGCACGATGCTCGCGACGGCGCGGCTTCCGCTCACCCTCGGTCGCCACCAGATCATGAACGCGAGCCTCGACCACACGGTGTGGATCCATCGGCCTCCGGACATGCGCCAGTGGCACCTCATGGAGTGCACGAGCCCCGGTATGCACGAAGGACGCGGCATGATCCTCGGCCACGTGTGGAACCAGGCCGGCGAGTACGTTGCGACCGTGGCCCAGGAGGGCCTGGTGCGCGAGCTGCGCGAGCGGCGAGGCTGAGCCGGGTGGCGTTGCCGCGGCGCTCCGGGGCTCAGTAGGTCAGGTCGCCCGGGTTGCCAGCGTCGAAGGTGAGCGAGCTCGAGTAGAAGAGCGCGACGGGCTGTCCGTTGAAGCGCGGTGGACGGTATACCCAGCCGCGCACCGCCTCCAGGGCCACGGCTTTGAAGGTCTCGTTCGTGGAGCCGCTGACGCGCGCCTTGGCGAAACAGCCGTCTGCGTCGATGGTCGCTTGGATCTGCGCCGACATCCGGCCCACCATGTCTTTGGCCTGCTCCTCGTTGGGCAGGGCTTCGCGATCTGCGATCTGTTCGGGTTTGACCGCGGTGTCGCCGCTGCCCGGCTCCACCCGGGGCAGGTACTTGACCTTGGAGTCGGGCATCGCCGCCTGGGTGATGGAGGCGGCGTGCTCCTCGCTCAGGAGCTCGCGCGCGCGGCATACGCGCGTGCGCAGTGCGTCCGTGGCCACGGTGTCGGGCCCTGCGAGCACGGTGCGGAGCGCTGCGATCTGTTCGTCGAACAGGGTGCTGCCTTCGGGGTGGAGTGCCGCCTCTGCGACGAGCAGCTCGGCTCGGGCGCGGAGCTTCATGGCGTCACTTCCCGCGCTCTCGACGGCTTCTGCCGCGAACCCGTGGGCAGCCTGGGCCTCGTCCTTGCGGTTGGCGTGCATCGCGCGTGCGAGGGCCACCTGGTCGCGCAGCTCCGGCTGCTTGCCGAGCAGAGCGTTGAAGGCCTTCTCGGCTTTCGCCTGGCGGCCGTCCTGCAGCAGGTCCATCGCCTTCTCGACCTTGGGATGCAGCTCCTGGGCGCCGGTGACACCTGACGTCAGGACCAGGACCGTAGCCAGGAGGACGACTCGTCGCGCGGCGAACTGTGCAGGGCTCATGGGAGGAATTGTACGACGGCCCAGCCCAGTGCGGCGATCGCGGCGCCCGCCAGTGCGATCAGCACGTATGCGAGCGACGCCATGCGCTTCAGGTTGCGCCGCATCTCCGCGCGCTCGTTCACCCGCGGAAACGGCTCCTCCGGCGCCTCGAGGCCGAGGAAGTCACAGAGCGGCTGCCAGCCGTCACTCGCACGGAAGACGAGGAGCCGGTCTTCGGGCACGGCCTCGCGCACGTCACGCTCGTGCCGCAGGTAGCGCTCCACTGAAGCGTTCGGGCTCTCCATGGTTCCCTCGTGGAAACGGTCCCAGATGAGCGCACGCACCATGCCGTCGATCTTGCGCATCGGCGGCAGCACGGCATTGAGCAGCTTCGTCTGCCAGATGCGCTGCGGCATGTAGATCGTGTCCCAGGTGCTCTGGTGCCAGGCTTCCGGGCCTTTGGGGTGCAGCGTGAGCAGGACCTTGGCGTCGGGATACGCCTCGAGGAGCTCGCGCCAGACGGCGGCCGCGGGGTTGTCGACGGTCGCCTCGTAGTTCTCGAACACCTCGTTCCAGTCGTGCTGGGTGCCCGGCTCCGAACGGGCGACGCGCGCCCAGAAATCGAGGTGGCCCGGGTTCTTGCGCAAGTTCATGACCTCGCTCATGTGGTAGCAGGGGATCCCGAGCCGGTCGAGCGCTGTGCGTGTGGAGAGCGTTCCCGTGCGTCCGAAGCCGACGCCGATGACCTTCATGCGCGAGATCGTAGCGGAGCGGGGTGGGGGAGCGGCTAGAGTGACGGCCATGAGCGTCGACTACCTCGCCGACACCGCCCTGCAGGCGCTCGCCGCCGGCTCGACCGACCGGGCCGAGGCACTCCTCGTCGAGGCACTGGAGGCGGCGCGCAAGGAGGGGCGCAGCGATCTCGAGATCCGCGTCGGGGTGGCCCTGGCGGAGCTCTGGGTGAGCCTCGGCGAGCGCGACGAAGCGACGCGGCTCTTCGAGCATCTGCACGGCCTGATCGGGCGCGTCGCCGACACAAAAGAGCTCGGTGTGGAGCGGCGCCGCGTGCGGCGCTACCTCGACGAGCTGCAGCCGCTCGACCCGAAGTTCGTCGAGTGGGGTGACTGAACCGCCCCGCGCTAGCGGCGCACGGTCAGAGAGACGGCGTCGGCGTACCGGTCGAGCGCGCTCTCGGTGGCGCGACGGGCGAGACCCTCGTCGACCGCCTCTTTGAGGTGGAGGCAGCGGATCTCGAGCTCGCCCGTCTTGCGGTGGGCCTTGAGGTCGACGCGGCTCACGAGCTGCTCGCCTGCGAGCACCGGCAGACAGTAGTAGCCGTAGACCCGCTCGGGCTCGGGCTTGAAGATCTCGAGCACCTGATCGAAGCCGAACAGCAGCTTCACGCGCGCGCGGTCCCAGAGCACCGGGTCGAACGGGGAGAGCAGCACCGCGTCCCTGCGGTTCGGTCGTGCGGTGCGCAGCGAGCTTGCGAGCTCGAGGTCCGCGGGCCGGATCCAGCCGACCACGGGCTTCTCCTTGCGCCCGCGGTCGAGCTGGCACGCGACGATCTGCCCCTCACCCTCCATCTGCTCGAGCGCCGCGTGGATCTCGGGCCGCAGGTTGCGTAGCCGCCACGTGCTCGCCAGCGTCGCCGTCGTCGCCCAGCCGTGGCCGTCGAGCGCCTTGTCGAGCAGCGCGACGAGCGATTCCTGCAGGCTCAGCCGACGGGTGCGGAACTCGTCCGGGACCGTCCGCTCGGGGAGGTCGAAGGTGCGTTGGAACGCTGCGCGCTCGCGGATCGACAGCTCTCCGCACGACCAGAGGCACGTGGCCACGCGCTTGCTCAGCTTGAAGCCCCACCAGGGTCCGCCACCTTCGCCCTCGAGGTCGGACGACTTGAACGGGCCGAGCTCCCGTGCGCGCTGAAGGATCTCGTCGGCCAACTTCGGGTGCTCGTCGAGGACCACGCACCAACGGTGCTTGCGCAGGGCCTGGCGCCGGAACTCGAACGCCGGGTACAGCTCGTTCGGGATCCACGACGCCTCGTGGCCCCAGTACTCGAAGATCGGTGCGACGTCGCCCTCGTACCGCTTCGGCTGGAGCAGCTCCTCCCCGACGTCGGGCGACATCTCCGGCCAGCGAGAGAGCAGGACCAGCGCGTGGCTCCGCGCGCCGGCGACCGACACCGTGTCGAGCTGCAGGTAGCCAAAACGACGCAGCAGGTCGAGTGCGGCCCGTCGCGCGCGGACGCCGTGTCCGGAAGCGCGCTCGGGGAGCCCCGTCGCGCGCCGCTTCAGCAGGCCCGCACGGGCGAGAGCGAGCCGGCGGGCACCGCGGACGTCGAGGGTCTCCATGAGCGCACGATACCGCGGCCGCGGGGGAGCTCCCGCAGCCTCGTGACACACTGCCGACACGTTCCGGTTCGAATCGCCCAGGGGGGAGAGGCTCTCGCGAGCCCCTTCGAGGGAGCATCGATGACGCAGTCGCGGTGGGTCTCGTTCTACGGCTGGCGTATGGCCGTCGCCGCCTGGTTCATGTACGGCTTTCAGGTGGTCGGCTACTACGGCTGGGGCTTCTACCTCCCCGAGACCACCGAAGAGCTCGGCCTGAGTCGCGCCGGCGGCGGATTCGTGTTCGGGGTGATGACGCTCGTCGGTGGTGTGGTGGCTCCGGTGGTCGGCATGGCGATCGGCCGCTTCGGCCTCCGGTGGTGCATGACGTTCGGTTTCGTCGCGAGCTCGCTGGGCTACTACCTCACGGGGCTCGCGCAGAACGTGGTGCACCTCACCCTCACCTTCGGCATCCTCGTCGCCGGAACCCACGCGTTCGCGGGGCTCCTCCCGACCCAGACGATCGCGTCGATCTGGTTCGTGAAGTACCGCGCGCGGGTCATGGCCGCCCTCCTGGCGGCAAGCGGGCTCATGTCGAAGGCCGTGTACGCCTTCCACGCCTGGGTGCTCGAGAACGGCTCCTGGAGGTGGGGCTGGGAGCTCATCGCCTGGATCAACCTCGGGCTCGGGGTCTTCGCGTTCCTCTGTATCCGGGACTCACCCGAAAAGCTCGGGCAGCTCCCCGACGGCGCGGCGAGTCGTGAGGAGCTGGAGGCGGCAAGTGCGGGGAGTGCGGCGCAGGATCTCTGGACGGCCAGAGAGGCGCTCCGGACCTACCAGTTCTCGATGATGGTGCTGTGTGGTCTGGGCTACGCGGTTCCGTGGGGCGTGCTGACCAACCATGGCCGCCTTCACCTGCAGGACAACGGCCTGGGCATTTCCGCCGCCGCCGGAGTGCTCGGCACGATGGTGCTCGTGTCCACGTTGGGCCGGCTCGGTGGCGGCCTCGGCGACTTCCTGCCGCCACCCCGGCTCCTCGGCTGCGCTCTGGCGCTCGAGGGGCTCGGTGTCACCTTTTTCCTCTACGCGCAGACGGAGGCCACTGCGACCGCGGCGGCGATCTTCATCGGCCTCGGCTTTGGTCTGGCGATCACGAGCCAGGCGGCGACCTTCGCCTACTTCTTCGGGCGGACCGCCTTCGCCACGACCACCGGTGTGCGCTTCATGATCGGCGCGTTCTTTTCTGCGTCGATGCCCGCGCTCGCAGGCTGGGTGTTCGACACGCGAGGCTCCTACGAGCTGGCGTTCCTGACGCTGGCGGCACTGAGCCTGGGCGGCTCCGTCGCGGCGTTCGCCCTGCGGACGCCGCGGCACCCTTCGCTCGAGGAGGCCGAAGCGGGCACTGCCTGACCTGACTGCAGGCGTCTACTCGCCGCTGCTCTCGGTCGCTCCCGCGGCCTCGGCTTCGTCGTCCTCGGCCCACGGCAGGAGCTCCGCGTAGTCGATCTCGTAGGGTGGTGCGTCGCCGCCGGGGCCCTGCAGGTAGTGCTCGAACCAGCGGAGCGTCCGCAGCATGTAGTCGAAGCGCGCAGCGCTCTTGCGATTGCCGTGGCCTTCGCCCGGATAGAGGATGAGCCGAACCGGCGCCTGGTCGAGCACCTTGAGATGCCGGAAGAGCTCCAGCGACTGGCTCGGGTGCACCCGTGGGTCGTCTTCGCCGTGGAGGATCAGGGTGGGCGTGCGGTTGCGCTTCACGTAGTAGATCGGGCTGCGCTCGGCGAAGTAGTCCCAGTCGTCCCAGAGCCACTTGCGGTGGTGCACGTCGTACATCTCCTGCGGGATGTCGGTCGTGCCGACCTTCGAGATGTTGTCGCTGATGCCCACGAACGGGATCGCCGCCGCGAAGCGGTCGGAGTAGTACGTTGTGCCCCAGGCCGAGGCGTAGCCGCCGTACGAGCCGCCGGTGATGCCAACCCGGTCCTTGTCGGCCAGGCCGATCTCGATCAGGTGGTCGACGCCGTCCACGAGGTCGTCGAACTCGGGGCCGGCGGCGTCGGCGTGACCCATCTTCGAGTACTCCACGCCGCGTCCGGTCGAGCCGCGATAGTTGGGGAACAGCACGGCAAAGCCGCGCGCCGCGGCCAGCTGCCCCTGGCGGGAGTAGTTGGTCACCCAGCCGTTGCGGTCGTGGGCTTCCGGCCCGCCGTGGACGCTCAGGATGAGCGGGTAGCGGGTCCCGGGCTCGTAGTCGAGCGGGTAGACGAGCACCCCTTCGATCTCGAGACCGTCCCGGGCGGTCCAGCGTATGGTCTCCTGCTTGGCGAGGCGGACGTTGTCGAGCCAGGGGTTGCTGTCGGTGAGGCGTCGCAGAGCGCCCGTCGGGCTCATGGAGTAGGCCTCGGCCGGGTGGGCAGGGCTGTCCACGACGAGCGCTGCGCTGCCACCGTCGGCGAGAGAAAGCTGCCGCACGATGCCCTCGTCACCCTCGACGAGGCGGGTCACGTCGCCGGAGGAGACCGTGATGCGTGCCACCTGGGTCTGTGCCCCGACGTCGGCGACGAAGACGATCGAGTCGTCCGAGGCCCAGGCGAAGGTGGAGACGTGGGCCTCGAAGCTGGGCATGAGGTCGCGGAAGGCTCCGTCGGGGCCCGCGACCATCAGACGGCCCGCTGCCGGGTCGTTGAGGTCGGCCGCCGAAACGAACGCCACGCGCTCGCCGTTCGGGCTGGCCTTCACCGCCCCGAGCTTCCCGGGGTTGTCGATGGTGCGCGTCACTGCGCCGTCGCGACGGAGGAGTCGGATCTTCACCTGGGTATAGCTGTCATCGATCTGCGGGGTCGGCGTGACCGTGACGAGGAGCTGGTCGCCGGCCCACCGGATGGACCTCGCCGAGCCGTCGAGAGCGACGCGCTGGGCCTCCGACTCGTCGGCATCGAGGTCCACGACCCACACCGACACGAAGGGCGTGTCCTCTTCGACGACCTTCTGGTTGAAGCCCTTCTTGCGCAGCTTCTCGACGTCGTCGGGGACCTCGTCCGTGGCCATGAACGCGACCTGGGACCCGTCGGCCGAGATCTCGTAGCGCGAGATCGCAGTGTCGTGCTCGAGGAGTTTGCGCGCCTCACCGCCGGTGGTCGAGATGGAGTAGAGCGCGCGTTGTTCGTCGCCGTCGCGCTTGGCGAGGAACGAGAGGCTCTTGCCCTCGGGCATCCACGCGACGCCGCTGACGTTCACCTTGCCGGTGACGAAAGGCCGGCTGGAGCCGTCCAGCGCCACGAAATGGAGCTCCGTCCAGGAGCCGCCGCTGTCTTCCTCCAGCGGCTTGCGCGGAACAGCGACCACCGTGGCCACCGCCTGGCCGTCGGGCGAGATGCTCGCGGAGACGACGGCTCGGGTCATGGCCACCTGCCAGGGCTGCAGCGTGTCGTCGGCGGCCTGGCCGAGCAGCGGCAGGGACACCAGCGCGAAGGCTGCAGCGAGGGTGATGAGAAGGCGATGACGCATGTTGTCTCCTCGTGAGGTGAGGTTTGGGGGGAGCGCTCCGGGGGCCGGGTGACGGGTCTCTACTCGGCCAACGCCGCGATGCGCTGCTCGATTCCGTCGGAGAGACGGACTCCCATGTGGGTGATCGTGTCGGCGGCGAGCATGGCAGCCATGCGGCCGCAGGTCTCGAGGTCGAGCTCGCGGATCAGGCCGTGGAGGAATCCAGCGGCGAAACAGTCTCCGGCGCCCGTCGTGTCCACCACGTCGACCGGGTGCGCGTCGATCTCGAGCGTCAGGTCGCCGGAGCAGACGAGAGCCCCGTCGGCGCCGATCTTGACGGCGGCGACGTCCACCTTCTGGGCGAGGGCCCGCGCAGCCTCCCTGGGCTCGAGCCCGGTCATGATGCGCGCCTCCTCGGAGTTCGCGAAAACCACGTCGACGCCGTGGTCCAGCAGGTCGACGATGGTGTCGCGGGAACGGTCCACCGCGAAGGGATCCGCAAGGTCGAGGGCGATGCGGCACCCTGCAGCCCGTGCAGTGCCGAGAGCGGCTTCGATCGCCTCGATCTGGTTCGGGGTGTCCCAGATGTAGGCCGTGGTGAAGAACATGCGCGCGCCCCGGATGTCCTCGTGAGGGACGTGGGCGGCGGCGTACTCGCGGCACGCGCCCAGGTGGGTGTTCATCGTGCGCTCGCCATCGGGCGAGACGAGGATCACCGAGGTACCGGTCGCCCCGTCGTCGAGAACGGCGCAGCGGTCCTTGACCTCGTGGCTCAGGAGGTCGTCGGTGAAGGCCCGTCCGAACGAGTCTTTGCCGACGGCCGAGGAGTAGCTCGCGTGCGCGCCGAGCCGCGCGACGTTGCGCAGCACGTTGGCGCACGAGCCGCCGCTCTGCACCTCGGGGGAGAACTCGCCGACGGCCTCGAGGATCGCCGCCTGCTCCTCGCGGTCCACGAGCTTCATCGTCCCCTTGGTGAGCCCGAGGTCCGCGATGGTGTCGTCCTGCGTCCGGACCAGGAGGTCGAGCAGTGCGTTCTCGATGCCGACGAGGTCGAGCGGACGCGACTTCAGATCCTCAGAAAACCAGTGTCTCGACATCGGGACTCCTTCGGGCGACGGGAAAGAAGATGAGCGGGACGGGACGCAACGCCACCGGGACGCACTGCCCCCGACCAGCGCGCGATTATAGGGGGTCGCGCGGGGCCCGTCAGGCTCTGCCGTGCGCTTCTTTCACCGCGGCGCGGTCGATCGAGCCGTCGTCTCCACGGGGCATCGCGTCCACGAACGCCACGTGCTGCGGCTTCTTGAAGCGCGCGATGCGCCGCGCCACGTGGTCGATGACCGCCTGCGCCTCCAGCTCGCCCTGAGCCTGCACGACGGCCTTGATCGCCTCGCCCCACTTGGAGTCGGGGACGCCGATCACGCAGACCTCGTCGACCTCCTCGAGCTCCGCGATCACGGCTTCGACCTCGGCCGGGTAGACGTTCTCGCCGCCGGGCTTGATGAGCTCCTTCTCGGCCTTGCGCGTGACGTAGTAGAGGCTGCCCTCCTCGTCGAAGCGCCCGACGTCGCCCGTATGGTGCCAGCCGCCGCGGAAGGTGTAGTCGGTGACGTCCTGCTGCCCGTCGTAGCCCAGGAAGACCAGCGGGCCGCGCACCACGATCTCGCCGGCCGTTCCCACCGGAACCGGACGGTCGTAGTCGTCGACCAGCGCCACAGCGCACGCTTCGCACGGCTTGCCGGCGCACCCGAGCTTCTCGCGCGCGTTCTGCAGCGTGACGAAGCCGGAGGTCTCGGTCTGGCCGAAGCCGGTGACAAAAGACGCCTCGGTCTCCGCGTGGAGGCGCTCCATGGTGTCCGGGGCATCGAGACCGGTCACGTAGCGCAGAGAGGGGAGCTTGCTGCCCGCCTCGGCGGCGGCGTCGAGGACCTGCACGAGGATCGGGGGGAAGTCGGAGATGTGGGTGACCCGATGCGCGTCGATCTGGGCCACGGCACTCGTGGCGTCGAAGCGCGGCGCGACGACGTTGCAGCCGCCCGCGTGCATGAACGAGAGGCAGTGTCCGAGCCCTGCGATGTGAAACAACGGCAGGGCGACCAGGTTGACGTCGTCGGCCGTGAGCTGGAGCGCGGCGATCTCTTGCACGTTCGCGGCGACGAGGTTGCCGTGGCTGAGCAGGGCGCCCCGCGGAACGATGTCCACGGCCGCGGTTGCGATCACGGTGAACGGGTCGTCGTTGCCGACATCGGGGCGCCCGAAGTCGGCCGGCGGCTCGTCCGCGAGCGCCGCGAGAGGCGCATCACCGTCGAACGACGCGCGCAGCGTAATGTCGGCCGCCGACTCGGGCAGCTGACCTTCGGAGGCCGTGTCGGTCACCAGCATCTTCGGCTGTGCGCGCTCGAGGATGCGCTCGATCTCCTCGGCCGTCAGGCGCCAGTTGATGGGGTACGCCACGTATCCCTGCCGGGCGCAGGCGAAGAAGAGCTCGAGGAACGGCACGGAGTTGAGAGCGAGGATCGCGATCCGGTCGCCCTTTTCGAGACCCTGCGCCGCGAGGCCCGCGGCGAGTCGGTCGACGTTCTCGCGCAATTCCCGAAACGTGACCGTGGCGCCGTCCGGGTCGACGAGTGCGGGCCGCGAGCCCATGGCCGTCGCGTTGCGCTCCAGCATGTCGTAGAGGGTGAAGTCCTGAACGCCCATGGCAGTCTCCGAGTGGTTCGCTGGGTTGTCGAAGCGCGCAGGCCTCGGTGGCCCGATCGATCGGGTTCCCGCAGGCTAGCTCTTGCCGCGCCGGGCGTCGAGGCTGTGAGCTCCGGGGCCCGCGATCAGCAGCACGACGTACACCACGACGAACTCGAGCGCGTGGGACGCACCGGCGAGGCCGGCACCCTCGGTTCCCGCGGGCAGGCTGAGGTGCCGCCAGCTCGCGACGAGCATCGTGCCCATGAGCATGACGGCGGCCGGCCGCGTCGCCAGACCGAGCAGGATCAGCACCGAGCCGACGGTCTCCGCGATGGCAGCGAGAAGACCCCACATCGTCGGCGCGAAGGTGATGCCGAAGAGCTGCATCACCTGACCGATCCTCTCCCAGAGCTCCGGCCCGCCGGTGATCTTCCCCCAGCCATGGAACGCCAGCATGCTGAGGCCGAAGCCGATGCGCAGAACGAGCAGGGCGAGATCGGTCGAGCTCTTGCGTGAGGGTGCCATGGCTCTATTCCAACGGATGGAGGATGGTGCGGGCAACCCTGCGTCGGCATCTGTCGAGGACATACCATCGGCACCCAACGGGCCGCGCGCGACGTTCCGCCTCTCTGCGGGCTGCCGGCGGCTGCAACCCGAGGAGAAGACCATGGGCAGACTCGACGGCAAGGTGGCCGTCATCACGGGCGGCGCAGGAGGCATCGGGCGCGCCGCGGGCCTCCGGGGCGCCCCGGGTCTGGCCCCCTACGTCACGAGCAAACACGCCGTGATGGGCCTGATGAAGTCGGCCGCCAAGGAGTGCGTCGCGGCGAATATCCGGGTCAACACCATCAACCCGTCTCCCGTGGAGACGCGGATGATGCGTAGCCTCGAAGAGGGCATCGCGCCGGGTGCCCCCGAGCAGGCCAGGGCGACCATCGAGGCCGCTATTCCGCTCGGCCGCTACGCCGAGCCGGACGATGTCGCGACCATCATGCTGTTCCTCGCGAGCGATGACGCCCGCTTCGAGACGGGCTCCGTCTACATGGTCGATGGAGGCAACGTCGCGTAGGCACCAACGCTACAGGCCGACGATGCGGCGTCCGTCGTCTCCTTCGAGCGACATTTCGGCACTCGGTGCGGCGCTGCGCTCGGCGTCCACGCAGAGCGTGTAGAGGTAGGCGAAGTCGGCGCAGTACTCGGGGCTCCTCCGCTGCTTGCGCGACACGAAGTCGCCCAGCACCTCCCAGGCGTCCACGACGGTCTGGCCCCAGTGGTGCACGAAGAGCTGACCCGGAACCAGCTGGCTCCGCACGAGCAGTCCCACGAGATTGAGGGTGGAGCAGATGTGGAGCACGTGGTGCGTGTCGGATCCCCAGTTCTGCATCGGCGTCTCCTTGAGACGCGAGCGGAGGACCATCATGGCCGTCCGGAAGTCCTTGTCGCGGAGGAGCCCGATCGCGTGCAGCATGTTCTGGGAGCGGGTGGTCTCCCGCTCCTGATCCAGGCCGAGCTCGAGCAGGTCGATCTGCTCCGCCTGCTGCCGCAGCTTGCGCCCGAGGAGGACGAGGTGCGCCAGCGTGGCGACGAAGAGGAGTGCGAAGAGCGCGAGAAACGAGATCATATAGATGTCCATAAGCAAATATTCTACGTGAACTCGCGCCCGAGGGTGGGTTGGGCTCCTACGGGCGCGCGGAGTTGGCCTGCGCGGCGCCGGCGACCGCACGGACCGTGCCCGGGAGAGCGCGCCGCGCAGCCCAGTTCGCCGCCCAGGCCGGGACCAGGCCGCCGGGGTCTGCCGCAACCTCGTAGACGAGCAGGGAGGTCGTTCGCCCGCGCTCGGTGAGCACCCAGCGTCCGGTGGCGCTCTTGATGTTGCCCGTCCCCGGAACGTAGTCGAAGGTCGACACGAAACAGCCGGACGTCTCGATCTCCCGCACCTCCACGGTGTAGGTCCGGTCCCGCAGCGGGAAGGGGAGCCCGAGGACCTGGCGGACGTGCCGGGTGTCGGGCGTGGTCTTCACGATGCGAGCCGAGCGGAGCGCCGGAACGATGTCTCCCAGCCGCTCGGGGTCGGACAACACGCCGCGCAGCGCCTCGTACGGCGCATCGACCAGAAGGGCCGCTCGACCCTTACGGATGCGGCTGCCGGCCCGCGCCTCGACCTCGATGTGCGGAACCCCGACGGTGAGCGGACGTGCCGGGTCGTCGACGCGTGGGAGCTCGCTGCAGGGGCTCGCGAGGGCTGATCCCGCGGTCAGAGCGGCGACGCAGAACGTGGCGCCGAGCGACCCCCGTCGGGCGAGCTGCTCCCCCTGCCCCTTGCGCGTGCGGCTGCGACCGACCATCATGACGCGCAATTCTGGCACCGGGTCGGCTGTTTGCTCGGGCGTCACCCTTCCGATGCGCGCCGCGGCGCGCGTCGGCCGCCTTCTGGCCTCAACGCCTCGCTTCATGCGCCCCTTCCTCGGCAGATCCACCGGACCACGCTCGCGGAGCGTGTCTCCCCATGCTCTCCTGCGCTGGGTGGCGTGGGCTCTTGCGACGTCGCTCGCGGTGCCCGCCCTCGGCGCGGCGGCAAGAGGAGAGGAGGCTAGCCCGAAGGTCGAAGGACGCGTCGTCGATCGGTTCGCGCGACCGGTCGAGGGAGCGCGGGTCGAGGTGCAGGGCACACCGCGGGTGTCGACGACGTCGCAGGTTGGCGCCTTCGCCGTCGCAGCACAGGCCGGCGACAGGCTTCTCGTCACGCATCCGCGCTTCCTGCCACTCGAGGTGGGTGCCGCCGACGCCGGCCGGCAGGATCTCGTGCTGACCCAGCTCGAGGAGATCTCGGAGGACGTGGTGGTCCGCGCGACCCCTCTCGGAGGCCGATTCTCGCCCAACAGCGTGCAGTCGAGCTTCGTGGAGATTGGCGCCTCCGGAGCCGCCCCGCGCACCCTCGGCGAGGCCGCCCGCTCGGCGCCGGGGGTATCGGAGAACGGCCAGGGGGGGCTGTTCCAGGTGCTCTCCATTCGGGGTGTGTCGCGCCAGCGGGTCGGGGTTCGCCTCGCCGGGGCCCGGATCACCAGCTCTCGGCGTGCCGGTGCGGCGGCGTCGTTCATCGACCCCCTGCTGCTCGGCGAGGTCGAGGTGGTGCGCGGTCCGGCGTCCACCTACTACGGGCCGGGTGCGCTCGGCGGAGCACTCCGTCTGGCGCCGCGGAGGTTCTCCGGGCGCGTCGTCGAGATCTCGGGAGGCACCGAAGGGTCCAGCAACTCTCAGCTGCTCGCCGGGGCGGTCGGGGGCTGGTCGGTGGGGCTGGCGCGCAGGTCGACCTCCGACGGCAAGACCCCGTCCGGCGTCGTCCTGTTCGACCGCTTCGAGCAGGTCTCTGGATCGCTGCTCCGCGAGTTCGAGACCCACCGTGCGCGGTGGAACCTCGCCGTTCTGCCGAGCCTGGGACGAGACATCGGCAAGCCGAGCTCCGACGTCTCCGAGAGGCGAACGCTCTACCCCCGAGAGCAGCATGCGGTCGTCCGCCTCGCGGTGGAGGGTGTGGGGCGGCCGTGGACCGGGCAGATCTGGGCGCACCCGCAGCTGCTCGAGACCCGCGTGACCGAGGCGGACGGTACGGGCGCGCAGGTCGACGCGAGCTCCTTCGACGCGGGGCTCCGGTTCCGGCACGAGCTGCGGCTGCGAGGCCCGCTGAGCGGATGGCTCGGGGTGGAGACCTTCTCGCGACGTGGGGTCACCACCCGGGAGCGCGCCTACGACGAGACGGGAGTGACTGCCGCGCAGTCGACGCTGCGCCGTGCCGAAGAGGACGAGCTCGGACTGTTCGGGGTTCTCACCGGCACCCTGCGCACGTCGCGCTGGGAAGCGGGTGCACGGCTGACGGGTCATCGTCAGGACGACCTCGGGCAGACGCAGGAGGAGCGCGTGCTGGCCACGGGCTTTCTCGGCATCGCAGTTCCCGTCACCGACGCGCTCGAAGTGGTCGGCACCCTGGGCCGCGGTGTGCGCACACCGTCGCTCGAGGAGCTGTTCTTCACCGGCTCGACCGGGAGGGGCGAGATCGTCGCGTCTCCAGACCTCCGGGAGGAGGAGTCGCTGAATGCGGAGATCGGGCTCCGGGCGCGCCTGCCGCGCGGCTACCTGCAGGTGCAGGCCTACCGCAATCGCGTGCAGGACTACATCGAGCGCTTCCAGGTTGCGCCCGGTACGTTCACGTTCCGCAACCTCGGCCGCGGCGTGATCGAGGGGCTCGAGGTCGAGGCGGTGGTTCGGGCCAGCGACCGGCTCCGCTTCGACGGGGTGGCGCAGTGGGCCGAGGGTGACGGCCCGGGTGGCGCGCCCCTCGCCGACGTCGCACCGGCAGAGGTGAAAGGGGCGGTCTCGTACTCGGGTGAGCGTGTCGAGGCGCGTCTGGGCCTGCGCTACAGGGAGTCGAAGGACGATGCGGGTCCAGGCGAGATGCGCCTCGCGAGCGCCTGGGTCGCCGATCTCGGCGTGCTGTGGACACTCACGTCCGGCGTCTCGCTCCAGATCGCGGCGGACAACCTCTTCGACAAAGACTACGTGCCGTCTGCGGACGAGCTGGCACTGCCGGCACGGCGGCGGAGCGCCCGCATCGGCCTGCGCTGGTCGTGGCCGTAGCCCTCAGGATCTGGCCTTTACGGATCCGGGAACTGCGGTAGAATTCATCGCTCGCGCTCCGCCCAAGGCCCTGGAGCCGCCCGAGTTGCGGCCCGGACGACCTCGAGCTTCGCGCCGCGAGAGCGGGTGAGTCACCCGATCCGGCGCAGCGCAACGATTCCAGACATCGAGACCCGTCTCACGAAAGTACAGAGAGAACATCCATGGCCAAGAAGAGTTCGATCGCACGCAACAAGAAGCGCGCCCGCCTGATCGAGGTGTACCGCGAGCGTCGCGCGGAGCTGAAGGCGATCTTCAAGGATCCCAACGCCAGCCCCGAGGCGCGGGACGAGGCGTTCCGTCGCCTGAACGCGCTGCCCCGCGACTCCAGCCCCACGCGGTATCGCAACCGCTGCGAGATGACCGGTCGGCCCCGCGGCTTCTACCGCAAGTTCGGCCTCTCCCGCATCGCCCTGCGCGAGATGGCGCGTCGCGGCGAGCTACCCGGCGTCACCAAGTCCAGCTGGTAGTCTGCCCCCGATTCGTCGCGGACATCTCCCGGCCGACATCGAGAACCGGCAGGAGCCTCGCCTCGGGCGCGGCTCGACGGGAGACCGCGCGTCTGAGATCGCCCGGCCCGTGAACCTCAAGCCCCCCATGGAGCTCGTCATGAACCGACTCAGGACTTCGTTCGCCCTCGCCCTTCTGTTCGCCGTGCCGCTTCTCCTCGTCGCCTGCGGCGGCTCCGAGCCCGCCGAGGTCGACGAAGCACCGGCCGAGGCCGTCGCCGAGGAGCCCGCGGCTCCGAAGGCATTCTTCGTGGAGCCCGCAGACGGTGCGACGGTCGGCACCGAGGTCATCCTGAAGTTTGGCGTCAGCGACTTCGTGATCGAGCCGGTCGGCGACGGCATGGTTCACGCGGGCCACGGTCACTTCCACGTCGGGCTGGACACGGAGTGTCTCCCCGCGGGCGTCGTCATTCCGACCGCCGATCCGTGGATCCACTTCGGCGACGGCTCCGCCGAGATCGACATGGGGCTGACACCGGGCGAGCACACGCTCACGCTGCAGATCGGCGACGGGGAGCACCGCACGCTCGACGAGCCGGGCCTGTGCACCACGATCACGGTCACCGCGGTCGAAGAAGCCGCCGAGGGCGCCTAGCTCCGTGCGGCCGCCTCGGCCGCTCTTCGCGCTCTCCGTCGCACTGGCCGCGCTCGCGGCCGGCGGCTCTGGTTGGGCGCTGGAGCCTGCAACGAGCGAGAACCCCCTCCTGGAGGGCATCGAGTACCGGCTCGTCGGCCCCAGTCGCGGCGGGCGCTCGACCACGGTCACCGGAGTGCCGGGTGCGGCCCACACCTTCTACATGGGGACCACAGGTGGTGGGGTGTGGAAGACCCAGAACGCGGGCGCGACCTGGGAGAACGTGACCGACGAGGCACTGGGTGTCGGCTCCGTCGGCGCGGTCGCGGTGGCCCCCAGTGACGTGAACGTGGTCTACGTGGGGACCGGCTCCGGTTGCCCGCGCGGCAACATCTCGATCGGCGACGGCATGTACCGGTCGACCGACGCGGGGCGCACCTGGACGCACCTCGGCCTCGAGCGCGCCGGTCTCATTCCGCGCGTGGTCGTGTCGCCGAAAGACCCCGACACGCTCTGGGTCGCCGTTCTCGGCCAGATCTTCGGCCCGAGCGTAGAGCGCGGCGTCTATCGTTCGACGGACGGTGGGGCGACGTTCGAGCCGGTGCTGCAGGTGTCCGAGCGCACGGGCGCGGTCGACCTCGCGATCGACCCGACGAACCCGCGCATCCTCTACGCCGCGATGTGGACCGCAGAGCGCAAGCCGTGGACTCTGATCGACGGCGGCGAAGAGAGTGGTCTCTACAAGAGCACCGACGGCGGCGACAGCTGGACCCAGCTCACGGCGGGGCTCCCGGATGGCGCGGTCGGACGCATCGGGGTGAGCGTCTCCGCGGCTGCGCCCGACCGCGTGTTCGCGCTGGTCACGGCAACCGAGGGTCGTGGTGGGCTGTTCCGCTCGGACGATGCGGGGGAGAGCTTCCGTCGGGTGAGCGACGACGGCGAGCTCCAGACGCGCGGCTGGTACTACTCCCACGTCCATGCGAGCCCGACCGACCCGAACGTCGTGTGGGTCTCCAACGCGGGTTTCTTCAAGTCGATCGATGGCGGGGAGAACTTCACGCGCGTGCGCACGCCGCATGGCGACCACCACGACCTGTGGATCAACCCGACGCGTCCCGAGATCATGGTGCAGGCGAACGACGGGGGCGGCACCGTGACGCTCGACGGCGGCAAGACCTGGTCCACGCAGAACAACCAGCCCACGGCCGAGTTCTACCGCGTCAGCGTGGACACGCGGTACCCCTACCGCCTGTACGGGGCACAGCAGGACAACTCCACGATCTCCGTGCCGTCACGGCCCCTGCCTTCCCTCACGCCCACCCAACAGTGGTTCTCGGTGGCCGGCGCCGAGAGTGGCCACATCGCCGTGCATCCGGAGAACCCCGATCTCGTGTTCGCGGGCAACTATCTCGGGCGGATCGATCGCTTCGACCGCAAGACAGGGCACTCGCGCAACATGATCCTCTACCCGCAGATGCAGGACGGTACGGCGCCGCGGGACCTTCACTACCGGTTCCAGTGGAATGCACCGATCCTGCTCTCGAAGCACGATCCGCAGGTGCTGTACCACGCGTCGAACTACGTTCACCTGAGTCGGGACGGGGGCTTCACGTGGCGCACGTCGCCGATCGATCTGACGCGGGACGATCCGGAGAAGCAGGAGCTGCCGGGCGGGCCGATCCAGTTCGATCACACCGGTGTCGAGGTGTACAACACGGTCTTCGCGCTGGCGGAGGGTCGCGAGCCCGGGACGGTGTGGGCCGGCTCGGACGGTGGCCTGGTGCACCTCTCGCGCGACTGGGCGGAGACCTGGAGCGACGTGACGCCGAGCGACATGCCTCTCGACAGCACCGTCAACGCGATCGACGCTTCGGTCCACGACCCGGGCCGCGCGTACCTCGCGGTCCACCGCTACCGCATGGACGACTTCGAGCCGTACGTCTGGGTCACGGAGAACTACGGTCGGAGTTGGCGCCAGCTTGCTGGAGGCGACACGTCGCCTCTGCAGGGGCACCCGGTGCGCGTGGTGCGAGAAGATCCCGTCGACCCGGACCTCCTCTTCGCCGGCACCGAATTTGGCATGTTCTGGAGCCAGGACCGGGGGCGCACGTGGGAGTCGTTCCAGCTGAACCTGCCGCGGACCCCGATCACGGACATGACCATTCATCGGGGGGACCTCGTCGTAGCCACCCAGGGGCGCTCGTTCTGGGTGCTCGACGACCTGGAGCACGTGCGTCAGGTGGCGGGCGAGAGGCGACGCCCCGACCGCTCGCGGCTCTTCGAGCCGGCACGGACGGTGCGTGCCCACGACGGCGGCAGGCGCTCCGGCAGCCGGGCGGTGATCCGCTTCTGGCTCAGCGACGACGCGGCCGAGGCAGCCGACGCCACGCTGGAGATCGTCGGCCCTGGCGGGGAGACGCTCCGTCGCTTCGAGGCCGTCGGCCCCAAGGCGGAGGTGAAGCGCCCGAGCCACGAGGTCACCTGGACGATGCAGGTCGAGTCGGGCCTGAACGAGGTCGAGTGGGATCTCACTGCTCCAGGGCCGAAGCTGGTCGAAGGAGCGGTGATGTCGCTCTCCTACACCGGGGGCCGGCCGGTAGCTCCCGGCCGCTTCACGGTGCGCCTCGAGGCGGGCGGCGATCGCTTCGAGGAGACGCTCGTGGTGCTCAAGGACCCTCGCCTCACCGACGTGCGCGATGAAGACCTCGAGCAGCAGGCTCGGCTCATGGCGCAGGTCGCCGAAGGGCTGACCGAGATTCACGCTGCCATCGGCGAGCTGCGGACCGTGCGCACCCAGTCCCGCGGGCTCCTCGAGTCTCTGGACGACGCAGGGCTCGACGAGGCGGCGCAAGACGCGCTGGAGGAGCAGCTCGAGGCGCTGGTCGATCGCACGACCGCTGCGGAGGAGACGCTGATTCAGACGAAGAACCGCGCCTCCCAGGATCCGATCAACTTTCCGCCCAAGATCGACAACCAGTTCGCCTATCTCTACACGCACCTGCTCGGAGACTACGGGGCTCCGACCGAAGGCTCGCGGCAGCGCCTCCGCGACCTCGAAGAGGAGGTGGCGCCGTTGCTGGAGCAGGCCCGCGCGGCACTCGCGGAGCCCCTGGACGATCTCAATCGGGCGCTCGCCGAAGCCGGGCTCGCGGGCGTGCGGCGCTTCTAGGGGGCTTCTTCAGCAGCCCCTAGCGCTCCGCAGAAACGATCTCCAAGCGGCAGGGCCGCACGAGAAAGGGCGAGGTGCCGGAGCGCCTCGCCCTCGTCGTGAAGCGCCGCGGGGCGCTTGGGGACCTACCCGTTGCCCGAGCTCAAGCTGTCGCGGATCTCGCGCAGGAGCACGACGTCTTCCGGTGGAGCGGAAGGCTTCGCCTCTTCCTTCTTCTTCAGGTTGTTGATGGAGCGGACCATCATGAAGATCACGAAGGCGACGATGACGAAGTCGATGACGTTCTGGATGAACGCTCCGTACGCCAGCACCGGTGCGCCGGCCTCTTTGGCCTCCGCCAGCGTGGCGTAGGTCTCGGATCCGAGGTTGGCGAACTGATCCGAGAAGTTGACGCCGCCGGTCGCCAGGCCCACGACCGGCATGATGACGTCTCCGACGAGCGACGAGACGATCTTCCCGAAGGCGCCACCGATGATGATGCCGACCGCCATGTCGATGGCGTTGCCTTTGACCGCGAAGTCCTTGAACTCGCTGATCATTCCCATGTCCGGTTCCTCCTGCAGGGGATGAGATGGAGCAGATGCCGGGCAAACTAGCACGCAGCTCTGCGGCAATCCTGCGAGTGCAGGTCGCTTGTTGCCGTGCCTGGGGACCGGTCTAGCGGGGGTCGAAGACCTCGACCATCGCGGCAATCCCCTCCCGAAAGCGATCGAGGGCCTGGCGCGCACGTCCCGCGTCGGCGAGATCGCCTGCGCGGTCCAGCTCTGCGGCGGCCTGCATGACCCGGCTGACGGCTCGCCGGATCTTGCCGCGGTCGCGTGCAGCCACTCCGTCGAGCTGACCGAGCAGCGCCTCGGCGAGATCCCGGCCATCGAACGCCGGCACGTAGAGCTTGATCCAGTCGCCCTGCTGCATCTTGCCGTCCACCTGCCGTGCGCGCTCGACGAGCGCGGCCACGGTCTCCACCGGATCGTCCGGGATGGTGAGGGGGGGCCGGATGTGCTCGTGGTTCGGGTCGACTGAGCCACCGCGCGCCGCCTGCGACGAGCCGCCGGGCGGCTCGACGCTCTTTTCGGTGAAGTAGAAGTCGTAGCGGTTCTGCTCGCCGGCCATCCACACCGAAGCGTAGAACTCGGCCGGGAAGATCGCCGGCACCTCCCCCTCGAGATACAGCGTGCCGGGCGCCGGAGCCATCGGGAACTTCTCCTCGCGAAAGTCGCCGGACTTCTCGTCGTAGTGCTCGAACACGATGCTGGCCGCGAAGTTGCGCGGATCGAGAGGCTCTTTGTAGTCGTCGTAGAAGTAGAGGCGCACCACACCCTCTTCCGGCATGGTGCCCTCGAGGTGGTGGTACTGGTTTGCGGCCATGAAGAACTGCCCGCCGTGCAGGGGGGAGTGGTCCATGTGCGCTCCGCCTTCGGCAGGCGCCGCCGTGGCACCGTCGGCACCCGCGAACAGGTTGCTCATCATGCCGCGCGCCTGGCCTGGGCTCTCGCGCGGCTCGAAGACCTCGGGGAGGACGAGGTGGTCGGTCAGCGTGTAGTCGACGGCCATCTCGGGCGGCTGGCTGCCGCCACGCGTGTACAGCTCGAGGCGTGTGCCCACGGGCGCTTCGATGGGCTCGGCAAGGGTCAGCGAGGCCGGCCACGCCGCGTCGTACTGGGGAATGTAGAGGAGTGTCGCGCTGCGCTGGTCCGGCCACACGGCGCGGAGCTCGAGCTCCTCCAGGTCGGTGGGGAGGAGGGGGTTGAAGCCGATCAGCCGGATCTCCTCCTGCAGCGTGGTCGATGCGGCGAGCGCCAGCTGTGCCTTGGCCGGCTCGGCACCCCGCCGGCGTCGCTTGCGACGCGGCTTGCGCCCCGGCGCGGCAGCTGACGGTGCGAGCGAAAGGGCCTCTGCGATGAGGTCGACCTCGTCTTCCGTGGCAGCGAGGTAGAGCCCGACGGGCAGCGACTCGGCCACCTCGCCGGACACGTTCAAACCGCGCCGCAGCACGATCTCGAGCTCCAGCGTCGAGCCGGCGCGGACACGCTTGCCGGCGCCGTCAGGCAGCAGCGTGGGCCGGTCGCCGCGCAGCCACTGCCCGAGGAACTGACGCCCGCCGGGCGTCTCGCGCATGCGCGTGGGCTCGGGCTCGTCTTCGTCGCGGAAGGGATCGTAGGGGACCTGGATCTCGACCTCGAGGCTCTCGGGGGCCGCGTCTTCCGGTGGCACCAGCCAGGCGCGCACGCTGTAGACGGTGTCCGGATGATCGGGGCGGAACTCGAAGCCCGTGATCCACGTGTCCTCCTCGACGCCGATCGGTGCGACGCGCTTCGTCGTCGCCTCGTCGGCATCGGCGGCAAGGACGACGGGCTCGCCGAGGGTGAGCTCGACGTCCGGCGCTCCGAGCCGAAAGTCGTCCAGGAACTCGTCCGGGACCGGCAGGTTGCGCTTGGGCCCCTGGGGCGCACCGCCGCCGACCCAGGCGATGAGCAGATCTTTCTCGCGCTTCGACAGTTGGCGTGCGTTGCTGAAGCGACCGTAGCGCTGGTCTGGGTTCCAGGGTGGCATGCGGCCGGTGAGCACCTCTTCCTCGATCGCCGTGGCCCAGGCGCGGGCCCCCGGCTTCGAGTCGGTGCCGTAGACCGTGAAGTCGGCGTAGCTGGGCGCCATTCCTCCGGGGCTGTGGCAGGGCATGCAGTGCTCGCGCAGGATCGCCCGGATGTCTTCACTCCACGTGACGTTGGTGGTGATCCTGGTGTGTCCCCAAAGCGCCGTCGGGAGCGTCGCGAGGAGGAGCAGGAGGAGGAGCACCCGCGGGCCGCGAGGCGCGGCGGGGCGCAGGCCTGGGATCGGGGAACAGGTGTGACCGGGTGTGCGCATTCGAACGTCCAAACGAAGCCTCCGCGAACGAGTTGCAGGCCGAAAATGCCGGCGCGCGTCGTACTCTTGTGGAGGCAGAATCATAGCCGCAGGCTCAGAGCCCCGAGGAACCGTGTTGAACGAAGTCACCGCCGAACGCGTCGAACTGCCGATTCTGGGGATGCACTGCGCGAACTGCGTGGCCGCGGTCGAGAAGAGTCTGGTGCGTGCCGGCGCCCAGGGGGTCGAGGTCAGCCTCGCGACCGAAAGCGTCGGTCTGGCGCGACCGGAGGAGCCGGAGGCGCTCGACGCTCTCGCCGAGGCCGTCTCGGACGCGGGCTACACCTTGATCCTGCCGCTCGAGACCGACGGGCTCGACCGGGTGAGCCAGGAGCGCGCGCGCCACCAGCTTCGCGAAACGCGCCTCCTGGTGGTCGGGGCCTTGTTCGCCGTTCCGCTGGTCGTGTTGTCGATGGCTGCGGATCTCGGCATGCCCGAGGCCCTGGCCCGGGTTCGCAGCGAGCCGTGGTTCCGCTGGCTCCTCGCCGGCCTCGCGACGGCCGTTCATGGCGTCCTCGGTCCGGGCTACCTGCTTGGTGCCTGGCGCAGCATCCGCTCCGGTGCGGCGAACATGGACGTGCTCGTCGCCCTCGGCTCGACGGCGGCGTACCTCTTCTCGATGGCCGTCCTGGTCCTCGACCGGCCGGGGCACCTCTACTTCGAGGCCGGTGCAGCCATCCTCGCCCTGGTCAAGCTCGGCAAGGTGCTGGAGGCGCGTGCCAGGACCCGCAGCTCCAAGGCGATCGAAGGGCTCCTGGAGCTCGCCCCGCAGGAGGTGGAGCGGGTCCGCGACGACGGCAGCAGCGAAAGTGTGGTCCTCACCGCGCTGCGGCCCGGGGATCTGGTGCGCGTGCGACCGGGGGAGCGGATCGGAGTGGACGGCGTGGTGGCGGAGGGGGAGTCGACCATCGACGAGAGCCTGCTGACGGGAGAGTCGATGCCCGTCGTGCGCGGCGTCGGCGACACGGTCTTCGGGTCCACGGTGAACGGCTCCGGAAGCATGCTGGTCCGCGCCACGGGCGTCGGGCGCGAGTCGGCGCTCGGCCGCATCGTCGGGCTCGTGCGCGCGGCGCAGGGGAGCCGCGCCCCGGTGCAGGCCACGGCCGACCGCGTCTCGGCCGTCTTCGTGCCGGCTCTCGTCGTGATTGCTCTCGTCACCTTCGGGCTCTGGTGGCTGAGAACCTCCGAGCTCGAGCCGGCGCTCGTGCGCGCGATCTCGGTGCTCGTCATCGCGTGTCCCTGTGCACTGGGGCTCGCGACGCCGATGGCCATGATGGCCGGCATCGGGCGAGGGGCCCAGATGGGGGTTCTGTTTCGCAGCGGGGGTGCACTCGAGCGTGCGCAGAAGGTGACCCACCTCCTCTTCGACAAGACCGGAACGCTCACTGAAGGACGCCCGGCCGTGGTGGAGATGCACCGTTTCAACGGTGAGCTCGAGACGGATCTGATGGCGCTCGTGGCGTCGGTCGAGGCGCTCTCGGAGCACCCGCTGGCGCGCGCCATCGTCGAGGCTGCAGCCGACCGGGGCGCGGGGCGGTACGAGGTGTCGCTCTTCGAGGCCACGCCCGGGCGCGGTGCCTACGGCGTGGTGGAGGCGCCCGGGGGCGCGCGTCACGTGCGCGTCGGCCGGGCCAGCTGGGTGGAGCGCGAGACCGGTCCGTCGGAGGCAGCCGCGCAGTGTGCACAGGAGCTCGGGCGCCGCGGCCTCACGTCGGTGGCGGTCAGCGTCGACGGGGAATGGTGGGCCCTGCTGGGGCTCGCCGATCCGATCAAGCTCGACGCCCCCGACGCCATTGCGGCGCTGCAGGAGCGTGGTCTCGAGACGGCCATGCTCTCGGGAGACGCCCGGGGCGTGGCGCAGCTGGTGGCGGATCGACTGGGCATCGAGGACGTTCGCGCCGAGCTCCTGCCCGAGGAGAAGGAGGAGGCGGTGCAAGAGATCTCGCAGCAGGCCTCTGCGGACGGTGGCCTAGTGGCGATGATCGGCGACGGCATCAACGATGCCCCGGCTCTCGCGAGCGCCGATCTCGGCGTGGCGGTCGGCACGGGTGCCGGCGTGGCCCTCGAGGCGGCGGACGTGACGCTCGTGTCGCACGAGCTGTCGGCGATCGGGCGCGCTCTCGATCTGTCGAAGCGGACCATGTCCGTCGTGCGGCAGAACCTGTTCTGGGCCTTCGCCTACAACGTACTGCTCATCCCCGTGGCCGCGGGCGTGCTGGCCGGCGTTCCCGGCATACCGGGCTGGCTGCAGATGCTGCACCCCGGCCTGGCTGCCGGGGCGATGGCCCTGTCGAGCCTCTCCGTGGTGTTGAACAGCGCACGCCTCCAGAGCTGGTCGCCACCGTGAGCGGGAGCTCGTGGCGCCGGCTCCACGTCGGCCTCTTCGGGCTGCTGGCACTCCAGGGCCTCGGGTGGGCCCTCCTGGGGTCCTTCGATCCCTGGGGTTGGTGGGACGGCCACCTGGCGCAGGCGCTCTTCGGGCGGGAGGCACTTCTGCCGGCGGAGGAGCAGGTGAAGCGCGCCGTGCTCATTCCTCTCGGAGCGACCGACGCGGGCTTCTTCCTGCTCGCGGCGCTGTTCGCGGCTCGCGCGGAGCGTGCCGGAGAGCGTTATGTCATCGGCTCGCTGGGCGCGGCCGTCGGGCTGTGGTTCGTCGCTGACTCGGCCTTGTCGGTGTGGGGAGGCATCGGATTCAATGCGCTCTTCGTCAACGTACCGGTGACGGTTCTGCTCGCCGTTCTGCTGGCCGGTTGGTGGCGGGCCGCGTCTCCGGCGGGCGCTCCGCACTGAGGCGACCCGTTCGTGGGACAGGAGGTCGACATGGCAGCGAAGACGGTGAGGACGGTGGGGATCTTCGTGTTCGAGGACGTCGAGGTGCTCGACTTCGCGGGGCCGTTCGAGGTGTTCTCGCGCACGCGCACCGAGCCTGGGGCCGCGTCGAGACGCAGCGAAGAGTCGGCGCCGTTTCGCGTGCTGACCGTGGCGGCCACGGCACGGCCGTTGCGCGCCACGGGCGGGCTGCAGGTGGTGCCTCATGCCTCGTTCGCCACGGCCCCGCAGGTCGACGTCCTGCTGGTGCCGGGAGGGTTTGGCACGCGGCGCCTCCTGGACGATGAGCCCACCCTCGACTGGATCCGACGCTGCGCCGCGGAAGCGGAGCTCGTGACGTCCGTGTGCACCGGCTCGCTGCTCCTGGCGCGGGCGGGCCTGCTCGCGGGCCGTCGGGCGACCACGCACCACGGGGCGCTCGATCTCCTCGAAGGGACGGGAGTCGAGGTGGTGCGTGGAGTGCGCTGGGTGGACGACGGAGTCATCTCGTCCGCGGGTGTCGCCGCCGGCATCGACATGGCGTTTCACGTGGTGGCGCGCCTGTGCGGAGACGAGGTGGCGCGCGAGACCGCCCACTACATCGAGTATCCGTACCCCGAGGCTTGACCGCGGCCTGCCACGCTATGCTGACGCCATGACCGGTTCCTCCCCGTGGCGCCTCCGTCTCCTGTGGGCCGTCGTCGCGGTGGTCACGCTCGGGCTGGTGACGCCGCTGCTCGGCTTCGGCGCGGGCGGGCGGCTGGTGCTTGGTCTTCCCGTGGCGGTGATCTGGGTCGTGCTCTGCCTTGTGGCGGTGTTCGCGGTTCAGCTCCTGGTCTACCGGCACGATCTGCACATGACGGACTCCTCCGACGGACAGGAGGGTTAGTGGAGCCCTGGTTGGTCGCCCTGGTGATCTCCGGTCTGTACCTCGGAGTCACCCTGGTGATGGGGATCCTGCCGGGCCTGCGGGGCACGTCCGGTGTCGAGGGATACGTCGCGGCCGATCGGTCGATGAACGCGGTGGTCCTCTACTTCGTGATGGGCGCGTCGATCTTCTCCTCGTTCGCCTTCCTCGGCGGGCCCGGCTGGGCCTACTCGCGCGGCGTTGCGGCTCTCTACATCGTCTCCTACGGCATCCTGGGCATGGTCCCCTTCTACTTCATCGGCCCGAGAGTCCGTCGGCTCGGAATCCGGTACGGTTTCGTCACGCAGGCTGAGCTCCTGTCGCACCGGTACAGCTCGCGTGCCCTGAGCGTTCTGCTCGCGGTCCTCAGCGTGGCGGCCTTCGTGCCGTACCTGGTCATCCAGATGAAAGGCGCGGGCATCATTCTGGTGACGCTCTCCGAAGGTCGGATCCCCGAGGCACTCGCGATCGGCGTCACGTACGGCGTGGTGGTCGTCTACGTGCTGTGGAGCGGGGTGCTCGGCGTCGGCTGGACGAACATGCTGCAGGGCATGTTCATGATGGTGATCGCCTGGTTTCTGGGGCTCTACCTGCCGTGGAAGCTCTACGGTGGGGTGGGTCCGATGTTCGAGAGGATCTCGAGCTCCCGCCCGGAGCTCCTCGTGCCGCCGGGCCTCGGAGCCTCGGGTGAGCCTTGGACCTGGGCCGCGTTCGGCTCCGCCGTGATCGTCTCGGCGGTCGGATTCACGATGTGGCCCCACCTGTTCATGAAGAGCTACGCCGCCCAGAGCGATCGTTCCCTGCGTCTGGTGGTGGTGCTCTACCCGACCTTCCAGATCTTCCTGGTGCCCATCCTCTTCATCGGCTTCGCGGGTGTCATCGCCTTCCCGGGGGTCGAGCCGGCCGACAGCATCCTGCCGCACCTTCTCGGGCAGCTCGAGCTCTCGCCGATCCTCGTGGGCCTGGTCTGTGCGGGAACGCTGGCGGCTTCGATGTCCTCGGGAGACACGATGCTGCACGCCGCCGCGTCCATCGGAGTCCGCGACGGCCTCTGTCGGGTCTTCGGCCTCTCCGACGCCGCGCAGACCCGCGCCATTCGGATCCTGGTCGTGGCGATTGCGCTGCTCGCGTACTACTTCGCCGTGGTGGCCAACTTCTCGATCGTGGCGCTCCTTCTGGCGGCCTATGGTGGCGTGGCCCAGATCATGCCCCCGGTCGTGGCGGCGCTCTACTGGCGTCGCGCGACCCGGGTAGGAGCGGTCGCCGGGCTTTTTGCGGGGATCGTCACGAACTGCATCTTCCTGGCGATGCCTGGGCCCGTTCCAGGCCTCCACGAAGGGGCCTACGGCCTTGCGGTCAACGTGCTCGTGCTGGTCGGCGTGAGCCTGGCGACGCGCCCGGATCCCGAACACCTGGTGCGTGCGTATGTGGACGAGTCGGCTCGTAACCTGTCGGTAGAACCGCAGTCCTAGAGGTGTGGACGCGCTTCCGCGCCCCGAGCTTTTGATGGACCCGAGCGACGAACAGCTGATGCTCGAGGTGCGGGACGGCGACGCATCCGCACTGGGGGCGCTGTTCGAGCGCCACCACGACCGGGTCCTCCGATATCTCGTACGCATGACCGGACAGCAGCAGGTGAGCGAAGATCTCGTGCAGGACGCCTTCATGCGGGTGCTCCGGTACCGCGCCAGCTTCCGGGACGACAGCCGGTTCCAGCCCTGGCTCTACCGGGTGGCCCACAACGTGGCCACGGACCACTTCAAGCGCTCGGCGCGGAGCCCCGAGATCGCCACCGACGAGCTCGAAGCCGAAGATTCTGCGCCGGGCTCGCAGGAGCGGATGGAGGCGCGGGAGCGCGGTGACGTGCTGCAGAAGGCGCTCGCGGCGCTACCGGAGGACAAGCGCGACCTCCTGATCCTCGCGCGCTACGAGGCTCTCCCGTATCGCGAGATCGCCGAGACCCTGGACTGCTCGGTGGGTGCCGTGAAGGTGCGGGTGCACCGGGCCACCGTTGCGCTCCGCGAAGAAGTCGAACGACAGATGCAAGGTACACCATGAACGACCACGAACTTCTGGATCGGCTCGCGGAGCTCGAGAAGCTCGCCGCCGCGGACCTGGAGGAGGGGCTCTCCGAGGCCGAGTCGCGGGCGCTGCGCGAGCGCGCTCGCTTCGTCTGGGCCGGAGCTCTGGAGGGCCGCCCCCTGCCAGTCACCGCGGGCGATCGCCTGAGGAGGCGCTTCTTCGCAGCGCTCGAGCGGGAGCTCGAGAACGCGCCGGGCCAGCGGCCCGGCGTGGGCGCTGCTGCGGCCGGCGCTTCCAGGCCGCGCATGTTCATGCACCCCGCCTGGTGGGCCGCCGCGGCCCTTGTCGTCGGCTTCGGGCTGGGCTGGCTGATGCCGGGGCGCGCGCCACAGACCCAGGGCGTGGCGGCGGATCTCCGGGCCGCGGAGCGGGTGGAGCGGCTCGAAGAGGAGGTGCGGTCGGTTGGGCAGCTCCTCACGCTGACGCTGCTCGAGCACTCGTCGGCGAGCGAGCGGCTGCGCGGGATCGAGCTCAGTGAGCAGGCTCTGGGCACGGGCAACGACGACGCGATCGTGGAGGCGCTGCTGGTCTCGGTCGTGAACGACCCCTCGGAGAACGTCCGCCTGGCGGCCGTCGACGTTCTCGGCGGTCTCCTGCCGCGGCCACAGGTGCGGTCGGGTCTGGCGAAGGCTCTACCTCGGCAGCGCTCCCCGATGCTGCAGGTGGCCCTGGGAGACGTTCTGAGCGAAGGCCTCGCGGAAGAAGAGCGCGTGGCCTTCGAGCAGGTCCTCGAGCGCCCCAGCCTCGACCCCCTCGTGCGCGAGCGCCTCGAGGAGATTCTCGGAGGGAGTCTGTGACGATTCGCGTGCCGGTTGCGGCCGCATGCGCGGCGCTGTTTCTGGGCAGCGTCACGGCGGCTCTCGGCGAGACCCGGTTCGAGGTCGATCTCCCGGGGCCGGCAGCCTCCGTCGTGCTGGAGGCCTCCGTGCTCAACGGCGCGCTCCAGGTTTCTCCGTCGGAAGGGAACCGGCTCGTCGTCGTGATCGACGAGCCCGCGGCGCCTCTCGAAGTGACCTCCGAAGCCGGTAGCTGGGTGGTCCCGGACATCGGGCTCGTCGTGGAGACCCAGGACAACCGTGCCGTGCTCAAGACGCGGTGGACTCGCCCCCTCGCGCTCCGGCTCCTGGTACCGCAGCGCGCCATGCTGAAGCTCGAAATGGTCATGGGTGGCGACCTCTTCCTCGATCAGATGCAGGGGGCGATCGAGGTGCGCGGCAACAACAGCAACGTCCGGGCGGCGGGCGTGCACGGTCCGATCGTCGTGAGCTCCGTGCAGGGCTCCATCGACGTGGAGTTCGCGCGGGTGGACGCTGCGGCTGCGGCCTCGCTCGTGACCTGGTCCGGCGACGTGGCGGTTCGGCTCGCGCCGGGGGTTGGGCTCGACCTGCGTCTCAAGACGGTGCGCGGAGAGGTCGACAGCGACGTGCCTCTGGCCGCATCCGCTCTCGGTCCCAACCCTCGCCGTCGCTCCGAGCTCCAGGGCAGGGTGGGGAGCGGCGGCGCCGATCTGCGCATGGAGTCGTACTCCGGGCGCCTGATCGTGCGCCTGCCGTGATGCGGTTCCTGGTGGCTCTGCAGCAGGCCCCTCAGGGCGCCGGCGCCCGCTCGACGAGACGCTCGGGCCCCGCGAAGTAGCAACGCCCACGGCCGCCCAGCACCTCGCTGATTCGCGCCGGGAGGTGCGCGTGCACCGGCACGCGCAGCTCCTTTTCGGGAGCCGTGCACACGACGGTGTCGTCGAGGTGGATCTCGAAGACGACATCGGCCGCGGAGCCGTTGATCTTGCGCTTCTCCTGGCGCAGCAGCTCGCGGAGGGCCACCAGCTGCGCCTGCTCGAGTGCCGGTGCGCCGCCCGCCTCGGACTCGTCCAGCACGATGCGGATCTGCTGGGTGAGCTTGGTGGGTGCCTCGGTCAGCGGAATGGCGCCGCTCACGACCAGGCTCGGCTCCTCGCGCCGCTTGTCGACCCGGCCGCGGAAGAAGAGGATGTTGTCTGCTTGGAGCATCGTCTCGAGCTCCGCGAAGGCGTCGGCGAACACCACCGCCTCCAGCTTGCCGCTGGTGTCCTCGAGGGTGAGCATGCCCATCTTCTGACCCGGGTTGCGGCCTTTCTTGGTGCGGGTCGTGCGGATCGTGCTGACCATGGCGCCCACGATGACCTCGGTCTCTTCGTCCACGCGCCCGAGCTCGCTGAGCGAGATGTTCGAGAGGCGCTCGAGCAGCGTGCGGTGATCCTCCAGCGGGTGCCCCGACGCGAAGAAGCCGAGCGCCTCCTTCTCGTTGCGCAGCATCTCGGACCGGCCCCAGGGCTCGACCTTCGGCAGCACCGGGTCGTCCTCCGGCTCGTCGGGTGCTCCGCCGAAGAGGCTCCCCTGGCCGCTCTCGCGGTCGCTCGCGGCCTGTTGGCCCGAGCGGATGGCCGCATCGAGCGCTTCGAGCAGGGCGGCGCGGGCTTCAGCGCCGTGCACCGAGTCGAACGCACCCGATTTGACGAGCGCCTCGATGGTGGTGCGGTTGACCACCTTCATCGGCACCCGCTCGCAGAAGTCGAAGAGGCTCTTGAAGGGGCCGCCCTCCCGCCGGCACTCGAGGATCGCGTCGACCGCCTTGCCGCCGACGCCGCGCACCGCCGACAGGCCGAACCGGATGTGGCCGCTCGACGGCGTGGCCTCCTCGCCTTCGCCGAAGACCACGTGGAAGCGCACGCCGGAGAGGTTGATGTCGGGCGGGCGGACAAGGGTGCCGCGCTCGCCGTTCGGCAGGCGGACGTGCTTGCACTCGTCGAGGTACAGGCTGAGCTTGTCGGTGCTGTCCGACTCGTAGGTGAGCACGGCCGCCATGTACTGGGTGGGGAAGTACGCCTTCATGAAGGCGGTCTGGAAGGCGAGAATCGAGTAGCCCACCGAGTGCGACTTGTTGAAGCCGTAGCCTGCGAACTTGAGGATCAGGTCGAACAGCTCGGCGGCCTTCTTCACCGCGAGGCCCTTCTCCTCCGCGCCTTCGAGGAACTTCGCGCGCGCCGAGTTGATGACGTCGTGCTTCTTCTTGCTGATCGCCTTGATCATGGAGTAGGCCTCGCGCAGCGGGATGCCTCCCAGCTCGTGCGCGATGAGCATGACCTGCTCCTGGTAGACCATGATGCCGTGGGTCTCTTCCGTGAACCGGTCGACGATCTCGTGGACCTTCGGCACGTCCTGCCGCCCGTGCTTGCGGCTGCAGTAGTCGTCGATGAGAGCCATCGGACCGGGGCGGAACAGCGCGTTCGCCGCCACGAGGTCCTCCAGACGGTCAGGCTTCATCTTGAGCAGCAGGTTGCGCATGCCGTCCGACTCGAACTGGAACGTGCCGACCGTCTCGCCGCGGCAGTAGAGGTCGAGGACGTTCTGGTCCTGGAAATCGATGCGGTCGAGGTCGAGTGGATCCACGCCCTCCTGCGCGCCGACGGCCTCGCGGATGGTGCCCGTGTCGAGGGTCTCGAGGGTGAGCTGCCGCGCGCGCTCGAGCACGGACAACGTCTTGAGGCCCAGGAAGTCCATCTTGAGGAGCCCCGCCTTCTCGACGGTGGGGCCGTCCCACTGGGTGACCAGGATCTCCTTGTCGCCCTGTTTGCTGGTGGCGAGCGGCACCAGGTTGTCGAGCGGCTGGGTGGCGAGCACGACGCCGGCGGCGTGGACGCCGCTGTGGCGCGTGATGCCCTCGAGCGCCTGCGCCGTGTCGATGACCTGCTTCACCTGCGGGTCCTGGCACAGAGCGCGCAGCTCCGGCTCCTGGTCGAGCGCCTGCGAGATGGTGATGCCGAGCTGGTCGCCGATGAGCTTGCAGATCTTGTCGACCTCGGGCAGCGGCAGGTCGAGCACGCGGCCGACGTCGCGGATCGCGGCGCGGGCCTTCATCGTTCCGAAGGTGATGATCTGCGCGACGTAGCCGTACTTCTCGCGCACCCACTCGATGATCTCGCCCCGGCCGTCCTGGCAGAGGTCGATGTCGATGTCGGGATACTCGCTCCGATCGGGGTCGGTGAAGCGCTCGAACAGGAGGCCGTACTTGACCGGGCACGCGTTGGAGAGGCCCAGGAGATAGCCGACCATCGTGCCGACACCCGAGCCCCTGGCCATGGCCGGGATGCCGCGCCGCCGCGCCTCGTTCACGAAGTCCCAGACGATCAGGAAGTACGCGCTGATCATCTTGTCGGAGAGCACCTTCAGCTCGCGCTCGAGCCGTGCGAGGTGGTCGTCGGTGATCTCCCCCCGGTAGCGCCACCTGAGGCCGGCCTCGCAGAGCTCGCGGAGTGCCTGATCGCAGACCTGCTCGAGCTCCTTGGCGCCCTCGAGGTTGTCCTGCGTGGAGTCGATGGGCACGAGCTCGTACGTGGAGCAGAAGCGCTGGAACCAGGGTGTGGAGCCTTCGGGCTCGTCCCCCGTGCCGATCGTCTCGTCCGGGTCGCGGCGCTCGATGCCGACGAGCGGCGCGTGGTTCGCCGTGAAGTCGAGCTCGACGTTGCATCGGTCCGCAATCTCGCGGGTGGTGGCGACCGCCTGCGGAACGTCGGCGAACAGCTCACGCATCGCCTCCGGGCCCTTGACGTACAGCTCCTTCGGATAGCGGAGACGCTTCTCGTCGAGCTTCGACTTGCCCGTGGAGACACAGACCAGCGTGTCGTGGTTGTCCCAGTCCTGGGCTCGCAGGAAGTGTGCGTCGTTGTCGCACACGAGGGGCAGGTCGAGCTCTTTCGCCAGCCGCAGTGTGAGCTCGTTCACGGCGTCCTGCTCTTCGGTGTCGTGGCGCTGCAGCTCGAGGTAGAAGCGCGGTTTGCCTTCGGCGTCCGGGCCGAAGACCTCGGCGTGCCACCAGGCCTCGGCCCGCGCCGTGTCGTAGTGGGCCTCGTTGCCGGTCTCGTGGTACTTGAGCAGGTGGTAGGCGATGGAGGAGCCGAGGTGCCCGTTGATCGCGATGAGCCCCTCGCTCCACTCCTGGAGCGTGGATTTGTCCATGCGCGGCCGGTAGTAGAAGCCCTCGACGTAGGAGTCGGAGGTGAGCTTCATCAGGTTGTCCCAGCCCGTCTGGTTCTGGGCCAGCAGCACCAGGTGGAAGCCGCCGTCGGCGACGCCCGTCGGCTTCTTGACGGTCCGGTCACTCTCCTGCGCCTTGCCTTCGTCGTCGGTGAACTCCGGCGCGACGTAGGCCTCGATGCCGAGGATCGGCTTGATGTCGTTCTTCTTGCACTCCTGGTAGAACTCGGCGGCCCCGAAGAGGTTGCCGTGGTCGGTCAGAGCCACGGCGTCCATGCCGAGCTCCTTGACCTTCGAGACCAGCTGCCCGACGCGATTGCCGCCGTCGAGGAGCGAATACTCGGAGTGCAGATGCAGGTGAACGAAGTCGCTGGGGGGCGTCTCGTGCGTGGTCATTCAGGCGCTCTGGAGAGGGTTCCGGGCGGGCTGTTCGTGCCCCGTCGGAGGGTTGCCGGAGGTTCCCTCGGAGCATCTCACATACCAGAAAACGCGCGGCGCGTGGGACAGTCGGGGGTGCAAATCGAGGAGAGCGGTCGTCGCCCCTCAGGGCACTCGCCTCAGGGCACGTCGACGTAGCCGGAGCGGGTCCGGGCCGCGAGGCCCCTGCCGCGGACCCGCACACGGACGTCGTGCCACGAGCCGTCGTCCTCGTTCGTGGTGGGGTAGTACCCCACTACGTACTGCTCGCGCAGCTCGCGCAGGATCTCCGCGAACACCTCGGGCGCCTGCGCCGGGTCGTCGATGCGCAGTCGGCGCCCGCCGCTGGTCTCCACGAGGCGCAGCAGCGTGTCGTACTCGTCGCCGTGCTGGTCCCGGCCACGCCATGGCGAGACGGTGCCGCTGGGCCCTTGGTCGTCCAGATCTTCGAGGAGCTCGATCCAGTACACCATCGACTGGGAGCGTTGCATGCGCCACAGGACGTCCGCGGCGTCCAGGGAGCTGTGCACGTCGACCCCGTCAGAGAGCAGGATCACCACCCTTCGCCCCTGGCGGCCGTCGAGGTCGCACAGCGCGAGGTAGAGCTGGTCGTTGATTGCCGAACCGCCCGTGGCCGGGAGCTGGTCGAGATCGTCGAAGCGCTTCACGCCCCCGCTGAGCCCGCCGCCGGCCTCGAACACCTCTCTGGCCATCGGGCGGTCGGAGAAGAGGACCAGCGACGCCTGGTCCAGGTCCTTCATGCCCGCGACGAAGGCTCGCGCACCGGCGACGGCGGACCGCAGGGGCTCGCCCCTCATGCTGAGGCTGGCGTCGACGAGGACGGCAGCGGCAAGGGGCGCATCGCCACCCTCGAACGTGACCACCTCCTGGGCCTCGCCGTCGTCCATCACCTCGAAGGCCTCGCGCCCGAGCCCACGTACGCGCTGGCCGTCACGCTCCACCGTGACGTAGAGCTGGCGAAGCTCGAGGTCGACCTCCTCGTCGACGTGCAGGGCGGGGGTGATCCTGAGGGCCCGTGTGATCTCTCCTTCCGTGCCACGAACGACCACCTCGAAGCGGTGCTCGCGGTTGTCCGGGCCCAGATCGACGGTCAGCTGGTACGGCGGCTCCCGGAATCGGCCGACCTCACGCTCGTCGAGACGGAACACCACGAGAGGGGCGTCGAGCTCGCCGACGACGTCGGCCCAGAGCTGTGTCTCGCCCGCCGCCGGTCGCCCGGCAGGCGGTGAGTAGATGGCGATGCGCGGCGACTCCGCAGACGGTTGCGCCTGGAGCAGGAGGGCGGCTGCCAGCAGCCAGCCGCTCACGGCTGCTCCCCGAAGGCGGCGGTGAGCGCGGTCACGCGCATCCGGAAACCTCGACTCGCGTTGCTCTGCAGGCTCGAGCGCACGCTCGCGGGCACGCGGCTGTAGAGCAGGCGGGCCGAAGGCGCGCCGGGACGAGGCGCGTCCTCGCTCCGGAGCTGGCGGGCGCGTGTCGTCTGGCCGCGCCGCTCGAGCACGTGGACGAGCTGCGGCACCAGCTCGCTGGCTCTGGCGTTGCCGGCCCGGCACCGCTCGAGGACATCGGTCGCGTCGCCGAAACGCTCCCTCGCGGCCAGGAGGCGTGAAAGCTCCTGGCAGGCGACGACGCGCTCGCTGTCCTGCGGGCTCTCGTCGAGGAGTGCGCGCAGATGGCTCTCCGCGCGCTCGTCGCGCCCGAGACGGCGCAGCAGCACCGCAAGCCGCAGCCGGTTGGCATGGAGTCCACGGTCGAGCTCGAACGCGGTTTCAGCGTGCCCGATCGCCTCCTCCGTCTTGCCCTGGTGCTCCAGCACGAGCGCCAGCAGGGCGCGCGCCGGGGGATGCTCCGGCTGGATGCCGACCACCTGCTCGAGCACGTGCTGAACTCCCGGCCACAGGGCGTCGTCACTCATCACGAGAGCCAGCAGGCTGAGCTGATCGGCGACCTCTCCACGCAGTGGCGGGCTTCGTCGGGCCACCTGCGCTCCAACCCGTCGCACGGTGCGGCGGTGGCGACCGGCGTCGGCATACCGGCGCTCGTCGCGGGCCGTGCGATAGCTCGTGACGTGCACCGCCAGGGCCACGAGCGCCGCTTCGGGCGAGCGCTCCACGAGGGAGGCGAGCACGTCGAGCTCGAGCCGCTCGATGGTCGGGATGTCGAGCTTCGCGTCCTGCGCCGCGAGCTCGACTCGGGTGAGATCGGAGACGGCTCGCGGTGCGTCCCAGTGCGTGCCGAGGTTGCGCAGGAGGGTGGCGTACTGGCTCTGCAACCTCGTTGCGGGGGCCACCTGGTCGATGTCGGTGAGCTCCAGCCTGGCCGCCAACGACGCGCGCTCGGCGTACCAGCGCTCGGCATCGAGCCAGTCCAGGGCCTCCGCCCCCGCGGAGCTCCCGGCGAGCGTTCGCGCGTCGGCTGCGGCCTCGGCACCGAGGATCCAGAGCCGACCCGTGCTCGCCGGAGACTCATCGAGCCGCCACGTGTACCGCCCGCTCGGCAGCTCGGGCAGCTGGAAGACCAGGGCGGAGCCGCGGTCCTCGAACCGCGCCGGCACCGCCGCGGGAGCTTCGTCTTGGCGACCCTCCCGAGTGAGTGCGAGCTCTGCCTCTCCGCGTCTGCCGCGGCCTCCCTGCACCTGCAGCCTCTGGGGGCCGGGCACGAGCACGGGCAACGAGGTGAGCGACCCGTCGTCTGGATCGCGGGCGCCGCTGCCCGCGCGGGGGCCGGAGCCGGTGACGGTGAGCCAGTCAGTGGCGTCGAGAGCGGTGGGGGCGACGAGGCGCAGAGTGGTGCCGCCGGCCGGGTCGAGAGGCTCGACGTACTGCACGAGACGTCCGCTGCGCGGCTCCAGCACCAGCAGCCGCAGGCTCAGCGCCGCGCTGTCGCTGGCTTCGAGCTCCACCGCCGACCGGTAGCGCACGCCTTTCGGGAGCTGGGCGCCACCGGCCACCAGCTTTTCGGCCAGATGGCCACGGACGGCGAGGCTCGCGTCGAGCACGTAGCAGTAGATCTCGAGGGAGGCGGGCTCCTCGTCCGGGGGATCGGAGGTGGCGGGGGAGGCGGGCTCCGGCTGCGGGCGGGGTGTGTCCTCGCCCCCGGGGCGCGGAGGGCTCGGCCCCAGGACGTGCGCCGGGATCTCCACGGTGAGTGGCACGCGGAGACCACCGGACGGGTTGATCTGTCTTGGCCTGCCGAAGGCGATGCTCGCCGGGAGGTTTCCGCCCGTGCCGCCACTGAGGAGCCGGGCCGCGGCTTCGGCGCGAAGGCCGTGCAGCGGCTCGACGTGCAGGAGCGCCGCCTCCTGGGGCGCGGCGGACTGCGGGAGTGCGAGGAGCACGGTCCCTAGGAGGACCGTGGCGGTGCTCATCCTCCGGACCTCGGATCGACGGCCACCTGAACGACGGAGATGGTCTGCCCGACCACGTCGCGGACCGCCACGCCGACCGTCTGACGCTCGTCCGACACGCCGATGCGCAGCTTCGAGGCCGCCGCGCTGCCGAGCCAGCGCAGCAGGTTCTCGTTCGGAATGACGATGGGCAGAACCCCACCCGCGGTGGGGGAGGTCCCGCCGGACGCCGCGCGCGCGGCCACCGCGAGCTCGATCTGGCCGCGGTGACGCTCCTTCTCCGGGAGGAGGACGATCCGAGACGCCGGGATGCGCACCGAGAGGTCGACCTCGTACCTTCCCCTGCCTGCGCGTACGGGCTTGCCGACATCGACCGCCACGTCGTGCAGGTTGTCTCCGTAGCCGAGGTAGAGGGCCGCCATGAGGCGCTCCTCGAGCTCGTCGCGACTCTGGCGCGCGGTGAAGCGACGGGCGGCGCGGACCTGCAGGCCATCGCCGCGCACACGCACTCGCAGACGCCCCTCTTTGGCCTTGACCTGCGTGGGATCGAAGGCGAGCGAGTAGTAGTTCTCCACGTCCCGGATCAGTGCATCGAGAAGGTCGCCGCTGCCGCCCGACCTCAGAGCGCTCTCACCCCCCGTGGCGGAGGCGAGCTCGCCGAGCACCGCCAGCGGGTCTCGAATCGCCTGCTGCTCGGCCGCGACAACTCCCGATGTCGTGAACTCGGCCGCGGAGCCGCGTCGCGTGCCGCGGCCGATGGACAGCGTGTAGAAGGTCACACGCCCGTTGGCGGCATCGGCGATCACCGCCGCCACGTCGTCGGTGCCATCGAAGCGGGCCATGTCGGCTTCGAGACCCGGCAGCCCGATCTGTGCCGCCATCTCGCCGTACTTCGCCCACCACAGCCGAAACGCAACCTCGGACGGTGTGCTCTCCAGGCCGCTGCTCAGGAGCAGCACGCAGGAGCGTGAGGGTTGTGCCGCCAGGGCGCGCACCAGACGGCGCAGCTCGACCGTGGCCCGCGACTTCTTCAGCGCGTCCTCGCGCGCCTGCGCCCGGATCTCGTCGAGCAGGGTGCGGGCCTGCCGGAGCGTGAGGTCGTTGGAGAGCTCGTCGCCGGTGACGATGGGTCGGGCGCGCTCGAGCTGCCGCAGGAGCTGGGAGCCGTCCTCCTGGCCGGTCGAGATCGCCCTCCCTGCGCGGACGAGCACCTCGCGGAGTCGCCCTTCGTTCTGGGTGAGCGGCTGCGTCACCTGCAGGCGCTGGCCGAGCTCGGCCACCATCACTCCCGAGCTCACCTCGAGCAGCGACCCGAGGTTGGCGCGCACGTCGCCGAGCAGCGTACGTCGCAGCGCGGCCTCCCCGCTGCGCTGGTCGATGACGATGACCACGGTGGGCGGAGCCAGAGCCGGCGCCCCAGGGCCCACCTCGCTGAAGTTGGCGATCTCGACCTCGTCCCGGCGGATGCGCAGCTCGAAGTCGTCCCGGGTGAGGCCGCTCACGGGCTGCCCCAGGCGGTCCGTCACCACCACGTCGACGTTGACGCGGCGCACGTCGACCGACTCGACGAGATCGAGCGGCAGCTCGCTCTGTGCGAGCGCCGGGGCGAGAGAGCCCATCGCGACGATCTTCGCGGCGAGGGCGAGGTGGGACCAACGCATGCGCGTCTCCGCAGCTGTTCGGCCGCATCCTGCCACGGCGTGCCGTGTTTTGACGCCCGGCGGAGATGAAGAGCGCCCCTCCGGGGACGGAGCGGGGAAACCGGACGCTGGCCCCACGACCTGGCGGCGTCGCCTACCGACCGGCGATCAGCTCGGCTGCTGTGCGCCAGTCGGAGAAGTCGGGCCCCAGGGTGGGCACTCCCCGTGGCGCTCGCAGGCCCTGCTCGGGCTGCCGGTCGAGCCAGACACAGCGCATTCCGACGCGGAGAGCGCCCGCGATGTCGCTCGTGAGCGAGTCGCCGACCATGACGACGTCGCGCGTCTGCAAGCCGAGGCGCTCGAGCGTGACGTGGAAGATGACCGGGTCCGGCTTGGCCGTCCCGACCTCCTCGGAGATGGAAACAACCTCGAAGTAGTCGGTGAGCTCGAGCTGGCGGAGCTTCTGCGTCTGCTCGGACACGAGGTTGTTCGTGATCACACCCAGTCGGAGACCCCATCTCTGGAGCGCGCGGAGCACCTCGTGACTGCCTTCGACGACACGGCAGGCTTCGTCGTAGTCGCGGCGAAACCGGGTGTACCGATCGAGGGCCTCCGCGTCGTCGAGCGCGACGTCGAAGTGCCCGAACACCTCCTGCATCCTGCGCACCCGCGCCTCGGTCTGCGACACCTCGCCGCGGAGGAGCAGATGGTGAATCGTCTCGAGCGAGTCGGAGTAGATCTCCTCGAGGCGCTCGAGCGGCACGGTCTGCAGGGCCGACGTCCGGGCCTGCATCGCAGCGAGACCGGAGCGCGCGGCAAACAGGTGGTCGTAGAGGGTGTCGTCGAGGTCGAAGAGGACGGCGCGCAAGCTCTCGCCTACTCGCCGCCGCTGTCGCCGAACGCCGTCCAGTCGATCTCGGTGAGCGGACCTTCCATCTCGAAGTCGTCGGCTGCCGCGTTCGTGAAGTTGAGGAAGCCGTTCATCATCTCGTCGGTGGTCGGCTCGCCGTAGCGCACCGCGATCGTGGGGTCGGGGTTGGCGGGGTTGTCGGCCGAGTTGTCGTACCACATGGTCACGTCGACTCGGGTGCCCGCGGGCAGCAGCTTGGGCTCGGCGTAGAAGTACGACGTCTGCCAGTCGAAGTCGTAGTCCGGGACCCAGAGCAGGGTCTCCTCGCGGCCATCGGGGTACGTGGCGACGTACTTCGAGGCTTTGCCGCGCAGGTGCATGTGTGGCAGCAGGCTCACGAGGTGAACGTCCTTCTCGAACGTGTACGTGGCGCTCACCGCGTGGTCGCTCGCACCAGGGGGAATCTCGAAGGCGTAGTCGGAGATGTTGTCGTTCATGACCCGGTGGCGCACTTCACCCTTCGCGAAGCGGATGGCCATGCTGGAGCGGTCGGCGACCGCCGTGCCTTCGCCCGGCTCCTTGTGGTAGTGCATCTCGAAGACGAGCTTCGAGCCTTTCTCCCAGAGTCGAGCGTAGCCTTCTGGAAACGTGTCGGCGTCGGCGCCGGGCGCGATGCCACCCAGCATGACGCCGGGGTCGACCTTCGTGCCGCCCGGTGTGATGCCGTAGGCGATGAGGTGATGCACGGCCTTCGAGCCAGCCTTGAACTCGAGCGCCTCGATCCAGCGATCGCCTTCGAGGAGCTCGGCCGGGACCGGCACCTCGATGTCGACGTAGAGGTCCTCGACGTCGTCCGCCACCTGGAACGGCTCGGGCATCGTGATGACGAGGTCGGGCTCGATGGACCAGCCGCCCGACGCGGTCTCGAAGGCGGGCTTCGGGTCTTCGCCGTCACCGCGCGGAGCCCCGGCCTTGGCCCAGGCGACGACCGTTTCGATCTCTTCGGGCGTCAGCGTGCGCTCGTTGCGGAACTGACCGCGGTGCATGGCGTCCGCGTGCCAGGGCGGCATGTCGCCGCTCTGCACGAGGCGGGCGATCGAGCGTGCCCAGGGCCGCACCTCGCGGTAGTCGGCGAGCGACATGGGCGCGATCATGCCGCCGAGGTCGAGGCCTTCGGCGCGGTGGCATGTGACGCAGTTCGCCTCGAGGATGGGCTTCACCTCGCCGAGGTAGGTCGGCGCTGCGTCTCCTGCGGGGGCAGCGGCAAGCGGCGCGGCCAGCAGGAAGAGAGCGAACGGGAGCAGGCGTTGGGTGCGCATGGATTCCTCCGAGGTTCTCGGTCGGCACGAGGCTTCAGTCGGCTGAGCAGGAGCTGCTCGGGCCATGATACCCGTCCTCGGCGGGCCGCCCGTCTGCGCGAGTGCGCAGCATCGCCTGCGGGTCGAGAGGCGAGGCGCGGTCGTCGGGCTCTCGACCCGGGTACCATCCGTCGATGCCCGGCTTCGACTTCCATGCACCCGGAGTGGCGGAGTACTACGACGAGCTGCCCCTGTGGTCGGCACCCTTCGGCATGTTGATGCTGGCCGAGGTTCCGCTGCGGCCGAGCCAGAGAATCCTCGACATCGGATCCGGCACGGGCTTTCTCGCCGTGGAGCTTGCGGAGCGTTGCCCGGGGAGCGAGGTGATCGCTGTCGATCCCTGGCCCGGCGCGAGTGTCCGTCTTCGCGAGAAGGCGAGGCGTCTCGAGCTCGATCAGATTCGCGTGGAGACCTGCGACGCAGGTGAGGTCGACCTCGAGCCGGAGTCCGTCGACCTGATCGTCTCGAACCTCGGCGTCAACAACTTCGACGACGCCGCGGCGGTCTTGGAGCACTGTCATGGCGTCGCCAAGCCCGGCGCGACGATTGCGATCACGACGAACGTGGTCGGGCACATGCAGGAGCTCTACGACGAGTTTCGTCAGATTGTGCAAGACCAGGCTGCGGAGGCACTGACCGCGTTCGATGCGCACGTCGAACACCGGGGAACTCCAGACAGCACGTCCGAGCATCTGGCCGCGGCCGGCTTTCAGGAGGTGCGGCGGGTCGAGAGCTCGTTTGCCATGCGATACGCCTCGGGCGCAGCCGTCTTCGGGCACCACCTCATCCGTCAGGGGTTTCTTCCCGCTTGGGAGGAAGTACTCCCGGCCGGCCAAGCGGTGCACATCCTGGAAGTGCTGCGCCATCGCCTCGACGAGATCGCTCGTACGCGGGGGGAGCTGGAGCTCACCATACCCATGCTCTACCTGGAGGCCGAGAAGGGAGGCTAACGCGCCCGCGTCGAAGATCGCAAAGGACATCGAGACGGGCCGCTGGCCTCTGGAGGTCGCGGGCAAAGTGCCGTTCACGTTCGCGAGCCCAGCCGGGCGTTAGCCCGCGCGATCCGCGAGGCGCCTTACCGCACCCGCATTCCCGGAACCGCGCCGGAGTCCGGGGAGAGGAGGAAGATCTCCTCTTCGCCCGGCCCGGCCGCGAGCACCATCCCCTCGGACACCCCGAACCGCATCTTGCGCGGCGCCAGGTTGGCGACCATGACGGTCAGACGGCCCTCGAGGTCTTTGGGATCGTAGGCCGCCTTGATGCCGGCGAAGACGTTGCGGGTCTCACCACCGAGGTCGAGGGTGAGCCGCAGCAGCTTGGCTGCGCCCTCGACGTGCTCCGCCTTGACGATCTCGGCCACGCGCAGGTCGACCTTCGAGAAGTCGTCGTAGACGATCTCGTCTCCCAGCGGGTCGTCGGCCCACGGGCCGCAGTCGTCCGCCAGCGGCCCGGTCAGCTTCGGTGCTGCCTCCGCGGCAGCGTCCTCCTTCGACTGCTCGATGATCTTGTCGATCTGGGCCTTGTCGATGCGCTGGAGAAGCGGTTTGTACTTGCGGATCTCGTGTCCGAACAGCGGCTCCGACGCGTCTTTCCACATCAGAGGCTCCACGGCCAGGAACTCCTCGGCGCCTGCGGCGGTCGCGGGCATCACCGGCTTGAGCCACACCACGAGCGTGCGGAAGAGGTTGATGCCGGAGGTGAGCACGGCGTGCAGCTCCTCCTCTTTGCCCTCCTCCTTGGCGAGCACCCAGGGCGCCCGCTCGTCGATGTAGCGGTTCGCTTCGTCGGCGACGGCGATGATCTTGCGGATCGCGCGATTGAACTCGCGCGCCTCGAAGAGGTCGGCGATCTCCTGGCTCTGTGCGGCGGCGGCTTCGTACAGCTCCGGGCGGTCGAGCGCGGTGCCGAGCTGGCCACCGAACCTCTTGCGCAGGAAGCCGGCACAGCGGCTCGCGATGTTGACCACCTTGCCGACGAGGTCGGAGTTGATCCGCAGCACGAAGTCCTCGAGGTTGAGGTCGAGGTCGGCTGTGGTCGGACCGAGCTTGCCGGCCAGGTAGTAGCGCATCGGGTCGGCCGGCAGATGCTCGAGATACGTGTCGGCCGTGATGAAGGTGCCGCGGCTCTTCGACATCTTGGTGCCGTCCACCGTGAGGAAGCCGTGCACGAAGACCGCGTTCGGCATACGAAAGCCCGCGCCGAACAACATGGCCGGCCAGAACAGGCAGTGGAAGTACATGATGTCCTTGCCGATGAAGTGGTAGAGCTCCGCGGGTGGGTCGTCACCCTCCTTCGGTGGGTACCAGTAGGCGTCCCAGTCGAGGTCGGTTCGGCTGGCCAGGTCTTTCGAGCTGGCCATGTAGCCGATGGGAGCGTCGAGCCAGACGTAGAAGTACTTTCCTGGGGCGCCGGGAATCTCGAAGCCGAAGTACGGCGCGTCACGCGAGATGTCCCAGTCGCGCAGCCCGTCTTCGAACCACTCCTCGAGCTTGTTCACCACGTCCGCCTGCAGCCGCCCGTCGCGCACCCACTGCTTGAGCTCCGCCTCGAAGTCGGCCAGCTGCAGGAAGTAGTGCTCCGACTCCTTCTTCACCGGAGCGGCGCCCGAGACGACCGAGTAGGGGTCGATCAGGTCCTCCGGAGAGTAGGTCGACCCGCAGCTGTCGCAGCTGTCGCCGTACTGGTCGGGGGTCTTGCACTTCGGACACGTGCCTTTGACGAAACGGTCGGGCAGGAACATCTCGCGCTCGGGGTCGTAGAATTGCTGCACCGGGCGGGAGGTGATGTGACCCTTCTCCTGGAGACGCGTGTAGATGAGCTCCGACAGCTCTCGGTTCTCTTCGGAGTGCGTCGTGTAGAAGTTGGCCATGCCGATGCCGAAGCCCTCGTAGCTGGCCTCGTGCTCGGCGGCCATGCGCTCGATGAGCTCCTCCGGCGTGATGCCTTCGCGCTCTGCGCGCAGCATCACCGGGGTTCCGTGGGTGTCCTCGGCACAGACGTAGTGGATGTCGTGGCCCTGCATCGCCAGCGTGCGCACCCAGACGTCGGTCTGGACGACCTCGGTGATGTGACCCAGGTGGATCGGACCGTTGGCGTAGGGGAGGGCGCTGGTGACGAGGATGCGGCGTTTCATGGGGAGGCTCCGCGCACGACAGGGTGCGTAAGATCGAAGGTCGCGATTGTGCCACGCATCGGCCCGGAGGGGTGGCCGCGTGGGTGCTCTCAGCGCGACGAAGGAACGCCGCCCACCAGCACTGCGACAGGCATGGTGAACAGGTCGATCCGGCGCGCCTGTGTCAGAGCAAAACCCGCCTCCTCCACGAAGCGCTCCGCCTCGATCGGCTGGCAGTCGACGATGTGGGGAAAGTGGCGGTGCATCCACTGGTACCCGCGCTCGAGCAGGCTTTCCCGCTCGTCGGGTCGCGGCAGGGCCATGCTCACCACTCCGAGGCGTCCGCCGGGCACCAGCACCCTTGCCGTTTCGGCGAGCACCTCGGGGATGCGCTCCAGCTCGAACAGCTCCAGCGTGAAGCTCATCGACACCGCGTCGAAGGTGCCGTCCGGATAGGGGAGGGGCGGCACCGCAGCACAGGTCAGCTCGATGCGGTGTGCCAGACCGGTGCCCTCGAGGCGCTTCGTGGCCTGGCGCAGCATGCCGTTCGAGATGTCGATGCCCGCCACGTGGCCCTCTTCGCCGGCAGCCCGCGCCAGCGCCTCGAGCGAGTGCCCGGTGCCGAAGCCGATCTCGAGCACGCGCTCCCCGGGGGTGATCGCGAGCAGCTCGAGACCAAGCTCGCGCGCCTCGTGCTCTCCGGCGTCAGCGATCAGGTCGTAGACCCCGCTGATGCGGTCGTAGAAGGAGCGGGCTGGGTGGTGTCCGTCTGCCATGGGAGCGGTCGGGTGTGGTGCGACGTCGAGACGCACCGACTGTAGCGCGGCCTCGGTGCCGGACCGCAGGATCAGCGTTCGGATCCGCGGTAGCGTGTCGGGCATGCAGCGTCCGTGGATCATGGTGGCAGGGCCTTACACGTCGGGGGCGCGGACGGCCGCAGATCGCGAGGCCAACCTGCGTGAGCTCAGCGCCGCGTCTCTCGTGCTCTTTCGGCTTGGGTATCTGCCGGTCGTCGGGGTACACCACGTTCTGCCACTCCTCGAGGTGGCAGGCCCCGAGTCGTTCGACGGGCTGATGATGCCGATCTCGCTCGCGCTTGCGGAACGGTGCGAGGCGGTCGTGCACATCGGCGGTGAGAGTGTCGGTGCTGATCTCGAAGTGGAGAAGGTCCGTGCTGCCGGGGGTGCGGTGTTCGAGGCTCTCGAGGACGTGCCAGCAGCTTCCCGCCGGATGAGGCCCAAAGGCCGTGGGGGTAGCATGCGACCCTCCCACGACTGACCATCCGACCGAGGAGCTGCAGGCATGCACTACGGCATCAACATCTTTCCCACGTCGTACTCCATCAAGATGACGGAGCTCGGACCCGATGCGGAGGAGCGCGGGTTCGAGTCGCTCTGGGTGGCCGAGCACTCCCACATTCCGGCGTCACGCAAGAGCCCGTTTCCGGGTGGCGGCGATCTGCCCCAGATGTACTACGACACCTACGATCCGTTCGTCGCGCTCACGGCCGCGGCAGCCGTGACGCAGAAGATCAAGCTCGCGACAGGCATCTGCCTCGTCATTCAGCGCGACCCGATTCACACGGCCAAGGAGGTCGCGTCCCTCGACCAGGTGTCCGACGGGCGCTTCCTCTTCGGCATCGGCGCCGGGTGGAACATCGAGGAGATGAACGATCACGGCACACCGGGCGAGGGGCGCTTCAAGCTGATGCGCGAGCGCATCGAGGCAATGCAGCAGATCTGGACGCAGGAGCAGGCCGAGTACCACGGCGACCGCGTCGACTTCCCGCCGATGTTCATGAACCCGAAGCCGGTGCAGAACCCGTACCCGCCGATCCACGTCGGCGGCATCTTCCCCGGTGGTGCCCGCCGTGCGATCCGCTACGCCGATGGCTGGATCCCGATTGGTGGGCGCGGCGACATCTCGAGCGACATCACCGAGTTCCGCAAGATGGAGGCCGAGTCGGGGCGCAGCGGTCTCGAGGTGAGCGTGTACGGCGTTCCAGGCAAACAGGACGTGGTGGAGCAGTACCGCGACGCCGGCGTCGACCGGGTCGTCTTCCATCTGCAGCCCCAGCCGCGCGAGGAGCTCCTCCCCTACCTCGATCGCCTCGCCGAGATCAGCCAGAGGGTGAGCTGACATGGGGCGGCCGGGCACATTCGACCGCCGCACCTTCTTCGCTCTGTCGGCAGCGGGGGCCGCGGGCGCCGCCCTGCGTCCTCTGGCTGCCGCCACCGGGGCGGCGTTTCCGGAGCCCAGCTTCGTGCGCACCAACGGCATTCGCATGGCCGTCTACGAGCGGGGCCCCGAGAGCGGGATCCCCGTGGTCTTCTCCCACGGCTTCCCCGAGCTCGCCTACTCGTGGCGCCACCAGCTGCCCGCCCTCGCCGACGCCGGTCTCCGCGCCATCGCGCCCGATCAGCGGGGCTACGGCCGGACCGATCGCCCCGAGGCGGTCGACGCCTACGGCATCCGCGACCTTTGCGCCGACCTGGTCGGTCTGCTGGATGCGCGCGGCATCGACAAGGCCGTCTTCTGCGGGCACGACTGGGGTGGGGGAGTGGTCTGGAACATGGGCCTGCTGCATCCCGACCGCGTGCTGGGGGTCGTCGGCGTGAACACGCCGCTGTCGCCGCGGCCGCCGGTGGCGCCCATCGACATGCTCCGGCGGATGCGCGGCGACGACAACTACGTGGTGGCCTTCCAGGAGGTGGGGGTCGCCGAGCGCATCCTCGGGGCGGACGTGCGCAAGACGTTCCGTCTGATCCTCCGCAAAGGCAACCGGAGCGCCGAGGAGTTCGCGAAGCTGCCGCCCGATTCGCCCGAGCGCAAGTTCGAGCTGCTCAAGATGTTGCAGGCCCCGCTGCCGGCAGAGCTTCCCGGAGAGGACCTTCTGACGCCCGAAGAGCTGGACGTGTTCGTGGACGCCTTCGAGCGCACGGGCTTCGCCGGCGGGGTCAACTGGTATCGCAACATCGACCGGAACTGGAGCGACATGGAGGGGGTCGAGATGCGGATCGACCAGCCGTGCCTGTACGTTGGCGCGGAGGACGACGTGGTGCTGCCACCGTCGTCGGCGAACGGCATGGAGAAGCTGGTGCCGAACCTGGAGAAGGTGACGATCGAAGACTGCGGTCACTGGACCCAGCAGGAGAAGCCGGAGGAGCTCAACCGCATCCTGATCGACTGGGTGCAGCGCACCTTCGCGGCGTGAAGCGTCACTTGTGGAAGCAGCTGCCTTAGGAAGGGACATGGCCGACATCGGAGGGAGAAGACCGCCGGGACCGTGGCGCTGGCGCCACTGGCGGGTTGGGGCCGCCGCGCTGATCCTCCTCTTCTGCTGGGCCTGCGGCGGCGAAGCCCCGGTCGAAGCCCCTGACGGGCCGCGGGGTGTGCTCTGGATCTCGGTGGCCAACCTGCGTGCGGAAGCTCTCTTGGATCAGGAGTGGAGCGGCCTGCTGCCGGACGCGGCGCAGTGGGAGCGTGCCTACGCGCCGTCGTCGCTCGAGGTGCAGTCGGTCGCGTCGCTCCACGTCGGTCGCCTGCCGACCCGCGCCGGCACGGTGGGTGTCGCGGAGTCGCAACCACCTCCGGCGTCGACGCCGCTGTTCGCGCGCCTGCGGCGGCAGGGCTGGGGCACGGGCTGGGTCGCCGCGGCCGACTGGGCCGGGCGCGAGGGGTTCACCCGGGGCGTCGATCTGGTCGACGTACCTTCCGAGGGGGAGCGCGGCCCGGACGAGGTGGCCACCGCGGCCCTCGCTGCCCTCGACGCGATGGGGTCCGACGCGCCGTGGCTTCTCGCGGTGCACTTCGCGGTGCCGTACAGCGCAGACAGCGCGGGCGACGCGGGCGCGGTGGCGGCGACGCTCGGCCAGGTGCGTCGCCTCACCGAGGCGACAGCGGCGCGCGACGACCTGCTGGTGATCCTCCACGGCAGCAACGGCTACGAGCTCGGAGAGCACGGGAGCCGCGGCGCCGGGTTCACCGTGTTCGAGGAGGTGGTCCGCGTGCCGCTGTGGGCGCGATGGACGGGCCGAGTCGCCGCCGGACGGGCGGCGGAGCCGGTGTCGTTGCTCGACGTCACGGCGACCCTGGCAGGGCTTGCGGGAGCCGAGGTCGACGAGGGCGACTTCGACGGTGTGCCGCTCTTCGACTCCGGCGGCGCGCTCGCCTCGGGTCGGGGGGCGGTGATGAGCGAGGTGGTCGTCCGCGAGTGGGCCATCGCGCGTGCGGTGGTCGGCATCGAGCGCAAGTACGTGCACGTGGTGCGCGACGTGCCGGTCGCCGACCGTGGTGTCGTGGAGGCAGGCCTGGCGGAGATCCAGGCTGCCATGCTCTCCGGGCAGGCGGAGGTGCCCGCGTTGTTCGGTGAAGCCGTGCGAGAGGAGCTCTACGATCTGGTGGTCGATCCTCTCGAGCGCACGTCGGTGCTGGAGGACGAGGCGTATCGCCGGGAGCTGTCGGCGTTTCGCGCCGCGCTGCGTCGGTACAGGAGCGCGTGCGACGCGACCGCCCATCCGCCAGGCGAGATCACCGAGCGCCTGGAGGTCGACCCGGACAAGCTCCGGGAGCTCGAATCGTTGGGATACCTGTGAGGCCCTTGCGGCCCAGAAGAGGGGACGTCATGAATCTGTGGACACCGCGCGCGAAGCGCCCGACCTCGATCTCGATCGGTCTGTTTGCTCTGGTGGCGACGGCCTGCAGCGGCCCGCCGGTGGCGAGCGACGTGTCGCTCGAGCCGAATCCCAACCCGCGTGCCCCGCTCGCAGGAATCCTGCGGCTCGCCACCGATCAGCCGGCGACGGTGAAGCTCGCGATCAACGACGGCGAGCGGGTGCGCGAGGTGGAGCCTGCGACCGAGCCGACGACGGAGCACGTGGTGCCGGTTCTGGGCCTCCTGCCCGACACGGAGCACACCGTGATCGCCACGGTGATGGGTGCGTCGGGGAAGGCCACCGCGCTCGAGCCGCTCACCCTGAAGACGGCCCCGCTGCCCGACGACTTCCCGCCGATCCGCGTGCCGGTGCGCAAGCCGCAGAGGATGGAGGAGGGCCCCACCATGATCCAGGTCTTCCGCTGGCTCCCCGACCAGCCCGGAGAGGATGACCCGGACTGGGGCCTGGTCTTTGCCGCGGACGCCGAAGGGCGGGTGCGCTGGTTCTACAAGATCGACTCCGGCGTCGGCGAGATGCGGCGCATGCGGACGGGCAATCTCCTGACGTCCGGGGACGCCGGCATCCTCCTCGAGATCGACATGCTCGGAAACACGGTGGCCAGCTGGCACACGCGTCTTTCGAAGCCGGAAGTGAGAGAAGAGGGGAGCATTCAGGTCGACATCGACACGTTCCACCACGACGTCATCGAGATGCCCAGCGGCAACTTCCTCGCCCTGTCGACCGAGGCCCGCTGGTTCGAGAGCTTCCCCAGCGAGTACCCGCCGGGCACGGCGCGGGAGCCCTGCCACGTGATTGGTGACGTCATCGCCGAGTTCACGCGGGAGGGAGAGGTGGTCCGTCAGGTCAAGGTGCTCGACGTGCTCGACCCCGAGCGCCTCGGGCGCGGCTCGCTGTCGACCAACTTCTACGAGGACGAGTACGAGGACGTGCTGGAGAAGCCGGGACGCGACGTGTCCCACTCGAACGCCCTCGTCTACCTCCCCGACACGGACTCGGTGCTCGTGTCGAGCAACATGCAGAGCGTGCACTACAAGGTGAGCCTGGCGACAGGTGAGCTCGAGTGGCTCTTCGGCGACCCGACCGGATGGAAAGAGCCGTGGGCCTCCAAGCTGCTCGAGCCTGTGGGGGATGTCGACTGGACCTATCACCAGCACGGCATCGACCCGACGCCGCGTGGCACCTTCGTGCTGTACGACAACGGCAGCGAGCGGGCGATACCGCCCACGCCGGAGATGCCCGAGAACGAGCGCTACAGCCGGGTGGTCGAGTTCCGCTTCGACGACGCGGCGAAGACGGTGGAGCAGGTGTGGGAGTACGGCCCGGAGCAGGAGTGGTTCATGTCGCCGTTCATCTCCGATGCCGACCCGCTGCCCGAGACGAACAACATCCTGATCACCGACGGCGGGCGCTTCGTCGACGGCGAGGGCAACCAGATGCGGCGGTTCGGCGGTCGGAACTGGGCCCGCGTGCTCGAGGTGACTTCCGGCGACGAGCCCGAGAAGGTGTGGGAGCTCGTCATCGACGATCCGAGCCGGGGCTACTCGATGTACCGCGCGCAGCGATTCGTGAGCCTGTACCCGAGCCTCGACCGACCGACCGGCTGAGGCGTCCGGCTCGGTTTGATACAACGACGTCATGGCACACGTGCCGGACGAGTTGCGGTATCTCGGGTTCGATGACTACGTTCTCGATCGGCGTGCGCGCACTCTCCGGCGTGGCCGGGTGCGGTTGCCGCTGCAGGAGAAGCCTCTGCGCGTTCTGGAGGAGCTCCTCCTCGCCGGAAACGACGTCGTGACGCACGACGAGCTGGCGGGGGCGCTCTGGCCGGACCGGGAGTTCGTCGATCGCGAGAGCGGCATTCACACGGCGGTGCGCAAGCTGCGCGACGTGCTCGGCGACTCCGCTGCGTCTCCAAGCTACGTGGAGACGGTCCCGCGGGTGGGCTACCGGTTCCTCCGACCGGTCCCAACGGTGCCGGAGAGGGACCAGGCCACCGGGAGTGCCTCCGACCTGGCACCGGAGTCCCGGCCGACACGGGCGCTCGTTGCCGGACACCGCCGGCCTCCGGTGGCGAGGACGGTGCTGGCCCTGACCGTGCTGGCTCTCGTGGTGGCAGGCTCCTGGCTGCGTCTGCCTCGCGACATGCCGGGAGAGGAGGCTGCCGCCGGCGCGGCCGCGCGTCGTGCACCGACGGCGCCAAGTGAGGCACGGACCTCCATGCAGGAGGGCCGGTATCTTCTCGGGCAGCCCATGAGCCCGCCGGCAATGGCTGTCGCCAGACTCCGGCGCGCAACGAGCCAGGATCCCACGCTCGCCGCGGCGCACGGCCTCCTGGCGGAGGCCCTGGTCCGCGAGGCTCTGGACGGCACCTGCGCGGCCTGCACCGCGGAGGCACGGGCGGAAGCGGAGATGGCTCTCGAGCTGGACCCCGACCAGATCGACGCCCTGCTGGCCCTGTCGAAGCTCGACCTCCTCTTCGCGTGGGATGCGCGGGCGGCCGGACGCGCCGTGCAACGGGCGCTCGACATCGCCCCCGACTCCGCCGAAGGCCACCTCGCGCGGGCCGTCTGGCTGGCGGCGACAGGTCGCCCGGAGGAGGCCGTCGAGGCGGCGACCCGGGCGGCCGACCTGGATCCAGCGGCGTTCATGGTGAAGGTGGACCTCGGCAACTTCCTGTTGGCTGCCGGCCGGAACCGTGAGGCAGCGCTGACCTGTCTGCGCATGGCGGAGATCGAGCCGACCTTCACCTACGCCGACCGCTGCGCACTGCTCGCCTTCGAGCGCCTTGGCGAAGTCGGACGCGCCAGCCACCACGCGCGCGGCCTCCTGGTCGCAGACGGGGCGGGAGCCGAGCTCCTGCGACGGTTCGATGCCCTGGAGCCCGACGCGCGCCTCCGCTTCTTCTGGCGGCACCAGCTCGATCGGGCGCTCGAGACCGGCATGGCGTCGCCGCTGCGGTTGGCGTCGCTCTTTTCGATGGTCGGCGAGTCCGACGCGAGTCTGCAGCAGCTCGAGGCGGCGTTCGATCAGCGCGCCGCGATGTTGGCCCTCCTGCAGCTGTTTCCCGAGCTCGACGCCGTGCGCGACGACCCGCGCTTCCGCGAGCTGATGGTTCGCATCGGTGTCGCCGCCTGACGTCGTCCCGCGTGGGGACCTCTCCGAGGATCGTCCGCAGACTCGGCGCTCGAGGGGCTCCTCCTCCGCCCCTCAGGAGCCGGCATCGTCGAGGCGCCGCCAGGGGAAGCCAGCCCCCTGCGGAACGTCGAGCTGCGGCGGCTCCCACACCGGCCCGCGCTTGATGAGGAACGTGCCGCGCAGCTCCGTCGGACGGCCGGATGTGTTGCCTGCGGCTTCGGGGTGGAGCGTGCGCACGAACTCCAGCGTGTGGCCGTCCGACCCGGCCTTCGCCCCGTCGGAGAAGGGAAGGGCAGCGCCGGGTCGGTAGTGGACCCGCATGTTGAACCGCACCGGAGCGTCGTTGCCTGTGGCGACCGGAAGGATCTCGATGTCGCCCTCCTCCATGACGCGGCCGCCGAAGTACGTGGTCAGGAAGACGAAGCGTCGCCTCACCGCGTGCCAGACGATCATCATCTCGTACTCGGGGACGAGGCTCCCGTCCGCCGTCGGCCGAGTGCCCGAGAAGCGGAGCCAGGATCTGCGCGCGTCCCCCCAAGAGAAGCTCATCGTCGGAGCTGCGGCGTCGTTGGGCCGGAACTCGCCCTGCCAGCTGCCGATCAGCCATTCGAGAGGTGCCCAGACGTCGTCGTCCAGCTTCGCCGGGAGCTTCGCGCTCGACGACTCTCCTTCGGCGACGTCCGCGTCGACGCGGCGCTGGCGGCGCAGGGACGAACGGGTGGCTCCGGACGCATAGTGCGCCGACGACTCGACGTGGTACTCGTTGTCTGAGATCCGGCGGTAGACGATGGTGCGATCGACGTTCTCGCCGTTCCAGACGTGGCTGCCGTGCAGCACCAGGGTCTCGTCGTCGCTCCAGTTGCCGCGGCTCTCGAACAGGAGGCCGCTCTGATTGTCGAACCACAGGTCGACGTACTCACCCGCCTGGGCGTCCCACGAGATGTAGCCCCACCCGTGGTGCTCGTCGATGCCCGGGAGGCCCCAGATCGTGGCCTCGCTCGCCAACCAGACGCGGCCGGGAAGCCAGCGGGTCGTGCGCTTCGAGCTCACGGTCACCGGCTCGCCACCGATCTGCTGCTGCTCTTCGTGCTCCCAGGTGCCGACGAGGAAGTCGAGTCGCGCGTGGGGTTGCTCGTGCGTGCTGGTGGTCAGCTGCAGCGTCCGCTTGCGCCAGGACACCTCGACGCCCGGGTCGATCCAGCGATCGCCGTCGCGGCGCTCGGTGATCCAGGTGAAGGTGGGCTGCTCTGTGGCCTCGAAGCGCCAGATCTCGCGGAAGTCGGCGGTCTCACCACCCGCGAACGAAGCCTGATAGAGCCGGTGGATGTCGCCGTTCGGCTGGACCACGTACCTTCCCTGCACGAGGACGTCCTGCTTCGCGTTGTACTCGAGGAGGGTGATGTCGTCGCCGCCGGGCGTCCTGACGGCGGATCCTTCGACCACGAGCTCCCGGTCGCCCGGTTCGGGCCGGTCGAGATCGAAGATCTGAAGGTGGAGCACCTCGCGACCCACGCCCCAGCGCAGCACGAGCTCCTGGCCTTTCAGGTCGGGGTTGAAGCGCCGGATCATGGCGTGATCGCGGTACTTCGGATCGATGCTGGATGTCCACGTGCCGACGAGGGTCCCCAGCTCCTCGAGGGGGCGTTCCTCTTCGGCCATGGAGGCGGCGGTCGCGACCAGAACGAGCAGGAGGGGGGCGACGACGCGGCGCCACAGTGTGCCGGCGCAGGTTGGACGTTCAGACATGACACCGTCCTCCTCGGAATGAGCGATCGCGAGGTCCAGTGGATGGCGGGCTCGTGAGCCGGAGGGTAGGAGACGACGAGCCGCTCGTCGATGGAGAGAACCTGACTCGTCGCTGAACCGTGTCTGAACCGGCGTTCAGGTGCGGCGCTCGGCGTCGAGCCGCCGTGCCCCCTCGAGCACCTGGGTGAAGGGGACGGCCTCCAGGGCGCCGAAGAGGTGATGGCGTGTGAGCTTGGACCGCACGAGGCGGGGCGCCGACAGGCCACACAAGAAGCGGGCCATCGCACGCGGCTCACCGAGAGCCTCCTCGTGCTCTAGCCGCAGCGCCTGCGCACTCCGCAACGTCTCGTCGGAGATCTCGTGAGACCGGCGCGGAGGCAGGCGCGCAGCCGGGCCTTCCGCGCCACTCAGGCACCAGCTGCAATGCCCGCACGGGCCTTCCAGGGCGTCCACGAAGTGTGCTGCCAGGAGTCCGACCTGGCACGAGCTCGCCTCGACGAGCTCCACCACCTCGTCGAGCCGCCGTAGCTCGGCCGCCTCACGGCGCGCGAAGCGCTCGCCGAGGGCGTCCGTCAGCGCATTGACGTCGTCGGGCAGCTCGAGGACCCGGTAGCGGTGCCGCAGGCCTGCGGCGCGCACCTCGAGGTCTCCGGTCTCGGCCCGTCGCTCGAGCACCGCAAGCGTACCGGCGCGGCTCACTCCAGCCGCGGCACAGGCCGACTCGAGATCGAGGCGGAACCACTTGCGCCTCTTCTCGAGGTGCCGGAACAGGACGCGAAGGGTCTCCCGGTCCACGTCGTCGGCGGCCGCGAGAATCTCGGCGGACGAGCGGTGCGGCGCGATGTCGAAGGTCGAGTAGGTGGGCGTCCCGGCACTCAGGAAGCCATCGAGCTCGAGGTAGGTGAGGAGCGTCGAGAGCACCAGCTGGCGCACGTCGCTCTCCTGCGCCAGCTGGTAGAGAGAAAGCTCGACCCAGTCGCCGACGGCGACGTTCTTGGAGAACACCGCCTGCAGTGCGCGCTCGATCGCAGCTCGGGTCGGGGTGTCGCCATACACGAAGTTCTCGAGCGCGTTGAGGTCGTCCCGGCTCACGAACATCTCGCAGATCGAGGGCTCGCCGTCGCGGCCGGCCCGGCCCACCTCCTGCGAGTAGTTCTCGAGGCTCTTGGGGAGCGCCAGGTGGTAGACGTAGCGGATGTCCGGCTTGTCGATGCCCATACCGAAGGCGATGGTGGCGACGACGATTGGCGCGTGTGTCTCGAAGAACCAGTCCTGTGTGGCGGTGCGCTCTTCGTTCTTCTTCCCGGCGTGGTACGACCGCGCGTCGTGTCCGCGTGCGCTCAGCGTCTCTGCGACCTCGTCGGCGTCCCGCTGCCGCGTCACGTAGACGATGGTGGCGCCTTCGGGGCGCTCCGCGAGCCGCTGGAGCAGCCGCACGGTCCGCTCCGTCCCACCTGCCGCGCCGGCGAGAAGGGTCAGGTTCGGCCGGTAGAACGAGGTGCGCACGGCGTCCTCCGGGGCGATCTCGAAGCCTCGGCAGATGTCCTCGAGCACCGCGTCGGTGGCGGTGGCGGTCAGCGCGAGCAGCTGCTGCGCCCCGCACTCCCGCGCGTAGCGCACCAGTTTGAGGTAGTCGGGCCGGAAGTTGTGGCCCCACTCGGAGATGCAGTGGGCCTCGTCGACGGCGAAGAGGGAGACTTCGAGATCGCGCAGGGCCGCGCGGAAGCGTTCGTTGGCGAAGCGCTCGGGAGCCACGAAGACGAGCCGTACGGCGCCGGCTCGCAGGTCTGCCATGGCCTCGCGGCTCTCTTCCGCACTCAGGGACGAGTCGAGGCGCACCGCGCGGTGGCCGAGCCTTGCGAGCGCGTCGATCTGATCCTTCATCAGGGCGATCAGCGGCGAGACGACCACCGTCGTGCCGGGCAGCTCGAGGGCGGCGAGCTGGTAGCAGAGAGACTTACCACCGCCGGTCGGGAAGACCGCCGCGGCCGAGCGCCCCGCGAGCAGGATCTCGAGGACCTCGCGCTGACCGGGCAGGAAGTCCTTCCATCCGAAGTGGCGCTCGAGGGCCGCCTGAATGTCGTCCGTCACGTGCCCACCTAGCTCGTGATACCGCGGTAGATCTTCGGCAGCTCGCCAGGGAGCTGCACCGTCTCTTCGAGCACCAGGTAGCGCTGGTCGGGGCACATCTTGCGCAGGTAGTCGTGGCCGGCCGGGTCCACGGTGATGCAGAACGTGTCGATGCCGCGGAGCTCCGCCTCCCTTAGCGCCATGGCCGTGTCCTCGATGCCGTGCTCGTGCGAATTGCGATCACGCCCGTAGTCGTGATCCTGCGGGAAGCCGTCGCTGAGCACGAGGAGAGCCTTGATCTTCGCGTCCTGCGCGTCGAGCTTGCGCAGAGCGTGACGGATGGCGGGACCCATCCGCGTGCTCTGCCGAGGGCGCATGTTGCCGACGCGGCCCTGTGCCTCCTCGTCCCAGGGCTGGTCGAACTCCTTGGCCACGTAGAACTCGACGCCGTCGCGGCCGTAGCCCGAGAACCCGTACACCGCGTATGCGTCGCCGAGGGTCTCGAGGGCGTCGGCCATGAGAACGACGGCCTCGCGCTCCACGTCGATCACCCGCCGTCTTGGCTCGGCCTCCTCGGCGAGCACGGGAGGCCAGCTGCCCCAGAGGGGATCGGTGTCCTCGTCGTCCGTGCCCCGCTCTTGCTGGGGGTCGGAGAGCCCGATCGTCTGCCCCGCCGGGGCGCCGATCCGCCCTGCGCCGGTGAGGATGTCGACGTAGTCGTAGTCGGCCGGCGCTTCGGCCGGCGCCTCCTCTGGTGCCGGTGCGTCCGGGTCGGGGACCGCCTCGTCGGTCGACGCGGACAGGTCGAGCAGGAAGATCGCGGCCACGTCGCGCTCCTGCTTGCTCCGGCGCACGTAGAGCTTCTCCGACGGGCTCACGCGGGCTCGCAGATCCGTGACCGCCTCGATGGCGCTGTCGAGGTCGAGCTCGTCGCCGTCGAGCAGGCGGTGGACGCGTCGGTAGAGCTCGGGCTTGAGCTGCTCGAGCTGTTTCCTGACGCGGGTGGAGAGTGCCGCCAGGTCCTGCCGCACGCCGTCGACGAACTGCGCCTCGGGGCTCCCGGCCTTCGGAACGTCCAGGTGGATCTCGCGCAGCGTGCACCAGTCGGGGCGGTAGTCGTCGATCTCGTGATCCCACTCGTCGTAGTGGAAGACCGCATCCTGATGCTCGCGTCGGCGGATTCCGGCCACGATCTTGGCTCCTATCTCCTGGACCCGCTCGAGGACGACGCGCGCCTCGGCCTCCTGCGCGGCTTCGTCGGCCGGAGGCGCGTCGCTGGTTTCACCGTCGGCCCAGGGGCGATCGAAGTCGTCTTCTTCGGCCTGCAGCAGGCCCGAGAGGCTGAACAGACTCCCGTCCTGGATCGACATCGCGCCGAGAGGGTCCTTGGCCACCATCCCGAGCCCGGCCAGGACGTCCTCAGCGGGCTCTCCCAGCTCCTCCGCGGTCGCCAAGAGGCTCTGCATCTCCTGGGCCGCGGCGACGTGCTCGCGGCGGTCTTCGAGCGCTTCGACCGGAAGGCGGACCTGCGGTGGAGTGGCGCCCTCGAAGGCGTCCGGAAACGTCTGCAGCAGGGAGAGCGTCGTTCGAGCGGTGTCGGCGACGGCGGCGGAGGCGGCCGCGAGGGGGAGGAGCGCCTGGGCGAGTGCTTCGTGCAGAGCGCTGGTCCCGGCCTGGGTCTCGAGCTCGCGTGGCAGAGAGGCCTCTGCCGGGCCGAAGCGCCACGTGGCCCCGGCGAGCAGCACCGCGCGCTGTGCAAGTTGGACGCCGCGGGGGGCGGCACCGGCGGCGAGCTCCTCGAGGTCGGCCCGGCAGAGAGTGGCGTGGCCTTTGGCGAAGCCCGGGTACTGCCTGGCCAGGGCAGCCGCGATCCTCCACTCTTCCAGGAGAGCAAACAGCGTTCTGGCCGCCGCGGCGTTGCCACAGGCCTCGAAGAAGCGGTCGAAGTGCCGCCCCGAGTCTCCGGCGTCGCCCGGCCGTTCTCCCAGTACGTCGCGCACGTCGAAGGCGAGGGTGCCGCACAGGAACAACCCCAGCTGCCGGAAGGTCAGGGTCACGAGGGCGCGGCGGTTGGCGGCGCGCGCAGTGAAGCGGTCGAACTGGTCGGGCAGGAAGAGGCGGATGCCGTCGGACCCCGCACGGTCTTCGGGCGACCCGAAATCACCCGCGTCGCTCGGCAGACCGAGCTGTGTGCGCCAGGCCCGTGCCTCCGGGGAGCTCCACGGCTCGAGTGGCACCGGGCGCCCGGTGATGGCCTCGGCGAAAAGGTGGAGCACCTGGCGCTGCTCGTCGAAGGTGGCCCGGCTTTCGAGGTCCGACACGGTCTGTTGCGCCAGGCGCGACTCGAGGGCGAAGTAGGCCTCGGCCGCGGCGGGCTCGGTGGCCTTGCCGCGCTCGAAGAACTCGCGCCAGCGGTCCCGTGTCAGTCGTTGGCGCAGAGCCGTGCGAGTGCGCAGGAGATGGGGGATCGCGCGCGGGAGCGCGTGCAGCTCCTCGAGCTCGCCGAGCAGCTGGTCCAGTGTGTGGCGTGACTCGGTCGACGCCGCCATGTGGAGTGCATGGGTGACGTCGCGGCCGAGCGCCGGCGCCTCGCGGCCCACGTCTTCGATCACGTCGAGTGCCGCCCGTGCGGCGGAGCTCGGCAGCTGGAGCAGGCGCCCGAGGCTCCTCTCGAGAGCCGTGCGCTCCGGCTCCGGGAGCGTCAGCGGCTTGGCGTTCGGACGCGCACTCCGGATGGGTTTCGGCGGATCGAGGAGCGCGAGGAGCTTCGGCAGGCGGTCATGCGGGTCTTCCCGCAGCCCACCCTTCGGATCGCTCATCCGAAGATCGCCGTCACCAGCTCGCCCACGGCCTCCTGGACGTCGCCGCTGTCGGTGATGGCGCGGCAGATGGCGACGTCGCAGGCGCGCTGCACGCCGATGCCGCGCCGCACGAGCTGGCCCGCATACACGAGGAGGCGGGTGCTGACGCCCTCCTCGAAGCCGTGGTGGTGGAGGTTGCGCACCTTTTCCCCGAGCGTGGCCAGGCGGCCGGCGGTCTCGGAGTCGACCCCCGCCTCGTGCGCGATGATCGCGGCTTCGAGCTCCACGGGCGGGTATCCGAACTCGAGCGACACGAAGCGCTGCCGTGTGCTCGGCTTCAGGTCCTTGAGCACCGACTGGTAGCCGGGGTTGTAGGAGAGGACCAGCAGGAAGTCCGGATGGGCGTCCAGGATCTCGGACCGCTTCTCGACCGGGAGGATGCGACGGTGGTCGGTGAGCGCGTGGATGAGCACGGTAGTGTCTTTCCGCGCCTCGACGATCTCGTCGAGGTAGCAGATGCCGCCGGTGCGGACAGCGCGAGTGAGTGGACCGTCGATCCACACGGTGTCGTCGCCCTGGAGCAGGTAGCGCCCGACGAGGTCCGTCGCCGTGAGATCCTCGTGGCAGGCGACCGTGACGAGCGGCTCGGGAGGCGCCGCTGCGGCGCCATCGCGAAAGATCTGCCAGGCCATCGCCTCCACGAAGCGGGTCTTGCCGCAGCCCGTCGGCCCCTTGAGCAGCACCGGCAGCCGCGCGTCGAAGGCGGCCCGGAACACCTCGACCTCGTCGGCGATCGGCAGGTAGTAGGGCTCGGTCGGAGAGGTCTGCTGCGAAGCTGCGGTGGAGGGATCGCTCACGTGGGTCTCGCTGTTGACGCGCGCGCGGCAGACGCGGCGCGGCAGATGGTAGCAGTCGCCTGGATGCTGGACCGCGGGCGAATGGGGGCGGCGTCAGCGACTGGGATAACGTCGCGGGACGCGGTGGCCTCGTCGCGACTGGACGCGAGGTCGGCCCACGGAGGACATGGTGATGGTCGACGTTCGAATCAAAGACGAGCTGGCGGAGGTCGCCGACGAGATCACGTCGTGGCGGCGGCACTTTCACCAGAACCCCGAGCTCGCGTTCGAGGAGCACCAGACGTCGGCTCGGGTCGCCGAGCTGCTCGAGTCGTTTGGTGTGGAGGTGCACCGAGGCCTGGCCGGCACCGGCGTGGTGGGTAGCCTCCGCGTGGGCTCTTCGGAGCGGCGCATCGCGCTGCGCGCCGACATGGACGCACTGCCGATCGAGGAGGAGAACGACGTTCCGCACAAGTCCACGAACCCTGGCGTGATGCACGCGTGCGGGCACGACGGTCACACGACCATGCTGCTCGCGGCCGCCCGCTACCTCGCGCAGACGAAGCGCTTCGACGGCATCGTCGACTTCATCTTCCAGCCGGCCGAAGAGAAGGACGGCGGCGGCCGCGTGATGGTCGAGGAGGGGCTCTTCGACCTGTTCCCGGCAGAGCGGGTCTTTGGCATGCACAACATCCCGGGCATGGAGATCGGCGAGTTTGGCCTCTGCGTCGGGCCCCTGATGGCGGCGATCGACGTGTTCAAGGCGGCCGTTCGGTCGCAGGGCGGGCATGCCGCGTTCCCGCACGGCTCGGTCGACAACGTCGTCGTGGCGGCACAGATCGTCAGCGCGTGGCAGGGCATCCTCTCCCGCAACGTCGATCCTCTCGAGTCGGCCGTTCTCTCGACGACCCAGATCCACGGCGGCGATGCCGACAACGTGCTGCCGGCCGAAGTGACGCTCGGCGGCTGCGTGCGGACCTTCACACCGAAGGTCCAGGACCTGATCGAGTCGCGCATGCAGACGCTCGGCGACAGCATCGCGCAGGCCCACGGCGCGACGTTCGAGCTCGAGTACCGGCGCTACTATCCGGCCACCGTGAACTCCGAGGCGGAGGTGCACCAGGCGGCGTCCGCCGCAGCGAAGGTCGGCACCGCGACCACCGAGTTCGTGCCGGTGATGGGCTCCGAGGACTTCTCGTTCATGCTGCAGGCTCGCCCGGGTGCCTTCATTTTCGTCGGCAACGGCCCGAGCGCCGGCCTGCACACGCCGCGCTACGACTTCAACGACGACCTGCTGCCGGTGGGTGCCAGCTACTGGGCGTCGCTGGTCGAGCAGGAGCTCGCTCCTTAGGAGGTCCGCGGGGCCGGCGCGGAGTCCTGTGGCGAGCGTACATCTGCACGTGCGGGCACGCCGAATTCCCTGAAGGGACGAGGCGCAGCGTGGTAGGGACCACGAACTTGTAACTCTGGTCCTCGCCCGCGCGTATTGTCTTCTAGAGAGGGGAGTTCCAGCGTGAAAGGACGCCGCGTCTTCGTGAAGCCTGGCGCTTCGAGCCCAGCCCACTGTCCCATATAATGGACACCCCTCGAGGAGACGCGCCCCGACCCCAAGGAACGGCCACCTCCTCCGAACGTCCCAGCTCCGCCGAGCTCGGACGACCCCGACCTGCCTCGATCCGACTCTCCTGAGGACCCGCCGACATGATCTCTCCTTCTGCTCGCTCTCCCCGCGGTCTCGAATCGCAGATTCCTCCGGGTTCTCGGACGGCCCTGCCCTCCCAGTTGTTCGTCCGCCTGCTCCTGCTCCTGCTTCTCTTCGTGGTCACGATCGGCGCCGGCTGCACCGGTGGTGTCGGTGGCCCCACGGCGGATGTCGAGCCCGAGGAGGCGGAGAAGGTGGAGGAGGCGGCGCCGGTCGCGGCGATTCCCCTGCAGAGGGGCTCCATCGAGTCGGTCCTCCGCTTCTCGACCAACCTCGAGGCCGAGACCGAGGTCGAGGTCTACTCGGAAGCGTCGCGCCAGGTCACGCGCCTCCTCGTCGAGGAGGGTGACTACGTGCGCAAGGGGCAGCTGCTTCTCGAGCTGCAGCGCGACGAGCAGGTCAGCGCGCTCGAGCGCGTCGAGAGCCAGCTCAAGAAGGCGCAGCGCGACTACGACCGCCAGAAGCGTCTCTTCGACCAGGAGCTCATCAGCGAGCAGGCGTACTCCGAGGCGACCTACGACCTCGAGCAGCTACTGATCGCCAAGGCCGATGCCGAGCGCGACATTTCCTACACGAGCGTCAAGGCTCCCATCTCCGGCATGCTGACGCAGCGGATGGTGAGCCTGGGTGACCACGTGCAGAACAACGCCCACCTCTTCAGCATCGTCGACTTCAACTCCATCGTGGCGCGCATCTTCGTTCCCGAGAAGGAGCTGTCGCGTCTGTCGATCGGTCAGTCCGCCCGTCTCATGGCGCAGGCTCAGGGTGAAGACACCGTGCAGAAGGGCGCCATTCAGCGCATCGCCCCCGTGGTGGACTCGCGGTCGGGCACGGTCAAGGTCACCCTGTCGGTGCCGCGCGACGCGGGCCTGCGCCCGGGCATGTACGTCGAAGTGGAGCTGGTCGCGGAAACGGATCCCGAGGCACTGCTGCTCCCCAAGCGGGCGCTGGTGTACGACGAAGACCAGACCTACGTCTTCCGCGTCCAGGGGGGCACGGTCGAGCGGGTGCTCGTGCGGCCGCTCATCGAGGAGCGTGACTTCGTGAAGATCGGCCCGGAGCTGAGCCCGGGCGACAACGTCGTCGTGGCGGGCCAGGCCGGCTTGAAAGACGGCGCGAAGGTGCGCGTGCTCGGCCTCGAAGAGGCCCTCGAGACGTTCTCGGCCGAAGCCGCCGAAGCCGGCATCACCGCGGCCGGCATCGCTCGCTGAGGAGGCCCACATGACCGAGCGCTCCGAACCTGCGTCGGCCCGTGCCGGGGCAGAGTCGGCCTCCAGCTTCGTGACCAGCCGCCCCGTGGCGGTGCTCATGGTCTTCGTGGCGGCGGTGGTCTTCGGCTTCCTGTCCTACGGCAGGCTGCCCGTGACCCTGATGCCCGAGATGAGCTACCCGACGCTCACCGTGCGCACGGAGTACCCGGGTGCGGCTCCCGAAGAGGTCGAGAACGACGTGAGTCGGAGGATCGAGGAGGTGCTCGGTGTGGTCGGGGGCTTGCGCCGCATGAGCAGCATCTCGCGGGCCGGCGTGAGCGACGTCGTGCTCGAGTTCTCCTGGGACACCGAGATGTCGGACGCGATCCAGGACACGCTGGAGAAGCTCGACCTGGTGCTGCTGCCGGCGGAGGCGGACCGCCCGCTCATCCTGCGCTTCGATCCGTCTCTCGACCCGGTGATGGAGCTCTCGCTCTCGGGGGTGGGGGATCGTTTTGCCGGGGAGGAGGGCCTGCGTCGGTTGCGGCGGATCGCCGAGCTGCAGGTGAAGCGAGCGCTCGAGCCGATCAAAGGCGTCGCCGCGGTGAAGGTTCGGGGTGGCCTCGAGGAGGAGATCCACGTCCTCCTCGATGCCCAGGCGCTGCGCCGCAGCCGCCTCTCGGCGCAGATGGTCATCGACCGGCTCGCACAGGAGAACATCAACGTCGCCGGAGGCACCCTGAAAGAGGGGCGCACCGAGTACATGGTGCGCACGGTCAACGAGTACGTGAACCTGGCCCAGATCCGCGACACGGTGGTCACCGCGGTCGACGGCCGTGAGATTCGCGTCTCCGACCTCGGCGAGGTGGTTCGCTCGAACAAGGAGCGCGAGATCCTGACCCGCACCGAGGGCCGCGAGTCGGTGCAGCTCGACGTGTTCAAGGAGGCCGACGCCAACATGGTGTCGCTGGCCAAGGTGGTTACGCGCGCCGTGGGCGACCTCGAGATCGACCCCGAGACCGGAGAGATCGCCGAAGCTCCGCAGCCGGAGCGACGAGGCTTCGGGCCGCCCCGTGGCGGCGCGCGAGGCAGCTCGGGGCTGGCCGAGGCGCTCTTCAAGGCGGAAGGCGCCAAGCTCGAGGTGGTGGCGGACCGCTCGCAGTTCATCGAAGGCAGCATCAACGAGGTTCGCAACAGCGCGGTGCTCGGCGGCCTGCTGGCTGTCGTGATTCTCTATCTCTTCCTGCGCAACTTCACGACCACACTCATCGTGGCCGTGTCGATCCCGATCTCGCTGCTGATCACGTTCGCGCCGCTCAACCTGCTCGGCGTCTCGCTCAACATCATGTCGCTCGGTGGCCTGGCGCTCGGCATCGGCATGCTCGTCGACTCGTCCATCGTGGTCTTGGAATCGATCTTCCGCTGTCGCGAGGAGGGCGATGGTCTCGTGTCGTCGGCGGTTCGCGGCACACGTGAGGTCAGCGCCGCCGTCACGGCCTCCGTGTTCACTTCGATCGCGGTCTTCTTTCCGATGGTCTTCATCGAGGGGATCGCAGGCCAGGCGTTTGGTGACCTCGGCCTCGCCGTGGTCATCAGCCTCCTGGCGTCGCTGGCCGTGGCGCTGCTTTTCATCCCGATGCTCGCGAGCCGGCAGGGGGTGGAGCTGCCGTCCGGCCCCGGCGCATTCAAGCGGTTGCTCCGCTATGCCTCCTGGGACCTGTTCCTGCGCGACTCGGGTGCGCTCAAGGCCTGGGTGTCCCGCGGCTCGGTCGTGCGCTGGCTGCCGGCGCTGCTGGCTTCCACGTTCCTTGCGCTGCGCCTCGTGGTCGGTACCGTGCTCGAGCTCGCGGCCAAGCTGGTGTTGGCGGTGCTCATGGCGCTCGCCTGGGTGATCGGCAGGCTGCTCTGGCCCGTCGTTCAGAAGGCGTTTGCGCTGCTGACCGCAGTTCCCGTCCGTGTCACCGGTGTCGTGCTCGACGCGCTGCACCGCATCTACCCGGCCGTGCTCTCGAGCGCGCTGCGCTGGCCGGTTGCGGTGCTTTTCCTCGTGGGCGGCATCGTCTGGGCCTCCGTGGCCATGCTGGGGCGCCTCGAGACGGAGCTGCTGCCGGAGGTGCGCCAGGGTGAGTTCACCTTCGAGGTCGCGCTGCCGGTCGGCACCCCGCTCGAAGAGACGGAGCGCATCCTCAGAGGCGTCGAGCGGGCGGTGCTCGAGGACCGCGATCAGATCGAGAAGCTGCTCGTGACGTTCGGCTACGACGTCACCAACTCCCAGCGCTCGGACGAGGGCGAGCACACGGCGCGCTTCAAGGTGCTGCTGGCTTCGTCGAACCCCGCAGCCGAAGACCTGGTCGTCGAGAGACTGCGCCGACGGCTCGAGCAGGTGCCGGACCTCAGCGCGCGGGTGGCGCGGCCGGTGCTGTTCAGCTTCAAGACCCCGATCGAGGTCGAGGTGCACGGCGACAGCCTCGAAGAGCTGAAGCGGTACGGGGACCGCGTTGCGGCACTCATGTCGGAGATGCCGGAGCTCGCCGACGTGGAGTCGACCCTGCGCACCGGTGCTCCGGAGGTGCAGATCGTCTACGACCGAGCGCTCCTCGCCCGCTACGACCTCAATGTGCAGGGCGTTGCGCAGATGGTGCGGAACCAGGTCAAAGGCTTCGAGGCGACGCTCTACAACCTCAAAGATCGTCGCATCCCGATCATCGTCCGTCTCGACGAGGACGACCGTCGCTCCACCGACCACCTGTCGGACCTCGTCGTCAACCCGGGTGCCGAGCGTCCGATCCAGCTGGGTGCGATCGCCGAGGTGGAGCTGGGCGAGGGCCCCTCCGAGGTGCGGCGTGTCGACTCTCGTCGCGTCGCTCTCGTGCGCTCGAATCTCGGTGAAGCTTCGCTCGGAACGGCCGTCGACCGGATCGAGCAGGTTCTCGCCACGCGCATCGACTGGCCCGCGAACATGAGCTTCGTGGTGGCCGGGCAGAGCCAGGAGTGGGAGCGCAGCCAGGCGAGCCTGTGGCTCGCACTGGGGCTTTCGGTGTTCCTGGTCTACGTGATCATGGCGGCGCAGTTCGAGTCGCTCCTGCACCCCTTGGTCATCATGTTCACGCTGCCTCTGGCCTTCTTCGGCACCGTGCTCACGCTGTTTCTGCTGGGCGTGAACCTGTCGATCGTGGTGTTTCTCGGCATGATCATGTTGGCGGGCATCGTCGTGAACAACGCGATCGTGCTGGTCGACTACATCAACACGCTCAAAGGGCGCGGCCTGGCGCGCCGCGACGCGATTCTCCGCGCCGGCCAGGTGCGCCTGCGGCCGATCCTGATGACCACGGCCACCACCACGCTGGGCCTTCTGCCCATGGCCTTCGGGCTCGGTGACGGTGCTGAGATCCGCACTCCGATGGCCCTGGCAGTCATTGGTGGCCTGACCACGTCGACCTTCCTGACCCTCCTCGTGGTTCCGGTCGTGTACTCGCTGGTCGACAGCCTGCAGAGCCGACTGCTCGGACGTGAGCGAGCGTCGCGGGCAGCGGACGCGTCGCCGGCCACGAACCTCGGCACGGGTGCGGTGGAGAGCTCGTCGTGAGTGCGCCCACCGATCTTCCGGGCGCTCCGCCCCTCAGCGAAGAGGAGCGCCTGCGGCGCGAGCAGGAGCAGATCGCGTCGAGGTGGGAGCTGCTCCTGCCTCGGTTCTCGCTCAACCGTCGTGTCACCGTGATGGTGCTCATGCTCACCCTGGGTGTGCTCGGAACGGTCTCGATGCTGTCGATTCCGCTCGAGCTGATTCCTTCGGGCTTCGCGCCGTCGTTCCTCCGCGTCACCGCCAACTGGGTGGACGCCCCGCCCGAAGAGGTGCTCGACAAGATCACCCTCCCGTTGGAGGAGGAGCTGTCGACCGTGCGCGGCATCGAGAACATCACGTCGTTCGCGCGCAACGGCTTCACCCAGGTGTTCATGAGCTTCAAGCACGGCACCGACATGGGCGTCGCGTACCGCGAGGTGCGTGATCGCGTCGAGCGTGCGCGCCAGAACCTGCCGGACGACCTCGAGCAGGTGTTCATTCGCAAGAACGACGACGCGAGCTTCCCCGTGGCGATGGTCGGGCTGGCGGTGGAGGAGAACACAGCCGACGTCTACGACCTCATCCACAACCAGGTCATCCTGCCGCTGGAGCGGGTGGAGGGCGTGGCGGCGGTTGTTGCCAACGGGTTGGTGGACAAGGAGGTGCTGATCGAGCTCGACCGCGAGCGCGTCGAGGCTGCGGGGCTCAACATCTTCGCGATCGCGCAGGATCTCGCCCGCGACAACTTCACCATGGCGAGCGGCAACGTGCGCTCCGGCTCCAAGAAGCTCCTCCTACGCTCCGTCGCCAAGTTCGGCACACCCGCCTCGGTCGAGGATCTCCTGGTCACGCCGACGGTGCGCCTGGGCGACATCGCGACGATCACCTACGACGAGCCGGAGCACGACTTCGCCGTCCGCGTCAACTCGCGCCCGGCCTACGCCATGATGGTCATGAAGGAGGGAGAGGCGAACACCATCGACGTCGCCACGCGCGTCAGCGAGCTCGCCTCCGAGCTCCGGCAGGATCCGCGGCTGCGGTCGATGGAGATCGACATGTTCATGGATCAGGGCGAGATCATTCGCGACTCGCTGTCGGTCCTCCTGTCGAGCGGCCGGGTTGGAGCCATGTTCGCCATGGTCGTCCTCTTCTTCTTTCTGCGTCGGCTGCGCATGAGCCTCATCATCGCGCTCTCCATCCCGCTTTCCATGGTGGTGGCTCTCGTGGCGATGTACTTCGCCGGTGAGACGCTCAACGTGCTTTCGCTGCTGGGCCTGATGATCTCGGTTGGCCTCCTGGTCGACAACTCGGTCGTCGTCGCGGAGAACATTCATCGCTTCTATCGCGAGGAGCACGCCTCGCGCCGCGAGGCGGCCATCCGTGGCGCGGGGGAGATCGCGATGGCGATCACGACCGCGACGTTGACGACGGTCATCGTTTTCCTCCCGGTTTCGCTCGTCGATGGCCAGGGCCAGTTTTTCCTCCTGCGGCTGGCGATTCCGATCTGCGTCTCGCTCGCGGCGTCGCTGCTCGTGGCCCTCGTCTTCGTTCCGCTCTCCGTGTATCTGACCCTCCCCAGGGAGGGAGAGAAGGAGAGAGAGGGTGCCCTGCAGCGGTTCAAGGCGCGCTTCAAGGCCGGGCTGGTGTGGGTCTACGAGCAGACGTTCGGTCGCCTCAGCCGTGCCTACGCGGTGCTTCTGGCCTACTTCCTGCGTCGGCGACTGGACCTCGTCCTGGCCCTCGTCGGGGTGCTCTTCGTGACGCAGCAGTTCTCCGACCGCGTGAGCCTCGTGCCGATGTCGGAGGACGACCAGGCGTTCTTCGAAGTCGACGTGGAGCTGCCGCGCACGATGACCTTCGAAGAGTCGGAAGCCTACTTCCGGAAGGTGGAAGAGCGCATTGCGGGGGTCGCCGACGAGCTGGGGCTCCAGTTCTACATGCTGTTCCATCGCCGCAACTGGGGCGAGATTCAGGGTGCACTCTCGCCCGACCAGAAGGACGTGTCGCCACGGGAGGTGTCCGAGCAGGTGATCGCCCTCCTCCCGGAGCTGCCGGGGCTCGAGGTGCACACGGGCCGCGACTCCGAGCAGGAGACCGAGGAGCAGAGCCTCGAGCGCCTGCGTCTCTACGGTGAAGACGCGGTCCAGCTCGAAGAGCTGGCCGACAGCCTGAACGGGGTCTTCGAGAGGATCCCGGGGGTCATCGGCATCAAGAAGGCGACGGAGCGAGCGCCCAACGAGCTTGCTCTGGTCATCGATCGCAACCGCGCGCAGAAGCAGGGTGTCAACCCGCAGACTCTCGCCGGAACGGTCGGCTACGCGCTCCGCGGCCAGGCGCTGCCTCGCATCTACCTCGGCGGCCGCGACATCCCAGTTCGGGTGCGCTTCGAGGAGCAGGATCGCGAGAGCCTGGCCCAGCTGAGCAACTTCTCGGTGCCCACAGAAGCGGGAGAGGCGGTCGCGTTGACCTCGCTCGTCGACGTCGCACAGCTGCCGTCGGCTACGACGATCTTCCGCATCAACAAGCAGACGTCGCGGCGCATCACGCTCGAGCTCGAGAAGGGCAAGGAGAAGGAGGCGCGCGAGGCGATCCAGGCCGCCGTGCAGCGCATCGACCTGCCGGAGGGCGTGAGCTTCGGCCGCCGGGTCACGGTCTCCGGCGGCTCCGAGGCGCAGAGCCTCGCCTTCGCGGCGCTCCTGTCCATCGTCTTCGTCTACCTGCTGATGGGCTTCCTCTTCGAGAGCTTCCTGCTGCCCATGGCGATCCTGGTGACGATCCCACTCGCCAACATCGGGGTCACGTGGATCCACATTCTCACCGGGCGCGACATGGACTTCCTCAGCCTCGTCGGCCAGATCATCCTGATCGGCGTCGTGGTGAACAACGGCATCGTTCTGCTCGACTACGTGAATCGGCTGCGCAACCGCGGGTTGTCACGCCACGAGTCGCTGCTGCTGGCGTCGGAGCGTCGCTTTCGGCCGATCATGATGACGGCGATCACGACGATGTGCGGCATGGTGCCCGTGACCCTCGGCGAGCCAACGCGCATGGGCCTGAGCTACAAGAGCTTCGGCCTCACACTCATCGGTGGCATGGTGACGGCCAGCTTCCTGACGCTCCTGGTCGTTCCGGTGTGCTACACCCTGTTCGAAGATGCCCGCGAGTGGGTGTCGCGCAGCGTGCTCGGAGCTCTGCTGGGGCGTCGACGCGACGTGAGTGCCCAGGTTCCCGATGCAGGAACGGCCGGGAGCTGAGCCCCTCGCCGGCCAGATCAGGGACCCTCGCTTGGTAGACTGACGGAGCTGTCCAGCCCCCCGGCTGTTTCGACCTTCCCGTCACTCCCTGAGCTCCCTTCCCGTGATGTCCCATGGCGACGAAAGTCGCACTGCGCTCTGGTCCGCGTCCTTCCTGGCCCTGGTGGCCGTCGTCGCGGCGCTGGGGTCGTGGTGGTTTCAGGACCTGCGCTACCGGTCTTTGGCGTACCGGCCCGACTTCGCCTTCTACGCGCAGTTTGCGGCACGGGCCGCGGACCCCGAGCTGACGGATCGCCAGACGTTCAACGTCCAGGGCGACAACATGTTCGGCATCGTCGGACGTGAGGGGGCGCGGCACCTGCACCAGGCCGTGCACCTGGAGCCCGTGAAGTACTTCGACGTGCTCGTGCAGCGGCTCGGCTTCGGCACCGAAGCGATGTTCGCGTGGCGTGCGCTCGTGCACGTGGTCCCGGTTCTCGTGCTGCTCCTGGGCGCCTGGCGCGGAGCACCGCCACGCCTGCTCGCGCTGCTCGGAAGCGCCTACGTTGTCTTCCCGGCGTTTCTGCACCACGCGACCTTCGATCTGCGCCCCTACCAGGTGCTGGCTCCGGGAGTGCTCGCGTGCTTCTTTGCCGTGCTGCTGCGGCTGCCGGCTGCGGCCATCGTCGCGGCCTTTCTCCTGGCCCTCGGCGGCCGCGAAGAGGCGATGCTGCTGGCCGGCTTTGCGGTCGTTCTGTTGTATCTCTGGAGCCCTGAGCGTCGCGCGCTGTGTCGGGTCCTCGCGGCGGTCGGCGGCGGCTGGCTGGTCCTTGCCCTCGTGTACTTCCGGTGGACCGGCTACGAGCTCTCTCGCGGCGTGCCGCAGAGCGTCGTCTTCTTCGGGCTCTGTGGGGTTGCTCTCGCAGCGCCGTTGGTCGCGTCGCGTTGGGCGCCGGCGCTGGGGCAGCTCGCGTGCCTCGGAGCGCCTGCGGCGATCGTGGTCGCGGCTCTCCTTCGCAGTCGGTGGGCGCACGACCTGGGCTGGCTCTACGCGGCGCTTCACCCCCGACCGTTCGTTGCCGCCATGATGGTGCTGCCGCTCCTGCTCTGGTGGGCTCTGCGCGACCCTGGAGAAAAGGCGGCCGAGCGCGCTGCGGAGTGGTGCCTCGGCGCGCTCCTCGCGTTCTCCCTGCTGGTCCACGCCTTGGCGCCACGTGCGCCGCTGCGTGATGCCCGCTGGATGGAAGCGCGAGCAGCTGACGCCGCCATGGTCTTCGCGGCGCATGATGAGGTGGATCGCCACCGAAGCGCCGTGCTGTGCGACGAGGGCACGTGCCAGCTGTACGCGGACTTCGAAAGCGCCTTCCACCTGAACGCCGTCGCCGGCGACTTCGGCTTCCCGGACCGCGGACCGCAGAACGCGCCGGTCGCGGAGTGGCTGGGGAGGTTCGAGCAGATCGTGCTCAGCACCCACTCGGCCGCGCGCCTCGAAGAGCTTTCCGGCGCACCCCTCGACGCGCTCGAGGGTTTCGACCTCGAGCACAGCGACGGGGGAGGTTTCCTGGTGCTGCGGCGCGTGGCTCCTCCCGAGGTGCGGTCCATCACCTCTCCCGAGACGCCGAGCGAGGCGGGCTAGGAGCGCAGCTCCTCGACCAGCGCCCGCTTCGTGTCGCCGTCGGCCCAGGGGAACGACATCGAGGTGCGGTCGACGATTCCACCGAACCGCTCCTTGAACTTGGCGACCACCTCGTGGGGCTCCCCGACGATGGCGAACTCACCGAGAATGTCGTCGGTGATGCGGGTTCCCATCTCGTCCCACAGCCCGCGCTTCGACATGGCGTTCAGCTCGTCCTGGAGATCGCCCCAGCCGTGGGTCTCGAGCACGGGGCGATAGGCAGGGGTCGAACCGTAGAAGGCGATCTGCTTGCGGGTGGCGGTGCTCGCCTGCTCGAACGACTCCTCGTCCGCGCCGCTGACGACGAAGCCGGGGTAGATCAGCTGGAAGTCGGACCGGGACCGCCCCGACTTGGCCAGCCCCTCTTCGATGGCTGGCAGCGTGACGCTCTCCATGTAGGCCTTCGTCGTGAACGCGTGCACGATCAGTCCGTCCGCGACCTCTCCGGCGACCTTGGACATGAGAGGGCCGACGGCGGCGAGGGCAACCTTCGGGGGCCCGTACTGCGTGTCGGTCGGTGTGAACATGGGCGTCATCAGCGTGTGCGTGTAGAAGTCGCCGCGGAAGTCGAGCGGCTTGCCGTCGTACCAGCAGTCCCACACGGCGCGCATGGCGAGGATGAACTCGCGCATGCGCGCGGCCGGGCTCGACCACGGCATGCTGAAGCGCTTCGTGATGTGCGGTTTGATCTGGGAGCCGAGGCCGAGGATGAAGCGGCCCTTCGAATAGGAGTTCAGGTCGTGCGCCTGGCCGGCGAGGGTCATGGGAGAGCGAGCGAAGGCGACCACGATCGAGGTCATCAGCTCGATGCGCTCGGTGTGCTCGGCTGCGAGAAGCAGGGGAAAGAGGGGATCGTGCGAGGTCTCGGCCGAGATCATCGCGTCGTAGCCCATCTCCTCGATCTCGCGGGCGCGGCGCGGTGCGTCGGCGAGGTCGAGGTTCGAGAGTCCGCTGTCCACCTTCATGTTCTGTCTCCTGGCTGGTTGAGATCGCGGCGATGGTAGCGCACCGCTCGTCAGGAGATACTTGACATCAACCTTGCGTCAAGGATATCTTGACGAGTGTCCGCAAGACGCGGTCTGGAGCCCAGAAGGAGGAGACGATGCCCAACGACACGACGCGACGGGGTGGAGCCGGCTGGGGAAGGTGGTTCGGACGTGGCGACCGGCTGTTCTGCGCCTTCTGCCGGCGCGACGAGACCCAGGTCGCGCACCTGGTCGGGGGGCCCGGGGTCAACATCTGCGGGGAGTGCGTCGGCAAGTGCAACGACGTTCTCACCAGCGACGCCGTCGCCACGTTCGGATGGGATGCGCTCGACGAGGAGGCGCTGCTCGCAGCGATGAGATCCTCGTCCGCGATGGTCGATCAAGCGCGCGAGACGCTGCAGCGGCACGTCGAGCTCTTGCGGGAGCGAGGCGTCAGTTGGGCGGCCATCGGCGAAGCTCTCGGCGTCTCGCGGCAGGCCGCGTGGGAGCGCTTTTCCTGACGTCGGCAACGGGCACGGCCTTCGGGTGACTGGTAGGATCGAGGGCCCGCCAGTCCCTGAGATAGAGGTTCGTCCGTGCTCGAGAAGGAGAGTTTCGAAGTGGTCGACCGGCTCTTCGATGCCGCGCTCGACCTCGCGCCGGAAGAGCGTCGCGGCTTTCTCGACCGAGAGAGCCCGAGTGAGGAGATCCGCGCGCAGGTGGAACGTCTCCTCGAGAGCCTCGACAGCGGCGAGGTGATGCCCGGCGGTGCGATGGACGGCGCCTTCGGCGACCACGTGCGGCGCGAGCTCGAGAGCGACAGCTCGATCACTCCGGGGAGCTCGCTCGGCACGTACAAGATCGAGGGCCTGCTGGGCGCCGGTGGCATGGGAGAGGTGTACCGCGCGAGCGACACGCGGCTCCGGCGCGAGGTGGCCATCAAGGTGCTCCCTGACGACATGTCGGCGCCGGAGCAGCTCGAGCGTTTCGATCGCGAGGCGCGGGCGTTGGCGGCGGTGAACCACCCGCACATTGGTGCCATCTACGGGCTCGAGCGGGAAGACGATCGCCCGTACCTCGTGCTCGAGCTGGTGCCTGGGACGACGCTCTCCGAGCGTCTGGATCGCGGCAGCCTGCAGGTACGCAAGGCCCTGGCGGTGGCGCATCAGATCGCGGGCGCGCTCGAGGCCGCGCATGCCGCGGGGATCGTGCACCGTGACCTCAAGCCGGCGAACATCAAGATCTCGGACGACAGCCAGGTCAAGATCCTCGACTTCGGGCTCGCCAAGACGGAGCTCCCGTCGCAGCGTGCCGGCGACGACACGGCCACGGCCGCCACACGCACGGGCGTGATCCTGGGCACGGCCGGCTACATGAGCCCCGAGCAGGCACGGGGTGTGGCCGTCGACCGCCGCGCCGACATCTGGGCCTTCGGCTGCGTCCTGTACGAGATGCTCACCGGGACCCGCCTGTTCGACGGCAAGACCCCGTCCGACACGCTGGCCGCGGTGCTCCGGGAGGACCCCGACTGGGAGCGGCTGCCTGCCGCCGTGCCCGAGAGCGTGCGGCGGCTCCTGCGCCGGTGCCTCACCCGCGACATCTCGCGCCGGTTGCAGCACATCGGTGATGCCCGCATCGTAATCGAGGAGTGGCTCGAAGACCCCGACAGTGTGGTCGATGCCGCTCCGGTGGCGGTGCGTCGCCAGCTGGTGCCCTGGACCGTGGCGGCGATGGCGCTCCTGTTCGCCGGTGCGATCTTCTTCTTCCGCCCCGAACCGGCGGCGCCCCCGCTGCCGCTGACCCTGCAGGTTCTCCCTGCTCCTGGGACCAACTTCTGGACGCACTACAGCACCGTTGTCGTCGTCTCGCCCGACGGGCGTAGCGTGGCCTTCGCCGGGCGCGAGGGTGACGGGCCGCTACAGCTCTACCTGCGGGACCTCGCCTCGACCGAGGTGCGACGGGTCGAGGGCTCCGAGGAGGCGCACCAGCCGTTCTTCTCCCCGGACGGGGAATGGGTGGGTTTCTTCTCCGAGCGCCAGCTGAAAAAGGTCCGACTGTCGGGCGGCCCCGTGATTCCGGTTGCCGAGGTGGGCGGTAACTCCCGTGGAGCGGCCTGGGGCGACGGCGAGATCTTCTTCGCGCAGACCCAGACCAGCCCGCTGTTTCGCGTCTCCGAGGATGGAGGGCCAATCGAAGCGGCGACCGAGCTCGACCCCTCGCGGGTGGAGCGCTCGCATCGCTGGCCGCAGGTGCTCGAGGGCGGCCAGTCCGTGCTCTACACGGCGCAGCTCGAGGGGGCCTCTTTCGACGACGCCGACCTCGTCGTGCAGGACCTGGCGACGGGCGAGCGCCGGACCGTGATGCAGCGCGCCGGCTTCGGCCGCATGCTGCCCGACGGCCGGCTGGCGTTCGCGCGCGCGGGTCGTCTGTACGTGGCGCGGTTCCTCCCGGGCACTTTCGAGCTGGATGGCTCGCCGGAGGTGGCGCTCGACGGGGTCGGGTACGACCCGCGCAACGGCGGCACCCAGTTCTCGATCGCCGACAACGGCACCGCGGTGTATCGGCCCGGCTACCCCGTGGAGGAGGAGAGTCAGCCCGTGATCCTCTCGCGCGGCGGGCAGTTCGAGCCATACGGCGGAGAGGCGCGGGTCTTCAGCAGCGCGCGGTGGTCGCCGGACGGCGCGCGGTTGGCGGCGAGCACCATCTCGGTGGACGGCCAGGACCTGTGGCTCATCGATCGCGGGCGCGACCAGCTCACGCGCTTGTCGTACAACGGCGGAATCCGTCCGGTCTGGAGCCCGGACGGTCGTTACGTGGTCTTCGCGTCCGGCGATCGGGCGCGCCTGGATCTCCACGTCATCCGACCGGACGGCGGTGGCTCCTCGCAGCCTCTGCTGGAGGGCGACAACATCCTCCTGCCGTGCTGGTGGAGCGCCGACGGCCGCTTCGTGCTCTATCAGGAGCGCGACCCGGAGCAGGGGTGGGATCTCAAGATCCTGGAGGTCGACGTCTCGGGTGAGATGCCGGTCGCGACGGGACCGCCACGGTGCCTGCGCTGTACGCAGTTCAACGAAGCCGAAGCCGTGGTCTCGTCCGACGGTCGACTGGTCTCGTACGAATCGGACGAGCTCGACAACGTCTACCAGATCTACGTGCAGCCCTTCCCGGCCATGGGGCGGAAGTGGCAGGTCTCGTCCGGAGGCGCGCGTCGACCCGTCTTCAGCCAGGACAGCGAGGCGGTGTACTACTGGAACACGTCCCGTCAGAGCCTGGAGTCCAACACACTCGCCTACGACGGCGTGGCACTCCGCATCGGCGAGACCCAGACACACCTGCGGCGGGACGTCGATCTGTGGCCGGTCGGGACGCGGGGCGACCCGGCCGCCGCGGGCTTTCAGGTGACCGACGAGGGCCGCTTCCTGACGCTGAGGCCTCCGACTCCATCGACGGCACCGCTGCGCCGTAGCGACGTCGTCGTGGCCCTCGACTGGCTCGCGCGGACCGGAGCGCCCGCGCGCTAGGCCTCGTCGGTCGGGCCTCGACGCTCCAGGACTCGCTCCATCCAGCGGGTGTACACCGCGGTCGGCTGGGCGCCCATGAGAACCCCGAACGTGCCGTCGAGCCGGACGGCGGGCGCGCCGCCCGCGCCGTTCTCGAGGGCCTCCATGTGGTCGGCGAAGACCTCCTGCGTCAGCTCTGGGTCTTCGAGGTCGGGGAAGGCGTCGGCGGGCAGGCCTGCCTGCTCCCAAAGGGTGCGCAGGTTGCCCTCTCGCGTGATGTCGAGGTTGCGCTCGAAGTACGCCTCGAGCAGGAGGTCGTGCAGCGCGTCGAACTCTCTCGCGCCGAGGCGCTGCGCGGCCTTTGCGACGACGTGCGGCGGCACGCTGTGCGAAGGCGCAGGCTCCTCCGTGGTCCAGGGTCGGAACGCGGCGCGCGGCTCTTCAGCCGCCGGCCTCGACCACGACTTCGTGTAGTCCCGGAACGCCTCGGGAGATCGCGGGCTCGGCGACGTCTCCGGGCGGAGGAGGTAGCTCTTCCACTCGACGTCGATGGCGTCGCCGAAGGCCTCCTGGAGCTCGTGCAGCCGGACCGCTGCAACCTTGCACCAGGGTCAGAGGTAGTCCGAGTACACGAACAGCTGGAGGGGTTTCGGAGAGTCGCTCACCGCGCCAGTCTAGCGCGGGCCAGCGTATGCGCGCGTCCGTGAGAGCTGGCGTAGACTCCGCGCGCACCCCCACCCAGGCGCTGCTCGCGGCGCCGCCGCACCCTGGAGAGATCCATGCGCCTGAGCTTCTGGCCCAATCCGACGCAGCCCTACAGCGACGTGCTGCAGCTCGCCCGCCACGTCGAGTCCACGGGCTGGGACGGCATCTGGTACGCAGACCACTTCATGCCGAACGCGGAGGACGTGCACGGCGACTGGTACGAGTGCTGGACCGTGCTCGCCGCGCTCGCGGGTGCCGTGCCGCGGCTGCGGCTCGGGCCGCTCGTGACGGGCAACACCTACCGGCACCCGGCGGTGCTCGCCAAGATGGCGACCACGGTCGACCACATCAGCGGCGGGCGCGTCGTCCTGGGCCTCGGGGCCGGGTGGCAGGAGAACGAGCATCGCGCGTACGGCATCGAGTTCTCGGACGTTCCGGGCCGCCTGGCGCGGCTCCGCGAGGCGTGTGCGGTCATCCGCTCGCTCCGGGAGCAGCACGTCACCGACTTCGAAGGCCAGCACTACACCCTGCGGGGAGCGCCGCTCGAGCCGAAGCCGGTCGGCTCCCTGCCCCTCATGATCGGGGGCGGAGGCGAGAAGGTGACGCTCCGCATCGTCGCGGAGCTCGCCGACGAGTGGAACGTCTGGGGCGACGTGGCGACGCTGGTGCACAAGATGGAGATCCTCAACGGGCACTGCGCTGCGGTCGGCCGCGATCCTGCAGCGATCGAGCGATCGGCCGTCGCCCTCCTCTTCATGAGCGACGAAGCGGCCTGGCTCGAGAAGATCCGGGCCAGCCCCGTCACCATGCCGCGCGTGGTCGGGCGTCCCGAAGAGGTCGCAGAGGTGATCTGTGCCTACCGCGATGCTGGCGTCGACGAGTTCATCGTGCCCGACTTCAACCTGGGGGGCATGGACCAGAAGGTGCCGGTACTCGACCGCTTCATCGAGACCGTCGGACCTCGCGTTCGTTGAGCGGCCTGCTGCGCGCCGCGGCGGCGCCCGAGCCATGAGCCCCGCCGGAGAGAACCCCCGCGCCTGGCGGGTCGTGGGCGCGCTGTTCGTGATGCTGGCGTTCAGCTCGGGCTTCGGCTTCTACAACCAGTCCGTCCTGATCGGCGCGCTGACCGCCGAGCGTGGCTTTTCGGTGAGCCAGGTGTCGCTCGCGACCACGATCTTCTTCTTCGTGAGCGGGGTCGCGGGCCTCGGCGTGGCGGCTCTGCTGCAGCGCTTCGACGCGCGCGTTCCCATCGTCGGGGGCGTGCTGATCTGCGCCCTCTCCCTGACGCTCCTCGGCGAGGCCCGGACGTTGACCAGCGTGTACCTGGTGTTTGCGATCTTCGGGGTCGGCTTCGCCGGTTCGGGCCTCGTGGCCGGGACGACACTCGTCGCGCGCTGGTTCGAGGAGCGCCGCTCCACGGCGCTCGCCATCACCACCACGGGATTGTCCGTCGGCGGCATGTTCATCGCGCCGCTCTCCGCCCGCCTGGTTCAGGAGCTCGGGCTCGAGGGTGGGGGCCGGGTGATGGCCGTGCTCTACCTCGTGGCCGTGGTACCGCTCGTTCTGATCGTCGTGCGGGACAGCCCGGCGCCGGCTTCGGGCGGCGTTTCGGGGGCGGGCGGGAGTGGCCCCGGGCTCGCATCGGTCCGCTTCGGGGACGCCGTGCGGAGCCGCTTCTTCCTCTTCCTGACCACGTCGTACGTGCTCGCGATGATGTCCCAGGTGGGGGGAATTGCCCATCAGTTCAAGCTCGTGAGCGAGGGGGCGGGTGCCGCGGTCGCGGCCACGGCGGTGTCGGTTCTCTCTGCGGGGAGCATCGTGGGCCGTCTGATCACGGGTTGGCTGACGCAGCGGATCTCGTCGCGCGGGCTCACCGTCACGTTGATGTCGCTCCAGGGGCTGACGCTCACGGCCCTGGGCCAGGCCGAAGGACGATCGCAGCTGCTTCTCGGCTCGGGGGCCTTTGGCCTCACGGTCGGGAGCGTGCTGCTCATGCAGCCACTGCTGCTGGCCTCCAGCTTCGGTGTGGCGCACTATCCCCGGATCTACTCGGTGGGCTCCCTCGTATCCGGCGTCGGCGTCAGCCTCGGTGCCCTGGTGCTCGGTCTGGTCTACGACCTCTCGGGTGGCTACGCCGCGTCGTACGCCGTGGCGGGTGCCCTTTCGCTCGCGGCTGCGGTCGTGCTGTCGCTTTCCGGCACGTCGGACGCTCCGCGCCAGCGAGCGGTGGCGGACGGCGACGCCCTCGCTTCGGACGGCACCGCGTGGGCGGCGGCGGGCTCGACCGAGGGCGCCATCGGCTATGCTGCCGCCCCCTCAGAACGTGACGCAACGAGCAGGAGCTAGAGCATGGAAAGCCGCGAGATCCGTCTGAAGCAGCGCCCCGTCGGAATGCCGACCCCCGACGACTTCGAGGTTGCCCAGGTGACCGTGCCGGAGGCCGGCGACGGAGAGGTGACCGTGCGTAATGTCTGCATGAGCGTCGATCCGTACATGCGCGGCCGTATGGTCGATCGGAAGTCGTACGTGCCCCCGTTTCAGGTCGGGGAGGTTCTGGACGGCGGCGTGGTTGGCCAGGTCGTCGCGTCGCGTGCCGACGGATTCAACGAAGGGGAGTACGTGATGAGCCGTCGCGGTTGGCGCGAGGGCTTCACGGCGCCAGCCGCCGAACTGCAGGCGCTGGGTGAGCTGCAGGCTCCGCCTTCGGCGTACCTCGGTGTCGTCGGCATGCCGGGGATGACGGCCTACGTCGGCTTGCTCGAGATCGGGCAGCTGAAGCCCGGTGAGACGGTTTTCGTGTCGGGTGCCGCGGGTGCCGTGGGAAGCGTCGTCGGGCAGATCGCGAAGATCAAGAACTGCCACGTGCTCGGCTCCGCCGGCTCTGCGGACAAGGTCGAGTGGCTGCGGGAGGTCGGCTTCGACTACGCCTGGGACTACCATGAGGGCAGCCTGCCGGAGCACGTCCGGCAGGGGGCGCCGGAGGGGATCGACGTCTACTTCGACAACGTCGGGGGCGATCACCTCCAGGCGGCGCTGGGCGGCATGCGGCCGAACGGACGCATCGCTCTGTGTGGCGCGATCTCGCAGTACAACGCGACCGAGCCGGTGCCTGGCCCCAACAACCTCGCCCTCGCGATCGGGCTGGGGCTCACGCTCCGCGGCTTCATCGTCTCCAACTTCAACCACCTCGCCGAGCAGTTCCGGAGCGACATGGAAGGCTGGATCAACAGCGGCCAGGTCAAGTACAAGGAGACGGTGTTCGAGGGTATCGAGAAGGCCCCCGAAGCGTTCATCGGGCTCTTCACCGGTGCGAACACCGGCAAGATGGTGGTGCAGCTCTAGCGGCCGGATCGCTTCGCTCTCAGGCCCGACTGCCACCTCGGGTGCTCAGCGCGTCACCGTGACGTCGGTGAAGTAGGCCTCCGTTCCCGGGCCGATCCAGAGCGCGATCTGGCCCTGGGACTCTCCGTGCTTGAGGTCTTTGACGATGAGCGTCGGCTGCTCGGCGCCGTGCAGGAAGAGGCGCGCCTCGCTGCCATCGACCACGATCTTGACCTTCGTCCACTGCCCCGGGACGAGGTCGGCGTAGGCCTCGTACTTGCCGGGGGTCTCCTCGCGGAGCCGGTGCCACGGGTAGTCGGGATAGGAGAAGTACTGGGTCGAATGATTGCGGCGCAGCTGGTCCTCGGCGCGGCCGTTCGTCGGTCGGAGGTAGAAGCACTCGAACTGCGACGCGTTCGGGTTCACGCGAAACGCGAGGCCGACGAAGCCGCGCGCATTGGCTCCCGCGTCGTCGGCCCTCCTGCCGGCGATCTCCAGCTCGATCGTGCCGTCGTCGAACCTCGAGCTCGACAGGATCACCAGCTTGTCCTCACCCGGCCCTTTGGCTCCGGGAGCCTCCGTGACCCGGAGGGCGGCCTTGCCGTCGTACACGGTCGCCTCGGTTGCCACGCGAACCGGGCGGAGGCTCTGTTTGCTCTGCAGCGAGAACCGCTCGGTCTCGGCTCGGAGCGGGCTCCCGACTGCGATGAGGACAATCGCCGCGAGGGCGGCGAAGGGGCCGTGGAGTGGAGAAGGGAGAAGGTCGCGCATGGTGAGAAGCTCCTGAGTTGGCTCGGATCGTAGCGCGATCGCCGCCGGAGCCGCGGGCTGCCGCTCCGCTGCCCCTCGTGGCACACTTGGCGGCCAACGAACCGAGAGTCTCGATCGTGCCTTTCCTCCTTCGCGCCGTCTCACTCCTCGCCGGTCTCGCTCTAGCGGCTACCGCCGTTGCCCAGGAGCCCTCCGACGACGACGTCGTGGTGTACGAGACGTCGACCGTCAGGGCGCAGCCGTTGGCGACCAGCGCCGTCTCCGTGGACGTTCTGGAGACCGAAGCGCTGCGCGCGACCGGGGCCCGAAGCGCGAGCGATGCGCTCGCCTTCGTTCCCGGTGCGCGAGTGGAGACGGGTCTCCCGCGCGGTGGTGGTCAGGTGGCGAGGATGCGCGGGGGCGATCCGAACTTCTCGTTCGTGCTGCTCGATGGGATTCCGCTGAACGACACCACGGACGCGCTCGGCGGTGCCGTGCCGCTGGGGCCTTTGTTCCTGCTGGATCTCGAGCGCATCGAGGTGGTGCGTGGCAACGTCTCGTCCGTGTACGGCTCCAGTGGCATCGCCGGAGCTCTGCAGCTGATCACGCGCTCAGAATCGCGGCCGCGTGTCGGCAGCGAGCTGGCCGCCGGCAACTCTCGCTTGCGCCATGCCGGCGTGTCGGGCGCCACCACTCCCGGCGAGCGCTCGTTCGTTGCGGCGAGCCTGCTGTATCGCCGGGAGGAGCAGCGCGCGGCGCAGGATCGCTTCGAACAGTTCCAGGGGCTTGTGCGCGGCAACGCGCCGCTGTCGGCCGGCCGGGACGAGCTTCGCGGTCGCCTGCGTGTTGCCGACTGGCGCGCTCTCGACTACGCGGAGGGCGCCGGGGGCGTGCGGCTGGGCTCGGGAGAGCTCCGCGCGTCCAACCAGGACGAGCTCGCAGCCGGCCTCTTCTCCTCCTTCAACCGCGGTGCGCTCTCCGGCACGGCTCGTGTCACGTGGCTGGCGCGCGACCTCCTCCGTGACGTGCCCGCGATTGGTCCGGTGGTGCCCTCCGTGCGCGACGACACGCGCTTTCGCGAGCTGCGGGTCGGTGGCACGCTCTCGCGCTCCATGGAGCGCGCCGGGCGGCTCAGCTTCGGCGTGGAAGGCCGGCGCGAGGACGGGCGCAACGATGGCTTCCTGCGGCTGGCGCAGGTTTTCGGGTTCGATCTCCCGGCCTCCTACGCACTCGAGCGGGATCAGGTTGGTGTGTTCTCCGAGTGGGTCGTCGGTGGCGAGCGGTGGAGCACGGAGCTCGGTGTGCGTGGCGATGCCTTCGAAGGTGGCGGGGAGGAGTGGAGCCCGCGTTTTGCGGTCTCGATCGAGCCCGGCGCCGCCTGGCGCCTCCGCGCCGCGGGCTTTCGGTCGTTCAAGCTGCCGAGCCTGTACGCACTCGGATCGCCGGCGGCCATTGGCGGCAACCCGGAGCTGCGCTCCGAGACGTCGGAGGGCTTCGAGGTGGGAGTCACGCTGGGCGCGGAGCGCGCGACGGGCCCCGAGGCGACGCTCACGCTCTTTTCCGTCGACTACGAGGACCTGATCGATTTCGACTTCGCGACCTTTCAGCTGGTGAATCGGGCCCAGGTGCGCTCGGAGGGGGCCGAGCTCGAGCTCGCCTGGCGTCGGCGGACGTGGTCGGCTCACCTGACCGCAACCCTCGAAGACGTGGAGGATCCGCGTACCGGAGCCGCGCTGCGCTTTCGCCCCGAGAGCTACGGCACGGCATGGCTCACGTGGAGGGCCGCGCAGCGCTTCGAGCTGGCGCTCAATGCGCGCTGGGTCGATGACCAGCTCGACCAGCTCGCGCTCGCGCCGGAGCCCGAGCTCCTGGCGAGCTTCGTGACCACGGGGGTGGCGGCCACGTGGAGCGCCACGGACCAGCTGCAGGTGACCCTGCGCGCCACGAATCTGGGCGACCGCGGGTACGAGGCGCAGCTCGGCCTGCCCGCGGCGGGCCGCGAAGTGAGCGGCTGGCTGCGCTGGGCCTGGCAGCGCGCCGACTAGATCGCGCCGACCTCAGCCGACGCCGGCCCACATGTCGGGGACATTGGCGACCAGGCGGACACCGGGGCCGGGGATCGAGCGCAGGAGCGGTGCTGCCATCGGTGCGAGCGAAGTCATCACCCAGGCCAGGTGCCGATTGGCCCTGCGCCACCGGCGCAGAGCCCGGTTGACGGCTCGGCTCGGATCTTGGCCGCGTAGGATCGCCTCGCTCGCGAGCCAACCTCCGAGTGCGGAGCGTGCCATGCCGTCACCGGCGATGATCGGTGCGCAGGCGTCGTAGGTCCTCTGGAGGTGGAGCACACCCGGCGTGCTCTCCTCGATCTCGCCCCAGGGGTAGCGGGGGACAATCGCTTCACCGCGGGTCTGCTGCTCGGAGATCGGATGCAGCCCGAGCGCCGTGGCCACGCGCTGGAGGCGGCTGCGCAGCTCGGCGACGTGCTGGTCACCGCGCTCCTTCTCGGCGAGAGGAAGCATGCGGTAGAAGATGCCGTAGTAGTTCGCCTGTGGCGTGAGCTCGTCGGCAAACGGGTAGAAGACGGCGAGGTCGAGGCCCGTGCCGCGGTAGACGGCGGCAATCATGGCGTCGCCGGTGCGCACCAGGGGCATCTCGGCATCTGTCTCGCGGCTCGATCTGCGCAGGGTCACCTGCGACGCCGCCACCCAGCCGACGACCGCAGGGCCGGGGCGGCCTTCGGCCATCGGCTTGTGGGCCGCGTCCACCAAGAGCGGTTGCTCTCCCCGTGCGAGATCGAGGCACTCGTCCCGTGAGGCGGGGACCTCGTCGACCCACCGCACGTCGAGACCCTCCACGGCGCGCTCCAGGATGCCGCGGAGGTTGCCGTTGCGAATGCCGAAGGCGACCGCGTGCTCGAGAGCGTGGGACGACGCCTGCATCCAGGTGCCCGATCGGCCCAGGCGCGCCGCCGCGTCTTTGTCGTGCACGTAGACGGCCCGCTGGCGGAACGTGGCGGCGGCGTGTGCGGTCTCTTCGTCGCCGTAGAGCTCGTTCACCAGGTCCAGCCGTGCGCGGCCGAGGGCCAGCGCCACGTAGTCGAGCGCGCGCACTCGGAGAGTGCAGCCGCCGATGAGTCGCGGAGTGGCCTCGAGCTTCGGCCCGGCGACGGTGACGCGCCCCGCGAAGTGCTCCGACCGGGCGAGGCGAGCCGCTGTCGTGAGGGCGCCGATGCCGCTCCCGCGCACCACCACGCTGTCGAAGCGAGGCCCGCGCTCCGGCGGTTGCGCGAGCCAGGCCGGAAGCTCCACGTCGCGCCCGCCGAGAGCGCGCTCAGCGGACCAGGCGGGCGCTTCCGCGGAGCCTCCCGCGAGCGCGTCGGGGGGTGCCGAAGAACGAAACTCCAGGATCTTCATGCGGGGCGAGTGTAACCAACCCCCACGCCTGGGATCGCCCGGTCAGGGGAGGTCGGAGACGGCCCAGAGCTTGGAGTACTTCTCGCAGTGTAGTGCCAGGGTCTTGTACTTCGAGAGGTTGGTGCCGGCAGGGAGCGCATGACGCTGGGCCCCCTTGTTCGACGTCAGCTTGGCAACGAAGAGCGCGTCGTTCGTCGCGTTCTTGCCGTTCAGTGAGCTGGCGCCCGCAGGCGAGAGGAAGAGCTTGAGATCCGGCGCGTTCTTCGTGGAGAAGGCCTCGTCGAGGACGAGGTAGGTCGTTCCACCGCTCTCCTCGAGCGACCAGGTGCCTTTCACGGCGAAGAACTTCTTGGACCAGGTGCTCGGTACCTCGTCAGCCGCGGCGAGCGCGCCGGCGAAGAGGAGCGTGACGAGGGCAGCGACGAGGGTCGGGCGGAGCTTTCGGCGGGGGAGGGGGCTGGGGAGGATGTGCATATCGGGGACCTTTTGGTAGTCCGAGACGGGCGGAGCCCGTGGTTCTCAGTGTTCGGGCGACCCGGAGGGTCGCGACTCACCCTGACTACGGCCCCGCACCACGTACCGGTTGTGCCGTTCTCGCCGTGGAGCGCCGACGCGGCCTCAGGTGTGGGCGCGTGCGAAGCGGCAGATCTGCTCGAGGGCCTTCTCTCCCGCCTCGATCTGCGAGGCGAGCAGCTGCCAGACGTGGAACATGTCGGGCTCCACGTGCAGTTCCGTGTCGACCTCGGCCGCGCGAAGGGCTTGGGCGAGAGCAATCCCCTGGTCGTGCAGCATCTCGGCTCCGCCCACCTGCAGCAGCACCGGAGGAAGCCCACCGAGCTCGCCGCTCGTGGGGCGGAGCCGGGGATCTTCGGCGAGCTCGGGTGGAACCGCGAGCTCCGCACACCAGCGGATCCACGAAGCGGGTCCGATGTCGGTCTCCTGATGTGCCTCCATGGAGGCTCCTCCGCCGTGGGGGTCGACCCACGGACACATCAGCACGGCGCCACCCGGAAGGGCGCCGTCGGCGTCGCGTTGCGAGAGCAGCGTGGCCATCACGAGTCCGGCACCCGCCGAATCGCCCATGAGGCAGAGCTCGCCGCCGGGGCTCTGCTCGAGCATGCCGCGAAAGGCCGCGAGGGCGTCGTCCTGCGCCGCGGGGCAGGGGTGCTCCGGCGCGCGCCGATAGTGCGGGCAGAACACCCGCGCGCTCGCACCGACCGCGATGCGCGCGCAGAGATCGCGATACGTGCTCGGATCACCGAAGACGTAGCCGCCGCCATGCAGGTAGAGGACCGCGCGCTCGATGGTCTGGTTCTGCGGCATGCACCAGAGACCGGGGACGCCACCCACCTGACCCTCCTCGAAGGTGACCACGTCAGCGAAGAAGACCTTCTGGGCGCCTCGCGACTGCATGGTGCGGAACCACTCGACGCCGTTGCGCAGGCTCGCGACGAGGGTCGCGTGCATCGTCTGTTGGATGATCTCCGTGCGCAGGGACCAGCTCGGACGCTTCCGACGCCCGAGGAGCCGTCGCCCCAGTGTGCGTACGACCGCCCAGTTGAGGGCGTTGAGCCAGCGGAGAGTCTTCATGGCGTCAGTGTAGCTGCTACTCTTCGCGCCTCTCGAGCGTTGCCACATGTCCGGAGGTGCACGATGGAACGAACGTGGAAGGTCTATCTGTCAGGGGAGATTCACACCGAGTGGCGTGACACCATCCGTCGCGGCGCGGGCGATGCGGGGCTGCCCGTCTCCCTGACGGCGCCGGTCACCGACCACGCTGCCAGCGACGACTGTGGCGTCGTAATCCTCGGCGCGCAGGACGACCCCTTCTGGAAGGACAACCAGGGTGCCAAGGTCAACGCCCTGCGCACGCGCACCCTGATCGCCGAGGCCGACATCGTGGTGGTGCGCTTCGGCGACAAGTACCGGCAGTGGAACGCGGCGTTCGACGCGGGGTATGCCGCGGCTCTCGGCAAGCCGATGATCGTGGTGCAGCCCGCGGAGTTCGACCATGCGCTCAAGGAGGTCGACGCCTTCGCGCTGGTGGCGCGGACGTCCGAGCAGGTGATCGAGCTGCTGCGCTACGCCATCCGCGGAGAGCTCCAGGCCGCGCCCGTCTGACACGCCCCGCCCTGACATCGGTCAGAGCTCGTGGAGACCACCCTCGTCGAGCTGGTACAAGGTCTCGCAGACCTCGGCGAGGAGCCTCCGGTCGTGGCTCACGACCAGGAAGCCGGCCGGGACCTGACGTAGCAGCGCACTCACGCGCTCGACCGACTCGAGGTCGAGGTGCGCCGTCGGCTCGTCGAGCAGGTAGAAGTCGGCCTGCGAGAGCACGAGATGCACCATTGCAGCGCGGACACGTTCGCCCATCGACAGAGTCTCCAGCGGCTCGGTCGGGCGACTGCCGCGGATACCCATGCCGCCGAGCAGCCTCCGCGGCTCGTCGAGCCCGCTGCTGTTCGACGCGAAGTGCTCTTCGAGGGTCGAGCCGCGAAACGTCTCGAGTGCATCCTGAGGGAGCCAGGCCGTCGCAGCTTCGGCCAGGTGGAGCCTGCCGCCGCGAGGCGCGAGGTCGCCCGCGAGCGTACGGAGAAGGGTGGTCTTGCCGGCACCGTTGACTCCGAGCAGACCGACCTTGTCGTGGCTGTGGAGCGTGAGATCGATCGGGTGCCTCGTGCCGTGCGCCAGCTCCAGGCTTTCGGCGCGCACCAGTGTCCGCATCCTCGGCGGGCGCTGGGGGATCGGCAGGTGCAGGCTCTTCTCCACGAAGGGCTTCGTTCGGCGGAGGTCCTCCTCTTGGCGCAGCGCGCGGCGCTCGGCGTCTTTGGCCCGCTTCATCATCTTCTTCGCCCGCTTCGCGATGTAGGGCTTGGCGGCCCCGGCGCCGCGCTTGGACGCCTCCTTGGCGTCCGACCAGCCGCTGCGCCTCCGGGCGTCCTCCTCGAGGGCTCGGATCTTCTTCTGGATGGTGCGCGACTGGTGAACGGCCGCGTCGCGCAGCGTGCCGGAGAGACGGCGCACCGCGGTGTAGCCGCCCTGGGCCTCGAGGAGTGCCGTCGCCGTGCGGAGGTGACCGGCGCCTCGCGCGGCGGCGCCCTGAACGAAGAGGAGAGATCGATCGCACATGCGATCCAGGAGCTCCCGGTCGTGGCTGATCAGCAACACCCCGCAGCCGGCCGAGCGCACTTCGTGGAGCGCACTCTCGAGCTCGGCGATCGCGCGCAGGTCGAGGCCGTTGGTGGGCTCGTCGAGCAGCAGGAGCCGGGGCCCGGCGGCGAATGCGGCGGCGAGCTCCACCCGCTTCTGCTGGCCCATCGAGAGCTCGCCCATCGATCGCTCGAGGAGATCCTCCACGTCGAAGCGCCGTGCCCATCGCTCTGCGTGCGCGCGAACCGTGTGTCCATCGAGGTCGTCGAACTCCCCGAGGCGGTCCCACCGGGAGGCAGCGATCTCGCAGGCGAGCGGGAAGAGCGCCGGATGATGGCGCAGGAGCCAGGCTTCGACGGGGGGTGACGAGTGCCGGGAGTCAGGAGCACCCGGCAGCTCCAGGCGCTGGGGAACCAGCACGGGGGGCTCACCTGGCACGTTCCGATGCCCGCGGTCGAGCACCTGCAGACCGGCGGCAGCGGCCAGCAGCGTGGTCTTGCCGCACCCGTTGGCGCCGCACAGCGCCACGATCTCTCCGCCATGAACGGCGAGGTCGAGGCTTTCGAAGACCCTCCGGGGACCGAAGGAGACGGCGGCTTGGTGCAGTTGGAGGAGGGGAGGGTGATGCGAGACGGCCGAGGTGCCGGTTTCACGAGACATGGATGCGCTCCGAGGCGGCCAGAAGGCCGCGCCGCGGCGGAGTCGGCCGCGGGCAGGCACGCGCGAGCAGGCTCGCGGTGCGTCGAGAACTCCGAGCTCCCCGGGGCAGGGAGCGACGTCAGACCAAAGGTGGACGGAGGGAGTGCTCGAGTTAGCGCATCGTCCTCGGGGAAGGTGGCAGGTACCGGCGCTCGACGCGCGAGCGGAGCGCTGGACGGCTGGGATCCGAGTCTATGCGGGCCCGCGGTGTCTGGGAACCGCGGTTCGTCCCGGGCTCAGTTCTCGACCGAGCCGTCGCCTCCGCCCGCCAGGATCTCCTCGACGCGCGACTGCAGCGCCGCGCCGGTGGACTCGGGGTGGGTGAGGATGTGCACGAGGTCGCGCTCGAGGCCCGCGAAGACGAGATCGGCGACCTCGTAGGGTTTCATGGCGTCCTGCATCGGTTGCTCGAGCCTCGCGGCCCGGTTCTCGAGCTCTGTGTCGTTGGCGAGTCTGGGTGGACGGTTGCGCTCCGCCCGATGGATCTGCGTGGCGACCAGCTCGGGGCACAGGACCGCCACCCGGACGTGCTCGACACCCTCTTCGCGCAGCTCGCGCTCGACGGTCTCGGTGAGGGCCACCACGCCCTGCTTGGTGACGTTGTAGGGGGCGAGTCCGGAGGGAGACGTCAGTCCGGCCGCAGATGCCGTGTTGATGATCGTCGCGCCGCCGTGCTGCTGCACCATCCGCGGCAGGAAGGAGCGCATGCCGTGCACGACTCCCCAGAGGTTGACGTCGAGCGTCCACTTCCAGTCTTCGAGAGTGGTCTGGAGGAAGGGGCGGATGACAGCGACCCCGGCGTTGTTGAAGAGCAGCGCGACCTCGCCGAAGCGGTCGTAGATGTCGTCGGCGAGGGCGTCCAGGTGCGCGGCCTCGGCGACGTCGACGATGCGGGTGTGCACCTGGCCTCCCAGGCCGGTGATCTCGCGACGTGCGTCGTCGAGGGCCTGCTCGTCGATGTCGGTCGCCACGACGATCATGCCCTCGGTCGTGGCGCGTTTCGCCAGAGCCAGGCCGATGCCGCTCGCTGCGCCGGTGATGACCGCGACGCGTCCGGCGAGTGGCGTGGTCATGAGGCGGTCTCCTCGGCGCCGAGCTCGAGATCCTGCCCCCAGCGGTCGGTGAAGGCCATCTGCTCGATCGGCCGGCGCCGGATGGGCCCGTGCCCCCGCCCGACGGGATACCCGAGGGGCACCATGGCGCAGGTGTACCAGTCGTCGGGAATGTCGAGGAGCTCCTTCACCTCCCTCTCGCGACGGCACAACAGGGTCGTCAGCGTGCAGCCGAGGCCCTCGGCGCAAGCGGCGAGCAGGGCGTTCTGAACCGCCGGGTAGACCGATCCTCCGCCCACCACCGAAGGCCGGTCCTGCGCGGAGTCGGTGATGGCCATCCACTTCGGGTTGAAGCAGAAGACGAGGATCGCAGGCGCGTCCCCGAGGTTGTCGGCCAGAGTGTTGCCCGCGGCGAGAGTCCGTTCCTCGCGAGCGCGTGCCTCGCCCTCGAGGGAGGCGAGGCGCCGGTCGTACACCGCGATGTAGCTCTGCCACTCCGGCCGATAGAGGTCGCGCAGACCCGTCTTGAGTGCAGGGTCCTGCACGAGGACCACCTTCCACGGCTGGAGGTTGCCGCCGGACGGCGCCCAGGTGGCAGCCTGCAGCACGCGGCGCAGCACGTCGCTCGGGATCGGATCGGGTCGGAGCCGCCGGACCGCCCGCAGCGTGCTCATGGTCTGGTACAGGGGGGGATTCGATTCGTGAGAAGACATGGGGACCCTCTCCGCCCGCCGGGCGGCGCATCCTGGGGAACGAGGCGGCAAAACGTGGGGGAAAACCCACTGTACCAAGCAGCCGTCCGGCACCTGGAGGGCGTGTCGCCCTTGCGGTTGGCTCAGTTCACCGCGTGCGGGACGGAGAGCGTGAACGCCGGGATCTCGGCATCGAACTGCGAGCCGGACGCGGTGACCATCTGATAGCTGCCGTGCATGGAGCCGACTTCGGTGGTCAGAGGGCAGTAGCTCGTGTACTCGTACGCGCCACCCGGCTTGAGGATGGGGCGCTCACCGACGACGCCCGGGCCCTTGACCTCTTCTTCGCGCCCTTCGGCGTCGGTGATGACCCAGTGGCGTGACAGAAGCTGTGCTGGCTCCTCGCCCCGGTTCACGATGCGGACGTGGTAGGCGAAGAAGAAGTAGTCTTCGGCGGGCGCGCTGCGCTCCTCGAGGTACTGGCTCTCCACCTCGACCCGAATCCCTTTGGTCGTCGCACTGCTCATGACCGCATTATCTCACGCAGGCGGGCGCTCTCCGGGGCTCCGCCTCGCGCACCGGAGCCGCCTCCGGCCGGGTCTGCGCTGCGCCATCGCGGCCCTTGCCGCCCTGCTCGCGGGCCTGACCCCGGTCGCGGCCCACGACTTCACGATCACCGCGACGACGCTGCAGCTCGACGAGGCAGGCAGCTTTCGGGCGGAGATGATCTGCGACCTCGACGCCCTCCTCCTCGGGCGCGCGCCGGGGCACGATCCCGCCGAGCTCGTGCGAGCCATCGAGGAGCTCGAGCCGGCGCAGCGGGCACGCCGGCTCGAGAGGCTCGAGCAGATGTTCCTGCGTCGGGTGAGAGTGCGGGCCGACGGCGAGCGGCTCGACTTCGTGGTCTCGTTCCCGGACCCCGAGGAGGCTCCCGAGACGCTGCTCGATCCGCCGGCGGTGCTCGGAGTCACGGCGCGCCTGGAGGGTACGGTGCCGACCGACGCCGACAGCGTCACCTTCTGGGCCTCGCGGGCCTTTTCGGCGGTGCGACTGGAGGTGCAGTACGTATGGGACGGCTACGACGTCCCCGCAGGCGGTCAAGTCCTTCAGGTGGGGGAGGAGAGCGCGCAGGTTCCGTTGCGGCCGACCGCGGAGCAGCTGGCGGCGGCGCGCAGCTGGACTCGCGTGGCGCGGGAGTATCTGTGGCTCGGCGTGCTCCACATCGTGCCGCGCGGCCTGGATCACATCCTCTTCGTGCTTGGCCTCGTGCTGCTGCGGCTCCGGACGCGGGAGCTCCTCCTCCAGGTGACGACGTTCACAGTGGCCCACACGCTCACGCTGGCCCTCTCCACGCTGGGTCTCGTGCAGCTGCCCGGCTCGATCGTCGAGCCGCTGATCGCCCTGTCGATCGCGTATGTCGCTCTGGAGAATCTCTGGCGCGAGGAGCTCGTGACCTCGCGCATGCTGGTCGTCTTCGTCTTCGGTCTGATCCACGGCCTGGGGTTTGCGGGTGTTCTCGGGGAGCTCGGCCTGCCCCGAGGTCACTTCCTCGTCTCCCTCCTCAGCTTCAACGTCGGGGTGGAGATCGGCCAGCTGCTCGTGGTGGCCGTGGCGGCCCTGCTCCTCGTCGGCCTGCGGGAGAAGGAGTGGTACCGCAGCCGCGTGGTCGCCCCCCTCTCCATCGGGATCGCCGCCATCGGCCTCTATCTGGCTCTCGAGCGCCTTCTCTGACGGGCCGCTCGAGACGGCGCTCGCTGCCGTGCCCCCTAGGCCCGCTCGAGCGGGAAGGCGAGCACCGCGTCGAGTGAGCGGAGCCCCGACACGGCCATCACCAGGCGATCGACCCCCACCGCGACTCCCGCGCAGTCGGGGAGTCCGTGTGCGAGAGCCTCCAGGAGGCGCCGGTCGGGCTCGACCGTGGGGAGGCCCTGCGCGCTGCGGGCGCGATTGTCGGCGTGGAATCGCTCCTCCTGCTCGCGGGCGTCGGTGAGCTCGTAGAAGCCGTTCGCGAGCTCCAGGCCCCCGAGGTACGCCTCGAACCGGCTGGCGACCGTGTCCCCCTCTTCGTCCTCCTCGAGCCGTGCGAGGGCGGCTTGGGAAGCTGGGTACCCGTGCACGAACACCAGCTGATCCGGGGGGAGCGCGGGCTCGACGTCACGGGTGAGGAGCAGCGCGAGAAGGTCGTCCCGGTCGTCACCGAGCGCTTCACCGTCGGCCCCCGCGGCGCGCCGTAGCTCCTCCAGCGCGCACGAGATCGGATCGATTCCGAGGTGCTCCCGGAACAGGTCCCTGTAGCGCCATCTCGTTGCAGGTCTCGGAGGCGCCCCGGCCGCTGCGGCCACCGCTTCGAACAGCTCCTGCACCTCGTCCATGAGGCGATGGTGATCGAAGCCGAGCCGGTACCACTCGAGCATCGTGAACTCCGGATTGTGGCGCGCTCCACGCTCGGCGTCACGGAACGACTTGCAGATCTGGAAGATGTCGCCGCTCCCCGCAGCGAGGAGGCGCTTCATGGCGTACTCGGGCGACGTCTGCAGGAAGAGCTCACCACCCGCGGCGGCACACGGAACGGCCATGCTGTGCAGGTGGAGGTCGGTCACCGCCGCATGGCTCAGGGCCGGAGTCTCCACCTCCAGGACGTTCCGCGCCTCGAAGAAGGCGCGGATCGCGCCGACTGTGCGCGCCCGCAGTTCCAAGGCCTCGCGCGAAGCCGTCGGGCGCCAGTCGCTTCCCGCGTCAGGACTCCTTCGCACGCGACATGTACTCGCCGGTGCGGGTGTCGATGCGGATCAGCTCTCCTTCCTGGATGAAGAGGGGCACGCGGACCGTGGCGCCGGTCTCGATCTTGGCCGGCTTACTGCCTCCCGAGGAGGTGTCGCCCTTGAGTCCCGGGTCGGTCTCCACCACCGTCCGCACGACGAAGTTGGGGGCGAGGACCTGAATTGGCTGGCCGTTCCACAATGTGAGAGTGCACTCGTCCTCTTCTTTGATCCACTGGGCGGCGTCGCCCATGGCCGTCGCGTCGGCTGCGACCTGCTCGTAGCTGCTGGGGTCCATGAAGTTCCAGCTGTCGCCGTCGCTGTAGAGGTACTGCATGTTCGTCTCGAGGACGTCGGCGCCCTCCAGCTGATCACTCGCCTTGTACGTCTTTTCGACCACGCGACCGGTGAGCAGATTCTTCACCTTGACCCGCGTGAAGGCCTGGCCTTTGCCCGGCTTGACGAAGTCGCAGTTGACGATGACGTGGGGGTCGTTGTCGATCAAGACCTTGAGACCGTTCTTGACCGAGTTGTGGTTGTAGGTCGCCATGGGCGCGCATGTTAGCAGCGGAACGGGCGTCGCAACCCTGGCCCAAACTTCGACGTATTCTGGGGTGCAGACAGCCCCTCCAGAACCCCGAGGAGAACGTCCATGAGAGCCGCAAACCCAGCTTTTTCAGCCGCTTCGACGCAGCACCACTCCCGCGTCGTGCACGCCCTCGCGTGGAGCCTCGTTCTCCTTCTCGCCGGCGCCAGCGTGGCGACCGCGCAGGGTCGAGAGAGCTTCCAGTTCGACGGCCGCTCGCTGAGCCTCGGGAACCTCATCGGCAAGGTCGAGATCGAGCCGGCGCGAGGCGGTGGCTTCGAGGTGGAGGTCGACGTGCAGGGGCGTGATGCCGCGTCCGCCGGAATCAGCTTCGATCGGACGTCGAGCTCTCTCGTGATCGTCTTTCCCGACGAGAACAGCTTCGTGTACCCCGAGCTCGGCCGCGGCACCACCACGATCAACATGCGCCGCTCCGACGGAAGCTCGAGTCTGCTGCGCGAGATCCTGCGCTCGGTGACCGGCCGCAGCGTCAAGGTGCGAGGCAGCGGCTCGGGAACCGAGGTGTGGGTCGACGTCGTGGTGCGGGTGCCCGACGGTGCGTCGTTCGAGCTCGAGCACGGCGTCGGCAGCATCGTCGCCAACGGCGTCAGTGCCGACCTCGACCTCGACATCTCCTCCGGTGGCATCGAAGCCAACGACATCCGTGGCCGGCTCGAGGCCGACACGGGGAGTGGCGCTCTGCGGCTGGCCGACATCGACGGCGACCTCTTCGCCGACACGGGCTCCGGCAACATCGACGTGGCCGGTGTGCGTGCGGGGGAGGTCTCCATCGACACGGGCTCCGGACGGGTCGAGATCAGTGACATCGATGCGGACCGCCTCGAGATCGACACGGGCAGCGGCGGCGTGGAGGCCTCGGGCATTCGCGCTTCGAGCGCCATGGTCGACACGGGAAGCGGCAGCGTCGTCCTCGAGATGCTGGGCCTCGACGGCGGCGACTACGAGATCGACACCGGGAGCGGGTCGATCACCCTGCTGATGCCCGAGAGCGTCTCGGCCGACGTCCTCGCCGACACCGGCAGCGGCGGGATCTCTGTCGACCTGCCGGGGATCCAGACGCTGCATCGCGAGCGCGACCAGATGCGCTTCAAGGTCGGTGGCGGCGACGCGCGGGTGCGCCTCGACACCGGCAGCGGCCGGATCCGCGTTGCCGCGCTCGACTGAGTCGCGGCTCTGCTGAGGTAGACAAGGCACGTCGGCGCTTCGGCGCGAAGGACCGATACACTTCGCGCCGTGCCCGAGGTGTTGCAGCAGATCGACTCCGAGATCCTCGTTCGGCTGGGCGGCGCTGTGGGCGTGGTGGCCCTGCTGTTTGCGGTACGTGGCGTCCTGACCAAGTACTACGGCGACACTCCGGGGAAGAGGGCCCGCAATCAGGCGCTGATGATCGCTCTCGGCTTCGTGGCCGTGATCGCCATCATCCTGGCGATCCCTTTCGAGGACGAGGGAACGCGCGGCAACCTGCTCGCGCTGTTCGGCATCGTGGCCTCGGGCGCCATCGCGCTGTCGTCCACGACCTTTCTCGGGAACGCGATGGCGGGTCTGATGCTGCAGTCGATGCAGCACTACCGGCCTGGCGACTACCTGCGGTGTGGCGAGCACTTCGGGCGGGTGAGCGAGCGTGGCCTCTTTCACACGGAGATCCAGACCCAGGAGCGGGATCTCACGACGCTGCCGAACCTCTACCTCGTGACCAACCCCGTGACGGTCGTGTCGGGCGGTGGCACGATCATCTCCGCCGAGATCGGCCTCGGCTACGACGTCCCGCGGCAGCGCGTGGAGGAGCTGCTGCTCGAGGCCGCGCAGCTCGTCGAGCTCGAGGAGGCCTTCGTGAGTGTTCTCGAGCTCCAGGATCACGCGGTGGTGTACCGGATTGCGGGGCTCCTCGAGGATCCTCGAGACCTGATCTCGCGGCGCTCGCGGCTGCACAAGCGGGTGCTCGACGTGGTCCACGGCGCCGGCGTCGAGATCGTCTCGCCAGGGTTCATGGTGGTGCGCCGCGGGAGCGACGATCCGGTCGTGCCGGAGGCCTACGTCACCGCCGACCAGCTTCCTGCCGAGCCGCCCGAGGCGGTGCTGTTCGAGAAGGCCGATCTCGCGGGCAGCGTCGAGTCGCTGCGCGACCTCCTGGCCGCGGTGGAGCACGAGATCACGACGCTCGCCGAAGAGATCAAGTCGGAGACCGACGAGAAGGAGCAGAGGTGGAAGACGGCGCGCCGGGGTCGGCTCGAGGCGCAGCGAGATCGCCTTCGGGAGCGCCTCGAAGAGGCGGAGTCGGCGCTCGAGGAGAAGCACTAGTGCGCAGGGAGCGCGCAGAGGTGCCAGGCGCTTTCGCGACTCGTCGCGATTTCGACAGCGACGAGAGCCAGGAGGGAGGATCGCCCGCTTGGCATGCGACTTGCCAGTAAGGATGTCGATGTCTTCTTCCCGGTCATCTTCCCCGCCCCGGCGCCTGCTGCAAGGCGCTGCCTTGGTGGCGGGCTCAGCTCTCGCGTATGGAACGGCCTTGCGCTTCTGCCTCGGCCTACGCCAGTCCGCTGAGCTCGGCGAGACGATTCGCTTGTTGCTGGCATTGGTCGTGCTCGCCGGCGGCTGCCTCTCTGGTGTCCTGCTTCTGGACGTTCTCGAGCGGAGACGCTGGCCGGTCGTGGTGCCCGCTCTGACACTCGTGACCTACTCGTTCTACGAGGCGGCGATGCCTTCAAGCGTGAACATTCGCATCGATCTGGCGCTGCTGCTCCCGGCCGCCGCCCTGGCGCTTCTGGCGTTGCCGGTGCGCCTCTGGCACTGGCCTCGTCGCGAACGCTAGTCCAGGTCAGTCGTTCCGGCTTTGCCGGAGGCCCTGCCAGCGATTTCGTTTCGACGGTGGGTCGCGACGAGGCGGTGCAGCTTCTCGGTGCCTGGAAGCTCGCCTCGATCGAGCGTCGCTCGCCCAACGGTGAGGTGATTCCGCCAGAGGAAGACCGCGGCACACCGCTGGGCTACCTGATGTACGACCTAGGGGAGGGCTGGCTGGCTCAGTAGATCGTCTTTCCCAGCAGCGACGCGACGAGGTCGAGTGCGAGCTTCGCCGTGCGGTTCTGCTCGTCCAGAATGGGGTTCACCTCGACCACGTCGACCGACCCGACCTGGGCGTCTTCGGCGAGGGTCTCCATGAGGAGGTGGGCCTCTCGGAAGGTGAGCCCGCCCGGAACCGGTGTGCCCACGCCGGGCGCGAAGGAGGGGTCGATGGAGTCCATGTCGAGACTGACGTGGAGTCGGTCGGTGTGGCCGAGACGGTCGATCGCTTCCCGCGCGACGTCGGCGATGCCGCGCTGGTCGATGTCGCGCATGGTGAAGACCGTCGCTCCCGACTTGCGCAGCTCGACCTTCTCGACCGGGTCCAGGTCGCGGATCCCCAACAGCACGACGTCTTCGGGCGGGAGCTTCGGGCCGGGACGGCCCTGATTCACGAGCCGTTCGTCACCGCGCCCCATCAGAGCGGCGAGCGGCATTCCGTGGATGTTGCCGCTCGGCGACGTCTCCGGGGTGTTGAAATCGCCGTGCGCGTCCACCCAGAGGAGTCCGGCGCGACCGTCGTGCGACACACCGCCGACGGTTCCGGCGGCGATCGAGTGATCGCCACCGAGAAACAGCGGGAGTGCCCCGTCCCGGATCGACGACCGGGCCGCGTCGTACACCGCGTCACACGCGTCCACGACCTGCGGCATGAAGACGACGCCCCCGTCCGGTGGCAGAGCGTCCCGGTCCGTGAGCTCGAGGTTGCCTCGATCCACGGCCTCGTAGCCCAGAGAGCGCAGCCGCTCGCCGAGGCCCGCGTACCGCAGGGCCGAGGGCCCCATGTCGACGCCGCGACGGCTCTGGCCCAGGTCCATCGGAACGCCGATCACGTCGATCCGTCCACGAGGAGGAGGAAGGGGCTGGGATTGGCTGGAGTCAGGGGGCGTGGACATGGGCTCTCCGATCGTGCGCGCCGCGAATCATACGCCTCTCTTATCGATCCCGGCGTGGCGTGCGGCCAGCGTCTGCCATGATGACGCCATGCGGTGTACGACGGCCTCGACCTTTCTCGTCGGTTGGCTCGCGGTGGCCGGCGTGCCGGGCTGTGTGCCCTCCGAGCCGGTACCCGATGAGGCGACACCCCGGGCACCCGTGCGGGAGCTGTTCGTTCAACAACAGGCGATGATCGAGATGCGGGACGGCGTGCGGCTCAACACAGAGATCTACGTTCCCCGCGACGACTCCGACGGGGCGGCGTGGCCGATCCTCTTCACGCGCACCCCCTACGGTCTGCGTCACGACGACGATGGCTTTCATCGAGCACTCTCGGACAGCTACCGCGAGCTGGCGGAAGACGGCTACATCTTCGTCTTCCAGGACATCCGCGGCCGCTACGACTCCGAGGGCACCTTCGTCATGCAGCGGCCGCGCAAGTCGCGCAGCGGAGCTGAGGTCGACGAAGCCTCGGATGCCGCCGACACCATCGACTGGGTGCTCGAGAACGTGAAGGGCCACAACGGCCGGGTGGGCATGCTCGGCGTGTCGTACGGCGGGTGGCTCACGGTGATGGCGATGCTCGACCCCCATCCGGCGCTCCGCGCGGTGTCGCCCCAGGCCTCGCCGGCCGACATGTTCCTCGGCGACGACTTCGCCCACAACGGCGCCTTCCGCCTTGCTCCCAGCTTCGGCTACGTCGCGCTGATGGAGACCGGCAAGCTCAACGCCCCCTTCCAGTTCTCCCAGAAGGACGCCTACGAGTGGTATCTGGACCTGGGCCCGTACTCCAACGTCAACCTCCGCTATTTCCAGGAGCCGCGCCCCACCTGGGAGGCGTTCATGGCCAACCCGAACTACTCCGAGTTCTGGCAGTCGATCAGCGTGCTGCCGCACCTCGAAGCGCCGACGGTGCCGGCGCTGCACGTTGCGGGGTGGTGGGACGCCGAAGACTTCTTCGGCCCCTGGGAGATCTACTCGCGGCTCGAGCGCCGCGACGAGGAGGGGAGCAACCGTCTCGTGATCGGCCCGTGGCGCCATGGGGGCTGGTCGCGCGGCGAGGGGCGAACGCTCGGGCCACTCGACTTCGGCTCAGCAACCGCGCAGACGTACCGCAGCCAGATCGAGCGACGGTTCTTCGCACGCCATCTGCGCGACGAGCCGGGCCACGCTGCGCCTTGGCCCGCCGGCGAAGCGACCGTGTTCGAGACCGGCGCCAACGTCTGGCGCAACCTGGCGCAGTTCCCGCCCCCCGCCGAGCGGCGACGCTTCCATGTCGCCTCCGGTTCCGCTCTCGTCGAGGGTGAGCCGGCCAGCGACGGCTTCGACGAGTACGTCTCCGACCCGGCGAAGCCGGTGCCCTACATGCCGCGTCCGATTCCGGGCTTCTGGCAGGGAGGGCAGGCGCTGTGGAAGGTGACCGACCAGCGCTTCGTGGACGGTCGGCCGGATGTTCTCACGTGGAGCACGGAGGCGCTCGAAGAGCCACTGCGGGTGTGCGGCGATGTCCGCGCGCATCTGGTGGCGTCCACGAGCGGGACCGACTCCGACTGGATCGTGAAGCTGATCGACGTCTTTCCCGAAGATGGGTCCGACAACGCCGGACTGCAGCTCATGATCGCGGACGAGGTCTTCCGCGCGCGCTTCCGCGACTCCTTCGAAGTGCCGCGTGCGGTGCCGCCAGGGGAGCCCGTCGAGTACGACTTCAGCCTCGGCGTGCGCTGTCACTCGTTTGGCGCCGGGCACCGGATCATGATGCAGGTGCAGAGCACTTGGTTCCCCCTGATCGGTCGGAATCCCCAGACGTTCGTGAACATCCCGACGGCCGCAGAGTCCGACTACCGGCGGGCGACCCAGAGGGTCTTTCACCGAGCGCTCGGCGGCACGTACCTCGAGCTTCCGGTCGCCGAACTGGGCCCGGAGACGGTCCTCTTTGCGGCCTTAGACGACGGCCCCACCGGCTGATCTCTCAGCTGGCGGCTTGCGCGTGGCGCGGTCCGGTCAGCCGTCGCTCCAGCAGCAGCGCGGTCCAGTCGTCCTGTTGTGCCGCTTCGGTGCGGCGGCGGACACCGTCGACGACGCGGTCGAGCCACTCACCGCGGTCGTTCTGCGACTGCGTCGTCGTGCGGAGGACCCGCTCGAAGCCGGCGTAGCCCAGCGGGTTGCCTGTGCGCCGGATCGCTTCGGGCATGCCGTCGCTGATCATGAGCAGAGCTTCTCCCGGCTCCAACTGCAGGTGCCTGTTCTCGTACGCCACGTCGTCGCGCACGCCAAGTGGAAGGCGCGCGCCGAGCCCCTCGACCGGCACGACGTCGCCGCGCAGGAGGTACGGGTCGGGAAGGCCGGCGTTGGCGAGCTCCAGCTCTCCGGTTGCGGGCTGGTAGCGCGCGAAGGCCAGCGCCACGAACTCCCGTGGGCCGAGCTCGTCGCGGAGCCGCCGGTTGAGCTCGCAGAGTGTCTCGGCGGCGCTGCGCTCGAGGGCCAGCAGCGGCAACATGGCCTTCACGGACACCATGTGAAGACTCGCCGGCATCCCTTTCCCGGCGACGTCGCCTACCGCGATGCCGACCACTCCGTCGTCGAGCCGGAAGATGTCGTAGAGGTCGCCGGCGACGGCGCCCGCGGGCAGGTTGCGGGCGTGCACTTCGAAGGAGCGGCCCCGGAGAACCTGGGGCGGAAGGAGGCGCTCCTGGACCTTGCGCGCCGTCTGGAGCTCCTTCTGCGCCGAGCGCTCGGCCTCCACCTCGAGGATCTTCTCCCCGAGGCGTCGCCGCAGGGCACGCACCACGTGGAAGGTGCCGCCGACGGCGGCGGTGAGCAGCCCGAACACGGGGGCGCTGGAGACGTTTTCGAACCCCTCCAGGCCGGGGTGGATCGCCGACGCGACCGTCGCGGTGACGAGGAAGCCGCCGATGCCGCCGGCGAAGTGGAGCACCGACGCCAGGGCCGCTCGCCCGGCGAGTGGCCACGATCTGTGCACGCGAAACGCCGCGAAGAAGATCCCCTCGGCGACGCTCGCGCCGAGGTTGAGGCTGAAGCCGAGAAAAGCGCCGACGACGAGCAGGCCCGGCGCGAACCAGCCGGGACGACCGACCTCCATGAGTAGCAGCACGAGCACGCCCACCGCGGCCGACACGCTGGAGTACAGCGCAAATCGACGGGGAGGCGGAAAGGTGCGCAACAGAGGGGGGCGATTCATCACGGATCGAGGGCGGGTTGTGACCAGCCCACCACGACACAACCCTCGAACGGGGCGTCGGAGTCCCGGCCTGGGACGAACCGCGATTCCTCGGACGCCGCTGACGGAACGCAGGGGGAGCGCTATCATCCGCGCTGTGAAGAACGTCCGCAACTTCTGCATCATCGCCCACATCGACCACGGCAAGTCGACCCTCGCGGATCGGCTGATCCAGCTGTGTGGTGCAGTGGAAGAGCGCGAGTTCCGGGACCAGCTGCTCGACTCGATGGACATCGAGCGCGAGCGCGGCATCACGATCAAGAGCAACACGATCACACTCAGCTACACGGCCAGGGACGGCGAGGAGTACGTCCTCAACCTCATCGACACGCCGGGGCACGTGGACTTCTCGCACGAGGTGCGGCGCTCCCTGATGTCGTGCGAGGGGGCCCTCCTGCTGATCGACGCCTCCCAGGGGGTCGAGGCACAGACCGTCGCAAACATGTACCTGGCTCTCGAGTACGACCTGGAGATGATTCCGGTCATCAACAAGATCGACCTTCCGTCGGCCGACCCCGACCGCGTGATGGAGGAGATCGATGCGGACCTCGGCCTGGATCCGTTCGAGGCGGTTCAGGTCTCGGCGAAGACCGGCCAAGGGGTCGACGACCTGCTCGAGGCGATCGTGGAGAAGCTCCCGGCCCCGGAGGGCGATCCGGAAGGGCCGCTCCAGGCGCTGCTCTTCGACGCGAACTACGATGCGTACCGCGGTGTGGTCATGTTGTGCCGCATCAAGCAGGGTGCCCTGAAGCCCGGCATGAAGGCCCGCCTGATGCACACCGACCGGGAGTACCAGATCGAGGAGGTCGGCACCCTCGCGCTCGAGCGGGAGAAGGGGAAGGCACTACCCTGCGGCTCGGTCGGCTACGTGATCGCCGGGGTCAAGACGATCTCCGACATCAACATCGGCGACACGCTCACCGACGCCGAACGGCCCGCACCCGAGCCGATTCCAGGCTACCGGGAGGCCAAGCCGGTGGTCTTCTCCTCGATCTACCCGGTCTCGTCCTCCGACTACGGAGAGCTGACCAAGGCGCTCGAGAAGCTCAAGCTGAACGACGCCTCGCTGACCTTCCAGAAGGACTCGTCGTCGGCGCTCGGCTTCGGTTACCGCTGTGGCTTCCTCGGGCTTTTGCATCTCGATGTCGTGCAGGAGCGGCTGGAGCGCGAGTACAACCTCTCGCTCGTGCTCTCTGCCCCCTCGGTGCAGTACCACCTCACGCGCACCGACGGCGAAGAGGTGATGGTGGACAACCCCTCTCTCTTTCCCGATCCCGCCGAGATCGATCAGGCGGAAGAGCCCTACATCAAGGCCTCGGTGATGATGCCGGAACGGTACGTGGGGGCCGTCATGGAGCTCTGTCGGGAGCGGCGCGGCATCAACATCCAGCACAGCTACCTGTCAGTCGGGCGCCTCGAGCTGAGCGCCGAGCTGCCGCTCGCCGAGGTGCTCTACGACTTCTACGACCGTCTCAAGACCGTGACCCAGGGTTATGGCTCGTTCGACTACGAGATCACCGACTATCGGCCGACGGACCTCGTGAAAGTGGACATTCTCGTGAACGGCGAGCGCGTCGATGCGCTCTCCCAGCTGGTGCACCGGGAGAAGTCGAGGCAGCGCGCCCTGCGGTACTGCGAGCGACTCGCCGAGACCATTCCCCGCCAGCAGTTCAAGATCGCGATCCAGGGCTCGATCGGAGGCCAGATCATCGCCCGCACCACGATCAGTGCGTTCCGCAAGGACGTCACCGCCAAGTGCTACGGCGGCGACATCTCGCGCAAGCGGAAGCTCCTCGAGAAGCAGAAAGAGGGCAAGAAGCGCATGAAGATGGTCGGCTCGATCGAGATCCCGCAGGAGGCGTTCGTCTCCGTGCTCAAGACGAACGACTGACCTACTGCGGCGGGTCTTCGCCGAGGGCACTGCTGCCCGCGATCTCGGGGCGCTCGTCGGGTGGAGCGGGAACGAGGCTGCCGCCGATCGCCGCTTCCACCAACTCGAGATCCACGGTCGTCTTCTTGCCGAAGGCCGGGTGCATGGGCCGAGCGCCTCGCCAACGGACCGGACCGATGCCGCGGGCGAGCCAGACCTCGAGCGTCGTCTCGGTCGCCTCTTCGCCCTCGATCTCGCTCGGGACCCGCAGGCGGATCACCAGCGGCAGGGCGTCCTCGAAGGAGCCGGCCGGAGTCTCGAGACGGACCAATGGGCGGACCTCGGTGGTGCACTCGACCTCACCCGCAGGGACTTCGTCCTCCTCCAGCACCAGCACGGCCGCCGCGCTCGTCGCGTAGCGGGCTCCCGTCTCGATGCGGGCTGGCAGGAGTCGGAGCGTGCCGTCGTAGCGAACGCGGGTGCCACCGAGGGCAGCCTCTTCGGTCCAGGCGACTCCCACGCCAGGGACGACGACGAGCTCGAGGTAGCCGCCGAAGCTGTCGTCGAGGCGGAGGGCCGATCCCGTGCGCGAGCCGAGGCGCGCCGCGCGCTGACCGCTGACGAGCACGGTGACCGTCTCGCCGCCGTCGTCCGCGTAGAGCCACGAATCGCCGAGCTGCATCGGCAGGTACGCCACCGACTCGAGCTCCGTTCCCGGGCTGTCGGGCCGCGTGACCTCGAACTTCGGGTCCTGGCCACGCATCGGCGCCGCTGGGGCGGCGAGCAGGAGCGCCGCGGCCGAGAACCGCATTGCGCAGAGCAGGAGAGAAGCAGGGCGCATCACGCGGCCGCAGTGTACGGCACTCTGGCGTGCCGTGGCGGATAATCGCGGGCATGAAGAGCGAGAGCGGTCCACGCGCCACCCCGGCGCCGTCTCGGTTTGCGCCAGGCGATCGGGCCGACGACGCCGGACTGTACGTGCACGTGCCCTTCTGCAGTGTGGTCTGCCCGTACTGCGACTTTGCAGTCGCGCGAATGGAGGAGGGTGACGGCGAACGCTACGTCGAGGCGCTCCTGCGCGAGGTCCGGGGGTGGAGCGCCCCGGGTGTCGTCTTCACGACGGTCTACCTGGGAGGCGGAACCCCGTCCGCTCTGACGCCGGATCAGCTCGGTCGCGTCGTCGAGGCCGTGCGCGCCCGGTTCCAGGTCTCCCCGGACTGCGAGTGGACGCTCGAGGTGAACCCGGAGGACGTCGACGCTGCCGCGGCGACGTCCTGGCGGGAGCTCGGCTTCGAGCGGGCGAGCGTGGGTCTCCAGAGCTTCGACGACCACGAGCTGCGCTTTCTCGGCCGCCGCCACACCGCGCGGGAAGGCGTCCGGGCGCTGGCCGTGCTTCGGGAGTCAGGGCCACCTCTCCTCTCCGTCGACCTGATCTACGGTCTTGCGGGCAGCGAGCCCGGACGTTGGCGGGAGCGCGCTGCGGCCCTCGACGGCTTCGAGCACGTCTCGTGCTACGAGCTCACGGTGCACGAAGGCACCCCGTTTGCGCGGCTGGCGGCCCGCGGGAAGCGGCTGCAGGCCCCGGAGGCCGAGAAGCTGGTGTGGTTCCAGACCGTGCAGGACACGCTCGGCGAGCTGGGCCTCGCGCAGTACGAGGTGTCGAACTTCGCGCGCTCTCCGGAGCTGGAGTCGCGGCACAATCGCAAGTACTGGCGCGGCGTTCCATATCTGGGCCTGGGCCCTTCGGCCCACTCGTTCGATGGCGCGCGGCGCTGGAGCCTTCTGCGCAGCTGGCGGGCCTGGCGAGCCGCCCTCGTGGAAGGCCGGAGCGCCGTGGCGATGCAGGAGACGTTGACCGACGCCGAGCGGCTCACCGAGGAGCTGATGTTGGGGCTCCGCACGGTGCGCGGTGTCGATCTGGACCAGCTGAGGGCACGTTACGGAGTGGACCTGCGGAGCGCGCGCGCGTCGGCGCTGACGAGGCTTCTGGAGGAGGAGTGGGTGGTCCTCGAAGCGACACGTCTCCGGCCGACGGCTGCGGGATTGGCGGTCGCCGACCGGCTCGCGCTCGACCTCGTCTGAGGGCGCCACCACCGTTTCTTCATCAACTTCAGAGAGTTCCAGCGGCCCGCTATGGTAATTTGGTCGTTCACTCGTTTCACAAGACGTTGCTTCTCGAGGTAGGGCAGTGCTCGGTCGAGGGGGAGTGCTCACGTTTGGAGCACGGTGAAACGGGAAGGTTAGACCAGGAGTGTTGGAGCAATGTCGGTAAGAATCTACGTGGGCAACCTCCCATACCAGGCCACGGAGGATGAGGTCCGCGAGCTGTTCGCGCAACACGGCGCGGTCGACTCGGTGAGCTTGATCACCGATCGGGAGACCGGACGTCCGCGAGGCTTCGGCTTCGTCGAGATGTCGGACGGTGGTCAAGAGGCCATCTCCGTGTTGCACGGGAAGGACTTCGGCGGGCGCACCCTGACGGTGAACGAAGCGCGTCCCCGCGAGCCCCGTCCGCGCTACTGATCTGACCCTTCACTCTTGATCTCGCTCGCTGCACGCCAGCGAGCGAGCCCTCGGTCGTGCCGGCCGACCGGACCGGCCGAACTTGAGGGCGGGGCTCTCCTGCGCCACGCATCCGCGGATGCGCGGCGCAGCCCTACCTGAAGAGGCCCGCCGTCACACCGGGATCGCCGTCATTCGGAGCGGGCTCGAGCCCCAGGAGCCGGGTGAAGAGCTCGTAGAGATGGACACTCTCGATGGCCGGCAGCGTGCTGCCGGCTCGGAGCGCCGGTCCGCGGGCCACGAAGATGCCGTGCAGCGTCCGCTCCGCCGGGTCGGCGCCGTGCATGCCCAGCGAGAATCTGGAGCGACGGGCCTCGCGCTCCGCGTGGGTCGCGTAGATGTACCAGCCGGGCTTCGACCACGCGACGATGTCGGTGATGCGCCGGTGGTCGCGGTAGTGGAAGCGCTCCGGAACCTCGCTGCGCTCGCGCACCTCGAGCTCGGGGTGCGCGTCGCGAAGGCTGGCGAGCACCGCCTCGTGTTCTCCCGGCGCGGGGCGGAGCATGGCGACCACGGAGAGGTCGACCACGCGGACCTCGTCGAGGTCGATGTAGTCCTCCAGCACGATCACGCGCTCCGGGTCCATCGACGTCATGCCGTGATCCGACGTGATCACGATGTGGCTGGTGTCCGCGAGTCCGCGCTCTTCGAGACCCGCGAGGAGCCGAGCGATGTACCCGTCGACGCGCGCGACGGCGTTGCGGGTCTCGTCCGAGCCCGGGCCGAAGCGATGGCCGGCACTGTCGGTATCGGAGAAGTAGAGCGTCACGAGCCCGGGCCGGGAGGCATCCGGGCGATCGAGCCAGCGGAGCACCTCGTCGACGCGGTCGTTTCCGGGGATGTCGTTGTCGAAGCGTTTCCAGGTGGAGGGGCGAACCCCACCGATCTCGGCTTCGGTCCCCGGCCAGAAGTAGGTGGCTGTGCGCACTCCCTGCTTCTCGGCCGTCACCCAGATCGGCTCTCCCTCCCACCAGCGGCCGTCCTCGACCGCGGGTCGGTTGCCGAGCGAGAAGCGCGCGTCCCACACCGGGTCCCACATGTTGTTGCCGACGATCCCGTGGTTCTCGGCGTAGAGGCCGGTTGCGACCGTGTAGTGGTTGGGGAAGGTCTTCGACGGAAAGATCGGGATCAGGCCGTCCGCGCGGGCACCTTCGCGCGCGAGGCGCTGGATCGTCGGTGCACCGTGAAGCTCCGGGTAGTCCCACCGGAATCCGTCGAGAGAGATGAGGATGAGCGGGCCGGGTGCGCCAGGAGAAGCCTCGGTGGCACCCTGGTCGACGCCCGCGCAGCTGCTGACGAGGGCCAGGGTGAGCAGCCACAAGCAGGCCCGCACGAGAGCCTCGCTGTGATTTGGGTGGGGGGCCATCAGGGGCGCGCCGGAGTGCCCTTCAGTCGTCGCTCTGCTGGCCCTTGATCCAGCCGTCCTGGAGCTCGATGATGCGATCGCTGTAGGCCGCGTTGCTCTCCGAGTGGGTCACCTGCACGATCGTCGTGCCGTCCTCGTTGAGCTTCTTGAAGATCTCCATGATCTCGCGCCCCTGGGCGCTGTGCAGATTCCCCGTGGGCTCGTCGGCGAGGATCACCTTGGGCTCGATGATCAGAGCGCGGGCGATGCCCACGAGCTGCTGCTGGCCTCCCGAGAGCTGGTTCGGAAACAGGTCCTTCTTGCCGACCATCTGGAAACGGTCGAGCATGTCGCCGACTCGCGCCTGGCGCTCGCCGCGCCGGACGTTGCGGTAGGTCAGCGGGACCTCGAGGTTCTCGGAGACCGTCAGGTTGTCGATGAGGTGGTAGCTCTGGAAGACGAACCCGATGTTCTCGCGGTGGAGCTGGTTGCGCAGCTTGGGCTTCAGCGAATGCACGGGCTGGTCGAGCAGCCAGTACTCGCCCTGCCACTCGTGATCGAGCATTCCGAGGATGTGCAGCAGCGTCGACTTGCCGGCGCCGGACGGGCCCATGATGGTGACGAACTCACCGTCGGCGATCACTGTGTTGATGCGGCGCAGGACGAAGGTCTTCGTGGCACCGGTCTGGTAGAACTTCTCGACGTTCTCGAGTCGGATCATCCTCGGATCTCGGGTCGTTGATTGTGCCGGGGTGGAGCAGGAAGGTCGATCAGTTCTACGGGAGAACGACGCCACGGTTGCCGGGGAGCGCCGCGATGGGCCGCTCCCGGACGCGCGTGGACGTTCGACCGGAAGGCTCCGGAGAGACGATCAGCCGTCTTTCTCGGGCACGTAGTGGAGGGGTAGGGCGGTGGTCGATTTGATGCGCTCCATCGCGAAGCTCGAGCTCACGTCGAGAAGGTCGACGCGCTCGATGAGCTTCTTGTACACCACATCGTAGGCCGCAATGTCCGGGACGACCACCTTGAGCAGGTAGTCGACGTCGCCGCTCATTCGATAGAACTCGACGACCTCCGGCAGAGACTGCACGGCGCTGTTGAACCGCTCGAGCCAATCCTGGCTGTGCTGGCTGGTGCGCACCGAGACGAACACCGTGATGGGCAGGTTGAGCGCTTCGGCATCGAGCAGCGCGACCCGCTGGCGGATGACTCCCGCCTTCTCGAGCTTCTGGATGCGACGCCAGCACGGCGTCGACGACAGACCAACTCTCTCGCTGATCTCGGCGAGCGAAAGAGAACAGTCCTCCTGAATACACTCCAGGATGGCTTGGTCCAGCGAGTCCACGAAAGGTCCTTCCTCCGCCGTCCGGCGGATCTCGGAAAATCCTAGCTCGAAGACGTTGGTCGGCGCAAATTCTGCCCGTCGAGGCTGCGGTTCGTCCCTGCCACCCGGTCGGCGATCGACTGGATCTCTTCCACGAAGCGCTCGAACCAGCCGGCGTCGCGGAGCCGCGTGAGCACCTGCTCGTTGAGCCCACCTCGGGTGAGGCACCCGTCGGCGAGCCGGTCGAGGGCGGTCGGGCTCAGCGAGGTCGTCGCGTGGGCCAACGCCGCGAACAGCTCGGTGGTGTAGGCGGCTGCCTGCTCTGGCGGCACCCCCTGCTCCCTCGTCCAGCGGCTGGTCGCACCCAGAATCTCGTAGAAGGTGGCCATGGCGGCCGACGAGGCGACGAAGGAGTCGAAGTGCCGCTCGTCTTCGAGCTCGAGGACGCGACCACACGGGGCGAGCAGAGCTGTCACCTCGGCGTCGCCCGGGAAGAGCGGGATCGGGCCAACGCCGAGCTCGATGGGCGGCATCGGAATCAAGCGCCGGATCTCGGGGCCGGGGCCGACGCAGGCGCGAACGGCGTCCGTGTCGAGGCCGCCGACCAGGCTCAGGATCTTCTGGCCCGCGCGCAACTCCAGGCTGCGAAGGACCTCCTCCGCCTGACCGGGGAGCACTGCAACGAAGAGCAGATCGGCCGCTTCGCACAGCGCTGCGTTGCTGGGTGCGACGCGTACGCCGGCCAGGGAGGTGCTGAGCGCATGGGCGCGGGAGGCACTCCGCTTTGACACCACGATGGGATGCTGCGGTCCGTCGGCGCTGCGAAGCCCGCGGACGATCGCCTCGGCGATGGCGCCGGTGCCGAGAAAGCCGACGGTCGGGAGCGTGGTGCGGTTGTTCATCGTGTGTGACTCCGGTGTACTTCAGCTGTCCCGCAAGTGTTCGTCCTGGCACGTCTTCCGACGTGCCGGGGCCATTCTTCCGTGAGAAGCGGCCGGGGTGCGGGCATGGAGGCCGGACGGCGCCCGCGCCGTGCGCATGGCACGGGGCTTGAACATAGGATCTGGTCATGGGACGCACGCGCCGGGCTCGGAGGGAACTGGTCGCTCTGGGGAGCGTGGGGCTCGCGCACGTCGTGCTCGAGCTGGTCTTCGGCGAGTCGATCGCTCTCGCCTTCACGGGGGCGGCCGTCGTCGGCGCGCTGCTCTACCTCGTCCAGCGCTGGGCTCGAGATCGCAGCGTACTGGTGGAGTGGGGCCTCCGGCTCGACAACCTCGCGCCCGGCCTGCGCCTCCATCTCGGCTTCGCCCTGGCCGCAGCGCTCCCCCTCCTCGCCGTCGGTGCAGCGCTCGACCGTCTTGCGGTGCCGTGGACCTTCTGGCTGACGCTGTGCCTCTACCCGCTGTGGGGCTTTGCGCAGCAGTTTGCGCTGCAGAACCTGGTGGCGGAGAACCTCCGCGCGCTGCGGGGCGGGCCAGCCCTGGTCCTCGGCGTGACGGCGTCGGTTTTTGGCCTGTCGCACGTGCCGCGCTTCGACCTCGTTCTGCTGACCCTGGTCTCCGGGTTGGCGTTCACGTGGCTCTATGCGCGCGTCCGCAACCTGTGGGCGCTGGGGTTGGCGCACGGCATCCTCGGGACGTGCGCCATCTTCTTCGTGGTCGGAGAAGATCCGCTCGCCGTCGCCCTCGTGCGCATGGGCTGGATCGCGTAGCCGCGCCGCGCACTGTTCGGCTTTCCTGGCACATGGCAGGATCGGGCGATGTCCGCGTCTCGCCCGCGCCCCGAGGCGCTCGTCGGCCTCGGCCGCAGTGGTGCCACCTCCGACGCGCCGACCGAGGCGCCTCCGCCTGACCCGCCTCCGCCACCATGGTGGGCGAGACCGGTGCTCCTCGCGGCACTCCTGGGTGTCGCTCAGGCCCTCCTCGTTCTGGCCTGGGCCGGGGCGCTGGGCCTCCGGCCGCCCAGCCCGCTCCTCGTGATCGCAGGGATCGGCGCGATGGCGGTCGCCGCGCGGACGACCTTCGAGCTCGGCGGCGGGCGGACCGCGCAGCTGTTGGTCGCGGTGTCTCTGCTGACCTGTCCGCTCGTGCTCGCCCAGTCGACCCGCTCGTACGACGTGGTCGGGCTCTGGCCGCTGTGGGCTTTCACCCTCCTTCTGCTCGTGCGGGCGCATCGGCTGCGCCGTCGGCGCGAGGCGCTCGTCGTGGGAGTGTTGCTCGGCGCCCTGGTATCGGGAGGATCGCTCCCGTCGGTGATCGTCGCGGTGGGGGCGTTGATGACCTTGGCGGGGGTCGGCACGGCTCTCCCGGTGCTGGCCACCCTCGCGGCGGTTCTCACCGCGGCGCTGGGGCGATTGGCGCTCTGGATTTTCGCGCCGCAGAGCAGTGTCGCGGCCCACTCGCTCGAAGCGCTCGGTGGGCTGGGACCGGTCGTGCTGCTGCTGACGCTCGTCGGCGTCTGGAGGGCGCCGGGGCTGCCTCCCTGGCAGAGACCCCTCGGGGTCCTCGGACTGGCCCTCGCCCTCGGAGCTGCGGCGGCGGCGAGCGGAGCCGGGGCCATCTGGCCGGGTGCGTCCGTGAGCGCGACCTTCGGCGCCGTTCTCCTCGGCAACCGCGTCGAGCGCGGTGCCCCCTGGATGCAGGCGCTGACGCTCGGCGCCGCGCTTCTCGCCGGAGCGGCGCCGCTCGTCGTGTGGGCCGTCGCCGCGGCGGGCTAGCAGCCCGTGGTGGAACCCATCCAAAGGGCGCTGGAGGAGAGAGGGTCGACGGAAAGGAGCGGTGGCAGCCGACGAGAACCCAGGCGAGGGCCCCCTTCCCAGGAGGACTCCTCCCGAGCCGTCCGCAGGACGGAGACGGCTTCAGATCCGGCCCGCCACAAGGCTTCGCCGCCTTCGTTTTCGTTCACCTGGGTGCCCCGAGGGGCATGGACGACTGCTAGAGGACCTTCGTCTTGCCGGGAACGGCGATGGCGTAGCGCCCGTCGGCGTCCGGGACCACCGGAGGCGAGGCGTCGAAGGCGTAGCGGCTCGGTGCCAGCGAGAGGTTCGACTCGAGGGCCTGCTCCCAGGTGATCTCCTGGCCCGAGTAGGTGGCCATCCGTCCGAGCACCGCGCTCAGCGTGGCGTGCGCACCCATCTCGGTCTCGTTGAACGGCTGGTCGTTGCGGATCGCCTGGAAGAGATCGTCGTGCTCGATCTGGTAGGGATCGCCGCCATCGCCTTCGTAGGCCCACATCCGGCCGTCGGCCTTCTCGATGATGCCGCGCGAGATGTCCGCCGTGCCCGCGGTGCCGTGCGCATGCTCGGCCACCTGGCTCCAGCAGTCCTTCATGTGCCGGCACTGGCTGAGCATCGTCGAGCCGTCGGCGTAGGTGAACTCGACGAAGTGGTGGTCGTAGATCTCGCCGTGATCGAGACCGGTGCGCGTCTGGCGGCCGCCTTGGCCCTGCGCCTTGACCGGGTGCCCTCGCTTGACCCAGTTCCCGACGTCGATGTTGTGGATGTGCTGCTCGACGATGTGGTCCCCGCACAGCCAGTTGAAGTAGTACCAGTTCCTCATCTGGTACTCCATCTCGGTCATGCCGGCCTTCCGGGGACGCACCCAGACGCCGTCGCTGTTCCAGTAGACGCGCAGCGCCGCGACGTCGCCGATGTCGCCGCCGTGGATGCGCCGCATCGTCTCGAGGTAGAGGGGCTGATGGTGACGCTGCAGCCCCACTCCGACCTTCAGCCTCTTCTGGTCTGCCGCCTCTCCGGCAGCCAGCACCTTGCGCACCCCGGGGGCATCCACCGCGACCGGCTTCTCCATGAAGACGTGCTTGCCGGCGTCGATGGCGGCGGCGAAGTGGTCCGGCCGAAAGCCCGGCGGGGTGGCGAGGATCACGAGGTCGACGTCGTCGCGCGCGATCACATGCGCGGCGGCATCGAAGCCGGTGTAACGCGCGGACTCCGGCACCTCGACGCGCGCACCGACGCGCTTCGTGATGCGCGCCAGGCTCGCCTCCAGTCGGTCGGAGAAGGCGTCGGCGATGGCGGTGAGCTTCACGGGACCCTCGGTCTTGAGAGCCTGCACTGCGGCGCCCGTGCCGCGGCCACCCGCACCGATGAGGCCAACTCGGATCTCCTGCTGGGCGCTTCCGTACACCGGACGGCGGCCGCCGAGCACGGCGCTGGTCGCCCCCGCGGCGACGGCCTGTGCGAGGAAGGTACGACGGCTGGTCGACGGCGGAATGGGCCTTTGCGACATGGAGAGCTCCCGCGAGAGTGGAGTGAGCCTGCGGCTCGGGGTGTTCGGATGGGCCTGCATTGTATCGCCACGTCGGCGCGCCCGTTGCCTGCGGTCAGAAGCCCATGGCCCGCTGCTCGTCGAGGATCTCGGCCACCTCGTCGTCGTCGGGCTCCCAGTAGCGGAGCCACTCCTCGCGCGGCGGAGCCACGAGGGGGCGGACCACGCGCAGCCCGACGAAGTCTGCGCTCGTGTGGTACCAGATGCTCTGCGGAATCTGCGGGTCTTTGGCCTTCCACGAGGGCGACGAGCCCCGTCGCGCGGCGCAGCGCAGCCTCGGCGCGCGGTCGAACCACGAGCCACCGCGCACGACGCGGGGGTACAGGTCCTGCGGCCAGCGCACCGGGTCCGGGCCGGCGGCGTAGGGCGACAGCTCGTCGAGCACCCACTCCGCCACGTTGCCGAGCATGTCGTGAAGGCCCCAGGGGTTGGCTTCCAGCGAGCCGACCGGGTGGTACCTGCGCTCCGACGTGTCCCGGAACCAGGCGACCTCGTGAAGCCGCTCGAGCGTGATGCCGCCGCGCGGCCCGTCGTCTCCCGCACGGCAGGCGTACTCCCACTCGGCTTCGGTCGGAAGGCGGTAGAACCGGCCGGTGCGCATGCTGAGCCACTTCGTGTAGTGACGGGCGGCAAACTGGGTCATGCTGATGGCGGGGTAGCCGGACACGCCCATGCCGAAGTCCATCGGTACGTAGGGCGGGGTGGGCCTGGAGACCGCATCGGCGAGGGCATCCTGAGGAACGTCGGCCCGCTCACGCTCGCGGTCCAGGTGCAGCATGAACTGCCGGTACTCGTCCCAGGTCACCTCGTGCCGGCCGATCCAGAACGGCGAGACTTCGACCTCCACGCGGGGTCCTTCGTCGTCGTTGCGGTCGGCTTCGCCAGGAGGGCTCCCGAGCTCGAACGAGCCTCCGGGCAGCGCCACCATGTCGAACTCGAGGCCCGTGCCGGCGATCTGCTCGCGGTAGTCGCGCATGTCGGCCGCTGCGGCTGCGTCCGCACCCTCGACCGCAACCGCAGGCGGGAGGGTCGGAACAGCCGGCGCGGTCGTCTGGCGCGGTGCGGCGGCGAGCGCCAGCCAGGCCGCCACGACCGTGAGGGAGCGTCGGTACGTCGTGATCCGATAGCTCGGGTCGTTTGGGGGTGCCGGGCGTGACATCGCGCCCCGATGCTAGCCGGGCGACACTCCGGGCAACAGGAGGCATTCCGGCCCAGGCCCGCGTCGGAAGCGCCCTGCGCTGGTAGGATTCCGACAACTCCTCCGAGCTCGTAGCGCCCTCTGCGCTTCGAGCCCAGCTCACCACCCTGGCCCGCCTGGCGCGGCTGCGAGCCCATCCCGTGAACTCGGCTCCTGGCTCCCGCGGGCCGCAGAGAGGCACCCCCATGACCCGTTCTCCCCGCGTTCTCGTCGCCGCCCTCGGCTTCGCCCTCCTGCTGCTGTCTCCAGCGCTTGCGGTGGCGCAGGAGCCGGCTTCGGAGCTCGACCAGATCGTCGCCAAGCACCTCGAAGCCCGTGGCGGACTCGAAGCGATCCAGGCGATCCAGTCGCTCCGCGTGACCGGCTCGACCAACGCCCAGGGGATGGACCTGCCGATGACCCTGCTGAGCGCGCGGCCGAACCGGTTCCGCATGGAGATGGACATGCAGGGGATGAAGATGGTCACGGCCTTCGACGGCGAGCAGGCCTGGGGAGCCAACCCGATGACGGGCCAGGCGAAGCCGGCCGCGCTCGAGGGCCCGCAGGCGACGGCGATCGAAGCGCAGGCCGACATGGACGGGCCTTTCGTCGACACGGCGCAGAAGGGAGTCCAGCTCGAGCTCGTCGGCAAGGAGCCCTGGGGCGAAGGCGAGGTGTACCACATCAAGGTCACGAACAAGGCCGGAACCACCGAGTCGGCGTTCATCGATGCGGAGAGCTTCCTGCAGGTGCGCGCACTGACCAAAGGCGACCTCGGCATGGGGGAGATGGAGATCGAGGTCACGTTCGACGAGTGGGTCGAGGTGGCGGGCGTGAAGATGCCCAAGCAGCAGACGATGAACACCCCGATGGGTGCCATGGTCACGACCTTCGCCGACTACCAGGTCAACGAGGCGATCGACGAGGACCTCTTCTTCCTGCCCGGCCAGAAGGCCGATCCGGCGCTCGATCTGACGCAGATCCTGGAGAAGCACCGCGCGGCGCGCGTGTCCGCGGCAGCAGGTGCCATCGAGTCGGTCAAGGCGCAGGGCAACCTGGTCCTGATGGGCTTCGAGCTGCCGCTCGAGATGTCCTTCCTCAAGTCGGGAGCCTGCCGGCTCGAGGCCGACATGGCGGGAACCCCGATGACACTGGCCTACGACGGTGCAGACACCGCGTGGACCGTGTCGCCGATGCAGGGGATCATGGAGCCCGAGGCGCTCGAGCCGGAGGGCGTCGAGGCGATTGCGCTGTTCTCCGAGTTCTTGTGGGGGCTCCTCGGCGACGAGGCGGCTGCGAGCGCCCAGCTGGCGGGCATCGAGAAGGTCAACCGGAGTGAGACGTACAAGATCGTTCTCGACCAGGGCACTCCGCAGGAGCGGACGATCTTCCTCGGGGGCGAGGACTTCCTCGAGCACAAGCTGGCGCTGCGCACGGTTTTCCTCGGCAGCGAGACCGACATCGTCGCCCTGATGTCCGACTACTCGACCACGGACGGTCTCGCCGTGCCGGGAATGATCGAGCTGCAGTCGGGGGGGACACCCGCCGCAACCGTGCTCATCAAGGGCGTCGAGACGAACGTCGAGATCGACCCCTCCATCTTCGCGCTCCCGGAGCCCGCCCCTGCCGGCGAATAGGCTCGGACGCGTGGCGAGGCCCCGCAGTTGCTGGACTCGCGGCCCGCTCATCGTCTAGTCTCACCGCCGATTCCCCCGAAGATCTTCGCCCGCCAGACGGTCGATCCGCGCCCCCGGTGCGCGCCCGAAGGAGCCCTCATGGAACCCGCACAGACCCCTCAGAGCCCGCAGGCCGAGTCGGCGGAGTCGGGAGAGCCTGGACTGCTCCGCGCGACGTGGCAGAACCCGATGGTCAAGCTCGGAATCGCCATCGGTGTCGGCCTCGCGTACCTCGAAGGGTGTGATCCCCTCGCCGCCCAGGAGGCCGACGCGTCGCGGACCCGCGTCGAGGACACCATCGTCGTCACCGGATCGCGGCTCGAGCAGCCGCTGTCCGAGGTTGCGACACACCTCACGGTGGTGACCTCTGAGCAGCTTCTCGCGACGGCTGGCAACACGGTCGACGATGCGCTGCGCGAGGTGCCCGGGTTCAGCCTGTTCCGGCGCTCGAGCAGTGTCGTCGCGCATCCGACGTCCCAGGGCGTCTCGCTCCGGGGCATTGGGCCGAGTGGTGCGAGCCGCACGTTGGTGATGGTCGACGGGATTCCGCTCAACGACCCTTTTGGTGGCTGGATCTACTGGAGTCGCGTGTCGAAGGATGCCCTTCAGCAGGTCGAGGTCGCGCGTGGCGGCATCTCGAGCGTGTGGGGTAGCTCCGCCCTGGGCGGAGCGATCAACCTCATCACGTCGCAGCCCGACGGCGAGCGCCTCAAGCTGCGTGGTGAGGTCGGAGAGCGAGGAACCTATGCGGCCGGCGCAGACTACGGGCGCATGGGCGAACGGGGAGGTTTCCAGGCCAACGGAGCGACGTTCGACACCGACGGCTACCACGTGCTGGCGCCCGAGCAGCGCGGCACCATCGACGTGCCGGCCTTCTCGGAGCACTCGTCCTTCGGGGCGCGGGGCGACATCCAGCTCGGCGACGACGTGCACCTCTTCGTGCGCGGTGACGCCTACGACGAGGAGCGGGGAAACGGCACCCAGATCACGGGCAACGACACGGACGCGACCAACGTCTCCGCCGGCGTCGACTTCGTGACGGGGAGCTCGGCGTGGAGTGTTCGCCTCTTCACGGTGGATCAGGAGTTCACCAACCTGTTCAGCTCCCAGGCTGCCGACCGCAACAGTGAGAATCCGGCTCTCGATCAGTTCCTCGTCGACGCGGAAGGCTCCGGGGTGAGCGCACTCTGGACGCTGGATCTGGGCGAGAAGGGCCAGCAGTGGAGTGCCGGGCTCGACTGGCGGTCGAGCGAAGGCACCACCTTCGAGAACTTCTTCTTCTCCAACGGCGGCTTCAACAACCAGCGGCAGGCAGGCGGCGAGCAGACGCTCACCGGCCTCTTCGTGCAAGACCAGATCTGGCTCTCCGATCGAGTGCTGCTGCAGGTTGGGGCGCGCTTCGATCAGTGGGACACGAGCGACGGTCGACGCTTCGAGGTCAGCAACATCACCGGCGCCGTGCGTCGCGACGACGCCTTTCCGGACCAGGACGAGAGCGCCTTCAGCCCGAGGCTCGGCCTCGTGGCGGAGGTCGGTGACGGGGTTCTCCTGCGTGCGTCGGCCTACCAGGCCTTCCGCGCACCGACGAACAACGAGCTCTATCGCCCGTTCCGGGTGCGCAGCGACATCACCGCGGCGAACGAGCTGCTCGTTCCTGAGGAGCTCACCGGAGCCGAGGTCGGCATCCACGTCGGTCGCTCCAACTGGTCCTTCGACGCGGCGGCATTCCACTCCGAGATCGACGATCCGATCGCCAACGTCACGATCGGCTTCGGTCCTGGGTTCGTCGGCCCGTGTGGTTTCACGCCGGGTGGTGGGTCCTGTCGCCAGCGCCAGAACCTCGGAACGACGGAGGTCCAAGGTCTCGAGATCGACCTGCAGGGGCGAATCGACCGTAGCTGGAGCTGGGCCGTGCAGGCGCTCGCGACGGACGCCGAGGTGACCGACGCGCCCAATCAGGGTCTCGAGGGCTTCACGTTGGCGCAGGTCCCCGACCTGCAGGCGAGCGCCCGTCTCGACTACCGGCACAGCCGCTTCGACCTCGGCGTGATCGCCCGGTACGTCGACGAGCAGTTCGAGGACGACCTCAATGCCCGCGTTCTCGACTCCTTCGCGACGCTCGACGTCATCGGGCAGGTCCACCTCGGCGACCGGGTCTCCGTGTTCGCCGGGGTCGAGAACGTCACGGACGAGGAGATCCAGACCGGTCTGTCCGGCAATGGGCTCCTGGCGATCGGCACTCCGCGCCTCTTGCGCGGCGGCGTGCGGTTCACACTCTCGCGGTAACCGAAGCGCGGAGCGGCCGGGCCGCGAACAGCGGCCGCTGAGAAGGGCGCGAACGACTCATTTCGAGCCGTTTCGTCTTGACTCGAGCGCTTTCATCTGCTGTGTGCATGTGTCAATCTCTAGGCCGTCCGTCACCTCCCTTCGGGACGCTAAATCCCTGATTTCCATGCACCTTGCGCGGCCCTGCCGCGCCTCTCTGGGTGCCGCGCCGCGGCCCGAGTCCTGCCGCGCCGCGCGCCGAGCGCTTCGGCGTCGCACCACGTGAGGAACCGCCTCTCATGAGTCCCGTCAAGACCCCCGCGGCCGCCAAGAAGAAGAGGGCCCCTCGCGTCACGGCCGAGACGCTGAGCAAGCGACAGCGTGAGATCTCCGTCTCGGAGTTTTTCGCGAAGAACCGCCATCTGCTGGGCTTCGACTCGCTCCGCAAGGCGCTGCTCACCACGGTCAAGGAGGCTGTCGACAACTCCCTCGACGCCTGCGAAGAGGCCGGCATCCTGCCCGACATCTACGTCGAGGTGACGCCCACCGGCGAGGAGAAGCGCTACCGGGTGATCGTGCGCGACAACGGCCCCGGCATCGTCGCCCGCCAGATCCCCAACATCTTCGGCAAGCTCCTGTACGGCTCCAAGTTCCACAGCATGAAGCAGAGCCGGGGCCAGCAGGGCATCGGCATCTCGGCGGCAGCGATGTACGGCCAGCTCACGACCGGCAAGCCGATGGAGGTCATCTCGCGCACGAGTCGCCGCAAGAAGGCGATGTCGATGCACGTGATGATCGACACGGCCTCCAACAAGCCGAAGACCTTCGCGGAGAAGGAGCTCCCCGAGTGGGAGCTCGATCACGGCACGGAGCTCTCGCTCGAGCTGGAAGCGCAGTACCTCAAGGGGCGGCAGTCGGTCGACGAGTTCCTCTTCCAGGTGGCGGTGGCCAACCCGCACGCCGAGCTGCACTACAAGAACCCCGCGGGTGAGCTGATCGTGTACCACCGGTCCGTAGGGGAGAACCCGGAGCCGGCGAAGGAGATCAAACCCCATCCTCACGGCGTCGAGCTGGGCGTGCTCATGAAGATGCTGCAGTCGACGACGCAGCCGAGCGCCTCGCGTTTCCTCAGCAAGGACTTCAGCCGTGTCTCACCGCAGCTCGCGTCGTCGCTGTTGAAGCGCGCGGGCGTGAGTGCGCGGGCCCGTCCGAAGACGATCGCGCGCAAGGAGGCCGACGCGCTCTACAAGGCGATCAACGATCCCGCCACCAAGATCATGGCTCCACCCACCAACTGCCTGTCGCCGATCGGCACGCAGCAGATGCTGCAGGGGCTCCTGCGCGGCGTCGAGGCGGAGTTCTACACGGTCGACGCGCGCAAGCCCACCGTGTACCGCGGCAGCCCGTTTCAGGTGGAGGTGGGCATCGCGTACGGCGGCGACCTCCCCAAGGACGAGCTCGCGAAGGTGCTCCGGTTCGCGAATCGCGTGCCGTTGCTGTACCAGGCGGGTGGTTGTGCGATCACGAAGGCGGTCATGGACACCAGCTGGAAGAGTTATGGCCTCGGCCAGTCGCGCGGCGCGCTGCCGACGGGCCCCCTGCTGGTGTTCGTTCACCTGGCGTCGGTGTGGGTGCCCTTCAGCTCGGAGAGCAAAGAGGCCGTGGCCGATTACGACGAGATCCGCAAGGAGATCAAGCTCGCGGCGCAGGCGTGTGGCCGCCGGCTCGGTCAGTTCGTGCGCCGGAAGGCCCGGGCCAAGAACGAGGCGAAGCGGCGCGAGATCTTCAACCTCTACCTCGAAGAGGTCGTCCACTGCGTGGAGGACATGACGGGGAAGGAGCAGGAGACCTTCCGCGACCAGCTGCTCGGGATCAGCCGGAAGAAGACCGAGCTCGCGGAGCTTCTGGAGGACGCGAAGACGTCCGAGAAGTCCGGACCCGAGATCGAAGACAGCGAGCACGTCCTGATCATCGACCGCGAAGAAGACGAAGAGCACGAACAGGAAGGCCTCGAGCTGGGCTGACGCCCGGCAGGAGACGAGTGCCACCGCGGAGAACGGCATGGCAGCCAAGAAGAAGACGACGAAGAAGAAAGCGGCGAGCGACGCGCAGCTCGATCTGATGGGCGCGCTCGACGAGCCTCAGAAGCCGGCATCCGGCCGGGCGAAGAAGGCGGCGTCGAAGGCACCGGCCGCCGCGGCGCGCAAGAAACGCGGGCGCAAGCCCACTGCGAAGTCACTCGAGCGCCAGGCGAAACGGCTCGACAACGCGCGCCAGAAGACGGTCCGCGTGCCGAAGAAGCTCTCCACGGAGGACAAGCTGCTGCATCTGGCCAAGACGGCCGTCACTCAAGCGGCGAAAGAGGTCGACCCCTTCGTCGACGTTCCCACCCGGACGCTCTCGAACGTCTCCTACTCGTCGCGGAAGAAAATCATCGAGATGGGGGACGCCACCCAGCGCCGCAGCCTCTTCAACCTCTCTCAGGCGCGCAAGTTCATGCAGACCTTCGTCATCGCGAAGGGCTGCACGCAGCTGCAGAAAGAGGGCAAGACCACGAGCATTCGTGACCTCTACTACATGACGAAGCACACCCTCGGGGACACGAACGAGAACACGTTCGAGGACCAGGTCGAGTCCGATCCCATCATCGAGGATCTCGAGGTCACGCTCGGCTCTCTGCGCGAGGAGCTGCACCTGTTCGCGTCGAAGCGCGGCTCGGTGGTTGGCCCCATGACCCTCGTCGACGCCGGAGACACGATCGACCTCGCCCGCATGGGCTCCGGCGGGTGGTCGGTTCCCGGAATCGTCGAGCCGGACGTCATCCAGTTCAAGAAGCACTCGGCCAAGTTCATCCTGCTCGTCGAGAAGGAGGCTGTGTGGGCTCGCCTCAACGAGGACAAGTTCTGGCGCGACAACAAGTGCATTCTCGTGACCGGGCAGGGGCAGCCGCCGCGCGGCGTGCGGCGTCTGCTCCACCGCATGGTCAACGAGCTCAAGCTGCCGCTTTACGTCTTCGTCGACAACGATCCGTGGGGCTACTACATCCACTCCGTGGTCAAGCAGGGCTCCATCAACCTCGCCTTCGAGTCGCAGCGCATGGCGGTGCCTCAGGCGAAGTTCATCGGCCTCTCGTCCTACGATCCGGCGAGGTTCGGGATCTCGGAGCAGGTGAGCATCAAGCTCAACGACCAGGATCGTGCGCGTGCCAAGGAGATCCTGGCCTACCCCTGGTTCAAGGACCGTCGCTGGCAGCGTGAGGTGAAGCACATGACCTCCCAAGGGGTGAAGTGGGAGCTCGAGGCGCTGTCCAACAAGGGGCTGTCGTTCGTGACCGAGGAGTACCTGCCCCAGAAGATCCGCGACCGTGATTGGATCGACTAGCGCTCCAGGCCGCTCTGCGACGGACATCCGCGGCAGCCACACCGCCGTACCTTTTCCCTGAGACCGCGCATAGGATCGTGTTGCGGTCGGGGGCGCCGAGTCCTTCGACGGCACCCGCGCTCGGCAATTCGAGCCTCCTTCCGTCCGACCCACTCCGCGCCCCGGGCGCGGCCCACATCAGCGATTCCGCGCTTCCTTCGGGAGTGAGGGAGACCTTCCTTGCGCCTCGTCCAGTACCTCCTCCAGCTCTACCGGTCCGCGGTGGTCAAGAAGGCCATCATGGCGGTCACCGGCGTCATGCTCTTCGGCTTCGTGTTCGCGCACATGACCGGCAACCTGAAGATCTTCCAGGGCCCCGAGAAGCTCAACGACTACTCGGCGTTCCTGCGCGAGGTTGGCCAGCCCGTGCTGCCGGAGACCGGACTCCTCTGGATCCTGAGGATCGGGCTCCTCGCCGCAGTGGGCCTGCACGTGCTGGCGGCCACCGAGCTCACGCTGATGAATCGGCGGGCGCGCCCCGTCGACTACAAGGGCCGACGCTCGGTGCAGATGGACTACGCCTCCCGCACCATGCGCGTCAGTGGGTACCTGATCTTCGGCTACGTGGTGTACCACCTCCTGCACCTGACCGTCGGCAGTGTGCACGAAGACTTCATTCCGCACGACGTGTACCACAACGTCGTCGTGGGCTTCTCGAACCCGTGGATCGCGGGTGTGTACATGATCGTCAACCTCCTGCTGGGCTTTCACCTCTACCACGGTCTCTGGAGCCTCTTTCAGAGCCTGGGCCTCAGCCATCCACGCTGGGATCCCGCCCGTCGGGGCTTCGCCGTGGTTTTTGCGGTGGTCGTGACGGCCGGCTTCCTGGCCGTACCGCTGGCCGTGCTGACGGGGGTGGTCTCATGACCCTCGACTCCCGCGTCCCGGGTGGCCCGATCGAATCGCGCTGGACCGACTACCGCGATCAGCTGAAGCTCGTTGCCCCGAACAATCGGCGCAAGTTCGACGTTCTCGTGGTCGGCTCCGGGCTCGCGGGAGCCTCCTGCGCCGCCTCGCTGGGCGAGGCTGGGTACAACGTCACCTGCCTGTGCTTCCAGGACAGTCCGCGACGCGCGCACTCGATCGCGGCGCAGGGTGGCATCAACGCGGCCAAGAACTACAAGAACGACGGCGACAGCGTCTTCCGGCTCTTCTACGACACGGTCAAAGGTGGCGACTTCCGCTCCCGCGAGTCGAACGTGCACCGCCTCGCCGAGGTGAGCGTCAACATCATCGACCAGGCCGTGGCCCAGGGTGTGCCCTTCGCGCGCGAGTACGGAGGGCTGCTCGACAACCGCTCCTTTGGCGGGGCTCAGGTCTCGCGCACCTTCTACGCGCGCGGCCAGACCGGCCAGCAGCTGCTGCTCGGCGCCTACTCCGCGCTCTCGCGGCAGATCGCGGCCGGCACCGTCAGGATGTACCCGCGGACCGAGATGCTCGACCTCGTGGTGGAGGACGGACGGGCCACGGGAATCGTGGTGCGCAATCTCGTGAACGGTCGGATCGAGCGCTACTCCGGGCACGCCGTGGTGCTGGCGACCGGCGGCTACTCGAACGTCTACTACCTGTCGACGAACGCTATGGGCTGCAACGTCACCGCGGCCTGGCGTGCCCACCGCCGGGGCGCCTACTTCGCGAACCCCTGCTACACCCAGATTCACCCGACCTGCATTCCGCAGTCGGCCGAGTTCCAGTCGAAGCTCACGTTGATGAGCGAGTCGCTGCGCAACGACGGCCGCATCTGGGTGCCCATGAAGCCCGGCGACGACCGACTCGCCGCAAAGATCCCCGAGGCGGAGCGCGACTACTACCTCGAGACGCGCTACCCGAGCTTCGGCAACCTCGTGCCCCGCGACGTCGCGTCGCGCAACGCCAAGTCGGTCATCGACGAAGAGCGGGGTGTTGGCCCCCTCCAGAACGGCGTGTTCCTCGACTTCGCCGATTCGATCGAGCGCCTCGGGCGCGACGCGATCGCGGCCCGCTACGGCAACCTCTTCGAGATGTACGAGCGGATCACGGGCGAGAGCCCCTACGAGCGCCCGATGCGCATCTATCCGGCACCGCACTACACGATGGGTGGCCTGTGGGTCGACTACAACCTGATGAGCAACGTCGACGGGCTTTTTGTACTCGGGGAGGCCAACTTCTCCGACCATGGTGCCAACCGTCTCGGCGCCAGTGCGCTGATGCAGGGGCTCGCGGACGGGTACTTCGTGGCTCCGTACACGATCGCGAACTACCTCTCGGGCCATCTCGGGGAGGCCGTCTCCACCGAAAGCGCGGCATTCAGGGAGACCGAAGACGAGGTGCGGGGCCGGACCGACGCGCTGCTGTCGGCGGACGGCGACCGGACCGTGGACGACTTCCATCGCGCCCTCGGCCGCATCGTCTGGAACGAGTGCGGCATGTCGCGGACCGGCGCAGGCCTCGAGGGAGCCATGCGCGACATTGGTGCGCTGCGGGAGGAGTTTCACCAGAACGTCAAGGTGGTGGGCCGTGCGGATCAGGTCAACCCCACCCTCGAAAAGGCCGGGCGCGTCGCCGACTTCTTCGAGCTGGCGGAGCTGATGTGCCAGGACGCGCTCGACCGCGAAGAGTCTTGCGGCGGGCACTTCCGCGAGGAGTACCAGACGGCCGAAGGCGAGGCACAGCGCAACGACGCGGAGTACACCTACGTGGCGGCCTGGGAGTGGTCGGGTGTCGGCCAGCCGGCGCAGCTTCACCGCGAAGAGCTCACGTTCGAAGAAGTCGAGCTGACGCAGCGCAGCTACAAATAGCGACGGGGGACCGGAGAGCTCCATGAAGCTGAAACTCGAGATCTGGCGCCAAGAGGACGGCGCGGCTGCCGGCGGCTTCGAGACGTACGACATCGACGGCGTCTCGGAGGACTCGTCGTTCCTCGAGATGCTCGACCTGCTGAACGAGCGGCTCGAGAGCGAAGGCAAGCGCCCGGTCGTCTTCGATCACGACTGCCGAGAGGGCATCTGCGGCGCGTGCAGCATGATGATCAACGGTCGCGCGCACGGCCACAAGGAGCGCACGACGACGTGTCAGCTCCACATGCGCGAGTTCAGGGCCGGCGACACGATCCGCATCGAGCCCTGGCGCGCGAAGGCCTTCCCGGTGGTTGCCGATCTCATGGTCGACCGCGGCGCCTTCGACCGCATCATCCGCGCCGGCGGCTTCATCTCGGTGAACACCGGCGCGGCGCCCGAGGCCAACCTCACTCCGGTGCCGAAGGAGCACGCCGACGACGCCTTCGACGCCGCCACCTGCATCGGCTGCGGCGCGTGCGTCGCGCAATGCCCGAACGGTGCCGCGCAGCTGTTCACTGCCGCGAAGGTGGCTCACCTTGGGCTCCTGCCGCAGGGGCAGGCGCAGCGGCACCAGCGCGTCGTGGACATGGTGGAGACGGCGCACCAGGAGGACTTCGGGAGCTGCACGAACCACCGCGAGTGTGAGGCGGCCTGCCCGAAGGCCATCTCCATCCGCTGGATCGCGCGCATGAACCGCGACTACCTCGGCGCCAAGCTGCGCGGCGTCGGCGGCAGCTAGCCGCGGCCGGACGAGCGCTAGCGGCCCGGGCGCTGCAGGAGCGCGTACAGGTTGAGCTGCCCGCTCCGCCCGTCTGCCAGGTAGGTGCGCGTGACCTCGGCGCCCGCCGCAGCGGCCAGCTCCGCGATCTCCTCGCGCGGCGTGAAGTGGCTGTAGCGGACGGCCCCTGCCGCACCCGAGTCGCCCCAGCGCAGGAGGTGATCTCCCGGCTCGAGGTCTCTGGCGTCGACCGGAACGGGGCTTTCGCTCCAGGGGAGTCGGCGTCGGTCGAAGCGTGGATCGGCCTCGAACTGCCAGCACGTGAGTGCCAGGACCCCACGCGGAGCCAGGAGGGCGAGCGCCTCTTCGATCAGCCGCTGGCGCGCCAGCTTTCCCGGCACGTGGTGGAGAACGCCGAAGACCGAAACCTGGTCGAATTGGCGGCCTTGGACCGGCAGCGCCCCGACATCGGTGAGGAGGTCGTGCTGGAGCCACGCGACGTGCCCACTCGGTGGGAACGCGCGCCGCGCGGTCAGGATCAGCGGCAGGGAGAAGTCCGTTCCGACGTAGAGCTCGGGGCTCCGGTGCTGCCGCAGGAAGTGGAGGTAGCGCCCGTTGCCGCAACCGAGGTCGAGGACCCGTTGCGGAGGCTCGCTCCAGAGGTCCGACCACCCCTGCCAGGCGTTGCCGCGGGTGTCGGAGAAGTGCTGCGCGTAGCGGTCGTAGAAGCGGCGGTTGATCTCGCGCAGCGCGTGCTGGGTCTCGGGGCGCATCGACCGCCGGCGGGCTCAGGCGTTGGGGCCCAGGCTCAGCCCGCCGTCGACCGGAACGAGGGCCCCGGTGATCCACTCGGCTTCGGGGCTACAGAGCATGGCCGCGATCCGAGCGACGTCCTGGGGCCGGCCGGGCCGCCCGAGCGGCACCGCATCGTGGAAACCCTCCAGGAACCCCGCGACGTCCTCCTTCGGCATCATCGTTTCGAAGATGGGTGTCTCGACCACCCCTGGGAGGATCGCGTTCACGCGGATCCGATCGGTCGCGAGCTCGAGCGCCAGACAGCGCGTCATCATGTCGACCGCGGCCTTCGCCGCGGAGTAGACGGAGTAGTTCTTGAGGGCCATGACCGTCACCGAGGAAGAGATGTTCAAGACGGCGGCGCCGCCGCGGTTGCGGTAGGCGCGAAGGTGGGGGAGCGCCTCGCGCACGAGGTAGAAAGGGCCCTTCACGTCGATGTCGACCACCAGGTCGATCGTGGCGTCGTCCATTGCATCGAGCGGACCGCCTCGTGACACCGCGGCGTTGTTGACCAGCGTCTGAAGGCCTCCGAACCGCGTGACGGTCTCTTCGACCATGCGGCGCGCGTCGGCAGGTCTCGACACGTCTCCCGTGATCGCGAGCACTTCGCCCTCGATCTCCTTTGCGGCCTGCTCGAGGACCTCTTCCCTGCGCCCCGAGATCGCCACGGGGGCGCCAGCCTTCGCCAGCGCCTGCGCGATGGCGAGGCCGATGCCGCTCCCTCCGCCGGTGATCAGGGCCGCGCCCGGGGTGGGTGTCGGTGGATCGGTTGGGGTCATGGGGGCTCCAGGGTGTGATCCCAGCGTCCGGGTGCGGCGCCAGAAGGCGCATGTTCACACAGTCGGGAGCGCGCGCGAAGCGTTAGAGTCGACGCGCGATGCGACGTGTCGGTGGACTGCTGTGGCTCCTTCTCGCCGTGGGGGCGCCATCCCTCGCGCAGGAGACCACGTCGGCCGACCCGGGTCGTCTTCGTCTGAGCGGAGCGGAGCATCTGCCGCTGCAGGCTCTCCTTCCCACACTCGCGCGGCTCGAGCTGCGGCGCCACGCGCTGCCCCAGGTGGCGCTGGCCTACTACCAGCCGCAGCTCGCACTGCACCCCGATGGTGCCCGGCCGATCCGAGACTCGTGGCGGGGGCAGCTCTGGCTCCGCAGCGGCCTCGAGGCCTCCCATCCTCAGGCGAGCGTCGCGGGCCCACTGACGCGCGACGAGGGTGGCACGACGCTCCTGCCCCTGCTCGCGGCGACCCCGGACGTGGTGGAGCCACTGATGTACTCCCTGATCCTGGCGGCGCTGCACTTCCGCCTCGACTCCGAGCCCGCCTTTGGTGCGCAGGTCGATCGGTTCGCCGCCAGCTTCGGGAGCTCGACGTCTGCTGCCGATGGGGACCCTGCGGACGCACTCTCCCGGCGCGATGGAGCGCGCGCCGAGGTTCTGATGGCCTCGGCGTCGTTCGGCGCCCATCTTCTCGTGCTGGCCAACGAGATACAGCGGGCGCAGGAGCGACGGCTGGCCGCCGGCAAGACGGGGCTCTGCGCCCAGGTGCGGGCGGGTGCCGGGCTGTTCTCGCTCTGGGAGAAGGCGTTCTCGGAAGCCCCGTTTCCAGTGACCACCTTCGACGTGGCGGGAGCGGAGCGCACCCGGGACGTTTCGGGGCCCCACCGCCGGTGGGTGGTCCGGACGCTATTCTACGGTGGCTCCTGGAGCGGCACGCGCCAGGATCATGAGGCGCTGTGCCCGTGACGCACGCCGCGAAGCAGTACGCCTTCGACCCGAGCCTCTACGAAGAGGAGCTCGAGGCGATCCTGCGAGAGGTGGCGGCCGCGGAAGGTCTGGACGACGGCTCGTACCAGGAGATCCTCCGTCGGCACCCGAAGGACGGCCGCGCGTTCTTCTCGAAGAGCGAGGTCATCCGTGGCTATCGCCACCTCCGGCGCGGACTCGAGTGGTCCGAAGACGACGAGCGCATGATCGAGCGCTTGCGGATGAAGCCGGTGCGGACGCAGAGCGGGGTCGCCCCGGTCACCGTGCTCACGAAGCCGTTCCCGTGCCCGGGCAAGTGCATCTTCTGCCCGAGCGACGTGCGGATGCCGAAGAGCTATCTCTCGGACGAGCCCGGCGCGCAGCGCGCGGCGCAGCACCAGTTCGACCCGTACGCCCAGACGGCGTCGCGGCTGCAGTCGTACTTCAATACGGGGCACCGGGTCGACAAGGTCGAGCTCATCATTCTCGGCGGGACGTGGTCCTTCTATCCCGAGGAGTACCAGATCTGGTTCGTCAAGAGGTGCTTCGAAGCGTTGAACGACTTCGCACCCACTGCCGAGGTCGTGGCGTCCGAAGCGCCGCGGGTCGACTACCGCTCGCTGGACGAAGTGGTCGTGGGAGCGCAGCTCGAGCGGACCTACAACGAAGTCGTGCGTGACTTCCAGATGGCTGCGCGGGCACCGCGCGAAGCCGCCCCCTGGGCGGAGCTCGAAAGGGAGCACGCCCGCAACGAGGAGGCCTTCTCGCGTTGCGTCGGGCTCGTGGTGGAGACCCGCCCGGACCGGATCGACATGCAGGAGGTCGAGCGCATCCGACGCCTCGGTGCCACGAAGGTACAGATCGGGTTCCAGAGTCTCCGTGACGACGTTCTTCTGGAGAACCGCCGGGGACACGACGTCGCCGCAACCCGTCGCGCCATGAAGCTCTTGCGCCGTTTCGGGTTCAAGATCCACGCGCACTGGATGCCGAACCTGTACCTCGCGACGCCCGATGGCGACGCCGAAGACTACGAAGTGCTCTTCGGCGACCCCGACTTTCGGCCCGACGAGCTCAAGATCTACCCGTGCTCGCTGATCGACACGGCGGAGCTGATGGCGTACCACGCCGACGGCCGCTGGCGGCCCTACGCCCACGACGAGCTGGTCGACCTGCTCGTACGGTGCTTGGAGACCACGCCGGTCTACTGCCGCCTGACGCGCGTCATCCGCGACATTCCGGGAACCGACATCGTCGTGGGCAACCGGGTCACGAACCTTCGCCAGGTGGCCGAGGCGGAGCTCGCGTCGCGCGGCGGTGCCTCCCGCGACATCCGGGCCCGCGAGGTCGGGGCGCAGGGCGTCGAGGCGGAGGACCTCCGGGTCGAGGTGATGCGCTACGAGGCGAGCGGAGGAGAGGAGTGTTTCCTGCAGGCCGTTGGTGCCCGCGACGAGCTCGCGGGTTTTCTCCGCCTGCGCCTGCCGCCACGCGGAGAGGTCGACGCCTTCCCCGAACTGCGGGAGTGCGCGCTGCTGCGCGAGGTGCACGTGTACGGCGCAGTCGTGGGCCTCGGAACGGACCGCCGCGGACGCGCGCAGCACCAGGGCCTGGGGCGCAGCTTGATTGCGCGCGCGCGGGAGATCGCGGCGCACGCGGGCTACGAAAGCCTGGCCGTGATCTCTGCCGTGGGTACGCGCGCCTACTACCGCTCCCTCGGTTTCGAAGACGGTGAGCTGTTTCAGCACCTGCCTCTCCGCGGGAGCCAACGTGACGCCTGAGGCACCCGAGCGCCCCGATCTGGCGCTTCTCACCGACCTGTACCAGTTGACGATGGCCGGCTCCTTCGTTGCGGAGGGGCTGCAGCAGAGGCGGGCTGTGTACCACCTGACGTTCCGCAATGGCCCTTCGGGGAGCGCTTTCTGCGTGGTGTGTGGCCTGCATCCCCTGCTGGACGCGATCGAGTCGTTGCGCTTCGACGCCGAGGCGCTCGACTACCTCCAGGGCCTGAAGGCCCAGGGCGGGCGCCCGCTCTTCGCCGACACCTTCCTCGAGTGGCTCCACGACTTCCGCTTCGGAGGCGACCTATGGGCGATGCCCGAGGGGACGGTGTCGTTTCCCGGAGAGCCTGTGCTGCGCGTGGAAGGTGGTGTTGCGGAGTGCCAGCTCCTCGAGACCCTCGTCCTCAACCAGCTCAACTATGCGAGCGCCATCGCGACGCGCGCGAGTCGAGTCTGCTACCTCGCCGCCGACGGTGCGCCGGTCCTCGAGTTCGGGTTGCGCCGGGCGCCCGGGATCGGGGGTGGCCTTGCGGCAAGCCGTGCGGCTTGGATCGGGGGCTGTGCCGCCACCTCCAACGTGCTCGCGGGGAGGCGCTTCGGGATTCCCGTGCGTGGGACGCACGCCCACTCCTGGGTCATGGCGTTCGACTCGGAAAGGGTGGCCTTCGACGCCTACGTTCGCGCCATGCCGCACAACGCCGTTCTGCTCGTGGACACGTACGACACGCGCGCCGGGATCGAATCGGCCATCGAGGTGGCACAGCAGATGCGGCGTCGTGGAGAGAACCTCGCCGGGATCCGTCTCGACTCGGGAGACCTTCTGGAGCTGAGCCGATTTGCCCGGGCGCGGCTGAACGAGGCCGGGCTCGACGGCGTGCAGGTGATCGCCAGCGGCGGCCTCGACGAGCATCGCATCGCCGCCTTGCGCGAGCGGGGCGCAGCCGTCGACGTGTGGGGTGTCGGTACGCGCCTCGTCGCGGGTGGCTCGGGCATCGACGGGGTCTACAAGATGGGCCTCGTCGAAGACGGTGTCGGCGTCCTCCAGCCCCGGCGCAAGTTCACGGAAGACCCCGCGAAGGCCTCGCTTCCGGGGCGCCTGCAGGTGGCGCGGAAGATTGGCGACGACGGACAGTGGTCTGGGGACGTGATCCGGCGCGCCAGTGAGGATCCGCCGGCAGGGGGCGTGGATCTCCTGGAGCCGATGATCGAGGCGGGGAAGCGCCTCGTGCGGGAGGACGACTCCACCGCGCGCGAACGGGTGGCCGACCAGGTGGCCCAGCTACCGCAGGTGCTGCGCACCCTCCAGGAGCCTGCAGAGCGTTATGCCGTGGAGCTGAGTGCCTCCCTCCAGGCGCTCCGCGACGCCGTGCCCGACGAAGGCCGAGCTGGCACGAGGCGGAAGGCCTGGAAGTGAAAGGGCCTGGCCCCCGGGGGGAGCCAGGCCCAGGACCTGTCATTCAGGTCTCGGCTTGACCGAGTTGGCGTTGGGACTTCCTGCCGTGGCCGTCAGGCCACGAAGCGGGGAGCCGTGGCTCGACCCTGAGGACGAGCTCCATGTCGCCGTTTCGGAGGGGCCGGAAATCCGGCGCCTTCAGGCAGGAATCGCCACCTCCGTCAAGCGCTTCTGAATACTCACTAGACCACCTCCTTTTCGGGCTCATGGAAGATCGACGGGTCCCACCCCGTCCGACACAGGCGGCTGCCCCTTCGTGCCACCCGTGCCGCCACGGTGCCCTCGCACCGCGGAGCTCTCAGCGAGCCCGAAACGGACCCGCAGCCCGATTCTGCGGATCCGGATCGAGGAATGTCAATCGTTCGAAGGAGCGCCAAGCACGTGCTGCTACTCGGCGTCGACCTCGGGGAGCGGCGGCAGAGTCGGCGGCGGCGGGGGCTCCGGCAGGCTCGGCGACTCCGGGATGTCGTCTGCTTCGCTACCTGCCGCGGCGGCTGCGGCGTCGTCGGTCTGCGGCTTGGCGCGGCGGGTGCGGCGCGGGCGTGCCTTGCGCCGGGGCCGGTCACCGTCGGTCGCATCGGCGTCGTCAGCCGGCGCATCCGTGGCCTCGGCAAGCTCTGCGTCGCTCGACTCGCCGTTCGCCGCACCGTCCTCTCCGGCCGCGGCGCGACGGCCCCGACGCCGCGGACGCCGGCGACGGCGCTTGCGACGCACGACATCCTCCTCGTCGGAGTCGCTGTCTGCAACGGCTTCGACCGTCTTCTCGGACTTCTCGGACTTCTCGGACTTCCCGTCCTCGGAGTCCTCGGCCGGGGGCGCCTCCTCGCCGGCGGCCGTCTTGGCCTTCCTGCGACGGCGTCCGCCGCGGCGGCGGCGCGAGCGTTTGCGCACCGGCTCGTCGTCGGTGTCCTCTTCCGGCTCGTCGTCGAGCTCGAGCTCCGCGGTCAGCTCCTCTGCTTCGTTGTCACCGATGGATGCCGCGCTGGCCTCGAGCTCTTCCTGCCTCTTCTCCTCGGCGCGCTCCTTCTCGAGGCGCTGGATCTCGGCCCGGTCCTTGGCGAACCAGGAGACCTCCTGCTCGGGACGGTGCAGCTTCGACGAAGCGACGATCTCGATCTCGATGTCGAACTCGTCCTCGAGCCGGAGCAGCTCGCGCCGGCGCTCGTTCTGGATGAAGTCGGCGAGCTCGGGGTGCATTCCCACCTTGACGCCTTTCATGAAACCGGCGGCAGCGCGCGCTTCGATCTCGCGCAGGAGGTGGAGACACACGATCTCGGGGCTCGCGATCCGGCCGGTGCCGGTGCACGTGGGGCAGGCGCGATGTGTGCGCAGCTGGATCGCCTGGTGCAGGCGCTGGCGGTTGATCTCGAGCAGGCCGTTGGCGCTGATCTTGGCCAGGCTGAAGCGGGCGCGGTCGGGCTTCATCGCGTCGCGCAGCTGCTTCTCGACGCGTCGCTGGTTGCGCCGGCTGCGCATGTCGATGAAGTCGACGACGATCAGGCCGCCGATGTCGCGCAGTCGGAGCTGGCGTGCAACCTCGGTGGCGGCTTCGACGTTCGTCTTGAGCGCCGTCTCCTCCTGGCTGGACGCCTGCGTCGAGCGGCCGGAGTTGACGTCGATCGCCACCAGCGCCTCGGTCGGGTCGATCACGATCGAGCCACCCGAAGGCAGCTTCACGCTGCGCTCGTAGATCATCTCGATCTGCGGCTCGAGGTCGAGCGTGGAGAAGATCGGTGCCCGGCCGGTGTAGCGCGTGAGCGTGGTCTTGCTGCGCGGCATGAAGGCCTTCATGTACTCCTGGGCCTTTTCGAACGCCTGGTCTTCGTCCACGAGCACCTCCTCGACCTCGTTGTCGAGGAAGTCGCGGAGCGCCTGCAGCACGATGTCCTGGTCGCTGTAGAGCAGCTTGGTGCCCTTGCAGCTTCGCGCCTCCGTGCCGATGCGCTTCCAGAGGCGGAGCAGGGCGCGGAGGTCGCGGTTGAGAGCGGTCTTGTTCTGGCCGAGCGCGTTCGTGCGCACGATGACGCCGCAGTCGTCGGGGATGGCCAGCTGGTCGACGACCGCGTTGAGCTCGTCGCGCTGGTCGTCCGACTGCACCTTGCGGGAGATCCCACGGGTGCGGTCGAACGGCATGAGCACGAGGTAGCGACCGGCCAGGCTCAGGTTCGTGGTGAGGGCGGCACCTTTGGTGCCTTCGGGCTCGCGCGTGACCTGCACCACGATGGGGCGGCCCTTTTCGAGCACGTCTTCGATCTTGGGGCGCTTGCCCTGGGCCTTCTTGTAGTACGCGTCGGGGACGACGTCCTGGATGGCCAGGAAGCCGTGGCGCTCCGCGCCGTAGTCGATGAAGGCGGCATTCAGCGACGGCTGAATGTTGGCGATGATGCCGAAGTAGATGTTGCCTCGGGTCAGGCCGCGCTCGGCGACGTCGACCTTGTAGTCATCGAGGGCTTTGTCATTCGCTAGGGCGACTCTCAGTTCTGCGCGGTCCTGCGCATTGATCAGCATTCGACGAGTCACTGGGAAACCTCATCATCGAGCGGCGCGCTCGGTCGACCGAGCATCGGGGCGGGAGCGCGCAGAGCGCCCCGGAGGCCGGGAGCCTCTCGGGTGCACGTGCGTGGTTGCCGCCGCGTCTCATGGGTCGTTGGGGCGAGCCGAGCTCGAAGGTCATTGGGCCGCGCCGACGGTTGCGTCGAGGCTTCGCGGGAGACGAGGCTCCCGTGCGAGCGACTCGGTCCGGTCCGGTGCGGCTGGGGTTTGGAGAATCAAGGCAGTACAGGTTCCGGTGCTGTGCCTCTCCGCGATCGGAGCGACGGCCGGTGTCGTACGGACTTGGGGGGGTTCGTTGCGTGAGACGGAACGTCTCAGAATCGGTGGGTGAGCTCGATCGGGTTCGCGGGCGTTTTCCTTGGAGACGCAACCTGCGAGATCGGCTCGGGGCCGTGGCCCAGAGCAGTTGGGAATGGCGTTGAGCTCAACTTGGGTGCGCCGAGGCGGCCCGAGGGGTCGCTCACTCTGCGCGGATCACATGAGCCTCCAAAGTCGTGCGAAATCAGCGGGATCCGCGGACCCAGAGACGGGACGAGACTATCAGGCGGAGACCACCAGCGCCAGCCGATCGCCGCCGGTGGACGCCCCCCGGTGCCTGCCAGCTCAGCCGCGCGGGCGTTGGATCTCGGGGAGCTCCGCAACCCTCTTGGTAAGCTGCCGGCCGTTTCGCAACCCGCCGCAGAGCGCGGCACAGGAGGCTCTCATCCCCCAGGTCGACGGCAATCTTCGCGGCATCAAGTCCTCGCAGCGACGGGCGCTCGAGCGCACGTTCCGGCGCCGCATGCTGCCGCAGGAGCTGGTCTCTCCGGAGCTCGCGCGGCATCTGACGCAGATCTCGCACGAGCTCGGGCGCCAGGTGGGCGTTCTGATCGACCGCCAAGGCGTCGTTCGGCGGGTGATCGTGGGTGACGCGCGCCAGCTCATGATCCCCGAGCTTGGCCGTCTGCGTGGTGGTGCCGGCCGGTTTCGGGCGCTCCGCCTCGTACATACCCACCTCCGTGGCGAGCCGCTCAGCAAGGACGACCTGAACGATCTCGCGCTGCTTCGCCTCGACATGATCGCGATGATCGAGGTCGCAAGTGACGGTGATGCAGGGAAGATCGAGGTCGCCTATCTCGATCCGGGGGCGTCGCGCGAGGACGACGAGGTGCCGGCCGATCCCTTCGTGCACGTGCTCGCACCGGACGTGCACCGACTCGATCTGGATGTCGACGCCACGATGCGGGCGCTCGAGTCGGAGCTCGCGCGCCTGACGCGGGGCCGCTCGGGCAAGGCCGATCAGGAGCGTGCTCTCGTGATCGGCGTCACGCCCGAGAACGAGCGCTTCGAGGAGACGGTGGAGCTTGTGCGCAGCGCGGGGCTCGAGATCGGAGGCCTGATGCGTCAGCGCCGCGCGCGCGTGCATCCGCGGACGGTGGTCGGGCAGGGCAAGCTCACCGACATCGTCCTCGAAGGGATGCGCACCGGGTCCGAAGTGGCCATCTTCGACATCGACCTGAAGCCCGCACAGTCGCGCGCCTTCGAGGACGCGACGGGGCTCAAGCCGATCGATCGCACGCAGCTCATTCTCGATGTGTTCGCCCAGCGCGCGCGCAGCCGCGACGGCAAGCTCCAGGTGGAGCTGGCACAGCTCAAGTACTCGCTCCCCCGGCTCACGGAGAAGGATGCCGGGTTGTCGCGCCTCGCGGGTGGCATCGGGGGGCGAGGCCCGGGTGAGACGGTGCTCGAAGTCGGGCGTCGGCGCGTGCGTGACCGCATCCGCACTCTCGAGACCCAGATCGAGAAGCTCTCCAAGCAGCGCGACGTACGCCGCAGGAGGCGCCGCGAGTCGGACATTCCCGTGCTCTCCATCGTGGGCTACACCAACGCGGGGAAGAGCACCCTCCTGAACGCCATGACCAACAGCGAGGTCGAGGCGGAAGACAAGCTGTTCATGACCCTCGACCCCACGAGCCGGAGGCTGAGGTTCCCTCGCGAGGGAGAGGTGGTGCTCACCGACACGGTCGGCTTCATCGCCGATCTGCCGCCCGACCTGTTGACGGCCTTTCGCGCCACGCTCGAGGAGCTCGCCGATGCCGATCTGCTCCTTCATGTCCTCGATGCGGCGGATCCCCTGCTCGAGGCGAAGAAGGCCGCGGTCGAGGCCCTCCTGGAGGAGCTCGACCTGTCGAGGATCGATCAGCTCGTCGTGCTCAACAAGTGTGACCTGCTGCCTCCCGCGGAGTGCGAAGCGCTGGTGCGGCGCTACGACGGCGTGGCGACCAGCGCGGTGGAGCGCGTCGGGCTAGGCGAGCTGATCGAGGCGGCGGAGGCGAGGCTCTCGTTGGCCCGTCCGCTGCTGCCACAGGCGCAGGGCTGACGCCCGCGACGTATCGCACGTCTTCGATACACTTGCGAGGTCCGGTGGCTCTTGTGCCGGGCCCCGCCGCGCGTCGCCTCTTGAGCGCGTGAAACGTCTGGCGCGTTGCGCAGTCTTCGAAGGTAGCCCCAGACGTTCTTCCCTCGAGGTTCCATCTCATGTCCTCCGACCCACAGCCTCTCTCTTCTCTCTCGAACCGCCTGCCTGCCCGTCGCGCCCTCTGCGCGACAGCTGCGCTTCTGGCCCTGGCCGGCGCGGCGGCCTTCGCGCAGCAGCGCCCCGACTTCGACGACTGGTACTCCGGAGCTCTGGCGTTCAACACGGCGATCGGCGTCCAGGCCAACGAGGGCAAGCCGATGCTCGTGTACTTCTACGCCGACTGGTGCAACTTCTGCCGCCAGTTCGAGAACGAGCTGCTCAGTGACGGTCGGGTCGCGGACTACCTCAAGGACGTCATCGCCGTGCGCATGAATCCCGAGGTTGGGGACGCGGAGCGCCGCTTCGGGGCCATGTACGGCGTGCGCGGCTATCCGGCTCTTTTCGTTCACAGCGGAGCCTCGAAGACGCTGTCCCGGATCGACCGGATGAAGGTCGAGGACGGCAAGCCGCGGCTGATGTCGCCCGACGAGTTCATCGACACCGTGCGAGAGGCGGCGACGCGCTGACGGAGAGTGGTGCGGTCCTCGCCACCGAGGATCTCTCGAAAGCCTATCCGGTCCGCGGGGGTGAGCACCTGGCGCTCGATCGCCTGGCTCTGCGCATCGAGAGAGGCGAGATCTTCGGCTTTCTCGGGCCGAACGGTGCCGGCAAGTCGACGACCATCCGGATCCTCCTCGGTCTGCTGCGCCCCACCTCGGGCCGCGCCGAGATCTTCGGACTCGACTGTTGGCGCGAGTCGGTCGCCGTGCGGCGGAAGACGGGCTATCTGCCCGGTGACGCGCGCTTCTACACGCGCCTCACCGGCCGACGCCAGCTCGAGCTCCTGGCCTCGCTGCGAGGCATGCCCGCGGGAACGGCGGGCGCCCGGCCCTACGACGAGCTCGCCGAGCGACTTCGCCTGCCCCTCGATCGGCGCATCCGCGGCTACTCGAAGGGTATGCGCCAGAAGCTCGGAATCATCCAGGCGGTGATGCACGCGCCGTCGCTCATCGTGCTCGATGAGCCGACGTCGGCGCTCGATCCCCTGGTCCAGGACGACGTCCACCAGCTCCTCCTCGAGCTGCGCGATCGCGGCTCGGCCATCTTCTTCTCGTCGCACGTGCTGTCCGAGGTGCAGAAGGTCTGTGATCGCGTCGCCCTGGTCCGCGAAGGAAAGCTCCTCCGCGAGGCCTCCGTGGACGGGATGGAAGAGCTCGAGATCTACCGCGCCACCGTGCGCTGCGGTGCGTCGGAGCGCCTTGCCGAGCGTCTTCGCGCGGAAGGGTTTGCGCCGGAGCCCGTGGCCGGCGGACTCGCCCTCACGGCGCAGGGGCGGGAAGACCGGTTGACCGAGCTCTTGGCGCAGCACCCGGCGCCGCTCGAGCGCCTCCGCGTCGAGCCCCTGTCGTTGGAGGAGGTCTTCCTGGAGCTCTACCGCTCGGGCCCCGCCACCGCCTCTCGCGCGGGGAGCGCGTCGCCTTGAGGGTCCTGCGGATCCTGGCAGGCCAGCTGCTGCGCGAGCAGGCTGGAGCCCTCGCGTTTGCGGTCGTTCTGCTGAGCCTGCTGTTCTCGCTCGGTGGCTACCTGTTTCGCACCTTCGGCCAGATGGGGATGGAGGCGATGGGTAAGATTTCCCCGGAGCTCATCGCCGGCATGTTCGGAGGCGTGTTCGGCGGCCTGACCCCCCTCGAGACCTGGCTCGTGACGCTCTTCGTGCACCCGATGCTGCTCGTGGTCATGTCGGCCATCGTCATCGCCACGGCGAGCCGGGCGATGGCGGCGGAGATCGACGAAGGAACGGTCGACCTTCTGCTCTCGGCCCCTGTCCCGCGGTGGACCGTGGTGGCGGCGGCCTTTCTGGTGATCCAACTGGAGATCGGCGTGCTCTGCGTGGTGCTCCTGGGTGCGCTCCGCATCGGGCTCGCCGTCGGGGAAATCCCGCTGCCGGACAGCTGGGGCGCGCTGTACTGGGTGACCGCCAACGTGTGGGCGCTCTTCTTCGCCGGCTCCGGGGTCGCCCTGTGGATCTCGGCGACCGTGGCCGAGCGGGGCAAGGCGATCGCACGCTCGCTCGCCTTCCTCGTCGTGTCGTTCTTCCTGAACCTCCTGGCCTCGCTGTGGCCCAGGGTGGAGGCTCTGGCCACCATCTCCGTCTTCAACTACCACCAGCCGCAGCCGACCGTGGAGGCCGGAGGGCCGCTCGTGCCCGACTTTGTGGTCCTGCTCGCGGTCGGAGGAGTGGCAACCGGGGCCGCGTTCTGGCGATTCGTCACCCGCGACATCCACGTGGCCTGACGCTGCCGGCCTCGCACACCGTAGATCGACGCTCGATCGTGGGATCACGGCGAGGGTCGCCCGGCGCTGCAGGCTCTTCGTCGCGGCTACTCGTCGAGAAAGAACGCGACCTGATCGTCGGTGAGGCGGACGATCTCGAACAGGGTCGCCACCAGATCGTCGTTGCGGCCGGCCCGGTGCGGGCTGCGGAACTCCCAGGCGATCTCACCCGCGGGAGTGATCTCGACGGCGCGGCCGCGCTCGGACTCCGTGACCAGAAGGTTGCCGTTGGCGAGCCGCGCCACGGTGCCGGCCTCGGGTGAGACGAAGCCGTCCAGCTCGAAGGTGATCTCTCCCGTTGTCGGGTCGACCTCGACCACCCGCGCGCGACCTCCGGAGCCGCCGCGGTTGTCGAAGAGCAGGATGTTGCCGTTCGTCTGAAGCGTGGGCTCGTGCTGCATGTGCCACGGTCCGCGCTGTGCCCACACGACGGTCTCCGCCAGAGGGTCGAGCACCGCGACGGTCGAGATCTCCCGCATCGAGATCAGCAGCTGTCCGGGGGCGAACAGAGGGTGCCCCTCGGCCTCGGCGCCGAGAACCTGCACCGTGTTGGAGTGGAGGATGTCGGCGGTCTCGCCGAGCGGCTCCAGGACGTCGCGGAAACGGGACGCGAGCAGGAGTCGCAGGATCGAGAGCTCGCGGTGGGCTTCGCCGGTGACCGCGTCGAGGAGCCGCAGCTTGTCTTCGAGGATCTCTTCGCCGTCGCGAACGTCCGGCAGCGACCGTGCCTCCTTGACGACAGCCCACACCTCGTCGTCTTCCGTGACGAAGAAGTCGTTGAAGAAGCCACCCGGCGCGGCCCACTGCACCTGGGACTCCGCGTCGAGGCGCACCATGCCCCCGCCCTGGTAGATGGCGATCAGATGCCCCCCCGGCAGTACGTGCGCGCGCCGGAAGAACGGGGTCTCCGCTGAGGTGGGCTGGCCCGGGAAGGCGCGCTCGAACGGCATGCGCCACCGGTGAACGGGCGTGCCGTCGCTGTACAGGAGGAGAACGTCGGGCCCGTGGCCGGAGGTGTAGAGGTTGTGGCGGCCCCAGCTGTGGTCGTCAGCCCACGCGACGACGCCGCGGTCCTGCGCGGTGGCGGTCCGGCTGCCGGAGAGGTAGGGCAGGGAGAGGAGCTGAGCGCGCTGCTGGTCCGTGAGGTCCTCCTCTCCGTTCGGAGACTCGCCGCGCGCTTGGCCGTCGCGCGGAGCGACGTGCCAACGACCCTCGGGGAGGACGTCCTCGCTCGTGATCCCGTCGTCGGCGGGAGCGCAGGCCGCAAGAAGGAGGACGGTGGAGAAGAACCCAGCGGCCGTCGTCCGCGGTGTCGCGGACCCGAGAAGCCAGCGACGTCGGGCGTTGGCGCACGTGCTCACGCCGGGACCTTATCGGAGGCGACGCCCTCCTCGAGGAACGTGGTCGTCGCTGCGGGACGCGGCTAGGAAGCGAGAGCGCGAACGGTCGTCCGCTCGGGCTGGGTCTCCTCGCTCCTGCCGCACCGGCGACAGATCCGACGCCGAAGAACGAGGACCGTCTCCTGCTCGCCTTCCAAGAAGCCGACTTCGACTGTGCGCCAAGGCCCCCAGGGGCAGAGCCTTCCCGCCGAGATCTTGCAGAGGATTTCCATTCTTCAAGCCACCAGTCGAACCTCTTCGGCAAGAGGCTATCAAAACTAGTTTTTCTACAAATCAGGTCCAGTTGTAACAGAGGTTCCGGCTCTGGAGGAAAACCTCGTAGGAGTGCTTATGTGGATCTTCAGGTACCGCCATGCAGGGCCGCAAGCTTTGACCCGAGGGGGACTTGCTGTACTGCTGAGAATCGTGCGACTTCTGGCACAGCGGCCGACCGAATTGGACGTGTCGCATCGTCCAACCAAGTGGCCCTTCCCAACTCGTGCTCCTCAACAAGTCCTCAGAGGTGCTGACCGCTTGCACTCGGAGTCCTGCGTCGCGGTGCGCCTGCGGGGAATGTACAGGCGCCTTCGTGGGTGGTTTGAGAGGACACTGATGCTTCAACAAGACATTCGTTTGACAGCAGTCGTTCGCATTCACTCGCTTCAGTGCAGAGTAAGGCCATCCAGCTCCCACCCTGACCGGCCAGGCGAGCTCGAGCTCCGGATTTGGACGAAGACGACCGACTTGAAAGAACCTTCTTTCCCTCTCGGCGCTGGGATGGGAAGGCGGTCGGCCGCGACTGCGACGGCGGGGAAGTCGACCTTTGAGTAGACAGCTACGCGTCGTTGCCAAACTTGCAGAGACACTGTCGCCAACCAGCGACGCGACCGTGGCCGTCGTTGATGGCGGTGGCCAGTCGCATGGGCTGCGTTTCGACCAAGAGCTGGGTTCCTACACTGGGGAGTTCTCCAACGGTCGACTCGAAGTTGTAGCCCGCCTGGACAGGGGGACTGAACCTCTCGTGGGCCGGACGCAGTTCCGTGTACCTAGCCACACGAAGTCGGCTGTCCGGACAGTCTTTCTCGCTCCAGAGCATTGGCCCAGTTTCGATGTCGGCGACACTGCCGTCCCGTTCGACCCGAGCTCCCATCTCGTGGGTGCGACCTTTGAGTTTCGGACGCCGACACCGGGCCAGCTTGCCGAGGTCAGGATTGTCGCGAGCAGTTTCCTCGATCCTCCTCCGGCAGACCTTCCAGCCCCCTTGAACGACGTCGTACTGCTTGGCCGAGGTCAGGCCGCGTCCACACAGGACTACAGGAATCTCGAGGCAGCAATCGAGCAGGTCGTGGGCCCCGTGAGAGTTGGTCTTCAAGTGGGATCCCCCTCTGCGCGGCCGGCTCTCCTCGACGGACGAATCATCGTTGCCTTTCGCGACAGCCTCAGCGCACGGCAGGCCGAGGCAATCCTCGACGGAGTTTCGGCGAAAATCTCCCGGAGGCTGCCGGGGGTACACAACGGCTGGCTCATCCACTTTCCGTCGCTCGACACACTCGAGACCTTTGGCGCCGCAAGGCACCTGGCAGAACACGACGCTGTGCAGTTCGCGGAAGCCGACGTCATCTCAGCGATGGTCGCAGCGAGCTCGGGTGTGCCTGACGACAGCCTCTACTTTCACGCAGGCCGCGAGGTTCTCGACGAGACATCAACGCTACGAGTACAACGCGTCATCAATGCCTGGGACGAACTCGAAAACGCTGGAGGGCAGCGCTATGGGAATCCGAGCATCTGCATAGCGACGCTTGACAGTGGCATCGATCCTGGACTTGCCGAAGTGGATGCGAGCCTTCTCAAGTACCACTTCTCGATTCCGAGCATGAAGAGGATGGACGCGCTCGGCTACTACCCCGGCGCGTGGAAGGGCGTTGCAAACGACCACGGAACGAAGATGTTCGGGATCGTTGCGGCCAGGCCCAACAATCAGAGGGCGGTTGCCGGGATGGCGTCGGGGACTTCCCACGTCGCGGTTGAGCACCCTTACTCGAGCGGTCAGTCCAGCACGAGCTACAACGAGGTCTTGTTCTGGCTTTCTGGACTGACTTCGACCCTCGAAGACCACCAGGGGCGAGCGGTCGGTGCACCGCCCCTCGGCGTTGCTGCCGATGTGATTTGCTGTGCCCACGATCCCGAGCACCCTGAGCTCAAGGCTCACGCCTACCAAGAGCATTGTTTTCAGCGGATCGCGGAGAGGGGTGGTCGTGGGCAAGGCACCACGATGGTTTACGCGGCGGGGAATGACGGCCGCGGCTATCTCAATCCTTGGGCGAGGTCCCGTTGGACTCTCGCGGTCGGAGATGTCGGCTCGGCGTCGATCGACGGTCTCCAGGTCGACGCTTCAAGCTCCAACTTCGGACCTGAGCTCGATCTGTGTGCTCACGGTACGACGCCTACCATCGGGATCGCAGGCAATGCCGCAACGGCGGGGAACACGTCAGGTGCTGCGGCGACGGTTGCCGCCGCGGCAGCGCTGGTGCGCTCGGCAGGTGCGGGGCTGTCGACGCTCGAAGTTCGAGACATTCTGATCGGAACAGCGACGCAGGTCGATCCCGGTCACCTCGACTGGCGGACTCGGAATCGCCTTCCATTCAACGAGCAATACGGTCACGGTCGAGTCGACTTCGAAGCAGCGGTCGAGGCGGCCCTGGCCAGACAAAGGAGTAGCAGTATGCCAACGGTGAACGTGCTGAAGGTCTCGAGGAGCAACGAGGGGAGGTTCTTGGCCTTTCTCTTGAACACTGTGACGAAGCACAGACAAAGGAACCACAGTCCGCCTCCCACGGTTCGGGGAAGCTCGCACCAGCATGAGAGACAACTCAAGCGGCTGTTTGAGGGAACGGAAGCAGAGATGGATGATGTTCTCGACCGCGTTGTCAGCATTGGCGGAGGAACGAAGGACGAAGACACGGCGCGGCTCAAGCACCTCATTCGGCTGATTGGGCCCGAGCTGGCGATGTCCGCGTACGCCACGATGGCTGAGCAGTTGGAGCTCTACGAACACCAGCTGCAGTATGCGAGGAACAACAACGGGGCAAAGGACCCCAGCCACGACGATCCGGAGGAGTTCAGGAACATCGCCGGACAGACCGGTCATTGGTACTGAGAACCAGGAGAGCCTGTCCGTGGTGATGCAGCGGGCTAGACCGTGGTGCGCGCGGCAACGGTCATGACGGCGCTTGCCGTCGTCCTTGCGATGGCTGTCTTCACCTGCGTGAGGGTTGCAAGGTCTCACCTGTCGCCCGCTCTCGAGCTATGGCTGGCGAAGGACGGCGCTCTCGTGGCCAGCCGGGTTGGCGATGAGAGCACAAGCTTCCTCGTTGGATCGAAGCTCGTTGAGGTGAACGGGCGGCAGGTGAGAAGGGCCGAAGCGTCGCCCGTTCGAGGCCTAGTAGGCCTCAACGAGGTCACAGTGATCGACAGCTCCAGCGGGAGTTTGGCCACGGTCTATTGGCTCGTCACTCTCAGTTCTGTCTCGGAGAACGGAGCTCATCGGAATGAGAGGCTCGCTGGGATCCTCGGCACGCGCCAGCTGGTCCAGGTCGACGGCGATGGGGCAATCGGCGCGGCGATGAAGGCTCGGACGGGAGAGCTCACGCGCTACACCTTCTCCAGCCCCGACTCTGGAGTCGTTGAGGTCATCGTCCAGCGTTTCGACTGGAGGGTGATGTGGGCGCTTTTTGTCGTTGGAGTCGGGTTTGCTGTCATCGGCGTAGGCGCTTTTCAGCTCCGTCCAGACACGCGGAGCGGGTGGGCGCTCCTGTGGTTCGCCTCGTACCTCGCGCTGTTCTGGTTCCTTCGGGCCATCCCCTTCATGTCGCGGACATCCTTCGAGAGCGGGCTCTACCTCGCGGTTCGCTGTCTGATCTTTGTGCCGACTTTCTACTTCATGACGGTGTTCTCGCCTCTGCGCCGTCTAGTGCGGGACGCTCGATGGGCGCTGGGAGTGGGGCTTCTCCTTGGCCTCGGGTTTTATGCGGGGAACTGGCTGGTAGCACCTTCATGGGCCGAGACCGGGGCCCTCGTTCCGGAAATCGGAGTGGCCTGGATGGTTCTCGTGCTGCTGACGCTGATGGTGTCTCTGAGCGCCGATGCGGCGCTCCGCCTTGCTCGGTGGCCCTTGGCAGCTCTCGACCGAATGCGGGGTCATGCCTTTCGACTCGCGTTCTTCGCAGGCTTCGCTCCGCTGGCCGTGTACACGATCGTGCGGATCCTCTCGCAAGATCGCTTCGCCGAAGCACGCATTCTCTTCGAGCTCGCGGTACTGCTGTTTCCGCTGATCCTGGCCTATGCCACGGTGCGCCACAATCTGCTGCAGCTGAACGAGCTCCTGCTCGAAGGCGTGGGCTACGGCGCCGTGCTCATCGGCATCACGGTGATCTACTCGATCGCGGTTGGAGGTGTCGCGCCGGTCGCCGAGGCGGTCCTGCCCGACAACTCGATGCCGATCACCTTTGCAGCCGTCGCACTGATGACGGGACTTGCCGTACCCCTGCATTCGCGGGTGCGTCGGACCTTGGACGGGTACCGCGAGCGCCGGTCGTTCGACGCCGAGTCGATCCTGGCCGGCCCCGAGGCCCAGACCCTGAGCCTGGACGCGCCGCATCACTACTTCAATCGGCTGGCCAAGAGGTTGAGCGAGGGCCTCAATGTTCCTGAGGTCTCCATCCTCCTGCGGCAGCCCCAGACGCAGGACTGGTGGCTCGCTGCCTCGACCCAGTCGCACGCGGGTGAGCCGCAGCGAGAAGCTTGCGATGCACTCTTTCGAGAGATGACCCGGGCCAAGGCGGAACTGGCGCGTGACGTGCTCGAAGAAGCGCTCGAGATGACGGAGCTGAAGCTGGAGGTGATTCGCGGGCTCGACGAGCTACGTGCCGCCATTGCCTTTCCTCTGATCGTGTCGGAAGAGCTCTGGGGCATTCTGGCCGTGGGAGACAAGGCCACCCAGACGAACTACTCCTTCGGGGAGGTGCGCCTGCTTCGTCGCGCCGCACGCGAGTGTGCCTTGGGCCTCTACCACCTGCACCTTCGGATCGCGATTCCCGAGGACGAGGAGCTCGAGATCGAACGGAGCGTGCAAGGCGCAGAGCCCTGGCCGGAGCGCATCGGCAGCTACGAGGTGGAGCGGCTTCTCGGTGAAGGTGCTCAGGCGCACGTGTACCTGGGTAGCAAGGACGGGCGGAACGTGGCCATCAAGGTCGCCAACCAGCGGGTACTGCTCGATCCGACGTTGCGGCGCCGATTCGAGCGCGAGATGGCGATTCTTCGCGAGCTCGACCACCGGAATGTGGTGGCTGTACTCGAGGCGGGGCTCCTCGACGAAGGGCGCCCGTACATGGTGATGCCCTACTACTCCAACGGCAGTCTTCGGAGCCGGCTACGCCGCGAAGGGCGTTTGGAGGAGCCCGAGGCCCTCCGTTTCGTGATCGATGTTGCGCAGGGCCTGCAGGCGGCACATGCGCGAGGCGTGGTGCACCGCGACGTCAATCCGCGCAACATCCTTCTTGCGGATCACGGCGCCGCCATCGGTGACTTCGGAATTGCGGTCTGGGATGGGGGCGAGACTCTGACGACGCACAGTCAGATGCTGGGCACGCCGGGCTACCTCAGCCCCGAGGTCTGTGAGGGCAAGCGCCCCGACTGGCGTGCAGACCAGTACGGCCTGGGTGTGACGTTGTACGAGCTTCTGGCTGGGAAACGGCCCTACCGGGCGCGACACGTCATGCAGGTGGTGGCGAAACACCTGCGTGCCGAGATCCCGGAGGTTCGCAACGCGAACGCGCAAGTGAGCGAAAGGACCTCCAACGCGGTCCGCCGGATGATGGCCAAGGAGCCGGAAGAACGCTTTGGCTCGTACGACGAGCTTCTGGACGAGCTGGGAGGGACGACATGAGCACAGGGGCGACGAGCGTTCTAGGAGTGGCCGAGCCGGGGATCGATCTCGAAAGGGAGGTCGAGGTCTACGAAGCCGCCATGGCCACGGAGCTGGGGCAGCTCAATGAGGACTTCCGGCAGGTCGCGGAGTCGATGCCGGCCAAGGTGAAGGAGGGCTTGGCGAGCACGGAGAGGTGGACAGGGTGCTTCTCCCGGCTGACGCTGCTGTACCCGTTGGTCCAGGCCGAAGGTCTCGACGGCGTCGATCCCGAGGCAGCCAGAGCCTGCTCCGTCGCTCAGTCGCTTTTCGTTCTCCATGCATTCATCGATGACCACCTTCTGGACGGCCAGATGACTGTGGAGCGTGACGAAGGCCTGTTCGATCGCTGGCTTGTCGCAAGAGCCCTGGAGATTCTCGCCGAGAACGTGGGTCGACCGCTCGAGGTTCTGAGAGCCCAGTCGGCAGTGCATCACGACTACATGCTGACCCAGACCCGGTCCTACCTCGAGCCCCCTCCCGATCTCCCGAAGGGAGAGCATTGGCCGCGTTCGGCAGCGGCTGGCCGCGCCGGCCTCGGATGGCTCAGCACGCTTGCACTTCTCCGGGGGAGTGGCTGCGCGGAGGAGCTGGTTGCTCGCGCGAAGCAGGGCTTCGACCACCTCTTCTACGGGCTGCAGTGGATGGACGACCTCGAGGACTGGAAGGGGGATCTGGAGGAGGGGCGAGAGAACCTCTTGCTCTTCGAGCTCGAGGCAAAACACGGTGTTCCGCGAGCAGACCTCGGAAGCGAAGGAGAAGCGCTGGCGCATCTCGGGCGATCTGGCGTCCTGGAGGGCGCAATGGAAGCTGGCAAGGCAGAGTTCGAGTTGGCGCAACAGATCGCCCGCGAGCTTGGCTGCCGCGCCCAGGCCTACCTGCTACAGCGCAAGATCAACCGGGTCGAAGACATGCAGCGGCGGTACGCCCGAGCGCGTAGCCAGGCGCTGGTGAACGTGCTGCAGAGACTGATCGAAGGCTCCGGCTCAGAACGGTCGGCTTCCTGACGCAGGGACCTCAGCCCGCAGCGACCGCGCGCTCGGCTGCGGCCGACGGCGCCACGTAGGGCATCGCGGTCGGGGAGACCACCACTTCCGACGTGACCTTGAGCGGCGGCGAGCCTTCGGGGCCGGCGAACGTCGCTTCGATGAAGCGAGCTGTCCAGCCCGCCTCCGGGTCGGTGAGCGGAACGCGATACACGCCGTCCTCAGCCTCGAGCGCGCGACTCGCCCACGTCCTGCCGATCGTGTCCACACGGAAATCGCGTGCCTCGGCGTTGGTCGCCTCCCACACGACGACTTCCGTGGGCGAGTTGGAGGCGTCGGCCTCGAAGCGCAGCTCGCCACCCTCCTGCCACCACGTGTACCCGGGGCGTGGGGTGTCGGAGACCACCTGCGCGTAGAACGACACGAGCGTCAGGGGGCCGTCGCTGCCACCCAGGGAGTGATCCGCGTTGGCGACGTAGCGCACGTGCTTCTCGCCCAGGAGGTCGTCCCAGTAGAACTGACTCGAGTCGGGCAGGAAAAACTGGTCGCCCGAGGCGTTGATGATCATCTTCGGCATGTCGAGCCGGTCGATGTAGGAGTAGGGCTCGGTGATGCGGAGGAGGTGGTCGTACTCCGGGGTTCCCATCCAGTCCATGATGCCCTCGCGCTCGTAGTCACCGACCGCGGGCGCCCAGAAGCCGTAGGCGGCGTAGTGGTGCTCGAACGACGGCACCACGTTCAGCAGGTCGATCACGATCGGAGCGATCGCCACGACCCGCTCGTCGACTGCGGCCGTCGTCCAGGTGGTCCAGCCGCGCTTCGAGCCACCGGACACGACGAACTGATCGACCGTCGCTCCGCCGCCCGCCTCACTCGCCATGAACGCGGTGACGGTGTCCATCGCGCGCACGGCCGCTTTGGTCATCGGTAGGCGCGCGAGCCAGATGGCCGCATCGACCCCTTCTACGGCCTCCCCCGACGCCATCGGCGAACGGAGGAACTTGTCCCAGCCGTAGGCGATGAGCTCGTCCTCGACCCGCGGCCCGTAGTCGTCGCCCACGAAGGTGAGCGCCTGGTTCGGCACCATGCCGAGCTCTGCCGTGACCGTTCCCGTCGCAACCGCTGCCTGCGCGAGGATCGGATTGACCTCCGTCGGTGGCTCCCCGCCGTTGCGCCCGCCGCCGATGAACAGCAGCGCGTGCGACGAGCGCACCTCGGCAGGTTGCACCACCGTGAGCCAGTGCTGCCACGTCGGGCGGTCGACCTCGGCCTCGGTGAGCCACTGCTGGGAGGTGAGGTCGATGACCGTCGCGGTGAAACCGTCTCCTTCGATGTCGGACACCGCTTCCCACCGATAGGCGGCGTCTGGCGCAGCGACGTAGACGTCGAGCGGCGTCTGCGCCTGGGTGGACGTTTCGGCGGGAGCGTCCGCCGTCGGCGGTGCTGCGGGGCCACAGCCCCAGAAGAGAGCAAAGCTCGTGAGCAGGACGAGGGCAGCGGCCGCAAGACGCGGGCGTTCGGTCTGGCGCATGGTTCGAATCTCCGTGAAGGGTCGAACGAGGGTATCAGCGCTCCCCGAGACTCCGCGGCGTGGTGCCTGCGTCTCGGTTTTCCACGACAGTCACGGCTAGGATGGACCCCTAGTCTGCGATTTGGAGGTGATCATGACGACTGAACTCGAGCTCCCGACGAACCTCAGGCTCTCCGCGCACGGCGTGCCGGTCTCGCCCGCGCTGCGCAAGCAGCTGGTGGCCGAGATGGGCCACCTCGAGAACCACTACGATCGCCTGATCGCGTGTGATCTCCGTCTCGAGGGGCCGTCCGAGAAGCATCGCAAAGGGGCGGAGTTCCGCGTGAGTCTGACGCTGCAGCTTCCAGGCCCCGACATTCACGTCTCGAAGCAGCGCGACACCGACCTGGAGCGCGCCGTGCGCTCGGCCTTCGCCACCGCCCGGCATCAGCTCGACGGCCGAAAGTGGGGGAAGCGCCCGAAGTCCAGCGCGAGATCGGCCTGATGGCGCGTCTCGCCGGGTGCGTCGTCTGCGCCCTCTTCGGTGGTGCGCTCCTCCTGGCTGCCCCTGCGGCTGCGCAGACGCAGAGCCGGTGCGCCGACTGTCACTTTGCGAACCCCTCTCCGGGCGAGTTTCACGTGTCGGGGTGGGACCTGTCGGCACACGGCCGCGAGGGGGTCGGCTGCGAGAGCTGCCACGGTGGTGACGCGACCACCTACGACGTGCGGCGCGCGCATCGGGGAATCCTCGCCCCGGGCAACCCGGCGAGCCCCACGAACTACTTCAACCTCGCCGAGACCTGCGGCAAGTGCCATGCGCGTCCGTATCGGGCGTTCCAGGAGAGCCGTCACGCGGAGCTCCTGAACGAGAGAGACCCCGAAGCCCCGACCTGCACCACCTGTCACTCGGAGGAGGGCGCCTACCTCCTGTCGAGTCGAGGCCTCGAGCGGCGGTGCAACGCGTGCCACGGAGAGGGCAAGCGGGCCCCGGCTGCAGGCAGGCCGTCGCTCGCGCGCACGCTTCATCACGAGGTGGTCGAGCTGCGCAAGGAGCTGAAGACCGTGCGGAAGACGATCGCGCGAACGCGGCCTGCTGCGCGTCGCCAGGCCCTCGAGGAGCGTTTGGCGAGCGTGGACGCGCCCCTGTCGGAGGGGATCCAGGCCGCGCACGACTTCACGTTCGATCGATTTCAGGAGCGCCTGGGTGTTGCGCGGCAGCGGTTGGACGAGCTGCTGGAGGTCCTGGCCAACGATCCGCAGAGGTGAGATGCGGGTCCTTCGGAGCCCGTGGGACATCGAGACCGCGTCGCGCTCGGTGGCGGAGGTCAGCCGTCGGCGGTCTCGCGTTTCCCCGACCCTGGCCCGGGCTCTCTCGCAGCGTCCAGCAGGGCGATGCGATCCCGTCGAGCCAGCGCCGTCGTCAAGGTCGCCGCGAAGATCGCGATCACGACCAGGCCGATCCACTCGATCTCGAGCGGCGTGAAGCGGTAGAGCAGCACCAGCGCGCCGAGCAGGGTGAGGTGGCAGGCGACGTATCGCGGCCTGCCCAGGCGGGCCGTGGTGAGCCGGAGGTTCTCGCTGTAGAGCCGCACCAGGGAGTCGACAGAGTTCACCACGAAGAGGATCCCGATCCCGGCCAGGATGATCTTCCACCCTGCGCTCATCTCCAGCTCGAGCGAGTGGTACCGGTAGAGCACGCCGAACCAGACCGCGAGGGGGATCGACGGGAGAACGAGCAGCGCCACGAAGAGCTGCGCGACCCGCAGGCCGCCGACGAAGCGCGCGACGAACTGGCCGATCATGATGCTCCACGAGAACCACCAGAACAGATAGAAGGCGTGGTAGTCGCTCATTGGCAGCACGAAGCGGTGCATCTGCGTGAAGTACTCGCCGAGCGAAGCCACGCTGCGCGCGAGACCGGCGGGAGCCTCGCCGAGAGCGAGCCAGAGACTCCCGATCAGACCGAAGAAGAGCGTGGTCGACAGCACGCTCAGCCACCGGACGAAGCGGATGTCGGTGCTCGACAGGACCGCCGTGAGCAGGATCGCCCCGATCAGCAGTGCATGGTGCACGGACTCGAGCTGCGGCAGATACCAGGTGATGTTCACCAGGAAGAGGTACCCGGTGAAGGCGCAGGTCGCCATGATCACCGCGTTGTGCGCCACACGCACGGCGGGAATCTCGAAGATCTGGAGGCGCGGCTCGAGCGCGACGAAGTAGAAGGTGGTGACGAAGTAGAACGTCCAGATGAAGAAGCCCCAGAAGCCGAATTCGATCGCCAGCGGGTTGGCGAAGGCGTACACCTCTTCGCGCGCGTAGATCGGAAACTCCGTGAGCGGCAGGATGATCAGCCCCATGTCGAGGCCGGACGTGAAGAGGATCGCGCAGAAGGTGAGAACACCCACCGGGTTCTCCCCCGTGACGCGGAGGTGGCCCCAGCGCGTGAGGATGATCGCGGTACAGGCAATCAGACCCAGGATGGCGGCCGAGAGGATGGCGTGGAGGATGGGGACCTCTCCGGAAGCTAGGCGTCGAGGCGGAAGAACGGCGTCCGCTCCGGGGCGAGCGGCTCGTTCCCGAGGATCAGATCGCTCGCCTTCTCGGCGAGCATCATGGTGGGAGCGTAGATGTTGCCGTTGGTGATGCTGGGCATCGCCGAGGCGTCGACCACCTGCAGGCCCTCGAGACCGTGGACTCGCAGGGTCGCGGGATCGAGCACCGCGTCAGGTCCCGTACCCATGGCGCACGTGCACGAGGGATGGAGCGCAGTCTCGGCGTCGCGCGCGACCCATTTCAGGATCGCCTCGGGGCTGCGCACCTCGGGGCCGGGAGAGATCTCCCCGCCGTTGAAGCGCTCCATCGAAGGCTGGTTGAGGATGCGGCGCGCGACCTCGATCGCCTCCACCCACTCGCGTCGGTCGGCGTCGGTCGAGAGGTAGTTGAAGCGGAGCGCCGGGTGCTGGCGCGGATCGGTCGACGTGATGCGGACCGATCCGCGCGCGTCCGAGTACATCGGCCCGACGTGCACCTGGTACCCGTGTCCGGTCGCCGGCTGGCTGCCGTCGTAGCGAATGGCTAGGGGCAGGAAGTGGAACATGAGGTTCGGGTACGCCACGTCGGGGTTGCTGCGCGCGAAGCCCCCGGCCTCGAAGTGGTTCGTGGCGGCCGCGCCGCGACGAAAGAAGAGCCACTGGAAGCCGAGCCACGGGCGGCGGAAGAACTTCAGCTGCGGGTTCATCGACACGGGCTCCCTGCACGCGTACTGCACGTACACCTCGAGGTGGTCCTGCAGGTTCGCGCCCACTCCCGGAAGCTCGGCGCGCACTGAGACCCCGGCGCTCTCGAGGTGCTCCGGGTCGCCGACCCCGGAGAGCTGCAGGAGCTGCGGCGAGTTGAAGGCGCCGCCGCAGAGGATCGTCTCTTGGGCTCGGATCTTCTCGCCGCCCGAGACCACGCCGACGGCTCGCGTACCCTCGAAGAGGATCTCCGAGACGAACGCCCGGGTCCGTACCTCGAGGTTCGGTCGGCTCAGAACGGGGTGCAGGTAGGCCCTTGCCGCGCTCCAGCGACGCCCGCGCCGGATGTTGCGATCGAACAGTGCGAACCCTTCCTGCTGGAATCCGTTGACGTCCGTGGTGGACGGAAAGCCCGCCTGGTGCGCGGCCTCGAGGAACGCTCCGAACAGTGGATTGGCTCCGGGGCCCCGCTCGAGGTGCAGCGGGCCCTCGCGGCCGCGAAAGGGCGCGTCGGCTCCGCACTGTCCGAGCTCGGCGGCCAGACTCTCCATCCGCCGGAAGTAGGGCAGGCAGTGCGCGTAGTCCCAGGTCTCCAGCCCGGGCTGCGCCCCCCACTTCTCGTAGTCGAGCGGGTTGCCGCGCTGGAAGATCATGCCGTTGATGCTGCTGGAGCCGCCGAGCAGCTTGCCGCGCGCGTGGTAGACGCGGCGTCCATCCAGGTGAGGCTCCGGCTCCGACCTGTAGCGCCAGTCGTAGCGTGGGTTGCCGATCGGGATCGTGAGTGCGGCCGGCATGTGGATGAAGACGTCCCAGAGGGAGTCGTAGCGCCCGGCCTCGAGGACCAGCACTCGACACGACGGGTCTTCGCTCAGCCGGTTCGCCAGGACGCAGCCGGCGGAGCCGCCGCCGACGACGAGGAAGTCGACCTCGGGGCTCACGACGGCTCCGCGCCCTGCGCTGCCGAGCTTGCACAGATCGCTGGCGAGCGGCCTTCGAGGGCCCGATCGCTACGAGAGGGGATGGACGACCACGGGCAGCTCGGAGTAGCCCTGCACGAACGTGGAGCGCACGCGCACCGGATCGCCGACCACCTCGACCTTGTGGAAGCGCTGCAGGATCTCCTCCCACAGGATACGTAGCTGCATCTCGGCCACGCGGTTGCCCATGCAGCGGTGGATGCCGAAGCCGAACGACATGTGCCGTCGGGCGTTCTTGCGGTCGATGATGAGGTCGGAGGCGTTGTCGAAGATGCTCTCGTCGCGGTTGCCGCTGGCGTACCACATGAGCACCTTGTCGTCCTTCTTGATCTTCTGCCCGCGGATCTCGGTGTCTTCCGTGGCCCGGCGACGCATGTAGGAGAGCGGCGTCTGCCAGCGGATGATCTCCGAGACCATGTTCGGGATGAGATCGGGGTTTGCGCGGAGCTTGTCGTACTCGGCCGGGAACTGGTTGAGCCCGTACACGCCGCCGCTGATCGAGTTGCGGGTGGTGTCGTTGCCGCCCACGATCAGCAGGATCAGGTTGCCGAGGAACTCCAGCGGCTTCATGTCCTTGGTGGCCTCGTTATGGGCCATCATCGAGAGGAGATCGTTGCCCGGCTCCTTCTGGCTGCGCTCCTCCCAGAGGCGCTCGAAGTACGCGAGGCAACCCATGAGGATCTCCTTGCGCTCCTCGTCGGTCTCAGCCAGGCCGCCGGGCTCGACGCGCGCGGTGGCCACGTCGGACCAGTACGTGAGCTTGTAGCGGTCTTCGAAGGGGAAGTCGAAGAGCGTGGCGAGCATCTGCGTCGTGAGCTCGATCGACACCTTCTCGACCCAGTTGATCTCTTCGCCGAGGGGCAGCGAGTCGAGGATGTTGCACACCCGCTCGCGGATCTCGCCCTGGAGCGCGGCCAGGTTGCGGGGCCCGGAGACGCCCTGCACGGCCTTGCGCTGCGGCCCGTGCTTTGGCGGGTCGGACGAGATGAAGTTCTTGGTCTGCAGGCCTTCGTACTGGTCCTGCAGCACGATCGTCGGCTCGGACGAGAACAGGCCGTGGTTCGTGTCGACGTACTGGATGTCTTCGTAGCGTGTGACCGACCAGTACGGGCCAAACTCGCTGTCGGGGCAGTAGTGCACCGGCGCCTCGTGGCGCAGGCGCTCGAGGAAGCTCCACTGGAGGTTCTGCTCGAAGAGCTCCGGAATCATCACGTCGAAGGTTTCGAGCGGTAGCTTGTAGGGATCGGTCTCGATCGGCGCGCTGGGAACGGGGGGAGCGGCGGCGTCTGGCTGAATGGGCTCGGTCATGGGGGTTCCTCTCCTGCGTCGTTCGTGAGCGCGATCTCGTCTGTGGGCGCTCGGGCTTCAGCATGGTTTTCGGTTGGGCAGGTCAAGTCTAACGCCCAGGCTCTCCGACTGCAGGTGGAGCTGCCGCCTGCGGTGGCAGGGGAAGAAACCCGGCGCGGCGTGTCCACTTTTCTCGCCGGTGTCGCCATGTCTCCCTGAACACCCCGAGCGGGAGTCGTCGAGGTACTCGACCGCTGTCCGATGGCCTGAAAGGAGACGACCATGCACACATTCCCTCCCCGAGAGGAGATCTCGACCTTCCGCGCGACTGCCTGGGTCCTCTACGCGCTGGCGCTGGCACCGGCTGTCCTGCCGCCAGTGGCCTTTGCAGAAGACCTTTCTGTCGGCGCGAAGGTCGACGCCGCCGTGCAGGCCGAGCTCCTCGGCCGGATCGCGGAGGTGGGCTCGAAGGGCGGCTACAGGGCCACGGTGCAGATGCGGGGTACGTTCGCGAACGGGGTGCCGTTCCGCGGGGTCGGCGCCGTGCAGGTGGCCACCACGCAGGCACTCCTCGTGGGAGACCCGGTGCGCGGTCGGCTGCGCACCACGGTGAAAGGGCGGGTGGTGGACCGTTCCGCGGCTGGGATCAGTCTCGAGCTGGATGGCGACATCGTGCGAGTGCGCTGGATGACGCCGGAGGCCTATGGCGGGGCCAGCAAGGGTGGGGGCACGAACACCTAGGCGGTGTTTACGCACCGACCTAGCTGTCGATTCCCACAGCGTTGTTCAGTTCCAGCCTCGAGTACGGCGGCTTCGCGTTCAGTGCTGAGTGCGCTCGGTGGTGATTGTAGAAGTGCAGAAAGGGACCGAGTAGGTCGGCTCGACCCTGCGACGAGGTGAAGGTGAAGGCGTAGGCCCATTCGCGCAGCAGCGTCTGGATGAAGCGCTCCGCTTTGCCGTTGGTCCGAGGTCGATAGGGACGCGTGCGAGAGTGCTTGACGCCGAGGGTCTTGCAGCACTCTGCAAAGTCACCACTCACGTAGCACGAGCCGTTGTCCGTGAGGACACGCTCGATGGTGATGCCTCGAGCCGCAAACCACTTGTACGCGCGCTCGAGGAAGCCCTTCGCGGTGATCGCCTTTTCGTCTTCGAGGATCTCCACATAGGCCACCCGCGAAGCGTCATCGATCGCGACGTGCACAAAGTCCCAGCCGATCCCTCGATTGCGATGCTGACGCTTGCCCGTGATCCGATGGCCCACACCTCGGATCCGCCCGAGCTTCTTGATGTCGAGGTGCAGGAGCTCACCCGCCCGCTCTTTCTCGTAGCGCCGAATCGGCTCGGGAGGAGCCAGCTGCGGCAACCGTCCGAGTCCCCACTTTCGCAGCCATCGAGAGACGGTGGAGCGAGGGACACCTGTCTTCCACGAGATCTCGCTCTGGCTCAAACGCTGCTCGCGCAAGGAGCGCAAGACGTCTTGCATCTCTTGACCCAGCCTCCGGGGCCTTCGCAGCGGAGCGGAGGGTCGATCCTGCAAGCCCTCCGGTCCTTCCTCCCGATACCGACTGAGCCACTTGTAGACCGTGCGCTCGCTGAGCCCCAGGGCCTCAGCGACATCCTTCGGGCTCTGCCCTGCCAACACCCGCTCGACGAGCACCGCTCGACTCCTCGGACAGCTTCGGGCATTCTTGTGGAGGTCCATCCTTCTACTCCTTCCTGCGCTTTGTCTTGCTAACCAAAGCTTGGCGGAAGTAGCTCGGATGGGCCACTCCTATTTCTGAACAACCTTGTGAGCAGTCACACCTAGCCGATCTCGCGAGAGCCGCCCCTCTGTGCGGCCGACCGAATCGGGTCGCCGATCCGCGGCCCAGGTCGGCACCTGGTGTGGCAATTCGGCTCGGCCTGGGCGTTGAAGCGCGCGCGGCCTGGTTCGGTGAAGGAGAGTTTGCCGGAAGCGGCCGTCGGCCGCCTCGTTTCGAGAGGAGAGTGGAGATGCGAGAGGTTTGTTTTGGCGACAACGCGAAAGGCGGGCGGCTGGCTGGATGGTGGCGGCGCGCGGAGCACATGGTGGGCACGTTGGGCCTCCTGGTGCTCGCCGCCACGACGGCGGCGAGCGTCGCCGCTCAGGCGCCCGGGACGGCCTCGGTGGACGGGGTGGTTCAATTGCAGGGAGCGACGCTCGAGCCCGGCTGGTTCGTCACGGCGTACGAGCAGGGCACCGGCCGCGCGCTGGAGAGCACGCAGGCGGACGGCGCGGGCGTCTTCTCGCTCAGCGTGCCGATCGGCCCGACCGGCACCACTGAAGTGGAGCTGCTCGCGAGCGGGCGCGTCACGTTCCCGGGGTCGCCGAGCCACCATCTCCTGCGCCTCCCGCGCCAGGCGGTGCGCCTCCGCCACGGCGAGGTGGCCGCGGTGCAGATGCAGGCGAGCCTCGCGCGCATCACGGGGGAGGTTCCTGCCGGCGACGTAGGACAGAGCCCTGTGACGTCCGTACGGGCAACGAGCTACGCGAGCGACCTGGAGCCCGTCGCTCCACAGGAGAACATCGCGACGGCGGGCGCCGCCCCGGGTGCGCCGTGGGAGATCGCAGCCCTGGCCGGGGTGCCGGTGCGCATCCGGCGCGAGGTGGCCGTGACATCGCTCGGCGGTGTTCACCTGCCGGAGATCGTTGCCGTGCTCGCGCCGGGGGAGACGCTCGACCTCGGCGTGGAGCCGCTACCCTGGGCCGGCGAAACGCTCGACTGGAGCCTTTCGCTATCGGGCCCGCGCCGGTTCACCCGGGCCACCCTCTCCAGCATGCCCCACGTGTCGGCGAGCCGGTTCTCGAGCTCGAGCACCCTCGATGCTGCAGGCTCCGCCGCGGGCTCGGTGACGGGCCTACTGCCGCAGCGCTACTGGCCCATGCTCCGCCTCAGCGGGACGGGCGGCTTCGTGACGCTGCCGCGCACGCTCGCACCACCCTTCGTTCCCGGGGCTCCGTACGACGTGCAGGCAGCCCAGGCGACGCTCTCGGGCGCACTGGCCCTCACCGGCACGGCGAGCCAGGACGATCTGGTGCGCTTCACGCTGCGCCTGCAGGAGCCTGGGGAGCGCGTGAGCGACCATCACTCTCTACTCGGGGCGTCGAACCCGCAGGTGGCCGACTACTCCGGGCCTCTGGTGGAGGGAGACTGGCAGTGGTCCAGCCTCTTCCTCACGCTGGGGCGGCCCGCGAGCGACCCGCAGGGGTACCTCAAGGAGACCGTGACCCACTTGAAAGTGGCGCCGCCGGTGGTGACGCTGGCGCCCGGCGGCAATAGCGCGGCTCCCGATCTCGAGCTGCGCTGGGGGCGGGTGATTCTCGATCTCCGCGACGCGGCCGGCATTCCGGTGCCGTTGGGTGGAGTGCGGGCCTTCTGCACGCGCCGCGATGTGAGCGGTGCGCTCCTCGAGTGGAGCGACGTCACGTCCACCCCGGAGCAGAAGGGTATCGTCGAGATGGTGCTCGAGCTGCCAGAAGGAGAGTGTGAGCTCAGCGTGTACGACCCGGGCCGGAGGACCTTCCTCGACGGCCTGTGGGTGCGGCTCCAGGAAGGCGACATCGTGCGCATGGACCTGCATCCGCCCGTGCTCCACGTCGCCGAGCCGTTGGACGGGAGCTGCAGCGACGGCAGCCTGCGGGTGCGCGGCACCGTGAGCGACCCCTACGGCGTGGCCGCCGTCGAGATCGGCGGCGTGTCCGCCGCGCTCTCTCCGGTCGCCGTGCCGAGCGCCCCGAACGAGGTGGCCTTCGACGAGGTGGTGCCCGTAGGGCAGCCGGGCCTGCAGACGCTCGAGGTGCGCGCCACGGACCTCGGCGGTGCGAGCACGCTGCGCCTGCTCGCGATCCGCGGCGACTTCGATGCGCCCACGTTCCAGCTGCCGCCGAGCCCTGCGACCACCGTACAGACGACCTACCGCCTGGTGGGCGACGTGCTCGACGACGACGAGCTGGAGGAGGTGCGCGTCGGCGGCCACGTGCTGGCGCGCGACATCGGCGGCCCGAGTTACGCGCTCGACGTGGACCTGCCGCTCAGTCCTGGCGACAACACCTTCGTGCTGGAGGCCGAAGACGCCTGCGGCAAGCTCACCACCGAGACCTTCGTGGTGCGCCAGGCGACGGAGGCGGTCGGGCGGAGCACCGGCGGGGGCCACTTCACGTGGCCTGGCGCGCCAAGCTCCGACATCCCGGCAGACTCCGGCAGCCCAGGAGCGGAGAGCCGGACCACCTTCGGCTTCGTGGCCGGCACGGACGGCCAGGGGCGTCTCACCGGCAACCTGCTCCTGGTGCGCCACCTCGAAGGCGGCACCCATCACCGGCTGCAGAGCCACGATCTGCTCTCGGCGGTCGCGTCGGGGAACGGAGAACCGGCGGACGAGGTGCTCCTGCGCTACGCGGCGACGCACACTCTGCCCGGGAAGCCCAGGCGCACCGAGTCGGTGGTGGTGGAGCTCTGGACCCGCGATGGCGGAGAGCCGGGAGCGGACACGGATCTCATCCGCGTCGAGGTGCAGACCACGGCAGGGCAGCCGGTGCCGGGCCTCCTCTGGCCGCAGGCGGCCCCAGACGGCGCGGTGCCGGTGCAGGGAGGCAACGTGCAGGTGCGCTGAGAGCCGCGCCCGGGTCGGGTGGTTTGGATAGCCTGCGCGGCGTGGCGATGGGACACAGACCCCGCGGCGAAGGCCGCGCGACGAGGTGGCAGCCGTGAGCCTGGGTGAAGCTCTGGTCGTGGCCTCCGCCTGGCTTTCGCTGCTGCTGCTCCCCGCCGGGCTCCTGGGGCCGGCGACGCTCGGGGAGCGCGGGGCGACGCGTGCGCGCCGTCTTTTCACGCTGGGCGGCCTCGTGTTCGGAGTGCACGTCGTGGCGGCGTTTGCCGTGCACTACGACCTGTCGCACGGTGTCGCGTTGCGGGAGACCGCGCGGCGCACGGAGGAGCTCGTGGGCGTGTCGGCCGGCGCGGGCCTCTACTTCAACTACGCCTTCGCCGCGCTGTGGGGTGTCGAAGCCGCGTGGTGGAACTTCGCCCCTCGCAGCTACGCCGCGCGCTCTGCAGGGGCGACGTGGCTCGTGCGCGCCTTCTTCCTGTTCATGGTCGCCAACGGCGCCGTGGTCTTCGTGCCCTGGCCCCGGCGGGCGTTGGGCTTGCTCGTGCTCGGGGCGTGTACGGCCGCCGTTGGGGCGCGGCTCCGCGGCGGACGCCCTCGTCGAGGCGGTCGCCAAGGGGGCGGCTCGTGAGTCGCTTCGCCCGAGGGGCGCCCGGCCCATGAGCGAGCGCCACCCCCGCATCGTTTCCATCACGGCCGGCGGGGCCGGGATGTTCTGCGGTAGCTGCATGCGCGACAACGCGCTCGCCGCCGAGCTGCTGCGGCGAGAGGTCGAGATCACCCTCGTGCCGGCCTTCACGCCGATCCGCACGGACGAGGAGGACGTGAGCGCACACCGGGTCGTGATGGGCGGAATCAACGTATACATCGAGCAGCGCTGGCCGTGGTTCGGCCGCCTGCCCGGGGTCGTGCGCCGCGCGCTCGACAGCCCGCGCCTCCTGAACCTGCTCTCGCGCGCGGCGCTCCAGACACGTCGTGACGACGACGGCGAGCTGGCCCGCACGCTACTTCTCGGGGAGGCAGGGCCCCACGCCGCCGAGACCCGCGACCTGGTGTCGTTCGTGGAGGAGCTGCAGCCGGACGTGGTGTCGCTGACCAACCTCCTGCTCGCCGGCTTCGTGCCGCTCCTGAAACGAGACCTCGGGCTGCCCGTGACCGTGACGCTGCAGGGAGACGACGTCTTCCTCGATGCGTTGCCTGACAGGGACCGCAGTGCGGTGCTGCAGGAGATGCGCAGGGTCGCTCGAGAGGTGGACCTTTTCATCACCTTCACCGACGACTACGCGGCCCGCATGGCGCAGCTCTTCGAGATCCCTCGCGATCGCATTCGATGTGTCCCGCTCGGCCTGGCGGCGCCGGACGCGTTCGAACGGCCAAGGGCGTCTCCGGAGCTCGCCCGCCCGCCAACGGTGGGTTACCTCGCCCGCCTCTGTCCCGAGAAGGGTCTGCACCGGCTCGTCGACGCGTTTCTCTGCCTGCGCAACAAGCCGGGGATGGACGCGGCGCGACTCCACCTCGCGGGGTGGTTGGGTGAGCTCGACCGACCGTTCGTCGAAGAGCAGCTGGGCCGGCTCCGGCGCGCTCTGGGTGAGGCCTCGTTCGCTGTGGTGGACGTTCCCGATCGAGAGAGCAAGGCGCGCTTCCTCCACGGTGTCGACCTGCTCAGCGTGCCCACCGAGTACGAAGAGCCGAAGGGGCTTTTCGTGCTCGAAGCGTTGGCAGCGGGCGTTCCGGTGGTGCAGCCGGCGCACGGCAGTTTTCCGGAGCTGTTGGCGAGTACCGGGGGTGGCGTTCTCGTGGCTCCGGGGAGCCCTGAGGCTCTGGCCGAGGCTCTCCATCTCCTGCTGCGCAATCGCGAGGAGCGGCTGCGGCTCGGAGATGAGGGTCGCAAGGGCGTCGTGGCTCGCCACACCGTGACGCACATGGCGGATGCGTCCCTCGAAGCCTGGAGTGAGCTCGCGGCGCGAAGGGCTCCGTCAGCCGGCGCGGTAACATGACCGGACTCAACCAAGAGACGGGGTCAGATGCTCCGAAAGCTCCCAACGGTCGCCGTGCTGTTCGCCGCGACATTGCTCTTCGGTGGCCCGCCGGCTGCGGCGCAGGTGACGGTAGAGGACCGGCAGGCGCTCCTGGATCTTCACTCTCAGGCCGGCGGTGACGGCTGGCTGAACGACGAGGGCTGGCGAAGCGCTCCGGGCTCGGAGTGCACCTGGTTTGGTGTCACCTGCGACGGAGATCGCGTGGCAGGCCTCGGCTTGGCGGAAAACCAGTTGGCGGGTGAGTTTCCCGAGGCCCTCACGCGGCTCCGGGCCCTCCGGTTCGCCCACCTGCAGGGTAATGCGCTGACCGGCTCGATTCCAGCTTCGATCGGTCGCCTGACCCAGCTCACACAGCTGTACCTCGGGCGCAACCAGTTCTCGGGGGAGCTGCCCAGCGAGCTGGGTGCGTTGACGGAGCTGCGGGAGCTCTTCCTGAACTTCAATCAGTTCGAAGGAGCGCTTCCCGCCGAGATCTTCGGGCTTCGTCGGTTGGAGATTCTGGCCTTCGTCGACAACGACATTGGAGGCCAGCTTCCTCCGGAGATCGGCCAGATGAAGGCGCTGCGCACCATCATCGCCGGCTTCAACCGGCTGTCGGGGCCGCTCCCGGCCGAGATCGGTCAGCTCGACAGCTTGCGCGACCTGTTTCTCTACGGCAATGAACTGACAGGCAGCATTCCGACGGAGATCGGCCAGCTCCACGAGCTCGAGAACCTCCAGCTGTCGAGGAACCGACTCGACGGCCCCATCCCGGACGTCTTCGCCGGTCTCTCGAAGCTCCGGCGCCTGGCCGTCTGGGGTAACCGGCTGACAGGCGATGTCCCGCCGAGCATCGCCGCGCTCGAGAGCATCGAGCAGATCTCCCTGGCGTGGAATGCGCTCACGGTGAGCGACGACCAAGTTCGCGCGTTTCTGACGCAGCACCTGGAAGACGAGCTCGCCGCCAGCCAGACCGTGGCTCCGCGGCCGCTAGCCAATGGTCTGTCACCTGACACCGTTCTCCTACGCTGGCGTCCGATCGAGTACACCCAGGACGAGGGTGGCTACCGCGTCGAGCTCGCGTCGTCGGCAGACGGCCCCTTTCAGACGGTCTGGCAGTTCGATCGCAAAGTGGGGTTTTTTGCCCTCATCCGAGGCCTCGATAACGGGAGCGAGCACTTCTTTCGGGTTCGCTCCTTCACCCTGGCCCACGCCAACAACGACAACGAGGTGGTGAGCCAGCCGTCGAACGTGGTTGCGGCGAGGCCCGTCCAGGCAGACCAGCCCGGCGTGGTCGAGTTCTTCGCCGGCAGGGCCGGGGCGAGCGAAGGGGAGATGCGCGGCCTGACCGTCATGCGTCTCGACGGTTCGGCCGGCGAGGTTCGGACGAGCGTCGACATCATCGACGACACGACGACTCGCGACGTCGACTATCGAGCGGACATCAAAGACGTGGTCTGGGGTGACGGTGAGACCGGCCTACGACGTGCCCTCGACCTCGAGCTGCTCGAGGACGCGGAGATCGAGAGCGACGAGCGGCTTCTTGTCGATCTCGAGCTCGTGGCCGGCGCCGCGAGCCTCGGGGCCATCCGTCGCTTCGAGTGGACCATCCTCGAGAACGATCTCGTCGAGGACGCCGGTCTGGTCGACATCAGCAGCTCCGGCTTCGAGCCTTCGGCAGCTTCCTCCACAGACGGCTCCCGCTTCGTTGCCTGGGCTTCGGCCGCAGAGAGCAACATCGTGGGTCGGTTTTTCGAGCCCGACGGGGACGCAGGAGAGGTGGTCCAGATCTCGGGAGACGAGAGCGCAGATCGAGGGGCGCCAGACGTGGCGTACGACGAAGCCAACGACGGCTTCGTCGTGGTGTGGGAAAGCGATCCCGACACCGAGCTGCCGCGAATTCGGGCCCGCCGCATCGATGGGCTCGGCCGGCCGGCGCCCGACATCGTCGATTTGGGAGGCCCGGGCCGGCGACCCGCAGTGGCGGTGGACTCCCGAGGTCGCGCGCTGGTGGTCTGGGAGCTGGTCGCCGCGGCGCGTCCGGGGCGTCGGAAGAACGCTGCGACCGTGCAGAGCAGCTCGAGCGGAGGCCTCGTCGGACGCTGGCTGGGGGAGGACGACGTTCCCGACGGCGGTGTCTTCGAGGTGGCCGGCAGCGAAGGGGAGCCGGAGCGGCCTCAGGTGGCGGCTGCGTCCGACGACGCCCACGTCGTCGTCTGGGCGGAGAGTGGGGGAGACGGAGGCCGGATCATGGCGCGATCTGTCTCGTCCGCGGGGGAGGTGGGTCGCACCTTCATGGTGGACGACGAGGGCGGTGGCGACCAGCGCCGGCCCGAGATCGCCAGCGACGTCGGTGATTCCGAGGTGGTGGTCGTGTGGCAGAACGACGGAGACGACGAAGAGGTCGGAGACGATGTCTTTGCCCGTCGTGTCGATGTCGACGGCGTCCGCGACGAGGCGTTCCGAGTCAATGCGTCGACGGACGGGCACCAGGAGTCGCCGCGCGTCGTGGTTCGCTCGTCAGGTGAGTGCCTGGTGGCCTGGAACAGCGCCGGCGCAGGCGGCGAAAAGGGTGTCTTCGGCCGCCTGCTTCCCGACTGTCGTCTGAGCGGAGCCGGAGAGGTCGGCGTGGCATCCCCGGAGGAGAGCGCTCTGGGCCTCGGAGGGCTGACACTGAGCGAGTCGGGAGTGGTGACCACGGTCCTCGCGACGGAGGACCGTGACTTCGGCGACGGAGGAGTGGGGGCACGGGTGATCGACGTGGCCGCGGTCTCGGGTGCCTGTCGTCAGGACACCGACACCCTCTGCCTGAATGGAGGTCGGTTCGCGGTGGAGGCGGACTGGGCCGACTTCGATGGCAACCGCGGTGATGCGCAGGCCGTTTCCATGACGACGGACACGGGCTACTTCTGGTTTTTCGACCAGGACAACGTCGAGGCTGTCGTGAAGGTGCTCGATGCTTGTCCGGTCAACGGTCACTTCTGGGTGTTCGCGGGCGGGCTCACCAACGTCGCGGTCTCGCTTCGCGTGACCGACACGCAGACGGGCGTCCGGCGCGTGTATGAGAACCCGCTGTCGGCGCCCTTCCAGCCGATTCAGGACACGGCGGCCTTCACCTGCTCGATGGGTGGCCCGAAGCGGCTGCCCTGAGGGGGGTCTCGGCTCGGACCGGCGCCGCTACTTCCGCGCGGCCAGCCACCAGCGCATCGTCTCGGTGACCACCTCGGCGCCTTCGCGCTGCACCCAGTGCCCCACCTTCGGCAGGGTCACGAGCGTGTAGTCCTGCTCGATCCAGTTCCAGGTGTCGCGCAGTCCGTCTTTGTCGACCGCCGTGTCGAGCAGGCCGTGGAACTGCAGCACCGGCACCTGGACCGGCTTCACTTCCATCTTGCCGCCGGAGACGTCGGCATAGTTGGCGCGGTAGTAGTTGAGCATGCCGTCGGCGTAAGAGCGCTCGAAGGCCTCCTGATAGTGCGCCAGCACCTCTTCCCCGGAGGCCTGCGCGACGCGCGCGTACGGAGCCGCACTGCGCTCGTCGTCGAACGGCATCTCGATGAACGTGCGGGCGTACTGCGTGTTGCGCTTCTGCTCCTCCGTGGCATTGGCGTACACGTTGGCGAAGCCGGTGGGGTGGGTGAGGTTCATCACCACGAGGTGGCTGAGGTGCTCCGGGTGCTCCATGGCGTACTTCCACACCTGTGCGCCGCCCCAGTCGTGGCCGACGAGGGTCATCTTCGAAACACCGAGGTCCTTGCGCACGGCGTCGATGTCGGCGATGAGCAGCGACATGTCGTAGTTCTCGACGCCTTTGGGCTGATCGCTCCGGTTGTACCCCCGCGTGTCCATGGCCACCGTCTTGTAGCTGCTCGACAGCCCCGCCATCTGCTCGCGCCACGTGTACCAGAAATCCGGAAAGCCGTGCACGAAGAGGATCACCGGACCCTCGCCGAGCGCGGCGTAGTGGATCTTGGTGCCGTTCGAGTCGGCGTAGTGGTGCGAGACCTCGTCCCAGACGTCGGCGGGGTCGAGGGCAAGCAGGCTACCGGGAACGAGGAGGACGAGGAGCAAGGCGATGCGAGCGAAGCGCATGGAGCTCTCCTTTGGTTGGGATCCTGGTGAGCCTATCTCGTGCGTCGTTCGGCCAGAGCGCTCTTCGGCCTCACGGCTACGGAGTCAGCTCCCGTGTGCTAGGGCGAGGCCGCCCTCAAGGGCTGCGCACCGTCGGATACTCGATGCCGAGCTGCTCGAGGTAGGTGTCGTACTTCGTCGGGTCGTAGTAGAGCTTCTCGAGCTCCTCACGGAACTCGTCCTGGATGCTCTGGTTGAGGTGAATCGCCGGCTCGTCCTCCTCGCGGATGAGGGAGATGTACTTCTCGTCCTTCGTCTGGACGTCGTTGAAGTAGTCCCAGGCCGCCTCGACCTTTGCAGGGTCGAGGAAGAAGTCGAGCGCGGTGAGAGCCATCACCTTCGCGCCGGCGACGACGCCCTTGTGGGCGATGGGAGTGGCCATGGCCACGGCGCTCGACCAGTGGTGGCCACCGCCGCCGGTGTTGAAGTTGGCGGGGTAGCGCAGCGTCACCGTGGGGACGGTCCACGAGATGTCGCCGATGTCGTCGGAGCCACCGCCGGTGTTGCGCCCCTCGATGGGGCCGCGCAGCTCGGTGACCTCGGTGCGCAGGCCGTCGACCCCGCCGTAGGGGCCCAGGCTCGGATCGGGCTCGAAGCCCATCTCCTTCTGCAGGGCCTTGGCAAGCCGGATGTCGGCCTCGCTCCAGTCGGGTAGGCCGACGGTCTGGATGTTCTCGTGCATCGTCTCCGCGATCACCTTGTTGAAGTGGCGCGGGTACGCCTGGCCGAGAATGCGCGACGTGACCGTGGTGTCGGTCATCTGCGCCGCCGCCTCCGACATCTGGGCGCCGATGTCGAAGAGGCGTTTGATGTTCTCGTAGTCGATCTCACGGTAGTAGTACCAGACCGAAGCGAGCGACGGCACCACGTTCGGCTGGTCGCCGCCGTTGGTGATCACGTAGTGCAGGCGATAGGGGAGGCGGAGGTGCTCGCGGCGGAAGTTCCAGCCGATGTTCATCAGCTCCACCGCATCGAGGGCAGACTTGCCGAGCCAGGGGGCGCCGGCGCCGTGGGCGGCCTTGCCACGGAAGGTGTACTCCACCGACACGAGGCCGCTTCCGAAGGCCGGGCCCCACGACACGGCGAGGTCGTCGGCCACGTGCGTGAAGAAGACGGCGTCGACGTCTTCGAAGACGCCCGCACGCACGAGAAACGCCTTGCTGCCGAGCTGCTCTTCGGCGACGCCGGGCCACAGGTGCAGCGTGCCCGAGAGGCCTTCGCGCTCCATGATGTCCTTGAGAGCGAGTGCGGCCACCACGTTCACGGCCTGTCCCGAGTTGTGGCCCTCGCCGTGCCCGGGAGCGCCCTCGATGAGCGGGTCGTGGTAGGCGACACCGGGCTTCTGTGAGGCCTTGGGAATGCCGTCGATGTCGGAGCCGAACGAGATCACCGGGCTGCCGGAGCCCCACGTGGCGACCCAGGCGGTGGGCATGCCGGCCGTACCGCGCTCCACGGTGAAGCCGTTGCCTTCGAGGATGCCGGTGATGTAGCTGGAGGTCTTGCTCTCCTGAAAGCCGAGCTCCGAGAAGCTGAAGATGCTGTCCACCATGACCTGGGCGAGCTTGGCTCGCTCGCCCACTCCGGCCAGAGCCTGCTGTTTGAGCTCGGCGGTGCGGGAGGTCTGGGCCTCTGCAGCAGGCCCGAGCGACACCCAGAGGGCAAGTGCGGCAAGGAGTGGATGAGAGAGCTTCTGCAGGCTGGAGTTCTGGCGCATGCGGGTCCCCTGGTCAGGTGATGCGGGAGTCTGGGATGGCCATGCTACTCCCGCCGCTGTGCTCCAGCGCGGCGCGTGCCGGGGGCTCCGTGTCGTCGCCGCGAACGACCGGAGTGCTCGTGTCCGCCCGACGAGTGACTCCTCTCGTACAAGTCATGGTGTACAGTGTTCCCCGTAGAACACACGGTGAACGTGAACAGGGTGGGAGCCACCAACGGAGACACTCACATGGCGGATTCCATTCCACTGCTCAAAGGCACACTCGACCTGCTCATCCTCAAGGCGCTCAGCGTCGAGCCGATGCACGGCTACGGGCTCTCCGTGTGGCTGGAGGAGCGCTCTCAGCAGCAGATCGTTCCGGAGGACAGTGCGATCTACCAGGCTCTGCGGCGCATGGAGGGGCGCCGCCTCGTGGAGGCACACTGGGGTGTCACGGAGAACAACCGCCGCGCGAGGTTCTATGCTCTCACCCCGCGGGGGCGCGAGCACCTGAACCGCGAGGCGGGGGTGTGGGTGCGCTACACCGCGTTCGTCACGGCCGTCCTTCAGGCCGACGGCGGAATTCCCGGCCTCGAGGCGGCAGGATGAAAGGGCGGCTGCTGAGGATCTTCTCGCGCACGCGGCACGACCGGCAGCGCGAGCTGGACGAAGAGATCGCGACGCACCTCGAGCTGCGGGCAGCAGACCTCGAAGCGCAGGGAGTTCCGCGCGCGCAGGCCATGGAGCAGGCGCGCGCCCGCTTTGGTGATCTGAGCCAGGCCCGGAGCGAGCTCCTGGCGGCGGGCACGCGCCGCGACCGCCGTCTGTCGCTCGCTGAGCGGGTCGAGGACCTCCAGCGCGATGTGCTCCTCTCGATCCGACGCATGCGCGCTCGCAAACTGCGCACCGCGCTCCTGGTCGGCATCTTCGCGTTGGGCATCGGAGTGACGACCGCCATGTTCACCGTGGTCGATCACGTCCTTCTTCGGCCGCTCCCGTTTCCGGAGTCGCACGAGCTGGTGGAGCTGCAGTCGGTGACCGAGGAGGGGGTCGCCTTCTCCCAGGTGTCGATGGGGAACTGGTACGACTGGCGCTCGAGCGCGGCGATCTCCCAGACCGGGATCTACCGTGGCTTTCGCGCTGCCGTGGCCAGCGACGACGAGGTGGTCCGCGTGGATGCCACCGAGACCGGCGGCGGCTTCTTCGAAGCGCTGCGCCCGCGCATGCGGCTCGGGCGTGCCCTCACGGAGAGCGACGGGGCGATCGGAGCGTCGGTGGTGGTGCTGAGCGAGGCCTTCTGGCGCCAGAGGTTGGGCGGAGACCCAGACGTCCTGGGGAAAGCTCTCACTCTCGACGGTCGGGCCCTGGAGGTGGTGGGCGTCCTCGCCGCGGGGTACGAGCTCCCTCGCGGCACCGCGCTGTGGACGTCCCGTAGCGTCGGCGCGCGGACCGGCGGCTCGCGAAACAACGTCAACTTCCAGAGCATCGCGCGGCTCGGGGAGGGGCAGTCGCTGCAAAGCGCGCGACAGGCACTGGACGCGATCGCTGCCGGCATTCGCGCAAGCGATCCGGAAGGCGTCTACTCCTTCGGCGTCGGGGTCGTGGCACTCCGCGAGGCCGTGGTGGGTGCAACGGCGACCACCCTGAAGGTCCTGATGGCGTCGGTCCTGCTCGTCCTCCTCGTCGGTTGCGTCAACTTGACGGGCCTCACCCTGGCCGACGGCCGCGAGCGGGGCGAGGAGATGGCGGTGCGCCTGGCTCTCGGCTCGGGCCGGCACCGCCTCGTACGCCAGCTGATCACCGAGCAGATCGTGCTCGGGCTCTGCGGCGGAGCGCTGGGGCTGCTGTTGGCCCGGTGGGCGACCCAGTTGGCCGTGCTCCGGCTGACCGACGTACTGCCCCGGGCCGACGAAGTCGCCCTCGACGCCCGGGTCGCCCTGGCCGCTCTGGGGCTGTCCCTTGCGACGGGCCTCCTGTCGGGCGTTGCCCCCGCCTGGACGATCTCCGCAGGCAGCCCGGCTGGCCTCCTCTCGCGGACGCGGGTCGCCCGAGGAGGACGCGGGCTCCCGGGAGCGGGCCTCGTCGTGGTCGAGATCGCCCTCACGGTGGTGCTGCTGGTGGGCGCGGGCCTGCTGCTCCGGAGCCTGGCGACGCTGGTGGAGCGCGACCTCGGTTTCGACGCCACGCGGGTCGTGACCCTCGACGTCAGCCTGGCGACGCCGCGCTACCTGAACGATCCGGACGAGGTCACCGCCTACTGGGATCGCCTGACCGCAGCGCTCGAAGGTTCCGCCGCCGCGGAGTCGGTGGCGGTCGGCACGGGCATCCCCACCGGCGGTGGGGGGGCCACGTTCCTCTCCCTTCCGGACGATCCACAGTCGGAGATGGGGGCGCGCTACCGTGTGGTGAGCGACGGCTACTTCCGCACGCTGGGAGTCCCCCTTCTCGAAGGGCGCGCGTTTGGTCCTGACGACACGGCGAGATCCGAGCGCGTCGTCGTGGTCAATCGGGCCAAGGCGGAGCGCTACTGGGAGGGTCAGAGCGCCATCGGCCAGAGCGTGGCTGCGCGGAGCATGGAGAGCTTCTGGTACGGCGGCAGCGCGCCCTGGCTCCGCGTGGTCGGTGTGGTGGACGACATGCGTCAGTTCGGCTTCGAGGACACTCTCGAGCCGACGATGTTCGTGCTCTACCGGCAGATTCCGCAAATGGCGTTTTCGCCGGCCGCTGTCGTGCGGGTGCGCCCGGGCAACGTGGCGCAGCAGGCGGAGGCGCTGCAGCTGGCCGCGCGCGCCGTCGATCCCGATCTCGCCGTGGAGAGTGGCCTTCTGGAGCTCCGCGTGCACGACCTGCTCGCGGAGCGGCGGCTTGCTGCGGTCATCGTGCTGAGCCTCTCGACGATGGCCCTGGTGCTCGCGTCACTGGGCATCTACGGGCTGCTGGCGTTTGCCGTGTCGGCGCGCACTCCCGAGCTTGCCGTACGCGCCGCCGTGGGTGCGGGGCGGAGGCAGCTCGCCGGTCTGGTACTCCGTAGCGCAGGGGCCGTCGTGCTGCTGGGTGCCGGTCTGGGTGCGGTGGGTGCGCTGGCAGCTCGCGGCCTGATCGGCTCGCTCCTCGTCGACGTGGACGCGACCGACCCGGCGACGTTCGCGGCGGTGGGTCTCGTGGTGCTCACAGTGTCGCTCGCCGCCGTTCTCGGTCCCGCGTTGCGCGCTGCGCGCATGAACCCGGCCGACGCGCTGCGCGAGGGCTGACGCGACCGGCTGGACGCGCCGGGCGTCCCGCGGATGGGATGAAACCCGGTGGCAGAGAGGCGTGTCGGTTCTCCGGGTCGCCTGTGGAGTACCCTGTTTGTACACGACCGACGCACAACCCGCCCCGCGTGAGGCCCGCGGAACGCTCTTGGGTCCTCGTTTGCGGTGACCCATGGAGTTTCGATGATGCGCTTCCAGCTCGTGCCGCTCGCCTCGCTTCTGCTCTTGGTCGCCACGCCTCTGGCGGCCTTGGAGGTGGACTCGCTCGAAGCCGAGGAGGTTGCTCCGCCGCTTCTCGACGCGCCGGCCCTCGAGGCCTTCGTCGACGGCGTAGTGCTGCCGCTGATGAAAGACAACGGCAGTCCGTCCGGCACGGTGGCAATCGTTCATCGGGGAGAGACGGTCCTGGCGAAAGGCTACGGTTTCGAGGACGTCGCCGAACAGGTTCCCGTGGTGCCCGAGCGCACCCTCTTCCGGCCCGGATCGGTGTCGAAGCTGTTCACGTGGGTTGCCGTGATGCAGATGGTGGAGCAGGGCAAGCTCGACCTCGATGCCGACGTCAACAGCTACCTCGAGACCTTCCAGATCCGCGACACGTTCGACGAGCCCATCACGCTCCGACACGTGATGACCCACACGGCCGGCTTCGAGGACGGCGGCATGGGCTACCTGATCATCGAAGATCCGGAGCGGGCCATTCCGCTGGTCGAGGCGCTCGAGCGCTACGAGCCGCGGCGCGTGAACCCGCCGGGTGCGCAGACGGCCTACTCGAACTGGGCAACCTCTCTCGCGGGCCATCTGGTCGAGCACGTTTCGGGCATTCCGTTCCAGGAGTACGTGCGCCAGAAGATCTTCGAGCCTCTGGGCATGGCGAGCGCGAGCTTCGAAGAGCCGCTCCCAGAGCCGCTGGCGTCCCGCATGGCCAACAGCTACTCCATGGAGGCTGGGCGGTTCGTGGAGAAGCCGTTCGAGATCGTCGCCAGCTTCGCGCCTGCGGGGGCGCTGTCGGCCACGTCCACCGACATGGTGCGGTTCGGGCAGGCCATCCTGAACGGCGGCGAGCTCGACGGAGCTCGGATCCTGGAGGAGGCCACAGTCGAGCAGATGCTCGCGCCCGCCTTCTCGCACGACGAGCGGCTCATGGGAATGGCGCTGGGCTTCTACGACACCGACTACAACGGCACCCGCGTGGTGGGTCATGGTGGCGATACGCAGTGGTTCCATTCGTACCTGGGTATCGACCGCGCGCACGAGCTGGTGTTTTTCGTCTCCTTCGGAGCCACGGGTGGGGGCGCGGTGCGCTCTCTGCTGTCGCAGGCGCTGTACGACCGCCTCTTCCCGCGCGCGGAGGCTCCGCCCGAGCCGCCCTCCGACTTCGGTGAGCGGGCCGGACGCTACGCGGGGAGCTACGGCTTCTGGCGCTCGAACTTCTCCGGCATCGAGAAGGCCCTCGGGCTCCCCGGCGCGATTCAGGTGGCGCCCGCGGAGGACGACACCCTGCTCGTCAGCTTCGGCGGGGAAGCCAAACGCTACGTCGAGGTGGACAAGGGGCTCTTTCGCGAGCAGGACCCCCACGTCACTTTCGGAGGGGGGCTGAGCGCCCGGCTCCTGGCATTCCAGGAGGACGACTCGGGATCGGTCTCCGGCTTCGTCCTGGACGGCCTGCCGTTCATGTCGCTCCGCCGCCTGTCGCCCTGGGAGACGCCGTCCTTCAACTTCACGCTCCTCGGGGCTTCGCTCCTGATTCTGCTGCTCGCACTCCTGCGCCGCTTCTTTCAGCGGCGCGAGATCCGGGAGATGGCGGACGGAGAGCGCGCTGCCCTGAACGCCGGGGCGCTGGCGGCGGTGGCCCATCTGCTCGTGTTCGTGGTGGGGGCCGCCGTGCTGTCGGCGGTCAGCAGCCGGCTGTCGAGCGAGGTGCCGATGGCGTTCAAGGCGTGGCTGGTCTTGCCGATCCTGGCGACTCTCGCCGGGCTCTACCTGGCGTTGCGTGGAGGCCTCGTCTGGAAGGACGGCCTGTTCTCGGGCGTCTGGGCGCGCGTTCGATTCAGCGTGGTGGCCCTGAGCGGGCTGTTCCTGTGCTGGTTCTACTGGTTCTGGAACATCCTCGGCTTTCAGTACCGCTGAGTCGAGCCGGCCAGCGACGCACCTCACCCGAGTCTGTCCGGTGCTCGATCGAGTGAACGCTCTCCGATCCCGAGATCGGTGACGCGTGTCCAGGTCGCCCTTCCTTCCGGCGGCCTCCGGCGCGAGCACGGCCAGGCCTCGATCTCCAAAACCTCATTGACCACCTTCCGGGGCGCCTGTCGCTAAGAGGGAGTGAGGGCGGCGTGGAGGGAAGCCTCCAGGACGCAGACAGGCACCCCGAGTGTGCCCTGCGGCTCGCCCTCAGGGGCGGTGCCTTGCGCACGGCCCTCGGCGAGAACCGCGGGGTGCCGGTCTTTCCTGGCTCCCTGGCCCGACGACCTGGAGGGAATCGAATGACTCACGAGAGACGGACCGAGAAGAACAGGGCGGCGAAGCGAGCGCGTGCAGTGCTGATCTTCGGCGCCGTACTGCTGACGTTCAATGCACCTTCGCTCGCCACATCGGTCGAGCGCCTGGACCTGGCCGGACTCACGGAGCGTGCGGCGACCATCGTCCGCGGCGAGGTAGTGGGCGCAACTGCGATCGACGTTGCGGTGGGTGGCGGACAACTGCCGGCGATCGAGTACCGCGTCGAGGTGGAGGAGATGTTCAAGGGCGAGGCCGCACAAGGCCCTGCGGCGCGTCGGTACGCTACCTTTCGCGTCGTCGGCTCCATGAAGAGTGGTGCCAGCCCGGCTCTGGCAGCACTTTGGCGTGACGTTCCGAAGTTCCGACGCGGCGACCAGGTCCTCCTCTTTCTGACTGCGGAGAGCTCCGTTGGCCTGTCGTCTCCAGTTGGTCTGGCACAGGGTGCGTTTCGCGTCGAACTGGACCCCGAGAGCCGTCAAGAGTCGGCCGCGAACGGGTTCGCGAACGAAGGCCTGTGGGAAGGCGTGACTCGTGGGCCACTGCCGTACGGGGCACTGCGCGACCAGTTGCGCGCGCGCCTGCAGGGAGGTGCACAGTGAGGCGCCGCACGGGTCTTGGTTTCGGTTCGCGAGCGATCTGGCGTCTCCAGCACCTGGCCGGTGTCTTCGCACTGCTCGGAGTGTGCCTGACGGCCTCGGCGGGCCATGCGGGTGGCGCACTACTCATCTGTCGCAGCGGTGTGCCGTACACGTGGGACACTTCGCAGCCGGTCGTCTGGAGCCCCGATCAGGGTGCCTTCGGCCCGCTCACCAATGCGGAGGCCGTGGCCCTCGCCGCCGAGGCTTTCGACGTGTGGACGCGAGTGCCCAGCTCCACCTTGGCGTTCGAGCAGGGACCGGCTCTGCCGGTCGACGTCGACGAGACGAACTTCGTCGAGTGGATGTTTGGCGCGCCGGACGGCGTCACCCCGATGATCTTCGATGAAGACGGGTCCATCGTGGAGCTGCTCTACGGCAGCCGGAGTGCGGTCCTGGGCGTGGCGACTCCAACGGTTCTCGACGAGGAGACCTGCACCGTGCGCGAGGGCTTCGTGCTCGTCAACGGGTACTGGGTGCGCCCCCCGAGCAACCTCTCGGCAACCATGACGCACGAGGCGGGGCATTTGGCGAACCTGGCCCACAGCAGCGTCAACGGCCTGCTCTACCACCCGTTCCTGAGCTTCGACCAGTACACGGGACCAGCACCCTACGACACCTTCGGACCGCCGCCGAACCCACGGGACAACGACATCCTCGAGACCATGTATCCCTACCCGTTCGAGGCGGGGCTCCTTGGTCCCGGGGCGAAGATGTCGACGCTCCAGCCCGACGACGTCGGCGCGCTGTCGGCGCTTTATCCGACGGCAGAGTTTCTCGCGACGTCGGCCACGCTTCGTGGCCGGGTGCTCGCGAGCGACGGCAAGACGCCACTCACTGGAGTGAACGTGGTCGCGCGCAACGTCGACGACCCTTTTGTGGACGCGGTGTCCGCGATCTCGGGGGACATGACCTTCCGCGATTCGGCGCGCGGCTTCGACGACCCGGCAACCGGGGCGTTCGTTCTGGAAGGGCTGCGGCCCGACGCCGACTACGCTCTCTTCGTCGACGAGCTGCATCCCTGGTTGAGAGATTCGTTCTCCACGCTGCGGCGACCTCTGCAGGGCCCCGAGGAGCTCTGGAACGTCGACGAGTCGAGCGACCCGGCCTCGGACCCGCCCTGGCAGTACGACACGGTGCGTGTGGCTCCGGGCGAGACGCGGAACGGTATGGACTTCATCTTCAACCAGCCGGGGCCGGGGGAGCCGCTGCCGCTCGGCGACGACGGCTACACGGAGATCGTGTTGCCCTTTGAGTTCTCGCTTTGCGGGGAGTCGTTCTACAGCACCTACATCGGCGCCAACGGCTACCTCACTTTCGGCCAGGGCTCGACGGCGTGGGACGTGATCAACGAGCTCTTCCTGACGTCGCAGACCGCGCGGATCGCGCCGCTCTGGCGGGACCTGCACGTGGGGCAGGGCGGGACCGTGACCTACTCTCAGGGTGCGGACTCGTTCACGGTCAGGTGGGACTCGGTGCCGGCGCGGAATCGGCCCGAGCTCCACACCTTTGCGGCCACCCTCCACCGCAACGGCCGGGTCACGTTCCAGTACGACCTCCTCGAGACGGACTACGCCTGGGTGGGCCTGGCCTGCGGAGGTCGCGTCTCCAACGGCGTGCCGGTGTTCTTCGACCTCGACGCGAAGGGGGGCTCTGTCAACGTCCTTGGATTCGACGAGGTGTGGGAGAGCTTCGGGTGGTGGAACCCGATCGACCTCGAGGGCAAGGAGCTCCATCTGACGAGCACCTCCGCGTTCCACGACAGCTGGGCCGAGCCCAACGACACTCCGGCACAGGCGCGCCGCATCCAAGCGCCGTTCGACTCGTATCCGAACGTCCGCTTCACCGAGATCGACCGGGGAGACGTCGACTTCTTCACCGTTTCCGTGAAGGCGGGCGAGACCATCTCGGCGGAGATCCTCGAAGGCGCCCAATTTGGGACCACCTATTGGTCCGATCCGCTCGACACCGTTCTGGGCCTTTTCGATCCGCAGTTTCGGCTGGTCGCCTTCAACGACGACTCGGTCAATCTCGAGTCGGCGTTCCTGCACACGGCGCTCACGGACGGGGACTACACCGTCGCCGTTTCGACCTACCCGGACTTCGCCTTCCAAGGTGCCGGAGCCACCAGCGGACGCTATGTCCTGGGAGTTCGAGTGGTGGAAGAAGCGCTACCCGACGTTCGTTTCGATGAAGGCCTCGAGATTCCGATCGGCTTCGACTTTCCATTCCAGGGCCGTACCTACAGCGAGGTCTGGGTCAACGAGAACGGCAATCTGACCTTCGGTAGGGTCGACAACACGGGCTACCCCGACTACGACGTGCCTTCGATCGCGTCGTTCCTCTCGGGTCCGCCGCGCATCGCCGGCCTCTTCACTCGGCTGGACACCAACACGAATCATCGCTCCGACACGCGCTTCGACGGCGGCAACGGGCTCGTGTCGGTGGATCGGGAGGTGGGTGCGCTGACCGTGACGTACCACAACGTCGGCGCCGAGCGTCGGCTCAACAGAACCAACTCGTTCTCGATCCGGATCGAGGAGGACGGCTCGATCGAGCTGCACTACGACTTCCTCAGCGAGCTCCACTTCCTCGCCGGCATCACGCCCGGCGAAGGAACGGTCGATCCCGGAGAGGTCGACCTGGCCAGGACCGGACCGCACCCCGCTCTTGGCACGGTGTACGAGGAGTTCTGGCCCGAGATCCACGATCTTCGAGGTCGTCGCGTTCGGTTCGAGCCCTAGTCGGTGAGCGTCGGAGACCGCGGGTGGGCCCGCTCGAGTGACCTGAAAGGGTGGCTCGGGCGGGCCCTTGCTCGGCGCAGGTGTTTCCTTCGCGTGCTCAGCCAAAGAGGAGGATCAGGTAGGCGTTCCCCAACGTGTGGAGCAGCACCGCAGCCGCGAACCCGTGGCGCATGCGCGCGTAGCCGAAGAGCGGGGCGCTGAGCGGCCGCGGCTCCATCCACCCGATCTCGCCATGCGTCGCCCCCGCCCGACCGCTGGCCTCAGCTTCAGCTCGCCGCGGACTGCGCGACCTCCAGGAGCAGATTCCGCGTGCGCACGAGGTCGTCGCCGCGGGCAAACTCACTCGCCGCGAAGTCGGTCACGCCGGCCTCCCGAAGCTCGTCGAGCCGCTCGCGAATCTCGTCTTCGCCGCCCGCGAGGATGAGGTCGGACGGGTCGGTGACGCCTTCGCGCTCCAGGATCGCCTGATAGCTCGGTAGCTCGCCGTACATCGAGAAGGTCTGCTTGCCGAAGGCGCGTACGCCGTCCGGGTCGTCGGTCACGGCGACGGGGAGCGTGGCGACGATGCGCGGCGGCTCCGTGCGGCCCGCGGCGTCGGCGGCAGCTTCGATCGTCGGCCGGATGTGCTCGCGAATCGTCTTGGCCCCGACCCACGCCAGAATGGTGCCGGCGGCGAGGCGTCCGGCCACGCGCAGGGCCTGTGGGCCGAGCGCGGCCACGACGACCTGAGGCGCCACAGCCGGCTTCTGGAAGAGGGTCGCCGTGCACGAGAGCATCTCACCGCGAAAGTCCACCTCGCCGTGCTCGAGCAGCGGAACCAGGATCTCCAGGTACTCCCGCAGGTGCCGGATCGGCTTCGTCATCGGGATGCCGAGCTGCTCGAGCATGACCGCGTGCGAGAGCCCGAGCCCGAGCACGAGCGGCCGGGACAGCTGCTGCTGCACCGTGAGTGCCTGGCCTGCGAGGGCCATCGGATGGCGCGGCCAGGTGGGAACGATGGCCGTACCGAGCTCGAGATCGACCTGCTGGCCGACGGTCGAGAGCACCGTCAGCGCGTCGAGCCCGCCGACCGGGTGCTCGGCGAGCCAGTAGCTTCCGAAGCCGTCGGCCTCCGCGCGCGCCGCGTCGTCGAGGATGCGCTGAACGGAGGCGAAGCGCACGAGACCGGTGCCGTTGATTCCGAGATTCATGCCAGTTCAGCGTCAAGAAGTAGGTTCGAGGTCGGCGGCGACGCGGTCAGTCGTAGAGCACGATGCAGCGCACCTCGATGCTCCAGCGATCGGGAGCGTCCTCGGGCACCGACGGGTCCTCGAAGGCGCTGTGGAAACTGAACGTGCAGGGAGCGTCCGGATCGTGCGCGTCGCCGAGCGACCCCTGCGATCTGGCGAACGGCCCGGCGGAGTCCCATTGCTTGATGAGCAGAGCCTCGTCGCGGGTCATCTCGGGGAAGAAGCTCCAGCGGTGTCCGGGAGAGGCCTTGGCGAAGTAGTTCTCGCCGATGCGGTCGTGGTAGTGGATCTCGAAGACCACGAGGTCTTCGGGCTCCACCGTCTGCGCGTCGCAGAGGGCGAGGGGGTGCGTGAAGACCGGCTCGTGGGCGATGTTGCGCCACACGTTGACGATGCCGAAACGGCCGCCTTCGGCCAGCGCTCGGTCGGCGTCTTCGGGCGCGATCAGCGACTGTCCTTCGGCCATCACCGAGCGCAGGGTGTCGTTCTCCGAGGGCGGCTTCGTCAGATCGCGCAGGCGGGTCGGCGCCCCCGTCAGCGTGTAGTCGCCGTGGACGACATGCGCTGGCCCCTGCACCTGCTGGCCACCTTCGATGCGCCGGGCACTCGACTTGCCGACCGCCGAGCGGACGTTGTGGTCGAAGGGAAGCACCTGAGCGGCTCCGGTCGCCGCCTGCACGACCTCCGCGCAGTGTGTGTAGTAGCTGCCGACGACCTGCTCGTGGTCGAAAAAGTCGAGGCCCGCGTCCGGAAGCGGACGCGCGAGCAGCTCGAAGCCGTGTCGCTCGACGGTGGGCCGTTCCGCATCGGTGAAGTTGCGCGCGTTGGCAACGGGAAGGCTCGATTCCACGAGTTCGACCCCTTCGCTGCCGCCGTCGTTGCCGTCGCGATCTCGCCGCGTGAGTACACGGCCGTTGCGCACGATGGACGAAGGCACGCTGGGTGCCATGTAGTGGAAGGTGCCGATGCGATCTGCGCCGACGATGGCCTCTCGAGGCATTGCGGCAGTGTATCCGGCGCCACTGCGGGGCCCGGCCGCCGCGACGGGGGGCTTCGGCCGACCGGCTACTCGAGGAACGCGTCGCGCACTGCATCGAAGGTGGACTCTTCGATGCCGATCCTGCGCAGGTACTCGACGGGCCCGCCCCAGCGCGCGTCCAACCCTGCGAGGAAGTCGCCGATCGCGTCTTGCGGGACACCGGCGGCTTTTGTCAGCCCGGCTCGGTCCATGCCCTCGGGAAGTCCGATGGTGCTCTCGATGAAGTCGACCTGGCGCTCCACGTCGCGGTTGGTGAGGCGGTAGTCGTCGATGATGTCGTCACGCTCCACGCCGAGCACGGAGAGTAGGAACGCGGTCGCCACGCCCGTGCGGTCTTTGCCCGCCGTGCAGTGCACCACGAACGCCTGGAGCTCTTCGCTGGCGAAGAGGTCGAACAGACGAACCCAGGTCTCCGAGCCGAGCTCGAGGTAGGCGAGGTAGCGCTTGCCGGAGATGCCCGTGTCGCCGACGATGCGCGCGAGCTCTTCGGAACCGCCTTCCGGGATTACCGGGACGTGCAGGTACTGGGCTCCCATTTCTTCGAGGGGGCCGCGGCCCTGGTCGGAGACCTCGGCGGGAGCGCGGAGGTCGATCTGGGTGCGAATCCCCAACTGGCGTAACCGATCGAGATCGGCCAGCGTCATGCGATCCTGTCGGCCGGCGCGAAAGTAGCGGCCCCAGCGCACGGTGCGTCCATCTCCGGCGCGGTAGCCGCCGACGTCGCGGAAGTTGAAACAGGCTTCGAAGGGTGTGTGGCGTGCCGCGTAGTCGTCGCTCATGGGTGCCGCATTGTAGGACGCCCGGTCGCCGATCTGGCCCGAGACGGCGAGAATGGGCCCGAACGAGACGAACGCCGCACTTTGGCGCCCGAGTCGCGTAGTAGCAGGTGCGTACAGGAGAGCTGTACGCGGAGACGACCAGGAGAGGTGGCCCAATGAACGAACGGAGTCGGGAGAGCGCCCCCGGGGACGCGCCCAGGACCACCTGGATCCTCGCGGAGAACAAGACGCTGCGACTGCTGTCCCTGTTTGTCCTCTACGTCTGCCAGGGCCTGCCGATCGGCCTGTTCTGGTTTGCGATTCCCGCCTGGATGGCGGCCAACGGAGCCGGCGCGGCAGACGTCGGCCAGGTGGTCGGCCTGACCGCGCTGCCGTGGACGCTCAAGCTGGTGAACGGCTTCCTCATGGACCGCTACGCTTTTCTACCCATGGGGCGCCGTCGCGCCTGGCTGGCCGGAGCGCAGATGGTGATGGTGGTCTGCCTGCTGGTGGCCGCCGCCTTTGACCCGGCACCCGGCGCCACCCTCTTCCTGGGCCTCATCGGCTTCGTGGTCAACATGGCGACCACCTTCCAGGACGTCGCCGTCGACGGTCTGGCGGTCGACGTTCTCGAGGACGACGAGCGGGCCAGAGGCTCCGGCATGATGTTCGGTGGCCAGGCGATCGGCATCTCGGCCGGGACCGCCGTCAACGGCTTCGTGATCGCGAGATTCGGAGCGGCGTCGGCCTACCTGATGACCTCTGCGCTCATCGCTTCGGTGACCGTCGTGGTGCTCTGCGTGCGCGAGAGGAAAAACGAGCGACTCCTGCCCTGGAGCCCCGGCGAGGCGCATCCGCGCAATCGCGCGGTGCACGTCGGCGCGTGGGCCCCGATCTTCGGCTCCACGTTCCGCTCGCTGATTCGCCCCGTGAGCCTCCTCTGGGTGGTCGTGCTTCTCGTCAAGGGGTTCCACTACGGCGTGTTCACCGGCATCACCCCACTCATCGGCACCGGCGAGGTCGGCTGGACGGAACAGGGCGTCACGAATCTCGTGGGCTCCGCGAGCCTGCTGGGCGGCATCCTCGGGCTGACGGTCGGGGGCTGGCTTGGTGACCGCTTTGGCGCCAAGTGGGCCGGCGTTGGCTTGATCGGTGCCTACCTGCTGCTGAGCTCGGCCATGTGGATGAGCGTCACCGCGTGGAGCGATCCGAACGTCTTCCGGGCGTTCGGCTTCGGCTGGCTCGGTCTCGACACGCTGTTCACCGTGGCCGTGCTGCCCATCTCCATGCGGCTCTGCGACCCGCGTGTAGCGGCCACCCAGTTCACGCTGTACATGGCGAGCACGAACTTCGGCATCTCGACCGGCGCGTGGGCTCTCGGCTTCAGCGGACAGTTGGGTGGGCTGCCGAACATGTTCAAGCTGGTCTTCGCGCTACATCTCGTCGGTCTACTGGTCCTGCTGACGGTCCGGTTCCCACGTCGCTCCGACTCGATGGCCGAGGTCGCCGCCGAGCTCGCGGAGGGTGAGGGCCCCGTGCCGGCGCGCAACTGAGCGCTTCGGGTCTACCCCTGCGAACGCCGCAGCAGGGTCGCGAAGTCGCGGCCGATCTGGGTCGGCGTGGAGCCGCCGGTGCGATACCAGCGTTGGGTCGAGTTGAGGGCGCCGAGGACCAGAAGCCGGAAGATCTTCCGGTCGACTCCTCTGGCCAGGGGGAGGGCTTCGATCAGCTCGAAGAAGCTCTCTTCATAGCCGTCGCGCAGGGCGGCGAGCTCGTCGCGGATGTCCGGTGCGTCCTCGGGAACGACGTTCACCATCACCTTGGCGTAGTGGCTCTGATCGAGGATGGTCTCGATGTGGCGCACCACGGCGACCTCGAAACGCTCCCACGGATCGGAGACGGTGTGGGTCGCCTCGTCGATCTGCCGCTGGATACCGCCGACGGCCTGGCGATAGATCTCGAGGAGCAGGTCCTGCTTCGACTCGAAGTGGTAGTAGAGCGAGCCGGGGCGCATTCCCGTCGTGGCGGCGATGTCCCGCATCGTCGTCGCCTTGTAGCCCCTCGTCGCGAAGAGCTCGGCGGCCGCTGCCAGCACGGCCTGGAGGCGGTTGTTCGACCGGGTCTTCTTGGGCGCTTCTGCCGAGGTCTTGCTCACGCTCCTCAGGCTACTTGACGTGGGGTTCTCTGGAGGGGATGATTAAACAAACAAACGTTAGGTTAACGCATGCAGCAGCAGCAGAACGTGCCGCGGCGGGTTCTTATCACCAAGATCGGCCTGGATGGCCACGACCGCGGCAGTCGGATCGTGGCGGCGTACCTGCGGGACGCGGGGATGGACGTGATCTACACGCCTCCGTGGCAGAGCATCGAGGCAGTGGTCCAGTTGGCCCTGCAGGAGGACGTCGATCTCATCGGCGTCAGCTCCCTGGCCACGGACCACCTCATCCTCCCGGACCTGATGGAGGCGCTTCGAGACGCGGATCTCGGGGAGGTGGCGGTCTTCGCGGGGGGGATCATCCCCGAGCAGGAGCGCCCGATGCTCGAGGACGCCGGCGTCGCGGCGATCTTCGGCCCGGGGGCGCGCCGCGAGGACATCGTCGAGTGCGCCGCCGAGCTCGCCGAGGCGGCGCGCCGGGCCAAGCTCGACCGCTATGCGACGCAGGGTGTCGAAGGGAGCTGAGCCGTGGCGAAGAGAACATCGGGCGAAGCGAGCGGAAGCGGCGGGCGGAGGGCCTGGGAAGAGGCGTACAGGTCCCACATGGGGGAGGGCGACCGTGCGATCCGCAATCGTTCCGGCATCGAGATCCAGCCGCTCTACGAGCCCGAAGCGCCGGACGCCGACTACGCGCGCAAGGTCGGATATCCCGGTCAGTACCCGTTCACGCGGGGGATCTACCCGGCCATGCACCGAGGGCGGGCCTGGACGCAGCGGCAGCTGATCGGCCTCGGCACCCCGGCCGACTACAACGAACGTGTGCGGACGCTGCTCGACCTGGGCGCCGATGCGATCAGCCTGCTGCCCTGCAACTCCGGATTTCGCGGCGTCGACTGCGACGAGGTGCCGCTGCCGCTCCTCGGCACGTGCGGGACGGTGGTGAACAACGTCGACCACATGGACACCGCGCTCGAGGGCGTGCCGGTGGACCAGATCTCGACGGCCATGAACGACCCGTCGCCGTTCACCCTCCTCGCCTTCGTGCTGTGCGTTGCCCGCCGCCGCGGGGTCGACTGGCGGCGCGTGCGGGGAACCTCGAATCAGAGCGACTACATCTCCCACTTCGTCGCGAACCACATGTTCTACAGGCTGTCGCTCCCCGGCTCGAGGCGCGTCCTCGTCGACCACATCGCGTTCTGCCGTGATCACGTGCCGAACTGGAATCCGATGTCGATCGTGGGACAGCACATGCAGCAGGCGGGAGCCACTCCGGCCGAGACGATCGCGTTCACGTTCTCGAGCGCCATCCAGCACGCCGAAGACTGCATCGCGCGGGGAATGGACCCGGACGCGATCCTGCCGCGCTTCACCTTCTTCTTCGACATCTCGATCAGCTTCTTCGAGGAGGTTGCGAAGTTCCGCGCCGCACGTCGGATCTGGGCCGAGATCACGCGCGAGCGGCTGGGCGCAAGAGACCCGCGGTCGTGGCGCTTCAAGTTCCACGGCCAGACCTCCGGGGTGGACCTGACGGCGCAGCAGCCCCTCAACAACATCTCGCGGGTCACGGTGCAGGCCATCGCGGGAATCCTGGGTGGTCTGCAGTCGATGCACACCGACGCCTACGACGAGGCGATCACCTGCCCGACCGACGAGACCGCCAGGATCGCCGTCGCAACGCAGAACATCCTGCGGGAAGAGGCGCACCTGTGCGACGTGATCGACCCGCTGGGCGGGTCGCACTACGTCGAGCGTCTCACCGACCAGATGGAGGAGGAGATTCGCCGGATCATGACCCTCGTCGACGACGCGGGTGGCATGTACGCCGCCGTCGAAGCGGGCCTCGTGCAGCGGATGATCGGGGAGTCGGCGCTCGCGTGGCAGGAGCGCATCGAGTCCGGTCAGGAGAAGGTCGTCGGCGTGAACTGCTACACAGACGAAGGCGATGAGGTCCCGGTCCTGCCGACCAGTCGTCCGGATCCAGACAAGATGAGGGCACACGTGGAGGCCTTTCTGGAGTTCAAGGCGGCCCGGAGCCAGGAGAGCGTGCGCAAGGCGGTCGATGGCCTGGCCCGCGCGGCCAACGACGAAGGCGAGAACGTGTTCGCGGCCGTGATCGACGCCGCGAAGGCCGGGGCCACCCACGGCGAGATCATCGCGTGTCTCCGTGAGGAGATGGGGTTCGGCGACCCCCTCATCGTGGCCTAGGGGCCTGATGAAAAAGTAGGAGGCGTCTTGGGCTCACAGGCCATCGAACAGCTCGGCAAGCGTCTCGTGGAGGGAGACCCGGCGGCGCTCGCACGGGCCATCACACTCGTCTGCGACGCTGGCAACGTGGGGATGGCCGTACACCGTGGCGTGCGGCCGCAGGTTGGCCAGGCTCAGGTCGTCGGGATCACGGGGCCTCCAGGTGCCGGCAAGTCGACGCTGATCGACGCCCTGGTCGCCGCGTGGCGCAGTTCCGGCCAGCGGGTGGCCGTGGTGGCGGTCGACCCTTCCAGCTCGGTGAGTGGAGGTGCGGTGCTCGGCGACCGGACGCGGATGGGTCGGCACACCCAGGACGAGGGGGTGTTCATCCGCTCGATCTCCTCCCGCGGCCACCTGGGGGGTCTGTCGTCCCACATCTTCAGGGTGGTCGATCTCCTCGACGCGGCCGGGTGGGACCTGATCGTTCTCGAAACGGTGGGGGCCGGCCAGTCGGAGATCGAGGTGGCGGACGTCGCGGACACCACCGTCGTCGTGAGCGCGCCCGGGCTCGGAGACGACGTACAGGCGATCAAGGCGGGAATCCTCGAGGTGGCCGACGTCCTCGTGGTCAACAAGGCGGACTCTCCGCTGGCCTCCCGAACCGAGCGCCAGCTGAGATCGATGCTGGAGCTGCGGCCCGAAGAGGCGCGCAACGTTCCCGTGGTGGCGACGATCGCCACGGAGGAGTCCGGAATCGACGCGCTCGTCACGGCGATCGGGCAGCACGCCGAGCAGCGCCAGGTCGATCGTCGGCAGAAGATGTCGGAGCGCACCCGACGTCTGATCGCACAGGAGGCGGCGGCCGAAGTGAAACGCTGGCTGCTCGCAGACACGAGCGCAGAGACCGCAGACGTTCTGGCCTCCGTGGTCGAAGGCAGCTGCGACACGAGCGAAGCCGTCGCGCGGCTGCTCAGCCAACGGTACGAGAGGGTGGCATCCACATGAACCGAGAGATTGTCCTCTGCCAGGGGCGTCGCACCCCCTTCGGCGACTTCGGCCGGTCACTGACCGAAGTCCCGGGAACCGAGCTCACCACACACGCCGCGCAGGCCACCCTCGATGCGGCGGGCCTCGATCCGAAGAAGGTCGATCACCTGGTCTGCGGCAACGTCGTCCCGGTGGATCAGGGGGGCTACTACGCGAGCCGCGTCACGGCCCTCAACGTGGGCATGCGGGAGGAGAGTCGCGCGCTCAACGTCTCGAGGGCGTGCGGCTCGGGTACCCAGGCCATCGTCTCGGCGGCCGAGCAGATTCTCAGCGGCCACAGCAGCATCGCCCTCGCGGGGGGCTACGAGAACACGTCGCGTGCTCCATACGCCATGGTCGACAGCCGCTGGGGCATGAAGCGCGGAGAGGCGAAGGTGATCGACACCATCGACTACGCGTACCGCGATCCGTTCGATCTGGCTCTCATGGGTGAGACGGCGGAGGCGCTCACGGACGACTTCGGCTACACGCGTGAGGCGATGGACGAGTACGCCCTCGAGAGTCAGAAGAGGGCAGGCCGTGCTGCGGACTCGGGGTTCCTTGCGCGGCAGATCGCACCGCTCGACGTTCCCGAGCGGCGGGGCGTCCGTCGCTTCGAGCACGACGAGTTCCCACGCCCGGACACGACGCTCGAGAAGCTCGGCGCGTTGCGGCCCGTCTTTCGGGAAGGGAGGCGCATCACGGCTGGCAACGCGAGCGGCATGACCGACGGTGCCGCCTTCGTGGTGGTCGCCGACGTCGACCATGCGCGCCAGGAGGGCCTCACGCCGAGGGCTCGGCTGGTCGACTGGGAGATCGTCGGCGTGCCTCCCCGCATCATGGGCTGTGGCCCCGTTCCAGCTATTGGCGGCCTGTTGGCACGCCGGGAACTGACCGTGGCGGATATCGACTACTACGAGGTCAATGAGGCCTTTGCGGTGGTCAACCTCCACGCGGAGCGGGAGCTCGGCCTACCCAGGGGGAAGACCAACCTCTACGGAGGCGGCATCTCCATCGGCCACCCACCCGGCGCAACGGGCGTTCGGATGGCGTTGACGGCCATGGATCACCTCGAGGATGTCCAGGGCCGTTACGCGGTGTTGTCCATGTGCCTCGGGGCCGGCCAGGGAATGGCCGTCCTGATCGAGAACCTCGCTGCCGAGACCTCTGCTTGAAGAGGTGTACCGTGTGGCTTCGTCCGAGACGATTCGCCACCCAGAACCCGAGAGCAAACCGAGAGAGGACACGAGGAATGAGACCGAGCCCACCTTCCACCCGCACCCTGGAGACGCGGCGTCGAGCCCCCGGACGTTGGCTCCTCGTGCTGTCCTGTATCTTCCTCGGCATGCCCAGCCATGCACAGCCCGCCAGCCGAGCCACCGCCCACCTCATGGACATGGAGTCGACGACGATGGGCGCCACAGTGCCGATGTCGGTGGTGCTGCCGCCCGGCTTCGACCGTGACGCAGGCGAGCTGCCGCTCCTGATCCACCTCCATGGTGGAGGCATGGATCGGGAGGCGCTCACTCTGTTGTTGCCCATCTGGCAGGAGGTCTGGGACTCGGGCGACCTTCCGCCCGTCGTGATGGTCTCTTTCTCCTCGGGTGGTGGGAGCTGGTACCGCGGTGCGTGGGAGCAGTTCGTCGTGGACGAGCTGCCGAAGTGGGCACACGAGAAGTACGGCACGAGCCTCTCGCCCGAGAAGACGGTGATGACCGGCGTCTCGATGGGTGGCTACGGCACGCTCAAGATCGCGTTCAAGCACCCCGATCGATTCCTCGCGATTGCTCCGATGGAGCCGGCGATCGAGCCTTCGATCGAGCGACTTCCCGACCGCAAGCGCAACACCTGGTACCGCATCCCGCAGATCGAGCAGATGCACTGGGGCAACCCGTTCAGCGAGGAGGCCTGGCTGGCGGACAACCCCGCGACCGTGGCTTATCGCAACGCCGACGCCATCCGCGAGAGCGGCCTCGAGATCTACATCGAGGTGGGCGACCAGGACTACATCAACCTGCACGACGGGGCGGAGTTCATGCACCGTGTGCTCTGGGACCGCGACATCCGCCATGAGTACCACCTGGTGCGCTGGGCAGACCATGTCGGGGCCAGCTTTCCGAGGCGCGCCAAAGAGGCGCACCGGTTTCTCGGCGCTGCGCTACGCGGCGGTCTCGCGGAGCCGCTCGACCTGGAGCTCAGCGAAGACGAGCAGGCCTACATCGACTGGGTGTTCAGCGGCGGTCAGGCGCGGGGAGAGCCGTTCGGTCGCGACTGGAACCTGATGCACCAGACGCCCGGGGCGCCCACGGTGCACAAGAAGCTCTGGGACCCGCTGCGCAACCTGGCGGCCGACGATCCCGCGCTCGGCCGCGCCTATGCCGAGCTGCCGCCCACCAAACCCCCGAAAGGCGACGCGGAGAGGTAGGCTGACCGGCGCGCCAGGTCACCGGTGCGCGCCCCCAATCAGGGCGCGGCACACTCGAAGCTCGCCTCGTCGTCCGGGTCGCCGGCTCCGGTGTAGCGAGCGGCGAGGGGGTAGGGACACAGCGGCCGGGTGAACTGCTTGGCTCCGGTCTTGGCGCCCACCTCCAGGATGGCGTCGCTCCAGTTCACCGACGCTCCCGCCATCGCAGCCTGGGCCTCCAGAAAGGTGAAGGCGCCCGGATGGGTCGCCACGATGCGGTTGGGCTCCACGCCGCCCTCCACCCAGTCGACGAGGGCCTCGACGTAGTCGGCTGCCCAGGCACCGGGGCCGCCGGCGCAGTGCACCATGCCCGGCACCATGAAGACGCGCATGAACTGGTGGACAGCGTCTTTGCCGTTCAGCTCGATGGCTCGCGCGTAGAACTCCTCCAGGGCCTTGGCGCGGCACGGGTGGTCGTTCCAGCCGTTGTACACGATCAGCTTGCCGCCGCGATCGATGAAGCCGCTGAAGTCGGGCTCGGGGAGGTGAACCGCTGCGGCGGCCTCGGACAGCGGCGAGAGGTCGCCCGCAGGATCGAAGGCGTCGACGCTGAAGCTCGGATCGCGGTGCAGGATGTGGCCCAGGAGCTCCGTGGTCAGCTCGTTGGCACTCGTCGGGAGGAAGCCCGGCGCCCCGGTGACCCAGAGCTGGAAGTCGCCGCCGAGCTCGGAGCCGGGGTACACGCCCGGAACGACGACCTCACCGGAGGCGTTGGTCACTCCGGTGTAGACGCCGCGAGCGGTTTCGATCTGACCTGCCGTCAGGCAGTCGGGCGCGGCTCGCACCTGGCACTCGAGCTTCTCGAGCTCGAGGCGAGCCAGCGTACACTCGCGCGGATCTCCGACGATGCCGTCGGCCACTCCGTCGAGCATGTCGCAGGCCCTGCGCGTGTTCGCGTCGAGCAGCTCCACCGACTCCGGCGTCAGGGGGTGCGCCGCCTGCCGGCGGTGGTTCGCGAGCGCCTGCGCGATCAGGCCCGTCACCAGATCGACCGCTGGCGCCCCGGCGATGATGCCGTCGAAGTCGTCGGGGTAGCGCAGAGCTTCCATCAAATGCGCCGTGCCCGCCCTTCGAGCAGCCCCAGAGATACGAGACCTCGACGTCGCGCCCGTAGAAGGCAGCGATGATGCGCTTGGCGAGCACGGTGCTCAGGTGATTCGCGCGGAACCCGAAGTTGATGCGGGCGGTGTCGTCCCTGTAGAACGACGGGTCGTTCTCGCCCTCGTGGCCCGAGTCGGTCGTCGCCATGGCGAAGCCTCTTCCGAGAAGGCTCGTGTTGTCGCCGATGACGCCGGCCAAGCCGCCCGGCGCGTGGAACATGAACCGGCCGGTCCAGCCCTCGAGCGGGAGGCTCACTTCGTAGCGGATCGTGCCGTCGATGGTGCCCCGCACGCGGCAATGGGCCGGCACCCTGGCCGCTTCGACCAGCACCCCCGGCTCCACCAGGTGGTCGCCGTCGGTCAGCTCGTAGAGCGCGTCGCAACGTGCAGCGGCAGTGGTGGGCTGCGCAACGGCAGGCAGCGCGTGCAGCACGAGGGTGATCACGACGAAGAAGAGCACAGCGGGGCGTTCTTTCATCGGAGGCTCCTGCAGTGGTTGGGGGTCACGACAGCCTACCCTCCCGGAGCCGGTGCTTCAGCCCGGGCCCTGCTCAGCTGCGCAGGCGCCTCAGGGCGACGAGCACGACGCCTCCGGCGAGGAGGAGGCCGGCGCGCAGCAGAGAGGCGGGTGGCACCCAGAACAGCAGGAGGACACAGGTCGTGATGCCTGCCATCGGCACCCAGGCGGGAGCGCGGAAGACGTCTGCCGGCCGCTCCTCGGCGCTCATGCGATCCTCAGCGCGCCGCGAGATCAGGAGACAGAGGTGGACCGTCGCAAAGACGCAGAGGAGAAGCACGGCCGTGGTTCCGGCCAGGAAATCGAGGCTGCCGGTGTAGGCAAGGACGCTCGAGAGGGCCAGCACGATGAGGATGGCCCAGTGGGGTGTTCGCGTGCTCCCATGAACGGCGCCGACGAAGCGGGGGAGCAATCCCTGCCTGGCCGTGCCGTACAGGAGCCGTGACGCGGTGATGCTGTTGAGGAGGCCCGTGTTGGCGACGGCAAAGGCGGCAATGGCGGCAAAACTCCAGCCGGGGAGGCTCGGAGCCGCGATGGCGACGACGTCCAGGAGCGGCGTCTCGCTCGCGGCCAGCTGTTCAGGGCCCAGAACCTGCACGGTGACCCAGGCAACGGCGAAGTACATCGCCCCTGCCAGCAGCAGAGCGAGAACGATCGCCCGCGGGAAGTTCCGGCGCGGGTCCTTCACCTCTTCCGCCACGTTGATGACGTCCTCGAAGCCGATGAAGGCGAAGAACGCGAGAGCACCGCCTCGCGCGACACCCTGCCACCCGGTGCGGTCTTGCGGCAGCACCGCGCGGAGTGGTTCTTCACTCGCGCCCTGAGCGACGAACCAGAAGCCTGCTCCGATCACGAGGACGAGACCGCTGGCCTCGATCAGGGTGAGCGCGACATTCGCGCGCGACGACCACTCGATGCCGCGGAAGTTGAGAGCCGCGGCGGCGAGGAGGAAGGCGCCGATCAAGGCGACGTCGGGGAGGCCCGGCCGGAAGGTGCCGGCGTAGTCGGCGAAGGCGTGCGCGACCGTGGCGCTCGAGACGATGGCGGAGCAGAGGACGAGGTAGCCGACGAGCAATGCGGCGGTTTCGCTACCGAGCGCGGTGCGTGTCAGGAAGACCTCGGCGCCGCTGCGCGGATGACGCGTTCCCAGCTCCGCGTACGAGAGCGCGGTGAACGTGGCCACGACGAGTGCCAAGCCGAAGGCGAGCGGAACGCTGGGCCCAGCGCGCTCCGCGACCTCTCCGACGAGGGCGTAGATGCCGGCGCCCAGGATGTCCCCCAGGCAGTAGAAGAGGACAGCGGTCAGGCCCAGGGCCCGGTGAAGCGATCGCGCTGGGGGAGCTTCGGTCACGGCGCCCTCAGCCTAGGAAGGGCTCGCGGCGGCTCTCAATAGGGGAAGGTACGGAGGCTGGCGAGACGGTCAGGGTCAAAGCGCCGACGTTGCGTCGGTTCGGTACTCTGAGATCTCCGTTCATCCGAGGCTGCCTCTGCAGCCAGGGCCGCCGAGCCGAGTGCCCCGCCCCGGGGCCGGCGAGAAGAGAAGGAGACGACATGGAGCTCGAGCCTTCGCGCGTCACGTCGGTTGCCCTCGCCCTGTGCCTCGTGTTTCCTGGCACGGTGCTCCCGCAGCAGGGCGACAGAACCGATCGTTTTCTGCTGCAGGCCGCTGCGCCGAACCGGGCCGTCTCCCCCGGAGACTCTCCGAACGTCCTCCTCATCCTGGTCGACGATCTGAACGTCGCGATCGGCTCCTACCTCGACTCCGCCCGGCACCCCCACTACGCCGGCGCCAAGACGCCCCACATCGACCGCCTGGCGGCCGAGGGCGTTCGCTTCGAACGGGCGTACGTCCAGAACCCGGTGTGCAACCCGTCCAGGGCCTCGCTCCTGAGCGGGCTGCGCCCGGCTTCGACCGGAGTGCAGGACAACCGTTCGTACTGGCGCACCACGCTGGGCGACGACCTTCGCCTCCTGCCGGAGCACTTCCACGACCACGGTTACTTCACGGCCCGGGTGGGGAAGATCGGCCACAACACGTTCGAGCATGCCATCCGGTGGGACGTGTCGAAGTTTGCGCTGTCGAGGGAGCCTGCGCAGCGGTTCCACTCTCCCGGCTTTCTCCCGGGAATGGACCTCGCCGAGGTCCGGGACAACACCTGGACGGCGAGGGCGGAGGACGGGCTCTCGCGTCAGGATCTCCTGACCTCGGTGGGACGGCGCGGCGGACTGCCGCTCTCGTGGCGCGCGACCACGGAGTCGCCCCGCATGACGCCCGACGGCACCACCGCCACCCGCATCGTGCAGCTGATGGCGGAGAACCGCGACAAGCCGTTCTTCATCGCGGCCGGCTTCCACAAGCCCCACCAGCCGTGGGTGGGGCCGGCGACCTTCTTCGAACAGCATCCTGTGCACGAGATCCGCCTGCAGGAGGTCCCCGACGAAGATCCGTCGGACATCCCCGACCCCGCGTCCCAGATCGCGGCCGACGATGCAGCCCACAGCGAGCAGCAGAAGAAACAGGCGATCGCGGCGTACCACGCCATGGTCACCATGACCGACTCGTACGTCGGCGAGCTCCTCGATGCCCTGAAGCTGCTCGAGCTCGAAGAAACCACGCTCGTGGTGCTCACCAGCGACCACGGCTTCCAGCTCGGCGAGCATGGCGGCTTGTGGCGCAAGAGCGTTCAGTTCGAGGAGTCGACGCGGGTCCCGCTCATCGTGCGCTTGCCCGGGAGCCGCGGCGTCGGGAAGGTCTCGCCGGCTCTTGTGGAGCTGGTCGATCTCTACCCGTCGCTGCTCGAGATCGCTGGCTTGCCGCGGCCCGCGCATCGACTGGAGGGGACGAGCTTCGTGCCCCTTCTCGAGGATCCGGAGCGGCCCTGGAAGACGGCGGTCTTCTCGGAGTCGCAACGTGAGGGGTACCACGGCCGTACGTTGCGTACGGCGCGCTACCGCTACACCCAGTGGGAGCCGGTCGAAGCGACGGGCGAGGTCCATCGCGAGCTCTACGACCTCGCGGCGGATCCGTTCGAGCTCGAGAACCTCGCCACCAGAACCTCGCACCGGACGAAGGCGACCGAGCTCGCCCAGCGCCTCGAGGCCGGCTGGAGATCGGCTCTGCCTCCGTAGCTGGCCGAGCCCACGTCCTCGGATTGGTGCGAGTCGCGGAATACCGGGTGACGTGGAGGTCTTTTCGACGTGGAATCCAGTCCCAGACATGCCCCGCCGATCCTCGATCCTTCGATCGACGCAGGAGGTCCGTTATGGCACGCGCACTCGTGGTTCTCTTCCTTCTCGCGCTCGGAGCGCCTGTATCTGCCGCCGACCGCGCCGCGCCGCGTTGTGACCCGGGTGAGCCCCACCCCGATGCGCCACCCGAGCTGAGCCAGTTCGCGTTTCTGGTGGGCGACTACGAGATCACCTCACACGCCTGGACCGGACAGGGGTGGAGCCCGCCGCGGCCGGGCAACCGAGCCCGCTGGAACGGCTGGTACGGAATGGGCGGGATGATGATCTACGACGAGTGGTACGACCCCGACCCTGGTCTCGATCCGGCTTCGCCGCGGGGTGTGAACGTGCGCCTCTACGATGCGGAGGAGAAGATCTGGAAGATGATGTGGATCGCCACCGCGGGCAAGCAGACACAGGATCTGCGCGCACAGATGCAGGACGGCAAGCTCGTCATGTGGCAGGTGTACCCGGAGCGCGCCAACTTCCGTGCCGACTTCACCGTGGAGGACGAGGACCACTGGCACCGCGTCTCCTACGTTCCGGACGGAGACGGCGGCTGGAAGCCGCAGTTCAAGCTGGCAGCGACCCGGATTCCCTGTCCCTGAGCCCCGAGATCCCTCGGCCCGCGTGTCGCTCGTGCTCGAGGTTGGTACTCCGCCGAGTGTCGGCGAGGCTCGTGGGTAGGTTGACGGTGGTCGCCTGTTTCGAAAGCTCGTGAGAGGAAATCTCCCGGCGTGCGTCCTCCTACCATAGGAGGTCACGCCCGGAATGAGATCCCAGGCCCGCGGTAGATTGCGAGCGCCCGAGAAGCGCCGCCAAGCCCTTCGGTTTTTTGCAGCACTCTCGTGGGGCCTGGTGCTCTCGACGCCGATCCTGTCGCAGATCGTCGAGACGGAGTTCGCGGGTTGGCAGAGCCAGGCGACGTCCAGTCAGGCAGGCCAGGTGGTGCGCGGCGGGGCCGAGGCGGATCCGGCGGGCGGTCGCCACTTCGTGGTGCGGCATGGGCATCACATCGACGCGGCGTCTGGCACGGCGCCGCTCCAGGTCGGCTCTGCCGCACTCTCAGCGGCGACGTACGATCCGGCGGCTCTCGGGCTTGCCGGAACGGTGACCTTCTCGCTGAGCCTGGGGGTCGACATCGATCCGGGGTCGCACCCAGGCGTTCCACCGCACGTGCTCTGGAGCCCGGCGGTGGAGCAGGGGGGTGTGCTGTACCGGCCGTTTGGCGCGGGCCGCCAGTTGGGCCACGGTCCGGAGACGACCGATGAGCGCAGCGTGAGGCCCGGCGACTGGCGGCCGGCGGGCCTCGATCTGAGCCCCGGCGGCCCGCCAGTGCGGATCGGCGTCGCGGTCGAGAGCGTTCTTCTCGTCGTGGCCCAGGCACCTCAGATCGAGGCGCGTATCGCGATCGACGATCTACGCGTCGACCCCCGGCCGCCCGAGATCACCTTCGGCTTCGAGACGTTCGGTGGTCCGGTCGAGCCGGGCAAGAGGCTCTACTACGAGATCGAGGTGCGCAACACCGGCGTCCCGGAGGAAGACCTGATGCTCTTCGACGACGTTCCGGCGGGCACCACCTTTCTCGCGTCCGAGTCGTCGCCGGGATGGACCTGTGACCCGGGTCCGGATGCGGGCGGCGAATGTCGCCTGCACGTCGGGCCGCTGCCTCCGAACGCGAGCATGACGGCCACGTTCGCAGTGGTCGTCGACAGTTCGATTCCACCGAGCTTCGAGGTGTCGAACGAGGTCCGTCTTGGCCTGGCGACCACGGCCTCGGCACCCAAGCCGTCCATCGCTTCGACGACCGGCACCGTGAGTCGTGCCATGGCGGGATCGTGCAATCTCGCGGTCTCCGTGGACTCCCGAGGCCTGGTGGGGTGCTCGCTCCGCGAGCAGACCCCCGTGGTCACGGGCTTCTGTTGTGTCGTCTTCGCGGGAGGGCAGGACGACCTCTGCGGCCTTCACTGCGTCATCTCATGCCCCGAAGGCAGGGTCTTCTGATGGCCAGGTCGTGCGTTCGGCCCGTCCGAGCGAGCTGGTGGCTCGCAGTCGCGTTGGCATCGGCCATGCCGCTCGAATCGCAGGAGGAGACCACGGCGCCCAGTGCTCGGGCCACGACCAGCGCGACGGAGCTTCCTCTGGGTGCCGAGTCCGTGCTGTACCCGGTCCGAGATCGGGTCTTTCGCGCGTTCCCGGGCGGGCGCAGGGCGGTGGTTCTGTTCTACGAGCACTTCGAGGACATCCTGGCGGTGTCGCTTGCCGAGCCGGAGGTGAGGGAGGCAGGGATCGCGTGGCTCCTTTCATGGCAGGAGCCCCTGCGCGCGCTCGTCGACGGCGATCTGACGGCGGCGCTGAGCGCAGAGCACGTGAGCTCGCTCCAACAGTACGTCGAGGTGATGAAGGCGAAGGGGTCGCCGACCCTCCGGGCTGCGCTCGACCTCGAACAGAGGCGCATGCAGGTGTCGGAGTGGGCCGGCCTGGCACTGCAGGACTTCCTCCAACACGTCGAGCAGCTCTCCTGCGAGGAGTCCGAGACCGTGTTGTGCCTGAACGGAGGCAGATACCGGGTCGAGGCCCGTTGGCAGACAGTCGAAGGGAGAACCGGCACGGCGCGTGCCGTCCAGCTGACGTCCGACACCGGGGTCTTCTGGTTCTTCGACCGGGAGAACCTCGAGGTGATAGTCAAGGTTCTCGATGCCTGCTCCTTCAGTGGACATCACTGGCTGTTTGCGGCTGGACTCACGGACGTCGAGGTGGAGCTCACCGTCGCCGACACGGAGACCGGGATCGTACGCACGTACGAGAACGCTCTCGCCACGCCGTTTCAGCCGATTCAGGATACGGCGGCGTTCTCGGCGTGTGGATCGCCCAAGGCGCACGAGCGGAGCTCGCAGGCTGACCTCGCTCCGCGACCCCGAAGCGCGCCCAGGATCGGTGCGCGAGTGGCGGGACACTCCCCACTCTCGCGGAAGCTCGAGTCTGGACGCACCTGCGTACCCAGCGCCACCAGTCTCTGCCTCGCCGGCGGGAGGTTCGAGGTGCAAATGGACTGGCGCACGGCGGACGGAGACGAAGGCCAGGGCATGGCCGTGCCGCTCGCCGAGGACACCGGGAGCTTCTGGTTCTTCGATGGCGACAACCTCGAGGCCATCGTGAAGGTGCTCGACGGGTGTGGCGTGAACGCACGGCACTGGGTTTTCGTTGCGGGGCTCACCGACGTCGACGTCACGACGACCGTCACGGACCTCGAGACCGGGTCGACGCGGACGTACAGGAGCTCCCTTGGACGGCCCTTCTCGCCGGTGCAGGACACGTCGGCGTTCGCCAACTGCTGAGCCTCGTTCAGGGCCTTCGCGCCGATCGAGAGGTCTGGGGCTCTCCTGGCGAAGGGGCGTTGCTCAGTCGAGGTGTGTCTGGAGCGCCGCCAGCACGAACTCCGGGCCCTCGCGGCGCTGGTAGTTCTCCGAATGGTGGGCCCAGAGCACCGTGCCGTCGCGGTCGATCAGCAGCGTCGTTGGCACCGGAAGCGCCTCGGCTCCCGAGGGCGGGCCCGAGTGTGGCCCCAGGTTGCGCAGACCAAAGGCATCGGTGACCGCCAGATCACGGTCCGACAGCATGATGGCCTGGAGGCCGTGGTGCTTGCGGTTCTCGAGGATCTCTTCGGGGAGATCCGTGCTCACGGTGACGACCTGGATCCCGCGTCGGTCGAGCTCGCCACGCATCTCTTCCCATCGCCGCAACTCGGCGACACAGTACGGTCACCAGTGCGCGCGGAAGAACTTGAGCAGCACGAGCTGCCCGGCGAGCGTCGCGGAATCGAACGACTGGCCCTGATCGTCGAGCGCGGTGAAGTGGGGCATGGTCTCGCCCACCTTGATGCCGTTGGGCGCCACCTCCTGCCGGCTGATGGCCACCGTGAACGGCAGGAGAGCACCGAGGACAATTCCGAGAACGGCTGCCACGCCTCCGAACCAGCGCGTGCGCTTCACGAACGCGGCCACGCCGAGCACCACCGCAAGGCCCCAGAACGCGAGGAAGACCACTCGGTTCTCGGGAATCGCGACCTCGCGAGCCTGACGGAACCAGATCGCGACCGTACCTGCCGCGAGGGCGAAGGCCACCAGCCCGAGGGTGGTTCCCGCCTTTTTGCTGTCGTCTCGTGCCATGGAAGCCTCCAGCGCGTAGACCCGTCGCTTTGCCAACAATGGGTAGCGGGAGTCTACCGCGGTTGCCGAGGCTGGGACGTCGCCGCCGCCGCTTGCGAATGGGCGTTCCCCGTCATCAAACGTCGCTGCGCAGCGTTGACGCTCATCGGCGCTACGATGGTTGGGATGACCACGCCGATCCATGGGTCTTGTGCGCCCCGGTTCGAGGCGGTGCGAGAGGCTTTTGCCTCGAACTTCGCCGATCTGGGCCAGGTGGGCGGGCGTGTCGCCGTGCTGCAGGACGGCGAGGCCGTCGTCGATCTCTGGGGTGGCCACACCACGGAAGCTCGAGACCAGGAGTGGCAGGACGACACGCTGGTCTGCTGCATGTCGGTGACGAAGGGCGTGGTCGCTCTGGCGGCCCACCTCCTGGCGGCCCGCGGCCGGCTCGACTACGACGCGCCGGTTGCGCAGTACTGGCCGGAGTTCGCGCAGGCTGGCAAGGAGCGCATCACGGTGCGCGAGGCGATGTCGCACCGGGCCTCTCTCGCCATCGTCGACGCCGCCGAGCCCGGCGATGCGCTCGACTGGGATCTCTTCGTCGGCAAGATCGCCGCGCAGGAGCCGAACTGGCCGGTCTGCACGCGCGAGGCGTATCACTCCGTGACCATCGGCTACATCACCGGCGAGCTGGTGCGGCGCATCGACGGCCGCCCGATCGAGCAGTTCATCGCAGACGAGCTGGCGGGGCCGCTCGGGGCGGACTACGTGCTGGGGTGCAGCGCGGAGGACCTGAAGAGGGTGGTCGCGCAGATTCCCAACGCCCAAAACGAGCTCATGACCGGCGGGCTCATGAACGAGCGCACCATGCCCCTCTTCAAGGCCCTTCCGGACGCGACGTCCGGGCACGGCCCGATAGACCTCCTCACGGGAGTCTTCCCCTCGGGCGGGGGAGTGTCCCACGCACTGGGACTGGCGCGGCTCTTTGCGCCTTTCGCCTGCGGGGGCGAGGTCGGAGGGGTTCGCTTCTACTCCCCGGAGATCATTGCCGCAGCTTCGGAGCAGCAGTGGCACCACGACGACTCCCTCTTCGGGAACGAGTTCCGGGTGGCAGTGGGTCTGCTGCTGCACTGTGGCTTCAACGACTGGGGCCGCGAGGGGAACGTGGGCACCGCGGGGGCCGGGGGCTACGGAGCGTTCGCGGATCCGGAGAATGGGATCTCGTTCGGGTTCACGCCCAACCGCTTCACCACGGGGTACGGCCTGGGCCGCGAGCACAGCCGTCTGGTCGAGGCCGTCTACGCCTCCCTCTAGGGGACTTTTTCGGCAGCCCCCTAGAGATGGCGCAGGATCCGGCGCGGGGGCGGCGCTCGGGTGCGGCCGTCCGCTGGCCACGGCGCCTCAGGGCAGAGGGCCGATCTCGACCTTGCGGAACTCCAGCTCGGTCCCTTCGGCCTGCAGCGCGATCCTGCCTTCCGAGGCCGTGGCCTCGCTTCCGTGGTTGACGAGCGTGCCATTCACCCACACCTCGAGCGAGCTCCCTCGCGCCTCGACCACCATCGTGTTCCATTCACCGAGGGGCCGCTCCGCGTCGTCGGTCAGGTTGAGGATCCGTCGTGCCTCGCCCTGCTTGCCGCCCCAACGCTGACCCTCCTCGCGTGGCCGCCTCCGTTCCATGTCGGGTACGCGGATGTCCTCGTGGATGCACCAGAAGTCTCCCGCGTCGCCACTGTGCATCTGCACCTCGATCGACTGCGGGAACATGTCGTAGAGCACGCGGGGCGTGGACGCGTGTACGAGGAGCCCTCCGTTCCCGGGCTCACCGGGGAACCGGTACTCGACCTCGAGTCGGTAGTTGCGGAAAGAGTGCTCGGTCAGAAGATGCCCGCGCGGCGTCCCGAGGCTCACGAGAAGGCCCTCGCGCACGACGAAGCTGGCGGGCAGGCTCTCGTCCGTATCGCGCGCCGGCACGTCCGCCCACCAGCCCGTGAGGTCCCGGCCGTTGAAGAGGGCTTCGGCCTCCGTCGGTGTGACCGCGGCGCCTTCCTGCCAGGAGAGCAGGGCGGCCAGGAGCAGCAGGGTGAACATGGTAGGAAGCGTACCGCGGCAGGTCACTCGGAGTCGGTAAGGAAGGCCCGCAGCGCTCTCCTGGGCAGACCCTCTCCTCGGCACTCGCTCCGGTCCAGCCAGCGACCCGAGGATCTCCTGGTCGTATGCTCCCGGTAGGCAGAACAGAAAGCCCTCGCAGACCCTCGAGAGAAAGCGGTAACCGAAGAATGTCCCAGGAGTCCATCAGGTGATGCGGAACTGGACTCTTGCTTGCGTCGCTGGCCTGGTTGTCTCTGCCATTGCCCTCGCGGGCCGCGCGGGTGGGTCTCCTCCGGGGGCGAGGAGGCAGAGTGTCTCGGCCGGGTGGGAGCACACAGCGCGCCCGTTTCGTGGGCGGAGGCCGCTTCGCAGAGAGCGCCTCTCTCGTTTCGGCAGGCCATCGCTTGCTGGTGCTCACCGCGGAGGGGGAGCTGGTCGTCTTCGAGTGGCAGGGTGGGGCGTTGCGCGAGCTCCGGCGCTACCGTGTTGCCGAGACACCCACCTGGGCCCATCTGGCCGTGGTGGGCGGTTTGCTCCTGATTCGAGATTCGGAGAGGCTGACTGCGTGGCGAGTGGCGGCTGAGGCTCAGTGAGCCCCGGCCACTTTGGTCGACGGCCGCAGCGCGGAACCTCACTCGATTGCCGCTTGGCGAGGAGAGATCGCAAAGAGCGGCCTGCCGAGCTAGTCCGTCAAGAAAGCGTAGAGGATGGCCTCTCCTTCGTTGAGAAAGTTCTGGAACCTGGCCGGAGACTCCGGTGCGCTGCCTCGGGTCAGGAACAGCACTCCGTCGTGTGCTGCGACGGTCCAGAGGCGGTGGCGCGTCAGCACCTCTCGCAGATGATCTGTGATGAACGGCTCGAGCTCCGAGTCTTCTGCGTCGGAGAAGAGGAAGTAGTGCCTGCCAATCTGCTCCGGACCATTGATGGCGCGCTGGCCTCGCAGTTGGCTCTTCAGCAGTGGCTGCTCCCGTAGCAGGAAGTCGGGTGGCACGTCGGCCGGAGGAGCGCAGCGGATCAGAGTTCGGTTGATCTGCTTCTCCGCGGTGCTACTCCTGGGACCATCGACCCTGCGGCGGTCGATCGAGACGTCGAGAATGGACACTGGTACCCCGGCCAGCTCGGCGTTCCAGGCCCGAAGGATCGCCGAGCGCATCAGCTCCCAATTACCCCAGCTTCTTGGTGTCTCGGAGAAGCCGCCAGGATGAAACAGCAGGTCGGGAAGCAGGTCGAGCGTGTCGTGTAGGGACGGAGCCTCGACCTCTTGAACTCCCAGCCCTGGCAGCAGCTCGTCGAGAGCCTGCCCTCGCCTACGGATATGGCGAGCCCGGTAGATCAGCAAGCCAACCATCAAAACGACGAATGACAGGGCGCCGATCCCCGACCACATGTTTTCGTTCATGCTCTGTGATGCTATAGCGTGGTTGTGGCCTCGCCGGCTGCGAAGCGTCGCGAGACGGGAGAGTTCAGGGGAATGGGCCTGATTTGCACGAACATGCCGAGGCGGCTTGGACGAGCGTCGACCAGGGCGACTCTCGCCATCTTCGTCTCCGCGCTCCTCGTTCCTGCGTCTGAGATCGGCGCCAAGCAGGTGAACGAGGCGGAGTCGGGTGTGCTCTCTGCCGCACAGATCGATGCGGCGCTTGGGGAACTTCGCGCGCGAACGATTGCACTGAGCGACGTCAGCGATCCGAGGTATGCAGGGCTCCAGCGGGAGTTGAGCGAAGGTGTGCGGCTTCGGCGGGCCGTCGTTCTCACACCCTACGCCAGGCTCGCCATATACGGTTCGCGCATCGTTGGCAGACCCGATCCGGAGGTGGTGGCCCGCCTTGCAGCACCGGAGCTGTGGATCGTGGTGTTTCCCTATTCGCGCGATCGTGCCAGGGCTCTATTGGGCCAGGAGACGAGCTGGCGTCTGGATCCGGAGGGCGGTCTCGACGGCCGCGGGGTCACTGGCGGCAGGGTCTTTGTCCCAAAGGCGCTCGAGCTAACCACGCGCCAACCCGCGCGTCGAAGGCTCGAGCCGCTCTGGGTCGAGGCGCGTGGGTTCGACTTCAGGCACTGGTTTCAGGAGGAGTGGATGGCGGGTAGGAGCTTCGCCGTCGCCTTCTCGATGAGCGACCCGGCGATTGTCGACCGAACAGGTGAGATCGAGGTGGAGGGGGTCTTGGAAGAGGACGGGCGAGACACCCATGAGGTCTGGTCCTTCCGCCTTGGTCGTATCCCGGCCCGAGACTGGCAACGGGCTCTTGGCGCCGTGCAGTCGCGCTAGCGGGTCCTGGCCGGCAACGGCTCTTGGGAGCAGGCCGCCTTGCGGAGGTCGCGCTGAGACGAGAAGCGGCCTAGCCACCCGAGCGAATGCCGTCGGGCACGAGGCGGAGCGAAACGAACGCCTCGGGCGCCGCACGCCACTCCGCGATCACGTCTCCCTGCTTCGGATCGTCCAGGTTCCAGTACCTCGGCGCGACGGTGTCGATCAGGCGAACCCAGTCGTCGGTCTCGAAGTCGGCGATCTCGACCTTGCCGTCGAAGGCGACCCACCCTTCGGGCTCGCCGACGTGGTTCGTCACGAGCACGGAGGCGTTGGGGTCGTTCGACAGGTGTTTGACCTTCGGGCTGCTGCGGCCGCTGAACATCTGAACCGCCTCACCGTTCCAGTCGAACCAGACGGGAACGCCGGTTGGCGCCGGCCGGCGGCCGTGGTAGAGCAGCATGGCGAGCCGTGGCTCATGGAGAAACGCGTCGATGTCCTGCTGCGTGGGGAAACGACGACTCATCGGGCACCTCCTACAGACTCATCCCCATCCGGTACTCGGGGGGCACACCGAAGGCCTCCGGCTCGGGCGCGCGCGACTCCACCAGGAGCTCGAGACCCTGGGAGCGGTAGAACTGCACCGCGGGGTTGTCGGAGAGCACGTCGAGCTGGAGCTTCTCGAAGCCAGCCTTGCGCCCCTGCTCCATGGCGTTCTCCATGAGCGCGACGCCGACCTTCTTGCCCCTGTGCTGGGGCTTCACGGCGATCGCGTGGATGTAGTAGAGGTTGGGGTGAATCACCGGGTTGAGCCAGCTCGCGTGGTCGGACCGCTCGATGACGCCGCCCACCTCTTCCTCGGTGGTGAGACCCTCTTCGATGAGGGCTCCCCAGAGTGGGGTGAGTGCCTCGATCCGGCTCCTGAACTCGGGGCCGTGAAAGCCGATCTCGACTCCCAGGAGCTCGTCGCCTTCGAGGGCGACGGTCGCACTGTCCGCGCTGAAGAGGGTTCCCGGAGTCAGCCAGGATCTCGTGACCATCTCGTCGAAGAGCTCCCGCCGGCCGAGGTGGTAGTCGTACGAGACGGGTCCGGTGGAGTACGCGAGCTCCGGGATCTCCGCGGCGTAGCGCTGCGCCAGCTCCTCGTGGGTCGCTTCGAGCTGCATGGTGGGTCCTCCCTGAGGGGATGAGCGGGCCTTCTGGTCGAAGGCCGTGTACACTTCGTTTTTAGTCAGTGACCAATTTACTCTCGATGGCATTTCTCTGTCAATGACCAAAAAACAGCCACGGGCCGAGCCCGACGCGACCGGCCTCACGAAGAAGGGAGCCGCCACGCGCGCGCGGATCCTCGCGGAGGCGCGCACGCGTCTCATCGAGAAGGGGCACCAGGGCCTCGTCCTTCGGGAGGTCGCCGCCAACTGTGGCGTCAAGCTCGGCACGGTGCAGTACTACTTCGCGAGCCACGAGAGTCTCGTCCTTGCCGTGCTCGAGGCGGAAGCCGCACGCGACCTCGAGACCGTCGAGCAGGCCATGGCACAAGACTCCTCGGCCGAACAGAAGGTACGCACTCTCGCGTTGGAGCTCATCACGCGATGGAGTCGGGAGAGCGCCGTCATCTACTCGACCCTCCTGCTGCTGTCGCACCAGGGGGGAGAGTTCAGGTCCCTCTACGAGCGGATCTACGAGAACTTCTATGCGGCGCTGATGTCGGCGATCGAGGACGTCCGGCCCGGCCTCGACCGAAACGAGACCGCACTCAGGGCACGGCTCGTGACGTCTCTGATCGACGGCGCCGCGCTGCAGACCCATGTTGGCTCGCGGGCCCGCTTCATGGACCGCGTCGTCGAAGAGGCCTGCTCGATCGCTCTGTCGTAGGACTTCCTCAGGCCCAGCGCCGTTTCAGGACAACCTCCGCGAAGGGAGCCACATGAACCGACCAGAGCTGCCACACCTGGAAGAGAGGCAGATCACGTACCGGCCGATGGTGCGGGCCGACGTGGGCTCCGTGCCCGACGACTGCCACGGGAGCCGCGAGGAGCTCCTCGCGCGGATCGACGACCTCGGGGCGGCAGCGATCCTCGCCTACGACGGAGGCCAGCACGTGGGCCAGCTCCAGGTTCGCCGCTTCGCGCGCGAGCAGAGATCGCCGAAGGGAATCTGGCACCCGGACTACTGGGGAGACTTCGGTGACGAGGCACCGACGATGCCGGAGGCGACGCTCGCGATCCACTGCTACCACGTTGGGCAGCTGACACAGGGAGAGGAGCGTGACGCGCGCTACTTCGGACGCGGGATCGGCGAGGCCCTGCTCGACCATCTCCTCGCATGGGCCGAAGAGGGTGGGTACGAAGCGGTTGTCGCCAAGCACACCCCGCGGGATCGCGCCGTGATGGGTTTCATGGGTGGTCAGCCGGCCGGCGTGTACGAGGAGCGCGGGTTCGAGACCCAGGCGAGCTGGATCGACGTGCAGCTCCACGGGGCCATCCTGGATCGCAACCTGGTGGAGAAAGGCGCCGACCCCGGAACGGTCGCGCGCGTCGGCCTCTGTGTGAAGCGCTGGTGAGCCTCTCCGGGAGGGCGCGCCCCTGCGCAGCTAGGCGTAGCGCCGCAGGATGTGCTTCGCAGCGCTGATCTTGTGGATCGGGCACCCGGTCGTTCGGAGCAACCGCACTCCCAGCCTCCTTCGGTACCTCGAGCTCGGTCATGTGCACGTGTCGAGCCGGCGGAGGGGGATCGGAGCCGTGGAGCAGTCGCTGCGGCAGCTCGGCCACCGACGCAGCATCGCCGTGCGCGTGCGCGACTACACGGCTGCGGTCGACATCGTCGAAGAGACCAACCTGGCCTGTGCGATGCCGATGGCGCTGGCTCGGCGCTCGGGGCTGCGCGTGGTGCCGCTCCCTTTCGAGACCGGGCCCCTCGAGATGCACCTCGACTGGCCTCGCAGCGCAGACGCCGACCCCGTGAGCCGCTGGCTGAGGGGAGAGCTCGCGGCCGCCGCAAAGCCGCTCGGCTGAGACCCGTCTTTAGGTCTCTGCCTTCGAGAGATAGGCCTTGGCCTCCGCAACGGCAGGAAGGTCCCGCCCGTTCCAGATCTCGAGAAGGCGCTGGTAGGCCGCAGCCGCCTCGGCCTGGTCTCCGGCTTCGTGCTGGGCTCGCGCGAGCCCCAAAAGCGAAAGGGGGCGGTTCGGCGTGTACAGCAACGAGGCCTCGAACTGCTCGACCGCATCTTGGGCGCGTCCCATCTCGAGAAGGGCCTCTCCGTACAGCTCGTACACCGGCTTCACCGGGCTGGCGGAGCCTCGGGGTGGCCCCATCGACTTCGCCACGCCGACGCCCTTGCCGAGGTGCTCGATCGCCTTCTCCTGCCGGCCTTCGGCGAGCGCGATGAGCGCCATCACCTCGTGGTGCGACACCTTCGCCGGCCCCGTGCCGCGCTGGAAGGTGGAGCGGTCGCTCACCTTCTTGTCGCCGAGCTCCTTCAAGCGCGCGGCGGCGCGTTTCGCCAGAGCCAGATCGCCGGTCTTGACAGCGCTGATCCCGGTTGCGAGCGCGATCGGAGCACCGGTCTCGTCGGTGATCTCGCGCGTGTCCCACTCTTCGGTCTCGACGACCTGGCGGGCCCACATCAGGCCTTCGGTCGACACGGCACGCGCGGCTCCGTCGCTCATCTCGATGATGCCGTCGAGGATCTCGCGTCGCTCGAGGGCCTTCGCGCGGTCGCCCCACTGAAGATCGCCGTAGTGCCCCCAGTCGACCGCGTGCACCATGTCGGCCACCCGATCGCCCTTCTCCCAGAGATCGACGGCCGCCTGGTAGGCCGAGTCGTTGGAGAGGCTGACGCGGTCCCACATGCCGCGCTGGATGAAAATGTGGGTCGGCATGTGGCGCGCGTGCGACACCGCGGCTGCAATCTCGTCGAACCGCTCGGCCGCCGGCAGTGCCAGCGGCGCGTGCACCGGGTCGTCGAAGGCGTGAATGATGTAGTGCGCGGCGCCGGGGTGGTCCGGGTTGCGCTCGAACACGCCGAGCGCCAGCGCGCCGGCCTCCATCGCGAGCCGGAAGGTGTCGTCTTTCATCGGGCCCACTGCGGCGAGGAGCGAAAGCGCGTAGAAGGAGGCCACCTCGTCGTCGTCGGGGTAGGTCTCGTGCATGGCCTGCATGGCTTCCATGTAGGCGATGCGTCGCTCCGCGGCCGGACCTTCGCCGAAGAGGGTCTCCGCGGCTCCGAGGAAGTCCTTCTCTCGCTGGCTCGGTGCTTTGGCCGCGCGCTCTTCGGGCGTGGCTCCGAGTCGGGCAAGCACCTCGCGCGGGGAGTCGAGGTCGCGCTCGGGCAGCAGCGGGTGGTTGTAGCAGAAGGCCTCACCCCAGTAGGCCATGGCGAAGTCGGGCTCGAGCTCCTGTGCCGCTTGAAACTCGAGGCGCGCCTGCTTGTACCCGAATGAGTGCAGGAAGCCGACCCCCCGCAGGAAGTGCTCCTGGGCCTGGCCGGAGGCTTCGGTCGGGAACTCGAGGAAGCCGATGTCGACGTTCCAGGCGTCGCCCTTGGGGCTCGCGGCGTCGCTGCTGGTCTCGTTCGCTGCTGAGGATGAGCAGGCGGCGATCGGAACGAGGAGAAGGAGCAGAGATGCGAGGGAGAGACCGCGGGCGCGCGAGTGACCGAACATGGTGGATCCTCGAGGTCGTTCAGAGCCCGCATCGCGAGCTCGGGTGCGTTGGAGACGGCTTTGGCAGAGACTCTAGCGCGAGTGTGGCCGATGTGCCCTGACGGAGGTAAAGGCGCTGCGAGCAGGGTGTCGCCTCCGCCCGTATGATCCGGGCGACAGCGCGTCCGAGTGACGAAGTGAGCTGTGCCGGGCGTGACCTTCGACGACGATTCGAAAGGCGAGAGATGGCGAAGATGAAGCTCCATGAGATGACCCGCGCTCCCAATCCGCGACGCGTGCGGATCTTCATCGCAGAGAAGCAGCTGGAGGACGAGATCGAGCTCGTCCAGGTCGACATGATGGCCGGCGCCCACAAGGAGCCGGGCTTCCTGAAGCTGAACCCGAGCGGCAAGATTCCCGTCCTCGAGCTCGAGGACGGACGAGCCATCGCCGAGACGGTTGCCATCTGCCGGTATCTCGAGGCACTCCACCCGGAGCCGAACCTTCTCGGGCGCGATGCCTTCGAGCTCGGGCGCATCGAGATGATGGGGCGCCAGCTGGAGCTCGAGCTCTTTCAGGGCATCGGCAAGGCATGGGTGAACGGGCCGGTCGTCGCGCAGATGGCGCCGGGGCGCTTCGAGCAGATCCCGGCCGTCAAGACGCAGGGCGAGAACCAGGCAGGGCTCTTCTACGAGCGCTTGGATCACCAGCTCGCGGAGACGGACTACATGGCCTGCGACCGGTTCACGGTGGCCGACATCAGCGCGCTGTGCATGATCGACTTCGCCAGCGAGCTGGTGGATCTGAGGCCGGACGACCGTCACGAGAACCTCTGGGCATGGCACGCACGGGTGAGTGAGCGCCCGAGCAGCCGCGCCTGACGGCGGTCTCTGGCGTCGATTCCGGCCCCGTCCGGAGCGCAGGCGGCTCGGCTCGCAGCGGCGGTTCGGGATTGCCTGCAACCGTTGCCGTGACCTACCGTATATACCGTATATGAACAGTAGGCATGGCGAGCTTCTGCTCCATCTGTCGCCGGGAGATCCTGAGCCCGTGCGGGAGCAGATCGCCCGCCAGCTGCGCGACCGCATCGTCCGGGGTGACCTCGAGGCCGGCGCTCTCCTGCCAGCACACCGGCAGATCGCGCGCCAGCACCGTATCCCTCCGTCGACCGTCGAAGGTGCGATCGAGCTGCTGCTCGAAGAAGGCCTCCTCACCGCGGGCGTGCAGGGTGGGGTCACCGTCGCGGCTCTCGGGGCGGAGGAGCGTCGCCAGCTGGTCGAGCGCCTCCAGCTCGAGGAGATGGTGGCTCAGGAGCTCGGCAAGCGGGAGCTCGAGATGGCGCGCGACGTCCAGCGGCGCCTTCTGCCCCCGCCGGAGCTGAGCGGACGTGGCTGGGAGGTGGCGGCGCGCTGCCAGCCTGCGCGGGTCGTGGCCGGCGACTTCTACGACGTGATCCCCCACGCCGACGGCACGGTCAGCGTGGTCGTGGCCGACGTCGCGGGAAAGGGGTTTGCCGCCAGTCTGATCATGGCGTCGGTCAAGGCGATGCTGCCGTTCGTGGCCGAGGCTCGTGACGCGGCAGGCGCTCTCGCCGAGCTCAATCGCCGCCTCGCTCCCGAGCTCGGGCGCGGGGAGTTCGTGGCGCTGGCGCTGGCGCGCTACCGCCCCGCTGAAGGATCGGTGGAGCTGGCGAACGCCGGCATCCCGGATCCCTATGTCGTCGGCAGCGGGCACGAGCCGCGGCCCCTGTCCGTGCCGGGGCCACGCCTGCCTCTGGGCGTGCGTGCCGAGGTCGCCTACGCCTCGCGGACCCTGCAGCTCGAGCCCGGCCAAGGGCTGCTCCTGCTGTCGGACGGCCTGCCGGAGGCGCTCGACGCCTCGGGAGAGCCGCTCGGCTACTGCAGGTTCGAGCAGATGCTCCGTGAGCAGCCGACGCAGGAGGATCCCGCGGCGTGGCTGGCCTCGCTCTTCGATCGCCTGCAGCGGCAGGCGGGCCGCCTTCCGGAAGACGACTGGACCGCGGCGCTGCTGGTTCCGCGCCCTGAGACGACGTCTGCCGGGGTGGGCTCTGGCGACGTGAAAGAGGAGGCACCTTGAGCCTCCTGCTGAACCTCACCGAGCTCTCCGACGAGCCGCTTCACGCCCAGCTGTCGAGGCAGCTGCGCGCGAAGATCCTGGCGACCGATCTGGATGCGGGCGCGCCGCTGCCGTCGATCCGGGGAATGGCGAAGGACCAGCGCGTCAGCGTGATCACCGTCCAGCGGGCCTACGACGACCTCGAGCGCGAAGGCCTGGTGCACTCGCGTCGAGGAAAGGGATTCTGGGTGGCCGACATTCCCGCAGGGAGAAAGAGAGAGATGGCTGCAACGAGGTTCAGAGAAGCACTGGCGGAGCTGGTGGCGCACGCCGCGGCGGAAGGCCTGAGCAAAGAAGAGATGCGGCAAGCGCTCCGCGAGCTTCTGATGCAGGAGTCGGATGATGAGTGACTCATTGCGGGAGACCGCGGCGCGACTGCGCGGCGTGATCAAGCGCTATCCGGGCTTCGAGCTTGGTCCGCTCGACCTCGCGGTCGAGCCGGGGACGGTGCTCGCTCTGATCGGTCCCAACGGCGCCGGCAAGACCACCACCCTGAACTGCATGGCTGGCCTCGTGGTCCCGGACGAAGGCGACATCGAGGTCTTTGGCCGCAGGGTGTCGCCCCAGGAGACTGCGTACCGCCCGATGGTCGGATATGTCGGAGAGGAGAGCGGCTTCTTCAGGAGCTGGACGGCGCGGCGCAACCTCGAGTTCCTCGCCGGTTGGATGCCCGGCTGGTCGCGGGAGCGTGCGGAGCAGCTGGCCAGGCGCTTCGCCCTCCGCATGGACGCTCCCGTGAAGACCCTCTCGAGGGGAAACCAGACCAAGCTCGCCCTGGTGGCTGCTCTCGCCCACGAACCGCAGCTGCTGCTCCTGGACGAGCCGACCGCGGGGCTCGACCCCGTGGTGCGATCCGAGGTTCTCGACGTGCTGTGGGAGGTGACGGAGGACGGCGAGCACGCGGTGCTGTACTCGACGCACGTGCTTTCCGACATCAGCCGCCTTGCCGACGAGCTGGCATTCCTCCGCGATGGCGACGTGGTGCTTCGGTGCAGCCGGGAGGAGCTCGGAGAGAGTTGGCGGCGGATCTCGTTTCGCCTGGCGGACGACTCCGTCGAGATTGCCGGCGCGGTGGAGCATCGCAAGGTGCGCTCGGAGCACCAGGTGATCACCCGGCAGCCGGAACGGGCGCTCGAGCAGCTGTCCGAGCTCGGCGCCCAGGCCATCGAGAGCTCGCGCCTGACGGTGGACGAGATCGCGGTGCAGATTCTGAAGGAGGGGCACGATGTGGCACGTACTGAAGGCTGAGCTGGCCTACGTGAGGCCTTGGCTCGTGGGTGCGCTCGGGATCGCGACCGCAGTGGGCATCCTGATCACCTTGATCTTCGCGTTCGCCACGGACGACTCCACCGATCCTTGGGTGGCGGGCGGCCTGCGCGGCATGTTCCTTCTGGTGGCACCACTCGTCGTCAGCTTCATCATGCAGGGGTATCGCGGCCAGGAGCGCCGGCTTCGCCTGCTCATGGCGGGGCCGCTGACTCCGCGCCAGGTCGCCTGGGTGTCGGCGCTGCTGCCGCTCCTGCTCCTCGCGGTCGGCGTGGCCTTGGCGGGTACGCTGATCCTCGTGGAGTCGGCGCTGCGTGGGGCCTTCGATCTCCAGGCGGTGCACCTGGCCGCCATGATCGGTGGCGTCATGTTCGCGACTGGCCAGATGGTGGGGCTCGCGCAGGAGTCTGCCGCCGCGCGGCAGCAGGGTCGGCGCGCTGCGGCCAGGCTCGGTTGGACGGTCTTCGTGCTCGCCGTGCTGGCGTACATGGGCTCTCAGGCCGTCTCCATCGTGACCCAGACGTCGCAGACCTGGCCGGTTCTGCATGCCACCAACGCGGCCATTGCCGTCGTCGCGATGGGGTTGAGCATGCTCCTCTTCGAGCGGCGCACCGACTTCACGCGCTGAGGCACGGCGGGTTTCTGAAACAAAGTACATCTTCGGGTCACGGCCAACTCAGGTTGGCTGGCTACGGTTGGTCGAGGCGACCGCGCAGGCCGACGAACGTGCCGGAGGATGTAGCTGTGCAGAGACGAACTTTCTTGAAGCGGGGCCTGGGCCTCGGCGTGCTGGCCGCCGCCGGGGGCGGACTCGGGCTCCCCGCGTGCCAACGACGCTCCGCCTGGGCGAGCGGTTCGCGCAGAAGGCAACTGCCGATTCCCTCGCTGCTCGAGTTTCACGGCGACCGCCCCGTGGAGCTCACCATGCAGGCGGGCACCTGGGAGATGCTGCCGGGCATTCAGACACCCACGTGGGGCTTCAATGGCCCGGTTCTCGGGCCGACGGTGCGCGTGCGCAGGGGGCAGGACCTGCCCCTGGTTTACCGGAACCAGCTCTCGGAAGAGATCGCGGTGCACGGCCACGGTCTCCACGTGCCGGGAGACGTCGACGGCGGCCCACAGCAGCTCATCGCTCCCGGGGAGTCCTGGGCCCCGGTCCTGCCGATTCGGCAACAGGCCTGCACATCCTGGTACCACCCGCACACCCACGGCAGCACGGGCAGACAGGTCCAGCAGGGCCTTGCCGGATTCCTGCTGATCGACGACGAGAACAGCGACGATCTGGCGCTACCAAGGACCTACGGGGTGGACGACATCCCGGTGGTCGTTCAGGACCGCACTTTCGACGGCCGAGGACACATCGCCTACTCGCTCGAGGATACCGACGAAGAGGACGGCTTCATGGGAGAGACCGTGATGGTGAACGGCATCACCGATCCTGTGCTGCAGGTCCCAGCCGGTCTGGTCCGCCTCCGTCTTCTCAACGGCTCCAATGCGCGCTTCTACCGCTTCCGCTTCCAGGACGGGCGCACCTTCCACAAGATCGCCACCGATGGCGGCTTTCTCGAGGCCCCGGTTCCCCTCACCGAGGTGATCATGCTGCCCGGCGAGCGCAACGAGATCGTCGTCGACGTCTCGGACGGCCGCCCGGCCCTGCTGCTGAGCGGCCCGAAGGACTCCGAGGGAGAAGGCCGAAATCGCGACGGAGACGGTCGTCGCGATCGCAACCGTGGCGAGGCGCGCGACCGAGACCGAAACGAGCGGCGCGAGCGCGACGGTGATCGGGGCCGAGGTGGCGACCAGGATCGCAGAGGAGACGGGCGTCGGGGAGGCGGAGGCGGCAATCGTGGTTTCTGGGCCGGAGGCATGAACGACAGCTTTCAGGTCCTGGAGCTCCAGGTCGATCCACAGCTCCATGCGTTCCGCGGCGCGCTCCCGCGCAGCATGAACCAGATCGAGAGGCCACAGCCTGGCGCCGGCGCTCCGGACCGGACCTTCGTGCTGACCATGGAGCTCGGCGGCGGGAGGGAGCGGTCGGGTGCTCGCCGGGCGGGCGGCCACGGCGCGCACGAGATGTCCATGGCGATCAACGGTCAGAGCATGGACATGCGGGTCATCAACGAGCGCGTGCGCAAGGGAGTCTGGGAGCACTGGCGCGTGGAGAACGACGAGGGCCACCACCCGTTCCATGTCCACGGCTGCTCATTTCTCGTGCTCTCCCAGGACGGGCGCCCCGTCGCACCGGAGGATGCGGGCTGGAAAGACACCGTCTGGGTGAACCGCAGCACCGAGCTCATGGTGCGGTTCGACTACGAGGCCACGGAAGAGGCCCCGTACATGTACCACTGCCACATCCTCGAGCACGAAGACATGGGCATGATGGGGCAGTTCACCGTCACGTAGGCGCGCGGCAGCAGTCCTCCGCGCCTCTTCATCCTGGGGCGCCAGAGTTGCTGAAAGAAAACACATCTTCGAGTCACGCCCACGACAGACCGCCTCGCTAGGCTGGACCGGCTCGGGGTGGAACCCCCTCCGCGCTCTCGGGAAGCAACCGGTACATGGAGGTGACGTTGAGTCGGTCGTTCACAGCTGCTGAAGGCGAATGGCACACCCATGTCCCTTCACGTCCGACGCGAGCGAGACTGCGCAACCTCTTTGGCGGCGTCGGGACGGCGCTTGCGCTCACCTTTTGCCCGGCGGCCAGCGTTTTCGCGCAGTCGACCGCCGCATCGACACCAACCGCCGACGGCACGGCCACGCGGCGCGTCCTCGAGCCCGAAGAGTTCGCGCGCTTCGTTCCCCGCACGGCGCTCGACATGGTCGAGCAGATCCCGGGCTTTTCCGTGCGCGAAGGCGGCGGCGAGCGCGGGCTCGGACAGGTCGACACGAACGTGCTCATCAACGGACGCCGCATCTCCGGGAAGTCGAACGGACCGGTCGAGGCCCTGCGCCGTATCCCGGCGGGCGACGTCGTGCGGCTCGAGATCGTCGATGGAGCGAGCCTCGACCTCGCCGGAGTGTCGGGCCAGGTGCTCAACGTCATCACGAGCACCGATCGGCGCGTCTCGGGTCAGTTCAACTGGCAGCCGCGGGTGCGCGACTTCGGTGCCCCGGTCAGCTGGGCTGAGTTCGAAGTCTCGCTCTCCGGCAGCACCGAGCGCGGCGAGTGGACGCTTGGCATCGCCAACGAGCAGGACTACCGCGGCGATCGCGGCCCCGAGAGCGTCCTGGGCGGCAACGAAGAGCTCCTGGAGACGCGGTTCGAGCGCCGCTTCGAACGTGCCGACATCCCCAAGATTTCCGGCTCCTTCACGCGCGAGAGCGAGCGCGGCAACGTACTGAACCTCATCGGCGAAGTTGGCGCCCGACTCTCCCGGGAGAGAGAGTTCTCGGACCAGAGTGGCGCCGACGGTGGTTTTCTGCGCACGCGCGCGCTGCGCGAGACCGAAGACCAGATCAACTTCGAGATCGGCTTCGACTACGAGCTCGCTCTGGGCCCGGGTCGGTGGAAGTGGATCGGCCTGCACCGCAATGAGCACAGCCCAACGGAGGACAGCGTGCGTTTCGACTTCGCGGACGGCAGCACGCCGTTCGAGAGGGTCTTCGAGCGAGAAGCGGACCAGCTCGAGACGATCCTTCGCTCCGAGTACACCTTCGGTCTCTGGGGCGGAGACGCACAGCTTTCGGTCGAGGGCGTGCGCAACGTCGTCGATCTGGAGTCGCAGCTGGCCGAGAGAACAGCAAGCGGCGACCTCGCTCCCGTACCGTTTCGGGGCTCGTCGTCGCGCGTCGAGGAAGAGCGCGAGGAGATCACGCTCAGCTTCAGTCGCGAGCTGTCGCCGCGCCTTCAGCTCCAAACCTCGTTCGGGGCGGAGTCCTCGAAGCTGGAGCAGATCGGCGAGCTCGGCCTGACCCGCGACTTCGTCAGGCCGAAGGGCTTCGTGACGCTCGATTGGGGTGCAACCGAGAACCTCGACATCTCGACCAAGCTCGAGCGCCAGGTCGGCCAGCTCGACTTCTCCGACTTCGCCGCCAGCGTCAACCTCAACCAGGAGCAGGTCAATGTCAGCAACGTGAATCTCGTGCCGCCCCAGACCTGGCTCCTCGAGACCGAGCTGAACCAGAGTCTGGGCGAGGTCGGCTCGGCGACACTGCGCCTCTCCTACGAAGAGATCGACGACATCGTCGATCAGATTCCGATCGATGGCGGCGGCGAGGCACCCGGCAACATCGACTCCGCCGAGCGCTACGGTGCCACGCTCGACCTGACGCTGCTCACCGACTCGTTCGCCTGGCGCGGCGGCCGTCTCGACCTGAACCTCAGCTTCGTCGAGTCCGAGGTTCTCGACCCGCTCGTCGGCACGCCGCGCCGCATCTCCGGCACCGAAAACGTCGAGCTGGAGGCCGAACTGCGGCAGGACTTCTTCGGCACCAACTGGGCGACCGGCCTGGACCTCCGCTACGACGAAGAGGGGCGCGACTTCAGGCTCGACCAGATCACCTTCGAGAGGGACAAGCCGGCCTTTGTGTCGATCTACCTCGAGCACAAGGACGTCCGCGGACTCACGATCCGCGGCACGATCAGGAACGTCCTCGACCGCAGGAACAATCTCTCGCGCACGATCTTCTCCGACCGCGCCGCTGGAGTGGTCGAGCGGATTGAGGTGCGGCGGCGCGAAATCGGACCGATCTACAGCATCACGATCCAAGGCAGCTTCTGAGCCCTCGCGGTCCCATGAAGGCGCGACACCCTGTTCACCAAGCTCTCTTGGGTCTTCGGATGGAAAATGTGAGGTGATGCGATGAAGAATGCGTTCATGGTTCTGTTCGCCGCATTGGTCCTGGCCATTTCGGCTGCGCCTGCGAGCGCAAGCGACGACGTGGTGGGACGGTGGGTGGCGAGCGTCGACACCCGGCGAGGCCCGAGCGAGATCGTCCTGGAGTTCACCGCCGTCGACGAAGGCCTGGCGGGCACGTTCACGGCGCGCGACGGGGTCGAGCCTCTGGAGGACGTCGAGTACGCGGATGGAACGCTCACGTTCACGCGCAAAACTGAGTCGCAGGGAATGCTGATCGCGCTGAGCTACTCGGCGAACGTCGAAGGCGAAACGATGAGCGTCGTGGTAGAGACCCCGCGCGGCGAGCGCAGTTTCACGGCCTCGCGCGCTCCATGAAGCTCCTCGTCGTCGAAGACGATTCCGTCGTGGCCGACTTCATCGCCAAGGGCCTCCGGGAAGAGGGGCACGCGGTCGATGTCGCCGCGGACGGCCAGGAGGGGCTCTACCTCGCGACGGGCAACCCCTACGACGTGCTCATCGTCGACCGCATGTTGCCCCAGGTCGACGGGCTCAGCGTGGTCCGCGCCTTGCGCGCGGCCGAGGACCACACCCCCGTTCTCATCCTCAGTGCTCTGGCGGACGTCACGGAGCGCGTCAAGGGTCTGGAGGCAGGTGCCGACGACTATCTGGTGAAGCCCTTCGCGTTCTCCGAGCTGTCCGCCCGCGTCCACGTGCTCGCGCGAAGGGCGACGCCGGTCGTGCAGGACTCCGCCCTGCTTCAGGTCGGGGACCTGCACCTCGATCGGCTCACGCGCGAGGTTCGGCGAGGGGAGCGGGCTTTTGCGCTCAAGCCGCGCGAGTATCAGGTGCTCGAGTATCTGATGCGGCATCCCGGTCAGGTGGTCACGCGGACCATGCTGCTCGAGCAGGTGTGGGGCTACCACTTCGATCCGATGACCAACGTGATCGATCAGCACATCAGCCAGCTGCGAAAGAAGATCGATCGCGACTTCGACGTGCCGATGATCCACACAGTGCGCGGTGCCGGCTATGTTCTTCGCCCTGGGGACTAGACCTGCGTTTTCGAAGTCCCGCTCCAAAGACCGCTTGGGAGGCGCTCGGCTGGCAAGGCGCGCCGACGCAGGCAATGCTGGGGCATTGTTGAGGAGGCGCAACGCCGCCAGACGAGGTGCATCGTGAGCGGGACTGGAGTGGGAGTTTGGAAACGCAGGTCTCAGACTCTTCGCAGCACCTCGTTCCGGATCGCCGTCCTGTTCATGGCGATCTTCGCGGTGTCTACGCTCCTGATCGGGGCGCTGTTTCACTGGCGGGTGCAGAACTACCTCGAGACGCAGGCGCGCTCTTTCGTGGAGGCGCTCATGCTGGACACGACCAGCTTCTACGAGGAGCTTGGGCCCGACGCTCTGATCGAGGAGATCGACGAGCGGGCGCGCCTGGACCCGTTCTCGCGCGACGTCTACGTGCTCTTCGACGAGAGCCACGTGCCCATTGCGGGGGCGCCCGATCGAGTGCCCCCGAGGATGCTCGAGCCAGAGTTTCCCCGAGGCCCTGAAGCGGCGCGGGGCCGCATCGTGGCCGACTTCCCCAACCAGTTCAATCGCCGCAGGAGGCCCGAAGACCGGCCCGCCTGGAAGCGCGCCGACGACGACGCAGTGTTTCTCATCGAGGAGCTTCCCAGCGGCTGGAGCCTCATGATCGTGCTGATCGCTCCGGAGATCGAGGAGACCCGGGAGTTCGTGCGGGGCAGCCTCGTCGCATCGGCGGTCCTCATGACGGTGCTCGGGTTTCTCGGAGCAATCGCCCTGACCCGGGTCGTCGAGCGCAAGCTGGAGCGCCTCAACGCGCTCAGTCACGACATCCGTGAAGGCGACCTCACGCGGCGGATCCCGACCGATGGGACGGGGGACGAGTTCGACAGCCTCGCCGGCAATCTGAACGCCATGCTCGACCGCATCGGCGAGCTACTCGAGGCGAGCCGCCAGGTCACGAACGACATCGCGCACGACCTGCGCACCCCGCTGACGCGCATCCAGACGCGCCTGGAGGCGCTGCGGGCGTCCGATCGAGGGGAAGAGTTGGATCAGGAGGTCGAGCAGATCCTCGAAGACTCGGACGCCATGCTCCGCGTCTTCGACTCGCTTCTCAAGATCTCCGGGATCGAGTCCGGGAGCGCGGCGTGGGCTTTCGAGGCCGTTTCGCTCTCGCAGATCGTCGAGGACGTCGTGGAGCTGTACGAACCGCTCGCAGTCGAGAAGGACGTCCGCCTTCAGCACAGCGTAGAGCCCGCGCTCGAGGTGACGGGCGATCGACACCTGCTGTTCCAGGCGGTCGCCAACATCCTCGAGAACGCGATCAAGTACACGCCGCAACATGGACGCGTGCAGGTCGATCTGTCACCTGGAGACGCCGGGGTGCGCTTGCTGGTCGAAGACAGCGGCCCCGGCATTCCGGAGGTTCTGCGCGAGAAGGTCTTCGAGCGCTTCTACCGGTTGGAGAGTCACCGCGGCTCTCCGGGGAATGGTCTCGGGCTCAGCCTCGTCCGGGCGATCGTGGACCTCCACGGCGGCGAGATCCGACTGGACTCCGGTGAAGAGGGGCTGAGCTTCTCTGTGGAGATTCCACAGGGAGCCGCTGGTAGGCCTGAACTTCGACGCACCGGTGGTCGCCAGCTGGAGACGACACCCGCCGAAGCGCTGCGGCGTCAGGCTTTGTCTCGCCGCAAGGTCTTCGGACCCCAGACGATCAGCACCAGGAGAGCAAGCACTCCGCCGAAGTAGAGGTTCCAGGCGTCTGGCGAGCGCCAAGTGGAGGCAACGTCGCGGACCGGGACGAAAAGGTCGCCCGAGAGGTTGCCCGTGGTGTGCAGGAGAAGCGCCGCGAAGACGGCACCTCCCACATGGACGTGCACCCAGGTGTAGAGAATGGCCATGAGGACCACTCCGAGAGCCCAGGGCGTGAAGGGGATTCGAGACTGCGGAGAGCCGGGAATGAAGAAGAGGGGCAGGTGCCAGGCCACCCACAGGAGCCCGAGGATCAAGCTCGCACCGAGTGCCGTATGCCTCTCCAATAGGCGTGGCAGGGCGTAGCCGCGCCAGCCGAACTCCTCACCAAAAGAGCCGCCGAGGAAGTACATGAAGAGGGTCAGTCCGATCAGCGCCAGGGGTCGCGCAAAAAGCTCGAAAGACACCCCGGCACCCGACACGAGCAGGGAGGCGATCCTCATGGCTGGAAACAGAAGCAGCGCGATCAACAGCCAGGGAAGAGGCAGCTTGAACCTCCAGCCGCTCCGCCACAGTGCGGAGACACCTTCGCGGCCGTCGCGCCTCCCGGTGAGAACGAAGGCGCTGAAGAAGGGCCCGAAGACCCCGACCAGGATCAGCACCAGCATGGCTGGTGACGCGGCCTCGAGGAGAGCCTCGGTGCCCTCCGTGGTGACGGGTGGCCGGTTTCTCGCGGCCACGTAGGCGAGGCCCCAGAACGCCCAGCTGAAGGCGAACGCCAGCGTGAAGTAGTCCCAAGGGAAGCTCCTCCTCGGGGGCGACGAATCGCTCTGGGGGGCGGTGCTCATCTGGATCTCCGGCGATGTGGGGGGTGATCTGAGCGCAGAAAGAAAGTGATGTGAATATCATAAATGACAGGCGCTGTTCTCGCCATGGGCTTCCTGATCTAGGAACACAGCACCCTGTCGTCGATAAAATGACGTTGATGTCATGTGTTGCTGGGGATGGAAAGCGCGGCTCTCAGCCTTCAGCGGGCGGATCGAGGAGCTCTTGCAGGACGACGGACTGGTGTCGGGGGCCGTGTCCCGTCCAGATGGCTCCGATCTCTACCATCGCAAGGAACACGCCCCAGGACCCGGGCCGGGCCCGATCGCGCGCCGCGACTCCCTTCAGCCGACGGTCATCCGTCGAGCTGTTCGACCTCCCGCCGCTGTTGCGCGATGCGCTCGTCGACCCGGTCGAGGATCTGGCGGAAGCGGTCCTGCTCCCGTAGCTTCTCGAAAGAGGGGTAGTAGCGGAGCTGCCCGTCTCTTGCCAGGCCCTCGGCCAGGGCCTTCTCGAGGTAGTGGTAGGCCTGCTCCGGGTCTTCCTGAATCGCATGGGCCTCGGCGGCTTTCAGGAGGTCGTTGAGACTGGGTTCGGGGGCCTGTTCGAGCCAGTCGAGGGTTGGCCGAAGGAGCGCACGGGCGTCCTCGAACCGGCCCTCGCTCCAGGCAATGTGCGCGGCTGGGGCTCCGAGGAACTCGGAGGGTCCACCCGGAGCCCGTTCCGCGAGTCGTTTCGCCTCGGCGACGTCTCCGTTCTGCCAGCTGGCCGTGGCAGCGATCCAGAGACCAATGGCCTCTTCGGGGGCCACCTCGAGGATCCGGTGCGCAAAACCCAGGGCGGCGTCGGCTTCGCCCGCAAAGAGGTGGCTGTACGCCGGGTACGCGAGGCTGGGGATGTTGTCCGGCTCGAGCTCGAGGGCACGCTCGAACCAGGGCTCGGCGGCGGCGTGGAGATCGACATCGGTGAGGAGGTATCCCACGTAGGTGGCCAGGTGCGCGTCCAGCGGATCCAGCCGCACCGCTCGCTTCAGCTGCCGGAGTGCCTCGGCCCACTGCTGGCGATACGCCGCACAGATGACTCCGATGTTCGCGATGGCGCCTCGGAAGCTCGGTTTGAGCTCGACGGCTCTCCTCAGGGCAGCGCAGGAGTCTTCGTTCCTCCCGCCAGCGAAGTAGGCGTTCGCGAGGGCGTTGTGAGCCTCGGCAAGACGGGGAGCCAGTCGTACAGCCTGCTGTGCAGCGCCCAGGCTCAATTGGTACGCCGCCTGCCGATCGCCCGCAAACCTCTGCCAGCGCTGAGAGTACGAACCTCCCAGTCCAGCGTACGCCAGAGCGAAGTCGGGATCCTCTTCGAGCGCGCGCTCGAACAGCTCGATGGCGCGCTCGTTGTCTTCTTCACGAAAGCGCCTGTGATACTGCATCCCCTTGAGGTAGAAGTCGTAGGCCGTTGCGCTCTTCGTCGGCGCCCGCGTCAGGGTCTCGCGCTGGCCCGACGAAAGCTCCAGCTGGAGGGCGGCGGCGATCTGACTCGCGACGTCCGACTGCACGGCGAAGACGTCGGCCAGCTCGCGGGTGTAGCTGTCGGACCAGAGGTGTCGGTCCGATCTCGCGTCGATGAGCTGACCGGTGATCCGCACCTGGCCTCCGGCGCGGCGGACGCTGCCCTCGAGGATGTTGGCGACGTTCAGGTCCTCCGCGATCTGGCGCGCGCTCAGGTCTGTCTGCTTGAAGCGCATCACGGAGGTCCGCGAGACCACCGTCAATACGCCGATCTGCGACAGCCGGCTGATCATCTCCTCGGTCATGCCATCCGCAAAAAAGGCGTTGTCGGGATCGGGACTCAGGTTGTCGAAAGGGAGCACTGCGATCGAGAGCGGATCGATCTCGCCGAGGAGGGACGCCGAGGCGGTGGGAGCACTCTCGGAGTGCGGGACCTCGTCAGCTGAGCGCCCGCCGCCCCGCGTGGTGAGCCAGGCAACCGTGGCGAAGGCTGTGATGAGCGCAGCGGCAGCAACGAGCCAGCGAGCATCAAAGGGAGAGGTCGAGCCCGGCCCCTTCGCCGAAGCGGCGTCGGTTTCGAGCGCGCTTCGGAGTGCCTCAGCGACCTCCTCTGCGGAGGAGTAGCGAGCTTCCCGTTCTTTCTCCAGGCACCTTCCCACGACGTGCGCGAGGGCGGCAGGAACGTCCTCCCGAGACTCCGGCAGAGGGGGCTCCCGTTCGTGAAGGATGGCCGCGACGATCTCCGCCTCCGACGTGCGATGGAAGGGGCTCGCTCCGGAGAGCATCTCGTAGAGCACGACGCCGAGGGAGAACACGTCGCTCCGCACGTCGACCTCTTCGCCCCGTGCCTGCTCCGGCGACATGTACCGCCAGGTGCCCATGACAGCCCCCGTACGCGTGCGCTCCTCTTCCGCGAGCGTGTCGTCGTCCCGGCCGCCGTGAGGCGTCTCTCTCTTCACCAGCCCGAAGTCGAGGAGGATTGCCCTACCTTCCTCGTCCACCATGACGTTTCCCGGCTTGAGGTCGCGGTGCACGATGCCGCGGTCGTGAACGGCGGTCAGGGCTTCGGTCAGCTGAAGGCCCAGGTCCGAGAAGCGGTCGAGGCTCATGCCGCCTTCCGGAATCGCGTCAGCCAGGGTCTCTCCCTCGAGCAGCTCCATGGCGAGGAAGTGAACGCCGTCCGCCTCCTCGACGGCGTACACCGTGACCACGCCGGGATGACGCACCGACGCAAGCGCCTTGCCCTCCCGTACGAAGCGCGCAAGCCGCTCAGGGTCGTCGGCGACGGCTGCTGGGAGCGTCTTGATGGCCACTTCGCGCTCGAGACCGAGGTCGAAGGCCCGGTAGACGTCACCCATCCCACCGCGTCCGAGCAGACCGTCGATGCGGTAGCTGCCCAATCGGGTGCCTTGGCTCAACGCCCCTTCCGGCACGTCGGCCACGATGCCTCGCAGCGCCGTCATCCGCTCTTCGAACGCCACGGGGCCGGCCTCATGGGCCTCGAGCAGAGCCTCCACCTCGGCGCGCCGGTCGGAATCGGAAGCGCAGGCCTCATTCAAGAAGGCCGCGCGCTCCTCGGGTGGGTGCTCGAGCGCCTCGAGGAAGACCGCCTCGATCCTGTGCCAGTGGGAAGGCGAGTCCGCCATGCTCAGCCGCCTTGGCCCTGCCGTTGCGGGCCGAGCTCCATCCGCCATAGCTCGTGTCTGGGATCCTCGTGCAGGGTGACCAGAATCGACCCGTCGGCCGTGACGTCGAAGCCGGGCGACTCCGGGTCGAGCGGACCCACGGTTCGATGCAGAGTCTCCTCGGTTCCGTCGAGAGTGCAGGACCAGAGCTCTGCCCACCGAGGGCGCGGTGAGGGCCTGTAGTAGAAGACGCGAGAACCATCGGGAGACCATGTCGCGTTGTCGCCCACGGTCACGAAACGGCAGGGGTCGTCATCGACCGCGCAGACCACGACGTCACCGTCGCTCCGCGAAGCGAGGAACGCGTCGCCTGTCGGCGACCACCGGAACTCCCGCAGGCCGGGCTCCGAAAGCCGGGTCTCCGATCCACTGCCCAGTTCGCGCACGATGGTGGTGCGGACGCCTTCCTCCCCGAAGAGGGGGTAGACCAGACGAGCACCGGTGGGGTCGATCCAGGCGAACATCTGCTGTTGCCAGCTCCAGTCGGAGAAGAGGACGCTGGGCTCACCACCCTCTGCGGAGACGCGCATCAGCGCCGGTGGCGCCACGCGCTGAAAGTAGATGGAGTTGCCGTCGGCCGACCAGCTCGGATGGATGGCCGGTGCCTCCGCGTCGTGCGTGAGCTGGACGGGCTCTCCGCCTGCCGCAGGAAGCGTGAGCACCTGGACGCCGGCGGGCGTCTCGTGGAAGAAGACGATGCGATCCCCGCTCGCTGACATCTGTGGGAGCCAGATCCCGCGTCTGCGCTCGAGGAGAACTTCATCTCGTTCATTCCCCGCGAGGGACAGGCGAACCAAGCGATACTGATGGCGCGCGTTGGTGTAGTACAGCGTACGCCCGTCGGCGGAAAACTCCGGGGAGACGTCGTGCCCACTTCCCGTGGTCAGGGCCTGCGGCGTACCGCCCGAGACGGGGATCTGCCAGAGCGTTCGGCTCCCGCCTCGTTCCGACCAGAAGACCACCGCCTTCCCGTCAGGTGTGAACGTGGGCTCGCCGGCTCGTACTCCGTCCTCCGTGAGCCTTCGCGCCACCTTGCCGTCTGCCGAAACCACCCAGAGATCGCCGTACGGCCCCGCTTCCTGGCGGAAGAACGCGATCCGATCGCCCGAAGGTGAGAGGGCCGGCGACGCGTCCGCGCTCGTCAGCCGGCGAACGACCGTCTCGGCGATACGCCTCGGCTCACTCCCGTCCGAGCGGGAGCGCCAGATCTCACCGGGCCTCTCGAACGCCAGCCACCGTCCATCGCGCGAAAGATTGGGGTTGCGGCCCTGCGCGATCAACTGGTGGGGTTCGCCTCCCAGCGGTGCCACAGCCCAGATCCCCTGGCCGATGCGCTCGAAGACGATGCGGTCGTCGCTCCCCCAACGGGGGCGCCGCGCGAAGGAGGTGCCGTGGGTGATCTGAAGCGGCTCGCCGCCAGCGAGGGGTGCGATCCACACCTGGCTGCCTCCGTCGACGTCTTGCTCGAAGGCGATGTAGCGCCCATCCGGCGACGGAGCGGGGGCTCTGTGCGAGCCGGAGAAGGTGGAAACGAGCCGGAGGTGGGGTGCACCGGAATCGCCCCCGGCGCGCGATCGGAGGAGAACCGCTGCCAGAACGATGGCGAGGGTCAGAGTGACCGCGGCCGCAAGAACCGCGGAACGGGCTCGGCGGCTTGCCGACCCGGGCCGGGCTGCGAGCCCTGGATTCGCCTGCGTGTGGTCACTGGCAGGGTGGATTCGTGCGCCACCCTCCAAGGTGACGTCTGCGATGAAGCGGTAGCCCTTCCGAGGCACCGTCTCGATGTAGCGGGGTTCCCGCGCGTCGTCCTGCAGGGCGCCGCGAACCTCCCGGATTCGCTGCGGCACAGTGTTCTCGACCACTGCGACCTCACGCCAGAGCTCGTCGAGCAGCTGCTGCTTGGTGACGAGCTCGTCGGGTCGTTGCAGGAAGAGCTCGAGGAGCTCGAACGCCTTGGGCGGGATCTCGATCTCGACGCCGTTGCGCTCCAGGCGGTGTGCTCGGCGATCGAGTCGGAACTCCCCGAAGAGAAAGGTCGAGTACCTCTCAGGCGACATGCGGCTCATCCTAAGCCAAGGTGCGTCGGGACGTTTGCCGCGCCCGCAGCCACATCGTCATCGAGCCGTCATCGAGCGATCAGGCGGCAATCACGACTCCCGAGGCCGGATGCGCTTCACTTGCCCCGTCTCGGCCGGAGCGGCAGGCCATTCGAGGCACGCCGGCGCTGATTCAACCTTCGTGTGCCGAAACAGAGGAGGAGTTTCATGAATTGGATCGGATCCACCTGTCTCGTCGTCGGGCTGGTCGCGTGCCGGCCGCCCATGGCTCCGGAGTCGACTCTCGCCGAGGTCCAGGCTGCCGTCTTCGAGGTGCACGACGGCATGGTGGCGGCCATGGTGGACGGAAGATCCACGTCGGAGTACGTGACTGGGGAATGGCGAGGCGTCAATCTGAACGGTACGCCAATGAGCTCCGAGGGATTCGAAGGGGAGGAGCGCGTCATGACGTACGACCGCATCGAGATTCTGGATCGCGACGTGCGGCACTACGGCGCCACGGCCGCCTTGCGGTGGCATGCCAACTTCTGGGTGAAGGTGAACGGAACGCCGAGCTTCGCCGAAATGAGGATCCTGGACCTGTACGTGAAGCAGGACGGACGGTGGCGCAACGATCTCACGCAGGTCACCCCCGTCTACGGGACCGTTGGGAATCCGCCGGCGGAATAGGGCGCTGCCTCGCCAAGTCGTTTCGATGATTCGGGGTGGCATGATGGGCATGGCGAGCCACCACCTCACGACTGCCCACGGCCCGGACCTCATGCACAGGCCCCTTCAGGTCTTTCAGCCGGCGGTCTCCATCTCCTCGATCTGCCGCCGTTGCTGCGCGATGCGCTCGTCGACCCGGTCGAGGATGCGGCGAAAACGCTCCTGTCCCCGCATCTTCTCGAACGAGGGGTAGTAGCGGAGCTGACCGTCCCGCGCCGAACCGTCGTCCAGAGCCTGCTCGAGGTAGCGGTACGCACCGTCCTCTTCCTCCTGAATCGCGTGCGCCTCGGCGGCCATCAGGAGCTCGGCCAGGCTCAGGGGCGTACCCGCCTCGGCGCGGTCGAGGTTCGGTTGTAGGAGTGCACGCGCGGCGTCGTGGCGCCCCTCCTTCCACGCGATGTGCGCGGCGGGGGTGCCGAGAAACGTCGAGGGGCCGCCGGGTGCGCGCTCGGCGAGTCGCTTCGCCTCGGCATGCAGGCCGTTTTGCCACTGGGCGGTCGCCGCGATCCAGAGGCCAATCGTCTCTTCGGGTGCGACCTCGAGGATCCTGTTCGCGAGGTCCTGGGCCGCGTCGGGCTCGCCTGCAAAGAGGTGGCTGTAGGCCCGAAAAGCGAGGCTGGGGACGTTGTCCGGCTCGAGCTCGATGGCGCGCTCGAACCACGGTTTGGCGGCGGCGTGGAGGTCGACCTCGGTCAACACGTACCCGACATAGGTCGTGGTGTGCGCGTCCAGAGGATCCAGCTCGGTCGCGCGTTTCAGGCGACGGAGGGCTTCGACCCAGTGGTGGCTCCACGCGGCACAGAGGATCCCCACGTTCGCCACCGCCTCCCGATAGCTCGGTTTGAGCTCGATCGCGTGCTCGAGTGCTGCGCAGGACTCGTCTTGCAGCCCTCCGGTGAAGTGGGCGTTGCCGAGAGCCTTGTACGCCTCCGCCAGCCTGGGCTTGAGCTCCACCGCTTTCTCCGCCGCCGCCAGACTGAGCTCGTAGGTCGTCTGGCGGTTCTGGCCAAACCTCTGCCAGCGCTGGGAGTACGCGTCCGCCAGCCCGGCGTACGCCAGTGCGTAGCTGGGGTCCTCCTCGAGGGCTCGCTCGAACTGCGCGATGGCTCGCTCGTTGTCGTCCTGGCGGTAGCGCCGGTAGTACTCCATCCCCTTGAGGTAGAAGTCGTAGGCCGTCGCGCTCTTGGTCGGTGCCTGCGCGAGCGATTCGCGCTGGCTTGGTGAGAGCTCGAGCTCGAGCGCCTCGGCGATCCGGCTCGCGACGTCCGACTGCACCGCGAAGACGTCGGCCAGCTCGCGCGTGTAGCTTTCGGACCAGAGGGGGCGATCTTCGGCGGCGTCGATCAGCTGGCCGGTGATGCGCACTTGGCCGGCGGCACGGCGCACGCTGCCTTCGAGAATGTTGGCGACGTTCAGCTCGTCGGCGATCTCGCGTGCGCTCAGCTCACTCTCTCGGAAGCGCATGACGGAGGTGCGGGAGACCACCGTCAGCACGTCGAGCTGCGACAGGCGGCTGATCATCTCGTCCGTCATGCCGTCGGCGAAGAAGGCGTTGTCGGGGTCGGGGCTCAGGTTGTCGAACGGGAGCACCGCGATCGAGAACGGGTCGACGCCGTCGGCGCGCGGTTCCAGTGCCGGGGAAGCGCTCCGTGACTGCGCAAGCTCGTCGGATGTGCCCCCGCCGCCCCGTGTGGCGAGCCATGCCACCGCGACGAGCGCCACGAGGGCCACAGCTGCGCCGAGGAGTGCACGAACCCCGCGGAGAGGTCCTGGAGCGGCCCGCGCGACCGGTGGGGAGTCGGCAGCGAGCGCCAGGCGGAGTGCCTCCGCAACCCCTTGGGCCGACGCGTAGCGGGCCTCCTTCTCCTTCTCGAGGCACTTCTCGACCACCTGTGCGAGCGCGGCGGGCACGTCGGTCCTGGCGCGGGGGAGTGGAATCTCGCGCTCGTTCAGGATGGCGGCGACGATCTCCGCTTCGGAGGTGCGGTGGAAGGGGCTCGACCCCGTCAGCATCTCGTAGAGCACGACCCCGAGAGAAAAGACGTCGCTCCGTGCGTCGACCTCTTCACCGCGTGCCTGCTCGGGCGACATGTACCGCCACGTGCCCATCACGGCGCCCGTACGCGTGCGCTCGTCCTGCATGAGGGTGTCGGCGTTCGGGGAGAGCTGTGGTGCCTTCCTCTTCACGAGCCCGAAGTCGAGCAGGGTTGCCTTGCCCTCGCCATCCACCATGACGTTGCCCGGCTTGAGGTCGCGGTGCACGATGCCGCGATCGTGGACGGCCGCCAGAGCGTCGGTGAGCTGACGGCTCAGATCGGCAAAACGATCGAGGCTCAACCCGCCTTCCGGAATGGCGTCCGTCAACGTCTCACCCTCGACCAGCTCCATGGCGAGGAAGTGGATGCCGTCCGCTTCTTCGACCGCAAAGACGGTCACTACACCCGGGTGACGCACTGACGCGAGCGCTTTGCCCTCGCGGACGAACCGCGAGAGACGCTCGGGATCGTCGGCGACGGCAGGAGGCAGCGTCTTGAGCGCCACCTCGCGCTCGAGACCGAGGTCGAAGGCCCTGTACACGTCACCCATTCCACCGCGCCCGAGCAAGCCGTCGATGCGGTAGCTGCCCAATCGGGTGCCTTGGCTCAACGCCCCCTCCGACACGTCGGCCACGATGCCTCGCAGCGCCGTCATCCGCTCTTCGAACGCCACGGGACCGGCCTCATGGGCCTCGAGCAGGGCCTCCACCTCGGCTCGCAGGTCGGAATCGGAAGCGCAGGCCTCATTCAAGAAGGCCTCGCGCTCCTCGAGTGGCTGTTCGATGGCTTGAAGGAAGACCGCTTCGGTGCGGCGCCAGTCTGTCGGGGAATCAGCCATTCAGAGTGTTCGTCCGTACCCAGTGAGATCCAAGTCCACCTGCCACGACTCGGAGCATCTCAGGAATCGAAGGTGGTGGCCGATACGGCTCGATTGCCTTCGACGACGCCGGCTCGGGAGAGCCTAACGCTGCTCGGGTCCACGGACAGTCAGCTCCGGGAGGCCGAGCCTCTCACAGAGCTCGCTTCCGAACCGCTCGACGGCGCCGTGTCCGCTGAGTCGGGGGTCGATCTCGATGCGACGCCCGCTCGCGAGCTCGAGGTAGACGCGCGGCCGGCCGCCGTGGCCTGCCTCGCGCACGGTTTCGAGCGCGACGGTCTCGACGTCTGCAAGCTGGAGCTGCACTTGCCGCGTGAGGCCATAGCCGCCATAGACGATGGTGAGTTGCCCGCGCCTGCTGTTCATCCGACGTGGAGTGGCCAGCAGGCCGAGGACAGCCAGTGCACCGATGAGCGTCACACCGGCGAACACCGACGCCGCAACGCCCCAGTAGGCCGGCTGGAGGACAACCAGCACGATCGAAAGAGCCATCGTGAGCAGACAGGCTCCCAGGAGCAGCGCACCCTGCGGGGGCGGCAGCTCCACAGCACTCGAACCGTCGGGGCTCTCGACGAAGCGCGGCTCGGCCCCCGTTCCGTGCAGCGGACGCTTCTCGAACGTCGCGTGATGTGTTGCGGAGGTTTCTCCGACGTCGAAGACCGGGACCGGAAACTCGATCATGCAGTCAGCGCCGCGCAGCGATGCGTTGACGAGCGAGCGACCACTCGACCCACTCGCCGGTACCGGCCGAATCGTCCTCGTAGGGGAACGGAGAGTCCCTGGACGTCTCACGCGAAGAGGAGGGGATGTCGAACAGGACCGGAACGCTCACGGCTCCGCCTTCGGACTGCCCCTCGGCGTTGTAGTCGTCTCGCCAGAGGGTCCAGGATCGATGGCCAGAGACGCGACCGCGACCAATCTCGAGGCTCTTGGCGTCGAAGACGGCGTGGCCCTCGGACCGGAGCAGCACGTCGAAGCCCGCGGCGGGTGGGGTCTTGAAGTCCGCTCACCTGAACCGCTCCACGTAGCTGGCCGCCGATCACCCCGGGAAGGGTCTCGATCTCGAACGTCGATTGCCCGAAACGACGCTGGCGCAGCGTGGAGCGCACGGCCGACGAGAGCAGCACGAGACCGGCCACCGCAAAAGGAGCGAGACCGAGGAGGGCCGCCGTCTTGTTGCCGGTGGGCGACAGGAAGACGACCCCGAGCATGAGGAGGATCAGGGTGTTCCAGAGGATCGCGAACGAGTACGACACGGCGCCCGCCCGCCTGGCGCTCACCCGACGCTGCGACCACTCGGACCGACGGAGCCAGGGTGACTCCGGTTGGTCTCGTGGATCGGAGGCGGAGTCCGGCCTCACGCTCATGGTGCAGCCTCCAGAAGAGTCCGTCGACCCACGACGATGCTCACCCCTCCTTGGGCGTCACCCGCACGATCTTCGCTCCAGCCGCGTGCTCCAGGAGGAGCAGCAGGTCGCCGTCGGGGCCGACCTCCACGTCGCGGATGCGCGCGAGATCTTCGATCACGGTCTCGCGGTTCTTCAGGATGCCGTCTTCCATCTCGAACCGGTAGAGGTTCCTGCCCTTCAGGGAGCCGACCAGGAGCTGGCCGCGCCACTCCGGGAACGCATCGCCGTCGTACACGACGAAGCTCGAGACCGCCACGCCGGGCGTGAGGTCGACGACCGGCTGCTCGATCTTGTCGAGGTCGACCTCGATGCCGAGCTCCTCACCGCTCACCGGCTTGCCGTTGTAGTGCACGCCCTTGGAGGCGATGGGCCAGCCGTAGTTGCGCCCGGGCATGAGGAGGTTCACCTCGTCGCCGCCCCGTGGCCCCATCTCCGTCTCCCAGAGCTGGCCGGTCTCGGGGTCGAACTCCAGGCCGTGTGGGCTGCGATGGCCGTACGTCCAGATCGTGCCAATTGCGCCTTCGGTGTTCACGAAGGGGTTGTCCTCCGGAATCCTGCCGTCGTCGTGCATGCGGTGGATCTTCCCGAAGGGGCGGTCGAGATCCTGGATGCCGCCGTACCCGAGGCCGGGCATCATGCCGAAGCTCAGGAAGAGGTAACCCTTGCCGTCGAAGGCGATGCGGCCCCCTGCAGCCATGTCGGTGCCCGGGGCATAGTGCTCGTGTCCCGTCTCCCACAGGGTCTCTTCGTCCACCCACTTGCCGTCTTTGATGCGCCCTCGGATCAGCTTGAGCGCCGACACAGGGGGCTTGGGCCCTTGCCGACTGATCTCGTTGCAGTCGCTGCAGCGGTCACCGTAGGAGAGGTAGATCCAGCCGTTCTCCTCGAAGTCGGGGTGGGGCGCGACATCGAGGATCCAGCCGTTGCCGAAGCGCAGCACGCCACCTTCTGGGGCGTCGTCGTAGCCCTCGGGTGCGCCGGGGACGAGCTCCGACTGCTCGCCTTCGGCCGAGATGACCGTCAGCCCACGCATCTTCTCGGTCAGCAGGATGCGGCCGTCGGGCAGCGGAGCGATGGAGTAGGGAAGCGGGTCGAGATCGTCGACGATCGTCTGGAGCTCGTAGCCGTGGAGCTCGCTCGACTGCGCACCCGTGGGAACCTCGAGCGGGGCCGCCACCTTGAAATCGGAGAAGGTCATCTGCGCCCGCTCCTCCCCGATGAAGATCGCGAGCGTGCGGATCTGCGTTGCGCTCAGCTCACCGGCAAAGGCCTCCATGCTCGTGCCGCGCACGCCGTTGCTGATGGTACGGATGAGCTCTTCGACCGAGTCCCCGTGGCGCAGCGGCGCGCCCACCAGCGGGGTGCCCTGCGCTTCACCGGTGAGGTCTGCGCCGTGGCAGACCGCGCAGTAGTCGGCGTACAGCGCCGACCACGCCCCGGACCGGTCGCCGCCAGCCGTGGGCGCTTGCGCGAACCCGGCCGTGGCCAGTAGGAGGCAGGCGACGAGCGTGAGCGATCGAAGGAGGTGGCGCATGGGTTTCTCCTGGCTGAGGTTCGGATGCTGAGCTTGGTTTTGCCTTAGCCTAGCGCGATGAGGTCCCGAGGCCGGGCTCGGCGGGCTGCGCCCGAGGGGAAGAACCTCGCTCTAGGGGGCTTTTTCAGCAGCCCCCTATGGGTCATCGCGCGGCCCCGAGCACGAGGCGGTTCTCGCCGTCTCGCTCGATCCAGCGAGACGGCCGTGCCGCGAGGAGGAGCTCGAGCCCCTCGATCTCTTCGAGCGCCGCGGCAGCCTCGCGGTCGATCCCCTCGAGCTCCGCGTAGAACCGCTGCGCGCGCTGCGTGACCCAGGCGTGGTGGAGGTTGCACGCGACCTCGCGCCCCTCCCCCTTCCACTCGACCTCCACCGGGTCCAGCTGCGGCTGCTCCCCCGCTCCCGTCAGGGGCTCGCCTTCGGGTGCACCCGCCTTCTGGTCGGCGATTTTTGCCCAGGCGAGCGCGTTGCGCGTGAATGCCCCGGCGTAGCGGCGCGCGAGCTCCGCGAGAAGTGCCGTGAACGTCTCGGGCAGCGCGTCGTTCTCGGGGTACTCGACCGGGTGGTCCGGAAACTCCGGGGCCACGATCTCGGGAACGAGCATGTGCTCCACCCAGCGAAAGACGCGCGGTGCGTGGTTCTGCATGACGTGCAGGCCTTCGGGGTCGCGGCCCATGTGAGCGTGCAGGGCCCCCATCAGGGCGTAGTCGGCGGCGCTCGGATGGCCGCCGAGCAGGTAGGGGTGGTGCTGGAAGTGTGCCTCCAGCGTCTCGAGGAGCCCGACGTACTCGGTGTCCAGTGCGGCCAGCTTCTCCGCGCCCTGCTCCAGGGTGCCGCGGCTCAGCATGCGGTCGGCGATGAGGCCGCCGTAGTGCAGCAGCTCCTCGTCGCTCCCCTCTGGACGGAACGAGCGGCCGAAGTCCATCTTCACGAAGTGGTGGTTCCCCTCGAAGAACCACCGGTGCTGCCACGCGAGGCGCACGAGGCCTTCGCTGCCGAAGAGCTCCACGAGGTGAACAGCCAGTCGCTGGCGCGGTGTCTCGGGGAAGGCCGGAATCGCCGGATGACGGGCCTCGAGGTGGTCGAGGATGACGACCGAATCCTGCAGGACCTCACCTTCGGGAGTCTCCAGCTGCGGGATGCGATGGGTACCGGAGGTCGGGCGCACGTGCTGGCGGAATCGCGGAGCGCTCGGGAGGCGCAGCACGAAGGGAATCCCCTTCTTGCGAAGGGCGGGATGCACCTTGGCCGTGTAGTACGACGCGTAGCTGCCGTAGAGAACGTAGGGCTCGGTCATGGTCCGCGCACTCCTCCTCACGCCACGGTCAGGGTTGCTCCGACCCGCACGGTCGCGCTGCCTTCGACGGCCATGTACGCGCCGAACATCACGCCGCCCGCGTAGCCGTTCTCGCGTTTCCGGTAGGACGCCAGCGTGGCCAACGGCTCCTTGGCCCGATCGCCCGTCTTCTGATCGGTGCAGGTCACGGCGCAACGTTCACAGTGGGTGGCGCGCAGCAGACGGAAGCCGTCGCCCTCGAGGGCGGTCACTTCGTCCTCCGCGTATGCATCCAGACCTTCGATCACGACGTTCGGGCGGAAGCGGTCCATCGGCACCGCCACCTCGAGCCTGCTGTTGAGATCAGCGAGCGATGCTTCGTTGGTGACAAGGATCGGGGCGACGTCCACGAACCGACTCTGGTCCGTGCCGTCCACCAGGGCAAACTCCTCCAGGGGCACCGCGCGCCGAAACGTGTCCTTGAGCGATGCGACCCTCACGTCCGCACCGACGCCCGCCGAGACGTAGGAGGCGAGCGCATCGCCCTGGTCGACGATGTCGACCTGGTTGCCGTAGAACTCCACCACCGATTCTCCGCCCTGGGAGGTGATCTCGTGCACCAGCTCCGCGCCGCCGTCGAAGGAGAACGCGATGGTCGTCGCGTCCACTCTCTGCGTCGCAACGGTGGCGAGCGCCGGGAGCCGCGCCTGGTTGGTGAACTTGCCGTCCCTCACGATCAGCAGCTGCCGATCACCTTCGAGCCCGAACGGGGAGAGGTGCGCTGTGGCCATCTGTGTTCCGCGGCAGCTCTTGACGGGGTAGGAGTACAAGGCGGTGACGGTGCAGTTGTGAGCCATTCGAGTGTCTCCTTCGCGTTGCGCCGTGCGGCATGCCGAGGCGGTTGCGCCCCGCCGAGAGACAGTATGAGACGACGAGCGCAGGTCTCAAGGGGCTCACCTGGACGACCCACTGGACGCCGCGTCCGAGATTCGCATGCGCCAGATCTGCCTCGTTGCGCACGACCTGGAGCGTGTCCAGGCGCAATTCGAGCGCGTCTTCGGGGTCGAGGTCTGCCACGTCGACCCCGGAGTCGGCAACGGCCTCTACAACTTCCTGATGCCGTTCGGAGACCAGTTTCTCGAGGGGCGGTGCGCTGGAATGTCGACGAAGAGCGCGAGGATGGCGATTGGTGGGCTGCCGGAGAGGATTGGCAGCGCGCCAGGCGCACCGAATGGGTCTCCGGAGTCTGCGGTGCCGAGATTCAGACCGAAGACCCTGCGGCACTCGCGCCCTGCGGCACTCGCGGCGCGCTGGGCCGACGTTCTCGGCGAGCCGGTCAGGGAGGGTGGCGGCGGGAAGGCCTGCCTCGAGTTCGCGATGCGACGTTGCGATTCGTCCGCCTGCGCGATGGACGCCCCGAGGGGCTCGCAGGCCTCGACATTGCTGCGACCCAGCGTCCACAGGTACTCGAGAATGCCGAGAGCCTGGGCTGCAGGGCCGCCGAGGACGTGGTTGCGATCTGCGGGATGCGACTGCGCATCGTCTGAGACCGCCACGGCAGCGCGAGCCCTTCCGCTCCTGCGCTTGCTGGCGCTCGGCAATGTCGTGTGGCTCCGCTAGAAGCTCACGTCCCACTGAACGCGGACCCGGAAACCATCGTCCGGGCTGCCGCCGGGAAGGGTCGTCTCGAGGTCGGACATGTCGAGGGTGAGCTTGTTCTTGTGGTCGTTGAAGAACCAGTTTGCCGCCAACGTGAGCTCCCGCTGTTCGGGCTGCGTGACGCCGCGCACGGGGTTGACCTCGGCCGTGCGAATGGCGAGCTCGAGGGGCTCGGGGAACGCTTCGAACGCCTCGTGGAAGAAGTAGCCCACCTGTGCGTAGTACCCGTCGAGCTCGGTGATGACGTTGTTGACACGATCATCGATCTCCCTCTCGTGGTACTCCGCTTGAATCGACAGGCCGCGATAGTGGAGTGCAAACTCGCCCATCCACTGGTCGAGCTCGTACTGTTCGGCGATTCCGGCCTCGAAGCCTGGGAGCTGGCCGCCACCCGAGGACGAGAAGCGCGTGTACCGACCGACGGTGGTTGCCGTCGCCAGTGCCAGGGATGCGGCTGGTTTTGCACGGCGCTTCGTGTCGGACTGTGCGAACCCGAGGCTCTCGCCCAGGAAATTCCACTGGTAGCGCGCGAGATACATCGGTTCGCTGTCCTCGTCGAGATCGCCGCCGCGGCCGGTGCCGTTGAACACTCCGAGAGAGTACTGGCCCTCGGCATGCGTCCCTTTGAACAGGGTGCCGAGGAAGGCGATGCCCTGCTGGCGGTCGACCGTGAACGGCCGATTGACGATGGATCGCTCGACGAACTGCTGTTTGCCCGACGAGTCGACGCGCTCCCGGTTGAAGGGGATCTTCCACTGGCCTGCCTGAAAGCCGAACTCATCCTTCGGTTGGACCCGGGTCCAGAGATCGATCAGTCGGGATCCCTCGAAGGCGTACTCGAGCTTGTAGGTGATCCACTCCTTCACCAGGTGGCCCTCGGCCTTGAAACGGGAGCGCCTGATCTCGGCTCCGGTCTCGTCGCTGAGGGGGTCGGACTCCCCGTCGAGGTCCGAGCTGCTCAGGCGGCTACCGCGAAACTGGCCGCGGAGGTTGATCTTCGCGGAGAAACGACCGTCTTTGGTCTCGAGCTTCAGCCCATCGTCGTACTCGACGCGGAGGTTCGACTCGTCGGCCTCGGAGGCTTCCTCGGTCTCCTGCGCTTCTGGCTTCGTCGCCGGCTCGTGGCCGCTCGGGGCTGCGCCTTCTTCCAGGGCGCGGGACGGGAGTGCGGCCAGGGCGGCGACGAGCAAGGCTGCGAAAAGAGGACTGTTTCGTACAACGGACATTTTTGTGTGCCTTTCGACCCGGGATCCGCCCCGGCAGTTGCTGGATCGGTCCATTCGACGCGCGGAGTGTGAAGATCCCATGAAGGCGCGGTGACGTCTTTGAAACAGTCGTGAAGGTTGTGAAGAGGAGAAAAAGGGAGATCTGTCGACAGGCGAGGCCCTGGGCAGACCAGCGACGGGATGACCACGGTGTAGGCTGACGATTCCCTCGTCGAAGGAGACAGTGCATGCGGACCATGGCCACAGCGAGCGTCGCACTACTTCTTGCAGCCAGCTCTGCTGGCGCGGAGAGCCGCAGCCTCGTCTACAACGGCTACAACCTGAGCTACGAGGTCTTCGACGAAGCCGGACGGTCGGCGCCGACCCTCGTGCTCATCCACGGACTCGCCTGCCGTGCCTCGCACTGGGCTGCACAGATCGAGGCGCTGAGAGGGGAGGCGCGCATCCTCGCGATCGATCTCCTCGGCCACGGCTACAGCGACGACCCGGACAGCGACTACTCGATGAAGCTCTTCGCCGACAACGTCGCAGCAGCCATGGACAACGAGGGAATTCGCCGTGCCGTGCTCGTCGGGCACTCGATGGGGGCGGCAGTGGTCCGCGCCTTTGCGCGGCAGGAGCCGCAACGTCTGCAGGGTGCGGTCGCCGTGGACGGGCTGCTGTACGTGAGCCCTGCGATGCTCGAGATGATGGCGCCGTTCGCGAATCGGCTCGACAGCCCCGACTACGAGCAGCTCATGAAGCAGATGGTCGAGAGCTTCTTTGGCGACGGCACCACGAACGAAGTCAAGCAGGCCGTCCGCGACTCCATGCTCGGAACGAAGAAGGAGGTGGCCGTCGCGGCCTCCCGCGAGATGTACGCGCCGTCGGTGTGGGAGCCACTCGAGTTCGATGTTCCAGTGGCCGTGGTGATGGCCGGTAGAACGACAATTCCGGCCGACTACGAGAGCGGGCTTCGTGCTGAGGCGCCGGATCTCGAGCTCACGCAGGTCGAGGGCGCCGGCCACTTCGTGATGATGGAGCAGCCCGACGCCGTGAACGAGGTGATCCGGAAGCTCCTGGCCCGACTGAAGGCCGGCCGCTAGGAGTCTGCGTTGCCGGCGATCCGGCCAAGGAGAAGCACATGAGCTCTGATTCTTCGAACCGCGATCTGCGCCTTTGGCCCGGGGTCGTCCTGGCGGGGCTTCTCGTCCTCCTGCGCTACCTGCTGCCTCGGTTGGTGCCCGCGACTGCGCTCTTCGTCGCACCGATCGCTGGCATGGTGCTGGGGGTTCTGATCCTGCTGTGGTGGCTGCTTGCGAGTCGGGCACCCGCGAGTGAGCGCTGGATGGCGCTCGGAGCGATCGTGGCTGGGGTCGTGGCCACGACGCTTCTGCTGCATCCGACCATCGCTCAGTCGGCGGGAGGTCAGCTCTTCCCGCTGTATGCGGTGCCGCTCCTTGGGCTCGCACTCGTCGTGTGGGCCTGGGTGAGCCGAGGCTGGTCGGAAGGCGCTCGACGCGTTTCGCTCCCGGCTGCTGTTGTGGTGGTGTGCCTGCCGTTCACGCTGCTTCAGTCGCCGGGGCTGTACGGCGGAGGCAAGGCCGACTTCGATTGGCGCTGGGCTGCGACGGCGGAAGATCGCCTGGTCGCGGCCGGTGGCGCGCCTCATCTGTCGGATGCGGGTTCCGCGGTGGGTGAGATCCGGTGGCCCGGTTTCCGCGGTCCCTCGCGCGACAGCACTGTGCGCGGAACGCGCTTCGCCACCAACTGGGAGGTTTCGCCGCCGGAGGAGATGTGGCGGCGCCCGGTGGGTCCGGGTTGGTCGTCGTTTGCGGTTGCGGGCGACGTGCTCTACACCCAGGAGCAGCGGGGAGAGCTGGAGGTCGTCAGCGCGTACCGCTTGTCGACCGGCGAGCCGGTCTGGGAGCACACCGACGAGACCCGCTTCTGGGAGGCCATGGGAGGTGTCGGACCGCGCGCGACACCCACGCTGGGCAACGACCGGGTCTACGTTCTCGGGGCCACCGGGAGGTTCAACGCGCTCGACGCAGCGAGCGGAGCCGTGGTGTGGGCGCGCGACCTGGCTGCCGACACTGGTGCGGCCGTGCCCACATGGGGCTTCTCCGGCTCACCGCTGGTGCTCAGCGACCGCGTGATCGTGGCCGCCTCGGGGGTGATGGCGGCCTACGGTCTCGACACAGGCGAGCCGATCTGGACCGGCGCCGGTACGAACGAGGGGGAGGCCTACAGCTCACCCCATCTGGCCACGTTCGGCGGAACCCGGCAGGTGGTTCTCCTGAGCCCCGAAGGAGCGTCCGGAATCTCGGTCGACGACGGCAGTGTCCTGTGGCAGCACGAGCGCGCTGGCTCTCCGATCGTGCAGCCGGCACTTGTGGACGGTGGGTTCCTCATGGGAGCCGCCGGCATGTCCGGGGGAACGGGTGTGGCCAAGCTCGATGTCCGCCAAGATGCCAGCGGCTGGTCCGTGGAGCAGGTTTGGGAGTCGAACCGGCTCAAGCCCTACTTCAACGACCTCGTGATTCACGACGGCCACGCCTACGGCTTCGACGGCTCGATCCTTGCCGCGATCGACATGGAGTCGGGGAAGCGGGCCTGGAAGGGGGGCCGCTACGGACACGGGCAGCTCCTTCTGCTCGCCGATCAGGATCTGCTGCTGGTCCTTTCGGAGGGTGGCGATCTCGTTCTGGTCTCGGCCACCCCGGAGGGCCACGAGGAGGTTGCGAAGTTTCAGGCCCTCGACGGGAAAACCTGGAACCACCCGGTGATCGTGGACGACGTGCTGCTGGTGCGCAATGCGGAAGAGATGGCGGCGTTCCGGCTGGCTTCGGGAGTCTGAAACCGACCACAACGGTCAGGCATGGGTCAAATCAGCTCATCGCCGACGCGCAGCTTCTGTTCCCGCGCAAAGCTCGAAGCGCTCATGGTCTCGCCGCTGGCAAGCTGCACCCTGCGAACTCCGAAGACGGTGCCTTGGCCGCAAGTGACCAGAATCTGGCCGGATCGAAGGCCGATGTACGAGCCAGAGTCACCGGTCGAAGAGCCGAGGTGGGCAGCCGGCGCACCTTGGACGATCCGTACGCGCCTCCGCTTGATCAGTGTGAACATACCTGGCTCGGGTGAGAGCGCCCGGAGGTGCTGAGAGACGACGTCGGCTTTTCGCCACCAAGGAGCCCGTAGATGGCGACGGTCGAAGCGTGGAGATTGGCTCGCCGCCTTCTCGTTCTGCGGTCGCGGTTTTGGATTCTTGCTCCGTAGGGTGCGAGCGATCGCCGGCAAAATGAGCGTCGAGGCCAGTTCGGCTACCTGCGGAGCCAGCTCGCCGAAGCTCTCATCGGCGCCGATGTCGAGGCTCTCCTGATCCAAGATCGGCCCGGCGTCGGGCTCGTCCGTCAGCTGAATGACGGTTGCGCCAGTCTTCGCTTCCCCGAACCACAGGGCAGATCGGATCGGGTGCAGGCCGCGGTTCTTGGGGAGCAAGGAGAAGTGCACCTTGAGCCAGCCACGCTTGGGGACGTCGAGCAGCGAGGTGGGGAACCGGCGGCCATAGGCGACCACCAGACCAAGGTCGGGCGCCAGGGTCTCGAGCTGTTCTCTGAACCGATCGCCCCCCGGTCGATCCTCTCGCCGCAGCGGGATGCCCCGTGCGCTCGCCCAATGAGGGAGCGACCTGGACAGCCTCTCCTCCGGTAGAACAGGCTCCTCGTCGCCCCGGCGGGGCCGGGACACGATTCGAAGCACCTCATGCGTCTCGGTGACCGCCTCGAGCGCCGGGATGGCGAGGTCGCCGGTACTCAGCACCACGATCTTTGCGCTCTTCGTCATGCGGGGATGGTAGTCGATCCTCCGAGGTCTGAGGACGACGCACCTCCCGACCGGCGTCGAAGCGTCCTCGGTCCTCGTGCGCCTCTGGGCGGACGCCAGTATCTGGCGATGGGTGTCGGCATGCACGGTGAGGTCCACTCCCTCGTGGTGTGGCTCTCCCGGAGTCCGAGGTCTCGGGGCCCGCGAAGAACTAGCCTGCGGCTTCCGCGATGCGCCGGATGAGCTCGGCGAAGACGTTGCCCTCCGCATAGAGGGACCCCTGAGGGCTCCCGGTGCGCACGATCACGAGCTCCAGGCTCGGGATCCCCACCGTGAGATGGCCGCCCGAGCCGAACATGAGGAACGTGTCGTCGGGAGCACCGGGCACGAGCTTGCGCTCGAGCCGGTCCGGAAACGAGTAGTCGCGGTAGAACGCTCCCGCATTGAGGTGGTGGAAGAGGCCAAAGGACGGATTGACGTCGGGAGCCGGAGACAGAACCAGCTCCCGCACGAAGCCCTCCGGCAGGTAGCGCTCCCCATTCCAGATGCCGCCGTCGAGGATGATCTGGGCCGACTTGGCGAAGTCGCGCGGGGGCATGCGAATCGACTGGTAGCCGATGAACCTCTCGTCGTCACCTTCGACGGCATAGAGGCGGACCCAGTAGGCGCCGCTCATCGAGAGGGGGACAAACGCCTCTTCCATGGTGAGCTGCTCGATGCTCTTGCTCGAGGGCAGTGAAGAGAAGGCGGTAGGCCACGTTGTTGTAGTGGTAGCGCTCGAAGGGAGCCGCGATCACCTTTCGCTATGTCGCAACCTCGAACTGTGTCTTTCCCGTGCGCTGGAGTCCCTCGATGGTGGCCGAGTTCTCGAAACCCCAACGCCATGGCCAGCACACTGCGGACGTGATCGCGGCCATCTCTTCTGGCATCTCGGGAACGAGCGCGCGCACCGCCTGGTCGAGGCCGCGGAGGTTGCCGCGCTCGATGGCCCTGCCGACCAGGAGGGAGAAGAGTGACTTCGTTCCCGAGTAGGTCTGCTGCAAATCGTCGGGTGTCTTGCCGTTCCAGTAGCGCTCGAAGACGAGGGCGCCGTCGTGGAGGACCAGCAGACTGTCGGCGCCGTTCTCCGCGGCGAAGTGCGCTGCCGCCTCGAGACGATTCGAGTCGAAGCCGCGTGAGGTCGCCTCCGAGGTGGGCCAGGCGAGGTCGGGTCCTTCGCTCGTGGAATGCCCAGGCCGTTGCCGATGCGGATCTGCGCTGCGGCCAGGTTCGAGAGGAATGGCACCGGCCCACGATCAGAAGGGCGAGCGCTCGCCAGTGCCTCACGCCCCATCCACCTCGCGGGTGAACGAGGCCATCGCCTCCGCGATCTGGTCGGCGTGCGTGAGGGGGGAGTGGCGAAGATCCTCGAAGACCACCGAGCGGGCCCCGGGGATCGCGTTCTCGAGCGCGTCGAACGCCGCCTTGGGGATGTACTCGTCTGCGGGCGTGCTCACGACCAGAACGGGCCGCTGGATCGCGGCAAGGCGCCGCAGCGAGACGTCGGGCTCCGTCGCCCAGCACCGGCGCTGGCCCCGCAGCACCTCCAGGAATCTCTCGGGGTGCGGTGAGACGGCCGCGTATTGCGCCTGCAGTGCGTCCATGGCCTGGGGAGAGTAGGGCTCCTCGGAGAGTCCGTAGAAGTCGTCGGAGTTGGCCCGCATGGCTGCATGCCACTTCTTGAAGGTCGCCTGCAGCGCGGGCGTGTAGGCGTCGTGGCTGTGGGGCGTCCCGCACAAGGTGGAGGACGTGACCCGCTCGGCGAAGTTCAGCAGCAGCTCGATCTGGATGCAGCCTCCGTCGCTCACCCCGAAGAAGTGCGCCTGATCGATGTCGAGTGCGTCCATCATGCGGGCCGTGTCGGCCGCAGCGCGCGAGTAGTTCGTAGCTCCCTTGCCGAGGGTGGAGCCGCCCTGCCCACGACAGTCCATGGTGAGCACGGTGAAGTGCTTCGCCAGCGCCTCGTTCATCGGAACCATCGTCTTCACCGAGCTGAAGAGCCAGATGCCGGTCTGATGGATCAGCAGGGGGCCTTCGCCGCGCACCTCGCAGAACATGCGGAAGTCGTCGACCTGGACGTGAAACTGGCCCGTGGGCAGGCTGCCAGACGGGGCGCTTTCGGCGCCGGCCGCCCTGGCTGCTTGAATGCCGGCAAGGCCGCCGGTCAGAGCCAGTGCCGCGGGCAGTCGGAGGATGTCTCGTCGAGAGGATCTCATGGCTGGCTCCCTTCCGGATCTGGATCGGTGATGTACGGATCGAGCCTACCCCTCCCTCACTCGTCTCGCAGTGTGCGTGCCGGATCCACCGACAGGACAAATCGCGCCGGCAGGTAGGAGCCGAGACTTCCCGCCGCCAGCATCACCGCAGCCGCCGTGACCATGTTGCCGAGGTGCAGCGAGTCGACCTCGAAGAGAAGTGCGCTCAGGAAGCGGCCGAGACCCAGGGACAGCAACGTCCCGCAGGCGATGCCGACCGCGACGAGAGTGACCGCAGAGGCCAGAACGCCGCGGAGCAGCTCACCGTGTCGGGCTCCGAGCGCCACCCGGATCCCGAGCTCGCGCACCCGGCCGCGCAGCGCGACCGCCATCACACCGTGGAGTCCGACGGCGGCCAGTAGGAGTGCGGCCGCTCCGAAGAGTGTCAGCAGGAGAGCGGCGAACCGTGTCGCGGCGATGTCCTCCGCGAAGAGATCGTCCATCGTCCGCACGCGCGCCATCACGGCCCCGGGCTCGACTCTCTGGAGAGCCTCTTTGATGCTGGGCAGGTAGCCGAGCGGCTCTCCGTCGACCCGGACGGCCGCGTAGTGGAAGTTCTGCTGGCCCGCACGCGACAGCATCGGCAGGAACAGGGTCTCGGATGCTGCTAGCGCCACGCCGTGGTGCTTCATGGGCGCCACGACTCCGATCACCTCGGCCCACGCGGCGTCCGTTCCGATGGCCTTGGTCTCGATGCGGCGGCCGAGCGGGCTCTCCCCGGGCCACAGGCTCTCCGCGACGGTTTGGTCGAGGAGCACGCGGTCGTCGCCGTCGCTGGCGCGAAAGGCCCGGCCGGCGACAAGCCGTGCGCCGAGGCTCTCGAAGTAGCCCGGCGTCACGAAGCGAATCGACGACTCGAGCGCCTCGGCCTCTGCCGCGACCATCTCTTCGGAGCGGATCCCGCCGGTGAACAGCCCACCCGCGAGCGGGATGCGATTGGTGAAGCCGGCCGCTTGGACGCCCGGAACCGCGCCCAGCTCCGCGAGCATGCCCTGGAGGACGGCCGCCGCGCGCGCGTCGTCGCCGCCGAGCCCCGGAATCTCCACCCCGAAGGTGACGAGCTCCTCGCGCTCGAAGCCCAGGTCGACCTGCTGGAGGCCGGAGACGCTGCGCAGCAGGAGCCCGGTCGCGACCAGCAGGGCCAGAGACAGAGCAACCTCGGCGATCACCAGGCCCTGACTCAGCCTGCGCTGCCGCAGGCTCGTCGTCCCGGCCCGTTCTCCGAGCACCATCGTGAGCTCGGCGCGGCTGGCGCGAAACGCCGGAACCAGGGCGAAGACGACCGCTGCGCTCAGCGAAGCGGCCAGAGCAAAGCCGAGGACCCCTGCGTCGAGAGTCACGAGCTCCATCCGCGGCAGGCTCGCCGGAGCCAGCTGCAGCAGGGCGCGGACACCAAACCAGGTGAGGGCAACTCCAAGCAGCCCGCCGGCCAGCGCGAGCGTGATGCCCTCGACCAGGAGTTGGCGCATCAGACGGATGCGCGATCCGCCCAGGGCCGTTCGGACGGCGATCTCGCTCGAGCGCACCTCACCTCGAGCCAGCATGAGATGCGCGACGTTCGACGCCGCGATCAGAAGGACCCCGCAGACCGCTCCGAGCAGGATCCAGAGGGTGCGCTGCAGGCCGCCGACCAGGTCGGACTTCACCGGGACCACGTTGATCCGGAGATCCTTGCCGCCGTCGCGATTGGTGACGCTCTCATTGACCCGGAGCATCAGGGCATCAACCTCGGCCTGGGCCTGCTCGAGCGTCACGCCGTCCGCCAGGCGCGCGGTGCTCCGCAGCCAGCCGACCGAGCGGTCGTCTCCCTGGGTCCACTCTTCCGGCTGCAGTCGCCACAGGACGTGCGCCGCCTGGCTCCCGGCGAACGTGGTCAGGTTGGGGTTCTGGTCCGGCGGGAGCACTCCAGTGATCTCGAACGACGTGTCGTCGAGGTGGAGGAGGGTACCGACAACCGACGGATCGCCACCGTAGCGCCGCTGCCAGAAGCCGTGATCGAGCAGCACGGCGTTTCCGTCACCCGCGTCGAGGCTGCGGCCAAGTGCCGGTTGGATGCCCAGCATCTCGAAGTAGCTGGGCGTCACTCAGCCGACGCTCACCTGCTCGCTCTCCGCCTCTCCGTGGAGAAGGCCGGTGTTGCTCCAGGCGGCGCTCACCGTCTCGAGTGCGGAGACGCGCTCCGCCAGCACGTTGTGATCTCCGACGGTCAGCGGCGTGCGCGGATACTCCGGCGTCTCGCCCCAGAGCATGACCACGCGAGACGGCTCGAAGAAGGGCATCGGTTCGATCAGCACACCACGGACCACGCTGAAAACCGACGAAGCCGCGCCGATCGCGAGACCGAGCGTGACGACCACGACGGCAACGAAGCCGGGCGCTTTGGCGAAGAGGCGCAGTGCGCCCTTGAGGTCCTGGCGAAGTCCTCTCATCCTCAGCTCCTCCCATCGTCCTGGATAGCTCAGCAGCGGCCACAGTGAAGCGAGCACCTCACCAGCGAGCCAGAGCGTCGCCCGCGAGCGGCCTTCGGCCGCGCGCCGATGCCGGTACTCCTCGTCGACGTCGCCCACGACGTACCGGCGCTCGCGGCGGGGAAGCACGAGCCCGAGGAGGATTCGCGCCCATCCGGGGAGTGCAGGCTCGTGGGTCGCCGCGTGCTTTTGGTCGTCGCGGCGGCTCATCCCTCGGGCTCCGTGAGCGGTGATCCAGGTGCGATGCGCCAGCCGTCTCCGAGCCCGTCGAACATCCGGAGGAGCGCGCCGACCGAGGCTTCGAGAGCCTGCCGACCTTCCGGCTCGATCAGGAAGTGCTTCTTGGCCCGGCCGCCGCGCACCGCGGTCGGTTGACCCGAGTAGGTCGACACGAAGCCGCGACGCTCGAGGCGATGGAGGGCCTTGTAGAGGGAGCCGATCGACACCGAGCGCTCCGTGCGGCGGGCGATCTCATCTTTGATCGAGACCCCATAGGCCTCGGGGCCGAGGCGCAGGATGGCTGCGAGGGCGAGAACTTCGAGGTCGCTGAGGGTTTGAGGCACGGTGTCGAGCGGGGGTCGTCTATTTCTTTCTCGAGAGAATATATATGAATAAACGCACCCTCTTGGGAGTTGAGAACCCGTGGTCCGCCTTCGAGTGCAATCGGCAGAGCGCGTCGCAGGCTGTTTGGGGCCTCGCGTTGAGAGGGGCTGGACGCGAGCAGGTCGAGGGGCGCGATCGGCGCCGGTCAGGGCTGTTCCGTCTTGCCCGCCGAAGTGCCGGGCGCCTCGTCGGCCCGCACCCACCAGCCGGGCCCAACCCTCGACGGCCAGTCTTCGGGTGCGGTGCCGGCCACACCGTAGACGCCGTTGGGGCCGAACTCGAGCCCCCGGATGCGCTTGTGGATGCCCATGAACACCCGGAAGTTGAAGAGCGGCAGGAGTGCCGGGTCCGCGTGCTCGAGTGCGTGTGCCTCGCGGTAGATCCGGAGGCGCTCTTCGGGATCCTGCTCGAACTGCCCACGCTCGAAGAGCTCGTCGAGCTTCGGGTTCGAGTAGCCGCCGAAGTTGAGGCCACTCTTGATCGCTCCCGTGGTCAGCACCGAGCGCCACTGGTCTGCATCGTCGGCCCCGCCGATGTAGTCGGCGATGCCGTCGAAGTCACCGCTCTGGCGCAGGCTGGTGAAGGCGCCGCGCTCGTACGTGCGGAACGACATCTCCACGCCGATCCGCCGCAGATCCTGCTGCCAGATGTTGGCCAGGAGCGCAAAGTCGCGAAAGGCCTGGAAGGTGGCGATCTGGAAGCGCAGCTGCAGCCTCTCTCCGCTGACGTCGCGGTAGCGCCAGCCGTCCTCTTCGTCGGCCAGCCAACCTGCCTCATCCAGGAGTTGGCCGGCGCGCTCGAGGTCGAATGCGTGCGGGGCCAGCTCCTGGTTCGCGTACTTCGACTCGAGGTCGAGAAAGCCGACCGGCCGTCGATGGAGACCGTAGGTCACGTCGCGCAGGACCCGTTCGACGTCGAAGGTGTGTGCGAGGGCGAGGCGCACGCGCTGGTCTTCGAAGAGGGGCGAACGGAGGTTCCACCGGATGTAGGCACCGGTCTGCTGCGCGAACATGGCCTTGCGGCCGATGGCGGCAAACGCGGGGTCCTGGCTCTGTAGGGCGGCCTGCTGCGCCGCCATGTACATCATGTCCAGCTTGCCGGCCATGAACTCGAGGAGGGCGAGGTTGCGGTCGGGCATCAGCTTGTAGATGAGGCGCCCGAACGACGGGTGCCGGGGTGGAGCCGGGTTCTCTTCCCACCGCTCGAGCACCACCTGATCGTTCGTCTGCCACGAGACGAAGCGGAACAGACCGTTGCCGACGACGCTGCTGCGCGCGAAGTCGTTGTAGTAGTCGGACGTGCGCAGGGTCGGATCGGCCTGCCGCTCCTCCGGGATGTCGAGTCGGTGAGCGGGCACGACGGGAAAGGCGAGCGACTGCAGCCGGAGCGGCGGCGCGGGGGGCCGGTCGCCGAAGTCGATCACCACGGTGCGGGGGCCTTCCGCGCGCAGGGAGGCGACGCGCTCGGCTCGCCCCTTCCAGTAGACCGCAGGCACCTTGGGATCGAGGATGGCCGCCCAGCTGAACTCGACGTCAGCAGCGGTGAGCGGCTCGCCGTCGTGCCAGAGAAGGGAGTCGCGCAGCGTGAGCCGTGTCGTGCCGCGTTCCTCGGAGATGGCCTCGACCATGCGGTCGTTCCAGAAGTACTCGTGCCGGGCGTCTTTCACCACGAGCTGCTCGAAGAGGAAGCTCGCCAGGATCGTGGTGGCCCCGTGGGTGGCGAAGAGCGGGTTGAGGCTCTCCGGCTCCGACAGAGCGTGCACGATGAGGGTGTCGCCGGTCGCTGCGAGCTGCGGCTCACGGACGGGGTACGGCTCGAGCATCGAGGCCGGGTTCACGAGCTCGTCCTGCAGAGGGTCGTACGTGGCCCTCCCATCGCCCGCGTCGGCGCCACCTGACCCTGTGCCGGGTGGGGGGCCGCACGCAGCTGCCACGAGCAGGCATGCTGCCGCGGTCCCTCCGCGCCAGGTGCGAAGGCCTCCCCGCCAGGTCCGGCGCGATCGTCTACACTCGTGCATCTTCAGGACAGCTTTCCGAGGGCCATCGTACCGTCAGTTCCGGGGGCACGGTGGTTCTGAGCTCATCGGCGGTCGAGCCTCACTCTCGAGCCGGATTGTGGAGCAGCACGTGGACTTCGAAGACACTCCCCGAGAAGCCGAGTACAGAGCGGAGGCCCGGGCATGGCTCGAGCAGAACGCCCCTCCGTTTGCGGAGAAGATGGCGAAGCTCGAGCGGCTGTCCGAGGATGAGCTGGCGCTCACCCGAGAGTGGCAGGCCTGCAAGTTCGACGCGGGCTTCGCCTGCCTGACCTGGCCCAAGGAGTACGGTGGCCAGGGGCGACCCCAGATGGACAAGGTGCTGTTCGAGCAGGAAGAGGCGCGCTACGGCGTACCGGGGCACTTCCTCGGCATCGGACTCAACATCTGCGCGCCACCGATCCTCCACCACGGCACGGAGGAGCAGAAGCAGCGCTTTCTCCCGCCCTTGGCACGCGGAGACGAGATGTGGTGTCAGCTCTTCTCCGAGCCCGGCGCCGGCTCGGATCTGGGTGGGCTGCGAACCGCTGCCCGGCGCGACGGCGACGACTGGATCGTCACGGGCCAGAAGGTCTGGAATACCGGGGCGCACCTCTCCGACTGGGCCATCCTCGTGGCGCGGCATGACCCCTCGTTGCCCAAGCACAAGGGCCTCGTGTTCTTCGTGGTCGACATGCGCTCGGAAGGCATCGAGGCGCGGCCCATCCGGCAGATTCCTGGCTCCGCCGAATTCAACGAGACCTTCCTCAACGGCGTGCGTATCCCCGACACCCAGCGGCTGGGTGAAGTGGGTGAGGGCTGGCAGGTGGCCATCACCACCCTGATGCACGAGCGACACGGGCCCTCTCGCATCGAGCCCGACGTCGAAGACGTGATGGAGCTGGCGCGAAGAATGGAGATCGACGGGCGTCCTGCACTGGCCGACGGCGGCGTGCGCGAGCGAATTGCCGACTGGTACATCCAGACGATGGGTGTGCGCCACAACTACAAGCGCACCCTCACCGCTCTCTCGCAGGGAGTGCCGGTTGGCCCGTCGTCTTCCATCAACAAGGTCGTGCGCGCCAACGAGCGCCAGGCGATCTCCAGCTTCGGCGCGGACCTACTGGAGATGGGTGGTGTGCTCGTGGGCGACGAAAGCTCCGACGACAGTCTCTTCGCCGTCGGTTACCTGAATGCGCCGCGGACGCGGCTGGCGGGTGGCACCGACGAGATCCTGCGCAACATCATCGCGGAGCGCGTGCTGGGTCTGCCGGGAGACATCCGCGTGGATCGGGATCTGGCGTTTCGGGACATTCCGGTGGGCGGCAAAGACTGAAGCGAGTGGAGTGGCCTCGCGTGCCGAAGCGAAGGATCGCTCGAGGAGCACAACCTCAGGCTAGGAGAACCATGCACAGGCTCATCCCCCTCCTTCTGATCGGCACGTTTCTCCCGCCCGCGACTCAGGCGACCGAGACCGTCGAGTCTTCGCTTCTCTCCGTCCTCGAGTGGCGCCTGGTGGGCCCCTATCGCGGGGGCCGCGTCACGACCGTCGCGGGTGTGCCCGGAAACCCGCAGCTCTACTACATGGGCGCGACGGGGGGCGGCGTGTGGAAGACCGAGAACGCCGGCCTCAGCTGGGAGAACCTCTCGGACGGGTACTTCGGCGTCGGCACCATCGGCGCAATCGCGGTGGCCGACGCGGACCCGAACGTGATCTACGTGGGCACCGGAGAGAAGTCGATCCGTGGTGTCACCACCAGCCACGGCGACGGCATGTACAAGTCGACCGACGCCGGCGAGACCTGGGCCCACATCGGCCTGCCCGAAGCAGGCCAGATCGCGCGCATCAAGATCCACCCCCAGAATGCGGATCTCGCCTACGTGGCCGTGCAGGGGCAGATCTGGGGCAAGAGCGAAGAGCGTGGCGTGTACCGCACGAAAGACGGCGGCGCGACGTGGGAGCAGGTGCTCCGCGTCGACGCCCAGACCGGAGCCACCGATCTCCGCATGGACCCCACCAACCCACGCATTCTCTATGCGGCGATGTGGGAGCACGGGCGGACGCCCTGGTACGTCCTCTCGGGCGGGCATGCCGGCGGCATCTTCAAGTCGACCGATGGGGGAGACAGCTGGACCAAGCTCACGAACGGGCTCCCCGAGCTCATCGGCAAGGTCGGAGTGGACGTGAGTGCCAGCAACCCGAAGCGGCTCTACGCGATCGTCGAGGCGATGCCCGGAGAAGGGGGGCTCTACCGCAGTGACGACGGTGGGGAGAGCTGGCAGCTCAAGAACGAGAGCCGCATTCTGTGGACGCGCTCCTGGTACTACATGCACATCGCGGCGGATCCGGTCGACGAGGACATCGTCTACGTACTCAACGCGCCGTTCATGAAGTCGATCGACGGCGGCCTCACCTTCGAGAAGAAGTTCACGCCCCACGGTGACCACCACGACCACTGGATCAACCCCCACGACAACCGGAACATGATCAACGCCAACGACGGCGGCGCCACGATCACGTTCGACGGCGGCAAGTCTTGGTCGAGCCTCGACAATCAGCCGACGGCGCAGTTCTACCGGGTCAACACCGACAACCTGTTCCCGTACCGCATCTACGGCGGGCAGCAGGACAACTCCACGGTGGCGATCCTGAGCGAGACCTACGACGGCGGCATCGGCAACGACGACTTCTTCCCGGTGGGTGGCGGCGAGAGCGCGCACATCGCCTTCGACCCGGACGATCCGAAGCTGGTCTACGCCACCACGATCAACGGCACGCTCACCGAGTACGACGCCGACAACCAGCGCGTGCGCCAGATCAAGCCGTATCCCGAGTTCGTGTTTGGCATGGAGTCGCGCGATCTGCGCTACCGCACCAACTGGAACGCGCCCGTCACCGCTGCGCCGCAGGACCCGAGCGTCCTCTACTACGGCACCGACAAGCTGCTGCGCACGACCGATCGGGGCGTGACGTTCGAGGAGATCAGCCCTGACCTCACGCTCAACGACAAGGAGAAGCAGGGCGCAAACGGCGGGCCGATCACGGCGGAGAACGTGGGGGCCGAGTTCTACGGCACCATCCTCACGATCACGGCGTCGCCGCACGCACGCGGCACGGTGTGGGTGGGAAGCGACGACGGTGTGGTCCACGTGACCCGTGACGACGGAGAGAGCTGGAACAACGTCACGCCGGAGGAGCTGAAGGGGGCGCTGGTCAACTCGATCGAGGTCAGCCCCCATGTGCCGGGTACCGCTTACGTGACGGTGGCCGGCTACAAGCTGAACGACTTCAGCCCGTACGTGTACAAGCTCAGAGACTACGGGGCGAAATGGACACGTCTCGACGCCGACCTCCCGCAGGACAACTTCATCCGCGTGGTGAGGGAAGACCCGGAGCGCGCCGGGCTCCTGTACGCCGGAGGCGAGGGCGGCATGTACGTGTCGTTCGACGACGGCGTGGCCTGGCAGTCGCTCGAGCTCAACCTGCCCCCGGTTCCCATCACCGATCTCATGGTGCGGCAGGGTGATCTCGTGGCGGCCACGCAGGGGCGCGGCTTCTGGGTTCTCGATGACCTGTCGCCGCTCCGTCAGATGCGGCGCGAGATGGCGGACAAGCCGCTGCACGTCTTCGTGCCGGCGCCCGTGGAGATGGTGCGGCGCGGTGGCGGTGGCGGGCAGTTCGAAGGGGAGAACCCGCCGAGCGGTGTGGTCTTGAGGTACCACATCCAGGGCGAGCACGAGTCTCCGCTGACGATCGACATTCTGGACGCGGACGGAGAGCTCGTGCGGCACTACTCGAGTGAAGAGGGCCCCTTCGAGCGCTGCATTCTCGGAAACATGGACCAGCGCCTGCCCTTCGAGGTGAGCTACCCGCCGAAGGACAAGGGCGCCAACCGCTGGGTGTGGGACTTCCGTCGCGATGGGCTGCGCTGCACCCCGGACATCCGGGTGTTCGAGGGATTTGATGGCGCCTCGGTGATGCCGGGCGCGTACCAGGCCCGCATCAGGATCGGGGATCTGCAGGAGACCGTACCCCTCGTCCTCACCGCGGATCGCCGCGTGGATGCGACGGCGAGCCAGTTCGAAGAGGTCGACCGGAGGCTCGAGGAGCTGACGACGATGTTCGACGGGCTGATCTCGGGCATCGCCGCCGTTCGAACGGCGCGGGCGCAGGTCGAAGGCCTCCTGGCCGCGTACCCGGATGTGGACGAGCTGCGGGTGCCGGCGGCGGCCGCGATCCGGAAGCTGACCGAGTGGGAGGCCGACGCGTGGCAGGTGGAGTACGAGACGTACGAGGACGAGGACAACCTCGCCCCGCGTCTGGTCAAACAGGTCCGTCACCTTCTGGACGTCATCGACAACGCTGGCCCGCCGATCGCTGCCGGTGCCCTCGCGCGGCTGCGTGACCTGAAAGCGCAGTGGTCCCAGCTGCAGATGGAGCTCGATCAGATCCAGAGCGACGAGGTCGCGAGGGTCAATGCCTGGGCGCGCGAGAACGCGGTTCCGCATGTCCGCGCGGGAGATGCGAACTAGCGCGATCCCCGGCAGGTGACGGCCCGGTTCTCGCATCCCGGGTTGGTGGCCGCCGATCGAGACGCTCGACGAGCCGCGCAGTACGGGTCACTCGCTGCGAAGGGCTCGGGTGGGGTCGATGGCGACGGCACGCCGGGCGGGAAGCAGGCTGGCGAGAAGGGCCGCGACGGCCACGATGCCGCCGACCGCGCCGAGGGTGGTGCCGTCCAGTGGCTTGACCTCGAAGAGGATCGAGCGCAGGGCCACACCCGTCGCGACGCCGCCCGCAACGCCGAGGCAGAGCCCCGCGACGACCACCCCGAGAGCGCCACGGAGGACAACGGCGAGAATCTTGCGCGGGCTCGCGCCGAGCGCCATGCGTACGCCGATCTCCCGTGTGCGCCGGAACACTCCGTAGGACGCAACTCCGTACACGCCAAAGGCCGCGAGCATCAGGGCCACGGTGCTGAACGCTCCGAGGACCAGCAGCACGAAACGCTCGCGCGCCGTCGACGCGGCGACGACGTCCTCGAGAGCTCGGACGCGGGAGATCGGGGCGGTCGGATCGAACGAGCGAATCGCATCGCGAACCAGCGACGCAGAAGGTGGAGGCCCGTCACCGCGTAGCGTGAGCGTCATGCCCAGGCCGGTGAAATAGGTCGAGGACGAGCCCTGCGCGTGGGGCACGTAGAACTGGGGCGGCGCTCCGGTCTGAAGCTCGCTCTGCCTGACGTCGCCGACCACGCCGACGACCTCCATCCAGGGCCTTCCTTCGCTGAAGACGCGGAAGCGCTGCCCGACGGGATCTTCTCCCGGCCAGAACGCCTGGGCCATCGACTCGTTCACCAGGGTCACCGGCGTCGAGTCGCTCCGGTCGGACGCCTGCAGGAGCCTGCCCCGGACTGCGCGGACTCCCACCGCGTCGAAGAACCCGGGGGTCACCTGCTGCGCAATGGCGTCGGGTGCCGCACCGATGCTCTCGACGGGCCTGCCTTCGATCTCGATCGACCACTGGCTCGCAACGTCCGCGAGCGGCAGCCAGACGACCGCAGCCGCAGCTTCGACCTCCGGCAACGCTTCGAGCCGCAGGAGAAGCTGCTCGTAGTACTGGCTGCGCTTTTCCGCCGTGTCGAGCACCGTGAAGTCGGGGTTGAGGCGCAGGGTGAGCACGCCCTCGGGACGCAGCCCCGTGTCGACCCGCGAGAGGTTGTGCATGGTGCGCGCCATCAGGAGAGCGCCGGCGACGAGGGTCACTGCAAAGCCGATCTGGAGTGCCACCAGGGCAGCCTGCGTAGCGCGACTGCGCACACTTGCCGTGTTCTCGCGATCGCCGAGGGCCAGCCCGCCGTTCAGAGATCGCAGGGCGAGAGTGGCCGCCGGGACGAGGCCCGTGATGACACCCGTGATCGCGGCCAGACCGAGGCTGACCACCAGGAGATCGGAGTCGATCGTCACCGCATCGATCCGGGGAGTTCCCTCCGGAGCGATCCGCACGAGTGCCCGCGCGCCGAGCAGCGAGACCGCGGCGCCGACAGCTCCAGCCGACAGTGCCAGGAGGAGCGCCTCGACGACCAGCTGTGCGGTGACGCGACCGCGCGTCGCGCCCATCGCCAGCCGGACGGCGAAGTCGCGGTGCCTCTCGTCCGAACGGGAGAGCAGGAGGTTGGCGGCACTGACGGTCGCGACCAGAAGGAGGAAGAGCACGGCACCGGTGAGAGCGTAGAGAGGTGCCTGGACCGAGCCGAGAAGATTGTCTCGGAGGAGGTCGACGCGCGTTCTGAGACCCCGCTCCGAGTAGTTCTGGGGGTAGGTCTCGATCAAGCGGCTGGCCACTGCCTCGGTTTCCGCCTGGACAGTACCCAGGTCGATCCCCTCGAGGCGCCCGCCGACCATCTCCAGGAAGTGGTTCGAGCGGTTCGGGAGATTCTCGGGGTCGTAGCGAAGAGGCATCCACGCGAGGGTGTCTGCGTCGGGAAAGACGAAGTCGGCGGGCATCACTCCGACGACGGTGCGGTCGGCTCCGCCTAGGCGAACGGTCCGGCCAAGGACCGTCTCGTCTTCCCCGAAGTGCGAGCGCCACAGCCGGTGCGAGAGGACCACGGTCGGCGCGGCATTTGCAACGTCTTCTCCGGCGTCGTAGCTCCGACCAAGGAGTGGTGCCCGACCAAGGAGCGGCAGCAGGTCGTGGGACGTGAAGAGCACGGACAGTCGCCGCGGCTCGTCGGATTCTTCGAGCGTGGCGACACCCGGAACGTAGCCCGCCAGGGCCTCCAGGGAGCTGATCTGCTCCTTGAAGTCGTAGTACTCCGGCACGGACCCGCCGTACCACTGCGGGCCTGAGCTGCCAGGGGCGCTGGTGTTGACGCGAAGAGTGACGAGCCGCTCCGGATGCGCGTAGCCGAGAGGAGTGAGCAGGACCGTGCGCAGCACCAGGAACACCGAGGTGCTGGCGCCGATGGCGAGGCCGAGAGTCAGCACCACGGCAGCCGAGGACCACGGGCGCCGCAGCGAGCTGCGAGCTCCCTCCCGGGCCTCCAGCGCGGTCCACCGAATCGATGTCGCGAGGGCAGAAGGTGCCGGGCTGCGCTCGGGGCTGCGCCGAGCGGCTGGGAGCACCCCGGCCAGGTAACGTGCTCCCACCGTGAGGCTCGCCCAGCAGTACCAGACGTGCGCGAAGAGCGCGCCCCGGCGCTTTTGGTGGGCGCGATGATCTTCGCGCAGGTCCCCGCGGATCGATTCGTCGACGAGACCTTCGGGCAGCAGCCACCGGAGGAGGCTCTCGGCCAGGCGAGGCGGCTCGGAGACCGGGGTCACGTGTCCAGCACCTCTTCGAGACCGCGCCACAACGAGACCAGCGCCGCTCTCGACGCGCGGAGGGCTTCCACCCCGGAGGGGGTGACCTGGTAGCGCCGCTTGGGCAGACCGCCGCGCTCGGGAGTCGACTCACCGACGGACCAGGTGACATGTCCTTTGGAGTGCAGCCGATCGAGGGTCGTGTAGAGCGCACCGCGGGAGACGCTGGCTCCGGTCTCCGCCTCGAGCTCCCGCAGAACTGCCAGCCCCTCCGCCTTCTCCCTGAGGCGGAGGATCGCCAGCAGCACCATCTGTTCGAACTGTCCGAGGAAGGCTCGACGCATCGGATGTCCTACAAAGTAGTCAGTGACTACATTGTATACACAAACCTCGAGGGGCCCCACGATAGGGTGCCTGCGTTTCCATCTCAGGAGGACCTCCATGCACTCGGCTTCTTCCACGCGCTCCCGCTCCGGGAGGCGGGTGGCTCTGCTTCTCTCGATCCTGCTGTTGGCTCTGGCCACCCTTGCGACCTGCCAGTCGGCAGATGGCGCAGGTACTTCCGACTACCAGGAGCTGGTGGCGCTCTTCGAGGACTGGCGCGCGTTCGAGACGCCTCCGATGGCGAACGGCGTTCCCGACTACACCGCGGAGACCTTCTCCCGAAGGCACGAGGAGCTCGCCGGGTACCGGAGCCGGCTCGAAGCGATCCAGATCTCCGACTGGCCGATCGAGCGGCAGATCGACTGGCACCTGCTGCGTGCCGAGATGAACGGCTTCGACTTCCATGTGCGCGTGCTGCAACCCTGGGTGAGAGACCCGGCCTACTACACCTCGGTCTGGACGTTTCAGAGCGATACGCCGGCGCACGAGGGGCCCAACCACCATGCGCTCGTCGAGCTCTGGACCTACGACTTTCCGCTCGACACCGCGAGTGCCGAGAAGCTGAGCTCCGAGCTCGCGACCATTCCGCCGCTGCTCGAGCAGGCCCGCGGCAACCTGACCGGAAACGCGCGCGAGCTCTGGATCGGGGGCATCGAGAACCTGCGCGGCCAGGCAGTGGCACTCACGGACCTGGCCGCGACGCTCGAAGGTGGCGAGAACCACGCCGCAGTGGAGGAGGCGCGGGCCGCGGCTCTGGCCGCGACCGAGAGCTTCGTCGAGTGGCTCGAAGCGGAGGGGGAGACCAAGACCGGGCCCTCCGGCATCGGCCGGGAGAACTACACGTGGCACCTGCAGAACGTGCTGCTCGTGCCGCTCACCTGGGAGGACGAGGTGCGTCTACTCCAGCGCGAGCTGGCGCGCGCCTGGTCGTCGCTCAAGCTGGAGGAGCATCGCAACCGCGAGCTCCCGCCGATCCGCCCGATTGCCAGCGCGGAGGAGTGGGATGCGCGCGCCGAAGAGTCGGTGTTGTCTTTCATGCGCTTTCTGGTGGGGCAGGAGGTGCTGCCTGCGTACGACTACCTCGAGGGGGCGCTGCGTGGCCAGATGGGTCGCTTCGTTCCCGAAGAGCAGCGCAACTTCTTCTGGACCGTGGCGCACCACGAGCCGCTGGCGCTGTGGACGCACTGGTACCACTGGTTCGACCTCGCGCGCATGGAGTCCGAGCCGCACGAGAGCCCGCTGCGCCGCGGCCCGCTGCTCTACAACGTCTGGATGTCGCGCTCGGAGGGCATGTCGACCGGCTTCGAAGAGATGGCGACGCACGCCGGCCTCTTCGACAAGAACCCGCGGGCAAGGGAGCTCATGTGGATCATGCTGTCGCAGCGCGCCGCGCGCGGCCTCGGCTCGCTCTACGCCCAGGCCAACGACAAGACCCTCCAGGAGGCCCGCGATTTCCACGTTCAGTGGACGCCGCGCGGCTGGATGCGTGAAGACCTCGATCTGCTGGGCTTCGAGCAACTGCTCTACCTGCGCCAGCCGGGCTACGGCACGAGCTACATCACCGGCAAGTACCTGATCGAGCTGCTCCTGGCGGAGCGCACCGGGCAAGACCCGGAACTGCCCCTGCGCGACTTTTTCGCCGAGGTGGACGACGCAGGGTTGATCCCAGCGTCGATGGTGGACTGGCAGCTCACCGGAACGGACCCGATGGAAAAGGGCGCGCTCGAGACGATGGCCTTTCCCTGAGGTCGCCGGGTGTTGGTGACTCCGAGGACGAAGCCTCGGGGCAGAGCTCGTTTACGCTCGTTGAGTCGAGGAGCCCAGGCGCCCCAGGGCCAGCTCCGCCAGCGCGTAGCCTCCGAACAGCGCCGTCGAGAAGAAGAGATGAGGCTCGAGCCGATCGCCGAAGCGCCGACCCTCAGGGGCCGGACTCGGTCTTTCAGCGCGAACCGTCCGAGGAGAGCCGGCCCCGCGAACGCGAGGAAGACGGTCGCGAGGATGAATCCGCTGTAGCCGCCGGTGCCGACGACATAGATCGCCACGGCGGTGAGCGGGTAGACCCAGCTCCAGCAGCTCTTGGCGTAGGCCCCGGCGAAGAGGCCGAAGGCCCCGAGTGGGGCAAAGTTCAGGGGCCTTGGAGCAAACAGGCATGCCGCGACCACAGCGCTCGCGACGAGGAAGGTGACGTGCTCGCCGCGGATCGACCAGCGACCGTTCGAGTGACTCATGTGAACCTCCATGTACATAGAGGCCCAGAGATGGATTGGCGCCGCGCGTCGGAGCCCGCCCATGCTCGTGGGCATTTCGGCTTGGACCGGGCGGGTATTCGGGCTTGGCCACAGAGGACCACACCGTTGCGGCACAGCGCCGGACTCTCACCGGACTTCCCCCCGCGATCGGTCTGTGGACCTCGACCGCAGCACGCTCGGAACGAGGGCCCTCCGAGGTCACTCGAGTCCGGGCTCGAGCGGGCCCGGGCGAACGCCGGGGAGCTCCTGCGCCGTCTCGACGAAGAGCCCTTCCCAGCCGCCGAACCGGTCGAGCCGAAAGGCCTCGCCGAAGCGCCCTTCGGGGAGGCCGCCCTTCTGCGCCACGCGCGCTGCGCCGCGCCGGATCGCAGGCTCGAGCGCGGCACGAAGGTCGCCGTCCACCGCAGCTTCGATCAGCGGGACCTGGCGACCCCAGGTGCGCAGCTGGAGCCTCTGCATGTGCAGCATGTGGCGCATCATCGTGCGGTGCGCGCAGAGTGCCTCGATGCGCCGCTCGATCTGGTCGGTGATGTCCTCGGTGTGGTTCGCGCCGCGAGGGCTGCGAGCGTAGTACCAGCGCTCGCAGACCGCGTGGGGCTCGAGTCCCTCGTCGAAGTGCTCAGGGTGGTGCTTGTCGAAGCACGACACCCAGAACGCCTCGTCCACCGCGTGAGCGGTGACGATGTGATCCTGGTTGTTCTCGTGGATCCCGAAGGGATCGAAGCTGAGGACTGCGTAGGGACGATGTCGGCGGAAGAGGTAGACGAAGCGCTCGCGAAGCTCGACCTCGGACACGTCGGCCAGGCAATCGGTTGCGTAGCCGAGCTCGACGATCTCCTCGACGCCGAGGATGCGCGCCGCCTCGCCGAGCTCCTCCGTGTTGCGCCGGACGGTTTCCTCGAGGCTGAGTCCGACCGAGTCTTTGGCGTCGTCGGTCACGCGCACCAGCACCACCCGGTACCCTCGGTCCGCCATCTTGGCCACCGTGCCGCCACAGAACGCCGCGGCGTCGTCGGCGTGCGGGCAGATCACGAGCGCTGTGAGCCGCTCGTCGTTGGGAGGCACGGGGCTGGAGCTCGTCACGGTCCGAGGATCCTATCGCCCGACCTCTCGCCCTGCTGCGCTACTCTTGCGCCTCCCGAAGAACGACAGGACGTAGACCCCGTGAGCGACAGGGCCACAGCCGAGTTCACTCGCCGCGAAGGCCTCGCATTCCTGGTCGCCATGATCGGCGTTCAGCTCTCGAGCGAGCTCTTCGCCCAGTGGGGCACTTACTTCTACTCCCCTTCGGAGGGTGGGGGGCGCGTGGTCTACGTCTCGATCGCGACCGTGGCACTCATCTTCATGGCCGGCCGCGCTTTCGACGTGATCAGCGATCCGGCCATCGGCCTGTGGTCCGATCGAAGCGCGGTCGGGCGCCGGCGCCGCTTCGCACCCGCCGGCAGGCGACGGCCGTTCGTCTTCTGGGGATCGATCCTCATGACCGCCACCGGCATCGCCTTCTGGTACCCGCCGGTCTCGGGGCTCTCGAGCCTCAACCTGGTCTGGGGCACCGCCCTCATGTCACTGCACTGGATCTTCTACACCCTCGCCTACATTCCGCTGCTTGCACTTGCCCCCGAGATCGCTCGGAGCCGCAGCGCGCGGGTGCAGCTCGGCACCTGGATCGCAGTTGGCATGACGCTGGGGCTCGCCGCGGCCGTCATCCTCCCTGGAGCTCTGATCAGCCTGCTCGATCCGGCACGTCAGGCTGCTGCGGGCGGAGGGGTCTCCTACTCGCCGGTCGGATACCAGCGGGTGGCCTGGCTGTTTGCGCTGGCCTCGCTGTTCTGTTTCCAGTTCCTGGTCTGGACGGTGCGTGAGCGGGAAGACCAAGAGACCCGGACGGCCGGCACGTCGGTCAGCGCCACCCCCTCGATGCGCGATCTCTCGGAGCCCCTGCGCCAGTCGACCTTCCGCCTCTATCTCGCCATCTTCGGCTTCTTCTATCTGGGAGTGCTCGCCATGCAGCGGGCGGCTCCCTATTGGGCCGAGCTCGGCCTTGGGGGCGACGAATCGACGCTCACGGTGCTGGGAATCCCGTACATGGCGACATGCCTGCTGGCGGTGCTGATGTTTCCCATGCTCGCGAAGCGCATCGATCTCAAGTGGCTGACGGTCACCAGCTTGGTGCTGGTTGCCGTGGGGCTGCCTCTCATGTACTCGATCGCAGTGGCTCCGGTCGCCAACGACACCAAGCTCCAGCTGGCCGTGGCGGTCTATCTCGTCAAAGGAGTTGGGCTCGGCTTCATCTACGTCCTGCAAACGCCGCTGCTCGGACACGTCATCGATCTCGATGCCGAGTGCAGGCCGGACGGAGCCAGGCGGCGCGAGGGCTCCTTCAACGCGCTTCACGCCGTGATGGTCAAGAGCGTGCAGATTCTGTCGATCGCGCTCGCCACCAGTTTGATGGCTTGGCTCGGAAACTCAGCCGAGCGGCCGCTCGGTGTCTTCCTGGTCGGGCCCGTAGGTGGACTCTTCTGCTTGGTGGGCATCCTGCTCGCGCTTCGCTATCCACGGTTGGGTAGGGCAACGACAGAACGGAACGGCCCATGAGTGACCTGCGCCGGGTGTGGCCGCTGCCGCGCGTCGAGTGCCGGACTGCCTCGTGGCTGAAAGACTCGCGGGCAGTCACTCTCGTCACTTCGCAGGAGATCGAGCGGGCCCTCGGACCGGTACTCGCGATCGACGTCTGCCAGACCCTGCAGGTCGAAACGGCCACGCTGGCGCATTGGAAAGAGCTCGCCGAGATCTGCACAGGCGAGGTGGTCTTTGCTCTGGGCGGTGGGGTGGTGGTGGATGCGGCGAAGTACATCGCCTCCCGCCGCAGTCTCGAGCTGGTCTGCGTTCCAACCGCACTCTCCGTGGATGCCTATTTCACCTGGGCCTCCGGCTACCGCGAAGAGGGATGCGTGCGCTACCTCGAAACGCGGCCGCCAGATCTCGTGATTCTCGACCTGGACCTCCTCGCGGCGGCACCGCCCGCAGTGCGCGCTGCCGGTCTCTGTGACGTGCTTTCGATCGCGACGGGCTGCTTCGACTGGCGCTACGCGGAAGACCGCGGCCGCAACCCTGCCGGCCAGCGTTACCTCGACTGGGCAGCGCGGGTGGCGCAGGCGCTGCTCGACGAAGCGCTCTGTTGCGCGCCTTCGGCGGGACGAGGGGAGAGCGCCGGACTCCTCCGACTGGCCGACCTGTTGGCGCTCGAGGTGCAGCTGTGCAACCAGATCGGACACTCGCGGCCCGAGGAGGGCAGCGAGCACTACTTCGCCTACGCGCTCGAGGACCGAGTAGGCCAAGGCCTTGCGCATGGCGATCTGGTGGGTCCGGGAATCGTGTTGCTCGCCGAGCTCCAGGGGCTCGATCCGGAGCCGCTGCGCGAGGCTCTGCTCGAAGGCGGCATCCCGCTGGATCTGGAGCACGATCCCAGGTCCAGAGAAACTCTCGTCGAGCTCCCCGGGTACAGCGAGCGACACGAGCTGCCGTTCGGCCGAGCGCACACGCTCACCCAGGCCGACGTCGATGCGTTGCCCCAGTGGTAGGGGAGCAAGCGCGAAGTCGGGCGGGTCTTCGAAACCGTGGCCAACACCCAGGCGTTCGGCAACTGTCCGTGACCGCGATGAAAGCGGCTGCGGTGATGGCGGGATTGGCCATGTGACCCTGCGATCGCCTCTGGGACGGGCCGGGCTGTCGCGGGGTTCTTGGGCGCAGAACCCCAGGGTCTCACTTCACCTCAGAGGCGATCTCACCGAAGAGTGCCTTGCCACTCAGAACCGCCGCAGTGCCGCCGACGAACAGGCCGATCAAGGCCAGCTCGAGTGGCCACGGTGGGTATCCGACGATCTTCCCCGAGCCCATGATGACGATCGCGCTGACGAGCATCCCCACGGGCAAGCCCACGATCCAGAGCACCAGCCAGCGGATGCGCGTGACCCCTTGCCGCCGCAAGGTCAGCCATTGGAGAACGCCCGTCGCGAGAAGACCGCCGCCGACGATGGAGAAGGGCTCCACCGCTCCGGGGAGTTTGCCCCAGACCTCTCTGAGCGGCCACACCAGCAGGATCAGGAGCCCGAAGCCAGCTGGCCCGGAGAGGAGCCAGGGCCACCATCGGGAGAGAAACCGCCTCAGGACCCAGACTTGGCACGAAGTGACCAGGAGTCCGGCCATCGGCAGCCCGAGAATGAGTCCGAGGCGAAACACCGGCTCCGGATCTTCGATGCTCTCGACCGCTTCCTGTGACCAGTGCAGGCTGAAGTCGAGGCCGAAGGCCAGCAGGTTCAGAAGCTCGACGAAGAACACGAAGCCCATGCCATTCCGACCGCGTTGGCCACGATCCACCCAAGGGGGCGTTGCGGATCAGTTCCTGAGCTCATACGGATTCTCTCCGCAGTTTCGGGCTGCGCGGCGCCGCACTGTCTGGCGCCCACCCCAGCACTGAGAACGTCGAGTGTCTGCCAGCCACCCTAGCAACACCGAATGGTCTCTTCCGTCGGCGACCCAACGGCCAACCGTGCTCAGGCCGAGCCGAGCTGACGCACGCCGTCCAGGTCGGTCTTTGTCGCGCAGGCAGCAGTGACCGATGTGGTGCCGAGTTGCCGCCGTAGTATTGGGCCATGCCGCTCGCCGCCGGGACCTCCCTCGGTCACTACACGGTCTCCGCGTTGGCCAGGAACCGGGTGGATCCCGGGACGGGCCGCGAGTCCGAGCTTCAGAACTGGAAGTAGATGAAAGGCTGCACGTCGACCTGCACGAACAGGATTGTCACTGCGGCGGCGAGGCCGTAGCCGGCGGCGAAGACAGGCCGCGGCACCCGGGAGGTGAGGCCCTTTCCTGCTGAGCGCGCAGAGAGGGCGTGAAGCGCACCGAAGGCCAGGATGAGGAGCCACCAGCGGGAATCGAGCGCCCCGCTGCCGGCGGCGTCGCCCGCAATGGCCCGCAACGTCGTGAAGGCAGTCGTCCAGTCCGGAGCGCGAAAGAAGATCCATCCGATGCTCACCACGCCCTGCGTGAGCACGATGCCCAGGGCGCTGCTCAACCAACGGGGCAGCGGCCGTTGCAGAACACCGGCTTTGTCCGCAACGCTCGACCGGTTCCACGGGGCCTTGCGCAATACGCGATGCACGGCCAGGGCGAGCCCGTGAAGGAAGCCCCAGAAGAGAAAACGCCAGGCGGCGCCGTGCCAGAGCCCGCCCAGCACCATGGTGAGCATCAGGTTGCGGGTTGCCCTGGCGGCCCCGCCGCGGTTTCCGCCCAGTGGAATGTAGAGGTAGTCGCGCAGCCAAGTCGACAGGCTGATGTGCCAGCGTTGCCAGAACTCGCGCGGGCTCGCTGCGACGTAGGGATGGCGAAAGTTCTCCCCTAGATGGAAGCCCAGGAGACCCGCCATGGCGATGGCCATGTCGGAGTAGCCCGAGAAGTCGCAGTAGATCTGGATGGCAAACAGCAGCACGGCCAGCCAGGCAGCCGCGGATCCATACGACGCGGGCGAGCCGAAGTAGGCGTCGACCGGAACGGCGACGTTGTCGGCGATGCAGGCCTTCTTGACGAAGCCCGTGAGGAAGAGCACGAGAAGCGGCCGAGCGCGCACCATCTTCCACTGGGCTCTCCTCGCGAGCTGCGGCAGGAAATGCGAGGCGCGCACGATCGGGCCCGCGACCAGCTGAGGAAAGAAGGCGACGAACAGGGCGACATCGAGCAGGCTGCGGCTCGGCTCGAGCTGTCGCCGATAGATGTCGATCGTGTAGCTGAGAGTCTGGAAGGTGTAGAAGCTGATTCCGACAGGCAGCACGATCTCGAGGCTCGAACGACTCGTCTCGAGACCGAGCCAGGCCAGCAGCTCCTCGGCGCTCTGGATGAAGAAGCCCGCGTACTTGAAGGTTGCGAGCAGCCCCAGATTGACGGCCAAGCTCGCGCCCAGAAGAAGGCGCCGCCGACTCTGCCGCTGCTGGGCGCCAAGGGCCAGGCCCACCGCGTAGTCGACCAGCGTCGAGACCAGGATCAGAGACAGGAAGCGCCAGTCCCAGGCGGAGTAGAAAGCGTAGCTGGCCACCAGCAGCCAGAGCTTGCGGGAGCGGTTCGACTCGAGCCCCCACGTGACGACGAAGACGAGGGCGAAGAACGCGAAGAAGCGCAGCTCGGTGAAGATCAAGGTGTCGCCGCTGGCTTGGAGAGGGCCTCTGGAACTGCCTCCGCCACCAGCCTCGTCATGCGCGCAGCCATCTCACGGTTCAGGTGATGACGGTCGAAGCGCCCTGCCGCCTCGTAGAACTCGGGATAGGCCACCGGGTCGTCGAACCGCAGCACGGTCGGGGTGATCCCACTCTCGGCCGCCGCGATGAGGTTGGGACGGCGCCTTGGGCCGGGGGAGACGAGCCACACGACCCGAGCACCGTGCTCGGCAGCGAGCGCCTCGAGCTCCGCAAAGAGCTCCTGCTCGAACACATCCGTGGTCCGACCGCCTGTGCCCTCGCGCTGGAGGCGCGCCAGGCTGCGGCTCCAATCGCCCGGTCGCTCGTGGAGCCGACTCCATCGCTGCACGAGCTCGTCTGCCTCGTCGCCGGAGATGGGGTGGCGCTGGTTCTGCTCGAGCGACTGGTAGCCGCGCTGCGACGCCGGCAGCCCGGGCCAAGGCTCCGAGCGGAGGAGTGTGAGCCCGCGACCCACCGCCGCCGTGCGTCGCTGGAACACCTCGAGATGGGCCGCGAGCAAAGCGGCGCGCTTCCGGGCGCTCACTTCGAGCTGCGGGATCCCGCGCCGTATCCGAGACATTGCCTCGAGGTCGTGCCAGGCCACGGTGCGCTCGGCGGTGCTGTTCCACTCCGGAAGCTCGAGAGGGCCGGAGGTGGCTTCGACGATCAGGAGCTCGACCGTCTCCGAGCGCCCCAGGACCCACTCCGCCAGGTAGAGCACCTCGAGCATGCGCATGTCGGGTACGCCCAGGTTGAACGAGAGCCCCACCTTGCCGCGCGCGGCCCTCGTGCGGTCATACACCACCGGATCGAGATGCCGATAGATGCGACTCGATCCGAGGAACACCGTGTCGACCTGCTCCGCGATCTCGTCGTACTGGCGAAGCTTGGCGCTGAGTAGACCGTCACCCGTCAGCTGGAGTGCGTGGTTGGCGGCGGCCAGCAGGCCTGCGGCAAAGACGAGGGTGAGAATCACGAGCCCTGCTCGTCCTAGTAGCTCCGCCGCCTCGCGGCTCCGCTGCCCCCTCCGCAGAACTCGGCGAAGGATCAAGGCGAAAAGCACTGCGTGAAGGCCGAGCGCAAGGGTCACCAGGTCGGGCCGCGTGAAGGTCCATGAGACGAACCGGTCGGATGGTGCCGCGTCCGACCACTGGAGGCTCCAGAAGGTGAGCAGAAGGGCTGCCGTGAGGAGGACCAGCCCGTCGAGGATCCGTGACGGCCTCGGGTTGAGGTCGGAGGGCTGCGAGGGGGCCTGCATGGCAACGAACAACTCCCGTTCAGAAGGTCTCAGGCGAAGCGTTGTGACCTCATCACGAATTGTAGGCGCCTGTCCGCCTGGCGAAAGGCGACGATGAACATGAAGAAGGGCTGCACGAGATCCCAGAAGCGCAGGCCGTGCCACGGATGGTGGTGGAACTGCGAAACCAACATCCCCGGCAGAGAGTCGGCCGACGTTGCTTGGCCCAGAGCCCTGTAGACGCCTGCCGCCTCGGCGACCAGCAGGAACATCGTGAGGCCGCGGAAGAGGTCGAGGGAGCCGAGTCGCCCCGCTTCGGCGTCGGGCGCGATCTCGCGACTCGGGAGGCTGGCCGTACTCACGCCGGGAGTGGATGACCCAGACTGTCTGCGTGACTCTTGGTCACGTAGAGCCCTTCGATTGCGGTGAGCTCGTCGTCAACGCTGGGCAATGCGGCTGCGCATCGTTGACTTCTAGCTGGTTTGTTCTTCGATCGCTCGCCAGGCAGCGTCAATGGCCGAATCCAGATAAGCGTGAGCCTCTGAATCGGAGTTGGCAATCGAGATCCTGCCGAACCGGGCTCGCCCGATCTCATGCGGTGCCTGCCCTTCGGCCCACTCCGGGTCATCCAATGACATGTACTCGTAGGCGTACCCGTGAGGCCAGCGGTTCACGGTGATCGCCTTGATATCGGTCTCGTGATTGAAGCCATGCCGACCTAGCACTCCCTGAAGTTGGGCTCGGATCTCCTGCTCGTACGTTTCGAAGTTCGTCGCGTACACATCGTGTCGCGCCCGGAGGAGCAGCTCACGACTGGTCTCAGTGCCCTTCGGCTTCACCGTAGGGACTCCGAGCAGGAAGACTGTCATCGGGTCCCCCGGTCCGCGCGGCGGTTGGTGACCCCCTGTGGTCGTTGGTGGCGCGACGGTCATCACGACGTATGGGTCGTGAGGGCAGCTCACCGAACCGGCGCCGAGCTTCGACCAGGCCTGCCCGTCCTTCAAGACCACGTTGGTCAGCACCAGCGGCACCTTGACCCCGTAGCGCAGCGCTTCCTTTTGGCTCTCGGGTAGTTCCGGACACAGGTGGGGGATCGCGCTGTTGTAGCAGGCCAGCACACAGTGGTCGCCCGTGACACTCAAAGCGTTGTTGCCTTGGACGTAGTCGACGTCGACACGGCTGTTGCCGTTGTCTCGCACGCCTACCACCGTACTGTTCAGCCGCAAACGGACCGCACTATCGGAACGATCTAGGGCGGAGTAGTCGAAGCGGCTTGCCGCGATGTCGCTGAATCCCTTGGCACCGGGGGCCACCTTCGGGATCAGTTTGTGCACCAGCAGCCGTGCCACGGATGCATTGCCGTCCGGAAAGTACAGAGACGACTCGTTACCGGCTGCAATGCCGGCGATGAGCTGCTCCGCCAATTCACCAAGCCAGCTCATACCCTGGATGCCGGGGCAGCCCAGATAGAGCGCCTCCAAGACGCTCATTCTCGGCGCGGCAGGTCCAAAGATCAGCTTGGGAACCGGGTAGAAGATCGACGCAGTCTCTTCTGCCAAGCCAACTCGTTCCTCGAGAAACTGGGCGTAACTGACAGACTGAACGTAGGTTTGCTTTTCACTCAGTGACAAGTCGGCCAGGTAGTCGACGTCGCCGCCAAAAAACTCGATCAACTTGTCCTGTTCCGACCGAGGCACGGGCAAAGCCCGGACCGCGGGCTCGCAATCGCCCATGCCAACCATGAGCTCGTTCCACTTGGCGGCGACAGAGACGTGGCCGTCAGGGCCCTGAGCCGCCAGCACAGTTCCGTTCTTCGAGTTGAAGATGGCCCAGTCGCCGATGTTGGCCCTCATCGCGTCGAGGTCGACGCCGAGATCCTCCAGGAGGAGGCCTTTCGCCACCTCGCTGTAGTCCCCGGGGCTCTCCAGGTTCACCGAGCCCCCGACGCCGAGCAACATGTGCCCAGCCTCGTGAAACTCGTTGCGCTTGGCATGCCCACCGAAGTCGTCATGATTGTCGAGGAGCAGGATCTTCGCCTCGGGTCCCATGCGTTGTTGGTAGAACCTGGCAGCCGCAAGACCACTGATGCCCGCACCCACGATCACCAGGTCGTAGTGCTCGTCGAGTTTGCGATGCGCGGCGGGTTTGTCCCCGCGCCAGGCGAGGGCGTGCGATACCTCGAACGAGCCGGGGTGGTTGCCTCTCAGCCCGGTGAGTGTCGGCGGGTAACTGACAGAAGTGGTCACGGGCGGGGCTTGAGCGAACGTCGAATCGGGCGCGAGCAACGCCGCACCCGTTCCAACAGCCACACCGTTCAGGAAGTCTCGTCGCGTGATGTTGTACTTCATCGCACTGGAACTCGCTTTGTGGCTCACTCGCCCGATGCCACCCAGGCCTGGGTTTCGACAACGATCAGCTCGCGAAACTTGACCGGCATGTGCCAGGTTCCCATCCATCCTTTGGGCACCGTAAAACTGTCACCCACGCGGTAGGTCTGTTTGGCACCATCAAGGGAGATGAGCGTCACCTCGCCCTCGAGAACCTGGACGTACTCGTCGTAGGGGTAAGGTGCACTGACATCGATTAGCGCGGGCATGGCTTCGTAGACGACAACGACGAAGTCGCCTCTGTGGAGCACCTTCTGCCAGTGCTGGTTGGTGCCTGAGAGCACCACTCCCTCTGGCCAGGGTGGAATGCTGTCGAGCTCGAGATTCCGCAACTGCTCCGCATTCAACGACACCAGTGTCGGCTCTGCCTTGACCTGCGTTGCGCAAGCCGCCGCAAGCAAGGCAACCAGTAGTCCCGGAATTCTCATGACCAAACCTCCGTGTCGTTTGTTGCTCGCTCGAACCTCAGAGCCTCGTCGGCATGGTGAGGCGAAAGACGGCGAGCCCTTTCGGAGGGCTCGCGGGGAGAGAGGGGCAGCTGCGGCGAGCTGTGCTCGCACGCGTGGCGCCCGATCGCCTTACTCACGAGGGGAGTAGATGACCCAGATCTTCGTGTAGCCGTCGGTTTCGAAGACTCCAGTCCACTCTTTCGGGACGGTTACCGCTTCACCGGCGTCGATCACGAGCTGCGTTCCGTCGGACGAAGTCAGAGTGACGCCGCCCTCGAGGAAGTACATGAACTCGTCGACACCGTACGGCTGGGTGATCTCGATGCGTGTCTTGCCCGACTTGTACATGCCGGAGGAGAAGCTCTTGTCGCTCGAGACCAGCGTCGTCACCGACTGCGTCACGTGCCCGTCGCTGTGAGTTCTCTCCGCCATCTCGGGGCGCTCGAAGAGCTTTCCTCCAAGTTCAGACTTGCTGATCTTTGCCGGCATGACCGTTTCGTCGCTCGCAGCCATCGTTGAACCTCCCAGAACGACCATCAGAACCACGATCTGACCTGCACTCCGCATCATTGAATCTCCTCTACAAGCACGCTTCTGCTCTTGGAACCCATCTCTCATCAAAGCCGATCCCTGCAACCACCATCACCCGCGGGAGAGTGGAAGCGCCGGGGTGAATCTGGCGATCGAGATGGGTTTTGCTCCCGGCACGACGCGGATCGCTCATGGCTTCTCCCGCCGTGGTCCCGTCCGGTAGCGCGCGGCCGCGAACGCCAGCACCGCATCGTGCACGGCCTCGCCATCCTGTTCCCATCGACTGCCGCGGCCGACGAAGAGTGTGGTTCCTTCCATCATCGACATGAGGGCCAGTGCATCTGCCCGAGGCGACGGGCTCCCGACGTCCATCAGGCAGGCCTCCAGGTCGCGTAGGTAGCGGGCGTAGATGTCGTCCAGCAGCGCTGCCATCAGTGGCTCCACCCGAGCCATCGCCCACAGCTGAGGAAGAAGGAGATCGGACTGCAGGCTCACGCCAGCCTCGTCGGCCAGGATGAAGCGGACGAATTCTTCGAGACCAGGGCGCTTGTTGTCCGTTCCCAGGGCATCGAACGTCTGTCGATAGGCGTCCGAGATGTAGCCGGCCAGCGCTCGGAGCAAGTCTTCCCAGGTGCGGAAGTGATACTGCAGTGCACCCAGCTTCATGCCGCTCCTGCGGGCGAGGGCTCGCAGGGTCAGTTTGCTGTAACCCTCAGACGCAAGGATCTCGATTGCGGCGTCGAGAATCTCTCGCTGGCGATCGGTGAGAGCGGTCGGCTCGGCCTCCAGGGTTCCCATTGACATGTCATGTGACAGGTTACTGCATGTCATCTGACATGTGCAACTCGCGAGGTCGGAATGGAGGCCTGGCGACGCTCGAGGCTCGATCGCCGTCGCTCGTCCGACGCTCCCTTCCTCAAACGCAAAAGGGCGACCCCAGAAGGGTCGCCCTTGGTTCCGTCCGGGTAGAACGGAGCGGCCTCAGCAGTTTGGTCTGCCAAACTGCCAGCGAACCCTTGCGGGTTCGTTACATCATGCCGCCCATGATGCTCCGTGGGCCGCGTTGCCTACAATCATGGGGTGAAACGCACCCAGTAGGTGATTTCTAGGTGATGGGGAGCAGTGCATTTTCGACCGATCGCGACGAGAAGTGGCCGGAGGCACGGGGTGGGGTCATTCCGGTGATTCTCCCATCCGGGAGCGGACCGAGTTTACGGGGAGCACGTCACTAGGGCGCCCCGGTTGTGTCGTCGGTGCCGGCCCTTCTGATCACAGGAGATCGCGACCCGATCACGCCGCTCTCGAAAGCCGAGGAGGTATCGGCGACACTGGAGAACGCTCGGGTCGTGGCGGTGCCGCATGCCGGGCATCTGCCCTACGACGGCAGCGACCCCGTTTGCGTCGACGCGATGATTCTCGACTTCCTCAGTCGTGACGACTTCTCCGGGGGCGACGTCAGCTGCGTCTCGACGCTTCAGCCGACTCCGTTCGAGCTGCGGTGACTCCCGAGGTCAGTCTTTTCTGGAGGCAAGGGCCCGGCGAACCGCTTTCTGCTGCGCCTCGTGGGCAGAGTTGTCCACTTCTGGGGCAGGAAAGAGTCGGTCGCGGTACACGTAGGCGGCGAGTGCCAGGCCGCCGAGAACGAGGAGCAGAGTCAAAGCAATCGTCAACGAAGTCTCCCTTCAGGGGACCTGCTGGGCCGTTGCTTTGCGCGCCGGCTGGTCGCGAATTCAGCGGGAAGGGCGCCGCGCCATTGAATGTGCTCCTGATCGGCAGGAGTCTGGCTCGACACCTCTCTCCACTGCAAGATGGTGGCCTAGACGGCCTGGGGACTGTTCTATCACTTCGGGACTGGATCGAGGCGCTCGATGGCGACCGAGATGGGCCGTGACTGCGAATCTTCTCCAAGGTTGCCTGGAGACTGTTCGGGGTTGTTGGGGGAATCTTTCAGGGGCACCAGGGATCACATCCTAGACCGCCGGGTCCCTTTTGATCGTCCACTGGTTGTCGAGCCGCCGACTGAGGTCGATGGGATCGCCGACGCCGACCGCTCCCCGCTCCACTTGGTACGTCCAGACCTGAAAGTCGGTCAGGATCGCGGCGCCGTAGATGGTGGAGAACGCGCCATCGACGGCGTCCTGGCCACAAGCGACTCGAACTCGACCGATGCGGGGAACGTGAAACCGCGGATCGCTCGTGTACCAGGCATCGCCGAGGTACACCTCCGAGTACGCGTGGAAGTCCATCGCATCGTGGGTCTCGGCAACGCCGACGTCCGGCAGATAGCCGCTCACGTAGCGCGCGGGAAGGTTGAAACACCGATTGAGTGCCACGCTGATGTGCGCGAAGTCTCGACAGACGCCATATCCACGCTGCAGCACGTCCCAAGCCGAGAGATCGGACCTGCCCGACTCGTGGCGATACTCGATGTTCTCGTGGATCCAACGGCTGATCGCCTCGATCCGTGCTCGGCCGTGCTCGATGCGCCCGAACCGCTCCCAGGCGAAGTCATTGAGCTTGTCGGAGTCGCAGTAGCGACTCGGGAGGGTGTATCGCAGGAGGTCCGGAGGCAGTGATCCGGGGGCCTGAGCGGCCCCGAAGCGCGTGCCCCGGTTGTCCGGGAGCGAGCTCACCGCGACGATCGCATCGTGCTTGAAGCAGTTCGTGCCCGGCGCGAGACCGATCCGTAGGACCTGGTTTCCGTGACTGTCGGTGAATTCTTCCGAGGGAAGCCCCTCACCCAGGGCCAGCGCTTCGAAGACCACGTCGAGGTGGGGATCGCGACACAGCCTCAGATTGAGGAGTAGCGTGGCCGGGCCGGCGGCCTCGTAGACCAGATTGCAGCCGACGCGCAGAGTGATGTCGAGTGTGCTCACCATGTTCACCAAAGGTCCTCGATGCCCGACTCGGAGAGTCCTCGAGGCCTCAGTTCGACTCGGCGACGCTTCGTCGGAACCAAGACCGAGCCGACCGGGGAAATGGAACGAGCTTCTGCGCCTCCCGGTCCCACAACTTCAGGCGCAGACAACCGACACTCTGGAGCATCCCGAGTTTTGGGACGCTCCGGAGCTCGCTGACCTCGTCACAGCAACGGGCCAGCGCGTAGTTGGGGATGTGACTCGCGAGGTGGTGTAGATGGTGATACCCGATGTTGCCGGTGAACCAGTGCAGAACTCTCGGCAGGTCGTAGAACGAGCTGCCGTGAAGGCCGGCGTCGAAGAAGTCCCAATTCTCCGTCTCGGCCCACAGGGTGTCTTCGAACTGGTGCTGCACATAGAAGAGCCAGACTCCGGCGGTCGCCGAGACCAGGAAGACGGGAGCGTGGACCAGGAGAAGAGGCACCAGGCCGATCGTCTGGGAAAAGACCACGACGATCGCCGCGAGGACGACGTTGTTGAGCAGCACGTCGCGCCATTCGCGGCGCCAGGACCAAGGTGTTCCGATCGGCAGACGGTGCTTGAATCCGAAGAGCCAGATCGGTCCGAGCCCCAGCAGAACGAGCGGATGGCGGTACAGACGGTACGCCGTTCGGCCAGTCCAGGGCAGCGCCTGATACTCGTCCATGGTGAGCGTGCGGACATCGCCGATCGACCTTCGGTCGAGATCGCCCGAGGAGCCGTGGTGGACGGCATGGTTGCGCTTCCACCAGAGATAGGGCGTGAGTGTCACGATGCCCAGGGCGAACCCGAGACTGTCGTTGAGCCTTCGGGAACGGAAGAAGGATCCGTGGCCGCAGTCGTGCTGGATGATGAAGAGCCGTACCAGGAGACCGCCGCCCAACGGTGCCAGGAGACAGGGAACCCACCAGCCGATCGCAAGGCTCTTCAGCATCAGCCACCAGGTGACGACGAACAGTGCGCCCGTACTGACGATCTGCCAGGCGGCACGCCTGTCGTTCGCTCGGGCGTAGGGAGCGAGGCGCTGTTTCCAGAAGTCGCTCTTCTTCATCTCAGGAGGTCGACTCGAGGGCAGATGCTCCTACTCTGCGACGGAAACCGACACCCGTGACCGCGACCGGCCGACACTCCGTGATCTCGAAGCCCTTTGGCCAGCTCAGCCTTGTCCGCCCAGCTCCAACTCGAAGAATGAGGTCGGATCGAGGTGATCGATCAGATCCGGATCGTCGCTGGTCGCGGCAAACCTGTTCTTGACCGCCTCGAACATCACCTTGGCGTCGTTCAGCTCCAGCATGCCGTTGGCCATCATCGCGCACTGAACGAAGCCGACCCAGCGATGGAGCCTGTTCTCGGGCCAGGTCTCGGCATGATTCTCGATGCGCTCGCACATGCGAAGCAGGTGCTCGCGCTGGAGCGCCGCAGGCAAACTCGCATCGACGGCCTCCGACCTCTCGATCAGCTCTCGGCATCTTCTCGCCATCCCTTTCACCAACAGTTCTTCGTTTCCCACCCGCTGCTCCTTTTTGGCTTCGAGTCAGTCGCTGCCTCGACGCCCGTTGGTGTGCCGTTCTCGCCCTACCCGACTGGACCCTTCGAGGTCTTCTTTTCACTCCACGCTCAGGACAGCACCCGATTCACTCGTTCCGTGCCCTGACGATGTCGGCTCGCAACGAGGCGAGATCCGAGCGGGCTCGCACGGCGTGCACTCGAAGCTTGCGACCATCCAATCGACGACCATTCAGGGCCGAGACTGCGGCGCCTCCGCCGTTCAACATGTCGACGAAGCCATGGGCGCAGAGTTCGCCCGCCGGGTCGTCGAGAATGATCTCGATTCGGGAGATATCCCCGTATCGACCGAAAAGAACGTCCAGCTGCTGCTCGGTGGAGCCGAGGTTCAGATTCCCGACGTAGACACGCATGGCGCTTCTCCCTGAGTTCGAGGCGCTGAGGTGGTCACGGATCACGAACTCCCGATGCGCCACGCCCCGTGGGCAAGGGCCAGGCGGATGGGCCGCCGGGGTCTGGCCGCCAGAGCGGTCGATCGGTGCAGGAAAGCCAGGTCCCGGTCCGCGAGAAGCCCCGGCGAAGTGATCTGACGCAACGCTCGCCTCGCGCCGTCGGGCGGCTGGCGAACCTCGGGACGAACCTCCCGAGGCGAGCTTCTTCTTGAGACGATGGTCAGCGACGAGGCCGAGCTTCGTTGACTGTCAGGTTGCGCCCATCGACCGAGAGGCCGTTCAGCGCCGAAATCGCTTCGTCTCCGCCGTCGGACATCTCGACGAAGCCGAAGCCTCGCGACCGACCAGACTCTCGATCCGTGATGACCGTCGATCCCTCGACCGGGCCGTACTCGCTGAACAGCTCTTTCAGGCTCTGGTCGTTCGTCGAGAAGGGTAGGTTGCCGACATAGATTCGCTTGCTCATGGTTTCTTCCTCTCCGCGTGGCGGTGTTGGTTGCGGGCTCACAGCCGAATGCCGAGCTGCCCGCGAGTCGCGTTCGAACGGGCGCGAGGCGACACTGGCCGCTCAGGAAGAAACGCCTTGGAGGGGAATCGCTTCGGGGACGGAAGGATTGCTCTGCGCGGACGCCGACGTCCACTCTCAAAACCTCGAACACTCTGCACACCAGGTTCATTCCGACGAGATCGACTTGGACGCGCCTTCGGTGCGCCGATGTGAAGGCCCGAGGCTCGGGACTCCGGCGATCGAGTCGCACTGAAGCGCGTGCGGGTTGACAGGCAACCCCCGTTGGCAGGTCGTAGCCGTAACGGGATTCGAACTCTGGAGAGCTGTGCTCCCGCAACTAGCGCCGGCGAGGTGCTGAGACGGGTTCCGTTCAGCCGGCCTGGAACAAGAAAGGGCGATCCCGAGGGACCGCCCTTTGATGTCTCGCCCGACGCAAGACCGGTCTGAAGACCGGCAGCTACATCATGCCGCCCATGCCGCCCATGCCGCCCATGTCGGGCATGCCGCCCGGAGCGCCACCGCCGTCACTCTCCTCCTTGATCTCGGAGACGAGAGCCTCGGTGGTGAGCATGAGGCCGGAGATCGACGAGGCGTTCTGCAGGGCCGTCTTGGTGACCTTCGCCGGGTCGATGACGCCGGCCTTGAAGAGGTCTTCCATCTTGCCGCTGGCAGCGTTGTAGCCGGTGCCACCCTTCTCCTGCATGACGTCGCGCACGATGACCGAGCCCTCCTCGCCGGCGTTGACGGCGATCTGACGGCTGGGCTCCTGCAGCGAGCGCAGGACGATGTCGACGCCGATCTTCTCGTCGCCGCGGGCCTTGCTGCGCGCCTTCTCGACGGCCTCGATGCAGCGCAGCAGGGTGACGCCGCCGCCGGGAACGATGCCGCCCTCGACCGCAGCCTTGGTGGCGTACATCGCGTCCTCGACGCGGGCCTTCTTCTCCTTCATCTCCGTCTCGGTGGCAGCACCGACACGGATCACCGCAACACCACCGACGAGCTTGGCCAGGCGCTCCTGGAGCTTCTCGCGGTCGTAGTCCGAGGAGGTCTCCTCGATCTGGTTGCGGATCTGGGCGACACGGCCGGCGATCGCCTCACGGCGAGCCTTGCTGCCGGTGTCGGTGACGATGGTGGTGTCGTCCTTGGAGATGACGATCTTCTTCGCCTCGCCGAGATCCTCCCAGGTGACGCTCTCGAGCTTGATGCCGAGATCCTCGGTGATCACGCGCCCACCGGTGAGAATGCCGATGTCCTCGAGCATCGCCTTGCGACGGTCGCCAAAGCCCGGAGCCTTGACGGCCGCGATCTGCAGCGTGCCGCGCAGCTTGTTGACCACGAGGGTGGCCAGAGCCTCACCCTCGACGTCCTCGGCGAGGATGAGGAAGGGCCGACCCTGCTTGGCGACCTGCTCGAGAATCGGCAGGAGATCCTTCATGTTGGAGATCTTCTTCTCGTGGAGGAGGATCATCACGTTCTCGAGGACGGTCTCCATGCGCTCGGCATCGGTGACGAAGTACGGCGAGAGGTAGCCGCGATCGAACTGCATGCCCTCGACGACCTCGAGCTCGGTCTGCAGGCCCTTGGCCTCCTCGACGGTGATGACGCCGTCTTTGCCGACCTTGTCCATCGCCTCGGCGATGATCGCGCCGATCTCTTTGTCGTTGTTGGCCGAGATGGTGCCGACGCTGGCGATCTGGCCGGAGCCCTTGACGGGCACGGCCTGCTCGTCGACGGCCTCGACGGCCGCTTCGACGGCGAGCTCGATGCCACGCTTGAGCTCCATCGGGTTGGCGCCCGCGGTCACGTTCTTCGTGCCCTCGCGGAGGATGGCCTGGGCGAGCACGGTCGCCGTGGTGGTGCCGTCACCGGCCACGTCGGAGGTCTTCGAAGCGACCTCGCGCACCATCTGTGCGCCCATGTTCTCGAGTGTGTCCTGGAGCTCGATCTCCTTGGCCACGGTCACACCGTCCTTGGTGATGGTGGGGGAGCCGAACGACTTCTCGAGGACGACGTTGCGTCCCTTGGGGCCGAGGGTGACCTTGACCGCGTCGGCCAGCTTGTTCACACCGCGAAGGATGGCAGCCCTGGCGTCCTCCGAGTAGACAATCTGCTTTGCCATGTTGTGATTCCTTTCCTAAGAGCGCGTTAGCCGACCACGGCGAGGATCTCGTCCTCGCGCAGGATCACGTACTCTTCGTCGTCGATCTTGATGTCGCTGCCGGAGTACTTGCCCACGAGGACCTTGTCGCCCACGGCGACGTCCATCGGAGCGCGCTCGCCGTTGTCCTGGGCCTTGCCCGGGCCCACGGCGATCACTTCGGCTTCCTGCGGCTTCTCTTTGGCGGAGTCGGGGATGATGATCCCGCCCCGAACCTGCTCGGTCTCTTCGAGTCGCTTGACCAGAACGCGGTCGTGCAGCGGACGTACGTTCACTACCTTGTCTCCTGATGTCTCAGTTGAGGGTGAGGGTTGAAGTCGGCCGCTCGTGGGATGCCCTCCGTGCGGCGCCTGCGTGCGATGGGCCCGACACGGCTCGGCGTCGCCGAGACAGGGGATCGGAGCCACCGCGTGATCCGTTGGATCTGGAGTCTCTGCTGTCGCTGGAGTTCCTGGAGATCCGGTTGGACGGGTTTGTTAGCACTCGATGCGAGTGAGTGCTAATCGTGGCCGACGTGGTCCGATTCTGTCAAGTGGTCGGAGAAAGAAACGGGGGAAACGCGCTGCAAATGCAGGATTTGTTGGGCTATACTCGGACCGTTCCGGCGTCGCCGGTCTCCTTTCGACGTCGCGCTCGCTCGGAATCTACATTTTTGTCGTCTCTCCTGATCTCTTTTGCCATCCGCTTGCTCGCGTGACTCCAGCCGCCGCTTCCCGACCTGACACCGACGCCCGTGCGCCCCGACTCCTTGCGGGTCTGGCGTGTGCGGTCCTGCTGCTGCCGGCGCTTCCCGGTGCGGCGGAAGGCGCAGGACGAGCGCGGGCCGCGCGCGGACACCTTTCGTCGGCGGAGATCGAAGAGGCGCAGTCGAAGCGCTGGAACATCCCGCGCTGGGACGAGGCGCCGCGCGTGGACGGGGTCGTCGACGAGGAGATGTGGCGCGACGCGCTGCGCCTCGAGATGCCCTACGAGATCTGGCCCGGCGAGAACGCGGCCGCGGGCATCCGCACCGAGGCCTACCTCGCCCACACCGACAGCCACCTGTACGTCGCGTTCAAGGCGTGGGATCCGGAGCCGGAGCAGATCCGCGCTCGCATGAGCGATCGCGACACCGCCTGGGACGACGACGCCGTCGAGCTGGTCATCGACACTTTCAACGACCAGCGCCGGGCCTACTACCTGCGCGCCAACCCTCTCGGCATTCAGATGGACCGCGCCGGCCGCGGCTGGGGCGATCGCTCGTGGGACGGCGTGTGGAGCTCGCGCGGCAAGATCCACCCGTGGGGCTACTCGGTGGAGATGGAGATTCCGTTCTCCACGCTCCGTTTCCAGGCGGGGAGTGGGCCTCAGACGTGGGGCTTCGACGTGCAGCGCTCGCATCCGCGCTCCGATCGCAGATCGCTCTCGGCGGTGCCGCGGGACCGCGACAACGACTGCACCCTCTGCCAGTACCCGAAGCTCTCCGGCTTTCGCGGCATCAGCGCGGGGCGCAACCTCGAGGTCGTTCCCACGCTCGTGGGCGGGCGTGCGGACACCCTGGGCGACAGCGGCGATCTCGAGTCTGGCGCGGAGGAGGTCGACGCCGGCGCCACGGTGCGCTGGGGCATGACGCCCAGCCTCACGCTGTCGGCCACCGCGAACCCCGACTTCTCGCAGGTGGAGGCGGATGTCGCGCAGCTCGAGATCAACCGCACGTTCGCCATCAACTTCCCCGAGACGCGCCCGTTTTTCCTCGAGGGTGCGGACAGCTTCAGCACCCCGTTTCGCGCGGTGCAGACCCGCAGCATCGTCGACCCCTCGTGGGGGCTCAAGCTGACGGGGCAACAGGGGCGCAATGGCATCGGTGTCTTCGTGGCCGAGGACGAGGTGACCAACCTCCTGATTCCGGGGCGGCAGTTCTCGTCGTCGGCGCAGGCCGAGGGCACGAGCACCTCCTCCGTGATCACCTACAACCGCAACGTCGGCGAGCGGTCCAACTTCGGCGCAATGGTCACCGCGCGGGAGGGCGAGGAGTACGAGAACACCGTGGCCGGCGTGCACGGCCTCGTCGCGTTCTCGCCTCGCGACGTGATCGAGGCGCAGTTCCTCTTCACGGACACCGTGTACCCCGACGAGGTGGTCGAGGGCTCGGAGCTCCCGGAGCAGAACGTCGACGATCACGCGCTCACGGTGGCCTACCGCCACGACTCGCGCGACTGGGAGTGGGACCTCGGCTACACGCAGGTCGGCGACGACTTTCGCGCCGACCTCGGCTTCATGCCGCGCGTGGGTTATCGTCGCGGCTCAGCCGATCTCGAGCGCATCTGGCGGCGCGACTCGGGCGGCCTGTGGACCTACCAGAGCGTGAGCGCCGAGGTACGGCAGCTGGAGGACGTGGACGGCGGCATGCTGAACCGTCAGAACCAGCTGCGCTACCAGATCAACGGCAAGCTGCAGTCGCGCCTGTCGTTCGGCACCTACACCGGCGAGAGCTCGTGGAACGGACGGGTCTTCGATCAGGACGGTCACTGGCTCAGTCTGTCCTCCCGCCCGCTGGGGTCGTTCCAGTGGTCGCTCAGCTCCAACTGGGGTGACTCGATCGACTTCGCCCACACGCGTGCCGCCGAGTCGGTCACCTTGCGCCCTCGGCTGGAGCTCGACATGGGCCGGCGCTTCAAGCTGCGGGCGAACCACACGCTGCAGCAGCTCGACGTGGACGGTGGCCGCCTCTTCGAGGCGAACCTCAGCCAGGTGCGTCTCGTGTACCAGTTCACGCCGCGGACGTTCGTGCGCGCGATCGTGCAGTATCGCGACATCGCCCGCGAGGCGGAGCTGTACGACGCCACGGTCGACCCGAAGACCGAGCGCCTGTTCAACCAGCTGCTCTTCTCGTACAAGCTGAACCCGCAGACGGTCTTCTTTCTCGGCTACTCCGACGACCGCCTCGGTGGAGAGGCGCTCGACGAGCTCGGCAATCTGCAGTTCCTCGACCTCGAGCAGACGAGCCGCACCTTCTTCATGAAGCTCGGGTATCGCTTGCTGATGTGAGTTGTGTGGCGAATGCCACACAACTCACATCTGGAGTCGATGCTCCGCCCGCTTTCGCGGGCTGCGCACTCCATGCGCCTCCGGCGCGTCGCTTGCCGGGAGTTTCAGGGATGTGTGGCTTCGCACATCCCAGAAGCTCATCCCTCACGCTCGAAGCAACCCCCTTCGGGGTTGCCTCGCTCCGGAAGTTGGCGCGAGCGTGACTGGTCCGCGCATCACATCCGGGTCTATGCTCCGCCCGCTTTCGCGGGCTGCGTTCTCGAAGCGAGCCGTTCGGTGTTGCTTCGCTTCGGAGGTTGCGCGAGATGTGGCCCGGTGTGGGCCCCGAGCCTGTCTGCGCCGTAGGATGAGCCACGAAAATGACTCGGGATGAGCGCAGCTGGGCGGAGGACGAGCGCCGGACCCAAAGGCGGCAGGCCACAGAACGCGCTCGCGACGCGGGCCGGGCAGTGTTGGGGCTCTGGGCTGGCTGTGGTGCTCTCAAGCTGCTCGTGATTCTCGTCGTCTTCGCCGGGATCTTCGGCGCGCTCCGCTTCCTGGACAGCGCGTACCCGGGGGAGTCGATGGCGCTCTGCGACATGGGGCTGAAGTTCGCCGCGGCCGACCGACGTGTTCAGGAGGCGCTGGGCGCTTCGCCGGAGCGATTCCGCCAGACGGGCGGGTCGCTGTCTCGAGACGCGGGAGGGGCGGTCGTCTCCTGTCGAGCGGTGATCGAAGGTCCCCTTTCCGGAGCGACCCTGGAGGCCGAGGGCACGCTGCACGGCCAGGAGCTCCTGGTGCGACACGTCCAGGTGCGTCTGGACGGCGAGGACGTGACGGTGCTGACGTCCGAGTCACAGCCATGAGCCAAGCGTCCAGTACGGGGCCGGTGGGCGTGCTCCTGGGAGCGAGCAACCTGCGTCGAGGACTCCCGGTGGCCGTGGTGGAGGCGCGGCGGCGGCTGGGGCCGGAGGCGAGCCTGATGCTGGCGCTTGGCCACGGCCGCTCGTTTGCCCTTACGTCGCGTTTCATCGTGCGCACGATGCCGGGCATTCTGCAGTCCGGGCTCTGGCACTGGCTGTCGAGCCACCTGGAGCAGAGGCGCCTGCACGTCCTCCTCACGGACGTGGGCAACGACCTCATCTATGGCGCCAGCGAAGACCGGATCACCAGCTGGATCGAAGAGTGTCTGGACAGGTTCCCTCCGCGTGCCGACGTCACGCTGGCGCTACCCCCGCTCGCCTCGCTCTCGCGCTTGGGGCGGCGACGGTTTGTGGTCTTTGCCAACGCCTTCTTCCCCGGCCGTTCGCACGACTACGACGATCTGATGGCTCGAGCGAAGAGGCTGCATGTCGGTCTTTCGGAGCTCGGCGAAGATCGGCAGGTGCACATCGTCGAGCCGCCGCTCGACTGGTACGGCGTCGATCCGATTCACATTCGCGCCGGAGCACGCGCGAGCGCCTGGAGGGAGCTCCTCGGATCTTGGGGCGAGCCGCAGGAGAAGGGGGCGGCGCTCTCGACGCTCGAACGTGGGCGAATCCTGATGACGCGCCCGCACCGTGCGAAGCTGCTGGGGGTGGAGATCGGGCGGCCACAGCCCGCTCTCCAGCTCGGGCCCACCGAGATTGGGCTCTTCTAACCTGCCGTCATGAAGGAGGTCGGATGCGAACGCTGAGCTCGAGAGTGCGGGCGTGCATGGGGGCAGCAGCGCTCGCCTGCTTGCTTGCGAGTACGAGCCCCGCCTTCAGCCAGCGTTTGCGCGACCTCGGCGTCGAGCCCGGTGTCCTGCCGGTGGGGCCGCTCAACGCGATTACCGACGTTGCCGGGGTCCGCGTCGGGCACCGTACGGTCGTCGAGGGCGACAACGTCCGCACGGGCGTCACGGCGATCCTCCCGCACTCCGGCAACCTCTTCGCGCAGAAGGTCCCGGCGGCCGTACACGTGGCGAACGCCTTCGGGAAGGCCGCGGGGTTTCTGCAAGTGCAGGAGCTCGGCACCCTGGAGACCCCCGTGGTGCTGACGAACACCCTGAGCGTGGGGACGGCGCTCGAGGCGGTCGTGCGCTGGACGCTGGAACAGCCCGGGAACAACGACGTCCGCTCCGTGAACGCGGTGGTGGGGGAGACCAACGACGGCTACCTGAACGACATTCGCCGTCGCACCGTGAACGATGCCCACGTGCGGACGGCCATCTCGGCCGCGACCGGCGGGGTCGTGCCCGAAGGGAACGTGGGTGCCGGGACGGGAACCGTGGCGTTCGGGTGGAAAGGCGGCATTGGCACGAGCTCGCGGCGGCTGCCACCGGCGCTGGGTGGCTTCACCGTCGGGGTGCTGGTGCAGGCGAACTTCGGGGGGGTGCTCCAGGTCGACGGGCGTCCCGTGGGCGAGCAGCTTGGTCGCTATGCGTTCCGCGACGCGCTCGACCCCGGATCGGGAAGCGGTGGACAGGACGGAGCCGACGGCTCCTGCATGATCGTGGTGGCGACGGACGCTCCTCTCGACGCCCGCCAGCTCGAGCGACTGGCCCGGCGCGCTCCCCTCGGGCTGGCACGGACCGGTTCGTTCATCTCCCACGGATCCGGCGACTTCGTGATCGCCTTCACGACGAGCCGCGCGGGCCTGGCGGCAGCTGAAGATGCCGCCGGGGACGTGCTTGCAGAGCCGAGGCTCAGCCCGCTCTTTCTCGCCGCGGTCGAGGCGACGGAAGAGGCCGTGCTCAATGCTCTGGTCGCCGCCGAGACCATGACCGGACACCGAGGGACGGTCGAGGCCCTGCCGCACGAGGCCCTGCGCTCGACCTCGCCCTGAACGAGAACGGGCGCGGCAAGTGCCGCGCCCGAAGCAGCCCCCTAGAGGCCGGCGATCATTGCGCGTGCCGACTCGGCCTCGGGGTGGTTCGGCGAAAGCTCGAGGAACCGGTTGAGGAACTTCTTCGCCTCGTCTGCGCGCCCCTTCCGCGCGTGGAGCATGCCCATCATGCGGTTGCCGTCGGCATGCTCACCGTCGAGGTCGAGCACCATCTGGAACATGGCCTCGGCCGTGGCCGTGTCGTCCTGCTCGAACTTGATCTTCGCCTGCTCGAGGATCTGGTCAGGTGCGCTCGGATTGATGGCGCCCCAGGCGGTTGCCGCGCCTTTGGCCTTGTCGATCTGCCCGGTGTTGATCAGCGAAAAGAGGAGAAGGCGCTGGCCCTCGCCGTTCTGGGGATCGAGCTCCGTGAGCTTCGCCAGGTGCGGCAGTGCGGCTTCGTAGTTCTTCTCGTTGAACTCGATCGCCGCCATCGACTGATACGCGTTCGACAGGTTCGGGTTGAGGAGCAGCGCCTCCTGGAAGTCGGCCATGGCTCCGTCCTTGTCGTCGGCGCGCGTCTTCTTCACGCCTTCGTTGAAGACGGTGATCGCGAAGTCGCTCGCAATGCCGAGCTGCGTGAGCATGTCGCGCACCTCGCCGAGGCGCGGGTCGCCCTTGGCGCGGAAGATCGGGTATGCGGCGGGTGCCGCGGCCTGTAGGCCAGCCGGGTTCATGCCGAGGTACTTGTCGAGTGCGGTGGCGGCCGTGTCGATCTCACCGCGCCCGGCGAGGATGATCGCGATCAGACGATGGGCCTCCACGACGGTCGGATCGTCCGGCAGGATCTCGGCCGCTTTCTGGAAAGCTGCGAGGGCGCCGTCTTCGTCACCGCCCTGGATCTTCGACACGCCGTCGTTGAAGGCGTCGACCCCGAGCTTCTTGTTCATCGTCTCCTGATCGACGAGCTTGATGCCAGTGGTCACCTTGCCGGCAGAGATGGGGTACTCCTCGGTGTGCGTGGCGAGGCCTTCCTTCGAGAAGGTGAACGAGTAGGTGCCGTTGGGGTTCGGGATCCTGATCTCGAACTTGCCCTTCTTGTTCGTGACGCCGGAGGCCGAGTAGCCCGAGCTCTCCTGCGTGACGCTGACATTCACGTCGCGCAGCGGCTTGTCTTTCAGGTCCTTCACCTCGATCTCGACCTCGGCGTCCTGAGCCAAGGCCGGGGTCGCGAGAACGAGCAAGGCGAGGGTAGCGAAGAGAGCGGCCGTGATGCGGGCCGCTCGCGCATTCGCGGAGCGAGCGAGTCGAGTCTTCATGAGCTGGGAGCCTCCTGGGGGCGTGACGCTGGGTCGTGGGGCAGGCGCTCGGGAGCCGAGCTTGGGCTGGTCGCGCTCCGGCGCGGCGGGATCGTGCGCCGGGTGTGCTGCCCGTGGTTTCGGAGTTGTCGCAGGGATTGTATCGGGTGCCCGGGGATGGCGCATCCGGGTCGTCGCTTCAGGAGAACGCGACGGTGCACGGCACGATTCCGGTCCACGAGACGCCTTCGTCAACCCGTCAGGGGGCGGGAGCGTCTCCGGCCGCGTCGAGGTCCGCCGCTCCTTCGACGTAGCGGTCGTCGACGTGGCTCGAGGAGAAGGCGGCGCCCACGTAGGCGATGCCCGAGAAGAGGATCGCAGGGAAGACGGGGTGGATGGACGCGGCGGCGGGCGTGAAAGGCCACAGCAGGAGCGTTGCGGTGCCTGTGGCGATGGAGAGAAGGGTTCCCGCTCCCGTGCCACGGCGCCAGTAGAGACCGAGAACCACCGCGGGCAGGAAGCACGCGCCGTAGAGCGCTCCGGAGAACGCCGTGAGCTCGACGATGCCGGCGGGTGGGCGCAGTGCAACCGCGGCAGTGATCAGTGCGAACACGATGACCGAGATCCGTGTCGCGCGGATCTGGAGTGCTTCGCTGGGTGCACTTGTTGCGCGTCCGACGAGCTTGCGCAGAGGGTCTGCGAGGTCGCGCTGGAACGAAGACGCGAGCACGAGGAGCACCGAGTCGAGCGACGACATCGCGGCCGAGAGCATGGCGAGCAGCAGCACCGACGCTGCCGGAGCCGAGAAGAGCTCGGGGCGCGCGAGCAGCTCGGGGATCACGCGGTCGCTGTCGTCCACCTGCAGGTCGAGCAGGCGAGCGAAGAGGCCAAGAGGGCTGAGGAGTGAGAACACCACCAGGAAGGCCAGGGTCGACACCACCACGCCCCGACGTGCTTCGCGCGGGCTCTCGAGCGCGAAGAAGCGCGAAAGCTGCCGCGGCTCCACGACGAACTTGACGGTCGTCGCGAACAGCACCCCGAGCAGCAGGGAAAGGGGCATGGCGGAGCTCCAGCCGAGGAGGTGGGCGGTCGCGGGCGATTCCTCGAGCCGGGGCAGCGCCGAGAGCCCGCCGGCGGCTCCGGCGATGCGGGTGTAGAGGAGGACCGCTGCGGCAATCATGATGAGAGCCTGCACGACGTCGGTGCGCACCACGGAGTGGAAGCCCCCGACCGACGTGTAGAGCACCACGATGAGGAGCACGAGACCGATGGCGGTGGTGTAGGAGAGCCCGAGCAGGCTCTCGAAGAGGTTGCCGATGCCCTTGTAGACGGCCGTCATGTAGAGCACGCTGGCCACCAGGACGATCCCCGCCGAGACGGAGCGCACCGCGCTCGAGTCGAAGCGCTTGCCGAGCAGCTCCGGAAGCGTCAACGCTCCGGAGCTGCCGGTCATCTGCCGGAGGCGGGGCGCGATGAAGACCCAGGCGACGAGGCTGAGGCCGACGGCAAACACCACCAGGAGCGTCCAGGCGACGCCGTGGGTGTACGCCTTGCCGGAGAAGCCCAGGTAGCTGTTCGTGCTCGCATAGGTGGCGAAGAACGACAGGCCGAGGGCGCCTCCTCCGAGGGTGCGCCCCCCGATGTAGTAGTCGCTCACCCCGCGGGTCTTGAGGCGTCCGTACCAGGCCAGGCCCACCATGAACAGGAGATACAGGCCGATCAGAACGGCGGGGAGGGAGGTATCGCGCATCGTGGGGTTGGGGGTCGATGCACTCTAACGTGGAGGTCGGTTAGGGTGGGTGCTCCCCTTGTCCGTTCATCGTTGGACGCGCGCGCTCCGAGAGCGCAGACGGAGAGAGTGCCATGGCCGATCCGAAGAACTTCGACGTCACCCGCACCGACGACGGCGTCGTGCGCATCCTCTTGAATCGCCCCGAGGCGGCGAACTCGCTCGACATCGCGTCGTGCCAGGAGCTCATGGGGCTGTCGATCCAGCTGGATGAAGATCCTGGCGTGCGGGCCGTCGTGATCGGCGCGGTCGGCAAGATGTTCTGCTCCGGGGGCGACCTCGCGTCGTTCGCCAACGCTGGAGACGACATGTCGGCGCTCCTCAAGGAGATGACGGTCTACCTGCACGCTTCGATCACGCGCTTCAACCGCATGAACGCGCCGGTGATCGGCGCTGTCGGAGGCGTCGCCGCAGGTGCGGGGTTCTCCCTGGCGTGCGCCTGTGACCTCGTGATCGCGAGTGACACGGCTCGCTTCACCATGGCCTACACCCGCGCCGGCCTCACACCCGACGGGAGCTCCACATACTTTCTGCCACGCCTCGTCGGCAAGCGCCGCACGCTCGAGCTCATGCTGGCCAATCGCATGCTCAGTGCCCAGGAGGCGCTGGACTGGGGCATCGTGAACCGGGTCGTGCCCGAAGACGAGCTCGACGCCGCGGTCTCCGAGCTCGCCGGGCAGCTGGCCGCCGGCCCGACCGTGTCGTTCGGGGCCTGCAAGTCGCTCGTTCTGCGCAGCGACTCGGAGTCGCTCGAGACCCAGATGGAGCACGAGTCGCGTGAGATTGCTGCCGCCGCGAACCGTTCGGACGCCAAGGAGGGCATCGCGGCGTTCTTCGACAAGCGCCCGGCTGTGTTCAAGGGCGAGTAGTCGCTGCAGAAGCGCTCCGACGTCTCCTCGTCGCGCGAGCTTCCCGCGCGTCCGCTGACCTGGCCCGACCCCCGTTCCCGGCTTCGCGGGAACGACTCTGGAGGAACCCTGACCATGGACAAGGTGTATCTCGGTGCTCGGCTTCTGCTGGGCCTCGTCTTCGTCGTCTTCGGACTCAACTTCTTCCTGCAGTTCCTGCCCACTCCCGAGCTCACTCCGGCGGCGGGAGAGCTCGTCGGTGCGCTCGTGGCTTCCGGGTATCTCATGACCTGGGTCAAGGTGACGGAGATCGTGTGCGGTGTTCTGCTGCTGGCGGGCCGTTTCGTGCCGCTCGCGCTGATCGTGCTGTCGCCCATCGTGCTCAATATCTTCGCCCTGCATCTCTTTCTCGATCCGGCAGGGATTGCAGTCTCCGTGGTGGTCGTGGTTCTGACGGTCCTCGCGGCGATGGGGGTGCGGTCGAGCTTCAGCGAGGTGCTGCGCGCGACGCCTTCCAGCTGAGCTCGAGACCGGGCTCGGGGGCGCCGATATAGTCAGCGTCCCTGGACCCTCCGCCCGGAGTTGCGCTGTCATGAGCTCTCGCCCAAGATCCCCCAAGGACTACCTCTATCTCGTGTTCACCGGCGCCACGATGGGTGCCGCGGATGTCGTGCCGGGAGTCTCCGGGGGCACGATGGCGTTCATCATGGGCGTCTACCAGGAGCTTCTCGACGCCATCAAGTCGGTCAACGCCGAGGTGGTCGGGCTGCTCCTGCGCCTTCGGGTCCGGGAGGTTTTCGACCGGGTGCCGTGGCGTTTCCTGTTGGCGCTCGGAGCCGGGATCGTGTCGTCGGCTCTCCTGCTGGCCCGCGCGATCACCTGGCTGCTCGAGAACCAGCCGGTGCTGCTGTACTCGTTCTTTTTTGGTCTCGTTCTCGCGAGCATCGTCGCAATTGGCGTCCACGTACGCTGGACAGGTGGTGCGCTCGCCACTTTCCTTCTCGGCACAGCGGTGGCCTGGTGGGTGGTGGGGCTCGTGCCGCTGAACATGCCTCACGATCCCCTGACCGTCTTCCTGAGCGCGTCGGTTGCGATAACGGCCATGATCCTGCCGGGCATCTCCGGGTCGTTCATCCTGCTGATCCTGGGGCAGTACGCCCACGTCCTGGAGGCCATCAAGAACCTCGACGTGGTCACCCTGCTGCCGTTTGGTGTCGGCATCGTCGTTGGAATCGCCGCGTTCGCGCGGGTCCTCAGCTGGCTGTTGCGGCACCATGCGCAGGTCACGATCACGCTTCTGGTCGGCTTCATGGTGGGCTCGTTGCGGAAGATCTGGCCGTTCAAGGAGACGCTGGAGACCATGGTCGACCGTCACGGAGACGTGGTGCCGATGGTGCAGCGCAACGTCCTGCCGGTCGTCGAGCCGACGACCTGGACTGCGCTCGGCCTCTGCCTCGCGGGGTTCGTGCTGATCCGGTTGCTGACCCGCTTGCAGCCGCAACGGGCCGCCTGGGGCGAGGCTCCCGAGGGCTCTGAACCTTGATCCAGCTGAGGGAGAGATGGAAATGAAGATCCGCAGCGCCCCCCGAGAGACCTTCCGGAGCGCCCCGGCGGCTTTCCTGGTAGGGGCGGCGCTCCTGTGGGGATGCGCTCCTCCGCAGGGCGACGTCGCGCCGTCGGTTCCCGTGTACGACGCCGAGACGTTCTTTCAGACCACGAGCATCCGGGGCGCATCGTTCTCTGCGGACGAGAGCCACATCCTGTTCTCGAGCGACGCCTCGGGCACGTTCAACGCCTACCGCCAGCCGGTGGCAGGCGGCGCCGCCGAGCAGCTGACCCAGTCGCAGAGCGATTCGATCTTCGCGCTGAGCTACTTTCCGGGTGACGACCGTTTTCTGTTCTCGAAGGACGAGGGAGGCAACGAGCTCTCCCACGTCTACGTGCGCGAGCTCGACGGCAGCGAGCGCGACCTCACGCCGGGTGAAGGGCTACGTGCATCGTTTGGCGGTTGGACCGGCGACAAGTCCGGCTTCTGGGTGCTGAGCAACGAGCGCGACCCCCGGGCGATCGACCTGTACCGCTACGACGCCACGAGCTACGAGCGGGAGCTGGTGTACGAGAACGACGGCGGTTTCTTCGTGGGCTCGGTGAGCGACGATGAAAGGTACGTCGCGCTCACGCAGCGACGCACCAACGCCGACAGCAACGTGTACGTGCACGACCGCAAGAGCGGCGAGACGACGTTGGTCACGCCACACGAGGGCGACGTGGCGAATGCGGCCGGCGACTTCTCCCCGGACAGCAGCAAGCTCCAGTACCGCACGGATGGAGCGGGCGAGTTCGCCCAGATCTGGGCCTACGACCTCGAGAGCGGGGACCGCGCGCCTCTGTACACCGCCGACTGGGACGTGAGCACGTACACCGTCTCGGAGACCGGCCGGTACATCGTGACGGCGATCAACCAGGATGCGCAGACGGTGGCCACGCTACTCGACGCGACGACCGGCGAGCCCGTGGACCTGCCGGACCTGGGGGAGGGCGACCTGACCTCGATGCGCTTCTCGGCGACCGATTCGAAGCTCGCGTACTACCTCGATTCCGACACCTCGCCGTCGAACCTCTACGTGCTCGATCTCGCGGGAGGTGGCTCCCCCGTGCAGCTTTCGCAGGCACTCTCTCCGGAGGTCGATCCCGCTGCTCTGGTGCAGAGCGAAGTGGTGCGGTATCCGAGCTTCGACGACCTGCCGATTCCGGCGCTGCTCTACAGGCCACACGGTGCGACGGCCGCAAACCCCGCGCCGGCGATCGTTCTCGTGCACGGCGGGCCCGGTGGGCAGAGCCGCAAGGGGTATCGCGCCGACGTTCAGCACCTGGTGAATCAGGGCTACGCCGTGCTCGCCGTCAACAATCGCGGCTCGTCGGGATACGGCAAGACCTTCTTCCACATGGACGACCAGCGCCACGGTGACGTGGATCTCCAGGACTGCGTGTATGCCCGCACGTATCTCGAGTCTCTCGAGTGGGTCGACGGGGATCGGGTCGCCATCATGGGTGGCTCGTACGGCGGCTACATGGTCGCCGCGGCGCTCGCGTTCGAGCCGGAAGTGTTCGACGCCGGCATCGACATCTTCGGCGTGACGAACTGGATCCGGACGCTCGAGAGCATGCCGGCCTGGTGGGGTGCACAACGCGATGCTCTCTTCGCAGAGATGGGCAACCCCGCCACCGACAGGGAACGACTCGAGCGGATCTCACCGCTCTTTCACGCCTCCAACATCGTGCGCCCGCTGCTCGTGGTGCAAGGGGCCAACGATCCCCGTGTCCTGCAGGCCGAATCCGACGAGCTGGTTGCGGCCGTACGGGAGAACGATGTGCCGGTGGAGTACGTCGTATTTCCCGACGAGGGCCACGGCTTCCGCCGCCGCGAGAACCGGATCACCGCCGCTCAGGCGATGGCCGATTTCCTGGATGAGCATTTGCGAGGGGCCGCCTCGGACTGAAGGCCGCCCCGGAGGTGAAGGCGTGAGCTACGACTACGATCTCTTCGTTCTGGGCGCAGGCTCGGGCGGCGTGCGCGCGAGCCGCATGTGTGCTGCGGCCGGCAAGCGCGTTGCCGTCGCCGAAGATCGCTACCTCGGCGGCACGTGCGTGAACGTCGGGTGTGTTCCCAAGAAGCTCCTGGTGTACGCGTCGCACTTCCTCGAGGAGGTGGAGATTGCGCGGGGCTACGGGTTCGATACGCCCGTACCGACGTTCGACTGGAGCACGTTGATCGCGAACAAGACCGCCGAGATCGAGCGGTTGAACGGAATCTACGGCTCCCTGCTCGAAGGCGCCGGCGTCGAGCTGATCGAGGGTCGTGCCACGGTGCGCGGCCCGCACGAGGTCGAGGTGGCCGGAACGACGTACACGGCCGAGAACATCCTGGTGGCCGTGGGCGGCTGGCCGCGTATGCCCGACATTCCCGGCATCGAGCACGCCATCTCGTCGAACGAGGTCTTCTACCTCGACGAGCAGCCGCAGCGCGTGCTGATCGTGGGCGGTGGCTACATCGCCACGGAGTTCGCCGGGATCTTCCACGGGCTCGGCAGCAAGGTGACCCAGATCTACCGGGGGCCCCTCTTTCTGCGTGGATTCGACGACGACATTCGCCAGGCACTGGCGGAGGAGATGCGCGCCCGGGGCACCGACCTCCGGTTCGATGCGGATGTCGCCGCGATCGAGAAGACCGCGGAGGGCCTTCGCGTGGAGCTCGTTGGCGGAGAAGAGGGCTCCGACCAGGTCGTGGTCGACCAGGTCCTGTTCGCCATCGGCCGAGACCCGCTCACGAAGGGACTCGGCCTGGAGACGGCGGAGGTCGAGCTGGGCGACGGCGGCGAGATCCGCGTGGATGCCTACTCCCGCACCTCGTGCCCGAGCGTGTGGGCCATCGGGGACGTCACGGACCGCTTGAACCTGACCCCCGTCGCGATCCACGAGGCGATGTGCCTCTCGCGGAGCCTGTGCGAGGGAATTCTGACGGCGCCCGACCACGAGCTCGTACCGACCGCGGTGTTCAGTCACCCGCCGATCGGAACGGTGGGCATGACCGAAGCCGAAGCACGCTCCGAGCTCGGCGAGGTCGACATCTATCGGAGCAGGTTCCGGCCGCTCAAGCTGACCCTGACCGACCTCACCGAGCGAACGCTGATGAAGCTCGTCGTGGATGCGGAGACCCAGAAGGTCGTTGGGGTTCACATGCTGGGCGCGGATGCCGGCGAGATCCTGCAGGGCATCGGCATCGCCGTGAAGATGGGAGCCACGAAACAGCAGTTCGACGCCACGGTCGGGATCCACCCGACCTCGGCGGAGGAGTTCGTGACCATGCGCGAGAAGGCCGGCTGACGCGTCGACCCTGGAACTTCTGCGCGCGGTGTCACGTAGACTGTCTACGATGAGCGACGCGAACCGCATCCACCCCAGCGCCGTCACGATGCTGCGTTGGATCCTGCGCGGCAGTCTGGTGGCTGCGTTTTTCGGCGCGGCGCCGGCTGCGGCGGTGACGCCGTCGGTGCTGCCCGACGGGTTGGCCTCCGCGCGGTTCCTGACCGTACCGGCATCGGGCACGCTCCCGGAGTCGTCGCTTCCCGAAACGGTCTCGTCGCGTCTCGAGATCGCCGCTGCCTGGAGCTTCGTACAGGGCGGTACCGCCGCCGGCGTCTCGGCACGACCTCGCCTGCGTGCTGCGTCTCGCGTGGCCGCTGAGGCGGCGTTTGCACGGCTCGGCTTCCCGCAGCTGTGGAACGCCCGCGGCCCACCGGCATCTCCCCTGCCGCACTCCACCTGACGCATCGAAGCCCGGCCCGTTCGAGCCTCGGGCGTGTCGTGGGAGGAGACGGCAGCTCACACGGAATGGAGGAGGGGTCCGCGTGGGGCTTCCCCTCGAACGAGCTCTTCGCGGCCGACGCGGCCGTGACGGAGGCGCTCCCCGTGAGCGCAGAAAGTGAGATGTGAGATGCAGAACCCAACCTCTGGTGAGATGTCCCGACGCGACTTGACGCAAGCCCTCGGCGTGCTCGGCATTCTCGGCGCCTCGACGGTTTTTGGTCAGGAAGGCGAGAGACGAGGGATCGACGCCGCGAAGTTCGAGTTCCGACCGGCCTACGACGCGTGGGCGCCCGGGCGCGTGCTGGTACAGAAGGACGAAGAGCGCTTCTACGTGGGCGACGAGCGGCTGGAGCCGGCGCAGATCCAGTGGCTCGGTCACGAGCCTGGAACCGATCGCGACCGGACTCTCAGCTTCGTCCTCACCGAAGAAGGTGCTGCGGTCATGCGCCAGATGACACGCCCCGAACGGACGGGCCAGCCACTGCTGGTCTTCTACGAGGGGCGGCTGCTCATGGCGCCGGTCATTCGAGGACAGATCGCGGAGCGGGGCCAGCTCAGCTTCTCGTCCAGGGAGCTGCAGCAGCTCCTGCGTGAGGCAGGCGTCTGACGATCACCCGGGGGGCGCTCAGGGGCGCCTCCCGGACTGTCAGCGCTCTTCGGCCTCTGGCGCCCGCTCCAGGATGGTCCGCACCCGGCGCACGAGCAGGACGCAGGCAGCGCACGCCAGGAGGATTCCGCTCACGTAGAGGGTCCACTCCAGTGGGCTGCGTGGTGCGGTGCGCGTTCCCAGCTGGGACAGGTCGGCGGCGAGCGAGCCCAGGTAGGCGTTGAGCACCGAGTAGGGGATGGTCGCGAGGAAGGTGCCGCACACGTAGTGCCGGAAGGTGAACTCCGTCCAACCGAAGACGTAGCTCGACACCTTGAAGGGAATGACGGGAACGAGCCGGATCTGCAGCACCGCTCTCCAGCCGCCGCGGGGGAGCTCGTGCAGAACGTCCTGCAGAGATCCGTGTCGTTGCTGGAGACGGTCCTTGAGGCCCGGAAACAGGCCCTGGAGCAGGTGCCGGGCGATGAGAAAAGAGAGCGCGGAGCCCAGCGTCTTGCCGAAGACACTGAGGAGGGATCCGGGCCAGACGCCGAACAGGAAGCCCGCGCCCAGGGGGAAGAGGATGCCGGGGACGAGCGTCACCACCGCCAAAGCGTGCAGGAGCACGAAGAAGAGCCCGGCGACCGCGCCCAGCTCGTCGACACGCTGCACCAGACGCTCCAGCTGCGTTCCGAGGTCGACGGTCTGGACCAGCACCACGAGGAGGGCCAGGGAGACGAGCGCGACGACCAGGCGCCGCAATCGACGCCGGCGCCGACGGGTCCGAGGGTTCGGTTCACTCATCGCTGCACGGGTGGGGGCACGAGCGGTGGCTCGCGCGCCGGGAGACGGTCAGGCGCGCAGGGCGTCGAGTCGCGACAGTGCCGCGTCGAGCACCTGCACCTCGATGTGCACGCCGTCGAGCTCGGCGATCTCCCGGATGCCGGTCGGGCTCGTGACATTGACCTCGGTCAGCCAGTCGCCAATGACGTCGATGCCGGCGAAGAGGATGCCCATCTCACGCAGGGTCGGGCCGACGGCCTCGCAGATCTTTCGGTCGCGCGGTGTGATCTCGGTCTTCTGCGCCGAGCCCCCGACGTGGAAGTTGGCGCGCGCCTCGGTGTCGAGAGGCACGCGGAGGACGGCGCCCGCCGGCTCTCCCTCCACGAGCACGATGCGCTTGTCGCCCTGACGGATCTCCGGGATGTAGCGTTGCGCGAGCGTCAGGCGGGTGCCGTGGACGGTGGAGGCTTCGAGGATCGCCTTCGCGTTGCGGTCTTCCGGCGTGATGTGGAAGATGCCCTCGCCGCCGGCACCGTCGAGCGGCTTCACGATCATCTCTCCGTCCAGCGTGTCGCGGAACGCCAGTAGCTCGTCCTGGTTGCTCGAGACCAGGCTCTCCGGGCAGCACTCCCTGAAGCGCAGGGCGAAGAGCTTCTCGTTGGCGTCGCGCAGTGCCGAGGGGTCGTTCAGCACGAGCGTCTGGCCGCCGATCATGGAGAGCAGGTGGGTGGAGTAGTAGAAGGCCTGATCGAAGGGCGGGTCCTTGCGCATCCAGACGATGTCGAACCCGTCCAGGAAGTGCTTCGCGGTCGAGAGCTCGCGGTACCAGTCGGCGTCGTCGTGGATTCCGAGCTGCGTCACCGTACCCTGGGGTCTCCCGGACGCGAGACTCATCTGATCGAGCCGCACGTAGGAGACCGCGTGTCCGCGACGCGCCGCCTCACGCATGAACGCGATCGAGGTGTCGGCGTCGGGGAGGAGAGCTTCGACGGGGTCGAGAACGAAGAGGTGCTTGACGGGCGCGCTCATGACCGCGCGGACGCTATCACGCAGATCGAAGCGCGACGTCGGCCCTGGGGCGGCGCTCCTGGAACTACAATCCGCGCACCATGTGGATCTTCGGCTACGGCTCCCTGGTGTGGCGCCCCTCGTACGAATACCGCGCGCGACGTCCGGCATGGATCCACGGCTGGGAGCGGAGGTTCTGGCAGGGGTCGGCCGACCATCGGGGTGTCCCAGAGGCTCCCGGACGCGTGGTGACGCTGGTGGAGGCTCCCGGCGCTCGCTGTGTCGGCATGGCCTACGACGTCCCCGAGGAGATCCTGCGTGACGTTCTGGCCCATCTCGATCACCGAGAGAAGGGTGGATATCGGCAGATCGAGACCACGATCCACTTCGCGAAGGAGGATCGTGCGCAGGGGATCGCCTACTTCGCCGACGCGCAGAACCCGCTCTACCTGGGGGAGGCGTCGGTCGGGGAGATCGCCGCGCAGGTCCTGCGCAGCCGAGGCCCGAGCGGCACCAACATCGAGTACGTGCTGCGGCTGGCTGACGCTCTGCGTGCGCTCGGCGGGCTCGACCCCCACACGGCGTCGGTAGAGAGTGCGGTCCGCCTGCTCGAGCGGGCAGCGCTCGGCGCGACCGCCGTCGAAGATCAGGGCGACGGGCAGTCGGGGTCGTAGTTCTGGTCGATCTGGGTGAGGTCGCGGATCGCCTTCTGGATGACCTCGGCCGGCGTGCTGCCGGCCTCGACTTCACGCAGCCAACGCTGCGCCAGATTCCCCTGCTCCAGACGCTCCCGGATCGGCTCGAGATCGGGCGAAAGGCCCAGCTCGGCGGCGAGCGGCGCCAAGGCTTCCATGCGCCCGGCGATGAAGTCGCGCATGCCGACCTCGCCTCCGGTCTGCCAGTCGACGATGGTGGCGTCGAGGCTCGAGTGTGCCGTGGCCGACTCGTTCGCCTTCACCCAGGTGAGGAGCTGGTCTTCGTCGAAGCCGCTGTTGAGGGTGTCGAGGGAAGGCTCCCGGAGCACCTGCTGCACCCGGGCCTCGTACAGTGCAACCACGCTGCGCAGAATCTGGGGGGTACTGATGCGGTCGCAGATGCGCAGCTCGAGTCGGTTGAGGTCCTCCGGTGTGGCATTGCCGTTGGGGCGCACGGAGATCCAGAGGTGCCGGCTGTTGTACATGGCGCCGGACTCGATCTGGGTGGGCATCCAGGCGATGAAGTCGGCGTGGGAGGGAAACAGCGGGACGTGGTCCGGAGTCTCGGGGAACATCTGCCACCGCGTGGAGTGCGAGCCCGTGACCTCACCACCTCGGAACGGCGACGCCGCGGTCAGCGCGAGGAAGATGGCGGCCTCCATGCGGAGCACGCGGTAGGCACGGAGCAGCTGCTCCGGCTCGTCGATACCCACGTTGATGTGGGTGCTGGCAGTGACCACCCTGGTGCCGTAGGTGTCGCGAATGTGGCGGTAGTAGGGGTTCTCCTCGTTGGAGATCATGAACTCGTCGGCCGGGTCGAGCGGAATGACGCTGCCGGGGATGAGCGTGTAGCCGCCCTTGTCCTCGAGGTAGCGCCGCAGGCCACAGCGCTTCGCCATGAGCCGGTCGAGGAGCAGCTGATAGTCGCGGTACGGCGCGGTGATGTACTCGACGTTGCGGCGGTCGGGCTCGGTGGCAAACCCTGGCAGATCCGCGGCGATCTGATGGGACATGCCGACGACGTGGCCGTCCGGGGTCCCCGTGTAGACCTCTTCTTCGAGGCCCTTGAGCAGGAGGTGTTCGGAGGGATCGTGGGGGGAAGGGCTCAAGCGGATCTCCGGCGAACGAATCAGGAACGGATGCCCGTACCGCGGCGAAGCAGCGTGAGGCCGAGCGCGAAGAAGCTGAGGGCAAACAGAAGGAGAATGGCGAGCGACGCGACCGGATCGATGTCGGAGGCACCGAGGATTCCGTGCCGGAAGCCGTTCACCATGTAGAGGATGGGATTGAACAGCGACACCTTCTCCCAGAGCGGAGGAAGGAGTGACACCGAGTAGAAGACGCCACCCAGCATGGTCAGCGGGGTCAGCACGAAGGTGGGTACGATGCTGACGTCGTCGAAGGTCCGCGCGAAGATCGCATTGACGAAGCCGGCGAGCGAGAAGCCGAGCGCCGTCAGGACGGCGACCCCCGCGGTCATCCAGAGGTTGTGGACGCGGAGATCGGCGAAGAACAAGCTGGTGATCGTGACGATCGCGCCCACGGTGAGGCCGCGTAGCGCGCCGCCGACCGTGTAGCCGAGCAGGATGGCCCAGGACGGCATCGGCGATACGAGCATCTCCTCGAGATGACTTTGGAACTTGGCGCCGAAGAACGAAGACGAGGTGTTCTGGTATGCGTTCGTGATGATCGCCATCATGATGAGCCCGGGCGTCACGTACTGCAGGTAGGTGAAGCCCTCCATGGCGCCGATGCGGTCGCCGAGGACCGGGCCGAAGATGACGAAGTAGAGCGCTGTCGTGATGACCGGCGGCAGGATCGTCTGAGGCCAGATGCGCCAGATCCGCAACAGCTCCTTGCGGACCGTGGTCACGAATGCGATCCAATTGGCCCCCCACGCTTCGGAGGTCGAGAGCCCCTCGCGCCGAGCGTCGGTCGGCAGCACTCCCTCGCTCACGCTGCGCCCTCCTCGCCGTGCGTGCGGCGGCCCGCCGTCATGCGCACGAAAAGCTCTTCGAGGCGGTTGGCCTTGTTGCGCATGCTTCGGACCACGATGCCCTGCTCTCGCAGCGCGGTGAAGACGCGGTCGAGGTTCTCGCCGCGCGGGAGGTCCACCTCGAGGTTGCCGCGTGGAGTGAGCCGCGTCTCGAGGCCCTGGAGGCGGGGCGCGACGGCGAGAGGCGCCACCGGGTCGAGCACGAAGGTCTCGAGCGCCAGCCGGGCGAGGAGCGCCTGCGTGTCTTCGCTCACGGTCACCTCGCCGCCGTCGATGATGCCGATGCGATTGCACAGGCTTTCGGCCTCTTCGAGGTAGTGGGTGGTGAGGATGATCGTCGTGCCGTTGCGGTTGATCTCTTCGAGCATCGCCCACGTGGTGCGGCGCAGCTCGATGTCGACCCCGGCCGTGGGCTCGTCGAGGATCAGAAGGCGCGGTCGGTGGACCAGGGCGCGCGCGATCATCAGGCGGCGCTTCATGCCGCCGGAGAGACTCCGCGCGGGCTCGGAGAGCTTGTCACTCAGACCCATGGCCTCGAGGCTCTCGAGGGCCCGCTTCCGGGCGAGCCGGGCCGGGACGCCGTAGTAGCCGGCCTGCTGCACCAGGATCTGCGCCGGGCGCTCGAACTGGTTGAAGTTGATCTCCTGGGGAACAACTCCGATCGACCGCCTCACGCCGCGGGGGTCTTCGTCCAGGTCGACCCCGAAGACCTCGACGCGCCCGGCGGTCTTGCGCACCAGCGACGTGAGAATGCCGATGGTGGTCGACTTGCCGGCGCCGTTGGGACCGAGCAGGCCGAAGAAGTCGCCGCGCTCGACGCGCAGGTCGATGCCGCGAAGCGCTTCGACGCCCGAAGCATAGGTCTTTCGGAGCCCCTGGATCTCCAGTGCAGGGGGCGCGTTCCGCACAGTGCTCATTCGGAGCCGACCTCGACCTCGCACCCGGCCGCGGCGCACTCCTTCTCGCGACAGCACTCGGCGCTGAGGTACTCGAGGACCGCGTTGAGACTCTCGGGAACGGCAAAGCAGCGGAGGACCCGACCTTCGCGCACCTGCTGGAGGAGGTTGGCACCCGCCAGGCGTGAGATGTGATGCGACAGCGTGGACGCGGGGATGTCGAGCTCCTGCTGCAGCTGCTGCACGGCGAGGCCGGCTGGGCTCGAGCGCACCAGGCAACGGTAGATCTGGAGCCTCGTGGGGTGCCCCAGCTCACACAGGCAGTGGGCGACACCTTCGTGATTCATCGCGCGATCCGGTTCATGGACCGCGACAATAGGCAGCGCCCGGGCGCCTTGTCAACCATATTTCCAGAAATATGGAAATGATTGGGATCAGCTCTGGGCGCCGTCGGCGAACTCCCGCGCGGCGCGGCGTGCGTGGAGGCGTACCGGGCCCAGGGGTCGGCCACCGGCGACCTCGAGGGCGAGCCACGCACCACCCTCCAACTCCTGCACCACCCACAGACGGTGCGCTGCTTCGACGGCCAACGAGCGGCCGGGGCCGGCGGAGGGCCCCACCAGGCCGTCGAGGCTCGCCGTGAGGGTGCGGAGGTGGTGGGCTCCAGTGGAGCTCAGAGGGTCACCCCAGAGCACGCGCATGCGTCCGCTCGGCGTGAAGTGCACCGCCCTCTGCAGCCCATCGATCTCTCCGAGGGCGGCCGGGGGGGCCTCGTTCTCGGTGGTGGGCGCTGGCTGCGGCGTGAGCAGCTCGTCCACGGCGCTGCGGAGATCGCTTGCGGAGAAGGGCATCTGGAGGGCGGCAAACGGCGACAACCCCCGCGTCCTCGCCGGGAGGTTGGCACTTCCCGGGCGGCAGAGGAGAAGCGCCGGGAGGGCGGGTGTCGCCCGCTCCTGCGCGTAGCGGCACAGGTCGACCGCATCGTGGTCTTCCAGCCCCTCAGCGCAGATCAGGAGATCGGCGTTCTCGAGCGAGCGTAGGATCTCGCTGCCCGAGGACGAGGTGGTGAGTGTGTGGTGATCCGCTTCGAGAAGCGTCGTCAAGGCGCCCCGCAGGCTCGGGCGCGCCACTGCGACCAGGAGGTGGCTCATGACTCGAGGTGCTTCAGGTGTGCTGCTGCGCGCCTGGCGTCCGGCGGTCTTCGTCGAGGGCCACGCTCGAGCGCAACAGGAGCTCGGGAACGCCGATGTCGATCGTGGGCGGCGTCGAGTCGGCCACGTGGTGGTCGATCTCGACCAGCGTGAAGCGCGTGCTGGGGACCTCGGCGCCGAGAGCGAGGAGACGCTTGACGGCCGTCTCACCGCAGAGGTGGTTGAGCTCGGCGTGCACCAGCCGACCACGCGCGACGGTGAGCAGCGCGTCGCCCAGGTCGAAGTGGATCGTGAGCCGGAAGGAGCGTTCCGGGCGACAGATCATCTGGATGAGGTCGGCAGGCTCGAACAGCTCCAACGTGCCGTGGAGGACGCTGGCCGGACCGCTCCGAGAGCGCGGTGTTTGGTCTGCGCCCAGGCGAGAGGTCTCCTCCACCAGCGCCCGGGCCAGCCGCGGCACGCTCCGGCCCTCCTGCAGCAGGGCGTCGGCCGCCTCGGGCTTCGTGGCGTTCAGGGTGGTCGACGTGTCGAACACGACAATGCTGATGTCGTCGAGGTCGGGGTCGCTGCGCAGAAGGTCACACACTGGCGACGTCTGGAGCGTTCCCTCGAGATCCGCGGCCACCGCGATGGTGTCGTACTCCGACGAATGCAGCAGCGTCACGGCGAAGAGCGGATCGCGAACCCAGCGCGCGGTCTTGCCGAGCTCGTCGAGGCTCGACCGGAGCTGGTCGCCGCGGTCGGGTTGGGTGTCGAGAACGAGGATGCGCATGACTCGAGGGCTCGCCGGTCCTCAGGCGGTTTCAGTAAAGAGCGAATGATCGCGTCGAAGCTGGCACGATCGTAACCTGCGCCCCCTGGGCGCGAGAAACGCCGGCTGCGCTGCGCTCCTTCGGTAGATGCCACGGCTTTGCCACATCCGGGCTCCACGCGGGCCACACCGGAGCTCTGGAATGTACGGGGGTCGCGGCCCGTGACTGGTCGGGAGGCCGCGGGTCGGAGAGAATCAGCCGCCAGCATGCAGGGGAGCCGTACATGAGCGAGATCGTGGTCCTCACGGGGGGATCGACACCCGAACGAACCGTCGCCCTCTCTGGTGCAGGACAGGTGGTTGACGCCCTGCGCGAAGAGGGCTTTGGCGTGCGCGCTGTCGACACGTGCAGTGGCCCCATCGACGAGGGTGCCGAGACCAACCTGCTGGGCAGAGATGTCGGTGAAGCCCCGCCGAGCGAGTCCGAGCTTGCTGCGCTCGCCCGCGAGGAAGACCTGCTGTCGTTGATGCGCCACGACGTGATGCGCCGCGCCGACTGCGTCTTCCTGGTTCTTCATGGCCGGCAGGGTGAGGGAGGCGAAGTGCAGGCGCTGCTCGACCTGGTGGGCCTTCCGTACACCGGGAGCGATGCCCTGGGGAGTGGCCTGGCCATGGAGAAGGACACGTCCAAACGTCTCCTCGCGAGCGCCGGGATCCCCACTCCAGAGTGGCGCCGTTGGCCCGTCGAGGAGCCCGAGCGTGCGCTGGGTCTGCCTTTCGTTGTGAAGCCGTCACGCGTCGGATCCACGGTCGGACTGTCTCTCGTGGCGCACGCCGACCAGCTCGACGAGGCGGTGGGGCATGCGCTTCGCTTCGACGACGAGGTTCTGCTCGAGAAGTTCGTGCCCGGCCGCGAGCTCACGGTTGGCGTGCTCGGCGGTGAGGCCCTCGGTGTTGGCGAGATCGTGTCGCCGGGTGAGGTGTTCGACTTCGAAGCCAAGTACACGCCGGGCGTCGCGCGCGAGGTGTTCCCTGCCGAGATCGACCCGACGCTGGCCGAGAGGGCGCGCGATCTGGCGCTGCAGGTGCACGAGGTCCTTCGCCTGCGCGACTACAGCCGGGTCGACTTTCGCCTCGACGCCGCGGGAGAGCTCCAGTGCCTCGAGGCCAACACTCTGCCCGGCATGACCCAGACCAGTCTGCTGCCGCAGTCTGCAGCGGTTGCCGGCATCAACTTCCGCTCGCTCTGCCGTAGGATCGTCGAGCTCGCGATGGCCCGTGCCTGAGCACGGTGACACCAGAGCTCATGCAGGAGACGGGAGGAGACATGGAAGGAATCGAAGTCGGGCTCGAGGGTGACGCGGAGTTCGAGGTGACGGAGGACATGTCGCCTCCGCACCTGCCGGCGAAGGTGCTCTCCACACCTTCGATGGTCGGCCTGATCGAAGGGGCGTGTCTCCAGCTCGTGCAGCCGCTCCTCGGAGAGAACGAGACCACGGTTGGCACGCACGTGAACGTCAGCCACTCCGGCCCCGCCATGGCGGGTGAGACGGTCCGCATCCACGCCGTGCTCGAGCAGATCGAAAAGCGCCGGCTGACCTTCGCCGTGACCGTGACCTCGCCGCGGGGCGAGATCAGCACGGGCACCCATCAGCGCGCTGTCGTCGATCTCTCGCGGTTCGGCTAGGCGCCCGCTGCCCCCGCCTTCATGGTGCGCACGCCGGCGTGGCCACGACGCCAGCAAGTGGCTGCGCACCGGGACCGAGGGCCAGCGCCTCGGCCTCGGCTGCGAGGTCGAGGGCTCGCTGCAGATCGCGACACAGATCGTCGGGATCTTCGATGCCCACGGACAGCCGGAGCAGACTGTCGCAGATGCCCGCTCGCTCCCGAGCCGGTGCGTCCATGGAGGCATGGGTCATCGTGGCCGGGTGGGCGATGAGGCTCTCGACGCCGCCGAGCGACTCGGCGAGCGAGAAGTGGCGGAGGTTCTCCACGAGCGTCGCCACGGCATGGCGGCCGCCCCGCAGCCGGAAGCTGACCATCGCGCCGAAGCCGTCCTGCTGCCGCAGTGCGAGCTCGTGCTCCGGGTGGTCCGACAGGCTCGGATGGATGGTCTCGGCCACAGCCGGGTGACTCTCGAGGGTCTCCACGACCCGGAGGGCGTTCTCTTCGTGGAGCCGGAGGCGCGCATGGAGCGTGCGGACCCCTCGCAGGGTGAGGTAGCTGTCGAAGGGGCTCCCGGTCAGCCCCAGCGTGTTGGCCCATTCGGCCACCAGCGCGCCGTCTTCCGGGGTTGCAGCGATCACCGCACCGCCGACCACGTCACTGTGGCCGTTGAGGTACTTGGTGGTGGAGTGCACCACCAGATCGGCTCCAAGCTCGATGGGCCGTTGCAGCGCGGGGGAGAGGAACGTGTTGTCGACCACGAGGCGGGCCCCGTGAGCGTGGGCCAGATCGGCGAGCTGGCGAATGTCGCAGAGGCGCAGGAGCGGGTTGCTCGGTGTCTCCACCCAGAGCATCGCGCCGTGCTCGGCGAGGGCGCGATCGACGGCGTGCGTGTCGCGCAGGTCGACGAACTCCACCCGGAAGAGGCCTCGGTCGGCGAGGTTGCGGAAGAGCCGGTAGGTGCCGCCGTAGCAGTCGAGCGGCGCGACGAGGGTGTCGCCCGGGTCGAGGAGCTGCACGGTGAGCGTGATCGCCGACATGCCGGACGAGGTCACCTGACAGGAGCTGCCCCCCTCCAGCTCCGCGAGGGCGTGGGCCAGGGTGTCCCGGGTGGGGTTGCCGGAGCGGGTGTAGTCGTACGTCCGTTTCTGGTCGAAGCCGGCGAAGGTGTAGGTGGACGAGAGGTGCAGGGGCGGTACCACGGCGCCGTGGTGGAGGTCGGTCTCCAAGCCGCTGCGCACGGCAGTGGTCTCGGCACGTGCGGCGCCGCCGCGAAAGGACGAGGTGTCGGGTGTCGGGGTCATGAGAGTCTCCTGGGGCCGATTCCATCGGCGTGAGTTCATCGAGCTCTGTCGAGCGGGTACGACGAAACTCCCGAGACTCGCTACGGGTCCTTGAAACGTGTCGCCGAGCGCGAGTGCGTCTTCCATCGGAGAGCGGCGCTCCTTGACTCATCTCTCGGAGACGGTGAACCGTCCCGTAGGAGTTGGCACCTTTCGACTTGCGAAGTTCGAAGGTTGCCCCGGCTTCGAAGGGCCTATCCCTCAGCCGGTCTCGATGAGTAGCCACCGGAGTGGCCGGCGGAATCGTAGCACAAGTGCGCGGAGAGCCGTTGCGGCGGTGGGACGAGCCGCTTCAGCCCAGCGGACGCGGCGTGCGGAGGGTCGCGGAGTACGTGCCGTCCGGAAGGGTCGTACTGAAACGCTCGCTCACGTGAACCTGGGCACCAGCTGGCACGTCGAGGCGCAGGCGCCGCTGCTGCCGGCGACGCCCGTCGACCCGGAGCTCCAGCACCACGTCCTGCCTCAGACGTCGGGTGGAGCGGTTGTGCAGCCTCGCCTCGACGAGCGCGTCCGCACCGATCAGTCGGACCTTCGGCCCTTCGGCCACGCGCAGTGCCGGAGCGCGCGCTCTCTCACTCTTGCGAGGGCGCACGGCGCGCTGGACCGCTGCGGTGGTCGGGAGGGGAGTGCTCTGCGGGCGCGAAGGCGCCATGGCCTTGGGGTTCGCGGTGCGTGGGGTCGAGGCTGCCTGCCGTGGTGGTTCAGACCGAGCCACGCGCTCGAGCAGCTGCTCCATGCGTGCCAGGCGCTCTTCGAGGGCCGCGGGGATCTCCGGCTCAGATGGCCCCGACGCTTCGACGAGCCCGGGTGCTGGTTCGGCCGGGCCCGCGGTGTGCTCCCCAAGAGGCTCCGGGGGTGGCAGGAGTGCCGCCACGGCGACCGGCTGTTCGGCCAGCAGCAACAGGGTCTGGACGAGCACGGTGCCGGTCCAGGCCACGAGGGCAACGGCCGCGGTGAGCAGCAGCCACTTGAGCCGCCGTTCCCAGGGAAGCTCCGTGCGCGGAGGGCGGGACGGACGCGGGCGTGCGTAGGGCGGCGGGCTGAGAGGTTCTTCGGGCGAACGGGTCGTCTGGGTCTCGAGCATCGTTGGCTCCTTCGGAGAGGTTCGCTCCCAGAGGACGCCGAACGATCGGCGCGCCTTGCAGCCGGCGCGTGAGCGTCAGGGCGAGTCGATGTGGCGCATGAGCAGCCAGACGAGCATGGCGAACCAGACAGCGCCGAAGAAGGCGCCGACGACGATGGCGGTCCATCCCTGTCGTCGCGGGCCGCCGCGCGCGAGAGTCACCATTCCCATGAAGCACGTGACCATGCCAATCGGAAACAGCGGGACCCACGACAGAGCGGCCAGGCGCATCGCCAGGTCGCCGGGAGCGGGACGCGCGGAGACCTCGTCCGTGCTCATTCGAGGCTCAGCACTTGCGCGCGATGATGACCGTGCGGTCATCGGTGGGCGGAGCTCCTTGGGTGAAACCTTCGATCTCGTCGTGCAGCTGGTCCGCGATCTCCTCCAGCGGCAGCGTGCGGCGGGCGCGGAGGAACTCGATGAGCCGCTCCTCGCCGTACTCCTGCTCCGCAGGATCTTCCGCCTCCGTGATGCCGTCGGTGTAGAGGAAGAGCAGGTCCCCGGACTCCATGTGGCAGGTCTGCTGGGTGTACTCGGAGTTCGGGACGAGCCCGAGCGGCATCCCGCTCGCCGTGAGCTCGTCGACCCGGCCGTCCGCGTGCAGGAGGAAGCCCGGGTTGTGCCCGGCGTTGGTGTACGTCACCTCTTCGCGATCGGCCGAGATGATGGCGAGGAATGCCGTGGCGTACTTCTCGGGCGGGCTTCGCCGGTGGAGGCGGCGCGACACCTGCGTCGAGACCTCCTGCGGTGACTCACCGCTCTCGATCGGCGCGGCGGAAAGGGCCTCGAGTGAGGCCGTGAGCAGGGCCGCGGCGCTGCCTTTGCCCGAGACGTCGACGCAGAACAGGACACACTCGTCACGATCCTCGCGCACCGAAAGCTGGTACCAGTCGCCGGAGACACCGCGGGACGGCTCGTTCACGGCATAAAGCTCGAAGCCTTCCCACTCGGGCAGGCTGTCCGGCAGGATGGACTCCTGGATACGGCGTGCCAGGGCGAGGTCTTCCTCGAGCTTGCGGCGCGCGGCCGCCTCCTCGACCAGCGCTGCGTTGCGGATCTTGAGGGCGGCGACCGAGCCCAGGGACGCGAGGAGCTCCATGTCCTCCTCCTGGAACTGCCGCACCGAGGCGCTCGAGCTGAGCACGATCATGCCCAGGGCCTTGTCCTCGTCGAGGAGCGGCGCTGCGAGCACGGAGCGCATCCCCGACATGATGATGCTCTGGGCGGCCGAGAAGCGTGCGTCGGTCTCGGCATCGAGGACGAGCGCGGCCATGCCTTTGCCGCAGACCTCGTCGACGAGGTGCTTCGACAGCGGAATCTCGTTCTCCGCCTGGAGCGGGCGGGAGGCCGCGCGCCGAAAGTTGCCCTCGTCGTCGCGTAGGAACACGGTGCCGTTCTCGGGTTGGAGGTGCTCGAACGCCCGTTCGAGGATCATGTGGAGCAGGTCGTCCAGCTCCATGGACCGGCCGAGGGCCTCGTGGATCTCGTTCAGGAGGCGCAGACGATCGGCGTAGCGGCGCAGTTCGTCGGCGCCGACGTTGGCCTGGCTGGTGTCGGTCTCGACCTCGCGGATCAGCTCCGCGGCGGGGCGGAAGATGGTGGAGAAGAGATCACTCTCGCTGGGAGGCTCGGGCGAGCGCGGCTGCGTCTCGTCGACCAGGCGGATGTGGCTCCCCGACACGCGGAGCACGTCGCCAGCCCGTACCTCGGTGGGACCCGTGATGGCGCGACCGTTCACCTCGGTGCCGTTGCGCGAGCCGAGATCCTCCACCATGAGAGCGCCGTTCTCGGCGTAGAGGCGGGCGTGGTGCCGGGAGAGGAACGGATCGGCGAGCGCGAGGTCCGACGAGGAGGCGCGGCCGATGACCAGGGAGTCACGGTCCAGAGTGCGCTCGAACTCCGGTCCGTCTGCTGGTTCCACTTTGAGCTTCACGGTCTCCCCCTGTGCCGCGCGACAGCGGAGTCGGCTGGGCGCTCCCGGGCGCGGCGTCTCTGCAAGCTGACGGGATCATAACGTGACCGTGGTTGCTACGATTCGCCGGAACATGACCTGTCCGAGCGCGCTCTGTTGCCCCCGGTGACGCGACCCCCGACGTCCCTGTGGCGGCTTGCTGGCTGGGGCCTCCTGCTCCTGGCCGCCACCGTGCTCGCGGGCCGTGCGCACTCGCTTCTGCTGGAGGGATTCGTGCCCTCGGCCCACGGCGAGGCACGCTGGTATCGCTGGGCCGTCGGGCCCCCCGGAGCGCGCGAAGCGCTGCTGCGTCAGGAGTCTGTGCTGCGCGAGCAGAGGAGCTGGGCAGTTGTCGCGTCGAGCCCCCATCTGCGCTCCGATCTGGTCGAAGTGACGGCGCGCTACCTGGCGCCCGGAGCCTCGGTGCGTCGGCTTCACGACGCACGCGAGGCACGTTCGGGAGAGACGGTTCTCGATCTGGACGCGCAGATCGCGACCGCCTCCGAGGCGGATCCGAGCGCTGTGAGTGGTCCTGGCCTTCTGCGTCTCGCCGGGCTGGCGCTCCGGATGCTGGCGCTCGCCGCGCTCGGTGCTGTGCTCCTCCCGCGCGCGGTGCCTCGCGTGTTCGGCGCAGGGATCGCGTGGGCCCACGCCTGGGCCGTCGGGTGGTGTCTCGCCGTGGTCGGCGGAGGCCTGCTCACACAGCTCGGCCTGGTGGACCACATCGGCGGTGGCCTCGCGCTGTTGCTCTGGGGTCTGGCGATGGCGGCTGCCGTCACCGTGCGAGCGAGGGACGGTGGTCCAGAGGGCGGCAGACCGGGGTCTGGGCCCGACACTTTGCAGCTGGCGGCAGCCGCTCTGGCTGTGACGGGGCTCGGGCTCGTCGCGTGGAAGGTGCTGCTGGCGCCTCTGTGGTCGTGGGATCACGTCGCCATCTGGGGCTTCAAGGCGCGCTATCTGGCCGAGGGAGGCGCTCTCGCCGGCTTCGCCGACGTTCCAACTTCGGCACCGCACTATCCTCTCGGGGTCCCGGCGGCGACGGCGCTGCTCGGTGCGGGGGGCGCGCTCGACGCCACCTTGTTCAAGGTGCTGCACCTCACACTCGTCGCCGCCGCTGCGTTGCTGACCGTCGCGGCGTCCGGGGCTCTGGGAGCTCCCCGGTGGGCGCAGCCCTGGCTCGCCCTTGGTGTGGCGCTCCTGCCCCTGTTCTGGAGCACCGAGATCCTGGGTCTCGCCGAGCTTCCGCTTGCTCTCGCCCTCGCCTTGGCTCTCGTGCATCTCGCCCCTGCGACCTCCGGGAGCGTGCGCGACCGCCGGTGGCGCCACGTGCTGCTCTTCGCCCTGGCGCTGGGTGCGCTCGCTTTCAGCAAGGACGAGGGGTTGGCGCTGGCGGTGCTGCTGCTCGCGGTCGCATGTGGTCTCGTCTACCGGCGGCAGGGGCCTCGCGGAGCCGCTCTGTTCCTGGCGCCCGGCGTTGCGCTCCTGGCTCTGGCGCGCGTCTCGCTGCCCTTGACGGAGCACGGGACGGGGTTTGCCGATGGCGACTGGCGCTCGCGTCTCTCCGAGCGCCTGCAGGCGCCCGGCGACATTCTGTCCGCATCGGCCACGGAGCTGCTGCGCGCGGAGAGCGGCTGGGTGTGGCTCGCGGCCACCCTGGGTGGCGTGTGGCTGCTCGTTCGCGCCGCCCGTGCGTGGAGTGTCGCGCGCCGGGAGCGCGCGCCTTCTCCTCCGCTGGCGCCACTGCCGCTCCTTGTTCTGGGGGTGATGGGGGTGCAGTGCACCGCGTACGTCGCGATCTACTTCGTGACCTACCTCGACCCCGAGCCGCACATCATCAGCTCCCTGGCCCGCATCGCGACGCCCTTGGAGCTGGGCCTGCTGGCGGCCCTGGCCGCCGCAATCCCTGTCGACGGAGCCTCCGACGGCTAAACTAGGACAGCGGGGCGCTCGTCGCCGCCGTTTCCCCGAATCCCGCCTCGAGCCAACGGGCTCGGGTGCCCGGAGGCCCGCATGACGACACCCAAGACACCGGACTCGGATTCTCCGCAATCGAGCGAAGGCTCCCGCAAGCGCAGGCCCTACGAGCCGCCGCGCATCGTCTCGCGAGAGCCGCTCGAGGCGGTTGCCACGGTCTGTACCGCACCGGGCAAGGCCGACCCGTTCGCGTGTCCGGCCGGCCCGATTCAGTCCTGAGCTTCAGCTCTCCGCGTCGGTTGTGGCGGCCTCGGTGTCGATGCCGTAGCGCTTGAGCTTCCGGTACAGGGTCGTACGCCCCATCCCGAGCTGTCGACAGACCTGAGACAGGTTGCCGTCGTGGCGCGCGATGGCGGCCTGGATGGCAGCACGCTCCAGGTCTTCCAGGGGGCGGCTGCGTCCGGTGGCGTCGACGAGAGAGATGACGTCGTCGCTCGCTGGGGGCATGGTGGCGGCGGTCTCGGCGGGCCCCCGATCGGTCCCGCGTGCCGCCCGCAACCTCGGCGGCAGGTCGGCGAGCGCGAGGGTCGGGCCGTCCGACGCCACCACGGCGCGCTGCACCGCGTTCTGCAGCTCCCGTACGTTGCCGGGCCAGTCGTAGCTCCGCAGGCAGTGCAGCACCTCCCGGCTCAGTGTGACCTGCCGGTCCTCGGCCTCTGAGAAGCGGTCCAGGAACGTCCCCGCCAGCAGTTCGACATCGTCGCCGCGATCGCGCAGCGGCGGGATCTCGACCTCGTACACGGCGACGCGGTAGTACAGGTCTTCGCGGAAGTCGCCCGCCTCCACCAGCTCCTGGAGATTGCGGTGGGTGGCGCCGATGAGTCGGAAGTCGCTCGAGATGTCCTGGCGCCCGCCGACGCGCGTGAAGGTGCGCTCCTGCAGCACGCGGAGGAGCTTCGCCTGTGCGCTGGCGGACAGCTCGGCAATCTCGTCGAGAAAAAGCGTGCCGCCGTCAGCCTGCTCGAAGCGACCGATGCGACGGTCGGTGGCACCGGTGAAGGCGCCGCGCTCGTGTCCGAACAGCTCCGATTCCTGGAGCGTGTCGGGAATTGCAGCACAGTTGACCGCGACGAAGGCTCCCTTCCGGCGTGAGCTGTGCGCGTGGATCGCCTGGGCGACCAGCTCCTTGCCGGTGCCGCTCTCACCGCAGAGCAGGGTGGTGATGTCGCTCAGAGCGAGCCGGTCCATCTGGCGGAACAGGGAGGTCATCACGGCCGAGGTGCCGACCAGCTCGGCGAAGCGGTGACCTGCCGACTCCCGCTCGAGGCCCGTGACCCGCAGGGAGAGCCGAAACCGCTCGACGGCGTTGTGAACCCTGTGCAGCAGCACGTCCGGGAGCACGGGCTTGGTCAGATAGTCGTAGGCTCCGGCTTTGGTCGCCTCGACGACCGACTCCGTCTGGTCGTCCGACGTCAGGATGAGTACCGGCAGCGAGGGGTTGCGCTCCAGGATCTTCGCGAGCGTCTGGAGGCCGGAAAGGCCGGGCATGTGGAGATCGAGGCACACCGCCAGAGGCAGTACGTCCGTCAAGGCGCGCAGGCACTCTTCGCCGGAGTGAAAGGTGGCGACCTCGTAACCGGCCGCCTGGAGCTGCGACTCGATCAACCGTGCCTGTGCGCGGTCGTCGTCCACGACGACGATCTTGTCCCTGCTCTGCATGTCGCTTCCCGGAAGTTCCGGCTCCTGGAGCCCGGTTCCGCTTCGATTCTAGCGCTCGAGACACCCACCGCGCCCCGGAGGCCGGCCCCTGGAACGAACCTTGCTCCAGTGCGTTTGCAACACGTAGGCTGCCAGCCGACCCCCGCCGTTCGGTAGCCCGGAGCGCCGTGCCAGGTCGGCGCGGCGCCCCAAGCCGTGCCAGTGCGGCACGCGGCAGTGTCATGGTGGCGCGAAGTCCCTTGCATCCTCGAGACCCCGAGAAGACCGTGTCGATCGTGCGCCCCGGTTCCCTGCTGTTTCTGGCGCTGCTGGCGGCCGGCTCGGTTCTGGGCCAGCCTCCTGCCGCCGCGCCGGAGCAGGTCACCGAGGCGCTCGCGGAGGCGCCTCTTCCGGCGCTTGTCGCGGCCCTCGGCTTCGTCCCGGTCCCCCCGGTGCAGCTGCCGACGCTGTCGGCCACGGAGCAGGCTCCGTCGCGAGGGGAGCGTCGGGAGCTCGCGGAGATGGCGCAACGGTGGGCGTTGATCACCTTCGTCGCCGACTGGTGTGAGCCCTGTAGGTCCGAGCTGGTACTTCTCGACGAGCTGGGCGAGCGCCTGGATCTCGCCCTCACCGTGGTGCTGGTCGAAGCGGACGATCCGGAGGTGGCTGCGGAGGGGGCCCCCGGGGTGGTGCTGCTCGCCCGCGACGCTGCCGATCTGGAGCGTTTCGGCGTTGCTGCGCTGCCGGTCACCTACCTCGTCGCTCCCGGAGGGAGGGTCGTGGGGCTCGCGCGGGGCGCCGTGCAGGGCCGCCCCGACGAGGAGGGGTGGTCGGCCCTCGCACGCGTCGCGGCGGAGATGCGCGCGCGGGGGGTGCCCGAGCTGTCGGCCGACGTGCCGGAGGACCCCCTGTCGGCCCTCGAGGACGTTGCGGGTCTACCGCACCTGACCGTGGCGGCCCCTGCGACGATCGAGGCCCAAGACCCCTTCGAGCTGACGGTCGAGATCTCGTGGCCGGGGGGCTTGGACGTCTACGTTCCGCGCCCACCGCGTCTGCCGGAGTCGGAGGGGCTGGAGGTGCTCGACGTCTCGGCGCGGTCCGCGGGCGGCGCCGACGCCAGCACCATGGAGTATGTGCTGGAGCTGCGGCCGGAGGGGCCGGGCAGGCTCCTGACCGACCCCCTCACGGTGGAGCTCTTGAGCCGCAGTACGGGGCGTCTGCTCGCGATGCGGGCCGAGGCTCCGTCGCTCGACGTCGAACCGGCGCCCGACAGCGGCGGATGGATAGCTGCGGCCGCGCTGCTGGTCGCTCTGTCGGTTGGTGGGGTCCTGGGTCTGCGCCTGCGCGCGAGCGGAGCGCGCACGACCGACACCAGCAGGGTCGATGTGCTCGACGGGGCCCTGCGCGAGGCTCGCAAGGCGCGGATCGAGGGAGACGCTGCCGCCGTCGTCGAGCACTGGCAGGTGATCGCGCGGCACCCGGAGATCGCGGCCGATCTCGCGCCGGAGGTGCTCACCGAGATCGACCGCCTCGAGGAGGAGACACGCTTCGGCGGAGTGACACCACCGGCCGCGGACTTGGATAGAATTCAGCGGCTTCTCGAGCGTTCCCTGCAGCACATTCGCCCCGATCCTGAGGCGGCGGAGCGAGAAGCTCTCCATCTTCCATCGACGACTCCTTCCGGCCAGGACGAGGCGCTCTAGCGCCGTCGCCCGCATCCCGTGCGCGCCGACCGATCGCCGGGCCACGACGCCGAGTCGCTCGAGACTTTCCCGAAACGAACAGGACCCAGCAGATGACTGAAACCGCAGAACAGCTGAAGTCGGAGATCGACAGGGTCGCGCCGACCGTTCAGAAGGTGCGCGACGAGGTGGCCAAGGTGCTCGTCGGCCAGACCGCGATGGTCGACCGCCTTCTGATGGCCCTCATCGCCGACGGCCACATCCTGCTCGAGGGGATCCCCGGGCTGGCCAAGACGACCAGCATCAAGACGCTCTCCGATGCGATGGAGACGGAGTTCTCGCGCATCCAGTTCACTCCGGACCTGCTTCCGGCGGACCTCGTCGGCACGCAGATCTACCGGCCGCAGAGTCACGACTTCGTCGTGCGCAAGGGGCCCATCTTCACCAACTTGCTCCTGGCGGACGAGATCAATCGTGCGCCCGCCAAAGTGCAGAGTGCGCTGCTCGAGGCGATGCAGGAGCGCCAGGTCACCCTCGGCGACGAGAGTCACGCGCTGCCGGATCCCTTTCTCGTTCTCGCGACGCAGAACCCGATCGAGCAGGAGGGAACCTACCCGCTGCCCGAGGCGCAGGTCGACCGCTTCATGCTGAAGCTGCGGGTCGACTATCCGAACAAGCAGGAGGAGAAGGAGATCATGCAGCGCATGGCCTCCCGTCAACGCGTCGAGGTGGAGCCCGTGCTGACCCTCGACCAGCTCCGCGAGTTCCGTGAGCTGGCCGACGCGGTCTACCTCGACCCGAAGGTGGAGGACTACATCGTCGACCTGGTCTTTGCGACGCGCGAGCCGCAGGTGTACGGACTGGAGAGACTGGAGCGCCTCATGGACTACGGCGCCTCACCCCGCGCCACGATCTACCTGGCGCAGGCGGCGAAGGTGGAGGCTTTCCTCGCCGGCCGCGGCTACGTCACGCCGCAGGACGTGAAGAACGTCGGCGCCGACGTGCTGCGCCACCGCGTGCTCCTCTCCTACGAGGCGGAAGCCCAGGACCTCACGTCCGACGACCTCATCCAAGAGATCTTCAACTCCGTCGACGTTCCGTGAGCCGAACCGTGTCCCGTTCCGCGAGCCCCAGCGCGGTGCACAGCACCGAGGCGGCGCTGCCCGCCGAGCTCTTCGCGCAGATCAAGTCGATCCAGATCCGTACGCAGCGGCTGGTGAACGACTCGTTTGCCGGGGAGTACGAGAGTGCGTTCAAGGGGCGGGGCATGGAGTTCGAGCAGGTGCGCGAGTACCAGCCCGGGGACGACATCCGCCACATCGACTGGAACGTGACGGCCCGAATGAGCAGTCCGTTCGTGAAGGAGCATCGCGAGGAGCGCGAGCTGACCGTGATGCTGGTGGTCGACGTGAGCGCGTCCGGTGCGTTCGGGACGGGGGAGAAGCTGAAGAACGAGGTGGCCGCGGAGATCGCGGCGATCCTGGCCTACACGGCGATCAAGAACAACGATCGGGTCGGCGTGATCATCTTCTCGGACGACATCGAGCTCTACATCCCGCCGAAGAAGGGGCGGTCGCACGTGTGGCGCGTAATTCGGGAGATCCTCACGTTCCGCGGCAGCGGTCATCAGACCGACGTCGAAGGTGCACTGCAGTACCTCTCGAAGGTCGTCCGCAAGCGGGCGGTCTGCTTCGTGATCTCCGACTTTCTGGACGAAGGCTACGACGACCGGCTGCGCGTGGTCGCCCGCCGCCACGACGTGACGGCGATCGCGGTGGGGGATCGACGCGAGCGCGATCTCCCCGCGATTGGCCTGTTGGAGCTGGAGGACGCCGAGACGGGCGAGATCATGGTGGTCGACACGTCGGACCGTCGGTTCCAGCGTGGGCTAGGAGTACTCGACCGCGACGACCGTGGCGCACGCCACCAGCTCTTCCAGTCGGCGGGCATCGGTGAGGTCGGCGTCTCGGCGGACGAGCCGTACATCGACGCGCTGGTGCGGTTCTTTCGGTCGCGCGAGGGGCGGTGATGGAGCTGCGCGAGCCACCCAAGCCGGCCACCCGCGCGCGCGCCGCTGTGCCCTGGTACGTCTGGACGCAGCTGGGCCTGCTGGCCGCGGTGGCTCTGCTGCTCCTTCTGCGCAGCGGGGATGCGTCGGCGTCACCGACGGGGGCGCGGGAGCTGGCGGCCAAGCTGCGTGCCGCGGGTGCGCTCGATCAGGCGGCCGCCGTTCTGGAGACGCACGTCGCCTCCCTCGGTGCAGGTGCCGAGCGGGCGTCGGCGGCCTACTCTCTCGGCGAGACCTATCTGGATCTCGGCGATACAGCCGCGGCGCTGCGGTGGTTCTACGACGCGGAGGAGCACGACGACGGTGCGCTGCGCGAGGACCTGGCCCGCAGGATCGTGCACGCCCTCGAGCGCCTCGGGCGCTTCCAGGCGGCGCAGTCGGCGCTCGAGTCGCGCGTTCGACTCGGCGGCGCCGACGAGGCGCCCGAAGACGACGTGATCGTGGCACGCATCGAGGGCACCGAGATCCGGCGGTCGGACCTGCAGCGCGCGATGGACGACCTCCCGCCGGCGATGGCAGCTTCTCTCCGGAGCCCGGACGCTCAGCGTGAGTTCCTGCGCAAGTACGTGGCCGACGAGCTCCTCTGGCGCAAAGCCGTCAAGCTCGAGTACGACCGGGACCCGGAGCTGGAACGGCAGTTCGAGCGCACGCTGCGCCAGATGGTGATCTCCCGCTTTCTCGAGCGCGAGGTTCTCGGCAACCTCGAGGCCGACGAGTCGGATCTGCGCAACTTCTTCGAGGCGCACCGCGAGCGCTACCGCGGCGACGAGGTGGAGGGCCAGCAGGTCCGCTACGAGGCCGTGCGCGACGCGGTACAGCGCGACTACCTGCAGCAGAAGGCGCAGTCGGCCTACCAGGACCAGATCGACGCGGAGCTGCAGGCGGCCGACGTGGAGCTCTTCCCACAGCGCCTCGTGGCAGAGGAGGGGCCGTGACTCCGCGCGCGTCTTCGCTCCTGCTCCTGATCGCGCTCCTCTTCGGGTGTGGTGGTGAGCCCGTGACGGAGGTCGAAGGTGAGGCCCTCCCGCCGATTCGTGCGCGCGTCGAGGTGGACCGGGCCGTTGCGACCACCGGAGACGTGATCGAGTACGAGGTGCACGTGGACCACAGCTCCGACGTGGTGGCGCGTCTGCCCGAAGTCGGCGACGAGATCGGCGGGTTCCGCATCATCGACGGTGGTGAAGACCCGCCCCGGGAGGAGGGTGGCCGGACGATCCTCCGGGCCTACTACCGCCTGCGCGCCGATCTGGTGGGCTCCTACATCCTTCCGGCCGCAACCGTCGAGTACGAGATGGTGGGGGAGACCCTGAGCCTCGAGACTTCGGAGATCTTCGTGGAGGTGGAGTCGGTGCTCCCCGGCGACGGGGCGGCCACCGACATCCGGGACGTGAAGGAGCTGCGCGAGATCCGCGGCGGATTCCCCTGGTTGCCGGTGCTGCTCGGCGCGCTCGTCCTGGCTGGGCTCGTCGCCTGGCTGCTCTGGCGTCGGCGCGCGCGTGAGATGGCCGCCGTACCGGCGCGGCCCCCCCACGAGCTGGCCTTCGAGGCCCTGGCCCGGCTGCGCCAGACCGACTTCGACGACCTGGAGGAGCTGCGGCGCTACTACTTCGAGATCTCGGAGGTCGTCCGTACCTACGTGGAGCGTCGATTTGGCCTCAACGCCACCGACCTCACGACCGAGGAGATCCTGCCCCAGCTGCGCGGCCTGTTCGACGCGGAGCTCGAGGACCGTCTGCGCCAGTTCCTGGTCGGCACCGACGGCGTCAGGTACGCGGCACAGGTCCCGGAGACCCGGGAGATCGAGGCGACGTACGAGGCGGCGCTGTCGTTCGTGGAGGCGACCGTTCCTGCACCCGAAGAGACCGAGGCGGAAGACGAGTCGGAGGCGGCGCGGGAAGACGACCGTGAGGAGAACGTGGCGTGAGCGCGTGGGGCCTCTTCTTCGCCGATCTGCCCTACGCGTGGGTGCTCGCCCCGCTGTTCGGGCTGTGGATCGTGCTCTGGTTCGCCGTCCCTGCGCTGCGGCGCCGGCTCGGCAGAGGCTCACACGCGGCGGTCCGCTACTCGAGCCTGGCCAAGGTCAAGCGGCTGCCGACGTCGCCGAAGCTGCGTCTGCGTCAGCTCGTGCAGTGCACGCGCTGGTTGACCGTGCTGCTGCTCATGACGGCGATGTTGCGCCCGCAGACCGGACGCTCGTTCACCGAGGTCAACGCCGAGGGGATCGACATCGTCCTGGTGATGGACACGTCGGGCAGCATGCAGGCTCTCGACCTCGACGCGCAGCAGCGCTCCATCGCCAAGAGACGCAACCGACTCGAGGTGGCCAAGACGGTGGTCGACGAGTTCGTGCAGGCCCGTACGAACGACCAGATCGGCCTGGTCGTCTTCGGCGACCACGCCTTCACGCAGTGTCCGCTGACGCTGGATCACGGCATCCTCGCCACGTTCCTGGAGAGGGTCGAGATCGGCGTCGCTGGCGACCAGACGGCGATCGGCTCGGCCATCGGCACGGCGGTGAAGCGCCTGCGCGATTCCGAGGCGGATTCGAAGGTGATCATCCTGCTCACCGACGGCCGCAACAACGCGGGCTCTCTGAGCCCCGCGACCGCCGCCGAGGTCGCGCGCACGTTCGGCATCAAGATCTACGCGATCGGCGCGGGCACCCGCGGCAAGGCGCCGTTCCTGGTCGACACCCGCATGGGGCCCCAGGTGCTGTACGAGAGCGTCGAGATCGACGAGGAGACCCTGACGTCGGTGGCTGAGGTCACGGGCGGCGCCTACTTCCGCGCCGAGGACGACGCCGCGCTGGCCTCGATCTACGCCGAGATCGACGAGCTCGAGCGGACCGAGATCTCGATGGAGTCGTACATGGAGTACGACGAGCGCTTCCGGTGGTTCGTGCTGCCGGCGATCGCCCTCCTGCTCTTCGAGGTCGTCCTGTTGGGAACGTTCCTGAGGAAGCTGCCGTGAGGGTCCTCCGACTCCACGTGCTGGCTGTGCTTGCGCTGACACAGGCGGGGTGCGCCGGTGCGCGCCTGGGCGCCCCGGAGCTGCTCTGGCTTCTGTGGCTCGTGCCCGTGGTGGCCGCGTTCTTCGTGATGTCGTTTCGCCGCCGGCAGGTGCTGCTGGAGCGGTTTGCGTCCCACGAGCTCCTGCAGCGGCTGCTGCCGAGTTTCAGCCGCTCGCGCGCGGTGTTGAAGGCGGCCCTCGTGCTGGTTGCCCTTGCTGCGTGCCTGATCGCGCTGGCGGAGCTCCAGTACGGCTTCACCTGGGAGGAGGTCCGGCGTCGCGGTGTCGACATCGTGGTCGCACTCGACGTCTCGGACTCCATGCTGGTGGAGGACGCGGAGACCGGGGGCAATCTGACGCGGCTCGAGCGCGCGAAGCGCGAGATCGCCGATCTCCTGCGTCTGCTCGAGGGTGATCGCATCGGCCTCGTCGCGTTTGCGGGAACCGCGTTCCTCGAGTGCCCGCTCACGCTGGACTACGCGGCCGCCGAGATCTTTCTCGACGCCATCGACACCGACCTGATCCCCGTGAAGGGAACGGCCGTCGGTGCGGCGCTTCAGACCTCGATCGAGGCGTTCGAAGGCGACTCGCAGAGCTCGCGCGCGGTGATTCTGATCACGGACGGGGAGGACCACGGGGGGAGTGCGCTCGAGATGGCCGAAGAGGCGGCGCGCGAGAACATTCGGGTCTTCACCATCGGGATCGGCCGCGACGAAGGGTCCCCGATCCCCAAGCCCGGGGGTGGCTTCCGCCGCGACCGGCAGGGCGAGATCATCCTGAGCAAGCTCGACGAGCCGACCCTGCAGAAGATCGCCCTCGCCACGGGCGGTCGCTACGTGCGCTCGGTCACAGGCGACGTGGATCTCGAGCAGATCTATGAGTTGGGCATCAAAGAGGTGCTCGAGGACCAGGAGCTCGGGGCCTCGCGGCGCCAGCGGTACAAGGACCGTTTCCAGTGGTTGGTGGGTCTCGCTCTGGTCGCGCTGATGCTGGAGCCGCTCATCGCCGAGAGGGCGCCCAGAACGGAGCAGACGTAGGAGAATGGACGTGATGCGCAACTCGAAGCTCCATCCCGCCCGCGGCGGACGCCTGGTGGTGCTCGCGGCTTTCGGTCTCGGGGGCGCGGCGGTTCTCCTGGGTCCGGGCGTCGGCGAGCCCGCGGCCCGCGGTCAGACGCCGGAGTCGCCCGTGCAGGCGCGCCCCGCGGAGCCCGGAACGTCGTCGGACCCGTACGAGGCATATCGCGAAGGCCGCTACGATGCAGCGCTCGAGCGCTTCATGGACGTGCAGGTGGAACGTCCGGAAGACCCGGAGCTGCGGCTCAACATCGGCAGCGTCCACTACCAGCGCAAGGACTACGAGGCAGCGAAGGCCGCGTACGCGCGCGCTGCGGACACCGCAGACCCGACGATCCGGTCCGAGGCGCTCTACAACCTGGGCAACACGGCCTACCGCGAAGGCAAGTTGAACGACGCGATCGACTTCTACATGGGGGCACTGGAGGAGAACCCGGACGACGAAGATGCCAAGTTCAACCTCGAGTTCGTGCGGGAAGAGATCAAGCGGCGCCAGGAGCAGCAGCAGGAGCGCGAGCAGAACCAGCAGAACCAGCAGCAGAACCAGGACTCCGAGGACCAGAGCTCGGAGAACCAGCAGGATCAGCAGCAGAGCCAGAGTGAAGAGGGGGCGCAGAACGAGGGCGGCGACCCACAGCAGGGGGGCGATCGCGACCAGGATGGCGACGGCGTGCCCGACGACGTGGAGCAGATGGGCCGCAACCCGACCGATCCGAACAACCCCGACACCGACGGTGACGGCAAGACCGACGGGGAAGAAGACCTGAACGCCAACGGCCAGGTGGATCCCGGCGAGACGGATCCGAACCAGCCGGACGGCGAAGGCCCAGCGCAGGGGCAGCCGCAGGCGTCGGAAGGGCAGCTCACCGAGGCTGAGGCCGAGCGTTATCTCCAGGCTCTGGAGGAACGTCAGCCCGACAAGACGCGGCGCGCCAAGAAGGCGAAGATCGTGCGCACGGAGAAAGACTGGTGATCCTCCCCAGGCGAAGACTGCTGCGCCTGGTGCTGGCGTGTGTCCTGTGGGTCCTCGGCACCGCGGCCGTGGCGCAGGACGCGGTCGTCGAGGTCGTCGTCGACCGCAACGAGGCGACGATCGAAGATCGAATCCGGCTCGACGTCGTCGTGCGCGGCAACCCCGACAGCCGCCCCGTGTTCCCCGATCTTCCCGGCTTCGAGGTGATCCCCGCAGGGAACTCGCAGAGCACGCAGGTGATCAACGGCCGCATGAGCAGCAGCATCTCCTTTCAGTACGTACTGGTGCCGCGGGAGCTCGGAGAGTTCACCGTGGGGCCGATCGAGGTCTCGGTGGACCGCGCGTTGCAGAGCACGAAGCCCATCCGCTTGCGCGTCGTGGCGGCGGATCAGGCGGCCACCTCGCGGGACTACTTCCTCACCGCCACCGTCTCGGATCGTTCACCGTTCGTGGGCGAGCAGGTGCTCTACACCTGGCGTTTCTACCGCCGGGTCGACGTGGCGAATGCCCGCCTCGTGACCCTGGAGTTCGGCGACCTGGTGTCCGAGGATCTGGGCGACGTTCGTGAGTACGAGACCACGCAGAACGGCGTGCAGTACGTCGTGAGCGAGATCCGCAAGGCGCTGTTCCCGCAGCGCCCCGGTCAGGCTGTGATCCCGCCGTCCGAGATGAGCTGCCAGGTCGCGGCCCAGACGCGGCGTCGGCGCAGGAGCGTGTTCGACGACTTCTTCGACCGTCGCGAGATGGTGCCCAAGACGCTGCGCACGGCGCCCATCGAGCTCGACGTGCGCGCCCTGCCGGATCCCCCGGCGGGTTTCAGTGGACTGGTCGGCGACTTCGACGTCACGTCGTCGATGAGCAAGACCGAGCTCAAGGTGGGGGAGTCGGCGACGCTGGCGCTCACCCTGTCGGGGACGGGCAACGCGCAGATGCTCAGCGAGCCCCAGCTCCCGGATCTCAGCGCGTTCAAGGTCTACGACGACAAACCCTCGGCCGCGCTCGATCGCAGCGGCGATCGCCTGTCGGGTCGCAAGACCTACCGCAAGGCGCTGGTGCCGCTGCAGCCCGGCGCGCAGGGGATCCCCGGGATCGAGCTGGTCTACTTCGATCCCAGCGCGGAGGTCTACCGGACGCGCGCCACCGCCGACATCGAGGTCGTCGTCAGCCCGTCCGACGGCGAAGAGGAGCTCATGCTGACGCAAGGGGCGGTGTCGCCCGGCGGAAAGGTGGCCGTGCGCATCCTGTCGGATGACGTCCTGCCGCTGCACAAGGATCTCTCTGCGGTCACCAACCGGGGGATCGGCGGCTGGAAGGGCGCGGCCTTTGCTGCTTCGGCCCTGGCTCCGCCGGCGCTCTACCTGGCGCTCCTCGCCGGGTTTCGCCATCGGCGCCGCCTCGCGACCGACGGGGGCTACCGGAGACAGCGGCTCGCGCTGCGCACCGCAAGAGACGAGCTGCAGAAGATGGCCGGTGATGACGAGTGCAAGTACGACTCCGGGGTCCTGACCCGACGGGCCTCGCGATGTCTGCGCACCTTCGTCGGGGACAAGCTCGGCGTGGAGGGGGGCGCCCTGACTCTGCGCGAGGTGAGCGAGCTCCTCGAGGAGGCCGGTGTGGAGTCCGGCATGACGCGCCGGGTGCACGATGCGCTCGAGCGCTTCGAGGCGGCCCAGTACGCGTCCAGCGAGGCGCCGACCCTCGGTTTCGAGCGCGACAAGGTGGTTGCGTCGGTGACGAATCTGGTGCGCGACCTCGACCAGGAGATGGGAGCGTGACCTGCCGTAGCTGCTCTCGGTTCGTGACCTGCGCTGTCCTCGTCTGGCTCACCGTCCCTGCCTTCGGGCAGGACCTCCTCCAGCCGGAGGCTCCTCCGGCGGGGGAGACCACCGAGACGCCCGTCGAGGCGTCGGTGCTGTCACGGGAGGCGCGGATGGCCCTTCTTCTCGAGGGGCACCGGGCCTACGAGGAGGGGGACTTCGCCAGGGCCGCAGCCGCGTATCGCGAGATCGCCCGCTCGGGCGTCGTCAACGGCGACCTCCAGTACAACCTCGGGAACGCTCTCATTCGGGAGGGGCTCGTCGGCGAGGCCGTGGCAGCCTATCTCCGCGCCGAATCGCTGCTGCCGCGCGACCAGGACGTGCAGGCGAACCTGCAGTTCGCGAGGTCGCAGGCGCTCGACGAGCTCGAGCCTCCGCGCGCGGCGCCTTGGGTCCGTACGCTGGCCTTCTGGCACTTCTCCCTGAGCCGTGCAGAGCTCATCCAGCTTGCGCTGCTGTGCAACCTGGCGCTGTGGGTGGCGATGGCCTTTCGCGCCCGCTTCCCCGACGCCGAGCCGCTCCGCTGGCTCGCCGGCGCGTCGCTCGTGCTGACCGTGCTCTTCGGCGGATCTGCGCTGTGGCGCGTCGCGCTTCCCGAGCAGATTGCGGTCGTCACCGCGGCCGAGGCAAAAGCGAGGGCCGGCCTCGAAGACGACGCGACCGTGCGGTTCGAGCTGCACCCCGGCAGCGAGGTGCGGGCGGTGGAGCAGCGCGACGCGCAGGTGCGCGTGGCCCTGCCCACCGGTGAGCAGGGGTGGATCCGGAACGACGAGGCGGTTCTGGTCGTTCGCTGACGCCGAGCGCTCCGTCAGGAGTGCGCTCAGATGTGGATCGGTCGACCGTCGGTTGCGAGGGCGGCTTCCTTGAGCGCTTCGGCGAGGGTCGGATGCGCATGCGACGTGCGTGCGATGTCTTCGGCGCTGGCGCCGAACTCCATGGCGGCGACGGCCTCGGCGATGAGGTCGCCGGCGTGGTGACCGAGGATGTGCACCCCGAGGATGCGGTCGGTCTCCGCGTGCACGAGCATCTTGACGACTCCCTCGTCGTGCCCGACGGCGCGTGCGCGGCCGTTCCCCCGAAAGGGAAAGACACCCTTCTTGTAGGGGGTTCCGGCAGCCTGCAGCGCGTCTTCGGTCTGGCCGACCGTGGCCAGCTCGGGCTGCGTGTAGACCACTCCGGGAATTGCGGCGTAGTTGACGTGCCCGTAGCCGGTGGCGATGCCCTCGACGCAGGCGACGCCTTCTTCTTCCGCCTTGTGCGCAAGGAGGAGGCCGCCGATGAGGTCGCCGATGGCGTAGATTCCCGCGCCGGTCGTCTGGTAGTGCTCGTCGACCTTCACGTAGCCTCGCTCGTCGGTCTCGACCCCGGCGGTCTCGAGCCCGAGGCCCTCCGAGGCGGGCTTGCGGCCGACCGCGACGAGGACCGCGTCTGCCTCGAGGGGCTCCTGGCCGTCGATCTCCACCCGGCATCCGCCGTCGGTCGTGCTGGCGCCGAGGACGCGCGAGCCCAGCCGGAAGTCGAGGCCCTGCTTCGCGAAGATCTTCTGGGCGAGGGCGGCGAGCTCGGAGTCGGCTCCAGGCAGGATGCGGTCGAGGTACTCCAGCACGGTGACCTTGGAGCCGAGGCGTGCCCAGACGGAGCCCATCTCCAGGCCGATGTAGCCGGCGCCGATGACCACGAGGTGCTCGGGAACCGCGTCGTAGGCCAGCCCTTCCGTCGAGCTGCCGATGGCGCCGCCGAGCTCCACACCCGGGAGCGTGGCCGGGACGCTGCCGGTGGCCAACAGGATGCGCTGGGCGGAGACCTCGCGCGGCTCGCTGCCGGTGACGGCGATCTTGCCTTCGCCGAGGAGGCTGGCGCGGCCGACGATGTGATCCACCTGGTTCTTGCCGAGCAACAGCTTGATGCCGCCGGTCAGGCCTTTGACGACGCGGTCCTTGCGCTTCATGAGCTGGGCCAGGTCGAGCTCCGCTCCTTCGACGCGGATGCCGTGCGCCGAGAGCGCTTTGGGGTGCGTGATCTCGGCGTACTTCTCGCTCGATTCCAGGAGTGCCTTGGACGGGATGCAGCCGATACGCAGGCAGGTGCCGCCCGGGGCGTCGTTGTCGTCGATGCAAGCCACCTTCATGCCGAGCTGCGCGGCGCGAATTGCGGCTACGTAGCCTCCCGGTCCAGCGCCGATGACGGCCAGGTCGTAGGTCTCAGTCATGTCAGATTCCTCGCGGGCGCGCTGCTCACGCCTCGAGCAGCATGCGCGTCGGGTCTTCGATCGCTTCTTTGATGCGCTTCAAGAAGGTCACGGCCTCGCGACCGTCGACGATGCGATGGTCGTAGGTGAGGGCGACGTACATCACCGGGCGGATGACCACCTGACCGTCGCGGGCGACGGGGCGCTCTTCGATGGCGTGCATACCGAGAACACCGCTCTGTGGCGGGTTGATGATGGGCGTCGAGAGCATCGAGCCGAAGATGCCGCCGTTGGTGATCGTGAACGTGCCGCCCTCGAGCTCGTCGAGCTTGATCTTGCCGCTGCGCGCCCGCGTGCCGTAGTCGACGATGGCCGCTTCGACCTCCGCGAAGCTCATCGCCTCCGCGTTGCGGAGCACCGGCACCATCAGGCCGCGATCGGTGGTCACTGCGATGCCGACGTCGTAGTAGTTGTGGTACACCATCTCGTCGCCCTCGATGCGGGCGTTGATGCGCGGGAACTGGCGGAGCGCGTCGATCGAGGCCTTCACGAAGAACGACATGAAGCCGAGCTTCACGCCGTGGCGCTCAAGGAACGTCTCCTTGTACTGGCGGCGCAGGTCCATGACGGCCGACATGTCGATCTCGTTGAACGTGGTGAGGAGAGCGGCGCCGTGCTGGGCCTCGACGAGCCTTTCCGCAATGCGCTTGCGGATCGAGGTCATCTTCACGCGCTCGACGTCGCGGCTGCCGAGCGCCTGTTGGGCCGGAGCGGGTGAGGCCCCGCCGGATGCGACGTGCCGCGCGACGTCCTCCTTGAGGAGGCGGCCGCCGGGCCCGGTGGCCTGCACCTCTGCGGCGGAGACGCCGCTCTGGGCGAGCGCGCGGGCCGCGGCGGGCATGACGATCGCCTCACGGGAAGCAGCCGGAGCAGCAGGCGCGGTCGCCGCTGCGGGCGTTACGGCGTCGGCCGGTGTCGTGGCGGGCTCCGCCGGTGCGTCCGGTACCTCACCCTCTTCGATCACCGCGATGACATCGCCCACTTCGGCGGTGTCTCCGACGTCCACCTTGAGCTCCAGGATCTTCCCCGAGACGGGTGAGGGCAGCTCGAGCGTGACCTTGTCGGTCTCGAGCTCGGCGATCGGCTCGTCGAGGCGCACGGTGTCGCCGACGGCTTTGAACCACTGACTGATGATGGCTTCGGTGACCGATTCACCGACTGCCGGAATCTTGACTTCGACCGACATCGTGTTTCCCGTCCGTGGGGTAGGTGCCCTGGCAATCGCCCGAGGGCGCTAGAGGTCCGCAAAGGCGGCTTGAATGAGCTCTTCCTGCTCGATCTGGTGGCTCGTGGGGGAGCCGGTCGCAGGACTTGCCGACTCTTCCCGATAGATGCCCCGGAACGGGTACCGGCCCAGCAGCTTGTCGGCGAAGTTCAGCCGCAGGTAGGGCCATGCGCCCATGTTCCGCGGCTCCTCCTGGACCCACAAGATCTCGACGTCGTCGCGGTACCACGACAGGGTGGACTCGAGCTCCGCGGTCGGCATCGGGTAGAGCTGCTCGAGACGTACGAGCGCGACGTTGTCGAGGCCGAGCTCCCGGTAGTGCTCCGCCAGCTCGTAGAAGATCTTGCCGGAGCAGAGCAGCACACGGTCCACCTTCTGGGCGGCCTCGGGAGAGTCGATGCGCGGGTCGTGCAGGACGCGTGCGTACGTGCCCGCGGCGAGATCGTCCAGGCTCGAAGTGACGGCCGGGTTGCGCAGCATGCTCTTGGGTGTCAACACCACGAGCGGCTTGCGCAGCGGCCGGTGGATCTGCCGCCGCAGCGCGTGGAAGATCTGCGCCGGAGTCGTCGGGTAGATGATCTGGATGTTGTCTTCCGCGGCGAGGCTCAACCAACGCTCGAGACGTGCGCTCGAGTGCTCGGGCCCCTGACCCTCGAAGCCGTGGGGCAGCAGCATCACCAGCCCGGAGAGGCGATTCCATTTGTCCTCCGCGCTGGTGATGAACTGGTCGATCACGACCTGCGCTGCGTTGGCGAAGTCGCCGAACTGCGCTTCCCAGAGGATGAGCCCGCGGGGGCAGTCGAGGCTGTAGCCGTACTCGAAGCCGAGGACCCCGGCCTCCGAGAGGGCGCTGTTGTAGATCTCGACGGGCGCCTGCTCCGGGTCGAGATGGCGGAGCGGAGTGTGGGTCGCCCCGTTCTCGAAGTCGTGCAGCACGGCGTGACGGTGCGAGAACGTGCCGCGCTCGCAGTCCTGACCCGACATGCGGACCCGGTGGCCTTCGGTCGCGAGGGTCGCAAACGCCAGCGCTTCGGCTGCCGACCAGTCGAGCGGGCGCTCGCCCCGTGCCATGTCGCGACGCCCCTCGAGGAAGCGCTTGAGCTTGGGGTGTGGCCCGAAACCCTCGGGCACCTCGGTCAGCTTCTCGAGCAGCTGGGCGAGGCGCTCGGAGGCGACGCCCGTCTCGGCCTCGAGAACTTCGGCGTCGAGACCACCCTCGAAGCCGGTCCAGATCCCCTCGTAGGCCTGAGGCTTGTTCTTCTCGGTCGCCTCGCGGGCCGACTTGAGGGCGTGCTCGAGCACCTCCTCGACCTTCCCCGTGAGGCTCTCGGCTTCGTCGCGCGTCACCTCGCCGAGCTCGAGCAGGTGGTCGAGGTAGCGCGACGCGACGTCGCGGCGCGAACGGATGCTCTTGTAGAGGATCGGCTGCGTGAACGCCGGCTCGTCGCCCTCGTTGTGCCCGCGGCGGCGATAGCAGTACATGTCGATGACCACGTCGCGCTGGAAGCGCGCGCGGAAGTCCATGGCCACTTCGACGACGTGGGCCACGGCCTCGGGGTCCTCGCCATTCACGTGGAAGATCGGGATCTGGAGCATCTTCGCGACGTCGGTGGCGTATCGGTTCGAGCGCGACTCGTACGGCTCCGTCGTGAAGCCGATCTGGTTGTTGACGATGATGTGCATCGTGCCGCCCACCTCGTACGGCGCCAGCTGGGAGAGGTTGAGCGTCTCCTGCACGACGCCTTCTCCGGCGAACGCCGCGTCGCCGTGGATGAGCACGCACATGGCCAGCCGACGCTCCTCGTCGTGGGCGTGGTCCTGCTTGGCCCGGATCCGCCCCGCAGCGACCGGGTTGATGAACTCGAGGTGGCTCGGGTTGAACGACATCGAGATGTGAACCGGGTTGCCGGCGGCCGTGTGCCAGTCGCTCGAGTAGCCCATGTGGTACTTCACGTCGCCACTGCCGTAGTACAGCTCCGGGTCGACGTCCTCGAACTCGCGGAAGATGTCGTGGGGGCTCTTGCCCATGATGTTGCAGAGCACGTTGAGCCGGCCGCGGTGGGCCATGCCGAGCACGATCTCGCGGGTTCCCTGGCTGCCGGCCTTTTCGATGGTCAGGTCGAGCAGGGGGATGAGGCTCTCGGCGCCCTCGAGAGAGAAGCTCTTGGCGCCGAGGTACTTGCGCTGGATGAAGCTCTCGAAGACCGTGGCGCTGCTCAGCCGGCCGAGGATCCGCAGCTGCGCGGCGCGGTCCAGAACCTTGCGGTTCTCGGTGACCTCCATGCGCTCCTGCAGCCAGCCGCGTGCCTCCAGGTCGTTGATGTGCATGAACTCGGCGCCGATCGAGCCGCAGTAGGTGCGGCGCATCCGCTCGTAGAGGGCGCGCACGGTCTGGCGGTCGGCACCCGGCAGGTTGACGGTGGAGACGGTCTTGTCGAGGTCGTCCTCGTCGAAGCCGAAGCCCGCGGGCTCGAGAGCGCGGAGCGGGATCGCCGGCTGCAGGGGATTGAGCTTCGCCGCAACGTGGCCGAGGATCCTGAAGTTGCGCACCATCTCGTCGGCACGATGCTGCAGCTCGGCCGTCCGTTTGGAGGCTCCCGGAGGAGGCGCCGTGCTCGCCGAGCCGAACAGCGGTCGGGGCGAGAAGGACGGCAGGAGCTGGGGCGGTGTGCCGTTGCTCGCCCCGTTGCCCTGGGTGGCCTGTCGGAAGTAGGTACGGAAGTCCTCCGGAACCGACTCCGGGTCGTCCATGTACTGCTGGAGGAGCTCCTCGACATACGCGAGGCTCAAGCTGTGAAACGCATCTTCACTCACGACCTGCCATCCTTGCCTCGGCGCACCTCGCGCCTCGTATCTTCCGCGGCACCTGAGGGTTGCGCGGTGACGCACCGCGCGGCTCGTGGTGACCTTAACCGGCCGGCCGGGGTGAATCAATGAAGGGATCGAGACGCGGGAGTCAGGCTCTTTCTCCGGCTTGAAGCCGCGGATCGATGACGTCGCGGAGGGCGTCGCCGACGAGGTTGAACGAGAGCACCGCGAGGAAGATGGCGATACATGCGGGAGGGATCATGTGGGGTGCGGTGAAGAGGTTCTCGTAGCCGGCGCGGAGAATCGTGCCCCAGGAAGGCTGGGGGGGCTGGACGCCGAAGCCGAGCCAGGAGAGGCCCGCCTCGATGAGGATCGAGACGGCGATGCCGAAGGTGACGCTCACCATGACGGGGGCCAGCGAGTTCGGCAGGAGGTGGCGCAGCACGAGTCGTGTCGCGCTCATGCCCTGTGCGCGCGCGGCGAGGGCGTAGTCCGACTCCCGGATCCGCAGGATCTCGCCGCGTGAGAAGCGGGCGATTCCGACCCACCGCGTGAGGCCGATGACGATCATCACGTTCTCGATGCTGGGAGGGAACCACGCGAGAACCGCCAGGATCAGGAAGAACGGAGGAAAGCAGGTCACGACCTCGATGAAGCGCGAGATCAGGATGTCGATCCATCCGCCCGCGTACGCGGCGACGGAGCCCAGGAAGAGCCCGATCACGACAGCGATGCCCATCGACAGGAAGCCGACCTTCATCGAGACCACCGTGCCGTGGATCATGCGCGAGAGGACGTCTCGGCCCGACTGGTCCGTTCCGAGCAGGTGCACGCGGGACGGCAGCTCGAGAGGCGGAGAGACGATCTCGGTGGGCCCGAACGGAATGGGTGTCCAGAGCGCCCAGTCGCCGCGTGCCGCGTCGAAGTTGTCCTTGAAGTCGAACGTGGCGAGACGAAACGGTCGAGGTTTGCGGACGATCCTCGACAGGAGGGGGATCTGGTCGACCGTGTCGATCAGTGCGGGAGCGTAGATCTTGCCGTCGTACTTCGTGAGGATCGGCTGCTCGTTGGCGAGCATCGGCGCAAGTGCGGCGACCACGAAGAGTGTGCCGACGACGACCAGTCCGAGCATGCCCAGGCGGTAGGTGCGAAAGCGCCGCCAGGCCAGGCGCGCGGGGCCGGCGGATGCCTCCGGTGGGGCGGCGGTCGTCTCGGTCGGTGCAGCTGCGACCGTCATCAGTCGTAGCTCACGCGCGGGTCGGCGATGCCGTAGGCGAGATCGGCGAGGAAGGTCGACACGAGGACCAGGCTCGCGGTGATGAAGTTGAGCCCCATGATCGTGGGGTAGTCGCGCTGGAGCACCGACTCGAAGTAGAGCCGGCCGAGCCCCGGCCAGTTGAACATGTACTCCAGGATGACGCTGCCCGAGAGCACGAACGGAAAGGTGAGCCCGATCAGGGAGATGAGCGGGATGAGGCTGTTCGAGAAGGCATGACGCAGGATCACCGTGCGCTCGGGGACCCCTTTGGCTCGCGCCGTGCGCACGTAGTCCTGGCGCACGACCTCGAGCAGGTTCTGGCGGACGAACCTCGAGTAGTAGGCCAGGTTTCCGAAGGTGAAGCAGAACGTGATCATCACGTAGTGCTTCGCCAGGTCCCACCACTGGGCGAGGGTCGACAGATCCGCGAAGTTGTCCGAGCGCATGCCGCGGAACGGGAGGAGGCCCCAGCGGACGCCGACGAAGAGAATGAGCAGCATCCCCATCACGTAGGACGGCACCGAGTACAGCATGTAGAGCGCGGTGCTCGAGACGCGGTCGAAGGCTCCTCCCTGTTTCACGGCGGACGTGATGCCGATGGGCACCGAGATGATCAGGGTCAGACCGAACGAGAGAAGGGCGACCGAAAGCGTCGGCCAGAGGGCTTCCCCGATCTTGTCGGCGACGCGCCGACCGTCGTGGAACGAGCTGCCCAAGTCGCCCCGCAGGAGCTTCGTGGACCAGCTCAGGTACTGCACGTGAATCGGTCGATCGAGCCCGTAGAGCTCCCGGAGCTGCTGGTACACCCGCTCCGACATCTGGGCGTCGGCGATGTTGGCGGTCTGAAGCTGCGCCGGGTCACCCGGCACCAGCTGGATGATGCAGAAGGAGACGATGGAGATGCCGAAGAGCGTGACCGCTCCCGAGACGAGCCTCTTGAGGATGTAGCCGGACATCGCGAAGAACCGATTCTGAGCGTGCTGGGATGACGCCCGAGGATAGCGGAACGGCGGCGTGGAGGGCGCCTTGGCGCCCTCGCCACGGCCGGTTCAGCGGAGACCGAGGCGGCGCAGATCTTCGAGCAGGTGCTCGGAGAAGGGCGAGTCCGGCAGGAGGTGGTTGCCGTCGGTGAACTCGTACTCGTCTCCGCGGTCGCTGTAGTCGAGGTAGGGCAGATCGCGCGCTTCGGCGAGCCCCTCGATGCGGTCGGAGAAGGCAGAGTCGGCCTGGAGCTCGAGATCGAGCATCCAGTCGGGGACCGGCAGGCGGACCAGCACCACGTCACCGTGCTCCGCGAGCAGGTCGACCGTCTCCTCCAGCCACAGAATGCGCGGCGGGGACGCTTCGACGTAGCGCGCCCGCACCGAGTAGCCTGCGCGACGCAGCTTCGTCTGGCGCGCGCGCGCTTCGGGTGTGAGCTCCACGGTCACGCGGGCCCACCCGTCGGCCATGATCTCGACTCCGGGGGTCGGCGGCAGGAGCGCGCGCCCCCAGGGCTGCTGGAGCTGCTTCGTCAGGTACTCGAAGTTGGGGCGCCGATGCAGGGTGTCGACCCGGCCGAGGCTCCCGCCCTCTTCCGTGAAGTCGTCATCGGGGGCCTCGGAGAACTTGGCGGTGGTCCAGGGGTTGACCTCCACGATAAAAAGCGCACCCGGCGTCGGCTCGATCATCCTCTCGATCTTGCCGTGGTAGATCTCGCCGAACGGTGACTCGAGGAGGTTGAAGGAGAAGTTGTAGAGGTCGGGGCCTTCTCCGCGGTTGAGCACGGCCGGGCGGATCCCCTGCGCAGCACGGGACGAGCCGACGATCAGCGACTCCTGCGGCGGCACGGTGAAACGCAGGTAGGCGGCGTCGGTGTGCCCACCCATGCGGTACGCGGCGTAGAGGTGGAGCGCACCCGCGAGGGTCAGTGCGATCAGGGTCTTGACGACGAACTTGGTCACGGGATCAGAACTGGAAGTAGATGAACCCGGGGTCGTTGTAGGAGCCCAGGAAGAAGATGATCAGCAGCAGCGCGACGTACGCCGACCAGCGCGCCGCGGTGGGCAGAAAGTGGATCTCCAGGCCGTGCTCCCGGTTGCGCTGAAGCCACTCCACGATCACCAGGATGCCGAGGCTCGCGAGAAGCGTCGCGCTCTGGCTGACGGGGAACGGCGGCCTCGGAATGGAGAACAGGGAGGGCTGCAGGATGCCGCGGAGGTAGCGCCATGTGTGGTCGAGCGTATCGGCCCGAAAGGGGATCCAGGCGAGCGTGGCGAGCAGGAAGGTCCAGCCCATCCGCACGACGTCCGAAGGGGAGGGAATCACGGCGCGGGGGTCGGTGGGTTTGCCGAAGCGCCGATGTTCGCTGCGCATGAACGACGGGATGAAGTAGAGCGCGTGCACGAGGCCCCACACGACGAAGGTCCAGTTTGCGCCGTGCCAGAGCCCGCTCAGGAGGAAGACCGCCAGCACGTTGCGGAGGTTGAGCAGGCGGCTGACGCGATTGCCGCCCAGCGGAATGTAGACGTAGTCGCGGAACCAGCTCGACAACGAAATGTGCCATCTGCGCCAGAACTCTCCGATGTCGCGGGAGAAGTAGGGGTAGGCGAAGTTGCGCATCAGTCGGAAGCCGAAAAGGCGGGCGCAGCCGATGGCGATGTCGGAGTAGCCGGAGAAGTCGGCGTAGATCTGAAAGCTGAACAGGGCGACGCACAGGAGCAGGGTGCTGCCGGGCATCTGCCGTGACGTCTCGAACGCCACGTTCACATAGGCCGCACAGGAGTTGGCGATGACCACCTTCTTGAACAGGCCCCACAACATCTGGCGCATGCCGTCGGCCGCGTCGTCGTAGGTGAAGGTGCGCTCCTCCTCGAACTGGGGCAACAGGTGGCTGGCTCGCTCGATGGGGCCGGCGACGAGCTGCGGAAAGAAGCTGACGAAGGCGAAAAACGACAGGGCATCCCGGGTGGGCTCGATCTGCCGCCGGTAGATGTCGATCGTGTAGCTCAGCGTCTGGAAGGTGTAGAAGCTGATGCCCACCGGCAGGATGATGTGCAGCGTGAAGAGCTGCCCCTCGGGAATGCCGAAGAGGCGCGCGAAGCTGTCGACGAAGAAGCCGTAGTACTTGAAGAAGCCGAGCAGCCCGAGGTTGGTCGCGAGGCTCAGACCCAGCAGGAGCCGTCGGGACCTGGGCGTTCTGCTCCGGCCGAGCGCCAGGCCGACGCTGTAGTCGACGACCGAGCTGAGCAGGATCAGGCCGAGGAAACGCCAGTCCCACCAGCCATAGAAGAAGTAGCTGGCCGCGAGGAGGACCAGGTTCTGCAGGCGCAGGCTGGGCCGCGCACACCAGTAGAGGGTGAAGACGACCGCCAGGAACGCGAGAAAAGGAAAAGAATTGAACGTCAACGCAGCTCTCCGCGCCAAGCCAAGAGCAGGTATTCTGTCATCTCGCGGGTGCGCGGGAGTTGCGCGACGCGAAACGGAGTGGCGCGGCCGAACGGCGGAGCGTGCGCTCGTGCGCAGCGGAACGATCCTCCATGGCTCTCCAGAAACCAGCGACCGGGTCGCGCACCGGCGCCGGGGCGACCGCGACCGAACTGCGGGGCGTGGTCGCGCTGGCGGCACCCATCGTGGCAGCCCAGGTCGGCATGATCATGCTCGGCGCGGTCGATGCCGCCATGCTGGGGCGCGTGTCCAAGGAGGCGCTCGCCGCTGGTGCGCTGGGGGCGACGCTGAGCTTCGGGGTTCTCTCGGTGCCGATCGGCCTCATCATGGCGCTGGATCCTCTGATCGCGCAGGCGTGGGGCGCCCGGAGGAAGCGGCGGCTGCGTAGCGTCTTCGAGCGGGGGGTGGCGCTGACGGTGCTCCTCGTGCCGCCCACCCTGGTGGTCCTCTTGATCGCGAGCCGCAACCTGCGCCTCCTGGGGCAGAGCCCGGAGATTGCTCCGCTCGCCCTGCAGTACATCGACGGGCTCCTCCCGGGTGTCCTGCCGTTTCTCCTGTTCGTGGCCCTGCGGCAGACCGAGCAGGCCATGGGCATCGTGCGGCCGGCGCTCCTGGCTGCGCTCGGCGCGAATGTCTTCAACGTCGGCGCCAACTGGGTCCTGGTCTTCGGCAACCTCGGAGTGCCGGCGTACGGGGTGAGGGGCTCCGCGTGGGCGACCTCGCTCTCGCGCTGGGTGCTTCTCGGTCTGCTCGTCTGGCTCAGCTGGGGCGCCGTCGGCCGCCTGTTTCGCATCCGGCCGTGGCGCTGGTGGCGGCCGTCCGAGCACCTGGCGATGCTGCGCATCGGGCTGCCCATCAGCGTGCAGCGCTCGCTCGAGTTCTGGGTGTTCTCGGCGGTTGGGCTCATGATGGGAACCCTCGGTGCGCTCGAGATGAGCTCGCACCAGATCGCCCTCAATCTGGCCTCGATCTCCTTCATGGTGCCGCTCGGGGTGGGAGCCGCGGCGGCGACCCGGGTGGGCAACGCGATCGGCCGCGGTGACGCGCTGGCCGCACGCGCGGCCGCCTGGGGGAGCCTCGGTCTCGGCGCGGCTTTCATGGTGATCTCGGCGTCGCTCTTCGCCTCGATTCCGGCCACCCTCGCGCGGATCTACACCGCGGACGCGACCGTCATCCGCCTGGCGTCGACCCTGCTCCCGATTGCGGCGGCCTTTCAGCTCTCGGATTCGATCCAGGTGGTGGCTTCGGGCGTGCTGCGCGGTACGGCGGACACCCGGTGGCCGGCGATGTTGTCGTTCATCGGATTCTGGGTGCTGGGGCTTCCGCTCGGCTGGTGGCTGGCCTTTCGCGGTGGCTACGGTCCAGCAGGACTCTGGTGGGGGCTGACGCTCGGTCTGACGACGGTTGCCGTGCTGCTGCTCGCGCGGGTGACGGTGCGCTTGAAGCAGCCGCTCGAGCAGCTCCAGGTCTGAGCTCGTCGCAGTCGCGTCGGAGCCTTGAGCCCACCGAGGGTGGCGGCCATAATGTGCGGCCCCCGAGCGAATCCGAGAAACGGAGATTCCTGTGAGCGAAAAGAAGGCAGTCCTCGCGTACAGCGGTGGCCTCGACACGTCCTGCATCCTGCGCTGGCTCCAGGAGGACGGCTACGAGGTGGTTGCGTTCATCGCGGACGTGGGCCAGCGCGAAGACTTCGAGGCGAACGCCGAGCGCGCGCGGTCGATCGGTGCGCAGAAGGTGGTCGTGGCCGATCTCAAGCGCGAGTTCGTCACGGACTACATCTTCCCGGCCGTCGCGGGCAACGCGGTCTACGAGAACCGCTACCTTCTCGGCACGTCGCTCGCGCGCCCGATCATCGCGAAGGCGCATGTCGATCTCGCCCTCGCCGAGGGTGCAACCGCCGTCTCGCACGGCGCCACGGGCAAAGGCAACGACCAGGTGCGCTTCGAGCTGGCCTTTGCAGCACTGGCACCTTCGCTCGAGGTGATCGCACCCTGGAAAGAGCGTCGATTCCTCGACCGTTTCCAGGGCCGCACCGACCTGCTGCAGTACGCCGAAGACCAGGGGATTCCCGTCGATGTGACGGCGTCCAAGCCCTACAGCATGGACGAGAACCTGATGCACAAGAGTTATGAGGCGGGCATGCTCGAAGATCCGGCGCTCGCGCCTCCGGACGACATGTTCGATCTGACGCGGGACCCTCGCGACGCCCCCGACACACCGGAGGAGCTGGAGATCGAGTTTGCAGCGGCTCGCCCGATTCGCGTGCGCAACCTCGGCACCGGAGAGGAGAAGACGGACGCACTGGAGCTCTACGTGTTCCTCGACGAGATCGCGCGCCGACACGGCGTCGGACGGATCGACATGGTGGAGAACCGCTTCGTCGGCATCAAGTCGCGCGGGGTCTACGAGACCCCGGCCGGAACGGTGCTGCACCGGGCGCTCCGCGACCTCGAGGGCATCACCATGGACCGGGAGGTCCTGGCCTTGCGCGACTCGCTCTCCCCGCGCTTCACCCAGCTCATCTACAACGGCTTCTGGTTCAGCCCCGAGATGGACGTGATCCGCGCCGCCTTCGACAAGGCGGAGGAGAACAACGACGGGGTCGTGCGCCTCCGGCTCTACAAGGGGGGCGTCCAGAGCCTGGGCCGTGAGAGCTCGCGGTCGCTCTACGACCAGGACCTCTCCTCGATGGACATCGAAGGCGGGTACGACCAGGAGGACGCCCGGGGCTTCATCCGCATCAACGGGCTCCGCCTCCAGGCGCACCACAAGCGCCTGAAAGGCTGACCCGGAAGGAGAGAGGCTCCCGGGGCACCGCGAAGCGGCCCCCGGGAGGAGCTTCAGTCGCCGGCGGCCGCCTTGGCCGCGGCCAGGATCACGCTCGGCTCGATGCGCACCCGGTAGTCCGGGTTCACATAGTGGAACTGGATCTTGGCGTCGGCGTCGAGCACGAACACGGAGGGGACCGGCAGCTGCCAGTGGCTCTCGCCGGACGCTTCCGCGAGGTCGATGCCAAATCCCTGGTACTGCTCCTTGGTCTTCTCGTCGAGCTTGAACGCGATGCCGAAGGCACGCGCAGCCTCCATCTTGGAGTCGGAGAGCAGGCGGTAGCCCAGCTCGTTCTTGGCGACCGTCTTCGGCAGCTCTTCGGGACGGTCGGGGGTGATCGCGACGATCTGGTATCCGAGGGATTCGAGCTCGGCCTCGATGCTTCTCAGCTCACCGAGCTGAGTGTTGCAGTACGGTCACCAGCCGCCGCGGTAGAAGACGAGGATGCTCGGCTTCTTGCGCGCGTCTTCCAGCAGGTCGACGACATCGCCTTCGATGGTGCGGAGCGAGACGGAGGGGACCGTGCTGCCGACGAGCAGCGGGGTCACCTCGGCGGCGCTTTCGGCGGCGTCGCCGGCGGACCGCGCCGCCGCGGGCGCGGCCCACAGCGCCGCGAGAAGCAGCACCAGCAGGGCGCCTGTGAGCCGTCGCGGCAGGAGCCCGAGGAATCGGGGGTCGGGTGTCATGGAGTTCCCCTGCGACGCGGCCTCCCGAAGCGGCTGCCGCGCGGGTCGTGGGTGGATGATCTGCCTGCATTGTACGAGAGCCGGCCGCCGGTCAGATTGCCCGTTCTTGGCGGTTGTCCTGCCGAGGGCTTCGGCTAGAATTCATGCAAGGAGAGTCATGCGATGCAGTGTGAAGTGAGTCACGAAGGCGATGTCGCGGTGGTGGGCCTGCACGGGCGTCTGGTCGCGGGTGTCGGAGACATCATGCTCCGTGATTCCGTGAACGAGCTGCTCGCAGACGAGCGCAAGAAGATCCTCATCGACCTGTCGAAGGTCACTCATATCGACAGCTCCGGCGTCGGAGAGCTGGTGGCGAGTCAGCGCATCGCGGAGCGCTTTGGTGCCCAGGTGAAGGTGGTGCGGGCCGACCAGGGCGTCGATCGGGTGCTGCGGATGAGCCAGATCCTGCCGCTCTTCCAGATGCACGAGGACGCGGCGAGCGCGATTGCGGCGTTTGGTTCCGATGCCGGCGCCGAAGCCGATTCGGCGTAGCTCGGTCCGACCAGCCGGCCTGCTCCTCGTCGCGGCCCTCAGCGGGTGCGCGGCCCTCTCCGCCTCCGATCTCGAGCTCGAGGTCGGGCGGTCGGAGACGCGCGTCTACGGGGCTCCCTTTGCGCTGAAGCTGGGGCAGCGTGTCGGCGACATTCGGCTCGGAGAGCGCCTGGATCAGCTCGGCTACACCCGGGTGCGGGGCCGGCGACCGTCGGCCGCGGGCGAGTACTTCTGGGGCTTCGACCACTTCTGGATCTACCAGCGCGCTCACCTCGTGCAGGGGCAGAGGATCGCTCCGGCGCGCCTCTTCGGCCTGAAGCTCGCGCGCCCTCACGGGGAGGTGCGGGGCTTCGTCGACCTGTCGAAAGACGGCGAGATCCGCCCTGCGCGCGGGAACCACGCCTACGTCGAGGCCCAGCTCCTGTTCGAGGGCTTCGGCGAACGGCGGGCGCTGCGTGTGCCCGTGTCGTTCGACACCCTCCCCGAGGTTGCGTGGCAGGCGGTGGTTGCTGCCGAAGACGGCCGGTTTTTCGACCATGGCGGCCTCGACGGGCGCGGCATCGCGCGCGCCCTGCTGCGCAACGTGAAGGCCGGCAAGGTGACACAGGGTGGGAGCACGATCACGCAGCAGCTCATCAAGGTGCGCGACCTCACGCCCAAGCGGACGCTTGGCCGCAAGGTGTCTGAGGGGCTGCGTGCGCTGGCTCTGGAAGCCGAGCACTCGAAGAAGGAGATCCTCCAGGCCTACCTGAACACGGTCTACTTCGGCGTCGTCGAGGGTGTCTCCGTGTACGGGCTCGGCGCGGCCGCGCGGGCCTTCTTCGGGGTGGACGCGACGTCGCTCGACCTCGCCCAGGCCTCTACCCTGGCCGGCGTGATCCAGTCACCCAACCGCCTCTCCCCGATACGGCACGCGCAGCGCGCCCGCGAGCGGCAGCGCTACGTTCTCGCGCGCATGGTCGAGCTCGAGTGGGTGTCTGCGCGCGACGCTGCGAGAACGGGCCTCCCGAAGCTCGCGCCGCGACGACTTCCGGTGGGCCCCGCTTCGACTCTGCGGGGAGCTCTCCGGAAGAGCGTCGAAGAGAGCACCCGACGTCTGGAGGCCGGCCGCGGGGTCGTGGTGCGCACCTCCATCGATCCCATTCTCCAGAGCACGGCCGAGGGTGCCGTTCGTGGGCTGCTGCGGCGCTTCGACGCGGAGCGGCAGGTGAGCGCAGCGCTCGTGGTCGCGCGCGCCTCGGACGGCGGCATCTCGGCCTACGTCGGAGGCGATCCGGCCACCTGGGGAGGATTCGATCGAGTCCAGGCGCGACGCCAGCCCGGCTCCACCGTCAAGCCGCTCGTGGCCGCCGAAGCGCTCGAGCGGTGTGGCGGGCAGGGGCAGCTGCACATGGCGACGCGCGTTCGGGACGAGCCGCTCACCCTCGAGCTCCCCTCCGGCCCCTGGAGTCCGCGCAACGCCGAGAGGGAGTACGCGGGCGTCGCCGACCTGCGGCGCGTGCTCGTCGAGTCGCTGAACGTGCCGACGGTCCGTGTGGCGCGGTGGTGTGGCTGGGACGCCGTGGCCCAGCGGTTCCGCGCCGCTGGCCTGGAGCTCCCGGACGAGCCGCCGCCGTCGTTCGTGCTGGGCTCGGTCGAGGCATCTCCGATGGAGATTCTGGGAGCGTACGTCGCCCTGGCGACGAGCGGTCGGGGTGCGCGCCCGACGCTGGTCGAGCGGCTCGAGCTCCCCGAGGGCCGGCGCATCGGCGGTGGTGGGCGTGTGTCGGTGAGCCGCAGGCCGGTGAGCAAGGCGTCGTCGTTCATCCTCCGCCATGCCCTGGAGGACGTTCCCGGTGGCTGGGCGCCCGCGGGAGCTTGGGGCAAGACGGGAACGTCCTCGTCCGGCCGCGACGCGTGGTTCGCGGGCGGCGTCGGCGACTACGTGGTCGTCGTGTGGGTCGGCTCCGACCGGGGCGCCGGGCTCGGTCTCAGCGGCCGAGGCACCGCGGCCCCCCTGTTTGCGCAGGTGGCCGAGGTGGCGTCGCTTCTCGAGCCCCGCGTTGCCCGAGAGGCGCCGCGGCGGGTCGTGGCGCACTGGGTCGACGAGGAGAGCGGGCTGCGGCTCCGCCGCGAGCGGCGGGGGAGCCGGCGGGAGCTTTTTCTGCGCGGGACGGTACCACCGCGAAAGCGCGTTCTGTTCGGTGCGCCGTCGCCGGTCATCGAGTAGTCGGCCCTGGGGCGATCGCGACCGTCAGGGACGACCTGGCGCCCGGGCGGCTCGTCTGCCTGGCCTCAGCTAGCCGAGATTGCGGTAGCCGCCGCGGAAGAAGAGGAGGGGATCGTCCTCCGATTCGAGCTTCCCGGCGAGCGCCTCGCCCACGAAGATGTCGTGGTCGCCGCCCTCGAGCACGTCGGCCTTTCTGCATTCGACCCAGGCGATGGTGTCGTCGAGCAGCGGGACACCGTGCTCGCCGAGGCGGTACGGCACGCCCCGCAGGCGCCCCTCTTCGGGCTCCCCGCGACCGGCGAAGGTGTTGGAGACGTCCTCCTGGGCGCTCGACAGGATGTTGATGCCGAAACGGTCCGCCTTCGTGAGCTCGCCGTGGCAGGTGTTCCCGCGGACCACGCAGACGAGGAGCAGGAGGGGATCGAGCGAGAGGGAGCTGAACGCGTTGGCGGTCATGCCGTGGAGGACACCCTCGTTGTTGGTGGTCACCACGGTGACGCCGGTCGCGAACTGGCCCATCAGCGACCGGAAATCCTTGTCATCCATCTGGGGAGCCTCTCATGCTTCGGTGGCTGGGTGGCGGAGCTCGAGCCCGTCGGGCTCGCGCGAGCCCGGGCAGTATGGGTTCCCGTCGGGGCGCGGGTCAAGGCCGGGTGGCGCTCGCCGGACGAGGCGCGCCGCGGGGTGTATCCTCCGCCGAATGGCCGAGATCGAGCACGTGCGCCGGGCGTTTCACGGTTGGGAAGACAACGGCACTCCCGAGAAGGGAGCTGCGGCCGTGGCGATGGTCCTGCGGCCCGGTCCGGAGGGTCTGGAGGCCCTGTTCATCGAGCGCGCGACCCGTGACGGCGACCCCTGGTCCGGCCAGATGGCGTTTCCCGGCGGCCGGTGGGAAGAGAGCGACTCCAATCTGGTCGAGACGGCGCAGAGGGAGACGCTCGAGGAGCTGTCGGTCGATCTGAGTCGCACCCCGTGTATCGGCTACCTGGGAGACCTGCGCGGCATGAGCCGGCGCACCATGGCGATCTCCGGCTACATCTTCGACTGGGGCGGCCCGGCACCCGATCTCAGGCCCAACGCCGAGGTCGCGGCGGCACTCTGGCTCCCTCTCCGCGCCCTGCGCGACCCGCGGCGGGCGGTGAACTACCGCGTGCCGTACTCCCCCGGGCAGGACTTCACCGGCATCCTGGTCGACGGCCGTCACGGCGAGGTGGACGAGTCGCGCCCGGGAGGCCCGCGCGTGATCTGGGGTCTGACGCACCGTTTCCTGCGCGAGTTCCACGGCGCGCTGGATCTCGAGTTCCCGGTGCGTCCGCAGCGGGTGCCAACCGTCGGCTACGGGTAGGGAGCGGCCCGGGTCAGTTGGCTGGAGCGTCGGCGGCGGGGGCGCCCAGGCTTTCGATGATGGCGTTGCACATCTGGCGCGAGCTGGCGCTGCCGCCGAGGTCGGGGGTCGTGTGCTCGCCCTTCTGCAGCACGGCCGACACCGCGCCGTCGATGCTGTCGGCGATCTCGTCCTCGTCGAAGTGGCGCAGCAGCGCAACGGCCGGGGACAGCAGAGGCAGGGGGTTCGCGCGGCCGGTGCCCACGAGGTGCTCGGCGTCGCCGTGGATCGCCTCGAAGACTCTGTATTCGTCGCCCAGGTTGATCGAGTGGGCGGAGGAGATGCCGCCGACGAGCCCGGAGCCGAGGCTGCTCAGGATGTCGCCGTAGAGGTTGCCGGTGAGGATGACGTCGAACTGGTACGGGTCGAGCACCATCTGCATGCAGGCCGCGTCCACGATCGCCTCGCGGTAGCCGATGTCGGCGTTCTCCTTCGCCACGGCGCGGGCGGTCTCCATGAAGAGGCCGTCCGACTTCTTCATGATGTTGCCCTTGTGGATGAAGGTGATGTGCTTGCGCTCGTGCTCGCGCGCAATGCGGAACGCGTAGCGCGCGATCCGGTCGCAGGCTTCCCGCGTGACCACCTTGCTGCTCTGCACCACCCCGGGGACGATCTCGTGCTCGATGCCCTTGTAGATGTCCTCGGTGTTCTCCCGGATGAGAATGAGGTCGAGGTCGGGGTAGCGCGTGGGGAGTCCGGGTACGGTCTTGATCGGTCGGACGCCGGCGTACAGACCGAGCTGGAGCCGCAGGCGGACGTTCGGATTGCCGCTGCGCTCGCCGGACTGGGCGTTCGCGGGCGGGGAGAGCAGCTTCGTCTTGAGGCCGATGCCGCAGCTCTTCACCGCGTCGACGGCGTTCTCGAGCAGCTTGTCGGCGTCTCCTGGGCCGGTCGGCACGTAGACCCGTTGCCAGTCGAACCGCGCTCCGGCGGCCTCCAGGATCTCGAGAACGAGGGGCGTGATCTCGGAGGCGATCCCGCCTCCCATGATGAGTGCGATGCGTCGTTCTTCCATGGCGTACCCTAGGAGAGGTCGATGAGACGGAGGAGCTCGTCGGTCATGGCGGTGGTGCCGGCCTCGCCGCCGAGGTCGCGGGTGAGGACCTTGCCTTCCGTGAGTAGCCGGTGGATGGCGGCGCGCAGTCGCACGGCCGCGGCCTCCTCGCCGATGTGACGCAGCATCAGCTCGGCCGAGAGGATCAGCGCCAGCGGGTTCGCCATGTCGCGGCCGGCGATGTCGGGCGCCGTGCCGTGGACCGCCTCGAAGACCGCGTGCCCTTCGCCGATGTTGGCCCCCGGGACCATGCCGAGGCCGCCGACGAGGCCCGCGCAGAGGTCGCTGACCAGGTCGCCGTCGAGGTTGCCCATGACCAGCGTGTCGAAGCGCTGCGGATCCTGGACGAGGGCCATGGCGAGGTTGTCGAGAGGGAGGTATTCGACCTCCATGTAGGGGTAGTTCTCGGCGATCTCCCGCGCGCAGTCGAGGAAAAGCCCGTCGGAGAGCCGCGTCACGCTCGCCTTGTGCACGACCGTGATCTTCTTGCGCCCGTGGTTGCGCGCGTACTCGAAGGCGAAGCGCATGATGCGCTCGGAGGCGTCGCGCGTGACCACCTTGAGCGCCTCGACGACGCCGTCGACCACTTCGTGCTCGCGGCCGGTGTAGAGGCCTTCCGTGTTCTCGCGCACGACGACCAGGTCGACGTCTTCGTAGCGGGCCTTGCTGTCGCCGGGCATCGAGGTGACCGGCCGAACGCAGGCGTAGAGGCCCATCTCCTGGCGGAGCGTCACGTTGACGCTGCGCCAGCCCCCTCCGATGGGGGTCTGCAGCGGCCCTTTGATCGCGATGCGGTTGCGCCGGATCGACGCCAGCGCCTCGTCGGGAAGGGGGTCGAGGCCCTGCTGGACGGCACCGCTGCCCGCCAGCACCTTCTCCCAGATGATGCGGCCTTCGGTGACGCGGTCGACGGCACGCACCATGGCTTCGCTGACCTCGGGGCCGATGCCGTCGCCGGGCAGGAGGGTGACTCTGTATTCCAAGGGAAGCTCCAGGGAGGTTCTGGCCGGTGTCTGGCCGAGCAGAGACTAGCGTTCAAGCCCTCAGCGCGCCAGGGCAGGAGGGGACCGCTGCGCGAGCTGTGGTTTTCGAGACGTTGTTCCGAGTGGTCCGGGGTCGAGATCTTCGGACCCCGTCGGATCTCCCAGCCGGAAGCTGGGTGGGGCAAGAGGGACGACTCCGCCGTTGCAGGATCAGCCGTCGTCGTTGGACCGTCACAGCCGACGCGTACTTCGAGACGCGACGGAGTGACCCGTTGTCCTGCCTTACCTGCTTCTGCCGGGAGTCCATGGGGAGTCCCGGCTCTCGCAGGAAGACGAGGTGCAGATCGCAGTGCCTTGGGCTAGCGCCCCTCTCTCGGGGTGAAGGGCCCCAGACGCGGATGAATCGGAGCGCAGGCTCTTCTGAACGACGCCTCGGGAAGCCACAGTCAGGCGTCGAACGGGAGGGCGGTCGTCTGCTTGACCTCGCGCAGCACGATGCTCGTGCGGATGCGGTCGACGCCGGCCACCGGTGTGAGGCGCTCCACGAGGAACCGTTCCAGAGCGCGGTGGTTGCGACAGACCACCTTGAGGAGATAGTCGAACTCACCGGTCGTGTGGTGGCACTCGAGCACCTCGGGCATGTCGCGCATGGCGGCGCGGAACCCGCGTACCTCGTCCACCTGGTGGCGCGCGAGCGTGACCTGAACGAAGCAGAGCACGTCGAGGTCGAGGGTTCTGCGATCGAGGACGGCCACCTGGCCCCGGATCACGCCCGCCCGCTCCAGCTTGCGCACGCGTTTGGCGAGGCCCGGAGGGGAGATCGTGAGCTCGCGGGCCAGCGCGGCGCTCGAGATGGAGCTGTCGGCCTGGAGGTGCTGCAGGATGCGTCGGTCCAGGGCGTCGAGCTCGATCTGGAGTTCGGGTGCGTCTTCGATCATGAAGGCCTCTTCGTCCTCATTATGCACGAAATTGCCTTCTGTGGTTCATTTTCTTTACGACAAGAGCGATATGAGTTAACATGTGGTCCAGCAGGAGAGATGAACGGTGTCCAATGAACGACAACACGCGGCCGCGGCCGCCGTGACCGCGCCCCGAGGCATGGAGCCCGCTCCGTGGCTCGAAGGCCGGGGGCGCTCGTTCCTGCGCGAAATGGTGGCGAAGGTCTCGGAGCCCGGCGTCATCTCGCTTGCCGGGGGCCTTCCCGACCCCGCCCTGTTTCCCGCGGAGGAGTACGGCGACGCCGTCGCCGAGATCCTGCGTCAGCAGGCGCGGGCTCTCCAGTACGCGCCGGTGCTGCCTGCTCTGCGCGAGCAGATCGTGGGGCTCATGAAGCTGCGCGGCGTCGAGTGCACGCCCGAGCAGGTGCAGCTGACGACCGGAGCCCAGCAGGGGATCGACATCGCAACGCGTCTCCTGGTGGCGCACGGTGCTCCCGTGGCGCTGGAGCGCCTGGCCTACACCGGCATCCACAACACGCTGGCCCCGTTCGAGCCGCAGATCCACACGGTCGCCACCGATCTCGACACCGGCCCCGACACCGACGCGCTCGAGGAGATCTTCGCGCGCCACTCTCCGGCGCTCACGTACGTCGTGCCCGACGGGCACAATCCGCTCGGCCTCAGCGTGTCGCTCGAGACGCGGCACCGGATCGCGTCACTCGCCGAGGAGTACGGCGTGCCCGTCCTCGAGGACGACCCGTACGGTCTTCTCTGGTTCGGCCCCCAGTTCGAGCCGCCCCTCAAGGCGCTGGCGCCCGAGTGGGTGATCTACCTCGGCTCGTTCTCCAAGATCCTGGCTCCCGGTCTTCGCCTCGGCTGGATGGTGCTCCCGGAGCGCTTGATGCCGCAGGTGCAGCTGATCAAGGAGGCGTCCGATCTCGAGTGCTCGTCGCTCACGCAGCACGCCGTCAGCCGGCTGCTCGCGGACGGGGTCATGGACCGCCAGCTGCCGAAGATCCGTGAGAGCTACGGCGCCCGGCGCGATGCACTGCTCCAGGCGCTGGGGGAGCTCATGCCCTCCGAGGCGCGCTGGACCCAGCCGCGCGGCGGCATGTTCGCCTGGCTGGAGCTGCCGTCCCAGATCGATACCCGTGCACTGCTGGACGTGAGCCTCGAGACCGAGAAGGTCGCGTTCATCCCTGGTGCCGCGTTTGCCTCCACTCCGGGCGAGACGGCTGGAAACGCCGCCGCTCGCCTCAGTTTTGCCACCCTTTCACCCGCACAGATCCGTGAGGCTGTGGAGAAGCTCGCAGCCTGCATCCGAAGGAGTCTCTGATGACCACACCCCGCATCGTTCGCACCCGCAAGGTGCCGCGTATCTCCGCCGAGCGCCCCCTCAAGGCCAAGGAGCAGAACCGCACCGCCCGGCTCGTGCTCGGCGAGCCGCTCGCCCCCGCCCTCGGGCGCCGCAAGAACCGCCATACCAGCCGTAGCTGACGGGAGAACGTCATGAGCGTGATGACCGAGTCGCAGACCGATCAGGCCCCGGTGGAGGACTTCCTCCCGATCCAGGGCTTCGACCACATGGAGTTCTACGTGGGTAACGCCAAACAGGCGGCCCAGTTCTACGAGAAGTGTTTCGGGTTCACGAACACGTTCTACAAGGGGCTCGAGACCGGGGAGCGTGAGCTGGCCTCGTACATCATGGACCAGGGCCAGATCCGGCTCATTCTGACCACCGCGCTGTCGAGCGATCACCCGGTGGCGCGCCACGTGCACAAGCACGGGGACGGGGTCGGCATCATCGGGCTTCGCGTTCCGGACGCGCGCGCCGCCTACGAGGCGACCCTCGCGCGTGGAGCGGAGTCGGCCGAGGCGCCGCGCGTGCTCGCCGACGGCGAGTCGGAGATCGTTGTGGCGTCGATCAAGGCCTACGGCGACACGCTCATCGAGTTCGTCGAGCGCGACGATGCGAGCGTCCACCACCTCCCCGGCTACGAGCGTCGTGCAGACGCGCCCACGCAGGGCGCCGGCCTCGTCAACATCGACCACGTCGTCGGCAACGTCGAGCTGGGTGCCATGAACCAGTGGGTGGAATTCTTCGCGAACACGCTCGGTTTCTCGCAGCTCGCCCACTTCGACGACGAGGCGATCTCCACCGAGTACTCCGCGCTGATGTCGAAGGTCATGCAGGACGGCACGGGGCGCATCAAGTTCCCGATCAACGAGCCGGCCGAGGGTCGCAAGAAGTCGCAGATCGAGGAGTATCTCGAGTATTACGGCGGCCCGGGCGTGCAGCACATCGCCTGCGCCACCGACGACATCGTGGGAACCGTGCGTCACCTGCGCGAATCGGGGATCGACTTCCTGGACGTGCCCGGCACCTACTACGAGGACCTCGAGGAGCGGGTCGGCGAGATCGACGAGGACATCGACACCCTGGCCGATCTCGGCATTCTCGTGGACCGCGACGAGGACGGTTACCTGCTGCAGATCTTCACGCAGCCGGTGGAGGACCGCCCGACGGTATTCTTCGAGATCATCGAGCGCCATGGCGCGCGCGGCTTCGGCGAGGGCAACTTCAAGTCCCTGTTCGAGGCGATCGAGCGCGAGCAGGCGCAGCGCGGCAACCTCTGATCGGGCCCCTACATCCCAGGAGGCGAACTTGACCTACTACCTCAAGCTCGGCGAGATCCCGCACAAGCGTCACACGCAGTTCCGGCAGCCGGACGGCTCGCTGTACCACGAAGAGGTCATGGGGATCCATGGCTTCGCGGGGATCCAGTCGATCCTGTACCACCTGCGCCCGCCGACGCGGGTGCGCGAGGTCGCCGCCGTTCCCGGAAACGGCGCCGTGGCGCTCGATGAGTCCGGCGCGCTCAAACATCGGCATCTGCGGACCGCGGAGGCGGTGTGCGGAGGGGATGCGGTCGAAGGCCGGCTGCAGCTCATGGCCAATCAGGACTGCACCCTTTCCGTCGTGCGGCCGGATCGGGCCATGGACTACTGGTACCGGTTCGCGCACGGCGACGAGATGATCTTCGTGCACGACGGCGAGGGCCTGCTCGAGAGCCAGTACGGCGAGCTGCGCTACCGCCCGGGCGACTACCTCGTCATCCCGACGGGCGTGCTGTGGCGCATCGTGCCCGACGAGGGAAGCGCGCAGCGCATGCTCGTCGTGGAAGCGATGGGGCACATCGAGCCGCCCAAGCGTTACCTCAACCGGTACGGGCAGTTCCTCGAGAACTCCCCCTACTGCGAGCGGGACATCCGCCCGCCCGAGCGCCTCGTCACGCACGACGAGAGCGGCGAGTTCGAGGTTCGGGTGAAGGCTCGCGGCGGCATCACGCGGTACGTGTACGACCATCATCCGCTGGACGTCGTCGGATGGGACGGCCACCTCTGGCCGTTCGCCTTCAACATCGAAGATTTCGAGCCGATCACCGGGCGCGTCCACCAGCCGCCCCCGGTGCATCAGACATTCGATGGCCCGGGTTTCGTGGTGTGCTCGTTCGTGCCGCGTCTCTTCGACTACCATCCGGACGCGATCCCCGCGCCGTACAACCATTCGAACGTCGACTCCGACGAGGTGATCTACTACGTCGAGGGCGACTTCATGTCCCGCAAGGGCATCGAGCGGGCCTCGATCACGGTGCACCCGAACGGGATTCCCCACGGTCCCCACCCGGGAACCTACGAAGGCTCGATCGGCAAGGAGCGGACGGAGGAGCTGGCGGTGATGGTCGATACCTTCCGCCCTCTCCAGATCACGTCCGCTGCGGTCGAGCTCGAAGACGAGAACTACCCGAAGAGCTGGCTCGAGTCACCCTGAGCTCGGGCAAGGAGGTCTGATGGAAACGGTCGCAGCGCGTGGCCTGACCACGACGCAGGCAGAGTTCATCGAAGAGGCTCGCGGCCGAGGCGAGCTCTTCATCCACCAGCCGTACGAGGAGTACTCCGAAGAGAACCAGGAGACGTGGCGCAGGCTCTATGCCGAGCTTCTCCCCAAGTGGCGCAGCTACGCGCACCCTCGCTTCCTCGAGGGTGTCGAGCGGCTGGCACTCAATCCGGATCGCATTCCCCGGCTGCAGGAGATCAACCGCTTCCTGGAGCCTCTCAGCGCCTTCGAGTCGAAGCCGGTCTCGGGCTACGTTCCCGCCTACCTGTTCTTCGACTGTCTCCGGCGCCGCGAGTTTCCCACCACGATCACCATTCGGGACGGCGCGCGGCTCGAGTACCTCCCTGAGCCGGACATCTTTCACGATCTCGCAGGTCACGTGCCCATGCACACCGACCGACGGTTCTCGGACGTGCTCGTGCGCTTCGGCGAGGTGGCGCGTGAAGCGGCTCTGGCGTCGGCGGACATTCGGAACGAGGCCGATCGGCTCCGGTATCTGGAGGGCACCATCAAGGCGATGGCGCGATTCTTCTGGTTCACGGTGGAGTTTGGCCTCATGCGTCGCCCCGACAGCGACGAGCTCTGTGTGTACGGCTCCGGGCTTCTCAGCTCGGCCGAGGAGATCGAGTACTCCGTGACCTCGGATCGCGTGCAGCGCTTTCCCTTCCAGCTGGAGTGGGTCCTCAACCAGTACTTCGAGATCGACCACGTGCAGCCCCTCCTCTTCGTCGTCGACAGCTTCGACCACCTCTTCGAGGAGGTCGAGCGCCTCGCCGCCTGGGTGGCCGATGGGCGAGCCAGCCTCGTCGCACCCGGCGAGCCCCTGGTCAACGAGGACGATCTCCGCTCGTTCCTGGAGGCCGTCTAGGTGACGGCTCCGCGCACTGCGGTGCGCCCGCTTCTCAGCTCCGTCGTCGACTACGCCGGGCTCTTCCCTCCGGCCGAGCTCACGATGCAGGAGGCGATGGAGGAGTACGCACGCTCGCTCCGTGGTCCCGACCGCTGGATGCTGGGGAGCTTCGTGCTTCCCCTCGCCCGCGTCGAGGAGTTCGAAGAGGCGCTGCCCGCAGTGCAGGGGAAGGTGGGACGACGCTGGTCACTGAGCCTCATCCTCAGCGACGACGCCCGCCGCGAGGCGGAGCCGATCCGTGCGTTTCGCGAGCGCGGAGAAGGGCGCTGGGAGATCGGCTCGTTCGAGGTGCCGCCGCTTTCGCCGCGTCGCATCACCTCGGCGGCGCAGGCGCTCGCGGTGGAAGCGTCCGTCTTCTTCGAGGTGCCGGTCGACGACCAGACGGAGGCCCGACTCAAGGCGGTCGCATCTGCTGGGGCATCGGCGAAGATCCGGACGGGGGGAGTGAAGGCCGATGCGTTCCCCGACGTCGTCCAGGTGGCGCACTTCATCGAGCGGTGTCACCACCACCTGCTTCCGTTCAAGGCGACGGCGGGTCTGCACCACCCGCTGCGCGGCCCGGCACGCCTCACGTACGACACCAAGAGTGCGTCCGTCTGGATGCACGGGTTCTTCAACGTCGCTCTGGGAGCGGCGCTCCACGCATCCGGCAAGATCACCGGGGCCGAGCTCATCGAGCTCCTCAGCGAGTCGGCCGCCGCCGCGTTCGTCGTGCGCTCCAAGGAGCTTCGCTGGCGGGAGCGCTCGGTGTCGCGGGAGGAGATCGAGCGGTCGCGGCGCAGCTTCCTGCAGTCGTTCGGCTCCTGCTCGTTCCGTGAGCCGGTCGACGAGCTGTCGGACCGCGGCCTCGTCTGACCGCCGGTCTGCCCCTTGGCCTCTTCACGGGAACGCGAGAAGCTAGGGCGCGAAACGCCCGTGAGCGGCAGGATGCGAGGAGCGACATGACCCGGCACATCGACGACACGCACCGCGAGGACCTGACCAGTTGGGTGGAGTCCGCGACGGACCCTGCGACCGACTTCCCGATTCAGAACCTGCCGTTCGGCGTGTTCCGCGGACCAGGGGCCGACCGACCCCACATTGGCGTTGCGATCGGCGATCAGATCCTCGATCTCGCACTGTGCCGCTACAAGCGGCTGCTGATCGATCTCCCGTCCGACCTGCAGCGCGCCTGCGTCGCCGAGACGCTGAATCCTCTGATGGCGCTGCGCAGACGCCACTGGCGTGAGCTGCGTCGCCTCGTGTCCGCACTGCTGTCCGAGGCGTCGATGGAGGAGTACGTGCGAGCGTGCCTCGTCAGCCAGAGCGACGCCACGATGCTCCTGCCCGTCGAGATCGGCGACTACACCGACTTCTACGCGTCGGTGCACCACGCGACGAACGTCGGCGCTCTGTTCCGGCCCGACAACCCGTTGCTGCCGAACTACAAGCACGTCCCGATCGGCTACCACGGTCGCTCCTCGTCGATCGTGGTGAGCGGCAGTGACGTCGTGCGCCCGAAAGGGCAGCTGAAGGGCCCCGACGACGACGCCCCGTCCTACGGACCTTGTCGCCTGCTCGACTACGAGCTCGAGGTCGGCTTCTTCGCAGGGGGCCCGCTGAACGCACTCGGCCAGACGATTCCGCTCGAGAAAGCGGAGAACAGGATCTTTGGCGTCTGCCTGGTGAACGACTGGTCCGCGCGCGACATCCAGGCCTGGGAGTACCAGCCGCTCGGGCCTTTCCTGGGAAAGAGCTTCTTGACGTCGGTGTCGCCGTGGATCGTCACGCTGGACGCGCTCGCCCCGTATCGGGAGGCGCTCCCGGCACGCCCCGAGGGAGATCCGCAGCCGTTGCCGTACCTCACGGAAGGACACCCCGAGAAGGGGGGGCTCGCCCTCGATCTCGAAGTTCAGCTCACGACGCGCAAGATGCGCTCCGAAGGGTTGGAGCCTGTGACCCTGAGCCGCGGCTCGTTTCTCGACATGTACTGGAGCATGGCGCAGATGCTCACGCACCACGCCAGCAACGGCTGCAACCTCGGCGCCGGCGATCTCATGGCCAGCGGCACGGTCTCCGGACCCGAGCCGGGCACCTACGGCAGCATGCTCGAGATCACGCGCCGCGGGGCGGAGCCCCTCGAGCTGCCGACCGGCGAGGTCCGCCGCATGCTCGACGACGGCGACGAGGTGACGCTGCGCGGCAGCTGCGCGCGCGACGGCTTCGCGCGGATCGGCTTCGGCGTCTGCCGCGGCCGGATCACTCCGGCACGCTGACCTCGTCGAACGTCCGGCCCAGGAGCTTCGCGAGCAGGCTCTGCGCGGGGAAGCGCTGGAGAGCCCCGGCCTGAACGGCCACCTCGTGGAACTCGCGCACGTCGTCGGGAGGGACCGCATCGCCCCAGAGCAGGGCGGGAACGGGATCGGCAGAATGCTGACCGGAATCGACGAGGGTACTGTGGTCCGCTGCCACGGCGATCCGAAGCGGCCGTTTTACCTTCGCGAGCATGGCCCCGACTGCGCGGTCGATCTGTTCGATGAACTGCACCTTGAGGTCAGGTCGCCGGTCGTGGCCCGCAATGTCTGCGCCCTTGATGTGGAGGATGACCAGATCCCTGCTGTCGAGGAGATGGCGCGCTCGCTCGAACTTCAGATCGAGGTCCGTGTCGAGGTTTGCGGTCATGCCCGGGAGCGAGACCGCGTCGACCCCGCAGGCGGCGGCGATCCCCAGCACCGTCCGATCTCCTGCCACGGCCGCCACCTCGATCGGAGCTCCGTGAGGTGCGAGCGGTGGTAGTTGGTACACCCTTCCTGCACCCCGCGTGAGGATGCAGTTGGCGACGGGGACGCCGCGCAGCTGCCGCGTCTCGTTCAGCGGATGTGCAGCCAGTACGCGCGCCGCGCGCTCCTCGAACGCAGCGATGATGCGAGCCGTGCGCTCCGCGCGCGCGTCGTTGGCGTCGAGAGGGCGCGGGACCTGCCGAGGCGCGGGGAGCGCGGCATCTCCCGGATCGGATCCTTCGACTTCGGGGGAGAGATCGGGCCCGCGGAAGGCGACCGCGAGACGGTGCTCCGTTCCGGCCTTGAGCCGCACCTCGATCTCGGGGAAACCGTCGTGCGTGAGATCGAGGCGGTCCAGCGCCTCGGCCAGGCTCTTCGCGTCTTCACGGATGCGTCCGGCGCGCCGATCGATCACCGCTCCGTCGGCGCCCAGAGTGGCGAAGTTGCCGCGCAAGGCGAGGTCGCCTTCCTCGAGGTCCAGCCCGCTGCCGATCGCCTCGATGGGGCCCCGGCTCAGTGCCCGCGGCGCGTGGCCGAACAGCGCCAGGTTGCCGGAGGCCGTGTCGGGCACCAATCCAGGACCGATCGGGTCACAGAGTCCGGTCCTGCCTTCCTGGGCCAACCGATCGAGGTTCGGGGTCTCCGCCGCCTCGAGCGGTGTGCGCCCGCCGAGGGCGCGCACGGGCTGATCTCCGAGACCGTCGAGGATGAGGAGCAGCGAGGGGGGAGGCGACCAGGCCTGCTCGACGGTCTGTCCGAGGGAAGGCGCGAGCTGCGTGAGCTGATCTGTCAGGAGCCTCAGGGCGCGCGGCACGACCTGCTCCCGGTCGGTGGTGTCGAGGGTCGGAACGTCGGCCTCCTCGGCACGCTCGAGCATCAGGTTCTGCAGGTCGCGAATCGACTCGAAGTGATCGAGGTAGCGCTCGGCTCTCCGACCGCTGGTGTGGGAGCGCGTGACGAAGTGACTCCGGTGCGTGCTGCGATCGCGTGTCTCGAGCATCAGCATCAGCTGGTAGGCCTCGCCTTCGAGGTCCGGGAAAGGCACCCAGGGTGGGACCAGATGGACACCTTCGACGATCACGCTCTCGTTCTCGGCGAGGGATCGCTCGATCACGGCGCGCACGCCGACGCAGACCCGCGTCGCCTGCTCTTCGAAACCTCCGGCGACGTCGTCGAGACTCGGAGTCGGCTCGGCAGGGGAGTCGAAGCTGGACCTGTGGAGTGAAGGCAGGATCGCCGGAGAAAAGACCATGCGCATGATCTGGCGGATGCTGTCGGTCGAGCTCAGCCTGTGGATGCGAAGGAGAGGTGCGAGGTCGAACGACAGGCTGGACTTGCCCGTGCCGCTGGCCCCGCCCAGGTACACCACCAGAGGCCGCGGAAGCCTACGGATGTCGCGCATCAGGCGGTAGCGCCGCGCAGCTCCGACCCCCGCCTGCTCCTCGAGGAGGGACGAGACGCGGTCGGCGAGAGCGTGACTCTCGATGGTGCTCACGGAGTCACGACGGAGCTCTTCGAGCGCGGCGAGAGCCAGGTCGTAGGCGAGGTCCGGCTCCAACCCGGCGCCCTGGAGCGATCGCGCGAGAACGCCACGAGAGAAGGGGAACGGCTCCTCCTGGTAGACCACCTCGATGCCCGGCCCGACCGAGTCTTCGAGGTTGCGCTCCGGGGGGGCTCCGAGCGTGGCTACGACCACCTCGTCGATGGTCTCCTGAAGCTCGCTGGCGGTGACTTCGTCGAGGTGGCCAAGCCGCGAGCGGACAGCGCGCGCCGTGGCGTAGGCATCTTCGAAGCTCAGGCCACGCCCGAGCAGCTCGTGCGTCACCATACCTCGGAGGAACGGTCGCTTTTCACCGTCTTCTTCGACGACCAGGAGTCGCCTTCGCTTGTTCGGACCTCTCGCCAACGTGTGCTCCGGTTCGGGGCCGAGTGTACCGAGCCTCGGAGCTGCTAGCCTGCGCGCCGATGAGCGCGACCCAACTCCGTAATCTGCTGCGCATGGTGCGACTGGCGCGAGCGCAGGGCCCGCCGAGCCTGGAACAGGTGCGTCTCAGCATGGACCGGATGGGTCAGATCTTCGGGCTCGACGAGCGCTGCCGGCGGGTCGAGCCGTTGGCGTCGTCAGGGCCTCCCCCGCGGGTGGAGTGGCTCGTGCCGAAAGCGCTCTCGGAGCAGCCGCCGGAGACTCCGCGGCAGGTGCTCTTCTGCATCCACGGGGGCGGGTTCTGTGCCGGTTCGTTGGCTTCCCACCGAGGCCTCTACTCCCGGTTGGCGGCCGAAGCCGGATGCACGGCCCTCAGCGTCAGCTATCGATGGGCTCCGGAGAGCCCATATCCGGCCGCCGTCGACGACGTGGAGGCGGCGGTGCACTGGCTCCTCGCGCGGTCTCCTGAGACCCGCTGGTGCGCGGCGGCTGACTCGGCCGGCGCGGCGCTTCTCGTCTGGGCCCTCCAGCGGCTGGACCCGGGCACCTGGCCGCGCGGCGTTCTGCTGCTCTCGCCCTGGCTCGACCTGCAGGCCCGTGGAGCGAGCTTCGAAGAGCTCGACGATCCGCTGGTGAGCCACGAAGGAGTCCTGCGCATGGCGCGCCGCTTCGCCGGCGAACGCTCTCTCGACGATCCGGAGCTCGCGCTCCTGGACGCTGACTATGCCGGCTGGCCCCCGACGCTGATCCAGGTCGGAGAACAGGAGCGTCTGCTCGACGACAGCCGGTCGCTGGCCGCTGTTCTCCGCGCAGCCGGTGTTCAGGTGGAGCTGTCGGTCTGGCCCGACATGGTGCACGTGTTCCAGCAGTTCGCTCCTCGCGTGGACGAGGGCCGGGAGGCGCTGGCCCGAGGTGGTCGCTTCCTCGCTGACCGTCTGCGCGAGAGCGTCGGCAGGCGCATCGGCTTCACCGGGACTCCGGCGTGACTCTCACCGCGGAACGACGGGCGCTGCTGCACGCCCTGGCAGGGCGCTGGGGAACGCCGCTCTACGTGTACGACTTCGAGGTCGTCCGCGAGCGCGTCGCGCTGCTCGCGGGGTTCGACGTGGTGCGCTACGCGCAGAAGGCGAACTCCAATCTGAGCCTGTTGCGGCGCATGCGCGCGCTCGGTGTGCGCCTCGACGCCGTCTCTGCGGGGGAGATCCAGCGCGCCTTGCTCGCGGGGTTCGAGCCGGAGGAGGTGCAGTTCACGGCCGACGTGCTCGACCTCGCCACGCTCGATCTCCTCGCGCGGGTGCCGGTGCCCGTCAACCTCGGATCGGCCGACATGATCGAGCAGGTCGCCGACGTCTCCCACGTGCGCGACGTGACGCTGCGGGTGAACCCCGGTTTTGGCCACGGACACGACATCAAGGTGAGTACCGGCGGGAGGGCCTCGAAGCACGGGATCTGGGCCACGGATCTGCAGGGGGCCGTGGAACGCTGTGCCGCAGCTGGCCTCCGCGTCACGGGCCTCCACATGCACATCGGGTCGGGGTCGGACTTCGAGCATCTGTCGAAGATCCGGGAGAGCATCGTGCGGGCGGCGGAGGTGGTCGGCGGCGACCTGCGCACCATTTCCACGGGAGGTGGCCTTCCCGTGCCGTACCGACCGGAAGAGACGGCGTTCGACGTCGACGCGTACCTCCGGGACTGGGAGGAGACGCGCGCCGAGATCGTGGCGCGGCGGGGAGCGGCGATCGAGCTGGAGGTGGAGCCCGGCCGCTTCCTCGTGGCCGAATCGGGGGTGCTGCTGACCGAGGTGCGCGCCTGCAAGCGCAACGACGATCTCGAGTACGTGCTGGTCGACGCCGGCTTCGACAGCCTGATCCGCCCGGCGATGTACGGTGCGTACCACCACGTGTCGAAGCTCACGCCTGAGGAACAGGCCCCGGTACGCCCGACGATCGTGGCCGGCCCGCTGTGCGAATCGGCCGACATGTTCACCCAGACGAAGGGGGGCCTCATCGATCCCCGTCCGCTGGCTCCCTGCGCGGTCGGGGACCTCCTGTGCGTCCACGGTGCCGGTGCCTACGCGAGCAGCATGGCGTCGAACTACAACAGCCGTCTGTTTGCGGCCGAGGTTCTGCTGGAGGGTGACGAAGCCGTGCTGATCCGGGAGCGCCAGACCTTCGAGCAGCTCGTCGCCAACGAGCTGGCCGCGGAACAGGGATAGGTCGCCCCGCGAGCGCCCGTTTGGCGCTCCTGCCGGGAGGGCGCGGACCGCGCGCCCCCACGGGACTTTTTCAGCAGCCCCCTAGGCGGCCCGTTCTTCCGGAGGGGCGTCGTCGCGGTTCGGGCAGGTGGCGCAGAGAACCGACTCGCCGTCCGGGCCGAGGATGTCGGGGCCGCCACAGCTGCCGCGCAGGCATTTGCCCGTGAAGATGACACCCACCGCCATGGCGAGCATGACGATGCCAAAGGCGACGACAGTGAGGAGGATCAGTTGCATCAGGGCCCCGCCTGCGCGCTGCGGGTCTCCAGCAGCTGCGCGAACGCGTCGGTCATCGACTCCGTGACCGTGTCGGAATTGTAGACGAGCAGCAGTGCCGCGAGATCGGCCTCCTGCGCGAAGCGGACCCCTTCGTCGGGCCCCAGGACCATGAGTGCCGTGGCGTACGCGTCGGCACGCGCACAGCTTTCGTGGTGCACGGACGCGGAGGCGAGAAGGTGATCCACGGGCGCCGCGGTGCGGGGGTCGATCGTGTGCGAGTAGCGCCGGCCTTCCCACTCGTAGGAGTTGCGGTACTCGCCGGACGTCGCGAGGCAACCCTGCTCGAGCGGCAGCACGCGGTGGATGCTCCCCTGGCGTGCCTCCGGCCGTTCGATCGCGACGCGCCACGGAGCTCGATCGAAGTTCTTGCCGCGGACCTTGACCTCACCGCCGACCTCCACCAGGTAGTTGGCGTGCCCGAGCTCGTCGAGGGCTCCGGCCACGCGATCGACGGCGTAGCCTTTGGCGATCGCGGAGAGGTTCAGCTCGACACCGGCTGTGTCTTTTGTAGCGGACGCGCCGTGCAGCGACACGCGCCGATAGCCGATGCGCGCGCGGAGCGACTCCAGCGTCGCCTCGTCCGGGGGGGAGGTGAACACCTCGGGGCCGAAGCCCCAGGCGTCGACCGCGGGCCCGACCGTGACGTCGAAGGCACCCTTCGATTCGGCGCTGATCTCCTCGGCCACGCGAAGCACCTCGGCCGTCGGTGCCGAAAGGTCGACCGCGGTCTTCGGGCTGGCCTGGTTGAAACGACTGATCTCCGACGTATCGAGGTAGGTGGACATCAAGTCGTTGACCTCGTCGAGCCGCGCGCGGATGGCGTCGTGCCACACCTCCAGCTCGTTGCCGCTGGGCTCGGCCGTGAGGACGAGCTTCACGGAGTAGGTGGTGCCCATCGTCTCGCCTCGTAGCTCGCTCTCCCACGGCCCCGCCGACGCGCCACAGGCGAGACCGGCGCACAGGCACCACCCGGCCAGGAGACGGGTCGTGAGCTTCCCGGGGCCTAGGAGACGCGGGGACATCGTGTCGGGTGCACCTCGCCATGCGAGGCGCTGTGCCTCAGCCGAAGTCGTCGAAGGCGATGTTCTCTGGCTCGACGCCCAGATCGTCGAGCATCTTCATGCACGCCTGGAGCATCATCGGTGGTCCGCAGAGGTAGTACTCGACGTCTTCCGGATTCGGGTGGTCCCTGAGGTACTCGTCGTGCAGTACCTGGTGGATGAACCCGGTGTAGCCGGTCCAGTTGTCTTCCTCGAGCGGCTCCGAAAGCGCGAGATGCCACTGGAAGTTGTCGTTCTCGGACTGGATCGTGTCGAAGTCTTCGACGTAGAAGGCCTCACGTAGGGACCGGGCGCCGTACCAGAAGGACACCTTGCGATCGGTGTGAAGCCGCCGGAACTGGTCGAAGATGTGGGAGCGCATCGGTGCCATGCCGGCGCCGCCACCGATGAAGACCATCTCGTTCTTCGTGTCTTTGGCGAAGAACTCGCCGAACGGGCCGGAGATGGTGACCTCGTCGCCCGGCTTGAGATTGAAGATGTAGGACGACATCTTGCCGGGCGGGACGTCCGGCATGCGCGGCGGCGGGGACGCGACACGCACGTTGAGCATGATGATGCCGCGCTCTTCCGGGTAGTTCGCCATGGAGTAGGCGCGGCTGACCGGCTCGTCGACCTTGGAGACGAAGCGCCAGAGGTCGAACTGGTTCCAGTCGTCGTGGTACTCCTCTTCGATGTCGAAGTCTTTGTAGTTGACGACGTGGGGCGGACACTCGATCTGGATGTAGCCGCCCGCGCGGAACGGAACGTCTTCGCCCTCCGGCAGCTCGAGCACGAGCTCCTTGATGAAGGTGGCGACGTTGTTGTTCGAGCGCACCTTGCACTGCCACTTGCGAACACCGAAGATCTCCGGCTCGATCTCGATCTTCATGTCGCCCTTGACCTTGACCTGGCAGGACAGGCGGCAGCCTTCGCGCGCCTCGCCGCGGCCGACGTGGCCGGCCTCGGTGGGCAGGAGGGCTCCGCCGCCTTCGTGCACGTTCACCTTGCAGACGCCGCAGGTGCCCTGGCCGCCGCAGGCGGAGGGGATGAAGATCTTGTTCTCTGCGAGCGTGTTCAGGAGGGTGCCGCCGGCGTTGGTGGTGATCGTCGCGTCGGGGTCGTCGTTGATCATGATCGACACTTCACCCGAGGCGACGAGCTGGTTCTTCGCCACCATGAGGATGGTGACGAGGGCGAGGATGACGACGGTGAACATCGCCACGCCGAGAAAGACAGTGCTCATTGAATGAACTCCGGGAAGACGAGCATCAAAGCTGGATGCCGCCGAAGGCCATGAAGCCGATGCCGATGAGGCCGGTGAGGATGAACGTCATGCCGAGGCCGCGCAGCCCCATGGGCACGTTGCTGTAGCGCATGCGCTCGCGGATGGAGGCGAGGGCGACGATGGCGAGGAACCAGCCCACGCCCGAGCCGAAGCCATACACCGCCGACTCGGCGAGCGTGTAGTCGCGCTCCTGCATGAACAGCGAGCCGCCGAGGATCGCGCAGTTCACCGCGATCAGCGGCAGGAAGATGCCGAGCGTCGCGTGGAGCTGCGGGAAGAACCGGTCCGTCGTCATCTCGACCAGCTGCACCATGGCGGAGATGCTGCCGATGAAGCAGAGCAGGGCGAGGAACGACAGGTCGAAGTCGGCCAGCGCGGGGCTGAGCCAGGTCAGAGCGCCCTCCTCCAAGAGGTAGTTCAGCACGACGTTGTTGGCCGGCACCGTGATCGTGAGCACGAAGATGACGGCGATGCCGAGGCCGACGGCGGTCTCGACGCGCTTGGAGACGGCGAGGAACGAGCACATGCCCAGGAAGAAGGTCAGAGCCAGGTTCTCGACGAAAATCGCCTTGATCGCGAGGTTGAGGTAGTGCTCCATGACTTAACCCTCCGGTTCGACCTGTTCGGGCTTCCAGATGCGCAGGATCCAGATCAGGCCGCCGATGATGAAGAAGGCTGCGGGGGAGAGCAGCATCATGCCGTTGGGCACGTACCAACCGCCCTCGGAGACGAGCGGCAGGATGCTGATGCCGAACAGCTTGCCGGAGCCGAAGAGCTCGCGGAGGAAGGCGGTGAGCAGCAGGACGAGGCTGTAGCCGATGCCGTTGCCGATGCCGTCGAGGATCGAGAGCACCGGACCGTTCTGCATGGCGAACGCCTCGGCGCGGCCCATGATGATGCAGTTCGTGATGATGAGGCCGACGAAGACCGCGAGCTGCTTGCTGATGTCGAACAGGAAGGCTTTGAGCACCTGCTCGGTCACGATCACGAGCGAGGCGATCACGGTGAGCTGCACGATGATCCGGATGCTTGCCGGGATGTGATTGCGTAGCAGCGAGATCGTGAGGTTGGAGAGCGTGAGGACCGCGATCACGGCGGCACACATGACGAGCGAGGTGCTCATCTTCGTGGTCACGGCCAGCGCCGAGCAGATGCCGAGGACCTGCAGGGCGATCGGGTTGTTGTTGAACAGCGGGTCGAGAGCCGCTTCACTCTTCTTGACAGCCATCGTCCGACCTCCTCAGGCCTGTCCCGCGACGCGGTCGAGGAACCGGCCGAAGCCGTTCTCGCCGAGCCAGAACTCGAGCATGTTGGTGACGCCGTTCGACGTGATGGTCGCGCCGCTCAGGCCGTCGATGTTGTAGGGAGCTTCATCGGGTGGCCCCGCCTGGCCCTTGATGACGGAGATGCGGACCTCGCCGTCATCGCCGAACGCCTTGCGGCCGGGCCACGCGGCTTTCCAGCGCGGGTTGTCGACCTCGCCACCCAGCCCCGGGGTCTCCTTGTGCTGGTAGTAGGTGATACCGCGCACCGTGTTGAGGTCGGCGTCGAGGGCGAGGAAACCGTAGAGCGTGCCCCACAGCCCGAGGCCCTCGATCGGCAGCACGTACATGTCGAGGCTGCCGTCGCCCTTCTTCACCTTGAAGACCTGCGCGACGTTGGGCAGGCGCTTGATCGCGGAGCGGTTGGCCGGGGCCTCGAAGCTGGTGGCCGGGTCGGACGCCGCCTTGAGCTGATCGTAGTCGTCGTCGATGTCCGTGGTCTCTTCGCCCGTCTGGAGATCGACGCCGATCGCCTCGATGTTGACGAAGAGCTCGGCGACCCGCTCGGGGGTGATCGCCTCGCCGGGCTCGACGAGACCGGCGGCCTCGAGCACCTTCTTCTGTTTGTCGAGCGCCGCGTTGAACTTCTGTCGGTCCTTGAGCTGGACCGCGGCACTCGACACGAGGACGCCGCAGAAAACGCAGATCAACGTTGCGAAGATGAACGTGTAGAGGGTGTTATGTCGCATAACGAGCCTGCCTCCGACGCACGTTGGCGCGAATGACGTAGTGGTCGATGAGCGGAGCGAAGAGGTTCATGAACAGGATGCCGAGCATGATGCCCTCGGGGAACGCCGGGTTGACGCTGCGCACGAGGATGCCGAGCACGCCGATCAGGAAGCCGTAGATGTAGCGCCCGGTGTGGGTCTGGGCCGCACTCACCGGGTCGGTGGCCATGAACACCGTGCCGAAGGCCCAGCCACCCAGCACCATGTGCCAGTACCAGGGCACGCCCAGCATCGGGTTGTCGCTGGAGCCGGCGAAGGCGTTCATCACGAGAGAGATGAACACCGTGCCCGCGACCACGCCCAGCATGATGCGCCAGGAGCCCACACCCGTTGCGATCAGGAGCAGGGCGCCGAGCAGGCAGGCGAGCGCGGAGGTCTCTCCCATCGAGCCGGGGATGCTGCCGAGGAACGCCTGGGTCCAGGAGAGACTGCCCTGGATGGCGTCCATGCCGGTGAGAGCGGCCTGGCCGAGCCAGCTCGCGCCGCTGTAGCCGTCGGCCGACGTCTGTGCGGCAATCCACACCTTGTCGCCCGAGATCTCGGCCGGGTAGGCGAAGAAGAGGAAGACGCGGGCGGTGAGAGCGGGGTTGAGCACGTTCATGCCGGTGCCGCCGAAGATCTCCTTGCCGATGAAGACGCCGAACGAGATGCCGATGGCCACCTGCCAGAGCGGGATCGTCGGAGGCAGCGTCAGGGGGAAGAGCATGCCCGTGACGAGGAAACCCTCGTTGATCTCGTGCTTGCGCACGACCGAGAAGAGAACCTCGATGTTGCCGCCGATGGCGAAGGTGACGATCAGGATGGGCAGGTAGTAGAGGGCGCCGTGGATCATGTTCGCGCCGAAGCTCGCGGGGTCATACGCGGCGAGGCCGAGCGCCTGCATGACGGAGGTCTGCCACGTGTCGAGTGGCAGGGCACCCCCCTGGATGGCGAGATGCGCCTGGCGGCCCGTGTTGTACATCGCCATGAAGATGCAGGGCACCAGGGCGACGACCACCGTCATCATCATGCGCTTGAAGTCGACCGCGTCGCGCACGTGGGATGCACCCTTCGTCGTCTCTCCGGGCGTATAGAGGAACGTGTCCGGCGCCTCATAGAGCGGGTGGAGCTTCTCGAACTTGCCGCCCTTCTCGAACAGCTTGCCCTGCTCGTCGAGCAGGGTACGGAGGAACTTCATCAGCCTTCTTTCTCCAGAATGGTCAGAGCGTCCCGAAGATGCGGGCCGTAGTCGATCTTGCCGGGGCACACGAAGGTGCACAGCGCGACGTCTTCCTCCTCCAGCTCCAGGCAGCCGAGCTCTTCGGCCTTCTCCACGTCGCCCATGACGAGGGCCTTGAGCAGGTAGGTGGGAACGACGTCGAGAGGCACGACGCGCTCGTAGCCGCCGAGCGGGACGATGGCGCGTCCGGAGCCGTTGGTGTTCGTGGACATGTTGAACTTCTTGCCGGGCATGAGGGCCGACGCGAAGATGCGCACCAGCGAGAACTGCTCGGTGCCCGGGCCCATCCAGCCGAGGAACTTACGCTCCGCGTCCTCGGGGATCACGGAGACCTGCTGGTGATAGCGGCCGAGGTAGCCGTGCACGTCGCCCATGGCGGTGCGGCCGCTGAGCACGGAGCCCGAGATGACGCGGTTGGTCGGCCCCTCGTCCAGCTCGCGCGCCGCCGAGCCGTCGGAGAAGATGCCCTGGCCGGCGGCGACCTGGAGCTCGCCTTCGACGAGCTGGTCGGTGGAGGCGCCGAGGCGCGTGCGGAGGAGGCGGGGCTCAGCGACCGAGGGGCCGCCGAGTGCCACGATGCGTGTCACGTCGAGCTCACCGGTCTCGAAGAGGTGGCCGATCGCCGCGACGTCCTGCGCACCGAGGTACCAGACCAGCTTGTTGCGGTCGACCGGGTCCAGCGTGTGGATGTGCGTTCCCACGGCGCCTGCCGGGTGCGCTCCCGAGAACTCCTCGATCTGCACCTGACCGCCGCCGACGCCACCGATCTGGCTGCCCGAGGCGCGGCAGACGAAGACCGAGCCGTCGGTGAGCTTGCTCACGGCGGCGAGGCCGCGCTCGAAGTCGCTCTCGCGGCCCTCGAGGGCGCGGCTGACGTCGAGCCCGAGAGGATCGGTGCTCATGGCGGTGACGAAGATCGACTTCGGCACGGCCCCCGGCTCGGCGACGCGGCCGTAGGGCCTGCCTCGCAGGGCCGTCCACAAGCCGGACTCGAGGAGGAGACCCTTGACCTGCTCGCGGGTCAGGCCGCTCGGATGCTGGCCGGTGTGCGCGCTGAAGGAGACGTGGTCTCCCTGGCCGCTGCGCTCGCCGGAGTCGAGCTCGACGACGACCGACTGCAGCGCGCGCTTGGCCCCGCGGTTGACGGCCAGAACGGTTCCTGCTCCGGGTGCGGTGTAGCGCACGCCCTCGCGCTTCTTGTCGTCGAACAGAACCTGCCCGCGGCGCACGGTGTCGCCTGCGGCGACATGCATCGTGGGCTTCATGCCCGGGTAGTCGTCGGCCATCACGGCGACGGCGCGCGGCGACGCTGCGTCGTGGATGGTCGGGTCGGGCGAGCCCGCGATCGGCAGGTCGAGGCCCTTCTTGATGCGATGGAGACCCATGCGAGACGTCCTTATTCCCGTGTTCGTGGGATTTGCGTTCGTGGTTCGGAGCCCGAGAGTGGGAGGTCCAGGCGGGTAGGAGCTGAAGGCGACTTCAGGCGCGCTCGATGGGTCGCAGGGAGGGCCGCGAACTGGCGCGCGAGCGGGCGTTCAACTGCTTGTGAATTGTTTCACAACCTCCCGGGAACGGGCAATGAAAAACGATACGATCGGTCCTTCGACGCAGCAGGGAGAATGGACGCAGAATGACGATCACGAGCCCTTTCGAAGCGGGCGTTCTCAGCTTTTCCCGCGATGCGGTGCTGCGCGACTACGCCATCGCGTCGCGCAGCCGCGCAGCCAGCCTTCTCGGCCGCCAGGAGGTGCTCTCCGGCCGCGGCAAGTTCGGCATCTTCGGCGCGGGCAAGGAGTCTGCGCAGCTGGCCATGGCCTATGCCTTCAAGCGGGGTGACGTGCGGGCCGGGTACTACCGGGACCAGACCTTCATGATGGCGCTCGGGCTGCTCTCGGTGCAGCAGCTCTTCGCCCAGCTCTACGGCCACGCGTCGGTCGAGGCAGAGCCTGCGTTCGGCGGCCGCGCGATGACCGGCCACTTCGCGACCCGCATGCTCGACGCGGAGGGCCGCTTCCTGCCGCAGCTCGACACCTACAACTCGTCGGCGGACCTCTCGCCGACCGCGGCGCAGATGCCGAAGCTCGTCGGTCTGGGGCACGCCTCCACGCTGTACCGCGAGGTCGAAGGTCTACCCGAAGCGGTGCCCGGCTTCTCGGACAACGGCAACGAGATCGCCTTCGGCACCATCGGCAACGCCAGCTGTGCCGAAGGGCTGTTCTGGGAGTCGGTCAACGCGATCGGAGTGCTGCAGGCGCCGGTGCTGCTGTCGATCTGGGACGACGGCTACGGCATCTCGGTGCCCAATCGGTTCCAGATGACAAAAGGCGACGTCTCCCGGGTGCTCGAGGGCTTCCGCCGCCGCGGCGCCGACCGCCCGGGGCTGGACCTCCACACCGTCAAAGGGTGGGACTACGGGGCCTTGTGCGAGACCTACATCCGCGCGAGCGACTCGGTGCGACGCGCGCACGTGCCCGCGATCATCCACGTCACCGACCTCACCCAGCCCCAGGGGCACTCCACCTCGGGCTCCCACGAGCGCTACAAGACCGAGGAGCGTCTCGAGTGGGAGAAGGAGTACGACTGCCTGCGCAAGATGCGCGAGTGGGCGGTGGCGGAGGCGCTGGCCACCGAGGACGAGCTCGACGCGCTCGACGCGCGCGAGTCGGAGGCCGTCGCGCGTGCGCGCGACCGCGCCTGGGAGGAGTACTGCGGCGACCTCGACCGCGAGCGCGCGGCGTTCCTCGACCTCGTGTCGCCGGTGGCGGCCGAGGCGCGTGCCAGGGGAGGGGAGGCGTCCGCAGTTGCGGACCTCGCCGAGGCAGGAACGGCCAAGCTCCTACGACGCAGGCCCGCGCTCCGTCGTGAGCTGATGGCGCTCTGCCAGTCGCTGCTCCGGGAGGGTGCCGCCGCGCTCGACAGCGGCGCGGGTCTCGCCGCGTGGCGTGCCGACCAGAACGCGACGGCTTCGGAGCGCTACGGGTCCGAGCTGCACAGCCAGGAAGCCCTTCGGGTGACACCCGTTCCGCCGGAGTACCCCGAGCAGCCGGAGACGCGGAGCGCCTTCGAGATCCTCAACGCCGGCTTCGACGCGGCGTTCGCCCGGTTGCCGGAGCTTTTTGCGCTGGGGGAGGACGTGGGTCAGCTGGGCGACGTCAACCAGGGCCTCGCGGACCTGCAGGAGAAGTACGGCGTGCAGCGCATCGCCGACACCGGTATCCGCGAGGCGACCATCATGGGGCAGGCCATCGGCATGGCCCAGCGCGGTCTCCGGCCGATCGCCGAGATCCAGTATCTCGACTACATCCACTATGGGCTCCAGATCCTCTCGGACGAGCTCGCCACGCTGCGCTGGCGCACGGCCGGTGGCCAGAAGGCGCCGGTCATCATCCGAACGCGGGGTCATCGTCTGGAAGGCATCTGGCACTCCGGCTCACCGATGGGTGGAATCGTGCACCTGCTGCGCGGCATCCACGTGTGCGTGCCGCGCGACGCGACACGCGCCGTCGGCATGTACAACACCCTCCTGGCCGCGGACGAGCCCGCCCTCGTGGTGGAGGTGCTCAACGGCTACCGCAAGAAGGAGCCGCTGCCCAGCAACCTCGAAGAGATGCGCACGCCGCTCGGGGTCCCCGAGGTTCTCCGGGAGGGCAGCGACGTCACACTGGTCACCTACGGCGCCTGCGTCGCGATCGCCGAGGAGGCGTGCCGTGATCTCGAGGCCGCGGGCGTCTCGGTGGAGCTGATCGACGTGCAGACCCTGCTGCCGTTCGACCTCACAGGCGTCATCGTGAAGTCCCTCGAAAAGACGAACCGCATCCTCGTGGTCGACGAGGACGTGCCGGGCGGCGCGTCGGCCTTCATCCTCCAGCAGGTGCTCGACGCGCAGGGGGGCTACGAGCTGCTCGACGGCCCGCCGCGCTGCCTGTCCGCGGCGCCGCACCGGCCACCGTACGGCTCCGACGGCGACTACTTCTCGAAGCCCAACCGCGAGACGATTTTCGAGGCGGCCTACGAGCTCGTTCGCGAAGCCCGGCCCGCGGAGCTGCCGCCGCTGTTTCGGTAGTGCAGGCCCTCAGCCGCTGTAGTACGGGTTGGTGCCCGCCGCGTGGTCGGTGGTGTCGAGCACGTTCTTGATCTCGGGGACCTGCTCCAGGATCATCGTCTCGATGCCGTGCTTGAGCGTCACGTCGGCGGCCGAGCAGCCCTGGCAGCCGCCGCCCATCGAGATGTACACGGTGTCCTCCTTGACGTCGAGCAGCGTCACGAAGCCGCCGTGGGAGGCGATGCCGGGGTTGATCTCGTTCTCGATGACCGACGCCACCTTCTCGGCGGTGGGGTTGTCGGCCCAGGGCGAGTTCGGGTTCTCGAACTTGAAGCCGCTCTCCTGAAGCCGCTGCACGAAGTCGACCGTGGCGCCCTCGAGCGCGGGTGCACTCTCCGGATCGACCAGGATCTCGAAGCCGTCGGCCTGGAGGACATGGTCGTCGTCGTGCCGCTCCTCGGGGCCGACGAGATCCATCTTGTACTGGTAGCCGGTAGGCCCGCGCCCCAGGATCGCGATGCGGAGTGCGAGCCCCTCCTGCTCCTCGTCCTCGAGGGCGATCTGGACCTGCTTGGCGGCGGTTTCGGTGAGGGTGATCATGGCGTCTCCTGAGTGGCTCGGTGCAAGAACGATGGTACCAACGAAACCTGCGGGTCGGTTCGTTGATTCCCGTCGATTCCGGTCGGCTGCGACCTCCGAGGTCGCGGCCGGGTCACCGGAAGGTGTCGTCGCGGGCCAGGCGGCACTGTGGCTGCGCCGTCCGAGGGGAGGGTCGGTGCCAAAAGGCACTCACAGCCTCTCTGTGCTCACCTCCGAGTGCCGGGTCGGCCGACGATCTCAAGGCGGAGGCAGGTGCGGGGGAGTCGGATGCGTGTCGGCGAGGCGCAGCGGCTCGGCTCATTTCTGGGGCTTTCGTGAGCGGCGAGATCGGACTCGAGTCGATGCTTGGACCGGCCTCACTGCCCTACCTGCCTCTGCCGGATGGACGGCGGGCTTCCCAAATCGCGTTCGGCCATCTTCCGCTGCATGTTCCCGGGGGCGACCCGGGATCGGACCTATGGCAGCCCCTCTCGCTTCGACGTCCCCGGCGGACGCTTCAGCGACTGGCTTCCCGATCAGCAGCCCATGTGTCTCCTTCCTTACCTGCCTCTGCCCGGAGATCGAACCGGGTCCAGCACTTGCCGTGAAGCAAGGCCCTCCTGAAAGTGCCTTTTGGCTACATCACCTCTTTTCGGGCGCTTCATTCACCCGGTTGCTTCAACAACAAGGCTTCGTCGCAGCCAGGGCTCGCGAAGCTCGCCCTGGCTGCGGAGCTGTGCTGTAGGGTGCCCCGGTCCCAGGTTGCCAACGCACAAGGAGAGCGCCGATGTCCTACAGCACCATCCTCGTCGAGAACGACGGCGGCATCGTTCGCCTGACCCTCAACCGCCCCGAAGATCGCAACGCGATGACTTCGGAGATGGGGGAGGAGATCCGGGATGCCGTCGACGCGATCAACGCCGACAAGACCAGTCGCGTGGTCGTGATTCGCGGCGCCGGCAAGTCGTTCTCCGCCGGCGGCAATCTGACGTCGCTCATGGAGGAGGCCGAAGGCTCCGGGCCGGGGATCGGCGGCGGCCGCAGCTTCTACAGCCTGTTCCTCAGCATCCGCGACCTCGAGATGCCGTCCATCGCAGCGATCAACGGCCACGCCATCGGCGCGGGCTTCTGCTTCACGCTCGGCGCGGACCTCCGCATCGTGCACGAGCGCGCCAAGCTGGGCATGACGTTCGTGAAGCTCGGCATTCACCCCGGCATGGCGGCGTCGTGGAACCTGCCACGTCTCATCGGGCCAGCCGCCGCGGCCGACCTTCTCTACTCGGGGCGCATCATCGACGGCGCCGAGGCCCTGCAGCTCGGTGTGGCGAGCCGCTGTGCAGGCGACGACTTCGACGACGTCGTGGACGAGGTGGCGCAGAGCATCGCGAGCTCGGCCCCGGTGGCGGTGCGGTCGCTCAAGGAGACGCTGCGCGGCACCTGGGATCGGACGATCGAGGAGGCCATCGGTCGGGAGGCGGACGCGCAGGCCATGACCTTCACCACCGCCGACGCCAAGGAAGGTCTCACCGCGATCCAGGAGAAGCGGGCGCCCGACTTCAAGGGCGAGTAGCAGACGGCTCAGGCCTCTTCGGCGACCGCGTTCGGCACGATCATGTCGACCGGCAGCGCCTCGAGCAGCGCGTCGACGGCGCGGTCGATGGCGCCCTGATCCTGCGAATCGAAGGTGAGACGCACGCTATAGGGGTAGTCGCCCATGACGGGGTAGCTGCCGATGTCAACGTTGCTGTGGGTTGCCGCGAGGTCGTCGAGGAGGTGCGCCAGATCGGTCTCCCGGCACAGCGTGTACACGGCCCGTGACAGGAAAGGCTCCGACGCGTCGAGGTGCTCGCGCAGGATCGGCAGCTTCATCTCGAAGATGCGGGGAAGCCCGGGGAGGATGAAGACGTTCTCCATGACCACGGTGGGCCAGCGCACTTCGTCGGTGTTGACGAGGCGGGCGCCTTCGGGCACGTCGGCCATGCGCAGGTGCCCTTCGGAGACGGTCTCCTGGACGAGGTCGCGGATCATGCTCTCGAGCTCCGGGGACCGTACGATCGGCCGCTCGAAGCACCGCGCCACCGCCTTGAGCGTGACGTCATCGTGTGTAGGGCCGACACCGCCGCTCGTGATCACGTAGTCGTGGCACGACCGGAGCGCCTCGATGTCGTCGGCGATGGTCTGGATCTCGTCCTGGCACACCACGACCCGTCGGAGCTCGATTCCCATGGCGAAGAGCTCGCGGGCCAGGAGAGCGACGTTCGTCTCCTGGATCTTGCCGGTCAGGATCTCGTTGCCGATGATCAGTGCGGCTGCTGTGCGCGGCATCCGGCGATGATACGCGACCCGCCAAGGACGCTCCGGCCGACGGGAGAACGGACGTTTGCCGGGCCTTTCGGGGGTCTGGGCTCGATCCGGGGGCAAGAGATCGATACACTTGCATGAGCGAGTGGCTGCCCGCGGCCCCGACTTGGCCGATCATGGCCGAGAACGGCCCAATGCTCGACGAGCCCGATGGCTCGCGTGTCGCCTCCTTTCTCTTCCTTTCGCTCTGGTTTCAGATGATTCCGACTCGCGATCAGATCTCGTCCATCGCGCGGACCCGCCGGGGGTCGCTCGGAGACGTGCCGTTTGCGGTGCTCCTGCGCGCGCTGCGTGAAGATCGGCGTACCGGGGTGATCGAGGTGACGCGCCAGCAGGTGCAGAAGCGGGTCATCCTGGAGCGAGGCGTCCCGGTGGACTGCCAGTCGAACCTGGCGCACGAGAAGTTCGGGCGTTTTCTGGTCTCGATCGGCCGGCTGACCGACGTGGAGTTCGCCTCGACGTTCAGCGAGTCGCTCACGCGCGGTGTGCCCCACGGTGAGGTGCTCGTGGAGCGAGGCCTCGTCAAGCCTACGGAGCTCTTCCGGCTGCTGCAGCAGTGCCTGGCCAAGAAGCTCCTCGACATCTTTCCGTGGAGCGACGGGGAGTTCGTCGTGGGAGACGAAGACGTGCAGGTCAGCGCACCGCTGAAGGTGAATGTGGCGCAGCTCATCCTCACCGGCACCACACGCTTCGCGCGGCAGGAGGACATCGACGCGACGGTGGTGACCCTGCTGGGGCAGCAGCTGGTCGTCGACCCGAGCTCCCGTGTCGCAGTGGACGAGCTGCGGATGCCGGCCGCCCACCGCGCACTCATCGACGCCGCGAAGACGCCCCAAGCCATGTCCGACCTCGCCCAGGTCGCGGGGCTCGACAACAACGAGGTGTCGCGCCTCGTGTACGCGCTCGGTGTTCTGGGGGTGCTCATCCCCGAGGAGCGTCTGGACACGACGCCCGAGCCGAGCTCGGACACCCAGCCCGTCGCCAAGATCCGCTACGTGCCCAAGGCGCCGACGACACCTGAAGAGGTGATGAAGCTCTTCCTCGATCACCGCCGGATCGACGCGTTCGACCTGCTGCAGGTGTCGGACGACGCGTCGGAGCAGTCGATTCGCCACAAGTACCTCGACTTTGCCCAGAAGTTCGCGCCGTGGGGCTTCGAGGACGAGGATCTGGTCGGTGTGCAGGAGCAGGCTCAGGAGCTCTTCCTGGCGGGTGCTCGAGCCTTTGGCGAGCTCAGCGACGCCGAGAGGCGCGCGCTGCTGTCGGAGCGGCGGCGCGCTCGCGCCCGTGAGCCGCAGCAGAAGGACGCCGGCCCGGGGCGAATCCAGACGGATCTGCTCGATTCCGAGGTGCAGTACCAGAAGGGGATGGAGCTCAAGGAGGCAGGCCAGCTCGACAAGGCGATCCACTACCTCGAGTTTGCGTCGTTCTGCGATCCACAGAACGGCATCTATCAGGCCGAGGTGGCGCACTGTCAGTTCCTTAAGAATCCCGGCGAGGCCGACCTCCTGCTCAAGCGTCTGCACGAAGCGCAGCGCATCGATCCCAAGTGTGGCCTGGTGCACCTCTACGCCGGTGAGCTGGCCATGCACCTGGGTCTGTTCGCCGACGCCGAGAAGTTTCTCCGCCAGGCGAACACGCTCCTTGCGCCGGACCGCCGCGCTATCGACAAGCTGAAAGAGCTCCAGGCCGTTCGCAGCTAGCTCGGACGCCTCGGATCCCCACGCTCAGACGCACGAGACTTCCGCGACGGGCTGCTAGAGTCGCGCGCGTCGAACCCCGCGCGCCCCGGCAGTGCCGCCTGCGCTGCCGCGCCCTTCTCCCTGGAGATCAGTCCATGACCTCTCGTCGCCGTTCTCGCATTCTGCCGACTGTTCTTTCGCTCACCACGATTCTCGTGCTCCTCGCAGCTTGCGGTGGAGGAGAGGGTGGCGGGCCCCAGAAGCGCTTCCTGAGTCTCGGCACGGCGCCTCCGGGTGGCGCCTTCTTCGTGGTCGGCGGGGCCATCTCCGAGGTGCTGAACCTCGACGGCGAGGCGCAGGCATGGGAGTTCACCGCGGAGGCCACAAAAGGCTCGCAGGAGAACATCCGACGCCTCGAAGCGGGTGAGCTGGATCTCGCACTGAGCAACTCGGCGATCACCTTCGCGGCGGTGCGCGGGGCCGAAGGCTGGGACCGCGACTACCCGATGCGGACCGTCATGACGCTCGCGCCGAACGTGGCGCTCTTCGTTTCGCCGAAAGGCTCCGGGGTCGAGACCGTGGCCGACCTCGCGGGCAAGCGCGTGGTGGTGGGCCCGGCCGGCGCGGGCTTCGAGTACTTCCTCGGGCCGCTGCTGCAGGCGCACGGGGTGACCTACGACGACTTCACGGCGCTCAACAACACCCAGTCGGGCGCGGTGGACATGCTCTCCGACGGGTCGGCGGCCGCCGCGTTCCTGGGAGGCGCGGTGCCGACGGCCTCCGTGACGCAGGCGGCCACGTCGATGGATCTTCACTTCGTGCCGTACGGCGACGCGGAGATGGCGAGCCTGCAGGAGGAGTATCCGTTCTTCTTTCCTGCGACCATCCCCAGTGGCACCTACCGCGGGCTCGAGAGCGACTACGACGGCCTCAACGTCGGCTCGATGCACCTCATCGCGTCGGCCGGCGCGGACGAGGACCTCATCTACCAGGTCACCAAGTCGATCTGGGAGCGTCGCGCGGAGGTCGTGGAGCGACATCCGGCAGGGCGTGCGATCAATCCGAACGTCGCCATCACGAACACGGGAACGGCCTTTCACCCGGGGGCGGTGCGCTTCTACCGGGAGATCGGCATCTGGCCGGACGACGAAGGAGAGGCTCCTGCGGACGAGCCCGAAGCAGCGCCGGAGGAAGCACCCGCCGAGAGCGAAGAAGGTTAGCGAGCGCCGGTGGGGGAACGTGAAGCGATCGTGGTGGTCGAGCCTCTTGGGACGCTTCGGTGAGTGAGGCTCCCGCAGCGTCCGTCTGGCAGCGCGCGGCGGCCGTGCTGTTGGTCGCGTTTGTCCTGCTCGAGGTCAACTACCCGTTTCTCCGGCCACAGACACAGCTTGCGCTCTTCGCCTTTTTTGGCCTGTTCTTCGCCTTCCTGAGCTCCCGCGCCCGGCCGGGCCGCAGCCGCGCCCTGCACGTTCTCGACGGCGTCTGGATCGCCGCAGCGGCGCTCACCTGTGGCTGGGTCGCGCTGCAGAACGAGCCCATCCTGTCGTCGCTCTGGAGCAACGGTGTCTCGCTCGGCGATCGCGCCGGAGCCGAGACGGGGGTCGACATCGTGATGGGCGTCCTCGGGCTCGTCGTGGTGCTCGAGGCGACGCGGCGGACGGTGGGGCTGGCTCTGCCGATTCTCGCCGGCGTGTTCCTCGTGTACGCCTTCCTCGGGCCAAACATGCCGAGCTGGCTGTTCCCGCACCGGGGCTACTCGCTGGAGCGGGTCGTGTCGCAGGCCTTCCTGCACAGTCAGGGAGTGTTCGGGACGGCGCTCAAGGTGATGTTCGCGTACGTCTTCCTGTTCGTGCTGTTCGGCGCGCTGCTCGAGGCGACCGGCGCCACGGCGTTCATCATCCGCGCCGCGCAGCGGGTCTTCCGCGGCTCGAAAGGCGGCGCCGCCAAGGTGTCCGTGCTGAGCTCGGGTCTGATGGGCTCACTCTCGGGCAGTGCGGTCGCGAACACGGCGACCACGGGCACGTTCACCATTCCGCTCATGCGCAGCTCCGGCTTCCGGGCGAACATCGCCGCTGGCGTCGAAGCGGCCGCCAGCTCCGGCGGGGCGCTCGTGCCCCCGGTCATGGGTGCTGGCGCCTACATGATGCTCGAGATCGTCGACCCGCCGGTCACGTACGCGGAGATCGTGTGGGCGGCGCTGGTCCCGGCGGTGCTGTACTACACCTCGCTGTTTTTCATCGTCGACCTCCACTCCCGCCGCGTCGCAGCCGCCGGCGAAGAGGCCGCGAGCGAAGGCTCGGTTGACGACGAGGCGCCAAGCTCGGCACCTCCGGGTGTGGAGCCGGGGGCGCTTTCGGGGGGCATCTTCTTCGCCGCCCTGGGCGTCCTGATCGTGCTCATCCTGATGCGGTTCAGCCCCTTCCGCGCGGTGACGGTCTCGGCGGCGGGGGTGGTGCTCCTGTCGCTCTTCGACCCCCGGATCCGGCTGGGGCCGGCGCGCCTCGCAAGCGCCTGCCTCAAGGCGGCACGCGGAGCCGCGGCGCTCGTGGCGGCCGCCTCGTGCGTCGGCATCATCATCGGCATCGTCACCCTGACGGGCGTCGGGACACGCCTGCCGTCGGTGATTCTGCCCCTGGCGCAGGAGAATCTCTTCCTCGCGCTCGTGCTGATCATGGTCTCGTCGATCGTTCTCGGCATGGGGCTCCCTTCGGCCGTCTGTTACCTCCTCATGGCGACCCTCATCGGCCCCGTGCTCAGCGACCTCGGGGTCGTGCCGCTCGCCGCGCACCTCTTCATCTTCTACTTCGGCATGATGTCGATGGTGACGCCGCCGGTGGCGCTGGCGGCCTACACGGCCGCGTCCATCGCCGGGACCGGGATCATGGCGACGGGTCTCGCCGCGTTCCGTTTTGCTCTCGTCGGCTTCACGCTGCCGTACATGTTCGTGTTCCGGCCGGAGCTCCTCCTCCTCTCCGCCGATGGCGGGGGAGCGGAGCCGCTGCGCGTCGTGGCCGCGGTCTCGGTGGCCGTGGCGGGCATTGCCGCCCTCGCTGGCGGGATCTCGGGGTACTGGCTCGGTTCGATCGGCCGGGCTCTGCGTGCTTTTCTCCTGGCGTGCGCGGCCGCTCTGCTGGTGCCTGCGACCGGCGACGTGCTGTTCTCGACGCTCAATCTCGTCGGTGGAGTGGCGTTTGGCCTCGTCACCGCGGTGCTCTGGGCGCGGAGCCGGTCGAGCGCCTGAGCAGGGTCGGGCTCATGGCTCGGGAGCGTCCTCGACGTGGAAGCGTCTCGCCTTGAGCTCGAAGCGCGGAAGCGACCCCGGGTCTGCGACACGCACCGGGACGCGAAGCGCCAAGGCGCTGCGTAGCGCGTCGCCGAGCCGAGCGCAGGCCTTCTCCGGGGCATCGCCGGTGATCTCGGCCTCCATTTCGAGCTCCACCATCTCTGCGTGGCGACGCACCCGAACCTGGTACTCCTCCACGCGCAGGCCGCTGGTGCGCTCGAAGTCGCGCACGAGCGCTTCGATCGCACTCGGATAGACGTTGACTCCACGCACGACGACCATGTCGTCGACCCGGGCGAGCACTCCGCCGCGCAGACGCAGGTAGCTCTCTGGGGTGCCGTCCGTTCCCCGACCCGGCCACGCCTCCACGAGGTCGCCGGTGCGGTAGCGCAGCACGGGGCTGCCCCAGCGTCCGAGATTCGTGAGCACGAGCTCACCGCGGACTCCTCCCTCGGCGGGCTGGAGCCGCTCTCCGGTCTCCGGGTCGAGGATCTCCGCGACGAACTCGCGCTCGTTGACGTGCATGAAGTCGTCGCGTCCGGGAATACCCCACGGGCCGACCTCCGTCGCCCCGGCGTGATCGACGCAGCGCGCCCCCCAGAGCTCTTCCAGACGCGCGCGCACCGAGGGGATCGAGGCGCCGGGCTCGCCGGCGTGAAGGGTGAGCCTCACCTCGCTGGCCGCCAGATCATGACCTCCGGCGAGGGCGGCCTCGGCCAGCCGCAGAGCGTAGGTTGGCGTGCTCACGAGCACGGTCGCGTGATGTCGCAGCAGTGCTTCCAAGCGCTGCTCGGTGCTCAGCGCGCCGCCGGACAGCGCCATCACGCCCATCTGGCGGCAGCTCTCGAAGGCGGCCCAGAAGCCGATGAACGGGCCGAAGGAGAAGGCGAAGAACACGCGGTCACCCGGACCGACGCCGGCGGCACGGAACACGTCGGCCCAGCCGTCGAGGAACCACTGCCACGAATCCGGCGTGTCCAGCCAGGCGATCGGCATGCCGCTCGTGCCCGAGGTCTGGTGCAGGCGGACATAGCGCTCGACGGGGTAGGTCAGGACCGTGCCGTACGGGGGGTGGAGGCTCTGGTCTTCGGCGAGCTCCTGCTTGGTGAGCAGGGGGATCTGGTCGAGGCGTTCGGCGATCGACGTCGCCGGCGAGGACGTGGCGGCGAGGCGCTCACGGTAGAAGCCGTTGTGGGAGCGCAGCTCGGCGAGGAGAGCGTCCAGCCGCTCGAGCTGTGGCGGAGTCACTCGGGGCTCTCCCGCGGCTCGACCACTTCGACGCTCGAGGTGGACGGTGCGAGGTCGGGGAACGGTGTGGTCTCGTCGAGGAACTTCACCTCCACCGTGAGCTCCTGGCTCGCATCGCCGAACGCGCCGAGAAGCCAGGTTTCGACGAAGCTCTGGGTGCGTCGGCGCCCGATCTCGCGCACCAGCGGTACGTTGTCGCGCGCGCGCTGCTCGGCCATGGCGGTGAGGCCTGCGCGCAGCGCCTCGCGGACGGCCTCTTCGTCGCGAAAGACGCTGTCGCTCTTGACGTTCCACTCGAGCTGCGACGCGTCGAGCGACGGTCGGTTGAAGCGGATCTGTGGAGCGATCACGCGGACCTTCGTGTCGGTCATTTCGAAGTGCCAGGGGTCGTTGAGGTCCAGATAGTAGGTGTACTGCACGGGCGCGGTCGCCTCGACGACCACGTCGGGAAGGTCGAGCTGGCCCCAGAGGATGGACGCCGCGTCGGTGCGCTCGAAGCGCTCCTGCTCGTCGAGCGTGGCGAACTGGAGGTAGCTGTTGCCACTCACCTGCGTCGCGTAGCTCCTGAACGTGGTGGTGACGGTTCCCGTGGCGAACGCCTCGGCGATGCGCTCGAGCCCATCCACGGCAGCCGAGGCGGCGGCCTTCCCGGCCTCGATCGTCCGATCGGCGGTGCGCCCGAGCTGAAGAAGAACAAAAACGGCGCCCGCCACGAGGGCCAGCCCGACCAGGGCAGCGGCGTGTGGCCAGCCGAACCCTCGACGTGGTGGGCTCTGCGGAGCGGGATTCGTTTCGGGAGCGGGAGGATCTTGGAGTTCGGCAGCCATGGGTGGCGTTGCGCGGGGCGCGCAGTGCGAATGCTAGTGCAGAGCGTGCCGCTTGGCAGCGCCCACGGAGTGTGACTTTGCTCGTGTGCGAAGGTCCGAGGGTGTGGGTGCAGCGCGTTTCGTGCGCGCAACGCGCCCATGCTGCTCGTCTCGGTCTCCGGAGGCTCCGATGCTGGTGAACATCCTCAACGACGACGAGCGTCGGCTGTTCGGCGACGTCCGCGAGGTCACGGTCGACGCGGACGAGCTGGTGCGGAGCCTCGAAGGGCTCGACGAGGAACGGACCGCCGTGGGCCAGGCCCTGCGGCAGCTCGAGCGGCCGTTCATGCTCGTCGTTGCGGGTGAGTTCAATTCCGGCAAGAGCAGCCTGCTCAACGCGCTCCTCGGCGACTTGCACCTCGACGTGGGGGTCACGCCGACGACCAGTGCCATTCACGTGCTGCATCACGGCGAGAACGGCAGGCGCTCGATCGAAGAGGGTGGAGTGGTGCAGGTGACGGTCGAGAGCCCGCTGCTGCGCGACATCGAGCTGGTCGACTCGCCCGGAACGAACGCGATCGATCGGCGTCACGAGGCGCTCACGCGCGAGTTCCTGCCGCGCTGCGATCTGCTCCTGTTCGTCACGTCCGCGGACCGGCCGTTCACGGAGTCCGAGCGGAGGTTCCTCGAAGGTGCGACGCAGTGGGGCAAGAAGGTGGTGCTGGTCGTCAACAAGATCGACATCCTGAGCGACCCAGCGGAGCGGAGCGAAGTGCTCGAGTACGTTCGCCGACACGGGCAGGAGCTGCTGGGAGTCGACGTGCCGGTGTTCTCCGTGAGCGCCCGGCAGGCGCTCGAAGGTACGGCGGACGCGGCCTCCGGCACGCCGGAGCTTGCCGCCTGGTTGCAGGAGACGCTCGACGAAGACGAGCGGGTCCGGCTCAAACTGAGAAGCCCGCTCGGCGTCGTGCGCGCCACACTCCACGCAGTGGGTGAAGCGACGCGGGCGCGGCGCGAGGATCTGATCGGCGACCTCGAGGCCCTGGTGGAGCTCGATGCGCAGTCGGATCTGCACCGCGAGGACCTGCGCCGGGAGTTCGAGCTCCGCCTCGGCGAGATCGACCTCCGGCTGCACGAGTTCGAGGCGCGAGGAGGACAGTTCTTCGACGACACCCTCCGCCTCGCGCGCCTCCGGGAGCTCCTGCGCTCGGACCGGCTCCAGGCGCGTTTCGAGCGGGAGGTCACGGCGGATCTGCCGCAGCGCGTGGAGGAGCACGTCTCCGACCTGATCGACTGGATGGTCGACCAGGAGCTACGCCGCTGGCAGCAGGTGCAGAAGGTCGTCGTCTCTCGACTCGAGACGCACGGCGCCGGGGTGGCGGTGGAAGGGCCGACGCAGAGTCGTCGCGCTCCGCTCCTGCGCACGCTCGGCGAGGTGGCCGACAATGCAGTGCGCAACTTCGACCGCTCCCGGGAGGCGTCGCGGCTGGGAGACGCCGTGAAACGCTCGCTGGCCGGGGCAGCGGCGCTCGAGGTGGGAGCTGTCGGCCTGGGCGCCGCCGTGGCACTCGCGGCCACGACCACGGCCGTCGACGTCACGGGGCTGCTCACCGCGGGTGCGATGGCCGCTCTCGGTCTCCTGGTCCTGCCGGCACGCCGGCGCCAGGCGAAGCGCGAGCTGGCCTCGCGGCTCGCCGCGCTGCGCTCCGACCTGATGGGAGGCCTCCGCCAGGAGTTCGAGACGGAGCTCGAGCGGGGTCTGCTGCGCATCGGCGAGGCCACGGCCCCGTACCGGCACCACGTGGGCGCCCGCCGCGACGTGCTCGAAGCGCGGTCGAAGGAGGTGGAACGCCTCGAAGCCGAAGTCGAGAAGCTCGACGCCCGCGCAAGCCAGCTCCGCCAGGGAACCTCAGGCTCGAGCCACTGACTCGGAGGCGCGGGAGCGAGGGAAGACTCGCCGAGCGACGGGACCCTCAGACGAGCCGCGGAGCGGCTGGAGAGTCGGCATGACTAGCTAGCTCGGCTTGTACAGCGACACGAGGGTGCCGCCGGACGCGGCGAGCAGGATCCCGAGCACGAACTGCCATCGGATGGCACCCAGACCGCCGGCGGGAGGATGGAAGCCCATCGCCACGAAGGCGTTGATGATGGGTGCAATGCCGAAGACGATCGACATGACGACCGTGGGAGTGCCCTTGGCGCCGAACGCGAGGAGCACGCCGAAGGCGCCGATCGCGCCGACCGTGCCCGCGACCAGCGACCAGATCATGCCCTTTGCCGGCATGCTGAAGGAGGCGCCGGTCGACAGGAGCAGGATGGCCGGGGCGAGAACGGCCGTGAGGAAGTACGCGAGGCCGACGAAGAGGAACGCTTTGTAGCGGCCGTTCTCCGGATCCGCCATGGCCATCTGACCGTTGTGGATGAAGACGCCGTAGCAACCCCAGGAGGCCGCAGTCATCAGCGCGAAGAGGAGCCAGGTCATGGAGGAGTCGGAGTTGGCCATCGGTGGGAGTCCCTCGGTGGTTGGTGGCTGGAGCGATCGCGGGCGATGTTACAGGGGGATTCGAAGCCTGCGGAATGTGCCGTGCACGACCTGCGGTTTGTTGACATGAGGAAGCATGTTTGGCGTAATTCTGCGGGCACTCCGGTCGTTCCCTGCAGGACGTCGAGCGCGGAACCAGAGCCATCTGCGATCCGCCGACGGTCCTTCGCCCGCTTTCCCGCCTCACCCCGACCCACAGCTTTCCAACTCAGCGAGGAGCTCCTGATGTTCATTGGATCCAGGTCCGGCCGCGTCGCGGCCGCGGCGCTCGTCCTTCTACTCTCGGTCCAGGTGGCTGTGCTCGCCGAGGACTGGCCGCACTGGCGCGGGCCCACGCACGATGGCGTCTCGCTCGAGACGAACCTCATCTCGAGCTGGTCCCCCGAAGGCGAGAACCTGCTCTGGCGCCGCGACTTCATCGGCCGCTCGACCCCTCTCGTCATGGGTGGCCGCGTGTTCGTGATGGGCCGCGGAGGGACCGCCGAGGACCGCCGCGAGCTCGTCGCCGCGTTCGACGCCCAGAGCGGTGAGCCTCTCTGGGAGCACACCGTGCACAACAGCAACACGACGGTGCCGTACAACCGTGCGGGCTGGGCGTCACTCGCCGGCGATCGCGAGACCGGCTACCTGTATGCCCAGGGCGTCGGCGGTCGCTTTCTCTGCCTCGACCGCGACGGCAACGTGGTCTGGGAGCGCAACCTCACCGAGGAGCTCGGCCGTTTCAACGGGTACGGCGGCCGCACGCACACGCCGGTGGTGGACGAGGACCAGGTCATCGTCTCGGTGATCAACGGCTCCTGGGGCAAGCTCGGCCCGCCGCGGCACCGGTACTACTCCTTCGACAAGCGCACTGGAGCGATCCGCTGGTTCTCGACGCCCGGCGGCAACGTGTACGACCGCAACACCACGTCCAACGGCGCCATCGCGGTGATCGGGGGCCAGCGCCTCTTCATCTCCGGCAACGCGGACGGCCACATCTACGCGCTGAAGGCGCGCACGGGCGAGCTCGTGTGGGAGTTCGAGCTCTCCAAGCGTGGCATCAACAGCTCGCCACTCGTCATCGGCGACACCGTCTTCATCGGCCACTCCGAGGAGAACATCGACGAGGCGACCCTCGGGCGTACGATCGCCATCGACGCTACGGGCACCGGTGACGTGACCAAGACCCACGAGCTGTGGCGCTCCCCGATCAAGATGGGCTTCCCCTCGCCGATGTACCACGACGGCCGGCTCTATGTGGTCGACAACTCGGCCAACCTCAGTGCCCTCGATCCGGAGACGGGCGAGGCCTTCTGGCACGTCGAGACGGGCACGGTCGGCAAGAACGCACCGGTGTGGGCCGACGGCAAGATCTACGTGACCGAGGTGAACGGCAACGTGTCGATCCTGAAGCCGAGCGCCGACTCGGTCGAGGTTCTCGATCGCGACGAGGTGAAGATGCCCGACGACAGTCGCTACGCCGAGCTCTACGGGTCGCCCGCGATCGCCTACGGCCGCATCTACTTCACGACCGAGGAGGGCATCTACTGCCTCGGCTCGCAGGACCGCTCGTACGACGTGGTGGCCAGCGCGCCGCGCACGCTACCGGAGGAGGCTGCGGGTGGGAGCGATCCCGCCGTGCTCCTGATCGTGCCGGGTGACGTCACCGTGGGCAACGGCGCGTCCGTCGACTACACCGTGGAGGCGTTCAACGACGCCGGGCGCTCGCTCGGCCCGGTCGACGCGACTCTCGCGCTGCGCGGCATCGGCGGCAGCCTCTCCGGCAACACACTGACCACTCCGGCGAGCGGTGCGCACGTGGGAGAGGTCGTGGCCCAGGCCGGTGGGGTGGAGGCTGCGGCACGCGTGCGGGTCTTGCCGCCGCTCCCGATGGAGGAAACGTTCGACGACATCGAAGGTCGCGGACGCCCCTACTGGATCGGTGGCGGTCGCTACCAGGTCACCGAGCTCGACGGCGAGAAGGTGCTGGAGAAGCCGGTCGCCGAGCGTGGCCTCCTGCGCTCCAAGCTCTTCATCGGTGCACCGGATCTCACCGAATACACCATCGAAGCCGAGATGCGCGGGGGCCTCAAAGGCCGTCGCCGAACCGACGGGGGCCTCATCAACAGTGGTTACATCCTCGATCTTCTCGGCAACTCACAGAAGCTCGAGATCCGCACGTGGACCGCGGTTCGGCGCATTGCCACGGCCATTCCGTTCGAGTGGGAGATGGACACTTGGTACAGCCTGAAGTTCCAGGTGGAGCGCGTAGACGGCAAGGCCATTGCCCGCGGCAAGGTCTGGCCAACCGGCAGCCCGGAGCCGGGCGACTGGACGCTGGTGGTCGAAGATCCGCTTCCCGTACCCACCGGTGCGCCCGGAATCCAGGCCTACTCGCCGGCGAGCATCTACTTCGACAATGTCAAGATCTACCCGAATCCCTGAGGCGAAGGCGCCCGAGCGAAACATGAGGAACTCCAACATGACGAAGCTGCAAACCCTCGGCCTGGCTGCGCTCGCGGCGGGCTTCCTGCCTCTCGCAGCGCTGGCCAGCGATCCGCCGGCGATGTACGGCAACACGACGTCCCGCAACATGGTGTCCAGCGAGACCGGGCTCGCCAGTGAGTGGGACGTCGACAGCGGCAAGAACATCAAGTGGCGCGCGAAGCTCGGGTCGCAGACGTACGCCGGCCCTGTGGTGCACGACGGGCGGGTCTACGTGGGTACGAACAACGAGAGCGCCCTGCGCGAGGGGATCGTCGGCGACAAGGGCATCGTGCTCGCGTTCGACGAAGGCAGCGGGCGGCTGCTCTGGCAGGCCACGCACGACAAGCTGCCGGCCGGCCGCGTCAACGACTGGCCGCTGCAGGGTGTGTGCTCGACGCCCTACGTCGAGGACGGCATCGTCTACTACGTGTCGAACCGCGGTGAGGTCGTCGCTGCCGACGTCGAAGGTTTCCTCGACGGCGAGAACGACGGCCCCTTCAAGGACGAGGCGCTCAACACCAAGACCGACGCGGACATCCTCTGGAGCTTCGATCTGATCGGTGAGCTCGACGTCTTTCCGCACAATCTGGCGGCCGGCTCGCCGCTCATCGTCGGCGACATCCTGTTCGCCACCACCGGCAACGGGGTCGACGAAGGGCACGTGAACATTCCGTCGCCGCTCGCCCCGAGTTTCGTCGCCATCAACAAGAAGACGGGCGAGCTCGTCTGGGAGAACGCCGATCCCGGCGACGGCATCCTGCACGGCACGTGGTCGAACCCGGCTTACGGCGAAGCCGGAGGCCGCGGCCAGGTCGCGTTCCCCGGCGGCGACGGGTGGCTCTACTCGTTCGACCCGCAGAGCGGTGATCTCCTCTGGAAGTTCGATCTCAATCCGAAGGACTCCGTCTGGGAGCTGGGTGGCTCGGGAACCCGCAACAACGTCATTTCGACCCCGGTCTTCCACAACAACCGCTTCTACGTGGGCGTTGGCCAGGATCCCGAGCACGGGGAGGCACCGGGCCGGTTCTTCGCCATCGACGCGACGAAGAGCGGCGACGTGACGGACACGGCCGAGGTGTGGTCCTTCGGCGGCGAAGACTTCAACCGGACGATCTCCACGGCGGCAATCCACGAAGGCATCGTGTACATCACCGACCTGAGCGGCTTCCTCTACGCGCTGGACGCGGAGACCGGGGAGCACTACTGGACCCACGACACCTTCGCCGCGGTCTGGGGCTCGCCCTTCGTCGCCGACGGCAAGATCTACCTCGGCGACGAGGACGGCGACATCGTCATTCTCAAGACCGGCAAGAAGGAAGAGGTCGTGAACGAGATGAACATGGGGTCTGCGATCTACACGACGCCGGTCGCCAAGGACGGCGTGCTCTACATCGCGACCCGGGCCGAGCTCTTTGCCATCGCCGCCAACTGACGCGCAGTCCGCCGCGTCGGTCGAATGGTCCGTCGAGCTGCGCCGCTCCCACCTGGTGTTTGGGGCGGGCAGCCTCGACGTTCTCGGTGATCTCGCACTCGAGCTCGGTGGTGGGCCGGTGCTCATGGTCACCGATCCCGGCCTCGTGGAGGCGGGGTGGGTGGACCGTGCAGCGCAGGCCCTCGCGTCGCGCGACCTCACGTTCGCGATCTTCGATGGGGTCGAGGAGAATCCGACCGAAAGCCACGTCGCGCGCGGCGCCGCGGCCTGCCGCGACCTCGGCGCGCGCCTGATCCTGGGCCTCGGTGGCGGTTCGGCGATGGACTGCGCCAAGGGCATCAACTTCGTCGTCACGAACGGCGGGCGCATGGCCGACTACTGGGGCTTCGGCAAGGCGACCGTGCCCATGCTGCCGTCGATTGGCGTCCCCTCGACCGCCGGCACGGGCAGTGAGGCGCAGTCGTACGCGCTGATCTCGCGCGACGACGACCACGTGAAGATGGCCTGCGGCGACGAGAAGGCGCGCTTCGATCGCGTCGTTCTCGACCCGCAGCTCGTGGCGACCGCTCCCGCAGACGTGAAGGCGACCACCGCGATCGATGCGGTCTCCCATGCGATCGAGAGTGCCGTTTCGACGGCGGGGAACCCGCTTTCGCGCATGTTGTGTCGCGAGGCATTCCGCCTTCTGGATGCGAACTTCGAGGCGACCGTCGGCGCCGGCGGGAGCGCGTCCCTCGAGGCGCTCGGGCAGATGCTGCTGGGAGCACACCTGGCGGGAGCCGCCATCGAGACGTCGATGCTCGGCGCCGCCCACGCGTGTGCGAATCCGCTGACGGCCGAGTTCGACGTGACGCACGGGGCAGCGGTGGGCCTCGTACTGCCGAGCGTCATCCGCTTCAACGCGACGGTCGCCGACGAGCTCTACCGCGAGCTCGTGGGCGAGCGCGCCGGCGGCTCGGCGGAAGGGCTCGCGCTTCGCGTCGAGCAGTTGCGCGCTGCGGCTGGCCTGCCGCGCACCTTGGACGAGGTCGGCGTCGGCTCAGGGGACATCGCACGACTTGCCGCAGCGGCGGCAGAGCAGTGGACCGCCACCTTCAACCCGCGTGCTGTCGGCGCCGCGGAGCTCGCGTCTCTCTACGAGGCGTCCATGCAGCTCGACGTGGTCGGGGAAGGTGGGGCATGACCGGTCGCAGAATCCGATCTGCCGCCGCGAACGGATGATGTGAAGAAGACCTCGGTCCCGCACCCTTCGGCAACCTCACTCACGCACGGAGACATCCCCATGCGGAAGCAAGGACACCCCGCCCCCCACCAGATCTCCAGGTCCGGGCGCCAGACATCCGGCCTCAGGGCCCGCCTCACCCTGGCAGCCTGTGTGCTCCTCGCAGCGTCTTCGGCCGCCGCGTCGGGCGACTCGTGGCCCATGTTCCGCGGCAACCTGGAGCAGAACGGGATTGCCGCGTCCCCTCTGTCCGAGTCGCCCGAGGTGATCTGGACCTTCGACGCCGGCGCGGACATCGAGTCGACGGCTGCGATCGCGGACGGCATGGTCTACTTCGGCGCCTTCGACGCCAAGCTCTATGCCCTCGACCTGGAGACCGGTGAAGAGAGGTGGACGTACGAAGCGAAGAGCGAGATCCAGTCGTCACCCACGGTGTGGGACGGACGCGTGTACTTCGGCGACGAGTACGGGGTGTTTCATGCGGTGGACGCGAAGACCGGCGAGGGCCTCTGGACCTTCGAGACGGAGGCCGAGATCATCTCGTCGGCGACCGTGCAGGGGAACCGGGTGCTGTTCGGCTCCTACGACAACCGCCTCTACGCCCTCGACCGCAAGACGGGCGAGCTCGCGTGGCAGGTGGAGACCGACGGCTACGTGCACGGCGCTCCGGCCATCGCGGGTGACGTGACGATGGTCTCCGGATGCGACGGCTACCTCTGGCTCGTTCGGGTCGAAGACGGCGAGGTACTGCACAAGATCGACCTGGGCGGTCAGGCCGGATCCACGCCGGCGGTGGACGGGGACCGCGTGTACGTGGGCACCTTCGAGAACCGGGTGCTCGGCATCGACCTGAAGGAGCGGCGCGTGATCTGGGGATACGAGCACCCGACCCGCAAGTTCCCCTACTACTCGTCTGCTGCGGTCACGGACGACCTGGTCATCATCGGCGGGCGCGACAAGATCCTCCATGCGCTCCACCCCGACACCGGCGAGACCGTCTGGGACTGGAACAGCGGTGGCCGGATCGACTCCTCGGCGGTGATCGTGGGGGATCGAGCCTACCTGGGCACCAAGCGCGGTCAGGTCGTCGCCATCGGCCTCGAGAGTGGTGAGCCCGTCTGGGAGTTCGATACGGGCTCCGCGATCATCTCGTCGCCCGCCGTCGCGCAGGAGAAGCTCGTCATCGGCACCCTCGACGGTGTCGTGTACTGCTTCGGCTGAGGTGCCTTCGGGCGCTGGACGCGAGGCTCCCGCAGCGGCGGGAGGCGAAGGGCTCACCTTCGCGCAATAATTGGGGCCCCTTGCCGGTTGCCGATGCCAGGCTGGCCCCTGGACCGGAGCCGTGCAGCCGCTGATGCCGAGGAGCCCCAGATGACCGTTCCCCAACTCGAGCCCGCCACCTCCAAGCTCGATCTCGCCGCCACCGACGTCGGCAGCGTCTTCGTATCGAACTACCCGCCCTACTCGACATGGGGCGAAGGGGACGTCGTCAAGGCCGAGGCGGCGCTCGATGCGCCCGGCAACCCGGAGACGCCCCTGGGCCTCTACATGCACATTCCGTTCTGTAGGAAGCGCTGCAAGTTCTGCTACTTCCGGGTCTTCACCGACAAGAACAACGACCAGATCCAGACCTACCTCGACGCGCTGGCAGCAGAGGTGGAAGCCTATGCACAGCGGAAGATCGTCGAAGGTCGCCATCTCGACTTCGTGTACGTCGGCGGCGGGACCCCCTCGTACATTGCGGTCAAGCAGCTCGTGCCGCTGGTTGCGCAGCTCAAGGCCGCCATGCCCTGGGACCGCGCCCGCGAGGTCGCGTTCGAGTGTGAGCCGGGAACGCTCACGCAGTCGAAGCTCGAGGCAATCCGTGAGATCGGGGTCACGCGCCTGAGTCTGGGCATCGAGAACTTCGACGACGACGTGCTCCGCGAGAATGGACGTGCGCACCTCTCTCCGGAGATCGAGCGCGTACGCCCGTGGATCCAGGCGCTCGACTTTCCTCAGGTCAACGTCGATCTGATCGCGGGGATGGTGGGGGAGACCTGGGAGACGTGGCGGGAGACCGTGCAGAAGACCATCGACTGGGATCCCGACTCGGTGACGCTCTACCAGATGGAGCTGCCCTTCAACACGGTCTACTCGAAGTCGAAGCTGCGCGGGGAGTCGGAGATCGAGTTCGCCGACTGGAAGACCAAGCGGGAGTGGCATGCCTGGGCCTTCGAGCAGTTCGAGGCGGCGGGCTACGAGATCTCGAGCGCCTACACGGTACTCAAGAAGGGTCGGAATTGTCGTTTCGTGTACCGCGACAACGTCTGGGAGGGTGCCGACATGCTCGGCGCAGGCGTCTCGGCGTTCTCGCACGCGAGTGGCGTTCACTTCCAGAACGTCGACGGCTGGGACGACTATCTCCGCCTCAGCCAGGCGGGGGAGAGCACGACCGCACGCGCTCTTGCCACCACAGCCGAGCAGCGCCTCGTGCGCGAGACGATCCTCCAGCTCAAGCGCGGCTGGCTCGATGCGGGGTACTTCCGCGCCAAGTTCGGCGAGGAGATCGCCGTCCACTTCGCCGAGCCGCTCGAGTACCTCGAGAGCCAGGGCCTGCTGTCGCACCACGGTGACCGCTACGAGCTCTCGCGCGACGGCCTCCTGCGCGTCGATCAGCTGCTCCCGCAGTTCTACGAGGAGCAGTTTCGCGGCGCGCGCTACACCTGAGACCGGTTGCGGGCGATGTCGTGCCCGCTCTGTGGCGGGCGAGCACACCGCCGCGTGACTTTTGTCGACAAGGGAGGTCGGTCTCCCTAGAATGGAAGTAACTTCGGACCAGCAGAGCCGAGCCTGGTGCCGTCCTGTGTTGCCCCTCGGGGCAGGAGTTCATTGATGAGACCTTGTCGTTCTTCCGTCGTGGTTCGCCCCACCCTCCTCGCGCTCGTCGTGCTCCTCGTGAGCTCCACCGGCGCGTTCGCACAGACCCTCTGTGAGGGCCAGAGCCGCATCAGCCGCCTCGGCGGGAACAATGCGTTCTCGAGCCCGATCGAGACGCGGGAAGAACTGCAGAAGCTCTTCGTGGACCAGCGCGCCGACCTCGAGGCGATGCTGCGGGAGATCGGCTGGTCGGGGAACCCGGACGACCTGTTCGGTGCGGTGGCCGAAGGCCAGGCCTCGATTCAGAGCTTCGCCCCCGGGACGAGCCTCGGTTGGATGGTCTTCCGCCGTGGTGGCGCGCCGGCCGTCCGCCGCGATCTCTGTTGGGCCGGTCGGGACGACTTCGAAGGCTGGGAGGTGCAGTTCGCGTCCGAGGGCACCTGGCACTCCATGGTCGTTCCGAAGGCCTGCGGCAACCTGGCGCTTCTCGCGCAGGCTCCGGAGCCCGTCTGCTCTCTGAACGTGAGGGACTCCGCGGGCGCCACCTGCGAGAGCACCTCGATCGCCGTGGACGCGACGGGCTCGGTCGGCGAGGTGCGCATCGAGGTCTCGAGCCCGACGAAGGGCTCCTCGACGTTGACGTCGAGCAATGCCAGCTCGCCGCTGCGTTGGAACGTCGACGACGACACGCAGGAAGGCACCATCAGCTTCAAGCTGACCTCGAGCGTGAGCACGCCGCGCGGCACCACGCTCATGTGCACGGCCGAGCAGAGCGTCACCCGCAACTGCCCGAAGCCCGAGCCTGAGCCGGAGCCCGAGCCACCGGTCTGCTCGATCGACCTGCCCACCGAGGACATCTTCGTGGGCGACGACTTCATCGCGCGCGTCAACGCGAGCGCGGACCCGAAGACCCGTGTCGCGAGCGTCACCCTCGACGGCTCGGCGCTCGAGTCGCCCTACAACGCCACCCTGACGGCCGACACCGAAGGCGCGCGCACGCTGCGGGCCGAGGTGAAGGACGGTCTCGGCAAGAGCAGCAGCTGCGAAGCGACGCTCAACGTCCTGCCCAAGCCCTATCGCGGCTGGAGCATCACGCCGTTTCTCACCCGGATCGACCCGGGCGACGATCGCCAGCGCTTCGATCTGGGCGGGGGTGAGCGCCAGGCCTACTGGTTCGAAGGTGGGCAGGGAGCCGGAGCTCAGGCGGAGTACCGCTTCAACAAGTGGTTTGGCCTCGGGTTTGGTGCGTTCTTCGGCGCGGTCGAGAGCCACTTCGAGCTCGACTTCGTGGAGAACGGCGTCGATGTCTGGGACATGACCGACGACGACTCCGACACGTTTGGCCTCTTTGCCGGCCCGATCTTCCACCTGACTCCGGACACCCGGGTCGACCTCTTCATCGGACCGCTCCTGGGCTACCTCGACTACGGCAGTGTCGAGTTCAACCTGCAGGGTCGGAACTTCCGCCGCAGCTTCGACAGTGACACCACGTTTGGTGCCCAGTTGGGCCTCGACATTCCGTTCAGGGCGGACGGTCCGTGGTCGCTGTATCTCGGCGCGATGTACTTCGATGCCGACGCGAACTCGGACGACTTCCCCGAGCTGGATCTCGACATCGAGCCGCTTTTCCTGAACCTCGGCGTCAGCTACGACTTCTTTTAGCGACAGTCGCCTTTCGGCTCCTGTCGTCACAAGGTCACTGCACCACGCACGGGGCGCGTGGTGCAGGGCTCTTCTAGGTCCACCGCCGGTCCGCTCTGGCTGTCGGGCGGGTGGGCCTCAGGACGGCACGGCGTGCGTGCTGGGAGGTCGTTCTGGCGCCGTCGGCTCGCGAAGGGTCGGTGCTTCCTGGTCGGCTCCCGGCCCCCGGGGCCCCGTTGCCCAGACCGACGGTGGTCCCACGGTTCATCTGACGTGACGCGGCGCGCGAATCTTCGACTGCGCACCGACACCCGGTCGCGCTAGGATTCACCTGCATTTCGCGCTCCCGCCGACGTTGGGTCCCATTGCGGCCTCTGGGATGCGTGGAGGATCCCACCATGAACATTCCCGCCTCCCAGAATCTCCGTGTGAGCGAGCTGCCGCTCCAGGACGCCTACGACGTGGTCGTGGTCGGGGCCGGCCCGGCCGGCTGCGCCGCGGCGTCGGTCTGTGCCCGGGAGGGCCTCGAGGTGCTGCACCTCGAGCGCCAGGCGGAGCCGTCGTTCAAGATCGGCGAGTCGCTGATGCCCGAGACCTACTCGGCGTTCGAGGCGATGGGCGTTCTGGACAAGGTCAAGGCGGCCGGCTTCACGGAGAAGCACAGTGTCCAGTTCTACGCGAAGAGCGGCAAAGCCTCGATGCCGTTCTACTTCGTCTCCGAGAAGGATCCCGACGATACGCGCGCGGTGGACAGCGCGCGCACGTGGCAGGTGGAGCGGCGGCACTTCGACCAACTGCTCTTCGAGCATGGCGCCGAGATGGGCGCCGAGTGCGTGCGCGGTGTGCAGGCGCGTGAAGTGCTGCGGGACGGTGCCCGCGTGGTGGGTCTCAAGGTGGCCGCGGGCGACGCCGAGCGTGAAGTGAAGTGTGGCGTACTCGTCGATGCGACGGGCCAGAGCTCCCTGATCGGCCGTCAGCTCGATCTCTTGCGGGTCGACTATCAGCTGGACCACGCCTCCGTATTCACCCACTTCCGCGGCGCATGGCGCGACGTGGGCCGCGACGAAGGCGCAACCCTCATTCTCCACACGGAGGAGGGCAAGTCGTGGTTCTGGTACATCCCGCTGGCCGGCGACGTGGTCAGCGTTGGGGTCGTGGGCCCGGTCGACTACCTGATCAAAGGCCGCGACGGCATGCCTCACGAGATCTTCTTCGAGGAGGTCTCTCGCTGCGCCGAGATCGGGCGCCGCCTCGAAGGCGCGGTGCAGTGTCGCCCGATCTCGGTGCTCCGAGACTTCTCGTACCGTCACGGCGAGATGGCGGGCGACGGCTGGGTCGCCGTCGGAGACGCGTTCAGCTTCATCGACCCGGTGTACTCGTCCGGGGTCTTCCTAGGGCTCAAGTCGGGGGAGATGGCAGCCCGCGCGATCGCCGAAGCCCTGCGCGAAGGCGATCTCTCTGCGGCCAAGCTCGGCGGATTCGAGGCCCATCTGATGGCGGGTGTCGATGCGATCCGCCGCCTGGTGGAGGCCTTCTACAGCCCCGACTTCAGCATCGGCCGGTTCCTCAAGCGCTTTCCGGAGCACCAGTCCGATGTCACGGCGATCCTGATCGGCGACGTGTTCGAGCGCGACTTCGAGGCGCTCTTCTCCGACATGGCCACGATGCAGGCGCAGGAGGCCGACACCCTGCCGCTTTCGCGGGCCGACATCGACGCTGCGCGCGAGGGCTGATCCGGTCCGTATGCGTCTGTTCGCCCTCCTTCTCCTCGGCGCGCTGTTCGTGCTGCGCTACGACTTCTGGTCGTGGAACGACGCGCGGCTCGTGGCCGGGCTACCGCTCGGACTGACGTACCACGTTGCCTTCTGCTTTGCCGCGTCCGCCGTCCTGGCTCTGGTCGTGCGGTTCGCGTGGCCCCTCGGGGACGAGGAGGACAAAGGCTCGTGACGCTCGCCATCGTGGTGGCCTACCTGGTGGCCGTCCTGTTCATCGGCGTCTTCTCCCAGCGGCTGGCGCGGGGAGGCGGGGAAGACTTCTTCATGGCCGGCCGCTCGATCGGCGCCTTCGTGCTGCTGATGACGCTGTTCGGGACGCACATGACGTCGTTTGCTCTGCTCGGGGCTTCGGCCGAGGCCTACCGCGTGGGGATCGGCGTCTTCTCGCTCATGGCGAGCTCGTCCGCGATCATCGCCCCCCTGCTGTTCCTCTTCGTCGGCACGCGGGTCTGGCAGCTCGGCCAGCGTCACGGCTATGTCACCCAGGTGCAGTACGTGCGCGACCGCTGGGGGTTGGACCTGGTCGGCCTCCTCCTGTTTGCGGTGCTGGTCCTGCTCATGGTGCCGTACCTCCTGATCGGGGTCATGGGGGGTGGCATCACGCTCACCCAGATCACCGACGGCGCGGTGCCGGGGTGGGTCGGGAGTCTGATGATCGCGGTGGTGGTGCTGTCGTACGTGTCGCTCAGCGGCCTGCGCGGCACGGCGTGGGTGAACACCTTTCAGACGAGCCTCTTCATGCTCCTCGGTGCGATCACCGCCATCGTGATCGTGCGCTCGATCGGTGGGCTCGGGCTGGCGATGGACCGCGTGCAGGCGGAGGTGCCGGAGCTCCTCGTGCGCGGCGAGCGGGTGACGCCGGTCCGCATGCTGAGCTACACCCTGATCCCCATGTCTGTCGGCATGTTCCCGCACATCTTCATGCACTGGCTTTCGGCACGCTCCGCGGCGACCTTTCGTGCGCCGGTCATCTTCTACCCGCTGTGCATCGCCGCGGTGTGGGTTCCCAGCGTGCTCCTCGGCCTCGTCGGCAATCTCGACTTTCCCGGTCTCGAGGGGCCAGCTGCCAACTCGGTGCTCGTTCGAATGATCGCCCTCCACGCCCCCGAGGCGCTCGCGGGCCTGCTCGGAGCCGGAGTCTTCGCGGCGATCATGTCGTCGCTCGATTCGCAGTCGCTCTCTCTCGGAACCATGTTCGCGCACGACGTGGTGGCCCACTACCGGGGCGGCGGCGAGCTGTCGGAAGAGCGGCGCGTGCGTCTCGGCCGCATCTTCGTGATCTCCATCGTGGTCGTCACCTTCCTCCTCTCGCTGGTGAGCAGTCGCAGCATCTTCGGCCTCGCCGTGTGGTCGTTCACGGGCTACACGTCGCTGCTGCCCATCCTGCTCGCGGGGCTGTTCTGGCGACGGAGCACGGCCGTCGGTGTGCTCAGCTCCCTGGTGGTCGTGATCGTGCTCTGGCTCGCGTTTTTCCTCGATGCAGGCGGACGCCCGGACTACAGCGTCGGTGGGACCGGGGTCATGCCGGTGGTCGTGATCTTCTCGGGGTCGGCGCTCGCGATGATCGTCGGCTCGCTGGCATCGCAGCCTCCGGAGGCGGCCCGCCTGAATCGCTTCTTCCCGGAGGCGGGCTCTTGAAGATCGCCTACATCGCGGCCGGCGCGGGCGGCATGATCTGCGGCAGCTGCATTCGCGACAACGCGCTCGTCCGTGAGCTGCAGCAGCGGGGCCACGACGCGCTGCTGATCCCGATCTACACGCCGCTGCGCACCGACGAAGAGAACGTGAGCAGTCGCCGCGTCTTCTACGGCGCGATCAACATCTACCTGGAGCAGAAGCTGTCCTGGTTCAGCCGCATCCCGGCGGCTCTGCGACACGTGCTGGACGCACCCAGGTTGCTGAGCTGGGTGGCTGGAGGCGCCGACTCCACCGACGCGCGCGAGCTCGGCGCGCTCACGCTGTCCATGCTGCGGGGCGAGTCCGGTCGGCAGAAGGCCGAGCTCGACGAGCTCGCGGCGTGGCTGCGCGACAGCTTCGAGCCCGATGTGGTGGTACTGACGAACTCCATGTTGCTGGGCATGGCGCGCACGCTCCGACAGGAGCTTCCCGGCGTCGCCATCCTGTGTGCGCTACAGGGGGAGGACATCTTCCTCGACGACCTGTACGAGCCGTATCGCACGCAGGTGCACGAGGAGCTCGTGAAGAGGGCGCGCGATGTCGACATGTTCTTGTCGACGTGCGACTACTACAAGGGGTACATGACCGACTTTCTCGAGCTGCCGTCGGAGAAGATCCACGTTGCGCGGCTCGGCGTTCATCTCGACGGTCTCGCGCGGGCTGCAGAGCCGCCCTCCGAGCCGTTCACCGTCGGCTACCTGGCGCGCATCTGCCCCGAAAAGGGGCTGCATCACCTGATCGAGGGCTTCGCCGAGGTGGCTGCGGCGCGACCCGGCGCGCGTCTGAGGATCGCCGGCTACCTGGGCGGGCGCGACCGGGAGTACGCCGACACGTTGAAGAAGCGTGTCGCAGAGCTCGGGCTCGAGGACTCGGTCGAGTGGGTGGGCGAGGTCGACCGGCAGGGAAAGATCGACTTCCTGCACAGCCTGCACGCCTTCTCCGTGCCCACCGACTATCGCGAGCCCAAGGGCCTTTCGATCCTCGAAGCCCTGGCCTCCGGTGTGCCGGTGGTGCAGCCCGAGCACGGCTCGTTCCCGGAGATCCTGGAGCGGACCGGCGGCGGGCTGCTGTTTCCACCCGGCGAGAACTCCGAGCTCGCGAGCGCGCTCCTCCGTCTGGAGGCCGACGCGGAGCTGCGCCGCCAGCTTTCTTCGGCCGGATGTGCCGGCGTGGCCGAGCATCTGAGCCTGGCGAACATGGCCGACGAGACCCTGGCGGGCTTTCAGGCGGCGATGGGGCGGGGGGCGACGGCTCTCGCCTGACATGCACACCTTCCGCACACAGCGCCGTATCGAGTTCTCCGACACGGACATGGCGGGCATCGTCCACTTCTCCCGCTTCTACGTCTTCATGGAGTCGGCCGAGCACGAGCTGCTGAACGCCATCGGGACGAGTGTGCACACCGATCACGAAGGGTTGCATCTCGGCTGGCCGCGCCTCTTCGCCGAGTGCGAGTTCTTCCGACCGGTCCGTTTCGAGGACACCCTCGACATCACGGTCCGCATCGCCCGGAAGGGCACGTCGTCGATGACCTACGTCGTGGAGTTCGAGCACGAAGGTCAGCGGGTGGCGCGTGGCCGGATCGGCAGCGCCTGCTGCGCCCTGACGCCGGGCAAGCGGCCCCGCGCGGTCCCTATTCCGGCCTTCATCGCCGATGCGTTGGAGGAGTGCCCCGAGCTCGAAGCGGGCTCGGGCGGGTAGGCCGGGCACGCCACCTCGTGGGCGTGCGAAGATTCGGAACGATCAGCGGAGAAGGAGATCTGTGTGACGCAGACCAGGGAACCCGAGCCGGTCGTCGAAGCTGGCCTCGCAGTGGAGCACCTGTCGAAGGTCTACGAGACGGCGCATCACCGCGTGCCCGTGCTCGACGACGTCAGTTTCGCGCTCGAAGCGGGCGAGGCGGCCGCGGTGACCGGGCCTTCGGGCTGCGGCAAGAGCACGCTTCTGCACATCATCGGAACGCTGGATCAGCCGACCTCCGGAACCGTGCGCATCGGCGGCACCAATCCCCACACGCTGCCCGAGGCCGAGCTCGCCGCCTTTCGCAACGAGCACGTCGGCTTCGTCTTCCAGGACCATCACCTGCTGCCCCAGTTCACGGTGCTGCAGAACGTCTCGCTGCCGTCGCTGCCTGCGGGCGCGACCGGGGCTCGAGAGCGGGCTCTGCAACTCCTCGATCAGGTTGGCCTGGCCGACCGGACGAGCCACCGGCCCGCCGAGCTCTCAGGGGGTGAGCGCCAGCGCGTCGCCATCGCCCGCGCGCTCATCAACCAGCCGGACCTGCTCCTCTGCGACGAGCCCACCGGCAACCTCGACCCCAAGACGGCGGAGGTCGTGGCCCAGCTGCTCTTCGACCTGCAGGCGCAGGAGAAGCGGACGATGATCGTGGTGACGCACAGCCTCGAGCTCGCGCAGCGGTTCCCGCGCCGCCTGGCGCTCTCGGTCGACGGCGTGGTGGAGGAAGGCTGATGTGGGAGAGCCTGCGCTACTACGCGCGAAGCAACGTGGCGGTGGTTCTGGCGGCCGCCGTGACGACCGCTGTGCTCACGGGTGCCCTCCTGGTGGGCGACTCGATGCGTGGGAGCCTGCGAGATCTCACTTTGCAGCGCCTCGGGGGTGTCGATCAGGCCCTCCTCTCCGACGGCTTCTTCCGTGAAGCGCTCGCGGAGGAGCTCGCGGCGGATCCGGAGCTCCAGCAGGTGAGTGACGGCCTGGCGGGCGCACTGCTCCTGCTGGGTGCCGCGGTGGCCCCCGACACCGATCAGCGCGCCGGCAACGTCGGCATTCAGGGGTTCGGCAGCGACATGGCGGCGCTTTTCCCGGACGCCGATCTGAAGCTCGAGCGCGCGCAGGGGCAGCGGTTCGCCTCGGTGGTGATCAACCGCTCGCTTCAGCAGGAGTTGGACGTCGAGCTCGGCGACGCGATCGTCCTCAGCCTGGCCCGGCCCAGTGAGATTCCGCGCGAGATGCTGATGGGGTCGACCGACCCCGCCGACGTCGTGCAGACGGTGCGGCTGGAGGTGACCCAGGTTCTCGAGAACGAGGGCCTGGGGCGCTTTTCGCTCGTGCCGCATCAGGATCTACCGCAGCTGGCGTTCGTCGACCTGCAGGTGCTGCAGCGGGCGCTGGGTCAGCGGGGCCGCATGAACGCACTGTTCGTGAGCCTCGACGATCCACAGCGCGACGCGCTGGCGGACACGTCGGCGCTCGAGGCTGCGGTCGAGCGTGCGGTGAAGGTGGAGGACTACGGGCTCGAGCTCGTGGCGGAAGGCGATGTCGTGACCGCCTCGAGCCGCGAGATCGTGCTGCGTCCGAACCTCGAGTCGGCGCTCGTGGCCGCAGGGACCACGCTGGGGGCGCAGGTGTCTCGTGTCTCGACCTATCTCGCCAACCGCACCGCCGTCGCGAGCGGCGACGAGGAGCGCCTCCTGCCGTACTCTACGGTCACCGGCCTCGGTGGTGAGGGCGCCTGGAGCGGCTTGGCGTTGGCCGACGGCAGCCCCGCTCCGGCTCTCGCCGAGGGGCAGATCTACCTCAACGCCTGGGCAGCGGAAGACCTGTCCGCCGACATCGGAGACACCGTCCGGCTCGACTTCTGGGAGGTCGGCGACCGGGAAGAGCTGACGCTCAGGAGCGCCGACTTCGAGCTCGCCGGCGTGACGGCGCTCGTGGGCCTCGGGGCGGACCGCAGCCTGACGCCCGAGTTTCCCGGTGTCGCCGACGCGCGGAACATGTCCGACTGGGACCCGACGTTCCCGGTCGATCTGGACCTGATCCGGCAGAAGGACGAAGACTACTGGGACGAATGGGGAGCGACGCCGAAGGCGTTCGTGACGGAGGCGGACGCCCGGCGTCTCTGGTCGAGCCGCTTTGGTGCACTCAGTAGCGTTCGATTCAGGGCTGCGTCGCCCGAAGCTGCGACCGAGCTCGCGGGCGCACTGGCCCAGAGCCTCCCGGCACGGCTCGATCTGCGCGAGTCGGGGCTTGCGGTGCAGGCCGTGAAGGCCGCGGGCCTCGGCGCATCCAACGGTGCCACCGACTTCGGCGGGCTGTTCATCGGCTTCAGCTTCTTTCTCATCGTGTCGTCCGCGCTGCTGATCCTGCTGTTCTTCCGGCTCGGTACCGAGACGCGTGCCTCCGAGATCGGCCTGCGCCTGGCATCCGGGTTCGGTGAGCGCAGCGTGCGCCGGGGGCTGCTGCAGGAGGGTCTCCTGCTCGCCTCGATCGGAGGCGTGCTGGGGCTGTTGGGCTCGTTGGCCTACGCGTCCGGGGTATTGTGGGCGCTGCAGACGCTGTGGCTGGGCGCGATCGGCACTGCGTTTCTCGATCTCCACGTGACTCCGCTCTCCCTGGTGCTCGGCTTTGCGATTGGCCTTGGCCTCGCGCTGTTCGCCATCTGGCGCGCCGTGCGCCAGATGGCACGCCAGGCGGTTCCGTCGCTGCTCCGCGGTCAGGTTTCCGACGCGATGGCCGAGCGCAGAGCGTCGCGTCGCGCGAAAGTCGTGGCTGCCTTGTCGGCGGTTCTGGCCGCCGGTCTGTTCGCAGGCTCCTTCGCGGTGCCGAGCTCTCAGGCCGCCCCGCTTTTCATGGGCCTCGGCGCCATGCTGGTCGTCCTCGGTCTGGCCCTCTTCGCCCTGTGGCTGGGCCGCACGGCCGGCGCATCGGACGCGAGCCTCGAGTCGGTCCTGGAGATGGCTTCGGCCAACACGGCACTCCGCCCCGGTCGCAGCCTGCTGAGCGCAGGTCTCGTGGCCTCTGCATGCTTCGTGATCGTGGCGGTCGGTGCCTACGGGCACAAGTTCGGGGACGAGGTGCGCGAGCTCGCGTCGGGAGCTGGGGGCTTCGTGTTCCTCGCCGAGTCAGACGTGCCGATCTACTCCGATCTGGCGGACGCGGACGGTCGCTTCGAGCTCGGCTTTTCGGACGGCGACTCCGCGGTGCTCGAGGGCGCCGAGGTCTTTCCGTTGCGGGTTCTGCCCGGCGACGACATGAGCTGCCTCAACCTGTACCAGCCCACGACGCCGAGGCTGCTTGGTGTTCCCCACGACCTCGTCGAGCGGGGCGGGTTCGTGTTCCAGCAGCTGATCGAGGAGACGGAGAAGCCGTGGCGCCTGCTCGAAGAGCCGCTCCAGGCCGAGGACGGCGTGCCCGTGATTCCGGCCTTCGGGGACTTCAACTCCGTGATGTGGATTCTCAAGTCGGGGCTCGGCCGCGACGTCGAGGTGGAGAACGAGCGGGGAGAGCCGGTGCGGCTGCGGCTGCAGGGCCTGCTGCGCAAGAGCATCTTCCAGCGGGAGCTCCTCATCTCGGAGGCGCATCTGCTGGAGCACTTCCCGAGCCGCTCGGGCTACTCGTTTTTCCTGATCGACCCGCCCGTGGAGGCGGAGCCGGCCGTGGCCGAGGTGCTGGAGAAGAACCTGCGCGGCTTCGGCTACGACGTGGTCTCCTCACAGCAGCGCCTCGAGAGCTTTCAGGCGGTCGAGAACACCTACCTCGGGACGTTCCGCATTCTTGGAGGCCTGGGTCTGCTCCTCGGCACGTTGGGCCTGGCGGTCATCCTCCTCCGCAACGTGCTCGAGCGCCGCGCAGAGCTCGCCACGCTGCGCGCGATCGGCTTTCGCCGCCGCGCGCTGGCGCGCATGGTCTTCCTCGAGAATGGAGTGGTGCTGTGCGTCGGCATGGTGGTCGGCACGATTGCGGCGCTGGTTGCCGTGTTCCCGCACGTCTCCGGTGGACACGCGCTGGTGCCGTGGGGGGCGCTCGGCTGGACCCTGCTCGCGATTCTCGCGGTCGGGCTCACCGCCGGGGTCTTTGCGGCGCGCCAGGTCCTGCGCATGCCGCTCCTGGCCTCCCTCCGCTCGCAGTAGCGTCACCGGGCCGTGCGACGCCTCAGCGGAGGTGGGTCTCGAACAGTTTGAGGATGCGGCGGTACTCGTCGAGCCAGCTGCTCGGCTCCACGAACCCGTGGCGTTCGACGGGGTAGATGGCGATCTCCCAGTCTTCCTTCTCGAGCTCGATCAGACGTTGGACGAGCCGGACGCTGTCCTGGAAGTGGACGTTGTCGTCGAGCATCCCGGTGCAGATGAGGAGCGGCTTACGCAGCCCCTCGACGAGCTCCAGGGGTGAGCTCCGCTCGTAGGCCTCCGGATCGAGCTCGGGAGTGTTGAGGATGTTGGACGTGTACGGGTGGTTGTAGTGCGCCCAGTCGGTCACTGGCCGGAGCGCGGCGCCGGCAGCGAAGAGGTCCGGGTCCTGGAACATCGCCATGAAGGTCAGGAAACCGCCGTAGGAGCCGCCGTAGACGCCGACCCGGTCGGGGTCGACGCCGTGCTCGCGCACCAGCCATTCCACGCCGTCACGCAGATCCTGCACCTCGGGGGTACCCATCTGTCGGTAGATTGCGGTGCGCCAGTCGCGGCCGTACCCCGCCGACGCGCGGAAGTCGAGGTCGAGGACGACGTAGCCGCGCTGGGTCAGCAGACTGTGGAACATGAACTCGCGGAAGTAGGAGCTCCAGCCGAGGTGCGCGTTCTGCAGGTAACCGGCACCATGGACGAAGACGACGGCGGGACGGCCCTTCCGCGGGCGCCCTTCCGGGAGGTAGAGGCGGCCGTAGATGTCACCGTCCGCGTGGGACGAGGGCACCTGAATGGAGCGCGGCGCCACCCACGGAATCGACGCGAACGCCTCGGAGACCGTGCGGGTGAGCTGGATCGGGGTGTCCGAGCTGCCGATCTCGAGGCCGTAGAGCTCCGGCGGCGCCGTGCTGCCGGAGTGCAGCAGCGCCAGCCGCGAGTCGTCCGGGGAGAGCACGAAGGCGGTGAGGCCCCCGGTGCGAGTCTGCCGCTCGGGCGTGTGAGGCCCGGCTGCCGTCGCGACGCGGAACACGTCGTAGTGCCCGGGGTGCTCGGGGTTGGCCGTGAAGTAGACGTAGCGTCCCTCGGTGTCGACCTGCGGCGAGTCGACGACGAACCGGCCCTCGGTCAGCGGCGACGTGGAGCCGCTCTGCGTATCGGCGAGGTACAGGTGCGAGAAGCCCGTCTCCTCGCTGAGGAAGACGAGATGGCGGCTGTCCGGGAGCCACGTCATGTTGCGGTACCGCCAGTTGATCCACGCCTCGTCGTGAAGGTGGTGCAGCGGCCGTACCTCGCCGGTGCGCGCGTCGACGCCCACGATCCAACGGTCCTTGTTGTCGAGCGAGACGAGCTGGACGGCAGCGGCGGTTCCGTCGGGGCTCCACAGCACCGCGCCGGCGCGGACGGGGCGCGGCTTCTTCTTGCCCGCGGGCTTCTCCGAGGGCGCGGCTGGGTCTTCGGCTGCGGGGTCCGTCGCGCCCGGTTTCGATTCCGGCTCCGCGTCCGAGCTCTGGGCGGCCTCGGACCTGGCCTTCGCCCGCTCCTTGGCGGCTGCGCGAAGGTCCGCCAGAGGGTCGTCGAGGATGCCGGGGAGGCCGCTCAGGTCGAGATCCAGGCCCTCCTTCTCTCCCGCACGGAGCAGCACGAGCTCGTCGGTGATGGAGCTTCCGGTGCCGACCTTGGGGCGCACCTCGTCGACCTCGGTGAAGCCACTGGCGGTGACATAGCGGGGCATGCGGGTCCGCTGCGCGTCGCCACCGCGCTTCCCGCGCCGAACCACGACCAGCGAAGCCTGGGCGCCCGGCGCGAGCGCCTGGCGGAGCACGTTGCGCCCTTTGCCCAGATAGATCTTCCCTGGGGCGCGCGAGGAGTCCGCGGCGCGCAGCTCCGCCTGCCGATCCTCCTGGCGGGTCTTCTTTTGCTCCTGCGCCCGGATCCAGTCGAAGAGGCGCTCCTGCTGCTCGTGCAGGTAGCCGCCACGCTGGGCCTCTTGCGCGCGCTTGGCCTCGGGCGCGTCCTCGGCCGCAACCGGAAAGGGCTGACTCTCGAGCCCGGTGTCGAGGTCGCGCACGAAGACCTGCCCGTCGCGCTGGAACGCGACCGCGCGCTCGCCCACGAAGACGGGAGACGCCTCGCGCGCCTGGGTGCGCGTCAGTTGCCGCAACGCTCCGTCCGGGAGCTGGCGATGGAAGACATCGCCGTTGCGCACGAAGACCTTCTCCGAGCGGTCGGTCGAGTAGGCTCCCGGCCCGTCCGCCGAGGCGCCCGCAGCCTCGTCGGAGAGCAGCTCGGGCTCACCGCCACCTGCCGCGACCCGGTACAGCAGACGCTCGTCTTCCCCCTCGCGCTTGCGGAAGAAGTACACCGACTGCGAGTCGTCGCTCCAGTAGGGGCGCTCCGGCGCCCGGCCCAGCCAGTCGGGGTGCGCCATGATCTGCTCGAGTGTGAGGGGCCCGTCCGGCGCCTGAGCCACGGCACCTGCGAGGGCGACCAGCGAGCCGAGAAGGAAGGGCGCGGCCCGTGGGAGGAGTGAAGCGAAGGGGTGCCGGTCGCCCGGCGTGGGTGCGGGCGGTAGGGTGGGGGTGTGTCGCATGAATGAGGTCCTCGAAGGTCGTCGGGGGCGTTCTGTTGCCGGACGTAGAACGAGCCGCCCGGGGGCGGCTCGTACGGGTTGGCGCTCCTTTGTGCGGAGGCCGTGCGGGAGGCAGCTCCGCTACTCGATGTAGGAGAGCATCTCCTTGGCCGTCGCAGCGTCGGTGTGGTTGGGAGCGATGGAGAGGAACTTCTCGAGCTTCTCCTTGGCGCCCGCGTTGTTGCCCTCGCCGATGTAGACGATGCCGAGCATGTAGTTGCCTTCGGCGTGCTCGGGATCCATCGAGAGCAGCTTCTCGAGGCCGGACTTCGCTTCGGCCATCCGGCCGTTGTTGTAGTGGTCGGCTGCCTCGTTGAAGAGGTTCTTCCCGGCCTTCTCGGGGTCGGCGGCCTGGAGCTGCGCGAGGGCGGCGTCGGCCTTGTCCTTCTGCCCGAGTGCCGTGTAGCCCTCGTAGAGGACCTGGCCCACGTCGGAGTCGGAGTCGAGCTCGAGGGCGCGCTCGGCGGAAGTCACGGCCTTCGAGTGATCGCCCTTCTTGAGGTACATCCGGGAGAGCGCGGCGTGTGCCATGCCGAGCTCGTCGTTCTTCTCGACCGCGCTCTCGTAGAAGAGGAGTGCGCCGTCGAAGTCACCGGCGTTCTCGGCCTTCACGCCCTTGTTGAAGGTCTCGACGGCGCCGCCCTTGGCCGCGGCCTCGGGGTCGATGTCGGTGGGTGCTGCCGTGGGCGCTGCGGCGGCTTCGGCCTGTGCCGCGGCCTTCGACTTCATGGTGAAGTTGCGGCGCGTGTCCTGCCGCGCGGCGATCTTCACGCCGTTGAGGCTGAACGTCTGATAGCCGGGGGCCGAGAAGGTGAGCGAGTAGGGCACGGTGGCGTTCGCGAGGAGGAACTTGTAGCGCCCCTTCGCGTTGCCCTCGACGACCTGCTCGAAGTCCGGTCGTTCGGGGTCGGTGATCTTGATCGTGACGTTGGGAACGGGGTCGCCGTTCTCGTCCTGGATGAGCCCGCGCATGTTGCCGGGCAGCTGCGCGGCGGCGGGTGCGAGAGCGACGAGCAGGCCGAGCAGGGCGATGCAGGCGCTGGCCCGGAGGACGCGGTGCGATGTCGGGAGAGTGGTCATGGAAACCTCCTTGAGACGTCGCCTGAAGCGGGCGGAGCTTCAGGTGCAGGGGATGGCGACAGCCGCGACCGGCGAAAGTGGGGCGGCGTCTGCAGGCGGCGCGAGACCGCCGCACGGGCGCTACAGAATGTGAGCCTAGGGTATCAAAGGAGTAGTGGGGGGCCACGGCGGAGTGGGCCGCTTTCACTTCGTACAATCCGACGGATGGCGCTCGAATTCCGCAGCGACGATCCGGCGGCCTGGAACGCCGTGCTGGCACTCGGCGAGGACGTTCGCCGTGCAGGCGGCCGCGTCCACGTCGTCGGTGGCGGCGTTCGCGATGCGCTGCTGGGACGACCCGTCGTCGACTTCGATCTCGAGGTCTTCGGGCTGCAGGGCGCCGACCTGCGCCGGGTGGTGGAGCAGCGCTTCGTCGTGGACGAGGTGGGAGAGTCGTTCGGAGTGCTGAAGGTGCGGGGCCTCGAGGTCGATCTCGCCCTCCCGCGACGCGAACGGAAGGCTGGGCAGGGCCACCGGGGCTTCGACGTGGCCGCAGACCCGTTCATGTCCATCGAGGAGGCAGCACGACGACGCGACTTCACGATCAACACCATCGCCTACGACCCCCTGGAGCAGGTGCTGCACGACCCGCTCGGCGGAGAGGCCGATCTGCGCGCGGGCCTGCTGCGCCACTCGTCGCCTCGCTTCGTGGAGGACCCTCTGCGCGTGCTCCGCGGGGCACAGTTCGTGGCCCGCTTCGACCTCGTCGCCGCTCCGGAGACCGTCGAGCTCTGCCGGACGATGGACCTCGAGGGGCTCGCCGCCGAGCGCCTCTTCGAAGAGTGGCGCAAGCTGCTGGTGCTCGGGCGCGTCCCGGGGCGCGGTCTCGCCTTTCTGCACGAGGTCGGCTGGCTGCGCTACTTCCCGGAAGTCGAGCGCCTCGACGGCTGCCCGCAGGACCCCGAGTGGCACCCCGAGGGTGATGTGCTGGTTCACACCGGCCACGTGCTCGACGCCTTCGCCGCGGCGCGCACGGGCGACCCGGCGGAGGATCTGATCGTGGGCCTCGGCTGCCTCTGTCACGACTTCGGCAAGCCCGAGACCACGGTGCTCGAAGAGGGCCGTTGGCGCTCGATCGGGCACGAGGTGGCGGGCGAGGCACCGACGCGGAGTTTCCTCGAGCGGCTCACCTCGCAACGCAGCCTCATCGAGGAGGTCGTTCCGCTCGTACTTCATCACATGAAGCCGTTCCAGCTGTTCCAGGCGCGGGCGGGTGACGCAGCCGTGCGGCGCCTGTCGGTGAAGGTCCGTCTCGACCGGCTGGCAGCCGTCTCGCGGGCGGACGCAGCCGGAAGGCCGCCGCTACCCGCTTCGAGCGAGGCGGAGGACTGGCTGCTCGAGCGCGCGGAGGCCCTGGCCGTGCGCGACGCAGCGCCCGTGCCGCTTGTCCTCGGGCGCCATCTGATCGACCTCGGCGCAACTCCCGGGCCCGCGTTCGGGCCGTTGCTCGATCGCTGCTACGAGGCGCAGCTCGAAGGGCACTTCCACGATCTGGAAGGGGGGCTCGAGCTGTTGCGGCGCCTGGTCGAAGAGGGGGCGGGAGCATGAGGGTGGCGGCCCCGGGCACGAAACAAGGCGCGACGCTGCGGCGTCCAACTGTCGAACGCCGCAGCACCACGCGCGCGTTCGCCTCCCTCGGAATGGGCTCGTGAACATGGAGATGCATCCGGGCCCCTCGGATCAAGAGCTCGTTCGTCGAGCGGTGGCAGGAGACGAGAGTGCTTTCGAAGAACTGGTTCTGCGGTACCACGGGCGAGCCCGGCGGCTCGCCTACGGCTTCGTGCGCGACTTCGACCTCGCCGACGACGTCGCCCAGGACGCGTTCCTCCGCGCCTATCGCAAGCTCTCCGGGCTCGCCGACGGCACCGCATTCAGGAGCTGGCTGTTTCAGATCGTGGCCAATCGGTGCCGCGACGAGCTGCGGCGACGCAAGACCCGCGGAGAGTCGGCGAGTTTGGACGACATCGCCGAGATGGAAGAGCCCGGCGCCGCCGATCTGGAGCATCGGCTGCACGACAGCCGCATGGTCGAGGTGCTGGCAGACCTCATCGCGGAGCTGCCGGAGGCCATGCGGACCCCCCTGGTCATGAAGGAGAACGGTGAGATGACATACGCCGAAATCGCACAGAGCCTCGGCATTCCGCAGGGGACGGCGCAGATCCGTGTGCATCGTGCGCGCCTCAAGCTGCGCGCCGAGATGCGCGCGCGGGGTCTGCTCGCTCCGGTGGAAGATGCCGTGGCCGGGAGGGCCAGCTCATGAGCCGCACGACCGAGCGTCAGTGTCAGGTCTGCGGACGCAACTGGGAGACGGAGTCGGATCTCCGTGCCGCCGCGAGCGGTGCCGCCAGCTGCGATGCCTGTACCCAGGCTGCTGCAGACGTCGACGTCCTGTCGCGCGCGATGAGGACCGAGCGTGCTCTGGAGCTGGGAACCGCGCCGCGGGGCTGGTCGAGGGACGATGGTCAGGTCTTCCTGGCTCACTTTTGTCGTCATCGCGATGCTCTGGAACCGGCGTGGCGCTGGCTCACGCTCCGGCTCTGGCCGATCTCCGCGGGCCTCCTGATCGGTGCCGTCTTGTCTCTCTGGAACGCGGAGAGCACGGAGATTCCCGATCTCGAGGGCGCGTCGCTGGGGCTCGAGCGCTCGGCGGACCTGCTGGCTGAGGACGATCTGGTCGCCGAGGTGCTTTCGCTCGAGGCGAACGACACTCCCCTGGATTCCGAGACGCGGAGGTCCGACCGATGACCCGAGACCGCATGTGGATGGCCGTCTGTCTTCTCCTCACGCTGCTGGCGGGAACCTCCGCCGGAGTCGTCGCGGATCGTACGGTCCTCAAGGAGGACCGGCCGCGCCCCGAGCATTCGGACCGGCCCACGATTCACTTCGAGTGCGTCGAAGGTGAGCTCGACCGTCCGCCGGGCTACTACGAAGAGCGGCGGGCACGCATGCTCGACCGATGGCAGGAGCGCTTCGAGCTGGAGCCGGAACAGCGCTCCGAGCTGCTCACGATCTTCCGCGAGCACGGGAGCCGCGCCGGGGACCTCTGGAACGAGACCCGGGAGCGCTACTGCGGTCTCGGTGAGTCTCTCCGGGGCGAGGTGGACGCCGTGCTGGACGAGGGGCAGCGGCGTGCGCTGCACGAGTACCGCGAAGAACGCCAACGACGTCACAGCGCACGCGCCGTGGCTGGCGCGTCGGGCGGAAGCTGCTGTTGAGCGAGCAGCGCATCAACCCGATCGTGCGCTTCGCCGTGGAGCGCAAGGTCACCATGGGGATGGCCGTGCTGGGCCTCCTCGTGCTGGGGTCGATGTCGCTGCAGAGGATTCCGCTGGAGTTCCTGCCGAGCTTTTCGTCGTCGAGCATCTCGGTGAACGTGCCGTATCCGTCGTCCTCTCCGGAGGAGACGGAGCGCCTCGTGGTGCGTCCGCTGGAGGACGTCCTCGGCACGATCAACGGCATCGAGGTGCTCAGCGCGAGCGCCGGCGCCGGCCAGGCGAACGTGAACATCGAGTTCGTCGACGGGACCGACATGGAGCTCGCGGCCGTCGAAGTGCGCGACCGCATCGACCGGATCCGCGAGGACCTGCCCGACGAGGTCGAGCGGGTGTTCGTGCGGCGCTTCCAGAGCACGGACATTCCGGTCATCAGCAGCAGTGCCACGGCGCCGTGGCCCAAGGAGGATCTGTACGTCTTCCTCGAAGACATCGTGCAGCCGCGCCTCGAGCGGCTCGAGGGCGTGGCGCAGGTCAGCATCCGCGGGCTCGAGACCAAGCAGCTGCGCATCGAGCTCTATCCAGATCGCCTCGCGTCCCACCGGATCGGAGTGCAAGAGCTCGCCGCCCAGCTGCGGAGCGCCAACGTCAACGTGTCCGGGGGCTACCTGCGGGAGGGTGGTCGCCGCATGCTCGTGCGCACCGTCGGCGAGTTCCAGAACCTCCGGGAGATCGCCAACCTGACGATCCGTGAGGACGGCCTCCGCCTGTCGGACGTCGCGGACGTCCGCTACGACTTCCCGCGCAAGACCTCGTACAGCTTCCTGAACGGGCGTGAGTCGGTCTACATCAGCGTCAACAAGATCTCGACGGCCAACCTGCTGCAGGTGGCGCAGCGGGTGAAGGCCGAGTTCGACGACATCGGCAAGCTGCCGGAGGCCGAAGGTTTCCAGGTGCGCCACTTCCGCGACAGCTCGGAAGACGTCACGAAGGGCCTGAGCGAGCTTGGTCTCTCTGGGGTCCTGGGGGGCGGCCTCGCCGTGCTGTTCATGTTCGTGTTCCTGCGGAAGCTCCGCACGACCGCACTGATCGCCATCGCGGTGCCGCTGTCGCTGGTGACGACGTTCGTGATCATCTACCTCGCGCGGCAGGCCGGGCTGACGAACATGACGCTCAACGTGATGAGCCTCATGGGGCTGATGCTCGCCGTGGGGATGCTCCTCGACAACTCGATCGTGGTCATCGAGTCGATCTTCCGGCACAAGCAGGAGCTCGGAGCCGACGCGAAGACGGCTGCGCTGCGCGGCGCGAGTGAGGTTGCGCTGCCGATCATCGCGTCGACCGCGACCACGATGTGCGTCTTCATGCCTCTGATCTTCATCGGGGGCGGGGGCTTCAACCGGTTCATGGGCGACATCGGACTCACCGTATGCATCGTGATGCTGGCGTCGCTGCTGATCTCGATCACGGTCGTCCCCATGGCCGCATCGCGCCTGCTGCAGCACGAGACGGCGTCGCAGGAAGGGCTCCTCGACCGGGCTCTGCGCGGCTACGGGCACGTCGTGCGGTTCACGCTGCACCACCGCTTCCTGTTCGCCATCGCCGTGTGCGCCATGTTGTGGGGCTCGTGGAACCTCTACATGGGGATCGAGAGGACGTTCAGCCCGCCGTCGGAGGGGCGGCAGATCACCCTCTTCGTCGACTCCCCGAAGCGCTACTCGCTCGAGCAGCGCAAGGCCCTCTTCCAGGCGACCTACGAGCTCCTCGACGAGAACCGCGCACAGTGGGAGATCGCGGACGTCACGCACAACTTCGATCGGGCGGCGACCCGCCGCCGCGGCTGGGGCAGCAACCGCTTCGAGATCTACCTGATCCCCGAGGAGGAGTCCAAGATCAAGACGGCGGACATCCGCGACCAGATCCGCGAGGCGCTGCCCGAGCGAGCCGGGGTGGTGTACAAGATCGCACAGGCACAGGGTGGTCGGCCCGGGAGCGGCTCCTCCGGCCTGAGCGTGGAGCTGGTCGGGGACCGCCTCGAGGTGCTCGAGATGATGAGCCCTGGCATCGTGAGCGCCCTGTCGCGGCTGCCGATGCTGCGCGACGTCGACACCTCGCTGGAGTCCGGGGAGGACGAGATTCGCGTCGGCGTGGAGCGGGAGCGCGCCATCCAGGCGGGGCTGTCGAGCCGAGCGATCGCGAACACGGTCCAGGGCGCACTGTCGAGCCGGAACATGAGCTACTTCAAGACCGAAGATCGCGAGATCGGTCTGGTCATGCAGTACCGCGAGGAAGATCGCGAGACGCTGGACCAGCTCAAGACCCTGCCGATCTCCCTCGGCGGCGCCAGCCCGCTCCAGATCGGCGCCGTGGCGAGCTTCGACGTGCAGGACGGTGCCCGCACCATCGAGCGCGAGAACCGCCGGGCCAAGATCCAGGTGACGGCCAACACCGTCGGCAACGTGCCCTCGTTTGCTCTGCGCCGGCCCGTGCAGGGGATCATCCAGGCGCAGGGGCTGCCGGAGGGCTACGAGCTCAACTTCGGCCGGAGCTTCCGCGACGCCGAGGAGGACGCCGCCGGCGCGGTGTTTGCGCTGCTGTTCGCCGTTCTGCTGATCTACATGATCATGGCGTCCCTCTTCGAGAACTTCGCGCAGCCGTTCACGATCATGCTCTCGATCCCGTTCGCCTTCGTGGGTGTGGGGCTCGTGATGAAGGCACTCGGCCAGGCGCGCTCGAGCGCGGCGGACATGGGCCTGGTGATCCTCGCCGGCATCGTGGTCAACAACGCGATCGTGTTGATTGACCACATCAACCAGCTGCGCCGTGAGGGGATGCGCCGCGAAGAGGCCATCGTGCTCGGTGGGACCCACCGGGTGCGCCCGATCCTGATGACGGCGATCACCACCATTCTCGGGCTCTCACCGATGGTGGCGCCGTTCGTTGCGCCCGAGTGGTTCGGGCAGCCGGAGGGGCGGGCCGCCTACTGGGCCCCTGTGGGGCTCGTGATCCTCGGCGGTCTGACCACGTCGACCTTCCTCACCCTCCTCGTGACCCCGACCCTGTACTCGATCATGGATGACCTGACGCGCGGATGCCGACGCATCCTGGCCCGCGCGTGACGCGCAAAGATGCGGAGACCGATTTGATGGACCGAATGAAGTTGTGGTTTCTCTTGCCCGCACTGGCGTCGCTGGTGCTTCTCCTCTCCGCCTGTGGCGGCGGGGAGGCCGCCGCGGATGCCGGCGGAGACCGGCCCGGCGCCTCCGGCAGACCTGGGGCTGGTGGACCGCCCTCCGGTGGTGGTCGCCCGGGTCGGGGTGGCCCGCCGGGTGGCTTCGGCGGCATGGGTGGCTTCGGAGGAGACGCCGGGTCGACGGCGATTCCCGTGGAGGTGGCGCCGGTCGAGCGACGCGACATCTCCGACTATCTGGAGACCAACGGCACGCTCGAGGCCGAGAATGAGGTCGACATCGTCGCCCGCATCATGGGGCCGATCGTCGAGCTCAACGTCGAAGAGGGGATGTTCGTCGAAGAGGGCGAGATCCTGGCCAGGATCGACGATCGCGAGACCCTCGCACAGCTCGAGATCGCGCGCGTGAGCCTGGAGGACGCGCGGCTCGCCTACGAGCGCGCGAAGAAGTCCTGGGAAGCGGAGATCATCGCGAAAGAGCTGCTCGACCAGGCGAAGTCGTCGTTCGATGCCCAGGCGGCGCAGATTCGCAGCATCGAGATCCAGCTGGGCTACACCGTCATCCGCGCGCCGTTCTCGGGGCTGATCATCGAGCGGGTCATCAAAAACGCCGAGCACGTCCAGAACGGGGCCCGTCTGTTTCGCATCTCCGACTTCACGCCCCTGCTCTGTGAGATCCAGCTCCCCGAGAAGGATCTGGCCAAGCTGCGTGTGGGGCAACGGGCCTACCTGACCGTCGAGGCGTTCGAAGACGAGCGCTTCGACGCCTCCGTCCTCCGCGTGAACCCTGTCGTGGAGGCTGGGACCGGCACGGTGCGCACCACCCTCTCGGTTCAGGGCCGCGGCAAGCTGCGCCCCGGGATGTTCGCCTCCGTCTACCTGCAGGTCGACCGCCGTCCGAACGCGCTCGTCATTCCCAAGGAGGCTCTCGTTCTGGAGAGCATCGGCGACGCGGTCTTCGTCGTTGCCGATGACGTGGCGCAGCGTCGTGAGGTCACGCTCGGCTTCACGGAGTCCGACATCGTGGAGATCACGTCGGGCGTCGACGAGGGCGAGCAGGTCGTCGTGATCGGACAAGACTCGCTGAGCGACGGGACGGCGGTCTCCGTGCTCTCGATCGCCGGGGAGGCGGCGCCCAGCGGTGGGCGCCCCGGGGGCGCGCCGCGCGGCGGTCCGGCCTCTGGAGAAGGGCGTCCGCCCGGAGCAGGTGGCACCGAGGCAGGCGCTCCGCAGGGATCCCCGACAGAGAGTGCGCGCCCGGGTCGGCCGGGAGGTGGCGCCCCGGGTCGTGGCCCGGGGCCCGGGTTCGATCCGCAGAACATGACTCCGGAGATGGAGGAGCGGATTCGCGCACGCATGAAAGAGCGCGGCCTGACCGACGAGCAGATCGACGAGCGTCTCGAGGCGATGAAGTCGGGCAACTTCCGACCCGGCGGTCCTCCGGGTGGTCGCCCGGGTGGTCCTCCGAGCGACGGCCGGTGACCGCGGCGCCCACGCGGAAGGAAGCTCTGACTCCATGAAGGTCGTCGACGTTTCGGTGAGCCGGCCGGTCACCGTGTTCATCGGTGCAGTGGCCGCGGTGGTCTTCGGCGCGGTGGCGTTTCGCAGCCTCGCCGTCGATCTGCTGCCCGACATTTCGTACCCGTCGCTTTCGGTCAAGACGGAGCTCGAAGGTGCTGCGCCTTCCGAGATCGAGAGCCTCCTCACGCGTCCCATCGAGAACGCAGTTGGCGTGGTGAACAACGTCGTCCGCGTCAGGTCCAGCTCGCGGGCCGACATCAGCGAGGTGACCCTCGAGTTCTCCTGGGGCACCAACATGGACTTCGCCTCGCTCGACGTCCGCGAGCGGCTCGACGTGGTGCGTCTGCCGGTCGAGGCGGAGCAGCCGATCCTCCTGCGGTACGACCCCTCTCTCGACCCGGTGCTCCGGCTCGGGCTCACCGGGGACACGGAGCTCATTCGACTCCGTCGCATCGCGGAAGAGGAGCTCAAGCGCAAGCTGGAGCGTGTCGAAGGGGTCGCCGCGGCACTCGTGAGCGGCGGCCTGGAGGAGGAGATCCAGGTCGAGATCGACGAGCGGCGGCTGACGGCGCTCGGCATCGACATCGCCACCGTCACCTCCCGCCTGGCGCAGGAGAACGTCAACCTGACCGGCGGCACGCTGCGGGACGGGCAGACCGAGTACCTCGTGCGCACGATCAACGAGTTCCTCCGGCCCGAGCAGATGCGCGACATCGTCATCCAGCGCAGCGGCGGCGCGATCGTGCGGCTCTCGGACATCGCGCGCGTCTACAAGGGGGCCAAGGAGCGCGAGATCGTCACGAAGATCGACGGCCTCGAGAGCGTCGAGGTGGCGATCTACAAGGAGGGCGGCACGAACACCGTCACGGTGGTCGACGACGTGCGCTCGGCTCTGGCGGAGCTCGAGGAGCGGCTGGAGCGGATCGACTCGACGCTCCAGGTGACCGTGATCACCGACCAGGCGCGCTACATCCGCGAGTCGGTGCGTGCGGTCATCGAGACGGCGATCTCTGGCGGTCTGCTGGCGGTGGTCGTCCTCTTCCTGTTCCTGCGGAGCGCCAAAAACACGCTGATCATCGGCGTCTCCATCCCGGTGTCGATCCTCGCGACGTTCTTCCTGATGTACCTGGCGGACGTGTCGCTGAACATCATGTCGCTGGGTGGTCTGACGCTCGGGATTGGCCTTCTGCTCGACAACTCGATCGTGGTCCTGGAGGCGATCCAGCGCTATCGGGAGCAGGGCGAGGGTGTCCTCGAGGCGGCGCGCAAGGGTGCGTCCGAGGTGGGGCGCGCGGTCACCGCCAGCACCCTCACCACGGTCTGCGTGTTCGTGCCGATCGTCTTCGTCGAGGGGGTTGCCGGCCAGCTGTTCGGAGACCAGGCCCTCACCGTGACCTTCTCCCTTCTCGTGTCGCTCGTGGTGGCTCTCACGCTCATTCCGATGTTCGCATCGCGGCAGGCGCCACAGGATCTGCCCGAGGACGACGCCGACGAGGACCCGCGGCCCGCACCATCGCGCTGGGTGGGCAAGATCGTGTACGGGCTCTTCTTTGGCCTGGCCCGTGCCGTCAAGTGGGTGGTGGTCGGGGTCGGCGGCGCGCTCGGCCTGATCCTGTCCCCGATTCTGCGGGCGTTCGACGCGCTCGTGGAAGGCTCTCTCGTGGTGTATCGGCGCGCGCTCGCAGGCGCGCTGCGCGCCCCGCTCCTGGTGGTGGCGGTGGCGCTCGTGCTCTTTGCGGGCAGCCTCACGCTGTTCGGCTCTCTCGGCCAGGAGCTGGTGCCGGAGCTCGTTCAGGGTGAGTTCTACGTCAACGCCGAGCTCCAGCCCGGTACGCGCCTCGAAGTGATGGAGCGCCGGCTCGAAGGCCTGCAGACCTACGCCCAGACCCTGCCCGGGGTGCGCACGGTGTACACCATCGCCGGATCCTCGAACGAGCAGGGCGGCTCGGCCGGAGAGATCCGCGAGAACATCGGTCAGCTCACGCTGATGCTCGATCTGCCGACCACGCGCCAGAGCGAAGACGCCCTGATGGAGGAGATCCGGGCGCAGATCGAGCGTCAGAACGAGCCGTATCTCGCCGGGCCGCGACCGAGTGCGACGGACGGTGTTCCTGCGCGCACGCCGCGCGAGCGGGGGGCTCTCGACTACCGCTTCGGTCGCCCGTCGTACTTCAGCTTCCGCACGCCGATCGAGATCGAGATCCGCGGCTACAACCTCAAGATCCTGGAGCGCCTCGCCGGCGAGCTGATGAGCCGCCTCACGACGGTCGAAGGCCTCGCCGACGTCAAGTCCAGCACGGAGGGTGGCAACCCCGAGCTGCAGGTGATCTTCGACCGCGAGCGGCTGGCCAAGATGGGGACGGACATCGGTCGCGTCGGCGCCGTGATCCGGTCGAAGGTGCAGGGCGACATCGCCACGGACATCGCACGCGAGGACCGGAACATCGACATCCGGCTGCGGTCGGCAGAGCGGTTCCGCGACAGCGTCCGCGATCTGCGCAACCTCAACGTCGCACTCCCCGGGTCGCAGATCGCCGTGCCGCTCGAGTCGGTCGCGGACGTCGTCGAGACCCTCGGACCTGCCGAGATCCGGCGTGCAGACGGCAGCCGCGTCGCCCTGATCACGGCCAATCTCGTCGGGCGCGACCTCGGAACGGCGTCCGACGAGATCGAGCAGATCCTGCTCGAGATGAGCTTCCCCTCGGGCTACGACTGGAGCCTCGGCGGCCAGCGGCAGGAGATGGAGACCTCCTTCGACAGCATGCGCATGGCGATCCTGCTCGCGGTGTTCATGGTGTACCTCGTGATGGCCTCACAGTTCGAGTCGCTGCGGCACCCCTTCGTGATCCTGTTCAGCGTGCCGTTCTCCGTGATCGGGGCTGGTCTGCTGCTCTGGCTGACGCAGACGACGGTGAGCATCGTGGTGCTCATCGGCGGCATCCTGCTGGCGGGCATCGTGGTGAACAACGCGATCATCCTGATCGACTCCACGAACACCCTGCGACGGCACGGGATGCCGAAGCTCGAGGCGCTGCAGCAGGCCGGGATCATGCGCTTTCGACCGATCCTGATGACGACGTCGACGACGGTGCTGGGGCTGCTCCCTATGGCGATCGGCCTGGGGGAGGGGAGCGAGCTCAGGGCTCCCATGGCGCTGACGGTGGTCGGCGGCCTGCTCACCTCGACGCTGCTGACCCTCCTGGTGATCCCTGCGGTGTACTCGCTGATCGATCGTCGGGCCTAGGGCGTCACAGTACGATGTCGGGCTATATGCCCTTATTGCAATGGTTTCGGTGAACCGATAGGGTGCGACATCGCCCTCGTCGTCTGAGGGCGGAGGACGCTCGTGAGCCCTGAGGACATCCCCGCCGCCGAGTCGCTGGAAGAGCGATACGCCGAGCTGGCGCAGCGTGCGGAGCAGTACGAGACCCTGCTCCTGCAGGCGGGGGACGAGATTCGCGAGCTGCGCGATCGTGTCGGAGAGCAGGAGGACGGTCCGGCGAGTGACGCGGCCGGAGTGTCCGCCGCGGAGCTCAAGCAGGCGAAAGACGCCGCCGAGGAGTACAAGGGTCTCCTCCAGCGTCAGCGCTCCGAGATCGAAGAGCTCCAGGCCCAGATCGAGGCTCTGAACAGCGCGCAGAAGCCGTCCCTCGACGGGCTCGAGGACATCGAGAGCATCGAAGCTCTACGCAAGAGCGTGCGCATGCAGCGCGAGACGATGACCGAGCTGCGGCGGCAGCTGCAAGAGGTGCGGGAGGAGTCGTCGGGCCTCGACGATGACCGGCGAGAGCTGACCCGCCTCCAGGCGCAGCTGGAAGAGTCGGACCGCATTCGCGAGCGCCAGCAGAAGGTGATCGCGACCGTCGGTCAGGCCAAGGCGGCCGCCGACGCCAAGGCCGAGAAGCTGCAGACGCAGCTCGAGGAGCTCCAGCAGGCGAAGCTGAGCGTCGACGACATGCTGAAGGTCCAGGAGGAGCAGCTCGCGGAGCTCCACGACCTGCGGGGTCGTCTCGGGCTCCTGGAGGAGAAGGACCGCAAGATCGCCGACCTGGAGCTCGAGGTCGAGACCCGGGTCTCGCAGCTCGCCGGAGTCGAGGCGCGGGTGGAAGAGGGTGACCAGAGGCTCCGCGAGATCGAGGCGATCCTCGGCGAGCGGGAAGAGCGGATCGCCGAGCTCGAAACGAACGTCCAGGTCGAGGTGGAGCAGCGCGGTCTCGTGGAGACCGAGCGGGACGAAGCCGCTCGGCTCCAGGAAGAGCTCGAGAAGAGCCTGGGAGAGGTGCGTGCGGAGCGCGATGCTCTCACGGCCCAGCTCGGCACTCTCGAGGAGGCGCACACCGATGCCGCCCAGCGCCTGGAGCTGCAGACACACCAGAGCGAGGAGCTGGCCGCCCTGGCGGAGCGCGCGGCGGAGGAGCTGACGCACGTCACGCAGCGTGCCGAGAGCGCCGAGGCCGACGTCGCGTCCGGCCGCGAGGATCTGGAGCAGGCGCAGGGGCGCGTCGCCGAGCTCGAGGCCTCCGCCGAAGAGGCGGCTCGCGCGAAAGAGGAGCTGGAGTCGGAGTGCCGCGCGCTGCAGGAGCAGCAGAGCGAGATGGAGTCCGAGCTGTCCGGTCTCCGCTCCGCGCAGGCGGAGCTCACCGAGACGGTCCAGGGGCTCGAAGGGGCGCGGGGAGAGGCCGACGAGCTGCGCCAGCAGCTCGAAGCGCTCGAGAGCCAGGCCCAAAGCTCGGCCAAGGAGCTCGAAGAGGCGAAGCGGGAGCTCGAAGAGGCGAAGCAGGGGCTCGAGGAGACGAAGAGCGAGCTCGCAGAGACGCTGAAGTCGCAGGTCACCGTCGGGGCCGAGCTCGAGAAGCTGCGCGAGGACGTCGAGGGTGTCCAGGCGGACCGCGATCGGTTGCAGGGAGAGCTCGAAAGCGCCCAGCGCGAAGCCACCTCCGCCGGCGAAGCCCAGGCCAAGCTGGAGGAGGAGCTCGGCGAGGCCAAGGCGGCGCGCGCCGAGCTCGAAGCCAGCCTCACCTCCCTCGAGACGAAGTCGGCGGACTCCGAGGAGAAGGCCGCAGGCCTCGAGACGGAGCTCGAGGCGCTGCGTGAGAGCCTTCGCGAGGAGAAGGAGTCCGCGGCGGAGAAGATCTCCGGCCTCGAGCTGCTCCAGGGTGAGCTCGGCGACGAGGTGAGCTCGCTGGAGGGGAAGCTCGAGCAGGCCCGGCAGAAACGCGACGAGAAGGACGAAGAGACGGCCTCGCTCGCAGAGAAGGTCTCCCAGCTCGAGGCCGATCTGGAGGAGGAGCGCAGGCAGGGGCAGAAGACGCAGCTGGAGCTCGAAGCGGCTCAGGCGGAGGCCGAGGCCATCGAGGCCCGGCTCGGCTCCCTGCAGGAAGAGCGCGACGAGCGCCAGAAGCGCTTCGAGGCGCTCGAGGGGCAGTTCAGGTCGTCCCGCGAGCACGTGACCATGCTCGAGCAGGATCTGCGCGAAGCGGCGAACAGCGGCCCGAGTGCCGAGGTGGAGGCCGAGCTGGCAGAGGCACGCGAGCAGAGGGAGCGTCTCGAAGAGCAGATCCGGGTCCAGACCCAGGGCTTCGACCGGCTCGAAGAGCTCGTGCGCGGCAACGAGGAGCAGCGGCTGGAGCTCGAGAGCGAGCTCGAAGAGGCGCGCGGAGAGATCGAGCGCCTCACCGAGATGGTCAAGAAGGAGCGCCGCAAACGGCTCGAGCTCGAGGCCAAGTCGTCGGAGGCCGAGGCAGGCGACCTCCTGGTGCAGGAGCTCCGCATGGATCTCGGCGAGCTCGACGAGGCCTGAGGCGGCGTTGCGACAGATCCGGTTCGACGACGTCGTCTCCCTGAAGGAGGAGGCCGGCGGGGATTTTGGTCCCTGGGGCGAGGAGCTCCTCGTGACCCAGGCGATGATCGACGCCTTCGCCGAGGTCACGGGCGATCGACAGTGGATTCACATCGACCCGGAGCGCGCTTCGGCCGAGAGCCCGTTCGGCGGCACGATCGCCCATGGCTTCCTGACGCTCAGCCTGCTGCCGCGCCTCGCACCACCGCTGGACTTCGAGATCGTCGGTCACGGCAACGCGACCAACTTCGGGATCGATGCGGTGCGCTTCGCGCGTCCGGTGCCTGCCGGGGCGACGATCCGCGCCCGGCACAAGCTCGTGTCCGCCCGTCGGTTCATGTCGGGCACGTTGCTGCAGTCCGAGACCCAGATCGGGGTTCTCGGCGAGCTGCGCGCGGCCGTGCGGTTTCAGCTGATGACCCTGTATCAGGCGCCTCAGGGCGCGTCGGCCGCTACGCCGGAAGACTGAGCTCCAGCACGCGGGCCCAGTTGCCCGCACAGATCCGCTCCACCTCTCCGAGGTCCCAGCCGCGATCGAGCAGCAGTGCGGGAAGGCGCTGGAGGCTCGCTGCGTCGGGCAGCTCTCGGGGCATGAGTGCCCCGTCGAAGTCGGAGCCGAGCGCCACGTGGTCGACGGACATCACCTCGGCCATGTGCTCGAGGTGCTCGGCCATGCGGGAGAGCGGGATGCCGCGGCGGATCTTGCCTTCGGCCCGCAGGTCGCCGCAGTGGAAGGTGAGCCCGACGACGCCGCCGCTGTCACGCACGGCGCGCATCTGGTCGTCGGTGAGATTGCGGCTGGACGGGGCCAGAGCGTGTGCGGCGGTGTGGGTCACCACGAGCGGATCGTCGGTCAGCTGCGTCACGTCCCAGAAGCCCTTTTCGTTGAGATGCGCGAGGTCGACCAGGATGCCCAGGTCGCGGCACGCGCGCACCAGCTGCTTGCCGGCGTGCGTGAGGCCAGGCCCCGTGTCCGGGCCGGAGGGGAAGCGGAAGGGCACGCCGTGGCCGAAGGCGTTCGGGCGGCTCCACACCGGGCCGACAGATCGGAGGCCGGCAGCAAAGAGGGCCTCGAGGTTGGCGAGGTTCTCGTCGATGGCCTCGGCGCCCTCGAGGTGGAGCAGGGTCTGGAGTGTGGCTGTGTCCACCTCCAGGTCGTCGCGACCGAGAATTGGCCGTAGGGCTCCCCCGGAAGCGCGCAGGAGCCGGTGGTACAGCGCGATCATCTCGACCGTCACCTTGAGAGCCGGCTCCTGGGAGACGGGCTGATCGATGCCGCGCGGAGGCTCCGCGCCGAGGTCGATGTCGAGATCTCCCAGCGGTGGCACGAACACGGCGAAGAAGCCTCCCCGCAGGCCGCCCGCGCGTGCGCGGGGCAGGTCGAGGTGGCCCCGTAGCTTCGCCTCGGCGCCCTCCGGTTGGCCCTCGAGGAAGGCGCCGGGGCTGCCTTCGCAGCGCATGTAGAGCCTGAGGAGGCTGTCGTTGTGCCCGTCGAAGATCGGAACGGACGGAGGCCCCATCAGGGCTCGAGCTCTTCCGTCGACCAGGGCGTCGAACGCTCGCGGGTGGCCTCGCGCACGCTGCGCACGGTCTCCGCCGTGACGGGTTCGGCTTCGTTGCCCCACGAGGAGCGCAGGTACGAGGCGAGAGCCGCCACCGCGTCGTCCGTGAACCGCGTGTCCAGCCGGAAGCCCGGCATGATGTCGTCCCAGTGCTCTCCGCCGGAGTCGAGGGGGCCCTCGAGCCCGTCGAGAATCAGGCGAACCAGCGCCTCGGCGGGCCCGTTGACATAGCGCGCGCCGGCCAGCTTGGGTGCGAGGCTGGTGCCGTCGCCGCTGGAGCCGTGGCACGAAGAGCAGCTCCGGTACGTGCGCCGCGCGAGAGCGACATCGAATGCCGGCGCAGCCTCCTCCTGTTCGAAGAGGTCGGCGGCGCGCTCCTCGAGGCTGCCCCCGATGGCGGCGAGACGCTGGTTCCAGGCGTCGGGTGCCGGCGGAAGAGGTGCCCAGTCGTCTTCGGTGGTGACGCTCAGCGCCTCGAGCAGCAGGGCCTGCTGCCACTCTGCGTCGGCGGGCGCCCCTGCCGGGAGCAGAACGTCCAGTAGCTTGTGGGCCAGGCGGCTGTCGCCGGAGCGGAGGACAGCCTGCGCCAGTCGAGCGAGAGCGTCCGTGCACGGGCTCGAGGCACGGCAGCGCTTGCGCTGGATGAGGTTGGTCAGGGTGTCCATCTCGGCGCCGCCGAGGCCGGTGACCGCGGCCCGGACCAGCTCGGGCTGGTCGGCCAGAAGGGTCTGCGTGAGACTCTTGCGCGCACCTGCCGTGGCGAGATCACCCAGGGCATAGGTGGCGAGCAGGGCGGTCTTCGCGTCACTCGACGAGGCGAGGTCGAGAACCGTGCCCTCGAGCTCTACGCGGTCCGCGGGCGAGAGCACGGGGAGGGCGCGAAGAGCAGCTTCCAGCAGCGCGGGTGCGCCAGCCTGCCCGGAGCGCAGCGCGGCGCGGACGGTGCTCAGGTCGAGGGCGCCAGGCTGGTCGCGCGCGATGCCGTGGAGGGCCCACAGGGCATGAAGCCTGGCGCGTGGCTCGCTGCCGCTGCGGGCAAGCTGGCGCAGCGGCTCGATCGCGGCTGGCGGGCGTGCCTCCACGAGCAGCCGCTGCGCGGTGTCGCGGTGCCAGCCGTTGGGGTGGCTCAACGCCGCGATCTGCTCCTCGACGGTCTCGAGACGAGGGCGGGAGTGATCGATCGGACGCTCCTCTTCGACGATCCGATAGATCCGGCCCAGACCGAGGGGCCGATCGAGCTCGCGCTCGAGGATCTGCTTGCGCAGGAACGTCGTCACGTACTGCCGGTGCTGGATGATCCCCCGGTACATGTCGATGACCGTGAGGGCACCGTCGGGTCCGATCGCGCAGTCGACCGGTCGGAAGCGCTCGTCGGGAGAGGCCAGGAAGTCGCGGGTGCCCCACTGCGGATCCGGGTAGGTGCGGTGCTCCGTTTCGATTCCCGCTGCGCCGCGCTCGACGCCGAAGAACCCGACGACGTTGCCGGCGGGCTCGGGAACGAAGATGTCGCCGCTGTACTTCGGGTCGAACTGGTGCCCGCGGTAGACGCACAGCCCGGAGACGGACGTGGTCTTCGCGAGGCGACCGTCGTCCAGCAGCATGTCGGGCTGATAGCCGCGGTTGATGCCGGGGTTGACGCGGATCGAGTAGACCTCTTCGCTGGACACGAGGCGCTCGCTCGCCCCGGGGAACCTCTTGGGGCGGTCGTTCGTGTTGCGGTAGTGGTACTCGACCGGCGCGGTGTCGCCGTAGAGCCAGCGGGAGTTCGTGTTGAAGTAGAGGCGGCCGTCGTCGTCCTGCGAGATGCCCCACTGTCCGCGGAACACGGTGGGTGACTCCTCGACGATCTCGCCGTCCACGAACCGCAGGCGGCGGTCGGACTTGGCCGAGTAGATCCAGTTGTCGAGCGCCCAGAGGAGCCCGTTCTCGGTGTGCTCGACGAGGTCGAGGTTCGGATCGGCGTACCGACCGATGTCGGTCTTCTGATCGCAGCGATCGTCCCCCGTGGTGTCCCGGCAGAGCCAGAGGTGCGGCGGCTCGGCGACGAGCACGCCGCGAGAGGTCACCGCCACGGCGCGCGGCATGACGAGGCCGTCCAGGAAGACGGTGCCGCGGTCCATGACTCCGTCACGGTCTTCGTCATCGAGCAGCACGACGCGACCGACTGGCTGGTCTTCTCCTTTGCCGTCGACATCGGGCATGAAGCCGCGCATCTCGACGACGAAGAGCCGCCCCCGGGGGTCCCACGCGATCGCGACCGGATCTTCCACCAACGGCTCGGCAGCGACGAGCTCGACGCGGAAGCCCGGCGCCACGCGCAGGCCGGACAGGGCGTCGGTCGGGCTGAGGACCGGGGCCTCTGGGACTTCCATGGAGCGCCAGACTTCGGTCATGACGTGGCCGGGCCGGTCGCCGTTCTGGCCTTCGAGGGGGCCAAAGCCGAGGAGTAGGAGACCCAGGAGGAGAACCGCGGCCCGGTGCGGGGATCGCGTTGCGGAAGGGGTGGGGGAGCCGGAGATCATTGGGGTACCCTAGCAGCCCGAATCCCGTCACTGGCTGCCCTCGGAGCGCCCTTGAGCTCGACTTCCGCGACCTCCCCGACCGCCCGCATCTCGGTGTGCGCAGCGCATGCCGTGAGCGAGTCGTGTCGCCTGCGACTGCCGTTCCGCTTCGGCATGGTGACGCTCGAGCGCGTGTCGCTGTGTACGCTCCGGCTCGACGCGGAGTGTGACGGCGAGCGCGTGTCGGGGTACGCGTCCGATCTCATGGTCCCCAAGTGGTTCGAGAAGAATCCGGACCTGAGCCTGGACGAGGACGAGGCGAACCTCTGGTCGAGCGTGCGAAGCGCGGTCGACGGGGCAATCGACGAGGGCCCGGCGACGGCCTTCTCACTCTGGCGCGCGCTCTACCGCCGCCAGGTGGAGCCAGTGGAGCGGGAGCGTCGACTGGTGGCGGGCTTCGGAGTGGCGCTCGTCGAGCGGGCGCTCCTCGATGCGCTCGGCCGTCGGCGCGGTGCGCCCCTCCGCGACGTCCTGCGCTCGGGTGCCACGGGCTTCGAGCCGGGCGAACTGCACCGCGAGCTCGCCGCCTGGGACGGCGCGCAGGCTCTGGGTGCCCGCGTGCCGCAGCAGATGCGCGTCCGCCACACCGTGGGGCTCGCAGACGAGCTGGAGTCGCCAGCGCAGAACGACCCGGGCGACGGCTTCCCGGTGACCCTGCAGGACGACATTCGGCGCTACGGGCTGAGCCTGTTCAAGGTGAAGGTGAACGGGGACCGGCGGCAGGACGTCGAGCGCCTCGAGCACATCGCGCACGTTCTCGAGGCCGAGACGAGCGGCAGCTACGAGCTCACGCTGGACGGCAACGAGCAGTACGAAGACCTGGGCTCGCTGCGCGCGACCCTGGACGACGTGACGCGCTCGGCGCAAGGCCGTGCGCTGGTGGACCGCATCCTGTACATCGAGCAGCCGCTGGCGCGGGCGCACAGCTTCGATCGGGAGCGTCTCGCCGAGATCGAGCGCCTGCGGGTCGTGGGTGACCTGATTCTCGACGAAGCCGACGCTTCGATCGACTCGTTCCGTGAGGCGGTGGTGCTCGGCTATCGCGGCGTGTCCGTCAAGAACTGCAAGGGAGTCTTCCGTGCCTTCACGAACTACGGTCTCTGCCAGAAGACGGAGGGGCTCTTCCAGTCGTCCGAAGACCTCACCAACGTGCCGGTGCTGCCGCTGCAGCAGGACCTCGTGACCGCCGCGATGGTGGGGCTCGGGCACTCGGAGCGCAACGGGCATCACTACCTCCGGGGCATGGATCACGCTCCGGCGTCCGAACGGGACGCCTGCCTGCGGGAGCACCCGGACCTCTACGAACCAGCTCACGGCACCGTGGCGCTCAAGATCCGGAAGGGGCACGTCGAGCTGGGGAGCACCCTCGGTGCGGTGGGCTTCGGCGCGAGCGTTCTTCCCGACCTCGAAGCGCGGGCGGCCTCGCCGCGATGCAGCGACACCTTCGTGAGGGGGGCCTCGTGAGCGCGTCGCGCGAGTGGGTGCGCCCGGGCTCACTGCGAGAGATCGGCGACTTTCTCGAGCACTGGACCGCGCTCGGGGGCGATCTGGAAGCGGTCGAGTCGCTGCGTGGCGGCGAGGGGCCTGTCGGATCGGAGCTCACGATTCTCGGCAGGAGCGTCGACAACCGGTTCGCCACTCACCCCATGGAGGGGTGGGATGCGGACCTCGACGGTCGACCCACGGAGCTCACCCTCCGCCGTTGGGAGCGCTTCGGCCGGAGCGGCGTTGCGCTGGTATGGGGTGGGGAGGCCTTTGCGGTGGAGAAGCCGGGCCGAGCCAATCCGAACCAGCTGTTTCTCACCGACGATGCGGGGCACGGTCTGGAGCGTCTGCGGGCGCGGCTGCTCGACGGTGCGGGTGAGGCGCGGGGCGTGTCGCCAACCCAGGCCGCAGACCGCATGGTGGTCGGGCTTCAGCTGACGCACTCGGGCCGTTGGTCGCGGCCGACGCCCGACGGGCCCGCGCCGCTGGTGCCGGCCGAGTCTTCGCTCGATGCGCGTTTCGACTCGGTGCACGTGCTCACCGATGGCGAGCTGGAGCGCATCGGGGAGGCATTCGTCGAATCCGCGGCACTGGCTCAGAAGGTGGGCTTCGACTTCGTCGACGTGAAGTGCTGTCACGGCTACCTGTTGAACGAGCTGCTTGGTGGTCACCGACCGGAGGGGACCTACGCTGGAGCGTCGGGTGGCCGTCTCTTCGTGGAGCGTGTCATCGATGCCGTGCGCACCGAGTGCAAGGGGCTCGGCGTCGGCGTTCGGCTCTCCCTCGGTGACAGCCCGGCGTTCACCCCGGGTGACGGGGGCGTCGGTCAGGCCACGCGCTCCGGAACGCCCGAAGACGGTCTCGGCTTCGACATGGTGAGTGACCCGGAGGGGGCCTGGTCGGACCCCGGCGTCGCACTTCTCGGCCACCTGCAGTCGCGGGGCGTCGAGCTGGCGAACATCTCACTGGGCTGCCCCTACACGACGCCCCACCTGCTGCGGCCGGCCGCGTACCCGCCGAGTGACGGGTACCTACCCCCCGAAGATCCGCTCGTCGGTGTGGCGCGACATCTGCGCGCCGTGCGCCGCGTGCGCGCCGGGTGCCCTGGGCTCGTGCTCGTCGGCAGCGGGTACAGCTATCTGCAGGAGTGGCTGGGGCATGTGGCCGAGGCCGAGATCGAACGGGGCGCGGTCGACTTCGTCGGCCTCGGGCGCATGGTCCTGAGCTACCCGACGATCGCGCGCGACCTGCTCGAAGATCGCACGCTCGAGCGCAAGCTCGTGTGCCGGACGTTCTCGGACTGCACGTCGGCGCCGCGCAACCACATGGTGTCGGGCTGCTATCCCCTCGACAGCTTCTACAAGCAGCGGCCGGAGGCACAGCGCCTGCGTGAGCTGAAGCGTGCCGCCGCAGGGAGTGACACATGAGCCCCGCATCACAGGAAGTCACGTCTGCCGAGCTCGATGAGGTCCGCCGTGGCCTGCGGATGGCGCACCCGCCGGACCCCGCGGCCTTGGAGCAGGAGCGCGCCGAGCTCGAACGGCTCGACGGCGCTCCCGCACTACAACGCATGCGGGGTTACGCGCGCCTGATCGGCCCGGGCTACCTGCAGAGCGCCATGACCCTCGGCGGCGGCACGGCAACCGCCGCGCTCTTCTCGGGCGCCGTCTTCGGTTACCAACTGCTTTGGGTGGCGCCGCTCGCCATGGCTCTCGGCGTGCTGATGCTGGCCGCCGTCGCCCACCAGACCCTGTCGACAGGGGCGCGCCCCTTCGAGTCGATGCGCCGCTTCGCCGGGGCTCCACTGGCGTGGGCTTGGGCCCTCGGGGCCCTCGGGGCGTCGATCATCTGGCACTTCCCGCAATACGCCCTCGCGTCGTCGGTGCTCGTGGACATGTCGGACGCCGTGGGGCTCGGCCAGCCGCCCCGCGCCGCGATGGGAGCACTGGTGCTCGTGTGGGCCATCGCCGCCTCGATGATGTACGCGAGCGGCCGAATGATCCGCCTGTACGAGAAGGCGCTGCGCACCATGGTGTGGCTGATCATCGCGGCCATGCTGCTCGTCGTCTTCCGCACCGGCATCTCCGACTGGGGCGCTCTGGTGCGGGGGCTTCTTCCGCAGCTGCCGGAGACGCGCAACGGCATCGCGGCCGTCACCCTCGTGCTCAGCGGGTTGTCGGCGGCGGTCGGAATCAACATGGTGTTCCTGTACCCCTACAGCCTGTTGGCTCGCGGTTGGGGGAGAGAGCACCGCAGGATGGCGCGCTACGACCTGGGGCTCGGGATGTTCCTGCCGTACGTCCTGGCCAGCAGCCTCATCGTCATCGCCGCCGCCAACACGCTGCACCTCGATCCGAGCTATGCCGGGGAGCGCCTGCAGCCCGTGGAGGCCGCCCAGGTTCTCGCGGGCGTCATCGGCCCGACGCTCGGCCGGATCGTCTTTGGTCTTGGCATCCTGGCGATGGCGCTCAGCTCGATCACCCTCCAGATGCTCTGCGCGGGGTTCGTCTGCTCCGAGGTGTTCGGCTGGGAGTTCGGCGGCACCAAGTACCGACTCGCCACGCTGCTGCCGGCGCCCGGAGTGCTGGGGGCGGTGGTGTGGAGCGACATCGCCGTCTGGCTGGCGGTGCCCACCAACATCGTCTGTGGGCTGTTTCTGCCGGCGGCTTACCTCGGCTTCGTGCTCCTGCAGCGCAAGAAGGAGTACCTGGGCGAGGACGTGCCGCGCGGTCTCGGCGGGCGCGCCTGGCTTTCGGCCATGGTGGCGACCACCGTCTTCCTGATGGCGTTCCTCGGTTGGTACGCGGTGACCAACGGCCCGAGCTACGTCGATCGGCTGTTCGGAGGTTGACGTGGTGGACCTGTCCCACGTGGTCGCGCGCGACCTGTCGCCCTACGAGCAAGAGGTGGAGAGCCTCGGTGAGCATGAACCCGCGCGGCTCTGCTTCGCAGCGACGCACGTGGCCGTGCACGAGGCTTATGGTGCGTCCCCGCACACCCCCGAGCGACCAGGCACCGCCGGCGAGCTGGCCGAGGCGATCGACTGGGCTGCGACCCGAGCGATTCGCACGGCGCTCGACGATCTCGGATTTGGCATCGCGGAGGCCATGGACACGGCGCAGCGATTCGAGCTCGGATGGCAGGGCGCGCGCAGGCTCATCGAGGAGTGTGGGGCCCTCGGGCTCAGGCAGCCCTGGGTGGCTGGCGCGGGCTCCGACCAGAGAGAGCACATCGGCAGCATCGGGGATCTCGTCGACGCCGTCGTCGAGCAGGTCGAGCTGATCCAGGCGCGTGGCGGGTGTGCGGTGCTCCTGCCGCAGGCTTGGCTGGTGGGCCGCGACGAAGAAGCGACCGTCGACTTCTATCGGGGTGTCGTGGAGCAGGTTCGCGGCCCGCTCGTCGTGCACTGGCTGGGCGAGATGTTCGCTCCCGCGCTCGCGGGCTACTTTCCGGGCGACTCCTTTCGGAGGGTCATGGACCTCGATCCCGACAAGATCCGCGGCGTCAAGATCTCGCTTCTCGACGCCGACCGGGAGCGGCGGATCCGCGATCAGATCGCGCCCAACGGGCAGGTCGTGCTCACGGGCGACGACTGGAACTTCCCCGAGCTCATCGGGGGCTCGGGCGCTGCGTGCGAGGAGGTGGCCTTCGGAGAGCGCCGGATCGGCCAGGGCGACTTCAGTCACGCGCTGCTGGGCATCCTGGGGCCCGTCGGTTGCCCGGCGAGCCTCGCCCTACGGTTCCTCGCGGCCGGCAGGAGAGATCGCTACCACGAGCTCATGGACCCGGGTGCCGAGGTCGGTCGAGTGGTGTTCGAGGCGCCGACGAGCGACTACAAGGCCGGCGTGGCTTTCCTCAGCTGGGCCCGCGGCGAACAGCCGAACCGCTGGCTTCCGAACCATCTGGAGCGCAATCGCTCCGCAGACCACTATGCCCGGCTGGTGGCTGCTGCTGCGGCGGCCGGAGCGCTCGACGCCGAAGGTGTCGCGCGGGCCCGGTCGGCTCTCGAAGGCTGAGCCCTACGCCGCGGCCTGAGCCTGCGGTGTGAGGAACAGGTCGAACACCCCGGGGAAGTGCTGCAGGTCGTTGGCGTGCGCGAGGCGCTGGAAGTCGGTCCGGCGCAGCGCGCGCCAGAGCTGGTCCTGCGAGGCGAAGGTGGTCTTCGCGGTGAAGCGAAAACGCGACCCGGGGTCCGGGCTCTCGCAGAGCGCGACGGACACGAAGCCCTGCTGCTGCTCGAGGAACGTCATGATGCGCTCCCAGCGCTGGAGGAAGAGTGTCTCTTCGCCGGACTCGATCTCGAAGACGTTGGTGAGGGTGACGGGGTTCATGGCGTGGTCTCCTGCGGTGGTTCCAGACCGGACTCGAGAGCACTGCGCACGACGCGCAGGGCCTCGACTGCCGGTCCGAGGTCGGTGGTCGGATCGAAGGTGGAGCTGGGGAGGACGGCGTGTGCGGCGTCGAGCCAGTTCGACTCGACCTCGCGCAGGGCCGCCGCGCGGCGGGCGCCTTCGTCGGTGGGAACGAAGAGCGGAGCGCGTTTGTGGTCCGGGTTGTCTCGGGGCTCGAGGAGGCCCGAGCGCACCAGAGTGTCCGTGACGCGTTGCACGCTCTGCCGGGCCTGACCGAGCCGTCGAGCCAGGGCGGCCACGGTGAGGGGCGCCTTCTCCAGGCGTCGCAGCACCCGCGCCTGCGCGATCGAGAGCCCGATGCGCTGCGTGTGCCCTTCCCGTGACAGGTGCGCCGTCTGGTCGAGGCGTTGCGCCTCGTCGAGCAGCAGTTGGAGGGTGTCGGTCATATTGAAAGTATACTGTCATATCAGAATAGAATTGTCAAGTCGACAGTAATATATATTTCTGACAGCTGACTGTCGACTTCGTGCGACATAGACTCCGCCCCGAACGACACGCATTCCGAGGAGGGTTCCGTGCCGCATCTCGATCCCCTGTCCCGCGCACAGCTCGACGACGTCGAAGAGGTCCTGAGCCTCGTGGAAGGAGCCATGGGCTTCGTCCCCAACAGCCTGCTGACCATGGCCCGCCGCCCCGATCTCCTGCGGGCATTCGTCGCCTTCGCAGGCCAGGTGCAGCGTGGTGGGAGTCTGGACCCCGTGCTCGTGCAGCAGGTGGCGCACGTCGCCAGCACGGCCGCCGGGTGTCGCTACTGTCAGGCGCACACCGGCGCCGTTGCAGCGCGCCATGGCGCGTCCGCCGAAGAGGTGGGCGACCTGTGGGACTTCGAGACGTCTCCGCACTTCGACGAGGGCCGCAGAGCGGCGCTGCGCCTCGCCCGCGATGCGGCGCTTCAGCCGAACGCCGTCGGTCCGGAGCACTTCGACGCGCTGAAGGCCCACTTCGACGAAGATCAGATCGTCGACCTCGTCGCCGTCGTCTCGCTGTTCGGCTTCCTGAACCGCTGGAACGACACCTTCGCCACCCAGCTCGAAGGAGAGCCTGCAGAGTTCGCCGAGGGCGCTCTCTCCGGCCGCGGATGGACGGTCGGCAAGCACGCCGGATGATGCCGCCGGGCCCTCGACGGTCGGAGACGCGGGTGTGACGTCGTCCAACGGTGTCGTTCTGTTCACCAAGCCGGCGGCTCCCGGGCGCGTGAAGACCCGCCTCGTCGGCCCTGTCACGCAGGAAGGCGCGGCGGCGCTCCACGCCGCCTTCGTGCGCGACACGAGCGCGACCCTTGCGCAGGGCTCGTTCGACCTTCAGGTGGCGTGGGCGCTCGACGGGGGGCTGGAGCCCATGCCCGAGCTGTTGCCGGAGGGTGTCCCCGCGCGCGTGCAGCGCGGCGCGGACCTCGGGGAGCGCCTGTACCGCGCGCTCCGTGACCTCGGCCAGGAAGGCTACGCGCGGGTCGCGGCCGTCGGCAGCGACCATCCGGGCCTTCCAGCCGCACGGGTCGAAGAGGCCTTTTCTACGCTCGACCGCCACGAAGTGGCCGTCGGGCCGGTGCGCGACGGTGGCTACGACCTCATCGCCGTGCGCACGGAGGCGCTCCGGACGGAGCTGTTCGACGGCATTGCCTGGAGCACGGATCGGGTTCTGGAGCAGACCCTCGAGCGAGTGAGCTCGCTCGGCTATCGAGTGCACCAGCTGGCCTTGGGAGCCGACGTCGACACCCCCGACGACCTGGAGGAGCTGCGCGCCCGACTCGCCAGGGAGGAGGGCTGCCCGGCGACGAGGCAGGCCCTCGAGGGGGTGGGCCTCGCGGTGGGGCCCGTGGCGTCCGGGGCTCGCGAGGGATCGCCGTGAGAGCGCTGAACGCCGCAGAGATGGCGTCGTACGAGCGGTGGGCCATGGAGATCGTCGGCCTTCCCGAAGTGGTGCTGATGGAGAACGCGGCCCGAGGTGCTCTCGACGTTCTGTTCCAGCGCCATCCGGAGGTGCAGAGGTTCTGTGTACTGGCTGGGCCGGGGCACAACGGAGCCGACGGGCTCGCGCTCGCCCGTCTCCTCGCGGCGCGCGGCTGCGAGGTCGAGGTGGGCCTGCTGGGAGAGCCGGAGAAGCGGAGGCCCTTGACGGCGAGACAGCTCGCAGCCTGCGAAGCGCTGGGCGTGTCCTGCCGGCCCCTCGGACAGGTGGACCTCGGGGCCTTCTCTCACGACCCTTGCGCGGTGGTGATCGACGCCGTGTTCGGAACCGGCCTCACGCGGCCTCTGGAAGGTCAGGCCGCGGCCCTCGCAGAGACGCTGTCGGCGGCGCGTTGCACGGTCGTCGCCCTCGATCTGCCCAGCGGCCTGGACGCGTCGCGGAGCGAGCTCCAAGGCCCCACGATCCAGGCCGCTTTCACCGTGACGTTCGCCGCTCCGAAGGTGGCCCACGTGCTGGCTCCGGCCGACGCACTCTGTGGCTCGGTGGAGGTCGTGGACCTCGGCCTGCCCTTCGACGCGGCGGTGCTGGTGGGGGAGGGGGTCCTCCACGCGGCGCCGTCGCTCAGCACCTTCGAGCGTGCGGAGGCTCGCGCACTCCTGAGGGCCCGCAGCGTGCGTGCACACAAGGCGAGCGTGGGCCGGGTGCTGGTGGTGGCGGGATCACCGGGCATGAGCGGCGCTGCGATCCTGGCCGCCCGAGCGGCCGTGCGCGCGGGCGGTGGGCTCGTCACGTTGGCCGTGCCCGCGCCGCTCGCGTCCGTAGCCGACGCGGGCTCGCTCGAATCGCTGACGCTGGGCGTGGCGGCCGGCTCCACCGGCGAGCTGGCGCCGGAGGCCGCGGAGCGTCTCCTCGGCGCCGCGGCGGCACGCGACGCCTGCGCTGTCGGACCGGGTCTCGGCCGTTCGGAGGCGTGCCGCGCCACGGTGCTCCGCCTGGTCGCCGAGTGCACTGCCCCGCTCGTTCTCGACGCGGACGGTCTTTTTGCCCTGGGCCAGGACCTGGGCCTCGTCGCCGGCCGACGCGCCCCGACCCTGCTCACACCCCACGCGGGAGAGCTCGGTCGCCTTCTCGGCGTCCCGTCGAAGGAGGTCGACGCCGACCGCGTCGGCGCCGTGCGGCAGGCAGCGCGCAGCGCGGGCTGTGCGGTGCTGCTCAAGGGGCATCAGACGCTCGTCGCAGGTCCGGACGGCGCGGTGCACGTCAACACGACCGGCAACCCGGGCCTGGCGAGTGGCGGCACGGGCGAGCGTGCTGACGGGGTTGGCCGGGAGCCTTCTCGCCCAGGGGCTGGGTGCTACGGAGGCCGGAATCTTCGCCGCCTGGGTGCACGGAGCGGCAGCGGACGCCGTGGTGCAGCAGACCGGCCAGCGGGGGCTTCGCGCCAGCGATCTGCCGGACGCGATGGGCGGTGTCTGGGCAGCGCTCGAGGAGGGGCGCTCGTGCTGAGCACCCTGCTCGAGACCGGGGCGTGTGAGCTCGACGGCGAAAAATCGACGCGAGCCCTCGGGCTGGAGATCGGCCACTACCTGCTGCCGGACGGGCTGCTGCTCCTCCGTGGCGACATGGGGAGCGGCAAGACCGTGCTCACGAAGGGCGTGGCGGCTGCGTTGGGGATCCAGGAGCAGGCCGTTCAGTCGCCGACGTTCACTCTGGTCAACGAGCTGCCTGCGGCTCCGGGTCACGGAGCCACGGTCCTCGTGCACGTCGATCTCTACCGCCTCGAGCCCGAGGAGGTGGCCTCCGCTGGCATCCTGGAGGCGCTCGAGATGGAGCACGCGGTCAAGGTGGTCGAGTGGGCCGAGCGTTTTGCGCAGCCTCCTGCGGGTGAGCTCGAGCTGCGCCTCGAGGCCGTGTCGGAGCGCGTGCGCCGCGCCGTCCTGCTCCGCGCTAGGGGCTGCTAGTCTCGGCGCTCGCTTTGGCCCGGCGTGCGCGCCGGAACCTCACCCGACGCACCGCAGAGGAGAGCTGCGCATGAAGAAGATTGGGATCGTAGGCTGCGGTCTGATGGGGCGTGGTGTCGCCGAGGTGTCCGCGGCCGCCGGCTTCGACGTGACCGTGCGGGAGGTGAACGACGAGCTGCTCGACCAGGGGTTGGCGGCCATCCGGGCGTCGCTGGAGAGGCCGCTGCAGAAGGAGAAGATCACCCAGCAGCAGTTCGACGACACCTTGGCGCGGATCGAAGGCACCGTCGACCTGCAGGCCCTCTCCGACTGCGATCTGGTCATCGAGGCCATCGTCGAGAACCGTGACCTGAAGGCGCAGCTCTTCGCCGAGCTCGACGGCATCGTGCAAGAGAGCGGGCTGTTTGCCAGCAACACGTCGTCGCTCACTCTGACCCAGTTGGCAGCGGGCTCCGGTCGTCCAGACCGCTTCGTGGGCATCCACTTCTTCAACCCGGTTCCTGCGATGCGGCTCGTGGAGGTCATTAGGACCCTGCTCACCGCAGACGACACGTTTCAGAGAGCCTGGGGCTACGTCGAGGCGCTCGGCAAGACGCCCATCGCCTGCAAGGACAACTCCGGATTCATCGTGAACCGTCTGCTGGTTCCCTACCTCCTCGACGCGATTCGGGCCTACGAGAACGGGATCGGCAGCCTCGAGGACATCGACACCGGAATGAAGCTCGGCTGTGGCCACCCGATGGGGCCGTTCACGCTGCTCGACTTCATTGGCCTCGACACGATCTACTTCATCGCCGACATCATGTTCGACGAGTACCGGGAGCAGCGTTTTGCACCGCCCCCGCTGCTCAAGCAGATGGTGGAGGCCGGTCGTCTGGGCCGCAAGTCGGGGCGCGGCTTCTACGACTACGGCTAGGTTCGCCAGGCCACGCGCGCGGGTCTGCTTCGGGCGGGTCGACTGATACAGTCTGATCAATGCTTCTGGGATCCGTGAATCCTTGGTAGTGGACTCGGGGCCCGCACCGGGTCTCCAGCAACGCATGGAGTGACCATCTTGGCCCCCGCTTTCACCGAGACCCCTGCGCAGAAGCGCGTCACCGTGGCCGAAGCGGCCGCGCGGCCCCTCTGTGGACCCAACGACGGCAACCTCGCGCAGATCGAGAGGGCCTTCGACGTGGAGATCCGCGCCCGTGGCTCCGAGTTCGTCATCGAGGGCGAGGAGGAAGGGGTCTTCGCCGCGGCTCGACTGCTCGAGGATCTGTCCGTGCTGATCGAGGGTGGCCGCAGGCTGCGCCCGAACGACCTGAAGACCGCGATCCGGGTCCTTCAGGACAGCCCGGAGACGTCCCTGGTGGACTTCTTCCGCGACGACAACGTGCTGGCGGCCGCGAGCCGCATGGTGGAGCCGCGCTCGCTCGTGCAGCGGCAGTACATCCAGGCGATGCTGAAGCACGATCTGGTCGTCTCGGTGGGCCCGGCAGGAACCGGCAAGACCTACCTCGCGGTGGCCATGGCGGCTGCGTCGCTGCTGGAGAAGAAGGTGCGGCGCATCATCCTGGCGCGTCCGGCGGTCGAGGCGGGGGAGAAGCTCGGCTTCCTGCCGGGGGACCTGGCGGAGAAGGTGAACCCCTATCTGCGGCCGCTCTACGATGCGCTCTACGACATCATCGGCTTCGAGAAGGTCAATCGCATGATCGAACGGGAGATCATCGAGGTGGCTCCGCTCGCCTTCATGCGGGGGCGCACGCTGAACGACGCGTTCATCATCCTCGACGAGGCACAGAACACGACGCCCGAGCAGATGAAGATGTTTCTGACGCGCATCGGCTTCGGGTCGAAGGCCGTGATCAACGGCGACGTCACGCAGATCGATCTACCTTCGGGGCAGCGCAGTGGCCTGATGGAAGCCTCGCGCGTCCTCCGCGGGGTCGACGGCATCGCGTTCGTCGAGTTCGGCCGACGCGACGTGGTGCGGCACGATCTGGTCCAGCGCATCGTCACCGCCTACTCGCGCTACGAGCAGGAGCGGAAGGCTTCGGCTCATGCGGGGGCGGAAGCGCCCGCGGAGACCCCCGCTTCAGACCGACCGGAGGGCTCGTAAATGGGGAACGGGACGCCGTCCGAGAAGGATCGTCGGAAGCGATCGCAGAAGAAGCGCGGCCCGGGTGAGAGGCCGATGCGCCGCCGCCAGCAGCCCGTCAGGGACCGTTGGAACAAGATCCTGGAGAACGACCTGGCCTGGGGCGCCATCCTAGTCCTCGTGGGCTCCTGGATCCTCGCGCCGTCGGGTGTGTTCCTCGCTCCGGAGGTCGAGGTTGGCCAGATCGCCACGCGCGACTATCTGGCGAGCCGCGACGTGCTCGTGCCGGATCTCGAGGCCACGGCGGCCAAGAAGGAGCGCGCACGCGACGCCGTGCTGCCGGTCTACGACTTCGACTACGGCAAGTCGTCCGAGCAGGACGAGCAGCTCTCGCGGCTTTTCCTTCGCGGCCGCGAAGCTCTGGCGCTGTCGGACGAGGCCGGCGACGACGAAGAGGGCGGCGATCCGCTCGAGCGCGTGCGCCAACGGCTCGAAGGCGCGACCTCGATCCGCGTCTCGGAGGCGGTGCTGCCACTGCTCATGGAGCAGCGCTTCGCGCTCGAGTTGGAGGATCGCACCCGCACGCTCGTGCGCACGCTGCTGCGCGGTGGGGTGGTCGCCAACAAACAGCTCCTGCTCGAGAACCGGTTGTCCGGCATCACGGTGCGAAGCCTGCAGTCGGGCCAGGAGCGTCACCAGGTCGACCTGTTCGCGTATCGCGGCCATCCGACCGAGGTGGCCGAGTACCTCGAGGTCGAGATCGGGCGCTGGCAGGGTTGGAATCGCAACGCGCGCTCGCGCTACCTCGACTTCCTCGTCAACAACATCCCGCCGAACGTCTACCTCAACCTGAGCGAGACCGAGGCGCGCCGCCAGGCCGCCGTGGACGGTGAGGAGGAGGTCTTCAACCAGGTACGACGCGGTCAGGTGGTCGTGCGCAAAGGGGACGCCTTCGACGTCGGTACCGTCGCGATCATGCGCGAGATGACGGGCGAAGGGCATCGCTCCGATCTGCTGCTGCCGATCGCCGGCAACGCGATGCTGCTGGTTCTCGTGGCCGTGGGGCTCTGGTTCGGGCTCAAGAGGAGCCGCCTGGCGGTGTCGATCGACGCGAAGACGTTCGGCGGCGTCGTGCTGCTGATCGTGCTCTGTCTGCTCCTGGTCAAAGGCGGCACCATCGTGGCCGAGGCGCTCGCCAACTCCTTCGACGCGGCGCCGTTCAACTCCGCGCGCAGCTACCAGTACGCCATACCGTTCGGGGCGCTGGCCCTCGTGGTCTCCCTCTTCTACGGCCGCGGTGTCGCCGTGATCTCGGCGCTTTCGCTTTCGGTGGTGGCGGGGAGCCTGGTCGGTGGGACGACGTCCTGGGCGATCCTCTATTCGCTGACCGTGTCCTTGGGTGCCGTCTACGCACTCGATCGTCTGAAGGAGCGCTCGGCGGTCACGCGGGCTGGCCTCGTGGTCGGCGTCACCGGCATGGCGGCCGTCCTGATGCTCCATGCGCTCGACGGCGCGGAGACGGCATCTCTCTCCTCGCTCGGCTTCGATCTGGTGTGCGCCTTCCTCGGGGGCCTGTTCGTAGCCGCCGTGTCGGCCTTCGTGGTGCCACCGCTCGAGAGTGCGCTCTGGGTGACGACCGACATGAAGCTGCTCGAGCTGTCGGACACCAACCTGCCGCTGCTGCAGCGTCTGGCCTTCGAGGCCCCGGGCTCGTTTCAGCACTCGCTGATGGTGGCGCACCTGGCGAAGGCCGGGTGTGAGGCCATCGGTGCGAACCCGGCGCTCGCGTACGCCGGCGGCCTCTACCACGACATCGGCAAGATCCTGCGCCCCCAGTACTTCGTGGAGAACCAGCACGGGGTCAATCCCCACGACAAGCTCGCTCCGTCGATGAGCAGCCTCATCGTGATCAACCACGTGAAGGAGGGGGTCGAGCTGGCGCGCGAGACGGGGCTCCCGCAGCCCCTCGTCGACGCCATCGAGCAGCACCACGGAACCCGTTGCGTGAGCTTCTTCTTCAATCGAGCGAAGGAGCAGGCGGGAGAAGGCGAGGAGCTCTCGGATCAGGGCTTCCGCTACCCGGGCCCGCGGCCGCAGAACAAGGTGATGGGTGTCCTCATGTACGCCGATGCCGTCGAGGCAGCGAGCCGGACTCTCGTCGATCCAGGGCCGGTGAGCGTGCGCAACCTGCTCGAGCGGATCCAGGACGACTGTCTGGCCGACGATCAGCTCGACGAATCCGACCTCACGCTGGGCGACCTCAGCCGCGTCGCGGAAGCCTTCGAGCGCGTCCTGCTCAACACGTACCACAAGCGCGTGGACTATCCGGGCTTCAATTTCAAGGACTCCGGGCGCCCCGACCTGCGCGTCGTCGATGGTCGCAGCTGACGCGTCGGGCTACGAGGTGGCGGTGGTGGTCTCGGAGAGCGTGAGGTCCGCGGGCCTCGAGGAGGCGGATCTGACGGCCTTCCTCGCTGCAGCGCTCGTTGCGGCCGAGGTTGCCGGCGCCTCCCCGGGCAGCTTCGCGGTGCGACTCGGTGACGACGAGGAGGTGGCCGAGCTGAATCACTCCTACCGGAACAGGGAGGGGACGACGGACGTCCTGTCGTTCCCCGGCGAGGAGACCCCGGAAGGTCGCCACCTCGGCGACGTGGTGATCTCGATGCCGCAGGCCGCGCGGCAGGCCGAGCAGGAGGGCCATTCCCTGGCGCTGGAGCTTCGGTTCCTTTCGCTGCACGGCTTGGTGCACTGCCTCGGCTACGACCACGAGAGCGACAGCGGAGAGATGGACGCGCTCGAGCTCGATCTGCGCGACGCGCTGTCTCCCTGGCTGACATCGGGAGGTGGTCCGTGACCTCGGCATCGGCTTTCAGATCGGGGCACGTGATGCTGCTGGGTCGGCCGAATGCAGGCAAGTCGACGCTGATGAACCAGCTTCTCCGTGAGAAGGTGGCGATCGTCTCCGACAAGCCCCAGACCACACGCTCGCGCATCGTCGGCGTGCTCACTGAAGACCGGGGGCAGCTCGTGTTCCTCGATACGCCGGGTGTCCACAAGCCGCAGCACCGCATGAACCGACGCATGATCCGCGCGGTGAACGACACGGTCCTCGAGGCCGACCTGGTGGTGCTGGTGGTCGACGCGTCGGCGGGTCGGCGCGGCACCGACGAGAGGCTGCTCGAGATCGTTCGCGCGTCCGAAAAACCCGCCGTTCTCGCACTCAACAAGGTCGACGAGGTCGCCAAGCCCAAGCTCCTACCCATGATGGCCGCCTGGCACGAGACCGGTGTGTTCTCGGACGTCGTGCCGTTGAGCGCTCTGACCGGAGAAGGCTGCGACACTCTGCTGGGTCTGCTCTTCGACGGCGTGCCGGAGGGGCCACCCACGTTCGAGGAGGATCTGCTGACGCCGCACAGCGAGCGCTTTCTCGCCGCGGAGCGGATCCGGGAGAAGCTGCTGGGGCTGTTGCGCGAAGAGCTGCCGTTTGCCTCCGCGGTCGTCGTGGATCAGTGGGAAGATCCCGACGAGCCCGACCAGCAGGTGCGGATCGCCGCGACCATCCTGGTGGAGCGCGAAGGGCAGAAGAGGATCGTCGTCGGGCGGGGCGGCGACATGATCAAGCGCATCGGCACCCTGGCACGGCAGGATCTCGTGGACTTCCTCGGGTCGCGCGTCCATCTGGATCTGCACGTCAAGGTGGAGCCCTCGTGGCGCGAGAACGCGCGCCGGCTGGGTGAGCTCGAGAACGAGGCGCGCAGCCTGATCTGACGGCTCCCGGCGACTTCTGATCGGGATACCATCGCCGGATGCAGAGCACCGGGCCACAGACTCTCGACCGGCGCGCGCTGCGCCTCGCCGACACCGTGCGGCGACTGGTGCGGCGCGGAGCGATGCGGAACATCTCCCGCGTCATCGGCAAGGTGCGCCCGGAGGATGTCGCGCAGACGCTCGACCTGCTGACCCCGGCCGAGCAGCTGGCGGTGTTCGAGATCGCGCTGCGCGACTTCGGCGACGTCGCCGGCGACGTTCTGCTGGCGATGGAGCCTTCCGAGGCGCTTGGCATCGTCGAGCGCCTCGCTCCGGAGCAGATCGCCGAGGTGGTGCGTCCGATGCAGGTCGACGATGCCGTCGCCGTGGTGGACCTGCTGCCCGACGACGTCAAGGAGCGCGTCGTCGAGCTCGTCGACCTCAGCGAAGGGGACGATCTCCAGACGCAGCTGACGTACGGCGACGACACCGCCGGCCGCATCATGAACACCGAGTTCTTCTCGTTGCCCGAGGAGACCACGGTGGGTGAGGCCATCTCGAGCCTCCGCCAGCTGGGCGACATCGAGATGGTCTTCTATCTCTACGTCACCGACGGTGAGGGCGACCTGGTCGGCGTCACGTCTCTGCGCCAGCTCCTGCTGGCCGACCCCAGCGACACTCTCGGGTCCATCATGAACGGCTCGGTGATCCGGGTGACCACGGAGACCGACCAGGAGGAGGTTGCGCAGCTCGCGTCGCGCTACGACCTCCTGGCGATCCCGGTCACCGACGAGGTGAACCGTCTCGTCGGCATCGTCACCGTCGACGATGTCATCGACATCGTGCAGGAGGAGGCCGAAGAGGACTTCTTCAAGATGGTCGGAACGACCGACGACGAGCTGCTCTACCAGGCGCGCTCGTGGAAGGTCGCCCGGATCCGACTGCCGTGGATCCTGGTCAACCTGGTCGGCCTGTGTGCGACGGGTTTTCTCATGGAGCTCTTCCAGGTCGAGCTCCAGGAGGCGCTTTTCCTCATCATGGGCGCCCCGGTCGTGATGGGGATGGGCGGCAACATCGGTGCGCAGACGTCGACGATCGCCGTGCGCGGCATCTCCACGGGCCGGCTCACTCCGAACTCGGGGCGCAACGTCCCGTTCGTGCTCCAGCAGCTGCGCGTTGGTCTGCTCCTGGGCCTGGTCTCCGGCGTGCTGGTGGGTCTCGGGGCCTACGGTGTGGAGCGGAACCCGACCTTCTCCCTGATCGTGGCCGTCTCGCTGGTGTGTGCCATCGCCCTGGCCTCGCTCACGGGCTCGGTCGTGCCGCTGCTGTTCGAGCGCTTCGGGGTGGACCCGGCGGTGGCCGCCGGGCCCATGGTGACGACGACGAGCGACATTCTGGGGATCGTCATCTATTTTTCTCTCGCGTTCATGATGTTCGACTGGCTCGTGGTGTGACGCATGCGACTGCTCGAGTCGGAGGGGCTGGTGGTGGACGTGGCGAACCTCGGCGACCGCGACCGGGTCGTGACCCTCATCACGCCGGAGCACGGGAAGGTGCGCGGCGCGGCGAAAGGTGCTCGGACGAAGTACTCGCGCTACGCCGGGCAGGTCCACCTGCTCGCCAAGGTCCGCTTCGGGTGGTTCGAGAAGGACACGAGTCAGCTCGCGCGTCTGCGTGAGGTCCAGCTGTTGCGTCCGGCGGACGGATTGCAGCAGGAGCTCGAGGGGATCCTCGTCGGGGCCTACATGGCAGAGCACGTTTCGGTGTTCGCACAGGAGAACGAAGAGAGCCGGCGCCTCTTCCGGCTGCTCGACTCGACCCTCGAGGCGCTGCTCGCCGGGCGTGTCGGCACCTCGCTCGCCGCACGCTACTTCGAAGCCTGGATCCTGCGTCTCGCCGGGATCTTCCCGGAACCGACCGAGTGCCCGGAGTGTGGTGCAGAGCTTCGAGATCTCGCGGTGGCGGTCGAAGGGGGAATGGGGCTCGTGTGTGGAGACTGCGCCGCCGGCGCCTCGGGGCTTCGCGTCGGCCCGCAGGTGGTCTCGTTCCTGCGGCGGATCTCGCGCGAGCGCGTCGAAGGTCTCGCCGAACGGCCGCCGACGGACGGGGTGCTGGAGCGCGTCGAGGAGGTCTGCCGGCACGTGCGGCGCGAGTTCCTGGGAGACGAGCTCCGCAGCTACCAGGTGATGCGACGCACGCTGGGTGAGGTGGGACACGTTCCCGCCGGCGGCTCTTCGGGGCCGGGAGCGTAGATGCCTCCCGCACCCGTGCAGGAGCTGACGTCTCGGCTCGTCGACTTCTGGTCGGGCCAGGGAGCCGCTGTGCTGCCCCCGCCCCCCGGGTCGCTCCTGCACCCCCTCTTCGAGCCGCAGCTGTTCTTCCGCATGTTGGGCCCCGAGCCCTGGTCCGCGGCTCAGGTCCAGCGCTCCTTCCGGCCCCGGTTCGCGTTTCTCGGGATCGACCGGTTCACGGTGCTGGGCCAGAGCGTGACGGTCGTGGTGAAAGGGCCCGAGGAGCCTGCGCAGGGCTGGGTGCTCGACAGCCTGCGTGCGATGGGTTTCGAGCTCGAGCGGCGTGACGTGCGGTTCTTCGACGAGATCCGCCAGAACCCCGTGCTGGGCCTGCACGGTGTCGGATGGCGGCTGGTGCTCGACGGCGTGGAAGCGGGGTGGCTGAGCTGGGTGCAGCGTGCCGGCGGGCAGTCGCTCGAGCCGGTATCGCTTCTCGTGCACTACGACCTGGAGCGCCTGGCGGTGCTGCAACAGCGCGTTGCGAGCCTGTTGGACCTGCGGTGGAGTGGCGCGCTCGACTACCGTGCGCTCCGTCTGGAGGAGGAGGAGGAGCGCCAGCGCCAGGCGATCGCGCACGGGCGCCGCACGGAGGTGGTGGTCGACGACGTGGTCGAGACCGCGCGGCGGGTGCTCGACGAAGGGCGTATGTTCGCTGCCTTTGCCGCGGTGCACGAGGGCGTTCGTGAGGCCTCGCTGGCCGGGGCCCGCGAGGACGATCCCGTGTCCACGTGGCAGGCAGCACTCGCTGGTGTCGTGGACAGCTGCGCGCGCGCCTGGGTCGACGACCGTCGCGCGCGGGGATTCCCCCTGCGGGGCTCCGGTGGCAGGAGCGGGGTGGTGCGGAGGATCGGTGTCTGAGCTGCTGCTCGAGGTGCGCACCGGAGGCTTGCCTCCGGGGTCTTTGGCGGGAGTGACCCTCCGCCTCAAGAACGCGCTCGTGCGGAGCCTCCGTGACGTGGACCTCGGGCCGCGGCAGTCGTCGACCTCGTTCACGGGACGGCGGCTCATGGTGCTCTTCCGGGATCTCCCCGAGATGGAGCGCCCCACGGAGTCCGTCGAAGGTCCGACGGTCGAGGAGGGTCTCGAGGACGACGGGACCGCAAGCGCCGTACTCACCACGTTCCTCGACGAGCACGCCGCCGACTTCGAAGCCCTGCGGACACAGGAGGTCGAGGGAGTGGAGCGCTTCCTTCTGGATCGGGAGACCGGAGTTTCGCGCCTGGATCTGGTCGGCCAAGCCCTGGCGCGAGGGATCACCACGTTCGATCTCGCGGACGGGGTGCGGTGGGGGCGCGGCCAGGGGCCGTGGTTCCGGCCGGTCTCGGGGATCCTCGCACTCCTCGACGGTGAGAGGGTGCCGTTCGAGGTGTTCGGAGTTCGGGCGTCGAACACGACCATCGGCCATCCGACGTTGTCTCCGCGACCGTTCCCGGTGGCGAGCGTGGAGGAGTACGGTCAACGCCTCTCCCACCTCGGCATCGAGGCGCGCTTCGCCGACCGGCGTCGGCTCCTCCTCGAGCGTTTCTCCCAGCTGGCCGAGGACGTCGGCGGGACGCCGGCGTCCGAAGGTGGTCTGCTCGACCAGCTCGCCGCAGGGTGTGAGATCCCGGGCGCCGTAATCGGCTCCTTCGACCGCAGTCACCTCCAGCTGCCCCCGGAGCTCCTGGTGACGGCACTGCGCGAGCTGCGCCAGGTGGTGGCCGTCGAGCGTGACGAGACGCTGCTCCCGCACTTTCTCGCGGCGCTGGATCGACCCGACGATCCGTCCGGCCGCGCGCAGGGTGGCTTCGAGTGGTCGGTCAATGGCCTGCTGGAGTCGCTCGGCGAGCTGTACGCGCGCGACCGCGAGGTGCCGCTGGCGCGGCGGGTTGCCACCGACGAGGCCGGGGAGTCCTTGGCGCAGCGGTCCATGCGCCTCTCGCGCATGGCCGGTCGCCTGGCAGAGGACCTCGGCGACGTCGTCAGCGTCGACGTGGTGGCAGAAGCTGCCGCGCTGCTCGAGGCCGACCGGACGACCGACATCGTGCGGGCACTGCCGAGCCTTCGCGGCGTGTACGGCGGCGTGCTCGCCCGCACGGAGGGTTACCCCGAGTCGGTGTGGCAGGCGATCTACGAGTGTGGGCAGCTGCAGGGGGACGACCTGCCACGGAGCCTCGCGGGCCGCGTGGTGCTCCTCGCCGAGCACCTGGACACCCTCGTGTCCCTGGCGCTCCTGGGTGAGATCCCGACTCCGGGCGAGCCTCTCGATCGGATCGACCGCTACGGAGCGCGTGCGATCGCACGACGGATCGTGCGCGCGCTGGCCACGGAGTCGATCGGCCTCGACCTGCACCGCGCTGCGACGCGTGCAGCCACCGGCCGCCCGGGCCTGGGAGGGCGCGCGGGTGATGTCGCGCGGAGCCTGTGTGGCCTGCTCGACGAAGCGTTGCTCGCCGTCCTGGCCACGGACGGCATCTCTCCCGAGACGGTGCACGCCGTGCTGCTCGGGGGCGAAGGCGGGCGGGTCGTGGGGACGATTCGCCACCGCGCGAGCGTGGTGCAGAGCCTCCGGGGGCGACCGCAGCTGCAGGACCTCGCGCGAACGTCGGTGCGCCTGGTCGACGTGCTCCAGGATGCGCCGGAGGGCACGGTCGACGTCCGGCTGCTCGCCGAAGACGCCGAGAAGGACCTCTACGTCGAGCTCCAGCGTCTGGAGCCTCAGATTCGCGGCAGCATGGCGGAGGGTGACGGCGAGGAGTGGTTCGAGCTGATGCTCCGGCTCCAGCGGGCTGCGGAGCGGCTCCTGCAGGAGGTGCTCGTGCGCGACGGCGTCGAGGCGGTGCGCGACAATCGGCTGGCCCTGGTGCAGGAGGTGCACCGTGTCTACTCCGGGCAGGTGAGGCTCGGGCAGCTGGTCCCGGAAGGCTAGGTCCACCCGCGAGGGGTGGTGTGCCCCTGTGCGACAATCCACCTCCACGCAAACGGCCCCGCGAGGGCCCCGTCGAAGACGTGTCTCTGGGAGGAGCCTGAATGTCGGAGAACCTGAAGCTGGTCTACGCCTTCGGAGGCGGTCGCGCCGATGGCAGCGGCGATCAGAAGGAGCTTCTGGGCGGCAAAGGCGCGGGGCTCGCGGAGATGAGCCTGCTGGGAATCCCGGTGCCGCCGGGCTTCACCCTGACCACCGATGTCTGTCGGGAGTTCCAGCGGAGCGACGGCTCGTTCCCGGACGCACTGACCACACAGGTCGAGCATCAGCTGGCCGCGCTCGAGTCGAGTCTCGGGCAGGGCTTCGGCTCCACCGGGGCCCCCCTTCTGGTCTCCGTGCGCTCGGGAGCGGCCATCTCGATGCCGGGAATGATGGACACGATCCTGAATCTGGGCCTCAACGACGCGATCGTGGAGGCGCAGACCGCGGGGGATGCCGCGCGCTTCTACCGCGACTGCTATCGCCGACTGCTCACCATGTACGGCGACGTCGTGCTGGGGGTCGACTACTCGAAGTTCCATGACGCCGTGCAGGCCGCCGTGGCTCGAGACGGGGTAGAGGGTGACCAGGAGCTCTCGGTGGAGGCGCTCGATGCGTTGATCGGCACCATGAGGGAGATCCTCGCAGGAGAGGGGCACACGTTCCCGCAGGACCCTCGGGAGCAGCTGTGGGGTGCCATCGGAGCCGTGTTCCGAAGCTGGGACAATCCGCGGGCCCGCCACTACCGCAAGCTGCAGGACATTCCAGAGGACCTCGGCACGGGTGTGACGGTGCAGGCCATGGTGTTCGGCAATCGCGGCGAGGACTGTGCGACCGGTGTGGCGTTCACCCGCGATCCGTCGACCGGGGAGCACGCCTTGTACGGGGAGTACCTCGTCAATGCGCAGGGGGAGGACGTCGTCGCCGGCACCCACACCCCGCGCCCGATCGCGCCGTCGAACGGTGACGGCGGGCTGGCGGACCAATTCCCGCAGGCCCACGCGACATTGCAGACCGTGTGCGAGACGCTGGAGCGTCACTTCCGGAACATGCAGGATCTGGAGTTCACCATTCAGCACGGCGAGCTGTTCATGCTCCAGACCCGGGCCGGCAAGAGGAGTGGCCCGGCGGCCGTTCGCATCGCCGTGGACATGGTCCGCGAGCGCCTCATCGACCATCGCGAGGCTCTGCGCCGCGTGGAGCCGCAGCATCTGGTGCAGATGATGGCTCCGGTCTTCGATCGCGAGGAGCGTCGGCGTGCGCTCGACGAGGGGAGCCTGCTGGGCATGGGGCTCGCCGCGGGCCCCGGCGCGGCGTCGGGTCGCATTGCCTTCACGGCCGAAAAGGCCGCCGAGATGGCAGGGGAGGGCCCGGTCATCCTGGTGCGCAACGAGACCTCGCCGGAAGACATCGTCGGGATGCACGCGTCGATGGGCATTCTGACGACGCGCGGGGGCATGACCTCCCACGCCGCGGTCGTGGCACGGGGTCTCGGCAAACCCTGCGTCGTCGGCGCCGCCGAGCTGGTGGTGGACGACGCAGCCGGTGAGCTCCGGGCCTCGGGTCAGGTGCTGCGCGAGGGAGATCAGCTCTCCATTGACGGAACCCGCGGTGAGATCCTCGTGGGCTCGGTGGAGACCAGGCCTTCGGAGGTGGTCGAGGCACTCGTGCTCGGCAACCAGCCGGAGGCGGAGTCGGCCGCCCTCAGCGCCTTCGAGTCTCTCGGCCGTTGGGCGGATCGGGAGCGGCGCCTGCGAGTCCGGGCGAACGCCGACACACCCGAAGACGCCGAGGTGGCGCGGACCCTCGGCGCCGAAGGGATCGGGCTGTGCCGCACGGAGCACATGTTTTTCCACGGCGAGCGGATCGGATGGGTGCGGCAGATGATCCTCGCGCGGGACGAGGCTCAGCGGCGTTCCGCCCTCGAACGTCTCCTGCCCATGCAGCAGTCCGACTTCGAGGGGATCTTCCGCGCCTTGTCGGGCCTTCCGGCCACCATCCGCCTGCTCGATCCGCCCCTGCACGAGTTTCTCCCCCATGGCTCCCGCGCCCTCGAAGCACTCGCGGAGCAGATGGGGCAGACGGTCGAGGCGGTGGCCGACATCGCGGCCGGGCTCGAGGAGACCAACCCCATGCTGGGGCATCGCGGCTGCCGACTCGGCCTGACGCATCCGGAGGTCTACGAGATGCAGGTGGAGGCCATCGTGCGAGCTGCGGCAGCGGTCTCGAGCGAGGGGATCCCGGTGCGCCCCGAGATCATGGTGCCGCTGACGGGGGTCGAAGAAGAGATCGCCCAGCTCCGGGCGCTCGTTGACGCCCGGATCACCGCTCTGGTGAAAGAGCTTGGCGCCGATCTCGAGATCCTGATCGGGACGATGATCGAGGTGCCACGCGCGGCTCTCATGGCGAGCCGCATCGCGCGCCACAGCGACTTCTTCTCTTTCGGAACGAACGACCTCACCCAGATGACGTACGGCTACTCCCGGGACGACGTCGGGCGGTTCCTGCCGCGGTACATCGAAGACGGGATCGTGCCGTACGACCCGTTCGAGCGCCTCGATACGGACGGTGTCGGCCAGCTCGTCGAGATTGCTGCCCGTCGAGGACGCATGGCTCGCCCCGAACTGAAGCTCGGCGTCTGCGGGGAGCACGGGGGAGAGGCCCACTCGATCGAGTTCTTCGAGCGCTGCGGACTCGACTACGTGTCGTGCTCGCCGTACCGCGTCCCGATCGCCCGGCTCGCGGCCGCCCGCGCGCACCTCGCCTTCGGGCCCGGCGGCTTTGCGGAGGGTCTGGAAGGCCCGGGGGATCAGGGTTGATCGCGCTCCGGGCGATGTGGCGCCCCGATGCCTGAGATCCGTTTCCTCGACGATGGGCTGATCAGCCAGATCGCCGCTGGTGAGGTCGTCGAGCGCCCGGCGTCCGTGGTCAAAGAGGCGGTCGAGAACTCGCTCGACGCCGGTGCCCGGCGGATCGAGGTGATTCTGGAAGACGGCGGCAAGTCGAGCATCACGGTCCGCGACGACGGCCGCGGGATGTCACCCGCCGACGCCCGACTCGCCTTCGGCAGGCACGCGACCAGCAAGATCCGCGAGTTCTCGGATCTCGAGGGCGTGTCGACGCTCGGCTTTCGTGGTGAGGCTCTGGCCGCAATTGCCTCCGTGGCGAAGGTGCGGCTGCTCACCGCGGCCGAACAGGGCGAGGGGCATCTCGTCGAGATCTGGGGTGGCGTGTCCCAACGCGACGAGCCGGCAGCGTCGCCGGTCGGGACGCGGCTCGAGGTGCGGTCGCTGTTTTACAACGTTCCCGCTCGACTTCAGTTCCTGAAGCGCCCACAGACGGAAGCCCGCAGGTGCCTCGAGGTCGTTCAGGGCTACGCTCTTGCGCATCCGGAGGTGGCGTTCCGTCTCGAGCACGAGGGGCGTGAGGTTCTCGATTCCCCGCGCTGTGACGAAGACAGCGCCGGGCACCTCGAGCGCATCGCGCAGCTGTTCGGGTCGCAGCTCGCCAGCCGGCTCACCGAGATCCGCTCGAGCAGTCTGGTGGGAGGCTTCGTGGGCTCGCCGGAGACGAGCAGAGGACGTCGAGCCTTCGTGTTCGTGAATCGCCGTCTCCTCAAGGACCGGCGCCTCCTGGCTCTGTTCTACCGCTGCGTGCGCAACGAGTGGAAGACGGATCGATTCCCTTCCCTTTTCCTGTATCTGGAGGTTCCCGAGAGCTCGGTCGACGTGAACGTACATCCGCAGAAGGCAGAGGTGCGGTTCCGCGACGAGGCGATCTTCGGCACGGTCTACAACGCACTGCGCCTCGCAGTGAACGAGGCGCGGGGCGAGGTCGAGGCACCGCTCGAGCCCGTGCCCGAGGGTGCGCTGCCGCCGTCGGCCTGGGAAGGGGCCGGAGGGCGGCAGGCGACCTTCGATCGACTCGTGCCGAGTGCGGGAGAGCAGCGGGTTGGGCCGGACGTCTCGCGGGAGCCCGGGCTCCAGGCGCCGATGCAGCCGAGCCTGGCGGAGGTGGCCTACGCGCCCGAGCGTGCGGCGCACGTGCCGCTCTCGGGCCGGCGCAGGGGTCGGGAGTCGCTTCGTCTGCTCGGGCAGTACAAAGGCTCGCTCATCCTCTTGGAGGCTCCCGACGCGCTGCTCCTGATCGACCAGCACGTGGCCCACGAGCGGATCCTGTACGAGCGCTTCCGCGGCGCACTGGCGGGACGCGTCGTGGAGAGCCAGGCGCTGGTCGAGCCGCTCCTCCTCGAGCTCGGGGTCACCGGTGCGGCGGCGATCGAAGAGCAGAGCGAAGGCCTCGAGTCGCTCGGCTTCAGCGTGTCGGCGCTCTCTTCCGGTACCGTGGCCCTCTCGAGGGTGCCCGCGATCCTGCGCCTCGAGGAGGCCGAAGCGATGCTCCGTGAGCTGGGTGCGCGAGCTGCCGGTGGCGCGCTGGAGCTCGGCGAAGAGATGGTGGAGACCCTCGCTGCGAGCATGGCGTGCAGGTCGGCCGTGAAGATGCACCACCCCCTGAATCAGGAGGAGATGCAGGCCCTCGTGTCCGAGCTGTTCCAGGCCGAGAATCCCTGGTCCTGCCCGCACGGGAGACCGGTGGTTCTGCGGATGGAGGACATCGATCTGGAGCGCAGATTCAAGCGCCGCTGAGGGCGGACCCGCTGCTACAGTTCGCCCCATGGAAGAGGCGCGGACCGAGCTCAGGCGGCTCATCGAAGAACGCAGCGGCCACGTCTTCTCCGATCCGGCTCTCGTGGAGCGGAGCCTGACGCACCGCTCGTACTCCGCCGAGCAGCAGGAGGACCACAACGAGAGGCTCGAGTTTCTCGGCGACGCGGTCCTCGGACTGGCCTGCGCGGGCTGGCTCTACTCGCGCTTTCAGGGAGTCCCCGAAGGGCGCCTGGCGCGGCGCAAGAGCTATCTCGTGAGCCGTCAGGCGCTCGCGGCACTGGCACGCGAGCTCGACCTGGGCGCAGCGCTGCGTCTGGGCCAGGGGGAGGCGCGCTCCGGCGGGCGGGAGAAGCCCTCTCTGCTCGCCGACGCGATGGAGGCCGTCCTGGGCGCCCTGTACCTGGATGGTGGCCTCGGCCCCGTGCTGACTCTTCTGGCCCCGTTCTTCGAGGAGCGACTGTCGGCCGAGCCGATGCTCGAAGGTCAGGACGCCAAGACCCGGCTGCAGGAGTACCAGCAGGCACGAGGGGGCGCTCTTCCACGCTACCGCGTCGTGCGCTCCTCGGGGCCCGACCACGAGAAGGAGTTCGTGGTGGAGTGCCACGTCGACGGCTCGCCAGTGGCCGTCGGGCGTGGAAGTAGCAAGAAGCGGGCGGAGCTCGCCGCCGCGATCCTGGCGTTGGAGGGCCTACCCGGCGCCGACGTCGGGGAGACCGGGCCGCCGATCTCCGGCGGCAAGGAGGTGTAGATGACGACTGAAGTTGAATCCGTGGCGATCTCGCGGCTGCCCGAGAAGGTCGGTGAGTCGGTCTCGCTTCAGGGCTGGATCGAGAACCTCCGCTCCTCGGGCAAGCTGGGATTCGTGCAGCTGAGGGACGGCAGCGGGGTGGTCCAGTGTGTGGTCTCGCGTCGCGACGTGGACGAGTCGTCCTGGGAGGCGATGAAAAGCTCGAGCCAGGAGGCCGCGGTGTCGGTGCAGGGCCGCGTCTCCGAGGACGCGCGCTCGCCCAGCGGAGTCGAGCTCCACGTGGACACGTTCTCCGTGCTGGCACTGCCGGTCGAGGACTATCCGATCACCAAGAAGGAGCACGGGACGGCGTTCCTCATGGACCACCGTCACCTGTGGCTCCGCTCGAGCCGGCAGCGGGCCGTGCTCAAGGTCCGGAGCGAAGCGGTCCACGCGATCCGCGAGTTCTTCCAGTCGCGTGACTACGTCCTCATCGATTCGCCGATCCTCACACCGGCGGCGTGCGAAGGCACCTCGACCCTGTTCGAGACCGACTACTTCGGCGATCCGGCGTTCCTCAGCCAGTCGGGTCAGCTGTACCTCGAGCCCGCCGCGGCCGCCTTCGGCAAGGTCTACTGTTTCGGGCCGACGTTCCGCGCCGAGAAGTCGAAGACGCGGCGCCACCTCATGGAGTTCTGGATGGTGGAGCCGGAAGTGGCCTTCATGGAGTTCGAAGGCCTCTGCGAGCTGGCCGAGAGTTTCCTCTCCGAGGTCGTCGGCCGGATCCTGGACCGCTGCGCGGAGCCGTTCCGTGTGCTCGAGCGCGACACCGGTGCGCTCGAGCGGGTCGCGGCGCCGCTGCCGCGCATCCGCTATGCCGAGGCGATCGAGCGTCTGCGGGGGCTCGGACAGGAGGTCGCGTTTGGCGACGACTTCGGCGCGGAGGAGGAGACCCTCCTGGCCCAGCAGTTCGACCGACCGGTGCTGGTGACCCACTACCCGGCTGCCATCAAGGCGTTCTACATGCAGCCCGATCCAGAGGACGACAGCCTTGCGCTGGCGCTCGACGTCATCGCGCCCGAGGGCTACGGCGAGATCATCGGAGGGAGCCAGAGGATCCACGACCACGACCTCCTGCTGCAGCGCATCGAAGAGCACGAGCTGCCGATCGAGGCGTTCCAGTGGTACCTGGACGTGCGCAAGTACGGCACGTTCCCGCACAGCGGCTTCGGCATGGGCCTCGAGCGCTTCGTCGCCTGGATGTGCAACGTGCCGCACCTGCGCGAGACGATCCCGTACCCGCGCATGCTGCACAAGATCTACCCCTGACGCGGCGTGGCCGCCCCGACGGAAGGACGAGCGCCATGATCGGACTACACGCCCAGACCGAGGGTGGCGGGAGCCCCGAGCTCTCGCTCGCCGAGTTTCCGGATCCGGCTCCCGGCCCTGGAGAGCTCCTCGTCGACATCCGTGCCACGGCGCTCAACCGAGCGGACCTGTTGCAGGTGCGGGGTCTGTATCCACCACCCCCGAGCGAAAGCACGATCCCGGGGCTCGAGTGCGCGGGTGAGGTGATCGGGCTGGGAGAGGGCGTGACCGAGTTCTCCGTCGGTGACCGGGTGATGGCGCTGCTCGCGGGCGGCGGTCATGCGACGAAGGTCGCCGTTCCCGCTGCGCAGGCGATGCCGGTCCCGCGGCAGCTCGGCTGGGCCGAGGCCGCCGCCCTTCCGGAGGCGGCGCTCACCTCCTGGACGAACCTCGTGGTCGAAGGTCAGCTGTGCCGCGGGCAGACGTGTTTGATCACGGCCGCGGCCTCGGGGATCGGAACGTTCGCCACCCAGCTCGCCCGGGAGCTGGGTGCCCGGGTCCTGGTGGCCGGTCGCAACCGCGAGCGCCTCGAAGAGCTCTCGAAGTGGGGAAGCGACGGCACGGTGCTCCTCGGTGACAGCTTCGCGGAGGAGGTGCGGGAGCTCACGGACGGTCAGGGAGTCGACCTCGTGATGGACCTCGTCGGCGGGGAGGGCTTCCGAGACCTGCTCGGCGTCATCCGCCCGCGCGGCCGGCTGGTGCTCGTCGGTCTGATGGCGGGGCCAGCCGGCACGCTCGACCTGGGCCTCCTCATGCGCAAGCGGCTGCACATCATCGGATCGGTACTCCGGTCCCGCTCGCGCGAGGAGAAGGCCGGGCTGGTCGCCAGCTTCTGGGAGTTCGCCGGCGAGCGCTTCGACGGCGGCGCGCTCGTGCCGGTGGTCGACCGCGTGCTTCCGTTCGACGAGCTCCCGCAGGCTTATGCACAGATGGCCGAAGGAGGCCTGCTCGGGAAGCTGGTCCTTCGGACCGACTCCGCCTCAGGGGCCTCGTGAGGCTTTTGTTCGTCAAGCTCGGCGGCTCCCTCATCACCGACAAGGCGATGGCCGAGACGGTCCGCGCGGTCGTTCTCGGGCGGCTCTGCCGCGAGCTCGCAACGTTTCTCGGGGACGCATCCCGAGAGACCGCCGTGGTCGTCGGTCACGGCAGCGGCTCCTTCGGCCACATGGCAGCGCGCGGAACGCCGCTGGCGGAGAGTGACGGCACCGGAGCGCCGTCGCCGGCCCTGCGGGATGCGGCCGCTGCGACGCAACTGGCGGCCGGGCGCCTGCACCTGTTGGTGCGCGAGGCGCTGGTGGTGGCCGGAGTGCCGGCGTTTTCCGTGTCGCCGTCGGCGGCCACCGTGGCGGGTGCAGACGGGGATGACTTCGTCGGCGTGCGAGCGCTCCTGGGGGCCGTCTCGGCGGGGATGGTGCCCGTCGTCCACGGCGACGTCGTGGCGACGCGCGCCGGAGGTCTGCGCATCCTGTCCACCGAAGACGTGTTCCTGGCGCTCTGTGCTGCCCTCGAGGAGCACGCGCTGCAGCCGGTCGGCGTGCTCTGGCTGGGCGAGACCCCCGGCCTGCACGACGCCGACGGAGCGCGGGTCGAGCGCATGGAACGGCTGGAGGACGTGGCGCTCGGCGCTCCGCGGGGCGTCGACGTGACGGGTGGAGTGGCCCTGCGGGCACGCACCGTGCTCGCCTTTCGGGAGCGGGGTGTCGGCTCGCTCCTCGCCGACGGGCGGACACCGGGCCGCCTGGTCGAGGGTCTCGAGAGACTCGCGCAGGGGGATTGGTCCTCCTGGTGCGACGCCACCGTCTGTCCGCCGCGGTCTTGAGCCCGGAACGGGGTGCGAGGGGCCGCGGAAGTCGTTTGGAATCAGCGGCTTACGGAGAGCCCCCTGAAGCGCACAGCTTTCAGTGCAAAGTGGTCTTAAAGACCTGAAAAAGAAGGATCTACGGCGGCGGAGACGCCCTTCTTCCACAGGGTTTTCCACAGTCTCTGCGGATCGTTCGGCGGGGGAGCGGACGCGCGTCGGACGGTAGTTGCATCTATATCGATAAGTCTTGCTATGCTCTCCAGTCGGCGCTGCTGCGAAGGCGGCCGCGCCACCCATCCGATGAGTTTCGATGTGCTGAGGAGGTTGATGTGACGCAAGCCGAGACCGCGCCCGACATTCGTCGTGCTGTCGCACAGGGAATCCACCACTGTCGGGCGGGTGAGCTCGAGGACGGGTTCCGGCTGTTGCAGATGGTTGCCGCCGCCGAGGCCCCGCACGACCTTCCGGGGCGCTACTACTCGTTTCTCGGGTACTGCATCGCAGGCTTCGAAGGCCGCTACAACGAGGGTGTGAAGCTCTGCCAGAAGGGGATCGAGCTGGAGTTCTTCAACCCCGAGAACTACCTCAACCTCGCCCAGATCTACCTGATGCTCAGCGCGCGGCGGAAGGCCCTGCGCGCGATCCGCGACGGCCTCAAGGTCGACCCGACCAACCAGCAGCTCATCCGGCTCCGCCGCGACCTCGGCGTACGCAAGCGTCCGGTCGTGCCCTTTCTGCACCGGGACCATGGCGTGAATCAGGTTCTCGGCCGCTGGCGCCACAGGATGAAGCAGCCCCCCGCACCGCGGGAGAGTGTCGCGGCCGATCCCTGAGCGGGGTCAGGCGCCTTTCGGGTAGCCGAGCTCCTCGAGCGTCTGGCGGATCTCGTCCAGAATCGCGGGATCGTCGATCGTCGCCGGAACCCGGGGCGACTCGCCGTCGGCCAGCGCGCTCATGGTTCCACGCAGCACCTTGCCCGAGCGCGTCTTCGGAAGGCGGTCGACGACAGCGGCCACCTTGAACGAGGCCACGGCGCCGAGCTTGTCGCGCACGCTCTGGATGAGCTCGCGCACCAGCTCGCCTTCGTCACGCTGCGCGTCGGCGTTCACGACCACGAGACCCAGGGGAATCTGCCCCTTGAGCGTGTCGGCCACGCCGATCACCGCACACTCCGCGACGTCCGGGTGCTCCGCGAGGATCTCCTCCATTCCGCCTGTGGAGAGGCGGTGTCCAGCGACGTTGATGAGATCGTCGGTCCGGCTCATGATGTACACGTATCCGTCCTCGTCCACGAAGCCGGCGTCGCCGGTCTTGTAGTAGCCCGGGAACTCCTCGAGATAGGAGCTCGAGAACCCCTCCTCGTTGTTCCAGAGCGTCGGCAGGCAGCCTGGGGGGAGGGGGAGGCGCGCGACGATGGCTCCGGTCTCTCCCGCCGCGACGGGCTTCGACGCGTGGTCGAGCACCTCGATGCGGTACCCGGGCACGGGCAGCGTCGGCGACCCGTGCTTGACGGGCTTCGGATCCAGCCCCTGGCAGTTGGCGACCATCGGCCAGCCGGTCTCCGTCTGCCACCAGTGGTCGATGACGGGAACTCGAAGGTGCTCTTCCGCCCACCGGATCGTGTCCGGGTCGGCACGCTCACCCGCGAGGAAGAGGGTGCGGAAGTGCTCCAGATCGTAGGTGTCGAGGTGGAGCGCCTGCGGGTCTTCGCGCTTGATCGCGCGGAACGCGGTGGGTGCCGTGAAGAGCGCGCGCACCCGGTGCTCGGAGATCACCCGCCAGAAGGCGCCTGCGTCCGGGGTTCCCACCGGCTTGCCTTCGTAGAGCACCGTCGTGCAGCCGTAGATCAACGGCGCGTACACGATGTACGAGTGGCCCACGACCCAGCCGATGTCCGACGCCGCCCAGAAGACCTCTCCCGGCTCCATGCCATAGACGTGTTTCATCGACCACGCGAGTGCGACGAGGTGCCCGCCGTTGTCGCGGACCACTCCTTTGGGCTGCCCCGTGGTTCCCGAGGTGTAGAGGATGTAGAGCGGATCGGTGGCGGCGACCGGCGTGCAGGGCTGCGGTACGGCTCCGATCAGGGCTTCGTCCCATTCGACGTCACGCTCCGCCAGGAGGGTCGCTTCGGCCTCGGGTCTCTGCCGGACGATGCAGCACTCCGGCTTGTGGCGGCTGAGCTCGATCGCTTCGTCGAGGAGGGGTTTGTACTCGATGACCCGCTGGACCTCGATGCCACACGAAGCCGACACGATCACCTTCGGTGCGGCGTCGTCGATGCGCGTGCTGAGCTCGCGCGGAGCAAACCCCCCGAACACCACGCTGTGGATTGCGCCGAGACGCGCACAGGCCAACATGGCCACGATCGCTTCGGGGATCATTGGCATGTAGAGCAGGACGCGGTCGCCGGCCGCGACCCCCCGGGACGACAGCGCGCCGGCGAAGAGCGCCACCTGCTCCTGAAGCTCGGCGTACGTGAGCGTGGCCTTCGTCGAGGTGACCGGGCTGTCGTAAATCAGAGCTGCCTGATCGCCGCGCCCAGCCTCGACGTGTCGATCGACCGCGTTGTGACACGTGTTCACCTCGGCGCCCGTGAACCAGCGCGCGGCAGGGGAGGCGTCCGCCTCGAGGACGGTGTCCCAGGAGCGGTGCCAGTCGATGGCCCGGGCCGCCTCGGCCCAGAAGGTGTCGGGGTCGTGAATCGACCGTTCGTAGGCGTCTTCGTAGGTTGTCATGGCGCTCAGTGTACGGTGAGGCAGGCGGGGGAGCCAGGCTCTCGACGCCCGACGGGCCGCGTGGCCGGACATCGAGGGAATAGCGTCCGGCGCTGGCCGTAGAGTGTGTGTGGAGCATGCAGCCGAAAGCACGAGAATGTCGCAGACCGCCGGGCGCCCCGGTCCGCCGTGGTCGACGCCGCTGATGCACGAGGGTGTCGACGACGCGGCGAACGGTCTGGTGCGCCGCGCGCAGGCGGGCGACAGGGCCGCGCGCGAAGAGCTCGGCGGGCGAGCCAGCCGCGTCGCGTTCCTCTTGGCGCTGCAGCTGCTGGGCCGCCGGGATGCTGCGCGAGATGCGGCCCAGGACGCCCTGGTGCGGTTCTTCGGCGCGCTCGATCGACTCGACCCGGAGCGTCCGTTCGAGCCGTGGCTGCGCCGGATCGTGCGCAACTGTGTCGTCGACATGACGCGGCGAGGCAAGATCCGGCGACACCGCTCGCTCGATGACGAGGGCGACGAGGCGCCTCTCCAGATCGCCGATCCCAGCGCCGATCCCGGCCTGGACGCCCAGAGACGGGAAAGGCAGAAGGCGCTTTTTGCGGCCTTGCAGCGCCTGAACGAAGACCACCGCGAGATCCTCGTGCTGCGCGACTACCAGGACCTCAGCTACGGCGAGATCGCCGACGTGCTCGGAGTGGCCCAGGGCACGGTGATGTCGCGACTGCACCGCGCTCGGAAGGCCCTCCGCAGCGAGGTTCTCGAGGGGGGAGAGATCGCATGAGCTCTCAGTGCGAGCGGAGCTTTCCGGAGGAGCATCTGACCGGGTATCTGGACGGAATGCTCACACAGGGAGATCGCCAGCGCGTCCGGCTGCACCTGGAGGAGTGCACGACGTGCGCGACAGAGGTGCGCGACATGCAGGAACAACGGGAGATGACCATGGGAACGAAGTTCGAGACCGACGACCTGCAGTGGGACGAGCGTCCCAAGGGCGGGGTCAGCCGATGGATGCGCGGCGGGGGGCTGCTGCTCCTGCTCCTCTGGCTGATCGGCATCCTGGCCGTGAGCGTCTGGCTGCCTCAGGGCGACACGGAGATCCTGGTCGGGCGCGTGCTCGGCGCGCTGGGCCTCACCGGAGGGCTCGCGCTGTTCGTCTCGGTGCTCTTGGATCGGCTCCACGTGGCGCCGAAAGACCGTTACAGAGGAGTGAAGAAGTGATCGTGACGACCTCGGAAAGTCTGGACGGAAAGCGAGTGGTCCGCGTGCTCGGACTCGTGCGTGGGAACACGATTCGTACGCGTCACCTCGGCAAGGACATCCTCGCGGGCCTTCGCGGAGTGGTCGGTGGGGAGGTGCCCGAGTACACCAAGCTCTTTGCCGAGTCCCGGGAGCAGGCTCTCGATCGCATGGTCGAGGAGGCCGAAGCCCTCGGCGCCAACGGGATCGTCGGAGTTCGGCTGACCACCTCGATGGTCATGTCGACCGCTGCCGAGCTGCTGGCCTACGGTACGGCGGTCGTCCTGGAGGACGAGACCTCGAGCTAGGGCTGTCGACGACTCAGGGTGTTGACGATGGTCATCGACGGGTACTGCCAGCTGTACCCCGTTGCGCGACCGATCTCCTCGCCACCCTTGAAGATGATGCCCGTGGGCACCTGCGTCACCTTGAGCTTCTTGGCTTCCGGGTCGTCGAAGCTCTGTGGAAGACCGTGGAAGGTGAAGCGGACCTTCGTGTCCGAGAGGGTCTCCTGCACGCGCAGGATGTGCGGCACGAACTCTGCGCAGACGGTGCACCAGGAGCCGAAGAAGATGCGCACCTCGACCTCTTCGTCGACGTTCTTCAGCATGTCGATGTACTGGTCGATGGGGGAGTAGAGCTTGCTCCGCTCGCCGTAGGTGGGGTCGTGCTCGATCAGTCCGGCACGCTGCTGGGAGCCGAGGAGAGGCGGCTTCTTGGTGAACTCCGCGCGGCGTCCTTCGACCGTGAAGTTGGGGAGGTCGCCGTTCAGGGCAAAGCTACCCTCTTCGATCGGCAGCACGTTGGGGAGCTTGTCGTACGTGCCGTCCACGTTGCGGAAGAAGTCGTCCGGCGAGTAGGCACCAAAGGTCTTGCCTCGCCCTGGCACCAGCTCCACCACGGTGCTGAGCTGGTCGCTGACCACGAGGATCGTGCCGAGGCCCGCGGAGTGGAAGATGCGGGCTCCCGGGTCGAGTGCCCCGTCGAGCTGCAGCTGATAGAGGCCGATCGGCTTGAAGGTGGGGGACCGTTGCGCCTGCCGGACCTGCTGCGCCGAGAGGGAGCCGGCGATCAGGAGGCCGGCTGCAGCCAGCGCGGTGAGGGGGAGTCGAACTCGGATTTGCGGGGCTCGCGGACGCACGATGAGGTCCTCACGGCTGAAAGGGTGGGGTGAGATGGCCGACCACGGCGGGTGGTGCTTCTTGCGCACTACCCCTAGGGACTCCGCCGGGTTCCCGAGGTTACGCGTCGGGCGTCGGGGCGCTCCCTCGGCTTGAGGAACCCTAGCAGACCCGGCTCAGTTCGACACCGCCGAGGAGCGATCGACGAGCTCGTCCCAGATCCCCACCTCGAAGCGCCCGTCGGCGTCCGCCGCACCCCGGAACATGCCCTGAGAGTTGAAGGGCATCGAGATCGCACCCAACGCGTCCACAGCGATGATGCCGCCGTCGCCGGCGGCGAGCACCTCGTCGATGACGGTGGTCGAAGCCTCCTCCAGGCTCGCGCCGCCGTAGGCCATGCGAGCGGAGATGTCGTGGGCGACCACGTGGCGCATGAACTCCTCGCCCCGCCCGGTGGCCGAGATGGCTGCCGTGGCGTTGTTCGCGTAGGTCCCGGCGCCGACGATGGGCACGTCTCCGACCCGACCGAAGCGCTTGTTCGTCATGCCTCCGGTGGACGTGGCGGCGGCGAGGTTGCCGTACCGGTCGAGCGCTACGGCACCCACCGTGCCGTAGCCGGTGGAGCTGGTCTCGCCGCGCCGCTCCGCACGCCAGACCTGCTGCCACTGCCTGTACCGACGTTGGGTCGTGAAGTAGTCCTGCGGCGCTCGGCCGACCTTCAGCTCCTTCGAGTACTCGTCGGCTCCTTCGCCCGCGAGCAGGACGTGGGGGGAGCGCTCCATGACCTTCCGCGCCAGCTCGATCGGGTTGCGCACGTTGCGCACCCCGGTGACGGCGCCGGCCGCGAGGCTCCGTCCGTCCATGATGGCCGCGTCCAGCTCGTGAGTACCTTTGGACGTGAAGACGGCTCCGCGACCCGCGTTGAACTTCGGATCATCCTCGAGTGCAACCACGACCGCCTCGACCGCCTCCAGCGCGGCGCCGCCGCTCCGGAGGACCTCCCGGCCCTGGTCGAGCGCCTGGGCGAGGGCATCGTAGTAGGCGTCGGCGTCGGAGTCCTCGCGGGAGATGACGCCGGCGCCGCCGTGAATGGCGAGAGCCCAGGCCAGGCGCTCGCGCGCGGGCTGCGCGGGCTCGACTTCGGTCTGCGGGTCGCTGCTGGGCTCGTCCTGCGGCTCGGAGTCCGCCTCCTTGGAGCACGCGGCCAGAAGCAGCAGGAAGGTCAAGCCGAAGATCGCCCCAGCCAGACGGAAGAGGGGGCGCGGGTCACGGGGTGCGGGTTCGAGCGACATGGCGTCTCCAGGCGAGGACTAGCAGTGGTACAGCGTCTCGACGCGGGCCTTTGCAGTGTCGAGGAGCGCGGTCGGAGCGAGGCTCTGGCCGGTGGCGTCACGGGTGATCTGGTCGGCGCTCTTGGTTGCGCCGTGTCGGTGGACGCGGTCGCGCAGCCAGCCCAGCAGGCCCGCAAAGTCGAGCTGCGCGAACGAACTCTCCAGAGGGCCGAGCTCGCGCTCGGCAGCTTCGAAGAGCTGGTGGGCGAGCATCGATCCCAGGGCGTAGGTCGGGAAGTAGCCGAAGAGGCCGTTGGCCCAGTGGATGTCCTGCAGGAGGCCCTCGTCGAGGCGTCTCGGGGTGACCCCGAGGCGATCTTCGTAGGCACGGTTCCAGGCCTCCTCCAGCTCGTGCAGCTCCAGCTCACCGCGCAGGAGGGCACGCTCGAGCGTGTACCGGATCTCGATGTGGAGCAGGTAGCTGACCTCGTCGGCGTCGACCCGGATCAGCGACGGGCGGATCGCGTGAAGGGCCGGCCACAGCTGGTCCACATCGGTGTCCGTGCCGAAGGTGCTCTGAAACCGGGGGAGGACCCCCTCCCAGAACCCGCGGGAGCGACCAGCCTGGTTCTCCCAGATCCTCGACTGCGACTCGTGAACGCCGAGCGACACCGCCTCGCAACCGGGCAGGCGGGTGTCCTCGGGAGGGAGCCCCTGCTCGTAGAGGCCGTGCCCCATCTCGTGGAGGACGCCAAAGAGACCCGGCCGCAGATCGTCGCGACGGGCGCGCCAGGTGAGCCGCACGTCGGAGGGGTGGATCCCGACACAGAAGGGGTGGGCCGACGGGTCCAGACGCCCGCGGTCGAATGCAAAACCGACCTTCTCCGCGATCCACGAGCCGAAGGCGACCTGCGTGTCTTCGGGGAAGTCGCCGCGGGCCGCACTTTCGTCGACGGGCGGCGCGGCGGCAACCTGGGCCATGAGTGAGCGCACGTCTTCTCGCAGAGCCTCAAAAAGCGGATCGAGCTGCTCGACGGTGGCCCCGGGCTCGAACTCGTCGAGCAGCGCATCGTAGTGCTCGGCACCGCCGATGGCCGCAGCCTCCTCCCGCTTGAGACGGAGCATGTTGCCGAGCTCGCGGTCGAAAGGCTCGAGGCGGTCGTCGCTCCGTGCCTGCTGCCAGGCGGCGGTGGCCGTCGGAACGGCGGCGGCGAGGGCCTGCGCCAGCTCCTTCGGCAGGCGCGTGGCGCGGTCGATCTTCCGACGGGCCTGCAGGGCATGTGCCTCGAGCCGAGGGCCTGCCGCGTCCGATTCCAGCACCGCCTGGACGGCGTCCTCGAGCTCGGATCCGCACAGGCGCTCGTGCGCGATGCCGGCCAGCGCGGAGAGCTGGTCGGCGCGTGCGGCGTGCCCACCGCGCGGCAGGTAGGTCTCCTGATCCCAGGCCAGGAGGGACTGCACGCTCCCCAGCTGACGCACCGGATTCCAGGCCTGCTCGAGGCCTTCGCGGAGGGCTGTCGAACTTGGACCGCTCATTCGCGCGAGAATAGCCCAGCTGGGCGCACCGGCGACAGATGAGCGATAATGAATGTGTTCGCACCCGCGCGCCTTCGACCCGGAAGTCCCCCCAACGCGTGCGGAGCGCAGAGCGCAGCCGGGAGCGCAGCTTTGGCCGAATACCAAGACGACCGCGACGACGATCTCCTGTGGGCGACGATTCGCCCCGACTCCGAACCGACACGTCGTCGGGCTTTCCTGCCCGCGGTCCTCGCGCTCGTCGTGCTGAGCATCCCCTGGTACCTGCCCGCGCAGGTCGCCTCACGGACCTACGGCGGGCTGCCCCTGTGGGTGTGGATCACGCTGGGCGCCTCCGCGACGCTCGCCGCGCTCACCAGCTGGGCGTCGTTGCGCTGGTGGTCGGACGACGCGGGCGGGGAGGAGAAGGCGGAGTGAGCGGGGCCCCGGAGCTGGGAACGTCCGCCCTCCTCTTCATGGGCGGCTATCTGGTCGTCATGCTCGGCCTGGGCTGGCTCGGTCGCATTTCGCGGCGCGAGGAGTCCCTGCGCGACTTCTACCTGGGGGGCTCGAACTTCGGGATCGCGGTCCTCTTCCTGACGCTCTTCGCCACCCAGTACAGCGGCAACACACTGCTCGGTTTTGCCGGGCGCTCCTACCAGCAGGGCCTCACCTACGTGGTGAGCGTGACCTTCATGATCCTGGTCGTGACGGTGTTCATGGTGTACGCGCCGCGGCTGTTTCGACTGGCGCAGCGCTTCGGCTACGTCACGCCCGCCGACTTCGTGTACCACCGCTTCGGCTCCCACCCTCTGCGCGTGCTCACCGTCCTGCTGCTGTGCTGGGGGCTCGCGAACTACGTGCTCGAGCAGCTGGTTGCGATGGGGCACGCCGTGGAGGCGATCACGGGCGGACGGCTCGGCTTCATGCAGGGGGTCCTGCTGCTGGCGGTCGTCATGCTCATCTACGAGTCTCTCGGCGGCATGCGCTCGGTCGCCTGGACCGACGCCGTGCAGGGCACGCTCCTCCTGGTGGGCTGCCTCGTGCTGCTGCTCATCCTCGTGGGAACCGACGGCGGTCTTCCCGCCGTGTCTGCCGACGTGGCCCAGACGGCGCCGGAGAAGCTCGAAGCGCCGGGGGCGGCCGGTCTGCGGACCTGGGTCTCCAACCTGCTCCTCCTGGGGCTCGGAGTGGCGATCTACCCCCACGCCATCCAGCGCATCTTCGCGGCGCGGAGCCTCGACGCGCTGCGTCGGTCGCTCGGGCTGATGGCGTTCATGCCGCTGTTGACCACCCTGCTCGCGTTCCTGATCGGCTATGTCGCGCTGAGCCGGTATCCGGGGCTTTCGCAGCTCGACAGCGACAAGGTGACGGTGCTGGTGTTGGGCGACATGCTGAAGCAGTCGCCGGCGACCTACTGGCTCGTGGTCGTCGTGTTCGCCGCCGTGGTCGCCGCGATCATGTCGACCGCCGACTCCGCGCTGCTGTCGATGGGCTCGATGCTGACGAAAGACATCTACAAGGCGTACTTCGACCGCGAGGCGAGCCCCGAGCGGCTCCTGTTCCTGGGCAAGGCGCTGAGCTGGACGATCATGGCGATTCTCATCACCATGGCGTGGGTCTCGCTCGAGACCGAAAGCTCGATCTGGTTCCTCATCCGGCTCAAGCTCGAGTTCATGGTGCAGCTGGCTCCGACCCTGGTGCTGGGGCTGTACTGGCGGCGCCTCTCCGGGCAGGCCGCCTTCCTGGGCATGCTCCTCGGAACCCTCCTCACTCTGACCGTGTGGACCGCCGCCGCGTTCGGAATGCTGGAGACGCGGTCGCCTTGGAACGTCAGCGCCGGCGTCTGGGGGCTGCTGCTCAACGCGGCCGTCTGCTCGCTGTTCACCCTGATGCGGCCCGCGGAGACGACGGTCGACTGATGGGACGCGCGGGCGACTTGTGGCGCTGGCTCTCGGGGGATGGGCTCTCCAGGGCCGACCGGCTCCTTCAGCAGGGCAAGCTGGAGCGGGCGGCTGCCGTCTACGCCAAGGCCGGGCGGTTTCGCGAGGCGGCCGGTGCGGCGCGTCAGGGCGGCGACCTGGAGTCGGCCGTTCGCTACCTCGACCTCGCGAGCCTGGACTTCGAGGCCGCCGAGCTGCTCGAAGGCGCGGGCCGACCGGGGGAAGCCGTGGAGCGGTTCGAGCGCGCCGGGCTGCCGCTGCGGGCCGCCAAGGCCGCGCGCTCGGCGCGTCAGCCTTTGCGCGCCGCGAGTCTGCTCCTGCGCGAGCACCGCTTCGTCGAGGCCGCGTCCGCCTACCAGGAGGGTGACGACTACGACGGGGCACTCCGCGCGCTCGAGCTGGAGGCTCAGTCGCTCCAGGACCAGGGTGCAGGCTCGGAGCGGCTGCGCACCAATGCGCTGCGGCGTGCTCGGGTCCTGGTGCAGGTCGGGCGTACGGTCGATGCGATCGCTTCGCTCCAGGATGCGCAGCACCCGAGCGCGGCGACACTCCCACGGGAGGCGGGGCCGGCGCTCGAGAGCCTGGATCGCCTGCTCCGGAGCTCGCTCGTGCAGGACGAAGCCCTCGACCACCGCGCGACCGAGCTGTCCACCGAGCTCCGCCTGCGCATGCACGACGAGCGGACGGCGCGAGGGACGAGCCCGAGGGTGGAGACCGCCGCCAGCGACGCACAGTCGCGCGAGATCGCCGGTGACCTGAGAGGCGCCGCCGAGCTGCTCCTGGAGGACGGCGAGCACCTCCGGGCGGGGTCTCTCTTCGAACGGGTCGGAGACGTGGAGAAGGCGGCGCAGTCCTACAGCGTGGCGGGCGAGATGGCGGCCGCCGGGCGCTGCTTCGAGCTGGCTGGGCAGCCTCGGCGTGCCGCGGGCTGCTACCTCCTGGCCAACGAGCCGGTGAAGGCCGCAAGCGCCTTCCTGGAGGTCTCCGACGTCCGCTCGGCGCTGCGTGCGATCGAGTCGATCGACGTCATCGATCCCAGCTACGAGGAGGCGACCCTCCTGGTCGCGCAGACGCTGTTCGAGGCGGGGGAGTGGGAGGAGCTCCTTCAGCGTCTCGCGCTCGTTCCGGAGCTGACGTCGAGCCGCGATGGAGTGCTCGCGCGCCGCTACTGGCAGGGCCGTTGCCTCGCCTCCCTCGGTCGTCCGGAGGAGGCCGAGCGTGTGCTGGGTGCGGTCGTGGAGCTCGAGCCGGACTACCTGGATGCGCGCGACCAGCTGGCCCAGCTGGAGCGCCTCCAGGCGCGTGTCCGGAAGGAAGGGCCCCCGGTTCCGGCCCCGACCGGCCGCGTCGGCGTAGGGGACGTCGTCGCCGGTCGCTACGAGCTGCGCGAGCAGATTGGCCAGGGCGGGATGAGCATCATCTTCCGTGCGCTCGACCTCGAGTCGCGCGAGATGGTGGCGGTGAAGACCCTCGTGGCCGTGGCCCATGTCGACCCGACCGCCGAAGACCGCATGCTGCGCGAGGCGCAGCTCTGCCGCCGGATCACACACGAGAACGTCGTCCGTGTGATCGACTTCGGTCGGTTCGACCAGGGCGTCTACGTGACGATGGAGGTGCTGCAGGGCCTGACACTCGATGCACTGCTCACCGAGAAGAGGACGTTTGCCGTCACCGAAGCCACCTCGATCTTGAGCGACATCCTGGAGGGGCTGGTCGCGGTGCACGAGGCACGCGTGATCCATCGCGACATCAAGCCCGCGAACCTCGCGGTCACACCGGAGCGGGTCAAGATCATGGACTTCGGCATCGCGCTGGCCCCCGGCAACGACGTCGCGCTGACGCAACCGGGGCAGGTGATGGGGTCGCCGATGTACATGTCGCCGGAGCAGATCCAGGGCCTCGACCTCGACGAGCGAACGGACCTGTACTCGCTGGGGGTGGTCGGCTTCACGATCCTCAGCGGGCGCGAGCCGTTCACCGGCAAGACGCCGGCGGACGTGGTGCTCAAGCACCTGCAGGACGCACCCCCGGATCTGCGCAAGCTCCGCGTCGACGTGCCGGAATCTCTCGTTCGCCTCATCGAGCGTCTTCTGAGCAAGAATCGCGACGAACGGCCCTCCCGAGCCTCGGATGTCCTCGAGATGCTCCGCGCAGCGGTCGACGAGGAGCTGACATGAGTCGAAAGAGGGTGCTCTCCGGAATTCAACCGTCGGGGAGCCTGCACCTGGGGAACTACCTCGGGGCCGTCAAACAGTGGGTCGATGGGCAGGGGCAGAAGGAGAACTTCATCTGCATCGTCGATCTGCACGCGATCACGCTTCCGCAGGAGCCCGAGACGCTCCGCTCCAACACCCGGAAGCTGGCGGCACAGCTCTTTGCCTGTGGCATCGACCCAGAGCAGACGGCGCTCTTCGTCCAGAGCCACATCCGTGCCCACTGCGAAGGTGCGTGGATCCTCACGTGTCAGACCCCTCTCGGTTGGCTGGAGCGGATGACCCAGTACAAAGCCAAGACCGCCAATCAGGAGCGGATTGCGACCGGCCTGCTCACCTACCCGGTGCTCCAGGCCGCCGACATCCTGCTCTACGATGCGCATGAGGTGCCGGTGGGCGAGGATCAGAAGCAGCACATCGAGCTCGCTCGCGATCTGGCACAACGCTTCAATCACCGCTTCGGGGAGACCTTTCGGATTCCGAAGGCCGTCATTCCCGAAGCTGGAGCGCGCATCATGGGGCTCGACGATCCGATGGCGAAGATGAGCAAAAGCGGCCAGACCGCGCAGGGCCACGCCATCCGCCTCGACCACACCGACAAGGAGATCGACAAGGCGCTCCGGCGCGCCGTCACCGATTCGGGGCGTGAGATCGCGTTCAGCGACGACCCGGAGCGCGCGGGCGTGAACAACCTGCTCACCATCTACTCGGCGCTGACGGGCCGGAGCCAGGACGAGAGCGAGGCCGACTTCGCGGACGCGCGTGGCTACGGCGACCTGAAGAAGCGGGTCGCGGAGGTGGTCGTGGAGACGGTGGCGCCGATCCGTGCGCGCTACGAGGAGCTCATGGAGAACGAAGACGAGCTCGATCGCCTTCTTGCGATTGGCGCCGAGCAGGCGCGTGCCGTGGCGGAGCCGAAGATCGAAGAGGTCAAGCGGAAGGTCGGTTTCCTCACTTGAGGCTCCCCTGGGCGTGCCTCGTCGTGGTGCTGTGTGGTGCGCTCGCCGCCGCCACAGGTGCGGCTCAGGCGCCCTCCTCGGCCCTTGCGGTCGAGGTGCAGGAGGTCTCCGGCGACGGTGTCGCCTGGCGCGTCGGGTCGCTCCTGCTCGTCGGACAGGAGGAACAGAGCGAGGTCCTCGAGAGCCTTGCCCATGAGGTTGCCCCGCGCTACGCGCGAATGACCCGCAGTCTGGGGCTCGCGCCGCGCGGCGACTTCGTCCTTCATGTCGTGTCGCGGGGCGTCCGGCCCCCGGAGCCCGTGCGGCAGCTCGAAGCGCTCGCTCCGGAGTGGGCGGCAGGCTATCTGTTCGCCCCTGCGCGGGTCGGTGCGGTGAGGCTGGCTCTGGCCGAGCGCTATCCCTACCAGAGCGCCGTGTCGGTGGTGCTGCACGAGACGGTGCATCAGATCCTCCACGACGCCGTCGGTGATGGCGTTCTGCCGCTCTGGTTCGAGGAAGGCGTGGCGACCTCGCTCGGGCAGCGGTGGGGCCTGCGCGAGCAGCTCCTGTCCGGATCGACCGTCGCGTGGCACGGTGTGCCGCGGCTCGCCGAGATCGATCGCGGCTTCCGCCAGTCTACGACCCGGGCGCGCATCTCCTACTCGGCCGCCTACCGGTTCCTCGCGTGGAGCGAACGGCGCTTTGGTGCCGACCTCGTGCCGCGGCTCCTGGCTGAGACGGATACATCCGACTTCAAGAAGGCGTGGGCCTCGGTCACAGGAGAGCTCCTGGCTGGCTCCGAGCGGCGCTGGCGGCGGGGTGGCCTCCTCCTCTACAGGGTCCTGCCGCTGCTCGGCAGCTCCGGAGCGCTCTGGATCGCGATGAGCGCGCTGGCCGTTCTCGGTGGTGCCAAGCGCCGCACGCAGTTTCGTGCGCGGATGGAGCGGTGGCGCAGGCGGGAGGAGGAGATCGATCTCGAGGTCGCAGAGCGCGTGGAGCCGTTGACGGCCGACGCGCCGGAGGCCGAGCCACCTGCAGACGGGGAGAGGCCCGCTCCCGGAAGCTCCCTCGCGGCGCGGGAGCGGGCGCGTCGCCGGTGGGGTCTGCCGTCAGGAGACGACGACCGGCGTCAGCACGAAGGCCCTCGCCCCCCGCGCAGGCGATCCGACGAAGGCGAGTGGATCAACTAGAGCGCTCGTCGGCGACCATCTGCTCGAGCCGATCGAGACCGCGCTCGAGCTTCTCCAACTCCGGCCCGAACGAGAAGCGGACGTAGTTCTGGTACCGGATGCCCTGGCGGCGTCGGCCGGGATTGACGTCGAAGAACACGCCGGGAACCGTGATGACCCGCACGTCCAGCGCGCGCTCGAAGAAGCTCCGGCCGTCGCGGATCGACTCCGGCAGATCTTCGAGATTGGCCCAGAGATAAAAGGCACCCCGCGGCTCGATCTCCACCTTGATGCCCATCGAGCGCAGGCGCTCCATCATGTAGGTGCGCTTCCTGGCGAAGTGGCGCTGGATCGCGGTGGCTTCCGCTTCCACGTGTGCTGGGTCGACCAGATCGAGAGCGGCCCGCTGAAAAGGGCGGGTGCCGCCGCCGTCGAGAAACGAGCCCGCGCTGGTGACGCGGTCGATCACGTCACGGGGCCCGACGATCCAGCTGGTCCGCCAGCCGGGGTAGCGCCAGTTCTTCGTGAGTCCGTTCACCAGGACGACGGGGTCTTTGTCCACGTCGTCGACGTAGCGGGCGGCGGAGAGGGTCGGCACCACTTCGCCTTCCATCGCTTCGACGTCGTAGAGGTAGTTCGAGTAGAACTCGTCGAAGACGAGTGTGCAGCGGCAGCGACGGCCCACGTCCAGCCAGTCGGCGAGCAGTTGCCCTTCGATGATGTGCCCGGTGGGATTGCAGGGGTTGCTGAGGAGAACGGCACTCAGGCCGCGGCCGACGATCTCCGTCTCGAGGGTCTGGGCGCTGGCGATGTAGCCGTCGTCGGGGCCCAGCAGGATGGGGATCGGGATGAAGCCGCGGAACGTGAAGAGGAGCTCCTCGTACGCGGTGTAGTCGGGGATGAAGTGTCCGAGGTTGACGGGCGCCATGGCGGCGACCAGGCGCGTCATCGAGGCTCTTCCGCCCGGTCCGATGCTGACGTTCTCTGCGGTGTACTTGGATGCCTTGCCGCGGCGGTAGAGGTGGTTGTACAGGTTGGCGACGCGCTCGCGCAGCTCGTCGATGCCCGGGATGGGAGCATACGACTGGTCCGAGGGATCGATCTCCAGGCTCGTGTTGCGCGGCGGAGCACCCTGGAGCGGACCGCTCTCGGGGGAGCCCTGCCCCAGGTTGAACCACTCCTCGCCGTCCAGGCCGTAACCCTGCTCGCGCGCGCGGTACATCACGTAGATGACCCCCGTTCGTGGAACGCGGCGAAAGCCCGGGATGGTGGCTTCGGTGGAGGGGGAGGTCGAGGTGCTCATGGCGTGATCCTGTGCGGGCGGCGGTCGGGCGGCGCGTAGTATAGCCATCGGTGAACCTCCGTGGCGTACAGCGGGCCCGCTTCGGCCGAGTGCGAGCAACGTCGTGGTGGCTGGCACACGTCGGCGCGTTGGCCCTGATGCAGGTGCACGCCTCGATGCCTCTCGCCGCGCAGGAGCTGTTCGTTCGCACGGCGCGCTTCGAAGTGCTGGTCGCCGACGAGCCGTCGGAGCGTGTGCGCGTCTTCGCAGCGGTGACGTCGCCGCGGCTGCTGCTCGCGTTCGACGGAGGCTGGACCGCCCTCTTCGACCCCGCGGGTGAGAGTGCGGCGTGGAGTGACGTGCCGGTCGAAGGCTCGGCGCTCGAGCTGCCCGACACCGCGTTCGGACGAGTGGTCGCGCGGGGAAGCCTGGCGAGCGCGGAGGGTCGCGTCCGCGCCCTGGTGCCTCGGGGGGCGCGGCGCGCCGCGCCCTGGCTGCCGAGCGAAGTCGAGGTGCGCCTCGCGCCACCCCTGCGGAAGGCGCTTTCGCCAGACGAGCTGCGCGCGGCCCTGCCGTTGTATGCGCTCCGGGCGGAGCGGATCGACGTGGACCTGGAATCTCTGCGGAGCGCCGGACCGCCGCGGCCGGAGCTGCGGCTCGAGGTGGTGTTCGGGTCGTGGTGCACCGCGTGCGAGCGCTTCGTGCCGCGGGTCGTGGCAGCCGAGGCGACGTTGCGCGAAGCGCTGGGTGTCGGCGTGCGCTACGTCGGGGTGGCTCCGACGGTGGGCGAGCGCAAGGATCCCGTCGTGGAGCGGTCGGGAGTGCGGGTGCTCCCCACGGCTCTCCTGTGGGAGGGTGAGAGAGAGGTGGGTCGTCTGGTTGGCCCGGACGACTTCCGCAGGTTCGAGCGGGTGCTCGCCCGGTTGCTGGCCTCTTCGGCCGGCGACTGATCGCTCTTCGAGAATCCGCAGCTAGGAGGAGGAGGCGAGGTGGCCGCGGAAACGCTCCCAGGCCACCTCGCGCCGCTTCGCCTTGGCCGTGGCGGCAACTTCGCGAGATTCCCCCTGCGGCACCCAGCGCGCGCCGCCCTCCGAGCTCTGCCATTGGGCGTGCTTTGACGGAGTCAGCTCCTTTGCCCGCCTCGAGACCGCTGCGAGCCCGATGTGTGCGAGCGGAGTGCGGAGATCCTCCTGAGCGAGTGCGTCCATTGCGAGCAGCTGACCGAGGATGTCTTCGAGGAGGTCTTCGGGCCAGCCCAGGTCGATGCCGTGCCGCAGCGTGCACGCTTCGAGGCACGCCGCGATGTAGAGGTCTTCGAAGGTGCGGAACGGGCGCACGGCGTCGCGGTATCCGTCGACCGCGAGCACCTCGCCCGCCTCGACCGGCACGTGGTCGAGGGTGAGGACCGCGTGGCGGATCTCCGGGGAGAGGCCCGGTGCCTCGAGGTCGGTCATCGAGATGCCGGGTCGGTCGGTGGGGATCACGACCGGGACGAGCTGGTTCACGCCATCGCGCTCACCACGTGTCGCGATGACCACCAGGGCGTCGGCCGAGGGTGCAAGGGTCGCCCACCGCTTCTCGCCGACCAGCTCGAGCGCGGAGTCGCTCGGCTGCAGCGCGGTGCGGATGTAGCGTGGATGTGCTCCGCGCTCCTCGCTCGCACAGAAGGCAACGGCACCTTCGGCGGGCAGGGACGGGAAGAGCGCGCGCAGTGCCGCCTGGTGCCCCGACGCCACAGCGTAGGCCGGCCGGTCGGCGCGCAAGGCACGCTCGATGCCGCGCAGGAACGGGCGCTCTTCCGAAGAGTCTGAGGTCTCCTCCAGGAAGGCGCGCACGTCGTCGGTTGGTGTGCAGAGGACACCTGGGTTCTTGAGGAGGCGAAACAGCGATGTCTCGTGTCGCGGCATGTGGGTCTCCCGGGGGGTGCCGGTCAGGTCGGAGGGCGTGTAGGTTAGCTCGGCGGGCCCGACGCCGGAAGGTGGCCGGTCCTCGAGCTTGCCCATGATCCGAAAGCCCTGTCACCCCACGCTCCGATCGCTGCACGACCTCGCAGCCCCGGTCGCCGTGTGCCTTGCGGTTGGTCTGTGCCTGGCCTGCCGACCCGTGCCCGAAGAACCGACCCTGCAGCCGGTGGTGCTCTTCACGGTCGAAGGGGTGTCGATCGACGACCCGGTGTTGCGTGCGCGGGAGGGCCGGCCTGCGCTCGGCACGGAGCTCCGTGCGATTGGTGCGTCGGACGAGCCGCTGACGGCGCTGGCCTCGGTGATGACCGGGCTGCCGCCGTGGCAGCACGGGCTCCAGGGTGCGCACGGGGACCTGACGCGCGCCACCGAGACGCTGGGCGAGGCCTTGGGCAGTCTGGGCTACCGTTCGCTGGCGTTCCTGGATCGGTCTCCCCGCCTTCACGACGCCGGCTTCGCGCAGGGCATCGACGAAGTCCATCCTCTGCGCGCCGGAAAACGTGCGGCAGCGGCGCTGCGGGCTCTGGATGCCGGAGACTTCGTCTGGGTGCACCTCCGCCTGCATCCGAACGACGGGGGCCGGGCGCGAGTGCGTCGGCGGCTGGACGAGCTGCTCGCCGCCGCCCGCTCGGGCCGCGCCTGGAGAACGGCCTCGGTTGCTGTCGTCGGCATTCCGCCCGTGCCGGGCCGCCGGGCACATCCGACCGTTCTGGGGCGACGGCTCCTCGAGGTGCCCGTGTGGATCGGCGGACTGGAGGGGCTCGAGCCCACGTCGATCAGGGCGCCGGTCGAGACCTCTCGGGTGTTCGCCACCCTCGTCGAGGCTGCGGGCGGCCGTCCGAGCCCTGCGACCGCACCCACGCTGCGCGGACCGCCGGTCGATCGGCCGCTCGTCTCGGTGGCCTATGGTGCCGAGCGACCGTCGGAGCCGGGTGTTCTCCATACGGTGTACTCCCTGGTGGAGCAGGACCTGCAGCTCCTGTGGTGGGCAGACCTCGGGCCGGAGAAGCGGCTTGCGCCGCCGTTGACCGGTTTGGGGCCCATCCGGCTCGGGCTACGACGCTGGGAAGGCGACACGATGCGCCCGGCGCGCGATCCGGAGGCGTCGCGTGCGATGGCCGCGCGCCTGCACGACGCCTGGCTGACCTTCCAGGACAGGGAAGAGGCGCCCAGCTGGCGGCCGTTGCCCGAGCTGCCGGACGGCGGTGCAGGCTAGCCGCGCTCGTCGCGTGCCGCGAGCTTCGCGTCGATGAAGTCGTCGTGCGAGACGTGGAGGAGCCCGGCCACCTTGCGCACGAGGTGCTCCTCATGTGGTGCGACCGTGCCGTCGGCCCAAGCGACGCGCCAGAGCTCGAGCACGACCCCGCGCTTCTCGTCCTTGCTGAGCTCGCCCTGGATCATCGACGTGAAGTCGTAGAGAGACACCGACTCGTCGGCCCGCTCCCGCGCCTCCTCGAGAAGCGGCCGCACCTCGGCCTCGTCCGTGCCGAGCAGGCGGGCCGCAGCGCGCTCGATCGCGGCGGTCTCTTCGGCGGCCACGTCGAAGTCGGCGCGGGACATCTCGACCAGGAGCGCCGCGGCCGCGATCCGCGCCTCCTGGTTGGTGTCGTCGGACGGAGCTTCCGTGCGCCCGCGGAGGAAGCTCTGGATCTTCTCGAGCATGGTCTTGGCTTTCAGTCGGTGGGTTCGTCGAAGGAGTAGAGGCCAGGATCCTTGCGCGGGGGAGCGCTCGCCGCGGAGGCCCGCTTCTGCAGCCGGAACAGCTCGCTGAGCGAATCGGCCTCGTCGAGCTGCCGCTCCACCTCTTCCGGGTCGGCCCCCTGATCGAGCTTGTCGAGGGCTTCCTGGAGCCCGGGCCCCAGATCGAGGCCCGTCTCGGAACCGAAGGCACGGAGTGCCCGGCTGAGGACGCGGGGGTCGGAGTCGTCTCCGAGTGATTCGAGATTCTGTGCGAGGCCGGACATGGCCTCGGCGAGGCGGGCATCCGACACTTCACCCGCCAGGTCCTCCTCCGGAGCCTGCGCACCTCTGCCCACCGCGAAGGTGGACGGTTGGCGCTCGAGATCTGGTCGCTGGCACTGTGGACACGCGGGTCGGCGGCCCTCGTCGCCCGAGGTGGCGAGGAAGCTGAAGACCGCGTGGCAGTCGGGGCAGAAGAACTCGAAGATCGGCATGGTGAGGGCGCCGCAGTCGGCTGCAGGGAGCGGCCAAATCAGCCCTCCTGGAGGGCTGAGAGCGATTGATAGTGTCGCCGCACCGTGAGCGAGGTCAAGCTGCATCCGATCGAGGCGAGTGCGCTGCAGGCTCGCAGAGAACGGGTGTTCCTGGTGCTGGTCGGGCTGTTTCTCGGCTCGATGGCGATGCTGAACATCCTGGGGGTGACACGCTTTCTGGACCTCGGGTTCACGGTCTTCGGAGTGGAGATTCCGATGCCGCTGGCGGTTGGCGTGCTGCCGTATCCGCTGACCTTCCTGTGCACCGACTTCATCTCCGAGATCTATGGACGCAAGCGTGCGAGCAACGTGGTGTGGGTGGGGGTGCTGATCAACCTGTGGCTCGCGTTCATCCTGTGGATCGGAGGTCTGCTCCCCGGCTTCGACCAGCCGGTGGCCGACGCGGCGGGGCGCCTGCCGCTCTTCTTCGAGATCCGGCGCCTCACACTCGGTGCCGTCGTGGCGTCCATGATCGCGTTCATGGCGGCGCAGTTCTGCGACGTCTACCTCTTCCACTTCTGGAAGCGGCTCACCCGGGGCCGTCATCTGTGGCTGCGCAACAACGGCTCGACGATCGTCTCCCAGTTCGTCGACACGTTCTGCGTCATCACGATCACGCACTTCTACGCGGGCGGGATCCCCATCGCAGAGGGGCAGCCCGTCTGGCCGCAGCTCTGGGTGTTCATCTACACCGGGTACGTGTTCAAGGTGCTCGCGGCAGCCGTCGACACCGGGCCGTTTTATCTCGGGACGCGCTGGCTCCGTGGCTACCTCCAGATCGAGGATCACGAGGAGCACTGAGCCCCTCGCCACGGGCCCCACAGCCATGGCGCTCGACCCCGGTTCGGGTTAGGATCGGCAGTTCCTGACATAACTGACTGACAGGGCTGACTTTGCGATGATTGCCGAGGAAACCTGGACTCCCGCCTCCTGGCGGCTGCACGAAGCTCTGCAGCAGCCGAACTATCCCGACGACGCCTCCGTCGAGGCCGCCGTGCGCGAGCTGTCGACGCTGCCTCCGCTCGTGACCTCCTGGGAGATCGCGAGCCTCAAGGAGCAGCTCGCGGATGCTGCCCGCGGCGAGCGCTTCCTGCTCCAGGGGGGTGACTGCGCCGAGAGCTTCGACGAGTGCACGTCGGACATCATCACCAACAAGCTCAAGATCCTGTTGCAGATGAGCCTGGTGCTGGTGCACAGCAGCAAGCGGCGGGTCATTCGCGTGGGCCGCTTCGCCGGCCAGTACGCGAAGCCCCGCTCCTCCGACGTCGAGGTGCGCGGCGACGTGGAGCTGCCGTCCTATCGCGGAGACCTCGTGAACGGTCTTCCGTTCGACGGCGCAGCACGCGTGCCCGACCCTGTGCGCATGCTCCGCGGATACCAGCGGTCGGCCCTCACGCTGAACTTCATTCGGGGCCTGATCGATGGTGGTTTCGCGGATCTGCACCACCCGGAGTACTGGAATCTCGACTTCGTCGATCACTCACCCCTCGCCGAGGAGTACCAGAGCATGGTGCGGGCCATCGGCGACTCGCTGCGGTTCATGGAGACCCTCGCAGGGAGTCAGGTGGGGCAGATCGACCGCGTCGACTTCTTCTCCAGCCACGAGGCGCTTCTGCTGCCCTACGAGGAGGCACAGACGCGCAAGGTGCCGCGTCGCAAGGGTTGGTACAACCTCTCGACCCACTTCCCCTGGATCGGCATGCGCACGGCCGATCCCGACGGAGCACACGTTCAGTTCTTCGCGCGGGTGCGCAACCCGGTGGGCGTCAAGATCGGTCCTGGCATGAGCCCGGAGACGCTGGAGCGCCTCCTCGACATCCTGCATCCCGAAGACGAGCCGGGCCGGCTGACGCTCATCCACCGCTTCGGCGTCGACAAGATCGGTGAGGGGCTGCCGCCGCTCATCGAGGCGGTCCGGCGCAGCGGCAAGACCGTGCTGTGGTGCTGTGATCCGATGCACGGGAACACGCGCTCCACGCCCGAGGGCTTCAAGACCCGCGAGTTCGAGCACATCCTCTCCGAGGTGGAGCAGGCGTTCGACATCCACGCGGCCGCAGGAAGCCACCTGGGAGGGATTCACTTCGAGCTCACCGGGGACGACGTCACCGAGTGTGTCGGCGGTGCGCGCGGTCTGTCCGAGGTGGACCTCAAGCGTGCCTATCGTTCGCAAGTCGATCCTCGTCTGAACTACGAGCAGGCGCTGGAGATGGCACTGCTCGTGGCCCGCAAGATGGTGAGGATCCAGGGGGAAGCGTCGGTATGAACGACGAGCAGCTGCAGGACTTCCGCTTTCGTGACACGACGCGCGCGCCGTTCACCACGAAGGTCTCCGCGCGCTTCGACCGGTTCGGGGGCGAGGTCACGGCCTACACCGCAGACATTTCGATGGAAGGGATGTTCCTCCAATCGGACGATCCCCGGCCGGTGGGCACGCTGGTGCAGTTCGAGCTGCCGCTCGACGACGGCCACGACGTGATCCAGGGGCTCGGCGACGTCGTGTGGGTGCGCGTGCAGGCGCAGAGCCCGGACCGCCCGACCGGCATGGGCATTCAGTTTCGCTATATCGACTCCCAGAGTCGCGACCGTATTCGACGCATCGTGTCGAACTACATCGACCAGCAGTCGCACGGGCTGGCGACCGCGGCGGCGAGCGAGCCCACCCCGGCTCCTGAGCCGGAGGCGGAGATTCCGACCCTGGCCGACGAGGCCGAGGCAAACGTGTCCGAGCCTTCGGGCGAAGCGGCGGTTGCCGCCGGGGCCGCGGCCATCGGCGTCGCGGCGGCAGGCGCCTGGAGCTCCGCGGCCGACGCGTCGCCGGGCGACAGTGCGAGCGAAGAATCCCCCGATGCTGGTGAGCCCGACAGCGCGGTGGCTGCGGTACCGGAGGGGCCGGGCTCTCCGGATGCGGAGCTGACCGCCGCGCCGGATACCTCGCACCACGGTGAGCTCCCGGAGCTCGACCTCGAGGCACTCGACGAGGGTGGCGGATCAGGCGGGGAGGCGGAGGACCTGGCGATCGCGGTCGAGCCCGAGCCTTCTCCGGTGGACGCGGACGCCACTCTCGTGCACATCCCGGTGCCCAGCGACGAGGAGATCTCGGCCGCGGCTCCCGATGCGCTGTCGGCTGAGCAGGGCACCGAGGTGCCGAGCTCCGCAGTCGCCGACGAGTCGGTCGCGGTGGACGGCGCTTCGGCCGAAGAGGTTGCCGCGGCCGCAGAGGTCCTCGAGATGCCGCAAGGGGACGAGGTCGACGATCTCCCCATTCCCTCGGCGGAGTGGGAAGAGCTGCTGCAGGAGAAGCCGAAGTCTGGCCCCGTGCTGCCGATTCTCGGCGCCGTCGGTCTGCTGATTGCTCTCGGCTTTCTGTTCCGCGGCCGGGTCCTCGACCTGATCGGCCGACCGCCGGAGGAGCCGACGCAGGTGGCGCAGCCGGTTGAGGCCGAAGCCGAGCCGCAGCAGGCACAGCCGGGCGGAGAGCCGGGCGAGCCAGCCGCAGAAGACGAGATGTCACCACCTCCAGCGGCCGAGGAGGCGACACCCACGGAGGATGCGTCCCTCCTGGCGGAGGACGAGCCCGCGGCGCCCGCGCCCGAGCCCCAGCGCCGCCCCGAGCCCGCGGCTCCGGCGGGGACCGGCGAACTGGCTCTCCTCGGCGTAGGAGGCGAGTCGGACGAGAGTGGCACCACGGCGTTCGTGCGTGCCGATGCTCCGATCGCCGACGGCTCCGTGACGTTCTCCCGGCTCGAGTCGCCGCCCCGTTACCTGGTGAAGGTGCGCGGCGCATCGCGTCAGCCGGCCGTGGAGCTGGTGAGCTCCGAGGTGACGCGTGTGCGCACGGGTGTCCACGACGTGAACGGCAGGTCGGAGGTGCACCTGGTCTTCGATCTGGCGGCCGAAGGCCTGGTGATCGAGCCGAGCGTCGAAGGGCAGCTGGTGCGTATCCGGTTCGCACGGCCGTAGCCGGCGTCGTCGCGGCGAGGCGGCTCTGAGCGTCGAGAGCACGGGCGCGTCAGCCGGGCGGGGAGGCTCGCGTGCGCTCCTCGTGGCGGTAGGGCTCCTCGCGAGCCGCGCAATGGGGTTCGTGCGCCTGAGGGTGCTCGCGCACTACACGGGCTCGTTGGTGACGGCCGACATCGTGGCGGGTGTGCTCCGCGGCGGCAACCAGCTGCAGAACCTCCTGGGAGAGCAGGCCCTGTCGGCCAGCTTCGTCCCTCTCTACAGCCGGATGGTGGAGGAAGGAAAGACCGAAGACGCGCGGCGGTTCGCCGGGGCCGCCCTGGGGCTCCTGACGTTCCTCGCCTCCTGTGGCGTGCTGTTGGGAGTCGCCTTGGCGCCCGTTCTCGTCTCCGTCTCCTTTCCCGGTTTCCTCCTCGCCGACCCCGAGGCGTACCGCCTCGCCGTTGCGGGAGTACGTTACGTCTTCCCGATGGCCGGGGTGCTGGTGGTCTCCGCCTGGTGCCTGGCGATTCTCAACAGTCATCGACGGTTCCTCCTGCCGTATCTGGCGCCTGTCACCTGGAACCTCGCCATCATCGCCGTTCTGGTGGCCTCTCTGGGGCTTGGTGTGGCGCGCAGCGAGGTCGTCGACCCGCGTCCGGTCGTACTCGCGGTCTGCTGGGGGGCGCTCCTGGGGAGTGTCCTGCAGTTGGGCGTGCAGCTGCCGACGACCCTGCGTCTCCTCGGGGGCGTGCGCCTTTCGCTGTCGCGGCGGGTGACGGGCATCGCCGAGGCCGTTTCCCGGTTTGGCCCCGCCGTCCTGGGCCGGGGCTCGGTCCAGCTGTCGGCGTGGGCCGACTACGCGCTGGCCAGCTTCCTCGCGAGTGGAGCCATGGCGAGCTTGGAGCGCGCGCAGCGGCTCTACCTGCTGCCGATCGCTCTGTTCGCGACGGCGGTCGCCGTCGTGGAGCTCACCGAGCTCTCCCGGGAGTCGGACCCGGCGCGCGAGGACGCCATGGGAGAGCGGCTGAGGCTGGCCTCCCGACGCTCGTCGTTCCTCCTGGCGCCGACCGTGGTCGGGTATCTCGCCTTCGGGCTGCCGCTCGTCGGAGCGATCTTCGAGACCGGCCGCTTCGGTCGTGCCGACGCGTGGCTGGTCTACCTGGTCCTGGGTGCCTACGCGCTCGGAATGTTGCCTGCCGCGGCCTCGCGTCTGGTGCAGAACGGCTTCTTCGTGTTTGGCGACACCCGCACTCCGGCGCGCCTCGCATTCGTGAAGGTGGGTACCGCGATCGCCCTCGGCGCCGGCGCGATGCTGCTGCTGGATCGTGTGTCGGTCCAGGCTCTGGCGCCCACGACCGCTGGTTCCGACGGGCTCTTCCTGGGTGCGGTAGGGCTGGCGCTCGGCTCTGCGGTCGCCAACTGGCTGGAGACGCTGTGGCTCGGTCGCGCCCTGCGCACGCGGCACGGCGTCCGTTCGGTGGAGTGGCGCGCGGTGTCGGGGCACGTGGTGCGCGCCGCACTTTCGGCGGCTCCGTGGCTCGCCGCCTGGACCGTCCTGCGTGGCCAGGTGCCGCCTTTCGTCGAGGCGGCGGTTCTGGTTCCTGGGTTCGCGGCCACCTACCTCCTCGGCTCGGTAGCCCTCCGCGTTCCGGACGCGCGTGACGCCTGGCAGGCCGTTCGCCGCCGCCTGGGGGGCCGCGGGAGGGCTTGAAACCCGGGGCGACGGCGTCGCGTAGGGTGGCAGGAAGCGCGGCGCCGTGGTCCAATTCCCATGTACGCGGCGGCTTCGAACGACCGGAGACCTTGGAATGGAAGCCCTTCTCAGCATCTGTCTCGGCATTGGACTGGCCGCCTCGTGCGGGTTCAGGATCTTCATCCCGTTCCTGGTGATGAGCGTGGCCTCACGTGCAGATCACCTGGCACTGGGCTCGGGGTTCGACTGGATCGCCAGCGACGCGGCCCTGGCCACGTTTGCCGTCGCCGCGGTGCTCGAGATCGGGGCCTACTTCATTCCGTGGCTCGACAACGCGCTCGACACCATCTCCACCCCCGTGGCGGTGGTGGCCGGAACGGTGGCTGCCGCCGCGGCGATCCAGGACACCAGCCCGCTCCTCGCGTGGACCCTGGCCGCGATCGGCGGCGGCGGCGCGGCCGGGATCATCTCGACCGGCATGACCCTGCTGCGCGGCGCCTCGAGCCTGCTCACGGCCGGATTCGGCAACCCGGTGATCTCGGCGGCGGAGGCTGGAACCGCGGTCTCCCTGGCGGGAATTGCCGTCACGCTGCCTATGCTGGGAGTTGCGCTCGTCGCCACCTTGATGCTGGTCGTGGCGGTGCGACGCGGGCGCCGGCTGGCCGAAGCGCGGCAGCCTGTTCGACCGTTGGCGCCTCCCGAGGCGCGCTGAGGGAACCGGGATTCGCCCCATCGTGACCAGTTCCGGTGCCGCGCGGCGCTAAACTCGGGTCATGGGCGCTTGGACCTCAGGACGAGGGCCCTGGCTCGGAGTCGCGCTCATGGCCCTCGCGTCGACGCTCGTCGGCTGCACCTCGACCGCACCGCGTCGCGTGGCGCCGCAGGAGTTCGTCTCGATTCTGCAGCAGCGTGGCCTCCCGGATCCGATCGTGCCGTTCACGGTCACGGAGGAGATGCGGGACTGGCTCGGCCAGAACGTCAGTCGCTCGTCGGATGTCGAGCTTCGGCTGGCCAGCCTCACCGAAGCCCTGCTGGCAGATTCGGGGCTCGGCATTCGCTACGAGAGGCTCGCGAACCTGACGGCGGCCGAGGTCTTCCAGGAGCGCACCGCCAACTGCCTCTCGTTCACCATGCTCTTCGTCGGCCTGGCGCGCGAGCTGAACATCCCGGCGACCTTCATCCAGGTGCGCGACCTCGAGCGCGTGCGCAAGGAGGGTGACCTCGTCATCCTGTCGGACCACGTTGCGGTCGGAATTGGCCCACTGCACGACCTTCGGATCGTCGACTTCGCGCGGGACGAGCCCTCGTACAGGTCCCTGACCCTCGTGTCGGACCTCGAGGCCGTCGGGCTCTACTACTCGAACCGCGGGGCCGAGGCCTTGCGCCATGGCGATCTCGGAAGCGCGCTTCCCTGGCTCGAGAGTGCGACGCGCGTGGCGCCCAGTCTCTCGGCCGCCTGGGTGAACCTCGGTGTCGCTCGTCGGAGGCAGGGGGACCGCGAGGGCGCCGAAGGCGCGTACCGGCGTGCGATCGAGGTCGATCCGGGGGCGAGCTCGGCCTACCACAACCTCGCGGCGCTCCTTCGCATGAAAGGGAGGACCGAAGAGGCGCGAGACCTGCTGGCGCTGTCGACCGAGCACCGCAGTCGCAACCCGTACGCCTATCTCGCGCTGGGGGAGCATTCCGCACGCCACGGTCGGACGGCCGATGCGCTGGCGTACTACAAGAAGGCCGCGCAGTTGGGGCGGGATCAGGCGGACGTCCTCGCGTCGTACGGTATGTTCCGTCTGACGCAGGGCCAGCGCCGACACTCGGAGCGCCTCCTGCGACGCGCGCGGAAGCTCGACCCCCAGTCTTCCCGCGTGAAGCTGCTGGCGCAGCGTCTGGAGGGGGCGAGCGGATAGCGAAGGCGCGTGCGCGAAACCCCCTGGCAGCTCTGGATCGACACCGGGGGTACGTTCACGGATTGTCTCGGGCGGAGCCCTCGGGGCGACGTCCTTCGGCTCAAGGTGCTCAGCAGCAGCCGCCTTCGCGGGGAGGTCACGGAGGCGAAAGGCTCGTCGGTGCGGCTGCGACTCCCCGTCCGTGGGGAAGGCGACCTGTTTGCCGGCTACGAGGTGCGAGGCTCCACGCCGGACCAGGTGAGCCGCGTCGTCGCGTCGGAGGCATCGGAGCTCGACACGTGGCTCCATCTGGAGAGCCCGCTGGAGGGGCCTCTGGAGATCGTGTCGCCTGAGGAGGCGCCCGCGTTTGCCGCGCGCCTGCTCACCGGCACCGGCATGCGAGCCGAGCTTCCGCCGCTCACGCTGCGTCTGGCGACCACCAAAGGCACCAACGCCCTGCTGGAGCGCACCGGAGCTCGCGTGGGGCTCCTGGTCACCGAAGGGTTCCGCGACCTCCTGCAGATCGGCGATCAGGCCCGACCGGACATCTTCGCGCTGGAGATCGTGCAGCCACCGCCATTTCACGCGGAGGTCCAGGAGGTGCGGGAGCGGCTGCGTGCCGACGGAAGCGTCGATACGCCCGTCGATCCGGCGGCGGTGCGTCGCCAGCTGGAGGAGCTGCGGGAGGTCGGAGTCGAGGCGATCGCCGTGGCGCTCCTGCACTCGTATCTCGAACCGGCGCACGAGCGAGTGGTGGGGGACCTCGCGCGAGAGGTCGGCTTCGGAGCGGTGAGTCTCTCGAGCGAGCTGGCGTCGGAGATCCGTGTCCTCGATCGAGCCCGCACAGCGGTGGTCGACGCCTACCTCGCGCCGATCGTGCGGCGCTATCTGGACGGCATTGCCCGGAGCATGGCCGCCGCGTCCGGCGGCTCTCGAATGCGTGTCATGACGAGCGCCGGAGGGTTGGTCGATCAGGCGCACTACCGGCCGAAGGACAGTTTGCTCTCGGGCCCTGCCGGGGGCGTGGTGGGGGCAGCGGCGGCGGGTGCCGAGCACGGCTGGCGTCGGCTTCTGACCTTCGACATGGGCGGCACGAGCACGGATGTCGCGCGCATCGACGGAGATCACGAGTACCGCTATCAGCAGACCGTGGCCGACGCCAGGATCCTGGCGCCGGCGCTGGCGATCGAGACCGTCGCTGCGGGGGGCGGTTCGATCTGCTGGCTCGACGAGGGTCAGCTCCGGGTCGGGCCTCAGAGCGCAGGTGCGGATCCGGGGCCGGCCTGCTACGGGCGCGGGGGCCCCCTCGCGATCACCGACGTCAATCTCCTTCTCGGTCGCCTCGTGGCGGACGGCTTCGAGATTCCTCTGGACCACGGCGCGGCCCTCGCGCGAGCGGAAGAGCTCCGGAATCGGGTCGCCGGTCTGCCTCTCGAGGACATGCTCCATGGGCTCCTCGACATCGCCAACGAGCGCATGGCGGACGCCATCCGGCGCGTCTCGGTGCGCCGTGGCTTCGACCCCGGCGATCACACCCTGTTGACGTTCGGGGGTGCGGGAGGCCAGCACGCCTGTGCGGTGGCGACACTCCTCGGTGTTTCACGGATCCTGGTGCCTCGGGATGCGAGTCTGCTGAGCGCGTTTGGTCTCAGCGTGGCGCGTCTCGAGCGTTTTGCGGGACGTGACGTGCTGGAGCGCTTGGACGCCTGCGCGGACCACCTCCCGACACTCCTGGACGCGCTGGGGGAGGAGGCTCTGGAGCAGCTGCGAGGCGACCTTCACGACCCGGCAGGCGGCGCCGTGCGGCGGCTCTCCGTGACGACCCGACTCGAAGGCCAGGACCAAGGGCTCGATCTCGACTGGCCCGGATCCGCCGAGGAGCTGGCCGCGTCGTTCCGGGGCCGCTACTTCGACGTCTTCGGGTGTGATCCGCCGAGCCGGCCGCTCGAGATCGCGTCGGTGCGCGCGATCGCCTCCACCGAAGGGGGAAGCGGAGCGTCCCTCCCGTCAGGAGCTCCCGATGCGGCCGCCAGCGTGGCGGCGCGCCGCACGGTGCGCTCGTCGTTCGACGGGGCCTGGCAGGACGTGCCGCGCCTCGAGCGCGAGCACCTGACGGGGCGGCACCTCGGGCCGGTGCTCGTGGTGGAGCGTCACAGCGTGACGGTGGTCGAGCCGGGCTGGAGCGTCGAAGAGGCCCCGGCTGGTGGCCTGGTGCTCCTGCGGGCGTGAGCCGTCAGCCGAGGGTCTCGACGTCGAGCTCGCCGTCGCCGTAGCGGGCACGGAGAACCTTCTTGTCGAACTTGCCGACACTGGTCTTCGGCACCTCGTCGATGAACGCCCAGCGCTCGGGGAGCCACCACTTGGCGACCCGGTCGAGGAGGAAGTCGCGGAGGTCGTTCGCCGCGGTGTCGGATCCGTCCTTGCGCACGACGCACGCCAGCGGTCGCTCGTCCCAGCGTGGGTCGGGTACGCCGACCACGGCCGCCTCGATGACGTCGGCGTGCGCCATGAGCTCGTTCTCTAGATCGACCGACGAGATCCACTCGCCGCCCGACTTGATGACGTCTTTCGCGCGGTCGGTGATCTGGACGAAACCCTTGGGGTTGACCGAGCCGACGTCGCCCGTGCGCAGCCAGCCGTCCTGGAACTTCTCCGGGTCAGGATCCAGATGGTAGGAGCCCGTGATCCACGGGCCCCGCACCTGGATCTCGCCGACGGCCTCGCCGTCCCAGGGTAGATCTTCGCCGGCATCGTCCACGATGCGGAGATCGACGCCTGGCAGAACCCGCCCTGTGCGCGCACGCCACTCCATGGCCTCATCGTCGGGAACGCCCTTCGGAGGGAAGGCCATGGCACCCATGGGCGAGGTCTCGGTCATGCCCCAGCCCTGGATGATGCTGACCCCGTGCTTTTCCTCGAAGGCCTCCATGAGAGCGCGCGGGACGGCGGACCCGCCACAGAGGACCATCCGGAAGGAGGAGAAGTCGACGGGGTGCTCCTCGGCGTGGCGGAGCAGGTCGTTCCAGATCGTGGGGACGGCGCCGCTGATGGTGGGCCGCTGCTCGGCGATCATTCTGCAGAGAGGCTCCGCCTGCAGGAAGCGGTCGGGGAGGAGGAAGTCGGAGCCGAGCATCCAGCATACGTGAGGCAGGCCCCAGGCGTTGGCGTGGAACATGGGAACGATCGCCAGCACCATGTCGCGCTCGGAGAGGGCCAGCGCTCCGCCTGATGCGACGCTGAAGGAGTGCAGCACCGACGAGCGGTGGCTGTACACCACGCCCTTCGGGTTTCCCGTGGTTCCGCTCGTATAGCACATGGCCGCTGCCGAGCGCTCTTCCAGGTCCGGGAAGTCGTACTGCGTGGGCTTGCCGGCGAGGAGCTCCTCGTAGCGATGCAGCGTGATCCCGTCGCGCTCGAGCGCCGAGGCGTCACCCTGGCCGACGACGACGAGGTGCTCCACGGTCCGGAGCTCGTCGAGCACCTGAGCCAGGAGCGGGATGAGGGAGTCGTCGATCAGGATGACGCGGTCTTCGGCGTGGTTGACGACGTACGAGAGCTGCTCCGGGAAGAGGCGGATGTTGAGCGTGTGGAGCACGGCACCGAGGCAGGGAATGGCCATGTAGGCCTCGAGGTGCTCCTGGTTGTTCCAGCAGAAGGTGCCGACGCGGTCGTTGGGCTGAACGCCGATCTCCGTGAGTGCGTGCGCGAGCTGGCACGCGCGGTCCGCGACCTGGGCGAAGGTCGCCTCGCGGGCGCCGTCCTCGCCGTACGTGACGACGCGGCTTTCGGCGTGCACCTTGCGTCCGTGATCGAAGATCATCCGGAGGGTGAGCGGGTAGTCCTGCATGGTGCTTTCCATGACATCTCCTCGGGGCTGTGCTGTTCGCGAGAGGGCGCAGATTACTACAGCGGCTGCACTAGACTGCGCGCAGATGACGCCCGCGAAGGCCCCGCACGAGGCCATCCAGACCGAGCTCTTCCGCAACCGCTTCTCGGCCATCGCCGAGGAGATGGGAGAGATGTTGCAGCGCATGGCGATGTCGACCAACGTCAAGGAGCGGCTCGACTTCTCGTGTGCCCTGCTCGACGCACGGGGGCGACTCGTCGTGAACGCTCCCCACATTCCGGTGCATCTCGGCGCGCTGGGAGAGTGCGTGCGGTCCGTTCAGCGCGCGCTCCCCCTGGGCCCGGGAGACGTGGTGGTCACGAACCACCCGGCGTTTGGCGGCTCCCACCTGCCGGACGTCACCCTGATCACCCCCATCTTCGCGGGCCAGAACCTGCTCGGTTTCGCCGCGAGCCGGGCCCACCACGCCGAGCTCGGCGGGATCCGTCCGGGCTCGATGCCACCGCAGGCGCGCAGCCTCGCCGAGGAAGGCGTCGTGATCGCACCGCTCAAGCTCGTCGACGGCGAGCGCGCGCAGACGGACGAGCTCCGCGCGCTGCTGACGTCGGGTCCTCACCCTTCCCGCGCGGTCGAAGAGAACCTGGCGGATCTTCGCGCCGCCCAGGCGGCGAACCAGCGTGCAGTGCAGGCCGTGCTGCGGCTCGTGGGCGACCACGGAGCCGAGACGGTCCAGCAGCAGATGGGGCGCATCTTCGAGAGCGCCGAACGGAAGGTGAAGCGGGCGATGGCGCCGTTCGTGGGGCTTGCCGCCGACGCGGTCGAGACCCTGGACGATGGCACGGAGATCCGGCTGGCGCTGCGCGTGCGGGACCCCGCGGGGGAAGCGCCCTACGTGCATCTCGATTTCGGGGGCACGTCACCGCAGCATCCCGGGAACCTGAACGCCACCCCGGCGATCGTACGCAGCGCCTTTCTCTACGTGCTGCGCCTCGCGGTGCGCGAGGAGCTGCCGCTCAACGAGGGGATGCTCGAGGGGGTACACATCGACATTCCGGAAGGCTGTTTCCTGAACCCTCGCTTTCACGACGATTCCCACCAGTGCCCGGCCGTGGTCGGCGGCAACGTCGAGACGAGCCAGCGGCTCGTGGAGGCGCTGGTCGGGGCCCTGGGGCTGATGGCCGGATCCCAGGGCACGATGAACAACGTCATCTTCGGCACCGACGCCTTCGGCTACTACGAGACGGTCTGCGGTGGAGTGGGTGCGGGGCCCGGCTTCGACGGCGCGAGCGCCGTGCACAGCCACATGACCAACACGAGGATGACCGATCCGGAGGTGCTGGAGCGACGGTACCCGGTGACGCTCGAGCGCTTCGAGGTGCGCCGCGGATCCGGGGGAGCGGGAGAGACCTGCGGCGGAGACGGCGTGCGTCGGGTGCTCCGGTTCCACGAAGCCGTAGCGCTTTCCGTCTTGAGTCAGAGGCGGGTGCGCGGAGCGCCGGGCAGAGAGGGTGGCGAAGACGGCGCGCCCGGCCGTCAGACGATCGAGCGCCGCGGGGGAGGGACCGAGGTGCTGGAGGCGATCGCAAGCGCGGACCTCGAGCCTGGCGACCGGCTGATCCTCGAGACGCCAGGCGGCGGCGGATGGGGGCTCAAGCGGGGTTGAGCTCGGCGAGCGTGCGCGGGACGGCCCAGCCGAGGGTCACCGCGCGCGCCACCATGAGGGCTGTCATGGCGGCCCAGAGCCCGGCGGGGCTTCCCGAGGCGAGCGCGAGCCCGAGGGCTGGAGCGAAGACCCCGACTGTGCTCCAGAACATCGCCCGCCGCAGGGTGCGGCCGGCGGTGAGGCCGAGGAAGTAGCCGTCGAGGATGTAGGCCACCGCGCCAAATCCGAGGGTGGGCACCAGCCAGAGCCTCAGGTCGAGCGCTAGCTCGATGACGTCGGCATGGACGGTGAGCAGGCCGAAGACCGGGCGCGGCAGAACCACGATGGGAACGAGCACCAGGGCCGCAAACCCGAGGGACAGCAGCAGGGCCATGCGCAGGAGACGCGCGAGCTGATCGCGCCGGCCGCGACCGTGCTCCACGCCCGCGAGGCTCTCGGTGGCGTACGCCGCACCGTCGATCAGGTAGCTGCCCACCGACAGGAGACGCAGGAGGACCGTGTTGGCGGCGAGGACGAGCGTGCCGAGGGCGGCGCTCGCGTTGGTGAAAGCCGCAAACGCCGTGACCAGACAGAGGGTGCGGAGGAAGATGTCCAGATTGAGCTGCGCGCTGCCCCGGTGCCGGAGGATCTCCCGCAGGCGGCGCAGCGCACCGCGGAGCGGAGCGCCAGCGGACGTCACCAGCAGGAGGGCGGTGCCGAGAGAGACGCCCTGGGCGAGCGCGCTCGCGATGCCCGCGCCGTAGGCTCCCCATCCGAGGTACAGGATGAAGACCCAGTTGAAGGCCACGTTCGCGAGGTTTCCCAGAACCGTCAGCAGCAGGACCCGGCCGCTCTGTTCCCGACCCAGGAACCAGCCCACGAGCACCATGTTGGCCAGGGCGGCTGGCGCACCCCAGATGCGGCCGTTGAAATACTCCGCTCCGGCAGCCTTCACCGGCTCGGTGCCCGAGAGGACGGAGAAGGACAGGTCGCGCACCAGCGGAGCTGCGACCAGCGCCATCGTTCCGAGAGCCACGGCCCATGCGAGGCCGCGGATGAGGCAGGCGGCCACGTCTTCGGCGTCTCCCCGGCCGACGGCCTGCGCCGTCTGCCCGGTGGTGGACATGCGCAAGAAGCCGAGGCCGAAGTAGAGGTAGTCGAAGATCAGGGACGCAAGTGCGACTCCCGCGAGCGCAGTGACCTGCGGCAGGTGGCCGAGCATGGCCGTGTCGACCAGCCCGACGAGCGGGATGGTGACGTTGGACAGGATGTTGATGAAACACAGTCGCGCGAAGCGTCGGTCGAGAGACGTGCGGGACGCGGCGGGCGTACTTTCGGGGGGGCTGGACATGGGGCGTACGGGCTGGAGCGCATGCTAGCCTGCGCCGGAATGTCCTCCGAGATCGAAGCCCCGAGCGACTCCGCTCCCGCGTCGGACCCGAGCTGGGTGCGGGCGCGCCGCGCGATCGACCGCTTTTCCGGGGTTCTCGGTACCGCCGCATCCTGGCTCGCCCTGGTGATGATCCTGATCGGCGCGTTCAACGCCGTCGCGCGCTACCTGGGCCGCTTCATCGGGGTCAACCTGAGCTCCAACGCCTACCTCGAGCTGCAGTGGTACCTCTTCAGCCTGGTCTTTCTGCTGGGTGGCTCCTACGCGCTGTCGAGAGACGCCCACGTGCGCGTCGACGTGCTGTACTCGCGCTTCGGGGAGCGGACGAAGGCCTGGGTCGATCTGCTCGGGGGCGTCGTCTTCCTGCTGCCGTTCACGATCTTCTCCTTCTTCGTGTCGATTCCCTCGGTTCGCAACTCGATCGCCGTACGTGAGGTGTCCGCGGACCCGGGGGGGCTCTGGCGGTGGCCGATCAAGGTGGTCATGCTGGTCTGCTTCGCCTTCCTGTTCGTCCAGGGGGTGGCCGAGGTGCTGCGGAGCCTCGAGCGGCTGCGCACGACCAGCACCCAGGGAGACCGGACATGAGCACCGGTCTGCTCGGGCCGCTCATGTTCGTCGTGGTCTTCCTGTTCATCTTCGGCGGCTACCCGGTCGCGTTTGCCCTCGGCGGCACCTCGCTGATCTTCGCCTTCATCGGGGTGCAGGCCGGCTACTTCGAGTGGTCGCTGCTGTACGCCTTCCCGGAGCGGGTCTTCGGCGTCATGTCGAACTACGTGCTGCTGGCGGTGCCGTTTTTCATCTTCATGGGTACGATGCTCGAGAAGTCGCGCCTCGCGGAGGACCTCCTGCGCACGATTGGTCTCCTCTTCGGCCGCCTGCGCGGCGGGCTTGCCCTCGCCGTCGTGTTCGTGGGTGCGATGCTCGCTGCCGCGACGGGCGTGGTGGGCGCCTCGGTGGTTGCCATGGGCATGATCTCGCTGCCCGTGATGATGCGCTACGACTACTCCCCGCAGCTCTCGACCGGCATCATCACGGCCGCCGGCACCCTGGGTCAGATCATCCCGCCGAGCGTCGTTCTGGTGGTGCTCGCTGATCAGATGGGCATCTCGGTCGGCGACCTGTTCATCGGCGCGCTGATTCCCGGTCTGATGCTGGCTGGCCTTTATGCCGTGTACGTGGCCGGCGTCGCGCTCTTCGTCCCCGCTGCAGCACCCGCCCTTCCGGCCGTGGAGCGGGAGGTGACGGGCCGGGAGCTCGTCGGACGGGTGCTCAAGGTGCTCGTGCCGCCTCTCTTCTTGATCCTGCTCGTGCTCGGCAGCATCTTCGCCGGCGTCGCCACCCCCACTGAGGCGGGTGCCCTCGGCGCGGTCGGCGCGATGCTCCTGGCAGCTCTCAACCGACGCCTCGATCTCAAGGCGCTGCGCGAGACGATGGACGAGACGACGCGGTTGACGTCGATGGTGGTCTTCCTGCTGATCGGCTCGACGGCGTTCGCACTGGTCTTTCGCGGCCTCTACGGCGACATCTGGATCGAAGACCTGCTGACGAACCTCCCCGGCGGCAAGATCGGGCTGCTCGTCGTGGCGAACCTGGCGATCTTCATCCTCGGCTTTTTCATCGACTTCTTCGAGATCGCGTTCATCATCGTGCCGCTGATCGTTCCCGCAGCGCGGCTGCTGGGCATCGACCTGGTGTGGTTCGGCGTGATGATCGCGATGAACCTGCAGACCTCGTTCCTGACCCCGCCCTTCGGCTTTGCGATCTTCTACCTGCGCGGCGTGTCGCCACCGGAGATCCGAACGACCCAGATCTACCGGGGCGTGATCCCCTTCATCCTCATCCAGCTCCTGGGTCTGGTGCTGATCATCGCGTTCCCGGAGCTGGTGACGGGGCTGTTGGGAGACCGCTGAGGTCTACCGCTTGAACGCGAAGCTCGCGAACGCCATCTCCGCCCGGTCGAACCACGAGTAGGAGCTGGCGCGCACCGCCTTCCACGAATCGTAGATCTTGCGGTAGAGCGGGTCCTGGGAGGCCTCCTGCTCGAGGATCTGCTCCGAGGTCTCGGCTGCCGCCTGCATGATGTCCTGCGAGAACGGTCGCAGCTCGACACCTTCCGCGACGAGGCGCTCGACGGCCGCGGGGTTCTCCGCGTCGTAGCGGGCGAGCATCGTCATGTTGGCTTCGTAGGCTGCCGTCTGGAACGCCTCCTGGTAGAGCTTCGGTAGCTTGGCCCAGGCGTCCTGGTTCACGTAGAAGCTGAGATTCGGGCCCGGCTCCCACCACCCGGGGTAGTAGTAGTACTTCGCGACGCGATGAAAGCCCAGCTTCTCGTCGTCGTAGGGGCCGATCCACTCGGTGGCGTCGATCGCTCCGCGCTCGAGGGCGGGGTAGATCTCCGAGCCGGCGAGAGTCTGCACCGTGACCCCGAGCTCCGCCATGACCTCGGCGCCGTGGCCAGGGATGCGCATCTTGAGGCCTTCGAGGTCGCGGAGCGAGGGCACCTCCCGCCGGAACCAGCCGCCCATCTGGGTGCCGGTGTTGCCGCCGGGGAAGCTGCGGATGTTGAAGTCGGCCATCACCTGCTGGACGAGGTCGAGGCCGCCGGAGTGGTAGAGCCAGGAGTTCTGCTGCCGGGCCGTGAGGCCAAATGGCATGGCAGTGTCGAACGCCAGTGCCGGGTTCTTGCCCTTGTAGTAGTAGCTCGCACTGTGTCCGATCTGGATCGTTCCCTGCTGAACCGCGTCGAGCACCTGCAGCGGCGGGACGAGCTCGCCGGACGGGTAGCAGCGGATCTGGAAGCGGTCCTCGGTGAGCGCCGCGACGCGCTCGGCGAAGACCTCGGCAGCGCCGTAGATCGTGTCCAGCCCCCGCGGGAAGCTCGACGCGAGGCGCCAGGTGAGGCGTGGTGCCGTCTGCACCGCGGGCCCGCCTTCGCCGCCTCCCTGGGGTGCGCAGGCCGCTGCGCCGGTAGCGGCGGCGCCGAGCGCCGCTCCCTTGAGAAAATCACGACGTTTCACGTTGCTCACAGGAGGTTCCTCTTGGCGGGGGCTGTCGCGCCGGCGCCCGCAGGCTGCGTCGAGTCCGGTACTCTGATCCGGAGCCGTTCGGACGTGACGATTCGAAGATGGCGCAGTCTAACAACACGAATCCGCCTCGAATCTGGCCGCTCGTGCGCCGCGCGACCCCACTCGGCTCCGAGACTCGAACCAGGAGATCCCGATGAAACTGCTCCTCTCGTCACGCCCCGATCCCCGCGGTCACCGCCGATGGCCGACCGCAGGAGGTGTCGCTCCCACGCTGCTCTGTGGACTCCTGTTGGTGGCCTGCTCGGTCAACCCGGCCACCAACAAGCGCGAGTTCATGCTGGTGAGTGAGGCGCAGGAGGTCGCAATGGGCCGCGAGGCGGATCCTCAGATCGTGGCGCAGTTTGGCCTGTACCCGGACGAGGACCTGCAGGCCTACGTGGCCCAGCTCGGAGCGGAGCTCGCTGCGAGGTCGGAGCGTCCGGATCTGCCGTGGACCTTCCGTCTGCTCGACGATCCGCTCGTGAACGCCTTTGCTCTTCCGGGTGGCTACATCTACATCACGCGCGGGATCATGGCCCACCTGAACTCGGAGGCAGAGCTCGTCGGTGTGCTGGGCCACGAGATCGGCCACGTGACCGCACGCCACGGCGCGGCGCAGATGAGCAAGTCGATGCTCGCACAGCTTGGTCTGGTGGCCGGCATGGTGGCGGCTCCGGAGCTCGCCCAGAGCTATGGCGGCCTCGCACAGCAGCTCGCCGGGCTGCTCTTTCTCAAGTACGGCCGTGACGACGAGCGCGAAGCCGACGCCCTGGGCTTTCGCTACTCGAAGAGCTCGGGCTGGGACCCCCGGGCGCTCGAAGGCGTGTTCGCGACGCTCGGCCGCGTCTCGGCAGCGGCCGGGGCAGGCGGCATGCCGGCCTGGGCGTCCACGCACCCCGCGCCGGAGAACCGGGTCGAGCTGATCCGCGCGCGCGTCGAGAACGAGGGTGTCGGCGATGGCGATCTGAAGGTCCGGCGAGACGAGTACCTCGGCCTCCTCGACGGCATGGTCTACGGGCCGGACCCGCGTCAGGGCTTCTTCCGCGACGGTCGCTTCTATCACCCCGAGATGGCGTTCCAGATGCGCTTCCCCGAAGGCTGGGCAACCCAGAACACACGCCAGATGGTGGCGGCCATCAACCCGGACCGCGACGCCATCGTGCAGCTCACGCTGCGGCAGGAGAGCACCGTGGAGGACGCGGCCCGGGCCTTCTTCTCGCAGCAGGGGCTGCGTCAGGGCCAGCGCTGGCGCGGCATGGACTACGTGCCCTCGGTGTCCTACGAGTTCCAGGCCGTCGACCAGCAGGGAACACCTCAGGTGGCGGGTCTGGTCGCCTTCATCCAGCATCGCGGCGTGATGCTGCAGCTGGCCGGCTACGCCAAGGTCGACCGGGTCAGGGCGTCGGCGGGTGCGCTGCGCGGGGCCGTGGGGAGCTTCGGCGAGCTGCGCGATCGCAGGCTGCTGTCGGTGGAGCCGATGCGGCTCGAGGTGAAGCGCGCAGATGGCCGGGTGTCGCTGGACCGCGTCGCGCGGGACAGCTCGGTGGAGCGTTCCGATCTCGAGCTCATCAACGCCATCGATGCCGGCGGCTCCCTGCCGCAGGGCGGGCTGTTCAAGACCGTCCGGGGCTTCAATCCGGCGAAGCAGCGCTGAGCCCGGGAGGGGCCGGGTTGCCCTAGTCTTCCTGCTCGGCCAGCCAGCGCTCGGCGTCGATCGCAGCCTGGCAGCCGCTGCCTGCGGCGGTGACCGCCTGCCGATAGATCGGGTCCATGACGTCGCCGGCTGCGAAGACTCCTTCGATGCTCGTCGCGGTGGTCGGGTGCTGCACCGTGAGGTAGCCGACGTCGTCGCGCTCGAGGACGCCTTCGAAGAGCTCGGTGTTGGGCTGGTGGCCAATCGCGATGAAGACCCCTTCGCAGTCCATCTCCCGGGTCTCGTCGTCGGTGGTGCTGCGCAGCGTGACGCCGGTGACGCCGCCGTCCTGCGAGCCGTGGATCTCCTCGATGACGGCGTTCCAGCACCACTCGATCTTGGGGTTCTTCTCGGCACGCTCCTGCATGATGTGGGAGGCGCGGAGCTCGTCGCGACGGTGCACCACGGTGACCTTGCTGGCGAACTTGGTGAGGAAGGTGGCTTCTTCCATCGCCGTGTCGCCACCTCCGACGACCAGGATCTCCTTGTCGCGGAAGAAGAAGCCGTCGCACGTGGCGCAGGCGGACACGCCGAAGCCCATCAGCTCCGCCTCGCTGGCCAGACCGAGCTGCTTGGCCGAGGCGCCCGTCGAGATGATCACCGCGTCTGCGGTGCACGTGCGGCCGTCGGTCGTGATGTGGAAGGGCCTCTGTGAGAGGTCGACGGCGGTGACGTGCTCGAAGAAGCACTCGGCGCCGAAGCGCTGCGCCTGCTCGCGCATCTTGTCGACGAGCTCCGGTCCCATGACACCTTCCGGGAACCCGGGGTAGTTCTCGACGTCGGTGGTGATCGTCAGCTGACCACCGGGCTGGCTGCCTTCGAACACGATGGGAGTGAGGTCGGCACGAGAGGCGTAGAGGGCTGCGGTCAGGCCGGCAGGGCCGGAGCCCAGAATGGCCAGTCGGTGGTGGTTCGTCTCGCTCATCCGTCATCCTCCACGGTTGGGCGGAGAGCTTAGTTCGGAGCGCCGCCGCTGAGAAGGGCCCGAGCGAGCTCGACGCCGTTGGCCGCGGAGCCGAACGTGAGGTTGTCCGCAGCGGCCCAGATCCAGAGGGAGTCACTGGCCGGATGGTGCGCCACGGAGCCCACCAGCAGCTCGGACTGGGCCGCCGCGTCAGCCGTACCGAGGAGATCCGGCTCGTCGAGCCGAAGGTGGCGTGGAACGTCGAGAATGCACTCCAGGGCCTCCTCCGCGCCGGGGCACTGCTCGAAGCGAATCTCCAGGGAGAGGCCGACCGAGTGAAAGGTCCCGGCACGAAGCGCCTGGAAGCCGACCGGAGGTGCGCCCGGCATCGCCGCCTGGAGCTGACGGGTGAGCTGGTCACCGCGCGTGTCGGAAAGGGTGACGTTGAAGGCCTGCTGTGTCGGGAAGACCTGCGGCTCGGGCGGGCTCTCGAAGGCGAGCATGGCGCGCGTCTGGGCCAGGACCTCGTCCATCGCATCGTTGCCGAGGATCGAGGCGGGCTCGAGGACCGTCGCAGCGGCACGGGTCGGGCCGAGTGGCAGCAGGGTCTGCAGGAGGGAAGCAGCCATGACAACCCCTGGATGGGGCGACACGAGAGGCCCAGCGAAGGGCTCCGCGGGGAAGTGGACCCACGGGATGAACGGCTGCGCCACGTCGAGAGGAGCGTCGGGAGCGAAGACGACGACCGGGCCGAGGCCTTCCCGTGCGGCGAGGATCGGGGCGGCGGTCTCGTAGCGCGGGCCGCAGCAGAAGACCAGGTCCGCGTCGAGCGGCAGCTCGGGGTCGAACCGGGTCACCATCGCGGCCGCGCCGCCGATGTCGGAGAGCACGCCGATCTCCTGCTCGTCGGCACTCACGAGGTCGATCTGGTGGATCTGGAGATCGGGCGCGGCCGAGAGCTGGTCGCCGAGCTCTTTGGCAACCAGGGTCGTCGGGTCGGTCAGCACGACGCGCGTCATCGGCTCAGTGCTCCTCGCCGTGGGTGCCGGCCACGGTTGCAGCTTCGTCCTCCGCGCGGGCCGGTGGCGTCCGGCGGAGGAGCCCGCGCAGCCACAAGGTCGGACCCGAGAGGGCGTAGGAGCCGCTGACCGTCAGGAAGAGCCCCGCAGGGCTGAAGGCAAAGGCCAGGATGACGAGGGCGATCGGCAGCCCGATGCGAAAGCTCCAGCGGCGCCGCGGGTCGAGCTCCTTGAAGCTGTAGTAGCGGAAGTTGGAGACCATCAGGAGCGAGATGACGACCATTACCGACACGAGCAGGATCTGAACCGGCTGGCTTGTGCCGCTGTTGTGCGCGAAGTACATGACCGAGCCCACGGCGCCAGCTCCCGCTGGAGCGGGAAGGCCGACAAAAAACCGCTTGTCGGCGATGCGCGTGTTGATGTTGAAGCGCGCCAGGCGTGTCGCCGCGCAGACGAGATAGAACAGGGGTGCGAACCAGCCGATGCGTCCCAGCTGCTCGAGACCCCAGACGTAAGCCAGCAGGGCGGGAGCGACGCCGAACGTGATGACGTCGGCGAGCGAGTCGTACTCCCGGCCGAAGTCGCTCTCCGTCTGCGTCATGCGGGCGATCCGCCCATCGAGGCCGTCGAGAAAGGCGGCGAGGAAGATGAGCAGGATGCCCAGCTGGAATTCGCCCCGCAGGGAGAGGACGACGGCGTAGAAGCCCAGCGCGATGTTGCCCACCGTGAAGACACTGGGGAGGAGGTAGGCGCCCTTGCGCAGGGGTTTCGGGCGGTTGCCATCCGAGCTCATGGGCTGTTCTCGCTCTCTGCTGCCGCCGGAGCGGTGGCCGGGTTGGTGGAGGGGTCGGTGGGCATGGCCATGGGGGTTTCGCCGGAGCGGACGTTCTGCCCGACACGGACCATGATCTCGTAGGTGGCCGGCACGAGGAGGTCGACCCGCGACCCGAATTGGATCACGCCGAAGTGGTCGCCGCGCGCGACACGGTCGCCTGGGCCGAGGTACGGCACGATGCGGCGAGCGATCAGGCCCACGATCTGGCGTACCCCGACGAGCTCGCCTTCGCGGCGCTGGAGCACGGTCAGGTGGCTTTCGTTGACCTCGCCGGCCGCGGGGTCGAAGGCGGCGACCTTGCGGCCGGAGCGCTTCGAGGAGCGCACGACCTCACCTTCGACGGGGCAGCGCTGCACGTGGACGTTGAACACGGAGAGAAACGTCACGACGCGCTGAACCTCCTGATCGCCGATCTCGGGGTCGACGATGCGGTCGATCGCCGTGATGCGGCCGTCGGCGGCTGCGAGGACAATCTCCTCGGGCCCCTCCCAGGACCGCCGCGGATCGCGGAAGAAGCAGAGGATCAGGAGGGCGAGCAGCAGGAAGACCCCGGCTGTCAGGAGCCATCCCAGACCCGCGGCGACGAGAGACACGAGCAACGTCGGCAGGACCAGGGGCCATGCCTCTTTCGCGACCCTCATGGAGGGATCCTATGCGCCTGCGTGTCCGCCGTCACGTCGGACGGCGGCGCGGGCTGCCTCGTCTCAGGCGTTGGCGTGGGAGCGGATCATCTGCTCCATCTGGTCCTTGAGAGCCAGCTTGTGGACCTTAATCTTCTTGGCCTCGAACTCGTCATCCGGACTCGGTGAATCTTTGGTCAGAAGAGCCTCGAGCTTGCCCTCGCACTCCTGATGCTCTTCGAAGAGCTTCCGGAAGTCGTCGTTCTCGGCGATCAGGCTCTGCTTGACCGAATCGTGATCCATGTGTGTCCTCCAAGGTGGGGTCGCTGGGATCTTCGGTCATCGCCTGCGGCGACTTCGCGGGGGCTCCGCGAGACCTCAGTTCCTGTCTATCGGACCCCGGGTTCGCGGTGGGGCCTGGCGATGCCCGCTCCGTGGTTGCGGCCCAACTTTCTCGGATCCCCTCCGGGGTGGCACGCGCACGGCCACGGTCGGGAGCGGGTTCGGAGTTGGCTCGCGCCTCATCCAGAGCAGAGTACACCCACGGACCGTCTCGTTCAAGCGACTCGCCGATGCCTTCCGCTCAGAAGAGCGGTCGAGCCAGCACGATGGCGTCGTCACCGTCGGGGTAGTAGCGCTCGCGCCTTCCGACCGGCGCGAACTCGTGTCGTTCGTACAGGGCCAGGGCCCCGCGGTTCGACGCGCGGACTTCCAGGAAGACCCCGGGAACGTCTTCTCGGCGGCAGTGCTCGATTCCTGCTTCGAGGAGCACGCTCGCGAGCCCAGAGCGCCGCAACGCGGGGCGGCAGCAGAGGCGAAGGAGCTCCGCCTCCACTGCGGGCAGCACGCGGAAGATCGCCGCGGCGGCGAGCTGGGTCGAGCACTGCGCGTCGATCACGGATGCCGCGATCTCGGGTCGATCGAGCAGCTCACGCAGGTCGGGGAGGGGCCAGGGTGGGTCGAAGCAGAGCGCCTCGAGCTCCGCCAGCGCGCGTGCGTCGTCGGTCCGAGCCTCGCGTACGCGTGGCGTCTGGGGGGTCACGGTCCTGCGCGCCGCTTGGGTGGCGTCGTGGCGGCCTCGCTGAGGTACATGGGGTCCATCAGGCGGGAGACGTCCCACGTGAAGCCGTCCCGGCGCGCCGCGTCGGCCACGGCTCCGGCGACTCCCGACGGCTCCTCGACGGAGGCGAACGGCGTCGGGTTCGCGTCTGCGAGGGTCTGCGCCGAGAGGCCAAGCAACCGCTCGGCGGGTCGAAGCGGCGTTCGCGCGTCGGCGCGGAGCACCTCGCCGTCGGCGACGCCGGGCCCGGAGAAGGGCTGCGAGAACCAGTCCTGCCTGAGGGCATGGACCACGCAGAGAACCGGAAAGGTGTCGCTCGAGAGCGACATGGCCTCCAGGGTCGGGACCGCCGTGGCTGGAACGTCGAGTGCCGCGTGCAGGGCCATGGCCGCAGCCATGCCGACCCGGAGCCCGGTGAAGCTCCCTGGGCCCTGCAGGGCCACGACGCCGCCGATGTCGTGCACGGACCGCCCGGCTTCGTCGAGAGCGCGCTCGAGCAGCTCGATGAGGGCCTCCGAAGATCGGGGCACGTCGGCGCGACACTCGACATCGTGGACCCCGTCGCAGAGAGCGAGACGCATCTGCGCCGACCCGGTGTCGAGGACCAGAATGGGTTGGGGAGTCATGGTCGTCGAGCGGTTTGGCGGCGCCCGCGGCGGCGCTGGGCTGAGCGTATACTGCGCCGGTGCCAAAGCAGCCTGTGAGCCCTGCGGGCGCGGTGACGCTCACCCCGATGCTCCGCCACTACGTCGAGGTGAAGTCCGAGTATCCGGATGCGATCCTCCTGTATCGCATGGGCGACTTCTACGAGCTCTTCTTCGAAGACGCCGTCGAAGCGGCACCGATCCTGGACGTGCAGCTCACCGCGCGTCAGAAGGGGACGCCCAGCGAAGCGCCGATGTGCGGCGTTCCGCACCACTCGATCGAGGGCTACATCGGCAAGCTGATCCGCGCCGGCCGGAAGGTGGCCGTGTGCGATCAGGTGGAGGATCCAGCCGAGGCGAAAGGGCTGGTGCGTCGGGAGGTGACGCGGGTTCTCACTCCCGGCACCGTGTCCGAGCCCGAGCTCCTCGAAGGCGGGCAGGAGAGCCTCCTCGCCGGGCTGTTCTGGGACGGTGACGTCGGAGCGGGCGCCTTCCTCGACGTCTCGACCGGCTCCTTCTGGGTTCGTCGCTGGCGGGATGCGGAGGAGGCCTGGGAAGATCTCGCGCTCGCGTCGCCGCAGGAGGTTCTCGTTCTCGGCGGGGCTCCGCCGGAGCTCGTTCTACGTCGCCTCGAGACCTCCCAGATGTGTATCTCGCGTCTGGATGCGTCGGTCGTCGAACGCGGTGCTCCGGCCCAGCGCGGGCTCGAGGCGGCTCTTGGCGGCATTCGCCTGCGCGGTCTGGGGCTCGACGAGGCGGAGCCGGCGGTGGTCGCAGCCTGGGGTACCCTGCGGTACGCCACGGACGCAGCGCGGGTGGAGCTTTCGCATGTGCGCGACCTGGAGCTGAGGGAGCCCAGCGCTGCCGTCACGCTCGACGAGACGACGGCCCGCAACCTCGAGCTCTTCCGGAGCCTTCGCGACGGCGGCCGCAAGGGAACGTTGCTCGACGTCCTGGACCGAACCGTCACGGGGCCCGGGGCTCGTAGCCTCCGACGCTGGCTTGCCTATCCCCTCCGCGATCTGACGGCCATTCGCGCGCGTCACGAAGCGGTGGAGGAGCTCGTCTCGGCCTCCGCAGCCCGACGCGCGCTCCAGGAGGATCTGGAGCGCGTCGGCGACCTCGAGCGGCTGGCCTCCCGGGCCGTGCTCGGTCGGCTGAGTCCGCGCGAAGCGGGCGGCCTGCGGGAGGCCTTGGACGTCGTGCCGACGCTGCTCGGCACCCTGGCCGAGCGCCACGCGGTGCTGCTCGCAGGGCACGCCACCTCCGACCCGCTTCCCGAGCTCTGTGCGCGTCTCACCGAGTGCATCGTGGACGAGCCCCCTGCAACCCTGGGGGGGCCGCCGACGATTCGCGAAGGCGTCTCGGACGAGCTCGATCGGGTCCGCTCGCTGGCCCAGGACGGCAAGGGGCACCTGGCGCGGATCGAGGCACGCGAGCGGGAGGCGACGGGAATCTCGTCTCTCAAGGTGCGCTTCAACAAGGTGTTCGGCTACTTCATCGAGGTGACCAAGGCCAATCGGGACGCGGTGCCCGAGCACTACCAGCGCAAGCAGACGCTCACGAATGCCGAGCGCTTCGTCACGGATGAGCTGAAGGAGCTCGAGGTGCAGATCCTCGACGCCGAGGCCTCGCTCGGTGCTCTCGAAGCCGAGATCTTCGCCGGTCTGGTGCAGGAGGTCGCGATCGAAGCGGTGCGGCTCCAGAGGCTCTCGCGGGCGCTGGCCGAGGTCGACAGCCTGGCCTCGTTCGCCGAGGTCGCGGACCGACGCGGCTACTGCAGGCCGCAGATGGTGGACGAAGGCCAGGGAGCCGAGATCCTGGAAGGTCGCCACCCGGTGGTCGAGGCGACGCGCTCCGAGGAGTTCGTGCCGAACGACGCGACCTTCGACGCGTCGCAGCAGATCGTGGTGCTCACGGGCCCGAACATGGGGGGCAAGTCGACCTACCTCCGGCAGGTTGCGCTCACCGTGCTCATGGCGCACGCCGGCAGCTTCGTCCCCGCGACGTCGGCGACCTTGTCGGTGGTCGACCGCATTTTCACGCGGGTCGGGGCGAGCGACGACCTGGCGCGCGGGGAGTCGACCTTCATGGTCGAGATGATCGAGACGGCCAACATCCTGCGTTACGCCACCGACAGCAGCCTCGTCGTGCTCGACGAGGTCGGGCGCGGCACCGCGACGTTCGACGGACTTTCGCTGGCCTGGGCCATCGTGGAGTACCTGCACGAGCAGTGTGGTGCCATGACGATGTTCGCGACCCACTACCACGAGCTCACCGAGCTCGCCTCGCTCCTGCCGCGCGTCAGCAATCGGACGATGACCGTGCGCGAGTGGGACGAGCGCATCGTGTTCCTGCACCGCGTCGTTCCGGGCAGCGCCGACAAGTCGTACGGGATTCAGGTGGCGCGCCTGGCGGGCCTTCCCAAGGCCGTCACGGACCGTGCGTCGGAGGTGCTCGCGAACCTCGAGAAGGCCGAGTACGACCCCTCGGGCAAACCGCGCATCGCGGAAGGAGAAGGTGCGCCGGACGTGGAATCGAGCCAGATGGCCCTGTTCGCGCGGACCGAGGACGTCGTGGCGCAGCTGCTACGTGAGGTGGACCTCGACCGCATGACGCCGCTCGCAGCGCTCAACTTCCTGCAGACGGTCAAGGACCGGCTCGGCTGAACGATCGCTTCGCCTTCGCTCCATGAAGGCCAGGCTTACAGGGACGAGCGTCAGCGGTAGCCAGTCCCCTCGAGTGTCCAGGCTGGACTCGGCGAGCCGAGCTCTGGCCGCTCGAGTGACCGTCGGGCCCCGGGAGCGACACGGAGCTAGCACTCTCGAGTGTCCGGGCTCGACCCGGCGAGCCGAGCTCTGGCCGCTCGAGTGACCGTCGGGGTCTGAGAGCGCAGCGAACAGACCGCTAGAACGGAATGTCGTCGTCGTCCTGCGCGCCGCCGCCGTAGTTGCCCTGCGGTTGGCCCATGTCGCGCGGCGGGCCGGACATCGAATCGCCGCGGCCCCCGAGCATCTGGAAGTTGTCGCAGACGATCTCGGTGCGATACATCTTCTTGCCGGTCTCCCGATCTTCCCAGGAGTCGGTCTGGAGGCGGCCCTCGATGTACACCTGCTTGCCCTTGTTGAGGTACTGCCCGGCGATCTCCGCCTGGCGGCCCCAGCAGACGATGTTGTGCCACTCCGTCTGCTCTTGACGGTTGCCGTCGCGATCACGCCACTTGCGCGTGGTCGCCACGCTGAACTTCGCCAGGGACTGGCCCGACGGTGTGGAACGCATTTCGGGGTCGCGGCCGAGATTGCCGACGAGGATGACTTTGTTGACCATGCCAACTCTCCTGAATTTGGGCGCAACGTATCATAGGGATTCGCCCCCTACTGAGGTCAGAGGACGCGCGGAATGCGGATCGTCTTGCAGCGGGTCGCGCGGGCTTCGGTGCGCGTCGGAGGAGAGCTCGTCGGCCAGATCGGGCCGGGTCTGCTCGCGCTCGTCGGAGTGGAGAGGGACGACGATGCGACGGCTCTCGCGTGGTGTGCGCGCAAGCTCCTGGAGCTCCGCATCTTCACCGACGCGGAGGGCAAGATGAACCTGGACGTGCGGGAAGCAGGAGGGGCCGTGCTCCTGGTCTCGCAGTTCACCCTGGCCGCCTCCACCCGCAAGGGCCGTCGACCGTCCCTGGGGCGCGCGGCGCCTCCGGAGGTGGCGGAGCCGCTGTTCGAAGAGCTCGTCGCCGCCGTGGCCGAGGAGGTCCCCGTGGCGCGTGGCCGGTTTGGTGCGGCGATGGAGGTGGAGCTCGTCAACGACGGTCCGGTCACCTTCGTTCTGGAGCGCCGGAGCGGCTGATCCGCCTCAACCCATCACGGCGAGCGGCGTGACCGTGAACGACAGGACGAACACGAGCAGGCAGAGCGCTGCGGCCGTCTGCCGAGGTCCGTCCAGCGGCGTCGCCGTATCGAGCAGGCGCGGGTGACGCACGCCGGTGAGCAGCGCGAGCAGCGACCAGACCCACCATCCGGCCCAGACGAGGCCCAGGGCGACGACGGCCCACCACAGGGGCCACGCCAGGCGATGCTGGAGCCGGGGTGCGACGGCGAAGAGGACGTGGGCTCCGTCGAGCTGGCCGAGCGGCAGGAGGTTGAAGGCGGTGACCAGCAGGCCGATCCAGGCCGCGAAGGCCACGGGGCCGAGGGCGAGCGGATCGAGTGGCAGCGCACCTGCGGGAACGGCGAGGCCTCCCGAGAGACCGCCGGCCACGTGGAACGCGAGCGGCTCCCCGAGCCGCACGTCGACCGGATGGCCGTCGGTTCCGGGTGCCCAGGCCAGGCCGAGTGCGAGTACGGGAATCAGCGCGGCGAAGCCGGCGAGGGGGCCGCTCGCACCGACGTCGAGCAGCTGACGACGCGTCGCGATCGGGCGGCGGATGCGGATGAAGGCGCCAAACGTGCCGATGGCGAGAGGGGCGGGGAGGAACAGAGGCAGGCTCGCCGGAAGTCCGTGTCGCCGGCACGCGAGCCAGTGGCCGAGCTCGTGCACGAGGAGAATTGCGAGGAGCGGCACCGAAAACTCGAGGCCGTGCTCGAGGAGCTCGGGGCTCTGCCAGACGCGGGCGATCCCGGCCGGGCTGGCGAAAGGGAGCTCGTTCTGCAGCGCAGGGTGCGTCCAGTAGGGGCCCAGAGTGGTCACGGCGAGCGCCGTCACCACGAACGAGACGAGACTCAGAAGGAGGCGCCACGACATGGCGCGAAGCCCCTAGGGGTCTGATGAAAAAGTCTCGCAGGCCTGGCGCAAGGAGTTTCGGTTCGTGGCAAGGCGTTTCTCCGCAAGCGATGCCTCTGCCCATCGTTGAGGAGAAAGAACGCAGTCCACGGGCCGAAAATCCTTGCGCCCCAAGGGGTTGTGGCCGGCGCGGGCGCATCTGCTACGTTCTTTTCTCTCCACGATGGCACCGCATCGAGTTCGAGAAAAGGCCTTGCAGCTACGCCCGCGGCGACCACAACCAGGCCCGCGAGACTTTTCATCAGACCCCTAGAGGTTCTTCAGCTCCTTGCCGGGCTTGAAGCGCACGGTCTTGCCGGGCGTGATGGCCACCTCGACGCCGGTCTTGGGGTTGCGCCCGACCCCGCGCTTGCGGTCCCGGACCTGGAACACGCCGAAGCCGCGGAGCTCGATGCGCTTGCCTTCACTGAGCGCGACCTTCATGGCGTCGATGATCGAATCGACCGCAACCGCGGCTTTGACCCTCGAAACTTCGGAAGTTTCGGCTACACGGTTGACGATGTCGGCTTTGATCATGGAACCTCCAGCTGTCTCAGCGGCAAGGACTTAGCCTAGCAACGGCCGGTTCCGGGTGTCAACGAGGTCCGGGCCTCCGGAGCCCGTCCAGGGTCACGTCGAGGCGCTGCGCTCACGCTGCTGCGCGATGAGTCGAGCGAGCGCGTCTCCCGTGGCGGCAGCGATCTGCTGGATCTCCTGCACGGTCTGTGCGGTGAGCTCGCCAGGTGCCGCGGTGCACCAGATCGCCATCGCGAGTCGGTCCGCCACGTGCACGGGGACCACCAGCGCCTCCAAGGGAACCTGGCCGGCCCAGACGTCGGCGATGGCGCGGTGGGTCTCGTTGGGTGTGAGCGGCCCGGCGTGGTACGGGGCTCCGGAGACGAGCCCGGAGAGCGCCGAAGGGGCCTCGGGATCGATGTCGAGATCCGCAAGGCGCTGCGGATCGAAGTCGGGCCCCGTGCCGCGCCAGCCGCGGAAGCGCGACCGGCGGCTGACGAAGAGCGCCGCGTGCTCGAAGCGCGTGCCGAGGGCATGCAGGAGGAGATCTGCCACCTCGTCGCGGTCGCGCACCGCGGCGAGGGCCTCGAGCACCTCTCCCAGGCTCGTCGGCGGCTGCGACATGGCAGTGACCGCGGAGCCGTTGTCGCCCACGTCGAGCTGCCGGATGAGCTGCTCGAAGCGCGCTGAGACGCCACAGTCGTAACCCTCGTCGAGCGCCCTGAACAGGCGCGCCTCGTTGGCGATGAAAGGCAGGATGCGCTTTGCGCAGAGATCTTCGAGATCCTGGATGAGAATGCGGTCGTGCACGTCGAGCAGGGCCACGTGCAGCTCGTCTCCGAGCATGCGGAACGGGACGGCCTGGCTCTCGACGGCCTTGGTCACGGGCACGAGCGAGAGCACCTCGGTCGGGATGCGGGTGAGGTCGCGGCTGCGGGCGGCGGGCACCTGCAGCTGGCGGACGAGGCCCGCCATGAGGCGCTCTTCCGACACCGCCTGGACTTCGAGCATGCAGGTGCCGAGTCGACCACCCAGCACTTCCTGCGTCGCCAGCGCTTGGGCCAGGCCCGACGGGGAGATCCACTCGAGATCGGTCAGGATCTGCCCCAGTCTCTTCAATGCTCCCCCTGGTGTTCCATGTCGTGGAAGGGATGCAGCAAAGCCATCGCATCCGGTCCGGCGCGCGTGAGCGAACAAGGAATTATAGGGGCCCCTCAACTCCTTGTAAACGAAGCTGGCGGCCTGATACGGTCGTGGGTTGTGAGCGCGTCCGGTGAGCCCTCGACCGGCGCCGTGGCGCACGCGCCCGCCGGCTTCGTCCCTCTCAACTGGCTCCCCGACGGCGTTCCTTGCTGAGTCTCCACCCCAGCGTCCGTATCCTCCTCGCGCTTCTGCTGTTCGGCGTGGCGGGTGCGCGTGCCGTCGCGGCCGGGGAGGACTCGCGCGTGGACGGAGTGGCCTCCTGGTGGATCGCGGCCTCGCTCGCCGAGGAGGGTGATTCCGACGGTGCCCTCGAGAACTACGAGAAGGCGATCGAGCTCGACCCCGACGAGCCGTTCCTGCGCGTCGACTTCGCAGAGTTCCTGTATCGCCAGCGGCTGGTGAGTCGGGCGCAGAAGCAGGTCGACCGGGCCCTCGAGCTGGCACCGGACGAGCCGGTCGTCCTGCGGGCCTACGGGCAGGTGCAGTTGGCGCAGGCCGGGCGCAGCGATGCGGCGCTGCAGCGCGCGATCCGAACCTTCGAGAAGCTGCGCGAGGTCGATCCCGACGACATCGAGGGCATGTTGATCCTGGGGCAGCTCTATCAGGGCGCGGACGACGTCGATCGGGCGATCGAGATCTACGAAGAGCTCGTCCGGAACAACACGGACAACCAGCAGCTCAAGCGGCTTCTGGTGGACACCCTGACCAAAGCGGGGCGCGACGAGCGGGCGCGCGAGGTGCTCGAAGAGATCCTCCGCCTGGAGCAGGAGTCGATCGAGAGCCGTCTGCGTCTCGCCGAGCTCGAGAGCGAGAAGGGCAACCACAGTGCCGCCATCGACATCCTGTCCGGGCGTCAGCGGAGTGGTGCCCAGGATCCTCGGCTGATCGAAGCCCTGGCCCGCGAGCACTTTCTCCGTGCGCAGTCCCCGGGCATCGGCGGCCAGAAGCGTGGCGAGGATCTGGAGCGTGCGCTCGAGCTCCTGCAGAACAACGAGCCCGACGCGGAGACCGTTGGCAGCATGGGCTTCCTCGAGGCCAACGTGCTCGGTTCCATGGGTCGGGTCTCCGAAGCGATCGAGGTGCTGCGCGGGCTCGGGGAAGCTGCCCGGCGCGATCTCCGCATTCCCCTCTTCCTCTCGCGACTGCTGGAGTCCGAGGGTGAGGTGGACGAGGCTGCTGCCATCCTGGAGGAGCTGGACGGTGCCGTCAGCGGGCGTCCTGGCCTCGTGGCGGAGGTGCGGGACCGCCTGGCCCGCCTGGAGGCGCGGCGCGGGCGCTGGCTTCGGGTCCGTGACCTCACCGAGGGGCAGCTCCAGGCCGAGGACGAAGCGGTGCGGCTCCGGGCACTTTCGCTGCACCTCGACGCGCTGGTCGAGCTCGACGATGCGAGCGCCGCGCTGTTGGCCCTGCGGCGGGAACAGCGGCGCTACGCGGAAGTCCCCGACTCTCTGGTGCTGCGCGAGGCCCAGATCATGATGCGCTCCGGGCGCAAGCGCGATGCGATCCGCGTGCTGGAACGCCCCCAGCTCGCCGCATCGGACGACTCGGCCACGGTGCTCTCGCTGGCGCGGATGTACGTCGAGCTGGAGCGCGCAGCGAAAGCGCAGGAGATCGTGGAGAAGTTCGCGTCGGAAGGCTCGTTCGAGCGGCTCTTGCTGGCCGGGCAGTTCCACCTGTCGATCGAGGCGTTCGAGGACGCATCGCCGTACTTCGCCCGCGCACTCGAGACCGACGACGCCCTGGAGAACGAGGACTGGCGGGCGGATGCGCACTTCCAGTTGGGGCAGTCGCTGGAGCGCTCCGGCGAGGTGGCCGCGGCTGCCGAGCAGTTCCGCGCCGTCCTCGAGATCCGAGAGGACGATTCGACGGCGCTCAACTATCTGGGCTACATGCTGGCCGACGCTGGCCAGGATCTCGAGGAGGCCCTGTCTCTGATCGAGCGGGCCGTCGAGATGGAGCCGCGCAACGGGGCTTATGCCGATTCCCTGGGATGGGCCCACTTCCGCATGGGCCAGCTCGAAGAGGCGCGCCTGCACCTGGAGCGCGCGGCCGAGCTCACGCCGCAGAACGCGACGATCCACGAGCACCTCGGAGACGTGTACCAGGAGATGGGGCTCGTCGACCTGGCGCGCGCCGCGTACACGAAGGCCGTCGAGCTCGAGGACGAGGGTCTCGACGAGGCCGAGGGCGATCCCCACCGCAAGCTCGAGGCTCTCGGCAAGCCACAGCGATGACCCGGAGCTCGCCGCGGGCGCTGCCGGAGTCTCTGCGTCCCCGGGCTCCGTCGCTCCTCGTGTCGGCGGTCGGGGCTGTTCTGGCGCTCCTCGTCGTCGGCTGTGCCGGGAGGGCTCGGCCGATGCAGCCAGCTGGTGAAGCGGTGCCTCCCGTGGCCGATGCATCGTCTGGTGGGGGGGAGACGCTCGAGACGGAGTCGGTCGGGCCAGGAGTGGCCGCGCCGACGGCGCTGTCGGCCTGGGGCGGGCTGCCCCCCGAGCTCGAAGCGACACAGAGTCTGGTCACGCTGAACTACAAGGGGCCGGAGGGAGATGGCACGCTCCGCCTCGCGCTCCGCCTGGAGCGGGAGACGCGGTTCAGCGTGCAGGGCACGGACCGCCTCGGCCGCCGCTGGTTTCGCCTCGCGGTCGACGGAGATCGTGCGGTCCTGCTCAATCAGCGCGAGGACACCTACTGTGCGTTCGAGGGAGAGGTCGAGATCCTGGGGGTGCCTCTGGGGCCGCTCTCCTTCTCTCGGCTGCCGGTGCTGCTGTCGAACCGTCTTCCGGCGCGTGCCGTGTTCGAGGCGGAACAGGAGGACGGGCGCTGGAGCTTCAGGGACGAGCGGGGGCGCGACTGGCGGGCCCGTTTCGAAGGCGGAGAGCTGGTCAGCTGGACTCTTCTCCAGGACGGTGAGCCCGAGGTTTACTGGTTACGACAGGGGGAGCTGTCGGTGCTCTCGGCCAGGCATCGCGAGCTCCAGATGAAGTGGCGGCACTCCAAGCCCCAGCCCCTGGCTCGGGAAGTCGCGTCCCTGGAGATCCCCGAGGGTTTCGCACCCGGGGACTGTGACTGAGACGCGTCCGGAGGCTCGTGGGCTCCGGCACGCGGGGTGATGATGTATGATGTCTTCACATCCTCTTGACAAGACTGTCTGCTGCACGGCGCCGCTGCGCGACGTTCCGGCACACCGCTGGGCCCGCCCGGGCGGGCTCCGCGCTACCGACCTGAAGGGGCCCCTTCGTGGAGATGACCGAGGTCAAGGTCTTCATTTTGGGCGAAGAGAAGCTCAAGGCCTTCGTGTCGGTGGTTCTCGACGGCTGCTTCATGATCAACGACATCAAGGTGATCCAGGGGCGCAACGGGCTGTTCATCAGCATGCCGAGTCGGCGCAAGAAGAACGGTGAGTTCAAGGACGTCGCGCACCCGCTCAACCACGAGACGCGCCAGTGGATGGAGGACGAGATCCTGAGCACCTACCGGCGTGAGCTCGCGCGGGAGAACGGCGCCTCCTTACCGTCGGTGGCAGCCGCGGACACCGGGTCGCCCGCGGACCGGGAGGAAGAGGCGGGGGTCGAGCACCACGAGCCCGAGGGGACGGTCCGGACCGCCGTCTGATCGTCGGACGGGATGGAAACGGTCTGCAAAAAGGTGCTTCGCGTGTTTTGGGGGCTGATGTAGAATCCGCCGCACCGATGGACGTGTGCCCAGCTCTCGCAGCTGGTCGTCGGGAGCCTGGCTCCCCACATTCCTTTGGCAGCCCGGCGCGGGCCCTCCCTGGTCTGCTTGGGGCGGCTCGAAGCGGCGGATCCAGGAAATCAGATTCAATCGAGTGTGCTCGCACGGTGGGGACCGGTTCGTCCCCCGACGTGCTTTCGGAGTCAGGGAGTCGCCCCCATGTACAGTGAGCTCAAGATCTTCGGCGGACGTGCGCACCCCGCGCTGACTCAGGAGATCTGCGAGTACCTGGAGCTGGACGTCGGGGAGGTGACCCTCTTCGACTTCTCGGACGGCGAGACCTTCTTCCAGATCGAGGAGAACGTGCGGGGCCGCGACGTGTTCGTGGTGCAGCCGACGTGCCCCCCGGTCAACAGCAACTTCGTCGAGCTGCTGATCATGCTCGATACCTTCAAGCGCTCCTCGGCTTCGAGGGTGACGGCGGTCATTCCGTACTACGGCTATGCCCGCCAGGACAAGAAGGACAAGCCGCGTGTGCCGATCACGGCGAAGCTGGTGGCCGATCTCGTATCGGCGGCCGGCGCGGACCGAATCCTCACGATGGACGTGCACGCGGCGCAGATCTCCGGCTACTTCGACATTCCCGTCGATCATCTCTTTGCCGCGCCGGTCCTCCTCGACGAGATTCGCAAGCTCGATCTCGACGACCCGATGATCGTCGCACCGGACGCTGGCGGAGTGGCCCGTGCCCGCGCCATCGCCAAGCGCCTCGACTCCGATCTCGCGATCGTGGACAAGCGTCGCGTCGCGGCGAACCAGGCCCAGGTGATGAACGTCATCGGCTCGGTCGACGGCCGCAACGTGGTCATTCTCGACGACATCATCGACACGGGGGGCACCCTGGTGAACACGGTCGAGTCGCTCAAGGACCAGGGCGCGACCGGCGTTTACGCGGTCGGCATCCACGGCGTCCTGTCCGGCCCCGCGCTCGACCGCATCAACGACTCGGCCCTCGACAAGGTCCTGGTCACGAACACGACTCCACAGGACGAGAAGTGCGCACGCTGCGACAAGCTCGTCCCTCTCACGGTGGCCCCCCTGCTGGGTGAGGCGATCCGCAGAATTCACGACAACAGTTCAGTCAGCTCCCTCTTCGTCTAGGGACGACTGCTCGAGGTACGTCATGTCAGAGCTCACCATTACAGTTCAGAACCGCGAAACGACCGGCAAGAGCAAGAACCGACAGCTCCGCGCCCAGGGCAACGTGCCCGCCGTGGTCTACGGCGACGGTCTCAGCCCGTCGAACATCCAGGTCGCGACGCGCGACATCGAGAAGCTCCTGCGCGAGGCCGGCGACAACGCCGTCTTCCTGCTCGAGCTCGAGGGCACCGATCAGAGGCGCCACGCCATGATCAAGGACTACGACCTCGATCTGATCAGCGGTGCGTTCCTGCACATCGACTTTCAGCGGGTGAACATGGAGCAGGTGATCCGGATCCAGGTGCCTGTCGAGCTCGTCGGCGAGCCGATCGGCGTGCGCATGGAAGGCGGCATGGTCGACTTCATCAACCGCGAGGTGGAGGTCGAGTGCCTCCCCGCCAACATTCCGTCGACGCTGCGCGCCGACATCGAGGAGCTGCACATCGGGCAGCACGTCGAAGCGAAAGACCTCGAGCTGGGTGAAGGGGTCAGCCTCGTCGACGATCCCGAGCGCGTGATCGCTTCGATCAGCCAGGCCCAGATGGCGGAAGAGGTCGTGGAAGAAGAAGAGGAAGGACTCGAGGAGGGGATCGAGACCGAGGCCGAGGGCGATGCACCCGCCGAGGAGCCTTCGGAGGACTGATCTCCCCCGCTCTCAGGTCGCACGGCTCATGCCGCGCGGCCCCGGAGACCCACGACGTGACTGGAGAGCAAGCCACCGAAGAGTGCGCGCGCCATCTGATCCTCGGGCTCGGGAACCCGGGTGCGAAGTACGAGCGTACGCGGCACAACCTCGGCTTCCGGGTGGTCGAGGAGGTGGCCCGACGCCGGGACGCACGCTGGAGCGGTGGCATCTGCAACAGTCTGGTCTCGGAGACGGACGACGCGACCCTGGCGATGCCGCAGACCTACATGAACCGGAGCGGCTTCGCGTCGCGGTGTCTGCTGGAGAGGCGGGGGTACCTGCCGGAGCGGACCCTGGTCGTGTACGACGAAGTGGCGCTCCCTCTCGGTCGTCTTCGCTTCCGGACCCACGGCAGCCCTGGGGGCCACCGCGGGATGGAGTCGGTGATCGAGAGCCTCCGCACGGATCGTGTCCCGCGACTGCGCGTCGGGATCGCGCCGGACGGTGGAGTGGAGGATGTGGAGGACCTGGTGCACTTCGTGCTCGAGGACTTCACCGGCGCCGAAGAGGAGCAGCTGTCCGAGGTGGTCGGCCGCGCCGCCGACGCCTGCGAGTGCTGGCTCCGGGAAGGACCGGCCGCCACGATGAACCAGTACAACCGGTCCTGAGTTTTCGTTTGTGAATCGAATGCATGTGAGATGTCAGACGGAGTCGCGCCTGCGGCTCAATGGAGGAGATTGAAGTGGAAGGACTCGAATTTGCGCTGCCGGTCGTTGCCGTGCTCGCGCTGCTCTTTGCCTGGATCCGAAGTCTGTGGATCAACCGCCAGGACGCCGGCGACGGCACCATGGTGGAGATCGCCGGTCACATTCGCGACGGAGCGATGGCGTTCCTGGGCCGCGAGTACCGCGTTCTGCTGATCTTCGTCATCATCGCTGCAGGTGGTCTCGCATTCGCGAACGCGAGCCGTGCCGACAGCTCGTGGCTGATTGGCCTTTCGATGGTCGCCGGAGCGTTCTGCTCGGGCATGGCGGGCTTCATCGGTATGCGCGTCGCGACGGCCGCGAACGTACGCACCGCAGCTGCGGCTCGAAACGACCTGAACACGGCGCTCGCCGTCGCCTTCTCGGGCGGCGCGGTCATGGGCTTCGCGGTGGTTGGTCTCGGCCTCCTCGGCCTGTCGGTCCTCTTCATCGTCTACTCGAACCTCTTCGGTGCGGGGGACAACGAGGGCCTGGCCCGCGTCGTGACGGTGCTCACAGGGTTCTCCTTCGGTGCCAGCTCGATCGCGCTGTTCGCGCGCGTGGGCGGCGGCATCTACACCAAAGCCGCCGACGTCGGTGCCGACCTCGTCGGCAAGGTGGAGGCCGGCATTCCCGAGGATGATCCCCGCAACCCCGCCACGATCGCCGACAACGTCGGTGACAACGTGGGCGACGTGGCCGGAATGGGTGCAGACCTCTTCGAGTCCTACGTCGGCGCCATCGTCGGCACGCTCGTCCTGGGTGTGAGTGCAACGACCCTCGCGGGAGATGCGTTCACGCCGGAGCTCGTGCAGCTGCCGCTCGCGATTGCGGCCGCCGGCATCCTGATCTCGATTGCGGCCACCTTTCTCGTGCGCACGTCGGAGGGGGGCAACCCGCAGCACGCGCTGCACCTCGGAACGTTCAGCGCGGCCGGCGTGATGCTCGTCGGTGTCTTCCTGCTCGCGCGCCAGATGCTCGACGGCAGCTATGTCATCGACGGCGTCGAGTTCGACAGCATGGGTGTCTTCATCGCCACGGTGGCGGGCCTCGCCGCCGGCACCGCAATCGGCGTGATCACCGAGTACTACACGTCGGAGCAGAAGGGGCCCGCGCAGAGCATCGCCAACGACAGCCAGACCGGCTCCGCGACAAATATCATCGGTGGCCTTGCGGTCGGCATGCAGTCGACGGCTCTCCCGATGGTGGTGCTCGTGGCCGCCGTCCTCGTGGCCCACGCCCAGGCCGGTCTCTACGGGATCGCCATCGCGGCCCTCGGCATGTTGTCGACGACCGGCATTCAGCTCGCGGTCGACGCGTACGGCCCCGTGGCCGACAACGCGGGCGGCATTGCGGAGATGAGCGAGCTGGGCCCCGAGGTTCGCGCCCGCACCGACAAGCTCGACGCCGTCGGCAACACTACGGCGGCCATTGGCAAGGGCTTCGCGATCGGCTCCGCAGCTCTGACCGCGCTCGCGCTGTTTGCGGCGTTCAAGACCACGGTGGGCCTCACCTCGATCGACCTGGCCAACCCGAAGGTCATGTGTGGCCTCTTCTTCGGCGCCATGCTGCCTTTCGTCTTCTCGGCGATGGCGATGAAGGCCGTCGGCCGCGCGGCCTTCGAGATGATCGAAGAGGTCCGTCGCCAGTTCCGGGACATTCCCGGTCTGCTCGAAGGCAAGGCGAAGGCGGAGTACGCGAAGTGTGTCGACATCTCGACGCGGGCCGCCATCAGGGAGATGGTCGCTCCGGGTCTCCTCGCCGTCGTGGTGCCCGTGGCTGTGGGCTTCTGGGACGTGGAGGCTCTCGCGGGTGTGCTCGCCGGGGTGACCTCGGCGGGCGTCTGCATGGCGATCTTCATGTCCAACGCCGGCGGTGCGTGGGACAACGCGAAGAAGTACATCGAGGGTGGTGAGCACGGCGGCAAAGGCTCCGAGGCGCACAAGGCCGCCGTGGTCGGCGACACCGTCGGCGATCCTTTCAAGGACACCGCGGGCCCGAGCCTCAACATCCTCATCAAGCTGATGTCGGTCGTGGCCCTCGTCATCGCGCCGCTCCTGTCCATCGGCTAGAGCCCTTGCGCGCGGCGGTCGGTGCTCCCGGCCGCCGCGCTCCCGTCTGGGCCGCGGTACGTCCAAGGCCGAGCCGCCGCGCAACCGAGCCGCGCCAGAGCCCTTTGTTTGCAGTGATCTACCGCGTGAAGCGGGCCCTTTCCCCGGTTGCGTTTCCGGGCCTTCGGTCGTAAGATCCGCACTTCGGGCCAGCAGGCCGGAGGAGGTTTCGTGCGCGAGCCCCCCGGTCCTTCAGACGGCGGCACGCTCGACGGCCGGTCACTCCGCGCGAGTCGACGGCCTCCCGTCGGCCCGGTTCCCGCCAGGTGACGCCTGGCAGGCCGACTTCAAACCGACGCCAGACCAAGAAGAACCGCGGCACTGCCGCAGAGAAGCCGATCAGAATGCGAACTTACGAACTGGTCTTCATCGCCGATCCCCGCCTCTCGGATGAGGACGCGGTGGCTCTCACCGAGGAGTACAAGGCGCTGATCACCAGCGACGGCACGACCACCGTCGCGCGCGAAGAGAGCTGGGGCAAGCGCAAGCTCGCGTACCCCATCCAGAAGATGAACGAAGGGCGCTACCACGTCTACTACATCGAGTCTCCCGGCGGGAAGAACACGATTCCCGAGGTCGAGCAGAGGATGCGCCAGAACGACAACGTGCTGCGGTTTCTCACCGTGCGCACCGACGAAGACCTCAAGCGGGCCGCGAGCAAAGGCAAAGTGAAGCCGGAAGAAGCGGAAGAAGCCGCGGCCTCGTCGAACTAGATCACTCGGAGAGAAAGCCATGCCACGAAAGAAGGTCTTTTTCCGGCGGCGGAAGGTGTGCAAGTTCACCGCTGACGGGATCGAGTACATCGACTTCAAGGACGTGAACCTGCTCCGGCAGTTCGTCCCCGAGCGCGCCAAGGTCCTGCCGCGGCGGATCTCCGGGAACTCCGCCCGCCACCAGCGCATGTTGGCCAAGGCGATCCACCGCGCGCGCTACCTGGCGCTGCTGCCGTACACCACCGACTAGAGATCCTCGCTATGGACGTCATTCTTCTCAGTGACCTCCGGCACACCGGACGCCGAGGCGACGTGGTCCGGGTGAAGTCCGGCTACGCCCGCAACTACCTCCTGCCGCGCGGCCTCGCCGCGCCTGCGACGCCGGGCAACCTCAAGTGGTTCGAGCAGCAGCGCGCGAAGATCGACGCGGCCCACGCGGCCGAGCGTGACGTCGCGGCGCAGCGTGCTGCCGAGATTGCGGGTGTCACCGTGCAGATCGCGAAGCGCGCGGGCGAGTCCGAGACCCTGTACGGCTCGGTCACCCCGGGCGAGGTGGTGGACGCACTTGCGGAGCGCGGCATCGAGGTCGATCGTCGCGACGTCGACCTCGCCGGGGGGATCAAGACGCTCGGCGAGCACATGGTGCGCATCGACCTGCATTCCGAGGTCGTCGCCGAAGTCAAGGTCCAGGTCGTTCCGGAGGCCTGATCCGCGGGCTCCGGAGGGAGCACGCCCGGTGTGGCCCCATGGCGGATCGCGAGCGCACCTCGGGTCCCACGCTCGACGACTTCGTCGGCGAGCCCACGCGTGAGCTCGACGACTGGCACTGGCTGTTCGCGGAGGACCGGCCCTTTCCGATCCGCAGCGACCGCGGCCTCGTGGGCCGCGTCGTGGTGGCCTTCAAGCGCCTTCTGCGGCCGTTCGTCAAGACACCCCAGAACGACCTGTGGGAGCGGCAGCGTGTCTTCAATCTGATCCTGCTCGAGCGCCTGCGCGCGTTCGAGGAGGACACGAGGTCGCGCCTCGAGCACCTCGAGGCGTTCCGTCGCGAGGGCCTCGACGAGGTGATGCGCCACGGCGATGCGCTGTTCACGCGAGTGGATCAACGCGTCGATCGCCAGGGGCGTGAGACCGCGGAGCTGCTGGCCCAGCTTCGCGCCGCTCTGGCGCGGGTGGAGGTGGCCGACGGTGCGTCAGTGCGCGGAGCCCTCGAGGCCGCCGCGTACGTCGACTTCGAGCACCGGTATCGAGGCACCGAGCAGGAGATCGCCGACCGTGTCGCCGAGCACGTGCCCCGGCTTGCAGGGTGCTCTCCGGTTCTCGATCTCGGGTGTGGCCGCGGGGAGGCGTTGGCGGCTCTCGTGGCCGCTGGGCTGGATTGCGTGGGCGTCGACTCGAATGCCGAGATGGTGCGCCAGAGCCGGGAGAAGGGCCTGCAGGCGGAGGAGGCCGATCTGCTCGACTTTCTCGCGGCCACTCCGCCGGGCTCCTGGGGCGGAGTGGTCTCGTTCCACGTCATCGAGCACCTCCCATGGGACGTGCTGCGGCGGGTGCTCGAGCTGTCACTGGCTGCACTTCGGCCTGGCGGGGTGCTCCTGCTGGAGACCCCGAACCCCGACTCCATGCGGGTCGGCGCGAGCGACTTCTGGCGGGACCCGACCCACGTGCGTCCGGTCCATCCGGATGCGCTCGCGGCTCTCTGCCGCGCGACGGGCTTCGACGGCGTGGAGACGGTCCCTCTACGGCGCGCCGCAGTGGACGTTGCGCTCCCCGAGGTGAGCCTGCCCGCCGGAGCTGGCCCCGAGCTCGCCGAAGCTGTGTCGGACGTCCAGGCGCTGCGCGACCGGCTCGACGACCTGCTCTACGGCCCTCAGGACTATGCGCTGGTGGCTCGCCGCCGCGGCGCGTGACCGTGACAGCGGGCTGGCGCGCCCCTCAGCTGTCCCACTTCTCGAGAATGGGCTCCCAGTCGAGCACGTCCTCGGGCATGCGCTCGCCCTCCTTGGGGAGGCCGTAGAACGCCCGTTGCTGGTACCAGGGCAGCTCGAGGGCCCGGCGCATCCTCGGGTCGACGGTCTGCGCCGGCTCGGTCCCCTGGATGAACGCCTCCAGGATGACCTTCTCTTCGAGGGTGCCTGACGGCAGCAGGCCGGAGTTGGCCTCGATCGGGCGAAGCGCCACGTTGGGAGGCGGTTGGAAGGTGGCGTCGGGGTTCACCCAGCCCTCCTCCAGGCCGATCTCGAAGACCTGCTTCCAGATGGGTAGGGCCGCCCGTGCCCCCGTCATGTTGCGGCCGATCCGCTTCTTGCGGTCGTGTCCGACCCAGACCACCAGCGTGTACTCGGGCGAGAAGCCGGCGAACCACGCGTCGGAGTAGTCATCGGTCGTTCCGGTCTTCCCGGCGAGGTCGATCTCCAGGGTCTTGAGGTCGGTTGCGGTGCCGCGCTGCACGACGCCGCGGAGGGTGTGGGTGAGTAGGAACGCGATGTCCGGCTCCATCGCCTTGCCTGCGCTCAGCTGATGCTGCTCGAGAGTGCGGCCATCCGGAGTGGCGACACGCTCGATCATGTACGGCTTGACGTAGAGGCCCTGGTTGGCGATGGCCGCGTACGCGGCGGCGACCTCGAGCGGCGAGAGCTCGGCGGCGCCGAGCGCGAGGCTGGGAAAGGGAAACAGGTCCGACTCGATTCCGGCTCTGCGCGCGAAGTCGATGACGCGTGGCGCGCCGACCAGATCCTGCAGTTTGACGGCCGAGACGTTGATCGATTTCTCGAGTGCCTGGCGCAGCGTCAGGATGCCCTCGTACCGGCGGTAGAAGTTGCGTGGGCTGTAGGTGATGAGCCGATCTTCGGCTGGGAAGGCGACCGGTGCGTCGAACAGGGTGTCGGCGGGCGTGAACCCGGCCTCGAACGCGGCTCCGAACACGAACGGCTTGAACGCCGAGCCGGCCTGGCGCTTGGCCTGGGTCGCGCGATTGAACTCGCTGCGGTCGAAGCTGAAGCCGCCGCTGAGCGCGCGGATCGCACCCGTCGCCGAGTCGAGGAGCACGACGGCGCCTTCGACCTCCGGCTCCTGGGTCAGCTCGGCACGAAGCTCTGGAACGGCACCCTCTTCGGCCGCGTCGACTTCCTCGGCGGTGAAGGCGAACCAGGCGAGGTCGCCGGGCTCGAGCACCTGGTCGACGCGCGACTTGCGGGTCCATCGCACGGCGTCGGTGTCGATCTCGTACTCCGCGTCGCCGACCTGGATCGTGGCGGCAGCAGCCGAGGCCGACAGCACGAACCCCTCGCGCCAGTCGCCGTCCTCAATCTCGCCCCAGCTCCACGACGCGGGAGCCTTCGCGCCTTCGGCGTCCGGATCCCAGGTTGCCGGAGCGCCGCGCCATCCCTGCAGCTGGTCGATCGCGGAGAGGCCGTCCCGGAGCGCACGCTCGGCGGCCGCCTGCATGCGCGGGTCGAGGGTCGTCTCCACCTTGAGTCCGCGCTCGTAGAGGCCCTTCTCGCCGTAGGTGTCGTAGAGGTAGCGGCGTACGTCTTCGGCCAGGTAGGCGCCGATCTGCGGACGGTTGCTGCGCTCGACGAGGTCGAGCGGGCGAGAGGAGTAGCTCTCCACCTCCGCGGGGTCGAGGAAACCCTGATCGCCCAGAACGCGCAGGATGAAGTCGCGCCGACGCTGGATGATGTCCGGGCGCGTGATGGGGGTCCAATCCGAGGGCCGGCGTACCGTCGCGGCCAACGTGGCCGCCTGGGCCACGTCGAGCTGGGCCGCCGGTTTGCCGTAGTAGTAGCGCGAGGCGGCTTCGAAGCCGTAGTTGCCGTGCCCGAGGTTGATGACGTTGCAGTAGAGGGTGAGGATCTGCTGCTTGCTGAGCGTCTTCTCCATCTCCACGGCGTAGAACGCCTCGCGGATCTTGCGCTCCCAGCGCCGCTGCGAGCGGTCGAGGAACAGGGTGCCGGCCAGCTGCATCGTGAGCGTGGAGGCGCCCTGATCGATCTCCCCGAGACGCACGTTGGTGACCGCAGAGCGCACGATTCCGGAGAGGTCGATGCCGCCGTGCTGGTGGAAGTTGCGGTCTTCGGCCGCGAGCAGAGCCTGCTCCAGCACCTCGGGAACCTCGCCCTCCTCGAGCATGAACCGCACCTGGCGGAGATAGCTCTTGAGCGGCTCGCCGCTGCGGTCGACCAGCTGCGTGACGAGCGGGTGCGAGAGCTCCATGACGGCCTCGGCCGCCGGCACGTGGATCGTGGCGGCCACGGCGATGCCGACGATGCCGCCGAGCAGACCGACCGCCACGAGGGGCGCGAGCAGGCGCAGTGCGATGCGCCGCTGCGACGAAAGGTCGGCAGCGCGGGCGGTGGACGGGGCTCCGGCGTCGGCCTGGGGGGCGTCGGAGTGCGCGTCGTTGCCGGGGGAGGGGGAATCCGTGGGCTCGTCTTCGGGCACGACCCGGATGATATAGGTTTGCGGCTGGTCCTTCGGCACTCGAGGGGCGAATGTCTGCGCCTGCCGCAACGACCGCTGAATATGGACGACCCGAGCGATGTCCCGCCTCTGCCGGAGCCGCGGCAGCCGCCTCTCGTATCTCCGCCCCTGCACTCCGACGGGCAGGGCTGCGGCCGTCCGGCTCTGGCCGGCTGCGCACTGCTTCTCGCACTGCTCGTCGGCTCGTCCGTGCTCGTCCTCGTCAAGTCGACCGAGCTGTTCGAGTGGGGTTTCGGCGTTTCGAAGGGGCAGATCCTCGGGGCCCTTTCGGACGAGGTCACGGCAGCGGAGCGAGGCCGGCTGGAGCGCGCCTTCGAGGGCGTCTCGCGAGCCGTTGCCAGCGGCGGGCTGGAGCCGTCGCAGCTGCCGATTCTGCAGGCCGAGCTGGGGGACGCGCTGCGCCTCGCGCGCGAACGGTCTCTCGATCCCGAGGACGTCCAGCGCCTGAGTGAGGCGCTCGAAACGATCGTCCGCGCAGGACGTACCCCCCGTGTGGGCCCCCGCGTCGAGGAGGAAGGTGGATCATGAGCGAGCACAGGGCGAACGAAGGTCGATTCCGACTGAAGGCTCCCTTCGAGCCTCAGGGGGATCAGCCGGCCGCGATCCGAGCGCTCGTCGACAGCGTCCAGGAAGGAGAGCGCGAGCAGGTGCTGCTGGGAGTGACCGGCTCCGGCAAGACGTTCACCATCGCCCAGGTGGTGGCCGAGCTCAATCGCCCGACCCTGGTGCTTTCGCACAACAAGACGCTCGCTGCGCAGCTCTACCAGGAGTTCAAGAGCTTCTTTCCCGACAACGCGGTCGAGTACTTCGTGTCGTACTACGACTACTACCAGCCGGAGGCGTACGTGCCGCAGAGCGACACGTACATCGAGAAGGAGACGAGCATCAACGACGAGATCGAGCGCCTGCGGCTGCGCACGACGACGTCGCTGTTCGAGCGCCGGGACGTGATCGTGGTGGCATCGGTGTCATGCATCTATGGCCTCGGATCGCCGGATCTCTTCTACGGCATGCTGCACTTCTTCAAGGAGGGCGACGAGGTGGGCACCGACGCGGCCGTACGCGCGCTCGCCGAGATGCAGTACGAGCGCACGCAGCTCGATCTTTTCCATGGGTCTTTCCGGCTGCGGGGCGACATCCTCGAGATCCTGCCGTCGTACGACGACCGCGGGATCCGGGTCGAGTTCTTCGGCGACGAGATCGAGCGCATCAGCCGCTTCGAGGTGCTCACGGGCAACGTGCTGGAGAGTCTGACGCAGATCCCGATCTACCCGAACAGCCACTACGTGACGCCGGAAGAGCGCATGAAACAGGCGATCTCCACGATCGAGGTCGAGCTTGGCGAGCGGCTGGAGGAGCTGCACCGCCAGAACCGGCTGCTCGAGGTGCAGCGCCTCGAGCAGCGGACCCGTTTCGACCTGGAGATGCTGCGCGAGATGGGCACCTGCAACGGCATCGAGAACTACTCGCGGCACCTGTCGGGGCGCCAGGTGGGCCAGAAGCCGCCCACCATGCTCGACTACCTGCCCGACGACTTCCTACTCGTGATCGACGAGAGTCACCAGATGGTCCCGCAGGTGCGGGGCATGTTCAACGGCGACCGTGCCCGCAAGGAGACGTTGGTCGAGTACGGCTTTCGCCTGCCGAGCGCGCTCGACAACCGCCCGCTGCGCTTCGAGGAGTTCGACGAGCTGGTTGGCCAGCGGATCTACGTCTCGGCGACCCCGGGTGACTTCGAGCTCGAACGGACGGCAGGCGTGATCGTGGAGCAGCTCATCCGCCCGACCGGGCTCCTGGACCCGCCGATCGACGTGCGCCCTTCCGAAGGCCAGATCGACGATCTCGTCGCCGAGATCCGCGAGGTGACGGCTCGCGGAGAGCGCGTGCTCATCACGACGCTGACCAAACGGATGGCCGAGGAGCTCACCCAGTACCTCACGGAGCTCGGGACGCGGGTCCGCTACCTGCACAGCGACGTCGACACGCTCGAGCGCGTGGAGATCGCGACCGGCCTGCGCCGGGGTGAGTTCGACGTTCTGGTGGGTATCAACCTGCTGCGCGAGGGCCTCGACCTGCCGGAGGTGTCCCTCGTCGCGGTGCTCGACGCGGACAAGGAGGGGTTTCTGCGTAGCGAGACGTCGCTCATCCAGACCGCCGGCCGTGCGGCCCGGAACGTGAACGGCAAGGTCGTCTTCTACGCCGATCGCGAGACCGACTCCATCCGGCGCGCGGTCGAGGAGACCCACCGCCGCCGCGAGCGTCAGCAGGCGTACAACGAAGAGCACGGCATCGAGCCGCGCACGATCCTCAAGGACATCCATAGCCCGCTCGTGCAGATGAGCAACCTCGACTATCACCGCTCGACGCGTGGAACCGCCGACGACATCGCCACCGACGAGTCGGTCACCCTCGGTCGCCGCATCCAGCAGCTCGAGAAGGAGATGAAAGAGGCCGCGAAGCGGCTCGAGTTCGAAGAGGCCGCCGAGTTCCGCGACCGCCTGAGCGAGCTGCGCGAGCTTCAGATCCTCTCCGAGTGAGGCCCCAGGTCATGGACGCCGCGCTGCGCGAGCGCGTTCGCAAGCTCCCGGACGAGCCGGGGATCTACGTCTTCCTGGACGGCGAGCGGAAGGTGCTCTACGTCGGCAAGGCGAAGTCGCTGAAGAAGCGCGTCGCGTCGTATACGAAACCTGCACACGACCTGTACGACCACCGCATCGCCACGATGGTCTCCGAAGCGGTCGATCTCGACTTCGTCGTCACCGATTCCGAGGCCGAGGCCCTGCTCCTCGAGAACACCTGGATCAAACGCCGCAAGCCGCGCTACAACATCCGGCTCCGCGACGACAAGACGTACCCGTATCTCAAGCTGACCTTCCAGGACGAGTACCCTCGCCTGGTCTTCACGCGTCGCATCCGCAACGACGGTGCGGAGTACTTCGGGCCGTTCCTGCCGGCCGGCATCGCCCGCAAGGCGATCAAGCTGGTGCAGAAGCTCTTCCAGGTCCGGGTGTGCCGTATCGAGATCGACGGCAAGCTGCCGCGGCCGTGTCTCTACTACGACATGAAGCGATGCCTCGGACCGTGCGTCGACGGTCTCACGAGCCAGGAGGAGTACGCCAAGGCGAGCCAGCAGGCGAAGATGTTTCTGGCCGGGAGGAACGACGCTCTGGTGAGCGAGCTGCGGCGTGAGATGCTGGCTGCGTCGGGGGAGACCGAGTTCGAGAAAGCCGCTCAACTTCGCGACACGATCGCCGAGATCGAGGCGCTCTCCGAGCGCCGGAAGCTCTCGTCCGAACGGGCCGAAGACGTCGACACCTATGGCGTCTACGTCGCGGGCGGGCACGCGGCCGTCACGATCCTGGTCATGCGAGGAGGTCAGATCCTGGATCGTCGCGAGCTCTTCTGGGAGGGAGCTGGGCGGGTGTCGCCGGCGCGCCTGCTGGGCGAGCTCCTGCCGCAGATCTACGACCGGACGTCGTTCGTGCCGAAGGAGATCCACCTGCCGGTGCCGATCGAGGACGACGACGTGCTGGCGGACTGGCTGAGTGAGCGGCGGGGGAGTCGCGTCTACGTGCGGCTGCCGTCCCGCGGTCCGAAGGCGGACCGCGTGCAGCTCGCGATGCGCAACGCGCGCATGTCGTACCGGCGCCGGTTCCGCGGGATGGAGAGTGTCTCTGCCGGAGCGGAGGCGCTGCGCGACGGTCTGGATCTTCCCGAGGTTCCACGACGCATCGAAGGCTTCGACATCTCCACCTTCCAGGGGGACGAGACCGTTGCTTCGCTGGTGGTCTGGCAGGAAGGCAAGATGCGCAAGAGCGACTACCGCTCCTTCAACATCCGCGGTCTCGACCGCCCCGACGACTTCGCCTCGATGGAGCAGGCCGTGGAGCGTCGCTATCGCCGGCGTCTCAAGGAGGTGGGGGAGATGCCGGACCTCATCCTGATCGACGGGGGCCGCGGTCAGCTGAACTCGGCGCTCCAGGCCCTTGCCAAGCTCGGGGTCGAAGAGACCCCGGTGGTGGGCCTCGCGAAGCGGGAGGAAGAGGTGTACACGCCGCACGCGCCGGAGCCGATGCGCTGGCCGCGGACCCACGAGGGTCTCAAGCTGCTCCAGCAGGTGCGCGACGAGGCGCACCGTTTCGCCGTGAGCCGCCACCGCCGTCGCCGGTCGAAGAGCACGCTGCGCAGCCGCTTCGACGGCCTGCGCGGTGTCGGGCCCCAGCGACGCAAGGCTCTGGTGCGCTCGTTCGGCAGCTACCGCGGGGTGGAGGAGGCGACGGAGCGCGATCTCCGCGACGTCCTCGGAGACAAACTCGGTCGCGACGTCTACCGGCAGGTGCAGGAAGCGCGCCGGAATTGAGCACATTGCTATACTTCGGTGGCTGCGTGAGCCGCTTTTTGCGCCCCTCAGGCTTCCATTTCTTTTTCTGACGCCCCTGCGACGCACGAATCGATGAAGACCATCGAAGGCAATCTGCGAGATCAGTCGATCTTCGAGGCCATTCGGCTGGTCTATCGCGAGCGCGGGAGCGGCGTCCTCGAGATCGGGCAGGACGACACCCTGCGGAAGTTCTACTTCGTGGCGGGGGAGCTGCACCTCCCGGGCGGCCACGCGCTGGCCCAACGGGTCGCCGAGCTCACAGCCGGTGCTGGAGACGACGACGAGTCGCGGGTTCTCAGCCCGGACGCGCTCGATCAGCTCCGCGCCATCGTCGCCCGGATCGTCGCCGTGATGACCGACTGGCAGGAGGGTGAGTTCACCTTCGAGCCCGATCTCAAGCTCCTGCCGTCGGACCTCGTGGGCCCCCTTCCCACGGCGCACCTGGTGATGGAAGGCGCCGTGCTCGGCCTGGACGAGAACGCCATGCTGCTGCGGCTCGGCGGAGAAGAGGCCCTGCTCGTCGCCGACGGCGAGTCGGTTCTGCTGGAGCGGCTGAACGACTTCGATCCGGGAGAGATGTTCCTGCTGTCTCGCGCGGAGACGCCGATCGCTCTGGGTGAACTGCTCAAACAGGTGCCGGGGGAGAGGATCGACACGCTGCGGATGTTGTGTCGCCTCCAGTCCTTGGACCTGATCGAAGTGGCGTCGTCGCAGCACCCGGTGGGCCCGGACACCGAGAAGGTGCGCCTCATCGACTCGATGGTCGAGCGTTTCCTCGAGCGGATCGAGCAGCGTCTCAAGAACGATCCGGTGGAGCTGGACCCGGACGAGCATCGCCACAAGATCGCGGAGCTGGTCGGAACCGTCGGCAGCATGACCCACTACGAGCTCCTCGACGTGGGGTTCCACGACACCGAGCAGCGGGTGCACGAGGCCTACGATCAGCTGGCGCGCGCCGTCCATCCGGTGCACGCGGCGGCGATCGGATTCGAAGGTCGTGAGGAGACCATGCGTCTGCTCTTCGAGCGCGCCACCGTGGCCTACCTGACGCTGGCCGACCCGGAGCGGCGGGTCGAGTACAACCAGGGTGCCGGCATCGACGCGAACACCATGCCGAGCGGCAACCAGCGCAACCAGGAGCAGCGGGAGGTGGCCGAGGCCAACTTCCGGCGCGCGCTCGACCTCGTCGAGAACGAGGAGTTCCACTTCGCGCTCGAGCTCACCCGCCAGGCCATCCGCGCCGACCCCCGGGCGGAGTACTTCGCGCTGCTGGGGCGCATTCAGGCCCAGAACCCGATGTGGCTGGAGCAGGCGAGCGAGAGTTACCGCCAGGCCCTGCGTCGCGACCCGCAGAACGGCGACTTTCGCGTCGCCATGGGGCAGCTCATGGAACAGGCCGGCGAGCTGCACCGTGCGCGCGTGCACTACCGTGCGGCCCTGCAGCTCGCCCCGGACAACGCGGATGCGATCGACGGTCTGAGCCGGCTGTCGTCAGGCAAAGAGGCGCCTCCGCCATCCGAGCCGACCCCGTCGTCGGGCACGATGCGCCAGGCGCCGGTCCCCCCGCCGCAGCGCCAGGGCCTCCTGGCGCGCATTCGCCGCCTCTGGAGCTGAGGCCGCGTCGGCCAGGGGCCCGATATGATCCGCGCGGACCGGAGGCTCGGATGTGGTCGCTCCCGACGAGCTCGGGAGAGGAAAGTCCGAACTCCGCACGAGTGGCATGCTCGCTAGCGGCGAGGCGCGGCGACGCGACGGAAAGTGCAGCAGAGAGTAGACCGCCTCCCGGTTCTCCGGGAGGTAAGGGTGAAAGGGTGCGGTAAGAGCGCACCGCTCGAACGGTGACGTCTCGAGGCAAGGTAAACCCCATGTGGAGCAAGACCAAATAGGGAGCCAGTGCGGAGTGACTCGTGCTCCATCTTCGCTTCGGCGGAGGCTGGCTCCGGGTAGGTCGCAGGAGGCGTCGGGCAACCGACGTCCCAGATGAATGACCGCCCGTCCTTCGGGGCGGAACAGAATTCGGCTTACGAGAGCCTCCGGTCCACTCTCCGCCGACTCGAGGAACCTGACGGATGCCCCCGTACACCCCCCGCTCCCTCCGTGTGCCCGAGCCCGTCCGGCCCGGGGACCGGCTGGGTGTCGCAGCGCTGTCGGGGCCGGTGTCGGCGGAGCGTCTCGAGAGGGGCCTGGACACGATTCGCGGTCTCGGATTCGAGCCGGTGCTCGCCGAGAACCTGCTGCAGCGCGAAGGCCTGCACGCGGGACGCGATGCAGCGCGCCTCGCCGGCCTGCACGACCTCCTGAACGACGGGAGCGTTCGCGGCATCGTCTTCGCCCGTGGGGGACACGGAGTGCTGTCGCTCCTCCCTCACATCGACTGGGACCTGATCGCGCGTCGGCGCATCGCTCTGGTGGGCTACTCGGACCTCACCCCGCTGCTCCTGCGCGTCGTGCAGGGGTGTGATCTCGTGACCTTTCACGGCCCGATGGTGGCCACCGAAATGGCCCACGAGCCGAGCGCTTCGGAGACCGATCGATGGGTCGAGATTCTCGGCGGAGGGCTCGACCAGAAATACGAGATTCGTGGCCTCCGCGGTGGTCGCGCCGAGGGGCAGCTGCTGGGCGGCTGCCTCTCGATGATCGTGGCGACCGCCGGAACTCCTTTCTTTCCAGAGTTTGAGAGGAGCCTCCTCTTCCTCGAAGATATCGGCGAAGCAACATATCGATGGGATCGAATGTTGACCCAACTCCGCCTCTCCGGTAGTCTGGACGGTGCTGAGGGGCTCCTTCTGGGGCACTTCAGCGCAGGAAACGGACCCCAGCCGGACGACCCGGAGTGGAGGGAGTGGGTCGAGCGAGTCGCTTCCGAGGTTCCGTTTCCCGTGGCTGACGGTCTCTGCTGCGGTCACGGACGGCCCAACCTGATGCTCCCTCTTGGTGTCCCCGCCCTCCTGGACACCCACTCGCAGACACTCTCCACCCTGCGTCCCGGCTAGTCGGCTCCGATCGATCCCATGGCTCCCGTCAAGACCAAATTCAAGACCGGCAAGACGAAGAGCGTCGCCACGAACTTCGTGACGGAGTTCGGCCCAGAGGAGTGCATCTTCGAAGAGGGCGATCTCGGCACCGAGATGTTCATCATCCAGGAAGGCCGCGTCGAGGTCTTCAAGACGATCGACGGCACGAAGAACCAGCTCGCCGTGCTCGAGAAGGGCGACTTCTTCGGCGAGATGTCCATTCTCGAGGATCTGCCGCGCAACGCCACGGCTCTGACGCTCGAGCCCACGAAGGTGCTGCGAATCGACGGTGCCACGTTCGATCAGATGCTGCGCAGCAACCCCGAGATCGCTGTGCGCATGATGCGGAAGTTGTCACGGCGCCTGCGCAGGACGGATCAGCTACTCGAAGACAACTTCGGGCGGGTGGCCGCCATCGAGCCGCCGAGTCAGGCGGTCGAAGATCTTCCGAAGGCCCCGCAGCGGGTGGTGCACCTCGACACCGGAATGGAGTTTCACCTTTCGCTGAGCTCGGAGACGACGATCGGTCGCGCCGACGCGGTCACCGGCATCTGCCCGGACATCGACCTGACGGAGGTGGACACCGAGCGCTCGACGAGCCGGCGCCACGCCAAGATCATGCGCCGCGGCACGAAGTTCTTCCTCATCGAGGAGATCGGCACCACGAACGGCACGTTCGTCAACGGGCGTCGCGTGGAGACAGGCGTGCCCAGCGAGATGTGTCCGGGCGACGAGGTCCAGTTTGGCCTCGTCAAGATGGACTTCCGCGCCGACTGACTTGGCCTCGCTGCTCGAGCGATCGGTCGGCGATCTTCCCGGCTGTGGGCCGGTGCGTCGGGCGCAGCTGGAGGGAGCGGGGGTTCGCACGATCGCCCACGTGCTCGCGAGCCTGCCGCTCCGGTACGAAGACCGCTCGAAAGAGGGCAGCCTCGAGGGCCTCGACCCAGAGCTCCTGCCCGAGGAGCCCGTCGCGTTCACGGGTCGCCTCGTGGGTGTGCGCGGTCTGCGGCTCCGCCGGCGCAACCAGCGCATGGTGGAGGGTCGCCTTGTCACCGCCGACGGAGAGGTCAAGGTGCGCTGGTTCAACCGGCCGTACTTCGAGCGGCAGGTGCGACCGGAGGCGACCTACCGGCTCTTCGGAAAGCTCCGCGACGGCCGCTCCGGGGTCGAGCTGTCCAACCCGTCCGTCGAGGTGGTCGAGGAGAGTGAGACGGGCGAGGTCGTAGCCGGTGCGCTGACCCCGATCTACGGCCGCGTCGGCGAGGTGTCTCCTTCGACGTTCACGAAGCTCGTGCTCGCGGCAGTCGAGATGCTGCGCGAGGCGGAGCTCGACGACCCGTTGGGTGCACCGCTTTTGGAGCGGCATGCGCTCCCCACGTTGCGTGAGAGCCTCCTGCAGCTTCACTGCCCCGACCCAGAGCACGCGGAGCAGATCGTGACCGGCAGATCGCCCTGGCACGCGCGCCTGATCTACGGTGAGCTCCTGCGTCAGCAGCTGGCCCTCCTCGAGAAGCGCCGGACGCAGGTGGCGCGCCGGCGCGGCAGGGTCTACCAGGCCTCGGAGGAGGATCTCGGGCGCGTCGCGGCTCTTCTCCCCTTCGAGCTGACCGGCGCACAGTCGCGCGTCTTGGCCGAGATCTGCAGCGACCTGGAGCGTGACCAGCCGATGTGGAGGCTGATCCAGGGCGACGTGGGCTGCGGCAAGACCGCCGTGGCGGTCCTCACGCTGGCGCTCGCCATGGACAGCGGCGCGCAGGTGGCGTTCATGGCCCCGACCGAGCTCCTCGCAGAGCAGCACGCCAAGACCCTTCGGCAGCTGCTGGCGCCCGCGTACTCGGTGGAGCTGCTGACCGGATCGACTCCAGATGCCGCGGCCGTGCGCAAGAGGGTGCAGAGGGGCGAGGTGCAGCTCCTCCTGGGGACCCACGCGTTGATCCAGGAGTCGGTGGAGTTTGCCTCGCTCGGCCTCGCGGTGATCGACGAGCAGCACCGGTTCGGGGTGCAGCAACGTGAGCGTCTTGCGGCAAAAGGCGACGCCGTCGACCTGCTGGTCATGACGGCGACACCCATCCCTCGTTCGCTCGCGCTCACCGTGTACGGCGACCTCGACGTTTCGGTGATCGACGAGCTGCCGCCCGGGCGCACGCCGGTCGACACCACGCTCTGGGGACCGGCGGACGGAGGTCGCGCCATGGAGCGCGCCCGACGGGAGATCGAGGCCGGCGGTCAGGTGTACTGGGTGGTGCCGCTGATCGAGAGCTCGGAGGAGCTGCCGGCGCAGTCGGTGGAGGTGGCTCGGCAGCGCCTGACCGAGCAGCTTCCGGAGGCCAGGCTCGGGGTGGTGCACGGGCGGATGTCGGCGACCGAGCGCGACGAGACGATGGGCCGCTTCGAGCGAGGGGAGCTCGACGTGCTGCTGTCGACGACCGTGATCGAGGTTGGTGTCGACGTGGCCAACGCCAGCCTGATGGTCATCGAAAGCGCCGAGCGCTTCGGGCTTTCGCAGCTGCACCAGCTCCGCGGCCGCGTGGGGCGTGGGGCGCGAATGTCCGCGTGTGTCGCGCTTGCGGGCGACGTGGCACCGGAGACCAGGGAGCGGCTGGAGGACTTCGCGGCCACCTCCGACGGGTTCGAGATCGCGGAGGCCGACCTGCGGCGACGTGGCCCCGGGGACGTCCTCGGCACGCGCCAGTCGGGCCAACCGTGGTTCCGTTTCGCGGACCCCCTCCGGGATGTGGCCTGGCTCGCCAAAGCGCGGGAAGATGCGCGGGAAATCGTGGAGAATGGCGGCGTCGGCCCGGCCCACGTGTGAACGGGCAGATCGCCTCCGAGACAGCGACCGTGCGGATCCTCCTCATCGCGAACACGTTGCCTCCCGTCGACCTGTCGGGTGCTGGCGAGCAGGTCGTTCAGCTGGCACACGGCCTGGAAGAGGCGGGGCACCAGGTGCACGTTCTCGGGCGGGGCCCAGGCGGGGCACGAGGGCCAAAGGTCCTGTTTCCCCTGACGATCGTGCTTCCCGCCTTGCGCGCCATTCGGCGGCTGGCACCCGACGTGGTGCAGCTGCACGAGAGTGACGGCGGGCTTCTGGCGGCCGCACTCCGCCTGCGGCAGAGGAGTTACCTGCTCACGGCCCTGCAGCAGGTGAGCTATCTTCGCGAGCTCCGCGTCGTGCGACCCCTGCGTGGAGGCAGCGGAGAGGTGATCGGGCGGCCCACGGGCTCGGAGCTCGTGTTCAAGTGGCTGCGGGCCCCGGTGCAGCTCGTGCTCGGATGGCTCACAGCGCGCTGCGCGGACGTGGTGTTCGCCCCCAGCGCGACCACGGCCGCCGAGCTGCGGCAGGACTACGGCGCGCGGGGTGTGACCGTGCTGCCGAACGCGACGGGAGCGCCGATCGATCGCCCCGCGACCGCGCCGGGCACAGGCGCGGCCACGCCGGGCACAGGCGCGGCCACGCCGGGCACAGGCGCGGCCACGCCGGGCATCTTCCTCTACGTGGGCCGTTTCCGGATTCGGAAGGGAGTGGAGGTCCTGCTGCACGCCATGGCCCTGCTGGAAGGTCGCGGGGTCGATGTGTCGCTCGATCTCGTGGGCGACGGCGAGCGCGCCGACCGGCTGCGGGAGCTGGCGCGTCGGCTCGAGCTGCGCTCCGTCCGCTTTCTGGGGCGCCAGTCGGCGGCGGAGATCCGCCGGCGCCTGGAGTCGACGCCCGTACTCGTCGTGCCCTCCACCTACGAGGGGATGCCGCTCGTGATCCTCGAAGCGATGGAGGCGGGCTGTGCGGTGGTTGCGAGTGCCGTCAGTGGAATTCCCGAAGTCGTCGTGGACGGTGAGACCGGGTGGCTCGTCCCTCCGGAGGACCCGGCGGCGCTGGCTGATGCGATGGAGGCCGCCGCGGAGGCCGAAGGTGAGGTGGAGCGTCGGGGCGCGCAGGGACGTGCTCGGCTGGAAGAGCTGTATCGCCCACACGCGGTGGCCCGTCAATGGATCGAGCGGATCGAGGCTGCGGTCTCGCGGTGAGACGTTCTGGAATCGAATGAGGAGCGCACGATGCGGGTGAGAACGATGATGCTGCTCATGGTGGGCTTCTGCGCGGCCGGTCTCGCGGCCTCCGTCTGGGTGTCCGCCATGCAGCTGGCGCGGTTGTCCGACGAGAGCCTGCTGCGCACCCACGTCGTCGGAGCGCTGGTCGCCCTGGTCCTGGCGGTTGGCGGTCACTCCTGGTTCGGCGTGTTCTTCCTGGTGGCGCGGAGAAGCCTCGAGGGAGTGGGAGGTGTCGGCCTGGCCGCGGGGATCTCCTGGCTCGCTGCGCTGATGCTGGGTGCGGCGTTTGCCCTGGGGGTCACCGCCTTCACCGGCGATGGTGGAGCGGGCGCGCACCGCGCCGTGGCCTGGGCGGCCCTGCTTCTCCAGGGGGTTGCCATGGTCGTGCAGATGCGCTGGGTGAACCGCGTGCACTCCCTCGAGACCGAGGCCCGCGCAGAGCTCGACTGAGGTCCGAGCCGAACCAGCGCACGCGGCTTCCGGCCTTGCTCTCGGCAGTGTTCCCAGCGATACTGAATCGGCGGTTCTGCGGGTCGCGACGGGGTTCGTCGTGTGGCCAGATCTGCCCGAGGAGCAGCACTTGGACAACGCCGAGCACAACCAGGACAGCGGGGAGCTGGGCCGAGGCAAACCGGACGATCTGCCTCTGGATCCGGCGGAGCTGGCCCGTAAACATGCCGAGCTCCTGGAGCGTCACCGCAGAAAGCACCGTGGCCTGCTCCCGGAAGACTGGCGCGTCAAGGTGCCCGTCTTCGAGGGGCCTCTCGATCTCCTGCTGCACCTGATCCGGATCAACGAGGTCGAGATCTCCGACATCCCGGTGGCGCTGATCTGTGATCAGTACCAGGCCTATCTGGACCTGATGGAGGAGCTGGATCTCGACGTGGCCGGCGAGTACATCTACGAGGCGGCGCTGCTGATCCAGCTCAAGGCCCGCATGCTCCTGCCACAACCGAAGGTCGAGGAGGGGGAAGAGCCACCCGAGGACCCGCGCGAAGAGCTGGTGCAGCGGCTTCTCGAGTATCGCCGCCTCAGGGAGGCGGCACAGACCCTGGCCGAAGTCGACAGCGTGCGCCGGGGCGTCTGGACCCGCCGGCCCGAGCAGATCCAGCCGGATCCCGACGACAACGAGGTCGACCTCGGAGACCTCTCCCTGTTCGACCTGCTCAAGGTCTTCCGCACCGTTCTGGTGCGCTACGACAACGAGAACCCGCCACCTCTCGTATTCCGCGGCGAGTCGTTCTCGGTCCGTGGCCAGGTGGATCGACTCCTGCGCCGTCTGGATCGTCGCCGCCCGGTCGAGCTGATGGACGATCTCCTGGGGCTGTCTTGTCGGAGCGAGGCCATCGCTTCGTTCCTGGCGATTCTGGAGATGACGCGCATGGAGCTGATGCGGCTGCACGTGGCGGACGACGGCTCGGTGCTGATGTACCGCACCGACCGGGACGTCTCCGCCCCCGAGCTCGAGGCGATCACGCAGTGAGCATTTCGCCGGAGGAGATGGAGGCGGTCTTCGAGGCCGTTCTGTTCGTCACGCCCGAGCCCGTCAAGCGCGACAAGCTCCTGTCGCTGTTCTCGGAGCGTCAGCAGAAGAAGGCGGAGGCAGCGCTCGAGCGGGTCCTCGAGCGCTACAGCGCCCCGGAGGAGAAAGAGGAGAGTGCAGCGCGCGGTGTCATGCTCGACGAGGTTGCCGGGGGAGTCCGCCTCGTGACGCGGCCGGAGCTGCACGGGTACCTGCGTCGCTTTTTCGAGATCTCGGGCTCGAACAAGCTGACGATGGCGGCGCTCGAGACGCTGGCCATCGTGGCCTACCGTCAGCCGATCACCGGACCGGAGGTACAGGAGCTACGGGGAAAGAACTCCGGCGGCGTCATCAAGACGCTCCTCGAGCGTCGTCTGATCCGGATCTCCGGGCGCAAGGAGGTCGTGGGTAAACCGTTCCTCTATTCGACGACGCGCGACTTCCTGCTGCACTTCGGATTGCAGAACCTGAAAGACCTTCCACCCCTCGAGGAGTTCGAGGAGACCTTCCTGAGCGAGGGTGGCACGCTGGAGCCCGACCGGGAGGAAGAGGTGCTGCAGCAGCTCGCGTTGGTGGAGGACGCGGAGGCCGAGGCCGACGACGAGCCGATCGATCAGGACGTGGTGGGAGGCGAGGACGCCCCCCAGGGGTCGCCGGGGCCCGACGAAGGTGGGCGAGTGCTCGAGATGCCGGTCGCCACAGCGGCAGTGACGGGCCAAGGGGCGGACACAGCGAGTGACGCCCATGAGGAGCCCCCTCCGACGGCTTCGAGCGAAGAGGAGTGAGCCGTGGGAGCACGCTCTGGAGAGCGCATCCAGAAGGTCCTGGCCCGTGCCGGGCTGGGCTCGCGTCGCAGTGTCGAAGACCTCGTGCGTGATGGTCTGGTCACGGTCAACGGACAGGTGGCGCAGATCGGCGAGAAGGTCGATGTGCTGCGCGACGCGATCAAGGTCGACGGCAAACGGCTCCGCCTACCCAAGCAGCACCGCTACCTGCTCCTGAACAAGCCGTCCGGCGTGGTGACCACCACGCAGGACCCCGAAGGCCGACGAACCGTCCTCGATCTCGTGCCGGCGAGGGAGCGTTCCGCACTGTTTCCGGTGGGGCGGCTCGACTACCACACGGAAGGGCTCCTGCTGCTGACCACCGACGGCGACTTCGCCGACCGCGTCATGCACCCCCGTCATGGCTGCAGCAAGGTTTACCGCGTGAAGGTGCGTGGCGTTCCGGCGGACGAGAAGGTCGACCGCCTCCGACGAGGCATTCGCCTCGCGGGCCGGCGGACCGAGCCGGCATGGATCGAGAGGAAGCTGCTCGGGGGCGGCCGCAAGGCCACGCACAACAGCTGGTGGCAGGTCACCCTGAACGAGGGGCGGACGCGACAGATCCGGGAGATGTTCCAGCGCATCGGACACCCCGTGCAGAGGCTCCAGCGGGTTGGCATCGGCGGGCTTCGCGACCGCACGCTCAAGCCGGGAGAGGTGCGAGCCCTGACACCCGAGGAGGTGGAGCTCGTCCTCTCCGCAAAGAGTGCGCGCAAAGCTGCTCCTCGGCGCCCGCCGAAGGCAGGCAAACCGCCACCGCGCGGGGCCAAAGGCCGAGCTCGAAAGCCTGGAAGGAGCGCTGGAGGGAAAAAACGGTCGTCGCGCAAGACGGGGCGCAAAGGTCCAGGCCCGCGGAGACGCAGTCGGTGACCGACAAGCTCCTGATTGCCATGGACGGGCCGGCAGGGGTCGGCAAGTCGACCGCCGCGCGGGGGCTCGCTCGGCGTCTGGGCATTCCGTACGTCGACACGGGGGCGATGTACCGGGCGATGGCGCTCGCCTGTCTGCGCCGTGGCGTCGATCTCCAGGACGAGGCTGGCGTTGCGGCGATCGTCGCCGACGCGGAGATCGAAGTGGATCACCTCGACGGTGTGTTTCGTGTAGTCCTCGACGGCGTCGTGCTCGGCGACGAGATTCGCACTCCCGAGGTCAGCCTCGCGACGTCGCGTGTGTCGACCCACGCGGCGGTGCGTCGCCGTCTCGTGGAGCTGCAGCGCCGCTTCGGGCGAGAGTATGGTGGTGTCTTCGAGGGAAGAGACATCGGCTCGGTGGTGTTTCCACAGGCGCGGCACAAGTTCTTCATGGAGGCGTCTGCGCGCGTTCGCGCCGAGCGCAGACTGCGCGAGCTGGAGCAGCGAGGCGAGCAGGTGAGCCTGAAGGAGCTGGAACGTCAGATGCAGGAGAGAGACGCCAGGGATCGGTCCCGGGCCCTGAGCCCGCTCCAGGCCGACGAGACCTACGTCGTGGTCGATACCGGTGACCTCGACGCAGAAGGTGTCCTCGACGTTCTGGTGCGTTCGATCGAGAGCCGGGAGCCGGGTGCTCTCACCCGATGCTGAGGCTCGTCGCCTACGCCCCGAACGGGGTCCGTCGATACCCCGTGTCCAATGCGGGGTTGGTCATCGGCAGTGCCGAGGAGTGTGACGTCCACCTGCCGTTCTCGGGGGTGGCACGGCGCCACGCACAGGTTCGGCGCGTCGAAGGCGGCGTGGAGATCGAAGACCTCGGCAGCCGTCGGCCCGTGCTCGTGAACGGGGAGCGCGTTCGCCACGCGGCCCTGCGCGTGCTCGACGAAGTGCGCCTCGGGAGGGTCACGCTCCTCCTAGAGGACGCGGCGCCGGCGGCAGAGCCCGCGCCCCAGACGCCCAGGCCCCGTCAGGGAGGAGATGCAACGCCGGAGTCGCTGCTCTCCCATGTCGCTGCGGTGAGCGACTGGGTGATCCTGGACACCGAAAGCCGGACCACGATCGAGTCACTGGTCGCGGAGATGCTCGAAGATCTCGGTGGAGGGGCCTGTTTCCTGTGCCAGGGCGAGCGCGGGGAGGTGCTCGGAACCCGGTTCGTGGCGGTCACCGAGACCCCCTATCTCGAAGGGGTCACCGAGCTCGTCGAGGGGCTCGAGCCGGGGTCGGGTGAAGGCGCGGCCCCGACGGGGCGCGTCGCAAACGTGCCCTGGCTCCACCACGAGTCGACCTGGACCTACAGTCGGCGCTTCACGGTTCTCGACCGCGGCTACCTGGTGGTCTTCGCCCTGCCGCACTTCGGGGAGAAGGACTGGTCGCCGGCGGTTGCGCTGGGTGTGGTGGCTGACCTTCTCGTTCTTGGCCTCGTGCACCATGTCGGGCGTTTCGAGCCCATTCTGCCCGGGCACGATCGTCAGGCGGACCTCGTGCTGGCTCCCGGGCTCATCGTCGGCAACGCCCAGAGCACGGCGCGCCTGCTGGCGGAGCTCCGCACGTTGGTGTCCTCCGAGACCCACGTCATTCTCTGCGGTGAGAGCGGCTGTGGGCGCGAGGCCATCGCTCGTACGCTTCATCTCTCGAGCTCCAGGGCCTCCGGCAACTTCGTGGTGGCGAGCTGTGAAGGGGCGGCGAGTGCGCAGATCGAAGCGGACCTCTTCGGCGTCGAGATCGCCGGCAAGGACGGTCCCGTGCGTCGCGAGCCGCGTCTGCTCGATGCCGACGGCGGCACCCTCTTCCTCCAGGCGGCCGATCGTCTCCCGCTGGATCTTCAGGGCCGTCTGGCGCGCGTTCTTCGCTCCGGTGTTCTGGAGGGTCCGGGTGAAGGCGAGGCCCGCCCCGTGGACCTCCGCATCATCGGAGCGACCGAGCAGGGGCTCGAAACGCGTGTGGCCGAGGGTGGTTTCCGGGTCGATCTCGCCTACCAGTTGGGCGAAGCGACGCTCCAGGTGCCGAGCCTTCGGGAGCGCATGGAAGACGTGCCGCTCCTGATCCAGGCACTCATCAACCGCTTCAGCCACGAGACGGGCCAGCGCGTGCGCGGGATCACGGTGCAGGCCCTCCAGCTCTTGTCCCGCTACCACTTCCCGGGCAACCTCCGCGAGCTCGAGAACGTCATCCGCCAGATGGTCTTCCGTGCGACTCCGGGCGAGCCGATGGGCGTCGACCTGTTGCCTCGCGAAGTGCGGAGCCCGCGCAGCGTGCCTGTCCCTCGGGCCGAGGCTGACGGAGACCTCGACCTCTCGCGCCTCGTCGCGGCGTGCGAGGTGGACGCGATCCGAGAGGCTCTCCGACGGACCGACGGCAACAAGTCTCAGGCCGCGCGCGTGCTCGGGCTGTCCCGCAACGGTCTGGCCAAGAAGATGGCACGCCTGGGTCTCGACGAATAGAGCGACGGGGTGATGACGAAGTCGAGCGGGATCGAAGTCGCGGGTGCTGCGGCTCTTCTCGCGTCGATGGCCTGGGGAGTGCCTTCGTGGGCGGGTGCGGCGATCGTCGGCGTCGTGCTCTGCGCTGCGGCCCTCGCCGGCCGTCTCCGGCTCACCCTCCTCACCCTCGGCACGGCCGTTCTGGCGCTGGTCGGTTGGAGCAGCTGGGACGGAGCACGTTGGGTCGAGAGGGAGGGTGCGCGCTACGTGGAGCTGCTCGATCGCCACGCGCGTGTCGCCGACACCCTGGCGGCGCGATTCGACGGCGCTGAAGGCTGGCCCACCATCGAAGTCTTCGAGCGCCTGCAGGCCTTCCAGGAAGAGTCGGGCACCCGCGACCTGGCTCTGATCCTGTACGACGACCGACGGCGTGCGTTCGCCTGGGCTGGGCCTGGTCTGCAGCACGAGCTCGGTGCCCCAAACGCACCGGCGTTCGTCAGCCAGAGCAGCTTCACGGCAACATCTTTGGGCGCGGTGCGAGCCACTGCGAGCGGCTCGCGCGTGCTGGTCGGTTCGTCGTTCTCCACGCTCGGCCCACCCTTTTCCCGCGCGCCGTTGCCCGTACGTCTGGGCTCCCAGTGGACTCTCGCGCAGCGAGGCGGTGAACGGACGCCGGAGGCAGGTCCGGCCTGGACCGTGCTTGCGCCCGACCCCGAGGCGCCCGAGCTTCGACTCCGATCGGAGAGCCTGCGCAGCGATCGTCCGATCCGGCTCGCCTGGGGGCTCGCGGCGCTCGGGTCCGTGCTGTTGTTGTGCGGCACCCTCGTCTTGCAGAGTGCCTCCGCCGGGGGGCTGGCCATTGTCGCCAGCGGTGCTCTGTTCGCGGCGTCGCTCGGTGCCGCGTTGGATCTGTCGGGTCGGCAGTCGGGCCTCCTGGTGCTGGCCGCCCTTGCGCTGTCCACTGCCTTTTGCGGGCCCGGTTTCGTCGTCGCGTCCCCCGTGCTGCGTGCGGTCGTGGGGGGCCTGGCCGTCGTGGCCTTCGATCTGTCACTGCGATTCGTGCTCGACGCGGTGCCGGCGGGTGGGCTCTTCGAGCCCGAGCCGCTCGTCATCAGCTTCTCTGTGCTGGCGATCGGCGTCGCACTGCTCGGAGCGGTTCGCAGCTCCCTTCCGCCTCTCAGCAGCCGCTGGGCCTGGGCCGCCATGGCCCTCGCGACGCTCGGTTGTTTCTGGTTCGAGGCCCCGTTTGCGGTCGCTGCGTCTTCGGTGGTCGCCGGCGCCTGTCTGGGTGCCTGGGCGGGTGGCGAGCGCCGAACCGGTGAGCTGGCGGGATTTGCTCTCGTGGCGACGCTGCTGGTGTCGGCGGTCGTCGAGACCCGGATCCACCGCGCGGCGCGCGCGGATCTGGATCGGCGGCTCGAGTCGCTCACGGCTCCGGACGCCGCGGCGCTCGATCGCCTTCAGGCCGACGTGGCCCGCTTCTTCGACGGGATCGATCTCCTCGATTTTGGGCTGGCCCCGCCGGGCGAGCTTGCGCCCCACGACCTCGCCTACGCGCTGTGGAGCGCGTCGCCGCTGTCGCGCCAGGAAGGCTACTCGGCAGTGCTGGTGACCTCGATCGGTGGCACGTCGAGCTTCTCGTTGGGCCTCCCTCTCAACCCGGGTGAAGGAGAGCTGGATCCTGCATCCGTCAGCTGGCCGAGCGCAGCGATGCAGCCTTGGCTGGAGAGCAGCCTGCGCACCGAGCTGCTGCCGCTGTACGAGGGTGATCGTGCCTGGGGCGAGGTGGTCTACTGGTTTGCCCCCGCCGTGGCAGGGCTCAGCTCCCCGGAAGGATCGACGTCCGTCGAAGCTGCTCTCCTGCGCGGCGTGGTGGAGCGCGGTGGCAGCGTCAGCGAAGGGCACATTCGCCTCCTGCCGGGCCGTACGGTGGAAGAGGTCGGCGGCGTCGAGGGCCGGTGGACCCCGCGCGACGCCACCGACGGTGACGGCGCCGTCCTCGAGCGGGTCCGTGCCCTGGAGTACGGCGGGGCACTCCTCGCGCGTGCCGAGATCGAGCGTCTGGGCCCCGTCGCCGTGGCGCGGCGCGTGGGTGCGCGGGCGATTCCGGCGTTGGTTCTCGTCGCGGCCCTGGTGGCCCTCGCGCTGGTCGTCGGGCTGACGTCTCGCGCCGTGCGCGGGGCCTTGGCGGAATGGCTGGGGCCCTACTCCAAGCGCATGGTCGTGCTTTTTGCGCTGCTCCTCATCCTGCCTCTGTCGTCCGTGAATCTCCTTCTGCTGCGCTCCGTCGGGCAACGGCTCGAGAGTGAGCGGCTGTCGCGAGGGGAGGCGGCCATGAGGTCGGCCCAGGCGGTGTTGGCCGACGTGCTGGTGAACGACGATCCCGGCTTTTCGGTCGATTCCTACGTCACCGACGAGCTGCTGCTGTGGCTGGCCCGCGTCGTCCAGCACGAGGTGAGTCTCTACTTTCGCGGTGCGGTCATGGCCTCCAGTCGGCCAGAGCTGTTCGCTGCCAACCTCCTGCCCGCGCAGATTCCCGGCGAGATCTTCGCGGACATCACGCTGCGCGGGGAGCGGATCGCGTCGCGCGAGAGCTCCGTGGGCGATGATTCGTACCGCGAGCTGTACGCCTCGCTCGACCTTCCGGGCACCGAGCCGGGCGCCAGTGAGCTCATCCTCTCGGTGCCCCTTCTCGCACAGCAGGAACAGGCGACCCTCGAGCTGCGGCAGCTGGCCACGCAGTCGCTGCTCGCCAGCGTGTCACTCCTGGCTCTCGTGGTGGTCGTCGGGGCGGCCCTCGCGCGGCGGTTCACGCAACCGATCACCCAGATGGCGCGCGGCACGGAACGGATCGCGAGTGGTGCGACGTCGCTGGGGCTCGATCCCAAGGAGCCGGAGCTTGCGGTGCTGGCGCAGGCGATCGATCGCATGGCGGCACGGATTGCCGAAGGCCGGAGCCAGCTCGTGCGCGAGAAGCAGTTCGTGGAGGGGGTCGTGGAGAACATCACCTCCGCCGTTCTCTCGATCTCCGAGGCGGGGCACGTGCTCATGCTGAATCGCGCAGCGAGGGACCTGCTGGAGATCGAGGTGGGAGACCACGTCGACGAGCTGCTCGAGCGCGATCTGCCGCAGGACCTGGAGGACCTGGTCCGTCGCAGGCCAGCCGAGCTCGAGCGCGTCACCGCGAGCTTCCTCCAGGGTGACGAGGAGCACGACTGGACCATCGTCTGGGTGCCGGTGCCCGGGGAGGGAGATCCGGAGGCCCTGCTGGTGGTGGAGGAGGTCAGCGACGTCCTGAAGGGCCAGCGTCTGGCCGCCTGGGCGGAGATGGCACGCATGATCGCGCACGAGATCAAGAACCCGCTGACGCCGATCCGGCTGTCCGCCGAGCACCTGCAGAGAGTCTGGGACACACGTCCGGACGAGGTCGGCCGCGTACTCGAGCGCTGTATCGGCAACATCCTGGAGCAGGTGGACGAGCTCCAGCAGACGGCCAGCGACTTCTCGGCCTACAGTCGCATCCCCCAGGCGCTCTTCGAAGATCAGGACTTCGTGGCGGCGATGCAGGAGGTCGTGGACGCGTATCGGCTGTCTCCACCGCCTGGATTGCGGGTGCTGTTCGAGCCCGCCATGACGGAGCTGGAGCTCCGCTTCGACGTGCGTCTCCTGTCGCGCGCGCTGCGCAACCTCATCGAGAACGCCATCCGGGCCTCAGAGAGTCGGGGTGAGGTGTCGATCGTCATCGATCGCAAGGGCGACGACCTCTCCTTGCTGGTGCGCGACCGGGGCCCTGGGGTGTCGTCCGAGAACCTGCGGCGCATCTTCGAACCGTACTTCTCGACGTCGACCGGAGGCACCGGTCTCGGGCTCCCGATCGTGCGTCAGGTGGTCGAACAGCACGGGGGCGAGGTCAGCGCTTCGAACCGCAGGGACGGTGGCCTCGAGGTGCGCATCGTGCTCCCCATCGGGCCCGGCAGCCTGATGGGAGGCGCGACTGGAGCCCCGTCGCTGAAGGAGGGGCCGGAGGCCGACGACGACCGCGTCGCGCTCTGACCTGCGTGGGTCAGCCGGTCTGCGCGAGGGAGACCGCGTTGCGCCCGGAGCCTTTGGCGCGGTAGAGCGCCCGGTCGACGCGCTCGAGCAGGTTGGTGGCCGACTCGTCCGGCTTCAGAGTGGCAATGCCGCTGCTCACGGTGAGCTCGTGCGACTTGGCCTCGTCCGCGTCGTGGAAGGAGGTCTTCTCGATGCGCTCGCGCACGCGCTCCGCGAAGATGTGGGCCTCTTCCATGGCGGCTTCGGGCAGAATGACGGCAAACTCCTCGCCCCCGTAGCGCGCGATGATGTCGGACGAGCGAGACGAGCGCTTGAGGATGCGCGCCACGCGAATGAGGGCCCGATCGCCGGCCGGGTGGCCGTAGGTGTCGTTGAAGGTCTTGAACTCGTCGAGGTCGGCGAGCACGACGGAGAGGTCGTGCCCGTAGCGGTGGGCGCGCATGACCTCCTCTGCGAGGCGCTCGTGGAAGACGCGGTGGTTGTAGAGCCCGGTGAGACCGTCGGTGTTTGCCAATCGTCGCGTCAGCTCGAGCTCGATCGCACGCTCGATGCGCACCGCCAGGAGATCGCGATCGACCGGCTTCGTGAGGAAGTCGGAGGCGCCGGCCCGCATCGCCTTCACGGCCGTCTCGACACTGGCGTAGCCGGTGAGAATGATCACCGGGAGCGAAGAGGTCTCGACGCGGATTCGCTGGAGCAGGTCGAGACCGCTCTCCTCCTGGAGGACGAGGTCCAGGAGCACGATGTCGAGCTCTGCGCTGCGAAGGACCTCTTCCGCTTCCGAGTGGGACGATGCGACGAAGACGTCGAAACCCTCCGCCTCCACGTAGGAGCGGAGAACCTCGCACATGGCCGCATCGTCGTCGATGACGAGCGCCCGTTTCGTTGGCGTTGGCTTCTGCATCAGTCGTTCGGCGTCTCCCTCTCCCCGAACCGCCGGACACCGATCGTATCGACGGCCTTCGATCGGCTCAAGCGTGCTTGCGGCGGTGCTAGTCTCCCGGCATGTGCCTGACGCCACAGGCTTTGCGCGCCCTCTTGCGGCGCGCCCGACTGGCTTTGGTGCTGCTCGCGGGCCTCGCGCTGGGAGGCTGCCCGAGTGGCGGGGGGGCTTCGTCGGTGGCCGCCACGACAGCCGGGGAGAGCTCTACGGCTCCCTCGCGCGTGGAGCCGGAGCAGCTCGCGGTCGCGGTGGTCGAGGTGCACCCCCACGATCCCGGCTCCTACACCCAGGGGCTCGTGTACCACGAGGGAGTGGTGTACGAGAGCTCGGGCGGCTACGGGCGGAGCGGAGCACGACGCTACGCGCTGGGAAGCGCCGAGCCGGATCTCCTGCATCCGCTCGATGCGAGCCTCTTCGGCGAGGGCTTCGAGCTCGTGAACGGCGAGCTGCAGCAGCTGACCTGGAAAGAGGGGCTCATGTTCTCGTACTCCCTCGAGTCGTTCGAGCCGACGGGCCAGCGGCGCTACCGCGGGGAGGGTTGGGGGCTCGCCTACGACGGAGAGCGGCTCGTCAGCAGCGACGGGACCCACGTCCTGTCGATTCGGGACCCCGAGTCGCTCGAGGTGCTCGAGAAGCGGGTCGTGAAGCGCCGCGGCGTCAACCAGGACAACCTCAACGAGCTGGAGTTCGTGGGCGGCGCGCTGTACGCCAACGTCTACCAGACCGACGAGATCGTGCGGATCGACCTGGCGAGCGGCGCCGTGACCGCCGTGATCGATGCCTCGGGGCTGCTTGCGCCGGAGGAGGAGCGCCGCGCGGAGGTGCTCAACGGCATTGCGTACCGGCCCGAGACCGACACCTTCCTGTTGACGGGGAAGTACTGGCCCAAGCTCTTCGAAGTGCGCTTCGTGCCCCGTTCTGCAGCAAGTCCTTGAGGCCCGGTACGTCGCTCAGGTGCTCCGAGCGGCCCACCCAACCTTGCTAGAGTCGCCGCTGCGACACGGTGGTCGCGAGCGATTGCATCAACCCGGTCAGTGAGGACGAGAAATGAGCAACGGTGAATGGTACGTCGCGGTCAACGGCGAACAGCAGGGGCCGATGAGCGCCGACGAGATCCTGGGCAAAGTCCGTGCAGGGTCGCTGGACGAGTACGCCCACGTCTTTCGCCACGGCATGGAGAACTGGGTTCCGATCGCCACCCACGACGAGTTCAAGGGTGCCTTTGCCGCGCCCCCGCCGCCGTCGACCGGCACACCGAAGCCTCCCGGGCAGGCGGCCGACGAGATCGACTACCAGATCTTCGGCGAGGAGATGCAGTTCGTGGAGATCACGCTCGACCCGTCCGAGGCCTGTATCGCGGAGGCGGGCTCCTTCATGTACATGGATCCGGGCATCGAAATGCAGACCATCTTCGGTGACGGATCGGGTCAGGATCAGCAGAGCGGCATCATGGGCAAGCTGTTCTCGGCCGGCAAGCGCGTGCTCACCGGAGAGTCCCTCTTCATGACGGTCTTCGGGAACAACGGTGGCGGGCGTCAGGCTGTGGCCTTCGCGTCGCCGTATCCGGGCCGCATCATTCCTCTCGACCTGCCGACTCACGGCGGCACCGTGTTGTGCCAGAAGGACGCGTTCCTCTGCGCGGCCAAAGGCGTTTCGGTGGGGATCGCCTTCCAGAAGCGTCTTGGTGCCGGCCTCTTCGGCGGCGAGGGCTTCATCCTGCAGAGGCTCGAAGGGGACGGCCTCGCCTTCGTGCATGCCGGCGGCACGATCGTGCAGCGGGAGCTCGGCCCCGGCGAGGTTCTCCGCCTCGACACCGGCTGCGTCGTGGCCTTCGACTACCAGGTCAACTACGACATCCAGATGGTCCCCGGAGTGAAGACGGCACTGTTCGGTGGGGAAGGCCTCTTCTTCGCCACGCTCACGGGCCCGGGCACCGTGTGGATCCAGTCTCTGCCGTTCAGCCGCCTCGCGTCGCGCATCTACGCGGCAGCACCCCAGACGGGAGGCAAGCGCCAGGGCGAAGGCTCCGTCCTCGGAGGCCTCGGCGACCTGGTCATGGGGGACTAGGGCTCGGGGTTGTCGCGCTGGCTGCCCGGCGCGACGAGGGGCACTCCAATCTCAGTGTTGTCGGCAGCCCGGATCGGGGTCAGGCGCCGTCCGGGGGACGCCTCGGAGTCCTCAGACTTTGAGAGGGGCCCTCGGCTGGACGCCGTCGGCTCGAGTCGTCTCGGACTCCTAAAAGAGCTCGCAGCGCCGCGGACGTCTGAACCCCCCGGTCGGCGCCTGACCCCGCTCCGGTCGGAGCGCTCCGTCAGGAACTGACCGGTGCTTCCAGCTTGAGCATGCGCGCCCAAGCCTGCGCGAGGCTCTCCGGGAGCTCCAGCTCCGGGAAGATCTCGCGGACCTCTTCGCGGCTCACGTAGAGCCAGATGTCGTCCCAGTCCGCGTAGCGGAGGAGATGCGAGATCGCCCAGCAGCGCTCGCTCTGGCTGCCGCTTTCGAGGATCTCGCACAGTCGCTGCGGCGTGATCTCGTCTTCGGGGAAGAAGTAGAGGGGGCGCTCGCCGGACGGTGCCGTGGGGTCGTCAGCCATCCAGCGCAGTATATACGCTGCGGATCGACGTCGAAGAGCCCAGCTTCGGATTCCGCGCGCGTGCAGCGGCCGGTGTGTCGGGCGGCTCCCCCCGCCTTGCGCGACGCTCGGAATCCGTGGCACGATCGCTCTCTGCGCGGCTCGCGCCGCGCAGGCCAGGGCTCTTCGGGGTCCTCGGCGCGCCAGATCGCGGGCATAACTCAGCTGGTAGAGTGCCAGCTTCCCAAGCTGGATGTCGCGGGTTCGAGTCCCGTTGCCCGCTCCACCGCACCCAGATCTCCGAAGCCGCCCGGAACCAGCTGGCCGCGGTCGGCGATCGGGCCCCATGTACGCGTGCGCCGCAAGACGCCTGCACGCCAGGGAGAACATCGATGGCCATCTTTCGTCGAGAGGCACAGCCGGATCCAGCAGTTCCGACGCCCTCTTCCAGACCCGCCCCGGCGCCGCAGTGCGCGAAACAGGTCACCCTGGTGGCTTCGGGCTCCGTGATCGAAGGGAAGATCAAGGGAGAGACGGAGGTGCTCGTCGAGGGTGTGCTCCAGGGTGAGGTCGACCTCGCGAGCACGTTGGTGGTCGGCGAGGGGGGCACCGTGATCGGCGATGTCGTCGCCCGGTCGGTGCGGATCTCGGGAAAGCTCCAGGGGAACGTGCAGGCTCTGGACAAGGTCGAGCTGCTGCCGACGGGCTCGATCGAAGGCGACGTCGTCTCGCCGCGCGTCGCCATTGCGGAGGGAGGCTTCTGCAAGGGCAAGATCGAGATGAGTCCGCACCCCGTGAGCGAAAAGAAGCCGGCGGTGGAGAAGGGCCCTGCCTCCGAGGCGAAAGCCGAGACCGCCGACGACCCCAAGCCCGAGAAGGGGGCCTCCTGACATGCGCATCGGGCTGCCGAAGGAGATCAAGGATCACGAGTACCGCGTGGGCCTCACCCCCGCCGGGGTGCAGACGCTTGTGCAGGACCGCCACGAGGTGCGGGTGGAGAAGACCGCCGGGGACGGCTCCGGCTTCAGCGACTCCGAGTACGAGAGCGCAGGTGCCACCCTCTGCGACGGCCCGGACGCCGTGTTCGCCGAATCCGAGATGATCGTCAAGGTGAAGGAGCCGCTCCTCCACGAGACGGAGCGCATGCACGCCGGGCAGATCCTGTTCACGTACCTGCACCTCGCGCCCCTGCGGGAGCTGACGGACGCGCTGCTCGAGCGCGGTGTCACCGGCATCGCGTACGAGACGATCACCGACAAGGACGGTGGCCTGCCGCTCCTGAGTCCGATGTCGGAGGTTGCCGGTCGCATGGCCTCCCTCGTCGGCTCGTACTACCTGCAGCGCGCCCTGGGTGGGCGAGGAACCCTCCTGGGCGGCGTGCCGGGCGTTCCCCCGGGTGACGTCATCGTGATCGGCGGCGGCATCGTCGGCCTCAACGCCGCGAAGGTCGCGCTCGGGCTGGGCGCGCGCGTGACCGTGCTCGACACGAACATCGACCGGCTGCGGTACATCGACGACGTCTTCCAGGGGCGCATGACGACGCTGGCGAGCCACCCCGCGAGCCTGCAGGTGGCCCTGCAGCGCGCCGACGTCGTGATCGGCGCGGTCCTTCTGCCCGGCCGCTCCGCGCCGAAGCTCGTCCGGCGCGAGATGCTCTCGTCCATGAAGCCGGGCTCCGTGATCGTGGACGTGGCCGTCGACCAGGGTGGCTGCGTGGAGACGACCCGCCCCACGACACACTCGGATCCCGTCTTCGAGGTGGACGGAATCGTGCACTACTGCGTGGCCAACATGCCCGGGGCCGTCCCTCGCACGTCGACCTTCGCGCTGAACAACGTCACCCTGCCGTATGCGCGCCGCCTGGCGGCCTTTGGCCTGCAGGAGGCGGTGCGACGCGACCCGGGCCTCGGCGAAGGGGTCAACACCCACGCCGGCCAGCTGACGTCGCCGCCAGTCGGCGAGTCGCAGGAGCGCGAGACCGTGGCGCTCGAGTTGGTCCTCGGCTAGCCGTCGCGCGGCGCGTCCGGCAGGCTTCGCTCCGCCACGAAAGACCAGAGCTCCTGAAGATCGGCCGGAGGGCGCACCGCAAACCGGTGCACGGCGCCCGTCTCCGGGTGCTCGAGCCCGAGCACCCACGCGTGGAGCGCCGGCCGCGGGAACGTGCGCACCACCTTGCGCCGTGACGCAGGCACCTCTTTCCACCGGGCCTCTCCGTAGACCGGATCACCCACCAGCGGGTGCCGCACGTGCTTGAGGTGAACCCGGATCTGATGGGTGCGCCCCGTGTGCAGCCTGACGTGGAGAGCGGCGAGGCGAGAGGCTTCGTCGAGGAGGCTGAAGTCGGTGCGCGAGGCGCGACCGCCGGGGGCGACGGTCCAGCGTTTGCGATCGTGCAGGTCGCGGGCGATCGGCTCCTCGATGACCCGGTGCGCGGGCCGCGGGACCCCGTGCACGACGGCGAGGTAGTGCTTCTCGGTCCTGCGCTCGGCAAAGGCGCGGGCCAAGCGCTCGTAGGCGGAGGCGGTCTTCGCGACCACCATGACGCCGCTCGTGCCGGCGTCGAGGCGATGCACGATTCCGGGCCGCTCCGGGTGGCCCACGTCGGCGATCTCGGGGGCGTGGTGCAGCAGGCGGTGGCAGAGCGTGCCGTCGCGGTTGCCGGCCCCGGGGTGCACCACCAACCCGGCAGGTTTGTCGAGTACGAGGAGGTGCTCGTCCTCGTACTCGATCTGGAGGGGTTCCGCCTCCGGGACCAGGCTCGAGGGCTCGGGATCGGGGAGCTGCACGTGGACGTGCTGACCGGGCTGGACGCGGGTGGAAGCGCGCCGCACGACCACGCCGTCGAGCGTGACCTGGCCGTCCGCGAGGAGGCGCTGGACCCGGTTGCGGGCGAGGCCCAGGCGTTCCGCGAGCAGCTGGTCGAAGCGGCGGTCGGCTTCGCCCGGCGTCGTCTGCCAGCGGTTCTCGTCAGGCGCCGGTGGCGACCCGGTCATCGGTGCCATCCGGGGGGGCCGATTCGGCGGGCGCCTCGCCCCGCGTGCGCAGCGTCTCGAGTGCCAGGAGGACGATGCCGACGGAGATGGCGCTGTCGGCCACGTTGAAGGTGGGCCAATGGTGGGTGCCGACGTACGCGTCGAAGAAGTCGGTGACGCGCCCCCGCATCAATCGGTCGGTGAGGTTGCCGACGGCGCCACCCAGCACCAGGGCGAGGGCTGTGAGAAGGAGGGCCTGATCGTCCGGTGTGCTCAGGAAGTAGATGGTGACCACGGACAGAGCGACGAGGCCGAGCGTGGCGAGCAGGGCGGTCGCCCACAGGCTCCCGCCGCTCGGAAAGAGGCCAAAGGCGATGCCGTCGTTGGTGACGTGTGCGAGCCGGAAGTAGCCCGGAATCAGCTCGACGCGCTCGTAGAGGTCGAGGTTTCGCTCCACGAGCCACTTCGACGCCTGGTCGAGGGCGACCACGGCGGCGGAAAGGCACAGCAGAAGGCTCTTTCTCCGCGTCAACATGCCGCGGAGTCTAGCGCAGCCCAGCGGCCCCGGCGACGCCTTCGGGGTCGTCGGCGAAGCAGCGAATTCCGGCGACGCCGTGGGCGCCGGCCCGGAGTGCGGCACCCGCGTTGGATGCGTCGATTCCACCCAGCGCCAGGATCCGAAGGCCCAAGGCTGCGGCGTCGCGCAGGGCTTGCAGGCCCAGCGGCGCGGGGTGGTCGGGCTTCGACGGAGTCGGGAAGATCGGCGACAGGAACACGTAGTCCGCACCGGCCCGCGAGTGCAGAGCAGCCTCCGAGAGGTGATGTGTCGAGACGCCTAGAAGCAGCTCCGGGAAGGCGGCGCGAACCCGCGCGCAGGGGATGGAGGTGGAGGTGAGGTGGACGCCCTCGGCTCCGGTCGCCCGCGCCACGTCGGGGCGCGAGTTGACGAGGAGAACCCCGCCAAATCGGCGGCGAATGTCAGCCGTCAGTCGGTGCAGGTCCGCGTCGGAGAGCTGCTTCTCGCGGATCTGCAGCGCGATCTCCAGGCTTTCGAGCCGCCCGAGCCACCCGTCGAGCTCGCGCGAGCCCTCGCGGGCCGCGTCGGGCTGCAGGCGGCCGGACGTGAGAGCCATCAGCCGTGGGACGCCGCCGCTCGGGCGCGGATCTGTCGGCATGGATGAAGGGGGAGCGTCAGTCGAGTCCACGCTCGAGAGCCTGGTGGCGCGGGGTCTGCCGGGGGACGCCCCGTCTCTGGATGACGTCGTTCGCGTCGTGGATGCCCCAGACGATGTGCACCAGGCCGTAGCCGGTGACCGCGCCGCGACCGAAGGGCGAGGACAGCAGATCCTGGAAGGACGGGAACGGTAACGCTCCGACGAGAGGGCCCCAGACGTCCCGCCAGGGGGCCACGGTCAGGAAGAGACCGGCCTCGATGCAGTAGACGATGAACAGGAGGCGCAGGAGGCCCTGGAGGAACTGCCGAAACACCTGCTGATTGTAAGGCCTGGAGCGGGCTCATGGAGACCCGGCACGCGGCGCCGATTCGCCGCGACGCGTCGGCGGGCGGCGTGGCGGGCGGCGGTACGGAGACCCTGCGTGCGGGTGCCAGTTCAGCGGCCTGGCGGCCGACGCGCGCTCCGTGAGCCGCTGCTGCGGGTCGCCGATCGAGCGCTGCTGCGCGACGAGCTCGACCTCGAGGCACTGCTGCTCCGCCGGGGCGCGCTCGAGCGCGAGGCCGAGCTGCGCCGGGGGGCACTGGAACGGGATGCAGAGCTGCGCCGCGGCGCCGACGACCTCGAGGAGGAGGCTCGCGGTGAGCTGGACCGCGGACTGGTCACGCGCGGCGCGCTCGACCGCGGGCTGCTAGAGCGCACGCTCGGGCGGCTGGACCTCACGCTCGGTGTGCTCCGGCGGGCCAGGGGCGTGCTGCGCACCGAGGGCCTCGTCGGAGCTGAGCTCCGTCGCACGGAGGGAGTCGAGCGCGTCGAGGTGCGTGGCTGGGCTGCGCGCGGGGACGGGACGGACCTCGGCGGTGGCGTGGACCGCCGTGCACTCGCCGGCGGGGTGCTCCGCCTCGGGGACGTGCGTGGCGACGACGACCGTGGGCTCGCGCTGCGCGGGCTCGAAGAGCGAGGGCTCACACTCCGGGGGCCCGACGATCTCGCGCTGGGCCGCGGGCTCGAAGAGCGCGGCGAGGATACGCGGGGCGGTGTCGAGGAACGGGGCCGAGCCGACCGGGGCGGCGTGCTCCTCGAGCGAGGAGACGCACTCCTGGAAGGAGGAGACGCACTTCTCGAACGAGGGGACGTGCTTCGCGGCGTCGCCTGCGGCCTCGAGCGCGGCACGGCGGTCCGGGACCGTGGCGACGCGCTGGGCGGAGTTGCACGGCGCGGCGCGGGCGTGGCGCGGCGTGGTGAAGCCTGCGGTGAGGTGCGCGGTGTCGCGGATCTCGGGGTCGCGCTGCGTGGTGTGGCGCTGCGCGGCGCTCGACTCCTGGCCGAAGGGCTCGTCCCGCGGGCCGCGGGCACGGAGCTGCGCCCGCGCACGCCGTCGAGGACACGACGCGCCGTCGACGAGCTGCGGTCGCGGCTACCGGCTCGTGGCGTCACCGGGGTCCGGCCCCGGGCAGCCTCGAGCGCGCCGCCGCGGTCTGCCGTGCTGCGTCGACTGGGCGTGAGGCCCTGGCGCGTGGCGCTGCGCGTGCCCCCACGGGGCGTCACGAGGGTGTCCACGGCGCTCCGGGCCCCGCGACGGCTGCCGAGGCGAGGCGTTGCATCGTCGGTCACCACGATGCGGTTGCGCAGCGGCTCGCTGAGCTCCTTGCGGGAGAGGAAGTCGTTCACGTCGGGCAGATCCGCACTGCGGATCCTGCGGCCGCGGAGATCGTCGTCGAACGTACGCCGCACGAGGTCGTGCCGGTTCCAGCGGTCCGGTGTGATCCGCCGCGTGTCCGTAGTGATGAATCCGCGCTCGAGAGCGCCGCGGCGCCGCAGACGGTAGCCGTAGTCGTGGTAGCGGTACTGGTTGCGATAGCCGAAGTAGCGCGTGGGGCAGAAGACCCAGTCGTAGAACGGGTTCCAGGTGCCGCCGGCCCAACCGTAGTGCCCCCAGCGGAAGCCGAAGCCACCAAAACCGAACCCGGCGAAGCGCGGGCGATAGAAGCGGGTGTAGTAGCCGTAGGGTACCCAGGCCGTGTAGCTCGGGCCCCAGTACCAGTAGACGTGCGCCGGTGCGTAGGCGTAGCCGGGGTACCAGAGCCAACCGAGGCGTGTGTGGTGGTCCCAGGTGCCGTAGTGGTAGGTGGACGCCCAGGGATCGGCGGAGACCCAGTACAACCCTCGCGGCGTGTGCCACCAGCGCCCCTGCCAGTACGGGCGCCACGTGGATGCGACCGACGGACGCCAGGCGCGGGTCCCCTCGACGTCGACCCAGTCGCCGTGATCGCCGAGAGACGCGGTGTTGTAGATCGGCTCGTCGAGCGACGGGTCGCTCGCGAGGCTGCTGCGGTCGACGGCGTCGAGCGCCCAGTCTTCGAGGGACGTGACCCGCGACGCCGTGCCGAGGCGTGTACGGGGTGCGCTGTCACCCTCGACCTCGATCTCTTCGCCCTGCCGCACGAGAGACGAGCCGCGCTGGTCGAGGATCTCGGCAAACCCCTCGCGCACGATCACGTGGGTCCAGTCGGTGTCGTTGGCAGACACCACGTAGACGCCAGCGCTCTGGGCGTAGACGCGCGCGTTACCGGTGTCGATCGCGGGCAGGCTGTCGGCGGAGTCGACGTGGAGCAGGATGCGACCCGACAGGAGGCGCAGGATCGTGTCGGTCGTCGAGCTGTCGGGAGAGTTGAAGATGCTCTGGAGGACGACGTCGGTCTCCGAGTCCATCGTCAGCAGGGTGCCGTCCGAGAGGAAGACGCTGAGTCGCGTGTCGCCGTCGGTGTAGAGGCGGTCACCCTCGAGCACCGGCAGGTTGGTCTCGACCTCGTGCTGTGCATCGGACTGTGCGGCGTAGAGCGTCGCGGAGCCGTCGAGGGCGAAGACGTAGCTGTAGTAGGTGCCGTCGGTGTTGCCCTGCGGCACGTCGCCCGCTTCCACGGGGCTCTGCGCGCCGCCGGCACTCGCGATCAGACCGGCCGCGGCCAAGAGCGCCCAACAGGCCCGGAGCAACTGCCGGCGAGCCGAAGAACGGGGGTGTGAGGTGGAACCCTTGCGCGTCATGGGGGTCTCCTTCGAAGCTGGAGCGACCGCTGTCGCTCCGATCCTATCGGTCGGGCCTGTGGGCCCATCGCCCTCCTGTAGATCAAGATCCGTGCCAGGGCACCGGTGCCAGCGCAGGCCCGCGTTTGCTGGGGTCTCGGCCTTCGAGCGCGCTCTTCGACCGTCCTCGCGCAGCGGACGGCCGTCCTTTCCGGAGGTCGTCCCAGGACCTTGCGATTTCTTGCCAAGGAATCCGGCGGTTGCTAGCCTGAGTCGCGCCGCGGGCGCCGAACGCGGGGGCGGTGGCGCACGGGATTCCAGCGCGCGAGTCCGGGAAGGGAAACCCTTGAAAGACTGGTTCAAACGCGGCAAGTCGAGCACCGCCGACGCGGGGCCGACGATCGACGATCTCATCGTCCTGGAGCGGTACGAAGAGGCCGAAGCGGCCCTCAAGAACCAGCTCAAGAAGACCCCGAGAGACCTGCGCCTGCACCTCCAGCTCGGGAGTGTTCTCGCGCAGCTGCGCAAGGTGGACGAGGCCCTCGCGGAGTTCTACCTCGTGGCCGACGCCTACAACCGCGACGGCTTCCAGGACAAGGCGATCGCCCTGATGAACTCGGCGCGCAAGATCGCTCCGGACGATCCGCAGCTCCTGGCACGTATCCAGCGGAGCCAGCAGGACAAGGAGCTCGCGCGGCTACGCAACCTCGCCGTCGACGCGCTCAAGGAGGCGAGTCGCTCGGAGACGGGGCGGGTCGCCACGGCTGCGATCGAGCTCGAGCAGATCTGGGACCGCCTCGCGAAGACCGACTTCGTGCGCCAGATGCCGGTCGAGCAGGTCAAACCCCTGTTTGCGCGCTTCAAGGTGCAGCGGCTTCGTGCCGACCAGACCCTCGTCGGGCGCGGCGAGCAGGGAGCCGCGCTCATGCTCGTGAGCGGCGGCGAGATCGAGGCGCGGGTCGCCTCGCCGAACGGCCCTTTGGCCGTGCGCAGCTTTCCCGTCGGCGCGATCCTCGGCGACAGCGTGCTCTTCCAGCGCACCGCCTGGCCGGCGGACCTCGTGGCCACGCACACGGGCAGCGTTCTGGTTCTGAGTCGGGAAGGCCTCGAGCAGGCCCTGCAGGGCAACCCCGACCCGAAGGGCCTCCTCGATCTGCTGCGCGCGCAGGGCAACGACCAGGGCCTCCTGCAGGCGATCGCGAAGCTGGAACACACGGGGTGACCCGGCGATGCCCGTCCTGCCCATCGTCCAGTATCCGGATCCCGTCCTCCGCGTGATGTGCGAGCCCGTGGGTGAGATCGACGACGTGGTCCGCCGCCTCGTGCACGACATGGTGGAGACGATGTACGCCGCTCCGGGCATTGGTTTGGCGGCGCCGCAGGTCGGAGTCACGTCGCGCCTTGCCGTGATCGATCTCGGCGTGGGCGAAAAGGACGGCGAGCTGCTCGTCCTGATCAACCCGGAAGTCACCGAGAGCCACGGCAGCGCGAGCGACACGGAAGGTTGCCTCTCCATCCAGGACCTCACCGAGAAGGTGACCCGGCCCGAGTTCGTCACGCTCCGAGCGCGGGACCTCGACGGCGCCGAGTACGAGCTCGAGGCCGACGGGCTGCTCGCGCGCGCGATCCAGCACGAGCTCGACCATCTCGACGGCGTGCTGTTCGTCGATCACCTGCGGGGCCTGCGGCGCGAGCGTGCCAAGCGCCGGCTCAAGCGCCTCGTGGCTGGAGCGCAGGCATGAAGCGGCCCGCCTTCGCCGTTGCCGTGCTCCTGCTGCTGGGCTGCGGCGGTGGGGGCGGCGGGGGAGGGGGCGCACCGGCGCCGGGGCCTCCCACCAACCCGACCGGGCCCAGCTCGGTCAGCCTCGACGCCTCGGCGCCCACGTCCGGAATCTCCGTCGGCAGCGGTGACGGCACCAGCGGGACGCGCCTCGAGGTGGACGTGATTGCCACCGATGTCAGCATCTACGGCATTGCCTTCGACCTCGTGTATCCGTCCAGCATCGTCAGCTACAGCGGCTCCGCCGACGGCGTCTTCCTCGGAGGAGACGGAAGCGGCACCTCGATCCAGGTGAGCGACACGGGAGCGGGCAGACTGATCGTGGGTGCGACGCGTCTCGGCAACGTCGGGGTGATCACCGGCAGCGGTGTCGTGCTCACGCTCGTCTTTCAGGCCACCTCGATCGGCAGCGGGACGCTATCCTTCGAGGCGAACGAAGCCGTGGGCGGCGTCGGGGAAGACCTCACTCTGAGCTGGTCCGGAGGCACCATCCGCGTTTCGGGCTGACCGCTGTGAGCGTGCGGCCCGTCGCCGCGCCGTCTGATCCGAGCCGCCGAGAGAAGCACCATGACGTCTGACAAAGCAGATCTCCGCCTGTACAACACCCTGGGCCGCCAGCTCGAGGCCTTCGAGCCGGTGGACCCGGACAACGTGCGCCTCTACACGTGTGGCCCCACGGTCTACAACGCGCCGCACATCGGCAACCTGCGCACGTTCGTGTTCGAGGATCTGCTCCGGCGGACGCTCAAGTACCTCGGCTTCGGTGTGACCCAGGTGATGAACCTCACCGACGTGGAGGACAAGATCATCGCCCGCGCCATCGAGCGGGGCGTCGGCATCGACGAGGTCACGCGCGAGCCGATCGAGCAGTTCTTCGCAGATCTCGACCGCCTGGGCGTGGAGCGGGTGGAGGAGTATCCGCGCGCGACGGAGCACGTGCCCGAGATGATCGCCATGGTCGAGACGCTGCTCGAGAAGGGCTTCGCGTACGAGAGTGACGGATCGGTCTTCTTCCGCATCGCCTCGGACGACGACTACGGCAAGCTCTCCGGGATCGACCTCTCGCAGGTGCGCCGGGGAGACCGGGTCGCCGCCGACGAGTACGGCAAGGACGATGCGCGCGATTTCGTCCTCTGGAAGGGAACGAAGGAGGGCGAGCCGAGCTGGCCTTCCCCCTGGGGTGACGGGCGCCCCGGGTGGCACATCGAGTGCTCGGCCATGAGCCAGAAGTACCTCGGAGCGTCGTTCGACATCCACTGCGGCGGCGTCGACAACATGTTTCCCCATCACGAGAACGAGATCGCGCAGAGTGAAAGTGCCAACGGGGAGCGCTTCGTGCGCTACTGGCTGCACTCGGAGCACCTCCTCGTCGACGGCGAGAAGATGGCCAAGAGTCAGGGCAACCAGTACCTGCTGGACGATCTCGTCGAACGGGGCCTGAGCCTCCGCTCGGTGCGCTACCTGTTCCTCTCGGTGCACTACCGCCATCAGCTCAACTTCACCTTCGATTCGCTCGCCGGAGCCGACCGCGCGCTGCAGCGCTACGACGAGATGGTCTCCCGACTCGAGCGGGTCACGCCGCGGGAGGACGCGGAGCCCCTCGAGGAGGCGCTGCGCGGCTTCGAGGCCGAGTTCCGTCGGGCTCTTGCGGACGATCTCAACACCTCGGGTGCGCTGGGTGCGCTCTTTGCTCTCGTGCGCGAGCTCAACCGTGCGATCGACCAGGGGATCCGTGCGGAAGACGTCGAGGCTGCACGCGCTGCGCTCGCTCGGGCCGACGGAGTTCTCGGAGTGCTCGACGCCGCGGCGTGGGAGGGGCGATCCGGGGCGCCGGCGCAGGCTGACGGTCTGTCGGATGGCGAAGTCGAGGAGCTACTCGAGCAGCGCCGCGCCGCCCGCGGCGCAAGAGACTTCGCCGAGGCCGACCGCATCCGCGATCTTCTGACCGAGCAGGGAATCCAGATCGAAGACGGACCGGAAGGCACGCACTGGCGCCGTGCCTAGAGCGCGAGGAGCGCATCACGGCCATGGCTCGGCGGTCGCCCACGGGCGCTGGGCGGAGCGCATGGCGGCAGTGCTGCTGGCTCGCCGCGGCTATCAGGTGGTGGAGGCCAACTTCACGTGCCGCCGAGGGGAGATCGACCTCGTGGCGCGCCACGGCGACACCCTCTGCTTCGTGGAGGTCAAGGCGCGTGCCTCGCGAGCGTACGGCGGCGCCGTGTCGGCGGTGTCGCCGCAGCAGCGGCGCAGGGTCGCCGCCGCGGCCGAGGTCTACCTTTCGCGCCACCCGCACGCGGGCCCGTGCCGCTTCGATGTGGTCGCACTCGAGGTGGAGCACGGGGAGTGGAGCATGGAGGTGTTCGAAAACGCCTTCGAGGCTGGGATTTGAGGCGGTGGAAGCCTCGCCGAGCCAGAGCCTGGCAGGGTTGACAGTCTCCGGGGCCGTTCATATCCTCTCCGGGCTCAGACGCGGGAATAGCTCAGTGGTAGAGCACAACCTTGCCAAGGTTGGGGTCGCGGGTTCGAATCCCGTTTCCCGCTCCAGACACCCTCGGTCGGCCCCGCAAAGGGCACGTGCCGAGCGTCTTCTGGCCTTCCAGTCGATCGGGTGTTCGGGCGACGTGGCCAAGTGGTAAGGCGAAGGTTTGCAAAACCTTTATTCGTGGGTTCGATTCCCACCGTCGCCTCCAACCCCGGCCTTCCCGCATGCAGGCTGGTCGCTCGAGCCGCGGCCTGACCTTGCGCTGTGCGGCGCGCGCGGCGGTAGGCCATGGCCGACGCGACGCGGGCTCGTATGACCGGCGTCCAGCTCATCGAAGCCGGCGATGTCGTCTTCACCGTGTCGGCCGCCGGGCCGGGTGAACTGCCGCGGCCCTACGACTACGCGGCCCGCTGCGGTTGGCTCGTTGCTGCCGAGGCGCCGCGTGTTCTGATTCTCGGCCTGGGCCTCGGCGGCATCGCAGCCGAGATGGTCCGTCGGTCCCCGGGCGCCCGGATCACAGGCGTGGAGCTCGACCCCAGCTCCGTTCGCTGGGTGCGGCGGAACCCGATCCCGGGCGTGGAGGTGGTGCAGAGCGAGGCGCGCGACTACCTGCGCAGGTCGCGTGTGCGCTTCGACGTGATCCTCGACGACTGCTTCTGTCTGGTCGCCGAAGACGCGATCCGTCCGCCCGACCTGGCCGAGATCGCCGGGCTCGCACGGCGGCGCCTCGCGCCCGATGGCGTGTACGTGCAGAACACCATTCGCGACGAGGGCGGTGATTGCGCGCTCGAGGTCGACCACGTCTTCCCGCACCGCTACGAGCGCGGATTCAAGGAGTGGGAGAACGTGCTCGTCGTGGGCGCTCCGGCGCCGCTCGCGCCGGAGCGCTGGGCTCGCTTCCGACGCTAGCGGCGCGCAGAGCGCTCAGGCGCGACGGATGGTGAGGCCACCGTCGACCTGGAGCGTGGCGCCGGTCATGAACGAGGACGCCGGCAGAGCGAAGTTGAGCGTGCCGTGGGCGACCTCTTCCGGCTCCCCGTAGCGGCGCAGGGCCGTGCGCCGGCGAGCGTAGATCTGCTTGTGCTCGTCGGGGATGCGCTGGGTCATGCCCGTGTTGATCGGCCCCGGGCAGATGCAGTTCACGGTGATGCCTTCCTTGCCGAGCTCGACGGCGAGGCTGCGGGTGAGGCCGATCACGCCGTGCTTGGCAGCCGAGTAGGGGCTGTTGAGCGGCGTGGCGCCCATGCCTTCGGTGGAGGCGATGTTGATGATGCGTGGCGAGGACGACTGACGCAGATGGGGCAGCGCGGCGCGGATCAGCTTCACCTGGGAGGTGAGCAGCACGTCGAAGCTCTCGGCCCAACGTTGCTCGTAGTCGTCGGAGTCGATCGGGCCGGGGCGCGAGATGCCGGCGTTGTTCACCAGGATGTCGAGCCCTCCGAACGCGTCGACCACCTCGGAAATCACCTGTAGGATCTGCTCTGAGTCGGCCACGTCGAGGTGCCAGGCCCGTCCCGAAGATCCGGCGTCGGTGATCGCCTGTGCCGTCTCCTGCGCGCCTTCGGCGTCGATGTCGGTCGCCGCCACGTGGGCCCCTTCGTCGGCGAACAGGTAGGCGGTGGCCCGTCCCATGCCACTGGCGGTTCCGGTGATGAGGGCGACCTTCCCGGCGATGGAGCGGTCGAGGGTCGAGAGTCGTGCCATGGCGGGCCTCCTGGTGCGCTCCGATGGATCGTGTGCGGGAGCGCGCGGGTCTGTCGTTGCGGAACGGGCAGGGTATTGGACCACACTGCGGGCTCAAGGGAGACGCGGCAACGCCAGTGCGGCGCTGGTGCAGCGCCGTCTCGTCGAAGGAGCGCGCGATGGAGGGAGCTCTTCGAGCCACTCGACCCATGCCAGCACCGGGAGGTCGGGGTAGAGGCGCTGTGAGGTGCGGATCGCGTCCGCGGGCAGGGGTACACGGTCCCCTGCGGGCTCGACGGGGGTGATGATCTCCCGCAGCCCGGTCAGCAGAACGGATCGGGCACCCGCGCGAAACGGAGGCGCTGTCTCGAGGCGCAGTGCGGGGGTTTCCTCATCACCCGACCAGCGCACCCGCGCGCAGGGCTCCGACGGCACCTCTGCCGGGTGCACGTCGTCGAGCCGCGACTCTTCCGCGCGCCACACCGCCACGTCGGCGTGTGGCAGCGCGGGGACGGCAAACCTCTCTGTGCCGCTGCGCACCGGATAGACGCGCTGCGTGGTGCCGTGGAACGGAGCCTGCAGGGCGTCGGCGAGCCCCCAATTGAAGACCTGCGCGACGGGGATGCCGCGCTGGTTGCGCAGGAACGCCGGTGTGCCGCTCACGACCAGAGCGCGCGCGCCGGTGCGCTCGGCGACCGCCGCGCGCAGGCGGTCGGCTTCCGCGCCTGCGTCGACCATCTGCTGCAGGTGAACCTGCAGGAAGACACCCCAGAGAGCCGCCAGCGCAGTGAGAGTCGCAGGGGCCACGACACCTCGCCTGCCGGCCTCGGCACCGAAGAGGAGAGCCAACGCACCCATGAGGGCGAGAAGGAGCCCGAAGACCGAAAGAGAGAGATAGCGCCCGTTGGCGGGGACGATCCCGGGAAACGACATGGGAGCCTGCGCGAGGAGGTACCAGACCGCGCCCAGGAGAACGAGAGAGCTGCCCGCCTCGGTGCGCTTGGCGGCGGCGTACAGAACGAAGGTGACCGCCGCCGGCGCGAGTAGCCAGCCGACGATCGCCGGAACGCCGACCTCCCACTGCGGGAGGACCAGGTGCGTGAGCTGGTCGCGGAGCGCGGCGAGAAGCACGCCCGGCTGCAGCAGCCGGGAGCGGAACTCCTCGTAGCCCCCGACCCCGGCGCCCAGTGCTGCGCCCCGGAGAAGGAGGAACGCTCCTCCGAGGAGGAGGGGCCCCAGTGCGTCGGCGCGCAGCATGCGTCGCAGACGCCTGCGTTCCGGGGCGGGGGCATCCGGGCAGGCATCGGCAGCAGGCGAGCCGCCCGCGGTCGTCCAGGCGAGCAGTGGCGCGAAGAGTGCCGCGGCCACGGCCTGCTCGTAGCAGAGGAGCGCGGCCGCGAGCAGCGGCAGGCTCCGCGCAGCGCGCAGGGTCGGGGCTGCCGGCTCGGTGAGGGTGAGGAAAAAGGCGAGCACGAAGAACGTGGAGTAGAGGGTGGCGAAGCTCGCGAGGAAGGCGACGGCGTTGGCGTGGAGCGGGAACAGGCCGAAGGCGAGCGCCGCGGCGGCCGCCACGCGGCCCGGGGAGCCCGGCGCGACGGAGGAGCCCGAGGTGCGGGCAAGCCGCTCGAACAGCCGCGCCGCGAGAACGACGCAGGCCGCGTGCAGGAGCGCGTGGGCGGCGAGGAGCGCGGCGGGCCGCGCGCCGAAGAGCTCCCACAGCGCGTGGAAGATCGCGGTCGACAGCGGCCGGTAGAACGACACGATCTCGAGCCCGAGCCAGGGGCCCTGGAGGTGCCGCGCAAACCCCTCGAGGACGCCCATGCGGTCGAGCGCCGCGAGAATGAGGAAGTCTTCGCTGGCGAAGCCGCGGCGAAGAACCGGCAGGTAGGCCACCGCGGTCACGACCGCCGCGGCCAGGGCCCAGCGCCCCGTCGGCGAGGCCACCGCACGCTCGTCTGGGCTGGTGTCCGTCACGGACGCTTCAGCCGATCCCGCTCCTCTTCGCACGCGACGCGGTGGGAGCACCCTTCGACGTGGTCGTTGACCATGCCCATCGACTGCATGAACGCGTAGGCGGTGGTCGGACCGACGAAGCGCCAGCCCCGCGCCTTGAGCTCCTTGCTGAGAGCCGTCGACTCCGGCGTGGAGGTCAGCTTGCGCAGGGCCGCCCACGTCGCCCTCTTGGGCCGAGTGGACGGGTCGGGCTCGTAGCGCCAGACGAACGAGGCCAACGACCCTTCGCGGTCGATGAGCTCGGCGCAGCGCTTGGCGTTGTGGATGGCGGCCTCGATCTTGCCGCGGTGCCGGACGATGCCGGCGTCGTCGAGGAGGCGATCGATGCTGCGCTGGTTGAAGCGCGCCACGGCTTCGATGTCGAAGCCGCGAAAGGCGCGGCGGAAGTTGTCGCGCTTGCGCAGGATCGTGAGCCAGCTGAGCCCCGACTGGAAACCCTCGAGACAGATCTTCTCGAACAGGCGCACGTCGTCGGTCACCGGGCGCCCCCACTCGTCGTCGTGGTAGGCGACGTAGTCGTCGTGCCCGTCGCACCAGCGGCAGCGGAGGAGGCCGTCAGCGTGGCGAGCGAGGCCATCGTTCTTCGTCATCGATCCAGTGCTCCAAGTGGTGCCGGAGGTGGGGCTTGAACCCACACGACCTTGCGGTCGGGAGATTTTAAGTCTCCTGCGTCTACCAGTTCCGCCACTCCGGCTCCGAGATCTCACGCCGGTCCCGCCCGCGGCGCCGCGGAAGGCGCCTCACGCGCGTACGGACCGATTCGGCGCGCGCCCGGATTGTACGGGGAGTTCGCCCGGCTTGTGGAAGACTGCGCGGCGGTTCCCGCCATGGAATGGACTCCCGTGTGGCTGCTGGTCTGGCTCGTCGTTGCGGTGGGCTCGTGCGTGCAGGCGTCGGTGGGGATTGGCCTCGGCCTGCTCGCCGCGCCGATCCTCGCGTTGATCGCACCGGAGCTGGTTCCGGGCCCGATGCTCGCGTCGGTGTTCAGCCTGACGGTGTTCGTGCTGCTCCGCGAGCGGCGCGCCGTACGGCTTGGTGGCCTCGGCTGGGCTCTGGCCGGACGCCTGCCGGGCACGCTGCTCGGTGCGGTCGTGGTGGCGGCGGCGAGTGCCCGCGCGACCGACCTCGCACTCGGGGGGCTACTGCTCGCGTGCGTCGCGATGAGCGCGTGGAGCGAGCGCACCGTGGCGATGGTCCGCGGTGGAGGTGCGGCGGATGGAGAGCCCGTTGCGGTGGCCGAGCCGCCCAGGCCGATCCTGTTCCTCGCCGGTGCACTGTCCGGCCTGAGCGGCACGGCGACGGGAGTGGGTGGGCCGCCCGTGGCGCTGGCGCTGCGGCGCTATCCGACGCCTTCGCTGCGCGCCACGATGGGCGGCTTCTTTCTCGTGGGCGTGACGCTTTCTCTCGCGGCGCTCGCCAGCGTCGGCGAGTTCGGGCGCACCGAAATGCGGTCTGCAGCCATGCTGCTCCCGGCCATCGCGGTGGGTGCCGCGCTGTCGAATCCGTTGCGACGATTTGTGGACGGGGTGTGGGCTCGACGGTCGGTTCTCGTGCTCTCGGGGGCCGCGGCGCTGCTCGTACTGCTGCGCGGCCTGGGCCTCGGCTGAAGCCTCCCGAGGGGGCGGCAAGGCGGCCGTCCGCGCGTGAGCGCAGCGCTGTATGATGGCGGACCCGTGGTCGTCACTGCCGTTGATCCGAAGACGCTCCCGCACAGCGAGGAGTCCGAGCGCGCCGTGCTGGCGGCCGTGCTGCTCGACCCGGAGCGACACCTCGCGCCGACCGCCGGCCGCCTGGAGGCCGAGGACTTCTACTTCGAGAAGCACCAGCGCCTCTTCCAGGGGATGATCGAGTTGCAGGAGGGTGGCTCCAGCATCGACCTGCGCACGATGCAGGCGCTGCTCGAGCAGCGTGGCGAGCTGGAGCTCGTGGGCGGCATTTCCTACCTCGCGACGCTCGACCTCGACCTGCCCGATCTGTCGCGGATCGAGAGCTACGTCGAGATCGTCAAGGAGCGGTCGCTGCGGCGGCGCCTCATCGAGGCGTCGATCGAGACCTACCAGAATTGTCTCGACGGCGGCCTGGTGGCCGAGCAGGCGCTCGATCAGATCTCGCAGTCGGTGCTCGAGCTCAGCAAGGAGCAGAACGCCGGCGGCTTCGTACCCATCCAGGACCTGCTGCGCGATGCCGTCGTCGAGCTGGAGGAGCGGCCCGACGAGCCGTTCCCGGCGCTGACGACCGGGTTCACCGGCCTCGACGGTCTCATCCACGGCATGGGCGCAGGCCACCTCATCGTGCTCGCCGGCCGACCCGGCATGGGGAAGACCAGCTTCGCGCTCAACATCGCGCAGCACGTGGCGATTCGCCTCCACAAGGGTGTCGGCATCTTCAGCCTGGAGATGAGCCGCAAGGAGCTGGCGTTGCGCGTTCTCTGCTCGGAGGCCGACGTGCCGTCGTCCGACCTGCGCGAGGGGCGGATCTCGGGGCCCGACTGGAGCCGCATGCTCGACACGGTGCGCCGGATCGGAGATGCGCCTCTCTGGATCGACGATGGTGGCAACCCGTCGTTGCTCGAGATCACCTCCAAAGCGCGCCAGCTGCGTCAGGAGGGGCGTCTCGACCTGTTGATCATCGACTACCTGCAGCTCATGAACGCGGGCGGCCGGTACGAGAACCGCAACCTCGAGATCTCGGCGATCAGTCGAGGTCTCAAGCAGCTCGGCAAAGACCTCGAGATCCCGATCATGGCGCTGTCGCAGCTCTCACGCCAGACGGAGCGCCGAGGCTCCGACCATCGGCCGCAGCTCGCCGACCTCAGAGAGTCGGGGGCGATCGAGCAGGACGCCGACATGGTCGCCTTCGTCTACCGCGACGAGGTGTACCACCCGGACGAGCCCGACAACAAAGGCCTCGCGGAGCTGATCCTCTCGAAGAACCGGCACGGTGCGACGGGGGTCGTGGAGCTCGCCTTCCTGGGCGAGACCACGAGCTTCCGCAACCTCGAGCGCTACGCCGAGGCACCTCCGGGCTGGGACGACGGCGCCCCCGAGCCGGAGCCCCCGTTCTGAGCGGAGAGGTGACCGGAGCGTCGGCCTGGCGCGAGCTCTCTGCAGACGCACTGCGGCACAACGCGGGAGTGGTGCGCGAGGCCTCCGGTGCCGCGCGCACGATTGCGGTGGTCAAGGCAGACGCCTATGGCCATGGCGCGGTCGCGGTGGCTCGGGCGCTCGACCGCGAGCCGGGCGTCGACTTCGCGGTGGGAAACCTCACGGAGGCGGAGCAGCTGCGAGGCGCCGGAATCTCGTCGCAGGTGCTCGTCTTCTGTGGCGGCGCCGAGCCCGGTCGGGACACGGTGCGTGCCCTGCGCTCGCTGCGCCTGGTGCCTGTGCTCACGAGCCTCGAGCACGTGCGTGTGGTGTGCGCGGCGGAAGCTGCGCTCCCCGAAGTCGAGGTCATGGTCGACACCGGGATGCGGCGGGAGGGCCTCGCGCCCGAGGAGCTCGAGCCGGCGCTCACGCTGCTGGGGTCCGCGGGCGTCGACGTGCGTGCCCTTGCCACCCACCTGGCCCAGTCGGAGGACGTGGCAGGGGCTCGCACCATGGAGCAGATCCGCCGTTTCGCGCGCCTGTTGGAGACGGCCCTCGTGCGCTTCCCGCAGGTTGGGGCCCATCTGGCGAACAGCGCTGCGTCGCTCCATCCGCCGGCGATCGGGTCGGCTCTCGCGTCTGCCTTCCCGCGCGGCTGCGAGGTCCTGCGCGACCCGGCGCGGATGTCGGTTCGCGTGGGTGGTGCGCTGTACGGCATCGACCTCGCCACGTATCCGGGGGGGAGCCTCGTCGCTGGCACGGAAGAAGAGACCAACTCCGTCGAGATGCTGGGTCGCCTTCGACCCGCGCTCGGTGTGAAGGCCGAGCTGACCCAGGTGCGCCACGTCGGGGAGGGAGTGCACATCGGGTACGCCGGGGCCCACGTCACGGCGCGGCCCTCACGGCTTGGTCTCGCTCCGCTCGGCTACGCCGACGGAGTTCCGCAGAACTTCCAGGGCGCACATGCCCTCGTGGGCGGCCAGCGCGCTCCCGTGGTTGGCCGCGTGAGCATGGATCTCGCGGTCCTCGATCTCACGGGTCTCGCGCTGGAAGAGAGCGAGCCGCGGGCCGGCACCAGCGCGACGTTCCTGGGCCGCGACGGGAACCGAGAGGTCACCCTGCACGACTGGAGCGCCTGGAGCGGGCGCATGCCCTACGAGCTCGTCTGTGGACTGTCGCGGCGCCTGGCGCTCCGCGTCCGCTGAGACGCGGCTACGACAGGTCGGGCTCGGCCCCCGTGATGCGTCGGAACGCTTCGAGATACCGCGTCCGGGTGCCGGCGACGACCTCGTCGTCGAGTGGCGGGGGCGCCGACTCCTTGTCCCAGCTGGTCTCCTCGAGCCAGTTGCGCACGTACTGCTTGTCGAACGACGCCGGCTCGGTGCCGGGGTTCCAGACGCTCTTCTCCCAGTAGCGTGAGGAGTCGGGTGTGAGCACCTCGTCGATGAGGACCAGCTCGTCGCCGATCCAGCCGAACTCGAACTTGGTGTCGGCCAGGATCAGCCCCTGCTCGTCGGCGTGGTCGACTCCGCGGAGGTAGATGTCGAGCGTGAGCTGCTTGAGTCGGGCGGCGAGCTCGGGGCCCGTACCCTGCTCGAGAGTGGCGTAGTCGATGTTCTCGTCGTGCCCCTCTTCGGCCTTGGTCGCGGGAGTGAAGAGCGGCTCGGGCAGCTTGCTGGCGCGCTCCAGGCCCGGCGGCAGATCGTAGCCGCAGGCAGAGCCGGTCTGGCTGTACTCCTTGAAGGCGCTGCCGGCGAGGAAGCCGCGGGCGACACACTCGAACGGCACGACCTGCGCCTTGCGCACGATCGCGGAGCGGCCACGGAGCTGGCCCTCGTACTTCTGCAGGTTCTCCGGGAAGTCGGCGAAGTTGGTGGCGAGGATGTGATTCGGGATGAGGTCGGACGTCTTCTCGAACCAGAAGTTGGTCAGCTGGTTGAGGATCTTGCCCTTGTCGGGGATGCCGGGGGAGAGGACGTGATCGAACGCGGAGATGCGGTCACAGGCCACCAGGAGGAGGGTGTCTCCGAGGTCGTAGATGTCGCGGACCTTGCCGCGCTTGGGTGGGGGAAGATCGGGAAGCTCGGTCTGGGACAAAGCGGTCTGCGTCACTGAGGGTGCTCCTTGTGCGGCGGCGCGGTGGGTCGCGCGGCAGGCCCCGCGGAGGTGCTGCGGGGGACGTTCGGATCTGAAGACGGCGCCACTCTACCTCGGGCCGATGGCGGCGCCACCCTCGCGTCCGAGGCGCGGTGTGGAGGCTCGCGCGCGTCGCTCGAGCCGCGCCGCCTCAGCGTGCGAGGCTCGTGGTGAACGTCTCTTTTGCCGCGGTCAGGATGTCGCGCGCTGCGATCAGGTTGGAGCTGTCGAGCACGGAGGGGGTGGCGTCGACGATCTCGAAGACATCGAGCCGCCCGAGGCCTTTGAGGTTCGCCAGACCGAGCCGACGGACGCCGACGACCACGGAAGATTCGCGGGTGACCGCAAACTCGAAGGCGACGTAGCTGCGCCTCTCCTTTTCGACGACGTGAAACGGGCCGAGGCGAATCTGGGAGCTGAGCTCGGTGAGGAACCCTTCGGTGGCGACGATGCCTTCGTTGACGAGGCTGCCGTCGGCACGCAGCTCGGCGTGGAACCCCTCCCGGGCCCGGCCGCCCGTCTCGTTGGCGAAGGGAGCGAAGAAGTCGAGCACGTCGGACTCGGAGTAGCCCTGGGTGACGAGGATGTTGCGGATCTCGTCGACGTCGAGTGAGCGCTTGCCGCTGACCAGGCGCGACAGCTCGACCATGCCGTGGCCGAACACTTCGTAGCGCTCCTGGCCGCTGCCGCTGGCCCCGAGGGGGAGGAGGCGGTAGGTGCCGTAGTTGAGCGCGATGCGCATGCCGCGATCGAAGGGGAACCCTCCCGCGATGGCCTGCTTGTACTTGCGCTGCATGAGGATGGCGGCGACGAGCATGCGGCCGAGGTTTCGGCCGGAGTAGAAGACACCGTCTCCGAGGTACTTCTCCCAGCGCAGGCGCAGGCGACGGCCGAGATTGTCGAAGTCGCGCTGGAACGCGAAGATGCTGTGGAAGGAGTGGTCCTGGGTACGGCGGTCGGACACGCGCAACGTGCTCACCATCGCCGAGAAGTCAGCGATGTCGTAGATGAGGCCGCCGCGCGAGACCTCGGGGTCGACGATCCACGGCATCGCGAAGTCCAGCGGCCGGGTCTCGACGTTGAGAGCGACCGGCCGGTCGCCCGCACCGGCACCGATGCGCGCGGCGGAGCGGCTGTCGCACTCGAGGAGGGAGTCCTGCACGTCGACCTCGACGACCAGCTTGCGGATGCCGTTCATCAGCTCGAACTCCTTGAGCCGATGCAGCAGGCTCTCCCAGAGCTCGATCTGCTGGCGATCGAGGAGCGTCTTCGCGTCGTACTTCTCGTGATTCTGCAGGAAGGTGACGTAGCCGGCGCGGTAGATGAGGTCGTCGGCACGAGCTTCCTGCGGAGCCCCGAGCAGTTGACGCGCGGCGGCGCGCAGACGGCGGTCGGCCTGGATGATCTCGGAGTGCCACCGGCGCACCAGGGCGAGTCGGTAGAGGAAGTCGCTGCCGTCGATGCGGAGATAGCCGCGGAAGTAGCTCTTGAGCTCGTTGAGGTCGCGGCTGATGTGTCCCTCGGTGAAGATGAGCACGTTGTCGCGCATCTGCCTGGAGGAGCGGGGGAAAGAGCTCGCGCTCGCCCTGGTCCGTGTTGCGGGCGACGCGCGCCGAGAGGTCGTACACCACCGTGAAGACGCGCTCGAGTATCTGGTCGAGCATCCGGTAGGTGAGCGCGTCGGCCGTGTCTCGCGGAATCCCGGGGGCGTGCTGGCGCATGCGGACCACGCTGCCGCGCAGAGCCTGGAGGAGATCGCGGGAGTGGTAGAGCCAGAAGACCTGGGGATAGTTGCGTCCGAAGTTGGACGTCATGATGTTCTCGGTCACCGCCGAGAGCGTGGCGCGGTAGGCGTCCCAGGCCTGCTTTCGGGCGACGATGTCGGGCTTCTGGCCGGTCGCATGCAGCGCCTCGGACGCTTCCTCGGTGCGGACGTGATGCACGAGCTCGCGGCTCAGGCGATCGATCGCGGGAGAGCGCCGCACGGGAAAACCGCGGACCGGCGTCGCGTCCTCGTTCTCGAGGAAGATGGCGCCGGGCGTGGGAAGACTCCGCTCGACCTCCGGAAAGAGGAGCTGCATCCGGTTCACGGACGGATCGAGGAAATTGAAGGGTCCCCGAAGGAAGTGGAATGGTGAGTCCTGACTCATAGATCCCTCGGCATGAGTCTAGCAATCCCTTTGTCTTGTTGAACTTGGGGGTTCTGCTGCACCCAGGCTGGGACGCGTGGCTGGTATGCTGGGTTTTTCCCGGCTGGCAGGGCTCGCACTCCGCGGGTGAAGAGCAAGAGGTCGAACGGATGGTGCGAGCGCAGGTCAAGGTTCGAATTCAGAGTGCGGCCACGGTACGTGCCGACCAGGTGTCGTTTGCGGTCAGCGAGAAGGGTCTTACGGGGCGCGACTTTCCCGAGGAGGTCCGCGCTGCGCTGCGCTCTCTCGACGTTGCCCGGGGTAGTGACCGAGGTCCAGATCACAAAGGCGCGCGTGCCGAGGCGCCCTCTCGCCGCGGCCGCGTTCGTGTCACCCAGATCGGTGCCGCGAAGGCAGCCGACGCGAGGGTGGTCGACCAGTGGATCAGCAGCGAGATCGCCGCCGCCACGCAGAGCAGCCTGAAGCGCCTGGTGCTGGTGCTGCCCAAGGTGTCGGGCACGACGGGCAAAGGCGCGGCCCGGCGGATCCTCTCGCTCCTGCCGCAGGTGCCGTACCGGTTCACGTCCCACACCAGCGCCAAGGACGCTCCGTCTCTGCGCACGGTCGCCGTGGTTCCGCCCGCAGGTCAGGAGCGCAGGTACCGCGCTGCACTGCGCCCGGCCGAAGCCATCGCAGGGGGCGTCCAGCTGTGTCGCCAACCTCGGCAATACGCCGCCCAACGTCGCGACGCCCGCTTGGATGGCGAGCCAGGCCCGCGCTCTGGCGCGACGGCACGGCATGAAAGCCACGGTGCTGCTGCCGAAGGAGCTCGAGAAGCGAGGCATGGGTGGCATCCTCGGAGTGGGCCAGGGCTCGGCCAACACCCCCCGCCTCGCGCGGCTGAGCTACGGCACCCGCGGTCCGAAGGTGGCCCTGGTCGGAAAGGGTGTGACCTTCGACACTGGCGGCATCTCGATCAAACCCTCCGCCTCGATGGAGGAGATGAAGTACGACAAGTGCGGCGCCTGCACCGTGCTCGGCGTGGCCGAGGCCGTCGCGACGCTGGGGCTCGACCTGCGGCTCGAGGTCTATGTCCCACTGGCCGAGAACATGCCGAGCGCCAAGGCCTATCGCCCGAGCGACATCGTCACGTGCT
>CBDCWR010000004.1:0-798553 GCA_965223385.1 Candidatus Multivoraceae bacterium | reverse complement strand
GTCGGCGAGGCCCTGCAGGACCGGATGGTCCGTCTCGAGCACGGCGTCTGCGTCCCTGCGCGTCGATCGCGAGGTCGACCAGCACCGACTCGGCCGGGCCGCTCGCGGACACGGGACGCCGCACCGCGAGCTCCAGATCCACGGCAAAGCCGTCTTCGACGAGCTCGACGCCCCAGGCCTGCAGCAGCGGCGCCACGTTCGAGGCCGGCTTGTACTGCATGGCCGCCCAGGGCTGCTGCGGGTTCTGCGGCGGCGGGTCGGCGATGGAGTACGCGTCGAGCAGCATCATCGTGTTGCCGCCGCGCACGACAAAATCGTCGATCGCAGCCACCGTCTTGGTGGGCAGGTCTTTCGGATGGATCACGACGAGCAGGTCGTACGCCTCGTGATCGATGGCGTCCGTATCGGCCTCGAGCTGCTCCACCTCGTACAGCTCCTCGAGCAGCTGCAGCGCGATCCACTTGGGCTGCGGCTGCCGGCCCTGCGCGGCCAGCATCTGCGCCATGAACGGGTCCTGCGCCGAGCCGAAGACCTCGAGGCTCGAAAGCACGGCGATCTTCCCGGACTGCGGCCAGAGGAGACGGTAGAGCGTCTTGGAGATCTCGTACTCCACGTTCTCCTGCTCGTTCGGCCAGAGGAACTCGATCGCCTCCTTGCTGCCGGTCTGGGTCTCGAACGCCAGGCCGAAGTAGAAGAGATCCCCCTCCTGGTTGATGAGCTTGCCGTCGAGGCCGTAGTCGGCCGCCTCCTGCGCTTCGTCGCTGTCGGTCACGGGGTCGATGAAGTCCACGTTGATCTTGCCGCCGGACGCACGGCGGTACTCGCCGAGCAGGCTCCGCAGATAACGCTCGTAGCCGATGAAGTCCTTCACGAACTTCGGCAGCGTCTTGCCGGTGGTCTCCGAGAAGAACAGCTTGATGTCGACCGGTTTGACCCCCTCTTCCTGGAGGCGATCCAGGATCTGGTGCGTGCCGGGCGTGAGCGAGTACAGGTCGTTCGCCGTGAGGTCGACCCGGGCACCACCGAGGAAACGGTCGATGAGGTGACTGCTCGTCAGGAGAATGACGGCGAGCAGGGCCAACGTGACGACTTTGCCTTTCCAGTTCTGCATGATCGTCTCCTTGTCAGCTCGTCTTGGTCTGCTGGAGCACCAGCATGCCGCCGGTGATCCAGGCCACGGTGAACACCACAAAAAAAGCCCAGGCTGCGCAGGTCGAGGAGCCCGCGTGTCAACGACTCGAAGTGGTCGAAGAGGCTCACTCCCTGCATCAGCTGCTCGGCGTAGCCGCCGAGCCAGTTGCCCACACCCTCCTGCGCCTGGGGCAGGCCCAGCAGCAGGAAGAGGGCACAGGCTGCAGCCGCGAGGATGAAGGCGACGACCTGGTTCTTGCTGGCCGCCGAGAAGAGCATGCCGACCGCCAGCAGCGCCGCCGCCGTGAGCGCACATGCCACGTAGCCCGCGAAGATCGAGCCCCAGTCCGGGTCACCGAGACGCGCGACCTGCAGGACCGCCGGCCAGGTGAGAGCCAGCGAGACCAGGAGGAAGCACCAGCCTGCGAGGAACTTGCCGAGGTATGCCCCTGCAAGGGTCACCGGCAGCGTGAGCAGCAGCTCGACCGTACCGCTCTTGCGCTCTTCGGCCCAGAGTCGCATCGCAACTGCAGGCACCAGGACCGCAAAAAGCCAGGGGATGTAGGTGAAGAGGGGGTCGAGGCTCGCCTGGCGCAGCTCGAGGAAGCGCCCGAAATCGCGCGACACCATGAGGAAGCCGCTCGAGACCAGGAAGATGACGATGAAGACGTAGCCGAGCGGAGAGGAGAAGTAGCTCCTGAACTCCCTCTCGAAGACCGGTTTCCAGCCAGCAAAGCGCATCAGGCAGCCCTCCCGCCGGTGATCTCACGGAACAGGTCGTCGAGCCGGCCCTCGTGCAGCCGCACGGAGTCGACCTCGGCGTCGCCGAGCAGCTTGAGGGTCTCCTGCAGCCGATTTTCGCCGTCGCGCGGCCGAATCTCGACGGTGTCACTCGACGCCGAGGCGCTCTCGCACCACGCCTCGCCCAGGACCCGGTCGACGAATCCGGACGGAGCGGCGCCGCGGAAACGGACGTGGATGACGTTGTGATCGGGCGCCTGACGCACCAGCTCGGCTGGGGTGGAATCGACCAGGATGCGCCCCTCCGACAGCACCACGGCCCGATTGCAGATGCGCTCCGCCTCGTCGAGGATGTGCGTCGACACCACGATCGACTTTTCTTCCGACAGGCTCGAGATGAGCTCCTGCACCACCGCCTTCTGGTTCGGATCCAGACCGTCGGTGGGCTCGTCGAGAATGAGCACCTCTGGGTCGTGGATCAGGGCCTGGGCGAGGCCGACGCGGCGCTTGTAGCCCTTGGACAGCGTCTCGATCACCTGGTCGCGCACGTCCGTGAGGAAGGTGGTCTCGAGCGCCCGCGAGACCGCCTCGTCGGGCGACGGCAGCTCTCGGACCGAGGCCACGAACTGCAGGAAAGACTGCACGGACATCTCGCCGTACGCCGGTGCGTTCTCGGGCAGGTAGCCGACGCGACGCCGGACCTCGATCGCGTCCGGCCCCACCAGCTGGCCGCCCACGGTCACACGGCCGGCGTCCGGGTCGAGGAACCCGGTGATCATCTTCATGGCTGTCGTCTTCCCGGCGCCGTTGGGGCCGAGGAAGGCGAGGACGTCGCCCCGACCGACCTGAAACGAGATGCCGTCGACGGCCCGGATCTCGCCGTAGTGCTTGGTCAGTCCATCGACGTCGATGAGCACGTCGGATGGTCTCTCACTCATGCTTCACGTCTCCCGAAATGAGCCGGCCTCCTGCGGGCTGCCGCAATGGCGTTTGTGGGCTCCCGCGTCGCGCCGATTCTGCGCGCGCCACGTCCAGAAGCCCCGCGAGGCCGAGGGAAAGGTTGTCCTTTCAGTTCCAGTTCCAACACAGCAAAACGCGTACCACGCGGGGACGAACGAGCCACCACGTGAGCCTCACCAGAGTCGAGACGCGCGACTGGATGCAGGTCGAATCGACCCGGTCAGAGGGCACTTTGAGCGGGCGCGATGTTAGCAGGTGAACGCACGTGCGACAGCCCCCGGCGGCCTCCTTGGCGCGGCCGGGCCGGGCCTCGCCTTGAGGTAGCATCCCGAAGCTCTCGGCCATCCCGACCTCCAGCTTTCGACGCACGCGAGGAAACGCGGCACCTCCGCCGCCCGAGCCATCCGGAAAGGGGACGCAGAATGCGGTCCAGGATCCCGACTCTCTTCGCCGCAGCCGCGCTCCTCTTCAGCGCGCCGATGCTCGCCTCCGAGCCCCTGCTGACGCTCGCGGACTACCTCCCCGAGGGCGTGCAGTACCGCGACGACATCCCGCAGCCGAAAGACGTGCTCGGCTTCGAACCGGGCGAGTGGCACGTCCGGCCGGATCAGCTCGTGGCCTACGCGCGCACCATCGCCGAGGCCACCGACCGGGCCACGTTCGAGATTCAGGGTCGGACGCACGAGAAGCGGGCCCAGCCCCTCTTGATCTTCACCTCACCCTCCAATCACGCGCGCCTCGAGACCCTGCGCCTGGCGCACCTGGCCCTCCTCCGCGACGACACGCCGCCCGCCGATCTCGACGCGATGCCGCTCGTGGTGCTGCAGGGATTCAGCATTCACGGCAACGAGCCGAGCGGCGCCAACTCTTCGCCGCTCCTGATGTACCACCTGGCGGCCGCGCAGGGCCCCGAGATCGAGGAGCTCCTGCAGAAGACCATCATCCTGGTCGATCCGAGCTTCAACCCCGACGGGCTCGGTCGCTTTGCCCACTGGGCAAATACCAACCGGGGCCATGTCGTCAGCGACGATCCGGAGCATCGCGAGCACAGGGAGCCTTGGCCACGCGGTCGCACCAACCACTACCTCTTCGACCTGAACCGCGACTGGCTCCTCGCTCAGCACCCCGAGTCGCGGAACCGCCTGCGCACGTTCCACCGGTGGCGTCCGAACGTGGTCACCGACCATCACGAGATGGGCAGCGGCTCGACCTTCTTCTTCCAGCCTGGCGTGCCCATCCGCAAGAACCCGCGCATCCCCGAGCGCAACGTCGAGCTCACGAACCGGATCGCGGAGCACCACGCGGCGTCGTTCGACGCAGCGGGTCGGCTGTACTACACGGAGGAGGGGTTCGACGACTTCTACCCCGGCAAAGGCTCGACCTATCCGGATCTCCACGGCAGCGTCGGAATCCTCTTCGAGCAGGCGAGCTCCCGTGGCCACGCGCAGCGCACCGCCACCGGGTCGTTGACGTTCCCGTTCACCATCCAGAATCAGTTCCGGGCCGCCCTCTCCACTCTCTCCGGCGCCGCGGAGAACCGTCGGGGCCTGCTCGAGCTGCAGATCGAGTTTGCCGCGAACGCCCGCCGCGACGCGGCGCGCAGCGACATCCGGGGCTTTCTCGTGAACGGCCTCGGAGACCCGACACGGCTCGAGGGCTTCGCCCGCGTGCTCGACGCCCACACGATCGAGATGCGGACCCTGGCCGCTGACGCGACGCTCGGCGAGCACACCGTGCCCGGCGGAGGGGCCCTCTTCGTCGCGGTGGACCAGCCGCAGTACACCCTCATCCTGTCGCTGTTCGAGCGGCTCAACGACTTCGCCGACTCCACCTTCTACGACGTCTCGACGTGGAACCTGCCGATGGCCTTCGGGCTCGACACGCACCCGATCGACTCCGCGGCCCTGGGGGCGCTCGAGCTCGGGCCGGTGTGGAAGCCCACGGAGCCGAGCGCCGGGCCCAGGGTGCCCGAAGGCCCGGCCGTGGCCTACGCGCTCGACTGGACCGACGCCGCAGCGGCCAAGGTGGCCGGCCGGCTGCAGCGCGCCGGGGTCGAGGTGCGCGTCGCCACGCGGCCGATGCGCGCACGCACGGCCCGAGGCCAGGAGCGCTTCGAGGCGGGGACCCTCCTCGTCCCGGCCGGAGGAGAGCGGGCCCCTCGAGAGTCACTCGAGACGGCGCTCGAAGGGACCCCCCTCCAGGTGACGGCGCTCGAGACCGGCTGGACGGCGGCGGGGCCGGATCTCGGCAGCAACCAGGTCGTTCCCCTGCGCCCGGTCCACCCCCTTCTGGTGTCCGGCGACCCGGCCGCCTCGTACTCGACGGGGGAGATCTGGCACCTCCTCGACCGGCGTTTCGAGATGCCGGTGAGCCTGGTCGACTTCGAAGACCTGGCCCGGACCACGCTGTCGGACTACTCGCACGTCCTCATTCCCGACGGGAGTTATCAGGTGTCGGACGAGCTCCTGGGCAAGCTCCAGGCTTTCATGCGCCAGGGCGGCTTCGTCATCGCCCTGCAGGGTGCGGCGGGCTGGCTCGACCGGGCCGTGCGGGGCCGCGAGAGCGGCAGCGAAAGTGAGCCGTCCGACAAGGATGCGCCCGCACCCGACGACATCGCCCACGCCGACTACGCACAGGAACGAGCCAAACAGCTCCTCCGAGGGGCGATCTTCGAGGTCGAGCTCGACCTCACGCACCCCCTCGCGTGGGGCTACCAGTCCTCGCGCCTGCCCGTGTTCCGCACGTCGACCCTGCTGCTGCCCCGGAGCCAGAACCCCTTTCTCGACGTGGCGAGGTACACCGCGAGCCCGCGCCTTTCCGGCTACGCCTCACCGGAGAACGTCCAGCGCCTCGCGGGCACCGTCGGAGTGGCGGCGGGCCGGGTCGGGCGCGGCGGCTGGGTGCAGATTGCCGATCCTCCGGCCTTCCGCGCCGTCTGGTGGGGCCCCTCGCGCATGGTCCTGAACGCGCTCTTCTTCTCGCACACCATCTCTGCGACGAGCGCCCCGAGCACCTGGAACTGACGGCCGCATGGACTGCAGCCCCGAGGAGTTCGAGCGGCTTGTCGCGCGGGCTCTGGACACGCTCCCCCGGGAGCTCGCCGAGCTGCTCGACAACGTCGTCGTCACCTTCGAGGACGAGCCCACCGACGAGGAGCTCGCCGACGTCGGGATGCACCCCGACGAGCGCATCGAGCTCCTCGGCCTGTACCAGGGCGTGCCGCAGGACGAGCGCGGCAGCACCTACTCCGCGCTGCCCGATCGCGTCGTGATCTACCGCCTCAACATTCTCGACATCTGCGAGAGCCCGGAGGACGTCGTCCAGGAGGTGCGGGACACCGTGGTGCACGAGCTGGGGCATCACTTCGGCCTCGACGACGACGAAATGCCGTACTAAGGGGCTGCTGAAGAAGTCCCCTGGGTGGGCCCCTTTGGCGTAGCCGGGCGACGCTCGAGCAATGACCGATCCATGACACCCTGCACCCCCGGGTTGACGTACAGTTCGGGGTCTGTGCCAGCGCTCGGCCGACGTCCGTGGGGTCACCTCGAGGAGCTCATACCGCTCCCGCTCGGATTCGAAGACGCTCGCAGGACCAATCCTGGACGACACGGAAGGAACTGGACATGAAAGAGCGACAGAGCCCGGGTCTGCGGGCAGCGATGGCCACTTCGGTGGGCCTCGTGGTGGCCATGGCTCCATCGTCGACCGGGCTCGGCACCGCAGCCGTCGTGCTCCTCGGCACGCAGCCAGCCGCTGCTGCCGAAGCGGACACTCCCGACGAGAGCACCTACCTCTCGCGGGTGCGCCGGCTCATCTTCGAAGGCCGTCGCTCCGGCGAAGGCTACTTCTCGCCCGACGGCCGCTACATGGTGTTCCAGTCCGAGCGGCTCGCGGAGAACCCCTTCTACCAGATCTACCTCCTCGACCTGGAGACCGGTGAGACCGAGACCGTCTCGAACGGAACGGGCAAGACCACGTGCGCGTTCATCCGCCCCGGGTCGCAGCAGATCCTCTTCGGGTCGACGCACCACGATCCGGAATCGCAGCGGCTGCAGAAGGAGGAGTTGGAGTTCCGGGCCTCCGGCCAGGAGCGCCGCTACGCATGGGACTACGACCCGGAGATGGACCTCTACGCCGTCGACCGTGAGACCGGTGCCGAGGTGCGGCTCACGAACGCCCGTGGCTACGACGCCGAGGCGAGCTACTCCCCCGACGGCGAGTGGATCGTCTTCTCGTCGATGCGTGACGGGTACGAGCGGGAGCTGTCGGCCGAAGAGAAGAAGACGCTCGAGATCGACCCGGCCTACTTCGGTGAGATCTACATCATGCGCGCCGACGGCTCGGAGCAGAAGCGCCTCACCGAGGTCCCGGGCTACGACGGAGGTCCGTTCTTCTTCCCCGACGGCAATCGCATCATCTGGCGCCGCTTCTCCGAGGACGGACTGGTGGCGGACATCTGGTCCATGAAGACGGACGGCAGCGACCAGAAGCGTCTGACCAGCTTCGGCGCGATGAGCTGGGCGCCGTACGTGCACCCTTCGGGCGAGTATGTGATGTTCGCGTCGAACAAGCTGGGTTTCACCAACTTCGAGGTGTTCGTGGTGGACACCGAAGGCACGAAGGAGCCGGTGCAGATCACCACCACGGACGGCTTCGACGGGCTCCCTGTACCGACCCCCGACGGCAAACAGCTCGTCTGGACCTCGAGCCGCCATCAGGGAGACGGCGGCCAGCTCTACATCGCGAACTGGAACCACGAAAAAGTCCTGGAGGCGCTCGAGCAGGCGCCGCCCCGGGCCCAGCCCTGACCTGTCAGGAGAGCAGTCGATGAACGACCACACCCACCGGAAGCCTGCCCTCCTCGCAGGCCTCCTCACCTTCCTCCTCGCACCCCCGATCGTTGCGGAGGAGCAGCTCCACGGCCACGTGACCACGCTCTCGAGCCCATCGCTCGAAGGGCGCCTCACCGGGACCGACGGTGCCCGTCGGGCCGCCGACTACCTGGTCGAACAGCTGGAGTCGATCGGAGCCTCGCCCCTGCCTGGGCAGAACAGCCTGCGTGTGGCCTTCGAGTTCACGGCCGGCACCATCGACGAGGGGACCACCCTGACGCTCGGCAGCGACACGCTCGGCGAAGGCCAGGTGCGGGCCCTGTCGTTCTCGGACGAAGGAGCCGTCGAGGGTGAGCTCGTGTTTGCCGGATACGGGCTCAAGGTGCCGGACTCCCAGTCGTTTGGCTACGACAGCTACGCGACCCTCGACGTGAAGGACAAGATCGTCGTGGTGCTCCGCTATCTCCCGGAAGACGCGGAGCCCGAGCAGCGGCGCGCCATGGCGCGCTACTCCGGTCTGCGCTACAAGGCGCTGACGGCCCGCGAGGCCGGCGCCAAAGGGCTCCTGCTCGTCACCGGCCCGCGGTCACCCAACGCCGGCGAGCTCACTCCGATGCAGTTCGACACGGCGGCCGCCGGCTCCGGCCTGCCCGCCGCCACCATCACCGGTGAGGTCGCCGCCCGGCTCTTCGCGGCGAGCGGCAAGAGCCTGGAGGAGGCGCAGAAGGAGCTCGACACCGGCAACCCGCACGCGACCGGGTTTGCCCTCGACACCAGCGCCCGGCTCGACGTGAAGATCCGGCGCGAGCGGCGCACGGGCTTCAACGTGGTCGGACAGCTCGGCAACGCCAGCACGACCGACAAACCCTACGTGCTCCTCGGCGCGCACTACGACCACCTCGGCCACGGCAAGATGGGCAACTCGCTGGCCCGCGGAGACGAGGGAGTCACGATCCACCACGGCGCCGACGACAACGCCTCGGGGGTCGCGGCGGTGCTGGAGGCCGGGCGAGAGCTCGCCACGCAGAAGCTCGAGCGGGCGATCGTGCTCGGCTTCTGGTCCGGCGAGGAGCTCGGGCTCCTGGGCTCGAGCGCCTTTGCCAGGACCGGTGTCCTCGAGACCGCCGACATCGCGGCGTATCTCAACTTCGACATGGTCGGCCGCATGCGCGACAACAAGCTCACCCTCCAGGCGGTCGGCAGCAGCTCGCTCTGGCCGAAGCTGATCGAGCAGCTCAACGTGATGGCCGGGTTCGACATCTCCGCGCAGGAAGATCCCTACCTGCCCACCGACTCGACGAGCTTCAACGACGCGGGCGTCCCGACCCTCAACTTCTTCACCGGCAGCCACGACGACTACCACCGCCCGACGGACACGGCCGATCGCATCAACTACGAAGACCTCGATCGGGTGACCGGGTTCGGCGCCCGCATTGCGGCACGGATCGCGACCACGGCCGACTCCCCCGACTTCGTGAAGGTCGCCCGGACCCGCCAGGAGGGCGGCAGCCGGGACACGGTGCGTGCCTACACGGGCACCATTCCCGACTACGCGAGTGAGGTCGAGGGCCTGCTCCTCGGCGGCGTCATGGCCGGCGGCCCCGCCGCGGAGGCCGGCCTGCTGAAGGGCGACGTGATCGTGGAGTTCGCGGGCCAGACGATCGCAAACATCTACGACTACACCTACGCACTCGACGCGGTGAAGGTCGACGTGCCGATCGAGGTGGTCGTGATGCGCGACGGCGAGAGGGTCCAGCTGACGCTGGTTCCGCGCGCCCGGAAGTAGGCGGAGGCACGCCAGCAAAACCTTTGCGCTCAGGCTGTTGAGAGGCCTCGGGCTGTTAGTATGCGCGCGAGGGCGCCGCGGTCGAGGACCCGCGGCGTGGGGTGCCGTTCGTGAGCACCCATCGCATCCACTGTGGCGCGCGTGTGCCCGAAGGCCTTGAGACGTGAGTGACCTCCAGAAGGCCGGCCGGTACGAGATCATCGACCGGATCGGAGAAGGCGGTTTCGGAGTGGTCTACAAGGGCCGCGATCCGTTCATGAAACGGCTCGTCGCCATCAAGACCTGCACCTCCGAGAACGACGAGACGCGCAAGCGATTCCTGCGCGAGGCGGAGATCGCCGGCAACATCGAGCACCCCAACATCACGGTGCTCTACGACTTCGGCTACGAGGACGACACGCCGTACCTGGTGCAGGAGTTCCTCACCGGCAAGGACCTCGACCATCGCCTCGGTGATCGCGATCCCCTCACCTTCCGCGAGAAGCTCGACGTCCTGCTCCAGATGGCGCAGGGTCTCGGCTTCGCGCACGCGCAGGGCATCACGCACCGCGACATCAAGCCCGGCAACATCCGCATCACGGACGAGGCGCGCGTCAAGATCATGGACTTCGGCATCGCCAAGATCGCGAGCGCCGAATCACAGCTCACGCAGACCGGCACGACGCTCGGAACTCCGGCCTACCTCTCCCCCGAGCAGCTGCGCGGAGATCCGGTCGACCAGCGCTCCGACATCTACTCGTTCGGCGTGCTGGCGTTCGAGCTGCTCTGCTACCGACGCATGTTCGAGGCGGAGACGATCTCCGCCCTGTTCTTCCAGATCCTCCATCAGGACGCGCCGCGGCTGAGCCAGAGGTGGCCCGAAGTGCCGCCCGAGCTCGATGCGCTGGTCGATCGCTGCGTCCAGAAGGAGCCGGCCGACCGCCACCAGGACTTTCGCGAGATCATCCTCATCCTGCAGCCCCTCATCGAGGGCTACGACGAAGATCCCTCGAGCCTGCCCGCAGCCGAGCCCAAGCCGCCGGAGCAGCAGGTCGACCAGCTCAGCGTCGCCGAGGGCGAGCGCCAGGTCGCGGTGACGAAGGCCAGGGACCAGATCGAGAACCTCCTGGTCAGCGGTGAGCTCAAGCAGGCCGCGCGTGCCCTGGTCGACGCGCGTCAGACGTTCGGCGACCCGCTGCCGCTGCGGACCCTGCACGAGCGCCTCGTGCAGATGCAGACCCAGCAAGGCACCATCGAGGCCACCGCCGAGGACACGCCGCAGACCGAGACCGCGGCGCGCAAGATCGACGAGCTCCTCTTCGCCGGTGACCTGGGGCAGGCCCAGGAAGAGCTGATGACGGCGCGCACCGCCGCGGGCGACACGATGAGCCTGCTCGCAGCAGCCCAGCGGGTGGAGGCGGTCGCCGAGCAAGAGCGCGCCGTCACCACACTCGAGAACGCGCGATCGCAGCTGGAGGCCGGGGCGCTGGATGAGGCCGAAGAGCTCGTCAACGCCGCACGCACCCTCGCCCCCGACACGCAGGGGCTCGAGTCGGTCGCGCGGGAGGTCGCCGAGAAGAAGGTGAGCGCCACGGTGGCCATCATGGTCACCGAAGCACGTCAGTTCCTCCACCGGGGTGACACGACGCAGGCCCTGGCACTCATCGACGAGGCCGCGGCCCTGGGCGGAACGAACAACGAGCTGGAGGAGCTGCGCCGCGAGGCGTCGAAGCCCGCAGAGGCTGCTCCCGACGTCGGCGATGGGGCCCCCACCGTGCTCACCGAGGTGCCACCGGAGGACGCGCCGGTCCTCGCGGAGCTACCCGACGTCGGCGCCGAAGGCGCGACGGTGCTCACCGGGCTTCCGGAGGCCGCGGAAGAGGCCACCGTGCTCACCCAGGTCCCGGGAGCGGCCGAGGAGGCGACGGTACTGGCACCTGTCCCCGACCTCCCACGGGGCGCCGTCCCAGCAGACGTCGGGGCGGAAGCCGCCACCCAGCACGTCGCGACGGCCAGCGAAGAGGCGACGCAGCATGTCGCCGCTGCGGCTCCCCCGGCTCCCGTCGCACCACCCCCGCCGTACCAGGAGCCCTACTCCGGCACCTCGAGCACCTCCGAAGGCGGCCTCAACCCCAGGATCATCGGCGCCGCCATCGCGGCGGTTGTCCTCCTCGCCTTCCTCGGCTGGTTCTTCTTCGGCCGCAACGGCGATCCGGCGCCCGCGGGCGCAAACGGCACGGTCACCGTGCTGGCCACCCCCTGGGCCGAGATCGTCGAGCTGCGAGGCCCGGAGGGTGAAGTGATCCGTCTGACTCCCGAGCAGGCGTTCACGCCGACCGTTCTCCAACTCCCGCAGGGGAGCTACACCGCCACCCTGCGCCACCCGTTCTCCGCACCCGAGCTGCAAGAAGTGAGCTTCGAGGTTGGCGGAGCTCCGACCACCGAGTCCTTCGAGTTCACGCCCGTGGACGTGGAGGCCTACTTCGAAGAAATGGGGATGTCCCAATGATGCAGCCGGCCAGCGCGATCCGCCGCGGCGCCGTCGCCGCCCTCGCAACCACCCTGGCGCTCACGAGCTCCGCGAGCGCCGACTTCAGGTCGAGCTTCAAGAAGGGCATCCAGGCGAGCGAGCAGGAGCGGTGGGAGGAAGTCGCGGCCGCGATGCGCGAGGCGATCGCCGATCGGCCGGCGGCGCAGAAGACGCGCGTGCCCATCTACGGCTCCAAGACCGTGGTCTACATCCCCAACACGATGCTCGGCATCGCACTGGCCAAGATGAACCAGTGCGCCGACGCCTGGCAGTACTTCGAGAAGGCGGAGGCCCAGCGCGTGGCACAAACCCACGACAAGGACCGCTGGGGGACGATGGTCCAAGAGCGGACCTCGTGTAACGAACAGCTGGTGCAGGAGAGCATCGCACGGGTGAGCCCGATCCTCGAAGAGGCGGAGGGGATCCGCAAGGCGGTCGAAGAGCAGCGCCTCCAGCCCGGTGTCTCCCTCGTGTGGAACTCCAAGCCGACGATGGACATCGGCTTCAGCCGCGGCAAGGACCATCTCGAGACCGCCAACGTGCGGGTCCGCGAGGGCATCGCCAACGGCAACTTCCAGGCGATCGCCAACGCACTTCCGCCGGCCAAGACGGCCCTGAGCGAGCTCAAGGCGGTGCGCAAGGACCTCAACGTGGCGCTCAAGAGCGGGATCAACACCCGCCTCGCCGAGTCGCGTCAGAAGGTGCAGGACGCCGAAGGCGCGTCGAGACAGGTCGACGCCCGGCGTGCAGAGCTCGGGGGCGACTGGACGGCCCAGCTCACGCAGGCGCAGTCGCGGGCACAGAAGACACTGGAGCAGGCCAAGACCGAGCTGGCGGCGGGTGCATCGGGGAACGATGGCGCGAAGCTCGCGCGTGCGTCACAGCTCGCCAGCCAGGCCGAAGGCGACTTCCGGAAGGTCCTCGAACGAGCCTCGACGGTCCGCATCGCAAAGGCCGATCTCGAGCCGCCCGCGAGGAACGACCCTCCACGCGGCGAGACCCCCAGGAACGACGAGCCCAGAGCTCGCGATCCGCAGCCGGAGCCTCCTCCGACCGTCGTCGCCGACAACAAACCCCGGGACATCCAGTCTCCACCTGCCACCGGCGCCCTGCCGAAGGCCCTGACGGACGCGGCGACGGCCTACTTCGCCGGCCGCTACGAAGACGTGCTGGGGCTGGAGGCCGACTCCATCGCCGATGCGACCGCGAAGGGCCAGGCGCACCTCTTCCGTGCCGCGGCCGCCTTTGCGCTCTTCCGCATGAGCGGCGGCGAGGAGACCGAACGGCTCGAGCGCGCGTCGGCTGAGGTCCAGGCCCTGCGCCGGATCGCCCCGCAGACCAGACCCTCCGAGCGCTACTTCCCGCCGACGTTCCACAAGTTCTTCGACGGCGGGCGCTGAGCGGCGGGCGCGCCACCGCGCCCCAACGCATACGAGGCAGCGGCCGGAGCCGCTGCCTCGCACTCGCGCCCGAAGGCGCCGCTGAGAAACGCCCTAGAAGCGGACCACCGCGGAGACCGCGGCGATGTCGGTGCGCTCGGAGAAGTCGCCCGCCACGTCGAGGGCGAAGTTCTCGCCGAACGCCACACCGAAGCCGACCGAGAAGTGCGTCTCGTCGTCCGCCTGGGTCGACGCCGACCAGAGCAGCTGCTGCAGCAGCTCACCGCTGTCGAACGGCCCCACCTCGGAGGCGGTGGAGTTCCGTCGGGTGATCTGGTGTGCCGGATCCTCCCAACCGCCGACGCGAATCGTGACGGGGTTGGCCATGTTCAGGAAGCGGTACTCCAGGCCGAGATGGACCTCGGTGCCGTCCTCGATCTCGAAGAGCTCGGGGCGATTGCCGCCGAGGAGCGTCGTGAACTCCTCGACGAGGCTCGAGTACTCGACCTCGTTCACGTCGATGCTGATCGTGAAGGCCGCCGTGGGGCGGATGGCCACGCCGAGACCGTAGACGTTCGGCACGTTGAAGGTCGGCGTCGCCGCGGTGTCGGCCACGGTGTAGCCGTACTCGAACTCACCCCCCTCGCGGTAGGCACCACCGATCGAGAACTTGGTGGACGGGCTCCAGAGGAAGCCCAGGTTGATGCCCACGTCCTCATCGTCGCCGAACTGGGCCTGACGCGTCGCGACGTTACCCTGCGAGAAGTCCGGAGCGTTGTAGAAGCCGGGAAGCGTGGTGATGATGTCGAAGCGGTTGGTGAGGCCGGAGACCTCGAACTGGTAGTAGCTCACGCCAAAGCCCAGCGAGAACGTCTCGCTGAACTTGTAGGCGAAGGAGACACCGAAGTTCTCGACCTCGAGATCGACCTGCGACTGCACGGGGAAGAGACGTGCCGCCGGGTTGCCGTTGCTGAAGTTGGCGAACGCACCCTGTGAGGAGAACTCGGTCTCGAAGTTGACCAGCTCGTGGCGATAGAACGCGATGCGAAAGTCGCCGATGGGCTGGACGTACGACACGAACGAGAGGCCCGTGACGTCGTCGTCGGTCTCGCCGAACTGCACGTTGTTGATCGTGTCGACGCCGTTTCCGGACGCCGTTCCCGTGGTGCTCACCGTGCGGCCGTCGGCCGAGATCGTGCCGACACCGCGGTCGACAAAAGGCACCGAGGAGCTCGTCTGACGCATCTCGGCGAAGACTTCGCTCTCGCGCAGGATCACGAGGCCGGCGGGGTTGGTGAACGCAGCCGTCGCATCGTCCGCCACCGCGAGGAACGCACCGCCGAGTCCGAGGCTCCGGGCACCGGGCGGGTTGAAGTTGAACTGAATCGCAGTGCTGGAGTCGTCGTCCAGCTGCGCGGCAGCCGGCGCCGAGGCCAGGACCAGCAGGGTCGCGGCAAGGATGAGAACCCCAGAGGTTCTCGTTCGGGAACATTTCATCTCTGTCCTCCTGAGTGTGGGCGAGAGAGCGCGCGACACCCGCGCCGTCACGGACGAGGCCGGAACGGATCGTGGTGCCATCACGAGATCTTCATGTGTTGGAACGGCCGCGAAGCCCCCGCGTCGCGGTACCGAGAGAACGAATGCGAGGAGGTGGCGAGGCCACCCTCAGGTAGATCCTATCCTCATCGAGCATCCTGTGAAGCCGCACCAGCCGTTGCGGGCTCAACCGCAGGGGGCCACGTCGTATCATTCGACCGTTCCATCGATGTGACGAGCGGCGCCGCGGCGCCGGAAAGGAGTTGGCGTGCAAGTCTCCCTGGTCGGCGGTGCAACCGCGCGGGCGCGTGTCGTGTCCCTGCTTCTGGTCCTCCTGCTGTCTCCCCTCCTCCTCGCGAGCAACGCGGTCGACGCGCCCGCCGGCACGCTGCCCGAGGTGGCACCCGAAGACGTCGGCTTCTCCGCGGAGCGCCTGGCGCGCATCACCCCGGCCATGCAGAGCTACGTCGACCGTGGCGAGGTCGCCGGCGTCGTGACGCTCATCGCGCGCAAGGGCAAGATCGCCCACTTCGAGGCCGTGGGCTCGGCCGACGCCGAAGCCGGTCGCGCCATGACAAGAGACACGATCTTCCGCATTGCCTCCATGACCAAGCCGATCACGTCCGTCGCCCTGATGATGCTGTGGGAGGAGGGCCACTTCCAGCTGCGCGATCCGGTGGCCAAGTTCATGCCGGAGTTCGCAGACCCCACCATTGCCGTCGCGGCGAGCCCCGAGGAGTACGTCGCCACGCCCTACAAGCAGGTTCCGTCGACGCGGCCCATCACGATTCAGCACCTGCTCACGCACACGGCCGGCCTCGCCAACACCTACAGGGGCCTCACGCGCCCCGACTACGCCCGCTACTCCCAGGCGCGGGAGGCGGGTGACACGGTCGGCGACGACGTGGAGCGCCTCGCCGAGCTGCCCCTCAACTTCACGCCAGGGACCGCGTGGGAGTACGGCCCCGCCACGAACGTCGCGGGGCACCTGGTCGAGGTGATCTCCGGCATGACGCTGGACGAGTTCTTCAGGACGAAGATCTTCGAGCCGCTCGGCATGGACGACACCCACTTCTTCCTCCCCGAGGAGAAGCTCGGACGCTTCTCCGCCCTCTACCGCCCAGGCCAGGACGGGAAGATCGAGCTGACGGAGGCTCCGACCGCCGAGAGCCGCTGGCTCCGACAGCCGCAGGTCTACTTCGCCGGGGGCGGCGGCCTGGTGTCCACGGCGATCGACTACGCGCGCTTCCACCAGATGATGCTGAACGGCGGTGAGCTCGACGGCGTGCGCATTCTGGGCCGCAAGACGGTGGAGCTCATGACACGCAACCACATCGGCGACCTGGACGTCTGGCTGCGCGGCCCCGGCTACGGCTTCGGGCTCGGCTACAGCGTGGTCACCGACATGGGGCGTTCGGGAATGCCTGCGTCCGAAGGCACCTACGCCTGGGGCGGCGCCTTCTGCACCACCTTCTGGGTCGATCCCGAAGAGGAGATCGTCGGTGTTCTCATGACCCAGGTGAGGCCGTACACGCACCTGAACATCCGTCAGGACGTCGTCACGCTCACCTACCAAGCACTCGTGGATTGACTCCGAAGCAGGGCAAGGGTCGCACCTGGGCGATCGGTGACATCCACGGGTGCCGGCGCACGCTGGACGCCCTTCTCGAAGAGCTCCCCTTCCGGGAGCGCAAAGACCGACTCTGGCTGGTCGGAGACCTCGTCAACCGCGGCACGGGCTCGCGGGACGTCCTCCTCTGGGCCCGCGAGAGGCACCGAGACCTCGGCGACCGCTTCCGCATGGTGCTCGGCAACCACGATCTCCACCTCATCGCGGTGGCTCGCGGCGTGTCCAAGCTCCGGCGAGGCGACACGCTCGAAGACGTTCTCGAAGGCACCAAGCGGCGCAAGCTCGTCCGCTGGCTCGAGTCGCAGCCCTTCGTGCATGCCGAAGACGGGTGGATCCTGGTGCACGCCGGCCTCCGGGCCAAGTGGTCGGCAGGCCGCGCCACGCGCGTGTCGACCCGGCTGCAGGAGGTCCTCACGGGAGAGTACGGCGACCACCTGCTGCGCCGGCGGCCGCGCGGCGGTCTGCCCCAGGGGCTCGAGAAGAGGCGGCGCCAGCTCGCCGTGCTGACCCGCATGCGCATGCTCCACCCCAACGGTGCGATGGCCCGCTTCAGCGGCCATCCCGATCTCGCACCGAAGAAGCTCAGTGCCTGGCACGAGCACCCGGAGCCGAGATGGAGTGAAGACGTCGTCGTCTGCGGCCACTGGGCCGCGCAGGGCCTCCGGATCGAACCGCAGATGCTCGGGCTCGACAGCGCCTGCGTGTGGGGAGGACACCTCTCGGCGATGTGCCTCGAGACGGGGGAGCTGATCCAGGTGAAGGCCAGGAAGAAAGACCTTCCCGGCTGAGCCAGCCCGCGACGGGGGCCTCCGATCGTCGGTTTTGAAACGAATCGGGGTGTTGAGACGTTGTCTTGGTGAGGGGACCGCCACGATGCCCGAACTCGACACCATCCCGGCAACCGGCCCGCCCCGCCCCGCGCGCGGCCGATCGCGACGCTCGATGAGCCGTCGCCTACGCCGGCAAGGCCAGGAGACCGAGCGCCGACTCCTCGCCGCTCGGATGCTCGTCGCATCGCTGTGCGACGACGGGAGGGTGGCGTCCGAGGCACTGCGGCATCACGCCGTGCAGCTGGCGCAGGCGGTCCGCGAGCCACAGCTGCGCGGCGAGCACGGCGGAGCCCAGAAGCGCGCAGAGCGCCACGCGGCGTGGCTCGCACACCGGCTCGAGCACGACCTGCGCTGCGCGGCGGCCCGCGACCAGCTGCCCGCCGACGAGGCGCGCTACCTGCGGGAGCTGCTGCGCGAGTTCGACGACGCGCACTGAGTCTCGAGCAGGAGCTGGGCGCAGCGCCCGCGATCCGGCTTGGCCTGCGCGTTGAGCGGGATCTCACGAACGAAGCACCACCGGCGGGGCCGCGCATACCCCGCCAGGGTCTCGGCGCAGCGGGCCTCCAGCTCGTCGACGCCGAGTGCCGGAGGCGCGAGAACGCACACCGCGCCGACGACCTGCCCCCACTCCTCGTCGTCCATCCCGACCACGCAGGCGTCTTCGACGCCCTCGATCGCCCGAAGAGCTTCTTCCACGGCAAACGGCTGGACGTTCTCGCCCCCGGTCACGATCACGTCGTCGCTGCGACCGAGCACCCGCAGGTGGCCACTCCCGTTCAGGACACCGAGATCGGATGTGGTGTGCCACCCGTCGCCGCCAGGGCCCGACCTGGAGACGAGAGTCGCGCCGCACAGCTCGAGGTAGCCGCTGAACAGCGTGGCACCGCGCACGGCGACGGTGCCCGTCTCACCGCGCCTCACCCACTTGCCGTCGGCGCCGAGCAGGCGCACCTCCGTTCCCGGTAGGGGCGCGCCCACGTCGAGCGCCCGGTCCGGGTCTCGGAGACGCGCCGGGCCCTGGGTCGCCACCTGGGAGCCGGTCTCGGTGAGCCCGTAGGTGGTGAGCACGGGCAGTGCCGCTGCGATGGCGCGCTCGAGCAGGGAGCGTGGCGCCGCAGCGCCGCCGATCAGTAGAGCGCGAAGGCTCGCGGGAGCCCAGGTCGCGTCGCCGTCCAGGAGGCGGTGCAACATCGTGGGAACGAGGGAGAGCAGAGTGACGTGCTCTCTGTCCACCAGCTCGCGGAGCGTGGCGGGATCGAAGCGGGGCGACGGATCCACCACGACGCCGCGACGCGCGGCCAGGCAGCGGGACACCACGGAGAAGCCCCCCACGTGCGCAAGCGGCATGCTGAGGAGCCAGCGGTCGCCTTCGCACCAGCCGAGATTCTGCTCCGACGCACGGGCCGCCGCCGCCAGGCTGCGCCGGCTCAGGGCGACCGCCTTCGGGGGCCCTGTGGAGCCCGACGTGAAGATCGCGACCGCGAGCCGCTCATCGTCGACCAGCTCCGGTAGTGGCCTCCGGCGACGCTCACCCAACGACTCGAGCTGCGCCACGTCCGCGGGGCCGATCCGCGGCGGATCGCCCAGCGCCCGGCAGCGCGCCGTGCGCTCGTCTTCGGACCACCGTGGGTGCAGAAGGGCAAACGGCACCCCGGCCTCGAGGAGACTACTCACGAGGAGGACCGTCTCGACGCAACGCTCTGCATCCACTGCCACGTCGACCCTGCACGCGTCTCCCGGGTCCCCCGCCACCTCGAAACACAACCCACGCGCCACCGCCTGGACCCTCGCGCTCCACTGCGACCAGGTGTAGGTACGACCCGCTCCGTCGCTCACCGCGACGCCGGCATCTCGCGCGCCGACGCCGCGCACCGAGAACATCGTCGGCGCAGGGCCGGCGCTCATCGCAGCACGAGCCCCGTCGAGAAGAGCACGCAGTACACCAGCAGCAGACGTGCCGTCCCGCCGAGTGCCGGGTTCAGGGCACTCCCCTCCTCCCGGAGCACACGTCGTAGCTGGGGCACTCCGAGAGGAAGCGCGAGCAGAGCAAGGCACGCTCCGACCGTGGCGGCCCCGCGCCACCAGGCCGCCACTGGAGCCGCGAAGGCGAGGGTGAACAACGCGACGTACTCCGCCCGCGCGAAGCGGGGGCCAAACCGCACGGCGAGCGTCCGTTTGCCCGCCACCGCGTCGGTGCCGATGTCGCGCAGGTTGTTCACCACCAGGATGCAGGTCGACAGGCACCCGACACCCACCGCGGCCCACCACGACACCTCCGGCATCGAGGCGGTCTGCACCCAGGTGGTCGCCACCACGGCCACGAGGCCAAAGAACACGAACACGAACACGTCGCCGAGACCGACGTATCCCAGTGGCCGGGGCCCCCCCGTGTAGGCGAGGCCGGAGGCGATCGAAAGCACTCCGATCACGACGATGGCCGGACCAGCGACGATCGTGAGGTACAGGCCCGCCAGGGTTGCAGCCCCGAACGCCAGGGCCGTGCCAACCGTCAGATTGCGCTCGGTGAGAAGACCCGCCTGTGCGGCGCGCACCGGGCCGAGTCGATGTTCCGTGTCCGCACCTTTGCGGTAGTCGAACAGATCGTTCGCGAAGTTGGTCCCGATCTGAATGAAGGTCGCACCCAGGAGCGCGGCCGTCGCGGCCGGCCACCAGAAGCCGCCGACGGCAGCCGCACAGGCGGAGCCCACCAGGACCGGGGCAACGGCCGCCCAGAGGGTGGCGGGTCGCATGGCCAGCACCCAGGCGGCGGGCGAGCCCGGCGCGGGCAGGTGGCCGCTCACCGCTCCACCATCTGCCCTGCGTCCACTGCCCGCAGGATCCGGGCCAGTGCCTCCGGACGCTCCAGCACGACGTTGTGCCCTGCGCCTTCGACCACCTCGACGCGCACGTCCGGGATCTGCGGAGCCATGTCGGCCGCCAGCGCGCGAAACTTCGCGTCTTCGCTGCCCACCACCAGCACCACCGGACACTCGAGCTCGCCGAGGCGCGGAGACGCGTCGGGCATCCGCCCGAGACTCAGGGTGCGCATCGCGCCGGCGAGCCCAGGTGCCGGCAGCCCCCGGCGCAGCGCGGCCTGCCGCTCCAGGCGCCCCGGCGGAAGGCTGGCCTGGGTCGCAAACAGAGGTTGCTTCACCCAGGCGTCGAAAAAGGCCTCCGCGCCTTCATTCTCGATGCGCTCGGCCCACCGGTCGTCGGCGGCACGCCGCGCGGCCCTCTCCTCCTCGACAGACAGGCCCGGATTCACTCCGATCAGAACGAGGGTGCGCACCAAGTCTGGGGCGTTCAGGGCAAGGGACAGCGCCAGGCGCCCGCCGAGCGAGTAGCCACACAGCCCGAGCCTGCCGACTGCGGCCCCACCCAGGAGGGACGCGAGACGGCGGACCTCCTCGTCCCAGGAGACCGCTTCGCCCCCGCCCCCGTGGCCGACCACGTGCGGCGTCAGCGCGTCCGGGATCTCCGCGAGCTCCCGCAGCTCGTCGAACTGAGCCGGACCTCCTCCGAAGCCGTGGAGAAAGGCCCACCTCGGCGCCACCCTCACGACGCAGCTCCCCCGACCTCGGCACGGGCTCGCGCGACGAGCGCGCGGCGCTCCTCGGCCGCATCGCCCGGTGCCGAGACGGCCTCCACGACGCACGCGCCAGGGGTGGTGAGCGCACGCTCGAGCGCCGCCCGCAGCCCGTGCTCATCCGCAGCGCGGGCATAGTTCAGGCCCGCGTGCCGCGCGAGGTCCTCGAAGTGCAGGCCGTGCGGGGTGGTCCAGAGGTCGAGGTCGGGGCCCGTTCTCTCCGCCGCGAGGGGCAGCTGCTCGAAGATCCTGCCGCCGTCGTTGTTGAGCACCAGCACGACGACGGGCCGATCCTGCACCGAGGCGAGCAGCCGGAGACTCGACGCGTCGTGCAGCAGCGCGACGTCCCCCACGAGCAGAGCGGTCGGGCTCGGCGCGCTCCCCGCGATCCAGCCCGCCAGGCCGGCCACGAGGCCGTCGATGCCGTTGACGCCACGCTGCGCCAGAACCTCGAGGGGCGCCTCGACTCCGCCGCCGAACGTCTCCACGAGCCGGATCGGCAGGCTGTTGGCGAGCATCAGCGTGGCCGGACCCCTCTCTGCCATCGCCTCGACGAGAGCGCGCGCCACCAGGCCCTCGCTCCACGAGCGCTCCCGCAGCACATCGTCGACGACCCTGCCGAGCCGTTCGTCGAGTGCGGCCAGTTCCTCCGCCCAAAGAAGGTCCGCACGGCGGGCGCGCTCGGTGCGCAGCTGCTCGATCCTTCGAGCGAGCTGTGTGGCGGCAGCCTCTTCGGACCCGAGCACGACGTGGGTCGCGGTCTGTGCCGGATCCGACGGTTCTGCCGCAGCAAGGACCACGTGCTGCAGGCCGCGGGCTGCCCGCGCGCGGAGAAACTGCGGCCAGGCAGGCGCAATGGGCGCGCGCCCCAGCTGGACCACGAGGTCGACGTGGTCGAGCGCCGCCGCACTCTCCTCACACTCGAGCAGTGTGCCGAAGTGGTGGAGCCTCGTCAGGTGGTCGCACGAGCCGAAGCGCAGTCCGCTCGAAGCGTCCGGAGCGAGGGCAAAACCCGTGGCACGCGCGAGATCCATGGCAGCGCGCCGCATTCCCGACGTGCGCGGCAGCTCGGCGCCGGCAACGAGGAGGCCACGACGTGACCCGAGGCACAGCTCGGCCAGCAGGTCGATCTCGGACTCTGGCACCTGCACTTCCGGCGTGGCGATTCGCGGCGTCGCGCCCGTTGGCAGCGACGCACCCGTGGGCTCGAGCGGCTTCTTGGCGCGGGCGTTCAGGTGCACGGGCCCGGGCAGGGGCCACCGCGCTCGGGAGGCAGCCAGCGCCGCCCGGCCTCGCAGTGCCTGCAGCGCCGGCGCGCTCGACACCGGCTCGCCGAGCTCGAAGAACGCCCGCACGCGATCACCAAACAGCTTGATCTGGTCGAGCGTCTGGGGCGCGCCGCGATCCATGAGCTCCAGCGGGCGATCGGCCGTGAGGACGATCAATGGAAGACCAGCCTCTCGCGCCTCGAGCACCGCCGGGAAGTAGTGCGCGCCCGCCGTCCCCGAAGTACAGACGAGGAGCGGCGGCTCCCCCGTGGCCCGGGCGAGCCCAAGAGCAAAAAAGCCAGCGGCCCGTTCGTCGATCAGGGAGTGACACTGCAGGCCCTGGCGCAGCGCGGCCGCCGCAAACGGAGTCGAGCGAGACCCCGGGCTGATGACCGCATGCCGAACGCCGGTGCCACGGAGGCTCCCGACCAGGGTGTTGGCCCAGACCTCGAGCCGTTTGCGCTCTTCCATGCAACCACCGCGCGCCCGCGCGTCAGGGCTCGACCACTCCCGGGCGATCGAGCAGGGAGCGCATCGGACTCAGCTTCAGCTCGGTCTCGCCCAGCTCCGCGCCGCTCTCCGAGTCGGAGACGATGCCAGCGCCGGAGTGTAGTCGCACCTCGAAGCCCGCGTCCGTCTCGGCGACGGCTGCCGACCGGATCGCCACTGCGAAGTCGCCGTTGCCCGCGGCATCGAACCAGCCGATCGGGCCGCTGTACCACCCACGTGGCGCCGGCTCGTTGTCGATGATCCAGCGCTGTGCCAGCGCCGTCGGAACACCACCAACTGCGGGCGTCGGATGAAGGTCGGCCACCAGATCGAGCACGTGGTGCGGATCGGCCAGCTCACCAACCACCGGGGTCTCGAGGTGCAGCACGTTGCGCAGCTCGCGCACCGTCGGCCGATCGGGCCAGGTCAGCTCGCGGCAACGCGGCCTCAGATGCGCGACCAGGTGGTCGACCACCAGCTGGTGCTCCCAGCGATCCTTCGCGGAGTCGAAGAGCACTGCGGCCTGTCGGCCGCGACCCGTCACGCCGGGCTCGATGCTGCCAGCGAGAGCGTGGCTGCGGATGCGCGTGCCCTCCTTGGCGATGAGACGCTCCGGACTCGCTCCGAGAAACGAGCTCCTGCCGCTGCGCACTCCGTACACGATACAGCCCGTCATGTCGGCGCGGAGGGTCTGCACGAGCTGCGCGAGGTCCACAGCGCGACGCTGGAGAACCACCTCGCGCGCGGCCACGATCTTCTGCGCCTCGCCGCGCTCGATCGCTGCACGAATCGCCTCGACGCGCTGGATCCAGTCGGCCGCGTCCTCGGCAGCGGCGCTCTCCTCCACGGTCAGGGTGCCGAGGGAGCGAACCTCGGCACTGCCCGCTTCCAACAGCTCCCGCAGGCGAGCCAGCAGACCTTCCCGCTCGCTCGGCGTCGCCGTGGTCTTTGCGACCACCTCCAGCCAGCACTGATCGGCTCGCGCACAGAGCTGCACGACCGGCGCCACGAAGCGGGCGTCACCCAACGCGCCCCAGGGCGCCTGCGGGATGACCCCCGGGCTGAACGCGAGCCCACCGAACAGACGAGGCTCCGAAACGGCGGCGAGATCGGGGTGACGCGCAGTCTCGATCTTCGAAAAGAAGGCCTCGGCCTGCGCCCGCAGCGTGTCCACTCGCCCTGGCCCCGTGGCCTCGGCGACGAACGCCTCACCGTAGCCGACCATCTCGAGCTCGTCGCTCTGCCAGACGGCCGAGACCCGCTCCCAGGAGTGCAGCTGTTCGAAGGGGCGCCGCAACATCGGGACGCAGATCCGCGCGAAGGCCGCCTGACGCGGCGTTGCGAGCTCTCTTGCCACGAAATCGAGAAGCTCCGCGTGAGGGCTCGCGACGGCGACGGCCGAAAGACGACCTTCCATCACCGACTCCCCGGCCATGGGCCCACGGCCAGCGTGCCGTTCTCATCCGCACTCGCCTCGGCGACGCGCCCGACGTAGAGGTGGCAGACACCCAACGTGAGCGGACGCACGTGGACCTCGTCGAGCCCACTGGCGCGCATCATCTCCGCGAACTCCTGCGCCGGGGGGAACGCCGCGATCGACTTCTGCAGGTAGCGGTATTCCGGCGCGCCCGAGAGCAGAGCTCCGATGCGCGGGACCAGCTCGTGCACGTAGAGCCGGGCGAACGAAGAGAGCAGCCCACCACCCGGCTCGCTGAGCTCGAGCACGACGACCCTCCCGCCGGGTTTCGTCACGCGCGCCATCTCCTGCAGCGCGCGCATGCGGTTCGGAACGTTGCGGATGCCGAAGGCGATGGTCGTGCCGTCGAACGCGTCGTCCGCGAGCTCCAGCTCCTGGGCGTCTCCCACCTGGAACGAAACGCGGGCTTCCGAATCGAGGCGAGGAGTCTTGCGGGCCGCGACCTCCAGCATTCCGACGGACGGGTCGACGCCCACGACCTCGATCTCTGCGCCACTCCGCGCGATCTCGAAGGCCAGGTCGCCCGTTCCGGTCGCGAGATCGAGCACGCGGTCGCCCGGGCGGAGCTCGAGCGCGCGCACCGCACGTCGGCGCCACCCGCGGTCGAGACCCAGCGACAAGATCCGGTTCAGACGGTCGTAGCGCTCCGCGATCTGATCGAACATCACGCCCGAGCCGTCGGCGCGCGGGTGATGGGAGGCTTCACCCCGAGAGCGTGCGTTCCGAGGTGACATCACTGGCTCCTGAACGCGGTGGAACGGGCGAGCATGGAGAGGGCTCCGGTGGCCGGCCCCTGCGGCAGGCTCACCAGGGCGTCGATCGCCGCTTCGATGCGCTCCTGGGCGAGAGCCCGCGAGCGCGCCACTGCGTCGCTGCGCCGGACCGCCTCGAGCACCTCTCCGGTACGGTCCTCACCCGCCGCCACGGCCTCGAGCGTCGGCGCCAGTGACGGCTCGCTCTCGAGGGCGAGGATCACGGGAAAGGTCATCTTGCCTTCCCGGAGGTCGGTGAAGAGGCTCTTGCCCGTCTCCCGAGGATCGCCGGCGACATCGATGAGGTCGTCGATCACCTGGAACGCGACGCCCATGTGGCGACCGAACTCCTCGAGCGCTCGGCTCTGCACCTCCGACAGTCCACCGCCGAGGGCTCCGGCACGCATCGCCCACTTGAAGAGTGTGGCCGACTTCCCCTCCGCGATCTCGAAGTAGAGGTTGCGGTCGGTGTGTACGCGCCCCCGATTCTCCAGCTGCACCGACTCGGCGTCGATCATCTGGGCGATCGTCTCCAGCAGCGCCGGCATCGTTCCCGGCACGGCGGCACGATCGACCCGGCGGAGCGCCTCGACGAGCAGCCAGTCGCCCGCAAAGATCGACGCGGCGTTGCCGTACTCGGCCCGCGCTGCCCTGTGGCCGCGACGCTGGTCGGCGAGATCGACGACGTCGTCATGGAGCAGCGTCGCGTTGTGCACCAGCTCCACCGCCACTGCGAGGTCGATGATGGCCGGCGAGGCGCCGCCGCCGACCCGGGAGGCGAGGATGACGCAGAGCGGGCGAAGGCGCTTGCCGCCAACCCGCAGCAGGTGGGTCCCGGCGTGCTCGACCAGCGACGTCGGAGAAGGCTCCAGCTCCTGGAGCTGCCGCTCCACGTCGACGAGGTCTTCGGCGATCCACTGCCCCAGCTCGTCGAGATTGGTGGCCAGCTCGTCGAGTCCGCGCTCGAGGCAGAGGTCGCGGAGCCGCGCCATGACGGCGGGCGACGGGGGTGTCTTGGCTACGTCGGGAAGCATCGTCTCTCCATCAATTCGACGAAACGCGCGGTTTCGTCCTGTCGCCGGCGGGCTCCGCATCGGAGGTCTCCGCAGGGTCACGATCCACAGCTGCGCTCCCTTTGCGCCCCGCAGACACCAGCAGCTTGAGACCGAGGTTGGAGACGGTACCACCACTCAGGAACCGCTCCACGATCGAATCGCCCAGCGCCACGAGCTCCTCCATGGAGCGCAGCCTCTCGGCGAAAATCTCCGCCTCGTCGGAGGGATCCTCCTCGAGCTGCGGAATCCACTCGCGCAGATTCTCCAGGATCGGGTCCCACTCCCGACGCTTACGGATCTGGATGACGTGGCGAATCAACTTCTCGAGATCGGTCTCGGGAACGTAGAGCACGCGCCGCGCGCCTGGAACGCGCTCCTGCGTGATCAGACCCCACTCGCGAAGCTCCTTGCATGCCATGCTCACCGCGCCGCGACTGAGCTCCAGACCGCTCATGATCTCCTCGGCATCCGCGGGCTCACTCCGGGAGAAGAGCCATCCGAACACGCGCGCCGTGGTCGGCGGAACACCCCAGAAGGTGCCCATCGAGCCCCACAGCTGAACGAACGATTCCCGGACCGCGGCTGCATCCATGCGCGGCAGTGTAGAGCACTCTTCTCGAATTTTCAATAATTTCTGAAATACAGATAGATCGACACAGCCGCCGACGCTGCACCGGAGTGCACACGTACAATCCAGTGGAGCCGATGCCCGACGTCCGCCGCACCCGATCGCACATCCCAGGTCGCCGCCCAGCGGCGCGATCGGGGGCCTTTTGCCTCGTGGTGGCTGCGGCGCTCCTCTCCCTCGCGGCCTCGGCACCTTGGGCGCACAGTCCGCCGGCGGCGGACGCAACGGCGCCCTTCGACGCCACGCAGCTCCCGTTTCGCTCGCTGCAGTTCAAGGCCAAGAAGCTCATGCTCACGGCCACGGCACAGGTGGACGCCCACATGCTGCGTCGCCCGGCCGCGGCCCGTGCCCTCGCCCGGGAGGCGTCCGACGCTGACTGGGGCGACGACAGCCCTCTCGAAGCCGAGGGCAGGACGCTGCGCCTCGACGTGCAGTCCGGCTTTCTCGGACGCAGCTCGACCAGCCGCGTGTGGCTCGACCCCGGCACCGCCATCGCCAAGCAGAGGGTCCAGCTCGAGACCGGCAAGCGCCGGCGGCGCAAGAGCTACCGCTTCGGCTCGAGGAGCGTGGTCTCGACGCGGGTCGTCCCGTCGAAGGACCAGCCCGGAGAGCAGGACCCGCGCGTCTGGAAAGACCTCACGCGGACCACGATCCCGCTACCGCCGTCGAGCCGCGACGTGACGGACCCGGCGGCGCTGTTCCTCATGCTGACCACGGCGACAGACGCCTGGCGCGCCCAGCCGCAGACGATCCACACCTTCTCCAAGAACGCCGTGCACCGGGTCGAGGTGGTCCCCCGTGGCCCGGGACGAACGCGCGCCAGGTACACGCTGACCGATGCCGAAGGCACCCGGGAGATCGTCGGAATGCGCGACACCTTCGTCTTCGCACTCCGCCCCCTGCCGGGCGAGGACGGAAGCGCCGGCGAGATGCAGCTCCTCGGGCTCGAGGGTGAGATCGAGTTCGCCGTCGACACCGAGACCGGTCTCCCCGTGCAGATCAGCGGCCGGATTCCGCCGGTCGGCCAGGTGCACATCCGCCTCCAGAGCGCGGGGCGCTGAGACCGCGCCGGGCCGCCCGCTCGGATCAGGGGCGCGACGGTGACACGGCTTCGGGGTCGCCGGTGGCGAGGATTCCCGTGGTGCCGGTGCCGGCCGCCAGTGGCACGAGGAAGGTCTCCTTCTGCCACCAGGCCACGAGACAGGCGCGACAGATTGCATCCCCCCGAAAGACGCCGTTCGCATCGACGCGCGACACGACGCCGTCGCAGAGCCAGTGGAAGACCTCTTCTCCCTGCTGCCAGGTGGCGGTCTCTCCCACGGTGAGGTTCTGAGCGAGCCCAGCCTCTTCGGCGCTCAGGCTGGTGGTGCAGTCGTTGGTCACGCGGCTCACCTCGAGCGGGCTCCTCGCCAGCTCCTCGCCAAAGGCGTCGTAGAGGGCCACGAAATACTCCGCCGGCTCGTAGTCGAGCCCCTCGAGCCACTGCTGGAGAGCGGCGTCGTCGAAGCGGCCCATCCAGTCGCGCGCGGTGGCCCGCCCGATCGAGGCCCGCTCACGGATGACGTTGGCGTCGAGATCCTCGTTGGGGTCGCGGGACTCGAGCGCCTCCTTCTGCCGCCACCAGGCGGCCCAGCGAGCCCTCACCTCGGCCTCGACGCGACGCGCCTCGCGGGGCTCGAGGACCTGATCCTCCGCCTTGGGAAGCACACCCCAGTATTCGCCGTTGCCCTTCGCGCGCATCTCGACCCAGTAGAAGTCCTCCACCTCTTCGTGCAGTCGCCGGAAGTACAGCCGGGCGTGCGTCTCGGGAACGTTGTTGCGAACCTGCGCCTGGAGCACGCTGTTCTCGAGCACCAGGAGGCAGGGTGCCGGTACCGCCTCGATCGACGGCGACTGGGCACCGGCGGCCGCAGCCAGCAGGCCCACGAGGAGAAACGCACACCTCGCGCGCCGCAGTGGAGAGAAGAGGGAGAAAGGCATGATCGGGAAAGCAGACGAGGGTGGGAGCCAAGTGCCCCACGAAGAGGCAGAGAGTGACACGTCGTGTCGCGATCGGGAACAGAAACGGGCCGGACGACCGGCCGAGACGGCCCTCGACAGCCTACTCAGCAAGTCCCGGGCCAGGCAACGGGGCAATTCCCGTTTTCCTTGATTCTCAAGGATTTACGCGCGCTGAGAGCTCGTCTCGAAGGCTCTGCAGCGTGGCGAGTGACGCAATGCGTCAAGAACCGAGGTCGAACAGCGGCGTGGCGATGCCGTCGGCGTCCACCGTCCAGGGGGCCCAGGCGAGGCCCAGCTGCTCCACCGCGATGTCCGTCTTGAGCGGCGGTATCTCGACGGCGGCGACCTCCGCGTCCGCGGGGCGCGTACGCACGGCCTCCGCCTGCTCTTCGAAGTCGACTTCGAGCGCCTCCTTCTCCTCGAGCAGGTCCTGCACCCGCTCCGAGGCGCGCTCGACGTCCTCCTTCTCGCGGCGACTGCGGCCGACGTTGCGAATCGCCGTCCCGGCCGAGCGCGCGTTCGTGACGCTGATCTTCTTGCGGCCGAGCACGGCTCCGAGGAGAGAGCTGCCGAACGAGATGGCCGTCTGGAGCTTGCGGTCGCGCAGCTGCGACTCTTCCCGCTCGACCCGGTCTTCGGCCGTGGCGATGCGCTTCTCCAGCGACGCCAGCTTCGTCGCGAACTTCGCCCGCAGTTTCTCCACCTCGAGGTCGCGCTGCTCCGCCTGGGCCAGCTGGACCCGGGCGACGAAGTCGGCCTTCGACTCGCCGTCTTCCGACAACATCTTGAGCGGTTTGTAGGTGTACACGGTGCGGCGCTGCGTCCGGTAGAGCTCGGCCACGAGCGCCTTGCGGCTCGACGACCAGGCGCGGCGGTTGCCCACGGCAGCCGGCGTCTGTGCGTAGCGTGCACCGCCGACTCCGCGGCGGCGCAGCGTGAGCGCCGGACCAATGCGCACCTCGGCATCGTCCCATGCCAGCTTGCGTGCGTCGGCGTCGAGATCGACCCAGGCCGTCGCGTCGACCCAGTCGTCGACCCCGACGCTGGTGCGACGGAAGTGCAGCTGCGCGCGGCCGTAGAGCGCGGGCCGGTACAGGACACGTGCCCCTTCGGGCGGATCCTCCTCCAGCGGCAGGAAAAGCTCCTCCGCGTCTTCAGGAAGCGTCGGGCGGGCCTGCGCCTCGGGGGTTTCCACCGCAGTGGCCGCTGCCGCAGCAGCCGCCGGGAGCGGCGGTGGCGTCTTCGGCACGGCTGGAGGCGCCGCGCTGGGCTGCCGGTCGGCGGTGAGGGTCTTGATCTGCTCGCGCTGCAGCGGCCCCGCGAGGTAGTTGAGCACCCACCGGGTCTGCATCAGCTCCGGGCCGTCCTCGTGCACGTTGTTCATGAGAAAGACGCGCTTGTCGAGAGACGACAGCAGCCGATCGATCTCCTTGCGATCGAGCGCGCTTCCCGCCTCGCTCGCGGCACCGAGGAGCCCGTCGACGACGCGCTTCTTGTCGCGCTCGGTCTGGAGGCGGCCGATCCACCAGGTTCCACAGTTCGAGAGACCCTTGTAGTCGAGGTCCACGGGGTTCTGCGTGGCCAGCACGACCCCGAGACCAAAGGCGCGGGCCTGTTTGAGCAGCGTCAGCATCGGCTGCTTGGACGGCGGCGCTTTCGTCGGCGGGAAGTAGCCGAAGATCTCGTCCATGTAGAGCAGCGCCCGGAGGCTGCTCGTGCCGGCCTGGGAGCGCATCCAGGAGACCACCTCGTTGAGCAGCAGAGTGACCACGAACATGCGCTCCGAATCGCTGAGGTGCGCGATCGAGATGATCGAGATGCGCGGCTTGCCGTCGGGCGTGCGGAGGAGACGCGCGACGTCCAGCGGTTCACCCTCCAACCACGCGCTGAAGCCGGGCGACGCAAGGATGCCGTTCAGGCGCATCGCGAGCGCCAGCCGATCCGACGCCGGGTAGAAGGTCTCGAGATCGATGACGCCGAGCTTGTCGAAGGGTGGCTTCTGGATGGCTCCGATCAGTGCTGCGAGATCGAGGCTCTTGCCCTCGGACCAGGCATGCTGGAGGAGGTTGGCGAGCAGGATGAACTCGCGGCTCTGCACCGGATCCGCCTGAATACCGAGCAGCGCCAGGAGGCCGGCCACGGCCGAGTTGATCCGTTCCTGGAGGGCATCGCGGTCGCCCAGAACAGCCTCACTCGGCGCGTCGAACGAGCGCAGCACCGACAGCGGCTGGCCCGCGGAGGACCCCGGAGTGTAGAGGCCGATGTCGACGGCGTCCTTGTATCTCCGGATCCGCTCGGGCTGCTGGTTCCAGCTGGCGAGTCCGTTCCTCCAGAGCTCCGCCTTGGCCACGGCGAGCTCCTGCACGGTCTTGCCCTGGCGCGTGGCCTCGGCGGGGTCGACCCAAGGCTCGAAGTCGGATCCGCGCAGCTCGGGAAACGAGAGCAGCAGGTTGCCCATGTCGCCCTTGGGATCGATGACGATCGACGGGATGCCGTCGAGTGCGGCCTCTTCGAGCACGCCGACGCTGAGGCCGGTCTTGCCGCTCCCGGTCATGCCGACGACCACGCCGTGGGTCGTCAGGTCCTTGGCGTCGTAGAGCGTCAGGTCTTCGGTGGTCTCTCCCGCCTCGGCGTCGTAGCGCTTTCCGAGGTAGAACGAGCCGAGGCTCTCGTAGTCAGGCATGCGTGATCTCCGCGAGGGGAAGAGAATCGAAGGAGCCGAGCGGCCGAAAGCTAGAAGAGAATGGCGGCCTCGCCGCGCTCGGCGATCTGAGCGTCGAGATGCTCGACGAGAGCTTGCCAACGCTTCACGAGAGCGTCCAGCTCGAATCGGCGCAGCGACGGTTCGAGTCGCTCGCGGATCTCGCTCTCGGGGGTGCCGCGGAGCTTCGCCCAGACCTTGCGATCACAGCGCGTGATCTTGTCGAGGTTTTCGATGCGCTCGTCTTCGAGGAAGGAGCGGGTGTGATCGATGAGCCAGACCTTCCACGTCTCACGGTCGATGAGGAGATTGCCCTGGTTCCGGTCGAAGTTGTGGATGAGGCCGTCGAAGAGACGCTTCATCTGATTCTGCTGCACCCACTGCAGGGGCACGGGCGGCTCGATTCCGTCCTCGCGCCGACTCTCTTCGTCGAAGACGTCGTGCAGCCAGAGCTGGAGTGAGCCCTGCACGCCACGGTACGAGCGCAGGACGGCCGGCGGTACGCGGTCGAGACCGAGCATCCGATCGACCTCGTACGCTGCCACCTCGAAGCGGTAGCTGTCGCGGTAGCTCGACACGGCGCGGCCACTGGCGAGACGCGTTCGCCCGCCCTCCTTGTCCACCTTCCTGAAGACGGCCAGGGCCTCCACTGCGCCCTTCCGCAGGTGCATCCGCAGCGGCCGGTTGATGCCCTTCTCGGTCTCTTCCCCCGGCTCCATGTCGGCCGTGAGAAGGAACTCGACGACCTCCTCGTGGGAGACGAAGGGGAGCGGATCGCCAGACTCCGACTTCCACGTCTGCCCCACGGCCGCGGGCACCCCGCTGGCTTCGATGGGGATCGGCCTCCGCATGTCCGGGTAGATCGCCGTGAACTTGCCGTCCTCGATCTCGAGCGCCGCCGGCCGACCGCCGTACACGGCGCTGAGCATGCCCGTGTCGATCAGGATCGCGCGCCCTTCGAACCGCGTCTCGATGTTCCCGGACCGCCTCGGCGTGTGCCCCGCCACGAAGCGCTCCGCGCCGCGCAGGCGAAGCGACTCGGTGAGCCAGTCGAGACCGTCTTCGGGGTTTGCCCGGGCGAGACCGCGGAACCACAGAGGACCGTCCTCCTTGACCAGGAGCCACTCGCGGTAGTCGATACAGCCGCTGAGCACGTCGAGCGACGACTGCAGCGGCGGCCTGGCCGACTCTGCGGCGCGCGCCAGTCGCTTGCGCAGCGATGCGATCTCCGCGAGACCCTCCCGGGCCATGTCGAGCGGGTCGCTCGTCTCCCAGATGACGCCGTCCTCCAGCAGCCGCGCGCGGCATGCGTCGAAGCTCGCGATCTCCGCGCGGACCCGCGCATTGAGCTCGTCGTTGGTCGTGGTCGCCAGGCTCGGCGGAATTCCGGCATGCAGGAAGACGATGCCGTCCTGCTGGTGGATGATCGGCAGACCGCGGAGCCAGCCACCGAAGCGCCCGTCGGGGAGAAAGGCGTCGACGTACTCCAGATAGCCGGCAGGAATCGCCTCCTTCCAGGTGGCCTCGTCGACGTCGGGTGCGGGCGCAACGCCGCGCGGCCGACTCTTGGCGCGCCGCCTCCGCCACTTCTTGTAACCCTCCCACGAGGCGTCGCGTCGCGCCACCGCCTCCGGCGTGGCGAGAGACGCGTAGATCTCGGGGTTCACGTCTCGCGTCAGCCCGAGGAGGTTCATCGCCTCGTGGTTGCCGAGGAGCACGACGACCCTGCCGCCCGCGGCTTCTGCCTGCTCCTCCAGCGACAGCAGGAGATCCATGATCTCGAGCACGTCGGGGCCACGGTCGGTGAAGTCGCCGGTCTGTACGAGCGTCGCGTCCCCGCCGATCCAGCGCATGTCGGCATCGACGAGCTGGGCTGCCTGCAGGATGTCCTGGAAGGCACCGAGATCGCCGTGGATGTCGCCGATTGCGATCAGACGGCCGGCGAAGGCTCCGCCTGCGCTCCACCACGCTCCGAGGAGCAGGAGCATCGCGACCGGGAAGGCGCGGGCTCGTTCCGAGGAACGGACCATCACATCACCTGAGAACCCGTCTGCTCGCCGAGAACTTCCCGGAAGAGCGCCTTGACGATCTCGACGTTGTTGGCGAGCAGGTCGAAGAAGTCGTTCGCGGTGATCGCGAGGGCGAGGGTGTCGGACTCGGCACGCGCGTGGTTGGCGCGCAGCCGGCCGCTCAGGATCTCGAGCACGCCGAACGACCCCCGCGGTCCGATGCGGACCTCGCCGTGCCCCGATTCGCTCTGCAGAGCGACCTCACCCTCCACCACGCAGTAGAGGTTGCGGGCGGGGTCGTTGGCGCGGTAGATCTGCTCCCCCGCGTCGAAGTGCTCCTGCTCCGAGATCTCGGCGATGCGCACGATCTCCTCGGCGGAGCAGTACTTGAACAGCTCGACGCTCTGCAGGAGCATGACGACCTCGATGCGGCGCATCGAAGCCCGTCCGAGCGAGCTCTGTTCACGGGTCGTCATGGGCTGGAAGGGGCGGCGTGTGAACCGTCAAGGTATCACGTGGTCCCCTCCCGAATGCCTGTCGTCACAGCGACTCGAGCGCCCACTCTGCGGTCTCACGCACGAGCTCGTCCTCCGAGCCGAGCGCCAGCTCGCGCACCTGCGGGAAGAGGGAGCGCAGGGTTCCTTCGATCACGGTCTGGACCGCGGCAGCCGTGAGCCAGCGTCCGGACTCGTCCGGCAGCGCTGTCGGCGTCAACATGTCCCCCACCGTCTCGGTCGCGCCGCGCGGCCGCAGGCCGAACAACCGCTCGATGGCATCGAGGCGCTCGGGCAGCGGCTGGTCGTCGATCAGCAGGAACACCATCGACCTCTCGGAGCCAGCGAGCACGTTGTCGAGATACTCGATGGCCTGCGCGCGCCGCTTCGGGTTGCTGTCGAGGAGACGCGCGCGCGCCACCGACAGATCCGAGCGGCCGTGTCCGATGGCGAGCAGCCGGAAGCAGTTGCGGAGGTGGCCGAGGCGCTGCTCGTCGAGGAGGCGCTGCAGCAGCGACGTGCGCATCCCCGCCCGCCACTCGAGACGTGCACCGTGCAGCGTGTAGTCGCCCGGCGCCGACAGGCCGACGAGGCGTACGAGACACCTGCAGTAGCGAAGGCACTCGTCTTCGATGGCTGCGGCGGCCGCCGGGGTCGACGCATAGCGGGCGGGCGCCCGGGTCAGGGCCTCGACGATCTTGCTCCGCAGCAGCAGGTCCTGCGCCTCCGACAGCGCCCCGAAGAGGGCGTCGTACGCGGCTTTGGAGCCAAACGCCGCGATCGTCTTGGGGATCGCCCGGCGAACCCAGATCTGCTCTCCGGGGTCGTTCATGAAGTGCGTCAACGCCGGAATCACTCCCTCGCCGAGCGAGACGAGCGCCTGGCGGGAGGTGTGCTTGAGGCGACGGTCGCGAAGCAGGGAGATCAGGATCGGCACGAACAGCGGGTTGGCACTGCCGTCCTCCGCCCGACGCCGCACGGCGCGGATCGCACTCCGCACCACCTCGATCTCCCGGTCGTAGAGCAGCTGAACGAGGCGGTGGTGCATCTGCGCCTCATCGAGACCGGCGATCGCGTTCGCGGCCTCGGCACGGACCTTCGGCTCCTCCTCCGACATGAGCTCTTCGAGCGCTGCCGTGGCCACTTCGACGTCTTCGTCCTCACCCTGCAGCAGGAGGCAGTTGATGGCCGCGGAGCGCACGCGCGCATCCGCGTCGCGAAGGCGGGCGCGCATCAGCTGAGGGCCGGCACGCCCGGAGAGCTGCGCGAACGCGCGGACGGCCTCGGCGCGCACCTCGGGCTCGTCGTCGCCGAGCCTTAGCTCGATGAGCGGGATGGCGTCCTCCTGTCCGCCTTCGGCCAGCACCTGCAGAGTGCGCTCTCGGACCTTGGAGTCGTGGTGATGCAGCAGCAGGGGCGACACGAGGTGATGACGCTCGTGGGCCGCGAGCAGATCGATGCTCCGCAGCACCCGTCCCCCGTCGGGGCTTCCCAGCGAAGCCACCAGAACCTCGAGGGTCGTGACGTCTCCCAGGTCGAGGCGCTCCGCCGTGTCGCGGGCGACCTGGTCGGCCTCGCCCAGCAGGCCGTCGCGCAGGGCCGCGACGTAGTGCCGCTGCGCCCGGTAGGTGCAGACGAACAGCACGATGCAGACGATCGCACTGAGCGCGCTCGCGTCGAACGGCGAGAGCCAACCAAAGGTGACCGTCAGCAGGAGGATGGCGGCGATGCCCTTCGCAAACCGGTGCACCAGGACGTCGATGTACGCCTTCGCGCCGACGCGCTCCTGCGCCGGCACGGGCACGAAGAGCAGCTCTCGTGTCGCGTGATCGAGCGAGTAGCGCAGGCCGTTATCGCCGATCTTGAGGGCGTAGACCACGAACACCGCAAACAGCGCGGGCATCAGCGGACTCAGCAGCACCGCGAGGCTCAGCATGCCGACGAACGCCGGCAGCACGCGCATCGCGAAGCCGACGCCGAGGCGGCGGTGGATGCGCGCGGTGAGGAGCAGCTGGAAGAAGAAGGCCGACAGCCCCATCACCGAGAACAGGTTGCCGAAGAGCGCCGTACGCTCCGCGAGGTTCTCGGTGCGGTTCTCGACCACCCAGTTGAACTGCAGATCGATGACCTGGGCGACGATCACCGTCAGCGTCATCATGAGCGCGATGAGGCGGAGATGACCCGACCCCATCACCGCGCGCAGCCCGTTCTGGAGGGGCTGGTCGGCGGCCGACCGGACCAGGCTGCCGGTCATGGTCTTCGCCGGCCCGGACCGGAAGCGGTCGAGCAGTGCCACGAGCACGACCGTCACCACCAGCGGAACCGCGGCTGCCACCAGCGCGACGCGCGGCGAGCTGGCGCCGGCGACGCGGGCCAGCTGCCCGCCGGCGACGCCACCGAGCAGCCCACCAGCGCCGATGAACGCGAACAGGCGTCGCGCCTGCCGAGGATCGAGCTTCATGTTGGTGTAGGACCAGAACTGCGACAGGAGCAGGACGGTCGCGATGGCGATCCACACGTAGTACGCCACGGGGACCCAGGGCTGGTCGAGGCCAAACAGCCACCAGAAGAGACCCAGGCCGAGGGCCACGCTGACGTTGGTGCCGAGGATCGCACGGCTGCGCGACACGCGCTGCGCGAGCACGCCGTACGCCTGCAGCACGGGGAACGCCACGAGCGCGACGAGCAGGTACACGTACGGCAGCCTCTCCGCTCCCCACGTGTCGATGTAAGTCGCCTGGCGCACGGCCTTGCCGGCGAACTGAAACGTGCCCATGAGGAACGAGAAGGCGAAGAGCGACCAGGCGATCGCCACCTCGTCCGGTCGCATGTCGACGCCGAGCCGCCTCAGCGTGTTCACCATGAAGCTCATGACGGTGCTGGAGCCGGAGAAGACTGCGCGCGGCTCGCCTCGAACGTAGCACAGGCAGCCGCTGCGGAGTGCCCGGAAACCCCCGCCGGAGAGTGGGTTCCGTTGCTACGATGCCCCGGTGAAGCAGAGGAAAGAAGCGTGCCTCCCATGATCTGGAAGCCCTCGGAGGAGCTCCTCCGCAACGCCAACGTCACCCGCCTGCTGGAGCGCACCGGGTGCGCGGACACGTGGGCGCTGCGACAGTGGTCCGTCGACCATCTCGAACAGTTCTGGGCGCTCGTCGTCGACGACCTGGACGTCGCGTTCGATCACCCGTACGACCAGGTTCTGGATCGCTCCCGCGGCGCCGAGTGGGCCGAGTGGTTCTGCGGCGGCACCCTCAACATGACCGACAACTGCCTCGGGCGCCATGCGCGCAGCGAGCACGCGGACCGCGAGGCGCTCGTGGCCCTCACCGAGCGCGGCGAGGAGACGCGCATCACCTACCGCGAGCTCGACGCCGAGGTCGCACGGTGCTGCGAGGCGCTCCGCCGCGCCGGCGTCGAGCCTGGCGACCGTGTGGCGAGCTACATGCCGATGATCGCGGAGGTGGCGGTGCAGATGCTCGCGGCCATCCGCCTCGGTGCGGCCTTCATCCCGGTCTTCTCCGGCTACGCGCCCGCCGCCCTGGCCGAGCGGCTGAACAGTGCAAGTGTGAAGCTCCTCTTCACCGCCGAGGCGTCGACCCGCCGCGGGCGCCCGTTCGACATCCTCGGCCAGGCGCGCGTAGCGCTGGCCCAGAGCCCCTCGGTCCAGACGACGGTCGTCGTCCAGCGCCCCGAGCTCGGCTCGACCTCGGAGCTCGGCCAGGACGAGAAGAGCTGGACCGAGTTCCTGGCGGGCGGCAGCGGCGCCGGGCCCGCCGCGTCGTTCCCTTCGATGCACCCGGCGCTGATTCTCTACACCTCCGGCACCACCGGGCGCCCGAAGGGTACGGTGCACAGCCACGCCGGCACCCTCGTGCAGGTGGCCAAGGAGGTCGGCTACGCCTTCGACATGAAGGCCGGCGACCGCTTCTTCTGGCTGACGGACATCGGCTGGATGATGGGGCCGTGGTCGATTCTCGGCGGCCTCTTCCACGGCGCGACCGTCCACCTGTACGAAGGGGGGCTGGACCACCCCGACATCCAGAGCCTGGCCCGCCTGCTCGCCGCGCACCAGATCTCCGTCTTCGGCATCTCGCCGACCGCGGTCCGCATGCTCATGAAGTCGGGCGCAGCGGCCTCAGTCGGGGACGCGGATCTCTCTGCGCTGCGGATCCTCGGATCGACCGGCGAGCCGTGGGACGAAGAGTCCTGGCACTGGTTCTTCGAGCACTTCGGCGGACGGCGCTGCCCCATCATCAACATCTCGGGCGGCACGGACATCATGGGCTGCTTCCTCTCCCCGCTCCCGCTCGACGACCTCAAGCCGTGCAGCCTCGTGGGGCCGGGCCTCGGCATGGCGGTCGACGTGTGGAACGAGTCCGGGGAGTCGGTCCGCCAGGAGGTGGGCTACCTCGTCGCCACCCAGCCCGCACCGTCCATGACCCGCGGCCTGTGGCAGGACGAGGAACGGTATCTCGAGAGCTACTGGTCGACGTGGCCCGGCATCTGGAACCACGGCGACTGGGCCATCGTCGACGAAGACGGCCACTGGTTCCTCCAGGGCCGCTCCGACGACACGCTCAAGGTGGCCGGTCGACGGATCGGTCCGGCGGAGCTCGAAGGGGCACTCATCGAGACCGGCAAGGTCGCCGAAGCGGCGGCGATCGGCGTCCCCCACGAGATCAAGGGGACGGGCATCGTGTGTTTTGCCGTGCTGTCACCCGGCGTCGAGCCGAGCGAAGAGCTGCGGGCCGAGCTGTCCCAGGCGATCGTCGAGCGCCTGGGCAAGGTGGACCGCGCCGAGGGCATCGAGTTCGTGGCCGACCTTCCGAAGACACGCAGCGCCAAGATCCTGCGCCGCCTGGTGCGCGCACGCTACCTCGGCGACGACGATCTCGGCGACCTGTCGTCGCTGCAGAACCCGGACGCGGTCGATGCGATCCCGCAGCGAGGGAGCCCATGAGCGTCACGCCGCGTCGCGCGACGCAACGTCGCGCAGCCGCCGCCCTGGCAGCGGCCTCGATGTGGCGCATGCGCGTCCCCGTCGTCTCGCTGCTCCTGGCGCTCCTGCTCCCAGCCCTTTCGGCCGCCCGCCCCGGCCAGAACGGGCAGGCCGGCGGCACCGAAGCGGTTGCGGTTCCGCCGGGCGGCGTCGTGCTCTGGGCGGGCGAGGGCACGTCGGGGTGCGTGCTGGAGGGTGAGGCCGTGCCGGCCACGGCGGAGGGCTGCTACCTCACCGTCGATCTCGACGCCGACGAGACGCTCGTCGCCGAGCGCACGCGCCAGGGCCGGCGCGAGGCACTGCGTCTCGAGATCTCGGACTATCCGTACCGCACGCAGCGCCTGACCATCAAAGACACGCGCCGCGTCAACGTGAACGAAGCCGACGCGGCCCGCGCCGCCGAGGAGCGAAAGCGCATCGTGGCCACCTTCGCCCTGCGCTCGCCCCGCACCTTCGAGCTGCCGCTGCACGCACCACTCGAGACGATGCCCCGGGGCGGTCGCTTCGGCGCGAAGCGCATCATCAACGGCGAGCCCCGCTCTCCACACACCGGGTCCGACTTCGGCGTGCCGCAGGGCACTCCGGTGATGGCTGCGGCCGACGCCACGGTGCGCCTCGCCGAGGAGCACTTCTTCGGTGGCAACAGCGTCTTCCTCGATCACGGCGACGGCCTGGTGACGATGTATCTGCACCTGCACGAGATCTTCGTGAAGCCCGACCAGCAGATCACCCGGGGTGCCGTGCTGGGCACGGTCGGCAGCACGGGCAGGTCCACCGGGCCGCACCTGCACTTCGGCGTCCGCTGGCGCGGCGCCCGCGTCGACCCGCGCTTCGTGCTCGAGCGCGGAGCGATTCCGTCGGTCGAGTAAACGGGCCGCGCCCTTCAAAGACAACTTCGAGAGCGGCAACCCAACGTCGTGAAGCAGTGTCGTCCAATGAGAAAACCTGCACACCTCTTGGCTCTCGGCCTGTTTGCTCTGACAGCTTCCCCCACCTACTCTCAGGGCGGCCTCTGTGACTTCTTGAGCAACGCAGACATCACCCTGGCACAAGGTCCCGGAGGGGCGCTGGTCAGTCTCTGGGTTTCAGGCCCTTGGCCAGTGCAGGCCGCCCCCTCCCTTACCTCCGCCACTCAGAGTGCCCGACAGATCCGCGCCGTCTTGGAGGGCACGACGTTCGGTGCACAAGTCGTGCTTCCTTTCTGGGAGGACACGATCTCAGTAGGCCCGCTACCAACTGGCACGTACGACGTCTTCCTCGACATACTTCTGGACGTAGGGACCTCCTCGGAACTCACCGTCTTTTGCGGCCCTCGGCCAGTCACGATCTCTGCAACAGCAGTCCCAATCGACTCGGCCTTGTCCAGGGCCTTGCTGATCGCGAGTCTAGCCCTGGCAGCCTGGATCGCTCTGCGCCGGCTTACCTAGAAGATCGAGAAGACTGACCTCTCGGAACAGACCCGCGACCCCATGGCGGGGGAGGAAGGGGAGGAAGGTGCCAGGCGAATATCCGGCCGCAAGGTGTCGGAGGGAAGGTGTCAGGTGAAGACCCGGCCGAGGGTCGGCAGCGCTCTCCGCACTCCAGCTTCGCAGCGTTAGCAAGGCTCGTTGCGGAAACCTGAAGTGTGAAACAGTCGCCTTCGATGAGGCGCTGTCTGTCACCCCTTGCGCTCCTAGGCCTCCTACTGGCAGCTCACGCCGCGTGGTCACAGTCGCCCAACTGCGCCTACGCGAACGCTGAGCTCGTGCCAACGCCGCTCGTTTCCGGCACACCTCTGAGCGTGCGCAGCTTCGGTAGCTGGCCCACCTCAGGCAGCGGCGCCCTCGTGTCGTCCCAGGTCAACGGAACCGAGATCCGGGTGGCTCTCGAGGGGCCGGGAGCCGGGCCAGCAAGCGTGAATCCGTTCTGGGAGGACTTCATGTTGATCGGTCCTCTGGCACCCGGCACCTACGACCTCTATGTCGACGTGACGATGATCGGCATCAGCTTCAGTTTCACCTGCGGCCCGACGCAGCAGGTCGTGGCGTCCGCGATTCCCGCTGCCTCCACCGTCGCCACTCTTGCCCTCGCCGCGGCCCTCGCACTGCTCGGCTGGTTCAAGCTCTGCCGGTGAGCCGTCGGCTTCGCTTCAGACCTTCGCGAGAGCGGAGACCCGACAGTGTGGGGCGGAGTGATTCAATGAAGGCTTGCCGATCGTCTCTCATTCTCATCGCGCTGCTGATCGCCGGACCGAGCACGGCTCAGAGTCCTCTGCCCGGCTGCGGTTCCAACCTGTTTGGCGAGCTCTTGCCGACGCCGGCCTTCGATCCACCAGGAAGGTGTCAGGTGAATATCCGGCCAAGGGTCGGGAAGGCCGCGCAAGGCCCAGCAAGCGCTTCGCGTCCCTTTATTCGATGGCGCGCAAACTCCGCGGCTGCTTCGCTGGCCGCCTCGTCGAGGTCACCACGCGGACCTTCCAAAGCAGATTCCTGCTGCGGCCGGGTCGTTTGACCAATCAGACCGTCACGGGTGTCCTGGCGCGGGCCCAGGAGCGTACGGGCATGAAGATCGTTGGTCCCGTCGCGATGTCCAACCACATGCACCTCCTCCTGGTCCCGGAGACCACGAAGCAGCTCACCAACTTCATGCGCTACGTCAACTCCAACGTCGCCCGGAAGATGGGTCGGCTTCACGGCTGGAAAGAGAAGTTCTGGAGCAAGCGCTACTCCGCCATCGTCGTCAGCGATGAGGAAGAAGCCCAGGTCGATCGCCTCAAGTACCTCCTCTCTCAGGGGGTCAAAGAAGGCCTCGTGGAGCGACCCGAGGAATGGCCAGGGCTTCATTTGGCTCACGCCTTGGAGAGAGGGTACGACACCGTCACCGGAGGTATCTGGCACGATCTCTCGGCTCAGTACCGGGCCGAAAAGCGAGCGCAGCGCGTCAGAACGGCTGACTTCATCGAGAGGGACCTCTCTGTCGAGCTGTCGCCGCTCCCGTGCTGGGACGCGCTCTCGTGGAGGCAACGACGCGATGCCGCGCGCGACCTCATCGACCAGGTCGTGCGCGAAGCTCAATCCGAGCGCGGGGAGCGCTCCGTCGTCGGAGCCGATGCGGTGCGGCAACAAGAGCCACTCTCTGCTCCCGCGGAGAGCGATCGACGCCACGCTCCCCCCTGCCATGCCGCCTCACGCAAAGCACGCCGAGAGCTCTTGCACGAGCTGAGGAGCTTTGCCGATGCCTTCCTCGAGGCTGCCGGCGCACTCCGCGAGGGGCGTTGGGCGTCCTTCCCGGAGGGCTGCTTCCCGCCGGGGCTCCCCTACGTCGCGGAGAGAGTCGGTCCCGACGGGTAGCGGAGCCGTAGCTGGCTCGTCAGAACGGTAGGCGCCCCGAGGTTCAAACGGTCTCTGGGCGCAGCTGTGCCTCCTGGACGCCCGGGCTGCGTCTCTCATCGGAAGGTGCCAAGCGCTACCCGAACCCCTGAGTAGGCCGCAAGGCCGACAAGGGGCCAATAGAGCTGACAAGGTAGTCGGCGACAGCCCGAGACCTCGCCTTCCCAAACAATCCCCTGGCACTTGTGTGCCGATCGCACTTGTGTGCCCTTGTGTGCCGATCTGCCACGGCGTGTTCTGACAGCTCGCCGGGAGGCGGGCTCGCGCTTCAGATCTTCGGCAGCGCCCACGGGCCGCGGTAGTCGAGCGCGAGCAGGTCGTTGGCCGCGTCGTTGCCGATGCAGCGTTCGTTCTCCGCGTCCCACACGACCTTCTGGCCGGAGCGGAAGGCGAGGTTGCCGAGCTGGGCGTTGTTCGCTGCCAGGCTCGCGGTCTCCGGATCGCAAGCCTGCTTGGCGCCGGTGCGGATGCCGTCGATGAAGTTTGCGGTGTGCTGCAGCAGGCCCCGCGCCTCGGGGTCCGCGCTGCGCACCGGATACTCCTTCATCCGGTAGCCCTGCTTCTTGCGGTTGACCCTGTGCACCTCGGGCAGGATCTCCCACTTCTGGCGGTCGACCACGAGCGTGCCGTTGTTGCCGATGAAGGCCACGCCGTGCGAGCGCTGGAACGGTCCGAGGCCGATGCCGACGGCGTGCTCCCACACCATCGAGAAGTCGTCGTACTCGTAGATCGCCTGCTGCGTGTCCGGCGTCTGCATGGCGCTGTCGGGATACGCGTGGGCGCCGCCGAGGGAGACCACCTGCTTCGGCGCCGTGGCGTTCATGCCCCAGAGGGCGATGTCGACCAGGTGCACGCCCCAGTCGGTCATGAGCCCACCCGCGTAGTCCCAGTACCAGCGGAAGTTGAAGTGGAAGCGGTTCTCGTTGAAAGGCCGCTCCGGGCGGGGCCCGAGCCACAGGTCGTAGTCGACCTCGGGAGGAGCCGGGCCGTCGTCGGCCTTCTTCACCTGCAGCATCCAGTCCATGAAGGCCCACACCTTCACCTGCCGGATCTTGCCGAGCTCGCCCCCGCGCAGGAACTCGATGGCGTCGGTCCAGTGGGCGCCGCTGCGCTGCCACTGCCCCACCTGCACGACGCGGTCGTAGTGCTTGGCGGCCTGAACCATGAGCCGCGACTCTTCGATCGAGTGCGACATCGGCTTCTCCACGTACACGTGCTTGCCGGCCTGGCACGCGTGCACCAGCTGCAGGCAGTGCCAGTGATCCGGGGTGCCGAGGATCACTGCGTCGATGTCGTCCTGATCGAGAAGCTGCCGATAGTCGCGGTACGTCCTCGGCTTGCTGCCGGTGATCTCCTCGGCGTCCGCCACGCGGCGCTCGAGCACACGCTCGTCGACGTCACACAGCGCGACACACTCGACACCCGGCACGCGAAGGCACGCCGAAACGTCCGAGAAGCCCATGCCGTTGCAGCCGATGACCCCGAGACGCACCTTGTCGGAGGCCGCCACGGTCCGGTTTCCGGCGCGGGCGGCGCTGACCGCCCCGGGAAGCAGGAGTCCGCCGAACGCCGCCGCTCCCGCCTGCATCGCGGTTCGCCGGCTCACCCCGGCTCCGAGTCCTCGCATCTCTCCTGGCCTCCCGTGATTTCGGCCGATCCTAGCAACCTGGGGCAAACCAATGGCGGGCCCGGGGCGGGCCTTTTCCACCGAAGAGACGCTCGCTGCCGGCCGTGCCGGAGTCGCATCTTGGCCGCTGCTGATGGTGGCGACGCATCGACTCTCTCGTTCACCGGCAGCGGCTCCGGCCGAAAGGCTCCCCCCGAGATCCTGAGCTGCCCGTACTCCCAGAGCTCGTCGACCGGAGCTGAAGCCGTCTCCGGCCGGAGGGTTCAGGGCTCGGCGGCGCCGGACCGAGGATCGAAGGCCAAGATCGGTGCAGCCGCCGAGAACCCGGCGAGGGCTTCCCTTCCCAGAGGACCATCCCGAGCCGTCCGGAGGACGGCGACGGCTTCAGATCCGGGCTGCGCCACCGCGCCACCGGTCTCGCCCGGGCGTCGATTCAGGTGTCCCGAAGGAGCACCCCGAGCCGCTAGCGCTCCCGAGTCAACGCCTCGCCGTAGAGCCGCCCCGTGTTCTCGGCGGTCACCCGCGCAACGACCCTCTCGTCGACACCCTGGATCTCCGCGATCGCCTGCAGCGCGTGGCGCACAGCAGCGGGCTCGTTGCGCTCCCTCGGCTCCGGCCCCAGGACCGGGCTGTCGGTCTCGAGCAGCAGCTGGTCGAGCGGCAGACGTGCCACGAGCTTCTGCTTCTGCTTCGAGCGCACGACCGACGCCGGCACCGAGAAGAAGTAGCCCGCTTCCACCCCCGGCAGCGCCTTCGCCGCACGGCCGTCGAACGCGTGCATCTGCACGCGGGTGGCGCCCTCCTCCAGCAGCACCTCGAGCGTGCGCCGGCCCGCCGAGCGCGAGTGCACGTTGACCGGGAGATCCAGCTCGATCGCCAGGCGCACGAAGCGTCGGAAGAGGTGCTCCTGCAGCTCGAGGTCCTGCGGCTCCTTCACCTTCCAGTGGTCGAGCCCGATCTCGCCCACCGCAACGACCGACGCACGGTTCTGGCGAAGCAGCTCTTCGATCGCGTCACCCTCCCGCTCGTCGAGCACCGTCGGATAGAGGCCAAGGGCTGGCCGCACCATGGGGTGCGCCGCCGCCAGCTCCAGGTTGCGCGCGGCGTCGCGCCGCGTCTCGCCGACAGCCACCACCGCACGCACTCCGGCCGCGCGGGCCCGCGCGAGCACCTCCGGGAGGTCCTGGCGGAAGGACTCGCTGCATAGATGCGCGTGGGTGTCGTAGAGCGGCCCGACGTCTACCAGAGCCGCGTCACCTCGATGCTCGCTCACGCGACAAGGCTGGCACAGGCGTCTGCCGTGTGCCAGCCGGCTCCGCAACGCCCCCGCACCAAAAAAGGAGAGCGGCGGACCACGTCCGCCGCTCGGGGCCCACCAGGGCCGAGCTCCGCCCGTGGGCGAAGGGTGGTCTCGCTCAGGGACCGACCGTGGTCAGCGCGGAGAAGATCCTGCCGCTCGCCGGCTCGTACACGGCCACCGCCAGGTCGTGCGGACGATCCCGCATCTTGAGGAGCGTGCTGAACTCGACGTCGTCGTTCTCGGACCCGGCGCGCCGCTTGACCCGCAGCGGGATCGCCGGAATGTCCGAACGGTTCCCGGAGGCGTCTTTCACGGCCACCCGGATCTCGAGCTCGGCGACGTACTCGTTCTCGCTCACCTGCAGCAGCGCCAGCTGATCCGCCGGGATGCGCACGGTGAGAGGAACCTCGACCTTGCCCCAGCGCAGGTCACGACCCGGCCCCAGCTCCACGTCGACGCTCTGCTGCGACGCGGGGTTGCCGAACAGCAGCGAGCTCTCGACCGACATGGCGACCTCCTGGCGCGCACTGAGGTCGGTGTAGCCCGAGCGCGTGCGGACCTTGGCCTTCGGCACGTTCACCTTCAGCTGGATGTCGCGATGCACCCCGTCTCCCTGCCGCTGGGCATCGAAACCGAGCCAGTAGTAGGAGCGCGTGTCCTCGTACGCCACCTCGAGCGGCTTCGCGCGTGCCCCGTCGATGAGCGCCCGGCCGCCGGTCTCTCCTGCCAGGTGGCGCAGGGTGGTGTGGCGGTCCCACTCCCGGAAGAAGGCGAGGCCGCGCATCCGCGCGCTCTGCCGCGCGCTGAAGGAGGCGTCGACGAAGTCGGAATCGACCCCTGGCGCATCCACGGGGTACAGCGTGTAGCCGAGCAGGTTGGCGGTCTCGATGATCGGCGCGTACAGGCGCTCGCCCGTCTCGTACATGCCCTCGATGCGCGCGTCGAAGGAGTTGCCGGCCGCGAAGTCGGCCGGGCCGAAGGGCCAGCCGCCGGAGACGAGGAGCATCACCTTGCGCCCGTTCGGCGAGGCGAAGCTACGCAGCGTCGCCGTGGCGGAATCGACCAGCCGCTCCACCTGATGCGTCAGGCGATCGGCGTAGGCGCGCTCGGTGATGTCGAACCGGCGACCCGTGACGCTGAAGCGGCGAATCGTGTTGAAGCTGGCGAACTCGAACTGGCGCAGCTCGGCCTCCCGCTCGAGGCCCCGCGCCGGCTGCGACATCGCCTCGGTGAGAGCGCGCCAGAGCTCGCGCTCCGAGCCCGACCAGCTGGAGTTCATCTCCAGCGCGCGACCGTCCCACGAGACGATCGCCATGCGGTCCTCGGGCTGCAGCAGCCCGAGCTGGTCCTGCAGTGCGCGCAGCACGCGCTGGCGCTCGCTCTTGATCGTGAAGAAGTTGTCGATGAAGACCAGATAGCTGGTGCCGACCGCCTCACCTCCCGCGATGGGCTGCTCAGAGGCCGAAGGCGCTCCGGCCGGCAGGGCACGCCCGCCGCGGATCTCGCTGAAGTAGTCGATCGGCACGGCCTGGCCGTCGACGAGGAGGGTGAAGTCTTCGGGGCCCAGCCCCATGATGCGATTGCCCTGGCGATCCGTCACGACGGCCTCGACGTTCACGACGCGGACGTCGTAGGTCTCGGCGATCTCGGGGAGGGTCTGCGCACGCGCGGGCGCCAGTGCCGACGCGATGATCCCCAGCAGGAGGATGAGTCCGGCCCAGAAGACAGCCATCGGCTGCACCTTCGTGGAGTCCGTTTCACGTTGAGCTCGATATTCAGTCACGGTGTGTTTCCTTGTGGTTGGGCCACCCCGCTCCGGCTGCGCGTCTCAGCCACGAGGCGACACCCCGCGCTTTCGCAAGGGGCGTGCCCACCGGTTCGAGCCCACAGATTCGCGTCCCTCTCGGCCGTTCGACCGCTCGGTCGACACGCAGGGAAGACTGCCGCGTCCTCCGCAGGGGACAGCGAGCCCACCGGGGCGGAGGCCCGCGCCGGGCCGTCTAGGCTTCGGGCTCGGCGCGGCGCTCCTCGAGCTCCTGCACCGTCTTGGGCCAGTCCTTCTTGAGCAGTCGCGAGAGCGCGCGGTCGGCCAGCAGCTTGCCCTGCGTCTGGCACGTCGCGCAGTAGTTGCACTCGTTCTCGGCGTACACGATGCGCTGCACCGGCGAGCTGCACACCGGGCAGGGGTCCTTGTACTTGCCGTGGACCGCCATCTCCGGGCGGAACGCGGTCACCTTCTTCGGAAACGTGTCCGCCGCTTCGGCCCGCAGGCGCTCGGTCCAGAGGGTGAGGATCTCGCGCGTGGCATCAAAAAGCGCCTGCCGCTCCGTTTCGCCCAGCCTCGTGCTCCACTTCATCGGCGAAAGCTGCGCCTTGTGCAGGATCTCGTCGGAGTAGGCGTTGCCGATGCCGCTGTAGAGACGGGGATCCGTCAGCGTGCGCTTGAGCGTGTGGTTCTCCCGGTCGAGAACCTCACAGAACTGCTCGAAGGTGCACTCGAGCGGCTCGAGTCCGCCCCGATCGAAGGCAGAGAGGCCGTCCCGGCCCTGCGCCAGGTGGATCGAGGCCCGCCGCTTGGTGCCCGCCTCGGTGAGCATCAGCCGGCCGTCGGTGAAGTCGAACGCCGCGAGCTGGTTGCGCCCCTTGATCTGGATCGCGGCGGCTCCTTCGGGTTTCTCCTTCCACTGGAAGCGGCCCGCCACCATGAGGTGGATCACCACGAAGGCGTCACCTTCGAGCTCGAGCACGATGCGCTTGCCGAGCCGGGAGACCGCGTCGACGCGGCGCCCCTCGACCTCGGACGGTCGCGGCGTGACCGAACGGAGGACAAACGGGCTGCCCAGTCGAATGCGCTCCAGCTCGGTGCCGACCGTGCGCTCGGCGATGCAGTCGCAGTACACCGCCACGTCGGGCAGCTCAGGCATCCGCGCCCTCGGGTGCCGGGTCGCCGCCTGCGGGGGGTGGTGCGGGCGGCACCGAGCCGGCGAGAGCCCCCCGCAGCGCCCGGGCCTCGGCGAGCAGGCGCTGGGCCGACGCTTGGGCCTGCCCGGAGACGCGCGAGACACGCGCCTCGAGGCGTCGGTCACCGGGGTCTCCGAGACCGGCGTCCCGATGCGCGGCCAGGGACGCCCGCACGAGATCGCGGATCTCCTCGGCGTTGTCGAGCCCCTTGAACACCCCGCGGTGAAGATCGTCGTCCTCCTCCTCTTCCCCGAGCTGAGAGCCGCCCCCTCCTGCGACGTGGACCTCGAGGTCGGAGATTCCGAAGAGCTTCTGCAGCGGTCCCTGTTTGACCGACATGTTCTGCACGTTGGCCACCGTCATCGTCTGCTCGCGCACCTGCAGCAGCCCCTCGCGGATGCGCAGCGCGAAGTCGCTCACCATGTACCAGCGCTGCTCCCAATCCAGCCGCACGAGGAAGTACCCGAAAACCAGCTGCAGCACGAAGCCCGGGAGCGCGATGAGCTCGACCAGCTGGATGAGCGTCGCGATGGGCATCTCGACACCAATGCCGATGAACTCGATCTCGATCTCCCTCTCGAGGGGGCCGCGGAACGCCCGCAGCGCGGCAAACGAGAAGACGAGGCCGGTCAGGGCGCCGACCTGCTTGAGCGCCCAGCCGGCGAGCAGGTAGCGCAGGTACTGCTTCGACGCGCGGAAGATCCGCAGGCTCTCGCCGCTTCCGGGCGGCGGTTCCGGCTCCGGCGGAACCCGCAGGAGTCGGAGGAGCCAGTTCTTCATGGCGACGCCCCGTGCGTCACTCGACCGGGTCCCCGGCGACGCCGCGCGCAGCAAGAGCCCGACGCACCGCGGCGAGCTCGTCGGCCACCGCCTCGAGAGCGTGGACGAGGGCGTCTTCGCCTCCGCCAGCAGCTTGGATCTGGGCAGGGTCGGCATCGGGCGCCACGCCGCGCATGCGCGCGTAGAGGAAGTCGCGCACCGCCTCGTACTCGAGCACGCCTTCGACCGTCATCTCGGCCTTGGACGAGCCAGACGCCGTCTGCAGCTGCACGCGAGCAAGGCCGAGCCAGCGCTCGATCACGTTCGAGGCGAGGTGGATGTCCTGGAGCCGCGAGTAGGTCAGGCTGATCTCGCGCCGGAAGAGCACGCCCCAGCGCTGACTCACGCCCTCCTCGTCGAAGCGGTAGCGCATCGTGCGGTAGCGAAAGAAGAGGTACGGCAGCATCACCGGCGCCACCGGAAAGAAGAGCAGGCATCGCAGCAGGTAATAGCGCAGGAGCCGGGGATGCGGCCGGGTGATCGAGAGAACCGACGGCGCGGAGGTCGGCGGTGCTTGTGGCGCGTCCAGAGCGTCCATGTCGCGATCATGACACGGACCCTGGACACCCTCGGGGGCCCGGAGGTGGTTGCTACGATGCCGGTACGCCATGGCGCACACCGAGAGCCCCGATCTGCACCTCGACCCCCTCGTGGACACGCTGGCGGGCGACACCCGTCTCTCGGCCGAGCTCGTGCACCGCGCCTACCTGCCGGCCCACGCCGCGCAGTTCGGTGACCTTTCGCCGCCTCTGCCCGAAGCGCTGGCCGCCGCGTTGCGCAACGACGGCGTGGAGCGCCTCTTCAGCCACCAGGCGGCCGCGATTGAGGCCGCGCGGGCCGGTCAGTCGGTTCTGCTCACGACCCCCACGGCGTCCGGCAAGTCGCTCGCCTTCCAGATGCCGGTGCTCGAAGAGGCCCTGCGCGGCGGCACCGGTCGGGCACTCTTCCTGTTCCCTCTGAAGGCTCTCGGCCAGGACCAGCGCAGCCGCTTCGAGAAGCTCGCTCACGAGGTGGGTGCCGGCGAGAACGCCCGCGCAGCGATCTACGACGGCGACACGCCGCGCGCCGAGCGCGAGAAGATCCGCGCCGACCCTCCGCGGGTGCTCGTGACCAACCCCGACATGCTCCACTTCGGCATCCTGGCCAACCCGGGAGCCTGGCAGGGTTTCCTCCGCGACCTGCGCTGGATCGTGCTCGACGAGCTGCACACCTACCGGGGCGTCTTCGGAACGCACTTCCACCACGTGCTGCAGCGCCTGCTGCGCCTGTGCCGGCGCGCCGGCTCGAGCCCTGCGATCGTGGCCTCGTCCGCCACCGCCACCAATGCCGCCGACTTCGCCTCCACGCTCGCCGAGCGCTCCTTCATCGTCATCGACGGCTCGGGAGCTCCGCGGGAGGGGCGTCACTTCCTGCTCTGGCAGCCGCTGACCAGCCCCTACACGACCGCCCTGCAGCTCCTCATCCGTCACGTCGAGCAGGGGCTCAAGACCATCGTCTTCACCAAGGCGCGCCGGATCACCGAGCTTCTCCATCAGTGGTTGAGCGAGCAGGAGCCCGACCTCGCACAGCGCATCGCCAACTACCGCGCCGGCTTCCTGCCCGAAGAGCGACGAGGCATCGAGGCCTCTCTCTTCCGAGGGGAGCTCGACGGCGTCATCTCCACGTCGGCTCTGGAGATGGGCATCGACGTGGGTGGCCTGGACGCCTGCATCCTGGTCGGCTTCCCCGGCAGCATGATGGCCACGTGGCAGCGCTCCGGCCGCGTCGGGCGCGAGGGGCGCGAGTCGCTGACGTCTCTCGTGGCCCTGCCGGACGCCCTCGACCAGTACCTGCTCGCCAACCCGGAGCAGTTCCTCGCGCGCGACTGCGAGCCGCTCGTCCTCTCGGCAGGCAACGCCGCCATCGCCGAGAAGCACATTCTCTGTGCCGCGAGCGAGATGCCGCTCTCCACCACCGAAGACGCGGCGTTCCTGGAGGCGCACGCACCGGCCGTGGGGGATCTGCTCGCCCGGTACGAGCTCGCGAAGTCGGAAGACGGGCGGGAGCTCTACGCGCGTGCCGAGCGCCCCCACCGCGACGTGGCTCTCCGCGGCAGCGGCACCAACTGGCAGATCGTCAGCGAGACGACGGGCCGCACGATCGGCACCAACGACGGCGTCCGCGTGCTGCGCGAGTGCCACCCCGGCGCGATCTACCTGCACGGCGGCCGTCAGTTCGGCATCGTCGAGCTCGACTGGAACAAGCGTCAGGCCCGCGCACGCCCGATGCGGGTCGACTACTTCACCTCTCCCCTGGGCGACAAGACGACCGAGATCCTGGAGCTCCTGGACCATCGCGAGATCGGGCCGCTCAGCGCGTGGCTCGGCCGGGTGCGGGTGACGGAGAGGGTCGTCGGCTTCGAGCGCAAGCGCATCCTGAGCCAGGAGCGGCTCAACCAGGAGGAGCTCGAGCTGCCCCCGGTCGAGTTCGAGACCGTTGCGCTCTGGTTCGCCGCGCCGCGCGCCATCGAGGAGACGATCCGCGACGCGTCGTGCGACTTCATGGGAGCGCTGCACGCCACGGAGCATGCGGCGATCTCGCTCTTCCCGGTCCTCGCCCTGTGCGACCGCAACGACATCGGCGGCATCTCGATCCCATTCCACCCGCAGGTCCAGTGCGGCGCGGTGTTCATCTACGACGGTCACGCGGGTGGGGTCGGCATCGCCGCCTCCGGCTTCGCCAAGCTCGAGGAGCTCCTCGACCGGGTGGAGACACTCCTCGACCGGTGTGGGTGCGAGACCGGGTGCCCGTCGTGCATCCAGTCGCCCAAGTGCGGCAACGGCAACCGACCCCTCGACAAGGCGGGAGCGTCTCTCCTGGTCCGCCTCCTCCGAGACAGGGAGCAGCCCCGCGAGGCCCTGCAGGAGGTGCGACTCGACCTGAGCGCGGCGGTGAGCCCACGCGAGGCGGAGGCGAGCCCCGAAGAGACGAACGATCGAAGGTCCGGCACCTACACGTCGGACGCCTTCGAGCCGGAGACCACGCGCGGAGCCGAGGCGCCGAGCCAGGCCCCACCGCGGCCACAGGGCCGGCCGCGGGATCTCTTCGATCTGGGCGATCTCCCCGGCGACACGGAGCCGCGCACCAGAGCGCTCCGACGTCGAGGCGCGCAGCGTCGTCTGCCTCCACCGCCTCGCCGGACACCGCTCCCGCGGGTGATCCAGAAGACGGTCCTCTTCGACGTGGAGACCAAACGCGCGGCCGACGACGTGGGCGGATGGCACATGTTGCACCGCCTCGGCCTGGCCCTCGCCGTCACGTGCGATCTGGAGGAGGCGACGTTCCGGGTCTTCCGCGAGGACGACTTCCCTGCGCTGATCGAAGAGCTCCGCAGCGCCGACATGGTCGTCGGCTTCAACGTCATGGGCTTCGACTATCCCGTGTTGTCCGGATACTCCGGAGAGGACTACCGCCGGACCCTGCCCACGCTCGACCTGCTGGAGGAGATCGAGGCGACCCTGGGCAAGCGCATCGGCCTGTCGAAGCTCGCACAGGCGACCCTCGGCGCCGAGAAGTCGGCCGACGGGCTGATCAGCCTGCAGTGGTTTCGCGAAGGGCGATTCGACCTGATCGAGAGCTACTGCAAGAAGGACGTCGAGCTGCTCCGCGACCTCTACCTCTTCGGGCGACGCGAAGGTTACCTGTGTCACCGCGACAAGACCGGGCGCATCCTGCGCATCCCCGTGGACTGGTAGCCACGGCCGCTCGACCGGGTGTCAGCTCTCCCACTCGACGTTGCCGCACACGCTGAGCGTCTGGCCGGTGATCTGACCCGCCTGCTCCGACGCCAGGAACGCGACGGTGCGCGCGACCTGCTCCGGATCGGTCCAGCTCCGCAGCGACACGTGGCGCAGCAGCTCCGACTCCGCCTCGTCTTCCGAGATCCGACCGTCCCCCGAGCGCAACCGGAGAAGGTCGGCGCTCGCCTCGTCCTTGATCATGCCGGGGACGACCGCGTTGCAGCGAATGTTGTCGGGCCCCAGCTCGCGCGCCAGCGTCTGCGTGAGGCCGAGGAGTGCCGACTGGGAAGCCACGTAGGCGGCGCGGCGCGGCATCCCGGTCCGCACTGCCGTGCTCAGGAGATTGATGATGCAGCCTCGGCGCTGCGCCTTCATGAGGGGGACGACCTGCTGGATCGCCGCGAAGGCGCCGCCGGTGTTGATCGCGAGCAGCCGGCTCCACTCTTCCCAGGGGGTGTCTTCCACCGGCCTGCGCTCGCCCACGATCTGCGCGCAGTTCACCAGTACGTCCACTCCGCCCATCCAGTCGCACGCCTCGGCGACGAACGCGGCCACCTCGCGCGGCTCCGACATGTCGGCGACGGTGGCGTGAATGCCGGGGTTCTCAGCGAGCGCCCGGGCCACCCCCTCGGCCGAGAGGTCGGCGATGTGCACCCACGCCTCGTCGGCACGGAACCGGTTCGCAATGGCGAGGCCGAGCCCCCCGGCGCCGCCGGTCACGCAGACGCGGAGCGGCGTCGGAGCCAGCTCCTCGAAGATCTCTGAGGTCAGGCTTTCCACGGATGCTACGACTGAGGCCAGATGGAGACGGTCGGGACGGCCCGAGTATACGGCCGGCGGGAAGCCGCGACACCCGAAACACCTTCCGGAGCGCGGCGCCGACCGCTGCCGCGCACCCGAAGCGTTAAGATCACCACGACGAAGACGTCTCGTATCGCTTTCCTTCTGCTCTCATGCCTTCTCTTCCTGCGACCAGTCCTTCCTCTTCGCCGCCCGTCCTCGCCCCCACCGCCCCGGAGACCGAGATTGCCCTGCGCATCGAGGGTCTTCGCAAACGGTACGTTCTCGGCGGGCCGAAGGCGGGTTATCGCACGTTGCGCGAGACTCTCGTCGAGGCGGCGAAGCGACCGCTGTCGGTCGGCCGCCGGGAGCCGCGCACGGAGATCTGGGCGCTCGACGGCATCAACCTCGAGATCCGGCGCGGTGAGGTCTTTGGCCTCGTCGGGCCCAACGGCGCGGGCAAGAGCACTCTCCTCAAGGTGCTGAGCCGCATCACCGAGCCGACCGAAGGGCGGGCGACGCTCCACGGGCGCGTCGGCACGCTGCTCGAGGTGGGCACGGGGTTTCACCCGGAGCTCACCGGTCGCGAGAACATCCTGCTCAGCGGAGCCATCCTCGGCATGCGCCGTGCCGAGCTCGACGACAACTTCGACGCCATCGTCGACTTCGCGGAGGTCTCCCAGTTCATCGACACTCCGGTCAAGCACTACTCGAGCGGCATGTATCTGCGGCTCGCGTTTGCGGTGGCGGCACACCTCGAGCCCGAGATCCTCATGGTGGACGAGGTCCTCGCGGTCGGCGATGCCGCCTTCCAGAGAAAGTGCCTCGGGCGCATGGAAGAGCTGGGCTCCTCGGGTCGCACCGTCATCTTCGTCTCCCACGACATGACGGCGATGTCGCGGCTTGCGCATCGCGTCGCCCTCGTCGACCGCGGCCGGATCGAAGCGGTCGGCCCGACGGACGAGGTGATCGGTCTCTATCTGAGTCGGCGCAGCGAAGAGGTGCACTCCCTGGCGGAGCGCACGGACCGCATCGGCGACGGGGTGCTCCGCGCCGTGCGTCTCGAGGCGACCGACCTGGAGGGGGCTCCCGTGCAGCACGTCGCCTCCGGTGCACCGGTTCAGCTGCTCGTCGAGATCGAGAGCCAGGTGCGCGACCTGCGTGCGGAAGACCTCGTGCTGGACCTCCGCCTCACGGACGCGATGGGACATCCCGCCGCCACGCTGTCGACCCGGTTCGTCGGCATCGACGACGGCGCGCTCGGGAGCCGGGCGAGGGTCTCCTGCACGATTCCCGGCCTCGACCTCGCCGAGGAGCGCTACGGCATCGACCTCTGGATGACGTATCGCGGCGGACTGGCCGACTACGTGCAGCGTGCCGCGGAGCTGCAGGTGACTCCGGGCGACGTCTTCCCCGGAGCGGCGCCCGTGAAGAGAAAACACGGCGCCTCGCTTCTGCGGCACTCCTTCCGGGCCAGCAACGTGCCGACGCGGACGGGCGAGACATGAGTCCACCCAGCCACCGCGTCGTGATTCCGGTGCACATCCCCGAGAAGGAGGGCTACTTCGGCCAGCTGGACCAGATCCTGGAGCTGTGCCTCGACTCGCTGCAGCTCGCGTCCGAGCCCGGCCTTCGCGTGACGGTGATCGCCAACGCGTGCGCCCCGGACGTGGTGACGTCGCTCACGCACCGTGCCGAGCGTGGTCTCGTCGACCAGCTCATCGTCTACTCCGACAATCGCGGCAAGGTCGACGCGCTGCTCGGAGTGGCTCCCCGATGCGTCGAAGACATCGTCACGCTGAGCGACGGCGACGTGCTCTTTCGCAGAGGATGGCAGGCAGCGGTCGAGCGGGTCTTCCACGCGTTTCCCGAGGCCGGGTGGGTCGCACCGGTCACCGCCCTTCTGCCCCGCTACGAGACCACCGCCACCCTCGCCGCCGGGTGGGTGAAGAACGAGCTCCGCTACGGCCCCGTCGTGCGGCGCGCGGACCTGCTCGAGTTCGCGCAGAGCGTGGGGGATCCGCATCGCTTCGGGGAAGAGCAACTGCGCCAGCAGCTCCACGTCGAGCGCGGCGGCGAAAAGGCGCTCGTCGGCGCCGGGCACTTCGTCGCGTCGCTGCGCCGCGAAGCCGCCCGCAGGCTCGCACTCGAGCCGACGAAGCGAAGCGTCTCCGGGGGCTCCGAGCTGGAGGGACTCGATCGGCCGATCGACGAAGCCGGCTTCTGGCGACTCTCCACCACGAGCAGCTACGCGCTGCACATGGGGAACGTCCCGGAGCAACGCTTCGAGCAGGAGCTGGACGCGCTGCGAGCCCCGAGCGCGGCGCCAAAGCCGCAGCGCCAGGAGCTGCCGCCGATCCAGAGCCACTGGTCTGCCAAGCTCCTGCCCCGTGCGCGGCAGCTCATGGCCCGCGCCGGGTACCGCCGGGCGACCGGGAGCGGCGAAGAATGAGGGAAGGCAGCAATCCCCAGAAAGGTGCGCGGGCCGCGGTGAGCTACCCGCCGCTGGCCATCGCGGTGATCCTGAGCCGCGACGCAGAGGTCGCACGCGCCACCCTGCGCTCGGCGGCACAGCTCACGCCCGAAGAGTCGGGCAAAGCCACGGTGACCGTCGTGGTCGGGCCGGATCGGCTCGAGTCGACGCGCTCGGGCACGCACGTCCTGGAGCGTGGCTCGCTCGAGACCGACATCGAAGATCTGCGCAAGGCCTTCGAAGAGACCCAGATCGAGCTGGCACACCAGGCCGAGAGGGTCGGAACCGTGGAGAACGTCGTCGTCATGCTCAGCGGCTCGCGCGCTCCCCTTCCGTACAGCTTCGAGCAGGCCATCCTGCTGCTGAAGATGCCGACGCTCGCGACCTCGCACGACCTCGAGCGCGCCTACTCCCTGCTGCGCAAGCGGGGAGGCTGTGCCGCCGTGGCACTCGTCGACGGCAGTCGGGGCCCGAGACCGCGGCGTGCGAACGACGGCGACCTCGCCAACGCCCCTCTCCTGGTGCGCCGCGAGCTCTTCGACCGCTACACCCCCGACATCTCGGTGCGCGACCGCGGCTTTCGCCGCGAGCTGCTGCGCTCGCTCGCCACGGCGCGGTTCGAGCTCATGGCGCTCCCGGTGCGCGATCCTGACGTTCCGGCGCCGCCAGCCGCCGACCTCTAGGGGGTTGCGCCGATCGGTGCATCTCGTTCAGATTCAGTAGGATAGGTCTCTGCGGCCTGGCGTCGCACCCACCTCCTCCATCCTCGCCCCTGAGCCTCGGCCACATTGCCTGCTCCTCCGCTTCCAGCCGTCGTCATTCAGCCTCGACGGGGCTTCGTGCCCCTCGACCTGGCGGAGCTGTGGCGCTACCGCGATCTCCTCTACTTCCTGATCTGGCGGGACGTCAAGGTGCGCTACAAGCAGACGGTGCTCGGTGCCGCCTGGGCAGTGCTGCAGCCTCTGCTGACGATGGTGGTCTTCTTCTTCGTGTTCCGCCTCGTCGCCGGGGTCGAGTCGGGCGAGCTGCCGTATCAGGTGTTCGCCTTCGCGGGCCTCGTGCCGTGGACGTTCTTCGCGACGGGCATGTCGATGTCGGCGAACTCGCTCGTCGGCAGCCAGAACCTCATCAAGAAGGTCTACTTCCCGCGCATCATCATCCCCCTGGCCACGGTACTCGCGGGTCTGGTCGACTTCGTCATCGCCTTCGTCGTGCTGCTGGGGCTGATGGCATTCTTCGGCGTGACCCCGTCCGCGTCCGTCGCTTTCCTGCCGGCCTTCCTGCTGCTCGCCCTCGTCACGGCGCTCGGCGTCGGGCTCTGGCTCTCGGCGCTCAACGTGCAGTTCCGCGACGTGCGCTACACGATTCCGTTCATCACCCAGCTGTGGCTCTTCGCGACCCCCGTCGGCTATGCGGCCGAGGACGCGGCAGCGCAGCTGAGCGGCCCGTGGAGCACGGTCTACAGCCTCAACCCGATGCTCGGCGTGGTCGAAGGGTTCCGTTGGGCGCTGCTCGGTAGCTCGGAGAGGCCCGGCGCCATGGTGCTCGTGTCGGCGGGCATGGCCGTCGCGGTCCTCGTGAGCGGTGCCTACTGGTTCCGGCGCATGGAGAAGAGCTTTGCAGACGTGGTTTGACACCCCGGCCAAGCGCCGCGACGTCTTCGTGATCGGCGAGGTCGCCCAGGCGCACGACGGCAGCCTGGGTAGCGCGCATGCGTACGTCGATGCGATCGCCGGCGCCGGCGCCGATGCGGTCAAGTTCCAGACGCACATCGCCGCCGAGGAGAGCACGCCGAGCGAGCCCTGGCGGGTGAAGTTCAGCCCGCAAGACGAGACCCGGTACGAGTACTGGCAGCGGATGGAGTGGACCGAGCCGCAGTGGCGGGCGCTCAAGGAGCACGCCGAAGACGCCGGTCTGATCTTCCTCAGCTCGCCGTTCTCCGTGGCCGCCGTCGAGCTCCTCGACCGGATCGACATCGAAGCGTGGAAGGTGGCCTCGGGAGAGCTGACGCACCCGGCGCTGCTGCACGCGATCGCCGCCACCTGCAGGCCGGTCCTCGTGTCCACCGGCATGAGCCCGTGGAGCGAGATCGACGCGGCCATGGCCCTCTTCGACACCCAGCCCCGCGCCGTGCTCCAGTGCACGTCGAGCTACCCGTGCCCGCCCGAGGAGATCGGGCTCAACGTCCTGGCCGAGATGCGGCAGCGCTACGGCTGCCCCGTTGGCCTGTCCGATCACAGCGCCTCCGTGGGGCCCGGCATCGCCGCCGTGGCGCTCGGCGCCGAGCTGCTCGAAGTGCACGTGACGCTGTCGCGGGACGGTTTTGGCCCCGACGTGTCGAGCTCGCTGACACCCGCGGAGCTCCGTCAGCTGGTGCAGTCGAGCCGCAGCGTGCGTCGAGCGCTGCGCCACCCCGTCGACAAAGACGCGATGGCCGCGCAGAAGGCGGACATGCGCTCCCTCTTCCAGCGCAGCCTCGTCGCGCGCGCCGACCTGGCGGAAGGGCACGTGCTCGAAGGCGGCGACCTCGTGGCGAAGAAACCCGGCACCGGCGTGCCGGCGACCCGCCACCTCGACGTGCTCGGCCGACGCCTGACGCGCCCGCTCGGCCGCGACGAGCTGCTCACCGAGGACCACCTCGACCCCGACGACGGAGGGCAGGCCTAGTGAGCGCACCGCGCAAGATCTGCGTCGTCGTCACGGCGCGACCGAGCTACTCCCGCATCCGCACCGCGCTGGCGGCCATCGACCGGCATCCGCAGCTCGAGCTGCAGCTCGTGGTTGCGGCCTCGGCCCTGCTCGAGCGCTACGGCACGGCCGTGGACACCATCGAGGCCGACGGCTTCGACATCGCGGCGCGGGTGTACATGGTGCTCGAGGGCGAGAACCTGCAGAGCATGGCGAAGACCACGGGCCTCGGCATCATGGAGCTCGCCACCGTCTTCGACAATCTGCGACCCGACGCCGTGGTCACGATCGCCGACCGCTACGAGACGCTCGCCACGACCATCGCCGCCAGCTACATGAACATCCCCGTCGCCCACGTCCAGGGTGGCGAGGTGACCGGCTCGATCGACGAGAAGGTCCGACACGCCGTCACCAAGCTCTCCGACCTGCACCTCGTGTCGACCCAAGGCGCGGCGGAGCGCGTCGTGCGCATGGGAGAGTCGCCGGATGCCGTGCACGTGACCGGCTGCCCGTCGGTCGACATCGCGGCGCGGGTGGCCGCGCAGCGCGGCAACGGCCTCGACTTCGACCCCTTCGAGCGCTACGGCGGGGTCGGCGACACCTTCTCCACCGACGACGGCTACCTCGTCGTGCTGATGCATCCCGTGACGACCGAGGTTGCGGCCAGCCGCGAGCAGGCGATGGTGGCGCTGCAGGCCGTGCGCAGCCTCGACCGCCCGACGTTCTGGTTCTGGCCGAACGTCGACGCCGGCTCCGATGGCACGTCGAAGGCGATCCGCCAGTTCCGCGAGCTCCAGGACGCCTCCGGCATGCGCTTCTTCAAGAGCATGGCGCCGAGCGATTTTCTCGTGCTCCTGCTCGGCGCCGACTGTCTCGTCGGCAACTCGAGCGTCGGCATCCGCGAGTGCTCGTTCCTCGGCGTGCCGGTCGTGAACATCGGTTCCCGGCAGGCGGGCCGCGAGCGCGGCGCCAACGTACGAGACTGCGGGCACGACGCGGAGTCCATCACCGAGGGCATCCGCGTGCAGGTCGAGCACGGTCGCTACGACCGCGAGGAGATCTACGGCGACGGCGACGCCGGCGAGCGCATCGCCAAGCTTCTCGCAGAGGCGCCGCTCACCATCGAGAAGCGCCTCACCTACTGACCATGCGCACCCTCGGACTCGTCGTCGCGCGCGCGGGATCCAAGGGGATCCCCCAGAAGAACGTGCGTGATCTGGCCGGCCGACCGTTGCTCGCCTACACGGCCGAGGCCGCACTTCAGGCACGGACTCTCACGCGCCGCGTCCTGTCGACCGACAGCGAGTGGATCGCCGAGATCGGGAGGGAGTGGGGGCTCGAGGTGCCGTTCCTGCGCCCCGAGGAGCTCGCCCGCGACGACACACCGACCCTGCCGGTCGTGCAGCACGCCGTGCGCGCACTCGAGGAGGAGGGGGACACGTTCGACGCCGTCTGCCTGCTGCAGCCGACGCACCCTCTGCGCACCGCGGCTCTCATCGACCGCTGCGTCGAGCGCCTGAAGCGAAGCGACGCCGACAGCGTCTTCACCGTCCGCAGCGTGCCCCACGAGCATCACCCCGACTGGGTGTACTTCGAAGAAAGCGGCGCGCTGCATCTGGCCCTCGGTGGGCTGGAGCCGATCCCGAGGCGACAGGACCTGCGGCCGGCCTTCCACCGCGAAGGGTCGGTGTACGTCACGCGGACGGCTGTGGTGCTCGGTGGTTCGCTCTACGGCTCCCGCTGCCTGGGCGAGCTGGTCGACGACGAGCCGTCCGTGAACCTGGACACGATGGAAGACTGGACGCGCGCCGAGCGCCTGCTGGCCTCGCGCCCCTCCCCTGCACCGTGAAGTCCGTCGTTCTGGTGCCCGACGGGGTGGGCATCCGTAATCTCGTGCTCGGCCCCTTCCTGCGCCTCGCCACGCAGCGCGGCAACTGCCACGTCCTGCACGCCATCCCGCAGGCACACGTCGGCCGCTACGCGGACGCAGAGGGCTCCCGCGACGCCGGCTGGCACCCGCTCGTCGCCGACCCGGAGTCCAAGGCGCGTCAGCTCGCCCGCAGCACGCTGCTCTACGGCCAGATGCGCTGGGCCGACACCACGTCCATGCGCCTCAAGCTGCGCCAAACGCCCCGCGGCTCGTGGCGTCACCGGCTGCTCGAGCGCACGGCACGGGCCGCGTCCCGCGCGTTCTCCACCCCTCGCAGGCTGCAGCGACTCGACCGTGCGCACTGCCGGCTGGTCTCCCGCGGCAGCGCGGTGCCGCACTACGTCGACCTGTTCACCGGCTGGCAGCCCGACGTGCTCCTCTGCTCCCACCATCGGCCGACCAACATCATCGCGCCGGTCCTCGCGGCCCGCAGCCTCGGAATCCCCACCGCAACCCTGATCTTCAGCTGGGACAACCTCACGTCGAAGGGGCGCATCGTCGCCCCTTTCGACCATTACCTGGTGTGGAGCGACCTCATGCGCGAGGAGCTCCTCCGCTTCTACCCGGAGATCCCAGGTGACCGCGTGCACGTGGTCGGCACGCCGCAGTTCGATCCCTACGCGCAGCCGGAGCGTGTGCTGCCTCGCGAGGACTTCTTCGCATCGGTCGGCGCCGATCCAGGGCGTCCCCTGATCTGCTACTCCGGAGGTGACGTGCTCACGTGCCCGGAAGACCCCGAGCACGCGCGGATCGTGCTGGAGCTGGCGGCCGGGGGCGAGCTCGACACGGCGCGCGGGCGACCCCAGGTCCTCGTTCGGCCGGCGCCCGTCGACACGAGCGGGCGCTACGACCATCTCCGCGGCACGTTCGGCGACCTCCTCTTCAGGCCGCCGCGCTGGACCGACGCCGGCGAAGACTGGTCGGTGAAGCTCCCGACCGACGAGGATGTCGACGAGCTCACGAACCTCGTCCGCCACGCCGATGTCGGCATCAACCTCGCCTCCACGATGACCCTGGACTTCGCGCTGCACGATCGTCCGGTCGTGAACGTCGCCTTCGATGTCGCCTCTCCGCCACCGTTCGGGCGCCCGCTGTGGGAGCACTACTACCGCTACGACCACTACCGGCCGGTCGTCGAGCTCGGGGCCGCCCGGTTCGCGCGCAGCCGCGAGGAGCTCGCAGGGCACCTCCGCGCCGTGCTCGAAGAGCCCACCCTCGACCGCGACGCACGGCGCGCCCTCGTCGATCTGCAGGTGGGTGTGCCGCCCGGTGCGTCGTCGCCGCGCATACTCGAGGCCCTCGAGCACGTCGCCTGACGCCCGCTGCGCCACTGCAGGCGACAGCCATCGCGATCCGCTGGGACGGGTCGCCCCGGCGCGCTAGAATCGTCAGTTCCTCTGACCGTCTTCTCCAATGAGCTCTCGAACTCCAGCGCCACGGTCCGACCCGAGTGACTCCAGCTCGGGCTGGTTCTACGTGCATCGTGGCGAGCCGCGGGGCCCGGTCAGTGCGCGCTACCTCCGCGCGCTCTTCGACAACGGCGACCTCGCACCCAACGCGCTCGTCCGGGGCCCCGGCGTCAACCGCTGGCACCCTGCCGACGAGCTCCTGCACCCGGACCTGCCGCGGAGAGCCCCGAAGACACCCACGTCCGAGCGCATCGACCTCGATGCACGAGGCCAGGCGCAGAGCATCTTCGACGAGATGGCAGAGGCGCTGCGGCCGCCGGACTCCGATCCGCCGGCAGGCGACGACCTCGCCCCGGAGCCGCTTCCCGCCGAGGCCCCCGACCTGGTGCCGCCGCCGGCCCTGCCGTCGCCCTTCGACACCCCCGCGCCGGCCGTGCAGGTCCCGTCTCCCTACGACCTCGTGTCGACGGAGCCTGCGGCACCGGAAGAGCCGACCGCCTCGCCCTACGAGCCCGAAGAGGACGACAGCGCCGCCGAGCTGATCGAAGGGCTGACCCTCGACGACGTCCTCGGGGAAGTGGAGCGCCGCAAGGATCTCGAAATGAGCCGCCGGCGCCGCCAGGGCATCCGGCGCGCGGCCCAGCGCCAACGGTTCGAGATGCTCACCGAGGAGCGCCTCAAGCCACAGCTGAGGCGGCTGATGGAGCGGCTCCACGCGCGCGGCTACCCGACGCGCCTCCGCCAGCTGCACAAGCGCCACCTCCGCTTCGAGTTCACGCTGGAGGCACACCGCGTGATCCGCTGCAACCTCGAGATCGAGCTGCAGGAGGACGGCTTCGTGGAGGTGGCATTCCTCCGCGATCTCCAGCCGTTGTACGAGCAGCGGACCCACGTCGACGACCTGGAAGCCGAGGAGATCCAGAGCCTCCTCGCCAACTTCGTCAAGATCAGCCTGGGGTGACCTCCCTTGCGTGCTAGGTAGCACGCGGAGGTCACTCATGTCGATGCTCCAGCCGCTTCGCGGCTTTCGCGCAGCGCGGCTCCGCCGCGCGCTTGACCTCCTTTTGCGTGCTGATTAGCACGCGGAGGTCACACATGTCGATGCTCCAGCCGCTCCGCGGCTTCCGCGCAGCGCGCCTTCGGCGCGCGCTTGACCTCCCTGCGTGCTGATAGCACGCGGAGGTCACATCATGCCGATGCTCCAGGCGCTGACGCGGCTTTCGCGCAGCTCGCTCCGCTCGCGCCTGACCGGAGGGGCTGCACCGCCCGACCGGCGACGAGCCCAGCGAGGAGGCGCAGCGACGCGAGCGCCAGCGAGCTTGGAGCGGTCTGCGAGTCTCAGGCCGAGCGGAGGAGTGGTACCACCACTCCGAGCACGGCGGATGCTCCAGCCGCTCCGCGGCTTTCGCGCAGCTCGCTCCGCTCGCGCTTGACCGGAGGGCGGCTGCGCCGCCCGACCGGCGACGAGCCCAGCGAGGAGGCGCAGCGACGCGAGCGCCAGCGAGCTTGGAGCGGTCTGCGAGTCTCAGGCCGAGCGGAGGAGTGGTACCACCGCTCCGAGCACGGCGGAAGCTCCAGCCGCTCCGCGGCTTTCGCGCAGCTCGCTCCGCTCGCGCTTGACCGGAGGGCGGCTGCGCCGCCCGCCCCGGCCTACGACGCGCTTGACCGATCGCCGGGACGGGTCCTCGCACGTCCAAGTCGTCGCTTCCTTGGCTCCTGGTCCGCGCCCAAAGCTCACTTGAGCGACCACGCGAGGCCTCCGGCCGAGCGCGGCGAAGCCGGAGCGACGCGCAGCTTGCTGCGCATGGAGCGGTCCGCGAGTGATGGGTGCGCGCAGCCGTGAGACCCCTCACGGCGAGCACACCGTCAAGCGCGCGGCGAAGCCGCGCTGCGCGAAAGCCGCGTCAGCGGCTGGAGCATCGACATGAGTTCGATTCGGCGTGCTACGCAGCACGCCTAATCGAACGCCAACGCCGCGCTGTTGTTGCGGTTGTGGGAGGCGGCGCGGATCTCGCCGGTCTTCGGATCGCGGCGTACGGCCACCCAGATCCCCTCGCCGCCGAACCTCGAGCTCTCGACATCCACCTCGCGGTAGGCCAGACCGGTGCCGTCGAGCACCTCCTTCTCGAAGCGGCCCAGCGGCACCACCGCGCTCGCCTCGAACGTTGTCGGGTCGGTGGCGTTCATGAAGAAGTCCGGGGCATCGATCGCCTCGTGCACGTCCATACCGAAGTGGATGACGTTGGCCAGCCCCTGCAGGGTGCGCTGGTGCAGCCCGGAGCCCATCGACGCGAAACCGAGGTAAGGCACGCCGTCACGGAAGAGGATGCCCGTCTCCGTGGGCGACTCCAGACGGTTGCCGGGGCCAGCCCGCTCGATCTGGGCCTGCTGGAACGACCCCGGGTCGCCGATGGTGACGCCGTCGACCACGATGGCGGTCTTGCCCCACATCACGCAGTTGATGCTGTGGGTGATCGCGGCGATGTTGCCGTGACGGTCGATCACGACCACGTCGTCGGAGTGTTTGGGCGGTTGCGGCTTCCAGCGCACGAGGCCTTTGCCCTGCTCCATGAGCGCCCAGAGCTTGGCCGCGTTCTCGGGTGTCACCCGCTCTTCGGGAGTGAAACCGACGCCCGGGTAGAGGCTCTTGCGCATCGCGTCCGGCAGGAAGTCGAGGATGTACATCTGCGACACCTGGAGCGCACGCCGGAGCGCTTCGGACGACGTCGACCAGTGCCCGTGCTCGAGAGCCCCGGAGGCGACCAGCAGGTTCTGCGCCTCCACGAGGGCGACGCCGCCGTTGTTGGGGGCCGGGTTCGTGGCCACCGAGTAGCCGTTCGGGAGCTCGGCGACGAGCGGATCCGCCCAGATCACCTCGTACCTGGAGAGGTCCTCCAGGGTCATCTTGCCGCCGTCGGCCTGCACGGCCGCGACCAGGCGCTCGGCCCAGGGCCCCTCGTACATGTGGCCGGTGCCCTGCTCCGCCACCGCGCGCAGCGTCGCGGCGAGAGCGGGCTGGCGCAGCACGTCTCCACCTGCGTACGCGCTGCCGTCCGGCTTGAGCAGCGTCGCTGCCGTCTCCGGAAGCCGGGCGAGGTCGTCTCGCCGCATGTCCCACGCGCCCGCCATCGCGTCCGAGATCTCGAAGCCGTTCTCGGCGATGTGGATGGAAGGCTCGAAGAGTGACGCGAACGGCAGCGCGCCAAAGCGCTCGTGCGCCGCACCAACCCCTTTCATGAAGCCACCCACCAGAGCCGTCCGGCCACTCGGGTTCCGCCCGAGCATGCCGCGCTCGGGATCGGAGAGATCGACGCCGCCCGGAATGGTGCCGGGGCTCGTCTCCCCGAGGACGGTGTTCCACTCGGCGTTCATCGTGTGCACCGTCTCGGTCGACGCTTCGTAGTAGACGAGAGACATCATGCCGAAGTAGCTGATCGGCGCACCGGCCGTCAGGGCGACCTGAGCGAGCGCCGTCGTGAGGGCGGCGTCGATCGCAGTTGCCGCCCTGCTGCAACGCCTCGAGACCCGCACGTGCGGCGAGGCCGTTGTAGGCGACGGCGACGCCCCCCTGGGAGCCGGTGGCGGTGCCGGCGGTCGACCTGCGCTCCAGCTGCTGCGCCATGAAGGTGTCGTAGTCGGCGCTCCAGCCCTCCGGTGAGAGGCTCACCTCGTCGACCGCGGCGCTCTCCCCCTGTGCAGGACCACCGCAGGCGACGGACAGGAGCGCGCACAGCGCGAGGGTGAGAGGAGCGACGAGCCACAGATGACCCGTGCGCCGGGCACTCGCATCAGAGATCACGGAAACTGCCTCCTCGTCCTCGACCTTCCGCGAAGCGCTGCGCGCCACGCACCGCCTCCGTCTCGAGGACCTTCTGTCCTTCTTCGAACTCCCGGGCGATCGCCTCCTCGAGGGAGCCGTCGAGCGCACGGTACGCCGACAACCGGTCGGTGCGCATGCAGTGCTGGGGGAACTTGAGCAGGGTGCGCGCCAGCGCCTCGGCCGCGGTGCGGCCCTGGCCTTTGGGTACGACGCGGTTCGCCAGACCGATGTCGAACGCCTCCTGCGCCGCCACGGGGCGCCCCGTGAGGATCATGTCGAGCGCACGCGAGAGCCCGATGAGACGTGGCAACCGCACCGTGCCACCGTCGATGAGAGGCACGCCCCAGCGACGGCAGTACACGCCGAACGTGGCGTCGTCTTCGACCACGCGAAGATCGCACCACAGGGCGAGCTCCAAACCACCGGCGACCGCGTAACCGGACACCGCGGCGATCGTCGGTTTCGAGAGCAGCATGCGGGAGGGACCCATGGGGCCGTCACCTTCGGTGGCGGAGATCGTGCGGTAGCGCGAAGCCCGCTCGCCGGAAGCGACCGCCTTGAGGTCGGCGCCGGCGCAGAAGCAGCCACCGCTCCCCCACAGCACGGCCACCTGGGCCGTGTCGTCGGCCTCGAAGGCACGGAACGCATCCGCCAAGGCCTCCGAGGTCGCGTTGTTCACCGCGTTGCGGACCTCGGGCCGGTTGAGCACGATGGTCCAAAGCGCGCCTTTCGTATCCGGATCCCGGACGATCGCGACGGGGCGATCGAGCTCCTCCTTCACCTCGCTCTGGTCGGTCTCACTCACCCTGCCCCTCCCTCGCTCGGTCGTTCGTCGTGTCTTCGCTCTCGATCGGCCGCGGCCCTGCACCCGCCGGCTCCAGCTGCCCCGGCTGCTGCCGCAGCGCGTGGGCGACGGCCAGAAGCTCCTGACTGGAGTCCCGCAGCAGCACCCATGGGCGAAAGAGGGCGACGAAGTTGCCGCTGCGCCGCCACACGGAGAGCCCGCCGGCGTCCACCAGCAGGGCGTCGCGCGGCCCGAGCACGGCCAGCAGCCCCTCCAGCAGGTTCGCATCCAGCGGCACCTCTCCGGGCTCGGCGTAGATCATCCAACCGGGCAGGTCGCGGAACGCGGCACGCGCAGAGATCTCCGGTAGAGAGACGCCCCAGAGCTCGCCCGCGGCTCGCAGGTCCGACTCCACTTCGGGCCGGACGAACCAGAGCCCCGTATGCCCGGTCGGCGCATCCACCTCCACACGAAGGGTCGGCTCGGAGTCGACGTACTCGAGGCTCGACCACAGCGACACCCCTTCCGGCTCTCCAGAGATCAGCCCGGCCCGCGAGCGGAAGCCCTCCAGAGGCACGCGCAGCGTTCGCAGCGGGCGACGCCCGAGCTTGCGCATCAGATGTCGATAGGCCTTCGGGCCGAGCTCCGACTTGTGCCGCATCGCGGTCTCGCGCGCCACCGTCACCGTGGGATCCGACTCGCGGCCGTCGGCCGACTCGACCTCGGCGTCACACCAAGGACACGGAACCGCCTGCGCCTGCGCGTAGACCACTGTCTCGAACCGCCCCTGACAGGTCGGACAGCTGAGCGACGAGGTCGCCGCCCAGTCGCGCACGCAGCGTCGCGCCATGCGATCGGCACGACCGGCGAGCACCCGCAGCAGAACCAGAGCGCTCACGAACGAGCCGACCACGCCGCCCAGCGCGAGGAAGACCGCTGCACCGATGACCACCCAGGCCCAGGTGCCCAGACGCTCCTGCATGAGAACGCTGACGACGGTGACCACCATGGCAGCGGCAAGTGTCACCAGGATGCCGCCCAGGACCAGCAGCACGACCTTCGGCAGATGCCGCTGGGTGAGCGAGGTGGCGACCCGGAATGCCACCCCGGCGCGGAGCCGCTCGAGTGCGCGCACCATGCGCGCGCGGTGGATGCGGAGGCGGTGCCTTGCTGCCCCTCCCTCGGCGTAGCTCTCCCCGCAGTGGCCGCACTTCTGACCCTCCGGATGGATCGGCGAGCCGCAGAGACGACAGCTCGAGGCGAAGCCCTCAGGGAGCGCCATGACACACGCTCACGGTGGCTGTGGGGCGACTCCGAAGAGGTCGATGCAAGGCCCTCATGTGACGCTATGATAGCCGCCGTCATTCACCCCCCCAGAGAAGGCAGAAGCGCATGGCCCATCCCCTCGGCAGTGAAGAACGTCCTTTGAGAGTTGCGGTCGTCGGCTCGGGCCCCAGCGGCTTCTATGCGATCGGCGCACTCTTCAAGGCCGAAGGTCTTCACGTCGAGGTCGACCTCTTCGACCGCCTGCCGACACCGTTTGGCCTCGTGCGCGGCGGCGTGGCGCCGGATCACCAGAAGATCAAGAACGTGATCCGCGTCTACGACAAGACGGCGCAGAACGACGGCTTCCGCTTCCTCGGCAACGTGATGGTGGGACGCGACCTGACCGTGGACGAGCTCGCGCAGCACTACGACCAGGTCGTCTTTGCGACGGGCAACGAATCCGACCGGCCGATGGGCATCGACGGCGAAGATCTCGACGGTGTCTACTCCGCCACCGAGTTCGTGGGCTGGTACAACGGCCACCCCGACTTCCAGGATCGCGCGTTCGGGCTCGACCGGGCGAAGACGGTTGCCGTCGTCGGCAACGGCAATGTCGCCATGGACGTCACACGGGTCCTCGCGCAGGACCCCGACGAGCTGGCGAAGACCGACATCACCGACGACGCGGTCGCCGCTCTGCGCGAGAGCACCGTGGAGCAGATCCTCATCCTCGGACGGCGCGGCCCTGCACAGGCGGCCTTCAGCCCGAAAGAGATCAAAGAGATCGGCGAGCTCGAGTCGGCGCATCTCGCCGTCGATCCGGCCGAGGTCGACCTCGACGAGCTGAGCGCCACCTGGCTCGAGAACGAGGCGGCGCCGAGCGCGAGGAAGAACGTCGACTACCTGAAAGAGCAGTCGACCAAGCCGGCGCGCGACGGCTGCCAGGTCCGCTGCCAGTTCCTCGTGTCGCCGATCGAGCTCCTCGGCGACGACGGCAAGCTCACGCAGGCGCGCATCCAGACCAACGAGCTCTACGCCGCCGACGACGGTACGCCCAGACCGCGCGGCACCGACCACATCGAGGTGATCGACGTCGACCTCGTCTTCAAGGCGGTCGGCTATCGCGGGGTACCGATCGAGGGTGTCCCGTTTCACGAGCGCTGGGGCATCTTCTGCAACGACGAGGGGCGCATCACGGACGGACACGAAGGCCCCGTCGTTCCGCATCAGTACGTCGTCGGCTGGGCGAAGCGCGGTCCGAGCGGCCTGATCGGCACGAACGGCCCCGACTCGCAGGCGACGGTCGCCAAGATGCTCGAAGACCTCGCGGACCGCGAGGGAGAGGCGTCGGACACGGCCTCCGGTGGCGCGAAGAGCCGCCAAGCCATCGACGCACTCCTCGCCGAGCGTGGTGTCGATGTCGTCTCCTACGCCGACTGGCAGCTGCTCGACGCCGAAGAGCTCCGCCGGGGAGAAGGCAAAGGCAAGGTGCGAGAGAAGTTCACCGACATCGCGTCGATGATGAGCGCGCTGCAGGAGCTTCGCGCCGGCTGACGCGCCGCCGAGCGACATGAGCTACCTGGGCCTGCAGCTCCTCTCAGCGCTGGCCGTCGTGGCGACACTTGCGCTCACGGGAGCCTCGCTGACGGGGCTGTTGCCGCGGACGAGGAGCTCTGTCGGGCGCCTCTGTGACCTCGTCGCGGCGGGGGCCTTCCTGTGGATGTGTCTCGCGTTTGCGCTCGCGTCCACCGGGCTCTATCGGCCCCCCGTCCTCGTCGTTTCGGCGTTCGCCACGTCGGCGTTGGGTGCCGTGGTGCTCTGGCGGAACCGGGGCGTGCACCCGGAGATCCCGACGGACGACGTCCCGGGAAACACCCACCTTCCTGCGCGAGCGCCGCTGCTCGTGGCAATCGGCGTCGTGCTGGCCGTGCTCTGCCTCCACGCGCTGCGCCCGAACGTCGCCTGGGACGCCAACGTCTACCACCTCACGCTCCCCCGCCTCTTCCTCGAGAGCGGCGGCTTCGTGAGCCAGCCCATGCTCGTGTACGCCCACTGGCCGCTGGGCACCGACCTGCTGTTCGGGCTGGCGATGTCGATTCACGGCCACGTCACCGCCAAGCTGCTGCACTTCGCCTTCGGCGCGCTGACGCTGCTCGCGACCGCCCGCCTTGCGGTCCACGGCGGCGGCGCACCCGTCGCGGGCACGCTGGCCGCCGGGCTCGTCCTCATGAACCCCGTCGTCCAGTACGAGATGCGCATCGCCTACATCGATCTCGCGACCGCCTTCTTCCTGGCGACCGCGGCCCTGCATCTCCTGCGCAGCCTGCGCTCCGGGAGCCAGTCCGACAGCGACCAACACGCCCTGCTCGCCGGCCTCGCCGTCGCCGCAATGGTCGGCTCCAAGCTCAACGGCTTCTTCGGCCTCGTGGCGCTGGGCGCAGCCACCGCGGCCTTTGTCGCGGCAAAACCGGCGCTCCGCGCCCGGCGCCAGCTGCTCACGCGGGCGGCCCTCCGGGTGCTGGCCCCCTCCATCGTGCTCGGAGGAGCGTGGCTCGCCAAAAGCACCTGGCTGACGGGCAACCCCGTGTACCCCCTGCTCTTCGGGGTCTTCGGCGGTCCGCACTGGAGCCCGGAGCTGGGGGCCCAGCACAGTGCGTGGCAGCAGGCGATCGGAATGGGGCGCAGCCCGGTCGACTATCTCCTCCTCCCCTACCGCGTGATCTTCGAAGGTGCGCTGGGGTACGCCACCTTCGACGGTGCGCTGCACTGGCTGTGGGCCCTGGCAGCGCTCGCCGCGCTCCCCGCCGTCTGGCGTGACCTTCCCGCCCGCGCGCTCGCCGTGGGCGCCGCGACACTCTTCGTGCTGTGGGCCCTGAGCTCGCAGCAGATGCGTTTCCTGATTCCGGCACTGCCTCTGGTCGCCGCCTGTGCGGTGCGCGGCCTTCACCTCCTGCTGCGCGACCGGAGCCGCGCGGGTCTCACCTGGGGGCTCTGTGGCCTCGCCGTGGCTGGGGCTGCGCTCCACGTGAACCTCGTGTACATGGAGCAGACCGGCCGCCTCGGCCGCGACCTCGTGCGCCACGGCCAGCGCCTCGAGCAGGCGATCGTGCACCCGACCTACCGGTGGATCGACGCGACCCTCGCGCCCGAGGCCCGGCTCCTGCTGATCAACACGAACCACGGCTTCTACCTGCGCCGGTCCTACATCGCCGACAGCTTCTTCGAGGCGTCACAGATCGCCGACGCGACGCGCGACCTGCAGACGGCGGACGAAGGCATGGCCTGGCTCCAGCGCCATCGCATCACGCACATTCTCCTCGAGCAGCGCCCCCGCGGCATCCCCTTCTCCGAAGGCCTGATCGCCGCCGTCGCGTCCTGTGGCGTGATCCACACCTCCCCCGACGGGCGCTTCGAGGTGCGTGCGGTTCCTACGAGGACCGCCACGCGATAGATTTTCGTCGATGAGTGAGGACACCCTCGCGACCCTGCACACCGCGCTCCGTCAGGTCGAGGCACGCCGAACCGAAGGCGGGATGGCCGGTCTCGAAGGAGATCCCGTGCCCCGGATGGACGCCACGGCCTGGGCGGTCCTGGCTCTGCGCGGTGCGCGCGCGGTCGAGCCGGGCGCGACGGAGCGCTCGGCGCTCGCCGCCACGTTGCGCGACGATCTCGCCCGGGCGCAGCACCCGGACGGCCGCGTCACCGTGACACCCGAACAGCCGACCGCCTACTGGCCCACCACGCTCGCCACCCTCGCGTGGACACCGTCGACCGCCCACGCCGACGCAGCGGCCCGCAGCATCGACTTCCTGCTCACGCGGTCGGGCGGACTCGCCATGCCGAACAGCCCCTTCGTCGGCCACGACGCGACGCTCATCGGCTGGTCGTGGATCCAGGCCACCCACTCGTGGGTGGAACCGACCTCCATGGCCCTCCTCGCGCTGCGCCTCGCCAACCGTGCCGACCATGCCCGCTGCAGTGAGGCCGAGCAACTTCTGCTCGACCGTCAGATCGAGGGCGGAGGCTGGAACTACGGCAACACCCGCACGTTCGAGCAGATCATGCACCCCGCCCCCGACAGCACCGGCGTCGCCCTCACCGGCCTCGCCGGTCGGGTTCCCGCGACCGAGGTCGCTCCGAGCCTGACCTACCTCGAGGAGACCTACCCCCGACTCCGCTCGCCCCTGGCCCTCTCGTGGGCCACTCTGGGGCTTTCGGCGTGGCAGCGACGGCCACCGGATGCCGACGCTGCGCTGGCGCGCGCCCTCGCACGTCAGGACCAGTTGGGCGCGTTCGACACCTCCCTGCTCGCCCTCGTTGCACTTGCCCTGAGCGCTCCTCGGGGCCTTCCGGAGGCCCTCCGTTGAATCCGATCCGCTCGTTCGCCAGCCCCCGACGCGTCAGCCGACGCGATCTCCTGCGCGGTGGCGCCGCCCTCGGCGCGGCAGGTCTCGCGCTGCAGGGCTGTACGCCAGGTACGACCGCGCAGACCTTCATCGCTGCGGCGCCCAGCTACGACATCGACCTGCGTCGCGTGATCGAAACGGCACTGCGCGAGATCGGGGTCACCGAGGCTCTCGTGCGCGGGCAGAGGATCCTCCTCAAGCCCAATCTGGTCGAGACGAGCCTCGGCGCGGCGCACATCAACACGCATCCGCTCATGGTGCACGCGGCAGCGGAGACGTTCCTCGCACTCGGGGCCGCACGGGTGGCCGTCGGTGAAGGGCCGGGCCACCGGCGCGACTCGATCCTCGTGCTCGACGAGTCCGGCATGGGCGAGGTGCTCGCGGAGGACGGCATCCCCTTCCTCGATCTGAACTTCCAGCGTGGTCTGGCCCTGCCGAACGCCGGCCGCGAGACGAGCCTTCGCGAGATGGTGTTCCCCCAGGTGCTGCAGGACTTCGACTGGATCGTGTCGATGCCAAAGCTCAAGACCCATCACTGGGTGGGCGTCACGCTCTCCATGAAGAACCTCTTCGGCGTCATGCCGAGCTTCTACTACGGCTGGCCCAAGAACGTCCTGCACCAACAGGGCATCGAGGGCTCTATCCTCGACATCAACGCGACCCTGCAGCCGCAGCTCGCCATCGTGGACGGCATCGTCGGCATGGACGGCGACGGCCCCATTGCCGGCAACCCGCGACAGGTGGGAGCGGTTGTCGTCGGCACGAACTTCCCGGCCGTCGACGCTACCTGTGCCCGCCTGATGGGCATCGACCCGCACCGCGTGGACTACCTCGCCACGGCGAACGGCTGGCTCGGGCCCATCGGCGCACGGGCCATCGAGCAGAGGGGCGAGCGCATCGCCGACCTCAAGGCGTCGTTTGACCTGCCGGAGGGGATTCCGATGTTCGACTGGCTCGCCGGACGCGCCGACTGAGCGCTCCCGTCGCAGCTACTCCTCCGCCATGTGCGGGTACTCGATCGCACGCGGGCCGTCGAACGTCTCCTTCACCGAGCGCAGTGACGTCCAACGCAGCAGGTTGAGCGCCGAGCCAGCCTTGTCGTTGGTGCCGGAGGCGCGGCTGCCGCCAAACGGCTGCTGACCGACGACCGCACCGGTGGGCTTGTCGTTCACGTAGAAGTTGCCCGCCGCATGGCGGAGCCGCGAGGACAACCGCTCCACGTCGCCCCGCTCGGTCGCGAAGATCGCGCCCGTCAGGCCGTAGTCGCTCGTGGTGTCGCAGAGCTCCAGCGCCTCGTCCAGCTGTGCGTCGTCGTACACGTACACGGTCAGCACCGGTCCGAAGATCTCTTCGCGCATGAGCCGCGACTTCGGGTCGTCCGACCGGACGACGGTCGGCTCCACGTAGTAGCCCTCGCTCTTGTCACCTTTGCCGCCGGTGAGCACTTCGTAGCCGGCACCGGCCGCCTCGCCCAGGTAGTCGCTGATGTTGTCGAACGACGCCTCGTCGATGACCGCGGCCATGAAGTTCCGGAAGTCCGTGGTCGGGCCCATCCGAATCGACCCGACGAGGTCGGCGACCTGCTCCCGGACCTTCGGCCAGAGCGACTTCGGGACGTAGGCGCGCGACGCCGCCGAGCACTTCTGCCCCTGGTACTCGAACGCCCCGCGCACGAGCGCGACGCTCAGGAGCTCGGCGTCGGCCGAAGGGTGGGCGAAGACGAAGTCCTTGCCGCCGGTCTCACCGACGATGCGCGGGTAGGAGCGGTAGCGCGCGATGTTGCTGCCGATGTCCCGCCACATGCCCTGGAAGACCGGCGTCGAGCCCGTGAAGTGGATCCCCGCGAAGTCGGGGCTCGCGATCACCGGATCACCCACCTGCGCGCCGGAGCCCGGGACGAAGTTGATGACACCGGGCGGGAGGCCAGCCTCCTGCAGGAGCTTCATGACGTAGTAGCCCGAGAGCAGCGCCGTCGACGCCGGCTTCCAGAGCACGGTGTTGCCCATGATCGCGGGGGAGGTCGGTAGGTTGCCGGCGATGGCGGTGAAGTTGAACGGCGTCACCGCGAACACGAAGCCCTCGAGGGCGCGGTACTCGACCCGGTTCCACACGCCCCGCGACGAGGCCGGCTGATCCTGGTAGATCTGCTCGGCGAAGGCGCAGTTGAAGCGCAGGAAGTCGATGAGCTCGCAGGCCGAGTCGATCTCCGCCTGGAAGGCCGTCTTGCTCTGGTTGAGCATGGTCGCGGCGTTGAGCCGGGCGCGCCACGAGCCCGCCAGCATGTCCGCGGCACGGAGGAAGACGCCGGCCCGCGCTTCGAACGGCATCTCCGACCATTCGCGCCACGCGGCGGCCGACGCCGCAATCGCACGATCGACCTCGGCGGGCCCGGCCATGTGGGCAACTCCGAGCTGGTGGCCATGGTCGTGCGGGCAGACCACGGCGCGGGTCGTGCCGGTCCGCACCTCCTCGCCGCCGATGAGAAGAGGGATCTCGACCTCCTCGCTCAGCATCGTCTTCAGCGCGCCCCGGAGCGCCTTCTTCTCAGGCGAGCCCGGGGCGTAGTCGAGGATCGGCTCGTTGACCGGGGGCGGAACGCGGAAAGCACCGTTGGACATGGGAGGTCTCCCTGCACAGCCTCGTCACCGGATGTGACGAGCTGCTGGGATCGTACCCCCAGACCCCGGGGGCGGAAACCCCGTTCTGGGGCCCAGGAGGGAGGCCTCGCGGAGCCCCTTCTCAGTGCTCTTCGGGGCGCAGGGAGAGAGCGAACCAGACGAGCCCGACGATCATTCCAGCACCACCGAGCGGGGTGATCGCGCCGAGAATGCCGGGGCCTCCGAGAGCCAGCGCAAAGACCGTCGAGCTGAAGACGAAGCCTCCCACAGCGACGAGGAGCGCCGGCCGGCGGACCTGCTGCGACGCCGTGGCGCCGCGGGCCGCAACGCTACCGAGACACAGGACGGCGAGCCCGGCGTAGGCCAGGTAGCGCGCCGCCGTCTCCCAGAGCTCCAGGCGGTCGGCCGCGAGGCGCTCCTCCAGCCCGTGGGCGCCAAACGCGCCCGCCGTGATCGCAGCCGCCAACATCCACGCGCCCAGTTTGAGCCAAGTCACGATGCCACCCTCCGAATTCACGTCGAACGAGAGCGCGCGCCCGAGCGCGACGCGAGCTCGCCGTTCGCTATTGTAGGCGCCTCCCAATTGCCCTGGAGGTGGATTCGAGTGCAGCAAGGTGATTCCCTCGCGCGCGGTGGTGCGCGCAGCAGATCGCGTCCGAGGCACGCGGCAGCCCTCGCGCTTCTTGCGTGCGTCGCGCTCTGCGGCTGTGGCCAGCAGGCGGCAGCGGAGCCCCAGGGCGGGCCGTCTTCCGCCGTCGCAGCGGCTCCGGCTCCCTCCGTTCCGACCGATCGCATGCTCCGGGCGGGTTTCCTCGTGGTCGACGGGGTGTACAACAGCGAGCTCATGGCTCCCTACGACATCCTGCAGCACACCATCTTCCACACGCCGGAGCAGAACGGCTCCCCGGGAATCGAGACCTTCGTCGTGTCACCCGACGGCGAAGACGTCGTCACCTTCGAAGGCATCCGGGTCGGAGCGCACCACTCGTTCGCGACGGCCCCGGAGATCGACATCCTGGTCGTGCCGAGCGCCGAGCACAGCATGGACACGGATCTGGAGAACGAGGAGATGATGGAGTGGGTGCGCCGGGTCGGCCACGAGGCCTCATGGGTCGTCTCTCTCTGCGACGGAGCCTTCGTGCTGGCAGCGGCCGGGCTGCTGGACGGACACGCGGTCACCACCTTCCCGGGGGACCAGGACCGCTTCGCGGAGCAGTTCCCACATCTCGATCTGCGCCGCGGCACCAGCTTCGTGCACGACCGCCGCATGCTGACGTCCGAGGGTGGTGCCAAGAGCTACGACGTGGCGATGTACCTCGTCAGCCACCTGTACGGCGACACGACGGCGGCCCGCGTCGGCCAGGGCCTCCTGATCGACTGGCCCATGAAGCGAGACCTCTACACGATCGCTGAGACGGGCCCGTCCGGCGAGGCCGCAGGGGAGACCGATTGATGGAACGCCTCGAGGCACTGGCCGACCAGTACATCCCCTACTGGCACGAGACCCCGCTGCTCCAGGCGGCGGTGATCTTCGCCGCGGCGCTGATCGCGGCGAAGGTCGTCCAGCTCGTCGTCCTCGGGCTCTGTCGCCGCTGGGCAAGGGGGACGGAATCCGATCTCGACGATCACGCGCTCGACGCCCTGTCGCCAGCGATCTACATCACCGTGATCTCGATCGGCCTGCGCGTCGCCGTCTCACGCCTCGGCCTGAGCGAGGAGATCACGGAGAACGTCGCCGACGCCCTGGCCACGGCCGTCGTGCTGTTCTGGATGTTCGCCCTCAACCGCGTCTGCGGCCTGGTGCTCGACGCCTTCAGCCGAATGAGCGACCGCTTCAAGTTCGTCTCGAAGCACACGCTGCCGATCTTCGACAACTTGGCGAAGGTGCTGATCTTCCTCGGCACCGTCTACTCCATCCTCATCATCTGGGGCGGCAACCTGAGCGGCCTCCTCGCCGCCGGTGGTGTCGCTGGCCTCGCCGTCGGCTTTGCCGCGCGCGACACGCTCGCCAACCTCTTTGCGGGAGTCTTCATCCTGGCCGACCGGCCCTACAAGGTGGGCGACTTCATCAATCTCGATTCCGGCGAGCGCGGCATGGTGACCGACATCGGCATCCGGAGCACGCGGCTGCTCACCCGCGACGACGTCGAGATCACCATTCCGAACGCCACGATGGGCAACGCGAAGATCATCAACGAGAGTGGTGGCCCGCACGTGAAGTATCGGGTCCGGGTGAAGGTTGGGGTGGCCTACGAATCCGACTTCGACAAGGTCCGCAGCGTGCTCATGGACATCGCGGCGAGCGAGAGCCTCATCTGCGGCTCCCCCGAGCCGCGGGTGCGTCTGCGCGGTCTCGGCGAATCGTCGGTCGACTTCGAGCTCCTCGGCTGGGTCACCGAGCCGGTGAACCGCGGGCGCGCGCTCGACAACCTGTACATGGCCGTGCTCCTGCGCTTCCGAGAAGAGTCGATCGAGATCCCGTACGCGAAGCGCGACCTGTTCGTGAAAGAAATGCCGTCATGAGGCCGCGATGGCTCGTTCGCGCACTGCGACCGTAGTGGCGGTGGCGCAGCACGGCGTCGAGGTGGTCGAAGCTGATTGGCCCACGCTCCCCCCGGGAGGCCTCGTCGTACAGATGATCGAGAGCGGGCTCTGCGGGACCGATCTCTACAAGCTCGACTCCACGACCGCCCCTCCGGGCACCGTGCTCGGCCATGAGGTGGTGGGCCGCGTGGTGCTCAGCGACGACGACCACTTCGAGATCGGCACGCGGGTCGCGACCCCTCACCATCGCGAGTGTGGTGCCTGTGATCTCTGCCGTCGCGGCGCGCCAACACAGTGCGCCACGTTCAAGGAGAACCTCCTCGACCCGGGGGCCTTCTCGACACACTTCGCCGTCGGACCTCGAGCCCTGCGAGGGACGGTCAAGGTCGTGCCCGAGACGATGTCGAGCACGACGGCCGCTCTCCTCGAGCCCACGGCCTGCGTCGTGCGCAGCATCCACCGGGCAGCCCTCTCGGAGCGCGACCACGCGGCGGTTCTCGGGGCAGGCAGCATGGGGCTCCTGCACGCGCTCGTGCTGCGCTGTCTCGCTCCCACGTGCGAGGTGGTGCTCGTCGAGCCCGACGAGGCGCGCGCAGAGCAGGCGCGGGAGCTGGGCCTCGAGTGCTGGACCCGGGCCGACCGGCCGCACCAGCAGGGGTTTGCCGGCGCGGTCTTCGACACGGCCGGCGGCGGGGAGGCCCTCGACCTCGCGACCCGCCTGTTACGCCCGGGAGGCGCCGTCGTGCTCTTCGCACACGCGCCGGACGCGCCACGGGTCGACCTCAACCAGGTCTTCCACCGGGAGCTGCGGATCCTCACGACCTACTCGAGCTCGGCGGCGGATCAGGACGAGGCCTGGGCACTCCTCTGCGCGGGGCGACTCGATCCCACACCCGTCGTGAGCCACCGCCTTCCCCTCGCCGACTTCGAGCGTGCGTGCGATCTCGTGCGCTCGCGCCAGGCGCTGAAGGTGATGCTGCAGGGTGCCGCGTACGAAGGGGCGCTTTCGTGACCGAAGCCTTTCGCCAGTGGCACCTCACCGGGCCACGCACGGTCGAGCTGCGTCGGCCCGACGTTCCGGAGCCGTCGGGAGCCGAGCTGCTGCTCGAAGTCGTGGCGGCCACCACCTGCGGCACCGACGTCAAGGTGTACGAGCGGGGCGGTCACGCCAGGATGCTGACACCGCCGTGCCCCTTCGGCCACGAGATGACCGGCCGCGTGATCGCGATCGGGCCCGAGCAGCACGAGTGGGCGGTCGGCGACCAGGTGCTCGTCGCGAACTCGGCCTCCTGCGGAGAGTGTGAGCCGTGCCAGCGGCACCGGGAGAACCTCTGCACGCGTCTCGTCTACCTCAACGGTGCGTTTGGCGAGCGCCTCCTCGTGCCCGGCCGCTTCGCCGCGCGCAGCACCTACCGCCTGCCGCCAGGGCTCGATCCACACGTGGCCTGCCTGTCGGAGCCCCTCGCCTGTGCGGTGCACTGCCTCGAGCGCCTGACGACCATGGCGGGCACCCGCGACGGCACCATCGAGGGTCGCGTCCTCGTGATCGGTGCCGGGCCGCTCGGTCTGCTGCTGGTCGACCTGTTCGCCGACGCGGGTGGCATCGTGAGCGCGGTCGACCCGCATCCGGACCGACTCGACGTCGCCCGGGCGCTCGGAGCGGAGGCGGTCGAAGTGGCCGACAGCGGAGGCGACACCGCACCCGCGCTCGCAGCTTCGCCATTCGACTTCGTCATCGAGGCGACCGGGACGGGTGCCGCGTGGCGACGCGCCATGGCGAGTGTCGCTCCCGGCGGGCACGTGGCCTTCTTCGGCGGTTGCCCGGCGGGCACCACCGTTCCGCTCGACACGCACCTCGTGCACTACTCCGAGGTGAGCCTGCACGGCATCTACCACCACCGGCCGTCGACGTTTCGACGGGCCGTCGAGCTCCTGGCCGCCGGCACCGTCGAAGGCGCGAGGCTGCTGACCACCAGCATGCCCCTCGGCGAGCTGCCTCAGGCACTCGAGCTCATGCGCGCACGGCGCGCCCTCAAGGTGGCGCTCCGAATCCGCGACTAGGTGTCGATTCCCACAGCGTTGTTCAGCGCCAGCCTCGAGTACGGGGGTTTCGCGTTCAGTGCTGAGTGCGCTCGGTGGTGATTGTAGAAGTGCAGAAAGGGAGCGAGTAGGTCGGCTCGGCCCTGCGACGAGGTGAAGGTGAAGGCGTAGGCCCATTCGCGCAGCAGCGTCTGGATGAAGCGCTCCGCTTTACCGTTGGTCCGAGGTCGATAGGGACGCGTGCGAGAGTGCTTGACGCCGAGGGTCTTGCAGCACTCTGCAAAGTCACCACTCACGTAGCACGAGCCGTTGTCCGTGAGGACGCGCTCGATGGTGATGCCTCGAGCCGCAAACCACTTGCACGCGCGCTCGAGGAAGCCCTTCGCGGTGATCGCCCTCTCGTCTTCGAGGATCTCCACATAGGCCACCCGCGAAGCGTCATCGATCGCGACGTGCACAAAGTCCCAGCCGATCCCTCGATTGCGATGCTGACGCTTGCCCGTGATCCGATGGCCCACACCTCGGATCCGCCCGAGCTTCTTGATGTCGAGGTGCAGGAGCTCACCCGCCCGCTCTTTCTCGTAGCGCCGAATCGGCTCGGGAGGAGCCAGCTGCGGCAACCGTCCGAGTCCCCACTTTCGCAGCCATCGAGAGACGGTGGAGCGAGGGACACCTGTCTTCCACGAGATCTCGCTCTGGCTCAAACGCTGCTCGCGCAAGGAGCGCAAGACGTCTTGCATCTCTTGACCCAGCCTCCGGGGCCTTCGCAGCGGAGCGGAGGGTCGATCCTGCAAGCCCTCCGGTCCTTCCTCCCGATACCGACTGAGCCACTTGTAGACCGTGCGCTCGCTGAGCCCCAGGGCCTCAGCGACATCCTTCGGGCTCTGCCCTGCCAACACCCGCTCGACGAGCACCGCTCGACTCCTCGGACAGCTTCGGGCATTCTTGTGGAGGTCCATCCTTCTACTCCTTCCTGCGCTTTGTCTTGCTAACCAAAGCTTGGCGGAAGTAGCTCGGATGGGCCACTCCTATTTCTGAACAACCTTGTGAGCAGTCACAACTAGGCGCCGCTCCCGTCAGCGCAGCGAGAGAACCAGCCGCCCCGGAGACAGGTCGACGGACCGGAGTCTCACCCGCCCGTCTGCGAGATCGGCGACCACGTGGATCTCGTTGCGCAGCGTGCCGAGGTGGTAGCCGAACCGGAGGCTCCTCACCTGCGACGTACGGAGGGGAAGCTGGTTCGCGAAGTAGGGCTCCACCATGCCCCCCAGCTTCAGCACGAGACGTGGCCGATCCCCCTCGAGGTGGATGACCGACGTGTCAGCGGCACTGAGGAGGCCGTTGGTGGCGAGCACGATCTCGGTGCCGTCCTCCGTCGGGTTCCAGGTGACGTTCTCGAGCAGAGTCGCGGGCGGATCGGTGGCCCCACCGGCGAGGCTCACCTCGATCTCGCCTCCCTCCTGGCTCGCGGCGAGCAGCGAGTCGGCCTCGGCCTCGAGGAGCTCGACCCCGTCCTCGAGCGCGACCCGCGCAGCCGGCACGCTCCCCTCCTCCAGGCGCGAGAACTCCTGCCGCACGAGATCGGCGACCCGCCAGGCACCCACACCGACCAGGGCCAGGAGGAGCAGGGGGATCAGGCCTCGACGCAGATGACTGGTCCCTGCGGACGCCGCCTGGGACGACGTTGCCATGTCGTCCAGCACCGGCATGTCGAGGAGGGAGTCGCTGTCGAGAGACGGTGGCGGCTCCGGCTGCAGCTCGGTCGATGGAACGTCGGAGAGCTCCGCGTCCTGCGGCCCGCCGAGGTTGGCCTCCTCGAGCAGCGCTTCCTCTACGGGTGCAGCTTCGAGCGCCTCCTCCGACGCGGACACGTCGGTCTCCGCGGACAGCGGCGGATCCAGGAGCCCCTCCTCCGCCAGCTGCTCCACGTCGATGAGGCGGGTGCTGAAGTCGGCCGGCTCGGCCTCCGTCGCATCGGAGCGACCAAGGTCGGCCTCCACCTCCGAGGAGACCCCCTCCGGCTCGGAGTCGCCCTGGAGCTCCAGATCATTCTCCGGCTCGAGCTCGGGCTCGTGCAGCAGATCGGCGAGCACGTCAGCGTCGAGTTGCGGCTCGTCGGGTGTCGAATCTGCCGCCGCGAGCTCGGATGGCTGATCCTCGCCCGGCACGACGACCGGGTCACTCTCGTCGCCACCGCCGAAGGCGACGTCGAGGACACTGTCGATCTCGTCGGCGAACTCGTCGTCGCTCAGCTCGGCGAGATCGCGACCCTTCGCCGCCGGAGAGACCTCGGCCTGCGGCTCTGGCGGCTCGTTCATCTTCTCCTCGGCCGCCTCGAGCTCGCGCTGCGCTTCGCCAGGGCCGTCGAACGCGCTTTCGGCCGCCTGCTGCGCTTCGTCGTCGTGCTCCGCACCGGTCTCCTCGCCGCCTTCGCCCAGGCCCTGCAGCCCGGCGGGCCGCATCTGGGGCGCCTCGCCGAGGTCGGTGAGCGCCGCATGCTCCTGCCGGCCCTCGCCCTCCAGCCGGTCCATACCCGGCGCGAACGCCGGCTGATTCTCCTCACCCAGCAGGCCCCGGAGCGGCTCCGGCTCGGCGTCGGGCTCCATCGGCTCGGTCGGCTCGGTCGGCTCGGTCGGCTCCGAGGGTGGCGGCTCTGCGACGGCGGGTGCGGTGGCCGGCAGTGCAGCCGCAGGGGCGTCGTCCACGACGAACGGAGTGCCGCCTTTCGCCGCGTGATCCGCTTCGATCTTGGCCAGCAGCTCGGCACCGGACTCGATGTCCAGGAAGTGGACTCCGAGCCCACCCTCCTTCCAGCCGGCCACCATTCCCTGTGCGGTCACGAGCTCGAAGCCGTCGCTCAGCTTGAAGCGCACCCGCACGACGCTCGAGCGCTCCAGCGGAGGAGCACCGTCGAGCAGGACGCCGTCGCTCGAGAGGTACGAGGAGAAGTGGGCAATGAAGTCGGTGAAGCTCTCGGCCACCACCGAAAGCTCGCCCGGCACGGAATCATCCAAACGAATCTGAGAGCTCAAAAGAAATCCCCCTCTCGCCCCGCCCGCAAGGCACGACGCTCCGGAGCATACGAACCCACTATCCTATACGCTCCCGGCCCGCTCCGTTGCCCTATACTCCCTGGAATCAAAAGGTTGGAGCGAGACGGAGCGCTCGGCGCCCCCGTGCCGCGGCACCACGGCCCATCCCCGCGCGCCATCGCGCACGTGCATCTCGGTGCGGGGAATGAGAGGATCCATCTTCCCTCGTGAGCACACGATGAGCGACTCCCCCGAAGCCAACCCTCTCGCGCGCGTGCGCCGCGAGATCGAGCAGATCGACCAGAAACTGCTGGACGCCGTAAAGCGTCGACTCGAGCTCTCGGAGGAGGTGATCGAGGCCAAGACCCGTGCGGCCGTACCGATTCGCGATCAGGCGCGGGCGGATGCCGTGATCCATCGGGTACGGAGCCTCGCGGCCGACATGGGCCTGGACGCGCACCAGATCGAGAACCTCTTCCAACTGCTGATGGAGATGTCCATCAAGCACCAGCAGGCGCACATCGCCCGGCTCGATACGGCGCCCCTGCGGGTCGCGTACCAGGGCGAAGAGGGGTCCTACCACCACATGACGGCGCAGAAGCGCTACGCCGGCCTGCCCGCGCGGGTCCTGCTGCACGGCTTCAGTACCTTCCACGCCGCCGCCGACTCCGTCCGCTCCGGGGAGAACGACGTCGCTCTGCTCGCCATCGAGAACAGCACCGCCGGCTCCATCAACGAGACGTACGACGTGCTCGCCGACGGCGGCCTGCACATCACCGGTGAGGTCGTTTCCCGCATCCGCCACTGCCTGCTCGCGCTGCGCGGCTCCTCGGTCGAGGACATCCGCACGGTGCGCTCCCATCCCCAGGCGCTGCGCCAGTGCTCCAGGTTCCTGGGCAGTCTCGACTCCGTGACCCTGGAGGAGGAGTTCGACACCGCTGGTGCCGCGAGTCGGATCCGTGCTTCCGGCGACCCCACGGTCGCCGCGATCGCCGGAGAGGCGGCAGCTCCCGTGGTCGGACTCGAGATCCTCGCACGGGACATCCAGAACGAATCGGCGAACTTCACGCGTTTCGTCGAGATCGCGATCGAGGCAGCAAGCTGCCCCGCTGACCGGCCGTGCAAGACCTCGCTCATGCTCAGCACGGGTCACCGACCGGGTGACCTGAGCGAGGTCCTCTCGCACTTCGCACGGCGCGGGGTCAATCTGAGCAAGCTCGAGTCGCGCCCGATCCCCGAAAGCGCGTGGCAGTACCGCTTCTACCTGGACGTGGAAGGCAACGCGGCGGCAGGTGCTCTGGCCGAAGCGTTGAGCGCCATCGAAGAGCACACGGAGGAGCTGCGGATCCTGGGCTCCTACCCGTGCGCGGAAGAGGCCGCCCCGGAATGACGCCCCCGGTGCGGCATTGAGCCGGCCGTCGACGGACGTCGTCTGCGTCGGCGCTGGCATCGTCGGGCTCGCCACTGCGATGGCCCTGCAGGAGCTCGGGCTCAGCGTGCGCGTCGTCGAGGCCGAGCCAACTCCTGCGGAGCACCAGACCGGGCACAACTCGGGAGTTCTCCACTCCGGCCTGTACTACAAGCCAGGGTCGCTCAAGGCCAAGAACTGCGTCACCGGACGGCGACGCATGGTGGAGTTCTGCGAGCAGGAGCAGATTCCCTACGAGCTCTGCGGCAAGCTGGTCATCGCAACCGACGCGTCGGAGATCCCGCGCCTCGACGAGCTCGAGCGCCGCGGCCGAGCCAATGGCCTGCAGGGAATCGAGCGCCTCCCTGCCGAGCGCATTCCCGAATTCGAGCCGCACGCGACCGGCATCAGCGCACTCTGGATCCCCGAAACGGGCATCGTCGACTACAAGGTCGTGGCCGAGGCCATGGCCGAGCGTGTGCGACAGGGCGGGGGCGACCTCGTGCTCGGCCAGCGTGTGGAGGGCATCCACGTCGGGGCGCAGGAGGTGGTGGCGAAGACCGCCTCGGGCGAGTACGGCAGCCGCTTCCTGATCAACTGCGGTGGCCTCCACTGCGACCGCATCGCCCGCATGACCGGCCTCCGACCGCAGGTGCGCATCGTCCCGTTCCGTGGCGAGTACTTCGACCTCGCGGACGCGCGCAAGCACCTCCTGCGGGGCCTCATCTACCCGGTCCCCGACCCGCGATTCCCATTCCTCGGGGTGCACCTCACGCGTCGCGTCGACGGCTCCGTCGAAGCGGGCCCCAATGCGGTCCTCGCCTTCAAGAGAGACGGCTACGAGCGCGGCAGCTTCGACGCACGGGACACCGCGAGCAGCCTGCTCTACCCTGGGCTGTGGAAGCTCGGTGCGAAGTACTGGAAGATCGGGCTCCAGGAGTTCCTGCGATCCGGCTCGGAGGAGCGTTTTGCCGCCGAGCTGCGGCGCTTCATCCCCGAGATCACCGCAAGCGACCTCGGCGAGGGTGGCTGCGGCATCCGGGCGCAAGCTCTCGACCGACGCGGCCAGATGCTCGACGACTTCGAGATCGCGAGCTCCGACCGGTGCCTGCACGTCCTGAACGCCCCGTCACCCGCCGCGACGGCCTCTCTCAGCATCGGCGAAGAGGTCGCGGGCATGGCCCAGGAGCGCTTCGGCCTGGAATGAGCCACGCAGAAGAGGTCACGATTCCGCTCGGCGACGGCGAGAGCGGCTCGGTGCAGGGCCTGCTCCAGCGTCCGCCGGACAGCTGGCTCCTCTTTCTGCTCGCGCATGGCGCCGGCGCCGGCATGGGCCACCGCCTGATGCAGGAGCATGCCGAGCGGTTCGCCGCGTGCGGCATCGCCACGCTGCGCTACCAGTTCCCCTACATGCAGGCGGGCGGGCGGCGCCCGGATCGGCCCGCCGTCCTCCATGCGACGGTTCGCGCGGCGAACGACGCCGCGGCCGCTCTGGCGCCCGACCTGCCGCGTATTGCGGGAGGTCGCTCCATGGGTGGCCGCATGACCTCGGGAGCCGCGGCCGAGGAGGCGCTTCCCGGAGTTCTCGGAATCGCCTTTCTCGCGTTCCCGCTCCACCCGCCCGGCAAGGAGGGGATCACGCGCGCAAGACACCTCCAGGATGTCCGGCTCCCGCTCCTGTTCCTCAACGGCACGCGCGACAAGCTCGCCGAGCTCTCGCTCCTCCACGGGGTCTGCGACGGGCTCCCCGACGCCCGGCTCGAGGTTCTCGAGGGCGCCGACCACTCGTTCGCCGTGCTGAAACGCTCCGGGCGCACCGCAGACGACGTCCACGAGCAGGTCACTGCGGCACTCGAGGCATTCGCCCGCCGACTGCTCCCGGCGGCCGGCGGTTGACGCCCCCGCTGCTTCGCTCCAGACTCCCCGTTCGAGCCTCTCTCCCCGGGCCGCCCGGCACGCCGAGGTGCCGCGCCGCCGTTCATCCCTCCCGACGGAGACCCCGATGTCCAACGCCACGATTCCCGAGAGATCGCCGCGCGCCCCCGCACCGTTCGACGGCCGCAGCGTCACCGGAGCAGCCCTCGCCCTCGCCGCTGTCGCGGCGCTGGCCTGCCAGGCAGGAGCCGACATGCCTCACGAGATCCCCAAGTTCGAGTACCCGGAAACCCGGACGGTCGACGTCTCCGACGACTACCACGGCACGGCCGTGGCCGACCCGTATCGGTGGCTGGAAGACCTCGACGGCGAGGAGACGGCCGCTTGGGTGGCCGCCCAGAACGAGATCTCCCGCCCCTATCTCGAGTCGCTCCCGGCCCGCACCGCCATCCAGGAACGGCTCACCGCCATCTGGAACCACGAGCGCTACTCGTCTCCCACCAAGCTGGGCGACGTCTACTTCTACTTCCGCAATGACGGCCTGCAGAACCAGAGCGTCCTGTATCGCACGGCCGATCCCGAGGACGAAGGCGAGGTGATCCTCGATCCGAACGCCTTCAGCGAAGACGGCACCGTTTCGCTGGCGGGCCTCTCCATCTCGCCCGAGGCGCGCTACGTCGCATTCTCGCGCTCCGACGGCGGCAGCGACTGGGACTCGTGGTCGGTTCTCGATCTCGACACCCTGGAGGAGCTGCCGGACAACGTTGGGTTCACGAAGTTCACCGACGCGTCGTGGACCCGGGACGAGTCGGGCTTCTACTACTCCCGCTATCCCGTGGGTGAGGACGGCGAGGGCGACGACCAGAAGTCGGTCTCGGTGTACTTCCACCGCGTGGGCACCGGGCAGGAAGACGACGAGCTGATCTTCGAGATCCCCGAGCACCCCCGCCGGAACCCGTACGCGAGTGTCACGGACGACGGCCGCTTCCTCGTCTTCAGCGTGCAGGAGGGTTACCTCGAGAACGCGGTCTACTACCGCCGGCTCGACCAGGCCAACGCCCCACTCGTGCGCCTCCTCGACGACTGGGACGCGCTCTACACCTTCATCGGCAACGTCGGCGACACGTTCTACTTCCGCACCACGCTCGACGCCCCGCGAGGCCGCGTGATCGCGATCGACCTCGAGCGACCCGAGCGGGCGCAGTGGCGCGAGATCCTCCCGCAACAGGAGGAGCCGCTCCAGGGCACGGGCCTCGTCGGCGGCAAGCTCATCGCCAGCTATCTGCAGGACGTCAAGTCGCTCATCCGGGTGTACACCCCCGACGGTGAGCTCGTGCGCGACGTCGAGCTGCCCGGCATCGGCAGCGCCGGCGGCTTCGGCGGCAAGTGGGAGGACACCGAGACCTTCTACTCGTTCTCGAGCTACACGGTGCCGTCGTCGATCTACCGCTACGACATCGAAACGGGCACGAGCGAGCTGTTCCGCAAGCCGGACATCGACATCGACGCCGACGCCTTCGAGACGAAGCAGGTCTTCTACGAGAGCAAAGACGGCACGCGCATCCCCATGTTCGTGACCCACAAGAAGGGCCTCGAGACCACGGGCGACCATCCGACCCTGCTGTACGGCTACGGCGGCTTCAACATCTCGCTCACGCCCGGCTTCTCGCTCGCACGGATGGTCTGGCTCGAGCGTGGCGGCGTTCTGGCCATTCCGAATCTGCGCGGTGGCGGCGAGTACGGTCGCGAGTGGCACCTGGCCGGGACGAAGCTCCAGAAGCAGAACGTCTTCGACGACTTCATCGCGGCCGCCGAGTGGCTCATCGACAACGGCTACACCAAGCCCGAGAAGCTCGCCATCCAGGGTGGGAGCAACGGTGGCCTCCTGGTCGGGGCGGCGCTCACCCAGCGCCCCGAGCTCTTCGGCGCCACCCTGCCCGCGGTGGGCGTGCTCGACATGCTGCGCTACCACCTGCCGAGCGCCAACGCGCGCAACTGGGCCACCGACTACGGGCTCAGCGAGAACGAGGACGAGTTCGAGGCGCAGCTGGCCTACTCGCCGCTGCACAACGTGGAGGACGGCACCTGCTACCCGCCGACTCTCGTCACCACCGCCGACCACGACGACCGTGTCGTGCCGTGGCACAGCTTCAAGTTCGGCGCCACTCTGCAGAAGGGGCAAGGATGCGACCACCCGATCCTGCTGCGGGTGGAGACGAGAGCCGGGCACGGAGCTGGCACGCCGACCTGGATGCAGATCGAGAACATCGCCGACCAGTACGCCTTCCTGGAGGCCATGCTCGGCATGTCCTGAGCTCGACCCGGCGGGGGTCTACTCTTCGATGGGGCCCCAGCCGATCCGGGCGTTACGCACGTCGAGCACCACGACGCCGTCCAGGAAGGCCTCCACGCCGAGGATGCCCTCGGTGCGGTAGCCCATCCACGCATCGAGTGCGTCGAGGTCGGCGGCCCACGTCTCGCGCTGGCGGAGGTCACGGGATCCGAGCTGCAGCACGGTTGGTCCGCCGCGCTCGAGGGCCGAGACACCCGAGAGGCCGGCGATGGCGCCGCCCGCCGGTCGCAGTCTCGTGATGTCGCGCGCCGCCCGCAGCGCCAGAACGGTGCGCGTCGATCCCGAGTCGAGCGCGAGGAGCAGCGGCTGCGGGGCAGACGCTGCGACGATCGGTGCATAGAGCTTGCCGCGCAGGGCGAGCGCGTCGCGCCACACCACACCCGGCATCAGCGGTGAAGCGGAGCGATCCTCCTCCCAGCGCGCGCGTCCCGCGCGCGGATGGCGCTCGAGGCGCAGCGCCCCTCCACGAGCGTCGATGCGTGCGAGCACCTCGGTGAGAGCCCCCAGCCCGAGGATGGCCGGGTACGGCGACGCGTCGACGATCTCCACGAGGCACTGCTCGAACTGCAGGTCTCCCAAGGTGATCGACGCAGCGAGCCCGTAGCGCGCGTCGCGGGCGCCACGGTCGCCGACGCCGCGGAGGCTGGCGTCACCCACGAGCTCGACGTCCGCCTTCTTCGCGGTGCGCCGATCGAGAACGAGCAGGGAAGGCACTCCGGTGTCGAAGAGGGCCCGCTTCACCTGGGTCGCGCCGACCCGGAGCGGCACGAGGAGCGCCGTCTGGCCCGGGGAAGGCGCAGCGCGGCGCAGCGGCACCTCCGTGGCGTCGGGGACCTGGACCCGGCAGGGAGCGCGGTCACCCACCTCCTCGAGGACGTCCAGGAGATGGGTGACGCTCTGCAGGATCTCGGGATCCTCGTAGGTGGCCGCCTCCACGTACCGCCGGCCCGCAGCCAGACGCTCGGCACCCGCGCGCGCGTCGAAGAGCGCAAGCGCGGTCTCGGGATCTTCTGGGGCGAGCTCGGCTGCGCGCTCGAACCAGGACGCTGCGGACGCGAGATTGGCCCGCACCTGGTCCACACGACCGAGACCCAGCGCGGCGCGCGCCGAGGGCCTGGTCTCCCAGGCCCGGCGGAAGGACGTGTGCGCCTCCTCGAACGCGGAGAGTCGAAGCTGGAGCTCACCGCGCGCCACGTCACGACCCGGGCCGGGCTCCCAGCGGGCGATCAGCCCCTGCGCCGCCTCGAGCTGCTCGCTGCGCACCTCGATCTCCGCCCGCAGTCGCCGCGCCTCGGCCAGGGCTTCGCCGTCGAGCCGTGGCAGCGCCGCGTCGAGCAGCTCCCGGGCGTCGTCCCACCGGCGCGCGAAGAACGCCCCGCGGGCCTCGCCAAGTGGCCCCTCGGAGAGGGACACCTTTGGTGTCGCGACCGCCTGAGGATGCGCGCGGGACGTCCCCTTCCCGACCGCTGCCATCGCGACGAGGACAAGCCCGATTCCTATAGCGGCAGTGCGAGTGCGGAATGAGGAAAGCTCCGGCATTCCGGGAGCATGACATCTGCAGGGCAACGCTCCGGGCTGACGCCCGCGCCCGCGAGTCTCCACGGCCTCTCGACAGAGGCTAGGGACGTGGCCGCGACACGTTCGGATCGTCCGGCACGCAGAACCGCCAGCGCCTCCGCGTCGCCTTACGGATTCCGATGCGCGGCAGGGCCACGTGCGGCGGCGCCCCCCGGTGTCCGACGTCGAGCAGACGCACCTCGCTCCGCGCGCCCGTGAGGTCGAGCCCATCGGCATCGCCGTCGAGCCCGAGGGCCTGCGCGAGCTTGGCCGGGCCCGAGCAGAGGTCCTGCGGCTTCTTCGCCGCGGGCCGCAGCTCGGCCATGTGCTCCTCACCCAGGAGCGGCCGAAGGGCGCGAATCAGCACGGCGGCACCGGTGCCTTCGCCCTCGCAGACGGCGTTGGCGCACCAGTGCATGCCATAGGTGAAGTACACGTACAGGCGACCCGGCGGACCAAACATCGTCGCGTTGCGCCGCGTCTTCCCCGCCGCAGCGTGGCTTGCGGCGTCATCATGACCCGCATAGGCCTCCACCTCGACGATGACGCCAGCTCGCGCAACGCCGTCGACCTCGCTGTGCAGCACGTGGCCGAGAAGCTCCGGTGCCACGGCCGTGACGGGCCGCGCGTAGAAGGAGCGCGGCAGCGGCTGCAGCACTCTCACGTCTCTCGAAGTCGGCCCGGGCACGCGCCTGATGATAGGGCGGGGCATCTCCTCGAGGCACGCCACCCGCTGTAGCCAGCCCGCTCGCCCGAGCGGTAGGCTGAGCGCCGCCCACGGCGAACCGATCCAACCCACGACGATCTCGGAGAGACGATGAGCACACCCCCGGTCAAGACCGCCTTCCTCGGCCTCGGCGTCATGGGTCATCCCATGGCTGGACACCTGAAGGACGCAGGCCACGACGTCGTCGTCTACAACCGCACCGCCGAAAAGGCGGCCGAGTGGGCCCGGCAACACGGCGGGCGCACGGCCGCGACACCGGCCGAGGCGGCGGCCGGCTGCGACTTCGTCATGTTGTGCGTGGGCGACGACCCGGACGTGCGCCAGGTGGTGCTCGGAGAGAACGGATGCCTCGCCGCGATGCAACCCGGCGCCGTGCTGGTGGACCACACGACCGCGTCGGCCAACGTCGCGCGCGAGGTCGGAGCCGCTTGCGAGGCCAAGGGGGTCGGCTTCCTCGATGCCCCGATCTCGGGCGGCCAGGCCGGGGCGGAGAACGGTGTGCTCACCGTCATGTGCGGTGGCAGCGAAGAGACCTTCGAGCAGGCGCGCCCCATCCTCGACGCCTACGCGCGGTCGCTCACGCTCATTGGTCCGACCGGCAGCGGACAGATGTGCAAGATGGTGAACCAGCTCTGCATCGCAGGGCTCGTGCAGGGTCTCTCGGAGGGCATCCACCTCGCCCAGAAATCGGGGCTCGACGTGGCAAGAGTCATCCAGGCGATCTCCGGTGGTGCGGCACAGTCCTGGCAGATGGAGAACCGCTGGGAGACCATGGACGCTGGCGAGTTCGAGCACGGCTTCGCCGTCGAGTGGATGCGCAAGGATCTCGGCATCGCGCTGCGTGCCGGTCGCGAGGTCGGGGCACACCTGCCGGTCGCGGCGCTGGTCGACCAGTTCTACTCGGAGGTGGAGGCGCTGGGTGGATCGCGCTGGGACACGTCCAGCCTCATCGCGCGCCTGAACGCCGCCTCGAAGTCGTAGAGCGAGACCAGCCGCCGCGGCCTCCCTCGGCGCGACGAGCGGTCCTAGCGGGCCGGTCCACTGACGCGCCACCGCCAGCCCGTGTCCGCCGACCCGGGCGCATTCACCTCGATGTGCACTTCGTGATCCGTGCCCAGAGCGAGGCCACGCCACAGCTCGCTCCAGATCCGGCCCCCTCCACGGCGTGCGTCCTCCGCACCGCGCAAGAGGCGCCATCCTTCCGTGGAGACCTGGGTGACCTCACCGTCCTCGGTGACCCGGGTGGCGTCCCCGAGGGCCTGCGAGAGCTTCACGATCAGTTGGACGACGCCGGAAGCGCCCCGGTCCACCACCCCCGGCGCCCCGGCGCGCCTCGTCCACGAGCTGCATGCCGATCAGGCGCGCCGTCCGCCCGCCCAGCTCCGTCGCTTCCATCTCGCCCCGCTGCTCGATCAGCACCTGCATGGCGGTCTTCACGTAGTCCATGCCGTAGTTCCGGTGCGCCTTGCGCAGCCGCTCCTCGGGCCAGGACGCCGACGGCACCTCCGGCGCTGCGGCCGGATCGAAGCGTGGCATCGACTCACCCGGCGCGAAGCGAAGCCGGTCTTCCGGCTCGAGCTCGTGGCTCTCCACCACGTAGTAGCCCTCGAGCCCCGGCGCTCCGTCGACCGTCTGACCGGTACACACGAAGCCGAGGCGAGGATTCTCCAGACTGATGCCGTTGCGCGCGTGCCAGCCGCGCAGCATGGCGCGCGACACCTCGGTCGGAACGCCGCAGATCGCGGTTCCAGTCCACGCCCAGCGCGGCGGCGGATACCGGATCCAGGCCTTGCGCTCCGACTCCTCCACGATCTGCACGCCGACACCACCCAGCTGGTTCGAGAGGTAGTGGTAGCGGGCGCACGCGACCGCGTCCGGGAGACCTTCGAGCCCGAGCTTGTCGAGGCCCTGCAGGAACTGCTCGCGCTGCTTGCGGCGGAAGAAGCCGTACATCCACTCGCTTGCGGTCTGCTTTCCCCGGTGCGCAACCAGGGTCAGCACGAGGCCGGTGAAGAAGCCCTGGCAGAGGCGCGCTGCAGCGCCGTCGGCGTGGGTGGCGAGCTCGGGCGTGTCGGTTGGGATCGGGGCAGCCATCACGGACTCCAGGGTCGTTTTGGTGAGCAATCTACCCCGTGAGCGCCCAGCCCCATGGACCCGGAGCCGGGCGCCCCGAGCGCAGCTCGCACCCCCGAACCGGCGCGCGAAGACTGTGAGACACTCACCGCTCCGAGCCCCCTCGGCAGAGCGCACTGCGCGCACCGCGGGCTCTCCCCAGCGACCTCGGCGAGCGAACCATGAGCGACCAGACAGAAGACCTACCCAACGAGGGCGGCCCGGGAGAGGACATCCGCGGAATCTCCGCCGCTGCCGTCACCCGCTGGATGGCCGCAAACATCGACGATCTCGAGCCGCCGTTCCGCTTCGCCCTGATCACCGGGGGACACTCCAACCTGACGTACAGCGTCCGCGACGCGAAGGGTCGTCACCTGGTGCTGCGGCGGCCGCCCCTCGGGGCCGTGCTCGCCACGGCGCACGACATGGGTCGCGAGCACCGCATCATCTCCGCTCTCGTGCCAACCGACGTCCCGGTCCCGGTCACGCGTGCGATGTGCGACGACGAGGGCATCAACGGTGCACCGTTCTACGTCATGGAGTACGTCGAAGGGGTCGTGCTCGCCACGGCGCAGACGGTCGAGGACCACATCCCGGAGGCGGTTCGGCCCGCGCTCGGCCAACGGGTCATCGAAGTGCTGGCCGAGCTCCACAGCACCGATCCCGACGCCGTGGGCCTCGGCAAGCTGGGGCGCAAGGAGGGCTACATCGAGCGCCAGCTCAAGCGCTGGAGCATCCAGTGGGAGAAGTCCAAGACCCGCGAGCTCCAGACCATGGAGGACGTGCACCGCCTGCTCGAGGAGCGTGTGCCGGAGCAGATCGGCTCGGCCATCGTGCACGGCGACTACCGCCTCGGCAACATGCTGGTGCGCGCCGAGGGCCCCGAGGTCGCCGCCGTGCTCGACTGGGAGCTGTGTACGCTCGGCGACCCGATGGCCGACGTCGGCTACGTCATGAACGACTGGACACCGGCGGGGTCTGCGAGTGTGCGACTCACCGGCAGCCCCACCAGCGCCGGAGGTTTCCCCTCCCGGGACGAGATGCTGGAGCGCTACTCCGAGCTCACCGGTCGCGACACGTCGAGTGTCCCCTACTACCGCGCCTTCCAGGCCTGGCGCCTCGCCGCGATCGGAGAAGGGGTCCTGGCCCGCTATCTGAAGGGAGTCATGGGCGGAGAGGGCGACACCGAAGGCATGAAGCGCAGCGTCGAGACCCGCGCCCAGCTGGCGCTCGAGCTGCTCGAAGGCTGAGGACCTGCGACATGACGGACCCGATGGAGCCCAACGTCCTGCTGGACAGCCCGGCCGAGGGCGTGACCCGCATCACGCTGAACCGGCCCACACGCCTCAACGCGCTCACCTACGATCTCGTCACCGAGCTGCACGACGCCCTGCGCGCCATCGACGCGGACCAGTCCTGTCGCGCCGTCATCCTGACCGGCGCGGGGCGCGGCTTCTGCGCCGGGCTCGACCTGCGCGGTTTTGGCACGGTCCCCGGCAGCGAGGATCTCGGGCGCCCGCAGCGCGGGCTGGCGACCCAGCAGTACATCGCCACCCTCGTCCCGCGGATGCGCGACCTGCGCCAGCCCATCATCGCCGCCATTCACGGCGCGGCAGCGGGCGGCGGTCTCGCGCTCGCGCTGGCCTCGGACGTGCGTCTATGCGGCCCGCAGGCGAAGTTCGGCACCGCCTTCGTGCGCCTCGGAATCTCGGGGTGCGACATCGGTGTGAGCTGGCTGCTGCCCCGCCTCATCGGTGCTTCGAGATCACATGAGCTCCTGCTCACCGGGCGCGTGATCGACGCGCAGGAGGCCGACCGCATCGGGCTGGTCTCCCGCATCGAGGAAGACGTCATGGGTGCCGCGCTCGCGCTGGCCGAAGAGATCAAAGGCAACTCACCCTTCGGGGTCTGGATGACCAAGGAGGTCATGTGGTCGAACCTCGAGACCTCGAGCCTGCAGGCCGGCATCGACCTCGAGAACCGCACGCAGATCCTCTCCTCCATGACCGAGGACAGCCGCGAGGCGATGAGCAAGTTCCTGTCGAAGGAGCCGGTGAACTACAAGAACCGGTGAGGAGGCGTTCTCGCACGAGGCGAGTGCTGGCAGAATCCGGGGTCGCCGGCGCAACCCACCCTTCAGGACCCCGAGGACCGTCATGACCACTTCGCTCCGCCTTCCGCTCTGCCTTCTGCTTGCCCTGGTCGTCGCCCCGCCGCTCGTGGCGGAGGTCGGCGAGAACCCCGATCTCCTCAACCCGAACCTGGCCACGGTGGACGAGCTCGCCGCCGTTGCGAACATCGGCGAGACCCTGGCGAAAGAGATCGTCGCGGCACGTCCTCTCCTTCGGCCCAGCGCACTCCACGAGGTGATCTCGGCGTCTCTCGACGAGACCCAGATCGAAGAGGTCTACCGCAGGCTGTGGCTGCCGCTCGATCTCAACACGGCGAGTGAGGCGGAGATCCTCCTCATCCCCGGGGTTGGCTCCAGAATGGCCCACGAGTTCGAGGAGTACCGCCCCTACAAGGCGATGGCCCAGTTCCGGCGCGAGATCGGCAAGTACGTCGACGACGACGAGGTGGCGCGCCTCGAGAAGTACGTCTTCGTGCCTCTGCCGCTCAACAGCGCGAGCCGGGAGCACATCCTCACGATCCCCGGGGTCGGCTCCCGGATGGCCCACGAGTTCGAGGAGTACCGCCCCTACAAGGCGATGGCACAGTTCCGGCGCGAGATCGGCAAGTACGTCGACGACGACGAGGTGGCGCGCCTCGAGCGCTACGTCGTGGTCGATCCCTGAGGCTGTGACCTCCGATCTCGGCGTCTCCCGACGCGTGCTCCTGACCCTCGTTCTTCTCGGGGTGCTGGGCCTTCTCGCCGATCTCCTGCTCACCGAGCACCACGAGGGGATTGCACAGAAGGTGCCCCTCGTGCTGCTGGGGCTCGGCCTGCCGATCGTCGGCTGGGTCCTGCTCCGGGCGAGCCCCGCAGCCCTCCGCACGACACAGTTGCTCATGCTGGGCTTCGTCGTGGCCGGCCTGGTGGGCGTGGGCCTGCACTTCAAAGGCAACCGCGAGTTCGAGCTCGAGATGACCCCCAGCGCGTCCGGGGTACCCCTCCTGCAGGAGACCCTGCAGGGGGCAACTCCGGTCCTGGCTCCAGGATCGCTGTTTCACCTCGGACTCCTCGGGCTTCTGGCCACGTGGGGCACGACGGGCCGCGAGGAGACCTAGCCCGGACTCGTCTCGGGTGCGCTGCGCGTCGAGGCGCGGCGGCTGCCGCGTCGCGCGCGCGCACGCTCTTTGTCCTGCGCGGTCCATCGCGGCTCGCAGTGGAGGCACGAGACTCCCTCCTCGTACGACGGATGCTCGAGGTCCGCCGCCGACAGCGGCCAGCCGCACATGCGGCAGCGCTCCATCTGGCCGGGAGAGAGGTCGCGGCCCACGGTGCCACGATCGTCGAAGACGAAGCACTCGCCGCGCCACGCGTTCTCCTCGGGGGGGACGTCTTCGAGATAGCGCAGGATGCCGCCCTCCAGGTGGTACACCCGCGAGAACCCCTCGTGCAGCAGCAGGCTGGTCGCCTTCTCACACCGGATCCCCCCGGTGCAGAACATGGCGACCTTCCGCTCCTTCTCACTGGCGAGCTGGTTGCGCACGTAGTCGGCGAACTCGCGAAAGTCGCGCGTGTCCGGGTCGATCGCCCCGGGGAACGACCCCGCGGCCACCTCGTAGTCGTTGCGCACGTCGATCACGAGCACCTCGGGATCCGCGAGCATCTCGTTGAAGCTCCGCGCATCGACGTACTCGCCGACCGCGGTCCGCGGGTCGGCGTGAGGCTCGCCAAAGGTGACGATCTCGGGACGCACCCGCACACGAAGCTTGCGAAACGGTGGGGCCTGGGCGCGGTGCGCCTTGACCTCGAGCGGCGCCCCGAGCCAACCCTCGACGGCGGCGAACAGCCGCCGGAGTGCCGGCTCTGATCCGGCGAGCGAGGCGTTGATGCCCTCGCGGGCGAGGAGGACCGTACCGAGCAGGTTCTCGCGCCGCGCCAACTCCTCGATTCGGAGCCGGAGAGCGTCCGGGTCGTCGACCTCGAGGAAGCGGTACGTCGTGAAGATGGAAACCGTCTCCATGCGGGTATTCTCCCATCGATGTCATCCAGCAGAGAGACCCCCCATCCACATTCCGGAGCCCCGCCGGAGTCGAGTGAGTCGGCCGCCGAGGACCTCCACGGAGGCCACAGGACGCTGCGGCCCGCGACTCTCGCGATCCACGCACACTCGCCCCGGCCCACGACGAGCGGCGACGTCATGCCGCCAATCCATCTGTCGACCACCTTCCGACGCGCCGACGACGGGACCTACCCCGGCGGCTACGAGTACGTCCGCGACAACAACCCCAACCGGCAGGAGCTGGAGGAGTGCCTCGCGGCCCTGGAAGGCGGTGCAACGGCCATCGCGACGCCGTCCGGGATGGCGGCGACCCACGCGGTCTTCTCGGCGCTCGAGCCGGGTGACCGCGTGGTCGTTCCGCGCGACACGTACTTCGGCACGTCCCACCTGCTCCAGACGCACTTCACGCGGTGGGGCCTCGAGGTCGTGACCGCAGATCTCACCGATGCAGAGGGGCTCCAGGACGTGATCCGCCCGGGAACGCGGCTCGTCTGGATCGAAACGCCCAGCAACCCCTGCATCGCAGTGACCGACATCGTGCGCGTGGTGGAGGCCGCGCGCCGGGCCGGAGCGCTCGTCGCGTGCGACAACACCTGGGCCACGCCGATTCTGCAGCGCCCGCTCGAGCTCGGCGCCGACGTCGTCGTGCACTCCACCACGAAGTACATGGCAGGGCACTCCGACACCATGGGTGGCGCCGTGGTCTGCGCCCGTGAGGACGAGCTGTCCGAGACCCTTCGCAGCCTGCAGAAGGACGCCGGCCTCGTCCCGGCACCGCTCGACTGCTGGCTCGTTCGCCGCGGCCTGTTCACGCTCGCTTGTCGGATGAGGAACCACTGCGACAACGCGCTCGAGCTCGCGCAGGCGCTCGCCGCCCATGCCGAGGTGTCTCACGTGCACTACCCCGGTCTACCGAGCGACCCGGGGCATGCGGCCGCCAGCCGCCAGATGGACGCCTTCGGCGGCATGCTCTCGTTCATCGTCGACGGGGGCCGCGCGCGCGCCTTCGACGTCTGCGCGCGCCTGCGTCTGGTCACCGCAGCCACCAGCCTCGGGGGCCCGGAGACCCTGATCGAGCACCGAGCGTCCATCGAGGGGCCGGCGACTCAGGCACCCGAGGGGCTTCTCCGACTTTCGGTCGGCCTCGAAGACCCCGCCGACCTCTTGACCGATCTGGACCAGGCGCTGCGATCCACGTCTTCGTGAGACGGAATTCTCGCGCATACGTCGTATCTAGAGAAAGGGGGCACGAGGGAGCCCCGCCCGCCCCGTGCTATCGTCAAATTCTGAGATTCCTTTTGGAGACACCATGCCCGAGCCGCAGTACCAGAACCAGCGCCAGGCGCCGCGCGTCTCGAAGACGCTCGAGATCTCCTACAGCGCCGGCAGCTCTCCGACCCCCGCGCGCATCGACGACCTCAGCGCAACCGGCATGTTCGTCGACACGCACCACCCGCTCACGGTGGGCCAGAGCATCGACTTCAGCTTCCGATTCACGGAGATCGAAGACGAGGCCCCCGTCCGCGGTCGCGGCGAGATCGTGTGGGCGGAGCCGATGGTCGGCGTCGGAGTGCGCTTCACGCACATGAAGCCCGAGGACCAGGAGCGCATCAAGTACTTCGTGGCCGCCGTCCTGTTCGGTCACGTGTCGGGCAACCGCATCAACTGACGGGTGCCCGCGGCGGCCCAGGGGCGCTTGCCGGCAGCCGGGCGCGCGGCGCGAGGTCGCGCCGGTCTTGTCGTTCTCTCGGGCGCAACTTTGCGGCTGATGTTTATATAGCAAATGCGCAATAGATCTCTGGGTCGAACGTAACTCACGTGTTTTCAGCAATTTGAGCTTGACAACGCGAAGCTACGCTGAATGAACCTATGCGCATCTTGTTGACAGTCTGAGGGCTTTCTCCTACCTTTACGGGTCCACCCCGAAAGGGCAAAGCCAGGCGGCGACGCAAAGCGATGGGGCCTCGAGGGAGGCAGCCCCGCTACCGAAGGGCGGCCGTGTCGTGCTTTCGCGCGACCGGAATCTGGTCCATGCCCATCCCAAGGGGAGGTCGCTGCCATGTTGGAGATGCCCTGCACTCCGTCACGCGCAACCCACGGTCCGTTCAACGGTCCGGCTCGCGCGATCCTTCGCGCGTCGCTGTTCAGTGCGCTCGCTCTCAGTCTCGTCTCGGCCGGCCCTGCGCTGGCCGAGTGTACGTCCGGGAACGCCATTCTCATCGGGCAGTCGAGCGAGCAGACGCTCTCGTTCCCGGGGTTGACGCCCCTCGGCAACTTCCCCCCGAATCCCCTGACCGGAGCGCGCGAGGCCACCATCGGCCCGGACGGCCTGATCTACGTCACCTCGTTCGACCAGAACGCCGTCCTCCGCTTCACCCAGGCGGGCGCATTCGTCGGCACGTTCGTGGCGCCAGGCGCCGGCGGGCTCTCCGCTCCCTGGGGCCTGGCTTTTGCCGCGGGCGGCAACCTCCTCGTCGTCAGCTCCGGGAGCGACCAGGTGCTGCGCTACTCCGCCACCGGTGCCTTCGTGGACGTCCTGATCGACTCGCTTTCGAGCGACCCGGACGGAGCCGAGCTGACGCGTGGCGCTCTCGCCGTCAACACGGCGGGTGAGATCTTCGTCGGCAGCACCTCCGGCTCGATCGGCGTGGTGCGTCGCTACACGCCGACGGGTAGCCTCGTCACGACCTACCCGACGAACGTCAACGGCCTGCAGGACCTCACCTTCGACGCCGCGGGTCTCCTCCACTACGCCGCCACCGGCGTGATCGGCCAGGTCGACACCTCGGCCGGTGCCCTGGGGACCACGGCGTCCCTCTCCCCCGGAGCCAACCCGACGGGCCTCCGTTTCGGGCCACAGGGCCTGCTGTACGTGGTGGAGCGGTCTCCCAACTCCTCCTACTCAGTGATCGACCCCACGACCGGAGCGGTACTCTCCCAGACGGCGCAGTCGGAGGCCCCGAAGGCTCTCCTCCTGCCGTGCCCACTGAGCCTCGGCGACTTCCTCTTCTTCGACGCCAACGACGACGGCGCCTTCGGCGCGGGCGACTCGGCCGTACCGGCCGGGATCACGCTCAGCCTGCTGGACGGCTCGGGCAGCCCGGTCGACAGTGATCCGGTGCAGGGCGGAGTGCAGCCCGCCGTCACCTCGACGACCTCCGGCGGCAACTACCTCTTCGACCGCCTCCTCGCCGGTAGCTACACGGTGGTCGTGGATGCGGCCAACTTCGCGGCCGGAGGGCCGCTCGCCGGTTACCTCTCGTCCACCGCCACCTCGCCGTCCACCGGCTCGGTCGCGGAGAACAACCTCGATCACGGCATCAACTCGGCCGCACCGGCGACGACAGGCATCGCGTCGGGAACGGTGCAGCTGGCACATGATGTGGAGCCTCTCGGCGAAGGCGCTCCCAGCGCCGGCCCCGGGTCGGCCAGCGACGACGATTCCGACCTCACGATCGACTTCGGCTTCGTCCGCCCGGTCACTCCGCTCGACTTCGACCTCGCACTGCGCAAGCAGCTCGGGTCGGGGCAGCCGACGGTCGTCCAGGACGGGGACGACGTCACGTTCACCATCTCGGTCTTCAACCAGGGCCAGGTCGACGCGGCGAACATCGTCCTCACGGACACCCTGCCTGCCGGTTTCGTGCTCAGCCCGAACGACGCCAACGGCTGGGTGTCGGCAGGCGCCACGGCATCGGTCACCTTCGGCGCGCTCGCGTCCGGGGCCTCCGGCCAGATCGACATCACGCTCCGCGTGACGTCGAGCGCCGCTGCGGGTGGGTCCCTCAACTTCGCCGAGATCTCCTCCGCCACCGACTCGGGCGGAGGTGCGGTCACCGACATCGACTCGACCCCGGACAGCTCCTCCGGCAACACGCCGGGCGAGCAGCCGCCGGCGCTCGAAGACGACCAGATCAACGAAGACGGCACGCAGCCGGGCCAGGACGAGGACGATCACGACTTCGCCAGCGTCAGCGTCGGCGCGGCGCAAGACTTCGACCTCGCGCTGCTGAAGCAGCTCGCTCCCGGCCAGCCGCCGGTGATCGACCTGCCGAACCCGGGCGCCGGCGTCGACGTCGGCTTCACGATCACGGTCATCAACCAGGGCCAGATCGACGCGACGAACGTGACGATCACCGACACGCCGCCACCGGGCTTCGTGCTCAGCCCCAACGACACCAACGGTTGGGTCGCAGGGGGCGGGCTCATCGCGCTCGCGCTGCCTGGAACCCTGCCGGCCGGTGCACAGACCACCGTGAGCCTGGTGCTCGAGGCCACGAACTTCGCGAGCACCACCGCCGAGTCCCGGAACTTCGCCGAGATCTCCAGTGCCACGGGGCCCGGAGGCCAGCCGGTCACCGACATCGACTCCACGCCGGATGCGCTCTCGGGCAACACACCGGGCGAGCAGCCGCCGGCGCTCGAGGACGATCAGGTGAACGAGAACGGCACACAGCCGGGCCAGGACGAGGATGACCACGACTTCGCAGGGGTCACGGTGCTGCCCTCGCAGAACCCGGTGGTCTTCTCTCTGGGCAACGTGGTCTGGGCGGACGACAACAACGACGCCATCCAGAACCAGAGCGAGCCGGGCATCGCAGGGGTCACGCTGCGCATCCTCGACGGCAACGGCAACCCGGTGAACCCGGCCATTCTGGGTGATGCCGAGCTCCAGACGACGGATGCCAACGGCCACTACCGGTTCCTGCTCCTCACCGAGGGCACGTACATGATCGAGGTGCTGCCGCAGAACTTCGCGGTTGGCGCCCCGCTCGAGGGTCTTGCGTCCAGCAGTGGGCTCCTCGAAGAGAACGACCCGAACGCGGACGGAGACCAGAACGACAACGGTCTCGACGACCTCGCGCCCGAAGTCAACGGCATTCGCTCCAACCCGATCGTGCTGAGCGAAGGTCTCGAGCCGATCGGCGAGGTCGGCAACCCCGGCGTGGGCGTCCTCGACGACAACTCGAACCTCACCGTCGACTTCGGCTTCAACACCTCGGGTGCCTTCATGTACCCGGTGCCGGGGCCGGTGGGCTGGTGGCTGTTCGCGTTCGCGGGCCTGATCGGCTGGGTGGCGCTTCGAACGCTGCGTCAGCAGTAGCCAGGCGGTTTCGACACGAGAGGCCTGGAGGCGGTGCTGCGGCCCGCCTCCACGGCCTGTCCGCCCGGCGGGTCGCGTACCATGGTGCCGACCTGACCATCCACCATACCTGGAGGCGGAGATGAAGTTCGGCATCTTCTACGAGCACCAGTTGCCCAAACCCTGGGAGCCGGGCAGCGAGCACCAGCTGTTCAAGGACTCCCTGGACCAGATCGAGCTCGCGGATCGCCTCGGCTACGACTACGCCTGGGAGGTGGAGCACCACTTCCTCGAGGAGTATTCCCACAGCTCTGCACCCGAGGTGTTCCTCGGCGCGGCGAGCCAGCGCACGAAGAACATCCGGCTGGGGCACGGGATCATCCAGCTCACCACGAACCACCCGGCCCGGGTCGCCGAGCGGGTCAGCACCCTCGACCTCGTCAGCGACGGTCGTGTGGAGCTGGGGCTGGGCGAAGGGTCGAGCGTCACGGAGCTGCATCCCTTCGACCGACGCTTCCGCGACAAGCGCATCGTCTGGGAAGAGGCCGTGCAGGCCACGCTTCCGATGTTCTGGGAAGAGGGCTGGGAGTTCCACGGCCACTACTTCGACTTCCCCCTGCGCAACGTCATTCCGAAGCCGGTGCAGGCACCCCATCCGCCTCTCTGGGTCGCATGCTCCCAGCTGGAGACCATCCGCTACTCGGCCCATCGCGGCATGGGTGCACTGTGCTTCAAGTTCGTCGATCTGCAGGCCGCAACCGCATGGGTGAACGCGTACTACAACAGCTACTTGAACACCCTCGACAAGCTGTGCGACTACCAGACCAACCCGAACATCGCGGTGGTCGGCGGCTTCATGTGTGCCGAGACCGACGAAGAGGCGTGGCAGAAGGCCGACGGCTGGACCTTCTTCCAGTTTGCACTGCAGCTCTACGCCAAAGAAGGGCCGTTCGAGCCCGGCACCAACAACTTCTGGGAGCGCTACCAGGAGTGGAAGGCGACTCCCGAGGGCCAGAAGCGCTCCGGAAGCGAGCTCATCGGGTCGCCCGAGACCATCCGCGAGCGCCTGCGCGAGCTGGAGGAGGCCCACGTCGATCAGGTGATCCTGCTCAACCAGGCCGGCAAGAACACACACGAGGACATCTGCTCGAGCCTCGAGCTTTTTGCGCACGAGGTGATGCCGGAGTTCCACGAGCGCGAGGCCGAGCACCAGGAGTGGAAACGCGCGGTCCTCGAGCGGGAGATCGTGCTCGAGGAGATCGACACCAACCCCTACGACGTGGCCTCTCGGCTGCGGCCCACGCAGGCCCCGTCAGCCGAGGCGATCGCGGCACGGGAAGCGCGCGAGGCGCGACGCTGATGCGTCAGACCATCCGCGCGACGCGGAGCGCCTCGCTCCTGGCGCTCGTCCTGGCCGCGTTTCCGCTCGGCGGCCAGGAGACGGCTCCACGGGCCATGACCGCCGTCGATCTGATCAGCATTCCGCAGCTCTCGGATCCGCGCCTCGCGCCACAGGGTGACCGGGTCGCCTTCGTTCTGTCCGAGGCCAACTGGGAGGAGAATCGGCGCATCTCGCACCTCTGGCTCGCCGACGTCGCTGGAGGAGAGTCCGTCCAGCTCACGTTCGGAGAAAAGGGAGAGCGTTCGCCACGCTGGTCCCCCGATGGCGAGATGCTGGCCTTCCTGGCTCGCCGCGGCGACGACGAGCACGAGCAGATCTACGGTCTCCCTTCGCGGGGCGGCGAGGCGCGGCGCCTCTTCGAGCACGAGACGGCTCCGAGCCAGATCCGTTGGAGCGACGACGGCAACCACCTCTACTTCCTCGCCAGCGACCCGAAGACCGCGGAGCAGAAGCGCCGCGACGAACGCAAGGACGACGTCTTCGCCTTCGACGAGAACTACCAGCACCGCCACCTGCACCGTGCCCGCGTCGCCGACGGGTCCGTCGAGCGGCTGACCGAAGGTGACCTCAGCGTTCTCGGCTACGACCTGGCGCGCGACGGCAGGGCCCTTCTGCACACGGCGCCGACGCCGCTGTTCGACGACTCCGACGAGTCGGAGATCCGGTGGCTCGCGGCCGACGGCACTCTCGGCCCCCAGCTCACGAAGAACGGCGTACGCGAAGGAGGGGCTCGCGTCTCTCCGGACGGTGCGCGCGTGAGCTTCACGGCGTCGGCAAACGACGCCTTCGAGGACTACTACAACTCCAACGTCTTTCTCGTCGCAGCCGCGGGTGGCCCGAGCCGCGTGGTCGGCGAGGCGTCGCCGTACGGCTTCTCGTCGGTCCATTGGTCTGCCACGGGCAGCCTCCTCGCGCTGGCCAACACCGGGGCCCGGTCGCAGCTCGTCTCGATCGACTCGACCTCGGGCGCCGTCGAGCCGCTGACCCAGGGTGATCACTCGATCCGTGGCTGGCACTACCTGCGCAGCCGCGACACCCACGTCTTCCAGCGCAGCACGCCGACGAACCCCGGTGACGTGATGCTGCTGCGCGATGGACAGCTGCGGCAGGTCACGCACGTCTTCGACGATCTCGAGCAGACCTACCGGCTACCGCGTCAAGAGCTCATCACATGGACCGGCGCCGACGGCGTGCGCGTCGAAGGTCTCGTGACCCACCCCCTGGACGCGGTGGAAGGCCAGCCGTCGCCGCTGGTCGTCCAGACCCACGGCGGCCCCGCCGCATCCGACAAGTTCGGCTTCGGCCGCTGGATCAACTACCCCCAGGTCCTGGCGGCCCGCGGGTGGATGGTGCTTCAGCCCAACTACCGCGGCAGCACGGGATACGGCGACGACTTCCTGCGCGACATGGTGGGCGGCTACTTCCGTCAGGCGCACCTCGACGTCATGCGCGGCGTGGACGCGCTCGTCGAGAGGGGGCTCGCAGACCCTGAGCGCATGGTCAAGATGGGCTGGAGCGCCGGCGGGCACATGACGAACAAGATCGTCACCCACACAGAGCGCTTCCGCGCCGCCTCGTCAGGGGCGGGTGCGTCGAACTGGATCTCGATGTACGGGCAGAGTGACGTTCGGATCTACCGGACCCCGTGGTTCGGCGGCACACCGTGGCAGGAGGACGCGCCCATTTCGACCTACTGGGAGCACTCCCCACTGCGGGACGTCTGGAAGGTGAAGACCCCCACCCTGCTGCTGGTCGGCGAGAACGACCTGCGCGTGCCCGCACCGCAGTCGGTGGAGTTCTACCGCGCGCTGCGCTCGAACGGAGTCGACACGCACCTGTACATGGCCCCGCGCGAGGGCCACGGCTGGCGGGAGCTCCGGCACGAGCTGTTCAAGGTGAACGTCGAGCTCGAGTGGTTCGAGAAGCACGCCCTGGGTCGGGAGTACGAGTGGGAGCGCGCGCCAGGCGACGAAGAGGAAGACGAAGCAGCGGGCTCCGAGACGAGCGCTCCGACGATGCCCTGAGGGTGTCCGCAGCCCCTAGGCGGGTGCGTCGAGGATCTCGCGCACGCGGACCAGCAGCTGCCGGGTCGAGAACGGTTTCTGGATGAGCTGCACGTCCTCGTCCAGGGCGCCGCGTCGGACGACGACGTGTGCGGCATAGCCGGACATGTAGAGCACACGAAGGCCTGGGCGCTCGGCAACCGCCCTCTCGAAGACCTCGCGCCCGTTCATCCCCGGCATGACCACGTCGCTCAGGAGCAGATGAACCGGGCCCGTGTGCGACGCGAGCTGAGCCAGAGCCGTGGGGCCGTCGGCCGCGGCCAGAACCTCATACCCCTGCTGGGCCAGGACCGTCTGGGCGAGTCTCCGGACCTGGTCGTTGTCTTCGGCGAGGAGGATCGTCTCGGTGCCGCGGACGTCCGCCGAGACGCGACCGTCCTCGACCGTTCCCGGGGCGACGCTCTCCGCGACGGGCAGGAAGATGCGGAACGTGCTACCACTCCCGGGCTCGCTGTCGAGCAGGATGGTGCCGCCGTGCTGCTGCACGATGCCGAAGACGGTCGCCAGACCGAGGCCGGTCCCTTTGTCGCCTTTTGTCGTGAAGAAGGGCTCGAAGGCGTGCTGCCGCGTGCCTTCGTCCATGCCCTCACCGTCGTCGACCACCGTGAGCAGCACGTGACGGGCTTCTTCGGTCCAGCGCTCGCCCGGACCCTCGGGGTCGGCCAGCGAGAGCGCCAACGAAAGGTGCCCTCCTCGAGGCATGGCGTCGGTCGCGTTGATGGCGAGGTTCACGAGGAGGCGCTCGATCTGCCCTGCGTCGGCGAGCACCTGGGGAAGACCTTCGTCGAACTGCGCGTCGATCGTGATGTCTTCGGGAATGGTCCGCCGAAGCAGCGCCACGGTGTCCGACACGAGGGAGTCCAGGTCCATCGGCCGGAGCTCCAGTGCCTGTCGTCGCCCGATCGCCAGAAGCTGGCGCACGAGGTCCCGGGCCCGCAGACCCGCATGGAGGATCTCGTCGAGGGGCACGCGCTGCTCCTGGGTCGTGGCTTCGTCGCTCAGTAGCTCCTCCGTGAAGCCCAGGATGGGGGTGAGGAGGTTGTTCAGATCGTGGGCCACTCCTCCGGCGAGCCGCCCCACCGCCTCCATCTTCTGGGCCTGATGGAGCTGCGCCGAGAGCCTCTGCCGCTCTCCCTCGGCTCTCAGCCGCGCGTCGAACTCGTCGTGGAGGCGTGCGTTGAGCTCCGCGAGCTCGTCGCGTTGGCCCTCGGCCTCCTGCCGGTGATGGATCTCGGCGCGGAGCTGGACCTCCGCCATGACCGCCGCAGCGAGGTCCTCGATGGCGCGCATCTGCCCGTCCGTCCAACACCGCACCTCGAAGTCCATCACGCAGAGTGTGCCGATCACGTAGCCGTCGACTGTCTCGAGGGGGAAACCAAGGTACGCGACCACGTCGAGATCGCGGACGGTCGGGTTGTCACGCAGAAAGGGGTGGAGACGTGCGTCTTCGATGACCATCGCCTTGCCCGCGATCCGATTGTGCTGGCAGATCGACAGCTCGAGGGGCGTTTCCCGCGCGCTGAGAATGGGCTCCGGCAGGCCCACGCAGCTCTTGAAGAACTGTCGATTCGAATCGACCAGCGTGACCAGCGCGACGGGCGCCTGCGTCACCTGCGCCGCAAGCCTCGTGAGGCGGTCGAACGACTCCTCCGTGGGCGTATCGAGGAGCGCAACGGCATGCAGCGCGGCGAGGCGCTCGGGGTCATGGATGTGATCCGAGAGATTCACGCGCGTCTCTCGCTCCCGAGGAGCGCGTCGACCTCGTCCCGGGTCGGCATGCTCTCCGAGGCACCCTCACGGGTGACGCTCAGCGCGGCGACGGCGCTTGCGAAGGTCAGCGCCGCGCGCGCCTCCCGCCCTTCGGCGAGTGCGACGGCAAGGCCGCCGTTGAATGCATCCCCCGCGCCCGTGGAGTCGACCGCCTTCACCTCGTAGGAGGGGAGGTCGAAGCTGCCGTTTGCAGACACGTAGCGGCAGCCGGCGCGCCCCAGAGTCACCGCCAGGGCCTGATCTGCGAGCGGCAGGGTCTGGCCGCGCTGCTGCAACGTGGCGAGCTCGGTCTCGTTGGGGGTGATCCAGTGGCAGGAGGCCAACACCGCGTCCGGCAGCTCCCGCGCCGGCGCCGGGTTGAGAATGGTCGTGGCCCCGGTCTCGCGGCCGATCTCGAGAGCGCGCGCCACGGCGCCTTCTCCCACCTCGAGCTGCGTCAGGACGACGTCGGCCTCTGCGATCGCGGCCGCGGCGGCGTCGACGTCGTCGGTATCGAGCGCCAGGTTGGCCCCGAGGATGACGACGATGCTGTTCTCGGCCTGCTCGTCCACCAGGATCTGTGCAACCCCGGTGGGCAGCTCGTCGTCGCGCACCACGAAGCGGGCGTCGATCCCCTCCCGCTCCCACAGCTCTTCCGCCACGCCGGCGAAGACGTCGCGACCGATCCGGCCGACGAAGGTCACCTCCGCGCCGAGGCGCGCCGCCGCTACGGCCTGGTTCGTCCCCTTGCCTCCCGGCCCCGTGGCGAAGTGGGAGCCGTCGACCGTCTCTCCCGGACCCGGGAGTCGCCGGGTGTAGCCCACGAGGTCGGTGTTGAAGCTGCCGACGACGACGATCTTCGCCATGTGCTCAGTCCCCGTTCACAGGAGGCACCGGGTCAGCGCAGCGGGCGGATCTTGACGTTGCGGAACCAGATCTCGTCGCCGTGGTCCTGTAGTGCGATGTGGCCCGTCCGGTTGAGGCCGTAGCCGGGCATCCGTGCGAACTTGCTGGCTGCCACCTTGGCCTTCCAGTCGTCGTCCCAGAGTCGGTACTCCACGATCTTCGTGCCGTTGAGCCAGTGGGTCACCTTGTCGCCGTCGACCCGCAGCCGGGCTTCGTTGAACTCGCCGACCGGCCGCGTCACCTGCTCGGACGGGGGATGCAGCGCGTAGTTCGAGCCCGCAGAGGTGATCGGTCGTTTGCCGTCGGCGTGCAACGCGTCATCGAGGATCTGCACTTCGGGGCCCGTGCTGTAGGTGGCACGACCGTCCTCGGTGACGTGGAAGAAGATCCCGCTGTTGCCGCCCGGGCTCACGGCCCACTCGATCGAAAGCTCGAAGTTGCGGTACTGCTTCCGCGTGATGATGTCGGCACGGTCCCCGGACTCCGGCTTCACGAAGTGGATCTTGCCGTCGGCGACCGTCCAGCCTGCGGGGATCTCCGTCATCCTGAAGCCGCGCCACTGATCGAGCGACACGCCGTCGAAGAGGAGGTACCACCCCGCCGCGCGCTCGGCCTCGGTCAGTGTGTTCGCCTCTTGGGCGCTCAGCGGGGTCGCGAGGGCCACCAGGCCGAGGAGAACGACCACGTGAGTTCTGAAGCCGCTCCGATCCCGGCTTCGCGTCTCGGCTCGGGCCTGCATGTGTGTCTCCTTCTTCGCGTTCGATTTGTCGATGCGGAACGTTGCGCGTAGTGTCTCACGATGCGCTCGAAATCGGCTTCTCCGCGGCAGCTGGCCGCACTCCTGATCCTCACGTGCGCGTTGGCCTCCCCCGTCCCGGCGGCCGACTGGCGCATGTTCCGCGGGCCGAACGGCTCCGGCATCGGCGACGGTCACCCCCTCCCGGAGGTGCTCGACGCGAAGCACACCCTCTGGAAGGCGACGACGCCTCCCGGCTCCTCCTCGCCGGTGATCTACGGCGACCTGCTCTTCCTCACTGGCCTCCAGGGCGACGATCTCGTCACGCTCGCCCTCGACCGCGAGACGGGGCGGACCGTGTGGCAGCGGGCCGCGCCACGCACGAGGCGCGAGAAGCTCGATCCGCGCAACCACCCGGCTGCGAGCTCTCCCGCCGTCGACGGGGAGCGCGTCGTCGTCTTCTTCGGCGAGTACGGCATGCTGGCCTACGACCACGAAGGCAACGAGCTCTGGCGCCACCCGCTGGGACCGTTCAACAACGTGTACGGAACCGGCGCGTCCCCCGTGCTCGCCGGCGAGACCGTCCTGCTCGCGGTCGACCAGCAGTCCAACTCCTACCTCCTCGCGGTCTCGGCCACCAACGGCAAGGAGGTCTGGAAGACGGCGCGGCCGGAGGCCAAGAGCGGTCATTCGACGCCCATCCTCTTTCGCCCCACGGGTGGTGAGATGCAGGCGCTGCTGCCCGGCTCCTTCTACCTCACCTCGTACAGCGTTGCGACCGGCGCCAGGCTCTGGTGGGTCGAAGGCCTCTCCTTCGAGATGAAGTCGACGCCCGTGGTCGGCGACGGCGTCCTCTACATTCACGGCTACGGGTCGAACCTGAACGAGCCCGGAGAGGTGCACGAGCGCCCGGACTGGGCCGACGTCGTGCGCGACCACGACCGCAACGAGAACGGCACGCTGGAGCAGGACGAGAGCCCGGACAAGCTCACCCGCGACTGGTTCGGCTTCGTCGACCTCGACTCGGACGCGCGCCTCGATCAGGGCGACTGGGAGTACTTCCGCGCCGCGCTGCGCTCGCGCAACAGCATGCTCGCCATCCGCCTTCCGGACGCCGGAGCGCAGGGAGACCTCACCCGGTCCCATGTCGCCTGGCAGTACTTCCGCAACGTGCCGCAGCTCCCGTCGCCACTGCTCTACCGGAACGTCCTCTACATGATCAACGATCGCGGCATCGTCACCAAGTTCACACCCGCGGGTGAGGTCCTCGAGCGCGGCCGGATCGAGGGTGCGGTCGACAGCTTCTACGCATCACCCGTGGCCGGTGACGGCAAGGTGTACTTCGCGTCGCGGTCCGGCACCGTCGCGGTCCTTCGGGCAGGCGAAGACCTCACCCCGCTGTCGGTCACCGACCTCGAAGGCCAGATCGACGCCACCCCGGCGATTGCAGACGGCACGCTGTACGTGCGTGCCGGCGAGACCACCTTCGCGTTCCGGCGCCCATCGGCCGAGCCGGCCGAGGAGAAGGGCCGATGACTGCCCCGACGAACCTTCACCCGTCCTCGCAGCGCCTGCGGCTCCTCGTCGTGGCCCTCCCCGGGCTCCTGCTGTGCAGCGCACTCGGCGCACAGGAGGCGCAGCGCCGTTGGGAGACCATGCGACAGATCCGTCTCGACAAGTTCGAGCACGTCCTGCCCGGCGCAATGCGCGAGAACGGCATCGACATGTGGATCACCATGATCCGCGAGGCCAACTACGGCACCCTGCATCCGGACTTCGGCCACGGCTACACGTCCGACTACGGCTTCTACGTGTTCACCGACAGGGGTGGCGATCGCATCGAGAGGGCCGCCCTCGGAATCACGGGTTACCTGATCGAGCAGAGTGGTGCGTACGACATCTTTGCGCCGGCGAGCACCTTCACGGAGTTCGTGGCCGAGCGAGCGCCCAGGAAGATTGGTCTCAACATCAGCCGCAACCTCGGGCCCGCCGACACCCTCAGCCACTCGGGCTACCAGCAGATCCTCGAGCTCCTCCCCGAGGAGATGCGCGACCGCGTCGTCTCCGCGGAAAAGCTGGTGTCCGACTTCCGGTCGCGCCGCGTGGCCACGGAGATCGCCGCCTACGCCGAGGCGGGCGAGATCTCGCGGGAGCTTGCGGAACGGGCGTTCTCGAACGAGGTCATCACGCCCGGGGAGACCCGACTCGAAGAGGTCGCCTGGTGGCTGCTGGAGCGACTTCTCGAACGGGGTCTCGGGTCGTCGTTCGGCATGCCGTCGATCTACATCACCGGCCCCGACGGTATCGAAGCCGTCTCGAACGACCGGATCATCCGACGCGGCGACATTCTGATGATCGACTGGGGTGTCGGGCTGATGAACCTCTACACCGACATGAAGCGCATCGCGTACGTCCTCCGCGAGGGAGAGATCACCGCGCCGGAGAGCCTGCAGCGGGCGTTCGATCGCGCCCTGGAGGCGCGCAGCATCGTGCGCCGCTCCATTCGCGCGGGGATCGCGGCGGCGCAGGCCGAGACCGAGATCTACGCGGCGCTCGAGGACGGTGGCTTCCGACAGATCGGCTTCAACCAGCCGACCGACGACCCGGCAACGACGGACGTGGTCATCGGCTGCCACTCTGTGGGCAACAGCGGCCACGGGATCGGTCCGTCGATCGCCTTTTTCAATCCCGTCCGACTGGAGTACGAGCTCCGCCCGACGAACCTGCTCTCCATCGAGCTCTTCGCCTACACGTCGATGCCCGAGTGGGGAGGCAAGAAGCTGCGCGTTCCGCTCGAAGACGACGCCGTCCTCACGGAGCGAGGCATCGAGTGGCTCTACCCGGCCAACCGCCGGCTCCTCCTCATTCGCTGATCAGAGCTCGAGGTTGCGCACGTAGCCGAGGCTCTGCCGGAGGCTCGCCCAGACGTCTCCCCGAATGACGTCCTGCTCCACGAACGCGTGCCGCAGCCCGGCCTTCTCGCGTGCAGCGAAGATTCTCGCGAACGGCACGGTGCCGCTGCCAACCTCCGTGAACGTCCCCGTGTCGGCGTGGAGGTCCTTCACGTGGAAGAGCGTGAAGCGGCCCGGGTGTGCGTCGAAGTAGCGGAGAGGGTCGGCCCCGGCCTTTGTGATCCAGAAGAGGTCCAGCTCCATCTCCACGAGCTCCGGGTCCGTGCCGAGCAGGAGCTCGTACGGCACCGTGCCTTCGAGCGAAACGAACTCGAAGTCGTGGTTGTGGTACGCCAGCTGGATCCCGGCCGCGCGGCAGGCTTCGCCCACTTTCTGGAGAGCGTCGGCGTAGCTCTTGTACTGGTCGAGGCGCTCGCGCTCGTGCGGCTGTAGATAGGCCAGCACGAGATAGCGGTGTCCGATCTCGGCACACGTCTCGATCCACCGCGAGGAGTCGTCCAGGATCTGCCGGAGACCGGCGTGCGCCGCGGGTGCCGTGAGTCCGGCGTTGGCGAGTGCCTGGCGCACCTCCGCGTGCCCGAGGCCGTGATAGCCGGCGAACTCGACCTCGTCGAAGCCCATCCCCGCCACCCGGGCGATCGTCCCGACCGGATCTTCGGCCATGGCCTCGCGCAGGGTGTAGAGCTGGAGACCAACGCGCTCCAGGCGCGCGGCCGCCAGGGGCCGGCCCGCCATCGCGCCGCTGGCGGCGGCAGCCCAGAAGAAAGTCCCGACGGGTCAGCACCATGCGTCTCCTGCAGAAGTCTCGCGATCTCTGGGCGCTACGATCTCACGTCGACGCAGGGGTCCCAGCGGCCGGGTACGGTGCGATAGCCGAGCTCTTCGCGCATGCCCACCTCGGACGTGTAGTACCCGAAGAGGGTGAGCCACTTCACCAGGTCGAAGAACTGCGCACGACCGATACGCTGCGGGCTCGCCGAGAAGCCCTGGCGGCGCTCCTGTGCGCGCCGCTCCGACTCTCTCAGGAGGTCGACCTGCACCGCCTCGCCGGCGCCCGCGAACGCAACTCCCGCGCGCTCGCGGCTCGCCGCGTCCAGCGCGTCGAGGCCCCGCCGCAGAGTCTCCGTCGCCTCCGCAGGCAGCCAGGCTGTGGCCATGTGGTCCGCAAACCGGGCGACACCGGCCGCTCGGGCACCGGGCGTGTCGGTCTCGGGGAGGATGAGCTCCGACATCGCGTCCAGCGTCTCGAGCTGACGCTCGCTGAGCGTCTCGGGAGACGCGCTGCGCGCCTGTGCCGTCGTGGCCCAGGCCAGGACCTCTTCCGCCCGCACGCCAGAGAACCCCAGCGCTCCGACGAGCCCGAGAAGCTCCCTCCGATTCACGCGACACCTCCCCACATCGGCGCCGGGCGCCCGTCAGGCTGGGTCCGAGCCCCTCTGGTGCGGCTGCGACGGGACGGCCCGCAGCCTGGACTTGTCGCGGTACATGTCTTCGTCGGCTCGCCGGACCACATCGAGAATCTCCTCTCCGGGGCGCCGCACGGCGTACCCGATGGACAACGATATCGGAGACTCTCGCTTCGACGCCTCGCGCAGGCGACGCGCGACCATCGCCACCTCGTCTTCGGACTTCACGTCGATCAGCAGCACGAACTCGTCGCCCCCGAACCGCACGAGCTGATCCTCGGCTCGACCGTAGCGGCGAATGAAGTGCGCCACGCTTCGCAGCACACGGTCCCCCTCTTCGTGCCCGAAACGGTCGTTGACATCCTTGAAGTCGTCGAGGTCGACCATCAGGACACCCCACACCGCGGTGGGGCGCACGAGAGAGAACTCGAGCTCCTCCAGGTGCCGCCGGTTGTAGGCGCCCGTCAAGGGGTCGCGCACGGATCGCTCCGCAGCCTGCGCACCTCGCTGCACCACCGAAGCCAGGGCATCCTCGAGGTCCTCGCGCCGACGCGTATCCAACATCCTGCGCTGCACCGAGCGACGCATGATCCGCAGCCGCACGCCCTGCACCGTGAGCGAGACCGAGCACGCCAGAGCCAGCGAGACGATCGCATCCACCCAGAGCTCGCCTTCGACGTGACGCAAAGCCGCGCTGAGGAACGTGAGCGCCGCGGCGGCGAGCACCACCGCAAGCACTCGTATGCTGTAGAAGAGGGTGCCGGTGCCCGCGAGCAGAACGAACGCGTAGCTGAAGTAGCGGGGCGACCCGTAGCTCCAGTAGTTGAACTGCAGCGCGATGAACACGAGCCCCAGAAGCAGAGCGACGATCAGGCGCGAGGTCTCCGGCCGTGGGCTGCGAAAGGCCAGGAGGCCGCGCACCCCGAGCGCGGTCAGGCCGCAGGCCAGGAAAACCGCCGCGCCGACGGTCGCCTCCGGAGGGCGGAGCCAGATCGCATGGACACCCGCGACCACCACCAGGGCCGCGCCGACGTACGACGAGACCGGACGCAGGTTTTTCGTGACCCGCCGCTCGATCTCCTCCCGGATCCCGGCCTGCTTCAACCAGCTCATCTCACTCCCAACTCCCCCTGCCACCGAGCTCTTGCTGCCTTCGTCTTCGCCAAGGTGTGAGAAGTCTGGCACCCCGCCCAGGCGATGTAAACGAGACTCCGGGGTCGCGAAGCGCTGACGCCACGAACTTCGCCCCCAGATATCGAGGATTCCCACGGATCACTCCACGGGTGCCCGTCGAGCCGCAGGATCTGCGCTCCCTGAGCCGGGCTCCGCGGTGGCGTACCATACCCCCTCGCGACCCCATTCCTGACCTCGAGGGCCCATCATGAACGAGATCCTGAGCACGCTGGACTCCTGGTACGCCATGGAGATCCTGTTCGTCGCCAGCGTGGCGCTCATCCTGATCGACTACTTCTTCACGGTCGACTACCCCGCCTACATCGCGTACTTCTGCTGCGCCGCCGGCGTGTTCCTCGCCGTTCCCTGGGAGCTTCCTCTGCGAGTGGCCGTCTTCCTCGGAATCTGGATCCTCCTCCTCGCGCTCCACCGCGTGTGGTTCACCCGCTTTCTCACGAACGCCCACGAGGCGCGGAGCGAAGAACCGGCCTGAGGGATCGAGGGAGGCGTCTCGAGAAACCCCTAGGGCCGGTAGCCCTGGACGCTGGTCCGGAGCCCTGCGCCGGCGCGCACGCGCACCGACTCCACGTCGACAGCGTCCGCCCGCACGACCAGGAGGTACTGCGTCCGGAGGATCTCCTCGATCGCCGCGAAGATGCGGTCGAGGCCTGCGACGCTCGAGGCGCTGAAGTGCCGGCCCCCCGTCCGACGCGCGAGCTCGGCGAGCTCGTCCTGGAACCTCGCCCGGTCGATGCCGAGCGAAACGGGGAAGATCATGACGCCCGCGCGATCCGCGAGACCCACGACCTCGTCGAGCCCGAGGTCCGACTCCGTGTCGCTTCCGTCCGAGAGCACGACCAGCGCCCGTCGCCCCGCACCTCCCGCGAACTGGTGCAGAGCAAAGCCCAGCGCATCGTAGAGGCGCGTCGAGCCCCACGACCGGAGCCCCTTCGCGGCGCGGGCCAGATGGGCCCGGCTCTGCGTGAAGTCGCTGCGCACGCGCACGTCGTGGTTGAACGTCAGGAGGCCCGCTCGATCCTGGACCCGGAGGAGGCGGTCGAAGAACCGCTGGGTGCTGCGGCCCGCGATGTCGACCGAGCGCGTCATCGAGCTGGACGTGTCGAGGAGGATCGCCACGCTCAGCGGCAGCTCGTCGACCGTCGCGAAGCGCTCGATGTGCAGCGGTCGCCCGTCGAGCTCCACCGAGAAGTGGTCGGCGGAGAGACCCGCGACCGGGCGGCCATCCTCGGTCAGCACGGACACGAAGAGCTCGGCCAGTGCGACGTCGAGAGACTCCGGCGTGTCGCCCACGAAGACGAGGTCCTCCAGGACGTCGCCGCTGTCGAGCCGCGCCAGCACGCGGAGGTAGTGCAAACCGACGCCCAGGTCTCTGGGCCACGGGCAGGACCAGGGGCCCTCTCGCGACAGCGTCTCCACTCGCTGGCCGTCGTGAAAGCAGCTGACCTCCTCGAGCCGTCGGTCCTCGGGGACCCGGACCGACACGGGCACGCGGTGGCCCGCCGACCACTGCGGGCGAGCGTCCACCTCCAGCTGGAGCGCAAAGGCGCGCGGCCCCGGGCGGAAGATCGCCGTATCGCGGGCGAGCACGCTGCCACGGGCGTCCAACGCCTCCGCCACGACGCGGCGCTCGCCGGTGTCGAGCTCCAGGTCCAGCAGGTACGGAGGCTGGCGGTCGACGGTCGGCGGCAGGTCGTCGACTGCGAAGCGCACGGCCGCCACGGCATCGCCGGTGGTCGCGGCACGCACGGGGTGGCTCTCGCCCAACAGCCGCTCCGGAGGCGGCAGGAGCTCGACGCTCGGAAAGGTCGTCAGCTGCACCACCTCTCCCCGGGTGAGGCTGGCGTAGCCGCGCCGGCGTCCGGCGGGAGGGGGCGCCACCGTGTCCTGGGATTCGACCACGAGGGGGCGCGTCTCGCGGAGCCAGGCGACACCTCGGCCGTCACTCACCCGCAGCTCCAACTGGTAGCTGCCGGGGAAGAGCCGGCGGTAGAAGTCGAGCTCGAGCACCGGCGCCCCGGGGAGGCGGCCTGCGAGGCGGTGGACGACGCGGAACGAGTCGACGAGCCGTCGGCCACGCCAGACGTCACCCACGATCTCGACCTCGTCCGCCGCGAAGCCCTCCTCCGACAGCCGCACCGCGGCGCGCGGGTACGCCACCAGACCGCGCACCACCGTGCTGCGACTCATACGACCGAGAGGCTCCAGGCGGAGCGTCGCGTCCCGCGGCAGGGCCGCACCGGCCAGGAGCGGGCGCAGCCGTGCGAGCCACCGCGCGTCCTCCGCTTCGATCTGGTACAGCCTGCGCAGCTGCGCCAACGAGCGAGCGGCCTCCAGAGCCTGCCGCAGGGCCGTGAGGCGAGCTCCGGGAAGGCAACGCTCGGCCGCCAGCCGACGCGTCAGTGCGTCCACGGGTCCCGCGGGCTCACCGAGCAGGAGCGCCAGGGTTCCGGGCGACCAGACCTCCGCCGACCTCGGATCGAACGCAGCGCGACGTACGAGCACCGCAATCACGGGCTCCGCGTCGGGATCGGCCGCTCCAGGAGGCTCGAGGTTCCAGACCTCGAGCGGCCGCAGCAGGTCACAGCCTTCGATGCGGCTCACACTCCGCGGCTGCCCCGCCAGAACCAGGAGCTCGCGCTGGTGCTCCGAGCGTGCCTCGCTCTCCGCCGCGGCCCGGAGATGACCACGGAACCTGCGCGCCTGCTCGACGCTTCGAGCGCGCCAGAAGTGGCGAATGAACAGCTCCCGCTGGGCCGCCGTTTCGAGCTCGAGAAAGGCTCGGCGCTCCGCGGGCGGCGCCACCACACCCTCGCGCTCGACCCATGCATCGGCAAACAGGGCGAGGCGCGAGGTGGGTCGCTGCGCCTCGACGGAGCTCACCGCCAGCAGGGCCGGCACGACCAGCGCTGCCAGCCGGACCGCGCGGGCAGCCATCCGACCCGCTCCGGCTCCTGGGGCCAACCGTCTCACGCCACGTTTCAACACCTCAAAAAACGCCGCGATTCCCTGAAAACACGGGCTCGGGGCCCTGAAACCCGTCTTTCCCTGACCACGTACTAGAAGAAACGGTCAAGTGCACAACGCCGTAGGGGAAGGAACGCAGATGCAGGGCCTGGCCAGAGAGATCATCTATGCCGTCGGCGAGAACATGAGCGAGGGCCTCGAGCCCCTCCTCACGAAGACCCTCGCTCCGAGTCTGTACCAGGTCTATCTGCACCCCGACGACTACGATCGGCTCCGGTCGATCTTCGATCAGATCGAAGCCGAGGCACGAATCCACCTCGACGACCTGCTGCGCGATCTCGAGAAGCGTCAGGGGGCGCGGATCGACCTGGGTGCCCTCAAGGACGCGGCCGCGGGTGCACCGGGCAAGATCCTGCACGCCTCGCCGCTCTCCGGAGTGCTCAAGAAGATCCCCTCCCGCTCGAAGGCACGCAAGGAGAAGCCGCCCGCGACCCCGTCGAGCTCACCCACGACCCCGCGCATGAAGTTCATGCCGGCGGCAGGCGAGTGGCACATCCGCTTCCAGGAAGACCCCGGGCACGACCTCGAGCCCGGCGAGGTCGAGGTGGTCTCGGAGCTGGCTGTCGGCACCGTCGTCGAGTACGGCGCCGGCAACCCGACCGAGCGCATCAAGATCTCCACCACCCGCAGACTCGGGCGGTCCGAGACGCACCGCCAACGCGAGTCGGAGACGCCGGCGCACCCCACCACCGCGCCAGCCGAGCCGGCCCCACCCGATGCCCCGCCGCCGAGCGCAGCCCCGGTTGCGCTCCACGCCGTGGCACCGTCGGAGCGCCCCACGGCACCCGCGGGAGAGGCCGCGGAGCCCGAGACGCAGACCCTCGCCGTGATCGACTACGAGGAGCAGGGTGAGCAGAAGTCGTTCGAGCTGAAGGAAGACTGCGACAGCGTGCTCATCGGGCGCGGCGCCCTCGACGTCTGGGTCGACCTGCGCCTCCGCACTCTCGCCGACGTCTCCCGCCGGCACTCGCAGGTACGGCGGGACGCCGAGGACCGCTTCTGGATCCAGGACCTCAGCCAGTACGGCACCTGGGTCGACGGACGCCAAGTTCCGGCCGAGGGTGAGATCGAGCTCCGAGACGGCTCCGTGATCGACCTGGCCGGGGTCACCAAGCTCCGTTTCCGGCTCGTCCGACAGGTGCCCGCCCTGCCCGTTCTGCCACCCCCGCCGCCGCCACCAGCTCCTCGGGGCGCTCTGTGATCCTGCGACCCTCCCTCCCTGATCGCACCTGGATCTGATCTCCGGATGTTTGGTCTCCTGTTCCTCGCTGCATTCGCAACGGCCGTGGTCTCGCTCGTCCTGGCGGCGGCCCGCGAGGGGCGGTCGTGAGTGTGGCCGACGCACCACGGGTCGAGGCGGCCTGGAAGACCGATACCGGCCGCCTCCGCTCTCTCAACGAGGACGCGGTCCTCTGCTTCCCCGACCGCGGCCTCTTCGCGGTGATCGACGGCGTCGGCGGCGAGGCCGGGGGCGACATCGGCGCCCGCGAGGCGGCTTCGGTTCTGCTGCGCCGGCTCACCCGCAGCGACGGGCTGTCCACGGCGGCGCGCATCCGCGAAGCGATTGCGCTGGCCAACAATCGCATCTTCGAGCTCGCACAGCGTGACCCCAGCCTCCTCGGCATGTCCTGCGTGCTGACGGTCGCCGTCGTCGAAGGCTCGCGGCTGACGCTCGGCCACATCGGCGACACGCGCTGCTATCGCCTGCGCGGCGAGCCGGGTGCGTTGCCCGAAGCCCAGAAGCTCACGCGCGACCACTCGCCCGTTGGCCAGATGGAAGAGCTCGGCGAGCTCTCCGAGAGCGAGGCGATGCGCCACCCGCGGCGCAACGAGATCTATCGCGACGTCGGCTCCACATGGCACCGGCCCGACGACGAGGACTTCGTCGAGATCTTCGAAGACGAGCTGCTGCCTGGCGATGCGCTGCTCCTGTGCAGCGACGGACTCACCGACCAGGTGCCGCTCCGAGAGATCCGCGCCATCGTCGCCGAGCACCGCGGCGCCCCGGTCGGCGCGGTCGAGACGCTGGTCGAGCGCTCGAACGCCGCAGGCGGCAAGGACAACGTCTCGGTCGTGCTCGTGGAGGCACCCACGGCGCAGACCAGCAGCCTGCCGCTCGCCGCCGCCAAGACCAGTTCCGAGCTGGCTACGGCAGCCCCTCTTTCGCAGACCGCGGTCGCGCGCCGACCGCAGTCGCTCGCACGCGTCGGCCTCGCCCTCCTCGGGCTCGCCGTTCTCGCGGTCGGCGCATGGGTAGCCTGGAAAGGGCCCGCCGAGGTCCGACGCCAGGTCAGCGCTCTGCTGCCGGCGGGCTGGCTGGCGCTGCCCGAGTCGGAGCTGCGTGTCGGCCCAGACGAGCGTTTCGCCACGATCCAAGGTGCCCTCGACGCCGCCCGCAGCGGTCAGACCGTGACGGTGGGTCCGGGCCTCTACACCGAGCAGCTCACTCTTCGCTCGGGCGTCGGCCTCGAAGTCCTCCCGCCGAGGAGCGCCACGCTGCAGCTGCCGGCCGAGTCACCGGCCCTGATCGCCGTCGTCGCCGAAGGCATCGAAGGTGCGTCGGTCCGCGGCCTGCGGATCGAGGCGCCCACCGAGCTCGAGACGGCGGCCAACGGGCTCGAGATCGGCGTCCAGCTCATCGACTCGAGTGTGCTGTTCGAGGACGTCTCCATCGGCGGCGCCGAGCGTGCCGCGATCGACATCCGCGGTCGTGACCGTTCGCAGCTTCGCCTTCTCACCCTGAGTGCCCCGGCTGCCGTGCTGCTCCGCATCGACGGCAACGGCGCGACCACCGTGCGGGAGAGTCTGTTCGAGCGCTCCGGGGGCGCCGACGGAGCCCAGCCCATGGTCGACATCCGGGGCAACGCGGCACCACTGCTCCTCGAGAATCAGTTCTGGGGCCCGGGCGTCGCGGCCGTGCTCGCCGACCGGGAGCGGGCGCGTGAGATCGAGGCACGCAACACGTTCGAGGCGCGCGGCGCGCAGAAGCCCTCCGTCGTCGAGATCCGCCCCGCGCCGGAGGGTTCGCAGACACCGTGAAGCACGTGCCCGACATTCCGCGCTACGAGATCCGCGACTTTCTCGGGCGCGGCGCCGTGGGCGACGTCCATCGCGCCTTCGACTCCGAGATCGGTCGCCAGGTCGCGCTCAAGTGGATCCGCAAGAAGGGAGCCGACCCGGACGCCCTCGAGGCCGAGCGTCACGGCGCCGAGCTGCAGAAGCAGGTGGCAGCGATCGCGCCGCAGGTCGCCGCCGTGTACGACATCGGCGAGACCAACGACGTCTTCTACGTGGCGATGGAGCTCATCGAAGGGCGCGACCTGACCCAGGTGCTCCAGGAGGACGCGCCCGGCCGCGTGCTCGCACTCGAACGCACGACGTCGTTCGTCTTCGAGCTGTGTGACCTGCTCGAGACCTTCCACCAGTTCTCGACCACGCTCTCCGGGCGCCGCATCGCCGGCGTCGTGCACGGTGACATCAAGCCGGACAACGTACGCATCCAGAGCGACGACCGGCTGCGCATGCTCGACTTCGGAATCGCGAAGCACCTCAGCAGCACGCGCCGGTCGACCCGCAATCTCTTCGGGTCGCTCCCCTACACCCCCCCGGAGCGTCTGCGCACCGGCATGGTCGACCCGAGCTCCGATCTCTGGGCCGTCGGCACGCTGCTCTACATCCTCGTGGGCGGTCAGTCGCCGTATGCCGAGCGCGGGCACGAGCGCCTCGAGCGCGCCATCAAGGACGGGCCGCCGAGGCCCCTCCCGGCGGGGGTCCCCGAGCCGCTGCGCGCCGTGGTGGAGCAGGCGACGGCCTTCTCTCCCGAAGACCGCTTCGAGAGCGCCGCAGAGCTACGGCGCGCCCTGGAGGAGGCCGTGGAGCGGTGCCGGCAGGAAGGGCTAGCTCTCGCGCCGGTGCCGACCGCTGCGGAGCCCGTCGAATCGGGCGGCGAAGACGAGGCCACGCGGCGTACCGTGGAGCCAGCAGAGCGAGGGGTGGGCGCACCCGACGAGGCGACGCGCCGGACAGCCCCTCCGCCCCAGGAGCAGTTCGCACAGGGGCCGACACGGCGAACCGGAGTCGCGTCGCAGCCCACGGCGCCGACGGCGGGCGCCGCGGCCTACCAGACCCTCCCTCCCGCCGCGTCCAGAGCCCTTCCGCCCACGCCTCCGGTGCCGGAGTCGGAGGCCGCAACGACAACCCGCCGGAAACGCCCCCGGTGGCTGACGGCTGCTGCAATCGTCTTCCTCCTCCTCCAGGTTCAGGCGCAACGGTCCGCCTCCACCATCGTCGACACGCTGTCGCAGAACACCTCGCCGGATGTCGAGCGCGAGTGGCAGCGTTATCGCAGTGCAGCGTGGCTGCGGCCCTTCGACATCGGGCTCTGGAAGGCGAAGCGCCGCCTCGACGAAGCCCTCGTAGCCGACGCCGAGCGTGTGATCGCCGGCTTCCGCACCGACACGCCCACGGTGACCAGCGAAGAGTGGCGCCGTGCCCGCAGGTCTCTGCAGTCGTCGCTCCGCATCGGCCCCGAGGATCGGGTGGCCGAGGCACGCCTCGCCTACGTGGAGGCGCACCTCGATCGCCTCGAGGGCCGTCGCCAGCGGCGCAAGGGCAACGACGATCGCGCCCGAGAGCGTCTGGAGCGTTCGCGCTACGGTTTCGAGCGGGCCGCCACCCTCGATGAGGAGTGGGCCGATCCCTACCTCGGCCTCGCGCGCATCGCCGCCTACGAGGACTTCGATCTCGAGCAGCTCCTGGTCGCACTCCGTGGTGCGCTCTCCCGCGGCTACCCCTGGGGCAGGAGAGAGCGGGCACAGCTGGCCGACGCGAACCACACGCGGGCCAACCAGCTCCTGCTCCACGCTCGCGAGAGCGAATCCGACCAGAGTCAGGCGGCCCTTCTCCGCGAGGCGCGGAGACACCTGGTGCGCGCCATCCAGGAGTACGAGCGCATCCTCGACTTCGGCAACGCGCGCCCGAACCGCGACGTCGCGTCGCAACGGCTGCGCGAGCTGGAAGAGAGGCTGCGGCTCTCGCGTCGCGCGTCCTGGGAGACGGAATGGTCGTAACCCGCAGGAAGGTGCAGCCCGAGGTCGCGCCGGTCGAGCGCCTCGCGCAGACCCAGGAGCTGCTCCGCATGCAGCCGCGCTCCACCGAGCGCCGCATGTTGGGGCTCGTTCTCGTGTGCCTGCTTCTGGGGGCGCTCCAGCTGACGTGGAACCTGCGCGGCGCGTGGCGATCCACCGCGGCTGCTCTCCAGGATGGTGAGGTGCTGCACCTCGGGCGCGTCGAGAGTGCCGACGACCTGTCGCGGGTGGCCTCGGTCCTTGCGCAGCGCACCGGCCGCGCCACCGAAGAGTGGCGGTTGGCACTCTTTCGCACGCTCGAGAGCCCGCTGCCCAACGTCGGAGCACTCAGTACGAGGTCGCTCGGCGACGACGGGTCCGAGCTCCGCATCGATGCCACGTCGCTCCGCCAGATCAAGCCCGGGCTCGTGGTGCGCAGCCCGGGAGAGTTCGTCCGCACCTTCGGCTTCTGGCTGATTCTCGTTCTCGGCGCCCCATTTGCCGTGCACGCGGTCTGGTCGCGCACGCGCTACGGCGGAGACGAGCTCGTCCTGCCGATCCTCGCACTCCTCGGCGGGCTCGGTTTCCTGCTCATGGCGAGCGTCCGCGACCCTCTGCGCGATCTCATGCTCTTCGTGCCGTTCGCGCAGGGCGTCCTCGGCGGCAGCCTCCTCGCGCTCGGTGCGAGCTTCTTGCGCCTCGAGCACCCGAAGCTCCGCCGGTCGGCGTACCTCGCCCTCCTCGCAGCGCTCGGGCTCGCCACGACGCTCATCGTCTTCGGTACGGGTCCGGGCACGAGCGACGCAAAGATCAACGTCTTCGGCGTGCAGCCGGTCGAGCTGATCAAGCTCTTGTTCGTCGTGTTCCTCGCCGGCTACTTCGCCGAGCGCTGGGAGTTCCTGCGCGAGCTCCGCGCGCCCAGAGAGCAGCTGCCCGCGGTGCAGCGCTACCTCCGCCTGCCCAAGGCCGAGTACGCCCTGCCGCCGATCCTCGCCATCGGTGTCATGCTCGGCTTCTTCTTCCTGCAGCGCGACCTCGGTCCTGCCCTCGTCCTCTCGCTGCTTTTCCTCACGCTTTATGCCGTGGCGCGAGGGCGCTCGTTCTCCGTCTTCGCCGGGCTCGGGCTGCTCTGCGCCGGCGTCTTCGCGGGCTACCGCCTCGGTGTGCCGCGGACGGTCGTGGGTCGCATCGAGATGTGGCTTTCGCCGTGGGACAACGCCTTCCGCGGCGGCGATCACCTCGCCCAGTCGCTCTGGGCCATGGCACACGGAGCCATGACCGGCACCGGCCTCGGTCGCGGACGCACTGCCTTTGTTCCCGAGATCCACACCGACATGGTTCTGTCGGCGATCGGCGAGGAGCTGGGCTTCGTGGGCCTGGGCCTGGTCTTCTGCCTGTACGCGCTCCTCGTGCAGCGCGGTCTGCGCGCCGCCCAGCGGGCCGCGACACCGTTCACCGCCTACCTGGCCCTGGGGCTGACCGTGGTCACGGCCTTCCAGGTCCTGCTCATCGCCGGTGGCGTCACCGGCCTCCTGCCGCTCTCGGGTGTGGTCACGCCGTTCCTCTCCTACGGGCGGTCGGCTCTCCTGGTGAACTTCCTCGCGATGGGCCTTCTCCTCTCCATCTCGTCGCGCCCGCGTACGGAAGACGAGCCGGGCCTCACGCTGCCGACACGTCGCATCGGGCTCGTCTTTGCGGTGGCCCTCGCTGCGGTCATGGTCAAGGCCGGCTCCGTGCAGGTGCTCCAGGCGGACGAGGTCACCGTGCGCGGCACCAAGAGCCTGCAGGCCGACGGCCAGACCCGCTATCGCTACAACCCCCGCGTCCTCGAGGTCGCCGACGCGATCGAGCGCGGCACGATCCTCGATCGCAACGGCATTCCTCTCGCCACGAGCGACCCGCAGGAGATCGAGCGACACCGCGAGACCTACCGCTCGCTGGGGCGCACGGTGGTCGCAGCGGACCTGGCCCCGAGCTCCCGCCGCTACCCTCTCGGCGCTGCGACGTTCCATCTTCTCGGCGACGTCAACTCCAAGACCGGCTGGGGCGCGAGCAACACCTCCTTCGTGGAGCGCGATCTGCGAGACCGTCTGCAGGGCTTCGACGATCGGCGCCGGCCGGGGAGCCCGCAGACCGGGCCCCGCGATCTGAGCGCGCTGGTGCCGCTGCTGCGCTCCGACCGCAAGCGGAGGGACATTCTCGAGAACCAGGACCGCACCGTACGCACCACCCTCGACGCGCGGCTCCAGGCCGTGCTCACCGATCGATTTGCCAGTCACGTGCGCAAGCTGGGAGGCGAGCGTGGAGCACTCGTAGTGCTCGACGCCGACACCGGTGCCACGCTGGCCAGCGTCAGCCTGCCGTTGCCCGCACCAGCCGCGGCCGGGGGCTCCGACGCCGCGCTCGACCGGGCACGTTACGGTCTGTACCCCCCGGGCTCCACCTTCAAGCTGGTGACGGCCATCGCCGCGCAGCGTGCCGGCGAGGCGACCAACACGTACCGCTGCGGGCGCCTGGACGACGGGCGCGTGGGCAGCAAGGTCCGGGGCTGGGGCCACCCGGTGCGCGACGACGAGACGCACCGCAACCCCCACGGCGAGATTGGCCTGCAGGGTGCGATCGCCACGTCGTGCAACGCGTACTTCGCCCAGCTGGGCACCTATGCCGTCGGCAGTCGCAACCTCCTCGACGCAGCGGCCATCTTCGGGATCGATGCGGCCAAGCCCAACACCGCGGAGGCGCTGCGCGACTCGATTCCGCAGGCCGCCTACGGCCAGGGGCAGGTCGTGGCGACGCCCATGGAGATGGCTCGCGTGGCGGCCACCGTCGCCAGCGGTGGCATCGTCCATGACGCCTTCTGGGTCGCCGACCAGCGCCCCGCACCCCGCCGCGTGATCGAGCCCGACCAGGCGGCCGACCTCGGGCGTGCGATGCGCCGCGCCGTGACCCGCGGGAGTGCCGGCCAGGCGCTGCCCTCCAGCCTCGAGATCGCGGGCAAGACCGGCACGGCCCAGGTCGCCGGGCAGAAGTCTCACGGCTGGTTCGTCGGCTTCGCGCCTTTTGCGTCTGCAAGGGCGCAGGCCGCCAAGCCCAAGACCCTCGCCTTCAGCATTCTCGTGGAGAACGCTGGCTATGGCTCCCGCACCGCCGCACCGATGGCGGCCACGATCGTCCGCGAAGCGTCCAGGCTGGGGCTCTTCGACGAGTGATGCTCACCGGGACACCCTCGAACCCACACCCTCAACGAGGCAGGACATGACGCAGCAACCCAAAGATCTCCTGGCACGCACCAAAGAGCTGGCGGCGAAGCTCAAGGGCGTGGGCCAGCAGCTGACGCGTCCCTGGCAGTCGGGCGACTCGCTCCTCGAGATGAAGCGCACCGTCCTCGACAAGGCTCTCGACGAGGTCGTGCCCATTGGCGAAGGCAAGCGCCTCTTCCCCTTCGGGACCGTTCGGGTCTTGATGCGCCCGCTCGACGCCGCGCAGGAGGTGCAGCTGCGCGCCGGCCTGACCCACGAGTTTCAGGACGAGCTCTCGGCGGCCCTCTCGCGCGAGCTGAAGGCCGCGGGAACGATCAACCACCACGTGGCACTCGACCTGGAGCTCGAGGCTCCGGGTCGCGCCCCGGAGGATCCCACCTTCGAGGTCTCCTTCCTCCACGAGAAGATCCTGTCGACGGACGGCGGCTCCGAAAGCCCCACCGCCCCGGTGGGGCCGTCCGAGGATGAGCTGCCCGCGGGCGGCGACAGACCGCCGCTCGAAATGGCTCCTGTGGTTCCCGCCCGACCCGCCGCACTTCAGCTCACGTTGGTGGCGGGAAGCGCCGAGCGGTCGAACTACGAGTTCGTGGCCGACAGGATCTACCTCGGCCGCATGCGCGATGTCTTCGACCAGCATGGCCGCTTGAGGCGCCGCAATCACGTCGCCTTCGGGGAGGATGGCGAAGAGAACGCCACGGTCTCGCGGGAGCATGCGCAGATCCGCTTCAACCACGACAGCTTCGACTACTGGCTGCTCGACGACCGCAGCGCGTACGGCACGCGGATCTTCCGCGACGGCCGCCCCATCGACGTCAGCAGCCGCGACCGCCGCGGGATCCGGATCCAGTCGGGAGACCAGATCTACCTCGGGCGCGCCGTCCTCGAGGTGCAGATCGACCCTGCGCGACGGCCTCGACAGGGCTTGGCCAACTCGGCGTAACTCACTAGGATCAAACGGCTTCCAGGAACGCACTCGGTGTCATGAAGATCTCACTCGGCATCCTCGCCCTCTCCGCCCTGCTCGCGTCGCCCGTCGCGTCCCAGTCGCTGCGCGGCTCGTCCGCCTCGATGGATCGCCAGAATCACTCGGCGCGCGCGCACGACTACACGTTCATCGCGAGCCCTTCGCAGGTGAAGCGGTTCGCGCAGCGCGGCTGGCTCGTGCGCGTCCGCTCGAACGCGAACTTCGACCTCCATCGCGTGTCGTTCCCCTACGCCCGCAAGGAGGTGCGCCTCTTCATCGAGCGCCTCTCGAGCCAGTACCGCAACGCGTGCGGAGAGAAGCTGGTCGTCACCAGCCTGACGCGTCCGAAGTCGCACCAGCCGCCCAACGCCTCCTGGCGCAGCGTACATCCCACCGGCATGGCGCTCGACATCCGGCGCCCCCGCAACCGGTCCTGCCGGCGCTGGCTGGAGCGTGTCCTTCTCTCCCTGGAGGAGAAGAGGGTGCTCGAGGCGTCATACGAGCGGCGTCCTCCGCACTACCACGTGGCGGTCTTCCCCAGCCCCTACGCCCGTTACGTGCGCACGCTGGGGAACGCGCCGGCGGACGGCACCTACAGGGTCGCCACTGGCGACACCCTCTGGGGCATCGCCAAGAAGCACCGCACCACCGTGGCGGCGCTCAAGCGCACCAACGCACTGAAGAACAGCCAGATCCAGCCGGGCCAGCTCCTGCAGGTGCCCGACTAGAGGGGCTAGGTGAGCGCGCTCCGCAGCGCTTCACAGGCTTCCCGCATCGCCGCGCGCCCGCCTTCGAGGATGGGCGTGAGCTGGAAGAAGACATGGACCTGCCCGTCGTAGCGGGTCACCTGGACCGGCACCCCGGCCTTGCGGAGAGCCTCGCCGTATGCCTCACCTTCGTCGCGCAGTGGATCGAACTCGGCGGTGACGATGAGCGCCGGCGGCAGGCCTTCCAGCGATTCGGCCAGGAGGGGCGACGCCCGCGGATCGTCGAGGTCGCCGCCGGCCATGTAGTGCCCGCGGAACCAGGTCATGTGGTCTTTCGTCAGCACGTAGCCTTCGGCGTTCTCGTCGATCGAAGCGAAGGCGAAGTTCATGTCGACCGCGGGATAGATGAGCATCTGGTAGGAGATCTTCGGCCCGCCGCGGTCGCGCGCCAGGAGACACATGACCGCCGAGAGGTTGCCCCCGGCACTGTCACCGCCCACGGCCAGCCGCGCCGGATCCCCTCCGAGAGAGCCCGCGTTCTCCGCCACCCACTCGAGGGCCGCGTAGCTGTCGTCGACCGCTGCGGGGAACACGTGCTCCGGAGCGAGACGGTAGTCGACGGAGACCACGAGACAGCCCGAGCCGGCCGCGAGGTCACGGCAGGCGTGATCGTGCGTGTCCAGATCGCCGATCACCCACCCTCCGCCGTGGTAGTACACGAGCACCGGCAGGCTCGCCTCCGCGGACGGTCGATACGCGCGGATGGCGATCTCTCCGTCGGGCCCTGGAATCGTCCGGTCGGTCACGCTGTGCATGTCCGGGCCCGGGCCGACGGCCTCGGCGATGGCGAGGTAACCCTCGCGCGCCATCTCCGGCGTCTGCTCGTTGATCGGCGGAGCTTCCGCGGCGGCCTGTGCGTCGAGGAAAGCCTGAACTTCGGGATGGACGGGCATGCTCTGTCTCCTTGCGCCTGACGCGCCTGTCATTGCCGACCGCGAGGGCCTGGGAACCCGGTTGGGAGAGTGCACCCTAGCAGGCGCCTCGACGCGCACCACCGCTGCGCTAGGGTTCCGTGTGTGAACCGACGCGCTCCATGGACCGGGCTGTTTTGCGGTCTCCTGCTCGCGAGCCCGAGTGCCGCGTCGACCTGGCAGGAGGTACGACCGATCGTCGCGGAGCACTGCGCTCCATGTCACCAGCCGGGAGGTGGTGCGGGCTTCTCGCTTCTCGCGCCCCAGCAGTTTCGCCCTCGCGCACGGGTCGCACGGACCCGCGTCACGCAGGGCGAGATGCCGCCTTGGCTTCCTCGGGGCCCCTTGAATCAGTTTCGCGGCGACCGGCGGCTGAGCGAGTCGGAGAGGTCCACGCTCCTCGACTGGCTCGCGCGCCTCGACGAGCCTGGCAGCCTGCCCGACGCGGGCTCGGCCATCGAGCCTGAAGCGGTGAGCTGGCAGCTCGGTCCACCGAGCCTCGTGCTCGAGACCGAGAGGCTCACCGTCGCGCCCGGGGCACGCGACGTCTTTCGCAACCTCGTCGTCACACCACCCATCGAGCGCCCGCTCTGGGTGAAGGGAGTCGAGCTGCGCCCAGTCGGCCCGGAGGCGGTGCACCACGCGGTCGTCACGCTCGACCGTACGTCGTCGTCCCGGGAGCTCGATGCGCTGGACCCCGAGCCGGGCTTCGACGGGATGGACCCGTTGAGCCAGGCACGGAGCCCCGGAGGTCAGTTCCTCGGCTGGACGCCGGGAAAGACCGCACGCATGGCCGAAGCCGGTGTCGCCTGGCGCCTGGAGCCTGGCGACGACATCGTGGCTTTGCTTCACGTGCTGCCCCAGGAGGACGAGATCTCCGTGGGTCTCGAGATTGGCCTGCACTTCACCGACGATGCGCCGACAAAGGCACCGGTCATGCTTCGCCTGGGCTCCATGAGCCAGAGGATCGACGCCGAGGCGAGCTCCGAGGTCGCCGACAGCTTCGTCCTGCCCGCGGCTGCCACGCTCGTGAGCCTCTATCCCCACGCGCACTACCTCGCCCGCAGCTTTCGCGCGACGGCCGAGACCCCCGACGGCCGCCGCGTCGACCTTCTCGACCTCCCCGATTGGGACTTCCACTGGCAGGACCAGTACACCCTCACCCACCCCCTCGAGCTCGAAGCCGGCACGCGGCTCGATCTCAGCATCCGCTATTCGAACCCCGGTGCGCGGCGGGTGCGCTACGGGCCCAGCTCTTCGGATGTGATGGGGGATCTGTGGGTCGAGCTCTACCCCCGCCAGGCCGACCCGGAGCCCCTCGGCCGCGCTGCCCGCATGCACGAGCTGCGCAACCTGGAGTCGGGCTATCGCCAGGACCTCGAGGAGGTCCGCCGCGCCGGGGGTCTCCCCGAGCGGAGCACGGACGCGCTTCACTTCCTCTTGGCCGGCGTGCTCCTGCAGCAGGGACGCAACGCAGAGGCGGAGCAGGAGCTCGAGCGCGTGCTGCAGATCGCCCCCGACCACGTCGGCGCACTCACCAATCTCGGCAACCAGCGCCTGGCACGGGGCGATCCCGCCGTCGACCTCCTCCAGCGTGCCCGCACCCTGGCGCCACACGACGCCCACGTCACCTTCAACCTCGCCAACGCGCTGCGCCAGGAAGACCGCCTCGAGGAGGCGCTGGCCGCCTACGACGAGGCCGTCGCCGTCGAGCCTTCGTTTGCGGCCGCGTGGCTCAACCGCGGGCTCGTGCTCCGCCGGCTCGGCCGCCACGAAGCGCAGATCCGCTCGTTCCTCCGGGCCGCCGAGCTCGAACCGGGCAACCCGTCCGCGCACGCCAACCTCGGCATCGTCTTCGTGGAGCTGGGGATGTTCGACGAGGCGGACCTCGCAGCGGGGCAGGCCCTCCGTCTGCTTCCGGGCAACGGCGATCTGCAACGACTGCGCGCCAGGGCGCTGGTCGGGAGGGCCCAGCGCGCCGAAGGGGAGCAGCAGCGTGACTTGGCCGAAGAGGCGCTACGGCTCGACCCTGCCAACCCCGAGGCGCGACGCCTGGCAGGGGCAGGCGACGGCTGACGCCGAGAGGATCTTGCGCTCATCGAGGCGCCGGGCCAATCGAAGCTGCAGGGGCGACCGACCGAGTCGCGTACGAGTGACCGATTCCCCCCACAAAGAAAAAGGGGGCCCGAGGGCCCCCTTCTCTGCTGTCGATCGGGTGCAACTAGAGCACAAGCCCTAGAAATACCAACCCCTAGAACCGAACCGACGCCAGCAGACGCATCTTCCGGGGTTGCTGGAAGCTCCGGCGCGAACGCAGCGGCAGCAGGGTCCGGGTGCTGGTTGCCACCTGCTCCTGCTCGTTCGTGAGGTTGGTCACCTCGAGCCGGAGCCGACCGCTGACGTTGCCACCCAGCGGGAAGGTCCAGGCACCACTGATGTTCGCCCAGTAGAAGTCATCGTTGTCGAACTCACCACGCTCCGTGAGGAAGAGGTTGATCCCGGTGTTGCGGGCGATGTCCGAAAGCGACACGTTGGGGTTGGAAGCCGAGGTCGTCTTGTAGAACGGGCTTCCCGACTGCCAGGTGAACTGGCCCCCGACGTTGAGCGTCTGCTTGCCGAAGGTGAACACCTTGTAGCCGAACGACTTGAAGATCACCGGACGGTTGACGTTGAGCTCACCTTCTCGATTGATCGTCGACAGCGGCTGACCGATGAACGGCACCAGGTCGTCGATGCAGCTGCTCGACAGCCTGTTTGCGGTACAGAAATCCACCTGGCGGCCGTCGGCCAGCGTGACGGGGTTGTTCCGCCACTGGTCGATCAACTGGTCGGTGAGAACTGCGTCCATGTTCCGACCGTAGTCGTCGTCCAGGTTGTTGAACGCACCCAGGTCGTTGTTGCCGTTGCCGCCGCCGTAGGTCTTGCCTTCGACCTTCGAGAAGGTGACGTTGTTGAACCATGCCCAGCCGTTGCGGAAGCGGCGGTTGAGCTGCAACTGCAAGCCCACATAGTTGCGGTCGTCGTCCTCGAAGTTGTTGAGGATGGCTTCGGCCATCTCCGCAGTCGCTCCCTGGCCATTGAACGTGAAGTTCGCGTTCGTGATCAGGAAGTTCTCGGTGAAGTTGGTCGACCGCAGGAGGTCGGCATAGTCATCGTAGTTGGCCACCATCAGGTAGAGGCTGCCGTTCTGATCGCGCTGCAGGGTGCTGCCGATCAGGTCGTCGACCTCCCAGTAGATGCCCTTCGCATCAAACGCCCAGTTGTCGGAGAACTGCCACTCGTAGCCGAGCACGAACTCGTCGCGATGGTAGGGGTTGATGTCCGAGCTATAGACGCCCTCATCGACCAACTCCCACATCCGACCGGGGCGCACGGAGCCCAGGCTGAAGCAGTAGGGGCCGTACGGGGTATTCGACGTCTGGCCGACGATGTTGCAGGCGAGCTCGACCGGCAGGTTGTGGAACGCCGGGGTGAGACTCGAGATGTGCATCCTGAGATCCGACGTGTTCGACGCGCCGGTCCAGTCTTCCTGCAGGTTGGCGTTCACGAGGAACTGCGGCGTCTGCACGAAGAAGCGGCCGGTGTTGAACGTGATCAGCTGACGGCCGTCACCCTTGATGTCGTACACCGCGTTGAAGCGGGGCGACAGGGTGAAGTTGTCGATGACGTCGCGGTCCCGGTCGTTGGTGAGGTTCTGATCCTCGCCGCGGAGACCGACGTTGAAGGTCCAGTGGTCGCCCACCGAGAAGCGGTCGCGAATGTAGAGGCCGAGGTTCTCACCGTCGGAGTCTGCACTGCCGAGGGGCAGCCCGTGGTTGTTGTAGTCGACCAGGAAGCAGCGGGTGTCTTCACCGTTGTTGAGCGGATCCGAAGCCAAGCCCCTGCAGTCGTTGGCCGCCCCGAACGGCGTGCCGAGCACGAAGTCGTACGCCGTCTGGGTGTTGGGCCTCTGAACGCTCTGGTCCCACTCGACCTGCTGGAAGTCCAGCCCGTACTTGAGCTCGTGATCGGCGCCCACGAACTGGGTCAGTGCAACGTTGGCCTGGTCGCGCGGGAACTCGTTGGTGCCGTAGCCCTGCGCGAAGATCCAGCCGTTGTGCCACGTGTTGTCGAAGTTCTGCACGAAGGCGTTGTCGTTGTTGTTCGGCGCGAACGCTCCCAGAGCCGGATCCGGCAGGTAGCGCGGATCCTGGGCCTTGATGTCCGGCCCGAAGGGACGACGACGGTTCTCCGTGGAGACCTGCTGGGCCAGCTTGGCTTCGAGGAAGAAGCTGTCCGACATCGACCAGTTCCACGACAGCGAGCTGACGTCGCCCGAGAGATCGAAGAACGTGGCGTTGTAGCGGTCACCCATGGCCGGCAGCAGGAAGATGCGGTCGACCGGGGCGTCGATGTAGGTCAGTGCCAGTGAGTGGCTGCCGCTCGGCTGGAAGTTCAGCTTGGCGATGGAGGCGAACAGCTCGGAGCTGTTGTTGAAGAGCGCGCCGTCGAGGGTCTTGTCGATCTGGTTGGTCGACGTCTCGCCGCGGGCGAGGAACCACCAGGCCTTGTCGCGCTTCAGCGGGCCACCGATCGAGGCCTCGATGTTGACGTTGTCGTCATCACGCTCACCCGGCAGGTACACCGGCCAGTTCGTGGCGGTCTGAATCGCTTGCTCGCGGGTCTGCCCCTGATCGATGAACGTACGAACCAGGCGCTCGTCCTCCGAGAGGATCGGCTGCGGGTCGTAGTTGTCGTTCCAGGAGTTCTTGCTGTAGACGCCGGCCAGGTCACCGTGGAACTTGTTGGTGCCCGACTTGACGATGAGGTTGGTGTGGGACCCGACGTTGCGGCCGTACTCGGCCGAGCCGCCGCCCGCTTCCATGGAAACCTCGGACAGTGCCGACGTCGGCAGGAAGACGCGCGTACCGCCGCCCCGCATCGAGTAGGTGGTGTCCACGCCGTCGACATAGACGTTCGACTCCTGCCAGAGCGCGCCGTTGACCGTCGGGCGCGACTGCGAGAGGTCCGCCGACTCGGAGTCGTTGGTGACACCCGGGAGAACCTGCAGTGCACCGTAGAAGGAGCGCACCGTCGCGGAGATCTCTCCAGCCGTCTCGGCCTCCATCGTGGCGCCGGCGGTGACGTTGAACTTGTCGACCATCGGCGCTTCGGAGGTGACCGTGATCTCCTCGGAGGTTCCGAGCTGCATCGTCAGGTTGATCTCGTAGCGACCACCCGCACTCACGGCGGCAGTGCCCCGCGCCGGCTGAAAGCTGTCCATCTCGGCCTGAAGGGTGTAGTCACCGGGCGTCACGAGCGCGAAGCGATACGAGCCGTCTGCACCGGTCACGGCCGTCTGATTGCCGCGGTCGCCGCTGAGGGTGACGACGACGCCCGGAAGGGCCGTACCCGAAGCCTCGGTGACCGTGCCGGAGATCGTCCCGGTCTCCGGACCGTCCGCGAGGGCCACTCCCGAGAACACGAGGAGCATTCCGGGGAGGAGCGGGAGTAGACGTCGAAACATGCGTTTCTCCTGTCGGTTGGAGCACATCCTGTCCATAGATGCGCAAGAAACGATTACGGGGGAATCCTGCCGAGGCTGGGAAGGGAACCGAAAGCCGGGCCCAAACGGACAATGGCGAGACTCCGGACTTTCGGGGCTTTGCCGCCCGTTACTGCAATTCGTGGGCCGTTTTCGACGCTTTCGACGAAACTACCGTTTCGAACGTCGGAAAGACGGGTCGAACACGTATGCTCCGTCATCGAACGGCCCGCTCCGGAGCATCACGCGGAGTCGGGCTCTCCGCTCCGGTTCAAAAAAACCAGCCTGTCGTTCAAAAAAACCGATCTACATCCAACACTTTGAACTAGTGGTTTGAACGATGACTCCGGGGCGCCCCCAGCGCGCGACTCGAGCGGCCGTCTGGGCTCGTTGTAAGTGCTTCATTCTCGTCGCTCTTCTCTTGCTCCTCGAAGCCGGGTGCACACCGGATCGCGAGGCTTCCGGCGACCCGCCTGCTGGGCTCAAGAACAGCCTTCCCGCAGCCTATGTCGAGCCGCGAGTCGCCTCGGACGCGCCCGTCGACTGGGCGGAGCACATCGCTCCGATCGTCTTCCGCCACTGCGTGCACTGTCACCGTGACGGCTCCATGGCGCCCTTCTCCCTGGAGCGCTCGGAGTCGGCCGTCCGCTTCGCCTCGGCGCTGGCCGACGCGGTGACCAACCGCTCCATGCCGCCCTGGTTGCCGAGCCCCGAGGGCTTGCCGCTCGACGGCCGCCGCGGACTCACCGAGAACGAGATCGACCTGATCGCACGTTGGGCCGAAGCTCCTGCAGTGTCGCGCGAGGTGACTCCGCCACCCGCGCCACCCTCCGGCTGGCAGCTCGGGACACCCGATCTCATCGTCGAGCTCGCGGAGGCCTACGAGCTCGACGCCGAAGGCCCGGACATCATCCGCAACTTCGTGCTCCCCATCCCGGGTGCCGCCGGAAGAAAGGTGCGGGCCGTCGAGCTCGACCCGGGCAACCGGCGCGTCGTGCATCACGCGAACGTGCTCGCCGACACGCGAGGACGCGCGCGCCAGCTCGACCTCGAGGACCCGCGGCCCGGGTACGCGGGAATGGTCGCCGCGGTGGCTCCGGGAGGTCACTTCCTCGGCTGGACGCCCGGCAAGCAGCCGCGCGAGCTCCCCGCGGGCACTGCCTGGAGAGTTCAGGAGGGTACCGATCTGGTGCTGCAGCTCCATCTGATGCCCGCGGGCACGCCGCAGTCGGTCCGCCCGCGGGTGGGGCTCTTCTTCACCGAGGAGGCGCCGCGACGTGAGCCCGTGGTCCTGCACCTCGGGTCGACCGACATCGACCTCTCCCCCGGTAGCCAGGGCACCGCGGTGCGGGACTCCTGGGAGGTCCCCTACGGGTTTCGCCTCGTCGCCGCCTACCCGCACGCGCACTATCTCGGCGCCAGCGTGCGCGTCTGGGCGGACGTGCCGGGTCAGGGAGAGACGGTCCTCCTCGACATCCCCCGGTGGGACTTCTTCTGGCAGGACGAGTACGTCTTCGAGTCGGAGCGCGAGTTTCCCGCGCAGACCACGCTCCACCTGCGTGTCACCTACGACAACTCCGCCAGCAACGCACGCAACCCCTTCGACCCGCCGAGGCGCGTGCGCTGGGGGCCGAGCTCCCGCGACGAGATGTGCGACGTGTGGCTCACCGTCTTTCCGCTCGAGGAACCCGAGCTCCCGCTGCTTCGCGCCGCGAGCAGCCGTCGCAGTCTGAGCCTGTCGCGCGACGGCATCGAAGCCCGCGCCGGCGAGCTGGGCACGAGCCGCGCGTGGGCTTCACTCGCCCGTCTCGACCTCGAGCTGGGCTCCTTCCGGCAGGCACAGGCGGGCTTCGTGCGTGCCCTCGAGACCACGCGCCGCGACGCGCCGGCTGCAGACCCGGCCGGGGAACAGCTCCACCGTGCGCAGCTCCAGCACGATCTCGCACTCACGCAGATCGGCCAGCGGCGCTATCGCGAGGCGGCCACAACGCTCCAGGGTGCGCTCGACCTGTTGAGAGATCGCGAGACCGCACCGGACCTCAGCGCATCCGCCCTCGCCAACCTCGGCGGGGCGCAGCTCGTGCTCGGCCAGAACGACGAAGCCGTCCGCTCCTTCGAAGAGGCCCTGGGGCTCACTCCGGACGACCCCGTGACGCGGACCCAGCTGGCGCTCGCCCGCACCCGTCAGGGCAACTTCCCCGCCGCCGAAGCGCAGTACCGTCGAGCGCTCGCCGCCGCTCCCGATCATGCCGGTGCACACGCCGGTCTGGGGGCGCTCCTGGCGCGTCAGGGGGACGCGGCCGGCGGCCGCCGGCTCCTGCTGCGCGCGCTGGAGCTCGACCCGCTGCTCGCAGAGGCGCACAAGAATCTCGCGACGCTCGCGGCGATGCAGAACGACCTCGTGACCGCCCGCGCGCAGCTCGAGCGAGCGCTCGCAATCGACGGCGAAGACCCGACGGCGCACCACCTCCTGGGAATGACCGCGATGCAGCAGAACGACCCCGCGGCGGCCCGTGCGAGTTTCGAGCGGGCGCTCGAGCTCGACCCGCGACACCCCGACGCCCTGCGCGATCTCGCGACGCTGCACACCCTCGAAGGGCGCAGCACCGAGGCCCTCACGCGGTGGAGGCAGGCTCGGGAGGTCCTTCCCGACGACCCGGAGGTGGTTGCAGGGCTGGCCGACGCACTCGTGCGCACCGGCCGGGTGCGCGAAGCGGCGAGCCTCGTCCGCGACGCCAACGCGCGCATGGCCTCGCCCCTCCTCCAGGATCTCGAGCGTCAGATCGACGCGCTCCTCCAGCGCTGAGCTAGCCACCTGCCGGCCCCGGCCGGAACCTGCGCGAGCGGGGCCCCACCGTGCCAGCGCGAGCTCCCGAGAACACCGAGCGTGGCGACGTCCGCGGCAGACGACATGCGGCGATCGCCTCACGCCCGACGCAGCGGCGCGCTATGCTGCAGGCTTCCCCACCAAGACCGGCCGACACCCCAGGCATGCTGCCGCCGCCCGCCGGACCGCACTGCCCACGGAGCGCCGCGGCCGCACCCAAAGGAGGCCCGATGTCCCTCGATCTCAACTGGCTGGCCGTGATCGTCGCCGGCCTCGCGTTCTTCGTTCTCGGCTCCGTCTGGTACTCCGCCCTCTTCGGCAAGAGGTGGGCGAGCTACGTCGACCTCGACTGGGAGAACCCCGGCGGCAACATGGGCGCGATCTTCGGCGCCACCTTCGTGCTCGAGATCTTCATGTCGGCCATCCTGGCGAGCCTCGTCCACGCCAGCGGACACGAGGGGTGGATGGTCGGGCTGCACTACGGCCTCCTGCTGGGTCTCGGCATCGTGCTGCCGGTGACCACCATCAACAACCTCTTTCAGCGACGGTCGCTGGGGCTCGTCGCGATCGACGCCGGCTACATGATCCTCGGGCTCTGCATCGCCGGCGTGATCGTCGCCGCCTGGCGCTGACGCGCGGGCACCTCTAGGTCAGCTGCCTGAAGTCGGCGGCCACGCGCTGCATCGTCTCGATCGACTCGGACACGCCGATGCCTTCGCGCTGGTGCAGGTCACGCCGGAGGTTGGTGTCCATGTGCGCCATGAACTCCTGCATGTGGCTGAGCATCTCCTGACGATCCATCCGACCGACGAGACGGTCGCCGTCGACGACCGGGAGCACCGGGAAGTTGGTCTCGAGGAAGACGCCCGCAATGCTGAAGAGGTCCATCTCGGCATCGACGGTGCGCCTCACCGACGACATGAACTGCACGACGCTGCCGCCTTCGATCTCGCCGAAGGCGGAGTTGGCCAGCACCCGCAGACAGTCCTTCTCGGTGAGCAGGCCGAGCAGCGCACCTTCCCGGTCGAGGACCGGAGCGCCCGTGGCGCGGCGCGCCACCAGCATCTGGATCGCTTCCTCCAGATCCTGCTCCGGGCGTAGAGTGACGTACCACGCTCCCATCAGCTCGCGAGCGGTCGGGATCTGGGTCATGGCACACCTCCTGTGGGATGACTGTTGACCCAGCATAACAACCCCGGCTCGAGGGCTCCCCTCACCGAGTCACGCTGACGCCATGTTCCCTCTGATCGAGCCCTCCGACCTGGCCGCTCGTCTCGCCTCTCCGGAGCTGCGCGTCGCCGACGTACGCTGGCGTCTCGGCGACGAGGCCTTCGGCCGGGCCGCCTTCGCCGCGGGGCATCTCCCAGGCGCCGTCTTCCTCGACCTGGAGACCGATCTTCGCGCGGCCGAGGGGCCCGGCCGGCACCCGCTTCCAGATCCGAGCTCGCTCGCTCTCACCCTCGGGGAGAAGGGCTTCGGCAGCGAGCACCACATCGTGGTGGTCGACGACGCAGCGGGCGCCATCGCCGCAAGGCTCTGGTGGATGCTCGACGACCTCGGGCACCCGCGAGTGCAGGTGCTGCACGGGGGGCTCAGCGCGTGGTCGGCCGCGGGCCTGCCCTGGACCCGGGAGATCGTGGCTCCTGCACCCGCCCACATGGAGCTGCGCACGAGCTGGCGGAGGACCGTCGACCGCCACGCCGTGCTCTCGCGCGAAGGGCTCCGGCTCCTCGACGCGCGCGCACCGGCCCGCTACCGCGGAGACGAAGAGCCAATCGACCCGGTCGCGGGTCACGTTCCCGGCGCTTCGAACCTGCCGTTCGACGAGCTTCTCGACTCCGAAAGCCGCTTCCTGCCGCCAGACCAGCTCCGACAGCGCATCGGGGGCGACGAGCGAACCGACACCGTGTACTGCGGCAGCGGGGTCACCGCGTGCCACCTCGCGCTCGCCTACCGCCTCGCCGAGCTGCCACCGCCGCTCCTCTATCCAGGCTCGTGGAGCGACTGGTCGACCGCCGGCGAAGAGGTCGCCACCGGCGACGAGCCCTGGGGTGGCGGCTGAGGAGTCACTCGCCGGGCGGTACCCAGGCGTCCAGACGCTCCGGATCGAGCTGCTCCAGAGACTCGAGCAGCAGGTCGGCGTGGCGCACGGCGGAGTCCTCCGCCGGCTCGCGCTCGGGCACGGCCACCACCCGCATCCCGGCGCGCTGCGCCGCGAGAACCCCCGAGGCGCTGTCTTCGAGCGCCACGCAACGGGCTGGTGCAACCCCCAGGTCGGCAGCTGCAACCAGGTAGACCTCGGGATCGGGTTTGCCGTGCCGGAGCTCGGCCGCCGAACGGAGGGTCTCGAAGCACCCGTCGAGGTCGAGCCGCTCGAGGACCGCATCGATCAGCTCGGGAGGAGACGACGAGGCGAGGCCCAGGCGCCACCCGGCGGATGCAAAACCGGCGAGGGCCGCGTGGACTCCAGGCAGCGGCTCTCCTTCGGCCTTCACGAGGCGCTCCACCTCCCGCACGATCCGTGCGGCCACCGCGTCCAAGGCGGCGCCGGCGGGCTCGAGAGGCCAGGGGTGGAGGTGATACCAGTGACGCACCACCGCGTCGATCCGCATACCGGTCGTCGTCTCACAGTCTTCGTCGGTGAGCTCGAGGCCGACGCCTTCGAAGACGGTTTGCTCGGCGCGCCGCCACAACGGCTCCGAGTCGATGAGCAGGCCGTCCATGTCGAAGATGGCGGCGCGGCTCCCAGCGCGACCGTGCGGCTTCGTGGACTCGTCTCCGGCCCCGCCGCGAACGAGCCGAAACGGTCGCTCACTCACGGCTCCAGCCCCCGCTCTCCGGGAGCAGAAGATCTTCCAGCGGCAGCTCCAGGTACACCTCGAGCTCCTGCGGCAGGTTGCACAGCGTCGCGCTGCACGTCTGGTAGTTGACGCGCACCGTGAACGGGTACGCCAGCGGCCGGTCTCGGACGCGAAGGCCGGCAAGCGCCGGGGACGCGCGCACGCGGAGCTTGAAGTCGGCCACCCCCCGAAAGACCGGGAGGGTCACGCCGAGGCCGGGGAACTCCTTGAGCTCGGCCTCGGGGGCCTCGATGAAGCCGTACACCAGGCCCTCGCTCGGGAGCGCCTGCACCGTCGTGGCAATGAAGCCGTCCGGGAGCGGATCCGTGTAGATGTAGAGCTCCGGGTCGAGCTCCAGACGCACCCAGACCGTGCTCTCCCGTTCGAGCGCGAGTGAGGGATCTGCCAGGGCGACCCGCGCCACGAGACCGCGGCCCGGTGTCGCCTGGGCAGGATGGTCGCCAGAGAACGCGACGGCGGGAGGCGCCTGCGCCAGCACTCCGAGGAGAGTTCCGGTGGAGACCCTTCGGGCCGGGTGTCGATGGAACTCCTTGAACAGCACCTCCCCGTCGGGCGCGGTGACGAACGCACCGGGAAACGGTGTCCCGAAGCTGGTGTCGTCGCGCTCGATCAGCTCGTTCAGTACACCCGCCGCCCGCGCGAGCTCTCCGCCAGGGTCCGGGACCACCGGCAGATCCAGGCCCTCTTCTTCCAGGAAGGCCCGCGTCGCCTCGGGACGGTCGGGCGACAGCACGAGGAGCTCTGCCCCCGCGCGCTCGAGCTCCCCCGCTCGGCGAGCGAGCGCGCGGGCCTGCGTGCGCGAGTAGGGGCAGCGTTCCAGCGACCGGAGAAAGACGACCACGGCGCTCCGGTCCCGCGGCGGGAATTCCACGGCCGCGCCAGAGGCGCTCACCCGAGAGAACGGTGGGAGAGCGTCCCCGACCGCCGGGCCCGTCCGAAGCTGGTCGGCCGTGGGCACTCTCCGACTCGGGTGATCGAGCGGCTGCGGAGCCCACACCCCCGCAGCGTCCACGAATCCCTCCTGCGCCACCAGCGCGGGCACGGCAAGGATCAAGGCCGCGAGGGCCCAGGGTGCGCAGCGCCTCACCGCGCGCTCCACGACTCCAGCTGCGCGTGCGCCGAGGCCAGCTCTCCGACCAGCCGGCGCATGACGTCCGCAACGCTCTCGATCTCGCGGCAGTAGGCGATGCTCTGACCCGCCGGCTGGTGCATGAGCGGCTCGACCCGGTGCTCGTCGATCGCGCCCAGGAGATCGCCGACGAGGATGTCCTGGTACGGCATCCTGAGCGGCTCGGGCGCCTCCTCCTTGGCCCACTCGTCGCTCCAGGACGTACGGATCTGACGCAGTGTCTTGCCGCTGTCGGCCCGCGAGATGACGGTGTCTCGGCTGCCGGCGGCCAGCAGCTTCTCCTGCAGGATGTGGTCGAGGTCGTGCTCGTGCGTCGTGAGCCAGACCGTGCCGAGCCAAACTCCCTGCGCCCCCATCGAGAGAGCGGCCAACATCTGGCGGCCGGTGGCGATGCCACCGGCGGCGAGCACCGGGACGTCGCCCGCGAGATCGACGATCTGCGGCACCAGCGACAGCGTGCCGATGGGCCCCGTGTGGGCGCCGGCGTCGTGCCCCTGCGCCACGAGGATGTCGGCCCCCGCAGCAAGCGCCGCCTCCGCGTGGTGCGGCGCGCCGACGAGAGCCAGGGTGGTCATGCCCTGGCTCTTCGCACGCTCCACCACCTCGAACGGCATGCCGATGCCACACGCGAAGAGGTCGACGGTGGAGGCGAGCACCGCCTCGATCTGGTCGCGCGCCATGTCCTCCGACCGCACGAACCGCGAGCGCATTCCCGGAGCGCTGGGCTTGGGCACCTGGTAGCGACGCTCCAGATCGGCCACGAACTCGCGATGCGGCTCGGGGATCTCGCGCTCGATGGCCTCGCGGTCGTCGTGCTCCGGCATCCCTTTGGGCAGCACGAGATCGACCCCGAAGGGGCGGTCGCCCAGCCGCGTCCGGAGTGCGCCGAGGCGATCGCGGATCTCCTCCGGCGTGTCGCGAGTGGCGCCAAAGACACCCAGGCCGCCGGCCTCGCTGATCGCCGCAACGACCTCGACGCTGTGGGCGAAGCCGAAGATGGGCACCTCGATGCCGAAGCGGTCACAGATCGGCGTGCGAAAGCTCATGACGTCACCTCAGATTCCAGGCGCTTCGCGGGACGGCCTCGGCGCGTCGACACCCATCGTCCGCCCACACTGGGGCGGCCAGCCGAGGGCCCAATGCTCCTCGCAGAGGGTTCGCAGGAAGGCCTGCGTCTCGGCTGGCATGGTGGCCGGCCGGCGCTGCACCAGGTCGACGTACAGCGACAGCACCTCGTTGGTTGCCACCATCTCCCCGCGCTGGTCGTCACCCGGCGCGCGGTGCATGCGCAGGAAGGTGTGGATCTTCTTGTCGGTGAAGGCGAGCAGCTGCGCGGTCACGACGAACGGCTCGTCGGGCTCCAGCTCGCTCAGGTACAGCGCGTGTGACTCTGCCGTGAAGGTGCCATGCGTTCGCGCGCCGCCCTGGCTCATGTCCACCCGGGCGACCTCGAACCAGGGGGTGATGGCATTGTCGAATGCCACCATGTAGAAGCCCGCGTTGAAGTGACCGTTGCGGTCGACCCATTCGGGGCGCACGATGTCGCGGTAGACGATCGGAGGGAGCGGAGCCACCGTCTAGTCCTCGAAGCCACTGGGCGAGATCACTGGAACCTCCGCTTCGGCCAACATGCGATTGAGCTGTGCGAGCCGCCCGTCGCGGATGGCAGCGAGCTGCACGAGCACCCCACCGAGCTCCTCTTCGATGTCGGCGAGCCGGATCTCCGCGTCGGCACCAGGCCTCTGATCCGCGCGGCCGAGCATTCCGTAGAGGTAGGTCAGCTGCCCCTCCAGCTGCGGCTCGAGCTCGGCGCCCACCTTGCCTTCCTGGGTCTGCAGCAGCAGCCCCCGCACGCCTTCGAGGGCCTCGCGCAGCGACCGGGCCTCCGTGACCACCGCCGCGGCGATGCCGTCGCGCTCGAGCACGAGATCGATCTGCTGCTGCTGGAACTCAATCGCCGCCGCCTCGCGCCGGAGCAGGTCCATGGCGTCGCGGACCCGCAAGCTGAGCTCGTACTGCGCCTGCAGATCGAGAAGCGTCACCCCTGCATCTTCGACGCGGGGGTCGAGTCGCACCTCGAGCGGCACCTCGCGCGAGGTCTCCTGCCCGTCCGAAAGAGCCGTCAACCGCACCGTGTAGCGCCCAGGAACCACCTTCGGGCCGCGAACGTTGCCGCGCCCGGTGAGCGTGCGGGGCGCCTCGGCTCGCAGGTCCCAGTACATGTCGTGCACGCCCGGCGCCCGATGGAGGGGCCCGTTGCTCTTTGCGGCTGCGACGAACTGGCGCACGACCTCCCCGTCCGCGTCGAGGACCTCGAGCTCGAGCCGGTCGGCCTTCTGCCCGAGGCGATAGACGATGCGTGCTCCTGGCTCCGGATACTCCGGCGCAAAGCCGCCGAACTGGCGCTCGATCGAGCCCACGAAGTTGGCCCGATGCACGGTGCGCGGCGCGAAGAGATGGACGCGCTCGAGCGCGCCGCCACGCGCGTGCCACTCGCGCAACGCCTGGAGGTCGTCGAGAATCCAGAAGCTGCGCCCCATCGTGGACACCACGAGATCTCCCTCGTGCAGGACGAGGTCCGTCACGGGAACGGCTGGCAGGTTCTCCTGGAGCGATGTCCAGGTTTCGCCACCGTCGAACGACACGTGGAGGCCAAACTCGGTCCCCACGTAGAGGAGGCCGGCGTGGACGGGGTCTTCGCGCACGACGCGCACCGGAGAGTCGGCTGGAATGCCGTTCTCGCCGTCGGTCAGGAGTGTCCAGCTCTGGCCGTAGTCGTCTGCGCGGTAGAGATACGGCCGCCAGTCGTCGAGCATGTAGCGATAGACCGCCACGTAGGCGCGGCCGCGCACGTGCCGTGAGGCCTCGATGCGGTTCACCCGGCCCCCTTCGGGCAACCCACTCGGAGTGACCTCGTTCCAGGTCTCCCCATCGTCGCGGCTGACGTGGATCGGGCCGTCGTTCGCTCCCACGAAAAGGACACCCTTCTCGAGCGGCGACTCGGCCACGGCGTAGATCGCGCTGTAGATCTCTTCGCCCGTGATGTCGCGCGTGATCGGCCCGCCGCTGTAGCCCTGGAACTCGGGGTCGTTCTCAGTCAAGTCCGGCGAGATCACCTCCCAGGTCTGGCCGAGGTCGCTCGACCGGTGCAGCACGTGCGACGCGTGGTAGATCACCTCGGGGTCGTGCGGCGACACGATCATCGGTGCCGTGCGCTGGAAGCGGTACGGCATGTCCCGCGCCTGGTGCCCGTAGTTGAAGTGCGGGTACACCCAGTACTGCCGCGTCTGACCGGTCTCCGTGTCGAACACGCTGTGACGGCCCTTACAACCGCCGTACACGAAACGCGGGTCGCGGGGGTCGGGCACGACCGGGCCGGTCTCACAGCCGGAGACCTCCAGCCAGTTCTGTTTGGGATCGAGCGGCCGCCGAGTGATCCGACTCGGCACCGAGATCGTCGAGTTGTCCTGTTGGGCCCCGTACAGCCGATAGGGAAAGCCGTTGTCCACGGCCACCTGGTAGAGCTCGGCCGTCGGCTGGTTCCACTGCATCGACCACGAAAGGCCGCCGTCCTGGCTGACGTTGGCCCCGCCGTCGTTTCCCTGCACCATCAGGTCCGGGTCGTCCGGGTGGATCCAGTGCGCGTGGTTGTCGCCGTGGGGAGTGCGCAGCGCCTCGAAGTTGCGCCCGCCGTCGAGGCTCACCCAGAGCGTCTCGTTGTGCACGAAGAGCTTGTTCTCGTTCTTCGGGTCGGCGGCGAGGTGCATGTAGTACCAGGGGCGGTAGGTCAGACTGATCTGGGAGTTGACCTTCTCGAAGCTCTCGCCGCCGTCGTCGGACCGGTAGAGGCCGCGCGCGTCACCTTCCGCCTCCACGAGCGCCCACACGCGCTGCGGATTCGCCGGCGAGATCTCCACGGCGACCTTGCCGACCGGGCCTTCCGGTAGGCCCTCGGTCACTGCCGACCAGGTGTCTCCGCCGTCGCGGCTGAGAAACAGCCCGCTGCGATCACCGCCACTGAGGATCGTCCAGGGTTTGCGCTCGGCACGCCACAGTGACGCGAAGATGCGGCGCGGGTTGCTCGGATCGAGGGAGAGGTCCACCGCTCCGGTGCGCTCGGAGCCTTCGAGGACGCGCTCCCAGGTTTCGCCGCCGTCGCGGCTCCGATAGACACCGCGCTCCTCGTTCGGGCCGAAGATGTGCCCGAGAGCCGCAACGTAGACCAGGTCCGGATCTTCCGGGTGCACGACGAGGTCACCAATCGCCCCCGACTCCCGGAGCCCGAGGAACGTCCAGGTGCGCCCGGCGTCCGTCGAGCGGTAGACGCCACGGCCCGTGACGATGTTCGAGCGAATGCACGCCGAGCCGGTGCCCGCGTAGACGACGTTCGGGTCGGAGTTCGCCACGTCGAGGGCCCCGATCGCCCCGGTCTCGAAGAAGCCGTCGGAGACGTTCTCCCAGCGCAGCCCGTAGTCGTTGGTCTTCCACACGCCCCCACCGGTGGCTCCCATGTAGAAGGTACCGCGGCTCTGCACCACCCCGGTCACGGCGGTCACGCGGCCCCCGCGGTACGGCCCGACCATGCGGTAGTCGTACACGTCGAGCAGGTCGCTGAGCGGGGTCTCGTCCGTTGCCTGTCCCCAGCCCTGTCCGGCCGGGAGGAGCAGCAGCAGGGCGACGACTCCGACCACACCGGGCATCCGCATGCGGCGGCGATCTGCCGGCGCCCGGGACGAGGCGTTCGAGGTTCCGCTCACGTCGGACATGAGAGCATGCCCGTCGCCCTCCGACAACCGCCTGGAGACCTGCCGATGCGCCGCCACACCAACGTTTCACTCCTCGCGCTGGCCGCATCCGTCGCCCTTCCGCCGGCTCAGGGCCAGCGCCTCGCCTCGCGCTACGACGCCGTGCGTCACGGCGGCATGTACATGCAGAACTACTACCTGCCGCCGGCGCCGTCGTCCACGCCCTGGAGCCCGACCTGGGAGCCGCGCACCGGACGCATCACCTTCTCGATGGCCGGCTCCCTCTGGTCCATCGATCGCAGCGGTGGCGAAGCCCGTGAGATCGTCGCGGGCGCGCACTACCTCTCCCAGCCCCACTGGGCCCCGGACGGCAGCGTACTCGTGTACACCGCCGACGACGGCGCGCAGAACCTCCATCTCCGGGCCTTCGAGCCGAGCTCCGCCCGTGACGTCGCGCTCACTCCCGAGACCGGCGTTGCGCTCGAGCCGCGGATCGCACCCGATGGCGAGCGTCTCGCCTTTGTCACGCTGTCGGACCAGGGGTTCTACAACGTGCGCATCGCCACGCTGTCCGGTCTCGCGCTCGAAGGCGAGCCGGTCGCAGTCACCTACGACCACCGGCACCCGACGGACCGCCTCTACTTCGGGCCCTGGGACATGCACCTCTCGCCGAGCTGGTTCCCCGACAGTCGTCAGCTGCTGCTCGTCTCCAATCGCGACGTCACGCTCGGCAGCGGCAACGTCCTGCGCGTGCCGGCGACCACCCGCGGCATCGAAGAGGCGACCACCGTCCTCCGCGAGCAGACCCTCTACCGCGCGCGCCCGGACGTGTCGCCTGACGGCGCGCGTTTTGTCTACTCGTCGACGGCAGGCTCGGCGGACACGTTCAACAACCTGTACGTCCAGCCGACGATCGGCGGCGAGCCGTACAAGATCACGCACTTCAGGTTCGACGCATTCGACCCCCGCTGGTCGGCGGACGGGGAGCACCTCGTGTACGTGACCAACGAGAGCACGCTGCCGCAGCTCGAGACCCTCGAGATCCACGGCGGGCGCCGCACGCGCGTGCAGGTGGCCACCAGGTCCTGGTCGCGCCCGATGGGCCGGATCCGAGTGGAGGCCCGGGTCGAGGGCTCGCCGCAGCCCGTGCCGTCGCGCATCCAGCTCCGGGCCGCCGACGGCAAGCTGTACGCGCCTGCGGACGCGTTTGCGCGCATCACGCGCGCCGGTGACCGCGTCTTCCACCACAGCGGCACCTTCGAGGTCGAACTTCCCCCCGGACCCGTGGAGATCGTCGCCACCAAAGGCATCGAGTTCCTGCCCGAGAGGCTCACCGTGGACGTGGCGGACGGGGCCACCGCTGCGGCGTCGATCGCCTTCCGGCGCCTCCGCGACCCCACCCAGGACGGCTGGTGGAGTGGTTCCACGCACGTGCACATGAACTACGGCGGCAACCTGCGCAACACCCTCGACAACCTGAAGCTGATGTCGCGCGCCGAAGGTCAGCACATCGTGACCGAGCAGATCGCGAACAAGGACAACCGCGTGCTCGACCTGGAGATTTTCGAGCCTGGGGGCCAGGCGCATTCGTCCTCCGACCCCGATCTCCCGGTGCTGGTCGGCCAGGAGTATCGCCCGCCGTTTTATGGCCACGTCTTCATGTTCGGCATGCGCGATCACCTCGTCTCACCGTTTGCCACCGGCTATGAGGGCACCGCCATCGAGAGCCTGTACCCGAGCAACACCGACATGCTCCGCAAGGCGAAGGAGCAGGGCGCGGTCGTCGGCTATGTGCACTCGTTCTACTTCCAGGACCCGCTCGGGTCCGGGCTGGGCGGAGCCAGAGGCTTCCTGGTCGATGCCGCCCTCGGCACGACCGACGCCATCGAGTGGTCCATGGCGCAGAACGGCTTTGCGCCGGTCTACGCCGCATGGAGCAACGATCTGCGCACCACGCTGGTCGCGGGAGAAGACTCCATCAGCGATCTGCACTTCAGCTCGATGCTCGGGTCCATGCGCACCTACGCGAAGACCAGAGGCGAGAATCCCGACGCGATGGCGTGGCTCGAGTCGATTCGCCGGGGGCACGCGTGGATCACCAACGGCCCGCTCCTCGACGTGAAGGTCGAGGGCCGAGAGCCGGGCGAGTCGTTTGCGCTCGAGCATCCGGGAGGCGTCGAGCTCGAGATCAGTGTGCGGTCCATCGTGCCGCTCGAGGCCGTGCACGTCGTCGTGGGAGGCGACACCACACTGACCCTGCCCTTCGAGGGCGATCGCCGGTCCATGGATGTGGTCCACTCCATCCCTGTCGAGCGCTCCACCTGGGTCCACGTACGGGCCGAAGGCGCGGCATCGGACCGCGGCCCCCTCGACGCCGTCTTCCCCCAGGCGGCCACGAACCCGGTGTGGATCGAGGTCGGCGGGCACCCGATCCGAAGCCAGGCCGCCGCCGAGTACGGAATTGCCTGGGTCGACGAGCTCGAGGAGATGGCCGAGGCACATCCGGGCTGGCGGAGCCCCCGCGAGAAGAGCCACGTTCTCCGCCAGTTCGAGGAGGCGCGCGAGGTCTACCGCAAGCGCAGGCAGGAGGCCGTGGCGCTGGGCGCACCCTAGGTCAGGCTAAACTCGCGCCCAGGAAGGAAGGAGACGCTGTGAGCCATCACCCCACTGCCGCCGACGCGGACAAGGTCTTTCAGGTCCTCTCGCGCGAGGAGATCAAGAGCTTCAACCAGAAGAGCGATCTCGCGGGTGCGTGGACGGTCCTCGTCACGTGGTCGATGATCGTGGGCTGCTTCGCTCTGGTCGCGTTTTTTCCCAACCCGCTGACCGTGCTCGTCGCAATGGTCATCCTGGGGGGCCGCCAGCTCGGCCTCGCCGTGATCATGCACGACTCCGCCCACCGCGGGCTGTTCAAGACGCCGGCACTGAATCGCATCGTCGGGCGTTGGCTGGGAGCCGCGCCGATCTTCAGTGACATGGACAACTACATGGACAAGCACGCGATCCACCACGCGTCCGCCGGCTCTCCGGACGATCCGGACCTGCAGAACTACGAGCCTTACGCCGTCTCCAAGGCATCGTTCCGCCGCAAGATCCTGCGCGACCTGACCGGACGCACCGGTCTCAAGACGCTCCGCTTCTTCTTCTCCCGTGGCATCCGCGTGTGGTGGCGGGCGGCGGTGTTCAACCTCGCGCTGCTCGGCCTGTTCACGGCCCTCGGCATGCCCGCCCTCTATCTGCTCTGGATCGGCACCTACCTCACCACCAACATGCTGGTCTCGCGCCTGCGGCAGGCCGCGGAGCACGCTGTGGTGCCCGACCTTCACCATCCAGACCCCCGGATGCACACGCGCACCACGCTGGCGAGCTGGTGGGAACGTCTGACCCTCGCGCCGAACCGCGTGAACTTCCACCTCGAGCATCACCTGATGCCGGGCGTGCCGCCGCACCAGCTCCGCCGACTGCACCTCACGCTCAGGGACCGCGGCTTCTACGAGCGAGCGGACATCGCCCCGGGCTACGGCAACGTCGTGGCCCGGCTCACGGTGCCGGAGCCCGTCGCCGAGACGTCCGCGGGCTGAAGCCGGCGCGGCAAAAAGAAAGGCCCAGCGCCGGGCGAGCCGGTGCCGGGCCGATTCTCGCGCTGCGCACGAGAGGTCAGACGTTGAACCTACGGCACCTCGACGTCGCCGTCCTGGAGCTGCTCGAAGTGGTTCGTCTTCGGGCTCCGGAAGGCGAGAGGAGCGAACGACTTCGTCTGGCTCTCCATCACCTCGACCCACATCTGGTCCCGCGACCCGTCGGTCGACCGGTCGACCCCGTGGAAGCTGAACCAGCCGGTCCGGCTGTGCACTGAGGCGCGCTCCCAGAACAGTCCGGGGCCGCCGATCTCGACGATGCGGGCGCCGTTGTTGGTCGCCGATTCCGCATAGTCGATCGACAGCGACTGCATCCGCGAAGACGTGCCGTCCTCGTAGTTGCGCACCACGACCACGTTCGTCTTCGGCGGATTCCCCTGGACGTTGCCGGACGGTGCCCGCGTGAAGGCGAACGTCGCCCGATCCCCCGGGTAGCCGGTCGTCGGGTTGGCCGTGTCTGGCCAGATGAAGCTCCCCGCTCCGGTCGCGAGGTCCCAGGCGGGACGCGCTACCGCAAAAGACTCGTAGTGCACGCCGCTGAGGGGCCCGGAGACCGTGGTCTTCAGGAAGTACACGTCCGGCTTCAGCTTGTCGAAGGCGCAGGTTGCCGTCAGCACCAGGTTGAGGCCACTCCCGGAGAATCGCCGCGAGCAGGTCGTCTTCGCCTTCGAGCCGTTGCTCAGAGGCACGGTCTCGGCCTGCACGGTGACCCGCTCGAGGTTGCCGGTCTCCGAGCCGCCGTCGAGCCGTTCGCGGATCATCATCACGAAGTCCACGCGGTCGGACCTGTAGGCCTCTTCGGCCGTCTCGATGTGCATCACGTTGGCGCGCGAGCCCTCGATGACCACCGCGTCCGGAACGACGTTGATGATCGAAGAGGCGCTGGTTGGTGCCAGCGTGTCCCTGTCCTTCGCGTCGTAGTAGACCTGCAGGGAGACCTGACCGCCGCCACTCACGGCACCCGGGCAACCGATGCGCGCCACGCCGCTGGCGTTGGTCGTCGCGGTCGCATTGCAGCCGACGCTCGAGGTCAACCGCAGGGGCGCGGAGGTCACCGCACGACCCTGCGAGTCGCGGAGGGTGGCCTCGACGAGCAGACCACTGGACACCTCGACCGCACTCGTGTTGAGCGTGAGCTGGGTCGAGAGCTTCTGGAACGCACGCACCGAGCCGCAGCCCGAGCCCACGGTCGTCGTGACGCAGACCTGGATCAGGTAGACGCCCGGCGAAGAGTACTGGTGCTGCAGGGTGAAGTTGGGCCCGTGAAGCTTGAGCGCCTTGAGCCCCGATCCGTCTCCGTAGTCGACCGTGGCCGTTGCGCTCCCACCGCGGCTCGAGAACGTGCCCTTGCGCACCAGCGCCTGCTGGTCGATCAGGAACATGTCGATGCCGAGGGAGACCTTCACGTCACCGGACTGCGTGCCCTGGATCGTGATGGAGACCTGTCCGGTGGCCACGCCACCTTTGCCGTCGCTGACGCGATAGCTGAACTGGTCGGACCCCGTCGACGAGGCCGAAGGCGTGTAGGTGAAAGAGCCGTCCGCGGCGAGGTTCACGTTGCCCTTCTGGGGTGTCTGCGCCAGCGCCACGGTCAGGTTGTCCCCGTCCACGTCGCCGTCGTTGGCCAGCACGCCGGGTGCCGGGACGGACAGCGGCGCTCCGGACACGGCCACGTACGCGTCGTTGCGCGCCACCGGCGTGTCGTTCACGTTCGCCACCTGAATCGTCACGGCGACGGTCGACGAGTACGACTGACCGTCCGTCGCCCGGAAGCGGAGCTGGTCCGTGCCCGAGAAGTTCGGGTTCGGCTGGTAGCTGAGCGCCGGGGCCACGCCGGAGAGCGTGCCGCTGGTGGGCGGCGAGACGATCTCGAAGGTCAAGCGGTCGCCGTCGGGGTCGGTCCCAGACAGCAGGATCGCCACGGCCTGCTCCTCTGTGGTGTGCACCGTCTGTGGAGTGACCGTCGGGCCGGAGTTGCTCGACACGTCGATCTGATCGCTCTGCTGCGTCGTGTTCTGACAGAGATCCGTGACCGTGACCGTGATGCTGTTGTTGCCCTGCTGGAGCGGGATCGAATGACTGAACGACTGACCACCGCTGAACGAAGACTGCAGCGAGACGATCGTCCCGTTCACAGAAACGCTCTGGATCCCCGACTCGTCGTCGACCGTCCCCTGGATCAGGCCGAGGTTCGGATCGCTGGGAGAGATGGTGGACGAGAAGCTCAGGTGCGGATCTCCAAGATCCCGATACACCCTGCGCTGGCCGTTCATCGAAGAGCCGTCCCCGGCATTCATGATGAGCGCGATCTGGTTGGCACCAGCCTGTAGAGGCGTGAGGTGCTGGAACGACATCCGGGTCTGGCTCTGCGCGGTCCCTGCGGGAGACAGCGTCGCGGCAACACCGTTCACCATGACGCTCGACACGCCGCTGGCTGCGTCCGCATAGCCGGTGACCTGCACGGACGACTGGCTGACACACTCATCGTCGGCAGGCGCGACGATCTGAAGGAGCGTCTGCCCGCCACCGGGCCCTGCCGGGGCTCCCGCCTCGTCGGCGCCGCGATCCCACGGATCGCCGCCACCTCGCGCTTGGCCGTCGATGTCACCGCTGGCGATGGTCGCGACACCCTTGTCCTTGGCGCAGGTGTCGGTGTCCAGCAGATGAAGGTCGCTGGCGGCTGGGTTCTCGAACGACGCCTCACAGGAGTCGGAGCCGTTCTCGCTCTGCGACTGCTGTTTGAAGGACGCCAGGTCCAGCCGCGAGCTGTTGTTCCAGGAGAAGCCTGCGCCCGGCGAGAAGGAGTTCGAGCGTGAGCTCCACTGCAGCGGGTTGTACGAGAGCCGGACCGCCCAGTCGTTTGCTCCTAGCCCGCCGATCACGTTGTTCTCGACGGTCCACCGCTCGTGGTTGTGCGGCGTCGCTGGAGCGATCTGGAACGCACCGCGGGTCAGGAAGAGGTCGCCGTGACACGTGTTGTTGATCAGCTGGATTCTGCCCGGCTGAGGAGCGCTCGGGTTGCCCCCCACGTAGTGGAAGCAGCTCGCCAGACCACCGTCCGGGCCCGAGAAGAAGTTGTTCGTCACGTCGAGATCGACGAGCGTCTTCGGCGGAGCGCCGTTCTGGAAGACCAGCACGCCAGCGCCTCCGAAGGGCTGGTTCATCGCGCGCGTCGCCACGACGGTGTTGCGATCGAACTTGACGTCGTCGGTTCCGCGAGGGATCAGGTCGCAGCCCCACTCGTTGGTGTCGATCGTCAGCGCGCCTTTGTAGTCGCGGAACGAGTTGTTGCGGATGGTCACGTCCTGCAGGCAGTGCAGCAACATGATGCCGCCCGCACCGGGGTCCGTGTAGCCCGCCGGCACCGCCGACATGTTGGCGTCGAAGACCGAGTCGAGGATCTCGATGTTGTCGAAGTAGCCCCAGATCCGAAACAGGATCGAGCGGTTGTTCTTCTCGCTGCACCCGCTGCCACAGCCGCCGTGCTGCTGGATGGTCAGGTTCTTGTAGCGCAGGTTGCCCGCGGTCCCGGGGCCGTCACCCGGGGAGCCGCGCACGAAGTAGCCACCCTGGTTCTTCGACTCGAGATTCTCGATGGCCAGGTGACGGAGGTTCGTCGACGCGAAGTGATCGAAGACGATGGCGCCCGAGCCGGTGGGGCCGTTTGCGCCGATGTTCTCGAGCTCGAGATCGTGCACGTAGGTGTGGGTGGCATCGTTGCCCTGGTTCATCTTCATGAACCCGCCGTTGCCACCGCCCGTGCTGTTGTAGTCGCGCACCTCGAGGTGGGCGATCTCGAAATAGCTGTTGTCCTTGCTGAAGTTCAGGTGGAACGCGCGGCCCAGGCCCGAGCCATCCAGCACGGCATGATCGTCGTTGTCGAACGGCGGGTACTGGCCATCGGCATCCGTGTCCCAACCCACGATCATCGCGGGGTTGGTCGGGTACTCGAAGCTGTTCTCGTCGCTCCCCGTGGCGGGGGCGACGCGATGACCGGGGATGCCGCGCGTGGTCGGCTTGATGTTCGAAGGCGAGCAGGTGCCACGAACGCAGATGATGTCCTCCGCGCCGTCCGCCGGCCCGTCGGGATGGGTCACGAGGGCGTAGCTCAGGCTGCCGCAGGGGTTGCCCGGCGAGCCACAGGAGGGGTCGTCGGTGCCGTTGTCGCAATCGACGTAGATCAGATCTTCGTCGACGCCGTCGCCATCGGGGTCGGAATCGAGGCCGTTGCAGATCCGGCAGTCGTCTACCGGCTCGCCGAGGAGGCCGTCATCGTCGAGATCGAAACCGCAGCCGCGAGGCTGATAGCCCTGCAGAGGGGAAAGCTGGCCCTCGACAGGCTGGGGGGTGAGAAACGGGGAGGCGAAAGAAACGAGAAAGAGGGTCCCGAGGAGACCCAATGACCGGTAAGCCCTACAAACCGCATAGAGCATGACCCTGGAAATGAACTAGATGTAGGACGTTCTCCTTGATCGTTCCTGTGTGGGCATGGATCGAAGAACCAGCCAGGAGTCGTGAGCCGGAGAGGCTCGGCGCCTAGGGGGAGACAAGGGGCTTCTCCACAGGGGCCGACGCAGTGTATACGCATCATCCCTATATGCGCAATACCAAATATCTAAATCCATCACCCTCAGTCACTTGCACCTCTCGCGCCCCTGACCGACTGGTAGGGTGCGCGCGATGAAAGCCGTGGTTTGCAGCGAGTACGGGGCTCCGGAGGGCCTGCAGGTGGCGTCTTTCGCGACGCCGGAACCGGCCGAAGGTCAGGTCCTCCTGGACGTGAAGAGCGCCGGCGTCACCTTCGTCGACACGCTCACCATTCAGAACCGCCACCAGAACCCGCACCCGCTGCCTTTCGTGCCGGGGATGGAGGTCGCCGGCACCGTCCTGGCGCACGGCCCCGGAGTTGCACCCACCACTCCGGCTCCGGGCGAGCGTGTCGCCGCGCTGGTCTACGACGGCGGCTACGCCGAGCGCGTCTGTGCCACGTCGTCCGAGGTCTTTCCACTTCCCGACGAGGTCCCGTACGAGACCGCCGCGGGCTGCCTGTCGGTCTACCTCACCGCCTTCCTCGCCCTCCACGAGGAGGCGCGGCTCGACGCCGACGAGACGCTCCTCGTCACCGGAGCCGGGGGCGGAGTTGGCCTGGCGGCGGTCGACGTCGCCGCCGTACACGGAGCGCAGGTCGTGGCCTGTGCCAGCAGCGCTGACAAGCGCGACGCCGCGTGCGCCCACGGCGCGGCAAGCGCGGTCGACAACGATCCGGAGCAACTGCGCGACGCCGTGCGTACGGCGGCGCCTGGGGGGGTCGATGTCGTCCTGGACGTGGTCGGAGCCGAGCTCGGGGAGGCCACGTTCCGCACGTTGGGTTGGGGTGGCCGCTACGTCAGCGTGGGGTTTGCGGGCGGCGGCGTGCCGAAGTTCGCCGCGAATCTGCTGCTCGTGAAGAACCGAGCCGTCCTCGGGTTCGCGTTGATGCACTACCGGCGTCAGCGCCGCGCCGAGCTCCAGCGGGCTGCTGCCGAGATCTTCGGCGGCATCGCCTCCGGATCGTTGCGGCCTCTCATCCGCGAGGTCGGAGGGCTCGGAGACGCCCCGCGTTTCCTGCGCGACATCATGAACCGGACGTCGACCGGCAAGACCGTGCTCCGGCTCGACTGAGCCGTCCCCGGACTCAGGAGGCACCCATGTTCGTTCTCGTGCGCCACGGAGAGACCGACGGAAACGCGAACCGCATCGTGCAGGTTCCAGAGACGCCACTCAACGAGCGCGGCCTCGCACAGGCAGGGGCGGTGGGAGCGCGTCTCGGCCGTGAGCTCGGGGGGCGCGAGATCCGTCTTTTCACCTCGGACCTCGCGCGCGCCGCCATGACCGCCGCGCCCGTCGCGGAAGCGCTCGGCGTTCGCGCCGAAGAGCAGCCCCTCCTGCAGGAGCGCAACTTCGGCGACCTGCGAGGGCGCGGCTACGCCGAGATCGGGGTCGACATCATGGCCGAAGGCTATGCACCCCCTGCCGGCGAGACCTGGGAGACCTTCCACGCACGCGTCGACGAAGCCTGGGCCTTTCTGCGGCGAGCGATGAGCCCGGGCGTCTGCGTCATCGCCGTCAGCCATGGCCTCGTGTGCCGCTCTCTTGCAGAGAATCACTTCGATCTCGGTCCGGGTCTGGAGCCGCCGGAGCGCTGGGGAAACACCTGCGTGAGCGTGGTCCAGTCCGAGCCGCCCTACGCCGCCGAGCTCCTCAACTGCACGACGCACCTCGACGCGGCCATCGCCGACGGCGGCCAGATCTCCGGTATCTGACGCCCGCCGAGCGCGCCGTCAGATGTGGTCGATCCGACGGATCGCGCGACGCGGTCCGAAGCGCGGGGGCTTGCGCCCACCGTGCTGCAGCAGACGCACCACGCGACCGCGCTGCGGCGCGTAGGGGGCGAGGAGCTCGAGCATCCTGGCATCGTCGGCGCGCGCTTCCCCCGCGAGGTTCCATGCGACGTACGACGGCAGGTTGTAGTCGCCCACTTCGACGGCATCGGCGTCGCCGAACACGGCGTAGCCCACCCGTCCAGCCGTCCACGGTCCGACGCCACGAAAGGCGAGGAGCCTCCGATACGCGTCGGCCAGTGGCATCGAGACCGCCTCCTCCACCCGACGGACGCGGCGCGCGAGCCGCCGCAGGATGTCGGCCCGCTTCTTCTCGATGCCCAGAGGATGGAACTCCTCGTACCCCATCGCGGCGATGGCCTCGGGCGCGGGTGGCAGGGTCAGATCGACCGGGCCCGGAGCCGGCTCCGCGAGGTGCCGCACGAGACGCAGGAAACCCGACGCCGCCTCCTTCCCGGTGACCTTCTGCGCCAGAACGGTGGGGACGAGCGACTCGAACAGAGCCCGCGTGCGCGGCACACGCAGCCCCTCGAAGCGAAGACCGAGTCTCCGCACGGGGTCGTGCGGCCAGGCAAAGCCGACGCGGTCCTCACACCCCACGAGCTCGGGGAGCGTCTCGAGGGCCCAGGCAGCTCCCGATCCCCACGCCTTGGCCTCGAGCCGATCTTCGACCTGGCGAAGATGGATCGACGCCGGACCGTCCGGGGTCCGGGTGGCGCGCCACCACTCGCCCGAACCGACGCGCCCGGTCAGGCCGGACGGGCCGATGACCGAGCGCAGAGTGAGCGCGACATCGTGCGGGGGCTCGAGGCGGAGGGTGCGGCGCACGGCCCTACCCTACGCCCGGAGGAGCTAGACGACGACACCCGCCTCCACCGCACACTTGAAGAACGCGAGCTCCCCCGACAGTTCGCCCCGCTCGACCTCGACGACGTCGCCTGCGGCCAGCTCTCCGGTCGCCAGCAGTTCGGCCAAAGGGTCGACCAAGAGGGTCTCCACCGCGCGTCGGAGCGGACGTGCGCCGTACCGCGGATCGAAGCCGCGGTCCACCAGCTCCTCGCGCGCCGACGGAGTGACGCGCAACAGCAGAGGTGCGCCAGCGAGCACGAGGCGCCGGTTCAGTCGATCGAGCTGCACGTCGAGGATGCGTCCGAGGTCATCGCGCGTCAGGTCGCGATAGACCAACTGCAGGTCGAGGCGGTTGAGGAACTCGGCGGGAAAGGCCTCCCGCGCCGCGGCGAGCGCTGCGCGCTGCGCGTCTTCGTCCGCGGCGCCCGAGCTGACGAAGCCGAGCGACGGCCGACGCGCCCGGTCGATCTCGCGGCTTCCCACGTTCGAGGTCATGAGCACCAGCGTCCGGGCAAACGACGTCTTGCTGTTGTCGCCGAGGGTCAGCTCCCCCTCTTCGAGGATGTGCAGCAGACCGTTCCAGAGCGTGGGATGCGCCTTCTCGACCTCGTCGAGGAGCAGGATCGACACGAGACCGTCGTCCTTGTCGAGGCTCCGCGCGACTCCTTCGGAGCCTTCGGCGACCCCGTCCATCATCTCCCCGTGTGCCTGATCGAGCCGACGCTGCGACAGGAGCGGCTCGACCCGGTGCCCCACGTATCCCGGCGGAGAGCCGATCAGCTTGGCCAGCTCGTGTCCGTGGGCGTACTCCTGACAGTCGACCCGAACCAGACCGGTTGCGCGGCCGAAGAGGGCACGGGAGAGAGCGCGGGCCGTTTCGGTCTTGCCGACACCGGTCGGGCCGAGGAGGAGAGCCGTGAGCAGTGGCCGACGCGGGCTCCGAAGCTTCGAGCGCAGGCGGACGAGCGCCGGGATCAGGGCCTGCAGCGCGTCGTCCTGGCCGACGACGTCACGGCGCAGGACGCCTTCGATGCCGTCCACCCAGGCAGGGCGCCGGTTTCTGCGGAGACGGACCCGCGAGGAGCGCACCACCCTGCGGGGAGACGCGGCGGGAGCGGCGGGTGCGCTTGGCACCGGAAGCTCCGGTGCGTACGGCACGCTGATCCAGGGGGTGGCGGGGGATTCGGTGGGGCTGGGGCACATGAGGGTCCTCCCGGGTCGATTCGTCGCCGGAAGCAAAGGCAACGGAGGTGGGTCATCGAAACTCGGAGAACCGCGGCGTCTCACCCAGAAAAACGCCGCGGACAAAAAAGGCATTCCGAAGCCGCGTCCAACGGCGCAAGCTTTGACCGGTCGGTCGGTGGGCCGCGTGCTAGAATTCCTCCCGCGCTTGGGCGTGTTCCGATCGTCGGCCGGGCTCCTGGCCGCTTCTTCTTTCTTCTCTCCCGTGAGCTCCTTCCATGCCTGAGACTCCCAGCCCTCGGCCCGTGTGGCTCTGGTGCCTCTGCGCCAGCCTTCTCGCACCGCTGCCGCTGCTGCTCGCGAACGCCGACTTCGCCCGCGGCGCGCTCGAGCACCTCCAGCTGTTCTCGCTCGCCCTCGGCGGCTGCCTCGTTGCCGCGCTGCTCTTCGGAGCGCTGGGCAAACTGGCGCGCCGCCCGTTTCATCAGGGGGCCGGTGTCGGCGCGGGCATCGCGCTGGCCCTCGGTTTCCTGCTGGTCGGGCTTGCGATGGCCGGGCCAGTTCGCGCGGTGCTCGCGGCCGCGCTCGCCGCCGTGGGAGCTCTGCTGGCGGGTGTCGCCTCGGAGACCAACCGCGCCAGAGCCACCATGACACTCGTGGGCTCAGCCATGGCCCTCGTGCTGCTGAGCGCGGGCGTCCTCCTGCGCGACCGCCCCGACGCACCGCGCCGCCAGATGCTCGTGCTCGGTCTCGACGGCGCCACGTGGAAGATCATCGACGAAGGGCGCGCTGCCGGAACGCTGCCCACGTTCGACCGTCTGGTCGAGACGGGCGTCCGGGGCGAGCTCGACGTGGTGGAGCCGCTCATCTCGCCACCCATCTGGACCACCATCGCCACCGGCCGCATGCCCGACGACCACGGGGTCAAAGACTTCTGGGCCACGTCGCTCGACGTCAAGACGAAGCGGTTCTGGGAGATCGCCGACGAGCGCGGCCTCGAGTCCGGCGTGCTCGGCTACCTGGTCACGTGGCCCCCCCAGAAGACGAGCGGCTTCCTCGTCCCCGGCTGGATGGCCCAGGGCAACGAGACGTTCCCGGATCACCTCGGGTTCCTCAAGGAGCTCGAGATCGAATCGAAGGCGTCCGGCATCCGTCTCGACGCGCGCCTCGCCAAGCTCGGCTTCGACAGTCTGCGCTACGGCCTGACCTTGAGCACCATCAACCGTGCACTGGGCGCAGTGCTCGCGCGCGCCACGGGCTCGGCGACCCCGCTCGACCGCGAGCTCGACGGCCGGCGCCTGAAGCTCTACCTCACGACCGACGTCTTCTGCCATCTGCTCCAATCGGACCGGCCGGAGCTCGGCGTGTACTACTACTCCTCGATCGACGCCATCGAGCACCTCTTCTTCAAGTACTACGACCCGGCCGGCTTCCCGGAGCTCACCGCGCAGGAGATCGCCGACTACGGGCAGGCGATCCCGCGCATCTACGAGGAGGTCGACGGCGCGCTCGCGCGCATCGTCGAAGCCGCGGAAGACGACGCCGACATCCTGATCGTCTCCGACCACGGGCAGGAGGCGGCCAAGACCGACGGCTCGCGCTGGCTGACCATCCTCACCTCCAACCTGCTGCGCGAGCTCGGGATCCAGGAAGACGTGCGCGCGACCAACATCGGCCCCAAGGTGTTCGTGCGCTCGCCGGGAGAGCAGGCGCCCTACGAGGCCGCGCTCGCCAAGATCCTGAGCATCACCACCACCGACGGCGACGTGGTGTTCCAGCACGTGGAGCACGCAGCCGACGAGGCGACCGTCTCCGTGGCGCTGCGCGACATCGAGATCGAGACCTCTGAGCTGCTCCTCGGCGACCGTACCGTACCCGCGAGCCGCATCCTCTCTGGCGACGCCAACGTCTCGGGTGTTCACACGAAGACCGCGCTGTTCCTCTTCCGCGGCGAAGGCGCCACTCCAGGCTCCCAGATTCCGCGCTCGAGCGTGCTCGACATCGCACCCACGGTTCTCGCTCGACTGGGGGTGCCAATTCCTCGCGACATGCAGGGTCGCGTCATCGAAGAGGCGTTCTCCGCCGACAGCATCCGCGAGCTCAGCTACGTCGACACCTACGGTCCGCCAGAGGGTCTCGACGGCGATCTCGGCCGCGACATCGACGCCGGCCTGCGCGAAAAGCTCGAGTCGCTCGGCTACATCCAGTAGCGCGCGCACCCGGGAAGTTTTCCCCGAAAGGCGGTTCGCGGCCCGGTCGATCGACGGGGCCGTCACCAGACGAGATCCTCCCCAACCCGCGGTCCCTGGGGCTCGTGCGCTCTCCAAGGGCGTCGCAGGGCCCGCACGGCGGCTTGGCATCGTGCTTGCTCTTTTGGAACGTTCGCCCACCTTTACTCGCCTTTGCCGAAGTTGATATACCTCGATTTGTCGGACCGGACCTACGCTCTCTCTCCATTCTGCTGACCCGAAAGGACTCTCCTCCATGGCCTGGAAGAACCCCAAGGAAAACGAAGACGCACCTGCAGCCGCCGCCCCCCCGCGCTCCTCGAGCAGCCGGCTGGCCACGCTCGGCCCCTCCATCACGATCAACGGCAAGCTCTCGGGCGACGAAGACCTCCTGATCGAGGGCCATGTCGAAGGTGAGATCACGCTCAAGCAGAACAGCGTGACCGTGGGGCGGAGCGGGGTCGTGAAGGCCGACGTGTACGGCAAGACGATCTGCGTCGAGGGTGAGGTGCACGGCAACCTCTTCGGCGACGATCAGGTGGTGATCCGCAAGTCCGGCAAGGTCTTCGGGAACCTCACGGCGCCCCGCGTCACGCTCGAGGACGGAGCCAAGTTCCGCGGCGCGATCGACATGGAGCCCAAGGCCGCGAAGAAGTCGAGCGGAGCACCCGCCCCGAGCCAGCGCGCCTCGGCCTGATCCGGCAGTGGCCAGCGGAGGGGCTCGTCCCTCCGAGGCGCGCTTCAGCCCTACATAGAGTCCTTTGGACCCGCGCGAAACCTTTTCGCGTCGGTCTCGTCTTATTTGGAATACGACGAGACAACCCCCGGGGGAATCATGAACGGCCTCATTCGCACCTTCTCGTTCGCCGCGCTGTTCGGCGGCATCTTCCTGTTCGCCAGCGGCGACCCCGCTCCGCGGGAGGCCCGCGCCTCCGAAGCCAGCGAGTGGCAGGTGCGCACGGAGTCGGAGAGCAGCTCGCAGGAGAGCAGCCAGGCCCCCGGCTATCTCGGCATCGAGGTCACCACCCTGACGGAGGAGCTCCGCAGCCACTTCGGGGCACCTGAAGGCGTCGGGCTCATGGTCTCGCGCATCGAGCCCGACAGCCCTGCCTCACGCTCCGGTCTCGAGGTCGGCGACATCCTGATCGCCGTGGGCAGCGACCGCGTCACCAGCTCGAGTCAGCTGGCACGCTCGATCCGGCGTGCTGGAGAGGGTAGCCAGCTTCCGCTCGAGGTCGTTCGCAACGGCTCCAACCTGACCGTCGACGCGAGCCTCGGCGCGGCACCCTACGCGCGGTCGTACGCCTCTTCGGAAGCGCGCGCAGAACGTGCTCGTGAACGCGCAGAACGGGCGCGCGAGCGTGCTGCAGAGCACGCTGAGCGTGCCCGGGAGCGAGCCGCCCGGCACGCAGAGCGAGCGCGGGAGCGGGCCGCCGAGCATGCCGAGCGCGCCCGGGAACGGGCCTCCGAACAGTCCGAGCGTGCTCGGGAGCGGGCCGAGAGGGCTCGGGAGCGCGCAGCACGCCACGCCGAGCGCATGCAGGAGCGCCACGCGGAGCACGAGCAGCGCTGGGAGGAGTTCGCCCTCCGCATGGAAGAGATGGGTGCCCGCTTCGCCGAGATGGGCGAACAGTGGGACGAGGAGCACTGGCAGGAGTGGGGAGAGCGCTGGGGTCAGTGGGGCGAAGACTTCGGTGAGCGCATGGGCGCCTGGGGCGAGGACTTCGGCGAGCGCATGGGCGCCTGGGGCGAAGAGTGGGGCGAGCGTTGGGCCGATCTCGGCGCACGCATCTCCGAGGTGGTCTCTTCGCAGGACTGGTCCTCCGAGGACTGGCGCGAGCTGAGTGCCGAGATCGAGCGCGAGATCCGCAGCGAGATCGACTCGATCGACTGGGGCGAGATGGAGCGGAGCATCGAGGAGAGCCTCGACGCCGCAGATCTCGAGGAGCTCGACCAGCAGGTGCAGAACGCCGTGGACGACATTCCCTGGGACGCCTTGAGTGACGACCTGGTCGGCATGATCGAAGGCACGATCGGCGCCCTGGAAGAGGCCGGCCTCGTGGTCGTCGAAAGCCAGCCCGGCTCCGGCGACGCCGAGTAGCCGCGGCGGTCGCGTCCCCGGCAAGCCTCCACTAGACTCGGCTCCCCACCTCTCAACGGTGCTCGCAGGACCGCGTGTCGCACGGCACGGGCCCGCGAGCCGAGGAGCCTGTCGATGCGGACCGCCTCTGCCTGGATCTCTCTCAAACGACGTGTACTCGCAGGCATCGCGGCCGCCGCGGCACTCACGGCCGGCTGCGCCAGCGAGCCCGACAACCCAGCAGACCTGGTGCTTCGTGGCGGCCTGATCTCCACCGTCGATGCATCGGGCAGCGAGGCCCAGGCGATCGCGCTGCAGGGCGACCGGATCGTCGCCGTGGGCACCAACGCCGACGTCGGCGCATGGGTCGGATCGGCCACGCGGGTCATCGAGCTCGACGGACGCCGCGTGGTGCCCGGCTTCATCGAAGGCCACGGCCACTTCCTCAGCCTCGGCGAGGCGAAGATGGTGCTCGACCTCACCACCGCGTCGAGCTGGGACGACATCGTCGAGATGGTAGGTGCGGCCGCGGAGAGCGCCGAGCCCGGCACCTGGATCCGCGGTCGCGGCTGGCATCAGGAAAAGTGGGACGCCCCGCCCGAGCCTGCGGTGGAGGGTAACCCCGTGCACGTCGCCCTCTCCGCCGCGAGCCCCGACAACCCGGTCCTGCTCGGCCATGCGAGCGGCCACGCCGCGTTCGCGAACCAGGCGGCCATGGACGCCGCCGGCATCACCCCGCAGACCCCCAACCCCCCCGGCGGCGAGCTGGTCAAAGACCTCGACGGTCTGCCCACCGGCCTGCTACGCGAGACGGCGCAACGCCTCGTGGCGGCTGCCCTTCAGAAGTCGCGCGCGGGGATGACCGATGCGGAGCGTGACGCCGAGCGGCGCGAGATGGTCCGCCTCGCCGCCAACGAGGCGCTGGCGCACGGCGTCACCAGCTTCCACGACGCCGGAGTCTCCTTCGACACGATCGACTTCTTCAAGACGCTCGAGCAGGAGGGGGCGCTGCCGGTCCGGCTCTATGCCATGGTGCGCGGCGAGAGCAACGAGGCCATGGCCGAGAATCTGGCGGCCTATCGCACGGTCGCCGACGGCAACGACTTCCTCACCGTGCGCTCGATCAAGCGCCAGATCGACGGCGCGCTCGGCGCGCACGGCGCCTGGCTCCTCGAGCCGTACGAAGACCTGCCGTCGAGCATCGGCCTCGTGCTCGAACCGGAAGACGAGATCCGCGAGACCGCACGCATTGCGCTCGAGAACGGCTACCAGGTGAACACCCACGCCATCGGCGACCGAGCCAACCGCGTGGTCATGGACATCTACGAGGAGGCTATCGAAGCTGCGGGCGGCGCCACCGACCATCGCTGGCGCATCGAGCACGCGCAGCACCTGCATCCCGACGACGTGCCGCGCTTCGCCGAGCTCGGGCTGATCGCGTCGATGCAGGGTATCCACTGCACGTCGGACGCGCCGTGGGTGCTCGCCCGTCTGGGCGAGGACAGGGCCGAGAGCGGCGCCTACCTGTGGCGCTCGCTCATCGACGCCGGCGTCCTCATCAACAACGGCACCGACGCTCCGGTGGAGCCGATCGACCCCATCGCCAGCTTCTACGCCTCGGTCAGCCGCGTCACGAACGACGGCTCGGTCTTCTACGGCGCGCAGCGCATGACGCGCGAGGAGGCGCTCCAGAGCTACACCCTCAACAACGCCATCGCCGCCTTCGAGGAAGAGCTCAAAGGCTCGCTCGAGCCCGGCAAGCTCGCCGACCTCGTCGTTCTCTCCCAGGACATCATGACCATCGAGGAGTCCCTCATTCCCTCGACGACCGTCGACGTGACGGTGGTCGGGGGCGAGGTCGTGTTCGAGCGTTGATGGGCGAGGCGCGCACCTCACGCGGGGCGCACACGGAGCCGAGGTATGGCTAGGTCGGGCCTGCGCGTTCTCGGCCAGAGTGCCGGCCCCGAGCTGAGCCAGGCCGCGCGCGCCGGGGTGCGCGAGGCCGCCGCCGAATCGTCGTTCGAGCCGCTCGTGCGCGGCATCTTCGCGACCGACGCGAGCCACTACCAGATCGTGCCGGGCGGCGTCGTCTGGCCCCGCGACGAGGAGGAGCTGCTCGCCGTGCTGGCGGTTGCCCGCGAGGAGAACGTGGCGGTGACCGCACGCGGTGCCGGCACCTCCCTTTCCGGGCAGACGCACGGCCCGGGCATCGTAGTGGACGTGTCCCGCCACATGAACCGGGTGCTCTCGCTCGACCCGACGTCGCGGACGGCGCGCGTGCAGCCCGGCGTCATCCTCGACCACCTCAACGCCGAGGCGAAGGCGCACGGCCTGCACTTCGCGCCCGATCCGGCCACGGCGTCGCGCGCCACGATCGGCGGCATGATCGCCAACAACTCGTCCGGCGCGCACTCGGTGCGCTACGGCAAGACGAGCGACAATGTGAGGTCGCTCCGTGCCGCGCTCACCGACGGCACCATGCTCGACACCGAGCCTCTGAGCGCCGACGCGTGGGCACAGCGGGCGGCCCAGGAATCGCGCGAGGGGGAGATCTACCGCGAGCTCGACCAGATCGTCGCCCGCCGTGCCGACCTCATCCGCGATCGCTACCCGAAGGTGATGCGCCGGGTGGCCGGCTACGCGCTCGACCAGTTCCTCCCCGAGGTCGACCCGCGCACCCTCACCGAGATCCTCTGCGGGAGTGAAGGCACCCTGGGGCTCACCGTGCACGCCGACTTGAAGCTCGAGCCCATCGCGGGTGCGACCGCGCTGTGCATCGTGGAGTTCGACGACCTCGTGGAGTCGCTCCGCCACCTCGAGACCATGCTCGAGCACGGTCCGGTGGCGATCGAGATGCTCGACGACGTCATCCTCGACGAGGCGCGCACCAACGCGGCCACCTCCGGGGCCGCCGACGTCTTCCAGGGGCAACCGCGGGCCGTGCAGATCGTCGAGCTCGAAGGCTCGACCGCCGAAGAGGCCGCCGACCGCGCACGCACGTTCGCCGATGCCATGAAAGCACAAGGCATCGGCCAGGCCGCCCCGGTCTTCCTGTCGCCGGACGAGCAGGCGAAGGTCTGGGACACGCGTCGCCTCGGGCTCGGACTCATCAGCAACCGCAAGGGCAGCCAGAAGGGGCAGGCCTTCATCGAAGACGCCTGCGTCCCCCTGCCCTACCTGGCCGAGTACATCGACCGCGTGCTGGGGCTTTGCCGCAAGGAGGACGTGCCGGTCTCGGTGTACGCGCACGCCTCCGTAGGTGTCCTGCACACCCGCCCCATGCTCGACCTTCACCAGCCTTCGCACATCGCCAAGATGCGCCGCATCGCCGAAGCGGCCTTCGAGATGGTGCGGGAGTACGGCGGCTGCTGGTCGGGGGAGCATGGCGACGGCCTCGTCCGCGGCGAGTTCATCGAGCGCTTCTACGGCTCCGAGATCACCCAGGCACTCGCCGAAACGAAGCAGCTCTTCGACCCGCAGGGCCTGCTCAACCCGGGCAAGGTGATCGCTCCTCCGAAGATGACCGAGCACCTGCGCTACGGCGAAGAGGGCTACGGTGACACAGCTGCCAAGACGGCCGCGCGCGCCCAGTTCGCGTACGAGGACCAGGGGGGCTTCACACTGGCCGTGGAGCAGTGCAACGGGGTCGGCGCGTGCCGCAAGGTGGGCGCGGGCGTCATGTGCCCGAGCTTCATGGCCACGCGCGACGAGGCGCACTCCACGCGCGGCCGCGCCAACGCCCTGCGCCTCGCGATGAGCGGCCAGATGGGTGATCCGCGCGAGGCGATGGCGAGCGACGAGCTCCACGAGGTGCTCGGTCTCTGCCTCGCCTGCAAGGCCTGCAAGAGCGAGTGTCCGAACGCGGTCGACATGGCCCGCCTGAAGGCCGACGCGCTCGCCATGCGTCACGCGGAGCGCGGCGCGAGTCTCAAGGCACGCCTGATCTCGGGTCTGCCCACCGTCGCCGCGATCTCGGCCGGAGCACTCGCACCGCTGGCGAACTTCGGCCAGGGCTCCTTTCCGGTGCGTGCCCTGCTCGCCCGGTTCGCCGGCATCGACCGCTCGCGGCAGCTCCCCCGCTTCTCCTCCTCCCGCTTCGGCCGCACCGGAGCGGCCAAGGGCAGCCCCGACGTCCTGCTCTACGCCGACACCTACAGCCGCTTCTACGAGCCCGAGGCCGGGCACGCGGCCGTGAAGCTCCTCACAGACGCGGGCTTCTCCGCCCGGGTGGTCACGCCCGGAGACAGTCAGCGCCCGGCGCTGAGCCAGGGCATGCTGGCGCAGGCGAAGCGGCACGGTGCACGCCTCTTCCAACGCCTCGACGAGGCGAGGGGCCGGGAGCTCCCGATCGTCTGCCTCGAGCCGAGCTGCGCGTCCGCACTGGCCGACGACCTCCCCGACCTCCTCCAGACCGACCAGGCGCGAGCCGTCGGCCAGAACGTCGTGCTGCTGGAGCACTTCCTGGTGCGCAGAGGCGTCCGCCTCGCGCCGAAGGCAGAGCACCTCTTCATCCACGAGCACTGCCACCAGCGCGCCGTGTTCGGCGCCATCCCCTGGACCGACCTCCTGCCCCAGGGCTCGTACACGCTGAGCGACGCCGGCTGCTGTGGCATGGCGGGCTCGTTCGGCTACGAGCACGCCGACGTTTCCCGCAGGGTCGCCGAAGACCGCCTGCTCCCGAACCTGCGGACAGCACAGGCCGAGTGCACAGACCTGGCGGTGGTGGCGGCCGGGTTCAGCTGCAGGCACCAGCTGGAGGACGAGGCAGCGAGCAAACCGCGCAGCCTGGCCGAGGTGGTGCGAGTCGTGCGGCAGTAGGCCGCGTCGCGCTCAGATCCGCCCCACCACCACGACCTCTCCCCGCCAGCCACCCGGGGCATCCAGGCTCATGGACAGGCCGCGGAAGACTCCGTCAGGGGCCGTCCGGCTCCCACGGCGTCTGGAAAACGACCGCCAGGCCGATCGGCACGTAGCCGAGCCGATCGTGATTGACGTAGACGTACTGCCCCTTCTCGGGCACGCGGAACTCCAGGATCGCACCACTCCCAGGCGGGACCCCGTAGGTCTGGACCGCGTGGCGCACGTCGGCGCCGTCGATCACCTGCTCGAGGAGGCTGCCGATCGCGTGGGCTGCCGAAACTCCGGGGCCCACGTTGACGTGGTAAACGCGAATCAGGTCGCCCACCTCCACTTCGAGCGCCTCGTGCTCCAGCCGACCGTTGAAGAACCTGTACTCCGCGTCGTTGACCAGGGTGCGCCCCGCATCGGTCCCGGGGATGAGTCCTTCGTCCGACCGCTCCCCGAAGATCGCGCTCTCCACGACGACGATCTCATGCGAGGCCTCACGGAGGGGTTCGCGCGGATGGACGATCATGGCGCCGTACAGGCCGCTCTTGATGTGGAAGTCGGTGACGGGCCCGGATGCACAGTGGTACATGTAGGCACCCGGGGTCGTGGCGACACCCGAGAAGTTGAGCTTCGCCCCCACTTCGGCGGGGCCGAACTTCGCCGCGTCGATGCTGAGCGCGTGCGTGTCCAGGCCGTGCGCCGTCGAGCCCTTGTTCGTGACCTCGATCGTGACCCGGTCGCCTTCACACACCTCGAGCGTCGGCCCGGGCAGCTGCCCGTCGTATGTCCATGCGTTGAACTGGGTGCCGCCACCGATGTCGATCGTGATCTCTCGCACCTCGAGCCGGAAGGTCTTCTCTCGGTCCGAGGCGCAGGTCTTCGCCTGGCCGGCAAGGGGAGCCATCCCCTCGGTCGCCAGGCTCGAGGCCGCCGCGCCGGGTGCCCAGAGGCAGCACAAAGCCACGCCGAGTGAAGGTCCGAGCAGGAGCGAACGGAACGTCTTTCGGCTGGCCATGAAGCGCCTCCCTCGATCTGGTTGCCTTTGCCACTCCGGGTCAGTCCCCTCAGGCCTCGGCGTCCGACCCCCGACGACTGCTCGAGTGGCGACAGGGCCTGCGCGGGATCGATGCTGATGCCGTAGACGCTACGCACACCGCAACCCGTCCGAAAGTGCGGAAAACCCCTACTCCGTCAGACCCACGACGCCACGAAGCCCCCCAGCCGACACCCGACGTCTCACCGGCGGAAGAAGGGGATGGCTCACATCGGCGCAGCTCAGCCGCCGAGACGCACGACTCTGAGCTCGGCGCTCAAAGCGTCGCGAGAACCTGACTCGCTGATCACCAGCGGGCCCAACCACTCCTGGCCGTCGAAACGCCACATCGATCCCTCCCTCCCCCGCATCTTTGTCGGTTCCTAGGCTACGACAAGCACCTCTCTTGGCCGCGCGAGCTCTCTCCTCCCGCTTCTAACACCGCACTCGAGATCAGCCCGGCGCTCTCCTCCGGCGGCCGCGCCTCCGTATCCACCACGATCATGGCCTCCGGGAGCGGCGGAAAGTCGAAGCCGCCGCCGTCCCGGATGTCGCGGTAGAGCCCCACGTCCGTCAGCTTGCCGAACTGCTGACGCGACGCGTTGCCGATGCGGCGCTCCACCTCTGCGTCGGAGCACGCGAGCTCGACGTAGAGCACCTCGCCGCCGCGTGCCTCGACCAGCTCCTGCAGCTCACCGATCAGCGCCGGGCGCACCGTCCGCTCGGGGTTGAAGGTGAACACGAACGACCGACCCGCGTCGGCCGCCGCGGCGAACGACTCCCTCCAGATCGCTTCGCGGAGGGCGACGAAACCCTCCGTGCCGAAGTCGAAGAGCGACGTCACGAGGTCCACGGTGAGGTGATTGTGGAACAGCGGCCACCCGAGCTTCTCGGCGACGAGTGTGCCGATGGTGTGCTTGCCCGACGCAGCCGGGCCGTGCAGGAAGAGGACCTGGGAGCTCATGCGCTCATCCTAGCCGCGCCTCCGTGGCACGGCGCACACGACGCGATGCGGCAACGCGACCGAGCATTCGACCCAAAGATCACCGCAGCGAGCTCAGCGGTCGCCGAGTGCTCCCGAGGCCAACCACTCCGCACACTCGATTCCGAGCTCCTGGCGGGCCCGCAGCTCGTATCGCCCGTTGTCGTCGGTAGTCAGTACGTCGCGCCAGCGACCGTTCTGCCCCTTGTGGATGAACGTCTGGGCTCCGCCGTCCCAGAAGATCCCGCCCATCGGCACGCTCTTCGTCGCGTTCGCCTTCATGTAGTCGAAGCTGCAGTGCAGCAGCACGTCGTCCCAGACGTCCTCGTTCACCTCGAGGTCGAGAAACGCCGCCAGCCGGCGGATCTCGCCCGGCATGTCACGCTTGAGGTCGGCGAAGTGGATCGGGTGCACGTTCGGCAGATCGCGGATCGCCCACCACGTCCGCACGTTCTCCCAGAACGGCCACCACGGATGACCGTCACCCTCGAGCCACTCCAGGAAGTACTGCCGCACACAGTCGGGGGGCGGCGCGATCGGCGGCCCCACGCGCCCCGGTGTCTCGTTGAGCATCGCGTACCAGCCCTCGTTCGCGTTGGCGTGATGGTTGTACATGCTCCACACCACGTCGCGTCCGTCCCGCCCGATGTAGACGTATTTCGCCCTCTCGGAGAAGACGAGCGCGTCCACCGGCAGGTGCGTCTTGAGGAAGCGACGGTGCTCCTGCGCCTCGACCGCAGCGAGCTTCTCCGCGGCTGGCGGCACCCGCAGGTCCATCCACGGCGACATCTCCGCCACCTCCATCCCCGCGCGGCCGTCGAAAAGGAGCTGCGCGATGATCTGCTGCAGCCAAGTGGTCCCCGACTTCGCGTACGTGGCGATCACGATGTCGTCGTCGCGAAACGGGAAGCCGTTCCAGATGGTCGAGTCGAAGTGGTGATTGTGAAACTCGCGCGTCTTGACCGGCAGCGTCGGCATGTCTCCTCCTCTTGCCCACACCGCGAGGCAGCGCCAGGCCAAGGGACAAGGGGGCTCGATTCGGCCGGCGGAGCTCGGGTGGGCTCAGAGGGGACTACGGGAGCCGAAGCGACAAGTGCCGCATTCAGCCCCAGAGCTCGTGTCGCGTCGACTCCCACGCGGCTTCCGCTTCGATCCTCGCAAGCCAGGCTGCAACACCGGGGAAAGAATCTCCGGGAAACGACGCGCGACGGAAGTACGTGCACATGCCGGCCACCGCGAGGTCGGCCAGGGAAAGCGCCTGCCCCGCCAACCAGGGCTGCTCGGTGAGCCGGGACTCGAGGCGCGCGAGGACCGGCGCAATCAGCGGATCGGCCCAATCGGGCGGCGCGTCAGGCTCCGGTACGTGGGCGGGAACGAGCAGGTGCCCCACCAGCGGTGTCAGGAGCTGGATCAAAGCCGGCTGCCACTGGGAAGCCTCCCAGAACATCCACTGCAGCACCTGGGCCCGCTCCGCAGCGCTCTGCCCCGAGAGACGGCCGGCTCCATGCGCCTCCGAAAGGTGCCAGAGGATGGCGTTCGACTCCGTGAGCACGAGCTCGCCGTCCACCAGCACCGGGATCTTGCCGGCCGGGTTGAGCGCCAGGAAGTCGGGCGCCTGCCCTTCCCCGGCATACACGTTCACGGTCTCGATGCGCGGATCGAGGCCGAGGTGCCGCGCGGCCGCGACCACCTTGCGACCGTTGGCTGAGAGGAGCGTCGTGTAGAGGGTCAGGGCCACGGCTCACTCCCGCCAGCGAATGTCCTGAATATCCCAGTCCACCGAGTCGACGACACCTACGATCACCGGCAGCCCCCCGAAAGTCGCAGGGGCCTCGACCTGTTCGTCCGAGGTCACGACAATGATGCTCCATCCGGCCTCCGAGAAGTAGCCGGTACTGATCTCGGAGCGCCCGTCGAGCAGGTGGGAGTTTGCCGAGCCGAACGCCTCGAGAATCTCTCCCCTCGTTGATTCTCCCCGTTTCGGCTCTCCTGGATCCCAGGAACGCATGAGCTGCCGGCGTTCGGCGGCGCTCAGTCGACACCACTCCGAGTAGCTCCGCTCCTGGGACCTCATGACGCCTTCTCCGCCAGGAATGAGCTCATCGTGTGGGGGTCTCCACGCAGGGAATGCCGCGGGCGGGTTTCGATGTGGGCCATCCGATCGACGTCGGAGGCGAGTCGTGGTTCCACGACTGGGATCTTGTCACTGAAACGGAGTCGCAGCCGCGGTGATTTCGACCTCGGTCTCTGGCGGAACGCCCGGACGGCGAATTCACGTCAGTCTCTCGTGCCGGAGCGCGGGAACTTCTCGCTCCGCGGCTTCCCCACCTGACCGTCCACGAACGTGCGCCGGCGTGCAACCGTCTTCGGCGGCGCGGCGCGTCGGAGCCGCTCGAGCGGGCTCCTCGAGCGGACCTTGTGCCTCTGGCGCAGAGGCCGAAGATGCGACGCTTCGAGCACGTCGTCTCCCTCTTCGCGCGCCCGCCATCGAGACCAGAGGTGGCCGGCGAATTCACTCACGAGGTCCCAGATCACGAGCGCCAGGAAGAGCAGCGTCACGGCGATCGAGAGGGAGTAGAGCGGGTGCATCGTGCCTCGCCCTACGACCGCTCGGGAACGGGAGTTTCGACGCGCCGCGGAGCCAGGCTAGCTCGGGTCTCCCTCGAACTGCTTCGCGCCCTCTGGGATCAGGCACCACGACGGCTTCGTGGCGACGTGCTCGTGGAAGGTGATCTCGACCTCCACGTCGCCGTCGAAGCAGTTCACGGAGACGGGGAACATGTCGCCGTCGGAGGTCATCTCCCCGAGGGCCGTGCCGCACTTGCCGCAGAAGGTCCGCACGTACTCGAATCCCGACTCGGGCTGGTACTCCACGATCGCGTCCCGCCCGCTCTCGAGCGTGAAGGTCGAGGCCTGCACCAGCGCAAACGGAGTGGCCCCCACTTTCATGCAGCGTGAGCAGTAGCAGGCCCCGACGATCTTCGGCATCTCCGAGAGCGAGAACCGGACCTCTCCGCAGCAGCAGCTTCCCTGAATCATGCGTTCCCCTGGTGCGAGTTCGGGCTCAGGACATTCTAGTGACGCGGTAGGCAGTGACGATCTCGACGACTCCACGCCACGCATCTCACTCGGTTGTTTCCTCCGGAAGCACGTCCAGCTCACGCAACAACGACTTCACCAGCCCTAGCCGCGCCTCCGGATCCCCCCAGCGCTCCCACGCCTGCTCACCCTCCACCTTCAGGGCAAAGTAGACGGTGCGCTCCCCGCGCTCGACGAAGCCGACCACCCAGAGCAGCTCCCGCGTCGGAGTGACATCGACCGTTCCGGTCTTGCCACTGATGCGCACTCCGTCCTGTTGCTCGAGCACCAGGATCTCTCGGAGGATCCGCGTCGAACGCTCCGACACTCCAAGTTCTCCGGCCAGGAACCGCTCGAGAAAGCGCACCTGCTCGTCGGCCGAGATCCGCAGACCTCCATGAAGCCAGAACTGGTCGAGGCCGCCTCCCATACTGCGGTTGCCGTAGTCGAACTGGTCGAGGTAGCGCTGCATGCGCTCCGGACCGACACGGCGCGCGATCTCCTGGAAGTACCAGTACGCCGAGCTCTGGAGTGCTGAGCGGAGGGTGTGGTCCCGCGACCACGCGTCGGCCCAGAACCCGCGTTCGGGCCGCAGACTCTCGTCGAACGGAAGCTCGAAGTCGGCGCCCGACGCCACGCCCGTCTCCAGGGCAATCAGCGTGTGGGGGATCTTGTAGGTCGACGCCGGGAGAAAGCGTGTCCGCGCGCGCTCCGGGTTGTGACGTGTGATCGTGCCTGCGATCGGGTCGAAGAGCACGAACGTCGCGTCGCCAGGATCGACACCCTCGAGGAGGTGTCCCAGGTCGACCTCGCGCTCCTGCGGAGACTGACCTCCCCATCGCGTCCACCAGGCGTCCACCCGCGTTGCTGCATTGCGTCGCAGGTCGAGGTAGTAGAGCTGGTACTCCACCGGGTGGTAGTTGTCGGGGCCCATCAGCCACAGAAGGACCTTGCTCGGAATGTCGCGTTGAAGGTCTCCCGCGGTCGTGAGCACCAAGGCACCGTCGCGGCACTGGGCGTCCGCGAACTCCGGGAGTACGGCCGGCTCGGGCGTATCGAAGAAGACCGCACCGAGGTGAGCGTTCGCCGGAACATGGATCTCGTCGGCTCTCCACGAAAGTGGGTTGACGCACAGCCGGTCGCGCATCGTGCCGGGGTCGTCGGCGTCGAACTCGAACCCGTTCGCTTCGTAGGCTGGCCCGCGGGCGTTCCAGGCGGCGACACACCCGGTCTGCTCTGAAGACCTGCAGACCGGCAGGCCCACGTCTTCCGCACGGAGCGGTCCACCCACGAGATAGGCCACCACGAGACGATCCACCAAACCGGTCGAGGCGACCCGCTCCCGGATCAGCCGGGCCCCCAGGGCCGCCCCCTGGCTGTGACCCGCGATCAGGAACGGGCGCTGCCCGATCCTGCCGAGGAACGCGGTGAACGCCGCATCGAGATCCGCCGCCGCGACGTCGACGGCCGCATCGCCGTCGGCGCTGGGCCTCACGAAGGCGTGACCGTGGGCCTGGCGATACCGCGGCGCATACACGGCGCAGCAGCCGTTGAACGCGCTCGCCTGGATGAGGGTCCCCCCACGCTCTGTCGCTTCGATCACCGCGGGGTCGTCGATCGGTCCGTTCCAGCTCCCACCGAGCCAGGTCGTCGGGTGGATGTAGAAGACGTCGGCATGCGCCGCATCCCGGTCGCGCTGGTCCACCGCCGGGTGCTCCGGCAGCGCGACGTCTGCCGCGTCGTCGAGCTCGGGCAGCGCGGCCCAGGAGCTCGGATCAGCGTAGTCGGGGGCCGGAGGTGCGGCGGTCGGATCGAAGGTGCCGGGATGCGTGACCGAAAAGAACCACCTGTCGACCGTCGCGCCCGCCAGCACCAGGCCGAGAGTGAGCAGAGCAAGAACGGCACCGAGCAGCCGGAGCCATGTGCGCGGAGGCCTGCCGGTCCTCTCATTCACGCCGAGGACCCGCGGGAAGAATCCAACCTGGACCTTCTCACTGAGCTGCGGTCTGGCTCACTCGCCGTCATCCGGCGATTCCTTGGGCTGGGCGATACGAAGTGGGTGTTCTGGGTTCCGCGCCAAGAAGTCCGGAACGTCTCGAAGGCGTCGAGGAATCGCCTCACCGCCATGGGATCCGGAGCCCCAGAAGCGAAAGCCATGATCAAAGAGCATCCGCACCTTGAGCCACTGCTCGTCAGCACGCATGGGCGGAGCCTTGAAAGACCAGCCCATCTCGACGAGAGTTCCTCCGCACCGCCCACAGGTCGCCTCGACTGCACGATCGAGCCTCTTCACGGCTACCTGGCATTCGAAGCACGCAAAGGAGATCCTCCTCGTCACGCCCTGAGGCTCCCCGATCGCGGGAGGCCATTCTTTGGCACGAGGAAACCCCGTCTCGCGCCGCAGCTGCTGTCGGCGGAAGTGCTCCTCTCTTCTCTTGTCGCGTCTCGTCACTTTCCTGGAGCCAAGGCTATCCTCGTGCATGCCGAAGTGGGTGCGGCGTTGAGCATCGGACGAAGCTCTCTTGGAGTCATCCGGTTCTGCTCACAGCCTCGAAGCACCTTGCCAGACCTCTTCCATGAACTGTCGCAGAAGATCCAGATCGAGACGCTTCTTGGTACGGATGCCCGAGCACAGGTCGACCCCGAAAGGCCGCACGGTCGCGATCGCCTCCGCCACGTTCGACGGCTTGAGCCCGCCGGCCAGGAACACGGGCTTGTTCGCGCGCCGGACGAACTCGGCCGAGATCTGCCAGTCGTGCGCGCGGCCCGTGCCGCCGAACTCGGCGACCGCCGCCTGCGGGCGCCCGCTGTCGAGCAGGAAGGCATGGACGTGGGGCTCGTAGGGCTCGATGAGGTCGAGCGCGGTCTCGTCTTCGACGTGGATCACCTGCACGCGCCGGGTCCGCGGCAGGCGTTCCGACAGCGCGGCCACCTCTGCCGGCTCGATGTGCTGCACGATCTGCACGGTGGTCGTACCGCAGAGCTCCACATGGTCGGCGATGTCCGCCGCCGTCGTGCGCGACGTCAACAGAAACGTCTCCACGCCCGGCGGCACCTGACCGGCGATCTCGCCCGCCAGATCATCGTCGATGACGCCGGGTCCGGACGGCATCTCGCCCACCAGTCCGATGGCATGCACCCCGTGGTCGATGGCCATCTGCGCCTCGTCGAGGGACGAGATGCAGCACACCTTGACTCTGGTCCGGTGCACGGGGAACGAGCGCGCGCTCAGCCCGCTCCGGAGTCGATCAGGCCGAGCTGCTGGTAGATCCCGAAGTGGTCGCTGAGACCCCGCTGCTCGACGATCTTGCCGTCGCGCACGCGAATGATCGACACGTCGCGGAACTCCACGCTCTTGCCCGTGGCTGGGAGGTCGCCCATCGGGCCCGTCTGGGTGCCCCGGATCGTGAGGATCACGGTCACGAGGTCGTCGGCCACGATCAGCTCGTCGATCTGCTCGCGGTAGTCGGGAAACGACGCGCGGTGGCACGCCTCACGCACCACCTCTTCACTCGACTTCTGTGCGCTCATGTCCGCAGGATCTTCTCCATCGCCTTGCCGCGGGCCAGCTCGTCGACGAGCTTGTCGAGGTAGCGGAGCTCCCGCATCAGGTCTTCTTCGACCTCTTCCACGCGAACGCCGCACACGACGCCTTGGATCAGCAGACGGTTGGGGTTCATCTCGGGCGCTTGGCCAATGAAGGTCTCCATGTCGATCCCCTCATCGCCGATCGCCGCTTCGAGCTCCTGCTGGCTGTAGCCCGTGAGCCAACGCATGATCTCGTCCACTTCGTCTTGGGTGCGCCCCTTCTTCTCCGCCTTGTTGACGTAGAGCGGGTAGACCTTCGCAAAGCTCATCGAGTAGATGCGGTGGTTTGTCATGGAGCCATCCTAGCGTTCGAAGTCGAACCGACTCCCGATGGCGTCTGCGCGACTCAATCCGCGGCAAACCGCTGCGTGACCTCGATCGGCCCCACGATGTGGCGATTGAACTCTTCGGGGTCTTCCGCCGGCACCCAGAGCCTCGCTTGGCCCACCGGCCGAAAGAGGGTGACGGTGCTCAAAGGCTGGGCGTGAAGCGCGTGAGCTGCTCCAGCACCGAGGACGCGAGGCGCTGCGCCTCCGCGACCGGGGCGCTCCGTCGAAAGACGTGACGCAGCTCGCCCGACTCGACGTCGAAGACCCGGCTCTGCACCAGGACGGTGTCGTCCCGACCTTCGACCGACACCTGCAGCAGCAGCTCGGCAGCCGGCCGCTCCAAGCCGGGAGGCAGCGACGACACGCTCCAGTCGAGCTCCGGCGGAACGATCCGTACCACGGTGTGGCGCGACTCCAGAAAGGCGGTGAGCTCGGAGTCGAGCTGCTCGAACGGCTCGCTCAGCGCACCCGAGCTTCCCGGCGCCAGTGCAACTCCGCCGTATGCCACGTGCGCCTCCTGCGCCTGCACAGCCACCACGACCAGCATCCCCAACAAAAGAACCTTGAAGCTCTTCACCCTGCACCTCCTCGTCGCATGCTTTCCGACTGGCGGACTCACTCCGTTGAGTGTTCCGGCCCGACACTACCAACCGGCCGTGTCTCCGAGACCGCAGTGTCGTGACACAAGAACCGGCCCTTCCTCTGCGCGATGAGATCGCTCCTCCTTCTCATTCCCATTCCTGCGCAGCCTGATGCCTACAGCGGCCGACCCGGTGGCTGATCCAAGAGTGTCAGGTTGAACTCGATCGCCACCGGCTCTCCGTTCAGCGTGGCCGGCCGGTAGCGCCAGCGACCGAGGTTCTTCCGGAGCCGGGTCTCGACGTCTACGGGTAGATCCGTGAGCACGCGGATCTTCACCACGTTTCCCTCGCAGTTGATGACCGACCGCACTTAGATCGGCGCCCAACGCTGCAGCTCCTGTACGCTGAGCGGCTGCGAGCCCCGCCTCTTCTTCGGCCGCTTGGCGTTCACGGCCTCCTCGCGGGCCAAAGGCTCGTCGCAGTCGGGTGCAGTCTCTGCAGCCGCACTCGGGGCCGCGGCGAGAACCGACACCACCCCTGCGAGTGCCGAGGCCGTGATGGTGCGCCTCAGTCCAGTCATCGGACCGGCGCGGCCGTTCAGGAAACGCAGCGCCTGCTCGCGCCCCGGGTCGGCCCGGGGCACCGGTTCACTTCTGCTCGTCGCCCACGTCATCGACACGCGAGCTCGCACTGCGATCGGCAACGTCGCTCGGACCAGGGGTGACTCGACCTGCGGCGTGACCCAAGACCCGCTCTCCGTCCGCGAAGGTCGTCGCGGTCGGTCGCCATCCGGAAGACAAGCGGTGTCGCAGAAGCTCGTCCGCCGTGGGTTTGCGGTCCCAGACCGAGACCGAAAGCACCTGGCCGTTTCACGTGGAGTCGTACACGAGATACACGCCCTCGCCCACGGGCACGATGAGGTCGTGCGTGAACTCGTCCTGCGTGACCACCTCCGTGTCGAGGATTGGCGGCTGCTGGCCGAGGCACCAGTCCAGGACCGTCTTGAGGCCGACATGGGTACGCGTCCGCTCCTCGAGCTCGCGTCGCACCGACGCAGAGATCCGACCGATCACCTGAAGCTGAGTGTTCGCTGTCACGTAGGACCTGCCTCGTTCCACGAGCGCTGTTCATCTGGGCACCCCCCAGTTGCGGGGTCCCCACCTAGTGCACGGAAAAACGGCCGTTGCGCGGTCACCACCGGGTGCCAGGACTTCGGGAGGACTTCGACTCGGACGAGCCGCAAACATCGCGGCCTCAGCAAACGAAACACCGCGCTTGGTCACGCAAGGTCGCTTGCAACGCGGAGAAGACGCTCGGCGAGCGGAGCTGCCTCGCTGGCAAGACCTGATGGAGCAGTCCCGTGGAGCGTTGCGGAGGCGGCTTCATCTCCCGAGAAGACGGGATGGCGCGCGGTCTTCTTGCGGCGGAGCGATTTCGACCCTGTAGCCGGCCTCAGACCTTCAGAGTGACGCAGCCGAGCGAAGGCACGTCGATCACGCCGACGGCGCCAAGTCCTTCCACGAACCCCGCACACTCGCCCGGGTTGAAAACCCAGACTCGGCCCACTCGCTCCCAGCGATACCGGTGCGTGTGCCCGTGAAGAACCAGCTCTGGGCCACCTTCTCGAGACCCGAGCTCGGCCAGATCGACGTCCTCCGGATCGTGCACTACGCAGACGCGCCGGCCGCCGAGGTCCAGCTCGAGGCTGTGCTCTCCGAGGTGCATCCCGGCCCGCGAGGCGACCCCCAACAGACCTTCCCGATCGTGGTCGTTGTTTCCGAGCACCCCATACACCGGGATTTCGAGCCGCGCGAACATCTCCAGCGTCTGCGGCAGCGTGAAGTCGCCGGTGTGTACCACGGCCTCCACCTGAGCCTCGGCGAAGCGGGAGAGGATGCGCTCCACGTTCTGAGCCCGGTCGTGTGTGTCGCTGACCACCCCGAGCTTCACGCACATCCCTCACGATGCAAGGTGGCGAGCGCAGTGACGAGCTCCGGACCGCGAAGCGGGCTGTTGGGGCGCTCTTTCAACTTCAACGCTCGCCAACAGTCCTCAGTTGAAGCGCCGTTTCGAGAACCACATCTTCGGCCTCCAGAACCGGCCGCAGCCATGCGGGCTCCCTCCAGAGGCCGGGCGAGACCTCCTCGAGGGGAGGCGTCCAGTGCGGAAAACTCTGGAAGACAACTGCCTCGGAGCGGGCCAGCGCGTCGAGATCCGCTTGTGAGAAAGCCTCCGAACGAAGGTCACGTGCCCGCCGGGCGATCGAGAGGAAGCGTTCGGCGTTCGAGGCGTACTCGAGCACTTCAGCCAGTCTGGCTGCATACGACTCGCACGCATCGGCGAACGCGTCGAGGTGACGGCGCTTGGTTTCGAAGGAATGCCTTTTCAAGAGAACTCCGGGTCGCAGGGACACCAGTCGTCACGATCGGCGCGCGGCGCATCGGCGGTGCACCTTCCGCAGCGCGGCCAACGCCGCGAGAAGGTCGTCCTCACTGGCCGCGCTGTTGTCGATCTGCAGGTCGTAGGTGAGCCCGAGCGCAGTGGACCTGCGGTGCACCTCCCGCACCAGCTCCTGCGGGGCTGGGAGGTGCGCCGACACGTCGCGCGTGCGGACGCGCTCCACGCACGTCTCGACCGGTGCCTGAACCGCAATCAACCGGACACGCGCAACGGCGCGCAGGTCTTCGAGCAGGGTGCTCGTCTCCGGAGCCGCGCCGGTCACCTCGAGCATCACCTCCTGAGCCGAGACCAGGGCTGCTCGCACCGCGCTGACGACGTCGCGATACAGCACCGCGGTGCTGCGCTCCCCCGTGGAGCGCTGCGAGAGCGCCAGGGCCTCCACGTCGACGAAGGTGATGCCGAGCTTCTCCTCTGCCAGCCGGCCCACGTGGGTCTTGCCTGCGCCTTTGGGCCCCACCAGCACGTAGACCACCGCGTCCTGCTCCGTCACGGCGCCGAGCCTCTCGGAGCCTGCGTCCGGAAGATCGCGTTCACGGGCGGATCGCCTCCGCCGGTAGCGCTGCCAGCTCCCGGTTCGACCTACCGGGGTTCGCTGCGCGGTAGCGATTCACCAGACGATAGCCAAGCGTGTAGCCCATCCACAGCGGGAGCTGCGTCGGGCCCTGGGCAAAGAACCACTCGCCGTACGAGAAGGCCTCGTCGAAGTGCGGCTCGGCGACCCGGATGTACCGTTCCGTCTCGCCGGGCGGAAAGGCATCCGACCAGGGCGGCTGCATGCCAAGGAGGTCCGACGCGAAGTGGTCGGCCAGGCCCTCGAAGGCGAGCCCCTCCAGCAGCGTGAACGGCGGGCCGACGAGCCGCCAGCGCACCGTGTGGTGCAGCTCGTGGGCAGCCAGGTAGGGGATCGTCTGGTCGAGCAGCACAGGCGTGGTTCTCGGCCCATCGACGACGATCTCGATGTCGTTCGGCCCGAGGGTGTAGCCACCAGGGCCCCAACCCGGAATGGTGCGCGCCGGATCGTCGACCACGGTGAAGGTCACCTGCCCCACGTCGAGCTGTTGCGCGACTCTGCGGGTCGTATCCTGCAGGAGGCGGTCGATCTGCGTCTGCAGCGGCTCGAGGGCCGCCGACGCGGCGAAAACCACGGTCGCCGCAGGAGGCTCGCCCGGCGCCGGCGCCGTCGGGTCGGAGGACGAGTCGCACGCGGCGAGAGCGAAGAGCGCGGCCCCCGAAATCACGAGGGCGGCCCGGGAGAACCTGGACCGCCCCGTAGCCGGCCGGAGCCGGTCGCTGCGCACGATGCTCTAGGAGACCTTCTCGAGCACGTGGATCCCGCAGGCCGAGCCCAGACCGATCACGTGCGCCAAACCGACCTTCGCGCCCTCGACCTGGCGCTCGCCGGCCTCGCCACGCAGGTGCGTGCAGATCTCGTAGATGTTTGCGATGCCCGTGGCACCGAGCGGATGGCCCTTCGAGAGGAGGCCACCCGAGACGTTCACCGGCACGCGCCCCCCAAGCTCGAAGTCGCCGTCTTCGATGCCCTGGATCGCCCCGCCGTCTTCGCAGAGACCGAGGTTCTCGTAGTGCAGCACCTCGGCCGTGGCGAAGCAGTCGTGCAGCTCGACGAGGTCGACGTCTTCCGCCCCGATACCCGCCTGCTCGTACGCCTGGGCCGCCGCCATGCGCGTGCACGTGTTGACGTCGGGCATGGTGAGCGTGCGCTCGGTCCACCGATCGGTGGTGATGACCGAAGCGGCGATCTTCACCGCGCGGCCCATGCCGAGCTCCTTGGCCTTCTTCTCGGAGACGAGCACCGCAGCCGCCGAGCCGTCGACGTTCACGGAGCACATGAGCTTCGTGTTCGGGTAGGCGATCATCTCGGCGCCCATGACCTCCTCGAGCGGCGTCTCGATCTGGTAGCGCGCCTTCGGGTTCATCGTGGAGTGATGGTGGTTCTTCACCGACACCTTCGCGAAGTGCTCGAAGGTGGTGCCGTACTTGCGGCTGTGCTCCATGCCCGCCTCTCCGAACACCGCCGGCATGAGGCCCGAGCCCAGGAGGCCCTCCGTGGGAATGCCCTTGCCGCTGCGGCCGCCGCCGAGGAGGCCCGCGCCAGCCATCTTCTCCACGCCCACGGCGAGCACCACGTCGTAGAGCCCTGCCTTGATCGACGTCCACGCCTCGCGCATGGCCGTGGCACCCGTGGCGCAGGCGTTTGCGCAGTTGACCACCGGAATGCCGGCCTGCCCCACCTGCTGCAGCACCTTCTGCCCGACCATTCCCGAGGCCTGCATCAGGTTGCCGCAGTAGAGGGCCTCGATGTCGTTCATGGTGAGGCCCGCATCGTCGAGAGCCATGAGCGCGGCTTCCGCTCCGAGAGACTCGACGCTGCGATCGGGGAACTTCCCGAACTTGATCATGTCGACTCCGAGAACATAGACATCGCTCATGGTGAGGCTCCTTTACGGGCGGGCTTTCGTTGCGGCATTCAGACTCTGGATTCGGAGTGCAAGTCCAACATAGATCGGGCACAGGTCCAAATGGCCGGCTGCTGTACGATCCAGTCCTCCCGGCACCCTGGAAAACCCGCCGAGAGGCTCAGATGACCACCACAGAGCCCCCCATCGAGGCCGCTCCCGCCGCAGACGGGCCGCGCGACCAGCTCCTCGCCGCCGCACGCGAGATCGGGCCCGAGCTGCGCGCGCGCAGCCGCGAGATCGACACGGCACGCCAGTTGCCGCAGGACATCGCCGAGAAGCTGGCGGAGCGCCACTTCTACCGCACCCTCATCCCGGAGGAGCTCGGTGGCCTCGGCCTCTCTCCGCGCACCCTCTGCGAGCTGTGCGAGACCCTGGCCGCAGCCAACGGATCGGCCGCCTGGTGCGTCTTCATCGGCGCCACGTCGAAGTACCTCTTCGGCGCGCTGCACCCGAGTCTCCTGGAGGAGATGAAGGCCATCCCCAACCTCATCACGGCGGGCGTCTTCGCCGAAAGCGGCACGGCGCGCTTCGAAGAGCGGGACGGCAGGTCCGGGTACGTGGTCGACGGGCATTGGCGCTGGGCCTCCGGCTGCCACAACGCGCACTGGATCTCGGGCGGCGTCCGTGAGGTGGACGCCTCGGGCGAGCCCGTCGCTCGGGAGGCGCCGCTCAGCCGCGCCTTCTTCCTGCCGCAGGAGGTGGAGATCCTCGACAACTGGCACACCTCGGGAATGCGCGGCACCGGCTCGAGCGACTTCAAGGCGCAGAACGTGTGGCTGCCGGAAGAGCGCATGACCACCACCATCGACCACACGCCCTACGCCGAGCATCAGCTGTACCGTTTCCCGCGCTTCGGCATTCTCGGCATTCCGATCGGTGCCATTGCCCTCGGCATGGCGCGCGACACCCTGCGTGAGGTGCTCGAGCAGGCGCAGCAGAAGACCCCGATGGGAAGCCGCCGCACCTTGGCGCTCCGACCAGCCCTCCACATCGACGTGGCCAAGGCCGACACCGAGCTGCGCGCCGCCCGCTCGTGGTTCTACCGCACCATCGACGAAGCCTGGGATCACGCTCAGCATGCTCCGGAGACGCTCACACACCGACGTCTGCTGCGCACCGCCACGGTGCACGCCACGAACACGGCGGTCCGCGTGATCGACACCATGTACACCCACATGGGTGGGACTTCGGTGTTCGAGGACTCGTGTCTCCAGCGTCACTTCCGCGACGTGCACGTGGCCACCCAGCACATGATGGTCGGCGAGCCGGTGATGGAGCTCGCCGGGCGGGTCATGCTCGGCCTCGACGACAAGGCCTTTGGCCTCTGAGGCACAGGTGACGGAGCGTGTCGAGAACAGCGAGGGCAACCGCCTCGCGGTGGGTGTCATCCCGCCGGGCCGCTTCGAGCACTCCACACTGGCCGACCGGCGCAAGGGCATGGACCGCATCGCAGGCGCCGGCCTCGATCACGTCTTCTTCGCCGACCACGTCTCGTTCCGCGGCGGGTTCGGAAAAGACGGCATGATCCAGGCGGCCGCGCTCGCCCACTGCCACGAGACGCTCGGCATCTACCTCGGCATCTACCTGCTCGCGCTGCGCCACCCGGTCACGGTGGCGCGCCAGCTCTCGACCCTCTGCGAGATGGCCCCTGGGCGCATCCTCTTCGGTGTGGGCGTCGGCGGCGAAGACCGCCACGAGATCGAGGTGTGTGGCGTCGACCCGAAGACCCGCGGCCGCCGCACCGACGAGTGTCTCGAGATCGTGCAGGGTCTGCTGCGCGGCGAGCCTCTCGATTTCGAGGGTGAGTTCTTCCAGCTCGAGCAGGCGCAGATCCTTCCGACTCCCAGCCCGAAGGTGCCGGTGTTCATCGGCGGGCGGTCCGAGGCCGCACTACGCCGCACGGCGCGCTACGGCGACGGCTGGCTCTCGGTGTGGAAAAGCCCCGAAGCGTTCGCAGAAGGCACGGCATTCGTCGAGAGCGCAGCGCGCGAGATCGGACGCCGGCACACGTTCCATCACGGCCTGCAGGTCTGGTGCGGGATCGACGACGACCCCCGGAGAGCGCGCCAATACGTCTCGTCACGCATGGAGGAGTTCTACAAGGTGCCGTTCGAGCGCTTCGAGCGTTACAGCCCCTTCGGCCCGCCCAGCGCAGTCGCGGAGTTCCTGCGCCCCTATCGCGATGCCGGCTGCAGAACCTTCAACATCGCCATGTGCGCCGGCTCCGAACCGGCCGGCATCGAAGGGGTGGCCGAAGTGAAGCGCCTGCTGGCGAGCTAGCTCAGGGCTTCTTGCCGCGTCGACTCTCGTGGAGGAGCTGCATGCGCATGACGGCCGCGTTGTGCAGCTGCTGGCCGCAGTGAGCGCACTTGAGGAACATCTGCTGCCCCACGCTCTGCTTGGCCTCGGACATCGGCGTCTCCCGCAGACACAGCGGGCACTCGTACTTCGCAACCGACTCTTCTCGACTCACGCCGCCCCTCCCCCCACGCTTCACGCAGAACCGACATCGAGACTCTCGCGACCTGCGGCCGCCGACAGAGGTCCTTGTCCAGGTCTACGTGCTGGCCGCACCGAGAGATGTGGAGATCGTACAAGCGCCCCGGTCGCCGTCGCCAAGGGCCGGTAGCATGAGCGCAAGAACCCCCGAACCCGCGCAGCATGCAGACGTTCTCGCGCCACGCGCGGCGACGTTCTCCAAGAGACCTCCAAAGAGACCGATCGATTGACCCCTCCTACGGCGCTCATCTCTGACCCGGACTCCCTCGCGGTGTTCTTCGCCGGCTTCGTCGCGGCGATCTTCCTCGCGGCACGCACCCCGCCGCTCGACCGCGTCTTCAAGGTCCTCCCGCCGATCGTGTGGGCTTATCTCGTACCGGTCTTCTTCACTACCTTCGGCCTCACGCCCGCGGAGTCGCCGTTCTACGACTGGTGCACGGCCACGCTGCTGCCGTTTGCACTCGTCCTGTTGATCCTCTCCACCGACGCCCGTGCCATCGCGCGCCTGGGCCCGCCGGCCGCCGGCATGCTGCTCGCCGGCTCGCTCGGCATCGTGGTGGGCGGACCCATCGCACTGGCGATCTTCCAGCCGCTCCTCGACCCCGAGATCTGGCGCGGCATGGGCGCGCTCTCGGGGTCGTGGATCGGCGGCCTCTCCAACATGGTGGCCGTCAAAGAGGGCATCGGCACGCCGGACGCCCTGCTGAGCCCACTCATCATCGTGGACTCGGTCGTCGGCTACGGCTGGATGTCGGTGCTCATCGCCTTCAGCGGCCATCAGGACCGGGTGGATCGCTGGAACCGGGCCGACCGCACGCTGCTCGACGAGCTCAACGAGCGCATGGCGAAGGTGCAGGCGGAGAATCAGAAGCCCATCACGATTCCGGGCTTCGCCTGGATGCTGGGTCTCGGCCTCGTCGTCAGCTGGGCCTGCATGCGTACGGGCGAGCTCATCCCGGAGTTGGGCTCGGTGCTGTCGCACTTCACCTACGGCGTGCTGCTCATCGTGGTCGTCGGGCTCGCCCTTTCCTTCACCCGCGTCCGCCAGCTCGAGCACCAGGGCGCCTCATCGGTCGCCTACGGTGGCCTCTACCTGATGGTCACCACGATGGGCGCCGGCGGCGATCTCCGCGCCATCGTCGACGCCCCACTGCTCCTGCTCGTGGGCATCGTCTGGATGAGCATCCACATCGCCTTCCTGATCGCCGCGATGCGCCTCCTGCGTGCCCCCGTCTTCCTGCTCGCGACCGGCAGCATGGGCAACGTCGGCGGTGTGGTCTCGGCCCCGGTCGTGGCGGGAGTGTTCCAACCGGCGCTTGCAACCGTGGGCGTGCTGATGGGGGTGCTCGGCAACCTCGTCGGCACGCCGCTCGGGCTGTTGTGCGCCCAGCTCATGGCCTGGGTGGCGGCCGCTTACGCTTGAACCGGTCTGGTGCCAAAGGCGCCGACTCGAGCTCGTGGCGCCAGGACGGAGCCGTCGCACAGCGAGCCGATCGGCTCCCTACCAGTCGACCACGTCTTCCACGAAAAAGTCGACCCCGGCCCGCTCGAGCGCCCCGAGATCGACCGAGCCATCACGCCACGCGAGGTCGACATCCGCCCAGCACGACGGTGCCGGGTGTTTCGGACAACGACGGGTCGCGAGATAGGTCGAGCCGAGGTCTTCGGGATCGACGACCAGGAGCCGATGTTCGATCTCTGGCACGTGATGGAATCGTTCCGCGAACGCCACCGCCAGGCCACGTCCGTCCGGCGACCAGCCGAGAAACCGACCACGGAGGAGCCCCGGGTCGTCGACCGGGCTGATCGGACGGGTCTCGTCGCGTTCGAGGTCGGCGAGATGCAGCCAGGCGTCGTAGTCCAGGACAACGTGTCGTCGATCCGGAGACCAGATCGGCTCGACTTCGCCGCACGCAAGGTCCGAGCTCCTGAACAGAAACTGACCGGTCAGGAGCAACTTGCCCTCGCCGTTCCCTGCACGCCAGACAAAGGTCGCTGCACAGTGCTTCCGAAAGGTCTCGGGGCAGGGCAGGAAGGTGTCGCCCGCGCGGCCATAAACCACCACTTTGCAATCGGGCGTGCCACAGGTATGGCGGTCCACTTCTCGGGCGACGAGCTCACCCGCCGCGAAGAGATCCCGACGCTGCCTGATCCAGGGACCGCGCGTCCGCTCGACGACGTGGGTCTCCAGCACGCCGCAGACCTGACGGTTCACCAAGACGGGCCGAGACGCACATCCGATGAGGGTCGCCGCCAACACGAGAGCTCCGACGCCTCGAAGGAGCCACCGCTGCTGTGCCTTGGCGTTGGTCGCCACCGGTTGTGCTGTTCGCCACCGCCTCATTCTCCTCTTCGTCCTTCTCGGGCTCGGGGAACCGCGACGGCGTTCGCGCTCAGCTCGCGGTCCTCCTGGCCACAGGGTCCGCTCACCCGCCCGCAGGCTGGAAGGCGTAGATCAGGTACTCGTTGCCTTCCTGATCCTTGATTGGCGCCTTGTCGTAGACCACCTCGACGCGCATGCCCATCTCGATCTTGGACGGGTCGGGCTCGATGTTGATGAGGTTGCCTTTGACGGTGCCGCCGCCGTCGAGGTCGACGACCGCGGAGACGTAGGGCGTGGGGATACCCGGGAACGACCGGTGCACGATGGAGTACACATAGAGCTCGCCCTGGTTGGCCAGCTGGATGCGATCCATCTTGTCGCGTGCCATGCAGTTCGCACAGACGCTGCGCTCGCCCAGGAACACGGCGCCACACTCCTGGCACTTGCTGCCGAACAGGTGGGGCTCACCGTCTTCGGGCACGCTCAGGTAGGGCACGGCGGCGAGGGGGTGCGCTTGGTCACTCATCGGGATCTCCAGATCTTGTGTCGGTCGCGACGCGCCGAGGGCAGAACAGCCTGCGCGGTGCTCTCGGTCGGCGGAGTGTCATCGGGCAGAAGACGGGAGAATAGCAGTGCCGCGCGCCTAGCTCTTGCCGCGACCCGGGTGCATCGGGCTCGCCTCTTCCGAGCCGAGGCGCGGAAACTCCGGGGGGCGCTTCTCGAGGAACGAATTCACTCCCTCGGCGATGTCGGGCCGCCCGAACTGGAAGCTCACCACGTCGGCGGCATCTTCGAAGCTCGTGTCCACGTCGAGGCCGGCGTGCTCCCACACCATGCGCTTCGTGTCCGCCATGGAGGTGGGCGACACCGTGGCCGCCAGGGTGCGCACGTAGTCTTGCGCCGCCTCGACCGGATCGTCTTCCAGGAACTCCACGAGACCGATGCGCAGCGCCTCCTCCGCCTCGACCATGCGCGACGACCACAACAGGTCGAGAGACCGGCCGATGCCGACGAGGCGAGGCGTCGCCCACGTCACTCCGTGCTCTGCCACGAGGCCACGCTTCGAAAAGACCGTCGTGAAGCGAGCGCCCGGCCCTGCGATGCGGATGTCGCACATGGTGGCGAGAACGTAGCCGCCGCCGGCAGCGGCGCCGTTGACGGCCGCCACGATCGGCTTGGGCACCTCGGTGAGGTACGAGAAGAGCCCCGGCCGACCCTCCTGGCGGATGCGGCTGCCACTGCCCGAGCCGGATTCGGCGATCGCGGACAGGGCCTCGGTGTCGAGCCCGGCCGAGAAGGCGCGGCCGGCCCCCGTCACGACGATGCCCACCACGCTCGGATCGGCGGCCGCGTCCTCGACAGTGGCGCGAAACTCCTCGAACATGCTGTACGTCATCGCATTCAACCGCTCGGGCCGGTTGAGAGTGATGGTGGCGACGGGGTCCACCTTCTCGTAGAAAAGCTCGCTCACGGGGCACCTCCTCGGTGCTGGCTCAGCCGGACGGCCGCTGAGACGGGTTGTGCTGACGATGGGAGACGCGCGATTGTAGCGCCGGGGCCACGGCCCAGAGAGCAGGGCCGAGCCCGTGCAACCGCAACGGATAGCTCAGGTGCCGCCACCTTCGATGCGCGCGAGAGCCTCGGCGCACTCCTCCACACCGGCGTCGACACCCGAGGCGGCGTAAAGCGTCCGTGCCTCGGCCCACAGCGGAGCAGCGTCGCGCGCGCCCGGCCGCACCTGCTCTTCGAGGACGGCCAGCGCACGCACCGTGTTCGCGAGCTCCAGCCCCTCGACCCCGGCCGAGCGCGTGAGCGCCAAGGCCTCGCGCGCGAGCTCGAGCCCGCGCGCGCGGCTCGCCGGTGCATCGCTGGCGCCGAGCACGTCCGCCAGATGACGCAGCGTATGCGCGAGCAGCGGCTCGTGGCCAAGCTGTCGACACAAGGCGACCGCCTCCTCCAGCGGTGGGGTCGCATCGTCTATACGAGCGACGTCGGTCCAGATCTGGGCCACGGCGCGCAGCGCCATCACGAGGGTCTCCGGCTCCTTTTCCTGACGCGCCAGCCGCAGCGCCTCCTGCGCCTTCCGGAGAGCGGCCGTCGTCCGGCCTTGTCGCCTCAGGCGCCAGACCTCGTCGACGAGCCGGCGCACGTGCCCCACCCCGGTCACGAGGTCACTCCTGTCTGGCCTTTTCGACTTATCAAAACTTCTTTTGCTATCATCAGAAAATGTCGCGTGGGGAGGCCTCGGTCACCGCCGCGACCTCGAACTGAACGTCGAAAGGTGTCTGGGATGGGAATCGAGCTCGAGCTTGGCGTACTTCTCGCTCTGTCGGTGGTGGGCAAGACCCTCTTCGCGCGCTTCGAACTGGAGACTCATCGGGGACGCCTGCTCCTCAAGTGGGTCATCGTGGTGGTCGCCACGCTCCTCCTCTACCGCGCGGCAGGGCACTGGGCTCTCCTGGCCCCGATCGTCGCCGGCGGCGGCGGAATGATCTTCCACGTCGTCTGGTGCGCTCGCCACGGCATTCACCCGCTGCATGCGACACCTCGCGACAAGTACTACGCCCTCCGCGGCTGGACCCGCGGCACGGAGTGGGCGCCGGTCGAGAGCGAGGGCTGAGCGGGCCACCACGTCCGCTAGGAGCCCCGAGGGCTCCACGCCATCTTCATGTAGACGTTGCCGGCCTCGAGCTCCTCGAGCATCTGCTGGAGCCGCTTCTGCTTCGTCTGCTCGCGCTGGGCGCGCTCGATCCAGCCGAGGTAGTCGTTCTGCTGGTACGCCGGCCGCTGACCGTACGCGTCGCGCAGGTCGGCCGCATCGAGGGCCTCGCGCACGAACTCCGGCATCGGCACGCGCTTGCGCTTGAGCTTCGAGAAGTCGGTCACCGATGGTCCTCCTTCTCGTAGTGCTCGCGGAGCAGGTCGGCGCCGAAGTCGGACGCGCGGTCGCGCCACACCGTGTGCACGTGGTTGGCCCCACCCTGCACGTTGTCGTACTCGAACACGAAGCTGCCGCCCTGCAGCCGGTAGTAGTGGGGCTCACCAGGCTCGAGGCCACCGATCCAGAGAAAGTGGAGCGCGTCGAAGTCGATCTTGCGTTTCGCCGCTGCCGCGATGTGCGGCCGGTAGTTGCCGAGCACCTCGTCGAGGATCTGCCGCACGATCTCGCGCTGCGTCTCGTTCATGGCGGTCACGCGCAGGCCGTCGGGGCGAAGCTCCGTGCGCCACGCATCCCACTCCGAGCGTGCCTTTCCGAGAGGCCCCGACACAACGTCCGACGGCGGTTTGGCGTCGCTGCGCCCCGCCTCCTGACCAGCACCCAGCGAACGAGCGAGCTGGCGCCCGAGGTCTTCTTCCAGGCGCAGGACCCGGAGCCCGGCGAGCACGCCGGCCTGGAGCCGACCCGGGTTGCTGCCGAGGAAAGAAGGCGTCACGGACGTCCCCGACGGGCTCACGGACACGTTGAGCGACACATGGTGGCCTTCGAAGCGGTAACCCCACGGCACATCACCGTTCGGCTCGCCGAAGAAGGTGAGCCGGTAGTTGCCGACGTCGCGCTCCAGCCCGAAGGCGTCGGTCTGGCGAAGCACCTCCTCCAGCAGCATGATGTGCACCACCTTGAGATGACCCTGGGCGCTGAGCGTGGCCCCGAGCAGGTCCTGCACGACGCCGCGCTGCTCCGCGCTCATCTCCTGCAGCTGCACCCCCGAGCGCTCGCGAGGCCAGTACGACCAGTCTTCGCGATCGTCGTGATCGAGCGGGCGCAGGCCCGCTGCCGCGTGGGCGCCCGAGCGCATGCGGTCGAGCGGGCTTCCCTGCTGGAAGCTGGCGAAGAGAGCCTGCGCGCTCGCGAGCAGCTCGGCGTTTGCCGCCACCTCCATGTCGGCGGTTGCGGCACCGATCGGAGCGGCGAGCAGCAGCGTGAGACACGAGACGAGCGCGGCCGCCGTTCCGAGGCGCGGGAGAAGGGCGAGGTGACGCATGCGGAGCCTCCCATCGGCAGGGTGCGGGTGTGGGGAGACCCTAGCACCGCGTCCCGACGCCTCCAGCCAGAGCCAGGAACGAGATCAGGGGTGGCGCACCACCCGCGCCGGTGCCCGCGCACGCACCTCCCCTTCGACCTGGACGCCGTGCAGATCGATCTGCGCACTCCCGACCGCGTTCACCGAACGCTCGATCCGACTGTCGCGAATCTCGATGCGCGCCGCGTCGTCGGCGACGAGGTCGGAGGAGATCACCGACCGCACGATCTCCATGCGCGCCTGCCCCTGCGCGCGCACGTTGCCGCCGGTGCCGTCGGCGTGGGAGTCGATGAACCGCAGGGTGCCGCTGCCGTCGAAGGCCCACACCTCCCCGAGGCGGCTGTCGTGAACCTCCAGCTCGGCCTGCTGCACCACGTACACGTTCCAGGCCTGCACGGTGGATCCGGGAAAGCGGAGGTGCCGATCGACCAGACGGAGCTCGCCACCCTCCGGGAGCTCCTGGTTGCGCAGACCGTCGATCCGCACCCGGAAGCGACCGCCGAAGACCATGGCCACCGCGCGGAGCTGCGAGTCGACGAAGGCACCCCGCGCTCCCGGCGCCGTCAGCGCAGCCCAGAAGACGTCGCGGCTGTCGCGAATCTCGATGTCCGAGCTGCGATTCCAGCTCCACGCATCGACCGACGCACCGGGCGGAAGGGTGATGTCGCCAAACGGCCCTCGCAGCACGAGCCACACCGCGAAGCCCCGACTGCCGGCAATCCGGAGCCGGCTGCCGGCGTCGGCGATGAGCTCGCCCAGGCCGATCGCCCGCTCGACCTGCGCCTCGGAGCCCGGCCGGAGCCCCACGCTCAGCGGTGCACCCGGAGAGAGCACGTCCTCGACCCGCAGGTGGGCGCCGGCCTCGACGTGGAGGTTCACGGGGTGATCGAGCGAGAGCCGCGCTCCGCGGATCTCGAGCGTGCCGCCGTCGCGCACGGTGAGCGTGCGCTCGTGGGTGAAGCTCGAGGGGAGACGAACGTGCTTGGCCTCGAGGCGCAGGGTGCCGCCGCGCACCACGACGTCGTCCAGGATCGCGGCTTCGACGCCAGCCAGGAGGAGCGTCGCTCCGGGCTCCACCCGGACCGCGCCCAGCTCGGCGTCGACCAGGGTTTGAGCCCCTTCCACGACGAGGGCGTCCTGCGCCCACGTCGGGCAGACCACACACAGGAAGATCCAGGCTGTGGCACACGATCGAAGGTTCATGTGGATGAATGCAGGAGACCGCCGGATCGGTTGACTCCGGAGAAAAGCCGCGGGCGCACCAGCCGCCCGTCTCGACCTCAGCCGTCGTCCGAGATCAGACGCTTGCCGAAGCTCACGCGCTCCTCCACCTGGTAGCCAATGCGCTCGTAGAACTCGATCACGGCGCGGTTGGACGAACGGACCTGGAGGTTCACCTTGGGGCATCCCATCGCCTGCATCCGGCGCTCGGCTTCCCGCATCATCGCGCGCCCGTGTCCCCCGCGCTGCCGGTCCGGATCCACGGCGAGGTAGTTCACCCAGCCTCGGTGACCTTCGTAGCCCGCCATCACCGTGGCCACCACCTCACCGTCCACCTCGCCGACGAGGAACAGCTCGCGCTGTACATCGAGCTTGCGCGCGATGTCACGCGCCGAGTCGTTCCACGGCCGCACGAGCTCGCAGCGAACCCACAGATCGATCACCGCGTCCTGGTCCGACTCTTGGTAGCTGCGGATGTCCATGACCTGGCCGCGATGCTAGCGAACGGCGGAGCCGGTCAGGTCAGGGGACGCCGCATGCAGACGCGCGGCCATCGGTCGAGTCCCGCCGCCGCTTCCTCGGCGCGCACGGATCGGAGCCCTTCGCCGAGCTCGCCATCGGCGAGGCGTCGAAAGCCGAGCCGCTCGTAGTAGGGCGCGTTCCAGGGTACGTCGCGGAAGGTGGTGAGCGTGAGTGCCGCGAGGCCACCCTCGCGCGCCCAGACGTCCGCACGGTCGAGGAGCCGACGGCCGAGCCCCTGACGCGCGTGGCGAGGGTGCACACTCACCTGCTCCACGTGGGCGCAGCCGTCGACGACCTTCCCCACCAGGTAGCCCGCGAGATCCGTCTCGGCCACCGCGACCCAAACCGCACCGGCCTCGATCGCCTGCGCAAGCTCCTCGGACGAGGGTGGATCGTCGTCGGCAATCTCGTCCATGCCGACGTCGCGAAAGACCGCCCCGGCAGCGAGCTCGAGCTCCTGCATCCGGGGAATGTCGCGGAGCTCCGCCGCCCGAATCATCATGACGAACAGGCTACGTCGAGGCCCGCGCGCCGCTCCCGTGCGATCGAGCTAGAGATCGAAGTCACGGATGACAGAGCCGAGCTCGTCATTCCCAGGGAAGAGGCGCGACCACCTTGCCGCCAGCGACCTCGCCTCCCCGGCGCGCTCCGCGTACAGCAGCGCGCGCACCTGGAGAGCGCGCGCTTCGAGCATGAGCTGCTCCGACTGCTCGGCCAGTGCCTCCGCGACATCGGCAACCTCGTCGTCCTGGAGCCCGTCGAAGGCGAACAGCTCGCCGAGCAGATCGAGCGCAAGGCGCAGGTTGGTCGGCTCGAACTGCAGCGCGCACTGCAGGTCTTCCTGCGCGTCGGCCACGCGTGCGTCGCCGGTACCGGGAGGCGCCAGGCGACACAGGGCATACGCTCGGCGACGGAGCAGCTCACCGTTGCGGGGGAACCGCTCGAGCCCCTCGGTGGCCTTCTCCACCACCTCGACCAGGAGGCCCAGACGGGCCGCGTCGCTCAGGGACGCCGAGGCGTTGCCACGGCCAGCCGGGTGCACGCCGTCGTGACGCGCGATCAGCTCGTCGAGCCGAGCCAGGAGCGCGTCGAACGCCGCGGAGTCCTGCTGCGGGCGCTCGGCGTAGTGGGCCGCGGTCACGTCGTCCGACGCGGAGACCGCGCCCTGACCGTCGGGGTGTTCGTCGAGAGATGAGCCCAAGGGAGTCGTCCGTGCCCGTGCCTCAGACGAGGGAGCGTGGGGCGTGAAGGATGGCAGGGGAGCGAACCAGATCGCCGGGCCACCTTACCTCGCACCGTGGGAGTTCCCAACACAAATCTCGGCACATTTCGAGACCCGCACCGGTCCCTTCCCCAGGGAGCTCCGAGCGGCAGGGGTAACATGCAAATCGCTCCGATGCACAGGCCGCAGACCGTGCCGGCTCGCTCGCCCGGCGCGCCTCGCATGCGGCTCCGCGATCACTCTCCTGGGAGGCGCAGCCATGACGTTCCACAGCCGATCTCCTGCCAAGACCCCGCTGCGTCCGCGGTCCTTCGGCCCCGCCTCCTTCGCCGCTACGGTCCTCCTCGCCGCGCTCTGTGCGGTTTCGCCCGCCGGCGCTGCGGAGGGCGATCCCGTCCGAGTGCTCTTCGTGACGAAGTCGTCCGGCTTCGAGCATTCGGTCATCCGCCAGACCGGTGGAGCTGCGTCGCACGCCAGCAAGATCCTGGAGCAGCTGGCCGGGCAGCACGACTTCACGGTGGTCGCCACCAAAAACGCGGGCCGCGTCAGCCGCAGCTCCCTGAAGGACTTCGACGTGGTGATCTTCTACACCACCGGCGACCTGACGCAGGCCGGCGGCGGCGAGGGGATCATGGCGGGGGACGGCAACCCACCCATGGGTCCCGAGGGCCTCGAAGAGCTCATGGAATGGATCGAAGACGGCGGGGGCTTCATCGGCTTCCACAGCGCCACGGACACCTTCCATGGCGAAGGCGACGAGGTCAGCCCCTACGTGGCGATGATCGGCGGCGAGTTCCTCTCTCACGGACGTCAGTTCGAGGGCACGGTGGTCAGCGAGGCGCCCGAGCATCCCGTGATGAAAGGCTTCCCGCCGCGGCTCACGATCATGGACGAGTGGTACCTGTTCAAGAACCAGTTCGCCGACGGCGAGGAGAAGTTCGACGTTTTGGCACGACTCGCCCCCGGCGCCGCCCGCAAGAACCAGGCTCGCCTCTACGACGTGGAGCCCTACCCCATCATCTGGACGCGGACCCTGGGGCAGGGCCGGGTGCTCTACAACGCCATGGGGCACCGCGAAGACGTGTGGAGCCAACCCGACTTCCAGGGCCTGGTGGCCCGGTCCATCGCGTGGGCCGCAGGGCGCGAGTGAGCACGTCCGACGCTGGAACTTCGTCGGCTCTCGTCGACTGGTCGCGCTGGGAGCCGCAGGATCTGGCCACCATTCTCTTCGTGCGGCGCGGAGCGGAGCGCGCGAACGGCGGTGACATCCTGCTCATCCGCAAGAAGCGCGGGCTCGGCGCCGGAAAGATCAACGGCCCCGGCGGCCGGGTCGACCCTGGAGAGACGGTCACCGCATGCGCGCTACGCGAGATCCGTGAGGAGCTCCGCATCGAGGCCGGGGAGCCCCGACACCTCGGAACACTCCGCTTCCAGTTCCGCGACGGCTATGCGCTGATGGTCTTCGTCTTCGTGTCGAAGAGCCACACCGGAACCCCGGAAGAGACCGACGAGGCGGTGCCTCTGTGGTTTCCCGTGCAGGACGTTCCTTTTGCCGAGATGTGGGCAGACGACGAGCTCTGGTTCCCGATGTTGCTGCGCGACCAGCCGTACGAAGGGAGCTTCTTCTTCGACGATGACGAGATGGGGCCCCACTCGCTCCAGGCGTGCTCGAAGGACGACGCTGCCCGTCTCCTCCGAGGTGCGGACGCACTGCAACGCCGCCGCCATCCTCGTCCGGACGGGTGAAGTGTCGGCGACGGCATTGGACAGCCTGGGGTGAATCGCTAGAATCGAGGAGATTCACGCTCAAGACGATCTCGTTCGATGACACTCGCTTACGATCTCCGCTCTCCCGCTCTGACAGGCACCGAGCCTGAGGCACCCATGCGCGAATGGGAAGACCTCGACCTCGTGTCGAGCGTGCGCACGGGCGAGGAGGCCGAGCTCGCCTTCGCGATCCTGGTGGAGCGCCACCGCGAGTACATCCAGGCGACGTGCCGCTTCCTGGTCGGGAGCGAGGTCGACATCGAGGATCTGGCGCAAGAGGTGCTCACGAAGGCCTACTTCGCGCTCGAGTCGTTCGAAGGCCGGGCCGCCTTCCGCACGTGGCTGCGCCGGATCGCCGTGAACCACTGCCTCAACTACCTCAAGAAGAACCGCAAGCAGGCTTTCGTGAACGTCGAAGACCCGACGCTCGCGAGTTGCCCGGAGCTGCAGCGCGACCCCAACTCCGTGCGCGAGCTGGAAGCCACGATGAGCCGCGAGCGCATCGGCTGGGCCCTCGAGTCGATGCCCGAGACTCTCCGCAGCGCCTTGGTCCTCCGCGAGTGGAAGGGCATGTCGTACCAAGAGATCGCGGACGAGCTCGACCTCGGCCTGTCGGCCGTGAAGATGCGCATCAAGCGCGCGCGCTCCGCATTCCAGGAGTCCTGGGAGCGCAGCGAGCGGCCGTCGTTCCAGACGCTGGGCCGCCTCCGGAAGATCGAAGACGTGTCCGCCCCCACGCGGAGCGACGAGGCGCGCCCCGATCTGCTGAGCCTCGTCAGCTGACCGCCGCGGGCGGTCCGCCGTGACGCTCGTCTCCCCGCCAGAAGCGAGGTGGGGCACGCGATAGTGTGGCTCTCCCACGCACACAGGAGAGCTACATGGCGACAGCACCGACGCGCGGCAAGCACGTCTTCATGGAGACGTTGCGCGCCCACGGCATCGACACGATCTTCGGGAACCCGGGGACCACCGAGAGCCCTCTGATGGACTGCCTGGGCGACTACCCGGAGGTGCGCTACCAGCTGGCGCTGCACGAGTCGGTCGCCTGCGGGTCGGCGCACTACTACGCACAGGCGAGCGGCAAGGTCGGCGTGGTCAACCTGCACGTGGGCCCGGGCCTGGGCAACGCCCTCGGCATGCTCTACAACGCGTGGGAGGCAAATACGCCCCTCCTCGTGACAGCCGGTCAACAGGACACCCGCATGCGTCTGCGCGAGCCGTTGCTGAGTGCCGATCTGGTCGGCATGGCCGAGCCCCTGGTCAAGTGGAGCGCCCAGGTGGAGCGCGCGGACGAGCTGGGCCACATGCTCCATCGGGCGCTCAAGATCGCCACCGATCCGGCACCGGGGCCGGTCTTCCTGGCGCTGCCGATCGACGTGCTCGAGCAGGAGACCGCGCACGGCGCCCTGCCCGTCAGCCCGCTCCATCGGCGGACGCAGCCCGAAACCACCGGCATCGAGGAGATGGCGCGCATGCTGCTCGCCGCTGAGCACCCGACGGTCGTCGTGGGGGACGGCGTGGCGCGCTCGGGTGCCGTCCCCAGCCTCGTGAAGCTGGCCGAAGCGCTCGGCGCACGCGTCTTCTACGAGGGTCTCGTGCACCGCCTGAACTTCCCCAACAACCACCCCAGCTTCCGGCCGCGGATGCCCCTCAACCACGCGGGGATCCAACGGGAGCTCGAGCCCGCTGACGCCGTTCTCCTGATCGGCGGCTCCTTCTTCGAGGAGGTCTGGTTCGACCAGGGCTCGCCGTTCCCGGACGGCGCCAAGGTGCTGCAGATCGAGGACGATCCGGGCCGCCTCGCGCACAACCACGCCATCGACCTCGGTGTGCTCGCCGATCCGAAGCACGGCATCGAGGCACTCCTCGCAGAGGTGACGAGCCTCGAGAACCGCGGCGTGGAGTCGGCAGCCGAGGCGCGCAACGCCGCTCTCGAGGAGGAGTACCAGCAGGGCGTTGCCGCGCGCAGGGCCCGTGCAGAAAGCCGATGGGACAACCGGCCCATCTCCACAGCTCGCCTCATGACCACCCTCGCGGCCGCGCTGCCGAGCGACGCTGTCGTGGTGAACGAGGCGATCACGGCCGGCGGCGACGTGATGGGCTGCTTCGACTTCGACGACCCGGCGCGCTACTACGGCACGCGCGGCGGCGGGATCGGACAGGCCCTCCCCGGTGCCCTGGGCGTGAGCGTGGCACATCCAGGGCAGCCCGTGGTCGCCCTCTCCGGCGACGGATCGTCCATGTACTCGGCGCAGGCGCTCTGGACTGCCGCACACGACGACCTCCCCATCGTGTACGTGATCCTGCACAACCGCGAGTACAAGATCCTCAAGATCAACATGGACATCTACCGGGAGCGATTTGGCGTGCCCGCCGACCGGCCCTATCCGCACATGAACCTGACGAAACCCGAGATCGACTTCGTCGGACTGGCACAGAGCCTCGGCCTGAGTGCAGCGCGGATCGACGACCCGGACGACATCGAGCCGCGCTTCACGGAGGCCGTCTCGAGCGGCAAGCCCTGGCTCCTCGACGTCTCCATCGAAGGTAGAATCGAGCCTGAATGAGACTCGTCTTCGCCTGCGCCTGTCTTCTCTTCGCCCTCGTCCCCGGCCGCGCCGCGTCGCTTTCGCCGGACGACGTGTGCTGGGAGCTCCGACAGACCCTGCCGGGGTCGATCTTCCGCACGACGGAGCCCCTCTACGACACGGAGATCGCTCCCGACGGCATCGTCAAGCTCGAGCGCGACGACGAGGAGATCGATCCGCAACGCCCGGCCGAGGTGGTGCGCGTGCGGTGCCGCCGCAACCGCATGACGGTGCAGCTCCGGCGTTTCGATTGGAGCGGCAACCCCGACTTCGAGTCGAAGGTGGTCGACATCTACTTCGAGATCGATCGCCACACGCGGAGACAGCCCGAAGCGTTCGACACGTTCGAGATCATGCTCGGCTACGTCTTCGAGCCCATCGACGGCACGAGCGGCTGAGGCTTCCACCATGGCGATCCGCTACGCGGTGCTCGGAACCGGGCTCATGGGCGTGGAGCACATCCACAATCTGAGGCTCCAACCGGACGCCGAGCTCGTCGCCGTGTCCGACCCCGAGCCGCGGTCCCACACGTGGGCGCGCGAGGCGGCCGGGTGGGAGGTCCCCGCGTTCCTCGACAACGAGGAGATGGTCGAAGAGACCCGGCCCGACGCGCTGATCGTGGCGAGCCCGAACCACACTCACGCCGAGGTGCTCGAGCCGCTCTGGCAGTACGGCACGCACCTCCTCATCGAGAAGCCGCTGTGCACCACGCTCGAAGACACCTCTCATGTGGTCGCGAAGGCGGCACGCCATCCGGGGGTGGTGTGGGTGGGCATGGAGTATCGCTACATGCCCCCTGTCGCGGAGCTCGTGCGCGGTGTCCACGACGGTGAGGTCGGCACGCTCCGCATGCTGGCTCTGCGCGAGCATCGGTTCCCGTTCCTGCCGAAGGTCGGCGACTGGAACCGATTCAACCGCAACTCGGGCGGCACGCTCGTCGAGAAGTGCTGCCACTTCTTCGACCTCATGCGCCTCATCGTCCGTCGCGAGCCGGTGCGGGTGATGGCGTCCGCCGCACAAGACGTGAACCACCTCGACGAGAGCTACGACGGCACGACCCCCGACATCTGGGACAACGGCTTCGTGGTCTTCGACTTCGAAGGGGGTGTGCGCGCCGCACTCGACCTCTGCATGTTCGCCGAAGGCTCCCGCTACCAGGAGGAGATCGCCGCCACGGGCGACGAAGGCAAGCTGGAGTGTTTCCTGCCGAAGGCGTCGGAAGGCGAGTGCCTGCTCGTCTCGGGTCAGCGCTCGGGCGAGGTGAGCACCCGCACGCTCGAGGTCGACCCGGAGTTGATGGCGGCGGGCCACCACCACGGCTCCACCTACTACGAGCAGCAGGCCTTCGCCCGCGCCATCCGCGGAGAGGGCCCCGTCGAGGTCACCGCAGAAGACGGCCACCTGGCTGTGGCGATGGGCGTCGCCGCCCAGATCGCAGCCGCCGAGCACCGCGTGGTCGAAATGACCGAGGTGCTGCAAGGCTAGCTCGCAGACGCCAAGCGACGCGAGCGTAGCGAGCTTGGAGCGCGAAAGCCGCCCCCGGCGGCCGGAGCATCGACATAGGCGAGCACAGGCGTGGTAGCCACCACGCCGAGCACGCCGCTAGAAGAAGGCGAAAAGCAGGAAGCAGGTGGCGGCGCAGAGGAGCGCCGACCAGAAGTGATCCGCGCGGAGTCGGTCGCTCCACGACGCGGCCTCCCGCAGCGCGGGCACGAACGGCAGGAGCGCCGCCGCAGCCGCGAGCCAGGCCGCAACCGCTGCGGGCACCACCCCGGCGTAGACGAGCCCGCCCAGTGCGAGCAGGGCCATCGCCAGCAGCACGACGAGCCAGAGCACTCGACGCACTGCCTCGGGCTCGTGCCCTCCCACGGCGGCATACGTGAGCGGCTCCTCGGGCCCAGTGTGTGAGGCCGGCTGGAGCCGGCTCACCACCACGTGCACCACGATGCCGAAGAGCACGGTGAGGAAGACGCGGTGCATGAAGTTGAGCTCCTCCCCGAAGAGCGCCGCCACGGGCGGCTGGGTGCCGAGCACCTCGCGGTACAGCCAGACGACGCCGAACGAGAAGAACGGCGACAGCAGGATGCACGCCCACGAGCCCGCGGCCCGGGCACGCGGCCAGAACATGCCCAGCGCAAACGCGACGATGAGCCCCGGGGTGAAGTTCCCGGCCTGACTGGAGACGCGGAGGAAGAAGTTGCCGCCGCCGGACGGGTCGTAGGTGGCGAGCGCAAGCGCGGCCGACCCCGCGACGAGGATCGTGATGACCCATCTCCCGACCGGCAGGAGGCTCTCCTCGGACGCGTCCGGGCGGATGAACTTGCGATACACGTCGAAGGTGAACAGCGTGGCCGCGGAGTTCACCATCGAGTCGATCGACGAGAGAATGGCACCGATGAGGCCAGCCATGATGACGCCCATCAGGCCCAGACCCGCCGGAATGACGAGCCGGATCAGCTCGGGAGTCGCCGCGTCGGGGTCGATCACGCGGCCCGGCATGCGCACCTCGAAGAGCTGCGCCGCGGCCACGCCGCCCGCGATGGCGAAGAACGGGATGGTGAGCTTGAGGAAGCCGGCGACGACGATGCCGACGCGCGCCTGCCGGTCACTGCGCGCGGCCAGAGCCCGCTGCACGATCGCCTGGTTCGTGCTCCAGTAGAAACAGTGCAGCACCAGCAGGCCGCTCAGAGCGCCAGTCCACGGCAGATCCGGGTGGCTCGGTGGCAGATAGAGGTGCATCTTCTGCTCGGCCAGGGGGCGGGCCGCGTCGAACGCCATCATCCCGGACCAACCCCCGACCTCCGGCTGCTGGAAGGTCAGCACCGCCAGCAGGATGCCGGCCAGGAGCAGCAGGACCGACTGCATGACGTCGGTGTAGATCACCGCCTTGAGGCCGCCGAAGATCGTGTACGACGCCGTGACCACCGCAAGCGCGAAGATGCCCTGCGCGTAGGTCACTTCGAGCGGCGTGCCCTCGAGGAGCAGCCCGAGTGATCGCGAGCCGATGTAGAACGCCGCCGTGAGCTGCACGACCGTCACCACCAGCAGGATCACCGTGTACAGCGTGCGGCTGCGGGAGTCGTAGCGGCGGCCCAGGTAGTCCGACAGCGTGTACACCTGGAGCTTGCGGTACACCGGGAGGAAGCCGTACGCGAGCAGCATGAGTGCCGCAATCGCGCCGAGCTCGAAGTGGCTCTGCGCGAAGCCGATCGAGAAGCCGATGCCCAGCATGCCCACCAGGTGCGCCGCCGAGACATTGGTGCCGAAGATCGACCCCGCCACGCCGATCCAGCCCACGGACCGGCCCGCGAGAAAAAACTCCTCCGAGGTCTTCTCCTGCCGGGCGGCCCAGAGCCCGATCCCCATCACTGCCGCGAGGAAGCCGAAGAAGACGACGAGGTCGAAGCCGTTCAGCACGGGGTCGCCTCTCTCATCGGGCCCCTAGCGCCGCGGCGCGTGCGTGAGCGGAGTCGCCGGTGTCTCGGCGGGCCGCCGTCCCTGCAACGAAGGGAGCGAGACGCGATCGAGACGGTGCAGGACGTGGTCGGCGAAGTAGCGGCACTCGTCATGGTGCGGATACCCCGAGAAGATGAACGAGCGGAAGCCCATGTCGAGGTAGCGCTGCAGCTTGTCGTACACCTGGTCGGCACTGCCGACGAGAGCACTCGCACAGCCCGACCGCGCGCGGCCGATACCGCTCCAGACGAGCGGCTCGATGTAGTCGTCGTCGGAGGCCTCGCGTAGCTCGTCCTGGCGCAGGACACCTGCCGAGCGCGCGTCCTGCGCCCGCAACTTGATCTCTTCGCCCCGCGCCTCGTCGAGACGACTGATGAGGCGCTCGGCCGCCACCCGCGCCTCCGACTCCGTCTCGCGCACCACGACGTGGATCCTCAGCCCGAAGTCGAGCTGACGCTCGTGTGCAGCCGCCTGTACGGCGAGGTCCTGCATCGCCGCGCCGAGGCCTTCTTCGGTGTCGGGCCACAGGAGGTACACGTCGCAGTGCTCGGCGCAAAGGCGTCGCGCGGCGGGCGAGTAGCCGCCGAAGTACAGCAGCGGCCCACCGTTCTGCTGATACGGAAGGACCGGGTCGGTCGTCTCGAGGCTGAGCCGGTAGAACTCGCCGTCGAAGTCGATGCGTTGGGAGGTCCAGGCCTGCTGGAGGATCTCGATGACCTCCCCCGACCGCCGGTAGCGCGCCTCGGACTCCAGCATCTCCCCGGGGAGGTCGGACGAAATGATGTTGATCGTGAGCCGGCCCTCGAGCATGTGATCGAGGGTCGACAGCGCACGCGCCAGCATGGGCGGATGCAGCTCTCCACAGCGAATGGCGACCAGCAGGGCGAGTCTGCGCAACTGCGGTGCGACCCCTCCCGCAAAGGTGAGAGGGTCCTGGCCGACCTGGTAGCTGGACGGCAGCAGGATGTTGTCGTAGCCGAGCTCATCCGCAAGGCGCACGAGAGATCCGCAGTGATCGAAGCTGCTGCGCAGCTCCCCGTCCGGAACGCCCAGGTACCGGTAGTCGTCGCTGCAGAGCGCGGAGAACCACGCCACCTCTGCGCGGCGCTCGCTGGTGCGCTGGAGACTCAAGCGAGCGCCAGCGCCATGGCGCGGCGATGGGCAGCCTGCCACTCCTTGACCGTGGAACGGAACTCGCGCCGCGCCTGGCGCAGCTCCGCCTTGAGCTCCAGGGCGCGCTGCCTCGACTGCTCGAGCTTCTGGTTCGTGGCCTTCGTCGTTTCCGCGAGCAGGACACGGCAGCGCAGGTGGACTTCCTCCAACCGCTCTTCGATCTCGCGCAGCAGGGTCTCCGCCGACCGCTGCAGCTCGCTCACCTCGGCGCGCGACGCGAGCCGCGCCTCCAGCTGCCGGGCCTTCTCCCGAATGCGCGCCATCCGGATGGTCTCCGCCGGGATCCGACGCAGCCCGTGCGCAAGACCCACCCTGCTGAGCAGCCAGATGGTCCACTTGCTGGGATCCCAGTGCCAGGCCCGCACCCCGTTGCGGTAGTCGGTCTGAAAGGCGTGATGGTAGTTGTGGTACCCCTCGCCAAAGGTCAGGAGGGCGAGCAGAGAGCTGTCGCGCGAGCTGCTGCGACTGTCGTACGGGCGGCGGCCGATGGTGTGCGCCAGGGAGTTGATGAACCACGTGATGTGGTGCACCGCGACGATCCGAGCCGTCGCAGGAATGAGCAGGCCGCCAACGAGGGCGAGCGGCACGGAGCCTCCTGTGAGTGCTGCCCACGCAGCGACCATCGCCATCGGGAAGAAGAAGCCCATGACCGTGGCCACGGCGTAGTAGTGCTTGTGCTGCCACATCACGAGGGGATCGCGCCGGAGGTCGTCCACGTTGTTCATGTCGAGCGCGGGATCGACCTTCACGAACACCCAGCCCATGTGCGCCCAGAAGAAGCCGTGGTGGATGCCGTGTGGATCGTGCGGATCGCCATCGGTGTCTTCGTACTTGTGGTGATAGCGATGCTCGCTCGCCCACTGCAGCGCCGACATCTGGAAGGCGGCGCCGCCGAAGAGGAGCACGAAGAGACGAACCGGCCACGCAGCCGAGAAGGCACGGTGGGTGAAGAGTCGGTGATACCCCACGGTGATGCTCATGGCGGTCACCACGAACATCGCGGCGAAGGTGACCCACTGCGCGGCGGAAGCTCCCACCAACCAGAGGTAGAGCGGCACACCGACGAACGCCACGGCCTGCGTGATCGCAATGAACACCGCCGCGACCCACGCGACCCCGTCGGAGCGCAGCTCGCTGGAGCGGTGGACCTCGTCGCTGTCGATGTCGGGTGCCGCGGCGCGGCGAAGGAGCTGTTCGAGGGCGGGCGAATCGGAAGGAGGTGTCTTGGCCATCGGAATCTCGGGTGGAAAGCGCAGGTCGGGCGGCCACGAACCGGAGGCTCGAGGTGGCCTCCAGGCCCTCGCATTCTGTCAGACCTCTCTGCGGTGGGAGGGGGTGCCTGGAGGCGGTTCCGACCCTAAGGAGCAGGCTGCCCGCCGGGCGGCGTGTGCTCGAGGAGGTAGCGGGTCAGGAGCGCGAAGAGGTGCTCGCTCGTGCCTTTCCGCTCCCGGATGGCGTGGGTGCGATTCGGGTACGACATCATGTCGAAGGGTTTGCCGAGAGCAATGAGGCGGTCGATGAGGCGCTCGGCACTCTGGTAGTGCACGTTGTCGTCCGCCGTGCCGTGCACGAGCAGGAGGTTGCCCTCGAGCCCTTCCGCGTGCGTGATCGGCGAGCCGTCCCGAAAGCCCGCCGCATTCTCTTCGGGGAGCCCCATGTAGCGCTCCTGATAGATCGTGTCGTAGAGGAGCTGGTCGCTCACGGGGGCGATCGACATGCCCGTGCCGTAGATCTCCGGGTAGCGGAACAGCATGTTGAGGGTCATCGATCCGCCCCCGCTCCAGCCCCAGATGGCGACCCGATCGCGGTCGACGAACGGCCACTCTAGGATCTTCTTCGCCGCGGCGGCCTGGTCTTCCGGCGCGATGATGCCGATCTTGCGGTACACGACCTTGCGCCAGGCGCGGCCACGTGGACCCGGAGTCCCGCGGTTGTCGACGCTGACCACGACGTAGCCCCGCTGCGCCAGCATCTGGTGCCAGAGGTAGCGGTCGCCGCCCCAACGGTCGAGAACGGTCTGCCCCGCCGGCTCTCCGTACACGTGAAACAGCACCGGGTAGCGCAGCTGCGGATCGAAGTCGGGCGGCAGGATGCGCCACGCGTCGAGCGAGATGCCGCCACCGATGTCGACGCGGAAGAGCTCGGTCTCTCCGAGCGCCAGGGCGTCGATCTTCTCGCGGAGCTCCCCGTTGCCCTCCAGAACACGCACCTCGCGATGGCTCGGCAGCTCGATGAGCGCAATGCGAGGGGGCACACCGAAGGCCGAGTAGGTGTGGATGGCGTAGTCGGCGGACGGAGAGATGTCGTAGGCGTGGGTCCCTGGCTGCGTTTCGGGTGACAGGCGCTCGGTCTCCCCGCCGGAGAGACGGGCGCGATAGAGGGCCGCGCGGGTCGCCGACTCCGGGCTCGCGAGGAAGTACACCCACCCGCCCTCGGCGTCGACGTGCAGGGTGCGCATCACGTCCCAGTCGCCCTGGGTGACCTGCCGCAGAGCGCCATCGCTCCGGTCGATCGCCGCCATGTGCCGCCAACCGCTCCGCTCCGTGAGCCAGAAGAGCTCCGCGGCCTCGTCGTCGCCGCGTGGCAGCCACACGAAGCGGTCGACCACGTCGAGCCACGCCTCGTCCGTCTCCGTGTGGGCCACGGTCAGTGCGTCGCCCGACCCGAGATCGGCAACACGCGCGAGGGTCACCTCGTTGGTGTTCTGCAGCCGGTTCAGCCGCTGGAACACGAGCTGGGCTTCGTCGCCCTCGAGACCAGGGACCCAGTCCATGCGCGCGATGTAGTGCTCGCGCTCGTCGCCTCCCGGCTCCACCCAACGAATGTCGCCACCACCAGCAGGCACTACGCCAAGGCGGCAGCGCGAGTTCTGGGTGCCCACCTTCGGGTAGGGAATCGGAGTCAGCTTCGGGTAGAGCGAGTCGAGATTGTCGATGAGGTGGAAGTCTTCGATCCCCGAGGCGTCGAGCTGCCAGAACGCGATCTCCCGGCCATCGGGGCTCCATCGGAAGCCATCGCGCAGAGAGAACTCCTCCTCGTACACCCAGTCGAAGGTGCCGTGGATGAGGGTTCGGCTGCCGCCTTCGGTGAGCCGCACGGCGGGAGCGTCTCCCAGGGTCGCCACCGCCTCCACCCAGAGGTCGTTGCCCGAGACGTAGGCGACCCTCTCGCCGTCGGGGGAGAACTTGGCGAACATGAGCGAGGTCTCGGGGTGCTCACCGCCGACCCGGCGCAACGTTCCGGCTCCGAGATCGACCACCCAGTAGTCGCCCCGGGTCTTCTGCCGCCACACCCGCTGGGCGTTGGTGAAGAGCAGCATCCGAGCTCCCGACTCGGTCCACTGATAGCCGTCGATGCCCAGCGGCTTCTCCCCTTCCGCCGGCACGAGGGCCTCGGCCGTGACGAGGATCTCCCGCTCTCCTGACGCCACGTCCAGCCACACGATGTCCTTGCCGCCACAGTCGCAGGTGGAGTCTTCGACCGACGTCAGCCCTGCCCGGCGAGACCCGTCCACGGTCCGATCGAGCCAACGCACCGGGCCGAAGCTCCGTGCCTGAAGCTCGCGCCGAGGCGCACCTTCGGGCGCGTCGGCGTAGATTCTCGAGACCGTCAGGCGCGACGGGTCGTCACGTTCTTCGGCGTTCTCCTGCACGGGACCTCCAAGAGCGCCGGACGCTCCCCCCACGACCAGCAGGGCCGCGAGGAACTGAGTGGGGTGTCGATGGATCGGCATGGGGCGGAGTATCGCACCCAGGGTGCACTCCACAAGGGACGAATCGCACGTGCCGGCCCCTGGTCTTCGCGTAGGGTCGTGCGATGCGTCCCCACCCCTGTCCCTCCGCGGCGATTTCGCGCGCGCTCGCTCTCCTCGCCCTGGGTCTCGCTTCTGCCGCTTCCGCACGGGAGCTCTGGGACTGGCAGCAGCTGGCCGACGGCGTCTGGGCGGCGACGCAGCCTCGCGCAGCGCGCTTCGACGACTCCAACTCCGTCGTCGTGGTGACCGAGCAGGAGATCCTGGTGATCGACGCCCAGGAAGACGCAGCGCGCGTGGAGGCACTCTTCGACCTCGCGCGCACGGTCTCGGACCTGCCGGTCGCGTGGCTGATCAACACGCACTGGCACATCGACCACGTCGGCGGCAACGCCCACTGGAAGCGGCTCGCTCCGGAGATCCAGATCCTGGCGCACGAGAGCGTCGCCACGACGGGCATCGCACGCGCCCGCGAGCTCGTCCGCGACGACCTGGAGCGGCTCGAGGAGCAGATCCCCCTCGCCGAGGAGGCGCTCGAACGCGGCCAGGGGCTCGCGGGCCAGGACCTGGACGAAGAACAGCAGCAGGCGCAGGCTGCAGCCATCGAGGGAGCCAAGGGCCGTCTCGAAGGCCTGCGCGCGAGCCGGCTCGTCGGCCCCGACGTCACCTACGACGGCCGTTTCGTGCTGCACCGGGGCGCACAGCCGATCGAGCTCCTCTCCTTTGCAGGCCACACAGCGGGCGACACCGTGGTCTGGCTGCCGGAGCCGCGCGTGCTGATCACCGGTGATCTCTTCGACGAGCTGCCGTTCGGCGGCCACGGCTACCCGCAGAGCTGGCTCGCCGCCCTCCGCGAGCTGCGCGCGCTGGAGCCCCGGGTCATCGTGCCCGGCCACGGCGCCGTGCAGCGGGACCTCGAGGGGCTCGACCTCGCGATCGAGCTGTGGTCCACCCTGATCGAAGAGCTCCGCCTGCACCACGCCCGCGGGCTCTCGCTGGAGCAGGCGCGCGTGCGCCTCGATCTCGGCACGCTGGAGGAGCGCTTCTGCGGCGACGACGAGGTCGCCCGGCGCAATTGGAACGGCTTCATGCCGCGCAACGTGGAGCGCGTGTGGCAGGAGCTCGCCGGCGAGCTCGACGCTTGACCTACTGCACGTAGCCGAGCGAGCGGAGGCGCCGCAGCGTCTGGGCATCGAGCTCGCGATCCTCCCCGTCTCCGCCGACTGCCTCCGCGATCGCCCCACCAGCTTCCTGCTGCGCCTCCAGAAGCTCCCGACCGCGCGCGAGAGCCTCGGCGGCGTCCTCCCCGACGAGCGGTGACTGCTCCTGGGGGTCGGATACCAGATCGTAGAGCTCCTCGGAACCGAACGAGAGATTGGTGATGAGCTTGTAAGGCCCGAACTGCACCGAGGCGAGCTGGTCGTAGTAGCGCGTTCCCGAGCTGAAGGCCAGCGCCGGATCGGTCTCCGCTTTCGGCGTTTCGCTGTCGCCTTCGGGCTCGCCGAACCCGGAGACGAGGGACGGTGAGACCGCAAAAGGAAGGTCTCCAGTCACGCCGGCGAGCTCACGGACGGTGGCGAAGACGCTGGCGGTCGCGACCCTGCGGGCAACCCGCGCCCCAGCCGGAACGCCCGGCCCCCGGATCGCGAGCGGCACATGAACGAGCTCCTCGTAGAGCGTGTGGCCGTGCTCGAAGCCACCGTGCTCCCAGAACTCCTCGCCATGATCCGAGGTCATCACCAGCAGGGTGTCGTCGGCCAGCCCCAGCAGCTCGAGCTCCTCCAGCACGCGCCCGACAGCCTCGTCCACCCAGCGGATCTCGGCCTTGTACAGCTCCAGGATCGCGTAGCGCTCGTCGGCGTCCGGCGCTCGATGTCCGGCGCGCACACCGCCGAGACCGTCGAACGCGCCGCCCGTGATCTCCCGCACCAGCTTGTCTTCCACGAACCTCTCGGGTGGCGCGTAGGGGATGTGCGGATCGAAAAAGTGAAGCCACAGGAAGGTGGGCTCCTCGACTGCTTCGCGCAGCAGCGCGATCCCGGCGTCGGCCAGGCCGTCGGTGTCGATGTCGGCCAGCGGGTTCTCGCCCTGGTTGCGCCGCAGCAGCCGGCTCCCGATCGACGTCTCGAGGACGTTGCGCGGGTAGAACGTGTAGCGGTCGAAGCCGCGGTCGAGCCCGCGATAGGGGCGCAGGAACGGGTTCTTGCCGAGGGCAACCGTGCGGTAGCCCGCGTCACGCAACTGCTCGGCCAGGGTCGGAAACGCCGCCGGCAGGGTCTCCTTGGCGGCCCCCGTCTGGTGCGCCTCGGGCGGAAGGCCGGTCAGGATGGACGCGAAAGCCGGCACGGTCCAGCCCGTGGACGACACCGCGTGGTCGAAGGTGACCCCACCCCGCGCCAGGGCGGTCAGGTTCGGAACGTCGCTCGCCTCGAGCCCGCCGTAGTCGGCCCGGAGCGTGTCGATCGTCAGCAGCAGCACGAGGCGGGGCCCCGTAGGCGTCTCGGCGGGTGGCGCGGCACGACCAGGACCGAGAAACAGGCTCCCGGTGAAGCTCGCGGCAAGGAGCGTACCCGCAACCAGGGTGAGGCTGGTGCCGCGCGTTCGCAGCCCGCGCACGGCGGCCAAGGCGGCGAGCACCCCTGCGACCACGACCAGCGCGAGCCCCGCGGTGGGTAGCAGCTGGAGCCCAGCGAGCACTGCAACGGGCGCGCTCAAGAGCAGCAGGGTCTCCGGCGAGAGCCAGCGTGCGAACCGGTTCCGCTGGCCGCCCCGCAACCCCAGCAGGGTGGCGGCGAGCATTCCCGCCGCCACGGCGGCGCCCACGGCCAGCACGACGCGCGTCGACAGCCAGCCGGAGCCAAAATCCCGGCTGGCGATGACCGCCGTCAGTGCCGTCGCGCCGACCACGTTGAATGCAGCGACGGCGGCGGCTTCGGCCCAGCTCAGTCTGGGCCACGGAAGCAACGCGAGGGCCGCCGCGAGGATTGCTGTGGCTGCGGCAGTGAGCCCCACCGTCACCGCCCAGGGCAGCAGTGCCATCGCGGCCTCGTCGGGCTCGGTGCCCTGCAGGTAGAGCTCGGCCGCGACATCGACCAAGCCCGCGAGCAGGCCGGCGAGGAGCGCCGAGGCCAGAGCGGCGACGGGTTTCGCCGCAGCGCTGTCAGGGGTCGTCTCGCTCGACATCATGAGACCAGAAGGGAAAGAGAAAGGAGCCCGAGGCCGACACGCCACGGAGGCAGACGTCGATTCTAGACCGTTGTGGGGCTCAGGGCACGCCCGTTCGAGTTCTGGAAGCAGCCGTGAGGCTCGGCCACTCCCAGGAAGCCTACTTTTCCCTCCGCACCCTCAGTTCGACGGGCCGTCCTGGGAAGGGCTGGCCTCCTCTCGCGAAACGTCAAGCAGAGACGCGCAAACACCCTCAAGCTCCAAGAGGTGCTTGCGAACCTCCTCGAGCCGCTGCCACCGACACCCGGAGCCGGGGTTCACTTCTTCGATGAGGCTTCTGAGGGGCGACAGTCGTGTTTCGAGGGAGTCCCCTTGGGTGAGGGCCCTAAGAAACTCGTCGTGGTTCATGCAACGCGCTGAAGTTGAATCTCCGGAAGAACGCAGAATCAACGCCTCGCCGATTGCCTGCTGTTGGTACCGAAAGACCTGGGCATCCTCGCCATCGCACTCGAAGTTCGGCGGATAACTACCTAGCGCCCTCGACACTGCTGCGATGGCTCCGAGGAGGCGGTCCTTCTCTTCTTGCGTCTCGAAGAGCTCGAAGCTCATCGCAGCTTCAAGGCGCTCGACCCAATGAAAGTACGTGGCGAACGCGTACAAGGTACTGCTCATGAAGTACTCGTACGTCATCGACCAGTCGTCCTGAGTGAAGCCGGGCTCAAGGGCTACCCAACCCTCGTTGTCGAGGATGTTTCCGAGCCGGTATCGAAGCTGTCGGACGGATCCCAGTATCGGATTCGCCCACTTCAAGGCCTCGTCTCGAATGCGCGCTTCACGCTCGTCGTCTTTTCGAAGTCCGCTCTTGTGCGACTCCAGATGCTTGTTGAGCTCGCTTTTGTGATTCTCGATCTCTGTCTGAAGCTCGGACTTGTGCGACTCCAGTTCCTTGTTGAGTCTGTTCTTGTGGTCCTCGACCTCGGTCTGGAGCTTTGACTTGTACCTGTTCAGGTCCATGTCGAGGACCATTCTGAAAACCAGGCTGGCGACCGAGAACGCTACGACTAGAACCGCGAGCGCAGGGCCGCCTGTGACACCAATCTGGCGAACAACATCGACCATCTGTTCGATCGCCTCCTCGAATTCTCTGGGTCAGTCCGGGCTCATCCCGAGGTGTTGGCGCGAAGGTCGAGCCGCTGATGCCTCACGAGCTGCTCCTCCCTCGCGTCGTCCAAGTCGGACTCTCGTGGATCCACTCCGCGTCTGTTCATCGCACTCGCAGCTTCTTGGGGCTCGGCCGAATCCTGAGATCTGGATTCCGCTTCGCTGAGAGAAGACCACCCGTAGTCGTTGACCACTTCCCTGGCGCCATCCGGGATGCTGTCGGGCGCAGGCACCTCCCGCCAAAGCCAACGAAGCGCCTTTGCAATTCGCTTCTCGAATCGCCCCGGCTCATGGAGCGCCGAGCGCGTGTCGCCTGAAAGGAGCAAGGCGCAAAGTAGTGACGGCGCGAGCTCGGGCAGTTTCGAGTTCGCTTCGAAGTAGTTGGTGGTTCCGATCGCGAGGGCCAGCTTGTCGGAAAGCCGCCGAAATCCTCTGCACCACGTGCCGCGGAGAGCGGCTGGCGCAGTGGCGAGAATCTCTGACGCGGGTCGCAGGACGGCGCCAGGCGCGATTCGTCGCGTCAGGTGGTCCTCCGAACCGACGAGGCCACCTAGCGTCTGCCTCCCGACCGCGAACGCGTCGAGGTCCATCTCCCCGGCAAACTCGTCGGTGTCCCATGTGCCTAGCTGCCAGTGGAGGAGGTACCAGGAGGCAAGGAGATCCCGGTCACGCTCATCCGCCCAAGCCGCCCTGGCCTCCCAGGATCGCGAGACGTCCAACGCGTAGCCACGGACCATATGCGCGACTTCCCGGCTGGCGCTGAGCGAGAGGCCGAGTAGCTTCTCGCGCGACTCTCGCTCCGAGAGCAAGTCCTGAGAGGGATCGAGCTCCGAGAATCGACCGATCGCTTTCTCCATGAAGTGCGTCGCCAGTGGTACCGGCGCAGCTGCACCACCGCTGGTGTCGTCGTCGGGGGGGTGCGGCAGCGGCAAACCCACCTGCAAGGCTCCGTCCTCACCTATGCTGCTGGTGAGGTAAACGCAACGCACGACCTGCCGAACCTGGTCCAGGTCCTCGAAAACGAACTCTTCCCCTTCGGCGTCTCGAAAGCCCTCCTGAAAGCTGCCACGCGTCGCCCGAAGCGCCGTCGACAGTCGGCCCACGGGAACTGGCTCCAGGTCCGGGACGCTCATGAACACGGTGCTACGCGCAGTCCACTCGTTCGGGTCCTCACCGAGCTCATCTCGGTCCGAGACGAAGGCAACGCCGTCGCGCACAGCCCACGCATCGAATCGCCACGTCATGCCCATTGGTAGCCCCTTCCGTGCAGCGTGACGACTCTGTGCCGTAGCTCCGCCTCTTCAAGTCGTTCGCTCACGACTGAACGCCGTCTTAGCCACTCGTGTTCGACTGCCGTGCAGCGACTGCCTCTTCGCTCCCGATCGCGAATCAAGTTCTCGATGGCCACCTCGTCCGGGCTCGTTCGGACCTCCTCGAGGTCCTCAGGGGTAAATGTGCCCCGCCGATGCACCTCGACGAACTCTTGATCCCTCAGCACGAGCTCGGACACGGTCCCGCTCGTAACGAGTTGGCGTGCCTGACGAATCTCGGGCAAGACCCGTAGCAGGACCATGGCCCGCACGTCTTGCTCCCACGTACCCCGCATCCTTGTGAGGCGCTTCTTGGTCAGGTTGAGCTCCGAGAGTGGAGGCATCAGCAGGTCGTAGGAGTCGCGATCGAGCAATGGCGTCTTGCCGTCGACCGCCTCCGGGCGCAGCACCATGCTGTATTCACCGTAGTAGCGAATCCCCGTTCCACCCAACGCCACAGCGCCGAAGTAGGTGTCCTCACCAAGCTGCAGTTTCTTGTCGACGAGCTTTCGCGCTGGAGACGGTGTAGGGGCCTCACCCCCTATGACCGGTCTGTCGTAGAGATTCCGGTAGCTTCCCTCATCCAGGAACGACAGCAGCGCGTCGGCGGTGATGTTGACGACCATACGGAGGCCAGTCTCATCCTGTGTGAAGAGCCTATCTACGAGATCGCGGTTCGCTTGGGTGAAGGCCGTGGCGTTGTCGTCAATCCAGCGGGAAACTCGATCAGGCCACGAAGCGTCCTGGAAGTAGGTCTCGTCGAAGTGGTCAGGGAACAGGCTCACGGGCGCCTCCTCGAGTCTTTGTGCGCAAGCGCACCAGAACTCGCCGTTTCGAGTACTAGACGGACACCGTTGGGGGATTCCTGCCTGGCACGCAGGCGCGCCGACAGCCGGTTCCGAACCGCGAGCGAGCTTCCGAAGGGCGTTTTCGAACGCGCCGACGAGACCTACGGCCGCTCGTGTCCGCCTTCTAGGCGACTTCGAGCTCGACGAGCAGGCGGCGCGGGCAGCGGGCGCACATCTTGGCGAGCGACTTGCCGCAGCAGCTCGCCTTCACGGCTCGGCCGTCCACGCGCAGCTTCTTCACCTTGCGGCCCGTGGCGCGACGGAGCCGTTTGCGCACCTTCTTGCTGCCCATCGACTCGAGCTCGTCCCGCGCGCCCGGCGCCAGCTGGGCGAGGAACTCCTCGAGCTTCTGGCGCTGCTTCTTCTTGGAGAGCTTCTTGGGCATGGGCAGGGGATCCGAGCGGTCCAGTGGACCAACTCCGAAAGCGTACCTATTTGGTCCGCTTTGAGGCAACCCCTCCGGGACGGCTCAGATCGACTTGCCGTGCCCTTCCCAGTACTTCGCTCGTACCTTGTGGCGCTGGATCTTGCCCGTGGGCATCCGCGGGAGATCGTGCCCGAAGTCGATCAGCCGCGGCCTCTTGTACGGCGGCAGGTTCTCGGCGCAGTAGGCCATGAGCTCCTCCCGCAGCTCATCCCCCTCCTCGTAGCCGGCCTGCACCTCCACCACCGACGCGACGCTCTCGCCCCACTCTTCGTTGGGAACACCGATCGTGCACACCTCGTACACGGCGTCGTGCTGGTTGAGCACGTCGTCGATCTCCTGCGGGTAGATGTTGACGCCGCCGGCGATGATCGTCTCCGCCGAGCGCCCGGTGAGGAACAGATAGCCGTCCTCGTCCAGGTAGCCCATGTCACCCATGGTGAAGTAGTCCCCGCGATAGGCCGAGCTCGTCTTCTCCTCCGCCTTGAAGTACTCGAACCGCCCCTCGTCCGGCGCCAGGAAGTAGACCGTGCCCGTGTCACCCTGCGGGACGTCGTTGCCCTCGTCGTCCATGAGCTTCGCTTCGGTCCCCTCGACCGGCCGCCCCACGCTCCCCGGTTTGCGAAGCCACTCTTCCGAGCCGATGTAGTAGCTGCCCCCTTCCGTGGCCGCGTAGTACTCCCAGACGATCGGCCCCCACCAGTCGATGATCTGCTGCTTCACGTGCACGGGAGTGGGTGCCGCACCGTGCAGGATCCACCGCAGCGAGCTCACGTCGTAGCGTGCCTTGACCTCCGTCGGCAGCTGCAGCATGCGGTGGAACATGGTGGCCACCATGTGGCTGTGGGTGACCTTTTTCGAGTGGATGAGCTGCAGCGTCTCCTCGGCGTCCCACTTGTCCATCAGCACGCAGCCGATGCCCGCACCGATGGGGATGGACCAGTTCAGCCCCAGGGGCGCCGCGTGATAGAGCGGGCCGGTGACGAGGGAGACGTCGGTCGCAGGCGCAAAGTCGGCCGACTCGCGCACCTCGAGCAGAAAAGGCGACGGCACCCCTGTGGGCTTGCGGTACACGCCTTTCGGATGGCCAGTCGTGCCCGAGGTGTAAAGCATGCCGAAACCGATGCTCGGGTCGGGGATGTCGGTCGGATCTTCCGCCGCCAGGGCCTCGTCGTAGCTCTCGGCCCCTTCGATCTCTCCGCCGACGGCAAGCACCAGCTTCAGGTGATCCGAGGCGGCGCGCGACGCTGCAACCGCTTCGGCGAAGGCAGCGTCCGCCACAAGCACCTTGGCCTCGCAGTTCTCGACGATGTAGGCCACCTCCTCCGGCATGAGGTGCCAGTTGATGGGCGTCATTCGCGAGCCCATGCGCAGCGACGCGAGCTGGGTCTCCCCGAACTCCGGTCGGTTCCTGCAGAGGAGCGCCACCCCGTCGTCGTGGCCAACTCCGGCGCCGCGCAGAGCTCGAACCAGCTGGTTCACCTTCGCGTTGAGCTCGCCGAACGTCCGCGCGCCGTACTTCGACTCCACCGCCATGCGATCGGGTGCCTCGGACGCGTGAAACGCCACCGACATACCGACCAGTGCGGCCTGCTGAAGTTGTTCGAGCCTCGCGGCGTCGCTCATCGGGAACTCCTTTTCAACCGACCACGACGCGAGCCTCGGGCTCGACGAAGACGCGGCACTCGTTCGGGGAAGGGACCGCGATGTTACCCGACGCGCACACCCGCACCGGGCCGACGCGGAGCGCGTCGGCGGCACGGGCGGAGGCTCGCGAGGAGGCTATTCGGGAACGTCGAGCGCCGGGTTGCCGTCGAAGAAATCGAAAGGCCGCAGCTCGAACGTGTGCCACATCACCGGCATCACCGGCCAGTCTTCCGCCCGCACCACGTGGTGCATGCCGACGGTGTGCCACACCACCACGTCCGAGCTTTCGATCGGCCGTTCTTTGCTCCACGCGGGCAGCCCCATGCCTGGCGTCGACAACGTCGGGTAAGCGCCCGCCGCGTAACGCTCGTCGGCCGCGTAGGGTGTCACCCACAGGTGGTGCTCGATGAACCCGGCGCGCTTGCGCGGCATGTCGTCCTCGGAGAGGAGCGTGCTCGCATTGCGCCCCGGCTTGATCTGGTAGCTGGTCGGATAACCCACCTTGTTGGTGGCGTGCGTCGACGCGATGCGCCACAGCTTGGGGCGCTTCATGTCGAGGTTGAGACGTGCATCCGCTTCGGTCTGCGCGATCTCGCTCTCGACCACCCAGACGCTGCGACGGGGGTGATCCTTCGGCAGGATCTTCTGCTGCAGGCGGTCGACCAGGAGGCTGTTCTCCGGACCGTCGACGTCGAGGTCGAGCCGGTAGCTGAAGTAATGGTCGTGGTTGACGGCCACCACGTGATCGTCGACGAAGCGCCCGTAGGCGTCGTCGGCGTCGTCCGAGCGCGACACGTCGAACCCACGTGCCGCAGGAGTGCCTGCGACCTCGGTGTTGCGGCCGCGCGCACGCGTCGGCTTCGCCTCCACGATGCCCGTGGCGCCCACGCCCACCTCGATGGACCCGCTCTGCTTGAAGACCCAGTCGAGGATGTAGTCGTAGTTGCCGATGGTGGCCGACGAGCGCACCACGAGGTCGGTCTCGGGGCGACTCTCGGCGAGCCCACGCTGGCCGTGCAGGTGGCGCCACGCCATGTTGCCGGCAGAGCGCTCGAAGACGCACATGACGTCCGGCAGAACCACGGGCTTGCCGGCACCACCCGGGATCGTCAGGTCGAACATGGTGGCGTAGTCGGGGCAGTCGCGGCCTGCGAGCAGACCCTTGATCAGACTTCCCGCCACGTACTCGCCCGCGTCGATGAAGTTGCGGTGGTACCACCCGGACGACGGATCCATGTAGGGCACGAAGATCTCCGAGAGGTGGCCCTCGAAGAGAACGGAACGGGAGTCCTCCCCGTCCTTGTAGCTGACGAGCGAGAGCACCGGCCCGATGCGCTGGTCCGGCCGCACGTGGAAGCTCCAGTTCTGCCACTCGACCGCGTGCCCCTTCAGGGTGTAGCCCGGGCCGTTCGGTTGCGAGACGCGCACCGCGGAAGGCGCGCGCATCTCTCCGACCGAGGCCGCGTCGAAATCCGACTTCGTCGCGGGGATGGGAACGATGTCCTCGTCGACGACCCGCAGGACCTCCTTCGTGTCGAGGTCGACGATCACGCGAAAGCCCTGCACCCCACGGCCCCACGTGTTGCGGGCGCCACGCTCGTCGGTGCAGCCGACGTTGCCGAGACGACGTCCGACCTCCTCTTTCGTGCCGAAGTAGCCCGGAGGTCCGGTGAAGCACGACAGGAAGGTCCAGTCTTCGATTCCCCGCCGCTCGAGGGCCTTCTTCACCTCGGGATGCTCGCGCAGCTCAGCCTGCACGCCGCCGAAATCGCCGCCCGACCACGGAATGTGGACCCCTTCGAGCTTGGTCAGGCTCTCGACCTCCCCCCGGTCCAGATCGACGATGGCCTCGTAGCCGGTCGACTTGCCGCCGTCCTCCTCGGGTGCATGTCCGAGAACAGCAAACGCACGGCGCGGCACCGCCTGGCCACGGCTCTGCCAGTCCAGAACCTGGGCCTTCTCAGGGAGCGCCAGCTGCAGCACCGGCACCCGCACGCCTTCGCCGAAGTGACCACCTTCGTGCAGCACCTCCAGGGTGCGCCAGTGCTCTTCGAAGGTGAGTGGATCGAGCGGATGACGATCGCTCTGCGACCAGGCCGCGGTGACGGCAAGAAACAGGGAGACGACGACAGCGCTGCATCTCTTCATCGCGAGCTCCTCTCGGCCGCGCGAACGTGCGGCCGTCGTGGATGGTCCTGAAGACTCGGTCGGTGTCTGGGCAGCTGCCAGTGTACCTCCGGGGCTCAGACAGCAGGAGCGGGGCGCGGGTCATGGCGCTCGAGATCGCGGTGGGTGATCTCGAAGAACGCAAAGAGGGCGAGGATCAGGATCGGCGGCGTCATCACGACGAGGCCGATCAGGACCGGAACCAACCGCTGGTACATCCGGCGCTCGTGAATGGACCGGCTCGGGTCTTCGGGATCGACCACGATGTCGAGCACGTCCCCGATCTTCATCCAATCGTCGTCGGAGCTCAGGTAGACCTCCCACCTCATGATGGTCTCCACGTACTCCTCACCGTCGACCTCGTAGGCGTAGCGGTAGTCGATGTACCGGTCGGTCGCCTCGCCACCGCTGTGCCGCAGCCTCGTCACCTCGTGGTAGCGCACGTCCCGCACAACGGCCGTGGTCTCGTCCCAGCCATACGAATGGAGGCCCGTCGCCACGGCACCCCAGCCCCGCACGACGAAGAACAGGCCCACGAGCACCACCGCAAGGAGGCCGCCGACCCAGATCCGCATCGTCTTCGGACTGTCGCGACCAGCCAGGTAGCGCTCGACGCGGGCGAACTGCGGGTCCTGCCCCGGCTTGTCCCAGCGACGGTCGTCGTGGAGGCCTTGGATCGCGCGCCAGGAGTCGGCGGGGCTGCCGCCGTAGTGGCGAAAGTGAAAGAGGATCGCCCGAGCGCGCTTCCCTGCCATCAGCGCCTCGACGATCCGATCGTCCACTGCGTCGTCCGCGCTCGCCTCTGCCTCGGAGAGCTCTTCGCGCTCCTCGAACAGCGAGCTCGGTGACTGTGAGCCCATGTTCGTTCCCCTCGACTGTCTCTTCGCAAAGTGGAGCCAGATCCCGCCATTCGACGCACCAACCCGGCATCGGCGCCCGAGGGAAACGATCGGCGCACTCACGCGTAAAGGGAGGAGAACATCACCCGGGAGCCCACATTTGTTCAACCTGCGTCTCGCCGTTCGCTCGCTGCTGCGTACACCGCTCGTCACCCTCGTCGCAGCCTTGTCCCTCGCCCTCGGAATCGGCGCGAACGCGGCGATCTTCTCGATCTTCGAGACCGTGGTCCTGCGCCCGTTGCCCGTCGCCGCGCCCGGGGAACTGGTGAACTTCGAAGCCACGGGCCCCCTTTCGGGCAGCATTTCCCAGGGTAATGCCGGCAGCGGCGTTTTCAGCTACGCGATGTTCCGCGATCTCGAGAAGGCCCAGGAGTCGTTCACGGGGATCGCCGCGCACGTCTCGATCGGCGTGAATCTGGCCTACGAGGGCAGCACCCTGAGCGGTGGCGGCAGCCTGGTCTCGGGCAGCTACTTCCCGGTGCTCGGCCTGCAGCCGGCTCTCGGGCGGCTCTTCGACGAGAACGACGACGTGACCCCCAACGGCCATCCGGTCGTCGTGCTCAGCTACGCGTACTGGCGCTCACGCTTCGACCTCGATCCGGGAATCCTGAATCAGTCGGTCCAGGTGAATGGGCACCCCCTTACGGTCGTCGGCGTCGCCCCGCGGGGCTTCCGCGGGACGACGCTCGGGAACACGCCGCAGGTGTTCGTGCCTCTCAGCATGCGCGGCACCATGGTTCCCGGCTGGGACGCCTACGAGAACCGGCGCAACTACTGGGCCTACCTCTTCGCGCGCCTCTCGCCGGGGGTCACCCTCGAACAGGCGCAGACCGCGATCAACGTGCCTTACACCAGCATCATCCGTGAGGTGGAGCTGCCTCTGCAGCAGGGCTCGAGCGACCAGTTCAAGGAGCGCTTCGCGGAGAAGCAGATCGAGCTCACCCCGGGCCAGAAGGGTCAGAGCACGCTGATCGAGGAGTCGCGCGCCCCGATGCTCCTGCTGCTCGGCATCACCGGGTTCGTGCTCCTCATCGCCTGCGCCAACATCGCGAACCTCCTCCTGACCAAGGCGACGAACCGCGCCAGCGAGATCGCGCTGCGCATGTCGATCGGCGCGCATCGGTATCAGGTGGTCGGCCAGCTGCTCCTCGAATCGGCGCTCCTCGCCCTCCTCGGTGGTGCGCTGGGCATCGTGACGGGCCAGCTCACCGTCCGCGCGGTGCTCGCCCTCCTGCCCCCCGACGCCGGCCTGCACTTCTCGTTCGACCTGGCGTCCACCACCGGCGTCTTCCTCGTGGGGCTCACTCTCCTCACCGGCCTGGCGGGGCTCTTCCCGGCACTTCACAGCACGCGCAGCGACCTCAGCGGCGCGCTCAAGGGAGGCGGCGGCCGCAACTCCGGTACCCGCGGCGCCAACCGTTTCCGTGCCGCGATGGCCACGCTCCAGATCGCCCTCTCCATGGCGCTGCTCGCCTCCGCCGGGCTCTTCACCAAGAGCCTGCTCAACGTCAGTCAGATCGACCTGGGCCTCGAGCAGGACCGGCTCGCCACCTTCGGGGTGTCGCCGGAGCTCAACGGCTACTCGCCGGACGAGTCGCGCGCTCTCTTCGCCCGCATCGAAGAAGACATCGCCGCCATCCCCGGCATCGAGCGGGTCGCCGCCTCCATGGTGCCGCTGATCGCCGGCAGCAACTGGGGCAGCAACGTCTCGGTCGAGGGTTATCCCGACGATCCCGACACCGACACGCACTCCTACTTCAACGAGGTTGGCCCCGCCTTCTTCTCCACACTCGGCATTCCCCTGCTCGACGGGCGCGAGTTCGAAGCCCGCGACACGCAGGGCTCGCCGGGGGTGGTCATCGTCAACGAGGCGTTTGCGCAGAAATTCGAGCTCGGCCGCAACGCAGTCGGTCGACGCATGCAGGTGGGCAGCGGCGGCGAGTTCGACCTCGAGATCGTGGGCCTGGTCCAGGATGCCAAGTACTCCGAGGTGAAAGACAAGGTGCCGCCACTCTTCTTCCTGCCCTATCGGCAGAACGACGAGCTCGGCTACATGAACTTCTACGCGCGGACACCCAACGACCCCGAGCAGGTGATCGCCACCATCCGCGGCACCGTGCGGAAGATCGATCCGAGCCTGCCCATCGAGAACCTGCAGACCATGGAGCTCCAGGTCCAGCAGAGCCTCTTCGTCGATCGGCTGCTCACCATGCTCACCGCCTCCTTCGCGATCCTCGCCACCCTGCTCGCGGCGATCGGTCTGTACGGCGTGCTCGCGTACGCGGTCGCGCAGCGCACGCGCGAGATCGGGCTCCGCATGGCCCTCGGGGCCGCCCCTGGCTCGGTGCGCAACATGGTGCTGCGACAGCTCGGCATCCTCACGGTGCCCGGCGCAATCCTCGGGCTGATGGCCGCCGTCGCCCTCGGCCGACTCGGGGGTTCTCTCCTGTTCGAGCTGGAGGGGCACGACCCAGGTGTGCTGGGCGCAGCGGCGGTCCTGCTGTTCGGCGTGGCGCTGGTGGCCGGCATCCTGCCTGCACACCGCGCGTCGCGGGTCGATCCCATGATCGCGCTCCGCGACGAATAGCGTCCCCGGCGAGCCACCGGCTCGCGGGCTGCACCCTCGGTAGGATGTCGGGCAGACATCGACGACGGAGGATGCGACAGATGACCGAGAAGATCACGGGGGCGTGTCTCTGCGGCACCGTGACGCGCTCGTTTTGTGGCACCTGCGGATCGCAGCTCTGGAGCGAAGACTCGGCGGCTGACCCCTCGCCGTGGGTGGCAGCAGTCTTGCTGCTACCGGTCGAATGCAGTGCCCGACCTGCAAGAACGAGCTGACGCCGACGCTCCAGGGGGACGCGTGGTGCACGCTGTGTGAGCGCGCCGTCACGGTCCAGGACCTACCCCGGAGCGCCGACGCAGCCGGGCCCGCCGTTGCGGTCGGGGTCGCCCAGGCCCCTGCGTTCCAGGGTGGGGCTGCCGCAGCGCGTCAGCTGCAACTGCCACCATTTGTCCTTCCCGCAGCCACCCTCCTGCTTCTGGGTGCCTTTGCGCTGTTCCTCGGCCGCGGGGACGACTCCCCCGAGCCCGTCGCCTCGGCCGCCGCTCTGGCTGCAACACCGGCCGCCACCGATGTCGCCGCTCCGGAGCCCGCTCCGAGCAGGGCGCTGAGAGGGCTTGCGGGGCGCCTCGAAGAGAAGATGCCGGCACGCAACGAGATCGAGCGCGCACGCAACGCCACGGTCTTCATCAAGACGCCGTGGGGTGTCGGCTCCGGCTTCTTCGTGGATGACGACTGCCGCCTCCTGACGAACCGGCACGTCGTCGACCCCGGGCAGGATCGCGTCCAGCAGATGCAGGACGAGCTCTACGCCGCCGAGCAGCAGATCCGCAGCGCCGAAAAGGCGCTCCGCCAGAAGAACGAGGAGTTCCGGCGTCGCTGTCGCGATTGCAGCGAAGCGGCGCGCCAGTCTTTCCTCGGCGCCGACCTCGCCCGCCTCGAGAACTTCGACCAGAGCATTCGCGACCGTCGCAACGAGATCCTCGATCTACAGCACCACGGCACGATGACCGCGACGCTGGCCGACGGCAGCGAGCATCGCCTGGAGACGGTGTCGATGAGCGCCGAGTACGACCTCGCCATGCTCCGGGTCCCGCAGAGCGGCTGCCCCGCTCTGCGGCCGGGCAACGTCGACGCCCTCGAGCTCGGCCAGCCGCTCTACACGGTCGGAAGCCCTCGAGGTCTCCGCCACAAGGTGACGTCCGGGGTCTTCTCCGGCTTCGTGGAGCAGGACCTCGAGAACGCGGCGCGCCGCCGTTCGGAGCGCGTCATCCAGACGGACGCCCCGATCAACCCCGGCAACAGCGGCGGCCCGCTGATCGACAAGGGCGGCGCCGTGGTCGGCATCAACTCGGCGATCCTGCGCAACAGCGAAGGCATCGGCCTGGCGATCCCGATCGACCTCGCGTTTTCCGAGTTTGGCCTCTAGCCGCTAGCTCACTCGTCCTCGCGCAGCTCGCGGAGATTCGACGGCTGGAGCTCCTCGGTCGCGGGCTCGCTCTCGAGATGGCGCACCGCGTCGGCGATCTCGGGATGAGGCTCCCAGCGGCCCGCGACCCGCACGCGCGCGTCCCACGGGAAGAGGATCAGGTCGTCGCTGACCAGCGCCGTCACATCAGGTCTCGGATCGGCCCAGCTGTGTGAGACCAGCGCCGCCGTGAGGATCTCGCGTGCGCCGTTCTCCCGCGCGTGGTCTGCGACCATGCGGAGCGTCTCGCCCGAGTCGACGATCTCGTCGACCACCAGCGTCCGCTGACCGGCCAGGCCCCGCGTGAGGGGCACGCGCCACTGCGGCGTCTCGTGCACCACGACGTCCTGCTCGCGCCGACTGATCCGCACGGGAACGATCTCCTTGCGCAGCGCGCACGCGACAGCCGTTGCAGGGAACAGGCCCGCCTTGGCGATCCCGACGACCACGTCCGGGCGAAACGTCTCCGCGAGCTCGGCGAGTCGTGCCGCATGCTCGGCGAACTCGTCCCAGCTCATGCGGTGCACGCCCGTGCGGCGCGAGTACTCGTAGCTCTTCACGAAGAGGAACGCAGTGCGCGGCACGTGCCCCGTCGGGGTTGCGCGCTCGCGCAAGGAGCGCTAGTTCTTGAGAGCGCGGCGGAAGTCGGCCGAGGCGACGATGCGGTGCGTCGCTTCGATGATCGAATCGGCCAGGGTCTCGTAGTAGTTCTCGTCCTTGTAGGAGCGGCCCCACCGGGTGGACGAGCCGGTGATCAACGACTCCCAGACCACGTTGCCCCCGCTGTCGACGAGCTTCATGATCATCCGAATCTCGCCTTCGTAGGTGCTGTCCTCTTCGCAGTAGAACTTCCTCAGCTCCCCCTGGAGCGTGTAGCTGGGGTTCGACTCGACCACGTTGAGACCAAACTCGTAGAGCAGGTCCGACATGTGCTCGCGGACGAACTCGACCACGTTGTCCTGCGTGGTCACGAGCTTGGGCTCGTCGTCTTCGATGTTGCGCCCGATCTCCTCCCCCTCCTTGCGGCCGTCGGTGAGCTCGCCGAGAGCGACGCCGACACTGGTGATGCCGGTGAGGTCGATGGGGTCGAGCGAGCCGAGCTCGGTCGTGGGTGTCCAGCGGAGTGGGATGTTCTCGTTGCGGGTGTTCTTGTCGCCCTTGTTGCGGCGCAGCCACTTCTGGCCCTCGGCGGGCGAGACGGCCACGAAGGCCGCGAAGAGAACGCTGAGAGCAGTCAGGGTCAGGGTCGTCGTACGCATGGTTGTTCCTCCCTACGAGCGTCCACGGATTCAGTGCGGAGATCACGACATGTCGCACCCAAAACCATATCGCCAAATCTCGATTCTCCGGAGCCCTATAATCCGGTCAACCAGGGAGGGTGCGCATGGGCGGGCCGCAGCGACGCAAGGGCAAGAGGCCGAGCCACGGTGAGGCTCCCCGGCTCTTCGCGTACAGGCCTCGTGGCCCCTGGCTTGCGCTCCTTGCGATCGCGGTCCTGGCCGATCCGGCCCTCTCGCAGCGCGAGGAGACGCTGACCCTGACGGGCCAGGCAACCTACCGCGACGGCAGCCCCGCGGCCGCACGTGTCCAGCTGTTGCCCCATCCGCCGAGCCACGCTCGTCGACTCTTCGATCTCGGTCTGGCGGAACACTCTGCGGCCGCGGAGACGCAGACGGATCGGCAGGGGCACTTCGAGCTCGCAGCGCCGCCCGGCGTGTACCGCCTCATCGTCGAGACGACGAACGGGCAGCGCATCCGCAGCGATCTGGGGCCGGTGCTCGCGTCTTCCGACCTCGGCCGGATCCAAGTTCCCCGCGAGACGGAGCTGCGCGTGCGCGTGGTCGACCGCGAGGGCACCGGCGTCGAAGGCGCGCTCGTGCTCATCGACAGCCAGGAGTGGTGGATGCGCCCGCGAGGCCGGGGCGGCACCAAAACGGGCGCTTCTCCGACCCCCTCGGGGCCCGAACAGGGTGCGATCGTGGAACGGTGGTCCGGGCGCACCGATGCGCGAGGTCTCGTGCACGCGCCGGTCGTGCCGGGCTTCGACCACCCCGTGCGCGTGGCTGCTGCGGGGTTCGTACCCCGCGGCGTGCCGAGCTCCGGCAGGCGCTCGGTCGACGTGCAGCTCGACCGCGGCGTGCGCCAGGAGCTCCTTGTGCACGACGCACGCGGAGCACCCGAGCCGGGAGCCGTCGTGCGGTTCGGCGAGTCGCAGGTGCCGCTGGGCGTCACCGATGCACAGGGCCGGGCCTCGGTGTGGGCCTCCACTTCGCAGCAAATGAGCTTCGCGGTGGAGTCGGCAGACCTCGGCTACGGCGCAATCGACATTCCACCCATGGCTTCCACCAGGGAGGAGCCGTTCGTGGTGTTGCTCGAGCCGCCGGCCGAGATCTCCGGACGCGTCATCGACCGACACAGCGGCGAGGCGGTGCAGGGAGCCCTCGTGTGGTCGAGCTACCGCCCCGGCGACACGGCAACCACCGACCGCGGCGGTGCGTTCGCGCTGCGCACGTGGACCTCGAGCCGCGGCGTCAGCCTCGCCGCGGCAGCGCCCGAGTACTCCACCGAGAGAATCAACGTCGGCATCACGTCGGTCGAGGCCGGCACGGAGCCCGTGTTTGCCCTCGAAGCGCAGCTGCGACTCGACGGCGTGGTCGTGAACGAGAGCGGGTCACCCGTGTCTGCGGCCGCGGTGACGCTTCATCAGGTGACGAGCCGCACCCAGAGACGGCCCACCACGAGAACGACCTCGACGGACCACGAGGGGCGTTTCTCCCTTCCGACCCTGGCACAGAGCGAACAGAGCTCAGTCACCGTGGCTCATCCGGACTACGTGCGCACCACCCAGCGCGTCGAGCCCCCCGAAGGAGGAGCGCCCGTGCGGCTCGTCCTCGAGCGCGGAGTCGTCGGCTGGGGTCACGTGGTCGACGAGGGTGGTGCGCCCATTGCCGGCGCGTCCGTGAAGGTGCAGGTGGCCCGACCGTCGCAGAACATGCTCGACTACGGTGACCGAGCGGAGGTCGGCCCACCGCTCGAGGCCGCGACGGACAGCGAAGGGCGCTTCGAAATGCGCGGCTTGCCGGCCGGCCGCGTCGACATCTTCGCGTCGTCCCAGGGGAAGGCGCCCACCCTCGTGCGGGGCGTCACGCTCGAGGCGGAGCTGGATCGCCAGGAGATCGGTACTCTCACCCTGGTCGATGGCGTCGTTCTCGAGGGGCGCGTGGTGGATGGCGACGGTGCCGGCATCGGGGGCGCGCAGGTGACGCTGTTTCCGAGCCGGGGAATGGGCGACGCCTGGAGCAGGGACACGCTGCAGGAATCGACCGACGCCGAGGGACACTTCCGCTTCGTCGCTCTCAACCCCGGCCTGCACCATCTGCAGGCCAGCGCGGACGGCTACGTCCGCGCTCAGAGCCAGAAGGTGGACCTGCCGGTGCAGGGCGAGCAGCGCGTCCGGCTCGAGCGCGGCATCCAGCTCCGAGGAACCACGCGCGGCCCCGACGGAGAAGCGGTGCGCGCGCTCGTCCTGCTCGTCGCGGCCGATACGGACCGACCGGACCGTCAGGCCAACGTGACCTCGGACGCCGACGGCAGCTTCGTGCTCGAAGCCATGCCGGCGGGAAGCTACCGGCTGACGGCCCAGGGGCCTGGCCTCAGGAGCGACGAGCTGCGGATCGACCTGCGAGAGAACGTAGCTCCTGTGAGCGTCTCGCTGACGCAGGGCGCGGTGCTCGTCGGCCGTGTTCTGAGCGCAGAAGGGCGAGCCATTGCCGGTGCGCAGGTCAGCCTGCAGGGGCCGCCACACGCACCCTGGCTCAGCGGCGGCTATCAGGGCCCAGCACGCACCGACGGTGAGGGCCAGTTCCGCATGGAAGGTCTCGACCCGGGTCGCGGCACGCTCATGGTCACGGCCGACGGCTACCGTGCGACCAAGCTCCCGGTCGAGCTGAGGGCCACCGAACAGAGAGTCGAAGTGACGCTGCGGCGCGGCCTCTCCGTCTTCGGAAAGGTCACCGACCAGGACGGCCGCGCCGTGGAAGCCGCGCGCGTGCGCGTGATCGACCGCCCCGACGCCTACGATGGACCGACCAGGTTCCAGGAGACGCACACCTCCGCAACCGGGGAGTTCGAGCTCGTCAGCCTGGCCCCGGGTTTCCATGAGCTCGCCGCCGACAAGGAGGGTCTGACCAGCGCGGCGGCTGGCGCGCTCTGGGTCGGCGAGTCGAGTGCGAACTTCTTGGAGCTCACTCTCGAGGCCACGCTGGTCCTCTCCGGCCGCGTCCTCGACCTGGCTTCAGAAGAGGTCGACCGCGTGAGCGTTCAGGCCCACCCCCTCGACGGAGGCAATCAGAACGAGATCAGCATGGGTCGGCTCGACTTCGAAGGCCGGTTCGAGCTCCACGACCTCCGACGCGGCCGCTGGCGGGTCTTGGCGCTCGCTCCCGACCGGCACCCGGCAACGGTCGAGCTCGAACTGCTGGAGTCGCGCGACGATGTCGAGCTCCGTTTCGATGAGGGCGCGGTTCTGCGCGGAGCCCTCCTCCACGAAGGTCAGACGTTGGCCGGAGCTCGGCTGTGGCTCCGGTCCTCGTCGTCCGACATGAGCCACAGCGCGGAGGTGAGCGCGGACGGCCGCTTCGAGGTGGGAGGCCTCGAGAACGGGACGTATCTCGCCCGCGTCGCTTCCGCTGGGGGTCTCAACCTCCACACCGAGCCGAGCCGCATCGACATCTCGGGAGACACGGAGATCGACCTCACCGTCACGGGAGAGCCGCTCGAGATTCACGTGGTCGATTCGAGCAACGGCGCACCGGTTCAGGACGCACAGGTGGCGGTGCTCCGAACGGCCGACTCCCTCGGCCCCCACTTCCGCGACAGCATGCTCGGGTCGACCGACGCCGAGGGGCGCCTGCAGGCCCTGGCCCCTCCCGGCACGCGCGCGGAGGGAGGCAGGATCCAGGTGCGCAAGGACGGCTACGGCCGCACGGAGGTCCCGCTCGGCACCGAGAGCGACGCACCGCTCGTCGTCTCCCTCGAGCCTGCCGAAGGCCTCCGGGTCGAAGTGGTCCTCCCTGACGGGAGCCTTGCGTCCCAGGGTCGAGTCTTCCTGCAATCGCCGAGCGGACTCGCAGCCACGACGCACCTGAACGCCGGTCGCGAGCCGGTGCTCGAGGCATCTCCGGGTCGCTACCTGCTCTGGGCCTCGAGCCACAGCTTCCACTCGGAGCCGATGCCCGTGGAGATCCCATTCGAAGGGACCTTTGCGCTTCCGGTACAGCCTGCCGGACTCGTGGAGCTGCAGAACGCTCCCCCGGGTGGCGCGCGGATCACCGCCGTGCGGTCCGACGGAGCGCGATACCCGCAGCCGCTCGACCTCCAGAGCCTCGCGGGTGGCCTCGGTCCTCTTCCTCCCGGGCTCTGGACACTCACGGTCGAGGGCTTCCTGGGCGAAGAGGCCGTCCAGGTGAACGTGCAGGTCCGAGCTGGCGAGGTCACCCGGATCGCGCTGCCCTGAGCCGGACTGGAGCGGCGCAGGGAGGCGCGCGCCCCCTCCCGACGGCCACTTCGCGTCAACCGATCGGGGCCTCGCAAGGGCGCTGCGTCGTAGACTCCCCGCAATGAAACCGCTCGAAGAGCTCGGCCGCGCCGAGATCGACGGCTCGCTCCTGCAGCTGCGTCGCCGCGACCGCGACTTCCACCTGACGCTCGACGGGCAGGAGCTCATGTCGACGCGCGTTCACGGCTCGGAGGTCGTGCTGGCCGAGCTGGGCTGTGCACACACGAAGACGAAGGCGAAGCCACGCGTGCTGATCGGTGGGCTCGGGCTCGGCTTCACGCTGCGCGCGGCGCTCGACCAGGTCGGGCCTGGCGCCGAGGTGCACGTGGCCGAGATCGTGCCCGAGGTGGTCGAGTGGAATCGCGCCTATCTGAGCGAGCGCCAGCGCGGCGCCATGGACGACCCGCGCACGCGCATCGTGCCGGCCGACGTGTGGGAGCCGATCGCCGACGGGCCGTGGGACGCGATCCTGCTCGACACCGACAACGGGCCGCAGGCCTGGTGCCTCGACGGCAACAGCCGCCTCTACGGCCGGCGCGGTCTGGCGCGGCTCCATGCGAACCTGGCGGACGACGGCGTGCTCGCCATCTGGTGCGCCCAGGCGGAGCCACTTTTCGTGCGCCATCTGAAGAAGGCCGGCTTCGACGCGCGGCTCGAGCAGGCGCGCGGGCAGCACACGCCGGGGCAGAAGGGAAAGGGCTTCCGTCACGCCGTCCTCGTCGGGGCGAAGCGCCCCGCAGTCGTCGGGGCGAAGCGCCCCGCAGTCGTCGGGGCGAAGCGCCCCGCAGCAGGCGGCTCCAACACGCCGACGAGGCGGCACAGGAGTGGCGGGGGCCGGAAGCGCACCCGACAGGGAGGGCAACGCCGATGAGATCGCTGCGACGAACCCTCCCGGCACTGCCGTCCGTACGAGTCTGGCTCCCGGGCGCCGCGCTCGTCTTCTTCGCTGCGACGGCTGCGGCCCAGCCTCTTGCGCAGCCCTACGGGATGGTGCACGGCGAGAGCTCCGGCCTCCCGCAAGGACCCGCGACGCGCGTCGTCGCCCGCGGCGACACCGTCTTCGTGCAGCTGGAGCAGGGGACCTACTCGGTGGAGCGTCCGCAACGGAGCCCCGACGACACGGTCGAGGCGCAGCTCCAGCAGGCACGCTCCGCACGCTGGCGCGCCGCCGGATCCGCGCTGCCGACCGAGCCGAGCGAGGCCACGCGGGCTGCTGCCGACCGCCTCGCAGGAGTCGAGCCGCGCGACGCGCGCAGCGGGACGGCCTGGCCCGCGCTGCAGGCCACGGACCTCGTCGTGGGCGGCGCGCGCCGTCACTGGCTCGCCACCGACCAGGGTGTCGGCGCCTACGACACGCGCACGCGCCAGTTCACGCTCTGGGAGCCCGCGGACGGCCTGCCGTGGCACGAGATCACCGCGATCGCGCCGGCACCGGACGGCACCGTGTGGCTGGGGACGACCCGTGGTCTACTCCACCTCCTCCCGAACTGGGACGACCCTCCGCGCTCCACCTGGGAGGTGCGCCAGGGGCGCCGTTTTGTCCCGCACGACCACGTCCACGACGTCGCCGTCGACACGGGCGGCGACGTCTGGGTGGCCACCGAAGGTGGTGTCGGGCAGATCGCCCTCCTGCGCACCACGCTGGGGGAGAAGGCTGCCTTCTTCGATCGCGAGATCGACGCCCACCACCAGAGGACCGAGTACGGCTACGTCGATGCCCGCATCCTCTCCGAGCCGGGCGACCGCTCCACCGCGACCCTGCGCTCGAGCGACAACGACGGCCTGTGGACGAGCATGTACGGCGCGGCGCAGGCGTTCGCCTGGGCCGCCACACGGGACCCAGAGGCCAGACGGCGGGCCCAGCGCGCGTTTCGCGCGGTGGCTTTCCTGAGTGAGGTCACCCAGGGCGGCACCCCCGATGCCCAGCCGGGCTTTCCCGCGCGCAGCATCCTGCCTACCGCCGGCCCCGATCCGAACGTCGGCCAGGAGGAGCGTGACCGGCAGACACAGCAGAGCGACCGCAAGTGGAAGAGCATCCAGCCGCGCTGGCCGGTGTCCGCCGACGGCACCTGGTACTGGAAGTCGGACACGAGCTCCGACGAGCTCGACGGGCACTACTTCTTCTACGCCCAGTACTACGACCTCGTCGCAGACTCCGAGGAGAAGGCTCGCGTTCGGCAGGTGGTCCACCGCATCACTGACCATCTGTTGCGCAACGGCTTCGCGCTGCGTGATCACGACGGCGAGTTGACCCGGTGGGCCGTGTTCGGGCCCGACGCACTCAACCACGACCCGAGCTGGTGGGAGGAGCGCGGCCTCAACTCGATGAGCGTCCTCTCCTACCTGCGGGTGGCCGAGCACGTCAGCGAAAGCCCCGCCCAGGGGGCGAAGTACGCGGACGCGGCGCGTGCGTTGATCGAAGACCACGGCTACGCCGCCAACGCCCGCGCACCCAAGGTGCACGAAGGCCCGGGCACGGGCAATCAGTCCGACGACGAGATGGCCTTCATGAACTTCTACAACCTCATCCGCTACGAGAAGGACGAGGCGCTCGCCGCACAGTGGGCGCACAGCTTCTACCGCTACTGGCGCAACGAGGCGCCCGAGCGCAACCCGCTCTTCAACTACCTCTTCGCCGGTGCGCTGGCCGGCCGCGACATCCGCTACCGCGACGCCTACGACGACTTCGTTCCGGGGCCCGAAGGCGCGTGGCGCGAGGACGCGCTCGACACCCTGGTGCGCTACCCGCTCGACCGCACCGACTGGGGTCTCACGAACAGCCATCGCCACGACGTGACCCTGCTCCGTTCGAGCACCGACGCCCGTCCGAAGGGTCACCTCCGCGATGGCAAGGTGCTCCCCATCGACGAGCGCTTCGTCGGGCACTGGAACCACGATCCGTGGACCCTCGACTACGGCGGCCAGGGGCTGCGGGTGGCCGACGGTGCGTCTTACCTCCTGCCCTACTTTCTCGGGCTCTACCACGGCTTCATTGAGCGCTGAGCCGGAGGCAGGCGGCCCGTTCGTACCCCTCCGCCCACTGCTCGAAGGCCTGGGGGCCGTGGGCGAACACCCGTGGACCCCGCGCGCACTGACCGTCGTCGGTCTCGGCTTGGCTCTCTGGAACGCGGCGCGCTTGCGCTTCTTCGTGCACGACGACGCGTACATCTCGCTGCGCTACGTCCGCCACCTCGTGGAGCATGGCGACCTCTCGTGGAACCTCGGAGAGCGTGTGGAGGGCTACACGAACTTCCTGCACCTCCTCGCCACGGCCGGCCTCGTGGCTGGAGGCTTCGACCCGGTGACCGCGGCACGCTCGGTCAACGGGGCATCGGTGCTTCTCCTGGTGGTCTTCCTCGTGGCCGCACTCCGCAGCGCGCAGCCTCCCGCGCGCGGGCTCGTCGCGCTGCTCCTGCTCTCGTCCTACTCTCTGGTGGTGTGGACCTACGGCGCCCTCGAGCCGGTGATGACCACGGCCTTGCTGGCCGGCGCCGCGTGGCTCGGCCTCCGTGGTCTCGAGGAGGAGCGCGGCGCGGCGCTCGGCGCAGGGGCCCTGTACGCGCTGGCCTATCTCACCCGCCCCGACGCGCTCGAGACGCGGCGCGGCGCTCGGCGCAGGGGCCCTGTACGCGCTGGCCTATCTCACCCGCCCCGACGCGCTCGTGCAGGGCGTCGCAGCCGGTTTGGCGTTCCTCGCACTGGCCCAGAGTACGGGCAAAGCTCCGACGCGGCAGAAGCTCACCTTCGCCGCCCTCCTCGCCCTCGCTCCGGCGGTCACCGTCGCCGCCCACGTGACGTGGAGACTCGGCTACTACGGCGACACCCTGCCCAATACGTTCCACGCCAAGGTCGGCGTACCGATCTCGACACGGATCGGCGCACTGTGGACCTACCTCCCCGAGTCGCTGCTCTTCCTGCCCGCGCTGGGGCTCTCGCTCGGCGCACTCGTCCTGCTCGCGACCCGCGGAGGCCTTCCACGCCGCGCACTCTGGCTGGGCTTCGTACTCGCAGCCCATGTGGCGTACGTGGTGTGGTCCGGCGGCGACCACATGCCCGCTTCACGAGTCCTCCTTCCGACCCTCGGCCCCGCGCTCCTCCTGCTGGCCACGCTGCTCCCCCACCTGATGGCGCGAAGCCCCCGCGGCGCGCTTCCCGCGCTGGCGCTGGTCGCGATCACGACCAGCGTGGCGTCGCCGACGCTCAAGGAAGATCCTCCGGCCTTCATCGGCAAGATCGTCGGCAACTACATGGCCGCGCACTGGCCTCCCGGATCACTCGTCGCGCTCAGCGCCGCCGGTGCCGGGCCCTACGTCGCGCGCGACCTCGCCTTCGTCGACATGCTGGGCCTGTCGGACCGGGTCATCGGCCACCGCGAGGACGTGCCCCTCCGCCTCGAACGGCAGCGGTGGCCGGGCCACGCCAAAGGCGATGGCGCGTACGTCCTCGCGCGGCAGCCGGACTACGTCATCCTGGGAATCGCGGAAGGGCTCCCGAGAACCCGCCCCTGGTTCCTGTCGGACCTCGAGCTCGCCGAATCGCCCGAGTTCGCTCGGTGCTACGCCGAGCGACGGGTGCAGATCGCCTACGACGTCCCGCCCGCCGAGCAGCAGCCGGTGGTCAACCCCCTCCGCTTGATCTACTTCGAGCGCACCTGCCCGCGCACGATCGCCCGCGCGGCACCCTGGGTCCGCTAGGCCGCCTCCTCTGCGGCAGCGCTCTCGATCGCGTCCGCGACGATCTGCGCCAGCGTCGTGGTGTGCTCCCGCACACTCGTCGTGTCCGAGTTGATCTGCAGCGCCACCGCGAACCCGTGGTCCGGGAAGTACATGAGCTGCGAGTTGTAGCCCGGGAAGAAGCCGCCGTGGCCGTAGGTCAGCCCGAGCGGCGTCTGCGCCATGAAGACGCCGAGGCCGTACCCGAGCTCCTCGCTCTCCGAAAAGCCCACCGTGAGCAGCTCGTCGAGGTAGTCGCCATCGATCGCGCGGCCCTCGTAGAGCTCCTTCCCCCACCGCACCAGCGCCTCCGGGTTGTTGTAGAGGCCGCCGCCGGTCCACTCGACGAGCGGGTGAATGGTCATGAGACCGTCGGCGCCCACGATCTCGAGTGACGTGCCGAAGCTCTCCGACGCCGTGTGCGCGTATCCCTGCGCGAGGTTCGGAGCCGATCTCTGATCCGCCGGGAGCGTCAGGTCCAGGCCCAGCGGGTCCAGGAAGAGACGGCGCAGCTCGTCGTAGTAGGTGGCCCCGGCTGCCTTCTCGATGGCCAAGCCGAGCAGGATGTAGCCCGTGTCGGTGTAGTGGTAGCCCTCACCGGGCACGAACAGGGGATCCCGATCGAGGACGAACTCCACGAGCTGCCGCGGCGGAATGACGTGCTGCGGGTCCGTGTTGGCCATCGCGGCTTCGGCAAACTCCTGCGACTCGAAGGCGTGGTCGATGAGGCCCGCGGTGTGGTTCGCCAGATGTCGGACCGTGATGTCGGGGCCGTTCGGTAGCCGGGAGAACCACGGCTCGTCGCCGAGCAGCGTCTCCAGCTTGGCGTCGAGGTCGAGCTTGCCTTCGGCCGCCAGCGCGAGCGCCACGGCGGCCACGTACGTCTTGCCGATCGAGCCCGACGGCTGCAGCATGTCGGGCTGCATCGCCACTTCCGCGTCGACGTCACTCCAGCCCACGGCAAAAGAGCGCAGCGTGCCGTCCGGTAGCAGGAAGGCAGCCGTGCCTCCGGGGAAGTGCTCTTCCGTGGTCTGTGCCGTCTCCCAGGCACCCCGCAGTGCTCCTTCGAAGGCCTCCTCGAGAGCCGCCAGAGCGCTCGCGTCCAGCGTCTGGTCTGCGGCCGAGGCCACGGCCTCCTCGGAGACGTCTCCGCCACTACACGCCACCGCGCCCAGCAGCAGAAGCGCCATCGTCAACGCGCGTCCGCGCCGGAGGTTCTTGGATCGGCTCATCTTGCTCCCCTTGGTGGTTCCCGCCTCGCAGGCTCGATCATTCCAGATCTCGCAGGGCGAGCTGGGCATCGCGCGCCACGAACTTCATCTCGAAACGCTCCGCCTCGCCGAGGACGCGACTGAGGCCACTCCTAGCAGACTCGGTGTCACCGCGCGCCGCAGAGATCCTGCCGTCGATGAGGTCGAGCCGCGTGGTCCAGAGCGGCGCGAGCGGAGCGACGAGTCGACGCCCCTGATCGACGTGGCGCCGTGCAAGGTCCAGTCGCCCCTGCACCAGAGCGAGATCCGCGAGCAGCTCGTCCACGGGCAGGCCGATGACTCGCGAAGGCCCCGGCAACGCGAGTCGACCCTCGCGGTCCGTAAGGCGCTCGTACACCGCCCGCGCGAGCTCTGCATCGCCGAGCAGCACTGCCGCCTTGGCGAGACCAGAGAGCTCTGCACCCATGAGCAGGTCGGACGGCGGCGTCGCCAGAACCTCGTCGCCCCATCGCTCCACCAATTCGCGCACTTCACGCTCCCGCCGTTCGCCCGCGAGCGACACGAGGAGCGGCTGCACGAACGACGGGTTCTTCGTACGGGCCAGGCCCTGCTGGTAGAACGGGATCCACTCTCCCATCTCACCCAGCAGCCAGGCCGTGTTGAACGCAACGCTCTGGAAGATGAGCGTGTTGGTGGAGCTGACGTGCCGATAGTGCTCGACCGCCGCCGCAGCAATCTCGTAGGCCTGCCGCAGGTCGCCCTCGGCGCAGAGCTGCAGCAGCTTCGGCGTGGCGAGATCGAACGCGAAGGTCGGCATTCCCATCTCGGCGCACCGGTCCTCCGCGTGCTGCAGGACGCGCTCGAGCTCGTCCAAGCGCCCCGCATCGAGGCGCAGGCCGTAGGCGCACCGATGCAGGAAAAACTCGAACCGGGGGTCCGTCACCCCCTCCGCCGCGCGGAGGCCGGCGTCGCAGATCTCGACGAGATCGTCCGGCCGAGCGATGTGCCAGCTGCCCAGGAGGCGCGCACCTGCGACCTGGGCGACGAGCGCTGGGTCCCCGTGACGCTCTGCCAGCTCCGCCGCCTCGGCGAAGAGCTCGAGCCGCCGCGGCGCCTCCATTTCGTAGTCGTCCGCGGCGAGCTGCGCCTGGACCGCAGGTCTCGCCGGGTGATCTTCCGGCAGCTCCGAAAGGCTCTCCCGCAGCAGGGTGAGACCGCGGCGCCCCGGCTGCCACCAGGGCGCGACCCGGTTCGTCCCGGTGCCCGTCGCGTACTCGAGCGCAACCCGAGCCAGCCAGCCGGGCCTCCGGTGGCGCTGCGCGATGTCCAGAGCTTCGTGTAGAGCCTCCTTCGCGACCTTCGGATCCCCTACGTCGCGGGCTCCCGCACCAAGGCGAAGGAGGAGGTCGATGTGGCGCTCCGGATCGGCACCGAGGAGCTCCGAGGCCTCGACGGCGCGCTGCATGTGGACGCTGGCGGCGTCGTGGGCGTGCTTGGCGAGAGCCTGGTCCGCCGCCTCGAGTGACCAGCGCAGGGCCTCCTCGGCGACGCCGGCGTGCATGCCGAGAGAGAAGTGGCGCGCGAGCTCCGGAGCAAACTCCTGCGCGCGAGCTCCCGCGTTGGCCTCGACGATCTTGCCGATCTTCGCGTGGAGGCGCGCACGCTTGCGCGCCGGAACCGCGCTGTAGATGCCGTCGCGAAGCAGCGCATGGCTGAAGCGGTAGTTCAGCGGAAAGGTCGGATCCGGCTCCATGATCCCCGCCTCGCGAGCCACCTCGTACCACTCCTCCACCAGCTCGAGGTCCTTGCCCAGCACTTCGGCGTCGACCTCCGGTGCGAGGGTGCCCGACCCGAACGCTGCGAGCTCGATCAGCTCCTGGACCTCGGCAGGCAGCGCGTCGACACGTGAGCGGGCCACCTCGAGGATCTCCGGAGGCAGCTCGCTGTCGAAGTCGAAGCGACCCTGGTCACGCGCCTTGAGCGCAAGGCCCCGAATGAAGAACGGGTTGCCCTCGGTGCGCTCGACGAGCTGGTTGAGCTGTTTCGGATGCAGCCGCAGGCCGTAGTCGCGCTCGAGCAGCTCGGCGACCTGGGCTCCGGTGAGACCGGGAAGCTCGAGCCACGCGCCCGACGCGGAGCGTCGCAGCTCAGTGAGGCAGTTGGCCAGCTCACCGTGCACCTCGTCGGACCGGTACGTGAGCGCAAGCAGCACGGGCGCCCCCCCCACCCCAGGCACGACGTGGGCGAGCAACCGCAGCGACCACTGATCGGCCCAGTGGATGTCCTCGAAGAGGAGCACGAGCGGGCGCTGCTTCGCGAGGGAGCGCAGCGTCCGCACCACTTCGTCGTGCAGCGCGAACCGGTCCGCCTCGGTCATCGTGTCGGCATGGGTCACCGAGTCGGCGAGCACCGGGGCGAGCCGCTCGGCGTCAGCGCTCTCGAGCGTCGCGGCGAGATCGAAAGAGCTCTCGAGGGCCCGGAAGATGCCCATCCAGGGCCAGAGCGTCGGCGCGCCCGCGTCGGTCGAGCACTGACCGACGGCGACGGTCGCGACGTCCTCGGCAAAGCCGGCGAGATGACGCAGGAGACTCGTCTTGCCGATCCCTGCGGGCCCCGTGAGCACCAACAGCTCCGCCGCCGTGCGGCTGCGACCCGAGACGGCTGCGCGCAGCGCGCCCTCCACCGCCGCCACCTCCTCTTCGCGCCCGATGAGGGTGGCAGGCATGCGACCGACGGCAGGACCCGTGAGACGCGAGATCACGGCCGAAGGTCTCGCGGTCGAAACGGAGCCATCCTCCGAGGCCACCTCGCGCCAGATGCGCAGGGCCGCGTCGGACCAGTCCATTGCCGTCACGGTGCGGGCAGCTGCAGCGAGGGCCGCACCCAGCTCCTCGGCGTCGGGGTACCGCTCGCGCGGGTCCTTCTGGAGGCAGCGACGAAGGATGGGCGCCATCGCGCGCGAGAGCTCTGCGTCGATGCCCGCCAGTGGTGGCGGCTCGTCGCGCAGGATCGAGGTGACGACCGAGATCGGGTTGTCGCCGCGAAAGGGCCGGGAGCCGGTGAGCATCTCGTAGAACATGACGCCGAGCGCAAAGACGTCGGAGCGTGCATCGACCGCCTTGCCTTCGGCCTGCTCGGGAGCCATGTACGCCGCCGTGCCGACGATGCGTCCTTCGATCGTGACCGTCGGCTGGTCGAAGTCGGCACCGCCCGGAGGCTTGTCCTCGGCGCGCCGGGCCAGCCCGAAGTCGACCACCTTGAGCTGCCCTTCCGCGCTCATGAGCACGTTGGCCGGTTTCAGATCGCGGTGGGTGATCCCCGCACGGTGAGCACCCGCCACGGCGTCACAGAGCGACAGGGCCACGCCAAGAAACGGCTCTGCGCCGAGGCCGTCGCCGGTGAGCAGCTCGGCCAGCGAGAGACCCTCGACGTACTCGAGCACGAGGTAGGGATGCTCCTCCCACTCTCCGATCTCGAACAAGGTCACGATGCCGGGGTGGTTGAGCGCGGCGAGCGCTTTGGCCTCGCGCTCGAAACGATGCAGCCGCTCGTGGTCCCCGGCCACCTCGCGTGGCAGCACCTTCAGGGCCACCACGCGCTCGAGCCGCAGGTCGATGGCCCGGTACACCCAGCCCATTCCGCCGCGGCCGACCTCGCGGTCGATGCGGTAGTTGCCGACGACCTTCCCCGAGAGCTCGGGGTCGGTCACGCCGCCCGACTGCAGCGTCGTTTCGTCGTCTGAGCTCATTCCCCCACCCGGATTGGTGGGGGCATCCTACCTGCGCGACCTCTCCCCGACGCGGCGGCCCTCCCGGTCCGCCGTGGCTCAGGGGCGGCGCACGTCGGGGCGCCGGAAGGCCTCCTCCGCGGGGCGTACGGCCCGCGCGAACCACAGCGGGCGGCGGAGCTCACCCTCCGGGGGCCGGGTCAGTGCGCGCCACTCCTCCATCACTCGCCGCGCCTTCGCACGATCGACCTCGATGTCGCCGAACTGGTCCCCGGCCTCGGCCTTGCGCACGCGCACCTTCTGGTGCCAGCAGTGCATGCCACTCACGGGGTCGGGGTGCACGGGAAAGGTGATGTTCTGGTGCACACCCGACTCGCTCCACCAGCGCTCGCCGCCACCGAGCTCCGCGGGCTCGTCGCCTCCCGGCACCCGACGCCAGCGCCACACGTCACCCTGGACTTCGATGTCGACGAGCGCGCTCGCCCACTTCGACGTTCCCTGCTCGTCCTGGCGGCGATGCCAGCGGCCGAGGTGGTGACTACACGCGACGATTCCTGGCAACAGCCCCTCTGTGACGAACGGACGCAGCACGAAGTAGCCGATCTCGGTCTCCACCCGCACCAGGGTGCTCTCGTCGGCGCCGATGCGCTCGGCGTCGTGCGGGTGTATCCACAGAGGGTTCTTGTGGCTGATCTCGTACAGCCACGCCGAGTTGGCGGACCGGGAGTGGATCAGGGTGGGGAGTCGGAAGGTCGGGAGCAGCACCATGTCCCCGCTCTCGAGCTCCGACTTCGCCACGTGGCTCGTGCCCGCGTGCGGCATCGCGTGCTCGGGCCAGCCCCACTCCTGCAGCGTCTGCGAGAAGATCTCGAGCTTGCCGCTCGGCGTGCCGAACCTCTCGCCTTCCGGCTTCTGCTCGTGCAGGCGGTAGACGTCGGTCTTCACCTCGAAGGCACCGTAGCGCCGCATGTAGGCGAGCGGAGTGAGGCCCTCGGCAGCCGCCGCCTCGGGCAGGCCCGGAACGGAGTTCTCGAACATCCAGCCGTAGTGCTCGTCCATCGTGATCTTCTCGCCTGGCCGGTAGGGCGATTCGAAGTGCTGCCGCACCCCGAGGCTCCCGTCGGGATCGATGCGCCAGCTGAGCTCGAAGAAGAACTCCTCCTCCTCCCAGACTTCGCCGGGGTTCGCCTCCCAGGTGAAATCGAAGCTCTTGCCGTCGCGCTCGGCCAGCACCCGGTGGATCGGCTGACGAAACCCGATCCACGCCCCCGCGTGCGTCTCCTGGCTCATCACGTCGTGGCGCTCGGACGCGAGCCCCATCGGCAGCACATAGTCGGCGTACCGCGCCGTCTCGTTCCAGGTGGGCGTGAGCGCCGCGTGCAGGCCGAGGCGCTCCTCGTCGCAGAGGAGGTCGATCCACGCCACGCCGTCGGGGTACGTCCACACCGGGTTGAAGACCCGCGTGAAGTAGGTGTCGATCCGGCGCTCGTTCGTGACCAGGTACGGCAGCAACGGGCTCAGCTCGTGGTACGCGAGCGGGTAGTCCTCCGGGTAGAGCAGCTCGCTCCACACCTTCTGCGGCGGTGGGCTCATGAAGGCCTGTGGCACGAACTTGTGCCAGTTGTTGGGCAACGTTCCGCCCTCGGTGCCCACCGATCCGGTCACCACGCAGAGGAGCTCGAGAGCACGCGCGATCGTCCACCCGTGCAGGTTGCCCGTTGCCGGCCCCCGCCAGACGTGGCTCGCGAGACCACCGAGACCGTCGCCGATCCACTCCGCGGCCTGCTCGAGCTGCGCGACCGTCAGATCACTCTCCTGCGCGGCGCGCGCGAAGGTGTAGCCGGAGAGCGACGCAACGAGAACCTCGACGAAGCCGTCGAACGACGGCTCGACACCGGGGCGAAGGTGGTCGAGCGTCTCCCGCCAGTTCGTCTCGGCCTCCATGAACGCCGCGTCGTACCGCCCCTTCTCGAGAAGGTCGCGGGCGATCGCCAGCAGCACCGTCGCCTCCGAGCCCGGCCAGGTTGGCAGCCAGAGGTCGGCCTTTGCCGCCGTGTTGCTCAGGCGGGGGTCCATCACGATCAGCTTGGCGCCGTTCTGCTGGCCCTCGACGATGCGCTGGGCGTGGGGGTTGAAGTAGTGCCCCGACTCGAGGTGGGCGGAGAGGAGCAGCGTGGTCTTCGCGTTCGCGTAGTCGGGTGAAGGCCGGTCGGCGCCACACACCACGGTGTAACCGACCCGTGCCGCCGACGAGCACACGTTGGTGTGCGAGTTGTGTCCGTCGACACCCCAGGCCTTCAGAATGCGGTCCATCGTGCCGTCGTGACCCGGACGCCCGACGTGGTACATCACCTCGGTCCGCCGCTCCTCCTGCAGCGCCTTCCGGATACGCCCAGCCAGGTCGTCGAGCACCTCGTCCCAGGTGACGCGCTCCCACTCACCGCAGCCCCGCTCTCCTTTCCGCCGGAGCGGGTAGAGGATGCGATCCGGGTCGTTCACCTGATTGACGGTGGCCGGGCCTTTGGCGCACACCCGCCCCCGGCTCCCCGGGTGGACCGGATTGCCCTCGAACTTGGCCACCTCGCCCGTGTCCTGGTCGACGTAGCCCAGCAGGCCACACGCCGACTCGCAGTTGAAGCAGATGGTGGGCACCAGTCGCATCCGCCGCTCCTTGCGCTCCGGCCACGCGTCGGCGTCGAGCTCGCGCCAATCGTCCCAGCGCTCCGGGGGCGGCGCAGCCGACAGTTCGTCGGGCAGGAAAGGCAGGGGCTTCTTGGGTGCGGAGGTCATGGTCGGGTCCTCGGATCCTGGCGCGGGGTCGCTCGCACGTGCTACGAGAGCGCCACGCGCTGGCCGGCGTGCACGTAGACCCAGTCGAGCAGGAAGAAGCCGAGCAGCAGGATCGGCGGAGCGAAGAAGGCCCCGACGCTCATCGCGATGCCCAGTGCGAAGACCGGGTGCAGCACCATCTGACGGTGTGCGAGGCGCGCGTGCGCCGTCCGCTGCGGGAGCAGGCTCGCGACCAGGACGGCCGCTGCGTAGGGCATCATCCAGACCGGCTGGGCAAACCCCCACAGAGCTCCGAGCATCACGGCAGCCGCGACGGCCTGCAGAGCGAGAAGCACCGGCAGAGCGCGATCTTCCGCCCACATCTCGCGGCCCCGCGCCTGCCAGAAGAGGAACGCCGTGTACACCGCCGACAGCAGCGCGGCACCGATCGACAAGACGGCGAGCGCCTGCACCAGCGCGCCTCCGGACGCGGGATCCGGGATTCCCAGGGCCCAGGGCAGCGAGAGAGCCCCGTGGGCCGCCAGCGCAGCGCCGCCCCGCACGAGCCAGGAGTCGGGGTTGGGCTTCGTGAGCAGGAAGTAGAAGCGCGACGGCTTGTGCAGGTCGGCGATCAGCAGGAGCGCCGTGATCGCGATTCCGACAAAGGAGATCCAGCCGAGTGCCACGGCGGGAACGTCGGGGATCCAGGCCGAGGCGGACGCGAGCAGAAGTGCGCCCGCAGCCAGGGCCTTGGTGGTCATGTACGCGGCGATCTTGGTTCCCCAGTGCAGCTGCTTCGGCGTGTCGTACACGGCCCGGGCAGCCAAGGTATCGGGCGACGGGAGCGGGTCCGGCACCTCGGCGTGCGACAGCGTGCGGGCGCCGGTCACGGCCAGAGGGTCGAGCGACGCTTCCGACGCTCCGAGATAGAACGTGCGGGGCCCCGTGCCGCGCTCCACCTTGCGCGTCGCGGCGCCCAGCTCCCGGAGCAGCTGCATGGTCTCGCCGTTGCTCGTGTCGATCACCTTGATCGCCTGCTCCGGGCAAACCGACACGCACGCCGGAGCCACCCCCACCTCCAGGCGGTGGGCGCAGAAGTGACACTTGGCCGCGGTGCCGCGGCGCTCGTCGATGTGGATCGCGTCATAGGGACAGGCCTGCAGACACGAGGCGCAGCCGATACAGCGGCTCTGATCGAGATCGACGATGCCGTCGTCGCGCTTGTGCAGCGCCTTCGTCGGACAGATGGTGATGCACGGGGCGTCTGCGCAGTGGTTGCAGCGAAGGACGGCCGCCGAGCGCTTCGTCTCCGGGAACTCCCCCTCCTCCACCCACTTCACCCACGTGCGAAACGAACCGAGCGGCACGTCGTTCTCCGCCTTGCACCCGACGGTGCAGGCGTGACAGCCGATGCAGGCATTCTGGTCGAGAACGAAGCCGTACTGCATGCGCGGACGCTAGCAACGGAGCCGAAGGAAGAGCTTTCCTTGTGCTCGTCGATGGCTGTCTTCTTAGAAAAAACGTCTAGGGAAGATCCCGTTCGGGAAACCACATCGCGAGCTCCGCGCACGGCCTCCTTGCCGCTCCGTCCCTCCGTTTCGTCCTCGCGACGGCTAGCCATGTAAAAATCGCCATACACAACTATTCGGTCCGCGCCGTGGACACAGCGCGGCGACTGCTTCGGGAGCGCCCATGTCTCATCCGATTCCCCGACACCGTCCCTCGGCGAGGGCGTCGACCACACCAACCGCGCGCCACTCACCTTGCACCGCGCTCGTCGCGGCGGCCGCGGCAACCCTCCTCTCTCTTGCAGCGACCGCGGCGGCAGCTCAGGGCAGGACCGACCTGGGACTGGTGGCCAGCACCGAGGGAGCGGGCCTCGAGATCGCGCACAGCGTCACGGGACTCCTGCGCGGACGCCTCAGCGCGACCGGATTCAGCATCAGCGAGTCTTTCTCCACCGATGCCGTGCGCTACGAGGGAGATGCCGATCTGCGCTCCGCGGCCCTGCTGGTGGACCTCTCTCCCTTCGCTGGCGCGTTTCACCTCACGGCGGGTGTCGTCTTCCAGGACCACGACATCCGCGGCACGGCTCCGGTCGAAGATCTACTTCTGCGTGAGTTCGGCCCGACGCTGGTCGACCAGGCGCGGACCCTGTTGGGGCCGATCGACTTCGGCACGCTCGAAGCCACCGCCGAGGTCGACTCCCTCGCGCCCTACCTCGGCCTCGGCTGGCGCGGCAACCGCAAGTCGAGCGGCATGGGCCTCGCTCTCGATCTCGGCGTCATCTTCTACGGCGAGCCCGACATCGAGGTGACGGCCGACACCGAGCTCCCTGTCGACCTCATTCCGGGCGGCGACGCGCTCCTGGACGCCTTCCTCGACGAGCAGGAGCGCGAGCTGCAGAGCGAGGTCGACGACTACGAGGTGTTCCCCGTGGTGCGCTTCACGCTCTTCTGGCGTTTCTGAACGCCGAACCTAGCGCCCCGGGCGCGTGGCCTGGCGCTTCTGACGGGTGGGTCTTCGCTCGAGGAGATAGGGTCGGTCCATCTTCGAACGACCGCCGCCACCGGATACAGCCGTGAACCTTCGTCGCACACCTCTCGCCCTGCGCGCCCTCGGCCTTCTCGCCCTCCCGCCGCTTCTGCTCGCCACCCTCCTCGGCAGCGCCGCGCTCCTCGGGGTGCCTGTCGCGGAGGAGCTCCCACCGGAGCGCCTCGAGCGCTTCGTGCAGATGTCGGAGCGCAGCCACCAGCGCATCGCCGACACGCCGTTCGTCGGCGTCACCACGGACGGTGAGGTCGAAGCCGGCCTCTTCGGGCTCCGCTCCACCGGCGTCTCCACGGAGCCGGTGCGCGCAGCGGCGGCGGCTTTTCTCGAAGGGCTCACCGACGACCAGCGCGCGCGCTCCACCTTCGCGGTGGACGACGACGAGTGGCGCCGGTGGATGAACCAGCACTTCTATCGGCGCGCTGGCGTCAGCTTCGAGGAGATGGACGACACGCAGCGTGACCTCGCCTTCACCCTCCTGCGGACGTCACTTTCCGCCAAAGGCCTCGAGCTGAGCCGCGACATCATGCGGCTCAACCACACGCTCGGCGAGCTGGCCGGCAACAACTTCGCCGAGTTCGGCGAGTGGATGTACCACATCACGGTGATGGGAGAGCCGTCTTCCTCCGGGCCCTGGGGTTGGCAGCTCGACGGTCATCACCTCATCGTCAACTACTTCGTACTCGGCGACCAGGTGGTGATGACTCCCACCTTCGTCGGCTCCGAGCCCGTGATCGCCGAGGCCGGGAAGTTCGCCGGCACGGCGATCCTGCAGGAGGAGCAGGCCGCCGGGCTGGCGTTCATGCGCTCTCTGCCGCGCAAGCAGCAGGAGAAGGCGACGCTCGAGACCGAGAAGAACGGAAACCACAACCAGGGCGAAGCGCTGCAGGACAACCTGGTGCTGCCCTACGAGGGCCTCGCCGCGAAGAGCCTGTCGAAGGAGCATCAGCAGGCGCTGCTCGACCTGGTCCGTCTCTACGTTGGCAACCTGCGCGATGCGCACGCAAAGGTGTGGATGGAGGACGTCGCCGAGCACCTCGACCGCACCCACTTCGCGTGGATCGGCAAGACCGACGGCCCCGACGACGAGCTGGTCTACTACTACCGGATCCACAGCCCGGTGATCCTGATCGAGTTCGACCACCAGCGGCCGGCGAATCTCCGGCACATCCTGCCGCCCGTGCCGAACCGGCAGCACATCCACGCCCTGGTCCGCACGCCGAACGGCAACGACTACGGCAAAGATCTGCTGCGCCTGCATCTCGAGCAGCACCCGCACTGAGCGCCCCCGACCCCGGACACCCGCCGACGCAGCGGTGATCGCCGAGCCGGCGGCCCCATGCGCGCCGCTACACTGGGTGCGCCCCAAGGCTCGACCTCTGAACTACGGGAGACCTCCGTGCGCTGGACCCCGGCTGCCTGCCTGCTCCTGTTTCTCACGCCTTGCGCCTTCGCCCAGGAGAGCGCAAAGCACCAGACCGACTTTCCGCCCGAGGAGTTCGCCGCCCGCCGCGCCCGGGTCTTCGACGCCATCGGTGACGAAGCGCTGGCCCTCGTGCAGGGAGCCCCCAACATCCGGGGCTTCCGCAAGTTCCGTCAGACCAACACGTTCTACTACCTCTCCGGGGTCGAGGTTCCGCACGCCTACCTGCTGCTCGACGGGCGCTCCCGCCGCACCACGCTGTACCTGCCCCACCGCGACGCGCGCAGGGAGCGCGGCGAGGGGAAGGTGCTGTCAGCCGAGGACGAAACCCTTGTGCTCGAGCTGACGGGTGTCGACGTGGTCCTGCCGCTCGAGCGCATGGGGCGCGACCTCATGGGCCCGCACCTGCTCCCGCCGGCGCCGCTCCTGTACACCATGCTGAGCCCCGCGGAGGCCGCAAAGCAGAGCCGTGACGAGCTGCTCATCGGGCTCGCGGGCGAGATCGCCGACCCCTGGGGCGGCGCTCCATCGCGCGAGGGGCGCTTCGTCGCGCTGCTGCGCGAGCGCTATCCGCAGTTCGAGATCCGCGACCTCACCCCCGTCCTCGACCGCCTGCGCATCCGGAAGAGCCCCCGAGAGATCGCGCTCGTCCGCCGCGCCAGCGAGCTGGCCGGCCTCGGCATCATGGAGGCCATGCGCTCGGCCGAGCCTGGCGCGTACGAGTACCAGCTCGACGCTGCGGCTCGCTACGTCTTTCTCGCGAACGGCGCACGCGGCGAAGGCTACCGCTCGATCACGGGCACCGGGAGCAACGCCTACTTCGGCCACTACTACCGCAACGACGGTGCTCTCGAAGACGGCGACCTCGTGCTGATGGACTACGCGCCGGACTACCGCTACTACACCAGCGACATCGCCCGCATCTTCCCTGCCAATGGGAAGTTCACCCCGGGGCAGCGCGAGCTGTACGGCTTCGTGAAGCGGTACTACGACGAGCTGCTGGCCCGCATCCGCCCCGGCGTGGCGGCCGACCAGGTGATGGACGAGGCGGCCGCTGCGATGCTCCCCGTGTGGGAGGCCACCGCGTGGTCGAAGCCGATCTATCGCCAGGCGGCCGAAGACATGCTCGCCTTTCGCGGTCACATGTCGCACCCCGTGGGCTTGGCCGTGCACGACGTCGGCACCTACCGCGCCGGACCGCTCGAGCCGGGCGTCGTGCTCGCACTCGACCCGATGATGTGGGTCCACGAGGAGAAGCTCTACGTTCGGATCGAAGACGTCGTCGTGGTCACCGAGGACGGCGTCGAGAACTTCACCTGGTTCGTTCCACGCGGGATCGAAGAGATCGAGGCCCTGATGGCCGAGCCGGGCGTTCTGCAGAAGGTGCCCCTCGCGCCGGAGACGTTCCAGCAGCCCTGACCAAGAGGCGACGCGCGGTTGCCTCCCGTCTCGAGGGTCACTCCGACACCGGGCGCGACACCTACGACTCGGTACACTGACGTTTCCTTCCGCTCCGCTCCCCACCCGTCCGCGAACGATCTCAGGAGGCTCTCCATGTGCGACCACGACACGCAATTCGACGCCGAAGAACTGCTCCGGAAGGGAAATCTGACCCGACGCGACTTCGGCAGGGTCTCGGCCGCAGCGGGCCTCATGGCGGTTCTCCCCCCGGTGGCCAACGCCCAGGACGTGGTCGAGACCGACGTGACGATCGAGACGCCGGACGGCACCTGTGACGCCTACTTCGTGCACCCCGCTTCCGGGAAACACCCCGCGGTGCTGGTGTGGCCCGACATCCTCGGTCTACGGCCGGCCTTCCGCGCCATGGGCAAGCGCCTCGCGCAGTCGGGCTACTCGGTGCTGACGGTCAACCCGTTCTACCGTGACGCGAAGTCGCCGGTGGTCGAGGAGGGTGCCTCCTTCGGTCAGCCGGAGACGCGCGCCATTGTCCTGCCCATGGCCCGCAACCTGAGCGCGGAGACCCATTTCACGGACGCCAAGGCGTTCGTCGGATTCATCGACCAGCAGCAGGCGGTCGACACCGCGCGCGGCATCGGCACTACCGGCTACTGCATGGGCGGTCCCATGGTCATGCGCACCGTCGCGGCCGTTCCCGATCGCCTCGCCGCCGGGGCGACCTTCCACGGTGGCGGGCTCGCCACGGACGGCGACGACAGCCCCCATCTCCTCATTCCCGAGACGAAGGCGCACATGCTCCACTGCGTCGCCGAGAACGACGACGAGAGGAATCCGCAGGCCAAGGTGACGCTGAAGGAAGCGTACGCCGCAGCCGGAATCCCGGCCGAGATCGAGGTGTACGCCGGCGCGATGCACGGCTGGTGCCCGCCCGACTCGGCGGTGTACAACGAGGCGCAGGCCGAAAAGGCCTGGGGCCGCATGCTCGCCCTGTTCGAGACGGCGCTCGCCTGAGGATCAGGACGCCCTCGGGGCATCGGAGCGCAACTCGGCTGAGCTAAGCTGCCGCCAAATCCAAGAGGAGGCAGCCATGGGAGCTCTCGAAGGCAAGGTGGCGGTGGTCACCGGTGCGGGCCGCGGCATCGGGCGGGACATCGCCCACATGTTCGGCGCGGAAGGCGCCAAGGTGGTCGTCAACGATCTCGGCGGCAACGTCGACGGCACGGGTGGCTCCGACCTCGCCGACCAGGTGGCCGCGGAGATTCGCGATGCGGGAGGCGAAGCGGTCGGCAACGGGGCCTCGGTGGCCGAGGTCGCGGGCGGCGAGTCGATGTTCCAGACCGCTCTCGACACCTTCGGCGGCATGGACATTCTGGTGAACAACGCCGGCATCCTGCGCGATCGCACGCTCTTCAACATGGAGCCCGAAGACTGGGACGCCGTGATCGCCGTGCACCTCCGCGGGCACTACTGCTGCACGCGCCCGTTCGTGCGCTACATCCGCGAGACCAACCGCCAGGGCTGCCGTGTCATCAACTTCTCTTCGGTCTCGGGGCTGTACGGCAACTTCGGGCAGTCGAACTACGGCGCCGCCAAGGCCGGAATCGCCGGCTTCAGCCGCGTCGTCGCCCTCGAGATGGCGAAGTACGGCTGCACCAGCAACACCATCTCGCCCGGAGCGACCACCCGCATGACGGCCGACCTCCGCGCGGCGCGCGGAGCGTCGGTGGACGACACGGCGCCCGACCAGAGCCCGGCCCAGATCGCGCCCGTCGTCACCTGGCTGTGCTCCGAGCCGGCCCAGCACATCACCGGTCAGATCTTCGACATCATGCGCGGCTGGGTGGGCATCATGCAGCAGCCGGCGGTGATCCGCTCGTTCACCACGGGCGAGATGTGGACCCTGAAGGACCTCGACCGCGTGATGCCCCAGCTCGTCGATGCCAAAGAGGCGCACGATGCCGAGGTGGCCGAGAAGGGTGCTGCCGAGCAGATCAAGCCGGCTGGCTGACCGAGTCTCGAACACTCCGTCCGGTCAGCGGCAACGGAAGATGGCGGCCTGCTTCTCCACCCCGGCGGCGCCTCGTCGTTCGATGTCCTCGACCACAGCGGTGCGGTACGCATCCCAGAAGCGCGCGTCATCCTGCGACGGGAAGGTCGGGCACGACTGGGCGTAGCGAACGAGGACGTCGGCGTCGTCCACGGCCATGGTGTACCTGTAGTCGACCCGCTCGACCGCGGCGAACACGGATCGCAGCAGCGGCTCCGCCTCGACGGCCGTAAAGCGCATCGAATCGCTCTTTGCGATCGAGCGATCCGGGCTCGCGCTGGCGGCAAGCTCGTAGATCCGCCCCATGTTCTCGGGCCCGGTCAGCACCACCCCCACCCAGCCTCCCGTCCGCGTGACCCGGAGCAACTCGCGGACGGCGTGCTCCTTCTGGCTCACGTGGTAGAGCATGAAGTGACTGAGCGCCACGTCGAACGCGCCGTCCGAGAACGGCAGGTCCTCCACCGAGGCGCGCTCGTACACGGCTCGAACTCCGCGAGCGCCGAGTCGTTCGGAGGCGCTCGCGAGCATGGCTTCGCTGGCATCCGTCAGGGTCAGATTCAAATCCAGCCTCACGGCGTCGTTTCCGTGGAGCCAGAAGCCCCCGGACCCGCATCCGACTTCCAGGACCCGGTCGCCCGCGCGCAGGGGGTACGTGTCCCACACGAGATCCCAGACGTCGCGCCCTCGGGGGGTGTAGCGACGATGGAGGTCCACCCGCGCATCGAGCGCTGCCGCGGACCGGTACTGCTCCACGTGGGGACTCACGATGCTCCCGGTCTGACCGTTGGAGTCTAACGCTCGAGTGCACCCCGGATCGCCCGGGCGACCTCCAGCCCGCGACGACTCGGGCCGATCGTCACGAAGACGTTCGCCACGCAGAACGTGACGCGGCGCCCGTACTCGAGGTGCGGGCCGTAGTGCGACTGGAAGCCGGTCGGGCCGAGCGACGGCTCCCGGTCGACCACCACCTGATCGCCCGCGCGCCGGCGACGCTCGGCCGCCGCGCACTGCGCCTCGGCGGCAGTCGGGCTGTCGGCAACGCGGACGTCGACGACGGGGGAGTCGTTCTGCCGGCCGTCGGGGTCTCGGAAGTGGTAGTACGCCGTGATCTGAAATCCCAGGTCGGAGATGGGTCGGTCCTCGTTCACCCACTCCCACCCGGTGCCCAGGTCGGCGGGGCGCGGCAGGCGCTCCTTCACGTCCTCCCGTGACAGCGGATCCGCCGCGGACGCGAGTGACGCCACAACCACGGCGAGGCAGAAAGCCGCGCCAACGCACAGGGGGTAGGGGGCGGCGGAGAGAGGGGAGCGTCTCTTCATGCCAGGAGCGTACCCGTCGCACGGGCGCACGCGTCCCCGGGGAGACGCGAGACGCCCGGAGCACGGGACGCACCGGGGAGGTCGCCTAGACTGTCGTGGCAAACCCCCCGAACGGGCTCGAGATCCGCCGCACGTCCTGGATGACCTCCGACGTCATCTCTCCCGGCATGTCGGTCGACGCGCTCGAGCCGACACTGTCGACCAGCCCGCCGAAGCGCTCCTCGATGGCGCTCTCGATCTCGTCGTGACGCCCGACGGCACAGAACAGGCGCACGACGTCGTCGGGCACGGCCTCGGCCATCTCGTCCCACCGCCCGGTCTTGGACATCACGTTGAGCTTCTCGCCGAGATCGAGGAGGTCGTGCTGCTCGAACACCGGCCAGTACGCGCGCGTGCTGCCGTAGAAGCCGACGCGCTTGCGGATGAACTCGAACTGGCGCGCCACGGTCTCGTCGTCGGCGCCGGTGGCGACGAAGCCGCCCCCGGAGATCTGGAAGTTGGCGCGCGCGCGCGGGCCGCCCGGTGCCTTCTGCATGCCCTCTTCGATCAGAGGCAGAGCGACGTTCTCGAGGTACTTGCGGGTGCAGAAACCGTGAAGGCGCGCGCCGTCGCAATGCCGCCCGGCGAGGCGCAGCATCGCGGGGCCGACGGCCGCGATGGTGATCGGCGGCGTGGGTACCTCCAGCGGCTCCGGCGAGAAGTTGGGCGTCATCAGGCTGAAGTTGTAGTGCTCGCCCTCGAAGGCCAGGCGCTCACCGTTCTGCCAGCAGCGGAAGATGGCACGCAACGAACGCGCACGTACTCACTCATCAACGGCGCGGGGGCCTTCCACGGCACGCTGAAGCGTCGCTCGATGTGGCCCTTCACCTGCGACCCCAGCCCCAGGCAGAACCGCCCCTTGGACGCACGCTGCAGGTCCCAGGCGAGGCTCGCCACCACCATGGGTGAGCGTGGGAAGGCGATCGCGACGCTCGTGGCGAGCTCGATGCGCTCCGTCGCGACCGCAGCGACCCCGAGAGAGAGGAATGGCCCGTAGCGGTTGTCCTGGGTGCCGACGCCGTCGTAGCCCAGCTCCTCGATGCGCTGGGCCGCGGCCGGGACGTCGTTCAGGTCCTTCTGCGGCAGAGTGGTTCCGACTCTCATTCAGGGCCTCGCAATTTCCTTGGAGCGACGAGCCAGCGTGCGCACGTCGAAGTGCGTCGTCAGGTGGATCGATAAGGAACGGGTGAGGTGAGCATAGTCCCACGCGCGATGTCCTCCGGCTGCGGACCCACGTGGGTGAGGCAGCTCCGACCCCGGCAGAGAAGCTCCAGCGGCAAAAGGTAGGGAACGGAGTGCGTCTTTGTGCTGTCGATTGTCACAATGAGCGCGGGCTGGGTCGCTAACCGACCTCATACTCGCAAGGGCTACCGAGACCTACGCACAGGTTTCGCACGACCTCATGATGAGCTCTCTCGTCCCCGACGACGTCACCCTCAATGGCTCAGGCACCCGGAGCTACGCCTTCGACGCCTCCGGCAACCAGACCCAGGTGAACGCCGCCGGCAACATCGTCGATTTCACCTTCGAGACCGACGGCCGCATGATCGAGGCGGATCGAGCTCTGGGCGAGCAGACCACCTTCGAAGCACGCCGTGCACCGGGGCTGGTCTCTACGTAGCCCAGCCGCTCTCGCACCCCTACCCTCATCTGTTCTGAATCACTCCGGATACCGCCACGGCGCCGGCTGCTCGACCTCGTCGTCGAGGGTCCACATCGGCAGGGCCAGCTGATTGTTCACCTGTTGGAAGACCATCCTCATGCGGCTGCCGATGCCGACGGAGGCGATCAGCTCCGGCGATGCGAAGTTGCCTTCCGCGTCCACCAGGTTGCCGGCGACGCGTAGCCCCTCGTCCGGCGTGGGTGCGCCGCTCTGGGTGTCCAGCTCCACGAGGAGCACCATGTAGGGCACCTTGTCGCGGAACGCAGGTTGGATGGGGTGATGCACCTCGGCGTAGGAGTGCACCACTCCCCTTCCCTCGACCGGCACCCATTTGGCCTCCCGGTCGCCGGTCCACGGGCAGGCCGTGGTGGGTGGGTACCGCAGCAGGCCGCTCTTCGTTCCGCGCTGCAGCCGAAACTCGCCGCGCGCGCAGTAGCCGAAATACTCGAGGTTCTCGCCGTCTGTGTCCTCGACGAGGAGGTGCATGCCGAGATACTCGGCCGAGAGCGCCATGGTGCTACCCGCGCTCCAGAACGAGGGCCGACCCGTAGCCGGGCGTGCCCCATCCGAGGTTTGCCGAAAGTCGCGGCTCCCGCACCTGGCGGCAGCCACCCTCCGAGTAGTCGTAGGTGTGCTGCTTCGCACCGTCCGGGCCCACGGGACAGCTGTCGTCGGCCTCCCAGCGCAGCTGACGGACGTTCTCGATCACGAGGTTCATCCCGTGGGTGTAGCCCTCGCACAGCTGGCCACCCGACGTGTTGTTGGGGCGCGCACCCCCCAGCTCGATCGTGCCGTTCGACACGTACTCGCCGCCTTCCCCTTTCGCGCAGAAGCCGTAGTCCTCGAGCTGCATCAGCGTGGTGAACGTGAACGCGTCGTACGAGCCCGTCACGTCGATGTCGTGCGGGTCGACGCCAGCGTTCGGCCACAGGATGTCCTTGGCGTAGTGGCCCGCCACCGTGGAGATGGGGCCGTGCTGGTAGTGCATGTCGCCGCGCGGCCGACTGCATCGGCCCACGACCGAGCGGATGTAGACCGGACGCTTCGCCAGGTCTGCGGCCCGCTCCTTCGACGTGACGATGAGGCAGGTGGCGTTGTCGGTCTCGACGCAGCAGTCGAGGAGGTGGAGCGGCTTGCAGATCATGCGGCTCGCAACCACGTCCTCCACCGTCACCCGCTTCTTGTAGTACGCCTTCGGATTGTTCGACGCATGCTGGCTGTGGGCCACCTTCACGTGGGCGACCTGCTCCGGTGTGGTGCCGTAGTCGTACATGTGGCGCAGGAACGCCGGGGCAAACCGCTGGCCGGCCGCCTGCCAGCCGTAGGCGCGCGCGTGGAGATCGTCCCCCTTCACCGGCACCGCAGAGCGCGCGCCCGTGCCGCCGATGCGCACCTGGGTGAAGCCGTTCATGGCGCGAAAGATGGCGACCGCCTCGCACATGCCCGCTTCCATGACCCCGATGGCGATGCCGACGAGCGCTTCGGTACTCGAGCCGCCGCCGTTGATGTCCACGAAGAAGTTCAGCCGCGCGCCGAGATCGGCGGAGACGACGGAACCGCTGGTGGAATCGCCCAGCTGGTACGACAACATGCCGTCGATGTCGGCCGGCTCGAGCCCGGCGTCGGCCAGTGCATTCGAGATCGCGGTGGTCGCGAGCGCGCGCGTGCTCTGGTCCGAGCCGCGGCGATACGGCGTCTCACCGACACCGACGATGGCGTACTTGCCTGCGAGATGCCGCGGCGAGGTGGCGTCCAGTTCCAAAGGGTCCTCCGGGATCTGGAGCCAGCGTAGCAGCGTCGGCTCAGCCGCCTTCGTCGGGCAACGACTCGCTCGCCCACTCCACACGACGCTGCAGGAGTCGATCGAGATCGACCAGCACGTCCGCCTCGCCGAGGTTCTCCACCTCCGACCACTGACCTTCGGTGCCCTGGATGACCAGAACCGCTCCCTCCTGAATCGACACAAACAGGCCCCGCCGGCCGTCGCCCGAGAGGAAGAGGAGCGACGCGTCCGGAACCAGGTCGGGCAGTGGCCAGGCCGCCACGAGGTCGACGAGAAGCGCGTCGCGCTCGTCCGCGACGGCCTCCACGCGAGCCCCCGCGTGCTGGAGCCACGGCTCGAGACCACCGGCGCCCTTGCGGCCTCGCGGCCGGAGGCCCACCCGGGTGATCTGAGCCCGGGCGTCCTGGCCCAGCCGCTTCAGCCCGTCGTCCGTGAGCGGCGCGTCGGTCTCCAGCACGACACGCTCCACGGCGTAGGCCATGAAGCCGCCCAGTTCGGCGTCGTAGGCCGACGCACGTTCGCGCAGGTAGCGGCCCATCGACTGGGAGAGAGCCTCATGAGACGGTGCCGTGGCGCCCACCCGGGTGATCTGCGCGCGTGCATCGGCGGCGAGAGCGCTCAGATCGTCGGGCACCGGACTGATCCGGACGACGAGAAGGTCGTGCGATGCAGCGTCCGTGACGCCCAGGAGCACCTCCGTGTGATCTGCCCCGCTCCGCAGGAGAAGCAGGTCGTCCGGGCGCACGGTCTCCCCCGCGCGGCGTGCGGGCGCGAGGAGCTCCGTGAGGTCGAAGCCGGCCGGTGCCTGATCGCTCCACCCGGACTCGAGCCGCTGCACCCAGAGCCGAGGCGAAGCGGCGCCCTCGACGTGCCCCGCCACGTGCAGCCGCGCGTCCATCGCACCGCTGCCATCCGACGCCCGGGTCGCGCTCAGCAGCGCGGAGCCGAGGAAGGCACCCCCGGGGCTCGGGAAAGCACGGGCGCCCACCCAACCCTCGAGGTCGTGCGCGCCGAGGTGAAGCCGCGACCGACCTCCCGAGAGCGGCGACTCCCAGACCACGAACACCTGGCCCAGGTCTTCGTGGTAGACGAGGCCCCGGACGAGCAGCCCCTCGGTACTTTCCGCCACGGGCCAGCGCCTGACCGCGCCAGCCGGGGAGCGCAGGACCAGGGCGAGCTCGGAGGCGGACGGCGCGGCCTCCGCCACGTCACCGGACCGTGGCGGGTTGGTGGAGGAGCGCTGCAAAGAGACCAGCTCACCTCGTTCGGTGAGGATCTGTGACGGCAGAGACTCTGCGCGCAGAGGCGAGCCGAAGAGAACCACGGCGCACAGAAGGAGCAGTGCTCTCGCTGTCAGGCTCTTCATCATGCCCTCCAGTTGATGGCTTCGTTGAACCCGAGGGGAATGCCGGTGTCGATGAGGTGCCGGAAGCTCTCGAGCAGCTCGTCATGCTGCAGCCCGTCGCGGCTGTCCCGCGCGAGCTCTTCGTCCTCGAGACCGGTTCCGCACTCCCCGAGAAGGAACAGCGCCCGGGTGACCTGCTCGCTGTCGCGATACCTGCGGGCGAGCTCGTAGGCGGCCCGCCCCTGCCGCACGGCCTTTCCGAAGCGGCCGAGTGCGAGGTACGCCTGGGTGAGATCGAGACGCGGCAGGATCTCCTGGCGCTCGTTGCCGAGGGCACGCCAGCCGCTGAGGCTCTTCCGGAGCGTGTGCACGGCCGCGCGCGGGTCGTCACGCAGAAGGGCGCAGTAGCCCAAGTTGCACTCGATCTGCAGCCGCTCCGCGACGTGGGACGGGTCGAGAAGCTCGAGCGCCTCCTCGTAGACCTCTTCGGCCTCCTTCGCTTCGCCGCCGGCCAGCAGGGTGTTGCCCTGTTGGTTGAGGCAGGCGATGAGCCAGTACGCATCACCCTGGTCCCGCGCCAGCAGCAGCGCCGCCTGACTGTAGAACCGCGCCTTGCGTGGCTGCTTGAGGAGCTCGTAGGCGAGTGCGAGCTGGTAGTGCACGCGCATGCTCTCCGAGGGCTCGAGGCGGTCGTCGAGCTGACGCTTGAGCGTGCGCAGCACCCAGCGCGCCCGGCCGGCCACCAGAATGGCAGAGCAGCGTGTCCGGTCTGCCGATCTCTGGAGCGCCCCCTGCTCCGACTGCAGCGCGACGCGCCGTGCGTCGCGGGCCAGAGAGAGTGCGGAGCGAAGCTCGCCACGGTCGATGAGGTCGCCCGCCTGACGCACGAGAGCTTCGACCTGCTTTCCGGGGCCGCGCTCGCGCGCCGCGTCGGCAAGGTCCGGGGCGGCCTCCCCCACCCCGGCCGACTGCGGCACCGACGACAGCACGACGCGCGTGCCGCGCGGGTGCTCGAGGAACCGGACGTCGACCGTCTGGTGGGGTGCCCCCGGACGATCCCACTCGATGCAGAGCCTCCGATGCGGCTCCCAGACCGTCAGGGTTCCCCAGTCGGTGCGCTCCCCCTGACCGTCGATCTCGAAGACACGTCCACCGACGCGGCACTCCATTCCGCAGTGGATCGCATCGGCCGACAGGGCATGGGTCTCGAGAGGCCACCAGTCCGCCAGACCTTCGGTGAACAGCTCGAACGCCTCGGGCGGCGCTTGCTGCACGACGACCTCACGCCGCACTTCGAGGCGCCCGGCCCGCTCAGGTGGTCTCTTCCCCACGTCCCCCTCCATTCCCCACATCCGCAGCAAGCTGACCCAGCCTGCGCTCCGCCGCCTGCCGGAACGCCTCCAGGGCATCGCCCCAGAACGACGACAGATAGCGATCGAGCTCCTCCAAACCACTCGGATCGATGCTGTAGACCCTGCGCTTCCCTTCGGCCACGCACTGCACGAGGCGTGCGTCGCGGAGCACGCGCAGGTGCTGCGACACGGCAGGGCGGCTGACAGGCACGTGCTCGGCGAGCTCCCCGACCGCGCGGGGGCCCGAGCGCAGGAGCTCGAAGACCTCGCGCCGCGTCGGATCGACGAGGGCGGCGAGCACATTCTGGCAGTTCATTGTCATGTAAGCATAGACTAACACGATCTCACAGAGACCCTCCGCCCGTGCGATCGACCCGAGTCGCCGGCCTGGCGGGCCACGACGCGTCCTCCCGCCGTCGAACGGCGGACGAGGCGGCGTCGCCCGACGCCGTTGGCACCACTCACTCCACGAGGCGCCGCGAGCCGCTGCCCCGCACCGGTCCGGCCTCAGCGGCCGCCGAGGTAGCCCAGCGCCTCGAGGTTGCGGCGCATCGTCTCGTCGATCTCGACGTCGGGCGCGGCGATCTCTCGGCGCGCGAGCCCCTCGCGCAGGTGACGCTGGGCCCAGGTGCGCAGGAGCGCGAGACGCACGGGGCGCTCCAGCGCGAGGTTGGCCGCCTCGCGCGGGTCGGTCCCGAGATCGAAGAGACGATCCCGGTCGAGCCGGCCGCCGGCGGCACGGAACACCACCTTGTCGTTGCCCGTGCGAAGCGCGAACCTCGGCCTGCCGTCGAGATGGAGATAGGTGGCCACGAGGCGGTCTGGAGCCTGCAGTTGCGCAAAATGCTCCTCGAGGCGGCGCGGAGCGAACACGGCTGCCTGCAGCAGTCGCACGAGGTCGAGGTGCTCGGACGGCCCTTCGACCCGCGCCGGAGGCGCCACCCCGAGACCTTTCGGGAGGCGGAGCATCATCGGCACGTGCACGCTCTCTTCGAGCAGGGTCCGACCGTGCTGCCAGCCGCCGTGCTCGGCAAACTCCTCTCCATGGTCCGACACGAGAGCGACGACCAGGTTCGCCCCGAGAACCGACTCGAGGCGAGCCAGCAGCGCCCCGAAGCTGGCGTCGTTGAACGCGACCTCCGCGTCGTACAGCGCCTCCAGATCAGCCTGGAGCTCGTCGGACGGTTCGGCCCGGCCCGCCTGCAGGTCGAAGAGCGTTCGCAACGAGCGCTCTGCAGCCTCGGCGGTGACCGCTGACGCGAAGCGCGCACGCCACTCCTCAGGAGGGTCGTAGGGCGCGTGCGGATCGATCGTGTGAACGTAGAGGAGCAGAGGCCGATCGGAGTCGCCCCTCCCGTCGAGGTACTCCTCCACCCGCGCACCGACGACGTCGGAGTTGGCCTCGAGCTCGAACCACACGTGATCGAACCCCTGGGTCATGCCGAACTCGGGCGTGACGTTCGGGTTCGTGAGGAAGGCGGCCGTCTCGTACCCCGCCTCGCGCAACGCCTCGGCGAGCGTCAGGTGCTCCTGCGCGAGCGCCTGCGCCCGTCGATTCGTGCCGTGCTCGTGCGGGTAGAGACCAGTGAAGAGAGTGGCCACCGACGCGCGCGTCCACGACGACTGGGACGCGGCCTGCGCGAAAACCGTTGCGCCGCGGGCGAAAGCGTCCATGTGCGGAGTGAGTCCATCGTCGGCGCCGTACACGCCGAGGCGATCGGCTCGGAGCGTGTCGATCAGGTACACCACGACGTGCGGCAGGGCCCGCGCCGTGTCGGCGTCGCCGGAGCTCTGCGCGCCGTACGGCGACGACACCGGCAGCTCTGGCGCGACCACCCCGCGGACGGACGCGTCGCGGAGCACCACGTGGCCCGCGGCACCCGGCTGCACAGGCACCTCGAGCGCGAGCAGGGTGGGTCCGGCGGCTTCGGCGAGCGGGACGACCGTCGCCTCCTGCGAGGCGCTCAGCCGGAGCTCGGTGGGCTCCCGCTCCCCGGCGTGCTGGATCCTCACCGAGAGGTGAGGCACGGCACCACGTAGCGACACGTTCCCGATCTCGAGCACAGCTCCCGCTTCGAGGTGGAGCCCAACCTCGAAGGCGGCTCCGGCCTGCAGCACCACCGTCTGCTGCGCGGTGTCACCCGACGCGGCGACGACGCCGATCGGCAAGGGGCCACTGCCCGCCTGGCGTGCGTCGGTCAGCAGCGAGGCCAACGACACCGGGGTGTGCAGTACGGTCTCGGGGCCGCAGCTCAGTGCGAGGAGCGCCGCGAGGAGCGCACCCGGCCCGCGCACGAGATGCCGGGTCACAGAGCCGTCGAGTAGGCGTCGAGCCGCGCCATCACCTCGTCGTCGCCCGCGTAGGGCAGGCCGAGGATGCAGCGGTCGACGCCCATGTCGCGGTAGGTGTCGAGGCTGTCCAGCGGCGCCCCGAACACCGTGACGGAGAGGGTGTCGGGATCGCGTCCGGCCGCCTCCGCACGGGCCCGCAGATCGGCCATGCCTTTGGCGATGAACTCGGGCTTGGTGTAGTTCGGCATCCAGCCGTCACCCCAGTCGACGACGCGCTGCCGCGCCCAGCGCGAGCCGGCACCCACCAGGATCGGGGGGTGGGGCTTCTGCGCGGGCTTGGGGTAGACCCAGGTCGGCGGGATCTTCGTGAAGTCGCCTTCGTACTGCACCTCGTCCTGCGTCCAGCACGCCTTCATCGCCGCGATGCGGTCAGCGGTCAGCTTCCAGCGCGAGTCGAACGCGGTGCCGAGGGCCTCCATCTCCTCGCGCAGCCATCCGGCCCCGATGCCGAGGATCACACGGCCCCCCGACAGCAGATCGAGCGAGGCCACAGCCTTCGCCATCTTGATCGGCTCGCGTTGGCTGACGAGGCAGATGCCCGTGCCGACCTTGATGCGCTCCGTGACCGCTGCAGCAACCGAAAGAGCCACGAACGGATCGTGGATGCGGGTGTACTCGCGTGGCAGCACGCCATCGGCGGCCGGCGGGTACGGCGTCTCCCTCGAGGTCGGAACGTGGGCGTGCTCCGGGAACCACAGCGACTCGAAGCCGCGCTCCTCCACCGCCCGCGCGAGCTGCGCCGGGTGCATGGTCTCGTCGGTGCTGAAGATGAAAACTCCCAGCTTCATTCGGGGTCTCCCAAGACGCGTTCGTGATCGAAAGCCCGCCGCGACGCGGATCGAGTGGCCCCGCCAAGATACACCGTCGACGCCACCTCGAAGGAGACAATTGGCCGACCGGCCAGTTGTAGGCTATAGTCCACTCTCCCGGCGATGTCTCTACGTGATGCTACGTACTGCGGACGCGCCGCCTGATCCGATCTTCCGCCTTGCACACCCATAGATTCGCTTCTGAGAGGAACTGACATGAGACGCACGCTGGTCTTCGCCATGGCCCTCGCTCTGGTTCCGTTCGCCGCGTTCGCGAACGAGCCATCCTCCAACGCCGACGCCCAGGACGTGACGTGGGCCGACGACGTGGCGCCGGTTCTCTTCGAGAACTGCACGTCGTGCCATCGCCCCGGTCAGGTCGCGCCGATGTCGCTGCTCGACTACAAGTCCGCCCGCCCTTGGGCACGCTCGATCAGCCGTGCCGTGACCGCACGCACGATGCCGCCGTGGTTCGCCAACCCCGAGCACGGTGACTTCGTCGAGGACGCCCGTCTCACCGACGCCGAGATCGAGACCATCCAGAACTGGGTCAAGGCCGGCGCTCCCGCAGGCGACCTGGCCAAGGCGCCCGAGGCACCCACGTACGCCTCCGAGTGGCAGCTCGGTGAGCCCGACCTCGTGCTCACCATGGATCCGTTCACGGTGACCGACGAGATGGAGGACCACTACGAGTGGCTCCAGATCACCAACCCCCTCGACGAGGACCGCTGGATCAAGTCGATCGAGATCCGCCCCACGTTCATGGCGGGTGCGCACCACAACCTCACCTACCTCGGCCCCCCGGGCGCAACGCTCAACGACATCAACGGTCTGGGCCGCACGGAGATGGACTTCATCGCGGGCTGGGCTCCGGGCGTCGTGCCGATGAGCTACCGCAACGGCTACGGCAAACTGCTGCCGGCCAACTCGACGATCTTCTTCCAGATGCACTACCACAAGGAGCCCGGCGAAGGCTCCGGTGGCATCGACGAGACGTCGGTCGGCCTGCACTTCTACGAGCCGGGCGAGGACGTGGAGAACAAGGTCGCCACCATGTGGATCGTCGACCCCATGCTCCGCATCCCGCCGGGTGAGGCCAACTACGAGTCGTACTCGGAGGTCACCTTCGACCACGACGTCGAGGTCTTCAACTTCACCCCGCACATGCACCTGCGCGGCAAGGCCATGCGCTTCACGGCAAAGCTGCCGGACGGCACGGAGCAGATCCTCCTCGACGTGCCCGACTACGACTTCAACTGGCAGCTGACCTACTCGCCGGCCGAGAACATGATTCTGCCCGCAGGCACGAAGATCTCGCTCGACGCGGTGTTCGACAACTCGGCGGACAACCCCGCCAACCCGGACCCGTCGGCGACGGTCACCTTCGGCGAGGCGACCACCGACGAGATGATGATCGGCTTCATGGACTACACGTTCATCGACCGTGAGCAGCAGACCGACGACATGCCCACCTACGCCGTGCCGCCTGCGATGCAGGAGCAGTGGAAGGCGCTCCAGGAGATGCGCCGGAAGCAGAAGGAGCAGGAGGCTGCCGAGGCCGAAGGCTCCGCTGGCCAGCGCTGACTCTCGCTGGACACCCCGCCCTCGAAGACGGAGGGCCAAGGAGAGGCCGGTTCCCGCAAGGGAGCCGGCCTTTTCTTTGCGGCCCGGCCAGGCGCTTCGGATAGCCTCGGAGCAAGGCGAGATCGATCCATGACCGAAGCGAACCCCACTCCTCTCCCCGACCTCGACTCGTGGGAGGACTTCGTGGAGCACGTCTACGCCGGCGGCCCCGGCACCAAGGCGCGCGAGGACTACCGCAACTACGACGATCCGGCGCGCTCCTCCGTGCGCGAGTTCTACCGGCTCAACCACGCGCACCAGACGTACGCGTTCGTGCAGCAGAAACGGGAGGAGTTCCTCTCCCTCGATCGTGCACGCATGACGCCGTGGGAGGCACTCGACTTCCTCGACGAGGTGGTCGACGACTCCGACCCCGACACGAGCCTGACGCAGCTGCAGCACCTGCTGCAGACGTCGGAGGCGATCCGCAACGACGGCCATCCGGACTGGTTCGTGCTCACCGGCTTCCTGCACGATCTCGGCAAGGTGCTCTGCCTCTGGGGCGAGCCGCAGTGGGCCGTGGTCGGCGATACGTTTCCGGTGGGCTGCGCGTTCTCCGACAAGGTCGTCTACCCGGAGTACTTCGCCGCCAACCCCGATGTGCGGGTGCAGGAGTACCAGACCGAGCTCGGCATCTACGAAGAGGGGGGTGGTCTGGACGCGGTCACCATGTCGTGGGGGCACGACGAGTACCTCTACCACGTGCTGAAGGACCACCTGCCCGAGCCCGGGCTCTACATGATCCGGTACCACTCGTTCTACGCCTGCCACCGCGAGGGCGCGTACCAGCGCCTGATGAACGCCAGAGATCGCGAGATGTTCGCCTGGGTCCGGGCGTTCAACCCCTACGACCTCTACTCGAAGACCGACGTGCCGCCCGACACAGAAGCTCTTCGCCCCTACTACGACGACCTGCTCGGCCGCTACCTGCCGGAGACCTTGCGTCTCTAGCGCAGCGACCCGACACCGCGGCCTGCCGCAGCAACGCTCGAGGAGAAACAGGAAGATGTGGTTCCGTCCGATGCTGGCCCTCACTCTCGCCCTGCCCGTGCTCGCCACCCTGCCCGTCGCGGGTCGCACCTCCGAAGCCCCGCCGGTTGTCCTCCCTTCCGACGTCACGCCGTTGCTCCTGGCCGACGTGCCGGTCTCCTCCCCGACCCGTCTCGACCGCGTGCCGGAGAGCACGAGCCGCGTCGCTCCGTTCGCAACCCGGGGCGTGCCTTCAGCCCCGTCTCCCACGATGCAGATCGCGCGGGTGGGTGAGCCCCCGCGCGCAGCGGTCCTGCAGTTGCACGAGGCCGCGCGACGACAGCACCTCTGCACCGAAGGTCTGCTCCCGGCACGCTCCTGCGCGGCCCCACCACGGGCCGCGCGGAAACGACCGATGACGGCGGAGAGACTCGCCGCGCTGTGCCGCGAAGGTCTCGTCGAAGGCCGCCACTGCGGCGCAGACCACGATGCGTGGACTCCGGAGCAGCGGCAGGCGGAGCTGGAGGCGAACTGTGCGGCGGGCCTCCTGCCTCTGCGCTTCTGCGGCGCCGAGGCCAAGCCGGCAGCAGGCGCTTCCGGGCTTCGCGACGACTGACCCGAATCGAAGAAAAGGGCGGGCCGGGAATGCCGACCCGCCCGGGGCGGTGCTCACGGCCACGCCGCCCGACCGGTGCCGTCGGTCAGTGAACGGGACGACGTGGCTGAGCGCACCGCATATCCGCTCAGCAGGTTCCGAGGTCCTTGACGTCGGTTGCTGCGAAGACCTTGTCGCCGTCCACTTCCGTCCAGCTTCCGGCCAGCTCCGCGCTGTGACCTTCGAGCATGGCGATCTGCTCCGAAGCAGCGAGGGGCGTCTCGGTGCCTTCGGCATCGACGATCACCCAGCCTTTGGACCCCGCGGCTTTGCCGATGCAGCCCTTCAGCACGGTGAGCTCGGAAGCCACCGCAAGCTCTTCGGGCGAAGCGGACGACTCGGCTCCTGCCGAAACGGCGAGGGCCACGAGCATGGACACGATCAAGAACGACATTCCCAAGAAGGTGCGACGTGAGTTGAGCATGACGTCTTCTCCAGGTAGTTCCAGGACGCCTCGCGCCGTGGTGGTCGCGAGACACGACCCCCAGGAGCAAGCGGCATGCCCGGTGCGCGTCGGGTCCATGGCGCTCCGTTCACCCATTCGCGCCGGAGCCCCGCGGGGCGCGGGTTTCAGGAGGCGAGGGTCGGCTGATCACCGATTGGCGCGGCCCCGATCCATCGACCTGGCGGCTGAGCCATCACGCCCCGCGGCGGGGAAACCGGGAGGATGTCCGCCACGGGGAATCGGGGAATCCCTCCCCAGCGCTCGGCTCAGTCGCCGGGCAGAACGACCGACGGATCGAGGCTCCGCGCAACGAAGTCCAAAACGTCGCGCGAAAGCGGAAAGCCCAGCGCGTCGTAGGCGTAGACGTTGAACTGCGTGCCGTCCGGGCCCGTCCACAGGTAGCCGTCGGCCGTGAACTGGTCGTCTCGCGGGAACGAGGTGTTCGGGTTGCGGAACGCGTAGGCGTCGATCAGTTCCAGGCCGTCACCCGCCTGGTCCGGAGGGACCGATCGCGCAAAGTGCCAGTCGAGGGAGTACGAGCGAACCCCCGAGGCCTGCGAGCAGCCGTCGGGGAAGACGCTCGCGAGGAGGGTCTCGTAGGTCAGCGAGAACCCCGGTGGCGCGTTCGCTGAAGGCAGGCCGAAGCTGACACTCTCCTCCGGCGAGAGGTGGCGCTCTTCGGCGACGCAGGCGAGATCGACCGAAGGATCGAGGGCCAGCGCCAGAGCCTGCAAGCGGGCCTCGGAAGCCGGGGTCGGCGCTCCACTCGGATCGATGACCGCAGCCAGGATCTCGACGCCAGGGAGAGTCCAGCGCATGTCCCCGTAGCTCTTGGTCGGCAGCGAGGCAGGGATTCCGGGCTGGCTGTGCACGAGCATCGAGACGCGGGTGCCGTCTGCGGCAGAGAACCCGGCGTCGAACTGCAGGCGAGGATCCGGCTCGGGCAAGCCACACGTCGAAGGCGCCGGCTCGAGGTAGAGCAGTGAGAAGTAGTCCTCGGCGAGCCCCTGCACCGCCGGCCGTGGATCGCCGATTCCCTGCGCGCCCAGGTCGCTCCACGAGCCGGCCACGCGCCGCGCGAAACACTGCGCGCTGAGGTCGGGCGCCAGCGCGGCGAGCCCGTCTTCGAAGTCCCAGACTCCTTCGCCCCCACCGTAGACCTGCTGCTCCAGCACGCTGCGGAAGCCGGTCACATCGTAGGCATAGCCGTCGCTCCAGAAGGTCGCTCGACCGAGGTCGATCACGGCCGGGAGCGGATCGGGCCACTCGACCTGGTAGACGAAGGCAAAGCCGTTGTCTCCGATCCGGTAGCTGCTCGAGGCACCCAGCTGCGGATCCTCCACGTCTTCCGGCAACGGGTATTGCCCGAAACCCGTGGGGCAGTCTCGCCGGACGGCCAGCTCCTGGAGCTGAAACGGTGCTGGAAGCAGGGACAGCGAGAAACCGAAGGACCCGAGGTCCACTCCGGCTTCGCTCGCCCCTGGGCCGAGGCCTTCGCCACACGGCGAGGGCTCCGCCACGGAGGGCGCGAGCGCCGTGCCGCTACCGTAGGAGGCCCCCGCGAGATCGCGACCCGGACGGCGCCGCAGGCCGGAGGCGACGGCCCGCGATGTCGAGCCCACTCGCACGTGCTCACGAACCGCCGTCTCCAGCTCCCCGCGCGGGCTGGGCGGCGTCTGAGCCACCGCAGGCCACGCGAGCAGCAGCGCCAGAGCCAGCACTCCCCCTCCCTGCAGCTCGCTTCCGCTCCGCCGGACTGTCTGCTCCACGTCCATCCGTCACCCCCTGCGCTGTGGTGCCGAGGCGAAGTGCCTCGCCCGTATGCCACTACAGCATACTACGGCTCCGCTGCCGTTTCGCCCACCTCGAAGGTCTTGCCGACGAAGGAGCCGACGCCGGCGAGCGCGTCCCAGACTCCGACCGCCACGCGGTTCGCACCCGGCCGAAGCTGCACCGTGATGGGCGCACCAAACGCACCGCGGCGCGCCTCCTCCACCTCTCCGGCGGGAATCGACAGGTCCAGCGCCAGTTGCTGCGGCGGACCGACGCCGAAGTCACCGAGCTCCGCGAGCACCACGACCTGGCCAGCCGCGCGATAGGTCTCCCCGTCCAGGGCCAGGTTCAGCCGCGCCAGGGGGAACGACAGGAACAGCTCCGCGTCGATCGAGCCGTCGTCGCGCGGGGTCTCGTTCTGGAGATCGAGTCGGACGCCGTACGGGTTCTGCAGGAGATCGAGCGACATCGCGGCCCGGGTCCGCTCCACCAGGCGGTCGACCAGCGGGGCGTAGGCGAACCCCTTGCGGTGCCGCACCTGCACCTGCCCTCGCCGCACCCCGCGCTTGCGCAGAGCACTCCGGCGAACCTCGACATCGACGCGGTGGGCGCCCCGCGGCAGGCTGTCGCCCACGTCGAAGGCCAGCACGTAGCGCGCAGCACGGTTCAGTTGGAGGTCGGCGAGCTCGCGCGCCAGACTCTCCGCCGAGCGTGCCTCGTCGATGACCGACCCACCGGTCCGGTCGGCGAGGAATGCAAGGCCCTCGCGGGTGTCCGAGATCGCTTCGAAGTCGCCTTCACTGGAGCCCCCTTCGTCGCGGGCGCCGAGGGAGCGCACTGGGAAGATCGACACGCGATGGGCATTGGCAAGAGCGGCGGCCGACTCGAAAGCCGGGGTGAGATCGAACTCGGCCATGTCGGTGGTCCGCTCTTCGATCTCGTTGGAGCTGTCGACGTTGCGGATGTCCTGCGAGTCGAACGCACTCACCTCGACCGTGTCGCCAACGTTGCCGGACCGCGAGTCGATGCGCCGCTGAATGCGGCTCAGAGTCATGCCCAGCGGCCGCTGCGCCAGGCCCTGGGAAACGAAGAAGACCGTCTTCTGACCTTCGAGCCCCGCAAGCGCGCTCACGAACTGCTGCAGAGCGACCAGCGAGCTCGTGACGCTCGCCTGCTCCACCGCGGCGTAGTTCTCCAGGACCGGCCGGAGCGAGGCCATGTTCACGTAGGTGTCGAAACCCTGACGCGAACGGCGCTGGGAGCCGAAGTCCCGCAGCGCGCTCGCGACCTCCAGGGCCGCGGTGCGCCGCGCCATCTCGCGCTCCGACAGCTCCGGCTCCTCGCCCGCCATCTGCTCGAGGACCAGCTTCACGGTGCGCGCACGGTCGGTGAACGGCAGGCGCAGCACCACCTGGTCCGCGTTCTCGACGAGCATCACGCTCGGCGGCGACGCACCACCCATCCACTGCTCCAGGTGCGCCGCAAGGCCGAGAAGCGCCTGCCGCCGAGGCTCGGGTGACAGGTGCCGGCTGTCGACGAAGACCACGGCAAACTGGGGACGCTCCTCGCTTCGGGTGAGCTCCACGGAGTCCACCGCAACCCGCTCGCCGTTCACCTCGAGCAGGAAGTCGTCCGCCGTCAGATCGACGATCGGCTCCCGCGGAGTGACCAGCGTCGCGCCGATCTCCACGCGCGTGACGAAGGTCGACGAAGAGATCCGACCGGGCAGCTCGGAGCTCTGCTGAGGCTCCGCAGACTCCTGCGCGCCGACGTACGTGCCCGCCACTGCGAACACAACGGAGACGAAGAGTGCGCCGCGAAAGTGACGATTTGAAAGCACGGTCACGGGTGTAGATTCAGGCGATGCAAGGTCCTCCGCGAGCATATCGCCCCTGCAAGCCTCGGCTTTGGGGGCGCGAGAAGCCATCAGCGCGCGGGAGCGCCGCTCTGGGCCTGCTCGCCGTCGTAGCTCTGGGCGTCCCGTCGGACGCTCAGGATCCGCCTCCCCTCATCCTCAGTGAGACCGTCGACGTGCGGCTTCTCAACGTCGAGGTCGTCGTCACCGACCACCGGGGGGAGAGGGTTCATGATCTGCCTCCGGAGGCGTTCGAGCTGTTGCTCGACGGCAGCCTGAGGTCCCCGGACTTCTTCACCGAGGTCCGGGACCGACAGACCACTCGAGGTGCCGGCCAGGCTCCCATCGCGAGCGGCAGCCGCATCGCGCTTCGGGTTCTCGTGTTCGTCGACGACCTCTTCGCCATCGGTCCGGAGCGCAACCGTGCGTTGACGCGGATCGAAGAGCAGCTCGACGAGCTCCGGCCGGGAGACGAGCTGGCCCTCGTCGCCTTCGACGGGCGCCGACTCTCGCGCCTCACCGGATGGTCGAGTGACCGCGAGATTCTCCGGCAGGCGCTGGCGCGTGCACGGCGGCGCCCGGCCCGCGGCCTGGAGCGGCTGGCCGCCTTCGACCACGCCGACGACACCCGCCGAACGAAGGCGGACCTTGCGAACACCATGATCGGCCAGCTGCGCAACGAGGTCGCCGGGATCGGCGGCGATGCTGGCGAGCTCGCCCTTTCGGTCGCCGGCGACTTCGAAAACCTGATGCATCGGGGCGCCTTCATGGACCAGCCGGAGACGTGGGACCGCGATCTCGCGGCGATCCTCGAAGACCAGACTGCGCAGATCGCGCACGCCGCCACAGCGGCGCTCCGCAGCCTGTCCGGCGGCAGCGCGCGCAAGGCGATGCTCCTCCTGTCCGGAGGTTGGCCGCAGTCGGCGCTCGCCGCCGTGACCAGCGATGGGGACAAGACAGCGGCACGGACGTTCGCCGAGGGGTTCGAAGGTGAAGACCGCGAGGCGCTGTTCAGGCCCCTCACCGAGCTCGCCAACACCCTCGGCTTCACGCTGTACCCCGTGGACGTCGCGGGCATCGATCGAGGCTTCGGCGGGGCCGAGTGGACGCCCCAGACGGGGGGCGCCTACGCCGCCAACGTGGACGAGGAGACCACGACCGTGTTCCAGCTGCAGGAGGCCGACGTCCAGCGGGAGGATCAGGCGCACCTCAGCCTCGACTACCTGGCCCGCCAGACGGGCGGACTCTCGCTCCTGAACGCGCAACGCGACATCGCGCTCGCCGAGCTCGCCCGAGACACCCGCAGCTTCTACTGGCTCGGCGTTGCGCTCGACTCCGCGCGTGACGACACCTCGCACCGCCTGGTCGTGCGCCTCAAGCCCGAGCTCCGACGCCTCTACCGGGTCCGCTCGAGGCAGAGCTACACGGACACGTCCGAGCGCGCCGAGGCCACCCAGATCGTCGAGGCCGGGCTCCTCTTCGGCGACACGTCGGGCGCCGGCCCCCTGTTCGTCGAGCTGTCACCGCCGCGCAAGAAGGGTCGCAACCGCATCGAGATCGACCTCGAGGTGAGGATCCCACTCGACCAGATCGAGATGCTCGATCTCGGGGCACGCTACTTCGGCCAGCTCGAGGTGCGCCTCGTGACCCTCGACGAGCGCGGCAATCGCAGCGCCACCTCCGTGGAGGAGCTGCAGATCGACGGCGTGCGCAAGCCTCGGGACGGCGACTACTACACCTTCGCCTCGACGCTCCTGGTCAAGCGCCGATCCCAGCGGCTCCAGATCGCCGTTCACGACAAGATCGGCCAGCAGGTCCTCGCGAGCAGCTCGACCCTCTTCCCGAACGAGGGACGCTCCAAGTGAGCCCGACGAACCGTCGTCTGGCGCTGCTGGTGGCATCGCTGCCTGCAGCCATCCTGACGACTGCGTTGTTGTACTGGCTCGGAATGTCCGCCCTCGAGGCCGACCCGCGCACCTTCCGACGAAGCCTGCAGTGGGCGATCGAGACGTTGACCACGACGGGCTACGGAGACGACGGCAGCTGGACACACCCCCTGATGATCGCCTTCGTGGGTGTCACGCAGTTCCTCGGCGTGTTCCTCGTCTTTCTCGTGTTTCCGATCTACCTCCTCCCGTTCCTCGAGGAGCGCTTCCAGGCCCGGATCCCGTCGCAGACCAAGCCGATCTCGGATCACGTGCTGGTGGTCCACTCCAGCACCTCCATCCGGCCACTCCTCGAGTTGTGCGAGGAAGAGAGCGTCGCCGTGCTCGTGGCCGAGTCGAACGAGGCCAAGGCGCGCGCCCTGCTCGAGAGCGGTATCCCCGTGGTCGGCGGAGAGCTCTTCGGTGGCCTGCTCGAGCGTGCCTCGCTCTCGACGGCGAGGGCGGTCGTCACCAACGGCAGCGACGCGGAGAACGTGGCGACCTGTCTCGAGACCCGAGCCCTCGGCTTCGACGGCCCGCTGCTGGCCCTGGTCGAGGATCCAGTACACCACGCAACGACCCTCGCGGCGGGAGCCACCGAGGCGCTCACGCCCAAGCACGCTCTCGGAATGGCGCTGGCGGCACGCGCGAGCACCAAGGTCGGCCTCGGCGAAGACTCTCTCCTCGAGTCACTCAACGCGCCCGGAGGGCTCTGTATCCGCCAGGTGCGCGTGCACCCTGGCAGCGAGCTCGCAGGCCAGACGCTGCGCCAGGCTGGCGAAACGTCGCCCCTCGGGGTCGCCGTTCTCGGAGAGTGGCTGGGCGGACACCTGACCCGGCCCATGACCGCAGCGGCGACGCTGGAGCCGCACGCGCTGCTGCTGGTCGCCGGGTGCGAAGAGCGCCTCCAGGCTTTCGAGCGCCGATCCAGCGCCGGGGTCGACCTCCGCGCGGGTGGCCCCGTGCTGATCGCGGGCCTGGGTGAAGTCGGGCACACGGTGGCCGTCGCGCTGGAGGCCCACGGCGAGCCCATCCGCACCACCGACATTCGGCCCGAGGCGAACGCCGACTTCGTGGGCAACATCTACGACGCGGAGACTCTGCGCGAGCTGGACCTCGAGCACGCACGCTCGGTTGTGCTGGCGCTCGACTCCGACGAGGACACCCTGTTCGCCACCGTGGCGCTACGTTCCCGGGACCCGGGGCTGCCGCTCATCGCGCGCGTCGGCGATGCGAAGAACACCGGCCGCGTGTACGAGGCCGGGGCCGACTTCGTGCTTTCGCTCGGGCAGGTGACGTCGGCCCACCTCGCCCGCCGGCTTCTCGGGACCGAGATGATCGACGTGGCGGCCGATCTGCAGATCACCGGGGTTCAGCTCTCCGACCTCGGCGTCGACCGCGACGCAGACCGGTCCATCGAGTCTCTTCAGATCCGCGAGCGCACCGGCGCTTCCATCATCGGCGTTCTGCGCAACGGCACCGTTCTCGCGGACATCGCGCCCGAGGTCGTCGTCCGCGGCTCGGACGCCCTCTACCTCGCGGGCCATCACGAAGCCGTCGAGCGCGCCCGCAGCCTGAGCGTCTGACATGGAACACTGCCTCCGGTGGTACGGCCCTTCCGATCCGGTGAGCCTCTCCGACGTGCGGCAGACGGGCGCCACGGGAATCGTGACGGCGCTTCACCACGTGCCCAACGGCGAGGCCTGGACGGAGGCCGAGATCCAGAAGCGCCAGCGCGAGATCCACGACGGGAGCCCCGACCCCGGCGGACTGCGGTGGAGCGTGGTCGAGAGCGTGCCCGTGCACGAGGACATCAAGCGCGGCTGCGCCGCGCCTCGCCTCTTCGACAACTACCGCGCAACTCTGCGCCGTCTCGCCGCCTGTGACGTCCGCACGGTCTGCTACAACTTCATGCCGGTGCTCGACTGGACCCGTACCGATCTCGAGCACCGCTGGTTCGACGGGTCGACCGCCTTGCGCTTCGAAACGGAGCTGCTCGCCGTCTTCGATCTGTTCCTCCTCCGCCGACCCGGCGCCGAGCATTCGTACACCGAAGACACGCGCGCCGCCGCGGAGCGCAGGTTCTCGGAGATGACCGGGGCGCAGCAGGAGCGTCTCGCCGCCACCGTCGCTGCCGGTCTGCCCGGCAGCGAGGAGAGCTGGGGCACCGAAGAGCTCCGCGCACAGCTGGAGCTCTACGAGGGCCTGCAGGCGACCGGCCTCCGCGACAACCTGGTGCGTTTCCTCGAAGAGGTGGTGCCCACCGCCGAGGAGGTCGGCGTTCGCCTCGCGATCCACCCGGACGACCCCCCGGTGCCGCTCCTCGGCCTACCGCGCGTCGTGTCGAACGGGGCCGACCTGAGCACCCTCCTGGACGCCGTCGAGAGCCCCGCCAACGGGCTCACCTTCTGCGTCGGCTCGCTCGGCGCGGGCCAGGCGAACGACGTCGAAGACCTCGCGCGGACCTTTGCGGGCCGGACGCACTTCGTTCACCTGCGCAACGTGAAGCGGGGCACCCACGACGGCGACTTCGTCGAAGCCGATCATCTCGACGGTGATACCGACATGGTCCAGGTCATCGCAGCCATGCTCCGCGAGGAGGAGGCGTCGGACCGATCGCTCCCGATGCGACCCGATCACGGGCACGCTCTGATGGACGACCTCTCGAAAGAGGCACGGCCCGGATACACGGCCATCGGTCGGCTCCGGGGGCTCGCCGAGCTCCGTGGCGTGGAGCGCGCCCTCCAGGCGACGGGCGCCTTCCGCGAGGCAGGGAGCTGAGGGTCAGGCCAGGATCTGGCGAACGCGGCTGAGGAGCGCCACGGCCGGGATGTTCCCCGGGTCGATCCGGTTGGCCTCGGTGAGACGCTCGCGGGCCACGAGGAGGTCGTCGCCGTCCAGGTGCCGCATCGCCTCGGCGACCAGCTCGTGGGCGTAACGGGAGGCCTTGGCCTTCCGAATGAGGTCTGCCCGCACGCTCATCTTCGACGGCTCGGGCATTCCCGGGACGACCGTGTCGGCCTCGGGGTGCGCGCGCCCTGACGGCGCCTCGGTCAGATCGCCAGCCTCTGACGACTCCTCGAAGCCTGGTCCCTCCTGGCCCAGCGACACCGAGTCGGTGTCCTGGAAGGCAACCGGCTCGTCGGAGGCCGCCGCGGCCGCCGCGGCCTCGAGCTCGGAGCGCAGCGCCATGAGGTCGTTCTGCACCTTGTCGAAGGACGGGTAACGCTTCTCCGGGTCCTTCTCCAGGCAGCGTGCCACGACGTCGGACAGCCCCGGCGGGCACGCGTCCACGGCGAGATCGAGCCGCGGCGCCTCTTCGCTGAGGATCTTGCGACAGAGCTCGGAGAAGCTGCGCCCTTCGAAGGGCCGGTGCCCCGTGACGTACTCGTACGCCACGATGCCGAACGAGAAGATGTCGCAGCGTTGGTCGAGCTCCTGACCGCGGAGCTGCTCGGGGGAGAGGTACGACACGGTGCCGACCGTGGTCCCGGTCTCCGTGAGGCCACTCGCCTGCCCCTTGAGCTTCGCGATCCCGAAATCCATCACCTTCACGCGACCGCTCTCGAGGATGCGGATGTTGGCGGGCTTGACGTCGCGGTGGATGACCCCTTGCCCGTGCGCGTATCCGAGGCCGCGGGCCACCTCGTACAGGTGGTCGATCTTCTTCTCGATCGGAACCTGACGCTGCTCGTCGTCGATCATGCGATCGAGGTCTTCGCCGTCGAGGAACTCCTGCACGAGAAACGGCGTGTCGCCCTCGACGCCAAAGTCGTGAATCGTGACCACGTTCGGATGGTGCAGGTTGCCGGAGATCCTCGCCTCGAGGAAAAACCGGTCGCGCACGGCCACGTCGGCCGTGGCGCAGGTCTTGATGGCCACGATGCGCTTGATGAAGGGATCGCGCCCCTTGTAGACGACCCCGAAGCCGCCTTCCCCGATCTTCTCGAGGATTTCGTACTTGCCCATCGAGTCCAAGGTGTCCCCCCAGAACCCGCCGACGTCGAGCCTTGCGGACGGTCGACGGAGGCTGGCATGCTACCAGCGGTTCGCACCCCCAAGTCCCACAGCATCCGAGTCTCTGCACTCGAGCGAGGAGCACCGCGTGACACAGATCCCCTCCACCGGCAAGCGGGTCGGCGCCGCCCTCCCTGGAATTGCCGCCACGAAAGCCGGCGACAGGCCTTTTGCCCTCGAGGAGGCCGAGCTCGCGCGCCACGGCATCGCTCTGGTGGAGATCAAGTCGCGCAAGGCGGCCGACCTCATCGAGGAGGCGCGCGGCATGGACGGCATGCTCACCTCCTGGGGCGTTCGTTTCTCCCGTGAGGTGATCGAACAGCTCGACCGCTGCATCATCATCGGCGTCGGGAGCGTCGGGGTCGACATGGTCGACGTCGAGGCGGCGACCGAGGCGGGCATCGTGGTCACCAACGTGCCGGACGTCTTCATCGAGGAGGTGGCCGACCACGCGATGATGCTCCTCCTGGCCGCCGGTCGCCGCGCCAAGCTGATGGACCAGATGGTGCACGACGGGCGCTGGTTCGAAGGTCGCCCACTGCTCAACGAGGTGCCGCGCCTCTGGGGCCAGACGCTCGGGCTGCTGTCGTTCGGCAACGTCTCCACCGCGGTGGCGCGACGCGCCAAGCCGTTCGGCATGAACGTCATCGCGCACGATCCCTACGTCACCGAGCTCAAGCTCACCGCGGAGGGCGTCGAGCCGGTGAGCTTCGACGAGCTCCTCGCCCGGAGCGACTACCTCTCGATCCACGCGCCGCTCAACGCCGAAACACGGCACATGCTGAGCACCAACCAGTTCGCGGCGATGAAGAAGACGGCCGTCCTGATCAATGCGGCGCGAGGCCCGATCGTCGACGAGGCGGCACTGGTGAAGGCCCTCGAGTCGGGCGAGATCGCGGCCGCAGGCCTCGACGTGCTCGAGAAGGAGCCACCGGACGCCGACAACCCCCTCCTCGGCCTTCCGAACGTGCTCCTCTCGCCCCACGTCGCGTCAGCGACCACGCGCATGCGGCCGGAGACGCGGCGCCGCGCGGCCCGGGAGATCGCGCTCGCTCTGACCGGGCGGTGGCCCATGAGCTGCGTCAATCCGACCGTGCTGCCGCGGGTCGAGCTCGAGCGCTGGCAGCCGGTTCCCATGCAGCGTGGCCCGAACCGCTAGGATCGCGGCGCCGAAGTCCGGCATCCCGTCACCTCCAGGGAGATCGCCATGAACCGCACCACGACCCGCTTCTCTCTCCTCGGACTCGCCGGACTCCTGCTCGCCGCGAGCCTACCCGCAGCAGGCGACACCCACTGGCCGACCTGGCGCGGCCCCGGGGCCATCGGCATCGGCGACGGGGAGACGCTGCCGGATCGATGGGACCCCGAAGGGGGCAACCGCTGGAAGGTGGAGATTCCCGGAACCTCGACCTCCACGCCCGTGGTCTGGGGTGAGCAGATCTTCCTGACGACCCAGATCGGCCGGTCCCCGATCGCCCGGCGTGGCGAGGACGCGGTCGGCCCGGAAGCGGACGACCAGCTCACGTTCGTGGTGATGTCGCTCGATCGAGGCACGGGAGACGTTCTCTGGACGCGCGAGATCCCGTCGGAGGGCACGCTGCCCGCGACCCACCTCAAGCACAACCTGGCCAGCCCGAGCCCGGCGACGGACGGGAAGGTGGTGGCGGTCTGGTTCGCCACCGGGCAGGCGCTTGCCTTCGATCTCCAGGGGAAGGAGCTCTGGCGCCGCAACCTCGCCGAGGAGTACGGCTCCTTCGAGATTCGCTGGGCGCACGGCAGCTCGCCGACTCTGCACGACGGCCGCGTCTACTTCCTCTGCGAGCATCAGACCGCCTACCTGCTCGCGCTCGACGCCGCCACCGGCGACAACGTGTGGCGCGTCGACCGCGGCGAGGCGGGGCGGTCCTACACGACACCCCTCCTGATCGAGACCGGGGGCGGGCCACAGCTGGTGGTGAACGCTTCTCGGCGCATCGACGCCTACGATCCTGACACGGGCGCGCTGCTGTGGCGTGCCGGACAGCCGATCCGGGTCCCCGTTTCGACCCCGGTGTTCGACGACGGTGTGCTGTATACGAGCCGCGGCTACCGGAGCGGTCCGTACATGGCGATCCGCGTGGGCGACGAGCGCGAGGGCGGCGACATCACCGAGGCCAACACGCTCTGGCGTGTGGGCACGGGAGCCCCCTACGTCTCCTCACTGCTCCACTACCGCGGCCTCGTCTACATGGCCACGGAGAACGGTGTCGTGTCCGCGGTCGATGCCGCCACCGGTGAGACAGTGTGGCGCGAGCGCCTCGGCGGCAACTTCTCGGCGTCACCGGTCGGCGCCGACGGCAAGGTCTATCTCGCCAACGAGGAGGGCGAGTTTTTCGTGCTCGAGGCCTCGCGGGAGTTCCGGGTGATCTCCCAGACGAGCCTGCCCGAAGGCATCAAGGCGTCTCCAGTGATCTCGGGAGACCACATCCTCATGCGCTCCGCGCGGTATCTCTACTCGTTCTAGGCCTCAGCGGGGCAGCGAGTCTGGCCTAGCGGGGCAACAGCCAGCTCACCACGACCGGCCGCCGCACCGGCGGTCGCGCGAAGGCGCCGAGCTCCCGCACGGGCGCGTCCGGTTGCCGCGCCCAGGGCCCCGTGCGCAAGCGCGAAGATTCCGGGCGCTGACTCGCCGCCAGCTTCTGCAGCTCGGCCACACGCTGGTCCGTGGGCGGGTGGGTCCGCAGGTAAGACGGCATCGGGTCGCGACGCGGCATGAAGATCTGCCGCAGCAGCCCGACCTGCTGAACGTCCAGCTTGCGCAGCGCCGACGCGAGAGCGAGGGGGTCTCCCGTGAGCTCGGCCGCCGCGAGATCGGCCGCAAACTCGCGCGTGCGCGACAGCGCCAGCTGCATCATCAGGCTGACGGTCGGCGCCGCAAGGAGCAGGAGGATGCCCCACAGGGAGACGACGGCCCTGCCGGACAGGATGCCGGGGAGGGAGAACAGCAGCAGCATCTTGCCGGCAAAGGAGAAGTTGCCGGCCGTGCGGGTGACGAAATCGGCCGCGCGCATCACCTTGAGATCTCCGTTGCGGATGTGCCCCACTTCATGTGCGAGGACGCCGGCGAGCTCGCGCGGCGCCAGGCGCCGCAGCAGACCGTCCGTGACGGCGACGATCGGCTGCCGCCGACGGCCCGCCGCAAAGGCGTTCGGGATCTCCGAAGGGATGTACACGAGGGTCGGAACTGCCGGCAGCTCCGCGCGGCGCGCGAGCTCCCCGAGCACGTTCACGAGCACCGGCGCCTGTGTCGCCGTCAGGCGCTGACCCTTGAAGTGGCGCACGACGCCCTCCACGGACAGCCGGGGGCCCTGCGTCAACATCAGGAGCCCCAGACCAAGCGCGCCCAGGGCGCCGAGCGGGCCGAACACGAAGAACCCGATCGCAAGCAGGAGCACGCCCATGCTGCCGAGCAGAAGGGCCGTCTGCAGGGTGTTCTCTCGGTTGCTCTCGCGCACCAGTCGAGGGTCGGGCACGTGCTTCCTCCGGGCCGGTTCGGACAGTCCGGGTACACTGCCACGATCCCCTGAAACGCTCAAGAGAGCCCGACGCGGCGGATCCGCCGAGGAGACCCGGCATGCCTCCCATGACCGAGACCGAGCGCGACGCCTTCCTGCGTGAGCCGGGCATTCTCATGCGCATCGCCACCGTGGACGCCTCGGGCGCGCCCCACGTGACGCCCATCTGGTTCGTTTACGAGGACGAGGCCATCTACTTCACTCCGCGCGAGATGTCCGCCTGGAGGACACACCTCTCGAACGACCCGCGCGTCAGCCTCTGCATCGACGAGCAGCCGTTGCCCTACCGCAAGGTGCTGCTGCGCGGCTCCGCACAGATGGTGCACGACCTGGGAGAGGACGACGTCTGGCGCGATCAGTACCGGCGGATCGCCCAGCGCTACGTACCCGAGGAGCAGGCCGAAGACTACGTCCAGTCGACGATCGACCAACCGCGCGCACTCTTCAAGCTGCCGCTGGAGGATGCCGAGGTCCGGACCTGGCGCATGCCGGGAGCCGACGAGCCGCAGCACGGGATCTGGCACTCCCGCTACTACCGGGACGGCAGCCTGATGGCGCAGGAGATCCGTCGCGAGAGCGAAGAGTCCTGAGCGGGCCACCCAAGCCGGTCCGAGCCGGCACGCTCCTGGTCCTGCGGGAGGGGAACGGCGCACCCGAGCTGCTCCTGCTGCAGCGAAGCCCGAAGATGCGCGCTTTTGGCGGCTCGTGGGCCTTTCCTGGCGGCCGGGTCGAGCCCGGAGACGGGAAAGAGGGGGTCGAGGCAACGTACCGCACGACGGCCGTGCGGGAGACGGCCGAGGAGACCAATCTCCAGTTCGACCCGGAGGCACTCCTGCCGGTGTGCTCCTGGACGACGCCTGAGCGGATGGATCGCCGCTACGAGAACTGGTTCTTCGCGGCGGCGGCCACCCGCGCGCAAGAGGTCCACGTGGACGGCTTCGAGATGGTCGACGCGCAGTGGCTTCCGCCGCGCGAGGTCCTCGCGCGCCACGCCGAAGGAGACTTGGCGCTGGTGGTGCCCGCCTTCATCTTCGCCTCGCGGCTGACCCGTGCCACCTCGCTGCAGGGTGCTCTCGACGAGATCGCAGCCTGGCCCTGGGAGGACCTTCGGCCGCGGACCCACGTGGTGCACGGAGGCCGCCTGGCGTTCTACCAGGGGGACGCGTGCTACGACGCGGAGCCTCCGTTCGACCTGGAGCGTGCCGGCGGCAGGCATCGGCTGTTCATGCTGGGTGACGGTTGGCGCTACGAACGTGACCTGAAGGCGTCGGTGCCGGTCTCTGCAGAAGACCCTCCGGCACGAGAAGGGAGCCCGACATGACCGACGACATCGCACCCGAGACACCCAGCCCGGCATCCAGGCCCCGAACCGGCCTCCGGATGTCGCTCATCGCGGCCTTCGTGCTGATCACGGTCGGAGCGTGGCTGTTCCTCGAGTCGCAGGGCTACGGCGTGCCCCCGATGTCGCGCTACTGGCCGATCTTCCTCGCTGTCGGTGGCCTCGCCTCGCTGGTCGACTTCTTCGCGCTGAGCCGCAATCCGGCCTCTGCCGGCCAGGCGGTCTTCGGCTTCGGCATGACCCTTGCGCTCCTGGCGTTCACTCTGGGGTGGATCTCCTGGCGGGGCATCATCGACTGGCTTCCATCGCTGCCGACGATCGTCGGGGCTGCCCTCCTCACCACCTGGTTTGCGAACCAGATGAAGGGTGGCCTGGTACTTCCGGGCGCTCTGCTGTTCGGCTTCGGCATCCTCGGCTTCGCGCTGCGCTTCGAGCAGTTCCGCGAAATGTTGCCTTCGGGGCAGGTGATCTGGGCGGTCCTGCTGCTCGGGCTCGGCGGCGTGATGGTCTGGAGGATCTTCGCCCGCCGCTAGCGGCGGCTCACCTCTCCAGCCCGAGCAGGCGGTCGAGCGTGGCGCGGATCTCCCGCGGCCCGACCCACACCTGGCGCAGGGCCACGCGGCCCGATCGGTCGAGCACGAACGCCGGCGATGCGGCACCGCCGTAGGCGCTCCAGGCGGCGTCGTCCATGGAGTCGACCCACATCTCCCGCCCGAGCTCCAGCTTCTCGTGCGAGGCCGCAGCCTGGCGGAGCCGCTCCTCGAGGCTCTGCGGCTCCCGCACGCGCACGCCGACCAGGCGGTTGAGCCAGGGGTCCCACTCGCCTTCGGTGAACGGGCTCGGGGAGCCCACGGGATGCGCCTCCCGGGTGTACACCAGCACGAAGTGGGCGCGACCCTCGTAGTCGGCCGCGAGCCCCTCCATCCAGTGCCTCCGATAGCGGTACACCGGGCACGAGTGGCTGCCGAACTGCAGAACGATCGGCTTTTCGCCCACCAGGTCGGCCAGTGCGACACGCTCTCCGCGCAGCGAAGTCAGCTCGAAGGAGGGAGCCACTTCGCCCACGGCAGGCGACTGGGTCTCGAAGTGCGCGAGCCTGGGGCCGGCCTTCTGCGGGAAGCAGCCGGCAACAAACAGCAGCAGGAACGGCACCACGGGTGCCCAGGGGCGCATGTCGGCACTACGGAGACGAAGCCGGAGGCGGATCGCTCGGCGCCCGCGCGCGAGGAATCAGACGCAGGACTTCCCATCCACGCTCCTGCATGCGGGCCGCGATCGCGGCATCGGGCACCGCGAGGAGCATCATCACCGACTCGCCGTCGCCAATCGGCATTCCGACCACCACCGGCTCCTCGAGGAGCGTCGTCTCCGTGGGGCGCGCCGACATCAGCAGTCGCTGGACCGCACCTTCGGTTGCGAGCGTGCCGAGCTGGCCCGTGTCGTACAGCACGATGTCGCCGAGCACCAGATGTACGCCGCGCTCGATGAGGTAGCTCCACGGCGCGAACTTCCGGTGCCCCGGTCGGATCCAGTCGGCTCCGAGATCGTTCCCGTGCCGCGCGACGAAGCGGTCGTTCAGACCGTACATGTCGACCGTCGGGATCCGGCTGTAGTAGGGGATGGCGCCCACCGGGTGCATCGCGACCACGGCGTTCAGGCCTTCGAGGTCGGAGGCGAGACGCTCCCCGACCGAAGACCAGGGGCGGGTCTCGTAGACCCCGTAGCAGGTCCCGAGCGCGTGGAAACTGTCGAGGGCACGGTCGGGAGTGATTGCCTGGAAGCGGAGGCCGTGAAGCGCCGACGCGGCGATCAGGATCAGCAGCGCCACCGGGAGCAACACGCGGCGCAGGTGTCTCTGCAGCAGCGTCGCGAGAATCACGAACAGCGGCGCCGCGACCGGGATCAGGAACCGGAATTCCATGAAGTCGCCGCCGACCCACACGATGTAGAGCGACCAGAGCCCCACGAGCGCCACGAGGAGGCCCAGCCCACGCAGGCCCCGCACCGCGAGCAGCAGGAAAGGCCAGAGCGCGTACCAGTGCACGAAGCGTCCGAGGAAGACCAGACCGTTCGGGTTGAAACCCGACACCTTCGCGTAGAACGTGTTGGGCAGCGGGTCGCCGTAGTACCAGAGCTTCCATCCGAGCCAGAGCAGGCCACCCACAGCGACCGGCAGGGCAAGTGCGGCAAGCGCCTTCGGATCCCGTCGATGGCGCCACGCCGCGAGCCCTCCGAGGGCCGCGACGAGCACGACGGAGTCGAGACGCGTCATCAGCGCGAGCAGCGAGACCACCGAGAGTGCAACCGGGCGGTCCAGCAGGAGCAGCGCGGCCAGGATCAGCACCGCCTGCAGCATCGTCTCGAGGCCGCCCGTGGCGTACGAGACCACGGACAGGTTGATCACCAGGAGAGCCACGGCCAGCAGGCCGGTCCATGGCCCTTCGATCCGGCGGCCGAGCCGGTCCGTGAGCCCGAGGAGCACGCCGAAGAGGAGGACCCCCGTGACCTGCGTCCAGAGCACCGGATCGATCCCCAGCCGCACTCCGAGCGCCACCCAGAGCATCCAGAGGAAGTTGGTGTAGCCCTCGATGCGCTCCCCGAACCACGTCGCCCCCAGGCCTTCGGCGAGATTTCGGGAGTAGACGAAGGTGATGTACGCGTCGTCCTGGACGAAGCGCCGCGCCCACGCGAAGGCCACTCCCGCCCCGATCAGCAGCGGCAGCAGGGCACGCGGGGGCTGGTCACTCCCGGAGGCGTTCGAGGGCGGTCCTGAGTCCATGAGCGGGGCCGCAAAAGCAGCGGAGGCGGGCGGAACTGACTGAGCGGGCTGCACTTGCGCGGGCTGCCGTGCCGCCGCTCGGGCCCCGAATGTAGCACTCCGCGAAAGTTGCTGCTGCGATCGCAACCTGCCACAAAGACGCCGGATCTTCTCTGCTAGCATCTTTCGAAACAGGCTCTTCGATGCCATGGGAAAGCTAGACGAAACCACGCGGGTCTCGAATTCGGCGCGCCTGCCCCCCTTGAACGTCGGCGTCGCGTCGCTCGTGCAGATCTACGGCGACCAGCTCGGCAAGCGGTACCTGGTCGAATCGGAGACCACGATCGGCCGGTCACATCTGAACTCCCTCGTGATCGAGGGGGACAACGTGTCGCGCAAGCACGCGCGCCTCTTCTGGCTCGACGGCAACTGCTACATCGACGACGCCGAGAGCACCAACGGCACGTTCGTCAACGAGGGGCGGGTCGAGCGGTCCACCCTGCTCGCCCATGGCGACCTGATCAAGATCGGGACCACGATCTTCAAGTTCCTGTGCGGCAACGACGCCGAGGCGCAGTACCACGAAGAGATCTACCAGCTCACCATCACGGACGGGCTGACCCAGGTGCGCAACCGGCGCTTTCTCAACGAGTTCCTCGAACGTGAGGTCTCGCGCTGTGGCCGCTCCGGTTCGCCGCTGTCGCTGATCCTGTTCGACATCGACACGTTCAAGGAGCTCAACGACACGCAGGGTCACCTCATGGGCGACCGCATGCTCCGCGCCATCGCAACCCTCATCGACGAGCGCGTCCGGCGCGAGCAGCTCCTCGCCCGCTACGGCGGCGACGAGTTTGCGGTGGTGCTTCCCGACATCGACCAGGAGCAGGCGCGTCAGTTCGCCGAGAAGATCCGCTCGCTCATCGAGGAGTTCGAGTTCCAGCACGACGACGTGACGATGCAGACCACGGTCAGCATCGGTGTGGCCACCATGAAGGAGCCCACCCAGCCGCTCGATTTCTTCGCCCTGGCCGACGAGGCGCTCTACGAAGCCAAAGACGGCGGGCGCAACCGGGTGAGCGTCGCCGACAGCTCGCGTCTCAAGGCAGCACCCGATCCCGCCGACCGGCGGCGCGACGAGAAGCGCGGCCCGGCCGCCTGAGCCGAGCCGCGCGCTCGATCAACGCCGCGGCGGTCGCCACTTCGCGAGTGCGGTCGCCGCAAAGGCGAGCGGCAGCCCCATCGCAAACGGCGACAGGATGACCGTCTCCGGGGGCTGCCCCAGGACGATGTCGCCAACCGACATGAAGCCGTAGGTGGCGAGCGGCATCGCCACGAACCAGCGTCCGAAGCGGACCTGCGGCTCGAGCGGCACCTTCCGCTCGAGGAAACGGACGAGCGCAAACACGAGGAAGGTCGTCGCGACCCAGCCCACGTAGTTCTGCACCGGAATGCCGAAGTACATGCCGCCCTGGGTCCACACCCAGGCCTTCTCGAAGCCGACCATGTACGGGTCGAGCGTCACGTCCCAGGCCGTCATCACGAGAGCACCGAGCAGCGAAAGCCACAGGAGCTGTCGATTGGAGCTGCCTTCGAGTAGCGGCCGCTGGCCGACGATCAGGTTCGCGATGAGATAGCTGGGGTACATCATCAGGAACCAGGTGAGCGGAATGACGACCGGCACCTCCCCGAGGATCTTCGGGCCGAGCACGTCGGTGTAGTAGTAGGCGCCGAAGATCCCGCCCGAGGTGGTACCCAGATACTCGGCCGTGAAGCTGAGGACCGCAGCAACGCCGAAGAACATCCACGCCCGGCGCCAGCCCAGGAGCGCCCAGGCGTGAACCAGGGAGAACGCTGCAAAGACCGGCACCAGCTGCAGGAACGGCACCTTCGCGTTCTCGAGCAGCGGCCGGAGGGCAAACGACGCCAGCACCAGGGTCAGAACGAGCGCAACGGCACCCAGGCCCAACCCGAGCTTCTGGCTCTTCGCCGGAACGAGCTCGTCTTCCTCGTCCTGGACGGCCTGGTCGCCTTCGAGCAGCCGCGAGATGCCGACCAGGACGCTGATCCCCATGACGAAGACCACGATCAGCTTGGTCTCGTCGGGCCAGCCGATGAACACGTCGCCGACCGCGTTGAGCGCGTAGGTGGAGATCGGCAGCGCCGCCATCCAGCGACTCGGCTTGCCGGTCGGCTGCATCGGAATGCCCCGGGCGAGCAGCCGATAGATGAGATCGATGATGAAGGCGACCCGGATCCAGCCGAAGTAGTTCATGAACGGCACGCCGAAGTACGGGCCCGCGGGATCCCAGATCCAAGCCTTGATCTTCCCCGACATGTAGGGGTCGAGAACGACGTCCCATGCGGTCATCAGCGCGGCCGTCATGAAGGCGAGCCAGATGGCCTGGCTGATCGTGCCGCGCCGGATCCGCGACTTGCGCTCGAGGATCAGGTTCGCGAGCACGTGGCTCGGGTAGAGCATCATGAACCACGTGAGCGGAATGACGAGCGGCACCGTCCCGAGCTTCGGCCCCAGGACGCCCGTGTACTCGTAGCAGCCGACGTCGCAGGTGGCGATCGACCTCGACTCGGCCAGGAACGACAGCACCGAGCACGTCGCGAAGAACGTCACGGCCCTGCGCCAGCCGAGCGTGTGCCAGGCGTGCGCCAGACCGAAGACCGTCGACAGCAACGCCGCGACGATCAGACTCGGACGCTCCCCTTGAACCGTCCAGGCAGTGACGTGGGCCACCGCGTACCCTCCAAGAACGAGCAAGACCAGCACGGTCAACAGACCGTCGAGCTTCTTCATACCCACTACCCCTTCTCATGGATTCCGGGCCCCGAGCGCCGGCTGGCGCCCCGTCAGTGGACCCGGGTGACCGCCTCGGAGGGTCCGCGACCCACGAGGCTCAAATAGAAATCCCCTGCGGTCTCGAAACGATCCTCAGGGTTCTTGGAAAGCGCGCGCCGGATCGTGCCGGCAACAGCAGCTGGAAGATTGGGCTCGTGCGACCGCGGGTCGGGAGCCGGTTGTTGGAGATGCGCGATCAGGATGGCCGTCGGATCACTTCCCCCGAACGGCACCTTCCCGGTGAGGAGCTGAAATGCGAGAACGCCGAGCGAGTAGATGTCGGAGCGGTGGTCGACCTGGTGCGGCGTCTGGATCTGCTCCGGTGACATGTGGGTCACGGTGCCGATCGGGTTGGTGACCGTGAGGCGCGTCTGACCGCCGAGCTTGGCGATTCCGAAGTCGGTGAGGACGGCGCGGCGCCGCGTTGTGTTGGGGTCGGAGAGCAGGACATTGGACGGTTTGACGTCCCGGTGGACCACGTCGTGGGAGTGCGCGTAGTCGAGTGCGTTGCTGACGTCGCCCAGGAACTCCATGGCCTCGTCGGTCGACAGCGAAGACGTTGCGTCGAGGCGCTGCCGCAGGCTGGTGTCGGACACGTACTCCATGACGATCGCCTGCACGCGCTCCCCGACGACGCAATACTCGAACATGCGCACGATGTTCGGATGCTGCAGATCGCCGATGATGGAGGCCTCGCGCTCGAAGCGTGAGATCACCTCACCCGAGCTCTGCTCCCAGCGGCGCACCTTGATCGCCACCGTCTCCCCGTCGGTGAGCCGGCGCGCCTGGTACACGCGGGCCATCCCGCCCGAGCCGATGAGTCGAAGATCCTCGTAGCCCGGAACCGTCGTCCCGTCGACGGGAAGTGTCGCCGTGTCGCGTACCCGGCCGTGCACGTCGACGTGGATGCCGAAGAACCGCCGATCCACGAAGCGCCGCATGGCCTGGCGGCACGGCTGGAAGAGGGCGCCGGCGCCGAGCAGCGCGATGCCGATCGCGACCGAGCGGTTGCCCTCCCCGATCACCGTCCGCGCGAGCCACTCGACGCTGAGGAGCAGAAGGCCAAACCCGGCCGCCAGCACTCCCGTCAACAGGGCGTACACCAGCGAGCGATGGACGATGATGTCGATGTCCCACAGGCGGAACCGGCGAATCGAGATGAAAAGCGCCGCAGGGATGCAGAGGAACGTGATCACCCAGCCGTGGTAGATCGCAGCCTGCAGGAAGTACGACCCGTGCGGCTGATCGAAGCGTGGCGCCCAGACGAACGCGACCAGGACCGCAGCGACGAAGTAGGCCGCCTGGATGACGAGCGCGTACATCACCCACTTCGCCTGCTGCCGCTCGACAGGCGTCGAGTGGTTGCGATGCCGCAGAAGCTGGCAGGCACCCGCAACGAGCACAGCCAGCACCAGCGGCAGCTCCGCCTGCTGCGGCGGGAGACCATACAGCGACCACGCGGCCTCCGGGAAGGCGAACGACGCGAGCTGGTAGCCGAGCCAAGCGACGGCAACCGCCGCGGACCAGCGCGGAGCGAACGAACCCGTCGGGAAGAGCAGAAAGAAGCAGACCACGCTCAGGTTCGCGAGCGCGCGAAAGACCTCGTAGAGCAGGGCGCCCGCGGCGAGCTGCGAGCTCCAGGCGGTCGGTATGAAGGTGGCCGCACACGCGACGAGCACGAGGAAAAGTGACGCGACGATCGCGATCCAGGAACGGGGGCGAGGCCAGTAGATGACAAAGGCGCTCACCGTCGACATCGCCACCATCAGGAGAGCCAGCCCGATCAGATAGCCGACGATCACGTCCACGTCGTAGCCGGCCCGGGCCAAGCTCGTCAGCTGTTCGGCCGTGATCCGCCCCAACCCGCACTCTGCGCCCTCGACGCAGGGAACCCTCACCTGCTCGTACCGCGCCGGCACGCCGAGCAGCGTGCCACCCACCGCCAGGACCACGAGCGCGAGCCAGAGCACCCGGCTCGGCCAGTGCAGCGACTCGGCGAGGTCGACGCGCGTCGACTGGGTCGGCGATTCGAGGTTGGGTGTCGTCAAGGATCTCGCCTCTCGGACGCGGCACCCAGCGACCGTCGAGGGCCACCGGGTGTCCAGGGGAAGGACAGCGGGGGGAGATTCATCGGGGGAAGGAGCACCGCGGTGCGTTGGTCAGTCTGGCCAGGACCTCCAGGCCTTGCAAGGAAGATCGATCAGGGGTTGCCGACTCGTTCGAGGAACGAACGGCGGATCTCGAGAGCGGTCTCGCGGTCGGCCACGAGGAACAGCTCGTTGGGTCGAGCTGCCCGTCGGTAGTAGCTGTAGCTCGGCCTGTGTGCGCCGAACATGCGGCGCAGAGAACGGAGCCACGACCGGAAGTGCTGGCGAGGCCGCGGGCGCTCGCCAAGGTCGAAGCTCCGCAGATCGTGCATGGCCTCCAGCGCGAAGAGCTTCTCCCGCTGGAGGTCGGGCGCGACGGGGTGCGAGTAGACCCCGTCGTACGGCAGGGTGTCGTCGAACGAGGGCGGCAGGGACGCGACGGCATCGCGGGGCCCGTAGGGGTGTTGCTCCGCGCCCGTCGCGTGATTCGTGTAGAGCAGAAGCACCGGGTCGAGCTCCGTACTCGCCAGGGCCTCGAGTGCGGCCACACTCGTGTACTGATGGTCCCGATGGCCGTCGAGGTGCGGGTGCGGGAGGACGACGAAGTCGGGCTTCACCCGCTCGAGCTCCCGCTCCATGTCGCGGACCAGACTCCTCCAGGAGCCCACGAACTCGCGACCCGCCAGCTCCGGGTCGGAGTTGAGGGAGCGGAAGTACCCGGGCGAAGGCAGCTCCGCGTAGGGGGGCGGAATCGGAGTGTCCGGTTGCGCGTGCAGCAGGTGGAGGGTGGCATCGTAGTAGCCGAGGTTGCGCGACTTTCCGGGGGCGACGCCGCCGATGCGCGGGACCACCAGGCTGTCGAGCGTGCGGATCCACCCCTTGGCCCGATAGTGCTCGGGCCGAGAAGGGTAGAGGCTGCGGAAGTTCGCGCCCCCGGCGTCCCCCGCCGTGACGGTGACCACGTCGGAGTCCGACTCGGCATAGATCGCAAACGCGGCGATCTCGGCGTCGTCCGGGTGAGGTGCGAGCACGAGGACGCGCGCACCGCGGACCTCCGGCGTCTCGAAGACATGGAGAGCCTTCGCCGCCACGACGTCGACGCGCCAGCCCTCGAGGGCCACGGGCTCCCCCGCGTCGGGCCAGCCGCCCTCGGCGAGAGCACTGAGGTTGAGATAACGCAGCCCGCGCGCCCGTCGCTCGACGTACTGCGAGGCCTCCACCTCACCGTGCCGCACCACGACGTGCGGGAGGGCGCGGCGCGGCGCCTTCGCAGCCACCTCGATCTCCAGGATCGCGGTGTCGAACTGCACGTCGAGCCGAGGCCAGGCGAAGGTGCCATCGCGCAGCTCCACGGCTGCGGTGGCCGCCGCACGGGAGTCGAGCTCGTACAGATGCGAACGACTCGCAGACTCCGGCTGCGCCTCCGCGATGCCCGAAACGAGCAGGCCCAGAACGAACGCCAGTCGAATCGACGAATCAGCCACCCTTCCCCCCACGAGTTGTCGCCCTGCGGCGATGTGGTCGCACTCCCCGAAGCTACTTCACGCCCGACCAGTCGTTCAAGGTACCCACGAGCCAGGAGCACTCCGTCTCGCTCAGCCCACGTCCGAGCTCGACGACGCGACCCGAGAACTCGATCTCGACCAGGCAGCTGTCTTCGTTCTGACGCACCTCGAGCCGCTCCAGCTCGCTCCGCCGAAAGCGCTCGTCCTGCAGCACACGCCCGCGCCACACTTCACGCACCGCGATGCGGTCGCCCAGCTCGGCGATCTCGTGCCGGGCGGAGCGGATCCGGAACGCGCGATGCCAGAACACCGCGGCCAGGCACATGCCGACGACGCCGACGACCCCGGCGGTGGAGGACCACACGGTGACGCCCACGATGCGGCTGAGCGCGGCGAACCCCGCACCACCGATCAACGCGAACACCAAACCCAGGAAGACGTCGGGGAGAGCACGGCCCGGTGCCACGGCATCCGGGAGCAGAACGACGCGGTGCGGCGCACTCCCGATCGTGACGATCCCGCTTCCAGGCGGCGGCCCGGGCGCCTGCTCCACCACTCCCGAGGCGGCAGCACCGTCGCCCGCGTCAGCCGGAGAGTCGCTCGGACAAGAACTGATCGAGGGTTCGACGTTGGGCATGGGAGAGAGAGGTGAACTCGAGGGCGACCAGGCTGGCGTCAGCGGAGCGCAGCGCCGGGCGGCGGCTCACGACGCGCCCGCGCAATGGCAACGTCGCCCGCGGCAGCTCGAGGGAGAACGAGATCTCCCGCGCGTCCTGCGGGAACCAGTCCGATTCCAGCAGCATTCCAGACAGCGAGATCGATCGAACCTGAAACCGACTCCGGCAGACGAGGTCGGCCCGCGTCCCCTCGGCGATCGAGTAGCGGGGCGGGCGCCGTTTCGGAATGGCACACGTGGCGTGATCGCGCAGGAAGTGGCCCAGAGCCCGCCGTCGGTCGCGACTGAGCTCCTCGGTGAACTTGAAGCCGGCGGCGTAGACCGGAGGCACGTCCTGCGGCTTGCCCGAGGAGGCGCGTCGCGAGCCTTCGGTGCGGACCAGGCGGTTCCACACCGGCGCAGCGGAGAGGCAGAGGGTGCGGTCCGAGTCGAGCTGCACCTCGTATTCGAGGCCTCGGCGCACCGGTTCTTCGGCCTCTACCCGCACCCCACCGGCTCCGACGTCGATGAGATCGGCCCGGAGCCGGCTTTCGATCGCGCCGCTGACGCAGGGCTCGGTCAGGCGCGGATATCGGCGACGGCAGGGCGACGCAGCGGGGTCACCCAGGTCCATCTCGTACCGCCTTCCTGTCCGCCACCTGAACAACGATCTTGGCCTCCAGACACCGGCCGTCGCTCGCACTGCGACGCCCGGGAGGGCCTAAGCAGCAAAACTCGCGCCAGAGCGCAATTCGCCCTTCCCTGCTCGTCCCTGCGGCCTCGGAGCCCACGTCCCCGCTGGACGCTCCCCACGTTCACGGGCCGCTCTCCCTGGCAAGCCTCCACGAGCGACTGCCGCTCGATGTCTCTTCGGAGCCGGATCTCGGCAGTCACAACTGACGCTCAGCGGCACCCGCGTCTTTTTCGGCTGCCATCTCGAGACCGTCGAGTAGGATCTCTGGCCCGCTGGAACGGTCCGGCGGCCCACCATGACCCGTTCCCAAGATCCGCAGGCTCCCGTGGCTCTCGTGCTCGGGACCCGTCCCGAGGCCATCAAGCTGGTCCCGGTCTTTCGGGCCCTGCAGGCGCGAGCCGTGCCCGCACGCCTGATCGCCACGGCGCAACATCGAGAGATGCTCGACCAGGTGCTGCGGCGACACGACCTGCGCCCCGACCTCGACCTCGAAGTGATGCGCGAGGGACAGACCCTCAATGGGCTGCTCGGCCGGCTCCTGACCAGCCTGGACGGTGCCTTCGAGAGCGAGAGGCCGTCCCTCGTCGTGGTGCAGGGGGACACGACGACGGCCCTCGCCGGCGCGCAAGCGGCGTTCCATCGCGAGATCCCGATCGCGCACGTCGAAGCCGGGCTCAGGTCGGGAGACCTTCGCAATCCCTTCCCGGAGGAGGCCAACCGACGCCTCATCTCGACCCTGGCGGCGCTCCACTTCGCACCAACCCGCCGTGCAGGTCGAGACCTCGAGCGGGAGGGAACGCCGGCCGAGCGCATCCTGGTCACCGGCAACACCGCCGTGGACGCTGTGCTCGGGCACGCGCGGCCCGCGGCGGCACCCGTCGAGCTCGGCCAGGGGCAGCGCCTGCTCCTCGTCACGTCGCACCGTCGCGAGTCGTTCGACGGCGGTCTCGCGCAGACCTTCGAGGCCCTCCGCAGGATCGCCGCATCACACGACGACGTGGTCATCTGCTTCCCCGTACACCTCAACCCGAAGGTCCGCGGCCCGGCCTACGAGCTCCTGGGCGGGCAGGAGCGCATCCATCTGCTCGATCCCCTGGGCCATGACGCGTTCGTGGCTGCCCTCCGCGCCGCACACCTGGTGCTGACCGACTCCGGCGGTGTCCAGGAGGAGGCCCCGAGCTTCGGCAAGCCTCTGCTGCTCCTGCGTGAGCTCACGGAGCGCCCGGAAGCCGTCGAGGCGGGCGCAGCCGTCGTGGTGGGAACGGACACCGAGCGCATCGTCGCCGAGACCTCGAGACTGCTGCACGACGACGACGCCTACCGTCGCATGGCCGCCGTGCCCAACCCCTTCGGGGACGGCCGCGCGGCGGAGCGCATCGCACTGGCGATCGAGCGCTGGCGCGCCGGCCAGAGCCCGCCCCTCACCGAGCACGAGCAGTTCTCACGGCTGACGGCCGAGGCGGCCCCGGAGCTACTCGAACTCGTCGAGGATCAGCTCGAGCTGCGCCAAGGCCTTGTCCGGCTGCCCCGTCTCCCGGTAGAGGTCGCGGAGCTTGAACCGCACCAGCGTGACGATGGTGCGGCTGTCCTGGAACTCGTCCGCCATCTTCTCGAGGCGCTCGATCGCCCGCTGCACCTCGCCGCGCTGCTGGTGGATCTCCACGATGCCTTCGATGACCATGTGCACGGCGGTGCGCGGCTTGTCGGCCATGTTCACGAACTGCTCCTGGAAGGCCAGGTAGTCCTGCATGAGCCGCACGAACAGTGCGGGATCAGTGCCCGGGTCGGGGGTCTGGGCCTGGAGGCCCGGACCCGCCCAGAACAGGCCCAGGGCGAGGACGAGCGACACCCGGAGGGTGACTCCGGTCGGACGCGGGTTTTTCATGTCGAATGCTCCTTTCCAGTGCGCTCGCGCGCACCTCTCGATCTCGACGCAACGGCGACGAGCGTGAAACGGAGGGAGAACGACGCACTCATGCATCGCTCCGAGGTTCGAGTGGGGTGAGGGCACGGCGCAGGGTGCGCGTCGCACGATGGAGATGCGTCTTGACGGCGCCTTCGCCGCAGCCGAGGGCCTGCGCTGCCTCGCGCGTGGACATGCCTTCGAAGAGCCGCAGCACGACCACCTCGCGCTGGCGCTCGGGGAGGCTCGGCAGGTGCCGCCAAACGTCCGCCTTCAGAGGTGACGGCGGCGGCGTGGACCGTTCGGGGCTCCGCTCGAGATCGACCTCCCGCAGCTGCGGGCGACGCAGCTCGCGCGCGACGTTCACGACGAAGCCGTAGAGCACGGTCCGCAATCGGGCCCGGGGCTCCAGCTCTCCGCTCTTCTGCACGAGGCGGAGAAAGACCTCCTGGGTCGCGTCCTCGGCAAGGTCCTGACGCGCCAGCAGGCCACACGCCACGCGGTAGACGAAGTCGCGATGCCGCTCGAAGAGCACCCCGAACGCCGACGACTCCGTGCTGGATCTCCGGAGCAGACCCCAGTCGTCGTCTTCCAGCGGCACCGCGGGCTCGGACCCTCGGGTCACCTCTCGTCGCCCATCCCGATCTCTTCGAGCGCGGAGGCAGAGGCGGGCCGCGTCGGTCGTGCGGGAATGGCGAACCGGAGGCCCGGTGGCCTGCGCGGCGTCTCGATGCGGGCTCCCGCGCGACGGACGCTGCGCACGGCCTCGGCGACCGGCTCGGTGGAGAGAGCGGCGCGCGCCACCGAGCGCTCCAGCCACGCGTCGAGCGCCCGCCGATCCTCCTGGATCTCCTCCACCACGGCCGGCGGCAGCTGCGCAGGAGGCATGCTCTCGGGCGGCGCGGGGGCAGTCACTCCGAGACCGGAGGCCGCCGCGGTCGGCGGAGGCGACGCATCCGGGGCACCGACGCGGAACCACCAGAGGGCCGCGAGGCTCACCAGCACCGCGGCCGCTGCAGCCCAGGCCCACGTCGCGGCCCCGGAGGTCGGGCCAGCAGACGCCGGAGTTCTTGTCTCGCGCGGCGTGCTGCGTCGTTCGAGACCGGGGCCCTCGTAGCGCAGCGCCTCGAGCTCGAGCGCGGCCTCGTCGACGGCGCCGGCCAGCAGCAGCTGCGCCTCGAGGTGCGGCAAACACTCCGCACACGCGCGCGCCTCGTGGGCCAGGTCCTCGCGCTCTGCGGCGCTCAGATCGAACCAGTGATCCAGCGACGCTTCGAAGTTGCTGCAGGAGTGGCGCGGTGGGAGGGACATCGGGGTCTCGGGATTGGGCACGGGGCGACGCGGTTCTTCGCGTCTCAGGTGTGAATGCCGGTTCGGCGCCCAACGGTTGACAGCTCACCCATTCTTTCGCGTCCGTCGTCCACGCACCCGGACCCGTCGTGTCAACCGATCCGCCGCCGCGCGCATTCATGACCAACTGGCGGCACTCGAAGCCGCCCGGATCTGGAGGAACGGACCATGCTCGAGCTCAGCACACCCCAACGACGTCCTCGCCGCCTCCGGCCAACTCCCGTCGGTCGACGGATGGCGTCGGCCGGAGCGCTCGCCATCCTTCTCCTGGCCCCCGCGACGGTGCCGGCTCAGGTCCCGAACGACACGACCGGCGACACCCTGGGGCAGGGCCCTGGCCAGGTCGACGCGGACCGGCTGACGCTGGAGAGCCTCGGTGACGCCTTTGTCGTCGAGATCGGCTTCGCGTCGCCCGTGGAGCAGCCCGGGCTCGCGCTGAGCGCTCTCGCCGGAATCATCGACCTCGACATCGACGCCGACGCAGCGACAGGCGCCCTGGCAGCCAGCGACTTTCTCTTCCAGCGCGGGGCGCAGCGTCAGCTGGGCAGCGAGCTTCAGATCCCGCTGGCCAGTCTCTCGAACGGCGCACTGGAGGTGGTCGACACGGCCTCCGGAGATGTGGTCGGCAGCGCGACGGCCGACCTCGGTGCGCGGACGCTCCGTGCGCAGCTCCCCGCCCATCTGATCCCGGACGCGCGCACCGTCCGTGCCGTCGCTGCCCTCGGCACCACCGAGCAGCTGACCGACGTCGTGCCCAACGACGGTTTCGTGTCGACCGAGGCTGCGGCGGCCTCCGCGGTGGAGCTGCGAAACGGCCGCTTCAGCGTCGACGTCTCCTGGGAGGACTACCAGGGTGGCACGGGCCGTGGGCAGCTCGCCCACCGCTCGGCCGACTCGGCGCTCTTCTGGTTCTTCGACGCGCAGAACTGGGAGCTCATGGTGAAGGTGCTGGACGGCTGCGGCCTGAACGGGCACTTCTGGGTGTACGCGGGCGCCACGACGGACGTGGCCTACACGCTGCGCGTCACCGACACGGCAACGGGCACCGTCCGCACCTACTCGAACGCACTCGGCGAGCGTCAGCCGTTCGTGGGCGACACCCAGGCCTTCTCCACCTGCTCGTGACGCGCACGAGGACCTGACATGGACATGACCGCAACCTCGCGCCGCTCGCTCGCCCGCCGAGCATTCTCCGGCGGCGACCGGCTTCACCTCGACCCGCATCACATCATCGAGGCCCTTCAGACCGTCGGCCGGAGCCCGGTTGCACGGCACATCCCGCAGGCTGCCGGCGCCGCGGCCAAGGGACCACTGCCCGCCGACGGCAGCCACCGGGGCGGCGCGCAGAGCCATCTGCACCGGCTGATCCAGCGGACGTCGTTCGGCTGGTCGGTGCTCGAGCAGGCCCGCGCCGATGCCCTCGGCCCTGCGCGCTACCTCGAAGAGCAGCTCGCGCCGGAGCAGATCGACGACTTCGGACTGGAAGACCTCATCGCCGAGGCTCTGCCGGCCACCCGCATGTCGCCGCTGCAGACGGTGATCGCCTTCGACGGCGATCCCGTGCAGCCGGCGATCCAGCTCGTGGCGGCGGCCATCCTGCGCGCGCTCTACTCCCCGCGGCAGCTCTTCGAGCGCACCGTCGAGCTGTGGACCGACCACTTCAACATCGACCTGCTCGACGGCGTCGGGCCGTTCCTCAAGCCGACCGACGATCGCCGCGTCATCCGTCGACACGCGCTGGGCCGCTTCCGCGACCTCCTGGGAGCCAGCGCGAAGAGCCCGGCCATGCTCGCGTACCTCACCAACGACACCAACGTGAAGGGCCACCCGAACGAAAACTACGCGCGCGAGCTGATGGAGCTCCACACCCTCGGCGTGGACGGGGGCTACACCGAGGAGGACGTCAAGGAGGTGGCGCGCTGCTTCACCGGCTGGACCTACGGCGACGGACAGCAGGACGAGTTCGGGCAGTTCGTCTTCCGCTCGAGCGACCACGACCGCGGCGAGAAGCGGGTCCTTGGCCAGGTCATCCCGGCCGGCGGCGGGCGCAGCGACGCCGAGCAGGTCCTCGACATCCTCGCCGCGCATCCGAGCACGGCGCGCTTCATCGCGCGCAAGATCCTGGTCCACTTCTGGGGGTACGAGCCCTCGGAGCGCATCGTGGTTCGCGTGGCGGCCCGCTTCGGGCAGACCGGCGGCGACATCCGCGCGACGTTGCACGAGGCGATGCGCTGGTTTCACCTCGCCGAGGCACGCCCCAAGCTGAAGCGGCCCTTCCAGTACGTCGTCTCGGCGGTGCGCGCCACCTTCTCCGAGGTGCTCGACTTCGCTGTCCTGTTCGCGTCGATCGACGCACAGGGCAACACCCCGTTCTTCTGGCACCCGCCGAACGGCTACCCCGACAGCGAGGGCTACTGGTCGGGCCTGCTGCTGCCGCGGCTCGACTTCGCTCTGATCGGGCTCGAGCCGGAGCTCGACCTCCTGCGCACGAACCTCCCGTTCATGGACGAGCCCCTCGAGACCTCCGTGCTGGTCGAGGTCGTGGACGGCTTTCTGCTGCACGGCGGCATGACGGCCGCATCGAAGGAGAGCCTGACGCGACACCTGGAGTCGATCACTGCCGGCCCTCGGCGCAACCTCGAAGGCGTCGCACTCACGCTCGCCTCCCCCGAGTTTCAGTACTACTGAGTCAAGGAGACGCCGATGATTCCTTCCGGATGCCGCGAGTACCGCAAGCTCAGCACGACGAGGGGGAGCACCTCGCGGCGCTCCTTCCTGGGCCTCTCCGCCACCGCCATCGCGGCGGCCTCGGGCTGGCTTCCACGCGTCAGCTTCGCCTCCTCCCACGTGAGCGACCGCGACGTGCTGATCTCCCTCTTCCTGCGCGGCGGCGCCGACGGCCTCTCCCTCTGCGTACCGCACGGAGACAGCAACTACTACCGTCTGCGACCGAGCCTCTCCGTCCCCCGGCCCGACAGCTCCTCTTCGGCGCGCGCCCTCGACCTCGACGGCTTCTTCGGCCTCTCGCCGGCGATGGCGCGGCTCCAGGAGCCCTGGTCCGACGGTGGCCTGGCGTTCGTTCACGCCTGCGGCCAGGCGCAGTCGAACCGCTCCCACTTCAGCGCCATGCACCTCATGGAGGTCGGTCACGCCGCGCCCCCGTCGTCGCTCGGCAGCGGCTGGCTGGGGCGATACCTCGCCGCCGCACCACCCGCCGACCCTGACGCGCTCCTGCGCGCCGTCGGACTCAACTACGGCCTCGCACGGACCCTGGTCGGCGCGCCGCGCACCGCGCCCATCGCCGACCCCGCCTCCTTCGACCTCACGGCGCTCCCGGGCCGCCAGCAGGCGCTCAAGCAGACCCTGCAGGAGATGTACGCGCAGACGGCCGACCCGCTCCGGACGTCGGCCGAGACGACCTTTGCCACGATCGACCTGCTGGCGGGCATCGACTTCGAGAGCTACAGGCCTCCGAGCGGCGCGTACCCCACGTCCGAGCTGGGGGCAGCCCTCCGCGCCTCGGCAGCCCTGGTCCGCGCCGACCTCGGAGTGGAGGCGATCGCGGTGGACGCGGGCGGCTGGGACACTCACGACGAGCAGGGCACGCGCGAGGGCGCGATGTACGACCTGATGCAGGACCTGGCCGAGAGCCTCGCCACCCTCTACCACGATCTGTCCAGCGCGGGCCGACGCTTCACGGTCTGCGTGATGTCGGAGTTCGGCCGCAACGCCACGGAGAACGGCTCCTTCGGCACCGACCACGGCTACGGCAGCGCGATGCTGGTGCTCGGCACGGGCGTGCGCGGTGGGCGCGTGATCGCCGACTGGCCCGGTCTCGCCCGCGAGCAGCTCTTCGACGGACAGGACCTGCAGGTGCGCACGGACTACCGCGACGTGCTCGTGGAGGTCCTCCAGCACCGCCTCGGCCTGCAGAGCCCGCAGGAGGTCTTCTCCGACCCCGACTACACCCCGCAACCCGTCGGGCTCTACTGAGCCCGCAGATGCCGGGCTTTATTGAGCCCGCAGATGTCGGGCTCTACTGAGCCCACCCCAGCCCTTTGACCGCTTCTGGGGGCGGTGGTGTAATCGCGGGATCTTCCGCGCGGTCTGGTCGAACGCGCTCGCACCCGAGGACCCCCCATGAAGGTAGCTCTCCGAGCCCCGTCGCTCCTGGCAGCCCTGCTGCTCCTGTCCACCAGCGCAGCCGCCGCGAAGGAGTACCTCTTCGTGCACAACACGCGCTCCGGTGAGATCTCCAAGATCTCCATCCCGGAGCACGAGGTGGTCGACTCCTTCGAGATTGGCCTCTACATGGACTACCTGGCCCCTTCGCCGGACGGCAAGGTGCTGTATGTCAATCGGATCGACAGCCTGGCGCCGGAGCAGGGCCTCAACATCGGCGAGACGGGCGAGCTGATCGCCCTCGACCCGGTCGGAGGCGCCGTACTGTGGCGCCTGCCGCTCGACGGCATGCCCCACCACATGTCGGTGTCGAAGGACGGGCGCTACGTCTTCGTGCCGTACTACGACACCTGGTGGCTGGCCGTCGTCGACACGCGCTCCCGCCAGGTCGTGGAGAAGGTCTTCCTGGGCCACGGGTCCCACGGCACCAAGCTATCGCCGGACGGCAAGCGCCTGTACGTGGGCTCGATGATGAACGACACGATCAGCATCGTGAATACGGAGACCTTCGAGCGCGAAGACAGGATTCCCTTCGACGACGGCGTGCGCCCGTTCGCACTGACCGCCGACGAGGAGACCCTGTACGTGCAGCTGTCGCGCCACCACAGCTTCGAGGTGGTCGACGTCGACGCGCGCAGGCCCGTGCGGCGTGTGCAGATGCCCGAGCTTCCGGACAACATCCAGATCCCGGACTTCTACCCGCACAACGTCAACCACGGCATCGCCCTGACACCCGACGAGCGCTTTCTGCTCGCCAACGGCAGCATCGCCGACTACGTTGTCTTGTACTCCCACCCGGAGCTCGAGCTGCAGAAGGTCATCCCCACGGGCGACGATCCGAACTCGATCAGCTTCTCGGGCGACGGCCGCTTCGCCTACGTTACGAACCGCGGATCAGACGACCTTTCGATCATCGACGTCGCCGAGATGCGCGAGGTGAAGCGCCTGCCGCTCGGCGACTATCCGCAGCGCATGGCGGTGATCGACATTCCCGTGGACGCGGCACCCGCGCCGAAGCCGCGCGTCACCGCCGTCCCGTCGGCTCGGAAGCCGGCAGACACCCCGCCCAGGCCCGCAACCCCGACCCCGGCACCGCCGAAGGCCCAGCCCGAAGCGACCCGTGTGGCCGCGGTCTCGCGTCAGGCCGAGCGCACAGCGCCCGAGATCGTGGTCATGGAGTCACCGATGAGTCTCGAGCTCGAGGTGGGCGATCTGGCGTCTCTCCCCGAGGGGTACGCCTGGCGCACCCGGGAGACCGAGATCTACGAGGTCGAGCAGGCGCGCATTCTCGAGGTGCGCGTGTCCCAGGAGCGCGCCCGCTCGAAGCGACGCGTCAAGGTGGCCCTCGACTTCTTCTCCACGAAGAAGTCGCAGCGGTTCGACGTGGAGCTCGCACTGCGCTCTGGCAGCGAAGCGATCGGCACGCAGAAGGCCGTGGCCTCGGCCGGCAAACGGCTTCCGGAACAGCTGAACGAGGGCCGCGTGGTCGAGGAGCTCCTCTTCGAGGTCTCCGAAGAGCAGTTCGAGACACTCTTCGGAGGCGGCGGCTCACCCGGCCTCAGCATCACCGTCACGCCCCGCTGACGCGGGGTTCGCCCAGCGAGCGCGGGGTTCGCGCAGCGAGCGCGGGGTTCGCCTCGCGAGCCGAGGTTCACCCTGCTGAACCGAGCGGCAGGTCGCCGCGACCTCAGTGGGCCTGGGGAGCGATCTCGCCCGACCGCACGCGGTCGGCGTAGCGCTTCAGGAAGTGCATCATCGTGTCGTCCTCCTGGATGCCACCCACGGGCCACTCCCCCAGCAGAAAGCTCGGCACGCCGACCACGCCGAGCGCCTGCGCTTCCCGGGTGACCGCGTCGACGGTCTCGAGGGCCGCCTCTTCCTCGGGCAGATCCATCTCGAGGGAGGCCTCCTCCACGACGTTCTCGAGCGTGCCCGGGTCGTCCAGGCATGCACCGCCCCGGTAGATCGCCTCCCAGACCGCTGCGCGGTAGCGCGCTTCCCGCGCCGGATCGTCGCGCAGTTCCAGGGCCACGGCAGAGGCGGGTCTCGAGTCCATCCACCAGCGCGGCGGGTGGGGAATGGAGACGTCGAGCGACTCGGCCACACCAAGCACTCGCCCTCGCGCGCGCTGGGAGTACGGCTTGCCGCGGGTCCACGCGGTGAGGCGCACGAGGTCGATCGGCGACCAGCGCAGCTCGACCCCGATGTCGCGCACGCGCGGCTCGAGACGCACCATCACCTCGTGGGCCACGAAGCACATGGCCGACGAGAAGTCGTAGAGCACGCCGACCGGGATCGTGTCGCCGTCGGGTGCGCTCACTGCGGCGGGAATCGGCTCAGGTGACGTCGGAGAGCTGGAGGCCTTCGTCGCGCAGGTAGGCCATGAGGCCCTTCTTGTCGATCGTGCGGAGGGCGCGTGTCGACAGCTTGAGGCGCACGGTCCGTCCCAGCTCGGGAACGAAGAGGCGCTTGCGCTGGATGTTCGGCCGCTGCCACTTGTTCGTGACGTTGTGTGCGTGGGAGACGTTGTGGCCGCTGAGGGGCTTCTTCCCCGAGATCTTGCACTTCCTGGGCATCTTGAGGTCTCGCTTTTGGGCTTCGAGTGTTGCTTGAGTCGGTCGAGCGAGGTGCACGGACCGCGGGGCGGTCGGCGTCTCCCGAACGTGCAGCAGGGAGAGCCTCGAGGATGTTGAGGCGGGGCGCCTGCCCGCGACGGCGTGGCCCGCGGTGGGACGCCGAAGCCGCGCTCGCTCGAAGTGGAGAGTATACGCCAAGGTCCCGGGGCTGTCTCCCCGTCTCTGGCCGGGTGGCATCGACGCGGACGGCTCCGACCCAGGTAGCATGCCGGCCTCGACCCAGGAGATACAGAATGACCGATTCCGCCCGTCTTCGCCTGCTCGGCGCAGGGACGACCCGGACCCTCCGCCCGGTGTGGGCTGCGTGCGAGCTGGGGATCCAGCTCGACCACGTGCCGCTCGGCTCACGGACCGGAGAGACCCAGACCGACGAGTTCACGGCGCTTCACCCGGGCCAGAAGATCCCCGTGCTGATCGACGGCGACTTCGTGCTCCCCGAAAGCGGCGCCATCGTCAACTACCTCAGCGACCGCCACGGCAACGGCCAGCTGACGCCCGCCGTCGGCAGCCAGGCACGCGCCCGTTACGACGCGTGGGCGTCGTACGTTCTGATGGAGCTCGACGCGCACACGCTGTACATCCTGCGCAAGCACGAGGGTCTCCCGGAGATCTACGGGGAGGCGCCCGTGGCGGTCGAAGCGGCTCGCAAGGAGTTCTCGAAGCAGATCCACGTGGCCGAAAAGGCCCTCGCGGGTGGCGGTCCCTACCTCCTGGGCGAGAGCTTCTCCGGGGTGGACATCCTCCTCGGCAGCTGCCTCGACTGGGCGACGGTGTGCGAATTCGATCTGCCGGGGGTGCTTCCCGAGTACCACGCCCGGCTGCGGAGCCGCGAGGCCTACACCCGAGCCTTCGACCTCAACTACCGAACCCGCCCCGAGATCTCCCCTTTCCTCTGAGGAGGAACCCGGCATGCCGCTGCCTGCTCCCCGCGCCGTCGCTCGGAATCTCAACGCGCTGTTGGGCCTCGGGCTGCTCGCCGCGGGCTGCGCGCCGGGCACGGAGCCAGAACCTTCCCCTGCCGACGGCCCCGCCACCCTGGTGCTCGAGGGTGGTTCCGTCTACACGGTGGATGACGAACGGACCGTCCATTCCGCCATCGCGGTGCGCGGCGACCAGATCGTCGCGATCGGCACGCCCGCAGACATGGCGCCCTGGAAGGGCGACACGACGCGGACCGTCGAGCTCGCGGGGCGCATGGTGCTCCCGGGCCTGCACGACCTGCACATCCACGCCCTCGGAACCGTGCCGCCGGACCAGTGCGACCTCGCCTCCACGCCGGTCTCGCTGGAGGAGATGGTGCCGCGACTGCAAGAGTGCATCACCCGCTACGACGTGGCGCCCGGGGAGTGGCTCGACGTGCTGCAGTGGGCCTTCTCCAAGGGCAACCAGCCCAGCGATCGCTACCCGACGCTCCGCGCGGCGCTCGACGCGGTGTCCACCGAGCACAAGATCTTCCTGTGGGGCGACGACGGCCACCACGGGGCCGCAAACAGTGCGGCCCTGGCTGCGGTCGAGAGCCCGTCGGGAGAGGTGATCGGCGTGTCGGCGGCGACCCTGTCGGGCGAGCTTGCGGAGCTCGCACCTCTGATCGCGACCGGCGGCGACGGAGAGCCGACGGGAGGCGTCAGCGAAACGGCCCGGGCCGTGGTGCGCCCAGGGTTCGGCAGCGACATGATCGGCGGCGGCATGCCGCCCGAGGAGCTGATGCCGCGCGTGGCGGGCGTGCTCGCGCGCTCGGGCATCACGTCCATCCACGACCCGTTCGTGCACGAGGACGCGCTCCGCTCCTATCAGTGGCTCGAGGCCTCGGGAGGCATGACCTTCCGCCTGCGCGCCGGCCTCACCACACCGGGGTTCTGGGGCACCGGCGACGACGGCGACCTCGAGGCCCTGCCCCGTCACTTCGAGCGTCTGCGCGAGGTGCGGGACGCCGCGCAGTCCGAGCTCGTGCGCGCCGACGGCATCAAGCTCTTCGCCGACGCCGTGCTCGAGGGTAACCCGCTCACGAAGCCTCCGGCGATGCCGGTCGCGGCCATGCTCGACGGTTTCCGTCAGCCGCTCTTCGAGGTCGGCGACGACGGCGTGCGTGTCGTCGGCTACGTCACGGCCGACAGCCCCGGCTGCATGGAGCTCGCGGCCGGTACTCCGGAGCGCACGCCGGAGGAGTTCGTCGCAGAGCACGGGTACGACCCCGTGCGGTGTGAGCCGTACGCCGGGATTCTCGAGCACTCCGAGGAGTACATCCACGCCTACGTCCGGGCGGCCACCGAGGCCGGCTTCCACGTGCACATCCACGCGCTCGCCGACCGCGGGGTGCGCGTCGCCGTGGACGCCCTCGAGGCCGTCCACGCCCAGGCGCAGGAGGCGGGGCTCACCCAGAGCCTGGCGCACCTGCAGGTGATCCACCCCGACGACGTGCCGCGCATCGGCGCCCTCGGCATCGCCACCGTGTTCACCTTCGTGTGGGTCTCGCCCGATCCCGAGTACGAGCTCATGGTCATCCCGTTCATCGACGAGGTGAACGGCAACGGCGACCTGTACGACCCGCGGCACTACTACATGCAGAACGTCTACCCGGCGCGCAGCGTCCTCGACGCAGGGGGCCTCGTGGTGGCGGGCAGCGACGCACCGGTCGGCAGCCGCGACCCGATGCCGTTCGCCAGCCTGCAACAGGCCCTCACGCGCCGGACCGGCGAGCACGTGCTCAACGCCGGCGAGGCGCTCGACATCCACGAGGCGATCGCCGCCTTCACGCGCAACGGCGCCGAGCTCATGGCGCACGCGGACCGCCTCGGCACGCTCGAGGTCGGCAAGATCGCCGACCTGGTCGTGCTCGACCGCAATCTCGTCGAGCTTGCAGCGAGCGGCCGCGCGAGCGAGATCTCGGAAACCCGGGTCGATCTCACCGTCTTCGCGGGCGACGTCGTCTTCGAGCGCGAGTGACCGGCGCAAAAGAGCACCGCGGCGGCCGCCCGGGGCACGTTCGACGGGCCAAGCCCGTCAGCCCGTCCCTACAATTGGTCGAACGTCGCGTTCTGGAGGCCGTAACGCTGCCAGTCCTGGTAGTCGAAGTGCCACCACTCGAACTCGTACACCGCGAAGCCTTCGGCCTCCATCGCCTCCCGGAGGAGCTCGCGGTGGTAGCGCTGCCGCGCCGTGCCGCCCGGATGGTCCGGGAAGGAGCGGTCGGTCATCTCGTCGTAGCCGCCCACCATCTGGATGGGCTCCCCGGTCTCGAGGTCGAAGAGCGTGAGGTCGACGGCGCAGCCGCGGTTGTGACGTGAGCCCCGGCTCGGGTCGGCCACGAAGATCTTCTTGTCCTCGGGCGTCGCGTCCCAGAACATCTTCGTGACGTACCAGGGCCGGTAGGCGTCGTGGATCAGGAGCCCGTAGCCCTTCTCCCGCAGCGCGCGGTGCACGCGCACGAGGGCCTCCGCCGCCGGCCGCTGCAGGAACGCGCGCGGCTCGTCGTAGAAGGTGGCCGACATGAAGTTGTTCGTGCCGGCGTAACGCACGTCGAGGCGGATGCTCGGGTCGAGCGCGGTCAGCTCCACGAGCTCCGACGCGCGGAACGGCTCGTCGCCGGCAGGCTCCTCCCCGGGCGGCGAGGCGGCGAGCGCCTCCTTCCGGAGCTCGGACACCGGCCGCACCGGCTCGATGCGGAACGTGCCGCCGGCCGCGAGCTCCTCGCGACGGTCGAACGGCATGGGGCCGAGATAAAGGCGCTGCACGGCACCCGAGGCGTCGCGCTCGAAACGCAGCGTCTCCCCGTGGTACATGCCCGTGTCGATGGCGAAGGTGTCGGGATCACCTTCCACGGGCCGGAGGCGCGTCAGCTCGAGCCACTCGATCTGCGCCCACAGATCGCCGCCGCGCTCGAAGAGGAGCGTCGGGTTGTGCTCTTCGCCGTACGTGCCGAGAACGTCCGCCATCTTCTGCGCAGCCGGAGCCGGCACGGTGACGGGGGCCGCAGCGTAGGTGCCGCGTGGCGTACGAAGCGAAAGCGCGCCCGAGGCCTCGACCACCTCGATCTCGGCACCCCGCCCGTCCACGTCGTCCATCACGAGCGTCGTCCGGCCCTCCGTGGTGCGCTGCCGCAGCTCGCGCACGGCGTTGCCGAGGTCGAGGACGAGGGTCGCGGCGTCGCCAGCGGGGCGCTTGCGCAGGGTGAAGGTACGGCCTTCGCCCGCGTAGGTGCCGGCCAGGCGCGTCGCGAGGTCGGCGTCGACGGGCTCGGTATCGAGCTCCTGCAGGGCCGCGATGCGCTCTGTGACGCTGCCCGGAGCCTCGTCACCCAGCTCGGCCCGCAGGAGCAGGTCGAGTGCTTCGCGCGCGATCTGCGCGATGAGCCCGTTGCTCACGTCGAGGCTCGATGCGATCGCCACCCCGAGATCGTGCTCCGGAAGCAGGACCAGGCTCGTCGAGAAGCCGTAGATCGCCCCGTTGTGCCCGACCCTTCGGGTGCGCACGACGCCTTCCGCCGCGTCCCCACCCTCCGCACCGTCCGCGAGCACCAGCTCTCCCAGGCCGAAGCCGAGCCCGAAGCCCGACGTGGCCCCCTCTTCGGCGAACTGCGGCGTGAGCATCTCCTCGAGCGACTCCGGCTTCAGGAGGGCTCCACCCCCGTCGAAGATGGCACCCGAGAACGCGGCCAGGTCGAGGGCCGTGCTGTAGAGGCTTCCGGCCGGAGCCATGCCCAGCTCGAAGGTGGGTGCCGGGAACCGGCGTCGATCGAGCGTGCGCATCTCGGCCTCGGCCAGGCGGCCGAGCACCCGCTCGCTCGGCTCGAAGTCGCTGCTCGACATGCCCAGAGGGTCGAGCACGGCCTCGCGCACGGCCTGCGCGAACGGCAGGCCCGTGACCACCTCGAGGACGCGGCCGACGACGGCGATGCCGCCGTTCGAGTACTTCGTGGCCGTCCCGGGCTCGTGGACGAGCGTGGTCTCCGCGAGGCTGTCCACCGTGGCCTCGAGCGACGGCTCCGTGGCGTCGAAGTAGTTGCCGATCGGAGGCTCCCGCACGAGCCCGGCCCGGTGACACATGAGCTGCCGCAGCGTGATCGCCGTGCCAAACGGGTTCTCGGGGGTGAACGCGGGCAGCACGTCGGTGATCGGCGCGTCGAGGTCGAGCCGCCCCTGCTCCACGAGCTGCATGACCGCGACGTCGGTGAACAGCTTCGATACGGAACCGACCCGGTACACCGTCTCCGGCGTAGCAGCCGTGCCGTCGGTGCGGGCCTGGCCAAACCCCTCGGCCCAGAGCACGCCCTCGTCGTCGTAGAGACCCATCGTGATCGAGGGGATGCCGTGGCGCGAGATCGCGTTCTGGACGCGGGTGCGCAGGTAGCTCCGCACCGCTTCGAGCTCCGCCGCGTCGACCGTCTCCGACGCCCGGAAGATCTCGGGCCCTGGCTCTCCGGCACGCTCCTCCGGAGCAGCACAGGCGACGAGCACAGCCACGGCCAGCGCTGACGCGGGCACGCGAACGCTCCCGCGCCACGACTGCACGACACTCCGGGAGACCGTTCGGGAGAGAACCGTGCCCGGGTGGTTTCGAAGCGGAGGCATTCTCAAGCCTCCTCGGCCGAGCGCTCGACGTACTGCACCACCGTGCCCGCGTCGACCAACCGCTCGAGGTCTGCACCTTCGACGCCCAACTCGCCGAGGATGTCGAAGCTGTCGCCGCCGAAGACGGGAGCCTGACACCGCAGCGACGTCGGCGTCTTGTCGAACAGCGCCGCGGGGCGGGCGTGGCGAATGGGGCCTGCCTGTGGGTGTTCACTCTCCACCAGGAGCTCGTTCGCCTCGATCTGCGGATCGGTCAGCAGATCCTCGCGCGAGTTGATGGGCGCGCACGGGACGTCCTCTGCGTCCATGCGCTCGAGCCACTCCTTCGAGGTGCGCTCCTTGAGCACCTCACCCACGACGCCGAGGCGCTCCTCGAAGTGGATCATGCGCTTGGCCGCAGTGTCGAAGCGCGGGTCCGTGATCCACTCCGGGTGCCCCGTGGTCCGCGCCAGGGCCGCCCACTCGGCGTCGGCCATGGTCGATACCGTGATGTAGCCGTCCGCCGTCTCGTAGATGAGATCGGCGAGCGAGCCGCGCTTCGTGTTGGCGACGCCCTCGCCCACGAAGGTGTGGGCGGTCATGCCCTCCGGCCAGAGGAACGACACCATCGCGTCGAGCATGGAGAGGCGCACGTGTTGGCCCACCCCCGTGCGCTCCCTTGCGAGCAGGGCCGCCGTGATGGCTTGCGCCGCGGTCATGGCGGTGAGCTTGTCGGGAACGATGAGTCGCACCATCTTGGGACGGCCCGTGTCGCGATCGGCCTGGATCGACGCGAGACCCGACAGGCCCTGGATGATCGGGTCGTACACGCGCTTCCTGGCGTAGGGCCCCGTCGACCCGAAACCGCTGATGGACACGTACACGAGGTCCGGCCGGATCTCGCGCAGCGCCTCCTCTCCGAGCCCCATGCGTTCGGCCGCTCCCGGGCGGAAGTTCTGCACGAAGACGTCGGCGGTCGCAGCAAGCTTGCGGAAGAGCTCCCGCCCCTCGTCACTCTTGAGATCGACCACCAGCGAGCGCTTGTTGCGGTTGAGCGTCGTGAAGATCGCCGTCATGCCGCCGCGCTGCGGGCCGAGATGGCGCGTGAGGTCGGCCCGATTGGGCGCCTCGACTTTAATGACGTCGGCGCCCTGGTCGCCGAGGAGGAGGGTGGCCATCGGGCCGGAGACCATCGTGGTGAGGTCGAGGACGCGAATTCCGTGCAGGGGGCCGTTCATACGGGTCTCCTCTCGTGCGGCCGTTTCGACCGCACCGTCGTCGCAAGTCGTTTGGATTCTGGTATTTCGCGGACGGTGATACTCTTATTGCTATGTCCGCGACTTCCCCCAGGTGGGGATGGCTGCTCGTGCTGGCTCTGGTGCTCGTGGTGAAAGCGCCGAGGGAGAGCTTCGCACAGGAGACATCTCCTCCCAACATGGCCTTCACCGAGGTCGTCTCCGTGGAGTGGATCAGCGTTCCCGTGGTCGTGCGCACTGGCAATTCGTATGTCAGCGACCTGGATCGCGAGTCCTTCGAGCTCTACGTGGATGGCTTGCCGGTGAAGATCGAGGGCTTCGAAGGAGGCCCCGAGGCGCCGATCAGCCTGATCTTTCTCCAAGATCTTTCGGGCAGCATGGCGCTCCAGGGGAAGCTGGACCGGAGCCGGCAGACCGTGAGGCACTTCCTCGCGGACGCCAACGGCGACGACGAGTTCGCACTCGCGTCGTTCGCCGGATCCAACGTCGAGCTGACCGTTCCATTCACCGCACAGACCGATTCGCTGCTCCACGCGATGGCGGGCTGGCGGGGCTACGGCAAGACCGGCATCCACGATGCCGTCACCTGGCTCCCCGAGCTCACCCTCGATGGCAGGAAGAACCGGCGCGCGGCGGTGCTGGTGACGGACGGTCTCGACAACGCGAGCGGCATTCCCGCAGAACGGGCGCGACACATCGTGGCCGCAACCGAGCTGCCGGTGTACGTCTTCGACCTGTCTGATCCGCGGTCCGCGGAAGAGGCGGGCCAAGACGTGCGCTCGCCGCTGCTCGCACTCGCCGAGGTCACCGGCGGCAGGCACCTGCCCGTCGGCCCGGTGACCGTCAACAACCTGGAGTCCGCCTGCGACAAGGTCGCGCGCGAGCTCCGCAGTCAGTACGTCCTGGGCTTCGCCACAGACCCGAGTCTGGGCAAGGCCATTCACCAGATCGAGGTGCGCGTCCGCGGCGGGGAGCAGGTGCTCTTCCGCTCGGAGTACTTCGGGGCTTCGCCCCACGGCACCTCGTGAGACACTCGAGAGACACCCTCTCTGGGAGGTAATTCCGTATGAAGAAGCTGATGACCCTCGGCATCACTTTCTGTTCCGTGGCCCTCGTTTCGGGCGGCTGCGCGACCAAGAAGTTCGTGCTGTCCGAGATCCAGGCTGGGATGGACGCCCAGCGTGAAGAGACCAACACGCAGATCGCTGAGGTCACGACGCAGATCGAAGAGAACCAGAGCGCGATCGCCGAGAACGATCAGGCGATCGAGCAGCAGGGCGTCGAGCTCGCCGAGGCCTCCAAGACCGCGCGCGACGCGTTCGACCGTGCCGTGGCCGCCGGCAAGCTCGCCGAAGGCAAGCTGCTCTACGAGACGGTGCTGTCCGACTCGAAGGTGCGCTTCCCGATCGAGAAGTCCGACCTCAGCGACGAAGCCAAGAAGGCGCTCGCCGACTTCGCGATGCCGCTGGCCGACGAGAACCAGAACGTCTACATCGAGATCCAGGGTCACACCGACTCCACCGGTTCCGATTCCTACAACATGACGCTGGGCGAGCAGCGCGCCGAAGCCGTGCGTCGCTACCTCAACCAGGAGCACGGGTTCCCGCTGCACCGGATGTCGGTCATCTCGTACGGCGAGTCGGAGCCTGCGTTCGACAACGAGACCAAAGACGGGCGCGAGCAGAACCGCCGCGTCGTCCTCGTCGTCCTGCGCTAGTCGGTCCATCACCCGACGCTCGAGACGCCAGGTCGGTTCGCCGGCCTGGCGTTTTCTGTTGGACGGTCTACGTGGTGTCGCCCGCGTCGCTCGCCGAATCGAGCGTGACGGTCGCAGGATCGACCATCACACGGTCCAGCACCTCGGCGACGTCGTCCGGCACGTCGTGCTGGACTCGCCCGCCCAGATGCTTCGCCAGAAAGCGCTCCAGGGCCACTGCCAACGCCATGTTGTTGAGCGGCGCGCGAAAGCCGTGGCCTTCGTCGGGCGCCACGAAGTACTCGACGCTCGCCCCCTTGTCGCGCAGCGCCACCACGATCTGATCGGCCTCGTGCTGCTTCACGCGGGGATCGTTCGCCCCATGGACCACCAGCAGCGGCACGCGGATGTCGTCGGCCCGGAAGAGCGGTGAGCGCGCGATCAGGTCCTCGCGGTCTGCGGGAACGTCCGGGTCGCCGACCCGATGGAACCAGGTTCCCTGGAGAAGCGGCCGCCAGTAGGCCGGGAACGACTCCACCAGGGTGATGAGGTTCGACGGCGCGACGAAAGGAATGCCGCAGCGGTAGAGGTCGGGCGTGAAGGTGACACCGGCGAGCGTCGCGTAGCCGCCGTAGCTGCCTCCGAAAATGGCCACACGGTCCGGGTCGACGGTTCCCCGCTCCACCAGGAAGTGCACCGCATCGCTGAGATCGTGCTGCATCGCGCCGGTGCCCCACTCCCGGTTGCCAGCGTTGAGGAACGCCTTGCCGTACCCCTCCGAGCCGCGAAAGTTGGGCTGCATGACCGCGTAGCCGCGGTTGGCGAGAAACTGCGGGAAGCCGCTGTAGCCCCAGACGTCGCGGGCCCAGGGGCCACCGTGTGGGTGTAGCACGAGCGGCAGGCCCTCCGGAGCCGCGCCGCGCGGCAGCGTGAGCAGCGCCGGGATCTCGAGGCCGTCGCGGGCGGCGTAGCGCAGCGGCTCACACGACGCGAGATGCTCGCTGGGCAGATCGGGGCGGCTCCGGTAGAGAAGCTCCACGGTCGCTGGGGAGCTCTCCGCGGCGCGTCGGTAGAGATACACGGAGCCCGGGTCGACGTCGCGGCTCACCGAGACCACGTGGCAGCGCATGTCGTCGGTGGAGCTCTGGACGTTGATCTCGCCGTCCGGAAGCTCGGCCCGCAGGAACGCGAGATCCGCCTCGAACTCGGGGTCGTGGGTGACCACGCGCTGCCGATCGCCCACGTATACCGTGCCGATGAGCGCGTCGGTGCGCTCGTCGAAGACGGCGCCTTCGATGTCCACCTCACCCTCCGGGTCCGACTCGACCAGCGTCTCTTCGCCCGTCTGCACGTCGAGCAGCAGGAGCCGCTTGAGATCGACACCCTCACCTGCGTTGGAGATCACGTAGCACCGGCGGCCGTCCGGGTGGAACCGGTACGGCAGGAGGTCTTCTCCGACGTCGGCCGCAGCGAGCGGCTCGAGACCACCTTCGCCGACGCGCAGCACCTGCGAGCTGCCGTCGGGCTGCTGGCGGAGCCCGAGTCGAATGTTGCCCTCGAGGTCGAACAGCCACCCGATGACACCCCCGTCGTTCTGGCGCACCAGGGTCCGCTCCCCGGTCTCCAGGTTCACTTCGTAGGCGTCGTGCTCGGCGGGGTCGCGGTCGTTCAGGCCGACGAGAAGGGTGTCCGGACGGCCGCGCGGCAGGCTGTAGAACGCGGCACGAATCCCGTCGATCGGAGTCAGGTCGCGCGCGGGAGGGATCTCTTCACCCGCGCCCGTCTGTTCCGGGTCCACCGCCAGCACGTGGAAATCCTCGTTGCCGCCCTGGTCCTGCACGTAGAGCAGGCGCCGGCCGTCGCGGGTCCACACGTACTGCGGCACGGGCCGCTCGTCGGCGGTCACGGGCCGGGCTGCCTCCCAGGGAGCGTCCGTGTCCTTCACCCAGAGGTTCCGCACGCCCCCGTGCGGCCGCAGGAAGGCCAGATGTCGCCCGTCCGGAGACACGGTGCACGCGGAGATCTCGGGATCTCCGAAGAAGAGCTTGCGGTCCAGCAGCGGCGCGGAGCCCGCCTTGGCGTCGGTCATGTCGAATCCCCGGGGCGATGGAAAGGTCCGAGACTCGAGGCTGGTGCGGCCGCGAGCCCCGCGGCATCATAGGCCAGCCCGGCGCCGACCTTTCGCCCGACCGCTGTACCAAGGAGACCCTCGTGCCCAACTCCACCGCCCGCATCGGCATTGTCACCGTTTCCGACCGCGCCAGCCGCGGCGAATACGAAGACCGCGGCGGCCCCGCGATCGAGGCATATCTCGAGGAGGTCCTGGCGTCGCCGTACGACGTCGTCGGGCGTGTCATTCCCGACGAGCAGCCGCTCGTGGAGCAGACGCTGCGCGAGTTGTGTGGCGAGGAGGGCTGCTGCCTGGTCGTCACCACCGGCGGCACCGGCCCTGCGAAGCGTGACGTCACGACCGACGCCACCCTTGCGGTCGTCGAGAAGGAGATGCCGGGCTTCGGCGAGCTGATGCGCAAGGTGTCGCTCGAAGCGGTGCCGACCGCCATCCTGTCGCGGCAGACCGCAGGCATCCTGGGCTCTGCCCTCATCGTGAACCTGCCCGGCCAGCCGAAGGCGATCGGCGAGTGTCTCGACGCGGTCTTCCCCGCCATCCCTTACTGCATCGACCTCATCGACGGCCCCTTCCTCGAAACACGCGAGGAGCGGCTCGTGGCGTTCCGCCCGAAGAAGAAGTAGCCGCCACGCGGGCGCACCGGCTCGCATTGGGGCGCCGGAGCGGGCTGCCGGGCTGGGCCTAGCGGAGGTCGACCCGCACAGACGCGAGGCTCAGTAGGCGCGGCGCGCCGTCGCGCACGGCTCCCAGGTCGCCGATGGAGAGGCGCAGAACGCTCGCGTCCGCAGAGGTCGTCTCCGCCTCGACCGCGGTCTGGAATGGCCCCTCCCTGCCGAGGCTGAGGTAGCGCACTGCGAGCTCGGTCACCAAGCCCGGCGTCGTGCCCGCCGCTCGCGCCGTCTCGAGCGCGGCGCGCTCGTACATCATGGCCGCAACGCCTCCCTGCAGCGCGCCGAGCGAGTTGCTCGTGTAGTCGCGGAGCGTCGTGGTCACGACTCCTTCGGGAGACACCTCCAGGCCGAGGCGCTCGAGCAACGGACCCTTCGGAGGAGATTCGATCTCACTCAGTTCACCCCCCTGAGGCGACGGCTCAGACTCGGCGAGGGACGGCCGCGTCCGCTTCGGCTTGCCGGCTCCCCGGCTGTTGCCCCCCAGTCGACCAAAGGCCGAGGTGGCGAGCGCCGCGGGCGCCGCCTCACCCTTCACGCCGATCTCGACGGAGCTGGTCACGAGGTTCTTGCCGGCGCGCACGACGCGCCCCCGCGCCCAGAGCGGTTCGAGAGGCAAGGGCCGGAGCTGCGACACGGCCAGGTCGGAGGTGGCCACCCAGTCGGGCTGGGCCGCACCCGCGGAGATGCGCCCCGCCACGAGGTCGACGAACGTCGCCAGCACGCCGAGCGGCACCGTGATGCCGTCGTAGCTGAGACCTTCGTGCGCCACCATCGTTGCTTCGAGGGGAGCACCCACGACGCCGTCGCGGCGCCAGTCGACCGACGGGTCCCGGTCGCGCGGGAACTCGATCTGAAGCTCGCCGAGGAAGTGTCCGGGCGGTGGGTAGCTGGCCATCGCGGGCCATGATCTCAGGGCGGATCCCCCCAATGCCAGCGCTCTCTTTGCGCCGCCCGCACCTGCGATGCCCGCGTGGTCTGGCCGGAGCGCGGCGTGGACATCGTGCGGGGCGCGGCACCTCTCCCCACAGATTCCGTAGCATGTCGTGAGACCCCTCGATCCAACCAGCGAACGTGCCGCACGTCTCACCCTGCCCGCGGCACCCTTCGGGAGACCTCGCATGCGCAACGTTGCCCCGCTCTTCTTCGCACTTCTCGTCACCCTCGCGATCGCGGCCACGAGCCGGAGCACCCAGGAGTCCACCGCCGACACCGAATGGCGCTCCTACGGAGGCGACACCTGGAGCACGAAATACGCCCCGCTCGCGCAGATCGACGCCGACAACGTCTCGGACCTCCGGGTCGCATGGCGCTGGAGCTCCCCCGAGAATGATCTCGCTGCGGAGAACGCGAAGTTCCGCCCCGGCTGGTACGAGGCCACACCCCTCGTGGTCGACGGCGTGCTGTACACCAGCACGTCCCACAGCGGCGCGGTGGCACTCGACCCGGCGACGGGCGAGCAGCTCTGGGCCTTCGACTCCGAGAGCCAGAAGTCGGGCCGGCCACCCAACACCGGGTTCGTCCACCGCGGTCTCTCTCACTGGGGCGAAGGCCGCGACGCGCGCATCTTCCTCGCCACCGGCAACGCACACCTGTTTGCTCTCGACCCGCGCACCGGGGAGCCGGTGGGTGGCTTCGGAAAAGACGGCAAGATCGACCTTCTCGAGGGCCTGCGCCGCGAGGTGCGCCGCCGCTACTACGGCGTCACCTCGCCGCCCATCGTGTGCAAAGACGTGATCGTCACCGGCGCGTCGATCTCCGACCTCGCCATCGGGCGCAACGCGCCGCCGGGCGACGTGCGCGGCTTCGACGTCAAGACCGGGAAGCAGCTGTGGACGTTCCACTCGATCCCTCAGGAGGGCGAGTACGGCAACGACACCTGGGAGAACAACTCCTGGAAGACCACCGGCAACACGAACGTCTGGAGCCTCATGAGCTGCGACGAGGAGCTCGGCTACGTGTACCTGCCCTTCGGCACGCCGACCAACGACTACTATGGCGGCGAGCGCCACGGTGACAACCTGTTCGCCGAGAGCCTGGTGGCGGTCGACGTCAGCACCGGCGAGCGCGCGTGGCACTTCCAGGCCGTGCACCACGGCATCTGGGACTACGACTTCCCCTGCGCGCCCAACCTGGTCGACATCGAGGTGGGTGGGCGCAAGATCAAGGCCGTGGCGCAGGTGAGCAAACAGGGTTTCACGTACGTCTTCGACCGCAAGACCGGCGAGCCGGTGTGGCCCATCGAGGAGCGCGAGGTCGCGCCGTCGACGGTGCCCGGCGAGAAGCTCTCGCCCACGCAGCCGTTCCCGACCAAGCCGGCTCCGTTCGAGCACCAGGGAGTCAGCGAAGACGACCTGATCGACTTCACTCCCGAGCTCCGCACCGAGGCGACGGAGCTGCTGAAGCAGTTCAACTACGGGCCGCTCTTCAGCCCCTTCTCCACCGAAAAGCCGACCATCTACCTCCCCGGGTGGACCGGCGGCGCCAACTGGACCGGCGCGGCGGTCGACCCCGAGACCGGGGTTCTCTACGTGCCGTCGATCAAGAGTCCGATCGCGTTCACGATCACGGAGACCGACCCCAACCGCTCCGCGTTCCGCTACATCGGCAGCCCCGCTCTCGTCGAGGGCCCCGACGGGCTACCGCTCTTCAAGCCGCCCTACGGGCGCATCACGGCGATCGACCTCAACACCGGCGAGCACCTCTGGATGAAGGCCCACGGCAACGGCCCGCGCAGCCACCCGCGACTGAAAGATCTCGACCTGCCGGCGCTGGGCTGGCCGCACCGCGGTGCGCCGCTCGTGACCAAGTCGCTGCTGTTCGTCACGCAGGAAGGTCCCTGGGGGAACATGCGGTTCAGCGACGATCTTCATGCCGCCGAGTTCGACATCACGAAGGTCGAGCCGGCTCTCCGGGCGTTCGACAAGGAGACCGGCGAGCTGCTGGCCGAGATCCCGCTCCCCGCCAACAGCCTGGCAGCCCCGATGACCTACATGCACGGAGGCAAGCAGTTCATCGCCGTCTCGGTGGGTGGCGCGAACTTCCCCTCGGAGCTGGTCGCGCTGGCACTCCCCTGATCGTCGCCGGGGGCCTCGCTATGCTCGCGGCATGACGAACCGCAGTCTGCAGCTCGACGACCGGCTCTACCAGTACCTGCTCTCGGTCTCCGTGCGCGAGCCCCCGCTGCTCACCGAGCTTCGAAAGGAGACCGCGGCGCTCCCAGACGCGAGAATGCAGATTGCCCCGGAGCAGGGCCAGTTCATGGCCCTGCTCGTGCGGCTGATCGGTGCGCGGCGCTGCCTCGAGGTCGGTACGTTCACGGGCTACAGCGCGCTGGTCTGCGCCATGGCCCTGCCCGAAGGCGGGAAACTGCTGACCCTGGACGTCAGCGAAGAGTGGACAGCGATGGCACGCGACTTCTGGGAGCGTGCGCAGATGACCGACCGCATCGAACTGAGACTTGGACCGGCTACTGACTCCATGCGCGCCCTGATCGCCTCCGGCGAAGCGGCGACATTCGACTTTCTCTTCATCGACGCCGACAAGACGAGCTACGAGGAGTACCACGAGCTGGGCCTGGAGCTCCTGCGGCCCGGCGGCCTCGCCCTGTTCGACAACGTCCTCTGGAGCGGTGCCGTCGCCGATCCGAGCGACGACTCGGCCGACACCGTGGCGCTGCGTCGCCTGAACGAGAAGCTCCTCCAGGACGATCGGGTCGATCTCTCCATGCTTCCCGTCGGAGATGGACTGACCCTGGCGCGCAAGCGCTGAGCAGGATCTTTCGCCGACCGACGCACGGTCGCCCGCGCTGATCCAACCCGCCCGCCGTTGCGTCGCGCGGAAGGGGAGTGACTCCGCCCCTCGCGCGGACCGCCCGAGGTTCGCGCAGGCTCCCGCGCGACGCCACGACACGGGCCCGCTGGAGCATCGAATATGTCTTTGTAGTATATTTGCACTCTTCTATATTTTTGCTCTGGGAGACGCCCATGGACCTCCTCGCTTCCCCGCCTCGTCGTCTCGTGCAGCGCACCTCACGTGGCTCCCGAGAACCCCGTGAAAGCCTGGCCCCTCGTGCAGCGGCACCGCGGGCCTGGGCCCCCTTCGCCCTGACGCTGCTGACAGCGGCACTCGTCGCCGCCCCGACTGCGGCGCAGACCTGGGACCGCGCGGCGAACAACCCGGGCGACGACACCTTCGTGCAGCTGCCGTATCCGGTGGTGTTCGTCGCCGCCCTGATCCAGGAGGTCCCCAACAGCTCGGGCAGCGGCATCCAAGGCAAGTTCCATATCGGCACCGACGTCCTGAGCGCAAACAACCCCGACCGCGGCCACCAGCTCTGGATCCTGCTGCCCAACGGGCAGCCCAAGCTCCTCTTCCCGCTGCCGGTGCACGAGCAGCAGGGGCTCATCGACTCCCAGCCCGGCCAGTCGCACCTCGGTGCGGTCGTGGAGCCCAACGTGTCCGAAGACGGCACGCGCGTCTACTTCTCGTTCTTCCACGACACCACCTTCTACCCGGTGGCGGGATCGGAGTTCGACCGCATCTCGTACAAGGGCGCGGACATGTACTCGCTGGACCTCGGCCCCCTGCTCGCGAACTACGGCACCAACCCGGCCACGCTCACGACGAAGCGGCTGACGACCCGCAGCTACTCCGCCAACGGCCAACAGTCGAACGCCAGCAAGTACGAGCACGCTCTCAACCCGAGCATGACCGGCACGGGCACCAACAACTGGGGCACCGTGTACATGCACGCGGTGGAGATGCGCACCTGGGCTGGCCTCAAGCTCGTGTACGCCAGCAACGAGCGACGGGTGCAGAACTCGAACCAGTCGATGGCGAACGCGAACCACAACTTCAACCTGCACATCGCCGACCTCGAGCCCGACGGCTCGATCTCGAACGCGCGTCAGCTGCAGTACTACACGACCACCTCGGCGCTGAGCCCGACGCCGCTGCGCAACGGCGTGGCGTTCTCCTACCAGGCGTCCACCGACGCCGCGCGCATGTGGCACATGCAGGGCATGGACTCGGAAGGGCGCTGGTTCCCGCTGGCGGGCTTCGGCATCCACCCGGAGCTGTTCCACCTCGGCACCTTCTGCGTGAAGACGAAAGGCGCGAACCCGGGCGACGTGTTCGTGGGCGCGCGCTACTACAACGCCAACAACGAAGGATTTGGCGCCCTTTGGGCGCAGGACCTCTCGCAGCTCGGCGTGAACGCCTACGACGTGCAGACCCAGTGGACCAAGATCCCCCGGGTGATCGGCGCCACCAAGATCACCACCGGCGCGCTGTCGAAAGACAACCCGTCGACCAAGGTGAACGGGGTGTACGTGGGCAAGTTCACGAGCCCGCGCTGCGGCCTTCCCGACGAGCTGCTCTTCGCCTACACGCCGACGAGCGCCAACGGGCGGCTCAACGACCCGGAGGGCAACCGCGCCCACTACCGCTCCCGCATCGGCTACCGCCCGAACCTCGACCCGTTCCACCCGCTGGATGTGGTGAACGTGGCCCAGGAGCGGGGCCAGCGCATCGTCATCCGTGACAGCTCGGAGACGTACGCGCTCGCGTGGCCCACCCCGATCCTCTCGTGGCAACAGCGCACGGGCGACGCACAGCAGCAGGCGTCACCACCCATCGCCGACCCCCAGTCGGTGGTGGACAAGTGGCTGCCGCATGCCCTGCTCGGCACGTCGGCGCTCTACAACACCGACCGCAAGCCGTTCGACTGCTGGCTGGGGCCGGGGCACAGCCCGAGCCAGCCCTACAGCCCCAACAAGGCGCACAGCAACATCAACCAGGAGAACGACCTCCTGATCAACAACCAGGACGGTCTGACCTACGTTCAGAACCCGAGCGACTTCTGCGAGGAGCTGAATCCGCAGACGGTGCTCGGCGTGGCGGTCAACCTCACGAGCAACAAGACCAACATGGCCTACACCTTCGGCTACGAAACGGACGGCGGCGGTCGCAAGGAGGTGTCGCGTCTGCTCGGCGTGTACGACGTGCGGGGCCAAAGTGACCAGTCGTTCCTCGCCGAGATCCCGGCCAACGCGCCGTTCGAGCTGCACCTCCTCGACCGGACGTACGGCATGAAGCTCACCGACGTGCGCAGCTGGCACTCGCTCAAGCCGGTCGAGACCCGGGCCGACTGCGGTGGCTGCCACCAGCACGAGCAGGGCAAGGCGCAACCGTTTGCCGGCACCTTCGCCGACTCGAATCGCGATCAGCCGCTCGACATGGTCACGCAGACCCCGACGCTCACCTACGACGCCCAGTGCAACCCGATCGCGACCACCCTCGGCTCCGCCACGCAGCACCACCCCGAGTGGAAGGCCGACATCTGGCCGGGCTTCAATGCCTACTGCTCGAACTGCCACTCCACGTCCGGCACCCACGGCCAAGCGGCACAGGCGCGCCAGGCGCTCAGCTACAGCAACGAGGCCGGAGCCTACAACCAGCTCGAGAACCGCAACTGGGCCAACCCGAAGAACGGCGCCCTCGGCAGCCCGGCGTTCTGGGCCGCCCGCGGAGAGCGCACCGACGGCCGCATCAACACGCTGCCCAAGTACCAGCCCAACTACGGCCAGGGTGAGTGGGGCTACCGCTTCTCGGCGATCCACGCCGGGCAGCCCGACCTCTGTGGCCAGAACGACGCGGCCAAGGCCCGCTGGGTGTACGACCTCGGCCGCTGGATCGACAACCGCATGCCGCGCGACACCGGCGCCAACTTCGGCACGAACTTCGACTGGTACCACCCGAGCGTCCATGCCGCCGCCAAGGCCCCGCAGTGTGACGCCTCCGACGTGCGCGTCGGCGTGTGGGACGACACGGGCAGCGTGGCCACTCTCCACGTCGTCGCTGACGGCGTGCAGGTTTTCTCCCAGAACGGCGTGGCAAACGGCTGGCACCAGCTCGACCTCTCTTCGGCGACCGCCGGGTCGAGCGTCGAAGTCGAGGCGACCGACACAGCGGGCAACCGTCAGACTTACGACGTCGACCTCGACGAGCTTCTGCTGCGCTGCACGCTCCGACCGGAGCACGTTTTCGAGGACGACTTCGAGAGCGGAGACCTGCAGAGCTGGTCGAGCTCCATGTAGAAGCCCATCGAGCCCGCGGCCGCGCTCCACCCCTCCCCTTGTGCTTCTACAAGGGAGAGACTACAGTCTCTTGTAGAAGTGAAAGGGGAATAACATGTCACCCGGTCTCGATCTCCCTCAGGGAACCCTCGATCTCCTGATCCTCCGCACTCTCGCGACGGAGAGACAACACGGCTGGGCGATCTCCCAGCGCATCGCCGTGGTCTCCGAAGAGGTGCTGCAGGTACCGCAGGGCTCTTTGTACCCCGCGCTCCATCGACTGGAGCGCAAAGGCTGGATCCGCGCGGAGTGGGGTCTCTCGGAGAACAACCGCAAGGCCAAGTTCTACTCCCTCACCGGCAAGGGGCGCCGCCGCCTGCAGACGGAGACGGAGGCCTGGCGCAGCCTCTCTCTCGCCGTGGACCGCATTCTCGGGGAGGTGTAGCGATGTGGTCACAGCTTCGTGTTCGGCTCCGAGCGTTGGTCCAGAGGGGCCGCGCAGAGGCCGATCTCGACGAGGAGCTCCGCTTCCACCTCGACCGCGCGATCCAGCGCAACGTCGAGCGCGGAATGCGCCCCGAAGAGGCCAGGCACCTGGCGCGCCAGGAGTTCGGCGGCCTGGAGCAGATCAAGGAGGCCTGTCGCGAGGAACGCGGCACTCAGCTCGTCGACGCTGCGATTCGCGATCTGCAGCAGGCGACGCGACGCCTCCGGCGGGACTGGCGCTTCACCGCGGCGGCGAGCCTCATCCTGGCGTTGGGGATCGGGGCCAACACGTCGATCTTCAGCCTCGTCAACGCCGCCATGTTTCGCGAGCAGCCGTTCGCTGCACCGGAGAGGCTCGTCAACATCTACCAGAACGTCTCCTTCTACGGCACGGCGGACGGCAGAGGTGTTCCCGAGGGGGCCTCCTATCCGGTGTACCGCGACATTGCGCAGCATCGCCAGCTCTTCTCCGGAGTCGCGGCCAGCTTCATGCCCAACGACGTGCGTTATCAGTCGGGCGGCAGGGTGCGGTCCGCTGTCGCGGAGTTCGCGACGTCCACCTACCTGCAGGTTCTCGGACTGCGCCCGACCATCGGGCGCTGGTTTCTCGAAGAGGAGGACGCGGAGGGAGCCGCACCCGTCGCGGTGGTGAGCCACCACGCCTGGCGGCACCGCTTCGACGGCGATCCCACTCTCGTGGGGCGCACTCTGCGCGTGGGCGGCATTCCCGTCACGGTCGTCGGCATCGGCCCCGAGGGACACAACGGGACCCTGCCCGTGGGCGTCGTGACCGACTTCTGGATGTCGATCTCGGCGCTGCCGGCGGTCACGGGACGCGCCGGCATCCTGAGCCGAAAGGCCGACGCCTTTCTCGTCAAAGCACGGCTGCGGGACGGTGTGCCGGTCTCGGAAGTGCGCGCGGCAATGGACGCCCTCGGCACCCGTCTCGCGGAGGAGTACCCCGATCTCGACCCGGGCCTCGGTCTGACGGTGCTCCGAGAGAACGAGGTGCGCGTCCATCCGCTGGTCGACGAGGCCCTCGCGCCGGGGGCAGCTGTTCTTCTGCTGAGTGTCGCCCTCGTTCTGGCCATCGCTTGCAGCAACCTGGCCACGCTGCTCCTCGTCCGCGGCGCGGAGAGATCGCGGGAGATCTCCCTGCGTCTTTCACTCGGAGCCTCGAGAGCACAGGTCGTCCGACATCTCGTGGCGGAGAGCCTTCTCCTTTCGTCGGTCGGCGGAGCAGCGGGCTGCGCACTGGCCGTTGCGATCATGCGCCTGGCAGGCCGCCTCGACCTCCCGATCGTGCTCGGCCTCCGGCTCGACGTGCGGGTTCTCGCCTTTGCGCTGGTGCTCTCCCTGCTGACCGGCATCGCGATCGGTCTCCTCCCGGCGATGCGCTCGACCCGGCTCGATCCCCAGGACGGCCTCAGGCAGCACAGCGCCGGCGCGGTGTCCAGCCGCCGCTTCGTGTCGGTCAAGAACGCGCTCCTCGCGGCTCAGCTCGTCGTTTCGTTTTTCCTTCTCGTGAGCATGAGCTTCAGCCTCCGCCACCTGGCGCAGAGCGGGCGGCAGGACGTGGGATTTGCGGTCGACGGCGTGGCCATGCTGGAGACGGATGGGCGTTATGCCGGCTACTCGACAGAGCAGGCCGTGGGGGTCCTCGAAGAGCTGAGGAGGAGAGTGGCTGCCCTGCCGGGCGTTCACGCCACGACCTTGGCGTCGGGCACACCGATGAAGTTCGCAGGCAGCATCCTCGTCGCGCCCGACGGAGACTCCAGCCATCCGCGCCTTCCCTGGATCTGGGCGGAGCCGGATCTCTTGGACACCCTGGACGTCGAGCTCCTGTTCGGACGCTTCTTCAGAGACTCCGACCAGGCGGACACGGACGCCGTCGCGGTCGTGAACGAGACCATGGCGCAGCAGTTCTTCGGGACACGAGACGCGGTTGGCCGCACCTTTCGCGTGGCCCCGGAGAAGATCTACCTCGACGCTCCCACCGAAGCCGGACCCCAGCAGTTTCGCGTGATCGGAGTCGCCGCCGATACCCTGACGGCAGACCTCACTCAACCACGGCGAGCCCTCTTCTATCGCTCTCTGCGTCAGGCGGATCGACCGCCCACCACGGTCCTTGCACGCTCGTCTCTGGGGGCGGAGCCGCTTCTCTCGCAGATGCAGCGCGAGCTGGTGGAGATCGATGCCGAGCTTCCGATCCTCCGTGTCGCCACCATGGAGCAGATTCTCGACGGATCCCTCGCCGCGCACGAAATGGTCGTCGGGTTCCTCGCCAGTCTCGCGCTCGTCGGCCTGGCTCTCGCGGGCATCGGTCTCTTCGCCGTGGTGAGCCACGACGTGACGCAGCGCCGACAGGAGATCGGGATTCGCACGGCGCTGGGCGCACGACCAACTCAGGTCACGCGCGCCGTCGCCAGCGACGTCCTCAAGCTCCTGTTTGCGGCTCTTGGCCTGGCAGCCGGTCTCTCGTTCGCCTTGATCCAGGTGGTCCAGCCGGCTGTGCTCGCCTCACCGGCGCCCGGCGTCCAGCTCTCGGTACCCGCCATCGACGCCGGGACGCTGCCCGCGGTGGCACTCCTGATGCTGGCCGTCGGGATGATGGCCGCCTATCTGCCCGCTCGCCGGGCGACGAAGGTCGACCCACTCGTCGTGCTCCGACACGACTGACGCGGGCCGAGCTGCTACTTCCGTGCGTCGAGCCACAGACGCATCGTCTGTGAGACCACCTCGGCCGCTTCGTTCTGCACGTTGTGTCCGATGCCCGGCAGGGTGACCAACGTGTAGTCGGCGTCGATCCAGTTCCAGGTGTCCCGCAGGCCGTTCTGATGCACGGCAGTGTCGTTGAGCCCGTGGATCTGCAGAACCGGCATCTGGAGCTGCGGCCGAGGCGTGAGCTCCGTCACGTTGAACTCGTCGTAGGCCGCGCGGTAGTAGTTGATCATGCCGTCGAAGGAGGATCGCTCGTACCCCGCGAGATACTCCTCGTGGATCTCGGGGTCGTGCTCCCACCGGCGCGCCAGCCGCTCCGCGCTGAACCCATCGGCGGCGTCCGGGTGCTGCAGCCGGTCGATGTAGCCCATCGTCCGCACCCGCTCCTCCTCCGACACGTTGAGGCGATGGGTCTCGTAGCCGCGGGGGTGCGTGAGGTTGCAGATGATGAGCTTGTTCACCTTCTCCGGGTGCGCCATGGCGAACCGCCAGGAGATGCCTCCGCCCCAGTCGTGGCCGACCAACGTCACGGTCTCGACACCGAGGTCGTCGATGACGGCCATCACGTCGCGCAGGAGCTGCGGCCTTTTGTACGCCTCGATCTCCTTCGGCTTCCCCGATCGGTTGTAGCCCCGCAGATCCATGGCCGCGACCCGGTAGGAGTCTTCGAGCGCTTCCATCTGTTCCGACCAGGTGAGCCACTGGTCCGGGAATCCGTGCACAAAAAGCACCGTCGGCCCCTGGCCCGCCGTGTAGTACGCGATCTCGACGCCGTCCGAGCTCTTCACGGCGTGCTGTTCGACGCGCTTGTAGATGGGCACTTCATCCTTGGCGACCGATGGTGACGCCGTGGCCAGGAGCGTCGCCGCGGCGAGCCCCAGGAGGGGTCGAGAGAGGCTGAGTGACTTCCAGCTCATCGCGACCCCTCGCCGTCGCTGCCGGCGCTCGAGGTCGGAATCCACGCGGGATCGAAGGCGTTCGGTGTGATGTCGAGCACCTCGTCGTCGACCGAGTACGTGTAGATGTTGAACATCATCTCGTCCCAGCTCCCGTCGCCCCAGCCCACGTCGACCGTGGGATCGGGGTTGTCCGGGTTGCCGGCCGAGTTGTCGTGCACCGAGCGCACGATGAGCTCCGAGCCGGCGGGGACCTTCATCGGCTCGGCGAACTCGTAGTTCCACTGCCAGTCGAAGTCGTACTTCGGCACCCAGAGGACGGTCTGCTCCTCTGTCTCGCCCGGAAGAAGGGCGGTCATGCGCATGCTCTTGCCACGCTTGTGCATGTGGGCGTTGGCGGAGTACACCGTGATGTCTTCGGTGATCTTGCTGCGGCCTTCGTGCCTCGACTCCGGATCGCCGGCCTTGATGTCCAGGTTGGGCACGAGCCCCGCGTATCTCTTGCGGAAGGCCTTGGTGATCTTCTCTTCGGGCTTCGCGATGTGGAGCGCGACGCTGGACCGATCGGGCTGCACCTCGCCCGTCTGGTTGCTGTAGTGAATCTGGAGGACCAGCTTGGTGTCCGCCTTGAACAGACGACCCATACCCTCGGGAGCAAGGGCCTTCGTGCCTCCGGGTGCCCAGGCATCGAGAGACTCCGACCCGGGGACACGCCGCCCCATCTCTGCGCACTCCACTCCGACCTCTTCCGTCGTCGCGTCAGCCGCCGGGAAGGTCCCCTCGGGATCCATGAAGAGGATGAAGTGGTGGACGACGTCGGTGTTGTCGGGGCGAAACTCGATTCCCTTGAGCCAGAGGTCGACCGGAACGCTGAAGTCGATGGGGAAACAGTAGTAGAGATCATCGCCGTCGCCGGCGGGCACCTGGAACGTCTCCGGAATCGGAAGGACGACATCGGGCACCCCGAGCTTCCAACCGCCGGCGTAGCTCGCGAACGAGACGGGTGCCGGAAGGTCCGCAGGGTCGCCCTTGGGCGCGCCGCTCCCCACCCAGGACACGATCGTCTCGATCTCTTCGTCGCTCATGTAGAGCTCGCCCCGCATCTCGCGGCTCTCCGGGTGGGCGCCGTAAGGCGGCATGTCGCGCGCTGCGACCTGGCGCGCGATCGACCGAGCCCAGGGGCGGACCTGGTCGTAGCTCTCGAGCGGCATCGGCGCCATCTCGCCTTCGCGGTGGCAGACCAGGCAGTTCTCCTGAAGGAGCGGAGCCACGTCGCGGCTGTACGTCAGCTCCCGGTCGGCGGAGCTCGCGAGCCCCGGTGCAGGAATCCACAGCGCGAGGGTCAACGCGCCCCACGCCAGTGGGAAAGGTGAACGCAGACGGTCTTCGCGAGCTCGATCTCTCATCATTCGACTCCTCGGGTTTCCTTCAACTGATCGTTCCAGATCCCGACGCGGCGGCCAAACCTGTTGCGTCGGAACTCACCGATTCGGGTCCTCTGGTGGCTTGCCGTCCTGGAGCGGCAGAGCCAGGGCGATGAGCTCGGGCCTGGTGCCGCCACGGTCTCCCATCGCCTTGAGCATGCCAGCGAGATCGGGCGCGATCTCCTCGGCGTCCCTGCTGTAGCCGCCGAAGAAGGGGCCGCCGCCGACCGACACCACGAGGAACTGGCGGCCGCCTGCCACGTAGGTGATGGGGTTGCCATTCGGCGACTCCGGCAGCGGTACGTGCCCGAGCAGCGCACCGCTGCTCTTGTCGAACACGTTGATGCGTGGCGTGTTCTGCGCACCGCGGCCGCGCCTCTGCGTGACGAAGAGCAGACTCTTGGTCACGAGCGGCGCTCCGATCCCGCCGCCGAGCATGCCCACCTCGCGGCCTTCGAGTGCGGGGTGCTCCAACGGGCCGTACCCGTTCGGGCTCATCCAGGCGTGCTCTCCCGTCCTCAGGTCGATGGCCGTCACGCGGCCCCAGGGCGGCTTGACCAGCGGCAGGCCCTGCGGGCGCGCGTAGCCCGCGCCGAAGATGCGGATGTAGCGGAGGTCCGAGCGCGCAGCGTCGGGCTGCCCGAGCGGGTGGATGCTGATGTTGGTGGCCGACGGCACGTAGAGCATCTGGTGCTCGGGGTCGAAGGCAGCGCCCTGCCAGTTTGCCCCGCCGCCCGCGCCCGGGAGCTGCAGCGTGCCCTTGAGGGTGTCGGTCAGGGCGACGGGGGGCGTGAACAGCGGCCCCATCCGATACTCGGAGGCGATGCGGAGGGCTTCCGCGCGGATCTCGGGCGTGAGGTCGTTGAGCACGTCAGGGCCGGTTCCCTGGCGCTCGAAGGGCACAGGGCGAGTCGGGAAAGGCTGCGTCGGGGCCGCGCGCTCGCCGGGCACGTCGGACGCCGGCACCGGCCGCTCTTCGATTGGCCACACCGGCTCGCCCGTCTTGCGATCGAACACGTAGGTGAAGCCCTGCTTCGAGACCTGTGCGATGGCGGCGATCTCACGCCGTCGACGGTGATGTCGACCAGATTCGGCGCGGTCGGGAAATCGTAGTCCCAGAGCCCGTGGTGAACCGCCTGGAAGTGCCAGACCCGCTCCCCCGTCTCCCCGTCGAGACAGACGAGGCTCTCGGCGAAGAGGTTGTCGCCGAGGCGGTGGCCGCCGTAGTAGTCGTTCGTCGGTGTCGCGGTCGGCAGATAGACGTAGCCCAGCTCCTCGTCGACCGCCATCATCGACCACACGTTGGCCGCGCCGCTGTAGCGCCACGACTCGTCCTCCCACGTGTCGGCCCCCAGCTCACCCTCCTGGGGGATGGTGTGGAAGATCCACTTGAAGGCACCGGTGCGCGCATCGAAGGCACGCACGTGACCGGGAGGGCCCTTCTTGCGAACCGCGCCGTCGTGGACGATCGAGCCCACGACCACCGAGCTGCCGACGACGGAGGGCGGCGAGCTGTGGGTGAGATGACGGTGATTGACCCGCCGCCCGAAGTGGGCTTCGCCGCGCTCCGGCAGGAGATCCACGACGCCGCTGTCGCCAAAGCCGGGCTCCGGAACGCCGGTCTTCGCATCGAGCGCCACGAGCTTTCGGTCGTGCGTGGTGATGAAGACACGGCCACTCTCTCCGTCGTCGAAGTACGCGACGCCGCGATGCTGAAAACCGACGTTGGCGGGGCGACCGGCCTTCCACGCCTCCGGGTCGTGCTGCCACACGAGCTCCCCCGTCGACGCGTCGAGCGCGGCCACCTGCGAGATCTCGGTGGCGACATACAGCAGGCCACCCACCACGAGCGGCACCACCTTGAATTGGCCGGGCTTGACGCGCGGGTTCTCGCGCGACACCTGGGTCGAGATCGACTCCCAGCGCCAGCCGATCTCGAGCTGCTGGAAGTTCGAAGCGTCGATCTGGTCGAGGGGCGAGTACTTCGTGTTCTCGGCGTCCGCTCCGAAGACGCGCCACTCGCTGCCCGCTGCCGCCGCATCGCGCGCGTTTCCGCGGGCGAGCACGGAGGCCGCGAGAAGTGCAGTGCATAGCACCAAGCTCGCCGCGAGGCGCCGTCGCTGAGAACTCTCGATCATGATGTCCGCGCATATACTATATGTACACACATAAACTTCAAGAGTCGGTCGCTCGAGCGCTCCCGGCTCGAGGCGCCGCCGAGGATGCCCGACATGCTGCGACGACTACATCCACCCGGACACGGGCGGCATCTGGATCTGCGGCACCGGCACGGACTCGATCCTGCGCTTCGACCCCGAAGCACAGACCTTCGCCGAGTACCGCATGCCGACACGCGTCACCTCCACGCGAGAGATCGAGCTCGCCGACGACGGGACAGCCTGGACCACGACTCCAACATTCCGGTCCGCCACGTCGAGAACGGGGTAGGGTCGGTCATCCGGATTCGAACCCGGTGAGGCCGCGGGCCAACGCGGGCTGCGAGGACCCAGAGTGACGAAGTCGAGCACCGCCACGACGAGGCCGCGTCAGGAGAGCCGACCGCCGCGCCGAACCCAGAAGGAGCGGCGCGCGGAGTCCACGGAGAGGCTCATGGAGGCGGCCGTCTCTCTGATCTCGGAGCAGGGGTGGACCGACACCTCACTCCAGGACGTGGCAAAGCGCAGCGGCTACAGCGCCGCCCTCGTAGGCCAGCGTTTCGGCTCCAAGCTCGGCCTCCTCGAGGCTCTCGTGGAGACCCATCGAGCTCGGGGGACCGAGCGGCTCGGGGCCATCGAGACGGGTGGCGAACGCCCCCTCTGGCGCGCTGGCATCGAGCTCTACTGCAGCGCCATCCGAGACCCCGCGACCTGGCACGGCGCGATGCTCGTACTGATGGCCGAGGCATTGGGACCCCTGCAGGAGACGCGCGAGCTCTTCAGTGACCTCAATCGCCGATTCGTCGACTACGCGGGGCGCTTTCTCCGCGAGGACATGGAGTCTTCGCAGGCCGGCCCTCGACTCCCGCTGCGACTGGTCGCGCGGTTGCGGGGACTTCATCTGTTGTCCCACCTCGATCCGGAGATCGACCTCGGGCCTCTCGCCCAGGCCCTCGTTCGAGACGTGGCGGCGGAGCTCGAAGGACAGCCCCTGCCATCGCTTGCCACACCCATCGAGCCACTGCCTCCCCGAGAAAAGCCCCGCAGCACGCCATCCCGCGAGGGCCGCCTCAGCCAGGCCGAGCGGCGCGAGCGGACGAACCTCCGGTTGCTCGGCGCCACGGCGGAGCTCCTGGCCGAGCGAGGAGCGAAGGGCACCACCGTTCAGAGCATCGCCGAACGATCCGGGCTCAGCCCCGGAATGGTCTCGCAACGCTTCGGGTCGAAGGAGGGTCTGATCGTGGAGGGGATCGAGCGCCTCGTCCGGCGGCGATCCCAGCTGTTCGAAGAGGCCGAGCGCATGCCGCGGGCCCTCGACGCCATCGACGCGATGCTCCGCATTCACGGCGCGACCCAGGTCTCCGGCAACCGCATGCAAACACTCATCCTCGTCCTCATGGGCGAGGCACTGGGGCCGCTCCGCGCGCAGGCCGAGACCTTTCGCGAGATCAACCGCAGCTTCGCGCGGCAGCTGGCCCACCTCATCGAAAAGGGCCAGCGAGAAGGCGACATTCTCGAGACGATCGAGCCACAGGGCACGGCACTGGGCGTGCTCGCAACCCTCCGAGGGCTCGCGATGATGAGCCTGCTCGACCCCGAGATCGATCTTCTGGGAGCCCTCGAGGAGCATCGGAGGGTCGTCGCAGCCAAGCTGATGCGCTAGGTCGCTCAGGGGTGGACACTTGGCGTCGCCGACTCTTGCTGGGTCCGGGCCGATCAGAAGGCCTCGGTATCGCCCGCACTGCCGAACTCACCCAGCGGGTTCTCGTAGCTCCGGGTCTCGCCCGTTGCGGTATCGGTCACCGTGAGGGTGTAGGCCACGTTGCTGAGCGCGCCGTAGAAGACCCAGAAGTGGCCGTTCACACCGCGCCCGTCGAGCACCTTCACCACCAGCTCGACGTTGGCCGCGTCGAAGAACCAGAAGGTGCCCGTGTCCTCTGTGAGCGGACGGGCCTGCCCCACCCCCGTGCGGCCCCCGAACTCCCGCCAGGCCACCTCCACGCGAAAGCGCCCGCCTTCGAGGCAGAGGGCAGTGCTGGATGGGGCGCAGCTCGCCGCTCGAGCCGCGTCCTGCGGGAGCGATCGAGCCGCGTGGCTCCCGTGCACGACGTGCTGCGACGGTGAATGACGCAGGCCCGCGCCCAGCCCAAGCACCGTCCGCATCTTCTTCCAGCCTTCGCGGACCAGTGTCGAGCCGGCGCCCAGAGCCTGCTGGATCAAGCTCCCCTGCTCGGCTTGGGCCCCGGCCACCGGCACGCTGCCATCGACGGTGAGCGCCTGGGTGTCGCCGGCGCTCGCGAAGGCTCCCGAAGGATTGTCGTACGTCCTCACTGCACCGGTCAGCGTGTCGGTGATGCGCAAGGTGTACTCGACGTTGCTGAGTGCACCGTAGAACACCCAGAAGTGATCGTTGATCGCTGTCGCATCGAGCACCTTGACCACGAGCTCCACGTTGGCCGCGTCGAAGAACCAGAAGCCGCCCGAATCGTCGGTGAGAGGGATGGCCTGGCCTTCGCCGGTGTTGCCCTCGAAGTCCTTCCAGAAGACATCGACCAGGAAGCGATCGTCGGTCAGGCAGAGTGAGGTCTCCCCGTCAACACACTGTGGCGGCCCACCCTGCTCGTACACGAGATCGATGGCCTCGTCGATGCTCTTCCCGGGTAGCGCCGCAAAGTCGATCTTCTGGCGCTCCGCGCGAAGGACGCCGGCAAGCTCCTCCGTCCCCTCCTGCTCGAAGCGATCGAAGATGGCGAGCATGTCGTCGACCATGTCCTGCGTGACGACGGTGTCTCCCGAGCCGCCGGCCGCCGCGTCGAGAGCCGCGACCCAGGGCCCCTGCGCGCCCGCGATCTGGCGCACGAGCGAGGCGCGCGGCACGAGAGTGAACGCGAGGTCCTGGGAGTACGCACGGTAGAGGTCCCGGTAGTAGCGCCCGGAGCGCGTCGTCGACATGCGGACGTCCCGGAAACTGCGCAACGTTTCGTCGTCGGTAGCCCTCTTCAGACCGACACCGCTCGGGCGCCCCGCGACGGATCCGGACGAATCGGACTCCTCCAGGCGTCGCAGGGCATCGAAGATCTCGTATGCACACTCGAACGCGCCCGACTTCTCGGGCAGGGAGTCCCCCTGCCGCACCCAGCACGGCGCCGGCCGCCCGAAGACGCGGACGATACAGCTTTGCACGGCGATCTCCACCCGGTCCGGCTGGCCGACGGCGAGCCCTTGTGACGGCCGCACCAGCTGCAGAGGCGGGAGGTCTCGAACGTCGGCCACCAACATGCCCGTGAAAGTGATGAATGTCGACCGCACCCCACCTGCCGCGAAGGTGGCCGGCAGAAAGGCCGGGTGGTCGAGCTCGACCGCGAGGTCCCGAGAATCCGGGCGCGTCAGCTGCACCACAGGGCGCGGGAAGTGAGGGCCCGGCGCGCCGTTCCAAGACTCCGGATCGGGCCAGAAGATCCTGCGCGGGCCGCCGGGCTCCTCCGGCGGATACGTGTCGGGGAAAAACACCTCGATCGGCCCCGAATGGTCGTCGTCCACGATCGTGACCCGGGTACTCGACCCCGAGGGGTCGATGGGGCCGGGGCTGGCGCTCTCGATCTCGAGACGAAACGTCTCGTCGCCCTCCTCGATGAGGTCGTCGATCACGTCCACCTGTCCACACGCGCGCACCTGCCCCGGCGCGAAAGGCAGGCCCACGTTCACGGCGCGGTAGTCTCCGTTGCTGGCGTCTGCGGTCTCGCCTCTCGAGCGCACCTGCACGAAGGCGCCGGGGGCCGCGCCGCCCGGATCCAGCACACAAAACTGGAAGAACCCGGCGCCTTCCACGACGGAGTACGCCGGCTCCTCGAAGCGCACACCCTGTCCGAGGACGGCTACGGGCAGGCCCGCGAGGAACAGGGCCGTTGCAGCCGTCGAGCGACGAAGAAAGCCAGTCCACGTCGTGATGGTCGGACTCATGACGAGCTCCCCCAAGAAGCCGGCGACCGCCGAGCAGCCCAAGTCTGTGGCGACCCCGCGTCGCCTCACTCGACAGAGACGCAGCGCGCCGGCGTTTCCTCTCACTCTAGGGGGCTGCTGAAGAACTCCCGTGGTGCTGAGTTTGCGCGCCGCGAGTCGAGATGTGGTGCGCCGTGCGCGAAGGCGATGCGGTGTCCATCGTCGAGCGCGCGCCGTGCCGCAGATCGGCTCGCGCCGCGTAAACCCTTCGGGCGCAGGGGTTTGCGCTCTCTGTCCGCACCGAGCCTCGTCAACGATGGCACCGCACCTGATCCTCGGCGTCGGCACGAACAGCGAGCGCAGATCCCTGCGCTCAGCGCCGCGGGAGTTCTTCAGCAGCCCCCTAGGGCACGCGGAGCGGCCCCTCGAGGCGCGGCCGCTCAAGGCCGATGTCGGCCCCGTTGCAGCCTCCTCGCCGCGCGAGGACCAGGTCGTCTGCGGATGTCTGCTCAGCTGCCCGCAGAGGGCCCTGCGGCGGAGCTCCAGGTCAGCGGCACGACCAGGCCCTCGAACTCCGCCTCCGACAGATCCTCGCGAACTCCCTTGAGCAGCCGAAAGCGCTCGTTGTCGTCGATGAGCGCCACTCCCATGCTCTCCGTCCGGCACACCAGCCGCTCGCGCTCATCGAGCTCGAACGACTCCAGCTCGAGCCGGGTTTCGGAGCCGGTGTTGAGCCACGCCAGCAGAGCGCCGTCTTCGACCCGAAGAGAGCGGGCGACCAGCGGGGTGAAGCGCGCCTCGAGGTACGACTTGTCGATCCACTCCGGGTTCACCTGGTACTCGAAGAACCAACGCTCCACCTCGGGCTGCCAGCCGAGGTGGGAGAGGAAAAACTCCTTCGTGCGGTCCGCCACCGGGGCGCCGTTCCAGGTCCAGCTCTGGTCCTCGTCCACCACGATCATCCGATAGCTGAAACGCTCGAGGAGTACGTCGTCGTCGAGCTCACGCTGGCGCGCCATGGGCACGGGGAAGTACACTCGCGGCGCGAGGTCCGGGAGCCGGGAGAGCAGGAGCTCGGTGACGGCGCGCCACAGCTCGGGGTCTCGCACCTCGCCCTGCTCGCCCAACCTCCGCCACTGATCGGGGACTCCGGGGTCGAGGTACCTCGCGCCGTCCTTCAGGAAGACGAAGCTGCCGTGGGCCCGCAGGTGCTCGGCCGCGCCGGGGTAGTCGTAGTCGGTCAGGTCGATCAAGAGAAGCTCCGGGGAGTGGCCGTCGGGCGGTTGCTACGGAATGTAGCGCAGGGTGTCCCGTCCGTTTTCGCCCACGCTCCGCCGCGCGGGCCACCCTGGGGCTGCGACGCTGCGAGGCGACCTCGCCCCGTCGCGAGAAGGTCGGCCGCGCGCGATAACCTGCTCGCCGATCTCTGACCAGAACGCGCCGGAACATGTCCCCCCGGCTTCACCTCTTCTCCAGGAGACCCGCCATGCTCGAGGCTGGCCGCTACCGCGGATTCGAACTGACGACGGAAGACCCCGGCATCGCCATCATCACGTTCAACCAACCGGAGCGCCTCAACGGCATGGCCGCGCCGCTCAAGCGCGACCTCATCGAGGTGATGACCCAGGCGCAGATGGAGGACTGGGTGCGGGTCGTCGTGTTCACGGGCAGTGGCCGCGCCTTCTCCGCTGGAGACGACATCACCGGCCGTGCGTTCCCCGAAGGCGACCAGGCGCTCGTGGGAGACATCTTCCGAGGGCACCACAACTCCATCGGCACCTACAACGGTCTCCGCAAGATCTCGCAACCGCTCAACGATGCGGTGCGGGGCCTCGACAAGATCACCATCGCGGCGATGAACGGGGTGGCCATCCAGACCGGCTTCTCGCTCGCCCTGTGCTGCGACTTCCGCATCGCGGCCCAGTCGGCGCGGATGGGTAGCGCCACGCTGCGCTTCGGCCTGCTCCCCGACGAGGGCGGACAGTACCTCCTGGTGCGTACGTTGGGGCTCCCCAAGGCGCTCGACTTCCTGTTGCGCCAGCGCATCGTGGAAGCCGACGAGGCGCTCGATCTGGGCCTGGTGCACGAGGTGGTCGCCGACGACGAGCTGATGACCACCAGCCTCGACCTCGCCCGGGAGCTGGCAAACGGACCGCAGGTGGCAATGCGCATGCTCAAGCGCTCCATCTACAACGCCGAGGACATGTCGTGGGCGCACGCGCTGGACGACATCGCCGCCCGGACTCCGATGGCCGACCACCATCCCGACTGCCGCGAGGGTGTCGACGCGTTCCGCGAAAAGCGCCAGCCGAGGTTCAACGCGTGGCTCGAAGGCGGCAAACCGTAGAATAGGGCCATGCTCAGCTCCAGGCCGTCGCCATCCGACGGTCGCTCGCCGACATCTCTCCGTCTCGGAGAGCTGCTGGTTGCCGATGGCGTGATCGGAAACCACGAGCTCGACGAGGCGCTGCGCCTGCAGCGCTACGCGGGGGGTCTGTTGGGCACAAACCTCCTCGAGCGTGGCTCGGTCTCCGAGACACAGCTGCTCGGCGCCCTCGGGAAGCACCATCGGGCCTCCACCATTTCGGGGATCCGGCTGCGACGCATCCCACCACACGTGATCGACCTCGTGCCCGCGGAGATCGCGCGCCGGTATCAGGCAGTCCCGTTCCAGGTGCACGGCGAGTCGCTCCGCATTGCCACCGTCGACCCGCGCAAGGCGATGCTCGTGGAGCAGGCGATTCGCGAGCACACCCACTTTCGCGTCCGCGCGTACGTCGCGCTGGAGTTTCGCGTGCACGAGGCCCTCAAGCGCTACTACGGCCAGGCCACACCGGCGCGCATCGATGCCCTCACGCGGCGTCTCCGCAAGCCGGCCGCTCAGCGCAGCGAGTGGACCTGGCCGCAGGAGGCCACCTCGGCGCTTCCGGTTCCCGCCGATGCAATGGAGACAGACGAGACGCTGCTCCGTGACACGCAGCCGCACTCGTGGGACGACCGCATCGTGATTCGCGAGACGTCCGCCGAAGCACTCCAGGAGGTTGCGGCAGACAACGGACCCGCCGTGTCGCGCGCGCAGAACGGCGTCGTCGCGCGGGCCGCACGTCCGCCGGCACGGAGACGCACTCCCCCGCCGCGGAAAGCCCGCGCGGCGCAGAAGGTCTCCCAGGCGCCCGTCAGGGCCAGCGCCAGCCCACTGGCCCTCACCCACGACGAGCCCGACGGCCGTCTCGAGGACGCGGCCCAGCTCCTGCAGCGCCCCCTGAGCAAGAACCAGGTCGCTCACGTCGCTCTCGAGTTCTGCCAACCCTTCCTCGAGCGCCGAATCCTCTTCCTGCACCGTCGCAACCGCATCGTGGGCTGGAAGTCGGCGGGGCCCGGCGTGAACCCGCAGGCGCTGCAGCTCTTCCAGATTCGAGCCGAAGATCCGTCCGTGTTTTTTCCGCTGGCGCGGGGCTCGGAGTTCTGGATGGGACCGCTGCCGCCGTTCGACACCCAGCGCCACTTCGAGGCGCTTCTCGAAGCCGACATCCCCTCGGAGTGCCTGGTGGTCCCCGTGGAGCTGCGCGACCGGCCCGTCGCCTACCTGTACGGCGACAACGGCGCGCAGGGCGTGCGCCAGGCGCCGGTCAAGCAGCTGCGCCGGCTCGCGACCAAGCTTGGCCTCGCGTTCGAGCTCTGCATTCTGCGCAGCAAGCTCGAGTCCGCCTGAAGGCCTCGGGGCCGCACGGCCGCGCGTGTGTCTGGTGTAACCTGCCCGCCACGTTTGCACAGGACGTCATTTGCACAGCGCGCTGGTAGACGACGTCTGCACAGGAGGAGCCCGCACGATGGATCGCTATGGCATGTCCGTTCCCCTCGACCTTCCCCTGCACGAGCACCGCGAGGTGCTGCGCGAGATGGTCGACCTCGGGTACACCGACTTCTGGTCCTCTGAAGCCAACGGGAGCGACGGCCTCACGCCCCTCGCCCTCGCGGCCGCCTGGGCACCCGAGGCGCGGCTCGGCGTGGCCATCATCCCGGCCTACACCCGCGGCCCGGCACTCATGGCGATGTCGGTCGCCTCCATGGCGGAGGCCGCGCCCGGTCGGTTCGTGATGGGAATTGGCACGTCGTCGAACGTCATCGTGCAGAACTGGAACGACGTCCCCTTCGAGCGGCCCTACTACAAGACGCGCGACATGGTCCGCTTTCTGAAGAAGGCCCTGGCGAACGAGAAGGTCGACGAGGCTTTCGACACCTTCGAGGTGAAGGGCTTCCGCCTGGCTCGCCCGGTCGCGGAGCCGCCCAAGATCCTGGTCGCAGCTCTCCGTCAGGGCATGCTCAAGATGGCGGGCCGCGAGAGCGACGGCGCCATCCTCAACTGGCTGTCGCCGGACGACGTCAAGAAAGTCGTGCCATTCGTTCACGAAGGTGGCCCCGACAAGGAGATCGTGGCCCGGATCTTCGTGCTCCCCACCGACGACCAGGACGCCGTGCGCACGATCGGCCGCCGCGCGGTGGCCGCCTACCTCAACGTCCCCGTCTACGCCGCTTTCCACGAGTGGCTCGGGCGCGGGGAAGAGCTCGCCGGCATGTGGGAGAGCTGGAAGGCCGGCGACCGCAAGCAGGCGCTCGAGCAGATTCCCGACGAGGTGGTCGACGCGGTCATCGTGCACGGCACGCCCGCGCAGTGCCGCGAGCGCATTCGCGAATACCAGGAGTGTGGCATCCACACCCCCGCGCTGTCGCTCATGGGCGTGCCGCCGGAAAAGCTCCGCGACACGATCCGAGCCCTAGCTCCGTGATGTGCTCGGCGTGGTGATACCACGCCTGCGCCCATCCTGATCGATGCTCCAGCCGCTGGCGCGGCTTGCGCGCAGCGGCCTTCGGCCGCGCTTGCCGTGCTCGGCGTGGTGATACCACGCCTGCGCCCATCCTGATCGAGCTCCGGCCGCTGCGCGGAGGCGGCGTGAGCCGCCGGAGCATCGACACGGACGATTCTGACGGCGAGCTACCAGCACGCCCTCAGAACGTCACGATGAGATCGACGCCCGCGATGGTCTCGTCGTAGTCGAGGTCGTCCGACCAGTCGTGCCGGATCTCGGGACGCAGCGTGAAGTTGTTCAGGAAGCTGAAGTTGGCTCCGATCGTCGCCTCGAAGTGGCTCTGGTTGCCGGTCTCCGCCGTGAAGCCGCCGTGCGGTGCGTAGCCGGTGATGTCGTCACCCTGCCACCACTCGAGGCGCGCACCGAGCGAGACCGAGTCGTTCAGCGTGTAGAAGAGGTACTGGTTGAGACCGAGGTTCTCTTCGCCCGTGCTGTCGACCGTGAGGTAGTCGCTCTGGATCACCCAGTTGAGCGAGTCCGAGAGCGTGATGTCGAACAGCAGGCTGTGGGAGTAGGCCTCGTCACCACGGGCGCCGAAGTCACCGACCGTGGTGATGTATGTGAAGCCGACGTTGTCGCCGAAGGAGGTGCCGACGCCGCCCAGGAAGTTGCCGCCGTCTTCGAACTGGTCGAAGCCGGTGTCCCACCCCAGGGTGTAGCCCGCATAGATCGTGGTGTCGCCGCCGCCGACACCAAACGAGGCGAGGACGCCCGTGTGCGTGAACGGCTCACTGTTGTACATGGTGATCGCGTGCGAGTAGAAAAAGTTGTCGGGCGCGGTGACGACCTCGTAGCCGATCAACGTGTAGAAGTGGCCGGCCTTCACCGACCAGTTGTTCGCCGCGAGCTCGACGTAGGCCTGCGGAATGGCGTAGCCGTAGCCGCCGCCGGTCTGGAAGGAGCCGGTGGTGTCCCAGCCGTCTTCGTTGCCGAACGCCTGCGTGTCGCCGGCGTCGATGCCGAACATCGCGTCCACGCGGAAGCCGAAGCCGAGGGACCCGTCGTCTTTTGCGGCCGACTTCTCGAAGTAGAGCCACGCCTGGTGCAGCTCGAGCCCGTCCGGCTGGGAGTTGAAGAGGTCGTTGGACTCCGAGTGGTAGCCGGCCGAAAGCCAGCCACCCGCCGAGATCGGTCCGGACGACGGGAAGAGGGTCCAGGGCTCGTCGTCCTGGGCCTGCAGGGGCAACGCGATCAGGGCGCCAACCACCAGGAGGGGCAGGAGGAAGCGCAAGGCACTCGAGGGGGGGAACTCTTCGGCAACGTGTCTCATGGACTCTCTCTCCAGTTCGAAGCGAGCCGCACGTCTGCAGCGTCCGGCCGCAGAGCGCTCGACTTCTTTGTCATGCAAAGGACGATTCGGTGGTTAGCGAACGCCGTGCCACATGACGCACCTCACCGCGGAGAGCCCGCTGAGATCCCCACAAACACTTGATCTGGAGCCACTTCTGCAAGTCGCCCCAGCCCTTCGACGGGCGCTCTCGCACGCCGCCGCTCTCGACACTTTCGTCGTCTCCCACGCCGAGACGACGAAAACGTACGCTCAGTCGATTCTGTGGAACGAGGTCGTACGCAGGGCCTGCTCGGCGTCTTCGCGCCCGGCCTCGGTGATCATGAGATGCAGCACGTCACCCTTGCGCAGGCCCGGATTCGGACCGCCGTACACGCGGATGCTCTTCTTGCGACTGAAGGCGAGCGGCAGCACCGCCAGGGTTCCGTTTGCGATGACCACCTTGGGCGAGACCCCGGGGGTTTCACCGTCGTAGCGCCAACTCTCCACGGTGGCGGCACCCCGTCGCAGACAGTGCGACCAGAAGTGGATGTTGCGCGACTCTCCGAACAGCACCTGCCCCCCGAGTCGCTCGACCATCTGCGGCGTCACACCTCGGGACGCCTTCTGCAGCGCGACCCAGACCTCCGACACCCGCGCCTCGGTGCGTGCGTAGCGCGCGAAGGCGAAGTTCACCCCGTCGTTGGCGGTCAGACCGATACACGATTCGCGGTCCTCGAGGTGCGCCCGCCGCAGCACGTTCTCGTCGAGCCCGCTGCCGTAGAGCACCTTGAAGCCCTCTTTCTCGGCATCCCGACAGTTGTCGGGGTTGGAGTCGATGAGCAGAACCTCGCGCCCCGCCTTCTCGAGGACCCCGGCGAGGGCCCGGCTGAGACCGTTGGCGCTGAGGATGGCGAAGCCCGACGGCGCGGGCGGCCGCACCCGGAGCAGTCGCGCGACGAGGCCTCCGGTGAGGCCGGAGAGAGTCACCGTGACCGCGATCACCAGGAAGACGAGGGCCCGCAGGGAGCGCCCCCCTTCGACCCCGGCGTGACTCATCTCGAAGGCGAACAGGGACGCGACGGCGGCCGCGACGATGCCGCGCGGCGCCATCCAGGAGAGGAACGCGCGCTCCCGCAGGTTGAAGCCGGCGCGCCATGTCCCCACGAAGATGTTGAGGGGCCGCACCACGAACATCAGAGCGAGCACCGTGAACAGCCCGGGCCAGCCGAGGGCCTGCACTTCGCTGACCCGCACGTCGGCCGCCAGAAGCACGAAGAGCATGCCAATGAACATCACCGTCAGCTCTTCCTTGAACTCGCGGACCCCGCGCACCTCCTTGGCCGCACCGGTGTTCCCGAGGGTCAGCCCGGCCACGGTCACCGTGACGATGCCGCTCTCCGGCATGATCGCCTCGCACACCTGGTAGGCGCCGAGCACCAGCGCCAGCGTCAGCGTGTTGGCATGTCCGTGGGGCACCCAGTGCTCTCGCCGCAGGAGCGCAGACATGAGGCCGCCCAGTGCGAGCCCGACCAGAATGCCGATGCCGAACCGGTAGAGCAGGCCGCTGAGTCCGTGTGCCAGCGTCTCCTGCGTCGGGCTGAGGACGATCTCGAGAGCGACGACCGCCACGATGGCGCCAATCGCGTCGCCGAAGACTCCTTCGGCCTCGAGCACCGTCGACAGCTTGCGGTCGACGCGGATCCGGCGCAGCAGCGGGTTGATGACCGTCGGCCCGGTGACGATGACCAGCGTGCCGAAGAGGATGGACGGAGGCCAGTCCCAGCCGAGGATCGTGCGGGCGGCCACCGCTCCGCCGACGGCCGTGACGGCCGCTCCCAGCGTGATCAGCTGGCGGATGCTCCGGGCCTCGCGTCGCAGCTGATTCAGGTTGAGGCTCATGCCCCCTTCGAAGAGGATGATCGCCACCGCAAATCCGACGAGCAGGCGGAGGGCGTCTCCCAACGACTCGGGGTGGATCACGCCGAGCACGTCGGGGCCTGCGACGACTCCGATGAACAGCAGCGCGACGATGCCGGGGACGCGCAGATGCTGCGCGACGATCTGCCCGATCATCCCGAGCGAGAGGGCCAGCGCGATCGTCACGGCGGGCTCGTGGAAGAGCTCGGGCATCGTCATCGGCGGTGACTCTACCAGCGGCGGAGCGCGCGATTCTGCGGCGGCGAGAGCGCCGACGGATCAGCCGACCTCGAGGGTCTCCGGCTCCAGAGCGGCCGCAAACGCACGCGCTGCGTGCTCCACGCCCGCGTCGTCGACGTCGCGATGCAGAGCCAACCGCATCCGCGAGGACGCCGACACCAGAACCCCCTGTTCGCGGAGGCGTCGCGCAAGCTCTCCAGGCCGGGCACCGCCGAGACGAACGAACACGAAGCCGGTCTCGACCTGGTCGCGCTCGACCTCCAGGCCCGGGAGCTCGTCGAGCAGCCCGGCAAGCTCCTGTGCCCGCCGATGGTCGTCGACGAGGCGCGCGCGCTCCTCCACTGCGACCAATCCGGCTGCGGCGAGCACCCCGACCTGCCGCATCGCTCCACCCAGCATCTTGCGCCAGCGGAAGGCGCGCTCCAGCAGTTCGCGCGACCCGACGAGCACCGAGCCCACCGGAGCGCCGAGGCCCTTCGACAGGCACAGCGAGACGGAGTCGAACGGCGCCGCGAGCTCGGCTTCGGAGAGTCCCGTGGCGGCCGCGGCGTTCCACAGCCGCGCCCCGTCGAGGTGAAGGCTCAGCCCGCGTCGACGGGCGATCTCCGCGACCTCCAGCACGTGCTGCTGCGGAACGACACGTCCCTGGTAGGTGTTCTCGAAGCACAAGAGCCGGGTTCGCGCGAAGTGGGGATCGTCGGGCTTGATTGCCGCTTCGACCTCCGCGAGGTCGTACCGACCCCGCGAGTCCAGTGGCAGCGGCTGCGGTTGGATACTGCCCAGCACCGCCGCGCCACCCGCCTCATAGCGATACGTGTGGGCGTTCTGGCCCACGATGTACTCGTCGCCGCGCTCGCAGTGGCTGAGGAGTGCCGCGAGGTTCGACTGCGTCCCGCTCGGCAGGAAGAGCCCCGCTTCTTTCCCGACCACCTCCGCCACGTGCGACTCGAGACGCTTCACGGTCGGATCGTCTCGGTACACGTCGTCGCCGACCTCCGCCGCAGCCATCGCCTGGCGCATCTCGGGCGTCGGGCGTGTCACGGTGTCACTGCGCAGATCCACGCTCTTCATGGCTCGACGCTAAGCTACCGGCCCATTCCAAGCAACCACCGCCACCGCGCACCACCAGGCCGCGCGACGCTGGAGAAGGAGGAGACGACGATGAAGATCGGACTCATGCTGGGCGCCAACCCTGGACCGGACGCCAGCCTCGACGGCCTCGTCGCCGAAGCGCGACGGGCCGAGGACGCGGGCTTCGCGCGGGTCGCGCTCGCGAACATCTTCTCGTTCGATGCCATCGTCGGGCTGTCGCTCGCCGGCAGCGCCACGCAGAGGGTGGAGCTCGGCACGGCCGTCGTTCCCACCTACCCCCGCCACCCGACCGCCATCGCGCAACAGGCGCTCACGGCCTCCGCTGCCAGCGGTGGGCGCTTCGCTCTCGGCATCGGTCTCTCGCACAAGATCGTCATCGAAGACATGCTGGGCTTCAGCTACGACCGCCCCGCGCGGCACATGCGGGAGTACCTGGAGGTGCTTGCGCCGCTCCTCCGGGGCGAGGCAGCACACTTCGACGGCGAGCTCTTCCGCGTCCACGCAGAGCTCCAGGTGCCTGGCGCCGGCGAGGTCCCGCTCCTGGTGGCTGCCCTCGGCCCGGTGATGCTGGGCCTGACCGGGCGCCTGGCTGACGGCACCATCCTCTGGATGACGGGGCCAAAGACCGTGGAACGCCATATCGTGCCGACCCTCTCCGCGGCCGCGGAGAAGGCGGACCGCCCGACCCCCCGCGTGGTCGGCGGCTACCCCGTCGTGATCACCGACGACCCGGCAGCCGCGCGGGAAGAGGTCGGCGAGCTGCTCCAGATCTACGGGCAGCTCCCCTCGTACCGGGCCATGCTCGACCGCGAGGGCGTGGAAGGCCCCGCCGACATCGCCCTGATCGGCAGCGAGGACGACGTCGCAGAGCGACTCGACCAGCTGGCGCGCGCGGGGGTCACCGACTTCGACGCGGCGATCACGACCGCGAAGGCCGACGTGCGCGAGCGGACCTTCGACTTCCTCGCCGCTCAGAGCGCCTCGCGCCCGACCTCCTGAGCCGCGGCAGGGTCTCCGGCTGATCCTGGAGCGCAGAGCGGATGGCGGCGGACAACCGACTCAGATCGAACGGCTTCGAGAGGAACGGCAGGCCCGCCGGCAGGAGACCCTGTGCCTCGACCTCGTCGCGGGAGTACCCGGACATGTACAGCACCTTCATCTCTGGCCGCCGCCGGGCCAGCGTCTCGGCCAGCTGGCGGCCTGTCAGACCTGGCATCATCAGGTCGGTGACCAGCAGATCGAGAGGGCCGTCGGCCGTGTCGACCGCTGCCAGCGCCTGGTCGGGCCCGGAAGCCTCCACGACCGAGAAGCCCTGCTTCTCCAACATCCGGCGCATCAAGCGTCGGAGGGCAGTTTCGTCCTCCACCAGAAGGATCGTCTGCGACGCCATGCTCACCCCCACACTCTCCCGGCCATCTCCATGCTCTCCGCCGAAGGGGAGCTCCCATGGAGCCCGAAACGTGCCCCAGTCTAACCCACAATTGTCCGTTTTTCTAAGATTTCGACAGGGCGACGACCGACAGCACGCCCGCCCGTTCCTGCACGCCGCCTGCCGGAGCGCCGACGCCCGGTGACCCTCACGAATCAGGATCTGGCGCGCATCTTCGACGAGCTGGCCACCGGCCTCGCGCTCGAAGGAGCCAACAGCTTCAAGGTGAGCACGCATCGGAGGGTCGCGCGGCTCCTGCGCGCGCTACCCCGTGATCTGGCGACCCTCGAGCGCCCTCTCCTGGAGGCACAGCTCGCCAACGCCGAGGGGATCGGCCGCGGCGCGCAGCGACGCATCCTCGAGATCCTGGATCGCGGGGCACTGGCGGAGCACCACGAGCTGCTGACGCGGGTGCCTCGGGGCCTCTTCGAGGTGCTCGGCCTCCCCGGGCTCGGCCCCAAGGCCGTGCGGACCCTCTGGATCGAGCTCGGAATCGAATCACTGGAGGATCTCCGGCAGCACCTGGACTCGGACCGCATCGCCGGCCTGCCCGGCCTGGGTCATCAGACGGTCCTGCACCTCCGCGAGTCGATCCACTGGGCGGCGCAGGAGGCGAAGAGAACACCGCTCGGCGTGGCGCTTCCTCTCGCGGAGCAGCTCGTCGGCGACCTGCAGGAGCTCCCGGGAATCGAGCGCGTCGCCGCGGCGGGAGCGCTGCGGCGAGGCTGCGACCGCGTGACGCACGTCGACGTGCTGGTCGCCTGCGAGGATCCGGAGGCGGTCGCCCGACGCTTCGCAGAAGCAGAGCGGAGGGGTCGCCGCAGCCGAGGGCGCAGGCCCGAAGGTCACCCTTCGCCTCGCGTCCACTTCAGCCGGCGGTCGGCCCCTCCGTGTGGACCTCCGCATGGCAGAACCTTCGAGCTGGGGAGCCGCCTGGATCTCCTCGACCGGCCCGGCCGAGCACCTCGAGGCGTTGCGCGACCGTGCGCAGGCGCGAGGCCTGGAGCTCGCTTCGACAGGGCTTCGGCGCGGAGGCACACCGCTGGGGGCCTCGCAGTCCGAGACGACCGTCTACGAGGCGCTCGACCTCCCTTGGATCGCGCCCGAGCTCCGCGACCGGATCGACCTCGACGCACCCCCCAGCGGTCCGTTCGTGCGCGAGGAGGATCTCCGCGCGGAGCTGCACAGCCACACTACCGCCTCCGACGGCAGGCACGATCTGGACGACCTCATCCGCTTGGCCCGAGCTCGCGGCTACGAGGCACTCGCGATCACGGAGCACTCGCCCTCGTCTGCCATCGCCGGCGGCCTGAGCGTCGAAGACCTCCAGCGTCACGCGGAGCAGGTGCGGGCGGCCAACGCGCGCCACGACGACATCCGCGTGCTCGCCGGCACCGAGGTCGACATTCTGGCGGACGGCGAGCTCGACTACCCGGACGAAGTGCTCCAGAGCCTCGACCTGGTGGTCGCCTCCCCGCACGCGGCGCTGCAGCAGACACCGGAACAGGCCACTCGCCGGCTGCTGGCGGCCATCCGCAACCCGCACGTCGACATCGTCGGGCACCCGACGGGCCGCATCGTCGGCCGTCGGCCGGGGCTCGACCCCGACCTGCCGGCGCTCGCGAAGGCCGGGGCCGAGACTCGGACGGCCCTCGAGATCAACGCGAACTGGCGCCGCCTCGACCTCAGCGACGCGGCCGCAGCCGTGGCCGTCGAGCACGGCTGCCTGCTCGCGATCAACACCGACGCCCACAAGGACGCCGACTTCGATCACCTGCGCTATGGAGCCCTGACGGCGCGCAGGGCGCTCCTCCCGCAGGAGCAGTGCATCAACACGTGGCCGCTCGAACGGCTGGAGGAGTGGCTCGCCCGAGACGCGTCTCCGCGGGCCTGAGGCGGCACCCGGAGCGCGCACATTCTCGCTTGTCGGGAGCCCAGCCCGAGGGTAAGATGGCTCGCTGTTGGTCGAACAGATCTCGCGCGTGCCGCGCTCCAACTGCCCCAGCACGAAGAGTTAGGGGCCGCAGGCGAACGCGCAGGCCACAGACCCACGCGCGAAGGCACCAACCCGAAACGTCCGCCTTCGCGCACCAGTTCCCGCAAGGAGAGATTCAGGTGAAGTTCAACGGTCCCAAGGTCAGACTCTCGCGCAAGCTCGGCGTCGCCCTCAGCGAGAAGGCACAGCGCGTCATGGAGCGCAAGAACTATCCGCCGGGCATGCACGGCATGAAGCGCCGCCGCCGCCAGAGCAACTACGGTCGCCAGCTCCTCGAGAAGCAGCGCCTGCGCTACCAGTACAACGTGAGCGAGCGGCAGATGCGCAACTACTTCAAGAAGGCGAGCCGCCAGAAGGGCGTCGCGGGTGAGAACCTGATTCGTCTCCTGGAGTCGCGCCTCGACGCCCTCGTCCTGCGCGCCGGTTTCGCACCGACGATCTTCGCCGCGCGTCAGTTCGTGAGCCACGGCCACATCCACGTGAACGGACGGCGCGTGAACATCGCCTCCTACCAGGTACGCGTCGGGGACACCCTCGAGGTGCGTGAGAAGAGCCGCAAGCTGCGCTGCTTCAACGAGCCGCGCGGCTCCGTCTCGGTACCGAGCTATCTCTCGGTGGACGACAGCGGCTACCAGGCGTCGTACAACACCCTGCCCTCCCGCGACGAGGTGCCGGTGGTGTGCGAGGTGCCGCTCGTGATCGAGTTCTACTCGCGCTAGGGCGACCACCTCTCAGAGCTCCTGCGCGGCGGCCTCTGGCCGCCGCGTTTGCGTTGGGCCGAGCCCCCGGGGCTCGATCGGCCGGCGCGGGCCAATTGCGGGCGCTTCGAGGCGACTGCTACGATCTTCGTCCGCCCATCCGACCCCGACCACCCGCACGGCACCTCTTCCGCCGGCCGTGGACGTCGGCCCTCAACGACCGCGGAGATTCACCTTGCGCCAGTCACTCCACGTCCGCCCCTCCCTCGCTCTCCTCTCGGTCACCGTCTTCGCCCTGGCCGGGTGGGGGCTTTTCCTGGCTCTCGCAACTCCGACGCCCGCTCACGCGGCAGAGTTCGAGGTGTCGGGCACGGTCACCTGGGACGGCCCGCCGACGCGTCGTCGCGCCGTGCGGATGAGCGCCGACCCGAAGTGCGAAGAGATCAACAAAGGGGAGCGGGTCCTCGCGCAGGATCAGATGGTCGGCGAAGGCGGGGCCATCCAGAACGTCTTCGTGTACATCAAGGACAAGCCGGCCGGCACCGCCACGCCGACGAGTGACGAGCCTGCGAAGCTCGTGCAGACGGGCTGCATGTACACGCCGCGCGTGCAGGGTGTGTACCCCCAACAGAAGCTGAGCGTCGTCAACGACGACGAGACGCTGCACAACGTCCGCTGCCTGGCGCGCAAGAACCGCCCGTTCAACCTCGGACAGCCTGCCAAGGGAACCCGCGAGAAGTTCTTCACCACGGCCGAGCGTGCAATCAAGTTCAAGTGCGACGTGCACCCCTGGATGTCGGCCTACATCTTCGTGATGGACCACCCCTTCTTCGCCGTCACCGACGAGAAGGGCGCCTTCTCGCTCGAGGGCCTGCCGGCCGGCAAGCACACGCTGGTGGCGTGGCACGAGAAGTTCGGTGAGGTCGAGACCGAGATCGAGGTCTCCGGCAACTCCACCCAGGACCTCGTCTTCAAGCCCGAATAGCGGCCAGCCCGACGACGAGCACGAGCGGGGCGCGAGGGTGAGCGAGACGACGCAGCGCAGGAGATTCCCGGCGGTGCCGTCGTGCACCTGCGTGCGCCCTGTGACTTTCGGCCGCGCACCCGGTCCTCATAGTTGAAGCGACGACAGCAGGGTCGCCGACCGTCCGCGTCAGGGCACGGCACCTCCCAGCGATAGAACCCCCAGGGCCCGACGGGCCTCCCAAAGGAGATCTCATGTCCTCACTCATGGAAGCCCTCGCCGGGCAGCTCGGCGGCGACGCCGTCGGCCAGATCAGCCGCCAATTGGGCGTCAGCGAGACGCAGGCTTCGAGCGCCATCTCGGGCGCGCTCCCCATGCTTTTTGGTGCGCTCGCCAAGAACTCGCAGAGCGCAGACGGTCTCGGTGCACTTGCCGGTGCGCTCGATCGCGACCACGACGGCTCGGTCCTCGACGACCTCGCCGGCTTCCTCGGCAACTCCCAGCAGGCGGAGTCGGCGGGTGCAGGCATCCTCAAGCACGTGCTGGGGGGCCGTCAGCCCGCAGTGGAGAGCTCGCTCTCGCGCACTTCCGGCCTCGACGCCGGATCGACCGCCAAACTCCTCGCCATGCTGGCACCGCTCGTCCTCGGCGCCCTCGGCAAGCAGCGTCGCTCCCAGGCCCTCGACAACAACGGCCTGGCGGCCCTGCTCGGCGGCGAACAGGAGCGCGCGACCCGGTCCCAGCCCAGCATGGGGCTCCTCGGCACTCTGCTCGACCAGGACGGCGACGGCGACATGATGGACGACGTGGCCAAAGCCGGCGTCGGGCTTCTCGGCAAGTTCCTCCAGAAGTAAGAACGCAACCCACTCAATTCGAGGAGACAGACATGGGACTCATCGATTTCGTCAAGAGCGCCGGCGAGCGCCTCTTCGGCAAGGACGAGACGCCAGAGGCGGCCACCGAGTCGCCCGCCGTTCTCGACGCACGGAAGGGCAAAGCCCTTGAGGACACCCTGACCAAGCTCGGCTTCGACATCGACGGCCTGGAGATCTCGGTCGCCGGTGACGTCGCCACGGTCAAGGGCACCGTCGCGTCGCAGGAAGCGCGCGAGAAGGTGGTCCTCGTGCTGGGCAACACGGCCGGAATCGGCAGTGTCGACGACCAGCTCGAGGTCGAGGCTCCCGAGCCCGAGGCCACGTACTACACCGTCGTCAGTGGCGACAGCCTGTCCAAGATCGCCAAGGCACACTACGGCGACGCCATGAAGTACCCGGTGATCTTCGAGGCCAACAAGCCGATGCTCACCGACCCGGACAAGATCTACCCGGGTCAGGTGCTGCGCATTCCGCCTCTCGGCGACTGACCCTCGACGTGGCGCCACGGCCCGGCGACTCGTCGGGCCGCAGGCCCGCAATCCGTCGGGCCGCAGGCCCGCAATCCGTCGGGCCACGGGCCCGCAATCCGTCGGGCCGCAAGGCCCGCAACTCGCGACCGGAGCTGGCTCTGCCGACTCCGGTCGTTCTGCGTCTGCCGAAAGCCTCGTGGTAGAAGACCACCTGGGAGATCACCGTGCCAGACCATCCACTCGTGCCCGCCCTACGAGAGTCCATGCGCCGGGCTGCCAACCCCGCGCGGGCACGCCAGATGGCGGCCTACTTGAAGACCGACGACCCCTTCTACGGGATCTCGTCGCCCGACTGCCACCGGCTCTTCCGCGCGGCACTGGCCGAGTTCCCGATCGAAAGCCGCGAAGACTGGGAAGGAGCCATCCGTGCCCTCTGGCAGAGCGACAGGCGCGAGGACAAGCACCAGGCGCTACGGGTCGCGGAGATCAAGACGTACAGAACCCCCGGGGCGTTTCCGGTCTTCGCACGCCTCGTACACGAGGCGTCCTGGTGGGACACCCTCGACTGGATCGCCTCGAAGCTGGTCGGCCTGCTGGTGCTCGAGCACCGCGAGTACGAGCCCGAGGTGGCAGGCTGGGTCCACAGCGACCACCTGTGGACGCGTCGCGCCTCGCTCCTCGCCCACCTCAAGCACAAGCGTGAGACGAACGTGGAGCTCGTCGAACGGACGATCCTCCTCCTCGCGCACGAGAAGGAGTTCTTCATCCGCAAGGCCATCGGCTGGGTTCTCCGGGAGTACTCGAAGACCGACGCCCAGTGGGTACGGGCCTTCGTGTCGAAGAACGAAGACGTTCTCGCTCCGCTGTCGCAGCGCGAAGCCCTCAAGTGGCTGGCACGCCAGAGCGCGCGCGGCGGCTCCTAGGAAGAGGCGCCGCCGCATCACGCCGGGCGGTGGCTGCGGCCTAGGAGGCTGCTGAAAAAGTCCCCTAGGGCCGGTGGCGATCGAACCAGCCGACCATGAACGACATCTTCTGCGCGTGATGGCTCGGCCGGCGTCGGATGCCATGGGGCTCCCCGGGCACCCGCACCAGCACCGACGGCGTGCCGACGTGCTGCAGGGCGGCGAAGTACTGCTCCGACTCCGACATCGGCGTGCGATGGTCCTCCTCACCGGTGAGCACCATGGTCGGCGTCTTGACGTTCTCGACCACCGACAGCAGCGAGCGCTTCGCATAGTTCTCCGGATGGTCCCAGGGTAGGCCCGGGAACCAGTACTTCACGCCGAAGCCGGAGATGTCGGCGGTGAGCACCCAGCTCGCCCAGTGGATCACCGGGTAGATGCTCACCGCGGCGCGGAAGCGGTCGCTGTTGCCGATGACCCAGGCCGTGAGCACACCGCCGCCGCTGCCACCCGTGACGTACAGCTGATCCGGGTCGACGTAGCCCTTCTCGATCACGGCATCCACGCCGGACAGGAGGTCGTGCAGGTCGTCGCCGGGGTAGGCGTGGTGGATCAGGTTGCCGAACTCCTGCCCGTAGCTCGTGGAGCCGCGCGGGTTGGTGTAGAGGATCACGTACCCCGCCGCCGCGAGCATCTGCTTCTCGAGATCGAAGGTCGGCCCGTACGCCGCAAAAGGACCACCGTGGATCTCCAGCACCAGCGGGTACTTCTTCGCGGGATCGAACCCGGGTGGCTTGATGATCCACCCGTGGACCCGGCGTTGATCGTGCGACGACTCGTACCAGATCTCCTCGACCTCCCCGAGGGTCTTGTGCCCCAGGACGTCGCGGTTGATGTCGGTCACGACCGTCAGATCCCCCCGGTCGATCGTGCCAACCGCGATGTTGGGGCCACCCGTCGGGTCGGAGACCGACGCGGCAAAGTGGCCATTGCCGGCCACCGTGACCTGGCCCCCGGCGTACGCGCTGCTGCCGCCGCCGAGGCCTTGAACGTGCTCCTGCGTCTCCCCGTCCAGGTTCACCGAGCCGACCCGCGTGACACCCTCACTCACGTAGAGGAAGTAGACCCGCGCCCCGTCGGCCGAGAAGACCGGGTTGCTCACCGAGCGGTCGAGATCCTGCGTGAGCGACCTCGCCTCCCCGGACCCGACGGTGTCTCGTGCCCACAGCTGGGTGGTCTGGTATCCCTGCGCCCTGTCGTCGAATCCGGTCCACACCAGCGTCTTGCCGTCGGGCGAGATGTCCACGCCGTTGTCCGGCCCTCGCCGATCGGTGACCGCCTCGAGCTCCCCTGTCGAAACAACGATCCGGTACACCTCGGTGTCGAGAGGATCGAGGTGCGACTCCGCCTTCCGATTGGACGACGAGTACATCGAGCGGCCGTCCGGCGACCAGACGTGATGCGTGCCCGCGAACCCGGGGCCACCGAAGCTCTTGTCACCGCGTGTCACTTGACGCTCGGTGCCGCCCTCTGCAGGGACCACGAAGATCTGCCAGGTGCCGTGCGGGAGGAACCCCACCTGGTCGAACTTGTAGAGCAGGTTGTCGTAGACCTTGGGCGGCGGCGCCCACTCCGCTCCCGGCGGCGCCGCCGGCAGGTCGGCCACGTCCGGCGCGGCACCCGGAACGAGCATGTGGAACGAGAGCCACTCTCCGTCCGGCGACCACTGCAGGCCGCTCGGCGCATGATCCAGATCGGTCACCGGTCGCTGCTCGCCCGTCGACATGTCGCGCACCCAGATCTGGGGCTTGCCGGGATCACCGCCCGAAGCGGCGGCAGCGGTGGACACGAACGCGAGCCGGTCACCCGACGGCGACCAGCGCGGGCTCGAGCTCGACGCCTTGCCGCTGGTGAGGGGCCGATGCCCGGAGCCGTCGTAGCCAATGGCCCAGAGGTTCGAGTAGAAGCGGTCGGTCATCACGTCGGCCGCGGTCCGCACGTAGACCACCGTCTCGCCGTCCGGGGAGATCTGCGGATCCCCCGCCGACTCGAGGTCGAACGAGTCCATGATGCGCAGTCGGTCGTCTCCCGGAGCCTCGCGATCGTTGGCCGACGCGGCGTGCAACGAAAGAGCAAAAAGCGAGCACAGCAGCACGGCAGACGCGGTCCGGGTCAAAGGGCGGAGGCGGTCACAGCTAGGTGTCATCGGTCTCTCCTACATCGAGCTTCCGGCGCGGGGCTGCTTCCGAGACCTACGGAGCTTTTCGCGGCGAAGGGTGGTGTTCGATCGAGAGTACACGGTCGCCGCGGAGGGCGGCGCTAGACTGCTCCCGTGCGTGGGAGACGGCAGACGAGAGTGACCGGCGGGAAGGTCCTCGTCGCCTGCGCTCTCATGGCGACCATGCCCTCCCCGGCCCTCACGCTGCCGGCACAGGAGGCGGCGGCGCTCACCTCGCTCCCCACTCCAGAGTGCCTCCGCGCGCTGCGGGCGGCGCGCGTGGCACAGATGAGCGGCGAGCCGGCGGCTCAGTTGGACCAGCTGCGCACGGCGCGCGAGCCGTGCAAAGGCCGCACCGAGCTGCTCGTGGAGCTCCTCCTCTACGGCTACCACCACGACCTCCCCGAACAGGAGCACGAGGTCGCGTACCGGCAGCTCCTCGAGCGCGTGAAGCGCGACGACGCTCCCATCTCGCGCGCCATCGCGGCGCACCTCGTGTGGGAGAGCAACATCGACGCCGAGCTCCTGCGCGAGGTCGCTTCGGCGCTCGAGCGGCGGGTCAGCGCTGACACGGAGGCGACGACGCCGGACCTGCGCCTGGCGGCCGACGCGCTCGAGCGGGCCGACCGCCCCGAGGCCGCCATCACGATCTGGGAGCGCTTGCGCGAGCAGTCTCCCTCGGAGACCGTCGACTGGAACCTCGTGCGCCTTTACGAGCAGGCCGAGCGCTGGGGCGACGCGGCCACGGCCCTCATCCGCGCGAGCGAAGGCAACGACGCTCTCGTCGGCACGTGGTCGGCCCGCGTCATCCGCAACCTGGTGTACGGCGGGCGGTTCGAAGACGCGAGCACGTGGATCGAGCGCCTCTTCGAGGACAGCTCCGACCTTCCGATCGCCGATTTTGCCCTCGAGATCGCGTGGTCCTTTCGCGACGCCGAGGCCGACCAAGACGCCGAGAGGCTCTTCCGCATCGCAGCCGAGGCCAAGTCACCCGGCCCTGGTCCTCGGATCGACGCACCCGCCTCGGACGCGCCGCGTATGGCGCAGACAGCGCTGGCGCATCTCTATTCGAGCGACGCGGAGCGGCAGGAGCTGCTGGCCGCCGCGTCGGAGGTCACCCAGGGAGACCCCTTCGCGCTGTACGAGCGGGGCACCGAGCTCCTGACGTCCGGGCAGCTCGAGCCCGCGTTCGAGCTCCTCCGCCAGGCGGCACCCGCCATTGGCGACCTCGAGGCCGCCTGGTACAACCTCGCCCTGGTCGCCTACAGGCTCGAAGAGTGGCAGGCGGCTGCCGAGGCGTACCTGAAGACTGCCGCCTTTGGTGGCGCGCGCGCCGACGTGTGGTTCTTCCGCGGGCTGGCGCTCACCCACCTCGAACAGTGGGCGGACGCGGCCGAAGCTCTCGAGAAGGCCCTCACCCTCGACCCCGCACGCGCTCTGGCGCACTACCACCTCTCGAAGTGCTACGCCGAGGTCGGCGACGCCGAGGCGGCGTCGCGCCACCTGCAGGCCTGGAACGATTCCCGGGAGCAGAAGTGAAGGGGCTCCACCGGCTCACCTTCGGTCTCGCCCTGCTGGCGGCCCTCACGGGAGCCACTCCCGCGTCGGCCCAGGACGACACCACGCGCGACGCGATCCTCCTGCGGCGCACGCTGCTCCTCACCCCCACCGAGATGCTGGGCCAGAGCACCGCCCCGGAGGTCCGGGTGGAGCTGCAGATCGACGCGCGCGGCCGGGTGACCGACGCACGCGCCCTGAGCATCACGCCGTCGTCCGAGCTCGACGACATCCTGCGCGAGCACGTGCGCACGTCCCTCGGCGGCTGGCGCTTTGCGCCGGCACTACGCGAGGGAGAGCCCGTACCGAGCTCGATCGAGCTCATGGTGCAGTACCGCGCCTTTGCCAACTCGCCGCGCGAGGCCGTGCGCACGGCATCGGAGACGTTCTTCTTCGGCGACCCGGGGCGGCAGCGGTCGGAAGTGATGCAGAAGCCCTTCGAGTGGCGCAAGGAGACGATCGACCGCTACGCTGAGACCGCCCGCCAGGCGACCGACGAGGGCACGCTGCGCCGCACCGACTCGCCCCGCTTCGTGATCTTCACCGACACCAGCGACGACGAGATCGGCGAGATCCTCGCGAACAACCTCGAGGTCACGTACGGCCTCTTCCAGCAGATCCTCGAGCCCGCGCTCGAGCCGCAGCCCGAGCGCTACAAGATGGTCGCGTTCGTGTACTCGAGCCGGGCCGCGTTCGCGAATGCGCGCGCCGCACTACGCGCGACATCCACGGCCGACGGCTTCTACCTCGCTCCCGGCTTCTTCGCCTTTCACCGCGAGATCGTCGACCCGGACGAGCTGCTCGGGCTGATGATCCACGAGACCTTCCACGCTTTCTCCGACCGCAAACTGCGGCGTCCGCGCAGCACCCCTCTGTACTGGCTCGAGGAGGGGCTCGCCGAGTACTTCGGCAACTCGCAGGTGAAGAAAGGGACGCTGGTCCCCGGGCGCACGATCCGGCGCAAGTTCCTCATGCACTACGGCCAGGTCTTCAAGCGGCAGACGGAGGCGGGGCTCAGCCTGCAGCAGCTGCGCCAGGCGCTGCGCAGGGGAGAGACCCCACCGCTCGAGAGCCTCGCCTCGATGTCCCACCAGGAGTTCTACGGCGAAGACCACTCCCTGCACTACGGACTTGCCTGGCTGCTGGTGCACTACCTCCGGCACGGCGAAGACTCCTGGGCGGAGAGCCGCTTCCCGTCCCTGCTGCTCTACCTCTACGAGGGCTACGACACGGTCGCCGCACTCGAGCGGACCTACGGTCTCACCCCGGCCGAAGTCCAAGAGCAGCTGCTCGACTACTCGGGCAGGCTGTAGCTAGCGATACGCATCCGTGTAGCGCACCCGGCCCGTGCGGTGGAGCACGGCCCACACGTACTTGAGGAAGTTGGCGGAGTAGCCGAACGGCTGGGTCTCCATGCGCCGACTCGAGGTGCGTGCGAGCACCCGGTGTGTGTGCACGAAGCGGCTGCGCTCCTCGCGATACACCCGCGCGAGGATCGGCCACTCTTCCCCGATCGCCACCGACGCGTCGAACGGCCCGAAGCGATCGAAGGCCTCCCGGGTGCAGAACATGAACGCGGGCATCGCCTTCGCCCGCGGCAGCGGCAGGTGACGCACGCCGTTCCAGAACCCCCACCAGAGCGCCGCGCGGAGCCCGCCGTCGAAGGTGCCGAGCCGGCAGATTCCCGCCAGCGCCCCCCTCCGTGCCTCTCCTGCGACCACTTCGAGGGCGTCCGGCTCGAGCCGCGTGTCGGCGTCCACGAACACGAGGACCTGGCCCTCTGCGCGCGCCGCCCCCGCGTTGCGCGCCCGCGCCGCACCGAGGCGGTCGCAGCGCACCAGGCGCGCTCTGCCGCAGGCCGCAGCGCGCTCTGCCGTGTCGTCCACGCTCGCGTTGTCGACGACGAGGATCTCGGTACACAGCCCGGAGCTCGCCCGCAGCACGTCCGCAGCGACAGCCGCGGCTCTCACGGTGCCCTCGATCAAGGCTTCTTCGTTGCGCGCGGGCACGATGACCGAGAGATACGGGCTCAAGGGGGCGCCGCCTCCAGAACGAGGAGGTCACGACACACTTCCAGGCCCCAGGCGCGGCGCGACTCGTGGTGGCACACGCGCAGGCCAGCATCTTCGACGAGACGCAGGAGCTCGGGGCGCGTGAAGTGGCGCCGCGTGACCAGCGGGCTGTCGAAGCGGGGCAGCGCTCGAAGAGCCCAGGCCACGGCGAGTGCCAGCGGACCCCAGACGAGCTCCCGCGCCGCCAGCACGAGACGCGCGACGCGTCCCTCGAAGGTCGACTGCACCACCACGACGCGCCCGGAGGTGCGTGCGGCCTCGCGGAGGAGAGCTTCCGGATCTTCGGCATACTGCAGCACGAACACGAGCAGCGCAGCATCGGCACAACCGTGGTCGAGCGGAAGCTCCTGCCCGTCGAAGACGAGCGGCCCCGGCCCGACCCAGTGCATGTCGACCACGTCGGCCTCGAGCACCTCCAGCCCGTGCCCGTCGCGGAGCAGCACGCCGGTGTGGCCCGTGCCGGAGCCGATGTCGAGCACGGTGTGAACGCCTGGTAGACGCGGTCTCAGCCATCCCACCAGGTCGCGGGCCCGCGGCCAGAGAACGGCGTCGAGGAGGCGTCGCGCCGCTCCGGTCCACTTCGACGCCACCGGTTGCGGCCCGAGCGTCGGTTCTCCCGCCACGGGGGCACCCAGGAGCGTCATCCCGCCGGGTTCCAGGTCCCCCGAGCGACGGCGGGAACGAACGTCTCCAGGCCTTCCGGCGGAAAGTGGACCGTGGCGCCCTCTTCGGCGCTCTGGTAGGCCGCCATGAGGAGCTGTGTCACGGCCAGGCCGTCGCCCCAGGTCTCCCGCGGCCGCTCCCCGCGCAGGAAGCTCTGCACCATGTGGCGGTTCTCGGCCTCATACCCGTACGACGCCGCCTCGTTCACGTTGACCGGCATCACCCCGAGCTCGGCGTTCTGCTTCTCCACGAGGTCCTCGCCCTCGCGCTGGCTCAGTGCGCGGCTGAAGAACAGCTCGAGCTCCGTGTCGAGGCTGTTCGCCTTCATGGAGTACTCGGGGCCGAGCAGCTCCATCGACAGGCGGAGGCCGGCACCCACGTAGCTCCACGAGGTGGTCGCCTCCACGATCAGGGGAGTGCCGTCTTCGTCCTCGTACTCGACCATGCAGCGCGCGAAGTCTTCGGCGGGGGACGTCGCGTAGTCGACCTCGTCGCCGAAGTCGCTCCGGAGCTGCTCGCGGTAGCTCTCCCGCTGCCACTTGAGGCAGGCGATCTGAGCGGTCACTCGCACGGGCTTCAGGCTCTCTCGCGGCTTGTCGGGGTCGGTCAGGAGGAATCGTGCAGCTTCCACCGAGTGGCACATCATGTCGTTGAGCACGCCGCCACCCTGCAGGTCACCCCGCCAGAACCACGCGTTGTGGGGCCCGGAGTGCTCCTCGGCCGCACGCGCCAGGTACGGCCGGCCGGCACTCCGCGCTCCGCGCGACCAGATGAGGTCGCGCCCACGCACCACCGACGGCGAGAAGACCTGATTCTCCAGGTAGCCGTCGAGGAGGTTGCACTCCCGCACCAGCTCCAGCATGCGCCGCGCCTCGGCGACGTTGCGCCCGAGCGGCTTCTCACACGCCACGCCCACGAGCTCCGCCCCGCCCGCAACCGCCGCCGCGATCTCCTCCATGTTGGCGACCCGCTGGTGGTTGGGCCCGCAGATCCAGACGCAGTCGATCTCGGGGGCCTGCACCATCTCGGTGAGGGTGGCGAACGCACGCGCCTCGCCCACACCCACTTCGGCGGCGAGCGCGGCCGTCTCGCGGGCGTTGTCCTGGTTCGGGCTCCAGACGCCTCGCACGTCGGCATCGCGCACCGCCTCGAAGGAGCGCAGGTGGAACTTGGTGATGAAGCCGCTTCCCACGAAGCCGATTCCGAGTCGTCTGGCCGTCATGCTCTCTCCTCTCAGACCGGCCGGAGGCGCCCACGCCCCCGAGGCCGAACGGACTGTACCAGCGCCCCGCGCTCGACGGATCGAGGGTCCTCGTCGAGCAGCCCGTGGTGAAACTCCCGTGCGTCTGAGCGCAGGGATCTGGGCGATCTGTTCGTATGCGACCGAAGAGGCGATGTGGTGCCATCGTCGATGAGGGCGCGTGCGGGCAGGGCGCCCAAACCCCTGCGCCCTTTGGGTTTGCGCGGCGTGGGCCCATCTGCGGCACCTCGCGCGCTCGACGATGGACACCGCATCGCCTTCGCACACGACGCACCACATCTGGGCCCACGGCGCGCAAACTCAGACGCACGGGAGTTCCACCACGGGCTGCTAGGGTCCGGGCATGAAGTGGAACCCCCAGCTCTACACCCGCTTCGAAGCGGAGCGGATGCGCCCCGCCCTGGAGCTCCTCGCACCGGGTGCACCTCGACGCACCGGCCGACATCGTCGACCTGGGCTGCGGAACGGGCAACATCACCCAGCTCATCGCCCAGAACTGGCCCGACGCCCGCACCACGGGGATCGACACGTCCCAGTCGATGCTCGAGCGTGCCGAGGCCGAGACCGAAGGCGTGGAGTACGCGCTGGGCGACATCGGTGGCTTTGCCGACGAAGAGGATGGCCCGAGCTACGACCTGATCTTCTCGAACGCGGCGCTACATTGGCTACCCGACCACGGCCAGCTCTTCCCGAAGCTCCTGGCGCGCCTCCGCCCCGGCGGCACGCTCGCCGTGCAGATGCCGCTCAGCTGGGACCAGCCGTACGCCCGCGAGCTGCGCGCCATCCTCGAGGAGAACGAGCTCGGGTCCGAGGAGCTGCGCGAGCGCATGGGTCGACGCCCCGTCGAGCGCTCGGCCTGGTACTGGAAGCTCCTCTTCGAACAGACCGCGGAGATCGACCTCTGGGAGACCGAGTACCAGCAGCAGCTCCAGGGACCCGATCCGATCGTGGAGTGGACCCGCGGCACGGCGCTGCGTCCGGTGCTCGACGAGCTCGACGACGACGCGCAGGAGCGTTTCCTCGAGCTCTACCGGGAGGCCGTCGCGCCGCTCTACCGACGCCGCGGCGACACGACCCTCTTCCCGTTCCGGCGCCTCTTCCTCGTGGCGAAGGCTCAGGACCCGTCGCCCGACTCGTAGTACTCGAAGAAGCCGATCATCATCTCCTCGTTCGTCTGCTCGCCCCAGGAGACGTTCTTCGAGGAATCCGGATTGGCGGCATTCGCCGCGCTGTTGTCGTAGGTGGCGACGCAGCGCAGCACCGTTCCCGCGGGAAGGAAGCGCGGCTCGGCGAGGCGGTAGCTCGTCTGCCAGCCGAAGTCGTAGCCCTGGACATCGAGCAGCACTTCGGCCTCCCCCGCGGGGCCCACGGCCTCGAAGCGGAAGCTCTTGCCGCGCAGGTGCATGTGCGGGCGCATCGACAGGAGCATCGTGTCGCGTGGGAGGCGCAGCTCCGCCTCGATCTCCACGGCGGGATCGCCCGCCGGGATCCAGATGAACGGCGTGGAGACGATGCCGGTGCGGGCCTCGAACCGCGGCGGGATCTCGCTGAACGTGAGCCCCAGGCGCGATTGGTCGACCGTCTCCACGCCGTTGGGCGTGTAGTGCACCTGGAAGACCACCTTGGCGCCGCGCGGGAGGAGCCGCGCCAGGCCCTCGGGCATCACCAGAGGACCGTCACCTGGAACGTAGCCGCCAAGGCTGCCGACCGTGCGCGGATCGGTGCCCGGACGTGAGCGACCTTCCACCAAGGCCTCCACGATGATGTGGTGCACCACCTCCCGATTGCCAGGGAGGGTCTCTGCGGCGGTCACCCACACGTCGTGCTCGAGCCCGGTGTCCACCACGTAGGAGTGGTACGGCAGCTCACCCTGTGCGGGAATCGTCACCTCCGGGAGCTCGAGCACGAGGTCGGGCTCGCCGATCGACCAGGTGCTGACAGGCGCCCCGGCGCTGGCCGAGAACGCACTCCATCGCTCCGCCTCCGCCGGCGCGCCGCTGGCGAGCCAGTCGAGCAGCTGTTGTCTGTCGGCCGGCTCGAGGCTGCGGTCGTTCGAGAAGACGCCGCGCTCGGCGACGGCGTGCCAGGGCGGCATCTGCCCACGACCGATCGCACGCCGCATCGCCGCCGACCACGCCCGCACGTCGCGCTCACCTGCGAGAACAAACGGGGCCGTGCCGCCCGCACGGTGACACGGCTGACAGTGGACCCGCAGCAGGTCGAGCGCGTCCTTCGCGCGCGCGGCGTCCTGCGGCGCGAGTACGGCCAGCAGCCCGGCAAGGGCGATTGGCGCGCGGAGCGCGGGCCACCGTCTCATGAAGCTCCGAGCGCTCGAGATCGGCTACGGGCTCGCCGCGGAGAGGCGGTACAGCTTGGAGCGCGTGCGGATGTAGAGGCTGCCGTCGGCGATGGCGGGCGTGGCCATGCTCATCTCGTCGAGCGAGTTCTTGCCCACGACCTCGAACTCCGGCCCCGGCTCGATGACGAAGGTGTCGCCGTCTTCGCTCAGCGCGAAGATCTTGCCGTTGTACGCCCATGGGCTCGCGGTGAACGCGCTCGATCCGCGCTCGATGCGCTGCTTGCCGTACACCTCGGCTCCCGTGCGCGCGTCGTGTGCGGTGAAGAAGCCGCGATCGAGCAGCGTGTAGTACAGGTCGCCGTACACGAGCGGTGTCGGGTTGTAGGGCCCGGCCTGCGGCTGGAACCAGACGATGTGGGAGTTGCTCTTGGCGCCCTCTTCCAGGCTGATGTCGCCCGAGCCGCCGGGCTTGATTGCGTAGACCGGTCGCCCCTGGTCGCCGATGTACCCGGACGAGATGTAGAGCAGGCCGTGGATCGAGAACGGCTGCGTGATGGTGATCGAGGACATCCCCTCGAGGTGCCACAGGAGTTTGCCGTCGAGGTCGTAGGAGCGCACCTGATCGGTGCCGGTCGTGACCAGCTCCGTGCGGAGCTCGTTCTCCCAGACGTACGGAGTCGACCAGTTGGAGCCTTCTTCGCGGTCCTTGCGCCAGAGCTCCTCCCCCGTCGCCGCATCGAGCGCCAGCAGATACGACTGCTCGTCGTTGTCGTTCACTACGAAGAGACGACCGTCGTGGAGGACCGGCGACGCCGCAGTGCCCCAGCCGTAGCGGGTGGTGGCCTTGTCGAGCTCCTTCGACCAGATGACGTCGCCGTCCATGCTCAAGGCATAGATGCCCTGGTTGCCGAAGTACGCGTACACGCGCTCGCCGTCGGTGACCGGAGTCTCGGAGGCGTAGGTGTTCTTGAGATGCCGGTTGGTCTCCGGCGCTCCCTGATGCACCTGCGTCTCCCACATGGTCTTACCACTGTCGCGATCGATCGCCAGGACGACCCAACGGTGGATGTCCTTCGACGGCTCCATCCGGTTGCCGCCGTAGTAGAGGCCCTTCTTGGGCTCTTCCACCTCGCCCTCGCTCACCACGCTCGTGAGGAAGACGGTGTTGCCCCAGACGATGGGTGAAGACCAGCCAAGTCCCGCGACATCGCGCACCCAGACCACGTTCTCGGTCTGGCTCCAGGTCATCGGCAGCCGCGGGTCGTCTGCGGCGGTGCTCAGCGCCTCCGCACCTCGAAACGTCGGCCAGTTGCCGTCGGGCTCCGACTCGGACGCCCCGACAGAAGCGGAGGCGAGGAGGGCGACGACGAGGAGGGGGAGCGAGGTGGGACGCATGATGGGCCTCCGGAGGAGCAGAGCAGCGCCGCGATCCCCTGCACTGGCAGGGGACGCGGTCGCCGAAGGTGGTGCGGTGCAGCTCAGGAGCTTACCAACTCGAGCTGGCGCCCTTCCGCGTAGGTGGCGCCTTCGAGATCGAGCAGGAAGCGCTTCGCCGGGAGCCCACCACCAAACCCGGTGAGGCTACCGTCCGAACCGATCACGCGGTGACACGGCAGCACGATGGGCAGCGGGTTGCGGCCGTTGGCCGCTCCAACGGCGCGCACGGCACTGGGTCGGCCGATCGTCTCGGCGAGCTCCCCATAGCTGACGGTCTCGCCATAGGGGATGTCGGCCAGGGCCTGCCAAACCGCACACTGGAAACTGGTCCCTTCGGGTCGCAGCTCCAGATCGAAGTCGCGCCGGCCACCCTCGAAGTACTCGGCGAGCTGCGCCGCGGCGGTACGGGCGCCCTCGGGGTCGTGCTCCCAGTCGGGATCGGGCGCAGCCTTCGCCCCGTCGCGCTCGAACTCGACGCGCACGAGGGCGCCGTCCTCCACGACGAGGAGAAGCGAGCCGATGGGTGTGTCCAGGTAGTCGTAGCCGCGCCGGGCGGCCCCCGTGTCGCTGTTCATGTGCTGTTCCTTTCTTGTGGATTGGATCATCGAATCGGACCGTCGTTCTTCCGGCGCCGCACCGTCAGTCTTCGGCCGCGGCGTCTCCTGAAGCCAGCTCGGCCCAGAGCAGCATCGCGGCGTACGACCGCCAGGGGCTCCAGGCGGCGGCCGCCTCCCGGACCTGCACTGCGGTCGGCAGATCGCCACCCGAGGCCTCGACGCCGTGACGAGCGAGTGCCTGACGCAGCCCCAGGTCCGTCTCCGGGAAGACGTCGGGCTCGCGCAGGCAGCGCAGGGCGATCACCTGCGCCGTCCAGGGGCCCAGGCCGCGGACCCGCTGCACCTGGGTGATCACCGCCTCCGGAGGGAGAACTCCCGAAAGGTCGAGCTCGCCGCCCTCCACCGCGCGCGCCAGGGCCTGCAGCGCCCGGATCCGCGCTCCGGGAACCCCCAGCTCGGACAGGTCGGCCGTCAGCATCTCGGTCGGCCCCGGAAACCGTCGACGAAGCGTGGTCCCTTCGATCACCGCGTCGTCCTGGCCTGCGAGCTCGACGAGCCGCTGCGTGAGAGTCGAAGCCCCGCGCACGGTGACCTGCTGGCCGAGCACCACGCGCACCGCGGTCTCGAAGGGATCCACCGCGCCGGGCGCCCGAATGCCCGGAAAGCGGTCGAGCAAGGGCGCGAGAATCGGATCGGCTCCCAGCGAGCGCGCGATCTCGCGCGGGTCGGCGTCGAGGTCGAAGAGACCCCTGACGCTCCGGACCACCGGGAGGATCTGCCCAGGGGCGCAGCCGTGCAGAGTGACGAGGAGCGCATCGTCTCGCGCCTGTCGCACCTCGAGCCACGCCGGAGCATCGCTGGCGGCGGCCAGCGCCGCACCACACTCGCCGAACCGCAGCGTGCGCCGATAGACGCCGTCGCTCACCTCTTCGACCCCGGCGATGGCACGAGGTGCGAGGTAGCGCAAGAGGCTCTCGAAGTGAAACGGCGGCCGGTAGGCCAGGCGCAGCGAGATCCCCTGCCCCACCGCCCGCGCACCCGACCGCCGCAGCGAGGTCGGGGTCGATCCGTAGGCGCGCCGGAACGCGTCGTTGAACCGCCGCACGCTGCCGAAACCGGCGGCGAAGGCGACGTCCGCGACGCGGAGCTCCGTCTCGCGGAGGAGTCGCCGTGCGAAGTGCAGCCGGCGAGTGGTGGCCACGCGGATCGGAGACGCGCCGAGGTGCTGGTCGAACAGCCGCCGCAGATGGCGCTCGCCCACCCCCAGGCGGCCCGCCAGCGCGTCCACGTCTGCGGCATCGAGGGCACCGTCGTCGATGAGACGGAGCGCCCGACGCACGGTGGTCGCCGTGCCCTGCCACGCGGGGGTTCCTGGAGCGGCCTCGGGGCGACACCGGAGGCACGGCCTCAGGCCCGCCCCGGCCGCTGCGGCCGCACTGGGGTAGTAGGAGACGTTCTTCGCGGCGGCGGTCCGGGCGGGGCAGATCGGCCGACAGTAGATCCCCGTCGTGTGCACGCCGACGAAGAAGCGGCCGTCGAAGCGCGGGTCGCGCGAGCGCCGCGCCTTGTCGAACGCCGCGCGCTCCTCCGCCGTGGGGCCCGGGTCGAGATGGTGGGGTTGCGTCGTCATGGTGGGCACAATGTAGCGCCCCGCCAGGGTACCGTCTGGCCGTTTTCGGACCTGAATGTGAACGGCCTCGCCCGGCGCCGCTCAGCCCTCCCGCACGGCCAGCATCAGGCCCGTACACCAGGGAATCCGGACGCTGCGCACGCCCGTCACCGCCTCCAGGCGCTCCATGAGCTGCGGCACCTTCGGCGCATGCCCTTGCGGCCAGTTCGGCTGCGGGAGCAGATCGTCGATCACGTACAGGCCGCCCGGGCGGAGGAGTCGCAGCGTCTCCTCCAGGAGATCGAACTTGCCGGGCCAGGCGTCGGCGAAGATGAGGTCGAAGGACCCCTCCGCGAGCTCACCGATCACCTCGCCCGCGTCCCGGCACACCAGCTCGAGCCGCGGGTCCTCGAGGTGCCGCGCCGCGACGCCCTGGATGTCCGCGTCGGTGTCCACCGACAGGAGCGTCGACTCCGCGTCCATTCCTTCGAGGAGCCAGGCCGTGGCAAGCCCGGTTCCGGTGCCCAGCTCCAGCAACGCGCCGCCGGGTTTGGACGCCGCGAGCACGGAGAGGAGCGCCCCGGTCCGTGCGCCCGAGGCCATGTCGAAACCCAGCTTGCGGGTCTCGCGCTCGAGATCGGGCGTTGCCGCCGGTGTGCGCTGTGGGAGATCGTCCACGTTTGCTCCAGAGTCGCGTCGCCAGCGACGACGGCAGTCAGCGTAGCATCGGGCTCGCTCGACCAGGCCGCCACCAGCACCCCACGGGAGACCCTCCATGAACCGAGATCGCCTCATCCAGTTCGCCAGCGAGCTGGTGCAGCTGCCATCCGTCCTCGGCAACGAAGGCCCCTGTGCGGAGAGGGTCGCCGAAGAGATGCGCGCGCTCGGCTACGACCACGCGGAGGTCGACGAAGTCGGCAACGCGGTCGGCACCATCGAGGGGGAAGCCGGGCCGGGGCCTGCCGTGCTGTACGACGGTCACCTCGACACGGTGGACGTCCAGCCGCGCGATGCCTGGGCCCGCGACCCCTGGAGCGGAGCGATCGAAGGCGACCGCATCTGGGGCCGGGGCAGCTCCGACATGAAAGGAGCCGTCGCCGCCATGGTGCACGGCGCCGCGGCGATCCCCCGGGGTGAGCTCCACGGCTCGCTCCACGTCTCCGCCTCGGTGTCCGAGGAGCAGATCGAAGGCGCCGCACTGCGCCCGGTGATCGAGCGGCTGCGCCCGAGCTACGTCGTCATCGGTGAAGCGTCGGAGCTCCGGCTCGTGCACGGCGGGCGCGGGCGCGCCGAGCTCAAGCTGCACGCGCGCGGTGTCCCGTCGCACGCGTCCGCACCCCACCTCGGCAGGAACGCCGTCCTCGAGATGCAGAAGATCCACGCCCAGCTCGAGGCTGCGGAGCTTCCCGTGCACGAGGCGATGGGCCCGGGCATCCTCTGCCTGACCGACATCATCTCGGACCCCTACCCTGCCCATTCGGTCGTGCCCTCGGGCTGCACCTCGACGTGGGAGCGACGCCTCGTGGCCGGCGACACCCAGGAGGGAGTGCTGGCCGACATGCGAAGCGCCATCGAGGCGGCGGGGGTCGAGGCCGACGTCACGCTCGCGCGCGCGCAGCTCGAGACGTACACCGGGCACACGTTCGACGAGCCCAAGTGGTACCCGCCGTGGCTCTTCGAGCTGGACGAGCCGTTCGTCCGGGCGGCCTGTGCCGCGCTCGAGGAGGTGGGCCTGGAGCCTTCACCGTCCTGCTACCAGTTCTGCACCAACGGGGCCTACAGCGCGGGGTGGGCCGGCATCCCGACCCTCGGCTTCGGCCCGTCGGACGAGAAGCTCGCGCACACGACCGACGAGTACCTCGAGATCGAGCAGCTGGTGGGCGCGGCCAAAGGGTACGAGGCTCTCGGCCGCGCGCTCACGCTGCTCTAGACGAAGTCAGGGCAGGGCTACGGGCAGGTTGCGAAGCCGTTGATGTCGGTGATCGGCTGAAACGGGGTTCCGAGCGGGTTGACGTAGGTCCTCACGAACCCGGTGAAGGTGTCGCGAATGGTGATCGTGACCTGCACGTCGGTCAGTCCGCCCCCGAAGACCCAGTAGTTGCTGTTGATCACACAGGCATCGAGCACCTTCACGACGAGCTCGACATTGTCGGAGTCGAAGAACCAGAAGTAGCCGGAGTCGTTCGTGAGCTCCACGCCGTTGCCGTCGCCGGAGTCACCCTGCTCCGTGGAGAACGTCACCTGCACCTCGAAACGATCGTCGTTCAGGCACAGGGTGGTGGTGTTCTCGACACACGGGTCGGTGCTGCCCGTGGGCCCGCCGCCGTTCCCGTCGCCGTCGTCGAAGCTGACGGCAAGAGCCAGGTTCTTGAAGTCCCGGAACACCGCGTCGAGCGGGGTGGCGTCACCGAGGCGCTGCCAGTCGTCGATGACCCCCGGCGCGCGAACGTACGACGGCTCCGCCTCGGCGCTGTTCTCGTCGGCGAGCACGAGGATGTCGTCGTTGGCCGAGAACTGCACGCCGAGAAACAGGCGGTTGGAGCTCGTGACGAAGTTGACGTCCGGGAGCGTCAGACACTCGATGACGAGAGCCTCGAGCCGCGGCGTGCGATACGCGATGCGCGCCAGCTCCGCGCCCGGCTGGTTGCCGTTCGCCTGGAAGATGATGAGCTCGAAGTCGAAGTCACCGCCAAAGTCGCTCGAAAAGCACACAGCCGCGTCGGTGATGGTGCCGCTCGAGGCCGGGAAGGTGAAGCGCTGCACCCACTCGGAGGGGTCGATGCCGTTCTCGGGAACCAGGCCCCAGACGCCCTCGTAGGTGCCGTCCCCGTTCTCGATGGTCGTCACCGTCTGCGAGGCCACGCGGGCTTCGCTCGCGAGCTTCATCGGCGCCTTCTCGGGCACCAGGGAGCCGCCCAGGCTCCGCTTCTTGGCCTGGAGCGACGGGGTGTCCGCCGCCAGAGCACTCATGGGGAGAGCCAAAAGGGCACAGAAGAGAGCAAGAGTGAAACGGCGCGTCATGAGCAGCTCCTAGCGGTCGGGAGGAAGATGAGTTGGAAGAATAGCTGTTTTCGAATGAGAGCGGCGCTCGCTCGACTGCTTATGAAAGAACCGTGCCGATCCGGTATCCGAGCTCTCGACCCAGTTCTGCGGGCTCCCGGTGATCCCTGGCGGCGAAGGTGTGTCCTCTCACGTGGACACTCACGCACCTAGACTCTCGAGGACGCAGTCTGGTGCGGGCTCGAGTGAACGTCGGGCGTACGCTGCCCCCAAGGGCATCTCCCCGAGAACCTGGGCAACCGGCGCTCAGGGAGCTGGTCGACCGGAGCTGAAGCCGTCTCTCGGGTGCTCCGAAAGGGCTCTAGAGCTCGCGCAGGATGAAGTCGGTCATCGTCTGCTGCAGGTGGTACGACAGCGCCCGGTCGCGGACGCCGTGCCGCGACTTCGGATAGAGCATCAGCTCGAACGGCTTGCCGGCCTTCTGGAGCGCGTAGATCAGCTGGATCGAGTTCTGCAGATGCACATTGTCGTCCATGGTGCCGTGAATGAGCAGCAGTTTGCCGTTCAGGTCGGCTGCAGAGTCGACCACCGACGTGCTGCCGTAGCCCTCGGGGTTGTTCTGGGGCCGCCGCATGTAGCGCTCGGTGTAGATCGTGTCGTAGAGGCGCCAGTCGGTGACCGGTGCGCCGGCGATCGCCATCTTGAAGCTCTTGCTGTGGGTGAGGGCGTAGGCGGCCATGAAACCGCCGTAGCTCCACCCCCAGATGCCGATGCGGCCCGGGTCCACCCAACTCTGCCGGCGGAGCCACGTCAGGCCGTCTTCGATGTCGCGCAGCTCCACCTCACCCAGACGCTGGTAGGCCTCCCAGGTGTAACGGATGCCCTTGCCCGACGCGGAGCGGTTGTCGCACAGCCAGATCACGTAGCCCTTCGCCGCGAGCATCTGGTGCCAGAGGAAGCGCGTGCCACCCCACGCGTTGCGCACCACGGGCGCGTGCGGCCCGCCGTAGTTGTACTGCAGCACCGGGTACTTCTTCGAAGGATCGAAGTTCGGCGGTTTGATGAGCATGGCCTCCATCGGGAAACCGTCTCGCGTTTCCACCTGAAGGAGCTCCACCTCCCCGAGCTCGAGCGCGGTGAGAGCCTCGGTCCGCGACGAGCCCAGGGAGCGGACTCGCCTTCCCGAGCGCGTCTCGAACAGCGCGCGCTGCGGCGGCTCCGCAACGCTGCTCCACGTGTCGATGTAGTAGGCGAGATCCGCGCTGAACGAAAGGGAGTGCGACCCCTCGCTCTCGGTGAGCCGTTCTCGCTTCCCGCCCTGGAGCGGCACCGTGTAGAGGTGAGGCGCGATCGGGCTGTGCTCCATGCTCGTCACGTAGACCAGGCCGCGCTCCTCGTCGACCCCGTGCACGGCACGCACCTCGAACTCCCCGTCCGTGAGCTGACGCCGGAGGGCCCCCTTGCCGTCGTAGTGGTAGAGGTGAGCGAAGCCGGTGCGCTCGGAGCGCCACAGAAACGAGCCGTCTTCGAGCCAAAGCGGCTCGTCGAGCACGTTCACCCACGTCTCCGTTCGCTCCTCGACGAGCGTGTGCACCGCCCCGGTCTTCCGGTCGGCGGCCAACAGGTCGAGCCAGCGCTGCTCGCGGTCCTGCACCTGCAGGACGACACGCGAGGAGTCCGGCGTCCAGCCGACGCGCACGATGAGATGCTCGATCGGCGCGTAGGCTGACGTGTCGACCCAGAGGGCCTCGCCTCCGACCACAGGCACGACGCCCAGCGCGACCGTCGGATTTGGGCTCCCCGCCTTGGGGTAGTTGGTCACCTCGAGGTCGAGCTCGGTCGGAATGTGATCGACCACCGTGAACTCCCGCACGGGCGATTCGTCGAGCTTCAGAAAGGCGATCCGGGAGGAGTCCGGGCTCCACCAGTAGCCCTTGAAGTTGCCGCGCCCGTACACCTCCTCCTGGTACACCCAGTCGAGACGCCCGAAGTGGAGCTCTTCGCTGCCGCCGTCGGTCAGCGCCCGCTCGCGCCCCGACTGCAGGTCGACCACGAAGAGGTCGTAGTGGCGCACGAAGCTCACGAAGCGCCCATCCGGGCTCCACTCTTCACCCACTTCGGGCGCCGGATCGAACGTGATGCGCCGTGCGCTGCCGGTCTCGAGGTCGTACGTGAAGAGGTCGTCGGCGAAGTTGAGGAGTGCCACGCGCTGCGCGGCCGGGTCGAGCCGCAGAGAGCGCGCGGCCAGAGCCTCCGCGTCCGACGCGGTCACGCCGGGCAGCGCCTGCAGCGCCTCCTCCATGGCGGCGCGGTCGTACAGCGGCCTGGTGTCCCCGGACGCCGCGTCGACGACCTCTGTCTCGGCATCATCGCCGCTCCCGGTCAGCAGGAAGCTCGACCCGTCGAACCAACGGGCCCGCGGGAGCTGGGTGGTGTAGTCGACGCGCACCTCGCGGTCGGGGCTGTAGAGCGTCTCGAGCGTGAGCTCCTGCGCGCCGAGAGCGGGAGCGAGGAGAAGAACGGCAGCGAGAACAGTCGCAGCGGGAGCCGCGGGGAATCGGGCAGCGTGACGTCTCAATGCGGAGGCCTCCGTGGGGATCAGCCGGCAATGCTACGGCATCGATCGACGCTCAGCCGCTGCCCTCGAGCAGGAAGTCGAGATGCCCTCGAGCCGAGATCGGCAGATGCTGCGGGAAGTAGCCCGGCGCGGACACCTCGAGCTCCAGCGCACCGCTGCCCACGGCGCGCACCCGGAACGAGCCGTCGTCGCCCACCCGGAGGGGGGCTTCGAGCCCGAAGGCGTGCAGCACGGCGCGCGCCGGAACGAGGTCGAGGGACGCCTTGTCGCGCACCTGACCCGTCACGTCGAACCGCCGGAGGTGGAGCTCGATCTCCCTCGAAGGAGCAGAGACCATCACGACCGGGAGCAGCACGCTGGAGTCGGTCTCGGCCGCCCAGACCACGTACGAGCCCCTCGGCACGCCGTTCATCTCGAAGCGGCCCGCCGCATCGACCTTCGCCCAGTTGCCGCCGGCCCCTTCTCCGCGCAGTTGGAGCCAGAGACCCTCGGCTGGAGCCCCGTCGAGGGTCACCGTACCCGCGACCTTCGCGCGCTCGGGCGGCTGCTCCGCCTCGAGATCGAGCACGAGGTCGTCGCCTTCGCGGACCTCGATCTCCTGCATCGCGAGTCGGACGGGTGCGGAAGGCTGCGTGCCCGCCGTGTGATGCACCGTGACCACCCACGCGCCGGGCCGGACCTCCAGCGAGTAGCTCCCGTCGCCTTCGAGGCCGGACGAGGCGCGCCGCTCCCCGGCAGCCGCGATCCGCGCGCGATCGGAGCCGGGATCCGCCGCGCGCTCGAACACGACCCATGCACGCCCGCTCGGCGGCAGACCCGCGACGCGCCCACGCACGGCGGCGTGCGCCCGCACCACGATCTCGATCTCGTCCTCGGTCTCGCCATCGATCGGCCCCACCGATCCCCGGAGGCGTCGGGACGGCTCGTGCGCGAGGAGACGCACCGATCCGCGGAGAGCCCCGGCCTCGAAGCGGCCGGCGTCGTCGGTCCGGGCCAGCGCAGGCGCACCCGAGAAGCGCAGGATCTCGGCTCCAGCCACCGGCTGTCCGTCGATGTCGACCACCCGGCCTCGAAGGGTGCCGGCGCGCTCCCTCTGGCAGACGAGCTCGAGGGGCGCCATGGCGACCTGAGCCTCGACCTCGCCGTGAACGCGGCGGCTGTCACGGCACGCGCGCGACCGTCGCCGCCCCGGTCGGACGTTCTGCACTTCGAAGCTGCCGTCGGTGCGGGTCGTGGCGTACTGACTGTCGATGACCACCGGCTCGCCCTCGAGTGGCGCACCTTCGACGTCGGAGAGCCATCCTCGCACCACGATCCCAGCCGGAGCCTGGAGCTCCAGGCCCTCCCGCGTCTCACCTGGAGCGACCTCGATCTCGACCGGGTCGATCACGGGCTGCCCTTCCGCGCGCGCCCAGATCTCGTACCGTCCGGCCCGCAGGCCGGTGAGCAGGAAGGTGCCGTCCGCTTCGGTGTAGGGATCGGCGATCTCGGGCAGGCCGATCTGCTTCGAGCTCAGGCCGACGAAGGCTCGGGCTACGGGGCGACCGTCCTGGCCGAGGACGATGCCGGCAATTGCGGCCGCCTGCTCGAGCCTCACCTCCAGAGGACCGCTGCGGGGTACACGGACGTCCTCCAGAGTCTGATCCAGGAAGCCGCGACGCACGATGCGCACGCGGTAGCCGGAGGCGCGCTGAAGGTGCAGCAGCCGCGCGAAGCCCGCTCCGTCCGTGCGCGCGGCCGTGGAGCGGCGGGCACCCGCGGCGTCGCCGCCGCCACGCGCCCGACCGCGGCCCACGTCGATCGCCGATGCCATGTCGAGCGTGACGAGGGCATCGGCGATCGGGTTCTCCTCCGGATCCGTGACGAGCACGTCGAGGTCGACTCCACGCTCGAGCTCGAGATCGCCGACCTCGAAGGCGGCCGTGCCGCGCGGGACGACCACCGAGAACGAGCCCGGGGCATGGTCTGGCGCCTCGACGTGAAGCTCGAGCTCGCCGACGGCAGCGCGCAGCTCGAAGAGCCCGTCCGCGTCCGCGAACACCGGCGGCAGCTGCATCCGACCGGCCCGCGCCGTCACGCGCGCACCGCTGAGCGGTCGCGCCCGCAAACCAAGCACGCGGCCGCGCGCCTGCCGGGGCTGCCGCAGCCGAATGCGGAGAGGCTCCCGGCGATCGCCGCGCACCCAGAACGAGTTCTCGCCGAGCGCCTGCTTCTGCCACGCGGGCCGCGCCGTGTAGCCGCTGTTGCCCCGCAGGCCCGTCAGGCGCACCCGCCCCAGGGAGTCGCTCCGCACCCAGAACGGCCTCCGATTCGGAGCCTCGGGCACGACGACGAGGTCGACCTCGGCCAACGGCTCATCGCCGTGGGTCACCGTCAGGCCGTCGACCGAGACGCTCGCGTGAAGGCGGATGTCGTCTCCGGCTTCGAGGGCACCCTCGAAGGGCAGAAAGCCGCGAGCTCCGATCCACACGTCGCGGCGGCCCCGCTCCCGCAGCGCGAAGCGCAGGGTTCCACCTTCGTCGCCTCGCACGAGACGCCCTTCGACCACTGCCGTCACACCTGCCACGGGGCGACCGTCCGCCGAGACGACACGCAGGAGCAGCTGTTCGGGTGACGTCAGCTCGAGCCGCCGATCGCCCTCGGCCTGCTGGTCGAACCCGCGGAGGGTCCACGCCTGATGCACTCCGTTGGGGGTGAGCAGCTCCACCTGCGACCGGCGGGCGAGCGAGACCTCGGCGGTTCCGCGCGCGTCCGTTTTGGCCTGCGGCCGCCCGTCGACCACCACGACCGCCGCAGCGACGGGGCGACCGCCGAGCTCGAACCTCAGACGCTGGGTGGCTGCCGGCCGGAGGTGCGCGTCGAGCGTCTCGGGCTCCTCGAGGCCAGCCCCCACCGCAAGTCGCATCGTTCCATCAGGCAGGACCACCCGAAAGCGGAGTCGTTCGTTCTTGCCCCGCACGTAGAAGAAGCGCCCGGCATCGTCCGCGAAGCCGAGGATCGGCTCGGAGGTCCAGCCGGTGAACAGCGCGTAGCGCTCGAGAGTGCGCGGCCGCGTGCGGCGCTCGAGCTCCACCCAGGCGCCGGTTCCCGCCGAGCCGTCCGTGGCGACGAGCTGCACCTCTTCCACCGACGCCTGCTGCAGGATGGCCGGCGGCAGCACCTGCTCCTCTGGAAGCGGACGCAGGTCGAAGAACTGGGGCAGGTAGCCGGGTGCCGAGACGACGACCTGCCAGGGCCCCGGGCCCGGGGCCACCACGTCGAAGGCTCCGTCCGCGCCGGCTCTTGCCTCCCGGACGGCAGCGGGGGGAGGCGCACCTTCGAGCACGCGGCGCAGCTGCTCGTACCGCCGCTCCGGATGCAGGATCTCCACCAGCGCGCCGCGAAGAGGCTCGCTGCGCACGTCCAGTGCGCGCCCGCGCACGACGACCTCGGCGGCCGCCGGGCCCGCTGCGGCTACGACCAGCGCCGCCCAGAGGGCGACGCCGAGCATGCCGGCACCACGCCGACCCGGCACACCCGCACACCTGCTGCCGCGCGGTCGGCGTTCGAAACGGATCACACCGCAAGCTTAGACCGCGGGAGGAGGGAGCGGTTCCAGCCGCAGACAGAGGGCCACCGAGAGACATTCGAGTGCCCCTCGGCGCGAGATATGCTCCGCACCAGATTCCTCGCGGCACGCTCGTGCCGTTGCTTCCGATCGGAGCTCCCCACTGGCGGCCTCCTGCCGTCGCGCTTCGCCCGACCCACCTCCCTGCTCCCTTGGAGATTTCCCACATGCTCGGCCTCCGTTCAAGGCGCTCCCGCCGGACGATCCCTGTCTCGTCGCAACTCCTCCTCTCCGCGCTCCTCCTCCTCGCGAGCCCCGGTAGCGGGCAGCAGACCCACCCCTTCTCCGTGGACGACATGTTGGCGATGCAGCGCATCTCGTCGCCAGCTCTCTCCCCGGACGCACGCGCGATCGCCTTCGTCGTGCGCACCACCGATCTCGACGCCAACCGTGGTCGGACCAACCTCTGGATCGTGGAGCGCTCCGGGAAGAGCGAGCCGCGCGAGCTCACGGTGCACGAGGCGGCCGACCACTCTCCCCAGTGGAGCCCGGACGGCCGCTCGATCTACTTCCTGTCCACGCGCTCCGGCACGTCCCAGGTCTGGCGCCTGCAGCTCCGCGGCGGCGAGCCGGAGCAGGTCACCAACCTCCCCCTCGACGTCGGCAACCTCCTGCTGAGCCCCGACGGCCGACGTCTCGCCTTCACGATGGAGGTGTTCCCCGACTGCCCCGATCTCCGCTGCACCGCCGGGCGCCTCGAGCGTCGCCGCGAGTCGCAGGAGACCGGCCAGACGTTCGACGAGCTCTTCTTCCGCCACTGGGACACCTACGAGGACGGACGTCGCTCACACCTGTTCACCCTCGCCCTCGACGAGAAGGGTGAACCGGCGGGTGAGCCGGTCGACCTCGTTCCCGGTCTGAAGGCCGACGTTCCTTCGCTGCCCTTCGGCGGCACCGAGGAGATCGCCTGGAGCCCGGACGGCGAGGTGATGGTCTTCGCCTCCAGGGTCGACGGCGCGCTGGAGCCCTGGTCGACCAACTTCGACCTCTGGGCGACCCGCGCGGACGGGTCGGGCAGACTCCGCAATCTGACGGCCGCCAATACCGCCTGGGACACCCACCCGATGTTCACACCCGACGGTCGTGCACTCGTCTGGTTCGCCATGTCGACACCGGGGTACGAGTCGGACCGCTTCCGGCTCATGACGGCACCCTGGGACGGCGAGCAGCTCGGCAGCCCGCGGGAGATCGCCCCCAACATGGGACCGCTCCCCCGGTGACGCCGTGGTGTCGAGCGACGGCACGCGCCTCTTCGTCACCGCAGCCAACCTCGGCCAACGGAGCGTCTTCGAGGTCGACCTCGCCACCGGAGACGTGCACACGCTCCTCGACCAGGGAACGGCCAGCGGCATGTCGCACAGGGGCGAAGCTCTCGTGGTCGCCCACAGCACGCTGCGGCGCCCGGCCGAGCTCTTCGACCTGAGCGACAAAACTCCGCGCCCGCTGACCGAGATCAACGCGGAGCGCGTCGCCGCAGCGCGCATGGGCGAAGCCGAGCAGTTCAGCTTCGCAGGGCATGACGGAGAGACCGTCTACGGCTACCTGGTGCGCCCGATCGACTTCGACCCCGCCCGCCGCTACCCCGTGGCCTTCCTGGTTCACGGCGGCCCCCAGGGATCGTTCGGCAACAACTTCCACTACCGCTGGAACCCGCAGGCATACGCCGGCGCGGGCTACGCGGCGGTGATGATCGACTTCCACGGGTCGGTGGGCTACGGCCAGGCGTTCACCGACTCCATCCAGGGCGATTGGGGCGGCAAGCCGCTCGAGGACCTCCAGAAGGGGCTGGCCGCGGCCCTCGACGAGTATTCGTTTCTCGACGGCAGTCGCGTCTGCGCGCTGGGAGCGAGCTACGGCGGCTACATGATGAACTGGATCGCGGGCAGTTGGCCGGACCGCTTCCGCTGCCTCGTCAACCACGACGGAGTCTTCGATCAGCGGTCGATGTACTACACCACCGAAGAGCTCTGGTTCCCGGAGCGGGAGCACGGCGGCCCCTACTGGGAGGCCGTCGAAGGGTACGAGCGCCACAACCCGGCCAACCTCGTCGCCAACTTCAAGACGCCGATGTTGGTGATCCAGGGTGGCCGCGACTACCGCGTGCCGGAAGGGCAGAGCTTCGCCGTCTTCACGGCGCTGCAGCGACGACAGATCCCGTCGCGTCTGCTGTACTTCCCGGACGAGAACCACTGGGTGCTCAAGCCGCACAACTCGATCCAGTGGCACCGGGAGGTGCTCGCCTGGCTCGAGCACTGGATGTAGTGCCGACGCCCGAGGGGAACGACGCCACCGCGCGCCCGCTGCTCTTCGAGCTGCGCGGGGTGCACCTGCGCCGCGGCGACACGACCGTGTTCGAGGGTCTCGACCTGGAGGTCGGGGCGGGCACACAGACGGCGATCCTCGGGCCCAATGGTGCCGGAAAGTCGTCGCTCATCCAGCTGCTGACCCGCGACCTCTACCCGCTGTTTCGCCAGGAGACGACCCTTCGCATCCTCGGTCAGGACCGTTGGCGCGTCTGGGAGCTCAAGCAGCGCCTCGGGATCGTCTCGGCGGACCTGCAGCTGCGACACCGTCGGGTCGGCGGCGAGGAGCCGATGGCGCAGCTCACGGGGCTCGAGATCGCAATCTCCGGCTTCGAGGGCACCATCGGCCTGCACCCGCACCTGCAGACCACCGAGGCGCAGCGCGAGCGCGCTGCGGCCACGCTCGATCAGCTCGGAGCGAGCCACCTCGCGGACCGCGTCTTCGACACGTTCTCGACGGGGGAGCAGCGCCGCGTGCTGCTCGCCAGGGCCCTGGTCCACGATCCGGAGACCCTGGTGCTCGACGAGCCCACGGCTGGCCTCGACCTGCGTGCGCGGTTCGAGCTGCTGTCGAGGCTGCGGGAGCTGGCCCAGAAGGGGCGCACCCTGGTCCTCGTGACGCACATGGTCGGCGAGGTCCTGCCCGAGATCACGCACCTCATCCTCCTCGACCGAGGACGGGTCGCAGCGGCAGGCCCGAAGGAGGACGTGCTCACGGCCGAGAACCTCGAGCGCCTGTACGGGGTGCCGCTCGAGCTCGTGGAGCGCGGCGGCTGGTACGACGTCCTCCCGGGGCAGCTCAACGAAGGATGACCGGCCGCTAGATCGCGAAGAAGCCCCAGGTGCAGGGAGCTCCGAGGAGCACCTCACCAACGTTCTGAAAGCGCGCCGGCCCGAAGAACGCGTGTTGCGTCATGACGCTCGCCTCACGGAGGTAGCGCTGGAAGGTCCCTTCGTTCCGAATCCCCGAGGTGCCGCTGCAGAGATACACGTCGTGAACGGCCTCGGCTGCAAGCGATGCCGCCTGGCAGCTCGCGAGCTGGAACTGTGCACGACGCTCGTCGGTGATCTGGACCCCAGCCTCGGCATCTCTCCACGCCTCCCTCATGGACTGATGGAGGGTCGATCGTGCCGCGAGAATCTTGCCGGCGGCGCCCCCGACGCGGCACTGCACGACGGGTCGATCGCGCAGTGCATCCACGGTGTAGTTGGGGACCTTCTCAGCAAGCCCCAGCAGCGCGTCGAGCGCCGACTGAGCCACTCCGATGGAGACAGCAACCTGCGCCGCGATCCCGGGCCAGGTCGTGAGAGCGGCCTGCTTCCCGAAGTGCTCGTTGGGCTTCTCGAGCGGCAGGAGCCACGCGGTGCGGCTCTCAGGCACAAAGACGTCCTCGGCCACTACGTCGTGGCTCCCGGTGCCTCCGAGGCCGAGAGTCTCCCAGTTGGGCACGATCTCCACGTCGTCCGCCGCCATGTAGGCGAGCAGGCTCATTGGCACGCCATTCTCGCCAGCCTCGGGGCCGTCATCACCCACGACGTGGGCGAGTGTCGTCACCGCGGTGGCGTGCATGCAGTTCGAGTTGAACTGCGTGCGACCCGTGAGACGGTATCCGCCTTCGACCCTCTCCGCCGTGCGATGTGGATGCCAGGCTCCACAGGTCACGGCGTCGGGATCTCCGAGAACCTGCTCGGCGCCCTCTGCTGGGAGCCAGGCGGCGATGGCATCGACGGTGATGGCCTGCGAGACATTCCAGGCCGCGGATGCGTCGGCAGCCGCCAGCACTTCGACGACCTGGAGTGCGTGGACCGGATCGAGGTCCCACCCGCCGAGCGAGAGGGGTCGGAATAGCCGGAACATCCCGGTCTGCCTCAGAGCGTCCGCTGCGACGTCCGTGAGCCGGCGGTCTCTTTCGCCCTGCTCCGCCTCAGAGCGGAGGACGGGCGCGATGTCTCGTGCGAGCTGGATCGGATCGTTGGACTGGGACGGGGCGACTGCCATCGGACACCTCCTCGGAATCGTCTTGCTTGAGGGCATTCTTGAGCTGTCGATTGCACTGGCACAAGGACAACGATCCGAGCGATCGTGCCAGACTGTCCCGGGTCGGTCGCTGACCACCCGGGGCCGTGTCCAAGGAGATCCACAATGAGCACCGATTCGATTCGCCAGGCTGCCTACAAGATCCATCGCGTGGCGCAGCGCCCACAGCCACGGCGAGGGGAGGAGCGCAAGCGCATCGTCTTCGTCGCCAGCGAGAGCGATTGGCAATTCGAGATCATGGGGCCGATGTACGTCTTCACCTGCGCCAACTTCGCTCTCGAGCACTCCGGCTATCCCGAGATGGGATACGACATGGAGGTCGTCAGCACCGACGTCGGCGACACCTACGCGATCCCGGGTCTTCGGGTGACGACGGACCGGCACTTCACCGAGCTCGAAGGAAGAGTGGACACGCTGGTCTTCCAACCGATCGACGAGCTCCTGCTGGAGAACCGGCAGGACGGCTTCATCGCCTGGGTCCGAGAGCAGGCAAGCAGGGTCGAGCGCATGGTCGGCATCTGTCACGCCACGTACATCTTCGCCGAGGCTGGCCTTCTCGACGGCCGCTGCGCGACGACACACTGGGCCTACGAGGAACACTTCCGGACTCACTATCCGCAGACCAAGCTGCAAGCAGAATCGATCTATTGCCGTGACGGCTCCTACTACACCTCGGCGGGTGCCACGGCAGGTCTCGACCTCTGCCTCGCGCTGGTCGAGGAAGACTTCGGAGTCGAGGTCGCACGGCTCGTCAGCAAGACGCTGGTGCTCTTCCTGAAGCGCCCCGGCAACCAGGCGCAGTTCAGCGTGCAGCTACAGTCCCGGCTCCCAGAGAGCTCGAAGATGAACGACGTCCAGTCCTACATCTTCGCGAACCTGGAAGGCGACCTCCGCGTACCGACGCTCGCCGAGCGCGCCGCGATGAGCCCCCGCAACTTCTCCCGGGTCTTCACGAGGGAGGTTGGCGTCGGTCCGGGAGAGTTCGTCGAGCGTGCTCGACTCGAGCGAGCTCGCCACCTCCTCGTGAACGACGGACTGACGACCGAAGCCGTCGCGCACAAGTGCGGCTACCGAACCGGAGACGGCTTGCGGCAGGCATTCGAGCGGAATCTCGGCGTTTCCCCGAGCGGTTACAGAGCGAGGTTCGAGACCGCGAGTCGTTGAGGCCTCTGTGTCGTTCCGGGCCGAGCTCGATTTGACGGCTCTGCAATCCTCGACGTCTCGCCCTCTAGAATCCTCCGTTCAAGGATCACCCGGCCCGTTGCGATCTGGCTGCCCGGCATCCCGGTCGCAAGTCTGGGGAGCGCACCCGGCACGTACCTTGGGGTGAGGGTCGGGCGCTTGCCCCGCTGATCGGCGCGACCGGAGACGCGATGGAGAACCAGGCCCAGCTCGTCCACCCTCGGATCGACCGCCCGAAGCGGAGGTTGGCCGCGCAGGCGCCGGCCTGGGTCCCAGCGCTCTGCGTGGTCTGGCTCTCCCCGGCGCTGGCCGCGTCGGTTCCCGCGACCGCGAGCGCCTCCGCTGCTGCGAGCCCCGAGGAGCCCGCGCCCACCGTCATCTACACGCCCACGCGCGACGACGACGTCTGGACCAGCTATCGGCCTCTGATCTGGGACGACTTCCGCGGCAGCCTCGAAGGCTGGGGGATCGAGCGGGCGTTGCTCGCCTCGACCATCCTCGTCGAGGATCCACGCATCGAGACGCAGGCCGTCGACGGCGGCTACCGCGCCCACCTCCGGAGCATCAAGATCTTCGCGGCCGCCCACAAGCTGGAGTCGGCGAAAAAGAGCGGAGGCAAGACCGACTACACCCTCCGCCACGAGCAGGGTCACTTCGACGTCACCGAGATCGGCGCGCGCCGACTCCGTGCGCAGGTGCGCACGCTCTCCGGCACCGGGCCGACCCCGCGCGCGGCGGCCAGCGATCTGCAGGCGAAGATCGACGCCGCCTTCCAGACCGCGTGGCACGGCGTGGAGCAGATGCAGCGTCAGTACGACGGGGAGACACGCAACGGGCGCGCCAAGGGCAAGCAGAAGGCCTGGTGGAAGAAGCTCGAGGGCCTGCTGCGCGAGACCGCGGCGGAAGCCGCGCGACCCTAGCCGGCGCGGCGGTGCTTCGAGGTGATCACGCCGGTGTCGAAACCGGCGAGGTGCAGGCCGCCGTGGAACCGGGCGTGCTCGATCTTGAGGCAGCGGTTCATCACCACTTCCAGCCCACCGTCGAGCGCGATCTGCGCTGCGGGGACGCTCCACAGCCCCAGCTGCACCCAGAAGCTCTTCGCACCCATCGCCACCGCCTCCTCGGCGACGCCGGGGAGGTCGTCGGGCCTCCGGAAGACGTCGACCATGTCGGGCACCTCCGGGAGGTCGGCCAGCGAGGGGTAGACCTTCTGGCCGAGGATCTCGCCGCCGCGCGGTGAGATCGGATACACCGTGTAGTCGGCCGACGAGCTGAGGAGATAGGTCAGTACGAAGTTGCTGGCCCGGGCCGGATTGCTCGACGCTCCGACCATCGCAATCGAGCGCGTTCGCCGCAGGAGGTCGTAACGCGCGGCCGCACTCGGCGGCGTCCAGCCCGGCACTTCGGGGAAATCGCTCATGTCAACGCTCCTTGCCCGTCGCGGCTTCGAGCCCGCGGTCCAGGTCCCACAGGATGTCCTCGAGGTCTTCGAGCCCCACCGAGAGGCGCACCATCTCGGCGGTGACGCCGGCCGCAGCGAGCTCGTCTTCGGAGAGCTGCTGGTGGGTGGTCGATGCCGGGTGGATCACGAGAGTCTTCGCGTCACCGACGTTCGCCAGGTGGCTGATGAGCTCGAGCGACTCGATGAAACGCGCTCCGGCAGCACGCCCTTCGCCTGCCGGCGCCTCGATCGCGAAGGTGAACACGGCGCCGGCACCCTCGGGCAGGTACTTCTGCGCCAACTCCTGGTGCGGCGACGAAGCGAGGCTCGCGTAGTGGACTTCGCTCACCCGCGGGTCCTCCTCCAGCCACTCGGCCACGGCCCGTGCGTTCGCGGCGTGCTCCCGCATCCGCTGCGGCAACGTCTCGAGACCCTGGAGGAAGAGGAAGGCGTTGAACGGCGCCATCGACGCCCCGACGTCGCGCAGCTGCTCCGCGCGGACCTTCGTGCAGAACGCGTACTCGCCGAAGTTGTCCCACCAGCGCAGGCCGTTGTAGCTGGGCACGGGCTCCGTCATTCGCGGGAACCTGCCGCTGCCCCAGTCGAAGGTGCCCGCCTCCACGATCACGCCGCCGATGGCCGTGCCGTGGCCACCGATGAACTTGGTGGCCGAGTGCACGACGATGTCGGCGCCGTGCTCGATCGGGCGGCAGAGGTACGGCGTGGCGAAGGTCGAGTCCACGGCAAGGGGCAGGCCGTTCCCGTGGGCCACGCGGGCGAGCGCCTCCAGATCGGCGATGACACCGGACGGGTTGCCGATCGTCTCGGTGTACAGCACCTTGGTCTCGGGGCGGATCGCCTGCTCGAAGGCAGCCGGATCGGCGCCGTCGACGAAAGTCGTCTCGATGCCGAGCCGGCGCAGCGTCACGTCGAACTGCGTGTACGTGCCGCCGTAGAGGCTCGAGCTCGCCACCACGTGGTCGCCCGCTCCGGCGAGGGTCGTGACCGTCAGAAACTCGGCCGCCTGACCGGAGCTCGTGGCCACCGCGCCGATGCCACCCTCCAGGCTCGCCATGCGCTCCTCGAAGGCCGCAAGCGTCGGGTTGGAGATGCGCGAGTAGATCGTGCCGTACTTCTGCAGCGCGAAGAGGTCGGCGGCGTCCTGCGTGTCCTCGAACACGAAGCTCGTGGACTGGTAGATCGGCACGGCGCGCGCGCCGGTCGATCGATCGGGCTGCCCACCCGCGTGCAGTGCCCGCGTCTTGAAGCCGAACTTGCGGTCGCCCGACATCAGCGAATGTTGAGGTCCGGAGCCCGGGCCTCGACCCGCGGCTCGGCGAAACCCTCGACGAACTCCACGAGACCTTCGAGCGAGAGCGGCGTGTCGCGGAGAGCGGCCACGGGCGCCGCGACCATCTGCGCGTCCATCACCTGCTCGAAGAAGGTCTTGGGCCGGGGGTACACCACCAGGCTCGGCCGGCCGTCGATCCCGGCCTTTTCCACAGCGATCTCCACCGCGCGATCGAAGCCGCCGAGCTCGTCGACCAGGCCGTTGCCGAGCGCCTGGATGCCACTCCAGACCCGGCCCTTGGCGATCTTCTGGACCTTCTCGAGCGGCATACCCCGTCCTTCGGCGACCCCTTCGGTGAAGCCGCTGTAGGAGCTGTCCATCCAGCGAACGACGGCTTCGCGGTCGTCCTCGTCCCACGCGGTGAACGCGAAGATCGTGGCGTTCTCGTCGGTCGTCACCGTGGCCGTGTTCGTTCCCAGCCACTCGTAGAAGCCGTCGAGGTTGAACTTCGTGAACACGACCCCGATCGAACCGGTCACGGTGCTCGGCTGCGCCACGATCGCATCGGCGCTCATGGAGACCCAGTATCCGCCCGAGGCGGCGTAGTCGGCCATGGAGATGATCACCGGAATGCCGTTGGCCTGGGCGCGCTGGATCTCGTGCAGGACGAGGTTGGAGCCGACGACCGCGCCTCCGGGGCTGTCCACGCGGAAGACGATCGCCCGCGTGCGCGAGTCTTCCGCGGCCTCGCGGATGTTGCGGGCCACGATCGGTCCCGAGAAGCCGACGCTGCCGAAGAACGGGAGCGACGGCCCCTCGACCGCCTGCGTCACGATCTGCCCTTCGCCGAAGACCACGGCGATCCGATCACGCCCGGAGCGGCTCTCCGGACCCAGCGAGCGGAGGTAGTCGTCGAGACCAACCCCCTCGTAGCGCGAGTCGATCTCGTCCGAGAGCGCATCGTGCACCTGGTCGAGAAAACCCCGCTCGTCGACGAGGCCCGAGGCCTTCATGTCGGCGGTGCTCGTCACGCCCTTCGCCAGAAACTCCTCGAGCGCGGCCGCGCTCACGCCGCGACGCGCAGTGACGCGCTCCGAGAACCGGCCCGAGAAGGTCTCGAGGAGGCCCTCGATCGACTCCCGGAAGTAGGGGCTCATCTCGTAGTTGTTGTACGACTCGCCGGCGCTCTTGTACTCCTTGAACATGATCACCTGCGGCTCGATCCGCAGCTTGTCGAGGCTGCCGCGGTAGAACTGAGGCTGGGACGCGAGGCCGTTCACCAGCACCCCGGCGTACGGTGTCACCCAGATACGGTCGGCGCCCGTCGCGAGGAAGTAGTCGAGATCGCTGATCATGTCGGAGCGCAGCAGCGCGTGCACCGGCTTCCCGGTCTCTCGAAAGTCGTCCAGCAGCCCGAGGATCTCCTCGGCCGTGGCCCAACCGAGACCCGCTCCGCTGATGCGCAGAAGCACCGCTGAGATGTCGTTGTCCTCGGCCGCCTCCAGGAGCGCGCGCCGCACTCCCCAGAGAGACGGCGGGTTGCCGCCAAACAGCGGACCGAGCTCGACCGTCGGGGGTGCCTGGGAGAGTGGGCCCGAAAGCGGAATCTCGAGAACCGAGCCGCTGGCGATGGAGAACGTCTGACCGCTCCCGGTCATGGAACGGGCCGCCCCGAAGACCCCGATCATGAAGACGATGACCGCGACGACCACGAGCAGAGCCAGTGCAGCGGCCGCGAAGAAACACCCGCGAGCACTGCTGCGCGCCGGCTCCGGCGGCAGGGGTGCCTGTGCCGTCGGCGTCGGGGCCACGGGGGTCGGGGAAGGAGACGGTGAAGACGGGGGTTCAGGAGTCGTCATCGCCGAGCAAGCCTAACCGCCACGCCTCCCCGCGGCCAGCGGAGCGCTCCCGTACAATTCGGCCGCCTTGACCACCCCCGACCATTCCACGCTTCGCGGACGCCGCATCGCGGTCCTCATCCCGTGCCGCAACGAGCGCGAGACCGTCAGCGGCGTGGTCCACGACTTTCGCCGGGCGCTTCCCGACGCGGAGGTCCACGTCTTCGACAACGCCTCCACCGACGGCACCGGGGCGGCGGCTCGCATGGCCGGAGCGCAGGTACATCTGGTGGAGACACCGGGCAAAGGCAGGGTGGTGCGCGAGATGTTCCGCCGAATCGATGCGGATGCCTACATCCTGGTCGACGGCGACGACACGTACGACGCCGCGCGGGCTCCCGAGATGCTGATTCGCCTCTTCGACGGCGGGCTGGACATGGTCACGGCCACCCGCTCCCGCGACCCGGAGGCGTACACGAAGCTGCGCCTCGCCGGGAACACCCTCCTCACCGAGATGGCGACTGCGGCCCTCGGCCAGCCGGTCACGGACCTCCTGAGCGGCTACCGCGCTCTCTCCAGACGTTTCGTCAAGTCGTTCCCCGCCCGGTCGGACGGTTTCGAGGTGGAGACGGAGATGACCTTCTTCGCCGCTTCGCAGAGGATGCCCAGCGCCGAGCTCCCGACTCAGTACAAGGCCCGTCCTCCGACGTCGCGCAGCAACCTGCGCGCGATCCCTGACGGGGCCAGGATCTTCCGCACGCTCGTCCGTCTCGCGGCGACGAGACATTCGAGCCGAGTACTCCGCCATCACCTGGCGCGCAGCGTCGGTCTCGCCCTGTTGCTCTGTGTGCCGCTCACGGCGGTGCTTCTCGGCGTCAACTGGCTCTGGGTCCAGGGTGATCCCCAGCCGATGCTCGACGCGGTGGCGACGTCCTACACCTACGAGCCGACCTCCATCGAGACGTCGTTCGAGAAGTTCAACGACTGCCTCATCACCATCATGGCCACGCTGCGGCGACCCTCCGCCTGGGAGAGCGCGGTGACCGCCGAGCGCGTGTACCGGGTGGAACGTCCGCAACGGCCGTGCGACGCCTTGCGCCAGATCGCGACCGGCCCGGGTCTCCAGGAGGAGTACGTGCGGGTGCCGTACCACCAGTACTGGATCGGTCAGCGCACTCTGGTGCAGGGGCTCCTCCCCCGCATGGGCGTCGGCGGGTTGCGCCGCTTCTTCCTGGGGCTCACGCTCGGCCTGCTCGCGGCCGGCGTCGTGCTGTCGCTCTGGCTGGCGAGGCGCAGAGCATCGTCCACCGTGGAGCCGGAGCGCGCCCTCGCCTTTTTTGCCCTCTTCGTGTGCCTCCTGCTCTTCTACGGCTCCGTGCGGCAGGGGGCGAGCTTCACTTCGGCTCCCGCCAACGCGGCGATCTACCTGTTGCTTCTCGGCGGGCTGCTGCGCCCCCTCGGCGCTCTGCCGTGGCCGGCCCGCTGCCTGCTGATCTCCGCGTTTGCCGCATGGCAGGCCTACATGGCCCTGATGTTCGGCACCATTGCGCTCGGTCTGGCGGCGGTTCTGTTCGTCGCGGCGCTCGACCCGTCGAAGGCCAGGCCGCTGACGCTCGAAGACCGCAGGCCGTCCGGGTCGTTCGCGCTGGTGCTCGAGAGTGGCGCCGTCTACGTTGCGGCCGCCCTGGGCACCCTCCTCGCACACGTGGCCGTGGCCGATCTGGTGTACGAGGGCAGCGTCGTTCGTCGCTTCGTCGACATGCTCGCCTATCGCGTCACTGGCGACCCTCGCACGACCCTCGGGCCCGAGCTCGACGCCCTCTTCCGCAACAACGATCCCTCTTATGGCCGCCTGCTCGAGCGGATGGACGCCCGCCTCGATCTCCTCGGATTCGGATTCACGTGGGGCGGCCGGCTGCTTGTGGCGTTGGCTCTCCTCACGCTCGCAGCCACGGCGGTGCAGCTGGTGCGACGTATGGGAACGCTCCCGCGACGCAACGAGCTCTTCGGCCTGCTGCTCTCGGGCGCGGTCGTGCCCTGCTGGTTCATCCTGTTCCTGGAGCACACGCAGACCCACGCACGCGTGATGGTACGGCTCTGGGCGTGGCCGATCGGATGTACCGCGGCCATTCTCGTGCTCCTCGCTCTCCACCGACGCACCGCGGGCCATGGCGACGAACGCCCTGGTCGCTGACGACCTCCGAACGTCTCAGACCGCCTCGGCGGTACAGCCATCGACCTCCGGCGCTCGGCCCTCCTCCCGCTTCGATCGCCTGGCGCTCGCGAGCACGAAGACGTTGCCGAGCAGCACGAGGCCCATCCCGACGAGGGTCGAGGCATCGATGCGAAGCCCCTCGAACAGGGCCGAGAGCGCGAGCGCAACCACCGGAAAGGCGACAGTCGCATACCCGGCGCGGTGGGCCCCGATGCGGCCGAGCAGCGTGAGGTACGCGCCGAAGGCGACGACGGAGCCGAAGATCGAGAGGTACGCCAGCGACACGAGATACGTCCAGCGCAGGTCCAGTGCGAAGGCATGGCCCTGCACCGCGGCGACGAGCGCCGTGAACACGGCTCCGTAGAGCATGCCCCAGGCGTTCGACTGCACGATCGGGAGCTGCCGCGACTGCAGGAGCTGCGCCGCCATGTTGCCGAACGACGCCACGAGGGCACCACCCACCGACAGCGCCGCACCAAAAACGACCTGATCGGAGAGTGACAGGGCGCCGACCTGGGGCGCGAAGAGCACGGCGATTCCCACGATTCCCAGCGCGGCGCCCGCCAGGGTTCGGCGGTCGGAGCGCACGCCGCAGAAGAGCCGCGCGTTGAGGATGTTCATCCACAGGATCGTCGAGAACGTGATCGCCGTGAGCGCCGACGTGATGTAGAGCTGCGCCCGATAGGCGAGAACGTAGTTGAGCCCGAACAGCAGCACGCCGAGCAGGGCGAACCGCGCATGGTCGCCCCAGCCGAAGCGCAGCGGTAGCCGCCGGGCCCGACTCCAGCCGAAGAGCACGGCCGAGGCGAGCACGTAGCGGTAGACGATGGAGACCTCGGGCGCGATGAGGCCCAGCTGGTACTCGATGGCGAACCAGGTCGATCCCCAGATCGCGACGGTCACGACATAGAGGAGTGCGTTGCTCATAGTCAGGAATCGTAGGCCGTCGAGTGTATACTGAACAGATGCAAACCAGGCGACGTGGCACCTGCACAGATGGTCTCTGATCCCTCGTCTCGGCCAACCCGTCCCAGAGCCCCTGCCGGGCGCGCGCCGAAGCCCGACTTCCTCTACCGGCAGGTCATGGAGACGGTGCTCGAGTCGGTCGAGCAGGGCACGCTCGCGCCCGGCGATCGGCTGCCCTCCCTCCGCCGGATGAGCCGCATGGCAGGCGTCAGCGTGCCGACGGTCCAGCAGGCGTACATGGAGCTCGAGCGCCTGCGCCGTGTCGAGTCGAGGCCGCGATCTGGCTTCTTCGTGCGCAGCCACGCCGAGGCGCCGCTGGTGCGGCAGGCTTCGGTGCGTCAGCGGCAGCCGACCGAATATCGCTCGAAGCCCCTGGTGCATCGCGTCTTCGACGGGATCGACCGCCAGGACCTGGTGCCGCTCGGCATCGTGAGCCCGACCATGGCCCGGCCCGCGACGCGGGCGCTGCAGCGCATTACGAAGCGCGTCCTTTCGGACATGGGCAGCGACGCGGTCGACTACGCGCCGACCCTCGGCGAGCCGCAGCTGCTGCGCCAGGTCGCCTACCACCACCTCGACTCCCTGGGCGCCCACGTCGCCCCCGAGTCGATCTGCATCACCAACGGTGCCCAGGAAGCGCTGCTGCTCGCGCTCTCGACGATCGCCCGCAGCGGCGACGTCATCGCCGTCGAGACGCCGACCTACCACGGTCTGCTCGAGCTCATCGACAGCCTCGGCATGTTGGCCCTCGAGGTCGAGACGTGTCCCGAGGAGGGGGTCGACCCCGATTGCCTCGAGAAGGCGCTGTCGGAGCACGACGTCCGCGCCTGTATGCTCTCCACCACTCTCTCCAATCCTCTGGGCGCCACCATGCCGCGTGCCCAGCGCCTTCGGATCCTCGACATCGTCACACGCCACGACGTCGTGCTCGTGGAGGACGACGTGTACGGCGAGCTGCTCTTTCGCGGCACGCGGCCGGTTCCCTGCCAGTTTCTCGGCACCGAGGCGCGTGTGATCACGTGCGGCTCGTTCTCGAAGACCGCGGCACCGGGCTACCGCGTGGGCTGGGTCGTGAGCGACGCGTACCGCGACGAGATCGCGCGCCGCAAAAGGAGCTTCTCGTGCACGTCGGGTCGGCTCCAGCAGCTCGTGCTGGCCGACTTCCTGGCAAGCGGCGACTACGGCCGCCACCTCAAGGCGCTGCGCGAGGTTCTGCGTACGAACGCCGAGCGCATGACCGCCAAGGTGCTGGAGACGTTCCCCGCGGGCACGCGCCTGTCCAAGCCCGTCGGCGGATGTGTGCTGTGGGTGCAGCTGCCCGGTCGCACGTCGGCCGAGGAGCTTTTCGAGCGCGCGCTGGAAGACGGCATCAGCATCGCACCCGGGAGCATCTTCTCTCCCGCCCGCCGCTTTGCGAACTGCCTGCGCCTGAGCTTCGGACACCCTTGGGACGACACGATCGAGCGCGGCCTCGAACGGCTTGGTGCGCTCGCGACCGAGCTGGGGAGCTGACGCGCGGATCGACCCTTCGTGGCATGGCTGCAGGCACACGCGCCATAAAGTGCACCGCGTCAGGTGGTGTCGATCCGATCCGTGCCCGTTCGTCCATCAGGCAAACCCACTCCCAAAGGAGAGCCAGATGCCCAGCTACGTCCTACTTCTCAACGAGCCTGCCAACTCCGGAGGCGAGCCTCCGTCCGCGGAGCAGATCCAAGCGACCATTGCCCGATACCGCGCCTGGCGCGAGAGTCTCGGCGACCGCATCCGCGCCGGCGAGAAGCTCACCAACGAAGGTGGCCGCGAGGTGCGACGGGTGGACGGGGCGATCCAGGTCACCGACGGCCCGTACGCCGAGGTCAAGGAAGCCCTCCACGGCTTCTTCGTGCTCGAGGCCGACAGCTACGAGCACGCGGCTCAGCTCTGCGAAGACTGCCCCCACCTCGACTTCGGCGGCATCGTGCTGCGCGAGGTCGACGACGTCTGACCCGTGAGCGAGGTCCCGCAGCTCGTCGATCGCCTGTTCCGGCGCGAATCGGCGCGCCTCGTGGCGTCTCTGACCCGCGTCTTCGGGCCGGCTCACCTGCAGCTGGCCGAAGACGTGGTGCAGGAGTCGCTCGTGCGCGCGCTCGAGCTGTGGCCGTATCAGGGCGTGCCGGATCAGCCGCGCGCCTGGCTCGCCCGGGTGGCCCGCAACCGCGGCCTCGACATTCTGCGCCGCCGCACCAACTGGCAGGGCAAGGAGCAGATGATCCGCGGGCTCGAGACCTTCGAGGTGGAGACGGAGGAGCCCGCCGAGGGATCGGTCTCCGACGAGGAGCTCGCCATGCTCTTCCTCTCCTGCCACCCCGAGCTCTCGCTGCAGGACCAGGTGGCGCTCACCCTCAAGGTGGCGGGTGGACTCAGCGCCACGGAGATCGCGAGCGCCCTGCTCTCCAACCGGAAGGCCGTCGAACAGCGCCTCGTCCGGGCAAAGCGACGCCTCCGCGACCGCGGCGCCAGCTTCGATCTTCCCGGCGCGAGCGACCTGCGCGGCCGGCTCGAGGCCGTCCACCAGGTGCTCTATCTCATCTTCACCGAAGGCCACGGCTCCGCCACGCATGGCAGCTGGGTCCGTGCCGAGCTCTGCCGCGAGGCGCTGCGCCTGGCGGGCAGCCTCCTGCAGGCGCCCGGGATGGCAACCCCCGAAGGGCACGCACTCGCCGCTCTCTTCAGCTTCCAGTCGGCGCGACTGCCTGCGCGCATCAGCGCCGAGGGCGGCATCGTCGGGCTCGTCGACCAGAACCGCGCCCTGTGGGACGGGGCGCTCATCCGCCGCGGTCTGGCCCACATGGAGCGCTCCGCCGCGGGCGATCACGTCACGCGGTACCACGTCGAGGCCGAGATCGCCGCCCACTGGGTGTTCGCGGAGGAGCCCGACTGGGAGCACGTGGAGCGCCTCTACACCGAGCTCGCCGAGCTCGCCCCTTCCCCGGTGGTCGAGGTGCACCGGGCGGTGGCCGAGGCCAAGGCCGGCCGGCCGCGGGCGGCGCTCGAGCGCCTCGCGCAGGTCGCCGGCGACAAGAAGATGGCGGGCTACGTGCCGTTTCACGTCGCGACGGCCGAGGTGGCGCTGCTTGCCGACGAGGCGGGGCGGGCGAAGGTCTCGTTTGCGGCGGCACGCGACCTCGCAGGAGACAACGCGTTGCGCCAGCGGATGCAGGAGCGGCTCGACGAGCTGAAGTAGGCGATGCCGCGCGCCTCACCGCTCCCTTCGGAATGTGCGACGGCTTCCGCCGGTTATGCTCGGCGTGAGTCTTAGCCTTCTCTTCGCTCTTCTTCTCGCCGGTCCCACACCAGCGATCCCTCCCCCGACACCGTCACACGCAGCCTCCCCGCTTCACAACCTTCTGGCCGCGCACTGGGGCCCAGGCCGCGATGCCGTTCTCGACCGCCGCTATGAGGAGGCGGAGGAGATCTTCGATCAAGCGACACGGGAGGCGCCGGAGAGCCCGCTCGGACCGCTCGGCAACATGCTGCGCGTGTCCGCTCAGATGCTCGAGGCGGAGGACTTCCGCTACGACCGCGAGTTCAAGACCTACGCGAAGGTCGCACGGTCTCGGCTCCAGCCAGCGCTCGCCCAGCCCGGAGACGAAGCCTGGGATCACGTCCTCGCAGGCGCCTTCTACGGCCTCCGTGGCATGCATGCGCTGCGCAAGAAGAACTACGTCTTCTCCGTGCGCAAGGGCCTTGCGGCCGTGCGCCACCTCGAGCAGGCCGAGCGCAAGGGCGCGGCTCCGGCAGACATCCAGCTCGGGCTTGGTGCGTACACCTACTTTCGCGCGCGCCTGCGCACGGTCATCCCCTGGAGCGGCACCCCCGACGGCCGCGAGCGCGGCGTCGCTCTGATCACGCACGCGAAAGAGCAGGGTGAGCTCGTGGCGCCGATCGCGCACCTCGCCCTCCTCACGGTGCTCCTCGACGAGCGCAAGCCGCGGCACTCTGCCGTGCTCGCGCGGGACTTCATCGAGGCGTACCCCGGCAACGTCATGGCCCGTATCCAGCTCGCACGCGGCCTGACCCGCCTCGCGCGCAGTGCCGAGGCCGTACGGCACCTGGAGGACGCGCATGCGCTCGCCCCCGACAACCCCCTCGTGCCGTACTACCTCGGCCACGCGGTCTACCGGAGTGGCACTCAGCTCGGTCGTGCGCAGGCCCACCTCGAGCACTTCGTCGCACGCGCGCCCACCGACGCCTGGCGCGCCGCGGGCCTCGAGAGGCTCGGCGACGTGCACCTGCGCCAGCGCGACGCCGACGCGGCGCTGCGGGCGTGGGCGCAAGCACAGACGATCCGCTCGAAGCGACGCGTAGCGGCGAAGATCCAGCGCGCCCGGGATCTTCGCGATCGCTGGCGGCAGGCCGACCGGCCGAGCAGCTAGCGGTCGCCGCGCACGAGCTCGGCGCCGCGCACCTCGTCGAGAATCGCCTGCGCCACGGCTCTGCGGGCGTGGCTCACGGCCAGCAGCATGCGCCGATGCCCCAGACCGGGCACCGCCTCGAGGTCGCACGGCACCCCTTCGTTTTCGAGGGCTTCGCAGAACAAGCGGTTCTGCCGGCCGAGCGCAGGGTACTCCCGCGCCGAGTGCAGCAGGAGAAAGCGCGGCGCTCCCTTCTCGATGAGGGGCACCACCGACGCCCGCTGTTTCCAGGCGGGGTCGTGGGCAGCCGCGGAGAATCGCCGGCGCCAGCGCTCCTCACGTCCGAACATCTCCCAGGTGCGCTCGTCGGTCAGATCGAAGCCCGAGCCGCTCACGAGGATCACGCCGGCGAGGTCGTCCGGGCTGAGGCCGTGACGTGCATGCACGTCATGATCGAGGGCGACGTGGGCCGAGAGCCAGGAGCCGGCCGAGTGGCCGGAGAGGAAAAGCCGGCCATCGCCGCCGAGCTCCGCGAGGTGGTCCCGCACCCAGGTCGTCGCGCGCGCAACGTCGTCCACCTGCTCGAGCCAGCGCACCTCGGGCTGCAGGCGGTAGTTCACGAGAGCCACTCCCACGCCGCGATCCGCGTAGAACCGACCGATGTTGCGGTACACGTCGTGGCCCGCGACCCGCTTCGAGGTGTCACCCTTCTCCAGAGAGCCGCCGTGGACGAAGATCAGCATCGGCCAGCCGGAGCCCTCCGGCAGGTAGAGGTCGAGGCGGTGCTTCGTGTGGGCACTGGCCCCCGCGTCGAGTGCCTCGACATAGGGGATGTCGAGCTGCACGGTGACGGCGTCGGCCTGCGCCGGAAGATAGTACGGCCGCAGGGGCAGACGCACGCTCGGCGCGCAGGCGGACGCCACGAGCGCGGCGAGCGCGAGAGTCAGGGGAGGCCAAGCCTTCGAGGCGCGCGGTCTCCCCAGCCTTCCCGGGCGCCCTCCGATCGACTGCATCTACACCTAGATACGGGTTTCGGCCGCGATCGTATTCCCGGAACGAGAGCCACGACCGATCCAGACCGGCCGGCAGACCACGGGCGATAGGGTGCCAGGCAACCGAACGCGATCCGACGGAGGAACCCCGTGCGCCACGACACCACCTCGCGCCTACCCGGCGCTCTCACCGCAGCCCTGGCTCTGCTCCTTCTCACCGGCACCCCGCAGAACCTGGCGGCCGCACCGTCTTTCGACGAGCACTTCACCGGGCGCACGCTCCGCTTCGACTACCACCACACCGGCACGTACGGAGAGGAGCACGTCGCGCTCGACCAGCTCCGCCTCGAGGGTGAGTGGTCCGGGAGGCGCACGCAGCTTCTCGACACGACCAACCTCGGGCTCTACATGTTCGAGGTGATCGACCCCAGGACGCACCAGACGCTCTACTCAGCCGGCTTCTCGAGCATCTTCGGCGAATGGCAGACCACGGGCGAGGCCCGCAGCGGCGCGTGGAAGGCCTTCCACGAGTCGCAGCGCTTTCCGGAGCCGCGCAGGACGGTGCAGCTGGTGCTCAAGCGGCGCGCCGGTGACGGCACCTTCCGCGAGGTGCACTCCCAGCTCGTCGATCCGTCGAGCCGGCACGTGAACCGGTCGAAGATCCCCGAGGCCGGCGCGGTCTGGAACGTCTTCCGCAGCGGCGCGCCCAGGGAGAAGGTCGACCTCCTCATTCTCGGCGACGGCTACACGTTGGCCGAGATGGAGAGCTACCGCAGCGACGCGCGCGCGGTGGCCGACGCACTGTTCGACTTCCCGCCATTCAAGCAGCGCAGAGGCGACTTCAACGTGTGGGCCATCGACCTCGCCTCCGCGGAGTCGGGCGTGACGAAGCCGCGCGAGAGCACCTGGAACGAGACCCCCGTCGGGCTGAGCTACAACATCTTCGATTCCGAGCGTTACATGCTCACCCTCGAGAACCGCCGGATGCGCGAGATCGCCGCCGCAGCCCCCTACGACTTCCTCATCCTGATCGCCAACAGCGAGAAGTACGGCGGCGGCGGCATCTTCAACCTTTACTCCACCGCGGCCGCGAAGTCGGCGCAGATGCCGTACCTCATCGTGCACGAGTTCGGCCACGCCTTCGCAGGGCTCGGCGACGAGTACTACACGTCCCAGGTCGCCTACGAAGGCTTCACGCCGCCGGGAACGGAGCCTTGGGAGCCCAACGTCACGGCCCTGCTCGAGGAGGGAACGGTGAAGTGGCAGCACCACGTCACCGTCGGAACGCCGCTGCCGACCCCGTGGAGCCAGGACGAGTACGACGCGATGTCGCTCGCCTACCAGGAGGAGCGCGCGCAGCTACGGGCCGACGGCGTCTCCGAAGAGCGCATGGACGCCTACTTCGCCGAGGTGAAGGAGGCGAGCTCGGCACTCCTCGCCGAAGAGCCGCACGCCGGCAAGGTGGGGGCGTTCGAGGGGGCCGGCTACCAGGCCAAAGGCCTCTACCGCCCCGCCTCCGACTGCATCATGTTCTCGCGCAACCCGGACCACTTCTGCGCCGTGTGCAGCGAGGCGATCCACCGCATCATCGATCTCTTCTCGGGTGGTTGAACCGCGCTCGGAGAGGCACCGAGCCGAGCGGACCCACCCCTGCCGACCTCAGGAACGCGACTCGAGAGCCAGCGCCACCGCCTCGGCGACGCGGATGCCGTCGATTCCTGCAGACAGGATGCCGCCAGCATAACCCGCGCCTTCGCCGGCCGGAAAGAGCCCGCGCACGTTGTCGCTCTGCAGATCGTCACGGCCGCGGGGCAGACGGATCGGCGACGACGAACGGGTCTCCACGCCGGTGAGCACGGCGTCCTCTCGTGCAAAGCCGCGGATGCGTCGCTCGAACGCCGGCAGCGCTTCGCGGATCGCGGCCGCGACGTACTCCGGCACGCAGTCGTCGAGAGCCGTCAGATACACGCCGGGCTCATAGCTCGGCTGAACCTGACCCAGCGACGTCGAGGCCCGACCCTCCAGGAAGTCTCCGACCAGCTGCCCAGGCGCGTCGTAGGTCTCTCCGCCGGCCAGGTAGGCGCGCGTCTCGAGCTCGCGCTGCAGCGCCATGCCGCGGAGAGGATCGTCAGGATCGCCCGGGAAGTCCTCCGGCCGGAGGTCGACCACGAGGCCGGCGTTCGCGTTGCGCTCGCTCCGGTCGTACTGACTCATACCGTTGGTCACCACACGGCCCGGCTCCGACGCCGCCGCGACCACGGTACCGCCCGGACACATGCAGAAGCTGTACACCGTACGGCCCTCGAGGCCCTCACCCTCGCAGTGGTGCGCCAGCCGGTAGTCCGCGGCGCCGAGGCGCGGGTGGCCCGCGTTCCGGCCGTACTGGCACGCGTCGATCATGGTCTGCGGGTGTTCGGCGCGGAAGCCGATCGAGAACGGCTTCGGCACCATCGCCACGCCGCGCGCGTGCAGCATCTCGAATGTGTCGCGGGCGCTGTGCCCCAGCGCGAGCACCACGTGATCGGCCCGGATCGTCTCGCGCGCGCGCTCGGCAGCCGCCGATCCATCGTCCGTCTCGAGACCCGGCGCGGGCGTCGAGACCACGAGGCCGCGCACCGCGCCGTCTTCGAGCAGGAGGTCGTCCACCCGCGTCTCGAACCGGATCTCACCCCCCAGCCGCTCGATCTTGGCGCGGATGGCCTCCACCACCTTCACGAGCTTGAAGGTGCCGATGTGCGGCCGCCCCTCCCAGAGGATCTCCGGCGGCGCGCCACCCTCCACGAGCTCCTCCATGACCTTGCGGCCGTAGTGCTTCGGGTCGCGCACCTGGCTGTAGAGCTTGCCGTCGGAGAAGGTGCCGGCACCGCCTTCGCCGAACTGCACGTTCGACTCGGGATCGAGCCGGCGCTGGCGCCAGAACCCGAACGTGTCCTTCGTGCGCCGCCGCACCTCTCTGCCTCGCTCCAGCACCAGAGGCCGCAGCCCCATCTCCGCGAGCACGAGCGCGGCGAAAATGCCGCAGGGTCCGAAGCCGACCACTACGGGCCGCGGCTCGGGAGGCGTGTCTGCTGCCAGCACGTGGCGGTACCGCATGTCGGGCGTCAGGCGTACCGCGGAGTCCCCCGCCAGACGCTCGAGCACCTCGCGCTCGACGTCCTCCGGCAGCTCGACGTCGACGGTGTACACGAGCTTCACGGCCTTGCGCTGGCGCGCGTCGGCGCTGCGACGGAAGACGCAGAGCTCCCCGAGACTCTCGCTCGAGACGCCGAGCTTCCGCGCCAGGGCGCCCCGGAGGGCCTCGTCGTCGTGTTCGAGCGGCAGGGAGAGGGAGGAGACGCGAATCATCACTCGACTCTATGGCTCGATCGGATCCTCCGTCACGCAGGACCAGGTGCTCGCGTGCAGCCGTGCAGACTGCCGGCCTGGCAGGCGCCCGTTCATCCGTCGACGGCGGCGCGCAGGGTGTCCAGCCGCACAAGGCTCTCCGCAGGCCAGACCTCGCGCCTGCGGTAGTACTCCGGAACAGCAAGAGCGCCCGCAGGGAGCTCCACCCAGGGGAGTTTCGACGAGGTGTAGATGTGGATGTCGGGCGGCACGGCACCGGCGTCGTCGAGGGTACCGACGCGCACGAAGCGGACGTGCTTGCCGACCCCGGCGAAGTCGTAGTGGCTCCACACGGCCACCCGGCACACGCCGCAGCGTGCGAACCGTTGACCCGCGCCGCTCACGGTCGGGGTGTCCACGAGCTCGAAAGAGCCCCGCAGCACCTCGACGTGGTCGGCTTCGATCAGGGCATTGACCGCAAACGCCGCACCGGTCTCCCGCTGGCACCAGGTGCAGTGGCAACAGTGCACGAAGAGTGGGCCCGACCTGAGGCAGTAGCGCAGCTGGCCACAGGTGCATCCTCCCTCGAGCAGACCGACAAGCTCGTTCATCGGTCGAATCGTAGCGTCCGCGGCGCGCCACGAACGGAGGGCGACCGTTCGGCGTTCTGCTCACCTGCTATCGCGACGACGGGATGCGACCGGCTGCGCTAGCCGGCCACGAGCTTCCTCATGAGGTCGAACGCGGTCCAGATTCCCATCCCAAAGATGGACAAGGCCAGGAGCAGACCGACGACACAGCCGAGGTTCGCCAGAAGCTCTTGCGCGCGCGAGACGGAAGGAGGCTCTTCGTGCACGTCCTCTTCCACCACCATCAGCTCGTCGAGGAAGGCATCCGACTCGTCAAAGAGATCGTCCAACGGCGTGTGGTCCCCTGGATAGCGCACAGCGTGCAGGATGCGTCGAGCGAGTTCGACCAGGCCGACGGAGTTTCCAGCGAGCGTCCATGGGTGAGTGAAGTCGTCGTCCGGTACCTCTCTCATGGAGAGCTGGGGTTCCGTCTCCTGCGCTTCGAGGTCGATCTGCTCGAGCGCCGCGAGGGCCTCCTGCACCTCGTCCTTCACCGGCCCTGCTCCCCGCGGTCCACGTCAACCTGTGCTTGCGAAGCACGTGACGCCCGCAAACGAGCGGTCCCGGCGTCGTCGACCGTCACCCCGCCGTCGGACAACGCGACGCCATACGCCCGCCGAGCTTCATCAACACTCACCAATCCATCGAGAACGTCGCGCAGCACGGCTTCCTGATCCCTCTCGAACGGGTCTCCCCATCCGCCGCCTCCGGGCGACGAGGCTCGCAGGGTGCAGGGTCCAAAGCGCGCGAGCCCGTAGCGCGGGGCTGGCTGGGGCGTCCCCCTCCCCACCTGCAGGGTCATTTCGCCCGTGCGGCCCGCGCCGGCACCGTGGAGGCCGTAGCCACCTTCTCCGAGAAGGCCCTCACCGCGAAACGAGTACAGCGCCGGGGCCGCGACCTCGGCTTCGTAGTCGACCCCTGTGCCTCCGCGCCACCGGCCTGCGCCGCCGCCGTCGCAGCGCAGCTCCTGACGACGCAGGAGCACCGGATACTGATGCTCGGTGGTCTCCACGTTCGGCAACGTGAGGCCGCCCAGAGTGATGAGGTGACCCAGCTGGTCGAAGCCGTCGCGGCCACGCACCGCCCCTGCGCCCGGGAGGGAATTCCAGTGATACATCACGAACGGCTCGTTCCCGCCGCGGACGTTTCCCGACGTCACCCCGGTGATGCTCTTGCCCCAGCCGGCGCAGCCCTCGTCGGGAGACGCCTGGGCGAGCGCGCGCCAGAGGGCGTGCACGATCTCGTGCGCGACGAAGACCGTGCACATCGTCACCGGGGCCGGGTAGTGGGGGTTCACGATGCTGCCCTCCGGAAGGTGGAGCCCCACAGCGCGCAGAACACCTTCGTTGCGCGGCAGGTCGTTCTCGAAGAAAGACGCGAGCGCCATGAGCACCGCCGAGCTGCTGTTGGCCACCGAGCTGTTCTTGAAGCCCCGCACCTGAGCGCCGCTCCCCTCGAAAGAGATGTCGAGCTGGTTCCCGGCAACCGTCAGCTCCACGCAGATGTCGATCGGCTCGTCGTGGAAGCAGTCGCCCCAGGTGGTCTCGGCCGCGCGGTAGACGCCGTCCGGGAGCGCCTCGACGGCCGCCCTGGCGCGCGCCTCGCCGTAATCCAGGATGCCCTCGAAACACCGCAGCAGCTGCTCCGGGCCCAGCTCGTGCGCGAGCGCCACGACCTGCTCCGAGCCGATGCTGGTCGAGCCGGCCATGGCGCGCAGGTCGCCGTCGAGAAGCTCGGGCGTCCTGCTGTTCAGCAGGAGCAGCTGCCAGAGGTCCCGACGCACCTCACCCCGCTCCACCAGGCGCAACGGCGGGAGCCGAATACCCTCCTGGAAGATCTCGGTCGCCTCCGGGTTGTAGGTGCCTGCCGCGCCACCGCCGATGTCGGACTGGTGCGCGCGGTTGCAGGCGAACGCCAGCAAAAGGCCGTCGAGAAACACGGGCCGCGCCACCACCCAGTCGGGCAGGTGGTTGCCGCCGGCGGCGTACGGGTCGTTCAGCACGAAGACGTCGCAGGGCGCGATGTCGTCGCCGAACGCTTCCAGCAGCGCACGGATCGCAAACCCGCCCCCACCCGAGTGGATCGGAATACCGTCCGCCGCGCTGATGAGCTGGCCCGCCGGATCGGTCAAGAAGCACGAAAAGTCGTGTGCCTGCGAGAAGATCGGACTGCGCGCAGTACGCGTCATCACCGCACCCATCTGCCGCGAGACGTGGTCGAGCCGGTTCTGGACGAGCGCCAGCGTCACCGCGCCTGGCGACGCACCGGCCTCGGCCTGCGCGGTCGCTGGCTCAGCCCCGACAGTTTCCAGCCGCGCGAGACGGATGTCGAAGTTGTCGGCCGGGTCCACGCGCAGCGTGTCCCCCACCCCCAGCAGCACCGTCGTGGTGGGCTCCTCGATGAGCGCTGGTCCGTCGACCCGTGCTCCCTCTCGGAGGGAGTCTCCCGAGAACACCGGAATCTCCTGCCAATCAGCCGACGCGTCGACGTACACCCGCCGCATCTCCCGTGGCTCGCCGGCATCCGCGAGGGGATCCCTGCTCCCAGCAGGCGAGGTCGCTTCACCCAGGAGCCCGCGACCCACCACCCGACACGCCGCCAGCTCCAGGGAGCCGTCGGGTTGGGTGTGACCGAAGAGGCGCTGGTGCTGCTCCTCGAAACGTCGCCGGATCTCGCTGCGGTCCAGCGGACGCTCGACGGGCACCCAGATCGTGCCGCTCTGCGCGCGGTAGCGCAGCTCCACGGCAGGCTCGAGCACTTGCTCCCCGTCGCCGAACCCCTCCAGGTCGAGCGCCGCTGCTGCCTCCCGCTCGAGCGCGGCGACCCGCTGATCCGCGTCGTCCACGCGCTCCGGCCAGGCGCCCCGCAGCGGCCGCTCGAAGCTGAGCCTCACGTCGGAATGAAGCAGGCCTTCCGCGCAGAAGACACCCGAGCTGCGCGGCACCAGCAGCCGCTGCATGCCCAGCCTGCGCGCGACGGCCACCGCATGCAGAGGACCCGCACCCCCACCCGCGACCAGGGTGAGGTGGCGAGGGTCGTGCCCGCGATGGGAGCTCACGCTCTCCACCGCCTGCACGAGGTTCTGCTCGAGCACCCGGAGCACCCCCACGGCGGCGTCCTCGACGGCGAGCCCGAGCGGTTCGGCGACGGCCTCCCGGAGGGCCTCTTCGGCGCTCCCGCGGTCGAGCTCGAGGAGACGCGAGGTACCGCCCAGACTCCGCAGTCGACCCAGCACGAGGTGGGCGTCCGTGACGGTGGCGCCCGTCCCGCCCCGCCCGTAGCACGCCGGCCCGGGGTCGGCTCCCGCGCCCCGTGGCCCTACGGCCAGCAGCCCGGCTTCGTCGACCCGCGCCAGGGTGCCGCCGCCGGCGCCCACGGTGTGGATGTCGACGGCCTCCGTGGCGACCCGGTAGCCGCCAACGTCGAGGTGCTCCCGTGTCTCGACCGAGCGTCCGTCCATGAGGAGCACATCGCAGCTCGTGCCGCCGATCTCCATCGACAGGAAGCCCTTCGGCCGGCCCTGCTCGCCGTCGCCTTCGTTCTGCACCGCAAGATCACGCAGGCGGTGCAGGGCGCCCACGGCGGCCGCCGGCCCCGAGAGCAGCAGCTCGACCGGGCGCGCGGCCGCCTGTGCGAGAGAGACGACGCCCCCGTTGCTCTGCATGAGAAGCGGCGGGCGCGCGAGCCCCCGCGCGGCGAGCTGGGTCTTCAACGCCTCGAGGTACGGGCCGACGATCGGCAAGAGAGCGGCGTTGAGAACGGCCGTCGAGGTGCGCTCGTACTCGCCCACCACAGGGCGTACCCCGCTCGACTGCGAGATCGGCACCGCAGGACCCAGCTCCTCGGCCAGCAGCGCCGCCACCTCCTGCTCGTGTCGCGGCGAGATGCAGCTGTGCAGCAGCGCAATGGCCACCGACTCGACTCCCTGGCGCACGAGCTCCCCGGCGGCGCTCTTCACGTCGCCGGGGTCGATCGGCTCGAGCTCACGACCTTCCGCGTCGAGGCGCCCGCCGACGGGCAGCCGCAACGACCGCGGCACGAGGACCGGTGCAAACGGCGTCCTGTGGTCCCACTGGTCCTCCCGGATGCCGCGCCGGATCTGGAGCGTGTCGCGATGGCCGCGCGTCACCAGCAGCCCCACGCGCGCACCCTTGCCCTCGAGCAGGGCGTTTGTCGCGACCGTGGAGCCGTGCAGCAGGAGGCTGCAGCCGCCGAGCAGCTCCTCGAGCTCCAGCGCAACGTCGGCAGCAGCCTGCGCCAGAGCGTCGAGAACCGCCCGCGAAGGATCGGCCGGCTGCGACGCGACTTTGGTCACCCACCGCGCTCCCGCCGCATCGATGGCGACGAGGTCGGTGAACGTGCCCCCCACGTCGATGCCGATACGCCACGGAGCGACGGGCCTGAGGCGCCGAGCCGCGGACGTCATGCGTCGAACAGCCAGGCGTAGCCGCGCTCGAGCGACTCCTTCGCGCCCTGCTCCACCACGTTGCCATGCGCGACGATGGCGCGCTGGAAGTCCCAGGCGAGAACCCGTCGCAGGCTCCGCCGGGCCGCGTCCTTGTCGCGCGTGGCGAGCCTCTCGACGAGGCTCGGGCCGAGCTCGCCGTAGCCACCCAGAACGCGAAAGCTCAGGCGCGTGGCGAACGGCGCGCCGGGACCGATGTTGAAGGCGAGGTCGGTCGCGATCAGAGTTCGACTGGGCTGGTGGAACAGCACCGCCTCGTCGATCTGCGGCATCCCCTCGACCCGGACGCACTCGAGGGTCGGCGCCCATTCTTCGGGAGTCGCCACGGCGAGAAGACCCGCAACCGGCAGCTCGGGCCGCTTCTTGGCGAGGCCGGGAGGCGCGAGCAACACAGCCGCCTCGCCCGCCTCCCCGAGGAACTCCTCGGCGTACAGGTGGTGGAAGCTGTTCGGCGCCACCACCCAGCGCACCCGTCCGAGCTCGGCCAGCGCCTCCATGAGCGGCGGAGTCGGCCGGATCGGAGAGTGCACCACGAGATCGGACCCCAACCGAACGACCGACATCCGCGTCCCGATCTCGAGACCGAGAAACCGCTGTGGCTGCTCGGCGACCCAGAGATTGGTGTCGAGCTCACGAAGCGAGGCGTTCGGAGACACGGGGAGACTCTCTTCTCCTGCGGTAGGCCTGACACGGAAGGCCAGTGATCTCCCCGATGCTACCTGCTGCCGACACCGCACGCGGCCTGGCTCTCCCTGCGCTCAGCCACCGCGCAGAACGTAGACGAAGGCATCAACCACGTCGCCTCGGGCCCGGGCCACGGGCACGATCACGCGCTCGTATTCGGAGCCTTCGAACGCATCGAGCTCATCCCACTTGTCGGCCAGTCCTGGTGACGACAGCACCTGGCCCGCGACGTCTTCCGCGCTTTCGTCGAGAACCAGACCCGGGAACCCGATGGCGGCCCCCCAGCCCGTCTGTTCGAGCCGGCCCCGGACCACCGCAGGCTCCCAGTTTCCGCCCAGCGGCGCCAGCACGTGGGCGTTGGCAGCCCCCGGCTGCAGCGAGCCGTACACGAACAGGCGTGCCACGGCGATCGACGGATCCGTCACGAAGCTCCGGGCCTCCTGGGCAGCTTGGCGTTGTCCCACGACACGATCTTCTGCGGCTCGAACACGATCCAGCGCCGGCTCCGCCCCGACGCCGACGCGCCGTAGGGCTCGTTCAGGCCATGTTTGGCTCCGAGGTTCTCCCGCGCAGCTTCGAGTCCGGAGTCCGCCGCCTCCTCCGCCGCTGTCTCGAGCACCATGGCCCTCCCCCGCATCATCACCCCTCGCAGCTCCCGCCACGCCTCCCCGACGTCCACGAGCACGGTCGCCGTCTGATTGCGCCGGAGATTCGCGACCTTCTGCCCCCGGCCGAAGATGTAGACACGGCCCGCGGCCCAACCGAAGGTCATCGGCGTGAGGTTGATGTCCGAGCCGGGGCCAACCGTCGCGATGCGGCAACGGCTGCAGGTGCCCAGGAGCTCGTCGATCTCTGCGTCGGTCAGCCGGATCTCAGGGTCGATCTTCGCCACTCAGCGACCCTCGAAACGTGGCGTCCGCTTCTCCTTGAACGCGCGGCGGCCCTCTTCGCCGTCGGCGCTGCGCTGAATCGCCAGGAGGTCGCGCCGCGCAAGCCCGGAAAGCTCCGATCCGCCCCTGGGGGTGAGCTCGCGCACGAAGCGCTTCATCATGCCCACGACGAGCGGAGCACTGTGGGCGAGGATGCGGGCGTACCGCATCGCCGCCTCGACCTGCTCACCGTCGGGCACGACCTGATTGACCATCCCCACCTCGTAGGCCCGCTGACCGTCGTAGTGCGCTCCGGTCAGCATGAACTCCATCGCGAACTTGTGGGGGATGCGGGCGGCGCAGCTCGCAATGAGCCCCCCCGAGAACCCGAGCTGCGCCTCGGGGTAGAAGAAGTCGGCCGACGCGGCGGCCACCGCCAGGTCGCAGAACTGCACCAGGATGTACGCGCCGCCCACGCAGTAGCCCTGCACGGCGGCAACGACCGGCTTGTCGAGCTGGACACCAATTCCCGGCATGCACTCCCACAGCTCCGGGTCGCGCGGCGGATCTTTCAGGTCGGCGCCCACAGAGAAGGCGCGCTCACCGGAGGCCGTCAGCACCGCACACTGCGCGGCGCTCTCGCGATACCGCACGAAGGCGTCGCGAAGCTGGGCTACGAGCCCGTTCGACAGCGCGTTCAGCTGCTTCGGCCGGTTCAGCGTGATCGTGGCGATGCCGTCGGCCTCCGCATAGAGGACGAGGTCTGCGGTCGTGTCTGGACTCATGGTTTTCTCCCTGCGGCACTCTATGGCAGCACGCGCGCCCGGCCGGGCGCGTCCGCGGACCGTCATCGGTCCGTTCCGCGCGCCACGAGCGGCGCGTCCCGGGCGGAAGGTGTCCGCGCGCTACTTGAACGCGGTGAACGTCGTCTCGCCGCGAAAGGCGCACGGGAGATTGAGCAGAGGGAGCGGCGCTTCGGCCACCAGCATGCCGCGCGCCTGCGACTCCGTCTCGAGCGTGGCCTCGAGCTCCAGGAACCCCGAAGACAACGCTCCTTGCGTCGCGGGAATGTCGTCCGGGAGCCGGAGCCGGACCGTCGTCCCCTCGAACGGATGTTGCGCTCCGTCCAGGGTGAGGTCGAGCCGACCATCACTCGAGAAGCACACGACGATCGGGCCGCTCGTGGGAGGCACGGCGTCCGGCATCTGGAGGCGAAGGTCGGCGGCGACCAGCTCGAGGGCCGACGTCGACCCCGCCACGGTGAACGAGATCGGCTCGCCCTGTGACGTCGTTCCCGACCAGACGCCGGCGAAGGGTGAGCTCATCGCCGGCTGGGTCGGATCGTCCGAGGAGTTGCAGGCCAGAGCGAACAGACAGAGGATCACGCTCGTCGTGGCAGGTCGACGCGGCGCCGAGGTGACCGTCGACACGCGTGAGGCGGAGGGCATCCGAGGCATGATCCGAGATCCTACGGCGCGCGACGCGCCTCTTCGTGGCCGCTGGGCCGAGTCGCGGAGTGCGACACGCGCTGCGTGAGCCTCGCTGGACCCTCGTGGCCTCCGACCTCCGCTCGGGGGCCTTCCAGGCGACGGAGCTCAGTCTCCTTGCTAGCCTGACTGGGCACCACATGTGGGCGCCCAGCCCACGATGCAACCAGGGGGCGACATGAGCTGCAACCGAAGGCAACTGATCGTGGGCGGCGCACTGGCAGCGGCCCCGGGCTTTCCACCAACGCGGTCCGCCACATTCGCCGCGGAGAACGAGCCAGCAACAACTCCTGGCCCCGACGCGCGGCGCGACTTTCCCATCACGGACGAGCTCACCTACCTGAACTCGGCCGGGCAACATCCCGTCGGGCTGCCGGTCCGTCGTGCCCTCGAGCGCCACCTCGACTGCCAGACCTTCGGCCCAAGCGGCAACGAGCGCCGCTACTTCAGCCGCACCGACCAGATCGCGCTCAAGACCGAGTTCGGTGAGCTGATCGGTGCCGAAGCGGAGGAGATCGCCTTCACACAAAGCACGTCCGACGGCGAGAACCTCGTGATCTCGGGGCTGGGGCTCCCGGAGGCCGGCGGCAACGTGGTGGTCGACGACCTCCACTTCACGTCGTCGCTCTACCTCTACAAGATGCTCGAGCGTCGTGGCGTGGAGCTCCGCGTCGTGCGGCAGGAGAACGGCGGGGTGTCGCCGCAGCAGATGAAGGAGGCCATCGACCGGGACACGCGTCTCGTCTCCCTCGCCCTCGTCTCCAACATCAACGGCTTCCAGCACGACGTGGTCCCCATTGCCGAGCATGCACACCGCCAGGGTGCGCTGGTCTACGCCGACATCATTCAGGCCGCCGGTGCCGTGCCGCTGGATGTGCGGGCGCTCGGCATCGACTGCGCCGCCGCGTCCACCTACAAGTGGCTCATGGCCGAGCGCGGGTTTGGCCTGTTGTACGTGCGCCGGGACCTTCAGGAGAGTCGCATTCCCACGACGCGTTGGGGCCATCGTCACGTCGCCGCCTTCGACCGCAGCGGCGACTTCAGCTGGGAGCCGCGCCCTGGGTCGTCACAGTACGAGACGGGCAACATCTCGGAGCCGCTGGCCGCCATGGCGCTGGGTGGCGTGCGCTACATCCGTGGGATGGGCGTCGAGAAGATCACGGGTCATGCACAGCACCTGCTGCGCCCCCTCCGCCAGGAGCTCACGCGCCGCGGCATGGCCTGCCTGACGCCCGAGACCGCGCGAACGCCGATCCTCGCATTTCACCTCGAGGATCCGGACACGGTCGCTGAACGTCTGCGCGACGCCGACATCTGGGCCACGGTGGCGCGGGCCGACCGGCGACTCCGGGTCTCGGTGTCGGTGTTCAACACGGAGGAGGACATCGAGCATCTCCTCCGGGTCCTGGTTTAGAGAGTGGGGCGCAGGACCACCGAGCTCGGCAGCGATCTCGATCTGCTGTCGCTTGCCGCTCCTCCCGCAGCCGAAGCGAGGCTCGACCGGGGCCGAGGAGAGCCGCCCATCCGGTACTCGTCGACCTTCGGCTCTGGCACCTCGACCTTGACGGACGTCTCGGAGAGACGCTCGTGGCGTAGCTTCGGACAACGAAGACCGTCTTCAGGGGGCCGGCACAGATCGAACACAAACGACACGGAAACGTGTCGTCGCTCGAAAACGGATCCGACCCAAGGGAAGCGCCACTGCTCCGCCGCGTCGACCGCCGCGTCCGAGAGCCCCATCGGAAGGCCCTGAAGCACCTCCACCTGTGTCACGCGACCCCGTCGATTGACCTCGAGCCTTAGACTCACCTCGCCCGTGATCCGTGCCTTGCGTGCGATCTCGACGTACTCCGGGTAGGCCACCTCGTTCGGCACGAGCGGGTCGTCCGAAAGCGCAAGCAGCAAGAACCCGCAGAAGAGAGCGACACTCATCGCAACATCGTACAAAGAGACTCCGACCATGGACGTCAGACTCCGCACGATGCCGCACCTCAGGAGCGCCAGAGTGTCACTGCTCTTGGCGGCTGCTCCCTGGCTCGCCTGCACGGTGCACGGCCAGCGCGGCGACACGAGCTATGTCCCGGTGGGGGCCTCCGAGCCTCGGGGCCAAGGCGTCACGGTCACCCTCGACGAGGCGCACTTCAACTTCCACACGCGGGCAGGACGCTACGCGCCGTTCGCTGCGGAGCTCGAGGCCGCCGGCTACCTCACCGCATCGAACGGCGAGGCCTTCTCTCTGGGCTCGCTGTCGAAGATCGAGGTGCTCGTCATCGCCAACGCGCTCGCAGAAGCGTCGGTCGAGGACTGGAGCAGCCCCACTCCTTCTGCCTTCACCGGGCGCGAGATCGAAGCGGTCGCAACCTGGGTCGAGGAGGGTGGGCGCCTCCTGCTGATCGCCGATCACATGCCTTTCCCCGGTGCAGCGGCTGGGCTCGCGGAGAAGCTCGGGTTCCGCTTTCACAACGGCTTCCTGTTCGAAGGCGGAACGCAGCGCGGCGTGCTCAACCTGACGCACGAAGGGGGCCTCCTCGACAGCGAGCCGCTGCGAGGTTACGCGCCGGATTCGCTCCACGGCGACCAGGTGCGCGTGTTCACGGGGCAGGCGTTCGAGGCGCTCGCCGAGAACGCGCAGGCCGTTCTGCGCACGCCGGCCGGATCCGAGATCCTGCTCCCCGAAGAGGCTTGGGAGTTCTCGGACACCACGGAGCGAACCCGTGCCGACGGCATGTTGATGGGCGCTCTGCGCAAGATCGGGCAGGGCCGCGTGGCGGTCTTTGGCGAGGCCGCCATGTTCACGTCGCAGGTCGCGCGACGCGACGGCGTGGAGATCCGGGTGGGCCTCAGCCACCCGGAGGCCACCGGCAACGCCGCGCTGCTCCATGGCGTCGTCGCCTGGCTCTCCGAAGGCTTGCAGGAGCCATGATCTTCGCCCGGTCTACGGGGCGCCCTGAAGCGACGCTCCTGGCGCTGGTCCTGCTCCTCGGGGCATGCGCGTCGGAGCCCGGCCCGCAGCAGGCGCCCGGCCAGCCGAACGTGCTCCTCATCGTCGCCGACGACATGGGCTTCAGCGACCTGGGAGTCCTCGGCAGCGAGATCCGCACGCCCCACCTCGACACCCTCGCCCGGCGGGGCGTGCTGCTGCACAACTTTCACGTGGCGCCCTCGTGCTCACCCACCCGGGCCATGCTGCTCACGGGAGCTCAGACCCACGCGGCCGGCCTCGGCACCATGGCCGGCGACGCGGCCGGCGAACAGGTTGGCCGTCCGGAGTACCTGGGCTTCATGGGTGACCGGGTGGTCACGCTGGCGGCTCTGCTGCGCGAGGCGGGCTACCTGACGGCGATGGCCGGCAAGTGGCATCTGGGCGGCACGCCCGAAACGGGGCCGCGCGCGCGGGGCTTCGACCGCTCCTACGGACCGCGGGTCGGCGGGGCGAGCCACTTCAGCGACCGCGCCGCGATCTTCGGTGGCGGCACCACGCCCTACTTCGAAGACGGGGAGGAGGTCGAGCTGCCGGACGATTTCTTCTCGTCCAAGGACCACACCGACAAGCTGCTCGAGTCCATCCGCCCGGCGGCTGCGGAAGGCAGGCCCTTCTTCGCCTACGCAGCGTACACGGCCCCACACTGGCCCCTGCAGGTGCCGGACGAAGACCTCGACCTGTACGCCGGCGTCTACGACGAAGGGTACGAGGCGCTCGCGCGAAAGCGGCAGGCGGCGCTGGTGGAGCGTGGGATCGTGCCCGACACCCCGCTGCCGCCCTTCCCCGGCCTGGGTCCCGGCATGGACCGATCTGAGCCCATCCGAGCGCCGGGAGCGAGCCCGCCGCATGGAGCTCTACGCCGCCATGGTCGAGAACCTCGACCGCCACATCGGTCGGCTGCTCGCGGCGCTCGAGGAGATGGGCGTGCTCGACGACACGCTGGTGGTGTTCCTGTCGGACAACGGCGCCGAGGGCAACCTCATCGGCACGATGTACGACAACGAAGAGATCGTGCCGCAGCAGTTCGACCTGAGCTACGAGAACATGGGCCGCGCCTTTTCCTACGTGTGGACCGGCCCCGGCTGGGCGCAGGCGCAGTCGGCCCCGTTCCGGCTCTTCAAGAGCCTGCCCTACCAGGGCGGCGTGCGCACTCCGGCGATCTTCGCGCACCCGACCCTCGTCGCGCGCGAGGGCATGACAGAGGTGTTCGCGTCGGCGATGGACTTCGTCCCCACGGTCCTCGAGCTGGCAGGTGTCGAGCATCCGCGCAGATTCGATGGTCGTGAAGTGATGCCGCTCCAGGGCCGCTCGCTCCTCCCCTATCTTGCGGGAGAGGTCGCCGACGTCCACGGCCAGGAGCCCGTCATGGGCTGGGAGCTCTTCGGCAGGCGCGCCATCCTGAAGGGAACGTGGAAGCTCGCCTGGGCCTGGGAGCCGTACGGCAGCGAGCGCTGGGAGCTTTTCGACCTCGCGCGCGACCCGTCCGAGCAGATCGACCTTTCAGAGCGCGAGCCCGAGAAGCTGGCCGAGATGCTGGCTGCGTGGGATGCGTACGCGGCGAGAAACCGGATCGTGCTGCCGCCGTCGGACATGGGCTACGGCACGGTGGGCGGGGGCCGGTAGCTACCACGTGTCGATGTAGCTCCGCTTCTTGCCTTCCCGCACCTGCACCGGCGGGAGGCTCCTGAGCCCCGCCGTGATCCACTCCCTTGTCTCCGCCGGGTCGATTACGTCGTCGATGCCGTAGAACACCGCCGAGTTGACCGCTCTTGCGCGGTCGTAGCTCGCCTCCACCATCTCGTTGTACTTGGCGAGGCGCTCGCCGCTGTCTTCGATGGCGGCCAGGTCCTTGCGGTAGCCGAGCTTCACCGCGCCTTCGATGTTCATGCCGGCAAACTCTGCGGTGGGCCACGCCACGCAGAACATCGGCACCATGGAGCTCGCGCCACACATGGCCTGCACGCCGAGGCCGTAGCTCTTGCGCACGATCACGCCGAACATGGGCACACTCAGGTTGGCGCCCGTGTTGAACATGCGGGCGCAGTGACGCACCAGCGCCGTCTTCTCGTGGTCGGGGCCCACCATGATGCCCGGCGTGTCCATGAGCGTGATCACCGGCAGATCGAACGCGTCACACAGCTGAAGGAAGCGCGCGCCTTTGTCCGCGCCGTCGCTGTCGATCGCCCCCGCGAGGTGGTGCGGGTTGTTGGCGATCAGACCCATCGGCTGGCCCTCGATGCGCACGAGCGCGGTGAGGATACCGATGCCGAAGTCGCGCCGGATCTCGAGCACTGAGCCCTTGTCGGCGAGCGTGTGGATCACGTCGCGCATGTCGTAGGTGCGCACCCGGTTCTCGGGCACGATGTGCCGCATGGTGCGCTGGTCTTCCGCCTCCCACTCTCTCGTCGGGCCCTGGAAGTAGCTCAGGTACTTCTTGGTGACCTCGACCGCCTCTTTTTCGTCCTCCACCAGGATGTCGACGACCCCGTTCGGCACCTGGAACGACATTGGCCCCACCTCTTCGGGCGTGTAGATGCCGAGGCCGCCACCTTCGATCATGGCGGGGCCGCCCATCGCAATGGTGGAGTTCTTCGTGGCGATGATCACGTCGCAGCAGGCGAGTAGGGCCGTGTTGCCGGCGAAACACCGCCCCGAGTTGACGCCGACGAGCGGCACGAGGCCCGAAAGCTGCGAGAAGCGCGTGAACGTGTGGGTGTCGAGACCCACACCGCCCTCTCGTCCGGTGTCGCCCGGGCGGCCGCCACCACCCTCGGAGAAGAGCACCAGCGGCAGCCGGAAGCGGTGCGCCAGCTCGTACATGCGGTCCTGCTTGTAGTGGTTGCGCTGCCCCTGGGTACCGGCGAGCACGGTGTAGTCGTAACTTGCGATCATGCAGCGCGCCTGCTCCGGCGTGTCGTAGAGGTCGCCGTTCACCGTGGCGAGCCCCGCGATCCAGCCGTCGGCCGGCGTACGCTCGCGGAGCACCTGCTCGCTGTGGCGCGCGCGCTGCGCCGCCACCACGAGCGGGCCAAACTCCTTGAACGTGCCCTCGTCGGCGAGGTGCTCCAGGTTCTCGCGCGCCGTGCGCTGGCCACTCTTGCGCCGGCGCTCCACGGCCTGGGGCCGGTTCTCGTCGAGGGTGTACGACTTGCGCTCGAAGAGCTGCTCCAGATCACCCCGAATGTGGTCCGGGTCGAGCTGCTCCGCACCACCCTCGAAGGCACCGAGAGACTCGTCCTCGAGCACGAAGACGATCGGGAAGCCTTCCCGGATGACGTCACCCTGCGACACGGCGATCTTGGTGACCACCCCGCCACGGTCGCTCGCGATGTCGTGCTGGAGCTTCATCGCCTCCATCACCACGAGCGTCTGGCCGGCGCGCACCGTGTCGCCTTCTGCGACCTCCACCGAGACGATCGTGCCTTGAATCGGGGTGGGCATGCCCACCGAGCCGTCGGGGCCTTCGAGGCTGACCGCCTCCTCCACCCGAGCGACGCTCGCTTGCTCGTGCTGCTTGACCGACTGGTCGTAGGCGAACAGCGCCAGCGGATCGCTGTTGTCGACCTGCGCCCCCGCGTGCCCCCGGTCTGCGGCAGCCGACCCTGCGGACGCACCGGCGCGTGCGTACCTGGGCGGCAGGTCCAGAGGCGCCGTGAGCTCCGCGAGGTGCTCGTCGACGAAGCGCGTGTGGAGCTCACCGGACACGAGCTCCGGGCGCCGAAGCACCTGCAGCAGGAAAGGCACGTTGGTCGTCGCACCTTCGACGCGGAACTCACGGAGCGCGCGCGAAGCGCGGGCCACAGCCGCCGCCGGCTCGTTGCGCGGCGACCACGCGACGACCTTCGCGAGCAACGAATCGAACGACGCGCTCGGCGTGAAGCCGGCGTAGCCGAAGCCGTCGGTGCGCACACCCGGACCGCTGGGCGCGTCGTAGGCGGTGAGCGTGCCGACTCCAGGCTTCACGGTGCCGTCGGCCGCGAGCGTCTCCATGTTCACCCGCGCCTGTACCGCAAACCCACGCACCGCTGGCGGCTCGCGGAGGCCAAGCTCCTCGAGCGTGGCGCCCGCGGCGAGCTGGATCTGGCTCTGCACGATGTCGACGCCCGTCACCTCTTCGGTCACCGTGTGCTCCACCTGCAGGCGCGCGTTCGTCTCGATGAACGCGAACCGGCTCTCATCACCCGGAGCCGCGCTCGCGTCGACGAGGAACTCGAACGTGCCGATGTTGCGGTAGGTGGTGTGACGCGCGAGAGCCACGGCCGCATCGAGGATCTGCTGGCGCAGCTCCTCGCCGAGGATCGGAGCCGGCGCCATCTCGACGACCTTCTGGTAGCGCCGCTGAACGCTGCACTCGCGCTCTCCCAGGTGCACGACCTCGCCGGCGTGATCGGCGAGCACCTGCACTTCGATGTGGCGGGCGCGGGGGACCAGCTCCTCCACATAGACCTCTTCGTTGCCGAAGGCGCTCTTCGCTTCGGCCTGGCAACGCGCGTAGAGCTGCTCCAGGTCGGCCTCACTCGGGACGGCGCGCGAGCCGCGGCCGCCGCCGCCGCCGACCGCCTTGATCATCATGGCGCCTGCGGGCCCCAGGCCCTGAAGGAACTGCCGCGCCTCGTCGAGCGACACTCCGTGATCGATGCCGCGCAGGGTCGGCACTCCGGCCTCCTGGGCGGTGGCGCGCGCCCGCCCCTTGTCGCCGAACATCTCGAGCATCTCGGGCGGCGGGCCGATGAACGTGAGCCCCTTGGCCTCGCAGGCCCGCGCGAAGGCCGCGTTCTCCGCGAGAAAGCCGTAGCCCGGATGCACGGCGTCGCAGCCGGACTCTTGCGCCACGGCGACAACCCGCTCCACGTCGAGGTAGGCGGGAACCCCGAGGCCACCCAGCGCGACGGCATCGTCGGCGACGAGCGTGTGGAGGGCCCCCGCGTCATCGTCGGAGTAGAGCGCAACGCTCTCGAGATCGAGATCGGCGAGGGCCCGCGCGATGCGCACGGCAATCTCGCCACGATTGGCGATGAGGACTCGGCTCACGCTCATGGCAGCTCCTTCCGGGGGACCTGGCAGAGGTCCGTCTTCTGCGGATCGCGGGGATCGGGCGGGCATTCTAGCGACTCGCCCGCTCACGTAAGCTGCGCGCATGGGAGAGTCGCTCGACGTCCGCACCCTCATGGTCATGATGGGCTCGGTGAACATCGCACTGGCCGCGATCATGGTCACCCTCGCGGCGACGCGTCGCACCTATCTGGGGTTCGGGCTCTGGACTGCGGCGTTCGTCTCGGCGGCCGTGGGATCGGCGCTCATCTCGATGCGCGGAGCGGCGCCCGACCTCCTCACGATGGTGATCGGCAACCTCTGCATCGCCGCCTTCCCCATGCTGATGGCACGGGGGCTCGCGGTGTTCACCGACGAGAAGCAGGCACCGCTCTTCGAGGCGGTGGTCCTCGTCGCGTGCGCCGGCGCGATGTTCTACACGGCCTACGTCGATCGCAGCACGTCGCTTCGCATCGTCTTCGTGATGGGCACCTTTCTCGTCTTCACCCTCCGGGTGGGCTGGGTCGCGTTTCGCGGCGTGCCGAAGAGCCTGGGCCGCACCGACTGGCACCTGTGGATCGTGGTCGTGGGCTCGGCCCTCGCCGCGGGCGCGCGCATCGTCTTCGCGCTGCGCAACCCGGATCTGGCCGGCTTCATGGAACAAGGGCCGGCCCAGGCGGTCGCGATCGTCCTCCTGACCCTCTTCACGATCGGCTGCATGAGCGTGACCACCAGCCTCAACTCGCAGCGCCTCGAGCTGGAGCTCATGGGCTCGGAGCAGCGGCTGCAGGGCGAGCAGGCAGCGCTCGAGCGTGCCAATCGTGAGCTGGCCGAGCTGGCGTCCCAGGACGGCCTCACGGGCCTTCACAACCGCCGCTCGTTCGACGAGACCCTCGACCGCGAGTGGCGCCGCCTCGCGCGCACCCGCGCGCCGCTGTCGCTCGTGATGCTCGACATCGACCACTTCAAGGAGTTCAACGACCGCCACGGGCACCAGCAGGGTGACCACTGCCTGATCGCGGTGGCCGAGGCCGTGCTCGCCGCGGTCCAGCGGCCCTCCGATCTGGGCGCGCGCTACGGTGGCGAGGAGTTTGCGATCATCCTGCCGGAGACCGCGTCGGAGGGAGCCCAGCGTGTCGCCGACCGCGTGGCCGCGGCAGTCCGCGACCGCGCGATCCCGCACGACGTGCCCTCCGGCTACCTGACGGTCAGCTTCGGCGTTGCCACCGTCGTCCCCGGCGCGGGCACGGTCCCGGAGACGCTGGTCGCGCTCGCGGACGAGGCGCTCTACCGCAGCAAAGAAGCCGGCCGCGACCAGATCACGGTCGCCGCAGGCGCCATCTGACGTGACGTGCTCGGCGTGGTGATACCACGCCTGCGCGCGCCCTGACACTCGCGGATCGCTCCAAGCACGGCTCCGCCGCGCGTCGTACGTGCTCGGCGCGATGCTTATCACGCCTGCGCGCGAAGTCACTCGCAGATCGCTCCAAGCGTGGCTCCGCCACGCGTCGCTTCGGCTTCGCCGGAGCTTCGCCGGCTCGCCCTTCGGGCTCACGAGTCGATGGCGTCATCTCCGTCGATGGCGTCATCTCCCCTGCCAAGCGCACGCGAAGCGTGCTGCGCGGATGCCGCGCAAGCGGCTGGAGCATCAACATGTGAGTTTGGGGCGTGGTACCACCACGCCTCCAAACTCACGGAAGCCACGCGTAACCGAGCTTGAGGAAAAGCGTCCGGTCGGTCGCCTCGAGCGTGACGCCCTGGATGCCGAGACGGTTCTCGGAGTAGCCCGCGAAGAGCACCGTCTGCGGGTTGAGCGTGTACGAGTACAGGAGCTGGGTGAGCAGCGTGTCCTCCTCGGGCTCCACGGCGAACGGGTAGAGCGCGACGTCCCGTTCGAGATCCTGGTACTGGAGGATGAGGCGCACGAAGCTGCGCACACCCAGGCTGTAGACGGTGCGCAGCTGCGTCAGGTTGGCATCGAAGATCCGGCCCCCGAGAAGGTCGGAGGGTGGCCCTCCACCCGGGCCCGCGGTGCGCTCGCGCTCCAGATCGAGGCGCCGCGTCGTCTGACTCAATTGGAAGTTGAGCCGCGTACCGGCCTTCCACGTCGCACCGAGGCTCAGCGCCCACTGCTCGCCAACCCGGTTGTTCACGAGGTCCACCTCGTCCGACAGTGCGGTGAAGAAGCGGAAGAAGAGGTCGCCGTTGGGCTGCAGATGGCCAAAAAGCTCCCAGGAGCGGAGGCCTTCGTGCAGCGAGCCCTGAAAGAGCTCCTTGCGCTCGCGCACCTGCACCGCGCCAAACGACTGCAGCGGACCCTGAGCCTGCAGCGCCGCCACGGCCTCCTCTTCGCTCAGGTCTCCCCGCTGGGTCTCCTGCCGCCGCACCCGCACGAAGCTCTGCACGCGGTTGAAGAAGTCGCCCTCCTCACCCCACCACGTGCGCTGCACCCCAGTGTTCACTGACCGGTAGTCGACCCGTGGCTCGAAGCCGTTGTCGGCACGGAAGGACTCGTCGCGGTCCTCGTACCAGAACCAGGTCTGCCAGTCGCGTCCATCGTAGTTGTGCGCGAGCTGAATCGCCTGCCCATCGAACGCTCCGAACGGCTGCGAGAAGTCGGTCGAGACACTCGTCGGGTAGCGCGTTTCGGACCGGAGGACCTGCGCACGCACGCTGTGCTTCTGATCCAGCAGCAGAAAGGCGTCAGCGCCATAGACGTGGTTGCTGTACACCTCGCCTTCTCTCCCTGTCCACAGCACGCCCAGAGACGAGCTCTGGCCCACGTCGCGCCGGTAGCGCAGCACGCCGCTCGTGACCTCCTCGTCGAGGAAGGCGGTCCGGGAGAGCTGATTCGAAGGCAGGAGGAAGGCGTTCGCGGCATCGCGCGCGGCATAGACGCCGAGTGCGTGCGGACCCTGCTTGCCCGTGAGCTTCACGCCCCAGTCGGGGTCCGCGACCGTGCGGGTGTTCACCGCCCAGATCGGGGTCCCGAACAGGTCCGACGACTCGAGGAAAAACGGCCGCTGCTCCTGGAAGAAGAGGGCAAAGCGCTGGTTCACGTCGAGCTGGGCGACGTCGGCCTCCACCTGAGAGAAGTCGGGGTTGAGCGCCGCCGACAGCGCCCAGTTGGGCGTAGGGCTCCAGCGCAGGGAGAGCCCCAGGTCGTTGTCCTCCCGCGAGCTCGCCTCCTGACCGAACGCACCCAGCTGCTCGGTCCGCAGGGTGGTCAGCGTGGGGGCGATCTCCAGGTTGCGCCCGGCCTTCATGCCTTGAAAGCCGGCGACACGCGTCAGCTGACACAAAACACACGAGCGGTTGCGATCGCGCGGCTGCGTCGCCGTGCGATGGCGCACCGCTCTCGGGTACGAACGGTGCATCGAGACACCCCAGGTCTGCTCTCCGGACCCTCGCGGGAAGCGCAGCTGGGAGAAGGGAACGGAGATCTCCACCGTGTAGCCCTCGGCGTCGACCGTCGCAGCCGACTCCCAGATGAGGTCGTACGACCAGTCCTCGACGAAGTTCCCGTCCGCGAAGAGAGCGTCCGCCTGCACGCCGAACGGATTCACGCGCAGCTGCACGGAGCGCCGTGCGTCGTCGAAGGTGTCGAGCAACAGCACCACGTGGTCGTCCTGCGAGAGGGTGCTCACCTCGTCGCGGTTCATGAGATGAGCCCGGATCTCGTTCGGCCTCGGGTCGAAGCAGCGCCACGCCACATAGAGGTGCGTCTCGCTGTACGTGATGTAGCCGTCGGTCCTCACTGGCGCCGGGATGTTGTCGCCGGGAAGAAACTCCACGTCGAGAGGCAGCACCAACGCATCACGCCACTCGTCGGTATCGAGCGCGCCGTCGATCTCGATGGGCTGATCGGTCAGCACCGCCCGCGGGAGGTCTCCCGGAGGACTGCCACCCACCGTGGCAGCAAGGCACGCGCCGGCACTTCCCATCAGGAGGAGCAGCCACCTCAAGACTCGCCACACAGGACCCAGACCTCTGCAACATTCATGGTTTCCATACGTATCCACACAACAACACTCATGGAATCTCTTGCACAACTCCGATTTCATCCATACAATGACTGGGAAACATGGAGCAAGTACGACTCCTCCGCCCAGTTCATCCGTCTCTAGGGGAACCCACATGATGCCTATGGTACCGCTTTCCGACCACACCTATCAGCTGCTTCAGCAATTGGCCGTTCCGTTCGTCGACAACCCGGAGTCGGTTATCGAGAGGCTTGCGAAAGCCGAGTTGGACCGGCGTGGGAAACAAACGGACGCTCCCGAGCCAGAGTTGCAGGAGATTGTCCTGAAACCTACCAATCCTCCGAGTCTGGCCCACACCCGCTTGCTTAAGGCGCATGTGAATGGGACCGCGCTTGAGAAACCGAACTGGAACAAGCTGCTGAGACAGCTCCACGTCGTCGCCAAGGAGAAGCTGGGAAGCTTCGAGGCCCTAAGGGCTGCCTCTGCGGCCAACATTCGCCGGGGTCAGTACAGCGAAAGTGGCTTCGAGTACGTTCCCGAAGCTGAAATCTCAGTTCAAGGCATCGAAGCCAAGCTAGCCTGGCTTCATGCACTCAAGCTGGCAGAGGCCACTGACACCTCGCTCAGCGTCGAGTTCGAATGGAGAGACAAGGAAGGCGCTGCACACCCGGGCCGCCAAGGACGCATGGACTGGAGCCCATAGACCTGCGCTTCGAGTGGTCGACTACAGCCCCTCGATCTTCGACGCGATCGTCTCGAGGCGTACGGCAAAGGCGTCGATGCGCTCCGCTGTGATCCGGATCTGCGCCTTGGCCTCCTCCCAGGACTCCTCTTCGATCGCCTCGCGGACACCGGGGAGCGTCTTGACGCCGTAGCCGGTGTAGAAGCCCGGAGCGTAGATATGGTGCCGGAACCAGGGACGCCGCGGCAGCCCCTCCTCGTGCGTGAACACCTGCTCCGCCGTGTAAGCGAGCTGGTTGATCTCCGCGAGGTCGGGGGTCGACATCCCCGCCTTGGCGAGGCTCTTCCACGGCCCCGCCAGGGCCTTGGCCGCGCGGTTCAGGCGATCCCTGGCGTTGAGGAGTGGCGAGAAGTCCAGATGCGGGACCGGCGCCTTGCGCTTCGGCGCAACGTGCGGCTTCGTCGGATCGGCGACGAGGTCGAAGCGCTTCTCGTCGAGCATCCGATTCGTGCGCTCGGTCTTCGATCGCACGTCGTCGGCGAGCTCCTCCACCTCACCCACGTAGCGTGCAACCGTCTCCGCGGTGCGCTCGAAGTCGAACGGCAGGACGTCGGCGTTGGCCAGGCGCAGGGTCAACCGCGCACCAAACTTCGCCAGCACGGCGCCATACACGCCGTCCGGATCCACATGCCGCCGGTAGAAGTCGTAGGAGTCGAAGGCCGTGTGGTACTCGCCGCCGTTCCCTTCGCCACCAAAGCCGATGTTGAGAGCCGTGTTGCCGAGGTGCTGGAAGAAGGGCGAGTAGTCGCTGCCCGAGCCGAGCGCTCCAAGGCGGAGACGACCTCCGTTTGCGAGGCGCTTCTGCACGTCGGGGCCGCCATTCACCATGCGTAGGCTGCGCAGTCGCTCGCCCACCGTCACGCCCGTCTGCGGGTCGTCGAGGGAGTCCGAGGCAGCGTCCACGAACGTCTCGAGGGCGTGCGAGCCCCCCGCGCGGAGGAAGCCTCGGCTGTTGCCGTCGGTGTTGATGTACACCACGAGCTTCTCGCGCAGCTCAGCCGCATTGTGCTCGACCCACTCGGTCGAGCCGAGCAGGCCCGGCTCTTCCGCGTCCCACGCCGCATACACGAGCGTACGCTGGGGGCGTGTTCCCTCTTTCGCCAGCTGGCCGATGGCCTTCGCCTCTCCGAGCAGGCCGACGAGCCCGGAGATCGGGTCTCTCGCTCCGATCACCCACGCGTCGTGGTGGTTGCCGCGCATGACCCACTGGTCGGGGAAGGTCGTTCCCGGCATCTTCGCGATCACGTTGTACGCCGGCCGGGTGCTCCAGTCGAACTCGAGCTTCAGCTTCACCTTGGCCGGGCCGGGCCCGATGCGGTACGTCAGGGGCAGGGCTCCCCGCCAGCTGGGCGGCGCAACCGGACCCTCCAGCGCCTCGAGGATCGGCTTGGCGTCCTGCCAGCCGATCGGCAGCACCGGAATGCTCATGAGCGTCTCGGCCTCGCTCAGCTCGAGCCGCTCGGCGTCGGGGGTCGCCCCGCGCATCGGCGTGAGCGGGTCGCCCGGTCGCAGAGGCAGGTCGAGAACGGACCCTCGCTGGACGCCGCTCGCGTGCTTGTACGACCCCTCGGGGTATGTCTCGCCCTGGAAGTAGCCGTCGTCGCGCGGATCGTTGTAGATGAGGCAGCCGATCGCGCCCTTCTCGGCCGCCACCTTCGGCTTGATGCCACGCCACGAGCCGCCGTAGCGCGCGAGGACGATCTTGCCCCGAACCTCGATCCCGCGCCGCTCGAGCTCCTCGTAGTCGCGCGGAATTCCCTGATTCACGTAGACCACGTCCGCAGTGACGTCGCCGTCGGCCGAATAGGCGTTGAACGGCGGCAGCCCCGTCTCCACCGCCACCTTCGACGTGGAGTCGCCCGGAATGACCTCTTCCATGAGCTTGGCTTCGTAGCGCGTCGGCTCGAGCAGCGTGAGCTCGCGCAGCTTCGGGAAAGGCACGAGAACGTCGTAGCGCACGATCTCGGAGTCGAAGCCCCACGCCGTGAACTGCTCGTGCAGCCACTCGGCGTTCTCTTTCGTCTGTGGTGCACCGACGTGGTGCGGACGCGGAGTCATGAGCTTCACCCAGCCGAGCAGCTCGGCGGGGTCGACGAGGGCATCCAGCTTCTGCTCGAGCTCCACCTGCGCGCGGGCCGCATCGTCGGACGCGAAGCCCGCCGGGAGCTCCTGCGCAACTGCAGTCGTTGCCAGGACGCTCGCGAGCCCCACCAGGACTCCATGCAACGTGGTTCGGATCGGCTTCATCGGTCCTTCCTCCGGGATCAGCTACCAAGGAGCGTGCATCAGTCCGCTCGACTCGATTGTTCGGGCCTGCAATGTAGCTCGCCTGAGGACGGATGCGAAGCCCCACGACCGCCGATGCGGCGGGCCGTTCGCCGGCCGGGGCCTCGTCTCGAATAAGCTCAGGGATCCACCAAGCCGGCGCGAACGTCGCCGACCGGGTCAGATTTTCCTCTCCAGGAAGTCGAGATGATTGATTTTGCCCACACAGTACGCTGCGCCGCCGCGGGCGGAGCCGCAGGAATCGCAGCGGGAGCCATCGCCACCGTGGCGACCGCACACACGACCGATTCGGTCCGGACGACGGCACAGGCCCTCGTTCTCTCTCTTCTCCTCGGGGCCTGTTTTGCCGTGGCCTTCGCAGGAGTCGGAGCAGCCGTCTCGATCGCGCGCGAGGTCCTCGCGGCCCGACGCGAGGATTGGCAGCGCCTCGACAGGCCCACCGCCGTGCAGGTCGGAACGGGCGTCTTTGCCCTCTGGGGGCTCCTCGTGGGCGGCCTCTGGCTCCACGACCTGGTGCTGGGTGCCCCGCTGCCGCGCCTCCTCGCGCGCACCGTTCTCGTCGCCGTCGCCGCCCTGGGCGCCTGGCTCCTCGCCCGCGGCGCCGCGTCCCCGGCCGTCCGCCGCAGCGTCCTCCTGCTGCTCCCCGCACTTGTCGTCGCACTCCTGGCGGTCCTCCTCGTGCCGCGGATGCGGCCTGCTGCCGCCATCGCGTCGCCTCCTGCACAGACCTCCGCCACGGCCGCGAAAGTCCTGCTCGTGGGCCTCGACGGAGCCGACTGGGGTCAGCTCGACCAGTTCATCGAAGCCGGTCGGCTTCCGAACTTCGCGAAGCTCGCGGCCAGCGGCTATCGAGCACCGCTCGAGACCACCCGCCCGACCCTCTCGCCGATCTTGTGGACCACGATCATGAGCGGAATGCGAGAGGACCAGCACGGGATCCACGGATTCACGACCACGACCCTCCCGGGAATGAACTGCGGCCTCCAGGGCGTGGACAAGACCGCACGGCTGCCCCCGAAGCTGGGCCTCGGCAAACTCTCCGAGATCGGCTACGGCCTCGGGCTGCTCGGCCTACGTCCAGTGAGCGGCTGCCAGCGCAGGGCCCTCACCCTCTGGAACATCCTGAGCGCCGCCGAGCGCACGGTGGGAGTGGTGAACTGGTTCGTCAGCTGGCCCGCCGATCCGGTGAACGGCTTCATGGTGTCCGACTACAACCCCGCCCGGGCACAGTTCTACAGGCACGACGGCTCGGAGACCGCTTCGGGCTACTCAGGGATCACGTATCCGGAGAACCTGCTCGATGAGCTCGCCCAGCTGGACCTCCCGAGGCTCGACGCGCGGCCATCGGAGACCCTGGCGCTCCCCTTCTTCCAGGATCTCTCGGAGGAGGAGATCCGCGAGCTCCGGCGGAGCGAGTCGCTCGACACCTTCCGCGCGATCCACGTCGCGGACCAGTTCGCCGCCGCGTCGACGCTGCACCTGCTGTCCAAGGGTCAGCCCGACTTCGCCGCGTTCTACGTCTCCGGCATCGACAACGTGAGCCACCGTTGGGCGTTCGACTACCCTCCGATCGTCGGTCGCTACTACGAGTGGGTCGACAGCCTCCTCGGCCAGGTGCTCGAGACCATCTCCGAAGACACCACGATCGTGATCGTCTCCGACCATGGCTGGGTGTACGAGCCCGGCCGCCAGTTCGGACACCCCGACGGACCCGACGGCGTCCTCCTGGCAACCGGACCTGGAATCGAGCCCGCAATGTGGAGCCCGACCGGCGACCAGACCAAGCCGAGCATTCTCGACGTCACTCCCACGATCCTCTCCTTCTTCGGTCTGCCGGCCAGCCGGGAGATGAGCGGCCGCGTCCTCCCCCTGGGGATCAACGAGCCCGCCCCTCCGCGGATCGACGACTACGGCGACTACGTCCCGCCGCCGGTTCCCGACCCCTCCACGAACGAAGAGGGATCCGAGGAGACGATCGAGAAGCTGAAGGCGCTCGGCTACCTGAGCTGAACCGAGCGGCTCAGCTCACCGCGGGCGACACCGGCTCGCCGACCCGGGTCACCGCTCACACGTCGCGAACGTGATGGTGTCGGTGACCGCGTTCGCCGGCTCGCCGAGCATGTTGGTGTACTCCTTGGTCACACCTGCCACCGTATCGGTGACGCGCAGCGTGAAGTCGACGTCGGTCGTGGCAGCGTAGAACACCCAGTAGGCGCCGAAGAGGTCGCAGCCGTCGAGAACCTTGACCAGCATCTCGACGTTGTCGATGTCGAAGAACCAGAAGAGTGTGGACGCGTTCGACAGCGGCAACACCTGTCCATCGCCGCTTTCGCCCGAGTCGGTCCGCCAGATCACCGACACCTCGAAACGCCCTCCCTGGAGGCACGCGACGGTCTCGGAGTCTGTGCAGGCCGTCGTGCTGCCGTCGTCGTCCAGGATGTAGAGGCTCGCCTCACCGCCATCTGGAGCGATCTCGGCCCCTCCGGCGGGGTTCAGGAGCGAGAGCAGAACCACTTCGTTGTCTTCCTCGTCCGCGTCGTCGAGGATCGGTACACGAAAGCTCTTGACCCGCGGGTCCCCCTGGGCCCACGTCAGGGTCCCCGACGCCGCCTCGTAGTCGAGGCCAGCCTCCGCAGAGCCGTCCTGGGTCTCGTAGTCGACCGACACCGGCTGCTGCTTCCCGTAGCGGCGCTCCACACGGATCTCGGCAAACGGGCGGCCCTCGATGATCTGAAACTCCGCACTCACGAAGCGAAAGACGCCCGATCTCGCCGGGTCGTCGTTGAGCTGGTCGTTGTCGTGGATGAGCACCGCCGCGCGATCGCGATCCGGATGCACCTCCGCACCACCCTGCGCGTTGTCGAGACCCACCCGGAAGCTCTCGGTGCGCTCCCGCTCCTCGTCGTCGACGATGGGCACGGTGAACGACTTGATGGAGGTGTCGCCGTCCTCCCAGTCGAGGGTCGCAAACGTCTCCTCGTAGTCGTCCGGTGAGATCGCCTTGTCGTCACGCGTGGCGACGTCGACGGACACTGCTCCGATGTCTCCGCCGCGGCGGGCGACCGTGATCACGGCAACGCCTGCCGACTCGCTGCTCTGGTAGGCCCGCTGGTCGAAGACGAGCCAGCCGCCGGCAGGCGCCTCGTCGCGGTCGTCGTCGCCGTCGTCGGAGGCCTGGTCCGAAGGGAGGATCTTGACGTCGGTCTGCGAACGCTGCCGGTGCAGAGCCGCACCTTCCGCGTTCTGCAGGAGGACCTTGAAGCTCTCGAGCCGTTCCGACTCGTCGTCGTCGAGGATCTCGATGTCGACCGTCTGCGGCGCGTCGTCGCCGTCGGCCCAGGAGAGAGTGGCAGCCACCGCCGTGTAGTCGCTGCCGGCGAGAGCCGAGCCGTCGACCGTGCTGAGCTCGACCGTGACGTCCCCGGTCGATCCCTGGTGTCGACGAACCTCGACGGTCACCGTGCCGGAGTCTTCGGCCACGTTGTACGACGCCTGACCGAATCGGAGCTCACCGGCCCGGTCCTTCTGCGCGTGGAGCGGCATCGCGGGCACGAGCAGTGCCACTCCGAGAAACAGCCGGCAGATCATCTGGGTTCGGGCATCGAGCACGAGGCACCTCCACTCCTGAGTCGCGGTCCCGGCTTCGGCGCTCGCGCGGAGCGCTTTCCGAGCGAAGGCGGGACGTCGCAGCAGCTTATTCGCTTATGTCAATACAAAGCAACCGGCGCCTGCATACGAGGCGACGCAGCCCGGAATGGAGAGCGGGGAAAGCCTACCGGAATCAGCTGGCCAGCATGAAGCTGAGATGCGGTGCAAACAGGTGCGGCTCGAGCAGGAACGAGTCGTGCCCTTTGTCCGAGTGCACCGTGACGTGCGTCAGGTCGAGCCCGAGGCGCGCCAGAGTGGCCGCCATCTCCTGCTGCTCGCTCGGGTAGTAGCAGACGTCGCTCGAGATGCTGAAGATCAGATAGCGCTGCTCGCCGCAGCGCGCAAAAAGCTCTTCGTAGGTCTGCGCGCCGGCCGGCGCAAGGAGCTCGAAGCGGTTCCAGGCGTCGAGGATCCGGAGGTAGGAGTTGGCGTCGAAGCGGGCCGCGAACTTCTCCCCCTGATGCATCATGTACGACTCCAGGGGATGCTGGATGCCATACCAGCTGCCCTCCGCAGCCGAGGCCTCGATCTTCGCGCGGGAGCGCGCCTCCATGTCGCGCAGCGACACGAACGTCTTGTGGCAGATCATGCGCGCGGTCGCGAGGCCGGCGCTCGGCGGCGCGGCGAGGTCGTAGTCGCCACCGCGGAAGTGCACGTCGTTCTCGATCGCGCGGATCTGCTCGAAGTTGTGGATGCGCTGGAGCGGCGTCGTCTCCATCCCCGTCGCCACCAGCACGACGCGATCCACCCTTTCGGGGAAGATCGTCGCCATGTTGAGGCAGGCCATGCCGCCCGTCGACGGCCCGATCACGGCGTGCAGACGCTCCACGCCCAACGAGTCGACGAGCGCCATCTGCGAGCGCACGACGTCGGCAAACGTCACGCGCGGAAAGCTCTTGCCATAGATCCCACCGGTGCTCGGATCGATCGAAGTGGGCCCGGTCGACCCGAAGCAGCCGCCGATGTAGTTGACGCACAGCACGCAGTAGCGCTCGGTGTCGAGCGCGCGCCCGGGGCCGATGAAGTCGTCCCACCAGCCGGTCTGCATCTCGTCGTTCCAGCGCTCACCGACGCCTTCCACCTCGGCCGTGAAGCCCGCCGCGTGGTGCGCGCCCGTGAGCGCGTGGAAGAGGAGCACCAGGTTCGAGCGAGCCGCGTTCAGCTCACCGTACATCTCGTAGGCCAGCGTGATCGGCCCCAGAGACGCGCCGCTCTCGAGCTGCAGCGCCTCGTCGTCGGCAAACGTGAAGAAGTGCGTCTCCGTGGTGCCGACGGAGCCGCCGGGTGTCGGTTGGTACTTCATGCGTCGCTCGGAGCCGCCGGACCTGGCGGGGGTCGAGCGTATGGGATGGGGTCGGGGCGCTCAAGAGGCGCGACAGCACGCAGGCCTCCGGCTAGCCTTGGCCCATGGCTGCCCTGTCGCCCCCACCCGACCAAGCCGGCGTCGCCCGACAACTGCGTCGAGCGCGTGCTGCGGCGGCCTCCCGCCCTGCCCAGATGCGGACACGACGTTGGCTGCTCTCGACGGTGGGTGGGCTCCTGGCGATCGCCGCCGTCGCCCCACCCCACGCGGCCCGCGCCCAGCAGCCTGGTGACGACGTGGCCTCGCTGCTCGCCAAGGGCGACGTGGCCTTTGCCCGCCGCGCCGACGGCGCCGACGGCTTCTGGGCGGCGGGGACCGCGGTCGACGAGGCTCTGCGCACCTACGAAAGGGCCCTCGAGCTGGCCCCCGACGACCTCACCGCCAGGTCTCGCGTCCTGCGCGCGCTGTTCTTCCAGGCCGAGTACGTCCTCCGAGAGCCGGACGAGCGCAAGGTGGCGTTCGAGCGCGGGCGTCAGGTCTTCGAGGAGGGTCTCGAGCGCCGGGGGCTCGAGACCCGCAAGGTGGAGCGCGGCGACGGCCACAACCTGGCACGGTACTTCGACGACGAAGTCTCCGGAGGCGAATACCTGTTCTGGGGCGCGCTGCACTACGGCCTCTGGGGGCAGTACTTCGGTCGCATGAAGAGCGTGAGGCGGGGGATCGCGCGCAAGATTCAGGTCTACTCCCTCGCCGCGACCGAGATCGCGCCCGACTTCCAGGACGCCGGCGCCTTCCGGCTCCTGGGCCGGCTCCACCTGCTGGCGCCGCGGGTCCCGCTGCTCACCGACTGGATCGACCGGCGCAAGGGGCTGGGCATGCTCGAGGAGGCCTACCGCCGGGCCCCCGGCAACCCGCTGAACGCGCTCTTTCTGGGGCAGGCGCTCCGGGAACGGCGCCGCAAGCGACGCAGCGAAGCCGAGGCGCTCCTCCGAAAGGCGGCGGAGGCCCAGCCGCGGCCCGAGCAGCTCGTCGAAGACCGGAAGGCCATCGCCGACGCGCAGGCCGCGCTCGAGGAGTGGGGTCTCTAGATCCGGTCGAGGTCGGCGACGGTGCGCTCGGTCTCGCCCAGGTTGCCCGTGTTCAGCGTGGTGGCCGGCTCGAAGAGCATCACCGACGCCGTCGGGTCGGCGACAGGACGGTGCTCCACTCCGCGCGGCACGATGAGGATGTCGCCCGGCTCGAGCTCCTCCGTACGCTCGCCGTCGTCGTCGCGCAGCTCCATCAGGAGTCGCCCCTCGAGCACCAGGAAGAGCTCGTCCTCCTGCTCGTGGTGATGCCAGTCGAAGGCGCCCTCGAGCTTGGCGAGCTTCACCTGTTGTGCATTGAGCTCGCCGATCACCTTGGGGCTCCAAGTGTCGGTGAACAGGTCGAGTTTCTGACTGAGCGAGATGCGGTGCGTCATGACCGCAGACTATCTGACCCCGAGCACCTGGCCGGGAGGTGCGGATACGCTGTCTCCTTCCACCCGGAACATCGCGAAGAGCCATCAAGGGAACGAGGGGGACGGACACAGCGATGACACAGAAGATCGGACGCTGCCGCTTCGAAGAGCTACCGCTCGACTACCAGCGGCTGCTGACCGACGGGGTCGAGACGGACGACGAGCGGACCGTCGTGCTGCAGAAGATGCCGTTCAGCGATCTCGGCTGCGTGCCGGTCTTCTTCCTCCTGTGCCTTGCCGCGGCGACGGGCCCCTGGAGCTGGCGGATCGGCGCGTGGGCTCTCCTGGGGTCCATTCCGATGGTGGTCTTCCTCTACAAGCTCGGGCGCGGAATCCCCCGCTCACTCGAGCTTCATCGGCAACGCCGCGGCGGCGGCGGGACGTGCGGGCTGATTCTCGACCGGGAGGCTCTCGCCGCTCGGACTCACGACATCTTCCGGTTGGACACCTGCGTCTACGTTCCGTGGAGCCAACTTCTCGGCTACTGGCGAGGGAGCGAGTTCAACGAAGGTCGCGGCCGCAACCGATCCGCCACCTTCATGATCAAGTTCCGCGACGAGAGCGGACAAGAGAAGGCCGACAAGCTGAGCAGCTCGAACGACTTCGAGCTGGCTCCCCACGACCTGATGCGCCTGTTCCGCGAGCACCAACAGGGCCTCGTCGGCGTCTGGACCGCGAAGTTCAGCGAGGAGACGTTGACCCTCGAGGGCGAAGAGAACGGGGGGACCGGCGTGCTTCGCAGGGAGTACGCGCCCTACGTGATCCGCCAACTGCCGCTCCGGTGGCGTCGAGACGGGCACCGCGCGCTCTACCTGGAGCCCCTTGCCGGCGACGACGCGTGCCCCAAGCTCATTCCCCCGGGCGACACGGACATCGAGGCCGGGTCGTACCCCTTCGAGCTGGAGCTCCGCTTCGAGGACGGCCAGAGCTACTTCGTGCTGAAGTTCCGCGACCATGTGGCGGGAACGGCCTTCTACAACCTACGTCAGCCGGCGGAGGTGCTCGGGTGGTGAGTACCACCCTGCGCTCCTCCAATCCAATGTCGATGCTCCAGCGGCTCGCGCCGCTTCTTGAGGAGCTCATCGCTTCGCTCCGAGCTCTCGGCGTTCACTTGGCCACCCAGGCTTCGCCTGGTTGCCCAAGAGTTCCGCGCCAGGGGATGGAGCATCGAGACGTCTGATCAGGCCGTAGTTTCCACCACGGCCTCCCGGCCAAGCGACGCAGGCCGCAGGCCTGCCTGGAGCGCGGAAGCCGCCCCGGCGGCTGGAGCATCGAGACGCTTGAGGGCACCTGCACATCCGCCAGGGCCTCCGGGCCAAGCGACGCGCCCGCAGGGCGCTTGGAGCGCGGAATCCCCGCCAGGGGATGGAGCATCGAGACGTTTGAGGAAACCGTGGTAACCACCACGGTTTCCTCAAACATTGAAGAGAAAGTTGACCACGTCGCCGTCCTGCATGACGTAGTCCTTGCCTTCGGAGCGCCGCTTGCCGGCCTCCTTCGCGCCCTTCTCGCCGAGCTCGATGAAGTCCTCGTACGCGATGACCTCGGCGCGAATGAAGCCGCGCTCGAAGTCGGAGTGGATGACGCCGGCGGCCTCCGGTGCGGTGGCGCCCACCTTGATGGTCCAGGCGCGCACCTCCTTCTCTCCGGCCGTGAAGTAGTTGTGCAGGCCGAGCAGGCGGTAGCCGGCTCGAATGACCCGGTGGAGGCCGGGCTCCTCGAGCCCGAGCTCCTCGAGCATCTCCTGACGGTCGTCGTCGTCGAACTCGGCGAGCTCCGCCTCCATCTGGTTGCAGAGGGCAACCACCTCGGCCCCCTCTGCGGCGGCATGCTCGCGCACCGCGTCGAGGTGGGGATTGTCCACGAAGCCTTCGGCGCTCACGTTGGCGATGTACATGGTGGGCTTCGAGGTGAGGAGGTGGAAGCTCTTCAGGTGCTGCGCCTCGTTCGAGTCGACCTTCAAGGTGCGGGCGGGCTGCAGGCCGTCGAGGTGAGGCTGCAGCCGTTCGAGGAGGGCGACCTGCTCCTTGGCCTCGCGATCACCGCTCTTCGCCACACGCGCGACGCGCTGGAGCGTCTTCTCCACGGTCTGGAGGTCGGCGAGTGCAAGCTCGGTGTGAATGATGTCGATGTCGTCCCGGGGGTCGATCCTGTCGGCGACGTGCGTGACGTTCGAGTCTTCGAAGCACCGCACCACGTGCGCGATGGCCTGTACCTCGCGGATGTTCGCGAGGAACTGGTTGCCGAGGCCTTCTCCCTGCGACGCGCCTTTCACGAGGCCGGCGATGTCGACGAACTCCATGACCGCGGGAATCGTCTTCTGCGGCTGCACCATCTCGGACAGCTTCTGCAGGCGGTCGTCCGGCACCGGCACCACCCCCGTGGACGGCTCGATGGTGCAGAACGGGTAGTTCTCGGCGGCAATCTCCGACCGAGTGAGCGCATTGAAGAGGGTCGACTTGCCGACGTTCGGCAAGCCGACGATGCCGCAGCTGAATCCCATGGCCGTCTCCGCTAGCGCTGCTCGGCAGCCTGCACCGTGTTGCGGAGGAGCATCGCCACCGTCGTGGGGCCCACCCCGCCCAGGCGCGGTGTGATCCAGGCCGCCTTCTCGCCGACAGCCTCGTCGACGTCCGCGAGGAGCTTCTTGCCTTCCCAGGAGATGCCGCCGCTGATCACGACCGAGCCTTCGCTCACCATGTCGGGTGTGACGAAGCCCGGCACTCCGACCGCGGCCACGACGATGTCGGCCCGCCGCGTGTAGTCGGCGATGTTCGGCACCCCGGTGTGCACCACGGTCACGGCAGCGTTCGCACCGGGCTGCTTCAGCGTGAGCAGCAAGGACAGCGGCCGTCCGAGGGTCGGCCCGCGACCCACCACCACGACCTCTTTGCCCGCGACGGGGACGTCGTAGTGCACGAGCATCGCCTGGATTCCTGCAGGAGTACAGGGAATGGGTCCCGGCTCCTGGAGCACCAGGCGGCCGAGGTTCACGGGATGCAGGCCATCGGCGTCTTTTGCCGGGTCCATGCGCATGAGCGCCTCGTTGAAGTCGAAGCCCTGCGGCAGCGGGTGCTGGATCAGGAAGCCGTCGATCTCGGGATTGGCGTTGAACTGATCGACGATCTCCAGCAGGTCACCCTGCGACGCCGAGGCGTCCAGGTGCTCGTGAAACGACGCGAGCCCCACCTGCTCGCACGTCTCGTGCTTCTTGCGGACGTAGCTGGCGCTGGCACCGTCATCCCCGACCAGGATGGTGCCGAGGCCTGGGGTGATGCCGCGCTCTCGTAGCGCGCGGGTGCGCGCGGCGGCGTCCTGGAGGACCGCCTCGGCGACGGGCTTCCCCTCGAGTAGGCGTGCTGTCATGGGTGGCTGCTCCCGCCCTTCGGGCGTCGTCACATCGGTGGCGGGAGACTACCCCGAGGTCTCGCTGCGCGACACCCTCTGCGCCGGCATCAAGCCGATTCTTCGAGGGGCTGATCCGAGGCCGCGCACGACCCGAGCTCGTCGCCCAGAGGAACGCCGCCCGCGAGCTCCACCAGGCGCTCCGACTCGGCCGACGTCATCTGGCGAAACAGGCGCCCGCCAGTCGTTTCGAGGGTCGCGGAGCCGGCGCCGAGGCCAACGCGCTGGACCGGCCGCCCGTCGACCATGAGGGTGAGCACGAAGGCCGTTTCCTCCGGCTCAGTCCAGAACGGCTGCCAGTCGGGCGACAGCCCCTCGAGAAACTCGAGCACCGGCGCGACGGGATCGACGGCTCGGCAGCCATTCCCGAAACGCGCCTCGATCGCAGAGGCACGGAACTCGATCTCCGCGCTGTCGCTGCCGGCTGGCGCACAGGCGAGCACCAGCGCGAGACCCAGTCCGAGAGCCGGCAGCGCGCGACCGGGCCGCACTGAACGCTTCGAGCGGGTCAATCTCAGACCCCCGGCGGCTTCGGCGGGAGCGGGCGCTCGGCTCGATGCGCTGCGGACGATTCAGGGTCCCAGATGCCCGAGAACTTGAAGGCCCGGGCACAGTGACCGTAGGCCTCCTCCACCGTCACCTCGACCGCCTGGAGGTGGCGGGTCTTCTCGTCGGCCTCGACGACGTCGGGTGGGCTCGTTGGCGGCGCGACCACGCGCGCGCGCCCGTTGACGCGCACGCCCTCGTCGAGGCCCGGCACGAAAAAGAGGAGGCCAACACGGCCCGTCGCGTCGAGGTTCTCGAGCGACTGGAAGAGCCGGTTGCCGCGAATGTCGGGGAACCGCAACGTCCGCTCGTCGAGCACCTCCACGAAGCCCGGGCGGCCACCGCGGGGTGAGGCGTCACATGTACCGTCCGGCGCCGACGTCGCCAGCACGAAGAAGGGCGACTTCGCGATGAAGTCCTGCACCCACGGGTGCATGTGATCCCGCACCTTGCCCCGTGCGCGCTCGCTGGGGCTGCCGAACTGCTCCTGAAATCGATTTGTCACCGGTGCCCGTCTCCCTGCTCGTCTCGCTCGTGCTGCACGCGGACGTGGTCTTCGTCCATCAGCTCGATCTGCTGGGCCTCGACCTTCCGATCCGCCTGGAGCATCCCCTGAAGCTCCAGCATGCCGGCAGCCATCATTCGGGAGCCGGTCGAGCGCTCTCCGCGCGCCTCGAGAACGCGGCGCTGGCGTCGACCTTCGAGCGCGATCAGGATCGCAATGACGGCGTACGCGACGACGCCCCAGAGCAGGATCTTCATGTGGTCAGCCTACTCGATGAGGGGCACGATCTCCGCCCGGAGGGACGTGCCGTCCGCAGGAACGTCGACCACGGCGACCGTCACTGGAAGCGAGAACCGCCGCGGGCCGCAGCTGCCCGGGTTGAGAAAGAGGACGTCGCGCTGCCAGCGGATCTCCGGGCGGTGCGAGTGCCCGTAGATCACCGCCTGGAACCCTGCCGCGACGGGGTCGAGGTCCAGGTCGTCGAGAATGTGAAGAACGAACAGCGTGGCGCCGCCTGCCTCGACGGCCTCGGTCTCGGGCAGAGCCGCCAGCTCGCCGCCGTCGACATTGCCGCGCACGGCCACGACGGGCGCCAGCTCGCGCAGCGCCTCGAGCACGCTGGGCTTGCCGACGTCGCCGGCATGGATCAGCAGCTCACATCCTGCCAACACGTCGAGAGTTTCCGGCCGCAGCAGGCCGTGGGTGTCTGCGAGAACGCCGAGGCGCATGCCGGGCACACTACAGCGTCGCCGCCGACGGGGTCAGTAGCGGCGCACCTCGAGTGCGATCCGGCCGATCGGCACGACCTTCTCCCACGTCTGCCGATCGCGCTGCACGCGGAACACGACCGCGTCATCGCTCACCGCCATGAGCTGCGCCGAGCCCTCGCTTCCGGGGAGACCGACGCGGAACTCGAGAAGCGGGCCGTCGCTCGCCAGGACGCCCTTTCTCTGGAGCACCTGCATCCAACGCTTCTCCAGCGACGCCGTGCCTTCCGCTTCACTCACGTCCGTGGTCACGAGCGTCAGACTCACGAGGGTGAAGACGGCACCAAGCAGTGCGACCCGGAGGCTCCCGGACGGAGGCAGGACCCGGGACAGACGGCGAGGGCGGGCATCCGGTGTGGACGATCGGGTACGAACGGACCAGCTCATCTCGAGTGTCTCCTTGCCGCCGAGGGGCGGCCACCTTTCGAACGGAAGAACACTAGGTCTACGAGCTGGTCCGCCCCGCCGTCCAAGACCCAGGAGGGCCGTCGGCAGGCGACGGCGCCGCACGCCTCGGCGCAGAAAGCGCGCCTCAGAGAAGAGGGCTCAGGGCTCGACGGTGAAGGGAGCCGTCCACGTATGGGGGCCCCATGCGAGCTGGAGCTCGCCGCGAGAGTCGTCACCCTCGAGCTTCACCATGAGCATCGACTTCGCGCTGTCGTCGCGCGCGTGCTGCAGCTTCACCTCGCCGAGGTCGGCGGCCGGGTCGTGCATGCTGCCCCAGGCATCCGATTCGCGATTGAAGACGAGGCGCCAGTCGTCTTCGCTGACCTTGCGCAGCCAGAGGCTGTAGAGCCCCGGATAGTCGGCTGCTACGTTGCCCGTGCGCACGGCGACGTCACCGAACTTCAGGTCGGTCGCGGTGCGAAGCTTGATGGCAGCCGCCAGCTCGAAACGAACGATCCCCGACTCGAGCTGCGCGAAGCTCTTGTAATCGCGCGTCACCACCGGAAGACGACCGGTGTGGACCTCGACCTCGCCGCCGGCAATCTGCTTCTTGGCGGTGTAGCGCAGGGCGGCGTTCATGGCCTCGAAGCCCTTGGTCAGCCCTGACTCGTCGAGCACCAGGCCGCCACCCTCCAACGTCTCCTTGACGATGCGCTCCGGCTTCTGTGGCTTCTGGGCCGAGGCGGTGGCAGCGGAAAAGACGCAGCCCGCGAGCAGCAGGCTCGACCACGCGAGGCGTTTCATACTCCCGGCCCCCTGCTCAGTCGCCGCCACCGGCGCCACCGCCGGAGGAGATTCCGAGCATCATCTCGAGCTCCCCAACCTCACGCGACGTCGAGTAGTTGATGAAGCCGAGCATCATCTCGTCGGTGGTCGCGGTGCCGTTGATCGCGGCTCGCTTCGAGTCGAAGCCGCGCTCTTCGGCGCGCGCGGGAGAGTTCTCGTACCACATGGTCACCTCGATACGGGTGCCCGCGGGAATCGTCTTCGGCTCTTTGTACTGGTAGGTCGTCTGCCAGCGCTGGTCGTAGTTCGGCACGTCCAGCAAAACCTCCTCGCTGCCGTCCGGGTAGAAGGCCACGTACTTGGCGGCCACCGCGCGGTGGTGTGCGTGAGGCCACAGGGCCAGGAGATCGGTCTCGACGGGAAAGACGCGCGCAGCCCCGACCTTCCACCGCTCCTGCCCGGGCGGAATCTCGAACGTGGTGTTGCCCACCGGGTCGTAGCTGATCTCCCGCACCTCTTCACCCGGCTCGGCGAAGTGGAAGGCGATCTTCGACTGGTCGGCGAAGCCGGAGCCTTCGCCGGGCTCTTTGTTGTAGTGCATGGAGAACCCGATCGTGGACCCTGCCTCCAGCTTCATGGCGTAACCGTCCGGGAACATCTGGCTCTCCGCGCCGAGCGCGATGCAGCCGAGCGAGTTGTTCGAGAACTTGCCGAGAGGCTGCACCTCTTCGCCCGGCGGGCTCGAGGAGGCGCACATGTGGTGCACGAGGTTGCTTCCCACCTTGAACTCGATGCCGCGCACCCAGACGTCCTCCGGGAGCATGTCCATCGTGATCTGCGTGTGGAAGTTGATGTTGATGTCGGCGATCTCGTCGGCCACGAAGTACTCGGGCATCGGCACGACGAGGTCGGGCTTGCCGAGCGACCAACCGCCGGAGCCTTCTTCCACGAAGACCTTGCGCGGCGGTGCCTGCGCGGCGTCACCGGCCGGGGCCCCACCCTGGACCCAGCCCACGATGGTCTCGATCTCCTGCTCGCTCAGCACACGCTCGTGGTGGAAGAGCCCCTGGGTCGCCTCGGTCGCGAACCACGGCGGCATGGTGCGGTTCACGACGGCCTTGGCGATCGACTTCGCCCAGGGCCGGACCTCGGCATACTCCATGAGTGACATCGGCGCGATCATGCCCCCGATGTTCTCGCCTTCGGGGCGATGACACGTCTGGCAGTTCTCCTGGAACACCGGCAGGACGTCCTTGTAGAAGGTCGGGCTGGCGTCGGCGGTGTTGGCGAACGAAGGCGTCGCGAAGAGGGCGACGGCGACGAGCAGGCAGGGGAGCTTCTTCATGAGGAGTTCTCCAGGGGGTGCAGCGGGACCGCGCACCGGTTGGCGTGAGTCGCAGGAGGCCCCGCGGCGTCTCGGCCGAGCGCCTGCGGGCCGCTCGATCCTAGCAGGCGCCCCCGGCCGCTTCCGGTGCGTCGGAGGGCGCTCCGTCGGGCGCGCACAACGAGATGCGGACGCCGTCCGGGCCCGCGACGGCACCCGGCGCGCCGGACCCGCTCCCCCGAGCCAGGTCGATTCCCAGAAGGCCGGTCTCGTCCGCACCGGTGCGGGTCACCGGTGAGGCTTCGTCTCGAGCCTGCAGTTCGAGGCAGGTGTAGGGCCTCTGCCAGAGCCACTCCCGGTTCTCCACCGCCTCCAGCTCCGGCCGCGGACGAGGTTCGACCCAGGGCGCCAGGAAGTAGAGAACGAAGCCGTAGCGCGACACCGGCTGCCTGGACACGAGAGACATGCCGAGGCCCTCGTAGTACGCGATCGCCCCCTCGGGATCCGCGGTCCTCAGGGTGACGTGCCCGAGCGTCGCTTCCGCCAGGGGATCGGTACGTCGAGAGCCGCGAGTGCGCACGCCGGCCGGCGACCCCTCGAACGTGTGCTGCAGCAGCTCGATCTGGAGCCCTGCAGGATCCTCGAGGTGACAGAGGTAGCCGATGTCCTCGAACTGCGCCGGCTCCGACACCTCCGCTCCGCGCGCGCGGATCACCTCGAGCGCCGCGTCGACGTCCGGGAGGAGGATCCCGATCTTCCAGTAGAGGTCGTCGCGGGACGCCGTGCGCGGACGGCCACCACCCTCGAGGACGAGTGCAGCCTCCGCGCACCCGCGACCCGCGGTCTCGAGTCGCGCGCTCTCCTCGGCGCGGGTACACCGCATTCCCAGGACCCCGGTGTAGAAGCGGACACACTCCTCCAGGTCCGGCACGCGCAGGCGGGCGCTCCTGACGAGGCAGCTCATGGCGGAAGATCCTAGCCGGGCCTGCGATACCTTGGCGCGCATGACGCGCGGTCGCTACGCCCCGTCCCCGACGGGCGACATCCACCTCGGCAACGCGATGGCGGCGCTGGCGGCGTGGCTCGGAGTGCGGGCGGCGGGCGGCGTGCTGGTCTGGCGGCTCGAGGATCTGGACGCCCCCCGCGCGGTCCCTGGTCTGGCCGAGCGCCAGATGTACGACCTCGCGTGGCTGGGTCTCGACTGGGACGAAGGGCCGGATCGAGGCGGCTCCCGCGGGCCGTATGTGCAGTCCGAGCGCCACGGGCTCTACACCGCGGCGCTCGAGACGCTCGAGCGTGCCGGCCGGCTCTTCCCGTGCCGACTCACGCGGCGCGAGCTGCGCGACATCGCCTCCGCACCCCATGCAGAGGCCGGGGAGAGCCCCTATCCCCAGGAGCTCCGACCGGCACGGCTCGTCCCGGGGTGGCTGGTGGACGTCCTCGCAGACCCGGGCAGCTCGCCGTCGAGCGCCGCCGTGCGGCTCCGCGTCGACGCGGGCACCGTCGCCTGGGTGGACCTCGTCTCCGGTCTCCAGGAGGACGACGTGCAGGCGCAGGTGGGCGACTTCGTGCTGCGACGCCGAGACGGGGTGTGGGCTTACCAGCTCGCCGTGGTCGTCGACGACGCCGCGATGGGCATCGACCAGGTGGTGCGCGGCGCCGACCTCCTGAGCAGCACGGCGCGCCAGATCGTCCTGCACGAGGCGCTGGGACACGAGCCACCACGGTTTGCACACGTCCCTCTCCTGCTGGCGACGAGTGGCGACAAGCTCAGCAAGCGCGACGCCCCCCTCACGCTCGGGCATCTCCGCGACGCGGGCGTGAGCGCGGAGAAGATCGTCGGCCTCCTGGCGTACGCACTCGGCCTCCAGGCGACACCGCACCCGCGCACGCCCCGCGAGCTGATCTGCGACTTCGACTGGTCGCGGGTCCGATCCACCGACATGATCGTCGCCGACGAAACGCCCGCGCGTCTCCACGAGGGCGGCGACGCGCTCCTCAGCGTGCTTACCCCGGCTCCGGAGGCCCCGCGTTGACCGACGACACCTGCCCCCTCTGCGACCGCCCGATTCCGCCCGGCGCGGGAACCCGGCACCACCTCGTGCCGAAGCTCAAGGGCGGAGCACGCGTCGCTTGGCAACGCGGCGCGCTACGAGCGCGCGGTCACGGGAGTGGGCGGGCGTGGGCTGCGCCGCGGAAGATCGCGTTGGCCAGCAGCAGGTCGAGCCCGTCCACGTAGGCGCGCGTGGTCGGATCTCCGGCGAAGGCGATGACCATGCCGCGACCCTCGGGCTCGAGCATCACGAACGGCTTGTAGGCGAGCTGCTTGCGGGTCTCCTCCCAGAGGTAGCCCGCCGCCAGCACCTCGTCCGGTCCTGCGAACGAGACCAGGTTGAGCCCCCGGTCGATCTGCACGGGGTCGTAGATCGACCGACCGCTGAAGAGCACGTTCAGGGTCGGCGGCAGACCGGCCGTGAGCCAGTGCTCCAGATCGACCTCGGCGCGCAGCAGGACCCCGGCGACGTTGTCGGGGCTCTCCTCCGCGGGCTGGATGGCCTCCGTGAGCTGCTCGCGGGTCTCGAGGATGCCGGTCTCCGGCTGACCCGCTGCGGGCGACCGCTGCTGGAGAGAGGTCCCGAGGAGGTCCACGTCTTCGTCGGTCAGGAAGGTCGTTGCACTCCCGAAGGTGAGCAGGGTGCCACCCTCCTGCACCCACTCCCGCAGACGGTCGACGGCGCCCCCTCGGAGGACGCGGCCGTAGCCCCCGAAGGCGCTCGGCAGAATGAGCACCTGGTAGCGGGAGAGGTCCGCGCGCGCAAGCGTCGAGGTGCGCACGACCGTGACCGGGTAGCCGAGCTTCTGCTCCAGGAAGTAGCGCGTCGCGCCGGCCGAGTAGGAGGAGGTCGGCTGATCCCAGGCCAGCGCGACCCGCGGCGCCCGGATGCGAGCCACCTGTGCACTCCCCCAGTTGACACCCGCCTCGACCCAGCTCGTATCGGCGGCCACCACCTCGGCCCCCGTGCTGCGGGCGAGCGCGGCGAGCCGCACGCCCAGATCTTCGGGATGGTCCTCCACCTTGAAGACGAGGGACCCCGCGGGATACTCCCGGCCCGCCTGAGTGAACGACACGTCGGCGCTCAGCGGTGAGAAGCCCTGTCGGAGAGCGCCGGCGAGGAGCTTCGCCGAGGCCACCGAGCCCCAGGGCACCACGAAGGCGACCTTGGCCGATGTCGCCGACACCGGCCCGGGGCGCACACCCTCCGGACCCGCCGGCTCGAGCGCGGCACCACCCGTACGGGCGGCGCGATCGCCACACTGGACGACGTCGAGGTTCCACATCAGAGGCAGCGACCAGGCGGTGACGTCGTAGATCTGGTCGCGCAGCCTGCGCGCACGGCGACGCTCCTGCTCTTCGAGGAAGTCGTCGTCCATCGGCACGTCGTCGTCGAGCAGATTGCGCGCCAGGCGCTTGGCCCGCTGATCGAGCGGCACGACGTAGCTGCCTGCCGGGAAGCGCTCACCACACGTCGCCAGCTCGGCCGTGGCCCGATGGACCTCGACCCCCTGCGTGACGAGGAGGCCGGCGAGGCGGTCGACGAGCGCCACGTCGCCACGACGCGGCAGCACGAACTGACCTTCGGCCTCCCCTTCCGCGATCGCCGACCGGCCGTACTCGTAGAAGTCGGTCAGCAGCTTCTCGCGGTTGCGCGCCGCGGCCTCGGAGGTGGAGACCGAGGTCACGAAGTGGTGCCGCACGCCGTCGCGAAAGCGCAGCAGGTCGCCGTCCTGCCGCAGCAGAACGAGCCCGCGGGCCGACGCCTGCTCGTAGGTCATCGCCACGGCACCGAAGTACGAAGGCCAGCTCGCGCCATAACCCGGGTAGAAGGCGTCGTAGATCTCCCGCGTGAAGTAGTCGAAGCCGTAGGCGTCGAACCACTTTGCGTTGTTGCGGCCGAAGATCTCGAGGCTCGCCCGCTGATCCGCCGACAGGTGCGGGTTGTACGGCACGGCCTCTGGCGCGAAGTAGTAGGTCGAATCGCCGCCCATCTCGTGGAGGTCGACGAACACCTGGGGCATCCACCGCTGGAGGATCTCGATGCGTCCCCGCGTCTCGGGCTGCGTCAGGGCGAACCAGTCGCGGTTCAGGTCGAAGAGATAGTGGTTCGTTCGACCCCCGGGCCACGGCTCGTCGTGCTCGGCCGAAATGCGGTCCGGGTCGGGCACCAGGCCGACCGTCTCGCGGAAGTGGTTCACGAAGCGGTCCCGACCGTCCGGGTTCTGTAGCGGGTCGATGAAGACGACCGCATCACGGAGAATCGTGTCGACGACGTCGTCCCCCTGCGCCGCAATCAGGTGGTAGGCCGTGAGCGCCGCCGCATCGGGAGACGAGATCTCGTTGCCGTGGACCCCGTACGCGAGCCAGACCAGTGCGGGCAGCTCACCGATCAGCTCTCGGGCCCGCTCCGGACCGGTCGACCGCGCGTCGGCGAGCTCGCGCATGCCTTCCCCGATCTCCTCCAGGCGGGCGATGTTCTCGGGCGAGCCGACCGCGGCGTAGAACAGCGTCCTCCCTTCGAAGCTCTCCGCGTACGGCCACAGGCGAATGCGGTCCGGCGCGGCCACCGTCAACGCGTCGAAGTAGCTCCTGAGCTCCCCCTGCGACACGATGCGCTCGCCCGGCTCATGTCCGAGAACGCTCTGGAAGGTCGGCACGTCGGAGCGATAGTCGGCGCCCGGCCAGAAGACGAAGGGGGGCTCGTCCTGCGCGGGTAGCGCCAGGGCCACCCCGCCGAGAAGGAGGGTCGTCAGGAGGATTCGTTTCATGGGCCGGTGGCCTCCGTGGAACTAGCGGCGGCCCCATCGAGGCCGCTCACGTTCGGATCGACACGAACGACTCGCACCGCGCTCACCGAGCGATGCTCTTCGTTCTCGTAGTGCGAGACATGGGCGAGATACAGCCCGTCTGCCGCGCGCACCAGACGGGGGTAGCCGGCCTTGCGACCGAGCTGCGAGTCGGCCAGCTTGCGCCGCCGGACGGTGCCGGGGCTCGCCAACCGAAAGCTGGCCGCGGCGACATGGCCTTCACCGCCAGCACGGGCAAGCCAGGTCGCCCACACCTCCCCCTCATCCAACGTGACGTCGACGCGGCCGACCGGACGCTCGTCGTCGAGGAGCATCGGATCGGAGAACGAAGCACCCGCGTCCGAGGAGACCGCTGCGAGGACGCGCGCGTGGTTGTCGGCACCGGTGAACCAGACCACCACGACGTCGTCTCCGTCCGCGGCGACCGCAGGCCCGTTGACCGGGCACCCGGGGATCTCCCAACCGTCGACCGCCACGGGCTGTGGCTCCTGCCATACGCCCGCGACCTGCCGCACCGCGAAGATGTCGCGCACCTCGGTCTCGGACCGGTCGCGGTACACGACCAGCGGCCCCGTGGTCGTCCGTGCGGCGTCGGTCGGGCAACACTCGCAGACACGCTCGTCGAGCACCTCGCTCGCGGAGGGAGCTCCGTCTTGCCAGACGGCCGTGCGCAGCGACATCGGCCCTTCGTGCTCCATGGCACGGCCGTCGAGCCAGAAGAAGCGGGCCCCCTCACCCTCTTCGAGCGAGGTCACGAACCCGTGCTCGGTGGGAGAGGTGTCGTCGTGCAGCCACACGCCCGACCCGGCCGACCCGGCGAAGAGCGGGAGCATCTCGACCCCGTACGCGTACGTCTCGGATCCGAGGCGCCGGAGCCAGTGGGAGACGAGCTCGCCGTTCCCCAGCGCGTGCAGCGCCGGTCGGTCGGCCCAGTTCACGAAGAGATCCTGGCCCTCGGCGACCACCCAGCTCGCGGGGCGAAGCGGCTCCAGCGCCGGCCCGTTCACGCGCCCTGCACGGAGCTGGGTTGCGCCCCCTTCCGCGCGCTCCAGCCAGGTGAGCAGGACCCGACCGTCGACCACCAGCAGTCCGGGCGCCAGGCTCCCTTCCGCCATCGGCCCTGCGATCGGCCCGAAGGCCGGGGCCGACGGGCTCGCTGTGGGCTCTGTCGCACACCCGAGAATTGCGCCCGCGAGCACACCGAGGGTGATGGCAGGCAGGCCGCGCTGCCACAGTTGGGAGGCCTTCTCGAGCACGGCGGAAGTGTACTGTGACTCGCTCCCGGCGCGTCGGTCCAAGCAGGTGGAGACCCGTGTCGATCCGAGGCGCTCTTTCCGCCGCGCGCGGCCGAGGCTCTTGCTACGATCGACCCTCATTCTGTGCGGCGTCCAACGCCACTCCGGCGCCAGCGGAGCGGCCCCGAAACTCCGGTGTCGTCCGCCTCGTAGCGCCTAGGACGCCCCTCTCACTACCCGGCAGGAGAACCCCGTGAGCCTCCGAGACACCCTGATGGAAAAGCTCCGCGGCGAGATCGTCGACATCATCGAGTGGATCGACGACAGCCAGACCACCCTCGTGTGGCGCTTTCCGCGATACCAGAACGAGATCAAGCACGGCGCACAGCTCGTCGTACGCGCCGGCCAGGTCGCCGTCTTCGTGCACGAAGGCCAGATCGCCGACGTCTTCGAGCCTGGCATCCACGAGCTGACCACCCGCAACCTGCCGATCCTCGCCACGATCCTCGGGTGGAAGTACGGTTTCGAGAGCCCGTTCAAGTGCGAGGTCTACTTCGTCTCGACGCGCCAGATCACCGGTCTCAAGTGGGGCACTCCCAACCCGGTCATGCTGCGCGATGCCGACTTCGGGCCCATCCGGCTCCGCGCCTTCGGCACCTACAACCTCCAGGCGAAAGACGCGCGCCTGCTCATCACGCAGCTCGTCGGCACGGACGGCACCTTCGAGGCGGGTGAGGTCACGGAGCTCATGCGCTCCATCATCGTCAGCTCCTTCGCCGACGTTCTGGGCACGGCCAACATCGCAGCCCTCGATCTCGCCTCCAACTACAACGAGATCTCCGAGGGCGTGAGGCAGGAGGTGGTGCAGCGCGTCAACACCGAGTTTGGCCTCGACGTTCCCCAGCTCTTCGTGGTGAACATCTCCCTGCCGGAAGAGGTCGAGGAGGCCCTGGACACGCGATCCAGCATGAGTGTCATCGGCGACATGGGCCAGTACCAGCAGTTCCAGATGGGCAAGGCCATGACGAAGGCCGCCGAAAACCCGTCGGGCGGCGGCGCCGCCGAAGGAATGGGCCTCGGCATGGGCTTCGCGATGGCGAGCCAGATGGCCAACCAGATGGGGATGGCCCAGGCCGGAGCGGCCCCGGGTGGCGGCATGCCCGGCGGGGCCCCACCGGCCCCCGGCGCACCGCCACCGGTGCCCGCAGCGGTCGCATGGTACGTCGCGGAGAACGGCGCGACCCACGGCCCGTTCACGCCCCAGCAGATCCAGGCGATGGCCGGCCAGGGGCGCCTGGGCGCCGGCAGCATGGTCTGGCGCGCGGGCATGGCAGCTTGGACCGCCATGGGCCAGGTGGCCGAGCTGTCCGGCCTCACTCCACCTCCTCCGCCGCCGGCCTAGGACACCCCGTTGGACCGCGGTCTCCCCCTCCCCTCCCATCAGCCGCGACGTGGCAGGTCGCTGCTGCGCCGCGCGGGGCTCCTGCTCGGCGTGGCCGCAGCGACCTTTGCGGCGCTTGCCCTCTTCCGGGTGGGCGCGGAGCCCGAACTGGCCCTGCAGCCCGAAACCCCGGGCATCGGGCAACGGACCGAGGTGGTCGCGCGGGTCACCGAGCCGTCCCGCGGCCTGGGTGACGTCCGTCTCGAGCTCTCCCAGGGCTCCGAGACGATCCTGCTCGGCGAGGCGACGTTCGAGCCGCGCCCGTTCTGGGCCTTCTGGGGCCCGCGCCAGCAGGAGCACGAGATGCGGATCCCGGTCGGGCGCGAGACGCACGACGCCCTGACGGAAGGCACCGCAACCCTCCGGCTGACCGCCAGCCGTGCCGGGACCTGGCTCCGACGGCCCGGACCCGTGCTGCTCGAGCGCGAGCTCCCGGTCCGCTTCCGACCGCCGTCCCTGTCGGTGACCTCCGACCTGATCTACGTGGCCCAGGGCGGCTCGGAGGCCGTGGTGTACCGCATCGGACCCACTGCGGTCGCCGATGGCGTGCAGGCGGGCGACATGTGGTTCCCGGGCTATCCACTGCCGGGAGGTGGTGAGGACGAGCGCTTCGCCCTGTTTGCCGTGCCGCACGATCTCGGCGACTCCGACCAGGTACGCCTCGTGGTGCGGGACGACCTCGGGAACGAGGGGCGAAGCGCGTTCCTGGACCGGTTCTCCGCGCGGCCGCTCCAGACGTCGACCATCCGGCTCTCGGACGGCTTCATGGAGAAGGTGGTCCCCGAGATCCTCGATCGGAGCCCCGAGATCCGCGGCGGCGACTCGCTGCTCGAGAGCTATCTCACGATCAACGGCGACCTCCGCAAGATCAACGACCAGGTCCTGCTCGACCTGGCACCACGAACCCGCGAAGAGTTCCTCTGGCGCCGCCCGTTCCGCCAGCTGTCCAACTCTCAGGTGATGGACTCTTTCGCCGCGCGCCGGACGTACCTCTACGAGGGCCGGTCGGTCGATACGCAGGATCACCTCGGGTTCGACCTTGCGTCGGTCAAGCGGGCACCCGTCGAGGCGGCCAACGCGGGCGTCGTGCTCATGGCGCGCTACCACGGCATCTACGGCAACACGGTGGTCCTCGACCACGGCTACGGCCTCATGAGCCTCTACGCGCACCTCTCGTCGTTCGACGTCGAAGAAGGCGCAAGCGTCGAGCGGGGCGCCCAACTGGGCAGGAGCGGTGAGACTGGCCTCGCCGGCGGGGACCACCTCCACTTCGCGATCCTGCTGCAGGGGATGCCGGTCTCGCCCGTCGAGTGGTTCGACCGGAAGTGGATCCAGGACCGCCTGGTGCGCAAGCTGGGCTCTGCCCTTCCCTTCGAGGGCTGAGATGAGCGAGGCAGGCACGCTCGCCCTGCAGGGCGGAACCCCGGTCCGCAGCCGTCCGTTCGCCGCGTGGCCCGAGTTCGACGAGCGGGAGGAGGCCGCGGTCGCGGAGGCCCTGAGCCGTGGCGATTGGGGCGGCTTCCCCATGCCGAACCACTTCGCCAGCAGGTTCGAGCGCGCCTTCGCCGACCGACACGACTGCGCGCACGGCCAGCTCGTCGCCAACGGCACGGTGTCGCTCGAGATCTCACTGGAGGCCCTCGGCGTCGAGCCGGGCGCCGAGGTGATCGTGCCCGCGTACACGTTCGAGGCCACCGCGGCGAGCGCCCTTTTTGCCGGCTGCATCCCGGTCTTCGCCGACGTGCGCCCGAGCGACTACACGCTCTGCCCGGACCAGGTCGAGGAGCGGATCACCTCGCGCACGCAGGCGATCGTGCCGGTACACCTCGCCATGTGTGTCGCCGATCTCGATCGGCTGACGAAGCTCGCCGCACGTCACGGGCTCGCGCTGATCGAAGACTGCGCACACGCCCATGGCGCTCGATGGCGCGACCGGGGTGTCGGGAGCTGGGGCGACGCAGGGTCGTTCAGCTTCCAGACGTCCAAGCTGATGACCGCCGGCGAGGGTGGAATCGTGGTCACGCGCCACCGCGACATGGCCGTCAAGCTCTTCGCGCTCACCAACTGCGGGCGCAGCCGACCCGGAGCCGAGGAGGCCGGGGTGATCGGCCACAACTACCGGCTGTCCGACCTCCAGGCGGCGCTCCTCGAGGTCCAGCTGGAGCGTCTCGACGACCAGCACGCCCGGCGGCGCGCCAACGCGGAGCGCCTCCGGGAGGCGCTGGCGGACACGGCCGCCGTGGAGCCGCTGGAGGTCGATGCGCGCGTGACACAGCAGGCGATCTACCAGTTCGTGCTGCGCTACCGCCCCGAGGCGAACCAGGACATCTCGCGCGACACCTTCGTCGCGGCGCTCGAAGCCGAGGGGGTCCCCTGCGACGGGAGGTTCTACGAGGACCTCACACAGAGCGCGCTCCTGCGGCGAGGCACGGGGCGCTACCCCCAGTGGGACGCCGGAGCCACGCCGGCAGCGTGCCCGGTGGCGGCGCAGGCGGCCTACCAGGAAGCCGTCTGGCTCCCGCACCAACTCCTCCTCGGCACGGCTTCGGACACGGACGACGTGGCCGCCGCAATTCGCAAGGTGCTCGCCGGTGCCGACAGCCTACGCGGCCTCGACATCGAGCAGGCGGCGCGTACGGCACGCTAGCCGCCGTCGCGGGCCGATCGGGCTTCAGCCGTTCGCCTGGATCGGCTGGTCGACCTGCGCGTCCTGGGTGGCGACGACCTGGCGGAAGACGTACTCCCGCGCCCCGTGGCGCATGAGGAAGCTGGCCTCCACGTCCAGGCCCGGCACCGCCTTGAGCACGGTCGACTCCTGGTAGCGCGGGCTGGGCCGCATCGCACGGACCGGCTCGAACGCGAGAATCTCGGCGCTTTCGATGCGGTAGCCGCGCGGATGCATGGGCATGTCTTTCGCGTAGCAGAGTGAAAGCAGAATGCGAGTTCCCGGTGCGCGGCGGTGCGCGAGCATGGCAAACAGTGCCCGGATCTGCTCCCGACTGAGATAGTCGAGAACGTCCCAGGCGAGGATGAGATCGAACGGCTCGTCCGACGCGCTGGCACCGGCGACCACCTCCCGCAGCGCATCGTCGTCGAAACGACGCTCCGAGAGACGCGAGTAGAGATCGAGGATCTCCATGCGCCCACCAACCTGCGAGAAGAAGCTCACGTTGTCTCCCGACGCGGAACCGAAGTCGAGAATGCGCGGAGCCTCGATGTGCTCGATTGCATCCAGCGCCGCCCGCAGCGCCAGCGTGCGGTGGGACGCTGGAGCGTCCTCCGCCCCCGTGCCGGGCTGCGGACGCTTGAGAAAGCTCCACACTAGCCGGAAGCCTGCTCGCTCTGCGCCTCGTGGCGCTCCGGTTCCTTCTCCTTCTCCGGCTCCTTCGCCTTCGGCTTCGCCTCGGGCTGCTCGGAGGCGTCGGCCTGTGGCGGTGCACTCATGTCGATCGAGCCCCGGAACACCGAGCCGTCCTCCAAGGTCACCCGCGGTGCGGTCAGATTGCCTTCGACCCGACCCTCACGGCGGATGACGATCTCCTCCAGGCCAAACAGGTCGCCCTGGACCTCTCCTTCGACCTCGACCGTCTTGCCGAACACGTCCGCCTGCACCTGGCCGCCGCGCACGACGGTCACGGCGTTCCCAGGCACGCTGACGGTGCCGGTGAGGTGCCCCTCGATGCGCAGATCCTCCTTGCCGGCCACATCACCCTCGATGGAGATCGACGGTCCGATCGTAGCCGGGCGCCTCGCCGCGGGCGGAGCAACAGGCTCTGCCTTGACCGCCGCCGGCGGCGTCTCCAGCACGGGGCGCTCGGGCCGCTCCGAATCCGACGATGTCTTCTTCCAAACCATGCAGCCTTCCCTTCCCCTCGGAATGTCGGAGTGCAGAGTGGGGCTCGAGCCGCCGACCCGACGTCGGCAGGCTCCGGGAGGTCGCGCGGAGAGACGCGCTCCCGAAAACATCGCAGGATTGCGATTACAACATACCCGCGCGCTCGGAGCGAGTGTCGTCTTCGAGGAGCGTGGAGAGCAGCGCCTGTCGCTGCGGCCCTGAAAGCGACCTGCCCTCGGTGGCGTCCGCCGCGCGGAGCCCCCAGCTCCCGTGCCAGGAGCGCCACACCGTCCGGGTGATGCCGAGCCAGACCGGCACCCGCCACGGCGTGAGCTCGATCTCTCCCTCGAGCCGAAGCGGCAGCTTCATCACGCGCGCCGTGCGCTGCAGCACCTCTTCGGCGCGCGGGATGGCCTCCTCGGCGTCGAGCCGTCGCGGCACGAGCAACGGCGCCCGCCCCGCGCGCGGCGCAGCTGGCGCGTGCGGGTCGAGAGGCGGACCGGCGTCCGGCTCTCCGAGGCCCTCGCAGCTGCCGCCGTCGACCCCGCAGATCCACACCCGCCAGCTGACAGGGCGGTCCTCGGAGTCCAGGACCTGCGCAACCGCCTCGTAGCGAGGCAGCCAGGCCAGCTCGACGTGCTCCAACCGCTGGAGCCCGCGCAGCATCTGCCGCAGGCCGCGCGTGCGCAGGGCCTCCGAGGCCGCCAGGCGGGGACGGAGCCAGCGGGTCTGTCCGGAGCACCGAGGAGGAGCCGGACGCGGCTCGGCTAGAGCCACAGGTAGATCACCAGATACGGCAACGTGACCACCACGGCCCAGAGGCGCAGGTCGCGCCACCAGGCCTCGTCGGGAGCGCCACGGAAGACGGACGCGCGACCCAGTCGCAGCACCCAGACGAGCGGCAGGATCAGGAGGAGCGCTACGAAGGCCGGCGCGACACCCAGAGGAAGGCTGCCCAGTGCAGCGTTCAGTGGGCCGAAGATCGCCTCGAAGAGAGCCCGCAGCGCACTCACGACGACACCTCCAGACCGCCTGACGGCTTCGGCTGCGAGCCCCTCGCGCGCCTCTCGAGGGCGGCCTGCACCTGCGGCTCGCGCGACACGGTTCCCCAGACGAGGCCGACGAGCTTGGCCTCGTCCTCCGGAGGCGTCAGGAGGCTGACGATCGTGGTGACGAGCAGACTCAGAACGAACGACCACCAGGCGATGAAAAGGAACGGCTCTTCACTCGGGAAGAGCCCGGCCATGGCCTCGGTGTTGAGCACGACGCAGAAGACGACGCCGGTCACGAGCCCTGCCAGCGCGCCATGCCGGTTGGCCCGGCGCCAGAGAACACCGAGCACCAGGATCGCCAACGTCGGGCCCTGGATGAGCGAAAAGACGCTCTGGATCGCGTTGTAGATGTTGGTGAACCGACGCTCGATCTCTGGCGCGATCAGAGCGCCGGTGAGCAGGAGGGCGGCGCTCAGCACCCGGCCGTAGAAGAGCATCTTCTCTTCGGGAATCGGCCGCCGCAGGAAGGCCATCAGGCGCCCGAAGATGTCGTTCGTCCAGAGGGTGGTCGCCGAGTTCAGGTTCGAGTCGACGCTCGACATGAGCGCTGCCATGAAGGCCGCGAACATCAGGCCGCGAAGGCCGGCGGGCAGGAGGAGGCCGATGAGCGACGGCACGGCGTCGTCCCCGTTCTCGAGCCCCGGCACGAGGAGGATCGCGGCCAGGCCCGGCAAAGCCACCAGGACCGGGATGAACAGCTTGAGGAAGCCTGCGAGGAGCACCCCCGCCTTGGCGTCCCACTCGGAGCGCGCGCCCAGTGCGCGTTGCGCGACCGACTGGTTCCCGGAGTAGTAGGCGGTCGACAGCACGATGCCGAGGCCAAGCACGATACCGGTCCAGGGGAAAGGCGTCGGCGAATCGTGTGGCAGGTAGAGCGAGAAGTGGTCGGCGTAGGCCGGCCCCTGCGCGAGGACGCCTTCACGCAGCGCGGACAGTCCTCCGACCCGCGAGAGGGCGCTCCACACCAGGACGCCACCGCCGGCGAACATGATCACCAGCTGGAGCACGTCCGTCATGACCACGGCCGTCAGGCCGCCGGAGATCGTGTAGAGGCCCACGATGACGGTGGTCACCCAGATCGAGAGCGACGCGTCCCACCCGAGCACACCACGCATCAGGACGGCCGTGGCGTGGATCATGATGCCGAGGTTGAACAGCAGGATCACGCCCCAGCACACGGCCAGGAAGGTTTGCACGGAGCCCCCGTAGCGACGGCCGAGAAACTCGGGGATCGTGAGCACGCCGGACCGCCAGTAGAACGGGACGAAGAGAAAGGCGCAGAGCACGAGAGCCGGCATGGAGCCGAGCCAGTCGAAATTGGCCTGCGCGAGGCCGTAGGTGTAGGTGCCTCCGGCGACGGCGATGAAATCGGTCGCGCCGATGTCGCTGACCACGATCGACATGCCGACCGCCCAGAACGGCAGCGTCTTCCCGGCCAGGAAGAAGTCGGCCGCGGTCTTGACCTTACGTCCCTGCCACATGCCGAGCGCGACCACAGCGACGAGGTACGCCAGCAGGATCGCGACGTCGACCGCTTCGAGGGCGCCGACCACCCCCGACCCGCTCATGAGCGCACCTCCACGCCCAGCTGGTCGAGCGTGGCGCGCAGGAATCTCAGGCTCTCGGTGATGGCTGCCTCGTCGTCCGGCGGCCCGCCGGGGAATCGGTCGAGCTCGACGAAGACCGCCTCGACGCGGGCGTCGCGCGCGGCGCGCAGGATCTCCAGCATGGGCAGGTCACCGCTGCCCGCGGGCAGGATCTCGGCTTCGTCGGGCGTCTTCTCCGGTGCGAGACGCCCGTCCTTGACGTGCAGCATGCGGAGCCTGCTGCCGAAGTTCCGCACGAGAGCGACGGGGTCGAGGCCGGCCCACGCGGCCCAGAAGACGTCGAGCTCCACGAACATGCCGGGATGCGACATCTGGGCCGTCACCAGGGTCAAGCCGTCGGTCTCCCCCTCGAGCTCGAACTCCCATTCGTGATTGTGGTAGCCGAGATGGAGGCTCCGCGCCTTGAGCGACGTGCCGAGGTCGTTCAACGTGGCACCGAGATCGACGTAGTCCTGGGCGGTCGCGCGAAGCTCGGGAGGCACCCAGGGCACGATCAGGCGATCACAGCCGACCACCCCCATCTCTTCGGCGACCTGGGAGGCACCGCTCTCTCGTAACGCGTCGAGCGTCGTGTGCGCGGCCGCCGCCCGCAGGTCGAAGCGGCGCAGGAGGCGGCGCCAGCCGTCCGGGGGTACGCTCCACCACCCACCAAAAAGCTCCACGGCCTCGTAGCCCGCCCGTGCAGCGCAGGCCAGCGCGTCGTCCACGTCGGCCTCCATGCGATGACGCAGCGTGTACAGCTGCAGGCCGACGGTCATCGCCGCCGGGCTGCCTGCCGCGGCGGAGGACACCGCGCCGTCTGAACCGCTTCCTTGCACCTACTCGCCGAGCTCGCCTGCCTGTGGACCTGGGATGATTCATACTCGCACACCAGGCATCGTCCTCCCGCGACCCCTTGCCCTTCTCCCATTGCCTGCCCGAGGTGGCACATGCGCACAGCTCCCTTCGTCTCTCCCCTTCGGCGCGCGACGCAACTCGTGGGCCTCACCGCGCTCGGCACCCTGGTGGCCTTCACGGCCACCCCCCTCGCGAGCCAGAGCGCAGCACCCGAGGCACACATGATCCCGGCTCCCGAGACCGAGGTGCCGAGCTGGCCGCGCTGGCGCGGGCCGTCCGGCCAGGGCGAAGTGATCGGCTCGGGCTACGTCGACCGCTGGGGCCCCACCGAGAACGTCCTCTGGGCGACGGACGTCCCGGGCCGCGGCAACTCGTCGCCCATCGTCTGGGGAGACCACATCTTCCTGACCACGGCGCGCGACGGCGGCAAGCGCCGCAGCGTGCTGGCCTTCGATCGGTCGAGTGGGCGGCTGCTCTGGGAGACCGACGCCCCGCAGACCGACCCGGAGCCCGCCTATCCGAAGAACGGCCACGCATCGTCGACGCCCTCGACCGACGGCGAGCTCGTGTACGCCTACCTCGGTTCGGCCGGTCTTCTCGCACTCGACCTCGACGGCGAGATCCGGTGGCACACGCCGATCCCGAACGTGCAGGCGTTCCACGGCACCGCGTCGTCGCCACTGCTCTATCGCGACAAGCTGATCCTCGTGCAGGATCACCGCGGCCCGGGTGGCGCCTTCATCGCCGCCTTCGACAAGTCGACGGGCAAGGAGCTGTGGCGCACCGCCCGCGACGCGAAGGTCGGGTGGAACTCCCCGGTGGCCCTCCGCGTGCAGAGCGGGAACGAGCAGCGCGACGAGATCGTGGTCTCCGGACAGGCCAAGGTCACGGGCTACGACCCCGACACGGGTCGCGAGCTCTGGTTCGCCAAGGGCAACACGTTCGAGGTGATCCCGACCCCCGTGGTCGCCCACGATCTCGTGTTCGCGTCCTCGGGACGCGCCGGTCCGACCCTGGCCATCCGGCCGGGCGGCAGCGGCGACGTCACCTCCTCGCACGTCGTCTGGTCGTCGCCGAAAGGCTCGCCCTTCGTCCCCGCCCCCATCGTGGTGGGCGACTACCTCTTCATGGTGAACGACATGGCGAGCGTGGTCACCGTGTACGAGGCGAAGACGGGCGAGGTCGCCTGGCAGGAGCGTCTCGGAGAGGCGCGGCGCGAGAGCTTTTCGGCCGCCCCGGTGGCCACGGGCGGCAAGGTGTTCTTCACGAACGACGACGGCGACACGTTCGTGCTGCGCGACGCGCCCCCCTTCGAGGTGCTGCACGTGAACTCGCTCGACGAGCAGGTGATCGCTTCACCGGCACTCGTCGACGGGACCTGGTACGTGCGCACCGGCACGCGGCTGCTGGCGCTGGGCGCGGCGGGGGCGGCTGCAGCCGGTTCATGAGCGAGATCGTCCGCCAGCTGGAGCCGGGTGAAGAGCCCCGGTTCCTCGCACTCCTCGACGGCTGGCCGTTCGGCGACGGGCGCAAGGGAAGCGATTTCTTCCGCAAGTACGTCGACCAGGACAGCCGCTTCGAGCCCGCCAACGTGTGGGTGGCGGAGGACGAGGGCGAGCTCGTCACCTGCGTGCAGATTTTTCCGCGCGACATGTGGCTGCGCGGCGAGAGGGTGGCAGTCGGCGGCATCGGCTCGGTGTTCACCGCCCCTTCGCACCGCCGTAGGGGCCTCGCCGAGAAGGCGCTCGAATGCGCGGCGGGGGACATGAGAGACCGAGGTATGGTGCTCTCGCTCCTGTCGGGAACCCGCGCCAAGTGGTACGGCGCCCTCGGCTGGAAGCCGTGGCCCGAGACGTCGACGCAGATCGACGCACCCGCCAGCCTGGCCGCGGTCGGCGCCACCACGATTCGCCCGTTCGATCGGGCGACAGATCTCGAGACGTGCCGACAGCTCCACGCGCAGTACACGACGCCTCGCTGCGGCTCCATCGCGCGCACGGAGGACGACTGGGAGTCGAGCCTCCGCGTCGCCGGCCACCCGCTGGAGGACATCTGGGTGGGTTTAGCCGACGGGCGCACATCGGCCTACCTACGGGGGACCAACCTCGGCTCCGGCTGGGTGGCGACCGAGTGGGGCGGAGCGCAGGGTTCGGAGCTGGTGCTGGCCGACCTCTTCGCCCACGCGGGCGCGCTTCAGGAGACGCGCTCGTTCACGGCTCCCCGACTGGCCGACGCGTCGCTTGCGGCCGCGCTCGACGCACGCGGCCTCCGGGTGCACGAGGTCGAGGCGCCCGAGGTTCGCCCGGACGACCCGCGGCGCCCGGTGTGGATGATCCGACCGCTCGCCGAAGGAGCCACGCTCGCCTCCCTCTTCGGCGACCAGCCGTTTCACTTCTGGCCGTCGGACCGCTTCTGACTAGTCGAGGCAGGTCCCGAGCATGCCGACCGAGAAGCGGCCACCTGCGTTCATCGACCAGGTGACGAACCCGGTCTGCCCGTCGGCGAAGGTCCACTCGATCGAGCCGAAGGTCGGCAGCCCGACCTGCGGCCCGATGACGGCCGTGCTCGTGGCAAAGAGGTTCCCGGCCGAATCTCCGGAAAACCCGGTGCCCGCAACCCCGGCCTCGTCGTAGACGTCGGCAGAGAACAGCGTCGCCAGGCCGTTTGAAAAGCTGGGACTCGCCGCCGGCACGAAGCTCGGCGCAACGATGTTGAAGGTCGTTCCATTGAAGACGCCACCGTCCGCGAACCGTGTGCTGAAGCGGTTGCAGCGATCGGCGTCCGTGACGAGGCGGTCGCCTGTGGCGAAGTCGTTGCCGGGGTCCACGAAGAAGTAGTCGCCGATGAGCGCCTGATTGCCGTTGGGCGTGGTCGATCCGGCGTTCACCACGGCGAAACGCGCCGAGCCTTCGGCGGTGCCGTTGGCCGAAGTGGGCAGCTGGACGTCGTTGAGGTTCACGGTGAGTGTGGCGAGGGCGTCGATGGAGTCCTGAAACTGGACGACCGTGCCGTCGAAGAGGGTGAACGTGGTCGAAACGAAGATCTGCGACGAGGTCACGTTGCGCAGCGCAAAGAGCGCAACGACGCCGGTGCTCGGCGAGACCTTGAAGTACGGCATGTAGAGCAGATCGGAGCGGGTGGTCGATGACGCGACGCGCTCGAGATCGGGGCGCCCTGTCGCCGCTCTGGGATGGAGACCCTGCGCATCCGCTGGCCCCGGACCGACCACGAGCGCCAGGATGATCCCGAGGGCACTACGGGAGAAGCGGTGGGCGGCGCACAAAGCGCAGCTCCTTTGACGTTGTGTGATGACGTCGACAGACTGGCGCATGCACTCTCCTTCCGGCACGCGCGGTTCAGCGAGTGCCATCCCCCTGGTGTGATCTGAGGCCCCCGTCCGGGCCCGACAAGGCCACACCAGGGAGCGCGCGTGATTCCGCATGCTCTCACGACGGCGACCTCCCCGAGGGCTAGAACGCGCTCACGTCTCCGACACTCGCGAGGTTGTCCTGCGGGTTGGCATACACCTTCACCTCGCCCGTCCAGGTGTCCGTCACGCGGACCTCGAAGGCGACGTCCGAAAACGAGCCGCCTTCCATCGCTCCGCACGCCACCCTCGACCGGGCACGGCCAGTCCACGTCGATCTGCTGGACACCCGCCGCATCGAAACGCCAAAGGGCACCTGACCGCTGCAGGAGCCAGTAACGCTCATCATCGCTTGCCTCGGAGAAGACCTCTGTCCCTCCGCCGCTGACGAAGCGCTCATAGAACTTCCGCGGAGGTCCCCCGGTTCCCGTCCGCCAGAGGCTCAGCTCGTGACTCGGGAGATGCGATGGCCCTCTCGAGGCGTAGATCACGCTGCCAGCCGCTCGCGTCAGGAACGGCGCCTGGGCCATGAACACACGACGCAGGCCGCTTGCGATCTCGACCGTTCCACCCGCAGTTCCGTCGGTCGAGAGCACCCCGGTCGAGGCGCCAAGAAGCCAACGGTCAGCTCCGTCCGGAACCACGTGACCAACACTCCGAGCCAGGAGCTCCGTGCCACGCGCCGTCAAGTCGCTGCCGAAGAGGTGCCCGCTCCTATTGAAGTGAACCAAGACCCTCGTCTCACCCCGCAGCACCGCCGGCCGCTCGCACTCGCGGCACAGGTCTCCGATCCACTGGGAGTGGCTGGAGCCGCCTGGCACGATCCAAAGCGACGTCGCCGAGTCGTCTGGCCGACTGGCCGACGAGGACTGCGGCCTCGGCGACGAATCCAGCGGCATCGACCTCGACGCTCGCCGCCTCTCCCGAGACCCTTCGCACCGACCCGGGCTGCACCGTCGCGACGAACGGAGCCGAGCTGCCGGGTGCGGCCCCGTCACCTTCGAGCACTGCCGCGTTCGTACTAGCCGCGACGATTCGGGGAGGTCCGCCACGCAGCCTCGGGACCTCTCCGATCAAACTCGTGCCGGCAGGCGTTCCTTCGGACGACCACAGCCAGTAGCGGTCGAGACGCTCCTCGAGGAGAAAGACACGGCCGCCCGCCGATAGTGAGCTCACGATCTTTCCTGTCATCGACAAGAGGAGCTCACTCCCCATCACAGTCCCGTCGGTGCGCCAAAGCATGAGTTCACGCCTCGCGTCCCGAGCCGAGAGCTCCCAGGAGCCCATGCTAGGGTCCGATCTCGTCTCTGAGAACAGACACGCGTGACGCGATGAACCGGCCCAGAACGCTCGAACCGCGCAGTTCCCAAACGTGGCCTCGGAAAGCCCGGGCTCGCGCGCTGGTCGCAGTGCTCTGCCTCCCGCTCGGAACGAGCGCAGGCGGACAGCTGATCACCGAGCGCACGATCATCGATCCCGAGCCTGATCATCCGAGATGCCACGCCTCGACCATCGTCGAGAGCCCACCCGGGTCCAACCGGATGGTGGCAGCATGGTTCGGCGGCACCGGCGAGAAGCACCCCGACGTAGGCATCTGGGTGTCGGTGCGCGAGCCGGGCGGCACGTGGAGCAAGTCGGTCGAGGTGACGAACGGCGTGCGCGGCGACGAGCGTTTCCCCACCTGGAATCCGGTCCTCGTGCACACCACGGGTGATGCGCCGCTCCAGCTCTTCTACAAAGTGGGGCCGAGCCCGGACACCTGGTGGGGCGAAGTGATGCGCTCGCGCGACGGCGGCGCGTCGTGGTCCGCGACCGCACGTCTCCCGAACGACCTCATCGGCCCCGTGCGCGCGAAACCGCTCCAGCTCGCTGGCGGCCGCCTCGTCTCGGGAGCATCGACCGAGCACGACGGCTGGAAGGTGCACTTCGAGCTCTCCGACGACGGCGGCGAGACCTGGCGATTCGCCGAGCCACCCGACCACCTTGGCGACCGCGCCGCGCCGTTTGGCGTGATCCAGCCGGCGCTCATCCGTCACGAAGACGGGCGCATCCAGGCCCTGTGTCGCTCCCAGCAGAACCGCATCGTCGAGACGTGGTCGAGCGATCGCGGTCAGACCTGGTCACCCCTCGAAGCCACCTCCCTGCCCAACCCGAGTGCGGGCGTCGATGCCGTGACGCTGCAGGACGGCCGCCACCTCCTGATCTACAACCACACGGAGCGCAGCCGCACCTCGCGCTCCAAGCTGAACCTGGCTCTCACCCGTGACGGCAAGTCGTGGGACGCAGTGGTGCTCCTCGAAGACCAGCCGGGCGAGTACTCCTATCCTGCGATCATCCAGACCGCAGACGGCATGGTGCACCTCACGTACACCTACCGACGTGAGCGCATCCAGCACGTCGTGCTCGACCCCGCGAAGATCGAGACGCGTCCCATCGAGTTCGGGGTGTGGCCCGACGAGGTCGGCACCGAAGGCGTCCGTTGAGTCCCTCCGGCGCTGCGGCTCCGTGACCACGCTCCGCCATCTCGATCTCTGGGTTCTGCTGCTCTACGGCGCGGCGCTGCTCGCCTTCGGCGCCTCGTTCGCACGGCGCAACCGCTCGCCAGAGGCCTTCATGGCGGCCAGTGGACGTCTGCCCAGCTGGGCGGTGGGGCTCTCTCTCTTCGGCACCTTCCTCTCGAGCAACACCTTCCTCGGAGTGCCGGGGCGCGCCTTCGCGTCGAACTGGAGCTCGTTCACCTTCAGCCTCACGCTGCCTTTCGCGGCCTGGGTGGCCGCGCGCTGGTTCGTGCCGTTCTACCGTGACGGCGGGCACATCTCCGCATACCACCACCTGGAGGACCGCTTCGGGCGCTGGGCTCGGACCTACGCGGTGGTCTGCTACCTGCTGACGCAGCTGGCGCGTACAGGCTCCATCCTCTTCGGGGTGGCGCTCGCGATGAGCGCCCTCACCGGCTGGAGCCTGACGTCGATCATCGTGGTGACCGGTGTCCTCGTCACCGTCTACACGCTCGTCGGCGGCATCGAAGCCGTGATCTGGACCGACGTCGTGCAGTCGATCGTGCTCTCGCTGGGAGCCCTGCTCGTGCTCGGCCTGGTCCTCAGCGGTACGCCCGGCGGGCTCGGAGCCGTCCTTTCGCAGGGAAACGAGCTCGGCAAGTTCAGCCTCGGGCCCTGGGGTCCGGACCTCGGCACCGCCACGTTCTGGGTGGTCTTCGCGTACGGCCTGTTCATCAACCTCAACAACTTCGGCATCGACCAGAGCTACGTGCAGCGGTTCCACACCGCGAGGAGCGCCTCGGAGGCGCGCCGCTCCGTCTGGCTCGCCGCGGCGCTCTACGTCCCCGTGTCGCTCCTCTTCTTCTTCCTGGGCTCGGCCCTCTTCGTGCTCGCGCAGAACGACACCACCCTCCAGGCCGAGCTGATGGCCGCAGCGGGAGCTGCCGCCGTCACCGACCCGGCGGTGGCCGATCAGGCGCTCCCCCACTTCATTGCCACGCGCCTCCCTGCCGGGCTCGCAGGGCTCCTGGTGGCGGCGCTCTTCTCGGCCGCCGTCTCGAGCATCGACACGAGCCTCAACAGCTCCGCGACGGTCGCGCTCGCGGACGTCTACGAGGCGTACGTCGACCCCGATCCCGGCGACGCGGTGCGTCTGCGCCTCCTCCGGCTGGGCACCGTGGTCATGGGCGCGGCCGGCACCGCCACGGCCCTCGCGATGATCGGCACCCAGAGCCTGCTCGACGCCTGGTGGACCCTCTCCGGGATTTTCGCGGGAGGCGTCCTCGGCCTGTTCCTGCTCGGCATGATCGCCCGCAAGGTCGACCGCGCCGCCGCCGCGCTCGCCACCACCCTCGGCATCCTCGTCATCCTATGGATGACCCTCTCCCCGCGCCTCGAAGGCGACCTCGAGTGGCTCCGCAGCCCCTTCCACAGCAACCTGATCATCGTCTTCGGAACGCTGACGATCTTCCTCGCCGGCCTGGGCCTGAACAGGCTGCGCGGCAGCGAATCGCGTCCATGAAGGCCCGCAACACTCACCGCGTCTCTCATGGAGCGCCGTTCTCCCATCGCGGACAGTGCCCTCCCTCTCCGCCCTCTGGCCGCTCGCCGCGTCACTCGATCCCCCGCGCGACCAAGGGATCCCTCCCGTTCGACCGAAACGGGACCAGCCTGCTGCAACCACGATCCGCGGACCACTCCCCGAGCTCCCGCGCGGTCCGAGAGCCGACCCCAGGCGACCGGAGCGGGATCAGCCCTCGGCCGGGGGGTTCAGACGTCGGCGGCGCCAGGACAACGCAAGAAGTCCTGAGCCGCCCCGAGCCGACGACGTCCAGCCGAGGGCCCCTCCTAGAGACCAGGAACCCCGAGGCGTCCCCCGGACGAGGGCTGATTCCGATCCGGGCCGCGACACCCGATCGAGAGGTCGCCCCGAACACAGCACCAGGAACCTCACCGGACGGCGTCGGATGCCGATCCGGGCCGCGACAAACGACCGCCGACTTCGTCTCGAGCGCCGGACGGCCTCCGCCGCCGATCCGCGCCTGTACCAACTCCGTTGGATGACCCAGAGAGCTCCATGAACGCCTACGCCTTCCTTTTCCTCGCCATCGTCAGCGAAGTCATCGGCACCTCGGCCCTCAAGCCCTCCGAAGGCTTCACCAAAATGGTGCCGAGCACCATCCTCCTCGTCGCCTACGGCTGCAGCTTCTACTTCCTGTCGCGCTGCCTCGAGCACATCCCGGTGGGCGTCGCGTACGCCACCTGGTCGGGCGCTGGAACGGCACTGATCGTGCTGATCGGCTACGTCGTCTTCCGGCAGAAGGTCGACGCGGCCGGTCTTCTCGGCATTGCGCTCATCGTGGCCGGGGTGATCGTCCTCCACGGCTTCTCGGCCTCGTCGAAGATCTGACCCCCAAAGATCCGACTAGGAGCTCATCATGCCCAGACCCTCGTTTCTGTTCTTCATCACCGACCAGCATCGCCCCGACCACACGGGCTTCGGCGGCAACGAGATCGTGCAGACGCCGCACCTCGACGGCATCGCAGCGCGCGGCACGCGCTTCGACCGCGCGATGGTGGCGAACCCCATCTGCATGCCGAACCGCTCCTCCATCGCCACGGGCCGCATGCCGTCCGTACACGGCACACGGTTCAACGGGGTGCCACTCGCCTGGGGAGCGCAGACGTTCGTGCGTGCCCTGCGCGACAGCGGCTACCGCACCGGGCTCGTGGGCAAGAGTCACTTCCAGAACATGGGTCACAACGAGCACATAGCAAGCCAGTCGTTCCAAGACGCACCCGACCTCGACGCCGTCGCAGCGACCTACCCCGAAGGCTGGGACCAGTGGGAGCTCGATGAGCGCCACAAGGTGGAGGACGTGGTTCTGCCTCCCGACTTCTACGGCTTCGACCACGTCCGTCTCACGACGAACCACTCCGACTACTGTTCCGGGCACTACTTCCGCTGGCTGATGGCGCAGGGAGTCGACCCCGAGAAGCTGCAGGGGGCGGTGAACGCCCTGCCTTACGAGGCGCTGTCGAAGCAGGTGTGGCGTACGGCGGTGCCCGAGGACATGTACCCGACCACCTGGGTCGCCGACGAGGCCGTGTCCTTCCTGGACGAGCGCTCCGACGATCCGTTTTTTCCTCTGGTGCTCCTTCCCGGACCCGCACCACCCCTTTACGCCCCCCGGCAGGTACTTCGACCTGTACGACCCGGAGTCCATCCCCTTGCCTGCGACGTTCGGAGACGCCCACGAGAGGTCCATGCCGCACTACCGTCGATTGCTCGAGCACCGCGGATCGCAGCGCGGCTTCATGAGCCCCTTCGCGCCGACCCCGGAGCAGTACCGCGAGGCGGCCGCGAAGGAGTTCGGCATGATCACGATGATCGACGACGCGGTGGGCCGCATCCTGGGCGCCCTCGAGCGCTCCGGCCGACTCGACGACACGATCCTCGTGTTCACGAGCGACCACGGGGACATGTTCGGCGACCACTCGGTGATGCTGAAGGCCGGCATGCACTACGAAGGGTGCATCCGCGTGCCGCTGGTGGTGGCGAAGCCGGGGCAGGATCCGGGCGTCGCGAAGTCCCTCGTGAGCTCGCTCGACATCGGCCAGAGCCTGCTGGAGCTGGCCGGCGTCCCCGCGTTTCACGGCATGCAGGGCACGAGCTTCGCGTCGCTGCTCGACGATCCCACGGCCGCCGGCCGCACACAGACCCTCGTCGAGGAGGACGAGATGTTCGACATGGTCGGCACGGGCCAGCACCTCCGCATGCGCACGGTGGTCACCGACCAGGCGCGCCTCACGCTGTACGCGGGCGCAGAGCACGGCGAGCTCTTCGACCTCGAGAGCGACCCGCACGAGATGAACAACCTCTACGGCCGACCCGAGGGGCGCGACCTGCAGGCCGAGATGACCACCCAGCTCGCGCACGCGCTGCTCGAGGCCGACGACACATCGCCGCGCCCGACGCACATGGCCTGACGTCAGGAGGCTGCGGAGGTCTCGGAGCCTCTGGGAGCAGATGCCTCCGCGTCGTTCTGTGGCTCACCGTGGGCGCGGTGCACCTCGGCGCGCGTCGCCTCCGCGTAGCGCGCCGCCAGCTCCGGATCCGCCGCCTCGAGGAAGCTCGCCACAGCCTCGGGGCCGTGGGACGCCGCGAGCGCGCGGAGCCCCTTGAAGGGCACGTGGCTCACCTTCTTCGCCATGCGCTCGATCCACCGGTCGACGAGCTCGCAGTCGGCCACCCCCGTGTCGATCAGCCGGCAGGCGACAATCTCCCGCACGCCCTCGCGCAGGGTGTTGCGCGCCTGGGCGCCCAGGTCGATCATGACCGGCGCCAGGGTCCGGCCCGCCACGACGCGACGGTACTCGTTGAGCTCGCGCCGCAGGTGGCGCCGCGCCACGTCGATGAGCTGGCTCTGGGCCAGCGCGGCCTGGCGCGCATGCTCGTTCACGCGGTCCATCCCGACGTGCTCGATCCCGAGCTCGGGGCAGACCTGCGCATCGATGTTCTGTGGAACGCCGAGATCCAGCACTCGAAGCCGGGTCGGGCAGCGCTCCACCAGGCGTTCGAGGGCGTCGCGATCGAGCACCGGCTCGGTCGCCCCGACCGCCGTCACGAGCGCGGCCACTGGCGGCGGCTCCTCGCGGAACTGATCGAGCGACATGGCTCGCAACGTGACCGGGCCGCCCTCCCGCAGCTGGCCACGCGCGCGCAGCTCGCATGCCAGCTCCTCGATGAGCTCCTGCGCCTTCGACGCGGTGCGGTTCACCACCCATCCTTCACGCCCGGCGCGCAGGAGGCGCGCGGCGCAGGTCCCGATCAACGGCGTCACGCCCAGCAGCGCCACAGGCTCGTCTTCGCCGAGGAGGTCGAGTGCGACGTGGGCGAGGGACGCGCGCTCGGGGGCCAGCCCGGCGCGCTCGTGGATCCGCCGCGCGGCCGCAAGCGCACGCTCGACGACATCCCGCGTCAGAGGGCCACCAAGGGCCAGCTCCTGCGCCTCGGACAGAGCGCGACGCATCTGAGAGCGAATCTCGGTCTCGCCTGCGCGGGCCGCGTCGAGGCCTGCCGCAACCGAGAACAGGTGCTCGACGGCGAGGTCGCCGTAGCGCACCTCGAGCTGCCCGCGAAGCACCCCCGCCGCCTTTTTGGGGTCGAGCGGCAGCTGTTGTGCGACAACGTCGCAGAGCTCGTCCTCCAGCGGCTCGTGCGACGGCACGACGAGGAGCACCTCCACGCGGTTGCACGTGGCGAGGTAGAGCACTTCGGTCGCGCCAACCTGGTCCTTCAGGCGGCGAAGCCGCTCGGCACGGTGCTGCACGGGCAACGTGAGCGCCGCAATCGCCTCGGTGCCACCGGCGGTCCAGTGGCTGCTGACGACACAGAGAGAAGTCATCGTCTGCCTATCCTGCCACTGCCGGCCGCGAACAGGGCCCCTCCATTCGTCACAGGGCCCCGACGCCGCGAGCCCGCTACTCGAGAGGGGGTATCTCCTGCAGGCTGGCCGCGAGGTCCGCGGCAAAAGCCTCCATGAGCTCCTGCGTGTGTGCGAGCGAGAGGAAACCGACCTCGTAGGCGGACGGCGCCAACATCCAGCCGCGCCCGAGCATCCTCCCGTGAAGCTCGCGAAACGCGCGGGCCGTGTCGGGATGAAACGCGTCTGCGCGCCGAATCGGCTCGTTCGCGCCGTAGGCCATCCAGAAGATGGAGCCGTGGCGCACGAGGGAGTAGGGGTGCGGAGAGGCTTCGAGAACGGGCCCCACGGCGGCCTCCAGCTGTTGGCCCAGCTCCTCCAGGCGTGCCCAACCGTCGCTTTGGGTCATGGCGCGCAGCGTGGCAGAGCCAGCCGCCACGGCGAGAGGGTTCCCCGACAACGTTCCCGCCTGATACACGGGGCCCAGCGGCGCCAGCTGGTCCATGAGCTCTCTCGGACCACCGTAGGCGCCAACAGGCAGGCCGCCGCCGATGATCTTGCCGAGGGTGTACAGGTCGGGCTGGATCCCGAGCGCGTTGCCGACCGTGCCGTGGCGTGAGCGGAAGCCGGTGATGACCTCGTCGAAAACGAGCAGAGCGCCGTGCTGATCACAGAGGTCGCGGATCTGCTGCAGGAACTCGGTGCGCTGGGGGAGCAGGCCGTTGTTCGCCGGCAGCGGCTCGAGAATCACGCAGGCGATCTCATCGCCGTGCGCTGCGAAGGTCTCGGCCAACGCCTCACGGTCGTCGAGAGGCAGCACCACCGTGTCCCGGGCCGTGCCCTCCGGGATGCCAGCGCTCGACGCCACGCCGAACGTGGCCAGACCACTCCCCGCCTCGACCAGGAGCGCGTCGACGTGCCCGTGGTAGCAGCCTTCGAACTTCACCAACAGGTCGCGGCCCGTGCAGCCTCGTGCCAGACGAACTGCCGACTGCACGGCTTCGGTCCCCGAGTTGACCAGCCGCACCTTCTCGATCCGGGGAATGAGCTCCTTGATCTGCACCGCGATCTCGACCTCGCCACGGTGGGGCGCGGCGAACGACGTGCCGCGCTGCGCAGCCTCACAGATCGCCTGCACCACGGTCTCGTGGGCGTGGCCGAGAACCAGCGGCCCGAAGGAGTTGATGAAGTCGACGTACTCCGTTCCGTCCTCCGAGATCATGCGCGCGCCCTCGGCCCGCTCGATGAACGGCGGCGTGCCACCCACGGCAGAGTACGAGCGTACGGGGCTGTTGACGCCACCCACCAGGTGCCTGCGGGCTTCTCTCCAGAGCTCTTCGCTCGTCTTCATGGCTGGCTCCTCGCTTCGTTCTGGGCGACAGTCCATAGCGCTGCGACCCCCTCGGCCGTCGGACTCGCCGCGGTGCGCAGGGTCAGCGGCTGCTCCAACGCGGCTTCGATCTCCGTGCGGGCCTGCTCGAGAGCCTCTGCCGTCGACTCGCCCAAGGCCCAGCACTCCGCCGGCAGCTCGAGCCCTTGGCTGCGGGCCGCATCGATCTGCGACGGTGAAGTGAAGAGCACACGGGCCGGCGCTGCGTCCACGCCCGGCCAGCCTCGGAGGCGACGCTCCTCGACCGCGTATGCGGGCCACGCACGAACGCTGCGACCTGCCGACTCGAGGGCCGAGACGAGGGCGCCCGAGGAGCGGTCGGACTGCGGGACGAACAGGGGGCGCGACGCGTCGATCGCGTGGAGAACGAACTGTGCGAAGGTACCCGCGTCGCGGGCGCTGGCCACCAGGTTGGCCGGCACGCCGAGGCCCACCAGCTCGCGGGCGGTGCCTTCACCCAGGGCACACCAGGGAAGCCGCCCCCAGAGCTCGTCCATCTCCATGTGCTGCACGAGAATCCGCGCTGCAGTGGGCGAGCTCACCAGCACCCAGGGCCACCCGCGCCGCGGACCGCTCAGGTCGACGGCCTCCGCGGGCCACGGCGTCGCCAGGGCACGTGGCTCCAGAAGAGATGCCGCCGCCGTCCGCACCTGCGCCGGGAGCAGGCGCACGAGCCGCCCCGCCGCTGCGCTGGTGACGAACAGATCCACCCTGTCTCTCGGGCGATCTTCCTTCGCGACGCCGTCGACGTCCGACCCCGGCTCGCGATCGGCGGGGGCCGTCTGAGCGGCGCGCAACGTGCTCACGATCTCGGAAGCGGCCGCCTGTTGCGCGTTCTGAGTGCGCTGGATGCTCACCGCCGCGAGGCTCGGTGCTGCCGCGGCTCTCGCCGCGTCGCGCCAGTCCTCTTCCGCGAGCCACGCCTCGCAGCGGGATCCGTCGGGCGAAAAGGCGGCGAACGGCAGGCGGCACCCGCCACCCAGCGCCTCGAGGACCCCCCGTTCGAGCTCGACCGCAGCGCGGGTGGGGGCGTGGTCGAGCGCTTCCATCGCCGGGTGGCCATCCCAGGAGCCTCCCCGGGAGACCTGCACAGCCAGCGCCGCCTGCCCCGGGGCGCACGGCCAGGAGGGCAGCGAGAGGCGGAAGGCCACGACACCGTTCAAGGCACCGCGCTGATCCTCCACCTCGGGATGCTCGGCGCCGCGAATCAACCGCCGCAGCCCGGCCTCGGCGAGAATGAGCGCATCGACAGCCCCGCCGTGGAGCCACTCCAGACGCGTGCCGACCGCGCCGCGAACCGCCACGCACAGGAGATCCGGCCGAAGGGCGAGCGCCCCCGCCTGGCGGCGCGGCGACGACGTGCCGATCTTCGCCAACTGCGGCAAGGCCGCGAAGGCGGCGCTCGCCGGCAGAGCAACCTCCGGATTCCCCGCGCCGTCGTCCGCGAGGAGGTCGACACCCTCGAGCCCGGAGAAGGGCTCCGTGGCAGCCAGCTCCTCGCGCACCAGCAGAAGATCGTGTGCCCGCTCGCGCGGAGGGATCGCCACGATCCGCAGACCCTCTTCCTCCTCGACCGGCAGATCCTTGAGCGAGTGCACCGCGGCGCCGATCTCCCCCTGCAGGAGAGCCTCCGTGAGCTCGCCCGTGAACATGCCTTTCACCTGCATCAGCGAGCCACCGAGGCTGCGATCGCCCTGCGTGCTCAGAACCTGCACGCGCACGCGGAGACGCTCACCTTCGAGCAGCGCGGCGACGGCGTAGGCCTGCGCCAGGGCGAGGGGAGTGCCGCGCGTGCCGAGAACCAGGGCCTTAGAGGATGGGGTGGGTCGGGACATGGCCTCACGGCCATTTTGGTCACAGAACGCCGTGAAGCAGTAGCATCGTTCGCCCGAACCGCCCCTCCGAGCCGCGACGACACAGCACCCCTTGCAGCCCACGGAGTACGCCATGGCCCCCGATCTCACCTCGCGCGACGCGATCGCGCAGCACCTCGTCTCCCGCCCGCGTCGCAACCGCAAGAGCGCGGCGGTGCGTGACCTCGTGCGCGAGACCGATCTCAGCGCACGGAACTTCATCCAGCCGGCCTTCGTCACCCCTGGCGAGGACCAGCTGGTCGAGGTCGAGTCGATGCCGGGGATCTACCGCCAGAGCATCGACCACGTCGTCGAGCAGGCGAAGACACTCCACAGCCTCGGCGTTCCCGCGATCGCCCTCTTCCCGGCCCTCCCCGACAGCATCAAGGACAAGATGGCGACCGAGTCGACGAACGAAGGGGGGCTCCTTCAGAGATGCGTGCGCGCGCTCAAGGCGGAGGTGCCGGAGGTTGCGGTGATCACCGACGTCGCGATGGACCCGTACTCGAGCGACGGCCACGACGGCATCGTGGAAGACGGCGAGATCGTGAACGACCCGACCCTCGATGTCCTCGCCGCCATGGCCGTCTCGCAGGCCGACGCAGGTGCCGACATCATCGCGCCGTCGGACATGATGGACGGTCGCGTCGCGGCGATCCGCACCGCCCTCGACGCCGCCGGCCACACGAACGTCTCGATCCTCTCCTACACGGCGAAGTACGCGTCGGCGTACTACGGCCCCTTCCGCGACGCGCTCGACTCGGCTCCCAAGTCGGGCGACAAGAAGACGTACCAGATGGACCCGGGCAACGGCGAGGAGGCGCTGCGCGAAGCCCGCGCCGACATCGCCGAAGGCGCCGACATGGTCATGGTGAAGCCGGGAGGCCCCTATCTCGACGTCATTCGCCGGATGCGCGACGCAGTCGACGTGCCGGTGGCGGCCTATCAGGTGAGTGGCGAGTACGCGATGATCTGCGCCGCCGGCGAGCGGGGCTGGGTCGACCGCGAGGCCGTCATGCTCGAGAGCCTGCTCGGCATCCGCCGCGCCGGCGCGCAGATGATCCTCACCTACTTCGCCCGTGAGGCGGCTGAGACCCTGGCAACTCAGGTTTGAGCCCCCAAGCGGCTCAAACGTGAGCTGCTTGGCAGTTCCAGCGGAACTGCTGGCAACCTGCTTCTCTGCTGAGGTTTGACTGCCGTCGCGGACCGCCACGACGACCCATGGATGTCGCTAGGCCGTCCGACGGCCTCTTCCGCGGCCGCCCCGGCGGCCGGCCGTGGCTCCGCCACTCGATGCGGAGGCGCCGCCGCTCTGGCCGCGACCGCGGCCGCCGCGACGACGGTTTCGCCGTGGCCCACGGGCTGAGCCACCCGCGTCGTTGGCCGCGCGGGGGCCACCCCGAGGCTGATCCGGCGACGCGACCGGCTTCCTGCGCTCGTACTTCGGCACATCGAGCACCGGGATACGGCGGCCCAGGAGGCGCTCGATGCCGAGCAGGTGCTTGCCTTCGTCTTCGCTCACGAGCGAGATGGCCTCGCCCTCCTCACCGGCACGGCCCGTGCGGCCGATGCGGTGGACGTAGTCTTCGGGCACGTTCGGCAGCTCGAAGTTGACCACGTGCGGCAGGCGGTCGATGTCGAGACCACGCGCGGCGATGTCGGTCGCAACCAACACCCGCACGGTGCCCTCCTTGAAGCCGGCGAGAGCCTTCGTCCGTGCGCCCTGACTCTTGTTGCCATGAATGGCCGAAGCCTCGATGCCGACGCTGGTGAGCTGTTTGGCGAGCCGGTTCGCGCCGTGCTTCATGCGCGTGAACACGAGCACCTGGCGCCAGTCGCCCTCGTCGATGAGGTGCGCGAGAAGGTGGCGCTTCTCCCCCTTCTCGAGCCGGTACACGAACTGCTCCACCGTCTCGGCGGCAGGCTTCTGCGGCTCGATCTCGACCACCTCGGGCTCATAGAGGAAGCGCTGGGCGAGCTTGCGGATCTCGGGCGAGAAGGTCGCCGAAAACAGCAGCGTCTGTCGGTCTTCGGGGAGGAGCTTCATCACGCGCTTGATGTCGTGGATGAAGCCCATGTCGAGCATGCGATCGGCCTCGTCGAGAACCAGCGTCTCGACGTGGCGCAGGTCCACGGTGCCCTGCTGTGCATGGTCGAGCAGACGACCCGGCGTGGCGACGAGCACGTCGACCCCGCGGCGCAGCGCCGCCTTCTGGGGATTGATGTTCACGCCACCGAAGATCACGGTGGACACGAGCGGCAGATGCGCGCCGTAGGTCGCGAAGCTCTCCTCCACCTGGGCCGCGAGCTCGCGGGTGGGAGTGAGCACCAGCACGCGCGGACCGCGGCCTTTGAAGAGCTTCTGATCGGACTCGCTCAGCAGCTGCAGGAGCGGCAGCGCAAACGCGGCGGTCTTGCCCGTGCCGGTCTGCGCACGCGCGAGCACGTCGACGTCGTCGAGAACGAGAGGGATCGCCTGGGCCTGAATGGGGGTCGGCTGGGAGTATCCCTGAGCCTTCACGGCGTCGAGGAGCTCGCGGTCGAGGTCGAGGTCGGTGAAAGAGTGCGCCACCGCGGGCGCAGAGTCGGAGGTCTTGGGGGTCGGGGGCGTCGCGGCCTGGTTGGATCTGTGGGGCGACGCAGTTCGCCGCGCGGGCGAAGTTGCAGTTGGCACTCGAGTGCTCCTGATGTCAGTCGGTCCGTGCCCTCCCTGGACGCTTGGATCCAGGGCCGGTTGCAGGCGGAGCGAATGTTGCAGGCCTTCGGGACCGTGCGAGCCGCGCGCTTCCATGAAACGGGAAGGCAGCTCGGCAGGCCGCGTGGCCGGGGCGTCAAACCGGTGGACGCCGATGAACTGCTCTCAGTATAGGTGCAGTTGGATCAGAAAGATACGGCGGAGGCCGAGAGCCTTCCAGATCGCAGCGCCGTATGCCGGGCCGCTTCGGAGGCCTGAGACCTAGCAGTCCGTGGTGGAACTCCCGTGCATCTGAGTTTGTGCGCCGTGGGCCCAGATGTGGTGCGTCGCGTGCGAAGTCGATGCGGTGTCCATCGTCGAGCGCGCGAGGTGCCGCAGATGGGCCCACGCCGTGCAAACCCCCAGATCCATCCAAGAAGGGGGGCGCGGAGGTCTGGGCGCCCTGCCCGCACGCGCCCTCATCGACGATGGCACCACATCGCCTCTTCGGTCGCATACGACCAGGATCGCCCAGATCCCCGCGCTCAGGCGCGCGGGAGTTCCACCACGGGCTGCTAGGTGCTCCGCGGGAAGCCCAGGTCCACCCGGCTCTCCGCCGGGTCGGGCCAGCGGCTCGTGATCGCCTTCGCGCGCGTGAAGAAGCGCACGCCCTCGGGGCCGTACATGTGCGCGTCGCCGAAGAGCGAGTCTTTCCAGCCGCCGAACGAGTGGTAGCCCACGGGCACGGGGATCGGCACGTTGATGCCGACCATGCCCACGTCAGCGTCCTCCTGAAACCGCCGCGCGGCGCCGCCGTCGCGCGTGAAGATGGCCGTGCCGTTGCCGTAGGGGCAGGCGTTCAGCATCTCGATCGCTTCCGGGTACGTGTCGCAGCGAACGATGCTCAGCACCGGTCCGAAGATCTCGTCGGTGTACACCGACATCTCGGGCCCGACCTTGTCGAGAAGACACGGTCCCAGGAAAAAGCCGTCGCCTGAGAAGCTCTGCTCGCGCCCGTCCACCACGACCTCGGCGCCGGCCTCTCGGCCCGCATCGACGTAGCTGGCCACGCGGTCGCGGTGCTCGCGGGTGATCAACGGCCCCATCTCCGAGGCCGGGTCGTCCCCCGGGCCGATCACCAGCTGCCCCATGCGCGCGCGGATCGCATCGATCAGGGGGTCGGCTGACGTGCCCACCGCAACCACCACCGAGATCGCCATGCAGCGCTCGCCCGCCGAGCCGTAGGCGGCCGACACCGCCGCATCAGCCGCGAGGTCGATGTCGGCGTCGGGGAGAACCAGCATGTGGTTCTTGGCGCCGCCGAGCGCCTGCACGCGCTTGCCTGCCGCGGTTGCGGTCTCGTGCACGTAGCGGGCAATGGGCGTGGAGCCGACGAAGCTCACCGCGTCCACGTCGGGGTGCCGCAGCAGGGTGTCCACGGCCTCCTTGTCGCCGTGCACCACGTTGAGTACCCCCGGCGGGAAGCCCGCCTCCTGCGCAAGCTGCGCGATGAACGTCGGGGCCGACGGGTCCTTCTCCGACGGCTTGAGCACGAACGTGTTGCCGCAGGCGATCGCGTTCGGGATCATCCACAGCGGCACCATGGCCGGAAAGTTGAACGGCGTGATGCCGGCCACCACGCCCACCGGCTGACGCACCGTGTAGACGTCGATGCCGGTGGAGGCCTGCTCGTTGTAGCTCCCCTTCAGGAGCTCGGCGATGCCGCAGGCGTACTCGATGTTGTCGAGACCACGCGCCACTTCGCCGAGCGCGTCGCTCTTCACCTTGCCGTGCTCGGCGGTGATGAGGTCGGCGATCTCGTCGGCGTTCTGGTCCACGAGGTTGCGAAACGCGAACATCAGCTTCGTGCGTTGCGCCAGCGAGCTGCGCTTCCACGTGTGGGACGCCTCCTTCGCGGCGGCGACCGCGGTGCCCACCTCCTGCGCCGTGGCGAGCGGCACCTGCGCTGTCTGCGCACCGGTCGCCGGGTTGAACACCGGGCCACTGCGGTCGGAGGAGCCGGCCTGGCTCTGGGAGGAGATCAGATGCTGGATGGTGTGCATGCCAAAAGAGTACCCCGACATGCGAGGGCGCCCTCACAGGGAGAGCTCTCACGGGACGAGCGCGAACCCTCGAATCGCGCCGGTCGTTCCCCGCTCAGTTGCCCTTTTCGATCTCCGCGAGGAGTCGTCGGCCGCGCTCCTCTTCTCCCATCGCGGCGAACAGCGCAAGCAGCTCTTCCCGGGGCTCCAGCTCGTCCACCGGCATGGGCTCCTCTGCCTCCCGGTTCTCGGACACCTTACGGCGGTAGGCCTCGAGGAGGAGCTCTTCGGCCTCACCAAAGCGCCCCTGCGCCTGACGCACCCGGCCGACGAGAGCCAGGCCACCGGTGAGCTTCGGATGATCCTCCGGCAGCGCCCGCCGGAAGATCGGCAGCACCTCGCGCGCCGCCTCCACCGCCCCTGCCACGTCACCCTGGGCGAGGAGCACGTCGGCCAGGGTCGAGAGGTGGTCGGCGGTCATGTGGTGACCGTCGCCGAGCACTCCCTGCGCGAGCTTCACGGCCCGACGCGCGAGCGGCTCGGCCTCCTCGAGCTTTCCCCGGTCGAAGTAGAACGCCGACAGGTTCCCGAGCGTCTGCGCCACCTCCGGATGCTCCGGACCGAACACGCGCTCCAGCATCTCGAGAGCCAGCACGTGGTGCGTCTCGGCATCGTCGAAGCGCTCGAGGTCGAAGAGCACCAGGGCCAGGTTGTCGTGGGCAAACGCCACGTCGACGTGGTCGCCCCCGTAGATCTCGAGGCGCCGCTCGAGGATGCGCTCGTAGAGTGGAAGCGCCTCGTTCGGCCGCCCCAGGTCGGCATACGCATTGGCGAGGTTCTGCGTGTAGCTGAGTCGATCCGTGTCGTTGCGCTCGCCGATCTCGAACGCACGCTGCTTGAGCTCGAGCGCTTCGTCGTACTCGGCGAGGTCGGCATGCACGATACCCAGGCGCGTCACCTGCGTCGCCACGTCGAGGTGGTCCTCACCCAGCTCACGCACCAGCATGTCGTGAGCCTCCTGGAACGACCGCTCCGCCGCAGGAAAGTCGCCGCGCTCCCGCTGGAGCCAACCCAGGTCGGAGATCGACTTCGCGAGAGCAACCGTGTCGGCGCCCGGCTCCTCGCGCTGGAGACGAAGAGCCGTCTCGAGCGCCTTCTCCGCAGGCTCGTAGAGGCCCAGGCTCTCGTACACGCGGCCCATCGTGCCCATCATCCGCGCCCTCACCTCCGGCGCGTCTTCGAAGGCGGTCTCGATCTTCTCGGCGCCGCGGTCGAGCACCTCGCGCGCGGTGACGCTGTTGCCCCGCGCCTCGGACGGGTCCGAGATGTTGAAGAGGTCGGTCATGAAGTCGAGAGCTGCATTGGCCGCCTGGGCCTCGCGATTCGCGCGGTCGCGCTCGGCGGCGATCCGGCGGTTCTGCACGAGGGTCGTCACCACCAGGGCCATCGCGGCGGCGGCGAGCACAGCGGCAAACGCCACCCCCACCCGGTGCCTCCTCACGAACTTCTGCGCGCGATACGCGGCGCTCGGAGGGCGCGCCACGACCGGCTCGTGGTGGAGGAAGCGCTGGAGATCGGCCGCGAGCGCGTCCGGCGAGGAGTAGCGCCGCGTGCGGTCCTTCTCCAGCGCCTTGAGCACGATCCAGTCGAGGTCCCCCCGCAGCTCTTTGGTCATGAGCGCGACGTCGGTCCGGCGGTTGGCTGCCGACTGGGTCGAGTCCGCTCCCAGCGAGCTCACCCGCGTGCTCGGGCGCGGCGGATCCTCCTCGCGGATGCGCCGGCACGCCTCCTCGCGACTGACCTGCCGCATCTCCTCCGCATCGAACGGCAACGTGCTCGTGAGCAGCTGATAGAGCACGACGCCCAGCGCGTACACGTCCGACCGCGTGTCGATCCCGTGCTGGCTCGGATCCGCCTGCTCGGGGCTCATGTAGTCGAGCGTGCCGACGAACTGGCCGACCTGCGTGTGCATCGTGTGGTCGGTGAGCTTCTGGCCGATGGCCTTGGCGATACCGAAGTCGATGATCTTGGGCTGCGGCCGCGCCTCGCCTTCGCGCACGAGAATGTTGCTCGGCTTGAGGTCGCGGTGAATGACGGCCTTCTGGTGCGCGTGCTGCACGCCGCGACAGACGTCGATCATCAGCTCGAGGCGCTCACGGTTGGTGGCCTTCGCGCGGTCGCAGTAGTCGGTGATCGGCTCCCCGGGCACGTACTCCATCGCGAAGTACGGGCGGCCGTCGTCGCTCGTGCCGGCGTCGAAGACCCGCGCGATCGCCGGGTGGTCCATCAAAGCCAGAGCCTGGCGCTCCGACTCGAACCGGGCCACGATCTCGCCGCGGTGAAAGCCGCCACGGATCAACTTGAGCGCCACCTTGCGCTGGATGGGCTTTGTCTGCTCGGCCAGCCAGACGTCACCCATGCCCCCCATCCCGATGCGCTCGAGCAAACGGTACGGACCGATGCGCTCGGGCACGTCGACGCTCCGCGGAGCCGGCGCGTCGAGGGTCGGAGCTTCGTCGTCGATCGGCGGAATTCGGGTGCTCACCTGGGCCTCACCCGGTGAGGCTACCCGACCCTGCGGGGCCTCAGTGGGGACGAGCAGGCGAGCCAGGGCCAGAGCCCGAGCCGTTCCCGCTCGCCGGCGGCCCGACCGCGCACTCGACCAGGCGATCGACGAGACCTCGCACCACGCCGGAGTTCGTGTTGGTGAGCACCGCGACGACGAGCTCCTGCTCGGGCACGATCCACAGTGCGGCGGTCGCACCGACGTGGCTGCCGCCGTGGCCGATCGCCGCGTAGCCGCCTTTCGTGGCGTGTTCCCAGCCGAGCCCCCAGCCCGTCTCCGCGCCTTCGGCGTCCACGGTCTGCCGCCACAGCAGCTCTGCCGTCTCCTCCGAAAGCAGCCGCCGACGCAGCATGGCGTCACCGAAGCGCACGAGGTCTTCGGCGGTCGAAAGGAAGCCCGCCGACGGCCACGCGTCGCTCGGCTCGAGCTTCGGAGCCCACAGATTGAAGCGGCCCACGCGCGCGTAGTGCAGTGCCGCGGAGTCGGTCCGCGGAGAGGTCTCCAGAACGGTGTCGTCGAGACCCAGCGGCGCCAGGACCTCCTGCCGGAGCAGCTCGCCGAACGCCTTTCCGCTTGCACCCTCGAGCACCGCCCCGACCAGGTTCCAGCCGAAGCTCGAGTAGGCGCAGCGCTCCCCCGGGGGCGCTACCAGAGGACGATCCCGGAACTTGTCGAGGGCCTCCGTGGCGGAAGCGTAGGCGGTCTTGTTGAGGAAGTCGCCCCGCTCGTAGTGCGGAATTCCACTGAGGTGGGCCGCTGCGAGGCGCGTCGTGATGGGAGCCCCCTTGTCGGGAAAGGAGGGGGCATAGGTCTGCACCGGCGCGTCGAGGTCGAGCTGCCCGCGATCCACCAGCGCGCCCAGCGCTGCGGACGTCAGAGACTTGGAGACGCTCCCCACGCGAAACTGCGTGTGCGGAGTGACGGGCGGCTTTCCTCTCCGCTTCGACCAGCCGTACACCTCGGAGAACAGGATGTCGCCGCGACGCAGAACCGCCACTGACAGACCTGGAAGCCGATCCTGCCGGCGCGCATCGAGGGCCGCCGTCCGGCAGCTCGCCAGCTCCGGATCGAGAGGCGACTCCTGCCGCGGGGCCTCCTGCGGGCCCGCGACCAGAATCAGCGCGCCGAGGAGCACCAGCGATGCGACGACGAGAGGGACCTTGGTGGCGGTGAACATAGGGCGGCTCCACGAGGCGGTGCGCGAAAGTGACCGCACGAGGCTGCGCGCTCTGCGCCCGGTGGAGCAAGGACTCTGCGGCGAAACGGACCCGTGATGCCGCGAGTCGGACCCTCTCAGCCCACCGCGCCGAGGGCCGCGTCGAGACGCGGGCGATAGCTACGGCTGACCCGGAGTGTCTCGCCTCCTTCGAGAACCACCTCGGCGTCGCCGTGCCCCAGCGGTCGCACGGCCCGCACGCGCGCCAGCCGGACGATGGACGAGCGGTGGATGCGCTGGAAACCTGCCGAAGCGAGCTCCTCCTCGAGGCTCTTGAGGGTCCGCCGCACGAGCCGGGTTCGCCCCGGGAGGTGGAGCCGCGCATAAGACCCGTCGCCCTCGATCCAGTCGATGTCTTCGACCTTCACGCGCTCGCTGCGCCCCACGGAGCGAATCGTCAGCCACCGAGATCCCGGCTCCGCCGATGGCGCGAGCGCGGCGGGAGCCGTCAGAACGGGCGGCACGCCGATCTGTTCTTCCCTCGCCTGGGCGCCGCGCGTCCAGGTCGCCAGCACGACCAGCAGCACGTAGATCCCGAGGCTCGTGACATAAAACTGACTCGCCTCGCGGAGCACCTGCTCCAAGAGGGAGCTTGCGCCGAGAGGCCCCGTCCGCTCCGGGAAGAAGGCGAAGCGAAACAGGGCGAGGTACACGAAAAACCCCGTGAGAAGGAGGTGCCCCTCCACCCCGCGCGCCAAGATCCACGTCATCCATGGCGGCTGAGGCCCGCGGCGGGTCCGCGTCACCCAGACCGAGAGCGGCACCCAGGGGAGCCACGCGACCAGGTTGAGTGCGATCTGCTCCAGCACGGCTGGCGATGCACCCGCAAGCGTCTGCCGCAAGCTGATCTGGGCGGCCGAGAGGAGGGCTGCCACTCCACACGCACAGAAGGCCGCCGACCAGCGCAACCGATCCGAGACCAACGCGGGGGGCCGAAACGAAGTGCTCATGCGCTCACTTACGCGCAACCTCGGCCCCGGTTCCGGGCTTCAGGCCTCCCAGCTCCACTCGGAAGCCAGCACGCGGCGCGGCGACAACGTGGTGTCGGCGAAGAACCCCACGTCCTCCCGAATCACACGCTTCCCCTCGGGGGAGACGTAGAAGCGCTCGCGCAGGTCTTCGAGCGAGTCGAAGCCACACAGCGCGAAGCCGTCCCAGGCCGGACCCTGGATGTGGTGAACGACGCTCAGCTGGGTGTAGTGGGTCATGTGGGGGTGATGCTCGAAGGCGAGCTGCGTGTGGTGGTCGCGCCAGTGATCGTCCGCCTCGCGATGGCTCAGGTCGGGATGATGGACCATGGTGAAGAGGCCAATCCTCCCCGGAAGCTCCGGTCCGGCAGCGGTCGGCGCCGGCCGCGCACGCTGCAACCGCCGGCACACGACGTACGCGCCGACGTCGGCGACCTCGAGGAGTGGCTCCGGGGCGTCGGTCACCGCGGTGACCAGGGCGCGGAACGGGAGCTCGACGTCGGCCCTGTCGTCGGCAAGCAGGCGCCCTCCGAGATCTCTCGCAACCTCGCGAGCCCGGTCGACGTTGCGGCAGGCCGCAGCCACTTCCAGTCGCTTCATGTGGCCATCCTCTCACCTCGGAGGGGTCTCGCGCCGGGCCGCGCGTGAGAGCATGCGTCTTCCGCCCGAGTCCTGCACGAGAGGAAGTCCAAGATGCCGCGAGCACAGCCCCTTTCACACCACAGTGTCCACTGCGGCCGCTTCCGGGGCCTCGCCCTCGCGCTGCTGCTCCTCCTCGCCTGTCTGGCGTGTGGGGAGGGAGGCAACACCCCCGCTCTCGATCTGATTCTCCGCGGCGGCACCGTGGTGGACGGAAGCGGCGCGGCACCGCGCGTGGCGGACGTCGGCATCCGGGACGGACGCATCGAACGGATCGGCGACCTCGACGGCGCCAGCGCAGAGGAGACGCTGGACGTGAGCGGCCTGATCGTCGCGCCCGGCTTCATCGACGTCCACAGCCACGCGGACGAAGGCCTCGTCACCGAGGAGCTCAAGGGAAACCGCGGCTTCCTCACCCAGGGCGTGACGACCGCCGTGTACGGAGCCGACGGGCAGTACGCGCCCGGGACGCTCCGCAATCTGCGCCAGAGATTCTCGGAACAGGGCATGGGAACCCACGCCCTGTTCTACGTCGGCCACAACGGCATCCGGCGGGCGGTCCTGGGAATGGAGGCCGGGCCACCCAGCGAGGAGCAGCTCGAGCGGATGCGGGAGCTCGTCCGTGAGGGGATGGCCGAAGGCGCGGTCGGCCTGTCGACGGGCCTCATGTACCTGCCGGGCCGCTACGCGACCACGGAGGAGGTCATCGCCCTGGCCGAGGCCGCGGCCGAGGCCGGCGGGCTGTACGACTCTCACGTCCGTGATCCGGCCAACAACCTGGTGGCCTCACATGCCGAGGCCATCCAGATCGGCGAGGAGAGCGGCGCACGCCCCCACCTGGGCCACATCAAGTCGGTCGGCGGCAAGAACTTCGGCAAAGGCCCGGAGCTGGTCGCCCTGGTCGAGGGCGCGCTCGAGCGGGGTGTTCCCGTGACGGCCGACCTCTACCCCTACGACGGAGCCGCCACCGCACAGGTGGCGAGCCTCTTCGTGCCGCCGCCGGATCTCGAGGTGGCGGCCCTGTTCCGGGAGATGCAGAACCAGGCGCTGGTCGCGACGCAGCGTGAAGAGCTCGCGCAGAACATCGTCCAGGGGCTGCTCGAGGTCTTCGACGACCCGGCGCAGCGCCGCCGGCTCCGGCAGAGCACCGAAACCCCGCCCGACGGCGTCTACAGCTGGGTCGACACCGTCGGCTACGTCTCCTTCCGGATCGTCGTGACCCAGCGCGAGGACTGGCTGGAGCGCATGGTGACCGACGTCGCCGAGAGCGAGGGCATTTCACCGTTCGACGTGCTCGCCCAGCTCGTCGAGCTGGACGGCCCCCGTGCAAAGGTGACGCTGGGTGCGATCCAGGAGGAGGACGTGCGTCTCGTGATGCAGCAGCGCTGGGCGATGATCGCCAGCGACGGCGCGCTCACCGGCTTCGAGGGCGGCGGCGGACATCCCCGGCATCGCGGCACCTTCCCGCGCGTCCTGGGCCGGTACGTGCGCGAGTGGCAGGTCCTCACGCTCGAAGACGCCGTGCGCAAGATGACCTCACTTCCGGCCGACTACCTCCAGCTCGAAGACCGCGGCCGGCTCGCCGAGGGTCAGTGGGCCGACATCACGGTCTTCGACGCGGCGACGATCATCGACCACGCCACGTGGGAGGAGCCGTCGCTCTATTCCGAAGGGGTCGTCCACGTGCTGCTCGAAGGCAACTTCGCACTGCGCGACGAGGAGCTCACCGGCGAGCTGCTCGGGCGCGACCTCCGCACGCCCTGAGAGACATCGAAGCGAGCCCACACCTTCCCTCGCGAGCTCCGTAGTTCCAATCGACTTCCCCATTCCTTCACAAAGGCCCTTCAGATGACACAAGCCGCACGCCCCGCCACCATGGACGAGATGGGCGCCCGGATGCAGCGCCTCATGACCCCCGAAGAGACGGCGAAAGGCGGCGCCTTCGTACCGCGGCCGTCCGACGTGATCATCACTCCCTACGGCAAGAGCGGCACCACCTGGCTCCAGCAGATCGTGCACGCCCTGCGCACGGGCGGGGACATGGACTTCGACGACATCTCCCGCGTCGTCCCGTGGATCGAGACGTCTGCTGCGCTCGGCATCGATCTGGACGCCGAGCAGAAGGCGAACCCGCGTGCCTTCAAGAGCCACCTGAACTACCACCTCATCCCCAAAGGCTGCCGCTACATCGTCTCGGTGCGCGACCCCGGCGACGCACTCGTGTCGCTCTACCGCTTCTTCGAAGGCTGGTTCTTCGAGCCCGGCACCATCTCCATCGACGAGTTCGCGCGCACCCGCTTCCTCGATCGCGAGGCGGCAGGCGGCCCGGAAGGTGGCGACTACTGGACCCACTTCAACTCGTGGTGGGAGCAGCGTGACAACCCGAACGTCCAGCTCTTCGCCTTCGAGCACATGAAGACGGACCTGCGGGGGACGGTGGAGCGCGTGGCCGAGTTTCTCGAGATCCCCCTCGATCCCGCCCTCCGTGAGATCACCGAGCGCCACGCCTCGCTCGACTTCATGCTCGAGCACAAGGACCGCTTCGACGACTTCATGATGCGCAGCCTGAGCGAGAGCCGCTGCGACCTCCCGCAGGGCAGCGACTCCGCCAAGGTCCGGGTTGGCCAGGTCGGAGCCCACAGGGTCGAGCTCTCCGACGAGATCCGGGCCGAGCTGGACACCGCGTGGAAGGAGACCGTGCTGCCCGTGCACGGGCTGGCCTCGTATCAGGAGGCCCTCGACCGGCTGGCCGCCGAAAGCAGCTAGAGGCCAAGGGCTCCGAGAGCCCGGCGCCCCTCGATCTCGGCGGGTGCCCAGGACCGCGTCGGGGCACCCTCCCCGTCACGAGCTCCGGGTCCCGCCCGCTACCTGCCCAGGGAGCTTCGCGACCAGACGCCGAGACCTCCGGACTCGAAGCCATCCCGGAACAGGAGCGGGTCCACGGTGACGGGTCGGTCGAGCGCCCACAGCTCGAACCCGTGCTGGGCGTCGTTGGCCGAGAACAGCACGACGTCCGACCGCACCAGGAAGCCGCTCGGGCTCGACGAATGTGCTCCAGGCGCGATGTCGTGCAGAAGGTGGGTGCCAGTGACCGTGCCGTCACTCACCCAGAGCTCCCTGCCGGAACCCTCGTCCAGTGCCGAGAACAGGAGGACGCCGTCCACCAGCTGGAGATCCAGAGGCAGGGACGAATCCGGGCCGGCGCGAATGTCGCAGAGCATGAGCGTGCCGTCCGCGGTGCCATCCGTCACCCAGAGCTCACTGCCGTGCGCGCCGTCGTTGGCCCGAAAGAGCGCCCGGTCGCCCACGACCGTCAGCGCTTGCGGGTACGAGCCCTGCGCGCCCGGTGCGATGTCGGCGAGCAGCACCGGCGGCCCCTCGGGTGGTGTCGCCCAGAGCTCGGGGCCCGTGATCCCGTCGTCGCCGGTGAACAGGTAGAGGTCGCCGAGCGCGACACCGACAAAGGGGGTGTTGTCTCCCGTCAGTCGATCGGCCCGGAAGACCCCGGGCTCCACGCCGGGACGCATCTCGAGCAGCGTGCTCGCGCCTGAGCTCGGGTCCACGCTCCACACCTCGCGGCCAGTCGAGGGGGTCTCGGCCGTGAAGAAGACGTATCCGGAGCTCGAGTGCGCCAGGCCATGACTGGCCGTCACACCAGGAAGGTGGTCCAGCGGACTACCTTGCCCGTCGATGGACCAGAAACCCGTCACCGACGGAAAGAAGAGCCGCTGCTCGGTCTCGAGCCACGCATCGAGCCCAAGGAACGGATACTCCCGTGCAGGTGAAGGTCCCGGGATCAAGCCAACCTGCTCGGTGACCGGATCGACGACCACGAGCCCCCTTCCCGTCGGAGTGCTTCGAGACGCCCCCATGTAGACCTGGCCATGGAACTCCTGCAGCCGGTTCCCCGCCGGCCCCGTCGCGATGCGGAGGTCCGTGAGCTGGTCGCTCACCGAAAACAGAGCTCCGGGAGGTCCTCCTGCAGGATCAGCGAAGCGGGGCCGGGAGTTGAAGAAGACACGCCCGGCACTCTCAGCAAATGGGGGTTGGACGAGCCACTCGGGGTACGGAGCAAGTGAAGCCGGCGAAAGGCCGGAGCCGTCCGTCGCGACCCACTCCAAGACGTCGGGGAAGAACGGCGTCCGACCACCCAGGCCGAGCGTCTGGAAGAACCACCGCGAGTCGGCGAACGCCGAGAGCTGCCGGGGGAAGCTGGAAGACTGAGCGTGCTCTGGACCCACGACCATCGTTCCGGAGGGAGAGCCATCGGTCACGTGGAGGACTGGCTGCGCAAAGCCACTGCCCCACAAAAGGACGCGACCGCCCAGCACCTGCGAAGACTGCCGCGTCTGTTCGGCCCCCGTGATGGGCAAGAGAACCGTGCCTTGCGGCGTTCCATTGCTGAACCAGGTCTCGACCGACGCCGGCTGGCCGCCACTTCGATCGCCGCTGAAGATCACTCCTCCGGGCAGCGGCTGCATCCGCCCCTGCAGTCCGAAGTGCGCCGGTCCGGGAGCCAAATCGGCGAGCTGCCGCGTCCCAGCGATCGTGCCATCTGTGAACCAGACCTCTCCGCCGCTCGCGGTGTTGTAGCACTTGAAGAAGAGGCCAACCTCCGTGCCATTCAGACGGAGGGGGAAGTCGCAAAGCGTCGACGAGATCTCCAGGCTCCCTGCCACACTGCCATCCGAGACCCACACGCTCCGGTCGTTGCCGGTCGGTGTGCTGGGAGCCAGAAACCCCACGAGGTCCTGCGACGCCTGCAGCTCGCGGGGAACGCGGCTCGAGAAGGCTGGACCTACCGGAAAGGTGCCCGAGACGGTGCCGTCCGTCCTCCAGACTCGGCCACCCGGCCGGGAGTCGACCGAGAAATACGCGGTGTTGCCCACGACAGGCCACTCAGACTCTCGCCGATTGTCGAAGGCGCCGCTCACCCTGCTCGGCGCAAAGTCGACCAGCTCCCTCGTGCCCTCGACAGTGCCGTCGGTGCGAAACAGGGTCGTAGAGCTACCGTATGCCGCTGTCCTCGCTGTGAAGACCGCGACTTCTCCGACGACCACTGTCTGAGAGGGATCACCACCTTCCCAACTGGGCGGCATACCGGCCAGTCGAAACGTCCCCGAGGCCGAGCCATCGGAGCGCCACAGCTCATACCCGGGATCGGCCGTCGCCGCGGCGAAGAGCACGAGGTGTCCGAGGGCTGTGAAACTCAGCGGCCACGACGAGTCCGGGCCCGGCACGATGTCTGCCACCCGAGCCGTGCCGGATTTCGTGCCGTCGCTCCGCCAGAGCTCCACGCCCGTCTCGCCGTCCTGCGCCGTGAAGAAGATCTGGCCGCCCGCCACCGTAAGCCGCTCCGGCAGGCCGGAGCAGACGCCCGGACAGATGTCGCGCACCATGTGGGTGCCTGCAGGAGTGCCGTCGCTGCGCCACAGCTCGCGGCCATGGATGCCGTCGTCGGCCGGGTAGAAGAAGGCGCCCTCGAAGGCCACCGTGGTCCTGACAGCCGACCTCAGGGGGCCGTTGAACGGCACCGACTGGATGTCGTGCAGGAGGCGCGGCGTCGCTGTCTGCCCGAGCCCAGGAGTCGACAGTGAAAGCGCGACCACGAAGGAAGCAGCCAGGCCCACGAGGCGGGTCACGCGCGCCGCAGCCCCCTGCGGGCGGGTCACGCGCGCCGCAGCCCCCTGCGGGCGCGACGCACGGTGCGCCGCGGCTTGCCATTGGCGCCCTCCCCCTTCTCGCTTCACTGCGCCTCCCTCCGAGACTTCATGCTTTCAGAGCATATCTCGTTCAAGCCAGCCAATCGCCCTCGACGAGCTGGCCGCCGAAACGGGATAGCCTTGGCCCGCCGCGCGTCGGGCTGTCGCGCATTCCTTCCGATTCACTTCCCTGTCTTCTGCCATGAAGCCCAGCGCTTCGGGCGACCAGGTCGTCGCCCGCAACTTCATGCTGCTCGGAGCCGGCGAGATTCTCGCGCGGGTCCTGGTCTTTCTCAGCATGATCTGGGTCGGGCGCGTGCTCGGCGCCGAGGGCTACGGCGTGGTCGGCTTCGCCTCCGCGGTGCTCCTCTACTTCGTTCGGCTGGCCGACTTCGGCATCGAGGCGCTGGGGCCCCGCGACATCGCGAGCGACGAAGGTTTCCTCGTGCGCGTGGCGCCTTCCCTGCTCGCCGTGAGGGCTCTGGTGTCGCTCCTCCTCACGGCCGCGCTCGCCTTGGCGGGGACCTTTGTCCTCGAGCAGCCGGACGGGCATGCACTCGCCCTGTACGGGCTCACCCTGCTGGCAGTCGGCGCATCGACGCGCTGGATCCACATCGGCCTCGAGCAGGCTCACCGCGTGGCACTCGCCCGCGTGCTCGGCGAGCTCCTCCGTGTCGCCCTCGTGCTGCTGCTCGTGCGCGACCCGGGAGACCTTCTCCTTGTTCCCGTCGCGCAAGTCGTCGGCGACTTCCTCACTGCCGGCGTCCTGCTCGTGTGGCTGAGGCACCACGAGCGTGCCGCCTTTCGCCTGCACCTCGACTGGGACCTGGCCCGCCCCGTCTTCCACCGCGCCGCTCCGCTCGTGCTGACCACCCTGCTCGGCCTCGTGATTTACAACTCCGACCTGCTGTTCCTGCGAGTGCTCCACGACACGGGCGAGGTGGGGCTCTACCTCGCCGCCTTCACGCTCATCACGTTTCTCGCGAACCTCGGGGCCAACTACAACGCCAGCCTCCTGCCCACGCTCACACGCGAGCGCAAGCGTGGCGAAGAGGAGCAGCGAGAGCTTTTCCTCACGGCCCAGGCGCAGGTGGCCGCGGCGACCTTGCCCATTGCGGCGGGCGGCTTTCTCGTGGCAACGGGCGTGATGGGCGTCAGCTTCGGCGAGCAGTTCGGAGCGGCCGGCCCCGTGCTGCAGATTCTGGTCCTGTCGGTTCCTTTTCTCCTTCTGCGCGGGGTGTTGCAGCAGGGACTGATCGTGCACGACCAGCAACGCCTCATCCTGCGCTCCACGGTCGCCGCCGTGATCCTCAACCTGGCGCTCAACGCGACGTTGATTCCGACGCTCGGAATGACCGGTGCGGCCGTGTCCACACTGGCCACCGAGGTCGCGCGGTGGGGGCTGGTCCTCGTCTTCGTACGCTCCGTGCGCTTCCCGCTCCTCGGCCCGCGACGAGTCTGGCGCGCCGCGCTCGCCACTGCCGTCATGGTCGCCGCGCTCCGCGCCATGGAGGACCCCGCCGTCTGGAGCGCCGTCCCCCTCGGAGCTGCCGTGTACGCGGCGTGCCTGACGCTCACAGGCGGCATTCGGCTGCGAGGGCGCCGACCCACCCTTTCGGTCTGAGGCGCGATACCATTCCCTTTGGTCTGTCGGTTCTTCTCTTCTCTTCCAATGACGGATCCCATGCCCATGACTGATTCCAAGACCAAGGTCCTCTACATCGCCGGCAACGGGCGCAGCGGCAGCACGCTGCTCGACGTCCTTCTCGGCCAGGTCGAGGGCACCTTCGCCGTTGGCGAGCTCCGCCGCATCTGGGACCGCGGCTTCATCGAGAACCGCCCCTGCGGCTGTGGCGCCCCGTTCCTCGAGTGCCCCACCTGGAATGCCATCTTCGACGAGGCGTTTGGCGGCATGGACGCCATCGACCCCCAGAAGCTGGTGGGCTACCGGGAGCGCATGACGCAGACCAAACATCTGCCGGGGATGGTGTTGCGCGGGCGCCACGCCAGACCGAAGGGTGAAATGCGTCTCGACTACCTCGCCACGCTGGAGAAGCTCTACGCGGCCATTCCGAAGGTCACCGGCTGCGAGGTGATCGTCGACGCCTCGAAGTGGCCCATGTACGCGTACATGCTCGACCTCCTCCCCAACGTCGAGCTGTATGTCCTCCACCTCGTACGCGACCCGCGCGCCACCGCGTACTCCTGGAGCCGCAAGAAGGAGTACGACCCGGGGCTCTACCTGCCCCAGCAGGGGCTCGTGAAAAACAACTTCTACTGGCTCATGTGGAATCCGGCGATCACACGTCTCTGGAACCGACCGGACGCGAACTACCTCTTCTTCCCGTACGAGCAGTTCATCCGCGAGCCCGAGACCATGATGCAGAAGGCCGTCGAGCTCGTCGGTCTCGGCGACCGCGAGCTTCCGTTCGTCGATGCATCGACCGTTCAGATGGGCCCCACCCACGCGGTCGCCGGGAACGTCGCGCGCCATACGCAGGGCCCGGTCAAGCTCCGCCTCGACGACGAGTGGCAGACCAAGCTGCCGTGGGCACGCAAGGCCATCGTCTCCGCCTTCACCTGGCCTCTACTCGGGCGCTACGGCTACTCCGTGATGCCGCGCTAGGGAGCCTCGCGGCTCGCGCGAGCGGATGTCTCGCGCTCAGCGCGAGCGGATGTCTCGCGCTCAGCGCGAGCGGATGAAGTCGAGATCGAGGCGCCCCTCGATCTGAGCCAGCTCGTACGCGAGCAGCGCCTGCGTGGCAGCACCCCCGGCCAACTCGGCGTGCTCGAGCACACCGAGCACGAGGAGGGCCTCGAGACATTCGCTGGGGTCGAGACCGCCGGCCACGGCCGCCTCCTTCACCTGGAGGAGGCAGTCGCGCGCGATGCTGTACTTGGTTGCCATGAAAGCACTCCCTTGCTGTGCGGAGCTTCGCTCGGGGGCGGCTGCCGCACGAGCGAGTAGTGAATCCCGTGGCCCGCGTACTCGACGTGGATCAGGCCTCCTTCGAGGAGGCCCAGGGCCATGAAATGGAAGGTCGCGGGCGGCACGTGACGCACCTCCGCGCTCGCCGCGTGATCGTCGAGCTGAGCGCGCGCTTCACGGAGCAGCGGCTCGAGCCGTTTCCGGAACGCGTCGTAGTCGCCATGCTCCGCCGCCACGAGGTCGACGATGCGCGCGAAGAGCGCGTCGGCTTCCCTTCGCGCCGCATCGGGCCACTGGCTGTCGCGGGCGGCGAAGTCGAGCAGCGCAGGCCCGACCATCTGCAGCAGCTCGGCCTGCAGTGCGCCCAGGGCTTCACCTTCGATCTCGCGCGGCACGAGCGCTCGCACGGCCAGGTCGACGAGGTCCGCGAGCCCCAGCGGTGGCACGGCCATCCTCTGGAGCACGGACTGGCGCTGTTGCGGCGGTGCGTAGAGCGCAACGGGGTCGAGATCCTCAGGAGCCAGGCCGACATCGACCAGGCCGACGAGGGGGTTTCGATTTCTCGCCAGCGCACCGCGCTCGCCGGCACGCTGGGCCAGCACCTCGGACTCGAAGGCACGCCACGTGTCCTCACCCACGAGGGGCACGAAGGTCTTCGCATTCAAGGGAGCGTGGAGTCCTGCGCTCAGGGCGAGGTAGGCGAGCTCCGAGCAGTAGACGTGGTTCCGCCGCTCCATCAACTCGGCCCTTGCGGCCTCGTCGCCCGTCACGGCACGCACCATGAGCGCCGCGAAGTGGATCGCTTCCGTGGGGCTCACGGCGCTGAGCCGGTCACCGCTGCCGAAGTTCACCGAGAAGCGCGTCACCGCATTGAGCCCAACGAGCATCGTGCGCACGTTGCGCACGAACGCGGCGTTCTGGTCCTCTGACAGGTAGTCGGGCAGCCTGACCCGGAAGAAGATCAACGGGTAGTCGGCGTCTCCGAAGCGGCCTCCTTCGTAGTTCTGGGGGCTCGACATCGTGATGACACCGGGGGCACCGTCGCGCTCCACACCAAGCACGACCTGGAGGTGGCCGTCCTCGAGCTGGAGCGCGGACTGCGCGAGCGGTGGGCTGAGAGATGCCCCGAGCCGCCGACGCTGCACGCGGCGGTGCCGCAGGGCGATGCCGATGTCGCCTGGGCGGAACACCTCCGCGAGGATGGCGTCGCCGCGCGCGACCGGCTCGCCGGCCGCGTCGAGACGGCCGTCTTCGTCGTGGTACGGCAGCACCACGAGGCGCTCGCCGAAGAGGTGCGTCGGGGCCAGGACATGCCCGACGGAAGTCTCCACCTCCACCTGGAACGCGTCCTCGACGGTGCGGATCCACGGACCGGACCACGCCGCGTTGAGGCGCTTCAGGTCGACCGCAAAAACCTGCGCCTCCCCGGGTGCCCCTGGAGCTTCGGGGCCGCGGACCAACTGGAACGCGTTCTCGAGGGAAGGGAGCTCCCCAGGGGGCCCGACCTCGGGAGCCGGGAGGAGGGCAGCCGGGTCGTCCGCGTTCTCCGGCTTGTCGACATCGGGCCTCCATGGGGACCACTCGTGTCGGGGGACAGGTTCCTCGCGGGGGACACTCCGGTTCCAGCTGCAGCCCAGGAGGGGCAACGTCACAGCCACGAGGAGCGGAACCCACCGAGCAAGGAGCATGCCGGATGCTCGCTGTGGCTGTGGGGTCAAGCTATCCGTAGAAACCGAGACCGCAGGGGCCACGCTCTGCGAGCTAGCCGATCGCGCGGACGGCATCCTCCAGAGCATGGAGCCCCTCGTCGATCTCGGTCTCCGGCACGTTCAGCATGGGAGCGATGCGCAGCACGTTGCCGTAGAGGCCACCCTTGCCGATGAGGAGGCCCCGCTCTTTGCACCCCTCGAGCAGCTCGCCGGCCTTCCCGGGGTCGGGGTCGAGACCGTCCGCACCAACCGTCTCGAGCGCCTGCATGAGCCCCTTCCCTCGCAGCTCGGCGACCCACGGCGTCTCTGCGACGAGCGGCCCGAGGCGATCGACGATGCGCCGGCCCATGCGCAGGGCGTTGGCCTGCATGTCCTCGTCGAGGACCGCCTGGACGGTGGCGAGCCCGCCGGCGGTCGACAGCGGGTTGCCGCCAAAGGTCGAGAACGACGTGGCTTGGATCGTGTCCATGATCTCTGCGCGCGCGACCACGCCAGCGAGACTGAGGCCGTTGCCCACACCCTTGGCGAAGGTCAGCATGTCCGGCACGAGCCCGTGCGCCTCGTAGCCCCAGAAGTGCTCTCCGGTCCGCCCCCAACCGGTCTGCACCTCGTCGCTGATGAAAAGCACCCCGTCGGGCTGCAGTACCTCGTGCAGCGCACCGAAGAATCCGTCCGGAGGGGTCGCAAAACCGCCGACACCCTGGATCGGCTCGGCGATCAGGCAGGCCATCGTTCCCGCACTCGCCATGTCGAGCGTCTGCTGCAGGTCTCGTGCGCAGGCCTGCGTGTACGCCTCGTCGTCGAGATCGCAGAACGGGCTGCGCAGCTTGTAGCCCCCTTGGACGAAGTGCACGTCGAGGCCCGAGATGCTCGTGGACGACCAGCTCCGGTGCGACGTGATCGCCTGCGCCGTGAACGACCGCCCGTGGTAGCCGTTGCGCACGGCCAGCACCTGGTTGGAGCTCCGGTAGCTCGTGGCCAGGAGCAGGGCCGTGTCGTTCGCCTCGGTGCCCGAGGTCGTGAAGAAGACGCGCGCGTCGGGGATCCCCGAGAGCTCACAGATCTTCTCGGCCAGCTCGATCATCGGCTCGGAAAGGTAGAGGGTCGAGGTGTGCATCACCTTGGCCGCCTGCTCCTGCACCGCCGCGACCACCCGCGGATGGTTGTGGCCGATCATCGTGGTGAGCACCCCGCCGAACCAGTCGAGATAGCGGTTCCCCTCGAGATCCCAGACGACGCCCCCCTCTCCCCGATCGATGGAGATCGGCTCGGCGAACATCGGGCTCACGAAGGAGGGCAGCGAGGCGCGGTAGCGCCGGAGGAGGTCGGAAGTGTCGGTCATCGGATTCTCCGCTCTGGGTGCGACGGCGCGCTCAAGATACTGCACTTCGCCCGCGGCGGCTTGCCCATAACAACTACTTTGAAGTACAAATAAGACATGAAGAACATCGGCGAGCTCGAGCACCTGATCCTGCTGGCGCTGATCCGGTTGGGCGACACCGCGTACGGGGCATCGATTCGGCAGGAGATCAACGATCGCGCGGGGCGCAACATAGCAGCCGGGGCGCTCTACACGATCCTCGCGCGCCTCGAGCAGAAGGGCTTCGTGAGCTCGAGGGTCGGGGAGCCGACCCCGGAGCGCGGCGGCCGGCGCAAGAAGCACTATCGAATGGAGCCGCTGGGAGCGCGGGCGCTCGGGCAGTCGCATCGTGCCCTGCGAGACATGGCTGCAGGACTGGAAGACGAGCTCGAGACACTGGCCGAGGTGTCGCGATGAGCCTGCCGGCACCTCCCGCGCGCTGGCAACGTCTCCTCGAGTGGGTCGCAACCGACGAGGCCTCGGAGTTCGTGCTCGGCGACCTCGACGAGGAGTTCCACCGTCGGGCGCTCGATAACGGGCCGGCGGCAGCCCGGAGGTGGTACCGCCGACAGGTCCTTCGCTCGCTCCCCTCGCTCGCGCGACACCGCTTCAGCCGGTCCCGAAACGACACCCGCGCGCAGGGTGACTCCATGCTCCAAGCCTTCCTCCTCGACCTCCGGCAGAGCGCCCGCGCCCTCCGTCAGACTCCGGGCTTCGCGCTGGTCGCGGTGTCCACGCTCGCCCTCGGCGTCGGGGCCAACGGTGCCATCTTCAGCATCCTCGACGCCGTGATTCTGAGGCCTCTGCCGTTCCCCCAAGCGGAGCAGCTCGTTCTGGTACACAACCACGAGCTCGACGCGCCTCACGATCGCAACCAGATCTCCATTCCCGATTACCGCGATCTCGCCGAGCGCACGACGCAGTTCTCCCATCTGGCCGCGTGGGAACCCACCGGTCCGAGCTTCACCGGGCAGGATGTCGAGCCGACGCGTCTCGTTGCGAACTCGGTCACCGCATCCATGTTCGACACGCTCGGGCTGCAGCTGCCGCTGGGACGCGGTTTCACTGCCGAGGAAGACACCCCCGGCGCACCCAGGGTGGCTGTGCTCTCGCACGGATTCTGGCGACGGCGCTTTGATGCGTCTCCGGACGTCCTCGGGACCAGCCTGCGTCTCAACGGTCAGCCGTACGAGGTGGTCGGCGTGCTGCCGGCGAGCCTCGAGCGCTCGGGCGGCGGCGACATGCTCCCCGACGCGCGAGCACAGCTCTGGATCCCCTGGGAGACAAGCCCCTCCGGAGAGGTGAGCAACCTGCGCGGCATCCACCGCGCCCGCGTCGTGGCGCGACTTGCACCGGGCGCCAATCTTGCGGCTGCGCTCGACGAGACCCGGAGCATCGCCCGTGACCTAGCTCAGAGCTTTCCGGACTCGAACGCCGAGCAGGGGATGTGGGTGGAGCCGGCGCGGGACTCCATGGTCCACAACGTGCGGTCCACGCTCAACCTCCTGTTCGGAGCCGTGGGTCTCGTCCTGCTCCTGGTGTGCACCAACGTCTCGAGCCTCCTCCTCGGCCGATCCGTCGCACGCCAGAGCGAGCTTGCCGTGCGCTCTGCGCTCGGGGCGGGACTCTCCAGGCTCTTTCGGCAGCTGTTCACCGAGAGTCTCGTTCTGGCGGTGGCCGGCGGTCTGGCCGGGATTGCGGTCGCCTGGGGCCTTCTCCGCGTCGCACTGGTGCTCGCCCCGAGCTCCATTCCTCGCCTCGGCGAGGCCGGACTTCAGCCGCACGTCATGGCGTACTGCCTCGGTCTCGCCACTGTCTCCGCACTGGTCTTCGGTACCGCTCCAGCGCTCCGCGCAGCCCGCCGCGGAACGCGCTCCGGAATTAAGGCACGCACGTTCGACGAGCGGCCGACCTTGCGTCAGGCACTCGTGGTCGCTCAGGTGGCTATGGCAGTCGTCTTGCTGCTGGGGGCGGGGCTCCTGCTGCGGAGCTTCTGGGCCGCGCTGAACGTGGACCCGGGCTTTCGGGACGACGGTCTGGTCGCCGTCTCGATGGAGCTCGACCTGCCCTACGTGTCGCCCGAGTGGCCGCGCGCGGTCACCTTCTACGCAGACGTGGCCGAGCGCGTCCGCGCCCTCCCCGGCGTGGTGGGGACCGCCGCCGCCTACCGCCATCCGCTCGACGCCGGATGGGGAACCACCTTCCGATTCCAGAGCCGCCCGGAGCCGGCTCCCGGCAATGAGCCGGACGCGCGATTCCGACCCGTCACGCCCGGGTACTTCACGACCGTCGGAGCCACCCTGCTCGAGGGCCGCGCCATCGACGCCCGCGACGTGGCGTCGGCTCCAGGTGCCGTCGTGGTGAACGAGAGCTTCGTCCGGACCTACTTCGAGCCCGAGCAGACCGTGCTCGGCGAGAGAATCGACTACACCCACTGGTGGAACGCCGGTCCCGACGACTACGAGATCGTCGGCGTGGTCGCAGACGTCCGGTTCGAGGGGCGCAGCGACACGGAGCCACGCCCGGCTCTGTACTTCGCCCACGCCCAGCAGCCGATCGTGGAGATGAACCTCCTGGTGCGCCACACGGGCCCGCTCGACGCGCTCCTGCCTCTCGTCCGAGAGGCGATCTGGGGGGTGGACCCCGAAATGCCGCTCGACCGCGTTCTGCCCATGGACGCACTACTCGACCACACGCTCGCGCAGCGCCGCTTCACCACATCCCTGCTGACGGCCTTTGCAGCCGTCGCACTCCTCCTCTCGGCGCTCGGAACCTACGGCATGCTCGCCTTCTCCGTTCAGCGTCGCAGCCGTGAGATCGGCGTGCGCATCGCTCTCGGCGCCAACGCGTCCCAGGTCACGGGCCAGGTGATTCGAAAAGGCCTGCTCCTGGTCGGCCTCGGCTGCGCGCTGGGTGTTCTGGGAGGTGCGGGCCTTTCCGGCGCCCTGGCGAGCCAGCTCTACGGCGTCGAGCGTAGCGACCCCTGGACCCTGCTCGGGGTCCCAGGCCTGCTGACGTTGGTCGCCCTGCTCGCAAGCTGGATCCCAGCGCAGCGAGCGGCGCGGATCGACCCGGCGAGGACCCTGCGGCAGGACGACTAGGGTCGGAGCGCAACGGCCGCCCATTGAGAAGGTGTGTCGAAAAAACGACGGAGACCGCACCAACTCGGCCCTGTTCGTCTCGAGACCTTTGTACGATCTTACTGGGTGGGACCAAACGACGAGGCCTGGCGCCCGTACCAAGGACAAGATCCCTCCGAATGCGGCGTCTGCACGTCGCACAGCAAGGAGCGCCATGCACCCACATATCAAGTCTTCGTGCCCGATCTCGCGCAGAGAGGCCCTCCTCTGGACCCTGGCGCTCACCGGAAGCGGCGCCCTGACGAGGGCTTCGCACCCGGCCTTCGCGCAGACCCAGGGCGACGCACCCATCTTCCGTTTCGAGACCGAAGGCTTCTGGCTCAACCTGCACCACTTCCTCTACGTGCTCGGCCGCGCGGAGGCGAACACTCGCGACTCGACCCGGGCCGCGGTGGTCCGCGCCCCCGGCGACCAGGAGCGCGGCCTGGAGGGCGCAACCGACGCGGAGCGGTCGGCGTGGCAGGCGGCGGTGACCGCCTACGCCGAGACGGTCAGCCAGCTCGACACGGTCTTCGACGACGAGCTCTCTGCAGCCACGGGAGCGCTCGCATCGCTCACCGAGGGCGACGTCGCGCCGGACGCAGGGCCGGAGGCGCTCCGCGCGGCGGCTGGGGACGTGGTCGTGTCTGAATGGGCCGAGGCTCTCGGCGCGGCAGCTCCGCTCTACTCCAGAGTCTGGTGGCCGGAGCACCGGGCGGCCAACCGTCGGTTCGAGAGCGAGGCCCTGCCTCTCCTCGCGCAGCACGGTGCGCAGGTCCAGCGCTTCGTCGAGGAGGCCTACGGCGAGCGCTGGACGGAGGGCGGCTACCCGGTGCAGCTGTCCGGCTACTGCAATTGGGCCGGCGCGTACTCGACGACCGGCCAACTGCTCGTCGTCTCGAGCCTGGACACGCGCCTGCGCGGCACGCTCGTGGGCCTGGAGATCACGTTTCACGAGGCGATGCACCAGTGGGATGGGAGCTTCTTCGACGAGATGGTCGACGCGGCCAGGGCCGAGGGCGTGCGCTTCCCTCGCGGACTGTCGCACGCGATCCTCTTCTTCACGGCCGGCGAGGCCGTGCGCGCTGCCGTTGCGGATCACGTTCCCTACGCGGAGCGCTTCGGCATCTGGGAGCGCGGGAGCGGACGTTTCCTGCCGGCGATCCGCAAAGGCTGGGAGCCCTACCTGCTGGGGAGCGAACGGGGCGACACCGACGCGAGGCGCGCCGGGCTCCGCGCCCTCATGAAAGAGCTTCCGGAGTTACCTGCCAGGTAGTTGCCCCCGTCAGGCGCGGCCGCGAAGCTCGTGGCATGACCCACTCGCGCGAAACCTCGACCCGGCCCAGCTCCAACGCGCGGCGCGCCGTCAGCGGCCTCCTGTTCCTGCTCGCGCTCGTGCATCTGCCGCCGCTGTCCGGCGCGCTCGGAGCAAGCCAGCTCCAGGCGCTGTACGGCGTCACCCTCGAAGACCCGAACCTCGTGCTGCTGATGCGACACCGCGCGGTTCTCTTCGGCCTGGTCGGGCTCTTCTTTCTGGCCGCAGCCTGGAAGCGCGAGCTGCATGGCGCCGCGCTCGCGGCTGCCTGGATCACGGTGGGCACGTTCGTGCTCCTGTCGCGCCAGGTAGGGGACCTCCACGCGGAGCTCGAGCGTGTCGTGGCCGTGGACCTGGTCGCACTCCTGCCGATCGCGGTGGGGACCGTGGCGCACCTCCGGCTGCGCGATCGCGGAGAGTAGCTACATCTGCATCTGGCGGGCGGCCAGGTCGCGCATCACCTCTTCCGACCCGCCGCCGATCGCCATGACCCGAACCTCGCGGTAGATGCGCTCGACCGGGTTGCCGCGCAGGTAGCTCGCACCTCCGAGGATCTGACTCGCCTCGCGCGCGCAGAACTCGAGGGTGGTGGTCGCCTGCACCTTGAGCATGGCGATGTCCCCCGCCGGCATGTCCCCCTCGTTGAGGCGCCAGCAGACACGTTCGAGGTAGGCCTCCACGCAGTTCGTGCGCGCGGTCATCTCGACCAGCTTGTGGCGGATCGCCTGGTGGGAGAGGAGCGTCGTGCCGAAGGTCTCGCGCTGCGCGGCGTACTCCCAGGCGGCGTCGCGCAACGTCTTGCACGAGCCGACGGCGTTGGCGGCCATGGTCATCCGCTCGAGGTTGAAGTTGTTCATCGCCTCGATGAAGCCGTGGTTCTCCTCCCCGAGGAGGTTCTCGGCCGGAACGCGGACGTCCTGGAAGTAGAGGGTCGCCGTGTCGGAGCACCACCACCCCTGCTTCTTGAGCTCGGTCTGCGTGAATCCCTCCATCCCCTTCTCGACCAGGAACAGCGAGATGCCTCGCATGCCCTCACCACCCGTGCGCGCGGCGACCACGTAGTAGTCGGCCCGCATGCCCGAGGTGATGAACGTCTTGCTGCCGTTCAGCACCCAGTCGTCGCCGTCGCGCACCGCACGCGTCTGCAGCCGGGCGACGTCGCTGCCACCCGAGGGCTCTGTCACGGCCAACGCCGCGATCTTCTCGCCCGTCATGACCCGCGGCAGGGTGCGCTTCTTGACCTCTTCCCGCCCGAGCTTGTGGATGAGCCCCTGCGAGATGTAGCAGCTGAAGAGACTGGCCTGCAGGCCGCCGGAGCCGCAGCGCGCGAACTCCTCGCTGAGCGCCGCCGCCATGAACGCATCGTAGAAGCCGAGGCCGCCGTACTCCTCGCCGATGCCCAGTCCGAAGAGGTCGACCTCGCCGGCCTTCTCGTAGAGCTCGCGCGGGAAGGTCTCGGCCTCGTCCCACGCGTCGATGAAAGGCGTCACCTCCTGGGCGACGAAGCGCCGCACGTTGTCGCGGAACGCGGTGCGCTCGGGGGTGGAATGGGGGCTCGCGAGCTCTCTGTACATGGCGTCTCCGGGCAGCGGTGAATGGGTCGCGTCCGACCTTCGGAGAGTCTCCCCGGCTTCGCAGGGGAAAGTCCTTCGGGTCAGTCGCCCCCGACGAGGATCGCGCCGAGAAAGGAAATGAGGAAGCCCAGAAAGAAGCCGACGCCCACCCCGAGACCGACGATCCATGCCGGCCGCAGGCTCCCGGCGAGGAAGAGAGAGAGGGCGCCCACGACGGCGCCGACGAGGGCCAGGATTCCGACGAACACCAGGAGAAGCGGGGGCAGCCCACGCATCGGCTCACCGTCTCGCTTCCTCGCCCGTCGGCGGTCGAGGATGGCACCGAGGCTCGCGCTTCCGACCCCCACGACGAGGCCGACGAGAAACAAGGTCGAGGTCTGGTTCAGGAGGTCCATCGATCCTCCAGCGTACAGCAGGCGCAGGTCGGGGCCCGCCGCTCGATCCACCGTCCCAGAGAAAGCGCGAGCGACCGGCAGCGTCCGGTCCCGGATCTCGACCGCGGATCTCGGCGCGCAGCCACGAGTAGACTCGCCCTGGTCGAAAGGCCAGACTCGACCTCCACCGGCCGAGCACACTGCATGATCCTCTCGTTCCTCCCGAAACGCGGTCGCGACGGCCGACCCACCACGCCCTCCCGTAGGCGCCGCCGGCTCGAGGCGGCCGTTTTCGTCGCGGCCGCGGCGACTGCCTGCGCTGCACCTGGAGCCGCGACCGATCCACCGGCACCGATCCTCCTCGATCTGTCGTTCCCCAACCGCGTCCATCACGAGATGGAGGTGAAGGTCACGTTCCAGGCTGTGGAGGCAGAATCGCTCGAGATCCGGATGAGCCGCAGCAGCCCTGGCCGTTACGCGCTGCACGAGTTCGCCAAGAACGTGTACTCGGTGCGCGTCGAAGGGCGTGAGGGTCGCGCAGTTAGAGTCGAGCGTCCGAGCCCGCACCAGTGGGACGTGTCGGACCACGACGGCGAGGTGACGTTCCGCTACACGCTCTTTGGTGACCGCATCGACGGCACCTATGCGGCCATCGACCGGACGCACGCGCACTTGAACGCGCCCGCGTCGTTCGCCTGGGCACGCGGGCTGCAGAGCCGGCCGTGGCGCGTGCGCGTCCACCTGCCGGAGGGCTGGGCCCACGTCGCCACCCAGCTGTTTCCGGCGGCCGCCGAAAACGCCGAAGCCGCGGCCCACGTCTTCGAGGCACCGGACCTGCAGTATCTCCTCGACTCTCCACTCGAGATCGGCAACCCGGAAATGTACTCCTGGGCGATCGACGCGGCGGGCGCCCGCGTCGGCGACATCGAGCGGGGCACGCCGCGGCAGCCGAGCTCTCTGCCGACGGGCCAGCAGCAGATCCGCGTCGCGCTCCACCACCTGGGCAGCGAGGAGGACGCGCGCAGCTATGTGGGCGATGTCGCGCGCATCGTCGAGGTGCTGACCGGCGTCTTCGGGGAGCTACCGCGATTCGAGGGCGGCTCCTACACGTTCCTCGCGGACTACCTGCCGTGGGCCGACGGCGACGGCATGGAGCACCGCAACTCGACGGTCCTTTCGAGTCGCAGTGGCCTGGGGCGCACGAACGCCGGGCTGCTGGGTACTGTCGCACACGAGTTCGTCCACGCCTGGAGCATCGAGCGGCTCCGCCCCGCTTCTCTCGAGCCGTTCGACTTCGAGCGGGCCAACATGAGCGACGAGCTCTGGTTCGGCGAAGGCTTCACCTCGTACTACGACGACGTCGTGCTGGCGCGGGCCGGAATCCTCGATGCGGAGGCGATTGCGGGCCGCTTCGGCGGGCTCACTCACTTCATCGTCAACTCCCCGGCGCGCGGGTACCGCAACCCGGTGGAGATGAGCCGCCGAGCACCGTTCGTCGATGCCGCCTCCTGGCTCGACCCGACGAACGACCGCAACACGTTCCTGTCGTACTACTCGTACGGTGCATTCCTGGGTCTGGCGCTCGATCTGCAGATCCGGCACCACTTCCCGGGCAAGAGCCTCGACGACTTCATGCGCACGGCCTGGCGAGCACACGGTCGGAGCGAGAAGCCCTACGATCTGGCGGATCTGGAGCGCGCGCTCGCCCAGACGGTCGGCGACGCGGATTTCGCGCGCGCCTTCTTCGCGCGTCACGTGGAGGCGTCCGAGGTGCCGGACCTGACCGAGCCGCTGGCCGCCGCGGGGTTCGTTCTGCGCACGGCTACACCCGAGCGGGCGAGTTGGGGCAACGCACGGTTCTCGTTCGGAGACGAGGGTGTGCGGGTGCGTGGCACCACTCCTGTCGGAAGTCCGCTCTACCGCGCCGGCATCACCCGCAGGGACCTCCTGGTGCGCGCCGATGGAAAGCCGCTCCGGACGAGGGCCGGCGTGGAGAATCTGCTGAAGCAGAAGCGCCCCGGGGACGAGGTCGAGATCGAGGTCCTCAGTCGCGGCACCACCAGGTCGGTGACTGTCGAGCTGGTGGCGGACCCGACGCTCGAGATCGTGACCTTCGAAGCACTCGGGCGCGATCTGACACCCGAGCAGGTTGCAGCTCGTAGGAGCTGGCTCGGGCCCAGCAACTGATCGATCGGGCCCGCACGCGCATCATGCCCGCCCGAACCGGCAGCCAGACGTCTCCAGACGGCACGTCCCCGTGGCGCGCGGTGGCGCTCTTCTTCCTGCTCACGACCCTGGTCGCGGGCGCACTGGGGTTGCGCCTCTGGCTCCAGCTCGACGAGCAGGCCTTTCCGGTGTCGCCCGCGCAGGCGAACATGCCGCGGCCCCAGCCCGACCACCGCACTCTCCGGGAAGTGTCGTTCGACGAGCTGCCCGGTTGGCAGGAAGACGACGTCGGCGAAGCGCTGCCGGCCTGGCGTCGCACGTGCGCCCGCTACCGCTTCCTGGGCAAAGAGCGGCCCGTACAGCCGACGGAGGTCGGGGGCACGATCGCCGACTGGCTGGGCGCCTGCGAGCGGACGCCGTCGTCGAACGATGCGGCGGCGGCGCGCGCCTTCCTCGAGGCGGAGTTCCGCCCCTTCCAGGTTCTGAACCGCACCCGCGAGACCGGGCTGTTCACCGGCTACTACGAGCCGCTGCTCCGCGGCAGCCGGACCCGGGGCGGCCCGTTCCAGACTCCGCTCCTGCGGCGTCCGAACGACATCGTCTCGGTGGATCTGGGCGACTTCCGTGACGACCTCGCCGGGCGGTCCGTCGCCGGCCGCCTCCGCGGTCGCGAGCTGCTTCCCTACTGGAACCGCGAGCAGATCCGGGGAGGCGCCCTCGGCGGCCGAGGTCTCGAGCTGCTCTGGGTCGACGATCCGGTCTCCGCCTTCTTTCTGCAGATCCAGGGCTCGGGCCAGGTCGCCCTACCGGACGGTTCTCGTGCCCGCGTGGGCTACGCCGGCCAGAACGGGCACCCCTACTACGCCATCGGCCGCGAGCTGATCGAGCGGGGTGAGCTCACGCGCGAGACCGTCTCGCTGCAGTCCATCCGCGACTGGCTCAACGACAACCCGGACGAGGCCGAGGCCGTGATGTCGACGAACCGCTCTTTCGTGTTCTTCCGGGAGATCCGCGGTGACGGCCCCATCGGAAGCCAAGGTGTCGCGCTCACCCCGCGCAGGTCGCTGGCGGTCGATCGTCGCTTCCTGCCGCTCGGCGCCCCGGTCTGGCTGGACACATCGAGCCCGGCCGCCGATGGATCGGAAGACCAGGTCCTCCAACAGCTGTTGATCGCGCAGGACACCGGCGGAGCGATCCGCGGGCCGGTGCGGGGTGACGTCTTCTGGGGAGCCGGTGCCGAGGCCGAGGAGATCGCCGGCAGGATGCAGAACGAGGGTCGCCTCTACCTCCTCCTGCCGAAAGGGCTTCAACCACCACTCGACTGAGCCGAGGCGGCCGCGCCGCTCGCGTCTCGTCGCGCCCGTTCTCAACCGACCGGTCGGTTGGAACTGGGACCGAGCGATTGACGCTCCGAGGCTCTACACTGAGAATTTGCACGTTCCCTCAGCAGCCGCTGATCTGATCTGGCCCACACCTGGGCGGAGCGCCTACCGGCACCACTCCGTTCCGCCTCCGATCTTCTGGTCTCCGGACTGGAAGCCACCGCCTCGACGCTTCTCCACCCAGATCTCCAGACCGCGAGTTGCAGAAGGCCTCCCCGCCGCGCGGATGCGCGGCCGGACCGAGAGCCCGCAGTCGCACTAGGCGCGCGCCGCGCGTCCTGAGCTGAGATCGCTTCCACCGCACGCGGCTCGGAAGCGCCCGGAGACACCGAGCCGAAATCTCCGAAACACCACCGAGGCAGACACTTGAAGATCGCAGTACCCGTCGAGTCCGCTCCGGGAGAACAGCGCGTCGCGCTCACTCCGCCGAGCGTGGCCAAGCTCATTCAAGCCGGACACACGGTCGCCGTCGAGAGCGGCGCGGGGACACCCGCCGGCTACCCCGATGCGGACTTCGAAGAAGCCGGCGCCTCGATCGTCGGCAGCCGCGCCGATCTCCTGGGCGCGGCAGAGCTCGTCACCCAGGTGCGCGGTCTGGGCGCGAACCCCGAGGCGGGACGCGCCGACCTGGCGCTCCTGCAGCGAGGCCAGGCGGTTCTCGGCCTTCAAGAACCCCTCTGGACGCCCGAGCACACCGCGGAGCTCGCCGGCCTGGGTGTCGACGTGCTCGCCCTCGAGACCATCCCCCGCATCTCGCGCGCGCAGAGCATGGACGTCCTGTCGTCCATGGCGACCCTCGCAGGCTACAAGGCGGTCCTGCTCGCGGCCGGTCATCTTCCGCAGATGTTCCCGATGATGATGACGGCGGCCGGAACCGTCCGCGCCGCCAAGGTCTTCGTGCTCGGCGCTGGCGTGGCTGGCCTGCAGGCCATCGCGACCTCCCGTCGGCTCGGCGCCGTGGTGGAGGGATACGACATCCGCCCCGCCGCCAGCGAGCAGATCGAAAGTCTGGGCGCCAAGGCGGTGCAGCTGCCACTCGAAGCCGAAGGGGCCGAGGACGCGGGCGGCTACGCCCGGGCGCAGGGAGAGGACTTCAACCGCCGTCAGCGTGAGTTCCTCACCGAGGTGATCGCCGAGAAGGACGTGGTCATCACCACGGCGGCGATCCCCGGCCGTCAGTCGCCGTTGCTGATCGAAGCCGACATGGTGGCCGGCATGCGGCCCGGCACCGTCATCGTCGACCTCGCTGCCGAGCGCGGCGGCAACTGCGCGGTGACGAAGGCCGACGAGGTCGTCGAGCACGAGGGCGTCACCGTCTTCGGACCGACCGACCTGCCGTCGACCGTCGCCCGGCACGCGAGCCAGATGTTCTCGAACAACGTGACCACCCTGCTCGCGCACCTCGCGCCCGAGGGAGAGATGGTGTTCGACTTCGAAGACGAGATCACCCACGACGTCGTCGTCGCCAAAGACGGCGAAGTGCGGCACCCGTTGATGCGCGAGAAGCTCGGCCTCGAAGCCGAGTCTGCGGACCCGCCGCAGGACTCCTCCCCCGAACCCGCTGCAGCCAAGGCCTGAGCATGGATTTCCTGACGACCCTCACACTCTTCGTGATGGCGATCTTCCTCGGCTTCGAGCTGATCACGAAGGTCCCGCCGACGCTCCACACGCCCCTCATGTCCGGATCGAATGCCATCTCCGGCATCACGCTCGTGGGTGCCGTCCTGGCCGCGGGCGCGCAGCACTCCCAGCTGACCACGGCGCTTGCGTTCGCCGCGGTGACCTTCGCGATGATCAACGTGGTCGGCGGCTTCCTGGTCACCAACCGCATGCTCTCGATGTTCCGGAAGAAGAAGTAGATGAGCCAGCTCGCCCAGATCGGCTACCTGATCGCAGCCGCTCTCTTCATCCTCGGCCTCAAGGGCCTCTCGCACCCGCGCACGGCCGTGCGCGGCAACCTGCTCGGCTCCTGCGGCATGCTGGTTGCGGTTCTCGTCACTCTGCTCGACCAGAGCATCGTCGACTACCGGGTCATCCTCGCGGGCCTCGTCGTCGGTACCGCGATCGGCGCGTTCCTCGCGCTCCGCGTGCAGATGACCGGCATGCCAGAGCTCGTCGCGCTCTTCAACGGCTTCGGCGGCGCTGCATCGGTTCTCGTCGCCACCGCGAGCTTCCTGCAGGCCGCGTCCCAAGGTGACCCGGGGCTCCAGACCACGATCGCCGCCGGCGCGACCGTGCTCATCGGCGGCGTCACGCTCACGGGCTCGATCATCGCGTGGGCCAAGCTCAAGGAGGTCATGACCGGCAACTCGATCTCGTTCCCGGGTGGCCAGGTGATCAACGTCCTCCTGCTCCTGGGTGCGCTCGGTCTGTGCGCCGCGATCGCGATGGACCCTGCCAACACCCAGCTCCTCTGGATCCTGGTGGGGGTCTCCTGCGTCCTCGGGCTGCTCGTCGTGCTCCCGGTCGGCGGTGCCGACATGCCGGTCGTGATCGCGCTGCTCAACTCCTACTCCGGCCTCGCAGCCGCAGCCACCGGCTTCGTTCTGGACAACAGCCTGCTGATCATCGCCGGCTCCCTCGTCGGCGCCAGCGGCCTGATCCTCACGCAGATCATGTGCAAGGCGATGAACCGCTCCCTCGCCAACGTCCTGGTCGGCGGTGGCACGGTGGCGGCCGGCGAAGGCGCCTCCGCGGACGAGGTCTACGCGGGCAAGGTCAAGAGCTCCTCCGCCGACGAGGTGGCGATGCTCCTCGACGGCGCCCAGCGGGTCGTGATCGTGCCCGGCTACGGATTGGCGGTGGCGCAGGCACAGCATGCCGTGCGCGACCTGACGGACACGCTCGAAGACAGAGGCTCTCAGGTGGAATTTGCGATTCATCCGGTCGCCGGGCGCATGCCGGGCCACATGAACGTGCTGCTCGCCGAGGCGGAGATCCCCTACGACAAGCTCGTGGAGATGGACGCCATCAACCCCACCATGAGTCAGGTGGACGTGGCGATCGTGCTCGGCGCCAACGACGTCGTGAACCCGATCGCCCGCGAGGATCCCAGCAGCCCGATCGCCGGCATGCCCATCATCGACGTGGACAAGGCGCGCACCGTGGTGGTGGTGAAGCGCTCTCTCTCACCCGGCTTCGCCGGGATCCCCAACCCACTCTTCGCCGCCGACAACTCTCTGATGCTGTTCGCCGACGGCAAGCAGGCCGTGATCGACATGGTCACGGCCCTGCAGGAGAACTGAAGGCGGACGAACGCTCCCCATGGCCGCTCGCGCCGAACCGGACATCCAGCTCATTGCGATGTTGGCCTCGGCGATCGGCGAGGCCGTCACACCAGCTCGACTTCTAGGCAGGGGAGCGAGCGGCGAGGCCTGGCTGCTCAGGACACGCCACGGCAGCTACGTTCTGCGGGTCCTCAACGGTCGTCCGAACCGGACCGATCTCCCGACCGAGATCGAGATCCGCCGTTGGTCTCGGGGCCGTACTGTCGGGCGACACGAACGACCCCGCGCGCCGGCGCCAGCTCGAGACCGACGCAGCCCTCTTTTCCCTCGGCGTCGCTCTCCATCACGCGTCGCGCTCCAGGCTCCCCGGCCGAGGGCACCGCCTTGCCCCTGCCCTGGACCATCTGCGCAGGACCGTGAAGGACCTCGCGCCCGACAGCGTGTGAGGCGGGAGAGCGGAGCTGGAGTCAGCGGAGCTCGCGGGCGAGCCGCTCGACCACCGCGGGCTCGAGGTCGAGGTCGGCGGCTTGCGCTGAATCCTGCAGCGTCGCTGGGCGACTCGCGCCCGGAATGGGGAAGACGTGCTCACCCTGGTGCAGCAGCCACGCGAGCGCGAGCCGCTGGGGGCTGACGCCGAGCCGGGCGGAGATCTCGGCGAGCGCACCGCGCCTCTGGGCCAGAGACTGCGCCGCTCCGAGGCCACCGAGGGGACTCCACGGCACGAACGCCATCCCCTTCTCCGCCGTGTGCGCGAGCGTCCCGTCCTCCTCGGGCGCCCGGTGCCGGGGAGAGTACTCGTTCTGCACGCTCTGGATCGTCGTGATCGCCGCCGCAGCCTCGATCTGCTCGACCGAGTAGTTGCTCACGCCGATGTGCTCGATCTTCCCCTCGTCCTGGAGACGGGCCATCTCTCCGACCGTCTCGGCGACCGGCACGTCGGGGTCTGGAGTGTGGTGCTGGTAGAGGTCGATGCGCTCCGTGCCCAGTGCGCGGAGAGAGCCCTCACACGCAGCCCGCAGATGCTCCGGCCGACCGTCCGGCCGCCATGCCCCGCCCGGCCGCGTGTATCCGCCCTTGGTGAACACCTTGATGCGGTTGCGCTCGGCGGCGGGAAGCTTTGCCAACGCGCGGCCGATCAGCCGCTCGTTGTGCCCCTCCTCCGAGGAGTCGCGACAGTAGGCGTTGGCGGTGTCCACCACGTTGATGCCGCAGTCGAAGGCCAGATGGAGCAGAGCGACCGCATCCGCCTCCGCAGGCCGCTGACCGAACGAAAGCGGAACCCCACCGAAGCCGATCGCGCTCAGGCGCCAGCCGGTCGTCCCGAAGTCACGCGTCCGCATGCCCGCACCCGTCGACTCGACTCGTCATGCAGCCAGTCTAGCCGCGACAAGACGCCGCCGGAGCGGCCCCAGGCGCGACCGCCGACGGCTGGGAGCGAAGCGAGGAGCCCGTCAAGATGCCGCAAAGCGACAGGGGCATCAACGCGGACCTGCTGGAGCCGACAAAGCGTCAGCTCTGGCCGCCAAGCGACGCGAGCGTCAGCGAGCTTGGAGCGCGGATGCCGCGCAGCGGCAGGAGCATCGAACAGGACGCGCGCAGGCGTGGTAGTGACCACGCCGAGCACGTCAGCGACGCGCAGCACGTTTGGTCTGCCAAACTGCAACGTGCCCGCAGGGCACGCGTGCTCACAGGGCACGCCCGGAGGGCGGCTTGGAGCGCCGGCGGTGCTCGGCTGGTGCGTACCAGCCTCCGCTCCGCCCTGGTCGACACTCCAGCGGCTCACGCCGCTTCCGCGCAGCGCCCTACGGGCGCGCTTGGCACCAGAGACTCTACGCACTACCAAGCTCTAGCCACGCCAAGCGACGCCGCCGAAGGCGGCTTGGAGCGCGGAGTTCCCGTCAGGGAACGGAGCATCGACTCCAGACCTGTTGGAGCTGATAGCGATCAGCCTCAGCTGCCAAGCGACGCCGCCGAAGGCGGCTTGGAGCGCGGATGCCGCGAAGCGGCAGGAGCATCGACTCCGGACCTGTTGGAGCTGGTATCCACCAGCTCTAACAGGTCATGAACGCGCTGGTGTCCTGGACGGGATCGAACGGCGTCTTCTGCGGGTTGACGAAGGTCTTCACCGCCCCGCTCTGCGTGTCGCGAATGGTCATGGTGACCTCGACGTCGGTCAGGCCGCCCGCAAAGACCCAGAACTTGCCGTTGATGACACAGCCGTCGAGCACCTTCACGACCACCTCGACGTTCGCCTGGTCGAAGAACCAGAAGTAGCCCGTGTCGTCGGTGAGCTTCTGCGCCTGTCCGACACCGCTGTCCCCGTTGTTCGTGGTGAACGAGATGGTGATCTCGAAGCGATCGTTGTTCACGCACAGCGTGGTCGCGTTCGTCGCACACGTTCCCTGCGCCAGCAGGGCGGACGAGGAGTCACCGAGCACGGACCCACCGATCGGGGCGAGAACGAGACCGGCGAGTGCGAGGGCCAGAACGATCGAAACGTGCTTCATGAGGGTGCTCCAGGGCGGATCCGCTCCATCGAACTCGAACAATAACATCCCGCGCCGCATGGCGCTACGGCATAGAAACGCATGAGCCGACGCTCCGATTCCCGAGAATTTTGCTCCTCACGGACTTTTTTGGCCGCTTTTGTCGCGCGTTGTCGTCTATAGGGCCAGAGAGGTTCAAACGAAGGCTCTCCGGAGCCTTGGAAGCCCGCCGCGACGCTTCGAGACCCCGCACCGCGCGAGGAGCGTCGATACGAGACGGCGGCAACGAACACCCCCGGGGGGAACAACGAAGGGGGAGCTCGCCGGGTCGGTGCAACGTCACCGCCCGGCGAGCACTTTTCGTGCTCGTGGGCGGAGCACCTTCGAGCAAGGCTCTGGTGGTCCGGTACGATCCGAGCCGTGACTCCGCGCGCACGTGCTTCGACCCACCCTGCCCATCCGAGCGCCGCCCCCGGCGCCGCCGTGAGCCTCCTCCTCCTCCTGCTCGCCACAGGCGTCGCCTGCGCCTCCGACGACGACCTCGGCGGGCAGCTGCGGAGCGCACTCGCGGGAGGACCGGTCGGTCACGAAGTCGCCCTCGACGAGATCATGCGCGCCGCCGGCGTCGCGTGGGATCGGTGTGCGGCGCTCGCGCCGTACACGACGCGCGTGCAGGCAGAGGCCATCCTGCACGCCTCCTGGCCCACGTTCTCCGCGCTTGGCCTCGAAGGCAGCGACAGCTTCCACGTGTTCGCCTGCAGCCACGAGGGCCGCGTCAGCTCCTGGACGCGCATCGACCGCTCCCTCGACTTCTCGGCCACCACCTCCAACCGTGCGCTGCACCCGGGGAGCACGCTCCGCGTCACCGAGAGCAGTGCCGCGCGCACGACCCTCGAATCTCCGGAGCGTGTCGACCTCTGGGCGCTCGGCTTCGACCCGTCGACCGACTAGCAGACACCATCCGGGGCCACGCGCCCGACGAACCCGCCTTCGGCCCCCTTCCCCACCCTCAGACCCCGGAGAACCGACATGAGCGTCGCCGAATCCAAGCCCACATCGCACCCCTTCCTCAGCGGCAACTTCGCGCCTGTGCACGACGAGGTGTTCGCCGACCACCTCGAGGTGATCGGCGAGCTCCCGCGCGAGCTGCACGGCATGTTTCTGCGCACCGGTCCGAACCCGCAGTTCGAGCCGGGAGACGCCTACCACTGGTTCGACGGCGACGGCATGCTCCACGGCGTGCTGCTCGAGGACGGCGCCGCCTCCTACCGCAACCGCTGGGTGCGCACCGTCGGCTTCGGGTACGAGCGCGAAGCCGGGAAGAAGCTGTGGAGCGGCTTCGGCGAGATGCCCCAGTTCGAGAACCCTCCCCACGGCCTGTTGCGCAAGAACGTCGCGAACACGGCGCTGGTGCACCACGACGGCAGCCTGCTCGCCCTCTGGGAGGCCGGCGAGCCGCACGAGATCTCGTTGCCCGACCTCGAGACGGTCGGCCCCAAGACCTGGGACGGCCAGCTGAGCTGCCCGTTCACCGCGCACCCCAAGGTCGACCCGGAGACCGGCGAGATGCTTTTCTTCGGCTACAACCCCATGGGGCCGCAGCACCTGCACTACGGCACCGTGAGCCCAGACGGACAGACCGTCCGCATCGTGCCGATCGACATCCCGCGCGGCGTCATGATGCACGACTTCGCCATCACGGCGAACCACACGATCTTCTTCGACCTGCCCCTCGTCTTCGAGCCGATGCGCATCATGAACGGGGAGCTGCCGTTTCACTTCGATGCCGAGCTGCCGTCGCGCTGGGGCATCGTGCCGCGCCACGGAGACAACGGCGACGTGCGCTGGTTCGAAGGGCCCGCCTGCTACATGTTCCACTGCCTCAACGCGTGGGAAGAGGGTGACGAGGTCGTGCTCGTCGGCTGCCGTACAGACCACACGACCATCGCGACCCCGCCGGGCCACTCCGACCAGGACGGCGGTCACTCGCATCACGTGACGCTGGCGCAGGAGGACGCGGAGCTCGGCCGCCTGCACGAGTGGCGCTTCAACCTCGCGACCGGTGAGATGAAAGAGACCCCGCTCGACGACGCGCCGACCGACTTCCCACGTCTGCACGCCGGGCACATCGGGCGCCCCTCGCGCTACGGCTACGCCGCGCGCTTCTGCCCGACCCTTCCGGGAACCCCACCCGTGTTCGACGCGGTGGTCAAGTACGACCATGCCGCCCGCTCCACCCAGACGCACCACTTCGGCGCTCACCGTTTCGGCGGTGAGGCGGTCTTCGCGCCGAAGCCGGGAGCTCAGTCCGAGGACGAGGGCTGGGTCATCACCATCCTTCGGGACGAGGCCGCCGGCCAGTCGGAGCTGCTGGTCGCCGACGCCCAGCACATGGAGTCGGAGCCGGTCGCGCGCGTCATCCTGCCGCAGCGGGTGCCGTACGGCTTCCACGCGGAGTGGGTGCCCGGAGACGCCTTCACGAGCTGAGCGGCCCGGCCTCGAAGCTACTCGTCAGTCGCCGAGACAGAGCCCCATCTCACGCGCCGTCGCGATCGTGTCGCCCTCGAGCGGCACGGTCTTCATGTGCGAGATCGCCTGCTCGAGCGACACGTTGCGAACGTGCGGCGGGTCCAGGGCGACCATGGTGTCGAAGTCGCCGCGCGCGATGCAGCGGACCGCAGCCGCTCCGAACCGTAGGGCGAGCATCCGGTCCCGCGCCGTGGGTGTGCCGCCGCGCTGCAGGTGCCCCAGCACCACGGTGCGCGCCTCTTTGCCGGTCGCATCCTCGATCGCACGGGCGAGCTGCTCCCCCACGCCGCCCAGGCGGACCTCGCGACCGAGCTCCGCCGGTCCCTTGGTCTGGAGCTCGCCGCCCACGGTCCGTGCACCTTCCGCGATGACCACCAGGGAGTAGTGCCGCCCGGCCCGCTCCCGCGCCTCGATCTTCGCCGCCACGCTCTCCAGCGTGTAGGGGATCTCCGGAATCAGGACCACGTCGGCACCACCCGCCAGACCGGAGTGGAGCGCGATCCAGCCGGCGTAGCGGCCCATCACCTCGACCACGAACACCCGATCGTGGGCCTCGGCGGTCGAGTGGAGTCGTCCCACGGCATCCGTCGCGACGCTGACGGCCGTGTCGAAACCGAAGGTCACGACCGTCCCCTGGAGATCGTTGTCGATCGTCTTCGGCACGCCGACGAGCGGGACGCCAGCCTGCGCGAGCTGGTGGGAGAGGCGCATCGTCCCGTCCCCTCCGATCGAGATCAGCGCGTCGAGCCCCAGGGCCTGGAAACCCGCGACGGCCTCGTGCGTGACGTCGATCTCCACGGTGTTCCCCTCCGCGTCGGTCTCGAAACGGGACAGAGGGCTTCCTTTGCTGCTCGTTCCGAGAATCGTGCCGCCGAGATGGGCGATGCCCCGCACCTCTTTCGCAGTCAGAGGGACCGCCTCTTCCGGGGTGAACAGGCCGAGGATCCCGTCCTGGAGCCCGACCACCTCCCACCCGCGGTGGAGGGCGGACAGGGTCGCGGCACGGATCACCGCGTTGAGCCCGGGGGCGTCGCCACCCCCTGTCGAGATGCCGATCCGCTTCGTCGTTTTCGTGCTCATGCGCCCCTTCGCCCACCGGCTGACAGAAAGGCCCATGGTATCCCCGCCCAGGAGGTCCTGGAGACCGCAAGACGCCCGGACCGGGGCGGGCCCAGCACCGGCTCGACTGCGGTATCCTGCGGCCGCCCCGCCGGCGTTCTCAAGGACCCTCGCGGCCTCCCCGATCTTCTTCGGATCCCACGACCATCCCATGCTTGGGCGCCAGCCCTGTTGTCATGCCGCCCGCGCGGCAGGAGTTTTCCCATGTTGACGATGATCGAAGACATTCTCGGCCGCGAAGTTCTCGACAGCCGCGGCAACCCGACCGTCGAGGTCGAGGTGTGGCTCGCGGGCGGCGCCGTCGGCCGCGCGGCGGTTCCCAGTGGCGCCAGCACCGGTGCCCACGAGGCGGTCGAGCTGCGCGACGGCGACAAGGGCCGCTACGGCGGCAAAGGCACGCTGCAGGCGGTCGACAACGTGAACGAGATCCTCGCGAGCGAGCTCATGGGCTTCGACGCACTCGAGCAGGAGTCGGTCGACATGGCGCTCCTCGAGCTCGACGGCACACCCAACAAGGGCAAGCTGGGCGCTAACGCCCTGCTCGGCGTGAGTCTCGCCACCGCCAAAGCGGCCGCAGAGGCGGTCGAGCTACCGCTCTACCGCTACCTCGGCGGAACGAGCGCCAAGGTGCTCCCCGTGCCGATGCTCAACATCCTCAACGGCGGCAAACACGCGGCCGGGAGCACCGACTTCCAGGAGTTCATGGTGATGCCCACCGGTGCCGAGACGTTCGCCGACGCACTGCGCTGGGGCTCCGAGATCTACCACTCCCTGAAGAAGGTCCTGCACGACGGCGGCTACTCCACCAACACCGGAGACGAGGGTGGGTTCGCGCCGAGTCTCGGCGGCAACGAGAAGGCCATCGAGGTCATCCTCCAGGCCATCGAGAAGGCCGGCTACAGGGCAGGCGACCAGGTGCACCTGGCGCTCGACCCGGCGGTCACGGAGCTCTACGAAGACGGCAGATACGTGCTCGAGATCGAAGGGCGCACGCTCGAGAGCGAGGAGATGGTCGAGCTGTGGGTCGACTGGTGCAAGCGCTTTCCGATCGTCAGCATCGAGGACGGGATGGCCGAGGACGACTGGGACGGTTGGTGCCTGCTCCAGGAGAAGGTCGGCGACCAGGTCCAGCTGGTCGGCGACGACCTGCTCGTGACCAACACCGACCGCATCCGTGAGGCGATCCAGAAGAAGGCCTGCAACGCCCTGCTCTGCAAAGTGAATCAGATCGGCACGCTGAGCGAGAGCATCGCCGCCATCGACATGACGCACCGGGCCGGCTGGAGCGCGGTCGCCTCCCACCGCTCCGGCGAGACGGAAGACACGACCATCTCGGATCTCGCCGTCGCCTTCAACACGGCCCAGATCAAGACCGGGGCGCCCGCGCGCTCCGACCGTGTCGCCAAGTACAACCAGCTGCTCCGCATCGAAGAGGAGCTGGGCGACCAGGCGGTCTATCCCGGCATGGATGCCTTTGCCCACCTGAGGTGATGGTGCACGAGGAAGGCGGGTCGCAGTCTGTTGATCCAGGTCGTGGCGCTGCTCGAGGCGCGCGACGGCGACCTCGACGCTCTCCGCACCTACGAGCGGCGTGTGCTTCCTCTGGTGGCGAACCATGGTGGCCGCCTGATCACGGCGTTCGAGCCCGCGGGACGCGGGACGCCTGGGATTCCCGACGAGGTCCACGTGCTCGAGTTCCCGAGCGAAGACGAGTTCGCGAGCTTCCGCGACGACCCGAGACGCACGGCCCTGGCCGACGACCAAGCCGCCGCTCTCTCCGGCGCGACGGTCTTCGTCTCGGCCCACCTCGTGTCGTACGACCAGGACTAGACGGTCAGCTGGGCCGCGAAGGCCTTCCGGTAGACCTCACCTGGTTCAGAACCTAAGTTTCTGGAATCGCCCAGCGCGGACGCCGCCTGCCCGCACGATTCCTCGTTCCGGGGGTGTACGATCCCCGCAGATCCCTCGCGTTCGCGTCAGCACTGTCGGGCTCCCGCACGAGCCCCACCCCTTCGAAGGAGACCTTCGACCATGAGCAAGTCCTCCCCGGCCACGCCAGCCCTCCGCGCTGGGCTCGGCCTCCTGATCTGGATCCTCGCCATGCCCCTCGCGGCTCAGCAGGAGGGCGTGTCGGACGAGCAGGCCGAGGCGCTCGGCCTCAACGACACCCACTGGACCACCGACCGCGACATCGGTCGTGGCCAAGGCCCGGTGAAAGCGAGCGATCTCGAGGCTTCGCCGAACGGCGAGTGGCTGCACTTCGGCGGCAACTACCAGTCGTGGCGCTACAGCCCCCTCGAAGCCCTGACTCCGGGCGCGGTGAAGAACCTGCGCGTCGCGTGGACCGCACAGACCGGCTACAACAGCCAGCTCGAGGCGGCACCGATCGTGTACGACGGCATCCTCTACCTCACCTCCAGCGGCAACCGTGTCTTCGCGCACGATGCCGTCACCGGCGAGCTCTACTGGCGCTACGACCACCAGAACCCCGGCGACCTCCGCATCTGCTGCGGTCCGGCCAACCGCGGCGTGGCGATCTCGGGCGACCTCGTGCTCATGGCCACGCTCGACGCCAAGCTGGTGGCGCTGCACCGCCGCACGGGCGCGATCGCGTGGACGACCGAGATCGCCGACTACAAGAAGGGCTTCTCGGCCACCTCGGCTCCCCTCATCGTGCACGATCTCGCAATCGTCGGAATCGCCGGCGGTGAGTACGGCGTGCGCGGCTTCTTCGACGCCTACGAAGTCGAGACCGGCAAGCTCGCCTGGCGGCACTACACCGTTCCCGACGAAGGGGAGGCCGGGGTCGAGACCTGGGCCGGCGACTCGTACAAGACCGGCGGCGCCGCGTCCTGGGTGACGGGCAGCTACGACCCGTCGTCGGACACCCTCTTCTGGGCCACCGGAAACCCGAGCCCCGACTGGAACGGCGACGTGCGCGAGGGCGACAACCTCTACAGCGACTCGGTGCTCGCCCTCGATCCGAAGACCGGTGAGCGCAAGTGGTACTTCCAGTTCACGCCGCACGACGTCTGGGACTACGACGGCAACACCGAGCTCTACGTGTTCGACGCCGAGATCAACGGCACCATGACGCCGCTCATCGCGCAGGCGAACCGCAACGGCTACTACTACCTTCTCAACCGCACCGACGGCTCGTTCATCCAGGCGAGCCAGTACGTCGAGCAGCTCAACTGGGGCACGATCGGCGAGAACGGGCGGCCCGTGGTCGACCCGGTCATGGTACCGAGCGACGACCCGAAAGAGCGCATCTGCCCCGGTCTGGCCGGCGGCAACAACGGCGCCTACAACGGCGCCTACAGCCCGAAGACCGGCATGGTCTACATCCCGACCATCGAGAGCTGCATGATGTTCAAGAAGGGGCTCGTCATCTTCATCGAGGGTGTCCCCTACTTCGGCGGCGAGCCAATTCCGGTCGACATGGTCGACGGGCGCTCCTACGGCCACCTGACGGCGATCGACTCGGTGACCGGGGAGATCAAGTGGCGGTATCAGGACGAGCACCCCATGATGGCGGGCGTCCTGACCACGGCCGGCGGCCTGGTGATCACAGGCAACGCGGATGGCCACATCCTCGCTTTCGACGCAGAGTCGGGCGAAGAGGTCTGGCGCTTCAGCACCGGGTCCGGCATCCGCAGCCATCCGACCGCCTACGAGATCGACGGGCGAACCTTCCTCGCGGTCGGTTCCGGCGGCGGCGGCATCGTGCAGACGTCGACCGGCAGCCCGGTGAAGCTACCGGAAGGCTCGGTCCTTCTCGTCTTCGAGCTGCCGAGCTCGTAGCGGGTGGCTGCCCATGACCGTGCCTGAACGCCTCCGTCACCCAGCGAGGGCAACGTGCCCGGCAGCGCTGACCCCGGCCCTGCTTCTCACCACCCTGGTGGCGGGCTCCGCCTCGGCCCAGGAGCCTCTGCGTGCCTGCCTGCTCGACGACGATCTGCCGCGCGCCAGCAAGGCGGAAGGGCGCGGTTTCGACCTCGACCTGCTCCAGCTGATCGCCGACCGGCTGGGGCGCAGACTCGTGCCCGTGTGGTCGCCCAGCGCCCCGGCCTTCGCCGAGATCGAAGACTCCGATCTACCGCTCGACCAGGTCGAGAGCGGCGCCTGTGACGTCGCCGCATCGGTGCCCGGAGAAGCCGCGCTCGCCGACGCCGATGGACTTCGCCTCACGCAGCCCTACTACGGAGCGGCCTTCGAGGTCTACGGCGAAACTCCCGTCTCGGGTCTCGAGGACCTCGCGCAGCTGCGGGTGGCCGTGCAGCTGCAGACGCTCGGACACTACGTCATCAACGCGCGCTCCGAGACCTGGCAGGCCCGACCGACCCCGGGCGAGGCGATCGCCCTCGTCGACGCCGGTGAGGCCGATGTCGCGCTCCTCTGGGGGCCGGCCCTGGCCAAGCTCGGGAAGGCGACCCAGACCGGCTTCGAGCCGCACCCGGCACTGCGCTTCAATGAGCACTTCGCGCTGCGGGACGACGCCCTGCGTGCCCAGTTCGAAGAGGCGCTGGCAGCCCTCGGCCACGACGGAGCCATCGCCGAGCTCGCAGCCCGCTATGGACTCACCCGGGCCCCCTGGGACTCGGTCTCCGACCGCGACGCACTCTTCGACGCCGGAGTCGGAGGCGGCCCGCGCCGATTTGGTACGCGCGAGCGATGAGACCGCGAGCAGCTCGCAGGTCGAGGTCCGGTATCCTTCGGCTCGCTCTTGCCCTACGCCCGTCGAGCGCGTGCGCTGCTCGACCGCCATCGTTCCGCCGTCAGAGGAAGTCGCCATGAAGCTCCTTGCCCCCCTCCCCCTCCTTCTCCTCCTCGCGAGCCCCGCGGCTGCGACCGAGCCGAGCGCGCAGGCCTCCGCAACCGCACCGACGCATCAGGTCGCGCAGTGGATCGCCTGGGTCGGTACGCCCGCCGGAGCGGCGGGTACGTCCGTCGAGGAAGAGCCCTCGCCGAGCGCGCAGTACGACGACGACGAGGCGGCGCAGACGCGCGCCCTCAACGTGTTCCGCGCCGTGTGCACCGGCTACTGCCACTCCACGAGCGACAAGGTGAAGAAGGAAGCTCCGTTCCTCTTCGACTGCGAGAACACGCACGGCGGCTCCGACCAGGAGATCTTCGACGTCATCTACAACGGGGTTCCCGACACGCAGATGCAGTCGTTTGGCGGTCAGCTGCCCGACGAAGACATCTGGCGGCTCGTCTCGTTCTTCCGCGTTCGGTCGGAGTGTGCGGACGACGCGTCCGACGAGGCCGACGGCCGCTGACGCCGGTCGGAACGGTGCCCGCCCGAAGGCGGCGCGTCAGCCTTCCGGAGCCTCGTCGCGGAGAGACAGGAGGAACGCCACGACCTGGTCCAGCTGCGACTCCGTGCCCTTCCAGGGCAGGGGGTGGGCCTTGCCGTCGATCTTCTCCTCCCGGAGCACGTAGCCGCGGAGCCACGATGCGGTGCGCTCCGGTCCCGAGCCCAGCTCCGGACCACGCATCGCGCCCGAGACCTGCGCCTCGATGCCGTGGCGTGTCACGGTGTGGCAGCGCGAACACTTCTGAGACACGAAGAGCTCGCGCCCCCGTTCGGCCTGCTCGTTCTTCTCTTCTGCACCGCCGAGCGCAAGAGCCAGGCCCGCGAGCGCGGCAGGAATCCAGATCCCATTCATCGCCTCACCTCCCTCGAGCCGGGAGTCTCGCGTAGAAGTGCCCCCCGGTGCATCCGTGAAAGCCACGATTGGCCGCACCTCGTGCCCAGGGCCAAGCTCTGCGCAGCTTCGAGGCGAGACCACGCGCGGCCTCGCAGCCCGGGCGAGAGAACCGCGCAGACGTGCCCAGGAGGGGGAGCAAATCATGCAGCGATCGGCTTGGAGGCAGCGCACGTTGGGGTGGTTCGCCGCCTCGACGTTCTGCCTTGGCGGGCTGCTCGGTTGGGCCGTCCTGGAGGGGCAGAGCGAAGAGAAGGCCAGGGCCCCCCACACGGAGCCTTCGTGGGAGCTCGCCGACTGTGCGACCTGCCATGCAGACGCGGTGGAGTCGGTCACGCGCACGGGCCACGTGGCCCTCGATCGCGACGGCCTTGCAGCGGTGCTCGGCGCGGCCCGCAGCTGCGGTGGCTGCCACGGCGATCCGAGCGCGCACCTGGACAACCTGGGCGGCACCGACCTGTTCGGCTTCGACGAGGCACCTGCCGAGAACTCCCGCCGCTGCCTCTCCTGCCACGCGGACGAGCACCCGCGCTACGACCGCAGCGAGCACGGCCGCAGCGGCCTCGACTGCTCGGCCTGCCACGCCAGCCATCCTCCGGCCGAGGCGCCGCCCCCTCCCGCGATCGCCTCGATGGACCCGGCAGGTCGCCCGTCGGAGAGCTGTGCGGGCTGCCACGAGGCCTCGTTCGCGCAGTTCTCCTTCACCACGCACCATCGCCTCGAGGAGGGTGACCTGGAGTGCACCTCCTGTCACGATCCCCATGCGCCGTCGGCGCGCACGATGCTCGCCGGCTTCAAGCAGGAGTCGTGCGTCTCCTGCCATGCGGACAAAGGGGGGCCTTTCGTCTTCGAGCATGGCGCCCAGCGCGTCGAGGGCTGCACCTCGTGCCATGAGGCGCACGGGTCGCCCAATCGGCACATGCTGCGGTTTCAGCGCGTCGCCGAGCAGTGCTACAGCTGCCACGCCTTTGTCCCCGGCTTCCACTCACGCTTCACCGCAGAGACGCAGTGCACGAGCTGCCACGTCACGATCCACGGGTCCAACCTGGACCCGGGCTTTCTGAGGTAGAGCGCGATGTTCGAACGACCCACGCTGGCGGTTCTCCTTGCGGCGCTGTTGGGCAGCCTCACGACCGCGGCCACGGGCCAGGAGGAGGCATTCGGCGGCGAGGTCGTGGTCGGCTGGCGCTTTGTCGACGTCGAAGGTGCCGAGGGGAAGTACCGGCAGCACATCAACCTCGGCGAGGGAGCGCGGCTCTTCAAGCTGAACTTCGACTACCGCCCCTCGAGCGAGGCACTCGACCTGTTCGAGGTCCGCGTGGACAGCCTGGGCGGCGAGCCGTTCGAACAGATCGACATCTCCGCCCGCAAGCTCGGGCGCTACCGGTTCGACTTCGGTCGGCGCTCTTCGCAGCGCTTCTACGAAGACCTGCTCCTTCCCCCGGAACGCGTCGACCCGCGACTCTCGAACGGCGGTGACTTCCATCACTTCGATTTCCAGCGCGTCCGCGACTTCGCCTCGCTCGAGCTCCAGCTGCGACCGAGGACGAAGCTCGACGTCCGCTTCGACCGGTTCACCAAAGAGGGGGAGAGTACGACGGTCTTCGACGTCTCGCGCGACGAGTTCGAGCTCGACCAACCCCTCTCCGAGACGATGGATCAGATCTCCGTCGCGCTCCAGCACAGCTGGCAGCGCACGACGGTCGTCTTCGAAGAGACCTACCGGACCTTCGAGAACACGCAGGAGATCTTCCTTCCTGGCAGGTCGGAGGGGGAGAATCCCGGTCCGGCGATTCTCGATCTCTACTTCTTCGACCAGCCGATCGACTCCACCTCGAACCGCCACAGTCTCAGGGTCAACGCGCGGCCCACGGACGACCTGCTGGTGCACGCCACGGCCCAGGTGGAGACTCTCGACCTCGACTTCCGCACCTCGGAGCGGGGGCAGGGCACTTCGTTCCGCGGCGAGCCTCTCGCGTTCGACGACCAGGGGCAGGGGGACGTGAGGCGCGACTTCACTCTGGCGGACGTCGAGATCTCCTGGCTGCTCACGGATCGCCTGGCCCTGATCGGGGGCGTCCGCCACCACGACCTCGATCAGGACGGCCGGGTGGCCGTGGAGTCGTCCGGGGCCACGAGCGCGTGGGAGATCGAGACGACCGCAGCGGACGTGGGCCTCGAGATGGCGGCCACTCGCAAGCTCACGGTCACGGTAGGCCTCCGCCAGGAGGAACGGGACGCGCAGGCACTCGTGGACGCCTCGAGGCACGACGTCTCGACCCGGCACACCGGCGGCTTCCTGACAGCGAACTGGCGTCCGACCAAACAGCTGAAGGTCGGCGCCACCCTCGAAGACAGCTCCTCCGATGATCCGTTCACGCTGGCTTCCCCCACCGACCGGCAACGCATGCGCCTCAACGCGCGGTACCAGGGTCCCCAGGGGGTCTATGCGCAGGGCACCTATCTGGTCCAGGAGACCGACAACGACAATTCCGACTGGCAGGTCGACTACGACTCGCTGACGCTGCGCGCCGGCGTTCGTCGCGGGAAGGTCGAGATTTCGGGCGGCTACTCGCGGATCGAGGTGGAGCGGGCGATCGACCAGACCGTGACCACCCTGCCCGGCTTCCTCGGCGGCCTGGAGCTGTCCCTGCCGATCCTCTTCGTGAGCGACGCCGATTTCTTCGACCTTCGGGTGCAGGTGCGCGCGAGCGACCGTCTGCGCCTCGGGGCGGAGGCTCGCGTGTACGACAACGGCGGCTCGTTCTCTCACGATCAGCAGGACCTGCGGGCATTCGCCGACGTGGAGCTGAGCGAGCGCTACCTCCTTCGCGCGGCCTACCGCGACCTCGACTACAGCGAGACCAGGTTTGGCCTGAACGACTACGCGGCTGAGATCATGGAGCTGGGAGTCGGGGTCCGCTTCTGACCGCCAGTGCGACCATGTTGACGTTCGACGCAGCCCTGGCCGGCTTCCTGGTGCTCGGCATCGCACTGATCGCGGTGGTGCTCGCGCGACCCTCGGTCGTCGAGCAGCCGGCCGGTCGCGCGCTGGCGCTGTTCGCCTTCGTCTTCGTGCCAATCGTGGGCCTGTGGGCCGGGACCGCCAGCCAGCTCGAGCACTCGAAGACCACCAATTTCTGCCTGTCGTGCCACGTCATGGAGCCCTACGGCGAGAGCCTGGACCTCGACGGCGGGGAGTTCCTCCCCGCCGCGCACTACCAGAACCATCGCGTGCCGCGGGAGACGGCGTGCTTCGACTGCCACACCAGCTACACCATGTACGGCGACATCGAGGCCAAGATGAAGGGAGTCCAGCACGTCCTCGTGAACTACTTTGGCCAGATTCCGGACCAGTTGGAGCTGTACGAGCCGTATGCCAACCGCGACTGTCTTCACTGCCACCAGGAGTCGCGGAGCTTCCTCGACAACGAGCTCCACACGCTCGACCTCGAGTCGCTGGTGCAGGGCGAGACCTCGTGCCTCGACTGCCACTCGGCCGTGCACGCGATTCCGGACCTCGACGCACTTCCTCGCTGGGACGCGAGCGACCGCGACGTGCTCGGTGCGGGGAGCTCACCATGAGTGTCCCCCACCCGACCCGCACCCGCCTCGCCGGGGCACTCACGGCCGCAGGCCTGCTGATCGAGCTGCTGACGTTCCGCTGGTCCCATCCGATCGGCTTCAGCCTCATGCTCGTCGGCGGTGGCGGGCTCGTGGTTCTGGGCGTCGGCCTGTATCTGTGGGCCCTCCTCGCCGAACCGCCGCCGCAGGAGGCGCACCGCGAGCCGGGCATGAAAGACTGACCTCCCGCCAGGGAGGATCGACATGCCCGAACAGAAGAGCGCCGAATGGCTGGGCTCGGTCCAGGAGGACATCCTGGAGCCAGAACGACCCATCGTCGACCCGCATCACCACCTCTGGAAGGACAGCTCCTTCTGGGGCCGCTACGAGCTCGAGGACCTCTGGAGCGACACGGAGACCGGCCACAACGTCGAGAAGACGGTCTTCATCGACTGTCGCTCCAGCTATCGCGACGACGGACCCGAGCATCTGCGCCCGGTCGGGGAGACCGAGTACGTCGCCGGCGTCGCGGCAGAGTCCGCGAAGGCGAAGCGAAAGGCGACGATCGCGGCCATCGTGAGCCACGCCAACCTGAAGCTCGGAGCGGCGGTCGAGGAGGTTCTGGCGGCGCACGAGGAGGCAGGACGCGGGCTCTTCCGAGGCATCCGGCACGCAGGCCCCTGCGACACGACCGGCACGCTGACCAATGCCGGGCGCAACCGAGAGAGCCCGTACGGGGATCCGAGCTTTCGTGAGGGCCTGCAGACACTCGGCAGGCTCTCTTACACCTACGACACGTGGCACTTCTACCACCAGAACCGCGACTACCTCGAGCTCGCGCGCGCCGCGCCCGAGACCCAGATGATCCTCGATCACTTCGGGACACCCCTCGGAGTGGGGGCTTATGCCGGACGGCAGGACGAGATCTTCGAGCAGTGGAAGGCGGACATCGCGGCGATCGCCACGTGTCCGAACGTGGTGGCCAAGCTCGGCGGCATGGCCATGCCCGACAACGGCTTCGGTTGGGACAACGCCGAGCGGCCCCCGACGTCGGACGAGTTCGTCGCCGCACAGAGACGCTACTACCTGCACACGATCGAGTGCTTCGGCCCGGAGCGCTGCATGTTCGAGAGCAACTTCCCCGTCGATCGTCTCTCCATCTCCTACCCGGTCCTGTGGAACGGTTTCAAGAAGATGGTGCGCGACTTCTCCGACGACGAGAAGCACGCCATGTTCCATGGCACGGCGGCGCGCATCTACCGTCTCGACTAGCGACCCGGACGTGCGTCGCCCCGTGAGAACGGTCAAAGGCCGGAGCCGCGCGATCGCGGCGGCGCTGGCGCTGACGTTGGCGGCATCCGCCCAAGCGCAGGACGCGCCTGACGTCGACGCGCAGGCGTTCCTCACGTCGGTCCAAGCGGCCCGAGCGCGACTGCTCGGAACGCCGAGCGACCGCTCGACGCCCGGCGAGATCCAGGCGGCACTGGAGCCGGGTGAGACGCTCCTCGTCTTCGGGGCCCTGCCGACTCCTCCAACGCGCATCGCCGTCCTCGCGGTGACGGGCGACGAAATCACCCACCCTCGAGTGCTCGGACGCACCCCCGAGCAGCTCGCAGGCGCGGTGCGCGAGGTCTACCGGCTCCTCGGCAGCGGCTCGCGGCCCGCACGCGGCCAGCTGCTCCGACTCACGGACGACCTGGGCGACGAGCTGCTCGGCCCGGTCGCGGAGATCCTGGCTGCGTCGACGCGGGTCGTGATCCACGCCGATCCGGTGCTGGACGATCTGCCGTTCGCCACCCTGCGCGTGCCCCGATCCGTCGACCGCCGGCGTGGCCACCTCGTGGAGCACGCGGCCGTCTGCCACCTGTCCGAGCTCGGCGATCTGGGCCGCGGCGCGGCCTTCGATCCCCAGGGCACGCTCGTCGCGCTCGTCGATCCGGAGTTCCGGCTCACGTCGCGCCCCCTCGGGGCTTCGATGAGCGACGCCGGCGTCTCGTGGCGCCGCAGCGCCGCCCGGCGTCAGGAGGCGCAGGCCCTGGAGAGCGCCTTCGACCACACCGCCATGCTCGTGGGGACCGAGGCTGGACGCGCCGCGCTCCGCGCTCGTTCTCCCGTGCGCCTGCTTCACCTCGGCGCGAACGTCGTGGAAGGCCATGCGCTCTCGGTGGCGACGCTCGAGCTCAGTGCCGGCGATGCGTCCGCCCGCCCCGACCTCCTGCCGCTGCGCGAGCTTCCTGAGCTGGTGCAGGGCGAGTCCGCGCTGCTCGTGCTGTCGGGTCTCCAGCCCGACCGCAGTGGCCGGGAGGCGGGCGAAGAGAACGCGCGCAACTTCCTCACGCCGGCGGCCAGCGCGGAGAGCGCGCTCGGCACACCCACCGAGCTCGCCGCACGCATGGCGCCCGCCGGCTTCGACCAGGCCCTCCTCACCCTGTGGCTCGCGCCGGACGACGCGTCACCCATCCTCTTCGGCCACGTCTACGCCGCACTGGCCGAGGGCGCTTCGGCGGCGGAGGCGCTCCGGCACGGCCAGCTGGAGCTCATCTCCGGGCCCATCGACGTGGGCGGAGCCGTGCGGCTCGACGCACGAGAGCCGCTCTACTGGGCTGGCTTCCGCCTGTACTCGAGCTGCAGCTGAAGCTCCACTAGCGGGTCATCCCCTCGAACAGCATCTGGATGGCCAGCATGTAGACGATCGCCACGACTGCGAGCACGGAGAGCGCGACGAAGACGACGTTGCGTACCCGTGTCAGGACGTGCGCCCGGCTCTCGATCCAGCTGAGAACCGAGGGACGCGCGGGCCGCTCCGGTTCGGGAAGCTCCTCGACGACCTCGAGAAACGCGGACATCCGCCGGGCGAGGTCAACGAGAAGATCGGGCCCGAGAGCGCGGCCCGGGAGCCGCCGGCTGCGATAGACGAACGCGCCACCCTTCGGCGTCGGTCCCATGGAGACGGTCGGCTCCTCCGGCCACTGCGATGGACCGTCTCCGCGCGGCTCCCCTTCGAGCAGCTCCCTCAGCGCACCCACCGCCCGCTCGCTGGCGGCCATGCGCTCGGCCCAGGTCTCGTGCGTCGTCTGCACCACTCGCCCCTCGATGCCGGTCAGCGGGCGCAGGAAGACATAGCCCCGCCCGCGCGCGAAGCTCGCCCAGATCGAGCGTGCCCAGCGTGCCTCAGGCAGCCGGAGTCGCACGGCGACCGGCGTCTCCAGACCGAGCTCGAAGACGTAGCCGGCCCACTGCTCCGGACCGAGGGTGTCGGTCTCCCAGCCGGTGCCCGTCGACTCGATGCGCAACGTCGCGTCCCGACCCCCGAGCCGGCCCCACCACCACATGTGCAGCGACTTCGATCCGGAGCGGCAGACCCCCGGCCCGAACCCACGTTCGCGCAGCTCCTCGTCCAGGGCCTCGAAGCGCCCTCGCGCGTTGAGCGTCATGAGCCCCTAGAAGCCTCGATGCCGCATCTCGTACGGCTCCTCCAGACGCTCGATCTCCTCTGCGCTCAGCTCGACATCGACTACGGCCAGCGCGTCTTCGAGGTGGTGCATCTTGGTCGCGCCCACGATCGGCGCCGTCACGAACGACTTGGACAACATCCAGGCGAGCGCAACCTGGGCCCGCGAGATGCCGCGCTCCTCGGCAATCTCGGCGACACGCTCCACCACGCCGCGCCCGCCGGCCTGCAGGTAGATCTCGTCGCGGTTGTGGTCGGTCTCCGTGCGCTTGGTCTGCGTCTCCCAGTCGCGGGTGAGCTTGCCGCGCGCGAGCGGGCTCCACGGAATGACCCCGACGCCCTGGTCGACGCACAGCGGCATCATCTCCCGCTCCTCCTCGCGATGCAGCAGGTTGTAGTGGTTCTGCATGCTCACGAACTTGTGCCAGCCGCGCAGCTCGCTGGTGTACTGCGCCTTGCTGAACTGCCAGGCGTACATCGAGGAGGCGCCGATGTACCGGACCTTCCCCGACTCCACCGCATCGTGGAGGGCGCGCATCGTCTCTTCGATCGGCGTGCGATCGTCCCAACGATGGATCTGGTAGAGGTCGACGTAGTCTGTGCCCAGGCGACGCAGGCTGTTGTCGAGCTCCGCCAGGATGGACTTGCGGGAGAGCCCGCGGGCGTTTTTTCCCTTCCGCACGGGGAAGTAGACCTTGGTGGCGATCACCACCTCGTCGCGGTGCGCCATGTCGCGGAGCGCGCGGCCGAGGACCTCCTCGCTCGTGCCCACCGAGTATGCGTTGGCGGTGTCGAAGAAGGTGATCCCCTCTTCCAGAGCCTTCTGCAGGAACGGCCGCGCCTCGTCCTCGAGCAGGGCCCAGTCGTGCACGCCCGGCGTCTCCTTGCCGTAGCTCATGCAGCCCAGGCAGATGCGCGAGACCTCGAGCCCCGTCCTGCCGAGTTTCGTGTACCTCATCGTGCTCCCCCGTGCCGCTGCAAATCAGAATCGTGGTTCGACTCTACTCCCAGTGCCAGGTCTCTTCGACACCGCGGTCTGTCAGCCGAGTGCGCTCGGTCCTCCAAGCGCCGGGCCAGACCACAGGCGCTGTCGCTCGCACAGAACCGGTTCGAGATCGAGCGCCACTTTTTTCCCCGGCGCACCGTTCTCTCCGTTCCGGCGACTCCAAGGGGCCTCGAGTGCAGCGGCCGACGACAACAACTCGTAAATCTCGGGCCAGAGTCACCGTTTTTGCTGGCACACCACTTGCTCTTCGACTCGGCGCACCCTGTAGGTGTCCACGTCGCCGCCCGGCGACGAACCTCGATGGAGTTGACCATGCCCTACATTCTTCACTCTCATTCCATCCACTGCGACCCTGCTTCGCGAACCTCGAGCTGGCGGTTTCTCCCATTCGTAGCGATCGTCCTCGCCGCTCTCCAGCTGTGCTCCGCGCCTCTCCTGAGCCAACTCACGAAGCGGTCCGTCGAAAGCACGCCACGCTCCCACGCCCGCGTCAGCGCCAAGGCCCATCTCGTTGCCACGCAGTCACCCGAGTCCACACTCCATGCGATCGTGACCTATCGCTCCAGTCCCATCGCGGCCGACCTCGCTCGACTCGAAGCACTGGGCGCGACCGACGTCCGACCTTTCTCCAACCTGCGGATGGCCGCACTTCGCATTCCCGCGAAGCGTCTCACTCAGCTCGCGAAGGCACCCAACGTGGAGCTCGTCTCGCACGACGATGCAGTCGAAGATCTGTCCGAATCAGCCCTCGCAACCGCCAACCACCCGCTCTACCCGATCGACTGGAGCATCACAAGCAACGGCTTGCGCGTCGCCGTCCTCGACTCCGGCGTGGGCTTCCACACCGATCTCTGGCCCACACACATGCAGTTCGACTTCGTCGGCAACCCCTCTTCGAACACCTCCGGGCCCGGCGACCCCTGGGGCCACGGTACGCACGTCGCCGGCCTGATCGCCGGCGACGGCTACTCCAACGGCGGCCAGCTTCGTGGCGTCGCCCCCTACGTCGACATCCTGTCCCTGCGGGTCCTGGACTCCCAGGGTCGAGGAACGACGTCCGACGTCATCGCGGCGCTCGACTGGCTCGTCGGCAACGCCAGCGCGTACAACGTCCGCGTGGCGAACCTGTCATTGGGCAAGGCCATCGAAGAGGCCGCGGCCGACGATCCCTTGGTGGCCGCCGTCGAAGCGGTGTGGGACGCCGGCGTCGTGGTGGTCGTATCCGCCGGCAACCACGGCCGCGACGGCAACTTCACCATCACGAGCCCCGGCAACTCGCGCAAGGTCGTCACCGTCGGTTCGGTGACCGACAGCGGCACCGCCGACACCAGCGACGACTACATTTCGACCTACTCCTCCCAGGGGCCGACCGCCTTCGATCACGTGCTCAAGCCCGATCTGGTCGCCCCCGGCAACCGGGTGGTGGAGCCGGTGTCGTACGAGGGCGCATTGAAGAACCTGCTCCCCCAGCGCCTCATGCCCAACAACCAGGCCTACCTCGAGCTGTCGGGCACGAGCATGGCCGCCGCCATGGTGTCAGGCGCAGCTGCTCTGATGGTCGAGCAGGACCCGAGCCTCACGCCGGCAACGGTCAAAGCACGGCTCATGCGCTCTGCGCGCAAGATCTCCGGCTCGCCCACCGCGACCGGTGCCGGGGTGCTCGACATCCAAGCCGCGCTCGACGAGACCGGAAGCGTCACGGCGGCTCTGTCCCCGAAAATGGGGCGCTCCGACGAAGCCAACGTCATCTACGTCGAAGACACGGCACAGCTCTGGGGTGACGAGGAGTGGAGCGCGGGCTTCCTGTGGGCTGATGGGTTCCTCTGGTCGGACGGCTTTCTCTGGAGCGACGGGTTCCTCTGGGCTGACGGGTTCCTCTGGGCCGACGGCTTCCTCTGGAGCGACGGGTTCCTGTGGGCTGACGGGTTCCTCTGGGCCGACGGCCTCCTCTGGAGCGATGGATTCCTCTGGGCTGACGCGGTGCCGAACACGGATCCGCTCTACGACACCACTGGCCAGGGCCTCGACCTGCACGACGACCCCTAGGGGGCTGCTCAGGGCGCGGCGGGGACGAAGAGCTCTGCCGACGCGCGCAGCGCCTCGAAGTGCTCCACCCGCTGCCACTGCGCCAGCGCGTCGCGACGCTCGTCGTGGATGACCGGCATGTCCTCGTAGGGCCAGGTCACGAGCCACACACGCTCTGCCGTCTCGAGCGCGGAGCTCCACTCCTCCACCACGTAGCGTGCGTCGGGCACGTAGTAGAAGAACGGGGTGTCGGTCCAGTCGCGCCGCGTCACGAAGACGACGTCTCCGTCCTCCATGGCAGGGATCATCTGCGCGGCCAGCGTCTTGTAGTCGCGCGGCGATCCAGGCTTCTGCGCCGCGTACGGAAGGCTGAGCGCGAAGAGGAGGCAGAGCGCACCACCGATCGCCAGGGAAGCCTTCCGACTGGAGGCGATGCGTAGTGCTCCCGCAGCACTCACGACCAGCAGGGCCGGGAGGAAGACGAGAAAGGCCCGGGGAGCCAGAACCGAGATGCGGTACGACACGACGAAGAGTGCCAGGGGGGCCACCACTGCGAGCAGCCACAGGAGCAGCGCTCGAGACGCGATGGCCTTGCGCACCTGGTCCAGCCGCAGGGAGGTGAGAGCGGATCGGAGCACGGCCGCGAGGGCCGGGAGCGCAAACGCCATCCAGGGAAGGACCACCAGCGCCATGAGCACGGCCCGCCGACGGAATGCGATGGCGCCGAGACCGAGAATGACCACAGAAGACGACACGGCAGCGGCCAGCAGGAGCCAGGCCGGCAGCGGCTCGTCCGGCGACTCAGGCGCCTTGCCTCGCACCGTCGCGCGCAGGGCAATCGCGAGCAGACACAGGCCGACCATCAGCAGCACCCAGTGCCAGGGAGCCGGAACCGACAGCATGGGGATTTGGTGCCGGTCGTCCGCGAACAGAAAGCCGAAGGCGAAGTAGTCGGCCAAGAACTCCGGCCTCGGGTACGCCGCGGCGCCGCCCCGCGCGCGATAGACCGAGTGCACGAGCGCCGGGGCAGCAAAGATGAGGGCGACCGACACGAGCTGCAAGAGGCGGGGCCCCGGAGGACGCCAGTGGATCGACGAGGCCGTCAACCGATCGGAAACGTCCGGGGCGGCGAGCGCGACCCACGCCGCGTGCATCAGGAGGACGGGCCAGAAGAGCTCCACCGTCTGGATGCCCATCAACACGCTCGCGACATAGGCGAGCTCGAGACGCGGGCGCGGACCATCCGAGTCCGCCAGCCGGAGGACGAGGCAGGTCGACAGGAGCGCCAGGAAGACGCCTGCCGAGTACATGCGTGCCGTCTGACTCCAGAAGACGTGGAACCCGTGCAGAGCCAGCAGAGCCGCTGCCAGGCCGCCGACGGCCGCGGAGTAGACCGACCTGCCGAGCCACCAGATGCAGGGGATAGCCGCCAGGGCAAAAAGCACCGACGGGAGCCGGAGCGCCCACTCGCTGGTCCCCGCGACGGTGGTCCAGGCGAACATGCCGAGGTACCAGCCCATGGGATGGGGCTCGTCGTGGTAGTGCCACCAGATCGCCGACTTCAGATCGAGGCGCGGCGGCGGCTCGGAGATGTCGGCGGGGAGTGCGATGCCCGGGACGTAGATCTCCGGGTGGGTGATTCCACGATCCCCCAGACCCCAGATGCGAACGCAAGCTGCAATCAGCAAGGCCGCTCCGACCAACCAGCTCCAAGACCGGACGTCGGCCCGAAACTCGGCGTTGATGCCATCCCCCCGCACGCGACCTGCGTGCTCGAACAGTCGATGTTATCGACTTCACGGTGGCGACGCCTTCGATAGAGCGGGCCGCTCTGCTCCGGGATCCGTGTGGAAGGATGTGCGCACCGGGCGACCCGGCCCGCGCCCCCTGGAGACGCCCATGCAACGCCACCCCTCCGCCATCGCGCGTCGCCGCGCTCTTGCGACGATCTCCGTGCTCTGGGCCGCGACACTCCTCCCCCTCCTCGCTTGCGCCGGGGAGTCGACTCCCTCGATCGCCGAAGCGCCGGACCTCGGCGAGATCCGAGCCGGCATCGAAACGGCGTTCGACGCGTATCGAGACCACCTCCAGAACGGCTCGGAGGACGCACTCACGTTCTACTGCGAAGGCGACCTGCGCTGGTTCGAGGAGGGGCGCCTCGCGTACACGTCGCGCGCCGACATCGCCCGAGGGCTCGAGCAGGCGGCCAGCTTCGGGACGGTGCGCTTCGACTTCCGCGATCTGTTCGTCACCCCCACGAGCTCGAAACAGGCCTGGTGGAGCGCCGCGTTCACCAACGCATTCGGCGACCCGGAGCAGGGTGGCTTCCAGTTCAGCGGCGTGATGACCGGCCTCATGGAGCGGACCGACACCAGCTGGTGCGTGCGCGCCGGCCACACGTCGTCGACGCCGCCGGCGAGCGCTGACGAGCGCAGGCGCGGGTACTCAGCCGCGCCGAGCTCGACGAGAAGGGCGCCTCCGGCGCCCGACCGTCCGCGAGCGCAGCGAGCAGACGAAGCGACGCGCAGCGAAGCTGCGCTTGGAGCGGTCTGCGAATGATGGGCGAGCGCAGGCGTGGTATTCTACCGCGCCGAGCACGCCGCTTCGAAGCGCGCGAGGGAGAACATCTCGACGTCGTGCGAGGTGCTCCCCGCTTCGGCGAGATCGGCCAGGATCTCTCCGATCACGCTCGCGAACTTGAAGCCGTGGCCCGAGAAGCCGGCTCCGAGAACGAGGCCCGGGCTCGCTTCTCCGTTGCACGACTTCGGGAGATCGAGAATGAAGTGGTGGTCGGGCGTGAGAGTGAAGGTGCAGGTCTGAAGCGCGAGCGTCGGACCATCAGCCTGCGGGAAACAACGGCGCACGGCCTGCCGCAGGATCTCTTCGTCTTCGGCAGGTCTGCCTCAGCCCGCGGCTCGTCCGGATCGACCCACTGCTCGCGATGGTAGAAGCGCCCGATCTTGAACCCCGGCATCTGGGAGTCGATCGGAAAGCCGTAGTACTCCCCCTCCTCGAGATCGAGGATGAAGACGGGAAGGTGGTCCCTCGCGAACAGCTCGGGTCGATGCGGCTGGAACCAGCCGACGACCTGCCGCTGGGGGCGGGCCCAGGGGCCCAGCTCCGCGATCATCTGCGCGGCCCATGGCCCAGCGGTGACGACCAACGAGGGCGTTTCGTACTGCCCCTTGGTCGTGTCGACACGGTAGACGTCGCCATCGTGGCTCCAGGAGACAACAGGCTCGCGCGCGTGAATCGTCGCTCCGCGCTCGAGCGCGGCCGCCGCGTAGGAGACCACACAGCGCTCCGGCCGCAGGTAGCCCGCGTCGGGCTGGAAAACGGCCGAGAATGTGTCGTCGACCGCAAGCCCCGGGTAGCGCCTTCGAGCTTCCTCCGCGTCCATGAGCTCGTGGTCCAGACCATGCTCGCGGCAGGCAGCGAGGGAGCCAGAGACGATCCGCCCGTCCCGTGGCCCGACGTCGAGGCCGCCGGTCCGCACGAGCAGCTCTTCTCCGGCTCGAGTCTCGAGCTCGTCCCAGAGCTCGTAGGCGCGCTGCAGGAGCGGAACGTAGTTCGAGTGCTCGTTGTACGCGAGCCGGATGATGCGCGTCTGCCCGTGGCTCGAGCCCATTGCATGGGGAACGTCGAAGCGCTCGAGCCCGAGCACGCGGTGCCCGCGCCGTGCCAGCTCGAAGAGCGTCGCGGAGCCCATGCCGCCGACGCCCAGAACGATGTGGTCGTAGGACACGGCGCTCATGAGGACCACCCTCGAGCTCGCGCCTCAGATCCCTCAGCTGTCCGGTCGATGAATCGCATTCTGGCCAGTGTGCCACGCCTCATGGCCCCGGCTCTCCAAGGCGCGACCCACACACCAACACGATGTGCCACAATGCACACATGAGTGGGCCAACAGACATCACGGTGGGAGACCGGGGCCGCATCGTCCTTCCGGCCGCGGTACGCCAGAGGGCTGGGCTGGAGGTCGGCACCAAGCTCTGCCTTCTGGAGACGCCCAACGGGCTCGTCCTCCTCACCCGGGCCCAGCTTCGCGAGCGTGTTCGCAAAGACCTCGCCGGCGTCGACCTCTTGGAGTCTCTCCTCGAGGACCGGAGGCGCGCAGCCGAGTCCGAGGACAGAGCTTGAACGTCCTCGACGCTTCGGCCCTCCTCTGCTTCCTCCAGGGAGAGCCCGGCAGCGACCGGGTCGAGGAGCTCCTCGAGGAGTCTTCGATCTGCTCGGCGGCAAACTGGTCCGAAACGGCCCAGAAGGTCCGCGCGGCGGAGCGCGACTGGCAGCTCTCACGAGCGCTCCTCCTGAGCTACCGCCTCGAGGTCGCACCCGTCACCACAGACGACGCCGAATGGGCCGCTGCGCGCTGGCGTCCAGGCGAAGGCCTCTCCCTGGCCGATCGCCTGTGCCTGGCGCTGGGAGCTCGGCTCGAGGCCGTGGTGTGGACGGCCGACAGTGCCTGGGGTGAAGACGAGCAGGTCCGGCAGATCCGCTAGGGCTCCGCCGAACGCCGGTCGGTCGCCTCGCCTCCCGCGCTGGTCTGCAGGTCGGTCGTGCTCTGCTGCTCCTGCGTGTCGACCATGGCCGCGACGTCCGCGAGGAGCTGCTTGGCGTCGAACACGATGCCGTCCTTGATCGTGATCTCGATGCCGCCGACGCGCTCCGGCCGACCGGTGTCGTCGTTGAGCCGCACGGCGCCGGTGCCGTAGAGCACCTTCATGTTCTGCAGCGGATTCTCGTCCACCAGGAACATGTCGGCGAGGAAACCCTTGCGGATGATGCCGCGCTCGATGGGTTTGCCGTTCTTCTTGTTGAGCTCCATCGCGCCGTGCATGGTGGCCGCGCGGATCACCTCGAGCGGGTGAAAGCCCGCCTCTTGCAACATCTCGAGCTCGAGGATCGTGCCGAAGCCGTAGGTCTGGTAGATGAAGCCCGAGTCGGAGCCCACGGTGACCTTGCCGCCGAGATTCTTGTAGTCGTTCAGGAAGCTCATCCACACCTGGTAGTACTTCTTCCAGGCGACCTCGTCCTCGGTGGTCCAGTCGAACCAGTAGGAGCCGTGATCTTCGCGGTTCGGAACGTAGAACTCCGCCAGCGACGGCAGGGTGTACTCAGCGTGCCAGTCGGCGTTGCGGGCGCGCATGACGTCCCGGCCGGCCGAGTAGATCGTCATCGTGGGGTTCAGGTAGAAGTCGAGCTCGAGGAGCTCCTCGAGCAGCGCGTTCCAGCCCTCGCTCCCGCGCGGATGGATGAGGTTCCACTGCCGCGCCACCTGACCGAAGCGGAACTGCTCGTCCATGTAGTTCATGTCGGTCGGCCACGGCTGCACGTCGTGGTCCTTGTACATCGACTCGAAGAGACCGTAGAAGTGGGTCATGCTGCCGAGCCCGAGCCGGGCCGCGTCGAGGGCGTTCATCTGCGCCACACCGTTCTGCGCCAGGTGGGCCGTGGAGCCCATGCCGTGCTGCCCGGCCTCGTCGAGGAGCGCCTCCATGATCGCCGGCGGGTAGGCACCCAGCTTCAGTCCTTCGACTCCCTTCTCGTGGGCGTAGCGCACCCACTCCCGGGCGTCCTCGGGCGTGAGGATGTCGCGCTCTTTCCACTCCTTGCCCGAGCCCGGGCGCTGGTAGGAGACGATGCGCGGAGCCGTGATCTCGTTCTTGGCCGAGCGCTCCCGCTCGCTGAGATCCCACTCGAGCGGGTTGGTGGGGACGCCCCGGACGGTGGTGATGCCGTGCGCGAGCCAGAGCTTGTAGACGTACTCGGCCTCGGGTGCCTTGGGCACGCCACCGGTGTGCACGTGCAGGTCGACGATGCCGGGCAGCAGGTACATGCCCTGGGCGTCGATCTCGCGGGTCGCACCGCGCGGCCGCTTCTTCTCGTCGATGCCGACGCCCGGCGTGCCGACGACCTTGATGTCGGCGATGCGGTTGTTCTCGATCACGACGTCGACCGGTCCCATGGGAGGGGAGCCGGTGCCGTCGATGACGTTGACGCCCCGAATGATCAGCTTCTCGAAGGGGCCCTCTCCCTCGGCCCGATCCGGCGCCGGCAGCACCTGCTGCTCTTCTTCGCCGTCGTCCTCCTCGGCCCCCTCGGGCGCGGGCGTCGGCGGCACCGTCACCTGCGCCGACGCTGGGCTGGCGAGCGCGCCGGTGACGAGCGCAAGCCCCACGAGGAGGAGCGCAAGGAGTGCAAGGCGCAGCAGGAGCCAGTTCGGTTTGTTCTTCGAACGCGTCTGTCGCATGGAGGGGTCTCCTCGAAGGGGGCGTCCTCGACCCTCATCCTCTGCGACGAGGCGGGCACGACGGTCGAGTGACAGGGGCTCGAGGGCGTGCTGGCACGACGTCGAGCCGGAGATTCGGAGGACGACCCATCATAACGCCGAAGTTGCGGCGACCGACCGCGGGCAGCGCCTCACGGTACGAGCAGGATCTGCAGATCGGCGACGTTGGTGCCGGTCTCTCCGGTGCGGACGAGATCCCCGGCCGCACTGAGGAAACGGTAGGAGTCGTTGCGCTCGAGGGCTGCGCGGGCCTCCTCGAGCCCTCCGCCCCGAGCGACCGTACCCGCGTCGACCAGCGCGCCCGCCGCGTCGGTGGGCCCGTCGCGACCGTCGGTGCCGGCGCTCAGGAGGCACCACGGCGAGGTGACGCCTCGCTCCGAGGCCGCGATGGCGCACGCGAGGGCCAGCTCCTGGGAGCGCCCGCCGCGCCCGTCGCCGCGCAACGTCACCGTGGTCTCTCCTCCCGAGACCATGGCCGTGGAGCGGACACCGAGTCGGGAGACCAACGCTGCACCGACCTCTCGCGCCTCGCCGACCACAGGCTCCTCGTGAACGTCGATCGCCGCAGAATCGGCGCTCAGGCTCCAACGAAGCGACTCCGCAGCAGCCAGGACGCTGGCTCGGTTGGAGCCGACCAGGCGATTGCGCACCCGGCGCAGCGCAGGCGAAGAGGGCGACAGGGTCTCCGGCACCTCACCCGCGACCCCTCGGCGCAGATGCTCCAAGACGGCTGCGGGCAGCGAGGGACGTCGTCCGCCCGCGCCGTCGAGTCCGTGCGCGACCAGCACGTCCCAACAGTCCTGGAATGTGGACGGATCTCCCACGGTGGGCCCGCTCCCCACCACACTCAGGTCGTCGCCGGGAACGTCGCTCAGAACGAGCACCGTGGCCTCGGAGCCGGAGTCGGCGAGGGCCCGCGCAAGACCCCCTCCTTTGATGCGCGACAGGTGCTTGCGCACGGCGTTGATCTCGTGAATGGTCGCTCCGCATGCGAGAAGCGCTTCCGTCGCCGCCACCTTGTCACTCAACGAAACGCCCTCCACGGGGGCCGGCAACAGCGCCGACGCGCCTCCGGAGAGCAGCACGAGCACGTGGCGCGGGCCGAGGCTCGCGAGCTCGAGAGCGGCGCTCGCAGCCAGCTCGCCCACCGTGTCGGGAACCGGGTGGGAGGCGCCAAAAACCTCCACTCCGAAGACTGCGGCCCGACCGGAGGCCTGTGCCGACGTCGTCACGACGACACCGTCCATTTCGTCCGGGAGCCACGGGGCCGCCCCTTCCAGCATGCCGAGCGAGGCTTTGCCGATCGCCAGGACAGCCTCGAACGGCCGCTCAGGCGGCCTCTTGCGAAGAGACGTCGCCACCACCCGCGCGGGGTTGGCTGCATGGATCCCGGCACGGAACGCATCGAGTGCCTGATCGCGCAGGGCGGCCAGGCGATCGCGCGCCCGCTCGGTGCGGTGATCCTCTGGGCCCCCGTTCATCCCGGGTAGCCTTTCATGCGTCGGAGCCTCGTCCGGCTGCTGTCTTCGGCCACGGCGACCTCAGCGGCGGGTGGACTGCCACGCCGCTCCGATCACACGCCGCATCGTCGGGCTCGCCATCTGGAAGTCGCGGCCAACGCTCCGCGGCTCGAGAAACCACTTCCACAGGAACGCGCCGGCGATGCGCGGCTCGCGCTCCACTGCGGCGAGCGCCACTTCGAGGCAGAGGGCCTGCAGGGCTTCGGCCTCCTCACCGTCGGTCACGTTGGACCACGGCTCGCGCGCGGCCGCGAAGGATCGGTTGTAGCCGAGCTCCGTCAGGAGGACCCGCTTGCCGCGCGCCGCGCCGAACTCGGAGAGCCGGCGCGACAGACGAGCCCAGGAGGCCTCGAGCTCGCCCCGCGTCGGAGCCTCGCTGTCGGTCAGCGGGAAGTACGCCTGGACACCCACCATGTCCAGAGAGTCCCAGAAGGGGACGCGCTCGTAGTCGGTCCAGTTGGACGCGTACGTCAACGGCACGTCACTCACGTCGCGCACGCGGTCGATCACGCGACGCCAGCGAGCCTCCTGATGCAGCGTGCGGTCGAGCTCGGTGCCCACGACAAAGGCGTCGGCAGACCGACTCAGACGCGCAAGGTCGACGATCCAGGCTTCGTAGCCCGCCCAGAAGCGCTGCCACTGCTCGTCCGACTCGAACTCGATCTCGCCGCGCCACGCAAAGCGCGACCGCCAGTACGCCAGGTGCGGTTTGATGAGAATCCGCAGGCCGAGACGATGCGCCTGCGCAATGGGCTTCGACAGCCAGGTGGGGACGCCCGCCTCCTCTTCCCAGCGACGCACGGTGCCGTCGTCGGAGACGCTCGCGTACGGGTGGATGGCCACCCAGTTCGCACCCACGCCGCGAATCCGCTCGAACGTCGGCGCCAGGGCGTCAGAGCTCCACTCACGGTTGCCCCGGTGCGTCGACAACGTGATGCCCCGCACCTGTTCGAAGCTCTCGGCTCCTGGCTCTGGCCGAGCCTCCCGCGCGCCCTGGCCCAAGGCGGCCGCGCCGCACAGGGCGGCAATCCCGAAGGCTCGGGCGATCGGTCGACGCTCGGGGAGGCGGACTCTGCAGCACACCTCGCTATTCTGCGACATGGCCTAGACTCGCCGCCATGCCTGCAACCTCGCCCCTCACCCCGCAGATCGGCTGGACGAGCCACGCGCCACCCGCCGACGGAGCGACGCTGGGGCCAAGCCTGGTGCACCGCGGCGGCCACCTCCTCTGGGAGGGGATCGATCTCGCGTCCCTGTTCCAGCCCGGCCATGCGCTCGGGCTCGACCTGCCGCTGCCGAGCCCGCTCGAGATCGCCTACCTCCCCGCGATCACGCGCCAGATCCGGGAGCTCGTGCAGACGTTCGACGAGCTTCGGGCGGAGCTCCGCTACGGAGGCGACTTCCTCTACGCGTACGCGTCGAAGGCGAACACGGCCGAGGAGATCGTGCGGACGACGCTGCGCGCCGGCGCCCATCACGAGATGTCCTCCGATGTCGACGTCGACATCGCGCGGCTCATGATCGAACGGGGCCACCTTCCGCAAGATCGATGGATCTTCGCGAACGGTTTCAAGCCGCCCGGATCGCGCTACAGCGAGAACCTGATCGAGCTGGCAAGGAGCGGCGCGCGCGTGCTGCCGATCTTCGACGCACTCGACGAGCTCGAGCCGTTCATCGAGGCCGGCGTTGCCCTGAGCGTCGGTCTCCGTCAGAAGACCTACGGGCTCCACAAGGAGTCCGGAACCGACCCCGACGGCGTGGACTCCCGTTTCGGAATGTCACGCGAGGAGCTGCAGGAGGCGGCGCGACGGATCGGGCGCAACGATCACCTGACGCTTCGTCTGCATCACGCGATGCTGGGAAGCCAGATGACCGCGCCTGCGAGCTTCGGAGCGGGTCTCGAGCCCGCGCTCGAAGACTGGGCCGCGCTGCATCGGGAGCACCCGACGCTCGACCTCTTCGACTTCGGCGGCGGACTCCCCGGCCAGCTCACGCTCGACAACGGAGCGGACGTCCGTGGGATCGCGCGCGCCATCGTCGAGACGGCCCTCGGCGTCGCCGCGCGCCACGGACTCGAGCCGCCGCACCTGGTGGGGGAGTTGGGCCGGTACACCACTGCGTCGCACGCGGCGCACCTCTTCCGCGTGGTCGCCACCAAAGACAATCTCTCGCCGCAACCCTGGTACCTGATCGACGGATCGATCATGACCTCCTTCCCGGACATCTGGGCCCTGGGCGAGCACTTTGCCGTGCTCCCGCTCAACCATCTCGACCGGCCCTTTCACGAGGTCCGTCTGGGCGGCATCACGTGCGACAGCGACGACATCTATCCGCAGCGCTCGAGCCAAGCCCGCCTGTTGCTTCCGCAGGTCGACGCAGCAGACGACCTCCACGTCGGCTTCTTCTTCGTGGGCGCCTACCAGGAGATGCTCGGCGGGGTCCGTGGAAGCAAGCACTGTGTCCTCCCCGAGGCGGCCGAACTGCTCCTCGAAGAGCGCGATGAGTCCCTGGAAGCGCGGCTGATCCAGGGTCACCGCACGGTCGACGTTCTCGACAACCTCGGCTACATCTGAAGGGGTTGGCGGCACCAAAAACCAGTCGTAGAATCCGGCCCGCCGCGGCTGCCACCGCAGCACCCAGGCCGCTCCCCTCGCGTCCCCACCTTCAGCGTGGGCCCACCGAGGACGCCGTCGCAGACAACCTTCTCGACGCCAGATCTCGGCGCCCCGCACGAGGTCCGCACGACCCGCTCGCCCGACCCGGCTGTGGGGGTTGCGGTCCGCCTCCGGTCGCCGGCGGCGTTTCATCACAACTCTCACCCGGTACCTTCCGGGCCGCCCGCTCGGGCTGCGCCCCTCACCACCCACCTCGCATCCTCCCTCGGCCGTCTGATCAGCACCGAGCCGCGGTTCGTCCCAAACGAACGTCGTCGCTGTAACCGCAGAGCTGGCCGACCGACCAGTAGAAGTTCGCTTCCGAGCGCCAACGCGACCCATGCTGGCGCGTAGAGAGGAAGAACGCCACGGACCTCCCGCCCAGCTTCTCCGCAAGAACTCTCTCGAAGGCCCCGACTCCCATGACGTCCACACGCTCGCACCGCCTCCTCCTCGTCGTCTGTCTGGCTCTCCTCGCCACGACCCTGCCCGCTCTGGCCAGCACCGGACCTTGGCTCGGAGCCGACAAGACGCCGCTGCCGTTCACCGACGAAGACCAGGTTCTCGACTTCCTGCGCAACGCCGAAGTGACGCGCACGAAGACTCTCTCGCAGGGCATCAACAAGAGCCTGAAGGTGACGCTCGAGAAGGACGGGGTGCGGGCGCACGGCGTCTTCCGGAGCGCCGAGTTCGAGCAGAAGCGCACGGCGTCGAAGAGCCACCTCTCGCGCGACACCTTCCGCGATTCGTACATCTTCGAAGTGGCCGCCTACGAGCTGAGTCGCTTCCTCGGCCTCGATCGGATTCCGCCGACCGTGGTACGCGAGCACGACGGCGCCCGCGGCACGCTGCAGCTGTGGATGGAGAAGTCGAACACCGAAGCCGGGCTCATCGAAGAGGGCAAGCTCGGCAACGCCGGTCTGCGCCACCTGCAGAAGCAGGTCATGCTGGTCTTCGACAACCTGATCTACAACTTCGACCGCCACCAGAACAACATGCTCTACGACTCGAACGGCCGCCTGTGGTTCATCGACCACACGCGCGCCTTCCGCGGCCGCCCCGAGCTACCGTCCCGCGGACGGCTCGCGGTGGTCGACGGAGAGCTGCTGGAGACGCTCCGCAACGTCGACGAGAAGGCCATGCGCGACGTTCTGGAGCCGTACCTCAATCGCCTCGAGTCGGACGCCGTCATCAAGCGCAAGCGTCTGCTCGTGAAGCGCTTTGGCCAGCTCCTCGCAGAGCGCGGCGACGAAGGGGTGCTCTACGACCTGGCCGAGGTCACCCGCGAGACCGCGGCGGCCGAGCGCGCGCGCCAGGCACGGCTCGCCGGCTCCGCATCGGGCCAGGCTCGCGGCGACGCCGACAGCCGGTAGCGTCGCCCGGCGTGAGGCCGGCGCAGGAACGCCGCGCCATCGCCACGAGATCTGCACATGAGGCGGATACGATCCGCCCATGACAGCCCCACCCCCTCGCGCCGCCCGAGATCTCCGCGTCTTCGACAGCCTCTGTGAGGCCGTCGGCTGGACTCCCCTGGTGCGGCTAGGGCGGGTGCTCGATCAGGCCCCGCAGGAGGTCTTCGCGAAGCTCGAGTACCTCAACCCGATGGGCTCCATCAAAGACCGTCTGGCGCGCTTCGTCGTCGACCACGCCCTGGCCTCCGGCGAGCTCGAGGAGGGTGGCACGGTGATCGAGTCTTCGTCCGGAAACACCGCCATGGGGCTCGGCATGATGGCGACCCTCCGCGGCTTCGACTTCCGGGCGGTCGTGCGCGAGCAGACGAGCCCCGAGAAGCTCGACTGCCTGCGCGCGCTCGGGGTCGAGCTCGATCTGGTCGACGGCACCCTCGGGCCCGAACACCCCGCAAGCTACAACCGTCGCGCCCACGCGCTGCTGGAGGAGCTGGAGGGCGCCTACTTCCCGGACCAGCACAACAACCGGCTCAACAACCAGGCGCACTACGAAAGCACCGGCCCGGAGATCTGGGAGCAGATGGGGGGGCACATCGACGCCGTCGTCGCCGGGATCGGCACCGGCGGCACGTTGTCCGGGGTCGCGCGCTACCTCAAAGAGCAGGACGAGCGCGTGCACATCGTGGCGGTCGACATCGAAGGCAGCGTGTTCAAGGAGTTCTACGACACGGGCGAGCACGGGCCACCAGGCACCTACGTGGTCGAAGGCCTCGGCGACGAGGAGATCATCGGCTGCCCGGAGTTCGAGCTCTTCGACGCCATGGTCCAGGCGCCCAACCGCGAAGCTCTGCTCGCGGCGCGCGAGCTCGCGCGCCGAGAGGCCATGCTCGTCGGCGGCTCGGCCGGGGCGGCGCTCTGGGGAGTGCGGCAGGTCCTGCCGACCCTTCCGCCCGACGCGCGCGTCGTGACGATCTTTCCCGACTCCGGCAGCCGCTACCTGAGCACCATCTACAGCGACGACTGGATGCGGGAGCAAGGGCTGCTCTAGCGGCATCGCCCGTCGGACTCCGCGTAGGAATCGTCCGACACCAGAACGGCCCTCCGGCCGACCCCCGGCGACTTCGCCTTTGCGTAGCCTGCCCTGGGCAGACGTCTTCGCGCCCCCCCGCCGACGAAGCCGGACACCCTCATGAGCCAACCTCCGCCAGACGCTGCCGCGCCCATCGGCAGGCTCCTCTTCGTGGATGACGACCGAGGCGTGCGCCAGTCGTTCAGCGGCATGCTGCGCCGCGTCGGCTACGACGTCGACGTCGCCGCGAACGGGGTTGCGGCGCTCGAAATGGCCAGACACCAGGCCTACGACGCGCTGATCACCGACCTGCTCATGCCGGGGATCGACGGGCTCATCCTGATCCAGCGCCTTCATGCGATCGACGACACCTGCTCGTCGGTGCTGATCACGGGGGCCGAAGACCTCCAGCTGCCGTCCGACCAGCTCGGCGACTCCTCGATCGTCTCGGTGGTCGCCAAACCGTGTAGCCCCGAGGAGCTCGAGCAGACGGTGCGCCGCGCGGTGGAGATGACCCGGCGGGCGTCGACGGTGCGCACTCTCGGGGCACAACGAGACCCACGTCCTCCTCATCGAGGACAACCGCGCCGACGCGCACCTCGTCCAGCTGTTCCTCCGCGAGACGTCGGCGGTTCAGGTGACCACCGTCTCCCGCCTCGAAGAGGCGCTGGATGCCGTCCACCTCGACGACTTCCAGATCATCCTCGCGGACCTCACCCTGCCGGACGCGCGCGGCCTCGACGCCGTCACCCGGCTCCAGGCGGCGAGCCCCAAGGTGCCGATCATCGTACTCACCGGCCTGCAGGACGACGAGATCGCGCGGCACGCTCTGGCCCTTGGTGCGCAGGACTACCTGCTCAAGAGCGAGCTGGAGCCGAAGGGCCTCCAACGGACGGTGCGTCACGCCGTGGAGCGCAAGCAGGCGGAGATGCGGCTCTCGTTCATGGCGCACTACGACCCCCTGACCGAGCTCGGCAACCGCAACCAGTTCAACAGCAGGGTCGCGCACGCGGTGGCCCGCTTCGGTCGCGAGAGTCAGCGCTTCTCCGTGTTGTACCTCGACCTCGACGGCTTCAAGGAGGTCAACGACCTCCACGGGCACGCCGCGGGCGACGCCGTGCTCAAGGAGGTCGCAAATCGCATCCGTCACGCCGTGCGCGAGCCCGACTCCGTGGCCCGCCTCGGTGGCGACGAGTTCGCCGTGCTTCTGGAGAACGTCCAGGAGCGCGGCGCGGCGGCGACGGTCGCGCACCGGATCGCGCGCGCGGTGGACGAGCCCATCCCGCACGGCTCCAGTGCGCTGCGCGTCCGTTCCAGCATCGGCATCGCCTTCTTCCCGGAGGACGGCACCGGCATCGACGGACTGCTCCGCAGCGCCGACGCGGCGATGTACCAGGCCAAGCGGGAAGGGGGTGGCAGCTTCCGGTTCGCCCATGCAGACATGTCGCGCCCCGCCGCACACGACGGCCCGTCCGCCGACGAGATCGAGCGGGCCTTCGCGCGCGGCGAGATCGAGCTCTTCTTCCAGCCCCAGTTCTCCGTGCTCGACCGCCGGCTGACGGCACTGGAAGCGCTCATCCGCTGGAACCGCGGGCCCGGCGACATGGTCCTCCCGCGAGAGCTCCTGCCGCGGATCGAGAGCGTCGGGTGGATGGACCGCCTCGGCGCCTGGGCGATCGAAGAGGCGACCGATCGCCTCACGCTGTGGCGCCGGAAGTCACACCGCGACCTCCGCATCGCGGTCAACGTCTCCCCCGCTCAGCTCGCCAGCGATCTGGTCTACGACGCGGCCCGGCGCGCCCTCGACGAAGGCCGCCTCTCCCGCGGGGCGCTCGAGGTGGAGCTCACCGAAGACTCTCTGCTCTCGAACTGCCGGCAGTCCCGCGCGCGGCTCGACGACCTCCGCGGGCACGGCGTACGCATCGCCGTCGACGACTTCGGCAAGGGCACGTCGTCGCTCGCCTACCTGCAAGAGCTCACGGTGGACAAGCTCAAGATCGACCGCAGCTTCATCGCGCCCGTGAACGACTCCTCGAGCGAGTCGCCCATCGCGAGCTGCATCATCGGTCTCGGACGCCACCTCGGGCTCGACGTCGTCGCCGAGGGTGTCGAGACCCCGGCACAGCTCCGTTTTCTCGAGGCGCAGAACTGCCCGGCCGCCCAGGGGTTTTTCCTGCAGGTGCCGGTCGACGCCGACGGGGTGGAAGAGCTGCTCGCCAGCTGAGGCGACGCGAGGGTTCTTCTGCGTTCCTTGGAACGGTCTGCGTTACTTGTAACGCTTGCCGCCCTTCACCACGATGTCGACGTCGCGCAGCAGCGAGATGTCGGCCAGCACGTTGCCGCGCACCGCGATGATGTCGGCGACCTTGCCTTCGGCCACGGTGCCGAAGCGGTCACTCACCTTCTGGTGCACGGCAGGCCAGTAGGTCGCCGCCTGGATCGCCGCCATCGGCTCCACACCGAACTCCCGGACCCAGAGATCGAGCTCGCGCCAGGTCGAGTCGCTGTGGAACGTCAGCGGTACGCCGCTGTCGGTTCCGATGAGGAGGACGATGCCCGACTCGAGTAGCTGCGAGAACTTCTTCTGCAGGGTCGGCCGACGCTTCGGCATGAGCTGGTAGTAGTCGAGACGCTCCAGGTGGTCGAGTGACTGGCGAACATCTTCCGCGATGTCGCCCGGAAGGCCGACGCGCCAGCGCGGGTCGTCGATGCGCTCCGGGTTGTCGCGGGTGTACTCGTACAGGAAAAGCGGCGTGATGGTCGGCGTCCAGAAGAGCGTGTTGGCCCGCCCCTTCATCAGCTCGAACACGTCGTCCGGGTAGGCCGGCATCGTGCCGAGACCCGTGTGCTCGAAGCCGTCGACACCCACGGCGATGCCGCGCCGGATCTCCTCGGGGCGGTGGGAGTGGGCAACCACGGGCAGCCCCCGGCGGTGGGCTTCGTCGACGACCGCCTCGACCTCCTCCATCGTCATCTGGTCCTGGTCGATCAGCTTGATCCAGTCGACCCCGGCGTCGGCGAGGCGGGCCACCTTCTGCCGCGCGTCCTCGGCGCCGGACACGCCCCAGCGAAAGGCCTCGGTGCCGGGATAAGGCTCGTGCTGGATGAACGGCCCGGAGACGTAGAGGTTGGGACCGGGAATCTCACCGCTGCGGATCCGCTCGCGGATCTCGAGCGACTCCTCGAGGGGGGCTCCGAGATCGCGAGCGCTCGTCACTCCGGCCAGCAGGAGCTGCCGTGCGGCGGCCGGCATGATGTCGGGCCCGAAGCGCTCGGGGTACGTCAGGTCCCAGTGGTCGTAGTCCGAATGGCCGACCAGCATGAGGTGCACGTGCATGTCCCAGAGCCCGGGCAGCACGCTCATGCCTTCGGTCGAGACCACCTCCATGCCTGCGGGCACGTCCAGCTGGCCCACCGTGCCAATGGCCTGAATCACGCCATCGCGCACCAGGATGATGCTGTTCTCGCGCGGCGCACCGCCGAAGCCGTCGATCAGCCGGCCTCCCACGAGCGCCATGTCCTGCGCCGAGGCCGGCGCACAGACCACGAGCAGGAGGGCCACGAGAAGCCGCTGTGACGTTGGAGTTCGAAGCATCGGGAGGCTCCTTTTCCGGCCGGGCAGCCCACTCGGAGCAGCCCGCAGAGGTCAACGGATGGCGCTCAGTGTACCGAGGGAGGCGGCCCCGAGACGGCGGCAAATCTCGTTCCCGTACGAGCCTTCGACGCCCCGGATCAGGACGAGGGCTCTGGTAGACTCGCACCTCCTTCAACGCGCTCCGAGAGCCCTCGTTCCGGTGCCCCGCCGGCGCCGGCAAGCGCCTCGTGACCCCATGCTGCCCTCCCCTCGCAGACCCGCTCCAGGCCGGGGCCGTCGCCTCGCCCCGAGCCTCGTGGCCGCAGCACTCTGCGCCGCGACCACGGCCGCGCAGGCGCCGGAGCCGACCGCGGCAGACCGGCAGCGCGCGGAGACGTCGGCACCGTACCGCGTCGCCCTGGAGAAGCTCGGTGAGCTCGAAGCGCGCGAGGGCACCCGACGCGCACGCTCCGAGATCCTGATGCGGAACCTGTCGCGCTACTTCACGACCTACGTCGTTCCTCCCGAGGCCGACGAGCTGCGCCGGGTCCTCGGCACCGCGCAGCGCATGACGCAACAGGCCGCCCGCTTGTTCTACCGCGCCTCACAGGCGGCAGCTTCGGGCAGCGGAGCCACCCGCGTGACGCCAGCCCACGTCGAGGCGGTCGCACGATCTCTCCTGCCGACCGGAGCGAGCCGCGAGGCGGACCGGTTGGTCTTCTTTCCCGAGGCCGAGCCGGTCGTGCTCGAGACCTGGGATCTGGAGGCACTGCTCGACACCGGCCTCGCGTGGGAGGCGCTCGGCAACCTCGCCGAGGCGGAGATTCTGCGCAACCCCGGAGCACTTCCGCTCCGCGACGACGCCGCCACGGCTCTCGCCGAGCAGGTGAATCGCTACGGGCTCCTCGTCTTCCGGCTCGCCGGTCGACACGCGAAGGCACAGCTCGCCCCGCACGTGCGCACGAGCCATCTCCGCGACGCGGGCAAGACGATCGCGGCCCGCGCCAAAGGCGAGCCGAGCCCGATCGGCAGGCCGCCGACGCCAGCAGAGGCCGGCCTGCTCTTCCGCGACGCGACGGATGCCCTGGGCATCGACTTCGAGCACACCTCCAGCTCGTGGATCAGCCGCTTCCGACGCTTCGGCCCCATCGCGCCGACCTTCTCCGGCGGCGGGGTCGCCGCGGGAGACCTCGATCTGGACGGGTGGGACGACCTGGTGGTCTGCGGTGGACGTGGGTGTCAGGCGTGGCGCAACGAGGGGGGCGAACGCTTCGCGACGGAGGCCGCCTGGAGCGCGATCTCCGTGGCGGGCGAAGCGCGGGCGCCGGTTCTCGCCGACTTCGACAACGACGGCGACCTCGACCTCTTCGTCACCTATGCGCGCGACACCAACCGCATCTTCGAGAACCTCGGTCCGGGGAAGGGCTTCCGGGACGTCACCGAGGCGAGCGGTCTGGCACGCGAAGGCGACATCAGCGGTCCGGCCTGCGCGGTCGACGTCGATGGAGACGGCAGGCTCGACCTCTACGTCGGCAACTTCGGCAACTACCTCGCCGGCGAGTCGGCGTGGGTGGCGCAGGACGCGAAGAACGGCATGGCCAACCGCCTGTACGTGAACCAGGGCGGCCTGCGGTTCGCGGAGACGAAGGCGGGAGTCGAAGACACCGGCTGGGCGCAGGCTCTCTCGCACCTCGACTACGACGGTGACGGCGATCAGGACCTCTACGTCGCCAACGACTTCGGCCGCAACCAGCTCTTGGAGAACGACGGCACGGGCACCTTCACGCCAGCCGGGGAGCGGACCGGCAGCGACGACCGTCACCACGGCATGAACGTGGCCTTCGCAGACCTGAACCGCGACCTGCTTCCGGACATCTTCGTGACCAACATCTGGTTCTGGGCGTCGGCCCGGCGCGAGGTGACCGAGACGAACACGCTTCTGCTGTCGCAACGGGAAGCTGACGGCGTGACCTACAGGGAGAGCGACGCCGCCGCGCTGCTCGACCACGACAGCAGCTGGGCCTGGGCGGGGCTCTTCTTCGACGTCGAGAATGACGGCGACGACGACCTGTTCGTGAGCAACGGCTTCACCGACTACATGACGTTCGTCCAGTACCGCGAGCATCCCGAGATCCCGAACCAGCTGTACGCGACGAGCAACGCGCGCACACCAAACCTGTTCTTCCGCGGCAGCGGCGAGGGGATGCCCTCGGAGCTGGTCGAAGGCAGCGGTGTGGAGCTCGACGGCATCAACAGCCGCTCCGCCGCGCTCCTCGACTACGACCGCGACGGCGACCTCGACCTCGCGGTCACCACCTTCCACGATCGCCTCCGCCTCTTCGAGAACATCGCGCCGGCCGGCGGCGGGGCACTCACCGTCGCCCTCGTCGGCGACCCGGGCCGCGGCACGCCGCGGGACGCGATCGGAGCCACCGTCGTGGCGCGAGCCAGCGAGGGCGCGGGGCCTCCCGACCTCCAGGTGTGGCGCGCCGTCCAGGGCGGCGAAGGGTACCTCGGCATGAACAGTCTGCCCCTCGAGTTTGGTGTGGGGAGTGCCACCGCCGTCGACCTCGAGATCACCTGGCCCGGAGGGGAGGTCCAGCGGGTGCGCGGCCTCGAACCCGGCCGCGCCGTGCGCATCGAGCAGGGCCGCGAAGACGCGACGGTGCTCTGGACGTTTCCGTGAGCGCCCTTCGCGCTGCCGCCGCCAGCCTCGCCCTGTTGCTGCTCGCGAGTGGACCGGCCGAGAGCCAGGAGCCCACCGAAGAGCAGCTGCAGCGCGCGGTAGCGCTGCACGCCACGGCGCTGGCCGACATGGAGGCACAGAACTTCGGCCGCGCGGCCGCGTCTCTCCGTGAGCTGGCCACCGTGCTGCCGGACAACGTGCTGCCGTACGTCAACCTCGCCATCTGCCAGTTCCGCCTGGGCGAGACTGTCGCCGCGGTCGAGACGATCGAGCGCGCGCAGCAGATCGATCCGGACAACCTGCAGGCGCTGTTTGCACTCGCGCGGATCCTCGGCGAGCAGGTTGCCGACGACGTCGACGCGCGGCGCACCTGGGACCGCATCCTCCGGCGCATGGTGCAGCTCGCTCCGGGAGATGCGCGCCCCCACTTCCTCCGCGCGCGCTCGCTCGAGGAGCGGGGCCGACACGAGGACGCCGTCACGGTGCTGCACGAGGCGGTGCGCCACAGCCCCGACAATCTGGTGCTCCTCAGCGACCTGCTGTTCAACGCGAGCCGCGCCGGCCTCGCGGAGACCACGAGCGACGCGGTCGATGCGATCGAAGACCGACTCAACGGCTTCGAAGACCAGGAGGCGGAGTACGCCGACGCGGTCCGCGACGCCGCCTTCCTCGGCGACGCGGGCGCACTGCGACCGCCGTCCCAGGTTCTGCAGAATCTGCTGCGACCCACCGAGCTCTACCAGGTTGGTCTCGCCGAGCTGCAGGGACGCGAGGGCGGGGTGTTCCTCTTCCCGCAGCTCGACTTCGTGCCCGCCCTCCCCAAGAGCGTGCAGGGCGGGGCCGATCTCGAGCTCCGTTTCGGCGCAGCGCAGACACCCTGGGACATTCGCGACGCGGTGGCCCTCACCGTCGAGCGGGCCCCGGGCGCGGAGCGGCTGCTGGCCCAGCTCCGCGGAGGGCGCCTCGTGCGCCTCAGCCGCGACGGCGCGACACCGCTCGACGTCTCCACCGACCGCGCGGCACTCGCCTACGACTTCGACCAGGACGAAGACACCGACCTCGTCGTCGAGCGCAACGGCCAACTTGTCCTCCATCGCGCTCCCCTCGAGGCCTCGGCCGGAACTGAGCTCCCGGGGCGTGGCGTCACGGACGTCCTGCTCGTGACCGACATCGAGCAGGATGGCGACCTGGATCTTCTGCTCTCACGGGATTCGAAGCCCACCCTGCTCCGTCACCTCGGCGACGGTCGTTTCGAAGAGGCGGCCGATGTCCTCGGCGAGCCGGGAGATCTCGCGGCGGCCGAGTCGATCGACATCGACAACGACGGAGATCTCGATCTCGCGCTGGCCACGGCCGACGGGCTGATGCTCCTGCTCAATCGGCGTCAGGGGCAGATGACCGACGTCAGCTCCGCCTGGGGCCTTGACCAGGAGCCGGCGGCCACGCAGCTCACCGCGCTCGACGTCGACGCCAGCGGGACGTTCGACCTGCTGGCGCTGGGGAACGCGCCCCGACTCCTCCGCAACGACGGGCGCGCGTTCCGGGCGGAGCCCCTTGCAGGCGCCGGCCCGCTTCGCGCCGGCACCCTGGCGGACCTCGACAACGACGGCGACCTCGATCTGGCGGCGCTCGACCCCGCGGGAGCGCTCGAGCTCTGGGGCAACCGCGAAGGTCGCTTCGAGCGGATGGCCGTGGCGCTGCCCGACGAGACGCGGGCCCTGGGCCAGGTGCTCGCGCACGACCATGACGACGACGGGGATCTCGACCTCGTGCTCGTTCAGAGCAGCGGAAGCATCGTCGTTCTCCCGAACGAGGTCGGCAACCGGAACCACTGGATCAGGCTCAGCCTCCGCGGGCTCAACAACAGCAACGCGAAGAACAACACGCAGGGCCTCTTCGCGCGCATCGAGGTCCGCTCGGGCACCACGGTCCGCACGTACTCCGGCAACGGCGGCGTCAATCACCTCGGCCTCGGAGCGCGACGTCAGGCGGACGTGGTGCGCGTCGTGTGGACCAACGGCCTGGCGCAGACGTGGCAGCAGGTGGCCTCCTCGCAGACCCTGGTCGAGACGCAGGTCCTGAAGGGCTCGTGTCCCTTCCTCTACACGTGGAACGGGGAGGGCTTCTCCTTCGCCACCGATCTCATGTGGCGCTCGACGCTGGGAATGCGCTTTCCAGACGGCAGTGCAGCACCGCACCAGCCCGCGCGCGACTACGTCCACCTCCCGAGCTCTGCGCTCGCACCGGCTGGCGACGAGCTCTGGCTGCAGGTGACCGACGAGCTGTGGGAGACCATCTACGTCGACGAGCAACACCTTCTCGCCTACGACGTTCCCCTGGGCTCTCAGCTCCTGGTCGACGAGTCGTTCGGGCCACCGCCGTTCCCGACCTCACCCCCTGCGCATCTCGCGAGCGCTCTGATCGCTCCGCGCCGGGCCCTCGGCCCCAGCGGGAGAGACGTGACGCGAGAGCTCGCGGAGCGCGACGGCGCCCGCGTCACCGACGTTCCACGCACGAGATTCCAGGGCGTGGCCGAGCCCCACACCTTGAGGCTCGAGTTTCCGCCGCTCGAAGGCGAGCTGCCGTCGCACCTCGCACTCTGGGGCTGGATCTTCCCGGCCGACACCACGATCAACGTCGCGCTCTCGCAGGATCCCCAGCGGAGCCCACGCCCACCCCGAGCCCTGCTGCACCGGGTGGGTCGAGAGAGCGCCGACCACGAGCTGGCGCTGCGCTTCCCGAACGGCAAGAGCAAGACGGTCCTCCTGGAGCTTCCCCACGGGCAGCCCGGCCTGGAGCGCGAGCTGCGGCGCGGCCTCCAGGTGACCCTGCACTCGGAGCACGAGCTGTACTGGGACCGCGCGGCGCTCACCGTGACCTCTCCGACGCCGGCTCCCGCGCAGCTCCTGCGACCGCACGCCGGCGACCTGCACTACCGAGGCTTCGGCGCCTTGCTGCCGCGCGTCCACTCCGAGCCCCACCGCTTCGACTACGAGCGCGTTTCGACCGGCCGCCGCTACCCGCCGATGCCCGGAAACCACACGCGCTACGGCGACGTGACGGCAATGCTCCAGCAAAGTGACGACCGCTACGTGATCATGTCGCCGGGCGACGAGCTGACGCTCCGCTACCCGACCCCCAGACCGCCAGCTGCGGGAACGCGCCGCGAGTACGTGCTCTTCACGAACGGCTGGGTCAAGGACGCCGACCTGCACACCACCGCATCGGAGGCGGTCACCCCGCTGCCTTTCCACGGCATGGACGGCTACCCACCCCACACCGCCGGGCCGCCCGCGCTGCAGCGCACGCAGGACGACGCCTTGCTCCGCACCCGCCGCGAAGGCCGCTGAGCCCCGCCGGCGGGCTCAGGCGCCGGCGGCGACTTCCGGCGCGAGCGCAGCGCTCCCGCCCAGGTCGAGGTCGATGACGAAGCTGAAGCGCGTACCGCAGCCAACCTCACTCTCGAACTCGAGAAGGCCACCGAGGCCGGCCACGAGGCGCGAGGCGATGGCGAGCCCCAGCCCCACGCCCTCGTGCACCCGCGTCGTCGAGCCGTCGGCCTGCTCGAAGGGCGTGAAGATCGCCTCCCGACGCTCCTCGGGGATCCCGATTCCGGTGTCCTCCACGCAGAAGGCCAGGCGCGCGCGCTGCGCGGTGAGGTCGGCCAGCTCCACCCCGACCCGGACGGCACCCGTGTCGGTGAACGCGACGGCGTTCTCGACGAGCGCACGGAGCACGCGGCCAAGTGCCGCTCCGTCGCCAAACAGCAGCGGCGGCACGTCGGGGGCGATCTCCCAGGTGAGAGCCAGCTCCTTCGCCGAGGCGGTCGCGCGCGACGGAGTGACCGCCGCCTCCACGACCGCCTCCAGGCCGAACTCGCAGTCTTCGGCCACGTGGTCGCGGTCCAGCGCCGCGTACTCCAGGATGCGATCGACGACCGTCAGCAGCCGCATCGTCGATTCGCGCAGAACGGCGAGGAACTCGTCCCGCGTCTCGTCGTCGTCGACTTCCGTGAGCACGTCAGTGGCACCGACGATGCCGTTCATCGGCGTCCGCAGCTCATGGCTCATGTTGGCGAGGAACTCGCTCTTGACGCGCGAAGCCGTCTCGGCCGCGTCTCGCGCTCGGCGGATCTCCTCTTCGCCGCGGCGCTGCGCGGTGACGTCGCTCAGCACCACGACACTGGCCGAGCTTCCGTCCGCCTCGGCAATCTCGACCCGACTCACGGCGACCCAGCGCGAGAGCTCGCCGCGCTCGGCTCCGATCTCGAGCAGTCTCGGCTCGGAGCCGAGCTCACCCTCTCCGAGGTCGACCACGCCCAGCGCTTCCGCCAGCGTCTTCCCCGGCGCGAAGAGACTGCCCGACCACTCCACGATCTCCCGCCCCGTCGGGTTGGCCGAGCGCAGAAGCCCCTCCTCGTCGAACTCGAGGATACCCACGGGGACACGCTTCACGAGGTTGCTGAAGTGCTGGCGCCCCGCGCGCACCTGCGCCTCGGCGAGCTCGCGCTCCTCGATCTCCTCGCGCAGCTGATCCGCGCGCAGCTCGAGGAGAATGGCCTGGCTCGCGAGGCGCGTGTGATCGACGCCGGTCCGCTTCGAGAGACTGACCAGGAAGACCGCGAGCAGGAGGCTGCTGACTCCCACCGCGATCGCCTGCCGCGTGCCGATGCTGAAGATGAGCGTCGCCGGCACGATGAGCAGCAGCGAGACGACGGCGACCGAAAGCCGCGCGTCGAGGCCGAGCGACGAGGGAACCCCGGAGGCGATGCCTGCCGTGCAGAGCCACAGGAGAAAACACGCGGCGAGGCGATCACCCTCGGCCGTCGCCAGGCCGGCGACACAGAAGAGGGTCCACGAGAACGCTTGAAGCACCGTGGCCGCAGCAAACTGGCGGTACCACGCGGCACGCTGCTCCGGAACCATGCTCGGTGCGCGCCGACAGGCCTGCGCTCGCGTCACCGCACCCACGACCAGGAGTGCCATGACCAGAGCGACGAGCCAGAGCCTGCCGCCGCCGTAGTCGCTGCCCACGACCACGATGAGGCCCAGGACGGGGTAGAACGGCGTACCCGGAAGGGACCGCTGCGCCAGCTGCAGGTACAGCTGCCGCTTCAGGTCCTCGGGAGGAGGGTCGTTCTGGGCAAGGGACGGTGGCTGCACGACGAATCTCGGGTGGCGTCTCTCCGGCAGTTCATCGTACGAGGCCGGAGAACCCTCATCGCATCGGTCGTCGCTGCGGTCACCGTCAGATTTCCCCTTTCATCGACGTCGGACGACGCCGACACGTCCGCGTCAGCGACCCGCACCCCGCAACGCCGCACAGTCGCCTTCGAGCAGCGAGCGAAAGCCCCGAATCGAGTCCAGGACCTCCTCCTCGAGCGCGGCGGACCATGCGAAGGCGACCGGCGTGAGCTGCTGCCCCGAGGCTGCCGCGGCCAGCTGGGCGCGAAGTGTCGCCCGCGCAGCCGCGATGGCCGGCCCCTGGCCCTCGAGCAGAGCTCGTATCGTGAGCCCGGCCAGCGTGTAGTTGTCGAGTCGGTCACTCACGGCGACGAAGTCTTCGAGCTTCAGCGAGACCACCTCGCCGGGCGATGGCAGGTCACGCCCCCACCGGCGAAAGGTCCGGCACACCTGCACCAGGTCCCCGGGCAGGAAGGTCTGGGTGGCGCGCCGACGGCCGTTGCCGAGGCGGCGCACCCGGGGCAGCGGAAACGACCCGAGCTCGAGCGTGCCGTCCGAGGCGATCCTGGACCAGCCGAGGTCCTCTGCCAGCCCCTCTTCGAGCCACGCCGGCAGGAGCCCCCCGAACCAGCGGTACGTCAGCAGGTGCGTCGCCTCGTGCAGGAAGCTCGCCACCACCCCGTCGGTGCTTCCCTGCGCATCGAGGTAGAAGGCCGCGAGCCCCGAGGACGCGTGCCCTCCCAACCCCAGACCGGCGAGCCCATCACCGCCTCCGACGAACTCCTCGTACTGCCGCTGGCCTCCGAACAGCACGACGACATCGCGGCGCGGCAGGAGACCGTCCTGCTCCACGCGACGACGGACCTCTTCCGCCTCCTCGCCCAGCAGCGCGACCGCATGCAGACCGAGTCGCCGTATGAACGCGTCCGGCAGGAGCTGCGCGGCCACCTGCACAGCCTCGACGCGTGGGTCGCCCGCCGGGAGCACGGTCAGGAGGTCGAACGGTCCGACCTCGATCTGCCCTGCAGCGCCCAGAATGCGCCGCGCTCGCTGGACGCGCTGCTCGTGGCGCCGCCTTCGCTCCGAAACGAGCCCATGGCGCTCTTCGTCGCGCCGCCGCAGCTCGCCCACCTGTTGCCGCAGCGGATCGTCACGCGCGGCGGCGCGGAACCAGACCAGATACCCGCCGAAGTCGATCTGGAGCCACGCACCCTCACGCCGCCGCACCTCGAAGACGGAGTCGGCGTCGACCACCGCGAGCACCTCCGACCTGTCTCCCGGCTCGAGCCGGAGCTTGGTGCCCGCTGGAACCTCGACGACGTCCGCCGCGTCGCCAAACGCAGCCCCGCGACCGAGCGGCTGCCCCTCTTCGACCACCTGACCAAAGAGCGCCCCCCCGACGAGCGACGCCAGCGCGAACGCTGCCAACAGGCGACCCGGTCGCGACACGCTCCAGGACCGACGACTCATGCGACCAGCATGACGCACCCGGCAGACTCCTTCAATCACCGGCACGTCGAACGCCAGATCGAGACCGCAGCGCGCCGCGCCACTAGACTCGTCGCCATGACCCTCGTTCTGGCGCTCCTGTCCGCCGCCTTTGCTCCGCTGTTGCTCGCCCAGCTGGAGCCCGCCGAGCCGGCGTGGCTGGAGACGCTCTCGGTCGAGGCTCGAGCGGACGCTCGCGCAGCGCTCGAGCTTGCGCGCGCCGGCGAAGAGTCCCGCGCGGTGTCTCAGCTGCGCGAGGCCGCCCGTCGATACGAGCGCGACTCCGCCTTCCGCGATGCCGCGCAGCTGAGCCGCGCCGCACTCGAGTTGAGCCCCGACGAGGTGAGCCGAGAGCTCCTCCTGGAGCTCGGGCGACAGGAGGTGCTGGGCGGTCTCTTCGTCGCCGGCGAAGCGACGCTGCGCGACGTCCTCTCCCGCGGCGAGCCCGACGTCAGCGCGCTGGCCTACCTGGGAACGGCGCTCTGGGAGAACAACTCGCTCGAGGAGGCGTCGGAGGTCCTGTCACGGGCGGTCACCCTCTCTGGAGGGAACCCGGCGCTGCTCCACCAGGCGGGGCGACTCCAGGCCTGGCAGGGGCGTCACGAGGCCGCAGCAGCGCTGCTCGAAGGCGCTGCGAGGGGCCTGGGGCCGCAGTCGGCCGCCCAGCTCGATCTTGCACTTTCCCTCGTGGAGCTCGCCGTCTCCGAGCCCAACGCCGAGAGCCTGGCCCGCGCCCTCGGTGCACTCGACCTGGCGCAGCCCTCTTCCGCGTCGACTCCGAAGTACTGGTACGCGCGAGCGCGCGCTCTCAGCGCGCTGGGGAAGGGGGAGGAGGCCCAGCGGGCGCTCCAACACTTTCAGGATCTCGAGCTCGAGCAGCGCCGCTCGACCCAGGAGATGACGCGAAGGCAGGCGGAGCTGGGCGAGATCCGCCAGCTCCTCTCGAGCGCGCAGGCGCAGGCTGCGCTGGACCGACTGGACGAGCTGCCCGCCACGCTGGAGACCCAGTTGCTGAGGGTCCGAGCGCACGAGGACCTCGGCGACGTCCAGGCTGCAGTCACGGCCCTCGACGACGCCATCCGCATCGCGCCACAGCGTGGCGATCTCCGCGCTCGGCGAGCTCGACTCTCGCTGAGCCGCCGCTCCGCCCGCGAGCCCTGACCTCCGCTCACACTTCCCCGAGGATCACTTCGACCGCGGTTCTCGAACGCGAAGTGTGATGTCGCGAAGCGTGGTCTGCAGGACCTGGCGCGAGCCACTGGGCCAATCGACGACGATGCGCTCGGGCCGGGCCGAGCCGAGACCGAAGTGCACCCGACCATCACTCGAGCTCAGATAGCTGCCGCCGGCAACGACCCACCGCGTCAGCCGCCGCCCGTCGTCGAGATGCACCACGACGCGCGATCCCACGCGCGTGCCTTCCGCGCTCTCGAGGTCGAGTGCGAGCCAGTGCCCTGCTGCGGAGCGGTTGTGCCGGATCTGCAGGCTGCCCCCGTTGTTCGCCACGGCGAGGTCGACTCGGCCGTCGTGGTCGAAGTCGGCGGACGCGACACCCCGCCCCACGCCCGCGCCGTCGACGAGCCAGGCACACGCGGCCTCGACGAACCTCCCGTCGGGTCGCCCCAGCAGCAGCTGGTCGCGCTGCTCGAATCCGAGGTTGTCGCGTCGCTGCCCCTCCATGACGTGTCCATTGGCCACGTACACATCGAGGAGGCCGTCGGCGTCGAAGTCGTCGAGCACGATCCCGAATCCCAGGAGGTTCATGGACGGGAGGCCCGCGCCGCTCACCGCCGAGACGTCCCGGAAGAGCAGGCCGCCCTGATTCTCGTAGAGCGTGTTGGTCTCGACGTCGTAGTTGGTGACCATGATCTCGGGGTCACCGTCGAGGTCCGTGTCGCCGTGGGCAATCCCCATCCCGGCTTCGACCTTCCCCTGGCCGTTGACCGCAAGCCCCGAAAGCAGAGACTGGTCCGCAAAGCGGCCCCCGAGATTCTGGAAGAGGAGATTCGGAGTGAGGTCGTTGGCGACGTAGATCTCCGGCCGCCGGTCACCGTCGAGATCGACCAGACTCACCGCGAGCGCACGGCCAGGGGCGACATCCAGGCCTCTCTCCGCCGTCTCGTCGCGAAACTCCATGTCGCCGTGGTTGACCCAGAGACGGTCCGGTGCCGCGTCGAAGAGCGAGGGGTCGCAGTAGTCGGGGCGCCCGCTGGAGCTGTCACCGCAGAACACCTCGCCGTGCTCGTAGTGCACGTAGCCACCGACGTAGAGGTCGAGATCTCCGTCGCCATCGACGTCGGCCGCCGCGCTCGAGGTGCTCCAATCGGTGTTGGCGGGTGCCTCAACGAGCTCGAACGTCCCGTCGCCGCGGTTGCGCAGAAATGCGTCCTGGCCGTAGTTCGAGAGAAACAGATCGGGCCACGCGTCGCCGTCGAAATCGGCGCCGAGCACGCCCTGGCCATAGGTGGCGGGCCCTCCGGCGCGGGAGGTCTCGGTCACGTCCACGAACGTCCCTGCAACGTTCCGATAGAGCCGGTTGCCCGACCCGGGCAGCCGCTTGCGCGGGAACTCGCCCGACTGCAGGACGTAGAGGTCGACCCAGCCGTCGCGGTCGTAGTCGATCCACGCGAGCCCCGGCGCCATGATCTCCGGGAACGGACGCCGCGCCTCGACCTCGCGTCGATGAACGAAGTCAACCCCGAGGGCCGCAGCTCGATCGGGAAGCGACAGCTCCTGACAGTCGACGAGCTCGTGCTGCGTCGCCTCGCCCCGCAACGGAACGGCGAAGACGAGGACGAGAAGGGCGAGTGAGCCTCGCACGTGGCACAGACGAAAGGACACGGGTGGCTCCTGCGGCGACGGCACTTGGATGTTACCACCGGGACCGGAGCGTCTTCTGCCCACGGACCCGGGCTGTATCATCACCCGGCCTCTCCGCACCGTCACCACCACGCACTTCGCCAAGGAGCACCCCCATGGGCGTCCAGCTCACCAAAGACTCCATCGACCTCGGCATCGTCGTCCGCGACGCCGAGGCTGCCCTCGCCTTCTACCGCGACACCCTCGGCCTCGACTATCAGGTCTGCCTCGACATGCCCGGCGGCATGAAGATGCACCGTCTCCTCGCGGGAACGACGGTGATCAAGATCGTCACGTTCGAGAACGCACCCGAGGCCTCCGCCCCTCCCGGTGGTCTGCAGGGAGCGACCGGCTACCGCTACTGGACGCTCAGCGTGAGCAATCTCGAGGAGCTGACGAAGGCCGTCGAAGACGCGGGCTACAAGATCCTCATCAGCCCGAGGGAGATCCGACCGGGGATCTCGATCTCCATGTTCGAGGATCCCGAAGGCAACGTGGTCGAGCTGTTGCAGGAGGGCTGAGGGCCGGCAGGGCCACAGCGACCCTAGGAGTCGGCACCGGCCACGCGGGCCGCGGCATCCACCGCGATGCTCTGCGGCAGGTGCTTGCCCTCCAGCCAGACGATACGCTGATCGCGGAGCGCACGGCGCAGCCGCCGTGTCGCCCGCGCGAGCTTCCACAACGTGGAGACGTCCTCGACCTCACCCCAGGCGTGGTCGGTGCGAGCCCATTGGTCGGGGTGCGTGCTCCAGACCCGCAGGGGCACGCGGAGGGTGTCGAGGTACTCGCGCACCTGCTCCGGCTCGAGGCTCGCCGCGTCGCCGCGCGGCGGCCCCAGCACCACCACGACGGCCCGCCTGCGATTGCGGGCCGACGCCGTCATGCCAGCGACGGCGACCGCGTCCGCGAGCTTCTGGTTGACGGCGTTCTCGGGCCAGAGCAGCCGACTGAGGTACCAATAGACCTCGCCGTCGCTGGCGTCGAGGTCGCCCGAGCGTGGAAAGAGCGCGTGCTGCGCGTCGCCGATCTGGCGCAGCTGCGGCGTGGCCCAGAGCACGCGCATGCGGTGGTCCTCGTTCAGGGAGATCGGAACCGGGCGGCCGGCGGCGCGGGCCATCTGGAGGAGCGAGTCTTTTGCGTTGACGTCGCGCACGAACGTCACCTCGGCGGGCCCCTTCTCCACTCCCGCCACCATCGCCGGCGTCCCGTCGAGCCGGATGGAGGCGCTGCGCTCGCCCGCGGAGGGGAGACGGATCGTGGGCCCCACCTGAACCGGCACCGCCGTGATCTCGCTGCTGACCTCATCGGCGTAGAAGCCCCCGAAGGTGACGTCGGTGGAGGCCGAGACGGCGTTGCCGAAGTCGACCTCGACCCGCAGGAGATGCAGCTGGTTCGGATCGTACGGCGGGAGGGGGAACGACGCCGGATCGTCCACGTCGAGGGGCCGCCCGTCGAGGCTCACACGGACGGCCTCGGGCTCCTCCACACCGAGCGAGCTCCACGCCACCTTCGCCCTCGTCGCGCGGTCGTCGGCTTCGCTCTCGAGCACGACCGAAACCTCGGCCGGCGGCCGGGGCAGGTTGATCCACTGCTCGGTCCGCGCGACCTCCTTGCGGCTCCTGTCCCAGCCGATCGCCTCGAGGTGGTGGGGAACCAGGCGGTCGCCGAAGTCGACGCTGGTGCGGTAGGGCCTCTCGTCGAGCAGCGCGACCGGAACACCGTCGAGCAGGATCTCCACGGACGCGACGCGATCGTCGGCGATCAGCTCCACGTCGTGGGGGCCCAGCATCAGGCCGAGAAAGAGGGTCGCAAAACCGATCATCAGGTGGCTCCGAGGCCCTGGAGCTGGCACGTCCGAATCGCCCCGCCCGCGCAGATTGGCGGAACAGGAATCCAGGTCCCTCTGTTAGCATCCAACGTGGGCCGCATTCAGTTTATTGCCTCTCGGACGCCTCGTTTCGGGCAAGTCCGGGCCAAGGACCTCCCATGAGCCAGCTGAAACGCGCCGCAACGAGAGCCGGGGCATTCGCCTTTGCTTCCCACCTCCTCGTCTGCGGCCTCCTCATCGCACAGGAAACCCAGCCACAAGACGTCTACGCCGAGACGGTCAACGTCGAGATCGTCAACATCGAGGTGTACGTCACGGACAAGCAGGGCAACCCGGTCACCAACCTCGACGCCGAAGACTTCGAGCTCTTCGCCGACGGCAAGCCGGTCCCGGTGAGCAACTTCTACCGGGTGAGCTCCGAGATCGCCGGAGCGGAGTCCGGTGTGGAGATGCCCGTCCAGCCCGCCGAAACGCAGGCCGATCCTGCAGACGCCCTGGTGAAGCCAGCCGACGACGAGAAGCCCGCGGACCAGCGCCTCCATGTCGTCATCTACGTCGACAACTTCAACCTCACTCCGTTCAAGCGCAATCGCGTGCTGACAGAGCTCCGCACCTTCCTACGCGACTTCCTCAGCCCGGACGACCGGGTCATGCTCGCAACCTACGATCGCGAGCTGAACCTGCGGCACCCGTTCACGGCGACCCCGGCGAACATCAGCCGCGCACTGATCGAGATCGAGGACATCTCGGCGCAGCGCATCCACCGCGATCGCGAGCGCGTGGATCTCTTCGCGATCCTCGAGGACGCAACCACGGTGACCGAGGCGCTGATGCACGTGCGCAACTACGCGGGCTCCGTGCGCAACGACACGCACTTCACGATCGACGCCCTGCGCAGCATCGTCGACAACCTCGCAGGCTCCCGGGGTCGCAAGGCGATCATCTACGTGAGCGAAGGGCTGCCGATGATCGCCGGCGAAGACATGTTCTACCAGGTCAACCAGAAGTGGCGGGAGCAGCTGTCGTTGAACGAGGCGATGGAGTACGACATGTCCAACCGGTACCGCGAGCTCGCCAACCAGGCGAACGCGAACCGGGTGAGCTTCTACACCATCGACGCGCGCGGCCTGACCGTCTTGTCCCAGGGCACGGTCGACAGCGACGTCAAAGGCCAGGCCGGCGAGCGGACGTTCGTCGACAGTGTGCAGAACTCGAACCTCCAGAGCACGGTGCAGATGCTGGCGGAGCGTACGGGCGGCCGCGCCATCATCAACACGAACAAGTACCTTCCCGATCTCAAGAAGGTCGCGCTCGACTTCACCAACTTCTACTCGCTCGGCTACGCGCTGCCGGACGTCGGTGACGGGCGCTACCACTCCATCGACGTGAAGCTCAAGGATCGCGAGCTGCGCCGGCGCTACAACGTGCGCCACCGCGACGGCTTCCGTTCCAAGACGGTCGAAACGCGAATGCACGACGGCACACTGTCGGCGCTCAACCTCGACCTGCAGGACAACCCGATCGGGGCTCGGCTCGAGTTCGGCCGCCCGCAGCCCGCCGGCAATCTCTTCAAGGTGCCGATGCGCATCCGCCTGCCGCTGCCGGCGCTGGCGCTGATTCCACAGAACGGTGCACAGCGCGGCCGCGTGAAGGTCTGGTTCGCCGCCAAGGACGAGAAGGACGAGCTGTCCGACGTCGTGCAGGTCGAGATTCCGATCGACATTCCCGAGGACGCGTGGGAGAGCGTGAAGTCGAAGGACTACCTCTTCAACCTCGAGCTCGACATGGAGCCGGGGTACCACGACGTTGCGATCGGGATCCGCGACACCATCGGAGCCCAGTCGTCCTTCATCCGTCGCGGCATTCCGGTCGGCTGAGCCCGAGTCGGCCGACTCGTGGCGCCAACGGGCGCCGTTCTCCGTAGTATGGGATCGGAGTCCAACGAACCCGAGCGGGGCGCCCTCGCAAGGGCCCCACGAAGCCGATGATCGGACACTTGCTGCAGCACTACCGCATCCTCGAGAAGATCGGGGAGGGCGGCATGGGCGAGGTTTACGCCGCCGAGGACCAGAAGCTCGACCGCAGGGTGGCGCTCAAGATCCTGCCGGCCGACCTGGCGCAGGAGCCCGATCGTCTGCGGCGCTTCGAGCGCGAAGCGAAGGCCATCGCGTCGCTCAACCATCCGAACATCGTCACGATCTACGCGGTGGAGCACATCGACGGGATCCACTTCCTGGCGATGGAGCTCATCGAAGGGAGCCCGCTCGACGAGCACATTCCGGGCATCGGGCTCGTGCTCGAAGACTTCTTCCAGTACGCCATTCCGATCGTGGAGGCGCTCGCAGCGGCACACGAGCAGGGGATCACCCACCGCGACATCAAGCCGAGCAACGTGATGCTGGCGGACAACGGCCGGATCAAGGTGCTCGACTTCGGCCTCGCCAAGCTCGAGAGCAGCTTCGGCAACAACATCGAGCAGTCGACCCAGACGCTGACCGAAGAGGGCAGCATCATCGGCACCGTGCCGTACATGGCGCCCGAGCAGTTCACCGGCAAGTCGCTGGATGCGCGGACCGACATCTTCTCGCTCGGCGTCCTGTTCCACCAGATGCTGACGGGCACCCGACCCTTTCGCGGAGAGAGCTCCGCCGAGCTGATCTCGTCCATTCTGCGGGACAAGCCGGCACCCGTGTCGGAGATCAAGACCGACCTGCCGAACCACCTCGGACGCATTGTCCGCCGGTGCCTCGAGAAGGATCCGGAGCGCCGCTACCAGACGGCCATCGACCTTCGCAACGAGCTCGAAGGCCTACGCGAGGAGCTCGACAGCGGCGTCATGCAGCTGCCCGCCTCGGCGCTCCCGCCTCCCCCACCGCCACCGCCGAAGGAGCAGTCCCGGCCGCCGTGGCTGATCCCCGCCGCAGTCGTGGGAGCGCTGGCGGTGCTGCTTCTGGCCTTCTTCGGCCTCCGGGGCGGATCGGAGCCGGAGCCCGAGCCACCGCCCCCGGAGCCCACCGCGACGACCATCGCCGTCTTGCCCCTCGAAGAGCTCGGCGAGCCCGCGTCGACCGACTTTGCCCGCATGCTCACGAGCGAGGTCTCCAATCGGCTCACTCAGCTTCCCGGCGTACGGATCGTGTCGCAGAGCACCGTCTCCCAGAGCGCCGACGACGGCCTCATCGCCAAGCAGATCGGCGAGCTCGTCGGTGCCGACTACGTGCTCGAGGGCTCGCTCTTCTGGTCGCAGATCGAAGAGGAGGCTTCGGTCCTGAGGTTCACGGAACGGCTCATTCGCGTCGAGGACGACATTCAGGTGCTCTTCCACGACCGGCTGAGCGAGTTCGACAGGCCACTCTCCCTCCAATCGGACCTCGCGGTCGACGTCGCCGAGCTGCTGGGCGGAGAGCTCCTCGACCTCCCGCCGCGGGAGATGGCCGTTCTCTTCCCTCCCCCGCCACCGGACCTCGGCGAAGAGCCCGAGGAGGACGAGCCGGAGCCCGTGCAGCAGCCCACGAGACGGCGGCAGCCGCGCACCCAGACACCAGCTCCGGCCCCCGCGCAGCCCACGGACATCGCCCAGACGCCAACCGTCGAGACGTCGGAGCCCGCCGTCGAGACACCCGCCGAAGCCGAGACCCCGGTCACCGATCCGGAGCCTGCGCTGGTGCCGGTCACGGTGTCTCTCGACACGCCCCTCGACGACGGCATCCTGACCATCTATGCCGAGCAGAGCACGGTCTTTCGGAGGCCGTTCAAGCCGCGTCGTCGGGCCGAAGCCGAGACCATGCCGACACGCTTCGAGATCGCGCCCCAGGCGACGCAGCTGCGCATCTACGCCGCTCCGGCCGGCAAGCCGGCCAAGCTCCAGCGCCTCGACGCCGACTTCACGGGTCGCGACGGAGCGGCGCTCAAGGTCCGCGTGACACGGCGCGGCGAAGTGCGCGCCACGCTGGAGTAGAGCGCGCGCTGCGCAGGCGAGAGCCTCGCCCTCTCGCCGGTTCGCCTTCCGACCGGTCGGTAGATAGACTAGCCGTCCGAACACGAAGGGAGATCCTGACCATGACTCGAGAAGCCTGGATCATCGACGCCGTGCGCACGCCGCGCGGAATCGGCAAGCAGGACAAGGGCGCCCTGGCGCACATCCACCCCCAGCGCCTCGCCTCCACCGTGCTCAAGGCGGTGGCCGAGCGCAACGACATGGACACCTCCGAGGTCGACGACGTCGTCTGGGGCTGCAGCTCGCAGCGCGGCAAGCAGGCGGCGTGCATCGGCCGGATGGCGGTCCTCGACGCCGGCTGGGACACGCAGGCTGCAGGCGTCACGCTCGACCGCTTCTGCGGCTCCGGCATCACCTCCGTCAACATGGGCGCCGCCTCCATCATGTCCGGCATGGAGGACTGCGTCGTCAGCGGCGGCGTCGAGATGATGTCCTACACGGCAACGCTCGGCGGTGGTCTCATGGACCAGGGCAACATGCACCTGCGCGACCTGCACCCGCAGTGGCACCAGGGTATCTGCGCCGACGTCATCGCCACCCTCGACGACTTCTCGCGCCAGGACGTCGACGAGCTCGCCTACGAGAGCCAGCGCCGCGCCAAGATCGCCATGGAGAACGGCCACTTCGACAAGTCGGTCGTTCCGGTCTACAACGACGACGGCACCGTGGCACTCGACCACGACGAGTTCCCGCGTCCGCAGACCACGATGGAAGGTCTCGCCAACCTGCCGCCGGTGTTCGAGCGTTTCATGCCGGCACCCATCGACGAGACCGGCGAGACGTTCGACCAGCTGGTCAAGCGCAGCTACCCCGACCTCGAGATCAACCACGTGCACCACGCCGGCAACTCGTCGGGTGTGGTCGACGGTGCCGCGTGCCTCCTCCTCGCCTCCCCGGAGTACGCCAAGTCGCAGGGCTGGAAGCCGCGCGCCCGCGTGGTCGCCATGGCCAACGCCGCCGGCTCGCCGACCCTGATGCTCAACGAGCCGGTGCCGGCGGCGAAGAAGGTGCTGGCCAAGGCCGGCATGGAGCTCGACGACATCGACCTGATCGAGATCAACGAGGCGTTTGCGGTGGTCGCCGCCAAGTTCATGCGCGACCTCGAGGCCGATCCCGAGAAGTGCAACGTGAACGGTGGCGCCATCGCGCTCGGACACCCCATCGCGGCCACCGGCTCCATCCTGATCGGCACCGTGCTCGACGAGCTCGAGCGGCGCGACCTCAACACGGGCCTCGTCACCATGTGCGCCGGCGGCGGCATGGCTCCCGCGATCGTCATCGAGCGCGTCTGACGTGGCAGCGGACGGCCTCGACGCTCCCTTCGAGCTCGGCTCGAGCGCGATCGAGGCCTTCCGCACCCACGGCTTCGTGCAGCTCTCCGGCGTCCTCGAGCGAGAGACGCTGGTGAGGTACGGCGCGGCCATCGACGCCTGCGTCGAGGCGCACGTCGCGCGGGAGGGGCGGCGCCCCTGGAGCGCCCAGTCCACCTACGAGCGTGCCTTCGACCAGGTGATGAACCTGTGGCGCGGCGACGAGCGCGTGCGCAGCCTGGTCTTCTCCAGGCGGCTGGCGCAGATCGCTGCCGAGCTCCTGGAGGTCGAGGGAGTTCGGCTCTACCACGATCAGGCGCTCTTCAAGCGCCCCTCGGAAACGGACGCAGGGGGCCACACCCCCTGGCACGCAGATCAGTACTACTGGCCCTTGGCCACCGACCGTACGGTGACCGCGTGGATCCCGCTGCACGACGTGCCTGCGAACATGGGTCCATTGGAGTTCGCCAGGGGCAGCCACCGCTTCGAGGACGGCCGTGAGCTCGCGATCAGCGACAGCTCCGAAGCCCACCTCTCGGGGGCGATCGATCGCGCCGGCTTCGACGTGGCCCGAGCGCCTTTCGTCGCCGGAGACGTCTCCTTCCATCTCGGCTGGACCTTCCACCGTGCCGGACGCAACCAGACGTCCGCCACGCGTCGCGTGATGACGATCATCTACATGGACGCCGCCTGTCGCGCGCAGGAGCCAGCCAATCCGAACCAGAGCCTCGACCTCGAGACCTGGCTGCCAGGCGTCGCGCCAGGTGAGCCTGCGGCCTCCCCGCTCAACCCGCAGCTCTGGCCCCCGCCCTGAGCCCCGTCACACGTTCCGCCGAGCTCAGCCTGCAGGCCGGCTGACGTCGAGGGTTCTCTCCGCGCTCCCCGCCGCCTGCCCGATCTCCAGGCGATACGTGCCGGCCTCGGTCAGGAACCGACCCTCGCTGCGCACGCGCAGAGCGTCCCAGTGGATCGCGATGCGGACCTCGGCCGCCGCGCCGGCTTCCCCGCGCACCTTAGCGAAGCCCACGAGCCTGCGCACGGGCCGCTCCCACGCGGAGTCCGGCAGAGAGGCGTAGACCTGCACCACCGTGCTGCCGGCACGGTGACCCACGTTGCGGGCCACGATGCGCACTGCATCACCGCCGTCCTCGATCTCGGCCTCGGCCACCTGGAAGCTGGTGTAGCCGAGCCCGAAGCCGAACGGCCGGTGCGGCGGCGTGTCGCTCCGGTCCAGCAGCCACTGTCCGTGGAAGAGGTCGTACACGACGGAGGTCGCCTCCGGATCGAAGGAGCCAAGATCCGCTTCCCCGCGGGGCATGACGAGCGGCAGCCGACCTCCCGGCTCGGCGACACCCGTGAGCATGTCGCCGAGCGCGGCGCCTCCTTGCATCCCAGGGTAGAAGAGGTGAAGCGCTGCTCCTACTTCGTCGAGCCAGGGCATCACGAAGGTACCGCCCCCCATGACACACACGACGACCCGGTCGCTGCACGCCGCAGCCTCCTCGACGAGACGCTCGTGCTCCGGCAGGAGTCGTAGTGACGCCCGATCACCGCCGCGGGTGCGTCCGCCGACCGGCGCGCCGCCTTCCGGCTGGGCAAAGGCCGAGAGATCCGCTCCGTCGGGTGCCGGCGGCAGGAGCTCGTCGAAGGCGGTCAGCTGGCCGCCGACGAACTCGCCCTCCTCGCGACGCGTGTTGCCGACGACGACCACGACGAGATCGGCACTGCGCGCATCCTCGGCCCGGTCTCCGAGCACGACCTCCGCGTCGGGATACGCCGCGCGCACCCCGTCCAGCGGCAGGACCACCTCGGGCTGCCGGATGCTGCTGGAGCCCGCGTCTCCGAGGTTGGGCCTTGCTGCGAGCTCGCCGAGCACGACGACGCGGCGCACCTCCCCCGGTGCGCGCGGCAGCAGCCGGCGGCCGTCGCGGAGCGTGGCGTTGCGAAGGAGGACCGTCCCCGCGACACACGCCTCGTGTGCGAGCCGGCGGTGCACGTCGCAGGCGAGGACCTCGGGCTCGAACCTCTGTGACGTCAGCGCGGAGAAGCGCAGCAGGGTGGCGACCACGGCCGTGGCCCGGAGCTCGACGTCAGCCAGGTCGAGCGTGCCGTCCTCGAGCGCCGGCCGAAGCGTCATCGCGCGCACCTGCCGTGCGGGCATCTCGACATCGAGCCCGGCGCGCACCGACTTCGGACCGTCGCGTAGCCCGAGCAGCCAGTCGCTGGTCACGAAACCGTCGAATCCCCACTCGTCGCGGAGCACCCCCTGCAGCAGCACGCGGTTCTCGCCGCAGTAGTGGCCGTTGACCGAGTTGTAGGCCGACATGACGGAGGCGACGTCCTCCTCGACTACGCGACGAAAGTGCGGCAGGTACACCTCGTGGAGCGCGCGCTCGTCCGCGACGACGTCCACGGAAAAGCGCGCGTTCTCCATCGAGTTGAGGGCGAAGTGCTTCATGCACGCGAGCACGTGCCGCTGCAGGCCGCGCGTCAGCGCCGCAGCCATTTCACCGACGTGGTGCGGATCTTCGCCGTAGGTCTCCTGCGACCGCCCCCACGCGGGGTGCCGTACGAGGTTCATGCACACGGCACCGGTGTAGGTTGCGCCCGAGGCCCGGAGCTCGGCTCCGATCGCCTCCCCGACGCGCTCCTCGAGCTCGGGGTCGAAGGAGGCGCCGCGCGCCATCGACACGGGGAAGACCGTCGATGGTCCGACCACACAACCGCGTGGACCGTCGGCAAACCAGAAGCCGGGGATGCCGAGTCGCTCACATGCGGCCGCAGGGAACGCGTGCGCGTTGATCCCGCCGCTGAACAGATCCTCCACGGCGGGCCAGAAGTCCGTGTCTCCGTCGAGCATGTCCAGCGCCTCGTCGCGCGTCATGCGCTGCACGAGAGCTGAGGCCTCCGCCTTGGCCTCGGCCCCAGCGGCCACCCTGGCGGCGGCCTCTGCGAAGGCGCGCGCATCGTCCTGCGCTTCCTCGCTCATCGCCGCGCACTCTGACACAGACACCCGCGCCATCGGCGCGCGCACGAAGAGAGAGGCGAGCACGAGCCCGCCTCTTTCGCCGCCCTCCCGCAGGCCCCGGGCTCAGCCGGTGACGCGAATGGGAGTCGAGTTGGTCTCCTCGACGTTGCTCGCCAGGTTCTTGAGCGTCACGAGGAGCGTGTACTCGCCCTCGGGCACCTTCGAGGTCTTGAGCGTCGCACCGATCTCGCTCAGGCCGTCGGAGCCGCTCGCATCGCTGTCGAGCACCACCTCGACGCCGTCGACCGTGTCGCCCGCATCGTCGATCAGGAGACCCACCGCCGACAGCGAGCCCGATCCGAGGTTGTAGCCCATGAGGCTCATCTTGGTCTGGCCCTTCGAGGGAACCGGGGGCAGAGCCGCGGGAATGAAGGGCTGCCCCTTCGAGAGGAACGGATAGTCGACCTGGCGCTGCTCCGCCGCGTCCTCGCGCGCGAGCGCCCAGATGCCCGGCTGCTCCGGGAACAGAGGCGGCAGGAGCGTAGCTTCCGAGCTCGCGCCGTCCGGCACCTCGATCGTCACCACGTCCAGGCCACTGGATCCGGTCGCGGAGTTCCGCGCGAAGATGCGCAGCGTGTAGACGCCCGGGTCGAGATCGAAGTGGCCCCAGTACTTGACGCCATTGTTCGACAGGACCGGCCCGGCGCTCGCGACGTTGAAGCCGAGGTTGCGCGCGAAGTAGCCGCGCACCGTTCCCTGCTCGTCCATCGCGTAGCCGTAGATCTCGACCGGAAGGACGTCCCCTTCGTGACCGTTCAGAAGGCTCGGGCCGTTCACCTCGATGAGGACCGGGACGTAGGCCTTGGCGCCTGGAACCATGAACGGCGGTGCGATCGCGCGCGTGCCGACGTCCCCGCCCGCCTGGCCGGACACGACCTGCTGCGCGGTGATCAGCTGCTTCTCGATGCCGGAGCGCTCGGTGTAGGCCTTGGGCAGGAAGTAGCCCGGGCGATGCTGGATGTCGGCGTTGCGCGGCACGCCGTTCACCTTGACCTTGATCTCACGGAACTTGCCGTCGTCCTTGAGACTCGCGGGTGCAAAGGTCAGAAGGTAGGTGACGCTCGTCTTCTCGAGCATCTGCCCCATCGCGTCGCCCAGCGCGTTGAAGTTGGCGAAGGTCTCGCCCCCGGTCTGCCGTGCCATGTACCGCAGCGAGTCGAGGTTCTGGTTCTTGCTGCCCGTCAGGCTCTGCGTGCCCCGAGCCGAGACGCTGCCCGCGGTGCGCAGGCCCCCGATGTCGATCGCCTGGATCGAGGTGTTCGTGCGGCGGAAGACCTCGAGCGCTCGGTCGACGACACGGCGACCCTCGGAGCTGCCGAAACGCTCGTCGTTGTCGATGTCCTGCGTCCGACCTTCCTCTGAGGCGCGCGCCAGGCGCTGCTGGGTCTCGAGCGAGTCGTCGCCGAAGAGCAGACGCGAGTCGAACCCTTCGCTCATGTAGAGCACGTGCTTTCTCCCCTGCACCGCGTCCATCAACATCGCGACCTGCGCCAGGCCGTCCATGGCCTGGGCCACGAGCGTCGTCTGCTCCGCCCGCTCACTCCGCCCCCGCAGTGTCTGCAGCTGCGTGAGAGCAGCCTGCAGCTCGCCCTGCACGTCGAGCCCTCCGGTCTGTCCACCAGCACCCGAGTCCTGGCTCCCCGAGTCGATGTCCGCCACCACGAGCCCGAGCGGATCCGGCCGGATCTGGTCCGGCGCCGTCAGCCCGAGGGTGCGGATCGCCGAACGCACCTGGTTGCGGTCGCTCGTGAAGCGAAGCACCAGGTTGAGCCCCTTCCGCGGGGAGTAGGTCGCAACTCCGACCAGGTCTGCCGGGTGCAGACTCGACATGACCGCGTCCTCTGCGGCCTCCCGGGCGCGCGCCACGGAGTTGGGATCGCTGAACGTGAGATCGAAGAACGCCAGGAAGTGCCGTCGCGCGGCGGGCGGAACGGCGGCCTCGGCCTTCTCGATGGTGGCGAGGTCGACCATCTCGAAACCGAGCACCTCGACCTTCTTCCTGCCATCCGTGATCTCGAAGTCGTCCTTGGTCAGATTGCGAATGGCCTCACCTTTGGCGGAAACCTGCACCGGCACTTCGATCTCGATGACGCGCGTGGTCTCGCTGGTGGCACCGCGACGCCTCTGCGCGTCGGCCACATCGACGAGCAGGACGAGGCCGAGCGCAGCCGTGAGCGGCACGGCCAGCATGCGCCGAGCGCCGCGCGGGGAGTGGGAGGTCATGGTCAACTCCTTTGGGTCGCGTTTCTTGCTGAGTCTGCGTCGGCCTTCTGGTCGCTCTACGCGACACCGGCGACGAGGCTCATGGAATTTCGGGTCAGTCTATCGGTGAAGTCTCTCCGTGGCGCTCGATCGGCCGCGCAGATGTCGGCCCCAGTGCCTCGTGGTCAGAAGCCGCGGCCGCAGCTCGCCTACTGCAGGACCCGGAAGGGGATCGAGTTCACCTGCGGGTCAGAGCCGTCCGACCCGACCGCCACCTCGAGGGTGTAGTCCCCCGCCTCGAGACCCGACGGCGTGAAGGTCGCCGTCACCTTGTCGAGGCCGTCGATCCCGGTGATGGTGCGCTCCTTGAGCGCAAGCTCGGCCTCACCGACCGCACTGCCGGTCGCGTCGCGAACGACCGACTCGAGCTGCAGGGCACCCTCTCCCAGGTTGTACGCCACGAGACAGAGGTCGGCGCCGTCGCCCTGCGTGAGCTCCGGGAGCGCGGCCGGAACGTAAGGCTCGCCGTTCACCGTGAACGGATAGACCCGTGTCTTGACGTATTCCGACGCCTGCTCCCTCACCAGGAACCACTTGCCGGGAGGCTCGAAGAAGAAGGGCGGCAGCAGCTGGGGCACCGCATCGCCGAACTCCGGAATGGAGACACTCGTCGTCTGCACACCCGTGCGCCCCGTACGCGCGTTGCGTGCGAGCACACGAATGAGGTACTCGCCGGGATCGAGCTCGAGGTGCCCGTAGTACTTCACCCCGGTGGTCGCGAAGGCCTCCCGTCGCGTCTGCAGATCGAGCGTCACGAGCTGCGTGAAGAAGTCCTTCATCTCGCCCTTGTCGTTCGTGACGTAGGTGTAGAACTCCACCGGCAGCTGCGGCTCCTCGTGGCCATCGAGGAGGCTGCTGCCCCCCACCTCGACGATCACCGGCAGGTAGGCGGATTCGGCGTCGGCGCGGAACGGTGCCGCGAGGACGTTGATGTCGAGCTCGTTCTTCGGCGCTGCGGAGGCGATCCAGTCGGACGCGATGAGGGCCTTCTCCAGCGGATGGAGCTCCGCGTACGGGCGCGGGGTGTAGTAGCCCGCCCGGTGCGAGATCTTCGACCCTTTGGGAACACGCGCCTGCACCTTGAGCCGATGGTGCTCTCCGCCCTCTCCGGGATCGGTCGGCCTGAAGGTCAGAAGATACGTGACCGCGGACCGGGCAAGAACCTTGTTCAGCTGAAAGCCGAAGTCGTTCGCGTCTTCGAAGAGCGCGCCTCCGGTCTCGTTGGCCATCATGAAGAGCGCATCGTCGTTGACGCGCCGCGCGCGATCCTGAGCCGGCAGGTCGGCTCGGAGACCCGAGATGTCGACGATCTGCAGGACCGAGTCGGCCCGGCGGAACTCCTCGAGCATCATGTTGACCGCGTTCTGGAGCTGCGTGTTGCCGAACTGATCGTCGGTGTCGACGAGGTGGTACTGACCCGTCTGCACCGCGAAGTAGTCGCGCTCGGCCTCGGGATCGAAGTTGTCCGGCTGCCGCCCGAGGAGGAGGCGACCGTCGAAGCCTTCGGTGAAGTAGACGACGTGCTTGCGCCCTTCGACACTCCCCAGAATGCGCGCCGTGTCCTTCATCGACTCACTCCACGAGGAGACGAGCCCGCGGGCGTAGGACTTCTCCATGCGGGCCATCTGGTTGCCGATGACCGCGAGGTAGCCCGACAGCGACTCGGCTTCCCCGATCGGGCGGGTCGCGTTGGTCTCGGCGGTCGCGAGGCCGCTGTCGCGGAGATCGGGGTCGATCACGAAACGAAGCGGATCTTCCGAGCCACGGCGCAGCAGGCGCGGGGCGCCGAGGGTATCGATGGCGCGCGCCAGCTGCGCGCGATCGGGCGTGAAGGTGAGAATCAGGTTCGAGCCACTCTCGATGGAGTGCGTCGCGACCGCGGCGAGGTCGGACGTGTGCATCGAGGACGTCACGAAGCGCTGCGCGGCCTGCCGTGCGCGGATGACGGACGACGGGCTCGAGAAGGAGAGATCGAAGAGAAACAGGAAGTGACGGCGCGCCGCCGGCGGAATGACGCGGTCGTAGCGTGCCTGCGACTCGCCCGGCTCCAGCGTCTCGAGGTCGATGATCTCGAAGCTGCTGATCTCCTGCGGCTTGCCCTGGTCGAGGATGCGGAAATCCTCCGGCGTCAGGTCGCGCACCGGCTGACCGCTCTTCGAGACCACGTTCACGGGAACCTGGATCTCGATGACGCGCGTCTCCTCCTCGACGGTGTCGAGAGGCGGGTCCGACTCCACCCACTCGCGCTCCTCCTGCCCGAGAGCGGGCAGCGCGAGGCAGCCGAGGAGAGCGACCGAGAGTGTTCTCCGTCCAACGGATCGCCAGGCTCCGAAGCGAGCTCTCTCCAGGTGCCGGAAACGCATCTCGTCAGCCATGAACCTCTCCTCGAGGACTCGTGCGCGCGGCTCGAGGGAGTCTCGAGCCGTGCCTCGGGTTGGTGGTTTTCAGGGTAGCAGAGGGCATCGTCCGTCCCTGCCTCAGCCACCGTTCGTCTGCGCCGAGGCCGTCGGCCCGCGCTCGAGCAGCGCGGCGTACTTGCGCGCTTCGGTGTGTGTCGCATCCAACCGCAGCGCGCGTCCGACATGGTGTCGCGCCTCGCCGAAGCTGCCGAGAGCCAGATAGACCTTGGCTAGGCCGACGTGCACCTCCGGCAGCTCCGCATCCGTCTGGTACGCCTTCTTCATGTACTCGAGCGCGGTCTTCGTATCGCCGTTCGCCAGGGCGAGATCGCCGCGGTAGACGTAGAAGAACGGGTTCGTGCGATTGATCCGCTCGAGGCGGTCGAAGAGGTCCGACGCCTCACTGGTGCGGCCCGACTGCTGATACGCGCGCGCCAGGTTCGTCATGATGGGCACGTCTTCCGGATGACGCTCCAGACCGTCGCGGAACAGCTCGATCGCCTCGTCGGTGCGCCCGCCGCGCAGGAGGGCGACACCGTAGTTGTTGATCGCCTTGTCGAAGTCGCGGTCGAGCTTCTGTGCGATCTCGAGGTTGCGCGTCGCCTCGGCCAAGCGACCGTCCATGAGCGCCTCGGCGCCGAGGTTGTTGAAGTAGTGCGCCATCGCGGTCAGGTCCTGGATGGGCTCGAAGTCCTTGTACGACTTGGCCGAGTAGGGCAGGAAGTCGTAGGTGCGGAGATCACCCCCGACGTACATTCCAGCCACGATGTGCCCTCGGCTCACGACCACACCGTCCTGGTAGTTCCAGCGCTGGTAGTCCTGCACCTCGACGAAGAAGGGGTTCAGCCGGTTCGCCCGGCCGAGACCCACGAACAGGTTGACGAAAGACAGGCAGTTCCCCTGCCCCGTCACCGCCGTCTGGTCCGCGTTGCGGGTCGGCGTCAGCGAGTACTCGAGCCCCACCGTTCCGAAGATGTAGTCGAGGATGGCGTCGACCTTGTTGCGCTCGCTCAAATTCGGCTGCACGCGCTTCGACGCCTCCTGCAGCACGACCTCACCCACCTCGTACGGCGGCGTCACGAGGCCGGCGAGCTCGGCGGGCAGCCTCGACTCGAGCTCGCGCTCCATGTGGGCCCGTTGATCGTACGGAACGTAGGCGGTGCACCCGACGAGCACGGCCAGGAGAAGCAGGATGCCGAGCGCGCCCGGCCGCGGATCGCCGCCTGGACGCGGGGCGAAGAGCGCGCGGTGAGCTCTCCGGAGAGTGTCGTTTTGGCAGGCCACTCAGGCTCCTTTTCTCCCCCGCCAGTTCGCGGAGATTCGGTTCCGTAGATCGACTCAGGGTCGAAGCAAGACTCGAACCATCACAGACACGGGGCGACTCGGCTCACGAGTCCAGATTGCACCCTTGCGAGAAGCGAGCTAGTCTTGGGTCTCTCATCGACCTCCAACGGAACTGGGTTGCACCGCAGTTGTTGCGGGGCAGGACCCCGGATCTCGGGTTTCGAACCATGTCCTCGTGGGGCGCGGCTCGTCCCAACTCACGGCCAGGACCCAAGCCCTTGGATTCAAAATGGCTCCCCGATTCATCGGTTTGAATCGAAACGCAGGCCGCGAGCGCAGCGTCAGCGTCAGCTCGACCAAACGGCCGTTTGAAATCCCAGCAATCTTCAGGTCCTTCCGGGCCTGAGACTCACCGGCCGAAGTGGCACATCGCTTGCTCACTAACCGGCCAAATCGACTGCGTGGCGGAAGGGCCTCTTTCATCGTGGAAGACGTCTGGGCTGCGTGTAATCTCCAAGGAGACCATCGGTACATGAAGGACCTCCGTACCTTGCGTCAGCTTCTCGTGCTCGGCGCTGTCTTCGCCTTGGTCATCCCGGCAGGCCTGTTTGCGCAGGCTCCCACCGGGAACGTTTTCGGCACCGTCGCCGACAAAGATGGCGCTGCGCTTCCGGGCGTGACCGTGACCATCTCCGGCATCGGCGCTCCGAAGACCCAGATCACCGACGCTCAGGGGCAGTTCCGCTTCCTGGCTCTCGATCCGGGTCAGTACGAGATCAAGGCTGAGCTCGAAGGCTTCGGCGCCATCGAGTATCCCGGCGTCGACGTTCGCGTCAACCGCAACACCACGGTTCCCCTGACCCTCACCGCAGCCGTCGAGGAGACCATCACGGTCACCTCCGAGACGCCGCTCCTCGACGAGCGCAAGCTGCAGCAGGGCACCACCGTCAGCCAGGTCGAGCTCGAGAAGATCCCGACCGCGCGTGACCCCTGGGCCATCCTCAACCAGACGCCCGGCGTGCTCGTCGACCGCGTCAACGTGGGTGGCAACGAGTCCGGTCAGCAGTCGGCCTTCCGTGCACAGGGCGTGTCCGGTGCGCAGAACGACTTCCTCGTGGACGGCGTGTCGATCACCGACATGCGCGCCACGGGCGCATCGCCGACGTACTACGACTTCGATCAGTTCGCCGAGATGCAGTTCACCACCGGTGGCACCGACGTCACCAAGAACACGGCCGGCGTCTCCGTCAACCTCGTGACCAAGCGCGGCTCCAACGAGTTCCGCGGCTCGGCGCGCTTCTACAACACGAAGCGCAACGGCTACTTCGGTGGCGGGCTCAAGCAGTCCCAGCCGGACGTGCAGGAGTACCTCTCCGACGGGCAGATCCTGGGCGACAACTACGTTGGCGCGCAGATCCGCGAGATCGAGGACATGGGCTTCGAGGCCGGCGGCGCCGTCGTGCGCGACCGCTTCTGGCTGTGGGGCTCCTGGGGCCAGAACGACGTGCAGCAGAACGCTGCGAACGGCAACGCGGATGACACCATCCTCGAGAACCAGTCGCTCAAGGCCAACGCCCAGTTCTCGCAGGCGAACTCGTTCGTCGGCTCCTGGAACAACGGTGACAAGCAGAAGTTCGGCCGTGGTGCTGCCATCACGCGCCCGGACGAGACCACCTGGAACCAGCGTGGTCCTTCCGCCATCTACCGCTTCGAGGACACCCACGTGTTCTCGTCGAACCTGTTCCTCACCGGCACCTACAGCCTCGGTGACTTCGGCTTCCAGCTCGCCGCCAAGGCGGGTGTGGGCCCGAGCGCTCCCGAGGCTTGGCGTGGCAACGACGGTGTCTGGCACCAGAACTTCCTCTCGGGTGCTGCCACCGGTCCCAACGACGAGTACAAGCTCGACGCTTCGTACTTCTTCAATACGGGCAACGCCAGCCACGAGTTGAAGGTCGGCGGCCGTTTCCGCACCTACGAGACGTCGTCCGACTTCACCTGGCCGGGCCGCAACATCTTCACCCTCAACAGTGGCTCCACCACCTTCGTCGCGGCGAAGCGCGGAATCGCCACTCCGGTGACGATGGAGTACGGCTCCTTCTGGGCTCAGGACACGATCAGCCTCGGCAAGTTCACGCTCAACGTCGGTCTTCGCTACGACGACCAGAGCGGCTCGAACGAGGCCGCGACGGTGCAGGGCAACCTGCTGCGTCCGGACATCCTGCCGGCACTCAACTACCAGGGAGCTGGTGCTGAGTTCGACTGGACGTCGATCACCCCGCGCCTCGGCTTCACCTACGCCCTCGGCAACGAGCGCGACACGCTGATTCGCGCGAGCTTCTCGCAGTTCGCCGACCAGCTGGCGGTGGGCCAGGTCAACCGGACCAACCCCGCGGGTGAGGCGTACGCCTACTTCTTCACCCCGACGCAGAACCTGAACGGCGCCTACACGGGCGACGGCTCGGATCTGACGTACCTGCCGACGTTGGCGAACAACTACGATCCCAACAACCCGGCAGCACTCATCAGCCCGAACGTCACCGACTCCGGCCTCGATGCGCCTCTCACCTCGGAGCTGCTCCTCAGCGTCGAGCACGCACTCCTGCCGGAGTTCGTGATTGGTGCCACGATCACTCTGCGGAACGTCGACGACATCCTCGAGGAGCGCGACTTCACGATCGACCCGGCGACGGGTCAGCGTCGTACGGTGCGAGCGAACGACTACGCGTCGCTCGGCTCCTACTGCGGTCTGCCTGACCCCGATGGCGACATCGCGCAGGACTGCAACAACGTGCGCGGGATTGGGCTCAACCCCAATGTCGAGGTGTTCGGCCTGAACTCCGGCATCATCGGTGGCCTCACTGGAGGCTCGCTGCTGATGAACGGCGACCGGGCTCGCGACTACGAAGGCATCGCCATCACGTTCACGAAGCGTCTGGCCAACCGCTGGATGCTCCGCGGCTACGTGAACTACGGTGAGGCCGAGTGGGACATCGGACAGGACTACCTCAACAACTCCGACCCGAACGCGCTTTCGGGTGGTGGTGATGTGGACGGTCAGCTCTACCTGACCCGTTCGACGGGCTCCGGCAAGGGTGAGCGTTTCCTCCAGTCCAGCTGGACGGCGAACCTGAACGGCCTCTATCAGGTCGCTCCGGATCGTCCGTGGGGCTTCAACGTCTCCGCGTCGATCCAGTCGCGCGAGGGGTACCCCACTCCGTACATCCTGGACGCGATCGACATTCCCGCCGTCGGCGGTAGTGGCGACGTGACTCGCGACGTCAACCTCGTGAGTGACTTCGACAGTTTCCGTCTGGACGACCTCACCACCATCGACCTCCGCCTCGAGAAGGAGTTCGCGCTCACCAGTGCGGTCAACTTCACGTTCGGTATCGATGCGTTCAACATCACCAACGAAGGCACCGAGCTCTCCCGCGTCCGCGAGGCGAACTTCGGTACCGCCAACTTCCTGAACGACAACGTCAGCCCGCGGATCTACCGTCTGGGCGTGCGTCTCGGCTGGAAGTAATCGCTGGACGATGCTCTTCGTCCGCTCTCGCGGACGAAGCAAGAGAGAGCCGGGGGGAGACCCCCGGCTCTTTTCTTGTCGTGCTCGGCGTGCTGATAGCACGCCTGCGCGCAACCTGAGTCGATGCTCCAGCCGCTCACGCGGCTTGCGCGCAGTCGTCCTGCGGACGACGCTTGCCTGTGCTCGGCGTGGTGGTAACACGCCTCCGCCGACCTGAGTCGATGCTCCAGCCGCTCACGCGGCTTGCGCGCAGTCGTCCTGCGGACGACGCTTGCGTGCTCGGCGTGGTGGTAACACGCCTCCGCCGACCTGAGTCGATGCTCCAGCCGCTCCGCGGCTTCCGCGCAAGCTCGCTTCGCTCGCGCTTGGCCGGAGGGCACGCTCATACTGGGCCGCACCCGAGGGCCCTGGGGCCGATCTCATTTCGCTGACGCGGCTTGTGGCGGGATGATCGCTGGCGCTCCCAGCCCCCGACGCTCACACTGGACCGCACCTCGAGCGCCTGGGGTCCATCTCATTCGCTGACGCGGCTCGGTATCCGGCGCCCCGCTTCGTTTTGGCCTTCTGGAACGGAACAGCACCGGCCAGCCACGTGTTGAAACTGACCGAGAGCCGGTGAACCCTCTCGCTGTGCCGGCCGCGACCCCCAACACCAGGCATCTGCTGCTAGAGTTTCCGCAACGACCTCGAAGTGAGCTCCGGCCCCGGCCCGCGCGGCGCCGTCGAGCGACGTACGACACGAACACGTTGGACCCGTCGGCCTGCCCGGCACTGCGGTCTTTCGATCTCCCCCGGACCTAGGAGACGCCATGTATCCACCTTCCTCCCCTTTCACGGCGGCGCGCCCCTTCGCGCGATGGACCATCCTCGTCCTCGTCGGGCTGCTCCTCTCGAGCGCAGCTCTGGCCCAGGACTGGCGCGGTCGGGCACGGGTGCAGGGCCTCGTCTCCGACGAGAACGGCAACCCCGTGGAGGGTGCCACCGTCACGCTGCGCCGCGGCAGTTCGGCCAGTGGCCCCGACGCCGTGACCACCAACAAGAAGGGCCGCTGGAGCTTCCTCGGCCTGAGCGGCGGCCCCTGGAACGTGACGATCGAGTACCCCGGCTACACGGTCTCCGAGGGAGTGATGCCGGTCAGCGAGGCCACCCCCAATGAGCTCCTGCGCATCATGCTGGAGCCCGCTGGCGCGGCCACAGGCACCAACCCGGCCGCCGACGCCGCGGCGGCCCAGGAGGCGGAGGCAGCGGCCACGCTGTCGCAGGCCGCGCAGCTGCTCGAACAGGGGAAAGGCGCTGAGGCGCGCGGCCTCATGGAGAAGGCCATGTCTTCGATCGATCCCAGCAAGCACCCCGAGGTGCTGCTGCGGATCGCGCAGAGCCACTTCTCCGACGGAGATGTCGCCACCGCCATCTCCACCCTGGAGAAGGGCCTGACGATCGACCCCCAGCACGTCGAGTCGCTGAAGCTGATCTCGAGCCTGCTCGTGAATGAAGGCCGCAAGTCCGAGGCGGACGTGTACATCGCGCGCCTTCCCCAGGGCGCCAAGATCGATCCCAACGCGCTCCTCAACCAGGGCATCCAGAAGTACAACGCCAACGACATGGCGGGCGCACTGGAAGACTTCGAGGCGATCGTTGCGGACTACCCGGACAACGCCGACGCGTACTACTACCGCGGCCTGGTTCTCATGAGCCAGGGGACGACCGCCGGCGCAGTGACCGACTTCGAGAAGATGCTCGAGCTGGCTCCAGATCACCCGAACGCGGGTGAAGCCAAGCAGTTTCTCGACTACCTGAAGACCCAGTAGGTTCGCCCGTGCGGCTCGCCCTCCCGATCCGGCGGGCGGCCCGCCGCCGCACGCCGCCGGCTGCTCCTCGCCTCCGTCGAGCGGGGATCTGTTGCGTTCTGGCGTCAAGCCTGATGAGCGCGATCCCGAGCTCCGCCCTGCAGGGCGGAGCCGCGCGCGACGTCGTCCTGGTGACCCTCGACACCCTGCGCTGGGATGCACTCGGCTTCATGGGGAGCCGGGTCGCCTCGACCCCGAACCTGGACCGGGTCGCGGGTCAGGGCCGCGTCTTCGAGCGGGCCTGGGCACACAACGTCATGACGTTGCCCTCGCACGCCAACATCCTCACCGGCCAGCTCCCCCACCAGCACGGCATTCGGGACAACGCCGGCTTCTCGTTGAGGGCCGACACTCCGACGCTGGCGACCCGCTTCGAGGCCGCCGGTTTTGCCACCGCCGCCTTCGTCAGCGCCTTTCCGCTGGACTCACGGTACGGCCTGGCGCGGGGATTCGACGTCTACGACGACCGGGTCCCGGAAGGCTCGGAGCGCGCCGGGGTCCTGCCGGAGCGGCCGGGGCACGAGACGATCGCCCTGGCTCTCGAGTGGTGGCGAGCCCACGGCGACCGGCAGCGCTTCCTGTGGGTCCATCTCTTCGATCCCCACGCCCCCTATGACCCTCCCGAGCCTCACGCGAGCGCCTTCCGCCAGCGCCCCTACGACGGCGAGGTGGCCGCGACGGACGCCTACCTGGGCCCACTGCTCGATGGGCTCGACCGCGCCTCGACCCTGCTCGCGATCACGTCGGACCACGGCGAGGCACTCGGCGACCACGGCGAGCAGACCCACGGGCTGTTCGCGTACGACTCCACGTTGCGCGTGCCGCTGGTCCTCTGGGGCCATGGCATCGAGCCCGGCCGCACCCTCGCGCCGGCGGCCCATGTCGATCTCTTTCCGACACTCGTGGCCGCCGCCGGCCTGGAGCCGCCTACGGATGTTGCAGGCCGCGACCTGAGGGCCGACCTGCCGCTCCAGCGCCGGCTCTACTTCGAAGCGCTGGGGGCACACCTCGACCGCGACTGGGCTCCGCTGCGAGGAATGCTCGACGGGCGCTACAAGTACATCGATCTGCCGATCGCCGAGTACTACGACCTACGAAACGACCCGGCCGAACAGGAGCTGCTCGAGACCGAGCTCCGAAGCCCCCGCGCGCAGGAGCTGCGCGCGGCCATCCCCGAAGAGTCGGCCTGGCCCCCGAACCGAGCCACACTGAGCGACGAGGAACGGCGCAAGCTCCAGGCTCTGGGATACCTCGGCTCCACGCTGGGAACATCCGGAGACGCAGAGCCCCGCACGTACGGGCCCGCGGACGACCCCAAGACACTGCTGCCCATCGACCAGCTCATGCACCGATTCATGGCGACGTACCAGGGTGGCCAGCTGGCCGAGGCGGAAGCCCTTGCCCGGGAGCTGGTGCAGAAGCAGCCGAAGTTGGGCGACGGGCACTACCATCTGGCGCGCGTTCTCCTGGATCAGGGACGGTCGCGCGAGGCGCTGCGCGCCATGACCACCGCCTACCGTGACGGGGTGCGACACCCGACGTTCGTCAGGCAGCTGGCCCTGACGCTGGCCGAGTCCGGGCAGGCGCCTCAGGCGGTTGCCGTGCTGCGCGAGCTCGACGCGAGCCGCGACCCTCGCACCCTCAACGCTCTCGGACTCGTGCTCTCCGAGGCAGGCCAGCTCGCCGAGGCCGAGCAGGTTCTGCGATCGGTCTTCGAGATCGACGCGCGAAACTCCGCCGCACACGAGAACCTGGCTCTCGTCGGTGTGCGGCGCGGGCGCTGGGCGGTCGTGGCCCGAGAGGCGCAGAGAAGTCTCGATCTCGACTCCTCGCGACCTCTCGCCTGGAACTACCTGGCCATGGCGCAATACAACCTCGGGCGCAAGACCGAGGCCCTCTCCTCCTGGGAGACCTCTCTTGGGCTCGCCATGGACTTCGACGTGCTCTACAACTTCGCCATGGTCGCCTCCGAAGCGGCTCATCCCCGTGCCCGCGAAGCGCTGGAGACGTTCATCGCGCAGGCCCCAGCGGAGCTCTACGGACCCGACATCGAGCGGGCGAAGACGCAGCTGTCGCGCCTCGGGGGAGCCCCGTGACGGCCTCGCCTCCTCCAGCCTCCTTGCTGTGGGTCACCTTCGCCACGCTCCTCCTCGCGTGTGGCCCGCCGACATCCTCCGAGCGTGCCGGCGCACGTCCCCTCGAAAGCGGATCCTCGCGCCCTCCGGTCGTGCTCATCTCCATCGACACTCTGCGCTCGGATCGACTGCCGATGTACGGCTACGAGGAGGTCGAGACCCCTGCGCTCGACGCCCTCCGAGCGGACAGCCTCCTCGTCGAGCGCGCCTACGCCCATCTTCCGCTCACCCTCCCTTCCCACGCGACCATCTTCACGGGCCAGCTGCCCATCGAGCACGGTCTGCGCGACAACCTGGGCTACAAGGTCCCGGACGACCTCCCGACCCTGGCGTCCATCCTGGGCGATGCGGGCTGGGCCACGGGCGGCGCGGTCTCCGCGTACGTGCTACGCAAGGCCACCGGCATCGCCCGTGGATTCGACCACTACGACGACGTGATCCAGGTGCGCAGTGGGGTCGAGCTCGGCGGCCTGCAGCGCGGGGGCCCGGACACTCTGGCCGCACTGATCCGTTGGCTCGACGAGCCGCGGACCGAGCCGCCGTTTCTCTTCCTGCACATCTACGAGCCACACAGCCCGTACCAGGCGCCGGAGCCGTTCGGGTCGCGATACGAGGACCCGTACGACGGCGAAGTCGCAGCTGCGGACGCCGTGATCGGCGCGCTTTCGGACGCCCTGCGGTCCCGAGGCCTCTACGAGGATGCGCTCATCGTGCTGGTCTCCGACCACGGCGAGGGACTCATGGACCACGGCGAGATGGAGCACGAGGTGCTGATCTACCGCGAGACCCTGCAGGTGCCTTTCCTGGTCAAGCTGCCTTCGAACGAGCGCGGCGGCGAGACGATCCCCATCCCGGCGCAGCTCGCCGACGTCCTGCCGACGGTGCTCGATGTTCTCGGGATCGAGGCTCCTGCCGAGCTCTCGGGGAAGAGCGTGCTCCAGCTCACCGAAGGTGACCGGACTCGCCAGATCTTCTCGGAATCGGTCTACCCTCGCATCCACTTCGGATGGTCCGAGCTCGCCTCGCTGATCGAGGACCAGTACCACTTCATCGACGGCCCCGATCCCGAGCTGTACGACCTGATCCGCGACCCGGAGGAGACACAGAACATCCTCCAGCGCGAGCGCGCCGTCTCGAGGCGACTTCGGACAGCGCTCGAGAAGATCGACCGAACCCTCCAACCCCCGGCGGAGGTCGACCCCGCGGTTCGCGAGAGCCTCCTCAGCCTCGGCTACGTCGGCGGAAGCCGCGGCGCGACCGCCACCGGTGCGGACCCCAAGAGCCGCATTCATGTGCTGGAGGACCTCGGGGCAGCCTCGCGGCTCTACGTCGCGGGCCGGTACGCCGAAGCTGCCTCGGCTTACCGGAGCGTATTGAGGGAAGAGCCGGGCATGGTGTACGCGCGCGAGCAGCTGGCCAAGGCCCTGCGTCGCACCGGCCGCACCGACGAGGCACTCGGCGAGCTCCGCCAGGCGCTCGACGAGAGCGGCGGCGCCCCGCACATTGCGCTCTCCCTGGCAGAGCTGTACCTGAGCCTGGGCGAGCTCGACGAGGCCCAGGCACACGCCGAGATGGCTCGGCGCCAGAACGAGGCCGCGCTCGACCTTCTGGCCCAGGTCGCGCTGAGGCGCAACGACCTGCAGACCGCTCGCGCCGTGCTCGACGAAGCCCTCGCCGCAAGAGGTACGAGGGTGGAACCGCTGATCACACTGGCCGAGCTCCTCGTGCGCGAAGGCAACCACGCGGCCGCAGTCGACGCCGCAGCCCGGGCACGACGCGAGTTCGGCGACCGCCAGGACGTCGAGGTGCTCCGCGGGCTGGCGTACCAGGAAGGCCTGGCTCTGGCGAACCTCGGCCGAACCGGAGAGGCCGAACGTGCCTTTCGCAACGAGATTGCGCTCTCTCCGAACGAGATTGCGCCGTACACGAGGCTCGCCGGAGTTCTCGCGCTGAGCGGCCGCGGCGAAGAGGCGATCGCCACTCTCAGGCAGCTGGTGGAGACCAATCCAGTGCCCATGGCCTACCGGGAGGCCGCAGCTGCACTTGCGGCCCTCGGCAACCCCGGTGCTGGCGAGGCGCTGCTCGACTCGGCCCGGAGACGCTGGCCCGGCGCGCCCGAGCTGGACAGCCGCTAGCGCTCCTCGAGCCAAGGCGCGCTGCAGCTCTGTCCGCCCTGCACGCGCTCGAGGTGGGCTTCGAGCGCCTTCGCTCGAGCGGAGTCGCCCGTCGAGCGGGCCCGCGCCAACGCCTGACGAAGCCAGTCGCTCCCCCCAGCGACGTCTCCGGAGGCCACCAGAGCCATCGCGAGGGTCTCAGCCCGATCCAGGGTGGGGGCGTCCTCGAACGCGCCCCGAGCGAGCTCCACGGAGCGCCGTGGGTCGCGTACCTGCTCCTGCGTCGAGCAGGCCAGCAGACGCGCGAGAAGATCGCGCAGCTGAGGATCGGTGCCGTGGTACACCAGGGCCCGTTCGAGAGCCGCGCGCGCCCGCCCGTCCTCACGCGCGAGCATAAAGGCAAGCCCGCTGGCGAAGTGTGCTTGGGGATTGCCGGGCGCGAGCGCCGCCGCCCTTTCGAAGGCCAACGCTCCTTCGGCGAACTCCGAGGCCTGGACAAGCGCTTGTGCCACCTGCCGCTGCGCATCGGCGTCTTCAGACAACAGCTCTCCGGCCTCCTGGACCAGCGCCAAGCCATCGGATCCGGGCGGTGAGCGGGCGAGCACCAGCCGGCCGAGCAGCAGGGCGCTCCAGCCTCGAACGTCACGATCGGCCTCGATCTCCCGCGTCGCCGAGTAGGCGCGGCGTACGCTCTCCTCGGCCGCTGTCATATCGCCACTCTCCGCCAACAGCTCCCCGAGCATCAGGTGGGCTCGTGCGTAGCTCGGAACGAGGCGGGTCGCCTCACCAACCGCGTCGATGGCGCGATCCAGGTTTCCCAACTGGCGGTGAACCTGGCCGAGGTCGGTGAGTGCCCGCACGTCCCGGGGAGCGGCAGCCACGAGCCGCTCGAGGGCTTCGCGCCCTCGAGCGACCTGGCCCATGCGGAGGTAGCCGCTGGCAACCCCTCGGAGCGCGCTCGGGTTCGCCGGCTCGAGAGCGAGGACTCCCTCGTAGGCACGAACGGCGTCATCGGTCCGCCCCTGCGCACTCATCTCCATGCCCAGCTGCAGCAGCTGCAGCTTTCCTGGACGGCTCGCCACGAGATCGTCCACGAGCGGGTCTTCGAAGCTCACCTGGCGATCCTGGTGCAGGCTCAGATGACGGCGGGCACTGTCGACGTCGCCGAGGTCCCTCATGCAGAGCCCGAGCGGATAGTGGACGGCAGCCGCTCCGGGCTGAAGCCTCAGGGTCTCCGCGTAGAGCTCGACGGCACCTTCGCAGTCACCGCGCAGGCGACGGACTTCACCCAGCCCGAAGAGGACCGCCGGCTCCGAGGCACGCTTCGCCCTGGCCGCTCGGAACACCCGCTCCGCCCCCTCGACGTCGCCGCCGCGCAGACGAAGTCGGCCGAGACGCACGAGAGTCGCAAGGTCGCCCGACTGCACTTCGAGGGCCCTCTCGAACGCCGCTTCGGCGAGTGTGTCCTGCCCCAGCTGAGCGTGCAGGGTGGCGACGAGATAGAGCGCGGAGAAGTCCCCGGGGCGCAGGTCGAGAAGGCCCTGGAAGGCAGCCAGAGCCGCCTCGCGGCGGTACGAGCGCGCCAGCAGGCGGCCGGCGTTCGCGAGGAGGTCTGCCGCTTCGTCGTGGGCCCCCGCGTCGAGACGCGCTTCGATCTGACCGAACGCAGCCACCAGCTGGTCCCGCACCTCCGGGGAGAGATCCTCGAGGCTCGGCAGCAGGAGCGGCCGGCTGAGCCCAGGGAGCTCGAGAGCTCGAGGCGTCGACTGTGCCGAAGTTGGTGCCCGAGCCACGACGCCGACCAGCAGCCCACACGCCACCGCGAACGCGACAGAGCGGAAGGCCTTCACCGACTCGACACCGCGTCGGTGACCACCTTCCCGGCGCCTTCGACGAGCTCCGCGTAGCGCTCGGCAGGCACCTGGAAATCCTCCACGCGCCCGCTCGTCCATTGCACCCGCAGCGTCACCTCGTCGGTGGCCGAGCCGAGGCGCAGGAGGACGCGTGGATCGTTGCTACTCGCATAGCTCCCATCGACGCGTGCACGGCGCCAGGTGCGCTCGCCGGCAACCGACACGCGGGAGCCGAGGCCCTGTGGCGCAGACTGAGACGACCGCAGCGTTGCTCCGACCCATGGGCCGCGCGAGGCGCGATTGAGCAGGAGCCGAGTCGGGGCTTCGCTCTCGACGAGCACCAGGTCCGGATCGCCGTCGTTGTCGAGATCGCCGACGGCGAGGCCGCGGCTGACCGACTCGGACAACGCTCGGGGCAGGCGGCCGCTCACATCTTCGAAGCGGAGCGCCCCACCTTCGGTGTCGCGCACACAGCGAAACAGCTGGTTGGGCTGACGCAGCGGATACGGATCTTCCGCGCGCGCCTGAGACTCGACCGCCTTGATGGCGCCGTTTGCGACCGCAAGGTCGAGGCAACCGTCGCCGTCGTAGTCGAGCGCAACGGTGCCAAACCCCGCATAGGGAAAGCTGGCAGACGCGATGCCGGAGGTTGCGGTCGAGTCGGTGAACAGGCCGCTGCCGTCGCCCAGATACAAGGTACTCGTCTCGCCCGTGAGGTTGGAGATGAAGAGGTCTTCATCACCGTCCTGGTCGAAGTCGGCCGCCTCGACTCCCATGCTCGCCTCCACCTGACCACGCTCGTTGAGCGCCACCCCACCCAGCAGCGCACCATCGGTGAAGGTGCCGTTCCCCTGGTTGAGCCACAGGTGATTTGCCATCTGATCGTTGGCGACGAACAGGTCGAGGAGCCCATCACCGTCGAAGTCGGCCGCAGTGGCAGCCATCCCGCGGCTGTCGGGCGCGAGGACGCCCGCCTCGCGGGTCACCTCCTCGAAGCGACCGTCGCCCTCGTTGCGGTAGAGACGGTCGGTCTGTCCCGGAAAGGTGAGCGGGCCACAGTAGTCGCGGGCCGCCGACTCGGACTCACACGTGCGGTGCCTGTAGAGCGTGAAGTCGAGGTAGTTGACGACGTACACGTCGAGGTCGCCGTCGCGGTCGTAGTCCAGCGGGGAGGCCGCGATCGACCAACTCTGGTCCCCGAGGCCGCTCCGTTCCGTCTGATCGCTGAACCTGCAGTCTCCCTCGTTGCGGAAGAACCGGTTCGCGCCGAGGCTCAGCACGTAGAGATCCGTGAGGCCGTCGCCGTCGAGATCGGCCGCCATGGCGCCCATGCCGAAGCTCCGCCCCGCCAAGCCGGACTGCGAGGTGACGTCGCGAAAGGCGAGCTTCTCTTCGTTCGCCCACTGATTCTGGTACAGCACGCCCGCCGGAGCGCCGCGCGACGGTTCTCGAGTCAGGCTCCCGCCCTGGGCCAGGAACACATCGAGGTCGCCATCGGCGTCACAATCCAGCAGAGCCGCGCCCCCACCGATGATCTCGGGGAGATACAGCTCGCCGGACATGCCGTTCTCGTAGGTGAAGACCAGTCCGGCCGCCTCCGCGGCGTCGTCGAAGGCCGGCTGTGGACCTGCGGGCTGCAGTGCCAAGACGGCGAGAGACAAGACCAGAGGCATGCCTGGAACTCTAGCCGGCTTCCAGCGGCCGCGCACGCCTCGAGGAGGCTCCCGAACGGCCCGCGTCGGGTGCTCTGTGTGCCGAGCCACACGGGCCTCGCCCGGCGCTCCACGCCTGGTCCGATACCCAGATAGAGAACGAGGGCGTCACCAGAGACGAATTGAACCGCTGAAGGACCTCCGAACGTTGCGGGTGCCACCGAAAAGCATCGGCGACCATCGGTGTTTGGTGACGGCCCTGTTCTCTGACCCTTACTACGCACGAATCCACGGGGAGGTCCACGCGAAGTTCGATCGAGGGATACATTCTTGGAAACCAGGGACCAGTCGCCCCCGCGGCGAGACGTGCTCCCACCGACTACAATGCCCGACATGTCGAGGCGGCTTGCGATCGGGGTCGTGCTCCCATGTCGGAGACCCCTGAAACGGCCGCTGGGGCAGCGGCACGAGACCCCCTCTTCCGGCTGCGGCTGGTCCCTCCGGGCCACGGCAGTTCTCCCGTGCTTCCTCTTCGTGATTCCCGCAGCCCTGGCCACGGCCCAGGGGATCCGGTTCGAGAGGAGCTTCCCCGGGATCGAGTTCGTCCACCAGCACGGAGGCTCCGGGCAGTACTACATGCCGGAGACCATGGGATCCGGCGTGGTGATCTTCGACTTCGACCAGGACGGCGACCAGGACGTCCTCCTGTTGAGCAGCGGCCCCCTACGCGGTTTCGAAGGACCGGCGCGGCCGAGCCAGCTGTTCCGCAACGACGCCGGCGCGTTCGAGCCCCACGCCGGTGGGCTCGAGATTGGCACGTACGCCATGGGCGCCGTAGCCGCTGACCTCGACGGCGACACCGTGCCCGACCTCGTGGTCACCGGCTTCGGAGCCACGGAGCTTCACTTCGGCGAAGGGAGCGGGCAGTTCACCCGCGGGCCCGACCTCCCATCTCCCCCGTCGTGGAGCGCGTCCGCCGCCCTGGACGACATCGACCGCGACGGCGATCTGGATCTCTACGTCACCCACTACGTGAACTTCTCCTACGACAACAACCCGATCTGTGGCGTCAAGGAGCGCGGCCTCCGCTCGTACTGCCACCCCAACGTGTACGAAGGGCTCCAGGACCGCCTCTACGAGAACGTCGGCCAAGGGACGTTCGTCGACCGCACGACCGAGCTCGGCATCGGGGTGGCCAACGGCAACGGTCTCGGTGTCGCGTTCGGAGACATCGATCTCGACGGCAGCCGCGAGATCTACGTCGCAAACGACATGACCCCCAACTTCATGTTCCAACGCAGCGGCGTCACCAAACCGTTCGAGGAGGTTGCTCTGCTCACCGGGACGGCGCTCTCCGGGCAAGGGACGGCGGAGGCAGGCATGGGCGTCGCGTTCGACGACCTCGACGGCGACGGCCTGCCGGATATCGTGACGACTCACCTCGACCAGCAGACCAACGCGGTGTACGGCAACACCCCCGCCGGGGTCTTCGTGGACCGCCGCTACTCCTCCAAGCTCGCCGAGCCTTCGCTGCCGTTCGTCGGTTTTGGCGTGGCGGTGGCCGACCTCGATCACGACGGCCACGCGGACCTCGTCATCGCCAATGGACACATCGTCCACAACGTCGAGGCGCACGAGCGCGGAACGAGCTTCCGACAGCCCAATCAGATCTTTCGTGGCCTGGGCGACGGTACCTTTGCTCTCGAGAGGGACGCGGGGCTCGACGTCGTCGAGTCGAGCCGGGGCGCGGCACTCGGAGATCTCGACGGCGACGGTGACCTCGACCTGGTCATCAACAACTCCAACGCCGCCGCGGAGGTGTATCGGAACCTGCACTCCGGAGCAGGGTCTCTCCAGGTCGTCGCGGAGAAAGGTGGTCGCCCCGACTTCGGCACGCGGGTGCGCGTCACCACGGGCAAGAGATCGAGAAGCCGCGAGCTGCGCGCGGGCAGCTCCTACCTCTCACAGAGCCAGGCCGCGGCGCACTTCGGCGCAGCTGGCGAAAGCGAGGCGACGGTCGACCTCGTCTGGAGCGACGGCAGTCGCTCGCGCTACGTCGGCATGCCCGCGGGCCGCACTCTCCGCATCCGACGCTGAGCGGCTACCCCGCGTCGAGCTGCGCGAGGGCCTGTGTGGCGACCGGGTCACCGGGCCGAAGCTCGAGCACGCGCTCGAGCAGGCGGCGCGCTTCGGTCGCGTCGCCCCGTCGCGCCAGGAGCACGGCCAGGTCGCTCATCGCAGGCGTGAAGTCGGGCTGTGCTTCGAGAACCGCCCGCAAGCCCGTCTCGGCCTCGTCGACGAGATCGAGACCCATCTGCGCTGTCGCCACGCTGTAGCGGGCGTCGACGTTGTCGGGCGAGGAAGCGAGAACCGCTTGCGCCGCGACCAGTGCCTCGGACGGCTGGCCGAGCAGGAGGTAGGCACGGCTCAGGAAGAGCCCGGGGCGTGGATCTCCGTCCGCGAGCTCCAGCTCGCGGCGCAGCAGGGCAATGGCGCGCTCCCCTTCACCCGTCTCGAGCAGGCGCATCGCCTGGCGCAGCTCGCGCCCCGTCGGGTCGGCCAGGTCCCGCTCGGCGCGATTGACCGACTCTTCCTCCTCCGAATCGGCGATCTCCTGAAAGCGCTGCAGCGCCGCCTGGGCCCGATCGCGCTGACCGGCGGCCGCGTAGGCCTGGCCGAGGCTCTGCCAGCCCGCCTTGTCGGCCGGAGCGAGGCGCGTTCCTGCTTCCAGGAACTCGACGGCTTCCGCGTGGCGGGCAAGCCCCGCGAGGTGTTGACCGTGGGCCACCAGCACGTCCGCCCGTACCTCGGTCGGCAGCGGCGCCTGAGGGTCCAGGGCCTGCGACGCCAGCGCCTCGAGCGTCGTCACCGACCGACCCGGCTCGCCGTTGCGGTAGTGGGACTGCGCGAGCAGGAGCACCGAGCGAGGGTCGTCCAGCGAGCCCTGCTCCAGCACGCCGACTGCCTCGGAGGCTTCGCCGGCCCGCAGGTACGCGTCGGCCAGGAGTCGGCGCGCATCACGCTGGAGCGTCTCGGGGGCGTCGCGCAGCAGCGGTTCGAGAAAGCCGATGGCGCCCCAGTGCTCCCCTTTGATCAGGAGCGCACGCCCCCACAGCAGTTGAACCCCCGGGTCTTCCTGTGGCAGCGAGGCCAGCAGCTCTTCCGCCTCGGGAATCCGCTGCAGCTCCACCGCTCCCAGCGCGGCCGCCAGCCTGGCCTCCACGTCGTCCGGATTGTCGCGGACCCACGGCCGGAGGATGACGTACGCCTCTTCCGGGCGGCCCCGGCGGCCGTACAGAATGCCGAGAGCACGCGCCGCCGGCGATGCCGGCGCCAGACGAGCCGCCTCGCGCAGGAACTGCTCGCCACGTTCGGGATCGCCGGTCTGCATCGCGGCTCGACCGGCGTTGAAGAGGACGGCTGCGTTTCCCTCCCCGGCATCGATCACCCGCTGGAGGAGAGGCATCGCAAGCTCGGCGTCCCCGCGCTCGACGTAGAGCCCGCCGAGAATCCCGTAGGCCGCCATCGGCGGGCTCGGGCCGCGGACGAGCGCCTCGAGGATCTCGAGAGCCTGCGCCAGATCTCCCTCCTGAAGCGACTGCATGGCCTGGCTGAGCTCGGCCCCGCCGGCCGCCAGCTCCTGGCCAGCCGACGCCCCCACTCCGCACAGGAGCCCCAGAACGATCACGGTCGAAAGACACCGCGCGAGAAGATCGGTCTGCTTCATCCGGAGGATTCTATGCGGGATCCCCCGCGACGGGGAGCGTGGCGAAGGCCCTTGTCCGCGCCTCTCGGGAGGTGAGGAGGACGTCCCGCGGGGGCCCAGCGCACGACCTCCGGGGAGCAGCCGAGTAGGTGTCTAGGGGCGCTGCCACGGCGCCCGGACCGGCTGTCGGTCCCGGTAGAGACGGGCGCGCTCGAGCCGCTCCTGGTGCTCGGTACCCTGGGCCCTCCCCATCCGCTGTGCCTGTTCGAGCACCCGCGCCTGGAGCTGCTGCGCCTCCTCGAACCTGCCCGATTCGGCCAACGCCATCGCCATGGTCTCGGCGTGCTGCAGCGTGAGCTCCTCACTCAACACCCGGTCTGCGAGCTCCACGGCCCGCGCTCCGTCCCGCACGGCAGCATCCGGGCAGGTGGCGAGCAATCGGGCCAGCGCGTGCAGGAAGGGAATCCTGTTCGTCCGGGACGCCTCCTCGAGGGCGGCCCGCGCTTCTGCATAGCGCGCACTGAGAATGAGCGCCGTGGCGCGGGCAAACTCCAGCTCCTCCGAGAACGTCTGCCCCTGCCCGATGGCGCCGCGGATCGTGAGGGCGCGAGACAACGCGTCCGCCGCCTCGCCAAACCGCCCCAGCTGCCCGAGGACGCGCCCGAGCGACGCCGCGTAGTCGGCGTCTTTCGTGTCCAGCTCGCTCGCTTCGGCGTAGAACCCGGCCGCGGCCTCCACGTCCCGGCGGGCCTCGGCGAGGCTCCCGGCCACGGCCAGCGCCTCGGCGCGCGTCCGGGGTCGCAGCTTGTCCATGGCGAGCAGGCCCGCGATGACCGTCTCGGCCTCGTCGTATCTCTTCAGGAGCGCAAGCACGGAGCCGTACTTGAGATCGACGAACGGCTCTTCCAGCCGGCGGGCGCGCAGCTTCGCGAGCTCCTCGAGGGCGCGCTCCGGCTGACCGGTCTTGGCGAGCAGCGTGGCCCACTCCGCATGGACGCTGGAGTCTTCCGGGTCGATCTCGAGAGCGCGGGTGTAGTGGTACAGGGCCTCCTCGAGCTTGCCCTCTTCGGCAAGCGCTGAGCCGAGGGAGAAGTGGCCGCCGCGATAGTCCGGGTCGAGCTCGAGCGCCTTGCGCAGGGCTGCAATCCCCTCGTTCCAGCCGTCCGAGGCGAGGAGCGCGACGCCGAGGTTGTGGTGCCCGATGGGGTCGTTGGGCTGGCCTTCGAGGTACTTCCGATAGAGCCGGGTCGCGCGCTCCATCTCCCCCCGGCGCATCGCGCTCGCGGCCTCGTGGAAGCTGCCGTCGACGCTGCGGTTCAGGCGAGCCAGAGACTCGACGATCGGATCGGGGAAAGCCACGGCTCCGTGCTTGTTCAGGCCGATCACCTCGCGCGCCTTGTCGGTCTCTCCCAGTGCACGGTAGGCGAGCGCCATCGGGTGGTACAGGCTGTCGGCGGACGGCTGCAGCTCGAGCGCGCGCCGAAAACCCTGGACGGCCTCTTCGAAACGACCCTGCTCGCGATCGATCCGAGCCAGACCCGCGATCGCGGCCGCGCTGTCCGGCTCGCGGGCGAGCGCCCCTTCGAAGAAAGGCACCGCTTCGTCGAGCCGCCCCGAGTCGACGAGCAGGTTGCCCAGCCGCAGCTTCGTCGGAACGTGCTCGGGGTAACGCTCGACGAGGAAGCGAAGCTGCTCTTCGACCTCTTCCAGGGCTCCCTCGAACGTCTGGTGCGCCGCGAGGAGGTAGCGCCACTGCAGTGCATCCGGCTCGTACGCGACCGCATTACGCAGCGCGACCGGCGCCAGATCGCTGAAGTCGTACAGAAAGTAGAGCCGACCGAGCTCGCCGTAGGCTTCCGCCAGCTCCGCACGGCTGGCGCCGTCTCGGCGGACGATCTCCTCGAACTGCCTGCGCGCCTCGATCAGCTGGTCCCGCACCGCATCCGTCTGCGATTCCAGAGACGGCTCCGCGAGAGGGACGACCTCGAGCTCCCCCTGTCCGCGGAGCGGAGACGCAGGAGCTCCGAGGGCGAAACAGCACCCGGCGACGAGCACGGGCAGCAGGAAGCGTGCGCTCACGGCTCGCCCCCGCTCCCCTGAGACAAGGTCACGTAGCGGCCGACCTGCAGGGAGCTCGCGGAGAAGGTCTCCTCCGCACCATCGGGCCAGACCACCTGCAGCCGTTTCGGCAGCGTCTCGGGCCCCAGGCCGAAGAGGAGGCGGGGGTCCGACGACGACACGTAGCTGCCGTCGGTTCGAACGCGGCGGGTGAGGGTCTTGCCGTTGCTCAGCTCGAGGCGCGCCAGAGCACCGAGCGCATCGCGTCCTGGTCCCGGAAGCACGAGGCGGACACCAAGCCACCGGTTGGCGGTCTCGTGAACATTCAGGAGGAGGCGCGCGCGGCCGCCGTTGTTCGTGACGACGAGATCGGGGTCCCCGTCGTTGTCGACGTCGCCCACCGCGAGGCCACGGCTCACCTCGCGCAGCACGCGGTCGACACGCCGCTCGTCCGGCACCTCCTCGAAACGCCCGGACCCCAGACCGCGGTACAGCTGATTCGTCTGCTCGAGCGGGAGCACGAGGCCGTCGCGCACCTGGTCGGGCAGCTTCTTGACGGCGCCGTTCGCGACGTACAGATCCAGCACGCCGTCGCGGTCGAAGTCGAGCAGCACGGTGCCGAAGCCAGTGAACTGGAAGCTCGAGCGGCCGAGACCAGAGGGTTGCGCGTGATCTGCGAACAACCCCGACCCGTCGTTCAGGTAGATCATGTTCATCTCCATGCGCAGGTGCGTCATGAAGAGGTCTTCGTGGCCGTCGTCGTTGAGGTCTCCGGCGACCACTCCCATGCTGGCCTGCGGCTGGCCCTGCGCATCGACGGCAGCGCCGGCGAAGAGCGCGTCCTCGACGAAGGTGCCGTCCCCCTGGTTCATCCAGAGGTGGTTCGGCACCTGGTCGTTGGCCACGTACAGATCGAGCCATCCGTTGGAGTCGAAGTCCCCGACGACCGTGCCGAGCGTGGTGGCCGCCGGATTACCCGGAAGCGCGCGCCCGGTCACCGGCTCGAAACGCCAGTCGCCCAGATTTCGCAGCAGGCGGTTTCCCTGCGGGGCGTACGAAAGCGGACCGCAGTAGTCGACGGCCCCGGTCGAGCTGGTGCAGTCTTTGTGGAGTGGTAGCCGGAACTCGACGTAGTTGCCGACGAAGATGTCGAGCCGTCCGTCGCGGTCGTAGTCGAAGAGGCTCGCTGCGACACTCCATCGTGGGTCGTCCGCTCGAGACGGCGCGCTCACGTCCTCGAACGATCCGTCGCCGACGTTGCGGAGCACACGGTTTCGACCGAGATCCGTGAGGTAGAGGTCGTTCAGCCCGTCGTTGTCCAGATCCCCTGCGGCGACGCCCATGTTGTAGGCGCCCGCCCGAAAGCCCGCCGATTCGGTCACGTCGACGAAGCGGAGCGATCCGGCCTCACCGTCCGACACGAGCTCGTTGCGAAAGAGGCGTCCGGTCGCAGGCAGAGGCACCTGTGGCGGGATCAGCGCCTGAGAGGCCTCGTCGTCGCCGAAGAGGTTGCCCTGTCCGAGATAGACGTCCAGGTCGCCGTCGTTGTCTATGTCGAAGAGCGCCACGCCGCCACCGGCCATCTCCGGGAAGTAGAGCTTGCCGACCATTCCGTTGAAGTGAACGAAGTCGAGCCCCACCTCCTCCGCGACCTCGCGAAAGACGCTCTCGGAAGGTTCCGCGGCGGCGGCCTCGCTGGGCGAGGAGACGAGCCAGAGGCTGGCCGCGAGCTGCAGCAGGATGACGGGGAAGCGGGGGCGAGTCATGGCTTGGTGGCCGGAAGTCGCACGGAATCCGGAGGGAAAAGAAGGGGCCTTCGTCGGAGCGGTCTGCCCTGAGATTCTTCCAATCAACCCCCTGTTCCACAAGCCGCGGAATGAGCTCGAGATCGCGGAATACCGAGCTCCAGCGACCAGGTTCAAGTAGAGGGAATCCCCACTGCTAGCATTCTCAGCTCCACCCCAGGCCCCGGCCCAAAGCACCGTCCACGGAGGACGCTCGATGTTCCACACTCTCCGCTCCGTCTCGCTACGCCGTCTCGCTACGCTCGCCCTGGCGGGTGCCGTGCTCGGGAGCACCGGCAGCCTCGCCCTCGCGCCGCTGAGCGCGACGACGGCGGAGCCGGCCACCGCCCAGGACGACACCAAGAAGAAGAAGCGCAAGCGCCAGCGCGGCAAGGTGGTGAAGGCCACCGTCGTGCCGGTCGAGGCAGCGCCTGCCGGCGACGAAGAGGCCGAAGCGCCGGCCGAGCCGGCGCAGGCCGAAGCCGCGGAGCCGGAGCAGCCGGAAGCCGCGCCGGCGGCACAGGCCGAAGCGGCCCCGAGCACGGCGGACCGCGAGGCCGAAGCCAAGGAGGCGCGTCGCGCCGAAAAGGCCGAGCGCGAGCGGGCGAAGCGGGAGCAGGCGGCGCAGGAGAAGGCCGATCGTCAAGCGGCGAAGGAGCAGGCCGCGCGCGATCGGGAAGACCGCCGCACGGCCGAGCGCGAAGCGCAGCAGGCAGAGCAGGCCGCCAAGGCCGAGGCCGCACGTACAGCCGACGCCCAGCGCCGTGCGGCCCGGGAGGCCGAGCGCACCCGCCGCGCCGAAGCGGCCGACGCTGCCGAGGCGCAACGCGCCGAAGAGGCCGCGGCCGCGGAGCCACAGCGGAGCGCATCCGCTCCGGCCGACGTGCCTCGCGCCGCCGCGGCGCCCGCAACGCCGCCGCCGGCCGCGCCCGTGGCCACCACGGCAGCTGCTGGCGACGTGTCCGAGACCATCCAGGTGCGGGAGGTTCTCCTCGACGTACTGGTCACCGACCGCAAAGGCAACGTCATTGAGGGGCTCGCCCCGGGCGACTTCGAGGTCACCGAGGGTGGTGAGCCGGTCGAGGTGACGAGCCTCACGTTCTACGGTGGCGCCAACGAGCTCGCCAACAGCGGCGTCGGCAACGTCCGGACCGATCGCTACTTCATCCTGTTCTTCCACGATCAGGCCCAGGCTGCGGGCTTCCTCCGCTCCGCACAGCTCGACAACGCACGCTGGGCACAGAAGTGGATCGAGACGGAGCTCCAACCGAACGATCAGGTCGCGGTTCTGGGGTACGACGTGCGACTCAAGGTCTACCAGGACTTCTCCACCGATCCGGTCCTGCTGAGCCAGGCCGTTGCCGCGGCCTCCAAGGGCGAGCGCGAGCCGGACCGCTGGCGCACCGAGCAGCCGGATCCGGCCCGCACCGGCAGCCCGTCGCTGCTCCTGAACCTGCCGAAAGGCCAGGCCCTCGCGAAGCGGACCCGCCGCCTGCAGCACGCACTCGAGCTGGTCGGGCGCGCCTCGGAAGGCATCGTGGGCCGCAAGAACCTGATGTTGTTCTCGGCCGGCTTCGGCGACATCGACAGCATCGGCGTATGGACACCGGATCCGCGCTTCTACCCGCCCATGAAGCAGTCGCTCAACACCGGCAACGTGGCCGTGTATGGCATCGACCTTCTGGGAAGCCGGCGCGGCAGCCCGGGCTCGCGCGACATCAACGACGCGCTGAGCGCGATCGCCAACGACACCGGCGGGCACTACTACTCGACCTACGCCAACGCGCTGGCGCCGCTGCGTAACGTGGCGCGCGACAACATGGGCTACTACCTCCTGAGCTACCGCTCCCGCTTCGAGGTGGGCACGAGCGGCTACCGGGAGGTCAAGGTGAAGGTCAAGAAGACCGACAAGAAGCTCCGCGTGCGCGCCCGCAAGGGCTACCGCTTCGGCACCTGACGGGGCGCGCACGGCCCCCGGTCGTGCGCGCCCGGCTTCCTTGCCGGCCTCTCCACGGGGGCTCTACAATGCCCTGGCACGCGCGGGCGTGTGCCCACCAAGGCCCTGCCGGGCCGGCGCGCGCACTAGCGCCCGCCTCGCGGAGGACGAGATTCGATGGTCGCGACGAGCGAAGCAGAGTTCCAGCGGCTCAGCAGCACTCTGGGTGAAGCCAACTGTCGTGCTCTCGGCCTCGTCCCGCTCCCTTCCGATTTTGTGCTGAGCGTCGTCATCCCGGCCTACAACGAGGCCACGACGATCGAAGCGGTCATCGACAAGGTGCAGAGCGTGCCGATCGAGACCGAGATCATCGTGATCGACGACTGCTCCACCGACGGGACGCGGGAGATCCTCGCGAAGCACCAGGACGCGGGCACCATCCGACTGCTGCGGCACGACCGCAACCAGGGAAAAGGCGCCAGCCTGAGGACCGGCTTCACACATGCCACCGGAACGGCGGTGATCGTCCAGGACGCCGACCTCGAGTACGACCCCTTCGACTACACCCGTCTCGTCGAGCCTCTGCTCGACGGCCGCGCCGACGTGGTGTACGGCAGCCGGTTCATCGGCGAGACGCACCGGGTCCTCTACTTCTGGCACGCGTTCGGTAACCGGTTGCTCACGGTGCTCTCGAACGCCTTCACGAACCTCAATCTCACGGACATGGAGACCTGCTACAAGCTGTTCCGCCGCGAGGTCATCCAGAAGGTGGCGCCCACGCTCCGCGAGCAGCGCTTCGGCATCGAGCCGGAGATCACGGCGAAGGTGGCGGCCGTTCCCGGAATCCGGATCTACGAGATGCCGATCAGCTACAACGGCCGGACCTACGAACAGGGCAAGAAGATCGGCTGGCGCGACGGCATCTCCGCCCTGCGCTGCATCGTCAAGTACGGCCTGCTGCGGCGTTGACGCGCGGCCCGGTCGCGCGAAGGCGCCCCCAAGGCTCCGGGGGGCATTCTCAGTCGCTCTCGTGGAGCGATGCGTGCACCGTCATCATGCGGCGCCGCAAGCGCTTCGAGCGGAGCTGCGACTGGAGGATGCGGCGATAGACCGACGCGTCCTCGACGAACACCGCAATGGAGCGCAAAGGCCCGATGCGCTCCGTATCGAGCTCGTAGGTCTCGAGCCGAAACAGCGCGCTCACGTAGTCGAAGGCGCTCTGCACCTGCTGCACGCGCACCTCGGAACCGTAGGAGAGCCAGTCGGTGAAGGTCTCGAGGCCACCGCGCGCCGACCGGTAGCCAACCAGGAGCAGCTCGTCACCGCGTGCGTACCGATCCCGCAGCTCGGCCTCGGCCAGCGGCGCACCCGGACAGCCGTCGGTGGTGCTCTCCCGGACGAACAGGTCGAACGTGTCCTCCACCTCGGGCACGTGCACCGGCCGCAGGAGCTTCGCATGCAGCGCCCACCCCGCACCGGTGTCCCGCGCAGGCTCTTCGACGACCAGGGAAAGAACGTACGTGTCCAACCGGAACTGCGTGGGGAGGTTCCAGCGCTCCGGCTCACACAGCGCCGTCGCCGATGAAGGCGAGAGAGAAGCTGCGAAGAGAGCAAGAAGGACACGACCCCGGAGGTCGCGCATCAAGGTGTCACCTCCAGCTGCACGCTGGCCTTCTGCGGCAGACCTTCGACCGCGCCCTGGGCTTCCCAAACGACCACCTCGACCTCTTCGCCGCGCTCGTCTTTCTCCGTGACCGTGCGCAGCGTCAAGTGCTGGGCCTCCAGCAGCTCGACCTCCACGACAAACGCGCCACGCGGCATGGGTCTCCCGGTCTCGCTCGACCAGAAGTTGAACAGCCGCAGGGTCTTCGTGGTGCCAGGGTCCACCGGATCGAGAAACAGCTGGCTCTCGTAGACCGACAGCGACTGGCCCCCCACGCGCACCTCGAAGGCCAGCGCGTCGACCACGGTCTCGGTGTCGTTGATCACCTCGACGCGGAGCTCGCAGAGGGTCTCCGGGGCGAGCGTCCGAGGTTCCACCAGAACGGCACCAAGCCGTACCTTGGGAGACTCGTCTGCCGGGCTCCCCTGGCCGGCCGAAGGCGCGGGAAACACCGCGAGCACGGCTCCCAGAACGAGTGCGGAGCCGAGACCCGCGCGCTGAACGCCACCTGGGCGTCTCCTCTCCGCTGCCATGGCGCGGATCCTAGCAACCGCCGACCGGCAGGTCTTCACGGCGACGCCGCGGCCTCGGGTGCGGGAACCCGGCTCCAGTGGCCTCGCCCGACGGTGGAGCTCTCCAGGCTTCGGGCCACCGCTTCACCCGGCCCGACGATCACGCCGCGCAGGTCGTTCGGCCGGAGGTGCTTCCGTGCCAGCTTGCGCACCTGGTCCGCGGTGACCGCAGAGACGCGGTCGCGATACACCTGCCAGTAGCTGTGTGGGCGCCCCAGGATCAGATCGTCGGCGAACCACCCTGCCGTCGCCTCGGCGCTCTCCCAGAGCAGCGGGAAGGCGTCGACGAGGCTCCGCCGGGCCAGCTGGAGCTCGAGATCCGAGACCCGGGTCTCGCGCAGGCGCCGCATCTCCTCCGCCACGGCATCGAGCGCACGCCCCACGAGGTGCGGTGCGGTGGCCAGACGCACCTCGAACAACGCCTCGTCCGGGGAGCCGATGCCGAGGCTCGCGGAGACCTGATACACGAGTGCTTCCCGCTCGCGCAACCGTGCACCGAGCCGCGACACCGCTCCCTGGCCCGCGAGGATCTCGGACAACACGATGAGGCCCCAGGCGTCGGGGTCGTCCCAGCCCGCCCGGCGGGCGCCCTCGTGCCCCAGCACGACGTGGGCCTGCTGGGTGCGCTCGTCGACCAGTCGAAAACCGGGTGGCCCCATCTCGAGGGTGAGGCCTTTGGCGGCCGCACACTCTCCCTCGGCGCGCCAGTCGCGGAGAAGGGCCTCGAGTCGCTCCAGCACGCTCTGCGTCTCGACGTTGCCCGAGACCGCGATCACCGTACGCTTCGGGTCGAAACAGCGCCTGTGGTAGGCCCGGAGCCGGTCCCGGTCCAGGTGCGCGACCGTCGCGAGCTCGCGGGCGCGCACGCCGTTCCTGCCGTGCGCGAGACGTTTCCACTCGCGCTCGAAGCGAGACCCGGGGTCGTTGCGACCCACACCGGATGCCACCTGCTGCAGCAGCGTCGCGAGAGCCTGGGCTTCGAAGCGCGGTGCCTCGAGCATCGCGGCAAAAAGCTCGAGCCCTTCGTCGAGGAAGTCGCTCGCGCCCGAGAGCGTCACGCCGCTGCGGCGGAACCCGCCGACGCTCGAGGCCCGGAAACCAAGGTGATCGACGCGCTCGTCGAACGCACGCGCACCGAGCTCGCCCGCGCCCCCTCGCCGTAGTAGTGCGGCCGCGACGGCGGCCACCCCGAGGTTGTCGTCGGTGTCCAAGGCCTCTCCGACGGGGAGAGCCGCAGCGAGCTCGAACAGCGGGAGGTCGTGGTCTTCGACGACGACCACGCGAGCGCCCGACGACAGGCTGTGCACCCTGCCTTCGGCCCGGGGCGCCTGGAAGCCGGTCGGTGCCTCGAGCAGAAACTCCGGACGGTCCGGTCGGTCGACCTGTGCCGTGAGAGCCAGGCCCCCGGCCAGGTGTACGCCCAGCGCCAGCGCAACGCTCGCCTGCGCGGTGCGCACTAGCCACCCGACGGCCCGAGGAGCGCCACTCCGTCGGGGCCTGGAAGAAGGTAGGTGCGTGCGACGCGCATCACGTCCTCTACAGAGACAGCCTGTGCGCGCTCGGGTCCGCGCTCGACGTCGCGCCAGTCACCGAGAGCATCGAACACCAGGAGTCGGCGGGCGAGCGCCGCCGACGAGCGCACCTGGCGGAGTGCCTCCGTCCGCAACCGGTTCTTGGCGCCTTCGAGCTGCACGGCATCCACGGGCTTCGAGGTGGCACGCTCGATCACGCCCTCCAGCACCTCACGGAGGCTGCCCAGGCGCGTGCCTCGGGGGCCGGCGGCAAAAAGCGAGAGGGTCCCCGCTCGACGCAGGGCGCTGTGCTGTGCCGAGGCGTTCTCCACGAGGCCCTCCTCACGTGCAGCCTCGTCCTGCAGCCAACCTGTGCGACCGTTCAGCAGCCCGGCGAGGAGATCCAGGGCCGGCCGGTCCGGATGCGCGAACGGCACCGTACGGAAGCGCAGCTCGACCTGCGGCGGGCAGTCGCACGTCTCCCGCACGACGACCGGCTCCGCAGCGTGCGGCGCGAGACCAGGTGAGGGCTCTTTCCCACGCGCCCGCCGCGAGAGGCCCCGGAGCGGCGCGAGGTACATCTCGGCCAGGCGGCGAACCTCCTCGACCGACACGGCCCCCACGAGGGCGAGCGTGACGTTGGCCCCGCGATAGTGCGTCTGAAAGTGAGCCTGCAGTTCCGCACGGCCCAGGCCGAGAACGTCGCGCTCACGCCCACCGGTCGACCAGGCGTACGGATGCTCGCCCCAGAACGCCCGGTCGAAGCGCCGGCGGGCGTCCGCCACTTCGGACCCCGCACGCTGATCCTCCTCCCGGAGAACCACTTCGGCCTCCGTGCCGAGGTCGCGAAAGACAGGCGACCGCAGACGATCCGACTCCATCCAGAACCACACCTCGAGCCGCCCCGCCGGGACCTGAACCTCGAAGAGGGTGAAGTCGCGATGCGTCAGCCCGCCCATTCCCACCGCTCCGGCCTGGTTGTAGACGAGCGCGTACTCGCCGGGGATGCGGAGGTGCCGCAGCTCAGCTTCGATCTCCTGAAGCTCTTCCTGCTGCCGGCGCCCGAGACGCCCGGACGCCGCCCGCCGCCGGAGGCGATCGCGCCGCTCCATGAGCTGGCGCTCGCGTGGCGCGTCGCGCGTTCCGATCGACTCCGTCCCGCGGAACATCATGTGCTCGAGCAAGTGTGACACACCGGTCTTTCCGGGCACTTCGTCGCCCGATCCGACCCTCACCGCCCAGGCCGCCGCGACGAGCGGTGCGGTGGGCCGCGGCACGACCAGAACGCGCATCCCATTGCGCAGCTCGAGCTCCGTCACTTCGAAGGCGCCGCTCGGGGGCAAGGCGACCAGTGTGAGGAGAACGGCCAAGGAGGCGCATCTGGCGCCGGGCTTCACGGAGCCTCCCGCAGGAGGAGGTCGAGCTCCGCGCTCGTGACCAGCGCGACCCCGAGAACGACGATTCCACGACACATCAGCTGTCGGCCTCCCTTCGGCGACGAAGGCTAGCACCGGGGCGCACCTTCCGCGGGCTCCTCCGCAGGCCTCGCGCCCGCGGAGCCGGTGGCCCGGAGACTCGGCTCCTCCTCCACGAAGTCCAGCTTCAGGCCCGCCCGGAACTTCGGGCACACCTCGCCGAACGGCCCTCGCTCCGTGCGCACCAAACGACACCACACGACGCGCGCCCGCAGGACCATCGGCGCTCCTCCGCGCTCGAGGCCGAGGTCGAGAGACCCGTTGCAGAACTCGAAGGCGCGCTCTGCCTCGACACAGGCTCCCGAGGCGCTGAGATCGACCACCCTCACCGTCTGGAGGAGCATCCACCGCGCGTCGAGGCTCACCTCGCTCCGCGGCCGCCCACGCCTCTCCCGCGGGGCTTCCCCCTCCTTCGAACGCCGCAGAGTCTCCAACATCTGGCGGGTCTCCTCCTCGAGCTCCGCGGTTCGGCGGGGCTTCGCGGGAGGAGAACCCATCGGGGCGCGTCGCCTTGCACCCAGCTCCTGGCAAATTTGACAGGCACGCGACGACTACGGTCTGATCCCTGGGCTTCTCCTCGATCCACACTCCACTCCCTGGGAGACCCTCATGCGCCGCTCCACCCCGACCTCGTCCGCAGCACGTCCCACCCGCCGCCAGGCACTCGCAGGCCTCGCCGGCGCTGCCGGAGCCCTCGGCTTCCAGCGCGCCGCCAGCGCGCAGGACCTCGAGAATGCGATCACGCAGACCGCCAGCTTCAAGCTCGTTCCGGGCAAGGAGGACGAGGCCGTGGGGCTCCTGGCCGAGCTGGTCGCCGCTGTGGAAGCCAACGAACCGGGGGTTCTCGCCTACATCTGCCACCGGCAGGAGAGCGACCCGAGCACGGTCTTCTTCTTCGAGATCTACAAGGACGCCGCGGCGCTCGAGGAGCACGGCAAGCAGCCGCACCTGGCCAAGCTGGGCCAGGGCTTCGGCACGGTTTTCGCTCCGCCCGTGGACATCCAGAAGATGACCCGGATCGCCGGCTTCAGCCGCTAGCAGAATGGACTTCGAGCTCACGCCCCAGCAGGAAAGCATTCGGCGCACCGTCGCCCTTGCCTGCCAGCCCTTCGACGACGACTACTGGATGGAGCGTGACGAGAAGGCGGAGTTCCCCGAAGACTTCTATCGCGCCATGGCCGACTGTGGCGTCCTGGGGATCGCCATGCCGACCGAGTACGGCGGCACCGGGGCCGGCATCATCGAGGCCTCCGTGGTCATGCACGCGATCGCCAACTCCTCGGGGGCCCAGAGTGCGGCGTCGGCGGTGCACATCAACATCTTCGGGCCGCACCCCCTGGTGAAGTTCGCGACGGAGGAGCAGCGCCAGCGCTTCCTGCCGAACCTCATCGCCGGAAAGGAGAAGACCTGCTTCGGCGTCACCGAGCCAGACGCCGGTCTCGACACGACGAGCATCAGCACGCGGGCCGTGCGCGAGGGCGACATCTACCGTGTGAACGGGCGCAAGATCTGGACCTCGACGGCCCAGGAGGCCGACAAGATCATGCTCCTGGCGCGCACGACCCCGAAAGAAGAGTGCGAGCGCCGCACCGACGGCCTGAGTCTCTTCTACACCGACTTCAATCGGGAGCACATGGAAGCGCGCGTCATTCCCAAGATGGGGCGAGCCGCGATCGACACCAACGAGGTGTTCATCGACGATCTCCCCGTGCCGCGGGAGGACCTGATCGGCGAGGAGGGCAAAGGCTTCTCGTACATCCTGCACAGCCTCAACCCGGAGCGCATCCTGATTGGCGCCGAAGCCGTGGGCATCGGGCAGAACGCTCTGGCCCGGGCCGCCGAGTACGCGCGGGAGCGGGTGGTGTTCGGGCGTCCGATCGGCAAGAACCAGTCCATCCAGCACCCGCTCGCGGAGTGCTGGATGGAGCTGGAGGCCGCCTATCTCATGTGCATGAGCGCGGCGTCGCTCTACGAGAAGGGCCTCCCGTGTGGCCCCCAGGCCAACGCCGCCAAGTACCTCGGTGCCGAAGCGGGCTTCAAGGCGTGTACGCAGGCCGTGCTCACCCACGGCGGCATGGGCTACGCCCGGGAGACCGTCGTGGAGCGCCTGCTCCGCGAGATCATGATTGCGCGCATCGCGCCCGTCAGCCCGCAGCTCATCCTCTGCAACATCGCGGAGAAGGCGCTGGGGCTCCCCAAGTCGTACTGAGCGGACGGTCGCGCTCAGCGCTCGAGAACACGGGCCCCCTCGGCCCTCCAGCGTGCACGGTCGATCCGGAAGAAGACCCCGTCGTCCGCATCCTCCAGCGGGGGGTCGAAGAGCGCGGGCTCGACCGGCGACATGCCACAGCGCTCCATGACCCGGATGCTGCCCACGTTCGGCGGGTCCGTGGCTCCGATGACGACGTCACGCCCGGCATCGTCGAATGCAACCTCGAGCATGGCATGCAACGCCTCGCTGGCGTAGCCCCGGCCCCAGACCCTCTCGCGCAGCGCGTAGATCACCTGAAACTGCGGAGGCTCGAAGAAGTCACGGAACCCGCACACGCCAACCGCCAGGCCGGGAGCGCCTCGCTCCTCTACGAGCCAGAGCCCCAGCCGGCGGCCGCGGAAGTCGTCCAGCGACTGCTGGACCACACCCTGGACCCAGTCGCGGGGCATCTCCGTGTCGTCGAGCAGAAAGCGCCGCACCCCCGGCTCGAGGAAGATCGCGTGGAGGGTGTCCGTGTCTTCGGCGGCCAACGGCCGCAGCCGGAGGCGCTTCGTCTGCAGAGCAGCTGCGCTAGCCACCGCCGAGAGCCTCGACCAGCACCGAGCGCGCTGCCATGGCAAACAGGGCGAGCAGTGCGATCAGGCCCGCCACCGTCGCCACGACGAGCGCCGGGCCACGCAGACCCATTCGCGCGAACTGGCGCCAGAGGATCCGCGCGGCAAACGGCAGCGCGAGGGCGACGCCGATCAGGAGTGCGAGCCCGCCAAACTCGGACATCGGCATGCCGCGCTGGAGCGCCAGGGCGACGATCGCGGCCACCATGAAGAGACGGAGGATCAGACGCAGCGTGCGCTGGCCCGAGCGACGCCTGCGCGGCGACGTCGCCTCGTGCTCCAGGCGGAACCCGCCGGACGAGTCGTACGCACCGGCGCCCTGATCACCGTGCGTGGGGTCACCGTCCTTGGGGTCGTCGTGCTTGGGGTCGTCCTGCACTGGATGGTCCTGCACCAGGTCCTCCGCTCCGCGCGTGGAGGCCCGCCTCTCCAGTGGATCACTTTGGCGAACGAGCGGCAAGTGGGATAACCCTCGGGTCAGCCGCCTCCCGCAGCGACACGATCGACGAGAAAGGCGAGCTCGATGGCGGTCTCCCGCAGCTGGTCGAACCGACCCGCCGCTCCCCCGTGCCCAGCATCGAAGTTGGTGCGGAGAAAGATCTCCCGGTTGCCGGTGGCGCGCTCCCGCAGCCGAGCGACCCACTTCGCGGGCTCCCAGTACTGCACCTGCGAGTCGTGAAAACCGGCGGTGACGAGGAGAGCCGGATAGTCCTTCGACTCGACGTTGTCGTACGGCGAGTAGGACAGGATGTAGTCGAAGGCCTCGCGCTCGCGCGGATCGCCCCACTCGTCGTACTCGCCCGTGGTCAGCGGGATGCTCTCGTCGAGCATGGTCGTCACCACGTCCACGAACGGCACGGCGGCCAGAACCGCCGCGAAGAGATCGGGCCGCAGGTTCAGCACCGCGCCCATCAGCAGGCCGCCGGCGCTACCGCCGCGAGCCGCCAGCTGTGAGGGGCGAGTGAGCCCCGTCTCCACGAAGTGCTCGGCCACTGCCACGAAGTCGGTGAACGTGTTCTTCTTCTGGAGCTGCCGCCCCTGGACGTACCAGGAGTATCCGCGCTCCATGCCACCCCGCACGTGTGCGATCGCGAAGCGGTAGCCGCGGTCGAGGAGGCTCAGGATCGACGCGCGGAAGGAGGGATCGCTGGACGCGCCGTAGGCCCCGTATCCCGAGAGCAGGAGCGGCGCGCACTCACCCGGTGCGAGGTCCCTGCGCGCCACCAGCGACACTGGAACGAGCGCTCCGTCGGGAGCGCGGACATCCAGGCGCTCGGTCACGTAGTCGTCGGCGTCGAAGGCGCCGCCGACGGGCTGGGTCTTGCGTACGCGGCGCTGCCCCGTCTCGAGGTTGATGTCGACCACGGTCATGGGCAACCGCAGCGAGGACATGCCGTACCGCAGCACGGAGCTCCCCTCCTCGCGATTGCCCTGGAAGTGCAGCGTGGAGGCCGGCTCTTCGATCTCGAGCTCGTAGGAGTCGCCTGCGAAAGGGCGGACCTGGATCGTGGGACGTGCGTCGCGACGCTCGAGGCTGACCAGCGCTCCAGAGAGCACCTCGAAGTCTTCGAGAAGCACCTCCTCGCGGTGGGCGATCTCCTCGGTCCACTCCAGATGGGGCGACTCCGTCGCAGCACTCACCAGGCGGTAGTTGGGTCCGAGGTCGTTCGTTCGCACCCAGAACCGGCCGGCGGCGTGGTCGGCAAAAGCCTCGGTCTGCAGCTCGCGAGGCACCAGCACGGAGGCCGGCCCTTTCGGCCTCGCCAGCGGCAGGCACGCGATCTCCGTGTGTAGCGTCTGCTCGCAGTGCACGAGGAGGAGCTCTCTCGACTTGCTGCGCGAGATCGAAACGTGGAAGGTGTCGTCCGCCTCGTCCCAGGCGAGGATCGGCGGGTCACCGTTCAACGAGTGGAAACGAACCCACCGTGCGCGCAGGGTATGGAGATCGCGATGGAGCGCGAACAGACCTCTCCCGTCGCTAGACCAAACGGCCGCGGCCGCCAGCTCGGAGTCGACGACCTGTCGGTCTTCGCCGATGCGGAGATCTCGTACGTGCAGGGAGAACTGGCGCCGGCCGACGAGGTCGACACAGTACGCGATGTGGCGCGCGTCGGGGCTGGGTGCCACCGCCGCCACCTGACAGAACGGCTGCCCCTCGGCGAGCGCGTTCACGTCGAGGACGAGCTCCGCCTCACCGCCGCCCACCGGCTGGCGCCAGATGTCGCGGTGCGCCTGGCGCCCCTCGATCTTCGCGAAGTACTCGAAGGCCCCGTCGACGACCGGAACCGTGCTGTCGTCGACCGCGATGCGCGTCTCGAGCTCCCCGTAGATCTCCTCCACGAGCGCCGCGCGACCGTCCAGGTACGCCTCGAAGTGCTCGTTCTCCGCCTCCAGGTAGGCACGCACCTCCGGGTCGTCGCGCTCGCGCAGCCAGTAGTAGGGATCCTCACGAACGACCCCGTGACGCTCCAGACGTGTCGGGCGTCGGGCGGCCCGAGGGGCGTCAGAGCCAGCGCGATGCTGCGGAGAACGGGAGGTCATTCGGAGGCGGGCAGCCGTGTCGCTCGCGGGCGGGAGGCCCGGGCGCGTCGCTGCTCAGCGAGTCGGCGCAGCTTACCGCGCCGCGCCTCCGCGTGAGCGCCGAGCAGGGGCGCATCGTCCGGCTCGGCTGCTACTGTCTGGCGCCATGACCTCCACCGCCGACCTCGGCTCCTACGCACGCAGGCGCGTGCTTGCCGCAACCTTTCTCGCACTGACCCAGACCCTCGTGGGATACGCCCAGAGCGTCACGTACGACGTGCGCTTCCCGGCTCCGCAGACCCAGCGCGTGGAGGTCGAGGCCACCTTCGCAGGGGCTCCGAGCGGGCCTCTTGCCGTGCACCTCCCCACCTGGCGACCGGGCCGCTACCAGATCCTCGACCTCGCCTCGGGCCTCTCGCGCCTCGAGGCACGCGACGGCGACGGCTCTCCCCTTGCGGTGCGCAAGACCGCCAAGTCGACGTGGGAGGTCGAAGGGGCGAGCTCCGGAGAGGTGCGGGTGTCGTACAGCGTCTACGCCAACGAGCTCGGCAGCAGGACGCGACACGTCGACGCCACACACGCCTTCCTCTCCGGATCGAGCGTCTTCGTGTACACGCCGAGCCTGCGTCAGGCGCCCGTGGAGGTCCGCGTCGACCTGCCGGAGAACTGGAAGATCGCATCCGGTCTCGAGCAGAGCGGCGAATCCGCGCTCCGGGCCCCGAGCTACGACGTGCTGGTCGACAGCCCGATCGAGTTGGGGTTACACGACCTGCTCACCTACGCGCAGGGTGGCAAAACCTACGAGGTGGTCGTGTGGCCGCAAGGGGTGCGCTTCGATCGCGAGCGGCTGCTCGCCGACTTCGCCGAGATCACGGCGGAGCACGTGGGCATCTTCGGCCGTGCGCCGTTCGACCGGTACGTCTTCCTCGTGCACGCCGGTGGCGGAGCCCGGGGCGGAACGGAGCACCTCAACAGCACCATCATGCAGGTGAACCGCAGCGCCCTCGAGGGGAGTTTCGAGCGCACGAAGGCGTACAAGCGCTTCCTCGGCCTCGTCTCCCACGAGTTCTTCCACACCTGGAACGTGAAGCAGCTGCGGCCGGAAGGCATCCAGCCCTACGACTATCAGGCGGAGAACTACTCCACGCTCTTCTGGGTCGCCGAAGGCACGACCAGCTACTACGGCCCACTCACGCTGGCACGCCGCGAGCTGACCAAGCCGAAGGAGTACCTCGAGGCCCTCGCGGCCGACATCGACGCCGTGCGCCGACGCCCCGGCTCGGGGGTGCAGAGCCTGGCCGACTCCTCCTTCGACGCCTGGATCAAGTTCAACCGCCCGTCACCCGACGACGTCAACACCACGGTGTCCTTCTACCGTCGAGGAGCGTTGATGAGCCTCGTGCTCGACGCGTGGCTACGGCGCCAGAGCGAAGGCCAGACGACGCTCGACGACGTCCTGCGGACGCTCTACCAGAACCACCCTCTTTCGAGCGGCGGCTTCTCCGAAGGGCACCTGCGCGTCGCGTTGCAGGAAGCCGCCACCGCCGACCCGAGCGCACTGTTTGATCGCCACGTGCACGGAAACGACCCTCTCCCGCTCGAAGAGGCACTCGAGACCTTCGGCCTCGAGCTCTACCTGAAGCCGCGCAAGCGCGGCGAGGGCGAGGAGAAGGACGAGGCAGAGCCGGAGAACGACGACTCGGAGGAGCTTCGAGCCCGCGCGGATCTCGGAGTGACCCTCGCGGATCGCAACGACAGGACCACGCTCCGCGCGGTCCTCGCCGGCGGCCCGGCGTACGCCGCCGGTCTGCACCCCGGAGACGAGCTGATCGCTCTGGACGGCCGGCGCCTGCGGGCGAGCGACGAGGTGGCACGCCTGAGCCTCTACGAAGTCGGCGAGACGGTCGAAGTGACCGTGATGCGCCACGACGAGCTCCTCAGGTTCGATGTCGTGCTCGCCGAGCGCGCCGACGGCAAGTGGGCCCTCCGACACGCAAAGTCGCCGACCGCTCGTCAGAAGGCGAGCTACGAGAGCTGGATCGGGCAGGAGTTCCCGAAGCCCAAGGGCAAAGACGACGCGTAACCGGTCGTCGACGTCTCAGGAGGCTCCGGCGGTCTTTTCGAAGACCGCCACGGCCGCCACGAGATCCTCGAGCGCCACGCCCACCGATTTGAACAGGGTCCGCTCCGCCGCGTCCGTGCGGCCCGGATGCTCCTGCCGGCACAGCTGGGCGAGGTCGGCCCGGATGTCCGCGGGCCGGAACGCGCCGGAGTCGATCGCGTGGAGGAGCTCGCCCGACTCCGACAGAGCCCCCTCCCTCTCGTCGACGAACACCGAGCTCTCCGCCACCGCCTCGTCGTCGGCCTCCCGCATCTCGCGCCGGAACGATCCCACCAGATCCAGGTGGCTTCCCGGCTTGCGCCAGGCTCCGCGCACGAGCGGACTCCCCGACGACGTCACGCAGCTCGTGACATCGGCCTGGGCCACGGACGCCTCGAGGTTGGCGCAGACCTCGACGTCCGCGTCTGGAAGCGCCTCGCGCACCGTCTCGCAGACCGCCGCAGCCTTCGCCTCGTCACGACCCCAGATCTCGATGTGACGGATCGGACGCACGCTGGCCTGCGCCTCGGCTGCCAGAGGCGCAAGACGGCCGGTGCCGACCACCAGGAGCCTCTTCGCGCCGGCCGGCGCCAGGTAGCTCGAGGCGAGAGCCGAGGCCGCCGTGGTTCTCCGCGCCGTGATCTCGCCGCCGTCGAACGACGCGACCGGCTCTCCCGTCGTCGCGCGAGCGAGCACGTAGGTGGCCTGGATCGTGTCGAGCCCCGACGCTGGGTTCCCCGGAAAGGCGGACGCCATCTTGAGCCCCAGATACCCACCCGGGGACCACGCCGGCATGAGCAGGAGGATGCCGTCCTTGCCGCCGGGCACCTCCACCTCGTGATGGTGCCGAACCGGCATCGTGCAGCCGCGGGAGAAGCCGGCACGGAGCGCGGCGACGAGCTCGTGCCAGGGGAGAGCGGCCGCAACGGCGTCACGGTCGAAGTGCTTCATCGCAAAGGTCTCCGGTTGCACCGCGGAGCGTCGCTGCGTCCGACGGATGCCGGCTCCGAGGTCGGGGCCGTGGCGTGAAAGGGAGCCGCACGATACCGGACGCGGCTCGACCGCCGTCGCCGAGCCGGTGATACCTTGCCTCCACGCAGCAACCGACTTCCGGAGCTCGCCATGCGTTCTCGACTCGCGCCGGCCTTCGTCATCGTTCTCCTGCTCGCCGCGAGCCTCGCCTGCTCTCCCGGCGGCACGGAGGAGTCCACGTCGACCCCATCGAGTGGGGACGCCACCGCCAGCGCACCACCGCCCAGCGGCACGCCGCGCCTGGTCCTGCAGATCGTGGTCGACCAGATGCGCGGCGACTACGTGGAGCGCTTCCGGCCCCTGCTCGAGGGTGGCCTCGCTCACCTGGCCGACGAGGGCTTCTGGTTCACGGACGCCCACCACGAGCACAGCGAGACCCTGACCGCGGCGGGGCATGCGACGATCGCGTCGGGCCTCCATCCGGCCAACCACGGCCTGGTGGGCAACTCCTGGGTCGACAAGAAGGCCAAGCGCGAGGTGTACTGCGTCGAGGACGAGGAGCACGGTCGCTCCCCCGCGAACCTCCTCGGCGACGCTTTCGGCGATCGATTGAAGGCACGGTATGCGGAGGCCAAGGTCTTCTCGTTCGGCGGCAAGGATCGCTCCTCCATCCTTTGCGGGGGGCATCACTCGGACGGCTCCTACTGGTATGACCGTGCCACGGGCGAGCTGACCACCTCCACGTACTACGCCTCCGGGCGCGACGGGCTGCCGTCGTGGCTCGAGGAGCTTCACGACAGCAAGTTCCTGGACCAGTTCTTCGGTAAGACCTGGGAGCCGCTCCTGCCGCTCGAAGAGGTCGCGGCCTTTGGCATCGAGCCGTTGGACTTCGGGTATCACGGCAGGTCGTTCCCTTACTCTCTCGGGGGCCTGGCCTACGAGCCCGATCGGAGCTTCTACGGCTCGCTCTACTCGACTCCGTTCGTGGACACTCTCATGGTGGAGGCAGCCAAGGCCGCGGTGCTCGGGGAGGACCTCGGAGGCGACGAGATTCCCGACTTCCTTTCGGTCGCCCTTTCCGCTCTCGACTCCACCGGCCACGGCTTCGGGCCCGACAGCCCCGAGATGCTCGATACCCTGCTTCGCGTCGATCGACTGCTCGGTGAGCTTTTTGCGTTTCTCGACGAGCACGTCGGCATGGACCAGGTGCTCGTCTCCCTGAGCTCCGACCACGGCGTCGGCATCGTGCCCGAGCTGGCGGCGGCCCGGGGCCTGGGAGGCGGTCGTTTCGGACGCGATCAGGTGCTCTGCGCCCAGGCGGCCGGCGAGCGGCTCGGCCGGAAGTACGACCTCGAGTCACTCGTCTTCGAGAACGTCTACATCGACCGTGCCGAAGCCGAGGAGCAGGGCGTGGACGCGGACGAGCTCGCCGCCGACCTCGCGGAGGCGCTCGTCGAATGCCCAGGCATCGCCCGCGCCATTCCCGCGTCCGCGCTCGTCGCGCGCGGCGCGCAGGACCAGATCGAGCAGCTCCTGCTCAACGCCTACCGCGAGGACCGCAGCCCCGATGTGCTGGTCGTCACCGAGCCCAACTGGCTCACGGGCAGTACGACCGCCAGCCACGGCTCGCCGTATCCGTACGACACCCACGTGCCGTGGATGCTGCTGGTCCCGGGCACCGCGGCTGCGCAGCACGGCGAGCGCGTCGCCACGGCGGACGTGATGCCGACCCTCGCGGGCTTGACGGACGTCGACGCAGGGGCGGTCGACGGCACCGACCGGTCCGCATTGCTGCGGCCCTGAGGCCGCCGCGAGGCTCGGTACGCCGAAGATCAGGGGCGCGCGCCGCTTGCCCTCGGCCCGGCCCGCAGCGAGGATCGTCCGATGACATCCAACGCTCCTTCGACACCTCCGGCGGAGGTGGAGATCGACGAGCCGCTCATGCGCTCGCTGCTCCACCGGCAGCATCCCGATCTGGCTGGTCTCGAGATCGTGCCGATCGATGCCGGGTGGGACAACGTGATGGCCCGTCTCGGCGACGATCTCGCCCTGCGCCTGCCACGGCGCGCGGTCGCCGACGCCAATGTCCGGGTGGAGCAGCGGTGGCTCCCCGAGCTCGCACCGCGGCTGCCGCTCCCTGTGCCGATCCCGGTGCGCCTCGGAAGCCCCACGGGCGACTACCCCTTCGCGTGGAGCGTCGTGCCGTGGTTCGAAGGGCAGACCGCCAATCTCGAGGCTCCGGCGGCGGAGGAGGCCACGGTGCTGGCAAGTTTCCTGCGGGCCCTGCACCGGCCCGCGCCGGAGGACGCGCCCAAGAACCCTCACCGCGACGGCCACCTGCGAACGAAGCAGGAGCAGACCGAAACCCGCATGCGGGATCTCGAAGCGCTGGGCGAGCCGCTCGCAGACGACCTGCTCGCGCTGTGGCACCGTGCACTCGCCTGCCCGATCGACACCGACCGCTGCTGGATTGCGGGCGATCTCCACGCGCGCAACGTGCTCGTCCGAGGCGGGCGACTCGCCGCGATCCTCGACTGGGGGGACCTCTGCGCCGGCGACCGCGCGTGCGACTTGGCGTCGGTCTGGGCGCTGTTCGACTCGGCGGCGGCGCGCGGAGCGGCCCTCGAGGCGTACGACGCGACCGCCGCGACGATCCTGCGCGCCCAGGGCTGGGCCCTGTTCTTCGGTGTCATCCTGCTGCAGACCGGGCTCGTCGACTTCCCGCCGCATCAAGGCATGGGGCGCGCCACCCTCGCGCGCCTGCTGGAGGACGTCCGCGAGGCCTCTTGACACATTCCATTGATCCATGGATTAATGGAGTAATGGAAACGAACCACGCCATCACAGCCCTCAGCGCGCTTGCGCACGAAGGCCGTCTCGCGCTCTTCCGTCGTCTGGTCCAGGCCGGTCCGGACGGCCTCGCCGCGGGGGAGCTCTCCCGCGCCGAAGGGGTCAACTTCACGACGGCGTCGGCGCAGCTCTCCGTGCTGGCCGGAGCCTCTCTGGTCTCGTCCGAGAGGGCGGGCCGCTCCGTGATCTACCGCGCCGAGTACGCCGCGATGGCTTCCCTGATCGCCTACCTTCTCGAAGACTGCTGCCAGGGGCGCAGGGAGGTCGCCACCCAGGTGGCGGACCTCGCCGCGAGCTGGAGCTGCGCTTCGCGCTGAGCAGGCGACATCACCTCCATCCAGGAGAACCGTCATGAAACGAATCCACATCCACGTCGGAGTCACGGGTCTCGAGCAGTCGGTGGGCTTCTACACCGCCCTCTTCGGCCAGGATCCCACCGTCCTCAAGGATGACTACGCGAAGTGGATGCTCGACGATCCGCGCGTGAACTTCGCCATCTCGGAAGGCCACGGCAACGCGGGCGTCGAGCACCTCGGCATCCAGACCGAAAGCGACGCCGAGCTGGACGAGCTGCGCGAGCGCCTGGCGCAGGCCGAGGCGCAGACCGTCGACCAGCACGAGACCACCTGCTGCTACGCGGTCTCGAACAAGACCTGGGCGCGTGACCCGCAGGGTGTCGCGTGGGAGACCTTCCACACCATGACCGAAGCGAAGACCTACGGCCAGACGCCGGAGGCCGCGCAGGCGGAGCCGGCGCCGCAGCAAGGCACGAGCCGCTGCTGCTGAGGAGGGCGTCGGAAGGTCCGGGGCCCAGAGTGCCGGCAAAGCCGACGCTGCAGCCCCGGACCCTCCCCGGATAGAGTCGGCGGAGCCGTTCACGAACTTCGATCCCGCCGCCCGGAGCGACCCCGCGCGGCACCCCCTCCGGAGGAACCATGCATCCTCGAGCCGCTGTCTTGCCGCGCCTCCTCGTCGCCCTCTTCCTCTCTGCCGCCCTCCTCGCACCCGCTGCCGCCGCGAACAAGGCGGACAACGTTCCTGCGAGCGGGCTTCCGAAGGCAGCCGCCGAATCGGTCGGCATGTCGACCGAGCGCCTGGCGCGCATCGCCCCGGTCATGCAGGAGTACGTCGATGCCGAGAAGGTGCCGGGCGTCATCTCCATGGTGGCGCGCAAGGGCAAGCTCGTGCACTTCGAGTCCGTGGGTCACATGGACATGGAGAACCAGGTCGCGATGGGCCCGGACACCATCCTCCGCATGTACTCGCAGAGCAAGCCGGTCACCGCCGCCGCCGTGATGATCCTCTACGAAGAGGGCAAGTTCCTGCTGACGGATCCCGTGTCGGACTACCTTCCCGCTCTGAAGGACCTGCGCGTCCTCGTCGACCACGGCACGACGGAGCCGGCGCGGCCCATGAACATCAAGCACCTTCTCACGCACACGTCGGGGCTCAGCTACTCCTTCATGCCCGGGACGGTGGGCAAGATGTACGAAGAGGCCGGCCTCCTGGGCTCCGACGACGGCACGCCCATCACCTCGCTCGAGGAGTACGTGGAGAAGCTCGGCGAAATGCCCCTCGTGGCCCAGCCCGGCACGCTGTGGCACTACTCCATCGGCATGGACGTTCTCGGCCGCCTCGTCGAGGTGTGGAGCGGCCAGCCCTTCGACGAGTTCCTCGAAGAGCGGATCTTCGCGCCTCTCGGCATGGGCGACACCGCCTTCTACGTCAAAGAGGGCCAGGGCGACCGGCTCGCCAACAACTACGCGTGGAACCCGGAGAGCAACTCTCTCGTGCTGTTCGACGAGCGCTCCCAGAGCCGCTTTCACAAGAAGCCCAACCTCCCCATGGGTGGCTCCGGGCTCGTGTCGACGGCGTCCGACTACCTGCGGTTCGCGCAGATGCTCGTGAACGGCGGTGAGCTCGACGGCGTGCGTGTCCTCAGCCGCAAGAGCGTCGAGCTCATGACGGCCGACCATCTCGGACCTGAGTACGGCCCGGCGCCGGTCAACCTCGGCGGCACGGTCGGCGAGGAGCAGGGCGCCCGCGGCCTGGGCTTCGGCTTTTCCGGCTCGGTCGTCACCGACCCCGCGCACACGCACAGCCTGGGCTCGGTCGGTAGCTACAGCTGGGGCGGCGCCGCCTACACCAACTTCTGGATCGACCCCCAGGAGGAGCTCGTGGGCATGGTGCTCACCCAGGTGATGGGGTGCCCGCACCCGCTGCGCGAGAAGATGATCGTCCTCACCTACGGAGCTTTCGACGACTGATGCGAATGGGCGTGCTGAAAGCACACCCATTCGCATCCTGTTCGATACTCCAGCCGCTTCGCGGCTTCCGCGCAGCACGCCTCCGGCGTGCGCTTGGGTGGTGTGCTCGGCGTACTGAGTAGCACGCCTGCGCGCACCCATGTTGATGCTCCAGCCGCCTACGCGGCTTCTTGGCGCCTGGTCGCTTTCGCTCTCTGCCTCCGGCGGTCACTCGGCCATCCAGGCCTCGCCTGGCTGCCCGAGAGTGCTCGCGCAGCACGCCTCCGGCGTGCGCTTGGCCGGTGTGCTCGGCGTGCTGCGTAGCACGCCTGCGCTCACCCATGTTGATGCTCCAGCCGCTTCGCGGCTTCTTGGCGCCTGGTCGCTTTCGCTCTCTGCCTCCGGCGGTCACTCGGCCATCCAGGCCTCGCCTGGCTGCCCGAGAGTATTCGCGCAGCACGCCCTCCGGGCGTGCGCTTGGCTGGTGTGCTCGGGGTGGTATTTGCCACACCTGCGCGCACACCGTATCGATGCTCCGGCCGCTGGCACGGCCTGCGCGCAGCAGCCTTCGGCTGCGCTTGCCCGAGGCCGCCCTGGGACACAGCCGAGATTTGACTCCGCAGGCTTCATCGAGCGCGCCAGAGCCGGAGCGACGCGGGATCGCCAAGCACGGCCGTAGGCCGTTGCGCCCCTCTTCAGGGATCCGTGCAACCTGCCGGGTGTCCCACCGTATCTCTGATAGATATATCTTCAAGATGTATCTAGGAGACCCAGCGGAAGGCGCCGCGGGTCCCAATCTTCACCGCTCCGACCCGTGACGCATCCCAGGGAGACGCCCCATGAACGCTCGACAGATCCCACGTTCCCCCTTCGCACTCCTCGCCGCCCTGCTTCTGGCGGCCCTCCTGCTGCCGGGCACCGGCGTTGCGGCCGAGGCCGCGGGCAACACGGCCGATCAACCGACCTTCGTGCACGACGTCGCTCCGATCCTGCACGCGAACTGCAGCTCGTGTCACCAGCCGGGTGAGATCGCACCGATGGCTCTGCGCACCTACTCGGAGGTGCGGCCGTGGGCGAAGTCGATCGCCAAGGTGGTCGAGAACCGCGACATGCCTCCTTGGGACGCCGACCCGGGCTACGGCCCCTGGAAGAACGACACGAGCCTGAGCGACGCGGAGATCTCGACACTCATGCGCTGGGTGGACGCCGGCGCGCCGCGTGGCGACGGCGACGAGCCGACCTACGACGTGCCACCACGCGAGGGGGAGTGGAGGCTCGGAGAGCCGGACTTCGTTTACGAGTTCGACGCCTTCGAGGTGGCCGCCGAGGGCCCGGACCAGTTCGAGATCATCCCCATCCCGACGGGCTTCGAGGAGGACAAGTGGATCGAGAGCGTCGAGGTGCTGCCGGGGGATCCGTCGGTGGTGCACCACTTCATCCTCTGGCGCGCTGACGAGTCCAACAGCAACCAGGAAGCCTGGCTCTCGGCCTGGGCCGCGGGTGCGCAGCCCATCACGTTCCCCGAGGGCACCGCACGGCTCCTGCCGGCCGGGCGCAACCTGCTGGGTGACTTCCACTACCACCCGACCGGGGATGCCGCGACCGACAAGACCAAGATCGGCATCCACTTCGCCGACAAGGAGACGATCGAGAAGGAGTTCGTGAACCTCTGGATCCTCAACGCGAGCTTCAACATCCCGGCGGGAGACCCGAACTACGAGGCGAAAGCCAGCTACGTGTTCCCGCAGGCGGTGGCCGTCCACGCGCTCACGCCGCACATGCATTATCGCGGCAAGGACATGAAGTACACGGCGCACTTCCCGGACGGCACGAGTCGGGAGCTCCTGAGCGTGAGCCGCTACGACTTCAACTGGCAGAACGGCTACGAGTTCGAGGAGCCGGTCGACATTCCGGCGGGCACCAAGATGGAGGTGATTGCCCACTGGGACAACTCCGCCGACAACCCGCACAACCCGGACGCCACCGTGGACGTGGGCTGGGGCGTCGAGTCGGAAGACGAGATGCTCATCGGCTTCGTCGACTACACCGTGAAGGACGGCACCAGTCCGAAGCCCATCTCGCTCGTGATCGGCAAGCTCGCCGAGCTGTCGGAGGAGTTCCCGGGCCAGGTGTGGCGCTTCGACGCGCAGCGCACCCCGGGCGGCGACCCGGAGCCGATGGCCGTGCACCTGCCGAAGGGAGGCGGCCAGGGCGGCTGGTACGTCCAGATGGGCACTCTCGTGCTGCCGGCGCCGATCGTCGACGTGGTGTGGGACGGCAACAAGGTCTCCGCCACGGCGAACATTCCTGGCAACACGATGCAGATCGAAGGAACCCTCCGGGACGACGGCTACCTCGACCTCTCGATGGGTGGCGGCACCATGACCGGCTCTCCCGCCGAGCTCGAGGCAGAGCGCTCGCGCTCCCTGCCCCAGGGGTAGTGACGTGAAGCGCCAGGCTCGTACGGAGCAGGCCGTCCTGGGCTGCCTCAGCCTGGGGCCGATGAGCGGCTACGACATCAAGAACTTCGTGGCGGAGAGCATCGGCAACTTCTGGAGTGAGAGCTTCGGGCAGATCTACCCGGCCCTCCATCGGATGGAGGACCGGGGCTGGATCGAGCCCGAGGACGACGACGAGTCGTCGGGAAGCCGGCGGAAGAGCTATCGCATCACGCCCAGGGGGCGCGACGTCCTCGCCGAGTGGCTCGACACCGAGCCGCTGGCGTCGCCGCGGCGCAACGAGCTGCTGCTCAAGCTCTTCTTCGGCTTCAACGGCGACGTCGCCTCGCTCGCGCGCCACGTCGAGCAACGGGAGGCCGAGGCTCTGGCCGAGCTCGAGCGCTACCGGGGGATCTCCGAGTGGCTCGGCGAGAGCGGTGCAGAGCCGGACCGGGTTGCCCTCTGGCGGCTGACCTCCCGGTTCGGCGAGATCGAGCGGGAGGCGCATCTGGAGTGGTGTCGCGAGGCCCTCAACGTCCTGCGCGGTCTCCAACCAGCCGCCGCGCCCGAGGCGGATCCCGTGGAGGAGACGGCGTCATGAGTGAAGCGACCGCCGACGCGATCTACGGCGTGCTGCTGGCGCTCCACGTTCTGGCGGGCTTCTCGTCTCTCTTCTCGTCTTTCGTGGCGATGGCGTCGAAGCTGGCGCAGGTCCCGCACAAGGTCCACCAGCAGAGCGGCCGCGTCTTCTTCTGGGGCATGGTCGTCGTGTTCGCCACGGCCCTTCCGATGTCGGTTCTGCGGCCGAACCAGTTCCTCTTCCTGGTGGCGATCTTCAGCTTCTACCTGGCCTTCGCCGGCTGGCGGTTGGCGCGCAATCGCAAGGGTGTTCCAGAGGCAGTCGACTGGGCTGCCGTCGCCGTGATGGCGACCACCGCCGTCATCATGATCACCTGGGGCGTCGTCGGACTGGTGCGCGGAGCCGGAGACGCGCCTGTCGTCCTCGTGGTCTTCGGTGGCCTGGGTGGCGCTCTCTCCATGAGCCACCTGCGTGCACTGCGCGCGGAGCTTCAGGGCACCGAGCGCATCGCGATGCACGTCTCCATGATGATGGGCGCCACCATCGCCACCTTCACGGCGTTCGTCGTGGTCAATGCGACCTTCCTGCCCGTCCTCCTCCAGTGGCTCGGACCCACCTTCCTGCTGACGCCGGTGACGGTGCTGGCGCAACGCCGGCTGCGGCGCGGCGCGTCGGTCTCGGTCTCGGCCTCGGCCTCGACCTCGACCGGTGCGTGGCTGTGTCTCCTGCTTCCTGCAGCGCTCCTCGTGCCCGCGGACGCACACGCACAGGAGACCATCGACGCGCAGATCCGCGTGCAGGGGGCCGCGGAGCCGGAACGGGTGCGCTGCGCCGGGTTCAGGGAGGGCGACGGTTTCCCGAAGGCCGAAGCGTCGAGCGAAGGCGCGGTCGCCGAAGCGGAGCGAAACGTCGCCGTGTGCCGCTTCCAGTTCACCCCCGGCAAATGGGCGTTTGCGATCTTCGAGGACGAGAACCTCAACTGACGTGCTCGGCGTGCTGCGCGGAACCCGCGTCAGCGGCTGGAGTATCCGGCGTACTCGGCGTGAGAGCTCTCACGCCTGCGCTCGCCCTGTCGCTCGCGGACCGCTCCGTGCGCAGCAAGCTGCGCGTCGCTCGGCCAAGCGCACGCCGGAGGCGTGCTGCGCGGAAGCCGCGTCAGCGGCTGGAGTATCCGGCGTACTCGGCGTGAGAGCTCTCACGCCTGCGCTCGCCCTGTCGCTCGCGGACCGCTCCATGCGCAGCAAGCTGCGCGTCGCTCGGCCAAGCGCACGCCGGAGGCGTGCTGCGCGGAAGCCGCGTCAGCGGCTGGAGTATCGACATGCGTGCGCGCAGGTGTGGCATTCGCCACACCGAGCACACCTATTCGATCTCGACGATCATCTCGACCTCGACCGCGGCTCCGACGGGAAGCGAGGCCATGCCCACCGCTGCGCGGGCGTGCTTACCCTTCTCGCCGAAGACCTCGACCAGGAAGTCGGAGCAACCGTTGATCACCGCCGACTGCTCGGTGAAGTCCGGCGCCGAGTTCACCATGCCGGTGACCTTCAGGATGCGCGTCACCTTGTCCAACGAGCCGATCTCCTGGCGCAGCGACGCGAGCAGTCCGATTCCGGAGAGCCTGGCAGCCTCGTAGCCCTGCTCCACGGTGAGGCCGGCGCCGAGCTTGCCCGTCACACGCTCACCCTCCGCCGTCACGGGGATGTGCCCCGCCAGAAAGACCAGATTGCCGCTCCGGGTGGCGCGCACGTAGTTGGCGACCGGTGGCGACGGTTCCGGGAGCTCGATTCCCATCGCGGCGAGACGAGCCTCGGGTGAGGTCGCCTCGGAGGCGTCGGTGCTCTCCTCCGCGCCGGCGGCACAGCCGAGGAGGGGCGCGAGGAGCACGAGGAGCACGACGGCGGCAGGCAGGAGAGGCGATCGCTTCATGGGGAGGTCCTCCAAAAGGCACCATCCGTCCGACGGCGATTGGCCTGTGGACCGGTGGCGAGCGTGAGGTGAGCTGACCGAGATCCTACCTGGCGGCGCGGTCGCCGCCATTCATCTCCAGGCCACGCTCGGCTCGGGCGGGGGCGGCCCGGATGCCTTGGCCCACCGGGCGAGGTGCGATACAACGCTCGCCATGCGCAACGTCACCCTGATCACCACCGGCGGCACGATCGAGAAGGTCTACGACGAAACGAGCGGCGAGCTCAGCAACCGTCACAGCCTCGTGCGTCGCATGCTCGGAGAGCTGCGACTCGAAGACGCCAAGATCACGGTCATCGAGCTGATGAGCAAAGACAGCCTCGACATGGACGAGAGCGATCGAGCCCGCATCTCGGACGCCGCCAGGCTCGCGGGCGCCACGGATCCCAAGACCGGTTGCGACGGGGTGGTCATCCTGCACGGCACCGACACTCTGACCGACACCGGCGAGCGGCTGCTCGAGGACCTCGGCGCCGAGTTGACCGTCCCCGTCTGCCTCACGGGCGCCATGCGCCCGTTCGAGATGAAGCGATCGGACGCGCTGCAGAACCTCACGGAGGCGATCTTCGCCACCGGGGTCCTCGAGCCCGGCGTCTACTGCGTGGCCCACGGCCAGTCGCTCGCCTTCCCTGGAGTCCGGAAGGACCGCGACCGCGGCACGTTCGTGGCGGCCTCCTAGCACCCCTCCAGTTCGGCGCGGAGGGCCTTCAAGAAGTCGGCCAGCATCTCCTCGTCACTATCGTAGTCCTGCCACTCACGGCCGAACCCGTGCCTTCCGTTCACGAAGTACTCCACCTGATCCTCGTACAAGAAGATCTCGAAGTTGGCCCCGCGGTGAGAGAACTCAGATCGCAGGTAGCTCCATTCGTCGAGCCGATCTGGGTCAGCAGCGCCTTCTAGAACGAACTCTGGTCGAAGACCATGCTCTCGGAGCACGTCTTCGACGCCCCTGCGCGCCCAGTAGCAGAGCGGCATGCCGTCACGATCGAGCCGAGCGTACTCGCGCTCGAAGAAGGCGCGCATTCGGGCCAGTAGGGTCCGCATCACGCCGAGCAGACTGCTCTGTGCGCTCTCGATCGTCAAGAGACCGCGAGCCACGGGCGAGCGCAATGAAGTGCCAAGACCGAGTGCGAACGCGCCGCGCCGGAACCGAGCGTCCTTCAGCTCCTGGGCGGTCCAGAGACCCCCTGCGGTCGACCGGAGCGGCATCAGGCCTCGACCAGGGGGTTCAGGCGCTGGCGGCGCTGGGTTCACCTCCGAAGCCCAGCAAAGATGCGAGCCGACAGCGTCCAGCCGAGGACCCCTCCAGGAGTCCAAGAACCGCCGAGGCGTCCCCTGGACGAGGCCTGATGCCGATCCGGGCCGCAGCAACGATCCTTCTCCGTTCAGCAAGCATGCGACCGGAGGCCTCTGGGCTAGCGCACGCCGGAGGCGTGCTGCGCGAACACTCTCGGGCAGCCAGGCGCGGCCTGGATGGCCGAGTGACCGCCGGAGGCTGAGAGCGAAAGCGACCAGGCGCCAAGAAGCCGCGCAAGCGGCCGGAGCATCGACACAGGTGAGCGCAGGTGTGGCATTCGCCACACCGAGCACGCCAAGCGCGGCCGGAGGTCGCTGCGCGGAAGCCGCGGAGCGGCTGGAGAATCGAACAGGATGCGCGCAGGTGTGGCACTCGCCACACCGAGCACATCACTCGTCGGTGATCGCGATCTTGGTCATCGTGTCGCCCTGCGCGATCGCGTCCACGATGTCCTGGCCCTCGAGAACCTTGCCGAAGACACTGTGCTTGCCGTCGAGCCACGGCGTCGGCACGTGCGTGATGAAGAACTGGCTGCCGTTCGTGTTGGGGCCGGCATTCGCCATGGAGAGGACGCCCGGACCGTCGTGCCGCAGCTCGGCGACGAACTCGTCCTCGAAGGTGTAGCCGGGGCCCCCGGTGCCGGTGCCGTTCGGGCAGCCGGCCTGCACCATGAAATCGGCGATGACCCGATGGAAGGTGAGGCCGTCGTAGAACCCGTCCTCGGCCAGCTTGACGAAGTTGGCGACGGTATTCGGCACCTGGGCCTCGTAAAGCTCGAGCTTGATGGCCCCGCGGTTGGTTTCGATCGTGGCGACTTTCATGTGTTCTCCTGCAGCTAAACTCGGCGGAGCGTAGCAGAGACAGGCGGTCAGAAGGAGCCCGAACCGGAGGTCCTGGAGCCGCCGTTCCAGCTCGCCTTCGACATGGCCTCCGACGCTCCTGCTTCCGCCTCGCCCGGCCCCTCCCCGTCGCTCCCGACGGCGGCGGAGATCGCCACGTCGGTCCGCTCCGGCGAGAGGTTGGCGACCGATGTCGTCGGCGAGCATCTCCTCCGGATCGCCGAGCACAACGAGCGCCTCAGCTGCTTCGTGAGCCTGGATGCCGGTCGAGCACGCGACGTCGCCGAAGCACTCGACGACCGTCGCAGCCAGGGCAGGCCGCTCGGACCCCTCGCCGGAGTTCCGGTCGGCATCTCGGATCTGACCCCGACCCACGGCGTACGCACCACCTTCGGCTCGCGCATCTATCAGAACTACGCGCCGCGCTACGACGCGATCCTCGTCGAGCGCCTGCGACGGGCCGACGCAGTGCTCGTCGGAAAGACCACCACCACCCTCTTCGGCATCGGCACCGAGGTCGGCTTCGAGACGCGCGCTCCACGCCATCCGCGCCACGAGGGCCTGGTCACCGGCGGGAGCGCGGCCGGCTCGGCCGGAGCTCTGGCCAGCGGGATGGTCGCGCTCGCCGATGGAATCGACGCAGGCGGTGCAACGGGCGCTGCAGCTGCGTTTCACGCCATCGCGAGCTACCGCCCGACTCCGGGCCAGATCCCGATGTGGCCCACCGATCTGCTCTGGGACACCCTGCCGACCCCGGCGCTCCTGGCACGCAACGCCGGCGACCTCCGGCTGATGGCCGGCATCGCCACCGGCCCGGATCCGCGTGCGCCCCTGTCCGCGCGTCCTGTATCCCAGGACGCCGCGGGCCATTCGGCGGCCCTCCCGCTGGGCTGGACCCCCGACTTCGGCCGCTACGGTGTCCAGCCCGATCTGCTGGAGGCGTGTCGCGGCGCCGTTTCGCGTCTGCAGGAAAAGGGCCTTCGCATCCAGGAGGTGAGCCTCACTCCCGACAGCGTCGACGAGGTTTTCCAGGTGCTGCGCGCCTGGAGCTTCGCGCTGCGCTACCAGGCGGACCTGCACCATCATCGCGACGAGCTGCCGCCACGGGTGAGCCAACAGATCGAGGAGGGGCTCAAGCTCAACGGCCTCGTGATCGCGCGTGCGGAGACGCTCCGGGCACGGACCTTCGACGCGTTCCGCGCCATTTTCGAGCGCGTGTCGTGTCTCCTCGCGCCGGCCACCCAGGTGGCGCCCTACCCCACCGAACAGCTGGGAACGATGTCCTACGAGACCGCGTCGACACGGTTCTTCGGCGACATGCCCATCTGGTATCCCGCAGCTCTCGCCGGCCTGCCCTGTGTCTCCCTCCCGTGCGGCACCACCGCGTCGGGCCTGCCCGTGAGCCTGCAGCTGTGCGGGCCACCCGACAGCGACGCGCGGCTCCTCATGCTGGCCGAGCAGCTGGAGGCGCTGCTCGACGTCAGCGGCGGCGCCGACGCAGCCACGACCTGAAGCGCGAGGCTGGAAGCTCGTCGGGCGAGGTGTCGGCTGCCAGCGCACGCGCCTCCTCGCGGAGGTCTGCGACCGAGGCGCGCACCTCGGGCAGCGCCGGCCGATCTCCCGGGTCGAAGCGCGTCATCTCGTCGATCAGCTCCTGCAGCCCCTCGGGCGTCCCCTCCACGAGGCGCTCGAGGCGCTTCATTCTCCGCTGGGCAGCCGCCGCGACCACCTGCTCGGCGGTCTCGCCACGAAACGGCAGCCGGCCGGTGACCATCTGGTAGAGAACGACACCGAGGGCGTAGACGTCGGCGGCCTCGCCGATCTCACCGCCCGTGAGCTGCTCGGGCGCCGCGTAGTGCAGCGTGCCGACCTCTCCCGGGGTGGCCCGACCGATCGGCGCCGCGAGCCCCAGGTCGAGGAGCTTGACGCCACCGTCCGACGCGACCCGCACGTTCCCCGACTTGAGATCGCGATGCGCGAACCCTGCCCCGTGGAGTGCCCCCAGGGCATCGGCGAGATCGTTGGTGATGCCGAGAACGCGATCGAGCGGGATCTCCTCCACCGACAGCACCTGGATCAGCTCGCGCCCGGGGGCGAGCTCCATCGCCAGGAAGAGCGTCCGATCCGCACCGCGCAGGTGAACCTCTCCCTGGTCGAGTACCTCCACCAGAACGGGGTGAAGCACGCTGCGCCCCAGCTCCGCCTCGGCCACGAACCGCTCGCGCGCCTCCTCGTCGCGTGCGAGCTCGGGTGCCAGAACCTTGAGCGCCACCACCGACCCGTCGCGCCGGTCGCGGGCGAGCACCACCTCACCCATGCCACCCTTGCCGAGGCGACGCTGCACCTCGTAGTGGCCGAGCCGCTTCACGCGGGCTCGCCCGGCGCGCGAGCCCGATCAGACTTCGTCGACCTGCTCCGCGGCCCCGAGGAGCGCTCGGAGCTCGTCCACTTCGGAGGGCGCCGCCGCAACGTCCACCTCCAGCACGTGCAGGTTGCCCGCCAGAGCTGCCGCAGACTCGGGCGCCACGGCGGTCTTCGCGAGCACGCGCCCTTCGAGCAGGACCCCCAGCACGGTCGCGAGGATCGCACCGAGCGCCGTGCCCTCGTAGGTGACGAGGCCCACCGGTGGGCCGGCCACGATGGGCATACCCCCGGTGACGAGCGGGTACGCCTTGGCGCTGAGCGACGCGACGAGGAAGACGCTCGTACCACCGACGAGGCCACCAACCAGCGAGTACCAGAGCACCCGCGAGGGCCTCGAGGGAACCTCCTCCAACGGCACGTTCGACAGCACGCTGACGCGCCCGTCGTCGAGGCCCTTCTCCTGAAGCGCGGACACGGCGCGGACCACATCCGACTCCTCCCGGAAGCGCGCGATGAGGCGCTGCGGCTCAGTGGCCATGCCGACCCTCCTCGATCTCCCACACGGAGACGATGGGGAACAGCTGCATGAACACCAGGTAGAGGAAGACGAACGAACCGGCCGACCCTGCGAAGATGGCGAGCTCCGTGGCGGACGGCGTATAGCTGCCGACGGTGTACGGAAGACGAGGCGTCGACAGCGCCGGCACCACGATGAGCAGTCGCTCCAGCCACATCCCCACCAGGACGCCCATGCCGACGAGCGTCACGGGGAGCGGCTTGCGCCCCCAGCGGAACGGCAGAACCGCCAGCGGCACGACGAGGTTGAGAAACACCATGAGCCAGAAGAGCTGTCCGAAGCCGCCGCTCATGAGGGTGTGGTGCACGCGCTCTTCGGCCGAGCCGCCGCCGTACCAGGTGGTCAGGTGCTCCGCGTACGTGAAGTAGCCCCAGATCAGAGCCATCGCCACGAACAGCAGCGAGAGATTACTGAACACCTTGTCGGTGAGCACGTCGGCGAGGTCGAGCCCCCAACGGAGCAGGGCCATCGCCACGAGCAGAACGGCAATCCCGGAGAAGATGGCACCCACGACGAAGTAGGGGCCGAAGATCGTACTGTGCCAGCCGGGGACCTTGCTCATGGCGAAGTCCCACGACACGATGCTGTGCACCGAGATGGCCACGGGGATGATGACGATCGCAAGCACAGCAATCCCCGTGTGCAGTGCCTGCCACTGCCTCCGCGACCCCTTCCAGCCCCGCGCCAGGACGCGGTAGAAGGTGGCGCGCCAGCCACCCTGGTCCCTGAACCGATCGCGCAGGATTCCGAGGTCGGGAATCAGCGGCAGGCTGAGATAGACGATGCTACCCGTCAGATAGGTCGTGATCGCGACCACGTCCCACACCAGCGGCGAACGGAAGTTGGGCCACAGGTAGCGCTCGTTCGGATAGGGCAGCATGTAGAAGAAGATCCACGGCCTCCCCATGTGGATCAGAGGGAACAGCCCCCCCACGCAGATCGAGAACACCGTGATCGCCTCGGCCAGCCGGGTCACCGGGCGACGCCACTCAGCCTGCGTGACGCGCAGGATCGCGGAGATCAGCGTGCCGGCGTGGGAGATGCCGATCCAAAAGACGAAGTTGATGATGTAGAAGCCCCAGAAGACCGGGCGATTGATGCCGGCGACCCCGATCCCCTCCTTGATCTGGTAGGCCCAGCCCAGGGGCAGCAGCAGCGCCACCAGCCCCGCGAGCACGGTCGCGACCATCAGCTTGGGCCGCGGCCTCGTCAGGCGCTCGACCAGATCGGCCGTGGGATCGGCGCCACTCTCCTCCGGGAGGTCCGCGGCGGCGGCGTCAGCGATCATCGTCCCCCCGGTCTTCCTCTCCACGACCCCTGCCTTTCAGGTAGGTGACGGCCGGCTGGGTGCCGAGATCGTCGAGGAGGTGGAATGCTCGTTCGCTGCGGGCCATACGCGACACCCGACTGTCGGGGTCCGCGAGATCTCCGAACGTGATCGCCTTGGCCGGGCAGGACTGAGAGCATGCGGTCTCGATCTCCCCGTCTTCGACCTCGCGGTCTTCGATCTTGGCGGCGCGCTTCTTGTCCTGGATGCGCTGGATGCAGAAGGTGCACTTCTCCATGACCCCGACCGGTCGCGCGCTCACGTCGGGATTCAGCTGACGGTCCAGCGGCGCCTCCCACTTCGGCTCGAACCAGTTGAAGGTGCGCACGGTGTAGGGGCAGTTGTTGGCGCAGTACCGCGTGCCGACGCACCGGCTGTACACCATGGCGTTGAGCCCCTCCTCGTTGTGGTAGGTCGCGTACACGGGACAGACCGGCTCACACGGAGCGCTGCCACACTGCTGGCACAACACGGGAATGAAGCGCACCTTGGCGTCCGGGAACGACCCCTCGACGTAGCGCTCGATGCGCAGCCAGTGCATGGCGCGGCCGTCGGCGGCCTCGCTCTCGCCCACCGTCGCGACGTTGTTCTCGGCCGCACACGCCACGACGCAGGCCTCGCAGCCCGTGCAGCGGTCGGTGTCGATGACCATGCCCCAGCGCGTCATTCGGAAGCCCCCGCGTCGTCGTGATCGGAATCCGTCGGGCCGTGCAGCGAGACCACGTCGTGACTGCCCCAGCCTCGCGGGAGGTGCTCGTCCTGCCGCAGCCCGCGGCCGTAGATCGCAACCGCCGCGCCGGGGCTCGCGGCAGGCGAGATCTCGACCGCCAGCGGTGCCAAGCGGCGGGCGCCGAAGGAGGCTTCGTCACGTTCGGGCGGCAGCAGGTCCAGCACGTTCGCTCCGTGCGCGTCGGCGAACCGGCCGCGCGCAGCGCCGTAGCGCGGCACCTCGACCACGCCCGGGCGCACGGTCGGAAGCGCAACCACGGGCAGGTCGATTGCACCGTGCGCCGAACTGAGAGTCGCCCAGTCGCCCGTCGAGAGGCCGGCGGCAGCCGCGTCCACCTCGGACACCTGAGCCCACACCTGCCACATCACCGTCGAGATCGGCTCCGGCAGCTCCTGGAGCCACGGACGGTTGGTACCGCGGCCTTCGCGGTACTTGATGGAATCGAAGACGAGCAGTTCGAGACCCTCCTCGTTCTCGCCAGCGATCGGAGACGGTGCGTCCACGGGAGCACCCTGGGTCACCTCCGCGATCGGGAGCTCCATGCGACTGCCCAGGAGCTTGCGGAACTCACGGCCCAATGCGGCGTCGCCTGGCTCGAGGCCGAGCAGCTCCCGCACGCTCTCCTGCAGAAACGTGTCGACTCCTTCGAACGCCACTTCGCCGCGTGTCGTCGCCAGCGCAAGAACGATGTCGGCCGGGTGCCGGGTGTCCGCCAGCGGCGGAAGTACGGGAGGAGACAACGACAGGGAGCGCCCGCCGGGCTCGCTGACCGCGGCCTGGATCCGTTCGATTCCGGAGTGCGCCGGCAACACGACGGTTGCACTCTGGTCGAGCGCCGTGGCTTCGGCCAGGACGACGATCGATCCGTCGAGAGCGTCGATCGCGTCAGCGAGCTCGAGCGACGCAGGAGCCAGGCTCAGCGGATCGACGTCCACGAACACCGCGACCTTCGCGGCCTGCACCGCTTCGACCAGGCCACCTGCGGCACGCAGGCTCATGTTGGGTGCCGCAAAGGGAGCCACCACCGGACCGGCGCCCGCGCGGCCGCGGATTTGGTCACCCGACAGCCCTTCGCTGAGCAGCAGGCCCGCCGCGACGTCGGCCACCGCGGACGGCCCGGCGCCCTCGGCGCCGACCACGATCACCGGGCGCTCGGCCGCGCCGACGCGCCGCACGAGCAGGTCGAGCGCAGCTGGGGAGACATCGCACGCTTCGGCGGCAGCCTCCAGGCTCGGCTGTGGCCCCGGGGCCAGGGCAGCAAACCGCTCCCGCAGCGCGTCGTCGCCCTGCAGGAGCTCGGCACAAAGGGCGCGCGCGAGCACGCCGAGGGTGCCGGGGCGCAGCGCGAGCCACTGATCGGCGTGCGCCGCGGTGAGCGACATGCGCGGTCCGACGTGGAGGTGGAGCGTCTCCGCGTCACGATCGGCCAGGGAGCGGGTGAAGGCGACCGGGTTGCGCCAGGTGTCCAGGATCTCGGCCCCGAACGAGACGACGAGGTCAGCATCGTCCAGGTCGTAGGCGGGAAGGCCCCCCCCACCGAAGACGATCTGCGCCGCGGCGGCCTCCACCGCAACCGCATCGTCGACGAGCACGTGCACCTGATCCGCACCCAGGGCCTCGGCGGACGCCGCAGCAGCGCCGGCCACAGCCGGGGTGGAGCCACTCACGAGAACGAGATCGCCCGGATCGCTGCACGACGCCAGCAGCTCGGACGCGCGGGCGAGGGCCTCGTCCCACGTGGACTCGGAGCCCGCGACGCGCGGCGTCGACGGCCGGTCGGGATCGTAGTGCCCCTGCAGCGTCGACTGACCGAGAGCACACAGTCCACCACGGCTCGACGGGTCTTCCGGCTGCCCTTCGATCTTCTTGGCCTCGGCAGAGACCACCCGCACCTGGGCACCGCAGCCTCCTGCGCACTCGCCGCACACCCAGGGCTTCCAGCCGTCGCGCACGCCCCCGCGCCGGACGGCCTGCTCGAGCAGGACGGTCTCGCGCTCGCGGCAGCCCGCGAGGAGGGTCACGGCAGCGCCGGCACCGGCCGTCTGGAGAAAGGTCCTCCGCTTCATGATCAGAAGTGGCAGGCGAGGCAGTCCACCGACGCTTCCTGCTCGCGATGACAGTCGATGCACCAGCCCATGTTGGCGACGTCGACCACCGGCGTGACGGTGGTCATCTGCGCCACGTCTCCGTGGCAGGCCGCACACTCGACACCGGCCTTCGTGTGCACCCCGTGATGGAAGTGCACCATGCTCTTCTCGGGTAGGTGGTTCACCTTGATCCACTCGATGGCCGAGTCGTCGTCGTACGCCGCCTGCATCTTCTGGATCTCGGGATGGTCCGGGATCACACGCCGGTGGCACGAGAGGCAGGTCGCCAGCGCCACGAGACCAGCCTCGGCTTCGGCTTCGGCCCCGCGATGGCAGCGCGCGCAGTCGAGCTCTGCTTCGGCGTGGGCAGCGTGACTGAAGGCGATGGGCTGAGGAACCTCACGACCCGCAGCCGAGCGGGTGCACGCTGCGACCACGAGAGCAACGAGCGCGGCCGGGAGGAGCAGGTACACTGCCAGTCTCACTCCGCCCCCTGCCATCGTAGGTGTAGACCTCTGGGATGCTCCGCGCACTCGACCGCCAGCCTTCGCCGCACGACGTGAGTCACGACCTCAGCTACTGGTCCGACGTCCTGGCGGTCCTGCAGGCCCGCTCCGCACGGCAGCTCGAAACGTGGTGGGGAGAGGCTCCCACGATTCACCGCGGAGCCTGCCTCGACAGCCTTCCCGAAGGAGCCGAGGGAATCCTCCTGCGCACCACGCCGGAATCGACCGCAGACTCGGTGCAGCGGGTGTTGGCCGCAGCCAGCGACGCCGGCATTCGCTGCGCCGTTCTCGAGATCACGACACTCCCGCGATTGGCGCGGGGCGACGCCGAGCCCATCGAGACGAGGGAGCTGCTGAGGGCAATCCATGTGCGAACGTCGTTCCGGCTGCGGCGGCAGAACGTCACTCGCGCGCGCTTCTGCCGTCTCGAGACTCTCTGGCTGATTCAGGACGACGTACTGGCCTCCCAGGACTGGGCCTCGAGCGCGTCGCCGACTGCTTCTGCTGGCTTCGGGTGCCGCGATTTATATCAGGTGCCCGACCTGCTTCCAACGCGCCTCACGGGGTGAGGCGCGGACCAGACCCAGAACCGAGAAACGAGAGGAGCAAGCATGTTCGAGAACCTGGACTACGAGGTCAAGGACCCGATCGCAACCATCACGCTGAAGCGACCCGAGCAGCTCAACGCGCTCACCGGCGACATGCTGCGCGAGATCGCCGAAGCCGTCGAGATGGCCGAGAAGGACGCGGCCGCAGTTGGCATCCTCCTGACCGGCGCCGGGCGCGGCTTCTGCGCGGGCGCCGACATGAAAGGACTCAAGAACACGGCCGACGGCGGCCAGAGCATCAGCTCCCAGGGCGCCAAGAAGGCTCCGTCGCCAGGCGACGACTCGATGGGCGACGACTTCAGCGTCACCTACACCTACCTGATGAAGGTGCGCAAACCGATCCTGGCGGCGATCAACGGCCCCTGCGCCGGTCTCGGGTTTGCCATCGCGCTGCTCTGCGACATGCGCTTCGCCTCCGACAAGGCCAAGTTCACGACCGCCTTCGCCAACCGCGGCCTCATCGCCGAGCACGGCATGAGCTGGATCCTGCCGCGCCTCGTCGGGCCCGCGCACGCGCTCGACATCCTCTGGAGCGGGCGCAAGTTCATGGCCGACGAGGCCGCCCAGATGGGCGTGGTCAACCGGGTGATCCCGCACGACGACCTGATCGCCGAGTCGGAGGCGTACCTCAGGATGCTCGCCGAGAGCTCGGCTCCGATCTCGCTCAAGGTGATCAAGCAGCAGGTCTACAAGCACATGATCATGGGGCTCGGCGACAGCATGCGCGAGACGAATCAGCTCATGGCGGAGTCTCTCGAGCGCGACGACTTCAAGGAGGGCGTCAACTCCTTCCTCGAGCGGAGGCCGCCCCAGTTCGAGCGCATCTCGGTCGACTGACGGACGTGCTCGGCGCTGGCGTATCGCGCCTCCGGTCGGATCCGGCCGGGTGCTGCCGCACCCTCCTTGCCACGAGCTCTCAACGACCACCTCGGTCCGCGAGGCGGAAGGCTCGGCGCTTCCGTTCCAAGGCTTCCCGAGGGAGTCCTCGTTCGTCGGCGACCTTCGGCCAAGTCCTCACGACGCTCGACACCTCGTCGACGAGCTGCCCGGCACGTCGCGCGTCGACGCGAAAGATCGATGCAACGTCGAGAGCGACTTCGAGACTCTGAGTGTTGTCTGATTCTGAGATGTTGAGTCTCAATCCCTCGCCCATGGGGTCGGGGTTCATGTCGTATGCCGGAGCCAGAATCCACCCTTTCTCCGTGAGCAGGAAGCCGTGGTTTCGTAGATGGTCGTCGGTGTTGGACACGCACACGTTGAAGACGATGCGCCGCCAGAGCTCTTCGAGGTCCAGGTTGGCTCGAGCACCAAACCGCATGAGGAAGTCGGCAAGCTCGAGGTAGCTGGCCCCTTCTTCTGCATCGTCCCCATCCTCACGTTCGAGCATTGTCATCGCTGAGGCGAAGTGGAGCCGGTCACCACTCGCTGTACGGTCGAACCGGCGACTCAGGAACGTGTGCTGACTCGACGCAAAGCGACGCACCTGGACTTCAGGCACCGAGACGTTCGCAAGTCGTGCGAGCTCGTGTACAACGCTCTCCCAGGCGCCGACGTCGTCGTCATCGCGCCGACTCGGGAACTTCGCGATCCAATGATGGCCCTGCGGATCGAGGACACTGGCCTTGGGCCTCGCGCCTCCGAGGGAACCGCCCGGAGCGATGAGCACTCGGAGCCACTGACCTACGTTGGGATCACTGTCGGCGTCCTCCCGTTCGAGCTCGAGACTCGCGTGCTCCAACTCACGCAGCGAGGTCCAGGGTGGTGAGGCCAGCTCATCGTTGTCATCGAGGAAGCGATCCCCCACTCGGAAGCGAAGGGCCCCCATTCGGTGGCCATCGTGCACGCCGAGCAGATAGTCGGACTCCAGCAGGCGCCGTTCCTCACGTCCCTCGCTTCGAGCCAGGTGTGCTTCCCGTCGACGCATCAGAACCCGTCCCCATCGATCGGGGCAGGAGTCGAGAAAGACGCCGAAGTTGGTCTTCTTCGTCGGTGGGTACTGAGGACCGCGAAAGAGCGCGAGATTCGGGTCGAGAAGTGATCTTCTACCGTCCTCGAGCCAGGCTCGCTCATATTCGAAGGAGAAGATCTCCTTTCCCCGAGAGGGCCTAGCCGTGAGGTGACCCATGAGAGTCGGAGCGGCCAGGCCGTGCCAATCCGCCCACACCTGAATCACCCGTCTTCCGATCATGATCGCCCCTTGGTGCGTGGGGCGCGACGCGGCGTCGTCAGTTCGGCGTCCTGAAGCTTGCGTCCGAGCTCGTCGTCCCGGGCAACCTGTCCCAGGTCCTCATGAAGGCCAAGGCTATGGAGCACATTGGCGTAGGCACCGAGCCCCACGGATGCCTCTCCTCGCTCGATCGAGTGAAGCGTCGTGCGGGAGATTCCCGCTCTTTCGGCGACGAGCTCCATCGAGAACCGACGGCGAAGGCGAGCGAGACGCATGTTCTCGCCCAGTTCCTGGAGCAAGCGTTCTACGGAGGGATGAGGAGCCGTGGTTCTCTTGGACATAACGACCAATATTACATACAAATACTCCTGAAATGTTCACTATATTGAACATTCAGATGGGATGTCGCTGGCGACGAGCCGGAAGGGCCACAACCGGCACTCCATCAGGGCTCGGGTCGAGACCGGTGGAGCAGCTACGGCGCCGACGAGGTGTGGTCGTGGACGATGCGCCAGGCGCCGTCTTTCTTCTCCAGCACGAGCGAAAAGAGCCCGGTCGGCTCGTCCTCGGCACGGACGAGACGGAAGCGGCCGAAGGCGAGCGCGGCGTCCGCACCGAGAGGGCGGACATCGATCTCGTCGAACGAGAGCGTCCCCATCGCCGCCTCGTCGGGATAGGTCGTCCGGTAGCGCTCCAGGGTCTCCTGCCAACCGCGGCGCACGCTGTTCCCTGACGCGAAGCGCAGGTCTGGGCTGTTCCAGTAGCCCTCCATGAAAGTCTCCAGGTCGAAGGCGTTCCACGCTTCGACTTGGTCGCTCAGGAGCTGCTGGACGGCCGCCACGATCGCGGCGTCGCTCTCGGCTGGCTCGACCGCCACGCCAGGCGCTTCACCCTCGGACCCCGGGGAAGCAGCCGGGGCGCAACCGACGCCGAGCAGCCCCAGCAGGCAGAGGCTTGCGGCAGCCAGCGATGCCGAGCCGCGGACCTTCGCCTCGAGCCGTTTTTCCGAGATCCGACCGTTGCTCGTTTCTCTCATGTACGTGCTCCCTCCGTGGTGGAAGCGCCACGATACGCGAATCCTCTCGGGCTCGCCCGCAGGGGAGGCCGGCTCGACCGGGCCGGCGAAGCTCCACTGACGGTACCGCTCCGAAGCGCGATGGGTTACCTTCTGGGCATGGCCAAGACAAAACCGAACTCCGCCTCGACCGCCCCACGCCTCGACGAGAAGCGCGCCCTCGACCACCTGCTCGCCTACCTCCGCATCGAAGGCCTCAGTGGCCAGGAGGGTGACGTAGCGGCCGAGATCCGCAAGCGGCTCGAAGCGGCCGGCTGCAAGCGCTCCTGGATGCGCCACGACAAGGCCCACAAGGCGATCGGCCAGGGATACCAGGTCGGCAACCTGATCGTGAAGATCCCGGCGAGCGGCAAGGGGCGCAAGGCCGAGCGGCGCCTGCTGATGGGGCACATGGACACCGTGCCGCTCTGCCGCGGCGCGGTGCCGGTGGCGAAGGGAAAGCGCATCGTCTCGAAAGGCGCGACTGCGCTCGGCGGCGACAACCGCACGTCGGTCGGAGCCATCACCGCCGCCGTCGAGGCCGTGCTCGCCTCCGGGGCGGACCGACCACCGCTCACCCTCCTCTTCACGGTCGGTGAGGAGGTCGGGCTGCTCGGCGCGCGACACGTCGATCCGAAAGACCTGGGCCATCCCACGATGGGCTTCAACGTCGACTCGGGCGACCCGACGCGGATCGTCTACGGCGCCATCGGCGCCGACCGCTGGACCGCCGAAGTGCACGGACGGTCCTCGCACGCGGGCGTGAGCCCGGAAGACGGCGTCTCGGCCACTCTCATCGCCGCCCGTGCCGTCGCAAAGGTCGCCGAGCGCGGCTACTTCGGCCTGATCGATCACAACGGGCAGCGTGGAACGTCCAACGTCGGCTCCTTCGCGGGCGGCGAAGCCAGCAACCAGGTCACGGACCACGTGGTCGTGACCGGCGAGTGCCGAAGCCACAACAAGGCTCTCCTCGCCCGCATCACCAAGGCGTACGCCACCGAGTTCGAGCGGGCGGCCAAGTCCGTCAAGAACGCGTCCGGCGTGAGCGGGCGGGTCGACTTCCACGCCGAGCGCGACTACGACGCCTTCCGCATGCCCAAAGGCTCTCCGGCCGTCGAGCTCGCACAGGCGAAGGTGCGCGAAGAGGGCAGCGAGCCCATCCTCAGCATCGCCAACGGCGGCCTCGATGCGAACTACGTGAACGCAAAAGGCATCCCAACGGTCACGCTCGGTGCGGGCCAGCACCACCCCCACACGGTCGACGAGTACGTGGACATCCCGGAATATCTGGGGGGTTGCCGGCTCCTCGTCCGGCTCGCCACGCTGTAGGCAAAACGACGCCCGGGAGCCGCGCGAGAGAGGATCGACCCTTCGATCTCTGGGCGGGTGTTAGTTTGTCGGCAGCACCCCCGAACAACGAGGAGGTCGCTCATGGTGAGTCTGATGAGCCTCTGGCTGCCCGTCGTCCTCTCGGCCGTGCTCGTCTTCGTGGCGAGTACGCTGCTTCACGTCGTTCTGCCGTTCCATCGCGGCGACATGAAGCAGCTGCCCCAGGAGGAGAGCGCGCTCGAAGCGCTCCGCAAGGTGGAGCTCGCGCCGGGCGCGTACTTCTTCCCCTACGCGCAGGGCGCCGAGATGGGAACGCCCGAGATGCGGGAGAAGTTCGACCGCGGCCCGGTCGGAACGATCACCGTGTACCCCAACGGGCCGCCCGCCATGGCCCGGAACATGGTGTGGTGGCTCATCGTCTGTCTCCTGGTCGGGGAGGTCTGCGCGTACCTCGCGTCGCGAATGCTCGAGCCGGGGGCGCCCTACCTCAGCGTCTTTCGGCTCGTGGGCACCGTCGCGCTCATGGCCTACGCCATGGGCGAGCCCGTGAACGCCATCTGGAAGGGCCAACCGTGGAAGACCACGGCGAAGATGATGGTCGACGGCGTGATCTACGCGCTGCTGACCGCCGGCGTCTTCGGCTGGCTCTGGCCTGAGGCCTGACCACTCCCCTCCGGGCTGCCGGGGCCAGAGGGCATCTCCTGCGCCGCTCCCAGGCACCTACCACTCTTCACCTGGAGGCCGCCACGGCCAGGGGCAAGTGAAGGAGCCCCGGTAGACTTTCGTAAGTCATGCCACTTGCAGCAGGGTCGAAGCTCGGTCCGTACGAAATCGCAAGCCAGATCGGTGAAGGCGGGATGGGGGAGGTGTACCGAGCCCGCGACGAGCGCCTGGACCGCACAGTCGCCATCAAGGTCCTCGCTGAGGAACTGAGCTCCGACCCCAGGTTCCGAAGACGGTTCGAGCGCGAAGCAAGAGCAATCTCGCAGCTGCAACACCCGAACGTCTGCACCCTCTTCGACGTCGGCGAGCAAGACGGCGTCCACTACCTGGTAATGGAGTACCTCGAAGGCGAGACGCTGGAACACCGCTTGACAGTTGGCGCGATCCCGATCGAAGAAGCTCTTCGGATCGCGGGCGAGATCGCGGACGCAATCGAAGCCGCACATCGAGCAGGAATCGTCCATCGTGACCTGAAGCCCGGAAACGTGATGCTCACGAGCACGGGAACAAAGGTCCTGGACTTCGGATTAGCGAGGGACTCAGTGTCGCCGGGAGCTCCCATAAACACCGAGGCGGCGACAGCGGCGGCTGCCGTCACGGAAGAGGGCAACGTCGTCGGCACGCTGCCGTACATGGCGCCGGAGCAGCTAAGAGGTGGTGACGTCGACTCGCGCGCGGACGTGTGGGCGCTCGGCTGCGTCGTGTACGAGATGACGACGGGCGAGCGACTGTTCGGGGGCCCGACCCGTGCGGACACGATGGGCTCGATTCTCGAGCAGGAGGTGGACCTTTCGAGCCCGAAAGCTCTAGCCCGGGCGCCGAGGCTGATTCGGGTTCTCGGGCGGGCCTTGGAGAAGGACCGTGAGTACCGCTGGCAGACGGCGCGGGACTTCGGCCTCGAGCTTGCGCGCTCGTCGGAGGAGCCCGTCGAGCCCACCGTCCTTGCGGCTGGATCACCCTGGGCGAAGAGGTCTGCTATCGCGGCGACCGCGCTCTTGGGTCTGCTTCTGGGCCTTGCGCTCGGCTCCGTTCTCGACCGGGATGAACCACCGACGGCCGGTCCCGCAGTACGACGCTTCTCCATCAACCTGCCTCAGGACCGGCCGCTGCTTCAAGCGAGCCAGCAGTACGGCAACAACACACTTGCGCTGTCTCCTGACGGGCAGTGGCTGGTCTACCTGTCACCGGGCAGCACCTACGACCTCTCGCACGGTTTCCTGGTCAAGCGCCACCTCGGAAGCAACGAGGTCGAGGTCATCACGGGCCCCGGAGAGTCGGAGGTCCACTCGCCCTTCTTCTCCCCGGACAGCCAGTGGATCGGCTTCGCCTCGGACTCCGCGCAACAGCTGTTCAAGGTCAGCGTCGACGGTGGGGAGCCGACGGCAGTCGCCCGGCTACCCAACTTGGGGCTGGTGCACACTGCGCTCGGCGCGACTTGGTGCGACGACGATTCCATCTTCGTCTCGATCATTGAGCGCGGGCTGTACCGGCTCGGTCCGGAAGATCGACAGCTACAACCTTTGGGCCTCCCCGTGAACGGGTCCTTTCCAAGATGCCTGCCTGGATCCGACGGTCTTCTGTTTACCGCATTTCATCCCCAGCATCGAAGGCGAAATCTGCACGTGCTCGACCTAGAGACCGGAGAGTCTCGGCTGCTGCTCGAAGGAGCAGAGGAGGCGCAGTACACCTCCACAGGTCATCTGGTCTTGGCGCGAGCCGGCGCGCTGATGTCCGTGCCATTCGACATCGAGCGGCTGAAGGTGACAGGCCGGGAGACCAACGTAACGCCGAGTGCGATGGTGTCGGTACCCCTGCCCTATCAGTGGTCGCTTGCATCGGACGGCACACTTGCTTTCGGCTCGCTTCCGCCTGTGCAGAGCATCCTTCGTGCCTTCCTCGTCGACCCCGAAGGGGGCGAGCAGCTACTCGACCTGCCGCCGATCATGATCGACACCAGCGCGGTTCTCTCTCCGGACGGACGGTTTGTGGCCGCCAACAGCATCAACCACGAAGGCCGGCGACTGCTGTACGTGCTCGACCGTGACCAGGGTACAGCTCCCCGCCCGTTGTCTGTCGAGGGCGGCGAGATTGTCGCATCCTTCCTTCCCGACAGTCGACGACTCGTGTACTCCATCGCAACCAGGGCCGAAGGCCGCAGCCCGCAGCTGAACATCTATCTCAGCAGCGTCTTCGCCGAAGGGCCGCCGCAGCGGCTCACGGAAGGGCCCAAGATCCAGGTCCCAGCCGACGTGACGCCGGACGGTTCGACCCTCGTCTACTACGAACGCAACCCAGAGACGCAGGCAGACCTGTACGCCATGTCGTTGGACGATCCATGGAGGAAGCCGCAGGTGCTCGTGCAAGGTCCCCACGTCGAACGTCTCGCGAGGTTTTCGCCGGACGGGCGGTGGATGGCCTACCTGCTCGAGGATGAAGAGCGGAGCCTGATCATGGTTGTCTCCTGGCCGGATCTCGGGTCATCGGTGTTGGTCGCGTCCGGCCCTCGAAACAAAGTCTCCTATCCTCGCTGGAGTCCTGACGGCAAACAGATCTACTACGTGACTCCTCGTGGAGTCGAGACAGTCGCGATTCGAGCCTCTTCCTCCGCAATTCAGGCGTCCGCACCCACTGTCGTGGTCCCTGGCACCTTCCAGTTGAACAGCATCAGCGTCACGCCGGACGGAAGCAGCTTCCTGCTCCTCCGGCCGCAGCCGGACGAGGACGCTCATGAGATCCACGTGATTCAGAACTGGCTCGAAGAGCTGGACGAATCGCTGCAGGTGAACTGAGGACCCGAGAGTCATCGATGGTGCCCGGCCTCACTCTGATCAGCCCGACTCGGCGGCCGACCCCTAGACGCTCTGACGCGGGGTGACGATCGCGTTGTGGCGCATGCTCGCCCGCAGGTCCTCGCCACAGTAGAGACCCACGTCGAGCTCGACGAAGTGGTGGCCGCGCTTTTCGCCACTCCCCGCGCGACGCCCACGCAGCTCCATCCGTTCCGTCGGCTCCACGAGGCCGTGGAGCTGGAGGTGCGTCTCAGTGTGGATCCAAGGGCCGACGGCGATGTTCGCGACGAGGATGGAGTTGGCCTGGTCGGGTAGGAACGCAGGATGCAGCGGCGGCACGCCACCCTCGGCCCGACGGTACAGACCCAGCTCGTCGCGGTACCGCTCCCCGACCTCCGCGCTGCAGGCGGCTGCTTCGGCCGAGACGTCCAGCGAGCCGAGCGCGTCCATCTCTTCGAGTGCCGGTGCGAGCGGCGCGAACCGCTCCGCCGGGAGCGCGTGCGAAGCGAGCTCATCGTGACGCAACGTGCCGGCGTCGCCTTGGCCGGCGCGACCTGCGCCACACAGCTGACCGTCCGAATCGAGCAGCTCGAGCTCCAGCTCGTCGCCATCTCGCAGGGCGCGCGCCACGACGCGGTCGCCGTGGTACGCGGGGCGGATGAACTTCGCCTGCATCCACCCACTAGAGAGCCAGGCTTCGCCCCAGAGGTCCACGACCGGGCGACTCATGTAGCCGAAGACGGCCACGCCCGGCACGAGGCCTCCCTTGAAGCCGAACTTGGCGGCCTCCTCGTCGTCGTGGATCTTGTTGTCGGAGTCGGCGGCGAAGTTGAAGGCCGTCACTTCGTACCGCGCGGCCTCGTCTCGTGGTGATTCGGACACTCGAGCACCTCCTCTTCGTCTGCGTGAACCGAGGCAACGCGAGCCGCGGCGGCTGAGCTGCCCGGCCCGCGGCTGCCCGCCTAGATCGGGTCCCAGCTGAACACGTCGGCCGAGCGGTCGAGCGGGAAGAACGAGCCCTCGAGTGCCGGCATCCCGTGCTCGGCCAGCGTCTCCGGCGTCCAGCCTTCGCTCCGGTGGACACTGCGCACGGGGCGCGACTGACTCATGAGGAAAACCTCGTTCTTGCGCACGCCGAAGATCTGCCCGGTCACGCCCTTCGCCTCGTCGCTCGCGAGAAAAGCGGCCACCGGAGCGATGTGCGCCGGGGTCATCGCCTTGATCTTGGCCACCCGCGCCTCCTGCTCCGGATCGTTCGTCGGAATGGTGCCGATGAGGCGGCTCCAGGCGAACGGCGAGATGCAGTTGGACCGCACCTCGAACCGGCTCATGTCGAGCGCAATCGACTTCGAGAGACCGACGATACCCAGCTTGGCCGCGGCGTAGTTGGCCTGGCCGAAGTTGCCGATGAGGCCCGACGTGGACGTCATGTGCACGAACGAGCCACCGATCTGCTTGCGGTAGATCGGTGCCGCCGCCGAGCTCATGTTGAAGCTGCCCTTGAGGTGGACGTCGATCACCGCGTCCCAATCATCCTCGGTCATCTTGTGGAAGATGACGTCGCGCAGGATGCCAGCGTTGTTCACCACGCAGTCGAGCTGACCAAACTCGTCCATCGCCTGCTCGATGATGCGCTTCGCCGCGGCCGAGTCGGCGACGCTCTCGTAGTTGGCGACCGCACGGCCACCGTTCTTCTCGATCTCCGAGACCACCTCGGCGGCCGGCGTCTGCTCCGCACCTTCACCGCGCTCCGAGCCGCCCAGGTCGTTCACCACCACCTGGGCTCCGCACTTCGCCATGAGCAGCGCGATCTCGCGACCAATTCCGCGGCCCGCACCGGTGACGACACAGACCTTGTCGTAGAGCATCTTCGCCATTCGCATCTCTCCTACGGCCCGCAGCGCGGGCCTCACATCGGTTTCTGAAGTTGGGTCGGAGGCCGAGCCGCCGCAGTCGACGTCAGGGGTCGAGACGCGCCGTCGCGGTGCCCTGAATGACCTCGGCGCCGTCCTGATTCACCGTCGACACGGAGATGTCGGCGTAGTGCACGCCGTCTTCCTCGCGCAGCTCGGTGACCGTGGCCGTGGCCTTGAGCGTGTCACCCGGCCAGACCTGCGCCTTGAAGCGCACGCCGTACTTGGTGAGGCGCCCGTCGCCCACGTAGTTGGTCAGCGCCTTGCCGGTCATCCCCATCGTGCACATGCCGTGCGCGAAGACCGAGGGGTAGCCAGCGACCTCCTTGGAGAACACCTCGTCGGTGTGCAGGGGGTTGTAGTCGCCGGACGTGCCGGCGTACTGCACGAGCTGGGTCCGGGTGAGGTTGTCGACGATCGTCTCTTCGTAGGTCGCGCCGACCTCGATGTCGCTTGCCTTGAGTGCCATGCTTCTGCCTTTCCGGTTCTCAGTCCTGCTCGACGACCTTCTCGGTCTGCACGCCCACGGAGCGGGCCGTCACGACCAGCTCGCCGTCCTGGTTGCGGTACTCGGTGATCCGCTCGGAGAACTTCAGCTTGCCGCCTCGACGGCCCTGACGCTCCCAGGTCTCACCCGCCTTCGTCTCCACCGAAAGCACGTCTCCGGGCCGCACCTGCTGGTGGTACTCGAAGTGCTGCTCCGCATGGAGGCCGGTGCCGCCACCACCACCGCCCGCGGACGGATCGACGCCCGTCGGGGTCTTCCCGGAGCCGAACCACGGCTCGCCGATCTTGGGTCGCAGGAAGTAGTCGGGGTCGAACTGGGCCGAAGCCTGGAAGAACGTCGGAGGCGGAATGACGCCGCCCACCTCGGTGCCCTTTGCGTACTCCTCGTCGTAGTAGATCGGGTTCGGGTCGGCGACGGACCGCGCGAACATCATGATGTGGGTGGCTTCGACGGGAAACTTGATCGCCATGGGTCACACCTCCCGGAGGTTGAAGCGCCCGCGTTGCGAGGGCGCCTCCTGATTTGCAGCGTTTGTGCGGACGCAGATCCTAGCAGCCGTCCATGGCGCTGGGCCCGCTCTCGCAGTTCCGCGTGGCCCGAGCCGACGGCGTCCAGGCGAGGGCCGCGTCCGCACCCCAGGAATCCCGAGGCGTCCCCTGGACAGGCTCTGACTCCGATCCGGGCGGCTACACCCCCCCCAACGCGCGCCGCATCACCCCAAAAAGATCCGCCTGCCGCATCAACCCCCGCACCTCGTCGCTGCCCGGCCCGAGGGCGAACACCGGGATCTGCGTCCCCGTGTGCTCTTCGACCAGGCCGACGTTCGTGGCGTAGCTCACGCCCATGTGGCCTCCCGACGGCACCTCGAGCACCGCGACGAGGCCCGGCGGATGCTGCGCGCCCATCGCCCGGATCATGCTGGCGAAAAGGCTCGGCACCGGGACGATCTGCGCAGCGTGGCCGTGGTCCGACGCGACGAGAACCAGCGTCTCGGGGTGCGAGGCCGCGTACTCGACGGCCGCTCGCACCGACAGGTCGAGTGCCCGGGTCTCCCCGATCTGACCGCAGGCTTCGCGCGCGTGCGCCTGCTTGTCGATGGAGGCACTCTCCACCATGAGGAAGAAGCGCTCCCCGTCGCCGCCCAGGAGATCGAGCGCCTTGCGGGTCATCGCCTCGAGCGTCGGGCGGGCGCCGAAATCGGGGTTCGGTGCACATTTGTGCGCGTCTGGGTAGGTGACCTCACCACCCGCGAAGGTCACCTTCTGCGCCTTCTCTCCCCCCTCCGCGGCCCACTCGACGGGCAGCGTGCTCTGGCCGAACAGGCCCAGGAGCGGTAGACCCTCGACCTTCTCCAGACCGGCCGCGTCGCCGACGACCGCGTACCCGGCCTCCTGCATCCGGGCGAGCGACGTGTCGCCGGCAGCCGTGGTCTCGTTGAGCGCGCCGAGACCACCCCCGAGCAGGAGATCGACCTTCGCAGCTGCAATCTGCTCCGCGATGGAGCCGGGGCCCCCGTTCTCCACCTTGTCTGCCGGGCAGCCGGCTCGCGTCCCGCGACCGGAGCCGTCCATGGACGCCGGCCCTTCACAGAAGCGCACCGCAATGTGTGCCACGAAGCTCGCCGGGGTCGCGTCGGTGATGCTGGAGGTGGTGACGATCCCGGTGCGCAGACCCGCGTCGCGCGCCATCTCCAGGATGGTGGGCACGTCCTCGTCCGACCCCGCGCGGGTGGCAATGCGACCGCGGCTCGTGACGACCCCGGCCGAGAGCGCGGTGCCGCCGCTCGCCGAGTCGCCGACGTAGACCGGCACCCCTTTCTCGTCGATCGTCTGCACCGCAGCGGCGGCACGGGCCGGAAACGCGTCAAAGGAGAAGCCGTCGCCACCCGCCACATTCCCATGGAGGTAGTTCCGCGCGATCGTCAGCTGGTGATCGTCCACGCCGTCGCCGATGAACAGCACGACACTCCTGGCCGGCGGCTGGGCACCGAGGGGAAGGGCGAGCCCGGTCGCCACCAGGAAGAGGACGAGTGCACCTGCAAGGCCTGAACTGCGCCACATCGGGAGGCTCCTTCATTTCGTGAGAGCGTGAGCGCGAAGACGCACCCAGCCCGCACTCACTGGGGTGGCGCTGGTCTATCACAGCCCACCTCACCTGCTGCGGCGAGAGAGGAGAGCCGCGCCCGGGACCCTTCGGACCTAGGGGGCTGCTGAAAAAGTCCCCTAGCGCTTGCGGAAGGCGAGCAGGTTGTGCGCACCGGTCTGCACGGCCCAGGCGCTGCCGTCGAGGAGCTCGCCGATCCGGCTGAGGAGCGCACTCGACGTGAACGGCTTCTCGATCAGAACGGCGCCGTCGGGCAGCGAGAGCGCCTGTGACGGATGATTCGGATACCCCGACATGAAGAGCACCGGCGTCTCCTGATCCTGCTGGCGGAGCGAGCGGACGAACTCTGGCCCACTCATGTTGGGCATCACGACGTCGGACAGGATGAAGTCGATCTTCCGGCTCGGTTCGAGGGCAACCTCGAGGGCCTCGCCGCCATCGTTGGCGGTGATCACCGTGAAGCCGGCCCGCTCGAGGGTGCGTTGGGTCAGACGCCGGACGAGCTCTTCGTCCTCCACGAGAAGGATCGTGCGACGCTCGCCAGGCAACTGCGCCGCCGACGGATGGCCGGCCTTCTCCGGAACGGCGACCCCCTCGAGCTCGCTCGAGGCGCCCACCAGCGGCAACGAGATCGTGACCGTGGTGCCGGAGCCCGGAGCCGAGTCGATCGACACGCGCCCTCCGCTCTGCTTGATCACGCCGTACACCGTGGACAGACCGAGCCCGGTGCCCATGCCCGCACTCTTCGTCGTGAAAAACGGCTCGAAGGCGCGCCGCCGAGTTTCTTCGTCCATGCCGCGGCCATCGTCCGACACCAGGAGCCAGACGTTCGACGAGCCGACCTCGGTCGAGATGTGCACCTCGCCGCCCGCGTTCATGGCATCGCGTGCGTTGATCACGAGGTTCGTGACGACCTGGTCGATCTGAACGGGGTCGGCACAGATTCGGGCCGCCGCGCGCAGGTCGAGCTCCGTGCGAATCCGGAACTGCTCGCCGACGACCCGGCGGAGCATGCGCTGCAGCTCGCGCAACCGCTCGTTCAGGTCGAAGACCTGCGGCACGAGCTCCTGGTTGCGGCTGAACGCCAGCAGCTGCGAAGTGAGCGATGCGGCACGCTCGGAGGCGACAGAGATCTGCGACAGGCTCTCGCGCTGCTCGTCGTCGAGCGGTGTCTGGAGGAGGTCCTCCGCGTAGCCCGAGATCACGGTGAGCGAGTTGTTGAAGTCGTGTGCGATGCCACCCGCGAGCTGCCCCACCGCCTCGAGGCGCTGTGCGTGCCGCACCTCGTCGTCGCGCCGACGCATGAACTGCCAGGCGTTCCTCCGCGACAACGCACAGGCGAGCAGCTCCGAGAGGAGGCCCAGGCCAAGCTCCTCCGCGTCGCCGGAGCGGGGCGACTCGAGCACGAGGGTGCCCAGGAGGTCGTCGCCGTGCAGGAGCGGGATGACCGCACATGAGGGTGCCTCGACCCCCAGGGCCCGCACCTCCTCGGCAACCGCGAGGTCGACGGCGGAGGTGTGCACCGCAGACCCGATGCGCATCTTGGCGAGGAGCCTGGGCGTCGCCTCACGGCTCATCAGCGCCCCGAGTGCTCCTTCCGACGCGCCGGTGACCTCGAACAGGAGGGTGAGATCTTCGCCTTCGACTCCGCGCGCGTAGATGGCGCTCTTCTGCGCAGCGTAGCGCTCGTGGATGTTCCGGAGCGCGTGCTCGATCGCCTCCTCCGAGTCGGAGAGCGAGTGTCCGAGGAGATCGGCCGCCAACCGAGAGACGAAGCGTTCGAGCTCGTAGCGGCGCTGAAGGTCCTTCTCCGCCGCCAGCCGGGTCGAAAGAGAGCGCATGAGCAGACCGATCGCCACCACCTCGCCCATCGGGTTGCGCTCCGCAATGACGACGGCCGAGACCGGAATCTCGCGGCCGTCGAGACCGACGAGCACGGTCTCTCCCTCCCAGAGGCCCGTCTTCTCGACCACCGGCAGAATGCTCTCGCGCATGCGCCGGCCTTCGATCTCCGTGTACAGGGCCTCCACGCTCAAGCGCGGCAGGAAGACCCCCGAGCCGAGATCGTCCTCCGGCATCTGCTCGTCGCCGATGAGGTCACGCAGCGCCCGGTTGCCGTAGCGGACGAAACCGCGGCCGTCCGCCCAGGCGACGAAGTCGCTGCTCGACTCGATGAGCGACGAGAGGCGCGAGTTGGAGTCGATGAGCACCCGCTCGCTGTCCTGAGCCGCCCGCAGGCTGAGCACCAGTTGACCACCGAAGAGGGTCATGCCGAACAACATCCAGGCGACACCGAGCTCGACCATGTGTAGGCCGAGTGGCGGCGCGACGACGATGCAGGCATAGGCGAGGCCGTACAGGAGCATCGCCACGGCCACCACACGCGGCAGCCGCTCCGACTGGAAGTTCTTGCGCGCGCGACTCCAGATCAGCCACGCGCCGGCGCCCGTCAGGTAGAGAACAAACGGTGCATAAAACAGCGCCGAGGCGATCTCGTAGCCGGCAACCCAGAGCGAGCCCCGAATCGTGCCGACCACGAGGGCGATCGACAGCAGCCAGGGAGTTGGCCTCCCGGTGGCCAGACCCCGCGCTCCCCCGAAGAGGAAAAACGAGTGGAGGGTGGCGACGACGGCGATCAGCCCGATGATCTCCGCCTCCCTCTGCGACGGATTCACGTGGAGCAGAGCGCTGATGTACAGCACGGACCAAGCGATCAGCCAATCGGCACCGAGGCCCTTGCGATCCAGTCGTCGCGCCACGAACAGAACTCCGAGGAGTCCGATCGTCAGAAGGAAGGTGATCGCGATGCTGGAGGTCACGGCGGCAAAGCGGAGGGAGAGGGGACGAAGGCAGCCTGGAGGAGCTTGGAATGCACGGAACGGGCGTTTTCTCGCAAAACTACGTTCCATAGCATAACTTCGATCACTTCGATCACCAAACCGGGGCGAAGGCGTAGAGTCCGCCCGTGAACCTGATCCTCCTGCGGCACGTGAGCCCTTCCGGCAGCGCCCACCTCCGCGGTGATGCGGCCGAGCACGTGCGACGCATCCTCAAGGCGCGCCCGGGCGACTCCCTGCGGGTGGGGCTCCTCGGCGGCAGCCTCGGACACGGTGTCGTGGCGCAGATCGACCGTGGCGGTGTCGAGATCGAGCAGATCCGGCTCGACGCGCCGCCGCCACCACCGCTCGGAGTCGAGCTCTTCCTGGCCCTTCCCCGACCCAAGTTCCTCGGCAGGATTCTGCAGGACGCCACGGCCCTGGGAGTCAAGCACATCCACCTCCTGCAGACGGAGCGCGTCGAGAAGAGCTACTGGCACAGCCGCACCACCCACTCGGAGGCAGTCGAGCGACACCTCTTGATCGGGCTCCAACAGGCCCGCGACACCCAGCTCCCGCGGGTCGATCTGGCGCGCAGCTGGTCGCATGCTCTGCAGGCGATCGAGGCACGCGCCGCCGCCGATCTCTGGCTGGCCGACGGCGACGCCGAGCGCCCCTTCCCGCACGCTCCGAAGGCGCCGGCGGCGGTGATGCTGGGCCCCGAGGGGGGGCTCCGCGGTCGCGAGATCCGCGACCTCCAGCACCTGGGTGCGCGCGGCGGACACCTCGGTGCACGTGTTCTGCGCGTGGAAACGGCCACCACGGCGGTTCTGTCGCGCTTCCTGCCCGGCTGACCCTCGAGGCCGGACCGGCGCGTCGGGAGCGTCCGCTGCCGACGGGAACGCGCCGAATCGAGGCGTCGCGACTGCTACCATCCGCCGCGCGATGACCAGGCAGGAGCAGAGGCGTCTGCCCGACTTCATTCTCGCCGGTGCGATGAAGTGCGGGACCACCACGCTGCACCGGTTCCTGGACCGTCATCCGGGGATCTTCATCCCTCGCCCGGAGATCGCCTTCTACGACGCGGACGACCTTCGCCAGCACCCGGACTTCCACATCTTCGACGGCCAGCGCTGGTTCGTGCCTCGGCTCGACCGTGAGCGCGATCTGTACCTCGACTGGTACAGCTCCTTTTTCGACGGCGCCACCGCAGGGCAGCTCCTCGGGGAAGACTCCACCACCTACGTCTCGTCGCGCAATGCGGCGCGTCGTATCGCCGAGATCAACCCCGGGGCCAGGATCGTCGTGCTGTTTCGCGATCCGACGCAGCGCGCCTACAGCCACTACTGGCACCTGCTGCGGAGCGGGCGTGCGATCTTCGACTTCGAAGGCAGCCTCCAGGCGATGCAGGAGACCATCGTGCAACGCAGCCTCTATCTCGAAGGGGTCCGGCGGTTCCTGGACCACCTTCCCCGAGAGCAGCTCCACTTCGAGCTGTTCGAAGTGATGGTCGAGGACATTCCCGCCGCAGTGCGGCGCGTGACCCGCTTCGTCGGCGCCGACCCCGAGCTCATCGACTTCGGCGAGAGCGGCACCAACTACAACCCGGCGCTCCTCCCCCTGTTCCCGAGGCTGCAGCGCTGGCGCAACACGGTGCTTCGGCTCCGCACCCGCGAGCTCTACCTCCACCATCTCCCGGAGGTCCCCGGGCCGATGACCGGACTCCTGGGCAAAGCCGTGGACCGCGCGCACTCGATCGTGAACCCCCAGGTCGAGCGTCGGCCGCCCCCCATGAAGGAGGCGACGGCGCAGTTCCTCGACGATCACTTCCGCCGCGAGAACGAGGGCCTCTCGGAGCTCATCGGCATCGAGACCGAGCGCTATTGGTACGGCAACGCCGCGGGCTAGACGATATGGAACGACCGGCTCCGTCGTTTCGTTGAGCCCCGACCTGCGGAGCAGGGATTGGGGCAGGCTGCGCCTGTGAGTAACGCGGGTTGTCGCGGTGACAGAGCCGCAAACGAAGAAGGAGCCGGTCGTGATCGAGGAGCGTAGCACCGTCGTCGGGATGGACGTGCACAAGAGGGACATCGTGGTTTGCGCATTGCGTGGCGAGGAGCGTCAGGAGTGGCGGTTGCCGAACGAGCCGCGGGCGATCGCTCGCTGGTGTCGGAAGATGCAGCGTGAGACACAGGACGTGCGTGTGGCGTACGAAGCGGGTCCGTGCGGCTACGTGCTGAAGCGACAGCTGGAGGCGGAGGGCATCGTGTGCGACGTGGTCGCGCCGTCTCTGATTCCAGGCCGGCCTGGAGATCGAGTGAAGACCGATCGGCGGGACGCCCGCAAGCTTGCGGAGCTGCATCGGGCGGACTTGCTGACGTCGGTGCACGCTCCGAGCCGCGAGGAGGAATCGGTCCGAGACCTCTGCCGATGCCGGGACCAGCTGAAAGGAGACCTGACGCGCGCCCGCCATCGCCTGGGCAAGTTTCTTCTGCGCCGGGGGCTGCGCTATGGCAAGGGGCGCGCATGGACGCAGGCTCACCGGGCGTGGCTGTGGAGCGTGAAGCTGGAGGAGAAGGCAGCCCAGTGGGCTTTCGAGTACTACCTGCTCGCCGTCGAACAGGTCGAGGTGCGACTCCAAGAGATCGACGCATCGATCGAGGAGGTCTCACAGAGCGATCGGTACCGTGAAGTGGTCGGTGCTCTGCGCTGCTTTCGCGGGATCGAAACGCAGACGGCGATGACGATCGTCAGCGAACTGCACGACGTGCGTCGCTTTCGCAAACCCAGACAGCTCATGTCCTACCTGGGTCTGACCCCGAGCGAGCGCTCGAGCGGCGAGAGTACCCGGCGCGGAGGCATCACGAAGACAGGCAACGCTCATGTCCGGAGAGTCCTGGTGGAGGCTGCCTGGCACAGCCGACATCGACCCGCGGTCGGCGTGGGCTTGAGGAAGCGACGCGCCGGTCAGCCAGCTGCGGCCATCGCGCTCGCCGATCGAGCCATGCAACGCCTCCATCGTCGCTACTGGCGGCTGATCCAGCGAGGCAAGGCACCGCAGACCGCGGTGATCGCCACTGCGCGCGAGCTCACGGGCTTCGTCTGGTCCGCGCTTCACCTTTCCCTCGAGTCGGACGCCTAAAAGGCAACACCCTCACTCGGAGCTCAGGAACGACGGATGACAGCAGGCACGGTCCGGAGAATGCGCGGCACAGCTATGCGCCCAGGACACCAGTCCTGGATGCGCGATCCTAGACAGCGCCACTCCCCGACGAACCACGGTCATGCGGCTCTGCCCCCGGCAACCCGCGAATATCAGAGTGACTCGTCGTCGAAGAGACCTGCTCCCTCATCCGTCTTTCCTGAGCTCCGACCGCTGATCAGAGGACCAACACTCATCGAAACGACCGAGAGTCGTTTGACAAAGGTCGTTCCATATCAGCTGAGCACTCTCACCTCGTTGTTCAGAAGGACCTGTGCTCCGATTCATCAACGGGTCACTCCGTCGCGTCTCGAGGTTCGCGTCGGCTGTGACGGTCCAACGACGACGGCTGATCCTGCACGGCGGAGCCGTCCCCTTTTGTCCTACCCAGCTTCCGGCTGGGAGATCTGACGTGGTCCAGGCCCGCAGATGCAAGGAGGTCCGTTTGGAAGTGCCTTGGGCTACCTTCCTCTCCCTCTGATTTCGATTTCGAGCGCCGCGCCTCTTCCTCTACGGGTCCGAAGATCTCGCCCCAATCCTCGCGGACCAACGTCTCGAGAAACCAAAGCTAGCGGCTGCCGAAACGGCCTACGGGCGCGTCGCCTCCTGACGCAACGCGTGGTCTGCCAGCACGAGCGCCACCATCGCCTCACCCATCGGAACGAAGCGGGGCAGGAGACACGGATCGTGGCGCCCCCGGGTCGCGATCGTCGTCGCGCGCCCCTCGCGGTCCACCGTCGGCAGCTCCTGGGCGATGCTGCTCGTCGGCTTGATGGCGCACCGCAGGAGGATGGGCATACCGGACGAGATGCCACCAAGCATGCCGCCGTGTCGGTTGCTCTCCGTGGCGACACGCCCTTCCCTCGAAACGAAGGTGTCGTTGTTCTCCGAGCCCCTGGCCCGTGCCACACCGAAGCCGGCGCCGTACTCGACACCAAGCACCGCGGGCAGGCTGAAGAGCGCCTTGCCGAGGTCGGCCTTGAGCTTGTCGAACACGGGCTCGCCCCATCCTGCCGGAACGCCCCGCGCCACGAGGGTCGATACGCCACCGATCGAGTCGCGCTGGCTACGCACCTCCTCGATGAGCTCCTCCATGGCGGCGGCCGCAACGGGATCGGGGCAACGGACCGGGTTCGACTCCACCTCCTCGAGGGTGACGGCCTCCGGGTCGATCTCGGCCGTCACGTCGCCGACCTGGCTCACGAAGCCGACGATGTCCACGCCGTAGCGCTCCGCGAGCAGCTTCTTGGCGATCGCGGCGGCCGCAACCCGTACCGAGGTCTCACGGGCGCTGGAACGCCCGCCGCCGCGGTAGTCGCGGAAGCCGTACTTCGCGTCGAAGGTGAAGTCGGCGTGCCCGGGTCGGTACTTCTCCCGGATCTCGGAGTAGTCCTTCGACCGTGCGTCTTCGCTCGCGATGAGGATCGCGATGGACGTGCCGGTGGTTCGCCCCTCGAAGACCCCGGAGAGGATCTGCGGGTGGTCCGGCTCCTTGCGCTGGGTGACGAGCTTCGACTGACCGGGCCGACGCCGCTCGAGATCGGGGAGAAGGTCGGCCTCGCTGAGCTCGAGACCGGGAGGGACGCCGTCGACGATGACGACATTGGCGGGACCGTGGCTCTCGCCGGCCGTCGTGATGCGAAACAGCTGTCCGAAGCTGTTGCCAGCCATCGAGCCTCTCCTGCGCGAGCCTCCGCGCGCACCGTTCGAACCGCGCTCGACGAGAGCGCGCTCGCGGCGCAGCGTATCGCACGCCCGACGGGCTCGAGCCTTCAGGAGGCGTCGCTGCGTAGGCTTGTCTTGAGGATGGACGCGTGGACCCCGGGGCTCCGCTCCAGCTCGTACACGTCGCCCTCGAGCGGGCGCACGAACTGCGAGACATCGAGGCCCGCGAGCCGATCCGTGAGCTCGCGCCACGCGCCCTGCCCTGCCGGCTCGACACCGAGCGCGCGACGTGCTTCGCGGGCACGCGCGGCACTCGTCCAGCCGAGCAGCACACTCGAGACACGGGGCTGCTGCAACGCCCAGCCGGCGCACAGCAGAGCGAGCGGCAGCGGACCCTGACGGGCGGACAGCTCCTGCAGGAGGCGCTGCAGCGCGTCCCAGCCGCCGGCCTCCTCGACGATGAGCCGGTACTTCACCAGGGAGCGGTTGCCTTCGGAGCCTCGAGGGTCGGGTTGGGCCACCCAGCGATCGCCCAGGAGACCGCCGGCCGCGGAGCCGTAGGCGAGAAGGCGGACGCCGTGGGCCCTACACAGCGCCGCCATGGCACCGGCCGGCCTCTGATCGAGCAGCGAGTACTGCACCTGGTGACTCGCGAGCGGCACGCCATCCTCGAGCATCGCGCGCAGCATCGAGGTGGTGAAGTTGGTCGCTCCCAGGTTCTCCGCCAGCCCCTCCTCGCGCAGCTCGGCCAGCCAGCCCGCGACGCGGACGTGACCTGGCACCTCCGCGTCCCACCAATGAAACTGTACGAGGTCGAGGGTGTCCACCCGCAGGCGCTCCCGGGACCGCTCGAGCCCGACGCGCACGGCGTCGCGGTCGATCCGTGCGAGCTCGTCCAGATCGGGCACGAACTTCGTGTGCACGCGCATCCGGTCTCCGGCTCCAGCCGCCTCGACGCGCGTGCGCACGCGGCCGAGAAGCTCTTCGACTCCGGTGTAGATGTCGGCACAGTCGAACGTCACGGGCGCCTCGCTGTCGAGCACCAAGGCGACCATCTCGTCCTCCGTCTCGGCAGGAGGCCAGGGCTGCGCACGGTGATCCCGGGCCAGCTGCCAGCACCCGTGGATCACCCGCGGGAACCGCACGTCACTCACCTTCGCCTCGCGGCGTCACCGTCACCTCGGAGTGTCGAAAGGTCCGCTTCCCGAGGCGACGAATGCGGAAGCGACCGCCGCAGTTGGGGTCCGGGCACGCGATCTCGTGGTCCGTCGTCATCCAGTCGTTCGCTTCGGTCGGCCGCTGCTTCGCGGGCAGCAGCGGCAGGAGCGCGGCCAGGGCGTACAGCGACATCCGCTGCGGGCCGGGGAACACGAGATCTTCGCCGTGGACCTCGAACCACTCTCCCTCACGGTGTCCGCACACCATCGGGCGGTCCGTGGCCACGGTCTCCACCCGCAGGTCGTACAGCTCGAAGTGATCGTCCGGCGAGGGAGTGTCGTTCATCGGAGCTCCTCCGGCGCACCTCGCCTGGCGAGCGCACGCCTCCTCCATTCCTCGTTTTTCTCGGTCCCGGCGTGCGAAAGCGGCACACCAGCGGACCCTAGCCTCCTGCGCATGACACGTTTTGTCGAGTGCGGAGCCCCTGGAGCCACGAACTGCGCGCGGGGCAGGAGGCACGCGGCGGGTGACCCCCGGCCCCAGAAGCCCGTATCTGCAGGGCTTTGCGGGCCCCGCGGGAGCGCGCCCGAGCCCATCCGTGGCGCAGGAATTGCAGCAACACGGGCAGCCCGGGCTCCAGGACTCCCCCAAGCCCGCACGAGACGCCCGAACGCCCATGACCTCCCCTACGCCACACCGCGACGCCGCCGGCGTGCAGCGTGCCACCCTCCGCGAGCTCAGCCGCTGGCTCGAGGGACTCGGGCGGCACGAGGATCTCGACGCGCTCGTCGACGCCTTGCTCCCGGGCCTGCGCGACGCGTTTCGCGTGTCCACGGTGAGCCTGGCCCTCGACGACCCGGGCCTCCATCGCTTCCGCGTGGCGGCCTACTGCTACCGGCGCAGGAACGGGAAGCGCAGCTGCACGTACCGCGTCGAGCCCCTGACCCGGGACCCGTTCTGGAGCCACGTACAGACGGAGCTGGAGCTGGCACGACAGACCCGCCGCACCCTCTGCCTGATGGACGACGGGAGTCTGGTTCTGCGTCTCCAGCTCCGTGAGGGAGACGGCTGGCTCATGCTCGGACCGCGCTTCGACGGTTCGCCGCAGAAGGCGCTGACCCAGGAGCTGGTCGAGCTGGTCGGCGTCCACGTGGCGCAGCTGTTGGACCATCGCCTCGAGCGCCACCTGCGGCAGCGCGAGAGCCCGCTCGACCGCCTGCCCCGTCACGACGTGCTCGCAGACCTGGCCAGCGAGCTGGCGCGCGCCGGGGCGCAGCATCACCCGGTCACACTGGGTATCATCGAAATCGATCAGCTCGACCGAATCGAGACGCAAGAGGGCTCCGCCGAGCGCGCTCGCGTCATGAACCAGGTCGCTGCCGCGATTCGTCAAGAGCTCGGTCGGGAGGACTCGCTCGGAGAGTACAGCGATCGCGAGTTCATGGTCGTCTTTCCGAATGCCTCACTGGTTCAAGCAAGCGCCCGCGTGGAGACCGTCAAGCGACGCGTACGGCACCTGGAGATCTCGGGTGCGTCGGGTCCCCTTTCGGTGTCCATCTCGGCCGGCCTCCTTGCCCTCGAGTACGGCAGCTCGCGGGTCAGCGCCAGCGAGGTCGACGACCTCCTCGCGGTGGCCGACTTTGCTCTTCTCCGTGCGAAGGACCTGGGCGGCGACAACGTGCAGAAGCTCTCCTGGCGCCACATGCGTCCGTTGGGCGTCGACCCCTAGACCACGGCGTCGCCAGGGCTGGGGGATGAGCCCTTGACCCACCTGGCTCTGGTGGGTGGCGGCCACACGCACGTGCAGGTGCTGCGCCACGTCGCCATGCAGTGGCGGGCGCAGGGCCGCTTCCCCGACGTCGAGGTGACCGTCGTGCTCGACCGGCCCGTCGCCGTGTACTCCGGCATGGTGCCCGGCTTCGTCGCAGGCCAGTACGCCGCCGAAGAGCTCGAGATCGACGTCGTGCCGCTCGCCCGACGCGCGGGTGCCGAGGTGATCCTCGATCCCGTCGTCGGAGTCGACGCCGACACCCAGACGCTGAAGTTCGACCGGCGCCCGCCGTTGCCCTACGACATCGCCTCGTTCGACATCGGTTCCTCGGTCAGCGGTCTCGCGACGGCGGGCGTGCGCGAGCACGCGCTCGCGACGCGCCCGATCGGCCGTTTCGTTCACACCATCGACGCGGAGCTCGAGGGCACACGGGCGCCGGCCGAGAGCCTCGCCGTCGTGGGCGGCGGAGCCGGGGGGGTGGAGCTCGCGTTCTGCCTGTGGGAGCGCGCCCGGCAGTCGTCGCGCGAGCTGCAGGTTGCGCTCGTCCACGCCGGCGAAGCACTGCTCGAAGGCCACCCCCGCGCCCTGGCGCGACGGGTCCAGGAGGCCGCCGCGCGTCGCGGCATCGACGTGCTGCTCCGCGAGCGCGCCGAAGTGGTCGAGAGTGGCCGCCTCCGGCTGGAGAGCGGTCGATCGCTTCCAGCCGACCGGACGCTCTGGGTGACCGGCGCGCATCCGCACCACGACTTCGACCCCGGCAGCCTGCCCACGGACGCGCGCGGTTTCCTGTCGACGGCATCCGACCTCCGCGTCCAGGGTCAGGAGACCATGTTCGCCGTGGGCGACTGCGCCACCCTCGCGGCCTTTCCGGAGACCCCGAAGGCAGGCGTGTACGCGGTGCGGCAGGGACCCGTGCTGCGGGACAACCTCGAGGCACTGCTCGAGGGGCGAAAGCTCCGCTCCTACCGACCGCAGTCGGACTTCCTGACGCTCCTCAACCTGGGTGACGGAACCGCGATCGGCTCGAAGTGGGGCCGCGCCTTCGAAGGCGCATGGGTGATGCGGTGGAAAGACCACATCGACCGCAAGTTCATGCGCCGCTTTCAGGTTCTGCGCGGAGCCGAGCTCCACGACGAGTTTCCCGAGATGGACGGCATGGACGAGATGTTCTGTGGCGGCTGCGCGGCGAAGGTCGGGCAGTCTTCCCTCGAGCGAGCGCTCGCGCGGTTGCCGGCGCCGCCGGGCGAACCGCAGGGCGTGACTCTGGGGGCGGAGCAAGCAGACGACGCCGCAGCGTGGACCACCTCCCAAGGGGACGAGGTCGTGGTGAGTGTCGACGCGTTCCGCGCATTCTCGGGCGACGCCTACCTCGTCGGCCAGGTGGCGGCGCTCAACGCGGCCACCGACATCTGGGCCAAAGGCGTGCGTCCGACCACGGCCCTGGCGCTCGTCACGGTGCCCGAGGAGCTGCCGCAGGACGCCCAGGAGGAGCGCCTCTATCAGGTGCTGGCCGGGGTGCGACACGTCCTCGACGAGCACGGCATCACACTCCTGGGGGGCCACTCCACCATCGGACCGGAGATGAACGTCGGCCTCTCGGTCTCCGGCGAGTCCGAACGACCGCTGCTCACCCTCGATCGCATGCAGCCGGGGATGGAGATCGTGTGCACCCACGCCCTCGGCACCGGGGTCCTTCTGCGTGCAGACGCGCAAGGCCGTGCGGCCGGGCCCTGGGTGCAGGCGGCCTACGCCTCCATGCTCCAGGGCGTCGAAGCGGCCGTGCAGATCGCCCTCGAGCACGGAGCCACGGCAGCAACCGACATCACAGGCTTCGGCCTCGCCGGCCACCTCGGCGAAATGGCACGCGCCAGCGGGGTGGCCCTGCACCTGCGCCCGAACGCCGTGGAGGCACTCCCCGGTGCTCTCGAGCTCCTCGAAGCCGGGGTCCGCTCGACCTCGCATGCCACCAACTTCGAATCGGCGCGCGCCATGACCTTCGATCCCGCGCTCGGCAACGGCAGCACACAGCCGGACGCGCGCAGGCAGCGGTCTCGGCGAGAGCTGCTCTTCGACCCCCAGACGTGCGGCGGTCTCGCCTTTGCCTTGCCGGAGCAGCAGGCCGACGACCTCGTGGCGGCTCTGCGAAAGGTCGGCTATCCGGCCGCTCGGGTCGCCTCGGCGGTGGCGGCGACAACCGACGGCCCGCTGATCTCGGTGGTGGAAGATCCAGATCCGTCGGCTCTCCAGGGGGCTACATCGTGAGTGACGGCGACGCGCCGAGCGCACACGACCCGAAAGAGGACGCTCTCGGCGAGACGCTTCGTAGGGTCCTCCGGCAGTACACGCACGCCGAGGTGCACGAGGCCGAGCGGCTCCGCTTCGGCCACATCAACGACTCGTTTCGCGTGACCTTCGCGGTCGAAGGATCAGCCCCGGTCTTCGTGCAGCGGATCAACTCCTACGTGTTCCCGCACCCCGAGCGGGTGGTCGACAACGTCACCGCGGTGGTCGACCACCTTCGCACCTCACCTCTCGGTGCACTCGTGCTCGAGCGCACGCTGCGGGGCGCACCAGCGGCGCTGGACGATGCCGGCGAGACCTGGCGCGTGTTCAACTGGGTCGAGCACCAGAGAATCGGCAAGGTGCCGGAGACGCTGCAGCACATCCGTGCCGCCAGCGCGGCCTTCGGGACCTTCCACGAAGCGCTTGCCTCTCTCGACGCCTCGTCGCTGCACGAGACCATCGAGCACTTCCACGACACGCCCCACCGCATGCGGGCGTTCGACCACGCGCGCGCGGCCGACCGGGCAGGGCGCTGCTCCGGCTGCACCGAGGAGATCGCGCAAGTCGAGCACCAACGTGGCCTCGCCGGCGTCGTCGCAGACCACCTCGGCTCAGCCGACTTTCCTCGCCGCACCGTCCACAACGACGCCAAGTTCTCGAACGTGCTTCTCGACGCGCGGGATCGGGTCTTGTGTGTCGTCGACCTCGACACCGTCATGCCCGGAAGTGTCCTCTACGACGTCGGGCACATGATCCGTTCGATGACGCACACCTTCGACGAGGACGAGACCAACCTCGACCGGGTGCGGATCGACGAGCAACGCCTCCGCGCTCTCCTCGAGGGCTACTTCAGCACCGCAGCCGGAGTGCTCACACCCGTCGAGGTCGAGCACGTGATGGCGGGAGCGCAGGTGATGGTGCTCCAGGAGGCCGTGCGCTTCCTCACGGACCACCTCGACGGCGACCTGTACTTCAAGGCGCACCGCCCCCTCCACAACCTGGACCGGTGCCGGATGCACCTTGCGCTGCTGCGCGACCTGCAGCAGCGCGACTCCGAGCTGCGCGCCCTCGTGCACAAATGCGCGCGCTGACCCTCACCCGCCACGCGCACCGCAGGGCCTGAAGCCTGCGACCATGCGCTGGATCTCCTCGGGGTCACCCGCCGATCCGGCGAGTGCGGCGCGCATCGCGTCGCTCTCACTGTCGAGCGCCGAGGCGTCGAGACCCTCCGGGGCGGGAGCCATCCAGATGCCCATGCGCAGGCGGCGCTGGCCGGGGCACTGAAAGAGCATCAGGCTGGCAATCCCGTCGCGGGCGGCACCGCGGCCCATGCCGAAGGTGCCTTCGTGCGCGACCCAGAGGACGCTGGTGTCCTCCCGCTCCAGCACTCCACGGTCGAGCAGCTTGCCCGTGTTCAGGTTGATCCGCTGGCGCCGCAGGACGGTGGGATCGTTCGTCTTGCCCTCGAAGAAGTCGTAGAGCTCCTCCTCCTGGCTCGCGCGGCCGAGCATCTTGAAGTACATGAACGTGCGCTCTCCGAGGCCGTTCTGGATCTCGCCGTCTTCACCCGGCGGCTCGGACGTGAGCATCGCCATGTCGAAGACGAACGGCAGTGAGAAGCCGACCATCGGGTAGTAGCCGTCCGGTAGCGTGTCGGCTCCCAGAACGCCGAGCACCTTCTCGGCACGCACCTCCGGGTCTTTCAGTCCTTCCTCCAGCTCGCGCACCTGCCGCGCACCGAACACGAAGACCACGGTCACGAAGATCGTGGCCAGAAAGACGCAGACGATGCAGCCGAGGGCGGCCCACGCCCATCCCGGGGTCTTCTCGTTCTCGACCAAAAGAGCTCCTTCCCGTTTCGCTCAGAATAGCGCCCGCACGCGGCAGACGTGTGCGCGAGGCTGTGTCAGGTACGGCCGGGGCCGCAGCGTATTCCACCCCGGACACGGAAGCTCCGTCAGGGGCTGCTAGGGTCGCGACGATGCAGGTCGAGACGTCCATCCGCTCGAAGCTCGAGGCGCAGCTCCAGCCCTCGGAGCTCCAGGTCCTCAACGAGAGCGGCAACCACAACGTACCCCGAGGCTCGGAGAGCCACTTCCGCGTGGTGGTCGTCACGAGCCAGTTCGAGGGCAAAGGCCGCCTGCAGCGCCATCGCGCCATCATGAAGACTCTGCAGGAAGAGCTCGACGGCCCGGTGCACGCGCTGGCGATCGATGCGTGGACACCCGCCGAGTGGGCCGAGCGCGGTGCACGGCCCGGCGAGTCACCCGACTGCCTCGGCGGTGACGGCTCGCTTCCGCCGGGCACGGGAGGCTAGCAACGTGCAGAGCGAGGTCGTCCGAACCCTCGAGGCCCACACCGCGGGTGAGCCGCTGCGGGTCATCACGCACGGCTGGCCCGAGATACCCGGCGACAGCATCCTGGAAAAGCGTCGCTTCGCACAGCGTCATCACGATCACCTCCGGCAGCTGCTCATGCTCGAGCCGCGAGGCCACGCCGACATGTACGGGTGCATCCTGACCGAGCCCGTCACGGAGGACGGCGACGTCGGCGTGCTCTTCCTGCACAACGCAGGCTTCAGCACGATGTGCGGCCACGGCATCATCGGCCTCGTCACGGTGGGAATCGAGCACGACCTGTTCGCGCCTCGCGATGCGCAAGAGATCCGCATCGACACGCCCGCCGGCCGCGTCGTCGCCCGCGCCGAGCAGCAGAGTGGTCGGGTCGTCCAGGTCGCGTTCCGCAACGTGCCGTCGTTCCTGCTGCGCGAGAGTGACGTCGAGGTCACCGGACTGGGGAGAGTACATGTGGCGCTCGCGTTCGGCGGCGCCTTTTATGCCTACGTGGACGCGCCGTCCCTCGGAATCCCCCTCGACCCCAGTGGCTACGCGCAGCTCGTCGACACCGGGCGGCGCATCAAGGCTGCGGTCACCGACCAGATGGAGATCGCGCACCCGGAGGGCGACCCCGATCTGAGCTTCCTCTACGGCGTGATCTTCGTCGGGCCTCCGGAGCGCGGTGGGCACAGCCGCAACGTGTGCGTCTTCGCCGATGGCGAGGTCGACCGCTCTCCCACGGGCACCGGTGTCAGCGGACGCATCGCGATCCACCGCGCTCGGGGCGAGGTCCGCCTCGGAGAGCGGCTGCGGATCGAGAGCATCCTCGGCACCACCTTCGAGGTGTGCGCCCTCGAGGAGGTGATGGTGGGAAGCGTGCCCGCCGTGGTGCCCGAGGTGTGCGGATCGGCGAGCGTCACGGGCCGCGCCGAGTTCTGGCTCGAGGAGAACGACGCGCTGCAGGGCGGTTTCCTTCTGCGATGACGGAGCGCCGCGCCACGTTCGCCGAGAAGGTCGTTCCTTCGCTCCTCGTCCGCGACCTCCCCGAAACTCTCGCCTTCTACGCGCGTCTCGGCTTCCATCAGACCGGCTCCTACCCCGAGACCGAGCCGACCTGGGCCGAGGTGGCTCGCGACGGAGCGGTGCTCCAGCTCTACACCGAGCCGCCCCACGGCACGGCGACCGAGCCGGTGATGAGTGGCACGCTTTATCTACACCCCAGCTCGGTGGCCGACCTCGCCGAGGAGCTCCGCGGCCGCGTGGACTTCGCCTGGGGCCCGGAGGTGATGGACTACGGCATGCTCGAGCTCGCCGTGCGCGACCCGAACGGGTACCTCATCGCCTTCACCGAGCCTGCCGACGAAACCCCGGCCGCGCCCCGCGACGGGCGCTAGACGCCCGCAGCAGCTTCGATCTTCGCACTCACCAGCTCGTCGAGGATGTCGAGCGGCACGCTGCCGTTCTCGAGCACCCAGTCGTGGAACTCGCGCACGTCGAAGCTCGATCCGAGGCGCTCCTCGGCGCGTCCGCGGAGCTCCCGGATCTTGATCTCGCCCATCTTGTAGGCGAGCGCCTGGCCGGGCCACGAGATGTAGCGGTCGGTCTCGGTGGTGATCTCGTGAATCGAGAGGGCCGTGTTCTCGGACAGGTAGCGCAGGGTGTCGGCCCGGCTCCAACCTTTAGCGTGCATGCCGGTGTCGACGACGAGACGACAGGCGCGCCACATCTCGTAGGTGAGCCGACCGAAGTGGCTGTAGAGGTCCTCGTACATACCCGCCTCCACGCCGAGCCACTCGGAGTAGAGGCCCCACCCCTCGCCGAAGGCCGAGATGTAGTCGTGACGGCGGAAGTTGGGCTGCTCGCCCTTCTCTCGCGCCAGAGCACCCTGCAGGTGGTGACCCGGCACGGCTTCGTGCAGCGTGAGTGCGGTGAGCGCGTACAGCGGCCGGCTCTCGAGCTTGAACGTGTTCACCCAGTAGTAGCCCGGCTCCGTGCTGTTCTCCGGCGGTGAGACGTAGCGACCGGCCGTGTACTTGGGAGCGATGTGCTCGGGCACGGGAGCGACGCCGTAGGGCGTCCGGGGCAGCGTCTTGAAGAGGCTCGGTAGCTTGGCGTCCATCCTCTTGGCGATGTACGACGCCTCGCGCAGCAGCTCGTCGGGCGTCTGCGGATAGAACTGGGGGTCGGTGCGTAAGAACTCGAGGAAGCTTCCCCAACCGCCGTCGAATCCGGTCTGCCGCAGGATGTCCTCCATCTCGGCCCGGATCCGCTTCACCTCGGCCAAACCGATCTCGTGCACCTGGTCGGGCGTCAGGTCGAGGGTGGTGAAGAACTTCACCCGCTGCGCGTAGAACTCCTCGCCGTCGGGGAGCTCGATCGCGGCGATCTCGTCGCTGCACGCGGGGAGGTACTCCTCGGTGAAGAAGGTATAGAAGTCTCGGTAGGCCGGCACGACACCCGCCGCGATGACCTCACGCGCTGCAGCGCGCAGCCGCTCACGCTCCGACTCCGGCACGCCGACCGGAAACTCCTCGAACGGCTCGTACAGGACGCTCTGCTCCGGGTCTTCGACGATGTGCGCCGTGATCGTCGACTCGTAGCCGTCGAGCACGACGCGCGGCAGCACCCAGCCGCGCGCGATGCCGGCGCGCATGTTCTCGATCTGCTGCCCGGTCTGAGCCCGGAACTGGCCGAGGCGGGCGATGTAGTCCTCGAAGTGCTTCACGTTCTGGAGCGGCACGCGGCTGCCCAGCCGCGCAAAGCCACTGTGAAAGCCCGTCTCCGCCGTGAGCGGCATCTGCCAGTCGCCGAAGCGGTGCAGCTCGACCGCGTTCCAGAGCTGACGCTCCAGGATGCGCACGTTCACCTGCTGCTCTGCGGTGAGTCCGTCGAGGTCGAGAGCGCGAACCTCGTCGAGGAAGGCCTGGTTCCGCTTGGCCCTGCGGTCGAGGTCGGCGGGCGCCACCGAGCCGAGCTGGTCGTTGGCACGCAGATCACCGACCGACGTGGCGAACAGCGGGCTCTCGCTCATGCGGAACTCCCACACGCGATCGTAGAGGTCCTGCAGTGCTGTCTCCTGGGCGGACGAGGAGTCGCCCGCGGTTGCACAGGCCAGGCAGAGCAGCAGAAAGGTGGAGAGCAGGAGGCGGATCATCGGAAGGCCCTCGGGGTTGGTGGCGCGACGCAGACCGCTGCCGCGGGGGTGTCCCGAGACGCGAGCAGCAGCCGTCGAACCTGCGGAACGAGCCGGCCCAGAGTACCAGCGACCGAGCCTCTCCCCGCGGCCGCCAACACCGCGAGACGATGCGGTCGGAGGGTTGGAGCGCGGGCCGTCGACCGTACAATCCCCGGCATGAGAACCCATCCGGGCATTCGAGGCCACCTACCGTCGACGCCGCGTGGAGAGCACCGTTCCCCCCGGGCCATCCGCCGCCGGCGCGTTGTGCCCCACGCACTGCTGGCCGGGCTCTGCCTCGCCTCCGCCACGACCCCGATGGCACTGGCACAGGACGCCGGCGACCTGGCCGCCCGCGTGCGTGCCTGGCACAGCCAGCAGCCCTCCCAGACCCGCATCCTCCGCGAGCTGGCCGAGCTGGTCGCGATCCCCAACGTCGCTTCCGACCGGCCCAATATCGAGCGCAACGCCGAGCATCTCTCGGGGCTCTTCCAGGCCCGCGGCTTCGAGACCCGCCTCCTGCGCCTCGACGACGTGCCCGAGGCGAACCCGGCCGTCTTCGCCGAGCGGCGCTCCCCTGGGGCCACGCGCACGGTCGTCTTCTACTCCCACTACGACGGCCAGCCGGTCGACCCGGAGCGCTGGTCCTCCGACCCCTGGACCCCGACCCTGCGCACGGGGCCGCTGGGCGCAGAAGGAACGCGCGAGGTGACGCTCTCGAGCGCGAGCGCCGTCGACCCGGAGTGGCGGCTGTTTGCACGGAGCGTGAGCGACGACAAAGCCCCGATCGTCGCGCTGCTGGCCGCCGTCGACGCCCTCGAGGCGCTCGGCGTGTCGCCGGGGATCCACATCAAGGTCTTCCTGGAGGGTGAAGAGGAGGCCGGCTCGATGAACCTCCGGGCCATGCTGGAGCGGCACCGGGATCTTCTCGAAGCCGATGTCTGGCTGTTCTGCGACGGCCCCGTGCACCAGAGTCGTCGCCAGCAGGTGGTCTTCGGTGTGCGGGGCGTCACGGGGGTCGACGTGACGCTCTACGGCCCCGAGATGGCGCTTCACAGCGGGCACTACGGCAACTGGGCTCCCAACCCGGGAGCCCTTCTCATCGACCTCCTCGCCTCGATGCGCGGCCCCGACGGCGAGATCCGGGTGGCCGGCATCGCCGAGAAGGTCGTCCCGATGACACCCGCCGACCGCGCCGCCATCGCTGCGGCTCCGCCGGTGGACGAAGACCTGCGCGACGCGTTCGGACTCGCCGCCAGCGAGGCCGACAACGCGCCGCTCGGCGAGCGCATCATGCAGCCCGCGCTCAACTTCCGCGGTCTGACGATGGCGCGCACCGGGCCGGGGGCGACGAACGCGATCCCCACCGAGGCTCACGCCACCCTCGGCTTCCGGCTGGTTCCCGACCTCACTCCGGAGGACATCCGCCAGGCGGTCGACGCGCACGTCCGCGCGCAGGGGTTCCACGTGCTGGCGACCGAGCCCACACCCGCGGAGCGGCGGACCCACCCGCGGATCGCACGCCTCCAGTGGAAAGGCGGCTACCGCGCGCTGCGGACGCCCCTGGAGCACCCCGCAAGCCGGGCTCTGCTCGCCGTGCTCGACCGCATGGGCCAGGAGCCCGTCGTGCGGACTCCGATCCTCGGCGGCAGCCTGCCGCTCGCCACCTTCGAGGACGTCCTGGGAGCCAAGGTGATCGTGCTGCCGATCGTGAACCACGACAACTCGCAGCACGCGCCCGACGAGAACCTGCGCCTCCAGAACCTCTGGGACGGCATCGAGGTCTTCGCCCAGGTTCTGGCAGAGCTCGGCGACGCCTGGCCGGCCGACTGATCCGACGACCTCCCGTCGCTCCGCTAGCATCCGCTGCGCACCACCTCTCGAGAGGAGCCTCCCATGAAGAACGTCGTCGTTTCAGGCCTGGTCGCAGGCATCGCGCTCTTCGTCTGGGGTGCACTCTTCTGGTCGGTCCTGCCCACGGCCAACGCCGGCTTTGCGCACCTGGATCCCGAGGCGAGCCAGGCCCTCGGCACGCAGATCCAGGCTGCGATCGACGCCCCGGGGACCTACCTCTTCCCCGACGCCTTCCTCGACGTCGACACCTACCAGGGCCGCCACGAGGCCGGACCGGTGGCGCAGCTGTTCGTCTTCCCGGAAGGACGGCCGGCGATGCCACCTTCGGTCTTCGTGGTGGGCTTCCTCCACCTGGTGACCGCCTGCATGCTCGCGGCCTGGCTCCTCCGAATGACGAGCTCTGCCTTTCGCGGCCTCGGTCACCGCTTCGGCTTCGTGCTGCTGCTGTTCGTCTTCGGGGCGGTGCTGACGGATCTGAACGGCCCCGTCTGGTGGCAGAACCCGTGGCCCTTCGCGCTCGTCACGGCGCTGTTTCACCTCACCGGCGGCGTCCTGGTCGCCGCGACCTTGGCCTACTTCGTCTCGGACAACGCCTGAAACGACGAAATCCGCCCTCCCTCCCGAGCGGCGGCTGGTCCCACCGGGCCCCCGCCCACGCGAGCGGCTCGGTCGCCCCGGCCAGGGCTCGAGCTGCGAACCGTCGATCTTTTTTGACGACGGATGGCGTCTTTTGGAGTGGATCTCCGTAGTAGTAGGCAGGAACGAAAGGGAAGTCCTGACGACACACCGGCGGACACGTTGGGGGACGTTGGCCGCAGGTGACCCGGGAACATCTTGACGGAGGCCGTATCGGTCGAATCTCGAGACAGACGAACACGACTCGCAGCGGGGACAGCTAAGGGGGGACCTGCTCCGAGTCAGGGTGCGACGGCACACACACCTCGCACACCGCTCGGAACGAGGACATCAGGGGGAATCGTTCCGAGAGCCCGGACGGTCGCAGGACCGTCGAAAGCAGCCCCCGAAGGGGCTGCCTTCTCCTTCGTGACAGCACAGGCCGCACTCTCAGGAGTGCGGCCTCTTTTTTTGCCCGCGAGGCTCGCAGGCTCCGTCAGGCGTCGCGATAGTCCTCGCGCACGGGCGCGAAGACGTCGAGGATCTCGCAGTCGGTCAGCGTCCGACCGGAATGCACTGCGCCCGACGGTATGACGACGCAGTCGCCGGGCTCGACGACCGTCGTCTCACCGTCGATCGTGATCTCGAAGCGACCGCTGCGCTGCAACAGGACCTGCTCATGAGGGTGGGAGTGCTCGGGCAGCTCGCGCCCGGCCGGAAGCTCCCAGAACGCGAGGGTCATGCGCTCGGAGTGGACGAACCGCCCCGCGAAGCCGGGCATCACTTCCTTGGGCTCGATCGCGGACGTGCTGTAACGCATGAAGGTCTCCTGGGAATGTGGTTGCCGGCCCGCCGGAGGGCTTAGGATAACCAGATGCTCCCCCCGCCGACCGCCACCGCCACGCCCCGTCAGCCTTGACCAAGATCGCCTTCATCGGCAGCCACGGCGTCGGCAAGACCACGCTCGTGTACGGGCTCGCAGCGCGCCTCAAGGCACGCGACGTATCCCTCGAGGTGCTGGTCGAGGTAGCGCGGCGCTGCCCGCTTCCGCTCAATCGGGAGACGACGCTGGCCGCGCAATCGTGGATCCTGCACACCCAGATCGCCGACGAGGTCGTCGCCGCGGCCCGCTACCCGGTGGTGCTCTGCGATCGCAGCGTGCTCGACAACTACGTGTACCTGCTGCTGGCCGCTGGCCAGCAGCCGCGACTCGAAGCGCTCATCGCCGGGTGGCTCGAGACGTACACCCTCTTCATTCAGGTTCCCATCTCAGATTCGAGTGACGTTCAGCACGACGGCGTCCGCTCCACCGACCGAGGCTTTCAGCGGGAGGTCGACCAGCGCCTCGAGCAGGAGATCCGAGCGCGGGACCTCGAGACCGTCGTGCTCGATCCGGCGGCGCGCGAGAGCTGGCTGGATCAGGTGGAGGCCAAGGCGCTGTCGCTGATCCTGCCACCACAGATGAAGCTCCTTTGAACTGTCCTCTCCGAACTGGCCTCAAAGCGGAGGTACGCATGAAACGGACCGTTGCTCTCCTGAGTCTGGCTCTGGTCGCCGCGATGGCGCAGGCGGGCGTGCCGCTCGATGCCACCGCCGAGCGCGAGATCGACGACATCTTCGCCGCGCTCGACAGCTCGAGATCTCCCGGGTGCGCGGTGGGAGTGATCGACCGGGGCCAGCTCGTCTTTCACCGCGGATACGGCATGGCCAGCCTGGAGACCGGGATGGCAATCGACTCGCGGACCACCTTCTACTCCGGATCGGTCTCCAAGCAGTTCACCGCCGCAGCCATTCTCCTCGCGGCCCAGAAGGACTACCTGAACCTCGACGACCCGATCCGCAAGTGGGTCCCGGAGCTCCCCGAGGTCAACGCCGGGGTCACGGTGCGCCATCTGGTGCACCACACCAGCGGTATCCGCGACTACCTCGGCCTCATGCAGCTGGGTGGGATCGCCTTCGAGACCCCGATGACGCAGGAGCAGGTCGTGGCGTTGATCGCGCGCCAGAAGGCTCTCAACTTCGAGCCCGGCTCGGAGTACCTCTACTCCAACTCCGGCTACTTCCTCATGGCGCAGATCGTCGGCCGGGCGACGGGATCCACCCTCCGCGAGTTCGCCGCAGCCGAGATGTTCGAGCCGCTCGGCATGCGCGACACCCACTTTCACGACGACCGCCACGAGATCGTCGCCCGCCGCGCCTCCGCCTATGCGCCTGCACCGGAGGGAAAAGAGGGCTTCGTGGTCGCCTGGTCGCCGGCCTTCGACCAGGTCGGGAGCGGCGGGCTCATCACGACCATCGAGGACCTCGCTCGATGGGAGCGCGGCGCAGCCGACAGGGCGCTCGGAGCCGACTTCTGGCCGAGCATGCTGCAACGAGGGAAGCTGCTCGACGGATCCGAGATCGCCTACGCCTTCGGCATCTCCCACCGGGAGGTCCGCGGCCTCCCGAGCGTCCAGCACAGCGGCGGCATGTTCGGCTACCGGGCCTTCCTCGTGCGCTACCCGGAGCACGGCGTCTCGGTGGCACTGCTCTGCAACCTGGCGAGCGTGAACACTGCCCGGCTCGCGGAGAGCGTCACCGCAGTGGTGCTGGCTGACGTGATCGGCCCCGCCTCCGAGGAGCCCCCGCGCCAGGCGTCGCCGGAGGCACCCGACGAGACGCTCGAGGCAACAGACTCGCGGCAGTGGATCGGCAGCTACTGGAGCGAAGAGCTCCGCGCGACCTACCAGATCGCCGAAGGTGACTCGGGGCTCGGCCTGCGGATCAACGACGGCGCCCAGATCCCGCTGACGGCCACGGCGGACGGCGGCGTCGAGCTGGCGCGCCGCGGAGTCCGCGCCGAGGCGACCCACGTCGAGCGAGGCAAGGTCCAGACCTTCGAGCTCGAAGCGGGACGCGTCCGGGGGATCACGTTCCAGCGGAACAAGTAGCCGACCGCTGCACGTCGGCCGGCGACCCGTTCAGCGCGTGAGCTTGCGGTACGTGATGCGGTGCGGCCGGTCCACGGCGTCCCCCTTGCGCTCGCGCAGGTTCTCCTCGTAGTCGCTGTAGCCGCCCTCGTACCAGAACACCTCGCTGTCGCCCTCGAACGCGAGGATGTGGGTGGCGACCCGGTCGAGGAACCAACGATCGTGGGAGATGACCATGGCGCAGCCGCCGAAGCCCTCAAGCGCCTCCTCCAGAGCCCGGAGCGTGTTGACGTCGAGGTCGTTCGTCGGCTCGTCCAAGAGGATCATGTTGGCGCCCGACTTGAGCATCTTGGCCAGGTGCACGCGGTTGCGCTCCCCGCCCGAGAGCCCCCCGACCGCCTTCTGCTGGTCGCTGCCCGTGAAGCCGAAGCGCGCGGCGTAGGCGCGCGAGTTCACCTCGCGTGAGCCGAGCGTCATGGTCTCGCCACCGCCCGAGATCTCTTCCCAGACCTTCTGGTCGCCTTCGAGCTCGCGGCTCTGGTCGACGTAGGCCAGCTGCACGGTCTCGCCCACCGTGAAGGTGCCGGAGTCGGGCTGCTCCTCGCCGATGATCATGCGGAACAGCGTCGTCTTGCCGGCACCGTTGGGGCCGATCACGCCCACGATGCCGCCTGCGGGCAGGTCGAAGTTGAGGTCGTCGTAGAGAAGCTTGTCGTCGTAGCCCTTGGCGACGTTCTCGGCCTTCACCACCACTCCTCCGAGACGGGGCCCCGGCGGAATGAAGATCTCCATCTCTTCGCGACGGCTGTCGCCGCCGTCGGCCACCAGCTTCTCGTAGGCCGAGATGCGAGCCTTCGACTTCGTCTGCCGCGCCTTGGGCGTCATGCGGATCCACTCGAGCTCACGCTCGAGCGTGCGCTGCCGTGCCGACTCCGACTTCTCCTCCTTGCGCAGGCGCTCCTGCTTCTGGTCGAGCCAGGACGAGTAGTTGCCCTTCCACGGAATGCCGTAGCCCCGGTCGAGCTCCAGGATCCAGCCAGCGACGTTGTCGAGGAAGTAGCGATCGTGCGTGATTGCGATCACCGTGCCCGGATACTCCTGCAGGTGACGCTCGAGCCATGCCACCGTCTCGGCGTCGAGGTGGTTCGTGGGCTCGTCGAGCAGCAGGATGTCCGGCCGCCGCAGCAGCAGCCGGCACAGGGCGACCCGCCGGCGCTCGCCTCCCGAGATCACGTCGACCGAGGTCTCCGGCGGCGGGCAGCGCAGAGCGTCCATGGCGAGCTCGAGGCGGGAGTCGAGGTCCCACGCGTTGAGGTGGTCGAGCGCCTCCTGCACCTCCCCCTGACGCTCGATCAGCTTCTGCATCTCGTCGTCGGTCATCACGTCTGCGAACTTCTCGTTGATCTCGTCGAACTCCTTCAGCTTTGAGGCGATCTCCTGCACGCCCTCCTCCACGATCTCGCGCACCGTCTTGCCCGCCTCGAGCTGGGGCTCCTGCTCCAGGTAGCCGACGGTGAACCCCTCGGAGAGCATCGTCTCGCCGAGATGGTCCTTCTCGACGCCGGCCATGATGCGTAGCAGGGTGCTCTTGCCGGAGCCGTTGAGGCCGATGACGCCGATCTTGGCGCCATAGAAGTAGGAGAGCGAGATGTCCCGGAGGACGGTCTTGCCGCCGTCGTAGGTCTTGCCGACCTCGACCATCGAATAGATGACTCTTTTGGTGTCTTCGGTCGTCATTTCAGGCGTGGTTTTACCACGCCTGAAATGACTCATGTGGATGCTCCGGCCGCCTTGGCGGCCTGCGCGCAGCACGCCTTCGGCGTGCGCTTGCCCGGAGGGCCTGAAAGGACTCCGAGCGACGCGCGGCGAAGCCGCGCTTGGAGCGATCCGCGAATGGACCGAGCCGAGCGCAGGCTGGTACACACCAGCCGAGCATCGGCGCGACGCGCGGCGAAGCCGCGACGCGCTTCGACTGGCCTGGGGGTTGCCTTCAGTGCCAGGAGCCGCAGAATCCACTCATGACGGTCTTCGATCACGCTGAATTCGCCGGGCACGAGCAGGTGCTCTTCTGCCACGACGAGGACGCGGGGCTGTCCGCGATCATCGCGGTGCACAGCACGCGGCTCGGCCCGGCCGCGGGCGGCTGCCGGATGCACCCCTACTCCTCGTTCGACGAGGCCCTCGCCGACGTCCTCCGACTCGCGCAGGGGATGAGCTACAAGAACGCGCTGGCGGGGCTGCCGCTCGGCGGCGGCAAGTGTGTGATCGTCGCCGATCCGAGGGCGCCGGAGAAGCACGACCTGCTCCGCGCCTTTGGCCTCCACGTCCAATCCCTCGGCGGGCGCTACTGGACGGCGATCGATGTCGGCGTCGGGCCGAAGGACGCCGACGTGCTGGCCGAGCGCTGCGACTTCGTCTTCGCCAATGCGGCCCGCTACGAAGGCGACTTCAACCCCTCCACCTTCACCGCGCTCGGAGGCTTCACGTGCCTGCGTGCAGCGACGAGGACCGCCCTCGGGCGCGACCTCGACGGTCTCCGCGTCGCGGTGCAGGGGCTCGGGGCGACCGGCATGGAGCTCGCGCGGCTCCTTCGCGAGGCCGGGGCCGAGCTCGTGGTGGCCGACGTCGACGCAGCACGCGTCGGGCAGGCCGTGGATCGCTTCGAAGCCCGTCCCGTGGATCCGGACGAGATCCACGCCGAGGAGGTCGACGTGCTCGCGCCCTGCGCGCTCGGCGGCGTTCTTCACGATGTCTCCCTTCCCCAGATCCGAGCCAGGGTCGTGTGCGGAGTGGCCAACAACCAGCTCGCCGAGCCGCGGCACGGCCACGCCGCGGCCGCCTCCGGCATCACCTACGTCCCGGACTACGTCGCCAACAGCGGCGGCATGATCTGCGTCGGCACGCAGATCGGCACCCACCCGCTCACCTCCGGCGTGACCGACGCCGCGACCCTCGAAGCGGCGCGGCAACGCGTGCTCGCTCTCGACGGAGTCACGACAGAGATCGTCGAACGGGCGGCGCGGGAGGAGCGCCCGACCTCCGAAGTCGCCGACTCCCTCGCCAGGGAGCGCATCGCACGCGGCGCCACCTGAGCTCGCGAACGGCAACGCGCAGGCGCGGTATCCACCAGCCGAGCCATGGGTCACGCGCAGGCTGGTATCCACCAGCCGAGCATGGCCGCACGAGGTACAGTGCCGGCACCATGAGAAACAACCGAGCCAAAGCCAAGCTGAAGAACGGCGAGCCCGCACTTGGTCTGTGGTCGCAGACCGCGAGCCCGCTCCTCGTCGAAGCCGCCACCACCCTCGACCTCGACTGGATTCTCCTCGACTTCGAGCACGGCCTCGGTGACGCCCATGACGCCCTCGCGCTCCTGCAGGCCGGCGGCGGCACCCGAGGGCCGGAGGGCGCCCCCACCCTCATCGCGCGCATCCCGGAAGCCGAGCCCACCGCCATCAAGAAGCTGCTCGACCTGGGCCTCGAGGGCATCCTGGCACCACAGATCCAGACGGCTGCCGAAGCGCAGGCCATCGTGGACGCCTGCAGGTACCCGCCGGTCGGCACCCGCGGGATCGGACCGGGGCGCGCCACGAACTTCGGCGCCGACTCGGCCGACTACTTCCAGCGCATCAACCAGGAGGTGCTGGTCGGAGTGCAGATCGAGACGCGACAAGCCGTCGAGGAGGTCGAGGCGATCGCCGCGATCGACGGCCTGGACTACCTGCTCATCGGGCCGGCCGACCTCTCCGCCGCGTTCGGGCACTTTCTCGACCTTCAGCACGCAGACGTCGAAGAGGTCGTGGCAGGGGTTCTCGCGGCCGCCCGCGCCGCGGGGAAGGCCGGCGGCTACTACTGCAACACGGGCAAAGACGCCAAACGGCGCATCGACCAGGGCTTCCAGATGGTCAATCTCGGCACGGACCTCGGGGCCATGGTGGGCGGCATCCGGCGCCACATCCGCGACGCCCGGGAGAGCTGACCCCCGGTGCGGCACTCCGGCTAGTCGGACCCCGACGCCGGCCGGGTCCGGTGCCAGCTCCACAGCTGCTCCGCGATCTGTGCGCGCAGCGCGAACCGACCTTCGCGCCGGTGGTTCAGGAAGATCACGAAGAAGGTGGGCTCCGACGCCCGCGGATCGAGGATTCCGGCCAGCGTCTGGGTGCCGCGGAGCGTGCCGGTCTTGGCCGCAATCGCCGGCAGGCGCGGCCAGCCGCGCGCGAGCGTTCCGCGGCTGCTGCTCGGCATGGCCTGCACGAAGGCGTCGCGCCACGGCTGCTGCCACGCGAACTGCAGCAGCCGGAGAACCGTGTTGGGAGTGATCAGGTTGAACGGCGAAAGCCCCGACGCGTCGTCGAGCACGTAGCTCTCGGGCTCCGCACCCACCGTCTCTTCCAGGAAGGCCTCCAGCAGCTCGATCCCCGTATCGAGCCGCCCCTCACCCGCCACCTCGAGCGCCATGAGGCGCAGGACCATCTCGGCGAGCCAGTTGTTGCTGTCTTCCAGCACGGGGACCAGGATCTCGGCGAGCGGCGGCGACGTGATCGTCGCGAGAACGGCGCTCTGCGGCAGAGGGTCGCGAGAGATCACGAGCTCTCCCGTCACCTCGACGCCTTCGTCTGCGAGCACCCTCAGCAGCTCGCGGCCGGCACGTGCCACCGGGTCTGGCGACGCCACCTTGAGGTCGAACGGCCCTTCGCTGATGGGGTACTCGCCGCGCGCGATCACGCGCGCCTCACCCCAGACCGGCTGGAAGTCCACGGTCCCGCGCCCGTGCCGGGCCTTGGACACAGTACGCGTCTGATTGACCACCTCGAGATCTTCGGAGCCACTTCGCACCCTCCCGGGGGCCCCGACGTAGCCGCCCGGCGCCATGTGGAGCCACACGTGGTTCTCGTCCACCGCGAGGCCCGAGACCGGTGCGCCGTAGGAGAACGCGACGTCGCCGACGGGCCAGTCGACCGGCATGGCGCGCCCCGGAAACCGGGAGAGATCGATCACCAGACCACCCTCGACGCGTGCGATGCCGCGTTTGCGGAGTGCCCGGGCCAGATCGCGCAGAGGCGCCCGCGCGTCCTTCTCGTAGAAGCGCTCCGACCAGGTCGGGTCGCCGCCTGCATCGACGACGAGGTCGCCCCGCAGCACCTCACCCTCGCGTGCGCCCGCGGAGCGGAGGCGGGTGACGAAGCGGTAGTCCGCCCCGAGGTGGTGGAGCGACGCAGCCGAGACGACCAGCTTCTGCACCGACGCGGGCGTGAACGCGCGATCCGGATTCTCCGCCGCGAGCACGCGGTTGCCGCGCACGGCCAGGAGCCCCCGGAAGCCCGCGTCCTGCGCGCACAGCGCGGCGGGCACGAGCAAGAGCCCGACCCCCATCAGGACGCGCCAGGCGGCCTGGTTCCCCCGGAAGCACTGCATCATCGGCACCAAGCGTCGTGCGGCTGCCAGGCGGAGCTGCCCTGAGCGACGACCCTTTCGAGCATAGCAACGCATCGATGGAACACTCTGTTCCGTCTGCTGCCGCGCTATGGCGGCATGCCCGCCACCCGCCCACGGTGATCGGCCATCGGCGGGGCGGGAATGGCCGGCCATCCCGTAGGGTTGGCGTACCGTGAATCCCATGCCCCAAGAGACGCCACCCGCCGGGCGCGCCTTGCGCCTTGCCTCGCTTGGCCTGCTCCTCGGCCTATTGCTGCCTCCGGCCGCCGACGGGCAGCGCCGCCGCCTGGCCGACCAGACCGTCGCCGAGACCACCGAAGTCCTGGCCGTGGAGGTTCCCGTGCAGGTCCTGCGCGACGGCCAACCGGTGCGGGGACTCACCCAGGCCGACTTCGAGATCGTCGAAGGCCGCAAGAAGCAGCCGCTGATCGGCTTCGACGTGGTCGACCTGAGCACGGTCGACGGGGGGCGCTTCTGGGGTGAGGGAGACGCGAAGAGCATCCCCCTCGCCGCGCGGCGGCACTTCCTCCTGCTGTTCGACCTGTCCTTCTCCGACCCCACCGCGATCGTGCGGGCGCGCCAGGGAGCGAAAGACCTCGTGCTCAAATCGCTGCACCCCGCCGACATGGCCGGCGTCGTCACCTTCAGCGAGAGCCGCGGCGTCCAGCTCGTGCTGAACTTCACGAGCGACCGCCGGCAGATGCTCGAAGCCATCGACGGGCTCGGCATGCCGGATCCGCTCGACGTGCCGAACACCGATCCCCTGCGCATGACGATCGACACGTTCGTCAGTCGTCTCGACCAGCTCGCGGACACCGGCGGGGGCAATCTCCTCGCCGACACCGGCGCTGGGCTTGCCGACCGTCTCGAGATGCAGCTGGCCGCCCTGCAGGACACGCAGCGCATGGCGGCGGTCTCCGTGCGCGAGCAGAAACAGAGCCAGATCCAGGGCTACATGGACGCGATGTCCCAGGTCGGCCAGATGCTGCGGCAGTCGAAAGGCACGAAGCACGTGGTGCTTCTCTCCGAGGGCTTCGACAGCACGGTGCTCATGGGGAACGCCATCCAGGATCAGGAGCGCATCCAGCAGCTCGCGGAGGCCGCCGAGAGCGGCCGCTACTGGGAGATCGACTCCAACGAGCGCTACGGCAGCACGGCGGCCCTCTTCGGGCTCACCCAGGTCATCGAGGAGTTCCGGCGGTCGGGGGCGGCCATCCAGGCGGTCGACATCGGTGGCCTGCGGGCGACCGACCTCAGCGGCTCCTCGGCGCGCGAGTCGGCCGTCCGGCAGGACGGCCTCTTCGTGCTCGCGAACGACACGGGTGGCGAGCTCTTCCGCAACTACAACGACATGGGGGTTGCCATGGGCGAGCTCCTCGACCGCACGTCCGTCACCTATCTGCTCACGTTCCAGCCGCGCGACCTCCTGGCCGACGGCACCTTCCATCGCATCGAGGTCAAGCTCGGCAAGAAGCACAAGGGCGCGCGCCTCGTGCATCGCCCGGGCTACTACGCCCCCATCCCCTACATGGCGGCCGACCCCACCGAACGGCGCCTGCGCACAGCCCGCATGATCTTCGAGAACACGCAGGGTGGGGCGTTCGACCTCGCGGTGGTCGCGGCTCCAGCCGCCCACCAGGGCGAGCGCACGTGGACCCCCATCGTGGTCGACGTCGAAGGTGCGGGACTCCTCCGCGGCGCACAGCCGCCCATGCTGCCGGTGGAGATCTACGCCTATGCCTTCCGGCCCGACGGCACGGTCGCCGACTTCTTCGCCCAGGCCATGGGTCTCGACCTCCGCGAGACGCAGCTCACCCTCGCGAGCACGGGCCTGCGCTTCCTCGGCAACCTCGATCTCGAGCCCGGCTCCTACAGGCTGCGCGTCCTGGTGCGCAACTCCCGCACCGGCAGCAGCGCCGTGTCGAGCGGCCAGATTGTGGTTCCCGACCTCCTCGGCGACGACCCTTTCGTGTCGACACCCCTCGTCCTCGAAGCGGACGACGCGTGGCTGCAGGCCCGGGAGCAGGGGGACGCCGGGCGTCCGTTCGACGTCTTCGCCGTTGCCGGCGACCGGGTTCCCGCGGCCCGCGCCGCTCTCGTCTCCGGCCAGCCGGCGCGCGTGCAGCTGCTCGTGCACGGGCTCGACCTGAACGGCCTCCGGCTGCGCGCCTGGGCCACCGAGACGGCGGAAGCGCCCGGAAACCTCGACGCCTTCGCGGCGGGGGACCAGCTCGAGGCCGAGATCGTGGGCCAGCAGGGTGGCCTTCCCGGCAACGCCTCCCAGCTGCTCCTGGAGATCCCGGCCGGCCAGCTCGAGGCCCGGGACCAGCGCCTGGTGGTAGCGCTCGAAGACGGGCGCGGACGCCGGGTGCACTCCTCGGTCGCGGTCCTGGTCCGCTGACGTCTCGCGCTCCCCCACTGAGCCGGTACCCCGAATTGACCGTGCGCCGAGCCGGTCGATATCTTCAGGGCACTCACTCCCGGAGACAATCGAGATGGCCAAGATGAACCGCAGGAGCTTCATGACCACCGCGGCGGCTTCGGCCGCGGGCCTCACCATCGTGCCGCGCCACGTGCTCGGCGGTGTCGGCTACAAAGCGCCGAGCGACACACTCAACATCGCGGGCATCGGCGCCGGCGGCAAGGGTTACAGCGACATCGTCGGCTGCGCGCACGAGAACATCGCCGTGCTCTGCGACATCGACTTCCAGCGGGGCAAGCGCGCCGTCGAGAAGTACCCGGACGCCAAGCGCTACACCGACTACCGCAAGATGCTCGACGCGGAGCCCGGCATCGACGCCGTCATCGTCTCCACGCCCGACCACACGCACGCCATGATCGCGCTCGACGCGATGCAGCGTGGCAAGCACGTCTACTGCCAGAAGCCGCTCACGCGCACTCTCGAGGAGTGCCGCAGGATGATGGCCGTCGCGGAAGAGTCCGGCGTGACCACCCAGATGGGCAACCAGGGCCACGCGGGCACCGGCACGCGTCAGATCCGCGAGTGGGTGGAGTCGGGCATCCTCGGGGAGGTCTCCCGGATCGAGTACTGGACCAACCGCCCGATCTGGCCGCAGGCGCTGGACCGCCCGTCCGACGCGCACAACGTGCCGCCCCACGTCGACTGGGACCTCTGGCTCGGACCGGTGCAGTGGCGGCCGTATCACCCGGACTACTACCACCCCTTCAACTGGCGCGGCTGGTGGGACTTCGGGACGGGCGCTCTCGGCGACATCGCCTGCCACGCGATGGATGCCGCGTTCTGGACCTTCGACCTCGGCACGCCCACCGAGGTGGTGGCCGAGACCACCCAGCTGTACGCGGAGTCTGCTCCTGCGGCGTGCCGCATCGAGTACAAGTTCCCGGCCAAGGGCAACCGTGGACCGATCGACGTCATCTGGCGCGACGGCCAGCTGAGCCCGCCACGCCACGAGTTCTTCGACGGCGACACTTGGCCCACGATGCGCAGCGGCCAGATCCTCGTCGGCGAAAAGGGAATCCTCATCGCCGACATGTACGGCAACCGCCCGCAGCTCTACCCCGAGGCGCTGCATCAGAAGATCGAGGCCGAGCCGCCCGCCGAGAAGTTCGCGCGCACCGAAGGCCCCTACAAGGAGTGGACCGAAGCCATCAAGGCCGGCAAGAAGGCCGGCTCCGACTTCGCCACGCACTCGGGGCCCCTCACCGAGATGGTGCTCATCGGCAACCTGGCGGTCCGCACCCACGAGGTCGTCCGCTGGCAGCCCGACAAGCTGACCGCTGGCTCCGCCGCGATGGATGCACTCATCGGCTACGACTACCGCGACGGCTGGAAGCTGACGTAGGCCCGGAACGGACCACAGAGGGTGTCCGAAAGCACCGCCGCACACCGTTGCAGTGGATAGAACCACCGTCGAGCTCCGCGGAGGCCCGCCATGAAAAAGAGTCGTCGCCCGTTCTCAGCGGGCTGCATCGCCATGGGTGTCGGATGCCTGGCGCTCGCCTGCGCTGCCCCAGATACCCCGCCGCAGACGCCGCTCGAGCTCGGCGAGACACTGTTCACGCAGGAGACGTTCGACGGCAACGGGAGGGTCTGCAGCACCTGCCACGAGCTCGAGCACTTCGGCACGATCACCCCGGAGCTCGTGCAGCAGCGCTGGGCCGAAGATCCCGAGGGCCCGCTCTTCCGGGCGATCGACAGCGACGACGGCGCCGGCACGTCCTACGACCGGCTTCGCCGGGACGCCACGATGCGCATCCCGATCGAGCTGCCCCTGCACGACTCCGGCCTCAGCGTCCGGCCCTGCGACGACCCCGCCGCCACCGAGGTCATCCTCCACCGCGGCAACCCCAGCGTCTTCAACGTCGCGCTCGAGCAGCACCTGATGGTCGACGGGCGCGAGGGCGACGACCTGGCAGCTCAGGCGCTGAGCGCCGTGGAGACCCACAACGAGCACCAGCGCGAGCCGACCCCGGAGGAGCTCGAGCTCATCGCCACCTTCCAGGAGTCGTTGTTCAGCCACGAGGCGCTCCGGGCTGCGGCGGCGTCCGGCACCATGCCCAGGCTCCCCGAAGGCGGCACACCCTCCGAGGTGCGGGGGCGCGCGTTCTTCCAGCCCCGCCAGGTCTGCGGCGAGTGTCACTTCGGTCCCCTCCTCAATCGCGCGGGGCCAACCCACGTCTTCGCCCCCGGGGTCCACATCGAGACCTCGCAGGTCGGACGAGAGCCCGCGAACCCGAACCCCAAGCGGGAGTGGTGCTGGGTCGACCCCGCCACCAACGAGATCGCGGAGACGCCGGCTGGGACGCGCGTGTACGCCGAGCCGGTCAGTGACCCGGGCATCGCGCTCGTTGCGGGAACGACCTGCTTCACGGATGCCGAGGGCGTCGACCGCTGCCTGTCGAACGACATCGTGGCCTCCGAGGTGGGCGGCCCTGCGTTCAAGATCCCCACCCTCTGGGGCATCGCCGACACCGCCCCCTACTTCCACGACAACTCCGCGAAGACTCTGGAGGAGGTTCTCGACCAGTACGAGTTCATGTTCCGCGAGATGGACCGTGACAACTTCAGCTTCGAGTGCCCCCCGGCACCCGAGCCCTGCCTCACGGAGCAGGATCGCGCCGACATCCTCGCCTTCCTGGAGCTCCTGTCCTTCGAAGAGCTGGAGCAACAGTTGGCCGGCAAGGTCGCCAGCTCGGCGGCAGGCCATCCGCGCGCGGGCGGCTGATCGAGCGCGCGGCGTGCGCCCGCAGGGCCTCGCCGCCACGACCCCGGTGCAGGCGCGGCGACCGGCACTCGCGGTAGCCTCGGGGGGCGAGTCGCCCGATGCAGACGAAGATCTCCCCCGGTCCTCTGCGGCAGCCTCACCCTGTGCGGCGCACTCTGGCTCGGAGCGGCGGGCTTCGCACAGGAGTTGCTGCGGCTCCACGACGGCCGCTTCGAGCTCAGTGCACACTGGGCGACCACGCCACGTCACGGACCGACACCGGCGGCCGGGCTCGGACACGGGATGGCGCTCTCGGCGGAGAGTGGCACCTTCTGGTTCTTCGCGCCGAGCAACGTCGAGCTCTTCGCAAAGGTCCTCGACGGCCGCCCTGTCAACGGCGCATGGTGGGCCTTCGCCACGGCGCTCACCGATCTCGACCTCGAACTGCGCCTGCTGGCAACGGACACGGGCTGGGAACGCCGCTTCCTGGGCAGCAACGCGCAGCCTCTGCGGGTGGGCGACGTGGAGGCGTTCCGCGAGTCCGAGGTGGGATCGAGAATCCTGTGGGTGGGCGCGCACCCCGACGACGAATCGCTGGTGGCGCCGCTCCTCGGAGCCGTCTGCGGGCTGAGCGACGTTCGCTGCACGCTGCAGATCGCAACGCGCGGCGAGAACGGAACGTGCCGGCTCCCGAGCGGTTGCGGAGGGGACCTCGGCGCAGTCCGGGAAGCCGAGATGCGCGCCGCCGCGCAGGGCCTCGGAGCAGATCTGCGGCAGCACCACTTCGAGGACCTCCTCGGACCGATCGATCGGATCCGAGGGGCGTGGGACGAGGACGCGCGGGCGCGCGCCCTTCCGACGCTGGCGGAGGAGATCGCCGGGCTCATCGACACGCAGCTCGTCGACACCGTCGTCACCTTCGATCCGCGCCATGGCTCCACCGGGCACCCGGCGCATCGCGCGGTGGGCGAGATCGTGGCCGAAGTTCTGCGCACGCCCGTCCGTCGCGGCATCCGCCACCTGGTGCTGGCGACGACCGTGTCCTTCGAGGGCGGCGAGTTCACCTTCGATGTCTTCGATCCGGCGGAGGCCGATGCGCGCTACTTTCTCGCGTCCGGTGTCTGGACAAGGCGGTGGCAGCACCTTCTGGACACGACGGCGCACCACCCCAGCCAGATCGACTCCGAGCGCCAGACGGCACTGGAGCGTGTCCCCGAGGAGCAGCGCTTCGTGGTGCTCCAACCGGGTCGACCCCAGCCGCCCTGACTGCGGCCCCCAGGGCCGACCTGACTGCGGCCCCTGGACGCGTGGCTCCGATCCTCCGGTTTGAGGCAGAATCTCCTGCCATGTCCCACTCTGTCGAAAGCCACCTCCGCCTCGACCTCGCCGACTACGACGCCCTCATCCGGCGCTACATTCGCGCCTACGACGAGATGATCGAGACCGCGGTCTCCGCCGTCATGCAGACCCCCGACCTCGAGCTCGTGTACGACCTCGGCGCCGGCACGGGGGCGTTGTCGGAGCGGCTCCTCGAGCGCCATCCGACCTGCCGTGTCGAGCTGTGGGACGTCGACCCCGGCATGCTCGAGCAGGCCGCGGCACGCCTCGAGCGCTTCGGCGACCGCGTGGTGCCCCGCGAGCAGTCGTTCTTCGACGTGGACGGCATGGCCTGCGCCATGATGGCGTCGTTGTCGCTCCACCACGTCCGTGACATGAAGGACAAGACGGCGCTCTACTGCAAGCTGGCTGCGTGTCTCAAGCAGTACGGCTCGCTCGTCAACGCCGACGTCACCATCTCCGACGACTCGACCACGGCCGAAGACGAGTACCACGACTGGGTGGCGCACCAGATGGACGAAGGCTTCACGGCGGACCAGGCCTGGAAGCACTTCGACGACTGGGCCGAAGAGGACCGCTACTTCCCTCTCGAGCGCGAGCTCGAGGCCCTCGGTGCGGCCGGCCTCGTCGCGACGACACCGTGGCGCATGCAGCCGTCCACCCTGATCGTGGGCACGCGCATGCACGCGCACGCCTGAACCGGAGTTCGGCTCCTCGAGCGGCAGACCACACCGCACATCTGCGAGCCGTGGCTCGGACGACGATCCCTCGCCACAACGGGTGGCCCGAGGCGACCGCCTGCGCGTAGATCCTCCACAGAATCAGAGGATTCCGACATGGACAGATCGTTCCGAACCCATGCTCGGACTGCTATTCTTCATTTCTCTTTTGCTATTCCTTGACGCTGGAGCTCGAGCCCCTCTTTCCCCAGGAGCGAGCTTCCCCCCAACAACGGAGAGAGATTTTTTCCATGCGAAACGCGTCGCTCAGATCGATCTGGGCTGCCCTCCTTGCGCTTCTGCTGCTGTGCAGCTTCGCGCCGGCGTGGGCCCAAGAAGAGTCGGAAGAAGAGCCTTCAGAAGAGTTCACGGACGTCATCGTCGTCACGGGCTCCCGCACCGAAGGCCGCTCGGCCACCGAGTCGATGGTTCCTGTCGATGTCATTTCCGCCCAGGATTTCCTGAATCAGGGCGACACCGACCTCAGCAACCTGCTCCGCACGCTCGCGCCCTCCTACAACGTCAACACACAACCGATCAGCGACGCCTCCACGATCGTCCGCCCGGCCAACCTCCGCAACCTCGCCCCCGACCACACCCTCGTGCTGGTGAACGGCAAGCGTCGCCACCGCGCCGCGGTCATCTACTGGCTGGGCGGCGGCGTCGCCGACGGCGCGCAGGGGCCCGATCTTGCGGTCATCCCGGCCATCGCCCTGCGTCAGGTCGAGGTTCTGCGTGACGGCGCCTCCGCGCAGTACGGCTCCGACGCGATCGCCGGTGTCATGAACTTCATGCTCAAGGACGCCGCCGACGGCGGCAGCCTGGAGCTGCGCCGCGGCGGCTTCACCGCAGGTGACGGCGACGCTTTCTCCGTCGCCGGCAACATCGGCTTCCCGCTCGGCGAGACCGGTTTCCTCAACCTGAGCGCCGAGTACAGCACCAGTGATCCCACGGATCGCTCGGTGCAGCGCGACGACGCCGCCGGCCTCATTCTCGCCGGCAACACTGCCGTGCGCGACCCCGCCCAGGTCTGGGGCTCCCCCGAGATCGACGACGACATCAAGCTGTTCGCCAACTTCGGCTACCTGTTCGACTCGGGCCAGCAGTTCTACGGCCACGCGAACTACGCGTCGAAGACGGTCACCGGCGGTTTCTACTTCCGAAACCCGAACACCCGCGGCTCGGTGTTCTCCGGCGACGGCGGTTCCACTCTGCTCATCGGCGATCTGACGCCCAACGACGGCTTCGGCTGCCCGACCGTCGCGGTCAACAACAACGTGCCCGACCAGGGCGCCCTCAACCAGGTGTTCAACGACCCGAACTGCTTCTCCTTCCAGGAGATCTTCCCGGGTGGCTTCACCCCGAACTTCGGCGGCGACAACACCGACAACTCGATCGTGCTTGGTGTTCGCGGCGCCTTCGAGAACGGTCTCGGGTGGGACATCAGTGCCAGCCGCGGCTTCAACGAGGTCGACTTCTTCATCAACAACACGGTGAACGCCTCGCTGGGTCCGGACACGCCGACGAGCTTCGACCCGGGTCTCTACTCCCAGGAAGAGCTCAACTTCAACCTGGACCTCACCTACGCCCTCACCGACACGACCAACCTGGCCGGTGGCGTCGAGTGGCGTGACGAGGAGTTCGAGATCGGCATCGGCCAGCTCGAGTCGTACCAGATCGGCCCCTTGGCCGACCAGGGCTTTTCGGCAGCCTCCAACGGCTTCCCGGGCTTCGGCCCGATCGCGGCCGGCACCTGGAGCCGCTCCAACTGGGCGGTCTACGCCGATCTCGAGCGTGTGAGCGAAGAGGACGGCCGCTGGTCGGTTGGTGCAGCGGTCCGCTTCGAGGACTTCGAGGACTTCGGCACCACCACGAACGGCAAGCTCGCAGGGCGCTACAAGTTCGGCGACAACTTCACCGTTCGCGGCAGCGTCAGCACGGGCTTTCGCGCCCCGACGCCGGGCCAGTCGAACGCGTTCAACGTGTCCACCGAGTTCGATCTCGTGCTCATGGACCTCGTGAACAACGGCACCATCCCCTCCTCCTCCCGCGTGGCGCAGCTGCGCGGCGGCGAGCCTCTCACGCCGGAGGAGTCCACCAACTTCGCCGTCGGCGGCATCTGGGAGCAGGGCACGTTCAGCGTGACGGTCGACTTCTTCAAGATCGACGTCGACGATCGTCTGGCGACGACGGCCCTGTTCTCGCTCGATCAGAGCGAGGTCGATGCCCTCGTGGCCGAGGGCATCACCAGCGCGGCCAACCTCCAGAACTTCCGCTTCTTCGTGAACGACTTCGACACCGAGACCGAAGGTGTCGACATCGTCCTCACGTGGTCGCCGACCGCTCTGGGTGGCAACTCCGACATCAGCTTCCTGTTCAACAACACGCAGACCGACGTGGTGCGTTTCAACCCCGACACGCTCGACGCCACCCGGATTCGTGAGCTGCAGGAGGCCCTGCCGGAGACCCGCTACTCGCTGACCTGGAACCAGCGTTTCGGCGAGCGCCTTCGCCTGCTGGCGCGCGCCAGCTACTTCGACGACTGGTTCGACTCCGAGGACGGCCAGAAGTACGGCGGCGAGCACATCGTCGACCTCGAGCTGGCGTACGACCTGCTCGACGACCTGACCCTCATCGTGGGTGGTCAGAACGTCTTTGACCAGTATCCGGAGGAGAATCCGGGCGCGCGCGCGGGTGTTGGCAACCTCTACAGCCAGTTCTCGCCGTTCGGTTTCAACGGTGCGTTCTGGTACTCGAGGGTCAAGTACGACTTCAACCTGGGACGCTAGGCGTACTCGGGCTGGTGGATACCAGCCCTGCGCTCGCCCTGAGTTGATGCTCCGTCCCCTTCCGGGGACTCCGCGCGCCAAGTGAGCTTCGCGCGTGCCCTTGCGGGCACGTTGCAGTTTGGCGGACCAAACGTGCTCCGCGGCGCTTGGCAGAAGGCCCGCGGCTCGTCCGCGGGCCTTTCTTGCGTCCGAGGGGCGGAGGGCCGCTCGCGGCCCGACCGGCGACGAGCGCGCGATGAGCGAGGCGCACCGGGGGCACAGGGGGTAGCATCTAGGGAACCCCTCGAACCCCGGGCGCGGCCCGGGAAACTCCGGAGGCGCTCATGCACCGCCCTGCCTCGGCTCGTCGCCGTTCTCGCACTCCCTCTTCTCGCTCCTCCCGGCGCGCCGCGCTCCTGTTCGCCCTGTTCGGCGGAGCTGGACTTCTCGCCGCCTGCGCGGGGCCCGAGTCGCTCTACGAGGCCCGCATTCGGCGGACCGCCTACGGCATCCCGCACATCGAGGCACCCGACCTTCCGAGCCTCGGCTACGGAGAGGGTTACGCCCAAGCGGAAGACCACCTCTGCTCCGTGGCCGACCAGGTCGTCGCTGCGCGCGGCGAGCGCGCGCGCTACTTCGGCCCGGGCGAGAACAGCCGGCACATCCACAACGACGTCACCATGCGGGCGCTCGGGATCTACAGCCGTTCGGGCGACGACATGGCGCAGCAGAGCGAAGAGGTGCAGGGCTGGTACCGCGGCTACGTTGCCGGCTACAACGACTTCCTCGAGCAGACGGGTGCCGACAAGGTCAAAGGCTGGTGCCGCGGCGCCGACTGGGTCTTCCCGATCACCGTGAACGACCTCGCGGCGTATCACCGCGTCTTCACGATGATCTCGGCCCGGTTCACGGACATGATCGCAACCGCCGCGCCTCCGGGAACCCCGGAGAGAGCGGCCCGCGCGGAGCTCCGCACCGGCCACCCGTTGCCCCAGATCGACCGCGCCAGCAACGGCTGGGGCATCGGCAAGGACCGCAGCGCCTCGGGCGGCGGCATGCTCATCGCCAACCCGCACTACCCCTGGGTGGGCTCGAACCGGATGTGGGAGAAACATCTCACCATCCCCGGAGACTTCGACGTGTACGGCGTCGGCCTCCTCGGGGTTCCCGGCGTCGCCATCGGCTTCAACCGAGCCGTGGGCTGGACCCACACCGTGTCCGCGGGCCACCGTTTCACCCTGTACACCCTCGACCTCGCGCCGGGCGATCCCACGACCTACCTGTACGACGGCAGCCCGCGGGCGATGAAGGAGCGCGCCGTGAGCGTCGACGTGATGCAGGAGGACGGCTCGCTCGGACGCCACGAGCAGACGGTCTACTTCAGTCACTACGGCCCGATTCTCAACTTCGAGGGTTTCGAGTGGAGCGAGCGCCGCGCCCTGACGATCCGCGACGCGAACGACGACAACGACGAGATCCGCGGCCAGTGGCTCGCCATGGGCCGCGCCGAGTCGATGGCCGACTTCCAGGCTGCCCACGCGGAGTATCAGGGCATGCCCTGGGTCAACACGATCTCCGCGAGCAGTGACGGCACCGCCTGGTACGTCGACAGCTCCTCCACTCCCAACGTGAGCGCCGAGGCGATCGCGCTGTGGCGCGAGAAGCTCGCGTCGGACCCCTACACCGCAGCCGCCTTTCGGCTCGGCATGGTGCTCCTCGACGGCAGCAACTCCGCCTTCGAGTGGGTCGACGACGCGCGCGCCCGTGATCCGGGGGTGGTGCCTTTCGACGACATGCCGCAGCTCGAGCGGGCCGACTACGTGTTCAACGCGAACGACAGCTACTGGCTGGCCAACAGCAGTGCGCTGCTCACCGGCTACAGCCCGCTCCACGGGGCCGAAGACGCGGTGCGCTCACCGCGCACGCGCATGAACGACACGACCCTCGCCGACCTGACCGAGGCCGGCGCGTCGGGTGCCGACGCACGCTTCGACCTCGGCGAGCTCAAGGCGGCGATCCTCAGCAACCGCAGCTTCATGGCCCTCCAGCTCAAGGAGGCCCTGGTGAAACGTTGTACGGGCCGCGGCTCGGTGTTCATCGACGGGAAGGCGGTCGACATCAGCGCCGCCTGCACCGTGCTGGAGAACTGGGACGGCCGCTACGACCTGGACAGCATCGGCGCCGTCGTCTTCCGCGAGTGGGTGACCCAGTACGACCCGCAGGACCTGCGGGATGCCGGGCGGCTCTTCGCCAGCTCGTTCGACGCGGCGGACCCCGTGCGCACGCCCGGAGGGCTCGCGCCCGGCCCGCTCGCGATCGAGCGCCTCGGGCGCGCCGTCCGCCTCCTCGAGAAGGCCGGTATCGCCGTCGACACGCCACTCGGCGAGGTGCAGTTCGCGCAGCGCGGAGCGCGGCGCGTACCCATGCACGGCGGCGACGGAACCTTCGAGGGCATCGAGAACTTCGTCCGCAACCACCCGAACGGCACGACCCTCGAGCCTCAGGAAAGACCCGCAAGCGTCGAAGGGAGCCGGTTCCTCACCGAGGCGGGCTACCCCGTGAACTCGGGCACGAGCTTCCTGATGGCGCTCGAATACACACCCGACGGCCCGCGCGCCGAGGCGTTTCTGACCTACGGCCAGACCGGCGACCCGGGGAGCGAGCACTTCTGGGACCAGACCGAGCTCTTCTCCGCCAAGGAGTGGCGCCCGATCCTGTTCGAGGAGGCGCAGATCGAAGCGGGCACCGTCTCGGACCGTACCGTCGAGAGCAGCCAGCTGGCAGAGCCCGACCCGCCCACCGAAGAGACCTGATCCGGCTGCAGCGAGGCGCGCTGGCCGCGCTCAGGCGCTGCGAAGCGAGGCGTCGAGGGGCAGCTCCGTGAGGCGTGCGTTTTGTACCGAGACAGCCGCGTGCTGCGCGAAGATCGCCGCGAGGCTGCGATCGAGCTCCGTCATTCCGCCTTTCTCCGCGGTCTCGGAGAGCGCCAGGTTGAGCACGCCGACCTTCTCCCCGTGGAGAATGAGCGGGATACAGAGCGAAGACTTGACGGCCGCGCCGCGCTTGGTGACGGTCTGGAAGCGATCGTCCTTGTCGGCCTCGCCATCGAGCAGCAGCGGCTCGTTCTGGTTCAGCACCCAGCCCGCAACGCCGGCGTCGGCCGGCTGGCGTGAGCCGACGACCGCCTCCTTCGGCAGACCGCGCCCCACGGTGAGAACGAGGCGGTTCGCCGCCTCGTCGTAGAGCATCAGAGAAGCCACGTCGGCCTCGACCAGCTCGAGGGCCGCGTCGACGACCGCGTCCGGAACGGCGCTCACATGGGGCGCGGCGTTCACCTTCGCGATCGAACGGTAGAGGCTCGTCACCTCGCCGAGCTTGGTTCCGAGCTTGTTGCTGACCCGCTTCTCGTTCTTGACCTGCTCCTTCCGCTTGGCGAGGCCGAGGAGCAGGACGCCGTGGAGCCGCGAGAGGCGTCGCTCCCGGGATGCCGTGTAGACGCACGCGACGAGGGCGATGACGATGGCCGACGGAACGGTCCAGTCGTTGCGCCCCTCGAGCACGGCGTAGAGCACCAGGCACTGGATGGTCGCGATGACCAGGATGAGAAACTGGATGAGACGCGCGCGGCGCGTGACGATGACTTCGAGCTCTTCTTCTCTCATGGGCAGTCTCCGAGGGCACGATCCGGTTCTCATCCGCAATTTGCCCATGTTCTCAGCAAGCAACACGGATGCCAAGGTTCCGAGCCTTCCGAGCTTTCCGCGTTCCTCCGACGCCTCAAGGCTGTTTTGGCCCTCCCCGGCGGCTCGGGGCGTCTCTTCCCGCCTTCCGAGCGTCGGAGGTGACAAGAATCGGCCGGGCTCCCGAAACAAATCGTCGCAGACCCTGCCTCGGGGCGCTCGGGCCATCGAGTAAAGTCAGGGCCATCGTCTCTCCAAGAGTCCGTCCGACGTCCAAACGACGGGAGCCCGTATGAGACTCCGAATCGCGGCCACCTGGCTCAGTCTCGCCGCCTGTGCGCTCACCTCTGCAGGGCAGCAGACGGAGCCTGAGCCCCTGCCGGAGATCTTCGACGAGATCATCGACGTACGGGTGGTGAACCTCGAAGTGGTCGTGACCAACCGCCGCGGCGAGCGCGTGTCGGGGTTGAGCGCCGACGACTTCGAGCTGTGGGTGGACGGCCGCGAAGAGCCGCTCGACTACTTCTCCGAGATCCGGGAGGGTCGCGCGGAGACCGAAGCCTCGGAGGTCGATGCGCTCCCGGGCCTGGACGAAGGGGCCAGGGTCGGCACGAACTACCTCGTCTACGTCGACGACAACCACACGCTCTTTCACGTGCGCCGACCTTTCGTGGAGAACCTCATCCACGATCTGCGGGCCATGCGGCCTCAGGACAGTATGGCGATCGTCGCCCATCAGGGCACCGGCCTCGAGATGCTCAGCCCCTGGAGCTCGGATACCGTGCAGCTCGAGCAGGCGCTGCGCCGCCTCCTCGACAAGGAGGACTTCGGCGGCGCGCTGCGCTCCACCATGCGCAACGCACGGGCGGTCGGAACGCAGCGCGGCGGCACGAAGGGCCTGCGCGACGTCGGTGACGACGGCGTCGGCTTCGTCGACGACAACGTGTACAACGAGTCGGCTGAGCTCGCCTACAGCGGCCTCGAGCGCTTTCGGAACTTCGCGGCGCGCCAGAGCCAGATCGAGCTCGAGCTCGCCGTGGCCGGAGCCACCTCGACCCTGCGCAGCTTCGCGCAGCCCGAGGGCCGCAAGGTGATGGTGCTGCTTGCGGGCGACTGGCCCCTCGGCGCCTTCCGCGGAGAGTCCCTGACCTTCCAGAACGACCTGGAGATCACGCAGCCCCTCATCGAGACGGCCAACCTCCTCGGCTACACGCTCTACCCGATCTGGTCGAGCAAGACCACCGACGTCTGGCGCTCGGCCACGCTCGGCCGGTACGCCAACCGGTCCGGCGGCCGCGCGCTCTTCGAGGCCACCTCGTTCTTCGAAGAGGTCGTCTCCGACACGAGCTCCTACTACTGGCTCGGCTTCAGCCCGAACTTCGTGGGCGACGACGCCCGCCACGACATCCAGATCCGCGTCAGGGCACCGGGTCTCCAGGTCCGGTCGCGCAGCGACTACGTCGACATGTCACGCTCCGCGCAGCTCACCATGATGGCGCAGAGCTCTCTGTTCTTCGACCGCCGCGACACGCCGTCCCCGGTGCGCCTCGAGTTCGGTGAGCCCAAGCGCTGGGGCATGCGCAAGATGGACGTGCCGCTCGCGGTCTACGTCCCACTCGATCGGCTCACCACCGTACCGGTGCGCGGAGAGCAGGTCGCGCGGATCGAGCTGCGCCTCGCCATCGTCGACAGCAACGGCCAGCAGTCGAAGATTCCGACGATCCCGATCACGCTCCGCGGTGAGCAGCGTCAGGGCGACTACTTCCGCTACCAGATGAACCTCCACATGCGGCGGCGCCCCCACGATCTCGTGGTCGCCGTACACGATCCCATCAGTGGCAAGACGATGAACGCCCGCGCCGAGGTGAGCTTCCGCACGGGCGGGATCGTGCCTGTCGCAGAGACCGAGTCTCTCGACTAGAGCGACAGTCGGTCCGGCGACATGCCGCCGCAGCCGTTCTTGGCGAACGGCTTCCCGCACCCGCCGACGTAGCAGGCATCGCCGGTCTGGCTGCCTTTCGTCGTGAAGTCGATCCACTCTTCGACGGCGGCCTTCACCTGCTCCGCGTCGTAGCCCTCGTCCACGATGAGGTGCGCGCTCAGCCCCCAGATGGTGCGGGAGAGGTTGCACGGGCAGCAGCACGTGTAGGCGGTGTTGTCGGAGCAGCACGGCGCGGGCAGCTGCTCCAGGGCGGCCTTCTTGATGGCCTCCTGCTCCGGCGTCAGCTGAATCCGCTCGTACATCGCCATGAACTCCCGACTCTGCTTGTCGACGTCGGTGAACTCGGGAGGCCCCATCCATGCCGCGGCTCCGAGGCCGAGACCGAAGCAGAGCACGATGAACAGGAGGCTTGAAGGGACGAGTTTCATGGCGAGTTCCTCTCGAGAGGATGTTCGATGCGGTCGACCCCGCGGATGGCTTCTCTCGGGCGTCGACAGACCTTGAATTCTAGCGCGCGATGCGGGCGCCCAGCGGCCTGGGCGTCACCCCACACTGCCCTTTCTGAGACCGCGCCGCCAGTCAGGGGTTTCACGGACCCAGAAAGGCGAACGCCGCCTCCCAGGCCGCGCGGCCGCCGGTCTCGAGAACCTCTCCGTGCGACACCACCACACGGTCGAAGTTCCACTCGAGAATGTGATCCCGTGACGCGCGGGCGGCCGCCTTGTCGCGAATGCCCGCCCGGATCAGCCGATGGGGACCAAAACGGTCGGCCGCGCCCACGAGCCGATGAAAGAGCCTGGCCTCGTTGCGGACCTCGGACCGCACATTGAACGCGAGGTCGCACACGATCAGGGTGTGGCTCGCGCGATGCAGGAAGACCACCTCCTGGAGCGTGGGCGCACCGGCGAAGAGGTGCGTCCACACCCTCCCCACCCAGTCCGGATGCCCCTCTTCACCCAGCGTGAAATCGACGCGCAGCTCGGGTCGCTTCTGCGACAACCCGGGCGCGGCGCACGACACGGCCCGCGGGTAGGCCTCCAGATAGGGCACCACGAACAGGTGATGCTGCAGGCTCGGGGCGACGATCCACCGCACCTCGCCCCGATCGTCGAGCTCGAGCTGCAGGTCGTCGTCGAGGCGGACGGGGGAGTGCAGGAGCAGCTCTCCACCGAGGTCGATCACCGTCATGCGCGATCCGATGTCGCCGACGAAGCGCAGCGGCAGCGGGCGCCGCACGACCCAGAGATCACTGGCAAGCTGCGTCCACCGTCGGCTCATCGATTGGCCTCCTCCGCACGCGACCCTAGCCCGAAGTGAGGTGTCTGCGCACGGCGCGGGGAGCGACCGAGGCGTCGAAGATGCGAACGAAAGACGTCTAGGGACGCTCCACCATCAGGGTCGGCACACCACACGCGCCGTCGCGCACCGTGAAGACCCGTGTGCCTCGGCGAAACCCCTGGCGCACCTCGGACACGTCGAGCCCCTCCGCCTCGAGGCGCGCCTGTGCCCCGTCGGCCGAGCCCACCCGCCACGTGATTCCCCAGAGGTGGTCGTGCGCGGCACCCCCACCGTCTTTCGTGGACGAGGTCAGCTCGAACGACGCGGGCCCGAGGCGCCCTTCGACGAGCCGGAACTGCCGCTCCTCGAACACCCGGTCCTGCACGACCTCCATGCCGAAAGCCTCCTCGAAGAGCCGCTTCGACCGGTCCGGGTCGCGCGTGCGGACGACCGCATGCTCGATCCCCATCACGACGCCGAGATCCGAGGGGACGTCGGCTGGGTTGGCGAGGTCGTCGAGCCAGATCGGCAGCCCGCCGGTGGCCTTGGGCTCGAGAGCCGCGCCGAGCGGCTCCACGTCGTCGAGCAGAGGCACGTCGTAGCGGGCCAGCTGCGCCTCCACCGCGTCGAAGTCGGAGCATCCGAGAACGACGCCGAGGGGGCCTTCGCCGCGCGCCTCGAGCCAGAGCTGGAGCCAGGAGGAGTCGCCCGCTGGGGTAACCAGGTCGAGTGCTCCCGCTGCCAGCCGGAAGCGCACCCGCTGCACGTCGGGGCCCTTCTGCACAATGCCTCCCGCAGCACCCAGCAGCCGTGCATACGTGTCCCTTGCCGACCCTAGATCCGGCACAGCGACGACGACGCTCTCGAGGCTTTCGATCGACATCTCTGGACTCCTCGGCTGGCACTCTGTCAGATCCGCTGCGAAGATTCGCAGATGACCCCGACTCCGCCGTCCGACGGCCCGGCAGCGAAGGCTCGTGCCTCTGCCGAGGCGTCCGCCACACGTTCCGAGGCGGCGCTCCGGGTGCTGCGCGCCCACCTTGCACCCACGCCGGCATTTTCCTCCCCGTGGCTCGGAGAGGCGACGGGAGCGGAGGTCGTGCTCAAGGGGGACCACCTCCAACAGACCGGGTCGTTCAAGGTGCGCGGCGCGCTCTTCAAGGCTCTGCGTCTGCCCGCCGGCGCTCGAGCCGTCACGGCCTCCACCGGGAACCACGGCGCCGCCATGGCCTTTGCGTGCTCGCACGCCGGGCTGCCGCTCCGGGTCTTCGTGCCGAAGACGGCCAGCCCCAGCAAGATCGAGCGTCTCGAGCGCCGAGGTGCAGAGGTGGTCCTCGAGGGCGCCGACTGCACCGACGCCGAGGCCGCGGCGCGTGCCGCCGCAGCGGCCGACGGCTCGACGTACGTTTCGCCCTACAACGACGACGACATCGTCGCCGGGCAAGGGACCCTGGTGCTCGAGCTGCTACAGCAGTTCCCCGCGCTCGACACACTGGTCGTAGCCGTCGGCGGCGGTGGGCTCGCCGCCGGCTGCGCCGCCGTCTTGAAACACCGCAACCCGAGCTGCCACGTCATCGGCTGCTCCCCTGTCGCCTCTGCCGTGATGCGTCACTCGGTGGCTGCGGGCGAGATCCTCGACCTCCCCTCGGAGCCGACGCTCTCCGACGGCACCGCGGGGGGCGTCGAAGCGGGGTCGGTGACCTTCGATCTGTGCCGCGACCTGATCGACGACTGGGTCCTGCTCGAGGAGCACGAGATCGCCCAGGCGCTCGCCGGCTTCGTGGACCATCACGGCCAGCTCATCGAAGGCGCCGCGGCCACGGCGGTCGCCGCGACCCTCCGGCTCGGAGACGCGCTGCGCGGCCGACACGTCGGCGTGGTGCTCTGCGGGGCCAACATCGGCAGCGACGATCTGGAGCGGGCTCTCCGACAGGCGCGCGAGGGCTAGACCTCGGAGAGCTCCCTCAGCACGTCGACCCCCAACCGCACGTCCTCCCGCGTGCAGTCGAACTGCCCCACCTGGAACCGAATGGCGAACTGCCCCTCGTGCGACGTCTGCGTGAGGTAGATGCGCCCGTCGTCGTTCACCCGCCGAAGCAGATCCCGGGTCGCCTCCTCGGGGTCTCGCCCCTCGGGCGCGAAGCGGAACGTGAAGAGCGAGAAGAAGCACGGCGTCGTGAGCTCGAATCCTGGAAGCGCCCCGATCTGCTCTGCGGCCTCGCGTGCCCAGGCGCAGTGGTTCCGGATGCGCCGCCGCAGGTCCTCCAGGCCGTGGGCCCGAAGCAGGAACCAGAGCTTGAGCGCGCGGAAGCGGCGTCCCAGCGGGATGGTCCACTCGCTGTAGTTCGTGACGTCGCTCTGGCCCAGCGTCTCGAGGTAGTCGGGCCTCAATCCGAGTGTCCGCACCTGCGGCGCGGGATCGGCGAGGAACTGCACCGAGCAGTCGAACTGCGCTCCGAGCCACTTGTGGGGGTTGAAGACGATGCTGTGAGCGCCCTCGACGCCATCCCAGTGGGTGCGCATCTCCGGGCAGATCATGGCGGAGCCGGCCCACGCGGCGTCGACGTGCACGTAGAGGTCGTGGGCACGAGCCACCTCGACCCCGCGCCGCACGTGGTCCGTGGCGCCGATGGAGGTGCCGCCGACACACAGGACGACGCCTGCGGGCAGATGACCGGCGTCGCGGTCGGCGCGAATGGCCGCGTCGAGGGCCTCCGGGTCGAGCGCCCACGAGCCGTCGGTTGGCACCTTGACGAGGTTGTCCTGACCGATCCCGGCGATGCGCACCGCCTTGTCCACCGACGAGTGCGTCTCCGGCGATGCGTACACGCGGAGACGCCGCTCGCCAGCGAGACCCCGCTGGTTGCCGCGCCAGTCCAGGGCCCGCTCCCGCATGGTGAGCACCCCGCAGACGTTGGCGGTGGTCGCGGAATCCTGGATGGCTCCCTGAAAGCCCGCCGGCAGGCCGAGTGCCTGACGCAGCCAGTCGACCATGCGGGTCTCGATCTCGGTCGCGGCGGGAGACGTCTGCCACAACATGCACTGCGCGGCCATGACGGACGCGAGGTTTTCGGCCACCATCGACACCGGCGCGGCGTTGGCCGCGAAGTAGGCGAAGAACCGGGGGTGCTGCCAGTGGGTGATGCCCTGCGGAACGATCCTCTCGAAGTCGGCGAAGATCGTCTCCATCGGCTCGGGAGCCTCCGGCGGCGATTCCGGCAGGAGTGCTGCGATCTCTCCAGGGGCGGTCTGCGCACGCACAGGCCTGTCCTCCAGGGTGTCGAGATAGGAGGCACCCCAGCGCGCAGCGCGCTCGGCCCAGTGGTAGTAGTCGCTTCGCTTCATCGCACTCCTCCTCCGGCCTCCACGCTCGGAACAGCCGCGGAACGGCGGCCACGGCTCGAGGACGCGACTGTACCGGTGGACAACGGCCTAGAGCACGCCCTCGACGTACTGCATCGCGCAGGCGAGGTTGCCCTCGGTGTCGGTGAACTGAATCAGCGAGCCCACACCGGGGATCTCGTGTGCTGGCATGACCACCGCGCCGCCGCTTGCCTCGATGCGCCGGGTCGTCTCCTCGAGCGAGGGCACGGAGACCGTACACTCGTACGCACCGATCCCCTGCCCGTCGAGCAGCGGCGTGCGACGCTTCTGGAGGGCGCCGAAGATGCCGCTCTCTCCTTCGGCTGCGGTGAAGACCCTGTAGAAGTCGGGGGGGCCCCACGCCTCGAAGCGCCACTCGAAGACGGCCTCGTAGAAGGCGCGAGCGCGCTCGACGTCGTCGGCATGGATCGCGAAGTGAACGACGGGGTGGGGCATGTTCTCCTCCTGCGTCTGGGGATTGCGGGTGAATTGCGGGTCAATGTAGCGTCGCGCCAAGGTGTCACTCCAGCGATTCCCTGCCATCTGTTGTCGAATTTCCGCCACTGCCTCCGCACGCTCCAGGTCACGTACTCCGGCGGCACGGTGCTGGAGGAGCACGCACACGCCTGGCATCAGCTCCTCTTCGCGACGTCCGGCACGATGAGCCTGACAGTGGGCGCCCCGACCTCTGGCCCGAAGGCTTCTGGGCCTCGAGGCCAGGAACCTGGAAGCGACACGCTGGAGGAGCTGACGGAGGAGATCCTCCTTGCGCCTTCGCACGCGGCCCTCTGGATCCGAGCCGGCGTTCCCCACACCCTGCGCATGTTCGGCCGCGTCGAGATGCACAGCCTCTATCTGCCACCCGCGCAACCCTGCACTGCGGTGTCGCGCTCGCCGGACGCGGAGACTCCGCGCGCCAGCGACGACTCGACGCCACGCGTTCAGAGCCTCCGTGTGAGTCCCCTGCTCCACGAGCTGATCCTCCGTGCCACCCAGATCGGGGTCCTCGAGCGGGACGACCCGGAGCATCACGCGCTGGCGACTCTGGTCGAGGCTTCGATCCGGCGAGCCGAGCGCCTCGCGACCGAGCTGCGCATGCCCCGCGACGCCCGGGCCTATCGCGCGGCAGAAGCCCTCCTGCGGAGACCCCGGCTCGATACCGCGCTGGAGCGCGTCGCGGCGGACGCCGGCGCGAGCCTGCGCACACTCGAGAGGATCTTCCCCCGCGAGACCGGCCTGTCGCTGGGGCGCTGGCGGAGGCGCGCGATCCTCCTCGACGCCCTGCGTCGCCTCGCGACCGCCGACTCCACCGCACCTCCGAGCATGGAGACTCTCGCTTTCGACTCCGGGTACCAGACTGCCAGCGCGTTCGTCGTGGCGTTCCGCCGTGAGCTCGGCAAGCCGCCTGGCACGCTCCTCCAGGAGCTCCGGCGCACGGCGCCGAGCCCGCGCTGACGTTCACCCTCCGCCAGTGCGGGTCGCCCCGGCTTCAGTCGAGAGAAGAGAGGAAGTCGAGGACGATCTCGTTCGTGCGCTCGGGCTGATCGAGATTCACCGAGTGACCGGCATCTGGCACCACCTCGTGCCGTGCACCGGGGATCTTGCGCGCCATGTACTCGCACGGAGCGAGGTAAGGCTCGTCGTCTGCACCCACGACGATGAGGCAAGGCACGTCGATCTTCGGGAGCGTCTCCATGACGGTCCCATCCTGCTGCGCGAGCATGCCACGCGCTGCCAACGCGAGCCCTTGAGCCGATCCGTGGAGGCTCGCGGCCTCCTGCATCTCGCGAGAGCGGCCCCGGAGCGCGTCGAGCCCGCGCTCCTCGAAGCCGCGCGCAGTGCGCTCGGCGGTCTCGTTCCACTTCGCCCGCGCCTCCGCGTTGCGGTAGCCGGGACCGGTGTCGCAGAGAATCAGTGCGCGCACCCGCTCGGGGTGCGCGGCGTAGAACGCCAGCGACATGAAGCCGCCGAGCGACAGCCCCCCGACCACCGCCGTCTCGGCACCGGCCTCGTCCAGCAGCGCCGCCATGTCACGCACCGTGTGTGCGTGGCTGTGGAGCTCCTGCTCCGGCGGACACTGCGTCCGCCCGTGCCCGCGCATGTCCCAGGTGATGACACGGTGGCTGGGCTCGAGCGCCGGTCGCTGCGGGTTCCACATGTCGCCGGTGGCCGAGTAGCCGTGCGTGAGCAGAACGGCCGGCCCGGAGCCGGCGTCGTGGAAGTGAAGCTGCGCGGATCCGCGCGCGAGGTGAGGCATCGGTGTTCTCCTGGAGTGACCCGCAGCATCGTAGCGGATGTGAGCGGGCTGTCCCTGGCCCGTCTCACCGGCGGTCCAGCGACATGTCGAGCAGCGCGCCGTAGCCGTCTCCGGGACCCTCATCACCCTGCTCGAGCCCTGCCATGAGCGCGAGGTAGGCCTCCTCGAGGTCCGGTGCGACCCGGCTGGCCCCGGCGGGCGCCGGGGCACCGGGGGCCAGCACGAGGCGGACGCGGACCCCTTCCCGCGTGCGCACGCGCGTCGTGACCCGGTGACCCCGCGAAAGCTCGGCGAGCTCCGCGTCCGGGACCACCGCGCTCACCACCCGACCGTCTCCCTGCGTGATCATCTCGCCCAGGGAGCCGTCGAAGGCAAGTCGGCCGCGGTGCAACACGACGACGCGATGGGCGATGGCGGCGATGTCCGAGGCGATGTGCGTCGAAAAGACGATGATGCGGTCGGCGGCGACGTCGAGCAGTGTCTCACGCAGCCGCTGCCGCGACTCCAGATCGAGGCCCGTCGTCGGCTCGTCGATGATGAGAATCGCAGGGTCACCCAGCAGCGATCGCGCGATGCCGATGCGGCGCCTCATCCCGCCCGAGAGGTCGCGAACCCTCTTGTCGGCACGGTCCTCGAGCCCCACGAGCTCCAGAACCCGCTCCACCTCGGCGCGCGCGGAGCGGCCGGAGAGCCCCCGCTCGAGGGCCCAGTAGCCGAGGAACGCGCGCGCCGTGAGACCCTCGTAGGCGTTGAAGCCCTGCGGGAGGAAGCCGATTCCTCTCCGATACGCAGGCAGGTTGAGCGGCTCGACGGCCGTGCCGCGGTAGAGGATCCGACCCCGGCTCGGCTCCAGGAGGCCGCAGAGGAGGCGGAGGAGAGTCGTCTTGCCGGAGCCGTTGGGCCCCAGGAGGCCGATGACGCCCGGGAGCAGATCGAGGTCCACCGACTTCAGTGCGTGGAAGCCGTCGTGGCGCGCGCGATCGTCAGGCCCCTCGGTGGCGGCGCGTCGGAGACCCTTGGGCGGATACACCTTGCTCAGCTTCTTCACCGTCAACCTGGGTGCTCCCCCGTCCTGGGCCCAGTGCTCCGGGTGCGCCCGGGCCCTCGACTCCGGAGATCTCAGCGCACGCCCCGCCTCCAGGGCGACCGCGAGCACGGGCACCAGCGTCCACTGAGACCCGAGAAGCACGAGACCGGTGGCGCCCGCCACCAGGAGTGCCGGCACCCAGACGAAGCGCTCCGCGTCGGCCCAGGCCACTGCCAGCACGAGTGGGCCAAACGCCGCCGCTGCGGCGCTCAGAGCTGCGGAAGCGTGCGGGGCACACCTACGGTACACGCCACGAACGCCAAACCTGGAGGCCGCTCGCAGCAGGCGGTTCGACAACACCCAGCTCACCGGCAGGGTCACGCACAGGCTGCCCGCGAACGCCAGCAGGGAGAGCTCATCGGCGCCAAAAGGCGACCAGGAGAAGAGCGCCGCGGCCAACGCCGCCGCCAGGACCGCCGGAAGCGTCGACAGCGCAGGGGCAAAGAGCCCGTTCGACCAGATCACCCCCGCGATCACGAGGAGGGCGGGGAGAGCGAGCATGACGGACACCATGTGCCAGCGCTCGGCGTGCCACCGGTAGCGAGAGAGCGAAGGGCGAGCCACCTCGACGCCCGCCGGAAGCCGGACCTGCTCGAGGATGCGATGAACACCGAGTCGCTTCTCCACCCGAAGCGGCGGCGCCCACCGCATGCGTAGGTCGAGGGGGAGAACAAATCGGCCGTTCTCGCGGAGCACCTGGGACGGCGCAACGACGTCCTGCATCACAAAACGTAGAGGCTCTTCGTCGCCCGCTCCAGACACCCAGCGCTCGAGCTCGGCGCGAGACGGCAGCTCCGTCGCCGTGGGAGGCGCCTCAGGCCCACGCACCTGCAGCCCGACGTCGGAGGTGCCGGGATACCGCCGCGGGCGCGGGTAGAGCATGCGGGAACGAAGAACGTCGACCGCCCGCTTCACCCGAGCACTCGATTCGATCCTGCGCGGCCTCAGCTCCAGAACGTCCACGGGAGGCCCCCATTGATTGACCAGCTCACGCGCTCGAATGCCCTCCCGCGCTAGGCGCTCGCGAAGGGTGATCTCCGAAGCAACGAGCCGATCCACCCGCGACCCGCGCAGGAGAAAGCGGTAGGTGCTCGCCGTCTCGTCCGTCTCGGGCTCGGACTCGAGGCCCGGGCGAAAGCGGAGCGGCTCTCCGCGCGCGCCCCCCGTGCCGAGCGGGCGCACGCGCAACGCCACGGGAATCGCGTGGAGCGCCCCTTCGAGCTCGCGTGCGAGCCGCTGAAGCCGTGCGCGAGCCCTCTCGGGCGGTACGACCGACGCCAGAACCACTCCGCCACGCTCGGACCAACGGCTCCAAACGCGGGCGAAGCGAGGATCCTCCAGCAGCTGGCCCTCGACCGCTGCCACGAGATCGCCCGCCCTCTGGAGGCTCGTCCCCTGGGCGAACAGGAGATCGAGGGCCAGGTCGTCACGGGGAGGTGAAAGGTCGCTCGAGCGCGGCCGCAGTGCGCCGCCGAACAGGATGAGCAGAACCGCCGTCAGAGCGAGGCCGAGCAGCGCGACCGTCCAACCGCGGGAGAGGCAGTACCGCAGGAGAGCCGCCCCCCCGGTTGCAACCCGCGCGAAGCCGCCCCACCCTCCCAGCGGTGGGAGCAGCGCGGCCCACGAGGCGGCGACCGCCGACGCTGCAAGCGCCATGGCCGCGGGGCTCAGGAGCGGCGCGAGAACTCCCGCCGAGAGGCCCACCGCCAAAACGAGCAGGGTGGTCGTCAGTGTGACGCCGGCGACCACAGCCATGGGTCGTGCCCTCGTCTGCCGCGCGACGAGCACGAGGGGAGCCGCGCAGAGCCCCACCAGCAGGCCGATGACCGTGCCGACGTCGAGCTGCACACGCGCGAGGAGGACCAGGTTGAGGCTGCTCGAGCAGGCCACGGGTGCCACGAGAAACCAGGCCGCGCGATGCCCCGAGAAGAGCCCCACGAGGGTGCACAAGATCCAGCTCGAGCCGAACGTGCGCCAGAGCATCATGCGAAGCTCCTCCTGCGCACGCACGTTCTCGTCGAGCACGAAGGCTTGCTCGCTCAGCCCCGCGTCGTCGAGCTCCTTCCTCACCGCGCGGAGCAGACGGATCAGGGACCGACCGGTGCCGGGAGTGACGAACAGGGCCCGCCCGTCACGGCCGCCGAGACGAACCCGCCACTCGGGTGCCTCCTCCACCCACTGCATCTCCGCGACCGCCCGGAGCGGGAGCACTGCACCACCCGCGAGGGTGACTGGAAGCTGCTCCAGGGGGCTCCGATCTTCGAGTGCGCGCTCGCGGACCGGAAGAACCTCCGATCCCTTCCGGAAGGCTCCGAGCGAGGTGGTCTCGAAGGCGCCCTCCACCTGGGCCCGTAGGTCCCCCGAGCTCACGCGCGCCTTGGGCTCGATCCTCAAGGTCGGCACCGACGCGCCCGCGAGGACCACCGAGCGGGTCTCCACGAGCCTCGACAACCGATCGCGGAGCGCCGAGACCTCGGATCCCGACACGTCGTCGGTGAGCCAGAGAACAAGCTGCCGGTCTTCCTCGCCAAAACGACCGCGGCGCACCTCGAGCCGCGAGAGCTCGGGCAGGCGACGCCGCAGCCGGCCCAGCTCGGCGTCGAGCCGAGCCACCTTGGCCCGGAGATCGACCCCGGGCACGAAACGCACGCGATACTCCGCCCCCCAGGACGTGACGCTGGCTCGAAACGACTGGACCGCACCCACGGACCTCAGGGCAGACTCCAGATCGAGCAGGGCGTCGGCAGCCAGGACATCGATGTCTCGCTCTTCGCCGAGCCGAAGAGAGACGGTCGCCTCGGGAAACGACTGCTGCGGAAGGTAACCCACCGGAAGACGCCCCGCTGCGACCACCCCCAGAGCGATCACGATCAGGCTGAGCACCCAACGGGCGACGCGGCGATCGGACGAGAGTGTCACCTCGCGTCTCTCCTCCACGCCGTGAGCGACGTCCAGAGCACCGGCACCACGACCAACGAGGCGAAGACCCCGGCCACCATGCCACCGATGACCGTGATGGCCAGCGCCCGCCGCAGCTCGACGCCCTCCCCCCCGAGCAGAGCGAGCGGCAACATGGAGAGCACGGTGGTCGACGTCGTCATCAGGATGGGCCGATAGCGGTCTCTCGCCGCCTCCAGCGCCAGCTCAGCCAGGCCCACCGCCCCTCCCGCCGCGCGCCGGCCGCGCTCGAGTCGGGTGACGAGGACGATCGAGTTGTTGACCACGATTCCGACCAGCAGGATCATGCCCAGCAGAGACATGACGTTCAGGCTCTGCATGGACAGACCCAGCGCGAGCACCGCGCCCCCCAGAGACACGGGCACCGTCGCCGCAACCGCCAGCGGGACGAGGAGTGACTCGTAGAGGGCCGCAACCGTCAGGAAGACCAGAAGCAGCGCAAGAAGCATCGTGAGGCGCAGCTGCACGAACGACGAGCGCAGCTCGGAAGACGAGCCCAACAGGCGCACCCTCTCGTCAGCAGCCATCGGCATCTCTCGGAGCATCGCCTCGATCTCCGCAGCGCGCCTGGCATCGGCATCGGCCTGCCAGATCTGCGCCGGTCGCCCGTTCGCGCGCAGCCACGGCGGCTCCCTGCGGTCCAATCGCAGAGTTGCGGCCTGCTCCAGGGAGACGACGCGGTCGCCAGCCGGCCCGGCTTCGACAGCGCTTCGCTCACCTCCCGCACGCGACGCGCGCAGGATCGGAACGAGACCAATCTGCCGCGCGCGCGGAGACTCGAGCACCACATCGACCTCGCTGTCGTCGAGCGGCATACGTCCCAGCACGAGACCACCCAGCGCGGCGCGAGCCGCCCGGCGCGCCGCATCGGACTCCAAGCCGATGCTGCGCAGGAGCGAACGATCCCACCCCACCACCCACTCTTCCTCTGCCCGGGCTTCCCAAGGGGCACCCGCCAGGCCTTCGTCCAGGAGGGCCGCACGAACGAGCTCCGCCAGGTGCTCGGCTCTCGACCTCGTCCCCGCACTCACTTCGATGCGTTGATCGCCGCTGAGCCGCAGCAGTGTGCGGGCAAACAGCTCTCTTTGGACGACCGTGCGTGCCTGGACCCCGGGGAGGTCCGCCAGGCGGTCGCGAATCGCCTGCGCAAGCTCCGGAAGGGAGCCCCTCGCCCCCACGGGGAGGACAAAACGCGCGCGCGCGACGTCATCGTCGAGCGCGGGGTCGACGGCGCGTCGTCTCTGCGGAGCGGACACATCGAAGCGGGCCCCGGGCCACTGCGTCTGCAGGACCTCGCGGAACGAAGACGCGAGACCTGCCACCGACGCGCGGACACCCTCCGGAGTGAGCGAGCCGGGGAGCGTGAAGGCGACCTCGACCTCCGCGCCGCGCCCGCCGGGAACGAGCTCCCGGTCGAGCCAGGGGACGACGAGGACCAGCGGAAGGGCCGCCGCCACGAAGGCGCCGAGGATCACGGGCCCCCGCCGGCGCAGCAGGCGCTCGAGGAGCGCGAGATAACACGCCCGACCCGGGTGGCGCGTGGTGGTGCGCAGCCCCGAGAACCGAGCGAGGAGCGGAGTGAGTGTGAGCGAAAGAGCCAGCGAAAGCGCCAGAGCGCTGACGATCGCAAAGGCCTGCACGCCGAAGAAGGCGTAGGCGAGGCCACGAAGGTAGATGAGCGGCACGAAGACGGCGGCTGTCGTCAGCAGACTCGCGACGAGGGCGAGAGCCACTGACGAGGTCCCGACGAGCTCGACGCGCCCGTCGCGAGATCCGTCGGCCGGGCGTCTGGCGCGCTCCGTTTCGATCGACTCGACCACCACGATGGCGTTGTCCACCAGCATGCCGAGCGCCAGCGCCAACCCGGCAAGCGCCACGATGTCGATGGCGACGCCCCAGAGGAAGAAGGCACCAAACGTCGACACGATCGAGGCGGGAACCACGACCACGAGCGAAAGCGTCGGAAGCCAGCTGCCCAGCGCCAGCCGCAGCACGACGGTGCCGAGGCCAAGGCCAAGCAGCGCCGCCAGGGCCAGCTCTCTGATGGCAGACACCACCTCCACGCTCGTGTCACGCACCACCTCCAGCCTCAGTCCGCGAGGCGCCCTGCCCGTGATCTCAGCGAGAACCTCGCGCACCCCCCGCGCCATCTGCACTGCATTCGCACCAGGCGCGCGAAAGAGCTGCACCAGCACCGCTTCCTCGCCGTCGCGGAAGTAGACCCCTTCGTCGAGGCGCTCTTCGAGGGCAACTTCCGCGATGTCGCGCAGAGCAACGAGATTCGACGGCCCCAGGCGGAGACCGCGCAGCGTCTCGAGCCGGTCCACCGTCTCGCGCACCACGGCGGAGCGCACGAGCCCTCCATCGCGCACGCTACCCAAGGGTCGACTCGTGCCCACACCTTCGAGCGCCGCGGCGACATCGACGCTCGTCAGGCCACGCGCCGCAAGAGCGGCGGCGACGGGCGTCACGACCAGCGTCTGCCTCGTGCCCCCCGTTCGCCGCACTCGGCCAACGCCTGGCAGCCGCGCAAGCTCCGGCACGAGCACCTGGCGGACGAACTCGGTCCGCTCGGAGCTCCGACCCGCGCCGTGGACCGCCAGCTCGACGACGGCTTCCAGGTCACCGCTCCGCGTCGTCACCGAGACCGCGTCGACTCCGAGAGAGTCGACGCTCGCGAGCTCGCGCTCCGCCTCGAGTCGCAGTCGGTCGACATCCGTCTGCCAGTTGGTCTGAACGACCAGCTGGGCCTCTCCGTCGTCGACGCGGGCGCGCACGGAGACCACGTCCTCCATGGCCAGGAGCCGTCTCTCGAGGTCCTCCACGACGTCGGCCTGGAGCACATGGCGCGAGCGCTCCGAATCCTCCACGAGCACCCGCAGTTGAGGTCTCTCGAGCGTCGGCAGCAGGGAGACAGGGAGCCGTGTGAGCGACACCGCGCCGATCACCACGACGAGGGCCGCACCCACGAGCACCGAAAGAGGGCGCGCCAGAATCTCCTTCAACACGATCGGACCCTCTAGCGCTCACCGACGTCGCGAGCCAGGACGCCGTCGGCGAGCAGGTCGACACCCCGCACGGCGATCACGTCTCCCTCGCTCAGCCCGCCGAGGATCTGCACCCTCGCGTCGCTCGACGATCCCTGGCTCACGAGGGTCCGGGCGGCGCGCAGGTTCCCCTCGTGCGGCTCGAGCGTGTAGACGACCGAAAGGCCACCCTCCACCAGCAAGGCCGACTGCGGCACCGTCAGTGTGTCGCGCACCTCGGGCAACAGGATCCTCAGGTCGACTCCTTCCCCGATCGGAGGTAGATCGTCATCGGAGACGACTCGTGCCAACAGCCGAACCGCGCCACGGCTTCCGGACTCCCGCGCGAGCTCCGAGATCCGCGCTCGACCGACCACGTCGTCTCCGCCCGCCCGTCGACATTCGACTTCGAGACCCACCGAGACCCGGGCGAGATCCGAGGGCGACAGAAACCCCTCGATCCGCGGCAGACCCTCGCCGGACACGTGCGCCAGGACTGCGCCTGCTCGCACCTCGGTCCCTTCGGCGACGACGTCATCGACCACCAGGTAGCCCCCCGCCGGCGCAGCAACCGTCAGCCGCTCCTCGCGGCTCGCTTCACGCGCCAGCCGATTCACCGCCAGGTCGTGCTGCACCTCGGCCTTCTCCAGGTCGATGGGAGGCAGGAAGCCGGCGTCGACACCGCGGCGCGCCTGTTCGACCTCGGTCTCGGCCGCACGCAGCTCGATCTCCGCCGTCTCCTTCGCGTGACGAAGATCATCGTTCTCGAGAACGAAGAGCGCCTCACCCGCTCGAACCGCCGCGCCCAGGCGCAGGCCGGACCTGAATCGCTCGGCGTACCGGACACGACCCGCCTCCAGGGCCTGAATCGGGACCCGGTCCGCGGGTGCCACGAGGCCCAAGAGCTCGATCGAGGGTCGGAAGGGGCCACGGGCCAGGGTCTCCACGGCCACAGGGGTGGGCGAAGAGACCGGGGTGGGCTCCTCGGGGATGCCGCAGGCAAGGGCCCCCAGAAGGGTGAGCAGACCGCCGATGCGGGTCCATCTCCCGGTCGAGCGAAGGAGTGGCGTTGTCGTGGGAGTCACAGCATGGTCTCCGGCCGCCGCAGGCGAACCCGCGCGTAGAGGTAGAGGACGACGGCGACGGTGGCCAGTACGGCAAGATCGCCGAGCCATTGCAGAAAGGTGACGGGCACACCGAAGAAGAGCTCGGCGTATCCCGTTCCCGCTACGGGTCGAGGAAACGGCTGCGCGAACAGCCAGTTCGACAAGGCCAGTGCCGTGGCCAACGACGCCACGTAGACGCCGCCCGAAGAGCGAACGCGCACGGCCCAGAAGAGGACGATCGCGCCGAACAGCCCGCCGAGAGCCACGGCAAAGGCCATCGAGCCGAGCCGTGCATGCCATGGCGCATCCCGCACCAGCGCGATCACCGCAACCCCCTGCAGGCTGAAGAACGCGCACACCGACAGGGCCCGGCGGACGAAGAACCACTCGGTCGAGCGCGCACTGAGAGCGAGGTCCAGTGAGCCCGCCAGGCGCTCGACGGCAACCAGGGCGGACAGCGGAGGCAGCGCCAGGAGGAGGAACGGAAGCACGACCAGCGAAACGTGAAGCCGGTAGAGCTGGTCCGAGCCATTGCTCGACACGAGCGCCTGGAAGAGGCCGTACAGGAGCAGGGCGCCGTCCGCGAGGAGGAACCAGACGAGACGGGCTCCGAAGAGCACCCGCACCTCCTCGCGCAGGCGCACCACTGCAGGAGCGAAGCGCGGGAGCACGGCGCCGGAAGCCCTGGACAGGCCCGACATCAGTCCAAAGCCCTCCCGGTCCTGCGCTTCTGCTCTTCGATCGCCGAGGGGGGCGGCTCACCGGGCCCTTCCTCGAGAATGAACGTCGTCTGACGCCCTCTCCAGTGCTCCTGAAACACCTCCTGGCGGGGGTCCAGGGTCAGCGTGTGCGGGCGCGCGTCGAGCTCCACCGCAAACTCCGCAAACCCTCGGCGTGGCGGTTCGACGAGCTCGACGAAGGTCGTGCTGTCGGTGCGAAGAGCCACCGGCACCTTGACGTGGCCGGTGCTCTCGTTGCGCACGCGGCCGCTCACCCGCCAGCGGGAGCCCACGCGCTCCAGACCGAGACCCTCCACCGAGAGGCGTGGGGTGCCTCGGCCGACGAAGTAGTCCTCGTACACCTCGGCCATCGATTCGCCCGACGCGACCTCGATCTCGTGCAGCAGGTCGAGCAGCGTCGCCTCCTCGTCCCCTTCACTCACCACGAAGCGCTCGACAGCCGACATCAGGCGGCTCCTGCCGGCCCGCCGCTCGATCATCACGAGAAGCGCCGGCACCTTGTGCACCCACACGAAGGGGTCGTGCTCGTCTGCCTCGAGAATGGGTCGTGCAACCCGGTACCGGTGCCACGGAGCCACCGAGACCCAGGCCGACTCCTGCCCGAGGCCCATCCGCCGCAGGAGGAATGTCCGCAACATCGCCTGGACGACGACCTCGTCTTCGTCGCGTACCCCGCGGCCCACCCGCAGATCGTCCGTGAGAATCGAGCCCACGATGGGCCCGACGGCGAGCGGATCGGGGTTCAGCAGGAGACCCTCCGGAACGAGGATCAGCTGGCCGAACGTCTCCACCGACTCGCGGTGAATCCCGGCAGACAGAACCGAATCTCCATAGGTTCTCGAAGGGCGCTCCATCGCAGAGACGGACTCCAGACCCGGCAGGTTCGGCCACGCCGCGTCGCTGAGCCGAACGACCCGCGCCATCGAAGAGACGGTGGATGCCGCGCTCTCGTCGTGGCCTGGGAGCGTCGCGACCCGGGCCAGTCCGTCGTCGGACACGACCCACTCCCGCGCGCCGCCCACCACAACGACCTGCCCGAAGTGCTGCAGGCACGCAGAGCGCAACCGGTCTCCCTGCGCCACGCCGCCACAACCGTCGGCGAGCGCCCACCCCTCTGGAACGCCGAGGTCGAGCTCGACGTGCAGCGGAGGCAGGTGAGTCTCCGGAGCCACCTCGCGCCCCGTGATGCCGGAAGCATCCAGCGGTGTGAGCTCCCAGCTCCGCCAGCGTGGCAGGAGCCCGAGATCGCTGGCGGAGAGCTGCGTATGGCCCGGCTGAATGAGCCGGGCCGAAGACGACCGCCCGAGTGCCGAACGGTCGCGCGGGTACTGCGCCTGCCGGTGCCGCTCGTACGATCCGGCGAAGCTCTGGCCCCGGTAGGTCAGCAGTGCAAAGACGTCGGACCGCGGGGTCCCGGCAACGTGGTAGCGCAGCGCGAGCGTTTCCCCTGCCTCCAGGTCACGAGCGAGTGTCACGTGCACGCGGTCGTAGGCGCGAGCGACCTCGGCGTCCACACCGACACCTTCACCGGTCGGGCCGCGTCGTACGACCGCCCCGAGCCCTTCGACGCGGAGGTGCCGATTGAGCTCGAAGGCCAAGGCTCGCTGCGGCAGCTCTCCGGCATGGTGGAGCACGAGCTCCACCTCGGCCTCCAGACCACCCTCCGCATCGAGGTCGCCGACGATCCGGAGAGACCGCGGCTCGATCGCCCGCGAGGTCGAGTCCGCCACTTCGGCCACGTGCGCCGTGTAGCGAGCCTCCGCGACGGCAGTCCAACGCGCCGTATGGAGCCCGAGGGTCACGAGCACCACCACTCCGGAGATCGCAAGCATGGCCTGCGCGCCGCGGTCGAACGAGGTCAGGCCCCCGTCGGCACGCAGGTGATGGCGCATCCCGCGCAGGAGTCGGGCCAGACCCGGAGCTGCGCGCGCAGCCCACCCGCCACGCGGAGGAACGTCGCGCTCCGAGCGCCCCTGCCGCGCGACGGCCAAGGCCATCAGCCCGAGGGCAACCGTCGCGGGAACCGCCAGCTCGGCTCCCCGCTCGACGAGGAGCGGCGCACCGGGCCACGTCTCACTCGGACTCCCGAACATGGAGAACCAGGACCCGTCGATGCGCAGCGACCCGAGCACCTTCGAGTACCAGTCGAACACCCTGGGCCATCCGGTCCAGCCGTCGAAGCTGATCCGGAGCCCTACGGGGTGAAGGAGAGTGTCGGAGACGACGGCCAGCGCACCCGAGCCCAGAGTGAGCCCGATCAGCCCGGCGACTTCGCTGCGCAGGAGCCGCACGACGCCGTACCACCCCGCGACACCGATCACGGCGAGTGGCGCCACCTGATCGAGCCAGGCCCGCGCGGGCTCCTGCCACGGGAGCAGGGGAAGACGGGCCCACCACACGACGATCTGGGTTCCCAGAACCGCGAGCGCAGAGGCCCCGAGGACCCCGGCCGAGTACACGAGGAGGCGGCGAAGAGCCCATCCGGCATTCGAGACCCGCGAGCTGCCGAGCAGCATGTCCTCACCCTGGACCAGGGCCGTGTTGCCCACGACGACAGCCGCCAGGACCAGGGTGAAGAACGGCGCGAAGTACAGCGTCTGTTCGAACAGCCCCTGCGCGTTGGGCCGCACCTGGAGGCTCTCCCCGACGACCGCGAGAACGGACGGAGCGGCCCAGCACGCGAGGAGGTACACCGGGAGCGCAAGCCGCCCACGAGCCGAGCGAGACTGCAGGAGCCACTCGTACCGCGCAGCTGCCACGAGAATACGCATTCACCGGACCTGCGTTCGGGTGGCGAGGTGCACGGCGTACGCTTCCTCGAGACTGGGTCTGGCCGCCCGCGCCGCCGGATGAGGCTTCTCTTCGGCGGCGACGAGGGGCAGAGACCGCTGACCGTCTTCGCTTCGCAGCCCGACGTTGGGAGCGTCGCAGGTGGCACCCTCGGGAACGAGCCAGAGCCGGCCCGTCGCGAGACCCAGCAGCGCGCTGGGAGTGTCGTCGAACACCTTGTGGCCCTGCTCCAGTGCACAGACCCGGGAGCACGTCGCCTCGATGTCCTCGACGATGTGGGTCGAGAGAAGGACCGGGATCAGGTCGCCGACCTCGGTGACGATGTTGCGAAAACGAATGCGCTCCTCGGGGTCGAGGCCGGCGGTCGGCTCGTCCACGATGAGGGCATCGGGCGAATGCATGAGCGACAGCGCAAGCCCCAGTCGCCGCTGCATGCCCCCCGAGTAGTCTCTCGCCCGCCGATGGGCCGCGTCACTCAGGCCGACGGCGTCGAGCAGTCTTCGAGCCCGCTGCTCGACCTCCCGCCGATGGAGCGGCAGCTCCCGCACCGCCCCGGCAAGACAGAGGGCCTCCAGACCGGTGACTCCCGGAACGAGTGTCATCTCCTGGGGCAGGTAGCCCAGGCGCCGACGGATCTCTCCGCGGTGCGCGGCGCGGTCGTCGAGGCCGAAGTACGTCCTCTGGCCGCCGCTCGGCTCCAACGCGAGCACGATCATCGAGAGCAGGGTGGTCTTGCCGGCACCGTTGGGGCCCAGGACACCCAGAATCCCGTCGCCGATCTCGAGATCGAAGGGGTGGAGACCCGTCGCACCATCGGCGTAGGTCTTCGTCAGCTGCGAGAGCGTGATCATGGAGGACCGTCCTGCATCGGCGGCGTCGGGCCGTGGCAGCCCCTCACTCGTACAGAGGCTCGACCCGAGCCGAGTCGAAGTCGGCTCGAACGATCGAAGGGGGCTTCGTCAAGTGGCCGAAGATCGAGTAGAGGCCGCGGGTGGACGAGTGCACGATCTCTCCGCCGTCGAAACCGCTCGGCGACGAGAAGACGTCGACGTCGTGAATCCCATGACGCCCACGAAGCTGCTCGCGGAGAGCCTCTGGGAGTGGTCGGATCTCGCCGGTTCGGACGTCCAGGATCTCCGTGGCTCCACCCCGCGTCATCACCCCGAGGGTCTTTCCCTCCTCGATCCAGCCGAGGGTCGACCACCAGACACGCTCGAAGGGCTGGCTCCATCCCTCGGCATCTCCGACGAGCATCCGCATTCCGACCCCGGCACCACCCCAGGAGGAGACGATCGCACGCCCTGCCTGCAGATCCAGCTGCGTCACACGCGCTGTCAGGGTAGGCAGTCGCCAGATCTCCTGCGACAGAGTGGCGTCATAGAGGGCAAAGCCCATCCGATCGAGGTCCACGCTCAGTAACGTGCGGGCGTCCCGCTCCTGTGCCTCGCTCGAGGGCAGAGACACGTTGCCGCCGTCTTCCGGGTCACGGCGCGGACCCAGAACGAGACCCTCCTCCCCCTCTCGCGGCTCCTCGAAGAAGCCGACGAGAACCGTCTCGCCACCGGAGCTGAAGCGGACGGCCGTCCCGGCGGAGACCCAGGGCTCGGACACGAGCCCCAGATGTACCGGCCCGCTCGGCCGTTCCAGGTCGGGGCCGGCGCGGCCGATGTCGACGCGCCCCGCCTCCTGCAGCGGGCTCTCGGCGGTGTCTTTCACCCAGGCTGCCAGGTGGCTGTTCGTGTCGAGGAAGAGCCGGATGCGGCCACCTTCGTCCCAGAAGAGGCGCGACCACGGGCGCCAGCCCGAGCGAATGAGCGGCAGCTCGAGCCAATCCTCGGCCACCGGGCGACCGGTGGCCGTCTCCCACACCCGAATGCGGACGCTCAGCTCGCTCGGTCGCGAAGGGACCTCCGAGAACTGGAGGTCGACGATCCGGTCGCCGCGCGGCGACAGCTCCCATGCCGCCAGGGTCGCGAGGTCGGTGCCGGGCACCAGCAGCTCGCGCCGCGTGCCGAGCCCTTCGGACGTGATGTCGGCGAGCCATGCCTGGTGATGCGGCTCTCTCCTGGACCACGTGGTCCAAACAACCTGCTCGCCGCGGCGCGACAACCGGGCCGGCAGGGGACCAGCGAGATCTCCCTCGAGAACGTGCCACTCCCCGGTCTCCGCGTGGCTGAGGATCTGCGCCTGCAGCTTCGACTGCGGATGCGTTTCTTCGAGATACCGCATGTGCGTCGCAACGAACCAGGGTGAATCCGACGCCGCGGTGAGGCGCAGCATCATCATCGACCCCGGATCCGCGTGAAGCACCCAGCCCGAGAAGCCGAAGCCCACTCCGGCAGCAAGCAGAGTGGCGGGCCACAGGGTGACCGACAGGGCGCGGTGGCTCCTCGCCGGATCGACGCGCCCGACGCGGACCTGCCGCCAGCCGCCGAGCAGGGCACCCACCGTGCCGCTCAGCGCCAGCAGAACCGCCAGCCAGACCAGCGCGCTCTCTGCGAAGACGTCCCGGAGCCGCGCGATCGAGACCCAGACGAGCAGCACCGCGATGCAGAACGCGACGAAGTCGACGAGGCTCAGCTTCGAGCGCGAGCTCACCATCGTGGCGAACGCATGCCCCACGAGCGTGGAGCCGAGGAGGCCGCAGGTCGAAGCCAGAAGGAGGCTGAGCCCGTCACCCACGTCCACGCCCGTGAACCGGCCCCACAGGTATCCGGGCAACACCACGATCGCCTGCACTGCCGCCGCGAGGGCGACCGCGCCCGACAGCTTGCCCCACCAGATGACGCCCGGCGAGACCGGGCGGTTGAAGAAGAAGCTCAGACGACCCTCCCGCAGGGGACGGTTGATCATGGTGGCACCGACCAGCAGAGCCACGCCGTGGCCCAGCCCGAGGCCGACGGCCAACGCCACCACGATGAGCTCCAGACGCAGGGTGCTCGCGAGGGGCGGCACGGCGACGCCGAGGATCGCCGCCACGGGGAAGACGAGGCGGCGCTCTCGGATCTCGCGCGCCGCGAGGTTGAGGGTCTGTCGGAAACGATGGGCGAAGGTCATCTCGAAGTCTCCTTTCCGGCTCTCCCGCTCCAGGTGACGACAACGGAGCAGATCGACGGAGCTACGCCGCACCGCGCGCGGCGTCGGCGGACGAAACGGCGGCGGCGTCCTCGTCGCCGACGAGTGCAACGAAGATCTCCTCGAGGTTCATGGCCTCTCCCAGCTGCGGATCGGCCGTCGCCACCACGAGCTCCTCGCCCAGCGGTGTCGCACGCCGGCGCAGCGTTTCTCCAGCCACCGTGGTGCCCGGCGCGACGGAGCCGATCCGGCGGACACGCCCTTTGAGAGCCTCCACCGCCTCACTGAGCACGAGCTCTCCTTGGCGCAGGAAGCCCACGTGCGTGGCGAGCGCCTCGATGCCCGCGAGGTCATGCGTCGTCACCAGAACCGTCACCTCGCGCTCCGCGAGCTCGTCGATCAGCTCGCCGAAGACCTCCTGGCGGGCGACGGCATCGAGCCCCAGCGTGGGATCGTCGAGGACGAGAAGCTCCGGCTCCCCAGCGAGAGCGAGCGCGAGCTGAACCTGCGTCTGCTGGCCTCGTGAGAGCTGGTCGATCGACGCGTCGAGGGCGAGGCCACGGCGGGCCAGACGCTGCTCGAACTGGGTGAGGGAGAACGAAGGCTCCACCGAAGCGCAGAAGCGGCCGACCTTGCCGATCGCCATGCCCGAGGGCAGATCCGGCTTCTCGGCCACCACCCCGACGCGATCCATCAAGAGGTCGCGCTGGGTCCACGGCTCGAGCCCGAGGACCTCGATCTCGCCGGCAGAGGCTTTCAGGTGGCCCAGGAGACATCGGATCAGCGAGGACTTCCCCGCCCCGTTGCGCCCGAGGAGCGCGTACAGGCTGCCGCGCTCGACCTCGAGGGAGGCGCCGTCGAGTGCCACCTTGTCGCCATAGCGCACCTCGAGCTCGTGGGTTCGAATCACCGGGTCGCTCATTCTTCACCGTCCTTCACGTCGGCGGCGCCGCTGGCGCCGTCCAGGCCATTCCAGGAGCTCTCCAGAGCCCGCGATGCACCCTCCAGGGGAACCTGCAGCGATTTGGCCGCAACCACGTACCGATCCGCGGCGTCGTGCAGCTGCTCGCTCATCTCCGCGTCGGTGAAGCGCGGCGCCTCCTCGGCCACGAAGGTGCCCTGGCCGCGCCGAACGACCAGCAGGCCCGCGTCCGTGAGCACCCGATACGCCTTGGAGACCGTCGCCGGATTCACCACGAGCTCGCGCGCCATGTCGCGCACCGACGGCACCGCGGCACCCGCGCCGAGTGCACCGGAGCCGATGAGCCGCCGGAACTGATCTTCCAGCTGGCTCCAGATCGGTCGCGCGTCCGTGGGATCGATGCGAACTCTCATCACGAGGCTTAGTGTATTACAACACCGATACACTGTCGTGCTCGGCGCGATGGATATCGCGGCTGCGCGCGCCCTGCAATCGCCGATCGCTCCAGGCGCGGCTCCGCCGCGCGTCGCTGCGGATCCTCCCTCCGGTCGGATCCGGTCGGGTGCTGCGCACCCTCCACGCCACGACTGACCAGCCTCTCCTCTGGTCAAGCGCACGACGAAGTCGTGCTGCGCGGAGCTCTCGGCCCGACAGGCGAAGCCCGGTGGGCCGAGTGAGCCAGCGGCTGGGGCATCTGGATCGTGTGCGATTCCGCACACGATCCTCACTCGATGTAGCCGATCGAGCGGAGGAGGTTCTCCGTGTTCTCGTCGATCACCCGGTCTGCAGCCGTCTTGCGGTCAGCCTCGAGCTTGGCCGTCACGCGCGACAGCAGGCGCCCGGAGCCGAAGTTCTCGTCGCACTCCTCTTCGGTCCAGCCGTCTTCGCGCATGCGCCCACAGAGGCTGCCACCCTCCCACTCCATGAAGAACCGATCGCCGCGCAAGCCCCCCACCGTGTGCGCACCGAGACGCATACCGGCGAAGAGGGGATGCACCCGCGCCTCGTGCTCCTCCATCAGGACCATCCTCCCCGCATCCGCCTCGGACCGCAGATCGATCGAGCTGCCGCCAGGCGCCGGCAGGTCGAGCGCCGCTGCGAGGGTGGCCGCCACGTCGATCTGCGACACCGTGTCGTAGCGGTCGCCGGGCTCCAGGCCGCTCCAGCGGATCATCATGGGGATACGCATCAGCTCCGGCTCGAGCCGATGGGCGTGCGAGTAGAAGTTGCGCTCGCCGAGGTACTCCCCGTGGTCGGCGACCACCACGACGATGGCGTCATCCAGACGCCCGGCAGCGTCCCATGCGTCGACGAGGGCGCCAATCGCGGTGTCCATCGACAGCACCTCGGCGCGGTAGGCCGAGCGCATCCAGTCGTCGTCGACCTGCGGCAGATCGCTCGGCGACGAAGCGACACGGTTCCAGCCCGAGGAGCCGCGCGGCAGGTTGGCCACCATGTCCTGGGTCCGAGGATCCTGCACGCGCGCCTTCCGCTCTTCGACCCCGAACACCTCCGCCTCGTCGGCCGGAGGGGCATAAGGGTAGTGCGGGTCGAAGTAGTTCATCATCAGCGCGATCGGGGCACCTTCGGCCTCTTCGAGGGCAGCAAAGGCCGACCGGTTCGCGTCCGCCGCATCGCAACCCCCCGCCGGCGGGTTGACGATGCGGTCGAAGAAGCGCGCGAAGCCGAAGGAGCTGCTCACCATCGGGCCGCACGCGACGCCGACCAGGAAGTAGCCTCGCTCCCGCAGATCGGTGAGAAGGTTCGTCTGCTCTCGCCGCACCGCGTCGCGGTTCACGCCGACTCGGTGCTCGGCAGGGTAGAGGCCGGTGAGCATCGAGGTGTGCGACGGCAGGGTCCACGGAGCGGTGGCGACCGCATTGTGAAACACGGTGGCCCCCTCGGCGAGCTCCGCGAGGCGCGGCGTCCGCGGCAGGCTCTTCGCCGCGTCACCGTAGAGGCTCTCCGCGTACGGCTCCTCCGCGTACCACTCCACGTGATCGCGCCGGGTCGTGTCGAGCGTCAGCAGGAGAACGTCGGGGGCATCGTTCTGCGCCATGACCTTGCGCGGCTCCGCCCAGAGGAACTTGCCCTCGGCGGTGGTCTCGAGAGCCACCCGACCGCGCGAGGCCGGAAGCCGGATCCGCTCACTCGCCCGCGGACCCACGGTCACGCGCACCTCTTGGTTCCCGGAGCGCACGGCAGCCTCCGCGGGCTGTTTGCCGAGGTTGGCCACGGTCGTGATGAACTCACAGTCGCCACAGGAGCCCAGAGAGAGCGGGATGCCTTCGACCGGACCCACCGTGAGGAGCCCCGACCAGCGGAGGCGGCCCGGGCCAAAGGCGCCGTCGCGCAGAAACACGGCGACCTGACGGTCCTGGCGCTCCATCCCGCGCAGCGTCTGCCCACGAAACTCGACGTCGAACGCGGTGACGCAGACCGGCTGCCGCTGATGTGGCCCCACCCGGCGAATCTGAAGGGGCACCGCGTGAAGGCCGTCCAGGGACACGTCGAAAGCCAACGTCTGCGCCCGCGGGCCTTCGGGCTCCAGGAGCTGCCACGGGCCTTCGTCGACCCGTGCCTGCAGGGGGACTCCTTCGAGCCCGCCCCGCACCGTGAGCAGGATGTTCTCGCTCTCCGGGTGGGGCGCGGCACCACGTCCCGGAACGAGGTAGATCTCGATCCAGCTCGTGAACGAGCGGCGCACGCCACCACACGCCGGCTTGTTCTCGAGGCGGAGCCCGGGCACGAGGGCCGGCTCGCCGAAGTCCACCGTGCCGATGTGCTCCTGAAGCGTGGGCGCCGACGGCTCCGAGGAGCAGGAGACAAAAAGGCACACGGCCGCCACGGCCATCAGAACGACTGTGCGGCGCATCACGCGGCCTCGAACGGGAAGATCCACGGAACCATCACCACCATGACCACCAACAAGACGATCGTCAGCGGCGTTCCCACCCTCAGATAGTCGGTGCTCCGATAGCCCCCGAGCCCCATCACCAACAGGTTGGCCTTGTGGCTGAACGGTGTCATGAAGGCCGCGGAGGCCGCAACCGCGACGCCCAGCATGAAGGGGTAGGGGCTGAGCCCGAGCGCAGCGCTCGATTCGAGGACCACCGGCGTCAGGAGGACCACCGCGGGGGCGCCGTCGAGCCCCTGGCTGAGGATGCTGGAGAGGAGGATGAGCGCCGCGAGAACGGCATGGGGCCCGAGAGGTCCGGCGACGTCCATCACGGTGCTCGCCATGAGCGAGGCCGCGCCGCTCTGCTCCATCGCACCACCGACCGGCAGCACTGCGGCGACGAGGAAGATGGCGCGCCACTCGATCGCGCGGTACGCCTCCTCCATGCTGAGCGCCCCGAAGAGCACCACCAGAGTGGCCGAGGCGAACGCCGACACCTGGATCGGAAAACCGAAGACGACGAGCGCCACCATGAGCGCGAGGCCACCCACCGCGACGGGAGCTCGCGACGTCTTGCGCGCCGGCTCGCCGACATCGGACAACACGACGAAGTCGGCGTCGCCAGCGAATCGCGCCAACCGGTCGCGCGGGCCCTGCAGGAGGAGTGCGTCGCCGACCCGGAGGGCCAGGTACTGGAGGCGATCGTGAATCGCCTTGCCTTCGCGCCACACGGAGAGCACCTGCAGGCCGTAGCGGTCACGAAAGCCGATCTCCGCGAGCGTCTTGCCGGCGGCTGTGGAGCGCGGAGCGATGGTCGCCTCAGCGACGGCAACGCTCGACGAGTCGAGCCGCGTCGCCGAAGCCTCCTGCAGCATGACGTCGCCCAGCGCCATGAGGCCGGTGATGCGCGAGCGCTCGCCCGAGACGAGGAGGCGATCGTGCGCCTGGAGCACCTCGTCGGGCGTGACGCGAAGGTCGACCTGCTCCTCGCGAACGATGCCGACGACCGTGAGCCCCATCAGCTCGCCCATGCGCGTCACCGCGATGGTGGAGCCCACGAGCGGCGAGCCCGCCGGCAGCTCGAGCACGAACAGCCCCTCCTCCACCAGGCGGTCGAGCGCTTCGACCCCCTTTTCGATCACCTCGATCTCGGAGTGGGAGGCGAGACGCTCGATCTCGTCTTCGAGGCCGATGCACAGGAGCCGGTCGTCCGCCCGCAGCAGCTCGTGGGCCAGGTGCTCGCGCAGCACCTGGCCTTCGCGCTCGATTCCGATCACCTTCGGGCCGAAGTGCTCGCGGAAGTTGACCTCACGCAGCGAGCGCCCAAGGAAGCGCGACGTGCGCCGGAGCCGCACGGCAATGCCGGTGACACCCGCCGGGCGCTGCCGGAGCTCGCGGCTCAGCGGGTCGTCCACCTCCACTCCCTGCACTCGCAGCATCTCGCGCAGGTCTTCGAGACGCCCCTGCACGAGCAGCTCGTCGTCACCCTGAAGACGCGTCTCTGCGTTGGGCGCCAGCTGCTGGCGCCCGGCGCGCACGATCGCCACGATCTGCACCCCGAGCGCGCGCCCGAGCTGCAGCGAGCCGATCGTCGCGCCGTCGAGGCGCGAGGTCTTCGGGATCTTGATCGAGATGAGCTGGTCCTGAAGCTGGTAAAGCTGCGCGAGGTCGGGCCCCGCCGCGCCACTCTCCGGATCGCGGTCGGGGAGCAGGCGACGCCCGACGGTCACCATGAACAGCACGCCAATTCCGAGAAGCGCGACGCCGATGGGCGTGAAGTCGAAGAGTTGAAACGGCTCGAGCCCCCGCTCCTCGAGCATGGCGCCCGCGAGGATGTTGGGCGGCGTTCCCACGAGCGTCGTGGTCCCCCCGAGAATGGCGCCGAAGGCGAGTGGCATGAAAAGCCGCGACGGCGAAAGGCCCGCGTGGCGGCCGAGGCTCGCCACCGCCGGCATGAGCACCGCCGTCGCCGCGATGTTGTTCATGAACGCAGAGAGCACGCCGGCGACGATCATCACGGTCACGAGCAGCGGCACCTCGCGGGACCCGACCCAGCGGTGGATGCGCTTGGCGACGAGGTCGGCCACTCCGGTGTTGAGGAGCGAAGCGCTCAGGATGAAGATCGCGAGCATCGTGATCACGGCGCTCGAGGCAAAACCGTCGAACGCCTCGTTCGCCGGCACGTAGCCGGCGAAGACCAGCACCACCAGCCCCAGGAAGGCCGTCAGATCGACGGGCAGCTTCTCGGTGAGAAACAGCACCACCATCGCCGCGAGGACGACGAGCAGGAACGCGATCTCGAGGGTCACGGTGATTCCGGGAGCGCAAAAGCCGCGAGCCGGTTCGGCTGGTCGTCGCCGCCGAGTGCCACCACCAGGAACTGACGGCCACCCACCTGATAGGTCATGGGCGTGCCGTGCGGGGTGATGTCGTCGAACGCGTACTCCCAGACCTTCTCACCCGTGACCTTGTCGAAGGCGCGGATCTTGCCGGTCTTGCCCTGGCGCGTGAGGACGGAGGTGTCGAGATCGGCCTGGATGATGAAGAGGAGAGTCTTCGTGAGCACGAGGCCGCCGTTCGAAAGGACACCATGGGAGCTCGAGCCGAGATCGCCCAGCTCGAGGTGCGCCAGCGCGGGATGATCTTTTGGCCCGGGCCCGTGCGGCACGACCCAGCGATGCTCGCCGCGATTGAGATCGATCGCCGTGATGCGCGAGTAAGGGGGTTTGGTCATCGGCAGGCCCTGCGGGCCCTCCGGGAGGAAGGTCGCGCCGTAGACGTAGTCGAACTGGCTGCGGGAGCCGTCCGGCTTCGTCAGCCCGTTCATCATCATGAGCGTCATCGACGGCACGTACAGGGTCGCCGTCTCCGGATCGACGGCGGCGCCGCGCCAGTTGGCTCCGCCGGCGGCGCTCGGCAGCATGAGGGTCGCCTTCTTGCCGCCTTCGCCTACCACGATCGGCGGGGTGTACAGCGGTCCGATCACGTACTCGCTCGCGATCTTCTTGGCCTCTTCGAAGAGCTCTGGAGTGAAGTCGATGAGGTCGTCTTCCGTCACGCCCTGACGCTCGAACGGCGGCGGCTTCGTCGGGTGGGGCTGCGTGGGAGCGGCACGTTCGCCCGGAACGGTGGAAGGCGGCACCGGGCGCTCCTCGATCGGCCAAACCGGCTCCCCGGTCTTGCGATCGAAGACGTAGGTGAAACCCTGCTTGCTGACCTGGGCGACCGCCTTGATCTTGCGGCCATCGACCTCGATGTCGACCAGGTTGGGCGCGCACGGAAAGTCGTAGTCCCAGAGGCCGTGGTGGACGGCCTGGAAGTGCCAGACCCTCTCTCCCGTTCGGGCATCGAGTGCCACCAGGCTCTCGGCGAACAGGTTGTCCCCTTTGCGGTGACCGCCGTACCAATCGTTCGTGGGGGTGCTCGTCGGCAGGTAGACGTAGCCGAGCTCTTCGTCGCAGCTCATCATCGTCCACACGTTCGTGTTGCCCGTGACCTCACGCGCCGCGTCCTCCCAGGTGTCGGCGCCAAACTCGTCCGCGTTCGGGATGGTGCGGAAGATCCACTTCTGCTCGCCCGTCTTCGGGTCGTATCCCCGCACGTGCCCCGGCGGCATCTCGAGGCGCGTGGGCCCGTCGCTGACGACCGATCCGAGCACGACCGTTCCGGCGCACACGATCGGTGGCGCCGAGTGGCCGTAGGCCCGCGCTGCGATCTCGCGCCCGAGGCCTTGGGTCGTGTCTACCCGTCCGTCTTGACCGAACGCACCGTCCGGTTCGCCGGTCTGCGGATCGAGCGAGATCAGCTCGCGGGCGCCCGTGGCGTAGAACAGCCGCTCCACGTCGCCACTCTTCCAATACTCGAAGCCCCGATGCTGAAAGCCGGTGTTGGCGGGTCGCCCCACCTTGTAGACCTCGGGGTCGAACGACCAGAGCTGTCGGCCCGTCGCGGCGTCGAGCGCGTAGCCCAGCTGGAGGCCGGTGGTGAAGTAGAGGCGGCCATCCACCATCAGCGGCGTCGTCTTGAAGTGGCCACTTTTGGTGCCGATCTCACTCTCGGTCGCATCCGCCGACCACGTCCAGGCGATCTCGAGCTGCCCGACGTTGGACCGATCGATCTGATCGAGAGGCGAGTACTTCGTGCTGCCCCGGTCACCACCGTAGTGGCGCCACTCGCCGCCGACCGCTCCGCTCTGCGCATGCCCGACCGAGCACACGGATGCCAGTGCCAGCGCAAAGGCTGCGCCACGAAAGCCACATCGCACCATCTGAGTCCGTCCTTTCTGATCCAGGCCGGAACTCTACCAGCGGCGTCGAGCGCCAACGGGCCCCGGAAACGGGCCCCGGCCGACTCGCGGCGGCAGCTAGATCGGGCTCAGGGTGAAGCCCACGCGGGGAAAGTGCACCACGACGTCCCCCGCCTGTTCGTCGGTCCGGCCCACGGAAACGTGCTGCGAAGATGCCGACAGCAGCTCGCCGATCACGCCGACCCGACCGTAGTCGTCCGGCATCACCGAGACGCGCTTCCCGAGCAGCTCCGTCAACGGGTCGCCCTCCTGAAGCTCGGGCTCCGTTGGTTGAGCGGGCTCCGCCTGACGGCCCAGCTCCAGCGCCTCTTCGCGACTCAGCTCGACCTCCTGGCCGTGTCCCAACGCATCGACCCGCGCAAGCCACGCCTCGACGTGCGGGTAGCCCGCGAGCAGCCGGGCACCTTCGGGGTGCATGTTGCGCACGAACCAGAAGTTCATGTGCACCGTGATGTCGGCAAAGCTCGGTTCGGGTCCCAGAAACCAGTCTTCTCCGCGAGCCGCTTGGGCGGCGAGCTGCTTCTCCACCCAGGCGGCGTGACCATGCCACTGTGCGAGCATGAACGGCGCGGACGCCTTCATCGCCGCGAGATCGAACGGCCGACCGGAGAGCTCTTCGCGATCTCGGATGAACTCCTCGGGCAGAGCCCCCTCGGGGAGGTTGCCGAAGATCGTGCCGACCGACGACTGGAAGAACGGCTGGTCGCTCCAGCGAGAGAGCAGCCATGCGGCTCCGGCGCTGGCTCCGGGAAAGAGCGTGGGCTGCGGGTATCGTCGTTCCAGTTCGTGCACGATCACCTGCGAGTCGCAGTAGATGTCGGCGCCGATCTGGAGCACCGGCGTTCGCCGGTAGCCGCCGGTGAGAGGCATCAGCTCCGGACGGGGCATGACGTTGGAAATGTGCACGCTGCCCCACTCGAGGCCCTTCAGACCGAAGCAGAGGCGCACCTTCTCCGAGAAGGGTGACGCAGGATAGTGGTGCAGGATCGGACGCTGGCTCATGTCGTCTCCCCGAGAGGTGAGCGCGCGGAGCCGAGGACAGCCCCGCTCAGTGGGTCACGCGGATCTCGCCGATGGACGAGTCGGAGCGTATCCGAAGGGTTGGCGTGCCGGGTGGGAGCTCGGCGCCCTCCTCCACGTCCACCCGACGCTCTCCCAAGACGAAGCCGGCGGAATCGACGTCCACGACGACGTCTTCCGGAACGAAGACCCGCCCCTCGCCGATACTCGTGTCCAGCCGGATGTCGGAGTCTTGTGTCCACAGCCCCTTGAGGTCCACCTCACACTCTCCGATGGAGTGCTGCACGCGCACCTCCCGCGGACTCGCGTTGCCGACGTCCACGAGGCGGAGGCTGCCGATCGAGCCGTCGATGGCCAGGCGATCCATGGCGAACTGCAGTGGCTCGCTGAAGCGCACGGTGTGCTCACCGGTGCCCGTCTCGAGGTCGACCTCGCGAAGGAGCAGGCCACCGAGCTCGAGCTCCGACTCGCCGATGCCGATCTCGCCGGTCAGATCGAGCGGCAGGCCGCGCGGCACGACGATCGTCAGGCGGTTGTCGGGGTTGTTCCCCGCACCCATCATCAGGCCCAGGACGCCGCGCTTCGGCGCGAACGCGACGCTGTAGGTCCACGTGCCGTCGTCGCGCTCCACGAGCTCGTCCTGCAGCACAAAGGTGTCCTCGTAGGCTCCCTCCACCCGGATCTTCGAACCGACGGGGCCGGGGACGATGCGAAACTCACCGATGGACAGGTCGAGGCGCAGCTCACCCACTCCCCGAGCCAGCGCCTCCTCGGCTCCCGGCTGCTCGCGCAGGGGCAGCGCACGGCTCTCGACCGTCTCGCGAGGACGCAGGGCCAGGGCCGACGCGCGGGCCACTTCCGGAGGCTCGAGCTCGCGCTCGACCTCGGTCGACTCGCCCTCGCCGCTTCCGGCGAGCTGGGCCACTCCGACGAGGACCAGGAGGGCGATGCTGAGCCCGACGAACAGAGCACAGCACGTACAGCCGCCGCGCAGGCACCCGATTCGACTGGAGCTCGTGTCACTCATCGCGACTCGGTACTACGGGCTGCGCAGAGATCGGGTTGCAGCCGCGCTGCCCGGCTAGACGATGGTCCAGCCGCCGTCGACCAGCACGGTCTGCCCGGTGACGTAGCTCGAGGCGTCCGACGCGAGGAAGAGGAGGGCACCACACAGCTCGTGCTCTTCTCCTCCTCGGCCCATGGGAGTGCGGCGCTGCATCCAGTTCGTGGCGCGATCGTCGGTGAACATCTCCTCGGTCATCTCCGAAGGGAACCAGCCCGGCGCGATGCCGTTCACCCGCACTCCTTTTCGCGCCCACTGCGTGGCGAGCTCTCGGGTCAGGTTGACCATGGCCGACTTCGTGGCCGTGTAGGAGGCCTGCGGGATCTGGCCACTCGCCACGAAGCCGAGCACCGACGCCACGTTGAGGATCACGCCGCTGCCCGCCTCGAGCATGCGCCGCCCCGCCTGCTGCGCACAGCAGAACTGACCGGTCAGGTTGATGTCGACGATCTTCCGGAACAGCTCCATCGGCTCGTGCTCGGCTGGCATGGGCTCGCTGATGCCGGCGTTGTTCACGAGCACGTCGATGCGCCCCAGCTCGCCGTGCGCGCGCTCGAAGAGGGCCTCCACCTGCGCGTCGGACGTCACGTCGCAGCCGACGGCGAGCGCACGTCCACCGTGCGCCTCGATCTCGGAGGCCAGGTCCGCGAGACGATCCTCGCGGCGCGCGGCGAGCACCACGGTCGCGCCCGCGGCGCTGAGACACTTGGCGAAGGCGACGCCGAGCCCGGACGAAGCTCCCGTGACCACGGCGACACGGTCGTCCAGGCGAAAACTCTCCATGACGTTCCAGGGATCGGCCATGACTTCCTCCACGGGGCGGCCACGCCATCAGGCACGGCGAGTGGTTGATCGGTGGCGCGCAGCCTAGCAGCGAGCGGAGCCGGCCGCAGCCGACTCGCTGTCGATTCCCGGCAGCATGGTTCAGAAGAACCTGTGATCCGATTCATCAGCGTCTGGGTCCCTTCCGTCGCGTCTCGAGGTTCGCTTCGGCTGTGACGGTTCAACGACGACGGCTGATCCTGCAACGGCGGAGTCGTCCCTTTCGTCCTACCCAGCTTCTGGCTGGGAGAGCTGACGGGTCCAGGCCCGTGACCAACGCCTCGAGAAACCGCAACTAGCCCACGGTCGGGAAGCAGAGGCGCAGAAGTGGGCCCTGCGAGCCCTGGCCACCTTCCAGCCAGCCGCCCAACGGCACCACCCCCTCGCGCGCGCGTACCCAGACGGGGTGGTCTGGCTCGGGGTCTCCGTCCGCGAGCGGCAGCCCGGCGCGCGCGAGGCTGGCTGGGGCCGTCGACGCAATGGAAACGTAGCTCGTGTCCTCTTCCCCCGGGTGCTGCACCACGATGATCTCGATGCTGCAGCCCGGCTCTTCTTCGGCGCGGGCACGCGCGATGAAGAGCAGTGTGTCCAGTACCACCTGCGGATCGAGCCGGCTGAGAGAGACCGCGTCCGGGTAGCGCGACGCGACCGAGGCGTTCGGAACCAGCTCGTGACTCCGCTTCTGCACCGCAGAGGCGAGCTGCTTGAGCGACACGTTGAGCAGCACGCCATCGCCGATCGAGCTCTGGTCGAAGAGCTGCCCGGCGATGCCGATGCCGCGCTGAATCGAGCTCTTGAGCCCGGTCAGCATCTCGTCCATGTCCTCGTCCACGTCGGCGGCCGGGAGCAGCTCGATCAGCATCAACACCTGCGAGAAGATGTTGTTCAGGTCGTGCGCCGCTCCGGCGAGGAGGAGGTCGAGAGCCCGGGGATTCGAGGTGCCTGGAGAATCGCTCATGCGAGTACACCCGAGGGCGGCCCGAGGGACCAGCCGCCCCGCGGGCCGAGGACGACAAGAGTCTTCATCGCTTCCATAGGAATGCAAGAAACTGTCGGTACCCTAAAGGCGGCCCCGGTCCGTGTCAATCGGGACGCAGAGTGCGCCGCACGGGGCTCAGCGCCCCGGCCCGCGGGACCGACGAAGGAGCACGACGATGATGACGGGCGCCCCCAGGAGCGCGGTCACCGCGTTGAGCGGCAGCACGATCGACAGCCCCGGGAGCTGCGCGAGAGTGTCCGCCACGAGCGCGAGGAGCGCCCCCAGCAGCGCAACGGCCGGAAGCAGGCTCCGGTGGTCTTCACTGCGCAGGAGCCCGCGCCCGAGATGGGGTACGGCCACACCCAGGAAGCCGATCGGGCCACAGAACGCCGTGACGCTTCCCGCGAGCACCGCGGTCGCGACGATCAGCCACATCCGGGCGCGCACGACCACGACCCCCATGCTCGTGGCGTAGTCGGCACCGAGCAGGAGGGCGTTCATGGTCTTGGACGCCAACAGCAGCATGCCCAGCCCCAGGGCCACAGCCGAAGCCAGCAGCGGCACCTGCGTCCAGGTGACACCTCCAAAGCCGCCAAAACCCCACTCCACGTACACGCGCACCCTCTCCGCGACGCTGAAGCGCAGGAGAACGCTCACGAGGGCGCTGGCGGCGTAGCCGAACAGGACACCCAGCACGAGCAGGGTGAGATCGTCCACCCTCGACGCAAAGGCGAGCACCCCGAGGAGCACCACGGAGGCGCCTGCCACGGCCGCGAGCGCGAGGGCCGAGTTGCCCGACACTCCCAGGCCACGCACCAGGGCGTCGCCACCACCCGCCACGAGCAGCACGAGAGCCACGCCGAGGCTGGCCCCGGAGTTGATGCCAAGCACGAACGGGCCGGCGAGCGGGTTGCGAAAGAGCGTCTGCATGGCCAGCCCACTGGCCGCGAGCGCGGCTCCAGCCAGCGTGGCCGCAATCGCCTTGGGGAGTCGCAGGCTCCAGACGATCTCCGCCCAGGCCGCGTTGTCGACGGAGCCTCCGAAGAGCGCAGCGAGGACGGCCGGCACCGGAATGCGTACCGAGCCGAGACAAACGGCGGCCACGAAGGCGGCCAGGACCGCCAGCAGCAGAGCGAGCAGAAGCGGCAGGGCCGGCCTCCGGTGCAGGGAGAGCTCAGCGTCGGTCACGGCGTCCACCCAACAAAAAACGGCGCCCCGTGTGGGGGCGCCGCTTCGTGATGCGTCGGTCGGTCGCGCCTCAGCGGCCGACGATCGAGACGAAGCTGACGCAGGAGCCCGGCGCGCCGCCGAGGTTGTGCGTGAGACCGAGGTTCGGCTGGTCGATCTGGCGGTCGCCGGCCTCGCCCCGCAGCTGGAGCCACATCTCGTACATCATGCGCAGCCCGCTGGCGCCGATCGGATGACCGAAGCTCTTGAGGCCACCGTCCGGGTTGACCGGCTGGTCGCCCGTCAGATCGAAGCGCCCGTCGAGTGTGTCCTTCCAGGCCTGGCCCCGCGGCGAGAACCCGAGGTCTTCCATGAGGACGAGCTCGGTGGGCGTGAAGCAGTCGTGCACCTCGGCCATGCTGATCTCTTCGCGCGGATCCTTCACGCCGGCCTGCTTGTACGCGTCCTCGGCGGACGCGACGACCTCGGAGAAGGAGGTGTAGTCGTAGTCCTGGCGCTTGGCGCCCTCCGACGGGCCCGAGACGAACGACAGCGCCTTGATGAAGATCGGGTTGTCGGTGTACTTGTGCGCGTCTTCGGCGCGGCAGATGATCGCCGCGGCGGCACCGTCGCTGACACCGGAGCAGTCGAAGATGCCGAGCATGCCGGCGACCTTCGGCGATGCCTTGATCTTCTCGAGCGGGACCTCCTTCTTGAACTGCGCCTTCGGATTCTTGGCACCGTTCGCGTGGTTCTTGTAGGCGATCCGGGACATCACGTCCTTGAGGGTGTCGAGGTCGACCCCGTACTTCTCGGCATACGCCGGGGCGAGCAGCGAGAAGTTGGCGGGCGCCGTCAGGTTGGAGCCCGTGCCGTCAGTGGGCGGTCCGCTGCGGGTGAGGCCTGAGTAGCCCGAGTCCTTGAGCTTCTCGACGCCGATCGCGCAAACGAGATCGTAGGCGCCACTCGCCACGGCATAGGCGGCGTTGCGAATGGCCTCACTGCCGGTCGCACACATGTTCTCGACGTGCGTGACGGGCTTGTACTGGATCTTCAGAGGATCGGACGCCATGAGGCCCGACGTGCCGCTGCTCGTCGTGCCGAGCCAGAACGCGTCGACCTGGTCCTGCTCGATGCCGGCCGAGCGATAGGCGTCGTGTGCGGCATCGACGAGGAGGTCGGCTGCGCTCTTGTCCCAGCGCTCGCCGAAGGGCGTGCAGCCCATTCCCACGATCGCGACGCGGTCTCGGATTCCGTTGCTCGTCATCTCGTTCTCCTTGTCTTGCTCTCTTCTCTCTCGATTCGAAACGCGGAAACTCTGAACTCGGGAACGGGCGACGTGGACGTGATCGCCGCAAAGGCGCCGCGACCGGCCCGTGTCATTCGCGCTGGGGCCTCGGCGCTCGCCTGGCGGCGGTCGCTGTCGCTGGGGCGTGTGGCTATCGCTGGGGGCGTGCCTTCCAGAAGTAGTTGTGCACTCCGTCGGCCGTGAACATGCGCCGGAAGGTCATCTCCAGCTCGTCGCCGATGCCGACCTTGTCCGGATCGACGTCTGTCATCTCGCAGGAGAAGCGCCCACCGCGCTCGAAGTCTACCACCGCGGCAATGACCGGAGGCTGCAGCGAATAGGCCAGTCGATCCAGCGTGTACGTGGCGATCTTGCACTGCTCGTCGGCGTACGGAACCTGCTTCATCTGGTCGACTGCACCACAGAGCACACACACCCGCTGTGGCGGCAGGTTGGCGCCGTCGCACGCCTCACAGACGGTCGCCACGAAGCCGTACTTCCACCGCTCGGAGCGCATCATCGGCGGCGCGGCCGGGCGCGCCGGATCGGGGCGGCGGGGCGGCTCGAACGGCAGGATGCCGCGCCACTTGAGATAGCTCTGGTACGGCAGGTCGGACCGCTTGGCGTCGATCCAGCGCTGCACGCTCCGCTGCGGCCGCGAAGCCGCGATGTCGGCCGTGACCTCGAGGAGGAGGACGTCGGCGCCGTCGGAAGCGCTGATCACCGCGATCTTGTCTCCCGGCGAGGCGTGGTCGAGGACGTTGGCCAGCATGAGGCCGGCGTGGGCCACGCCGGCACGGCCGACCGAAGACGCGAGGTCGTCGGCCACCTTGTCTGCGAGCCCCGACTTGCCCACGAAGGTGCGCACGGCGCGCGGGTTGTTGCCGTCGGCGATCACCGTGGTGATCTCCGCCGCCGTCGTGCCCGCATCCGCGAGGGCGGCTTCCAACGCGGCCTCGAGCAGAGGCACGTACACCTCGACGCCGAACCGCTCTTCCCACTGCTTGGCGAAGGGCATGTCGGCACTGCGCCAGACGTCGAGCATCTCTTCCGTCGCGGTGCCGCGTCCGAGGAGGCGAAGTGCCTCCCCTTCGGGCGCGAGCACGAAGGCGACCGCGGCATCGCCGCCACCCGTCTCGCGTGCCCCCCCAGGAGCGCCGACGACGACGTCGCTCGCGCAGCACACCACGGTCCGGCCAGCGGCCGCGAGGTCGAAGCCCTGGAGGAGGGAGGAGACCCCCGCACGCGCCGAGCCACCGACATCGAGGGCCGCAACCGCCTGAGGCAGGTTCGCGGCGGCATGGACCGTGGCCGCGCTCAGCTTCTCGGCGTATCCCGGGCTGGTAGTCGCGAAGAGGAGCGTGTCCACCGTGATCTCCTGACCGCGGAGCGCCTCGCGGCAGGCCTCGACGGCCATCGAGGCCGAGTCCTCGTCATAGCTGGCGACGGCGCGCTCGCCAGCGCGGCCGATTCCCGCGGCCTTGCGGTCGAGACGAAAGAAAGGCACATAGCTGCCATACCTTGTGATTCCTGCCACGCGAAGTCCTCCTGGCGGGCACTGCCTGGCGCTCGATGGCGACGCCCGGGCTCGCACGAAACGCGAGCTCGGGCCCCCGCACGCGAGCGGGCCGGGCCCCTTCAGCTGGTCGAGAAGAGCCGGCAGTGTAGCAGTTCCGGGCGCCGCTTCCGGGGCCCCGTGTGCGCCTCGAAACGCCTATCCGCGCGCGAGCAGCTTCGACGCAGCGCGCCGCGCCAGGCTCGTGAGCTTGAGAGGAGCGTAGCCGTGATTCAGCCGGCGCACGGGCCGAAACTGGTCGAAGAAGGCGTAGCGCGCGTCGAGGGACCGCGGCATGTAGCGACCGTTGATCTCGAGCGTCTCGGCACCCCAGGGCAGCTGGAACGCGTAGCGCAGGGAATCGGACGACAGCTCCAGATCACACGCTTGGCGAGGAGTTGTCGTCTCTCGCAGACCAAACGTGACGCTCAGCTCGAACGCCGTCTCCAGGTCGATCACCCACACGGTCGGGATCTTCACCGACAACGACAGCGCCGAGAGCGGCGACGCGTGCTCCTCTCCACGCATGCGCGCACGCGAGTCCGCGTTCATCTTGGCGAGATACCCGCGCAGGAGCAGACGGTTCGAAGCCTCGAGATTCTGCTCACAGAACGTTCGCGCGGCTTCCTGGAGCTCCTCCAGCGAGCAGGCCGGTGGCGGTGGGGCCTCCCCCAGCTTCTTCGCGACCGCCGCGTAGCGCTCGCCGTAGCGTCGGATCGCCTCGCTGCCGTCCCACGGCGCTCCCACCTCCCACTCGTCCTCCGGATACATGACCACCGGGGACGCGTCCGTCTCCTCTTCGATGAACCGCGCCACCTCGTCGATCTGGTTCATGCCGTCGTTGAGAAACGCGTTGTCGGCCTGGCAGAACCAGACGAAGCTGGCGAACGGGAGCACGTACTTCGCCTCGCTCACGTCCGCCTGCATGGCGACCCGCTCGAGGATCTTGCGGGCGGCGGCGCGACGCGCGGCGACGTCGATGCCGGACCAGCTGGCATACGAGAACTGCGTCAGCAGGAGATCGACCGGGCCGACCAGATCGCGGATCGACTGCATGTGCGCACGGTTGGCGATCTCGCAGTCGTTGACGTTGAGAAGACGTCTTTCACCATCGTCGAGAGCGATCCAGGAATCTTCGCCGTACGGTGCGCACATCATGCGCAGTCCGCCGCCCAGGTCGTGCCAGACCGCCGTCGCAAGCTCTTCGACCGCCGCAAAGCCGAGGTTCCGGCAGAAGTCCGCGACCCGACCGTCTTTCGTGGGCCGGTAGAGGACCGGGAGGCGCGCCCGGATCTCCTCCGGGATCTCGCGCAGATTCGGCGGGTTGAAGTGGTCGGGATGCTCGTGCGAGAACCAGACGTGCGACAGCGTGCCGAAGTCGTCGTACGTCATGGCGGTCTCACACAGGAGGTCCCACCCTTCGTTGAAGATCCGGCCCTCGATCCACGGGTCGAAGGCGATGCGGTGCCCGCAGCTCTCGACGATGACGGAGGCGTGGTTGACGAAGTGGATCTTCATGACGAGTGGCGGCCGCGCGGCCGCTAGAACTTACCCCACTCTCGCAGGCGCCAAGAGAAAAGACCGCGCTCCGGCGGGTGCCGAGGCGCGGTCTCCGAAACGGACGATGCGAGGAGTCTCTAGCCGTTGCTCTGGCGCCGGAGAGCTTCCATCTTCTGCAGCAGCTCCTGCTGACGCGCCTTCATCTGGTCCTCGATCGCCTTGCGCCATTCCTGATAGTTGATCGGCGCACCGTCGACGATGCGGTAGACCCGGTTGAACTTCTGCACCGTGCCGTCCTCGCGGAACTGGATGGAGCCCGTGACGCCCGGCAGGTTGCTCAGGGCCCGCAGGCCCTTCGTGTAGTCGCCGGGGATCGGGCCGCCGCCCCACTCGCTGTAGGCCTCGGCGAGAACGAGCACGGTGTCGTATCCGTAGGCGGCATAGAGGTCGGGCTTGGCACCGTGCTTGGCCTCGTAGGCCTGCACGAACTCGGCAATCTGGGGGTCTTCACTCGCGGTGTCGAACTCGGTCTGCGTGAGGAACGCGCCCTGCGCAGCATCGCCAGCCTGTGCAATGACGTCGGGGTGCGCCAGAGCCGAGGTCGTGTACGCCTCGAGGCCGGCCGCCTTGGCGGCGCCGAGAGCGGAGATGAGCGCGTCGCCGCTGGCTGCGAGGTAGGCCCCCTGGGCGCCGGCGTCCTTGAGCTCCTGTGCGAGAGTTGCGAGGTCGGCTCCGGCGGCAAAGGTGCTCGTGGCCACGACCTCGCCGGCGAAGACCTCGGCGAAGCTGGCCGAGGCGGACTCACCAAACTCGCTCTCCTCCGCAAGGATGCCAACCTTGCCGCGCTGCAGCGTGTCGGTGAGGAAGTTGGCCATGGTGACGGCCTCGTCCTGCGTGCTCGGGAAGAGGGCGAAAACGTAGCGGGAGGCTCGCTTGAGCTTCGTGCTCGAGGCCGTCGGCGACACGAGGACCTTCTGCGCGGAGTCTGCAGCGTCGACCGCGGCCAGGGCCTCGTCGCTCGTCACGCCGGCGATCACGGCCAGCGAAGACGAGAACGCGGTCTCGAGTGCGGCGGCCGCACCGGCGCCGGAGTCTTCGACCGAGAGGTTGAGGACCTCGCCTTCACCCTTGGCGTTGAGCACTTCGACCGCAACCTCGGCGCCGTTCTTGATGCTGTTGCCGTAGGAGGCGGCCTCGCCGGTGAGCGGCAGGGCGGCGCCGAGCTGAATCCCATCACCCGAGGGCGGGCAGCCGGCGAGGATGAGCGTCAGCGGAAGAAGCAGCGCGAGCCCGAGGGGTTTGAGAGAGGGGCTCTGGATACGGCGGTTCATGATGTGCATCTCCTTGGACCGAAGGATGGGGGGCTTTTCGGTCACACGATTCGCAAGCACCCTGCGTCGTTGCGGTCCGGACGTGAGGACCGGTCACACAGGAGTAGAGTGCGAAAGTCGTCGGTGGGTTCCTGACTCGGTCGGTCGAGATTGGATCGGGTTGGGGCGCGCCAAGGCGAACGTCGGGCGCACGCCCCGAGAAAGGAAGAGGGAGAGCCCGCAGTTGTAGCTCAGGGCGTTTCGCTCTGTCAAGCACGTAAATCTTGCAAAACAACGGATCAATCATCAAGTCTTCCGAATGCGGCTCTGCAGCCGCCTTTTGGGCCTGGTCGTGAGACCAGGGCGTGCAACGGCCGGCGCCGGACGATCGCGGAGCCTTGCGAGGCTCACGTTCGTCAGCCTCGCGCTCCTCCCCGTGCTGGTGATGCTGTGGACTCCCCTTCTGTGGTGGCTCACCACGAGACACCTCATGGAGCTGATCCAGCCCGCGGCCACGACTCTTGGCGCGATCGGCTTGGCGGTGAGCCTGGGCGCCGTACGGCGTTCGGCTTCGGGAACGGCTCGATCCCTGGGCGTGGTGATTCTCCTGCTCCTCGCCGTCGCTCCGCTGGGCGGGGCCCACATCTGGCTCGGGGCGACCAGGGCCGCCGAGATGGGATTCGCGTACGGCTCGAACATGTCTCACAACGGCGCCCTCCTCACCCATCTCGGCGGCCCGCTCCCGGGCTACTCCGCCAGACGGTCCCAGAACCCCCTGGTACTGCTCGACGTCGAGCGAGGACGGCAGATCCACATCGGAATGACGGCCGTCGCGAGCCACACTCCGAACCTCTCCACTTGGGCCTTCGACGCGTCGGGTTGTCGAGCCGCTTGGCTCCGGCTTCGGCCCGACCCCGGAAGCCTCTGGACCGTCGTGTCTCGGCCGTGGCACGACGCTTCACGCCTCGCCGAGCGCTGGTGGCCGGCCGAGCTGATGTGGCTCGACGCCTGCGCGGACGGTCGTCCCATCGCCACAGGGCTCGAGGGGCCGCCGCTCGGCTCGCAGCTCACGTTTCTGCAGAACGGCAAGCTCGTTGCCGCGCTCACCGAGAGCCTCCTCTGGCTCTTCGATGTCGAGGCCGGCGAGCTCGTGGCAGAGCTCGAGCTGCCGCGCGACGAGCTCGAACACTGGATCATTGCGCAGACCCTGGCCATCGACGGGAGCCGACTGACGATGGCGCGCAAGCAGTACTTGCCCAGCCGCCTCGAAACCCTCGAGATTGATCTGGAGGCGCACAGCGTGCGGCGCGTCTCGCTCCTCGACTTCGAGGCACAGCCCAAGCCAGGCTTCGATCTGGCGGAGGCCGACCTGTTGGTCATCGAGCCGAACCTGCAGACGGCCGTCGTGCGCCGCAGACACACGCGCTGGCAGCAGCCCCAGCGCGGGGAGCACTCCACCGAGCTCGAGCTCTACAGCCTCACCGAGGGCCGCAGGCTTCGGGTGCTCGGCGAGGCCCAGGGACAAATCCCGCGCGACGCCGCCCTCTACCTCGAAGGAGGTGCCCTGGCCCTCGCCGACGAACTGAGGCCCGACACCGGCATCCTCCGCGTCGTCAGCCGAGAGGGCGAGCTCCTCGCTGCGGGCGAGTGGCCCCAGGCCGGCAACTTCCGCGTGCTGCGCGAGACGCCCCGAGGTGCGATTCTCGTCGCCTACCGGAACCGGGAGACCGGCGATGACACGGTGGATCTCTTCGACCCGGTCACCGGGGAGACGCTGAAGCTCGTGGCGGGCTACTTCCCCATCGGGCGCGCTCCCAACGGAGTGTTCGTCGCAAGCCGCGACGAGGTTCTCGAGGTGGGAGAAGGCCTGGACCGCAGGGTCGTGCTCTCCGTCCGTTGAGCGCGACGCCCGCGGCTCGTTCTCCCACCGGCCTCTCGCTGGCTTCTCGGTGGCATCGGCCGCTGCCGCGCCTCGCGCAGGCGGTGGTACTCTGACTGCCCCTCAACGGCGCAGCCCAGCCCCGAGACACAAGGAGAGCCGATGCGAACGGACGGCCTCGTCGCCATCGTCAAGCGCGACTGCCCCACCTGCGAGATGGTCGTACCGGCCTTGGCGCAGCTCGCCCGCGAATCCCAGCTCGAGATCATCACGCAGGACGATCCCGACTTTCCCGAGGGCCTGGCCGCAACGCACGACGCCGACCTGGCTTTCTCCCGCCAGCTCGAGGTCGAGATCGTCCCGACGCTCTTCCGGCTCGAGGGAGGCGAGGTCACAGACCAAGCCATCGGCTGGCACCGCGAGCAGTGGCAGGACCTCTCCGGTGCAGCGAACCTCGCACCGGAGCTTCCACCGGCACGGCCCGGCTGCGGCTCTCTGCATCTCGACGCCGTCGTCGCCGCGCGCTTCGCCGCCGCAGAGGCGGCGGAGACCCTTCGCTCCCGGCCCGTGGCGTTTGGCGCCGAAGAGGACCCGATCGAAGCCTGCTACGCCCGGGGTTGGAGCGACGGGCTCCCCGTCGTTCCACCAACCGCCGACCGGATCGCCCGCATGCTCTCCGGCACGAGTCGGGATCCAGCGGAGGTGCTGGGAACGGTGGCTCCGCACTACGGCACGTGTACCGTCGAGAAGGTGGCTCTCAACGCGGTGATGGCCGGGTGCCTCCCCGAGTACCTCCCCGTCGTGCTGGCGGCCGTCGAAGCCGCCCTGACCGAAGAGTTCAACTGGCACGGCCTCGCCGCAACGACCTACTTCGCCGGCCCGGTGATGATCGTGAGTGGACCGATCGCACAGAAGATCGGAATGAACACCGGCATCAACGTGCTCGGCCAGGGCAACCGCGCCAACTCGACGCTCGGCCGAGCGCTCCAGCTCACACTGCGCAACGTCGGCGGCGCTGTGCCGGGTGGAGTCGACCGGGCCACGCTCGGCAACCCCGGAAAGCTCTCCTTCTGCTTCGCCGAGTCGGAGGACCTCTCTCCCTGGAGCTCGCTCGCCACGGAGCGCGGCGTTCCGGAGGGCGAGTCCGCCGTCACGCTCTTCGCGGGAGAGGGCCCTCGCGGCGTGGTCGACCAGCTCTCCCGCGAGCCGGAGTCGCTGGCGCGCTCCTTCGCCGCGGCCTTGCGCAGCGTCGCTCACCCGAAGCTGGTCCTCGGCTTCGATGCGCTCATGGTCGTGAGCCCCGAGCACGGCAAGGTGTTCGGAGAGGCGGGCTGGACCAAGGAGCGACTGCGCCAGGAGATCACCGAGGTGCTCCAGCTACCTCTGGAGGAGATGCTCCGAGGAGCGGGCGGGATGGCCGAGGGACTTCCGGAAGCCCAGGCACGGGAGAACTTTCCGTCGGGCCGTGTGCCGAAGTTCCGCCCCGACGGGTTGTGGTTCACCCACGCCGGCGGCGGCGCCGGCCGCTTCTCCGCCATCATCGGAGGTTGGGTCAGCGGCGCGGTCGGAAGCCAGCCGGTGACACGGACCGTGGGCGCTTGAGCACCGCGGCAGGGCGGGCGCTTCCGTGCGTCTCTGCCATAATCCGCCGCAGCCCAACCAGGGAAGACGGACCCGCAGCACTGCGACGGCGACGGTCCGCGGCCAGGAATCGGCCGAAGGCTCGGCACGGACCACCCCGTGACGCACAACCGAGGGAGCTCGAGAATGACGACGGTCTACGATCCCACGCACGAACAGAGTCCGGAGGCCCGGTCCCGCGCACCGCGCCTCGCCACGCTCGAAGGCAAGACGATCGGTCTTCTGGACATCTCCAAGCCGCGAGGCGACGTCTTCCTCGACCGGGTCGAGAGCCTCCTGCAGGAGCGTGGCGCCCGAACGCGGCGCTACCGCAAGCCGACGTTCACCAAGAACGCGCCGATCGACCTGCGCGAGAAGCTGCGCACCGAGTGCGACGCCGTGCTCGAAGCACTCGCCGACTGAGGGTCCTGCACGTCGTGCAGTGTGCACGACATGACCTTCCTCGAGGAGCGAGGAATCGCCACCACGTTCGTGGCGTCCACCGAGTTCGTCGACGCAGCCCGAACCCAGGCCACCGCGCTCGGGTTCGAGACCTTCGGCGTCTTCGTGGCGCACCCGATCCAGGATCGGACCGACGCGGAGATGGAGTCGCTGGCCGAAGGCGCGATCGACGAGCTCGTGGAGTCTCTGGTCGAGAGCTGAGCTCGCCTCGGGCCGGCTCCCGCACGGGGACGGCCGCGAGCGAGCTGCAGTCTGCGGAGGGGGGCAGGCCGCGGTGAGAGTCGCGCTCGACACCAACACGATCTTCCAGGGCCACGGGGCTGCGCGGACCTACTTCCGCGAGCTGCTCCCGGAGCTTCTCGGCCTCGCCGGAGAAGACGACGAGATCTTCGTCTTCCACAGTGACGACAGCGGCTCGCTCCAGTGGCTGCTGCGCGAGGACCAGACCCACTCCGTGGATCCGCCCTTCAAGGGGCGCGCGTCCGACGAGCTGTGGCGGCGGCTCAACCTGCCGGGCGTCGAGCGGTTGGCCAAAGGCCCCGATCGACGACGGGTCGGCCAACTCGACGTCTGCCACTCCGTTGCGCCACCGCTCATGCCGTCGCGCGCCGACCGTCGCATCGTGAGCGTCCATGGCGTGGGCGAGAGCCTGGCCCCCGACCTGAAGCGGAGTCTGCGCCGTGCGGACATCGTCGTCGTACCGAGTCTCACGCTGCAGACGCAGCTGCTCCACGTCGCGTCGGAAACGCGCGGTCTGGAGGGCCTCGAGGAGCGCCTGGAGATCGTGCGTCCGGGCGTGAATCGGCGCTACGTGGATCCACCCAAGCCGAGCGACGTGGAAGTGCTGTGCAACGCGCACCCCTTCCTCGAGCAGGACTACCTGCTCGTCCAGGGTGGCGCGTCGAAACAGGACGGAGGCCTCGAGATGGTCCTCGATGCCTACCGCATCGCCCTCCAGCATGCGGAGCTCCCTCCCCTGGCCATCCTGGTCAGCGACCCGGAAAGCTCCGACTTCCTCGTCGAAAGCCTGGCGCAGCGCGGGCTCGAGGACCAGGTGCTGCTCCTGGAGGATCTCGACCGCGAGACCCTTCCCGCGCTCTACCGCGGCGCGGACTTCCTGCTCTACCCCGGTGCCGGCTCAGGCTTCGGCACGGCGGTGCTCGAGGCGGCGGCCGCGGGCGTGCCGTCGATCATCGGCCCGACGTGCGGAGTTCTCGAGGTGATCTGGCAGGGCCTCCTGGTGCCGCCCGACGCCGACCCGCAGAGCTGGGCCGAGGCCATGGTCCGGCTACGCTCGAGTCGCGACGAGCGTGCCCAGCGCTCCGAGCAGGTTGCCGCCGAGGCACGCAAGGCCGACTGGGAGAGCGTCGCGCGACGCCACTGGGAGATCTACCGCGAGGTCGCGACGCGATAGCGGCGTCTCTCCGGATCCGGCTGCTGCCGGTAGAGCACGACGACGCGTCCGATCGAGGCGATCTGCTCACAGCCGAGGTCGCCGCTCATGGCCGCAGCCACGGCAGCCCGCTCCTCGCGATCTCCGCTGAGGTGCACCTTGATCAGCTCGTGGTGATCGAGGGCACCCTCGATCTCGGCCGCCACCGCCGACGTCAGGCCCTCGCGACCCACGCGAACGATGGGCTTGAGAGAGTGCGCCTCTCCGCGGAGGTGTCGCTTGTCTCGTCCCGAAAGTGCCATACCTGCCCCTCTGTGCCACGCGGGAACCGCGCAGCACCGGGCCGCACCAGCTGCGGTCAGTGGGAGCCCGAAGAGCCGGAGGCGTGCAGGGGCTGCGTGACGGGCAGCGGATCCGGTGCGACCGTGCCTCGCGACACGTAGTCGATGAGCATCATTCCGAGCAGGATGAGGAGCCAGACGAGGCCGGCGACCACGGTGGTCTTGACCAACCGCCCCGCGTGATTCACGTGCATGAAGAACCAGACCACCAGGCTGGCCTTCGTGATCGCGATCCCCAACGCCACGATGTCGTTGAGCGCCCCGAAGTCCTGGTACGCCGCAACGACGGTCAGCGTCGTCAGGACACCCAGCGCTGCGAGGACCTTCAGGTACGTCGAGGGGTTGGAAACGTGTACATCAGCCATTGCGTTTCTCTCTTCGGACGGCGATCAGATGTTGCGACCCAGGAGGTACAACAGCGGGAACAGGAAGATCCAGACCAGGTCGACGAAGTGCCAGTAGAGGCCGAAGCACTCGACCGGGTTGTGGTACTCCCGGGTGTACTTGCCCTGCACCGCGTGCCACAGGAGCCAGATGATGAGCCCGATGCCGATGAGCATGTGGAGCGCGTGCAGCCCGGTCATCATGAAGTAGACGCTGAAGAAGATCTCGGCGCCCTTCTGGGTCTCCACAAGCTGCGCAGGGGACATCTCGGCCGCATACTCGTCCGGCACGTGGAAGTCGAAGTCCCAGTGCGGGATCAGGTGGTGCTCGAACTTGTGGCTGTACTCGATGTACTTGATGCCGACGAAGCCGCAACCCAGCAGCAGCGTGAGCACGAGGAAGATGACGAGCGGCTTGGTGTTCGACATCTGTGCGGCCCGCACGGCGAAGGCCATGGTGCCGCTGCTGGCGATGAGCACCGCCGTGTTGATGCCTCCCCACATGACGTCGAGCTCGCTCGAAGCCAGGGCGAAGGTCACCGTCTCGCGCATGCGGTAGATCATGTAGACGGTGAACAGACCGCCGAAGAACATGATCTCCTGCGCGATGAAGAACCACATGCCGAGGCTCGAGGCCTCGCGCTGCTCTTCCCAGGAGTGAAAGTGGTGAGCGGGAGCCAGGTGGGATGGGACGCTAGACAACGGGCACCTCCTGCCCTCGAGCGGCGAGCTCGTCTCGAATGAATTCGTCGTCGTAGTCGTACGCCTCGGTCACGACGGGCGGCCGATCGAAGTTGAGGGTCGGCGGCGGAGACAGGGTCTGCCACTCGAGTCCGGAGACGCCCCAGGGGTTGCGCCCCGCGGCCTTGCCGTACAGCAGCGACCAGGTGAGATAGATCAGCGGCAGCAGGTAGCCGATCCCCAGGATGCTGGCGCCCGTGGTGGAGAGGATGTTGAACACCTGGAACTCCTCCGGGTAGGCGTGGTAGCGACGTGGCATGCCCATGTATCCGAGGATGAACTGCGGGAAGAAGGTGAAGTTGAAGCCCGCGAAGATCAGAACCGCGGAGAGCTTCGACCACCCGGCGGCATACATCTTGCCGGTCATCTTCGGCCACCAGTAGTGGAGTGCGCCCATGAAGCCCATGATCGCGCCGCCGACCATCACATAGTGGAAGTGCGCGACCACGAAGTAGGTGTCGTGCACGTGGATGTCGACGCCGAGGGTCGCCAGCATGAGTCCCGTCATCCCGCCGATGAGGAAGAGGCCGAGGAAGCCGATGGCATAGATCATCGGCGTCTCCCAGGACACGGAGCCCCTGTACATGGTGGTCGTCCAGTTGATCACCTTCACCGCGGTGGGCACCGCGATGAGCATGGTCAGCACCGAGAACACCGTCGCGGAGTACACCGACAGTCCGGCCGTGAACAGGTGGTGCGCCCACACGATGAAGCTCAGGATGGCGATGCCGAGGCTGGAGTACGCCACGAACTTGTAGCCGAAGATCCGGTTCCTGGAGAAGCCCGCGATGATCTCACTGATGACACCCATGGCCGGCAGGATCATGATGTAGACCGCCGGGTGGGAGTAGAACCAGAAGAGGTGCTGGAACAGGATCGGGTCACCACCCAGCGCGGGGTCGAAGATGCCGAGGCGGAGAATGCGCTCCGCGCCGACCAGCAGCAGCGTGATCGCGACGACCGGCGTGCCCAGGATGTTGATCAGCGCGGTGGCGTACATGCCCCACACGAAGAGCGGGAGCTTGAACCACGTAAGCCCGGGCGCCCGCATCCTGTGAATCGTCACGAGGAAGTTCATCCCGGTGAGGATCGACGAAAAGCCGGCGATGAAGGCCCCCAGAGCCGCCGCGAGCACGTTGGAGTTCGCGTAGACCGAAGACAGTGGCGTGTAGAAGGTCCAGCCCGTGTCGACTCCACCGGTCACGATCGCGTAGACGCCAAAGAGGCCACCGGTCATGTAGAGGTACCAGCTCGCCAGATTGAGTCGAGGAAAGGCGACATCGATCGCCCCGAGCATCAGCGGCAGGACCAGGTTGCCGAAGACCGCGGGGATGGCCGGGATCATGAAGAAGAAGACCATCACCACGCCGTGCTGGGTGAAGACACGGTTGTAGGTGTCGGCACTCATCAGGTCGCCCTGAGGTGTCAGGAGCTCCAGACGGACGAGCATGGCGAAAAAGCCGCCGACCGCGAAGAAGGTCGTCACCGAGATCAGGTAGAGGACGGCGATCCTCTTGTGGTCCTTGGTGAGCAGCCAGGACTTCAGACTCCAGTCGGCCTCGATGTAGTTGGGCGCGTCTGGTGGGGCCAGGTGTGACGAGCTCATGCTCAACCTCCAAGCGAAACGTCGTCAGCTTCCGCAGGTGCGTCAGCCGTTCGAGTTCCGCCATCCAGTGTCTTGATGTAGTTGATGATGTCCATCAGCTGCTCCTCGGAGATCTGGCCTTCGAAGGTCGGCATGAGCGGCATGTAGCCGGCACGAACCTTGGCGCGGGGATTGAGGATGGACTCTCGGATGTAGCTCTCGTCCACCTGGACCGTGCCGCCGGCCGCGACCTGCACTTCGCTGCCGAAGACGCCGTGGAGCGCCGGGCCGCGAGCCCCGTCCTCGCCGGTGTGGCACGTCGAGCACGCTAGGGACGTGAAGAGCTCCTCACCCGACGAGAGCGGCAGGCTTCCCGTGTCGTCGGCCTGGAGCCAGGCTTCGTACTCGTCCTTCTCCATGACCGTGACCGTGCCACCCATGAGAGAGTGCTCGGTCCCACAGTACTCGGCACAGAACTGGTGGTACTCGCCCGTCTTCGTGGCTTCGAACCAGACGGTCGTGTAGCGGCCGGGAACGACATCGTGCTTGACGCGGAATGCCGGGATGAACATCGAGTGGATGACGTCCTCCGACGTCATCGTGAGCTTGATCGGAGTGTCGACGGGGACATTCAGGTCGTTGATCTGTCGGCGACCGTTCGGATGCTGGTACTTCCACATCCACTGCTTGCCGAAGGCGAAGTACTCGATCGCGTCTTTCGGTGGCTGACGCAGGTCGACGAAGACCTTGGTCCCCCACACGAACATGGCCATGACGACGACGAAAGGCACCACCATCGAGACGACCTCGATCGCCGGGGCGTGCAGCTCGCCCGCACCGACCTCACCCGCCGCGCGACGCCGATAACGAACGGCGAGGAAGATGATGATGGAGAACAGTCCGACGGAGATGATCAGACTCAGAGCCACCCACACCAGGTAGAGGGCATCGACCTCCCCCGCCAGCGTCGAGGCCTGCTCCGGAAACAACGGGAGATTGTCCAGCATCTCCGGTAGTGCGTTCTTGATCATTTCAATCATGGTGCAAGCTCCTGCTCGGCCGCAGAGCCGAGACTCCAGCCACAGCCGCGACGCCCGCGGAGAGCGGGCCGTCGAGGAAGATGGGGTTGAGAATTGCGTTCACTGCGAGTCCTAGCTTGCCGGCGTGGGGTCCGGCATGGTCGAGGTGCGTCGCCGGACGAAGATGTAGCCGAGGAGCGCGAGAACCGTGACGACGCCGGCCGCGCGAATGAGGTTGAGGACGTTCGCGCTGTACTTGCCGACCGTCGGGTCGTACTGGAAGCAGAACAGGAGCACCTGCTCGGCGAAAGATCCGACACGCCCCTCCGAGGCCTCCACGAGCCCGAGCTTGAGATCCTTCGGCGGATAGTCGACGCCGTAGAAGTAGCGTGACACCTTGCCCTCTGGCGTGAGCAGAATCACGCCTCCCGCATGCGACCAGAGATCGGTCTCGGGAGCGTACTCGTAGAGGAAGCCCACCGCGTCCATGACGGCTGCGATCGACTCCTCGCTCCCGGTGAGGAAGTGCCAGCCGGCGGCGCTACCCTCGCGGCGGTAGCGACTCAGAATCGTGTTGCGCGTGATGTCCGCCAGCTCGGGTGTCTCCTCGTGGTCGAAGGAGATCGCGATGACGTCGAACTCCTGCCCGGGGGTGTACTGGAGGGGCTTGATTCCGCGGACGATTCCGTCGAGCACCAGGGAGCAGAGCATCGGGCACTCGTAGTAGACGGGAGCGAGGATCACGGGCCGATCCGAGATGAGGCTCCCCAGGGAGACCTCGCGGCCGAAGGAGTCGACGAACTGGGTCTCCAGGGGGACCAGCTCTCCCGGCTTCTGCTCGAACCCGAGGTCGCGAACCGCCTCGGGCAGCTTGTCGACCGGCTTGTACTCGCCCGGTCGCAGGGTGGGTGCCACCATCGACTGCGTCTGCGCCCCGACGGCAGGCAAGAGGCCCACCATCAGGAGCACAGGCAGAAGGGTGCGACGGATTCTCATTGGCTCGCGGCCTCTCCCTCGGTCTCAGCCGACGCAGGGGCTCCGACGGGACCGACGCCCTCGGAGAGAATCAGCGCGCGTGCGCGAGAGACGGGAATGCGGGCCAGCCCGTTCGTCTTGTCCGACCAGCCGTACTCGTCGACGAGACGCTTCTGCTCTTCGCGGAACAGCTCCATCTCCGCCTCCGGGCTCGGCTGAAGCAGCGGCCCCGAGGGGCGCGCCGGCGCCACGCGGTCGTCGTCGTCGACGCGATTCACGATGGCCTCGTTGAAACCGAAGACGAGCGGAATCATGAGAACCGCAAAAGCCACCGTCGTCACCACGAGGGCAACGATGCTCTTGGCGATCGGCGAGATCGCAATCTCCGGATCCGGGTCGCCGCCGTGGCCGTGCTCGTCGTGTTCGTGCTCGGTGTGCGCATCAGTCATGAGGGAGAACCTCTTTCATGAACGGGTCGTTGACCGGAAGAAGCGTGCGCTGACGCAGCTGACTCACGAAGAACCACACCCAGAGACCACCGACGCCGGCCACAGCGGCCAGGTCGAGCGCGTGGATCGTGAGGTTCTCGTGGAAGTTCGGCGCGGCCTGCCAGTAGAGATCCACCCAGCGCATGACGAGCATGTAAAACGCCATGATCACGAGCTTGCTCGGCTGCTTCTTGAGCTTCGCCGAGAGGAGGATCAGGAAGGGCACGAAGAAGTGGAAGACCACCAGGAGCACCGTGTAGATCTTCCAGCCGTGCGTATTGCGGTGGATGTACCAGATCGTGAACTCGGGGATGTTGCCGGAGTACGTGATCAGGAACTGCGACAGGGTCATGTACGCCCAGAACATCGTGAGCGCCAGAGTGAGCTTGCCGTAGTCGTGGAAGTGCTTCGGCTGGATGACGCCCTGCATCGGGTTGCGCTGGTTGAGCCACCAGGCGCAGACGATGATGAAGCACATCCCCGCCAGACCGGTGCTCGAGACGATCCAGAAGCCGTAGAGGCTCGAGAACCAGTGCGGGTCGGTCGACATGAGCCAGTCGTAGGCCGCGAACGACAGCGTGATCGCGAGGAACAGGAGGCCGGGGCCGCTGATCATGCGCATGCGCACGGTGGTCTTCGGATCGCCCGTCTCGTCCTGCTTGCGGGAGTTGGCGCTGAGCGAGTACGCGAGGAACGTCCAGAAGGCGAAGAAGGCGATCACGCGACCCCAGAAGAACGGCACGTTGAGGTACGCGACCTTCTTCTGGATGAGATCGTCGTTCGCCGCGTCGGGGTGTGCCCAGGGGAAGACGTCGCCCATGCCGAGGAAAAACGGCAGGCACAGCACGAACAGCAGCGGGACGGTGCGTGACGCAGCTTCGAGCGTGCGCCGGACGACCAGCGCCCAGGTGCCGCCCGTGAGGTGGTTGATCATGCACCAGCCGAGGCAGCCGAGCGCGATGGCGAGCCAGTAGAACCAGCCGACGAGGTAGGACTGGAAGAACTGCTCGCGGTTCATCGCAAAGCCGGCGCCAAGCCCCAGGACACCAAGAACGCCGATGATCAGCGCGGTGTTCTGGACCCGGCCCAGGTCAGACGGCGGAAGATAGTCGTCCGCGGAGTAGGTCGTTTCACTCATGGTTCTGCCTGTCCCTCTTAGGCACCGTGACCGTCGCCTTGACTGTCACCGTCTCCGTGGTCGTCCGACGAGGCCTGGCCGGCGTTGTCCACCCTGGCACGGTCGTCGGAGCCGAGCGCGTCGTAAGGCGCGTAGGCCGCTCGCTGGAGCACGCGGATGTGTGCCGCGATGGCCCAACGGTCCTCCACCGAGATCTGGGCCTTGTAGCCGGACATCTGGCCGTAGCCGTTGCTCGCCACGTCGAAGAAGTAGCCCACCGGCATCATGCGGAGGCGCTCCTCGTGGTACGACGGCGGCTGCTTGAAGCCGCGCTGCACGATCATGCCGTTGCCGGCCCCCGTGCGGTCGTGGCACGGCGTGCAGTAGATGTTGTAGCGCTCTTCACCGCGCTCCAGCACGGTTGCCGTCGCCTGTATGGGCAGCTCGGCCACCCATTCGCCGGCATCGTTGGCACCGGTGTACTTCTCCGTGTCGGCGTTCAGCTGACCGCGCGCGACCGTGTGGGCCGGCGGGATGCGGGAGGCCGCGCCGTTCGCGAACATGTCCGAGCCCTCGAGAGGCTCGAAGCGAGGCATGTCGTGCAGGTCCTGCCGACAGCCGACGAGGGCCACGGCAAGCACCAGGAGGGCCGCAAGGCGCGCGCGGGAGCGAGTCTCAGTAGTCAACTTCGGAAACCTCCTCGGGTCCGAGGCCCTGCAGGAAGGACTCGGTGCCCGCACGGTCGAACTTGTCGTCCTCCGACTCGATGACCAAGAAGTAGCGGTCGCTCGAAGCACGCTTGAAGGACGGCACGTTGAAGACCGGGTGGTACGGCTGCGGCAGCCCGTTGATCAGGAGCATGCCGAACGCGGCCGAGAGGCCGGCGAAGAGAATCGTCGTCTCGAAGGTCGGCGGAATGAACGCCGGCCAGCTGAACGTGGGCCGGCCCGCGATGTTCCACGGGTAGGCGACCATCTGGGTCCAGGTGATGAACCCGAACCCCAGCAGGCAGCCGCTGACGCCGCCGATCAGCGTCACCAGCGACATGGGAGTCTTGTGCCCGATCGCCTCCCAGGCGCCCTCGATCGGGTACGGCGTGTAGCAGTTCATCTTGCTGTAGCCCTCGTCGCGCGCCTTCTCGGCGGCTGCGACGAGCTCGGTCGGGTCGGCGAACATGGCCATCAGGCCATAGATGCCGGCTTCGTTTGCGCTTTCGGTGCTCACCTCTGGATCTCCTTAGTGGTGCGCAACCTTCTTGCCCTCTGGCGAGATGGCCCGAATCTCGGTCATCGCCAGAGCCGGCAGGATGCGAATGAAGATGAAGGTCAACGAGAAGAAGAGGCCGAGGGTGCCGATGAACATCGCCCAGTCCCAGCGCGTGCCGGTGTACATGCCCCAGGAGCTCACGAGGAACTCGCGGTGGAGGCTGACGACGACGATCACGAAGCGCTCGAGCCACATGCCCACGTTCACGAACTGCGACACGAAGAAGAGCCAGAACGCCGAGGTGCGGCACTTCTTGATCCACATCAGCTGCGGCGCGATGATGTTGCACAGCACCAGGAGCGCGAACGCCCACCAGTACGGACCGAGGATGCGGTTGTACATCATGTAGCGCTCGTAGACGTTGCCCGAGTACCAGGCCATGAAGACCTCGGTCAGGTAGCCGTTGCCGACGATGAGGCCGGTGACGAGCATGACCTTGCCCATGTTCTCGAGATGACGCTCGGTGATGTACGCGTGCAGGTTGAAGATCGCCCGCAGCGGAATCATCAGCGTGAGCACCATCGCGAAGCCCGCGTAGATGGCGCCGGCGACGAAGTACGGCGGGAAGATCGTGGCGTGCCAGCCGGGCAGCTGCGCAACGGCGAAGTCGAAGGACACGACCGAGTGCACCGAGAGCACCAGCGGCGTCGAGAGACCCGCGAGCAGCAGGTAGGCGCGCTCGTAGTTGTTCCAGTGGTCTGCCGCGCCACGCCAGCCCAGAGCGAAGAAGCCGTAGATGCGCGCCACGATCGGGTTCTCGGCACGATCACGTAGCGAGGCGAGATCGGGGATCAGGCCGACGAACCAGAAGACCAGGGAGATCGTGAAGTAGGTCGAGACTGCGAACACGTCCCAGATGAGCGGGCTGCGGAACTGCGGCCACAGCTCCATCGTGTTGGGGTACGGCAGCATCCAGAAGGCCAGCCAGGGACGGCCGGTGTGGAAGATCGGGAACATGCCGGCGCAGGCGACCGCAAAGAGGGTCATCGCCTCCGCGAAGCGGTTGATCGAGGTTCGCCACTCCTGTCGCAAGAGGAGCAGGATCGCCGAGATCAACGTTCCGGCGTGACCGATGCCGATCCACCAGACGAAGTTGATGATGGCGAAGCCCCAGGCCACCGGGACGTTGACGCCCCAGATGCCGATGCCCTTGGCCAGCAGCCAGGTCAGCGCCAGGCCGAAGACCGCGAGGAGCGAGAAGGAGAACCCGAGGGCCACGACCCACCAGAGGTACGTGCGCCCGAAGATCACCCCGGAGATGGTGGCCGTCACCGACTCCGGAGTCTCCTTCGGGTCGATGAAGAGCGGCTTCCCGAGGTTTTCCCGGTTGTGAGTATCGACTTCCAAGAGCGTCATGGTGTGCTTCCCGTGGCTCAGTGAGCGCCGTGATCCTGGCCCGCGTCCGAGACGAGAGCAGGGTTCGGGTTCGTGATCTTGGCGAGGTACGTCGTCCGCGGTGCGTTCGAGAGGTCGTGGAGCAGCTCGTAGTTCGTCTGCTGGGCCTGCCAGGCGGTGACCTGGGAGTTGGGATCGTTGAGATCGCCGAAGGCGATCGCGTCGGTCGGGCAGGCCTCCTGACAGGCTGTGATCACCTCACCGTCCCGAATCCGGCGATCTTCCTTCTTCGCCTCGATGCGGGCGTTGTTGATGCGCTGGATGCAGTACGTGCACTTCTCCATCACACCGCGCATCCGCACGGAGACGTTGGGGTTGCGCGCGAGCTTGAGGACCGGCGTCGAGGTGTCGTTGTACTTCAGGAAGTTGAAACGCCGCACCTTGTAGGGGCAGTTGTTGGAGCAGTACCGCGTGCCGATGCAGCGGTTGTACACCATCGTGTTCAGGCCTTCCTCGTCGTGCACCGTGGCGCCGACGGGGCAGACCAGCTCGCAGGGAGCGCGCTCGCAGTGCATGCAGGCCACCGGCTGGTGGTGCATCGCCGGGTTGTCGAGCGACCCGGAGTAGTAGCGGTCGATCCGCAGCCACTGCATCTCGCGGCCCACGAGTACCTGCTCGCGGCCCACGATCGGAATGTTGTTCTCGGCCTGGCAGCTGACGACGCAGGCATTGCACCCGGTGCAGGAGGTCAGGTCGATCGCCATGCCCCACTTGTAGGAGTTGTACTCCCAGTCGGGGAACATCGAAAGCCCCGGCTTGATCTCGTGCCCCATGTGCTGCACGAAGTCGGGCGCTTCCTTGTAGTGCTCGAGCGTGCCGTGGCGCACCAGATGCCGCTGCTCGGCCTGCTCGTCCTGCTGATCGAGGTTGAAGTGCGTCTGGGTGGACGCCAGCTGGTGGGTCCGCCCGGTCTGGGTGAGAGTGACGCCGTGGGCGAGCCAGCTGTGGTCGTTCGTGCGCAGCTCGTAGGCGTTCGCACCGACCCCGTTGCCGACGCGGCCCGCAGCCTCGCGGCCATAGCCGAGCTGCACCGACACCGTGTCCTTCGCCTGGCCGGGGGTGACCCAGACCGGCAGGTCGATCGAGTGGTCGCCGACCTCGACCTTCACCACGTCGTTGGTCTCGATCCCGAGCTCTTCCGCCGTGGCGGGGGCCACGAGGGCCGCGTTGTCCCACGTGATCTTCGTCAGGGGGCGCGGCAGCTCCATGAGCCAGCCGTTGTTCGTGTAGCGACCGTCGTACACGGCGCGATCGGACGTGATCTGCAGCTCCAGCCCTTCGGCGTGCCCGCCGAGCGACCCGGCGGCTTCGGCGACCGCACCACCGTCGACGGTGACCGCTTTCGCGGGCAGCGCGCTGTCCGTGGCGAAGCCGTCGTGGAGGGCCTGGCGCCACACCGTCTCGAAGTTGGCGCCGAGGGCCCCACGCCACACGGCGCGCACGAGCTCGTAGTCGGAGTCGGGCCGCCCAGCGACCATGGCCAGCACCTCGTTGATGGAACGGCTCTGGTAGAGCGGCTCGATGAGCGGCTGCGTGATGCTGATCGTGCCGTCGAGCGCGCGGACGTCACCCCAGGCCTCGAGCATGTGGCTCTCGGGGATGCGCCAGTTGCACAGCTCGGAGGTCTCGTTCTCGAAGGCGCTGAGGTGCACGCGGAGGGGAACCTCCGCCAGCGCTTCGGCGAAGCCGAGGTCTGCCGGCGCGTCGTAGACCGGGTTGCCGCCGAGGACGAACAGGGCCTCGACATCGCCCGCGCTCATCGCCACGACGAGCTCGGCGAGATCGTCGGCCTGCATCGAGAGCTCGGCGAGGGCCGGATCGGACGCCAGGACCGTGGTCCCGAGGTTGCCCAATTGACCGTTGATCGCGTGCGCCAGGGCCTGCAGCGCCGGGTCGGCGTTCTCGTCGGCGACCACGAGGCTCGCGCCGGAGTGTGCCTGAAGATCGTCGGCCACCGCGTCGAGCCAGCCGGCGAGCTCCCCGTGAAGCTCCGGAGCCGAAATGCCGGCGACACCCAGCCTGGCCGCCAGGGCCAAAGCGAAGGCCGCCAGCTCGGACGAGCTCGCGGGAGCGCGGTGGTCGGCGATGGCGCCGGTCTCGGACGGTGACGACTCGGCGACGTAGAGACGATTCATCTCACGGTCATCGATGACTTTGCGGCGGCTCGCGAAGTCCTTCGCGTAGCGCAACGCTCCCGGGCCGGCCCCCAGGAGGTCGGCGCCCAGGCTGACGATGACGTCGGCCTTCGTGAGGTCGTAGCGCACCTCCACCGGCTCGCCGAAGGCGATGCGCGTGCCTTCGTACACGGCGTCGCGGTGCAGCGGCTCGTACTGCACCCAGCGCACCTGCGGAAAACGCTGGCGCACGGCGTCGATCTGCGCCTTGGTGGTCGGGGACGTGACGGTCGGGGTGAGCAGCGCGAGCCCGGCGCCGTTGAGGGCCTCCAGAGCCTGGAGAGCAGGGGCCAGCTCGGAGCCGAGCGTCTCCCACGGCAGGATGCGGCCTTCCCGGTTGAGGGTCTGGGCGCGATCGGGGTCGTAGAGGTTGAGGGTCTCGGCCTGCGCGAAGACACCCGAGCCACCCTTCGTGAACGGGTGCGACGGGTTGCCGGCGAGCTTGGTGGGCCGGCCCATCTGACTCTCTGCGATCAGGCCGATGCCGAAGCCGCCGAGGCTCATCGACGTCGCGAAGAACAGCGGCTTGCCGGGAATCAGGTTCTCGGGCTGCTCGATGTAGGGGATGATCCGCTCGGGCGGCTGCCGGGTGCAGGCCGTCAGACCGGCCAGGCCCAGGCTCGCGCCCGCGAGCTGCACGAAGCCGCGACGCGAGACACCGTCGGCCTCCGACTCACTGCTCCATTCCTGCGGCGCGTAGCGCGGGAACTCCCGATCGACGAGCTGCTGGAAGTCGGGGTCGCCGGACAGCTCTTCGAGGCTGCGCCACATCGAGCCTGCACCGTTGGATTCGCCCGTGTGCGCCTCGAGCTTCTCGCGGACCGCCGCGACCCGCGCCGGTTCGAGGTCGGCCGGGCTCATCAGGCGCTCCTCCGACTCTCCGGAGCCGGTGGCGGACGCCGCCTCATGGCTGACTTGATTCAAGATCTTCACTGACGTTCCCCTCTCGAAAAGAGAATCACTGAAATTCGCAGGGTGTTCTTCTGGGCGGTCTCAGCGGTGACAGACGCCGCAGTCTTCCCGGCCGTGGATGTCGTACTCCTCCACCAGCCGTGCGCCGAGAGCGAGCTGACTCTCCTCGGGCGCCCAGTTCATGTTGAACACCTCTTCGCGCGGCCGCACGTACTTCTCCGGCGCGCGGTGGCAGTCGAGGCACCAGCCCATCTGCAGGGTGTGCTCCTGGTAGACCAGCGGCATCTCGTTCACCGGCCCGTGGCAGGTCTCGCACCCGACCCCCTTCTTCAGGTGGATCGAGTGGTTGAAGTAGACGTAGTCCGGGAGGTCGTTGACGCGGGTCCACTGCAGCGGCTCGCCGGTGATGTAGCTCTCCCGAACGGGCGCGAGCATGTCGGTGTCGGCCCAGATCTGCTTGTGGCAGTTCATGCACGTGGCGGTCGGCGGAATGCCGGCGAAGGCCGACTCCTCCACGGAGGTGTGGCAGTAGCGGCAGTCGAGGCCGAGACCTTCCGTGTGGTGGTCGTGACTGAAGGGCACGTCCTGCGAGGTGTACAACCCCTGCCCCGTGTGGGCCGGTGACCGATCCAGCATGTAGAGCAGGGCGCCCGCGCTGGCGGCACCCGCCAGGGCCAGGATCAACGCGACTTTGGAAATCTGGTTCGCGCTACGTGGAAACAGCTGAGGCATTGCGACACCTCTCCATCGTGCTCCATGCGTCCCGCGCTGACGCGCGCGCACGCCTGGAAGCTGGAGTCCGAATGACTGGATTCCGAAGTTCTATCTCGAAAAGGACTGGGCCCTGGCAGGACTCGCAGACTGGCATCGCGAACGCGATCAGGCCTGCATTTCCTTGGATATCTCCGATCTGGCCGCGACGGCCATGGACTCGGTCCACCTGGGGGGCCTGCTCCGGCAGAGCGCCTCAACGAACAGGTTTCTTCGGTGGTCCTCTCTCCTGAGATTATCTGCTTGTGAATTTCTTCACAAGCTTCATTTGAGCAAATCGAACGCGGAGGCCATCGCGACCCTCGACAGCTCCCTCAGAGGCCTCTGCTTCACCCAACGGTGCGGGGACTCTACCAGAGGAGGCGGGGCCCGAAACCCCCTTTTTCCACCCCCGGAGGCGCCCCGCGAACGTTCCGATCGAAGGCGGAATGGAGGGCTCCGGCGGTATAGTGACGCCCCTTGAGACTCCGCTCCCCAGGCCTGCTCGCCCGCATCGCTCTGGCGCTGTGCGCCGTCGGCTTCCTGCCGCTGATCCTGGTCGCCCTGCAGCTCATCGGGCTGACCACCGAAGCCCAGCGCAACACCGTCTGGGGAGCGCAGGTGAAGGCCGCGACGGCGGCGGCGTCTCACGTGAACGAGTACCTGTACCAGCGGTCCGGGCTCGCCGCGTTCACGGCGGCCGACCGCACGCTCCTGGAGGATCCCGCGTCGCCCGCTGCCGCCGAGGCCATCCGCGGAACGCTGGAGTCGTTTCCCGATCTCGAGGTTCTCGCCCTCGTCTCGCCGGAGCGCGAGCTCGTGGTGCACGGCGCGCGGGACGGCGGCGAGCCGCTTCTCGACACGGCGCTGCGGCGCCCCGCGACCGACCTCGAGATCTTCGACGGGGGCCGTCACGTCCGCTTCGAAGCTGAAGCCGAGGGCACCGGCGGTGCCCGTGCGCTCCTCATCTTCAATGCGGGCTCGATTCTCGACGCACTCGATCCCTCCGGCCTCGAAGGCGAAGCGGAGCTGGCCCTGGTCGAAGGCCGTCGGGTGCTCGTGGGCCCCGACCTCCTGTCCGAGTTCGAGAGCGACCAGCTCGAAGGCGCGCTCCGCATGCAGCAGACGCTGCGCCTCGGCACCGACCTCGCCGCGACGGTACCCCTCGGCCAGCGCCAGTGGTTCGTGGTCTCCCGCCAGCCGACGCGCGAGGCCCTGCGCGTGCTGGGCGACATGCGCCGCCGTGCCACTCTCGCACTCCTGCTCTCGAGCGTCCTCATCGTCGGGCTCGCCACCGGAGCTTTCCGCTCGATCGTGCGCCCCATCCGGGAGCTCAACCGGGTCCAGGCCGAGCTCACCGGCGTCGATCCGGGGCAGCGGGCAGGAAACGAGCTCGAGCAGCTGCAGGACGCCTTCCTGACGCTCGAGCGCCGCGTCCGCGAGAAGCAGGCTCTGGAGGAGACCTTCCTCGGCCGCTACCAGGTGCTCGACGTGCTCGGCGAAGGCGCCATGGGAATGGTCTTCCGCGGCTGGGATCCCCGTCTCGAGCGCCCCGTCGCGCTCAAGACCTTGCGTCTCGACAAGGACGTCCCGGCCAACGAGCGCGAGAAGCTCGCGGAGAGGCTCGTCCAGGAGGCGAAGACGGTCGCACGTTTCACCGACCCACACATCGTCTCCGTCTTCGACGTGCAGCGGGCGGGCGACATGGCGTTCATCGCGATGGAGCTGATCGAGGGCGTCTCGCTCGACCAGTACCTGCGCATGCACGGTCCTCGGCCCGAGGCGGAGTGCGCACGTCTCGGCGCCGCCGTCGCCAAGGCGCTCGCCGCCGCGCACGAGCACGGCGTGATTCACCAGGACATCAAGCCGGGCAACGTGCTCCTCTCCCCCGAAGGCAAGATCAAGGTCGTCGACTTCGGCGTGGCCAGCCTGGTCACCGCACTCACCGCGGAGGAGGACATCGTCTTCGGGACACCCGGCTACATGCCTCCCGAGGCGCTCGACGGCGAAGGCTTCGGCGAGCAGGGAGACCTCTTCTCTCTGGGCGCCGTGCTCTACCAGTGCGCGACCGGCACCGCACCTTTCCTCGGCCGCGGCCTGTCCGAGACGATCCGGAAGACGTACCGCGGCACGGAGGACCTCGAGCCGCTCGACCGCGCGTCCGACGAGATCTCGGCCGACTTCGCCGCCCTGGTCTTCCGGGTGCTCGCGAAGGACCCGGCCGACCGGCCGGCGAGCGCCCTCCTCCTCGCCGCCGAGCTCGAGGACTTCGCGCCGCGCGACGGTATCCTCTGGAGGCCGAACTTCCGCAGCGTCGGCCCCGGAGAACTCGAGACCCATGAACGCCCGAAGAGCCGGCTTCTGCCTTCTACTGTCATCGATCGTCTGGCAGACCGAGGCTAGGGGGCAGGAGAGCCTCGAGGCGCCGCAGCTCCCGCCGGCCCTCGCGGAGAGCCCAGCCAGCACGGCACCACTCCACGTCGCACCCGACGAGGAGCTCGCGCTGGCCTCGCCCGAGGGCTTCCAGGTGCAGGCCTCCTGGGCTTTCGAGCCCTGGCGCGACGTCGGCGGCGCCACCCGCGCACCCAGCGACGAGGGCGAGACGTGGCTGGCCGTGCGGAGCATCGACCCGGCGGGGCCGGTCTCGCCCGTCGCGTGGCACCGGGTCCGCGTCGACGCCACGGGGCCTCGCCTGCGCATTCGCACGGAATCCCCCGGCGCGCCAGCCGGCATCCCGCCGGCCTGGCATGCGCCAGGCCAGCACAGCCTCGTCTGCACCGCAGAAGATCCCGCCGGCATCGGGCGCCTCGGCTGGGGAGACGCCAGGGACGCCGCCGTGGAGGGAGAGACACGGATCGCAGCGCCGATCGGCTCGCTCCCAGAGCTCGAGAGGCTCGACGGCAGAGGGCGTTCGCGCGTGGTGTGCGAGGGCACCGACTCCGTCGGCAACAAGACGCGCGCGACGCGCGTCCTCTACCTCGACGCGACGCCCCCCACGGTCCAGTGGCGAGGAGGCGGTGGCGAGCTCACCGACACGCGCCCAGCGCACCGCCCCGTGGGTTACGACGCGCAGAGCGGCCTGGTGTCGTGGACGACGAGCCGCACGGCAGACGTGGTCGAGGCGCGGGCTGTCGACGGGGCCGGCCTGCGCACCGACGACTCCCGGCGGGATCCGGCCGGGGAGCCTCCGACCCTGCAGATCGAGCTGCCCGCCCCGACCACCGAGCGCTTCTACGACGGGCCGACGCGGATTCGCGTGACCTCCGCGCGCCCGGCGAGGCTCGAGTGGTCGGACGACGGTGCCCTCTGGACCAGCGTCGAGGGGAACACCGTGTCGACGACCTCGGACTGGATCGTCGTTCGTGCGACCGATCCGTCGGGCCGGGTGGCGGAGCGGAGCCTCGCCCTGCCCCGCGACGAGGACGCACCCGAGGGACGGCTGTTCGTGGGCGACAGGGCCTACGCGGCGCACCAGGAGGTGCGCGTGATCGTCGGTGAGACGGTGCACGTGGAGGTGATGGACGCCGGCTCCGGAGTGGCGCAGGCGAACGTGTCGTGGCGCAGACGAGGCCGGTCCCGCGAGGCATCGACCACGCTTTCGGCCCGCAGCGAGGCCGGCCGCGCGGCCACCCTCGCCTTCTCGAGCCCCGGGGAGCGACGCGTGCGCGTGCAGGCCACCGACGCGCTCGGGAACACGATGCGAGACGTCTGGCGGGTGCGGGTGGAGGCGCCGTGACCGTCCTCGCTCAGCTGGGCCTCCTGCTCCTGGTCGGGCAGAACGTGGCGCCGCGCGCCAGCGACACGATCGCCGATCACGTCGTCGTCTCGGGCGAGACCCTCTCGGAGATCACGGAGTCGTACCTCGGCACGTCGCACCTCTGGCGGGAGAACTGGCGTCTCAATCCGCACATCCGCGACCCCGACGTGCTGCGCATCGGCGACGTGCTCCGGATCATCACGCACCGCGAGCTTCCCGCGCGCACGGCGGAGGTCATGCGCGTGCGCAACCTGGTCGAGAAGAAGCCACCGGAGAGCTGGGACCGCAGCTACGAAGGCGACGTCCTGGGCAAAGACCAGTCGCTGCGCACCCGCGAGCGGGCAAGCGCCTCCATCCGCTTCGACGACGACACGCTGCTTCACCTCAAGTCCGAAACGCTCGTCGTGTTCAAGGAGATCGGCCAGAGCCTCCGCGGCGTGCGCAGCGAGACCATCGAGATCTCCCAAGGCACAGCAGATCTCACGGCGCAGCCGCGCCGGGCGGGCTCCTCGGACATCAAGATCGTGGTCGGCTCCGCCACGACCCAGGTCGAGACGGGGCGCACCGGCCGCAGCGTCAGCCGGCTGCGCCGGGCGGGCGAGGACAGTTCGGAGGTGATGGCCTACGAGGGATCGGCACGCATCGCCTCCGGCGGCGCGGAGGTCGTCGTTCCGGCCGGCATGGGCACCTCGGTCACCGACGGCGAAGCGCCCCGGGAACCGGAGCGCCTGCTGCCGCGCCCCGCGCTGCGCAGCCCCGCCGCCGGAGCCCGCTTCGGCTACAGCAATCCCGTGCTCACCTGGGAGGGTGTCGACGGCGCAGCGACCTATGCGATCGAGATCTGTGACGACGCCGAGTGCAAGGGAAGGCTCGTCGCCGCAGCGCGTGGTCTCACGTCCACCGAGTTCCGCCCCGACGAGCTTCCGGGAGAGACGCTCTACTGGCGGGTGCGAGGGGTCGCGCCCGGGGGCCTCGACGGATTCGCGTCGCGGCCGCGCTCCCTCGTGGTCGAAGACCCGAGCCCCGACCTCGAGCCGCCCGTGATCGACATCCAGATCGACGCCCGCGGTCGCTGGCAGGAGGCCGGCGTCGTCGCGCTCCTCGCTCCGGGCGGAGCGCTCCGCGTCGCGGTCACCGACGACCAGTCGGGGCCAGCTCGCATCGAAGCACGCTGGAGCGACGGTCCGTGGCGCGAACTGCGCGACGGCCGCGTGGAGCCGCCGACGCCGGCCGATCACACGCTCTTCGTCCGTGCCCGGGACATCGCCGGCCGCAGCCGTGAGGTGTCGCTCCGCGTGGACCTCCTCGAGCCACCCCGGGCACCCACCCTGTCGCGGCGCGGCGCACCGGTCGCTCCCGCAGCGACCGCACCTCCCGGGTAGACTGCGCCGCGCAGCGTCTCGCTGCGCCGGACCGATCTTCAGGGGAACGAAGTGAACCACACTCTGCGCGCCGTCATCTTCGACCTCGGCGGCGTGGTCGTCGGGTCGCCACTCCACGCGATTCGCGACTTCGAGGCCGACCGCGGCATCGAGAGCGGCGTCGTCAACCGGCACGTCGCCTCCTCCGCCCCGGACGGCGCGTGGCACCGCCTCGAGCGCGGCGAGCTCATGATGGGCGAAGAGTTCTTCGCCGCCTTCGACGCGGAGCTCGAAGGACTCGGGCACACCGGCTTCTCGACGCGCGACATGATGGCGCGCATCAAGGAGTACGGACAGCCGCGTCCACAGATGCTGGCTGCCATCGACCAGCTCAAGGACGAGGGGTATCGCGTCGGCGCACTCACGAACAACTGGGCGAGCGACGACACCGCTCCGCAGGACGGGTCGCCGGATCAGCTCCGCAGCAAGGTGCTGCACGGCCGCTTCCACCACGTCGTCGAATCGGCGGTCGTCGGTCTGCGCAAGCCGGACCCGAGAATCTACCGCCTCGCGTGCGACGAGCTCGGCGTGCTGCTCGAGGAGTCGGTGTTTCTCGACGACATCGGCACCAACCTCAAGGCGGCGCGGTCGCTGGGGATGACCACGATCAAAGTGGACGATCCGGACGAGGCGCTGGCCGAGCTCGCCACGACGCTGCAGATCGCCTGGCGTTGACCCGGCGCACCCGGGCGATCAGCGGCCGACTTCGAAGCGGATCTCGGACCGGTCCCAGCGCATCACCACGTCCGGCCCCTCGACGCTGAAGGTCAGCTCTTCCACGGCGTCGCACTCCTCCACCGGAAGCGGAGCGCGAAGCACATCCTGTGCAGCGTCGTAGTTGAAGGCTCCCCACTGGTTGGCGACCCGGTTGAGGATGAGCTCCCACTCACCGCTCTCGGGGAGGAAGAAGAGGGCGTACGTTCCGGCCGCAACGTCACGGCCCGCCACCTTGGCTGGCGCATCGAAGGTGATCGTGGTCGCCTCGTTCGCGCCCGCACGCCAGACCTCGCCCCAGGGCACCAGTGCCCCGAAGATCGACCGCCCCCGCACCTTGGGTCGGCCGTACGTGATGGTCACGTCGACCCCCTCCATCGAGCCGGTCGCAACGCCGTTCTTGCTCGGTCGGTCGGTGTCGTCCCCGCGCTCCTGGGCCACTGCCGGGAGCGCGCCGAGGCCCATGAGGGCCAGTGAGACGAGCGCTTTCGTCGCGCGTCGCATCGAGATTCCGTGCTCCACTGCCTCCCCTCCTCAGCCTCTCTCACACACCAGCAGGAACGGTTCGAATACCGAGCCCATGAGGACGCGACTGCCGAACGGTGCCGCGACGCTCACGCCGGAGATCTCCTCCCCGAGGTCCAGGTACACCGGCCGCACGTACGGGTCGAGACGCTTTTCGGAGTCGTACCAGAGCACCTCCGACGCGGAGATCTTCTCTGCGTCTCGCGCGTGGCGCATGAACTGGAGCAGCTTCGGATGCGCGGCGATCCAGAGCGAGCCGTGCAGGTCGACCTCGATGTTGTCGACGCCGGTGCCGAGGCTCTCCGTGTGCCAGTGCGAAAGATCCCCGGTCTCGGGATCGCGGTCGTAGGTGTGCACCTCACCCGTCGTCGTCGACGCGATCCACACCAGCTTGCCGTCTTTCGACACGTTGATGCCGTTGGCGTACGCGAGGCCGTCCGCCACCACGCGCATCTCGGCGCCGTCCCAGTACACGACGCTCGCGCGCCTGCGCAGGAGAACGTCGTCGAGGAGCTGCCCGCGCGGCGCCGAGGTGCCGTGGTCGTTGGTGGCGTAGAAGCGATCCGTGCCCACAGCAACGACGTCGTTCGGGCTCACCAGGAGCGGATCGGTGACCGTCGTCCGGTGCACGAGACGGGGGCGTCTCCAGTCGAAGACCTCGACCGCGTGACCGCCGCCCTCGGGATGGTTCACGACGAACAGCACATCACCGTCGATCGCGCTCCGCCGCAGGGAGATGCCGTGGGGGCGCAGCGAGCCTTCGAACTCGTCCGTCAGCTTGCGCAGGAGCGGCGCGTCTTGCCGGGAGGGCTTCAGGTCGTAGGCCCAGATTCCGCCCCCCTCCTCGCCGGGAGCGGCGCGCCGGTCGTAGGCCGACACGAAGGCCAGCGCGTGATCGCGGTGCACCGTCAGGTCTTCCGGACCGGTGACCCCCTCGACCTGGGTGCAGTCCAGAGCCGTCTCTTCGAGGGAGCGGAACTGCCAGGCGCGATCGGCGAGAAAAAGCCCCCAGGCAGCACCCATGGCCACCACGACCCCGACCACGCGCGCAGCCCAGCCCAGGACCTTCACCTACAGCGCTCCCAGGCGCTCGCCGATGAGGAGGCGTGCACGCTCGACGTCGTCCGACGGGTGGAGGATGCGGGCGAAGAGCTGCTCGTGGCTCGCGCGGAGGGTCTCGAGATCGTCGTCCCGCAGCAGGCGCGTCAGCTCGTCCAGGATCTGCGCGGTCTTCGGCCCGTGCGCCGACCGCTCCACCTCACGCTCCAGCAGCACTTGGGCGAAGAGCAGCCCCTCGTCGACCGGCGACTCAGGGTCGCGGCCGTTGGTCTCGGACGCGACGGCGACGGCTTTTGTCTCGTCAGGCTCCGCGGCCTGCACGTCCAGCGGCTCCGGTGCCGCCGACATCTGCCGCGGAGCGTCGACCGGGGCCACGGCGGCCGGCTCCTGGCGCCGCTCGAAACCGAACGGCATGGAGCGCATCTGCTGCGCGAAGCGCGAGAAGAGGAGGAACAGCTCCTTCTCCGACGAGAAGTTGCCCACGAGACGCGAGTCGCGCCCGACCTGCAGGCTCTCCGTCTCCTGCAGGATGATGTGAGCGCGCGCCGACTCCTCGAGCTCGATGGAGCGTGCGACCACCTTCCAGGCGGTCAGGCTGCCCTGCACGTAGCAGACCTCGGCGCAGCGGATGTTCACCGCCTCGACCTGCACGTCCGGCTCGATGCGAATGGAGCCGGAGACCGACTCGATGGTGCCGTAGTTGCCCGAGTTCTGGATGACCAGGTTGCCCGGCGTCTTGATGGACAGTTGGCCGTGTACGTCCACCTCGATCTCGGTCCCGCTCGGGATGATCATGGTCGGCGCGGCGCCGACCCCGTTCTTGCTCAAACCACCACCTCGCTGAGAGCGCACATGGGCCTACCGGATCCTCCGCGGCAGCGGCTCGAAGTCGACGCGCGGGGCGCTACGTGCACGCACGAGCAGCTGCTCCTCGTCGCGCCACCGGTGATCGAGGATGTAGACCCGGGGGTCGACCGGCCGGAAGTTGCTGCCGTCGAGGCGCCGCACCTCGTAGTGGAGGTGCGGGTTGGTGCTCCACCCCGTGTTGCCCACGGTACCGATGAGGTCACCCTGCTTCACGCGCTGGCCCGCCTTGACGTGGACCTCCTCCAGGTGGCCATAGATGGTGACGAAGCGCTCTCCGTTGCGCAGCGAGACGAGGTTGCCGTAGCGCCACCACGAGATGTTGCGGCGCGCGTTGTAGCGCCCCGCGAAGCTCACCACCCCGTCCGCCGGGGCGTAGATGGGCGTACCCACGGGAGCCGACAGATCGATCCCCGGATGGAAGTCGGGCGCCTTGGTGAACGGGTTGCGACGGCTGCCGAAGGGGCTGGTCAGCACGAAGCTGTCGCCCCGCAGCGGCGAGATGGACGGCGTCGTCGCCACCTGACCCTGGTGCTCCTGCTCGAAGACCCGGATCTCACGCAGAAACGTATCGAGCGCCTGCACCCGACTCTTCGCCTCGGCTTCGAGGCGGCCGGCCTGGCGGATGCGCTCGGCGTGATGCGAATCGGGGAAGACGCGCTCCGGCTCCGGGTACCCACCCTGGCCGATCGACTCCGTCTCGAGACCATAGGCGAGGTAGATCTTGCTCATCCGCATCTCGAGCAGCTCGGCGGCGCCCGTCAGGTCGGTCAAGCGCTGGTTGAGGGCGTCCAGACGGTTGCCCAGCAGCTCGCGCGTCTCGTGCTGCACCGTGAACTCGCGGTGCTTCAGCCAACCGCCGAGAACCGAGGGGGCGCGCACGATGCCGTGAAGCATGAAGGCCAGGTACAGCGCCGCCACGACCGCAGCCACGCCCAGCTGCCGCGGTGACAGGAAGAGGTACCGGACCCCCTTCTGGATGTCGCTCGGATGGAACTGGAGCTCGTAGCGGCGCGGCCCGGGGCTCGGTGCGCTGGAACTGGGAGTGGACATGTCGGGTGGCGGACGCGGACGGCCCGCTCGAGAGTGAACTTTCAGTATACGGCAGCCGGGCCGCAGGAAGCGGGGAGCCGGAAGGCGCTCGAATCCGAGCGGAGACCGTCTTCCAGCGCTCCCCTCGGAGCCTTCCAAAGAAGGTGAACGCCAACCCCTGTCGGCCCCATTCCCCGGCCGCGGCGCCGAGGGGCGGGCACGATCCGGTGCGGGTCAGTCGAGCGGCACGAGGGCGTCGATCCGCTGTTGCGAGACCACACGCCGAAGCTCACCCAGGAGGCGCAGCTGCACCCCGGGGGTTCCGGCCACCACGTTGCCGCTCGACAGATGCTCCGCCCCTCCGTCGAAGTCGGAGATCACGCCTCCGGCCTCGGACACGAGCAGCGCCCCCGCGGCGATGTCCCAGGCGGAGAGGCGGAACTCGAAGAACGCATCGTAGATGCCGGCCGCCGTGTTCGCGAGATCGAGCGCGGCCGACCCGCACCGGCGCACGCCGCGCACCTGCGGGAAGACGATCCGAAAGCAGTCGAGGTAGGCCTCGAGGGCCGCGTGGGCGCGGAAGGGAAACCCCGTCGCGAGAAACGCCTCGTCGAGGCCCGACTTGGTGGAGACGTAGATCTCCTCTCCGTTGCGCGTGGCGCCCAGACCGAGCCCCGCCGCAAACAGGTTGTTCGCGACCGGCTCGTACACCACACCGGCCACGATCTCCTCCTGGAGCACACACGCGACGGAGACGCTCCAGAGCGGCAGGCCCTGCAGGAAGTTGGTCGTTCCGTCGAGCGGATCGATGATCCAGCGCACCTGCTCTCCGCCCGGCGTGTAGCCGCTCTCCTCGGCGATGATCTGGTGGTCCGGGAACTCGGCGCGGATGCGGGCGATGATGGCCGCCTCACTCTCCCGATCGGCCATCGAGACGAGATCGTGGCGCCCCTTGTTCTCGATCTCCACGCCGCTCGACGCAGCGCCCGAGGCCGAGAAGTAGCGCTTCAGCACGTGGGAGCCTTCGAGGGCGGCGTCCACCGCCACCCGGAGAAAGAGCGCCGCGTCGTCCAGAGAAGCCGCCATGCAGCGGAAACTAACCGATCCGTGTCAAGAATCGGAGGCGCGATACGCCACCTTGCCACCAACGACGGTGGCGACGGCCGCACCTCGGAGCTCCCAGCCGTCGAAGGGCGTGTTGCGGCTCTTGCTCGCCATGTTCGCCGCGTCGACGGTGAACTGGAGCTCCGTGTCGATCACGGTCACGTCGCCCGGCGCACCAACCTCCAGTGAGCCGCCCGGCAGACCCATGATGCGCGCCGGCTCACAGGTCAGGAGCGCAATCAGCCGAGGCAGCGACACGATGCCTGCGCCCACCAGTCGATCGAGACAGAGTGGCAGCGTCGTCTCGAGGCCGACGATGCCAAAAGGTGCCGCCACGAAGTCGAGCTCCTTCTCGTCGGGGTGGTGTGGAGCGTGGTCGCTCGCGATGAGGTCGATCGTGCCGTCGCGCAGCCCTTCGATCAAAGCCAGCCGATCTTCTTCGGAGCGCAGCGGGGGATTCATCTTGGTGTTCGGATCGAGCCCGCTGCCCCACACGGTCTCGTCGGTGAGCAGCAGGTGGTGCGGCGTCACCTCACACGTCGCGGTGATGCCGTCGGCCTTGGCCTGACGCACGAGGTCGAGGCTCCGCGCGGTCGAGAGGTGCTGCACGTGGTACCGCCCGCCGACGTCCTGCGTGAGCAGGAGGTCGCGGCTGACCATTGCGTCTTCCGCTGCACCCGGAATGCCGGCGATGCCGAGCCGGGTGGAGAACTCCCCTTCGTGCATGACGCCGCTCCCCGACAGCTGCATGTCCTGCGCGTGCTGCACGAGCGGTAGGTCGACCTGCTGCGCGTAGAGGAGCGCGCGACGCATGAGCTCGGCGTTCTCGACGGGCCGTCCGTCGTCGGAGATGGCGACGATTCCGGCCTTCTTCATCTCGGAGATCTCGGCGAGCTCTTCTCCCCGCAGGCCTTTGCTGACGGCACCAACGGGGTACACGCGACAGTGGCCGGCGCGCTCCGCTTCCTTCACGATGTGCTCGGTGACCGACGGCGTGTCGTTCACCGGATCGGTGTTGGCCATGCAGGCGACGGCGGTGAAGCCACCGGTCACGGCCGACCGCGTTCCGGACTCGATCGACTCCTTGTACTCCTGCCCGGGCTCGCGGAGGTGAACGTGGATGTCGAGCAGCCCCGGAGCCACCACCAGCCCGGACGCGTCGAGCACGTCGGCCTCGCTGATCTGCTCGGCACTGGCGAGGGCCTCCCCCACCTTCGCCACGACGCCGTCCTCCACCAGCACGTCGAGCTGGGCATCGAGGTCGTTCTTGGGATCGATCAGGCGTCCACCCTGCACCAGCAACCGGCTCATGACGTCTCCCCCGGGGCCTTCTCGTGAACGACCCCCGAAAGCAGGTAGAGGGCGGCCATCCGGACCGCGAGCCCGTTGGTGACCTGTTCGAGAATGACCGACGACTCCGAATCCGCGAGGTCGCTGGAAATCTCGACGCCCCGGTTCATGGGCCCCGGGTGCATCACGATCGCGTCGTCGGCGGCGCGCGCGAAGCGCTCCTTCGTCAGCCCGAACAGGTCGAAGTACTCCCGCACCGAGGGAAACAGCATGCGGCTCTGACGCTCCATCTGCACGCGCAGCATCATGACGACATCGGCCCCCTCGATCGCTTCGTCGAGGTCATGGCTGACCCGCACACCCATCCGCTCCAGGTGCAGCGGCATCATGGTGCGCGGGCCCGCGGCGGTCACCGAGGAGCCCATCTTCTGCAGGAGGTGGACGTTGGAGCGCACGACGCGGCTGTGCTCGATGTCGCCGACGATGGTCACCTTCAGGCCGTCGAGCCTCCCCTTCACCTGGCGGATGGTGAGCGCGTCGAGGAGAGCCTGCGTCGGATGTTCGTGCGCGCCGTCGCCGGCGTTGATCACGCTCGACTCGATGCGCTCGGCGAGGGCGTGGGGCACGCGAGGGTGCGAGTGGCGGATCACGATGATGTCGGGTGCCATCGCCTCGAGGTTGCGCGTCGTGTCGAGGAGGCTCTCACCCTTGCTCAGCGAGGAGGACGACGAAGAGAAGTTGATCGCGTCCGCCGACATCCGCTTCTCGGCGATCTCGAAGCTCGAGCTCGTGCGCGTCGACGCCTCGAAGAAGAGGTTCAGCACGGTCTTGCCGCGCAGCGTCGGCACCTTCTTGATCGGGCGCTCCGCCACCTCGCGGAACGACTCCGCGGTGTCCAGCAGAAGCTCGATTTCTTCGGAGGAAAGATCGGCGATACCGAGGAGATCTTTCCTCGACCACCGATCGGGGCTCATGCGCCCGCCCCGGACGCGGGTGCCTCGAGCAGCTTCACGCTCTCGTCGCCCTCGTCGGTCGCCGCAAACGACACCTTGATGACCTCGGTGTCCGAGGTCCGGATCCGCTGGCCGACGAAGTCGGCGTGGATCGGCAGCTCGCGATGCCCGCGATCGACGAGGACCGCCAGCTGCACCGCCTTGGGACGTCCGTAGTCCATCAGCGCATCGAGCGCGGCGCGGATCGTCCGGCCGGTGTAGAGCACGTCGTCGCAGAGGACCAGCGTGACGCCTTCGATCGCTTCGGGCAGGTGGCTCTCCTTGACCACCGGCTGCGGCGCGATCGTCGAGAGGTCGTCGCGGTAGAGGGTGATGTCGAGGATGCCCTGGGCGATCACGACCCCCTCGGCACGCTCGATCTCCGCCGCCATCGCCTCGGCGAGGGGAACGCCGCGTGTGCGGATTCCGACCAGCACCAGCTTCTCCAGGCCGCCGTTGCGCTCCACCACCTCGTGTGCCATGCGCCGCATGACCCGAGCCATCTGCTCGCGGTCGAGGAGCTGGGACTTGAGGACCAGATCGGCGGACATGGGACAGGGGGCGCTCGCGCCGCCCGGCATCGTACGACCGGCACCACGGCATGTCAAACACCGACGCGCGGGGGCGCTCGAGGGCTTCGCTGCACCTCCCTTTGGCCCCTCGGAATTGGATCTGTGCAACGTCGATCGGAGGGGCGTACAGTGGCCTCCAGCGCCGCGTATGGACCTGCCGGGAGAGCACGATGACCCAATGGATGCAAGTCGAGCCCGTGACCCTCGAAGGCCGCCTCGTGCGGCTCGAGCCGCTCACGCTGGCCCACGTGGACCGGATGTGCGACGTGGGCTTCGACCCCGAGATCTGGACGTGGATGTCGAGCCGCATCGAGGACCGCGAAGGCATGTCCCGCTTCGTCGAGGTGGCACTCGAGGGCCAGCGGGAAGGCCACATGCTCCCCTTCGCCACGATCGACCGGGCCTCCGGAACGCTCGTCGGGTCGACGCGCTACGGCGCCATCGACCGCGAGAACCGGAGGCTCGAGATCGGCTGGACCTGGATCGCCCCTCGGTGGCAGCGCTCGGGGGTCAACCGCGAGGCCAAGCTGCTCATGCTGCAGCACGCGTTCGAGACGCTCGGCTGCCACCGGGTCGAGCTCAAGACCGACTCCAACAACGCCAAGTCGCGGGCCGCCATCTTGCGTCTGGGAGCGACCCAGGAAGGCATCCTGCGCAAGCACATGATCAGCCAGGGCCGGCGACGCGATTCGGTGTACTTCAGCCTGCTCGACGACGAGTGGCCCGCCGCCAAGGCAGCCTTGGAGGAGAGCCTCCGGCGCTAGCGCACGACGAGGTCGCCCCAGCCGCGTGCCTCGAGGGCCGTCGCGAGCTCGTCGCGCAGCAAGAGCAGGGCCTCGAGCCACCGCTCCTCGAGCAGCTCCCGCGCGCGGGCACGGCCCAGCGGGGCGCCGGCGGCGTCGCGGAGCGGCGCGGAGAGCGGCGCGCCGTAGGCGATCGCCCAACGGGTTCGACGCAGCGGGAGCCACGGAGTGACGCCCGTGAAGTTGGCGGAGCCCAGCACCACACAGGGCACCACGGGAACACCGGCCATGACCGCCATCTGGCCGAAGCCCGGCCGGTACGAGCCGCTGCTCAGAACCGAGCCCGCCGGGTCTCTCAGCCCGCCCTCGGGAAAGATCGCAACGGCGCGCCCCGCCTTCAGACGGCGCACGATCTCGCGCACCGTGACGCGATCGGGGTTGTGCCGATCGAGGGGCATGGCTCCCAGAGAGCCGTACAGCCAACCGACGAACGGGTTCTCGAACACCTCGACGATGCTCACGAAGTCGAGCCTGCGCCGCGTGGCCTTCATGAGGCAGGGAATGTCATAGGGACTGAGGTGGTTGGCCGCCAGCAGCATGCCCCCTGCCTGCGCTCCGCGCTCGGGGTGCAGCACCACCGACCGCGAGCAGAGGTCGAACACCCGTCGACCCGCGAAGGTGACGCAGCGATAGAAGGGATCTTCCAGCACGCCTCGCCACCCGTCGCGCGCAGCGCTCAGCGGCTGGCCCGGGCAAGGCCGCCGGCGGCGGCCGCGGGCGGCGGCTCGGGGATGGTGCCCTCGGGCAGGTCGAACGCCTCCTCGAGGCGGGCGTGCAGCTCGCGCAGGGAAACGTGCAGCCGCTCCGTGAGCTCCCACCTCGACCGGCGTCCGTGAGGCAGCTCCGGGTCCGGCAGGAGCGGCTCGCCGAACGCCATGAAGACGCGCCCCGCCTTGAGCGGTAGCCACGGTACGACGCGACGGAACTGGTTGCCGTTGAGCGAGACGCACGGCACGACGGGAACGTCGGCCCGGCGGGCGAGGAGCCCGACGCCAGCCTTGAGCTCGCCCCGGGTCAGTGCCGAGGTCTCGGTGTCCATGACCTCCCCCTCCGGGAAGATGCCGACGATGCGCTCGTCATCGAGGCGCCGGAGGGCCTCCCGAATGCCCGGCACCGCACAGCCGAAGCGGTCGATCGCAAAGCCCCCGGCGTTGCGCGTCAGCCACTCCGAGAGCGGCGTCTGAAACGACTCGACGCGCGCCATCCACTCGATCCTGCGGCCGGTCACCACCGAAACGCAGAAGGGGTCGTAGTGGCTCAGGTGCGTGCAGGCGATGAGAAACGGCCCGCGCCGCGGCAGGTGCTCGCGACCGAGCACGTAGGAGCGATTCGACACCAGGAAGACGCCACGGCAGAACGCCCGCGTCAGGGTGTTGTTCAGGAGATGCATCGATCAGGCCCGCCGACCCGAAGCTTATGTCGTGTCGGCCTGCCCGCGAGCGCTTCGGATCAGGCGCGCTTCCCGAAGAGGCCCAGGGGCTCGAACTCGGCGTCGAGCAGCCGTTTCGTCTCGCGAAAGCCCAACCACTCCTCGACGACCGACGCATACACCTGACGGAAGTCGGTCGTCTTTTTGAGGTTGCCGTCGTCCAGCTCGGTGAGGCTCGGCGGCGTGCCGTAGAGGCCCCCTTCCACACCCTGACCCAGCACGAACAGCGGCGTCGCCGTGCCGTGGTCGGTGCCCAGGCTCGCGTTCTCCTCCACGCGGCGCCCGAACTCCGTGAACACGAGCACGGCCACGTCGTCGGCGCGGCCGATGCGCTCCATGTCGGCCATGAACCCGTGGAGTGCGTCCGACGCGTACATGAGGAGCCGTGCGTGCACGTCGACCTGGTGCACGTGCGTGTCGAACTGGTTGCCGGATGCGGCCACGTAGTAGAGGTTCGTCGGCATCTGCGCCGAGATCAGTGCGGACACGCGCACGAGGTCGGCGGCGAGGCCCGCGATGCCGTAGTCGACCGGCGTGCGGTAGCGGGCACACGCCTCGCGCACGAACTTGGAGCTCGTGCTGGCGTTGCCGGCAACGCGGTGCAGGAAGTCGAGCGAAGCGTTGGAGCGGTGCCGCCCGGCCTCGTCCATCTCCTCCTCCACCAGGAGGTCCTCCGTCAGACGGTCGAACGTTCCCTTCTGCGCGTCGGTGCCCTGCCAACGAAAGCTGTTCGGGTCGCTGAACACGATCGGGGTATGCCGTGCGCTACGCACCGCCGGCGACTGCTGCGGCGAGATGTTGACGATGGCGTCGCCGCTCTCGCCCTCGATCGCGAGGTCGGCGAGACGGCCCAGCCAGCCCAGGCTCTCGCCGGCGTTCGGCGCACCGGTGTGCCAGAAGCCCATCGACTCGAAGTGCGAGAGGCTCGGGTTGTCGTAGCCGCAGCCGTGCACGATCGCCATGCGGCCGTCCTTGTAGAGCTTCTCCATGCCGCGAAGCGACGGGTGCAGACCAAAGTGCTCGTCGAGCACGAGCAGCTGCTCCTCCCGGATGCCGATGCGCGGGCGTTTACGGTAGTACTCGTCGTCGCCGTACGGCACCACGGTGTTGAGGCCGTCGTTGCCGCCCGAGAGCTCGACCACCACGAGGATCTTGTCGCCGAGCGCCGACGCGGCTGGGCCTGCGGCGCCGTGCGGCAGCGCGAGCGCGGCCGAGGTGCGGTGCAGGAGCAGCGGCAGCGCGGCCGAGACCCCCACCCCGTGCAGACCCAGACGCAGCAGGTCGCGGCGCGAGAGGCCGTGCTCGGTGCAGCAGGCGTTGTGGCGCCGGCGCGGAGAGGCGAGGAGCTCCGGAGCACTGCGATTGGACTTCGTCTTCATGGCAGGTCTCCCTAGGCGAGTTGGTACTCGGGCAGGCTCAAGAGGAGGTGGAGCAGCTGACGCAGGGCCTCCTCGTGGGTGGCCGTGAAGCCGCCCTCGGGAGGTTGGCCGAGGCCGGCCGTCTCGGCGAAGCGCACGAGCTCCTGCACACGCCCCGGCTTCAGGTCGACGCTCAGGAATCGCTCACTCAGCGAGCCGACGACCTCGGCGGCCGAAGCCGCGCCGTGGGCGTTGACGAGGGCAGCCAAGCTGACGTCGGCCGGCGCACGCGGAACGAGCTTCACCACCTCGAAGGCCTGCACGTAGCCGATGTAGCCCCCGTAGCGGGTGTTGTAGTCCTCACTCTGGCTCGCGAGCTGGCTCGACGACGAGTCGCCGGCCGCGGTGGCCTCCGTGATGCTCATGCCCTGCTCGAGGCGCTGGGCGACACGGCGGTAGATGCCGGGGAGCTGCCGATCCGGCGGCCGAAAACCATCGACGTCCGGGAAGAGAATCTGGCGCGCCAGCTCGGCCCGCTGCAGGAGCGAAGCCCCCGTGATCCAGGAGCGGCCGCCCGCCCAGCCGGCGACGTTGGGCGGGTGCAGCAGCAGCTGTCCGAGCGATGCCGTGGCGGAGTTGAAGTCGGGAATGGTCGGGAGTGCTTCGAGGCCCAGTTTGCGGTAGGTCGACACCAGGAGGTGCACCGGCGACTTGATCTGCGTTCCGACCGATGCGGGCGCATAGAAGTCGCGACTCGCGAGGATGGTCTCGAGGAGCACCGCGAGGTCGTAGCCCGAGCCGCGGAGCTTTGCCGCGAGCGCGTCGAGGGTCGAGGGGGCCGGGTTGTCGCGCACGAAGAAGCGGTAGACCTTCCCGGCGATGAAGCGCGCCGTGGCCGGCTGTTCCAGGATGAGGTCGATCACGTCTTCGCCGTCGAAGTTGCCCGATTTCCCGAACACCGTCTTCGTCCCGGTGTCGTGATGCTCCGCGTTCACCACGAACTTCAGCCGGTCCTGGCTCCATCCCGTGAAGGCGCGCGACGCCTCCCGGATGTCGTGCTCGGTGTAGTTGCCGACGCCCATCGAGAACATCTCGAGCACCTCGCGCCCGAAGTTCTCGTTGGGGTGCCCCTTCAGGTTCTCGCCGTTGTCGAGGTACACCAGCATCGCCGGGTCTTTGGTGACCCCCAGCAGAAGGTCGCGGAAGTTGCCGAGCCCGTGCTCGTGGAAGAGCTCGAGCTGAAGCAGCAGCTTGCGGTAGTCGCGCACCTTGGCGTCGGACGTGGCGAAGTGCCCGTGCCAGAAGAGCGCCATCTTCTCCTGCAGCGGCCGATCGGAGACCAGCATGCGCTCGGCCCACCACTGTGCCGCCCGCCGCGCCTCCAGCACGTCTGCGCGCAGCAGGTAGAAGAAGCGGTCGACGATGGGCTGGAGCGGACGCTCGTTCTCGGGGTCGACCTTCACGCCCATCGACTCCCCGCGCTCGTAGCCCTGGCGCACGGCCTCGGCACGGCTCGCCGGGAAGGGGTCCATGCCGGGCTTCCAGATGCCGGAGTGCTCGAAAGGCGGGAGCTCCTGGTCGACGCCGTCGAAGTGCACGAGGCGGCGAACCGCCTTCTCCGGGCCTAAAGCGACGACGGCGGCGATCTCGGCGGGCGTGGCGCCGAAGCCTGCCCGCTCGAGCAGGTGAGCGGCCTCGGCGGGGCCGAAGTCGGCGCCCGTGATCGGCTCCAGCGATGCCTGCCAGTCGGCGCGCGCGTCGGCGGTCGACGCGCCCGCGCAGCGCTCCGGCAGCCAGGACAGGGGGCGGTCGCTCGAACGGACGAAGCGGGAGGCACCCTCGACCCCTCTTGGGGGAGACACGACCAGTCAGCGCGCCAGGTTCGAGCCTGCGCGCGACACCCGCCGCAGCGCTACGGATGCGTGACGGGCCAGGCCGAGAGATCTCCGGTCTCGAAGCCGTCCTCGAGCAGGAGGCGGCCGACGGCCGGGCCCATCTCGATCTCGAGAACGCCGGAGTTGTGGCCGAGGTAGAGCACAGTCCCGGAGTCTCCGAGTGCCACGGTGGTCCTGGTTCGGGACCCGCAGGGGCTCGGGCCGATGGGTCGAGGCCGCTCGAACAGAAGAACCGAGACTCATGGAGTCACCTCACGCCTGAAGACAGGAGGGCCTGATGGGGACGTTGACTCTCGATCCTACCCCGGCGTCGACACGAGCCAGCCTCGGAAGCATGCCGGGCGTCGACTAGAGTGACGTGGAGGCGCTCGCCTCTCCGCTCGAGGCTTCCCATGACCCCGAAGACGTCGCCCCAGCAGCCGAAGTCGACCTCTCCGCGCAGGCTCTCCCGCGAGTCGAAGTTCCTCCTTCTCTTCCTCGCCCTGCTCGGAGGCGGCTTCACGCTCCTGTCGCTGAACCAGGTGAACGACGCCTTCGTCGTGCCGTTCACGGCCCTCGTCGCGAAGGCCTCCGGCTGGACGCTCGATCTCATCGGCCAGGACATCGTCATGCGCGGCACGCAGATCCACTCTCCGGGCTTCGCCGTGGACGTGCAGAACGGGTGCAACGGTCTCGAGACGGTTCTCATCTTCGTCTCGGCGGTGCTCGCGTTCCCCGCATCGTGGAAGTCCCGCGCAACGGGACTCGCCCTCGGCCTCGTCGCGATTCAGATCGTGAACCTGGTCCGCGTGGTGGCGCTCTTTCTGACCGGCGTCTACTTCCCCGCCTTCTTCGACAGCTCCCACACGGTGGTGTGGCAGAGCATCGTCATCCTGTTCGGCGTGCTCCTCTGGATGTTCTGGGCGAACCGTTTCGCCACTCCGCCGAAGACCGCCTGAGCTCTGCCGAGACTCCCAGTGGACGTCCAGCGATTCGTGCGCAACCTGCTCCTCTGGATGGTGCCGGTGGTGCTGGTGTGGGTGGTCCTCACGCCGACTTACAACCGCTTCCTGGTGCGCAGCGTCGAGAACCTCGTGCAGCTCACCGAAAGCCCCGACCAGACGCGCCTACGCGTCCATCAGACCCACTACGCTCTGGTGTATCACCGCGGCCTGAAGGCCGACACGTCGACGGGGCACGCCTACTCGTTCCGCACCACCGACCTGCAGTTCACGGTGATCTTCCTCGCGGGCCTCGTGCTCGCGGTTCCGGGCGCCCCCTGGAAGCGTCGCCTGGAGGCGCTCGGATGGGGTCTGCTCGCGATGGCGTTCTTCCACCTGCTGCTCGGCGTCTTCCAGGTGAAGTTCGCCTACGCCACCCAGATGGGGGCGTGGAGCCTGGAGAACTACGGCACGTTCGCCCGTAACTTCTGGGGGCTCGGCAAGCACGTGCTCGACCTCGCCTTCAAGTTCGCGCTGCCGTTTGCGCTGTGGTGCGTGTTCTTCCTGCGCGACCTGCTGCCCGCCGAGGCGGAGGCCTGAGGCGCCTGCTCGCTGCCGAACGCGGAGCAACGCGCGCGCAGGTATCGCAACATGCGGTTTCCCGCGGCCACGGGGTGCGCCGACAGGCCGGTTCGGGCCTGTCACGGTCTGCTACATTCGCGCACAGCCATCTTTGCCTTCGACCCGGCGTAGGGCGTGAAGTGCCGCGACCGGTGTCCATTTCGACGCTCTCTCGCTGCTCTCACCCATGCCTTTCTCTCCGATCGCCCCTGGCCAGCGCCGGAGCTCGCGATTCTGGACCGCGGTGGTCGTGGCCGTCACCCTGTGCGGAGGCGCGAGCGGTCAGACCTGGCAGTCGCTTCCCGACATGCGGGATGCGCGCTACGCGCACACGGCAACGCTGCTGCCCACCGGCGAAGTTCTGATCGCGGGCGGACGCCAGCTGTTCCAGGGAGCGGCGGCACCACTGGACGTGGACCTCCGGGACACCGAGCTCTTCGGGGCGGACGGCACATTTCGCCCAGGGCCGAGGCTCCTCGCCGCACGTTCCGGTCACACGGCAACGCTCCTCCCCCAGGGCAGCGTGCTCGTGGTGGGGGGCAGCGACACACCCTCCGCCGAGATGTACGACCCGGTCCAGGCCACCTTTCGCGCGCTGGCGCCGCCGCAGATCGCACGCCGCTACCACACGGCGACCCTCCTTCCGGACGGTCGGGTCGTCGTCGCCGGTGGCGCGGACGACCCCCGCGTGGAGGTCTTCGATCCGAGCGACGAGTCCTGGAGCGAGATCGCCGGGGCGCAGCTCGCGCGTAGGCGACACACCGCGACGCTGCTCGGCAACGGCGACATTCTCTTCGTGGGTGGCACCACCTCGGCGACACCGACGCTCTACGACGCCTCGGACCCAGGGCTCGCGACGACGCGCCACTACTCTGCCGCCACGTCGCAGATCGTCGACGGGCCTCTTCTCAACTTCACGCGGCTCGGACACACGGCCACGCGGCTTCACGACGGAACGGTGCTCGTGGCCGGCGGAACCCCGATCGACTCCTTCGCCGGCGGCGAGCTGCTCGACCCGTCCCTGCTGCCGGGCGGTTCCTGGGCCCTGACCGCCTCGTACAACACCACGGCGCACGCGGCGGCCGCCCTCCTGCCGTCGGGAGCGCTCCTGGTCGCCGGGGGCGGCACGGTGGGAGCGACGGACGAGTGGAACGGCGGCCCGATGAATCAGAGTGCGCTGTACCAGGGCGGGAGCTGGCAGAGCCTCGCCATCACGATCAGCGGCACGGAGGGAACCGGACGCCTCCCCACGTTGACCCTCCTGCCCTCCGGAAAGGTCCTGCTCCTGGGGGGCGTCTGGGGAGGGCCGTTCTCCGAGCTGGTCTCGACGTCTCCGAGCGCCTGGCTCTTCGATCCGGAGTGGGGCTGGGACGACACCTCCTGGGTGGTGGCCCCGAATCCCCTCACCCAGGCCCGCTTCGACCACACGCAGACCGTCCTCCCCTCGGGCGACCTGCTCCTCGTGTCCGACGCTCAGGCGGAGGTGGTGCAGGACGTCGGAGGCGTGCCGCAGGCCACCGCAACGGCCACACTCCATCACCCACGCCGCGGGCACACGGCCACGCTCCTGGCCACTCCGGATCCCTCGAGCGGCGCCCCGCGCGTGCTCATCGCTGGAGGGGCGGACGGGGTGGGAGCCGTCCGCACCACCGAGATCTACCTCGACGCGAGCTCCTCCACGTTCGTCGCATCGGGCTCGCTCCTGGAGGACCGGACTCACCATTCGGCGACCCTGCTGCCGTCGGGTGAGGTGCTCCTCGCGGGAGGCGCCGGGAACGCCAGTGCCGAAGTCTTCGACGCAGACACCGGAACCAGCCGCCCGACCGGCAGCATGAGCTTCGCCCGATCGTTCCACCGCGCGTTCCTCCTGCCGGGCGGCGAGGTTCTCGTCACGGGTGGACGCGACGGTCGAGAGTCCGAGCTGTACGACCCGACGGCGATCGATCCGGTCAGCGGTGCCCTGGGCGCCTGGCGCCTCGCGTCGCCCAACCGCGCCGTACGCCAGGCCGCCGACGGCCCGATGGCCGCCGCCGTACTGCCAACGAACGAGCCGATCGTTGCCGGCTCCACACCGGACGGTGTCTTCACGACGCAGAGCGAGGTGTGGGACAGCATCTTCGGCTGGCTGGCGGCCGGCGGCGTCGGCGGGGGCGGGCTGATCCCGCAGACGCGTATGGCGTCCGCCGGAGTCGCCCTGCCCAACGGGCTCGTGTTCGTGTCCGAGGGCATCGATCCGGGGCTCTTCTACCTCCTCCGAGACACCTTCTTCGACGCGCAGACCTACGCCTGGAAGGATGCGAAGAACCACGGGATCGGCGTGCTCAACTCGTTCCGCATGAGCACGTTGGGCTCCAGGTGGATCGTCCGAACCGGCGGGCTCTGGGACGAGCGGAATGCGCTGCCCCTGAGCCCCCTGGACACACTCGACGTGCGGGACCTCCAGAGTGCGGGGGTTGCCGCGCCGACACCGCTCCTCGCCAGCGTCAACGGGTCGACTTCGGAGCCACTCCCTCCGCTGCGCTACGACCAGCCCAACACCGTCGGTGTCACGCGGCCCGCCGTCACCTTCGAAGGGAGTGGTGGCGGGGCGAGCTCGTCCGCCTCGGATCAGCCACTCCTCCGCCTGCGCGGTCTCGAGACCGGTCTCACCTACTGGCTCCCGCGCACGGGCGCCGACACCTCGTCGGACCCGGTCGTCTACTCGATCGACGCCCTGCCCGACGGCATGAGCCCCGGTTGGTACGAGCTCACGGCTCTTGCGGGCGGCGTCTACTCCGCACCACGGATGGTGCGGCTCGACTGCTCGATCGATCTCCGCCTCGCCGATGCCAAGGGGCAGCTTCGATCGGGCGACCTCAGCCTGAGCTTCCCGGTCGGAGATCCGGTCACACTGCGCGCGCGCCCTCTCGGCGCGACCAGCGTGCAGTGGCAGCAGTGCTCCTCCGGCGCCTGCTCCCTGCCCGGCGACTGGACCGACATCCCGGGGGCGACGCAGAGCAGCTTCACGTCGGCGCCCCTCACGCCCGCCGACGCGGGAACGAGGTTTCGCCTGCGTGCGTCGAACGCCTGCACCATGGGCACTTCGGCAGTGGTCACCGTGCGCCTCGGCTTCTTCACCGACGGCTTCGAGAGCGGCGATCTCAGCGCCTGGAGCTCCAGCCTGCCCTGACGCGCCGTCCGACAGCTCGCGGACAGCGGTGGAACTCATGGGCTTTCAAGCACTTACGTCGGATCCGCAAGGTGCCGGCTGCTCCTCGTTTTCCTCTCGAATCACGCGAAACGTGGCTCTTTCGGCTTCGCGAGGCGTCGCGCTAACCCACACAATATGTTGCGGTTGGCGGTTCGACCCACCCTAGTACTTGTGGCCGACTAGGACCCTCGGTATTCTGAATCCACCGCGGCTCGATCGCCCGGCGCCGCAGGCACCGGGTCAGCGGCCGTGGTAGCCCACCGGGCACGCCCGGGCCAGGTTCGTGCGCCCGCCCATCCGATCAGAAGGAACGTCACGCCTCCATGAAGCTCAAGCGCCTCGAAATCTCCGGGTTCAAGTCGTTCGTCGACCCGGTCCAGACCGACTTCTCTCCCGGCATCACCGCCATCGTGGGCCCCAACGGCTGCGGCAAGAGCAACCTCTCCGACGCCATCAACTGGGTGCTCGGCGAGCAGAGCCCCAAATCGATGCGCGGCGGCTCGATGGAGGACGTGATCTTCAACGGCTCCGAGAAGCGCAAGCCGCTGGGCATGTGTGAGGTCAACCTCACCCTCGACCCGGAGGGCATGGACGTCGAGGGCGTCGAAGACGGTGACATCGTCATCGGGCGTCGCCTGTTCCGCAGCGGCGAGAGCCAGTACCGGCTCAACGACAAGACGGTCCGACTCAAGGACATCCGCGACATCCTCATGGACACCGGTCTCGGCCTCCGCGCCTACTCGGTGATCGAGCAGGGGCGCATCGGCCAGATCCTGTCCGGCAAGCCGCAGGAGCGCCGCAAGCTCATCGAAGAGGCGGCGGGCGTCACGCGCTACAAGCAGCGTAAGCGCCTCGCCGAGCTCAAGCTCGAGGACGCCACCGCCAACCGCATGCGCCTCGACGACGTCATTGCCGAAGTCGAGCGCGCGCTCCGCTCGCTGAAGCGCCAGGCCAACGCGGCGGTGCGCTTCAAGGAGCGCGAAGGCGAGTACAAAGAGCTCCTCGAGCGCGTGCTCACCGCGCGCTGGTCGCAGCTCGAGGCGCAGCTGCGCCAGATCCAGCACGAGATCGAGAACGCCACCGACTCCGAGGCCCACCAGACAGCAGAGCTCGCGCAGAAGGAAGCCGCGCTGGCCAAAGCCCGGGAGAGCCTCGAGGTGGTGGCCCAGGAGCTCGCCGAGCGGCACCAGCGTCATGCCGATCTCGCGGCACGGATCGAAGGCCGCCAGGAGTTCGTGCGCGGGGCACGTCAGACCACGCAGGAGATCGCCGAGCGCCTCGAGAACGGCAAGACCATCGAGGCCCAGCGCCGCGAGGAGATCGAGACCCACCAGGCATCGCTGGCAGCACTCGAGGAGCGGGCCGAGCGCCTGTTCGGCGAGCGCGACCAGGCCATGTCGGCCGTCGAGCAGGACGAGCTGCTCATCGCGGCCGCCGAGAAGGCGCTCGCCGGGGTCGCGGCCCAGCTCGAAGACGTGCGCACCAAGATGATGACCTCCCTGGGCCAGACCAACGCGCTGCAGAGCAAGCTGCACCAGGAGCAGATCGAGCGCGAGAAGGCCGCCTACCGTCGTGAGCGCGCCGAGCAGGAGCTCATCGAGGCGCGCGACGAGCTCGGCAAGATCAACCAGGAGCTCAGCGACGCGGACAAGGGGCTCGGTGAGCTCCGCTCCCAGTTCACCGGGAAGCGCGACGACCGCGACCGTGTCGAGAAGATGATCCAGGAGCTCGACGGCGAGGCCGCGTCGCTCCGGCACCAGCTGGACGCAGTGACCGCCGAGACGACCCAGATCGACCAGCGCAAGGCGGTGCTCGACGAGCTCGCCACGGCGGACGCGCGGCGTCGCAACAAGATCCGCGCCGCGCTGACCGAGCTCGGGCTCCCGGAGCCGCAGTTCCTCGACGACGCCATCGAAGTGCCCGCGGGCTGGGAGGACAGCCTCGACCTCTACCTCGACCAGCTGCGCGACGCCGTGCTCGTACCGGCCGACGAAGATCCGCTGGCCCTCGCGCGCGCACTCGCGGCCAACCGCTCCCAGGGTACGTTGCTGCGCCCCGGCGACCCGGATCGCAGTGGCCCCCGCGCTGCAGAAGACCGCCCCTTCTTCGGTGGGCGCCCCGCTGCCCCGCGTCCCTTCGATCCCTTCGAAGCGAATCGCCCGGCACGAGTGGACGCCGGCCTCACCATCCGCGACGCCGGTGACGATGCGGCGGTGGTCACCTCACTCGGTGAGGCCATGGGCCTGCCGCCGGAGTTCGCGTGCTCTCTGCCGCCGGCCTACCTGGTGGAGTCGGCGGAAGACGCAGAGCGCCTGGCCCTCGACCGTCCGGGCACGGCCTTCATCAGCCGCGACCGCCTCTGGGCCCACAACGGCGTTCTGCACGTCCAGGGCGACGAGGCGATCCCGGGTGTCCTGGCGCGAAACCGCGAGCTGCAGGAGATCGACGAGAAGCTGCCCGGGCTCGAGGTGCGTGCGCAGGGCCTGCGCACCGAGCTCGCCCAGCTCGAGGAGCGGAAGGGCTCTCTCTCCGACGAGCGGGCCGCAATCGAGCGTGACATCGCCGAGATCAACAAGACCCAGGCGGTCGCCGCCGCGCGCCAGCAGGACGCGGCAGGGCGGCGCGACCGCGCGCAGCAGCGCTACGAGAAGCTGGCCTTGCGGCAACAGCAGCTGACATCCGAGCTGGAGCAGCACTCCGAGCGCCGTGCAGCGCTCCAGCGCCAGCTCGACGGTGCGCAGTCGGCCCATCAGGAGACGGAGTCGCTCTTCGACCGGGTGCAGGCGGAGGTCGACACGAAGCGCCAGGAGCGCGAGGCCGTACGCACGACCGGGGCCGGCCACCAGGGCCGGCTGCAGCTCCTGCGAGAGCGCGTCGAGTCGCACGGCACCGAGTCGCGCCGCCTGTCGCGGCAGATCCAGGACGTGGAGGGCTATCTCGCCCAGTGGTCCGAGGAGGAGAAGCGTCTGGGGCAGCGCAAGGGTGATCTCGAAGCGAACATCGCGCAGGCAGAAGAGGAGCTGCAGGTGTCGCTCGAGCAGAAGGCATCGGCGGAAGAGCAGACCCTCGAGTCGCAGGCCAAGCTCGACGGCGAGCGCGAGCGCGTCCGCGGGCTCGAGCAGGCGGTGACCGAGCAGCGGGAGAACCGCGACGGTGGCCGCGGAGCGCTGGAGCAGCTGCGGGTCCAGCAGGCGACGACGGCCCAGAACGTCGGGCACGTGCGCGAGAGCTTCCTGGAGGAGTTCGGCCGCGAGCTGCCGGCGACCGACACGCTCGAGGCGCTTCCCGAGGTGCCGACGAACCAGCCGGAGCTCGAGGCCGAGCTGCAGCAGCGCAAGGCCGTCCTCGACAAGATGGGGCCGGTGAACGTGCTCGCGGCCCAGGAGTACGAGGAGCAGCTCGAGCGCCACGGCTTCCTGACCGAGCAGCGGGCCGACGTGCAGGAGTCGATCCTCAGCCTGCGCAAGACGATCCAGGAGATCAACGAGACGTCGAGCGAGCGCTTCGCGCAGACCTTCGAGCAGGTCAACAAGACGTTCGCCGAGTCGTTCACCAACCTCTTCCGGGGCGGCGAAGGCACGATGCGCCTGCTCGACGAGGACGACCCGCTCGAGAGCGGCATCGAGATCGTCGCGCGGCCCCCGGGCAAGAAGCTCCAGAACATCATGCTCATGTCCGGTGGCGAAAAGGCGCTCACCGCGATCGCACTGCTTTTTGCGCTGTTCAGGACCAAGCCGTCGCCGTTCTGCATCCTCGACGAGGTGGACGCGCCGCTCGACGACGCGAACGTCCTGCGCTTCGTGGACACGCTGAAGAACATGGCCGAGGAGACCCAGTTCCTCGTGGTGACGCACAACAAGCTCTCCATGGAGGCCGCAAGCTCGCTCTACGGTGTGACCATGGAGGAGAAGGGTGTCTCCAAGCTGGTCGGCGTGAACGTCGACGAGCTGCACCCCGAGACGGCACTCGACCAGACCGCCTAGCGGCGGGGCGCCGGGCCGGCAGAAAAAACGGGGCGGCAGCCCCGAAAAGCCACCGCCCCCATGGAGTGGGGCGCCCAGACCCAGTCCGGACGCCCCGTCGGACCGGTGTCCCCCAGCGGCTTCACCGCGCTGCACCGGGTCCTGCGTTCAGGGTCTCGGGCCTCGTGGGTGGCCCGATTCCTCGTCCTCATCACCATAGGCGTCATCTGCTGAGGAAAGAGGACACCGTCGGGCAAAAAAAATGCGGAAGAGTGCCTGCGGTAGCCTCGGCCGGGATGGCCCCTGCAGCTCCAACGCACCCCCGAAGAGGGTCGACTCGCTGCCGCGCGCGGACGGCGGCTCATGGGTGGGCAGCGCTTGCGCTCACAGCCCTCGCGTGCGCGCCCGAGGAGCCACCGGCGAGCCCGTCGAGCGCGCAGGTGACCACCTCGGCGGAGGCCGACGCCCAGATTGGTCACCGGCGCATGCTGCAGCAGCTCGCCGAGATCCGCGACCGCACCCCGCGAGAGAACCACTGGCTCGGCGACCACGCGGCGCGCGCTGCGAGCGCGGCACTTGCAGCGCTTCCGCCGGACGCTCCTCCGCCCCAGCGATTCCAGGTGCTGTTCGACGTGGCCGAGCATCACCTCCGGCTGGGAGAGGAGCGCCACGCCATCGCCCATTTCGAGGAGGCCCTGGCGCTTCTCGAGAGCATGGGCCCGGGGGTGCCGGCCGAGCAGGCCCTCAACACGCTGTTTCGCACGGGAGTCGCCTACCTGCGCTTCGGTGAGACCCAGAACTGCGCCACACGCCACGTTCCGGAAGCGTGCATCCTGCCCATCCGCGGGGATGCGGTGCACACCGACCGCGAAGGGTCGGTGGGCGCGATCCGCTACTTCCGTCAGGTGCTCGACGGCACACCGCGCACGGCGCCGCTCCACATCAAGGCCGTGTGGCTCTTCAACCTCGCGTACATGACCCTCGGCGAGTACCCCGCCGGCGTGCCCGAGCAGTACCGGCTCCCGCCCGACGTTTTCGCGGCCGACGAGAGCTTCCGCACCTTCCGCAACGTGGCCCCGGCGCGGGGGCTCGCCAGCTTCAACCTCTCGGGCGGAGCTGCCGTGGACGACTTCGACGGCGACGGCATCTTCGACATCTTCACCACCACCTTCGACGCCGCTGGCGAGCCGCACTTCTTCCACGGCAACGGCGACGGCACCTTCGAAGATCGCACCGAAGCGGCCGGCCTCCGTGGGCTCTACGGCGGCCTCAACGTGGTGCACGCCGACTTCGACAACGACGGCGACAACGACGTCTTCGTGCTGCGCGGGGCCTGGCTCGCCGACCAGGGCCGCCAGCCCAACTCGCTGCTCCGCAACGATGGCGCGGGCCGGTTCACCGACGTCACGTTCGCGGCGGGTCTGGCCGAGCCGGCGTACCCGACCCAGACCGCCGCCTGGGGCGACTACGACCTCGACGGCGACCTCGATCTGTTCGTGGGCAACGAGCATGGCGAGTCGCCGCCGGGCTACGAGGCGCAGCGCGGCTCCTTCGAGGCACCCAGCCAGCTCTTCCAGAACCAGGGCGACGGCACGTTCCGCGACGTGGCGGGCGAGGCCGGGGTGCGCACGGTGGCGTTCGTCAAAGGCGTCGTGTGGGGTGACTACGACGCCGATCTCGACCCGGACCTCTACGTGTCGGTGCTCGGCGGCGCGAATCACCTCTACCGCAACGACGGCGACGGTAGGTTCACCGACGTCGCGGCGCAGGCGGGCGTCACCGGGCCGCGCAACTCCTTCCCCGTGTGGTTCTGGGACTACGACAGCGACGGCCACCTCGACCTCTACGTTCCCAGCTACCGCGGCTCGCAGGACGGCGTGGCGCTCGTGGCGGCCACCTACTTCGGCATGGAGGTGCCGTACGACATGCCGCACCTCTACCGCGGCAGGCCGGGAGGCAGCTTCGAGGAGGTGGCGCGACAGGCAGGCCTCGACAAGCTGCACCTGCCGATGGGCTCCAACTTCGGAGATCTCGACGGCGACGGGCACCTCGACTTCTACCTGGGCACCGGCTACCCCGACTACGAGGGCCTCATGCCGAACGTGCTCTACCGGGGCACGGGCGGGGCGTTCGCCGACGTCACGGTGTCGGCCGGTCTTGGCCATCTGCAGAAGGGCCACGCGGTGGTCTTCGCCGACATCGACCGCGACGGCGACGTCGACCTCTTCACGCAGATGGGCGGCGCCTTTCCCGGCGACAAGTTCGGCGACGCACTGTTCGAGAACCCCGGGTTTGGCCACCGCTTCCTCGAGATCCGCTTCGAGGGCCGCCAGACGAACCGCTCCGCGATCGGGGCGCGCGTCCGCGTTCGGTACACCGAAGGTGGCGCGACGAAAGAGCTCCACCGACACGTCGGCACCGGCGGGTCGTTCGGCAGCAACCCGTTGGCCCTGCACGTGGGCCTGGGCGGGGCGACCGCAATCGAAGCGGTCCAGGTGACCTGGCCCGTGAGCGGGGTGACGCAGACGGCCACCGGTCTCACGCTCGACGGCCGCTACGTGTGGATCGAGGGGGAAGAGCCGACGGCCCGCTAGACGATCGAGCTAGCGACGCCCGGCCTGCAGCTCCCGCCGCACTGCCTCGAGCGCCGGATCCCGGCCGGCGACATAGTCTTCGATCGTCCAGGGTGCAGGAACGTCCGGAGCGAGCGTGGGAACCGCAATCGGGTGAACGGCGACGGAGCGGTGGCAGTCCGGCTTGTCTTTGCAGCCGGTGCGATAGTCGTGACGCTCGGTCGCATACAGGAGCGACGCACCCGAGTGTGGGAGCCGAACGACCGAGCCTTCGGCGAAGAACTCCAGGCGGTCGCCCGGCCCCTCTCCCACGAGCGTCACGCGCTCCGGAGCCTCCTGCTCGAGATAACCGATGCTCGAGATCGCCGCCGAGAAGGTCCACGGGCTCATCAGCACGAAGATGCGGCCCGGCACGAGCCGCGGCAGGCTCTGCATGAAGCCCCGCGTCGTGTTGAGGTCGCCGCCCCCGTTCATGCGCATGTCGAGCACGAGGTGCTGCCGCGCGCCGTCTCGGATCGCAGTTCGCAGCCTGGCCAGGCCAGCGCCGATGCGGTGGCCCGGGCTGCTGTTGTTCTGGCGCAGCTCGACCACTGTCGCATCGAGCGCGGGAGCGTCGCGCGCACGAAACGGCTGGCCGATGTCCCGCAGCGACCAGGGAGCGCGCCCAACCTCCAGGAGCGCCCGCCACTCGGGTCCCTCGGCGGGGTCGAGCTCGGGATAGAGCCACCGGTTGGCATTGGCGCGCAGCCGGTCTGCGCTGGCCGGCTCGGCCTCGAGCTCGCGCTCGACCCGCTCTCCACCAACCAGCTCGAGCTGATACGTCGCAACACCCTCCCGGTCGATGACTCCCAACGCGTGCAGCTGCTGCGGGCTCTCGATGAGGTAGCTCGCGTTGCGGTCACGCCAAGCGTCGACGCCGCCGGCGAGCGTGCGCGCGGCGGCGACCACGTCGGCCATGGCAACGCCGTCGATTGCCACCAGGCGTGCGCCGAGCAGGTCCCGATGCTGCGCCTTGGCACGCAGCACGTGGAACTGATCGCCGAAGGGCGCCAGGCGAATCGGAACGCGGTCGTAGCGCCGCGAGCGCGGGCCGGCGAACGACGCGGTGTGTCCGTTGTCTGCGAGCGCGACGATCTGGGCGAGCTGCAGCTCGAACTGGGCCCGTGTGACCCGCCCGAGCTCCTTCTCCAGCTCGGCAAGGCGCTGCTCGGCCTGCGCACGTGCGGCGTCGCTGTACGACTGGTCGATCGCCAGGAACTGCGTGCGGAAAGCCTCGAGGTCCGCCTGTTTCTGCGCAACCGTGAGGTCGGAGGAGGCGAGCTGTGCACAGAGGTGCGGGGCAGCACAGGTGGCCAGGCATCCGAGAGCGAGCACCGGCAGTGCGCGACGCGGCGCGGTAGCCCAGCTGAAGCGAGACGTTCGAAGCATCGTGGGTCCTCGAGTCTTGAGGGATGTCAGCCACAGATACGCGCTGGTCATCTCGGGGTTCTGCCGGCGCAGGTGCACCAAGGCGCGCCACCCGCGGAGCGGGGGCGCGCCTCGATCGAAAGCTCGATGGGCCGCTACGACTCGTCGCCGCGCACGGCGTCGCTGACCGCGTCGGCGGCATCGGCCACCTTGTCGCGCGCGGCCTCGGCCACGTCACCCGCCTTGTCGGTAGCCGCCTCCGCAAGATCACCGGCCTTGTCCACCACCGACGCTCCGGCGTCTTTCGCCGCCTCGTAGGCGTCACCGGCCTTGTCGACGGCCGCGTCCTTCAGGTCGTCGGCCTTGTCCAGGGCTGCGGCGCCCGCGTCCTTGGCCGCATCGTAGGCGTCTCCCGCCTTGTCGAGAGCGCCCTCGGCCACGTCACCGGCTTTGTCGGCCGCCGCGGAAGCCAGGTCACCAGCCTTGTCGAGCGCGCCTTCTGCCGCGTCGCCCACCTTCTCCGCGGCGTCGCCCACCGCGTCCTTCGCCTTGTCGAACAGGTTCTTCATCGTGCGTCTCCAGATCGGTTCGGGGGCGCGCTGGTGCACGCCCCGCTGATTGGGTTCTCCCTCCGTTGGACCTGCAGGGCGGGGCAAAGTCACCTCCGGACCAGGCACCAGCAGCCCGCGAAGGTCAGACGCTCGGCAGCCCTTCCGTCTCTTCCAGGAGCCGCGTCTCGATGTGCTCGGACAGCTCCTGCAGCGTCGGATGGTCGAACAGCACCGTGAGCTGCAGGTCCATCACGAACTCGCTGCACAGGCGCGTCATCACCTCCACCGCCGCGAGCGACGTGCCGCCGAGGCTGAAGAAGCTGTCGAGCACACTCACCGCGTCCAGCTCCAGCACGTCGCACCAGACCGCCGCCACGATCTCCTGCACGGGGCCTTCGGGCGCCACGATCTCCCGGGGTGCTCCCTCGGTGCGTCGCGCCAGCTCCCGGAGCCGGGCGCGGTCGACCTTGCCGTTCCGCGTCAGAGGGATCGCCGACACCTGGACCAACCGCTGCGGCACCATGTAGTGCGGCAGCTTCGTGGCGAGGTGGCGCTGGAGCTCCGCGGCGTCGAGCTCGTGCGCCGCGGTGTAGTAGGCGGCGAGCACCGCGTCACCCTCCACCGACGAGCTTTCGACGCACGCCACCACTTCGTCCACGCGCCGTTCGAGAAAGCCGATCTTGCGCAGCACGCCGCGGATGCGCCTCACGTCGACCGGGCTCTGCACTTCGGCGAGCGCGTCGTCGCGCGTGGAGATGCCGAGGCGCACGTCCCAAGAGAGCGGGGCCTCGTAGTTGTGGTACCCCCGCTGGCTCGAGTGCACACAGATGCCGATGTCGTTCATGCGGCAGTTCGACGAGCAGAAGCCGGTGTCCTGCGGTGTCGCCCAGAAGCTGTCCCGCGCGGCGAGATAGGCCTTCACCTCGGCCGTCGGCGTCGCGTCGTAGCGGAAGAAGTCGACGAACTCGTACGTGTCGAGAGCGATGTCGTGCAACGAGGCGCCGAGCAGACGCGCCGTGCGGTCGTCCTGCTCGTGATAGAGCCGCCGGAACTCCCGGAGCTTCTGCTCCACGTCGGCGACCGCCGTGGTCCCGGCACGGAACAGGCCCTCGATCTTCGTCTCGAAGATCTGGCCCCGCGACAGACCCGTCACGACGGTCCGCACGCCGTGCTCCTCGGCCAGGCGCGTGCTCAACGTGGTGAGCGCGCGGAAGCAGCCCGAGCACACGGTCTGGTCCTGCACCAGGCTCTCCACGAAGATCGCGTCCATCTGGCTGGTCTTCGACACGATGCTGTCGACGCCCAGGCTCTTGGTCTGGCGCTCGATGTTGCGGAACGCAGCCGGCGAGATGAAGCCGTTGTCGAAGGTGTAGGCGAGCACGCGCAGCCCCATCTCCACCAGGCGGTGGAGCACGTAGGAGCTGTCTTTGCCGCCGCTGTAGAGCAGCATGCAGTCGTAGGCGGAGTCGCTCGCCTGCCGCGCCAGCAACGCCTCGAGCTCTTCGAACGGGCGGAAGTAGGCGTCGGCGGCCGCACGCTGTGCCTCGAAGCTGCGGCAGACGCTGCACACGCCCGCGTCGTCGAAGGTGAGCCCCGGGTAGCCTTCGCGGAGCACACAGCGCGTGCAGCGGCGTACGTCGGAGGGTACCGCGAGCGGTGTGAGCGGATCGTCCACCGGCGCGGAGTAGTCGCGCAGGGCGGCCTCGATCTCACCGAGCTCGACGCGGTAGCCCCGCACCTTCACCTGCGCGTCGAGGCGCCCCAGAAACTCGATCTGACCGTCGTCGCCGAGGCGCGCCTGGTCACCGGTGCGATACATGCGCTCGCCCGGCCGGAGCGGGTCGTCGCAGAAGGGATCCTGCTTGCCCCGGCTCTCCGGCGCGCGCACGTAGCCGCGCGAGACCCCTCCGCCCGCGAGGCAAAGCTCACCCGGCGCGCCGAGGGGCTGGAGCGCGCGGCGCGCCAGGATGTGCGCCCGCACTCCCGGCATGGCCGTTCCGATGGGCGTGGTTTCGCCGAGCTCGGCGACCATCTCGCGGGTGATCGGGAACGTCACCGAGTCGACGCAGCACTCCGTGGGGCCGTAGACGTTCGTGATGCGGCACGACGTGTCAGCAAACCGGTCGTAGAAGCCACGCAGCGTGCTGGGGCGCAGCTCCTCCCCGCCGATCAGGAAATGCGAAACCCGCGGGTCCAGGTGCGCGCTCCCCGCCTTCTCGAGCAACGTCAGGTGCGCGGGCGTGCCATCGGCCACGTCGATCTCCCAGGCGTGGAAGAAGTCGAGCAGATCGGCGCCGCTCGACCGCACCGAGTCGGGCACGAGGACGAGCTCGTGCCCCAGGAGGAGCGCCCCGAAGATCTGCTGTACGGAGGCATCGAAGACGAGCGGCGCCAGCAGAGCGACGCGCCCGCGCGTCACCTCCGTGGCGTAGATCCGGTCGCGCAGACCTGCCACGAGGTTCAGCACGTTGCGGTGCTCCACCATCACGCCTTTCGGCCGCCCGGTGGACCCCGAGGTGTAGAGCACGTAGGCGAGGTCGCTCGGCTCCAAGGCCTCACCCGAGGCGGCCGCAGACCGCGGTGTCGCGGGCGTCGCCGTTGGAGCCCCATCGGACACTCCGCGGCCGGATCGGAGAGCGCGGTCGGAGCCAAGCCGAGACTCGCGGTCAGCCGGAGAGGCTGCTCCGGGCTCGAGCGGTTCCAACGTGCTTCCAGTCCAGCCGGGAACATCCTGCCCTGCCACGACGACGTCGACCCCTGCCTCGTCCAGGATCAGAGTGAGGCGCTCGGCCGGGTGCTCCGGGTCGACCGGCAGGTAGGCGGCCCCGGCCTTCAGGATGCCCCACAGACCGACGATCTGCGCCACGCTGCGGCCCGCGCGGAGCCCGACCACGTCGCCGCGGGCAACCCCGTGGCGCGCAAGCTCCTCCGCCAGAGCAGTCGACCGCTCATCGAGCTCGCGGTAGGTGAGCGCCTGGGCGGGGTCGGCCACGGCGGGCGCCTCGGGCTGGCGCGCGACGACCCGCGCGAATGCGTCCACGAGGGTTTCGCCGAGGTCCTCGGTTCGGGCGGAATCCCCCTCCTGCAGGAGAAGCTGTTCCTCTTCCGGATGTAACAGCGCCACGTCGCCGATGCGCGTCGCGCGATCCTCGAGGAGAGAGTCGAGGAGCGCGCAGAAGTGATGCGCCACCCAGTGGTGCTGCGCGCGCGGCACCACCGTGTCGTTGACGTCGAGGATGAGCCGCAGGCTGCCGGTGCCGCCGAGGTCGTGCACCTGGAGGCGCAAGTGGTGGCCCGGATCCGTGTGCCCGGGGTGTAGCCACTCCACCTCCACCGGGTGGCCGCCCCACGCCGGCACCTGGGCGGTGATGTAGTTGAGCACGACGTGGAAGCTGCGCCCTGTCGCCTCGCTGGCACCGGGCCGCGCGTTGCGCATGAACGCGACCGACTCCTGCTTGGCCAGCTGGAGCACGTCGCTCCACGTCGCCTCCTCCGGCAGGTCGCCGGCGAGGGGAAACAGCTCGACGAGCAGGCCCACGGTCTCGCGCAGCGCCACCGTCGTGCGCTGGTTCGCCGGTGTGCCGAGCACCACCTCGCGCTCGCCGGTCACCCGATGCACGAAGGCGAAGGTGACCGCCACCAGCAGCTGGAACATGGACAGGTCGGCAGACAGCGAGCGCAGCTCCGGAGACGCGGCCATCTCGCGCATGGCGGCGGAGCGCTCCGGGCCGAGATCGATCTGGAGGCGTGAGCTGGCCGACGAGCCGTCGCCCGGGCGGCCGTAGAGGGTCGCCGGAGCTGCCTCGGTGCGGTGGCGCCAGTGAGCCTCCACCTCCGGGGGCAGGGCCGCGCGCTGCCGCTGCTCCTCCGCGACCCAGTCGGCGAACGCGGGCGGCGGCTCCGCCACCTCCCCGCGGCCCAGGGCGCGGTAGCAACGCTCCACGTGCTGGTAGAGCAGCGACGTCGCGAGCGCGTCGGTCACCAGATGGTGCTGGTTGAGGTACCAGAGGAAGTCGTCCTCTCCGAGCTGGAAGAGCGCCGCCTCGACCAGCCGCTCGCCGAGCGCAAACGGCTCACGGCAGCGCACCAGGCACTGCGCCCGCACGGCCTCCACCGACTCGGGGCTCGGCGGGACGCGGATCACGTCGAGCGGCACGTCCAGGTCGGCGCGTGTCTCCGCCCTCACGCCACCCGGTGCGTCGTGGAAGGTCGTGCGCAGAGCCTCACAGTCGCGCACCGCCTGCGCGAAGGCCGCCCGGAAGCGGCCGACGTCGAGCGGCCCGCGGATCCGGAAGAGGAAGGGCGTGTTGTAGAGCGGCGCGCCGGACGACAGCTGCTGGGCGATCCAGATCTGCGACTGGCTGAGCGTCAGACACGACCCGCCCGCGACAGGGTCCGTGGGCCGGGAATCGGGCGCGGCGGGGATCGACGTGTCAGTCATGAGATCGGAGGACGTGCAGGAGGTCTTCGCCAGCAGAACCGGGGGACTCGACCACGCGCGCCCGAAACCTCAGGGCGAGGCCAGGAAGGGAGATGGAAGCTGTTTCGGCAGGCTCGCGGCGCTGGATCTGGCGAGTCTAGTGAACCTCGAGCCACTTCGCGCCCCCTGCGCCAACCGGGCCTTTCCCAGCCCGCCGAACGCCGTTAAGATCTGCGCTCGCGCCGAAGCCCCGGCTTCTGGCCGCCGGCCGCCACCACGCGGCCCCGCGGAAGGCGAGATGCCGATGTAGCTCAGTGGTAGAGCAGCTGATTCGTAATCAGCAGGTCAGCGGTTCAAGTCCGCTCATCGGCTCCAACAAAACCAGCCCTCTTCTGCCTTCACTCTCGCTCCTCTCTCAGGTCGTACCATCCACGTACCATCCTTGAGTCAGGAATCAGGAGCCTGATTCGGGCGCTGCGATGTCGTCGAGTTCGATGGTGTACCAGAATTCCCGAGGCTTGCTGGTTGCGTATGTCGGCGACCGCAGGGCCTTTTCGATCGAGCGTGCGACCAGTTCTGGCCCCTGCTCTAGGACACGCTTCAGCATGTCGCGATCCTTCTGCTTTCCGGAGCCCTCCATCGTGCCTGTGTGCGCGATTCGAGACCTGAGCGTGTAGAGGTCGAGCGTGTTGCGCATTAGCTCTCGACGTTCACCGCCCTCTGTTGCGAGGTAGCGAGCGAGCCTCAGGGAGAGTCGATAGCTGAGTTCGGACTGCAGCGCATCGTTTAGGTAGAGAGCCTCCAGGGCGATGGCGTATTCGAGGACTCTCTCGGGATCGAACGGTCCGTAGCGCTCGAAGCTGTTTCGGTAGCGGTTGAGTGCTCGCCTGATCGGGACTGAACTGTTCTTCTCGATAAGTGAAGCAAGCTCCTGGACATCTCGGCCGTCTTGGCCGCTGAGCGGTCTGGGCTGGGGAGGCAGGTAGTTGGAACGCTGTGCGCTCCAGCGCACTTCGTGGGGGTCATAGCGGCTTGGGTAGGTGGTGCGAATCGCCGGAGTGTAGATGCTCATCGGAACTGCGACGATCGCTTGCACTCCGACGTCCTCGTTTCGCCGCAGTAGTCGGAGGGCGTCGATGACGTTGTCTGCCCTTTCGCTGGCCTCTTGGTAGATCCCGAGGTACTCAGCCTCTCCCGCGTCGATCTCGAAACGTCTTGGGTACTTCAGCGCTGCGTTGATCTTGTCTGGGTTGTCCAGTGTTTCCCATCCGACATCGAGCACCTCGTCGGTCGCGCGGGTCAGTACCATGGCCTCACCGGTCTTGGTCGAAACGCTGATGTCGTGTGAGGAGAGGATCGGCCCGTTGAAGAAGACTCGCACCTCGTACTCGTAGTGAGTCCTTTCCGAGAGCATCTCGAAATCAGCCATGACGGCCTGGTGTACGTCGTTCCAGCCGACAAACTCGTGGGAAGCAGATGAGTCGAGTCCTGCTTGAGAGAGGAGTTTCGATATCCGTCTCACTAGAGGGTAGGTGAGCATCGCGAGGTCGAAGCCTTGTTCCTTCCGCTTCGCACGGAACTCTTCGATCGAGAAGTGTTTAGCGCCTTGCGAACAGCTCACCTGAAAGTCGACCTCTTCTATCGCCGCGAGTTCCTGCACAAGTTGCGCCGTTGAGGCCTTGAGGTCTGGCACGTTGTTCTTCGTAGGCGCAGCGGCCGCGGTGGATTGCTCTCGAAGCGCGTCGTGAATCCACTCCCCGATCCGATCAGCGTTGGCGTCCGCGTTCACCATCGATACACGTACCCCTGCTCGGCCGCGGATGGGGAGGCCGTCCACGACCGGCGCGTCCTCTTCAGCCTCGGTTCGCGGCCGCTTGCGCCAATGTCGGTCAGATAGAAAGCGCGAGTCGTGAGGCGGTATGGTGCGCAAAGCGTCGAAGAAGAGCGTCAGCGCTGCCTCGATCTGCTGTTTGGTCTCAGGCTCCAGCATCTGCACCTTTCCACCCCTTCACGAATCGCTCGTCGAGCGCCTCCTAGCTTCCTCGAGCCAGCGGTCGAGGTCTTCTTTCCGATAGAGGATTCTCCCACGCTTCGCGTAAGGTGGCCTGAACCGCACCGGGAATCCCGGAGACTCCATTCCTTGGGAGAATCGGAGTCATGGGAAGACGAAGCAAGTACTCGCCAGAGGTCAAAGAGCGAGCGGTTCGACTGGTGTTCGAGCAGGAGAGACAGCACGGCTCGCAGTGGGCTGCGATGCAGTCGATCGCGCCGAAGATTGGCTGCACTGCGGAGACCCTCCGCAAGTGGGTGCGCCAGGCAGAGCGTGACGCAGGGAAGCGTGCGGGACTGACGACGAGCGAGCGCGAGGAGCTCAGGCAGCTCAAGCGGGAGAACCGCGAGCTGAAGCGAGCCAACGAGATCCTGCGTAAGGCGTCGGCGTTTTTCGCCCAGGCGGAGCTCGACCGCCGACCGAAGTGATGGTGCGCTTCATCGACGACCAACGAGACGAGTACGGGGTCGAGTCGATCTGCAGGATGCTGCCGATCGCCCCCTCGACGTACTACGAGCTGAAGGCGCAGCAGCGCGATCCAGAGCGCCGCTCGGAACGTGCGAAGCGCGACGAGCATCTTTGCGCCGAGATCGAACGAGTACATCGCGAGAACTACTCGGTGTACGGCGTGCGCAAGATCTGGCGTCAGCTACATCGCGAGGGGACTCCCGTGGCGCGCTGCACGGTGTCTCGGCTGATGCGACGCATCGGGCTGCAGGGAGCGGTCCGTGGCCGACGCTTCAAGACGACCACGCCGGATGAGTCGGCGTCGCGGCCTCTGGACCTCGTCGAGCGGGACTTTACTGCGCGCCGCCCGAACGAGCTGTGGGTGTCGGATCTGACGTACGTCGCCACGTGGCGAGGCTTTGCCTACGTGGCCTTCGTCATCGACGCGTACTCCCGTGCCGTCGTGGGATGGCGTGTCTCGTCGTCGCTGCGCACGGACCTCGCACTCGATGCTCTGGAGCAGGCTCTCCACGATCGAGGCGCGGCCTCGCCCGCGGGCCTGGTGCATCACTCGGACCGCGGGTCACAGTACCTGTCGATCCGCTACACGGAGCGTCTTGCCGAAGCTGGGCTCGTGCCCTCCGTGGGAAGCCGAGGGGACTCCTACGACAACGCTCTCGCCGAGACCGTGATCGGCCTCTACAAGACGGAGGTGATCCGTCCTCGAGGTCCGTGGCGGCATGTCGAGCCTGTCGAGTACGCGACTCTCGAATGGGTGCACTGGTACAACACGCAGCGCCTCCTCGAGCCGATCGGTCACGTGCCACCAGCTGAGCACGAGGCAAACTACTATCGACAACTCGAACCGGCTCTCGAAGGGGCCGGACTCAACTAAAAAGGTCTCCGGGAAACTCGGAGCGATTCACTTGTGCCTTGAATTCGAGGATGACTTCTCTGCAGTTGTTGAAGCTCATTCGAAGCTTCGGCTGCACGAAACGAAGGAGTCTCTTCACAGCGGCGGGCTGGACGACGCCGTCGATTGCGAGCAGCACTGCTCTTCTGTGGCGGTACGAGACCCAGCCGTACAAACGCCAATCCACCCCAGGATCAGGACGAGCGCCCGTGGGTGCGTAGACACGACTGGCACGTGCCTCTGGCGTGAGGCAGCGAACAAGCCCTTTCCTGCGGAGTCTGCTCAGCCTTGCTTCGCAGCGCTTTCGAGAGATGCCTGCCTTGCGTGCGAGTTGCCGCACAGTGAGTGGTTGGTGGAAGTGTTGAACGAGTGCTGATTCGGGTGCCTCCCCAGCCAATTGCTGGAGCTAGGACCACACACGCACGGGTACTCGTGTCTTGCACTGAAACGCCCCCCAAAGACGCGGGGCGAAGCTACTCCTAGGGGAGCGCGAGTTCTTAAAGTTTGTCCACACTCAGTGGTGACACGCCGTTTCGGTGCAACCAACAAGAACACCCAACGCCGGGCAAGGGTTCATGAAGCCCACACACTGCATCACCTGCCACAAGACCCTCAGGCTCGGCGACGAACTCCTCCTCCTCAGCCAAGGAGTCGTCGGCCACCAAGGACCACTCGCACTCGAAGAAGCCAACCTCTTCTGCAGCAACGCCTGCGCACGAGCCCACCTCCCAGAGACCGAGAGGATGCCGGAGCGTGTCCCATGAGCGACTACGAAGAGATCATGCGACTCCTCCAAGAACTCGAGTGCCGAAAGAGTGCAACGCACAAGAACAACCACACAAAGAAGAAGGAGCGATGAAACACCGCTGCAACCACTGCAAGCGACGCATCACGCTCGGAGAGACCCTGCTCATCGTTCGCGAGTGCATCAGGACCAAAACTGGTCACACGCGACTCGGCACTAAGCTCTACTGCAGCAAAGCATGCGTCGCCAACGCGCACGAGTAGAAACGACCCTGCTCACGCCCCCCTGGTCGCGCACGTTCTCCCAACACACCCCACGGCGGCCCTGGGGGGCACCTCCTCTTTTTCTCTACTTCTCCAACGAGAGCATCTCGGAAAAGCGAATCGTCACCGCCTGCCCAGAGTCCACACGCACTCCGCGAATCGCCTCCTGCGTCACCAAAGCCTCCTCCGCACGCCCCGACGCGTTCAAAAAGACCACCCACCGACGCGCCGAACCACACTGCCCGCAATACCGACCAACGTTGCACGATTGCGCGCGCAGAGGATCCAACCGGCGCACATCAGCAATGTCGATTGTGGCCTCCTCGCACGTGCTCCCATAGTGCGCCGTCGCACGAGACTGGTTCAGATCACTCGCACGAAAGAACACGGTGTCTGCCCACAACTGCACGCGCGCACCGCTTTGCATCGTCGCCGTCGCCTGCTCCCGAACAGCAGCGGGCGCAGTGGGAGAACTCGAACCAGAATCACCACCACACGACACCACGAGCAGAACCAAGGGCAACCAACGCATGCGAGACCACCTCCAAGACCTCGATTCTGACATAACGACGTCGCGACGTCCAAACGTCACTCCGCTGCTCCCCCAAAGCGGAATGGCTACGTTCCGCTACATGAGCAAGAAGACCGGCCCCCGAGGCGGCACCACCACCATCAGCAAGAGCGGCGCACTCGTCCGCAAGACCATCTGGCTCCACCCAGACGAAGCAGAAGCACTCAGACAAGCAGCGTTCGACGAACGCAGAAGCGAAGCCGCAATCGTCAGAGAACTACTCAGACGACACTTCAAACTCGAAGACTGACGGCGCGCCGCGGCTCTGCAATACCTCAGCTTCGAGAACCACCGTGGCGCGCGGGGTAGCGCCCCCCAAGCTACGGTAGCGAAGGTAACGCGACCCTCCTGGAGCCAGACTGCAACAGTAGGCTAGCGTGCCGAGACACCTCCAAGGAGATCTGGCGCATGGACAGCGGAGCTCATTTCAGAAAGTGCGACTTTCAAGTTCATAGCCCCCGCGACCTTCAATGGAAGGGACCGAGAACGGCTACCGACGAAGAACGCCACGCGTACGCTAGGTCTCTCGTCAGCGCGTGTCGAGAAAGGGGACTTGGCGCGATCGCGATCACCGACCACCACGATCTGGCTTTTGCCGAGTTCGTTCGCTCCGCTGCTGCCGACGAACTCGATGCTCACGGCGCTCTGGTCGTCCCGGAGGATCGGTTGATCGTCTTTCCTGGAATGGAGCTGACGCTCGCGGTTCCGTGCCAGGCACTCCTGATCTTCGACTCCACATTCCCGCAAGACATGTTCAAGTTCGTCTTGACTGCACTCGCCATCCAACCAAACGCCGACACTGCATCGACTACCGCACCGACAAGAGTTCTCGACCAGTTCCCCACCCTTGAGAAAGTCCACGAGGACCTCGACAAGCACGACTTCCTAAGAGGACGTTACATACTGCTCCCGAACGTGAGCGAGAGCGGCGGACACACGCTGCTGCGACAGGGCCAGGGCCCGAAGTACCGACGAATGCCCTGTGTGGGCGGCTACCTCGATGGAAGCATCGACCAGCTCGGCATTGGAAACCGCAACATCGTTGAAGGAAGAGCCTCTGAATACGGTTACCGACGCATCGCGCTCTTTCAGACCTCGGACAACCGTGACAGCGATCATTCCGTACTCGGCAGCCACAGCACCTGGGTCAAGTGGGCGACGCCCACGGCAGAAGCACTGCGCCAGGCTTGCCTCGCCCAAGAATCGCGAATCTCGCAGGAGCCACCAGTCCTTCCCGGGACGACTATCTCATCTCTTGACGTCACGAACTCAGCTTTCTTTGGCCCTATCTCGGTCGAGTTCAACCCGCAGTACAGCGCACTTATCGGCGGCAGAGGAACAGGAAAGTCGACCATTCTTGAATACCTGAGATGGGCTCTCTGCGATCAGCCACCTCCGCAGCAGCCGACTGACGAGCTGCCCGACTTTCGACGACGCCTAATACAACAGACCTTGGCGAAGCACGAAGCCACCGTCGACGTCCGTTTTGTCATCAATGGCATTCCGCATCTAGTACGGCGAGAAAGTCACACCGGCAAGGTGCGCCTCAAGATCGGGGATGGAGATCTCGAGGAACGCCCTGAGAGCGACGTAAGGTCGCTTCTACCCGTGCAGGCCTACAGCCAAAAACAGCTCAGTAGCGTCAGCGTCAGAGCCGACGAGCTGCAGCGCTTCGTCACGGCGCCTATTCGCCACGAGCTTGACGAGATCGCGAACAAGCTCGCTGATCTCGGAATTCAAACTCGCGAACAACATGCAGCGATCGCCAGAAAACGGGCCCTGGAACGGACTCTAGAAAGGGACGAGCTGGCGGCGCGATCTCTGTCTGACCAAGCAGCAGTACTTAGGGCGGCTCTAGTAGACGTACCGGACGGAGACCGAAGGACGATCGATCAAAGCCCCGCCTACGACGAAGCTCAGCAATTGGTCGAACACTGGAAAGACAGTCTGAACAGCGGTGAAGAAGTGATTGCGGAAGCGACACGGAGGTTCGCAACGCTTGTCGCGGATGTCCAAAGCCTTAGCGACTCCCTGCCCTGTCGCGATGTCCTAGCGAGAGCACGACTGGCCCTAACGCACGCGCTAGAGTCCGCGAATCAAGCTCTAGCGGCCGCAACGAGAGACTTGGAGAGCGCTTCAGTAGAGGGCGGCACTTTCGACGAGCCAGCGAGCGAATTTCAACAAGAGCTCGACCACCACCGGGCGGCCTACGCCGCCGCAAAGCAGCGGTCCTCTACTCACGAGTCGAAGCTAAAGGAACTCGATAGTCTGGAGGAGAGACTGCGGACCACGCGACGAGGAGTCGCGGCCACACGCGGCGAGGTTGCTAGCGCAGGAGAGCCGGAGAAGATCTACGAGGCCCTGCGAAAGGAGTGGGCGGCGCTCCACAGTGACAGGTCAGCGCTCTTGGAGGGCCAGTGCGCCAACCTAACTCACCTCTCAGGCGGTGACATCAAAGCTGAGCTGAGGCGTGGCGGAGGAATCGAGGGAGCCATAGAGGCTCTTCAGAAGGCTACAGCTCGAACCGGCCTTCGCAGGGAACGCATAGACGCGATCCGAAACGCGCTTGAAACAGCCGTCGCGCCTTTTGGAGAATGGACCTCTCTTCTCGACGAGCTGGAGCTGGTCGCGCTCCTAGACGCTAGCCAGCCCGACGTAGTCCCCAGCACTCCTCTTCTCCAAAGCTGTGGGTTCAGCGAAAAGACGGTGCTGTCTCTCGCAACGAAGTTCGATACCACTCGATGGCTCGATCTTGCTGTCACGCCACTGGAAGACCATCCTGTGTTCTTCTTCCAAGCTCGAGAAGATGAGTACATTCCGTTCTCTAACGCTTCTGCAGGCCAACAAGCTACTGCTCTGTTGAAGACTCTGCTCAACCAGCCTGGACCCCCTCTAGTTGTCGATCAGCCAGAAGACGATCTAGACAACCCTGTGGTTCAAGAGGTCGTGGGGCAGCTCTGGGAAGCAAAGAAGGTGCGACAGCTAATCTTCTCTAGCCACAACGCCAATCTCGTCGTGAACGGAGACGCGGAGCTGGTGGTGTGCTGCCAGCACAGGACCACAGGAGACCGATCTAAGGCTGACAAGCCCTTGGTGGGGGCAATCGACGTAGACCACATCAGAGAGACCATCAAGAAAGTAATGGAAGGAGGCGAGAGAGCCTTCAAACTGAGACGCGACAAGTACGGCTTCTAGCCTCGCGGACTGCCCGTGGATTCCCTTCTCGACCCGCAGTCAGCACCCGTGACTCATCCGCTCTGCCGGGTGCATCGTGCTCTTCGGGTCCATTCAGAATGTGGTCGTGCTCGTCGCTGGCGACGGATCACGCCTGGGGAGGGGTGTTCGGCGTCTTTGGAGTGTCCGCGATCTAAACCCGCTGGAGGAGGTCGTTGAGCGCGTAGGCTACTTGTTGTGGTATGACGCTGTTGCCGTGGAGTCGTAGGAGGTCGGCTCGTCGGGCCGTTGTCCCATGAGCCATGCGACAAAGCGTGGGTTGAGTTGTAGCCGGCAGTGCTGGCAGGAGGTTCCACCTGCCTGTCTTGAGCACGTGCAGCCAGGCGTGAGCGTCGTGTGGAGGTGGTGGAAACGTTCCGAGAGCGTCTTTGCTTGTTGTTCGAGTCCTGGTGTGTTTGCTGATGGGCGCTGGTTCTTGCCGTGTTTGCCGTTGGTGCCGTTTTGGCTTGAGCCGTATTGGGTTGCTGTTGGTGTTGGCCATCTGCGTAGTGCTGCGTCGGCGAGCGAGACGCCGAGGTGCGTACCGGTCGTGGTGGTGTCGCCCGCTGAACTCTTGGAGTCGCTTGCGCATGCCGTGGGCCATGCCGAGTATGAACAGGCGCTCTCGTTTGTGTGGTGCGCCGGCTTGGGCTGCGGTGTAACAGCCCCATTCTGCATCGAGCCCCAGCTCGGCAAAGGTCGAGAGAACGTCTTGTAGCCCGTTGTTGACGAGCCCTCTGACGTTCTCAAGCAGGACCACATGTGCCTCGACGGTTTGGAGGATGGCATCGATGTTTGGCCAGAGCCACCTGGTGTCGCTGCGCCCTCCTCTCTTGCCGGCTGTTGAGAATGGCTGGCAGGGAAATCCTGCGGTAACGAGGAGCGGATCCACCTTGCGTAGTTCGCTGAGCACTCCTGTTGGTAGGTCTCGTAGGTCGCTGTAGAGAGGGGCGCGAGCCAGGGTTCCCCCTGCCATCTCACTAGCCAAGTACGAGGCGGCGAATGCTTCCCTCTCCACGTACAGTACTGGCTGAACTGTGAGAGCTGGCAGTGCGAGGGCGAGTCCTTTCTCGAGGCTTGCGCTTCCGGTGCAGAGTGAGAGGCAGGGAAGTACAACCACATGGCCTCACGCTCCTGCTTCGTCGAGGACGAGTGAGACTGCGGCTGTTGTGCGCTCGAGTAGTCGCTCGAGTGTTGGGAAGAGTGGTCCTTTGGCGTGCCTGGTGAGGTAGTTGTGGCAGCCGCCAAGATCCGCCTCGTGGTCGTGTCCGAGTGTGGTGAGCAGAATCGCACCGCCGAGCTCTGCGACCACTTCGGCATCGCTGCTCGAGCCTTCTCGGAGTCTTCCGTTGCGATCGTCTGCAGCGTGGATGAGCTCGTGTGCCCAGGTGCTCAGATTCTCGACGCCAAGTGCGATGGTGCCGGGCGCGTACCATCCCAGGGCACCTGTTTGGCGTGCGTTTGTGTGCGTGACACCGATGCCCCACTCTTGCGCGAGTTCGAGAAGCGGGAGGCTATCGAGATGCGACTGGATCGCCTCGCGCTCGGGAATGGGCTTGCCTTCGGTTTGGTCGTAGCCGAAAACAGGCAGCGTGCGCCAGCCAATGACAGGTCGGATTCTCTCTTTCTGCCCAGTCACCTCGTCGATGACTGTGGTGGTTCTGCCTTGGCGTGGGGCGAGAATGTAGCGCGCACGCTGCTTGCGGCAAACTTGCCTTCCCACCGACTGCCACGCTCGATACCCCCGAGCATCAGGATCACCAGCAAGCGAGACAATCAGCTGGTTGCCAAGGCTGTACCGCCTGGCAGGGTACTCGTAAGGGCGAAGGTAGCGCTGCGCGAGCGCCTGAGGAACCTGCCCGGACCGAAAGGCGCGAAGAATGCTGCTCGTTGCTTGCTGCGTTGAGGGAGCCATCCCCCCAAAGCAGCACCCACGCCGTCTTGTACTTTGCACCGATACGACCCAAAGCACCGGCAGCCTGCGCTCCATTGGCGCAGACGAACCCCATCTCGCGGGACCAGCGGCACGGCACTACCGACGCAACCTCAGCCGGCGCAAGACAACTGGTATTCCTGGTGGCACCACAACCACCGACCCGGTCACAATGGAGTCCACATCCGAAAAGCGGTACGCGCCCCCCGACGCTACCCTCAAACCAGCCTCGCCCCAATCGGGACGAGCAAAGGAGTCCTATGACCGCTCTCAAAAGTGCCGTTGCGCTCGCAAAGAAGGAACGCAAGACGAAGGGACGAGTCCGCTACTCCAACGAACTCAAAGCAGCCCTCAAGATAGCCGCGAAGGCGACCAGCAAATCCCAACTCGCCAAGGCAACGGGAATCAGCTATCCCACGATCCTCAGAATCGTCGGCACCAAGAAGCGACGCAATGCCGCACCAAAAACCGGCACGCCCACTTCGCTTGAAATCAACGTGACGCTGCCAAGCAATACCACGCTTCGCTACTCCAGCCTGCAAGAACTCAAGTCGGACGCGGTAGCGCTCAAAAACGCCGCCGGAGTCTAACTAGGTCTTGACCACGACCTCAACACACGTGTCCCTCCCAGAGTTCGCTCACAGCAACGCACCGAACGGGCCAGTCGCTCGTGAGCCGAAGAGGTACGGGGGCCAAACGGACCACAAGCCCCACGATCTACAAGGTGGCGAAGCGGCGGGCTTGCATCCCAGGAGACGGGCACTCGGAGGGACTCGGCGAAGACCCCTTCGAAAGCTCCGCAAAGCAACTAGCGGTGCCCACCCATGCCGACAAGCAGAGTGGACACCGCTCCGAAAACACGTGGCGCTACGTCAACCCCTCAACTGTGATGACGAGCTCGCGTTAGAGGACTTTGGGGCTCCCTTGAGTCCTCAGTTCCAGTTGCTCTTGATGCAAGCACGCCTCTTCGTCCGAAAAGGGCTCCTGCTGTCGGACGTGAGTCCACACTGCCATAGAAGCGAGAAGATCTGATTCACGCTGTGCCCTGGGTATTTGCCTCGAAGCCTCGTCCAGACCGCCGCGACGTGAGGAGCTGCAAATGAAGTGCCCCGCAGGTCCGTGTACGGCCCGACGTCTATGAACGAACCAGGCGCCCAGACATCCGTCAGGGCCCCCGTCATCGTGCTGAAGTAGTCGCCTTGATGGAGCTGATTCACCGCAGCGGCCCAGGCGTCATCTCGAGTGGCAGACACCGTAATGGCATCGCTAATGCAAGCAGGATCGTAGGTGCCGTCGTAGAAGCTCGAGTTCAGCCCGGGTCCCGTGTTCGTTGGGAAGCTAGGGTTCGGAGAACCGGTAAGGACGTTGCCAGCGGCGATCACCGTTGGGATCTTGTTCACTCGGAGCGCCGACACCCAGGTCTTTAGCGGACTCGAGTTGCAGCTCCCCGTGACAACGCTTGCGTTGTATCCGTTCGAAAGGAAGTAGAGGCTCATGTTCACGGCACCGAGCTTCAAACCAACCTGGCCAAACGAGTAGAAGTACTCCAGCGCTCTCTGCACATCGGCCTCGAAGATCACATAGTTCGGTGCGCCCTGTTGACCGCCTGAGAGTCGCCGCGTCATGACCTGTACGGACACGACTTGTACGTCTGCTGCTTCGATCAGCCCTCCCTCGGCAGCGGTAGATGCGACGACCGAAGCGACTGCTGTTCCGTGAGAACACCCGTTCACACACGCCTCGTCGCCTGCTGCTCCGCCGTACATCTGAGGTTGGCCGTTCGGGCAGGTCGAGACCCAGTTCCCCGCTGCCCACGAAGGAACTCCGTTGTTCGAGAAGCATGCGCCTAGGTTTTGGTTCACGCGGTTGTTGCTGAGCCCTGCGATGGTCCTATCTACGCCCGTATCGATCACGCCAACGTAGTAGTTGCCCCAGCTCGAAGGCCAGTGAGTGGGGTTGGTGTTCGGCATCACAAGCGCGATGCTCTGAGTAGTCGAAGGGAGGCCCATCCGATTGAAGTGAAAGGAGTGCAGCTCTTTGAGATTGGGAAGCTCAGAGAGTGAATCGGCTGGAACGTCGTACTGAACGGCATGCGTGTAGCGACTTCGCCAGACCTCCACCGCGCCAAGCCTCTCGAGCGCACTTCTTGCGGCATCCTTGGATCCCTCCGAGATCTCAAGGCCCTCTCTCTCAACGAATCCCATGACCCTGACGCTTCCTGGCATCAGCACTGGGTACTCCTCGATGCCAGTCTGAACCGACATCCCCGGCGCGCCTCTGAGTCTCTCCCGCTCAGCGTCGTCGCTGATCCGGACGATGACGCTGCCGTCGTTTGGGTTCCTCACCAGAACCTGCTCTTCGGCCACGTTCACAGCAGCGATTGCGGCATCCCGCGTCGTTGCACTTCTGTCGTTTGGCCAGAGGAGGACCAGCTCCTCAGCGCCGATTGCCTGTGCCGTCAACGACCCGAAGACCAGCAGCAAGACTGCAGCTAGTTCGATCTTCTTCCTTCGCATACCAACCTCCGCACTCACTCGTTTACGAAATGGTCGAAAGACCATGGCTTCTACTGACAAACGAAAGCGTTCACGTCTCGAACCAACTCGAACGGGCTTCCTAGGAAGTTCTCGTACTGACGCTCTGCACCATCTCGCCGGTCACCCACGATCAGCGTCACCTCGACGTCGGTGAGTCCCGAAACGAAGACCCAGTAGTGGTTGTTGATTGCGCACGCGTCCAGAACCTTCACCAAGATCTCGAGATTCGCGCCGTCGAAGAACGTCATTCCGCCGGAGTCCTCATTGATCAGCCTGGGCGCTCCTACTCCGAGATTGGATCCAGTGTCGAAGTACGCCTGCGCGAAGAAGCGATGACCTTCACCTAGGTTTAGCGGAGGCGGCTCCAGGACCGGCGACGGCGTAGCAGCCCTAGGGAACGGTCCGAAGAGGCTCAACAGGTCATAGAAGGAGATCTCAGCCGACGCCGCGGCAACGTCAAGAAGAGCAGCTGGCCCCGTCGCCGTGAACCTCAAGGTTGCCAGGTTGCTCACTTCGCCGCCCGCTCCTTCGATTTGCTGGATCGCAATGTCGCGGTCGGAAGGCGAGTCGACGCTCACCGTCACGACTACCGGGGCCTCGAGGCAGTCACTGGGAATGCTGTCTGCGCATCCAGCGTCTGTGACCACCGACGAAAGGTGGGGGGACAAAGCGAGAGCAGGGAGTTGGTTTTCATCAATCTTGATCAGCAGCTGCGTTGCGGAGACGTGCATCGAGTCGCCGCCCACCAGTTGTGCCAGCTGTTCAACCTGTGAGGCATCACCCTCCGGGACGAGATTGGCGATCACCCTGACTTCCGCCTGGAGCGAAGGGGCTAGCAGTAGCGTTACGAGTAGAGCCAAAGGCCTAGTCAATAGCCGATCCATACTTCTTTCCTCCTCCGGTCGTGGACCGTGGGCTACCCTCGGCGAGGCACAAGTCGAGCCAACCTCTACGGGCGCCATGAGTATGTCACGTCAGCATAGCACCGCTCAGACGAAGTTACCAGAATCTCGACTTTCCGGTCGGTCGGAATTCGCGCCTAGGTCAACAGAATCAGCATTCCTAGCTATTTCCACAGCACACAGAGAGCATGCCTTAACAGCATCAAGACCACCGTCGCCTATAACTAGTATTGCTAGTTCCAAGTAGGCGACCGATCAACCGACAGCGCAGTTCAAGAGACCAAGAAAACGCCCTGAGCACGGCGAACAAGCTCACTCGGCCAATCCAGAGCCTCGACTTGAGAGTTGTGACCCATCAGGGAGCAAGGCTTGAGACCGCCGCAGCGCTCCCACCGTCCTTCTAGGCCTGCCGGAGCCGGGCAACCTCCTTCTCGGCACGAGGCTGCCCTTCGTAGCGGTTCGCTTCCTGCTGTCTTCGCCCAGATCAGCGTAGGAACCCTAACTCAGTGGGAGTCCTTCCAGACAACGCGCCCGTCTCCTAAGGAGGCGACGTTGTCAGCTCCGACGATCGTGGAGGCGTGCTACTCGATGATGATCGTAGCGCGGTTCTCAAGGACCAACTCGAGGCGTCGCAACGTTCAAGGCTACGCACGGCGAGTCCTGGCACGGAACCACCGACTCCCCCTCTGTAGAGCACGTTGGTAGCAACACCGTCTTCGACCCATGAGGGGAGTTCGCAGGTCCCGCTCAAGGCGGCAACCGGTGGCACGAGCACTTTGCCGAGGATGTCTCGACTATGCTGCGCGGTCGGTGAGTTCGCGAACGGTCTTGAGGATGGTGCGCATTTCTGTGCGGAGTTGTCGGAGTTCTTCTTCGAGCTGTGCGCGTTGCGTGCGTTCACTCTCGAGATCGGCCGCGAGGCGCGTGCGAACGTCCCGGGTGTGAACGTCGTCTTTGGTGATGGTGTCCTTCATGCCGAGGAGTTCTGTGTAGTAGTGGATCATCTCAGTGCGTTTCCAGCCAAAGCGGTACTTGAGCGCGCTTTCACTTCGGTAGCGGGGTAGCCAGTAGCAGGCGCTGCTGTGCCTAAGGTCGTACATGCGAAGCTGGTCGCAGCGCTTTCCTGCGAGCGTGGTCTCTGTTCCAAGCGTTCTTTTGGCGAGTCGTCTGAGGTAGCGGTTTGCTGCTGGAGCGTGGAGGCTAAAGAGGTAGTCATCCGCGCTGAGCCCCTGGTCGCTGATGTGCTCTCGGAGCTCCTGCGTGCAGAGCATGAGATTGATCGTGCGCCCCTGCGTCTTGCTAGCGAAATCGGGGATGCGAAGCTTGGCGCAGTCCTCAAGCACGTCGCGAACGCGCAGGTTAGTGAGTTCTGTTGGACTCCTGACGCCGGTGTCGTAGAGGAAGATGATGAGCGTCCGATAGAAGGGCGTGGCGTGGCGCTGGAGCTTCCTCACATGTTCTTCGGTGAGGTAGACCCACGGAGGCTTCGGCTTGGACTCGTCGAGATCCGTGCAAATGTCGATGAGCACCTCTCCTCGCTTGCGCATGACCTTCATGTGCCAATGCCAGAGCGTCTTATAGGTCTTCACGTAGTCCGAGACTGACCGGTACACCCCACCACCAGGCTTCTCGATCTCCCCCGAACGCATCGCGTGAAAGAAGGCGTGAAGCTGCTCCTCCGACACCTCGAGCAAGCTCACTCCGTACCGACGCTCAAATCTGCGAGCGATCTGCACCAGTTTCGTGCGCAGCGTGTTGAGCCTAATGAAACTGCGCGGGCCCTTCTTCGAGCCACGACCAGTGTTCAACCCGCACTCCATGTCCCACAAGAACCGAAGGATCACGCGAGAGTTCTCCTCTGAAATGGAGGGGATCCCAGCATCCGCTACCCGACTCCTCCAACGCTGGTAGCACTCCTTGCTCTTGTACGGATCACGACGTTCCATGCACTAGTTGCAGACCCTCGCCTACTCATTCGTTGCGCCGATCCGACCCCGAATGAAGCGCACTCAGGCGACCACGGAAGAGCGAAGCCCCTTCCGGGAAGCCACCCCTCGCGGCTCTTTTGCCGAGCTTGTGTTTCCGGTAGCGGATCGACGTTCTCCTCCAAAGGAGGCTCGAGTACTTAAGGCTTTCGGTCATTCCGCCGACAGTTGACTCGGCAGTGCCTCGTTCACCTCCCACCCTTCCCGTTCGATCGAAGACGCCTCGGCATGCGAGCCCACAGAGGACGCCCGCTACCAAGACGGCACGTGCCTTAGACTCGCCGACACCAAAGCTCCGCCAACGAGCCTCTCTACCGCACAGACCGCGACCGGCGGGTCGCTAGGCGAGCAACGCTCGAACCTCCTCGTCAGGATGCTGCTGTACGGCTCGCACGATTGCGCCCCAACACTGGAGCTCAGCGCGATCGTACTTCCACTGACTCGGATCGGCACACGCGAGATCTCGCTCCGAGAGTGACCTCTTAAACGGAAACGCACCGTTCAGGACGAGCCTTCGAACGGGAGTTCGAGGAGAGCGTATGCCCTCCTCGCTACCGAACCGCTCAAGCAGCTCAATCGCGTTCTTCACGTCAGTCGGGCGCAAATCACTCGCCCAACGACGCTCACCATCCTTGGTATCCCAAGCGCGATGCAGCTCAATCGTGCGCATCTCGCCATAGCTCGTCTGAATCGTCTTGATTCGCGCCCTGACGTTGCCGAGTTCATGTTCTGTGTGTTCGTTCATAAGTTCTTCCTCCGAGAGCGACCCACCCACCTTTTGGCGAGTCTGGTCCCCTCACCGAAGCCCCCAAGTGTGGGGGACCAAGGCGAGACGTGGGATGGGAGAAAAGCGGCAAGGAGGACACACTTACCAAGAACACACCCGCACAGACTACTCGGCCGCCCACAGGACCCCCGAAACATCCGAGCGACCTACAAAGCCCACTAACACCCCTCCACGCCTGCCAACCGCGCACAGGACAGCCAACGTCCTCCCCCTGCCCCTCACCGCAGACCCCACGAGATAGCAGTCGACCCTCAACAGTGCCCCCAAAAGGAGGGAGAGCGAGGGGGCCTCCCCAGGCAAAACTCCTGGGCGCCCCCCCAGCATGCCCCTCCCATCAAATCGGAGGTTGCGCCGCTTGGCAATTTCGGACCCGCCATAGAGGCGATCCGCTACCTCGGGAACCGGCACCCCCGGGCACTCGGCTCTATGTATTCCTCAAGAAGCCGAATCGCATCCTGCGCAGTGTCCGGCGTCAGAAGTGGCGTCAAGTGCGAGGTCTCATCCCCATGGTCTACACGCCGCAGAAGCACTATGGTCTCGTAGTTCCCCCCGTCGCCCTCGCGCACCTGCAGTATGCGCTGCACCGAGCCTTCCTCGGCGAACGACTGACAGCGAATCTGCCCTTCGTTGATTTCACTGAGCTTGGTAGGCACGAATGACGTATCAACGATCACGGGCCCGTGACGGTGCGTCTCTAGCGCACTGAGGTCGAAAAAGCACTCCTCCAACCAGCCGTCTTTGCCAAACGCTCCATAGCATTTGTTCTCACCATCGAACTCCGCCACATACCATCTCCACCAGCCCTGCGTGAAGCGCACGAACATGGTCGGATCCAGTCGATCCATACGCTCACCAAGCAAAGGGACTCGCTGCGCCAACTCAGCCTTGTCCAACTGATCCGCAGTCAATTCAGTCTTCTGTTTCTCATCCATAGTAGGTTCCTCCGAGCCAAGAGACCCCTGTTCGAGCACCGACTTGATGCTCCCCTTCTGGGCCTCCCCCTCACCACCCGTTGGGGGGAGGAACCACGAAGGGACAAAAGCGCAAGCGACTCCCGCCGGTCCAAATTGAGCAGGACGCCCGCCTCGTCCCCACCGCTCTCAATATTCGGTAGCCCCTACCTGTCTAGTCATCTCGCACCGCGCAGACGCCCCCCGAGAGACAGCGACCCATCGCCTCTACAATCCGTACTCGATGGGCACACTCGTATTCATCGACTCCAACTTCCTCCTGCAGCTCAAGGACCCCAAGGAGCTGCCGTGGGAAGAGCTCCAACTCGAAGGGCCCATCCACTTGCTCCTGCCACGCATCGTGGTAAAGGAGATCGACGCGCTCAAAGCAGACGGATCTTCACGCCGAGCAAAACGAGCACGAAAAGCCAGCAGCAACATCTTCAGGGAGCTCCGAAGAGCCAAAGAAAGACGCATACAGATCAGGCACGAGCCGATACCCGTCTCGATAGAACTCGCGCCTCCACCCGACTTCACCAAGGTCCCACGAGACCTGACCCAGGGAAGCAACGATGAACGCCTTCTCGCAGAGGTCATCAGCTACAACGTCGCCAGCGGAGCAAACGCCGGCGTGCTCTCCACAGACACAATCCTCCTCATCACCGCAGAAGAGCACGGACTCGACACGATAGAACCGCCCAAGACCTGGCTCCTCGACCCAGAACCCGACCACCGAGACAAGAAGATCAGGCAACTCGAGGAGAAGATCCAACGGCTCGAACAACGCGACCCCATCCTCAAACTCCGCCCCGACGCCGATCCCATCATCATCAAGCCGACCCAATACCAGCCACTCTCGACAGAACAACTCGACCAGCTCGTCGGCACCGCCAAGTCCCAATCACCCATCGCCACCAGCTTCGGACGTCCTCCAACGCAATTCGAAAAACTCGCCTACGAGGCGACCCAACAGCGCTACATCCCAGTAACTGAAGAAGAGATCGCCCAATACCGCGAGACCGACTACCCACACTGGCTCGAGCGACTCCGAAACGCACTCCAGGCACTCCCCGACGACCTTACGCAACCCACACAACGCACTAACGCTGCCCTCACGCTCAGCAACACCGGAGGAGCACCCGCCGAAGGGCTCCTCATCGAGATCCGCGTCAGCAAGGGCTTTGAGATCAGACGACCCAACAGCGTCACGTCCCCCACGCCGTCTCTCCCAAGACCACCGAAGCCACCAAGACCAAGAGTCGAGAACCCCTACGACATCACCAAGGCCCTCTCGGACCTCACCCATCCGAGCATGCCCTACATCGATCCTATGCGCGGAGTCCACCTACCCGAGCCACCGCGAGATCCCCTAGTCTTCTACAGACGAGAAACGGAACCAACGCGATGGGAGCTCGACTGCGAAGAGTTCAGACACCAACACGAACATATCTTCGGCATCACGCTCCTAGCACTTAACCCAGCGGACCACGCCGGCGGCATTCTGAGCATAAGAGCCACCGCGAGAAACATGGCAACAGTGTTCGAGGAACGAATCCCGATCCGAGTCAAGCCCCAACCCGCAGACCCACTCCCCGCAGCCACCAAACTCATCTCCCAGCTGACCATACGGTAAGGACCCGAACCGAGTCCGACCCTCAGCGCTGGGTAGCAACCAATGAGCCCCCTTAGGTCGAAACTCAACGGCTCTCGCGAGTGCGAACTAGCCAATTGTGGGCCGTCTGGGTCTTCGAAGTTCTGGCTCCTTCGCGACCATACGCCTCACCTGACGAAAGTCAGACCTTGATGAGAAAAGGAAGCGCTCGGCATGTGCAACCTGAAGCCAGTTGAAGTGCAACAGGTTCTGGGGGGAGTAGGACAGTGGCCTGTCTGAGGAAACCGCGCGAGCAAAGAACGGGTTGGCATCGAAGTACTCGGAATAGGTAGAGCAAAACATGCCAAGAGCGAATCGCGGAGAGAGAGGCAGAAAGACCTGGATCTTAGGGACGACAAGGCCGATGTTGCCGAAGGCCGTACTCGGTTCAGGGTTGTGAAGAGAAAGAGGATTGTCTCCAATGATGAAGCGACCCTCAGATGGAGCCCGGAGCAGGAGCCAGATCTTGTTGAGGAATGCGGGAGCGTAGGTGGCTGGAGCACCAACGACAAACCTGGCTAGCTCCGCCTGTACCTCTTCTTGGCTGGGCACCTGCAGATCGTCCTGCAAACTATCGGCAATACTCTCGTGCGTTTCTTCGAGATGCGATCGCAGCGCAGCCGGCATCTCGCGAAACCGCTCACGGAAAGCCCTAGTGCGTACAAGTTGCACCGCAAGGAACTCCGCAAGTACCGCTCGATCGGTCTCACCTAGGTCACGCAACGACCTGGACTTGAGCAACCCGCTGAACACCCTAGCTGTCTTGCCCTCGAGCTCCTGCAGGTAGGGGTCCACGGAGAACTCCGCTTCACCAAGCCGAAAGTCGTAGAAGCGACTCTCAGAAGCGACGTTCCTTGTGTGCGAACGGAATGAGCGCAGCGTCTCCATGTCCAGAACATGGACTTGCTTCTTCTTGCCCACACCGAAGTTCCGGAGAAGGAACTGGGGCACGTAGTGCTGCACCTTGGCTCGACTGGCCATGACTCAGGAGCATAGTCGGCAGCCAACCCCGACTGGTGTTTACGCTCAAGAGCCGAGACCGCTGTTCCAGTCCACGAAGTGAGTCGGGAGTCGTCTCGGCACCCTACCTACGCGCGACTAGCTGCACGGAGATGGCGTGCGGGAAGTCGCGAACAGCCAGGTACTGCTCTCCTGTCTCGGTGTCGTTCGTCAAGGTAGCTACACCCCTATCGCCATCCAGCTCGATCAGATACTCCACGGCCTCCACCATGGAGGACGCGTCCTTTTGGTAGGAAATGACTCGATGCAAGGGCAGCTCCCGTCGCTCGATCCACAGCTCCAGCGTGTAGCGGACGCTCCGCAACGGCGCCTGCTCACCATCCGCGACAACGAGAACCCCCGACGTATCTCGGAGTTCGAATCCCACTTCAGCAACGCTCCCATCTAGCGGCAGACCATCATGAAGCCCGGAGTCAGGTCGCCGCTCATTCCACAAGTCAACCAGACTCAAACGCCGCTCACCATCGGCAAGAATGACAGCACCCAGCGGACTTCCGGAAAGAGCCGCAAACGGCTCCGCCGCACGGGCATCCTCGACAACAACAATCGGCTCCGCATGCACGACCCGCGAGCGACCGACCACCAACTCACACCCTCGAAGCTGAAACCAGCTCTCGACTTCACCAACATCCACCTCCACGACTTCGCGAATCTCCACGCCCAACCCGGCAGCCTTCGACAAGGCCCCACTCGTGAAGCCACTCGTCGAGACCGCAACAGCCACAGCCGCACCAACGCTGTTGCGCTTCTGCGCGACTTGCTCAATCCAGCGCACATCCTCAACCGAACTCCGGTCACGGCACTCAAACATCACGACCACATCCGCGCTGCCAACACGACGCCGCACCACCACATCCACCTCGCGAAGCGACCCCGAGTCACGATCCTCCAAGTACCCAGGGCTCTCAACAGAGGCATCGCCACCCATCACCAGCTCCAAGCTAGCGACCAACAACTCCAAGTCCCGACCCCTACGAGCCACGCTCACCCACCCCCCGCTCGAACAACAGCGCAACCACGCTCAGTCCGACCACCACCGCAGCAACAGCCCATACCAAGCCAACCCGATTCGTATCCGCCGGCGCCAAACCCACAACACCAGCCTGGCGCTCGACAGGCACCCAGAGCCCCCAGAACTCCAGCACAAACCCCACCAGCACCAGACCCAAACCAACACGAGACAACCAAAAGTGCCGCAAGCGACGCGCACGCACCCGCTCGTTGTACTCCCCAACAGTCTGCCCAGTCGCCAACACCGACCCCTCTTGCAGCCCTACCGACACTCCCTCCTCCAGCACCGGCTGCGGAGCACCCCAAAAGAACATCACCACCACGCCTACGATGTTCAAGACCAGACCTCACCGCATCAACCCATCACGCGATAGCGTCATCCTCATCTCCTCCAACTTCAAGCTTCTTCCTTCCGTTTCCTTCTTCTTCTGCGGAAAACAGGCGCACTACTCCGTCTCGAGGGCCTCGCGCATTGCTTGTGCTCGGGCGTCAGCTTCTCGTTTGAGGCTGTTGGGTGCGAAGTGCGCGTAGATCTCGGTTGCCTGTCGTGATCGGTGTCCGACGTTTCTTCCCGCGATTTCGAGTGGAGTGCCTCTGGAGACGTCCCAGCTGACGGCGTTGTGCCTGAGGTCATGGAGGCGGAGGGGGCCGAGTCCTTCGAGGTTGTCCAGTTCCGCTTGTTGTCGGATGCGGTACCAGTGTCTCCTGACGGTGGTGAGTGGGGTGCTGGGATCGCGTCCTGGGAAGACGTATGGCGTGTCGCGATGTCGATCGAGTGTCGTGAGTATTCGGATGGCCTCTTGTGGGAGGCTGCGGTGCTCTTCGTCAGCGGTCTTGGTGCTCTCGAGTCTGGCTGTGCCTTGCTCTAGGTTGAGGTTGTGCCATTGGAGTTGGAGGATTTCGCTGATGCGCCAACCGGTCCAAAAGGCGAGTTCGATGGCTGCGCAGGCGTGGTGGTTGCGCGCTCGATTCGAGTCGTCGTCTTTGGTTACTCGGTCCTTCTCGGCTTGTATCGCTTGGTGGAGTCGCGTCATCTGCTCTCCGGTGAGCATGACGTTCTTCTTTGCGCCGCGGCGTTGTTCTGGGTACCGATCGACGCCGAGTGTGGGGTTGGTGCCTTGCGGTGTCCAGCCGAGCCGTTCCGCGTGCTTGAAGAGCTGATGGGCTAGCCCAAGCGCTCTGTTGGCCTGGTAGGGAGTGTCCTTGAGGCTCTGGTGGAAGTCCTCGAGGTCTTGGGTTGCGATCTCGCTTGCGCGCCGCTTGCCGAAGCGTGGGAGGAGGTGAACGCGCAGCAGTACCTCGTAGTCTCTTCTGGTGGATGCCCTCGGAGGCCGCTTCTTCGCCGGCAGGTACGTGCGCATGAAGTGATCCGCGAGGTCTCCGAACGTCTCACCTTTGACCCTTCTCCACTCAAGAGCCGGATCCTCTCCGGAGCGGACCTTGAACAGGAGTTCTCGAGCAATGGTGCGCGCTTCATCCGGGGTGAGCTCGCCATGCGCCCCAATCGTCAGCCGCTTGGGCGTCCTGCTTGCCTGCTGCCGCGTTCGGTACTGAAAGATGTAGCTCTTGTGCCCGGACTTCGTCACCAGGCACCCAAAGCCAGTGACATCCGTATCCCACAACCGCTCAGCACGAAGGGCACCATCGGCACCCATTCGCGGAGCCAATCCATCGACAGCCTTCTTGGTGATTCTCCCTCGCATACCGTACCATCACTGTACCATCCACGACACGCAAACCGCGACATAGAGCACACCCCATGCTTCCCCTAGAATTCAGCAGCAACGCGGGTTCGCAAACACGCGCAAAGGCCCACAAACAGACGATCACTGATTCGTAATCAGCAGGTCAGCGGTTCAAGTCCGCTCATCGGCTCCATTTCGCAAGGGCCAGGAGAGGAGGTCTGTCAGCAGATCCAGGACTCGGATCTCACGGTCCGCAGAACCCCCGTCTGCATCGAGGTCTGAGGAGCGATGCCGAAAGCGGCGCCCACCCGCTGGACGAGTCTCCTTCGTGCCGTAGTACGAACTTACATGAGGCTGCTGGCCGGATAAGGCGCCAGACCCGCTCCTGAGTCGACCCAACCGAAAGGCCGGGAAACGCTCCGTCGGCCTGCGTGATCCTCGCGTCCGAGCCGAAAGCCAGCGTGAGTCTTCCAGGAGGATCTCGAGATGGCGCCAACGCCCGATTTGACCGCAAGAAGGAAGGACATGACTCGCCGAGAAGGTCGGCGCTGAGGCGCGGACCAGGACGTACGTTCCTTCACTGTCATTTAGGCACCGTCCAGACGGCGGACCGAAGCGGTCTTCTCAGAACTTGATCGCCAGACCGACCTTTCGCAGGTCTGTGTCCTCGAGGGTCAACTCGGCCCTCCCGTTCTGGTACTCCGCTTCAAGGGAGAAGTGGCCGTCTCGGTCAAGTGAGAGAGCGGCACCGGCGATGAACATCTCGACGTGGTCTGGGCCGTCCCCGCCCACGCGATAGAAGTTTCTCCACTGGGCTTTCAGCGTGAGCCTTCTGAAGCCACTCGGCTGAAGCTCGAGTTGGACCTCCGGTCCCAATCGGGAAAACGTGTCGTCTTCCTCCAACGCCAGCTTCTCGCCAGCCTCACCAATCTCCCCAAGCTCAGCGTGAACGAGAAAGCGCAGGCGGTAGTCCAGTCTGATCCCTCCAACCGGTCGGAACACCCCAAGCCCCCACTGGTTGTGAGTGGGTTCCCACTGCAGCTGAATCGCGTTGACTCCGCTATCGAAGTCGAAGTCCGTCGCGTGCGCCACAAAGATGCGAAAGTTCTGCAGACCCGGGCCTTTCCCGATGACCTCGAAGTCGAAGCCTGCCCGGAGAACGAGTCGGTCGACTTCCTCTTGAGCGTCCTCAGGAGGATCCGGACTCTCTCCTGAGTCACCGGCGGCCTGCGTTTCGTCCGGGCCATCTACTCCGTTCCTTTCGAACTCTAGGCTTGGAACGAAACCAATCGCTGTGAGCGCCTTGTCTGACTTCTCACGAAGTTTGAGCACGCCGATAACGGCACCCTTTGCCTGCCACGACTCCACGTCGTTGGCCTGGTCGTCCGAGAAAGAGAACAGCGCCCCTTCGGCCTTCTTGAAGGACTTCGCCGGCTCACTGAGCGTGACCTGCTGATAGCTCCTCCGGATCAAGACTCCGCCAAGCGACAACTCGCCCTCGAGAGGGAAGAAGTCAGCTAGCTGTTTCACCGTGTACGGTGGCGGACCGTAGCGCTCTCTTAGGTCGAGCAGATCGGGCTCCCAGTAGACCCGAGCTTCTTTCGCAGAGATCGCTCCATCTTTGTTCGTATCGAGGTCCGCGGCCTCGGGCTCGAGAACGCTCAAAAGGCAGAAGCGCAGCTCGTCCTCCTCGACCAGGCCACTGCCATCCTGATCACAGGCGCGGACATCAGCGAGATCTGCAGCTCTTGCGGCACTCGCTGCGGCAAAAGCCAAGGAGAGAAGGAGCCCTGTTCGTAGAAGGTCCATGGCCAAACCTAGCCAAGCTCCTCTTGAATGAGCCGGGCAAGGTCCCGAACCGTCTCCGCGGCTCCCGTTTCGTCAGGTGTCAGCTGCAACTCTTCCGCGGCGAACTCCTGGTTGAGGTCGGAGGCAAGGGCACGCTTGCCAGAGCCGCTGAACCCAAGGTCCTCGCTGAGGTTCTGGTGTGCGAAGACCTCTCGCCAGTCCCGGCCCGTCAGTTGCCCAAGAGTCCTCTTCAGTCGCACATAGAGTTCTTGAAATGACACCTTGATTCTCCCTCAATGGGGCTGGGCGGTCGGAGAAAGGCCGGAGCCCGATGCGCCGAGACGTCGTCGATGCGCGAACGGAGCGTTGCTCTTTCGCCTCCAGACGGACGCGGTTCCGTAATCCTCCGCGCTACCGACTCGAGTCGCTAGGTCAGCCCCCCGCGGACCTCGCCGCTACGAGCGCCTCGGCGCATCTTGACCAACCGAACCCCGTCCTCACGCAATGTCGATGCGCTTGAACGTCACCTCGTAGCCGAGGCGTCTCAGGTCGGTGGCGTGGCGGCGCAGGTTGACCTTCGAGAAGAACGGCAGGCGGTCGACCACGCTGTCGCCGTTCCAGTTGGCCACCACCGCGTAGACCACTTCGATCGCAGCCGGGTCGGGGGCCTGGAAGTCGAGCGCGTTCGTGAAGATCGGCCCGGAGCCCTTGTCTGCCTCGGCAGCTGCAATCTCGGCGGCAACGGCCGTGCGGTACTCGTGGCTGGTCACGAACAGGTCGCCCGACACGTAGCCCTGCGAGAAGAGATGGCTCAGCGACGCGGAGCCCAGCTTGCGCTTCACGTGCACGAACTTGCGGTCCGTCGTGAGCACGTCACAGATCTCGATCGAGCTCGTGTTGGGTGCCACCCTGACGGTGCGCTTGTCGAGCAGCAGATGCGTGGGAAGGTGTTGCGCTGCCTCCACGTTGTAGACCCCCTCGCTGATCTCCCGGCCGTTCGCGTCGATGCGTGAGTCGGGAAGGTCGACGTCGGACTCCGGGATCGCCGCGACGAACGCGTCGAGGTCGGCCAGAAAGTCGGCGGCGACGGCGAAGAACTCGGCCGCGTCGAGCAGCACGGTCTCGCCGTCGTCGTCCAGCTCGCCGAACAGGCAGTCGGAGACGGGCCACCTGTGGAGGAGCTCACCTTGGGCCGACAGCGCGGCGACACGGTGCGACTTCATGCGGTCCCAGGTGAGCGCCGCGAGTCCGCCAGCGTCGAACAGTGCGAGGTACGCGCTGAGAGTGAGGTCGGCCACCGAGACGTCGTTGGCGCCGACCTCGATCCGGAAGGTCTCGATCGCGTCGAAGTCGACCAGTTCCGGTGGTGCCAGTTCGAAGGCGCCCACGGCACCATCGCGCAGCTGCTGCACCACCGCGGAGCGCAGCGCCTCGAGGCGCGCGGGCTCCGCGATCGCCGACAGGTTGTCGATCCAGCTGAAGTGCGTCTCGTAGTCGTCGGCACGCCCCGCCCGCCAGAGCCTCTTGCAGAGGCCGACGAGGCCGGAGAAGTCGATCGGCAGATTGACGCCGACGTGATCGGCACCAAAGACGCGGGAGCCCAGCTCGGTCCGATCACTCGGCTCCCCGGTGACCGTGCTCAGCAGATCGCGCTCGGTGTCCAAGCCGAACTGCTCGAAGGTGGTGTCGCGGTTCGCCTGGCGCCGCGTCCGGAACGTGTTACCCGCGACGGTCCGCGAATCGACCTGGCGCACGCGATCGCTCGACGCGCTGCCGTCGAGGACGTCGTCTTCGTAAATCAGGTTGAGCGCCGCCTTCAGCCCGAACGAGCGCACGTAGGCGTCACGACGCATCAGGTGGCGGCCCGCGCCGAACGCAACCGCGAAGTAGCGGTCGGCGTTGTAGTAGCGAAAACGGATCACGAGCAGTGCGCGGTTGGTCGCCGTGGCGGACAGGTTGAACGTGTCGCCGAAACCCTCGCGCAGGAACGCCCCCCAGCGCGGCTCCTCGGGGGCCGGGGCGATCACATACAGCCGGCCGTCGAAGTCGAAGCCCGCCGGGAGCTCCGTCGTCTGCAGCTGAGGGTCGGTGAGAGCGGAGGCCTGCACGACCTGGTCGAAGCTCGACACGTCGGCACCGTCGATCGAAGGCGTGATCTGGAAGATCGTCAGGGCCCTGCGGTTCGCACTCATCGCACACCTCCCGTGGGCTCACACGATAGCCCGACGAGCGCGCCTCTCGACCTGTAGCATCGAGGCGAGCGATGTGCCCTGCGAGACCGTTCCCAAACCCTCCGCGAGCCGAAAGCAGCCTTGCCGATTGACCTGGATCTCTTCATGCGCCTGGCCCTCGTGGTCGAGATGCTCGGCATGGGCGTCGTGCGGGGCGCGTACGCCGGCATGGCGGTGGGAAAGAAGGAGGGCCGCCGGGTCCAGGAGAAGAAGGTCGTCTTCGTCGTCATGGGCGTTGCGGGCCTGGCGTTCTACTCCGCGTTCTTCGCCTACCTCTTCTCCTGGGACCCGCCGTGGATGCACATCGGGCTGCCCGTCGCGGTGCGCTGGGCCGGTTTCGCCGCGTCTCTGCTGTGCCTCGGTTTCTTGTGCTGGGTGTTCAAGACCATCGGCAAGGCCGGCGCCAAGTACGTGATCACGTTCGACGAGCAGGAGCTGGTGACCACCGGGCCCTACGCGCGCATTCGCCATCCGATGTACACCGGCTCGTTCGCGTGGGGCGTGACCGTGCTGCTCTTCACCGACCACTGGGGCGTCGGGGGAAGCTTCCTCGCGCTCCTCTTCCTGGTGGTGGTCTTTCGTCTGCGCACCGAAGAGGAGGCGCTCATCGAGCACTTCGGCGACGACTACCGCGAGTACATGGCGCGCACGGGCCGCTTCTGGCCCCGCCCACGTGCGTAGAGCCGCCTACACCACACCGTACGCGAGCATCGCGTCGGCGACCTTCACGAAGCCGGCCAGGTTGGCCCCTTTGAGGTAGTCGACGTGGGCGCCGTTGGTGCCCCACGAGACACACTGGTCGTGAATGTCGGCCATGATCGAGGAGAGTCTGCGGTCGACCTCCTCGCGCGACCAGCTGATGCGGAGCGCGTTCTGGCTCTGCTCGAGCCCTGAGACCGCCACGCCGCCGGCGTTGGCCGCCTTGCCGGGCGCAAACAGGACGCCTCGCTCCTGGAAGAGGTGGATTCCGTCGGGGGTGGTGGGCATGTTGGCGCCCTCCGCCACGGCGAGCACGCCGTTGTCGGCGAGGGTGGCGGCGTCCTCCTTCGAGAGCTCGTTCTGCGTGGCACAAGGGAACGCGAGGTCCCCCTCCACGGCCCACGGACGCTTCTCCGGGAAGAAGTCGCAGCCGAAGTGCTCGGCATACTCCTGAATGCGGCCGCGGCGCGTCTCCTTGAGGTCCTTGAGCCAGGCGAGCTTCTCGCCGCGGATGCCGTCCGGGTCGTGGACGAAGCCGCTCGAGTCGGAGGCCGTGATCGCCACGGCGCCCAGGTCCTCCAGCTTCTCCATGCAGTAGAGCGCCACGTTGCCCGAGCCCGAGACGATCGCCCGGCGCCCGTCCATTTCCAGAGCCGCGTGCTCGAGCATGTTCCGCGTGAAGTACACCGCCCCGTAGCCGGTCGCCTCGGTGCGCACGAGGCTGCCGCCGAACGAGAGACCCTTGCCGGTGAGGATGCCGGTGAATCGGTTCTCCAGGCGCTTGTACTGCCCGAACATGTAGCTGATCTCGCGCGCGCCCACGCCGATGTCGCCGGCCGGCACGTCCGTGTCTTCGCCGATGTGCCGGTGGAGCTCGATCATGAGCGACTGGCAGAAGCGCATGACCTCCCGGTCGGACTTGCCCTTGGGGTTGAAGTTGGAGCCTCCCTTGCCGCCGCCCATCGGCAGGGTGGTGAGGGCGTTCTTGAAGCACTGCTCGAAGCCGAGGAACTTGAGCACCGAGAGGGTGACCGTGGGGTGGAAGCGCATCCCGCCCTTGTAGGGCCCGATGGAGTTGTTGAACTGCACCCGCCACGCACGGTTCGTGCGCACGTTGCCGGCGTCGTCCTCCCAGCAGACGCGGAAGATGACCACCCGATCCGGCTCGGTCATCCGCTCGAGGATGTTGGCCTCGCGGTACTTCGCGTGCTCGCGGATGAACGGGATCAGCGTGTGGGCCACCTCCCCCACCGCCTGATGAAACTCGGGCTCTCCAGGGTTCCGACGAACCAGGCCCTCCATGAAGCTCGCGTATTCCTCTTCGGCACTCGGCATCTCGTCTCTCCGGGTCGTTCGATCTCGAGGAGGGAGCCTCCCCGAGGAGCACTTACGTGTCGGTGGTGTGTCGGGATGCCTCCGCGACGACGCGGGTGCGCATCAGCCCGAGGTCGATCACGCCGTCCGAGCTCGTGGCGCGCAGCTCCATCACGTCGCCGTCCTGGAGATAGCGCGGATTTTTCGCCTGGCGCTCGACGAACATCTCGAAGAGCTTCTCCTCGCTGAACAGGGCTCGGGCGATCCGCTGCTGGAGCGCAGACGGCGCCTGGAGCGCCACGCCGCCGGGCGTTCCGGTCTGGACGAGATCACCCGGGTGGAGATCCATGATCCCGGAAAGCTCCGCGAGCGTCTCGGCCGGGCCGTACAGCAGCTGCGAGGTGCTCGCCTGCTGGCGCACCTCTCCGTTCACCCGGAGCTCGATGTCGAGATCGTGGAGTCTCGGAACGTCGTCTTCGTCGAGGAGGTAGAGGAACGGCCCCACGGGGCAGAACGTGCGGAAGCCTTTGCCCTTGAACCACTGCTGTTGCGGGATCTGCACGTCGCGGGCCGAGACGTCGTTCGTGAGCACGATCCCGGCCACGAACTCGTGCAGGTTCGAGTCGGTGATCTCGGTCTTCTGCCGGATCTCGCGGCCGATGACGAGACCCAGCTCGAGCTCGTAGTCGAGCAGGCGCACGCCGTGGGGCCGGACGACGTCCGCGTGGGCCCCGCACAACGTGGACGCAGGTTTGCTGAACACGAGGTTGTACGGAGCTCTCGCCACCTGCCCCGACTCCTCACGGTGGGAGGAGTAGTTGAGCCCCTGGCAGACGATCTGGCAGGGCGCCGTCACCGGGCTCAGCACCTCGAGATCTTCGATCTGCTGCGCCTCGGCCGAGCACAGGCGCAGGCTCGTTTCGAGATCCCGGAGCAGCTCGCCGAGGCTGCCCGGTTGCGCCGTCAGCTCGTAGGCAACGGGCCCCTCCACGAGACCCCAGCGGGCTTCGTCGCCCTTGCTGAATCGAATCAGACGCTTTCCCATGTCCGCTCCCCCTCGTTGGGCGCACGATAGCCTGACCGCAGCCATCACGCCTCGACGTCACGAGATCGGGGCAAGCAAGGAAGGGACTCCATGAACGCTTCGAGCCACATGTCGCGCCGCTCGGTGCTCCGCGGTGCGGCAGGCACCGCCGCGCTGGGCCTGGCCTCGCCCATGCTCAACCTCGGCCGGTCGCGCCTGTTTGCGCAGTCGGCCACCGAGTACAGCACGCGCTGCATCGACCTCGTGGCCGGGTCGCTCGTGATCGACATGCTCTCGCCGCTTGCAATCTCGAGATCGGTCCAGGAGCGGTGGGGGCCTTCCCTCGACGGACTGACCGAGGCCGAGGAGCAGGAGTTCCGCGACTCGGAGATCGACGTCTTCCACATCGCGGTCGGCGTCGGCGGGCGCGACTTCGACGACCTCTACCACAACACCCTGATGTTCGTGGCCGGCTACAACTCCATCATCGCGAACAAGCCCGATCTCTTCGTGCGCATCGACTCGGCCGAAGATCTCGCCGCGGTGCACGGGTCGGGCCGCGCCGGCATCCTCATCGGCACGCAGACCGCGTCGCACTTCCGCACACCCGACGACGTGACGGCCTTCTACGGCCTCGGCCAGCGCGTGTCGCAGCTCACCTACAACTCGCGCAACCTCATCGGCAGCGGCGCCACCGAGAGGAACGACGGCGGCATCTCCGACTTCGGGGTTTCCATCGTCGAGCGCATGAACGAGATCGGCATGGCGGTCGACGTCTCCCACTCCGGCGACCGCACCACGCTCGACGCCTGCGAGGTCTCCAAGCGCCCCGTGCTCTTCACGCACTCGAACAGTCGCGTCCTCTCGGGCGGCCATCCGCGCACGAAGACCGACGAAGCGATCCAGGCCATGGCGAAGACCGGCGGCGTGATGGGCATCACGGGAGTGCGCATGTTCGTGCGCGACCGCGAGCCGACCACCATCGAGCACTACGTCGACCACTTCGACCACGTGCGCGACCTGATCGGCGTGGAGCACCTCGGCGTGGGCAGCGACGTGGACCTGCACGGCTACGACGACATGCCGGCCGACGAGTACGAGGCGCTCAAGAGCGCCTACAAGGCCTCGTACGCGTTCCGCGGCAAGATCGACATCGAAGGCGTCGACCACCCGAAACGGATGTTCGACCTCACCGAAGCCCTGCTGCGCCGCGGCTACACCGACGACCACATCCGGGGCATTCTCGGCGGCAACTTCCAGCGCGTGCTCACCGAGATCTGGGCGGGCTGACTGCGCTGCGCCTGCGGTGTTTTACTCGCAACTCGCCGACCTCGCGGTGCTGCTGCACTTCGGCTTCGTGCTCTTCGTCGTCTTCGGCGGGCTGCTGCTGCTCCGCTGGAGGTGGATCGTCTGGCTGCATCTGCCGGCCGCGCTCTGGGGTGCACTCATCGAGTTCGGAGGCTGGATCTGCCCGCTCACGCACCTCGAGAACCGCTGGCGCCGGGCGGCCGGCGAGCAGGGCTACGACGCCGGCTTCGTCGAGCACTACGTGCTCCCCGTTCTCTACCCCGAGGGGCTGACCCGCAACGTGCAGATCGTGCTCGGGCTCCTGGTGATCGCGATCAACGTCGCGGTCTACGCCTTGGTTCTCGCGCGCCGAAGGAAGCGCGCGCTCTAGAGCTCACGTCCGAGCGCGGCTCAGGGCTCTTCGGCAGCTTCGAACGCGCGCCACGAGCGGTCGATCAGGAAGGCGTGCAGCGCGCGCACGTCGTCCGCGCCGAGCACGTCCGCGAAGCTGCCCATGCCGCGCTCTGCCAGCGCACCGTCGAGGAGAATGTCCGCGAAGCGCTCGTGCACGCGGGAGCTCATCTGTCCGAGATCGGGCACCCCTCCCACTCCGCTCGTGGCGTGGCACCGCGTGCAGTGCTGGTCGAAGAGGTCGCGGCCCGTGCGCACTTCCTCCGGAGTGCCGCGACGGTCCACGGCGGGTCGACCCGGAGGGGGTGCCGGGCGCTTCAGAGGCGGCAGCGGCACCTCTCCTCCGTCGAGCCTGAGAGCGACGATGCGGCCCGCGTTGCCTCGCGCGGCCGCGGCCGTCCCTGGAAAGTGGGCTCGGCCGCCGGCGCCACCGAGACCGGCCATCACCGCCACGTACTGCTGCCCGTCGATCTCGTAGGTCATCGGTGCAGCGATGATCGAGGTGCCGAGGTCCACCACGTGCAGCAGCTCGCCGTCGTCTGCCGCGTAGACGAACAGCTCGCCCGTGGAGCGCCCCTGGAAGACGAGGCCGCCACCCGTGGTCATGACGCCGCCGCCGTTCCACGTGGCCGCGAGCTGCCCTTCGAATGGACCGGACGTGTCCACCTGCCACGCCTGCACCTGGCGCACCGGATCCCAGGCCCCGGAGGATGCCGCGCGCGGTCGGATCCGGCTGGCCGCGCCGCAGTGCAGCCCAGTCGAGGCCTCGGGCCGCCAGGCTGTCCGTGCCGATCGGCCCGTCGATGGTCATCGTGTAGAGCGAGTAGTAGTTGAGCGCCTTCGGTGCGCGCTCGAACGGACGCTCCGGAATCTGGAACACGGCACCCCATCTCGATGGCGGGGACATAAACCAGACCCTGGTTCGGGTTGAACGCCATCGGCTGCCAGTTGTGTCCGCCGGCCGGCGAGGGGAAGACCAGCCTGGGCTCGTCGAAGTACTCGCCCTGTCCGTTCTCGACCGGCCGCCCGGTGGCCTTGTCGACATGGGAGGCCCAGTTGACGGGGAACGTAGGGCTCGGCGGAGATGAGCTCACCGGTGGCGCGGTCGAGAACGTAGAAGAAGCCGTTCTTGGGCGCCTGCAGCAGGACCCGGCGCTCGCGGCCGCCGATCTCCAGGTCGGCGAGGATCATCTTCTGCGTCGCCGTGTAGTCCCAGTTCTCTGCCGGCGTGGTCTGGTAGTGCCACACGAGCCTTCCGGTCGCCGGACGCAGCGCCAGGATCGAGGCGAGGTAGAGGTTGTCGCCTCCCGCGGGGCTCCTCACCTTGCGGGCGTAGGGCGTCGCGTTGCCCACGCCGACGTAGAGCAGATCGAGCTCGGGGTCGTAGGCCATCGCGTCCCATACGGTGCCACCGAGGCCCGCCTCCCAGCGGCTGTTCGGGTCCCACGTCCGGGCAGCCACCTCCAGCTCCGGGTGCTCGTGAGGCCCCTCGGCCGAGGCCGGCACCGTGAAAAAGCGCCAGCGCAACTCACCCGTCTCGATGGAGTAGCCCGACACGTAGCCGCGCGCGTCGTAGTCGCCGCCGCTGTTGCCGACGACGACGACGTCGCCCGCGAGGTACGG
>CBDCWR010000003.1:0-11563 GCA_965223385.1 Candidatus Multivoraceae bacterium | reverse complement strand
CAGGGCGACGAGCCCGGACCCTTCGACAACATGGAGCAGCGACCCATGGCCGAGCGCTGCCTCCTCGGCTTCACCGGCAACGTGCCGACGTTTCCCTCGCTCTACAACAACTACAAGCGCATCGTGCAGACCGACACGCACGTGATGATCGAGATCGAGATGGTGCATGACGCCCGCATCGTGCGCATCGACTCGGAGCACGCTCCGGACCACGAGAAGCGCTGGCTCGGCGACTCGATCGGCTGGTGGGAAGGTGAAACTCTCGTCGTGCAGACGAAGAACTTTCATCCGCTGGCACAGATGCGTGGCGGCAGCGCTGCGGCCACCATCACGGAGAAGTTCTCGCGAGAGAGTGACGGCAACGTGCTCTACGCCTTCACCGTGGACGACCCGACGACCTGGGTCGCTCCCTGGTCGGGTGAGTACATCTGGAAGGCCACCGACGGCAAGGTCTTCGAGTACGCCTGCCACGAAGGCAACTACTCCTTCCAGGGCATCATGGCCGGCGCGCGCGTCCTGGAGCGCGACGTCATCGAAGCCAAGGAGTCGGACCGCTGACGTCGGGCCTGGCAGCAGCCCCGTCAGCACGCTCGTCCGAGGGCTCGGCCTTCGCGCAGCCTCTCTTTCACCGCACGGGTCGCGGCGTCGCCGCGCTCGTCGCGGCCTTGGGGTTCTTCGGCTGCGCGGCACCGCAGCCACCGACCGAGGAGACGGAAGTCGTCGCCATTGCCGCGAACGACCTCACCGGCCCGAAGGTGGAGATCACGGTCCTCACCACGAACGCGGCCGACTTCGTGGGGCAGGGCGAGTGGAGCTTTGCGGCCTGGATCGAGACCGAGGACCGGAAGATCCTCTTCGACACCGGCTGGTCTCCGAGGAACGTGCTCAAGAACGCCGAGGCATTGGGCATCGACCTGTCACAGGCCGAAGACCTGGTCCTGAGTCATCACCACCAGGACCACACGGGTGGCCTCGTAGTGCTGCGCACCGAGCTCGCGAAGAAGAACCCGAACGCGCTGTCGCGCATTCACGTGGCCCGCGGCATCTTCACTCCGCGCCCGGGCGACGGCGGCTCCGAGCGCAACCCGATGATCGCGGCGCGCCGGGAGATCGAGGCGACCGGAGCGGAGTTCATCATTCATGACGAGCCCACCGAGATCGCCCCCGGCGTCTGGATCACCGGTCCCGTGCCGCGCACTCACGACGAGAAGACCTACCCTCGCGGCCCCGGCTTCGTCCTGCAGACCAACTCCGGGGTCGCGCCGGACGACGTTCCCGAGAGCCAGTCGTTGGTGGCCCTGGCCCAGGGTGGCCCCATCCTGGTCTCCGGGTGCGGTCACGCAGGGTTGGTGAACACCCTCGAGCACACGCACGCGCACATCACGGACGTGCCCATCCAAAGCGCGATTGGCGGCTTCCACCTCTTCGCGGCCGACGACGACACGCTGGACTGGACCGCGGACCAGGCGAGCCGTCTCGGCCTCGGCGGCTTCCTGGGCTCGCACTGCACCGGCATCGAGAGCGTGTACCACATCCGCGCGAAGGCCGGCATGAGTCGAGATACGGCACGCGTCGGCGCGATCGGCACCCGCTTCGTCGCCGGCGAGGGGATCATTCCCGGGGCGATCAACCGCTAGCGGCCTCGGGGCTGCACCGCACCGCACCATGGCGGCCTCGGACATCACCGGCCTGCTCCACGAATGGGCTTCAGGCGACGCGGAGGCCGTCGAGCGCCTCATGCCACTCGTGTACGAGGAGCTCCGCGGCATGGCGCGCACCCACAAGTACCGCTGGGGCAAGCGCGACCTCGAGACCGGCAGCATCGTGCATGAGGCCTACCTCAAGCTCGTCGACCAGACGCGCGTCGAGCTCGAAGGAAGGCGTCAGTTCTTCCACCTGGCCTCGCTGACCATGCGCAGCATCCTCGTCGACAACGCGCGGGCCGCACAGAGGAAGAAGCGCGGGGGTGACCTGCAGCGGGTGGAGCTCGAAGACCAGCTCCTCGTGTCCAGGCAGCGCAGCGACGAGCTCCTGGCGCTCGACGAGGCGCTGACGCGGCTCGAGAAAGAGGACGAGCGCCTCGGGCGCATCGTCACCTACCGCTTCTTCGGCGGTTTGAGCCTCGAAGAGACGGCGGACGCCCTCGAGGTCTCCACCGCCACGATCAAGAGGGGCTGGAGCCTCGCGCGGGCCTGGCTCCTGCGGGAGCTGAAGAGCGAGCTGCCGCAGCTCTCCTGAAGGACGCCGCGTGACCAACTCCCGCGAGCCATCGAAGATGCGCCTCCTCGAGGAGGGGCTCGAGGTGGTGCTCGGCGTCCCGCTCGAGGAGCGGCGACAAAGGGCCCTCGAGGTCTGTCAGGGCGACGAAGCGCTCGCGCGCGAGCTGCTGGAGCTCGCAGAGCTCGCCGGTCCTTCGAGCGACTACTTCGATCGCCTGGGCAGCGAGGTGCGCGACGCGGCGGAGGCCGAGATGGAGCAGCAGGAGAAGGGCCGACGCATCGGTCCGTTCCGCGTGCTTCAGCGCCTGGGCGAAGGTGGGATGGGGGTCGTCTACCTCGCCGAGCGAGCGGACGGCGAGTTCGAGCAGCAGGTGGCGCTCAAGCTGGTGCGCGCCGATCGCGCCGGACTCACCGAGAGGTTCCGTCTCGAGCGCCAGATCCTGGCGCGCCTGGAGCATCCCAACATCGCCCGTCTCCTCGACGGCGGGATCACCTCGGAGGGCGAGCTCTACTTCGCGATGGAGCTCGTCCGGGGGACCCCTCTCCTCGACTACGCCGACAAGCGGCGGCTCACGGTGGCGGACCGGGTGGCTCTGTTCGAGCGCGTCTGCCGGGCGGTAGATCACGCGCACCGCAACCTGATCGTCCACCGGGATCTCAAACCGTCGAACGTGGTCGTCAGCGACGAGGGAGAGGTGAAGCTCCTGGACTTCGGCATCGCCAAGCTCCTCTCGGAGCCCGACGAGGACGCGGCCTACGAAGCCGCCCCGGGGCCTGGCTCCGACGAGACGCTTGCGCTCCCGAGCGAGGCGACCGGCCTCACCCGCACCGGCCAGCAGGCGATGACGCCGCGCTACGCCGCGCCGGAGCAGCTCGAGGGCGGCGCGGTGACCGTCGCGACCGACGTCTACGGGCTCGGGGGCATCCTCTACCACCTCCTCGTCGGGCGCCCGCATCGCGAGATCGTGGCCGGCCCGGAGCTCGCCTCGGCGACCCACAGCGCGATGAGCACAGCGGTCAGCGAGGTCCAAGGCGCCGCCCAGCTACGCGGCACGAAGACGTCCGAGCTCGTGCGACTGCTGCGCGGGGATCTCAGCGCCATCTGCGACAAGGCGCTTCGGCGCGAACCCGACGAGCGCTACCGCAGCGCCCTCGAGCTGGTCGAAGAGTTAGAGCGGCTCCGCACATCCCGGCCCGTGCTCGCGCGGCCACAGACGCTCGCCTATCGCGCGCGTCTTTTCGTGCGTCGCAACCGCCAGTGGCTCAGCTTGGCGGCTGCCGGCCTGCTCGTCGCAGCTGTGCTCGCCACGGCACTCGTGCGTCAGTACCAGGACACGCGCGACGAGCGGGATCGATCGGCGGAGCTCGCCTCCACGCTCAGCGACATCCTGCAGTTCAACGACCCCGGACGGGCGGCGCAGAGCGGGAGCAACTCGCTCCTCGAGCTGAGCGTGAGTCGCATCGAGCAGCTCACCGAGCTCCCGGAGACCCAGGCGTCTCTGTTCGAGGTGGCCGGCCGCATCTTCCAGAGCCTCGGAGAGTACGAGCGCTCCCGCGAGCTGCTCGAGCGCGCGACGGTGCAGCGCACGGCTCTCCTCGGCGAGGAACATCCGCAGGCGCTCGAGACCCGGGCCCATTTCGCCGAGACGCTCCGCCGAATAGGCGACTACGACGCAGCGTCGCGGGAGCTCGAGCGCGCCTACCTCCTCGCGGAGAGCGCACTCGGCGAGTCGGACCCGGCCACGGCCAAGATCTTGTCGATCCGCGCACGCGTCGACTTCTCGCAGCGTCGGCTTCCCGAGGCACAAGCGGGTCTCGAGAAGGCGCTCGGGCTGCAGCGCGAGACCATCGGCGAGCTACACGTCGACACCGCCGACACGCTGTCGAGCCTGGCGGCCGTGCACTTCGGCAAGAGAAACCTGCCGCGCGCGGAGGCGCTGTTCCGGGAGGCCCTGACCATTCAACAACGCCTCCTCAGTCCCGCACACCCCGCCGTGGCGGCCGAGATGTCGAATGTGGCCGCAGCGGTGAGCGCGGCCGGCCGATTCGACGAGGCGATCACCCTCTACCGCGACGCGCTCGCGAAGTACCAGACGTCGATCGGCGAGCGCCACCCGCGCGTGGCCACCATGATCAACAACCTCGGGCTCACGCTGTACCGCGCCGGCGACCTCGAGAACGCGGAGCGCGAGCTCTCGCGTTCGGTCGCCCTGCGGCGCGAGCTGCTGCCACCGAGCCACCCCGAGCTGGCGCAGTCTCTCGACAACCTGGGCCTGGCTCTGCAGGACTTGGGGCGGTTGGGCGAGGCGCGGCCAGCCTTCGAAGAGGCGCTGGCCATCCGCAACGAGTCTCTGTCGCCCGAAGATCCGCGGCGGCTGAATTCCCTCAACAACCTCGGCCGCCTGCTGCAGTCACTGCAGGAGCTCGACGCGGCGGAACAGCACCTCCGCGAGGCCCTTGACCTCGCGCGGAGCCTGTTCGGAGAGCAGCATCCGGTCACGGCGACCGTGATCTCCAACATCGGCTCCGTCCTTCACGACGCCGGGCAGCTCGACGCCGCGCGCGACGCCTTCCAGGAGTCTCTGGAGCTGCGTCGGGCCGCGCTCCCACCGGAGCACCTCGACCTGAGCTACTCCTACCTCGGACTCGGCCGCGTGGAGGCCACTGCCGGCGCGCTCGAGCTGGCGCGGGAGTGGCTGACGCAGGCTCTGGACCTTCGAGAGCGCACCCTGCCGCCGGACCACGACCTCGTGCGAGAGGTCCGCGCCGAGCTCGACAAGCTGGCCGGCTGACGCAGCTCAGGCGAGCGGCGGCGCGCTCCGGTCGCGCTCCTTGGTCTGCTCCAGCAGCGCCTTCAGGCGCTCGGCCACCTCGGGATACTCCTCCACCACGTTGCGTCGCTCCGAGATGTCGCTCTCCAGGTCGTACAGCTGGGTCGGCGGGAGGCCTTGCGCCGCGGCGTCCTCGCGCGACGTCCGATAATAGCCGCCGGAGCTCGGCGTGTCCTCGAACTTCCAGCGCCCCTGGCGGATGGTGAACGAGCCGTCGAGCGACTGCTGGACGGTCGCCTCGCGCAGGGGTCCGTCGTAGTCCAGGCCCAGGAGTGCAGGCGAGATGTCGACGCTGTCTTCCCCGGCGTCGAGCGGCAGGTCCGCACCCGTGATCGCAGCACAGGTCGCCAGGAGATCGGTCAGCGAGATGATCTCGTCGGAGCGCGTCGACGCCGGAATGCGCCTCGGCCACTGCGCGATGAAGGGAATGCGGTGACCACCTTCGTAGATGTCGGCCTTGTAGCCGCGGTAGATGTAGCTCGGATAGTGCCCCTCCGCGTTCATCTCCGGCACGCCGATGTACGGCGCACAGCCGTTGTCCGCGGTGAAGATGACCAGGGTGTTCTCCGCGACGCCGTTGCGCTCCAATGCGTCCAGAACCCGGCCCACCCCGTCGTCGACTTCGATGCAGAAGTCGCCGTACGGCCCAATCTCGCTGCGGCCCTGGAACGGCTCCGAAGGGACGATCGGGATGTGCGGCGCCGTCAACGACATGTAGATGAAAAAGGGCTGATTTTTCGACTGGCGGTCGATGGTGTCGACCGTCCGCTGCACGATGCGCGGCATGACCTCTTCGGCCACGAACGAGGGTTCGGCCGGGCCGACGTTGTCGCCGATGTCCGCCTCCCTGGACTCCTGCGTCGTGAACAGGAGGTCCATCTCCGTCGTGCACTCCCCAACGAAGCGGTCGCCCTCGATCCAGATGTAGGGGTACATGTCGAGTGACGCGGGAATGCCGTAGTACTCGTCGAAACCGTTTTTCACCGGGCCGTTCTCGATGACGCCACGCCAGTCGACGTCGCCGATGAATGCGCGGCGATCGACCACTTCGTGCGGCTGGCCGAAGTCACCGCCAACCGCCGGCATGTCCATTCCCAGGTGCCACTTGCCGATGCACGCCGTGTGGTACCCGACGCTCTTCAGCAGCGACGCGACGGTGATGCGCTCCGGCTCGATGAGGTGCCGACTGAATCCCCACAACACACTGTTCTTCACCCGCGTGCGGAAGCAGTACCGGCCCGTCAGGACCCCGTAGCGGGTCGGCGTGCACAGCGCCGAGGGCGAGTGCGCGTCTGTGAAGTACCGCCCCGCACGGGTCATCCGATCGATGTTCGGGGTCGGGATCTTCGACTCCGGGTTGAGACTCGAGACGTCGCCGAACCCCATGTCGTCGGCCAGGATGAACACGATGTTGGGCCGCTCGGGAGTCGCCGCCTGACCCTCGAGGGCACGCGACGCCGCCACGCTCGCCGTCGCCGCTCCCACGGTCTTCAGGAATTCACGTCTGCGCATCGGAGTCATGGGTCTCTCCTCGTCCTGTGATGTCGGGGAAGTCGAGCCATCCTCCCACGGTGCGCAACTCCCTCGCAGGCGGGAGCCTCGCGGTCGACGCTACTCGTCCGGGTCGCGTCCCAGCAGCTGGAGGACCTCGCGCTTCGGGCTCACGAGACCAAATCGCGACCAGGCGTCGCCGCGCAGGAACAGCTCGTCGCGATCGATCTGGAAGAGCTCGCGCCCGCGCGAGGTCGTGGGCTGCATGGCGCGGTCGCGCTCCCACACGACGCGGCTGCGCACGTACACCGCGCCACGCTCGTCTTCGTGCACCAGCTCGTAGTCGGAGGGCCCTTCGACGCCGTCGGAGACGAGGAGGTAGTCGGCGGGCCCCCGCGGCAGTGCGACGTGGGCGTAGTAGTTCCAGGCGAGCGGCGAGTCGCCATAGAGCTTGTCTGGAACACCGACGTCCGCATCGAGAGCAAACAGCTCGCCGAGAAGCTCCGACGTCGCAATCGATGCGTGGTCGAGCTCTCCGTAGCCGCGGACTCCGGTCGCGTCGATGCGCGCACCCAGGTCCCGCGGCGCCGTGTAGATCCCCGCCGTCTGCGGCGTCGCGAGCACGATGGCGACCAGGCACCCGGCCGCAACGCCCAGCTGCGCCGGACGCCCCAGATGCCGTGCTGGGAACGTGCGCCAAAACACCACGACCGGTAGCAGCATCGCCGGCACGAAGTAGTGCAGGGACGTCTTCGAGAGGATGTAGTACACCCCGAACACAAACGCCGAGGCGAACGCGAGAACCCGCGCGGCGCGGTCCGCCCGACGCCACGCGAGAAGGCCCGCCACCGGGTAGAGGCCGCAGGGAAGGAACGCAAACCAGAACCTCTCGAGGTCCGCGATGGCAAGGAGCTCGAACCGTTCCAACAGCGCCGTTCCGTGCTCCCCACCGGGCACGGGAGATCCGAGTAGCACGAGCAGGTTCGGCAGGAACGCAAGCGCGGCGAGGCATCCGAGCAGAGCAAAGCCGTGTCCGAACGCGGAGCGCCAGGCCAGCGGCCAGCGGCTCAAGAGGAGCCCTCCGATCATGCCCGCCAGCACCGGCAACGCCGCTGGAGAGGTCATGAGCGCGAGCATCACCCAAAGGAAGATCCAGCGCCTCTCTTCGCGCAGCCAGGCCGCAGCCGCTCCGAACAGGAAGATCATCACGAGCGAGTCGTGTGTCGCAGGCATCGCGACGTCTGCGGAGTACGGGTTGTAGGTGGCGCTGTAGCTCATGATGAGCGCGTAGCCGAGCAGCGAGCCCCAGACGAACAGATGCTCCAGCCGGCTCGTCGCGGCCTCGCGTCGCGTCACGATGCAATCCATCATCCCGGCGAGCAGCACCCCCAGGAAGAGGACAACTGGGACGCGGACCGCAGCCTCGGTCGGTCCGTAGATCTGCAGGAACCAGGCCTGCACGTACGAGAGCGTCAGACCGTTGATTCCGGGCCAGTTGCCGATGATGCCGGCCTCGGGAGTCCAGAACGGCAGGGCCTGGTGCAGCAGCATCCGAGCCGACTCGTAGGCGTGGGCTCCGTCGCCGTTGAGCGCCTCCCAGAAAAACTTCGGAAGGAGCGCCAGCGCAAACAGCACCGGGACCAGGAGGCAACAGAACAGAGCCGTGCGCAGACCGCCGACATCGGCGCGAGGCAGCTCGACCGCGCGGGCGCGGACAACCAGCCAGATCCCCGCCGCCGCCGTCAGCGGCAGGAGCGCCCCGAGCACGAAGCCAGGGCTACCGATCGGCCGCCTCAAGACCGCCTGCACGATCACCATGACGATGGAGACGAGCCCGAAGCTCGCGACGAAGCCTTCCATGATCCAGCGGTACGCGTTGCCGGCGCGCCCCCACGCCGCAACCAGCAGGAGGCCCGGCGCCATCACGGCCACGACGGACGAGGCCAGCACCAGCGGCGCCTCCACATAGAGGAGGAGCGGACGCATCAGTGGCAGATAGGCGGCCGAAGAGTCCACCTCGGGCAGCAGCTCGAGCACGCGACGGTTGGTGCTCGCCGCAAGCGCAGCGGGGAGGGACGCAATGAGGAGAACCGCAGCGAGCCTCACGGCCTCAGCGCGACTCAGCGTGGGCGCTTCCTGACCGGCTCCTCCGTCGCCGCCGCCCTCACGTGCCGACACTGCTCGGATCCAGCGAGTGCGTCAGGACGCGATGTTGACCGTCTTCTGCTGCGTCTTCTTCATCATCTCGTTGGCCTTCCGCTTCGGGCGCGTGTTCGAGAGAGCCATCGTCAGCTTGGACGAGTTCTTTCCGAAGAGCGCCCCGCCAACGAACTTCACCGCGCGCCAGGGGCGAAACAGGAAGTTGAGGGTGTAGAAGAACGCCATGCCCGACATGTTGAGCAGCGCCAGCTGACGCGACGAGATGAACTCGGAGTACGACACGCTGTTCGGAATGTCCGTGTAGCCGAGCAGGCTGATGAAGTAGTCCTCGTCGACCGTGATCGTGCCGTCTTCGACGAGCTGGTCGAAGAGCTCCGTGCCGGGGTACGGCGAGTACGGGAAGCACGCGATGTCGTCGACCCCGACCCACGCCAGCCGGGCGAAAAACTTGAACGTGTTGCGCACGTCCTTCCAGGTCTCGCCGGGCAGACCGAAGATGAAGTTGACCTTGATCTGGACGCCGGCCTTGTGGGCGCTGCGCATCGAATCGATCATCCGGTCGACCTTGACCTTCTTCTTGATGCGCTTGAGCTCCTCCGGGGAGCCGCTCTCGGGAGCGTAGTTCATGCTGCGGCAGCCGGAGCGATAGAGGAGCTCCACGACCTCCTCGTCGATCGCTTCACTCCGCGTTCCGGAGGGAAGCTGCCACGTGATGTCGAGGCCCTCCTTCTCGAGCAGCTCGCAGAAGTCGAGGATCCACTGCTTCTTGACGATCGCAGTCAAGTCGTAGAAGTCGAAGTTCGTCGCGCCGTAGCGCTCCATGTAGAACTTCATCTCGTCGATGACGTCTTCGGGCTCGCGCGCCTTCCACAGGGTCGTCCACATCTGAGGGCTGGAGCAGAAGGTGCACTGATAGGGACAGCCCCGGCTCGCGAGGATGGGCATGCAGCGGCCCATGTTGACGCCGTGGGTCAGCTCCCGGTCGATGTAGTTGTCGGCCGGCCAGTGATCCCAGGACGGGCGCGGGATGCTGTCGATGGCGCGAATGCGCCCGCGCTTCTCGGTACGGGTGGGCACGCCGTCCTTGCGGTAGATGATGCTGCCGACTGTTTCGAGGTCGCGCCCGCTGAGGTGCGCCTCGACCAGATCGAGCATCGTCTCTTCGCCTTCGCCGAGGACACCCACGTCGATCGCTTCGCAGCTGTCGAGCGAGAACTCGGGTGCTGCCGTGATGTGCTCGCCACCGACGACGATCAACGCGTTCGGAAAACCCTCGCGGATGTCGTCGATGATCGGCTTCGTGATGGGCCATTCCACCGAGAACATCGTGGAGACGCCGATGATCTCGGCGTCTTTTGGGATCCGCTCGACAATCTGATCGCCGAGGAGCCCGTGCACGAGCACGTTCTCGTGCCCTTCGAGCTTGGTGTACTGGTCGAGCGCCTCACCCACCGCGTCGACGGCCGAGACGTCATGGCCCGCCGCCTCGAGGGAGCCGGTGATGTAGGCGGGGCCGATCGGCGGTACCGCGTCCTGACCGACAGCTCCAACGGAGGTCAGCGTGGGCGGCCGCACGATACATACGCGCGCCGGGCGCGTGGTCGTCGGCTGCAGGTATTCGGGAAAGGGACGTGTCGTGAGCTCGACGGTCATGGATCCCTGGGCCTTTCAAGGGAAATCAACACGGACGCCACCCCCCGTGGCACCCCGAGAACCCCGCACTATATCCCAGTCTCCCCCTCCTTCGTGGGGCGGCAGGGGACCCTCAGGCGCCTTGAAACACGGGCAACACCGACTCGATGAAGCTCTCGAAGGCTTCAGGGTCGAGGGGCGGCCTGAAAGCGAGATTGAGACCCCCGACTCCCGAGCGCGCGTACTCGCCCACGCGGTCCACGACCTGCTGCGTGCTGCCGACCAGGGAGCCCGCTGCCAGATGCCCGGGCGGCGTCTCGGCCTTCTCGGCGCCGTCCATGTAGAAGCCCACGTTGACGCTGGTCTCGATCTCCGCCGGATCGCGCCCGTGCTCGTCGCACATCCGGTGCAGCGTCGCCAGGCGGTCGGCGACCTCGTCCGGGGGCAAGTAGGGCATGTTGAAGCCGTCGCCGTAGCGCGCAGCCAGGCTTGGCGTCCGCGACTTGCCACGACCCCCGACCCAGATCCGCAGGTTCGGGTTCACCGGCTTCGGGGCACAGACCGCGCCGTCGAGCCGGTAGAACTCGCCGTCGAAGGTGGTCTCGTCGTTGTGCAGCAGGCTGCGCGTCACCTGGAGCGCCTCCTCGAGCTGGTCGATGCGGCGCCCGAGCGGCGGAAAGTCGTAGCCGAAGTCCTCGAACTCCTCCTGGAACCAGCCCGCCCCGATGCCAAGCTCACAGCGGCCGCCGGAGAGGTGGTCGATGGTGACCGCCGCCTTGGCGAGGAGGCCCGGCGTGCGAAAGAGAGCACAGAACACCAGGCAGCCGACGCGCACGTTCTTCGTCGTTGCCGCGAGCGCAGCCATGGACGCGACCCCCTCGAAGCACGGGTTCTCGCGCGACTGCAGCGGGTTCGAGTAGAAGTGATCCCAAACGGAGATCCAGTGAAAGCCGGCCTCGTCGGCCCGCTTCCAGAGCCGCAGCAGCTCGTCCATCTCGATGTCCTGCGGGCCGGTGTGAATGCCGATCTTGAAGCTCACGGATTCTCCTCGAGGTTTCGAAGCTGGGTCGACCCGACTCGCTCAGCTCGGATCTCCGGGTCAGAGTCCGCTCTTCCGGAGCGCATGCTCGATCGCCGCCTGCGGCACCTCGTACGTGCGCAGGAACTCGTTCCCCACGTAGCCGACGTCTTTGACGCCTTCGGGGCTCGAGTAGAAGGCATCGACGACGA
>CBDCWR010000002.1:0-8246 GCA_965223385.1 Candidatus Multivoraceae bacterium | reverse complement strand
CACCCTGACGGGGACCACGAAGAACGAGCACTTCGTGATCGACAACGTCTTCAAAAGCAACGGGCTCTTCCTCGACGCGAACGGACTGGGGGTGAACACCTCGACTCCCGGGGCGACGCTCCACCTGCTCGCCAACGACCAGAATCCCTCGATCGTCTTCGACTACGGCACCGGAGCTCCGTCCTGGCAGATTCGGTCCAACTTTCTCACCGGAACGTTCCACATCGGCCCCTGGGCGCCCACCCTCATCGAGGCCACTTCGTCCCTGTCGTTCGCGTCGCAGTCGAACGCCTTCGTGACCCTGGGACGCAACGACACGACCATCGTCAGCTCGGGGAGCGGCCGCGGGATCCTCTACTTGAGAAGCGGCGGCTCGGACGCGTACACGGCCTACGGCAGCGATCTCTTCGGCTTCAACGTGGGCTACGGGCCCTCGCTGGGGACGGGAGCCGGGTTCCTCAACATACGCCCCACGCCAGGCTCCGTGCCGCCCAACCCTTCCATCCGCTTCATGGTCGCCAACCGGCCCGCGCTGATCCTCGACAACGAGGGTTACCTGGGCATCTCGCGCTCCCCCGGCTTCAACCCGGCGCACCCGATCGAGCTCGAGTCCGGAGCCCACGTCACGACGGGTGGCGTGTGGACCAACGCCAGCTCGCGCACACTCAAGACCGACATCGAGCCGCTCCAAGCCACCGAGGCGCTCGCCGCCTTCGAGCAGCTCGAGCCGGTGCGCTTTCGCTACGCCGCGGAGCCTGAAGAGACGTACCTGGGCTTCATCGCGGAAGACGTGCCGGAGGCGGTGGCCCACAGCAGCCGCGCGTCACTTTCGCCCATGGATGTCGTCGCCCTGCTGACAGAGGTCGTGCAGCTGCAGGAGCGGCGGCTCGATCTCCAGGCCGAAGAGCTGACCAGGCTCCGGCTCGAAGTGGCGCGACTCTCCCGCGAGAGCGACGCACCCTGACCACTTGCAGGCAGCCCAAGCGGCGCAGCGCGTATCGGCAGCTGTGACGGGGCGCAGTGTCTCACGCGTCGGCTTCCGCCGACCCCCACGATCGAGCTCGATCGTGGGTACACTCCCTCGGCCATGACCGTCGAGGTGCATCAGGTGCGGACACCGCTGTCCAACAGCTACGTCGTCGAAGACGACGGCAGGCTGTTCGTGGTGGACGTCGCCGCGCGCTGCCACGGCTACGTGCTCGGCTTTCTCGAGGACCACCTCGACCGTCGGCCGGAGGATGTGGAGCTCGTCGTCTGCACTCACGACGACATGGATCACATCGGGGGGATCCGCCACCTCGCGCTGGCGTGCCGGGCCGAGTTCGCCCTGCCGTGGGCGTCGCGCTCGCGACTTCGCAAGACCCTCAACGACCCGGGCGGCTGGCTCGTGCGCATGGGCACCTCGGCCGTGGAAGCCACCCGGCCGCGGGCGTGGAAGATGTACGCGAGCCCGAATCGGCGCCAGAGGCTCGAGCGAAGGCCCCGCAAGCGGGTGCGGCTGGCTCAGCGCGACGTTGCACGGCTGCGACCTGCCCAGAGGCTACGCGACGGGGACATGCTGCCCGGGTTTTCCGACTGGCGGGTCGTGCACACTCCCGGCCACACGTGGGACAGCTGCTGCTTCTTCCACGCACCGTCCGGCAGCCTCATCTCGGGCGACACGCTCCTTGGCAGCGCGCAGAAGGACGCCCTCGTGCGGCCCGCGATCTTCTCGAACCCCGACCACTTCAGGCGATCGCTCCGCCGCCTGGACGAGCTCGACATCCAGAGCGTCCACCCCGGGCACGGCAGCGTGTTCCGGGGCGACGATCTCCTCGCCGGGCTCTGAGTACCGAGCCTCTCGCCCGCGTCGTCGTCTCCCCGGCTCACTCCTCGGGTCGAGCGTCGCCGCTTTCACCCAGGACGCCGAGGGTGGCCACCACCACCCAGACGTAAGACAACAGAAAGACACCTCGCTGACCGAGTCCGGCCAGATCGCGCTCGAGCAGGACGACGAGGCTCGCGAGGAGCAGCGCAAACGTCGCGACGGATATGACCAGGAGGGCTCGAGCACGACCTCTCCAGCCCGGGGCGCGGCGCAGGCCGAACGACGCCAGCACCAGGGACGCGAAGAGGCCCAGGCGGAAGATCCCGATCAGGCCGCGGAGAACGGTGGGGCCTTCTGCGAGCCGAGGGTCGGCGGCCGTGGCAGTGAGAGTTGCGGCATAGACGAGGCTGCCCGACGCCAGCAGCAACAGGGCGGTGACGGCCTTGGACAGCGCACCGGCGGGTAGGACCCCCCGTAGAGCCAAGGCCGTGGCGCCCCAAAGGAGCGCAAAGACGACAAAGCCGAGCCTCGCGACCCAGGCGCTCGGCGTGCGCAGATAGTCGGTGAACAGGCCACTCGCGAGGGCCTGGCTCGGTTCGAGAAGGTGCAGCGAGGCGAGGATCGCCGCGTGCGCGAGCGTGAGGCCCAGCGCGAGCCGGGCGAAACTGCGTGAGCTCATGAGGTGACCTCCTTCCCTGCTGTCACGCGAAACACTGTAGCGAGAATCCAGGAACGGGAGGGCTCCCTTGACTTGCGCGGCTCACTCCGCGACGGTCGAGATGGTCCAGCATGTCCGACTCCAAGCACATCCAGCCATCCTTCTTCGAGCACCTGACCACCGGAAGGCCAACCCGCCCTCTCGCGGCGCGGGAGGTGCTCTTCGACCAGGGCGACGTGGCCTCGGGTCTCTACTGCCTGACGCGGGGCCGACTTCGCCTCGAACGCCACCTGCCCCGGGGGGTCGCGCTCACGGTGGGAGTGCTCCAAGCCCCCTCTCTCGTCGGGGAGGCTTCGCTCTTCGTCGATCGCGTGCACTGTCGGGCCGTCGCCGAAACGCGAGCCGAGGTCACCTGGCTGCCGCGGAACGAGGCGCTGCGACTCCTCGAAGAGCCAGCAACCGCCAAGCTCTTCGTGGAGCACCTCGCAGGTGAGGTGCGCGACCTGCGGAGCCGGCTCGAGCTCCAGAACGTCCGACCCGCCACCGAGCGGGTCTTGGCGTATCTGCAACTGCGGGCCGAGGGTGGGCAGCAGCGCACCGAACGCTCTCTCGCGGCGATTGCCGCCGAGATTGGCCTGACCCCGGAAGCGATGTATCGGACGGTTCGGAAGCTCCAGAGCGAAGGCCGCGTCCGCCGGGACGGGAGATCCTTGTCCCTGCCGCCCGAAACCTGATCGCGATCATGTTCGGGTGCCGCGACCCGTCGCAGGATCGAGCCCCCAACCACAGGAGGTTCCTCATGAAGCTGCGCGGTCTGATCGCCTGCTTGCTCCTCGTCCACTTTGCTCCCTTTGGCGCCGCTCGAGCCCAGGAGGAGCACGATCACATGGCCCACGGCGGCACCGTCGGCGCCCTACCGGAAGAACGGCGCGCTGGGCTCCTCGCCGGAGACGGGCTCGGGCTCGCGCAAGCTGCAGAGCTCAACTGCTTCCCCGGCCCGAAGCACGTCCTCGAGCTGCAGGCCACCCTCGACCTGAGCGCGAGGCAGCTCGCACGGGTCCGTGAGCTGCGCGCGACCGTTCTTGCCGACGCGCGGAGGCTCGGAGCACAGATCGTCGCGGCCGAAGGGGAGCTCCACCGGCGTTTCGAGCACCGCCACATCGACGAGGCCGCACTCACCGAGCTGACGTCGAAGATCGGGCGCCTCGAAGGCGAGCTGCGCCGCGCACACCTGACGGCGCACCTCGACACGGAGCGTGTCCTGTCGGAGGCGCAGACGAAGACCTACTGCCGCGAGCGCGGCATCCCGGGGGGCTAGCTGGGTGCTCGGCTGGTCGCTCCCAGCCTCCGACGGCGCTTGCTCGCCGCGGCGCGACGGAGTGTCGAGCGGCCGGCCCCGGCGTGCTCGTCGCACGCCTACGCCAACCCGAACGCTCCAGCCCAGTCTTCGATGGCGTCCTCGTGGCCCGGCACGAGCTGGATCGCAATCTGGGTGTACCCCGCCTCCTCGAGGCGGGCGACGCGATTCCGGATGTCGTCACGTTCTCCCACCCACGCGAAGTCGCGCAGCAGCTCGGCACTGAGGACGTGCTCCTCCTCCAAACGCGGCGCGATGAGGTGCTGGGTGTGATTGTGGAGGTACCGTTCACCGGGCGGATAGTCGGCATAAACCTCGGCGTACTTGAGCGCCGCCTCGGCCAGAGCGGGTGGCAGCTGGCCGAGGGTCGCCTCCAGCGACCCTTCACCTCCCCCACCTTCGGCCGCTGCGGCCTGGTCTTCCACCATGCCGTGGATCGCTGCGGCCGGCAGCGTGCCTCCCTGCGCCTTGGCTCGGGGAGAGTCGGCCGGCTCGCCGCCCTCGAGCACACACCCCAGCACGAACTCCACGGCGCGGAGCCTCTCCGGCGGATGGCCGGTCGCCTCCCAGATGGTCTTCATCTGCTCGACCTGTCCGCAGGCGTTGTCGATCGTGCCGCCGAAGGCACACCACTCCGCGCCGAAGTCGGCGCAGAGCTGCCTCGACTTGGGGCCAAAAGCGGAGATCGCGAGATCGATCGGGTGCTCGATGTCGATCATGCCGAGGTGCGGGTTGAGGAAGCGTACGCGCCGGTCCTGCCCTTCGATCGTCCAGTCGACCGTCTTTCCCTCCAGCATGCCGACCAGGGTCTCGATGTAGGCACGGAACTCGGCGAGCTTGATGGCCTTGAGCCCCATGGTCCGACGCCCGGTGTAGCCGGTGCCGAGCCCAGCCTTGATGCGCCCCGGGGCGAGCTTGTTGAGCGACGCAAACGCATTGGCGGCGACCGGGGCGATGCGGTTCGACGGGATCAGAACGCCCGTTGCGAGGTTGATGGTCTCCGTCTTCTCGGCGGCGAGCGCCATGGAGACGAAGACGTCGGTGTACAGCAGCTGGGAGTCGTAGAACCAGGCGTCCTTGAAGCCGAGCTCTTCTGCGCGCTTCACCGTGCGCCAAGAATCGGTCGATGACGCGAGAGCAATTCCGAAGTCCATCCGAGGCTCCTCTGAGGGTGAGGAGGACATGAGATCACGGCCGCTGGATCAAACGACGCGAGCTCGGCTACGTGTCGGCCAGCTGCAGCCGGAAGCTCGCCATCTCCTCCGCGTTGCGCACGAGCAGGCGGTCGCGCACGAGCACCGGGTGGTTCCAGGTCTTGCCTTCGATGCCGGAGACCTTCGCGATCTCGCGGTGCTCGTCCGGGGTCGCCGACACGAGCACGAGGTCGCCCTGCTCCGAGAGCACCAGCATGACGTCCTGGTCGGGGAGCAGCACGAGCTGACCGTGGCCGTAGCGGCCACCCTTCCACTTGCGCTGCCCGTCTTCGAGATCGATGCAGGCCATGATGCTGCCGTCGAAACCGTAGGCGTGCCCTTCGTGCACGACGAAGTCGCTGAAGTAGGGCTTCAGTCGATTGGTCATCCACCGCTCTTCGAAGGACCAGGAGTCGCCGCTGCGATCGATGGCGAGCCGTCTCATGCCGGCGCCGCCGCTGACCTCCACCGTGGTGACGAGCACGTCGCCATTGGGTGTGATCGCCGGCTGCACGATGGGCTCACCGCCCCACTCGTGCTGCCACAGAACGCGGCCGTCGGCGGGCAGAACACCCTGCGCACCGTGGCTACTGAGCAGAACCACCTGCGGCTGGTCGGCCAGGGTCAGGAGGTGGGGCGAGCTGTACCCCGATCCCTTCTCTCCCTTCCACGCGAGGGCACCCGTGGAGCTGTCGTAGGCAGCCAGCTGGCCCGCTGCCGCCACCAGCACATGACCTTCGACGACCAGCGGAGAGCTCGAGAAGCCCCACCCGGGAATGACCGCGCCGGTGTCCGCAACCACGTCACGGGACCACACCACGGCACCGTCGCGGGCGTCCAGAGCGTTCAAGATGCCGGTCGCTCCGAGCGCGTACACCCGACCGTCCATCAGCGTCGGCGTGGCCCGAGGGCCTGCACCAGCGTTCGATTCCCAGAAGCGCACCGGATCCTCGTGCATCCAGACGGGCTCACCCGTGGCGAGGTCGTAGCAGGCAACCACTTCGTTCTCGCCGCGTTGCTCCTGGGTGTAGAAGTAGCCGCCACCCACCGCAAAAGACGACCAGCCGGGGCCGACGGCGCGCCGCCACTCCTCCTGCGGCGGCGAAGCGTCCCAATCGGTGGCGATCCGAAGGCCAGGCACGTGGCCGTCGCGCATGGGCCCCCGGAAGCCCGGCCACTCTGCTTCACCCACCACGGTCGCCGTGCGTGAGGCACGGCCGGAGCTCTGTGCCAGGAGCTGCTCTTCTGGCGTCTGCGCCCAGCGCCACGCGAAGTCGGAGTCGAAGCCGCCCGTCACGCCGTAGGTGCGCACCAGCGCCCATCCGAAGCAGGCGACGAAGATGGCTGCAGCCATGGACAGCCACTGCGCTCCACGCGACCAGCGCTGCGAGAGGGCGGCCCAGGCGACGAAGGCAAGGCACACCCCGGGGATGGCGTAGATGAAGTAGACGAACCCCTGGCCTGCCGTCGCCATCGACTCGTGCAGCGCCGGCACGGCGGCGGCGAGCCCGGCCACCATGAGCGCAGCCCCGCCGAGGCGCTGCGACCAGGGAGCACGGCTGAGCAGGAGCCACCACAACACCAGGACGGGCCCGGCGATGGCCGCCGTCATGACGCCCGCCATCCCCACCGTGTCGCCCGGAACGACCGCCGGCAGAACGAAGCGGGCGATCCACTGCACTCCGACGATGAGAAAGCCGGGCCACAGGCGCAGGCTGGTCCTAGAAGAAGTCGTCGATTCGTCTTGCATCACTCTCTCCCTTGTCGACCGTCCTTCGACCACTACGCAGCCCACGGGGAATCGGTGACACCCGCACGCCGCCTCTCGCGATCGAGCGCGCACGAAGGGAGCGCCCCTGACGGACACTCACACAGAGATACGTTCCAAACGCCCCGAGGTGAGCGCAAACCGTGGCCGTGACGATTTGCGAATCGCCGAGGGTGCGCCGCGCTAGGGTGGGGCCGCGATCTCGGCAGGCGGCAGTCCACAGCGTAGAGAGGCTGCCTGACCCGGTCCGACCGCGCAAGGAGGTGGCAGTGCACGACTCGAGTCCGAACCAAGCCGACGCAGGCGCGCAGCCAGCACTGCGTTTCGCGAAGTTCTACCTCCTCGCTCTCGGCATCGTCTCGGTCGTGGTCGCGATCCGACAGTCGGTGGGAGCCGCCGAGCTGCTGCCCGCGCTCTGGAGCTTCCTGGAAGAGCGCGGCATGTACGCCAACTCGGCGAGCATCGCGCTCTTCTCGCTGCAGGACTGGCGCGCGCTCCTGATCTTCGTCTTCGCGAGCGCTCCGACCACCGCGGCCCTCGCAATGTGCTGGTTCTGGGCCGGCAGCGGCGGCGTGCGCTCCCTGCTCCGGCGCCTCCTGCCCTGGAGCAACGTGCCGGCGCAGCAGGGTCTCCGGGTGTACCTGGTGCTCGCTGCAATCTACGGCGCGGGCTGCCTCGGGTACCTGGGCTGGACCGCCGCCTATGCGCCGGCGGGCACGATCCAGCAGACGTTGCTGCCCAGCCTCGGCGGCAGCTCGCTCACCGCGCTCCTCTGGCTGCTGGTCGGCCCGTTCCTCGACGAAGGTGGGCTCTGGGAGGAGCTCGGCTGGCACGGCCTCGCGTTTCCGCTCTTGCTGCGCTGGACGAAGTCACCCCTCGGCGCGTCGGTGCTGCTCGGAGTGCTCTGGTGGCTGTGGCACTTCCCGCGCGAGCTGATCACGCTCTCCACCGGCCCGGATCTGGGCCAGTGGGCGCAGGGGCAGGCCATCTTCGTGCTGCTCTGCGTCGCGCTGTCGATCGTGATGGCCCCGGCCTGGTTCCGCACGGGGGGCAGCGCGCTGCCCGCTCTGCTGATTCACGGCTTCACGAACGTGTGGAGCAAGGCCCTGTCCGGCCCTCTGTGGCAGGGCCTCGGCGTGGACGTGCGCACCTGGGTGGTAGTGGCCGCGGCGATCGTGGTGATGGTCGTTACCCGCGGCCGGCTGGGCGCGCCCGCAAGCAGCCCTGAGCTGGATGCCATGACCGCCGTCCCCTGAGGCCCGCGCGGCGCCTCGGTGTGCCCACGACTCGGGCTGGTGACACGCGCGCAACCGCGATCCCGAGCAGCACACCGCGAGACGCCTCTGCGCGAGGAGCGCAGGAGGTCAGCCGGCGCCCGAGATCTCAGCCGGCTCCAGGCAGATCCCGGAAGGGCTTCTCGCGATCGACGCGCACGTCGCCCGGGAGCCCCAGCACGCGCTCCG
>CBDCWR010000001.1:0-22642 GCA_965223385.1 Candidatus Multivoraceae bacterium | reverse complement strand
AGAGCATCTCGAGTACCCCGACCAGCACCTCGCTCGGCAGCTCACGGAACGGGTAGCTCCGCCGCAGCATCGCAAGGGTCTCGTCCACCGTACGCGCCGCATCACAGCAGTACGCCACGATCTGCTGGGCGGCGACATCGAGCGGGTTGGCCGGAATCCGAATGGGCTCCAGGTCACCCGCCAACATGCGCTGCGACACCACGGCGCACTCGAGCAGGTCGCCCTTGAACTTCGGGAAGAGCTTGCCGATGCTCACCTCGCCAACGCTGTGGCCCGCCCGACCGACACGCTGAAGACCGCTTGCCACGGAGCCGGGTGACTCCACGAGGATGACCAGGTCGACGGCGCCCATGTCAATGCCGAGCTCGAGCGAGCTGGTGGCCACGATGCCGCGCAGGGTCCCCGCCTTGAGCGACTCCTCGATCTCCGAGCGCTTGGCGTGGGACACGCTGCCGTGGTGCGCGCGCACGAGATCGGGGGAATCTTCGTCTTCGCCGAGGTGCTCCTTGGCGAGCTCGTTGAGCCGGTTCGCCAGCCGCTCGCACATGCCGCGGCTGTTCGTGAAGACGATGGTCGACGTGTGGGAGAGCAGCGCGTCCAGCAGGCGCGGATAGACCGACGGCCAGATACCGCTCACCTCGGGTCCGCGCCAGCCCTCCGAGCGACCGAGGGTCTCCGGCGTGACGGTCGGAGTGACCCCGAGCAGCGGTCCGCTGCGCTCCTCCGGCTCGGGTCGCTTCTCGGGGCCCGGGTCGTCCATGTCCTCGACCGGCACCACGATCTCGAGGTCGATGTGGGTCCGCTCGCTCGCATCGACGATCTCGACCTCGCGGCCTCCGCCCAGGAACCCCGCGACCGTCTCCGCCGGGCGAACGGTGGCCGACAGCCCGATGCGCTGCGGCTCCTCCTCACACAGCTCGCTCAGCCGCTCGAGCGACACGGCGAGGTGGCAGCCGCGTTTGCTGGGCGCAAAGGCGTGGATCTCGTCGACGATGACCGTGTGCACCGACCGCAGGGTCTCGCCCGCCTGGGAGCCCAGAATGAGAAACAGCGACTCCGGCGTCGTGACGAGGATGTCTCCGGGGTTGCGCCGCTGGCGCTGCCGGTCGCGACTCGACGTGTCGCCGGTACGCATGTCCACCCGGCTCGGCCGGATCGGCACCCCGAGGCGGTCCGCCGCGTGCCCGATGCCCACCAGCGGAGCACGCAGGTTGCGCTCGATGTCGTACACGAGCGCCTTGAGCGGTGACACGTAGAGCACGCGAACCCCGGGCTCTGCGTCCTCCGGCAGGCGGCTGCACTGATCGAGGCCCCACAGGAAGGCAGCCAGCGTCTTGCCGCTGCCGGTGGGTGCCACGAGGAGCGAGTTGCGGCCCTCGGCCAGCAGCGGCCATCCCTTGCGCTGCACGCGGGTCGGCCCTTCGAACGACGCGTCGAACCAGGCCCGGACGGGGTCAGAGAAGAAGTCCACGCACCATGATGCCCGGCGGCCCGGGCCGGTTCAAGAGACACGCTCCTGACACGCCCCGTCTCCACCCGAAACAGGGGAACTCGCTGTCCGACGAGCCTATCTCAGTGCCACGCTTCGTTGGTCCAGGTCGTCCGAGCCCTCGGACTGCACGAGGTAGTCGAACGCTGCCACCGGACTGAACTTGCCGTCGACGACGCGCTGTCCCGCAGCGTGCTCTGCCTCGCGGAGAAGGGCTCGCTCCGTGAGAACGCCGCCCTCACGAATATCCACGACGATGAGCCTGGTGCCTGCAACGAGAAACCCGACCATGGAACCGTCGGCCGACCAGACAATTCGGTCGCACCACTCCTGGTCTTCTGCCAGCTCCGCCACGCGCTCGACCTTTCCACCACTCGGCCCCACCCAAAGAGACTGTCGCGGAGGATCCAGACTGGGGCTGTTGCGCACCTGAGCCACGAGCTCTCCTCCCGGAGAGACCAACTCCAGACCGACTCGCGGAAGCCCCAGCTGACGTGCGTCGCAGCCCGCGTGGAGCAACAGTGTCATGAGAACCACCGACCCGACCTTGTTCATGAGGACCTCGCTTCGCTCGCCGGCCGAGTCAGGGCGGATCGGGAGGCGCAAACGTCAGCGCGCGCGGTCGCCAGGTGGCGTCGTCGGGGTCGGCACCTGGCGCGATGACCTCGAGCCAGTCGGGGCGCACCTCGAGGAGGACGCAGTCGTCGGGGAAGTCCGGGTAGAGCTCACGGCGGGCGGCCTCCGGCATCCAGGCCTCCCGGAGCACGGTCGCCCGATCCCGATGCACCGTGGCGCGCCCCATCACGGAGAGGTAAGTCCCGGCCACGTCGTCGTTGAAGTACAGGGCCACCTGGGGTCTCGCCTCGATCTGCGCGAGCTTGCGGGTCGTGGGCCGTGTCGCGATCCACAGCACGAAGTCGTTGCCAGGAGGCCGGACCTCGACCGAGCGCACGCGAGGACGACCCTCCGCGTCGACCGTGACCAGGGCAGCCACCGGGTCGGACGCGACGACCGCGCGGGCGGCGGCCAGCAGGTCGGCCTTCTCTCTTTCGAGGTAGAGCTCCGACGCGGGCGGCACCTGCGCCCCGGCCAAAGCGGAAAGCGCCATGCCGACCAGGAGAGCGATCATGGCCGACGAGCTGGCCTTCGGCGACACCGCGGAGACTCTGCTGATCAGGGAACCAGGTCCGACGGCACGCCGTTCGGGAAGAGCTCCTGCACCGCCTCCAGAATGCGCTCGATCCGGTTGTCGGGATTCGGATGCGTCGAGAAGAACTCCGGTTGACGGCCCGGACCCGACGCCTCGGCCAAGATCTCCATGACCCGGACCGCCGCGCGGGGGTCGTAGCCGACCTGCGCCGAGAACTCGACACCCAGGCGGTCCGACTGCAGCTCGTCGTCGCGGCCGTACTTCATCTGGACGACGTTGGCGATCATCGCCGCCATCGCGGCCGACATCCGGCCGCCGCCGGTCTGCGGATCGTAGGTCGCCATGACCGCCGCCCCGGTCAGGCCCTGCATGAGCTCCTGCTTGGCCACCCGTTCGGCGCTGTGCCTGCCGACGACGTGGCCGACCTCGTGCCCGAGCACGGCGGCCACCTGACCTTCCGTCTCGAGCCGGCGCAGGAGGGCGTAGGTGATGAAGATCTGGCCCCCAGGAAGTGCGAACGCGTTCACGAGCTGGTCGTCCGCCAGCACGTGGAAGTCGAACTGGTACGGGGTCTGCGACGCGGCGGTCCCCCGCACGAGGCGACTGCCGATGAGGTCGATCTGCTCCTGGATTCGTGCGTCCTGCAGGAGGCCACCGTGCTGCGCCGCCATCTCCGGCGCCGCCTGGAGCCCGAGGGCGATCTCCTGATCCGGCGTCAAGCTCACAGCCTGGGTCTCGCCCGTGACCGGGTTGTACTGACGCTTCCCCATGTACGACACGAGGGCCACGCCAGCGAGGACGAGCGCAAGAACGAGACGACCACACCCCGCGCGACCACCACCACCGCGCCTCAGCTGCTGGCGCGGCGCGCGCCTTCCATAGTTCATGACCACTCCTCGAGGAGTCTGGCACCGCGCCACGCGAGCGGCGCAGGGTGCGCTCAGGTTCGAATTCGCAGAGACGAGACTCTACCGAACCCGGGGACGGTTGAAGCGGAAGCCGACGAGGCCCCCGCCGTGGAGTCGCGAGCTGCCGGCAAGGCCGAGCTCGAGGGGACTGTCATCCCTGACCGGAGCCCGCCCGGAAGGTCACCTCCGCAGCACGGATTGTCCACCGTCCCTTGACGTTGCCATCGTTCCAAGTATATTTTTTGATTAATCAAAAAGCCGGACAGAAGTCCAGGCTGCACCGTTCCCGCGGAGGTTCTCTCCCAGAATGCCCCGATCTCTTCCCACGACACCCCACGCGGAACGTCCCTTCCGCCCCCACCACCTCACCCTCACGGCGCTCATCGCCACCGCCCTGGCGGCCTCGCTCGGCTGCGCGCCCGCGGAGGCTCCGGACCGCGCGGACGGACGCCTCGTCGTGGTCACCACGACCGGCATGATCGCGGACGCGGCGCAACGGATCGCCGGCGACGCGGCGACCGTGGACGCGCTGATGGGCCCCGGGATCGACCCGCACCTCTACAAAGCGACGGAGAGCGACGTGCGCACGCTCGCCGACGCGGACCTCATCCTCTACCAGGGCCTCTTTCTCGAGGGGAAGATGGGCGACATCCTGGGCAAGCTGGCGCGCTCGCGGCCCGTGCTCGCCGTCGGCGAAGGGGTCGCTCCCGCGCGCCTCATGACGCCGGCCGCCTACGAGGGTCAGTTCGACCCGCACATCTGGTTCGACGTCGGGCTGTGGACCGAGGTGCTCGACCCGATCACCCAAGCGCTCAGCAACCTGCGCCCCGAGCAGGCCGCGACGTTTCGCGCGAACGCCGAGGCCTTCCGGGCACAGCTACTGGCCATCGACACGTGGGTGGCGACGGCTATCGGCACCATTCCCGACGCGCAGCGTGTGCTCGTGACCGCCCACGACGCCTTCGGCTACTTCGGGCGCCGCTACGGCCTCGAGGTCGTCGGCCTGCAGGGCATCTCGACCCTGGCCGAGGCCGGCCTCAAGGACGTCGAGCGCGTCGTCGACCTCGTCACGACGCGCCAGATCCCTGCCATGTTCGTGGAAAGCAGCGTGCCGCGACGCTCCATCGAGGCGCTCCAAGCGGCGTGCGCCGACCGCGGATGGCAAGTGGAGATCGGTGGCCAGCTCTTCTCCGACGCGATGGGAGCCGAGGGTACGCCGGAAGGCACGTATCCCGGAATGGTCGAGCACAACGTCCGCACGCTCGTCGAGGCTCTCGGAGGTACGTTGGACCGGCCGTTCCCCACCTCCTCGAAGCCGGTCACCTCACTCGAAGGCGTGGAGTCGTGAGCCCCGACGAGAGCCAGGGCCTGCCCGCGGTCGAGGTGCACGATCTGACGGTCGCGTACGGCACGCAGCCGGTGCTGTGGGACGTCGACGTGGAGCTGCCCGAGGGCCGTCTCATCGCGGTCGTCGGCCCCAACGGCGCCGGCAAGAGCACTCTGCTCAAGGCGATTCTCGGGCTCGTGCAGCCGATCACCGGCTGGGTCAAGATCTTCGGCGAGCCCTACGCCCGGCGGCGAAGCTGGGTCGGCTACGTGCCCCAGCGCGAAAGCGTCGACTGGGACTTCCCCACCAACGCGCTCGACGTCGTCACCATGGGGATGTACGGACAGCTCGGCTGGTTCCGTCGCCCGAGCCGTGCCCATCGCGAAAAGGCGCTCGACTGCCTCGACAAGGTGGGGATCGCCGATCTCGCGCAGCGACAGATCTCCCGCCTCTCCGGTGGCCAGCAGCAGCGCGTCTTCCTCGCGCGCGCCCTTGCACAGGACGCGAGGCTCTACCTCATGGACGAGCCGTTCGCCGGCGTGGACGCCACTACCGAGCGTGCGATCCTGAGTCTCCTGCAGGGGCTCCGCGCCGAGGGTCGGACGGTGATCGCGGTGCACCACGATCTCCAGACGGTCGCGGAGTACTTCGACGACGTCGTGCTGCTCAACGCGCGCCTCGTGGCGAGCGGCCCCATCGACTCGACGTTCACGACCGAAAACCTGCAGCAGACCTACGGCGGACGGCTCACGGTGCTGACCCAGGCCACCGAAGCCCTGCTCGCCCAGCGCTCGTCCAGGCCAGGAAGCTGACCGGTGCTTTCGTTCGCGGCGCAGAACGTCCTCCTGGGCGCCAGCCTGCTCGGCCTCATCGGCGGAGTTCTCGGCGCGTTCGCGCTGCTGCGCCGCCAGAGTCTCATCGGTGATGCGCTCGCGCACACCGCGTTGCCCGGCGTCTGCCTCGGCTACCTGCTCACGGGCAGCAAGGAGCCCGGCCCGCTTCTGCTCGGCGCCATGGTCGCGGGGCTCCTCGGCTCCCTGTTCATCCTCGGCGTCGTGCGCAGCTCCCGGGTGAGCGAAGACTCGGCCATCGGCATCGTGCTGTCGGTCTTCTTCGGCCTCGGGATCGTGCTCCTCACCTACATTCAGCGCCTGCCGCTCGGCAACCAGAGCGGGCTCGACAAGTTCCTGTTCGGACAAGCTGCGACGCTCCTGCCGCGCGACATCGCGATCATGGCGACGCTGGGTGGCGGCGCGATCGCCGTCGTGCTGCTGCTCTACAACCAGTTCAAGCTGCTCACCTTCGATCGCGAGTTCGGCGCCAGTCTCGGCTTTCCGATGCGCGGGCTCGAGGTGCTCCTCACGCTGCTGATCGTGGTCGTCGTGGTGATCGGCCTCCAAACGGTCGGCGTCGTGCTCATCATCGCGACGCTCATCACGCCGTCGGCCGCGGCGCGCCAGTGGACCGACAGGTTCGGCGGCATGTTGCTGCTCTCGGGGGCGATCGGAGCCGTGGCTGGAGCCTCCGGCGCGCTGCTCAGCGCGAGCATCGAGCGCGTTCCGACCGGGCCCGCGATCGTGCTGGTGTCGAGTGCGGCGCTCGTCGTCTCTCTCCTGTTCGCTCCCGGTCGAGGCCTCCTCTGGACCCAGATGCGAGACCTCGGCGTCGCCCGCAGGATCCGGCTCGAGAACCTGCTCAAAGACCTCTACCGCTGGGGGGAGCGCCGCGAGGGCGACTGGGCCGGTGAGGCACCGTGGCCCGAGCTCATGGGCGAGCGCGGCACCTCGGGTGGCGCCATGGCGCGCGCGAGCCGGCGCGCCGAGCGCCAGGGGCTCGTGAAGACGAGTGCGGCCGGCGCGAAGCTCACGGCGGGCGGCCTCGACGTGGCCCGCGAGATCGTGCGGCGCCACCGGCTCTGGGAGCTGTACCTCACGCAGCGGCTCGAGCTCCCCGACGATCACGTCCACCGCGATGCCGAGGCGATGGAGCACGTGCTCGACGAAAGCCTCGTCGAGCGCATCGACGAGCTGCTCGGGCGCCCCGAGACCGACCCCCACGGCCAGGTGATCCCGCGCCGCGCGGGCGCGCCCACTGGAGCCACCGCGTGAGCCCGACCGGCGTCATCGTGCTGACGGCACTGCTCGTCGCCTCGTCGTGCGCGCTCATCGGCACGTTCCTCGTGCTGCGCAAGATGGCGCTGCTCGGGGACGCGATCAGCCACGCCGTCCTCCCTGGGATCGTCGTCGCCTTCCTCGTGAGCGGCACGCGCAGCCCGCTGCCGATGTTGCTCGGGGCCGGAGCTCTGGGCGTGCTGACCGTGGTGCTCGTCGAGCTCGCCCACCGCACCCGCCTGCTCAAGGCCGACGCCTCCATCGGGGTCGTTTTCCCCGCCCTGTTCGCGCTGGGAGTGCTCCTCGTGAGCCGGCTCACCGGCCAGGTCGACCTCGATCTCGACTGCGTCCTCTACGGCGAGATCGCCTACGCGCCGTGGGACCTCCTCCTGTGGGGCGAGCGCTCGCTCGGACCCAAGGCGCTGTGGACCAACGGCGCGACCCTCCTCCTCAACGCGCTGCTGATCACGCTGCTCTTCAAGGAGCTCAAGCTGTCCACCTTCGACGGCGCGCTCAGCGCTGCGCTCGGCTTCTCGCCGATCGTCCTGCACTACCTGCTGATGACCGCGGTCTCGGTCACCGTCGTGGGCGCGTTCGAATCGGTGGGCGCGATCCTCGTGGTCGCCATGCTCATCGTTCCGCCAGCAACCGCCTACCTGTTGACCGACCGGCTCGGAGTGCTGCTCGGCCTGTCGGTCACCTTCGCGTGCACGGCTGCCACCCTCGGCTACGCGCTCGCGCGCGCGCTCGACGCCTCCATCGCCGGCGCCATGGCCACCGTCGCCGGCGTGCTGTTCGGCATCGTGTTCGTGCTGTCGCCCGAGCACGGCCTGCTCGCAAAGCGGCTGCAGCGGCGCGAGGTGCGTGCCGAAGTCGAAGAGCGCATGCTGCTCCTGCACCTGGGCAAGGAGACCCGCGCCGGCCACTCCGACGAGCTGCGTCACCGCTTCTCCTGGACGCCGCGTGCCCTCGATCGCGCAACCGAGCGACTGGAGCGCCACGGCTGGATCGAGCGCATCGGCTCCCAGCTCCAGCTGACCGAGGCCGGAGAACAGGAGATCGCTTCCTCGGGTCACCTGCCGCTGCGTCACGAGCCCTCGTCCTGACCCCGTGGCGGCCCGTCCGCCGCCGACGTGGAGCGGGTCGGCGACCAAAGATAGACTTTGGTCGATGAACGAGCTTCGCACAGGGCACGGCACCTTCCGAGGGGCACCATGGCTCGCCACTCTCGTGGTGGGTCTGACTCTGCTGACGCCCGCGCTCGCCGCGGCGTCTTCCGAGAGTGCGCCCACCACCGCGCTCGAGCGCGCCGAAGCGGCCCGCCGTGTGATGGCGCAAGATCCTGCGGATGCCCAGGCCGCGCTGCAGCTCGGCGTGGCTCTGAGCGAGCTCGGCGCGCGCGACCCGGCACTCGCCGCGTTCGACGAGGCGCGCCGCCGCGCTCCGAACCTCCTGGAGGCCTACCTGCTGCCTTCGCTCCTGATGCGCGATGCGGGACGCACGCGTCAGGCGCTCGAGCTCGTCGAGAGCGGCCTGCTCCTCCTGCGCTCCAGCGTCGACCTCTGGGTGCAGAGCGCGTCGCTGCGGCTCGAGCTCGGCCTCCCCGGCGAGGCTCTGATCGCCGTGCAGACGGCGCTGGAAGAGCTCGGAGAGACGCCGGCGCTCGCGCAGGTGCGTGGCCTCGCACTCGCAGAGCTTCCCGATCGCCGCGGGGAGGCGCGGGCCGTGCTCGAGAGCTCCCTGGACGTCGGCGGCGAAAGCGTGCCGTCGGCCGTCTGGAGCATGCTCGGCGACCTGGCGATGGAAGACGGCGACAGTGCGGCAGCGGTCCGCCACCTCGAGGCCGGAGTGAAGGCGCACCCCGACGACCCGGCGCTCTGGTTCCGCCTCGGCACCGCTCTGCGTGTGCTCGGCCGCGGAGACGACGCCGACGGCGCCACCTCCTACGCGGCCGCGCTGCGCGCGAAAGACGAGCAGGCCAAAGGCTCGGCACGCGCTCTCGGCACGAAGCTCAACGAGGCCCAGGAGCTGGCGCAGCAGGGCAAGCTCGACGAAGCACTCCGCGCTGCCGACGAGGCCACCGACCTGGCGCCCAGCTCCGGCCAGGCCTGGGCGCTCCGCGCCAAGGTGCTCTTCTCCGCAGGCACCCTCGAGGACGCGATCCGCGCCATCGAGAAGGCCCGCGAGGTCGAACCGTCGGCGGTCGAGTACCACTATCTGGCGGGTGCGTTCCTGCGGAGCGTCGGTCGCTTCGACGAGGCGCGCGCCGCGCTCTCGTCGGCGCTCGCGATCCTGCCGATCCTCGGCGAAGCGCACGCGCTGCTCGGCGCGATCGCCATGGAGGAGAAGCAGTTCGAAGCCGCCGCAGGCCACCTGCAGGACGCCCTCGACACCGGCCTCAGCACCGGCGACCTCCACGCGGCCTACGCGCAGGTGCTGACCCAGCTGGGCCGCGGCGCGGAGTCGGCCGAGCAGTGGCGCCTGTCGCGCGAGGCGCGCGCCCGCGGCGGCCAAGGCTGACCCGTTGGCCCGGCAGTTGGTACGCCGTGCACTCGTCGCGGCGGCGCTCGCCACCGCGCTCGCGGCTCCGGGCTTCACTCAGCTCTCCGCAGCGCAGCTTCCCGCAGGTCCAGGTCCATCTCCTGAGATTCGCTTCGACGAGGTGTCGACCGCTCTCGGCGTCGACTTCCGCCACCGGCACTTCGGCACCGGCGAGAAGTACATGGCCGAGAACATGGGTGCCGGGCTCGCCATCGCCGACCTGAACGGCGACGGCCGCCTGGACCTCTACCTCGTGCAGGGTGCGCCTCTGCCCCTCCCCGCCGCACCTCCGCCGGAGGCACTCAACCGCCTCTACCTCCAACAGGAAAACGGCACGTTCCGCGACGCCACCGCAGGCTCGGGGGCCGGCGTCGGAGGCGTCGGCATGGGCGTTGCGTGGGCCGACATCGACCGCGACGGCGATCTCGACCTCTACGTCACGCAGTACGGCGCCAACGCCCTGCTCCTCAACCGGGGAAACGGAGCCTTCGAGGAGGAGGCGGCCCGGTTCGGGGTGGACGACCCGAGCTGGGGCGCGAGCGCCGGCTTCTTCGACCCGGACGGTGACGGCGACCTCGACCTGTTCGTGGCGAACTACCTGCGCGCTCCACTCGACGGACACGTCTGGTGCGGCAACGCCCAGGCGGACCTGCGCTCCTACTGCCACCCCGATCTGTACCCGGGAGCCCCCGACGTGCTCTACCGGGCAGAGCTCGACAGCGAGGACGGCCGAAGCTCCGTGCGCTTCTCCGACGTCTCCGTCGCTTTTGGCCTCGACCGCGGCGAGCGCGGTAAAGGGCTCGGTGTGGGCCTTCTCGACCTGAACGACGACCGCCGCCCCGACATCCTGGTGGCGAACGACGGAGCCGCCAACCACGCGTACCTCTCTCCAGTGAGCGGCGCGACCCGGGAGAGCGCTCTCGCACTCGGTCTCGCTCTGAACGCCTCGGGCGCAACCGAGGCCGGAATGGGGCTGGTGCAGGCCGACCTCGACGGCGACGGCACGCTCGAGATCTTCTCCACGCACCTCGACCAGGAGACGAACACCCTCTGGAAGCGCATCGCACCCGACCTGTGGACCGACGCCACGGGTCGGAGTGGCCTCGGACCACCTTCGCTCGCGTGGGTCGGCTTTGGTGTCGAGGCGATCGACTTCGACAACGACGGCGACCTCGACCTGTTCGTCGCGAACGGACACATCCTCGACAACGTCGACAAGTTCCACCCGGAGCGCCAGCACCTCCAGCCGGCGCAGCTGTTCGAGAACGACGGCGGGGGCCGGTTTCGCGACGTGAGCGCGCAGCTCGGCAATCTCAGCCCCCTCTCCGGCCGCGGCACCGCGCAGGCGGACCTCGACGCCGACGGCGACCTCGACCTGGTCGTCACCCAGAACGACGGCCGCGCCCTGATCCTGCGCAACAGGGGGACATCCCACCGCGCGACGTCGGTGCGGCTCGAGGGCACGCGGAGCAACGTCCACGGATGGGGCGCGCGGCTCACGGCCAAGATCGGGGGCCGCGCGATCACGCGCTGGGCGACGGGTAGCTCGGGCTACCTCTCGCAGGGCCAGCCGGCCGTGTGGTTCGGCCTCGGCGACGCCCCGCAGATCGACTCCCTCCGCGTCGAGTGGCCCTCCGGGCAGATCGACGAGGTCGAGGGGATCGCGGCCGGCGTCGACATCGTGCTGACCGAAGGCGGCTCCTCGCGCATCGCGCGACACCACGGCCGCGGCCGCTGACGCCTCCAGAGGTCCGCCGCCCCCGTTCTGGCCCTCGGACGGTGTGCGAAACGGGGTCCACGCCGAGTTTCTTTGCGGCGCAAGTGACTGAGCCGCGGCCCGTTAGCCGAACACCCCAGGAAACCGACACAAAGCGTCTTTACATAGAGGTCTCGACGCCTTTACGCTGCGATCAAGCTACGTTGGCGAGGGTTTTCGCACTGCAGCATTTCGTGAGAGACACGGACCGGGGGGACACGGACGATCACGCCGCCTTTGGGGTGGTGTCGACACCCTGCACGAACCGCTCACGAGCACCGATGCAGCTGAACCAACCCCATACATCCCATTTCTTCAACTAACCGCTCTTTGAGAGAGGAAGACCCATGAAGCGAACCCGCTTGACGACGGCCACCCTGGCCCTCCTCGCTGGTTGCTTGCTCCTGGCCCCGGGCCTGGGAGCGCAGCAGATCAGTGGTGAGATCCAAGGCACCATCACCGACAACAGTGGCGGCGCCCTCCCCGGCGTCACCGTCGTGGTCAGGAACCAGGACACCGGCGCCAGCCGCACGGTGATCACGGACGCCAACGGCGCCTACTCGGCCCGTGGCCTGCAGCCCGGCGTCTACGAGGTGACCGGCACCCTGGAAGGCCTCCAGACGACCCGTCAGGCGGACATCCGCGTTCAGGTTGCGCAGGTCATCGACATCAACCTGCAGATGCAGGTCGAGTCGACCAGCGAGGTCATCACCGTCACGGCCGAGACGCCGCTGATCGAGGTCAGCCGCTCCTCGGCCGCCAGCTACATCGACCAGGAGTCGATCGAGGCGCTGCCGATCAACGGGCGCGACTTCACCAACTACGCGCTCCTCACCCCGACCGTGCAGGTGGATCAGTCGCGCGGCTTCCTCACCATGAGCGGTCAGCGCGGCATGTACACCGGCCTCAACGTCGACGGCGCCAACAGCAAGAGCACCTTCTTCGGCTACGGCCTCGGTGGTGAGGCCACGGAGAACGGCGGTCTCGTGGTCGCGCAGGACTCGGTCGCCGAGTTCCAGGTCATCACGAACGAGTTCTCGCCCGAGTTCGGGCGCTCCGGTGGTGGCTCGATCAACGTGATCACGCGCTCGGGCACGAACGATCTCAAGGGCTCGGTGTTCTACCAGTTCCGCGACGACGGCCTGGCCGAGGACATCCCGAACTCGCCTCTCGGTGAGGCACGCGGGGTCGACTTCGGGTCGGAAGTCGCCGAGTTCGAGCGCCAGGACTATGGCGCTTCGATCGGCGGGCCGATCGTGCAGGACAAGACGCACTTCTACTTCGCGTTCGACCAGGTCGACCGCGACACGCCGTTCATCCGGAGCCTCCGCACCCCGACCAACTGGAACGGCTGCGGCACCCCGGGCACGACGAACTGCCTGAGCGTCTACGACGCGATCAACCTGAAGGCGCAGACCGACCAGCGCTACGCCACGCTCATCGACGGCTACGTCCGGCAGCCGGACGGCTCGGCCCGCGGCGAGTTCGTGCGCAACATCGAGAACACCATTCTCTTCGGCAAGCTGAACCACCAGTTCAACGAGTCGAACAACGCGACGCTGCGCCTGAACTACACCGACTTCGACCGCTCCTCGGCGTTCCTCGACGAAGAGTCGTCGAAGCTCGAGGAGACGATCTCCGGCATCTTCAGCCTCACCTCGGTGATCGGCGCCAACGCCGTCAACGAGTTCCGGATCCAGCTGCAGACGGACGATCTCGATCGTCTCTCCGGCCGCGTCGGCCAGCCGATCGAGTCGGAGCTGCGCTTCCAGTTCGCCGACCGCGACGAGGTGGGCAAGGACTTCTTCCTGCCGATCTTCGTGGAAGAGGATCAGCTGCAGATCAAGAACGACTTCGGCTACCTCTTCGGCGCGCACGACACCAAGTTCGGCGTCGACTACTCCGAGGACAACCTGAAGCAGCTCTTCGCGGGCTTCCGCGACGGCCGCTACGACTTCACGTCGGTCGACAACTTCCTGAACGACAACGCGTCGGACGGTCTCATCTACTTCGGTGACGTCACGTTCCCGAACTACGACGAGAAGCAGGAGTCGCTCGGCATCTACGCCCAGGACAGCTGGAAGAGCGGCAACCTCACGGTGAACTACGGCCTGCGTTACGAGGCCGAGTACAACCCGGACGACCTCGAGCACATCCTGCCCGAGGGCCGCGACATTCCCGACGACACGGACAACATCGCTCCGCGTCTGGGCGTCGCCTGGTCGCCCAACGGCCGCGACGTGGTGCGTGGCGGTGCCGGCCTCTTCTTCGGCCGCACGCCGACCCTGCTGTTTGCCGGTCAGGTGCAGCAGACGGGCGTTTTCCCGAGCTACGGCATCGTCTTCGTGGCACCTTTCCTCCCCGGCTGGGTGCCCTTCGACACGCCGATCGACAACGGCGCGCCGCCCGACGGCACGCTGATCGCGACGACGATCACCAACCCGGACTGGGAGCTCGCGGAGACGTGGCGCCTCAACTTCGGCTACGAGCGTGAGCTCGCGCCCGGCTGGAAGGGCACCGTGGACCTGCTCTACGCGGAGTCCGAGAACCTCCAGCGCAACGGCGATCTCAACCGGACGGTCGCCAGCCGCGACCAGTTCGGCCGCGCCGTGTACAACAGCTCACGTCCCATGGCCGGTTTCGGCGAGATCCTCGTCCGCGACTCCAGCGGCGAGAGCGAGTACACGGCCGTCACGCTCAAGGTGGACAAGCGCTTCAACGGGCGCTACTCCATGAGCGCGCACTACACGTGGTCGGAGGACGAGGACACCGACTCCAACGAGCGGACCGCAACCGACGTCACCATCTCCGACCCGGCCAACCTCGACTACGACCGCGGCCTCTCGGATCGCGACGTCACGGACCGCTTCGTGCTCCACGGCATGGTCCGCCTGCCGTGGGACATCCAGCTGTCGGGTGTGTTCGAGTACCGGAGCGGCCTGCCGTTCACGGCGATCGACTTCGTCGACGCGCACAACTACACGGGCGGCGACGGTCCGTTCGATGGTCGCGCACGAGCCGTGGTCAACGGGCGCCTCGTAGATCGCAACGGTGAGCGCAACGAGAGCATCAACACGGTCGACCTCCGCATCTCGAAGTTCTTCGAGTTCGGCGACTACCGTTTTGACGTCTTCGCGCAGGCGTTCAACCTGTTCGACGAGGCCTCCTGGTCGGTCAACGCGGAGTCCGAGCAGGAGCAGCCGTTCCTGTCCGATGGAGTCGCCAACCCCGAATTCGGGCTGGGCAGCTTCCTGTCGACCACCCCGCGGCAGTTCGAGATCGGCCTGCGGTTCTCCTTTTAGGAAACACCGCTCGGCTCCGCCGAGCGATGTCCTATGCCTGGCATCTCCGGGCCCCTCGGGGCCCGAGATCTTCCGGACCTCGGCCCGGTAGAAGCACAGGGCGAGGAGCGCTGCACAGCATGAGGCGCAGGTCGTGACCGGTGCCTTGCACGAAGAGGCCCCTTCGGGGGCCTCTTTCCTTGGGCACGGCATCCATCTCTCGCGGCTTTTCGTTCGACCCCGAGCCTCGGCCGCCGAGGGGGCTGCTGCTACCCTCTCTGCATCCCATGAGTGACGGCGCGCGATCAGACTCGAGGCCTGGCGAAGGCACGAGCCCGGACGACCCGACCCTGGCGCAGCCCGCGGGCGAACGGGGAAGCGAGGAGATCTCCGGCACCGAGGTCCTGAGCACCCTTGGCCTCGGAACGTTCGATCTCGGCACCGCCGACAGCTTCCTCTCGCCCGGAGGCGCACTACGAGGCCCGCTCTTCGAGAGCCTCGCCGACACCCTCGAGGGCACGCGCCCTGACGACCACCTGGGGCCCTACCGCCTGATCGATCGGATCGGGCGCGGCGGCATGGGTGAGGTGTGGCGCGCGGAGCAGGTCTCGCCCGTGATCCGCGACGTCGCCATCAAGCTGATCAAGCTGGGCATGGACAGTGAGGAGGTGCTCGCGCGCTTCCACGGCGAGCGCCAGGCGCTCGCGCGCATGGACCACTCCAACGTCGCCCGCGTCTACGACGCAGGCGCAACCGACGGGGGCCGGCCCTACTTCGTGATGGAGCTGATCCAGGGCGAGGCCGTCACCCACTACTGCGACGAGAAGAAGCTCACCACCACCGAGCGCCTGCAGCTTTTTCTCGACATCTGCGCAGGGGTCGAGCACGCCCACCAGAAGGGCATCATCCACCGCGACCTCAAGCCGTCGAACATCCTGGTCACCGAAGAAGCCGACCGTCCGGTCCCCAAGATCATCGACTTCGGCATCGCCAAGGCGGTCGGCAACGCGACCGACCTCGGGAGCTCGGCGCAGACCCAGCTCGGCCAGTGGGTCGGCACCCCGGAGTACATGTCGCCGGAGCAGGCCGGGCTGCGCAGCGACGACATCGACACACGCAGCGACGTGTATGCGCTCGGAGCCATCCTCTACGAGCTCCTCAGCGGCACGCAGCTCTTCGAGCGCGACACGCTGCGACGTGGCGACCCGGAAGAGATGCGGCGTCACATCCGCGAGCGCGACCCGTCGAAGCCTTCCGATCGGCTCTCGAGCTCCCACACGGCCTCCGAGATCGCGCAGCGACGCGGTACGGAGGCGAAGCAGCTGACCCGTTCGCTGCGCGGCGACCTCGACTGGATCGTGATGAAGGCCCTCGAAAAGGACCGGGACCGCCGGTACGCGTCTCCCCGCGAGCTCGCCCAGGACATCGAGCGCCACCTCGCGCACGAGCCGGTCGTCGCGGGCCCCCCCTCGCTCAGCTACCGCGCCTCGAAGTTCATGCGACGTCACCGCCTCGCCGTGGCCACCGCCGCGATCGTCACGGCCGCGATCCTCGGCGGCACGGCGCTCGCTACGGCGGGCCTGCTGCGAGCTCGCGCCGCGGAGCAGACCGCACGCGAGGCCGAGCAGGTGGCGCGCGACGAGGCGGCGAAGACCGGCGCGATCAACCGCTTCCTGCGCAACATCCTCTCCTCGGCGAGCCCCGAGGCGGGAGCCGGCCGGGACGTCACCGTGGTCGAGGCCCTGGGTCACGCCCGCAGCCGCCTCGCGCAGAGCTTCCAGGACAACCCGACGGTCGGAGCGGACATTCGCGACACTCTGGGAACCACCTACCACGAGCTCGGCCTGCACGGCGAGGCCCGGGAACTGCTCGAAGAGTCTCTGGAGCTTCGCCGCGAGGCGCTGGGTGACGCGCATCCCGACGTGGCGGCCTCGCTCAACGAGCTGGCGCGCCTGCACCACACGGCCGGTGAGTTCGATCAGGCGGAGAGCTACTTTCACGAGACGCTTGCAGTGCTCCGCGCCGCGCACGGCAACGAGCACTCCCACGTGGCCGCGACGCTCAACAACCTGGGCATGCTCTACGTCCACCTCGGGCGCCAAGAAGAGGCCCGCGAGACGCTGGAGAGCGCACTCGAGCTCAAGCGAAAGCTGCACGGCGACGTGCACCGGGAGGTCATGCCGACCCTCAACAACCTGGGCATGCTGCTGAGCGACATGGGCCAGCACGATGAGGCGGTCGCGCTCTTCCAGGAGGCGATCGACGGCAACCGGCAGATTGCCGGGCCACGTCACGGGCTGGTGGCCATCAACCTCACGAACCTGGCGTCGACCTACCACGACCAGGGGCGCCATGCCGAGGCCATGGCGCGCTTCGAGGAGTCACTCGACATCAAGCGCGAGGCCTTCGGCGACGACCACCCCAGCACGGCCATCACGCTGACCGCGATGGCGAAGACCCTCGACGCGATGGGCGAGCACGAACAGGCCGGCCCTCTTCACGACGAGGCCCTCGCGGTCTTCCGAGCCGCCCTCGAGCCCGACAACTTCCGCATCGGCTCGGCCCAGGTCGGCTACGGGCGCCACCTCCTGAAGCTTGGCAACCGTGCGGGCGCGATCGAGCAGATGCAGGAGGGTGTCGACATTCTCGAGGCCGCGTTCGGAGCCGACGATCCGCGCGTGGCGGCCGCCCGCGAGAGCCTGCGGGAAGCGCGCGACTAGCTAGCGTCCGCGACGCGTGCTGCGCAGAGCAGCCTGCAGAATCGCCTCGACCTCCTCGAGCCCGACGTCACGACCGAGCAGACGGCCGCGCCGGTCGTACAGGAAGGTCGCCGGAACGGCGTCCACCTCGAACTGCCGGGCCAGGGCCCCGTCGAAGCTCCTGCCGTCGTGCACCTGCCGCCAGTCGATGCGCTGGCGAAGCAGCCAGGACCTGAAGCCGGGGCGCCCCATCTCGTCCATGGACACACCCAGCACCTCGAAGCCCTGACCACCAAACTCGCGCACGAGACGCCGCAGATGCGGGAGATCCTCGAGACACGGTGCGCACCAGGTGGCCCAGAAGTCGACGAGCACGAAGCTCCCCTCGTACTCCTCGCCGCGGAGCGACTCTCCGTCGACGGTGGTCACCGAGACCCCGGCGAGGGAGCGCGGCGCCTCCGACAGGACCTCTGTAGGTGCGGCCAACGCCACGAGCAGCGCGAGGGCAGCCGCCAGGCCGCGGGGGCTCACCGCCAGTGCCACGCGACACCCACCGAGACGCTGCGAGGGAAGCGTGGTCCGTAGACGTACGTCCCGTCGCGCAGCGGACCGCGATCGAGGTCGTCCTGGTAGGCGTCCGTCAGGTTCTTGAGCTCGAGCGAGAGACGGAGCGAGCGGCTCCCCGGGAGCTGAACGTCGCGCGCCACGCCCACGTCGAAGGTCAGGAAGGAGGGCGTCTGCTCGAGCCGGTCCTCGGGGATGAAGCCGGCGAAGTGCGGCGCCAGCATCGACCCGGTGAAGCGTGCACCGGCGAAGAGGGTCCACACATCACCGGTCCATACGGCGCTGACGGACGCAAACTCGTTGGGCGTGCGGTAGAACTCGCGCGAGCCGAACTGCGGCTCCTCTTCCGCGAAGAGGCCCTCCTGCCAGCCGCCGCTCAGATCCACCGCCAGCTGCGATCCGAGGCGCAGCCCCAGATTGAGCTCGACTCCCTCGACCTCGGCCCGGCCGAAGTTGATGCGCTCGAACTCGACCGCCGGCGTCGTGACATCGTCGCGCTCCACCTGAAGGAACAGGTCGTCCAGGGTGGTGCTGAAGGCGTTCACTTCGAACGACGCGTTCAACCTTCGACCGAAGCGCGGGCGCCACTGCCAGCTCAGCAGCCGGCTCGCCGACCGCTCCTCCCGGAGCCCTTCGGCGTTGCGCAGCACCTGGGCCTCGCCGTCGCCGACGAGGCGGATGTGGAGATCTTCGTCGAAGATCGCCGGTGGCCTGAAGCCACGCGAGTAGGTGGCGCGCACCGTCATGTCGGAGCGCGGCGACCACATGGCCGCGAGCCGCGGCGAGAAGATCTCGTCGTCGAGGGCGCCGTGGCGATCGAGACGCGCCCCGGCGAGCAGGGTCACGCCCTTGGCGACGCTGCGCTCGTGCTGGACGTAGCTGGAGACCTGGGTGAAGCGCTGCGAGATGCTGCGGCCGTAGCCGAGCTGCACGTCCTCCGTCTCGTCGACGCGGCTCTGGACACCACCCGTCCAGGTACCCCGCGCCACGTACCCGTTGACCTGCGAGTCCAGGATCCACAGTGGGTTCTCGGTCGTGCCGTAGGCGTTCGGATCGCGGCCCGTGCCGTAGTAGCTGTCGCGCTCCGTTCGCGCGAACGAGACCAGCGCCCGATAGTCGAGCTTGCCACTCACCTGGTGCAGCCACGCGAGCGAGGCGGCACCCCGCTGCGAGAGGATCTCCTCGGCGATCAGCGCTTCGTGCGGCGGCCGGTCGAGGGCGTCGCCGCCGCGACGGTCCTCGGCCGTGTGCACCAGCTCGGCGGTGAGCCGCCCGGAGTCGCCCCGCACGAAGTACTCGTAGCGCGCAGACAGCGCCTCGAGCTGACGCTTCGAGATGTCGGAGAAGCCATCGCCGTCGAGATCCGCGGCGCGCACTTCGTCCGCGTGACCAATCAGGGTCAGGCCACCGCTCTTCTCGCGCGGGGTCCAGTCCGAGGTGAAGCCCGCGCTGCCGCCGGTCTCCCCGCCCATGCGCACCGCCTGCGCTTCCACGTCGAAGTGCGTGTGGCTGGCGCGATGCGGCAGGAGGTTGATGACCCCCGCAACGGCCCCGGCACCGTAGAGCGCGGAGCCGCCTCCCTTGACCACTTCGACGCTCTCGATCATGCGTGCCGGCAGCTGCTCGAGCCCATAGACGAGGGCCAGCGACGAGATCGTGGGCTGCCCTTCGATGAGAACCTGAGTGTAGGGCCCCTCGAGACCCAGCATGCGGACCTGGGACGTGTTGCAGTTCTGGCAGTTGCTCTCGACCCGGATCCCGGAGCCCCACTCCACGGCCTCGGCCAGCGTGCGCGCGCCGCTCGCCTCGATCACCGCTGAATCGAGGACCGAAAGGTGGATCGGAACGTCCATCAGACGCTGCTTCGTGCCGCTGGCCGTGACCACGACCTCCTCGCCGAACTCGGGGCGGAGGGCAAAGTCGGCGACCAGGGGCGCCTGCGGCGCGGAGCTCTCGAGGGCGCGGCGCGCCATGCCAAAACCCTCGGCGACCACGAGCAGGCGGAGGGGCTCGGCGGTGCGGGGTGGGTCGAAGCAGTAGGCGCCGTCCGGGCCGGTCGTCGCACTTTCGGACGCCGGGACGGTGGCGACGATCGCTCCTTCGACCGGCGCACCGCTCGTGGTGCGCACGTGGCCAGAGACACCACAGGCCTCGGCAGCCTCCGCGCGCTCCTGCGCCGCGCCGACGCCGGACGTCAGGAGGAGCCCTGCGGCGACCACGGAGGGCAGGGAGAGGCGCACGATGCGCGGGACCAGGCGTTCCATGCCACGAAGTATATTTTTAGATGACTCAAAAAATCAACTTCGACGAGGCGGAGCCATGGTGCGCCTTGCCGGCAACTGTCGACGCGCGCGGCCCCGGCCGACGCGACAGGCGGCTACCGGCTGAGGTCGAGATCGACGTCGGGTCCGAGCAGCTCGAGCGACTCGATACGGTGCGGCGGACGCCTCGTCCAGTCGACGGAAAGCACGAACTGCACGGCGGCTCCCACTTCGAGGGCCTCGAGATCGAGACCCTCCCGCACGGGGAAGCGCATGCTCATCTCGTTCATGCCTTCGACCTCCCCCTCGCGGCCCACGAGCTCGGGAATCGCCTCGTGACGGAGCGCCACACGGTCGTCACCCTCCCAGGCTTCGAGCACGCGACCGCGCACCTGGTAGGTCACCACCCCGGCCTCCCCAGGGCTCTCCCCGTCCGCATCTGCGGAGGAGCGCTCGCAGGCCGTCAGACCTGCGAGCAGCATGAGGCAGCCGATGCCCCGCCGCGCGGCCCTACTCCAGGAGATCACGCTTGCGCAGCGCAAAAGGCGCCGCCTCGGTCTCGCTGAGCGCGTAGACCCAGGAGCCGTGATACGCGTTGAACTGGTTGATCTCGTCGTTGCGCTTGAGTACGCCCGACTTCTCTTCCAGGTCCTCGTCGGTGTCCTCCTGCGAGATCTCCACCCGGTCGACCGAAAGGTAGCCGGTGATCTGGACGTAGGTCACGTCTGCCTGATCTGCCACGGACACGATGTAGCCACTCTGGTCGTCCAGGTCGACCCGAAGGCCCTGGCGGAACTCGAGGCCCCGCACCTCGGGTGCGTCGGCGAGGAAGACCCGATCGAACTCGAGGCGGCTCAGAGCCGACTTGAGCTTCGAAGCCTCGCTCGCCTTCTCCTCGCGCCCGCCGGTCTCCTCGAGAGCCAGCGAGCCGTCTTCCGGTTTCGAGATCACGAAGTCGCTGCCTTCGATGCGCACGATGCTGCCGGACGTGACGTCCACGATCTCCTTGCGTAGAAAGTCGTCGACGCTGGTGTCGAGCCGCACGCGCGCCTCGCTGAGGTACACGTCCTCGACGGCCCCCTCGTCGGCGACCTGGGCCACGAAGTGCGCGGTGCCGTCGTCGGACTCGTTGCCGACGCGCGCGCGGACGAGCTCGTCACCCCCCGCGCCCAGCAGCGCCACCTCGACGCCATCCTCGGCGAGCGGCTCGATGCCAAACTCCTCGGCGACCCCTTCTCCGCCGACGCGGCGAGCGAGAGAGACGCCGAGAACGTCGCGCACGATGCGGTTCACCGCCTCGTTCTTCGCGCGATAGCCGTTGGCCTCCTGGATCTGGTAGCCGTCGCTGGTGCGCGCGAGAGTGACGGTCTCGCCTCCGGAGCGCACGACCACCTGGCTGACCTCGTCCGGGTTGAGGTTCGGAAAGAGCTTCTGCCCGCGTTGGAATCCCTCCGCGCGGCGCTGGTCGTTCCAGTACGTCGCTGCCGAGAGCACAAAAAGAAGAGCGGCCGCGAGACCAAGCTTGCGATTGAGGTCCATCAGGTCTCCTCCTCAGGCGTTCCCGCGACGACGACGCGCCGCGACCAGACCGAAGATCAGCACCAGGATGGGCATCCAGCCCATGACGGCGAACCGGACGCCGCTCTCCTGGCGCTCGAGGGACTCGCGGCGGCCTTTCCGAATCTCCCGCAGCTCGCGGTTGGCCTCCGCGATGCGCTCGTTGAGTGCCGCGATGTCGTCCTGCGTCTGCTTCTGCAGCAGCGCCGCATTGCGCGCGGTGAGCGAGCTCTGCTTCGTGCGCAGCTCGTCCTGGAACTGCTCGATCTCGGCGCGGATCTGACGCTCACGCTCGAGCGTCTCCGATTCGGCCTCCGCCTCGATCTCGTCGAACAGCGTGAACGGTCGCGACAGCCCCTTCTTGGCGCGCACCTTCATCAGCTCCTCCGACCCCATGAGGAAGTCGACGCTGTTGAGGAACACGCGGTGGTTGTCGTTGGATGCCTGGAGCAGGCCAAACGGGTTCTGCGTGAACGCCAGCTGGTCGGTGACGAAGTCGACGTCAGCGAATACCAGCACGGCGCCTTCGCCCCGCTGGGCCTCCGGCACGGGCTCGCGCCGGATCATCTCGGCGTCCTCCGGTGGTGGCAGCTGCACGCCCGGCGGCAGTCCGGGTGGCCGCTCGGCCTCGCGATCCGGGTACTCCACTCCCTCGGGGTAGGCCGACGGGAACCGGCCCGTGAGGAGGTAGGCCAGCGCCACCGGCGTTCCGCTGGGTGCGTAGCTGTCGCGCAGCTTCGACGGCACGTTGAAGTCGGCGTAGCTCAGCCCCTCGCCACCGAAGCCCGGGCGGATCGTGAGGATGCTGCCCGAATCGGTCGTACGGACGAACGGGGTGCGCTCGAGATCGCCGGAGCCTTCACCCTCGGTCGCCACCCGCAAGGCGCCCGGCAGCAGGAAACGGAGGTCGGCGAGGCCCTGCAGGACCGGATGGTCCGTCTCGAGCACGGCGTCTGCGTCCTGCGCGTCGATCGCGAGGTCGACCAGCACCGACTCGG